>NZ_CP064192.1:0-4800000 GCF_016695385.1 Saccharothrix sp. 6-C | reverse complement strand
CCACCGCGGTCTCCAGCCGGGCGAACTCGACGCCGTCGATGCGCAGCCGCGCCGCCGACTCCGGCACGAACGCGACCCCGCGGCCGGCCGCGACCAGCCAGAGCATGGTGAGCACCTGGCTGACCGTGTGCACGGTGTTCTCCGGCGCGATCGGCACCGTGCGCACGACCAGGTCGTAGAAGTACCGCGCGTCGGTGGGCGAGTGCATGACGACCGGCTCGCGGACCACGTCGGCGGCCGTCGCGGCGCGTCCCAGCGCCGCCAGGGGATGACCGCCGGGCACGGCGAGCAGCAGCCGCTCCCGGTGCAGCAGCCGGGAGCCGAACGTCGAGTCGTCGAACGGCGGCCGGCCGAGCCCGAGGTCGATCTCCTCGTTCACCAGTCCCGAGACCTGCTCGCGGGTGACCAGCTCGACCAGCTCCACGTCCACGTCCGGCAGCTGCGCGGCGAGCTCGTCGAGCAGCCGGCCGAGGATGCCGTAGGTCGCCGCCGCGGTGAACCCGACCCGCACCACGCCGCTGGACCCGGACGACACCCGCCGGGCCAGCTCCGGCGCGGTGTCGGCCAGCGACAGCAGCCGCCGCGCCTCGACCAGGAACACCTCGCCCGCCGCGGTGAGGGTGACCCGCCGGTTGTCCCGGATCAGCAGCTGCGCGCCGACCGCCCGTTCCAGCTTCTGGATCTGCCTGCTCAGCGGCGGCTGGGTCATCGCCAGCCGAGAGGCGGCCCGGCTGAAGTGCAGCTCCTCGGCGACGGCTACGAAACCCCGTAGCTGTTCCAGCGTGAACGCCATGCGGGGAAGGTATCAACCCTGGTCACACCGCGTGCGGCGGGACAGAATGGGTCGATGGGCCTCCCACGCGCCACCGCCGGTCCCGTCCTGGCCGTGCTGCTGCTGTGCGGGCTGGTGACGGCGCCCGCCTCCGCCGCGACCGCGTTCAAGGTGTTGCAGATGAACCTCTGCAACAGCGGCGCCGCCGGGTGCTACCAGGGCGGGTCGGCGGTGGACGAAGCCGTGGCGATGATCCAGCGCCGCGTGCCGGACGTCGTGTCGGTGAACGAGGTGTGCCTGTCCGACCTGCCCCGGTTGACCGCCGCCGCGGGCGCCACCGCCGAGTACCAGTTCGCGTTCGCCCGCCGGAAGTCCACGAACACCGACATCGAGTGCTCGGCCGGCCGGGGCGCGTACGGCAGCGGGATCATCGTCAAGGAGGGCATCAGGACCAGCGGGCAGAACACCTACACCGCGCAGGACGGCGGCGACGAGGTCCGCGCCTGGGCGTGCGCGCTGAGCGAGGTGCGCGGTTTCACCGCCTGCACCACCCACCTGAGCACGACCGGCGCGACGGCGTTGGCGCAGTGCAAGGAGCTGGTGCCCGCGACCGTGCTGTCCCACGACCCGACCGGCTCCGCCACGACCAGGCACGTGGTCGTGGGCGACCTGAACCTGAGGTACAGCCCCGGTTCGGCGACGAACGCGCAGAACTGCGTCCCGTCGGGCTGGTTCCGCAAGGGTGACGGCGACGTGCAGCACGTCATCGCCCGCACCCTCACGTTCGTCTCGACCCAGGAGTACGCCATGTACCGCACGGACCACCCGGCGTTCGTCGTGAACTACACGTTCTGAGGTCGGCCGTTCAGCGTCCGAGCTCTTCGCGGAGCACCCGGACGGCCTTCGGGCCGACGCCGTGCACGGCGAGCAGCTCGGCGTCGCTCAGCCGGGCGACCTGGGCGAGCGTGGTGACGCCGAGGGCGGCGAGCGCCCGCGCGGCGGGCCGCCCGATGCCCTTGGGCAGGTCGCCGACCTCACCCGGCTCGGCGGTCCCGGCTCCGACCGCCCGCGCGGCGAGGTCCTCCCGCGCCCGCCACAGCCACGCCCGCCGCACCCAGTGGTCGAGCCGCTGCCCGTCGACGTCGCCGAGCGGGACGCGCACACCGAGGGGCAGCCGCTCGGCGGTCGGGTGGGCCGCGAGCACCGCGTCCACCTCCTCGGCGGGCAGGTGGAGGTCGACGCGGTCGCGCTCGTCCACCGAGGCGAACCGCTCGCCCCGCACGGTGAACGCCCGGTCGTGCGCGGCCACCTCGGGCAGGGACATCGCGGTCTCGCGTAGCTGGGCGGTCGTCGTCACGCGGTGATTGCACCACGACGCGGTCACCCCGGCAGCAACCGCCACAGGTGGTCGGGGGTGCCGGTGTCGCCGAACTGGACCACCTGGGCCGAATCGGCGTGCGACATGCCGTCGACCCCGAGCACCTTGCCCGAGTTCGCGTTCTGCACCCGCCACAGGCCGTCCGTGCCCGCCCGCAACCGCCACCGGTGGTCCGCGGTGCCGTTGTCCGCGAACTGCACGACGATCGCCGAGTCGGCGGTCGACATCCGGTCCACCCCGAGCACCTTGCCGGAGTGGGCGTTGCGGATGCGGAAGCACCCGTCGGTGTCGGGCACGAACTGCCAGCGGTGGTCGGCGGTGCCCGTGTCGCCGAACTGGACGACGCGCGCGGAGTCCGCCGTCGACGTGCCGGCCACGGCGAGGACCTTCGTCGAGTTCAGGTTCTGGATCTTCACCGGCCCGTCGGGCACGACCCGCCAGAGGTGGTCGGCGGTGCCGTTGTCGTCGTACTGCACCACGCGCGCCGAGTCGGCCGTGGACATCAGGTCGACGCCGAGCACCCTGCCGGAGTGGGCGTTGCGCAGCCGGAACCAGCCGTCGCCGTCGTCCACCAGGTCCCACAGGTGGTCGCGGGTGCCGTTGTCGTCGAACTGCACCACCTGCGCGGAGTTCGCGGTGGACATGCCGTCGACGCCGAGCACCCTGCCCGAGTTCTCGTTGCGCACCTTCACCCGGCCGTTGCCCTGGTCCACCAGCCGCCACGCGTGGTCGGCGGTCCCGACGTCGGCGAACTGGACGACCCTGGCCGAGTTCGCGGTCGACGCGCCGTCCACGGCGAGCACCTTGCCGCTGTTCTTGTTCTGCACGCGCAGCACCACACCGGGCGTGCCCCAGCCGCGCGACCCACCGGTCAGCGGGAACGACGTGATCCGCAGCCGCGCGGCGCCGGCCGGGATCAGCGTGACGTCGCGGACCGGCGCCCCGGTCGCGACCGGGCTGTCGCTCATCGTGGCGACGACGTCCTCGCCGTCCGCGGTCCAGTCCGGGATGTCCTGCGCCTTCGCGGTGATCCTGATCGGCGCGGTGCCGAGGGTGAACGGGTCGTCGACGTCGCCGCCGGTCGTCACGGACATCGGCCGGCCGGGCACCAGGCCCACGTTCCACGGCGAACCCGCCGCGACCTCGTACGCGGGCCACGCCTCCGTGCCGCCGTAGCGGGTCCAACGCTCCTCCACGCGCAGTGAGAACGCCAGCGCGCCGTACTCGACCGAGACGGCGCCGTGGTTGTCGGGCCACGTCCGCGTGCGCGGCGCCATCGGCAGCCGCAGCACGAGGGTGTCGCCGTCGGACCAGGTCCGGGTGACGGTGGCGTACCGGGGACCGCCCTGGACGGCCACCGCCGCGCCGTTGACGGTCAGCACGGGGTCCGCGCACCACCCGGGCACCCGGACCGCGAACGGGAACGACAGCGGCCGGGGTGTCGCGACCCGGAACCGGATGGTGTCGCCGAACGGGTACGCGGTGTCCTCGGTGATGGTGACCGCGGTGCCGTCGCCGACCTTCACCGTGACCGCGGAAGGGCCGTACAGGGCGGCCACCACACCGCCGTCGGCGGTCGCCAGCCACATCTCCTCGACGAAGTAGGGCCAGCCCTGGCCGTAGTTGTGCGGGCAGCAGCGGTACTGGTCGACACCCGGCTGGTAGGCCAGCATCGCGAAGCCGTTCTGGAACTGGCGGCGGCGCTTGGGCACGTCGTCCAGCCGCACGGCGTTGGCGGGCGTGACGTAGTGCGCCACCCGTCCGGCCGGGTCGAGCGAGGCGGGCAGGAGGTTGAACGCCAGGTCCTCGGTGCGGTCGGCCCAGACGGCGTCGCCGGTCAACCGGGTGAGCAGCTCGTGGCTGCCCATGTACTCGACCACGCCGCACGTCTCGAAGCCCTGCCGGGGATCGCCGTAGCCGGGCCGGGCGTTCTCGTCGCCCGCGAACCCGCCGCCCGGGAACTGCCCGTACCGGCGCATCACGGTGTCGTAGTTGCGGTAGGCCGCCGCGCGGTCGGCGTCGTCACCGGAGAGCACGGAGAACTGCGCGGGTTCGCGGAACCCCTGCGCGATGTTCACGTTGTGCAGGGTCGGCAGGTCGCCGGTCCAGCTCGCGGAGAACCGGTGGATGCGGCGGGTCAGGTCGAGCAGAGCGGTGTCGCCGGTGCGGTTGTAGAGCCACAGGACCACGTCGATGGTGTCGCCCCAGCGGGTGGCGCCCCAGCCGTCGGCGAACACCGCGTCGGGTTGGCGCGCGGTGAAGGCGAAGAACCGGGTCAGCGCCCGGTCGACCCTGGTGTCGTCGTGGAACTCCGCCCACGACCGCAGGGCGTGCAGCATCGGCATGTGCGGCCACAGGTCGGCGTGGCCGTTGAGCGAGCCGCGCAACGCCGAGGGGCCGAAGAACCCGTCCGCCGCCTGGGTCGCGAGCACCGCCTCGACCCACCGCTGCGTGTCGCCCAGCACGCGGGCGTCCCCGGTGACGTAACCGAGGTCTCCGTAGCCGCGCAGCCAGTACGGCACCTCCTCCCAGCCGCCCAGCTCGGGGCGGACCCACCCGGTGGCGTCGAAGCGCAGGAAGTGCGAGACCTCCTGGAGGCGCCCGTTCAGGCCGTCGAGCTGCTTGTCCAGCTGGGTCGCCAACCAGCCGCGCGCCCGCACCGCGCCGGGCGGCAACCGGAGGAAGGCGGCCGGCCGCAACGGCGCGCGATGCGCCGGGTAGAACGGGCCGGCCTGCGCGGTGGCCGGGGGCGGTGCCGCGCCGAGGGCGGTGCCGGCGCCCGAGGTGAGCGCCGCGGCGGTGCCCGCGGTGAGGAACGTGCGACGTCGGATCGACATGTCGGCTCCCGGTCGTCGTCGACTTCGGCTCCGGATAGTTTTGCAACGTTGTATCAACGATGTAAATACGCCATGCGCGTCACGGGAGGTCGAGCGCCTCGGGCACGGACCCCGCCCCGCCGAACTCGCGGCGGCGTGGGGACCCGCCGTCGCGGTGACGGCCAGTTGAGACTCGAAACTTCCGCGCAACGTCTGGTAGGTGGGTTGATCGCGACCGGATAGTGGCAGCGCTCGCCCGATGGAAGGGGTTTCGCGATGCGGTGGAGAACGGTGCTGTTGACCACTGGCCTGGTGCTCGGCCTGAGCTCGGCGCCGGCGAGCGCGGACGAACCGGTGATCGTCGACTCCACCCGGCACGGTGGCCGCACGGTCGCGTTCACCTTCGACGACGGGCCCAACCCGGCCGACACGCCACGCCTGCTCGAAGTGCTGCGCCGCCACCACGTCAAGGCCGTGTTCTGCCTCTGGGGCGACTACGTCGAGGCCAACCCGCAGCTGGTGCGCAAGATCGTCGCGGGCGGGCACACCCTCTGCAACCACAGCATGCACCACGACGACATGGGCCAGTGGACGCCCGAGCAGATCGAGGCCGACCTGAGGCAGACCAGCGCGGCGATCCACCGCGCCGCGCCCGGCGTGCCGATCCGCTACTTCCGCGCCCCCTACGGCAGCTGGGGGCAGAGCCCGCAGGTCGCGGCCAAGCTCGGCATGACCCCGCTCGGCTGGAAGCTCGCCATCGGCGACTGGGAGCCGCCGGGCGTCGACGAGCTGGTGCGCCGGGTGAAGGACGGCCTCACCGACGGCGCGGTCGTCCTGATGCACGACGGCCCGAACGAGCGCGGCCAGACCGTGGACGCGGTGGCCCGGCTCATCCCCGAACTGCGCGCCGACGGCTGGCGCTTCGACCGTCCCGCCCGTCGCTGAGGAGTGCGAACCGTGAAGCGTGCCACGACGGCGGCGGTGACCGCCCTGCTGCTCCTGCTGCCGACCGCGGCCTCCGCGTCGCCGCGACCGACCTGGGTCGGCGCGTGGGCCACCTCGCCCACCACCGTCCCCGCCTCGGACACCACGGCGTTCGAGGACCAGACGCTGCGCCAGGTCGTGCGCCTCAGCGTCGGCGGCGGCACGGTCCGCGTGCGGCTGTCCAACGAGTTCGGCTCGCAGCCGCTGGTGATCGGGGAGGCGCACGTCGCCCGGCGGGCGGGCACGGGCTCGGCGGTCCAGCCTGGCAGCGACCGGCGGCTGAGCTTCGGCGGACGCCCGTCCGCGACCCTGCCGCCCGGCACGCCGCTGCTCAGCGACCCGGTGGCGCTGCCCGTCGACGCCGACTCCGACCTCGTGATCAGCATCCACCTGCCGCAGCGCACGCTCGGGAACACCGTGCACGCGTTCCCGTTCCAGGACGGGTACGTCGCGGCGGGCAACGTCACCGGTCGCGCGGAGATCACCCCGACCGCCGTGCTCGGCAAGTGGCACTTCCTCACCGGAGTCAGCGTCACGGGCGGCAAGCGCGGTTCGACGGTGGTGGCGTTCGGCGACTCCATCACCGACGGCGCGGAGACCACGCGCGGCGCGAACCGGCGCTGGCCCGACGTCCTCGCCCGCCGCTTCCAGGACGAGCGGAGCCTGCGGCACCTGGGCGTGGTCAACGAGGGCATCAGCGGCAACCGGCTGCTGCACGACCCCAACCCGCCCGCCGGCCACCCGGCGGAGGGTTACGCGGCGTACTTCGGGCAGGCCGCCCTGCGCCGCTTCGACCGGGACGTGCTGGCCCAGCCCGGTGTCGGGCACGTCGTCGTGCTGCTCGGCGTCAACGACCTCGGCCACCCCGGCACGAGCGCGCCGCTGACGGAGAAGGTGACGGCGCAGGACATCATCGGCGCGCACCGGCAGCTGATCGCCCGCGCCCACGACCAGGGCCTGCGCATCCACGGCGGCACCATCACGCCGTTCCGGGGCGACACCTTCGGCTTCTTCAGCCCCGAGAACGAGGCCGCGCGCCAGACCGTCAACCACTGGATCCGCACCGGCGGGGAGTACGACGGCGTGATCGACTTCGACCGCGCCGTCCGCGACCCGCACCTTCCCGATCGCCTGCTGCCCGCCTACGACAGCGGCGACCACCTGCACCCGAACGACGCCGGCATGGCCGCGATGGCGGAGGCCGTGCCACTGCGCCTGTTCCGGTGACGCGGTGCGGGGCCGCCCACGACACCGGGCGGCCCCGCACCCGCGACGCCGGCCGCACGGCAGCCGGACCGTCAGCGAAGGGCGCGGAAGAAGCCCCGGACGTCGTCGGCCCTCAACCCGGGCTCCAGGTGGGCGGCGCAGTGACCACCGGGCGCGTCGTGGCGAGTGCCCGGGGCAGACGTTGTGATCAAGGCGTTGATCGCCGAGGACATGCACCTCATCCGCCGCGCGCCGGTGGCGCTGACCGACCTGCCGGGGTGGACGGGCTCACCGCGGCCGGGCGGCTGCACGAGCGGTTGCCGGAGTGCCGGGTGCTGGTGCTGACCGGGCACGGCAAGCCGGGCACCCTGCTGCGCGCCCGCGACGCCGGGTGGTTATGACGGGTCGTCGGGAATGGGCAATTTGCGAGAGGTCCGGCCGGGGCGGGCGGAGGTAGGCTCACGTCATACCCCTGGTGGGTATGGATTCGGAGGATGAACCGCATGTCCGAGGGAAACGGGGCGCTCTCCGACGAGGCGCGGCAGGCGGGGCTCGAGTTCGTGGTCAAGGGCATGAGCTGCGAGGGGTGCGCCGCCAGCGTGACCAACGCGGCCCGCCGGGTGCCCGGTGTCACGCGGGTCAAGCTCGACCTCGACGCCGCCACGCTGCGCGTCGTGGGCACGACCGACGTCGAGGCCGTGACCACGGCCGTCAAGAACGCGGGCTACGTGCTCGAGCGCGCGTGATGCCAGGTCGGCGCCGCCGCGGCCACGGCGGCGCCGACCATTCCCCGGTGGCGGGTCGCCGAGGCGGGGGCCCAGACTCGCGGGGGCGCGGCGCTACACCGACATCGACGGCACGAGCGGCCGGTGGGGGTGGTCGACGCCGAAGGCGCGCCAGGCGGCGGCCAACGCGGTGACGGCGGCGCTGATCACCGGCGGTTCAGCGGTGAACGGCAGCCGCAGCCGGTCGGCGCTGCGGCCCGTCGGGTCGAGCGAGCTGCCGGGCAGCACGGCCACCCCGTGCCGCAACGCCACCTGGGCGTAGGAGGCGGCGTCCGCGCCGGGCAGCCGCACCCACAGCGTCTGACCGCCCTCGGCGGGGGTGAACTCCCACTCCGGCAGCTCCTCCCGCACCCGCGCGCACAGGTGCCCGTGCTGCCGCCGCAACGCCGTGACGCGCTCGGACCGCACGGCGGCGAAGTCCGCCAGCAGCTCCACCGCCGCCAACTGGTCCAGCACCGCGCTGCCCAGGTCGTGCACCGCCTTGAAACGGGCCAGTCGGGCGACGAGCGCCGCGTCGGCCCGCACCCAGCCGACCCGCAACCCGCCCCACACCACCTTGCTCAACGACCCCACCGTGATCGCGCCGGGATCGGGCGGCGCCGCCGGCGCCCCGCTCAGGTCCAGGTCGGCCAGCACCTCGTCGAACACCAGCGGCACGTCGCCGGCCGACCGGGTCAGGCGCGCCCGCTCCAACGGGCTCAGGGACGAGCCGGTGGGGTTGCGGAACGCGGGCATCGCGTACACCAGCGCCGGCGTGCGGCGGCCCAGCGCGCCCGCGAGGTCGTCGTCCGCGCGGACCACCGCGCCGACCTCCCGGAACAGGTCCAGCGCGCCCGGGTAGGTCGGCGCCTGCACCAGCACCTCGTCACCCGGCCGCACGAGCGCGCGCGTCAGCAGCGCCAACGCCTGCTGCGCCCCCGTCGTCACCAGGACCTGGCCCGCGGTCGTCGGCACGCCGAGGTCCCGGTACCGGGCGGCGAGCGCCGCGCGCAACGCCGGGTGCCCGGACGGGTGGTAGCCCAGGTCCTCGCCCGCCAACCGGTCCGCCGCCCGCCGGTGGGCCTCGACCAGCCGGCCGGGCGGCGCCATCGGCCCGGCGCAGGCGAACTGGAGCACGCCGTCAGGCGGTTCCAGCAGGTTCACGAACATCGGGTTCGCGGTCTCCTCGCGGGCCGCCGCCCGCCCGCCCGACGACACCCACGTGCCGCTGCCGCGCCGCCGGGCCAACCGGCCCTCCTGCCGGAGCAGGTCGTAGGCGGCGATCACGGTCGTCCGGCCGACCGCGAGCCCCGAGGCCAGCGACCGGTCCGGCGGCAGGACCGTCCCCGGCGGCAGCAGGCCCTCGTCGATCAGCTCGCGCAGGCGCGCCGCCAGCAGGAGGTACAGCGAGCCCCGGCCGGCGGACCAGCGCCCGAGCCTGCCCGCCAGGTCGTCGACCGGAATTGGCTTCATGATGAGACCAATCTAGGCGAATTGGCTCTCAACCCCTACCGCTTCATGACCGATGCTCGGTTCATGCAAGCCGACACCCGCGTGGCCCGCACCGCCGTACCCGCCTTGACCAGCACGCCCCTGTCCGTGCCGCTCTACCAGACCTCCAGCTTCGCGTTCGACGACCTGGACGCCCTCGCCGACGGGATGACCCGGCCGGACGGCGCGTTCGTCTACACCAGGTTCGGCAACCCGACCGTCCGGGCGTTGGAGGACGCGGTGGCGTCGCTCGAAGGCGGCACGGCCGCGTTGGCCACCTCGTCGGGCATGGGCGCGATCAACGCGGTGCTGCTCGCGAACCTCGAGTCGGGCGACCACCTGATCGCCCAGGGCGCGCTCTACGGCGGCACGCTCGCCCTGCTGCGCGACCTCGCGGAACGCTGGGGCGTCGCGGTCACCTACGTGGGCGGCCACGACCCGGACGAGGTGCGGGCGGCGCTGAGGCCCGAGACGAAGGTGCTCTACCTGGAGACCATCGCCAACCCCACCGGCCACGTCAGCGACCTGCCCGCGCTCGGGGCCGCCGTGCCGGACCACGTCCTGGTGGTCGTGGACAACACGTTCGCGTCGCCGCTGCTGTGCCGG
The DNA here is from genome assembly GCF_016695385.1 of Saccharothrix sp. 6-C. NCBI lineage: Bacteria > Bacillati > Actinomycetota > Actinomycetes > Pseudonocardiales > Pseudonocardiaceae > Saccharothrix > Saccharothrix sp. 6-C. The sequence goes on along the minus strand of NZ_CP064192.1, from coordinate 4,789,983 downwards.
CCGATCGAGCACGGCGCGGACGTGGTCGTCCACTCGACCACCAAGTACCTCGGCGGGCACAGCGACGTGACCGGCGGCATTGCGGTGTTCGCCGACGACGCCCGGTACCGCTCGACCTGGCAGCACTCGGTCGAGCTGGGCGTCACCCCGGACCCGTTCGCGGCCTGGCTCACCATCCGCGGCCTGCGGACCCTGGCGCTGCGGGTGCGCAAGCACGAGGAGAACGCCGGCGTGCTGGCCCACCGCCTGGCCCGGCACCCGGCGGTGCGCGTGGTGCACTGGCCCGGCCTCGACGCGCACCCCAGCCACGTGGTGGCGACCAGGTTCCTCGACGGCTTCGGGAGCACGTTCTCGTTCGACGTGGCGGACGTCGAGGCGGGCCGGAAGTTCGTCACCGGCGTCGAGCTGGTCCGGCTCGCGCCGTCCCTGGGCGGCACGGAGACGCTGGTGCTGCACCCCGCCAGCACTTCCCACCGGCAGCTGGCCGAGGAGCAGCTCGCCGCGAGCGGCATCACCGGCGGCACGATCCGGCTGTCGGTGGGCATCGAGGACGCCGACGACCTGTGGCGGGACATCGCCCAGGCCCTGGACCGCTGACGGGGCGGCGCCGGCCACCCCGTCGGCGGGTGCTCGGCAGGCGTCCGCGTCCGCCACACGGTCCACGAGCCGGGCGCTCCCGGCTCGTGGACCGGTGGAGCCTCGGGTCGATGTCCACCGGTGCGCCTCGTGCGGAGCGTCCCGGCCCGCCGGTGAGCACCGACAGCGTGGCCCCTTCGACGGAGTCGACAGTGGACAGTCGCCCTCCGGCGACGCCCGGTCGGCCGAGGCCACCGCGAGCGTCCGGCGCCGCTCATCGAGGCTTGACCGTCGCTAAAGGAATTCAGCGAGTCTTCTTGGCCTGCAACGCTTCTGTCATCCCCTCCTCGTCATGCCGCGCCCGGCCCGGGCTCAGCAGGCGGAGTTGGTCTGGGTCAGCAGCCCGAGCCGCCAGGGCAGCCGGTTGTAGTCACCGCCGGAGTTGGGATCCATGCCCTGGTAGAGGAAGCGCAGGCGGCACGGGCTGATCTCCATGAGCTGGTCGGCGCCGGAGCGGAGCATCTCCCCGTGGCTGATGTCGCGGGTCCAGGCGCCGTTCGGGAAGGTGACGTTGTTGGCGCGCGCGAACGGGTTGGACTCCGTGTCGGCCAGCCCGGTCCACGGCCCGGTGATCGACGGCGCGGTCCAGGTGCGGAAGTAGCGCCTGCCGTCCGAGCCGATGGCCTCGTGCACCAGCAGGTACTGGTCCTTGCCCGCGACCTTGTAGACGTTGGACGCCTCGAACAGCCGGTTCCGGTCGGAGTCCTGGAGGGCGATCACGGTGTTGGTGAACCCGTTGGGGTAGTTCGCGACCGTGGTCTCCGACCGGTACAGGTGGCCGTTGTCGTCGGAGGAGAACAGGTAGCACTTGGTGGTGTCGCAGATGACCCAGAAGTCGACCCAGTAGCCGTTGCCGATGTTGTCGCGGATGATCTGCGGCATCCCGTTGGCGTAGAACTTCTTGGGCGCGCTCCACGACTGCGGGTCGGCGATGTCGGTCGTGGTGGAGTAGGAAGCGTTGTCGCCGGTCTGGTAGACGAGGTACCAGAGGTTCTGCGGCGCGAAGAAGAACACGTGCGGCGCGGCCTTGTACCCGGTGCCGATCGCGGTGCGGTCGAGGTAGGTGTGCGGCGCCGAGGACGCCTGCGACCAGTCGGTGAAGCTGGTGTACATCAGGTTGTAGCCGGTGGTGTAGGTCGAGGCGAACACGTGCCACTTGCCGTTGTGGTAGACCACGCTCGGGTCCTTGACGGCCACGTTGGCGTGCGTCGAGTCCGGCTTCGGGCCGATGATCGCGCCGGTGGACGACCAGCGGAAGCTCGACGGCAGGCTGCCCGCGGGCCCCGTCGTCGTGGTGGTGGTCGTGGTCGTCGTGGTGGTGCTGGTGGTCGTGCTGCTACTGCTGGTGGTGGTCGTGGTGGGGCCGACGTTCCCGGTGCACGCCGTGCCGTTCAAGGAGAACGAGGCCGGCGCGGGGTTGCTGCCGTTCCACGAGCCGTTGAACCCGAACGCGACGCTCGCGCCGGTGGCGATGCCGCCGTTGTAGCTGACGTTCCGGGCGCTGACCTGGGCGCCGCTCTGCGTCACGGTGGCGTTCCAGGCTTGGGTGACGCTCTGACCGGCGGGGTAGGACCAGGTGAGCGTCCACCCGGCGACGGGGTCGCCGAGGTTGGTGACGGAGACGTTCGCGCCGAACCCGCCGGACCACTGCGAGGTCACCGAGTACTCGACCGAGCAGCCCGCCGCCTCGGCGGCTTGCGCGGACAGCGCGACGGTCGTGCCGGCCAGGGTCAACCCGGCGATGGCGAGGGCGGACAGGTGGGTGCGAAGTCGTGCGGGATGCCGCATCCCGGACTCCTCTCCAGTGGGGTCAGTGTCTTGTTAGCGCTAACAATCGAGACCGCGGCACGCCGGACCACGACTTCGGGTCGCGGGGGCGCGGGTTCGGGCGAAGGGGTCAGTCCTCCGGGACCAGGTGTGCCGGGTGGGCGCCGAGGGTTCCCCTGGGCCTGCTCGCGTGCCGGCGCTGAAACATTTAGGAGTATCGAGCGAAACAGTTCGGAAGACAAGGGCCGGAGGGACGCACGGCTCTGCGACGACCGTGCGTGACGCGCTTCGGGCTCAGGCCGGCGGCGCGGTGCTCTCGCGGACGACGAGCGTGGTGGCCAGCTCGACCCGCGGCTGGGCGAGTGGTCCGCCCGCGGCGAGGGTGAGCAGCATCCGGGCGGCCGTCGCGCCCATCTCGGCCAACGGCTGCCGCACGGTCGTCATCGGCGGGCAGCACCAGCGCGTGGCCTCGATGTCGTCGAAGCCGATCACGCTCAGGTCCTCGGGGACGCGCAGGCCGAGCCGCCACGCCGCGGTGTAGACGCCGAGCGCCTGCAGGTCGTTGCCGCACAGCACGGCGGTCGGCCGGTCCGGCCGGGTCAGCAGCTCCCGCCCCAGGGCGAGGCCCTGCTCGAAGGTGAACTCCCCGGTGCGCACGAGCCGGTCGTCCAGCGCCGTGCCCGCCGCGTCCAGCGCGGCGCGGCAGCCCTCCAGGCGGGCACGGGCGCCCAGCGAACGGATCGGTCCGCCGATCACGCCGATCCGCCGGTGGCCCAGGTCGAGCAGGTGCCGCGCGGCCGTGATGCCGCCGCTCCAGTTCGTCGCGCCGACCGACGGGACGGCGTGCAGCGGTTCGCCGGACGGGTCGAGCGCCACCAGCGGGATCGCGCTCGCGGCCAGCAGCGCGTGCTGCTCCGGGGTGAACGCCGAGTACACCGCGATCACCCCGATCGGGTGCCTGGACAGCAGCTTCTCGGCCCAGGACCGGCCGGGCGACGTCGGCTCGACCACCTCGGTGAACGCGACGGCCAGCTCGCGCTCCCGCGCCACCGGTTCGACGCCGCGCATGATCTCGACCGCCATGTGGCGTTCGAGCCCGTAGAACACCACTTCGAGGACTGCGGCGGGGGCGATGGCGTCCGGGCGCCGGTAGCCGTGCTCGCGCAGCAGGGCCTCGACCCGTTGCCGAGTCTCCGACGCCACGCCCGCCCGGCCGTTGAGCACCTTCGACACGGTCGGCTTGGACACCCCGGCGAGCCGGGCGATCGTCCCGACCGTCAGCTCGCCGCGCCGCCGGCCCCGCCGCTGACCGTCCGCGATGCTCCCCGTCACGGCCGAAGTGTACGTAGCCGGCCGGCGCGGGCCGTCGATGAATCGTGGGACGCCCACGGGCGCCGGCGGTTCGGAGTGCCGAAGTGTCGTCACGGTCGATACGGCGGTCCCTATGCGTGGCGGGCGCGAGCCGGGTGGTGGCGGAGCCGGTGGGGTGAATCCCACGCCCGCGCGTTGGATATGGTCCGATCCGAATCGCTCACCTACCGTGCTGGGAGGTAGACGTCCGGTGATCGGGCATCCCGACGAGCGCGATCTGGAACGGTGGGCGCGAGCGGACCTGGCCGCCCTGCGCGACGACCTGGACCACGCGCTCAACGCCGACGCGAGCTCGACGCACGGCTCGTCGGGCGTGCCGCGATCGTCCCGGCCGCCGTCGGACGCGGAGCTGATCGACGCCGTGCGCGGCGGGGAGATCCAGGCGTACGGGCAGCTGTTCGAACGGCACGTGCGCGCCGCCCGCAACCTGGCCCGCCACCTGGCCCGGTCGAGCGCCGAGGCCGACGACCTGGTGTCGGACGCGTTCGCCAAGGTGCTCGACACGCTGCGCGCGGGCGGGGGACCGGACTCCGCGTTCCGCGCCTACCTGCTGACCGCGTTGCGCCACACCGCCTACGACAAGGCGCGGCGGGACAAGAAGCTCAAGCTGGCTGACGACGTGGAAGCCGTGACCGGCGTGGAGAAGGTCACCACGGTGCCGTTCCACGACCCGGCCGTGGCGACGCTGGAGCGGGCGCTGGCCACCAGGGCGTTCGCCAGCCTGCCCGAGCGGTGGCAGACGGTGCTGTGGCAGACCGAGATCGAGGGCCAGTCGGCCGCCGAGCTGGCGAAGCTGCTGGGGCTCACCGCGAACGGCGCCTCGGCGTTGGCCTACCGGGCGCGGGAAGGGCTCAAGACCGCCTACCTCCAGGCGCACCTCGCGCACAGCCCCACGGACCGCTGCCGCGCCACCGTCGCGAAGCTGGCCGCGTGGACCAGGGGAGGCCTCACCAAGCGGGAGACCGCGCAGGTGGAGGCTCACCTGGACGAGTGCCCGACGTGCCCCGCGATGGCCGCCGAACTGGCCGACGTCAACGGCACGCTGCGCGCCGTCGTCGCGCCGCTGGTGCTCGGCTCCGGTGTCTCGGGCTACCTGGCCACGACCGCCGCCACGGCGAAGGCGGGCACGGTGGTGGCAGGCGCAGGCGCAGGCGCAGGTGTGGGGGCGGGCGCGGGGGCGGGCGCCGGGGCGGCGGCCAACTCGGTCACGACGGCGCAGTGGCTCGGCATGGCGGCCTCGGCGACCGCGATGGCCGCGGCCGTGGCGCTGGGCCTCAACGCCGGGCACCCGGTGGCGGTGCCCGCGGTGCAGGCGCCGCCACCGGCGGCGACGGCCGACCAGGGGACGTCCGAGGTCATCGCGGGGACGTCCGTGCCCGCGACGAAGTCCGACGCGCCGCAGAGCACGGCCGAACCGTCCGACCAGCCTTCCGGCGAGGCGTCCGCACCCGACACGGCCGTCGTCACCACGACCGTCGCCCCGCCTGCGCAGCCGCTGGTTCCCGAGGTGCCGGCCGGTTTCACCATGACCATCGGCGGACCGCCGGTGGACTTCCCCGTCGTCATCCACAACACCGGTCCGACGCCCCTGGCACCCACCACGCTGGTGCTCTCGCTGCCGGAGGGCCTCCAGGTGGTGGGTTCGGGCCGGAACCTGCTGGGCGAACCGCTCCTGCGGCTGGAGGGCGCGGCCCGGATGGCGGTCGGCTGCCCGGCGGGAAAGGGCACCGTCACCTGCAGAGCCGAGGGCGAGCTGCCGGCCGGTGACTCGGTGGTGTTCGTGCTGCGGCTGCTCGCGGGCCCGAAGTCCGTCGGCGGCACCATCAGCGGCACGGTCACCGCGGGCTCCGGTGAGCCGGTTCCCGTCGAGGCGTCCGTCGTGGTCACGCCGAAGTAGTCGCCGGGTTTGGCCCGTCGACCCACCGGGTACTACCGCCTGACTCGTGCCTTGAGGAAACAGGGCAGCTGGAGGGTGGACCTATGAACACCGTCGAACCATCCCGGGACCGCGTCCGAACAGGCCTCCCGCACCTCCCTCCCGCACCGCGACCCGCACTGGTCTGAATCGTTCCCACCACGCTGGGTTGCACACGAGCGACAGGGGAGGCGATTCGGTGACCCCCACATCCGGCAGTCGCGGTCCGCGCGCGGGTTTCACCTGCGAGTGCCGCACCGGCGAAGGCACCACGGTGATCACGGTGTCCGGCGAGGTGGACATCGTGGCGGCGGACCGGATCCAGGACTACCTCGTGCGCGACGGGTTGGGGCCGGACGGCATCCGGCTCGACCTGGGCGGGGTGACGTTCATGGGCGTCGCGGGCCTGGCGGTGCTGCTGCACGCGGCGGACCTGTGCCGCGACCACGGCATGGATCTGACGCTGGTGGCGTCACCCGAGGTCACGCGGGTCGTCAAGCTGATCGACGCGACCTCCGGGCTGGTCGACCACCTGATCCCGGTCGGCGCGGACTCGCGATGAGGTCGCGCTCACTGTTTGCGGGTGCGGCCCAGGGGAACCCGGCGGCTACGCCCTGAGCACCAAGGGGAGTTCCTAGTGTTGGAAGGCTCGTGTTGTGAACGTCGTCGAAGGGTCCTGTGACCACGTCGACTTCGATCTGGAGGACACCGTTCCACCGGTGCGCCGCGCGCGGAGGTGGATCACCGAGAACGTCCCGGAACTGGACAAGCCGACGCTGCTCGACCTGCTGCTGATCGCCGACGCGTTGCTCACCAACGCGTTCGAGCACGCCACAGCCCCGCGGCGGTTGCGGTTGAGCCACCGGTCCGGCGGGCACGTCCTGCGGGTCGAGGTCTACGACGCCAGCCCCGAACTGCTGCCCGTGCTGGGCAAGCCGGGCGGTCGGGGACTGCGCGACCGCGGTCTGCTGCTGGTGAACCGGTTGGCCTCGCGGTGGGGTGTGGACCCGCACAGGAGCTTCAAGACGGTGTGGGGCGAAGTCGTCACGTGACCGGGGGCTGTGGTCAGCCTTCGCCGCTCTTGCCGCCACCGCGTTTCCGGTCGTCGTCCTTCTTCTTGTCCTCGCGGTCGTCGTCCGCGTCGTCGATGCGTTGCGACGACAGGACTTCGTCCGCGTCGATCAGCGGCGTTCCGCCTTGGACCACGAGCCGCAGTCGGTGCGATTCGCGCGTCTTCCCGCCCCCGGGACCGGTGAGGTCGATGCCGACGGTGACGGTGTCGGCCCCGGCGGCCGCGGGCGGTGAGCTGACGGTGAGGGCTTTGACCTCCCGCCAGGACTTCTCGTACTGCGGGCGGCCTTGCGCGCGCAGGCCGGGCCCCAGCCGGTCCCAGGCCTGGGCGGTGTTCTTCGGCAGCAACGCGTAGTACTCCGCGACGGCCTGTTCCAGGCGGGCGGGGCCGGGGTCGTCGCCGGGCGCCGACGCGGCCGTGGTGGCGGACGGCGCAGGCGTGCTCGCGCCCGCGGTGTCGTCGGCGGGCCGGTTCCCGTTCGTCAGCACCAGGGCCAGCACGACGAGTCCGACCACGGCCGCCGCTGCCACCGCGACGAGCCCCACCCGCCCGGTGCGGGCCGGCCGGGGCGCCAGGGCGGTCGGGTGCGGTGTCGGGTGTGCCCGGTGCGGGTCTGCCGACCACACCGGGGCGGCCGGCGGTGCCGCCGGACCCCGGTCGGGAGGCCGCGGCGCCAGGTCGGCCGGGTTCAGGTCCAGCCGGGTCGCGGCGGGCCGCGTCGCGGTCAGCGCGCGCAGCCGGTCGGCGGCCTGCGCCATCGTCGGCCGGGCGGCCGGATCGGTGCGCAGCAACTCCGCCAACAGGTCGGTCAGCGGTCCGGCTCGCGTCGGCGGCGGGAAGCGGCCCGCGGCGACGGCGTGCAGCAGGGCGATCGCGTTGTCACCGTCGCCGAACGGCGGACGGCCCTCCACCGCCGCGTACAAGGTGCCGCCGAGCGCGAACACGTCGGACGCTTGCACCGGCTCGCCGCCGCGCGCGACCTCCGGCGAGAGGAACGCGGGCGTGCCGGCGAGCAGCCCGGTCCTGGTGACGGTGACGTCCCCGACCGCGCGGGCGATGCCGAAGTCCGTGATCTTCGCGGTGCCGTCGTCGGTCAGCAGGACGTTGCCCGGCTTGACGTCCCGGTGCACGATGCCGGCCGCGTGCGCCGCCGCCAGCGCGCCGGCGACCTGCGCCCCGATGGCCGTCACCCGCTCGGCGGGCAGCGGTCCGCGCGCGATCAGCTCGGCGAGGGTCCGCGCGGGCAGGTACTCCATGACGAGCACCGGCTTGCCCTCGTCCTGCACGACGTCGTGCACCGTCACCGCGTTCGGGTGCTGCAACCGGGCGGCGATCCGCGCTTCCCGCGCCGCCCGGCCCGCCGCCGCCACCGGGTCGGCGCCCTCGGGCACCACGAGCTGCTTGAGCGCCACCACGCGGTCCAGGCGCTCGTCCAACGCCTGCCACACCACGCCCATCGCGCCCGCGCCCACCCGCCCGCGCAGCCGGTACCGCCCGGCCACCAAGCGCCCCACGTCCATCACCGGCGAACCCCGCTCTTCCCCACGCCAACCGGACAACCTTACGTCCCCCGGCCGGTCCGGCCCGAGGTCGCGTCAGCGACCGCCCGCCGTCTTCGCCAGGTACACGGTGGCGGTCGCCTCGCGTTGTTGCAGCGGGTTGGGGAACCGGACGACCTCCGCGCCCACTTCGGCGAACCGGTCGGCCAGCGCCGCGGTGTAGTCCTCGTCCGGCGGGTCGTTGGACCACAGGGCGAACACGCCGCCGGGGTGCAGGCGCGCGGCCAGCCGGCGCAGGCCGTCGGGCTCGTAGAAGTCGGCGTTGCCGGGGTGCAGCAGGTGCCGGGGCGAGTGGTCGATGTCGACGACGATCGCGTGGAACAGGCGGTCGGGGTCGGTCGGGTCGAGGCCGCCGTCGGAGCGCGCCAGCGCGAAGAAGTCGTCGTGGACGAGCCGGCAGCGCGGGTCGGAGGCCAGCTCCTGCCCGCCGGGCAGCAGCCCGCGCCGGTGCCAGTCGATGACCTCGCCGAGCGCGTCGACGACGACCAGCGACCGCACGGCCGGGTTCTCCAGCACGGTCCGGGCGGTGTAGCCGAGGCCCAGCCCGCCCACGACGACGTCCAGCGGCGCGGGCAGGCCGGCGAGCGCCAGGCGCGCCAGCTCCACCTCCGACACGGTGAACAGGCTCGACATCAGGAACTCGTCGTTGAGCTTGATCTCGTGCACCTCGCGGTCGAACACCGGGTCCCAGCGGCGGCGCAGGACGAGTTCGCCCAGCGGGGTCTGACGCCAGTCGAGCTCCTGGAAACGCGCGCTCATCGGGTTCCACCTCCGGGTCGGCCGCCCATCGTCGCAGCAGGCCCCCGACCGGGGTGACGGCGGGGCCGGGCCGCTCCTCGACGGCTAGGCCGGCGCGTCGAGGAGCTCGGCGAGCAGTCCTCTGACCCGGCGGTCGATGTCGTCGCGGATGGGGCGCACGGCGTCCAGGTCCCGGCCCGCCGGGTCGTCGAGCTCCCAGTCGAGGTAGCGCTTGCCGGGGAAGACGGGGCAGGAGTCGCCGCAGCCCATGGTGATGACGACGTCCGAGGCCTCGACGTCCCCGGTGGTGAGCTTGGCCGGCGCCTCGGCGGTGATGTCCAGGCCCAGCTCGGCCAGCGCGGCGGCGGCGGCCGGGTTGACCCGGTCGGCGGGGGCGGAGCCTGCGGAGCGGACGGTGACGCGGCCCAGCGCGTAGTGCCGCAGGAGCGCGGCGGCCATCTGGGAGCGACCGGCGTTGTGGACGCAGACGAACAGGACTTCGGGTTGCTCGCGGCTCAACGGACCTGTCCTTCGGTGACGGGCGCGGCGGGCGCCTCGGTGGTGGGCTGGACGGGGTGGAGCGCGCGCAGCAGCGGCACGGCCACCGCGATGGCGACGACCTGCGCCAGCACGAAGACCGGCACGGAGGAGGGCGCGATCCCGGCGAAGGTGTCGCTGAACACGCGGCCCGCGGTGAGGGCGGGGTTGGCGAAGCTGGTGGAGCTGGTGAAGAAGTACGCCGCGCCGACGTAGGCGCCGACGGCGGCCGGCGCGAGGGCGGCCCGGCCCGACCGGACGAGCGAGAAGATCACCAGCAGCAGGCCGGTGGTGGCCACGACCTCCGACAGCCCGTGCGCGGCGGTGGCGCGCTCGGTCGTGCTGATGCCGACCGGCGCGGCGTCGAACATGACGTTGGCCAGCACCGCGCCGCTGACGCAGCCGAGCACCTGCGCCAGCGCGTACGACGGCACGTCGCGCCACGGCAGGCCGCGGAACACGGCGTCGACCACGGACACGACGGGGTTGAAGTGGCCGCCGCTGACCGGGCCGAAGACCAGGATGATCGCGTAGAGGCCGACGGCGGTGGCGGCGGCGTTCTCCAGCAGTTGCAGGCCGACGTCGCCGGGGGAGAGGCGTCGCGCGGCGATGCCGGAGCCGATCACCAGGGCGGCGAGCAGCAGGCTGCCGAGGTACTCGGCCAGCAGCCGGTGAGGGAGCGGGCGGGGCATGGGTGGTCCCTCTTCAGGCGGGGCGGACGGCGGGCGCGAGGCGGTCGACGCGGTCGGCGAGGTCGCGGTAGGCGGCGTCGAACGCGGCCGGCGTGCCGACGGCGGCCGGGTCGGGCACGGACCAGTGCAGCCGGTCGTCGTGGTCGGTGAGCTCTTCGTGGGCGTTGTCGCACACCGCGACCACGAGGTCGTCGTCGCGCAGCACGTCGTCCAGGTGGTGGGTGCGGGCACGGGCCAGCGGCAGCCCGTGCGCGCGGGCCGCGGCGACGGCCAGCGGGTGCACGCGCTCGGCGGGGCGGGTGCCCGCGCTCGCCGCCGGCACCGGGCTGCGCCGCTTCCACAGCGCGGCGGCCAGTTGCGAGCGCGCGGAGTTGTGGCTGCACACGAACACCACCCGCGGCGCCCGCCGCAGGACGCTGGGCACGAGGTCGGCGAGCGCGGCGGTGCGCAGGCGCAGGTAGGTGCGCCGGTGGTCGCCCTCCGACCGGGACCGCTCCACGACGCCCGCCTGCTCGAGCAGCTTCACGTGGTGGGCGAGGAGGTTGCTGGGCAGCCCGAGCCTGCGACCGACCTCGCCGGGCGAGGCGTCGCCGAGCACGAGCAGGTCGACCAGGGCGAGCCGGGCGGGCTCGCCCAGGGCCGCGTGCACGCGTGCGCGCGCCACCGTTCCCGAAGGCCAGTCAGTGCTCATTGACTCAATGATGCTTGAGCTACTGGCCGGGAGTCAACCGGGTGGGCGGTCCGGTCAGTGCGAGCCGGTGAGCTTGCGGTGCAGCTGTTCGCTGTGCGGGTTCAGGCCGGTGATCTCGGCTTCGACGCCTCGCGCCGCGAACTTGGCGGTGACGGTGTCGAGGGTGGCGACGGCGGAGCTGTCCCACACGTGCGCGCCGGAGAGGTCGATGACGACCTTGTCGAGATCCTCGGTGTAGTCGAACGAGCGCGCCAGCTCGTTGGTGGAGGCGAAGAACAGCTCACCGGTCAGCGCGTAGACCCGGAGGCGGCCGTCGGGGTCCAGGACGCTCGAGACGCCGACCAGGTGGGCGACGCGGCGGGCGAAGAAGATCGCGGCCAGCAGGGCGCCGGCGACCACGCCGAGGGCGAGGTTGTGGGTGGCCACGACGACGCCGACGGTCACCACCACGACGGCGGTCTCGCTGCGCGGCGCGCGGCGCAGGCCGGCGGGCGTGACGCTGGACCAGTCGAACGTGCTGATCGACACGAAGACCATCACCGCGACGAGCGCGGCCATCGGGATGAGGGAGACGACCGGGCCGAGGGCGTAGACCAGGACCAGCAGGAACACGCCGGCGGCCAGGGTGGACAGCCGGGTCCGGCCGCCGGACTTGGTGTTGATGATGGACTGGCCGATCATCGCGCAGCCGGCCATGCCGCCGAGGAAGCCGGTGGCGATGTTGGCGATGCCCTGCCCCCGGACCTCCGTGCCCTTGTTCGACGCGGTGTCGGTGAGGTCGTCGAGCAGTTGCGCGGTCAGCAGCGACTCGACCAGGCCCACGACGGCGAGCGTGAGGGCGTAGGGCGCGATGATCACCAGTGTCTCCACCGTGAACGGCACCATCGGCAGGCCGAAGAACGGCAACGCGTCGGGCAGGTCGCCCATGTCGCCCACCGTGGGCACGTCGACATGCAGGAACACCGTCAGCGAGGTGATCACCACGATCGCGACCAGCGGCGAGGGGACGGCTCTGGTGAGCTTCGGCAGCAGGTAGATGACGCCCAGGCCGAGCGCGGCCAGCGCGACGACCGGCCAACCGCCGCCCGTGATGTGCGGGATCTGGGCGGTGAACAGCAGGATCGCCAGGGCGTTGACGAAGCCGACCATGACCGTGCGGGGCACGAACCGCATCAGCCCGTGCACCCCGACCAGCCCGAACACGATCTGGAACGCGCCGGTGAGGACGGTGGCGGCGAACATGTACTCCACGCCGTGGTCGCGCACCAGGGGCACCATCACCAACGCCATCGCGCCCGTCGCGGCGGAGATCATGCCGGGACGCCCGCCGGCGAAGGCGATGATGATCGCGATGGTGAACGAGGCGTACAGGCCGACCTTGGGGTCGACCCCCGCGATGATCGAGAACGACAGCGCCTCGGGGATCAGCGCGAGCGCGACGACCAGGCCGGAGAGCAGGTCGGCGCGGGTGTTGGCGAACCAGTTCACGCGGATGCGCGAGAGCGGGGTGGGGCGTGCGGCGGCCTCGGACGAGGGCAAGCGTCACCTCGGTGACTCGGGCGCGAGCGGGCAGGAGCTGCTCGCGTGGTGAACAGGGGGTGAGCCCGGCGCACGACGACGGGCGCGGGTGTGCCTGCCTCGTGGTAGGCGGGAAGTGCGGGTGCGCCGCGAGCGCGGCTTCTCCGGCGTGACCGGGGGAACCCTACCCTGACGTGACAGTTGGTCCCGGATGGGTGAGCCGATGGTGGGCAAGCTCTCCGGCCACCGCCGGTGACGGGTGGGGACGGCCTGCGGCCCGCCGGAGGACCGGACCACGTCCCCGGCCGGGCCACCGCCACGGTTGCCGACCCGCCCCGGTCCGCGCCCGAGCTGAACCGGCGGCGGCCGGCGGCCGCGGTGGTGTGCCGGGTGCCGCCGGCCGGTGGGCCGTGCCGCCTGCTCTCAGGCCTCGATGACCACGGGGATGACCACCGGGCGGCGGCGGTGGGTCCGGTACGCCCAGTTCTGCACCTCGCGCGCGATCAGCCGTTCGAGCTCCTCGAAGTCGGTGACGCCGCGTTCGCTCGCACCGACCAGGGCCTTCTCGATGGCGGGGATCGCGGGCCGGAAGGTGGAGGCGTCGTGCTCGAAGCCGTGCGCGATGAAGTCCGGCGGCTCGGCGAGCCGGCGCGAGTCGATGTCGACGATCGCCACGACGGTGATGACGCCTTCCTCGCCCAGGGTCCGGCGCTGGGCCAGCGAGGCCTCGGTGACGCCGCCGACGGTCTGCCCGTCGACGTAGACGTTGTGGATCTCGACCTTGCCGGTGATGCGGGCCCGGCCGTCCTGGAGGTCCACCACGTGGCCGTTGGCGGCGATCGGCACGCGGTCGCGGTCCACGCCGGTGCGCACGGCCAGCTCGGCGTTGGCGCGCAGGTGGCGTGCCTCGCCGTGCACCGGCAGCACGTTCGACGGCTGCACGATGTTGTAGCAGTAGACGAGTTCGCCCGCGCTGGCGTGGCCGGAGACGTGGACCTTCGCGTTGCCCTTGTGCACGACGTTCGCGCCGCGGTCGGTCAGGCCGTTGATGACCCGGTAGATGGCGTTCTCGTTGCCGGGGATGAGCGAGCTGGCCAGCAGCACCGTGTCGCCCTCCTCGACCTGGATCGAGTGGTCGCCGCCCGCCATGCGGGACAGCGCGGCCATCGGCTCGCCCTGCGAGCCCGTGCAGACCAGGGTCACCTGCTGCGGCGGCATCCGGTCCATGCGCTTGATGTCGACCACCAGGCCGTCGGGCACCTTGAGGTAGCCCAGCTCGGTGGCCACGCCCATGTTGCGGACCATGGAGCGCCCCACGAAGGCGACCTTGCGGCCGTGGGCGTGGGCGGCGTCGAGGACCTGCTGGATGCGGTGCACGTGGCTGGCGAAGCTGGACACGATGACCCGGCGCGGCGTGGTGCGGAACACCTCGTCGATGGCCGGGGCCAGGTCGCGCTCGGAGGTGGTGAAGCCGGGCACGTCGGCGTTGGTGGAGTCGACCAGGAACAGGTCGACGCCCTCCTCGCCGAGGCGGGCGAAGCCGCGCAGGTCGGTGATGCGGCCGTCGAGGGGGAACTGGTCCATCTTGAAGTCGCCGGTGTGCAGCACGAGGCCGGCGGCGGTGCGGATGGCGACCGCGAGGCTGTCGGGGATGGAGTGGTTGACCGCCAGGAACTCCAGGTCGAACGGGCCGCGCGCGAACCGCTGCCCCTCCTTGACCTCCACCGTGACCGGCGTGATGCGGTGCTCGACGAGCTTGGCGGCGAGCAGGCTCAGGGTCAGCCGGGAGCCGACGACGGGGATGTCGGCCCGCTCGCGCAGCAGGTACGGCACGCCGCCGATGTGGTCCTCGTGGCCGTGGGTCAGCACGACGGCGACCACGTCGTCCAGCCGGTCGCGCATCCAGGTCCAGTCCGGCAGGATCACGTCCACCCCGGGCTGGTGCTCCTCGGGGAACAGCACACCGCAGTCGACGACGAGCAGCTTGCCCTCGTGCTCGAACACGGTCATGTTCCGGCCGATCTCACCGAGCCCGCCGAGGGCGATGACGCGCAGCGCGCCGGGGGTGAGGGCCGGGGGAGGGGTGGAGGTTCGAGCCATGGTCACACCCTCACGTTACGTGAGGGTGTTCGCGCGCGCACAGCCGCCCCGGGTTCCGCGCGCTCAGCCGCGCGGCAGCCGGGCCCGGAGGCTGCCGGCGAAGTCCTCGGCGATCCGCAACTGGGCCCGCAGCTCCTCGCAGCGCTCCTCGGCCGTGGTGTGGAACTGCGCGAGGCGGTCGAGGTGCTTGTCGCGGTCGGCGTCGTCGAGGGCGGAGAGGGCGTCGAGGATGGTCAGCAGCTCGCGCATCTCCTCCAGCTGGAAGCCGAGCGGCTTCATGCGCTTGACCACCTGGAGGCGGTCGACGTCGGGCTCGGTGTAGAGGCGGAACCCGCCCTGGCTGCGGGCGCTGGGCACGACCAGGCCGACTTCCTCGTAGTAGCGGATCGTGCGCAGCGACAGGCCAGTACGGTCGGCCACCTCGCCGATCTGCATGTGCCCGCCCACAAGATCCCTTCCGACGCCCAATACGTTCGACCATTGTGGCACCCGGTGCGGCACGACCGGAGGCTACCGTAACGTGAGGGTAGATTTTGTGGTATCAGCCGAGTCCGGGAGAAACAGCGAATGACCACCGCAGGTTCGGTGACGGCCCCACCCGCCGACGTGCTGCGGGAGGCGGATCGGCGACGCACGTTCGCGGTGATCAGCCACCCCGACGCGGGCAAGTCCACGTTGACCGAGGCGCTCGCGCTGCACGCGCGGGTGATCTCCGAGGCGGGCGCGGTGCACGGCAAGGCCGGCCGGCGCGGCGTGGTGTCGGACTGGATGGAGATGGAGAAGGCGCGGGGCATCTCCATCACCTCGGCGGCGCTGCAGTTCGCCTACGGCGACGCCGTCGTCAACCTGCTCGACACGCCCGGTCACTCCGACTTCTCCGAGGACACCTACCGGGTGCTCGCGGCCGTCGACTCGGCGGTGATGCTGCTGGACGCCGCCAAGGGCCTGGAGCCGCAGACGCTCAAGCTGTTCGACGTGTGCCGGCACCGGGGCATCCCGGTGATCACGTTCGTCAACAAGTGGGACCGGCCCGGCCGTGACGCGCTGGAGCTGTGCGACGAGCTGGTGGAGCGCATCGGGTTGCAGCCGATGCCGCTGACCTGGCCGGTCGGCGAGGCCGGTCACTTCCGGGGCGTGGTGGACCGCCGCGACGGGCAGTTCATCCGCTACTCGCGCACCGCCGGCGGCGCCACGGCCGCCGCCCAGGAACGCCTCGACCCCGCGCGGGCGGAGGCCGAGGAAGGCGCCGAGTGGACGCGCGCGGTGGAGGAGCTGGACCTGCTGGCCGCCTCGGGCGGCGACTTCGACCTCGACCGCTTCCTGGCCGCGTCGGCCACGCCGGTGCTGTTCGGCTCGGCGGTGCTCAACTTCGGCGTGCGGCACCTGCTGGACCTCCTGGTCGACCTCGCGCCCCGGCCCACCCCGCGCCCGGACGTCGACGCGCGGCCCCGCGGGCTGGACGCGCCGTTCTCCGCGTTCGTGTTCAAGGTCCAGACCGGCATGGACCCGTCGCACCGGGACCAGGTCGCGTTCGCCCGCGTCTGCTCCGGCGTGTTCGAGCGGGGCATGGTGGTCACCAACGCCACCACCGGCAAGCCGTTCGCCACCAAGTACGTCCAGCAGGTGTTCGGGCAGCAGCGCTCCACATTGGACGTCGCGTACCCGGGCGACGTGATCGGGCTCGTCAACGCGCACTCGCTGCGGGTGGGCGACACGCTCTACGCCGACAAGCCGGCCGTGCGGTTCCCCGGCCTGCCCAGCTTCGCGCCCGCGCACTTCGCGGCGGTCCGCCCGGCGGACCTGAGCCGGTCCAAGCAGTTCCGCAAGGGCATCGAGCAGCTGGGGGCGGAGGGGGTCGTGCAGATCCTGCGCTCGGCGCGACGCGGTGACGGCGCGCCGGTGTTCGCCGCGGTCGGACCGATGCAGTTCGAGGTCGCCGCCCACCGCCTGGACGCCGAGTTCAAGTCGCCCGTGCGCTTGGACCGGCTGCCCTACACCGTGGTGCGGCGGCTGCCCGACCCCGCGCACCAGCCCCTGGTCGACAACAACCGCGGCGAGGTCCTCACCCGCGCCGACGGCACCCACCTGGCGCTGTTCCCCGACTCCACCGCCCTGGGCGTGCTCAAGCGGCTGCACCCCGAAGTGGTGCTGGAGCCGCTCGTCGCGGGCACCGACTGACCGGGGCCCCGGCCCGGCGCGCCCGACCGGGCGCCGCGTCTCGTGGCGTGCCGGGTGGGGCCTCGCGGTGGGCGTGCCGACCGTCAGCGGTGTCCCTGCCGGGCGGGGTCGGGCACCCGGGAGAGCAGCTCCTCCGGCGCGGACAGGCGCCAGGCTTCGAAGACCAGCTCGGCCAGCTCGTCGGCCTCGACGCCGGCCAGGTAGACCACCACCCAGCCGAACCCGCCGGACGTGTACTGCTCCTCGAAGACGTCCGGCCGTTCGGCGACCAGCGCCCGCTGCTCCGACAGCAGCTGCTTCAGGCCGACGGTCTGCGTGGCCGGCCAGTAGTAGCCGAACCTCTTGCCGCGCACGCTGAACGAGCTGTAGTGCCCGCCCTCCGCGCGCTCGACGTCGACGAGCGCGGTCACGATCCGGATGAAAGCGTCACTGCTCACTGCCACTGCGGCCCCCACGGAAGTCCCGGCCCACAGTGTAGGGCGGCACGGACTTGAGGGAGACCGCCGCCGCGACCACCCCCAGCGCGGCCAGCACGGTGAACACCGCCGGATAACCGCCCAGCGTCCCGGCGAGCGCGGTCGCGGCCCACGGCGCGACCGCGGCGGTGACGTTCAGCGGCGCCTGCAGGATGCCGCTGAGCTGCCCGTAGTGGGCGGTGCCCCAGCGGTCGGTGATGGCGGTGGCCTGGATGAGGGTGTAGGTGCCCCGGACGACGCCCGCCAGCACGGCGGCGCCGATCAGGGCGACCGCCGGACCCGGGACCAGTCCCAGCAGGAGGGTCGTGCCGGCCGCCGCGAGCAGCGCCCCGGCGGTCCTGGCCTTCACCCCCGTCGTCGCGACCAGGCATCCGTAGCCGAGGCGCCCGAGGACCTGCCCGACGCCGCCGAGGCCCAGCGCCCAGGCGGCGGTGGTGGTGGAGAGACCGCGTTCGGCGAACAACGGCACCATCGCGACCACGATCGCGTACACGGCCAGCGCGCCGAGGCTCATCGACACCACGAGCAGCACGAACGGGCCGCTGCGGGCGATCGTGGTCGGGCGACGGGTGTCCGGGGTGGCCGGGTGGGCGGGCCACGGCAGGCGGAGCCCGAACAGGTGCGCGGGAACCGTGAGCACGGCCAGCACCGCGGCGAGCACCAGGTAGGTCTGCCGCCAGTCCAGGTGCGCGGCCAGCACGGCGGTGAGCGGCGCGAACACGGTGCTCGCGAACCCGCCCGCCAACGTGACGACCGTCAGCGCGGCCACCCGGCGCTCCGGGCCGTGCCAACGGGTCAGGGCGGCGAACGCCGGCTGGTAGAGCACACCGGCCATGGCCACGCCGACCAGCGCCCAGCCCGCGTAGAACCACGGCAGCGTCCGGGCCGACGCGACCACCGCCAGGGCGCCGACGCCCAGCAGCGACCCGGTCGTCATCACCACGCGCGGCCCGTGCCGGTCGAGCAGCCCGCCGACCGGCACCCCGACCACCGCGCTGACCAGCTGCGCCACCGAGAACGCGCCGGTGACCACCGCTCCGGACCAGCCCGCGTCCGCGCCGATGGCGGGCGCGAGCACCGGGAAGCCGTAGAACAGCACGCCCCAGCTGGTGATCTGGGTCAGGCACAGCACGACCAGCACGCGACGCGGCCCGGCGTGTCCCCTCGGCACGCCGGACCGCGCCAGGTCAGACCCGGCCACCCGGCGCGGTGAGCGTCAGCTCCGCCACCCGCGGCGTCGCGCAGCACCCGCCGGAGGCCGCCGGCTCGACGTCGAACACGCCGGACCCGCCGCAGACGCCGGTCTCGGGCAGCGTCAGCTCGACCCGGGCCGCCGACTCGTGGTCGCCCGCGATCTCGGCGGCCACGCTGCGGACCTGCTCGTACCCGGTCAGCGCGAGGAACGTGGGCGCGCGCCCGTAGCTCTTCATACCCACGAGGTACACGCCGGGTTCCGGGTGCCGCAATTCAGCTGCGCCGTGCGGGGGGACGGAGCCGCAGGAGTGGACGTTCGGGTCGACCAGCGGCGCGAGCCCGGCCGGCGCCTGCAGCACCGGGTCCAGGCCGAGCCGCACCTCCGACAGCCACGAGTGGTCGGGCCGGAACCCGGTCAGGGACACGACCTCGTCCACCGGGTCGAGGCGGTGTCCGTCCTGCGACACCAGCACCAGTCGTTCGCCGGCGCGCTCGACGGCGGCGGTGCGGAAGCCGGTGACCACCTCGACGTGCCCGGCCCGCACCGCGGCCCGCGCCCTCAGCCCCAGCGCGCCACGCGCCGGCAGCTGGTCCGCCTCGCCGCCGCCGAACACCGCGCCGACCGCGCCGCGGCGCAGCAGCCACGTCACGCGCGTGCCGGGGTGCCGTTCGGCCAGGTCCGCCAGCGCGACCAGCGCGGTGAGCGCGGAGTGCCCGCTGCCCGCCACGGCGACCCGCCTGCCCGCGTACCGGGCCTGCTCGCCGACGACGTCCGGCACGCGGTAGCCGATCCGGTCCGCCGCCTCCCGCTCGCCGGCGGCCGGCAGCCCGTCGCCGCCCAGCGGGTTCGGCCCGCCCCACGTGCCGGAGGCGTCGACCACGGCGCGCGCGGTGATCCGCTCGCCGCCCTCGACGTGCACGGTCAGCGGCTCGCTGCCACGGCCCGCGTCCACGACGCGGTCCCGTCCCCGGCGGGCCACGCCGACCACGCGCGCGTTCAGCCGGACGTGCTCGCCCAGCGCCTGCGCCAGCGGCTCCAGGTACTCGGCCGCCCACTGCTCGCCGGTCGGGTAGCCGTCGGGGTCGGGGGAGCGCCACCCGGTCGGCTCCAGCAGCCGGCGCGCGGCCGGGTCGACGAGTTCGGACCACTGCGAGAACAGCCGCACGTGCCGCCACTGCGCGACCGCCGCGCCCGCCCGCGGGCCCGCTTCCAGCACCAGCGGTCGCAGCCCGCGCTCCAGCAGGTGCGCCGCCGCCGCCAACCCGACCGGCCCCGCTCCGACCACGACCACGGAGAGCTCGTCCACCAGGCACCTCTTTCATCGGTGTTTCTCGATCGAACGCGGAGCAATGTATCGAGGAACATAGATTGATGCAACCATCGGTGTTTGTCGATACTCTGGGCGCATGACGACGACGCTGCCCGCGGTGGGCCTCGCGCCCGAGGACGCCTCGACCTACGCCGAGTGGTTCGCCTGCCTGGCCGACCCGACCCGGGTGCGCCTGCTGCACACCGTCGCCACCCACCCCGGCGAGATCACCGTGGGCGCGCTGACCGAGGCGGTCGGCGTCAGCCAGTCGACCTGCTCGCACCACCTGCGCAAGCTCGCCGACGTGGGGTTCGTGCGGCTGCGCAAGGAGGGCACCGCCACCCTGGTGTCGGTCAACCCGGCGTGCTGCACGGGCCTGCCGCACGCCGCCGACGCCGTCATGGGCACCATCGTCACGCGGCCGTGCTGCCCGACCGACCTGCCCGCCGACGTCACCGTCCGCCCGCTGGCCGACGACGACTGGGCGGACGTCCGCCGCGTCTACGGCGAGGGCATCGCCACCGGCAACGCCACCTTCGAGACCGAGGTCCCGAGTCGCCGCGCCCTGGAGGCGAAGTGGCTGCCCGGGCACCGCTGGGTGGCGGTCGTCGACGGCCGGGTCGCCGGCTGGGCCGCGGCCACCCCCGTCTCGGCCCGCGCGTGCTACTCCGGCGTCGCCGAGACGTCGGTCTACGTCGGCGACGGCTTCCGGGGTCGGGGAGTGGGCAAGTCGCTGCTGCACAAGCAGGTCACCGCCGCCGACGAAGGCGGCCTGTGGACGCTCCAGACCGCGATCTTCCCCGAGAACCGCGCCAGCATCGCCCTGCACCACTCGGCCGGCTACCGCACCGTCGGCGTCCGCGAGCGCATCGCCGAGCACCACGGCGTCTGGCGCGACACCGTCATGCTCGAACGCCGCGCCCCCACCACCGCCCCCACCTGCTGACCCGCGAGGGCCCTCCCCGACCCGCGCGTGTCCTACGTCCGGAACACCCGTGTCCTACGTCCAGGACACCCGAGTTGAACGTTCGGACGGCCCGGTGCCACGATCGTGTCCGCCGATGTGCGGCTCCGGGCGGGGCGGGTGACACTGGGCGGGACATGATCCGTCTACAAGGGACGGTCGCATGCCGTTGCGCGCAGAGTCGGGTCCCCCCGGGTTGATCCGGCCCATGTCGGCCACGCCGGGCAGGGTCCCGCCGGGGCCCGGGTGGGCCTTCGAGTTCAAGTGGGACGGTGTCCGCGCGATCACCTACGCGCGCTGCGGGCAGGTGCGCGCGGTGACCCGCACCGACCTGGAGGTGTCCGCGACCTACCCGGAGGTGCGCGCGCTGTCCGAACTGCTGGGTGACCGCGAGGCCGTGCTGGACGGCGAGATCGTCGCCCTGGACGAGCGCAAGCAGCCGGACTTCGGCCGGTTGCGGTCCCGCATGCACGTGGCCCGACCGGGTGAGGACCTGCTGGCCCGCGTGCCCGTCGTGTACTACGTGTTCGACCTGCTGCACGTGGACGGCCGGTCGCTGCTCGGCGCGTGCTACGCGCAACGGCGGCTGGAGCTGGCGGCGCTCGGGCTGAGCGGCCGGCCGGAGGTGCGCGTGCCGCCGACGTTCACCGGGGCGCGCGGCGAGGACGTGCTCGCGGTGGCCGGGGACTACGGGCTCGGAGGCGTGGTCGCCAAGCGGATCGCCTCGCGCTACGAGCCGGGGCGGCGTTCGGCGGCGTGGGTGAAGGTGCCGTCGGTGCGCACGCAGGACGTGCTGATCGGCGGCTGGCGGCCCGGTGACGGTCGCCGGGCGGGCACGATCGGGTCGCTGCTGCTCGGCGTGCCGTGCCACGACGGGGTGCACTACGTGGGCGACGTCGGCACGGGGTTCACCCACTCGGCGTTGCTCGCGTTGGAGGAGAGGTTGCGGCCGTTGGCGTGCCCGGGGTCGCCGTTCGTGGACGCGGTGCCCGCCGACCACGCCCGCCGCGCGCGGTGGGTGCGGCCGGAGCTGGTCGGCGAGGTCGAGTACCGGACCCGGACCGCCGACGGACGGCTGCGGCACTCGTCGTGGCGCGGGCTGCGGCCGGACAAGGGGCCCGACGACGTCGTCCGGCCCGGGGTCACCTGAGCTGCTCGGCCGGGCGAGCCCGCGCAGCCTCCCGACGGTGTCGGTGCCCCCTGTTAACGTCCGGGCGGATCCGACGGACAGGGGGAGGGCCGGTGGGCGAGGGCGAGAAGGCGGCGCTGTCGATGTTCCTGGACGCGCAGCGGGGAGTGGTCTCGGCGATCCTGGAGGGCCTCGACGAGGACGCGCTGACGACCTCGGTCCTGCCGTCCGGGTGGACGCCGCTCGGTTTGGTCGAACACCTCGGTTACGCCGAGCGGCACTGGTTCCAGGAGATCCTCCACGGCCGGGCCGACCCGTTGCCGTGGCCGGACGACCCCGCGCCGCTCACCACGCCCCGGTCGTCGGCGGAGGTCTTCGCCTTCTACCGGGACCAGTGCGAGCGGTCGGACGCCGTCCTCGCCGACACGCCGCTGGACACCCGCCCGGTGGGGCGGCACCCCGGCGCGCTGGGTGACGAGACCACCGACCTGCGCCGGATCGTGCTGCACGTGATCGAGGAGACCGCGCGCCACGCCGGCCACCTCGACGCGTGGCGGGAGCTGTTCGACGGCAAGACGGGGTTGGGCCCGCGCTGATCATGGCACGGGAACCGCCCGCCTCCGCCGCACCGCCTCCGCCGCACCGCTGCCGCCGCACCGCCCCCGCCGCACCGCTGCCGCCGCACCGCCTCCGCCGCACCGCTGCCGCCGCACCGCCTCTCCGCTGCCGCACGCACGCGCTGCCGCCGCACCGCCTCCGCCGCACCGCTGCCGCCGCACCGCTGCCGCCGCCGCACCGCTGCCGCCGAACCGCCCCCGCCGCCGCCGCCGAACCGCCCCCGCCGCCGACGAGCCGTTCCCGCCGCCGACGAGCCGTTCCCGGTCGTCACGTGGTCCGCGGTCGTGTGCCCCCCGATCAGGTGACCGTCGAGCGAGGCGCGCGGGCACGGCTTAGCGTGGCCGCCGTGTCGGTGCGGATGAGCGAGTCGATCATCACGCTGGTGCTGTTCGCGCTGCTGGTGCCGGTGGCGGTGCTGCCGTGGGTGCACTGGCAGTACCGGCGTCACGGTCGGCTGCGCGGGTGGTCCGCGGTCGTGGCGACGGCCGGCGCGCTGTACGGGTGCGCCCTGGTGGCCTTCACCCTGTTCCCGCTGCCCGACGTGACGGGGGAGTTCTGCACCGGCCGGCCGCTGCGCGACTACTGGCAGCCTCACCCGTTCGCGTCCCTGGACGACATCGCCGCCGCCGGCTACTCGCCCACGAGCCCCGCGTTCCTCCAGGTGGCGTTGAACGTGGCGCTGTTCGTGCCGCTGGGTTTCCTGCTGCGCTACCGGTTCCGGCGCGGTGTCGTGGTGGCGACTGCGGTCGGGCTGCTGGTGTCGCTCGCGGTGGAGACGACGCAGGGCACGGCGGTGTTCGGCCTCTACCCGTGCCCGTACCGGATCGCGGACGTGGACGACCTGATGACCAACGCGGCGGGCACGCTCGTCGGGTGGCTGCTCGGGCGCCGGGTCGGGCCGCTGCTGCCCGCGGCCGTGCCGGCGCCGGTGGCCGACACCGCGCCGCCCGGCCTGCTCCGCCGCGGGTTGGCGTTCGCGGGCGACCTGCTCACCATGGCGCTCGTCGAGTTCGCGTGCCGGGCGGTGCTCGTGCTCCTCGGCGAAGGGACGGGCACGCCGGGGCTGACCGACGTCGCGGTGTCGGACTGGTTCGGCGCCGCGCTGGGCGTCCTGGTGCCGGTGCTCGCCACGGTCGTCGTGCCGCTGCTGCGCGCCGACCGCGCCACACCGGGCCAGATCGCGTTCCACCTGGCCCTGGCCGACGCGCGCACGGGCGGCGAGGCGCCGGCCCGAGCGGTCGTGCTGCGGTTCCTGGTGTGGTGGTTGCCGGTCCTGCTGCTCATCTCCGCCGGGCACAGCGGCATCGTGTTCTTCGCGGTCGTCGTGGTCGGCCTCGCCGCCCGCTCGCGCGCCGACCGCCGCAGCCTGCCGGGCCTGGTCTCGACCACCGACACCACCACCGCGCGTGCCCTGAGCCACGTCAGCGCGGCGACGGGCCCGTGAGCCGTGATCGACCCACGGGCCCGTCACTCGCCGGCGCCGGTCAGAACGCCTGGTTCGCGAAGCCCTTCCGCGCCGCCGCCGACAGGAACGACTGCCAGGCCGAGCTGCTGGTGTGCGGGTCACCGGTGGTGCCCAGCCGCGACTTCGCGGTGTCGAACGCGCTCTGCGTCTTCGGGCCCCAGATGCCGTCCACCGCCAGACCGGAGCTCTGGAAGTTGTTGCACAGCGACTGCACGAACTTCGTGTCGCTCTCCGACCCCGTCACGCACCGCACCGGCAGGCCGCCGAAGTCGGAGTGGATGTGGTCGGCGTGGTCGGCGTTGTACCAACCGTCCAACGCGTACCGGAACCGGCGACGGCACACCGCGTCCACCGCCAGGTAACGACGGCGCGTGGCCAGCGTGCCCGAGGCGTGGTCGCGGTCCAGCGGCGACGACACCTGCCCGCCGCTCCACCGGACGTGGTCGAGGTCCATCGCGGTGCCCGCGCCGTGCTCGCCGGGCTTGTTCACGTAGAAGCCCGCCGACACCAGGTAGGTGATGCTGCCGTACGCCGACGACAGCGACCGCAGGTCCCGGATCCAGAGCACCAGGGAGTCGTAGAACGCCTGCGTGGCCTGCCAGTTGCGCAGCGTCGTGTCACCGCGACTGGACCGCCAGTAGTAGACGGGGGTGCCGTCGATCCGCTGGAACGTGATCATCGGGTCGCCTCCGCGGTGATCAGCCGGCCGCCGGTGAGCCAGCCGGAACGGGCGCCGGCGACGCCGAGTGCCTTGGCGTCGCGCGGCACGGCCGGACTGGTCCGGTCCGCGTCGAGCACGCCGGTCAGCGGGGTGGCGTCGACCACCTCGTTGCCGACCCAGTGCACGCGGCCGGCCACCGAGGCGAGGCCGCGCACGGCGACACCGTCCAGGCGGGGGCGGGCCGTCCAGGTGACGCCGTCGCGCGAGGTGTGCAGGACCGTGCCGGAGACGTCGACGGCCGCCACCACCCAGCCGTCGGACGTCGCGGTGACGGCGGTGGCCGACAGGCCGTCGGTCCACTCCAGTCCTCGCACGGGCACGGTGGTCCAGCCCGACGCGGTGCGGCGGGCGGCGATGCGGACCACCGAGGCGCGCTCGTGCTTGAGCACGGAGCCGAACGCCAGGCCGCCGCCGACCGCGGTGAACTCGGAGCGCACGCCGTGCAGGCGGCGTGCCTCGCGCCACGTGACGCCGTCGGTGGATTCCCAGATCGTGGCGATCGGGTCGCCGCTCAAGGCGCCGACCGCGTGGCAGGTGGAGCCGTCACGGGTGACGTCGACCAGGTCGGCTCCGGCGAGGCCGGAGGTGATGCGGACCGAGCCGCCTTCGTCCGCGACGATCCACTGGCCGTCTTGTTCGGTCAACATGAGGGGGGTGCCGTCGGGCGCGAGGAACACGCCCGCGGCTTTGCGCGGGTTCTCCGCGGCGTCCGACGCGGGTGCCGCGGCAGCCGCGTGGGCCGGTAGTGCGCTGGTGAGGGCCGCGGTGGCGGCGGCACCCAGCACGAACGTTCGCCGATCGAGCACGTCAGTCCTTTCGGGGGCAGGGGGAAGTGCTGACGTTGCGCATGGCCGGTTGGAAGTTTTCCAACCCACAAAGTATGGGTGACCGGCCGGCGCGGCAATGGCCCGTTCCGCCCAAATCGTCGCCGTCCGGCCTGGGAAAGCCGCCGGTCGGCGCGAACCGCTGGGGTACGCTCCCGGTGTTCGCGACTGGCGTGCCGAGGGTGGGACCGACCACCGGGGAGCGTTGAGCCGAGATGCACCGCGCGCCTGGGTGCTGCGGCAGCGCCCCCGCGCGCGTGGAGGTCGTCGTGCACGAACCCGCGATCCCGTCGTTGACCGGAGCCGACCCCGAGGTCGCCCGCCTGGTCCAGGCCGAGGCACGCCGCCAGTTCGAGAAGGTCCGCCTGATCGCCTCGGAGAACTACGTCTCGACCGCCGTCCTGGAAGCCACCGGCTCGGTGCTGACCAACAAGTACTCCGAGGGCTACGCCGGCCGCCGCTACTACGAGGGCCAGCAGGTCGTCGACCCGGTCGAGGAGCTGGCCGTCGCTCGCGCCAAGGCGTTGTTCGGCGTCGACCACGCCAACGTCCAGCCCTACTCCGGCTCACCGGCCAACCTCGCCGTGTACCTGGCGTTCCTGGAACCCGGCGACACGGTCATGGGCATGGCCCTGCCCGCCGGCGGGCACCTCACCCACGGCTGGAGCGTCTCGGCCACCGGCAAGTGGTTCCGCAGCGTCCAGTACGGCGTGCGCCAGGAGACCGGCGTGGTCGACCTGGACCAGGTCCGCGACCTGGCCCGCGCCGAACGCCCCAAGGTGATCTTCTGCGGCGGCACGGCCATCCCGCGCACCATCGACTTCGCCGCGTTCGCCCAGATCGCCGACGAGGTCGGCGCGGTGCTCGCGGCCGACATCGCGCACATCGCGGGCCTGGTCGCGGGTGGCGCGCACCCGTCACCGGTCGGGCACGCCCAGGTGATCACCACGACCACCCACAAGACGTTGCGCGGCCCGCGCGGCGCGATGATCCTCACCGACGCCGGGCACGCGAAGGCGATCGACAAGGCGGTGTTCCCGGGTCTGCAGGGCGGACCGCACAACCACACCACGGCGGCCATCGCGGTCGCGCTCGGCGAGGCGGCGGAGCCGTCGTTCGGCCTCTACGCGCACGCCGTCGTGCAGAACGCCCGCGCGCTGGCCACCGCCCTGCTCGACCGCGGTTTCGACCTGGTCTCCGGCGGCACCGACAACCACCTGGTCCTGGTCGACCTGACCGGCAAGGGCATCGGCGGCAAGCCCGCCGCCAAGGCCCTGGACCGGGCGGGCGTGGAGGCCAACTACAACACGGTCCCGTTCGACCCGCGCAAGCCGTTCGACCCGTCCGGTGTCCGCCTCGGCACGGCCGCCATCACCACCCGCGGCCTCACCGAGGACCACATGCCGCAGGTCGCGGAGTGGATCGACCGGGCCATCCGGGCGGCGGACGACGGGCAGGCGCTCGACCGGATCGCCGCCGAGGTCGCCGACCTGATGGCGGGCTACCCGATGCCCGGCTGGGCGTAGCGGACCACGTCGGCCAGTCGCGCCACGTCCGCCCGGAACGTCTCGTGCCGGACGGTGACGTGATCGGCGACGCGGTCGGTCCCCGGCAGCTGGTCGGCGGGCAGCACCGCCCCGTCGACCAGCACCGGGATCACCGGCACCGCGCGTTCCGCCGCCCGCCGCACCTCGGTGCGCATCAGGTCGGTCGGCGTCCAGCCGGGCCCGACGACGGCGAGCAGCACGTCGCACTCGCCGACGTCGCCCACCACCGCCCGGCCGAAGTCGTCCAGCCGGTCCGCGATGCGCCCGGCGAGGTGCACGTCGTGCGGGCGCCGGTAGCTCAGGAACAGCCGCGCGGCCCGCCGCGCCGGGGACAGCTCGATCCCGGCCAGCGCCGCGAACGCCCGGTCGCGCACCTCGGCGAGGTCCACGCCGCACCCGGTCAGCACGTCGAGCGCCACGCCCTCGTCCGCGGCGAGCACGCCCAGCAGGAGGTGCTCGGTGCCGACGTGCCGGTGCCGCAGCGCCAGCGACTCCCGCACGGCCGCCGCCAACGCCCGCTTCGCGCCGGGCGTGAACGGCAGCCGGCCGGACACGGGTGTCGTTCCCCGCCGGGACACCTCCAGCACCCGCGCCCGGCACCCGGCCGGCGACACGCCGACCGACGCCAGCACCGACGCCGCCGCGCCGCCCTCGCCGACCAACCCGAGCAGCAGGTGCTCCGTGCCGATGGCGGCGTGGGCCAATCCCCGCGCCTCCTGGAGTGCCAGCACGGAGACCCGGCGCGCGCTCTCGGTGAACCGTTCCAACATCAATCCTTCGCCACCGTCGACCACCCCGGGGGCGGTCCGCCACCAGTGCATCGCACCGAGTTTCCGGGTGTTACCGGAATTTGTCAGTAGCCGCGCGCCGTGATGCGGTCATGGCGTCGCTGCCGCCGTGCGCGGTCTCGGAGATCAGGACCAGCTCCGCGTCCGGCCACACGTGCGCGAGGTCGAACGGCGTGCCGATCAGATTGCCCAGGTCGAGCGTTCCTTGAACGATCACGCCCGGGATGCCCGCGAGCTTGTCCGCCTCCGCCAGCACGATCCCCTCCGGCAGCCACGACCCGTGCGCCCAGTAGTGCGTGACGAGCCGGGCGAACGCCAGCGCGTGCTCCGGGACCTCGAAGCGCAGCCCGGAGGACAGCGGCTGCAACGCGTCCTCCCACGCGCACCACTCCTCGGCGGCCCGGCGGTGCACGGCGGGATCGGGGGAGAGGAGCAGCTCCAGGTACCCGGCGGCCGGGTCGCCGGTGGGCACGAGTTCGCGGAACCGGGCGTGCGCCCGGGGGAACATCGGCCCCAACCCCGTGGTCAACAGGTCCGTCTCCGACCGGCGGCCCGTGGCCACGCCCGCGTGCACCATCGCCGACACCCGGTGCGGGAACCGCTCCGCGTACACGAGGCCGAGCACCGAGCCCCACGAGGCGGCGAACACCAGCCACCGGTCGATGCCCAGGTGCCCGCGCAGCCGTTCGAGGTCGCCGACCAGGTGATCGGTGGTGTTGGTGGACAGGTCCACGACCGGGTGCCCCGCGTGCGGCGTGCTCCGGCCGCAGCCGCGCTGGTCGAACAGCACCACCCGGTACGCGGCCGGGTCGAAGTACCGCCGGGCGCGGGGCGTGCAGCCCGAGCCCGGCCCGCCGTGCAGCACCACGGCCGGTTTGCCGTCCGGGTTGCCGCACACCTCCCAGTACACGTGGTGCCCGTCGCCGACGTCGAGCATGCCGTGGTCGTACGGCTCGATCTCCGGGTACAGCACGGTTCCTCCTCCAGGTGCAACAGTGCTGTTATATTAGTGCTTACGGAATTGTCGGGAACATCGCCCTCACGTCCGCGCCGCCGACCCACAGCCCGATGGCGAACGCCGTCATCGCCTCGAGCAGCTCGGCCCGCTCCAGCGGTCCGCCGTCCACCGGCACGCACCCGGTCGACCGCACCAGTTCGCGCACCACGCCCAGCGCGTCGGGCGAATCGCCGCACAGCGGCACCCCGAGCGGCTTGCCCTCGAAGGCGGGCGACGGCTGTCGCCACACGTCGACGTGGCACAGGTTGAACGCCTTCACCACGTGCGCTGCCGAGGACTCGGCGAGTCGTACGGCGGCGCGCGGCTCGTCCAGCACGAACCGGCCCGGCACCACCGAGTTGGTGCAGTCGACCACCACCCGTCCCGGCGCGTGCCCGAGCACCTCGGCCGCCACCGCCGCGGGCACCGCGAGCAGCACCGCGTCCCCGAACGCCACCGCGTCGGCCGGTGTCGCGGGCGCCGCTCCGATCCTGGCCGCCAGCTCCCGCGAGCGCTCCGGTGAACGCCCGCCGATCACCACCTCGTGCCCCGCCCCGACCCACCGGCCACCCAGCGCGTCGGCCATCCCGCCCGACCCCAGCACACCGATTCGCACGCTCTCCTCCTCCGTCGAAGTGATTGGCTGGGGTCGACGTTAGAAAGCCCGGCGGGCACCGAACGGTGTCCACGACCCAGGGGGGCCGCCCGTGGACTTCCTCGCCGACTGCCGCGCCCGGCAGGCGTTCGACCTGCTGGCCAACACCTGGAACCCGGTGGTGCTGCACGCGTTGCGCCACGGCCCGCGCCGTCCCGCCGAGCTGCGTCGCGTGATCGGCGGTATCCGGCCGAAGGTGCTCACCGAGACGGTGCGCCGGCTTGAGGGCGCCGGCCTGGTGGTGCGGGCGGTGTCGCCGGACCGGGTCGAGTACGGGCTCACCGACCTCGGGCGCAGCCTGCTCGGTCCGATCGACGCGCTCGGCCGGTGGGCGCACGAGCGGGGTGACGAGGTCACGCTTGACGGCTGAAGCAAAACGGTGTTTTATAACATTGTTGTGTAACACCGTTCTGTGGAGGTGGGTCGTGATGGGCGTGCGGGCCGGGTTCGAGACCCTCGACCGGGAAGTCGACGTCGACCTGGAGGTGCGCGGCGAGCTGCCGCCCTGGCTGGCCGGCACGTTGGTGCGCAACGGCCCGGCCAAGTTCGAGACCGACAAGGGCTCGTTCCGCCACTGGTTCGACGGCCTGGCGATGCTGCACCGCTTCGGCTTCGCCGACGGCGCCGTGACCTACCGCAACCGCTACCTGGAGACACCGAGCTTCCGCGCGGCGCGCGACGACGGGCACATCGCGTTCGGCGAGTTCGCCACGGACCCGTGCCGCTCCATCTTCAGCCGCTTCTTCACCCACCCCCGGCTGCGCCGCACGTCGAACGCCAACGTCAACGTCGTGTCCGACGGCGACCGGGACTTCGCGCTCACCGAGACGCCCCTCGCGGTGGAGTTCGACCGCGAGACGCTGGCGACCGTCGGCCTCGCCGACTACGACGACGCGATCTCCGGCCACGTCACCACCGCGCACCCGCACCGGGCGCCGCTCACCGGCGACCTGGTCAACTACGTGCTGAAGTTCGGCCGGCGCAGCGTCTACCGGATCTACCGGCAACGCGGCCGCACCCGCGAGGTGCTCGCCTCCCTGCCCGCCGACCGCCCCGGCTACATGCACAGCTTCGCCGTCACCGAGCGGCACGTGGTGCTGGCCGTGTTCCCGCTCGTGGTCAACCCGCTGTCGCTGCTCCTGCGCGCCAAGCCGTTCATCGAGAACTACCGGTGGCGACCGGAGCTGGGCACCCGGTTCGTGGTGTTCGACCAGCGGGACGGCTCGGTGGTCGCCGACGAGCGCACCGACGCGTTCTTCGCCTTCCACCACATCAACGCCTACGACGAGGACGGGCGGGTCGTCGTGGACATCGCCGCCTACCCGGACTCCGGCGTGGTCGACGCGCTGTACCTGGACCGGGTGCGCGGCGACGGTGAGCTGCCGGCGGCGTTCCCGACGCGGTACGAGGTCGACCTCTCGGGCGGCGGAATCCGGTCGCGGCGGCTCGCGTCGGACTCCTTCGAGCTGCCGCGCATCGCGTACGGGTCGCACAACGGGCGCGACTACCGGTACGCCTACGGCGTCGGCTCCCGCGACAACGGCACGCGCGACTTCCTCGACCAGCTCGTCAAGCTCGACGTCTCCAGCGGGCGGACCAGCCGGTGGCACGAGCCCGGCCGCTACCCGGGCGAACCGGTGTTCGTGCCCACGCCGGGGGGCCGGGCCGAGGACGACGGCGTGCTGCTGTCAGTGGTGCTCGACGCCGAGGCCGGGCGGTCCGGCCTGCTGGTGCTCGACGCGGCCACGTTCACCGAGATCGCACGGGCCGACGTGCCGCACGCCATCCCGTTCGGCTTCCACGGTCAGTTCACGTCGCGTCGATCGTGAGCACGCAGCCGTCGGGGTCGACGGTGGGCACGTCGGGCTCGTCGAACCAGACGCCGCCGTCGCCGAGGTAGCGGAACCGGTGCGTGCCGGGCGAGAGGATCACGGTCACCGTGCGCGTGCCGTCGCGGCGGGGGACCAGCTCGTGGACGCCGGGGGTCCAGTCGTTGAACGTGCCGACCACGCTCACCGGCCCGCTCGGCTGCTCCAAGGGCAGTGAGAAGGTCACGCGGCGCTTCGGGCCGAACAGGCGAGTGCTGCGGAGCATCGCCCTCCCTCGCGAGTCGATCTTGCCATGCCTTCGGGGGCACCAGCGTCGCGGTGCGGTGGCGGCGTTTCAAGCCGGCGCGCCCGAAGGCGGTCGACGGTCACCCGTCGGTGTGACGTGATCGCGGGAACGTGCCGTCGACCTGCGCGGCGAGGGGGGAGGAGGGGTGATCACTCCTGTCCACCTCCAACTTATAGCGCAACAGGGGGCTTGCGGCAAGACCCGGGTGTTGCCGCAGAATCGCCCGGCCGCGGCGGGAAGCCGCGGGAACGGGGGTGCGGGATGGGTGCTGGATGGGCGCGACCGGGGGTCGGCGGGCGAGAGCGGGATCACAAACTGTGCAGTCCCTGCAAAGTTGCAGTAAGTGCAGGTTTTTTCCTACCCTGATCGAGTGAGCACACCGGCGGCCGAAGGGCTCCGCGACCGCAAGAAGCGGCAGACCCGCGCGGCTCTGGGTCACGCCGCCGTCCGCCTGGTCGCCGAGCACGGCCTCGACCACGTGACCGTCGAGGACATCAGCGCCGCCGCCGACGTCTCGCCGCGCACGTTCTTCAACTACTTCGCCAGCAAGGAAGACGCCGTCCTCGGTCCCGATCCGGAAGCCGGCCCGCGCGTCCGCGCGAGGGTGCTCGCCCAACCGGCGGACCTGTCCGCCGGCGCGGCGGTGCGGGAGGCGCTGCTGGCGGAGATCGCGGCGGAGCTGGCGGACGACCGGGAGTTCTGGTTGCGGCGGATGCGGGTGGTCCAGCAGCACCCCGTGCTGCTGGCCCGGCTGTTCTCCGGCGGCGAGGCCCTGGAGCGCGAGCTGGTCGCCGGCATCGCCGAACGGGTCGGCCTGCCCGCCGACGACACCTACCCGCAGCTGCTCGGCGCGGCGGCGGGCGCGGCGTTCCGGGTGGCGGTGGCCCGCTGGTCGAGCACCGACGCGCCGCTGCACGACCTGCTCGCCGAAACGCTCGACCTCATCGCCGCGGGGCTCGCCCACCCGCCCCGCGGCCACCGCGGCTGAACCACGAGCCGCGCGCACCACCGATCCGCAACACCGCGTCACAGTCGAAGACAACTGGGGGGATCCGATGTCCACCGAAACCGGCACGACTTCGCGCCGGGACGTCGTGCAAGCGATGTCCGGCCTCATGCTGGGCATGTTCATGGCCATCCTCGCGTCGACCATCGTGTCGAACGCGTTGCCGCGCATCATCGCGGACCTGCACGGCTCGCAGTCCGTCTACACCTGGGTCGTCACGACCGAGCTGCTGGCCATGACGGCGACCGTGCCGCTGTGGGGCAAGCTCGCGGACCTCTACAGCCGCAAGCTGCTCATCCAGCTCTCGCTCGGCCTGTTCGTGGTCGGCTCGCTCATCGCGGGCTTCTCCCCGAACGTCGAGGTGCTCATCGCGAGCCGCGTCGTGCAGGGCCTCGGCGCGGGCGGCATGACGGCGTTGGCCACGATCGTGATGGCGGCGATGATCCCGCCGCGCGAGATGGGCCGCTACGCGGGCATCTTCGGCGCGGTGTTCGGCGTCGGCACGGTCGCCGGCCCGCTCATCGGCGGTGTCATGGTGGACACCTCGTGGCTGGGCTGGCGCTGGTGCTTCTTCATCGGCGTCCCGTTCACCCTCGCCTCGATCTTCCTGCTCCAGCGCACGCTGCACCTGCCGATCGTGCGCAAGGAAGTCAAGATCGACTACCTGGGCGCGGTGCTGATCGTCGGCGGCGTCTCCACGCTGCTGGTGTGGTCGACGCTGGCGGGCCACCAGTTCGAGTGGGCCTCGGCGTGGACCGCGGTGCTCGTGGCGGCCGGCGTGGTGCTGCTGGGCCTGGCCGTGTGGGTCGAGTCGCGGGCGACCGACCCGATCGTGCCGCTGACGATCTTCTCCAACCGCACGGTGGCGTTGACGACGCTGGCCAGCGCGCTGGTCGGCGTGGCGATGTTCGGCGGCACGGTGTTCCTGTCGCAGTACTTCCAGATCGGCCTGGGCAAGACGCCGACGCAGGCGGGCCTGATGAGCCTGCCGATGATCTTCGGCCTGCTGGTGTCGTCGACCGTCGCCGGTCAGCTGATCACCAAGTGGGGCAGGTGGAAGGCGTTCCTGGTCGCCGGCGGCGTGATCATGGTCGGCGGGATGCTGCTGCTGGCCACGATCGACGCGAACACGAGCGTGTTCATGGTCAGCGTGCACATGGCCGTGCTCGGCGTCGGCGTCGGCATGCTCATGCAGAACCTGGTGCTGGCCGCGCAGAACGACGTGCCCGCCCGCGACCTCGGCGCCACGACCTCGACCCTCACGTTCTTCCGCAGCCTCGGCGGCGCGATCGGCGTGAGCGCGTTGGGCGCGGTGCTGGCGAACCGGGTGACCGCGTTGAGCGAGGAGAAGTTCGGCCCGGCGCCCACCGGCGGCGAGGCCGCGGTGCCCGACCTGTCGCTGCTGCCCGAGCCGGTGCGGGTGATCGTGCGCGAGATCTACGCCACGGCCACCGCCGAGCTGTTCCTGATCGGCGCGCCGATCGCCGTGCTGGCGCTGGTGGCGGTGCTGTTCATCAAGGAGAAGCCGCTCAAGACGCTCAGCGGTGACGAGCGGCTGGCGGCGGAGATGGCCGCGGGCCACTGAGGGGCCGCTGAGAGGCCGCCGACGGGCCGCTGACCTGGCGGGTCGCGGCTCGGCCGCGGGAAGACACGGTGTCGCACTTGTCCGGCTCACGGTCGGACAAGTGCGACACTTTCGCGCGTGTCAGGACTGCGCGAACGCAAGAAGCTCGCCACCCGGACGGCGTTGGCCGACGCCGCCCTGCGGCTGTGCGTGGAGCACGGCCTCGACGGGGTGACCGTCGAACAGGTGGCCAACGAGGCGGGTGTCTCGCTGCGCACGTTCTTCAACTACTTCTCCTCCAAGGAGGAGGCCGTGGTCGCGGGTGACGTGGCCACGGCCGCCGCGTTCGTCCACGCCTTCGCCGCCCGCCCCGAAGGCGAGCCGGTGCTGCCGGCGCTGCGGTCGGCCCTGGTGGACGTGGTGCCCGACCGCATCGACCCGGAGCGGGTGGCGCAGCTGCGCGCGTTGCGCCGCACGCCCGCCCTGCTGCCGCACCAGATCGCCGCGTTCGCCGTGCAGGAACGGGAGCTCGCCGCCGTCGTCGCGGCCCGGGTCGGCGTCGACCCGACCACCGACCTCTACCCGGCGATGTTCGCGGCCACCGTGATGGCGACCCTGCGGGTGGTCGTCGGCTGGTGGCTGGACGCCGCCGAACGCCCCGAGCTGTCCGAGCTGATCGACGTGATGATCGACCGGCTGGAGGCGGGTTTCGCCGCGGTTCACCCGAGCGGCGACCAGGACTCGCCCGGTTGCCGCCGTCTATCGCGTCCACCCGGCGCGCAGTAGGCCGAAATCGGGCGCACCCGGGTGAAATGCCGTGCGGCGCCGACGTGGAATGACGCGTCCCGGTATGGGCCGATCCCGTCGGCGCTGCGCTGTCGGGATGCTCGTGCGCCGCAGCCGGGTGACCTCGGACCTCGGCATCGGTGCAGGTCCCTAGCGTGCCTGGGGTCCCGGACGACCCCGAGTTCCGGCTGTGGGAAAGAAGAACCGTCATGCGAAGACGTCTGGTCATGGTTCTGACGACGGGCGCGCTCGTGGCCTTCGCCGTCACGGTCCCCGGCGCGGCGGCCGACCCCGCCGCGGCGGCCGTGTCGACGTTGACGAAATCCGTCCGGGGGGTGTCCTCACCCGCCGGTCACGGCGCCACGGCCACCTGGGTCGTCGACTACGACAACAACGCGGCCGCCGCCGGGCAGGCGACGATCACCGACGCGATCGGCGCCGGGCAGTCCTACGTCCCCGGCTCGCTGGACGTGCCGCCCGGGTGGTCGCCGTCCTGGTCCACGGACGGGAGCACCTTCCAGGCGACCGAACCCGCCTCGGGCGTGGTCGCGGTGCGCGCGCAGAACCCCGACGCCCGGCCCGGCGGCACGGCGCTGTCCGGCCTGCTCACCCCGCCCGTCCAGGCGGCCACCACGGCGACCGGCGGCGACGGGTTCACCCCGCTGCTGCACCGCACGCCCACCGGCGCCCTCCAGGCGTGGAACATCTACCACCACGCGGCCCCGAACGTGGCGAAGGTGGTGTGCAGCGACCTGGCCACCGGGCAGCTCTGCGCGGGCGGACCGTGGCCCAAGCCGCTCAACACCACGCCCGGCCCGCTCGGCAGCGGCGCGACCGGCGACATCGGCAGCGGGATGGCGCAGCAGTACTTCCGCGACCCGGCCAACACCTCGCAGGTCCTCTACGCCGCCGTGACCCCCTCGTCGGTCGGTGTCGGCTGCCTGGACCTGGCCGCCGCCGCGAACTGCGGCTACTGGCCCCTGATGGCCGCCGGCGGCTCACCGTCCGGCGTGTACAGCCTGGCCGGCCTGGTCGAGGTCGGCGGCAACCTCTACGGCGTGGCCAGCACGGGCGCGGTCACCTGCTGGACCGTCGCCACCCGCGCGGCCTGCCCCGGCCAGCCGTACGCGCCGATCGTCCCGCCCAGCGGCGACACGCCCAGCAGCCTGTACTTCTACGGCGCGATGACGGTCGTGGCCGGCAAGGTGTTCGCCTCGTCGTCGCGGCCCAACACCGGCCTGCAGGCGGCCATGGGCTGCTTCGACCCGACCACCGCCGCCGCGTGCGCCGGGTGGGCCGCGCCCCGGCCCCTCGGCGCGGCCGGCAACTACACCTACAACGCCTACACCGCGTACAGCACGACGGGCGCGCAGGTCGGCGCCTGCTCCACCATGACCGGGTCGCCCGACGTGACCACCTGCTACGCGCTGGACGGCTCGGCGCTGCCCGCACCGTCCTCGGTGGCCGCGCTGCCCGCCGGCGTGATCGCGTTCAACCCCGAGGTGATCACCGACCCGGACGGCCACCTCCGCAGCTACCTGGCGATCTGGGGCGGCCCGTACGCGGGCGCGGCGGTCTGCCACGACTGGACCACCGCGGCGGCGTGCGCGGGACTGCCCAACCCGATCACCCACCCCGGCGTCAGCGGCGGCAACACCCGCGACTACGGCTACGCCTACGACGTCCCGACGGGCTGCATGATCGGTCTCGGCGACGCGGGCGTGCTGTTCTCGATGGACCCGCTCACGGGCAGCTCGCCGTGCGTGCGCTCCGGCGGCCAGGTCTCGCTCACGCCGGGCGCGTTCTACTGCGACGGCGACACCGACCACGTGCAGGGCTACGGCTCCGCGCGGCTCGTCGGCGTCACGCCGGGCAACGTCGACTTCGGCGCGTCCCGGGTGACCGTCGTGGACCAGGACGGAGCCACCGTGGCCACGCCCGGCTTCGCGCCGGACGGCTCGGTCGACCTCAGCGGCGTGTCGCCGACCGCGCACCCGACGATCGCCGTCACCACCACGCTGGTGCTGACCAGCGGCGCCGACTTCGGCGGCGGCAACCAACCCCGGTTGGTGGTCGACTTCACGGGCGACACGCCGCAGGTGTGCTTCCGCACCACGATCAGCGCCGCCTGCGCCGTGGCCGATGTCGCCAACACCGCCACCGGCACGGACGCGACCGGCGCGTTCACCTCCAACACCGTCACCGTCCCGGTCGCGCCCGGCGCGGCCTGCCAGCCGGTGGTGACGGTGGACAAGGAGATCTGCGCCTCGAAGACGGTGTCCCACTGCGGACCCGGTGGGTCGGGACCGTGGGCGAAGAAGGCGCCCGTGGGCACGCTGGGACTGCTCAACGCCACCGCGTACTGGCGGATCACGGTGACCAACCAGGGCCCGGTGGCGGTCACCGACGCCCGGGTCGTGGACTACGAGGAGCCCGCGTGCGAGGCGGCAGCCGGCACGTTCACCCTCCAACCGGGTGAGACGAAGACCTTCTACTGCTCCACCTACGCCCTCCTGACCCTGTACCCGATGACCAACCAGGCGAAGGCGAAGTACACGCCGCGCAACTCGCCGGCCGGCACCCCGCCGTCGTACTCGGCGTGGTCCTCGGCGACCGCCTGCTCCCTGCTCTGCCTGCTGGGCTGAGCACGGCGCACGTCACCCGGCCGGTGGGGACGCCCGACGTCCTCACCGGCCGGACGCGCGTGGTCAGCCGCCGATGGTCACGGGTTTGGCGTCGACCGGGTCGACGGTGGTGACCTCCGCCGCGCCGCAGGCGCTCAGCAGCTCGGCGCGCTTGTCCGCGTCCGCGTACTCCTGGCCGAAGTGGAAGGGCACCACGAACTTCGGCCGGGTGGCCGCCACCAGCTCGCCGAGGTCCTCGGCCGTCATGTGGCCGCGGCGGTGGATGCTCTCGCCCACGTCACCCCGCAAGCCGAACGCCTCGCCGATCAGCACGTCGCAGCCGGCGAAGTCGTGCTGGTGCGAGGGCACCGGGCCGGTGTCGGCGGTGAACCCGATCCTCGCCCGACCGGTTTCGACCACGACGCCGTAGCACGGCACCGGGTGGTCGGTCGGCACGAGCCGCATCGTCAGCTGCCCGCCCAGCGCCACGGGCTCCTCGGCGCACTCGACCCACGCGAGGTCGAACTCCCGCTCCGGGTACTGGACCCGCAGCAGCTCCTTGAGCCCGGCCAGGACCGACGGGTGCCCCACGATCGTCAGCTTGAGCAGTGGGACGTCACCCGCCCGGTTGAGCAGGCTGCGGGTGAACACGAAGTTGGCGAACCCGCCGACGTGGTCGGAGTGCAGGTGCGACACGTACACGTGCGTGACGTCGGTCGGCGACAGGCCGGCGGCCTGGAGCCTGCCGACCGGGTCGACGCCGACGTCGAGCATCACCTCGGCGTCGTCCGCGGCCAGGTGGAACGACGTGGTGGGGCCGGCGCTCGAGTTCGACCAGTGGCCCAGGGTTGTCACGTGGATTTCGGTCGTCACGGATGACCTCGATTCAGGGGGGTGGCGGTCATGGCTGCGCCGGCCTTCTTCTCGGGCAGAGCGGAGCCATGGCCCGGAATGTCCTTTGTGGTCACCGCTCGGATTCTTCGACCCCAGGGCGGATGACGTCGAGATCGGCGGTCTGCCCATCCCGGAGTGCCCGTGACGAAAGTCGGCCAAACGCCGCCGATCGGGGGCGCGCTCAGGCGTCCCAGGTGATCGGGAGCGCGTGCACGCCGTAGACCAGCATGTCGTCGCGCATCGGGACCTCCGCCGCCGGCACGGCCAGCCGCAGGCCGGGCAGCCGGGTCAGCAGCCCGGTGAAGCCGGCCGTCATCTCCACCCGGGCCAACTGCTGGCCGAGGCACTGGTGCACGCCGTGCCCGAACGCCAGGTGCGGCCCGCGGGCGCGGGTCACGTCCAGCTCGTCCGGCCGGGGGTAGTGGTGGGGGTCGCGGTTGCCCGCGGGGACGGAGACCAGCACCGTCGAGTCGGCCGGGACCACCTCGCCCGCGATCTCCACCTCCGCCAGCGTGGTGCGCACGACGCCGAGGTGGACGATCGACAGGTAGCGCAACAGCTCCTCGACCGCGCCGCCGACCAGCGCCGGGTCCTGGCGCAGGGCGGCGAGCTGCCCGGGGTGCTCCAGCAGCGCGAACGTGCCCAGCGCCAGCATGTTGGCCGTCGTCTCGTGGCCGGCGACCAGCAGCAGGTTCGCCATGCCGATCAGCTCGTCGTCGGTGAGCGTCGGGTCGGCCTCGATCAGGCCGGACAGCATGTCGTCGGTCGGCTCGGCGCGCTTGGCGCGCACCAGGCCGTGCATGAAGGCCCGCAGCTCGTCGGCGAGCCGCATCACCTCGGCCACGGGCAGGTCCAGGCGCAGCAGCTTCCCGGTGCGCTCCTGGAACTCGTCGCGGTCGGCGTACTCGACGCCGAGCAGCTCGCAGATGACCAGGGAAGGCACCGGCAGCGCGAACGCCCGCACCAGGTCGGCGCCCGGTCCGGCGGCGATCATCGCGTCGAGGTGGTCGGCGACGATCCGCTGGATGCGCGGTTCGAGCTGACGCATCCGGCGCACGGTGAACTGGCCGGTGAGCAGCTTGCGGTACCGGGTGTGCTCGGGCGGGTCCATGGTGATGAAGCTGCCCGCCCGCGCCCGGGCGTCGGTCAACCTGGCGCGGACCGGCTGGGGCAGCTTCTCCAGCACGCGGCGGCTGCGGAACCGGTCCGAGCTCAGCCGCGGGTCGCCGAGCAGGGTGCGGGCCAGCTCGTGGCTGGTGACGATCCACACCGGGTCGCCGTCGAGCATGGCCATCCGGTGCACCGGCCCCTGCTCGCCGAGGCGGGTCAGGGCGGTCGGCGGGTCGAACGGGCCGGCGTCGCGGCGGGTCAGCTCGGGCGGCAGGGGGACGGTCGGTCGGCCGGAGGAGGGACGTTTGCCCGGGGGAGCGGTGGTCATCGGCGGTCCGTTCCCGACCCGGCGTGACCGGGCCGCTGCTCGGCGTGGTGACGGTGACCCACGGTACCAAAACGTGCACGCTGTGCAGCTTTTTGTTGTAACTCACTGCACACCGGGCAAACTTGCACGTCGTGCAAGTTTAGATGATAGTTGTATGTGGCAAGCAATGCGAGGAGATGGGGGGACGGCATGGACGCCGTCGCGCGGGAGCTGGAAGACCGGTTGCGCGACCTGCTGAGGGTCGTGCGGATGGTCAAGCAGCGACCTCACTCGCTACCGCCCGGTCTGATCGGCACACTCGCCCTGATCGCCCGCGCCGGCGCGAACCCCACCGGGTGCCACGCCAAGGAGCTGGCCGTCCACGCCGGTCTCGACCCGTCCACGGTGAGCCGCGCGGTGGCCGCGCTGGTCGCCAACGGGCTGGTCGAACGGCGTGCCGATCCCGACGACGGCCGCGCCAGCATCCTCGTGGTGACCGAACGCGGGCACGGCGAGCTGGCCGTCGCCCGCGACTGGTACGACCGGCTCCTGAGCCGCGCGCTTGCCGACTGGAGCCCTGAAGAGGTCGAGGCGCTGACCAAATCGCTGGGGCGCCTGACCATTGACGTCGAAGGAGCCCTCGGCTCCACCTTGGAGGCCGCGCGATGAGCGCACCCGCCACCACCAACGGCACGATGAGCCACCGCCAGGTCCTGGAGGCTCTGAGCGGTCTGCTGTTGGTGCTGTTCGTCGCGATGCTCAGCGGCACCGTCGTCTCGACGGCGCTGCCGCAGATCATCGGCGCGCTCAACGGCTCGCAGACCCAGTACACCTGGGTGGTCACCGCGACCCTGTTGACCGCGACCGCCACCACGCCCGTGTGGGGCAAGCTCGCGGACCTGTTCGACAAGAAGACCCTCGTCCAGGTCGCCATCGTGATCTTCGTGCTGGGCTCGGTGGTCAGCGGTTTCGCGCAGAGCGCGGGTCAGCTCATCGCGGCGCGCGCGTTCCAGGGCATCGGCGTCGGCGGCCTGCAGGCGCTGGTGCAGGTGGTGATCGCGGCGATGATCCCGCCACGCGAGCGCGGCCGGTACAACGGCTACCTCGGCGGCGTGATGGCGCTGGCCACGGTCGGCGGCCCGCTGCTCGGCGGCCTCATCGTGGACACCTCGTGGCTGGGCTGGCGCTGGTGCTTCTTCATCGGCGTGCCGGTCGCGGTGGTCGCGCTGTTCGTGCTCCAGGCCACGTTGAAGGTGAAGACGGTCCGGCGGGACAACGTGAAGATCGACTACCTGGGTGCGAGCCTGATCGCGGTCGGCGTGAGCGTGCTGCTGGTGTGGATCTCGTTCGTGGACAGCTCGTTCGCGTGGCTGTCGTGGCAGAGCTTCGCCATGGTCGGCGCGTCGGTGGTCCTGCTGGGCGGCGCGGTCGCGGTCGAGGCGCGGGCCGCGGAGCCGGTGGTGCCGCTGGGGATCGTGAAGCAGCGCACGACGGCGTTGGCGATCCTGGCCAGCGTGGCGGTGGGCATGGCGATGTTCGGCGGCGCGGTGTTCCTCGGCCAGTACTTCCAGATCGGCCGCGGCTACACCCCGACCGAGGCGGGCCTGCTGACCATCCCGATGATGGTGGGCGTGCTCGCCGCGTCCATCGTGTCCGGGCGGCTGATCACCAAGACCGGTCGGGTCAAGCCCTACATCGTGATCGGCGCGGCCACCCTGGTGCTCGGGTTCCTCGCGCTGGGCCAGATCGACCACGACACCTCGCTGGTGCTGGTCGGCGGCGCGATGCTGCTGGTGGGCGTCGGAGTCGGCATGAGCATGCAGAACCTGGTGCTCGCGGTGCAGAACACGGTGCCGCTGAAGGACATCGGCGCGGCCAGCTCCACCATCGCGTTCTTCCGGTCGCTCGGCGGCACGATCGGCGTGTCGGTGCTCGGCGCGGTGTTGGCGCGGCGGGTCGAGGACGCCATCACCCGCGACCTGACCGCGGCGGGCATCCCCGTCAGCGGCGGTGGCGGCGGCAGCCTCAACCTGAACGTGCTGCCGGACGCGGTGCAGCACATCGTCCGCAACGCGTACGGCGACGCCACCGGGCACATCTTCCTGATCTCGGCGGCCATCGCGGTCATCGGCGTGGTCGCGGCCCTGCTGCTCAAGCCGATCACCCTGCGCACCAGCCTGGACCTGGTCGAGCAGCAGCCCAAGGTCGCGGCGGAGGCCTAGCGCCGGGACGGGGGACGGGGGCCGGTGGTGCGATCAGCGCCACCGGCCCCCGTCGTCGCGCGGGTCGGCGAGCAGCGGCGGCCGGTGTTTGGCGAGAACCCGTCGGGGTCTGGCACCGCGGCCACTGCCGCGCCGTCCGCCGCGCTCCTAACGTCCCAGGCGCAACGATCACCTGCGACGACAAGGACCGCCAACCATGGTCGTGGTCTCGGCACTGCTCATCGGCGTGCTGTACGTGCTCCTGAACTCCTTCGTCCCCGACCGGCACCGCCGACCGTTCAACGCGATCATGGTCGGCGGCGCCGGCGCGGCGTACCTCAGCGGCGGCGGGCTGGGCGCGTGGGAGTTCGCCATCACCGCCGTCATCACCTTCTGCGCCTACCGCGGCCTGACGTCGTGGACGTTCATCGGCATCGGGTGGCTCGTGCACACGGCCGCCGACGTGGCGCACCACCTGCACGGCAACCCGATCGTGCCGTTCGCCGAGCACTCGTCGCTGGGCTGCGCGATCTGCGACCCGGTGATCGCCCTGTGGGCGTTCGCGGGCGGTCCCGGCATCCGGTCAATGACCCCCGCGGCACTGGTGCGGGCTTTCCGCTTCCGCCGGCCGCAGCACGCCGCCGACGGCGGGCTCCACGAGTAGCAGCAGCTCACCGTCCCGGCACACCGGGCGCAGGAAACCCAGCGTCCGCACCGGGTCGGTCGGCGCGACCTCGACTCCGATGCCGACCACCCGGTCGATCGCCGACACGGCCACCACCTCGGCGGCGGGGTGCGTGCCGGTGAGCGCCGACTGGCCGGGGAATCGGACGCACCGGCCGTCGCGGCGGTCGCGACCGGCGCGAGCGGCACGCGCGGCCGGTGTGCCGGAGTCGTCGAGCACGGCCACCGGCCCGCCCAGCGCCCCCGCCAACCGGTCCACGTCGACGTCACCGGTCACGTGGGCGGACAACGTGGTCACGGCGACCGTCCCGGACCGGTCGGTGTGCGTGCACACGAAGTCCGCCGCCACACCGGCCAGCGCCGCCAGCAGCAGCGCGTCCACGTGCGCCGCGCCGTGCTCGCCGGGCAGGGCGGGCACGGCGCCGAGCCAGGTCATCAGAGGACGTCCACGAACACCGGGTTCGCGTAGAACCACAGGTCCGCCCACGGGTCGGCGTCGCCGACCA
This sequence comes from Saccharothrix sp. 6-C, assembly GCF_016695385.1. Lineage (NCBI taxonomy): Bacteria > Bacillati > Actinomycetota > Actinomycetes > Pseudonocardiales > Pseudonocardiaceae > Saccharothrix > Saccharothrix sp. 6-C. Next base: position 4,746,724 of record NZ_CP064192.1, on the reverse strand, counting down.
CGTCCATCACCGGGTGGCCGTCCGAGGTGAGCCGGTGGCCGTCCGATCCGCGCAGCCGCAGGTAGAACGCGCCTTCCACGCGGCGGAACACGTGCGTGAACTTCACCGTGCCCCGAGCGGTGCGGGCGACCTCGAACGTCTTCACCACGGTCGTGGCGGGCGCGGAGAACGCGTCGCGGTCCGCCACCGGGCCGGTGATCGGACCGGCGATCAGGTCCACCTTCGCCAGGCGCGGCACGACGCCCGCGAAGTTCGCGCCACGCGCCAGGTCGACCTCGATCACCACCTCGACGTCCTGGCCGCGCCGGACGAACGTGCGGCCGCCGATCGTGACGCCCCGGTCGTCGCCCTCGCCGAGGGAGCGCACCCGCAGGTTCAGCCCGTCGACGATCCGCCCGTGCACCGCGACGACCTTGCCGCCCTGCATGCCGCGCATCACGTCCACGTAGGACTTGGAGTCCGCGCCGACCAGCGTGGAGCTGTAGAAGCCCGGCCAGTAGTCGCTCTCGACCCGCGGCACGCCGGTGTCGACGGGCGCGCCGCGGCTGCCGGTCGTGTCGTGGTCGCCGTCGCCCTGCTTGTAGGTGTCCAGGTGCACCCGGTGCGAGTCGGACGTGGCGGTGACCCACCACGGCCGGCCCTCGGCGAGCAGCGAGTCCCACAGGCCGCCGACCTTGGCGGTCATCCAGTCGAACCCGCCGTAGGTGCGGTAGGGGTTCTCGGTCGCGGTCGGCGCGAAGCCGGGGAAGCTGTCCTGGTTGGGCGAGGCGTCGTAGAGCCCGCGCGCGGCGCCCCGGCCGCCGTTCGCCGTCGGGATGCCCGACGCCTGGTGGCCGGGCGCGCCCTCCATGCCGACCGCCACGCCGGGCGCCGCGTCGCGCCAGCCGCGGAACTCGTGCGGGCTGTCCACGCCGCGCCGGGCCGGGTGGTTGGCGAACATCAGCGCGATCTCGGTGCGGCCGGCGAGCACCTGCGCCTCCAGGTACCGCAGGGCCGCCAGCGCGTGCGGCTCGCCGTCGGCCGACGTGGAGCGGGCGAGCAGGCCCTTGCCGCCGTTCGCGACCGGCGTGGACAGGACACCGCCGTCGTAGGCCGCTTCGAACGCGCGCAGGATGTCCACGGTGGACCGGCCGGGCGGCAGGAACACGGTGGCGTGCTCGGCGCCCGGGATGTTCCACTCCAGACCCTGGTAGACCAGCACGTCCCGGTGCGACCGGCGGGCGCGCTCGATGTCCGGCGCGACCTGGTCGACGGAGAACTTCTCGTGCGCGACGCCGCCGTGGTCGGTGATCACCACCCAGTCGAGCCCGTGTTCGCGCGCCTTGGCGACCTGCTGCGCGACCTCGTACTGGGCGTCGTTGGAGTACTTGGTGTGGATGTGGTGGTCGCCCGCGTACCAGCGCCCGCGCCCGGCCCACGGGTTCACCGGCACGGCCGGCCGGTCGCCGTGGGCGTGGGCGGGCAGCGCGCCCACCGTGGTCGCCACACCGGCCGCGCCCAGACCGGCGAGGAACCGCCGTCGCGCCACCGAGAGCGGCCGGTCGTCCTGGTCGTCGCGCCAGCTGCCCTCCACGTCCTCGTGGTGGTGGTCGTGGAGGTGGTCATGCGACATGCGGTACTCCGATCATGACCCGAACGGCGGCAGCCCGAAGTATCGTGTCGCCGCCGTGCGCCGGGTGGTGACCGGAGCCGAACTCCGGGTGAACACTTCGACGGACCGTCAAGACCGCGTAAAGGACCGAGGTTCGGCCGCGCGGGGGAACGGACACGCGCACACTGGGGCCGTGGACGGCAAGCGCAAGCGCGGCGAGCTGCGGATCTACCTGGGCGCGGCACCCGGTGTCGGCAAGACGTTCGCCATGCTCGGCGAGGCTCACCGGCGTCAGGACCGGGGCACGGACGTGGTGGTCGGCCTGGTCGAGACCCACGGCCGCGAGAACACCGCCACCCTGCTCACGGGCCTCGAACAACTGCCTCGACACCACCCCCACTCCCACCCCCATCCCAACCCCGCCTCCGCCCTCACCCCCACCGCCACCCCCACCCCTGCCCGCACCTCCGCCATCACCCCCGATCTCGCTCCTCCCCAGTCCACCGACGAGGTTGACCAACCCCGCGAGGACGCGTCGACCGTTCGCGACTCATTTTCCGGCGATCACGCTCTTCGATCGCCGGAAAATCAGGCGCGAACGGTCGACTTCCCGGCGACCTCGCCCGCGACGCCGGAGGCGGCGCAATCCAACACAGAGCTGGACGTGGACGCGTTGCTCGCCCGCCGGCCGGAGGTGGTGGTGGTCGACGAGCTGGCGCACACGAACGCGGCCGGTTCTCGCAACGCGAAGCGGTGGCAGGACGTGGAGGAGCTGCTGGAGGCGGGCATCGACGTGTTGTCCACGGTGAACGTGCAGCACCTCGAGTCCCTCAACGACGTGGTCGAGCGGATCACGGGTGTGCGGCAGCGGGAGACGGTGCCGGATGAGGTGGTGCGGCGTGCGGAGCAGGTCGAGCTGGTCGATCTGACGCCGGAGGCGCTGCGTCGCCGTCTCGCCCACGGCAACGTCTACGCCGCGCACAAGATCGATGCGGCGTTGGGCAACTACTTCCGGGTGGGCAACCTGACCGCGTTGCGGGAGCTGGCGCTGTTGTGGTTGGCCGACCAGGTCGACGTGGCGTTGCAGCGCTACCGCTCGGAGCAGAGCATCACCGACACCTGGGAGACCAGGGAACGGGTCGTGGTCGCGATCAGCGGCGGCCCGGAGAGCGAGACGTTGATCCGGCGGGCCCGGCGGATCGCGGCTCGTGCGGGCGCGGAGCTGCTGGTCGTGCACATCCTGCGCGGTGACGGGTTGGCGGGTGTGTCGCCGCAGCTGGTGGCGGGGTTGCGGCGGGTGACCGAGGATGTCGGCGCGACGTTCCACACGGTGGTCGGTGATGACGTGCCGACCGCGCTGCTCGACTTCGCCCGCGGGGTGAACGCCACTCAGCTGGTGCTCGGCACGTCTCGCCGGTCGCGGCTGGCCAGGGTGTTCGACGAGGGCATCGGCGCGGCGACGGTGCAGGCGTCGGGGCCGATCGACGTGCACATGGTCACCCACGACGAGGCGCGTCGTGGCCCGCGCCGGCGGTGGGCGCCTGCCGCGCACCCCTGGTTCCGAGGGCTGCTCGGCTGGATGTTGGCGGTGCTGCTGCCCGGGGTCGTGACCGGGGTGGGGTTGCTGCTGGGTGAAGGTTTGGCGTTCTCCACGGACCTGGTCGGGTTCTTCCTGGCCACCGTCGTGGTCGCGCTGGTCGGTGGGCAAGGACCGGCGGTGGCGGCGGCGTTCTTCGGGGCGGGGCTGCTGAACTTCTTCTTCACCCCGCCGTACTACACGTTGGCCGTGGCGACGCCGGCGAACCTGGTCACGCTCGTCGCGATGCTGGTGGTGGGGGTGCTGGTCGCGTTCGTGGTGGACCACGCGGCGCGGCTGGCGGTGCAGGGCGCGCGGGCCCGCACCGAGGCGGCGCTGCTCGCCTCCTACGCGCGCACGGTGCTGACCAGCCCGTTCCCGCTGGCCCGGTTGTTGGAGAAGGTGCGGGAGAACTTCGCGCTGGAGTCGGTGGCTCTGCTGGAGCGGCGTGAGGGCGAGTGGGAACGGGTGGCGTGCGTCGGGCCGCAGCCCTGCGCCGAGCCGGACGAGGCGGACGTGGACGTGCCCGTGACGGCGGACGTGCACTTGGCGTTGCGGGGTCGGACGCTGCCGGCGGCCGACCAGCGGGCGTTGGAGGCGGCGGCGGGTCAGGCGCTGATGGCGTTGCGGCAGCAGCGGATGGCCGCCGAGACGGCGCAGGCGCAGCGTCGCGCGGAGACCACGGAGCTGCGCACCGCGTTGTTGTCCGCGGTCGGCCACGACCTGCGCACGCCGCTGACGTCGATCAAGGCCGCGGTCGGCAGCTTGCGCGACGCCGACCTGCGGCTGTCCGAAGAGGACACCGCCGAGCTGCTGGAGACCGTCGAGGTGTCCGCGGACCGGCTGACGGGCTTGATCGACAACCTGCTCGACTCGTCCCGGCTGGCCACCGGCGCGGTCGTGCCGCAACTGCGCGCGGTGACCTACGACGAGGTGGTAGCGCGGGCTCTGGCCGGCATCGACGAGCGCCGCGCGGTGTCCGTGGACGTGGCCGAGCACCTGCCGCCCGTGCTCGCCGACCTGGGCCTGCTCGAACGCGTGGTGGCGAACGTGATCGACAACGCCCTGCGGCACGGCAGGCTCCGCCCGCGCCGCGTGGTCGACGTGGACGGCGACGGCCGGATCGAGGCCGACGAGCCGGAGGTCGCGGTGCGCGCCAGCGCGTACGGCGACCGGGTGGAGCTGCGGGTCGTCGACTACGGGCAGGGGCTGCCGAAGAACACGGCGACCGCGGTGTTCGCGCCGTTCCAACGCCTCGGGGACCGGGAGGCCACGCCGGGCATCGGCCTCGGGTTGAGCGTGGCGAAGGGGTTCGTGGACGCGATGGGCGGCGCCATCACCGCCGAGGACACCCCCGGTGGCGGCCTGACGATCGTGATCTCGCTGCCGATCGCCGGGGTGACGACGGCATGACCACGGTCCTGGTGGTCGACGACGACCCGGGGATCGTGCGCGCGCTGCGGATCAGCCTGAACGCCCACGGCTACCGGGTGCTGACCGCGTCGGACGGCGCGTCGGCGTTGCGCGCGGCCGAGGACGGGCCCGACGTGGTGGTGCTCGACCTCGGCCTGCCGGACCTGGGCGGCCTCGCCGTGATCACCGGTCTGCGCCGGGTCACGTCCGCGCCGATCGTCGTGCTGTCCGCCCGGCTCGACCCGGCGGACAAGGTCAGGGCGCTGGATGCGGGCGCCGACGACTACGTGACCAAGCCGTTCGGGATGGACGAGTTCCTGGCGCGGCTGCGGGCGGCCGTGCGCCGGTCGGGCAGGCGGCGGACCGACGCCGACGAGCCGCCGGTGCGGGCGGCGTCGTTCACCGTCGACCTGACCGCGAAGAAGATCCACCGCGACGGCGCCGAGGTGCACCTGACGCCGACCGAGTGGGGCCTGCTGGAAGCCCTGGTGCGGGCGGGCGGCGAGGTGCTCAGCGCGCAGCGGCTGCTCGCGCAGGTGTGGGGGCCGAACCACACGTCGGCCACCCACTACCTGCGCGTCTACCTGGTGCAGCTGCGCCGCAAGCTCGAACCGGACCCCGCCCACCCGCGGCACCTGGTCACCGAACCGGGCCGGGGCTACCGGTTCCAGCCGTGATCAGCGGACCGGCGTGGTGCTGATCAGGGTCCACTTCACGGCCTTGAGCGTGCCGTCGGCGGTGGTGCTCTCGCCGACGATCGTGCCCCGGTCGTTCAACGCGGTGGGAAGGCTGTGCGCGCCGCCGAGCGACCCGAGGTAGGTCACCCTCCCGTTGCGCCACAGGAACGCGCGGGCCGCGTCGGGGTTGTCCGCCGAGCTCCAGCCGACCACGTCACCGCGCTCGTTGACCGCGACCGCCTCGGACGGGCCGGGCACGCCCAGGTCCACCGGCTTGCCGCCGCCGGGCCACAGCACGGCCTTGCGGTCGCCGTCGAACTCGGTGGTCCAGCCGACGACGTCGCCGCGCTCGTTGATCGCCTGCGGGCCGTTCGCCACGCCGCCGGACTTGCTCAGCACCGTCACCTCCGACCCCGCCCAGCGCAACGCCTGCGTGCCCTCGTTGCCGACGATCACCCCGGCCTCGTTGATCGCTTCGACGGAGTACGTGCCGGAGCCGGGCACGGTGGCCAGCCGCTCGCACCTGGTGGTGTCCACGCAGCGGAACGCGTACGCGTCGCCGCTGAACATGGGCAGCTTGTTGCCCGCGACCACCCCGGCGTCGTTGATCGCGCTCAGCCACAGGTGGGGCCCCGTCAACGGCAACGCCGTGTGCTTGCCGTCCTGCCACACGACGGCCCGCTCCTGGTGGTAGCCCGACGACGACGTGGAGTACGTCATCGGCACCGAGCCCTTGGCGTTGATCGCCGACGCGACGACCCAGCCGCCGCCCGGCGAGATGTCGGTGACCTTGCCCGCGTGCCAGATCCGCGGCCGTTGGACGTAGGGGCCCGCGCCGTTGACGGCCTCCTGGACCAGCACTTGGCCGGCCTGGTTGAGCCCGGACGGGATGCCGGGGCCGAGGTCGGTGTGCGCGCCGCCGGGTGACCAGTGCACCGTGTGCGGCGCGCCGTTCCCGCTGGTGAAGCCGATGACCTGGCCGAGGTCGTTGACCGCGACGGTCCGGTGGGTGGGGTAGCCGGGCAGGCCCGGGAGTTCGGTGACCAGGGCCGCCGCCCGGGCGACGGGCGCGGTCAGCAGCGGCAGGGCCACGGCCAGTGCGAGGACGGCTGCGGGCGTGCGTAACTTGGGCATGGTCGCTCCAGTGCGAGATGTCCGCTGAATCGATTCGAACGGTAGCCTCGGGCGGGACCGTCGGCGTCGGCCGGACAGCGGAACCGAGGGGGACCGTCGACCGCGCGGGAAGGCCTGTCCCGGTCGAGCCACCACGCCGTCCGGCTCTTCGACGCCTGCCGCGAGGTCCGCCCGCTCGACCGCCGGGGCGCGCTGGACCACCTGCGCCCGTTCCGCCGGGGCGTTTGCCCGGCGGCGTCAGGGCAACCCCAGGTTCTCCCCGGACGTGGCCCACCCGGGGTGACGCGCACACGACGTGCACCGTGGCGCGACGAGGCGCCGCCGCTCTTCGGAGGAGGTCGTCCGTGAACCGCTCCGGTTTGAGCGCGGCGCTCGCCGTGACGCTGACCGCGGTGCTCGCCACCGCGCCCGCGTCCGCCGACACCGGCCGGATCCCGTGTCCCGCACGGCTGCCGGCGGACGCGACCTGCTACGGCGGGCAGGACGCCGACGGCGCGTTCCACGCGTTCGCGATCCCGGCGGACTGGAACGGCTCGCTGGTCGTGCACGCGCACGGCGGCCCCGACCTGGGCGCGCCGACCGCGCAGCGCCCCGCCGAGGACCTGGACCGCTGGGCGGTGGTGGTGCGGGAGGGTTTCGCGCTGGCGGGCTCGTCCTACCGGCGCGGCGGCTACGGCACCCGGATGGGCGCCGAGGACACCGAGAACGCGCGGAAGGTGTTCGGGCAGCGGTTCGGCCGGCCGCACAAGACGTTCCTGCACGGCGAGTCGTGGGGCGGGAACGTGGCCGCCAAGACCATCGAGATCTACGACTCCTACGACGCCGCGCTGCTCACCAGCGGCGTGCTCGCGGGCGGGTCGCGCGGCTACGACTACCGCGTCGACCTGCGCGTGGTCTACCAGTACTACTGCGGCAACCACCCGCGCCGGGACGAACCGCAGTACCCGTTGTGGATGGGGCTGCGCGCCGACTCGACGATGACCGGCGCGGGGCTGCTCGCCCGGCTCCAGGAGTGCACGGGCCACCAGTCGCCGCCCGCCGAGCGCAGCGCGCTGCAACAGCGCAACCTGGACGACATCCTCGCCGTCACCAAGGTCCCCGAAAGCGCGCTCGCGTCGCACCTCACCTTCGCCACGTTCACGTTCCGCGACATCGTGCACCACCGGCTCGGCGGGCGGAACCCGTTCGGCAACAGGGGAGTGCGGTACACCGGTTCGCACGACGACGAGGCGTTGAACGCGGGCGTCGAGCGGTTCAGCGCCACGCCGTCGGCCGTGCGGGACCTGTCCTACGACAGCGACCCGACCGGCGCGGTGTCGATCCCGGTGATCACCGTGCACGCGATCGGCGACCCCACGGCGTTCGTGGAGCACGAGGCGGCGTACCGGGCGAGCCGGGTCGGCGCGGGCACGGAGGGGAACCTCGTGCAGGCGTTCACCTCGGAGGACGAGCACAGCGCGCTCAGCGACGCCGAGCACGCCACCGCGTTGCGGGCGCTCGTGACGTGGGAGAGCACCGGCCGCAAGCCCACGCCCGCGTCGATCGCCGCCGACTGCCCGGCCGCCGACGCGCGGTACGGCACGGGCTGCTTCTTCGACCCCGCCTACCGGCCCGCGCCCTACTCGGCGAAGGTGCGCCCGCGTCCCGGCGGCACCCGGTGGCCGGCGATGACGGCCCGGCAGGAATGGCTCTGGGGGCGACTGGGCCAAGTGGGTATCGCTCCCTAGGTCGCGCCTCCCCGAAGCAACGCGGTGGCTCTCCGAGGTGTCCTGATCACTGAGGGCGGTGGCGGTCGGCGAGGCACCGCCGCGGTGAGGGGAGTTCACATGTCCCGCAGGACCAGGGCACCACTCGCGTCGGGGCTGTTCGCGGCGGTCGTGATGGTCGCCGCCGCCATCCCGGCCGCGGCCGGGCCGCCGCAGCGGGCCGCCGGGCCGCCGGTCGGGGCGTCACCGGAGGGGACGGTCACGCTGCTGACCGGTGACGTCGTCACCGTCCACGGGAGCCGCGCCCACGTGCGCCCCGGTCCCGGACGTGCCGACGTGCGGTTCGCGCAACGCCTGGACGAGCACGGCGACCTGCACGTGCTGCCGACCGACGTGCTGGGCGACGTGCGGTCCGGGGTGCTGGACGATCGGCTGTTCGACGTCACCGCCCTGATCCGGGCCGGCTACGACGACCGCTCGACCCGCGTCACGCCGCTGATCGTGACGTCGACCGGCCCGGTCGTGGCCGGTGAGCCGCTGCCCAGCATCGGCGGGTACGCGGTCAAGGCGCCGAAGGACGGCGCGTTCTGGGCGGGCGCGCGTGCCGCGGGGGTGGCGAAGGTGTGGCTGGACGGTCCGGTCCACGCCACGCTCGACCGCAGCGTCCCGCAGATCGGCGCGCCGCGGGCCTGGCAGTCCGGGCACACCGGCGCGGGCGCGAAGGTCGCCGTCCTGGACACCGGCGTCGACCCGACCCACCCGGACCTCGCGGGGGCCGTCGTGGAGTCGCGCGACTTCATCGGCAGCCCCGACGCGGACGACCACGTCGGCCACGGCACGCACGTCGCCGCCACCATCACCGGCTCCGGCCGCTACCAGGGCGTGGCGCCGGACAGCGCGGTGCTCAACGGCAAGGTGCTCGACGACCACGGCGGCGGCTACGAGTCCGACATCATCGCGGGCATGGAGTGGGCCGTGGCGGCGGGCGCCGACGTGGTCAACATGAGCCTGGGCAGCTCGATGCGCACCGACGGCACCGACCCGATGTCGCAGGCCGTCAACCGGCTCACCGGCGCCGGCGCGCTGTTCGTCGTCTCGGCGGGCAACAGCGGTCCGTCCGAGCAGAGCATCGGCAGCCCGGCCGCGGCCGACCTGGCGCTCACCGTCGGCGCGGTGGACCGGTCGGACGGGCTCGCGGAGTTCTCCTCGCGCGGACCGCGCTGGGTCGACGACGCGATCAAGCCGGACATCACCGCGCCGGGCGTGGACATCGTCGCCGCCAAGGCGCGGAACGGCCGCATCGGCACGCCCGCCGGCGACGCGCACGTGGCGCTGTCGGGCACGTCGATGAGCTCGCCGCACGTGGCGGGCGCGGCGGCGATCCTCGCCGCCCAGCACCCGGACTGGCCGCCCGCGCGGATCAAGGGCGCCCTCATGGCGAGCGCGAAGCCCAACCCCGACCTGACCGTGCACGAGCAGGGCGCGGGCCGGGTCGACGTGGCCGCGGCCGTCACGCAGTCGCTGACCGTCGAACCCGCGTCGCTGAGCCTGGGCGTGACCCGGTGGCCGCACACCGACGACCAGCCGATCCGGCGCGAGATCACCTACCGCAACGCCGGCACGAGCCCGGTGACGCTGACGCCGACCGCCGACCTGCGCGACCCGGAGGGCGACCCCGCGCCCGCCGGCATGGTCGAGGTCTCGCCGGCGTCGCTCACCCTCCCGGCGGGTGGCGAGGCCGCCGTCGTCGTCACCGTCGACACCTCGCAGGCCTCGCCGGACGGCCGGTACGGCGGCGCCGTGGTGGCCACCGGCGGCGCCACGCCGCTGCGCACCCCGATCGGCGTCACCAAGGAGGTCGAGAGCTACGACGTGAAGATGACGTTCCTCGACCACACCGGCACGCCGACGCCGGAGTACTTCTTCCGGTTCGTCGACATGTCCCGACCCAAGGCGTACCTGGGCCACGACCCGTCCGGCACGGTCGTGGCACGCCTGCCCAAGGGCACGTTCTACGTCGACGCGTTCATCCAGACCCAGGAGACGTGGCAGCTGACCCAGGTGCTGGAGCCGAGCGTCACCGTCACCGGTCCCGCCGAGTTCGTGTTCGACGCCCGCGCGGGCAAGCCGCTCGCACTGTCGGTGGACGAGCCGGGCGCGGAGGCCGGCTACACCGAGGTGTTCTTCAGGCGCACGGCGTCCTGGGGCCAGACGGGCAACGGCTTCATCGGGTTCCGGCCGGACGACGTGCTGTTCGCGCCCTCCGCGACGACCGCGCCCGGCGCGGCGACCTTCGAGGTCGCGGGCCGGTTGGCCCAGCCGGACGGCGGCGGGACCTTCGTCGGCAGCCCGTACCAGTACTCGGTCTCGTGGCGGCACGACGGCGCGGTGCCCGAACGGCTCGACCACGCCTTCCACCGCCGTGACCTGGTGAAGGTCAAGTCGTTGAGCTCCTCGGCCGGACCGGGCACGACCGGGTTCCGCGACCGGATGGCGGGCGGCCCGCTGCCGCTGGAGATCACCGAGTACTACACGCCGGGCGTCGACTGGTACGGCGACTTCCTGCAGATGCCGGAACCGCAGGCGTTCCCGCCGCAGAGCTCGCAGGGGACCGCGCGACCGCGCCGGTTCACCACGGGCCGCACGGTGTCCGAGAAGTGGAACGCGGCCGTGTTCGGTCCGGCGTTCCCGGCCGGGCCCCGCGCGGACGAGTGGGCCGGGCGGCTCGGCGACGAGCTGTCGGTCTCGGCCCCGATGTTCTCCGACCAGGACCCGAACCACTTCGGGTTCTCCGACGTCACGGCGGCGAAGACCACGCTGCACCGGGACGGCGTGCTGCTCGCCGAGTCGCCCCGCGACGGCTACGTGACGGCCGTCGTGCCCGCGGGCAAGGGCGCCTACCGGGTGCGCACCGAGGCGGAGCGGTCCGGCGTGGCCGAGCTGTCCACGCGCGTGGTGGCCGACTGGTCGTTCACCTCGGAGCACGTCCCCGGCGCGGAACCGGCGGCGCTGCCGCTGCTCGCGGTGCGGTTCGCGCCGTCGTTGGACGCGCGGAACCGGGCGGCGGCCGGGCGGCCGTTCACCCTTCCGGTGTACGTGCAGCGCAACGGCGAGACCGGGGCCGGCGGCGTGGCCAAGCCCGCCGTGCAGGTGTCGTTCGACGACGGCACGACGTGGCGGCCCGCGCCGCTGGTCAAGGTCGGTCAGCGGTGGCTCGCGGCGGTCGTCCACCCGGCCGGCGCGAAGTTCGTCTCGCTCAAGGCCCAGGCGCGCGACGCCGCGGGCAACGCGGTCGACCAGACGATCATCCGGGCCTACGGGCTGAGGTGACCGGCCCCCGGACGCGCCCGGTCACCGGCCGGGCGCGTCCAGCGGGTTGCCCGCCACCCGCTCCGCCCAGCCGTCGCGCATCAGCTCGGCGGCGGCGCAGCGCGGTTTGCGCTCGGCCTGCGCCTCGGCCCGGTCCAGGAACGCGTCGACGAACCCGAGCCGCGGGTAGCGGGTCACGACGTCGTCCTTGACCCGTTCGGCGAACCGGTCCAGCCCGCGTCCCGACACGTCGGCGCCGACCGCGACCTGCAGCAGGTGGCTCTCCGGGTCCTCGTCGGCGGGCACGTCGGCGCGCATGTGCCGCACGATGACCTCCGCCAGCCGGTCCCGCCGCACCCGCCCCCACCCGGCGCCGGCCGCGAACACCCACGCCACGTGCGCGCCGGCCTCCTCGAACGGCAGCGTGTGGCTGTCGAACGGCGGGGTGAGCGCGAGGTCGTGCAGCAGCGCGGCGACGTACAGCAGCTCGCCGTCGTGGGCGATGTCCACCACGGCCGCGTGCGCGGCGGCCAGCGAGTAGGCCCGCAACGAGTGGTTCAGCAGCCACGGCTCGGTGTACTCGTGGCAGACCTCGAGCGCGGCGGCGGCGGCCTTCGAGTCGGGCCGGGTGAAGATGAAGTCCACGTCGTGCAGCCTACGAGCAGGTGCGCCCGCCGGGGTCGCTACGACACGACGCCGTCGGCGACCAGGCCCGCCCAGATGGCCTCGCCGACCGCGGCCACCGCCGACTGGGGCCGGATCATCACGGTGAACGTGCCGATCCGGCCGTCCTCGTCCAGTTCGATCAGGTCGATGCCCTCGACCTGCTTGCCGTTCACCACCGTGCGGAAGTGCAGGACGTGGCCGGTCGGGCCGTCGTACCGGCCGACGTACCGGAAGTCCTCGAACGTCCGCTGGAGCACGCCGAACAGGGCGCGCACGGTGTCGATCCCCTCGAACGGCCGGAACTTCACCGGGCTGTGCAGCGTGATGTCGTCGCTGAAGAACGCGGTCGCGCCGACGATGTCGCCCGCCTCGACCGCCGCCTTGAACCGCAGTGCCGCGTTCATCCGTGTGCCTCCTGGTCAGATCGTGGCCGCGAGCCGCGTGCCCTGGTCGATGGCGCGTTTGGCGTCGAGCTCGGCGGCGACGTCCGCGCCGCCGATGACGTGCGTGACGACACCGCGCCCGGTGAGCGCGTCCACGAGGTCGCGCACCGGTTCCTGGCCCGCGCACACGACGACCGTGTCCACGTCCAGCACCTGCGGCCGTTCGCGCTTGGGCCCGAACGTGATGTGCAGGCCGGCGTCGTCGATCCGCTCGTAGTTCACCCCGGTCAGCTGCTCGACGCCCTTGGCCGCCAGCGCCGCCCGGTGCACCCAGCCCGTGGTCTTGCCGAGGCCCTTGCCGATCCGGGACGCCTTGCGCTGCAGGAGGTACACCTGGCGCGCGGGCTCGGCGGGCTTGGGCGCGGTGACGCCGCCGCGCACCAGCTCGGGGTCGGTGACACCCCACTCGGCACGCCACTCGGCCACGTCCAGGGCGGGGGAGGAGGCGTGGGTCAGGAACTCGGCCACGTCCACCCCGATCCCGCCCGCGCCGATCACCGCGACCCGATCGCCGACCGGCGCGCCGTGGCGGACGACGTCCACGTAGGACAGGGCGCGTTCGACGCCCGGGATGGCGGGCAGGCGCGGCGCGACGCCGGTGGCGACGACGACCTCGTCGAACCCGGCCACGTCGTCGGCGGTGACCTTCGCGCCGAGGTGCAGCGTCACCCCGGTCAGCTCGACGCGCCGCCGGAAGTAGCGGATCGTCTCGGCGAACTCCTCCTTGCCCGGGATGCGGCGGGCGATGGCGAACTGGCCGCCGATGTCGTCGTCGGCCTCGAACAGCTCGACCTCGTGCCCCCGCTCGGCCAGCGCGGTCGCCGCCGCGAGCCCCGCCGGACCCGCACCGACCACCGCGACCCGCTTGACGCGGCGGGTCGGCAGCAGCCGCAGCGTGGTCTCGTTGCCCGCCCGCGGGTTGACCATGCAGGTCGCCTTCTTCAACGAGAACGTGTGGTCCAGGCACGCCTGGTTGCACGCGATGCACGTGTTGATCTCGTCGGCGCGGCCGGTCTCGGCCTTGCGCACCCAGTCCGGGTCGGCCAGGAACGGTCGGGCCATCGACACCATGTCCGCGTCGCCGCGCGCCAGCACCTCCTCGGCGACCTCCGGCATGTTGATCCGGTTCGACGTGACCACGGGGATGCCGACGTGCGGGCGCAGCTTGGCGGTGACGTTCGTGAACGCCGCGCGCGGCACGGACGTGACGATGGTCGGCACCCGCGCCTCGTGCCAGCCGATGCCGGTGTTGATGATCGTCGCGCCGGCCGCCTCGACCTCCTGGCCGAGGGCGACCACCTCGTCCCACGTCTGGCCGTCCTCGACCAGGTCGATCATCGACAGCCGGTAGACGATGACGAAGTCCGGACCCGCCGCCTCCCGGCAGCGGCGCACGACCTCGACCGCGACGCGCCGCCGGTTCTCCGCGCTGCCGCCCCAGCGGTCGGTGCGCTTGTTCGTGCGCGGCGCGAGGAACTGGTTGATGAAGTAGCCCTCGGAGCCCATGATCTCGATGCCGTCGTAGCCCGCCTCCCGGGCCAGTGCGGTGGCCCGGGCGAACGCGTCGACCTGCGCCCGCACGCCCCGGTCGGACAGCGCCCGCGGGCGGAACTTGGCGATCGGGGCCTTGAGGGCCGACGCGGACACGCTGAACGGGTGGTAGGCGTACCGGCCGGCGTGCAGCAGCTGGAGGGCGATCTTGCCGTCGTGCTCGTGCACGGCCTGCGTGATGACGCGGTGGTCGCGCGCCTCGCGGTGCGTGGTGAGCTTGGAGGCGAACGGGTAGAGCGAGCCCGCCCGGTTGGGTGAGAAGCCGCCGGTGACGATGAGGCCGACGCCGCCGCGCGCCCGTTCGGCGAAGTAGGCGGCCAGCGCGTCGAAGTCCTTGGCGCGGTCCTCGTTGCCGGTGTGCATGGAGCCCATGAGGACCCGGTTGCGCAGGGTCGTGAAGCCCAGGTCCAGGGGCTTGAGCAGGGTGGGGTAGGCGGTCATCGCCGGTCGTCCTCTCGCATCGCGGCCAGCACCTCGTCGCACCACTCGACCAGCGCCCGCTCGGCCCGGACACCGCCGCGCAGGACCAGGTACTGGTGCAGCCGCCGACCGGACAGGGCCGACGGGTCCGGGAAGTCCTTCTTCTCGATGGCGAGGTAGACGTCGAGGCGCTCGGCGTGCAGGTCGCGGTGCCGGGCGACCTCGCCGACCAACGCCGTCGCGTCGCCCGCCGACGCGCCGCGGACCTTGACCGACAGCTCGTGCCGGATCGTCTCCGGCTCGCCGGGCGAGGCCAGCCAGCGGGCGAGCTCCGCGCGGCCGGCGTCGGCGACCTCGTACACCTTCTTGTCCGGGCGGCCGTCCTGGGCGACCTCGGCGCACGACACCCAGCCCAGCTCCACCATGCGCTTGAGCGTGCGGTAGATCTGCTGGTGGGTGGCGGCCCAGAAGAAGCCGATGGACTTCTCGAACCGCTGGGCCAGCTCGTAGCCCGAGCCCGAGCGCTCGTCCAGCGACACGAGGATCGCGTGCTCCAACGCCATGCGGTGACCGTAGCTGTGCAACAAGGTGCAGTGCAACTAGTTGCATAGGTGAGTCGTTGTCGGTCCCGCTCGCTATCCTCCGCGCCATCGTCGATTGGGCCGTTCGGCCCAGTACTCGAGGGGTGGAATATGGCGGACGGGTTCTTCACCGACCGGCAAGGGCGGGTCAGGCCGATCAGGGGCGGCAAACGCGGTGCGGGGCCGGTCGTGGCCGGGGTGGTCGCACTGGGCATCTTCGCCGCCGGTGGGGGCGTCGGCACGGTGGGCGCCGGAGCGGGCGCGGTGGCGGAGGCGGGGGCTTCCCAGGTCGGTGTCGGCTCCGTGCGGCTGGGCGGTTCCCCGGGGCAGCTGCGGGCGCGCAAGGGCGAGGGGCGCAAGGCCGCGCGGAACGAGGGTCCGGAAGGCGCGTGGCGGCGCATGGGCCTGCGGCAGGTCAAGCGGACGGTCAAGCAGCAGGCCGAGTGCCTCGCGGTCTCGTTCGGCCGGGTCCGCGAGTTCTTCACCACCCACCGCTGCACCTACGTGGAGCGGGTGCTGTTCGCGGTGGCCGACGAGGCGGGCAACACCGCGGCGGTCTCGGTGGCGTGGGTCGGCACGTCGAGCGCCGGTGACGCGCGCCGGTTCCTCGACGTCGTGGACGTGCAGGGCAGCGGCGACATCACCCCGCTGGGCGGACCGCTGCTGGACCTGGGCGAGATCACCTTCACCGGGTTGCGCTACGGCAGCGACCGCGACGGCGCGGCCGTCACGATCGCGGAGGCCGAGAACGCGCTCGGCGGGCAGTTCGACCACGACTCCCTCGACGCGATCGCCGAGGTGGCCGCCTACCTGCCCCGCCTGCCCTGAACCGATGAGGGCCGGGCCGGCGAGGGCAGGGCCGGGGGGGGGGGGCGGCCGGGGGGGGGGGGGGGCCCCCCCCCCCACGACTCACTCCTCGCCGTGCCCGGCCCGCAGCTCGCGGCGTGCCCGGTGGCGGTCGCGACGCCGGTCCTCCCGGCGCATCCGGCGCCACTCCCGGTGGCTGCCCTTGGTGTCACGCCAGATCGGGTGGCGCGCCGTGCCGCCCCAGTGGCACCCGGCCGCGCGACGGGCCGGCGCCGCGTTGTCGGCGGTGACCGCCTCCGGCAGCGTGCACACCCCCGACCGGTGGTCGTGGACCGGCACGCAGGTCACCATCGGCGCCTCGGCCAGCCGCACCCACCAGGGCCGGGTCTTGTCGGTCCTGCTCATACGGTCACCTTTCGGCTCCGTGACGCCCCGGGATGGGGCTGTCATGGGACCGGGTGCACCGTGATCACCTCCGACGTCGACGTGCCGGATCCACCGTACCCGGCGGCGGTGCGGCGCAGGGTGCCGCGCCGCCGCCCGGCGTGCCGGCGACTAGAACTGCAGGGACCAGCCGTTGAGCCGGCCGGTGTCGGCGGACGCGACGTCCTGCACGCGCAGCTTCCACGTGCCGTTGGCGACCTCGGCGGACGCGTTCACCGTGTACGTCGTCACGAGGTCGTTCGCGCTGTCGTTGCTCGACGTCTTCACCCGGTACGCCGAGCCGTCCGGCGCGACGAGGTCGATCACCAGGTCGCCCCGGTAGGTGTGGGTGATGTCCACGCCCACCGCCAGCGCCGACGGCGCGTTGCCCGCGACCCCGGACACGGTGATCGGGCTCTCGACCGTGGTCAGGTCGGGGATGGTCACGTCCGCGGGGTTCTCGAACCGCGGTCCGGGCGGGTTGCCGCCGGAGCCGGCCAGCGTCCACAGGGTGTAGGCGATGGCGTCGCTGTTGCGGTCCAGCGCGGTCACGTCGACGTTGCCGATCGTGTCGCACGAGCGGTGGTAGCAGCGGTCGAAGGCGACGCCCGCCGTGCCGCCCCACTTCTGCGCCTGCGCGGCGGTCTTGGTGACCTCGGCGCCGGTGAACGTGCCGCCGACCGGGATGCCCGCCCTGGCGAACGCCGCGTGGTCGGACCGGCCGCCGACCGACGTCAGCTCGGTCGGCACGCTGAACGCCGCCTGGAGCGTCTGCTGCAGCAGCAACGACCCGGTCGGCTGGCCGGAGGCGCTGTAGACGAAGTAGCCGGGGTTCGGCGAGCCGATCATGTCGAAGTTCAGGTACGCCTTGATCCTCGACCGCTCGGCCGTCGGCAGGTTGTTCACGTAGTACGTGGAGCCGACCAGGCCCAGCTCCTCCGCGCCCCACCAGCCGAACCGGAGGTGCTTGGTCGGCGCGAGGCCTTCGCGGGCCACGGTCAGGGCGACCTCGAGCAGGCCCGCCGAGCCGGTGCCGTTGTCGTTGATGCCCGGACCGGCGCTCACGCTGTCCAGGTGGCCGCCGAGCATCAGCACGTCGTCCGGGTTGCCGCCCGGCCAGTCCGCGATCAGGTTGTACCCGGTCGCGCCGCTGCTGGTGAACTGCTGCACGGACGTCTGGTACCCGGCGGCGTCGAGCTTCGCCTTGACGTGGTTGACCGACGCCAGGTAGCCGGGCCTGCCGTGCGCCCGGTTGCCGCCGTTGTCGGTGGCGATGGCCTGCAGGTCGTTCAGGTGCGCTTGGACGTTGGCCACCGGGATGTCCGGCACGGCCCGCCCGCTCACCGGGGCCGCGGTGGCGACGGGTGGGCTCGACAGGGCGGCGGCGAGCAACAGCGCGCTCGCCAACGGGGTCGTCCTTCTGAGGGACATGGCTGCCTCCGCAGGGTGTAGGGAAAGCCACGCACGAGCGTGCGGGCTGTGCCATCCCCGCGCCAGCGCCTTTCGTCGTGGCACGTTCGGACGCAGACCAGGTAGTTCTGTAGCTTCGATTACTTCAGTGCGGACAAAATTCAGTCATCGCGGTCCGAGGTCGGGGTCCGGGGCGCGCGGCACGGGAGCCCGAGGGCTACTGCTGGGCGCGTTGAGCGCGGGCCCGTCGCTTGCCCTCGTGCATCGCCTGGACGCGGGCCACCGGGATGGTGTGGCCTTCGGCGACGAGGTCGTCCGGGAGCTGCTGCGGCGCGGGCATCCGCGAGTGCCACGGGTCGCCGTCGCCGAGCAGCGCGGGCGCGGTCTTCACGGTGAAGTCGGCGGGCGTCACGGAGCCGAGGTCGTCCCAGTCCACGGGGAACGACACGGTGGCTCCCGGCCGGATCCGGGGGCTGTACGCGGCGGCCACGGTCGAGCCGTAGGCCCGCGTCGAGTCGAGGAACACGCGCCCGCCCCGGTCGTCCTTGATGAACGCGGTGGTCGCCAGCTCCGGGTCCAGCCGCTCGGCCCGCGCCGCCAAGGCCCGGGTCGCGGCGGCCACGTCGTGGTCGACGCCCGTCACGGGCACGAACACGTGCACGCCCTTGGACCCGCTGGTCTTCACCAGGCCGGACAGCCCGTCCTCGGCCAGCGCCCGCCGCACGAGCCCGGCCGCCGCCACGACCACGTCGAAGCCCGCCCCCTCCGGCGGGTCGAGGTCGAGCACCAGGTAGTCGGGTCGCTCGAACGCGCCGGCCGGCGCCAGCGTGACGTGGTACTCCACCGCGCGCTGGTTGGCGAACCACAGCAGCGTGCGCCGGTCCTCGCACAGCGCGTACCGGATCTCCCGCTTGGACGTCTCCGCCCACAGCGTCACGGTCCGCATCCACGACGGCGTGTACTTCGGCAGGTTCTTCTGGGTGAACGGCTCCTGGCCCGGTCGCACCCGCACCACCGACAGCGGTCGCCCGGCCAGGGCCGGGATGATCCGGTCGCGCACCGCGTCGAGGTAGTCGACGAGGTCGCCCTTGGTCGCGTCGGCGCCGTCGAACAACGGCTGGTCGAGGTTGGTCAGCGCCACGCCGTCCCGCTCTTCACCCATCGCACCACCCTTGCGGTTGACCGTGCCGCAGGCAAGCGGGACACGGCCCGCCCCCACCGGGGAGCGGGCCGTGTCCCGTGTCCGATCAGGCGGGGAGCCGCCAGACCTGGTTGGAGGCCGCGAAGCAGTCCCAGATCTGGAGTCGGGTGCCGTCGGCCGAGCTGGGGCCGGTGGCGTCGAGGCAGCGGCCCGAGGCGGGGTTGCGCAGCGTGCCGTCGGAGGCGGCCTGCCACTTCTGCGCGCCCGTGCCGTTGCAGTCCCAGAGCTGGACGACGGTGCCGTTGGCGGTGGCGGCGCCCGCCACGTCCAGGCACTTGCCCAGGGCGCGCAGCGAGCCGTCACCGGAGACGGTCCAGTTCTGCGCGGTCGTGCCGTTGCACGTCCAGAGCTGGATCGCGGTGCCGTTGGCGGAGGACGCACTGGCCACGTCGACGCACTTGCCGGCGATGCCGGTGATGGGACCGGTGCGGCCGGGCGGGGTGGTGCCGCCCATGACGGTGTCGTAGATGGCGCTGAGCAGGGAGGTGCTGCCGGTGGTGTCCTGCGACAGCTCCCAGTTCATCACGCCGCCCGCGTTGGCCATGGCCCACTGGGTCTTGCGCTTGATCGTGGGCACGCCGTTGTAGCACTGCTGCACGCCGCTGACGGTGACGCAGTCGCGGTTGGCGTTGGCCGGGTCCATGGCGACCAGCTGCGCGTAGGTGTAGTAGTTCGGCCGGCTGTAGAACGGCACGCCGAGCACGGCCTTGGCGGCGGGCAGGCCGCGTGACTTCCAGTAGTTGACCGTGCCGATGGACCAGTCGTAGTTGGCGTGCGGGCTGCCGCCGTCGTAGGCCATGATGTTGAGCCAGTCGACCTGGCCGAACACGGCGGTCTGGACGCCTTCCGCGGTGCCGCCGCCGGACACGACCGCGGCGGTGAGGAGCTTGCCCCGGCTGTGCATGGCGGTGCTGAGCTGTCCCATGAGGGCGGTGAAGTTGTTGGCCGACGCGCCGGGGTCGGGGTACTCCCAGTCGATGTCGACGCCGTCGAGGTTGTACTGGTTGACCGCGCCGACGACGGCGTTGACGAACGTGGTGCGGCTGGTGGCGTTGGCGGCCAGGGCTTCGAACGCCGAGTCGTTGCCGTCGTTCCAGCCGCCGATGGCGAGGGAGACGCGCACGCCGTTGTTGTGCGCCAGGGTGACCAGGGACGAGAGCTTGCCCGGGTCGGGGATGGCCTGGAGGGTGCCGTTGGCGTTGGGCAGGGCGAACGCGTAGTTGATGTGGGTGAGCTTGGTGTACTGGACGGCGTTGACGCTGCCGGCCCACGACGGCAGGTAGCCGACGCTCTTGAAGCCGTTGGGCAGGACGGTGGCCTGGGCCGCGGGCGCGGTGGCGACGGCCACCGCGAGGCCGGCCGCGACCGTGGCGAGGGCGAGGCCCGCGGCGCCCCACCGGGTGGTGCGCCGTGATGGTGCAGGGGACTGCATGGACGTGGTCCTTTCACAGGGGTGCCCATGGCGTCGTTCGCGTGCGGGCGGCGGAGGGAGCCGCACGGTCGTGGACGCGGTCGGGGAAAGGTCTGGCAGCCGGGGCCGACCTTACTAGCGCACTTGATTCAAGTCACGATAAAAGTCGGGTGGTCTGACGATCGCGAGTTGTCGCAGGCGGGAGGGGTCGGCGATGACGTCGTAGGCGGCGATCCGGTCGACCCGGACGGTGACGGTGAGGACGAGCCGGAGCCGGCCGGCCGGTGCGACCACGATGCCGACGCGTCCGTCCACGAGGGCCGGTTCGGCGTGGCGCGCGTTGGCGGCGAGCAGGACGGTCTCGGCGGCGACCGCGTGCGCGCCGCGGACCTCGGTCGCCGCGCCGGGTGGCAGGGCGGCGGGGTCGGCGCGGCGGACGACGTCGGGGTCGAGCACGGCGAGCAGCGCGTCGAAGTCGCCGGCGCGCGCGGCGGCGAGGAACGCGTCCACGACGTGGCGGTGGCGGGTGGGCTCGGCGCCGGGGAGGCCGGTGGCGGCGCGGACCTTGTGCCGGGCGCGGCTGGCGAGCTTCTTGGTGGTGGCCGGGCTGCGGCCGACGATCGGCGCGATCCGCTCGAACGGCACGGCGAAGGTGTCGTGCAGGACGAACGCGACGCGTTCGGCGGGTGCGAGCGCGTCGAGGACGACGAGCAGCGCCCGTCCGACCGAGTCGGCCAGCACCGCCTCGGTCTCGGGGTCGTCGTCGGCGGGCCGGTCGGGCACCCGGTCGACGACGTCCTCGCGGCGGGAGCGGCGGTGGCGGAGCACGTCCAGGCAGACGCGGGAGACGACGGTGCGCAGCCAGGCGGCGAGGTCGTCGATCCCGTCGGCGTCGACCCGGCCCAGCCGCAGCCAGGTCTCCTGGACGGCGTCCTCGGCCTCGGGCAGGGAGCCCAGCATCCGGTGGGCGACCGCGCGCAGGTGGCCGCGGTGCGCCTCGAATCGGTCCGCCAAGTCGTCGCGCATCGGTCCCCTCCCGGTCGTCTGCCCGGTAGACGAACGGGAGCGGTGAAAGGTGACGGGCTCGACCGGCCGCCGCCGACGTGGTAACCAGAGGTCGACTCACGGCCGCCGCCGGAGATCGAGGAGAGCTGTCGCATGGGTAAGCGCCTGGTGGCGGTGGGCGTCGTGCTCGCCTTCCTGGTGGGAGTGCCGGCCGGTCCGGCTGGGGCGGTCGGCGCGGAGCTGTCGGCCGCGTTCAGCCGGTCGTCGGTGTGGAGCACGGGGTACGGCGGGCAGGTCGTGGTGGCCAACGCCGGCGACGTGGAGAGCAGCGGCTGGGTGGTGGAGTTCGACCTGCCGCCGGGGTCGTCGGTGGCCAACGCGTGGAGTTCCGCGCTCACCCGGGACGGGCAGCACTACCGGTTCGCGAACGCGGGGTTCAACGGCCGCGTCAGCCCCGGCGGCACGGTGAGCTTCGGGTTCACCGTCTCCGGCCTCGGGCTGCCGACCGGCTGCACGGTGGCCGGCGTGCCGTGCGAGGGCGGCGGTCCGGTTCCCGACACGTCGGCCCCCACCGCGCCCGCGGGTCCGCGGGTGACGGGCGTGACGGCGACCTCGGTGTCGTTGGCGTGGGGCGCGTCGAGCGACGACGTGGGCGTCGCCGACTACCAGGTGCTGCGCGGCTCGACCGCGGTGGCGTCGGCGACGTCCACCGCGGTGACCGTCGGCGGCCTGCTGCCGAGCACCGCCTACGCGTTCACCGTGCGGGCGCGTGACGCGGCGGGCAACGTCTCCGGCGCGAGCGCCGAGGTCGCCGTCACCACCGGCGCGGGCGGGTCCGCGGTGGACGTCGCCACGACGGCGCAGCTCCAGGCGGCGCTGGCCGCCGCCGTGCCGGGGCAGGCGATCCGGATGGCCGCCGGCGTGTACCGGGGTGCGTTCGTGATCACCCGGCCGGGCACGGCCGCCGCTCCCGTCACGCTCACCGGCCCGGCGGACGCGGTGCTGGTCAACGACGGCCCGTCGGGGTCCGCGCCGAGCTGCCCGACGCCGACGCCGGGCTGGGATCCCGGGTACGGGCTGTGGCTGCACGACGCGCCGCACTGGAACCTGGTCGGGTTCACCGTGCGGGAGTCGAAGAAGGGCATCGTCGTCGACAACTCGCACCACACCGTGATCGACCACGTGCGGGTGCACCACGTGGACGAGGAGGCCGTGCACTTCCGGCGGTCGTCGGCGGACGGCGTGCTGCGCGATTCCGCGATCAGCCACACGGGACTGGCGCAGCCCGGCTACGGCGAGGCCGTTTACCTCGGGTCGGCCAATTCGAACTGGGCCTGCCACGGCAATTCCGGCGGCGTGGATCGCAGCGACCGGGTGCAGGTGCTGGGCAATCGCATCGGGCCGGGTGTCGCGGCCGAGCACGTGGACGTCAAGGAAGGCACGTTCGACGGGGTGATCCGGGGCAACACGTTCGACGGGACGGGGATCTCGGGCCAGAACTCGGCCGACTCGTGGGTCGACGTGAAGGGCGTCGGTTACACGATCGAGGGCAACACCGGCACGTTCGCCGCGCCGGGCACGTTCGCCAACGGCTACGAGACGCACAACCCGGCGACCACGCCGTCGTTCCCCAACGGGTGCGGCACCGTGTGGCGGGACAACCGCTCCGACCTCGGCGGCGTCGGCCAGTACGCGATCCGGATCACCTCGACGTCGAAGTGCGCCGGCGCGCCGAACGTGGTGCACGCGTCGAACACCGCGACGGGGGCGGTGAACGGCCTCACGAACATCCCGGTGACCCCGTGAGGGGCGGCCGGAAACGCATTTGCCGACACCGTTTCTAATGGTCGCGCGGACCTTTAGGTTAGGCTCCCCTCAATGTTTTCGTGTTGCGGCGGCGGGTGGTCGGTGGCACCGTCCCGGTAAGGAGAAGTGCAGCCCAGAGGAGCGGTCATGACCACCACGGAAATGCCGGCCGTCAACTCGTGCACCGTCACGGGTTGTTCCTACAACCACGACGGTTGTCACGCTTTCGCGATCACCGTGAACGGTGCCAACGGCGCGGCCGACTGCGGAACGTTCATCCCCCTCGCCCGGAAGGGCGGCCTGTCGAAGGTCGTCGCGCAGGTGGGCGCCTGCTCGCGCACCGACTGCGTCCACAACTCCGACCTGGAGTGCACCGCGTCCGGTGTGCGGGTCGGCCCCGGTCAGGGCGACCACGCCGCCAACTGCCTCACCTACACCAGGGCGACGGGCGCGGCGAGCCCGACGGTGTCCTGAGGGCCGCGCACGACCGCCGCCGGCCGGTCAGCACCCCTCAGAGCTGACCGACCGGCGGGCGGGACGGCGTCTCAGCGCCGTCGGCGGTGGTGCCGTGCGACCACGAGCGAGGCGGCCAGCAGCACCAGGTTCTTCACCACGAACTCACCGGTGACGTCGAGCAGCAGCGGGTTGCCGTCGCGGAACGCCGTCGCGGGCTGCACCACCAGCACCAGGAACGTGCCGAGCAGGTGCAGCGCCGTCAGCGCCGCGACCAGCCGCACCCGGACCGCCAGGATCAGCGCGGTCCCGGCCAGCACCTCGACCACGCCGACGGCCGGCACGAACCAGGACGCGGGCAGGAACGGCACGGTGCCGGCGACCAGGTCGCGCACCGGGGACGCGCCCGCGACCTTCAACGCCCCGAACCACAGGAACACCACGCCCAGGGCGATCCGCAGCAGCGGAACGCTCCGGTCGAGCAGCCCGTCCACCGCGCGTGACGCCGCGTCGAGCACCGTCGGGCGCGCGGGCCGCGCGCGGTCGGTCTTCGGAACATCGGTCAGCTCCTCGGTCATCCGCCGTTCCCCCCTCGTCGTCGTTCCGGTCAGGCGCCGGACCGGCGGGCCGCGGTGAGCGTGTCGCCCAGCGACCGCAGCCGCGTGTCGGTCCGCCGGACCTGCTCGGCGACCACGTCCAGCGCCCGGTCCAGGTGCGGGCGCACGGTCGCGGACCAGTCCACGCCCGCCGCCCGGTCGCGGGCCTCCCGCGTCGGCTCCGGGAACGCCGCGGCCACCGCGTACACGACCGCGCCGAGCACCGCGTCCAGCACCAGCTCCGGCAGCAGCGACATCACCAGGTTCGGCAGGTGCCCCGCCTCCTCGTCACCCGATCGCGGCTGCCAAGGGTCCAGCTGGGGCCGGACCGTCTCCCACAGGCCCGCGTCGACCGCGCCCACCCCGTACCGGCCGGCCCACTGCAACGCGTCCGCCCTGGTGACGGTGGCCGCCAGCACCTGCCGGGCGTCCACGCCGATCCGCAGCAGCTCCGCCAGGTCCAAGTCCTCCGGCGTGCTCATCAGCGCCGGCCGCAGGTCCATCGCCACCTGGTGGTGCCAGCGCGTCGCCCACACCGCGCGCCACCACATGGCCTCCTGGGTGGCGGGGCGCGACAGCCACACCGCGATGTTGTGGAAGTACGCCTTGATGTCCTCGTACGCGGCGCGGCCCGACTCGGAGGCGGCGAACCCGACGCTCTTGACCGGGTCGTTCGGCACGGTCGGGTCGCCGACCAGGTTGACGTTGAAGAAGTGGTGCCAGGTGGCGTCCACCGTCACCCGGCCCACGCCGACCTGGTGCCCGTCGTACGCGCCGATCGCGCCGAACGTGCCCGCGTCCAGCCGCCCCTTGCGCGGGTCGCGGTCCGCGGCCCGGGCGTTGAGCGTCGACCACGCCACGACCTCCGGCGCGAGGCCCGCCGGGTACTCGGTCGTCTCGTACCCGTCGAAGGTGAACGACCTGGTCAGGTCGTCCGGCACGTAGCACTCGCCCTCGTGCGGGTGGTCCGGCAGCACGCGGATCGTGCCGCGCGGCCCGGACAGCAGCGGGTGCGGGTAGCCCTGGTGCGCCCACTTCGGCGAGTCCGACGTCGCGTACATCCGCGGCGTGATGACCTGCGGGACGTCGTCGGACTGGTCGTTGAGCTCGAACAGCGGGTCGTGGCCCTCCGACAGCGTGTCGTTGCGGTCGGGCCCGTCGATCGACGGCGCGACCGGCTCGCCGAGGGGGCCGGGCTCCGGCCAGTGCCACTTGCGCATGCTCCGCACGCGCGGCAGGTCGCCGCACATGGACACGCCCAGGTCCTCGTGGTCGCCGGTGGCGAACACGCCGCCGCCGCCGTCCATGAACTCCGCCAACGCCCGCAGCTCGGTCTGGTCCAACGGCGGCCGGGGCGCGCGGGCCACGCCGAACAGCCAGACCTGGTCGTACCGGCCCAGGTCGTGCCCGTCGAACCGGAACCCCGCGATGTCCGCGGACAACGCCGGCAGGTTCTCCTCGCGGTGCGCCCGCGTCACCTCGAACCGGACCCACGGCCCGGGCGGCGTCGACAGCACGTCCACGAGCGTGGACAGGCCGAAGTCGGCGCGGTCGAAGCTCGCCGTCCCGTCGGTCACCACCAGGACGCGGACGGCGGCCGGTTCGGCCAGGACGGACGTGCTCGGCATGGGTGCTCCCTCTCGGTTCACGGTGTCATCCCTTCGATCTCCACCAGCAGGTCCGGGCGGCAGACGTCGACGGTGAACACCGCGATGTCGGCGCGCCGGGAGAACTCGTCGCGGCACAGCCGCGTCACGATCGGCACGTCCTCGGGGCGCTTGACGTAGACCTTGATCGCGCGCAGGTCCTCGAGGCGGTAGCCGCCGTCGATCCCGTGCCCGGTGAGGTTGTCCGCGCCGATGAGCGCGGCGATGTTGGCCAGCGTCACCTGGACCTGGCGCGCCACGTCGCCGGGCGCCACGGTGGCGTGGTCGAGGATGCTCGCGGTGCCGGACACGTACAGCGAGCCCCGGCCGCGCTCCGGCTTCAGGTACGTCGCCCGCGCGAAGCTCGGCGGCCTCGGCCCGTACTGCTCGGGGTACTCGTGCGCGGGCACCTGCAACGGGTTCTCCAGGTGCACGGCGGCGTGCGACCGGTGCGCCAGGAAGTAGAACGCGACGCCGTCGCCCAGCGAGCCGATGCCGGTCGACGCGGGCATGGCGTGCCCGGACCGGTCGAACGCCTTGCCGCGGCCGACGCAGAAGTCCCGGTACACCTCGGTCCCGCGCGCGCTGGGCCCGGTGATGCCGTCGAGCATGTTCCACATGCGGTACACGTTCGGGTAGCCCAGGTCCTCGACGACTTCGAAGGCGGCGACGTACGCCTGGCGCGTCGCCTCCTCGCAGTCCGCCGACGGCCCGATCCACCCGGCGCAGAACAGCACCTCGCCGTCGTGCGCGTAGAGCAGCCCCTTGTGCTCGCCGGTCCGGATCACGCCGCCCTCGGTGTGCCAGACCTCCACGACCTCGGGCCCACCCGGCCGCACCATGTGCAGCGGGAGGACCGGCAGGCCGTGCTCCCACCGCGGCGGACCGCCCGCGGTCGAGTGGCGGACGGCGCCCAACACGGTGTCGCCCGCCAGGACGGCGAAGTCCTCCGCCGTCCGGAA
This sequence comes from Saccharothrix sp. 6-C, assembly GCF_016695385.1. Taxonomy (NCBI): domain Bacteria; kingdom Bacillati; phylum Actinomycetota; class Actinomycetes; order Pseudonocardiales; family Pseudonocardiaceae; genus Saccharothrix; species Saccharothrix sp. 6-C. The sequence continues at coordinate 4,719,937 of NZ_CP064192.1, read as the reverse complement.
CGTGCACGGCGGCGTCACGATGACATTGCCACGCAATGGTTCTCTCCCCTCAGAGTCGGACCGAACGCCACGCCGCGACCACGGCGAGCGCCTGTCCGGGATTGAGCCGGGGGTCGCAGAGGCTCTCGTACGAGCCGGTCGGGAAGTCGTCCCAACCGCACTCCGCGACCTGCTCCGGCGTGGTCTCCAGGTGCAGTCCGCCGGCCACCCCGCCGGCGGCGTGCGCGACCGCCCGGAACGCGGCGACCTCGCGGACGACCGTGTCGACCAGTCGTGTCTTGCGGCCGCCGGGACCGGTGACCGTGTTGCCGTGCAACGGGTCGCACAGCCAGATCACCGGGTGGCCGGCCGCGCGGACCGCGGCCACCAGCGGCGGCAGCAGCTCGGACACCGCGTCCGCGCCCATGCGGGCGATCAGCGTCAACCGCCCCGGCTCGCGCTCCGGGTCCAGCCGCTCGCACAGCGCCAGCAGCCCGTCGCGCCGCAGCCCGGGACCGACCTTGCAGGCCACCGGGTTCGCCACCGACGCCAGCAGCCGCACGTGCGCGCCGTCGACGTCCCGGGTGCGGTCGCCGATCCACGGCCAGTGCGTCGAGGTGAGCAGCGGGACGCCCTCCTCGTCCCGGCGCACCAGCGGCAGCTCGTAGTCGAGCACCAGCGCCTCGTGGCTGGTCCACGTCGACGGGTGGTGGCGCCGCAGCAGCTCCGTCGCCGTCCGCGCCGCGTGGTAGCCGGCGACCAGCCTGGCCGGGTCCGCCCGCCGGGCCCACCCGTCCGCCTGCGGTGCGTTGACCAGGTCGCCCCGGTACACCGGCAGCTCCACCCCGTCGACCACCTCGGTCGGCCGTGACCGCGGCTTGGCGAACTGCCCGGCCATCCGGCCGACCCGCAGCGCGGGCCGCCCGTCGCCGCCGAGGGCCCTGGCCAGCCGGTCGATCAGCGACGCCTTGGGCGTCACGTGGCGCGGACCGCACTCGGCGAACGGCTCCGCGCAGTCACCGGCCTGCACGACGAGCCGCCGACCGGCCGCCACCCCGGCCAGCTCCGCGCGCAGCGCCGCCACCTCGGCGGGCGTCACCAGCCCGGCCGAGGTGGCCAGCCGCGCCCGGAACGACCGCGCGCGGCGGTCCGGCCACGACGGCTGCTGGGCGGCGGGCAGCGATTTCCAGCGCGCCGTCTCCCATTCGGACAACACCCCGGTGTGGCTGCGCGGAACTGGCTCGGTGGTCACTCGCGACTCCGTTGATCTGGATCGGCTGCTGGTTTCAACGGCAATCATGCGGAAACGGGATGGACCATTTCGTCTGTCCCCGGGTGGATTCGCGGTGTGCGCTTTCCCGTGCTGCATCGCCCGATCGAGGTAAACCCGGTGGGGGACCGTCAAGCTCCGACGCAGGGGGGACGATAGTTCGGGGAGGGGGTGATCCCATTGTTCTCGGCGTGCCTGGAAATACCTGCCCGCCGAACACGGGAACGCGTGACCAGGGGAGGAAACAGTGTCCGGTTCCACCGTGCGCCCGGTCGAGCCGGGCGTGGCGCCCGCGGCCGCGGGCCGCGCCCTCCCGACACCGTGCCGGACCGCTTCGCCCGCGTGGCCCGCCCCGCCCACCGGCGCGCGGCCGGCGTGTGCGACCTGCCCGACGGACTCGGTCTGATGGACCTCGGGGGACGGCCACCGCGGTTGTCCCGCGACACGGCGGTCGACGTCGCCCTGGCCGCCGGGGCCACCGTGGTGGACGTCTTCCTGTTCTCCGACGTGAGCAACCGCCCGCCCGGGGGCCCGGTGCCGTGGTTGTTCGTCGCCCTGGTCGCGGTCGCCTTCGCGGCGCTGTCGGCGCGGCGAAGGCACCCGGTGCTGGTGTTCGGCATCGTCTGGGTGTGGGCGGTGCTCGTCACGCCGCTGAGCGAGCTGGAGTTCCAGCCCACCGCGATCCCGTCGCTGGCGCTGTTCGCCGTCGCCCTGCACCGGGAGGCGAAGGCGTCGGCCGGCGCGCTGCTCGCGTGCTCGGTGCTCGCCGTGCTGGCCGGGCTGTGGCAGGCCGCGTCCCGACCGCCCGAGGCGCGGATGGCCGCCACCTACGTCACGCTGGCGTTCTACCTGCTCGTGTACGGGTGCGTGTGGGCCGGCGGGCGGTGGGCGCGGCTGAGCCGGCAGCACGCCGGGGACCTCGAGTTCCGCCGCCGGGTGGAGGCGCACGAAGCGGTGCTGGGGGAGCGCACCCGCATCGCGCGCGAACTGCACGACATCGTGGCGCACTCGGTGACCGTGATGGTCCTGCAGGCGGCGGGCGCGCGGCGGGTGCTCGACAGCGACCCGGTCCGGGTCGGGCACGCGTTGGGCCACATCGAGGAGGCGGGCGAGCAGGCGATGGGCGAGCTGCGGCGGATGCTGACGGCGTTGCGGCTCAGCGACGACGACGAGTCGGGCGACGGGGTGACCGGCCGGCCGCAGCCCGGGCTGGCCGACGTCGAGCACCTGGTCGGCACGGTCGCCGCCGCCGGGGTGCGGGTGCACACGCGGGTGGAGGGCGAGCCGCGCCGGCTGGCCGCCAGCGTCGACCTCGCCGCGTACCGGGTGGTGCAGGAGGCGTTGACCAACGTGACCAAGCACGTCGGGCCGGGCGCGGAGGTGGACGTGCGGCTGCGGTGGGAGGCGGACGAGCTGACCGTGGAGGTCGCCGACGACGGCCGGGGCAGGCGGCCGGAGCAGGCCCTGTCCACCAACCACGGCCTAGCCGGGCTGGTGGAGCGGCTGGCGATCGTGGGCGGGCGGCTGACGGCCGAACCGGGGTGGGCCGGCGGGTTCCGGGTGACGGCCGTGCTGCCGGTCGCCGGTCCGGTGGCCGGCGAGCCCGTGCGGGAACACCGGTGATCCGGGTGGTGCTGGTGGACGACCAGCCGTTGGTGCGGGCGGGCCTGGCGATGCTGCTCGACGCCGAGCCGGACATCGAGGTGGTGGCCGAGGCCGACGAGGGCGAGGGCGCGGTGGCGCGCGCCGCGGAGCTGCACCCGGACGTGGTGCTGATGGACGTGCGGATGCCCGGCGTCGACGGCGTCGAGGCGACGCGGCGGATCATCGCCGCCGATCCGGCGGGTGGCGACCACGCCACCAAGATCATCATTCTGACGACCTACCACGTGGACGAAGCCGTGTACGCGGCGTTGCGGGCCGGCGCGACCGGGTTCCTGCTCAAGGACGCGGTGCCGCGCGAACTGGTCGACGCGGTGCGCACGGTGGCGTCCGGCGAGGCGTGGCTGGACCCCACCGTCGCGAAAGGACTGATCCGGGAGTTCGCCGCCCGGCCGCGCCACCAGCTGCCGACGTCGGCGGAGATGGGTGAGCTGACCGCGCGGGAGCGGGAGGTGCTGGTGCTCGTGGCCCACGGCTTGTCGAACCCGGAGATCGCCGCGCACCTCGTCGTCGGCGAGGCGACGGTGAAGACGCACCTGGGGCGGATCCTGATGAAGCTCGGGCTGCGTGACCGCGCCCAGGCGATCGCGGCGGCCTACCAGAGCGGGCTGGTCCTGCCGGGCAGCAGCCCGCCACCACCGGCCGGCCGACCGTCTTGATCGTTACGGTGGTTCGGATGGCGTCCGCGCGCGGTACCGTGCGGTGGTGCGCATTCGTCCGCGCAGGGCACCTCGCCGTGCCGAACCGACGAGCGTGATGCTCGATCCGGCAACGGCCGAACTCGTGCGGCTGGATGCGTTGCTGGAGGTCGTGGTGCAGGCCGTGGCGTTGCAGGACCGGGCGGAGGCCGTGATCGCCGACTGCGCGCAGCCCGGCGAGCCGTCGTGGGAGGTCGCGCGCAGCGGCCGGGTCGTCGCGGCCCAGTACAGCAGGCTGTCCGGCTGGGCGGCTGACCTCGTGTGGCAGACCGACCGTCCCCCGCCGCCGCAGCGGATCGTGGAGCTCCTGCGCTACCACCTCGTCATGCTGGACTGCGCCCTGCGGCTGGCGTTCCCCCGCTTCCGCACCGACCGCCTGGAGTCCCGCCGCCTCGCCATGACCGGCCTCGGCTCCCCGGCCCGCGAACTGCGCGACCTGGAATCCGCCCTCCGCCACCGCATCACCACCCTCTCCCCGTGAGTCGTACCTCCACGCCGCGAGAGTCCAACGTTCGCAACGCGTGAGTCCTACGTTCGGAACACCCGAGTTGAACACTCAGCACAGTCGATCTTGTGCTGAGTGTTCAACTCGGGGTGCCTGAACGTTGGACTCACGCGGCCTGAACGTTGGACTCTCGGGGTCAGAAGGTGGGGCGGCCGGCGGCGAAGGGGTAGAGGGGGTTGCCGTAGGTGGAGGGGACGGGGGCGCCCGAGTCGATCCGGGCCCGGATGTCGGCGCGTTCGGCGGCGGTGGCGCCCAGGTCGTACGGGAGGTCCCAGTGCTCGGTGGCGTCGGCCGGCGTGTCGGTGCCGCCGGGGCGCAGGACGTCGGTCAGGGCACGGGGCAGCTGCCACGGCAGCTTGCCGGTCGGCGTGTAGTCGCCGAACAGCAGCGACGCCAGGGCCGGACCCATCTCCTCACCGCCGCGGTAGGTCACGACGATCGCGCTCGCCAGGTCGTGCCACTCGGTGATCACGTAGGGGCGGGGCAGGACCAGCGCGACCACGACCGGGATGCCCTGCCGCTGGAAGTCCCGGATCAACGCCACCTGGTCCGGCGGCAGGTACGGCTGCTCCTTCGGCCAGCTCGTCGCGTGGGTGTACGACGTCTCGCCCACCGCGACGACCGCCAGCTTCGGCGACGGCCCGGTGTCCTTGAAGACGTTCACCCCCGCCTGCCCGGCACGTGCGCGGATCGCCTCCAGCATGGTCTGCGAGCCGTACTCCTGGTGGAAGTAGCTGGTCCAGATGCAGCACGCGGCCGTGTCGTCGGCACGGGGACCGGCCACCACGATGTTGTCGCCCCGGTTCAGCCGCACCGGCAGCACGCCGTTGGTGTTCTTCAACAACGTCATCGCCTCGCGTGACGCCTGGTTCGCCAACGCCGCGTACTCCGGCTTGTGGAACCGGTACGGCCCGTTCACCGGGTCGCCGTACGGGTTCTCGAAGATCCCGAGCTTGAACTTCAGCCGCAGCACCCGCCGCACCGCGTCGTCGATCCGCGCCGCCGGCACCGCCGAGGTGAACCCGCCGATGGTGAACCCGGGCGCACCGGGGTCCGCGCCGCCCATCACGTCGGAACCGGCGTTCGCCGCGCCCACCCACGAGCCCGACGGCAGCCAGTCGGTCGTGATCAGCCCGGTGTACCCGAGGTTCTGGCGCAGGTACGCGAGGATCTTCGCGCTGTCGCCCGCGCCCGGACCGCCGGGGTCGAGCAGCGAGCTGCCCGCGTAACCCGGCATGATGTTGACCGCGCCCGCCTCCATCGCGGCCCGGAACGGCGCCACGTGGTACTTGATCGTCACGGCGTCGTACACGATCAGCGCCTCACCGCCCGCGCCCTCGCCCGGCCAGTGCTTCACGGTCGCCAGTACGGACGCCGGGTTCAGCTCCGGCCCGCCCTGCAACCCGGCCACCAGCGCCCGCACCTGCGCCGCCGCGACCTCGGAGCTCTCGCCGTTGCCTTCCTGGATGCGCGGGTACAGCACCTTCGTGCCCACCTCGGCCAACGGCCCCAGCACACCGCGCGTGCCGACTTCCAGCTGCTCGCGCCGCTGCATGTCGCCGAGCTTGTAGTCCAGCGGGTAGTTCCGGGCCGCCGCCAACGCGCTCTGCAGCGGGTACGTCGTCTTGTATCCGGCGATGGTGTCGCCCGCCGACACGAACGGGATGCCGAGCCGCGTGCCGCTCGACCCCAGCAGCGCGGCGTGCAGGTCCTGCGCCTCCGCCGGCCCGAAGTGCCACCCCGAACGCGGGAACACCTGGGCGTTGTAGAACAGCTGGTACGCCTTCTCCTCGATCGTCATCCGACCGAGCAGGTCGTTCACCCGCGTCTCCACGGGCTGCCGCCAGTCCTCGTACGGTTCGATCGAGCCGTTCTTGTTCAGGTCGCGGCTGCCGTTGACCACCCGCACGCCGTCGTCCACGGAGGTCAGCGTCGGCACGTACACGCTGAACGTGCGGATGTTCGACGCGCCGGTGCCACCGGCGCCGTCCACCGCCACCACGAACCACCGGTACGTCCACCGGTCGGCGATGTCCCACGACGGGGTGTAACTCGTGCCCGTGGGTTCGGCGACCTTGGTGTAGAGGTCGATCAGGTTGCCCGATGCGGTGAAGTCGTAGTCCGTGCGGCTGACGTTGAGCCAGACCTGGTAGCGCACCGCGCCCGGCACGGCGGCCCAGGAGAACGCCGGACGCCGGGTGGAGGTGATCATCGCGTTGTCGGCGGGCGCGGACAGCGCGAACCGGCCCGTCGCCGCCGGCGCCTTGGTCGGCGGCGACAGCAACGGCGGGGTGGCGGCCGAGGTGTCCACGGTGCCGAAGACCTGGAACTCCCAGAGCGACACGCCGTAGCCGGTGGCGCGTGTGGCGGCGAACAACCGCAGGTAGCGGCCCGTGCCGCCGACGGCGAGCCGTTCCGTGCCGCCCGCGCCGGTGGTGGTCGCGTAGATCTGCGTCCAGTTCACCGCGTCGTTCGACAGTTCGAGCCGGTAGCCCTTCGCGTACGCGCCCTCCCAGTTCAGCACCACCTCGTCGACCGCGGCGACGCCGCCGAAGTCGACGCGCAGCCACTGGTTGTCGGCGAACTGGCTGGACCACCGGGTGTTGGCGCGGCCGTCGAGCGCGGCGGCGGGCGCGTTGCCGCCCTCCCACGTCGAGGCCGCGACCTGCTTGTACTCGGAGATCGGCCGGCCGGTGGTGGCGCCGCCGGTCGTGCCGTAGACCTGGAACTCCCACAGCGAGTAGCCGTAGCCGGTGGCCCTGGCCGTGCCGTACAGCCGCACGTGCCGGCCGGAGCCGGTGACCGGGATGCTCTGCGTGCCGCCGGTGGCGTTGACGGCGGTGTGGACGGTGCTCCACGTGACGCCGTCGGCCGAGGTCTGGAGCTGGAACGCGGTGGCGTAGGCGGCCTCCCAGGTCAGCACCACGCGGTCCAACGTCGCGGTGGCGCCCAGGTCGACGCTCAACCACTGCGGGTCGGCGAACGCGCTCGACCAGCGGGTGCCCGCGTTGCCGTCGGTGGCGGCGGACGCGGCGGTGCCCGCGTTCTCGGCGGACGAGGCGGTGGTCGGTTTGCCCTGGGAGAGCAGGACGCCGGCGGCGCTCGCCTCGACCGAGGCGACGAGCTGCCCGGCGACCAGGGCGGCGAGGACGGCGAGCAGGGGCAGGACCCGGCGGCGGCGCCGGGCGGGGGCTTCGGGCATGGCGACTCCAGGCAGGGGTGACCCGCGGCCGGTGTGCCGCCGGCCGCGGATCGTCGACAAACTCTCGGAGAGCGCTCTCCCACAGCGAACTTCACCGCCGTGCCGCCGTCAAGGGAGCGGGCGACCGGATCTGACGTGCCCGGTGGCCCGGTTCCGGTCGGGTCCGGGAGCGGCGCATAGGATCGCCCGGTGACGATCACGATTCCCGGTTTCGGCGAACTGACCCCGGTGGACCACACCCCCGAAGGTGTGGCGTGCTGGAACGCGACCGCCGCCGGGACGTCGGTGAGCGTGCTGGTGGAGGAACCGGCCACCACCGACGACCTCGACCTGCCGTTCATCGGCTCGGTCCTGCACGACCGCGAACGGCTGCTCGCCGCCGCCCGGGAAGCCGTGGCCGACCACCTGCGCGACCACCCGGGCTACGAGCCGGACGCCGTGGCCGACCCGGAGTTCACCTTCCACCCCGGCCGGGACTGGCTGGTCCGGTTCGCCGAGTGCCGCGTGCCCGGCTTCACCGAGCTGGGCCTGGTGGTGGTGTTCAACGGCGATGACGTGGTCGGCGTGGACGACCTCGCCGACGTCGACCTCGCGGACGAGACCGACGAGGCCCACGGCACGGACCACTGACGGCCGCTGACGGGGCCGGGTCTCGGTGCCGCGGCCGGGACCGGCGGGCCGCCGCGGGCCTTCGGCGCGGGTGGGCGCCGGCGCGTGCGACGCGTTGCCAGGTGGCGACGACTGTGCTGTGATCGGTGCGCCACCGGTGGAAAGCGTTTTCCGCGAAAGGGAGAACCGATGCGCGCACTGCTCCTGGCGAGCCTCCTGATCCTCGGCGCCGCCCAGGCCGCACCCGCCCAAGCCGCACCCGCCCAAGCCGCACCGGCCCAAGCGGCACCGGCCCAAGCCGCACCCGCCCAAGCGGCACCGGCCCAGGCCTCGACCGTCCAGGCGGCGATGGACTACTGGCAGTACATGGCCACCTTCGCGACGGAGGAGGAGTGCGAGGCCGAGGGCGCGAAGATCCCGGAGGGCGTCGACTACTACGCCTGCTGGCCGAGCAAGGGCGCCTGGGACTTCTACTGGGTCTTCCTGACCTGATCGGTGTGCACGAACCGGTCGGGGCGCAGCACGACGACGTCGGTGCGGTGACGGGCGAACCAGGCGGTCAGCTCGCCGGTGACGTCCACCAGGTCGTCCTCGGTGCGGGGTCGGCCCTCGGCGACCACCCGGAGGAACCGCGCGCGCGGCCCCGACCAGTCCCGTGCCGTGCTCCCGTCCACCCCCGGCCCGAGGACCGCGAAGTCGGGGCCGAGCACGTCGTCGAGCAGCCGCCTGACCCCGCCGACGACCACCTCGGGCTGGGGGAACATGACGCGCCCGTCCGGCAGCGCGGGCAGCGGCTTGAACTCGAAGTGGCGCACCAGGCGGCGCACGCGCGGCACGGTCTGCACGGCGCGCAGCACCACGTCCCGCAGGAAGGCGGCGAACCTGTCGCGCACCAGGAACACCCGGCCGAGCCGGACGCTGGTGAGCGCCATCGCCTCGGTGTGCGGGCGGCGTTCGGCCTCGTAGCTGTCCAGCAGCGACCCGGGAGCGTCCGACTCCAGGGCCAGGGCGAGCTTCCAGGTGAGGTTGGCCGCGTCGCGCAGCCCGCTGCACAGGCCCTGTCCGAGGAACGGCGGCATCTGGTGGGCGGCGTCGCCGAGCAGGAACACGCGCCGGTCGCGCCAGCGCTCGGCGACCAGGTGGTGGAACGTGTAGACGATCGCCCGCGTGACGGTGAAGCGGTCCGGGTCCACGTAGGGCGCGACGAGCCGGGCGACCGCACCGGGATCGGTCATGTCGGCCGGGTCCTCGTCCGGGCGCAGCATGAACTCCAGCCGGTAGGTGTCGAACGCGCCGGGGGAGACGAACGCGGGCCGCCGCCAGTCGCACACGAACGTCGTGGTGGGCACGCGCACCGCGCCGGGGGCGACGTCGCCGGAGACGGCCAGCCACGGCTCGGCGTAGGACGTGCCGGTGAGCGCGATCCCGGCCGCGACCCGGGTGGTGCTGCGGGCCCCGTCGCACCCCAGCACGTACTTCGCCCGCACCTCGGTCTCCTCGTCGGTGGCCAGGTCGCGCAGGGTGACGGTGGCGGCCTCCTCGTCCTGGGTGAGCCGCATCAGCTCGACCCCGGTGCGCAGCGTGACGTGCGGGAACCGGTCGAACCCCGCGCGCAGGGCCGCTTCCAGGCGCGGCTGGTCGAAGAAGTGCAGGGGACGGTGGCCGAGGCCGAAGTCGACCTCGTCCAGGGCGATGGTGGCGAACGCCCGGCCCTTGGCGTTGACGTACTCGGCCCGGCGCGGCTGGTGCATGTCCCCGGCGACCTCGGTCAGCAGACCGGCCTGCTGGTAGATCCGCAGCGCCTCGTCGTCGCAGGAGAACGCGCGTGGCTGCCGGTGGGGCGCGGTGTCGCGTTCGACGACCAGGGTCCGCACGCCCCTGGCGCCGAGCAGGTTGGCGGTGAGCGCCCCGACCGGCCCGCAACCGACCACTACGACGTCGAACTCCATGCGTCCTCCTCCGGTGTCTGGTCACATGCCAGCGGAGAGCTGTTGGAGTTCTGTTGGATCAGCGTGGGAAGCGGGCCCGCACCAGGTCGGCGCCTTGCGCCTCGGCCAGGCGCGCGCCGGCCGCCAGGTCGGCCGGGTCGCCGGTGGCGAGGCCGCGCACGCGGTGCAGCTCGGCGGCGAAGACCCGTTCGCCGACCTCCTCGGCGAGGGCGAGACCTTCGTCGGCCAACGCCGCCGCGTCGGCGTGGTGCCCGGTCACCAGGTACGCGTCCGCCATCGCGCCGAGGCTGATCGTGCGGGTCGCGCGCAGGCCGAGCCGGTGGACGCCCTCCCGGGCCGCCCGCATGGCGGTGAGGCGGCTGTCGTCGCCACCGCGCACGGCGGCCCACTCGGCGTAGAAGTCGCCGGTCGTGACGAAGTGCGGCATGTGCTGGCGCCTGCCGATCTCGCGGCAGCGGCGGGCGGCGGCGAGCGCGGCGGCGACGTCGTGCTCCTGCACGGCGGTCCACGCGGCGAACAGCGTGGCGTTGGCCCGCCCGTACGGGTCGTCGGCGCGTTCGGCGAGGGCGTGCGCGGCGGCGAGGTCCGACCGGGCCGCCGCCGCGTCACCGAGCAGGGAGCGCACCAGGGCGCGGAAGTCGTAGGTCGCGAGCGTCGGGGTGCGGCCGGCCCGCCCGACCAGTTCCCGGGGGTCCAGCTCCCGCAACCGGTCGATGGCGGCGGTGAGGTGGCGGTCGGCCTCCACCAGGCGGCCGGTGAAGTAGCCGACCACGCCGAGCAGGTAGTGGCCCGCGGCGCCGATCACGCCGTCGTCGGACGCGAGGCGGCCGGCGAGGTCGGCGGCGATGGCGAACTCGGCGCGGTTGCAGGCCAGCTCGCCGAGCGTCCACAGGGCGTGTCGCACGTCGGCGCCCGGGTCGACGCGGGCGAGCAGCTCGCGGGCGCGGGCGGCGGCCAGGTCGACCGCGTCGCTGCCGATGCCGACGGTGATCTGGAGCAACGACGTGCGGTGCAGCTGCACGGCCAGCTCCCGCTCGGGGGCGGTGAGCAGGGCGGCGGCCCGGTCGAGGTGCGCCAGGGCGTCCTCGTAGGCGAGGCGTCGGGTGGCGTCGTCGGCGGCTTCGAGGGTCCAGCGCAGGTGCTCGTCCTCCCGGCCGCGCGCCCGGCCGTAGTGGTGGGCCAGCTCGGCGGGGGTGAGGACGTGCCGTCCGACGTCCGCGAGCCGGGCGTGCAGGTCGGCCCGGCGGGTCGGGGCGAGGTCGGCGTAGGCGGCCTCGGCGAACAGCGGGTGCCGGAAGCGCACCACCCCGGCGCCGGGCTCGGCGACCAGGTGGGCGACGTGCGGGGTGAGGCGGACCTCGGCGGCCGTGGCGGCTTCGAGCAGGTCGACGTCCAGGTCCCGGCCGGCGACGCTCAGCACGTCGAGCCAGTCGCGGGTGCGGTCGTCCAGGGCGTGCAGCCGGCGGCGGACGGTGTCGCGCACGCTCGGCGGCGGCGCGCCGGTCGGCTCGGCGGAGGTGAGCAGCTCGGTGATGAAGAACGGGTTGCCGCCGGTGCGGGTGAGGAGGTCTCGCACCAGGTCGGCCGGTGCGGGTGCGCCGGTGTGCCCCCGGACGAGGTCGGCGACCGCGTCGGCGTCCAGGCCGGCCGGGCGGAGCTGTCGGCAGCCGGGGCTGCGGGCCAGGTCGGCGAGCGCGGCGACCAGGGCGGGGTCGTGCTCGTAGGGGCGCAGGGTCGCGACGACCAGCGCGCGGGACGTGCGCACGGTGGTGGCCAGGTAGCGCAGCAGGAGCAGGGAGTCGGCGTCGGCGGCGTGCAGGTCGTCCAGCACCAGGACGAGGCCGCGGTCGCGGGCGGTCGCGTGCACGAGTGCCGAGACCGCGTCGTACGTGCGGAACCGGGCGGTGGGGTCGATGTCGGCACCGGTCGCCGGGCCCGTGCCGAAGCCCGCCAGCGCCGGGTCCGCCCCCGCGTCGCCCGCCGGCGCCAGGGCGCGCACGACCTGGGTCCAGAGCCAGAACGGCGGCGCTTGACCGAGGTCGGGGCAGCGGCCCCACGCGACCGGGACGCCGGCGTCGGCGGCGCGGCGGGCGAGGGCGTCGGCCAGGGTGGTCTTGCCGATGCCCGCTTCGCCGACGATCGCCGCGAACCGGCCCCCGTCGCGGCCCGACGCCGCGAGGAGGTCGGTGAGCAGGGACAGCTCGGCGGTGCGGCCGACCAAGGTGGCGTGCGGGCCGCCCGCGCCGCGGCCGGGACCAGTGGTGCGACCGGGGCCGCGTGTGCGCGTGGCCGCACCCGCCTTCCCGCCCACCGGTGGCACGGTGTGGGCCAGGACCCGGCGGTGCAGGTCGCGCAGCGCTTCGCCCGGCTCCACGCCGTGCTCGTCGGCCAGGAGGCGGCGGCCCTCGTCGTAGACCGCCAGCGCGTCGGTCTGCCGGCCCGCCCGGTAGAGCGCGAGCATCAGCTGCGCACGGGCGTTCTCCCGCTCCGGGTGCGCGGCCACGAACTGGCGCAGGTCGGGCAGCACGGCCTGGTGCCGGCCGGCGGCGACGGCGGCGGTGAAGCGGCCTTCGCCCGCCTCGGCACGCGCCTCGGAGAGGCGGGCCGCGTCCGGTCGGACGGCGGCGAGGTCGGTGGCCAACCCGCCGCGCCAGAGGGCGAGCGCGTCGGCGAAGTGGCGTTCGGCCGCTTCCCACTCGCCGTCGGCCAGCGCCCGCGCGCCGTGCCCGGCGAGCGCGGTGAAGCGGACGGCGTCCACGGTGTCCGGTGGCGCGCTCAGCTCGTAGCCGCCGGTGTGGCCGCGCAACAGCTCGGCGGGCGCGCGACGTCCCCGTTCCGGTTCCAGCGCACGGCGCAGCACGGCCACGTAGGAGCGGAGGGTGATGTGCGCGCCGGCCGGCGGCCGCCCGTCCCACAGCGCGTCGACCAGCCACTCGGCGCTGACGACCCGGTTGGCGCGCAGCACCAGCAGCGTCAGCAGGTCGCGCTGCCGGGGCCCGCCCAGCGCCAGCGGCTCGCCGTCGCGCTCCACCCGCAACGGCCCCAGGACCCCGAACCGCACGGCGCCGAACACCAGCAGAGGGTAACCGCGACGGGACAGCCGTTCGGGCGGGCACGACAATGTGGACATGACGACTCCTCAGGTCGCCCGGCCCTCGATCCTCACCGTGGACGACGACCCGGGCGTGTCCCGGTCCGTGGCGCGCGACCTGCGCCGCAAGTACGGCCGGGACTACCGGATCGTGCGGGCCGAGTCCGGGGCCCAGGCGCTCGACGCGGTGCGCGAGATCAAGCTGCGCGGGGAGGAGGTGGCCGTGCTGCTGGCCGACTACCGGATGCCCGGGATGAGCGGCATCGAGTTCCTGGAGGCCGCGATGGACCTCTTCCCCGCGGCCCGGCGGGTGCTGCTGACCGCCTACGCCGACACCGACGCGGCCATCCGCGCGATCAACGTCGTCGACCTCGACCACTACCTGCTCAAACCGTGGGACCCGCCGGAGGAGAAGCTGTACCCGGTGCTGGACGACCTGCTCGGCGCGTGGCAGGCGGCCGACCGCCGCCCGGCCCGGCAGGTCCGGGTGATCGGGCACCGGTGGTCCTCGCGGTCCTACGAGGTGCGCGACTTCCTCGCCCGCAACTCCGTCCCGTTCCGCTGGCACGCGCTGGACGACGGCGACACCGAAGCCGGGAGGCTGCTCACCGCGTGCGGCGAGGACGGCGTGCGGCTGCCCGTGGTCATCACCGCGGCCGGTGAGACGCTGGTCGAGCCGTCGGACGCCGAGCTGGCCGACCGGGTCGGCCTGACCACGCGGCCCTCCGCCGACTTCTACGACCTGATCGTGGTCGGCGGCGGTCCGGCCGGGCTGGGCGCGGCCGTCTACGGCGGTTCGGAAGGGCTGCGCACGGTGCTGGTCGAGCGGCGCGCCACCGGCGGTCAGGCGGGCACCAGCAGCCGGATCGAGAACTACCTCGGCTTCCCCGACGGGGTGTCCGGCGAGCAGCTCACCGACCGCGCCCGCCGGCAGGCGCTGAAGTTCGACGTCGAGGTGCTGACCGCGTGCGACGTGGTGGGCCTGGAGGCGCGCGGCTCGGCCCGCGTGGTCCGGCTGGACGACGGCACCGAACTGGCCGCGCACACCGTCATCCTCGCCACCGGCGTGTCCTACCGGGTGCTCGACGCGCCCGGTCTCGGCGCGCTGACCGGCCGTGGCGTGTTCTACGGCGCGGCCACCACCGAGGGGCCGAGCTGCGCGGGCCAGGACGTCTACCTCGTCGGCGGCGCGAACTCGGCGGGCCAGGCGGCGCTCTACTTCGCCGCGCACGCCCGCCGGGTGGTGCTGGTCGTGCGCGGCGACTCGTTGGCCCGGTCCATGTCGCACTACCTGGTCGAGCAGCTCGCCCGGGTCGACAACGTCGAGGTGCGCACGTGCACCGAGGTCGTCGGCGGCACGGGGGAGGAGCACCTGGAGTCGGTGACGCTGCGGCACACCAAGACCGGCGAGACGACGACCGCGCCCGCGTCGTGGCTGTTCGCGTTCATCGGCGCCGCGCCGCACACCGACTGGCTCGCGGGCACACTGGCCCGTGACGAGCGCGGGTTCGTGCTCTCCGGACCGGACCTGGTGACCGACGGGCGGCTGCCCGAGGGCTGGGACCTCGACCGGCCGCCCTACCACCTGGAGACCAGCCTGCCGGGCGTGTTCGTCGCCGGCGACGTGCGGGCGGACTCGGTGAAGCGGGTCGCGTCGGCCGTCGGCGACGGCGCGATGGCCGTGTCGCTGGTGCACCGCTACCTGGAGAGGTCGTGATGGAGAACCTGACGGTCGACGACCTGCGCGGCCTGTTCCTGTTCGAGCACCTGTCGGAGGACCAGCTTGCGTGGCTCGTCGCGCACGGCCAGGTGGAGACGCACCCGGCGGGCGCCCAGGTGCTGCGCGAGGGCCAGGCGGCGACGTGCTTCTTCGTGCTGCTGGACGGCGCGGTGGCGCTCAGCCGCGTCATCGGCGGGCAGCGCGTGGAGACCAACCGCACCGACCACCGCGGCGCGTACTTCGGGGCCACCCAGGCGTACCTGGGCTCCGACGTGGAGGCGAAGACCGTCTACCAGATGACCGCCGACGCGGTGACCGACGTGCGGCTCTACCAGCTGCCCGCGCACGACTTCGGCGCGATGTTCCGCTCGTGGTTCCCGATGGCCATGCACCTGCTGGAAGGCCTGTTCTTCGGCATGCGCAACACCGAGCGGATCGTCAGCCAGCGGGAACGGCTGCTCGCGCTCGGGTCGCTGTCGGCCGGGCTGACCCACGAGCTGAACAACCCGGCCGCGGCGGCGGTGCGGGCCACCGGCGCGTTGCGCGAACGGGTCGCCGGGATGCGGCACAAGCTGGCGCTGCTGGCGAGCGGCTCGATCGACCCGGCCACCCTGCCGGTGCTGGTGGAGCTGCAGGAGAGCGCGGTCGAGCAGGTGGCGAAGGCGCCGAAGCTCGGCCCGATGGAGACCGCCGACCTGGAGGACGAGGTCGCCGACTGGCTGGACGGGCACGGCGTGTCGGGTGGCTGGGACCTGGCGCCGGTGCTGGTCGCGGGCGGGCTGGACGTGCAGTGGCTGGACCGGGCGGCGGCGCTGTGCCCGCAGACCGCTACCGAGGCCGCCGTGCGCTGGCTGGCCTACACGGTGGAGACCGAGACGTTGATGAACGAGATCGAGGACGCCACCACCAGGGTGTCCGCGCTGGTGGGCGCGGCCAAGCAGTACTCGCAGGTCGACCGGGCGCCCTTCCAGGTGGTCGACGTGCACGAGCTGCTCGACTCCACGCTCGTCATGCTCGGCGGCAAGCTCGGCGACGGCGTGCGCGTGGTCAAGGACTACGACCGCTCGCTGCCGCCGCTGCCCGCCTACCCGGCCGAGCTCAACCAGGTGTGGACGAACCTGGTCGACAACGCGGTGGCCGCCATGGCGGGCGAGGGCACGCTGACCGTGCGCACCTACCGCGCCGGCGAGGACGTCGTGGTGGAGGTCGGCGACACCGGCTCGGGCATCCCGGACGCGGTGAAGAGGCGCATCTTCGAGCCGTTCTTCACCACCAAGGCGGTGGGCGAGGGCACGGGGCTGGGCCTGGACATCTCGTGGCGGATCGTGGTGGACCGCCACCACGGCGACATCCGGGTGGAGTCCGAGCCCGGCGACACCCGCTTCCGCGTCCACCTGCCGGTGACGGCGCCGGCCACCGGGAACGGCGCCGAGGACTAGCTGTTCTGTCCGGGGAGGTTGTGAACGGTCCGACACGTAGTCGGATGATGTTGGAATGAGGGAGGGCCTCCGGGTTCGGTGTGGATTGCGACGTCTACACCTGACCGACGGAGGCCCTCGTGACCCACGCTAACGCACCGCTGACTCCGGCGGGCAGGCTGCGCCTGGCCCGGTGTGTCGTGGAGGACCGGTGGCCGTTGCGGCGGGCCGCGGAGCGGTTCCAGGTGTCGGTGTCCACCGCGAAACGCTGGACGGACCGCTACCGCGACCAGGGTGGTGCGGGCATGGTCGACCGGTCCTCGCGTCCGCGTACGAGTCCGCGCCGCACTCCGACCCGGACCGAGCGGCGGATCGTCAAGGTGCGGGTGCTGCGCCGGTGGGGCCCGGCCCGGATCGCCTCACATCTGGGCCTGGTGTGCTCGACGGTGCACCGGGTGCTGGTCCGCTACCGGTTGGCGCGGCTGTCACACCTGGACCGGGCCACCGGTCGCGCGGTGCGGCGCTACGAACACGCCGCGCCCGGCGACCTGGTCCACGTGGACATCAAGAAGCTCGGCAACATCCCCGACGGCGGCGGCCACAGGGTGCACGGCCGGCACGCGGGTCGGCGCAACAGCTCCGCACATCGCGATCCCGACCGGCCCCGCACGACCCACCGCCATCCCAACCTGGGCTACTCCTACCTGCACAACGCCGTGGACGACCACAGCAGGCTCGCCTACACCGAGATCCTGCCCGACGAGACCAAGGGCACCGCGACCGCGTTCTGGACCAGGGCACAGGCGTTCTTCGCCGCCCACGGCATCACGGTCAAGCGGGTGCTGACCGACAACGGGTCCTGCTACCGCTCACGCCTGTGGCACGACACCCTCACCGGCGCCGGGATCACGCACAAACGCACCCGCCCCTACCGGCCCCAGACCAACGGCAAGGTCGAACGCTTCAACCGCACCCTGCTCGACGAATGGGCCTACGCCCACGCATACCGCTCCGAGACCGAGCGTCGCGAGACGCTGCCGCGGTGGCCGCACACCTACAATCACCACCGCGGCCACACCGCACTCGCAGGCCAGCCACCCGCCAGCCGCGTCCCCAACCTCACGGGACAGAACAACTAGCGGGCCCGGGTCGTGTCCCGGTGAAGGCGACGGCCGAGGAGAACGCACACTCCCCGCCATTATCAACATATAGCCCATCGGGGGTCTTGTGGCAAGACCCCCGTCATGCCGCAGAATCTCCGGCCGAAGCCCACAACCTGCGAAAACAAGGTATCGGTAGAACGCTGTGACAACAGGTGGACCAGACCGGGAACCGCCGGCGCGAACGAGGAGCGGACAAGGCTTGACGGGCACGACGGAAGGTGTGGGGATGGGCGGCTACGTGCTCGACTTCGACGAGGTCGACCAGCGGCAGGTCGCCGTCGTGGGCGGCAAGGGGGCGCACCTGGGCGAGCTCTCGCGGATCGAGGGCGTCAGCGTGCCGCCCGGGTTCTGCGTGACGACGGACGCCTTCCGGCGGATCGTGGCCGGGGCGCCGTCGCTCGGCGACCTGCTCGACGGGGTGTCCCACCTGAACCCGGAGGACCGGGAGGCGATCCGCGGGCGCAGCGCGGAGATCCGGCGAACCCTGGAAGGGATCGCCGTCCCGGACGACGTGGCGGCGGCGATCACCGGCGCCCTCGCCCGGCTCGGCGAGGGCGCCGCCTGCGCCGTCCGGTCGAGCGCGACCGCGGAGGACCTGCCGGGCGCCTCCTTCGCGGGCCAGCAGGACACGTACCTCAACGTCGTGGGACCGGAAGCGGTCCTCCGGCACGTCAGCCGGTGCTGGGCCTCGCTGTTCACCGAGCGGGCCCTGACCTACCGGCTGCGCAACGGCTTCGACCACCGCGAGGTCCACATGGCCGTGGTCGTGCAGCGGATGGTCTTCCCGCACGCGTCCGGGGTGCTGTTCACGGCCGACCCGGTCACGTCCGACCGGAAGGTCGCCGCCGTGGAGGCCACCTTCGGCCTCGGCGAGGCCCTGGTCTCCGGCCTGGTGAACGCGGACTCCTACCAGGTCCGCGACGACGAGGTCGTGGCCAAGGCCGTCGCCGCCAAGAAGCTCGCCCTGCACGCCTCCCCGGGCGGCGGGACGCGGGAGGAGGCGATCGAGCCCGCGGGGCAGGAGCAGCCGGCGCTGACGGACGAGCAGGTCGTGCGGCTCGTGCGGCTCGGCCGGCGGATCGAAGCGCACTTCGGCCGTCCCCAGGACATCGAGTGGTGCCTGGTCGACGACGCCTTCCAGGTCGTCCAGAGCCGGCCGATCACCACGCTGTTCCCCGTCCCCGAGACCGGCGACGAGGAGAACCACGTCTACGTCTCCGTCGGCCACCAGCAGATGATGACCGACGCCATGAAGCCGCTCGGGCTCTCCGTGTGGCAGATGACGACCCCGCGGCCCATGGCCGAAGCAGGCGGGAGGTTGTTCGTCGACGTCACCCCGCTGCTCGCCTCGCCGGCCGACCGCGTCGGCTTCCTGGCGGTCGTGGGCAAGTCCGACCCGCTGATCGGCGACGCGCTGCAGACCGTCCTCGACCGCGACGGCTTCCTCCCGTCGCTCCCGGACGACGCTCCCCGCCAGGCGGTCCCCGGCGCCGAGCCGGTCACGATCGAGGCCGATCCGGCGCTCGTCGCCGAGCTGGTCGAGAACGGCGCGGCGTCCGTCGCCGCGGCGGCGCGCGACATCCGGGGCAAGTCCGGCGTGGAGCTGCTGGACTTCATCACCGCGGACGTCCAGGAGCTGAGGCGGCTGCTGTTCGACCCGCGCGGCATCCAGCCGATCATGGCGGCGATGCAGGCCACGTGGTGGCTCAACGAGCGGCTGCACGAGTGGTTGGGCGAGAAGAACGCGGCCGACACGCTCTCGCAGTCCGTGCCCCACAACGTCACCTCGGAGATGGGGCTCGCGCTCCTCGACGTCGCGGACGCGATCCGCCCGCACCCGGAGGTCGTCGCGTTCCTGCGCGACGCGGCGGACCGGGCCGACGAGCACTTCCTCCACCGGCTGGTCGACCTCGACGGCGGCCGGGAGGCGCGCGACGCCATCCAGGCCTACCTGGACGAGTACGGCATGCGCTGCGTCGGCGAGATCGACATCACCAGGCCGCGGTGGAGCGAACGGCCCGCCATGCTCCTGCCCCTGCTGCTGTCCACGGTGAAGAACCTCGAACCGGGCGCGGGGGTGCGGCGCTTCGAGCAAGGGCGGCAGGAGGCGCGGCAGAAGGAGCAGGAGGTGCTGGAGCGCCTGCGGGCGCTGCCGGACGGTGAGTCGAAGGCCGAGGAGACCAAGCGGAAGATCGACCTCGTCCGCACGTTCGCCGGGTACCGCGAGTACCCGAAGTACGGCATGATCAGCCGCTACTTCGTGTACAAGCGGGCGTTGCTGGCCGAGGCCGACCGCCTGGTGCGGGCCGGTGTGCTGCGGGAGCGGGAAGACGTCTACTTCCTGCGGTTCGAGGAACTCCGGGAAGTGGTGCGGGCGAACCGGGTCGACGAAGAGCTCCTCCGCCGGCGCAAGGACGCGTTCCGGTCGTACGAAGCGCTCACGCCGCCGCGGGTGCTCACCTCGGACGGCGAGACCCTCAGCGGCGCGTACCGGCGCGACGACCTGCCCGCCGGCGCGCTGGTCGGCCTGGCCGTCTCCGCCGGGACCGTCGAAGGGCGGGCCCGGGTCATCCTGGACATGGCGCAGGCCGACGTCGAACCGGGCGACATCCTGGTCACCGCGCACACGGACCCCAGTTGGTCGCCCCTGTTCGTGGCGATCGCGGGCCTGGTGACGGAGGTCGGCGGCCTGATGACGCACGGCGCGGTGATCGCCCGGGAGTACGGCCTGCCCGCCGTGGTCGGGGTGGAACGCGCCACGCAGCTGATCGAGGACGGGCAGCGGATCCGGGTGAACGGAACCGACGGGCACATCGAGATCCTGCCCGCGATCTGAGCGTCCGCGAGTCGGCCGAACACGCCGTTCGGCCGACTCGCGGACGTGATCTCCCGGCCTGGTCCGCAGGGGGTGCACGGCTCCGGGTCAGTGGCGAGGTTTGGTCAAGCCGAGCTGGACCACGTCCAGGTAACCCGACCGGAAGCCGGCTTCGCAGTAGGCGAGGTAGAACTCCCACATGCGGCGGAAGGTGTCGTCGAAGCCCGTCGCGGCGACCTGCGGCCAGTTGTCGAGGAAGCGGGTGCGCCAGTGGCGGAGGGTGCGGGCGTAGTCGGGGCCGAGTGAGCGGCTTCGGACGACGCCGAGCGCGGTGTGCCGTCGGACGGCGTCCTGGATTGCGGGGACGGAGAGCAGTTGGCCGCCGGGGAAGACGTACTTGTGGATCCAGGTGTGCGAGTGCCGCGTGGCCAGGAGCCGGTCGTGGGGCATGGTGATGGCTTGGAGTCCCACCCGGCCGCCCGGTTCGAGCACGCGGTCGAGCGTCCGGAAGTAGGCGGGCCAGTAGTCGGCGCCCACGGCTTCGACCATCTCCACGGACACCACGGCGTCGTAGCTGCCGTGGGCTTCGCGGTAGTCGCGCAGCAGCACCTGCACGCGGTCGGCGACCCCGGCCCGGGCGATGCGTTGCTCGGCCAGGTGCTTCTGCTCGGCGGAGAGGGTGAGCGTGGTGACGCGCGCGCCTCGCTCGGCCGCGCGGATGGCCAACGCGCCCCAGCCGGTGCCGATCTCCAGCAGGCGCGTGCCGGCGCGGACGTCGGCCAGGTCGAGCACGCCGTCGACCTTGCGCAGCTGGGCGGCGTGCAGGTCGTCGTCGCCGGGGGAGAACCAGGCCGAGGAGTAGGTCATCGACTCGTCGAGGAACGCGGCGAACAGGTCGTTGGACAGGTCGTAGTGGCGGTGGACGTTGGCCCGCGACCCCTCGACGGTGTTGCGCTCGTGCGCGGGGTGGCGGGCGTCGACCCAACGGCGGAACACCTGCAGCGGCCGGGGCACCAGGTCGGCCATGCGGGCGGCGAACGGGGTCAGCAGGGCGGCGGGGTCGTTGCTGGTCCAGTCGCCGGCCATGTACGCCTCGCCGAACCCGATCTTGGCGTCGGCGCCGAGCCGGCGGTGGAACGCGCCCGGTCGCACGATCCGCATCACGGGCGAGTCCGGGCCGCCCGCGCCGAGGCGCTCGCCGCCGGGCAGGGCCACCCGCACGGGCAGGGACTTCACGGCGTGCCGGAACACCAGGCGGGCCGCGGCGGCGCGCGCGGAGGAGCACCGGGGCTCGACCGGTCCCGGTCGGCGCCGGGCCGGGTGGCCGGCCGCCGCGGTGTCCGGCTGTCGGGTGGGCGAAGTGGTCATCGGACACCTTCCTGTGCGTCGTGGGGGGTGCGGGGGACGACGGGCAGCCGGCGCAGCCACAGGGCGATGCCGTGCCGGCGGATCAGCGCGCTGATCCGGTGGGTCGGCAGCGGGTCGCGCAGCAGCAGGCGCAGCAGCGTCCACGGCGTGGCGGGTCGGCGCGCTCCGGTCAGGGAGGCGCTGAACGGCGTCCGCGGGCCCTGGCGCAGGCTGATCGCCACGGACAGCCGCTCGGCGGGTCGCGGCAGCCGCATCACGTACTGGCCCTCGACGGTGAGGAACGGGGAGACGTAGAACGCCTTGTCCGCCTCCGCCCGCCCGCGGCCGTCGGGGCGCAGCAGGTAGCAGTGGCGCTCGCCGTAGGTGTTGTGCACCTCCGCCACGACGCAGACCGGCTCGTCGTCCGGGTCGTGGCACCAGTACACGGTGATCGGGTTGAACACGTGGCCGAACGCGCGGGCGTTGGTCAGCATCAGCACGCGTCCGCCACGCAGGTCCACGCCCCGCCCGGCGAGCCAGGCGTCGAGGTTGTCCCGGATGCCGCGGTCCGGGCTGCCCAGGTGGTCGCCCGCGCGGAACCGCGCCGCCGGGCGCAGCCACCACGGCACGGCGGGCAGCCGGTCCAGGTCGACCAGCCACAGGTGGGTGCGGTGCCGGAACGACCGGCGCACCGGGTGGCGGCGCGTGTGGGCGATCACGGCGTCGTACAGCGCCGGGGCGGTCACCAGTCGACGCCGAGTGCCGAGGCGGCCCGCACGCCGGAGGCGCAGCCGTCCTCGTGGAAGCCCCAGCCGTGGTAGGCGCCCGCGAACGCGGTCGGCCCGGCGTTCAACCCGGGCAGGCGGCGCTGCGCGGCCACCGACTCCGGCGTGTACACCGGGTGCTCGTAGCGCATCCGGGCGATCACCGACGACTCCGCGATCCGGTCGGTGGCGTTGAGGGTCACCACGTAGTCCTGCGGTTCGGCCAGCCGCATGAGCCGGTTCAGGTCGTAGCTGACCAGCACCGCGCCGTCGTCGGAGCCGCAGTGGGATTTGAGGTAGTTCCAGGAGGCGCGGGCGCGGGGTGTGCGGGGCAGCACGGACGGGTCGGTGTGCAGCCAGGTGTCGTTGCGCGAGTAGCGGAACGCGCCCAGCACCTCGCGCTCGTCGTCGGTCGGGTCGGCCAGCAGGGCCAGCGCCTGGTCGGGGTGCGTGGCGACGACGGCCTTGTCGACCCGGTGGACCTCGTCGCCGTCGTCCCGGACGTCCACGCCCGAGCCGGTGCGCGTGACCGCCCGCACCGGGGTGGACAGGTGCACGGCGGTCAGCTGCTTGGCCGCGCGGTCCACGTAGGCGCGGGAGCCGCCCACCACCGTCTTCCACCGCGGCGAGCCGGTCACCGAGAGCATGCCGTGGTTGTGCAGGAACTCGAACAGGTACCGGGCCGGGTAGCGCAGGCTGGTCACCTGGTCGGCCGACCACACCGCCGACACCACGGGCGCCACGAAGTGGTCCACGAAGAAGCGGGTGTACCCGCCGATGGCCAGGAACGCGCCGAGCGTGACGCCGTCGGCCGCCGGGTCGGCCAGCACGCGCCGGGCGTGCCGGTGGAACCGGCCGACCTCGGCGAGCATGCGCAGGTACGGCGCGCGCGTCGCGTTCGAGGGCTGGGCGAACAGCCCGCCGAAGCCCTTGGCGCCCGCGTACTCCAGGCCGCAGCCCTCGCAGCGCACGCTCATCGACATCTCCGTGCCCCGGGTGCGCACGTCCAGCTCGGCGAACAAGCGCAGCAGGGTGGGGTAGGTGCGTTCGTTGTGGACGATGAAGCCGCTGTCGAGGGCGACGGTGCCGCCGTCCTCGGCCACCACGTCATGGGTGTGGGCGTGCCCGCCCAGGCGCGGCCCGGCTTCGAACAGGAGCACGTCGTAGCGGCGTTGCAGCAGGTAGGCGGCGGTCAGGCCGGCCACTCCCGCGCCGATCACGGCGACGCGCTGCGGTCTGGGCGTCATCGGGTTCCTCGGGGCAGGGCGACGGAGAGCCCGTGCGGGGCAGGGGCGGCCATCGCGTCGGCGATCAGGGGGTCGGTGGCCGCGGGATCCACCGCGCCGCGCGCGAACCGGCGGACCAGCCCGCTCCAGTCGGCGTGGCGGCGCAGCATCGTGTGGCCGCTGTCGTGCACGACGAACCGGCAGGTCGTCGGGTTGACCTCGCGCAGGCGCATCGCGTACCGGTAGGACGCCCGCGGGTCGGTCCACCGGTCGACGTCGCCGTGCGCCAGCACGACGGCACGTCCCCGGAGGTGGTCGACCGGTTCACCGGGTTCGAGCCACGGCGCCAACGCGCACACGGCGGTGACGGCGGGGTCGTCGGCGACCCGGAGGGCGGTGCGGGCGCCCATCGAGTGGCCGACCAGGACGACGCGCGTCCCGGGCAGCCGCTCGCGCAACCGCGCCAGCGCCCACCGGGCGTCGCGGACCGGGTCGCGGTCGGGTTCGTTCCACCCCCGGTACCGGTAGCGCACGAGCCACACGGCCGGGCCCGCCCGGCCGAGGTCGCGGGCGAACGGCACCATCCGCCGGTACGACAGGTTGGCGCGGCTCGCGGGTTCACGGCTGCGGGCGCGGCCGCCCGGCAGCACCAGCACGGCGGCGTCGGCCGAGGTCGTCGGCTCCCACCTGCGGATCAAGGGCAGGTCGGCGGCGGGGCGGAGTGGGGACACGACCTCCATTCGGCGTGCGCGCCCCGACAGATGGCTCGTGTGACGGGCATCACTTTTTCGGGTCGGGACCGACCCGCGGGCCCGTCGGCCGCGAACCACGGGAGACCGACCGAGGAAAAGGGGACGATGTGCGGGACGGGAAGACGGGCCACGCCCCGGCGCTGGCCGAGGTCGTCGAGCGGGTGCTGGGCGCCGAGCTGCCGGTGGGGCTGCGGGCCTGGGACGGCAGCGAGGCCGGCCCGTCCGGCGGTCCGCGGGTGGTGCTGCGCTCGCGCCGAGCCCTGCGCCGCCTGCTGTGGAACCCGGACGAGCTCGGACTGGCCCGCGCCTACGTCTCCGGCGACCTCGACGTCGAGGGTGACCTCACGACCGGCCTGCGCCGGTTCTGGGGCCTGGCCGGAGCCGGCGGGGCGCGGCGGCGGCTCTCCGTCCCCGACCGCGTCTCGCTGCTGCGGACCGCCGCCCGGCTCGGCGTCCTGGGCCCCCGGCCGCGACCACCGGTCGAAGAGGCCAGGCTGGCCGGTGGCCTGCACACCCGCCGCCGTGACCGCGCCGCCATCGCCCACCACTACGACCTGGGCAACGAGTTCTACGAACTGCTCCTCGACCCCACCATGGCCTACTCCTGCGCGTACTGGCCCGACGGCGAACCCGGCTACGACCTGGCCGACGCGCAGCGCGACAAGCTGGAGCTGATCTGCCGCAAGCTGGCCCTGCGCCCGGGCACGCGCCTGCTGGACGTCGGGTGCGGGTGGGGCTCGCTGCTGCTGCACGCCGCCCGCCACCACGGCGTCCGGGCCACCGGGGTGACGCTGTCGAGCCGGCAGCACGCCCACGTCAGCCGCCGGATCGACGAGCTGGGCCTGCGGGACACCGTCGACGTCCGGTTGCGGGACTACCGGGAGATCCCCGACGAGCCCTTCGACGCCGTGGCGTCCGTCGAGATGGGCGAGCACGTCGGCGAGGAGAACTACCCGGTGTACGCCTCGACCCTGCACCGGCTGCTGCGCCCCGGAGGCCGGCTGCTCCTGCAGCAGATGTCCCGGGGCTCCACCGCGCCCGGCGGCGGCGCGTTCATCGAGTCCTACGTGGCGCCCGACATGACCATGCGACCGCTCAGCCGCACGTTGACGCACCTGGAGCACGCCGGGCTGGAGATCAGGGACGTCCACGCCCTGCGCGAGCACTACGTGCGCACGGTCCGGGAGTGGGCGGCCACCCTGGAACGGCGGTGGGACGAGGTCGTCGCGCTGGTCGGCGAGGGCCGGGCGAGGGTGTGGCGGCTGTACCTGGCCGGTGGCGCGCTGGCCTTCGAGGACAACCGCATGGGCGTGGACCAGATCCTCTCCGTGCGCCCGACGACCGACGGCGCGAGCGGGATGCCGTGGGACCGCGGCGACGTGCCGGCGGCGGACCGCGTCGCGTCGGAGGGGTGAGCCGTGACCTGGTCCGACCTGCCCGCCGGGCTGCCCGCCAACCTCGCCGTCAGCGCCGGCGTGGTGGCGCTGCTGCTGGTGGTCACCTTCACCGCCTCGGTGCTCAGGGACCGGCACGACACCCTCGACATCGCCTGGGGCCTCGGGTTCGCGCTGGTCGCGGGCACGACGTTCGTGCTGTCCGACGGCGAGGGCGCCACCGCGACCCGGCTGCTCGTCACGACGTTGACGGTGGTGTGGGGCGTGCGCCTGGCGGTCCACATCGCGCTGCGGGGCCGAGGCGAGCCGGAGGACCACCGCTATGCCGAGATGCGGAGCCGGGCCAAGGGCAACCCGCACCTGCACGTGCTGGTGCGCGCCTACCTGGCACAAGGCGTGGTGATGTGGGTCGTCTCGCTGCCCGTCCAGGTCGCCCAGCACGGTCCCCCCGCGCACCCCGGGCTGATCGCCGCCGGGATCGCGCTGTGGGCGGTGGGCGTGCTGTTCGAGGCGGTCGGCGACGGGCAGCTGCGGCGGTTCCGGGCCGATCCGGCCAACCGCGGCCGGGTGCTCGACCGGGGGTTGTGGCGCTACACGCGGCACCCGAACTACTTCGGTGACGCCTGCGTGTGGTGGGGGCTGTTCCTGCTCGCCTGCTCGTCCTGGTACGGCGTGGCGGCCGTCGTGTCACCGGTGGCGATGACGTTCCTGCTCGCCAAGGGCACCGGCAAACCGATGCTCGAAGCGCACCTGCGCGGCCGTCGTCCCGGCTACGCCGACTACGTGGAGCGCACCAGCGGCTTCCTGCCCCTGCCTCCCCGCAGGGGCACGCCGTGATCTGCGCTCCGGGCGATCCGAGGAGACGATCGGCGACGGATGCCCGTCGAGGACGGGTCGATCGGGAGGAACACGATGACAGGGCGTGAGCGCAAGCTCCAGGCCGTGTCCACCACCGGCGACGGTGACGCGGACGGCGTCTCGGCCGAGGAGCTGCTGTGCCTGGTGGCGCGAGGTGACGACCGGGCGTTCGAGCGGCTGTACGACGTGGTGGCGGGCAAGGTGCTGAGCCTGGTCCGGCGGGTCCTGCGCGACCACGCCCAGTCGGAGGAGGTCACGCAGGAGGTGCTGGTGGAGGTGTGGCGCACCGCCGCCCGCTACGACCCGGAGCGGGGCAGCGCGATGGCGTGGGTGATGACGATGGCGCACCGCCGCGCCGTGGACCGGGTCCGCTCCGCGCAGTCCGCGACCCGGCGGGAGGACCTCGCCGCCCGGCGCGACGTGGAGACGCCCTTCGACGCGGTCAGCGAGCAGGTCGCCTCGCGGATCGAGCGGCGGCAGGTGCAGCGGTGCCTGACGATGCTGACCGAGCTGCAGCGGGAGTCGATCCTGCTGGGCTACTTCCAGGGCTACACCTACCCGGAGACGGCGTCCGTGCTGGGCATCCCGCTGGGCACGGTGAAGACCAGGATGCGCGACGGACTGATCAGACTCCGAGACTGCCTGGGGGTGACCCGATGACCGAAGACACCACGCGCGCCGAAGCCCACACGCTGATCGGCGCCTACGTGCTCGACGCCGTCTCCGACACCGAGCGCCGCCTCTTCGAGGAACACCTCGCGAGCTGCTCGAACTGCGCGCAGGACACCGCCGAACTGCTGGAGACCACCGCGCTGCTGGCCGCCTCGGCCACGGTCGAACCTCCCGCGCACCTCCGTGAGCGGGTGTTGGCGGCCGTGGCCGACACCCGCCAACTCCCGCCCGAGACCGAGGTCCGCGTTCCCGTCCGGACGGGAACGGAGCCGCCCCGGGTGGAACCGGGGCGCGGAACCCCGGGACGGGTCGTGTGGTTGCGGAGGGCGGCCACGCTCGCCGCCGCCGCCGGCATCGCGGTCGCGGTCACGCTGGGCGTCCAGGCCGTGGACACCAACCGTCGCCTGGAGCAGGACCTCCAGGCGCTGGAACAGGTCAACGCCGACAGCAGCCGGATGGCCGAGCTGCTGTCCGCGCCGGACGCCAAGCTCGTCCGGGGTGACGTGACCGGTGGCGGCACCGGCACCGTCGTGGCGTCGTCCGCCAAGGGCCAGGTGCTGTTCCTCGGTCAGGGCTTGGCGCGACTGCCCGAGGACCGCACGTACCAGCTGTGGTTGATCGGCGCCGAAGGTCCGCGTCCCGCCGGCCTGCTCACGTCCTCGGCCGGGTCGGCCGAACCCCTGCTGGCGAGCGGTTTCACCGGCCGGGAAGCAGTGGGCTTGACCGTGGAGCCGCGTGGCGGGTCGCCCCAACCCACCACGCCGACCGTGGTGGTCCTGCCGCTGGTCTGAGATACCGGTCGACGAAGGCAATCCGCCGGACCGTCCGCTGCGAACAACTGGTGTGAACGCAACCACTCGCAGGCAGAGAACCGATCCCGGTGCGCCGCGGCTGCCGCTCTGGGCGGCGGCCGCGGCGGGCGTCGTCGCGGTGGGGGCGGCGTTGGCCGCCGGTCACCTCGTGGCCGCGCTCATCGACCCGTTCGCCTCGCCGTTCCTGGCCGTGGGCAACACCGCGATCGACCTGACACCGCACCCGGTGAAGGACTTCGCGATCCGCGTGTTCGGCGAGGACGACAAGCTCGTCCTGCTGGCGGGCATGGCGTTCGTCATCGCCGCCGCGGCCGTCGTGGCGGGCCTGCTGTCCCGCCGCAGCGCGCTGCCGGGAACGGTCCTGGCCGCCGCGCTCGGCGCGGTCGGCGTCGCGGCCGTGCTCGCCCGCCCCACGCTGGGGACGACCGCCGTGCTCGCGCCCGCGACCAGCCTGGTCGTCGGCGTCGTGGTCTTCCGGTGGCTGCACCGGCTCGCCCGCCGTGCCCCCGCGGACGCGCCGCCGGCTCCTGAGGACACTGTGGACGGTCCCGTCCCGCGTCCGCTGGACTGGTCGGTGCCGGGGCTGGGACGCCGCCGCTTCCTGATCACCTCCACGGCCGTCGCCGCCGCCGCGGGCGCGACCGCCGCCGCGGGCCAGTTCATCGGCGGCCGGGTCGACGTGGAAGCGTCCCGTCGGGCCATCCGGCTCACCCCGGACGAGGTCGCGCCGCCGATACCGGAGGGCGCGGACTTCGCCGGTTCCGGCACACCCCCCTTCATCACGCCCAACGCCGACTTCTACCGGGTGGACACCGCGTTGTCGGTGCCGAGGATGCGGGCGCAGGACTGGCGGATGCGCGTGCACGGCATGGTCGACCGCGAACTCGTGCTCACCTACGACGACCTGTTGGACAGGCCGCTGGTGGAGCGGACGATCAGCCTCTGCTGCGTGTCCAACGAAGTCGGCGGGCCCTACATCTCCACCACCGACTTCATCGGCGTGTCGTTGCGGGACATCCTCGTGGAGGCAGGGGTCCGGCCCGGCTCCGACCAGCTCGCGACCCGCAGCGTCGACGGGTGGACCTGCGGCACACCGGTCGAGGACATCATGAAACCCGACAGCGGCGCGCTGCTGGCCATCGGCATGAACGGCGAACCGCTCCCCGCCGAGCACGGTTTCCCGGTGCGCATGGTCGTGCCCGGGCTGTACGGGTTCGTCTCGGCCACCAAGTGGCTCGTCGACGCCGAGCTCACCACCTTCGCCGACTTCGACGCGTACTGGGTCAAGCGCGACTGGGCGCGCCGCGCGCCGATCAAGACCATGTCCCGCGTGGACCGGCCCAAGGCCTTCGAGCAGGTGCCCGCCGGGAAGTTCACCGCCGCCGGGGTGGCCTGGGCGCAGCACCGGGGCATCGACGGGGTCGAGGTCCGCGTCGACGGCGGCCCCTGGCAGGCCGCGACCCTGAGCCGGGAGGTCAACGTCGACACCTGGCGGATGTGGCGCGCCGAACTCGACCTGCCCGCGGGGTCGCACACGCTGGAAGTGCGGGCCACCGACCGGACCGGCCACACGCAGACGAATGAGCGGGCCGAGCCGATCCCGGACGGCGCCGCCGGGTGGCACACGATCGTGTTCACCGCCCGGCCGTGACCAGCCCGGACGCCGCCGGCCCCGGAACTCCCGCGATTTTTCCCCGGATCGACCAATCCGACGCCCCACCGGCGCCGAACCACTGGTGACAGGCCGGGAAGAACCACCCCGGCGACCGTCCTCAAAGGAGTGACCTCTCATGCGCAGCACCCGGCTCGCGTCCGCGATCGGCGTTGTCACCGCGGCCCTGATCGCCCTGACCGCCTGCGGCAGCGGCGACCAAGCGGCCTCCGACACCACCACCTCGGCCGCCGCGACGACCACGACCACCACGACCACCGCCATGGCGATGAGCGACGGCGTCACGAAGACCGGCGACGTGTTCGGCGCCGCGTGCGCCAACCTGCCGAAGGGCACCGAGGGCTCCCTCGACGGCATGGTCGACGACCCGGTGGCCACCGCCGCGAGCAACAACCCGCTGCTCACCAAGCTCGTGGCCGCCGTCAAGGCCGCCGACCTCGTCGACACGCTCAACAAGGCCGACGCCAAGTACACCGTCTTCGCGCCGTACGACCCCGCCTTCGACGCCCTCGGCGCGGACACGCTCAACGCCGTGCTGGCCGACAAGGCCAAGCTGACCGGCATCCTGACCTACCACGTGGTGCCGCAGCGGATGGACAAGGACGGCATCCTGTCCTCGGCGAACCTGCCCACCGTGCAGGGCGGGGCGCTCAAGGTCGAAGGCTCCGGCGACAACGTCACGGTCAACGGCGCCAAGGTCCTGTGCGGCAACATCCCGACCGCCAACGCCACCGTGTTCGTCATCGACAAGGTCCTGATGCCCGCCTCCTGACCCCAGGACACCCGGTCCCGCGCCGAGGGTGATCGCGGCCACTACCCGTGGCCGCGATCACCCTCGGCGCGGTGGTCCCGCCGGGGGAGCGGGCGATCAAGCCGGTCGCCGCGGAGGTGATTCGTTCGGCCCTGCGCGGGTACACCTCGTGTGGTCCGGCGTACGTGGCAGGAGGGGCGGAGCGGATGGTCATGCTCTACGAGGGAGAAGCCGGTGCTGGACCATCGGCTCTGGACCTCACCGACGAGACCCCGCCGTTGGTGGGGATCCGCCGGTGGGTGGGCGAGGTGCTGTCCGGTCTGTCCGACGACGAGTTGGAGGACTGCCTGCTGATCGTCACCGAGCTGGTGTCCAACGCCTACGACCACGGTGAAGCGCCCCGTCGGGTGCGGCTGCGCAGGTCGTCGCAACCGAGCGTCGTGCGGATCGAGGTCGACGACGCGGCGGACGACGAGGTGGTCCTGGGGCGCTCGCGGTTCGGCTCGGACCGGGGGCGGGGGATGATGCTCGTCGAGCACTGCAGCACCCGCTGGGCGGTCGACCGCCACGAGCACGGCAAGACGGTGTGGGCGGAGATCGACTGCGGGGCCGCAGAGAGCACCCGGTCCTGAGGACTGGGCCCAGGACCGGGCGGGATCAGCGTGGCAGGACCGCCGCCACGGCGTCGTGGACCGTGGGGCGGACGACGACCGCCCCGTCCAGACCGGTCAGCCCGATGGGGAGCAGCACGGCGCGATGGCCGGCGGCGACCGCCAGGACCGTGCCGGACTGCCGGGAGCGGACGATCGCGTCGGCCAGCGCCTGCAACCCCGTGGAGCCCATGAAGGTCACGCCGCTCAGGTCGAGGACCAGCCCCGGGGGTCGTTGGTCGAGCTGGTCGGACAGGCCGGTGCGGAGCGGCTGGATGGTCGTGGAGTCCAACTCGCCGCGCACCGCGAGGACGGGCACACCGCGGTAGCTGGTGGCTTCGACGGTCACGATGTCGTTCTTGCTGCTCGTGTCGAGCATGAGGGTGCCTCTCGTCGAGGTACGAGGCAGGCAAATCGAGCTGCTGCTCAACCCGTGTCGTCGACTGTGGAAGACCGATGACGGTTCACCTGACCCCTACGCTACGTGTCCGCCGGCGCTTCCGCACGGTCGATTTCGCCGACCGCCGCTTCGCCCCCCGTGTCGCCGCCGAGCCCGGTCGCGGCGCCGGTGATCCGTTCGTGGCCGGACGAACGGCTGGTCAGGACCCTTTGTCAACTTGGTTATGATCGACGAACGCGCTGCTGGGCGACCGTGCCGGAAGAACTCGCGCGCGGCCGGTCCGGTGGGCGCGGTGCGTGGAGCAGCCGGGCGAACGCTGTGACGGAGGAGGAACCGTGGCGCGAAGCCCGGCGTGGGCGAGCCGGCCGAAGACGCGCGGCCTGGTCCTCGACGTGATCAGGGCGGCGCGCTCGATCAGCCGGGTGGAGCTGGCGGCGGCGACCGGTCTCACCGGCGCGACGATCTCCGAGGTCGTGCGCGAGCTGCTGGGCGACGGCCTGGTCGTCGAGGCCGGCCGGGGCGCGCCGACGGGCGGGAAGCCGCGCACGCTGGTCCAGCTCAACCCGACGGCCCGCTACGGCGTGGGCGTCCACCTGGAGCGCAACACGTGCGTCATCGTGGTCGTCGACCTGGCGGGCCGGCCGGTGGCCCGGACCTCGTTCCAGGGCGTGGCGTCGCTGCCGCCGGAGCGGGCGCTGCCGATGGTGGCCGCGCAGGTGGACGCCCTGCTGACGACCGCCGCCGTCGAGCGCGGCAAGGTGCTCGGCGTCGGCCTGGTCAGCTACGGCCCGCAGGACCGCGGTGCGGGCGTGCTGCTGACGCCGCAGCCCACGGAGGAGTGGCGTGACCACCCCGTCGCGCCACGGCTCGCGGAGCACCTCGGCCTGCCCGTGCTGCTCGACAACGACGCCGCGGCGGCGGCCATCGGCGAGTACTGGCTGGGCGCGGTGGAACCGCACAGCACCTACGGCTGCATCTACATGGCCACCGGGATCGGCGGCGGCGTGGTGGTCGGCGGCGAGGTGTACCGGGGCAGCTCGTCCAACACCGCGGAGATCGGACACATCTCGATCGACGTGCACGGTGACGACTGCCCGTGCGGCAACGTCGGCTGCCTGGAGAACTACGCGGGCCCGTCGGCCCTGGTCCGGCAGGCGTTGGCGACACCGGGACTGGCCCGGCGGCTGGCGCTCGACCCGGCCGCCGACAACTTCCTGACCGAGTTCGCCCGGATCGCCGCGGCCGCGAACGCCGGCGACACTGAGGCCCGCGCGCTCGTCGAGCGGTCGGCGCGCTACCTCGGGCACGCCGCGGTCACCCTGGCGGTGCTGTTCGACCTCGACCTGATCGTGCTGGCCGGGCAGAGCTTCGCGGTGGCGGGCTCGACCTACCAGGCGGTGATCCAGCAGGAGCTGGACCGCCGGCTGTTCTCGCGGCGGGCGCACCCGGTGCGGGTGGTGCCGTCGGTCAACGGGTCGGACGCGGCGGCGATCGGCGGGGCGGTCCTCGTCCTGCAGAGCGAGCTGACCCTCGGCCGCGGCCGTCCCGAGGACGGGCCGCGACCGGTGCCCGCCGGCGCGGCCGAGGCGCCCTGACCGGTCAGCAGGACGCTCGGCGACAGGTCGCCGCCGGTGTTCTGGAACACCGGCGCGTCGCACCGGGTCCGGTCGACCGGCGCCCGGAAGCCCCGGGACTGCTCGACGTGCCGCTCGCGGGCCGGCCCGACGCGCCGGCTTAAGTTGCCTGACTAAGCCGTCAAGAGGCAGAACGGACGCTGTCCGCTCGGGTCGTCGCCATCGGAGACGGACACCGAAGCTGCTGCTGTTGACTTACTTCACCTCCCTGAGTAACCATCGGGGCGCTGCCGCACCGGCTCGGGCGTGCCGCCTCGACCGACCCGAGGCGCGTAGCGCCGGTCACGACCGCCGAGGGCGTGGCCGCCGACGCGGTGGCGGACGACGTGACCGGGCCGACCCGGTCGCCCGCGACACGCTCGACGGAACCCGGCGGGGTTTCGAGTAAAGGAAAACCGCATTCCGGAGTTGATGGCCGCCGTGGGGGGTGATCGGTCGCATCTCCGGAATTCGGCGACCTGTTTTCGCAGTTGAACGCCGGTTTCGTCGCCGAAGTGGATGGCGCAGGCGAATTCGGAGGCAAGGTCTTCAGATTTCCCGGCTTCTTCGCTACCTTCTTCCTGGGAGCGCTCCCAGAACCAGTTCAACCGTTCCTGGAAGACGTGGCGGAGGGCCGGGTGTCACCCGCACGAAGGAGTGCTGATGTTCGGAACAATCAGGAAACGCCGCACCGCGTTAGCCGCGTTGGGCGCTGTGGTGTCCCTCGCGAGCACGGCCTTGATGGCCGCGGCGGGCGGGTCGTGGGCGAGTGACGCGAACGCGGCGGCGGCGTTCGCGTGCCGGGTCGACTACTCGGCCCACGACTGGGGCAGCGGGTTCGGCGCCAACGTGACCATCGCCAACGTCGGCTCGTCGGCGGTCACCGGCTGGACGCTGACCTACTCCTACGCCGGCAACCAGACCCTCCGGCAGGGTTGGAGCGGTGTGTGGTCCCAAACCGGCAAGCAGGTCACCGTGACCAACGCGAGCTGGAACGGCACGATCCCGGCGAAGGGCAGCGTCTCCACCGGGGCGAACTTCTCCTACGGCGGCAGCAACGCCAAGCCGACGGACTTCGCGGTCAACGGCGCCCCGTGCACGGGTACCGACCCGACGACCACGACCACGACCACCACCACTACGACGACGACCACCACCACCACGACCACTCCGCCGGGTGATGGTCCGGCTCCGGAGCTGCGGGTGTCGGGCAACGAGCTGGTGACCGCGGACGGCGAGCCGTACCGGCTGCTGGGCGTGAGCCGTTCGAGCGGCGAGTTCGCGTGCGTGCAGGGCAAGGGCATGTGGGACGGCGGGCCGGTCGACCAGGCGTCGGTGGACGCGATGAAGACCTGGAACATCCACGCGGTGCGGATCCCGTTGAACGAGGAGTGCTGGCTGGGCGTCTACGGCACGCCCGGCGGCGCCACCTACCAGCAGGCCGTCAAGGACTACGTGGACCTGTTGGTGGCCAACGGCCTCAACGTGATCCTGGACCTGCACTGGACGTGGGGCGCGTACACCAACAGCCCGGACTGGCACTGCAAGGACGAGCACGCGGTGTGCCAGAAGCCGGCGCCGGACGCGAAGTACGCCCCGCAGTTCTGGACCGGTGTCGCGAACGCGTTCAAGGGCAACGACGCGGTCGTGTTCGACCTGTTCAACGAGCCGTACCCGGAGATGCCCGCCGAGTGGGACAAGACCCTGGGCTGGCAGTGCTGGCGCGACGGCGGCACCTGCGCCGGCATCCCCTACGAGGTCGCGGGGATGCAGGACCTGGTCGACGCGGTGCGGGCCACCGGGGCGACCAACGTGCTGATGCTGGGCGGCCTGGAGTGGGCCAACGACATGCGCGAGTGGCTCACCCACAAGCCGGTCGACCCGCAGGACAACATCGCCGCCTCCTGGCACGCCTACAGCTTCAACGCCTGCGCCACCGAGACCTGCTGGGACGCCCAGATCGCGCCGCTGGCGCAGCAGGTGCCGATCGTGCTCGGCGAGTTCGGCCAGGACAACTGCGCCTTCGACTACATGCAGCGGTTGGTCGACTGGGCCGACGCGCACCACATCAGCTACCTGGCGTGGACGTGGAACCCGTGGGGTTGCAGCACGGGCGCGGTGCTCATCAAGGACTGGAGCGGCACGCCCGAGCCCGGCGTCGGCGAGGGCCTCAAGGCGCACCTGCTCTCCGTCGAGCCGTAACCGCCCGTCGAGAACCGGCCGGCCCGCCGACCACCCGGCGGGCCGGCCGACCCCGGCGGAACGCTCAAGGGCCCTCCGGAGTCAGTCGAGGGGGTTGCAGCGAGCCTGGCCGAACACCAGGTAGCCGCGCTGCACACCGGAGCTGTCGACGCTGCCGTCGCAGTCGATCGACCGGAAGCCGTTGAACACCGTGTGCTCCGGGTCGGCGTACCACTGGTACAGGCACGCGTAGCCGCTCTTGCACACCGGGATGGCCTGGGCGGAGGCAGGCGCCAGGGCGACGACCCCGAGTGCCGCCACGACGCCGACCAGCAGACGACGGATCACGGTGGACCTCCTTGCCCGGGGCCGGGCCCGGGTACGCGGGTGCGGGACTCCTGAAGGATGGCAGCAGCACCGGAAACCACAGCACCACCGATCGGCAGAACGCTTCGGAGGTCCGGCGCCGGGCCGTCAGCCCGGCGGGGTCAGGTAGCCGCGCGAGAACGCGGCGGCCACGGCGGCCGCCCGGTCCTTGACGCCCAGCTTCGCGTACACGTGCAGCAGGTGCGTCTTGACCGTCGTCTCGCTGATGAACAGCCGCTTCGCCGCCTCGCGGTTCGTCGAGCCGCGGGCGATCAGCTCGAGCACCTCCAGCTCCCGCTGGGACAACGGCGCCGGCGCCGGTCGGCGCACCTGCCCGACGAGCCGGGTCGCGACGGCGGGGGAGAGCACCGCCTGCCCGCGCGCCGCGGCCTCCACCGCGCGGACCAGCTCCTCCCTCGGCGCGTCCTTGAGGAGGTAGCCGGTGGCACCCGCCTCGATGGCCGTCAGCACGTGGCTGTCCGTGTCGTACGTGGTGAGCACCAGCACCCGTGACGGCACGCCGCGCTTCGCCAGTTCCCGGATGGCGGAGACCCCGTCGGCGCCGGGCATCCGCAGGTCCATGAGGATCACGTCGGGCCGCAGCCGTTCCCCGGCGGTGACCGCCTCCACGCCGTCACCGGCTTCGCCGACCACCTCGAAGCGCGGGTCGGCGCCGAACATGCCCCGCAGCCCGTCCCGCACCACCGGGTGGTCGTCGACGATCAGCAACGAGATCAACTCCCACTCCCCACGGGGATCGCCGGCACCGTCGCGGTGATCGCCGTGCCGCCGCCCGGCTCCGACTCGACGTCCAGCCGCCCCGCGAGGCGCTGCACCCGCTGTCGCATGCCGGCGAGCCCGAAGCCGCCGTCCGGGGAACCGCCGGCGCGCTTGGCGTCGGGCGCGAACCCCACGCCGTCGTCCAGCACGTCGAGGGTCACCAGGTCCTCCATGTACGACAGGGTCAGGGCGACCCGACCGGCTCGGGCGTGCTTGGCGACGTTGGCGAGCGCCTCCTGCGCGGTCCGCAGCAGCGCCACCTCGACGTCGGTGTGCATCGGCCGGGCGTCACCGGTCGTGGTCAGCACCGCCTCGACCCGGTTCACCTCCGACCACCTCCTGGTCACGTCGCCGATCGCGTCCGGCAGGCGGGCTTCCGCCAGGGCGGAGGGCCCGACGGCGTGCACGGTCCGGCGGGCCTCGGCGAGGCTCTCCCGGGCCAGGTCCCTCGCGTTCGCCAGGTGCCGCCGCGCCGTCACCGGCTCGTCCGACGCCTGCTCGGCCGCCTGGAGCTGGGTGAGGATGCCGGCCAGGCCCTGGGCGAGCGTGTCGTGGATCTCCCGCGCCATCCGCTGCCGCTCGTCGAGCACGCCCGCCTCGCGCGCCTGCACCAGCAACTGGGCGTGCAGGCCCGCGTTCTCCGCCAGCGCGGCCTCCAACTCGGCGTTGGCCCGGTGCAACTCGACCAGCGCCCGCTTCTGCCGGTGGTTGCGCCGGTCGGCCATCACGTCGGCGTAGAAGGCCGCCGTGGCCAGCACGGCGGTGATCACGCTGACGGCGGGCCACTTCCACCACTCGTCGGCGGTGAGGTTGGCCGAGCCGCCCACGTACGAGAGGGCGGCGACCGTGGACGTGACGGCCACGCCGACGTACCGCCACCGGCCCTTCAGGTACTGGAACGCGTGCACGTAGCCGACGAACGCGAAGAAGCCGAACCAGGGCGTGAGCAGCACCAGGCAGCAGGTCAGCGTCACGAGCCCCGCGTAGTACAGGCCCGTCGGCGGGCCGTGGCGGTGCGACCGCGGGCGGAGCGTGTGGAACCAGAGGACCCACGCGGTGAGGGCGGTCGAGAGCCCGAGCACCGCCGGGACGTGCACCGGCGCGTGCCAGAGCGGTTGCAGCAGCGTGAACAGCACGCTGATCGCCAGCAGGGGGTACGGGAGGACCTTCAGGACCGCGGTCTCCCGGCGCTCCCAGCGGTCGAACTCCTCGCGCAGCTCGGCCTCGACGCCCACGACCTACTCCCAGCGGAAGTACCGCGCGGCCGGGATCCCGGCCGCGACCGCCCAACCCAGCACCACGGCCAGGTGCAGCGGTTGCGGCCAGTGGCCGGCCGTGGCGTCCTGCAATGATTGCACGCCCGCGCCGAGCGGGGTGAAGTCGCTGATCGCGCGCAGGACGTCGGGCATGCTGTCGCGCGGCACCCACAGGCCGGCGAAGAACGCGACCGGGAAGAACACCAGCGTCCCGATCGCGCCGGCGCTCTTCCCGGTCGACGCCAGGGAAGCGATGAGCAGGCCGATCGTGAACACCGCCAGCGCCGCCGGCAGGTAGCCCGCCAGGTAGGCGGGCAGGTGCCGGGGCAGGCTCACGCCGAACGCCACCCGGCCGAGGAGGAGCACGACCAGCGCCGTCGCCGCGGACAGCACCACGGCCATCAGCAGCTGCGCGCCGAGCATGACCCCCGGTGCGACCGGTGTGGTCCGCATCCGCCGCAGCACGCCCTTCTCCCGGTAGGTGGCGAACAGCTGGGGCAGGCAGGTGAACGCGAACAGGGCCAGGCCCAGGGCGACGATGATCGGCGCGTAGAGGTCGATGGGCCGCAGACCGGCGGCGTCCTCGGAGGGTTCGCGCATCGCGGGGATGACGCCGAAGATGACGAGCAGCAGCGGCGGGAAGGCGAGGGTGAAGAACGCGAGCACCGGCTCGCGGAAGAACAGCTTCGTCTCGGTGGCGGTGAGCCGGGACAGGGCGGACACGGTGGTCTCCTCAGGAGTCGGTGGGGTGGCCGGTGAGCGCGACGAACGCGTCGTCGAGCGAGGTCTGCTCGACCCTCAGCCCGGCCGCGGTGATCCGGTGGCGGGCGAGCACGGTGGTCACCGCGAGCAGCAGGTCGCCCGTGCCGGACACGACGAGCCGGTCGCCGGTCTGCCGGACGGAGGTGACCTCCGGCAACGCGGTGAGCACGGCGTGGTCCAGCGGCGCGGACGGGCGGAAGCGCAGCCGCTGCCGGTCACCGGCCCGCGAGACCAGCCCGGTCGGCGAGTCGACCGCGACGACCCGGCCGGAGTCGATCACGGCCAGCCGGTCGCACAGCCGTTCCGCCTCCTCCATGAAGTGCGTGACGAGCAGGATCGTCACACCGCGGTCGCGCACACCTGCGATGAGGTCCCACGCGTCGCGGCGGGCCTGCGGGTCCAGGCCGGTGGTCAGCTCGTCGAGCACCGCCACCCGCGGCCGGCCGATCAGCGCGAGCGCGATCGACAGGCGCTGCTTCTGCCCGCCGGACAGCCGGCGGAACTGCGTGTCGAGCCGGTCGGTCAGGCGCAGCACCTCGACCAGCTCCCGCCAGTCGGCCGGCTTGCGGTAGAAGGAGCTGTAGAGCTCCAGCGCCTCGCGGACCCGGAGCTTGTCGGGCAGCTCGCTCTCCTGGAGCTGCGCGCCGAGCAACTGCCGCAGCTCGCCGGTGTCGCGCCGCGGGTCGAGGCCGCAGACGCGAACGGTCCCGCCGTCCGGGGTGCGCAACCCCTCGACGCACTCGACGGTCGTGGTCTTGCCGGCCCCGTTGGGGCCCAGGATGCCGAAGATCTCGCCCTGCTCCACGGCGAAGCCGACCCCGTCCACCGCGGTGTGGTCGCCGTAGCGCTTGACGAGGCCGTCTACCTCGATGATCGCCATGCCGGAAACCCTGCCGCCCGCGACGGCCCGCCGGATCGACCGCGCGGGCCGGAATCACCGCGGCCGCGGTAGAGCACCCCATCCTCCGATCGGAGGATGCCCGGACCGATCGCGAACGCCGGCGGGCGGTACCCGAACCTTCGGCTGGCCGTGCCGGTGGCGGAGCTGGAACCGTTGGCTCGTCGACGAAGTCGCCCGACGGGTGGCGCCGAACCTCACGACCGGCAGCGCCGGACCTCACGAGCGGAGCCAGAACCATGCTGACGTTGGGCATCAGCGGACACTTCGACCTGTCACCGGTGTTGTACCGCAGCTACATGCACGACGCCGCGGCCTGCCTGGTGGCCGACGGCGAGCTCGTCGCGGCGGTCGAGGAGGAGCGGTTCAACCGGATCAAGAAGACGAACAGGTTCCCGACCGGCGCCGTGCGCGCGTGCCTGGACCTGGCCGGCGTCCGACCGCGGGACGTCGACGCCGTCGGCTACTACTTCGACCAGGACCTCCTGGACCTGGGCCTGCTGACCTTCCAGGTGGCGGCGCCCGTGCGACCGGGCACCTCCGGCCTCGACCTGCTCCGGGACCGGCTGCGCACCCGGTTCGACTGGGACATCGCCCCGGACCGGGTGGTGTTCGCGCGGCACCACCTCGCGCACGCGTGGTCGTCGTTCGCCCGCTCGGGCATGGCGGACGCGCTGGTGGTCGTCATGGACGGCCGCGGCGAGGACGTCTCCACCACGATCTACCTCGCCGGGTCGGGCGAGATGCGCGAGCTGCGGTCCTACCCGGTGCCGCCCTCCCTGGGCCTGCTCTACCAGAACGCGATCGGGCACGTCGGCTACGGCTTCGGCGACGAGTACAAGGTCATGGGGCTCGCGCCGTACGGCGACCCGGCGACCTACCGCGAGCAGTTCCGCAGCCTCTACACCCTGTTGCCCGACGGCGACTACGAACTCGTCGCCGGCCTGCCGGACATCAACCCGACCGTGGCGCCGTTCCACGCGATCGGGTTCCCCACCCGGACCGCCGGCGAGCCGGTGACGCAGGAGCACCGGGACTTCGCGGCCGGGCTCCAGGAAACGCTGGAAATCCTGGCCATGCACGTGATCGCGCACTGGGCGCGGCAGACCGGCGCGACCAGGTTGTGCTTCACCGGCGGTGTCGCGCACAACAGCAGCCTCAACGGGGTCATCCTGCGGTCGGGTCTGTTCGACGAGGTGTTCGTGCACCCCTCCTCGCACGACGCGGGCGCGGCGGAAGGCGCGGCGATCGTCGCCGCCGCCCGCCTCGGCGCACCGCACACCCGGGTCGGACGGTTGACCAGCGCGAGCCTCGGCCCCGACCTCGGCACACCGGACGAGGTCGAGCGGCAGTTGTCGGAGTGGCGCGGCATCGTGGACGTCGAGCGGCCCGAGGACGTCGTCGACGCGACGGCGCGGCTGCTCGCGGACGGCGCGGTGGTCGGCTGGGCGCACGGGCGGTCGGAGTT
This sequence comes from Saccharothrix sp. 6-C, assembly GCF_016695385.1. NCBI lineage: Bacteria > Bacillati > Actinomycetota > Actinomycetes > Pseudonocardiales > Pseudonocardiaceae > Saccharothrix > Saccharothrix sp. 6-C. The sequence goes on along the minus strand of NZ_CP064192.1, from coordinate 4,679,234 downwards.
CGGGCCGCGCGCGTTGGGCAACCGGAGCATCCTGGCCGACGCGCGCCCGGTGGAGAACCGGGACCGCATCAACGCCATGGTGAAGAAGCGGGAAGGTTTCCGGCCGTTCGCACCCGCCGTCACGGCCGAAGCGGCGGGCACCTACTTCGACCTCACCGGCACCGAGGCCGACCACGCCTTCATGTCGTTCGTGGTGCACGTCCAGGAAGACCGGCGGGCCGAACTGGGCGCCGTCACGCACGTCGACGGCACCGCCCGCGTCCAGGTCGTCACACCCGGCGCCAACGCGCGCTTCCACCACCTGATCACCCGGTTCGGCGAGCTCACCGGCACCCCCGTGCTGCTCAACACCTCGTTCAACAACAACGCCGAACCCATCGTGCAAACCGTCCACGACGCCCTCACCACCTACCTGACCACCGAGATCGACGTCCTCGTGGTCGAGGACTTCCTGGTCCGGCGGCGGGGGCCGGCGGCGCGGGCGCTGGACGACCTGGTGCCCGCGTTCCGCCCGGACACCCGGCTGCGGCAGGACTGGCGGCCCGGCGACGAGGTGCGGGGCGAGGTCTACCTGAGCTACTCGTTCGGCCCGTCGGCGAAGGTGTCGCCCGCGGTGTTCGACCTGCTGGCCGCGGTGGACGGCAAGAGCACGATCGCGGCGCTGGCGGGGGAGCTGACCGACGAGGCGCGCGCCGAACTGGTGGCGCTGTGGCGGCGGAGGTTCTTCACCCTCGCGCCCAAGCGGTGACCCGAGCCGTCGACCGCTCCCGGCGACCACCTCCGCGCGCCTCGGCGGGGCGGGGGGAGGGCGCGCTACCCTGCCTGCCCGCAACCGCGTGACCGGAGGAGTCGGTGCTGGGATGACGACAGAGCGGCCGATGCCCACGCAGGACGACGTGCTCGGGTACTTCACCACGCTGTCGAACTGGGGGCGGTGGGGCGAGGACGACGAACTCGGCACGCTGAACCACATCACCGACGACGTCCGGGTGGCGGCGGCGCGGGCCGTGCGCCACGGCCGGAGCGTGTCGTGCGCGTGGGAGGTCGCCGCGCCGGGAGACGTGGAGCGGACGACGACGACGTGCCCGTGCGCCGCCGACATGCCGGGCGCCGAGCACATGCCGCCCGCCTTCCACCAAGACCGGCGCTGGGGCTTCTCGTCCGAACGGCTCGGCCTCGCGTTCCACGGCAACACCATCACCCACGTCGACTCGCCGTGCCACATCTTCTGGGACGGCACGATGTACAACGGGCGGTCGCACTCGCTGGTCGACGCCGCCACGGGATCGGCGTGGGCGGCCGTCACGGCGGCGGCGAACGGGATCATCACGCGGGGTGTGCTGCTGGACGTCGCCGGGGTCCGCGACGTGCCGTGGTTGGAGCCGGGGCAGGGCGTGTTCCCCGACGACCTGGAGGAGGCCGAGCGCCGCCAGGGCGTGCGGGTGCGACCCGGCGACGCGGTGCTCCTGCGGACCGGTCAGGGCCGCGCCCGGCGCGAAACCGGTGAGACGGGCGGGTTCACGCAGGCCGGCTGGCACGCGTCCTGCCTGCCGTGGCTGCGGGAACGGGAGGTCGCGCTGATCGCCGCCGACACACCCCAGGACGTCCAGCCGTCGGGGTACGACGCCGTGTTGATGCCGGTGCACGCCGTGGGGCTCGTCGCGATGGGCCTGTGGCTGCTCGACAACTGCGACCTGGAGGCGTGCGCGTCGACGGCCGCCGAACTGGGCCAGTGGGACTTCCACCTCGCGGTCGCGCCGGTGCGCTTCGCCGGCACGTCCGGCAGCCCGGTCAACCCGATCGCCACGTTCTGACCGCGGCACCCGCGCCGCCGGGCAGTGCCCCGGCCACGCGTCCCCTCGGCTGCCGGCTCGTCCGTCACGAGATCCCCCAGTACGTTTCCGCGACCACTTCGAGCACCCGGCCGCCGGGGGACTGCGCGCCCGGCACGGGCAACGCCTCGGTCAGCTCGACGCCGCCGGGGAACCGGGACAGCAGCCGGGGCAGGCAGCGCAGGTGCAGGGCGTTGCCGAGGTCGACGTACTGCGGTTTGGCCCGGATCAGCCTGCGCTCCAGGTAGTCGGCGGGCAGCGACGCGGCGCGGGCGTCCACGAACACGTGCTCGGGCAGCCCGTGCCGGGCGCGCCACCGCGCCACCGCTGGTGCGACCGACTCTTCGGCGCCCAACTCCGGGAGCACGGCGAAGTCCCACGTGCGGCGGGCCAGCACCACGTCGCGGTAGCGCAACCCCCCGCGCCGCACCACGTCGCCGTCGACCTCCCTCGACCGCAGCGACCTCAGCGCGACCCAGCCGCACGCCAGGTCCGCGTGGAGCGGGAGGTGCCGGTCGGGCAGCATCAACGGCAGCAGGAACCCGAGGTACACCACGTCCAGCGGCTCGCCCCGGTGCACCACCCTGACCTCGTCGGTCCGCGGGTCGTGCCGGAGCTGGAGCTCGTCGGCGGGCAGGTCGGCCCACCGGGCGTCCTCGCCGACCTCGTGGGCGGCCAGCAGCGGGTGCAGGTTGGCGTTGAACCCGCGCAGCGGCCGGAACTGGGCGAACCGCTCGCCGAGCGCCCGCCGCAGCTGCGCGGCCACCGCGTCCGCCGCGCCGGGCAACCGCCGCAGGAACCGGCTCGTGAACTTGCCGAAGCCGGGGTAGACGTGGTTGACCACCAGTCGCCCGTCCCCCGTCGGCTGACCGAAGAACGCGTACGAACCGGGACGGCGCAACCACTCCGGCACGTGGTCGGCGGCCTCGCGCACCAAGTCGTCGGTCAGCACCCCGTCCGCGCGCACCGCCGCCGCGATCTTCGCGCGCGACTCCACCAGCGCGACGACCGCGGGATCACGTTGGGACTCGGCGACGTCCTGGGTGACACCCGACAGGAAGATCGCGGACTCCGCGAGCGACGCCACGCCACCGGGGCCGACCGCCTCGACGAACCGGTTGCGCACCAGCCTGCGCAGTAGCACCTGCTGGTCGAACAGGACCAGCAGCGGGGTGAGCCGGGTCAGCGCGTCGGCGCCGGTGGCGGGCACCGGGACCGGCCGGGGGAGGAGGACGTCCTCCAGCACCGGCGCGATGCCGGTCAGGTCCGCGCCGACCCGTTCGCCGAGGTCGCGCCAGCCCGCGGTGAGCTCGGCGGTGGCGACGGCCCGCTCGGAGGGCGCCGCGGTGGCGAACGCGGTGGTGGTCGCCACCAGCCGGGTCAACCGGTCGGCCACGTCGTGCGCGCCCAGTCCGCGCAGCCACTCGGCGATCGCCGCCGGCGCGTCCGGGTCCTGCGGGTGCACCGGCTCCACGGGCACCAGCAGTCCGAGGTCGAGCACCCGTTCGACGTAGGCGCGGGCGGCGGCGCCCGCCTCGGGCGCGGACAACCGGGCGGCCAGCGCCTCGGCCAGCCCGGCGGGCGTCACGCCGGCCGGACCGGCGTCCCGCACCGCGGCCACCAGGAACCGCAGCGGCGCCGTGGCCGCCACGTCCACCTGTTCCTCGCGCGTGAGGTCGACCCGTGACGGCGGGGCGCCGGGTCCGGGGACGACGGGCGTGTCGCGGCGGAACAGCAGGTGGCCGTCGTGCTCGCGCAGGCCGGGCGCGAGTCGGTGCGGCCGGTCGCGGAAGGCGGCGACCAGCCGGGTCAGCAGCACCCGGTTCACCTCGGTGTGCGCCACCGGTCGCACCCGCGGCCAAGGACCGTCACCCCAAGTGCCCCACCCGACGTGGGTGTACCACGACAGCGGGCTGGTCTTGGAGGTGGCGCGCAACGCGTACCGCAGCACCGTCGCCTCGGCCTTGCGGGTCCTGCGGTCGGGCGTGCCGCCGCCGGCCGCCGCGCGGGTCAGCCCGTGCAGCAGGTCCGCGCCGGTCAGCACCCCGGCCAGCCGCAACGGCTCGGCCCGGCACAGCTCGGCCAGCACGGCGCGTTCGGCGGCCAGCGCGGCAGGCCACGCGTCGAGCGCCGCCCCGGTCGCCTCGTCGAGCGCGGCCCGTTCGTCGAGCCACCGCGCCACCGGCGGGACCCGCTCGGGCAGCGCGCCCAGCTCCGCCAGCAGCGCGGGACGCGGCGAACGGTCGTTGTGCACGTCGCGCCGCAGGGGCAGGACCACCCGGCGGTGGAACTCGGCCGGGTGGTCACCGGCGCTGTCGTGCAACGCGTCGGCCACCTCGGGCGCGAGATCCCGGAGGCGGGACCGCGCCGCGACCAGGGCCGCCATCGCCGCCCGGAAGCCGTTCGCGCCCGCCGGTGGCACGGGGTGGGGCAACGCCGCCACGCGGACCAACGCGTACGGCGCCAACTCGGTGGTGATCACACCGGCCATGCGCGCTACCTCCACGGGGGGTGGGTCGGGGGCGCCGGAACCGACGCCCCCGACGTGGGACGCGACGCGCACCCGCGGACGGTCCGCCGCGGCGAGCGCGTCAGCTCACCGGATCGGCTACTCCTCCGTGGTGTCGATGTACGGGCTGGTCTCCGCGCAGCACGAGCAGGACACGGTCGCGACCGCGGGGCTGCCGTCCGCGAAGGCCGCGTCGGCGATGGTGGTCACGGCCAGTTCGTCCAGGACCAGGTCCTCGACGTCGAAAGTCAAGTCCATGGCTTCCTCCCTCATTCGGTTCGGAGTGGGACCGGGCAGCGCGACCCTAAGCGGGTCGATCGGACACCGACAAGAGTGGTCGGAGCTATTCCAAACGATTCGAGAAAGGAATTGTCGTGGTCATCCGGGTGGGCACGTCCGGTTCGAACGGGTGCCACTGTTCGGGCGACCGTGGGTGTTCCCGGGTCAATCGCGTGGTACTTGCGGCGAAGTGCCCCGGAGGGCGTGTAGATTGTCCACGCACAGGTCGGGCCGTGTCCGAGGGGTCGACTTCGTGGTCCGAGTGGTGGACTTGCGGCCTGCGCCATTCGGTCGCCGCTCCGCGGAACCGGCTCTTTCCAGTCGGAGTGCGGGATTCCGAACGGGCCGGAACGGGGATGTCCCGAAAATAAGTGACGGTGACTCGCCTGTGGCGCGGGCCAGGTTATTCGAGCGCGGTTTTCCGGCGGTTGTGACGACGGCGACTCGCGGGGTTCGGAATGCGCTGTCGATCGGGGCGGCGCCGGCCGGCCGCGGTGACGCCCTTCCGCCGGATGTGAAGTCGCGGTACGTTGGGAGCGCTCCCAGAATGTGTCTTCCACCCTGCTTGAGGAGCCGAACCATGTTGCGACGACGCTGTCGCCCGGTCACCCTGCTGGCCGGCTTGCTCATCCTGGCCCTGTCCGCGTTCCTGCTGCCCTCGTTGTCGGCGGGCGGTGTCGCCTCGGCCGGCACCTCCCAGGCCCGCGCGGTGCCGGTCGCCCAGCTGACCGTGGCGTCCGAACAGGTGGCGACCGGTCTGCGGCGGCCGATCGCCATCACCGGACTGCCGGACGGACGGATGCTGATCGCGGAGAAGGAGGGCACCGTCCGCGCCTACCACCCCGACACCGGCCTGGCGGCCGAGCCGATCCTCGACCTGACCGCCCGGATCGACCCGTCGGACAACGAGCGCGGCCTCCTCGGCATCACGCCCGCGCCGAACTTCGCCCGGACCGGGATGCTGTACGTGGCCTACACGAGCCTGCCCGCCGGCGCGCTGACGCTGGCGCGGGTGCCCCTCGGCGCCCCCGAGCGGTTGCAGGTGCTGCTGACCCAGGAGCACGCCGAATACGGCAACCACAACGGCGGCCAGGTGGCGTTCGGCCGCGACGGGTACCTGTACTGGTCGCTCGGCGACGGCGGCCACGCGTACGACCCGTTCAAGTCGGGGCAGGACCTCGGCACGCTGCTCGGCAAGATCGTGCGGATCGACGTCAACCGCGCCTGCGGGCCGAAGCCCTACTGCGTGCCCACCAACAACCCGTTCGTGCGCGCGGCGGGCGCCCGGCCGGAGATCTGGCTCTACGGCCTGCGCAACCCGTGGCGGTTCTCCGTCGACCCGGTCGACGGCTCGCTGTGGATCGGCGACGTCGGCCAGGGCCTGGTCGAGGAGATCAACCACATCCGCCCGTGGCAGGGCGGCGCGAACCTCGGCTGGTCGTGCAAGGAGGGCACCCCGATCTTCGACCCGGAGCAGTGCCGTGCGGGCGGCCGGTACACCGACCCGGTCTACGAGTACGACCACTACAACGACAACTGCTCGGTGACCGGCGGAGTGGTGTACCGGGGTTCCCGGACCCCCGAGGCGTGGGGGACCTACATCGCGGCCGACTACTGCTCGACCCGCGTGTTCGCCGTGCGCCCCAAGCTCGACGGCACCTACGAGTCCGCCGTGATCGGCAACCTGCCCACCCAGCCGAGCGCGATCGCCACCGACGCGCAGGGTGAGCTGTACACGCTCAGCGACCTCCCGGGAGCCTTGCACCGGGTCCGGTTCGAACGCGTCCAGCCGACCTCCGGCAGCGGAACGGCCAACCGCTGATCTGCTGATTCGACCCCCACGAGCCCACCGGGGACGGCCGCTGCCAAGCGGCCGTCCCCGGTGGGTTTTCTCGTGGCCGGCGCATGGATGGCGAAGTGTGGTCGCACTGGACAGCTACGGACATCGCCGACGCCTCCCTTCGACGTCGTCGGGCCCTGCACGGTCGTCAGTGGTTCGGCTGCTCGTCGTCCAGGGCGGCGAGCAGTCGGGCGGTCGAGGCCGCCTGCGGGGAGTGCGAGTTCATGGCTCGCTGGATGGTCAGCGCTTCTCGCAGGCGTGAGGCGGCTTGGACGAGGTCGCCGTCACCGTGAAGGCAGCGGGCTTCGCCGATGAGGGCGTTGGCTTCGTGGAGTCTGGTGCCGCAGGCGCGGGCGAGCCCGAGGGCGGTCGTGTAGTGGGCGTGAGCGGTTTGGCCGTCGTGTTGGTCGAGGGCGAGATCTCCCAGGGCGTTGTGGGTCTCGGCTTGGCCGTCGTTGTCCTCGCCGCGGGTGAAGAGTCGCAGGGCGTGGGCGAGGTGGGACCGCGCGGGGCCGGGTTCGTGCCGTCGGTGCCGGGCGATGCCGACGCCGAGGTGCGCGTTCGCCTGCCCCAGCAGGTCGCCTCTGCGGATGTGCAGGTCCAGCGCCCGCGTCTGCGTGTCGACGGCCTGGTCCGGGCTCCCCCGCAGCACGTGCACGTAGCCGAGGTTGTTCAGCGCGTTGGCTTGCGCCAACGGATCCTCGCTGCGGCGGTAGACGTCGACCGCTCGTGCCAGGGTGTCGGCCGCCTCGTCCACCTCTCCTCGCACCAGGTGAACGCGACCGAGGTTGTTCAGCGCGTTGGCGTGATCGAGCAGATCTCCGCCGAGGGCGTACAAATCCACCGCACGCTTGGACGTGTCACGCGCCGCGCCCAACTCGCCTCGCAACAGGTGCACGTAGCCGAGGTCGGTGAGCGTGGCTGCCTGTCCGCGTGGGTTGCCGCTCCGGGTGTGCAGCTCGAAGGCTTGGGTCTGAGCGGCCAGTGCGGCGTTCAGGTCACCCTGTCTCCGGCGCACGTAGCCGAGATCGTTCAGCACGGCGGCTTGGGCGTGGAGGTCGCCGGTTCGCCTGGCGGTGGTGTGGGCGGTGCGCAGCATGGCGCTGCTGTGTCGCCAGTGCCCGACGGCGCGGAAGTACGGGTAGAGGGTGTTGGACAGGTGCAGGGTGTGGGTCGGGTGCGTGGTGTGGGTGTGCTCGACGGCGGTGGCGAGGGTGGGTAGTTCGGTGGTCAGCCAGTCGACGGCGTGGTCCGTGGTCGCGATGGGGGTGGGGTGCGCCGGGGGAGTGGGGGTGATCGGGGTGCTGCGCGTGCGGCGTGCGGGCAGGACTCGGGTCGCGGCGTGGGCGGTGTGCAGGTAGTAGTCCAGGGCTCTGGAGGTGGCTTGCCACCGGAACGCGGGGTCGAGTCGGCCGGCGTGGGTGTGGGCGTAGGCGCGGAGCAGGTCGTGCAGGCGGTAGCGACCGGGGCTGGTCTCCTGGACCAGGTGTCGGACGTGCAGGGCGTCGAGCGCGCGTTGGGCGCGCGCGGGTGTGATCCCGGCGAGTGCCGCGGCGGCAGGCGCGTCGATCTCGGGACCGTGGTGGACGCCGAGCAGGGTGAACATCGAGCGCAGGTCTGCCGGCAGGTCCCGGAAGGAGGTGTCGAAGGAGGCTCGGACGGATCGGTCGCCGTAGTCGAACTCCTCGAGTCGGTCGGTGTCCTGGGCGAGTCGGGCGGAGAGGGTGTCCGCGAGGCGGCGGATGGGCCAGGTGGGGTGGGCGCGGAGTTGGGACGCGGTGATGGCGATCGCCAGCGGCAGCCGTCCGCACAGGTCGACGAGTCGGGTCACGTGATCGGCTTCGGCGGGTTCGGGTGTCCGGTGGGCCAGGCGCCACAGCATGCGGTCGGCGTCGGCGTGCGGGAGGACGTCGAGGGTGAGGGGGTGGACACCGTCGAGTCCGGGGAGGCGGTTGCGGCTGGTGATGAGCACCAGGCTGCCCCTGGTGCCGGGGAGCAGCGGAGTGACCTGGTGGTGGTCGACGGCGTCGTCGAGCACGATGAGGAGCCGGCGGGTCGCGACCAGGCTGCGCCACAGGCGCGCGCGATCGTCGAGTGTGTTGTGCCGGGCCAGGACGTCGGTCCGGACGCCGATGTCCACCATCAGGGCGTGCAAGGCGTCGAAGGGATCACGGGGTTCCTGCCCGGGGGTGTGGCCCCAGAGGTTGAGGAACAGCGTGCCGTCGGGGTACTTCGGGGCGAGCGTGTGGGCGGCGTGGACGCCCAGGGTGGTCTTGCCGATGCCGGGCATGCCGTCGATGGCGTGGATGGCGACCGCGGTGGCCCCTCCTCCCGAGGCCAGTCCAACGGCGATGAGCAGTCGACGGAGTTCGGATTCGCGACCGGTGAACTCGGCGAGGTCGCGCGGCAGGCTTCTCGGCACCACCGACCTGCCGCTCGAACCGGACGTCAGCGCGTGGGCATCGTGATCGCTCGGCGCCCGGTCGGGGCCGGCCACGATCGGTGAGAGCGGGGACACCGTCGTGGTGTGGAAGTGGATGTCGCCGTGGACCGCTCCTGCCTGCACGACGTTGCCAGTGATGTCCCGGCCCGCCTGACGCAGCCCTGTTCCACCCGAGTCCACGCCCGTCCGGGTCATCGGGCCCGGCGCACCGCCATCGTCGGAACCGCTCAACACCCACCCCGATCTCAACGGCGCCACTCGCTCGACCGACCGCCACCACAACCCACCCCGGGGCCACCCACAACGCACAAGTGCGGAGACCCGGCAACGAGCCGATCCGGCGCTCCGGTCCCGCCGACGAGCGTGCAGATCCCGACCGAACGGTCGGCGGGGTGGTGGGGAGGGGCGTTCGGGGAGGGTTCGGTCGAATCAATTCGATGAGCACAGTTGTTGCCTTCAGCGAGATCTAGCACTTACGCTGACCATTCGATCGAACCGGTTCGACCAGTGTTGCCCGACCCGTTCGGAGTGATCATGGTTCAACGGCGAACTGTCCCCGTCGCGCCTGGCGCGCGGTCCGCGTGCCGGGCCGCGCCGCGCTCACCGCTCCTGCGCCCCGGTGTGCCGCCGGTCGAGGCGTGGCACGTCCCGTAGGCCACTCGGAGCGATCCGCCGCGCTGCTCCGCCGACCCGGTGTCGTGCCGGGTTCCCTTCCCCTGCCCGAGGAGTCAGGTGTGAACACCACAACCAGGGGCACCCGCCTCAGGAGATTGATCACGTTCGTCAGCGTCGCCGTGTCCGCCGCCGCCTCGGCCGTCGCGTTCACCGCACCGGCGCAGGCGGCGGACGAGTCCATCACCGTCGACTTCTCCGCGACGGGCGCCTCGCCGACCTACCGGGCGTCGGGCTGGATCTACGGCATGACGGAGAACGCGTCCGGCCCGGCGGACAACTTCTACCGCGACGTGAAGTTCCGCTACATGCGCGCCGGCGGCGCCCAGCTCGACAGCCCGGGCGGCTGGGTGGCGGGCAAGTACGACCGCCGGTGGAACGCCACCCGCGCCCAGCTCCTGCGCACCCGGTCGCTGGGTGGGGAGTTCGTGCTGCTGGTCCACGACCTGTGGGGCGCGGACGGGTACCCGATCTCCCGGTTCCCCGGCGACAACGGCAACTGGAGCGACTACGACGCCTTCCTCACCCGACTGGTCGACGACGTGCGGGCGACGGGCGCGCCGGTGCAGTGGGACCTGTGGAACGAACCGAACATCACCCTGTTCTGGAACCGCCCGCAGTCGCAGTACTTCGAGCTGTGGCGGCGCACGTACCAGCGCATCCGCGCCGAGTTCCCGGCGCAGCCGATCGTCGGCCCGAGCTGCGCGTGCGTCCCGTCCTCGTCGGGCTGGTGGACCCAGTACCTGGACTTCGCGCGGGCCAACAACGCCGTGCCCGACATCGTCAGCTGGCACTCCCTGCCGGGCGACCCGGTCGCGAACGTGGCCACGGCCAACGCCACCCTCGACGCGCGGGGCATCCCGCACCCGCGGCCGTACCAGATCAACGAGTACGGCGCGTCGAACGAGCAGAACCCCGGTGACGGCTCCTGGTACATCGCCAGGCTGGAACGCGCGGGCGCGGACGGGCTGCGCGCCAACTGGGCGAGCGCGGGCAACCTGCACAACGACCTGGGCAACCTGCTGGTCCGCAACTCGGCGGGCGTGCACCAGCCCAAGGGCGAGTGGTGGGTCTACCGCTTCTACGGCTCGCAGACCGGGCGGATCGCCACCGTCACGCCCAGCCAGTCCTACGACGGGTTCGCGACGAAGGCGCCGGGCGAGGCCAAGGTGCTGGTCGGCGGCGGCCGCACGACGGGCAACATCGCGGTCCGGCTGCAACGCCTCGACGCCACCGAGGGCCTCGTGGTGAACAACCGGGTCCGGGTGCTCGCCGAACGCATCCCGTACAACAACGGCGGGGCGGTCCAGGGCCCGGTGCCGGTGCTGAACACGGTGGTGACCCTGTCCGCCAACGCCACCACGGTGAACCTGCCGCACTCCAACGTCGACGAGTCGTTCACCATCACGCTCCTGCCGCCCTCGGACACCGGCGGCGGCGCCTTCCAGTCCACCGCGGTCGCCCAGCACTCGCAGCAGTGCCTGACCAACCCCAACCGCAGCACCGCCGACGGCACGCAGCAGCAGCAACTCGCCTGCGGCACGGGTGACGAGCAGCGGTGGAACTTCAGCCCGGTGGCCGGGCTCGCCGACACCTACACCGTCGTCAACCAGCAGTCGGGCAAGTGCCTCGACGTCAACGGCGCGTCCACCGCGGACGGCGCCGCGGTGATCCAGTGGTCCTGCAACAGCGGCGCCAACCAGCAGTTCGCCCTGCGGAAGGTCACCTACTCCGACAGCGACCCCGACGACCACCAACTCGTGGCCCGGCACAGCGGCAAGTGCGTCGACGTGAACAGCATCTCCACCACCCCCGGCGCGGTGGTCCACCAGTGGACCTGCAACCCCGCGGGCCAGAGCACCCCGCGCAACCAGACCTGGCGCCTCCCCGGCCGCTGAGCCGCGACGCCCGGGGGTTCGAACACACGAGCGGGGGTGGCTCGTTCGGGTGGTCGGTCGACATGCGGGTCACATGCGCAGGTCCTAATTTGTTGCTGCGCTCGGTGACGGGCATTTCGGACTCCCGGGTGACGGGCCCGGCACAGTGAGAGGTGGTCGGCCATGACCACGGCACACCTGGAGCACACCGGCCACGGCCACGCGCACGGCGAGGGTTGTGGCCACGTGGCGGTTCCGCACGAAGGTCACGTGGACTACGTGCACGACGGCCACCTGCATCGGGCGCACGAGGGGCACTTCGACGAGTGCGAGCCGGGCGACCACGGGGCGCACGACGACCACGGTCACGCGCACGGCGAGGGTTGCGGGCACGTGGCGGTCCCGCACGCCGACCACGTGGACTACGTGCACGACGGCCACCGCCACGCCGTGCACGGTGAGCACTACGACGAGCACTGAGCCCTCACCCGGGTCGCCGAAGGTCCGCGACCTCCGCCGGACGGCGGAGGTCGCGGACCGGTTCGGAGCCGGGCCGGTCAGGGGTCAGGGCTGCACGGTGAAGGTGTAGCTCTGCTCGCCGGTGGTGACCGCGCCGCCCGCCGCCTTGGTGGCGGTGACCTCGAAGACGGCGGTGTAGGTGCCGGCGGCCTCGAAGGCCCAGTTGGCGTGGGCGTGGCTGTTGACGGCGAGGGTGCGGTTGTCGGGCAGGCCGTTGCCGCTGTCGAACCACACGGTCACGGCGCCGCCGAAGCCGGTGGTGTAGACGCTGAGGTCGGCGGGTCCGGTGACCGAGACGAGCCGCACGGTCACCGAGTTGTTCAGCAGCACGCCGCCGGGCACGCCGCTGGTGTCGAAGCCCGGCCACAGGATTCCGCTGACCGAGCTCTGCGGCAGCACCCAGAACGTCGAGCCCGGTGCGCCGAGGAACGAGTAGGCGCTCCCGGAGGGCACGGTGGACTTGCTCGCGGAGACCGCGTTGAGCGTCACCGCGGACGGGTCGCGGTCGACGGCGGGGGAGGCGGTGCCGTCGCGGAGGTCGAGGGTGAGCGCCGTGCCGGTCCAGTCGACGTCGATGACGTCGACGTGGCCGGCGGAGAGGGTGGCCGCGTGGCCGGTGCCCGTGGTGAGCAGGGCGAGCCCGGCGGCGAGTGCGGCGGCGGCGAGGCGGGCGATCATCGGTTCACCTTGAAGGAGTAGGTGGCGGGCGCGGACACGACGCGCTCACCGGTGGCGGCCAGGGTGCCGACGGCGCGGACGGTGACGCTGTAGGAGCCGGCCGCCTCGAACGCCCAGTTGGCGTGCTGGTGGCCGCCGGGGGTCAGGTCGATGCGGTCGGGCAGGCCGTTGCCGCTGTCGACCAGCACCGTGGGCGCGCCGACGGCGTCGGTGGTGAAGATGCTGAAGTCGTCGGGTCCGCAGACGGCCACGACGTGCAGGCGCAGCGAGCCGTCGACGAAGACCCCGGGCTCCACCTCCTCCGCGGCGATGCCCGGCCACAGCAGGTTCGGGTCCTCGACCTCGGGCAGCACCCACACCGGCGCGCCGGGCGCGCCGAGGAAGGCGTAGGCGGGGTCGGCGGGCACGGTGGTCTTCGCGGCGGCCTTGGCCACCAGCAGGACCTCGGAGGGCTCGTGCTCCACGTCGCCGGCCTCGTCGTGGACGTGCAGGTGGAACTCGTCGTCCTCGTAGGCGACGCCGAAGACGTCGACGTGGCCGGTGTCGATCGTGACGACCGGTGCGGCCGTCGCGGGGGCGACGGCGAGGCCGGAGAGGCCGGTCACCGCCGTCAGGAGCAGTGCGAAGCGTGCAGTCGTGCGCAAGGTCGTTGCACTCCAATCGTGCGGGGTGGGTCGGCCGAGTCGGCCGGGCAGAGCATTGCACATGATTATCGTTTTCAATACGGCCGAACGGATCACGTCCCGGGATGTGGGAGCGGTCGCCTGGGTGGTGGGCGGGCCCGGTTCGCCGGGACAGCCAGTGTGTCCAATGACAATCGTTGCCATCAGGGCTGGATGGTCTATTGAAAACGGTTGTCGTTGACGTTAGGTTCGCGGTGCCCCACCGGTCGGGTGACGGGCGTCTGGAGGTTCGAGAACACATGCGAGTGCGTGCGCCCTCACGGGCCGCCGCGTCCTTGTGCGCGGTCCTGCTCACCGCGACCGCGTGCACGTCGGCAGGGGGATCGGGCGACGGCGGCGACCTGTCCGTGGTCACCACCACCGAGATCCTCGCCGACCTGGTGCGCAACGTCGGGGGAGGGCGCGTCCGGGTCGACTCGCTGGTGCCGCCCGGCGGCGACCCGCACTCCTACGAGCCCACGCCCGCCGACGCGAAGAAGGTCGCGGCGGCGGACGTGACGTTCACCAACCACCTCCTGCTGGAGGAGCAGCGGCTGATCAAGGCCATCGACGCCAACGCGCGCGAGGGCACCCCGAACGTCTCCCTGGCCGAAGCGTCGGAAACCTATGGGGCGCACGTGATCCCGTTGGTGGAGAACGTCGGGCTCGACGTGCTGTGGTTGGGCCTGCGCGTGCGCGGTGACGGGAAGCAGCGCGGCGCCACCCGCACCTCCGAGGTCCGGCTGACCGCGACCGCCGTGGAAGGCCCCGGGAAGCTCGTCACCTACCTCACCGAGTCACTGGGCGACCCGGTGGTGTACTTCGACTCCGGCGACGGGCTGTCCGATGTGGACTCCACCACCCTGCCGCCCGCCGCGCACACCCACCTCAACTGGGCGTTCACCGCGCCGGGCACCTACCGGCTCACCCTCCGCGCGACCCTGCTCCACGACGGCGGAGCCGAGGCGCCGCTGGGGGAGAGCACCTTCACGTTCGCGGTGGGGATCGACCCGACCGGTGGCGGCGGCACCGTGCTGGACGAGGGGCACACGGACCTGACGGTCGACCTGGACACCGGCGAGCTGTACACGTTCAACGACCGCGCCGGCGGCACCACGCAGGAGGTCGTGCCCGCCTCGCGAGCCGTCATCGAGGTGCCGAACAAGGCGATCACCACCGTGCCCGACGACACGCGGTTCGCCTTCCTGGGCGCCGGGGGCGCGCCGGTGCACCAACTCCCGCAAGCGGTGCTGGGCAAGCACGTGCACGGCGAGATCGACCCGCACCTGTGGCAGGACGTGCGCAACGGCCGTGCCTACGCCGAGCTGATCCGCGACACGCTGCGCACCGCGGACCCCGATGGCACGGCCGACTACGACCGCAACGCCCGCGACTACCTCGCCCGGCTCGACGAGCTGGACGCGCAGGTCCGCGAGACCGTGGCGGCCGTGCCCCGCAACCGCCGCCACCTCGTCACCACGCACGACGGGTTCGGCTACTTCGCCGGCGCCTACGACATGACCGTGGCCGGCTTCGTGGTGCCCAACCCCGCGCAGGAACCCAGCGTCGAGGACGTGCGCAAGCTGACCGAGACCATCCGCAACCTGGAAGTGCCCGCCGTGTTCATGGAACCCAACCTCGCCCAACGCGGCTCGGTGCTCACCCAGGTCGCCCGCGACCAGGGCGTCCAGGTGTGCCTGCTGTACGGGGACTCCTTCGACGAGCGCACGCGCGACTACGCGGCCATGATGCGCCACAACGCGGAGGAGATCGCCCGGTGCCTCGCCTGATCCGAGCCCTGCTCGCGGCCGCCGCGGCGCTCCTGCTCGCCCCGTCGCCCGCGCACGCCGCGCCGCCGCTGGTCATCGCCGACGGCCACGTCGACCTCGGCCCGCGCCTGGTCGACGGCGAGTGGACCCTCCAGATCCGCGACGACACGGCCGACGGTCCGGTGTGGCGCGAACCCGACGACGTGGTGCTCCAGGTGGCGGACGCGGCCAGGACCACCGTCCCCGACGACCCCGCGTACGCGTTCCTCGGCTCACCGGGCGGCGAGGTCTGGGTGTTGCCGCAGGTGCAGGACCAGGAGGTGGTCTGGCCGGGGTGGAACACCCAGGACCCCGGCATCGCCGAGGTCGCCGGTCGCGAGGTGGACTGGCGGCTGCACGGCGTCGAGGGACCGGGCCGCTTCGAGCTGTTCCTCAACGGCAGCTTCGGCGCCCCGGAGACGATCTTCAGCAGCGACCGCCCCTTCCCGCAGGAGACGGGCGTCGAGACCGGCACCCACGTGCACGGCAACTGGGTGTTCACCGCGCCCGGCGCCTACTCGCTGGACGTGGAGATGGCCACCGCCGACGGTCGGGGCGACCGCGCCACCCTGCACGTCCACGTCGGGCCGGGCGACCCGGCGACGGCGTTCACCACGACCGGGCCGAGCGCGCCACCTCCCGGCACGACCCGGGCGCAACCCGCCGACGCCCCCGACGAAGGCCTGCCGCGGGTGTTGTGGCTCGCGGTGGGAGGCGTGCTCGTGGTCGGGGTCGCGGCAGCGCTCGTGGCCCGCTCCCGCCGCGCCGCGAGGGGGACCGATGACTGACCCGGTGCTGGAGATCGCCGACGTGACCGTGCACCTCGGCGGTCGGGAAGTGCTGTCCGCCGTGGACTTCCGCTTGCGGTCGGGCGAGCTCGTCGGGCTGATCGGCCCCAACGGCGCGGGCAAGACGACCTTGCTGCGCACCGCGCTCGGCCTGGTCCCCGTCCACCGGGGCTCGGTCGTCGTCGGCGGTCGCGCACCACGCCAAGCGCAGGGCTCGGTGGGTTACGTGCCGCAACGCCACGAGTTCGCCTGGGACTTCCCGATCACCGTCGAGGGCGTGGTCGCCACCGGCCGCACGCACCTGACCGGCTTGCTGCGCCGCCGCACGGCCCGCGACCGCGAGGCCGCGGCGCAGGCGCTGGACCGCGTCGGCATGGCGGAGCTGCGGACCAGGCCGGTCGGCGAGCTGTCGGGCGGCCAGCGGCAACGCGTCCTGGTCGCCCGCGCGCTGGCCCTGCGACCGCGGGTGCTGCTGCTGGACGAACCGTTCACCGGCATCGACGCCCCCACGCAGGAGTTGCTGAGCACCTTGCTGACCGAGCTGCGCGACGAGGGCGTGGCGGTGCTGATGACCACCCACGACCTCGCCGCCGCGACCACGCTGTGCAGCCGGCTGTGCCTGCTCAACCGCGCGGTCGTCGCCGACGACGAACCCGCCGCGCTGGCCGACACCGACATCTGGCTGCGCACGTTCGGCCTGGACCGGGCCGAGCAACTGCTCAAGGCGTTGGGGGTGACCGGGTGACCGCGTTCTTCGAGCTGCTGGCCGCGCCGTGGGAGTACGACTTCTGGCGGCGTGCGCTGCTGGTGGCGTTGATGTCGGGCGTGGTGTGCGGCGTGATCGGCAGCCACGTGGTGCTGCGCGGCATGGCGTTCATCGGCGACGCGGTCGCGCACGCGGTCTTCCCGGGCATCGCGATCGCCTTCGTGCTCGGCACGAACCTCGTGCTCGGCGGCGCGGTCGCGGGTGTGGTCACCGCGCTGCTGATCGCGGTGTTCACGCAGAACCGCAGGCTCAAGGAGGACTCGGTCATCGGGATCTTCTTCGCCGCCTCCTTCGGGCTGGGCATCGTCATCCTCAGCACCGCGCCCGGCTACGGCGGCTCGCTGGAGTCGTTCCTGTTCGGGTCGATCCTGGGCATCGGCGACTCCGACGTGGTCTCGGTCGCGGTGATCGGCGCGGCGGTGCTGCTGTGCACGGCGCTGTTCAACAGCCGGTTCGTCGCCACGACCCTGGACCGCGAGCAGGCCCGCGCGGTCGGCCTGCCGGTGTTCCGGCTGGACGTGGTGCTGCACGTGATGGTGACCCTGGCCATCGTCATCTCGTTGCAGGCCGTGGGCAACGTCCTGGTGCTGGCCCTGCTGGTCACCCCGGCGGCGGCGGCCCGGCTGCTCACCGACCGCCTCGGCGTGATGATGCTGCTGGCGCCGCTGATCGGCGCGGGCGGCAGCGTGCTCGGCCTGTACCTGTCCTACGTGCTCGACCTGGCGGCCGGCGGCCTGATCGTGCTGACCCTGACCGCGGTGTTCCTGGTGTGCTGGTTCTTCGCGCCGCGCCACGGCCTGCTCACCCGGAACCGCCGGACCGCCGTCCCGGTCCCCGCCCGCGCACTCGTCGAGGAGAAGTCGTGACCACCACCCGGACCGGCGCGCTGCTCGGCGTGGCCGCCGCGCTGCTGCTGACGGCGCCCGCCGCGATCGCCGAGCCCGAAGCGCACACCCGGCCGGACGCGCCCACCGCGGACGCCGTGCTGGACGTGGCAGCCGACCGGCTGGCGCTGGACGCGCCGCCCGACGCCCTGACCGTCGCCGCCGACGCGGAGCGGGTGGAACTGCGCTGGGACACCACCGCCATCGAGCCGGGCTCCGTGTTCGGGGACAGGGTCGAACTGCGCACCTCTGTCGCGGAGGCCCCGGCGGCGGACGCCGCGGAGAAGGACGCCGCAGGGGAGGACGCCGCGGAGAAGGACGCCGCAGGGGAGGACGCCGCGGAGAAGGACGCCGCGGAGAAGGACGCCGCAGGGGAGGACGAGGCGGGGGCGTCCCACGGCGATCCGGTCGTGGTCCCGGTCGCCGCGAGCGGAACACTGAGCGTCGACGTGCCGGCCCCGGGCGAGCACCTGCTCCGCGTCGAGGCCGCGGCCCACGCGCTCGACGGCCGGCCGCTGGCCGTCGAGCGCGACTACCGGCTGGTCGTCACCGAGGCGAGCCGGCCCGAGGTCGCCGTCGAGGCACGGGCGCTCCCGCAGCCCCCGGTCCTCGCCGCATCCCGACCGGAGGTCGCCGCCGCGCAGCAGCAACAGCAGCAGCAGCCCACGGGCACCGGCCGCGTCACCCTGGACCGCGGGCACGTCGACGCCGTCGCGCCCCGCCTGCTGCCGGACGGCCTGCACGTCCAGGTCAAGGACGGCACGGCCACCGGCGTCACGACCTGGCGCGAACCCGCGGACGTCGAGTTCCGCGTGACCGCCGCCGCGCGCGCCGAGCTGCCGGCGCAACCGGCGCTGTCCTTCCTCGGCGAGGCGGGCGCGCAGGTCTTCCTGCTGCCGCAGACCCAGCGCGCGGACCTGCTGTGGACGGGGTGGAACACCGAAGAGCTGCGTCCGGCCGACGTGTCGGGTCCGGTGACGTGGACGCTGACCGCGGTCGACGGGCCGGGCGCCTTCGGCCTGTTCACCACCGGCTCGTTCGGCGCGCCGCAGGTCCTCTTCAACAGCGCCGACGGCCTGCCGGACACCCTCTCCGTCCCGCTGGGCACCCACGCGCACGCCAACTGGGCGTTCGCCGAACCCGGCCGCTACCGCCTCACCTTCACCGTGTCGGCGCCCGGCGCCGACGGTCCGCTGACCGATGCGGAGACCCTCACCTTCGTGGTGGGCGACGGGACCCCGGCTCCGCAGCAGCCGGGCGACACCGGCCGGCAGACCGGCACGCCCCACCGCCTCGCCTCCACCGGCCCCGCCGCCCTGCCCGCCGCCGCGGGCCTCGCGATCGCCCTGGTCGCGACCGGCGCCGCCGCGCTCGTGCTCGTCCGCCGCCGCCCCGCCAAGGAGAACCCGTGACCACCCCGACCCGCGCTAGAGCCGCGGTCGCCGCCCTCGCGGTCGCGGCACTGGCCGCGCTGTCCCTCACCCCGGCCCTGGCCCAGGAGTCCGCGGCCGTCGTCGACGTGGGTCACGTGGACCTGCTCGCGCCGGTCGTCGTCGACGGCGCGCTGGACATCCGCTACAAGGACGGCAACACCACGCCGCCGACGGTCCGCGACCCCGAACGGGTCGTCACGCACGTCAAGCCGCAGTCGCGCATCCAGGTGCCCGACATCCCGGAGTACGCCTTCCTCGGCCCGGTGGGCAGCGACCTGTGGCTCATCCCCGAGATCCAGGACCCCGACGTGGTGTGGGCCGGGTGGAACACCGAGTCCCTGACCTCGGAGCAGGTCGACCCGGAGTCGGTGCGCTGGACCCTCGACGCGATCGGCGGCGACGTGCCCGGCAGCGCCGCCCCCGGCGAGCTGACCGTGTTCCAGAGCGGCCCGGTCGGCGAGCCGCTGCCGCGCGTCTTCGACACCGCCCTGCCCCTGCCGCAGCAGCACCCGCTGGTGCTGGGCACCCACGCGCACGCCAACTGGACGTTCACCGCGGAGGGCGTCTACCGGCTCACCTTCACCGTCACCGCGACGACTCCCGACGGGACGCCCCTGAGCGACACCACGACCTACGCCATCGCGGTCGGCGCGGTCGACCCCGCCACCGTGGAACCCGGCACGGGAACCACCCCTTCCACAACGACCACCACCACGACAATCACGACCACCACGACGACGACCACCGCGAGCACGACCACGGGCACGACGACGACCACCGCGCCGCCCACGTCCTGCGTGGTCCTCGACGACGGACACGTGGACCTCATCGCCCCGCGCCTCCTCGACGGCGAGCTGACCACGCAGGTCAAGGACGGCACCGCCGGTCCCGACCGGGCCGTGTGGCGCGACCCGGCCGACGTCGTGCTGCACCTGGTCCCCGCCGCTCGCAACACCGTGCCCGCCGACCCGGCCTACTCGTTCCTCGGCGCACCGGGCGCGCCGGTCTGGCTCATCCCGCAAACCCAGGTCCCCGGCATCGTGTGGGCGGGGTGGAACACCGAGTCGCTCAGCCCGCGGGACGTCACCGGCGGCGTCGACCTCCGCGTGACCGCCGTGGACGGCCCCGGCCGGCTCGCCGTCTTCCTCAGCGGCATCGCCCCCGTCGTGCTGGTCGACTCGGGCGACGGCCTGCCCGACACGACCGCCGTCCCGCTCGGCACCCACGCCCACGCCAACTGGGGTTTCGGCGCGGAGGGCGCCTACCGGGTCACCGTCGAGGTCGCCGCCACCCTCGCCGACGGCCGCACGGTGACCGACCGCGACGTGTTCACCATCGCCGTCGGCGACGTCGACCCCGCGGCCGGCGGGGCTTGCGCGTCGCCGAGCACCACTCCGACGACCTCCACCGGCACCACCTCGACCGGCCCGGCGCCGACGACGTCGCCGGCGGGGTCCGCGCCCAGGCCGGCGGGCCTGGCCTCCACCGGTGTCGGCGGCGTGGGCACGGCCTTGCTGCTCGCCGCGCTGCTGACCGTCGCCGGTGCGGCGGCCCTGGTCCTCACCCGACGCCGGCGGACCCACGGCGGCTGACCGGACGACGCGGTGCGGGGCCTGGACGAGTCCGTCCAGGCCCCGCACCGCGTTCAGCGTCCTCGCGGTCCACAGCTGGCCGATGTTGTCGAGCCTCTATGTTTGCGTTAACAGATCGGTGAAGCTGCCCGGAGCCCAGGTGCTCCCGACGTTGACGCTGGAGCTTGGTCGCGCTCAGGTCCGAGTTGCGAAAGTTGACGTTGACAGTGGCGTTAGCACGGTGTTTCAATATCCACCCACCGAATGTTAGCGTTAACACAATGCGAGGGCCCTCACGGTGCCTCGCGTCGCCGCCCGTGACCACCGGTTCCCCGACCGGCTCCGCCGCCTGCCTTCCCCACCCTCCGACCGCACGGCCGCCGCCCGCTCCGGGCGACGGTCCGCTCCGCCCTGACCACCGGAGCCCTGACCACCGAAGGGGTCCGCACCGCCGACTCGGGCCTCCGGCACGTCCCCACCAGCCCGTCACCTGCGGCTGAGCCGCCCTTCCCCACCGGATAGGACCGCAATGAGACACCGGCAACGCCTGCGCCTCGCGCGCACCTCCTTCCTGGCCGCCGCGCTGATGGTCGCGGCGACCGTGACGGCGACGCCCGCCGCCACCGCCGCCGAACCACCGCTGCCCGACGGCGCGCGGGTCGACTCGTTCGACGGCGCGGCCCTCGGCGGTGACTGGGCGGTCGTCAACCCCGTGTCCGACGCGTTGCGCGTCGCCGACGGCCGGCTGACGCTGACCTCGCAGACCGGTGACACCTACCAGACCACCAACACCGCCAAGAACGTCGTGCTGCTGGACGTGCCCGACGCGGACTTCACCGCGGTCACCCGCGTCTCGGGCGCGGTGGCGAAGACCTACCAGGGCGCGGGCCTCATCGCCTTGCAGGACATGGACAACTACGTCCGGTCGGGCCTGACGTTCGTCGGCACCCTGTCCCCGTCCGGGCGGGCGATCGAGAACGACGTCGAGACCCGCGCGGCGTTCACCGCCGCCAAGTTCACCGACCGGCCCGGCTCCACCGGCGAGACGCTGCGCATGCGGCGCACCGGCAACACCGTCACCACCAGCTACTGGGACGGCCGGGACTGGGCCGACGCGGGCACGGTGACCATCACCTTCCCGATCACGAAGATCGGCCTGTACGCCCTGGCCGCGACCGACGGCACGACCCACGAGGCCGCGTTCGACTACTTCGCGCTGTCCTCGGCGGGCGGCGCGGACCAGGTGCCGCCCGGTCAGTTCACCTTCACCACCCCGTACCTGACCACCAGCGGCGACGGCCTCGCCCTGACCGACTCCCGGCCCGCGAACGGCCTGGCGCTGACCGCGACCGCGGCGGGCGGCGCGTCCGGCGCGGTCAAGCCGGTGACCTTGAAGTCGGGGGAGCGGCCGGTGGTCGTCCGCGACGGACGGTTCGTGCTCGCCGAGCCGGGCTCGACAGCGACGGCACTGCGGCTCACCGACGCGGGCGGCGGCAAGGTCGTGCTGCGCACCGCCGCCGACCCCGAGTCCCACGCCGTGCGGCGCGCGGACGGGACGCTCGGGCTCGGCGGCAGCGCCGAGGCGGCCAAGCTGACCGTCACGCCGGTGAGCATCGCCGAGCAGGCGCTGACCATCGACACCGCCGCCGCGCGCACCGAGATCAGCGACGACCTGTACGGCATCTTCTACGAGGACATCAACTACGCGGCCGACGGCGGCCTCTACGCCGAGCTGGTCCGCAACCGCTCGTTCGAGTTCAACTCCTCGGACAACGCGTCGTTCACCGGCCTCACCGCGTGGGAGGCGGTCAACCGCGGTGGCGCGACCGCCACGACGACCGTCGGCACCGGCGACGGCCGCCTCAACGACAACAACCGCTACTTCCTGACCCTGACCACGACCGGCGCGGGCGCGGGCATCCGCAACACCGGCTACAACACCGGGTTCGCGGTGAAGCAGGGCGACAAGTACGACGTGTCGCTGTGGGCGAAGTCGAGCACCGCGCAGGACCTGACCGTCCGCGTGGAGGACACCGCCGGGACCGGTGTGTCCGCGAACGGCACGCTCCACGTCGAAGCGGGCACGACCTGGCGCGAGCACACCGTCACGCTGACCGCCACCGGCACCACGTCGACGGGCCGGTTCGCCGTGCTGGCGGGTGCGGCGGGCACACTGAACCTGGACATGGTCTCCCTCATGCCGCAGGACACGTGGGTCGGCGCGGTGAACGGCAAGTCGGTGCTGCGCAAGGACCTCGCCGAGAAGATCGCCGCCCTGGAGCCGAGGTTCCTGCGCTTCCCCGGCGGCTGCGTCACCAACGTGGGCACGTTCGACACCTACGCGGAGAGCGGCGGCGTCGACCGGCAGCGCACGTACCAGTGGAAGGAGACCATCGGGCCGGTCGAACAGCGCCCGACGAACTTCAACTTCTGGGGCTACAACCAGTCCTACGGCATCGGCTACCTGGAGTACTTCGAGTTCGCCGAGGACATGGGCGCCACCGCGCTGCCCGTGCTGTCCGTGGGCGCCAACGGCTGCGGCAGCCGCATCCCGGAGATGACCGACGCCGCCCGCATCCAGCGCTGGGTGGACGACACCGTCGACCTGATCGAGTTCGCCAACGGCGACACCGGCACCGAGTGGGGCGCCAAGCGGGCCGCGCTGGGCCACCCGGAGCCGTTCAACCTGCGCTACATCGGCCTGGGCAACGAGGAGAACACCACCACGTTCGAGGCCAACTTCCCGGTCTTCCGCGACGCGATCAAGGCCCGCTACCCCGACGTGACGGTCATCTCCAACTCCGGACCGGACGACGCGGGCGCGCGGTTCGACGCGCTGTGGGCCTACAACCGGGCGCAGAACGTCGAGATGGTCGACGAGCACTACTACAACGACCCGGCGTGGTTCCTGGCCAACAACAACCGCTACGACAGCTACGACCGCAACGGCCCGCACGTGTTCCTCGGCGAGTACGCCTCGCGCGGCAACACCATGGGCAACGCGCTGTCCGAGGCGTCGTACATGACCGGTCTGGAGCGCAACGGCGACCTGGTGGAGCTGGCGTCCTACGCGCCGCTGCTGGCCAACGAGTCCTACGTGCAGTGGTCGCCGGACGCGATCTGGTTCGACAACGACGAGTCGTGGAACTCGGCGAGCTACTACGTGCAGCAGATGTTCTCGGCGAACCAGGGCGACCAGGTCGTGCCGAGCGCCCTCACCGCGGGCCAGGGCCCGGAGCAGGCCGTGCGCGGCGGGGTGTTCCTGTCCACCTGGAACACCAGCGCGGCCTACGACAACGTCAAGGTGACCGCCAACGGCGACGGCTCGGTGCTGTTCCAGGACGACTTCTCCGCCACCCCCGCCTGGCAGCCGCAAGCAGGCACCTGGGCCGTGCAGGACGGGCAGTACGCGCAGACGTCCACCACGACCACCGACGCCCGGTCGATCATCCCGGACGCCTACGCGCGGAACTGGTCGGACTACACCCTGGAACTCGACGCCCGGAAGGTCTCCGGCGCCGAGGGCTTCCTGGTCGGCTTCGGCGCGGGCTCGTCCGGCGACTACTACTGGTGGAACCTGGGCGGCTGGAACAACACCCGCCAAGCCCTGGAACGGGCCACCGGCGGCGCGCGCAGCGAGGTCGCGTCCGGCCCGAACACCGTGATCGCCAACGACCGCACGTACAAGGTGAAGGTCGTGGTGGAGGGCGCGAAGATCAGCCTCTACCTGGACGGCGCCCTGCAGCTGACCTACACCCAGACCGCGCCGCAGACCCTGTACCAGGTCGTCACCGCCGACGAGGAGACCGGCGACGTCGTGGTGAAGGCCGTCAACCCGACCGGCGCGACCGCCCGCACCCGCGTGCGGGTCGACGGCGGCACGCCGATCGCGCCCACGGCGACCGTCACCGAGATGAGCGGCCCGCCGACCACGGTCAACACCAAGGCCGCGCCGACGGCCGTGGCGCCGGTCGAGCGGGAGTGGACCGGGGCGTCGAACGACTTCACGTACGACTTCCCCGCATACTCGGTCACGTTCCTGCGCCTGCACCGGGCCGCCGACCAGGTGCCGCTGACGCTGACCGCCACCCCGAGGTGCGTCGGCGGCGCCGTGCACCTGGCCGTCACCGCGGTCAACACCGGCACGGCGGCCGTCGCGGTCGCCATCACCACCCCCTACGGCACGAAGTCCTTCCCGGCCGTGGCGCCGGGCAAGCAGGCGTACCAGTCGTTCAACACCCGCACGGGCACCGTCCCGGCCGGCAGCGTCACCGCGACCGGCACCCGGGACGGGCGGACGGCCACCCACACCGCGGCCTACCCGTCGACCCGCTGCTCCTGACGGCTGAGAGGAACCGGGTGAGACCGCAGGGAGCACTCGCGATGATCCGCATCGGCGACAAGATCACGCGGTTCGGCAAGGACAACGGCCCCGCCGACCGCGACGTGTTCCAGGAGGTGGGTTCCGGCATCTTCGCCACCGACTTCCGGACCGTCGCGACCAACCTCGGCCGTTCCCGGTACGGCTCGGTCGAGGGACCGCTGGTTCCCAAGGACGACTTCGAGCTGCCCGGCCAGACCAAGCACGGCGCCGTCGTGCCGCTGCGCGGCGACGACTGGGAACGTCTTGCCGGGCGACGCGCCGTCAGCGTCGACCTGGTGGCGGCCGAGACGGTGGTCGGGGTCGCGCCGACCCTGCCCGGGGACGTCGCCGCGCGCCTGAGCGACGGCAGGACCCAGCGGCGCAAGGTCACCTGGGACGCCGCGGACGTGTCGCGGCCCGGTGCGCCCGAGGTCTCCGGCCGGGTCATCGGCACCGACGTCCGGGTGCGGGCGACCAACCAGGGCACGACGCCGGGGTCGGTCACGCTCACCACGCCGTACGGGAGCAGGACCGTCACCGACGTCGCACCCGGTCGCCAGGCCTACCAGCCGTTCAACGCCCGCGCGGCGTCGATCCCCGCCGGCGCCGCCGGCGCGACGACCGCGCACAGCACGTCCACGGCCGCGTACGCCGCCATCACCTGCGGCTGAACCACACGAGGAGCAACAGCATGAGACCACCCACCACGACCCGGCTGATCGCGGCCTCCGCCCTGGGCCTCGCGCTCGCCGCCGCGGCGGTCGCACCGGCCTCCGCCGACCCCGCCGGTGACGCGGGCATCGACGTGAACGTCACCATCGACGACACCGGCACCCCCGGCCGGTTGTCGATGACGGTCGCCGCGAACAACGGCGTCACCCTCACCGAGAACGGCTCCGACGCGGCGGCCCGGCAGTTCACCGGTGTCACGCCGACCGTCACCATCACCGACACCCGTCGCCCGCAGGACATCCCCGCCGGCTCGTTCTGGGCCGTGGTCGGCCAGGCGAGCGAGTTCACGCCCACGGGCGGCGGGACCGGCTTCGGCTCGGAGCACCTGGGCTGGAAACCCCGGCTGCTGACCGGCACGACCACCGGCGCGGTGGCGCCGGGCGAGCCGGTCTCCAGCGTCATCAGCGACGGCACCGGCGCGCCGGCGGTCGGCCTGCGCGGGCAGGAGCTGCTGGTGTCGACCGCGAACGCCGCCGACGAGACCGGTTCGTGGGACGTCAACGCCGACCTGGTGCTGCGCACCCCGGCCGACGTGCGGGCCGGTCAGTACCGCTCGACGCTGACCCTGTCGCTGTTCGACCAGTCCTGACCCGGGTCGCACCCGGGATGTCCGGGACGCGGCGGCGTGCCGCGCCCCGGACACCCCGCACGTCAAGGGAGAGCCAGATGACCACGACCCGGACCCGGCGCCTGCTGCTCTGCGCCGCCGCTGCCGCCACCGCGCTGGGCGGACCCGTGCCGATCGCCTCCGCGCAACCGGCGCAGGGCGAGGTCACCTGGTCCGCGGTCCCGGCGAACGCCACCGGCCCGGACGGCCGGCGGGTGGTGAACCTCGAGCTGGCCGGCGGCGAGACGGTGACCGAGCACGTCGCGGTCACCAACCACTCCGCCCGGCCGGTCACCTTCGTCGTCGACGCCAACGACGGCTACCTCACCGACAAGGGCCTGTTCGACATGCGCGCCGCCGACGTCACGCCGACCGACGGCGGCTCCTGGATCGACGTCCCCGACACCGTCACCGTGCCCGGCGGCGCCACCACCGTCGTGCCGGTGTCCGTCACCGCGCCGGAGCAGGCCACCCCGGGCGACCACCCGGCCGGCGTCACCGCCTCCCTCGACACGCTGTCGGGCCAGGTCCGCGTCCGCAACCGCGTGGGCGTCCGGTTCAACATCCGCGTCACCGGCGACCTGCGGGCCGCGTTCACCGTCACCGACGTCCACGCCACCTACGAGCGCTCGTGGAACCCGTTCGCCGCCGGGACGGTCATCGTCCGCTACACGGTCGCCAACGACGGCAACGTCCGCGCCGCCGCCGACACCGCCATCACCACCTCCAACCCGTTCGGCGACGACACCTGGACCGACCCGGCCGCCCCTCGTGCCCGGGAGGTGCTCCCGGGCGGCCGGCGGCAGTTCGAAACCCGCCTCACCGACCACTGGCCCCTCGGCCGCATCAGCACCACGGTCTCCGTCACCCCGGGCGCCATCGACGACACCACCGCGCCACCGACCGCCGCCCCGGTGACCGCGACCGTCACCACCTGGGCCTTCCCGCTCCCGCAAGCACTGCTCCCGGCCTTCGTCGCCCTGCTCTGGCTCGCCGTCCGCGCCATCCGCCGCCAACGCCGCCGCCGCCTGGCCCGGATGCTCGCCGAGGCCAAGGCCGAGGGGCGCGCGGAAGCAGCGCGGTCAGGGCAACCGGACCCGACCGCCTGACCCCGAGCATGACTCCGACCGCCTGACCCCGACGACCTCGGGAAAGATCCTCGAAAAAATCCGGCGGAGGTGTCGGATCGGGTCCACCGTGTTCGTAGCAGGGGTGAGGCCGCCCGCAAGGGGCGGCACCGAGGCAACGGACACCACGATCATGAAGCTGACCACCATGACCCAGGTCACCGTCGACGGCGTGGCGCAGGGCAACGGCCACGCGTCGGACGAGGACCGCGGGAACGGGTTCGAACGCGGCGGGTGGGCCCGGGGGAAGGGCGACGACGACACCCGTGCGTTCATCAACCAGACCTACCGGCGCGCCGACGCGTTCCTGCTCGGCCGGCGGACCTACGAGCTGTTCGCCGACTCGTGGGGCTCGTCGACGGCCCGGGACGTCCCCGGCTGGGAGCCCGTCCTGCGGGCGTTGAACGACCGGCCCAAGTACGTGGTGTCGACCACGCTCACCGAGCCGGCGTGGCCGGGGTCCACCGTCCTGTCCGGGGACGTCGAGGCCGCCGTCCGCGAGCTGAAGGCCGAACCGGGAGGTGAGCTGCAGGTCCACGGCAGCGGCGCGCTGACCCGGTGGCTGCTGCGGAACGACCTGGTCGACGAGCTGACGCTGATCGTGGTCCCGGTGGTCCTCGGCCAGGGCGCGCGGCTGTTCCCGGACCGCGGCCCGGACCTCGCGCTCGACCTGGTCGAGTCGCGGGTCGACTCGAAGGGCGTGACGATCCAGGTCTACCGGCCCGCCGGGCGCCCGCGGTACGCGACACCCTGAAGTCCCGACCGACGAACCCGAGCCGTCCCGACCCCGCAGGAGATGAGTGCAGATGCAGTACCTGGTTTCCGTCATCGACGACAAGGTCGACCCCGGCAGCACGGACCGGCAGCCCGCCATCAGCGCGTTCAACGAACGGCTGATCGCCGACGGCTACTGGGTCTTCGCGGGCGGCCTCGCGGACACCGACTCGGCCACGGTCGTGGACAACCGGGGCGAGGAGGCGGTGTTCAGCGACGGGCCGTTCGTGGAGACGAAGGAGTACCTCGCCGGTTTCTGGGTGTGGGAGGCCCCCGACCTGGACGTGGCGCTCGGACTCGCCACCGAGGCGTCGAAGGTCTGCGACCGCAAGATCGAGGTGCGGCCGTTCCGATGAGCGACGTCGACGAGGTGATCACCCGGGCCCACCGCACCGAGTGGGCCCGGGTGGTCGCCACCCTGACCAGGCGCTTCGGCGACCTCGACCGCGCCGAGGAAGCGGCCGCCGAGGCGTTCGCGATCGCCGTCGAGCGCTGGCCTGCCGACGGGGCGCCGCCCAACCCCGGCGCCTGGCTGACCACCACCGCCAACCACAAGGCGATCGACCGCATCCGCCGCGAGGGCAAACGTGCCGAGAAGCAGCAGGAGGCCGGGATGGCGCACGACGACGACCCGCCCGAGCCGCACGGCGTCATCGAGGACGACCGGCTCCGGCTGATCTTCACGTGCTGCCACCCGGCGTTGGCGGCGCAGTCCCGCCTGGCGCTCACGCTGCGCATGGTCGGTGGTCTGGGCGTGCCGGAGATCGCCCGCGCCTTCCTGGTGGCCGAGAGCGCCGTGGGGCAGCGGATCACCCGTGCGAAGGCCAAGATCAAGGCGGCGCGCATCCCCTACCGCGTGCCGTCCGCCGAGGACCTCCCCGCCCGCGTGTCCGGCGTGCTGGCCGTCCTGTTCCTCGTCTTCAACGAGGGCTACCTGGCCACCGGGCCCGACACCGACCCGGTGCGCCGAGACCTGACCGCGGAGGCGATCCGGCTCACCCGCCTGATCCGCGCCCTGCTGCCGGACGACGGCGAGGTGGCCGGGTTGCTGGCGCTGATGCTGCTCATCGAGGCCCGCCGCCCGGCCCGGGTGTCGACCGGCGGCGAGCTGGTCCCCCTGGCCGAGCAGGACCGCGGCGCGTGGGACGCGACGCTGATCGCCGAAGGCCACGGGCTGGTCCGCGAACGCCTCGCCGCGGCCGCCGCCGGCGTCGCCCCGGGCCGCTACCAGATCCTCGCCGCGATCAACGCCGTGCACACCTCCGCCCGCGACATCCGCGACACCGACTGGTCACAGGTCCTCGCCCTCTACGACCAGCTCGTCCGCGTCGACCCGTCGCCGGTGGTCGCCCTCAACCGGGCGATCGCGGTCGCCGAACTCGACGGCCCGGACGTGGCACTGGCGGCCGTCGACCGCCTCGAGGACCGGCTGGCCGGCTATCACGCCTACCACGCCACCCGCGCCGACCTGCTGCGCCGGCTGGGCCGCAGCGGGCCGTCGCGCGCGGCGTACGACAAAGCCGTCGAGCTGGCCGGCAACACCGCCGAGATCGCCTACCTGACCCGCCGCCGTGACCAGCTGGGGTGACGCCCGCGGGTGACCGGCAGCGCCGTCACGGCCAGGGGTCGCCCCACTCGACGTCGCGGGCGGCGCGGTAGGCGTCGGGGTCGCGCTTGCTCACCACGCGGTCCTCGATGGCACCGTCCTGCGCGCACAGTCGCAACTGGACCATCCCCTTGCGGCGCAGCGGGTGGCGCAGTACCCGGTTCCCGGCGTGCGGACCCGGCACGCGGGTCGCGACGACGTAGGCGAACTTCTCGTCCTCGTGGCCGAGGGTCGCCGACTTGACCTGCCGGTGCAACGACGTCCGGGCCACCCGGGCGGCGAAGTGGCACCAGTCGGACCCGGCGATCGGGCAGGCGGCCTCGTGCGGGCACGGCGCCGCGACCGAGCGGCCCGCGGCGATCAGCCGGTCCCGCGCGGCGAGGACCCGCCGGTACCCGGCCGGCGTGCCCGGCTCCACCACGACCACGGTGTCCGCGGCTTCGGCCATCGCGTCCACCACCTTGCCGCGCAGGGCTTCCGGCAGCTCACCGAGCACATAGGACAGGGTGGCGACGTCCGCTCCGGGCAGGGCGGTCGTCGGTCCCAGCACGCCCCGGACCCACCGCGCGGACCGCAGCGCGGGGCTCGTCGCGCCCGCCACCAGCCTGGACCCGAGCCGTGACGCTTCCTCGGCCTGCTCGAACACCGTCAACGAGGTCAGGTCCGGCCACGTCTCGGCCGCCGCCCACAGCGCCGCGCCCGTGCCGCCACCCACGTCGAGCAGCGTGCGCGGCGCGAGGTCCGGGCGTTGCGCCGCGGCTTCCCCGAGGACGTGGCGCAGCACGGCGTACGTGGCCGGCATGCGGTAGGCGGCGTACGCGCTCGCGTCGGCGCGGGTGCGCAGGATCGGCTCGCTCGCCGCGCCGCCTTCGCGGTAGCGGGCGGACAGCCGTTCGACGACGGGTGCGAGCGCCGCCGACTTCTGCCCGGCCAGCTCCGCCTCCAGCGCACGCCGAAGTTCCTCCGACACGGGCCACTCCATCCGGTTCGACGAAAGCCGGATGTTATCGGTCGTGCACGTCGTTCGGGCCACCGCCGTCGAGGGGGACGGCGCCCGTCCTCGACGGCGGTGGCCCGGGTGGCACTCTTAGCGTTGTCGGCGCGGCGTCACCTCAGGTGTCGGGCGAAGAAGCGGTTCGCGTCGTCGCCCTCGAACTGCGGGACGCCGGTGTGCCCGCCCATGTTGGCGTGCAGCGTCTTCTCCGCGGAGCCGAAGGCGTCGAACAGGTCCAGGGCCACCTGCCGGTCGTTCCCCTCGTCGTCCCACTGGAGCAGGACCTGCAGCGGGATGGTGACCTGCCGGGCCTCCTCGACGATGGCGCGGGGCACGTAGCTCCCCGCGAACAGGAGCGCGGCCGAGATGCGGGGCTCGACGACGGCCAGCCGGACGCCGATGGAGATCACCCCGCCCGAGTACCCGACCGGGCCGCCGAGTCCGGGCAGCGGGAGGAGGGCGTCCAGGGCGGCCCGCCACTCCGGGACCGCCTGGTCGACCAGCGGGAGGACGAGCCGGTCGACGACCTCGTCGGCGACCGGCTCACCGGCCCGCACCGCCCGGCGCAGGTCGGCGCGGGCCTGGTCGGCGGCGGCGGAGCGGGGGCGGTCGCCGGAGCCGGGCAGCTCGATGGTGGCCGCGGCGAAGCCTTCCGCCGCGGCGTGCCGGGCACGGGCCGCCAGCCGGGGGTACATCGTGGGCAGTCCGCCGGGGTGGCCGACCAGGACCAGCGGCGCCGGTGCGGCGGACGCGGGTGCGGGCGTCCACAGGATGCCGGGGATCTCGCCGAGGACGAACTCGCGTTCGAGGACGCCGTCGTCGAAGCGCTGTTCGGAGGTGAATCGCATGGTCGTGCCTTTCGGGAGTGCTCGCGAACGGCGCTCCCGGGCGACCTACCGCCCGACCGTGACCCCTGAGGGGAGCACCCATGTCGAAACGTCCACGGGTACCACCTCCTCGGTCTCTCGCACGGCCGCCGGAAACGTAGCAGCGGTCGCCTCGGCCCGCCAACCGGGTTTCGCGGGCGGTGGCGTCACGGCCGGCAGCTCCCCGGCGAACGGTGACGTGGAGATCACATCTGATTGTGACCCCGATCTTGGTGTGCCTTAATGCCCACAAGTGCTTGTTGCCTATCTTCGGCAATAACGATCGAGGGGGAGTGCCGTGCGCAGGTCTGCTCGGTTCCGCGCGGCGGCCGTGGCCGTCGCCGGGATCGCCTTGGCGTCGTGTTCGACCGAAGCGCACCGCGCGTCCGGCGGCAGGCCTGCCGAGCTGCGGCTGGCGATCGGCGGCGAGTCCGAGGAGGGCTACGACCCGACGTTGGGCTGGGGCCGCTACGGCTCGCCGCTGTTCCACTCGACACTGCTGGCCAGGGACGCGGACCTGGACATCGTCAACGACCTGGCCACGCGGTACGAGGTGAGCCCGGACCGTCTGGTGTGGACGGTCGACGTGCGGGCCGACGCGAAGTTCAGCGACGGCCGGCCGGTCACCGCGCGCGACGTGGCCTACACGTTCACCGCGGCCTCCAAGAGCGGCGGGGCGACCGACGTGACCGTGCTGCGGGAGGCGGTCGCGGTGGACGAGGACACCGTGGAGCTGCGCCTGACGAAGCCGCAGAGCACGTTCGTGAACCGGCTGGTGTCGCTCGGGATCGTGCCCGAGCACGCGCACGGGCCCGACTACGCGCGCAAGCCGGTGGGCTCCGGGCCGTTCGTCTTCGAGCAGTGGGACGAGGGCCAGCAGCTGATCGTGCGGCGCAACGACGCCTACTACGGCGCGAAGCCCGCGTTCGAGCGGGTGGTGTTCGTCTTCACGGGCGAGGACGCGAGCCTGGCCGCGGCGAGGTCGGGTCAGGTCGACCTGGCCGCGCTGCCGTCGTCGCTGGCCACCGGCGAGATCCCCGGCATGAGGCTGACCAGGGTCGAGTCCGTCGACAACCGGGGCATCGCGTTCCCGTTCCAGCCCGACGAGGGCCGGCGGACCGACGAGGGGCGGCCGATCGGCAACGACGTGACGTCGGACCTGGCGGTGCGGCGGGCGGTCAACGTGGCGCTGGACCGGCGGGCCCTGGTGGACGGCGTGCTCAACGGCTTCGGCCGCCCGGCCACCGGCCCGGTCGACGGGCTGCCCTGGTACGAGCCGGCCACCGCGGTCCCCGACGACGACCCCGAAGGGGCCAAGAGGGTGTTGGAGGCCGCCGGCTGGGTCGACGCCGACGGTGACGGCGTGCGCGAACGCGGTGGCCGCCGGGCGGAGTTCCCGCTGCTGTACCCCGCCGGCGACTCGGTGCGGCAGGGCCTGGCCCTGGCCGTGGCGGACATGCTGAAGCCGATCGGCGTCGCGGTGACCGCCGAGGGCGAGAGCTGGGAGGTCATCCGCACCCGCATGCACGCGGACCCGGTGCTGTTCGGCTGGGGCAGCCACGACGCGACCGAGATGCACAACCTGTACTCGTCGGCGCAGGCGGGCGTGGAGCTGTGGAACCCCGCGCTGTACCGGAGCCCGGTGGTGGACGCCGAGCTGGACGCGGCGATGGCGGCCGCCGACCCCGCGCAGGCCGCCGCGCACTGGAAGGCGGCGCAGCGGCAGTTCGGGCCGGGCGCCGACGCGGCGTGGGCGTGGCTGGTCAACCTCGACCACACCTACTACGCCGACGCGTGCCTCGACCTCGGGAAGCTCCAGGTCGAGCCGCACGGGCACGGCTGGCCGATCACCCAGGGCATCGCCGGGTGGAGCTGGACGTGCTGACGGCGGGTTCCGCGGCACGCCCGGTGGTGGTCGCGGTCGCCGCGCGGGTCTCGCGCCTGCTGCTCCTGCTGACGGCCGTCGCGGTCGGTTCGTTCGTGCTGATGGTGAACTCGCCGGTGGACCCGGTGGCGGCCTACGTGGGCGCGGACGTCGCGTCGCTGGGCTCGGCGCAGCGCGCGCTGATCGCCGAGCGGTGGGGCTTGGACGACCCGGCGCACGAGCGGTTCCTGACCTGGTTCGGCAACCTGCTGGGCGGTGACTTCGGGTTCTCGCTGACGTTCAACCGGCCGGTGCTGGAGGTGATCGGCGACAAGTTCCTGACCAGCCTGGCGCTGATGGCGCTGGCGTGGCTGCTGTCGGGCCTGGTCGGCTTCGCGCTCGGCCTCGTCGCCGGGACGCGCCGGGGGCGGTTCGCCGACCGGGCGATCACCTGGTTCTCGTACACGCTCGCGTCCGCGCCGACGTTCTGGGTCGGGCTGCTGCTGCTCTACGTGTTCGCGGTGTCGTGGAACTGGGCGCCGGTGTGCTGCGCGGTGCCGATCGGCGTGCCCGCCGACGAGGTGGGGCTGGGCGACCGGCTGGCGCACCTGGCCCTGCCCGCGATCACGTTGAGCGTCGTGGGGATCGCGCCCGTGGTGCTGCACACGCGGCACGCCGTGGTGGAGGCGCTGGCCTCGGACCACGTGGCGTTCGCGCGGGCGCAGGGCGAACGCGGCCTGGGTCTCGTGCTGCACCGGGTGGTGCGCAACGCCGCCGCGCCCGCGCTGCTGCTCCAGTTCGGCTCGATCGGCGAGCTGTTCGGCGGCTCCGTGCTGGCCGAGCAGGTGTTCTCCTACCCCGGGCTGGGCGCCGCGACCACGACGGCGGCGCTGGGGCAGGACGTGCCGCTGCTGCTGGGGATCGCCCTGTTCACCACGGTGCTGGTGTTCACCGGCAACCTCGTCGGCGACCGCGTGCACGCCGCCCTCGACCCGAGGTCACGGCTCGTCGACGTGCGGAGGAAGCGATGACCGCGGTCGTGACGAGGGTGGACCGCCGCACCCGCACCCTGGTCCTGCTGGGCGTGTCCGCGGTGGTGGTGCTCGGCGTGCTCGTGGCCGGTTCGTGGGCCCAGGACGCCGCGCGGACGACGTCGTTGGGGGAGCGCAACAGCGCGCCCTCGGCCGGGCACTGGTTCGGCACCGACTGGCTGGGCCGCGACGTGCTCGCCCGCGTGCTGTCCGGCCTGCGGATGAGCCTGGTCGTCGGCACGACCGCCGCCGCGATCTCCGCGGTGATCGCGCTCGTCCTGGCCTGCGCCGCCACCGTCGGCGGACCGCGGGTCGACGCCGTCGTGAGCTGGCTGGTGGACCTGTTCATGGCGTTGCCGCACCTGGTGCTGCTGCTCCTGCTCGCCTTCGCGCTCGGCGGCGGCACGGACGCGGTGATCATCGCGGTGGCGGTGACGCACTGGCCGCACCTGACCCGGGTGCTGCGGGGCCAGGCCAAGCAGGTGGTCAACTCCGACTACGCGACCGCCGCGGTCCAGTTGGGGCGCAGCCGGTGGTGGGTCGCCCGCGAGCACGTCGCCGGGCACCTGACCGGGCACTTCCTGGTCGGCCTGGTCCTGCTGTTCCCGCACGCCATCCTGCACGAGGCCGCGCTGTCGTTCCTCGGCCTGGGCGTCGATCCCGCCGAGCCCTCGACCGGCATCCTGCTGGCCGAGTCCATGCGGTTCCTCTCGACGGGCGCGTGGTGGCTCGCCGTGCTGCCCGGCCTGTGCCTGCTGCTGGTGGTCAAGGTCG
Organism: Saccharothrix sp. 6-C; assembly: GCF_016695385.1. NCBI lineage: Bacteria > Bacillati > Actinomycetota > Actinomycetes > Pseudonocardiales > Pseudonocardiaceae > Saccharothrix > Saccharothrix sp. 6-C. Next base: position 4,643,935 of record NZ_CP064192.1, on the reverse strand, counting down.
TCGACGGCATCGGCGACAACCTGCGGTCACTGATCGACCCGAGGAGCCACCACCTGTGACCACCGCACCGGCGACCCCGCTGCTGGACATCCGCTCGCTGGCCGTCTCGTTCACCCAGTACGACCGGGGGCTGCGCCGCCGCACCGTCACCGCGCTGTCCGGCATGGACCTGACGACCGACCGGGGTGAGCTGGTCGCCCTGGTCGGCGCCAGCGGAGCGGGCAAGAGCCTGCTCGCCCACGCCGTGCTGGGCATGTTGCCGCCCAACGCCGCCGAGAGCGGCACGGTGCGCTTCGACGGCGTCGTCCTCGACCCGCCGGCGCGGCGCGACCGGGCCGGCCACGACATCGCGCTGCTGCCCCAGTCGGTGACGTTCCTCGACCCCGTCACCCCCGTCGGCCGCCAGGTGCGCCGCTCCGCGGAGCTGGCCGGCCGGACGTCGCCGGACGTCGTCGCCCACGCGGCGCTCGACGACCGCGGGCTGGGACCGGAAGTCCACCGGCAGTACCCGCACCAGCTGTCCGGCGGCCAGGTCAGGCGCGTGCTGACCGCCATGGCGCTGATGGGTGATCCCGCGCTGGTCATCGCCGACGAACCGACCCCCGGCCTGCCGCCCGAGGCGGTCCGCGCGGCCCTCGCGGACCTGCGGCGCATCGCCGACCAGGACCGCGCGGTCGTGCTCATCACCCACGACCTCGCCGCCGCCCTGGAGGTCGCCGACCGGGTCGTCATCTGCCGCCACGGCCGCACCGTCGACGAGGCGCGGCCCGCCGACTTCCGCGCGGACGACCTGACCCACCCCTACACCCGCGCCCTGTGGCACGCCTTGCCCGGCAACGGGTTCCGCCTCCTGGAGGACGCATGACCCTGCGCGCCGACGACGTGTGGTTCCGCTACTCCGGCAAGTCGCGCTGGGTGGTCGCGGGGGTGTCGCTGTCGGTCGAACCGGGTGAGGTCGTCGGCCTGCACGGGCCCAGCGGCGCGGGCAAGAGCACCCTCGGCCGGTTGCTGTCCGGCATCCTGCGCGCGCAGCGCGGCCAGGTCTGCGCCGACGGACGGGCGCCGCGTCCCGGGCGGGGCACGGCCAACCCCGTGCAACTCGTCTCGCAGCACGCCCTGCTGTCGCTCGACCCGCTCTGGAAGATCCGGCGGAGCCTGGCGGAGACCGGCGTCGGGGAAGACGTCCTCGACCGGCTGGACCCGGCGTTGGCCCCGCCGGCGCTCCTGGACCGCTTCCCCCACGAGATCAGCGGCGGCGAGGCCCAGCGCGTCAACCTCGGGCGGGCACTCCTGGCGGACCCGCGCTTCCTCGTGGCCGACGAGATCACCGCGAGCCTCGACCCGATCAGCCAGGTCGAGATCTGGGAGCTGGTGCGCGCCGCCGTCGAGTCGCGGCGGATCGGCGTGCTGGCCATCTCGCACGACCGCCCGCTCCTCGACGCGGTGGCGCACCGGGTCCTCGACTTCCAGGACCTCGTGGACGCGCCGTCGACCCCTAGGGGTCGTTAGCCCTCGGCTCAGGGTGTCGGCCGGATGTCGCGGGTGGCCGCCGGCCGTAGGGTCCTCGTGTGCCACTCATCGAGACCACCGCGCTGGGAATGCGCTACGACGACAAGGTGACCGCCTTGGCGGACCTGACGTTGGACATCGAGGCGGGTGTCGTCGGCCTGGTCGGGGTCAACGGCGCCGGGAAGACCACGCTGATCAAGCTCGCGCTGGGGCTGCTGACACCCACCAGCGGGCGGATCCGCGTGCTCGGCCTCGACCCGATCGCGGACGGGGAGCAGGTCCGGGCGAAGCTCGGCTACATGCCCGAGCACGACTGCCTGCCGCCGGACATGGTCGCCGCCGAGTTCGTCACGCACATGGCGCGGGTCAGCGGCCTGCCCGCCGCGGCGGCGCGGGAGCGGGCGTCGGAGACGTTGCGGCACGTGGGGCTCTACGAGGAGCGCTACCGCCGGATCGGCGGGTACTCCACCGGCATGAAGCAGCGGGTCAAGCTCGCGCAGGCGCTGGTCCACGACCCCGAGCTGCTGCTGCTCGACGAACCCACCAACGGGCTCGACCCGGCGGGCAGGCGGGCGATGCTCGACCTGGTGCACCGCATCGGCACCGAGTTCGGCATCTCGGTGGTGGTCTGCTCCCACCTGCTCGGCGAGATCGAGCGGATCTGCACGTCGCTGGTCGCCATCGACGCGGGCACCCTGCTGCGCTCGGCGACGCTGTCCTCGATGACCGAGCACAACGACCTGCTCGTCGTCGAGGTCGACGAGGGCGCCGAGCGGCTCGCCACCGCGCTCGCCACCGGCGGCGTGGACGTGCGCCGGGACAACCGCGTGCTGACCGTCCGCCTCGGCGAGGACGACGGCGCGGTGTACGACCTGATCCGGGACGCCGTCGCGGACCTCGACCTCAGCCTGCACCGGCTGGAGCGCCAGCGCCACCAGGTCGCCGACCTGTTCCGCGCCCGCCCGGCCGAGGAGGTGTCCCATGTCTGAGCCCGGCGTCATCCACGACATCGGCTACCAGCGCTACACCGGCCCCCGGCTCGGCCCCGGCTACTCGGCCCGCTCGCTGTACGTGCACAGCGTCCGCAGCGCCTACGGCCTCGGTCGCAGCCCGTGGGCGAAGGTGCTGCCGATCGGGCTCGTCGGCCTGGCCGGCCTCGCCTCCCTGATCATCGTGATCATCAACAGCCAGCTGTCCGAGCCGGTGCTCGACTACGTCGGCGTCGCGTCCACCTTCACCTTCGCCGCGACGGTGTTCGTCGCCGTGGTCGCGCCCGAGCTGGTGTCGGTGGACCTGCGCACGAAGCTGGTGCAGCTGTACCTGTCGCGCCCGCTGAGCCGGTCGGGCTACGCGCTGACCAAGGTCGCCGCCCTGGCCACGGCGACGTTCCTGCTGTTCGCGGTGCCCATGCTGATCATGTTCGTCGGCATGGCCTTCGGCACCGACGACGGCGTGCCGGGGGTGCTGGAGGAGTTCGGCGGGCTGCTCGTCGGCCTCCTCGCCGCGGCCGTGCACGCCGTGCTGCTGTCGGCGCTGGGCCTGCCGATCGCGTCGCTGTCGGGTAGGCGGGTGTTCGCCACCGGCATGATCATCGGCGTCTTCCTGCTCACCGCCCCGATCTCGGCCGTCCTGCGCGAGCTGGACTCCGGGACCATCGGCTCGCTCGCCGGGCTGCTCGACCCGACGAGCCTGCTCAACGGCGTGGACCAGTGGCTGTTCGGAGTGGACGTCGACATCGTCCCGATCGGCTCGTTCGGACCGGTGTACGGCCTCGTCGCGGTCGCGCTGACCGCGCTGGGCACGATGGTCGCGGTGTGGCGGTACAGGGGGATCAAGTCATGAACACGGTCGAACTCGCAGGCGTCTCCCGCTGGTACGGCAACGTGGTCGCGGTCAACGACGTGACCCTGTCGATCGGCCCGGGGCTGACCGGCCTGCTCGGACCCAACGGCGCGGGCAAGACCACCGTGCTGCACCTCATGGCGGGCCTGCTGGCGCCGTCGCAGGGCCAGGTCGTGATCGGCGGCGAGCCCGCGTGGGCCAATCCCGCCATGTACCGCAAGCTGGGCCTGGTGACCGAGCGCGAGAGCGTGCCCGGGTTCCTCACCGCGTGGGAGTTCGTCCTGGCCAGCGCGAAGCTGCACAAGCTCCCCGACCCGGCGGCCGCCGCCCGCGCCGCGCTGGAGACCGTGGACCTGCGCGACGCGCAGGACCGCCGGATCTCCGGCTACTCCAAGGGGATGCGGCAGCGGAGCCGGGTCGCCGCGGCGCTGGTGCACGAGCCGGACGTGCTGCTGCTGGACGAGCCGTTCAACGGCATGGACCCCCGGCAGCGGATGCACATGATGGAGTTGCTCGACGGCATGGCCGGGCAGGGGCGGACCATCGTGTTCAGCTCGCACATCCTGGAGGAGGTCGAACAGCTCTCCGGCACCGTGCAGGTGATCGTGGCGGGCAGGCTCGCCGCCTCCGGCGACTACCGGCACATCCGGCGGCTGATGACCACCCGCCCGCACGTGTTCACCATCGCCTCCTCCGACGACCGCCTGCTGGCGACGGCGCTGATGGGCGAGCCGTCGGTCTCCGGGGTGAGCATCGCCGAGGCGGGCCTCCAGGTGCACACCAGCGACTACGGCGCCTTCACCCGGGCCCTGGCCAAGATCGCCAGGGCCCGGGGCGTCCGGCTGACCACGATCCTGCCTTCGGACGAGTCCCTCGAGAAGGTCTTCTCCTACCTGGTGACCACATGATGAACCCGACGATCATCCGCCTCACCGCGCGGGCGCTCCTGGGCCGCAGGCGCGTGCTGCTGCTGCTCCCCATGCCGATCATCCTGATCGGGCTGACCCTGCTGAGCGTCTTCAGCGAGGAGCGCGAGACCCCGTCCGACTGGGGCCCGCTGGTCTTCTCCAACCTCGGGCTCGCGGTCATCCTGCCGCTCACCGCGCTGATCGTCGGCAGCAGCGCGCTCGGCCTGGAGATCGACGACGGCACCATCACCCACCTGATCACCAAGCCGCTGCCGCGCTCGGAGATCATCCTGTCGAAGCTCCTGGTGGCCTGGCTGGTGACCACCGCGGCCACCGCCGTGCCGCTGGCCGTCGCGGCCCTGATCGCGGGCTCCGGCCCGCTGGCGGTCGGCCTGGTCGCCGGCACGGCCCTGGGCGGGTTGGCCTACAGCGCCTTGTTCCTGGCCCTGAGCGTGATGACCAAGCGGCCGGTCGCGGTGGGCCTCATCTACATCGTGCTGTGGGAGAACCTGCTGGTGTCGTTCGTCGACGGCGCCCGCGTGTTCAGCATCCGCCAGCACGCGACGGCCATCGCGGACGCGATCGGCGACACCCCGCTGATCTCCTCGACGCTCTCGGTGCCGACCGCGTTGGTCATGGCGTCGGTGTTCGTCGTGGTGGGCACGGTCGGCGCCACCCGTCGGCTGCGGTCCTTCGCGCTGACGGGCGAGGCGAACTAGGTCGCGTTCCCGGTGCGAGGGCTCGGCACCGCCGCACCCCGCACCGGGAACGCGGTTCGGGAGGGGGAGCGGGCCTCTGCCGGTGCGTTCAGGCGAAACCGACTTCGGCCAGGTCGAGCAGGCGGCACATGTCGTGGAAGCCGTGCACGCACGCGGCGAGGACGGCGTCGTGGCGCCCGGAGGTCCGGGCGAACAGCAGCAGGAAGTAGGGGTCGAGCAGGTCGGGGTCGTAGGTGTTCGCCTCCACGACCACACCGCTCACCGGGTCCTCGAACCGGCAGTGCTCGCCGTGCACCTCGATCACCCACGTGACACCGGCGGCCTCGACCTCGCCCGGGTGCTCGTCGCCGCGGTCGTGAGCGGGGAGGACGTCGGCGCGGAGGGCCGCGACGAGCGCGCCGGCGCACTGCCGGAAATCGGCGATCAACACCTCCAGCGCCGGCCGCAGCTCCTTCGCTTGCGCCGCGCCGACCAGTCGCATCACCACGAGCACCGGCCCGCCGGACACCGATCCCGGCGAGGCGAAGACCCACAGGTCCTCGGGCAGCGACGCCCGCAGTTCCCGCGCGGACGCCGAGGCGGCGTCCAGGTCCGAGGCGACACCGACCGGGAGCATCAACGACCGCCCGCGCTCCACCCGCCGGGCGATCTCGTCCGGCGTGAGCACATCCCGCGGTGAAACGTCCACGAACGGGAGCGTAGGCCAGGGTTCGACTGGTGGCGGTCGGAGCACGCACAGGGTGGCGATCCCTAGTGCCGCGTTACGAGAGGTTGGGGTGGTGATCGTGTCGGGCTGACCGCTGCTGGTGGAGGTGTTGCCGGTGGCTCGTCAACCCGAGGTGTTCGTGCGGCCGTCGGAGCCGTGGCAGGCTCAGCGGATGGTCAAGGTCGCGCGGTCGACCAGGGACCGGGTTCGCGCGCGTCGCGCGGGGATCGTGCCGACTTCGTGGCAGGGCCGCAGCGTCACCGCGATCGCGCAGTTGTTCGCCGCGTCGCCGGGGTAAGTGCCGGACTGATCCACGCGTGCGACGACACCGGGTTCGCGGCGCTGGGCCCGAAATGGTGGCCTACCTGGCCGAGCACCGCCGGCTGCTGCTCGACCGGGACACGGGCGGGTGCTCTGCTCGGATGAGTTCGGCCCGCTGAACCTGCGACCGCGACCCGATCGGGGCTGGTTCCGTCGCGGGCATCCCACCCGGCATCGGGCGACCCGCACCCGCACCGCCGGAGTCCGCCAGGTGTTCGCCGCCCTCGACCTGGCCACCGGACAGCTGTTCCCACCGCTTCCGCGATCGGAAACGGTGGCGGGAGCATCTCGGCTTCCGCGCGTGCTATCGATAGCACGCCCAGCCTTGCGCGTGGTTCTGCTCAAGTACCGCGTACGCCCCTCCGCCGTACTGCAAACTGCAGGCGTGGTTGAGATCCATGTCTCGCACTCGGTAGGTCGCCCAGCCGAAGGGCGGGCCCACCCACATCGAATCCACGCAACGCCATCCCCTCGCGTGGTTCTCAACCAAGTAGGCGATGCCGGCGTCCCCCGGGTTGACCGTTCTCTGACAGTAGGCGCCCAGATCGATGCCGCCGAGGCGGGTGGCCGCCGAGGCCGGCGGGGCCATGACGGCCAATCCTGACGTGACTACGACCGTGACGGCCGCTGCGCTCAACCAATCCCGTGCACCCATGTCAGCCTCTCCTGTCGCTCAACGTCCCGCCCCTTCGCGCACCGAGAGCAAGTCTGCCCCTCGCTGGGCACGAACTGGACGAAGAACACCGGATTTGTCCTACAACTGTCCAGAGCGTGTGCCCGGACGGCTCGACGCACCCACCGGTGACCGTGTCGAACAAGCCGTCACAGCACCAGCAACACCTCTACCAGCAGCGTCCCAGCCGCCACCAGCAGCGGCCAGCCCGACACGATCACCACCCCAACCTTTCGTGACGCGGCACCACGACAGCACGACATCGGCACGGACGGTGGTGACACAATTCGCTTGTGCCGGACGAGAACCTGGTGGGCCACTGGTCGGACCGCGACCTGTACCCGCACGACCCGGAGTACTCCGAGGTCGTGTTCCGCGCCGACGGCACGGGCTGGACGTACTGGTGCAGCTGGAGCACGGAGTTCACCGTCGAGCGCTTCCGGTGGCGCGAGACCGCGCCCGGCGTGCTGGAGGTCGAACCGGCCGTGCGGCTGTCCGGCACGTGGTCGGCGATCGACGGCGGGACGCGGCACGAGGTGGAGGACCGGGAACCGCTCGGCACGACCTCGTTCCGGACCTACCGGATCACCGACGACCCGCTCGTGCTGGAGCTGGACCGCCCGATCGACACCGCCCTCGGCGGAACCCGCTTCGCCCTGCTGTCCCGCGAAGCCGTCGACCCCGCGCCCGCGCACGGCTGAGGTTCAGGGCTGGAACAGCGCGGACAGCCTGGGCAGGTGCTCGCGGAACGCGTCGTCGTCGGACCAGTGCCACCCCGGTCCCGCCGGTTCACCGGGGCGGGACAGGCCGGCGAGTGCCCGGTCGACCGCCTCGTGGAACGAGTCGGTCTCGCCGCACACCCGTCGGTAGGCCTCTTCGACGGACGTGCCGATCGACTGGAAACCCAGCCAACCGCCGCCTTCCTCGTCGGCCATCGCGCGGACCACGGGCAGGTCGGCGAGCGTGTCCGGGTCGTCGACGGCCCGGGTGAACACGTCGCGGCCTTGGAGGACGAGCCCGTCGCGGAAGTCCATGAACCCGTCGTCACCGCAGCCGCCCTCGATCAAGTACGCCGCGTGCCACAAGGGGTGGCGGTACGCGGAGTCCGTGACCTGGACGAAGGTGATCTCCCAGTCGACGATGTCGTCCGCGCCGAGCTTCGCGAGCTCGTCGGTCAGCGCGTCGGGCAGCGGGTCGTCGGCGTCGTCGCGGTCCCCGGCGCGGTCGCCCACCGCGACGCGGGCACGTTCGACCACGGCCCACCAGTCGTCGATCTCCACCGGCGCATCGTATAGGTGAACGACACTGGTGCTCCGCGGTTGCCGCGTGCTCATCCAGTCGCGGCGCCGCGTTCCTCGGCGGACCCGGCGCAGGAGCACCAGTCGCCGTCACAGGGCCGGCCGACCTCGCTGCCGTACGGCTCGAGCCCGCGCACCGACGCGAGCGCCTCGGCGCGCTGCTCGTCGGTCAGCCCCGGCCCGTCGGCGCTGCCGAGGTCCCAACCCGGCGCCCTGGACGGGACGTCCTCCACATCGCCGACCACCGCGCCGTCGACGAACAGCGTGTACAGCGGGTGGTGGGGGAAGTCGTTGAGCCTCAGCACCCACCAGGCGCCGTCCACCCGGGCGGCGAACGCGAACGCGCGGGCGCCCGTGCGCCGCCACCTGACCGGACGTGCCAGAACGTGCACCGGTTCGGACATGGGTGCCAGCATGTGGCGCGCAACCTCTGCGCCGCAAGCTCATTCGTTGCCCCGCACGCACCGTGATCGATCCGCTAGGTTGGCGACGGTCGACCCCGGTGCGGTTCGCCACGGAACCGCCGGCAACGCGCGGAAGGACGGGCGATGGACGCGGCGCAGGCGATCTCCCTGGTGTCGGAGCGGATCAGGTCCGCAGGGGCGGACTACCCCACCGAAGGTCTGGAAGCCGAGCAGTTCTGGGGCGGCTGGTGCGTCTTCGCGCCGGTGATGGTCGCCGACCCCGACCCGGCGGACGACTCGCCCGAACCGGCGGAGCGGTCGGTGTTCCTGGTCGGCCCCCACGGACAGGTCGAAGAGGTGTCCGCGAGCGGACCGGCGGAGGACGCGCGCTCGCGGTTCGAGGAGGCGTGCCTCTGGTTCGGCGCGGGCCAGCCACCCCGGGAAGGCGGCTACACCGGGCAGAGCAGCCCGGACTTCAGCCGGTTCGTCCGGCCACGCCCACCACGTCCCGCCGTCGCCTACGACCACCAGGCCGTCGACGCCTTCGCCCAGGCGCTGCTGCACGAGCACGACTTCCCCGGGTGGCTGATCGACCGCCTGCGCGAGCTGGGACACCTGCTGGGCGGGGCGGGCTACCTGGTCGCCCGGCGCCCGGACTCCTCGCAGGCCCGGCGGCTGGTGGAGTTCCTGGACCCGGACTACGACGGTCGTGCGCCGTCGCCCCCGGCCGCGGTGTGGCGCACCTGGCCGCCGGTCGACCCGGCGGGCCTGCCCGACGCCGACACCGAGGGGTGGCTGCTCGTCCCGGGCGAGGCCATGTGCGACATCCTCCAGGACCTCGACGCCGAGACGGACGCCGCGGCCCGCTTGTTCGACACCATCGCCGGCCGCCTCCGACAGGCGTCCCCATGGCGCTCCTGCGGCGTCGCCGACGTGTTCCCGCAGCTCGTCGCGGTGCGCCGGGCCGACCTGGGCGAGGCCGACCTGGCCGCCCTGCGCCGACTCGCGGTCGAGGACGACGCCGAGGACTTCCTGGACGCCCTGCTGGCCACCTCGTCCTCCACCGACGGGGACGCGCAGGCCTTGCTGCGCCTCGCGCTCGACGCCGAGCGACGCGGCTCGGAGGTCGTCGACCTCGACGCCGCGGCCACGGCGGCGTACCGGCGCGTGCTCAGCCGCCTCGGCATGGCCTTCGAGAACGACTGGTTCGACGCGCTGTTCACCGGGGAGGACCCGGAGGACTCCCCGTTCCGCGAGGAGGATCGCCCCGGGGTGACCGGCGACGTCCGCGGCGGCGGCTCGGCGGTCGCGGACGCGCGGGCCGCGATCGCGCTGGTGGTCGAGTCGATCAGGTCCCGCCGCCTGGACTACCCGACCGAGGGGCTGGTGGCGGATCGCTTCGAGGCCGGGTGGAGCGTGTACGCGCCGGTCGAGGTGGACGAGAGCGACCCGATGGCGTTCCTGGACATGCCGGTGGGCCGGTCGGTGTTCCTGGTGGGCGACTCGGGGCGGCTCAAGGAGACGTCGAGCTCGGTCCCGCCGAGGCAGGCGGAGGACGAGTTCATCGCCGAGGAGCGCGCCGCGAACGGCATGATCGACATCGAGTGGGCGGCCATGCAGTTGAAGGAGGAAGGCGTCATCCAGAGCTTCACGATCGTCGACACCCCGCCCGAGGAGGCGATCGCCGAGCGGGCGTCGAGGTTGATCGAGCCGATCGTCCAGCAGCTGGCCCTGCTCGGCCCGCCCGGGTGGCGGCGGTTCGGCGCGGTGTTCGCGGTCACCGCGTCCGCCGAGAGGGGCCGGGTGCGGTTCCGGACCGAGCGGTCCGACGACGCGGTCCCGGTGCCGGAGTCGGTCATGGCGTTGGTGCGCGAGCAGCGCGAGGTCGCGGCGCGGATGCCGGCGGGGCCGTGGTGGCGACTGCTGCTGACCGTCACGCACCTCGGCGAGACGACCGTGGAGTACGACTACGGCGACCAGCCGTTCCCGACCGAAGACCTGTTCGCGCCCGAGCACTACCGCGACGACCTGGCCGCCTACCCGCGCGACCGGGTGCCCGCCTGGCTCGCCGACCACCTCGCCGACCGCCTCGCCGCCGACGACGACCCGGGGGAGGGCTTCGAGGCCGAGATCGAGTCGAGGCGGTTGCGCGCCGACGCCCGGGCCGTCAGCTACGGCGACCGCTCGATCGCGCTCGACCGGGTCGAGTGGGTCCGCTACCTCAGCGCCCCCGCCACGACGAAGCGCTTCCTGGGCCTCGGTTCGCGGCAGACCCTCTGGTACTTCTCGCTCGGCGCGTACCCGGCGACGTTCGCGAACAAGATCGACCTGGAGTTCACCACCGAGGGCAAGGACGCCGCCCCGCCCGAGGCGTGGTCGTTCCTGGTGGACCTGGCTCGGCGCCACCTCGAACCGCGGCTGGTCGCCCGGCTGGCCGACCGGGTCCGCCAGGGCGAGACCGTCGACCTCGGCGGCTTGCGGGTGCGCCGGGAAGGCGTCGACGTGCAAGGGGGAACCCTGCCGTGGAGCGCGATCACCGACGTGCGGATCGCCGACAACCGGGTCTCGATCCACCGGGCGGGCGCGTCGGAACCCGCGGCCTGGGTGCCGTCGGGGAACGTGAACGCGGTGCTCCTCCCCGGAGTGGTCGCCGCCTTCACCTCACGGCCGTAGGCCCGCGGCCCAGACCGTGCGCTCGGTGCGCAGCGCGAGGTCGTCACGGCGCAGCAGGCCGTGCGGGCTGCCCGTGTCGAGCAGCCGGTCGAGCGCGGCGAGGTCGTCCGCCGCGAGCTCTTCGGCGACGGCGCCCCGCAGGCGCCGCAGCACACCCAGGGCGTAGCGGCCGATCGCCGGGTCGCGGGCTCCCTCGATGTCGACGGCGACGGCGAGCTCGTCGGCGACGGTGAAACCGGCGGCGGTCAGCAGGGCTCCCCAGTCGGCGCCGCGGTGGGGCACGTGCTCGGCGTGCAGGCGGTCGGCCGCGGCGTGGAGGCGGTCCTCCAGGCCGGGCCGCTCGGCGGGGGCGTGCTCGGGCAGGAAGCGGGGGAGTCCGGCCAACTCGACGACCGCGACCAGGCCGTCGGGCGCGAGCAGGTCGCGGACGGCGCGCAGCGCGTGGTCGGGGTCGGCCAGGTGGTGCAGGGACGCCGACGCCCACACGAGGTCGGGTGTGCCCAGGTCGGGCCAGGTGGTGTCGTCGAGGTCGGCCGACACCACGCGCACCTGCCCGTCGACACCGCGGGCGCACGCCTTCTCCCGCAGCCGTCGCAGGTGTTCGGGTGAGGCGTCGACGGCGATGACGTGCGCCTCGGGGAAGCGGTCCAGGAGCGCGAAGGTGCCCGCTCCCGTGCCGGCGGCCAGGTCGACGATCCGGCGCGGGTCGCTCCGCACCGGCAGCCATCGGGTGATGGCGGCGATGTGCTCGGCGAGGACTTCCGCGTCCAGGTCGAGGATCTCCGCCTGCCCGCCGTCGCCGCTCTGGTGGTGGTGGCCGTGTTCGTGGTGGGTGTGCGGTGGTGGCATACCGCCACGCTAAGCCCGTACTGCGCCAACGGCACGTTGTCTTGCGGGAAACGCAAGACGAACGCTGCTCGTGCTGCCGGGCGCGCAAGGCGGTGGCTACGAGCCCGCTTGCGCGTCACCCTTCCCGGCTTGACCGTCGGTCTCGCGGTGGCCGCGACGGGCGTCGCGGTCGAAGATGAACATGATGTCGCAGGGGCCGCCCTCGGCGCCGATCGCGTGCGGCATCATCGTCGGGAACTCGGCGGCCTGGTTGGTCTCGACGCGGAAGCGGCGGTGGCCCAGCACCAGGGTCGCGGTGCCGGACAGCACGACGAGCCATTCCCGGCCCGGGTGGGCGCGCATCCTGGCGGGGTTGTCGGGCGGCGGCTCGGTCAGCCGCCTGCGCATGACGCTCATGGCCGGGTCGCCCTTCATCGGCCAGCTCAGGTTGTGCGAGCCGTGGGTCATCGGGCTGATGACGACGTCGTCGGCGGCGTTCTCGACGAGCTGGTCGAGGGTCGTGTCCAGCGCTCGGGCCAGGGTGACGAGCTGGTCCAGCGCCAAGCGGCGTCGACCGCTCTCGATGCGGCTCAACGAGGACTGGCTGAGGTGGGCGCGGGCGGCCAGCTCTTCGAGGGACAGCCCCTGCGCGACCCGCAGGGCGCGGATGCGCTTGCGCACGAGGCCGTCCAACCCGCCGTCATCTTGCGTCATAGGCAACATGCTATGCACCTGGTGCAACCTGTGCTCAACGTCGAAGGTCGTGATCGTGGTGGCGGGCTTGGGGGCAACCACGTCACCGACCACGAGCGCCGCGAGCCGCCGTACGCGCTGGTGGGCCAGAGTTGGACGAGGTAGTGCTCGACTGGGTCGAGGACCGCGAGCGCGTGGACAGTGCCCTCGGCGATGTCCTCCCGTCGGCCGGGTTCCAGTGGAGGAGCGCCGGCGTGGCGCTGCACCGACGGCCCGACAGCTCCGGTGTGGACTCCGGTGGCGATGGCGAGCACGCCGGGGAAGTTCGGCAAGGCGCCGCTCGTTCAGTCGCGGCTCGTGGAGCGGTTTCGGGACCACTCGGCGGCGTCGGCTCCGTAGCGGGTCAGGAGGCGGGCGAACTGGATCCGTTCTTCCGGTGACCAGGTGGCGGTGATCTCCTGGAACGCTGCTCGCTGTTCGGCGGCGAAGCGGGTGCGTTCGGCTTCGCCGTGGGCGGTGAGTTCGAGCACGGTGCGGCGGCCGTCGGCTTGAGACGCCGCACGGCGCAGCAGGCCGTCCGCTACGCAGGCCGCGACGGTTCGGCTGGCCACCGGTTGGGCGACGCCCATCTCGGTGGCCAGTACACCGACGGTCATCTCGCCCGGCGCGTCGGCGACCACGTTGAGCACGAGGTTGCGGGAGAGGTCCTTGCCCGAGGCCGGCGCCCGTCGGCGCAGACGTGACAGCGCCGGGCCGATCTGGTCGAGCACCAGGTCGTCGGAAGGCTGCTCGGGGGAGGGGGCGCTGCTCATGTGACGGAGTCTAGGTCCGGCCCGCGCAGTTGCATACCTTTAGGCAAGTATATAACTTTGGGTATGGAAATTCCGGGCGAACGAGGAACGGGGCGGACTGCCATGAGGCTCACCGCGATCACGAACGCGCAGGTCTTCGACGGCGAGAAGTCGGTGGGCGTGCAGACCGTGCTCATCGAAGGCGGGAGGATCGCTCGGGTCGGCGGCGACGTCCCGAGCGACAGCGAGGTCGTCGACGGCGCCGGCGGCACCCTGCTGCCTGGCCTGATCGACGCCCACGTCCACTCCGCGCCGGGTTCCCTGGCGCTCGCCCTGCGGTTCGGCGTGACGACCGAACTGGAGATGCAGGGGATGAACACGCGGGAGAACCGGGGGCACATCACCGATGACGACACCCGGGCCGACATGCGCTCCTCCGGCTTCGCCATCACGCCGCCCGGTGGTCACCCGAGCGAGCTGATGCCCGAGGGTTTCCGGCCGAAGTGGGACCTGCCGCCGGTGATGCCCCTGATGCCGTTCTCCACCACTCCGGAGGAAGCGGCCGCCTTCGTGCCCCAGCTGCTGGCCCGGGGGTCGGACTACATCAAGTTCATGATCGACGACGGCAGCGTGGAGGGACACCCCGGGCTGCCCTCGCTCGACCAGGCCACGGTGAACGCCGGTGTGGCCGAGGCCAAGAAGCACGGCGCCCTCACGGTGGCCCACGCGCTGACCGCGGAGGCCACCAGGATGGCCGCCGAAGCAGGTGTCGACGGCCTCACCCACGTGTTCGTGGACCAGCCGCACACCGCCGAGATCATCAGCGTCATCAAGGACGCGGGCATGTTCGTGATCCCCTGCATCTGCCTCAACGCCTCGCTGATGGGGCACACCGCCAGCGAGCTGGCCGACGACCCCCGGGTCGCCGCGCGCCTCGACGAGAAGTGGGACCGGACCCTGCGCTCCAGCTACAACCGCTACCCGCAGGGCAAGCTCGATGACGTGTACGACACCGTGCGCGCTCTGGACGCCGCCGGCGTCGACGTGCTGGCCGGCACCGACGTCTCCATGGCCGAGACGTTCTTCGGTGGCCTGGCGCACGGAGCGAGCCTGCACCACGAACTGCGGCACCTCGTGGCGGCCGGCCTCACCCCCGCACGGGCCTTGCGCGCGGCCACCGCGACCACCGCCCGCCGCTTCCGCCTCGGCGACCGGGGCCGCATCGCCGAAGGGCTCCGGGCCGACCTCCTGCTGGTCGACGGCGACCCGCTCGTCGACATCGACGCCACCCTCGACACCAGGGCCGTCTGGCGTCGCGGCACCCGGCTGGCGGCCTGACCCGCGGTACTCCCGCCCGGGGACGGATCGAGCCGCACCGCCGGCCTGGTCCTGTCACCGGTTGGTGTGGTCCCGACCGTGGTTGCCGGGAGGCCGGCGGGGCACCCGAGGAGGACCGCGGCGGGAGGGGTGCCGGATGTGTCGTCTGTTCGGGTTGTCGGCTTCGCCGCGGCGGGTGCGCGCGACGTTCTGGCTGCTGGAGGCGCCGGACAGCCTGGCGGAGCAGAGCAGGCGCGAACCGGACGGGACGGGGCTGGGCGTGTTCGCCGAGGACGGCACGCCGCAGGTCGACAAGCAGCCGTTGGCCGCCTACCAGGACCGGCAGTTCGTGCAGGAGGCGAAGGAGCGGGAGTCGGCCACGTTCGTCGCGCACATCCGCTACGCCTCCACCGGCGGCCTGGACCCGCGCAACACTCACCCGTTCGAGCAGCGGGGGCGGTTGTTCGCGCACAACGGGGTGATCGGCGACCTCCCGACGTTGGAGGCGGAGCTGGGCGACTACCGCGACCTGGTGGCCGGTGACACCGATTCGGAGCGGTTCTTCGCGCTGGTCACCAAGCACACCGACGAGCACGGCGGGGACGTGGGCGCCGGGATCGCCGCTGCGGCGCGGTGGGTGGCCGACACCCTGCCGGTGTACGCGATCAACCTGGTCCTGGCGACGGCGACCGACCTGTGGGCGTTGCGCTACCCCGACACGCACGACCTGTTCGTGCTCCAGCGCGCCGCGGGTGGGCCCCACGGGGACCGGCACCTGGAGCACGCGAGCACCGCGGGACGCATCCGGGCCCGGTCCGGCGCGCTGTCCGACCACCCGTCCGTGGTGGTGGCCAGCGAGCGGATGGACGAGGACCCCGACTGGCGGGAGCTGCGCCCCGGCGAGCTGCTGCACGTCGACGGCCGGTTGGACGTGACCAGGCGCGTCGTGCTCGACCACCCGCCCCGCCACCTGCTCACGCTCGACCAGCTCGGCGCGCACGCCGCCGCCTCCCAAGCAGGCGCCTGACCCCAGCGAGGTTCCGCCATGTCCCTGGCCCACCCGTCGGACCGGCCGCACCGCGACGTCGCGGTCAACCCGGTGTTCACCCGCGAACCGGTGTCGATCCCGCGCGACCGGATGCCCGACGGGCAGCTCGACGGTGAGACGGCCTACCAGGTGGTGCACGACGAGCTGATGCTCGACGGCAACGCGCGGCTGAACCTGGCCACGTTCGTCACCACGTGGATGGAACCGAAGGCGCAGGTGCTGATGGCGGAGTGCGCCGACAAGAACATGATCGACAAGGACGAGTACCCGCGCACCGCCGAACTGGAGCAGCGGTGCGTGCGGATGCTCGCCGACCTGTGGCACGCCGCCGACCCCGACCACGCCACCGGCTGCTCCACCACCGGCTCCAGCGAGGCGTGCATGCTCGCCGGGCTCGCGCTCAAGCGCCGCTGGCAGCACCGGCGCCGAGCCCGGGGCGAGCCCGCGGATCGGCCCAACCTGGTGATGGGCGTCAACGTGCAGGTGTGCTGGGAGAAGTTCGCCAACTACTGGGACGTCGAAGCCCGGCTCGTGCCGATGGCCGGCGACCGCTTCCACCTCACCGCCGAGGAAGCCGTCGAGCACTGCGACGAGAACACCATCGGCGTCGTCGCGGTGCTGGGCTCCACCTTCGACGGCAGCTACGAACCGGTCGCCGACATCTGCGCCGCCCTCGACGGGCTGCAGCGCGAACGCGGCTGGGACGTCCCGGTGCACGTCGACGGCGCGTCCGGCGCCATGATCGCCCCGTTCTGCGACCCCGACCTGGCGTGGGACTTCCGACTGCCCCGGGTGGCTTCGATCAACACCTCCGGCCACAAGTACGGCCTGGTCTACCCGGGGGTGGGCTGGGTGGTGTGGCGTGACGCCGACGCGCTGCCCGACGACCTGGTGTTCAAGGTCAACTACCTGGGCGGTGAGATGCCGACCTTCGCGCTGAACTTCTCCCGTCCCGGCGCGCAGGTCGTCGCCCAGTACTACAACTTCCTGCGGCTCGGCCGGGAGGGCTACCGCCGCGTCCAGGGCTACTGCCGCGACGTGGCCCGCGACCTGGCCGAGCGGATCGCCGCGCTCGGGCCCTTCCGGCTGATCACCGACGGCACGCAACTGCCGGTGTTCGCCTTCACCCTCGCCGACGGCGAGCAGGGGTACTCGGTGTTCGACGTCTCCGCGGCGCTGCGCGAACAGGGCTGGCTGGTGCCCGCCTACACCTTCCCCGCGCACCGCGAAGACCTCGCCGTGCTGCGGATCGTCGTGCGCAACGGCTTCAGCCACGACCTCGCCGACCTCCTGGTCGACGCCCTGCGCCAGGCGCTGCCGCGGCTGCGCGCCCAGGACCGGCCGCAACGCGGCGAGGAGTCCGCCTCCTTCTCCCACGGCGCGGACACCGCCCGCACCCACCACCGCGACGCCCGCCGCCGTGCCGCATCACCCGACCACCCCCGTCGCTGACCCCGCCTCGCGCGTCGAGAGCACCCTCGCCGGGTGGGCCCCGGCGCGTTCGTCAGCGAGTGCTCCGGCACCCGGTCCCCGACCCCGGACCTGCGGCCGAGTGGCCGGGCGTAGCGGGTCCTCAGCTGCGACGCTGGTAGCCGTCCATCGGCCGGTCGTCCACGCCGGCGACCGCGGCACCGACGCCGTGGGCTGCCCGACCCGCAGCTCACCCGAGTGGCGACCCCTCGACGTGGACGACCGCCGTCCGCGTAACGGATCTGCCCGGCGTGTCGATACGGCTGACAACGCGGTCATCGATCCGGTGGCCGCGCGGTGTGCCGGGAAGCCTGGTCGGCGATGTCGGACAACCTCGTCACCGGAGCCACCAATGAGACGCACCTCCCTCGTCCACGTCGTCCTGGCGGTGCACGCCACCTGCGCCGCGGCGGACCTGGTCCTCGCCGTCGTGTGGTCCAGCTGGGCGCTCGTCTTCGTCGGCGTCGGCTGGGCCTTCGTCGCTTCCGCGCTGCACGCGCACTACCGCCGAGCCGACGACGTGGCGCAACCGGCGCGGTCGTGGAACGACGAGCCGACCGTGCCGCGGGGCTGACGACGGCGCCCGGACCGGAGCGGTGAGCTCCGACCACGGCCACGTCCTCGAGCACCCGCCGCCCGCACTCGGCCGCCATGCGCAGCGCGCAGACGGCCGGCAGGTCGTTGGAGCAGAACACCGCGTCGGGCAGCGACAGCAAGCGGGCCATGGCCGTCGTGCCGTCACCACGGGTATGCCGGGCGCGAGCACGGCGAAGTCGCCTTCCAGCAGCGCCCCGGGGTGAGCAGGGCTTCCTCGACCCGCCCCGGTGCCGAACCCGTCGACCCTGCGGGATGCCGGCCGGCCGACCCAGTCTTTACAACGTTGTATCAACGATGTAAAGGTGGCCGGTGACGTGAGTCACGAACACCCGGATGCTTGGAGCACGCCCACGTCGCAGTTCGTCCGCGGCTGTCCAGAGCACCGGATCGGAGGTGAGGAGGAGACCCCGCGTCCCAGGCCCGTTCCCGCTCTAGCGCCGCCGACCCCCCCTGCCCGTGCGCACCAGACCGGAGCTGCAAACGATGACCGCTTCCCTGCCCAGGCTCGCCGCCACCGCCCTCGCCACCCTGCTCACCGCCGGACTCGCCGCGCCGCCGCCCCTCGCGGCGGCCGCCGCGGCGCCCGACCTGCCGACCGCCGTGGCCGGCAACCCGTTCACCGACGGCTGGTACGCCGACCCGGACGTCGCGATCCACGGCGACCGGTACTGGGTGTACCCGACCACCTCGAAGTCCTACGCCGAGCAGACCTACCTCGACGCGTTCTCCTCGACCGACCTCGTGCACTGGACCAAGCACCCCAACGTGCTCACCGCGGCGAACGTGTCGTGGGCGAAGCAGGCGATGTGGGCGCCGGCCCCGATCACCCGCAACGGCAAGCACTACCTGTACTTCGCCGCCAACGACATCCAGAACGACTCGCAGCTCGGCGGCATCGGCGTGGCCGTCGCCGACCGGCCCGAGGGCCCCTACCGCGACGCCATCGGCCGCCCGCTCATCTCGCGGTTCCACAACGGCGCGCAGCCGATCGACCAGGACGTCTTCATCGACGACGACGGTCAGGCGTACATGTACTACGGCGGCCACAGCCACGCCAACGTGGTCAGGCTGAACGCCGACATGACGAGCATCGGCACGTTCCCGGACGGCAGCACCTACAAGGAGATCACCCCGTCGGGCTACGTCGAGGGCCCGCAGATGTTCAAGCGCGCCGGCAAGTACTACCTGATGTGGTCCGAGGGCGGCTGGACCGGTCCGGACTACTCGGTGTCCTACGCGATCTCCGACTCGCCGACCGGGCCGTTCACCAAGCTGGACAAGGTGCTGGCGCAGGACCCGGCGGTGGCGCGCGGCTCGGGGCACAACTCCGTGATCAACGTGCCCGGCACCGACATCTGGTACATCGTCTACCACCGCCGTCCGCTGAGCGAGACCGACGGCAACCACCGCCAGCTCGCCTACGACCGCATGCACTTCAACGCCGACGGCACGATCCGCCGCGTCGCCATGCGCGTCCGCGACGACTTCTCCGACGACAACGCGCTGGGCTGGCGGACCTACGGCGGCGCCTGGACGGCCACCGGCGGGCAGTACCGCGCGGGTTCCTCGGCCGGCGGCAAGGCGTTGCTGGACACCAACTTCGGCGACTTCACCCAGGACACCGACGTCACGATCACCGCGGGCGGCGGTGACGCCGGCCTGGTCTTCCGCGCCACCAGGCCGGCCGTCGGCGCCGACAGCTACGCCGGCTACTACGCGGGCATCAGCACCGCCGGCCGGGTGGTGCTGGGCCGGGCGGACAACTCGTGGGCGCAACTGGGCTCCGCGCCGCTGACCGTCACCCCCGGCTCCACGCACCGGATGCGGGTCACCGCCGTGGGCACGTCGATCAAGGTGTTCGTGGACGACCTGGCCACCCCGAAGATCAGCGTCACCGACACCGCCCACAGCAGCGGCGCCAACGGCGTGCGGGTGTTCAACGCCGCCGCGACGTTCGACGACGTGGCCGTCGACCCGGCCACCGCCGGCGGCGTCAACCTGGCGCAGGGGCGGCCGGCCACCGGCTCGGCGTCCTGCTCGTCGACCGAAGGCCCCGAGAAGGCGGTCAACGGGACCGTGAACGGCGGCAACTCGGACAAGTTCTGCTCGTCCGCCGCCGGCCCGTGGCTGCGCGTCGACCTCGGCGCGACGAGGTCCGTGAGCCGGTTCGAGGTCGCCCACGCCCAGGCGGGCGGCGAGCAGGCCGCGTTCAACACCAGGGCGTTCAGCCTGTCGGTGTCCGACGACGGCGTGACCTGGCGGCGCGTCGTCCAGGTCGCCGACAACACCGCGGCCACCACGGTGCACCCGGTCTCCGGCGTGTCCGGCCGCTACGCCCGCCTGGACGTGAGCACCCCCACCAACGGCGCCGACGCCGCCGCGCGCGTCTACGAGCTCCGGGTGTTCGGCTGATCCCGGACGACACGACCTCGCGCGGCGGACCGCGACGCGGGCTCGCCCCACGGGTCCGACCAGGCCGCTCGTGAGAGCCGGTCCGAGGTCGTCCGCGGCTTCGGACCGGCCCAGCAGACTTCCCCGCCCTCCCGAAGGAGCCCGATGCACCGACTCGTCGCCCCCGTGGCGGCCGTGCTGGCCGTGCTCGGCGGCCTCGCCGCCACCGCGCCCGCCTCGGCCGCCGTCGTGCCGAAGACGCCGCCGCTGTCCACGCCGTGGACCGGCCAGGTGTCCACCACCAACCCCCTGCCCGAGTACCCGCGCCCGCAGATGACCCGACCCGACTGGCAGTCGCTCAACGGCGAGTGGCAGTTCCTCAACCCGGCCACCGACGGCGCGGGCAACGTCAACCGGTACGCGGCGCCCCCGCTCGGCCAGACCCTGCCCGAGCGCGTCCTGGTGCCCTACCCGGTCGAGTCGGCGCTCTCGGGCATCATGCGCAACGACAACCGCGACCTGATGTTCTACCGCCGCACGTTCACCGTCCCGCAGAACTGGAGCGGCCGGCGGGTGCAGCTGCACTTCGGCGCGGTCGACTACGAGGCCACGGTCTGGGTCAACGGCGTCCAGGTCACCACGCACAAGGGCGGCTACGACCGGTTCGAGGTCGACGTGACGGCGCAGCTCAACGGCGGCACGAACGAGATCGTCGTGCGCGTCTACGACCCGACCGACGGTCGCGGCGAGAAGCAGCCCGTCGGCAAGCAGACCAACAACCCCAGCGGCATCTTCTACACGCCGTCCTCCGGCATCTGGCAGACCGTCTGGCTGGAGCCGACACCGGTCTCGTCGGTGTTCTCCGTCGACGTCCACCCGAACCTGGCGAACAACACCGCCCGGGTCCGCGTCTTCACCCGCGGCGACGTCACCGGGCACACCGTGCTGGCCGAGGCGATGGCCGGGTCGGGCGTCGTGGGCAGCGCCACCGGCGGTTTCACCGAGTTCTCGGTGCCGGTGCCCAACGCCCGGCGGTGGTCGCCCGACGACCCCTACCTGTACGACCTGCGCGTCTCGCTGCGCAACGGCGCGGGCACGACCGTCGACCAGGTCGTGGGCTACTTCGGGATGCGCGAGGTCGGCAAGAAGGTGGTCGACGGCGTCCTGCGGCCGACCCTCAACGGCGAGTTCGTGTTCCAGGTCGGCACGCTCGACCAGGGCTTCTGGCCCGACGGGCTGTACACCGCGCCCACCGACGCCGCCCTGGCCTCCGACCTGCAGAAGCACAAGGACCTGGGCTTCAACATGGTCCGCAAGCACATCAAGGTCGAACCGGCCCGCTGGTACTACCACGCGGACCGGCTGGGCCTGCTGGTGTGGCAGGACATCCCGTCCACGCAGGCGTTCGACGCCAACCGCACCCCGGCGCAGGTCGCCCAGTTCGAGACCGAGGCCCGGGAGATCGTCGACGAGCACCGGTTCTCGCCGGCCGTGACCACCTACGTGCCGTTCAACGAGGGCTGGGGCGAGTGGAGCCTCGCCGAGACCCAACGCGTCACCACCAGCCTGAAGAACTACGACCCGACCCGGCTGGTGAACGCGCACAGCGGCTACAACTGCTGCGCCTCCAAGGGCGACCCGGGCACCGGCGACATGATCGACTGGCACGTCTACACCGGACCGGACGCGCCGCGACCGTCGGCGACCCGCGTGTCGGTGCTCGGCGAGTTCGGCGGGATCGGGCTGCGCAACCCCGGCCACGAGCACAGCCCGAACGGCCAGTACTTCGCCTACGAGCAGGTGACGAGCAACGCCCAGCTCGACGACCGCTACACCGGCATGGTGCGCGACGTGCAGCAGCTGATGGCCACCAAGGGCGTCTCGGCGTACGTCTACACGGAGATCACCGACGTGGAGGGCGAGTACAACGGCCTGCTCACCTACGACCGGCGAGTGCAGAAGGTGGACACCGACCAGGTCCGCGCCGCGCACACCGGGCTGATCAACGCCTCGCGCAACCTCAACTCCCCGGTCGCCCTCACCCTCGGGCACGTCCGGTCGTTCCGGGTGACCACGCCCGGCTACACCGACCGCTACCTGCGGCACTCGAACTCCGTCGCGCGCACGGACGTGATCAGCGCGGCGAGCGCGGACGGCGCGCGGCAGGACGGCTCGTTCCGGACCGTGGCCGGGCTCGCCGACGCGCGCTGCCACTCGTTCGAGTCGGTCACCCTGCCGGGCCGCTACCTGCGGCACGCCGACAGCCGCGTGCGGCTGGACGCGAACACCGGCGGCACGTTCGCCGCGGACGCCACGTGGTGCGCGCGGCCCGGCCTGGCGGCGGGCGGCACGTCGTTCGAGTCGCTGAGCTTCCCGGGGTCCTACCTGCGCCACTACGCCGAGAACGCGTACCTGGCCCGCAGCGGAGGTCCGAACGCCTGGGACACCGCGACCGGCTTCGCCGCCGACGCCACCTGGAACGCGGCCGACCCGGCGCTGTGGCGCAGTTCCGTGCTGCTGGCCACGAACGTGCGCCAGTCGCTGCGGGTCACGACGTGGGGCCACACCGGGAAGTACCTGCGGCACGCCGACAGCCTGGCCTACACCGAGGTCGTGACCGGCGGCAGCAGCGCGCTGCTCAAGGCCGACGCCACCTACACCGTCCGGCGCGGCCTGGCCGACTCGTCCTGCTACTCGTTCGAGTCGGTCAACTTCCCGGGCCAGTTCCTGCGGCACGCCGACAGCCGGGTGCGCAACTCGCCGGCCGACGGCTCGGCGCTCTTCACCGCCGACGCCACGTTCTGCGCCCGGCCGGGCGTGGGCGGCACCGGCGTGACGTTCGAGTCGATCAACAAGCCGGGGTGGTTCCTGCGGCACCACGAGTCGCAGGTCCACATCGCGGCAGGGGACGACGCGGGTTTCAACCGACCGCAGACCCTCACCGCCGACAGCAGTTGGGCGGTGGCCGCCCCCTGGTCGCCGTGAGCCGGGGTCCGGCCGTGGTGGCGTCACCACGGCCGGACCGCACCACGGCCGGTCCGCCCGACGGGGGACACGCGTCGTAGGCTCGCGGGTCGACGGGCGCGAACGGGGGATGGGATGGGACCGACGCTCCACCTCGTGGTCGGGCTGCCGGCCACCGGGAAGACCACCGCCGCCCGGCGCATCGAGGTCGAGCGCGACGCGCTGCGCCTGACCAAGGACGAGTGGGTGAAGGCCCTCTACGGGCCCGACAACCCGCCGGCGGCCTCCGACGTGATCGAAGGACGGCTCATCGGGATCGGGCTGCGCGCCCTGGAGCTCGGCGGCAACGTGGTGATCGACTTCGGGCTGTGGGGCCGCGACGAGCGGTCCGCCCTGCGGCAGGCGGCGGCGGACCGCGGCGCGCGCGTGGAGATGCACTACTTCGAGGTGTCCCCGGTCGAACAGCGCAGGCGGCTCGACCGCCGCCAGGCCGACGAGCCGGGCACCACGTGGCCCATGTCCGATCAGGAACTGGCCGAGTGGGCCGGCGTCATCCAGGTCCCGACGCGGGCCGAACTCGACGGCAGCGAACCGATCGACGACCCACCGGCCGGCTTCGCCTCCTGGGACGAGTGGCGCGACCACCGCTGGCCGCCGTCGCTCACCTGACGACCGCTCACGGCAGCGGCGGACGTCTCCGACGCGTGCGCCGAGACAGCTCGGTCGTGCGAAATCGGATGTGCCCGGCTCACGTGGTCGATATGATCCGCACGCCTCATGGAGTAGATCAGTGGTAGATCGCCCCGCTCCGGACGGGGAGGGCGCGGGTTCGATCCCCGCCTCCATGTCTGCTCAACCGTGGAGACCGCCGTGCCAGACCAGTTCCCCGCCGCTTCGTCCGGATACGCGACCGGTCAGCTGGCGCGGGCGCTGGCCGCGGCGGTCTCCGCGGGCACCGAAGCCGACCGCGAACGGGCGCTGCGCAAGCTGCGGCGCTGGGAGGACGTCCTCCGCGGGATGGCCGACGGCACGCTCACGGTCGGCTCCCGCACCCCGGTCGCCGACACCCCGGCGTGGGTGACGCTCGAAGTCGCGCACGGCGGCTTCGCGACCGGGCGGTACCTGGCGGAGGTGCCGCTGTCGGAGGAGGAGTCGGCCCGCGTCGCCTCCTTGCCGGACGACGTGCCCGGCCGGAACGAGCGGGAACGTCTCAACCTCTGGTACCTCGGCGACGACGGCCAGGCCGAGCTGCTGGCCGCGCTCCGCGGCGGGCACTACCGGGTCGACGTGCCGGAGGACGCGGCGCTGCCCGTCCTGGTGTTGTTGCTGGACAAGGGCTTCCCCGAGCAGGCCCTCGACCTGGCCGCCGAACTGCGCCCGCTGATGCACCGGCTGCGGCTGGCGCCGCGCCTCACCCAGGTCGCCCGGCCGTCGGGCTCCGCCGTCCGCCTCACCTCGGTGCGGGCCGCCGCCGCGTCACTGCGTTCCGCGCGGGTGCCGGCGCAGATCGCCACGATGCGTGACGCGGTGACGGTGTGGAACCCGCTGTACGACCGGCTGGTCGCGTTGTGGTGCCGGACCGTCGACGGCGAGCCGCCGCACCTCGACGAGAGCGGGGCGGTGCGCGGCGGGTGGCCGTGCCGGACCTGGCCCGCCGACTGGGCGACCGCCAGGGCCACGTGGCTCGCGGACTTCGCCGAAGCTGCCCGCGCCCACGCCCCGACGGGCCGGCAGTCCCACCCGAAGAACAACTTCGCGAGGCTGCGCCGCGCCCTGGAGTCCTGTCCGGACGGCAGCGACGCGCTCACCGCGCGGGAGGTCGGCTGGATCCGCCGCGCCATCGCGAACACGGTGAGCCGCCGGGGCGCGCCGGGAACGGGGCAGCGCGACGCGTGGCGCACCGCTCAGGCGGCAGCGGTCGCGGCGCCGACCAACGCCGCCCTCGCCGGCGTGCTCGCGGGCAGGCTGGACCGCTACCCGGCCGACGGCGGCCTGCCGTCGCTCGACGTCGCCACGGCCGCGGTGCCCGAAGCCGAGACGACCGCCGAGATCCCCCTCGGCACGGCCATGCCGGGTCACCTGGTGCACAAGGCCGCGCGGTCGCTCGAGGCGCCGGTGGACGAGCTGGTGCGCCTCGGCGTGATCACGTCGGGCGAAACGCTGGCGGCAGTGCTGCCGCAGCTCACCTCGCGGCTGCTGAGCGCGGCGATCGACGACCCGGTCGTGGCGGGGCTGCACGAGCAGTGCTACACGGCGTTCCGGCGTCGCCGCGGCCTGCTGCTGCTCGACCTCGAACACCAGGTGCGGTTCACCGAGCTGCCCTGGGTGGACGCGCTCGCCCCCTGCCGGTCACCCGAGCCGGACGACGCCGCGGCCGCGCGCCGCGCCTTGCGGCAGACCACGATGCTGGCGCTCACCGCCTTTCCGCACGCACTGCTGCCGAACCCGCTGGTGACCGAGCTGAGGGCGCTGGCGAAGCAGGCGGGCTTGGCGCTGCCGCTCGTGGAGGAAGTCGCCGCGGACATCTTCATGGGCACGTTCACCACCAAGTGGCGTGACGCCGCGGCGGTGGCGAGCCGTCTGCTGGCCGGCACGCTCTACGCCGACTACTACGACCTGCCGGCGGACTGGTCCACGCCGCAGCGCACCGTCCTGCGCTGGGGCAAGCGGACCACCGCGGACTTCACGGCGCTGTGCCGGGAACGCGCGGGCACCTCCGGCGGCACCACGGTGAAGAACGGCATGCTGCTGGAGCAGAGCCAGATCCTGACCACGCACAACCTCGCCGTGCTGGTCGACGGCCTGACCCTGACCGACGAACTGCGCGACCGCGCGCCGCGGCTCGCCCGGCAGGCGTTCGACTGGATCGTCCGCAGGCAGGCCCAGCGCACGGACGACCGGCACGCGGCGCTGATCCAGGTGAAGAACGCGGCGTACGCCTGGCGGCAGGCCCTGTTCCTGCTCAGCTTCTGCGAGCCCGCCGTGCGGTCCGCCCACGCGGAAAGGCTGGCGGACGAGACACGCGGCACCGTGCTGGAGCCGGCGGTCGAAGGTCTGCTGCACGTGCTCCGCGGCGGCCGTTTCACCGCAACCGGAACGGTGCGCGGCGGCGCGGGCGTGCGGTTCCTCGGCTGGTCCGAAGGCGCGAACCCGTTCTTGGTCCGCCGAGAATGAGACGTCCGTCCTGTTGTGCGACACGGGCTTTCATGGCCGGTGCGGGTTGAGTGACCCATTGTCGACACCGTGACCTGCGGTGGGCGGTCCTCGGCGGTGGGCCGAGCGGCTTCCCCTGTTGCGCGAACGGGAATTTCGTGGCTTTCGCGACTGGTCGATAACGTCGAATTCATGGAATGGAGCTTCCGGACAGCCGAAGAACTCGTCGCCGCGATGCGCGCCGGTGCCGTGACAGCGGTGGAACTGACCGACGAGGCGATCGCCCGTGTCGAGCGCGACGACATAGTGGTCAACGCGATCTGCGTGCGGGACTTCGACCGCGCCCGGGCCGCCGCGCGCCGCGCCGACCAGGCACGGGCGCGTGGTGAGGACCGGCCGCTGCTCGGCGTTCCGGTGACGGTCAAGGAGTCGTACAACGTCGCCGGGCTGCCCACGACCTGGGGCATGCCGCCGCACCGCGACTACGTGCCGGCCGAGGACGCGGTACAGGTGTCGCGCCTCAGAACCGCGGGGGCGGTGGTGCTCGGCAAGACCAACGTGCCGTTGGGACTGCAGGACATCCAGAGCTTCAACGAGATCTACGGCACCACCACCAACCCGTGGGATCGCGGTCGCACGGCAGGCGGCTCCTCCGGCGGGTCGGCGGCGGCCCTGGCGTCCGGGTTCGGCGCGCTGTCCATCGGCTCCGACCTCGCCGGCTCGCTGCGCACCCCCGCGCACTTCTGCGGCGTCTACGCGCACAAGCCGACGCTCGGACTGGCGGCCGGCCGCGGCATGGTCCCGCCGTCCGAACCGGCGTTGCCGACCGACTTCGACCTCGCCGTCGTCGGTCCCATGGCGCGTGCCGCCCGCGACCTCACGCTCCTGCTCGACGTCATGGCCGGGCCGGACCCGCTGACGCTCGGCAAGGCGCACCGCTTGGCGCTGCCGCCCGCCCGCCACGAGCGGCTCGGCGACTTCCGCGTCCTGGTCATCGAGGACCATCCGCTCATCCCGACCGGGGCCGCCGTGCGGGCGGGCGTGAACCGGGTGGCCGACGTGCTCGTGGCCGGCGGCGCGCGCGTCGAACGGCACAGCCCGCTGCTGCCCGACCTGGCCGAAGCGGCGACGCTCTACACGCGGTTGCTGATCTCCGGTTCCGTCGCCCGCTTCCCCGTCGGGTCGGACGAGCAGCTGCGGACCCGCGCCGCCGGGCTCAGCGCGGACGACCGGAGCCTCGACGCCGTGCGGCTGCGCGCCATGGTGTCCAGCCACCGCGACTGGATGGAGGCGGCCCAACGCCGCGAGGTCCACCGCCACGGCTGGCGGCAGCTGTTCGCCGAGTTCGACGCGGTGGTGTGCCCGGTCACGCCGACGCCCGCGTTCCCGCACGACCACCACCCCGATCCGCTGGAACGGCGCATCGACATCGACGGCGTCGAGCACCCGTACTTCGACCAGCTCGTCTGGGCCGGCCTGGCCACCATGCCCGGCCTGCCCGCCACCGCCGTGCCCGCCGGCCGATCATCCGAGGGCCTGCCGGTCGGGGTGCAGCTCATCGGTCCGGCGTTCGAGGACCGCACCCCGCTGCGCCTGGCCGAACTGCTCGAACAGGAGACCGGCGGCTTCCAACCGCCGAAGTAGGGCGGATCGGCGAGGTGCTTGAGAACTGGCCCGGTAACGGCGCGCCTGCAGTGTGCGATGTCGTGCGGTCTACCGGTCTCCCACGGCCAGGTGATCCGGACTCCACCGGTTTCGCAGCTTCGAGCGGAGGCCGAAGTCGACTCGCGCTGATCCCGTGACCAGCACTGTCCGTCACCGGCGCGGGCGTGCCGGGGTGCGTCCACCCGAAGCAATGATCGCGGCTTGGCGGTGGCCGGCTCTAGCCTTCACCGCGGCATGGGGGCGTCGCCCCCGGTCTCCTGGTGCCGCTTCCGCGGCGGCCCCTTGGGAGGCGCCAGGCCACCTGCGCCCTGACATCGCCGGGAACGGATCTCGGCGATGAGATCGGCGACGGTCAGGAGGGAACGCGCCGGCTGAAGAGCAGGTACTCGCCGGTGATCGGGTGCAGCGCCAGCACCAGGGCCGTCGCCGCCGTGGTGGCGACCGCGACGGGAACCGCGACGAACACGACGGCCGCGCTCGGCGGTTCCCCGACATCAGGTGCCATGACCGTCAGGGCGTGGAGCAGGTAGCCCGCGCAGACCAAGAGTTGCAGTGCGGCACCGGTGACCAGCGCGCCCCGCCCGCCACCGACCGCGAGCCGCACCCCGCCCGCGATCGACAGCACCGCCGCCACGACCTGGGTGACGACCACCGACCACGCGAGCACGGCGAACCAGCCCGTGCCGACCGGCTCGGACAGCACCACACCGGCGAGCACGCCGCCGATGAGCGTCCCGACCCCGACGAGCACGCTCAGCAACGCGGCACAGGTCGCCGTTCCCGGCCGCCGCCCCGCCTCGTCCAACAACACGTCCAACCCCGCCATAGCGCTCCTCCGTCTTGACCGCCCACCCTCCGTATCGTCAAGCTCCCACCGACCGTTGCCTCGTCGGCGGAAAGCGACCTTCCCGGAGCGCCCGAACCCACCACACCGTCAGGATCGGCTACCTGCGTGCCCGCGGGGAATGTCGTAACGACATACAGCTGCCATTGCCTCATCGCCCCCGACCACCCCCCCAGACAGGATCATCTGCTCGAATGTCGGCGCGGCACGACTGACGGGCAGCCGTCCGGTCGAGGTCAGGCGGTCGGCATCCGTGCGACGCGTCTGGCGATCTCGGCATCCAGTGGGTTCATGTGCTCGCCGACCGGGTCCGACGGCGGCCACCACAGGAAGTCGAGGACCTCGTCGTTGACCAGCAGGCGGGGAGCGGCCCGGAGTCGGGCACGGTAGACGGCGAGGAGTTCGCGGCGGTCCGGGGCGACGAGGTCGAACTCGGCCACGGCGACGGCGTCCAACCTCACCCCGCGGATGCCGGTCTCCTCCCGCAACTCCCGGACCGCGGTCCGATGCGTCGTCTCGTCGCGCTCACGCCCACCACCCGGCAATTCCCACTGCGCACGCCAGGCGTCGAACACCATGAGCACGGTACCCGCGTACTCGACCACCACCAGAGCGGCCGGGACGACATCCCGACCTCCCAGACGCCGCAACTCCGCCTCGGAGGAACCGCGGAACGCCGTCAACGCGTTGCCCGCGCCGTCGCGGATCGGGAATGGCCGCACGGTCACCATGCAACCGCGTCGGCGAGCGAGCCGTACCGAAGACCACCCGACTGGAGCCCTCGCCGGCAGAAGCGGACGCTCGTCGGGAGTGGCCCCTCGGGAGACCCGGACCGCTCAGTCGCCGGGGTCGATCCACACACCGCTCTGCCGCGAAGAGGTGCCTGAGCTGAACGCGGCGATCGCGGGTTCGATGGGCTCCCGGACGAAGCTCGGATCCGGTTCGTGGACCGCGGCGCGCATCAACGGCTCGAACCATTGCTCATCAACGAGATCAGGTTCTGCCCCTGCGGGGCATTCAGGTGCAGCGGCCGAACTCGTCCAGGCGGATCACGCGTCCGCCGGTGGGCGAGGTGCGGGCGGTCAGGCAGATCCGTTCACGGATCGCCTCACGATCGCCCGAACTTCGCCCGCCGCTCCATGGCGGGCCCAACGCGGCGACCCACGGACCAGCCTGGATGGCCGGCCTGAAGGATCGACTACCGGGGTCAACACTCCCTGAGCCCTCTGGAAAGGAGCTACTACCAGTGGAAACGTGTACAGTCGCCAGGGGTGACCGGGGTACTAGGCGATGTGGTGGACGCCGACCCAGTCGGTGTAGCGCCAGCGGGCCACCTGGTAGTAGTCCTGGCCGGCTGTCCTGCGGATGACGTTGTCGTAGATCTGGAGCTCGCCGGAACCGGTCACCCCCATGAGGTCGGCGTAACCATCGCCGGTCACGTCGCTGACGGAGGTGTCGTCGACCTGGTCCCAACCGGACTTGACCGACCAGGTCGGGTTGACGAAGGGGAATCCGTTGTTGCCGGGTAGCAGGATGCCGTTGCCGAAGACGGTCAGCGTGCCGTCGTCCCGGATGCTGACCAGGTCGCCGTAGCCGTCACCCGTGACGTCGCCGATGGCGATGTCACGCACGTCGTCGCCCCAGCCACGGGGGTAGGTGATGCCGACATCGCGGAACGGCCACGCATTGCCTCCGATCTCCTTGGTGTTCAAGAAGATCCGCAAGCTCTCATCGGTCATCGTCGCGACCAGGTCGGCCCAGCCGTCGTGGTTGACGTCGCCGGCGGCGATGTGGGTGGCTCCGGCCCAGTTCGGGTACTCCCGGTACACCGTGGTGAAAGGCGCCCCGTCGGCGTTGACGAGCGATCCGTTGCCGTAGACCTGGAGCTTCCCGGAAGCGGTCAACACGAGGAAGTCCCCGTATCCGTCCCCGGTGACGTCGGCGACGGTCATGGACTTGGCGTCCCGGCCCCAGTTCGTGTTGTCGGTCTGCCACATCCGTCCCTGGAACGGCATGCCGTGGTGCTCCGGCAGCAACAGACCGTTGCCGAACACGACGAGTCGACCGTCGGCGTCGACCGCGGTCAGGTCCGCGTATCCGTCACCGGTCACATCGCCTTCGGTGCGGTCCACCGGCCGGGGTTCCGCAACGTCGATGTTGCGGTACCGCAATGGTGTGAAGGTGTTCGCGTAGGAGGAGGACCAGGTGGTCTCCTGGGCGAATTTGCCGTAGTCGGGTTCCTCGCGGACGACCGGCTTGGTCTGGGCGGTGTCGGCCCACCGGACGAACAGGGCGATGTGCTGGACGCTGCTGTCCCGCCGCCACAGGGCGTCTCCGGGCTTCAGCTCGGATCGGGCGATGGGGCTGGTGACCTGGGTGATGGTGGCGGTGCTGTAGTCGCCTCCGCCGGGCAACTTCGGCAAGTGCCACGCCATCGACACGTAGCCGGAGCAGTCCTGCCGGTAGCGCACACCCTGCGGGTCCGGGTAGCTCGACGTCTGGCTGTAGGGGACGTGCTGGTCGATCCAGTACTGCGCTCGCGACAGCACCTCGTCCCGGGTGATCACCCCTCCCGTGCCGCTCGAGTTCGACTGGACGTCATGCGCGGGAACGGCCGATGCGGCGCCGCCCGCTCCCGCACCGGTCACGACCGTCAGTGCCAGGGATGCGATCAGAAGGGCCCACCTCCTTCGCGCCCCCGCTTTCCGGCCGATGGAATTCGTAGGCGATGAAAAATGTTTCACCACAGACCTTTCCGTGAGGTAGAGGTAGGCATCCCACGTGGGCGATGCCCGAAGATCGGAAGTCCGGCGCCCGGACTGCGTAGCCGCCAACCGGGGCGAGCAGGTCCGGCGAGCCGAGCTGGACCTGGGCGTGACGGCCTCCGGGCGGTTCAGTCGCCGGGCCCGTCCGGTGGCTGCGCCGCTGCGGCGGCGGGGGTGGTCGAAGTGAGCGTCGCCCACCCGAGGGTGACGAGCAGGGGCTGGAGGCGGTTCACGATCTCTCCTCGATGAGTGCGATTCGCTGTGTGGTGCCCGCGGGGAGGAAGGCGCTGGGTCCTCCTCCGCCGGTGCGGCGGGTTGACCGCGACGGGCGTCAGCATCGGGGGCCGATCGTGTGAACCGCTGGCAATGTTCCTTCGCTGCCCTGTTCAGGGCGCTATTCCTACGCCGGGAACGGCGGAAGGAGGTGGTAGTCCGCGTGCTGTGCCTATTGGGTGAGGTGGCCGTCCACGTCGATGGGCGGCCGGTGGAGCTGGGGCACGCCAAACAGCGATGCCTGTTGGCAGTGCTGGCGGTCGAGGTCGACCGGGTCGTGCCGGTGGGGCGGCTGATCGAGCAGGTTTGGGGCGTCGACCTGCCGCTGCGGACGCGGTCGACGCTGCACGGCTACATATCCCGGCTGCGCCGGGCGTTGGCGCAGGTGGAGGGTGTGGCCATCGAGCGCCGCTCGGGTGGCTACACCCTGACCGCCGATCCGACCCGGCCGTTGGTGGACCTGCGCCGATTCCGCGAACTGTGCGCCCTCGCCCGCGCGCAGACCGACGACGCGCAGGCGGCACGACTGTTGACCGAGGCGCTGGGGTTGTGGCGCGGGCAGGCGCTGACAGGCGTGTACGGCAAGTGGGCCGAGGTCGAACGCGAGCGGCTGGACCGGGAGCGGTTGGCCGCGCAGCACGAGTTGACCGACCTCCGGCTGCGCCGAGGCGAAGGCCCCGCGCTGGTGGTCGAACTGACCACGCGGGCCGCCGAACACCCTTTGGACGAGCGGGTCGCCGGCCAGTACCTGTCCGCCCTGCACCAGGCAGGACGCACCGCCGACGCCTTGGAGCACTACCGGGAGGTGCGGGAACGACTGGTCGAGGAATTGGGCACCGATCCCGGTGCCGCGTTGCGGGACCTGCACCGACGGATCCTGGCCGCCGACCCCGCCCTGGCCGCGGCCCAAGTGGGGACAGGCGCGGTCAGATCGCCGGTGGTGCCCCTCCAGCTACCGGCCGCGCCTGCGCGGTTCACCGGCCGGTTGACCCAACTGGCCGACCTGGACCGCGTCCTCACCACCGCACCCGATGACCCGTCAGCCCAGGACAGCTCGCCACGCCCGAGTGTGGCGGTGGCGATCTCCACCCTCAGCGGCGCCGGCGGAGTCGGGAAGACCTGGCTCGCGCTGACCTGGGCCCACCGCAACCGGCACCGCTTCCCCGACGGCCAACTGTTCGCGGACCTGCGCGGTTTCAGCCCCGGTGACCCCAAGCAAGCGGCCGACGTGCTGGCCGACTTCCTCGCCGCACTGGGCGTCGACCGCGACCACCATCCACGAGACCTCGACGCCCGCGCCGCTCTCTACCGCACCCACACCACCGGCAAGCACCTGCTGATCCTGCTGGACAACGCCGTCGACTCGAACCAGGTCACCCCTCTGTTACCCGGTGGGACCACCTGCACCGTCCTGGTGACCAGCCGCCACCGGCTGCCTGCCCTGCTCACCCGCCACGGCGCCCATCCCGTCCACGTCGACGTGCTGACCGACAGCGAGGCCCGCGCCCTGCTGGTGACCGCACTCGGTGACTCCCGCGTCAAGGCCGAAGCCGAGTGGGCGCTCAGCGAGCTGATCGCGCTGTGCGGCAGGCTTCCCCTGGCACTCAGCCTGATCGCCACCCGCATCCGCTCCGACCCCGGCCTCCTGGAGGACGTCGTCACCGACCTCGGTGAACACGGCTTGGGTGCCCTGGACTCCGACGACCCCGACGCCAGCCTGCCCACCGTCCTGTCCTGGTCCCTGCGCCGCCTCACCGAGCAGCAGCGCGTCGCGCTCGCCCTGCTCGGCATCGCCCCCGGGCCTGACACCGACCTGCCCGCCGCCACCAGCCTCATCGGACTACCCCGACGCGACACCCACGCCGTGCTGCGCGGGCTGGTCGACGCGTCGCTGATCACCCACGCACCCGGCGGTCGCTACTCGATGCACGACCTGGTCCGCGACCACGTCGCCGCCACCGCCCACCACACCCTCCCGGAACCGGTGCGGCAGGCCGCGCTGGAGCGGGTCGTCGACTTCTACCTGCACACCGCCCACACCGCCGACCGCCTCCTCAACCCCCACCGAGCGCCGGTCCGGCTCGACCCGCCCGCCTCCGGCAGCCGGCCCCACCCGTTGCCGAACCCCTCGGC
Organism: Saccharothrix sp. 6-C; assembly: GCF_016695385.1. Classification (NCBI taxonomy): domain Bacteria; kingdom Bacillati; phylum Actinomycetota; class Actinomycetes; order Pseudonocardiales; family Pseudonocardiaceae; genus Saccharothrix; species Saccharothrix sp. 6-C. The sequence continues at coordinate 4,609,950 of NZ_CP064192.1, read as the reverse complement.
CGCGCTGTCCTGGCTGGACACCCACCACCGCCACCTGCCGGCCGTGCAGCGCACCGCGGCGACTCGCGGCCTCCACTGGGCGGTGTGGCACCTGGCCTGGACCCTGACCACCTTCCACCTGCGACGCGGGCACCGCCACGACGAGCTGGCCGTGTGGCAGACCGCGGCCGAGGTCACCGACCACCTGCCCGACCCCGCCACCCGCATCCGCGCCCACCGGCACCTCGGCCGCGCCCACACCGCGCTGGGGCAGCACGAGGAGGGCCTGACCAACCTCCACCGAGCCCTCGAGCTGGCCGGGCACCACGACGACCCGGTCCAGTCGGCCTACACCCATCAGGCTCTCGCGTGGGCTTGGGGCCGGCGGAAGGACTACCGGCGGGCATCGGGGCACGCTCAGCACGCTCTGGACCTCTACCGCAGGCTCGACCAGCCAGGTCGGGCAGCCACCGCGCTCAACCTGATGGGCTGGTACGCCGCACAGCTGGGTGACCACGCCACCGCCCGTGACCGCTGCCAAGCCGCCCTCGACGTGCACCGGCAGCACCACAACGCCCACGGCGAGGCGTCCGCCCTGACCAGCCTGGGCTACATCGACCACTGCACGGGACGTCACGACCAAGCCGTCCAGCACTACCGGCACGCCCTCACCCTGCGCCGCTCGCTCGGCCACACCGCCGGAACCGCCGACACGCTGGACCACCTCGGACACCCCTACTCCGCGCTCGGTCAACCCACCCGAGCCCGCGCCGTCTGGCAAGAAGCCCTGGGCCTCTACCGACAACAAGGCCGCGACGACGACGCCGCCCGAGTGCAGCGGCAACTCGACGACCTCGGCGGTGCCACCACCAACCGGAAGAAGAACTCGACCGGACGGCGACCCGGCGGCAACGCGGCGGCCGGGACAGGTGGTGCCGGACTGGCGTAGCGGACCTGCCCGCTTACGGCACCCGACGACCCCGGGCGGCGCAACGCGACGGTCTTCCGCGGGTGGTGGGATCGCCTCGGCGGCGATCCCACCACGGCTCACCACTGGTGGGCGACGTCCACGACGATGCGGTCCGGCAGGGTGAACACCCGGAACGGCAGCTGGGCGCGGACACCCAACCCGAGGTCCGTGGTGCCCTCCCACGAACCGGCCCAGGCGACCTGCCGGAACGTGCGGTAGCCGGTCACGTCCACGACCTCGGCCGGGTCCGCGGGTGTGTAGGTCGGGTCGAAGTTCTCGTCGTAGGACGGCGAATACGCCATCACGAACAACTTCGCACCACCCCGCAGCGGGACCGGCTCACCCGACCCGACGTGGGTGACCTCGTCGGTGTAGCGCACGTAGTAGCCGCCACCGGCCAGGTGCGTGTCGATCACCAGCCGGTCGAAGCACTCGTGCTGCCCGGAACGGATGTCGGTCACGGTGCCCCCGGAACCGTTGACCGCGGTCTTCAGGCTCGATCCCCAGTCCACCGGCTCACAGGCGGCGGCGGTGGCGGTCGCCGGGACCACCGACAGCACCACCAGCGCGGCGGCGACCGCCAACGCGACTCTGCGCATGATCTTCCCCTCTTCCCCCCGGGCCTGTCGCCCGACGCGAATCGGGACGCGCGGCGAGGCACCTGGGTTGTCCGATCGCCGGTGCGGCCGGGCAATTCACCCGCACGGCAGCACTTCCGCAGTCATGCGCTGATCGGCGTGTGCGCACCCGCACCAGCCGGAAAACCGGGTGCCCGCGGCCGCGGCTGCCGGGAGGATGGTCCGGGCGTGTCGAGTGCGGCGGTTGTGTCGCCGTCGACGAGGGGAGAGCCGTGAAGGCCACCGGTGACTGGTTGATCCGGCGACTGCGCGAACGCCTCGTCCGGTTGTCGGGTGCCGCGCACCTTCCGGCGGACGCACCGTCGACGGTTCCCAGCCTCGAGCAGCTCCACCACGCTGTCGACGGTGTGACGGGCGGACGAGCCGGTGCTGTCGACGACCTCGCGTCGTTCCTGCTCGCGGTCGGCCGTCACGGTGACCTGGACCTGGTCGCGCGCACGGAACAGGCATTGGTCGGGGCGAAACCGCGGCTGTGGCTCGTGCTGGACGGTTCCGGTCGACGCGGCCGGTGGAACGTTTCCGCATGGGCTGATGGCGCGGCCCGCCGCGTTGCCGCCGATCACCCCGGACCGTTGGAACTGCTGCTCGCGGCCTGTCACCCGGACGGGTTCGTCCGGGAAGCGGCCGTGGCCGCGCTCTCCGAGCTCGATGACGTCATCGCGCTGCCCGCGCTGGCCCTCCGCGCGGCGGACTGGGTACCCGAAGTCCGCGACCGTGCCCGCCGGGCGTGCCGACGGCATCTCGACCACGCACCGACCGAGGCGGTCACCTTCCTGGCGCCGGTCGCCCTTGCCCTGCGTGCCCGGCAGGCGGGCGGCTGGCTGGCCGCCGCCTTGGAGGCCCTGCTCCGCGACGGCCCGCCCGCTGCCCTGACCGCCGCGCTGGCGGCCGAGGACTGGCGCACCCGACGAGTCGCGCACGCCATCGGGCTGGACACCGGTCGGCTCGGTATCGACCAGCTGGTGCGTGCGGCGACGACCGACACCGACCTGCCGATCCGGATCATGTGCGCGGAGGCTGCCATCCGCGCGGCGAGGGCGACCGGCGACCGTGACGTACCCCGTCGGCTGCTCACCAGTGGAACGGCCGCGGTCCGCGCCGAAGCAGTGCGCGCCCTGGCCGCTGCGGGCGAGGTCGCCCCCGCCGCCGAGGCACTGGCCGACCGCAGCGCACTCGTGCGCGCGACCGCACAAGCCGTCGTACGCGGCGCCGGCACGGACCCGGCCACGCGGTACCGGGTGCTGCTCGCCGAGCAACAGCCACCCGACCCCTCGGTCATCGCCGGTCTCGGCGAAACCGGCACCTCCTCCGACGCCGATCTGCTCCGGCTGTGGTTGGCCCACCCCTCGTCACGCGGTCGCGCCGAAGCGGTCCGCGCACTGCGGCGACGCGGTCACACGTCACCGCAACTGCTCCTTCCCCTGCTCGCCGACCCGGCGGGCTCGGTGACGCGGCAGGTCACCCTCTCCCTGCTCCACCAGTCGGACAGCCTCGACGAGCGCTCCCTGCGACCGCTGCTCGGTCGACCGCATCCGCCCCACGTCCAGGTGGCGGCCTACCGCCTTCTCCGCGCGCACGGCCCGTGGACGAGGATCAGCGTCGACCTGCACCTCGTCAACGACCCAGGGCACGCCATCGCCGCCGACGCCCGGACCGACCTCGCCGACTGGCTGAGACACGACGCCGCGACCGCGTACTCCGTCCCCCGAGGACCACGGGCGGACGAACTGTCCGCACTGCTGGCGGAGGCGGAACCCATCCTCGGATCCGAGCAAACGCGCCTTCTGCGATTCCACCTCGGACTGTCGACGTGACCGCCCCGGGCCGATCACCGGGTAACCGGTGCCCGTCCGTCGACAGAGGACGGACGTTTGTCGCAGTGCTCGGCAGGTCGCCGGGCCGGCCGTGGGTCGCCGTAGGATCCGGTCCGAGTGCTGGACAGGTCGACGGGGGGCGCGGTGGGCGGGATCAGGGTGTTGGTGGCGGGGGCGAGCATCGCGGGGCCGGCGTTGGCGCACTGGTTGCGTCGGCGGGGGGCCGAGGTGACCGTGGTGGAGCGGGCGCCCGAGCTGAGGCCCGGTGGGCAGGCGGTGGACGCGCGCGGGGTGGCCAAGGAGGTCATCGGGCGCATGGGGTTGGACGCGGCGGTGCGCGCGGCGTGCACCGACACCGCCGGGGCGCACACCGTGGACGCGGACGGGCGGGTGCTGGAGACCTTCAGCGTCGACGACTACGGTGGCGACGGGTTCATCGCGGACATCGAGATCCTGCGCGGGGACCTGTCCCGGGTGCTCTACGACGACACCCGTGACGGCGTCGAGTACGTCTTCGGCGACCGGATCGCCGGACTCGCCCAGGACGCGGACGGGGTCGACGTGGTCTTCGCGGGCGGCGGGCGGCGGCGCTTCGACCTGGTGGTCGGGGCCGACGGGCTGCACTCGTCGCTGCGGGCGATGGTCTTCGGGCCGCACGAGCGGTTCCTCCGCCACCTCGGGCACGTGCTGGCGTTCTACAGCGTGCCCAACGAGTTCGGGCTGGACCGCTGGCTGCTCGAGCACCAGGACCAGGCGTCCGGGCGCTCAGCCCTCCTGCGCCCCATCCAGGACGCCACCCGGGCGATGGCGATGTTTTACTTCGCCTCGGCCGACTTCGACGTCGACCACCGCGACGTCGAGGCCCAGAAAGCCTTGCTGCGTGAGCGGATGACGGGCCTGGGCTGGTTGACGGAGGACATCCTCGCCCACCTGGACGACACCCCGGACTTCTACCTCGACCAGGTCGCCCAGGTCGTGATGGACCGCTGGTCCAGCGGACGGGTGGGGCTGCTCGGGGACGCGGCGTTCAGCTCGTCGCCGATGTCCGGGCAGGGCACCGGGCTGGCCCTGGTCGGCGCCTACCTGCTGGCCGGTGAGCTGGCCGCCGCCGGGTGGGACCCCGCCGCCGGGTTCGCCCGCTACGAGGCGCGGATGCGGTCGTTCGTCGAGGCCAACCAGGAGATCGGCCGGCTGAACGCCCGCAGCCGCGACGTCCCCGGGCCGGACGCCGAACCGGGCCCCGATTTCACCGGCGAGTGGTTCACGGAGCTGGTCGGGCGCGCGATCGACGGCGTCGAGCTGCCCGACTACGCCGGGGTGCCGGACTCGGGAGTCCCGGCCAAGCCGTAGGCCACCGCGTCGAGCCGGCGGTCCGGGTTCCCCGGTCCGGCGCGCGAGGAGGCGCTGGACCGGGGGAACGTCGGGGTGCTCACCGGAGCGGGAGGTGGGTGCGGGGTCGTCCGCTCACCGCGGGCCCAGCCCTCAGCGGCGTCCGAGGCGCGCCAGGAAGCTCAGCACCTTGACCAGGACGACGAGGATCACGACGACCACGGCCAACCACTCCAGGACGTCGCCCAGGTCGGTGTCTTCGTCCGGGTCGGGCTGGAGCCCGCGAGGGCCGAACTCCTGTGCCATCTCCTCCCTGGTCGCGAATCGGCTGGTGCCGTTGAGGGTGACCACGACCTCGTCCACCTCTTCCGGGTAGGTGTGCCAGACGAGGCGGGCGATGTCGATGCCGTCGCCGGTGGCCGACGGGTCGGTGGCCGTGACGGTCACCGTGTCGTAGCCGCCGATCTCGGTGGTGTGGCCGACCCCGACGTCGGTGTAGCCCGCATCCACGACGCGGACCTCGAGCTTCTCCATCTCGGCGACCGACATGCACCCCGCAGCTGCGAAGAGGCAGAGCAGGACACCGAGCAGTCGTGGTAATCGCCTGCGGGCCGGATGACTCACGTGGCTCCTCCGAATCCATGCAGGGGCACGGCGATGAGCGGTCACGTCGCACCTGTGAGGCCGGCTGTGCGCTGTTCGGGAGATCGACGACGATCCCGGCCGGTGACGGACGTCCGGGCCCGGTGTGATCGTCGACGGGATCAGGCCGGATCGGCCCGGGGAAGGTGACTCGGAGGCGGGGACGGGTGGTGTCTGGGACATGGGACACCTCGCAGCGGGATACTCCGTTTCAGAGTATGTCTATACTCCGGAACGGAGTACTCGGCAAGGGTGTGGGAGGCAGGTTTGGCCGGTCGGACCAAGAAGCTCACCACGGTGTCCTACGGCATCCTCGGTCTGCTCGGACTGCGCCCGCACACGCCCTACGAGCTGGCGCGGCAGTTCAAGCGCAGCGGCACGTTCTGGGCCTCGGCCGAGAGCGTCGTCTACAACGAGCCCAAGGCGTTGGTGGCCCACGGCCTGGCCACGGCGGCAACCGAGGCGAACGGCGGGCGGCGCCGCACCCGTTACTCGATCACCCCGGCCGGGCGCCGGGAGCTGCGCCGCTGGCTGGCCGACCCCGCCGCCGAACCGCAGTTCCAGTTCGACGCGATGATGAAGGTCCTGTTCTCCGATCTCGGGGACAAGGACGACCTGCTCGGCGCGATCGAGGCGATGCGCGCCTGGGCCGAGCGGACCCAGACCGGCGCGGCCGTGATCACGCACGACTACACGACCGGCGCCGAGCCCTACCCCGACCGGGCGCACATCGTCGGCCTGACCCAGGCCTACCGGGTCGGGCTGGCGCAGATGACCCGGCAGTGGGCGGACTGGGCCGAACAGCAGGTCCGGGACTGGCCCGACACCCGCACCGGCCCGGACCCCACCGAGCTGCTGACTCGACTGGGCGCGGGCCGGCCACCCTGGTAGCGCGGTGACCGGCGAACCCCGACCGGGGGCCTGACCCGCGTGGCCGACGTCCCCGGACACCCCGGCCCGCGCCTGCCGGGCGACCGGTGATCCGGGTCGGGCGATCCCGCTGTCAGCGAAGGCGGCCCGCGGTCACGGTGGCCGTCAGTCCCACCAGAACGTCCACGAGTGGTCGTCCACCAGGCGGTCGGCGTACGCGGCGAGCGTGTGGGGGGCCTGGCCCTGCCAGACGTTGTCCGGGCAGAAGGCGAAGTGCTCGGCGGCGATGGCCAACGCGCTCTCGCGGGTGCGGGGAGGTGCGGCGACGCTCAGCACGAGCGTGGCGAACCCGACGCCGACGACCCTCGCGCCGAACCGCTCCTCCCAGCTGCGCAGCACCGCGGAGACCTCGGCGGTGTCGCCGACGTGGTTCATCGGGCCGGTCCACCCGGCCACGGTCACCGCGTCCGCGCCGCGCTCCGCCGCGACCAGGCCGAGGCGGAGTGACGGGTGACCCGCCAGGAGGTGCTCCGCGAGGCCGTCGACGATGCGGTCCGGGTCCGCGCCGACCGGCGGTGCGGACGCCAACCCCGGCCAGGTGCGCCCGAACGGTGCGGTGACGGCCGCGCGTTCGGCCGGTGTCAGCGCGTCCTCGGCGGCCTCGCCGGTGTTCCAGGTCCACCAGTGCGCCAGCAACGCGTCCGGGTCGTGCTCGCCCGGCGAGGACATGTCACCGGGCAGCACCTCGCCGTTGCCCCACGGCCGGTACTCCTCGTCCTCGTCGTCCAGGGAGTCCAGCAGCAACGGCCACAGCCCGGACCGAGCGTGCTCGGCGCGCAACCGCGGCCACAGCCCGGCCGGCGCCGGCCCGTCGCCGAGCCAGAACGCGGGCCGCTCGCCGCCCTCCTCCTCCGGGACGACCGGGCGGCCCGGCGGCAGCGGAACCGACAGCGACCGACCGGCGTCGGCCGCGTCGACGAACAGCGCCCGCAGATCGGCGGGCAGGGGCGGTTCGGAGATCATGACGGGATCGTAGGCCCAGAGATCGACAACCGCGCCTGTGCCGACCGGTCCCGCCGCAACGGCTCGTCCACGACGCCCGAGCAGCCGAAGGCGCGGACGTTCCCGGGCGGGGGAGTGGGGTGGAGAGCTTCCGGGCGGGAACAGGCGCTAGTCGCGGATGGTCTTGTAGCGCAGGAGGACCACACCCGACCCGAAGGTGCGGTTCTCCACCAGTTCCACCTTCAGCCACGCGTCGAGCGACGGGAAGAACGGGGTGCCGCCGCCGATCAGGACCGGTGTGACGAGCACGTGGAACTCGTCCACGAGGCCGGCTCGGACCAGGGGCGCGGCGAGGGTGGCGCCGCCCACCTCCATGAGGCCGTCGGTCTCGGCCTTGAGCTTCCTGGCGGCCTCCACCACGTCACCTCGTTCGAGCCTGGAGTTCCACTCGACCGAGTCCAGGGTCCGGGAGAAGACGACCTTCGGCATCGCGAGCCACCGCCGGGCGTACTCGGCCTCCACCGGGGGCACGTCGGGCGCCTGGCCGGCGGTCGGCCAGTGGGCCGACATCAGCTCGTACAGCCTGCGCCCGTACAGCGACAGCGCGACCTGCCCGGTGCGGTCGTTCCAGTACTGGTGCAGCTCGTCGTCCGGCGTGCCCCACCCGAGGTCGCCGTTCGCGTCGACGGTGTAACCGTCCAGCGAGACGTTCATGCCGTAGGTCAGCGTTCCCATGGCGGCACACCCTGCCGGAACGCCGGAGGATCTTCGCGCCGCCACGCCGGCTCGGTCCACCCCGGGCAACGCACGCCGGCGGATCGACGGCCCTGTCGACGTTGTGCCGTCCGCATGAGCGCGCGTGCGTTCGGACGGGACGAGTTGCGGCGTAGGACGCCGGCAGGTCCGCCCGCTCGACCTCGGACCCGGGGACGAGCTCCAGCTCGGTCAGCGTCCGGCGGTCGACGAGGTGGTGCGCGGGATCCGGGTGGCGACGACCGTGGGCGGCAGGGCCTGGACGGGGCATGGACCTCGTCACTCCTCGTCGGGAAGACCGGTTCGTCGCAGGCACGGTGGGGCGATCAGGGGTCCGTGGTCACCTCGGAGCCCCTGACCCGCGACCGAGCATGAGCGCGGCGATCAATCCCGGCAAGCGGAACGGGGTGGTCGCCGACCTCTTGCACCCGTGCAGGTGACCGTGCGCCGGGCCGGGTGAGGCCGAGCACCGGGTGCGGGTCGAGGAAGACGCGGTGGGCCGACCGGGCCGGCGTGGGCAATTACCGGGACGAAATGCCGCGGCGCGACTCGGAAGACCGCGAACAGGTCGGAGTCGGGTCGCGGAGACCGACGTCCCGGTTCATCGGGAATGCGCAGTGGTGTGCGTTGCGCGCGGATCTTCCTGGCGGCCGGGAACGGACCATCCGGGTGAGCGCGGCGTGGTGCGTTCGGCGGTTTCTCGGCCTGTCATGCGTGGTGGCCGGAGGTATTCGCATTCAGGTGGATTGATCGGGGCACCGTGGTAACGTTTTTTCTCGAGGGTCGACCACGATATAGGGGGTTGCTCGTGCTTGCGCCGGGGGACAGCGGGTTGGCCTATTTCCTCGACCGGTTGAATTGGTCACCGGAACGACTCGCGCGGGAAATAAACCGGTTGTGCGGCGCGGGCACGGTGAGCGCGAAGGCGCCCTACCACTGGCTCAAGGGCGCCTATCCCCGCCGGGGGGTGCCGGAGGCCGTCGCGGAGGTGCTGTCGCAGCACCTCGACGAGCCGGTGGACCTCGGGCGGATCTGGCCGCGCGCGGCGGGGGAGGAACGACGGGCCAGCGCGCTGCTGCGGGACTCGCACACGTCGGCGCAGCTCGTGCAGCAGGTCTCGGAGACCAACGCGGACGACGCCACGCTGGCCCAGCTCGCCCGGGAGCTCGACAACATCGTCGGGTACTACTCGCACGTGCCGTCCGCGTCGCTCGTCGAACGGGTCGCGCTGCTGCGCGACCGCGTGGCGCAGCTGCTGCGGGGCAACCAGAAACCGGTGCAGCGGCGGGAGCTGCTGTCGCTGGGCGCGAAGCTGTGCACGATGCTCGCCTGGATGTCCGACGACCTGGGCGACAGCGGCGCGGCCTACCTCCAGGCGTCGGCGGCGTGGGACCTGGCCGACCTCGCCGACGACAACGAGGCGCGGCGCTGGGCGCGGGTGGCGCAGGCCAAGCAGGCGTACTGGCTGGGGCACTTCGCGGAGTCGGCGCAGCACGCCGTGGACGGCGCGTCGTGGCCCGCGCCGGACGGCCTGGACGTGCTGCTGCGGTTGGGCGCGGCCCGGGCGTGGGCGGCGTCGGGCATGGCGGACGAGGCGCGCCGCGCGCTGAAGGACTGGGCGGACCGGAGCGACGAGGGCAGTGCGCCCGGCGGCGGCCTGTTCAGCTTCCGCCACGACCGGCAGTCCTACCTGGCGGGGCACACGCTGCTGAGCCTCGACGAGCCCGCGTGGGCGTTGCGCGAGCTGGGCCGTTCGCTGGAGTGGGTCGAGCGGCTCCCGGCGACCCAGCGGTTCCAGGCCGTCGAGGTGCTGATCCGCATCGACGTCCTGCGCGCCCAGCTGCGGCTCAAGGACGTCGAGGCGATGACGGACGTGGTGTCGCCGCTGTTCGAGCTGGAGCCCCACCAGATGGTCAACATGGTGGTGGTGTCGCTGCGCCAGGCGGCCGCGGAGCTGCGGCGGCGCCAGGTGAAGCACCGCCGGCTGCGCGACCTGGCGCGCCGCCTCGACGACCTCGGGGCCACCGCCGCGCCCGACCGGTGGGATTCGGTGCCCGCCCTCCTCCCGCGCACCGGGTGAGTTGACCGAGCTGACCCCGTCCTGACCAAGTTGACCTCCCGGTTCCGGGTCCACCGGGTTTGACTGGCTGGCGAAGCCGCCCGACGAGGGACCAGGAGTCGCCATGCCCGTGCCGGGGGAACGCGCGCTGCTGCGGGCCGTCCACCGCGAGATCCGCGCGGTGCTGGGCGCGGACGTGCGCGCCCACGACCGTTCGACGTGGCGGGACCTGGGCACGCGCACCGCCGACGCGAACCGGCTGCGGGACCGGCTCACCGCGGCGCTGGGCGTGGACCTGCCGTCCACGTTCGTGTTCGACCACCCCACGCCGCAGGACCTGGTCCGCGCGGTCCTCGGCCGGGCCGAGCCCGCCGCGCGCCCCCCGGCGGGCGAGCCGATCGCGGTGATCGGCATGGCGTGCCGCTTCCCGCTCGGCATCACCACACCCGAAGGGCTGTGGGAGATGGTGGACGGCGGTGTGGACGCCATCGGCGACGTGCCCACCGACCGCGGCTGGGACCTGGACCAGCTGCTGGACCCGACACCGGGCCTCGCGGGTCGCAGCGCCACCGGGAAGGGCGCGTTCCTCACCGGCGCGGCGGACTTCGACGCCGAGTTCTTCGGCATCTCGCCGCGCGAGGCCCGCGCGATGCACCCGCAGCAGCGGTTGCTGCTGGAGACCTCCTGGGAGGCCGTCGAGGACGCCGGGATCGACCCGGCGTCGTTGCGCGGCGAGCAGGTGGGAGTGTTCGTGGGCGCGATGAACGTGGACTACGGGCCCCGGATGCACCAGGCGCCCGCCGACGTGCAGGGCGCGGTCCTCACCGGCACGACGTTGAGCGTGGCGTCCGGCCGCATCTCCTACGTGTTCGGCTTCGAGGGGCCGGCGCTGACCATCGACACGGGCTGCTCGGCGTCCTCGGTGTCGATCCACCAGGCGTGCCGGTCGCTGCGCTCCGGCGAGAGCACCCTCGCGCTCGCGGGCGGCGTCAGCGTGCTGACCACGCCGGGCCTCTACACCGAGTTCACCAAGCAGGGCGGCCTCGCGCCGGACGGCCGCGCCAAGTCCTTCTCCGCCGACGCCGACGGCACGAGCTGGGGCGAAGCGGTCGGTGTGCTGGCGCTGGCCCGCCTGGACGACGCGCTGCGCCTGGGCTACCCGGTGCACGCCGTCATCCGCGGCTCGGCGGTCAACCACGACGGCTCCAGCAACGGGCTCACCGCACCCAACGGCACGGCGCAGCAACGCGTGATCCGCCAGGCCCTCGCCGACGCCGGGCTGGCGCCCGCCGACGTGGACGTGGTCGAGGCGCACGGCACCGGCACGCGGCTCGGCGACCCGATCGAGGCCAACGCGGTGATCGCGGTCTACGGCCGGGACCGCGACACGCCGCTGTGGCTGGGGTCGTTGAAGTCCAACATCGGGCACACGCAGATCTCCTCGGGTGTCGGGGGCGTGCTGAAGGTCGTGATGGCGATGCGGCACGGCGTGCTGCCGCGCACCCTGCACGCGGAGCGGCCGACGACCCGGGTGGACTGGTCGGCGGGCGACGTGCGGCTGCTGCGCGAGCCGGTGCCGTGGCCGCGTGGCCGGCGACCGAGGCGGGCGGGGGTGTCGTCGTTCGGGATCAGCGGCACGAACACGCACATCGTGCTGGAGGAACCGCCGCTGCCCGCGCCCGTCGCCCGGACGGCGGTGGGCGTGGCGCCGTGCGTGCTGAGCGCGAAGACCGCGCAGGCGTTGCGGGCACAGGCCGAGCGGCTGCACGCGCACGTGACCGCGCACCCCGCGCTCGCCGTCGAGGAGATCGGCGCGGCGATGGCGGCGAAGGCGCGGTTCGAGCACCGGGCGGTCGTGCTCGCCGGGGACCGGGACGAGCTGCTCGCCGGGCTGGACGCGGTCGCGCGGGACGTCACCGCGCCGAACGTCGTGCGGGCCGCGGCACGCCCGGTGGACGGCGTCGTCGTCGTGCGGCGCGGGGGAGGGGACGTCACCGGGTTCGCCGACGACCTGCCGGTGCTGGTGCTGGACCCGGCGGAGGCCGCCGCGCGGGCGGACGCGCTCGTCGCGGACGGCTACGAGCTGTTCGTGGGCGATGTCGCGGGTCTGCGCGTCGAGGGCGCGGTGGTCGTGGAGAGCGGGCCGCGGGAGTTGTCGGCACGCGCGGAGGCGCACGGCGCGGTGGTGGACTGGTCGGGCGCGTTCGGCGGCGCCCGCCCGGCGCCGGTGCCGACCTACCCGTTCCAGCGCAAGCGGTTCTGGCTCGACGCGCCCGCCGACGAGGGCTTCGCGCCCAACCGCCCGGCGGAGCTGCTGGAGGTCGCCTGGACACCGGTCGCGGACCCGGGCGGCCAGGGCGCGTTCACCGCGCTGACCGCCCCGGACGGCGACCCGCGCACGGCCGTGGCGGTGGTGCTGGCGCGGCTGCGGGACACCGCCGGGCCGCTGGTCGTGCACCTCCCCGGCGACGGTGTCGCCCATGCCGCCGTGGCGGGCCTGGTGCGGTCCGCGCAGGCCGAGCAGCCGGGCCGGATCGTGCTCCTGCACGGCGACCCGGACTTCGCGGCGGCGGCGCGCTCCGGTGAGCCGGAGGTGCGCGTGGTGGGCGGACGCGTGTCCGCTGCCCGGCTGGCACCGGCCGCGCCGACCACCCGCCCACCTCTCAGCCTGGGCGAGGCGGTGCTGGTCACGGGTGCGACGGGCGCGTTGGGCGCACAGGTCGCCCGGCACCTGGTGCGCCGCCACGGTGTGCGCGACCTGGTGCTCACCAGCAGGCGCGGTCCGGCCGCGGCCGGCGCGGCCGAGCTGGTGGCGGACCTGCGCGCGGCGGGCGCGGCGGTGCGGCTCGTGGCGTGCGACCTGGCGGACCGGGCGGCCGTCGCGGACCTGCTGCGCCACCCGGTGGACGCCGTCGTGCACGCCGCCGGGGTGTTCGCCGACGCGCCACTGACCGAGTGGGACGACGCGCGGCTGGCGGCGGTGTTCGAGCCGAAGGTGACGGCCGCGCTGCACCTGCACGACCTGGCCCGCGACGCGGTATTCGTCGCGTTCTCCTCGATCAGCGCCGTGACCGGCGGCGTCGGCCTGGGCGCGTACTCGGCGGCGAACGCGGCGCTGGACGGCCTGGTGCGCGACCGCCTCGCGGCGGGGCTGCCCGCGGTGTCGCTGGGCTGGGGGCCGTGGGCGGAGGCGCGGGGCATGCTGCGGCACTTCGACGACGCCGACCACCGGCGGCTCGCCCGCATCGGCCTGGTGCCCCTGACGACGCGGCAGGCGCTGGCGCTGCTGGACGAGGCGCTGGAGCGCGGCGGGGGAGTGGTCGTGCCCGCCGTGTTCGACCGGGCGTCACTGCGCGCGGAGATCCCGCCGCCGCTGTTGCGCGGCCTGGCGCCGGGAGAGAGCGCCCCGGTGCGCGAGTCCGCTGTGGACATGCTCGACCCGGTGGCCCGGCGGGCGTGGGTCGACGGGCTCGTGCGCGGTGAGGCGGCGGCGATCCTCGGCCACGGCGACCCGGCGGCGGTGGACGGCGCCCGGCCGTTCCTCACCCTGGGCTTCGACTCGGTGACCACGGTCGAGCTGGTGACCCGGCTGTCCCGGGCCACGGGCGTCACGCTGCCCGTCACGGCCCTGTTCAGCCACCCCACCGCGCGCGAGCTGGCCGACCACCTCGCCGACGCCCTCGCGCCACCGGCGCCGCCACCCGGGCCCGCCGCGCCCGACGAGCCCTCGATCGACGACCTGGACGTGGACGAGCTGATCGCCCTGGCCATGAGCGGGGGCGCGCGGTGACCGCACGGGACCCCGCGCTCGTCGAGGCGCTGCGCAAGTCGTTGAAGGACAACCAGGTGCTCCGCCGGGAGAACGAGGCCCTGCGCGACCGGCGCCACGAGCCGATCGCGATCATCGGCCTGGCCTGCCGGTTCCCCGGCGGCGTGCGGACGCCCGAGGACCTGTGGCGGCTCGCGGTCGACGGCGTGGACGCGGTCGGTGCTCTCCCGGCCGACCGCGGCTGGCCCGACCCGCACGGGCCGACGCCGGGCACGCTGTCCGCGCGGGAGGGCGGGTTCCTCGCCGACGCGGCCGACTTCGACGCCGCGTTCTTCGGCATCTCGCCGCGCGAGGCCACCGCGATGGACCCCCAGCAGCGGTTGCTGCTGGAGACCGCGTGGGAAGCCCTCGAACGCGCCGGGATCAGCCTCGACGCGGCCCGCGCGGCGCGCACGGGTGTGTTCGTCGGCGTCCTGGACCCCGACTACGGACCGCCGCTGGACGCCATCCCCGACGAGCTGTCCGGCTACGCGCTGACCGGCGGGTTCACCGGCCTCGCCTCCGGTCGGATCTCCTACCACCTCGGCCTCACCGGCCCCGCCGTCACCGTCGGCACGGCCTGCTCCACCGCCCTGGTGGGGATGCACCTCGCGGCGGCGTCGCTGCGGGCCGGCGAGTGCGACGTGGCGTTGGCGGGCGCCGCGACCGTGATGGCCACGCCCGGCCTCATGGCGGAGTTCGACCGACAGGGCGGACTGGCCCCGGACGGCCGGTGCAAGGCGTTCGCCGAAGGCGCGGACGGCACTTCCCTGGGCGAGGGCGTGGGCGTCGTGGCCTTGGCGCGGCTCTCGGTGGCGCGTGAGCGCGGCTACCCGGTGCTGGCCGTCCTGCGCGGCTCCGCGGTCAACCAGGACGGCCCCAGCAACGGCCTCACCGCGCCCAGCGGACGCGCGCAGGAACAGGTGCTGCGCGCCGCGCTGGCCTCGGCCGGCCTGGCCCCCGACGACGTCGACGCCGTCGAGGCGCACGGCACCGGGACGCGGCTCGGCGACCCCGTCGAGGCGCAGGCGATCGCGGCGGTGTTCGGCGGGCGGCGCGAACCGCTGTGGCTCGGGTCGGTCAAGTCCAACATCGGCCACGCCCAGGCGGCGGCCGGTGTCGCCGGTGTGATCAAGGCGGTGCACGCGCTGCGCGCCGGGGTGCTGCCCGCGACCCTGCACGTGGGAGAGCCCTCGCCGCACGTGGACTGGCGGGGCGTGCGGCTGCCGCGCGAGCTGACGCCGTGGCCCGCGGTGGACCGGCCGCGGCGGATGGGCGTGTCGGCGTTCGGGATCAGCGGCACCAACGCGCACGTGGTCCTGGAGCAGCCGCCCGCGGCGGCAGCCTCGTCACCGGCCGCCGGGGCGCTGCCGTTCGTGCTGTCCGCGCGGGACGCCGAAGGGCTCGCCGACCGGGCGCGGGAGCTGCGGGCGCACCTGGTGGCGCACCCCGAGGCGGCGCTGGGCGACGTGGCGTTCACGCTCGCGGTGGGTCGGTCGGCGTTGGAGCGCCGGGCGGTGGTTGTCGCCGGGGACCGGGAAGCGCTGCTGGCCGGCCTGGCGCGGTGCGCGGCGGGCGAGGTCCGGGTCGGCGGCCCCGACGCGGCGGCCGAGGCGTTCCTGCGGGGCGAGGACGTGGACTGGACCGGCCTGTTCGGCGGCGCGCGACGGGTGGACCTGCCGACGTACCCGTTCCGGCGGGCGCGGTACTGGTGGCGGACACCCGCCGCGGCGGTTCCCGTGATCGGGGTCGAGGCGCCCGCCGCACCCGCCGCACCCGCCGCACCCGCCGCCGAGACGGTCGACGCGCTCGTGCGGGCAGTCCTCGCCGACATCCTCGGCCACGCCCCGGCCGCGCTGGACGAGGACGCGTCGTTCGACCACCTCGGGCTCACCTCGGTCGGCGCGCTCGACCTGCGCGCCCGGCTCACCGCCGCCACGGGCCTCGCCCTGCCCGCCACCCTCGCGTTCGACCACCCCACGCCCCGCGCGCTCGCGGACCACCTCCGCGGCTCGGCGGCGGCGCCGGTCGACACCCCGGACGCGGCGAAGGAGCACGAGGACGACCCCGTGGTGATCGTCGGCATGGCGTGCCGCTTCCCCGGCGACGTGGCGACGCCCGACGACCTGTGGGACCTGCTGCGGTCCCGGCGGGACGCCGTCGGCGACCTGCCCGACGACCGGGGCTGGGACGTGGCGGCGCTCTACCACCCCGAACCCGGCAACCCCGGCACCACCTACGCCCGGCACGGCGGGTTCCTGCGCGACGCGGCCGGTTTCGACCCGACCTTCTTCGGGATCTCCCCGCACGAGGCGCTGGCCATGGACCCGCAGCAGCGGTTGCTGCTGGAGACGTCGTGGGAAGCGCTGGAGCACGCGGGCGTGGACCCGACGTCGTTGCGCGGCAGCGACACGGGCGTGTTCGTCGGCATCGCCGTGCAGGACTACGGGACGGCGCTGAGCGCGGTCCCGGCGGACCTGCACGGACACCTGATGACCGGCATGGCGGCGAGCGTCGCGTCCGGGCGCGTCTCCTACGCGCTCGGGTTGCGCGGCCCCGCGCTGACCGTGGACACGGCGTGCTCCTCGTCGTTGGTCTCCCTGCACCTGGCGGCGCAGTCCCTGCGGGCGGGCGAGTGCTCCCTGGCGCTGGCGGGCGGGGCGACGGTGCTCGGCACCGCCGGCCCGCTGATCGAGTTCAGCGCGGTGCGCGGGCTGTCGCCGGACGGCCGGTCCAAGGCCTACTCGGACAGTGCCGACGGCGTCGGGTGGGGTGAGGGCGCGGGTGTCGTCGTGCTCGAACGCCTCTCCGCCGCGCGCCGCCGCGGTCACCCGGTGCTCGCGGTGCTGCGCTCCAGCGCCGTCAACCAGGACGGCGCCAGCAACGGGCTCACCGCGCCCAGCTCCGAGGCGCAGCGCCGCCTCCTCCTCGACGCCCTGGACCGGGCCGGGCTCACCCCCGACGACGTGGACGCCGTCGAGGGCCACGGCACCGGCACCACCCTCGGCGACCCGATCGAGGCACGCGCGCTCGTCTCCGTCTACGGGGCCCGGCGCGCACCGCTGTGGCTGGGTTCGCTCAAGTCCAACATCGGGCACACCCAGGCCGCCGCCGGCGTCGGCGGCGTGATCAAGGCGGTGCTGGCGCTGCGCGCCGGGGTGCTGCCGGCGACCCTGCACGTGGACGCGCCCTCCTCGCACGTCGAGTGGGGCGGCGTCCGGGTGCTCGACGCCGAGCGGCCGTGGCCCGAGGTGGACCGGCCGCGGCGGATGGGCGTGTCGGCGTTCGGGATGAGCGGGACGAACGCCCACGTGATCCTGGAACAGGCGCCCGGCACGACGGAGCCGCCGGCCGCCGGCGGACCCGCGCTGTGCGTGCTGTCCGGCCGGACCGAGCAGGCGTTGCGGGACCAGGCCGTGCGGTTGGCCGACCACCTGGGCCGGCATCCCGACCTGGCGCTCGCCGACGTGGCCGCGACCCTGGCGCACGGGCGCGCGTCGTTCGCGCACCGGGCGGCCGTGGTCGCGGAGGACCTGCGGGAGCTGGTCGACGGGCTGCGCGCGGTGGCGAAGGGCGAGCCGCCCCGGCCGGGGCGTGACGCCCGGCTGGAGGCGCAGGCGCGCCGGTACGTGCGCGGCGAGGCCGTCGACCGGTCGGCGTCGCCGCCGGCGACTGGTCGGGCGCGGGTCGCGCTGCCCACGTACCCGTTCCAGCGCAAGCGGTTCTGGGCCGGTGACCAGACCGCGCGCCCCGTCCCGGCACCCCCCGTCCCTGCACCCGCCGTCCCGGCACTCGCCGTCGCGCCGCCGGTCGTGGTCGAGCCGGTCCCGGAACCGGACGACGCGGAGCTGGCCGAGCGCGTGCGGGACGAGGTCGCGGCGGTGCTCGGGTTCGACGCCGACGACGTGGACCCCGACGTCGGCTTCTTCGAGCTGGGCCTGGACTCCGTCATGGCGCTCAAGCTCCGCACCCGCCTCGAAGTCGTCACCGGGCGGACCCTGTCCACCACCACCCTCTTCACCTACCCGACCGTGACCGGGCTCGCCGCGAAGCTCGCCGCCGACGCGCCGGCCGCGCCGGTCGCGCCCACCACCACTCAGGACGACCTGGTCGCCCAGCTCGCGCGGGAGATCGAGCTGGCCGGACGGGTCCGCAGGGACAGGGGAGCGCGATGACCGCGCAGATCGACGACCAGCAGTCCGTGCTGCGCCAGGCGCTGACCGAGATCCGCGAGCTGCGCACGGCCCTGGCCGACCAGCGCGCCACCGAGCCGATCGCCGTGGTCGGCATGGCGTGCCGGTTCCCCGGCGGCAACGACCTCGACCAGTTCTGGGGTCTGCTGCGCGAGGGTGGCGACGCGGTGACCCGGATCCCGGAGGGCCGCTGGAACGTCGCCGACTACCACAGCCCCGGCGTGGAGAGCCCCGGCAAGTCCGACACGGACCAGGGCGCGTTCCTCGACGACGTCGAGCACTTCGACGCGGGCTTCTTCGGCGTCTCACCGCGCGAGGCCGCCGAGATGGACCCGCAGCAGCGGCTGCTGCTGGAGGTCGGCTGGGAGGCGCTGGAACACGCGGGCCAGGCACCCGACCGGCTGGTCGGCTCCCGCACGGGCGTCTTCGTCGGCGTGTCGGCGTTCGACTACGTGATGGCGATGATGCAGCGCCTGCCGCCGGCGGAGATGGACACCTACTGGCTGACGAGCAACGCCTCCACGTTCGCCGCCGGTCGCCTGGCCTACCTGCTCGGCCTGGAAGGGCCGGCCATGTCGGTGGACACCGCGTGCTCGTCGTCGCTGGTCGCGGTGCACCTCGCGGTGCAGAGCCTCAACGCGGGCGACTGCGACATGGCGTTGGCGGGCGGCGTCAACGTGATGCTGTCGCCGGAGTGGTTCGTGGTGCTGTCGAAGGCGAAGATGCTCTCGCCGGACGGCCGCTGCAAGACCTTCGACAAGTCCGCCAACGGGTACGTGCGCGGCGAGGGCGCGGGCGTGGTGGTGCTCAAGCGCCTGTCCGACGCCATCGCCGCCCGTGACCGCGTGCTGGGCGTGATCAGAGGCACCGCCGTCAACCAGGACGGTCGCAGCAGCGGCCTCACCGTGCCCAACGGCCGCGCGCAGCAGGACCTGATCCGGCACGCCCTCGACGTGGCCGGCCTCGACCCCGCGCGGATCGGCTACGTCGAGGCGCACGGCACCGGCACGTCCCTGGGCGACCCGATCGAGATCGCCGCGCTCGGCGAGGTCCTGGGGCGTGACCGCGCCGAGCCGTTCGCGGTGGGCTCGGTGAAGACCAACATCGGGCACCTCGAACCGGCCGCCGGCATCGCCGGGCTGATCAAGACGCTGCTGGTGCTGCGGCACGGCGAGATCCCGCCGCTGGTGCACCTGACCGAGCTGAACCCCGAGATCCCGGCGACGGGCGCGCTGACGTTCCCCACCTCGCCCCTGCCGTGGCCGCGCGGCGAGTTGCCCCGGGTGGCCGCGATCAACTCGTTCGGCGCGTCCGGCACCAACGCCCACCTCGTGCTGGAGGAGGCGCCGGACACGCCCGCGGAGGACGTGGCGGACCGGCCCCAGCACGTCGTGACGCTGTCGGCCAAGAGCGAGGAGGCGTTGACCGCGCTCGCGACCGACTACCTGGGCGTGACCGGCTCGCTGCCCGACATCGCGTTCACCGCCAACGTCGGCCGCGCCCGCTTCCCGCACCGGCTCGCGGTGCGCGCCGACTCGCTGGACTCGTTGCGCGCCAAACTCTCCGCGCACCTCGCCGGCACCCGTGACGACGACGTGGCGACGGGCGTGGCGCGCAAGGGCAAGGCGCCGAAGGTGGCGTTCCTGTTCACCGGCCAGGGCGCGCAGTACGCGGGCATGGGCCGGGAGCTGCACCGGTCGCAGCCGACGTTCCGGGCCGCCTTCGCCGAGGTCGCCGAGGTCGCGGACCGCCACTTGGACCGGCCGCTGCGGTCGGTGCTGTTCCCCGACGACGGCGTGGACCGGCTGTCCGACACCGCCTACGCGCAGCCCGCCCTGTTCGCGCTGGAGTACGCGCTGGCCCGGCTGTGGCTGTCGTGGGGCGTGCGGCCGGCGGCGATGCTCGGGCACAGCCTCGGCGAGTACGTCGCGCTGACCGTGGCGGGCGTGCTGACGCCGGCCGACGCGATGGGCCTGGTCGTGCGGCGGGCGGCGTTGATGGCGACGCTGCCGACCGGTGGCGCGATGGCGAGCGTCCTCGCGTCGCGCGACCGCGTGCTCGCCGCGATCGGCGCGGACCCGGTGGCCGTGGCCGCGGTCAACGGCCCGGAGAGCGCCGTCGTGTCCGGACCGGCCGACGCGGTGGCGGCCGTGCTGGCCAGGCTGGCCGCCGACGCCGTCCCCGCGACCCCGCTGGCCGTGTCGCACGCGTTCCACTCCGCCCTGATGGACCCGGTCCTCGACGAGTTCGAGGCCACCGCCGCGACCGTCCGCTTCGGCCGCCCGCGGGTGCCGGTCGTCTCCAACCTGACCGGCGAGCCGGTGCGCGAGGTCGACGGCCGCTACCTGCGCGACCACCTCCGGTCGACGGTGCTGTTCGGCGACGGCGTCCGCGCGCTCACCGACGCCGGTTGCGCGGTGCTGCTGGAGATCGGTCCGTCGGCGACGTTGCTCAACATGGCGAAGCCGGTCGCGCCGGACTCGGTGCGCCTGCCCTCGCTGCGCAAGGGGCACGACGAGTGGACCACGCTGCTGCGCGGTGTCGCCGCGCTGCACGTGCGGGGCGTGGACGTGGACTGGTCGGCGTTCGACGCCGACTACCCGCGCCGCAAGACCGACCTGCCGACCTACCCGTTCCAGCGCGTCCGCCACTGGTTCAAGGCCGAGGCCCGACCGGTCGCGGCGGTCGGGGAACCACCCGCCGCGCCCGCCGCTGCCGCACCCGCCACCGCCGCGCCCGCGGTGAAGCCGGGCGGCTCGGACACCGTGCTGGGGCAGCGCATCCCGTCACCGCTGCCGGCCGCGCAGTACCGGGCCGAGCTGACCGTGGACGCCCACCCCTGCCTCGCCGAGTGCGTGATGGACGGCCTCCTGGTCGTCAACGCCGGCTTCTACCTCGACGCGGCGCTGCGCGCGGCCCGCGAGCTGTCCGGCGCGGACGCCGTGCGCGTCACCGACCTGGCGATCGTCCGCGCCCTGCTGGTGCCCGAGGACCGCGTCACGACCCAGCTCGTCGCCGAACCGCTCGACGACGACACCCACTCGTTCACCGTCTACAGCCAGGCCGGAGAGGACTGGCCCCTGCACGCCACCGGCGCCTTCACCCCGCACGACGCCCCACCCGCCACGCTCGGCGAACGCGAGCTCGCCGCCATCCGCGCCCGCTGCGGCACGGACGTCAGCGGCACCGCCTTCTACCGGTCCCTCTGGGTGCGCAAGCACTACTTCGGCCCGTCCGCCCGGTGGATCGAGCGCATCGCCCGCCGCGACGGCGAGGCGCTGGCCTGGCTGCGCGCCCCCGACGGCGACGAGGCCCGCCCCTACCTGCTGCACCCCGGCCTCGTCGACTCGTGCCTGCAGGCCGTGATGCCCGCGGTCCCCGGCGACGTGTCGGTGATCCTCGTCGGCGTCGACGAGTTCACCTTCCACGGCTACGCCGGCGGCCCGCTCCTGGCGCACGTCGTGCTGCACGACGGCAGGTCCGACACCCTGCGCGCCGACGTGGCGGTGCACGACGAGGCCGGTCGGCGCGTGGTGGCGTTCACCGGGGTGCGGCTGCGCAAGGTCGCCCGGGAGGACCTGGTGCGGATCGCCGCCGCCCCCGCGCGGCGGGAGGTCCGCCGCCCGGCCGCCCCGGTGCGGACCACCGCGTCCCGCGACCCGGAGTCGGTGCGCGCGCTCGTCCTGGACCGGCTGGCCGACGTCATCGGCGGCCGCGCGGGCGCGATCGACCCGCACGAGCCGTTGCAGGACCTGGGTGTGGACTCGCTGATGGCGGTGGAGCTCCAGGCCGCGCTGTCCCGGTCGCTGGGCGCGGCGCTGCCCGCGGCGGCGTTCCTGGACAGCCCCACCGCCGGCGAGCTCCAGACCCGCGTCCTCGCCGCGCTCGCCGGCGGCACGCGGCGCGTCGGCCCGGTCGTCGCCCGCACCCGCCACGAGCCGGAGGAGCGCGTCGGACCCGGCGGCATGCACGTCGTGGAGCTGGGCGAAGGACCGCGCGTGGTGTTCGTGCACGGCGGCGCTTACGGCGGCGTGGAGGCGTGGCAGACGCAGCTGGAGCTGGCCGACCGGTGGCGGCTCGTCGTGCCGTCCCGGCTCAACTACGGGCTCAGCCCCACCACCGACCGCGAGGACTTCGCCGTGGACGGCGAGCTGATCGCCGAACTCCTGGGCGACGGCGCGCACGTCGTCGCCCAGTCCTACGGCACGCTCGGGGCGCTCGTCGCCGCCGCCCGCCGCCCGGGTGCGGTGCGGTCCCTGACCCTCGTGGAGAGCGCCGCCTCGGGCATCGCGACCGGCTCGCCCGAGGTGGACGAGTACCACCAGCGGCTCGCGAAGCTGGTGGACGTCGGCGCCGGTGACGCCGAGAGCGACTTCCGGGAGCTGTTCGCCCTCGTCGAGCCCACCGCGAGCCACCCGGACCCGCTGCCCGACCACCTGCTGGCGTTCGCCCGGCGCATCCGGACCGGTGTCCGCTGGCCGTGGGACGACACCGACCTGCCCTTGGACGCCGTGCGGGCCGCCGGTGTGCCGACCCTGGTCGTGACCGGTGGTCGCCGACCGGTGTTCGAGCGCATCGGCGACGTGCTCGCCGACCGGCTCGCCGCGCGCCGCCTCGTCGTCGACGGCGGGCACAACACCCAGAACACCGGAACGCCTTTCAACGAGGCCCTGGTCGCGTTCCTCACGACCCGGAGCTGACGGTCCCTCGACCACGACATTCGGAGGAGCCATGCGCGAAACGACCCAGGTGCTCGTGATCGGCGGTGGGCCCGCCGGATCCACCGCCGCCGCGCTGCTCGCCCGCGAGGGGTTCACCGTGACCCTGCTGGAGCGGGACACGTTCCCCCGCTACCACATCGGCGAGTCGATCCTGCCGTCCATCCTGCCGGTCCTCGACCTCCTCGGGGTGCGGGGCGAGGTCGAGGCGCACGGCTTCCGCCGCAAGGGCGGCGCGTGGCTGGAGTGGGGCGAGGAGAAGTGGGAGCTGGCGTTCGACCAGCTCCCGCACACCCCCTACAGCTGGCAGGTGGTGCGCTCGGAGTTCGACGACATCCTGCTGCGCAACGCGCGGGCGCACGGCGTCGAGGTGCACGAGAACACCACCGTGCGCGAGGTCGTGTTCGACGGCGACCGGGCCGTGGCGGCCGTGTGGTCCAAGGCGGGCGAGACCGGTCGCATCGCCTTCGACCACGTCGTCGACGCCTCCGGGCGCGCGGGCGTCCTCGCCCGCCGGCTCGGCACCCGCCAGTACCACGACGTGTTCCGCAACATCGCCACCTGGGGCTACTGGCGCGGGGCCAAGGACATCCCGCACGGCCCCGACGGCGCCATCGCGGTCTGCTCGGTGCGCGACGGCTGGCTGTGGGGCATCCCGCTGCACGACGGGACGATCAGCATCGGCCTGGTGACGTCCAAGGAGCGCTTCGCCGAGGACCGCGAGCGCCTCGGCGGCATCGAGAAGGTCTACCGGGAAGGGCTCGGCGGGTCGGCGATGCTCAGCGACGTGGTCGCGGACGCGGAGCTCGTCTCGGAGCCGAAGGTCGAGACCGACTACTCCTACGTGGCGGAGTCGTTCCATGGCCCGGGGTACCTGCTGGCCGGCGACGCGGCCTGCTTCCTCGACCCGCTGCTGTCCACGGGCGTGCACCTGGCGACGTTCAGCGGGCTGTTGAGCGCGGCCACCATCGCGTCGGTCCTGCGCGGCGAAGTGGACGAGGAGCGCGCGCGCAACTTCTACCAGACGGCCTACCGCGGGGCCTACGAACGGCTCCTGGTCCTGGTGTCGGTGTTCTACGACGCGTACAAGGGCAAGGACGAGCACTTCTTCAAGGCGCAGAAGCTGACGCTGCGCGAGCGCGAAGGGCTGAACCTCAACGAGTCGTTCCTCCACATCGTCGCCGGCATCGAGGACCTGGAGGACGCGACCGACGGCGAGGAGGACGCCTTCGACAAGGTGACGCGGCTGATGCGCGGCGGCGAGTCCGGCCCGATGATCCGCCAGCAGCGGGCGTTCGAGATCGCCAACGACACCCCGGACACCGCCGTGGACGGCCTGTACCTGGTGACGAGCCCCCGGCTCGGCCTGCACGACCTGCGAGCCTGACCCCCCTCGACCGCGACCGGCCCACCCGACCGGGGCCGGTCGCGACGGGGTCGGGCCGACCGCACGCCCGGCGAGGACGGGTGCGGTGCGACCGGCCTCCGCGGTCGGCCGCCGGCCCGGACATCCGTCAACTGACAACGGGTCCGCGCGAGCGTGCCGCGCGACCGCCGGTGGATAGCGTGTGCGGATCTACCACGGAGGTGGCATGGACCACACACGTGTCCGTCGCGGGCGTCGACGCCCTGTCCTGCTGATCGCCGCGCTGTTCTCGGTCGCCGCGCTCACCGCCGGCAACTCCAGCGTCGTCGCCGCACCGCTCGACGAGCCCCCGCACCACTGGCAGCACGACCACTGGCCGCAGCGGCAACCCTGGCAGCAGACCCGCGACTCCGCCCGCGTGGCGGCGCAAGCGGGGTTCCCCGGTCCCGTCGACCCGCAGAACTGGGTCAACCCGGACCACATGACGTGGGAGCAGGACTACCGCGAGGTGCCCGGGACCAACTGGGCCGACCCGTCGGTCAAGGGGTCGGTGCGCACCTTCAAGGGCGCGCTGGTCCTGCTGGACTACCCGAACCAGCCGTTCGTCGTGACCCGACCGAAGCAGTCGACCGTGTTCGGCAACCCCAGCGCGGAGGCCAGTGGCGTCCCGCGCGACCAGGTCGGCCAGTTCTACCAGGACTTCCTCAACAAGCCGAACGGGCTCAACCGCGGCCACACCGTGCACGAGTACTGGATGGAGGACTCCGGCGGCCGCTACGGCGTCGACCTGAAGGCGTTCGGCCCGTACACGATGCCGGGCAAGGACCACGAGTACGCCATGGAGTTCCAGGCGGGCGGCGGCTGTCCCGCGGGCGACACGTGCGACCGCAACATCCGCACCGACGGCAACGCCGCCTGGGTGGCCGACGTCGGCCCGGAGGTCCCGAAGGGGTACGACTTCGTCTACTTCCTGTCCGCGGGCCAGGACGAGTCCGGGACGTGGCAGGAGTTCGGGATGATGAAGTTCCCGACCAAGGAGGACGTGACCGACGCGTTCGGCCCGCCCGACGACGCCCTGCCGAACTGGTCGCGCACCCGGTACGTCGACTGGACGTCGTGGGCCGCGGGCTCCAGCATCTGGCCCAACGCGGGCGGCGGGTCGTCCACGCAGGCGGAGAGCTCCGGGCAGGGCGTGTACGCCCACGAGCTGAGCCACCTGCTCGGCATCGGCGACAACTACAACAACCCGTACGGCAACCCGCCGCGCCGCGCCTACACCGGCATCTGGGACATGCTGTCGCGCGGGTCGTTCAACGGTCCCGGCGGCCCGCACTCCCGCTGGGTCATCCCGGCCACCGCGGGCGGTTCGATGGGCGCGCAGCACGTGCTCCGCAACAAGATCAAGCTCGGCATCGTCGACGAGCGCAACGTCCTGCGCCTGTCCAGGGAAGCGCTGGCCGGGTCCGGGGTGGTCGTCGCGGAGGTGACCGCCCGCACCGTCCAACCGGGCCCGAACGGCTTGTCGGGGGTGAACATCGCCCTCGGCACGGGTGACCTGTCGCCCGCTTGTGACATCCGGACCGACCCGTTCTGCGACGGCGGCGGGTACCAGAACTACACGGTCGAGGTGGTGGACCGGATGGGCGCGGACTCGTTCACGCCGGACGCGGGCGTGCTGGTGGCCAAGACCAAGAACGAGGACCTCGCGCCGTTCGCGTGGGTGGTCGACGCCAACCCGCAGGACATCGGCATGACCGACTACGTCCTGCCGGACGGGACCGAGGTGCCCATCACGGTCGGCGACTACCGGCAGCTGTCGGACGCCCTGTTCCACGCCGGCGTGAACTCGGGCAGCGAGTACGAGTACGTCGACCCGGCCAACCGGCTGCACTTCTACGTGCTGGACGTGAAGCGGGACCGCCAGGGCGTGCTGTCCTACCGGGTCGCCGTCCGCTCGCTGGACGGCGCCGGCCCGCAGCAGCGGGGAGCGCGGGTGCTGCCGACCGCCGGCCGCACCGGCTCGGACGGCGTGGCGACGTGCCGGTTCCCGCTGGTCAACACCGGCCGTGCCGCCGCGCCGGCCGGGCAGCACCCGGAGCCCGTGGACCGGTACCTCGACGGCGACGTGTACCGGGTGTCGGCGAAGGCGGAGGGACGCGGCTGGTCCGTCGAGGTGCCCAACGCGCTCGCGACGGCGGGCTTCGGCGACCTGGTGGAGGTGCCGGTGCACGCCAAGCGTGACGGCGGCCCGCTGGTGTCGAAGGTGACCCTCACCGCCAGGTCGGAGAGCGACCCGACCAAGTCCTCGACCGCTTCCTGCACCGTGGTCGGGAAGTAGCCGCAGCTCCCGGTGAGGACGCCGGCGCGATCCGGGTGATCGCGCCGGCGTCCTCGTTCCGGCCGCCCTCGCGGAGCGGCGGCGGGAACGCGTCGGTCACGTCGGGAATGCGGCGGATCGCATCACCACCGCGCCGAACCGGTCCGTTTCGACCGACCGGGGCGCAACGGCACCGACGGCGCCGCCGGTCGTGCTTGCGGTGGATCTTCACCCTGCTCGACCGGCACCCCCGCGAACGCGAACGCGAACGCGAACGCGACCGCGTCCTGGCGGCCGGGCCGCTGGGGCCGCCCGCCCGCACCGCCGCCCTGCGCGCGCTGGTCGACGAAGCGCTCCGGTTCTACCCGGTGGCGCGGTTGTTGCGCCGCGACGCGTTGAGCGACGACGTCCTGTGCGGTTACCGCGTCGACGCCGGCACCGCCGTGATGATGAGCCCCTACCTGACCCGGCGCGACCCGGCGCCTCCTTCCCCTTCGGCAGCACCGCGTGCCGGAACCGGTGTTCGGCCTGACCATCCACCCCGACGACGCCCTGCCCGCGACCCTCACGGCCGCGAGCGTCACGTGACGGTGAACGTCTGGCGGTCGCTGCCGTCGTACGGCCGCTGCTCCAGCTGGGCGCCCTGCGTCGCGGGCATGGTCAGGTACAGGCCGCTGAAGCGGTTGGCCAGCCGGTGGCGGCCGTTGCCCGCCTCTTCGAGCAGCCACTCGTCGTTGGTGTTGGCGCCCGGCTCGTAGGAGTACTGGATCACCTTGGCGCCCGCGTCGCGCGACGCGCCCTGCACGACGACGTCCTTGCCGCTGTTCTGGTTCACGACGCGGACGTAGCCGTCCCCCAAGGGGGACAGGGTGAAGCGCTGGTTCGTGCCGCCGTTGCCCGTCCAGCCGATCACCGGCACGTCGTCGGCCACGCCCGCGTCGTACACGTCCACCACGAACCCGGTGCCGGTGTTGGCGAGCACCCGCGCACCGGTCGGCGCGGTGGCGGCACGGGTGAGCTTCACGACGTGACCGCCGTTGGCGACCGACGCCACGCTCAACGCCTCGCCCGCCTGGACGACCCTGCTGGTGCGCACCAGGCCGGCCGGGCCGTCGGTGGTGATCTCCGCGTGCCACGTGCCCGAGCCGAGGAACGCGGTGGAGTACGAGATCGTGCCCGCCGTGCCCTTGCGCAGCGCGCCGACGAACCACCGGTCACCGTCGCGACGCGCCACGACCGCACCCGTGGCCGGATCGCCGGCCACGAACCGCGTCTCGTCCCACGTGGTCGGCAGCAGCCGCATCCACCGCTGCGCCTCGGGCCGCGCCTGGTAGTCCGACACCCGACCGCCCGGCAGCATGATGCCGCTCTCGTACAGCACGCCCAGCGCGAGCTCGGCGGCGTCGCTGTTCGGGTTGCCCTGCTGGAAGCTCATCGGCGAGTAGTCCGCCGGCCCCAGCGCGCCGCGGGTGAACGGGATCGCCGCCACGTGGTCGGTAGTGCGCCCGCCGGGGTACTCCTCGCCGCGCACGTCCTCCGTGGTCAGCACGTGCGGCCACGTCCGGTGCACGCCGACCGGCAGCCGCGAGCCGTGCAGGTCCACCATCAGCCGGTAGCGCGCGGTGCTCGCCAACGCCGCGTCGTACCACTGGTGGCGGGCCCGCGTCTCGGAGTCCATGAAGTCCATCTTCACGCCCGCCACGCCCCACCCGGTGATGCGGGTGAACTCGGCGTCCCGCTCGGCTTCGGTGTCCAGGTCCGTCCAGTGGTACCAGAGCATGATGCGCACGCCTCGCGCCCGTGCGTGCTCGACCAGCTCGGGCATCCACGTGACGCCCTTCCACCCGTCGTCCACCAGCAGGTAGGGCCACCCCTGCGCGGAGGCGTAGTCCGCCCACTGCTTGAGCTTGGGCAGGTTGCGCTGCGTGTCGTGGAAGCCGTCCAGCCACGGCCACGCCGCCACGCCCGGCCGGACCCACGACGTGTCGGCCACCTTCGACGGGGGCGCCACGTCGTCCACCAGCGTGGACTCCACGACCGTCGCCGTCGTGCCGATCGCGGCCGTCCGCCACGCCGTAGCGAACGCGCCCGTGCGCGCCACCTGCGCGTCGGCCAGCTTCACCGCGAACCGCCCGGTGCCGCGCGCGTGCGTGAACCGCCCGCCGGAGTAGCCACCGTCCACACCGGACTCCGCGAGCAACACCCGGGAACCGTTGGGGTTCTGCGCGAACACGCTCATGTCGTACTCGCCGTCCCCGGCGGCGGCCGCGGTCGTGGTGACGAAGTTGCTCTCGTGGTTCACGCCGAACGGCGCCAGCGACACCACCGCGTCGCCGGGCACCTCGAACGACGTGGCCTCCCGCAGCACGGTCGCGCTGCCGGGCAGCTCGTAGCGCAACGCTACCCCGTCCCGCGCGGTGCGCACCACGACCGTGAGCCGGTCGGCGCCCTTGGCGAACACCAACCGGGTCTCGGTGGCCGTCCGCGCGCGGGTCTTCGACTTCCCGGCGACCACGGAGTAACTGTAGGACACGGGGGTGTCGGTGCGTCCGACGAACGTCAACCCGGAGGTCAGGTCGGCCGCCGCGGTGACCAACCCGACCGGTGCGGGCAGCAGCGCGGCCCGGCACTCCCACGTGGCGCCCAGCGTGAGACTGCCCGCGGCGTCCAGCGCCACGGTGGCCCGCACCCCGTCGCACCCGCCGGCGCTCGCGCCCGGCTGGACCGACGTCCAACTCCCGGGCGCGGCCCGCGCGACCCCGACCAGGCTCACGACCACGGACAACGCGAGGGCGCCCGCACCGAGCGCCCGGAGCTTTCCCGACATGGCGACACCGTCCTTGCTGCGGAGGGTGGCGGCCCGTCACGCACGGTACAGCGAGCCGGTCGGATCCGTACAGGGTGCGAAGCGCGACCCGCACCGGGAACAATGCGTCACCCGCGCGGGTGGGTATTTACTCTGTTGGTGGTAGTGTCGATTGACCAGCTTATTGTACGGGGTCCGCCGGACCGGGTAGTGCGGATCGCCGAACCACGGTGGACAACCCGTTTCGCCCATTGCTGAGCGCCTCGCACCCGCACTAACGTGGCATTGTGTCGCTGCGCGGTATTCCGGGGGTAGGGGAATTTCGATGGTTGCCTGCTGTGCCTCCGAAGTGTGCCTGAGCAGCGACAACGCGTGCTGCTCAGGGCTGCCGAGATGTTCTTGGTCAACTATGGGGGTTTGCGGTAGATGGATTTCGATGTTGTGTTCGGCATCGACTCGGCGAGTTTTTCCGACGGTGTCGGACAGCTCAAGAAAAAGCACGGCTCCTTGTTCGAGGGTGATTACCACGATGATCACGCGAGCGGGACGTGGAAAGTCGGCGACCCGCCGCCGAAATTCGAGTTCCAGTCACCTTCGGTGGACAAGTGGCAGGGGTCGATCGGCCCGGACGGCAAGCACCCGACCGGCGACCCGCCCACCGGCAACGTCCTCACCCTGTCGATACCCAGCCTCGAACTGGCGATCACGATCGACGGGAGCCCGCTGCCGACGGTGTCGCCCGCGGTCGAGTTCTACGGGCGGCTCGCCCTCGCCGACGGCACCGCGTCGCTCACGCCACTGGCCGTCTGGGCGGACCAGTCGAAGCTCACCGGGCCCGAGAAGTCGATCATCGACCGGCTGATCCTGCCCCAGGTCTTCCTCCGACTCGGCGCCGTGCTGAGCGGGCACGCCATCGCGCCCCAGACCGTCGACGTCATCGGGACCAAGGTCAAGTTCACCGCCACCGACGCCCTGATCACCGCGACGCACCTGGTCGTCGTAGCCAAGGCCGACACCCGCACCGCACAGGCGGTGCCGAAGACCTGGCCGACCCAGCCGGTGTTCGTCCTCGTGAGCCGCGCCTTCGCCGAGCACGTCGCCCAGACCACGGCGGACGCGCACAAGAACACGGTCGTGTACAACAAGTCCGACTCGGGCGGCGGGGCCTCCTTCTCTGCCAAGGCGGTCCTCAACAGCATCGACAAGATCCGGATCGACCAGTCCGACGCGACCTCGTGGTCGGCCTCCCTCGCCGTCTCGTTCGACGCCTCGGCCTCGGTGCTCGGCAACAAGTGCGCCCTCAAGAAGTCCAGCGACAGCATCTGACCCGGCAACCACCAGGACGGTGAGCACGATGCAGTACAAGGTGACCCTGACACCGGCGGAACCGGGACTGACCGTGGCCGTGTCGGCGGACTCGGCCAAGCAGTTCTCCGCCAAAGTGACCAAGCTGGACCTGACCAAGGTGACCGCCACCCCGGACGGCAACTTCATCGACAAGGCCCTGGAGAAACTCGCCCAACCCCTCGTCGACGCCGCGATGGGGAAGATCCAGACGGCGATCACGCAGGCCGTCGTGGGCAAGAGCTTCCACTACACCCTGGACCAACCCTTCGGCTACACGGTCACCGTCGAGGGCCAGAAAGTCACCCTGAACGCCACCCACCTCACCCCCGGCACGCACGAGGGCCACCTGCTGGTCACCGGTGGGATCGAGGTGGCGTCGTGACCCTGCCCGTGCCGACCCCGCCCGACCTCCCGCTGGCCCGCACGGTCGAGATGCCCGAGCACGTCGGCTACCCGTCGGGCGCGCTGACGCTGCGGTTCGCGGAGTTGACCGTCGAACCGGACGCGGAGCCGCACGCCGTGCCCGTGTCGGACGGCGACCGCACGATCGTCGCCCTGCCGCCGCTGGTGGTGCGGGCGCGGTACGCCATCGACGCCACACCCGACCAGATCGCGACCGTCGACGGCGGCGGTGACCTGTCGGTGCTGCCCGACTCGGCCACCGCGCCCCGCTCCGGCGACGAGCCGGACAAGCACCCGGAATGGCTGGACAACGCCCGGGACCAGCGCATGAGGCTGGCGCAGACCGAGAACGGCCGCAGCCTGCTCAACCTCTACGGCCTGTACGAGGACGTGTACGCGGACCTGTTCGACGAGACCAAGAGCAAGTTCGTCAAGAGGGTCTGGAACAAGGGCGACACCGCCGCCATGGCGGCCGACACCCACCAGGCGCTCGCGGCCGAGACCGGCGACCAGGTGATCAACGACCACGACAAGCAGTACCTGGACCACAAGGGCAACCGGGCCAACTACAACGCCAACGCGTTCGTCCGCCAATTCGCCGCCGCCCAGTACACCCTCATGCTCGACCCCGACTACCACCCGAGCAGCCCGCCCACGCAGGGCAGGTACTTCGACGCCAGCCAGGCCATGTGGGACTTCGCCGGCCCGGTGCAGGGGACCGGGAACGACAAGGGCGCCACCACACCCATGACCCGCGACGACGTCTTCCGCGCGGTGGCGGAGCACCCGGCGGGCCAGGACGCCGTCCGACCCGGCCGCCGCAACTTCGAGGCCGTGCTGACCCCGTTCGCCGACGACGTCTGGGAGGGCTGGGACGACGACGAGCGCGACCTGATCCGCGAGTTCCACCGGATGGCCTGGGAGGACCGCCAGGCGCTGCGCGCCGCCGCCGTGCCGACCACCCTGTTCGAGGGCACCGGCACCGGCCGCATCACCGGCGCCGCCGCCGTGACCGACGCCTCCGGCGCCGTCCGGGTCGAGCTGCCGGAGTTCGAACTGGTCCTGGACGACGCGACGTGGAGCGGCGCGGCCGCCACCGTCGCCCGCGACCGGATCGCCGCCGCCGGGTTCGTCGCCGACCTCGTGCGCGACGCCGTCGCCGAACGGCTGCGCGTCGCGGTCGCTGCCGCGGACGCCACGCTGCTCGCGGACCCGGGGCGGTGACCGCCGCCGACGCGGCGCCGCGGGTGACCGCGCTGCGGTCCGGCGCGCGGGAAGACCCGGTGTCGGAGGTGTGGCGGACACTGCTGTCCGCCGACCTCGACCGGTACCGCACGCTGCTCGCCGAAGCGCTGGCGCCGCAGCGCGACTACCTCACCGACGCCGAACGCGCGCTCTACGACGGCGGCAAGAAGGTGCGGCCGCTGCTGCTGTCCCTGTCCGCGCACCTGGTGCACGGGCCGGGGGAGCTGCCCGACAAGGCCGCCCGCGGCGCGGTGTCGCTGGAGATGCTGCACGTCGCCACGCTGATCCACGACGACGTGGTGGACGAGTCCGCGGTGCGACGCGGCGTGCCCTCGGTGAACGCCGCGCGCGGACCCGGCCAGGCGATCATCGTCGGCGACATGCAGTTCGTGCAGGCGGTGCGCGGGTTCGTGGAGTGCATCGACAGCGACCGCGACCTCGGCCTGGTGAAGTCCGTGCTGGACGTCGCCTACCGGATCTGCTGCGGCGAGCTGGACGAGCTGCGCGTGGACCCGTCCTGGCGCACCGAAGTGCTCCTGGAGCGGTACTGGCGCACCATCGACCGCAAGACCGCCGTGCTGTTCGCGCTCGCCTGCGAGTGCGGGATCGCGCTGGTCGACGGCCGCACCCGGGACGTGCGGCGCATCGGCCACTACGGTCGCCGCGTCGGCCGCGCGTTCCAGGTCATGGACGACCTGTTCGACCTCACCCAGGACGAGTCCGCCTCCGGCAAGCCACGCGGCGTGGACATCGCCCGCCGCCGGCTGTCCCTGCCGATCGTGTACGCGATGGCGGAGCTGGGCGACGACCACCGGCTCAGCCGGTTCATGCGGGGCGAGCAGCCCGTGCCCGACGACCTGACCCCGTTGGTGGACGACGTCCGCGCCACCACCGGTTTCGCCCGCGCGTACGCCGACGCCCGCCGCCAGGCGCTGGACGCGCTGGAGTACCTGCGCCCGTTCCCCCGCAACCCCTACCGCGACGAGCTGGAGCGGATCGCGCTGCACGTGGTCGACCGAGGCCGCTGACCACCCACCACCGGAGGTGCGCCGTGAGCGAAGGACTGTTCCGATTCGTGTTCAACACCCTCCAGCCGAGGATGGCCGAGCCGGGGACCAGGTTCTACCTGCCCACGGTGCTCTCCGGCCTCACCGGGTCCGACGGCGGCACGGTGCTGCCGCTGCACGCCGACCAGTGGCGGCTCGGCGCGCTGGACGGCGACGCCACCCGCACGACCCTCAACGACATGTTCACCGACGCGTTCCAGTCGACCTTCGACTGGATGGTCGACACCGAACCCGAGGACTTCGACCCGACCATCGACGACAGCGACCGCTACACCACGATCCCCACACCCGGCCGGGAAGCGCCGAACCTGAACGCCTCGGGCACGACGGTCGAAGGGCTCCAGAACGCCCGCCTGGAACCCGACCTGGACGTGGACCGCGACGGCACCGGCTACACCTCGCGGATCACCATCGCGTTCGGCACGTTCGCCGACCAGCCGCAGGCGGTCACGGTCAGCGGTGGCTTCCAGCTCGACCAGTGGCTGAGCATCGCCGACGCGGACACGGGCCAGGTCACCGCGGACGCCCGCCGCGCGCCCTTCGCCTGGCCCACCTTCGACCTCGTGAGCACCGGGTCGTTCACGCTGTCCGTCACCGACCTGTGGGCCGACGTCGACTGGTCCGTCACGATCGACCAAGGGCAACCCGTCATCACGGTCGACCAGCTGACCGTCCGCGGCGCGGAGCAGGACTCACGGCCGACCCTGACGCTGACCGACGTCGCCTTCGACCAGACCGACTACATCAACAAGGACGTGTGGAAGAAAGCCGCCGAGAAGGCGTTCGGCAGCGACGACGGCCAACGCGAACTCGTCAGGTGCCTCCAGGACACCCTCAACGAACCCGACAATCGCGACAACCTGGCCCGCGGGCTGACCGACAACCTCCGCTCGGTGCTCGACCGGTCCATCGGCACCGCCGACGACTCCACCTCCGTGGACGACAACCTGTTCCAGCGGTTCCGCCAGGCGGTGAACAACCCCGACAGCGACTACTACCTGCCCGCCGGCGTCTTCGCCGTCACCTCGCCCGCGCTCGACCCCTACCAACCGGACACGATCTCGTTCCAGGTGACCCTGCTCGACACCCAGACCTCCATCGACCTGACGGACAACCTGCTGGTCGGCGCCGCCAACGCGCTCGCGCCGGCCGGGCGACTCGCGTTCGACCCCGGCGTGCGGGCCACCGTGGAACTGTCGACCCTGGCCGACGGGACGACGGTGAAGGTGACCGAACCCGACGGGCACAAGGAGACCAAGACCCTCAGCGCGCCGCTCACGCTGTCCGGCACCGTGTCGGTCGCGATCGGGGACGACGACCCGTTCTCCGGCCCCTACACCGTCACGATCGCCGACGCCACGGTCGACGTGACCCTGCCGACCAGCGGCGGCGCCGACAACGCCCTGGACACCCTGACGATCACCTGCACCGCCCTCACCGTCGAAGCCGACCTCGACGACATCACCATCACCGCGGAGGTCGGGGACAGCTTCCAGGACATCATCAACAAGGAGCTCAACAAGCCCGACAACAAGCAGCAGGTGCTGAACCGGATCAACCAGGAACTCACCACGCCGAGCACGCTGGCCGACCTCGGCGCCACGATCACCACCAACGTCCGCGCCATGCTCACGGCCCGACTGGACGGCTGAGCGGTGACCGATACGCTGGACGACCTCGAAGCCGCCGTCGCCGCCCTCGTCACCGGGAACACCTTCGCGATGGCGCCCGACGCGCTCGGCTCCGAAGGCATCCGCGCCCTGGTCGCGGACTCGTTCCCGCTCACCGCCGGCCAGTGGGTGCTGACCGCCGTCGACGGGCCGCGGCGGCGGGACGACGCCGTCGTGCTGACCGGCACGTCGACCACCCTGCTCGGCGTCGGGACGCCACGCCTGACGCTGTCGTTCGACCTGGCCGACGGCGGCGGGCCCGCGCTGCTCGTCGTGTTGACCTTGGACGACTGGAACCCGGGCGTGTCCTTCCCGTCGTGGAAGGACACCGCGCCGGCGCTGGTGGGCCTGGTGTTCGCCAACCCCCGGCTGGAGTGGTCCAGCGTCGAGCGGTCCGGGATCTCCACGGGCCTGAACCTGGTCGCGGACCAGGTGCTCAAGCAGGGCACGCTGGCCGCGCTCGCCACGTTCGCGGACCTGACCCTGCCCGACCCGCACGGCGCGATCAGCGGCGGCGCCGCGCCGACCACCCGCATCGCCACCGACCCCTCACCGGCGCTGTCGATCGGCGGCCTCACGCTGCCGCTCGCCTTCGCCGCGGTCGCGTCGGCGGAACCGGACTCCTACCTGGAGTTCGACAGCACGATCGCCATCGGCCACGGCGTGCCCGACATCCCCGTGTCGATGCGCGCCGACGAGCTGACCACCTACCTGATCCTCGACGCCGACCTCACCGACTTCTCCCGGTACGCACTGGCCGCGTTCGCCGACTTCCTGCACGGCGCCCAGGTCGCGGACACGGTGAAAGACGTGCTGAAGGTGCCCGACGTCATCGTCCTGCGCCACCTCAGCGCGGTCATCGGCCTCACCCCGGCCCGGCTGGCCTCCGTCGCGATCGAGGTGGGCACCGGCCAAGCCCTCGACATCGTGCCGGGCAAGGTCTCCGTCCCCGACGTCAGCCTCCGGTTCGGCGTCGAGGACCCCACCGGCGCCAAGGACATCACGGCCCGGCTGACCGGCACGTTCCGGTTCCTCGACGCCTACGACGTGGACATCTCGGCCTACTACTCGAAGTCGAGCGTCGAGTTCACCGGGGCTCTCGACCCGAGCACACCGGTCCCGCTCACCGAGATCGTGCACAAGTACCTGCCGGACGCCACCTGGCTGCCGGACCTCACCCTGGACCGGCTGGCGCTGTCGGCCGAGCTGCGGGCCAAGCGGTACTCGTTCGGGCTCGCCGTCGCCGGCGACTGGACCATCCCGATCGGCGCCGCCGCGCTGCACCTCACCGGCGGCTCCCTCGACCTCGCCTACCAACCCGACACCGGCTTCGACGGCACCCTCGCCGCCACGGCCGCGCTGACCGGCCGCGGCGGGCAGCCGGCCGGGTCGTTCGCCGGGTCGATCGCGGTGCGCAAGACCGGGTTCGAGCTCGAAGGCACGCTGTCGGACCTCTCGCTGACCACGCTCGCCGACGCGTTCGCCGACGCCTCCGTGATCACCGGGTCCCACATCGACGAGATCACCGTGCGCCAGGCCTCCGTCGTCGTGCGGCAGAGCAAGGACGCCGGCGCGACCAACTACGAGTTCGCCGCCACCGCCACGATCGACGCCGAGCAGTTCGGACAGGTCCGACTGCTGTTCGCGGCACGCAAGACCGGCTCCGCACAGACCCCCGCGACCGGGGACGGGCAGGCCGGGTTCCTCGTCGGCGTGATCGTCACGCCCCACTGGAACCCCAAGGAGATCTGGTCCGGGCTCGGTGAGGTGTTCGACTACGTCACCGTCCGCAACGCCTCCCTGCTGCTGTCCACCGACCGGTGGACCCAGCCGTTGCCCGGCGCGGACGGCCTGCCGTACCCGGTGGAGGAGGGCGTGACGTTCGCCGGGTCGCTGTCGCTCACCGACAAGGCGCTCAGCGTGCTGTCGAACGTGCTGCCGCCCGGCACGGAACTCGCCCTCGCCGCGCACATCGACCCCGCGAACCTCCCGCAGTCGGACATCCGCGGCACCCTGACCGACATCGCCACCGTCGCCTCGGTCCAGTTCACCAAGCTCGTGGTCGACCTCGCCCCGACGAAGTTCCTCCTCGAAGCCGACCTGACCTTCACCGTGCAGGGCGAAGCGCTCCACCTCGCCGGCCGCGGCATGATCATGATCCAGGCGCTGACCATGGAACTGTCGGTCACCCTCGAACACTGGGTCAACCCGCTGGGCATCCAGGGCCTGACCATCGACGAGTTCGGCCTCGGCCTCGCCGTCGAGGACACCGGCCTGACGATCGGCCTGCTCGGCAAGTTCCTCATCGGCACCGGCGACGACGCCTTCACCCTCCTCATCGGCGGGGAACTGACCGACTTCACCGACCCCAGCGCGTTCGTCTTCGCGCTCGACCCGAAACCCGGGCACGAGCTGACCCTGGCCCGCATCGTCGGCCAGTTCACCGGCACGGACCTGAACTCCGTGCCGCTGCTCGACGACATCGCGATCGACAAGCTCGACTGCTACGTCGTGGCGGACCCCAACGGCTGGACCGCGCCCGACGGCCACCTGTACCCCAAAGGGTTCGGGCTCGATGCGCAGGTGCGGTTCCTCGACTGGACGATCAGAATCAAGGCCGTGGTCGGCGCCAAGGGCATCATCGCCGCCGGTTCGATCGACCCCGCCGTGACGTTCGGCGACCTGTTCCAGCTGACCGACGCCACCGGCACGACCGGACCGCACGTCGACATCGACACCACCGTCATCGGCCAGACCGGCAAGACCTACTTCGACGCCTCCGGCCGGATCGAACTCCTCGGCCTGACCGAGACCTTCAGCGGTCACGCCGACTCCAAGGGGTTCACCTTCACCTTCACCACCGACCTGGCCGGGCTGTTCCACACCGAGATCAGCGCGACGCTGTCCACCTCGACCGGCTTCGCCGGCAGCTTCGCCGGCAGCTTCGCCGGCAGCTTCGCCGGCAGCTTCGCCGGCGCCTACTGCTTCGACCTCACCCTCCAGGGCGACGTCACGGTGGGCGGGATCACGATCATCCCCGCCGGCGTCCACGTCGAAGGGCCCGACGCGACCCTGGAGGCCTCCTGCGCCGTGGGCCCGCGGGGCGCGAGCCTGGCCGCCGGACTGCACCTCACCTGGGCGGGCGTGCGGCTCGCCGCGGACATGGACCTCGCGGTCGACGCCCGGGTGCTCACCGACCTGCCGCGGGCCATCGCGACCTGGATCTCCGGGCACGCGGAGGAGTTCTTCAAAGCCGTCCTCGACGACGTCGAAGCGTGGCTTACCCTGCTCGTCAAGGGCGTGCTGTGGGTCGGGCAGACCGCCGTCGACGTGGTCGAGGCGCTGTTCGTCCACTTCGCGCAGTCGGTGGTCGACATCGCGGACGCCCTGCTGGAGCTCGGCAGGTTCGACCTCGACACGATGGCCGAGGCGCTGGTCGAGGTCTGCGGCATCACCTGGGAGCGAGCCGTGGAGCTGCTGGAGAAGAAGTGCGCCATCACCAGGGCCGCCAACGCCCTTTGAGGGGAGAAACCACATGAGCGACGTCGCCCTCGGACTCTCGACCGGCACGTTCGACGACATCGCGGGCCGGATCTACCAGGAGCAGTACCCCCGGTACTTCAGCGGCACCACCACCTTCTCCGACGGCGACGTCGACTACCGGCTGGACTGGGACGTCGTGCGGGCGCCCGCGTTCGACCTGACGTCCGAGGTCGACCACGGCGGCCTCGCGCGCGCCGTGGTGCGGGACGGCGAAGTCGAGGGGATCAGCCGGGACGACCTGCTCCGGGGCGTCGCCGACACCTACGACGGCCGCACCTTCCACGTCGACCTGCCCGAGGTGGAGCTGACCCTGACCGTCGACGGCACACCCGCCCACGACACGGCGTCCGTGCGGATCGCCGCGACCGTCGACGAGTCGGGCCCGAACCTGGTGGCCACGCCGCTGAGCGCGACCGTGTCGACCGGGCAGCGGTTCCCCGACTGGGTCTACAACCAGAAGGTCGTCCCGATCGCGTTGGAGGCCGGGCGGCAGCTGCTCACCGGGATCCCCGTGCCGATTCCCTCGATCGAGGGAATATCGCTCACCCAACCCGTGGTGCAGGTGGCCGACGACCACTTGGTGGTCTCCGCCAACATCGCCGGGAACCCGGCGCCCGACCGGCAGTTCTCCGGGTGGCACCCTGCCCCGTTCTTCATCGTCCTCGGCCCCGACGCGGTCGGCGCGGTCACCTCCACCGCGACCGACGCGCTCGACGGGCTCACCGATTGGCCCCACGACTCCACCGACGTCCTCCTCGGCACCGCGTACTACAAGGCGACCGTCACCCTGTCCGACGTCCGCAGCGACGGCTGGGTCGCCGACGACCGCACGATCTCGGTGGCGGCCTCGGTGTCCGGCAGCGGGTCGGCCGGGATCGACTGGATCGTCGGCGGGTCGGTCGACGGCTTCTTCGACCTGACCCTGTCGCCCGACCCGGTCGCCACCGTGCGGCTGGACCTGGACGACGCGGTGCTGTCCGCGCACACGGTCGACGTCGGCGGGTTCGACCTCGACATCACCCCGACCAGCGGCGACATCGTCAGCATCGTGCTGTCGTGGGTCGTGGACGCGCTGTCGGGGGTGATCAGCCCGTACGTCGCCGACGCCCTCACCGGCATCTCGTTCGACGTCTACCGGGTGCCGACCCTGCACGTCGACCTCGACGAGGTGAGCTTCGACGCGACGCCCGTGGCGCTGGGCCTCTCGGTGGACGACGGCACCGTGACGGTCGGTGGCTACCTGGACATCACCGACCGCTGACCCGTCACCCGGGCTCCTCCGGGCCGTCCACCCGCCACTTGCTGCGGCTGCCCTGCCCGATCAGCCACTTCTCCGCGCGGTAGGTGACGCCGGCGAAGTCGAACTCCAGGAGTTCCGGCTGCACGAGCGAGTACCGGTGGGCGGCGTCGGTGACGTCGCGGGAGGCGGCTTCGTAGGCGGCGAGGTAGAAGCCTTGCTGGTCCTTGTTGTAGGCGGGGTTCCGGTGCGGGTTGGGGATGAACCCGTAGGTGCCCCGCAACTGCTGCCCGTCCGTGGTCCTGTCGGTCCGGGTCACCGTGACCTGCTGCGTGATCGTCAACCCGCGGTTCTTCTGCTTCCTCTGCTCCCGCAATCCGCGATCACCCTTGGCCACGCTCTGGATCGGCTTGTCCGGCGGGGTCATCGAGCCTCCTCGTTCCGGCCGGTGCCCGGGCCGACGAAGTCGTCCACCCTCCGCACCCGCCCGACGTCGGCGAGGTCCTCCAGAGTGCCGGCCACCCCGACCGCGCGGTAGGTCGCAGGTCCCCGCGGAACTCGCGGAGTCGCCGCGGGCCGGGTCAGGGCGACCGCCGACCCGGCCGTCGGCGCCGCGCCCCGCTCCGGCGGCGGTTCCTCCGCGCGTCGCGGTAGGTGCGGTCCAGCTGCTCCTGAAGCCGTGCGTGGCGGAACTGGTAGGCGGCGCCGGATTGGCGCAGCACGCCGCGGTGGTGGGCGTCGTCGAGGAAAGCCGGCACGGCCCAGGGCAGCCGACCGGCCAACGGCAGCCACACCCGCGCCAGGGTCGCCCACCGGCCCCACGCGGTCGCGCTGAACGCGTAGCCGATGCCGCAGCCGAGACCGGCGACGAGCCCGATCGAGATCCGGGAGGCCGCGTCCCACCGGACGTGGAACCCGGTTCCGGCCAGGAGCACCCGGGCGAGGTCGAAGGCCAGCCCGCTGCCGACGCCGATGACGAGCCCGAGCACGGGCACCACCACGAGCACCCGGAAGGCGGTGTTCGCCCGGTTCCTCCTCAGCAGGTCGAGGGGGCTGACCGCCGACCTGGTGTCGAGGGGTGTCTCGAGCCAGGCGGTGAGCCCCATCGTGATCCCGGCCCCGAGCGCGAACAGCGGCCCGAAGACCACCGCGTCGAACAGGACCAGGAGCACCCAGTTGGCGAACCCGCCCTCGAACCCGGCCGCGCCGAGCGGGAACTTGCGCACCACCGTGAACACGAGCCCGAACACCAGTCCGATCACGAGCCCCCACCGCAGCCGCGGGACGATCCCGGCGTGGGCCGCTCCCGCGACCGGGGGTATCCGGACCCGCACGCGCGAGGGCTCGAACGCCGCGGGCAGGTGCCTGCCCGCCAGCCGGTTCACCACGCCGAAGGCGCCTCCGGCGAGAGACCCGACCACCAGCCCGGCGCCCAGCGCCGACGTGAGCCCGCCGGTTCCCACCAGGGCTGCCACCACGATCGCCTCGACGAGCCCGATCACCAGGCCGGACACGAGCGCCACCGCCAGCGCCCGGGTCCGGTGGCCCAGGGCCGCGCCCAGCTTCCACCAGTCGAGGTCGGGTGTGCCGAGCTCGGTCAGGTGCCAGGCGAGGTAGCCCAACCACCGCTCGGCGTCCTCGGGTTCCCAGCGCCGCCGGAGGCCGTCGTGCGGCGGTCGCCGGTAGGCGGCGAGGGTGTAGTCGGCCAGCAGGTGCGCCTCGACGCCCGCGGGGGAGCCGAACCGGCCGGTGTCCAGCAGTTCCGCGGGATCGCGGTCGGGCGAGGCGTCGTACGCGCCGCGGGCGAGGGACACCATCAGCGGTGTCGAGAGCACCGCGGCGAGGGTGTCACCGGCGTCGGTCCGGGGACGAGCCCGCAGTTCGTCCAGGACGGGGGTCCACCGGCCCGGGTCGCGCGCGGTCTGCGACAGGTGCTCGGCCACGTCGTCGGGGGTCAGGTCGAGCAGCTCGATCCCGGCCGCGCCGATCAGCGGCCGGGTCGCCGTCGCCGCGGCCTCGTACTGCCCGGTTCGGCTGGTGAGCACCAGGGGCGTGGCGGTCGCGTTGAGCTCGTCGAGCGCGGCGTGGTGCAGGCCGTCGGCGATCTCGTCGAACCCGTCCAGCACGGGCAGCACGCGGCCCGCCTCGACCAGCGCGGCGGCGAGCGACCTCCCGTCGGGGCCCGTCGCGTCCAGCCCGGCGTAGTCGCGCACCAACCGGTCGATGAGCCAGTCTTCGAATTCGATCCCGGTCGGGTCCCACGAGCCGAGGCTGAACACGACGGGCACCGGATCGCGGTCGGCGCGGGTGTCCAGCAGGTCCAGGACGAGCCGCAGCGTCAGCACCGTCTTGCCCGATCCGGGCCGACCCAGCACCACCAGCCTCCCGAACCGGAGTCGGCGGTAGACCCGCACGACGTCGTCCAGGCGGCCTGTCGCCACCACGGCGTCGCCGGTCGTGCCCGGTCCGGCGTCGTGGGCGTCGGGCGCGCGGTCCGTCGAACCGCCGGCCGCGCGGTCGGTCGAACCGCCGGGGGCCAGGCGCCAGCGGACCGGCAGCGGGGACGGTTCCCACACCCGCCGCCGCCCCTCCTCACGCCGCCACTGGGAGCCGGCCGCGCGGGCGAGCCGCTCCGCGGCCTCGTCCGGCAGGGCGGCCCGACCGGTGGGCGGACCCGGCTGGTCCCGCGGGTGGACGTGCAGGCCACCGTGCACCACACCCACCTGCACCGCCGTGCCCACCGCCGCCGCGGTCACGCGGTTGTGGGTGCGCGGCTCGTCACCGTCGTCGCCGTGCCCGGGTCCGCCCGGTTGTCGCGCGTCGGGCACCACCACCGGCCGCACCTCCTCCACCCGCGGTTCAGGGTCCGGCTCGAGGATCCACCGCGCCCCGTCCGGCGGCCCGCCGCTCGAGCAGGATTCACCCTCTCGCCGCAGCCGGCCGTAGCGGTGGTGCAGAAGGACATCCGGGCAACGGCGGTGTTCTACTCGGGGTGGGGCACGCCGGGGCCGTGGCCTTCGCTCGGCGTGAGCGTCAGGCGGCGCAGGAGTTCACCGCGCTGCCTCAGGACAACGCGTGCCCCGGCGCACGAAGTCGATCGTCTCGAGTGGTCACGACCGTCGGGTCAACGGGCGAGCAGGTCATGGCGGGTCCGGGCGGGCGGGCGCG
Source organism: Saccharothrix sp. 6-C (assembly GCF_016695385.1). Taxonomy (NCBI): domain Bacteria; kingdom Bacillati; phylum Actinomycetota; class Actinomycetes; order Pseudonocardiales; family Pseudonocardiaceae; genus Saccharothrix; species Saccharothrix sp. 6-C. The sequence continues at coordinate 4,567,007 of NZ_CP064192.1, read as the reverse complement.
GCGAGCGGCGGCGCACTTCGGCGCAACCGACGATCGCCACGCCAGCCAGCAGCGGGAGGACCATGGCCCCCTCGACCGCCAGCGCGCAGGTGAGCGCGATCCACAGCAGCAGTCTCATGGGACAGAGGCTAGGGAGACGCCGGTCACATTCGCACCTGATTTGGGCAAGGCTTGAGGTAAAGCCGCCCGATCGTGCAGGCCCGCCGCCGGTCACGACGAGGCGACGAACCGGCCGATCCGATCACAGTGTCGGACCCCCTCGCTAACCTCCGCGCCACACCGTCGTGAACGACTCGCAGGAGGAACCGTGGGCTGGCTCGATGCCCAATCCGAAGCTGGGCACGCGTCCGGGTACCAGGTGCGGCTCGGGGAGAACGGGCGCGTCCAGTGCCGCAACGGCAAGGGCAAGGTGCTCTCCTCGGTGCCCGCGTCGCTCAAGGACGACCCGAGGGTCGTCCAGCTCCGCCAGCTCGCCGAGTGGCTGTCCCGGCACCGCGCCGAGTGCCTGTCCACCGTGGACGGCTGGATGGTGCGCTCGCTGCCGGTGCCCGCCGCGCTGATCACCGAGGTCTGGGCCGACGCGGCGTGGGCGGACGCGCTGCGCGACCTCGTCGTCACGGCCGACGACGGCGGCGGCCCGGAGACCGGGTTCCTGCGCGACGCCGACCCCGAGCGCGGGCTCGGCGTGGTGACCCTCGACGGCGACACCCGCCGGCTGAAGCCGGAGGTCGTGGACATCCCGCACCCGGTGCTGCTGGAGGACCTGGAGGAGCTGCGCGAGTTCGGCGCGGAGCTCGGCGTCGAGCAGCAGGTGCAGCAGCTGTTCCGGCAGACCTACGCCCGCCCGGCCGAGCCGACGGGCAAGACGTCCGTCGACGACTACGCCGGCGGCAGGTTCGAGCAGCTCAACCACGCGCTGGGCCGGTGCCGCACGCTCGGCTACCCGGTGCGCGGCGGCGACGCGGTCTACTCCGCGTTCGAGGACGGCCGGGTCGTGGAGGCCCGCTACTGGCTCGGCTCGGACTACCCCGAGGGCGAGACGTGGACCGGCGAGCTGCGCTGGTCGCTGGAGGACGGAACCGCGCTGCCGCTCGCCGACGTCGGACCGGTCGCGTGGTCCGAGGGGATGCGCATGGCGGCGGCGATCCACGCCGGTCGCGTCGTCGAGGAAGCTGTGGTGGCCCCGTGAGCGAGCTGAGCCCGAAGACCCTGATCTCGGCCGGAGCCGTGCTGCCCGGCGCCGGCGACGTCGGCGAGGACCGCGACACCGTCACCGCCCGCCACTACGCCCATGAGGGCCTGGACGGCCGCGTCGTGGTGCGGCTGGTGCCCGCCGTCCTCGGCCGCGCCGAGGACCTGACCTGCGAATACCTCGGGTTCGACGCGCCCGTCCGGGTCGCCGACGTCGGCACCGGCAAGCGCAGCGCGCTCGGTTTCCCCGCCTGGGCCCTGGTGCACGACCCGGCCAACGGCCACCACGCGCTCAACCTGGTCAAGGACGTCGAACGGCTCGCCCGCACGGCCAAGTCGCGCGCCGGCGCGGCGAAGGACGGGTTCACCGCGCTGGGCGCCATGCTCGGCCGGTCCGCGCCGCACTTCCTGCCCACCTTCTACGAGCAGGCCGGGCGGATCTTCCTGCAGCACGGCAACACCAGCTACGCGGCGAGCATGTTCGGCAAGGCCCGCGAGGCGGAGGAGGTGCACGACCTCGCGGTCGACCCGGAGCGCACGCGCGAGGTGTTCCTGGAGTTCGCGTTCGCCGGCGCGCTGACCGCCAAGGCGCTGTCCGCGCACGCCAAGGGCCTGGCCCGCAAGCACGACCCGGACGCGGCCTACGAGCTGTTCTTCACGCTGTGCGTGGAGCGCACCCGCGGTGGCCTGCCGCCGTACACGGGGATGCCGGAGGACCTGCGGCGGTTGGCCAAGGCGGCCGAGCGCGACCTCGTGACCGAGGACCAGCGGCTGCTGCGCGCGATCCTGGACAGTTCCGCGATCAGCCGCGCGGGCGGCGCGTTCTGGAAGTCCTACCGCGCCTCGCTGGTGGCGTTGGCGAAGGGCGACGCGGAGGTGCGCGGCCGGCTGCTGGCGTTCGTGCCCGACTCCGAGTCGGTGCTCGACCTGTGGCTGGACATCCTGACCGCGTGCGGCGCGACCCGCGCGCTGATCGGGCCGGACGAGGTGGAGGCGAACCCGGCCGAGTGGCTGTCGTCGGTCCTCGCGGTCCGCTCGTCGGGGTGGCGCGGCACCGCGCGGTCGGTGCGGCTGCTGGAGCTGGTCGAGGCGATGGCCGGCCGGCTCGCGGCCGACGGCGTGCCGGTCCGCGCGCTGCGCTACTACCGCCAGGGCGACCTGGACGTGCTGGACCTGCTGGTGTCGCACGACGTGCCGATCGCCCGCGGCCAGCGGGACGACCAGCAGCTCGACGTCGCCGGGTGGCTGACCGACGACGATCCCGGCCGTCGGGACCTCGCCGCGCTGGCCGCGTCCGAGCGGTTCGGCGCCGCGCTCGGCGCCGGGTTCATCGTCCACGCCCGCTCGCAGACCCGTCCGACGGCCGTCGCGCCGGACGTGCTGTCCGCCGCGATGGCCGTGCCGGGTCTGCGCAGCGCGCTGGGCGCGTGGATCGCGGCGCGGGTCGGGCACGACACCGCCGTCGGCCTGCCCGACCTCTCCGACCACCTCGGCGAGCTGTCCGTCGTGCGGCTGCCCGAGGCGTACGTGGACGTGCCCGAGGCGGCCGAGTCGCTCTCCCGCACCGACGTCGCCGCCGCCCTGCACCGGACGTTGCGCGCGGGCCTGCTGGACGAGCTGGGGTGGCCCGCCCTGGAGGAGGCCGTCGCACGCCTGGCCTCGGTCGGGACGCCCAAGGACGACGGCGTCGTGGTGTGCGGCGAGGGCTGGCCCGCGCTGGTGCTGCGCCGCGGCGAGACGTTCGTGGTGGTCGGCCCGGACGGCGTGCTCGCCGAGCACGTCTCCCGCATCCCGGCCGACGCCCGGCACCGCTGGGGCTTCGCGCCGACCGGGTCGTGGTTCGACGGTGTGCTGCTCGTGCGCTGGCACGGCCCGGACGGCGAGCTGGCGTACTGGAGCGACGCGCCGGACCACGTGTTCGCGCCCACCGAGGGCAACCGGAGCTACTCCCGGCACGAACTGGCGAGGGCGTCCATCGCCCTGCCCGGCGGCGGCCGGTTCACCGGTGAGCGGGCCGTGCACCCCGGTGACACGGTCATGCCGGCGCCGGCGGACGCGCACGGCGACGGCACCACCTTGTGGACCGGCGCGTTCCACGACCACGCGTGGCGCTGGTTCGAGGTCGACCCGGCGACCGGTCGGCGCGGTCGGGCGAGCCTGCCCCGCTTCATCGAGGACTTCGCGGCCGACGGCGCGTCGCTCGAACTGGCCCAGTGCGACCTCCGGCCCGCCGTCCCCGCGACGCAGGCCAGCCCGCTCGGGGCGGCCGACGGCCTGCACGGCTGGCGGGTGCGCCGCGAGGCGGACGGCTCGTGCGTCGGCGAGGGCGTGGACGGCCGCCGGGTCCGGCTGCCCGGCGCCTTCCACACCCCGACCGGTGTGCTGCGGCTGCCCGGTGGCGCGGAGCTGACGCTGGCGTCCAGCAACCGGACGATGGTCGTGCTCGACGCGGAGGGCGTCAGGCTGGCCGCGGTGTCGGCCACCGCGCAGCACCCGCCGTACGCGACGGGCACGCCGTTCGTGCCACCGCTGGAGTGGTGGCACCTCCTGCGACCGCGGGACGAGCCCGGTTCCGCCGCGCTGCGCGGCGTGACGCGCGAAGCCGTGAACCGGATGCTCGCCGCCGCCCGCGCGGAAGGGCCGGACAAGCGCACGATCCGCGAGCGGCTGACGGCGTTGGTCAAGGGCGAACGCGGCGGGCTCGCCGGTGTCGTCGCCGCCGCGCTGCCCGGCCTCACGCACCCCGCGCTGATCTCCGGGGTGGTCGACGTGGTCCGCCGGGCCGCCGAGCTGGAGCGCTCCTACCGGGGCTACGGCGAGGTCGCCGAGGCGGCCCGCGCGGTCGACCCGGTCCTCGCGCCCACCGGGCCCGACGTCACCGAGGACGAGGTCAACGCCGCGCTCAACTGGTTCGGCGGCTACCGGTCCTACAACTCGCGCGGCCTGGTGCCGACCGGGTTGCCCGCGTTGATCACCGCGCTGGGCGAGGCGGTCGCCCGGCCCGAGGCACGGGCCCTGCCGCTGTCGAACGCGCCGCGCTGGTTCGACGCGCTGCCGCACCTGGCCGCGCTCGCGCACCGCGCCGCGTCACCGCTCACCCCGGACGACCAGCGGGCCGCGCTGGCGCTCGTGCTGCGGTCGGTCGCGGACGGCGGCCTGGCCGACGGCGCCGGGCACTGGCGGACCGTCGGCGTGGTCGTGCACAAGGGCGAGGCGAGCCCGAAGGACCGGGTCGTGCCGGTGCGCGACGGGTTCATCGCCCTGTTCGAGACCCAGTGGCGCAACGACCCGGGCAGCCGGTTCGACGGCCTCCAGTTCAGCCGCACGCCCGGTGCGTTCGACCTGCCGAAGGGCTGGCACGTCGAGTCGGCCCGGCAGGTCCGCACGCCGTTCGGGCCCGAACGGGTGGCCAGGTTCCTCGACGCGCTCGCCGAGCGGGGCCCCGCACCGTGGTTCCCGGAGGCGGTGCCCGCGCTGGTCGAGCTGACCGGCCTGGGCTCGGCCGAGGCGACGTTGCTGCTGGCCGGCCTGCCCGGCGTCAGCCGGTGGGACGCGAACTTCCTCGCGACCGCCGACCGGCACCTGCTCGGCCTGTCCTCGGGCGCCGCCAAGGCCGCCAAGGAGCGGTTCCGCGGGTTGGCCGACTCGTTCCGGCTCGAACTGGTCGCCGCCGCCGTGCCCGCCGACCCGACCGACCTGTGGACGAGCGGCCCGGACGTGGCCGCGGTCGCCGAGGTGTGGACCGCCGCGCACGGTCGGCGGTCGCCGGTGCCGGACGACGTGCTGGTGGACGCGGTGAAGCTGCTGAACCTGCGCAACGCCGGCGAGTACGTGGCCGGCTTGGTCAACCCGGACCTCACGCCGTGGCTCGTCGTGGACGCCGACCTGACGTTCACCGGCTCCGGGCTGGAGGCCCGCCACCCGGACGGGTTCGACCGGGCGGCGCTGTGGGCGGTTCCGGAGGCGTTGGGGTGGCTGGCGCACCGGCTGCCGGCCGGTTCGCCGCTGCGCGCCCGGCTGCCGGAGGCGCTGGCCCTGGCCCGGCAGCGGGTCGCGCACCCGCGCTTCGCCCTCGACCTCGGCCGGTGGGTCGAGCTGGAGCGCGTGTGCGCGCTGCTCGGCGTCGACCTGCTCACCGAGGACGGCGTCCACGAATACCACGACTGGCTGGAGCTGGCCCGCGCGGGCGACGAGTACTGCCGCCTGGTGGTCAGGCCCGGTCTCGTCGAACCGGCCGACCGGGAGCTGTTCGTCGCGTTGACGGCGCTGGCCGGCGGGCAGGACGTGCAGCGGATGCTCGACCGGCTGGCCGACGACCGCCTCACCGCCCTGTGCGCGGTCCCCGCGCCCGAGGGCGTCGACCCGGCCGCCTACCACCAGGACCCGATGGTGTCCGTGCCCGCGCTGGTGGCGGAGGTCTCGGCGCGGTTCGGGCTGACCGAGGACGCGGCGGCGCTGTACCTGCAACTGCTCGCCCTGCCCGACCCGACGGACGCGAACGTGGCCAGGTGGACCGGCTGGAAACCCGCGCGGCTGCGCCAGGCCCGGACCGCGCTCGCCGCGACCGACCTGGTGCTCACCGCGAAACGCGCCAGGGCCGGGCGGTCGCTGTTCCTGCCCGGCGGGTGGCTGGCCCTGTCCGCGCCGCACCTGCCGCTGGAGGGCTGGAAGGCGCCGATGTTCGACTACGCCAACGGGCAGCCCGGCGCCATCGTGCCGCGGGAACCCGTCGCGGACCTGTTCGCCCGCGCCTGGCAACGGGTGCTCGACGGCGACGCGCCCGCCTACGAAGAGCTCAGGACCGGAGGACGCAAGTGACCGCACCCAGGCAGGTCGAACCCGCCGAGGACGCCTTCCGCGAGGAGTTGGCGTTCCTCGCGGCCTACGACAGCGGGCCCCGCCCGCCGGGCTGGCTGCTCACCCCGCGTGCCGTCGTCACGTTCGTGATGGGCAGCGGCGACCCGCTGGCGCTGCCCAAGGGCGTGTCGGTGGCCGGCGTGCCGAACCGGCTGGTGATCGGCGCCAAGTTCGTCGGTGAACGGGCCCTGGTCGAGCGGGCCGTGGTGACGCTGGCGGGCGAACGCGGCCTGCTGCTGGTCGGCGAACCCGGCACCGCCAAGTCGATGCTGTCCGAGCTGCTGGCCGCCGCCGTGTCCGGCAGCAGCCAACTGGTCGTGCAGGGCACCGCGGGCACCACCGAGGACCAGTTGCGCTACGGCTGGAACTACGCGCTGCTGCTGGCCGAAGGCCCGAGCCCGCGCGCGCTCGTGCCGTCACCGGTGCTCACCGCCATGCGCGGCGGCGGCGTGGTGCGCGTCGAAGAGGTCACCCGGTGCCTGCCGGAGGTGCAGGACGCGCTGGTGTCGATCCTGTCGGACCGGCGCATCGCGGTGCCCGAGCTGTCCGCGCCCGAGTTGGCAGGCCCGGACGGCGCGACCGTGCACGCCGCACCCGGCTTCACCGTCATCGCCACGGCCAACCTCCGCGACCGGGGCGTGTCGGAGATGTCGGCGGCGTTGAAGCGGCGGTTCAACTTCGAAACCGTCGGGCCCATCGGCGACCTGGCGGCCGAGACGGCGTTGGTGCGGCGGCAGGCGAGCGCCGCGCTGGCCCGCGTGAGCGCGCCGTTCGCCGTGGACGACGTGGTGCTGGAAGTGCTCGTCACCGCGTTCCGCGACCTGCGCAACGGCGTGTCGGAGGAGGGGTGGGCGGTCGAGCGGCCGTCCACGGTGATGAGCACGGCGGAGGCGGTGTCGGTCGCCACCTCGCTGGGGCTGGCCGACGCCTACTTCCCCGGCGACCGCGACCCGCTGTCGTTGCTGCCCGGCCACCTGCTCGGCGTGGTCCGCAAGGACGACCCGGCCGACGCGGCCCGGCTGCTCGGCTACTGGGACGGAGCGGTGCGGCGGCGCGCCGAGACCGGCGCGCGCACGTGGCGGCGGCTGTGGGAACTCCGTGACGTCCTCGATGCGTGAGCTGGCCGAGCACCGGCACCCTCACCTGATCGGGGTGCGGCACCACTCGCCCGCGCTGGCGGCGGTGGTGCCCGCCCTGCTCGACCGGTTCGCGCCGGAGGTGCTGCTGGTCGAGCTGCCGGAGGAACTGGGGGAGTGGCTGCCGTTCCTGGCCGATCCCGACCTGGTCGCGCCGGTCGCGCTGTCCGGCGCCTCGCCCGACGGCGACCTCGCGTTCTACCCGTTCGCGGACTTCTCACCCGAGCTGGCCGCGATCCGGTGGGCGCGCCGCCACGGCGTGGAGGTGCGGCCGTGCGACCTGCCGCTCGCGGCGCGCGGCGACGGGCACCGGCAGCCGCCGCGGGGCGCGTCGCCGTTGACCGACGCGTTGCGCGGCGCGACGACCGGCCGTGACGGCGACGACCTGTGGGACCGGCTGGTGGAGGCCGCCGCGCCCGGCCAGACGCCGGAAGCGGTGCGGCGGGCCGCGTTGATGGTCGGCTGGGCGTTGCGCCAGGACGCCGAGGGCGTCGGCGTGGACCCGCACGACCTGCGCCGGGAGGCGTGGATGCGCCGGGCCGTGCAGGAGGTCGACGGCCGGCGTTGCGCGGCGGTGATCGGGTCGTTCCACGCGGCGGCGCTGCTGGACGGGCCGGTGGACTCCTCCGTCCCGGCCGCCGGTGACGTCGTCACGTCGTTGGTGCCCTACGGGTTCGCGTTGCTGGACGAGCGTTCCGGCTACCCGGCGGGCATCCGCGACCCTGAGTGGCAGCAGGCCGTGCTGGAGGCGGCGGGCGACCCGGAGGCGGTGGAGGCCGCCGCCGCGTCGCTGATCGTCCGGATCTGCGCGCGGGTGCGGGAGCTCGGCCACCCGGCCGGTCCCGGTGAGGCGCGGGAGGCGCTGCGGCTGGCGATCGACCTGGCCCGGCTGCGCGGCCTGCCCGCGCCCGGTCGCGGCGAGCTGGTGGAGGCGGTGCAGACCGTGCTGACCCACGCCGAGCCGCTGGGCCGCGGTCGGGTCGTGGCGCGGGCCGCCGGTGACGTGCTGGTGGGCCGCCGCACCGGGGTGCTCGCGCCCGGCACGCCACGGTCCGGTCTGGCGCCGGCGGTGGAGGCGCTGGTCGCGTCGCTGCGGCTGCCCGGTCCGGACTCGCGCGAACCGGTGTCGTTGCGGCTGGACCCGTTGCGGTCGGACCTGGACGCGCGGCGGGAGGTGGCGTTGCGGCGGCTGACCGTGCTCGGCGTGACCTACGGCGAGGAGACCGCGACCACGGGCGTCGGCGGTGGCGACGCGCTGACCACCCGGTGGACGGTGGCGTGGACCCCGGCGACCGCGGCGACGCTGCCGGTGGCCGGGTTGTGGGGCGCGACGCCGGAGCTGGCCGCGTTCGGCCGGCTGCGGGCCCGGCGCGCCGAACGGGAGAAGCGGGGCGGGCACACACCCACCGCCGTGTTGGGCGATCTGCTGGACGCGGCGCTGTGCGGCCTGCCCGCGATGGTCGACGCGCTGCTGACCGACGCGGCGACCGTGCTGCCGTCGTCGGGGACGTTGCGGGAGCTGCTGGCGGGGCTGGACCTGCTGGACCGGTTGCGCGCCGGTCACGTGCCCGGCACCCCCGGCGACGTGCTCGACGCGCACCCGTTGTTGGCGCTGGAGCTGGAGACGGCGGCGGTGGCGCAGCTCGACGGGCTCGCCGGGTCGGAGGACGTCGCCGACGCGCGGGCGCTGGTGGAGCTGGGCCAGCGGCCGGGGGTGCACGGGCTGCGGCTCGAGGCGTGCCTGCGGTCGTTGGCCGACTCGGGGACGCCGCTGATCGCCGGTGCGGCCGGCGCGGCGCGCGTGCTGCTCGGCCTGGTGCCCGCTTCGGTGCTGGGCGAGCGGGTGGCGTCGTGGGTGGACGGTGCGAGCACGCCGGAGCGCCGGGGCGTGCTGCGGCTCGGGCTGACCGGGGTGCTCGCGGCGGCCGGGCCGTTGCTGGAGACGCCGGAGGCGCTGGCGCCGCTGCTGGACCGGGTGGAGGGCCTGGCGGACCGGGACTTCCTCTCCCGGCTGCCCGCGCTGCGCGGCGCGTTCACCTCGGTGGGGCCGGCGGCCCGGGCCCGGGTGCTGGCGGTGGTGGAGGAACGCACCGGTGACCGGGTCGACGCGGCGGGCGCGCCGGATCCGGAGCTGCTGGCGGTGTGGTTGGACGCCGAGCACGCGGCGGTGGACGCGTTGCGGGCGCACGGCCTGCTGCCCGAGCGGGGGTCCGCCGGCGTGGCCGGGTCGACTGCCGAGCCGGCTGAGCCGACTGCTGAGCCGACCGTCGGCGGTGCGTCGGCCCGGTCCCACGTGGGCGAGCTGCCCGTCGGCGTCCGGTGGCGGTTGGTGCTCGGGGCGAACGGTGAACGCCCGGCCGGTGCGGCCCGGTACGCGGCGGCGCTGGACGAGCTGTACGGGCGTGATCGGGGTGAAGGGGCGGCGCGCGGCGACCTCGGCGCGGACCGCTCCAGCCCGTTCCCCGACGTGCGCGAGTGGTCGGAGGAGCTGCGGGACCTGTTCGGCGAGCACGTCCGCGAAGAAGTCCTGGCGGCCGCCGCGGAAGGCGGGCGCTTGGAGGCGGCGCTGGAGATCGACCCCGGCTCCGTGCGGCCGTCGGTCGACCTGTTGCGCAACGTCCTGTCGTTGGCGGGCGGGTTGTCGGAGTCGGCGCTGGCCCGGCTGCGGCCGTTGGTGGCGCGGCTCGTGCGCGAGCTGACCGACCAGCTGGCCAACCGGGTGCGGCCCGCGTTGACCGGGATCCAGCTGCCGACACCGACCCGGCGGCCCGGCGGCCGGCTGGACCTGCCGCGCACCCTGCGGGCCAACCTCGCCACCGCGCGCCGCGCCGCGGACGGCCGCGTGGTCGTCGTGCCGGAACGCCCGGTCTTCCGCACCCGCGGGCGCAAGTCGAACGACTGGCGACTGGTCCTGGTGGTGGACGTGTCCGGCTCGATGGAGGCCTCCACGGTGTGGTCGGCGCTGACCGCGTCGGTGTTCGCCGGGGTGTCCGCGCTGTCGACGCACTTCCTGGCGTTCTCCACCGAGGTCGTCGACCTGACCGACCGGGTGGCCGACCCGTTGTCGTTGCTGCTGGAGGTGCGGGTGGGCGGTGGCACGCACATCGCGGGCGCGTTGCGCCACGCCCGTTCCCTGGTGACCGTGCCGGAGAGGACGATGGTGGTGCTGGTCAGCGATTTCGAGGAGGGCGGTCCGGTCGGGCCGCTCGTCGCGCAGGTCCGGGAGCTGGTCGCCTCCGGGGTGACGGTGCTCGGCTGCGCGAGCCTCGACGACCGCGGCGTCGCCCGCTACTCCACGTCGGTGGCGGGCGCGCTGGTCGCGGCGGGCATGCCGGTCGCCGCGCTCAGCCCGGGTGAACTGGCCCGCTGGGTGGGGGAGAAGGTGCGCGGATGAGCGTGCCCCCGGTGTTCCCGGCGGTGGTGGCCGACGTGCTCGACGCCCTGCCGCCCCGCCTGCGCAAGCGGGTCGACGCGTCGCTCGGGCGCGTGGCCGAGTGGACCGTGACGGCGGACGCCGACACGGCGACCGCCGCGCTCGACGCCGAGACCACGCTGACCTGGACGTTGCGCCGAGGTGTGCTCGCCGCGGCCGACGACCTGGTGTGCAGCTGCCTGATCGCGCCGAAGTGCCTGCACCGCGGTGTCGCCGTGGCCGCGGCCGACGTCGCGGGAGGGGACCAGGAGCCGGTCGAGGTCCCCGCCGAGCCCGTGCCGGGCGAACCCGTGCCCGACGCCGTCGAGGTGACGTCCGACGACGAGCGCGCGGCGGCGGGCGCGCTGTGGGAGGCCTGCGGGACGGTGCTGCGCGCCGGGGCCGCGGGCAGCGGCGCGGTGGTCCGGGCCGGGCTGCTGCGCGCCGTCCACGTCGCACGTGTCGCGGGCCTGCACCGCGCCGCCGCGAACGGCCTGCGCATCGCCGCCGCGCTGGCCGCCGCACGCGCCGGCGACTCGTCGTTCGACCGCGAAGCGCTGAGCGCCGAACTGGTCGAGCTGATGCTGCTCTGCCACGACCTGCGCACGGGCGTCGGCCCGACGGCCGTGCTGCGCGGCACCGCCCGGCGCGAGTACCGCCCGATCGGCTCGCTGCGCCTGTACGGCCTGTGCACCGAGGTGGTCGTCGCCGCCTCCGGCTACGCCGGGGTGGTCACGCACCTGGTGGACGACGGTGGCGTGCTGTGGACCGTGCCCGCGATCATGCCGGGCGGCGCGGAACGGGTCGCCGCCGCCGCGAGCGGGCCGGTGGCGATCGGGGAGTCCGGGCTCAGCCAACGCGAACTGGGCCGCGGGGGTCTGCTGCTCTCCGGCGGCACGGCGTCGGCCGACCGCCGCCTCGGCGCGGGCAAGGCCGTCCGCGCGGTGGCCGCGTCCGCCGCGTCGTGGGACGAGCCGCCGTTGGCCGGTTTGTGGGCGCGACCGCTGCCGGACCAGGTGGCGCGCGCCTTCCACGCCCACACCGAACCCGAGGCCCAGCGCCCGGCCGGCGCGGACCTGCTGTTCGTGACGGGGACCGTGCTCGGCGCGGCGGGCGACGCGCTGCGGCTGTCCACCGACGGGGCCGGGGTGGACCTGGTCGGCGACGGTGACCGGGTACGCGAGAACCTGCGGGTCCTCGCGAACGCGCCCGGCCTGCGGCTCCGCGCCGTGGCGCGCCTGCTGCCCGACCGTCCCGGCACGGCCGTCGCGCTGGCCGTCACCGGCGACCTCGACCTGCCCGCCGACCTGCGCCATCACGTGGACCTCGGGCTGGACCGGCTGCAACGCTCCCACGTCGCCGGGGACGGCGCCCGCGAGCTCCCGCCGCGACCGGAGCCGGCCGAACGCGTCCCGCGTCCGGCGCGCCCGCTGGAGAACGTGCTGCACCGCATCGCGCTCGGCGGACGCGCGGTGGCGGCCGTCGCCTCGGCCCGGCGCGAGGTGGCCGCCCTGACCCGCGACGGCCTCACCACCACGGCGGGCCTGCTGGCCGACCTGGCGGACGCCTCGCGCGACCGGGACCGGGACGCGTTCGGCCGGGTGGTGCGCGACGAGGGCGACGACTTCCCGCTGGCGTGGCTGCGCGCCGGCCTCCACGTCCGCGAGTTCACCCGTGCCGCCGCCAAGCGCGCCTGGCTGACCGAGGTGGGGGCCAAGTGAGGTGACGTGACGATCACCGGCATCGGCTCCTGCACCGCGGTCCACCCGGCCGAGCGCGAGCGGTGGGCGAAATGACGTTGATGGCCGCCCGGCGGGGTGACTACTGTTCGCCGGGTGACCAGTCCCGAGTCGGACAGAGCGGAGCCGCCGATCGCCGGCGGCGAGCTGACCGACCGGTGACCCGCCGGTCCTGATCGCGATCGCCCGTCGGCGGTCGGCACGCGCACGCACCTGACCGCGCACGCCGACCTCGGAGTCGATCCCCTTGCCTGTCTTCGTCTACGTCCTCGGCCTTGCCGTGTTCGCGCAAGGCACCTCGGAGTTCATGTTGTCCGGCCTCGTCCTGGGCATCGCCCGGGACCTGTCCGTCCCGGTGGGTGCGGCGGCGAGCCTCACCTCCGCCTACGCCATCGGAATGATCATCGGCGCGCCGGTGATGGCCGCGCTGAGCGCGCGGTGGCCGCGCCGCCGCGCGTTGGCGGGGTTCCTGGCCGCGTTCGTCGCCGTGCACGTGCTCGGCGCGGTCACGACGGACTTCGCCGTCCTCTTCGGAACCCGGATCGTCGCCGCGATCGTCAACGCGGGGTTCCTCGCCGTCGCGATGTCCGTCGCGACCGCGCTCGTGCCCCCGACCGGGCAAGGCCGCGCCACCTCCGTCCTGTTGGCGGGCATCACGTTGTCGTGCGTCGCGGGCGTGCCGGCGGGCGCGCTGCTGGGCGACTGGGCCGGTTGGCGCTCGGCGTTCTGGGCGGTCGCCGCGCTGTGCGTGCCCGCGTTGGCGTTCGTGTTCCGATCCGCGCCGGCCGACGCGGCCGATCGTCGCGAGGTGTCGATCAGACGGGAGGCCGGGGCGTTGAGGTCACGGCCGTTGCGGCGGGCACTGGTGCTCGCGACCCTCGTCAACGGGGCGACGTTCGCGACGTTCGCCTACCTCGCGGTCATCGCCGCGGACGTCGCCGGCCTGCCGGCCGGCGCGGTGCCGGTGCTGCTGGCGTCGTTCGGCGTGGGCGCGTTCGCCGGGGTGACGGCGGCCGGCCGGCTGGGCGACGCGAAGCTCTGGCCGGCGGTGTGCGTCCTGCCGGTCGGGTGGGCGGCGCTGGCCCTGACCGGCGCGCACCCGGCGCCGCTGGTCGCGCTGGCGGTGGTGCAGGGCGCGTTGTCGTTCGGTGTCGGATCGGCGCTGGTCGGCCGCGTCCTGCGGGTCGCGTCCGACGCGCCTTCGCTGGGCGGCGCGTTCGCCACCGTCGCGCTGAACGTCGGCGCGTTCGCGGGTCCGCCGGCCGCCGCGGTCGCCACCGGGGTCGCGGGCGACTACCGGGCCGCGCCGTGGGTCAGCGCCGCCCTGGCCGGGGGCGCGGTCGTCGTCATCGGTGCTCGTAGGCGAGGTTCGTCCCGGTCACCGCGCGTTCCGCGGTGATCACCGTGTCGCCGACGAGCAACGCGCGGTCGTCCACCAGCGGCGTGCCGTCCTCGCCCCGGCTGAGCCGGCTGCTCGACAGGGCCGGTGAGCCGGGCTCACGCCGGAGCACGCGGGCCTGCTCGGCGGTCAACGCCACCGCCTGGATCGTCTCGCTGGCCTGCCGCACCGGCCGCCCCGACTCCTCGAGGAGCCGGTACAGCGACTGGTGCCGCAGGGTCTCCACGTCGTCGACGATCCCTGCCGGCAGGTAGGACGTCTGCAACAGCAGCGGGACGGACGCGCCGGGGGAGGGTCGGGTGCTGCGCAGCCTCTCGACCGCCAGCACCCGACCCTGCGCCTGGATGCCCAACCGCGCGCCCACGTCACCGGGCGGCACGACGAGCCGCGCGTCCAGCACCTCGGTCTCCAGCTCGATGCCCTGCTCCACCAGGTCCTGCGACAGGCTGCGCAACCCCGTGAGGCCGTAGGCGAACGCGGGCCGCCGCGCGAACGTGCCGACACCGTGCCGCGTCTCCAGCAGCCCGTCCGCCTCCAACGCCTGGATGGCCTGCCGCACCGTCATCAGCGAGACGTCGAACTCCTCGCCCAGCTCCCGCTGCGCGGGCAGCGGCGCGTCCGCCGGGTACCGGCCGTCCGCGATCCGGTCGGCCAGGACCCGGTAGATCGCCAGGTACTTGGGCATGCGCGGCCCGTGCTCGCGGCCCGTGCGCCGCCCGTCGTCCACCGGTGGGAACCCCCGACTCTCAACCTCCCACGGAGGATAGCGCCCGGCGGAACGCGGCCACCTCGTCCACGACCTCGGCGACCGGCGCGCCGTCGACCAGCATCCGCATCAGCACCGAGCCGATCACGACGCCGTCGGCGTCCGCGCAGGCCTCCAGCGCGTGCTCGACCGTCGAGATGCCGAACCCGGTCACCACGGGCAGCCCGGTCAGCCCCTTCACCCGCCGTGCGGTCTCCCGCGCCGTCGTGGCGAGATCGGCGCGTTCACCGGTGATCCGCATCGAGCTCATGCAGTACACGAACCCGGACGACGCCCGCGCGATCTCACGACACCGGTCGTCGTCGCACGAGGGCGCGGCCAGCAGCACCGCCGCGACCCCGACCTCCGCCGCCCGCGCCCGGTACTCCGCCGACTCCTCCAGCGGCAGGTCCGGCACGATCACACCGCGCACGCCGATCGCCGCCAAGTGGTCGAGGAACCCGCTCACGCCACGATCGGGCGTCACCGTCATCGCCACGTTCGCGTAGGTCATGACGACCAGCGGCACGTCGAGGTCGAGCTCGGCCAGCTCGTCCAGCAACGGCCTCGGCCGCCCACCCCGGCCGGCGGCGAGCGCGGCGGCCCGCTGCACCGTGGGCCCGTCCAGCATCGGGTCGGAGAACGGCAGACCGATCTCGATCGCGTCCGCGCCCGCCTCCGCCGCGCCCCGCACCAGGTCGAGCCAGTCGGGCACCACACCGGCCATC
Organism: Saccharothrix sp. 6-C; assembly: GCF_016695385.1. Taxonomy (NCBI): domain Bacteria; kingdom Bacillati; phylum Actinomycetota; class Actinomycetes; order Pseudonocardiales; family Pseudonocardiaceae; genus Saccharothrix; species Saccharothrix sp. 6-C. The sequence goes on along the minus strand of NZ_CP064192.1, from coordinate 4,551,800 downwards.
ACGTAGGGGATGAGCAGCGGCTCACGCGCGTCCCGCAAACGCCGTTCCAACACGCTCATCGCAGGTGCTCCCTGATCTGCTGGATGTCCTTGTCACCGCGGCCGGACAACGTGACCAGCACCGTCGACCCGGCTGTCAGCTCGCCGGTCGCGGCGGCGTCGACCACCCAGGCGAGGGCGTGCGCCGACTCCAGCGCCGGGAGGATGCCCTCGGTCCTGGTCACGAGCTCCAACGCCCGCAGCGCCTGCTCGTCGGTCACGCTCGTGTAGTGCGCCCGGCCGGACTCCGCGAGGTGCACGTGCTCCGGCCCCACGCCGGGGTAGTCCAGCCCGGCCGAGATCGACTCCGCTTCGAGCACCTGGCTGTCGTCGTCCTGGAGGAAGTGCGACATGAACCCGTGCAGCACGCCGAGCTTGCCCTTCTCGACCGCGCTGCCACCCGCCGCCTCCACGCCCACCAGCCGGACCGGCGTGTCCACGAACCCGGCGAACGTCCCCGCCGCGTTCGACCCGCCGCCCACGCACGCCACCACCACGTCCGGCAACGCGGCGGGCAGCCGTTCGGCGCACTGGGCGCGTGCTTCGTCACCGATGACGCGCTGGAACTCCCGCACCATCCAGGGGTAGGGGTGCGGCCCCATCGTGGAGCCGACGCAGTAGTGCGCGTCCTCGGTCTCGTTCACCCACGCGCGCAACGCCCCGTTGGTCGCCTCCTTCAGCGTGCCGACGCCGTTCGCCGACGTCACCGGCACGACCTCGGCGCCCAGCAGCTCCATCCGGAACACGTTCACCGCCTGCCGCCGGACGTCCGTGTGTCCCATGTAGACGGTGCAGCCCAGTCGCAGCAACGCCGCCGCGGTGGCCGTGGCGACGCCGTGCTGCCCGGCCCCGGTCTCCGCGATCAGCTTCCGCTTGCCCATCCGCCGGGCCAGCAGCGCCTGGCCGAGCACGTTGTTGATCTTGTGGGACCCGGTGTGCGCCAAGTCCTCCCGCTTCAGCAGGACCCGCACGCCCAACGCCTCGGACAACCGCGAGCACTCCGTCAACGGCGTAGGCCGGCCCACGTACGTCGTGAGCAACCGCCGGTACTCCGCCGTGAACGCGGCGTCGGCCCACGCCTCGCGGAACTCCGCCTCCACCGCCTGCGCGGCGGGCACGAGCGCCTCGGGCAGGTAACGCCCGCCGAACCTCCCGAACCGACCGGCCGCGTCGGGTGCGCGCATCCCGCCGGTCCTGACCACCTCATCGACTGACACTTCTAGAACTCTAGAACTCTGTCCGCCTCCTGGCAAGGGGCGGCGCCTCGTCGTCCGGCGGTCGTTCCCGGTGGCAGCCACGATTCAGCCGAGGGGTATTCGCGATGTCCCGAACAACGTGGAATTCGATCCCGCTTATTACGCCTTCGTTGAAATGTCCACCGCTTCCGGCGCGGTCCGAGATCGCCGGCGACGGTCGGATTCCCGATCGCCAGGAATGTCCGGCGAGTTCCCCGGTTCGGTGATCGTGCAGCTCGGACGGTTGCGCGACCACCGGGACGGCGCTAGCCTCCGAACACAGGGGAGAATGTCAATCGGGTGGGTCGAGCTGTTGCCCGGAACGTTTGCGGGTCGCGCTCGGGCCTATTCGCGGTACTTCTGCGATTGTTTCCGGGGGTGGGTCGTGCGCATTGTCGCGTTCGCGGTCGTGCTGATCGTGCTCGGCGCCGTGCCCGCCGCGGCCGAGTCCTCCGACGACCGGTTGGCCCGCGCGCTGTCCGGGTCGGTGAGCACCGCGTCCGCGCTGACGACGCTCGCCGAGCTCGACGCCGCGGCCCGGCGCCACGGCGGCAACCGGGCCGCGGGCACCCCCGGCTTCGAACGATCGAGGGAGCACGTCGAGCGCGTCCTGCGCCGCGCCGGGTACCGGGTGACGGCCCAGCCGGTGCCCTACACGGGGTTCGCCGCCGACGTCGAGGTCTTCACCGCGCCCGGTGGCGCCCGGGTCCGGGCGTTGATGGGCCAGTTCACCCCGTCGGGACAGGTCACGGGCGTGCTGGCGACGGCTGCCGGTGACGGTTGCCGGGCCGCGCACTACCCGCCGGGCACCGCGATCGCGGTCGCGCCCACCGGCGGCTGCCCGACGGTGGACAAGGCGGTGGCCGCACGGGCCGCCGGGGTGGGCGCGGTGCTGTTCTACGACGTGTCGCCCGCCGTGGACGCCGTGCTGCGCCGCCGCGTGCCGGGCGCGCCGCTGCCGGTGGCGTTCATCAGCGAGCGCTCCGCCCGGTCGCTGACGCCCGGCGAGGCGTCGCTCGACCTGCGCGGGCACGCCTACGACGACGTCACGGTGAACGTGTTCGCCGAGACTCCGGGCGGCTGGGCGGACCACGTGGTCATGGCCGGCGCGCACCTCGACAGCGCGGTCGACGGACCGGGCGTCAACGACAACGGCACGAGTGCCGCGGCGTTGCTGGAGACCGCTGTCCGGCTCGCGCCGCACCGGGCGCGGGTGGTCAACAAGGTGCGCTTCGCGTTCTGGGGCGCCGAGGAGTTGCTCAACGTCGGCTCGATCCACTACGTGGGCACCCGCACGCCGCGCGAGCTGGCCGCGATCAGCCTGTACCTGAACTGGGAGCTGATCGCCTCGCCCAACTACGTCCACTTCGTCGTCGACGGCGACGACAGCGACCACCCGGGCGCCGGCTCGCCGGCCGGACCACCGGGGTCCGGCGCGGTGGAAGCCGTGCTGTCCCGGGGCTATGACGTGCGGCACGTGCCGTTCCGCACCGCGGACCTCGACGACATCCGATCCGACCAGGAGCCGTTCGCCGCGGCGGGCGTGCCGGTCGGCGGCGCGTTCGGCGGGGTGCGCGGCACCAAGACCCCGGAGGAGGCCGCCGTGTTCGGCGGCACGGCCGGGATGACGTACGACCCGTGCTACCACCAGCCCTGTGACGACCTGTCGAACGTCCACACGGGAGCGTTGGGCGAGTCGATGAGGGCGATGGCGTGGGCCGTGGGGCGATTCGCGGTCAGGGACGACGACGTGCGGCCCTGACAAGAGGGGAGGTGCTCGCCATGTACTACGTCCACTAGTCGATGACCCATTCCGGTGGGGTGCGCCCGGGCGCACCCCACCACGGCCCGGGGGAGCGCCTTGTCCAGCATCTTCGACCCGTTGTCGGCCCCCATGCTCGCCGATCCGCACGCGATCTACGCGCGGCTGCGGGCCGAGGACCCCGTGCACCGGCACGACCCGCTCGACGCCTGGGTCCTCACCCGGCACGACGACTGCACGCGCGTCCTCAAGGACACCGACGCGTTCGGCTCGGACCCCGCCGCGCTCGGCAAGCCGGTGCCCGAGTCGGTGCGCAACCTCCACGTGCTCGACCCGCCCGAGTCGACGCCCGTGCGGCACCTGTTCCTCGGGCTGCTGCGGTCCCGGGAGGCGCTGGTCGGCGAGTCGGTGCGGCGACTGGCGGACGACCTCGTCAAGGACCTGCGCGGGGTGGTGGACTTCGTGCGCGACGTCGCCGAGCCGCTCGCGCTGCAAGCGGTCGCGGACCTCTACGGCATCGGGTTCCCGGCCGAGCACGAGCGCTACCGGGAGACCTCGCGCACCATGGTGCTCGGCATGGACTCCGGCCTCGACCCGACCCGGCTGCCGCCCGCCCTCGCCGCGCGCGACACCCTGAACACCCTCATCGAGGGCTGGCGGGAGGGCGCGAAGGCCGGTGGCGTGCTCGACGCCGTGCGGCCCGGCGACGACCGGGTGCTGGTGAACTCGCTGCGCGCGGTGTTCGACGCGGGCTACTCCACCACCGCCGACATGATGGCCAACGCCCTGCACCGGTTGACCTCGCGGCGGTCGTGGACGGGCGCCGAGCTGTCCTCGTTGGACGGCCGGGCGGTGGACGAGCTGATCCGCCTGGTCGGTCCGGTGCAGGCGGTGAGCAGGCACTGCAAGTCCGATGTGGACCTGCGCGGCCGGCGGGTGCGGCGGGGTGACGTCGTGGTCGTCGTGCTGGCCGCCGCGAACCGCGACCCGCTGGTGTTCCCCTCGCCCGACGAGGCGGACTTCGCCCGCCCGGCCAACCCGCACCTCGGCCTCGGTCGCGGTGTGCACGCGTGCTTCGGCGCGCCGCTGGGCCGCGAGGTGCTGCTCACGGCGTTCCGCGCGCTCGCCGCGGTGGGCCGGGTCGAGGCGGCGGGCGAACCCGTGCGGAGGCCGACGGCGACCCAGCGCGGCCTCGACCACCTGCCGCTCCGCATTTCGTCGGACTAGCCACCCGACAGAGTGGACGCACCACCCCGTTCGGCCGCACGCGGGCACCTCACGACGCCGGCTTCGGTGCTCCCACCACCGGATTCAGCGTATTCAGCGACGCCGCGCCTCACCCCATCAGGGCGTTGGCCACAGGTTTGGGGACTAGTACGGTCGGACTACCGAGGGTGGCCACCTCTTCTGCCAGACAGTTCGCGGCGCGACCGCGGGTACGACCGGGTGAGGTGGTCTCGATGGCGTTGGACGTTCTCGACCTGCTCAAAGAAGGATTGCCGGACAGTTCCGCGCCGCGGCGGCACGTCGTCGTCGTGGGCGCGGGAATGGCCGGGCTGACCGCGGCCATGCTGCTGAAGGAAGCCGGCCACGAGGTGACGATCCTCGAGGGCCAGAACCGGCTGGGCGGGCGCATCCTCACCCACCGCGGCTTCGCGGGGGACATGTACGGCGAGTTCGGCGCGATGCGGTTCCCCGAGCAGCACCCGCTCGTCTCGTGGTTGATCGACGAGAAGTTCAAGCTCGCCACCAAACCGTTCCCCATGTACGACGAGGACACGTTCGTGTACCTCCAGGGCAAGGGCGTGCGGCGGCGGGACTTCAGCGCCGACCAGTTCTCGTTCGACCTGCGCTCCGACGAGGCGGTGCAAGCGCCGCACGACCTGCTGCGGCACACCGTGCAGCCGCTGATCGACATCATGGAGCAGGAGGACGAAGCCAAGGCGTGGCACCGCCTGCTGACCGACTACGACCGGTACACGCTGCTCGGCTACCTCAAGGAGCGCGGCCTCAGCGACGGCGCGCTGTCCATGCTCGGGCCGCTGTTCAACCTGGAGGGCCGCTACCACTTCTCCCTCGTCGAGTGGTTCTCCCACTTCTACGAGGACGTCTTCGGCCACCTCGTCTACATCGTCGACGGCGCCGACTCGCTGCCGCGCGCGTACGAGTCGTTGCTGATGGACGACATCCGGCTCGGGGCCCTGGTGCACGGCGTCGACCAGGACGACAGCGGTGTCCGGGTGCACTACCGCGCCGGCCGGCGCACGCAGACGGTCGAGGCGGACGAGTGCATCGTGACGGTGCCGTTCGCGAGCCTGCGGCACATGGAGATCGAAGGGCTCGACCCGGACAAGTGGTACGCCATCCGCAACACCTACTACGGCCGGGCGCACAAGCTGTTCATGCAGTTCAGCGAACGGTGGTGGGAGACCTCCTACGGCATCACCCACGGCCTCACGGTGACCGACCTGGCGATCCGCAACATCGTCTACCCGCCGGCCGGTCAGGACACCCGGTTCCGCAAGGGCGTGATGATCGCGTCGTACTGCTGGGAGCAGGACAGCATGCCGTACACGCCGCTGGCCGGCGAGGAGAGCGTCATGCAGGCGTTGGAGGACCTGGTCAAGATCCACCCGGAGGCGCGTGACACGTTCGAGTTCGGCGTCTACAAGGACTGGGCGCTCGACTGGTTCGCGTGCGGCATCGGACCGCTGTTCCGGGCGTTCGAGATGAGCGAGTCGTTCTACGAGGACGTGATCAGGCCGGTGAACCGGGTGTGGTTCGCCAACGACGCGTGCGACCGGCGGCACCGGCGGTGGGTGGAAGGCGCGTTGAAGGCAGCGGTGAAGAACGCCTACGCGATCCACGAAGGACTGCGCGACGAGATGCCCTGGAAGGACTGACCGGGCTCAGCGCGGCGTCGCGGAGGCCAGCGGCACCGGTGTCTCCTGACCGGCCCACGTGCCGGTCAGGACGGCGCCGGTGAGGTCGCCGCCGGTGTCGAGGCGACGGCGGACGGCCAGCTCGACGGTCGCCGTCACGACCACCGTCTGCTCGCCCTCGGTCACGCGCTCGACCGCGCCCGCGGCGGGCGCCTCCGCCGGCCCGTGCCCGGTCACGGCGATGCCCATGCTGAGGTCACGGCGTTCGAGCCGGTCCTCGTGCTGCACGAACTCCTCGACCTGGCCCGCTCCGGTGAGGATCGCCTCCGCGAGGGCCGCCACGTACACCGGGTCGCCGAACGCGTCGTACACCCAGCGCCGGCCCAGCACCGAGTGCTCGGTGGTGCCGATCAGCCACTCGTCGCCGCCGTCCAACGGCGCGTCGCGGTAGGTGAGGGGCATCTGGAGCACCGGCCCGTCGCCGACCCGCACCAGCATGGTCTCGATCCCGACCGCGCCGGCCGGGTCGTCGAAGCGGTAGCTCGCCACCCGCACCACCTCGCCGGTCGGCCCCGTGTACCAGTCGCGGCCGGGCAGCCAGCCGGCCAGCAGCTCGACCTTGGTGGGGGTGATGGTCGCTTTGTGGATCAGGGCCATGCGGTCATCCTAACCGCGGGGGTCCGCGCGTCGGCGGGTCAGCGCGTCACGTGCGCGGCGTCGCGCAGGGCCTCGGCGACCCGGTCCGGCGGCCAGCCCAGCTCGGCGGCGAGGCGGTCCGCGAGGTCCGGGGTGACGGCGCGGACGAGCGCGCTCAGCACGGTCACCACGTCGCCGACGACCGAGCTGGGCCCGCCGGCCATGTCGTCGCCGAGCTGCGCGAAGAACCGGCCCATCCGGCGCATCCGGGCGCCGGCGGGCGTGGCGGGGTCGAGGACCTCGGCCCCGCGTCCGGCCGTCTCGGCGAGCACCTCGTTGGTCCGGGCGCTCGTCAGCCACGTGCGCAACCACACGTCGTCGTCGACGAAGTACCTCTCCCGCCGCCGGACACCGCGCTCGCGGCGCAGGACCTCCAGTCCTTCGAGGTAGCCGACCGCCTTGGAGACCGATGCCGGGCTGACCCGCAGCCGGTCGGTCAGCTCCGCCGCGGTCAGCGCGCCGGCATCGGTCGTGAGCAGGCTCGCCAGCACGCGGGCGGCCATGCGCGGCAACCCCATCCGCACCATCGAGGCGGCGAACTCCTCCGCGAACGCCGACACCGCCGCCGGGTCGCGGCCTTCCGCGCCGACGACGGCGGGCGGCTCGTGGGGCGCGGCGGACCTGCGCCGGCGGGCGCGTCGCCGCGCGGCCTGGTGCGCGCGGTCGGCCCGGTAGTCACGGGCGCCGCCGTTGCGGCTCACCTCGCGGGTCACGGTGGACGTCGGCCTGCCCAGCCGTCGCGCGATCTCCGCGTAACCCAGACCGCGCGTCAGCCCCGACGCGATGTCGCGGCGGTCCTCGTCGGTCAGCCTGCCACCCGGCATCGCCCGTCCTCTCCCGTCGGTGCGGCCAGTGTGCGTTCACGGGCAGCGCAGTGCAACGAGGTCCGCCGAATCATTGCGTTCACCGTCAGCGCCGGTGCAATGATTCGACGCGGAATAGCTGCTGAAACCCCGCAATGACCATTCTCGGACGTTGTCGGCGCCCGAAAGGCGACGTAGCTTTCGCCCCCTCTCGAAGATCGACCGGAAGTCAGGGGGAGCAATGACGAGCGAGCGAGTCGTGCTCGACGTCGACGGCCTGCGCATGCGCTACGGCACGACCGACGTCCTGCACGACGTCACGTTCCAGGCCCGCCACGGCGAGGTGCTGGCGCTGCTCGGCCCGAACGGCGCGGGCAAGACCACGACGATCGAGGTCCTGGAGGGTTTCCGGATGCGCTCGGCGGGCCGGGTGTCGGTGCTCGGCGTCGACCCGGCCCACGCCGGCGAGGAGTGGCGGGCCCGCGTCGGCGTGGTCCTGCAGTCCTGGCGCGACCACGGCAAGTGGCGGGTCCGCGAACTGCTCCGGCACCTCGGCGTCTACTTCTCCTGCTACGCCACCGACCGGATCGCCCGACCGTGGGACCCGGACGACCTGGTCGCGGCCGTCGGCCTGGCCTCGCGGGCGAACGCGAAGATCCGCACGCTGTCCGGCGGCCAGCGGCGCAGGCTGGACGTCGCCGTCGGCCTCGTCGGCCGGCCCGAGGTGCTGTTCCTGGACGAGCCGACCACCGGGTTCGACCCGGTCGCGCGCCGCGAGTTCCACGAACTCGTGCGCGGGCTCGCGGCCCGGGAGTCCACGACGGTCCTGCTCACCACGCACGACCTGGACGAAGCCGAGAAGCTGGCCGACCGCATCGTCGTCCTCGACGGCGGCCGGATCGTCGCCGACGGCACGGCCGACGAGCTGGCGCGGCGCATCGCGGGCGAGGACGAGGTCCGCTGGACCCACGCCGGGCAGCGGCACGTGCGGCACGTGCGGGCGTCCACGGAGTTCGTGCACGACCTGTTCCGCCGCCACGGCGACGGGATCACCGAGCTGGAGGTCCGCCGGGCCTCGCTGGAGGACACCTACCTGTCGCTGGTGCGCCGGGTCGAGGCGGGGGGAGCGGCCGGGTGAACCCGACCACCACCGCGTTGCGCGCGGGCGGACAGCGGGGCCTGATCGAGCTGCGCCAGTCGCTGACCAACGGCGCGGACCTGTGGAACCACGCGTTCTGGCCCGTGCTGATGCTCGTCGTCACGTTCTTCCTGCGTGACGTGTCCTTCGAGCGGACCGGGTTCTCCGTCGGCGCCCTCGCGCTGCCGGGCATCCTCGGCATGAACGCCGCGATGGCCATGGTCACCATGAGCCAACTGCTCACCGCCGACCGCGAGGACGGCACGCTGCTGCGGGCCAAGGCCACGCCGAACGGGATGTCGGGCTACCTGGTGGGCAAGCTCGTGTCCGTGTCCGGCGGGCTCGTCGTGGACCTGTCGATCTTCCTGGTGCCGGGCGCGTTCCTGGTCTCCGGCCTGGTCACCGGCAGCGTCGAGGCGTGGCTGACGGTGGCCTGGGTGCTGGCGCTCGGCCTGCTCGCCGCCCTGCCCCTAGGCGCGGTGCTCGGCTCGGTGTTCTCCAGCGCACGCGCGCAGGGCCTGTTGATCCTGCCGATCCTCGCCGTGATCGCGATCTCCGGCGTCTTCTACCCGGTCACGGCGCTGCCGGTCTGGGCGCAGTGGGTGGCGCAGGTGTTCCCGGTCTACTGGCTGGGGCTCGGCATGCGCTCGGCCCTCCTGCCCGACGCCGCCGCGGCCGTGGAGATCGGCCAGTCCTGGCGGCACCTGGAAACCGTCGGCGTGCTGACCGCGTGGGCGGTCGTCGGCCTGGTCCTGGCTCCGGCGGTGCTGCGCCGGATGGCCCGCCGGGAGTCCGGGTCGAGCGTGGCCGAACGCCGGGAGAGGTCACTGCGACGGGCCGGGTAGGCCGACGACCCCGCCGGCGCGACGACTGCGCGGTCCCGCCGATCCGGGAATCGGTGAAGGCGGGAGTGACCAGCGCCGGCGGTTCGGCAGCCCGCACCGTCGCGGCGGGCGCACGGCGGCCCGGGTGCGGCCGACCGGCCGCGACCCGGCTCGCGCAGTGGGGCCTCGACCGGGTCGAACGGGGGTCGGCCGGATGCGGACGGACGGTCGCGCGGGGTCGGACCCGCTTGCCCGACCTGCGTCGACGGGGTGACCGGGCGGCCACGTCCACCGTTATTCGACGGGCGCCGGAATGTGCCGCGGTCGTGCGCGACCGCGCCTTTCACGGCCGAAGCGGAACCGCAGCGCCGAATGCGAAACACTTGTCGGTCGGAATCGGCGAACTTTAGCTTCGTCGTTCCCGAGAAGGAGGTGTGCATGAACGAGTTCGACTTGACCTTCGACGCCGAGGACCTGGTGCTCGACGACCTCGCCGTCACCACGATGCGCGACACCGTCGCGCTGCCCGAGAGCGGCGCGTCGATCGGCGCCTCGTGCGGCAGCTCGTGCTGCTGCCAGCCGCAGCTGCCCCAACCGACCTTCTGAGACCGGCGTCCCAGCCGATTCCCAGGAGGTCCACCGCAGTTCGTCGACGCCGGGGACGCCCACAGGGGCGTCCCCGGCCCGGTGCCACCCGGCGGCCGGGTGGTCGAACCGATCGTGGACACCCGCTGGAGGCCTCGTGACCGATGTCGTCTGCTACTACCACGACCCGGTGAAGGCGCCCCTGCTCCGCGACGCGGTCCTGCCCGCGCTCGCCGAGGCCGAGGCCGCCGGCGCGCGCGGCCACGTGGAGCGGCACTGGCTGCACGGCCCGCACCTGCGGGTGCGCTTGGACCGGGAGGCCGACCTGGTCGCCGAGCGGCTGCGCGAGCACTTGGCGGCGCACCCGTCCACGGCGGGGACGCCGCACGACGAGCTGCTGGCCCGGTCGCACCGCTACGGCGTGGCCGAGCTGGTCCCGCCGCCGTACGGGCCGATCCACCCGGACAACACCGTGGTGGTCGAGCCGACCGACCACAGCGGCATCCGCGAGCTGCTCGGCTCGGACGTCCTGGTGGACCTGCGGACCCGCGTGCTGCGCCTGGGCGTGCCCGCCCTGCGGGACGTGGTGGCCGCCGACGACACCAGGTCCACCACGCGCGTGCGGGCGGCGCTGGTCGCGATGGCCGCGCACGCGAGCCGCTACTCCGGCGGTCTGGAGCACGGCTACCACTCGTTCCAGTCCCACCTGGAGGACTTCCTGCTGCACAGCGACCCGGACGGCCGCCTGCGGTCCCGGTTCGACCGGGTGTGGGCGGACAACGCGGCGGGCGTCACCGAGACCGTCCTGGCCGTCGCCGAGGGCCGCCTGACCACGCCGTGGGCGGCCTGGACGGTCACCGCCCGGGAGCTGATCGAGGTCGTGTACGACCGCGGCGACCTGCCCAGCGGCTACAGCTCCCGCCACGGCGAGCGGGCGTTGGCGCTGGGGGAGCCGGGCGCCATCCGGCGCTGGCACCCCGACCACCGCGAGCACCACAGCGAGTACCACCGGCAGTTGCGGGCGGTGGACCTGGAGCACCCGCTGTACCGGCGGCCGTTCACCGTCTACCGGTTCGGCACGAACATGCTCTACCAGCTGCTCTCGGTGTGCGACGTGACACCGGTCGAGCGCTACCTGGCGGCGAGCCTGGTGGCGCGGGCCGCGCAGCGGATCAGCGGCGTCGGCTGGTCCGAGCACATCGCGCGGATGGCGGAGGCGACCCGGTGAACGACTCCGCGGCCGCCGCCGCGGACCGGGTGCTGGTGCGACTGCGCCCGATCGCGCAGGTCACGCCGACCGCCACCGGCCTGCACGCGCGGGGTTGGCGGTCCGGGTTCACGGTGCGCGGCGGCAGGGGGCTCTGGGCGATCTGGCAGCGGTTGGCGGGTCCGCTGGCCGACGGGGTGCCGCCGGCGCGGTTGGCGGCGCCCGACGACGCACCGCCGGTCGTGGCCAAGGCGCTGGAGCTGATCATCGGCCAACTGCGCGAGCACGACCTGCTGGTCGAGGTGCCCGCCGCTTGGGCCGCCGCACCGGGCGACACCGGCGGCCCGGACCCCGGACCGCCGCCGCACGTCGCGAGTTGGCTGGAGTCCGTCGCACCCGTGCCGCTGCGGGCGTGGCGGCGGATGCGCTCCACTCCCGTCGCCGTGGTCGGCGGCGGCGCGCCGGCCGCCGCCGCGCGGCGGACGTTGCTGGCCACCGGGTTGGAACCCGAGCTCCGGCCGGGCGACGGACCGCTGCTGCTGCTCGCCGGCGGGCACGCGGTCGCCGCCGGGTGCGCCGCGGACGTGGGCTTCGTGGTGCGGCCCGGACCGGCCGCCGACGTGCTCGCCGACGCCGCCGCCGTGGCCGCGCGGCTGGGTGGCGAGCCCGGCCCGCCGCCGGAGGTGCTGGCCGCGCTGGTCGGGTCGGCCGCCGCGCACCGGCTGGTGTGCGCGGTGGGTGGGCTGCCGGACCCGTCCACCGAGGCGGTGAACCTCTGGCACGACTCGCCGCCGCCCGACCCGCCGCACCAGCCGGTGCTGGTCGCGCGGCTGGACCCGTTGCGCGCCGAGTACCACCCGTGGTTGTCGGCCGTGCGACCCGGCGAGCCGGACGGCACGCTGGTGCGGGTCCTGGGCGACCCCGAGCTGGGACCCGTGCCCGCACCCGGTCCGGGATCGCTGCCGCAGTCGCCGGTGGCGCTCGCGGCGTCCGGCGACGTGGTCGGGTTCGGCACGACCGACCGCGCCGCCCGGCTCGACGCGGTGATCCGCGCGGCGCGCCGGCTCGCCCCCGACGGCGCCGTGCTCGGCGCGGACCGGCGGCACGCCGACGGCCTGGCCCTGCGCACGGCCGCCCGCCGCCTGGCCGGGACGCCGGTGGCCGAGGACGAGTGGCTGACCGACCCCACCGCGCGACGCTGGTGGAAGGCCGTGGTGCTGCGCTTCGCGCTGCCCGCCGCCGTCGAGGTGACCCGCCTGGCCGAGCGGGTGGTGCGCGCCCGCGTCCACGCCGGCGGGCACGAGCTGTCGTGGGCGGTCGAGGTGTCGGCGGCCGACGCGGTGGCGTTCGCCGCGATGGCCGCCGCCGGCCGTGCCCAGGCCGGTCTGTCCGACACCGTCGTGCTGTCCGGCGCGATGCCGGTGCACGTGCCCGACGGCGTCGACGCGTCGCGGCCCGACCGCGACCGGCACTGGCCGCTGGGCGTGCGCGACGCCGAGGAAGGCTTGCAGGACGACCTGCGGCGGCTGCTGGGCGTGGCCGAGGTGGAGCCGGTGGGCCTGGGGCCGGTGCTCGACGCCGCCGGCGTGGTGGGTCGCGCGGTGCCGGAGGTCGGCCGGTGAAGGTGCTGGAGCTGACCGGTTACGCGCTCGGCGACCTGGCGCGGATCAGCGCCGCGCCCACCGGTTCGCCGGTGCTGCCGATCCGCCACGACGGCGGCCTGGTGCTGGTCGGCCCGGTGTTCGGCGGGGACGGCGCGGGCGTGTGCCTGAGTTGCGCCGAGGACGCGCGGTTGGCCGCGCAGAGCACGGCGACGCCCCGCCGTGACGAGCGGATGCGGCTGGGCGGCCTGGGTTCCCCGGTGCTGCGCCCGTTGCTGGCCGCGCTGACCGAACGGGTGCGGGCCGACCCCGACGCGCACCGGGACACGGTCCTGGCGGTGCGCACCGACCTGGCGACCGTCACCGAGCACCGGGTGCGCACCCGGCCGGACGGCTGCGCGGTGTGCGGGCCGCTGCCCGAGGACTCACCCGAGCTGGCCGTGGTCGTGCGCGAGCCGGTGCCGGTGGAGCCCGGCACGGTGCGCGGTCCGAACCCGCGCACCTCCGGCGAGGCCGTGCGCGCGGCGCTGGTGGACGCGCGGCACGGCCTGGTGACCGGGGTGTTGCGCATCGGCGACCTGCCACTGGCGGCGGCCGCGGCCCAGCTCGTGCCCGAGGGCCAGGGGCGGCAGGCCGGGTTCGGCCGCACGGGCGACTTCGCCGAGGCCGAGCGGGTGGCGTTGTTCGAGTCGGTGGAACGGCACGCCGGGATGCGCCCGCGCCGGGTGCGGACCGTGCTGGAGGCGTCGTTCGCCGAGCTGGGCCCGTCCCGCGCGCTGGACCCGGTCCGGTTGGGCCTGCCGGACCACCCGTCGCCGCACATCACCCCGTACTCCGCCGAGGCGCGCACGAAGTGGGTGCACGGGTGGTCGTACACGCACGGCAGACCGGTCGCGGTGCCTGAGCACGCCGTCTACTGGGGCTTGGGCCGCGGGACGGGAGCGCGGTTCCTGGACGAGACGTCCAACGGCTGCGGCACGGGCAACAGCCTCACCGAAGCGGTGCTGCACGGGTTGTTCGAGGTCGCCGAGCGCGACGCCTTCCTGATGGCCTGGTACGCCCGCCGCCCGTTGCCCGAGCTGGAGGTCCGGGACGACTTCGTCGCCCACCTGGCCGACCGGGTGGCGCAACTGGGCTACGCGCTGGAGTTCTACGACGCCACCACCGAGCTGGACGTCCCGTCGGTGCTCTCCCTGGCCCGCCACACCGGTCCGGGACCGCTGTCGCCGCGGGCGTTCTTCGCCGCCGGCGCGGGCCTGGACCCCGCCGGCGCGGTGCGCGCGGCGGCGGCCGAGGTGGTGATGGACGTCGAGTCGGCGGCGCGGCGCTTCCGGACCGACCCCGAGGAGTACGACCGGGACCGGCTGCTGCGGATGCTCCGGGAACCCGGCCTGATCCGCACCATGGAGGACCACGTCACCGTCAACGGCCTGCCCGAGGCCGCCGACCGGTACGACTTCCTGCGACCGGGCGACCCGGTGGCGGCGACCGTGCCCGACGTGCCGCGCGACGACCTCGACGCGCTGCTGGAGCACTACGTGCGCAAGTTGGCCGCGCTGGAGCTGGAGGTGATCGCGGTGGACCAGACCGACCCGGTGGTGCGCGACCGGTTGGGCCTGCACTCGGCCAAGGTGATCGTCCCCGGCACGCTGCCGATGACGTTCGGCGAGCTCAACCGCCGCACGCACGGCATCGGCCGGCTGCGCGCCGACGGCCCCCTGCTGCCCCACCCGTTCCCGTGACGGCCGCCGACGCGTTGGCCGCCGCCTACCGGCACGGGCCCGGCCGGGTGGTGGAGACCGGGCCCGCGCCGCGTCCGGAGCCGGCGTCGGGCCCGCGGACGCCGTTCGCGGCACTGGCCGCGCGGGGCCGGTTCGGGTCCGCGCTGACGCACCTGCTGACCGACGTGGTGACGCCGCTGCGGTGGGAGCCGTGGAACCAGTACAACGACCACCGCGGCCACCCCTCGGCGCGGGCCGCGTTCACCGTCGACGTCGTGCTGGCGGTGGGCTCCCGCCGTTGGCTGGTGGACCCGGTCCGGCGGGTCGTGGTCGGTGACGGCTCACCCGTGCCCGACGGGTCGGCGCGGCTGGAACTGGTACGCAGGCGCGACCGGCTGGCGGAGGGCTACGGCGAGTTCGGCGACGCGCTGACCGAGCTGGAGATGGGCCACGTGGCGGCGGCCCTGGTCGAGCACGCGTCCCGGCTGGGGTTGCGGGCGCACGTCGACGGCACGGCGGTGGTCGTGTCGTCGTGGCGGGAGAGCGGCCGGCCGGCGGGTCCGTCGCCGGTGCGCGGCTCCGGCTTCGGCCCCCGCGGCATCTCCGCCGACCCGCGCCCCCTGCCGGTGAGCGCCCTGCACGCGTTCGTCGCGGCGATCACGCACCCGCCCGAGGGCTCGCCGGTGCGCCACGACGTGCGGCACCGGCTGGCGGTGCGCAACGTCGAGGGCGTGGCCGACGGCTGGTACGAGCCGGCCGGCCTGCGACTGGTCGACGCCGGCGGGGCGCTGGACCAGGTGCGCGAGGTGTTCGGCCACCCGCCCGACACGATCGACGTGGGCGCGATGAACCTGGCGCTGGTCACCACCGGCGACCCGGCGGCGGCCGTGGCCGTCGACGGGCCCGACGGCTACCGGGCGCTGCTGCGGGCGGCGGGCGCGGCGGCTCAACACGCCTGCACCGCGGCGGCCGGCGCCGGGATGTTCTGCCGCCCGGCCCGCAGCACCGTCGACGGCGCGCTGGAGGCCGCCGTCCGGGCGCCCGCCTCGCACGTGCTGCTCTACCTGCTCCTGGCGGGCCGCCCGCGCGGCACCGGCTTCTCCTACGACCTGACGCCGTTGGAGGCCCGATGACCTGGACCGGTCTGCACGTGCGCTTGTCGTGGGCGGTCGAGCACGTGGACGCGTTCATCGCCGACGCGCTCGCGCCCGCGATGGCCGCGCACCGGGCGGACGGCGGGCTCGCCGACTGGTTCTACCTGCGGTACTGGCAGACCGGGCCGCACCTGCGGGTGCGGGTCAAGGACGCGCGGGTCGACCTGGCGGCGCAGCTGCGGGACCTGGTCGCGGCGGCGGACTTCCCGGTGGTGGAGCCGGATCCGGACGCGTTCTACACCTCGATCGGGGCCGCACCGGGCGCCTGGTTGCCGCACGGTGACGTCCGCCCGGTCGAGTACGAGCCGGAGGTGCGCCGCTACGGCGGTCCGGAGCTGCTGCCGCTGGCCGAGGACGTGTTCTGCCGGAGCACCGAGGTCGCCGCGGCCGTGCTGCGCGTGGCGCGCACCCCGACCGCGAAGGTCAACGCGGCGGTGGAACTGGTGATGGCGACGACGCTCGCGATGAAGCTGGACCGGCTCGCCGCCTCGGCCTGGCTGCGGGCGCTCGCCGCCGGGTGGCGGCAGGCCCGCGAGCCGTCCACACCGCCGACCGTGGCGTCCCACTCCGCCGCACGCCGCCTGCACGAGGCGTGGGCGACGGGGCTGAGCGCCCGGTGGGACCGGTTGTCGACCGGCGCGACGGGCGTGGTGGCGTACTGGATGGCGCAGGTCCGGCCGGACGTGCCGCCGTACGTGTGGGCCTCGCAGCTGCACATGCTGCTCAACCGGCTGGGCATCGGCCCCGACGAGGAGCGCACCCTCTGCTGGCTGGTCGCCGCGACCGCCGCCGCGCCGGACGGCCTGGCGCCGTTCCACGAGGACGGCGTGACCGCTGCCGACCGCCGTTACCTGGAGGCCAGCAGGTTCGTCCCGGGCGTGGCCGCCCAGCTGCCGCGCGAGGACGCCGCGCCCGAGGCCCCGTCGCTCTGGCTGGGAACCGTCGACCTGCCGCCCGGCGACCCGCCCGCCGGCTCGCTGGTGGAGGCGTTGCGGTCACGGCGCACCGGGCGCGGCGCGGACCTGGGCGGTCCGCTCGACGCCGCGCGGCTGGCGACGCTGCTGTGGACGGCGCAGGGCGCGTTCGACGACGGTCACCGGCCCTACCCGAGCGCGGGCGCCCGGTACAGCGCGCGGCTGCGGCTGGTGGCGTTGGACGTGACGGGACTCGCGGCCGGGGTCTACGACGTCGACGAGGTGGGCCGGCGGCTGGTCGCCGTGGCGCCCGCGCCGTCCGCGGCGGAGCTGGCGGCGACCTCGATGTGGTTCGGCCCGGCCGACTCCGTGCCCGCCGGGGTGGAGGTGGCGGCGCTGCCCGCGTTGTTGGGGCTGTACGTCCGGTTCGGCCCGCTGCGCCGGACCTACGGGCTGCGTGCGGCGAGGCTCGCGTTCGCCGAAGCCGGGCACCTGGCGCAGAACCTGGCCCTGGTCGCCGCGTCGGCCGGGCTGTCGCTGGGCGTGCTCGGCGGGTTCTACGACGACCTCGCGCACGACGTGTTCGTCCTGGACGGCGTGGACGACACCTTGGTCTACTTGCTGCCGGTCGGTTCGCCCGCCGGGCCGGAAGTGTGACGCTGTGGGCATGGACATGCACACCGGCCAGCTGACGATCCCGCCGGAAGTGGTGCGGGGGCTGGTGGACGAGCAGTTCCCCGAGTGGCGGGGCCTGCCGGTGAGGGCCGTCGCCCCGGCGGGCACCGTCAACGCGGTCTTCCGGATCGGCGACCGGTTCGCGGCCCGCTTCCCGCTGGTGCCCGGGGACGTCGAGTCGGTGCGGCGCGGGTTGGCGTCGGAGGCGGCCGCGGCGCGTGAACTGCTGGGGCGCACGCGCTTCCCGACCCCCGAGCCGGTCGCGTCGGGCGAGCCCGGCCCCGGCTACCCGCTGCCGTGGTCGGTGCAGACCTGGCTGCCCGGCGCCGTGGCCACCGACGAGGACCCGGGCGGGTCCGTCGGGTTCGGCCACGACCTGGCCGAGTTCGTCGCCGGCGTGCGCGCGATCGACACCCGCGGCCGGACGTTCGGCGGGGGAGGCCGGGGAGGCGATCTCCGCGACCACGACGAGTGGATGCGGACCTGCTTCTCGCGCAGCGGGAAGCTCCTGGACGTCGCCCCGCTGCGGCGGATGTGGCGCCACCTGCGCGACCTGCCACCCGCCGCGACCGGCGACGTGATGTGCCACGGCGACCTGATCCCGGGCAACGTGCTGGTGTCCGACGGGCGCCTGGCCGGGCTCCTCGACGTCGGCGGCCTGGGCCCGGCCGACCCGTCCCTGGACCTGGTGGGGGCCTGGCACCTGCTCGACACCGGCCCCCGCCGGGCCTTCCGCGCCGACCTCGGGTGCGACGACCTGGAGTGGGAGCGCGGCAAGGCCTGGGCGTTCCAGCAGGCGATGGGCCTGGTCTGGTACTACGTCGACAGCAACCCGGCCATGAGCCGGCTGGGCCGGCGCACCCTCGACCGCCTCGCCGCCGACGCGGCCCAGTCCCGCTGAGCGCCACCCCGAAAGCGGTGTCGGGCGAGGTCTGTCCGGGTTCGTTCGCCGTCGGCCCGCCGCGGCCGGCGCAGCTCGACTCGCCCGCCCGGCACGCGATGCCGCACGGCCTCCCGCGGTGGCCGGCCCACGGCCTGCGGCCGGTCGGTCTTTGCGCAGATCAGCGTCCATGTCGAAAGTTTTCGGCTCGGCGATCGGTCCGGCTGTGACCCTGAGTGTCGCCATAACGCCTCGGCCTGCAAAAACACACCGTTGACATCGGTGCGGCGAGTTGCCACCATCCCCGAAAAGGATTTCGAACGGTGTCATCCCGAAGGGCGGTGGCCGCCGAACGCCCGACGGCCCGGCACCGCGTCGGGCCCGCCGGACTCCGCAGCCGCTGACCCGTGCAGCGCGCCCGGCCGCAAGACACGCACGACCCCCTTCGCGAGAAAGGACGCTCCCCAGTGGCCGAATCCGCCGAGTTCCCGTTCAACCGCCGCCTGTTCCTGCACGCCTCCATGGCCGGCGCCGCCGCCGTCGCAGGTGGAGGACTGCTGGGCCCGCAGGCGGCCGCCGCCGCGCCCAGGGCGGTATTGCCACCCCAGGCCGGTCCCGGTGGGACGGCGCCCGTGCGGCCGTTCCCGCTGCGCGACGTGCGGTTGGGCGCCGGTCTGCTGAGCGAGAAGCGGGACCGGGTGAAGGCGTTCCTGCGGGCTTACGACGAGAAGCGCTTCCTCGTGCTGTTCAACAACCAGGCGGGCAGGCCGAACCCTCCCGGTGTGGCAGTGCCGGGTGGCTGGGAGGACGGGGGGCTGCTCAGCGGCCACTGGGCCGGGCACTACCTGACCGCGCTCGCCCAGGCCTACGCCGACGGGGAAGAAGCGGTCTACAAGGACAAGCTGGACTGGATGGTCGCGGAGCTGGCCGCCTGCCAGGCGGCGATCACCGCGCGCATGGACTCGGCGCCGGGCGGCGGCGGGGACGAGCCCGCGCCACCCATCGGCCGGGTGGCCGGCCGGTTCGGCAGCGGCCTGAGGCTCAACGGGCCGAGCAAGGCGCAGTACTGCACGCTGCCGCAGGAGACGATCAACCAGCTCACCGACTTCACCATCGCCACCTGGGTCAACCTCGCCTCGCCCACCGACTGGAGCAGGCTGTTCGACTTCGGCCAGAACAGCACCGTCAACATGTTCCTGACCCCGCGCGCGGGCGTCGCCGGGAACGTGCCGCGCTTCGCCATCACCACCGGCGGCTCGGGCGGTGAGCAGCGCATCGACGGCACCTCGGCGTTGCCCACCAACCAGTGGGTGCACCTCGCGGTGACGCTGGCGGGCACGACCGGCGTCCTCCACGTCGACGGCCGACCGGTCGGCCGCAACGCGAACATGACGCTGAACCCGTCGCACCTGGGCAACCCCGGGAACCGGTGGATCGGGCGATCCCAGTACGGCGACCCCTACCTGGACGCGACGGTCGACGAGTTCCACGTCTTCGACCGGGCGCTGACCGAGGAGGAGCTGCGGTCCCTGGCGGACTCCCCGGCCGGGACCACGGGCGGCGGCAGCATCGCGTGGTACCGGTTCGACGAGACCGGCGGCACGACCCTGGAAGACGCCTCGCCGAACAACCGCGACGCCGGCGTCGTGGCCGCCACCTCCGAGGGGACCGCGGACTGGGTCCCGACCTTCCCCGGCTACCTCGGCGCGATCCCGGAGGACGCGGTGCTGCGCCTCGGGCCGCCGCGCTGGGCGGTCTACGGCGGCAACGCCCAGACGAACACGTGGGCGCCCTGGTACACGCAGCACAAGATCATGCGCGGCCTGCTCGACGCGTACTACCACGCCGACAACGCCCAAGCCCTCGACGTCGTCACGAAGATGGCCGACTGGGCGCACCTGGCGTTGACCGTCGGCGACAAGAACCACCCGGACTACGAGGGCCCGCTGACCCGCGACGACCTCAACTACATGTGGGACCTCTACATCGGCGGCGAGTTCGGCGGCGCGAACGAGGTGTTCCCGGAGATCGGCCACCTCACCGGCGACCCGAAGCACCTGGTGACCGCCAAGTGCTTCGACAACCGCGAGTCGCTGTTCGACGCGTGCGTGCAGGACCGGGACATCCTCGTCGTCACCCCGCGGGACCGCCCCGGCCGCCGCCGCCCCGAGCGGCTGCACGCCAACACCCACCTGCCGCAGTTCATCGGCTACCTCAGCGTCTACGAGCGGGGCGGCGGCCAGGAGTACTTCACCGCCGCGAAGAACTTCTACGGCATGGTCGTTCCGCACCGCATGTTCGCCCACGGCGGCGTCGGCGGGAACTACCCCGGTTCCAACAACAACCTGGAGCTGTTCCAGAACCGGGGCAACGTCGCCAACGCCGTCGCCACGAGCGGCGCGGAGACCTGCACGACGTACAACCTCCTCAAGCTGTCCCGCAACCTGTTCCTGCACGAACACGACCCGGCCTACATGGACTACTACGAGCGCGGCCTGCTCAACATGATCGCCGGGTCGCGGGCCGACACCACGCGGACCACCGACCCGCAGGTGACCTACTTCCAGCCGGTCGGGCCGGGCGCCACGCGCAGCTACGGCAACACCGGGACGTGCTGCGGCGGCACCGGCCTGGAGAACCACACGAAGTACCAGGAGACGGTGTTCTTCCGCTCCTCGGACGACAGCGCGCTGTGGGTCAACCTGTACGCGCCCGCCACGCTCGACTGGGCCGAGAAGGGCTTCACCGTCACGCAGCGGACCACCTTCCCGCGCGAGGACCGCACGACGCTCACGATCGACGGCGTCGGCAGGCTGGACCTCAAGCTGAGGGTGCCCGCCTGGGCCCGGCGCGGGTTCACCGTCACCGTCAACGGGCGGCGGCAGGACCTCGACGCGCGGCCGGGCACCTACGTGACGCTGAGCCGCGAGTGGCAGCGCGGTGACGTGGTGGAGATCCGGGTGCCGTTCAGCGTCCGGATCGAGCGGGCCCCCGACCGCCCCGACACCCAGGCGGTGTTCTGGGGCCCGGTGCTGCTGCAGGTCATGGGCAACCCGGGTGGCGGCGCATTCCGGGAGCTGTCGCTGTACCGGCACCTCAAGCGGGACGGCGACTACGGCCGCGCGGCGATCAAGGCGGGCGCGGCCACCGCGGGCGGCGACCCGACGTTCACCACGGGCGGGCTCGCGCTGCGGCCCTACTACATCAGCGACGAGCAGCCCGCGTCGTCGTACTTCCGCCGGGTGGAGCCGACGGTGGTGTTCGGCTCCCTCGACACCGGCGTGCCCAACCGCAAGCGCGACGACGGCCTGCCGCACTACGACGTCCCGGTCGAGGGCATCACCTCGCCGGGAGCCGACGGCCCGACGTTCCTGGACCTGCTCTGGGACCAGGCGCCGTTCGCCGACCACGGCCGGTTCGTCGCCGCGGCCACCGCGCTCGCCGACGCCTTCGTCACCGCGGGCACGTTCACCGGGGCCGAGCGGGACGTGGTCGTGGCCAAGGCGGCCTCCGCCGCCCGCGAGCTGTCGACCACCCGCTTCGACGTCCGCGTCGAGGCGGGCACCCGGCGCATCGGCGCCAACGCGCACGTCTTCGTCACCGCGGTCAACACCGGCGAGGTGCCCCTCACCGTCGAGATCACGACGGCGTACGGGTCGCGGACGGTCGCGGACGTCGCCCCGGGCAAGTCGGCCTACCAGTCCTTCAACACCCGGGCCGAGTCGGTCGCCGCGGGCTCCGTCACCGTCAAGGCGACGGGCAGCGTCGACGGCGAGGCGGTGACGGAGGAGTTCACGGCGACCTACGCCTGAGCTGCCGCCGGACCCGAGGGAACCGAAGCACCCGAGCCGGACACCTTTCCCGACAGTCACCGAAGACAGTCGACACACCAGGAGAGCAACCCATGATCAGGACGCGAACGCGCGGCCGACAACGGCGTCTCGTCGCCGTCGCAGCGGCCATCGTCACCACGGCCGCGCTCACCGCCTGCGGCGGTGCGGACAACGGATCCGCGAGCGAGGTCTCGGCGGGCGGTGTCGAGGGGGTCGACGACGGCGCCACGCTGACCCTGTGGACCCGGGCTCCGCTGGAGTTCCAGGCCAACCTGCTGGTCGAGGCGTACAACAAGACGCACAAGAACAAGGTCGAGCTGACCATCACCCCGAACGACGACTACGTCTCCCGCGTCGGCGCCGCCGCGGGCAGCGGCGACCTGCCGGACCTGTTCGCCGCCGACATCGTCTACGTCCCGAACTGGACCGAGGCGGGGCTGTTCTCCGACGTCACCGAGCAGATCAAGCAGCTGCCGCACGCCGACAAGATCAACAAGGGGCACCTCGACGCGGGCACCCGCGACGGCAAGCAGCACGTCCTACCGTTCGTGCTCGACCTGTCGGTGATGTTCTGGAACAAGGCGCTCTACCAGGAGGCCGGGCTCGACCCGGAGAAGGGCCCCGCGACGCTCGCGGAGTTCGCGGAGCACGCCAAGGCCGTGCAGCGGTTGGGCAGGGAAGGCGTCTACGGCACCTCCTTCGGCGGCAACTGCGGCGGCTGCAACGTCTTCACCTGGTTCCCCACGATGTGGGCCTCCGGTGACGACCCGCTGCTCGACGGCGGCGCCAAGAGCGGCCTGGACAGCCCGTCGGCCAAGCAGCTCTACGGCACCTGGCGCGACCTGTGGGCCGCCGGCGCGGTCGACCCGGCCAGCCGGGACGAGACGGGCGCCACCTGGGTGGCGGCGTTCCAGCAGGGCAAGATCGGGGTCATGCCGTACCCGGCGACCCTGCTGGCCACGGCGGACAAGACCGTCGACGTGGGCGTGGCGCCGATCCCCGGCGTCGACGGCGGCGGCTCCACCTTCCTCGGTGGCGACGGGATCGGCATCTCGAAGGACTCCAAGAAGGCCGCGCAGGCGTGGAACTTCCTGTCCTGGCTGATGTCCGAGGACGCGCAGGTCGGCGTCCTGGCGGCCAACAACACCTCGGTCGCGCGGTCCGACCTCGCCAACAACGAGCACACCCGCGACGACCCCCGTCTGCTGGCCATCAACGAGGTCGCCGCGGCCGCGGACAGCCGGACGCCGACGGCGGTGAACTTCCAGCAGGCGTTCAACGCCGCCGGCAGCCCCTGGGTGACGCTGCTGCGCAACCAGGTGTTCGGGGACGCGGGCAGCCTGGCGGCGGACAACGCCGCGGTCTCGGAGGCGCTGGGCCAGTAGGCCGAGCACGTGGCGCCTGACCCGGCAGGCGCCCCTCCCGCCGTCCCCACAGAGTCGAGGATGCGATGCCCACCTCCCTCAAGCAAGTGCCCACCCGTCCACCGGACCAGGTCGCGCCCGCGCCGGCGCGCCGCCGGTCCGCCAAGTCCCGCCGGCGGTTGACCGGCTGGGCCTACGCCGCGCCGACCGCGCTGTTCGTGACCCTGTTCTTCGCCGTGCCCGTCCTGCTCGTCGGGCAGATGTCGATCTCGGACTGGGGCCTGTTCGCGGGCAACCGGGGGGTCAACCTCCCGGAGAACTTCGCCGACGCCGTCGACCTGCGGCTGTTCTGGCCCGCGGTCCGGTTCACCGTGAAGTACACGCTGATCACGACCGTCATCCTGATCGGGCTGTCGCTGGGCCTGGCGCTGCTGGTGCAGGAGTCGACCCGGTGGACGGGCTTCCTGCGCACGGCGGTGCTGGTGCCCAGCGCGCTGGGCCTGGCCTCCGCGTCGCTGCTGTTCTACGCGCTCTACTCGCCGCAGAGCGGCCCGTTCGGCGAGGTGCTGCGCGACGTCGGGTTGGCCGACGGGCCGATCTCGTTCCTGGGCACCCCCGACGCCGCGCTGTGGTCGACGGTCGGCCTGATCGTCTGGCGCTTCGCCGGCTTCTACATGCTGCTGCTGCTCGTGGCGCTGCAGGGCATCTCCACCGACATCTACGAGGCCGCCGAGCTGGACGGGTGCAACCGGTGGCAGCGGTTCACCAGGATCACGCTGCCGCTGCTGCGGTCGTCGCTGGCGATGTGCACGATCCTGTGCGTCACCGGGTCGCTGCTGGCGTTCGACCAGTTCTACATCCTCACCAAGGGCGGACCGGAGAACGGCACGATGACCATCGTCCAGCTGATCTACAACGCGGCCTTCCAGGGCGGCAACGACCTCGGGCTCGCCGCCGCCCTGTCGATCATCGTGCTGGCCGCGCTGCTGGTGTTCAACCTCGGGCAGTTCCGCTGGCTGCGGGGGAGGGACGCCTGATGGCCACCACGCTCGACACCCGCCCGGTCCGGCCGGCGCGCGACGGCCGGGGCACCTCGCTGCCCGGCTTCGTCGTGCGCACGCCGTACTACGTCCTGACCGGCGCCCTGGCCCTGCTGTTCCTGTTCCCGATGGTGTGGGCGGCGGTCGCGTCGGTGGCGCCGCAGGCGGGCACGGCGCAGACCGACGGCTGGGGCTTCGCCAACTACGGCACGCTCGTGGACTACCAGGCGGGCATCTGGCAGTACCTGCTCAACAGCGCGATCGTCTCCGGGCTCACGGTGCTCTTCACGGTCACCATCTCCCTGCTGGGCGGCTTCGCGTTCGCCCGGTTCGACTTCCCCGGCAAGAACCTGCTGTTCCTGGTGACGCTGGCGATCCTCATGGTCCCCTACGCCACCCTGCTCATCCCGCTCTACGTGCTGCTCAACCGGTTGGGGTTGCAGAACTCGCTGGTCGGCCTGGCGCTGGTGCTGACGATGTTCCAGCTGCCGTTCGCCACGTTCATGATGCGCGTCTCCTTCGAGGCGCTGCCCAAGGAGCTGGAGGAGGCCGCGTTCGTCGACGGCTGCGGCACCTTCGCGGCCCTGCGGCGCGTGCTGCTGCCCGCCGTGCGACCGGGGCTGGTGACGGTCGCCCTGTTCGCCTTCCTGGCGGCCTGGAACGACTTCATCACCCCGCTGGTGCTGATCAGCGACTCGGACAAGGTGCCGCTGCCGCTGGCGGTCGCCAACCTCCGCCAGCAGGTGATGGGCGTCATCGACTACGGCGCCACCGAGGCGGGCGTGGTCGTGCTGGCCGTGCCCTGCGTCTTCCTCTTCCTGGTCCTCCAGCGGCAGTACGTCCGCGGGTTCATGTCCGGCGCGTTCAAAGGCTGATGATGACTTCTGAGACCGTTGGCCTCGACGAGGCGCACATGCACGACACCGGGGCGCACGAGCCCCCGGCGCACGGCGCCCCGACCGGGGGCCGCCCGGTGGTCCCGAGCCGCGCGCGGCTGCGGCCGCTCGGCACCCGGGACGTCCGGCTCACCGGCGGGCACTGGGGCGAGTTCCAGGAGCGCAACCGGCGGGCGGTCCTGCCGCACGTCGAGCACTGGGTGGAGCGGACCGGGTGGCTGGGCAACTTCGACGCCGCCCGCGCGGGCCGGCTGCCCGCCGACCGGCGGGGCCGCGAGTTCTCCGACAGCGAGGTCTACAAGCTGCTGGAGGCGATGGCCTGGGAGCTGGGCCGCGAACCGGACCCGGAGCTGGAGGACCGGTTCCACGAGATCGTGGCCAGGGTCGCCGCCGCGCAGGAACCCGACGGCTACCTCAACACGAAGTTCGGCAGACCCGGCCAGGGGCCGCGGTGGTCGGACCTGGAGATGGGCCACGAGCTGTACTGCGTCGGGCACCTGGTCCAGGCCGCGGTCGCCCGGGCCCGCACCGGCCACCCGGACGACCTCCTGGTGCGGGTCGCGCGCCGGGCCGCCGACCTGGTGTGCGCGGAGTTCGGGCCGGACGGGCGGGGCACCGTCGACGGGCACCCGGAGATCGAGCCCGCCCTGGTGGAGCTGTACCGGGTCACCGGCGAGCGGCGGTACCTGGAGCAGGCGCGGCTCTTCGTCGAGCGTCGTGGACACCACGTGCTCGACGAGATCGAGTTCGGCCGCGAGTACTTCCAGGACGACGTCCCGGCGCGCGACGCGCACGTGTTCCGCGGCCACGCCGTGCGGGCGGTCTACCTCGCCGCGGGACAGGTGGACCTGGCCGACGAGACCGGCGACGACGCGCTGCTCGCCGCGGTCGCCCGGCAGTGGCGGCACACGGTGGCCGCGCGCACGTACCTCACCGGAGGCATGGGGGCGCGGCACCAGGACGAGGCGTTCGCCGAGGACTTCGCGCTGCCGCCGGACCGCGCCTACTCCGAGACGTGCGCGGGCATCGGCTCGGTGATGCTCGCGTGGCGGCTGCTGCTGGCCGAGGGCGACCCGGCCTACGCCGACCTCATCGAACGGACGCTGTTCAACGTGGTCTCGACCTCGCCGTCCGCCGACGGTCGCGCGTTCTTCTACACCAACACCCTGCACCGCCGGGAGCTCGGCGCGGTCCCGGCGGCGGACGAGCCCAGCCCGCGCGCCTCGTCGTCGCTGCGGGCGCCGTGGTTCGAGGTGTCCTGCTGCCCGACCAACCTCGCCCGCACCCTCGCCTCGCTGGCCGCCTACGTGGCCACGTCGGACGACGAGGGCGTCCAGCTGCACCAGTACGCCGAGGGCACCGTGGAGGGGCAGCTCCCCGGCGGCCGGGGCGTCCGCCTGGTCGTGACCACGCGGTACCCGGCGGACGGCGAGGTCCGGGTGCGCGTGGACAGCGACGACGAGCGGCCCTGGACCCTGTCCCTGCGGGTGCCGGCCTGGGCGCGCGACGGCGCGACGCTGACCGCGGGCGGGACGACCAGGTCGGTGGCGCCCGGCACGGTCGCCGAGCGGCGCACCTGGCGGCGTGGCGACGAGGTCGTGCTGAGCCTGCCGATGGCGCCGCGGTTCACCCACCCGGACCCGAGGATCGACGCGGTGCGCGGGTGCGTGGCGGTGGAACGAGGTCCGCTGGTGCTCGCCGTGGAGTCGGTGGACGTGCCCGGCCTCGACGCCGTCGACCGCCTGCGCGTCGACCCGGCGGTGCCGCCGGAGGTGGTCGACGGGCGGGTCGTCGTGCGTTGCGCCCGGGTGGCGCTGCCCGAGCCGGGGTGGCCCTACCGGCACGACCCGGCGCCGGTCGGGGCGCCGGAGTTCGAGGACGTGCCCCTGGTGCCGTACCACGAGTGGGCGAATCGGGGGCCGTCGACGATGCGCGTCTGGCTGCCCGCGATCTGACCGGTCGTCCCGCCGTCGGCCGCACCGCGTCGCACGGGTGCGGCACCGGCGGGCGTGGGCGGTCTCCGCGTTCGGCGGGAGGGTGCGACGCCTTGTGCGTATCCTTCCGAAAGGGGTTTCAGGAAGGGGAGAGCGGTGGCTCGACAGCATGCTGGTGTCACACTCGCGGACGTGGCGCAGCTCGCGGGGGTGTCGCTCGCGACGGCCTCCAAGGCGCTCAACGCCCGCGCCGAGGTGGCCGCGTCGACCCGCGAGCGGGTGCTGAAGGCGGCGGAGGAGCTGTCGTTCCAGCCCAACGTCCTGGCACAGGGGTTGATCTCCGGGCAGACCCGCACGGTCGGCCTGCTGACCGACGAGCTGATGGTCGCCCGGTTCGCCATCCCGGTCCTGCTCGGCGCGGAGAACGCCCTGGGCAGCGAGCAGATGAGCGTGCTGCTCTGCGACGCGCGCGGTGACGCGATCCGGCGCAGGCACTACATCCGGACGCTGATCGCCCGGCGGGTGGACGGTTTCATCGTGCTGGGCGACGGCAACGAGGTCCGGCCCTCGCTGTCCAAGGAGATCCCGGTGCCGGTGGTCTACGTCTACTGCGAGTCCGACGACCCGGACGACGTGTCGATCCTCGCCGACGACGCCGGCGGCGCCCGCCTGGCCGCCGAGCACCTGATCTCGCTGGGCAGGCGCCGGATCGCGCACATCAGCGGCGACGCGTCCTACCGGGCGGCGCAGGACCGGGCGACCGCCTTCGGGCAGGCGCTGGAGGAGGCGGGGTTGCCGCTGGTGGGCGGCCCGCGCTTCGGGCAGTGGTCGCAGCGGTGGGGCAGGCAGGGCGTGGTGAGCCTGCTGGCCGCGCACCCCGACGTGGACGCCGTCTTCTGCGGCAGCGACCAGATCGCCTACGGCGTGACCGAGGCGCTGCGCGAGCTGGGCCGGGACATCCCCGACGACATCGCCGTGGTGGGCTACGACAACTGGGAGGCGTTCGCCGCCGAGAGCCGCCCGGCGCTGACCACGGTGGACGTCAACCTGGAGCGGCTCGGCGCGTCCGCCGTGCGCCACCTCTTCGCCGCGTTGGACGGCAACCCGTCGCGCGGTGTCGTGCGCCAGCCCACCCGCTTGGTCCTGCGCGAGTCGACCGGGGTCGCCCCGCCGCGCTGACCGCGCGCCGTCGACGCCACCCCGGGCGGTTGCGCCCGGGGTGTTCGGCGTGCCCGAGACCCGGCAGGCCGCCGCACCGCACCGAAAACGTCGTCCGCCCGCGCGCCCGTCGCCATCGACGCCCGAGTCGGTGAGCACGCGGATTCGGTTGGTGACAACGGAAATCAAGTGTTGACAGCGCGGAAACGAACAACGAGAATTTCCGAAAACGTTTTCGGTCCCTCGTGGGCGTGCGTGTTCCGATCATCGAAATCCTGCCCCGACCGGCGACGCGCGACCGGTCTCGGCAGGGCTCCTTCGCGGTTTCTCCGTTCCCCACCGATAGGAGAAAGAAGCGTCATGAGACACAGTCGTGTGCGGAGGGCGCCCCTCTGGGCGGCCCTGACCGCACTGGTCGCGGGAGGAGTCGTCGGCGTGCCGTCCACCGCGCACGCCGACGACCACGTCCTCCCGGGCAACGAGGGCGACGTCGGGGTCTACACCGACGGGCGCGACCACGCGATGGAGATCGGCGACCCGGTCTACACCAACCTCGACGAGGTCGAGCGGAAGCTGGCGCCCGGCGTGCCGTTCACGGCGGGCAACCTGCACCAGTCCATCTTCGACAAGGACCTCGCGGCGGGCGGCACCGACTACTACCTCGACCGCGTCCTGGGCGTCAGCGGCACCCTCGGCACCCCGATCCTGATGACCCGCGGCCGCACCCTCCACCTGCGCGGGATCGACAACGCCAACTTCACCACCATGGGCTTCGCGGGCAGCGCGTTCGTCGGCGGGCCCGACAACCTCGGGAACCTCTACACCGTCACGGTGCCGGGCCAGGCCGTCACCGAGGTGAACGCCAACCGGTTCAACGCGCCGAGCCACGCCAGGTCCCGCTACACCGTCGGCGCCACCGGCGTCACCGCGGACCTGACCAAGTTCATCACCTACGACAACGTCGCGGTCACCGCGATCTCCTTCAGCAACCCCGGCGGCGCGCCCGCCACGTTCACCGTCCGCGCGGCCTCGCCCCTGGCCACCCTGCCCGGCACGGGTGCGAACGAGGTCACCGGCGCCCGCACGATCACCAGCGGCTCCAACAACGGCCTGGTGGACACCCCCTGGGACAGCGTCCGGATCGACCTGAGCGCCGCGGGCTTCACCCGCGCCGGGGCCGACCTCGACCGCGAGGTCACCGTCCCGGCGGGCGGCACGGTCTCGGTGTCGGTGGTCGGCGCGGTCTCCTCGGCCACGCTGCCGGAGACCGTCGAGAGGTACCGCGAGTACGCGGCGATGGACCCGGCCACCGCGGTGCGCACCGGCATCACCGACTTCAACCGCCGCTGGGCGCAGGACGTCCCCTACATCGACGTCCCCGACCCCGCCGTGGAGAAGGCGATCGTCTACCGCTGGTGGGGCGAGCGGCACAACGTCCTGGACGCCAACGCGGCCGGGCACGTCTACCAGTACCCGACCACGGTCGAGGGTTCCCACCTCTACCAGAACTCGATCGCGCTGACGCAGCCCATGCACCTCCAGGACACCAAGTGGCTGCGCACGCCGTACCTGCCGTACGGGCAGATCCTCAACATCGGCGAGCTGTCCGGCTCGTCGGCGTTCCTGGACAGCCCGGGCCACACGTCGTGGAACAACCACTACTCGCAGTACCTCGGCACCGCGGGCCTCGAGGCCTACAACGTGCACGGCGGCGGCGCGGAGATCGCCGACCGGTTCGCCCGCTACTTCGAGGGTGACGGCACCGGGCAGCTGGAGCACTACGACGGCAACGACGACGGCCTCATCGCCTACGACTCGAACTACATGCCCGGCAACGACTCCGACGCCATCACCTTCGGCTTCCCCACGGTCGGCGCGGGCGCGCCGGGCGCGCGGACGATCGAGCGGCCCGAGTCGGCGTACGTGTGGGGCGCGTTCGACGCGGCCCGCGAGCTGTACCGGATCGCGGGCGCCGAGCAGGCGAAGGTCGACCGGGTCGGCGCGTCGGCCGACCGGGTCCGCGACGCGATCCTGAACCGCCTGTGGAGCCCGGACACGCGGATGTTCCTCGCGGGCACCTCGCACGGCGCCACCTCGGCGGCGAGCTCCAACGGACGGGCCAACCCGCTGCCGGAGGCGGAGCGGGACCTGATCCCGGCGAAGGAGTCGAACCTCTACGACGTGTACGCCCAGAACCTGATCCCCTTCGACCAGTGGGAGAAGTACGTCGACGGGTTCCGGTTCCTGACCTACGGCGACAACTTCCCGATCTTCCCGTTCTACACCGCCGACCAGTACGACCGCGCGGCCTACGGCATCGGCGGCTCGAACAACTTCTCCAACATCAACTTCACCGTGCAGTACCGCGGTGTGCGGTCGGCGCTGCGCCACTACGACCCCGAGCGGAAGTACGTCGAGCCGGCCTACGCCAAGCGCCTGCTGGACTGGATGGCGTGGAGCATCTACCCGGGCGGTGACGCGCGGGTGGCGAACCAGGCCGAGTACTACTCGAACTGGAACGCGACCACGAAGACCTACAACCGCAACAACCCGTACCACGTGATGCTCGGCAACATGAACTACATCTTCATCGAGGACATGGCGGGCCTGCAGCCGCGGTCCGACGACAAGGTGGAGCTGTCGCCGATCGACCTCGGCCACGACCACTTCATGGTCGACAACCTGCGCTACCACGGGCAGGACGTCACCGTGGTGTGGGACCCGGACGGCACCGAGTACGGGCTGGGCGCGGGCTACAGCCTGTTCCTCAACGGGGAGAAGAAGGTCAGCACCGACCGGATCGGCAAGCTCACCTACGACCCCGGCGCCAACGAGGTCGTCGCCGAGGACGGGCTGACCGTCACCTTCACCGCGTCCACCGGGGCCGAGTTCCCCAGCGCGGTGGACACCGGGATCCAGGACGGCCGGGTCGTCGACTACCTGAAGACGGCGGGCATCGACCTCACCGAGGACGCCCCGAACCTGGCCACCGGCGCCGCGCTGAGCAGCTCCCACACCCAGCAGGGCGCGCGACCCGCTCCCTGGCGGCAGTTCCACACGCCGGGCTGGAGCGCGTCCACGATCAACCACACCCCCGGCGCCACCAAGGAGCTGGAGCGACCGGTCACACTGGCCGCGGTGACCGACGGCAACACCGCCAACGAGCCCTACTGGGGCAACCACGGCGCCACGGAGAAGAACGGCCACGTCGAACTCGACCTCGGGGCGGCGAAGTCCTTCGACAACGTCAAGGTGACCTTCGTCAGCGACCGCCAGGCCGGTGGGTACCGGGAGCCGGCCCGCTGGTGGGTGCAGCTGCCCGACGGCGACGGCGGCTGGCACGAGGTGCCGGACCAGTTCAAGAACCCGGCGCTGCCCTCGGCGAAGTTCAACGAGGCGCTGTTCGACACCGTCACGGCGGGCAAGGTGCGCGTCGCGTTCTCCAACGCGCCGGGGCACTACACCGCCATCTCCGAGATCCAGGTGTTCGACTCGGGCCGGGAGGTGCCGGACGTCGCCAACCAGGCGCCGGTGGTCACCGCGACCCGGGACGCCTCGGCGGACGGCAACCTGTCCACCCGGTTGGTCGGCACGGCTCTCGACGACGGCGTGCCGTACGACAGCGAGCTGACCTACGGCTGGGAGACCGTCGCCAAGCCGGACGGCGCGGGCGTCATCTTCGCCGACGCGGGCGCGCTCGCCACCAGGGTCACCGGCACGGTCGCCGGCGACTACGAGTTCCGGTTCTTCGCCGACGACGGCGTCCAGCGGCGGGAGGCCACCGTCGCGGCGACCCTCGCGGAGAAGGACGTCACCGCCGAGTTCGGCGCCTCCGCGACCGTCACCACCAGCGGGACCGCGTCGTGGGAGAACCACGAGCGGGTCAAGGAGGGCACCACCCCGGCGAGCTCCAGCCCGGGTGCGGGCAACGGCTGGGGCAACTGGGGCCAGACCCGCAACGGCACCAGCCCCGAGCGGGAGGCGTGGATCCAGTACCGGTGGACCTCGCCGGTGCGGCTGTCCTCGACGGACCTCTACTGGTACGACGACAACGGCGGCACCCGCAGGCCGACGGCCACCACCTACGCCATCGAGTCCTCGGACGACGGCGCCACGTGGACCCCGGTCACGTTGACCGACGGCTCCACCTACGCCGGGGGACTGGCCGTCGGCGCCTACAACCGGTTCGCCTTCCAGCCCGTCGCGGCGAGCCACCTGCGCGTGCGCGTCTGGGGCGTCCAGGGCGAAGGCGCGGGCACGGGCGTGCTGCGGTGGCGCGCCAACGGCGAGACCGTCGAGTCGGTGGCGTCGCCGGTGCTCGTCCGCACCACGGTGGGACAGGCGCCGGCGCTGCCCGACGGGCTGGACGGGGTCTACGCGAGCGGCGCCCGCGGCGAGGTGGCGTTCACCTGGCAGCCGATCACCCCGGAGATGGTGGCCGAGCCCAACACCGACCCGTTCACCGTCTACGGCACCAATGACGCCTACGGGCTCATCGCCGAGGCGAAGGTGTACGTGCGGCCCGACATGGGGCCGGGCGGCATCACCGTCCAGAGCGCCCAGTCCTTCGAGCGGACCGTCGCGGTGGGGGAGCTGCCCCACCTGCCGGAGAAGGTCGAGGTCTCGTTCAACGACGGCTCCAGGGACAACCAGGCCGTCGGCGTCCGCTGGGACTTCGACCCGGCCGTCGTGGGCACACCGGGCCGGCACGTGCTCGACGGCGTCCTCGTCCTGCCCGACCACGTGGGCGGGGCCGGCACCTCGCGGACCACGCTGACGCTGGTCGTGGGCGACGGCGGCGCGACCTGGGACGTGCACGTCGAGGCGCGTGCCCAGTGCATCGGCGCCAACGCGTACGTGTCGGTCACCGCCCGCAACGACGACGACGTGCCGCTGACCGTGGAGCTGGTCACGCCGCACGGCACGCGCACCGCGTCCGACGTGGCGCCCGGCAAGTCCGCGTACCAGGCGTTCAACACCCGCCTGACCGCCGTGCCCGCCGGGACGGCGACGGTCACCGCCACCGGTGTCGTCGACGGCCGACCGGTCACCGCGCGGATCACCGCGCAGCACCCCGCCCACACCTGCCGCTGAACCCCCGAGGAGCACCCACGATGAGAAGACCAACCCCGACCCGGCTGCTCGCGGCCTCGGCGCTGGGCGTCGCGCTGTGCGCGGCGGCCGTCCAGCCGGCGGCGGCCGACGACCCGGGCATCGACATCGACGTGGTGATCGAGGACCTGGGCACACCGGGCTCGCTCACGCTGACGGTGGCGGCGAACGACGGCGTGACCCTGACCGAGAACGGCTCGAACGCCTCGGCCCGGCAGTTCACCGGCGTCACACCCACGATCACCGTCACCGACACCCGTGACCCGGCGGACCTCCCGGCGGGCTCGTTCTGGGCGGTGGTAGGCCAGGCCGGCGCGTTCACCCCCGCGGGCGGCGGCACCGGGTTCGGCGCGGAGCACCTGGGTTGGCGCCCGCGCCTGCTCTCCGACACGACCACCGGCTCGGTGGCCGCCGGCGAACCGGTCTCCAGCGTCGTCGCCGACGGCTCCGGCGCGCCGGCGGTCGGCCTGCTCGGCCAGGAGCTGCTGGTGTCGACGGCGAACGCGGCGGACGAGACCGGCTCGTGGGACGTCAACGCGGACCTGGTGCTGCGCACGCCGGTCGACGTGACCGCGGGCCAGTACACCTCGACGCTGACCCTGTCCCTGTTCGACCAGTCCTGAAGTCGGCCCGGTCCGGGACGCGGCTGCCGCGTCCCGGACCCCGGCACTCCTCCCGGAGGACCCGATGCCCACCCTCCGCTGCGTGTTGCTGTGCGTCGCCGTGGTCCTGCCGGCCGTCCCCGTCCTCCCGGCCGCGGCGGGACAACCCCCGACGCCGCCCGGCGCGGGGGAGGTGACCTGGTCGGTCGTCCCCGCCGCGGCGGACGGGCCGGACGGCCGCCGCGTGGTCGACCTCGAAGTGGGGTCCGGTCAGCGGGTCACCGAGCACATCGCGGTCACCAACCACTCGCCCCGGCCCGTGGTCTTCGCCCTCGACGCCAACGACGGCTACCTCACCGGCACGGGCGTCTTCGACATGCGCTCGGCCGAGGTCGTCCCGGTCGACGGGGGCTCCTGGATCACCCTGCCCGACGCCGTGACCGTCGAGGGCGGCGCCACCACCGTCGTCCCCGTCGTGGTCACCGCTCCGGCCACCGCCACGCCGGGTGACCACCCGGCGGGTGTCACCGCGTCGCTGGACACGCTCTCCGGTCAGGTGAAGGTGCGCAACCGGGTCGGGGTGCGCTTCAACATCAGGGTCACCGGCGACGTCACCACCGCCCTCGCCGTCTCCGACGTCCAGGCCACCTACGAGCAGACCTGGAACCCCTTCGCCCCCGGCACGGTGCGCCTGCGGCACGACGTCACCAACCACGGAAACGTCCGCGTCGCCGCCGAGATCGGCGTGACCAGCTCCACTCTCTTCGCCGACACCACGTGGACCGATCGGGGCACCGCCCGCTCCCGCGAGGTCCTCCCCGGCGGGACCCGCC
Source organism: Saccharothrix sp. 6-C (assembly GCF_016695385.1). Lineage (NCBI taxonomy): Bacteria > Bacillati > Actinomycetota > Actinomycetes > Pseudonocardiales > Pseudonocardiaceae > Saccharothrix > Saccharothrix sp. 6-C. The sequence goes on along the minus strand of NZ_CP064192.1, from coordinate 4,516,913 downwards.
GGTTCGAGACCCGCGACACCAGGGCCTGGCCCTTCGGCCGCGTCACCACCACCGTCACCGTGACCCCCGGCCCCGCCGACGGCCGTCCCGACCTGCCCGACGCGACCCCGGTGACCGTCACCGTCACCACCTGGGCGCTGCCCGTGCCCCAAGCGGCCCTGCTGGCTCTCGCGACGCTGGTGGTCGTCGCCGCCAGGTTCCGGACCCGCACCCGGCGTCGTCGTCTCGAGCAGCTCCTCGCCCGCGCCCGCGAGGAGGGGCGCGCCGAAGCGGCCGACGCCTGAGGGGCATGCGGCACGACGGGCGGAAGATCGGGAAGCTTCCCAAGGTGAGCGCCATGTGACATGGTACTGACGTGTCCGCTTCTCTTCGGGTGGTCGTGGTGGGGGCGGGGATCGTCGGCGCGGCGATCGCCCGGGCGCTGGCCCGCGAGGGCTGCGCGGTCACCGTCGTGGACCGCGGACCCGCCGCCGGCGGCACCTCCGCCGGCGGTGAGGGGAACCTGCTCGTCTCCGACAAGGAGCCCGGCGCGGAACTCCGGCTCGCGCAGCGCTCGCTCGCCTCCTGGCTGCGCATCGAGGACGAGCTGCGCGACGAGCTGCCCGAGGGCTTCCCCGGTCTGGAGCTGGAGCGCAAGGGCGGTCTCGTGGTCGCCACCACCGAGATGGGAGCCGCGGCCCTCGAAGAGTTCGCCGACGCCCAGCGGGCCGCCGGGGTCCGAGCCGAGCCGGTCGACGACGCCCGCGTCCGCGAGCTCGAACCGGACCTCACCCCGCACCGCACCGCCGCCGTGCTCTACCCAGAGGACATGCAGGTGCAGCCCGTCATCGCCACCGAGGCGCTGCTCGCCGCCGCCCGTCGTCACGGCGCCCTGGTGCGCCCGGGCGTCGAGGTCACCGGGCCGGTGCTCGGCCGGGGCGGGCTCGTCGGGGTCGACACCACCGACGGCGTGCTGCTCGCCGACGCGGTCGTGCTCGCGGCCGGCCCCTGGTCCGGCGCGGTCGCCGAGCGCCTCGGGGTCGTGCTGCCGGTCGCGCCCCGGCGGGGCACCGTGCTGGTGACCTCCCGGATGCCCCGGCGGGTCGGGCACAAGGTCTACGACGCCGACTACGTGGGCGCGGTCGGCTCCGGCGCGGCCGACCTGCAGGTCTCCAGCGTGGTCGAGTCGACGGCCGCGGGCACCGTCCTCATCGGCTCCTCCCGCGAGCGGCGCGGGTTCGACGAGCGGATCGAGGTCCGGGTGCTCGCCGCGCTCGCCGCCAAGGCGCTGCTGCTGTTCCCGTTCCTCGCCGACGTCCAGGTCATGCGCGCCTACGGCGGCTTCCGCCCGTTCGTCCCCGACCACCTGCCCGTCATCGGCCCCGACCACCGGCTGCCCGGCCTGTGGCACGCCACCGGTCACGAGGGCGCGGGCATCGGCCTGAGCCTGGCCACCGCGGAGATCCTGCGCGACCAGGTCCTGCACGGCGAAGACCCGTCGGCCGCCGAGTTCCGCCTCGACCGCCCGACCCTGCTCCCGCACCTCGGAAGGGCCGCCTGATGACGCGGGTCCGCATCGAGGTCGACGGGAGCCCGGTCGAGGGCCTGGCGGGGCAGAGCATCGCCGCGCTCCTGCTCGCCACCGGCCGCACCTCCTGGCGGCGCACCCGCACGGGCCGCCCGCGCGGGGTGTTCTGCGGCATCGGCACCTGCTTCGACTGCGTCGTCACCGTCAACGGCCTGCGCGACGTGCGGGCCTGCCGACGTCGTGCCGCCGACGGCGACCTCGTCGAGCTCCAGGAAGACGACCGTGCCTGACGTCCTGGTGGTCGGCGGCGGACCCGCCGGGATGGCCGCCGCGCTCGCCGCCCGCCGGCACGGCGCGGAGCACGTCGTCCTGCTCGAAGCGGGCGACGACGTCGGCGGCCAGTACTGGCGGCACCCGCCCGCCCGGCGCGTCGACCCCGACGAGGGGAAGTGGCACCACGGCTGGCAGCGCTTCCTCGACCTGCGGAGCGCCCTGCGGCGCGACCCCCGGTGCGAGGTCGTCACGAACGCCCACGTCTGGTCCGTCGACCGCCGCGACGGCGCGCCCCCGCTCGTGCACGCCCTCATCGGCGAGGTCGACGGCCAGGCCCGCGTGCCGCGCACCTTCGACCCCGCCGCGTTGGTCCTCGCCACCGGCGCGCAGGAGCGGACCCTGCCGTTCCCCGGCTGGGACCTGCCCGGCGTCGTCACCGCGGGCGCCGCGCAGGCGCTGGCCAAGGGCGACCGGGTGGCCGTGGGCCGACGCGTGCTCGTCACGGGCTCCGGCCCGTTCCTGCTGCCCGTCGTGTCGAGCCTGGTCCGCATCGGCGCGCGCGTCGTCGGCGTGGTCGAGGCAGCCGGCGCCGCGCGGCTCGCCAGGGGCTGGGGCGCCAAGCCGTGGCGACTGGCCGCCACCGGCGGCAAGGCCGCCGAGCTGGCGGGCTACCTGCGGGTCCTCGCCGCCCACCGCATCCCCTACCGGGTGGGCGCGGCCGTCGTCGCCGCGCACGGCGACGACCGCGTCGAGGCCGTCACCGTCGCCCGGCTGACCCCCGACTGGTCACCGGTCCCCGGCACGCAGCGGCGCGTCGAAGTCGACGCGGTCTGCGTCGGCCACGGCTTCGTCCCACGCGCCGAGCTGGCCATCTCGGCCGGCTGCGCGCTCGGCGAGGACGGCGCCGTCGAGGTCGACGACCGGCAGCGCACCTCCGTGCCCGGCGTCTTCACGGCGGGTGAGCTGACCGGCATCGGCGGCGTCGACCTGGCGCTCGCCGAGGGCCTGGTCGCCGGGGCCGCGGCCGCCGGGGGAGAACCCGCGCCCGCCGCCCTGCGCCGTCGCGCGGTCTTCCGCGAGTTCGCCACCCGGCTCGCCGCCGCCCACGCCGTCGGGTCGGGCGGGCGGTCCTGGGCGGACGACGCCACCGTGGTCTGCCGCTGCGAGGACGTCACCGCCGGAGCCCTGCGCCGAGCCGCCGAGCTGACCGGTTCGAAGGGCCTGCGCCCGCTCAAGCTGACCACCCGCGCGGGGCTCGGCCTGTGCCAGGGCCGCACCTGCGGCCCGGCCGTCGAGGACCTGCTCACCGGCGTGCTCGACCCCGGCCGCACCGCCCACCGCCCCATCGCCGTACCGGTGCGCCTCGGTGAGCTCGCCGACCACGACCGCACCGGCAACCGAGAGGACGTCCCGTGAGTTCCGCACCGGCTCCCCTGCGCGGGGTCATCGTCGCCACCGCCCTGCCGTTCAAGGAGAACCCGTCGGCGCCAGCCGGTCTGGAGGTCGACTTCGACCGCTTCGCCGAGCACTGCGACTGGCTGATGGACAACGGCTGCCACGGCGTCGGCCCCAACGGCTCGCTCGGCGAGTACTCCTCCCTGACCGACGCCGAGCGCCGCCAGGTGGTGCGGGTCGCCGTCGACGCGGTGGGCGACCGCGGCGTCGTCGTGGCGGGCGTGCACGGCCCCGGCTGGCACCAGGCCAGGCACTGGGCGGAGCTGGCCGCCGAGGACGGCGCCCACGGCGTGCTCGCCCTGCCTCCCACCATGTACCGGGCGAGCCGCGCGCAGGTGGTCGAGCACTACACCAAGATCGACGAGGTCGGCCTGCCGATCATGGTCTACAACAACCCGGTCGACACCAAGGTCGACCTGGTGCCCGACCTGGTCGCCGAGATCGCGGCGCTGCCCAACGTGGCCGCCGTCAAGGAGTTCAGCGGCGACGTGCGCCGGCTCTTCGCGATCGCCGAGCTGTGCGACATCGACGTGGTCGTGGGCGCCGACGACGTGCTCTTCGAGCTGATGGCCGACGGCGCCGTCGGCTGGTTCGCGGGCTTCCCCAACGCCCTGCCCGCCGACTGCGTGGCCCTCTACGAGCACCTGCGCGCGGGCCGCCTCACCGAGGCCAGGGAGTTGTACAAGCACCTCGTCGCGCTGTTCCGCTGGGACTCGCGCACCGAGTTCGTGCAGGCCGTCAAGCTCGGCATGGACGAGGTCGGCCGCTACGGCGGACCGTGCCGCCCGCCACGCGGCCCGCTCACCGCGGAGCAGGTCGGACTGGTGCGCGCGGACGTGCGCCGGGCCGTCGCCGGGGTCGAGGCGCTGCGTGCGGTCGAGGTGGCCTGAGGTGCGCGCGTCGAGGGTGTTCTCCGCGGTCGACTCGCACACCGAGGGGATGCCGACCCGGGTGGTGACCGGCGGCTTCGGGGTGATCCCCGGCGCCACCATGAACGAGCGGCGGCTGCACTTCGTCGAGCACCTCGACCACCTGAGGCGCCTGCTGGTCAACGAACCGCGCGGCCACTCGGCGATGAGCGGCGCGATCCTGCAGCCGCCCACGCGCCCCGACGCGGACTTCGGCGTGCTCTACATCGAGGTCTCCGGCTGCCTGCCCATGTGCGGGCACGGCACCATCGGCGTCGCCACGGTCCTGGTCGAGACCGGCATGGTCGAGGTGACCGAGCCGGTGACCACGATCCGGCTGGACACCCCGGCCGGGCTGGTGGTGGCCGAGGTGGCGGTCCGCGACGGGCACGCCGACAGCGTGACCCTGCGCAACGTCCCGTCGTACTGCGACCGGCTGGACGAGGTCGTCGACGTGCCGGGGCTGGGCGCGGTCCGCTACAGCCTGGCGTTCGGCGGCAACTTCTACGCGATGGTCGACCTCCCCGAGGTGGGGCTGCCGTTCGACCGGGCCCGCAAGGGCGAGATCCTCGCCGCCGGACTGGCGATCATGGCGGCCGTCAACGCCTCCGCGCCGCCGAGCCACCCGGAGATCGAGGGCGTCGACCACTGCCACCACGTCGAGTTCATCGCGCCCGGCTCGGACGCGCGGCACTCGCGGCACGCGATGGCCATCCACCCCGGCTGGTTCGACCGCTCGCCGTGCGGGACGGGCACGTCCGCGCGGATGGCCGAGCTGCACGCGCGCGGCGAGCTGCCGCTGGAGCAGGACTTCGTCAACGAGTCCTTCATCGGCAGCCGGTTCACCGGCTGCCTGGTGGGGGAGACGACCGTCGGCGGGCGGCCCGCCGTGGTGCCGACCGTCACCGGGCGCGCCTGGGTCACCGGGGTCGGGCAGTACCTGCTCGACCCGACCGACCCGTACCCGGCGGGTTTCGAGTTCTGATCCGGGCGCGCGGGCGCGGGGTGCGATGCTCGTCAGCCTCCTACCGGTAAAGTCGGCATCGTGTGACATTGCAGTGCCAGGCTCACACGCCCGACGACTGCGGGAGGCCGTACCGGTGAGTCCGTCAACCATCAGCCCGGTGGCCGCGGGCGCGAGCCTGCGCGGCACGGTGGAGGACGCGGTCGCCGCGGCCATCGTCTCCGGCGAGCTGGCGCCGGGGACCCTGGTCACCGCGCCGACCCTGGCCGCCCGCTTCGGGGTGTCCGCCACCCCGGTCCGCGAGGCCATGCTCACCCTGCAGAAGCGCGGGTTCGTCGACGTCGTGCGCAACAAGGGCTTCCGCATCACCGACGTCAGCGAGCAGGACCTCTGGGAGATCGTGCGGCTGCGCCAGCAGCTGGAGGCGCCGCCGATGCGCGAGATCGCCAGGACGACGCAGCCCTCGACGGTGGCCGAGCTGCGGCTCAAGGCCCAGGCCATCGTGGACGCCGCCGCCGCGGCCGACCTGGCCACCTACCTCGCCGCCGACCTGGACTTCCACCTGCGGCTGCTGGAGCTGCACGGCAACCGCAGGCTCGTCGCCATCGTGAAGGACCTGCGCCAGCAGACCCGCATGGTCGGGTTGGCCGGCATGGTCGGCACGACCGAGCTGGCCAGGTCCGCGGCCGAGCACCACAGCCTGGTCGACCTGCTGGAGGCGAGGGACGGGCGGGGCGCGGAAGCGCTGCTGACCGACCACATCGGCCACGTGCTCGGCTGGTGGAGCGGCAACTCCGAGGACTGAGACCGGGCACGTCCACCGGGCCCGCCGGCCTCACGGCGGGCCCGTCGTGCTGTCCGGAGCTCCGTCGCCACCGCGGGCGGCATATCGCTTCGATACCAGGAATGAGGTGTGACATACTACTGTCGCCTCAGGTTATCGCGGTCACTGCTCGATCGCCCTGCGTGACCGGCCGGCTCGCCTGGCGACGACAGCCCGGGCTTCCTGGCCCGCATCGGGCAGGGCTGGGCCGACCGCGAGGTCCCGGCCCGGTCGACGCCGCCACCGAGCACCGCGCCCGGCTCAGCGCCGAGCTGTCGCAGCACACGATCGTCCCGGCCGAGGGCCACGCCCCGCAACGGCGGCGCGAACTACGCGTTCCGCGCCGACAGCGACTTCGTCCACCTGACCCCGCCGGCCCGTCCCGGCGAGCGCGACTTCCACGCCAGTGCCGCCCACGGCGAGCTGTGGGTCGGCCGGTCGGCCGGGATCGCCGCCTGGTCGACCGCGCTGGACCTGCCCGTGCGGCCCGCGGCCGACTACGACGACCGGGCCGCCGGCGACCCGGAACGGCTGCTCGCCGTGCTCTCCGATCCTGCACCGGGTCCGCTGCGACGGGCCGGTGCGGCCCGGCGACGCGCTGCTGCTGGACATGGGCGTGGAGACCCGCTCCCTCCACCCGGCCGACGTCACCCGCACCACCCCGGTCGGCGCTCGCCTTGGAGGGCCAGGAGCACCGCCGCTACCTGGTGTGCGGCATCGGCGTGCGCCTGGAGGACGACCTGCTGGTCACCGCCATGGGCAACGAGGTCCTGTCGGGCGCGCTGCCGATCGACGCCGCGGGCGTCGAGGCGTGGGCCGCCCGGTGACGCGCCCCGTCACGGCAGGGCGCCGGTGGTGGCCAGGAGCAGGGCGACGGCGGGCAGGAAGTTGTTGACCTGGTGGGCGACGACGCTCGCCAGCAGGTTGCCGGTGAACAGCCGGGCCAGGCCGATCGGGATGGAGAGCACCAGCAGCAGCGGGGTGCGCAGCAGCTCCAGGTGGGCGATCGAGAACACGAGGCTGGTCGCCGCGAACACGACCCAGCGGTTCCAGCCCAGGTGTTCGAACGCGCGCCACAGCACACCCCGGAACAGCACCTCCTCGGCGAGCGGCGCGATCAGCCACACCGCCAGGAACACGACCACGGCCGCCGCCGGCGCCAGTTGACGTCCGGCGAACGCGTCACCGACCGCCGAGCTGGCCTGGTCCTCACCGACCCACGCGGCCCACACGGCGGCCGCGGGGAGCGTGAGCGCCAAACCGCCCAGACCGAGCGCCAAGCCGATGGCGATCTCCTTGACGTTCCACCGGACCGCCAACTCGCGCGCCGCGCGCCCGAGCCTGGGCCCACCGCCGAACCAGGCCGTGCCGACCACCGCCACGACCGCGGCCAACGAGGTGGGCACGACGAGCAGCGCCAGCAGCCGCCCGTCTTCGAGCAGCCCCACGTCCGCCGAGCCGTAGGCCAGCAGCACGAGCACGGACACCAGCAGCATCGTCATCTGCCCGGCGAGGAACACGCCGACCAACGACAGCCCCGCTCGGACTTCCCGGGCGGGAACGGGGGAGTGAGGCGGCGCGACCGGCTGCTGCGCGACCGGCGGGAACTCGCCCGGCTGGTGCGCGCCCGGCTGGAACCCGCCCGGCTGGGCCCCGGGCGGCGGGGGTGCGGCCAGTGGCGGGGTGGTCGGTCCGGAGTCGGGCCGCTGGGGTGAGGAGGAGGGTGACCCGGCCGGGTGGGGCGCGGTCACGGGGTGGTGGGGGTCCGGCCCGGTCTGGTCATCGCTCACAACCGTGGATAACCCGCGACGCGGGTCCGGTCAACTCGAGCGCCGCGGTCGTGCGGTGATCGAGACCCAACGACCGGGGTCAGGTGGCGTTCCGGTGGCCCTGGGCGGGTCGCCACCGCCAGCGCTGCTCGCCGTCGTCGCGGAACTCGCCGGTGGCGCGCATCCCGATGCGCCGCGCGACCGCCTCGCTCGCCGGGTGGTCGGGCGCGATGTGGGCGTGCACGTCCCGCGCACCGCCGTCGACCAGCCACCCCACCACGGCCGCGGCGGCCTCGGTGGCGTAGCCGTGACCCTGGAACGGCACCCCGATCACCCACGCCACCTCGGCGGCCAGCCCGTTCACGCCGGTCGTGGTGGTCGCCTGCACGGTGCCGACCGCGACGCCGTCCTCGTCCCGCAGCACGACCCAGTTCAGCCAGCCCTCACCGCCGTCGTCGGACGTGGGCCGCTCCCAGCGCGAGTACCGCGACACCAGCTCGGCGGCACTGGGCGGCGCGCCCCCGATGATCGCGTAGAGCGCGGGATCGCCCAGCACCGCCGCCATTTCCTCGGCGTGCGCGACTCGCACGGGCTCCACCCGCAGCCGCGCCGTCCGCACCACGGCTTCCCGCGGCCACGGCGCCGGCACCACCGGTGACCGGCCCACGCCTACCACGGGCACCGCCGGCCGGCCCGGCGCGCGGTGACGGATACGCCCATCTGTCGCCCCCTCGAACGTCACGTGCACAGTAACCAGTCGGCGGCCGGTACTGACCGGGATTTCGCCGGCCGGCCCGTCGGCGGCCACGTGGCCGGCCGGTTGCGGGACGATCGGGACGTGACCACCACCCGCCACGAGCGACTGTCGACCGGCCTGTCCTCACTCGGCGACCGGGACCTCGCGGCCCTCGTCGGCACGCACGGGACCGCCGGCCTCGGCGGCGGCGCCGCGGTGGTCGACGTCGACGGCACGCCGGTGTTCGTCAAACGCGTCCCGCTGACCGATCGGGAACTCGCCCGGCCGCACTCCACCGCGAACCTGTTCGACCTGCCGGTGAGCTGCCAGTACGGCATCGGCGGGCCGTCGTTCAGCGCCTGGCGCGAGCTGACCGCGAACCGGGTCGTGACCGAAGCGGTGCGGGCCGGCGGCACGGCGGCGTTCCCGCTGCTGCACCACTGGCGGGTGCTGCCCGGCCGCGCGCCCGTCCCCGCCGAGCACGCCGACGTGGACGAGGTCGTGGCGAAGATGGGCGGTCACCCGGCCGTGCGCGCCCGCCTCGACGCGCTGGCCGCCGCGTCGCACAGCCTCGTGCTGTTCTCCGAGTACGTCCCGCACCCGGTGGAAGGCTGGTTGAGCGAGGACCCCGCGAGCAAGGCGGAGGAGGTCGAGCGGCAGTTCGCGCGGATCGTGGCGTTCCTGCGCGACCGGGAGCTGCTGCACATGGACGCGCACCCGGACAACATGCGCACCGACGGCGAGCGGATCCACCTGACGGACTTCGGGCTCGTCACGTCGCCGCGGTTCGAGCTGTCGGCCGCCGAACGGGAGTTCGTCCGGCGCAACGCCCGCCACGACGCCGACTACGCCGCCATGCGGCTGGTGAACTGGCTGGTGACCGACGTGTGCGGGGTGGGGGTGCCGCCCGGTGGCGTCCCCACCGCCCGCAACGACTACGTCCGGCGCTGCGCCGCTGGCGACATCCCGGGCGACGTGCCGCCCGCCGTGGCCGGGGTCCTGGCCCGGCACGCGCCCGCCGCCGCGAGGCTCAACGGCTTCTACTGGCGCTTGTTCGACGGCGACGTCCACGCCGAGTACCCCGAGGCTCACGGCGAGCGCATCCCGCGCAGGTAGCCGACGGCGGCCCAGGGGCGGCGGCCGAAGGCGAACACCTTCCCGGTCACGACGGCGCGCGCCAGGCGGGTGCGGCGGAAGATCGTGAGCATCATCGTGGCCGGGTCGAACGTGACCCGGGCGTCGATCCTCCGGCCGTCCGCCGGTTCGACCCGCAGCCGGCCGTTCTCGCTGGTCAGCACGACCGGCGTGGTGTGCTTCGAGCGGAACTCGAGGGTGACGCGGCCCGGGTCGCCGCCGCCTTGGAGCAGCCGGCCCGACTGGCCGCCGAGCATGGGCATGAGGAACAGGTCGAACGTCAGCGCGGCCTCGTGGGCGGAGATGGGCCACGGCACGTCCAGGGCTCGGGCGATGTCCAGGCCGTGGATCAGGATCTCGTTGAGCTGGTGCGCCACGTGCGCGGCGGCGGGGAGCCGGGCGCTGCCGAGCCAGGGCCGCAGCTCGCGCGGGTCCACGCTCTTCGCCCTGGTCAGCAGCAGGTCGACTTCTTCGAGCAGGGTGTTCGCCACCACGTCCAGCGCCCGCTCGGGGAAGTGCTCCAGGGTCAGGGCGTTGAGCCGGGCGAACCCGCCGAGTCCCGCTTCCTGCCAGCCCCGGTCCAGGTCGGGCGCGTCGAGCGGCGACAGGTCGCCGCCGATCAGGCCCGCGTTGAGCCGGGCGACGGTGGCGACGTGCGCGGCGGTCTGGGCCACCGACCAGTCGCCGATCGCGGGCCGGTCGGGCGCCCGGCAGGCCAGGAGCATCCGGCTGAACCGCTCGGCGGCGGCGTCGAGGGCGTCACGCGCGTCCTGCCAACGCCGGTCGGTGATGTCCAGCTCCACGAGTCGCCTCCCGTGCCGTCGACGTCACTGCACCGAACGTAGTGAGCCTGCCCGGCGTCGAACTACCGCCGTCGTGCTCTACTCCGGCGACCCGGACCGATCCAGCACCCGGCGCACCCCGACCTCGGGCGGCTCGGCCGCGGAATCCGCCACCAGGTGCGGTTCGGCCACTCCCGACGGCCGCGCGCCACGCTCTTCGACCGCGCGCACCCAGCCGGGCGCCACGTGCTCCGGCCGCACGACCACGTCACCGAGCCGTTCGGCCTCCCGCGACGACGCGGCCGCCACCACCCCGCGTGGTCCCGTCGAGGTCCGTGGGCAGGCGCTCGGCCGAGGGGTGCGCCGGCGGGTCGGCCGCAGGGCTCACCGGGACGGCAGTTCGCCCGTCCGGGTGAGGTGCTCGGCGAGGGCGCGCAACTTCACGTTGTTCTGCTGGCTGGTGCGCACGAGCACCGAGAACGCCTGGTCGGCGGTGAGCCGGTGGCGTTCCATGAGGATGCCCTTGGCCTGCCCGATCAGGTCGCGCGTCTGCACCGCGTCGGCCATGTGCTCGCGCTCCTGGGCGGTGGCCAGCGCCACGGCGGCGTGGCCCGCGAACAGCAGGCCCACGTGCTCGGAGTCCTCGTCGAACGCCCGCGTGTCCGGTGAGTACAGGTTGAGCGCCCCGAGGTCGTCACCCTCCACGTACAGCCGGAACGACAGCATGCTGGCCACGTCCAGTGCCAGCGCCCGCTTGGCGAACAGCGGCCACCGCGCCTCCTCGGACAGGTCGGGCGCGCTGACGATCTTCTGCTGGTAGAGCGCGGTCAGGCACGGTCCCTGGCCGGTGTCGTACTGCACCTGGTCCACCTCGCGCGGCACGTCGTCGGTCGTCGCGACGGTCCGGATCTCGCGCTTGCCCGTGATGGTCATGATCCCGGCGTGCCAGGCGCCGGGGATGGTGCCCACGGCCGCGCGCACGATCTCGTCCAACGTGGCCTGGGCGCTGTCCAGCCGGTGCAGCGTGCGCGCGACCTCGTTCAGCCTGGCGGCCAGGTCCTCGCTGGTCGAGTGCTCGGCCACACCAGCCACCTCCGTCGAGTGATCGTGGACGCACTATGGCACTCCGGGTGTGCCCAGTCACGTCGACGCCCACACCGCCGCCTCCCCTGGAATACGAGCCAGAACCGTTCCGTTGAAGCGGGTGTCGGCCCTGCCCGAGGTGCGCGGGGCGAAGTCGTCCGAAGCCCGTCATCTCGGCGGACGACCACGAAATCCCCAGTTGAGCCCGTACGCCACCCCCGCGCGGGTGCGATCCGGCAAGGAGACGACCATGTCGTTGACGGTGGAGATGCCCCGACAGACCCGCTCGACCCGCGAGCCCCGCCTGGACCGCTCGGCCGCGACCGGGCGCGAGGCCGACCTGGTCGGCCGCTACCTGCGCGAACTCACCTCCACGCCGCTGCTCACGGCCGACGAGGAGGTCGTGCTGGCCAAGCGCATCGAGGCCGGCGTGTACGCGGCCGAACTGCTGCGCGGGTCCGAGGAGGGCGACGGCCCGCCCCTGGACGCGGAGCGCCACCGAGCGCTGCGCACCGTGGCCGAGCAGGGCGGGCGCGCCAAGGACCACATGATCCGGGCGAACCTGCGGCTGGTGGTGTCGGTGGCCAAGAAGCACTCGTTCCGCGGCCTGCCGATGCTCGACGTGGTGCAGGAGGGCAACCTGGGCCTGATCCGCGCGGTGGAGAAGTGGGACTACGCCAAGGGCTTCAAGTTCTCCACGTACGCGGTCTGGTGGGTCCGCCAGGCCATCGAACGCGGCCTGGCCGAGCAGACCCGCACGATCCGGCTGCCGATGCACGTGCACGAGGAGGTGGGCAAGCTGCGCAAGACCGAGCAGCGGCTGCGGTCGGAGACCGACCGCGAGCCCACCGCCGACGAGATCGCGGACGCGGCCAAGGTGCCGGTGGCCAGGGTCGTCGAGCTGATGGCCGCCAGCCGGGCCGCGCTGAGCCTGGAGACGCCGATCGGTGACGACGGCGGCGTGTCCGTGGCCGACCTGATCGAGGACGTCGAGGCCGTGGACGCCCACCAGGCGGTCGAGCAGCAGGAGCTGTCCGACGGGCTGCGCGCCCTGGTGGGCACGCTGCCCGAGCGGCAGGCCCGCATCCTCACCCAGCGCTACGGCCTGTCCGACGGGCGGGCCCGCAGCCTCCAGGAGCTGTCCGAGGAGCTGGGCCTCACCCGCGAGCGCGTCCGGCAGCTGGAGAAGGAGTCCATCCGGATGCTGCGCGACCCTGAGCGCAACCGGAACCTGCTCACCCTGGCGGGGTGAGCCGCCCCCGGCCAGCTTTTGCGGCCCGCGCCCGGTGGTAGCAGTGTCGGGGGTCCCGACCCCGAGGAGCCAGCCATGACCGAGCCCGCCCACCACCTGACCACCACCGAACTGGACCGCGGCATCCTGCTGGTGAGCGTGTCCGGCGCGCTCGACGCCGCCACGCACCAGCCGGTCGTCGGCCAGCTGGACGCCGTGTTCGAGGCACGCCCGCCCGGGGTGGTGCTCGACCTGGCCGCGGTCGAGTTCATGGGCTCGGTCGGCATCGCGATGCTGGTCAACAGCCAGCACCGGGCGAACCGGCTGCGCATCCCGTTCGCCGTGGTGGCGAACACCCGGGCGGTGCTGCGGCCGTTGCAGATCAGCCAGGTGGACGGGGCGCTGCCGCTGCACGCGTCCGTGGACGAGGCGGTGGCGGCGCTGCGGCTGGTGTCGACCTGACCGATCGGCGCCCGCGCGCCGCCCGGATCAGGCCCAGGGCCGCGAGGACACCCAGGAAGGCCAGCCCGAACGGCCGCAGCGTCCTGGTCCAGGGCCAGGCCGACCCGCTGAGCGAGAGGTGGTCGGTCGGGTACTCCAGCACCCTCGCCGTCCACGTCGCCGTGGCCACGTCGGTGGTGCGCGCGAGGTCGCGCAGCACGCCGTCGAACGGGAAACCGCCCTCCCGGTGCAGGTAGACCGGGTCCGCCTCGGCGTAGCGGTCGGCCGCCCGGCGTCGCGCGGCCCCCGCGCCCGGCACCACCAGCCGATCCAGCCCGCCGGCGGCGACCGGGTCCGCCCTCGGCGCGAACGTCAGCCCGTGCCGCGACCGCACCGGCTCGACCCCGGGCGCGACGGCCACCGTGCGGACCGCCAACGACTGGCCGTACGCGTCGAAGGCCGACGCCAGCTCGATCTCGCCGACGCCGTCGGTGAGCAGCACGCCGACCCGGTCGCGGTCCCAGCCGAACGCGCTGTTGAACGCCACGACCGCGTCCGCCGGCCGCACCCCCGCCCGCGGCATCGAGGCCGCCTCGCCCCGGCGGTAGTGCCGCCAGCCGGTCACCTCCGCCGCCTGGGCCGCCGCCTCCGGCCCGACCAGCCGTTCGACCACGCGCAGCGTGCCGTCGACACCGGACAGGATGCCCGCCGTGGTGATCACGTCGCCGTCGTCCACGTACCGCGTGCCGCGGACCCAGCCGACGGCCGGGTAGTCGTCCTCGAACGAGTCCAGGCGCAGCCGGTGCGCGGTGGCGTCACGGCCGTCGAGCAGACCCGCCGAGGCGAGCACCCCCGACCCGTTGCACACGCCGAGCAGCAGCGCGCCGCCGGCCGCCTGCCCGGCGAGCCAGTCCGTGACCGGCTTCGACGTGCTCTCACCGACGTCGGGCATGGCGGGCACGACCACCACGTCCGGGGCCGCGCCCCCGAGCAGGTCGGCCAGCCCGGCGAAGGTCAGGTCGGGCACCAGGTCGAGACCGCCGGTGAGCGGCGCCGGGCGGGCGGACGGCGCGACCGCGTAGACGTTGAACGCGCCGGTCGTGGCCAGGACCTCGTAAGGGGCGAGCGTGTCGGACACGACGGCGCCGCGGTCACCCACCACGACGACGGCGGTCGGCTTGGCGGGGTCGTGCGCCACCCGGGCGGGTGGCGGCGCGGCGCCGTCCGCCCGCGGGGCGTTCAGGTCGCCGAACGCGGCGCGGAGGGTCGGCGCGCCGAGAGCGGCGGGCAGGGCGAGGGCGGCGAGCAGGACCACCAGAGCGGCGCCCGCGATCCGGGAGACGGCGCGCATGGCCGTTCAGCACCCGTACTCGTGGCGGCGGCGCAGCATCGCGACCAGCATCGCCGGGACCATCAGCACGTGCCCGGCCGTCATCAGCGCCGACCCGGACAGGGCGTCGGCCCAGTGGAACGGCAGCAGCACGACGAACGGCACGTACATCGCGGCGGACATCTCGGCGATGCCCGCCCAGCCGTGCCGGCGGACCCGCATCCAGAGCGCCATGCCCAGCGCCATGTTCGTCGCCATGACCAGCACGTGCGCGGTCACGTCGTCGGCCAGGCCCGGCCAGGCGAACGACCAGACGGGCTCCAGCGCCACCATGCCCACCACCATGGCGACGGCCATCTCCAGCGCGTGCCGGGCGAAGCGCAGGACGGCGCCCGTCCGCCCGGACCCGCGGCTCGTGGTGGTGATCGGCTCTTCCTGGCTCATGACGGCTCCTCCGTTGCGATCGGCTGTGCGCAACGGAGATCCTGGGCGGTGAGGGGGAGCGGGGTCAGGTGCCGAAGGTCATGCGCGAGGTCACATGACCTCAGCAGAGCCCGAGCTCGCGGGCCCGCAGCGCGGCCTGCGTGCGGTCGCGCACCTGGAGCTTGGCCAGCACGCCGGTGACGAGGTTCTTCACCGTGCCCTCGGCGAGGAACAGGGCGCGGGCGATCTCGCGGTTGCTGCGTCCCTCGGCGAGCAGCCGCACGACGTCCAGCTCGCGGTCCGACAGCGGCACGGGCGGCCGACTGGGCGGCGCGGCCTCCTGCGGCAGCCGGGCCACCCTCGCCACGAGCTTCGCCGCCACGGACGGTTGCAGCACCGACTCGCCGCGCCGCGCCGCGACCAGCGCCTCGACCAGCCGGGCCGACGAGACGTCCTTGAGCAGGTAGCCCAGCGCTCCGGCGCGCAACGCCGCGAACACGTCGGCGTCGTCGTCGAACGTGGTCAGCGCCAGCACCCGCACCCCGGGCTGCTCGACCCGCAGCCGGTCCGTGGCCGCGATGCCGTCCAGCACCGGCATCCGCAGGTCCATCAGCACCACGTCGGGCCGCAGCTCGGCGCACAGCCGCACGGCCCGCTCGCCGTCACCGGCCTCGCCGACCACCTCGATCTCCGGCTGCACCTCCAGCAACGTCGCCAACGCCTCCCGGAACAGGGCCTGGTCGTCCACGATCAGGACGCGGACCGGCGGCTCGGGCGCGGTCACGCCGGCACCTCGACGGTCAGCGCCACGCCACCCCCGCCGGCCGAGCCGACCGACACCCGGCCGCCGAGCCCGGCCACCCGCTCCTCGATCCCGACCAGCCCGAACCCGTCACCCGGCCGGTCGGCCATCCCCCGACCGTCGTCGCGCACCTCCAAGCGGACCAGGTCGACGCGCTCGTAGTCGAGCACGACGGTCGCGGCGGTCGCGTCGGCGTGCTTGCGGACGTTGGTCAACCCCTCCTGCGCGGCCCGGAACAACGACTCCTCGACCTCCGCGCGGGTGGCGCGGGCCGCGCCGCGCACCTCGAACCCGGTCGGCACGCCCGCCTCGCCGGCCTCGGACGCCAACGCGCGCAAGGCGTCCACCAGCGACCCGGACCGGGGTTCGCGCAGCGCGGCGACCGAGCGGCGCACCTCGGCCAGCGCCTGCTTGGACTGGTCCTGCGCCTTGGCGAGCATCGCGTCCAGCCGCTCGGGCTCGGCGGTGCCGATCACCGCGCGGGCGGCTTGGAGCAGCATCTGCACGACGGTCAGGTGGTGGCCGAGCCCGTCGTGGATGTCGCGGGCGACCCGGTTGCGCTCCTGCGTGGTCGCGAGCTGCTCGGCCTGGGCGGCGTACCCGCGCAACCGCTCGTTGGCCACCGCGAGCTCCGCGCGGGCGCGTTGCTCGCGCACCAGCAACTCCGTGATGACGACCGTGAACGCGGTGACGGCCAAGGTGCCCAGCCCTTCCCGCAGCCCGTCGGGCCACGCCATCTCCACGTGGACCAGCGGGATGACCGCGGCCACCGCGGCGGCGGCCGGCAGCGGCAGCAGCAGCACGCTCTGCGCGACCAGCACCACCAGCAGCAGCACCGACCCGACCGCCGCGCCGGACAGCACGAACAGCACGAACCCCATCGGCAGCTGCACGAGGACGTACGCCGCGGCGAACGCTCGGCCGCGCCGTTGCGCGAACGGGAAGCCGAAGATCGCCAGCGCGCCGTAGGCCAGGCCGACGAGCAGCGTCGGCACGAGCGACTGCTCGAAGGTCTTCGACCCGAGCGGCAGCGTCACGTACGCGAGCACGGTCAGGACGCTCAGCGCCTTCTGCACGTCGTCACTGTGCGGGACCCGCGACGCCATGGTCAACTCGGTTCGGGACCAGGTGGTTTCACCGCTCGTCCGGTCGGGGTACTCCGTCCGGGCGTCAAACAGTCGGCGCGTCGGCAACTCCCGGTGTCCGGGCAAAAGGCGGCGATGCGCGATGGAACTGGATTTCGACGACGCGGTGACGTGGGGCCTGCGCGGTTACGTGCGGCGGGTCACCGAGGAGCTGGGGCTCACCGGGGAGTGCTCGTACGTGCAGGCCGAGCGGCCCGCGGGCGCGTACCTGGCCCTGGACGGGCGGCTGCCCGGCGCGCCGGACCGCGACGTGGCGCTGTTGTGGGACGAGGAGCACGGTTGGTCGGCCGCGATCGAGACCCACAGCGGTGAGGACGTCCTCGTCCAGGCGCACTTCGGCCCGGAGCTGCTGCCGCCGCCGAGGGCCGTCGCCCGGTGGGTGGGCGGCTTGTTCCGCGGTGAGCGCGGCGCTCCGGCGCGGTTCGCGGTGATCCCCGGCGCGACCGACGACCTGGCCGACCGCCTCGCGCCCTACACCGCCGCCGCGCTCGTCCCGGCCCCGCGGGCGGAGTCGGCCTGACGACCGGCAGAGCGCCCACCCGGCCCGGACCGCCGACCGCGCACGGGTGGGATGATCGTCCCCGACGGCAGGAGGGGACGCGTGGGGGATTCGCCTGTGCGGCGGGCGGCGGTGCGGTCGGACGTGCCCGGGATCGCCGCGTTGATGCGCCGGTCGGTGCTGGAGCTGTTCCCGCACTTCCACGACGAGCGCGAGACGGCGAGCGCGGCGCGCTACCTCACCGTGCCGGACGTGGTGCTCATCGACGACGGCACCTACTACGTCCACGAGGCGGCGGGTGAGGTCGTGGCCTGCGGCGGGTGGAGCAAGCGGGACAAGCTCTACACCGGGTCGGGTGACCGGCCGGCCGACGGCCGCCTGCTCGACCCGGCCGCGGAGCCCGCCAGGGTGCGGGCGATGTTCGTCCGCGACGACTGGACCCGCCGGGGCCTGGGCCGCGCGATCCTCGCCGCGTGCGCGCGGGACGCCCGTGCCGCCGGGTTCCGGTCGCTGGTGCTGATGGCGACGCTGCCGGGCGTGCCGCTGTACCGGTCGTTCGGGTTCCGCGAGGTGAACCGCACCCGGATTCCGCTCCCCGACGGTGTGACGTTGGCCGGGGTCGAGATGGCCTGCTCGCTCGACTGAGCGAAGCGCTTCCTCCACCGTCGGGTGGGGCTGGCTCCACGTTCAGGTGATGGAGCCGCCACGTCCGCGCACCGCTCCTACGCTCGGCGGGTACCCCGGTGAGAGGAGCTGACGATCCGATGACCAGGTCCACCATCCTCATCGCCGCGGAGCGGGCCGCCCCGGACAACACCGTGCCGGCGGCGAAGGTCGAGCAGGTCTGCGCGCACCTGAGCGAGTGCGGGCACGACGTGATGGTCGTGCACTCCGCCACCGACGCGGCCGCGGCGATCACCGCCCAGGCCGACCTCGCCGCCGCCGTGGTGAGCTGGGAGCTGGCCGGCGGCGCGCTGCGCCCACCCGACGCGGGCCCGGTCGTCGAGGGCGGCGTGCTGCGGATGCTGCTGGACCGGTTCTCCTCGCGGCTGCCGGTGTTCCTGCTGACCGCCGGCGACTACAGCGACGAGACGCCGCTGTGGGTCTCCGAGGTGATCAACGGCTGGATCTGGTTGCTGGAGGACACGCCGGACTTCATCGCGGGCCGGATCGACTTCGCCGCGCGCCAGTACCTCGACCACGTCCTGCCGCCGTTCTTCCGCGAGCTGTGCCGCTTCGACGACACGCACCCGTACTCGTGGCACACGCCGGCGCACGCGGGCGGCATCGCGTTCCTCAAGTCGCCGGTCGGCCGGGCGTTCTTCGACTACTTCGGCGAACGGCTGTTCCGCACCGACATCTCGGTGTCCGTCGCCGAGCTCGGCTCGCTGTTCGAGCACACCGGTCCGGTCGGCGACGCCGAGCGCAACGCCGCCCGCATCTTCGGCGCCGACGAGACCTACTTCGTGCTGCACGGCACGTCCACGTCCAACCGGATGATCGTGCACAGCGCGGTGGCCAACGACGAGATCACCCTGCTGGACCGCAACTGCCACAAGGCGATCAACCACGGCGTCACGCTCACCGGCGCGCGCCCGGTCTACCTCGTGCCCACCCGCAACGGCTACGGGATCACCGGGCCCATCCCGCCGGCCCGGCTGACCGTCGAAGCGGTGCGCGCCCAGATCGGGCGCACGCCGATCGCCGCGGGCGCGGTGAGCCAGGACCCGGCCTACGCGGTCATCACGAACTCCACCTACGACGGGCTCTGCTACGACACCGTCCGGGTGAACGAGCTGCTCGGCGCGTCGACCCGGACCCTGCACTTCGACGAGGCGTGGTTCGCCTACGGCCGGTTCAACCCGCTCTACGCGCGCCGCTACGGGATGGCGGTCGGCGACGGCGGGCCGCCGGCCGCCGAGAGCCCCACCGTGTTCGCCACGCACTCCTCGCACAAGCTGCTGGCCGCGTTGTCCCAGTCGGCGATGGTGCACGTGAAGTCCGGCGGCAAGGCGCCGTTCGACCGGTCCCGGTTCAACGAGACGTACATGATGCACGGCACCACGTCGCCGCTGTACCCGATGATCGCGTCCTGCGACGTGGCGGCGGGCATGATGGACGGCCCGGCCGGGACCTGGCTGACCACCGAGGCGATCACCGAGGCCATCCGGTTCCGGCAGGCCATGATCCGGCTCGGCGGGCGGCTGGCCGCCGCGGGTGACCGGCCGCCGTGGTTCTTCGGCGTCTGGCAGCCCACCGAGGTCGCCGACCCGGCCACCGGCGAGCGGGTGCCGTTCCACCAGGCGCCGCTCGACCTGCTGCGGACCGAACCCGACTGCTGGACGCTGGCGCCGGACGCGCCGTGGCACGGCTTCCGCGACCTCGAACCCGGCTTCTGCCTGCTCGACCCGGTCAAGGTGACGATCACCTGCCCCGGCGTGGACGCGCTGGGCGACGTGTCGGCGTTCGGCATCCCGGCCCGGGTCGTCACCGCGTACCTGGAGACCCGCCGGATCGTGGTGGAGAAGACCGACGTGTACACGTTCCTCGTGCTGTTCTCCATGGGCATCACGAAGGGCAAGTGGGGCACGCTGCTCGACGCGCTCACCGACTTCAAGCAGCTGCACGACCGGCGCGCGCCGCTGGCCGAGGTGCTGCCGGACCTGGTGAAGGCGCACCCCGAGCGGTACGGGCGGCTGACGCTGCCGCAGCTGTGCGAGGAGATGCACCACAGCCTCGCGGACAGCAAGGTCGTGCAGCTGCTGAACGAGGCGTTCACCAGCCCGACGCCGCCCACCGCCGTGATGACGCCGGCCGAGGCCTACCAGCGGTTCATCCGCGGCGCGACCGAGCTCGTCGGCCTGGACGACCTGGCCGACCGCGTGGTGGCCACCCAGGTCACCACCACGCCGCCCGGCATCCCGGTGCTGGTGCCCGGCGAGCGCGTCGGGTCGCCCGACGGCCCGCTGCCCCGGTACCTGCGCGTGCTGGAGGCGTTCGACCGGCGGTTCCCGGGTTTCGCCAGCGAGACGCACGGCGTGCACCACGAGGGCGGCAGGTACTGGATCTCGTGCGTCACCGAGTAGCGGCCACCGGGCTCGCCCGGCGCGGCGCGTCCTTCAGTCGGGTCTGGCGGCGGGGTGGCGTCCGTGGGGCACGGCGTCGAGCAGGGTGACGCCGATGGTGCTGCCGTCGGGGACGCGGTAGGTGCGCCGCTCGCCGCGCCGCGCGCCGGTGAGCGCCGTGCCGAGGGGCGAGTCGGGGGAGTAGACCTCGAGGTCGCCGTGCTCGGCGGCACGCGCGCCCAGCAGGAACGTCTCGGTGTCGTCCGCGTCGTCGTACCGGACGGTGAGCACCATGCCGGGTTCGGCGACGCCGTCGTCGGGCGGGTCCTCGCCGACGACCGCGTTGCCGAGCAGGTGCTGGATCTCGCGGACGCGGTCCTGCCGCTGCCGGCGGATCGCGGCGCGGTCGTCCGGGTCGGCGGACTCGTCGTCGCCCGCGGTGCGGCTCAGTTCGGCCAGCTCGGTCCGGAGCCGTTCGTGGGCGTGCCGGGTGAGCCAGGTGCGTCGGGGCTGGGTGTCGGTCATGGTGGCCTTCGTGGGAGGGGTGCCGTCAGGGCGGCCGGTGGGAGGGTGGGGCCGCCCTGACGGCGCGGGTGTCCGCGGTGCCGGGTGGTGCAGCGGCGCCGGCTCCCCGGACGGGGTGGTTGGCTCGGGTCGGTCAGCGGTCCGCGCGCAGGCGGAGGATCGTGTCGACGTCGTGGGCGTAGCCGGTGGCGATGTCGGTGAGGATGTCGAGCTGCACGCGCAGCAACGTGTTCTCCGCGCGCAACCAGTGCAGCTCGGCGCGCTCGTCGCGGGCGAGCGGGTCGCGGGTGCCGTCCACGCGGGCGCCTCAGCGCAACGGGTCGAACGCGCGCAACGCCTCCGGCTGCTTGCCGGTGGTGATCTGCTCGGCGAGCAGCCTGCCGGTGATCGGGCCGTGCGCCAGCCCCCACATGCCGTGCCCACCGGCGACGTACACCCCGCGCGCGAGCACCTCGCCGATCAGGGGACGGCCGTCCGGGGTGACCGGGCGCGGGCCGACCCACACGTCGCGGCGCTCCTCCCAGCGCACGCCGTCGAGCAGCGGGCGGGCCGAGGCGGTGATCGCGTCCAGCCGGGCCACCACGCCCGGCGCGTCCGGGTCGCGGAACTCCATGGTGCCCGCGACCCGGAGCGCGCCCTGGTAGGGCGTGCACGCCACCCGGGCGGCGGGCAGGTAGACGGGGCCGGGCACCGGGCGGTCGACCGGCACGGTGAACGAGTAGCCGCGACCCGCGCGCACCGGGACGCGCACGCCCCACCTGGCCGCGAGCCGGGACAGCCACGCGCCGGTGGCCACGACCGCGACGTCGGCGGTCAGCGACTCGCCGCCGCGGGTGCGCACCGCGACGCCCTGGCCGGTGGAGTGGACGTCGACGGTCTCCAGCACGCGGAACGTCGCGCCGCGCGCCTCGACCGACCGGGCCAGCGCGTGCACGAACCCACCGGGGTCGAGGTGCCGCTGGCCGTCGATCCGCACACCGGTGGTGAGGGCCCCGGACGCCAGCGGCACGAGTTCGCGCAGCTGGTCGCGGTCGAGGGTGGCGTGCTCGACCGGCTGGCCCGCCTCGGCCATCCGGCTCAGCTCGTGGCGCAGCCCGTCGGCCTGCCGGGCGGTCTCGAACCCGGCGGTGATCGGCGCGGCCACCGTGGGCGCCTCGACGCCGTTCGCGGTCAGCACGTCGAACGCCTCCACGCACTCGGCGTTGAGCGCCCGGTTCGCGCGCACGGCCCGCGTCCAGGACGACCACCGGCAGTTGGCCGCGAACCGCGCCAGGAACGTCCACAGCCCCGGGTCGGCGGACAGCGGGATGTGCAGCGGCGCGGCGGGGTTCAGCAACGACCGCAGGCCGTAGCGCAGCACGGACGGCTCGTTGAGCGGGATGGTCAAGCCCGGCGAGAGCCACCCGGCGTTGCCCCACGACGCGCCCGCGGCCACCCCGGTGCGGTCCACCACGGTCACCTCGACGCCGCGTTCCTGCAGGAACCACGCGGTCGACAGGCCGACGATGCCCGCGCCGACCACGACCGCCGACCTCGGCCCGCCGGCACTGCGCCCGACGTCGACCATGACCACCTCCACACCCGAGCGGAACTGCTGTCCACGTCAGCATTCCCCGGACGCCCCACCAGCCGGTTGTCCGTCACCGACAATCTGCCGGCCTGATCTTGTCGGGAACCGACAGCTACTCGGTGGCGGCCAGGTCGATGATCATGGCGAGGCGCTTGCGCGGGTCGTCCAGGTCGAGCGGCGTCACCTCGACCATCTTCCGCAGCCGGTAGCGGATGGTGTTGGGGTGCACGCCGAGCCGGTCGCCCGCCCGCGCGAGGTCGCCCTGCGCCTCCAGCCACGCGCGCAGGGTCGGCACGTAGTGGGTGGCGTGGTCGCCGTCGTGGCGGCGCAGCTCGGCGACCGGGCCCCGGGCGGGGGTGCGACCCGCCCGCGCGGCGGCGCGCAGGCGTTGCAGCAGGATGTCGTCCCACGACTCGTCGTAGGCCGGCGGCACGGCGTCCGGGGTGCGCGCCTCGTGCAGCGCCAGGCACTCGTCGGCCTCCTGCCTGCTCGCGGGCAGGTCGGCCGCCGACGCGGTCGCGCCGATGCCCGCGGTCACCGTCACCCGGCTCGGGAGCGCGGCCCGCAGCAGGGCCACCCACTCGCGCGCCGCGGTCACCTGCTCGCCTGGCAGGACGGTGTAGAGCGTGGTGCCGGCCAGGGTGCTGCGGCCGGGTCGGGACCAGCCGAACCCGGTGGTGGCGCGTTCGAAGGCCAGCAACAGCGCGGCGTGCCGCTCGGCGGCGATGTGGGCGCGCACGGCGATGACCCGCGACGGCCCCTGCGGCAACCCGAGCCTGCTGACCACCGTCGCGGCGTCCGCGGTGCCCTCCAGCAGCCGGATCACCAGGTCGGACTCCACCTGGCGCTCCAGGTCCGCGCTGGCCCGCGAGCGCAGCAGGTGCAACGCCACGGTGCGGGCGCCGTCGGCCAGCGCCGCGCAGCGGACGCCCGTCAACGGCACGCCGCACGTCACCCACACCGACCCCAGCAGCTCCCTGCCCGCGCGCACGGCCACGACCATCCGCCCGGTCAGGCCGTGCTCCGGGTCCTCCTCGACGAACAGCGGCTCGTCGTAGGCGGCGAGGTAGGCGAACACGCCGCGGCGCTCGAACGCCTCCCGCAGCCGCGGCGGCGCCTGCCGGCCCAGGATCGTCTCCAGGCGGGCCGGGTCGGCGCCCTGCTGCGAGCTGGAGTACGCCAGCACGCGGGAGAGCCGGTCCTCGATGGTCACCGAACCGCCGACCGCGCCCGCGAGGCTGTCGGCCAGCGCGAACAGGTCCGTCGGGCCGCGACCGGACTCCGTCTCCCGGCCCTCCAGCACCAACCCGTAGACCACCCCGGCCAGCTGGCTCCACGACACGGCCGGGTCGACCAGCATCACCGCGACGCCTTCCGCCTCGCCGATCGCGGCCGCCTCGCGCTCGGCGTCACCGTGCAGCAGCACCACGGCCGCCTTCGCCGCCGCGGCCCACCCCGCGGCCTGGGCCACCGACTCGGCGCCGACGGCCAGGAACACGTCGCCGCCGACCGCCCGCGCCTCGCTGGCCTCGCGCATCACCACGCTGCGCAACTCCGTCGAGCGCGGCACGGGGCAGCACGCCAACCGCACGCCGTAGCCACCCAGCACGTTCACCAGGCGGTCCAACCTGATCATGGGCAAACCTCTGTTCGGAGCCGACAGCACACCGTAACCGCCGGCGGCGTCAGCGCTCCTCGACCTCGTCCCGCCGCCGGATGGTGACCAGCTCGCTCGCGTCCTCCCGGCGCAGCCTGCGGATCATGGACCAGGCGATCCGCTCCGCCTGCGACTTCGCCAGGTCCGCCTTCTCGCCCGTGAACAGGTCGTCCACGGTGGCGGCCCACAGCGCCAGCCACCGGGTGAAGTGCGCGGAGGTCAGGGGGAAGCGCTCGTGCAGGTCGAGGTGCACGCGCAGCAGGTTGCGGCGGTACGTGCCGGCGCGGAACAGCACCGTGGCCCAGAAGTCCGCGATCACGGG
Organism: Saccharothrix sp. 6-C; assembly: GCF_016695385.1. Lineage (NCBI taxonomy): Bacteria > Bacillati > Actinomycetota > Actinomycetes > Pseudonocardiales > Pseudonocardiaceae > Saccharothrix > Saccharothrix sp. 6-C. The sequence continues at coordinate 4,492,469 of NZ_CP064192.1, read as the reverse complement.
CAGGTGCGCCGGGAGGTCGAGCCTGGCCACGTCGCGGAAGACCGGGCCGAGCAGCCCGTCGTCGAACGCCCGCCGGTAGAACTCGGTCACCAGCGCCAGCGCGTCCTCCCGGCCGGCCAGGTCCCGAGCCGCCGTCACCGCGCGCCGCCCGCGCGGTGCGGCACCAGGTCGAGCAGCACGGGGCCGGCCGGTTCGGCGACCAGCGCCCGCACGGTCACGTCGTCCAGCACGGCGAGGAACGCCAGTTGGGCCGTGCGCAGCGCCCCGCGCAGGTGGCAGCCGCCGCGCAGCGGGCAGGGAGGTCCATCGCAGTCGACCACCTCGCTGTCGCCCTCCAACGCCCGCACGACGGCGCCGACCGAGGTCTCCAGCACCGCCGGGGGCACCCCGACGCCGCCGGCCCGGCCGCGCGAGGTGGCCACGAAACCGTGCCGCTGGAGGCGCTGCACGACCTTGGCCATGTGGTGGCGCGGCACGTCGAGCGCGTCGGCGAGCCGGTCGACGGTCAGCCGGCCGCCGTCGGTGGCCAGGAGCATCACCACGCGCAGCGCGATGTCCGTGGACCGGATGAGGTGCATGGAGGGACGGTAGCAAAAGAGGTATTCTCGGTTCCTGTTTCGTCGGACCAGGTGGGGGCGTCGGTGGAGTCGGACGAGGACCGCGCGCCGACGCCGACCGGGGACCCGGTGTGCTGGCTGTCGCGGGTGTGCCCGGAGTGCGGCTCGATGGCCGAGGGGCCGGTGCCGGCGGTGTGCCCCCGGTGCGGCGCGGAGATGCCCGACCAGGACGACGAGCGGTGAGCCCGCTATTGGTTCATCGCCTGTCCTTTTGTTCACGAGTGTGACCCGGGCCGGGCGATTCTGTTCACGAATATGACCGCCCGCATTTGCGCGTCCGGTTGAGTTGATCAATGGCACCGGCGATCACCTCGGTGTTCGATCGTATTCGACACGCCGGTGGTCCGACCTCGGGAAAGCCATCGTTGACCGGCCGCTTCAACAGCATCTAACATCCCGCTGGAAAGCGATTTCCGGAATTCTTCACACTGGTGAACCGGTGCCGGGAAACACGCTTTCGAAATCGGTCGACCGCCGACCTCGGCGTCCCGGAAAGTGAGAAGTGGAGTTGTTGATGAGCACAGCGGATCACCGTCGATCCACGCGACCCGCACCACCGCGTGGCACACGATGGCGCCTGAGCCTGGCCGCGGCGGCGGGCGCCACGGCGCTGGCCGCCGGCCTCCTCGCCTGGCCGGGCGCGACGCCCGCGGACGCGGCGGTCGGCGCGGGCACCTACACCCTCAAGAACGCGGGCAGCGGGCAGTGCCTCGACGTGCCCGGCGCGAGCGCGGCGAGCGGCGTGCAGCTCCAGCAGGCGTCGTGCGCCACCACCCGCAGCCAGCAGTGGACGTTGGCGGCGGTGAGCGGCGGCTTCAAGATCACCTCCGTGGCCACCGGCCTGTGCGTCGGCGTCCGGGACGCGTCGACCTCGGCGGGCAAGGCGATCGAGCAGGAGTCGTGCACCGGCGCCGCCAGCCAGACCTGGTCGTTGACCGCGAGCGGCAGCAACTACCGCGTGATCAACGCCAACGGCGCCAAGTGCATGAACATCAAGGACAACTCCACCGCCACCGGCGCGCTGGTGCAGCAGAACTCCTGCGACAGCGCGGCCACCAAGCAGTGGACGTTCACGCCGACCAGCGGCGGCCCGACGTCGACCTCCACGTCGACCTCGACCACGACGCGCACCACGACCACGACCACCACGAACCCCGGCAGCGGTGGTGACGGCAGCGGCCCGTGGCCGAGCGACACCGGCAGCGTGCACCAGACCACGACGCGTGACGTGGGCACCTACTTCAACGGCGGCATGAAGCGGTACTACGGCATCGGCGACGGCGGCCAGGGCGAGAGCCAGGACCCGATGTTCGTGGTGGCCAACGGCGGCACGATCGAGAACGTGATCCTCGACGCGCCCGCCGGCGACGGCATCCACTGCGAGGGCTCCTGCACCATCCGCAACGTCTGGTGGAACGACGTGGGCGAGGACGCGGCGACGTTCAAGTCCTCCAGCTCCTCGGCGACCTACCTGGTCGACGGCGGCGGCGCCAAGTCGGCGTCGGACAAGGTGTTCCAGCACAACGGCGCGGGCACCGTGACGATCCGCAACTTCCAGGTCAACGGCGCGGGCAAGCTGTACCGGGCGTGCGGCAACTGCGCCACGTCCTACCAGCGGCACGTGGTGATGGACGGCGTCACGGCGCGGTCGACCAGCGCGCTGGCGGGCATCAACACCAACTGGGGCGACACCGCCCGCTTCTCCCGCATCACGGTCTACGGCACGACGTCGATCTGCGACAAGTACAAGGGCGTCCCGAAGGGCAGCGAGCCGACCAAGATCGGCTCCGGTGCGGACGGCGTGAACTGCTTCTACTCGTCGTCCGACATCACCTACCGGTAGGCGGCGGCACGACACCGATCGAGGTCGCGGCCACCCGGCCGCGACCTCGATCCGTCACCGCCGCCGGACTCGGCGTGGATCTTCCCGACCGGTTGCCCGGCGTCGCGGGCGAGTTCGGATACCGTGTGGGACGACCGGGCGGCGTGGCGTGAGCAGGGGCAAGGGGCAACGACGGTGACCAGCTGGATCGATGTGATCAACTACGTCCGGACGCGGTACGAGGTGCTGGAGGAGACCGACAGCTGGCTGCGCTTCCGGCTCGACCTGGGCGAGAGCCGGACCCAGCAGGTCTCCGTGCACCACGTGCCGGAGTCGGACGGCGTGGCGTGGGTCGAGATCTCCTCGCCCGTCGGCCGGGCCGACGCGATCGACCTGAAGCGGCTGCTCGTGCTCGCGGGCACCTCGGCCGTCGGCGGCGCCGCCGTGGTCGACGACGTCGCCCTGCTCAAGCACACCGTGCCGCTGGAGGACCTGAGCGTGCGGGAGGAGTTCGAACGCCCGCTGATGCTGCTGGTCACCGCCGCCGACGCGTTCGAGCACGAGCTGACCTCGACCGACGACTTCTGATCGCGGGTTTCGCGGTCGGGCCTGCGGCCGATCCCGTTGGTGGCCGAACACCACCGTGCCGCGACGGAGGAACGTCATGACGGCTGAACGGCTCGAAGGTCATCTGGTCCGGGATCCGCGCACGCTGCGCACCGACGTCGAAGCGCAGCTGGACCAGGCGGCGGAGGAGGTCGGCAGGCGGCTCGGCGGCAAGATCGACCACCAGGTCGTGCGCGCGGCCGTGTCCGACGCCTACCAGCGGCTCGCCGCCAAGGCGAAGTTCCCCAACTTCCTGCCGATCCTGGCCGCGCGGTCCGCTCAGCGGAGCCTGCGCGGGACCTGACGTCACGACAGCGGCAGCTCCGCCCACACCGTCTTGCCCTCGGCGCCGAGGTGCGTGCCCCAGCGGCGTTGCGACAGGTGGTCGACCATGACCAGGCCCCGGCCCCGGAACGCGCCGAGGCGGGACGCGCCGGCCACCGGCAGGAGCTCCGGGCTGCCGTCGTCCACTTCGATCAGCAGGGAATCGCTGTCCCGCGACCGCCGCACGCGCAGCTGGCGAGGCGCCCGCGCGTGGTCGTAGGCGTTGGACACCAGTTCCGTGCAGATCAGCATCAAGTCCTGCAGCACGTCCTCGGCGAGTTCGGCGAGCACGGTCGCGAGCCACTGCCGGATCTGGGCCAGCGGCGCGACCGGTGTGGTCAGGTCCACGCTCACCCTGGCGGCGAGCGTGTTCTCCGACGAGGTCATGTGACCGTCCCCCAGGACACCCGGGCCGCCCCGCCTGTTCGAAACGGCCTCGGTGCGTCGGGATACCCCGACCGACCCGAACGCACACATCGAGGCGCGGCCGTCGCGCCGAGCACATGCCGTGCTACGGATCGTGATCTACCCTTGCTTTCCGTGACAGAGGAGAGGGTTCCGGTGGACGACCCGGTGGCGGTGCTGCGCGTGGCGGTGGACTCCGCCGTGCAGGCGGTGCTGCGCCTGGACCCCCGCCACGCCGACGCCCGGCAGGAGATCGACCGCGTGCTCGCCGGGTTCGCCACCGCCACCGCCCCGGTGCGGGACCGCCTGCTGGAACTGGCGGCGCTGACGCCGAACGGCCCGGTGTCGGCCGCGCTCGGGTTCCTCCGCGACGCCGGCGACCAGGCCGCCGGCGGTGACGTCCAGGCCGCGCGCGTCTTCCTGCTCGCCGGCCGCACCGCCCTGTTCCGCCTCGCGCGGGCCGGCCCGACCGACGGCTGATCCACGCGGTCAGCCGGACCGGCCCCCGGTCCACGTCTCCGCGCCGGACAGGGTCTCGCGCGCCAGTTGCTCCAGCACGTCGGACATCCGTCCCGCACGGGCGAAGGCGCGCCGCTGCCGCTCCGCGCCGCCGCCGTCGCTGTCCAGGGTGGACAGCAGTCGGCGGACCAGGGCGGGCTCGTCGAGCTGGTCCTCGACGCGGTGCACGAGCCGGTCCAGCAGCAGCCGCGCGGGCACCAGCCGGCCGGACAGCACGTCCAGGGACAGGCCCGCGAGGCCGTCGCGCGCGGCCCGCCACGTGGCGGCGCGCAGCACCTCCGTCGGCACCGGCGGAGCCGTCAGTCCTCGCCGGAGGTCGGCCAGCGCCGTGCGGACGAGGCCGTGCACCAGCGCGGCCAGCAGCACCGCTTCGTCCACGGTGGCCGCGACGTCGGCGACCCGCACCTCCACGGTCGGCAGGTGCGCGGACGGCCGGACGTCCCAGTAGATCATCCGCCGGTCCCGGGCCGACCCGGCGGCGAGCAGCATGTCGCAGGTGGCCTCGTAGTGCGCCGCCGACTCGAAGTACGGCGGCGGCCCGCCGCTCGGCCAGCGCGACCAGACCATCGAGCGCCAGCTCGCGTAGCCGGTGTCCGCGCCGTTGACGAAGGGCGAGTTCGCGGTCACCGCCCCGAGCACCGGCAGCCACGGCCGCAGGTGGTTGCACACCTGCACCGCCGTCTCCAGGTCCGGCACGGCCACGTGCACGTGGCACCCGCAGATGGACTGCTCGGCGGCGAGCAGCCGGTAGTCCTCGGTGAGCCCGCGGTAGCGGTCGCGGTCGGTGGTCGGCCCCGCCGTCCCGCCCACCGGCGGCGTGCCGACGGCCAGCAGCCCGAAGCCGAGCGTGCGGGCGATCTCGACGGCCACCATCCGGAGACCGGTCAGCTGCCGGTGCACGTCGGCGAGGTCGTGGCACACCGGGGTGCGGGTCTCCACCTGGGCTTGGAGGAGTTCGACGTCGAGCTCGACGCCGAACCGCCGCTGGGCCGCCTCGACCACCTCCGCGCCGTGCGGCGCGGGTTCGCCCGTGCGGGCGTCGACCAGCAGGAACTCCTCTTCGACTCCGAGCGTCGGAGTCGCCACACCCGCCAGACTGCCCACCGCGGCCCTCCGATGGCTGTTCGGCCCAAGGGCTGTGGGATACCCCCGTCCGGGCCTGCCAACCCGCCCTGGGATCGACCCGAGCCCGAGGCCAATGGTCCGATCAGGTGAACCACCGCTGGACCGCTCAAGTCAACGGGCTCTGGTGCCGAAGAGGGTAGTGAGCGCCGGAGTCCGCTACACGGACCCGGCGCTTCGTCGTGCTCGGCTGCGGCCTGCCGCCGAGCGTGGAGCATCGACCATTCCGGCTCCACATCTCTCGCTCCGTCGACTCCTGTGGTCAACCTGGTGCCACGTCGGTGCTTCTACGGCAATCGCCATCTGAGACCGCAGCGGGAATCAGGGCATCCGGAGCATTGACATGTTTCGTGGAGCAGATCGAAACTTTAGGTCACTGCGTCCGCTCGCCGTGCGGTGTCGCCGTCTCCACCACCCTGTCTCGAAGGAGAGCCCTGGTGATCATCAATTCAGGCCGCGTGAGAGTGCGGTCGGTGGTGCTCGTGTTCGTGGTCGCGGTGTTGGCGCTGGTCGGGACGTTGACGGCGGTGGCCCGGTCCACCACCACATCACCCGCCGCCGCGGATGTGATGGCGGCGGGGGTGGAGGACGACGGCGCGGACTGCCCGGTCTCCCCGCCAGGTTCGTTCCCGTCCAACCCGCGGTTGCCCGACCCGTTCACCAAGCTCGACGGGCAGCGCATCGGCTCCAAGTCCGACTGGCGCTGCCGGCGGGCGGAGATCCGCGAACTGGCCGAACAACGCGTCTACGGCGACAAACCCGCCAAGCCCACCGTCACCGGCACCGTCTCGGGCAGCACCGTCGCCGTCACCGTCTCCGCCAACGGCCGCAGCGCCTCGTTCTCCGCCGGCGTGCAACTGCCCTCGGGCACCGGCCCGTTCCCCGCCGTGATCGTCTACGGCGGGTTCGGCGGCGACACCGCCGCCATCCGCGCCGCCGGCGCCGCGACCATCACCTTCGACCCCTACACCGTGGGCAGGGAAGGCACCCCCCCGCAACAACAAACAAGGCGCCTTCTACACCCTCTACGGCAACACCAGCCCCACCGGCCTGCTCATGGCCTGGGCCTGGGGCGTGTCCCGCATCATCGACGTCATCGAAACCTCCGGCGGCACCGTCCTGCGCCCCGACATCGGCGTCACCGGCTGCTCCCGCTTCGGCAAGGGCGCCTTCGCCGCCGGCGTCTTCGACCAACGCGTCGCCCTGACCATGCCCATCGAGTCCGGCACCGCCGGCGTCCCGATCTACCGCGGCATCGCCGGCGAAGGCGCACAAAGCCTCACCAGCGCCTACGGCGAACAACCCTGGTTCGGCGACGCGTTCAGCCCCTACACCACCAATCCCAACACCGCACCCATCGACACCCACTCCCTCGTCGCCATGATCGCCCCCCGCGGCCTGTTCATCATGGACAACCCCCACATCGCCAACCTCGGCCCCCGCTCCGCCGCCGTCGCCGCCCTCGCCGGCGCCGAGGTGTACAAAGCCCTCGGCGCCGCACCCAACATCACCTACCACTCCAACGTCACCGACGGAAACCACTGCGCCAACCGGACCGAATGGCGCACACCCCTCACCCAGAACATCCAGAAGTTCCTCCTCAAGACCGGCAGCTACGCCGGCTCCATCCAGATGCACGGCAAAGCCACCGGCAACCTCTCCCAATGGCGCGACTGGACCACACCCACCCTCACCGACGGCCCCACCACCAGCAGCACCACCAGCACGACGACCACCACCACAACCACCGGCGACACCACGACGACCACCACCACGACGCCGCAGCCCGGTCCCGGCACCACCCTGGCCACGGCGGCGAACCGCACCGGCCGCTACTTCGGCACCGCGGTCGCCGCGAACAAGCTGGGCGATGCGACGTACGTCGGGATCCTCAACCGCGAGTTCGACATGGTCACGGCCGAGAACGAGATGAAGATCGACGCGACCGAGCCGTCCCAGGGGCAGTTCAGCTACGCCAACGGCGACCGGATCGTGAGCCAGGCCACCGGCCAGGGCAAGCGGGTCCGCGGCCACACGCTGGCGTGGCACTCGCAGCAGCCGGGCTGGATGCAGAACATGTCCGGCACCGCGCTGCGCAACGCGATGCTCAACCACGTCACCCAGGTCGCCACCCACTACCGGGGCAAGATCTACGCCTGGGACGTGGTGAACGAGGCCTTCCAGGACGGCAGCTCGGGCGCGCGTCGTGACTCGAACCTGCAGCGCACGGGCAACGACTGGATCGAGGCGGCGTTCCGCGCGGCGCGGGCGGCCGACCCGGGCGCGAAGCTCTGCTACAACGACTACAACACCGACGACTGGACGCACGCGAAGACCCAGGCCGTCTACCGGATGGTGCAGGACTTCAAGCAGCGCGGCGTGCCGATCGACTGCGTGGGCCTGCAGTCGCACTTCAACAGCCAGAGCCCGGTGCCGGGCAACTACCAGACCACGCTGTCGAGCTTCGCCGCCCTCGGTGTGGACGTGCAGATCACCGAGCTGGACATCGAGGGCTCCGGCTCCGCGCAGGCGGCCAACTTCGAGCGGGTCGTCAAGGCCTGCCTCGCGGTGACGCGCTGCACCGGCATCACCGTGTGGGGCATCCGGGACACCGACTCGTGGCGCGCCTCGGGCACCCCGCTGCTGTTCGACGGCTCGGGCAACAAGAAGGCCGCCTACACCTCCACGCTGAACGCCCTCAACAGCGGCGTCGTGCCGACCTCGACCACCACGACCACGCCGACGACCCCGACCAGCACCACCACGACCACCGACCAGCCCGGCGGCTGCACGGCGACCTACTCCGAGGGCACGAAGTGGAGTGACCGCTTCAACGGCCAGGTGACCGTCTCGGGGACGGACAACTGGGTGGTGACGGTGACGGTGAGCTCGCCGCAGAAGATCATCGCCACCTGGAACGCGAGCACCACCTGGGACAGCAGCGGCAACGTGATGACCGCCCGTCCCAACGGCAACGGCAACGTCTTCGGCTTCACCATCCAGCACGGCGGCAACTGGAACTGGCCCAACCTGACCTGCCGCACCGGCTGACGCCCGGGACGGGGGAGGCCCGACGCGGGTCGCCGGGCCTCCCGCCCCAGGAGCTGTTCGGGGTTCAAATCTAGGTTCGCTCCGGTGGTGTGCTGGCGGAACACGGGTGTGGCGCGTTTGATCTGACCGATGCCGAGGGAGCGGTTCAACGGCATGCTGTGGCGGTGCCGCACCGGGCCGGGTTGGCGTGACGTCCCGGAACGGTACGGGCGCTGGTCGACCATCGGCGTCTGGTGAGATTCCGGGCACTGTGAAACCCTCACCCGGCAACCCATCCGCTACGCGGCGCAGCATGAGGCGCTACCCGGTTCGGTGTCGCAGACGTTCGCCGACGCGGACCGGTTCGCCGACATCACCGCCCACAGCCCCGACGCCCCCGACAACGACCTGCTGCGCTCGCCCACCCACGCGATCTTCGACGAACAGTCCCGACGGCGTGCGGGGGAGAGAGCCAGACACCGCCAGCGTCACCTTGCCTGACTGGGCCACAGATCTGCCGAACGCGCACCACTGCGACGCGAGCGGTTCGAGAGCGCTCACAGGCTGGTTCGGTCATCGCTTCTCGATGACCGGTGACGACGAGCGCACCCTCGCTGTCGCTACCCCGATCGTCAACGGCCTTCACGAGTCCTGTCAGCCAGCCTGCGCGGGTGTACCCGGCGCGGCGGGAGGACCTGGTCGGCACCGCTCTGGCCATGCACACCGAGGAGGTCGCCGCCGACGGCCGGCTGCGACTGGAGATGACTTTCCAGGACTCCCGGCACGGCGAGTGGGCACTGTGGCAGCTCTCCATGGACGGCGAAGCACTCGCACCGCAGTGGTTGCGCACCGCCCTGCACAACCGCGCCACCGCCGTCGCTACCCGCTACGAGGAGTCTCCCTGACCGTTGCCGTCCGCCTGTGACTCGTTGGTGCGGACGCGTTCCGTCCCGCGTCGGAAGGGTTCGGTGAGGGCGAGCCCCGCCGAGCTGAGGTGAACGCCGTGCCCAGTCGGTCGGGGTCCCTTTCTCGTCGTACGCCCCACCGCAGCCGACCAACCCCGTCCCGTAACCTCCGCCCACCAACACCGCGTGCGGACTGCGAACCCATGATCACGCCCCGAACCGGAACCGGCTCGACATTCGGAAAAAAGAACACGTCGAATTCAGTCGACACCCCGCTGGGCAAGTAAGCTTGATTTCACACCACCGACCGCTCTTGAGTACCCGATCGGGCGCTGGACACCGTGACGAGCAGGCCAGAACACTCGAAGCCATGTCATTCTCGACGCGGATCCGGCGATGATCGACCACTCAGCCCACATCGCCAAGACGTTGGGCATGGAATTGCGTGCCATGCGCAGAGGGCTCGGTATCTACGACACGCGGTTACCCGCGCGAATGGGAGGCACGGCCAAACGCGTGTTCGCGGTGGCGCCAGCGGACTCGATCACGACGGTCCGGTGGAAGGTGATCGGCGGCTTGGAGAGGGCCATGACCAGGCTTCCCGCGCACGAGCGCGACGTGCTCGCCGCCGCGTTCAACTACAACGCGAGGAACGTCGCCTACCGGCACCGCGTCGAGGGCTACGGGGAGACGTGTGGTGTCGGTGAGAGGACGGCCCGGCGGTGGGCCGACCGCAGCACGGCCGTACTGGCCCAGGCGTTGCTCGACACCGGCGCGCCCGCCCTCCGCGGCGCCTGGTGGACCGATCACCTGGCCATGACGATGGTCCTGGACCGGCCGCGCGTGGAACTGATGGAGGTGCGGCGGGTCGTCGCCGCCGAGGATGTCTCCGAAGTCCCCTTCTCCTTTCAAGTCACGGGCCTGTCGGCGAGCCAACTGGTGGAGCACGCCTCCTTCGAGGTCTTCTACGGCGGATCGCTGCGCATCGTCGGTCCTGAGTCGTCCGTACGCCTAGGGTTGACGATGAAGCTCCCGCGCACCTTGCACGCCGGTGACGCGCACGAGTACGCCGTGCTCGTCAGGTTGCCCGCCGAGCACACGCCGGCGCCGCACTTCGTGTGCGTGCCCCGCCACCCGTGCGCCAAGGCGGAGTTGCGGGTGCGGTTCCCGCACGACGCCGTCCCCGGCGGCCTGACCAGGGTGGCCGACGTCCACCAGCAGGACGTCGACGACCCGGTCGTGGCGGGAACCGCCGTCGAGGTGAACGCGGCTTCCGAGATCCACGTCGAGTTCGTGCACCCGGTGCCCGGCCTGGCCTCGGGCCTCCGGTGGGACGCGCCCGCTCACGGCGAGTACGGCGTCGCGATCTCGTCGACGTGCACCGTGCCCGGGCTCGTCACGGTCAACCGCGACTCCGTCACCCGGTACTCGGTCGACCCGTTGCGCGCGACGTAGCCGGTGAGGCTCGGCTCCGCGCGCAATGCGATGTGCGTGTCGGGGGTGATCGGGCGGTCCCTCTTGCGCCCGTCGTAGTGCAGCCCTCCGCTGCCGTCCCGGCAGATCGTCACGACGAACGAGGGCGTCCGGTACGCCGCGACGAGCAGGGCGTCGCCTGAGGCCGGTCCGAGGTGCCTGCGGACTTCGTCCGGGCATTCGGCGCTCTGCCCGGACGAAGTCGCCGAGGAGAACCCGAGGACGTCCCACTGCGTCGCCGCCAGCAAGACGACGGCGATCGGCATCGCCTTCTTCGCCCAAGCCGGGAGCTTCCGCCCTCGACTTACCGCGCGGACCCACCGCCAGGCACCGCGCACGACGGGAACGATCGCACGGACGCGCGACGCTCCGCCCGCCCGCCGCGGATCGGGTGCCGGTACTGCGCGCTCTGCCTGGACCGCCGGCGGAGCCGGTGGAGGTGGAGGTGGAGGACCGAGGGTGATCTGGAACGGCGGGCGCACCGGCCGCTCCCCGTTCGGTGAGTCGGTGACGTAGTCGCACAACACGCACCTGCCGCTCGACGCCAGCGCGGTGGCGCCACAGCCTCCGCACCGTGGCACTGCACCGGTCATGAGACACCCCAGGTGGACGGATCGCCGCGGTCGTCTCCGGGTCCTCGATGCGGCCCTCGCCACGTGGTCCGCCGTTCCGCTCGCACGTGCTGTCGGTTCCTTTCCGGTCGTGCAGGGTGTTCGAGGTCTGACGAGGCAGGTGGCATCACTCGTCCGCCTCCGATCCGTGCCGGCGCACGCCATCGCCCGCCTCGGACAGGCCGGTCGCGTCGATGACGGGCCGCCCGACGTCGAGCGCACCCGGCGCGGTGCCCCGGAGTCGGTCGCGGAGCTGCCCGCTCCGCCCGGGGTGCGGCGTCTGCACCATCCGGTCGAGGATCCGCTTGCTGATGCGGGTGCTCTCGCCGGCGGAGAGCTTCCCGGACTCCAACGCCGCCCGGACCAGGTCCAGGTTGATCTTGGCGTCGGCCTCCTGCGCTTCTCGCTCCAACTTCAGGAAGGCGGACGGGTCGCCGTTGTTGATGGCCATGTAGTGGGCCAGCATCTCGTCACGGGAGCCCTTCGCGACGTCGCGCCGCGCTTCGCGGTTGATCCGCTCCAGGAGCAGGTTGCGCTGGGTGGTCCGGAGATCCTCGGCGTTCTCGGCGGCAACGTCGACGCCGACGACCGAGAGGTCGAGCCCGTGCGGCGGACGGGCGCCACGCAGGACGTCCAGGATCTCGATCGCAGCCCGGTCGCCATCGAGGACACCGAACTTCGGGGTCACGCTCCGCGCCACGGTGGCCATCGACTCGTACACCGCCGCGGCCATGTCGCGGCGCTCTTCCCGCACGACCACCGTCGGGTCGATCACGCTGCACGAGAACCGGAAGGTGACCGAGAACATCCAGGGGTCGGCGCTGCGGGACGGCACCACGAAGGTGAGCCCGTGCGTGGTCGTGTCGACCAGGTAGGTCGCCCGATGACCACCGCCCCGCCGGCCGGGGACGGGAGCACCGGCCGCGATGACGTCGAGTCGGCCGTCCCGGTGCTCCACCACCAATGCGGTCCCACGCTGCGGTGCGCGCAGCGTGGTGAAGCGAAGCAGGACACCGCTGCGTTGGTGCAGGATCGGGTTGTAGGTTTCCTGGATCACGCGTTCTGCCCCTCTGCCTTGAGCCAGTGGTCGTGGAAGTGAGCTGCCGTCGGTGACGGCGAGTCGGTGTCGAAGGCCCAGGTCACGATCAGGTCTTCGAGGACGGCGAAGTCGTCGTCGGATCGGTCGGCGATACCGGCCAGCACGTCGAGGAGCGCCCGTCGTGGGACGCAGGAGCCGTCGGCCGCGGTGACCCACTCGTGCAAGGTGTTCTCCGCGATCTCGCGCACCAGCGCGCAGGACAGCGCCCGGCCCCACAGCTCGGCCAGCAGGTCGAGGTGCCGCTCCGGTCCGCTGAGCAGGGTCGGCAGCACGTCGCCCGGACCGCCGGTGTGACGGACCGCGTAGGTGAACACGGTCAGTGCCTTGGCCGTGGTCTGCTCGTCGGACGGTGTGCCGCTCCAGTCGAGCAGGGCCTCCAGCAACGGTGTCGTGACACCCGATTCCAGCAGCGTGCGCGCGGTGATCGAGACGGAGGTCAGCGGCGCCCACTCAGGGTTGCGCACGAGGCTGCGCAGGACATTGAGCGCGCGTTCCGGGTCGGCGGCGCCGAGCCTGCCGGCCGCCGCCAGCGCTGCGGTGTCGGCGAGGTTGCGGGAGCGGGCGGTCGACCCGAGCTCGTCGGCCCACCGCTGCACGTGCGCCCAGAACGCGCCCACCTCGCCGCTCAACGCGCCCGCGACATCGAGGCCGAGCGCCGCGCCCTGTCTGAGCACCGCGGACCTGTCCATCGCCCAGGGCAGGAAGAGCTGGTCGATGCCGTACTCGAAGTCCACGGCGGCGAGCACGCCGGCCGCGTCGGCGGCCCGGGCGTGGATCTCCACGTTCGGGTGGGCGGCGAGCCGGCTCAGCCACGCCACGACCTTGCCCCTCGCGCCGTCCATCTGCAGCCAGAGCCCGACGAGCACCGCTTCGCGCAGGTCGCCGTGGCGGAACCGGAGGGTCTCCGGACCACTGGCGTGCGTGGTCCGCTTGATCCACGTCCGCTCCGCCCCGAGCATGCGCGAGTAGCGGAGGGTGGAGCCGGCGCTGCCGCCGAGCGCACGGGACAACTGCACCGCCGCGTCGACCACCCACAGGTAGGTGAGCTGCTCGAGCACCGCGGTGGCCGTCACGAACGCGATCTCCGACAGCACCGGCGGCGCGCTCAACCACTCGGCGACCTGCTCGTGAGGATTGCGCAGCCGCGCCACTTCCTGCCGCGGGTCCGTTCCGAGCCGCAACGACTCCACGAGCACGTGCGCCACGCGGGTGGCGAAGTGCGGGTCGTCGCGCTCCGCCAGGACGTCGACGAGCTGCGCCTGCGCGACCAGCTCGTCGAACCGCGGACCGGCCATCTGCGGCTCGGCGGTCGTCACCCTCTTCCGCACGATCTCCAGCGGATCGGGCAGGGCGAGGTCGTCCAGCACGTGCTCGAAGCGGTGTACAGCGGAAGCGAGGTTTCCTTCCAACGGTCCGGTGATGACCGCCAGGAACTTGTCCTGGTCGCGGAGGAGACCCGACACGCGGGTGAGCCACGTGTCGTCGAGCCGGTGGGCGGCGTGCGCGCCCCTGGTCGGCTGGTCGAGCACGACGAACCCGCGCCCGCGGGCGGGCGGCTGCCACTGAGGGCTCCCCAGGACGCTCACGGGCAGTTCCACGACATCGGGGTGTCTGGCTCCGCCCAGGACTTCGTCGAGCATCGCGAGGGCGCGTGACCGCCTTCCCGTCCGCGCCTGACCGGCGAGGACCACCAGGTGCGAGTTCGCGAGAGCCGCGGTCCCCGCCTCGAAGCCGTCCGGCCGCACGTAGTTGCCGATGTCGGCCAACTGCGTCGCGTCCACCGGCACGGCGGTCGGTCTACGAGGCCTGGACTTTCGCGCAGAGCCGGCCAGGAAGTTGCCCTGGACGGTGATGCCGTCCCGGAACACGTTGACGTTGTCGACGCGCCCCCGGCCCAACTGCGCCGCGATGGCCAGCGCGCGGGTGACGTCGATCCCGCTCGCGTCGTCCATCAGCCGCGCCAGCATCTCCTCCTGGGACATCGGAGGCACGTATTGGTCGTCGGCGCGTGGGAACGGCTCGTCCGGCCCGGGCGGGTCCGGCGTGGGGTCCAGCGGTTCGCCGTCGTCGATCACGACGTCCTCCGACCGCGCCCGTAGCTGGGACCGGCGTGGAAGTCGCCAGCGACGTCGACCCGCCCGGCCTGCCACACGTGGTTCCTGTTGCCGGACACGGTGAAGGCGTTCGTGTCGGTGGAACGCGGTTGCGGCGCGGGCAGCCCGACCTCCGCGGCCAACCGGTTGGCCAGGTTGTCGATGTCCGCTCGCGCGGTGCGGAAGCTGACCTCGACGTCCTGGAGATCGGCCAGCCAGGCCAGGTCGACCGGGAAGTCGTCGCGGGCCACCCGCGGGCTGTCGAGCCGCACGGGCACGACGACCTTGTCCAGCGCCGCCGCCGTGAGGAGTTCGCGCCGGACGAAGTCGTCGTGGTCGTCCAAGCGTCGGCTGCCGTCCGGGCGGGTCTCGCCCAGCCAGTTCGTGCCCATCACGACCAGGAGCGCGGCGCACTGCTCGACGGCCTCAAACATCCGCACCTCCCAGTCGGCTCCCGGGGGGATCGACTTCGAGGCCAGGAACACGGCGTCCGAGCCGAAGCGCTCGGACAGCGCGCGGTCGAGCAGGGCGGCGCCGAAGGGCTGGTCGGTCACGCGGTAATTGAGGAAGACCTTCGTCACTGGGGGTGCACCTCACGTGAAGGGATTGCGCTGAATGAGGAGCTGGCCTCTCGGATGGGCCAGCGAAATGGCGACAGTGCGCATAGTGCCACACCGGATCGCAGCGTTGACAAGTCCTACCGGTGAGTAGCGAAGTGTTTCCCGTTTCCTCTTGAATGTCCTTGACGATGTCCTTCATCTGTCCACTGGACAATTACCGGACGGATTGGACTGAACGCGCCGAACGGTTTAACGTGTCGATCGCTCACACCGGGTTTCCCGTTTCCCGCCCGAGTAGGCAACGGGAAACACCTGCCTCGGGCGGCACTGCGTGCGGCACGATCGGCGGCACCGAACCCGGCTCGTCCAGCCCGATCGGAGCGTGGTGTCGCCACCCCGCCGCCGGGGCTCCGAGGCACGAATGCGCACCACGCGCACGCGGTGCGCGCCTCCCCGTCATGCTGGCTACCAGCGAACTCAGGAGTGCACGTGACCGCATCGCCACGAACCGAGGGCAGGGTGCACCGGCCGTCCAGGACCGTCGTCAAGGTGGTGGGCGCGCTCACGCGCCGGGCCGCGGAACTCGAGCGCGCTCCACAGGAATTGCGCCGTGCCGCAGGCGAGCAGATCACCGCCCTGGTGCGGGCCGAAGCAGCGGCTCGCGTGCAAGAACTGCCCGCCGAGGAACTGAAGCCGCTCATCGGCCGGTCGATCCGGCTGAGCGCCTTGATCAACGCCGGTTTTCCGACGATCGGCAGCATCGAAGCCACTCCCCGGCATCAGCTCACGGCGATTCCGAAGGTCGGCGAGCAGACGGTCGACGACGTCCTGCGCGCCGCGGCGGAATACCGGGAGCGGCTCATCCGCGACAGCGAGGTCCGGTTCGACCCCGATCACCGGACACCGGGCCACACCCGACTGCTCCGCTTCCTGCTCGCCATCCGCGGCGCCGACGCCGCGGTGGCCGGACTGCACGACCAGGTGGCCCGGTTCCGCGAGCGCTCCGCGCCCCTGCTCGCGAGGTCCACCCCGACCGCGTCCGCTCTCCGGCGGTGGACCCTGCTCTTCCGGCCCGCGACGCGGAACGACGCGAGAGCGGCGCTGGTCGAACTGGCACTGCTGGCCGGCGAGTCGCACACGCTGCGGCTGGCGGACGCGATCGGGGAGGCCGAGCGCGCGATCGACCCGGAGGCCTTCGACCCGGCGCTCTCGTGGCAGCTCTACCTGCGCGACGCGGCGTCCGTGAACGCGCTGCTCTCCACGCTGGGCGCCGGGGAGGGGCAGGAGGACGCCGCCCGAGGCCACCTCGGTCCCGAGCTGCGCCGGAAGATCGACGCGGTGCCGCTGAACGTCGACCTCCTGAAGTCGACGTCGACGTTGCGCCAGTACCAGGTCTTCGGTGCCCAGTACGCGATCCACCAGGAGCGGGTGATCCTCGGTGACGAGATGGGACTGGGCAAGACGGTGCAGGCGCTCGCCGTGTTCGCGCACTTGGCCGCCCAGGGGCAGAGCCGGTTCATGGTGATCTGCCCGGCCAGCGTGCAGGTCAACTGGCTCAACGAGATCGACAAGCACAGTCGGCTGAGGGCGTTCAGCCTGTACGGCAACGACAGAGATTCGCACACGCGGCTATGGCTGCGCGAAGGAGGCATCGCGGTCACCACCTTCACCACGCTCGGGCGGCTGGAGTTCACGGAACAGGTCGAGCTCTCCGTGCTCGTGGTCGACGAGGCGCACCAGGTGAAGAACCCGCAGACCCGTCGGTCTCAGGACGTGGTGAAGGTCATCGGCCGCGCGCACCGCGTGCTGTTCCTCACCGGAACGCCGATGGAGAACCGCGTCGAGGAGTTCCGCAACCTCGTGCACCACCTGGACCCCGCCCGCGCCGCGCGGATCGACCCCGCCGACGTCCTGTACGGCGCCAAGGCCTTCCGCCGCCAGGTCGCCCCCGTCTACTTGAGGCGCAACCAGGAAGACGTGCTCAAGGAACTCCGGGACAAGATCGAGGTGGAGGACTGGGTGCGCCTCACGTCGGCGGACGAGAGGGCCTACCGCGAGGCCGTCGGAACGGGGAACATGATGGAGATGAGACGGGTCCTGCTGACCTCCAAGGACTCCGCCAAGCTCCAGCGCCTGTCGGAGATCATCGAGGAAGCCGTCGAGGACGGGCGCAAGGTGATCGTCTTCTCCTTCTTCCTCGAAGCGCTGGCTATCCTGCACCGGCGGCTGGGCGAGCTCGCCATCGGCCCGCTGGTCGGCAAGGTCACGCCGCAGGGGCGTCAGGCCATGGTGGACGAACTCACCGACCGGCGGGGTCCCGCCGTGCTGCTCAGCCAGATCACGACCGGCAGCCTCGGTCTCAACGTCCAAGCGGCGTCCGTTGTCGTCATCGCCGATCCACAGTGGACACCCGGAATCGAGGACCAGGCGATCGCCCGCGCGCACCGGATGGGCCAGGCGCACACCGTGCAGGTGCACCGCCTGCTGGCCAAGGGCAGCATCGACGAGCGGATCCGCGAGGTGGTGGAGGAAAAGAGACTGCTGTTCGACGAGTTCGCGCGCAAGAGCGACGCGAAGTCGTCCGACGCGCGAGCAGTCGACAGCGCGTTCCATCGGCCCGACGTGCTCGACGACCCGGCTGTTCCCCTGGATCGTCGGATGGTCATCGCTGAGCGCTACCGGCTTGGGTTCGCCTAACTCGCCCTTCTACGAGATCCGCCGCAAGCGCCACTACGAGTTGATCCTCCACCGCGACAACCGCGACGGCACGCAACCGCAACCGGAGTCCCAAGCAGGATGGCCATGATGACTCACGTGTATTGGGTGGAGGAGCCGTGCGGGTCCTCGAGCATCCTGTGAAGCGCGGTGGACACGACGGTGCTGCTCAACGTCGAGAACGAACAGGGCGAGCAGCAGACCGGTCAGTTCATCCACATGACCCTGATGGCCGACCTCTCCGGCATCCCGCGCTGACCTCCGACGCGCCATCGTGCCGACCTGCCTGCGTTCGCCGTGGCGACGGGGGGCGGTTCGTCGCCATCGACCGGACCGGCGCCGTACGTCGGGGATTCGGCGGTGGAGTCGCCGTCGGCCGTGGTGTCAGGCCGCCTGGAACGACCGGATCGAGTTGTGGAAGACCTCCCGCTCGATCACCGTCGTCGGGGGACGGTCCTCGTCGTCCGCCGCGCCGAGGGTGAGCAGCAGCGGTACGAAGTGGTCTGCCGTCGGGTGGGCGATGGCGGCGCCGGGGCCCTTCGCCTGGTAGTCGATGAGCGCGTCGACGTCGCGGCGGGCGATCGCGTCGGCGGCCCAGGTGTCGAACTCGCGGGTGTGCCCGACCAACCCGGGGTTGCGCATGACCGCGAAGCTGTGCGTCATGAAGCCCGAGCCGATGACGAGGAAGCCTTCTTCGCGCAACGACTTCAGCCGCGCTCCCAGGTTCAGCAGGGCCGTCGGGTCGAGGCTCGGCATGCTGAGCTGGACGACGGGTACGTCGGCGGCGGGGTACATGGCCATCAGCGGGATGAAAGCGCCGTGGTCCAGGCCGCGGTTCGGGTGTTGGTGCAGTGAGGTCGTGTCGCTCAGCGTTCCCGCGATCCGCCGGGCGAGCGCGGTGGCGTCGGGCGTCGCGTACTGGAGTGTGTAGTAGCGGGGGTGGAAGCCGCCGAAGTCGTAGTACAGCGGCGTTGCGGCGTTCGGGCTGGAGATGGTGAGCGGTGCGTCCTCCCAGTGCGCCGAGACGATCACGATGCCGCGCGGCTTGGGCAGGGACTGGCCCCAGGCGAACAGGTCGCGCAACCAGATCGGGTCGTCGAGCGTGGGCGGCGCGCCGTGGCTGACGAACAGGGCGGGCAGCGGACCGTCGACCGGGGTCCACGAGCGGTGGCCGCGCGCCTGCGGCAGGACTGCGGCGAGGAGGTCGTCGTAGGCCCCTGCCGGCTTGGCCGGGTTGAAGATGTCGTTCATCGGGTGTTCCTCGTTCCGGGCTGCTGAGGCGCCCGCCGGTCAGGTGGGGAGGGTGGGAGGGCAGGTGCGCTGGGGGTTGATGGCGTCTTTGACGCGGCGGCTGATCTCCCGCACCTGCTTGGCTTGCGCCTTCGTCAGGGGGTCGATGACCAGTCGGCGCACCTCGGCGACATGACCCGGTGCGGTGGCGACGACCTTGTCCCAGCCGGCGTCGGTCAGGATGGCGAGGGTGAACCGGCCGTCCGCGGGGTCGGGCTTGCGGGTGAGCCAGCCCTTGCCCTCCAGGCGCTTGGCGGTGTGGGAGAGGCGGGAGAGCGAGGCTTCGGCGAACTCGGCCAGGTCGCTCATCCGCAGGGTGCGTTCGGGGGACATGGAGAGACCGGCGAGGACCTGGTACTCGAAGTGGGAGATGCCGGCGTCGCGTTGCAGTTGGGCGTCGAGGGCGGCGGGGAGGCTGACCAGCATGCTGACCATGGCGAGCCAGGTCTGCTGTTCCTCGTCGTCCAACCAGTGGGGCTCGTCGGTGCTCATGCCCTCAGGATAATTTGACCGTTCAAGTCCGATGGCGGCTGCTTGGTCCACGAGGTCAGCTTCCGGACGTGTCGCCCAGGGGCAAGGCACGCAGGTAGGTGGCGACGGCCGCGGCGGCGACCGCCACGTGCATGACCAGCAGCCCGACGATCCCGGCGGTGTTGGCGTTCGGCGTGTAGTCGCTGACGAACATCATCAGGTCAGGGACGAAGGACACGACCAGCACGGGGGGGACCAGCCAGGACAGCAGGGCGCGCGGGTTGGTCGACCGGCGGCGGATCACCGCCCAGCCCGCCGCGCCCAGCAGGATGCCCAGGACGGTGAAGGTGACGTACGCCCCGGGCTGGAGGGGCTGGAAGTCGGCCGAGGCGCCGGCGGCGCGCGCGACCAGGGTGATCACCGCGTTGGCGATGCTCGCGACCACGATGCCCGCGATCAGCAGACCGGCGACGCGACCGGGTTTCGACCGCGCAGGACGCGCCGAGGGCGTGGCAGGGGAGGAGGTGGTGGACACAGGGGATCTCCTTGGAAGTGACGAGGGGGTTCGGTGGGGGCTGTTCACCGGGCGGTCGTTCAGTTGACGAGCGCGGCGGCGAGGGTCGTGCGCAGCGGGGTGGTGGGGCGGCCGATGAGCCGGGACAGGTCGCCGGTCGTGTCGGCCAGCCAGCCGGCGGCGATGCTCGCGTCGATCGACACGAGCATCCCCACGACGGGCTCGGGCAGGCCGGCCTCGGTGAGCGCCTTGGCGTGGGCCTCGGCGGGCAGGTCCTGGTAGACGACCGGGGTGCCGGCGACGGCGGAGATGTCGGCCGCGAGGTCGTCCATGGTCCAGGCGGTGTCACCGGACAGTTCGTAGACGGTGTCGGCGTGGCCGTCCTCGGTGAGGACCACGGCCGCCGCGGCGGCGTAGTCGGCGCGCGAGGCGGCGGCGACGCGGCCATCGCGCGCGCTGCCGATGACGGTGCCGGTGGCCGCGCCCTGCCGGGCGGTCGGGACGTAGTTCTCGTTGTACCAACCGTTGCGCAGCAGGCTGTAGGTCAGGCCGCCGGCCTTGATCGCCTCTTCGGTGGCCTTGTGCTCGGGGGCGACGGCCACGGTGGAGGTGTCGGCGTGCAGGACGCTGGTGTAGGCCAGCAGGCTGACACCGGCCTCCTTGGCGGCGTCGATGACGGCCTGGTGCTGAGGGACGCGGCGGCCGACGTCACTGCCCGAGATGAGCAGGACCTTGTCGGCGCCCTTGAACGCGGCCTTGAGGGTGTCAGGGCGGTCGTAGTCGGCCTCGCGGACGTGGACACCGCGTTCGGCGAGGTCGGTGGCCTTCTCGGGGGAGCGGACGGCCGCGACGACCTGGTCGGCGGGGACGCGGGTGAGCAGGTCTTGCACGACGAGGCGGCCGAGCTGGCCGGTGGCGCCGGTGACGACGATCATGGGTGTTCCTTTCGCGAAGGCTGTCGCCCGTTGCCGGGCAGGAGGGGGGCGGTGGTTGGCTCAGTCGGCGACGTTGACGATGATCTTGCCGCGGGCGTGGCCCGCAGCGATGGTCGCGAGACCGTCGCCGGCCTGCTCCAAGGGCAGGACCGTGGTGACGTCGACCTTGAGCGTGCCCTCGGCGGCCTGGGCGGCCAGCGGTTCGAGCACTTCCCGGACGGGGGCGGCGATGATGTTGCTGCCGGTCAGCCCGGCCTCGGCGAGGACCTGCTCGTCGGCGGCACCGAGAGTGCTGGCGACCTTGCCGCCCTTGCGGACGGCGCCCAGCGCCAGCCCGTCGGGGCTGTAGGAGACGAGGTCGACGAGGCCGTCGACACCGTCGGGGTAGGAGGTGGTGACCTGCTCGGCGACCGGGGTGCCGGACGTGTGGTCGACCACTGTCGTGGCGCCGAGGCCGGTGAGTCGGTCGGCGTCGGACGCGGTTCCGGTGGCCACGACGGTCGCCCCGCGGGCGGCCAGCAGCTGCACGGCGTAGGAGCCGACGCCGCCGGTGGCGCCGGTCACCAGGACGACCTGCCCCGGCTGCACGTCGAGCGCTTCGACGGAGGCGAACGCGGCGGCGCCGGCGAGCGGCAGGGCCGCGGCCCGGTCGAAGTCCAGTCCGGCGGGCTTGGCCGTCACCGCCGCGGCGGGGAACAGCGCGTACTCGGCGATGGTGCCGGCCTGGACGGGCGGGGTGAGCAGGACGTGCCCGAGGACCTCGTCGCCCACCGCCACGTGGTCGACGCCCACGCCGACCGCCTCGACCACACCGGCCGCGTCCCGGCCGACCACCAGCGGGTAGGCGTGGGGCATCATCGCGGCCATCGCTCCGGTGGCCAGGCTGTTGTCGATGGCGTTGAGGGCGGCGCTTTTCACCCGGACGAGAACGGTGCCGTCGGTGACTTCCGGGACGGGCAGGTCGGAGACGACGGGCTGGGCGCCGGACTCGGGGACGTTGAACGCGCGCATGGCTTTCTCCAAAGGTTTCGTGGGATGTCGAAGGGGGCAGAAGGCTTAAGGGCCGAACCGGCCCCAGGCCACGACGGCCGCCAGGGCCAGCAGGACGACGTTGGCGCCGATCATCTGGTTCTCCTTGCGGCGTGCGTGCACGACGGCCGCGCCGAGCATGGTGAGTGCCAACCCGGTGGCCGCCAGCGGCGTCAGGACCGGTGCGATGCCCAGGGCCGCGGGCAGGATCAGGCCGAGCGCGCCGAGTACCTCCACGGCGCCGATGGCCTTCACCGCGCCGGCGGAGAAGTCGCCGGTCCAGGCCATGCCGGACGCGGCCAACTTCTCCTTCGGCTGGGCCAGCTTCATCAGGCCGGCCAGGAGGAACGCGACGGCCAAGACGCTCGCGATGATCCACAGGGTGACGTTCACGGTGTCGAACCTTTCACGATGAGTTGACGCTTCAACTGAATGTAGGTCGTGTTAGTTGAAGCGTCAACTCATCGGTGGGTTAGATTACTTGAGGGATCAAGTCATCTTCGCGGGCGCTGTGCTCGCTTGGGAACCTGTTACTCCAGGTCAAGACGGTATGTGGGCTCTTGACTGTCGCAACCGGAACGAAATCGATCGACACGAAGACCCGCTGTGGCATCGCCACGGATCGCCTCACTCGACCGGGGGAACTGTCGGCCGGCGTGACGACTACGCCCATCGCCCGCAGCACCGGATCGGGCCGGAGGAACCGGTCCGATCGATCACCGACACAGGCCGTGGACGACACGCGTCGTACCCGATCGAGACCGTGAACCGCGACCTCGCGCCGGTCGAGGCCCTAGTCGACATGGCGGCGAGTGCGTCTACCTGTTGGCGGGCAGCCTCCAGCGCGGGGTGTGCGGGCGGAAGATGGACTCACATCGCTCGCACGGTCGTGCCGCCTACCGCTGCCGCCACGGACACACCACCGCCCGCATCGCCGCCCACCTCACCGCCGCGGGCATCGCCGAAAACCCAGGCCTGGAGCAGACCGCACGGCCGGTCGACGAACTCGGACTCGTCATCCGCTGCGACACCGCTGGCATCACGCTGCTCGACCGCGGCGCCACCGGACGAGCGCGCACACCACGCAGACTCCTGGCACCGCAGCCCATCCATGACAGACCCGGAACCGGAGATCGTTGGAAAGGCCGGCGAACAACTCCTGCTGACCTTGAGCTGCGCGACGATTTCGGAGGCGGATCAGCCAGACGCGCCTGCGGGCCAGGTCGATGCACCGGCTTACACGACTCGCTCCCCGCGCCAGCCTCTCCGACGATCGATCCGCCCGCCAACACCCCCGCGTCGGCGCCGACAGGCCGGGTTCCACGTCGCCCTCCACGCCACCCGTCCGCGGGAGGCGTTCCGAGCCGGGGGAGCCGAGTACCCGCCGCCGGGCGGACAGGGCCATGACCGCAATCGACAGGTCGTGGGACAAGCCGAACGCAAAATGTACTCTCGCGACAGTAGTGACGCTGTGGAATCGCGTGACTCCGCTGCGGCTGTATTGCGCCCGCCGGTAACGCGGTCGCCGGAACTCTCGATGGATTCGGCAAAGGTCGCATCAAGTGACCTCGTGTGAAGGGTTATCGGGGCAAATCTGCCTTTGACGGCTGGAGGGATCTCGTGCGGCTACGATCATTACGCGGCTTCGCCGTGCTCGGAATCATGTCCCTGGTGCTCGGCACCTCCGCGGTGATGCAGGCGAATGCCGCGACCGGTGCGGTGATCGACTCTGCGGACTGCACCCAGAACGAACTCACCGCCAATGACGACTACTACACCAACCGGGTTTCGTTGCCCTTCGGGGTCAACTTCTACGGGCAGACGTTCGAGTCGCTGTTCGTCAACAACAACGGCAACGTGACGTTCGACAGCCCGCTCGGCACGTACACCCCGTTCGGTCTGGCCAGCACGAGCCGCCAGATCATCGCGCCGTTCTTCGCCGACGTGGACACCCGGCAAGGGAACACCGTGCGCTATGGGTGGGGCAACACGACCTACCAGGGGCACCGCGCGCTGTGTGTGAACTGGGCCGACGTCGGCTACTACAACCAGCACACCGACAAGCTCAACAGCTTCCAGTTACTGCTGGTGCAACGCGAGGACGCCGGTGTCGGCGACTTCGACATCGTCTTCAACTATGACAAGGTCCAGTGGGAGACCGGTGACGCCAGTGGCGGCAGCGGTGGCATCGGTGGCACGCCCGCGGTGGCCGGCTTCTCCAACGGCACCGGCACGCCCGGCACCTCCTACGAACTGCCCGGCTCGATGGTCAGCGGCGCGTTCCTCGACTCCAGCCCGACCGGGCTGGCCCGCACCAGCACCGACAGCCCCGTCGTCGGTCGTCACGTGTTCCGCGTCCGCGCGGGCGGCGCGCCGCTGACCGACTACGTGGCGTTGGGTGACTCGTTCCAGAGCGGTGAGGGCGCGGGGGACTACATCGCGCCGACCGACTCCGGCGCCAACCACTGCCACCGCTCCACACACGCCTACCCGAGGCAGCTCCTCGACCGCGGTGTGGTCCACCTGACCCTCGACTTCGGCGCGTGCAGCGGAGCGGTCATCAACGACCTGTCGGTGACCTCCTCGCCCGACCGGCCGCCGTACAACGACGGCATCGCCCAACTGGACCGCCTTGGCCCGAGCACCAAATTGGTGACGATCGGCATCGGCGGCAACGACATGCAGTTCTCCGACATCCTCAGCGGCTGCATCCTGAACACGGTCCTGGACCGGCTCAACCCGTTCTCCGACACCAGTTGCCAGCAGCGCTACGCCGACCAGTTGGAGCGCAACTTCACCGCTCTGGTCGGCGGCGGGCGGCTGCGGGACATCTACCAGGAGTTGCGGGAACGCGCGCCGTTCGCGCGGATCGTCGTGGTCACCTACCCGCGGTTCTACGTCAATGGCGGGGCGGGCAACCGCTACACCGACGACTACTGCGCCGGGGTGCGCCGCACCGACCAGCGGTGGATCAACGCCGGTATCCGCCGCCTGGACGACGCCATCCGCGACGCGGCGGGCAGGCTCGGCCTCCAGGTCGTGGACATCTACGACGCCCCCGAGGGCCGCGAGCTGTGCGGTGCCAACAACGACCACTTACTCAACGGGATCCGGCCGTTGAACCGGGTCGAGTCCTACCACCCGAACCAGACCGGGCACACCATCATCACCGACCACGTGGCCCGTGCCCTGGTGTCCCTGCCGCCGGGCAACCTGTTCAACGTCCGCCCCGGGCAGACGATCAACCACCAGTTCACCGTGTCGGCGGGCCCCGAGCTCAGCGTGGCCAACCAGTGGCCGGGCAGCGATGTCGTGCTCAGCCTCACCTCCCCGTCCGGGCGTACCTACACGCGCACGACGCAGGAGGCGAACATCCAACACGACGTGGGGTCGACCTTCGAGAGCTACCACATCGCCAACCCCGAGCCGGGCACCTGGACAGCGACGCTGTTCGGCCGCGTCGTCGCGCCCGAGGGCGAGGAGTCGCGCCTGACGGTGCACAACCCGCCTGCACCCAACGCGCTGCCGACCGCCTCGTTCACCCAGACGCTGTCCGGGCGCACGGTCGCCGTCGACGCCGGCGCCAGCCGCGACCCCGACGGCAACCTGGTCGAGTACGTGTGGGACTTCGGCGACGGCACCACCGCCACCGGCAGCAGGGTCACCCACACCTACACCACACCCGACAAGTACCTGACCACCCTCGCGGTCAAGGACGACCGCGGCGGCGAGGCGTTCACCTCGGCGACCACGACCGTGACGATCTCCAAATACGAGTTCGCCGGGTTCAAGGCACCGGTGGACAACCCGCCGACGGTCAACACGATGCAGGCCGGTCGCGCGGTGCCGCTCAAGTTCGGTCTCGGCGGCGACCACGGGCTCGGCGTCCTGGCCCCCGGATCGCCGAGTTCGGTGCAGATCGACTGCAACTCGGGCGACCCCGTGGACGAGGTCGAGACCACGACGGCCGCAGGTGGCAGCATGCTGACCTACGACCCGACGACCGGGTTGTACCAGTACGTGTGGAAGACCGAGTCCTCGTGGGCCGGCACCTGCCGCAGACTCGTCCTGACCCTGGACGACGGCAGCACGCACGACGCCGTCTTCCGCTTCCGGCGCTGACCGTCGAGCCCGGCTGAACCCCCAGGAGGCGCACGATGACCGGTTCCCACCCCGTCGTGCGCCTCCTGGTCGCGCTCGCCGTGCTGGTCGGCCTCGGTATCCTCGGTGCGGGACTGGTGAAGAACTTCCAGTTCGAACGCACACCGGACGCCGTCGCCGCCATCCGGACCGGCGGGTATCTGGTACTGCTCGGATGCGTGCTCCTGACCGCATGCGCGGTCGCCGCCGCGATGATCGGATCCTGGTGGGCGGGTGCCGCGATCGCCGCACCCGCTCTCGTATGCGGTGCGCTGATGGCGGCGGCCGCTGACACGCTGCTCCCGCAGCTCGCCGCGCTGCCCACCTTCGCGCTCGCCCTCGTCGGAGCCGCCGCCGTGGCCCTCCATCACGGCTGACCGCGTTCGGAAATACCTGCTCACCCGGATCGGCCGTGCCCTGCACCTACCGGCGGCAGGCAGCTCACGCGCCATCGCCCAACGAATCCGCGCCAATCAGGCCGTGATCATCTGTCACGCCGACACGTCGAGATTGACGGGTCGCTCACCGCATTTTTGCGAGACAACAAAAAGCGCGCAGAGCCGGTTCGCCGACATCGGGAACCTGCTCCGTGTGGTAACAATGTGTCCGGGTTTGCCCGAACACGCGCGTGCGGACAATTTCTCACTCCCCCCGAAGGGGAGTGGCTCATAAGTCCAGCTTAGCGGCCGTTCGAGGCTCCTGTGTAAGAGTGGGGAATTCCTCACTCAAGGGGCGTTATTCAGAAGGTTAATCTTGGGGTGGTAGCGCAACAGCCCCGTCTGGGTAGGGTCGGTTTCCTTCCACAGAAACGATCCACCACGAGGCGGGGCTGTTGCGCTACCAGTCTACGACCGGGCTCGATCATGACCAGATCCAGGAGTTGGTCGCCCCGATCCACCAGGTCCTGGGCCCGTCGCACCGGCCGACGGGGCGTCCCGCGGCACTGGGCCTGTACCGATCGGTCCTGCTCACCCTCGTGCTGTTACGCCAGAATTTGGCCCAGACCGTCGCGGCGGACTGGTTCGGAGTCTCCCAACCCACCGTCTCCCGCGTCTTCCGCCGCATCGCCCCGTTGCTCGGCCAGGTCACCTGCCCGCACACCCCGCCCCTGCCCGAAGCACTGCGCGGCCGGGTGGTCCTGGTCGACGGCGCCCTGATCCCCACCCACGAGCACGCCTCCCACCGCAAGGCCAACTACAACAGCAAACACCGCCGACCCGGCGTGACGGCGCAGGTCCTGGCAGCGTTGGACGGCACCCTGCTCGCCGTGACCGGCCCCGTCGAGGGCCGCACCCACGACAGCAGGGCCTACACCCTCACCGGCCTGAACCTGCTCCTGACCGACAACCAGGTCGTCGCCGACCTGGGCTACCAAGGCACCCCCGCGATCCGACCGCGCCGCAAACGCCCAGGCCACAAGACCCACACACCCGCCGACAAGATCTGGAACACCAGCGTCAGCGCCATCCGCGCCGCCGTCGAACACGCCATCGCCCACCTGAAGGACTGGAAGATCCTCGCCACCGGCTACCGCGCACGCCTCAGCGAACTCCCGACCGTCATCCGCATCGTCACCAGCCTCGAGCACTACCGCCTCGCTGGTGACACTTCTGAATAACGCCCAAGTTTTCGCTCAGTGAAGTGACTTGCTTCGGGCACAGTCACGGATGGTCACCGCTAGTCGCTCAGGTAACGCTCGCGACGCTGGCTGAGAAGGTTCAACGCAAGTTCGCGACATGCGAGTACGGCAGCAACTGAATTAGGAACAGGAGGGCCATGGTGATCACTCGAGATATCGTTGATCTGAACACATGGATTTCGGAGGCGACAGTTTCCGTTTCGAGTGAGATGCGGCACGTCGGATCGAACGACGCCGTACCTGAGTCGCGTTTTGCGTTCTGCGGGTGCGTCGGCGCGTCCGATCCGGAGTGCCCGAGGTGTCGCAGGCGTGGCAGCGGGAGATGGCCGAGAACACGATCACCGGCTGCGGTGTGATCGTGACGGATTTCTTCGACTTGAGGATTACGTCGCGCGTGCCGTGGGCCGACGGTCCGCAAGCCTCGGCGCTACTCGCGGCGTCGGGCAGTGCGGGCTGCGGCTTCGATGCTGTGGTGGTCGGTGAGCTATCAGTCCGGGCCACGCCCGGCCGAGCACGAAGGGGGGTCTGCGAGGCCATCTGGAGAACGGCTACGAGGCGGTGCTGGTGGACGCCCACGCGCAGCACACCTTCCCGGGCCGGACCCGCGCGAGCGCCGGGTTGGCCCTGGTAGGCCTGCAGGTGGCGAGCAACCTGCTATTCGGCATGGTCGAGTTCCAGGTCGGCGGGCTGACGGAGCTGGCCACGATCCGGCCGCTGAGCGAGATTCAGTGGTCCGTGGTGCCCGCTGGCGAGATCCCCTTCAGCGCGCACTGGAACGCCGGAAGCCAGCAGCGCTGGCAGGGTGCCGACGGCGACGAGCTCGAGCTGGACTTCACCGTGACCTTCGGCAGCCGTGGCTTCTACGGGGCGAGCGTGGCCAGCTTGCCGGTGACGCACGTGCGGGGACGGCCCCGCACGGCGGGGGAGTGGCTGCAGGGCTACGTGATCCTGATGGCGGAGCTGACCACCCTGGCCACCGCCCGCCGCCAAGCCGTGGGGTGGGTCCAGCTCGGCCATGACACCGACGAGGGGGCGAGCGGCACCGGTGCAGGTATTCGGCGCCGAGGTCGAGGACCAGACGGCCTACGAAGCCACCGAGCCGGAGCTGATCGGCGACACGCACGCGAACCTGATCCCGCCCGGACCCGACGGCGTCGATCGTGGCCCGTAGCGGCCTGCGGAACCTGGAACAGCGGGCTGCCGCGTTGGGGGCACCTGTGCGGTGACCGCCGAACCTGGCGGCGGCGGCACGCGGCTGACCTGGCAGGTTCCGCCGGTTCAGCCCTCCGAGGACGCGCTGGGTTTGCGCAGGCGGGTGGCGAGGACGGCGGCTTGTGCGGCGTTCGAGGCCGAGTTTGGCCAGCAGGTGTGAGGCGTAGTTCTTGACGGTTTCTCGGCGAGGAACATCTTCTCGGCGATCTGCTTGTTGGTGAGGCCCTCGCCGATGTAGTCGAACACGGTGCGTTCCTGCTCGGTGAGCGAGCGTACTGGGTCGCCTTCCTCGCGTTCGCGGCGGATGCGGTCCAGTAGGGCGGCGGTGGAGCGGGCGTCGAACAGGGCCTCGTCGTCGGTGAACGAGGTGAGCATCAGGCACTTGAGGTCGGGCACGCGGGAGCGCAGCTCGCGGCACAGCTCGATGCCGTTGCCGTCGGGGAGCCGCACGTCGAGCACGGGAACGTCCGCGCCGCTGTCGGGCATCCGGGCCAGCGCTTCGGCCGCCGATCCGGCCTCGCCCACCACGTCCAGGTCGTCCGCGCTGTTGAGCAGTTCCCGCACGCCGACGCGGACCACCTCGTGGTCGTCCACCAGAAGCACCCGGGCCACCGGCTCCACCTCCCCGTCTTCCACCTGCACCTGCCCTCGCCAGGGGAAGCCGTCCGACACAGGGTCCCAAGATCCTCCTACCGCGTGCTCAAGGTCCTCCCATCGTGTCAGCGCACGCCGTGGAGCGCTCGATCGTGTTCGGCGGAACGGGGGGCCGCCACGTCTGCCGGGTAGCGGTGCGCCACCAGGACGGGGCAGGGGGCGTGGTGCAGCGCCGTACGGATGGCCGGACCGCGTCCGGCCAGGACGAGCAGGTCGGTGTCGGCGTACCGGGTGATCGCCTCGTGGGGGTGCATCCTGGCCAGCACCGTCGTGTGGTGGGTGCCGCGCAGCACGTCGTCAGCGTGGGTCACCGGCCAGACGGGGTCGTCGGCCCGCACCGGCAGCGACGGTGTGGCGTGCAGGACACGCAGCGCCACATGCTGCCCTTCGGCGTAGGCGACGGCACGGGCCAGGGCCAGGTCGTCGTCGGCCACGTCACCGGACAGCAGCACGGTGACCCGTCGGTGGTCGCGGCGCAACGCCTCGGCGGCGCCGCGGACCACGACGACGTCGCACACGGCGTGCTCGACCAGCGGCAACACCAGCCTGCCCAGACCGAACGACGTGCCGTTGGCCCCGCGGTAGCCGACTACGAGGAGGTCGGCCCGGGAGCCCGCCAGCATCAGGTCGTGGACGGGGTCGGCGGTGGGCGGGTGCACTTCCAGCGGCGCTCTGGTCGATGCGGCGTGCTCGGCCGCCCACCGGAGGGCGGCCTCGCCCCAGGGTGAGTCGTCATCCGCCACGACGACAGGCGCGGGAATTCCGTGGGTCATGGCTTCACGGTGGTCTGCCCTACGTCTGCGGCACAGGGCCGTGGGTAGTGGCGGGCGGTGACCCAAGGGCCCTGCCCGCTGAGGACCTAGGACCACTGCCCTCGGGGCGTCGCCTGCCTAGCGTCGAACACGAGGGAGACACGCGGGTTGATCTGCGGTCCCGACACCGGATTCGGAGAGGAACCTGTGATGAGTGCCCCGATCGTGGTCGGCGTGGACGGCTCGGCATCGGCGTTGACCGCCGCGAAGTGGGCGGCCGAGGAAGCCGCACGGCACCGCGTGCCGCTCAAGCTCGTGCACGCCTTCGTGCTGCCTACCCGCGGTTACCCGGAGATCGTGCTGACCGGCCACGAGGTGCGGGAGGCGTTCGAGAAGCAGGGCCGGCAGTGGGTCGAGGAGGCCGTGGCCGCCGCCCGTGCGGCTGCCCCCGGGGTGGACGTCGAGACGGCGGTCGTGATCGACCGGCCCGCCGCCGCGCTGATCGCCGCCTCGCACGGGGCTCGGCTGGTCGTGCTCGGCTCGCAGGGGTTGGGTGGCTTCTCCGGCCTGCTGGTCGGTTCGGTGGCCGTCGCGGTCAGCGCGCACGGCAAGAGCCCGGTGGTGGTCGTCCGTGACGAGGTCCGCCGGGATGGTCCGGTGGTGGTGGGCGTGGACGGCTCGCCGGCGAGCGAGGAGGCGATCGCCTTCGCGTTCGCCGAGGCGTCTGTGCTCGGCGCTCCGCTCACGGCGGTCATCGCGTGGACCGACTTCCTGGTCGACAGCGCCTTCCACTCGCGTTTCACCGTCGACTGGTCGCAGGTCGAGGAGGAGCAGTTGCGCCTGCTGTCCGAGCGCCTCGCGGGCTGGCAGGAGAAGTACCCGGACGTGTCCGTGGAGCGGGTCGTCGTCCACGACCGCCCTGTCCGGGCCCTGCTCAAGGCGGCGGCGGACGCCCGGCTGCTGGTCGTGGGCAGCCACGGCCAAGGCGGCTTCACCGGCATGCTGCTCGGCTCCACCAGCCAGGCCCTCGTCTACCACGCCCCGTGCCCGCTGGCCGTGGTCCGCCCGACCACGGCGGAGTAGGGAGCACACGAGTCAGCGACAAGGGGACCGGTCCGTCGACCGGTCCCCTTGTCGCGTGAGCGCGTCCCGTGTGGGAGTCAGGTCCGGCCGAGCGGTACGACCACGACCGGGCACGTCGCGTGGCGCAGGCAGTCCGCGGTCACGCTGCCCGGGAGGAACCCGGCCAACCCGCTGTGCCCGTGGGCGCCGACCACGAGCAGGTCCGCCTGCCGGGAGGCTTGAGCAAGCGCGGTCCCCGCGTCACCGGTGATGGTCACCTCGGTGACCGGCGGCGCACCCGGCACTGCCGCACGGACCTGCTCCACGATCGCGTGGAGCTCGCGCGCGGGGTGCCGGTAGCCTGGGGTGTCGGCGTGCGGGTGCACGCCCATCGACGTCGCCGCAACGAACTCCGGTTCGCGCAGCCACGCCATCGTCGCCTCGACGGTGTCACCGGTCTTCACCGCTTGCGCCAACGCCCAGCGCAGCGCCTCGCGACTCGCCGGCGACCCGTCCACACCAACCAGGATCATGGCCTTCTCCTCTCCGTTCACCTTGAGCGTTCGCCCTGCGACGGCAGGACCGACAGGGACTTAAGCCATCACCCTGCGGGGTCGATGCGCACCACCGCCCACGTCGCGCGGCCTTCAGGGCCGAAGGTCCCGGAGCCGACGGGACCGCGGCCACTGACCAGGCAGATCCCGCGTCGGGAGGCTGGGAGGCGAGCACCCGAGGAGGGGTTATGGACGAGACGATCGTGGTGGGCGTGGACGGTTCACCGGTCAGCCGGACGGCGTTGCGGTGGGCGGTCGAGGAGGCGAAGCTGCGCGGCTGCGCGGTCGAGGCGGTCCTGGCCTGGCACGTGGACTACCCCGTGGTGATCGGGCCGATGTCGGCCACCATCGCCGCCGGGATGGACCGCGACAAGCTGCGCGAGGAGCACCGGCGCGTGCTCGACGAGGTCGTGGCGGAAGCCGGCGGCGACGTCCGCGCGGTGCTCGCCGAGGGCGACGCCCGCGACGTGCTGACCAAGGCGTCCGAGCACGCGGCGCTGCTCGTGGTGGGCAGCAGGGGAGCGGGGCCCGTCCGCGAGGTGTTGCTCGGTTCGGTCAGCTCTTACTGCGTGCACCACGCCACCTGCCCCGTGGTGGTCCTGCGCGCCCCCAAGCCCGAGCACGTCGAGCCCAAGCCCGTCATCACCCCGGGACCGCTGCTGTGACCACCTCCCCGACCCGCGACCAGGCGCTGTCGGCCGACGGCTCGGTGGTCGCACCGCGCGAGCCGGGACCCGAGGAGGACGTCATGACCATCACCGCCACCACCTCGGTCGAGGTGACCTACGAGACCGGCGAGCAGTACGTGGTGCGCATGCGCGACCACGAGATCCGCACCGACCAGCCGCAGGAGTCCGGTGGCCACGACCTGGGCCCCACCCCGGTCGAGCTGCTGGTCGCGTCGATGGCCGCGTGCACCGCCTTCTACGCAGGCCGGTTCCTCGACCGCCACGGCCACTCGCGCCGCGGTCTGGCGGTGACCGCCGAGTACCGGACGGCGTCAGACCCGCTGGCCCGCGTCGCCGAGGTGTGCCTGGCCGTGCGGGTCCCGTCCGGGCTGTCCGAGCGGCACAAGACCGCCCTGCTGGCCGTGGTCCAGCACTGCACCGTGCACAACACGCTCCGGCGAGCGCCGGAGATCGTCATCGAGCTGAACGAGGTGGAGTCATGAACACAGGTCCGATCGTGGTCGGGATCGACGGCACCCCCGCGGGCGAGCGCGCGTTGCGCTGGGCCATGGACGAGGCGACGCAGCGCAAGCTGTCGCTGCACGTAGTCAACGCCTACGACTACGAGCCGATGGCCGACTGGACGATGACCTCCGAGCAAGACGCGCGAGCCCGTTCGGAGGCGCTGGTCGAGGACGCGTTGCGCGCCGCCGCCGTGGGACGACTGGAGTTTCCGCAGATCATCCGGCACTGCGTGCGCGGACCGGCGGCCGAGGCGCTGGAGGCACAGGCGCGGGATGCGTCGATGCTCGTGGTCGCCTCGCACAGCGGCAGCCGGATGCGACGCGTCCTGTTGGGCAGCACCAGCGCGCACTGCGTGCGGCACGCGACCGTGCCGGTGGTCGTCCTCCCTCCCACCGACGAGCAGCACGACGGGGCCGCGGTCGGCGCCGGTCAGGGGGCCGGGCGATGAGGGTCCGTGACCTCATGACGCGCGACGTGGTGACCGTCTCACCCGAGACGACCGCCCGTGACGCCGCGGCGCTGCTCGCCACCAAGGGGTTCACCGCCCTGCCGGTGGTCGACGGAGCCGGCACCCTAGTGGGCGTGGTCACCGAGGCCGACGCGCTACGCGACCGACTGCCGATCGACCCGCGCTCGCTCGTGCACGGGCAACCGTCACGAGCGCGTCCCGTCCCGCGCCGGACGGTCGCCGACGTGATGAGCGAGCCCGCCACCGGCGCGTCACCCGGCACGGACGTGGCGGAGCTGGCCCGGCAGATGCTGGAGCACGGTGTGCGCAGCGCGTGCGTGGTGGACGGCAAGCGGCTGGTCGGCATCGTCACCCGCCGCGACATGCTGCGCGCGATCAGCCGCGACGACCGCGCGCTGGCCGCCGAGGTCCGGCACCGCCTGGGCCTCTACGCCGACCCGCACCGCTGGACGGTGACCGTCACGGACGGCCGGGTGGCGATCGTGGACGCGTTGGACGACGAGTGCGACCGGCACGTGACCGCGGTCCTCGCGGGAGCGGTTCCCGGCGTGGTCGACGTGAGCTTCCCGGAGGCGGGCCATGCCGTCGGCCACGGCTGAGCGCGAGGTCACGCCGCACGGCATGCCGGTGCACGAGGTCGTACTGCTGGCCGAGACCGACGCCGACACCGGCCTGCCCGTCGCCGGTGAGCGGCTGGCCTCGCTCGGACCGAACAAGCTGCCCGAGCGGCGCGGCCCCGGACGCCTGCGACGGATGCTCGCCCAGTTCCACAACCCGCTGATCTACGTGCTGCTCGGCGCCGCGGCGCTGACCGCCGCCCTCGGCGAGACCGTGGACGCCTCCGTCGTGCTCGGCGTGGTGCTGGTCAACGCCATCGTCGGCTACCTGCAGGAGGTGCGTGCCGAACGCGCGCTCGACGCCCTGGAAGCCATGGTCCGCACCGAGGCCACCGTCATCCGCGACGGCACCGCCGCCCGCATCACCTCCGACGAACTGGTACCCGGCGACCTCGTGGTGCTGGAAGAAGGCGATCAGGTGCCCGCCGACCTGCGGCTGGCGCGCACCCGGGAGCTGCGGGTCGATGAGTCGGCGCTGACCGGTGAATCCCAGCCCGCGCACAAGGACCCGCTGCCCGTGCCGCACGACACCGCGCTGGCAGACCGCACCAACATGGCCTACTCCGGCACGCTGGTCACCACCGGCGGCGGACGTGGCGTGGTGGTCGCCACCGGTGCCGACACCGAGATCGGCCACGTCCACCGGCTCGTCGGCACCACCACGACCGTGCAGACGCCGCTGACCCGCAAACTCGCCCGGTTCAGCAAGCTGCTCACCGTCGTCATCCTCGGCCTGGCCGTGGTCAGCGTGGTGATCGGGGTGCTGCGCGGTGAGCCGTTCGCCGAGATGGTGACCGCCGCCGTCGCCTTGGCCGTCGGTGCGATCCCCGAAGGCCTGCCCGCCGCCGTCACGGTGACACTGGCGATCGGCGTGGCCCGCATGGCAC
The DNA here is from genome assembly GCF_016695385.1 of Saccharothrix sp. 6-C. Classification (NCBI taxonomy): domain Bacteria; kingdom Bacillati; phylum Actinomycetota; class Actinomycetes; order Pseudonocardiales; family Pseudonocardiaceae; genus Saccharothrix; species Saccharothrix sp. 6-C. The sequence goes on along the minus strand of NZ_CP064192.1, from coordinate 4,457,150 downwards.
GCCGCAACGCCGTCATCCGCCGCCTGCCCGCGGTCGAAACGCTGGGCAGCACCACGGTCATCTGCACCGATAAGACCGGCACCCTCACGGCCAACGCCATGACCGTCCGCCAGGTCGTCGCCGACGGGCAGCGCTGGGAGGTCGACGGCATCGGCTACTCGCCGCTGGGGGAGTTCCCGCCGCCGACACCGGCTGTGCGCGAAGTGCTGCTGGCCGGACTGGCCTGCAACGACGCCCATGTCGTCCTCCAGGACGATCAGTGGACCGCCGTCGGCGACCCCACCGAGGCCGCACTGGTCGTGTCCGCCCGCAAAGCCGGGCTCACGCCCGATGACGTGCCCGAACAGGTGGACGAGCTGCCGTTCACCTCGCAGCGCCGGTTCATGGCCACCCGCCACGCCGGCGGCGTGGTCTATCTCAAGGGCGCGGTCGAGCGGATCGCCGAGTTCACCGGCTCCAACGACCACACCGAAGCCGACCAACTCGCGCACCAGGGCATGCGCGTGCTGGCTTTCGCCCAGGCGAACGTGCCCGAAAACACCCCGTTGACCGAGGACGCACTGCACGGGGCCGTGCTCCTGGGTCTGCAGGCCATGCACGACCCACCCCGGCCCGAGGCCATCGAGGCGGTCCGTGCCTGCCAGGACGCTGGCATCGAGGTCCGCATGATCACCGGCGACCACCTCGGCACCGCCCGTGCCATCGCGGCCCACTTCTCGCTCGCCGACGACGCCGTGCACGCCCGCGTGTCGCCCGAGGAAAAGCTGAAGCTGGTCAAGCAGATCCAGGCGGACGGGCACGTCGTCGCGATGACCGGCGACGGCGTGAACGACGCCCCGGCGCTGCGGCGCGCCGACATCGGCGTGGCGATGGGCCGCGGCGGCACCGAGGTCGCCAAGCAGGCCGCCGACATGGTCCTCACCGACGACAACTTCTCCTCCATCCGCGCCGCCGTCGAGGAAGGCCGCGCGGTCTTCGACAACCTGCGCAAGTTCATCATCTGGACCCTGCCCACCAACATGGCCGAGGGCCTGGTCATCCTCACCGCGATCCTGCTCGGCACAGCCCTGCCGATCCTGCCCGTGCAGATCCTCTGGATCAACATGACCACCGCCGTCGCCCTGGGCTTGACCCTGGCCGTCGAGCCCCGCGAGCCCGACGTCATGCGCCGCCCACCACTGCCACCGTCACTGCCACTGCTGACCGGGGCATTAATGCAGCGCATCCTGCTGGTCTCGGCCGTGCTGCTGGCCGGCTCGTTCGCCGCCTTCCACCTGCACGACGGCACCCTGGACCAGGCGCGGACCGTCGCGGTGAACGTCTTCGTGGCCGCCCAGATCGCCTACCTGTTCAACTGCCGCTCGCTGCGCAACCTGCGGCCGCACGTCGGTTTCCGCCGTAACCCGTGGCTGCTGGTGGGCGTCGCCGTGACCATCGTGTTGCAGCTGCTGTTCACCTACCTGCCCGCGATGAACGCCCTGTTCGACACCGCACCGATCGGCTGGCGGGACTGGGCAGTCGTGGTGGCGCTGGCCGTGGTCGCCTACGTCGTGGTGGAAGTGGAGAAGTGGGTGCGACGCAAGTGAGCCGGTGATCGATTACGTGATAATCCTTCGCGGTAGGGCGCCTCCCGCGGCCTCGACGGCCGCGTAGCGGAAGTCGATCAAGCACGGTCGCGGCGGAAGTCGGCGAGCCGCTGGGCTCGTGCTCGCCGGATGTGCTCGAAGCGGTCCGAGGGGTCGCCCCGCCGGTGCGCGAGCGCCCGCTGTGCCGATCGGGTTTCCGGGTGATCCGGCCCCAGCAGTCGCACTCGGTCTTGGACCAGTTGCTCGAGTTCCGTCACCGCGCCCGTGACATCCCCTGCTTCGGCTCGGCAGTGGGCGAGGTTGTCCCTGGCGGTCAGCGTCTGCGGGTGGTCCGGTCCGAGTGTGCGCAGGCAGTGGTCGAGCAAGCGCTCGAACTCGGTGACCCCTCCCGCGGCGTCGCCTGTGCGCGTCCGCAGGATGGCCAGGTCGTTCCAGTTCAGAATGGTGTCCAGGTGGTCCGGCCCGAGCAGTCGGGTGCGGTCGTCCAGCAACCTCTCGTACTCGATCACGGCGCGCTCGGCGTTCCCCGACTCCGCTCGCCAGGTGGCGAGGGTGTCACGCGCGGCGAGTGTGTCGGGGTGATCGGGGCCGGGGAACCGCGTGCGGCTGTCCACCAACCGTTCGTGCGCCACGACAGCTCCGGCCGCGCCGCAGACCACGCCCCACCAGTCGGCGATGCGGCCGCGGATCACCATGCCTTCAGGGTCTTCAGGTGCCAGTGCACGCTCGCAGTCGGCTTCCAGCAACTCCAGCTCACCGGTCACCGACGAGCGCTCGCCTGCCGCCAGCAGCGCGCCGACGAGGTTTGGCCTGTAGGCGAGCGTCGTGGCGTGGTCGGCGCCGAGCGCTTCGCGCGAGTCGCCGACCACAAGTCGGAACTCGGCCACCGCACCCGCGAAGTCCCTGGCCGTGATCCGTCCCCGGGCCAGGTCGTTCCGGGTGCTCAGCGTTTCCGGGTGGTCGGCGCCGAGGATCCTGCGGTAGTCGGCGACGAGGCGTTCGAGGTCGGTCAGGGATTCCGCGGTGCAACCCGAGCGCATCTTCGCGACGGCCAGGGCACGGCCGGTGGACAGCGTGTCGGGGTGGTCCGGTCCGAGGTGGTCGCGCGCCTCGTCGCGAAGCACCTCGTAGTGAGCGAGGGCCTCGGTGAGCATGCCGGTGTCGTCGAGAGACTGCCCGGCGCGCAAGAGCAGGGGGTGGCCGCCGGGGTTCCACAGCGCCGGTGTCGTGCGGGTGTGGAGCGTGATCGCGGCCGATCGCAGGGCCAGACCCAGTCCGGCGTCGGTGTCCTCGTCCGGCCACACCGCCAGCAGGGTGTCGGCGGCCGTGCGCGCGAGCCGCGCCAGGTGGTCGGATGTCAGCGAGTCCCGGACGGCGCGCTGGACCAGCGCGTGGACCCGGACCACACGGGCGGATCGGCTCGGGTCGAGGGCGACCAGGCTGAGGCGGTGCAGGTTGCCCAGGGCGTCGTGCACGTCGTCGACAGCCACCCGGTCCTCGAGCCGGGCGGCGAGGTGGTCCAGGATCGCGTCGGCCGTGAAGACGGCGACCGGGACACCGGCGGGATCGAGCAGCGAGGCCAGTTCCAGCAGCGGTCGGGCCAGACCGACCGGTGGGATCCCGTCGGCGTGCTCGATGGACGCCGACCAGGTGGCGGCGACCGTCGCCCGGTGCTCGTCGGGAAGTTCCCCCGGGCCGGGCACGACTTGGGCGAGGGTCTTGCGGCGATCGGCGAGCCGATCGCGGTACCCGGCGACGGTGAGCAGGGGCTTGTCGGTGATGAACGCCGCGGCCTGCGCCAGCGCCAGCGGCAACCGACCGAGGTCGGCGGCCAGCGCCCGCCACTGGGCAACCTCCTCGGTGGTGGTGAGGGCCCGCTTCGCGGTGAGGTAGCCCAGCGCCTCGTCCTCGGTGAACACACCGACTTCGACCAGTGGACGGTCGCGCCGCACCAGCGCGGCCTCCCGGCGCCGCGTGGTCACCACGAGCCGTCCGGTCGGTGTGCTCGGCGGCCACAGGCCCTTCACGTCGGCGGGTCGGCCACGTCGTCCAGGACGAGCAACCACCGCCGGTCGGTGGTCGCCAGCCAGGACAGCGCCGCCGCGGCGACCTCCTCGACCGTCCCGTCCGCGAGGACCTCGTCGCGCAGCACGCGTGCCGCGATGTCGCGGTACCCGGCGATGATCGCCGACCTGCCCCCGGCGTCCACCCAGCCGATCAGGTCGACCGCGTCGTCCCGCCACACCGACCAGGCGGTACGAGCCGCCAGTTGTGATTTGCCCACCCCGCCGAGGCCACACAGCACCACACCGGACGGGTGCCTGGCAGCCTCCCGGTCCGAGGTGAGCACCTCGGCCAAGCGCTGTTCCACCTCACGCGGCTGGTAGTGATCGGCGAGCGCCGGAGGAAGTCCCACGCGTACCGGCCACGACACCGGAGCCCGGCGGCGGACCTGCTGTTCGATGACGACCGAGGCATTGGCGCCCGCCTGCACCACGACGCCGCCGGACGAGGCGACCGCTTGCTGTTCCAACACGCCACGGGAACCAGGGCCATTGTCGCCCAGCGCGTCGTGGTCAGCTCGATCCGCCTTACTGCCCACGACGGTGCTCCACAAGCCGCACAATGCCATGTGAGGAGCACGGCTGCGGATGGACTGCGCCCGGACGTCCCCCGCCTACTGGGGCAGGTCGTACTTCCTGGGACCCTGACGCAGCGCGATGTGGCGGCTGGGTGGGCGGACGATGTGCTCAGCCTGCCGGGTGGTAGGTGATGTCGGCGTTGGTGAAGTCGAACTGGGCGTAGGTGAAGGGGCCTTCGGGTAGGTGCCAGACGGCGCAGGCCCGGCGGGGGCGCATGCGGTCGGCTACGAGGATCCAGCCGTCAACGGGGGTCGTCCATCGCGTTCTGGTCAGGCCGGTGGGCAGGTCGGCCCAGCGGTCGTCGGTGGTGACCTCGTGGGGTGCGCCGCGGTGGTCGGTGGTGACGCGGGCGGTGACCTGGAGGTCTTGGTCGGTCAGAGTGACGTCGAAGGTGCGGTCGTCGACGGCGGTCCAGGTGATGGGCAGGTCGAGCAGCGTGCACGGGGCGAGCAGGAGCGCGTCGTCGAGGTAGGTGACGAGTTCGGCCCGGTCCATCTCGGGGCCGGTGGCGTCGGCGACGGTGAACGTGCCGAGCGCGGTGGCGTGCAGGTGGCCGTGCCCGTGGTCGTAGGTGTCGATGGCGTGGACCGGCAGCACGTGCGCGAGGTTGAGGTACAGGTGAAAGTCGCGGCTGATGTCGGGTGCGGTGTTGCGCTGCTCGACGCGGCACGCCGTCCAGTGGTCGGTGGGCTTGCGGCGGAACCAGCCGTGGGCACGCAGCTCGAACCCGCTGTCGCGAGGACGGCCGAGAACGCCGGTGAAGCGCAGGTAGCGCTGGGCGGCCTCAGGCAGATGGGCGATGTCGTGCTCGGTGACGACGGTCGCGGTGCGGGTCATGGTGCGCCTCCGGTGGGCGGGTAGTCGCGATGGGAACGGTGGGGGAGCGGAGGCCTACCCGGCTCGGCCGATGCCTGCCGTCCGGGGTTCCGGGACGTGGTGGGCCTCGGTGGGAACCTGGTGCGCCACGAGCACCGGGCTGTGGGCGTGGTAGAGCGCGGCCCGGGTCACGGGGCCCCGGTCGGCCAGGACGAACAGGTCGGTGTCGGCGTAGCGGGCCACCGCCTCGTGCGGGTGCATCCGAGCCAGCACCGAGGTGTGCCGGACGTCGTGCAGCACGTGGTCGGCCCTGGTCACTGGGAGTTCCGGCTGGTCTGCCCGCGAGGGCAGGTCCGGGGCGGCGTGCAGCACGCGCAGCGCCGCGCCCTTGCGCTCGGCGAGGTCGACGGCGCGGTGCAGCACCAGGTCGTCCCGCTCGTCACCGGTAATCAGGGCGGTGACGCGGCGGTGCCCGCCGCGCAATGCTTCGGGGGTGCCGCGGACCACGACGACGTCGCACGCGGCGTGCCGGACCAGCGGCAGGATCAGGCGGCCAAGGCCGAAGGAGTTCCCGTCGGTTCCCCGGTGGCCGATCACCAGGACCTCAGCGCGGGCGCTGAACAGCAGGAGGTCGTGCACCTGGTCGTCGGTGGGCGGCTGCTTCTCCAGTGGCGCGTCCAGCAGGGCGGCGTGCGCGGAGGCCCACCGCACCGCCGCCTCGCCCCAGGGCGAGCCGTCGTCGAGCACGACTACCGGGTGAGCGGCGGGTTGCGTGTCGAGGTCCATACGTCCACTGTCGTCCGTCGGGGAGGACGGGAGCAGAGGCGACGGTGCTCTCCATGCCGGGACGAAAGTCCCGGCTCGATCAGGACCGGGCCGCCGCGGGGGCCAGCAGCAGGTCGGCCACGTCGCGGCGCGGACTGGCCGGCACGGGCGAGCCGAACCCGATGCGCAGCACGGCCTGCGGCACGACCATGCCTCCCAGCGAGCGGCGCAGGTCGTGGCGCACCTGCGGGACTTCGATCGCCTGCGACATGAACGACGCCGACAGGCCCAGCGTCGTCCCGGTCAGCAGCACCCGTTGCAACGCCTGGCCGGCTTGCAGGTCTCCCAGTGGTCCGTCCTGGAACGAGCAGAGCACGACGACGAGTGGGTCGGACTCGTAGTCCTTGCCCGGTGGGCGTTCGGCGGCGTGGAAGTCGCGCAGGGCCCATTCGTCCTGCGGCGCGGGGCGCACGCCCCCGGAGGCGGGAGGCACGCCGTCCGTCGTGCGCGGACCGGTCCAGGAGGCCAACTCGGCGCGCACGCGAGGATCCTGGGACTGGATGTGGTGTGCCCTGGCGACCAGGTTTCGCAGGCGGGCGCGTTCGTCGCGGTCGGCGACGGCGTGCAGCCAGGAGCGCTCGCGTTCGGCGGCCCGCACCAGCGCGTACCGGTGCGTGGCGGGCACGGGCACGTCGTGGAAGGGCTTGCGGTTGGACCGCCGCTTCGGCACGGCTCCGATCAACCCGCGGGCCTCCTCGTCGGCGTCGCGGTGCCCACCCCAACGGACTACGGCTAGCGCGCCGGGCGCGTCGCTGCCCGGTAGCAAGGTGACCAGCGGCCGGATGCCGCGTGCGCGCAGCCCGAGCCGGAGGTTGAACAGCGCCGCGCCGCACGACAGCCGCAGTTCGCGCCCCTCCGGGTCGGTCGCCGGGAGCGCCCGATCAGGGTCCGCGTGCAGTTCGACGCGGTCGTGGGCGACCCGGAACCGCCACGGTTGGGTGTTGTGCAGCGACGGCGCCAAGGCCGCCGTGCGCAGCACGCCGGCCACCTCGTCCGGCGTCAACCCGAACACCTCATCCACCACGTCCACCTCGAACCACGTCATCCGATCACGTCGACCTTCTCCACCCACTGTCCGGTCAGAGCGGTCGGGAGCACACGGTCGAAGGTCACCAATCGACAGGGACGCCCACGAGGACGGCCGCGCGCTGACCGACCTGCCTGCGGGCAGGTCACCGGCCGTGGTCCGCCGAGCGCGGATCAATCGAGCTGCGTGACGTCCGGCACAGCACCGGGTGTGCGCCGAGCACACAGTGTGTGCACCTCTTGGCCATCACGCCTGGTTCGTGGAACCGTGTACCCATGGTTGATCCGGACCGTGAACAGCCGCACCGCCTGCTGGGCGGCCTGCGCTTGGACGAGTTGTTGGACGAGGTGCGGGAGCGGTTGACCGAGATCGGGTCGACCCGGGACAAGATGCAGGGCCTGCTGGACGCGGTGCTCGCGGTGGGCGCCGGGTTGGAGCTGGACTCGACGTTGCAGCGGATCGTGCAGGCGGCGGTGGAGCTGGTCGGGGCGCGGTACGGCGCGTTGGGTGTGCTGGGCACCCAGGAGAACTTGTCGGAATTCGTCTACGTCGGTATCGATCCAGAAACCCGTTCGCACATGGGTCACCTGCCGGAGGGCAAGGGGCTGCTCGGGCTGTTGATCAAGGATCCGCGGGCGATCCGGCTGCACGACCTGTCCGAGCACCCCGCGTCGGTAGGTTTTCCGGCGAACCACCCGCCGATGCACAGCTTCCTGGGCGTTCCGGTTCGGGTGCGCGACGAGGTGTTCGGCAACCTCTACATGACCGAGAAGATCGACAGTGCCGACTTCACCCCTGACGACGAGGTCGTGCTGACCGCGTTGGCCGCCGCCGCGGGCGTGGCGATCGAGAACGCGCGGTTGTTCGAGCGGTCCCGGATGCGGGAGCGCTGGCTGGAGGCCACCGCGGAAGTCAACACCGAGCTGTTGGGCGGTGCCTTGGCCGACGACGCGCTGCGGTTGATCGTGCAGCGGACGCGGGAGTTGTCGGTGGCGTCGATGTCGCTGATCGTGCTGGTCGAGGACGGGGCGAGGCAGCGGCTGCGCATGGCGGCCGGTGTCGGTGACCAGATCGAAGGACTGGTCGGGGGGCCGTTCCCGGGCACCGGTGCGTTCGTGGAGCAGGTGCTGGAGTCGGCCGCGCCGATGCTCATCGATGACCTGGAGGGCATGCTGGGGGAAGTGCCCGCCGGCGTCGGCCCCGGTGTGGCGGTGCCGCTGCGGACCGGATCGACCGTGACCGGGGTGTTGCTGGTGGCGCGGGAGAAGGGCGGCGCGCGGTTCGGGGCGGAGCAGGTGCCGTTGTTGGCGTCGTTCGCCGACCAGGCTGCGGTGGCGTTGGAATTCGCCGAGAACCAGCGGGCGCGCAGGTTGGTGGACGTGCTGGAGGACCGCGACCGGATCGCCCGTGACCTGCACGACCACGTGATCCAGCGGTTGTTCGCCACCGGCATGAGCCTGCAGGGCGCGTTGGGCACGATCCGCGATCCGCGGGTGCGGGAGCGCGTGCAGAAGGCCGTGGTGCAGCTGGACGAGACGGTGCTGGAGATCCGCACCTCGATCTTCGACCTCCAGGCGAGCGACGACGCACCGGGTCTGCGTCGACGGCTGTTGGACCTGGTGTCGGAGTTGACCGAGGACGTGCCGGTGACGCCGACGGTGCGGATGAGCGGAACGGTGGACAACTCGGTGCCCGAGAACGTCGCCGAGCATGCCGAGGCCGTGGTGCGCGAGGCCGTGAGCAACGTCGTACGCCATGCCCGCGCGAGCGGGTTCGTCCTCACCGTCGAGGCGAGTGACGCCCTGACCGTCACCGTGGTCGACGACGGTGTGGGCATGCCGCCGCAGGTCGCCCGCAGCGGCCTGCGCAACCTCGAACAGCGCGCCGTCGAACTCGGCGGCACATGCACAGCCGCCGCCGAACCCACCGGCGGCACCCGCCTGACGTGGCAGGTTCCGCTCTAGCGGCACGCTACGGCTATTCCTCGTCGGAGGGCGCGCTGGGCTTGCGCAGCTTGGTGGCGAGGACGGCGGCCTGAGTGCGGCGTTCCAGGCCGAGCTTGGCCAGCAGGTGCGAGACGTAGTTCTTGACCGTCTTCTCGGCGAGGAACATCTTCTCGGCGATCTGCTTGTTGGTCAGGCCTTCGCCGATGTGGTCGAACACGGTGCGCTCCTGCTCGGTGAGCATCCGCACCGGGTCGCCTTCCTCTCGCTCGCGGCGGATGCGGCCCAGCAGCGCGGCGGTGGAGCGGGCGTCGAGCAGGGATTCTCCGGCGGCGACCTTGCGGACGGCGTTCTGCAGGTCGTTGCCGAGGATGCGCTTGAGGACGAATCCGGAGGCGCCGGCCATGATGGCGTCGAACAGGGCCTCGTCGTCGGTGAACGAGGTGAGCATCAGGCACTTCAGGTCGGGCAGCTGCGATCGCAGCTCGCGGCACAGCTCGATGCCGTTGCCGTCCGGGAGCCGCACGTCCAGCACGGCGACGTCCGCGCCGCTGCCGGGCACTCTGGCCAGTGCCTCGGCCACCGAGCCCGCCTCGCCCACGACCTGCAAGCTGTCGTCGCTGTTCAACAGCTCCCGGACACCGACCCGGACCACCTCGTGGTCGTCCACCAGGAACACGCGCGCCACCACTGTCGGACCCCTTCCCTTCACCTGTCTCCAGGCTCGCCTGGAGCAATGATCCGGCACAGGGCCCAAAGACCCTGCCACGACGCGCCTGAGGCCCTGCGTGGCCGCCGGAGCTCTCCGCCGATCCCGATACCGGGATCAAGTAGCGCGCCCAGGGGGACGGTCCCCGGATTCACAGCTGCAGGTCCCTGGTCGGCAGGGACCAACGACCGCGTCGCCGGGCGGGATGGCTGCCTAGCGTCAGTGGTGGAGGAGGTGGGCGTGAGGACTCACGACGTCACCGGCTCGGGACACGGGATGGCACCAGGCGTACCGGCCGCGCATGTGATCGTCGAGCACCGGGTGCACCGCGTCCCGATCGCGGACGGTGCACCGCTGGTCGGTGTTCGCGCACGACGGCCAGGTCCTCACGCGTTCGCCGTTCGCGTCGAGCGGTCCTCGCGGACCGTCGCGACGACGGCGGAAGCCGCGCCCGCCCTGGTGACATCGGATTCGAACCCGGAGAGGAACCTGTGATGAGTGCCCCGATCGTGGTCGGAGTGGACGGTTCGGCGTCGGCGGTGACCGCTGCGGCGTGGGCCGCACGGGAGGCCGCCCGGCTTCGCGTGCCGCTCAGGCTCGTGCACGCCTACCTGCTGCCCGCGCAGGGCTACCCGGAGCTCGTCGTGAACGGTCCCGAGGTGCGGGAGGCGTTCGAACAACAGGGACTGCAGTGGCTGCAGGAGGCTGCCGAGGCCGCTCGCATGGCCGTGCCGAACGTCGAGGTCGAGACCGTCCTCGTGGTCGACCGGCCCGCTGCCGCGCTGATTACGGAGAGCCGCCGCGCCAGGATGATCGTGCTCGGTTCGCAGGGGTTGGGCGGGTTCTCCGGGCTGCTGGTCGGCTCGGTGGCCGTCGCGGTCTCCGCGCACGGGCACAGCCCGGTGGTCGTAGTCCGCGAACCGGTCGACGAGCGCGGCCCGGTCGTGGTCGGCGTGGACGGCTCGCCGGTCAGCGAGCAGGCCGTCGCGTTCGCCTTCGAGGAGGCGTCCCTGCGCGGCGCCCCGCTGACCGCCGTGATCGCGTGGACGGACGTCCTGGTCGACAGCGTCTACGGCTCCCGCTTCACCGTGGACTGGTCCCAGGTCGAGGATGAGCAGCGCCGCATCCTTGCCGAGCGCCTGGCCGGGTGGCAGGAGAAGTACCCCGACGTGGAGGTGACGCGGGTCGTGCTGCGTGACCGTCCCGTGCGCGCCCTGCTCACCGCCGCCGTCGGCGCCCAACTGCTGGTCGTGGGAAGCCACGGCCACGGGGGCTTCGCCGGCATGGTCCTGGGCTCCACCAGTCAAGGGCTGGTCTACCACGCCACGTGCCCGCTGGCCGTGGTCCGGCCGACGCAGGACCAGCCGTGAAGGCCAGGGTGGGCGACTGGATCGTCGTCGGGCACGGCGAGGGCGCCCGCCGCGCGCTGGTGGAGCAGCTGCGCCACCCCGACGGCACGCCGCCCTACGAGGTGCACTGGCTGGACACCGACGCACGAGTGCTGCTGTTCCCCGGCGCGGACGCCCACGTGGTCACCGCCGAGGAGGAAGCGCAGCGGATCACCGACGCGATCCACACTGGTCCTCGCGAAAGGGCAGGATCGACAGCCGGAACGCCATGATCGAACCACCCACCGGTCGGGCGACCCCTGGGGACGTCCCGGAAACACCGGTAGCTTCTACCACTCGACCCTCAAGCCCCACGTTCCGACCTGGTCACCCCACAGGGTGACCTCCATGGGCTCCGTGTCGGACGGGAACCCCCTCGCCGGTCCGGCGCGGAGCCCGCTGTCCTGCGGGCCGGCGTCGTCGGATGTGCCCAAAGGGTGATAGCGGATAGTGTCGACAGGTGGACGATGCCGCGCCTGACCTGCCCCCGACGGTGGCCGATGTGCTGGTCGAGGTCTACGGCTCGCTTCGGCGAGTGTGGCGTGACGCGTTGTTGGTGACCGAGTGCTCACCGGACGCGCCGTGGAACCGAGAGGCCGACGGACTCCGCAGAGACGACCTGACCTTCGCCCAAGCGTTGTTCGCGAGCTGCTGCGAAGACGCTGCGGTGCTCGCCGCCCAGGCCGTGACACAACACCTCGGCCTGCTGGCCCGCGCCTACTGGCTGGACCCCGTAGAACCTGACGGTCCCGAACACCGGCGATGGCTGCACGCTGCGGCGTTCGCGCCCGCACGCGCGGTCATGGAAGGCACGGCCATGACCGGTTGGCTCCTAGCGCCGTTGGCCACGAGCGAGGAACGCGTTCTGCGTGGTGCGATGCTCGCTCTGTGGTCGAAACCCAAGTCGTGGACCGGCCGGGCTGCGGAAGCCGGGCTGACCGTCGAACGCACACCCGAGGCGAATGTGCCGTTCGTCCGAGTCGACCACTTCTCCAAACCGCTCTCCCTCACCACCATGATCAAGGAGGTGCACGGGAAAGAAGCTCCCGGCACCTACGGCCGTTGGAGCAAGCTGCTGCACAACGACCCGCACGCCATCGGTCCGGACACGGTCTTCCGTCTCGACGGTGAGGGAATGTTCGGCGGCTACAGGTTCCGCGAGGACGACCACCTCGCCCTCGCGGCCACCGTCGCCCGGATGCTGCTCGCGGCGGGCGAACGACAGGCGGCCTACTTCGGCCGCTCGGCCGACACCTTGATCGACGAATGCGAAGCCGTCGTCGCCGTCGTCGAGGCGCAACTGCCTGCGGTCGTCGAGGCGATGCAGGCCCGTGACCACGAGCCGAGGCACTGAATGAGCATGGCGTCGTTGCCGATAGCCCTTCCCCGGTCGTGGACGTCGACCTCGTAGGCCGACATCCACCACAGCGCCACCCGCACTACTTCCGCCATGACCGCACACCGCCGTCTCCACGCCGATATGCGCAGACGGGCTCGTGGGGGCCGGAGCCATGTGAGCCGTTTCAGCGCCCGTCAGGCACCTGCCGGCGGTCACCGCGTGGCGGGCGGCGGCACGACCACGACCGGGCACCTCGGTGATCGGTGGCGTCCGGCAGCGAGGCGCGGACCTGCTGCACGATCCGTCCGCGCAGTTCGCGTGCCGGGTGTCGTCGGCATGAGGGGTACATCAATCGCGATCATGGCCACGGGCTTCGGCTCGTGCAGCCACGCGATCAGCCCCTCCACGGTGTCGCCCGTGCGCGCCGCCTGCATCAACCCCAGCGCAGCGCCTCGCGGCTCGCGGGCAACCCTTCACACCCATCATGACCATGACATCTTCCGATTCCGACTTGCTGCTGGCGTGCGGCCGCGCGAGGGTCGAAGGGCAGGCCGACGTCACCGACGAAGATGGCCGATCAGCCCTGATCAGGGCGACGGGTGCCGTGACTGTTCGCTTCGTGCCGCACTCCGGCGGTTCAGGGCCGAAGGTCCCGGCCCACGGGTGACCGCTGCACCTGACCGTCGTGTCCGCCGACCGAGAGGCTGGGAACAGGAGCACCCGAGGAGGAGCGATGGACGACAGGATCGTGGTGGGCGTGGACGGATCGCCCTCCAGCCGGGCCGCGCTGCGATGGGCGGTCGAAGAGGCGAAGCTGCGTGGCACCGTGGTCGAGGCCGTCCTGGCCTGGCACGTGGACCACAGCATGGTCATCGGGGCGATGTCCGCCGCCGTGGCCGCCGGGATGGACCCGCAGCGGCTGCGCGAGGACAACGAGGCGCTGCTGGACGGGATCCTCGGCGAGGCCGGGGGCGATGTCCGCGCGGTCCTGGCCGAGGGTGATGCCCGCGACGTGCTGGTGCGCGCCTCGCGGGACGCGGCGCTGCTGGTGGTCGGCAGCAGGGGAGCGGGACCCATCCGCGAGGTGCTGCTGGGTTCGGTCAGCTCCTACTGCGTGCACCACGCGCACTGTCCGGTCGTCGTCATCCGCGAGCCCAAGCCCGAGGCCCCGTCCGTACCGGTGGAGCACAAGCCGGTGATCACCCCGGGACCGCTGCTGTGACCACTTCTTCGAACGTCGACCGCGCGCTACTGGCGGACGGGTCCGTGGTGGCGCTGCGCGAGCTGGGTCCGGCCGACGCCGAGGCCCTGCTCGCGCTACACCTCGGTCTTCCGCCGGATGACCGTTACCTGCGGTTCTTCAGTGCCGCGCCGCGGCACCTGGACGAGTTCGTCGCCCGGTTGACCTCGCCGGAAGAACCGCTGCACGTCGTGATCGGCGCGTTCGCCTCCGACGTGCTGGTGGGTGCCGCCAGCTACGTCCTGCTCGACGACGACACCGCCGAGGTGGCGCTGGTGGTCGCGCACGACCGCCAGTCCCACGGCGTCGGCACACTACTGCTGGAGCACCTGGTCTCACTGGCCCGACGGCGGGGCGTGAGGCGGTTCCGCGCCGATGTGCTCACCGTGAACTCCAAGATGCTGCGCGTCTTCGCGGACCTCGGCCTGGTGTGGACCTCTGCGGCCGACAACGGCGAGGTGCGCATCGACCTCGGCCTCGACTCGGACGAGCGCTATCTGGAGGCGGTCGCCGACCGCGAGCAGGCCGCCGACGTGGCCAGCCTGCGCGTGGTGCTCAAGCCGACCTCCATCGTGGTGGTGGGCGCGGGGCGCAAGCGGTCCTCGGTGGGCAACGCCGTGCTGCACAACCTGGTCTCCGGTGGCTACACGGGTGCGGTGTACGCGGTGAACCCGCACACCGACCAGGTTCTGGGTGTCGCCTCCTACCGGTCGGTCGCCGATGTGCCGCAGGCGCCGGACCTGGCGGTGGTGTGCGTCCCGGCCGAGGCGGTGCCGCAGGTCGCCGAGGACTGCGGTCGACGCGGGGTGAAGGCCCTGGTCGTGATCACTTCCGGGGTGGACCCGGATCGACTGCTGGACGTCGTGCGCCGGTACGGCATGCGCCTGGTCGGACCCAACTGCGTCGGCGTGTCCGCCACCGACCCCGGCGTGCGGATGAACGCCACCTTCATGGACGGCCGCCTCACCGCGGGTGAGGTTGGTGTGGTCACCCAGTCCGGTGGGGTGGCGATCGCCGTGGTCGAACGACTGCGCGCGCTCGGCCTGGGCACCACGGAGCTGGTGTCGACCGGTGACAAGTACGACGTGAGCGGCAACGACCTGCTGCTGTGGTGGGAGCGCGACGAGGCCACGAAGGCGGTGGCGCTGTACCTGGAGTCGTTCGGCAACCCGCGCAAGTTCTCGCGCCTGGCGCGGCGGGTCGCGCGGCGCAAGCCGGTGCTGGCCGTGCGTGCGGCGAGCAGCGAGGCCGGTCAGCGCGCCGCGGCCTCGCACACCGCCTCCACCGCCACCCCGGCCGTCACCCGTGACGCGCTGTTCCGGCAGGCGGGGGTGACCGCGGTGGACGGCGTCGGTGAACTGGTGGAAGTGCTGGCCGCGTTGCACGCCACACCGCTGCCCGCGGGCGATCGGGTGGCCGTGCTGTCCAACGCGGGCGGTCTGGGCGTTCTCGCCGCCGACGCGTGCGTCCACCGCGGACTGGCCGTCGCCGAGCTGGGCCCGGACACCGCAGAGGCTTTGCGGGCCCTGCTGCCCGGCACCGCCAGCGCGCACAACCCGGTCGACACCACGGCCGCCGTGGACGAGCGCACGTTCGGCCGTTGCCTGGACCTGGTCGCGGCCGACCCGGGCGTGGACGCGGTCATCGCGGTCACCGTCCCTACCGCGGTCGGCGACCCGGCAGGCGGGGTGCACCGCACCGCCAAGCCCGTGCTGGCGGTGCGCGCCGACCAAGACGAGGCGGTGTCGCTGACATCGGACGGCATCGCCCGCTACGCCGACCCGGCGAGTGCCGCCGCCGTGCTGGCCGCATTGGTCGAGCGCGGCCGGTGGCTGCGCCACGCCGAACCGGAGCTCGTCGAGCTGCCCGGCGTCGACCTGGCCGAGGCGCGCGCGGTCATCGCCGGTCAGCAGGGGTGGCTGTCACCCGACCGGGTGGTTCGGCTGCTCGCGGCGTTCGGGCTGCCCGTGCTGGGAGGTGTGGTGGTGCGGGACGTGGAGTCGGCGGTGGCCGCCCAGCGCTCCTTCGACGTGCCCGTGGCGCTCAAGGCGGTGGCCGACGACCTGCTGCACAAGAGCTCGGGCGGCGGCGTGCTGCTCGACCTCGCCGGCGACCACGCCGTGACCTACGGCTTCGAGTCCCTGCGCGACCGGTTCGGCGACCGGTTGACCGGCGTGTTCGTCCAGCCGATGGCCCGGCGCGGGCGCGAACTGCTCGTCGGCGTGGTCACCGACCCGCAGTTCGGGCCGCTCGTGGTCACCGGGCTCGGGGGTGTTGACACCGACCTGGTCGACGACCGCGCCGCTGCTCTCGCGCCGCTGTCCGAAGCCGACCTGGACGACCTGCTGCACGGCTTCCGCGCCGCGCCGAAGGTGTTCGGGGACCACGACGAGACGGCCGTCCGCGACGTGCTGCGCCGCGTGTCGCACCTGGCCGAGTCGCTGCCCGAGGTCGCCGAGCTGGACCTGAACCCCCTGGTCCTGGCCTCCGACCACGTGATCGCGGTGGACGCGCGCGTGCGCGTGGCGCCCGCCGAACCGGTGGACCCGTTCCTGCGCAAGCTGCGCGACGCGAGGAGGACGCCATGAGCACCGCCACGAAGACCGCGCAGGTCTCGGTCACCTACGTGGCCGGCGAGGAGTACGTGGTAGCGCTGCGCGACCACTTGGTGCCCACCGATCAGCCACAGCTCGACGGCGGCGCCGACGTCGGGCCCAGCCCGGTCGAACTCCTGGTCGGATCGATGGCGGCGTGCACCGCCTTCTACGCGGGCCGCTACCTGGACCGCCACGGCATCCCCCGAACGGTTTTGGCGGTGACCGCCGAATACCGGACGGGCGCGGATCCGCAGCAGCGCGTCACCGACGTGCGGCTGGACGTCGCGGTACCCGCCGGGCTGTCCCAGCACCGCAAGACGGCGCTGCTGGCCGTCCTGCAGCACTGCACCGTGCACAACACCCTCCGGCGCGCGCCGGAGATCATCATCGGACTCGACGAGGTGGAGTCATGAGCACGAACCCGATCGTGGTCGGCGTCGACGGCACCCGGCGGGTGAACGCGCGTTGCAGTGGGCGCTGGACGAGGCGCTGCGACGAAGCGTCCCGCTGCACGTCGTCAATGCTTACGCCTACGAGCCGCTGGCCGACTGGACGATGACGACCGAGCAAGAAGCCCGTGTCCGCTCGGAGGAGCTGATCGACGAAGCGCTGAGCACTGTCTCGGCCGGGCGACCGAACCTGCCCGAGGTCGTCCGGCTGCCGGTGCGCGGCCCCGCCGCCCAGGCGCTGGAGGAGGCGGCACGCGGCGCGGCGATGCTGGTCGTCGCCTCGCACAGCGGCAGCAGGCTGCGCCAGGTCGTGCTGGGCAGCACCAGCATGCACTGCGTGCGGCACGCCACCGTCCCGGTGGTCGTGCTGCCCGCCGGCGACGGCCACCACACCGGCGAGCCGGCCACAAACGAGGAGGCCGCGCGGTGAGGGTTCGCGACGTGATGACCCGGGATGTGGTCACGGTGACACCCGAGACGCCTGTCCGAGATGCGTGCGACCGGCTGGCGCGACGCGGTCTCACAATGCTGCCGTGGTGAGACCGCGGCGGTGCCCTGGTCGGCGTGGGGTTACCGAAGCCGACGCGTTGCGGGACCGGCTGTCCGTCGACCCGCGCATGCTGGTGCACGGCGAACCTCCGCGCGGTCGGCCGGTGCCGCGCCGGACGGTGATCGACGTGATGGGTGAATCGGCCGTCGGCGTTGCACACGGTGCGGACGTGCGCGAGTTGGCGCGGCGGATGCTGGAGCACGGGGCGCGCAGCGCTCACGTCGTGGAGGACGGGCGCCTGGTAGGCATCGTCATCCGGCGGGACATGCTGCGCGCGGTCAATCGCGACGACCGCGCGTTGGAGGCCGAGGTTCGCCACCGGCTCGGCCTCTACGGCGGCCAGCACCGGTGGAAGGTCGCCGTGGTCGACGGCCGTGTGTCGATCGTGGACGAGCTGGACGACGAATGCGACCGACACGTCGCCGCGGTCCTGGCGGGCGCTGTGGCGGGTGTGGTGGAGGTGCGGTTCCCGGAAAGCGGAAGCGAGTGGTGCCGTCCGCGCTCGGTGAACCGGCTCTCGGGGACGGCCGTCCTCCCCACCATGAGACGTACGAAGGGTGCTTCCCACGCAGTTCCGTGGGAAGCACCCTTCGTACGTCGTGGGGGAGCAGCCAGGAGCGGGCAGGGATACCGGGCTGTCGGCCCGGCACCCGCTCACCCGCCTACAGCGATTGCCCGAACGACCGGGCGAAGTCGAGGGTGCGGTTGGCGTAGCCCCACTCGTTGCCGTACCAGCCGAACACCGCCACGATCTCCAGGCCGGTGTCGCCGCGGTCGAACGCGGCGCGCGGCACGTCGCGCCAGATCCGCCCGAAACCGTTGATACCCACTCGAACCGCCGGCTCGTCCTCCGTCTCAGTGACCCATGTCGGCGAGCTGGTGCTGCAACCGGTCGTGGAGCAGGTCCACCGCTTCCTGGTAGGTCCCGGCGGCGGCCTCGGCGTTCACCGGTGTCCCGTTCACGTCCAACGACGCGTGCGCGACGATCGACCGCGGTCCGTCGGTGCGCAACCGGACGTGTGCGAACTGGACGTCCGCAGGCGCGTACTTGGCGACCGCCGCGACCTTCGTGCGGGCGTACTCGGTGGCATCGGCGGGGACGCCGGTGCCCAGGTCGGTGCGGATGTTGAGGATCTCGTGCACGTTGCTCATGCCTTCAGCCTGGTCGTTGACCTGTGCGGGTGACAGGGAACGAAGATCCCGTCGGACCGGGTCTTCGGTCCTCTCCGCCGACGGTGGCACCGCTTCCGTCGCAGGGTCCAAGGTCCCGTCGCGCTCAGGACGTTCGGGACGACCAAGGACTCTGTGTCTCCGCACCCTCTCGGACGAGGCTGGAGGTGCCGGATCAGCCGAGTAGGTCGAACGGTGGACGCCGGGCCCGTTGTGCGGTTGGCGCGCAACGCGGTCGGGTGCCACTGCCTTCGACTCGGAGTCCGATCCCGACCCGGTCCGCTCTGAAGACGGGAGAGAGCCATGCGTGAACCCACTGTCGCCTCGTTGATGACCGGCGAGGTGGTCAGCGTCCGCGCCGGCACGTCGTTCAAGGAACTCGCCGCCATCCTGACCGCGGGCGCATTCAGCGCCGTGCCAGTTGTGGACGACGAGGGCCACCCGGTCGGCGTGGTCTCCGAATCCGACCTGTTGCCCAAGGAGGAGTACCGCGGCGGCACCGAAGTGGCGCCGCCGCTGTTCGCCAAGCCCGAGACCAGAAAGCGCTGGCGTCAGGCGCACGGCACGACCGCGGCAGACGTGATGGCGGGCCCCGTCATCACCGCCGGTCCCGACGAACCCGCGAGCGCCGCCGCGCACCAGTTGGCCGCGGCGGGCGTGCGCAGGTTGTTCGTCGTCGACGGCGAAGGCCGGTTGGTCGGCGTGCTGTCCCGTCGGGACCTGCTGCGCGTCTTCCTGCGCACCGACACCGAGCTGCGGCAGGAGATCACGCAGGAGGTCATGCGGCGCACACTGTGGCTGGAGCCGACTGCGGTCGAGGTGCAGGTGGCGGATGGCGTGGTCACGTTGCGAGGCCACATCGAGCGCCGCAGTGAGGTTGACATCGCCGTCCGGCTGACCAGGGCGCTGCCCGGTGTCGTGGACGTCGTGAGCGAGTTGACCCACAGCTGGGACGACACCGAGACCAGTCACCGGACCGGGTGACGACGTGCCGGATGAGGCGAAGATCGCCACCGATGGCCTCACCTCGGTCGAGGCCGCCCGCCGGCTGCGTGCCGACGGGCCCAACGTGCTGCCCGCCGGTCGGCTTCGAGGTCGCCGTGCTGTCCCTGTCCTTGCCGCCGTTGCCGCAACTGCTGGGTGGCAGCCCGCCGCGCGCGCTCGGTTGGCCGCGGTGGTGATCCCGGTCGTCTCGATGGCCGACACGGGCGAAAAGTCGATGAGGAGGCGTTCGAGATGAATGGACCCGTGGTGGTCGGCGTCGACGGCTCAGGCCCCGCGCTCGGCGCGGTACGCTGGGCGGCCGCCGAGGCGATGAGGCTCGGTGTGCCGCTGTGCTTGGTACATGCTGAGTTGTCCTTGCCCCTGGACTGGGACCTGCACAGCCGTGAAGCGCTGCACCGGCAGTCGTTGGGTTGGTTGCACGAGGCGGTTCAGGCGGCGCGTTCGGTAGACCCCGGTGTCGCGCTGGTTCCGCATGCGGAGGTAGCCGATCCGGCATCGTTGCTCACCGCCCGGTCGGTCGACGCTTGCCTGCTGGTGCTCGGATCGCGGGGGATGGGTGGGATGGGCGCCCTGCTGGTGGGTTCCACAGCCATCACCGTCACCGGCCACAGCGGCTGCCCGGTGGTCGTCGTGCGCGGCGAAGTGCGCGAGGGGCCGGTCGTCGTGGGTGTTCACGGCGAGGAACCGGCAGTGTTGACCGAGGCGTTCGAACAGGCAGCGGCACGCCGTGTGCCGCTGATCGCCGTGAGCGTTTCGCGCACCCCGTCCGGGGCGTTCACCGATGCGGTGGCCGAGACGCTGGGCCTGGACGTGGCCGACCACGACGCCGCTCGGTGCGGCAGGCTCGTCGCGACCCTCGCGCCGTGGCGTGACAAGTACCCCGACGTGCCGCTGAAGTTCGTCGTTACGCACGGCAACGCCGCCGACGCCCTGGTCCACCACGCCGCCGACGCCGGGCTCCTGGTCGTGGGGAGCCGGGGTCGGGGTGCTCTCACCGGACTCCTGCTCGGCTCGACCAGCCACGGCGTCCTGCACCACGCGCCGTGTCCCGTGCTGGTGGTCCGACCGGGACCGGTGAGCGCCTGACGGAGATGCCGCGGCTGGACCAACCAGCCCTCACCGATCCGCCGACTTGGGCGCAACGGTGAGGGCTGGTTCGGGCTGCGAGGCCAGTTCGCGGACCGAGGGCCTCCCGGCTGCCCGCCAACCCACGTCACGGTCAGCCGCACCTGAAACGGCGATCTCGCCGGCAGCGGGTTCTGAGGTGCCCACCGCCGGCGAGATCGCCGTCTTCTTGTCCCGCCGTTCCGGCCGAGCAGGCCGCAGGTCCAGCCTGCCGCCGGATCGTCGTCCGAGGCGGCCAGGTCACCGGAACTCCTGCGCCACCCGTTGCCTGCTGGCACCGACGCCGTCCTCACCTCCCGGAGTCGGGACCATGACGACCGGGCAGGGGGCGTGCCGCACGCAGTATGTGACGACCGAGCCCACCACCGCTACGTCCCCGCGCTGGTACTCGTGGCCGCCGAGCACGAGGGTGTCGGCGTCCTGCGCCAGGCCGGTCAGTACGGGACCCGGTTCGCCGTCCACGACGGTCTCGATGATCCGCACGCCCTCCAACGGACCCAGCTCGTCGACGGCCTCGCGCAGCACCCGTCGGTGGGCGCTGTGGAAGGCGTCCTCACCGCCGCACACCTCCGGGAACATCCGGCACACCGATGCGGCCAGCACGGTGCCGCCGGCTCCCGCGTGGCGCACTGCCCACGCCAGTGCCGCTGCGCCCGCCGGCGAAGCGTCCACACCTACGACGATCTTCTTCGACCCGCTCATGACCCTGTCTCCTCCCACTCGATCCGGACAGCTCGGAGCGGGCGGGCCGCTCGGCCCGCCCGCTCGGGGGGACGTCACCGCAGCCAGGTGTGGTCGCGGACCACCGGGAGGGCCGCCCACCAGCGGCCGAGGCCCCAGGTGGCGCCCGCGCCGGCGGTGGCGACGGCGATCAGGGCGACGGCGTAGATGATGTGGTAGTCGACGATCGGGTTGGTGGACATGCTCGGCTCGCCGGCCGAGGTGAACTGCGCGAGCGGCCACTCGGCGGCCCACATGAGCAGCATCATCAAGGTTCCGGCGATCGCGGCGAGGCGGAGACCGATGCCGGCGATGACGGCGACGCCGATGGCGAGCAGGCCGAGCATGAACAGCCAGTCGGCCCACCAGGCGCCGGCGATGGCGTGGAAGGTGGACTCGAACGGTCCGACCGCGACCCGGCTGAGGAAGCCCTTGGTGGGCGATCCGCCGTTGACCCACGCGTTGGCGGCCTTGGTGGCGTAGCCCAGGCCGAACAGCTTGTCGAAGAAGGCCCAGAGGAACACGAACCCGGTCGTGATCCGCAGGACCGCCAGCGCCATCGCGCCGGTGTCGGCACGAACGGCCGTCGTGGCGGTCGCACGGGTCGCCTTACCGGCCAAACCCTTGGAGTGGGCGAACGTCGTCATTGCTCTCGTCTCCTTCAGTCGTTTTCCTCGACTCAAGCGTCGCGCCGCGGGCGCCGTGCCGAAGCGGGCAAAGGTCCTCGTTGCACCGGGACGTCCGACGCGTTTCGCCCCCGCCATCCGGCGACGAACACCACGACCCCCGCGACCACCGAAGCAGGCTGCATCCAGCTGAAGGTGCGGATCACCGCCACCTGCACGACGATCCAACCGACGAGCACGAGACCCGCGGCCATCGCCGCGACGCTCCAGCGCCGGTCGCGGCGCAGTGCCAGTACCACCGCGGCGGTCATCGGCACGTCGACCACCGCCAGCAGTGCGATCCCGGCGAGCACCGGGCTGTGGAGTGGGAATCGGCCCGTAATGGTCGAGCCCATGTCGATGCCGCCGCCGAGGAAGCCGAAGCCGCCGGCAATCGCGTTGAGCGCGACGAACCCGGCGACGAGGACCGTCGTGACGCGAGGTGTCCTGTTCACGCGCCGACCGTGCGCCTCGCGGTGCGCGGGCCGACAGCGCCACAAGTCACCTGGTGAGGGTCAAAGGACCCTGTCAGGTCAAGGACCGCGTGCTCTGCGGCGGAATCGGTTCCGAAGGCAGGCTGGCGTCAGCACCCCGACACAGGAGGAGAACGCGAGATGTCGCAGTCCGGACCCATCAACCTCGACCTGGTTGACGCCTACTGGCGGGCCGCCAACTACCTCTCGGCGGGGCAGATCTACCTGCTCGGCAACCCCCTGCTGACCGAGCCGCTGACCCCGGAGCACATCAAGCCCCGCCTGCTGGGCCACTGGGGCACCACGCCGGGTCTGAACTTCCTCTACGCCCACCTCAACCGAGTGATCAACGACCGCTCCCAGGACGTGCTGTTCGTGACCGGTCCTGGCCACGGTGGCCCGGCGCTGCTGGCCAACACCTGGCTGGAGGGCTCCTACACCGACACGCACCCGAACGTGCAGCGCGACGGCGACGGCATGCGCAAGCTGTTCCGCCAGTTCTCCTTCCCCGGCGGAGTGCCCAGCCACGTGGCCCCGGAGGTGCCGGGGTCGATCCACGAGGGTGGGGAGCTCGGCTACTCGCTGGCGCACGCGTTCGGCGCGGCGTTCGACAACCCCGACCTGGTGGTGGCGTGCGTCGTGGGCGACGGCGAGGCGGAGACCGGTCCGCTGGCTGCGAGCTGGCACGGCAACAAGTTCCTCGACCCGGCGAACGACGGTGCGGTGCTGCCGATCCTGCACCTCAACGGCTACAAGATCGCCAATCCGGCGATCCTGGCGCGCATCCCGCACGAGGAGCTGGACGCGATGCTGCGCGGCTTCGGCTACGCCCCGTTCTACGTGGAGGGCGACGACCCGGCGGTGCTGCACCCGCGCATGGCCGAGGTCTTCGACGAGGTGTTCGACGAGATCCACCGAATCCAGGAGGCGGCCCGTGCCGGGGACACCGAGCGCCCCCGCTGGCCGATGATCGTGTTGCGCACCCCGAAAGGCTGGACCGGGCCGTCCGAGGTGGACGGTGTGCCGGTGGAGGGCACGTGGCGCTCGCACCAGGTCCCGCTCGCCGGTGTCCGCGACAACCCCGAGCACCTGGCGCTGCTGGAGGGCTGGCTGCGGTCCTACCGCCCCGAGGAGCTGTTCGACGCCGACGGCCACCCCAAGCCCGAACTGCTGGCCCTCGCACCGCGCGGTGAGCTGCGCATGGGCGCCACCCCGCACGCCAACGGCGGCCTGCTGCTGCGCGAGCTGCGCATGCCCGGCACCACCCCGTACTCGGTGGAGGTGACCAAGCACGGCACCACCACGTCCGAACCGACCCGTGCGCTGGGCCGGATGCTGCGCGACGTCATGACACTGAACGTGGTGGAGAAGAACTTCCGCTTGTTCGGCCCGGACGAGACCGCGTCCAACCGGCTGGACGCCGTGTTCGAGGTGACCGCGAAGCAGTGGCTGGCCGAGAAGCTGCCGACCGACGAGCACCTGGAGACCAACGGCCGGGTGGTGGAGGTGCTGTCGGAGCACCTGTGCCAGGGCTTCCTGGAGGGCTACCTGCTCACCGGGCGGCACGGCCTGTTCAACTGCTACGAGGCGTTCACCCACATCATCGACTCGATGTTCAACCAGCACGCCAAGTGGCTCAAGACCCACCGCGAGATCGACTGGCGGCGCCCGGTCGCGTCGCTGAACTACCTGCTCTCCTCGCACGTGTGGCGCCAGGACCACAACGGCTTCAGCCATCAGGACCCCGGCTTCATCGACCACGTGATGAACAAGAAGGCCGAAGTCGTCCGCGTCTACCTGCCCGCCGACACCAACACCCTGCTGTCCGTGGCCGACCACTGCCTGCGCAGCCGCGACTACGTCAACGTCATCGTCTCGGGCAAGAACTACACCCCCGACTGGCTCAGCCCCGAGGAAGCGGCGCTGCACTGCGCTCGTGGCGCGGGCATCTGGGAGTGGGCCGGCACGGACGACGGTCTGACCGAGCCGGACGTGGTGCTGGCCTGCGCCGGTGACGCACCGACCCTGGAGGTCATGGCGGCCACCGCGCTGCTGCGCGAGCACCTGCCCGAGCTGAAGGTCCGCGTGGTCAACGTGGTCGACCTGATGCGCCTGCAGCCCGAGACCGAGCACCCGCACGGCATGCCCGACCACGAGTTCGACGCCCTGTTCACCCCCGACAAGCCGGTGTTGTTCGCCTACCACGGCTACCCGTGGCTGATCCACCGC
The DNA here is from genome assembly GCF_016695385.1 of Saccharothrix sp. 6-C. Taxonomy (NCBI): domain Bacteria; kingdom Bacillati; phylum Actinomycetota; class Actinomycetes; order Pseudonocardiales; family Pseudonocardiaceae; genus Saccharothrix; species Saccharothrix sp. 6-C. The sequence continues at coordinate 4,432,652 of NZ_CP064192.1, read as the reverse complement.
CTGACCTACCGGCGCGCCAACCACCACAACATCCACGTGCGCGGCTACAAGGAGGAGGGCACTACCACCACGCCGTTCGACATGCTCGTGCTCAACGACATGGACCGCTACCGGCTGGTCATCGACGTGATCGACCGCGTCCCCGGCCTGGGTGTCAAGGCCGCCGGCCTGCGCCAGCGGATGCAGGACCAGCGCACCCGCCACCACGCCTACATCCGCGAGCACGGAGAGGACCTGCCCGAGATCCGCGACTGGACCTGGTCGTACTGATGAACGTGCTCGTGGTCAACGCGGGCTCGTCGAGCCTGAAGCTGAGCGTGCTGGGCGAGGACGACACCGTCCTCGCCCAGCACCACGTCGAACGGTGGGACGGCACCCCCGACCTTGACCTCGACCTCACCCTGCCACCGGTGGACGCCGTGGGTCACCGCGTCGTCCACGGCGGCACCCGCTTCACCACCCCGACCGTCATCACCCCCGACGTACGCCGCGGGATCGAGGAACTGACCGACCTGGCCCCTCTGCACCAGCCCAGGGCACTGGCCGGCATCGACGCCGCCCAGGCGCTGTTCCCCGACGTGCCGCACGTCGCGTGCTTCGACACCGCCTTCCACCGCACCCTGCCCGCCGCCGCGGCCACCTACCCGCTGCCGTCCGCCTGGCGCGAGCGCTGGGACCTTCGCCGCTACGGCTTCCATGGCCTCTCCCACGCCTACGCCTCGCGCCGCGCGGTCGAACTGGCGGGCGGCGGCTCGCGCGTGGTGACCTGCCACCTCGGCGCGGGCTGCTCCCTGGCCGCCGTCCACGACGGCCGCTCGGTCGACACGACGATGGGCTTCACCCCGCTGGCCGGCCTGCCCATGGCCACCCGCAGCGGCGACCTCGACCCCGGCCTGCTGCTGCACCTGCTCGACCACCTCACCCCCGACAAACTCGCCGACGGCCTCGCGCACCACTCCGGGCTGAGAGGGCTGGCCGGCCACGCCGACCTGCGCGACGTGCACGCCGCCTCGGCTCAGGGTGATGTGAACGCGCGCCTGGCCCTCGACGTCTTCACCCACCGGCTGCGCCAGGGCATCGCCGCCATGACCGCCTCACTCGGCGGCCTGGACCTGCTGGTCTTCACCGGCGGCATCGGCGAGCACGACCCCGACGTGCGTGCCCGGGTGGTGGACGGCCTGGCGTTCCTGGGGCTTGCCCTGAACCGCGGAGCCAACGCCGCGGCTTCGGGCGATGCCGGGATCGGCGCGGAAAGGTCCCGAGTGCCGGTCTGGGTGGTCACCGCCCGGGAGGACATCGAGATCGCGGACGGCACGCGGACCGCGTTGGCTGCCGATATCGTGTTGTAGAGTTGAAGAAGTTTTCAACTTTACAACTTGTCGGAGGCCGTCGTGCCACTCCCGCTGCACCAGGCCAAGGCCGAGTTCTTCCGCATGCTGGGGCACCCGGCGCGCATCAGGGTGCTCGAACTGCTCCAGGACGGCCCGAAGCCGGTGCGCGACCTGCTGGCCGACATCGGCATCGAGGCCTCCAGCCTCTCGGCCCAGCTGGCGGTGCTGCGCCGCTCGGGGATCGTCACGGCGACCCGGGACGGCACGACCGTGGTCTACGCGCTGACGAGCGACGACGTGGCCGAACTGCTCCGCGTCGCGCGCAAGGTGCTCACCGGCCTGTTGGCGGGCCAGAACGAGTTGCTGGAGATGCTGCGCGACGAGGAGCGGGCGTGACGGCGTTCCTGCCGGCCAGGGCCGATTGGGCGGGTGCGACGCGCCGGGACCTCGTGGCCGGGGTGACGGTGGCGATCGTGGCCCTGCCGCTGGCCCTCGGGTTCGGCGTCGCCTCCGGGTTGGGGGCGGCGTCCGGGCTGGTCACGGCCGTGGTGGCGGGGGCGCTGGCGGCGGTGTTCGGTGGCTCCAGCCTCCAGGTGTCCGGTCCCACCGGTGCGATGACGGTGGTGCTGGTGCCGATCGTCGCCCGCTACGGTGTGGACGGTGTGCTCACCGTCGGTCTGCTGGCAGGGCTCCTGTTGGTGCTGCTCGCGGTCGCTCGCGCGGGCCGCTACATGCGGTACGTGCCCGTGCCGGTGGTGGAGGGTTTCACGATCGGCATCGCGGCGGTGATCGCGTTGCAGCAGGTGCCCGCGGCACTGGGCGCGTCCGTGCCCGACGAGGACCACGTGGTGCTCGCTGCCGTCGCGGCCCTGGCGGACTTCGCCGCCGCACCCCGCTGGGAGGCCGTCGCCCTCGCGGCCGGTGTCGTCCTGGTGATGCTCGTGGGTGCCCGGTGGCGTCCCGGCGTGCCGTTCTCGTTGCCCGCGGTGGTCGTGGCGACCGCCGTCGCGCAGTGGGTGGCGCTGCCCGTGGCCACGATCGGGACGCTGCCGACGACGCTGCCCGCACCGTCGCCGGGGTTCCTCGACCTCGGCGCGCTGTGGTCGCTGCTGCCGTCGGCGGTGGCCGTGGCCGCGCTCGCCGCGCTGGAGAGCCTGCTGTCGGCCGCGGTCGCCGACGGGATGAGCGTCAACCAGCGGCACGACCCCGATCGTGAGCTGTTCGGCCAGGGCTTGGCCAACCTGGTCGCGCCGCTGTTCGGCGGGGTGCCCGCCACGGCCGCCATCGCGCGCACGGCGGTCAACGTCCGCTCGGGCGCGACCTCCCGGCTCGCCGCTCTCACCCACGCCGTCGTGCTCCTGCAGATCGTCCTGGTCGCCGCGCCGTGGGTGGCCGGCGTCCCGCTCGCGGTGCTCGCCGGCGTGCTGCTGGCCACGGCCGTCCGGATGATCGAGGTCGGTTCGGTGCGGGCGCTGGCCCGCACCGGCCGCACCGACGCCGCCGTGCTCGCGCTGACCGCCGTGGCGACGCTCGCGTTGGACCTCGTCACCGCCGTCATCGTCGGCCTCGTGCTCGCCGGCGTGTTCGCCCTGCGGGCTGTGTCACGCACAGCGCGGCTGGAGGAGGTGCCGCTGGAACCGGGTGACCACCGCGAGGAGGAACGGGCGCTGCTGGCCCGGCACATCGTCGCCTACCGGCTGGACGGCCCGCTGCTGTTCGCCGCCGCCCACCGGTTCCTGCTGGAACTGACCGAGGTCACGCCCGTCGCGGTGGTGATCCTGCGGATGTCGCGGCTGTCCGCCGTCGACGCCACCGGCGTGCAGGTCCTGCGCGACGCCGTGCGGCGCCTGGAACACCGCGGCATCACCGTCCTGCTCTCCGGTGTGCGCGACGAACACCGGCGCGCCCTGGACACACTGGACCTGCGCGTGTTCGACCACACACCCGACGCCATCGACCACGCCCGTTCCCTGCTGCAGGAAAGGGACCTGCTGCCCTGACCTGCTCCCGATCACGCCCGCAGACCGTGCGCCAGGAACTGACCGCGAACCCGTTCGACCAGCTTCGCGTCGGGTGTCGAGGTATCGGCCAGGAGGAACGGCAGGCCGATGGCTTCGTACTTCGGCGCGCCCATCTTGTGGAACGGCAGAACGTCCACGCGTTCGACCGACGGCAGTGTGGCGACGAACGAGGCGATGCCCTCCACGTTGTCCGGCGCGTCGGTCTGTCCTGGCACCAGGACGAACCTGATCCACATCGACTTGCCCAGGTCCGACAGGCGGCGGGCGAACCTTAAGGTCGGGGCGATCTCGCCGCCGGTGACGTGCCGGTAGGTGGCCGGGTCCCAGGACTTGATGTCCAGCAGCACCAGGTCGGTGTCGGCGAGCAGTCGGTCGGTGGCCCGGTCGCCGAGGAAGCCGGAGGTGTCCAGGGCGGTGTGCAGGCCCATGGCTTTCACGGCGTGCAGCAGTTCGGCGGTGAACTCCGGTTGCAGCAGCGGTTCGCCGCCGCTGATGGTCACGCCGCCGCCGGCGACCTGGATGAAGCGGCGGTACTTCTCGATCTCGGCGATGACCGAGTCGACGCTGGCGCGTCGCCCGTACCGCGCGAACCGCGTCTCGGGGTTGTGGCAGTACAGGCAGCGCAGCGGGCACCCGGCGGTGAACACGACGAACCGGGTGCCGGGGCCGTCCACCGCCGTGGCGAGGTCCCAGGAGTGGACGGCCCCGGTGGTCATCACAGTCCTCCGTGGAACGTGCGGTTGACCACGTCGCGCTGCTGCTCCGGTGTCAGGCGCACGAAGTTCACGGCGTAGCCGGACACCCGGATGGTCAGCTGCGGGTACTTGTCCGGGTTCTCCATGGCGTCGAGCAGGACTTCCCGGTTGAGCACGTTGGCGTTGAGGTGGAAGCCTCCGGCGTCGGTGTAGGCGTCGAGCACGCCGACGAGGTTGGTCACCCGTTCCGCGGTGTCGCGGCCCAGCCCGTTCGGCGTGATGCTGGCGGTGAGCGAGATGCCGTCCAGCGCCTCGTCGTAGGGCAGCTTGGCCACGGACAGGGCCGCGGCCACGAGGCCGTGCCGGTCCTGGCCGTTCATCGGGTTGGCGCCGGGGGCGAACGGCTCGCCCGCGCGCCTGCCGTCCGGGGTGTTGCCGGTGTGGCGGCCGTAGACGACGTTCGAGGTGATGGTGAGCACCGATTGGGTGTGCACGGCGTCGCGGTAGGCGGGGTAGCGGCGCACGAGCGCCATGAAGTCCTCGACCAGCCCCACCGCGATGGTGTCGGCGCGGTCGTCGTTGTTGCCGTAGCGGGGGAAGTCGCCCTCCACCGCGAAGTCGACGGCCAGGCCGGTGTCGTCGCGGATGACGCGCACCTTCGCGTACTTGATCGCCGAGAGGCTGTCCGCGACGACCGACAGCCCGGCGATGCCGCAGCCGAGCAGCCGTTGGGCGGGGTGGTCGTGCAGGGCCATCTCGATGCGCTCGTAGGCGTACTTGTCGTGCATGTAGTGGATGATGTTCAGCGCGTCCACGTACGTGCGGGCCAACCAGTCGAGCGTCCGGTCGAACGCCGCGCGGACCTCGTCGTGGTCGAGGTACTCGCCCGTGATCGGAGGACGGTGTGGTGCGACCTGGTCGCCGGTCAGCTCGTCTCGGCCGCCGTTGATCGCGTACAGCAGCGCCTTGGCCAGGTTGACCCGTGCGCCGAAGAACTGCATCTGCTTGCCGATCTTCATGGCGGACACGCAGCAGGCGATGGCGGTGTCGTCGCCGAAGCGGGGCCGGATCAGCTCGTCGTTCTCGTACTGGATGGAGCTGGTGTCGACCGACACCCTCGCGCAGAACCGTTTGAAGCCCTCCGGCAGGGCGGGCGACCACAGCACGGTCAGGTTCGGCTCCGGCGCCGGACCCAGGTTGCAGAGGGTTTGGAGGAACCGGAAGCTCGTCTTCGTGACCAGCGGCCGACCGTCTTCGCCGATGCCGCCGATGCTCTCGGTGACCCAGGTCGGGTCGCCGGAGAACAGCTCGTCGTAGGCGGGGGTGCGCAGGAAGCGCACGATCCGCAGCTTGATCACCAGGTCGTCGACCAGCTCCTGCGCCTGCGACTCGGTCAGCCGCCCGGCGTCGAGGTCGCGCTGGAAGTACACGTCGAGGAACGTCGACGTGCGGCCGAGCGACATCGCCGCGCCGTTCTGCTCCTTCACCGCCGCGAGGTAGGCGTAGTACAGCCACTGCACGGCTTCACGGGCGGTGGTCGCCGGCCGGGAGATGTCGTCGCCGTAGGACCGCGCCATCTCCTTCAGCTCGGTCAGGGCGCGGATCTGCTCGGCGAGCTCCTCGCGGTCGCGGATCACCTCTTCGGTGGACGGCACGTCGTCGATCGCGGCCCGCTCGGCGCGCTTGGCGTCGATCAGCCGGTCCACGCCGTACAGCGCGACCCGTCGGTAGTCGCCGATGATCCGGCCGCGCCCGTAGGCGTCGGGCAGGCCGGTGATGACCCCGGCGCGGCGGGCGCGCTTGATCTCGTCGGTGTAGGCGTCGAACACGCCGTCGTTGTGCGTCTTGCGGTACTTGGTGAAGATCTCCCGTACGGCCGGGTCTAGTTCGTAGCCGTAGGCCTGCAGGCCGGCTTCGACCATGCGCAGGCCGCCGCCCGGCATGATGGCCCGCTTGAGCGGCGCGTCGGTCTGCAACCCGACGATCAGTTCCTGCGCCCGGTCGAGGTAGCCCGGCCGGTGGGAGGTGATGGTGGACGGCGTGTGCACGTCCACGTCCAGGATCCCGCGCCGCCGTTCCTCGGCGAACAGCCCGGACAGGTCCCGCCACAGCCCCGTCGTCCGCTCGGTCGGCCCGGCCAGGAACGCGTCGTCGCCCTCGTAGGGGGTGTAGTTGGCCTGGATGAACCCGCGCACGTCGATGTCGTGCCGCCAGTCCGCGCCGCGGAACCCGGTCCACGCCTCCAGGCGTTCCTCGACGGCGGTCATCGGGTCAGCACCACCTTCAGCGCGCCGGTCTCGGCCGCCCGCTGGAACACGTCGTAGGCGGTCTCCATCTCATCCAACATGAACCGGTGCGTGGCGAACCGCTCGGCGTCGAGCCTGCCGCCCGCGAGCATCGTCAGCAGCGTGGGCGTGGTGACCGTGTCGACCAGGCCGGTGGTGATGGTGACGTTGCGGATCCACAGCTGCTCCAGGTGCAGCGTGGCCGGCTTGCCGTGCACACCGACGTTCGCGACCCGGCCACCGGGGCGGATCAGCCGCGTGCACAGCTCGAAGGTCTCCGGGACGCCCACCGCCTCGACCGCGAGGTCCGCGCCCAGCCCGCCGGTCAGCTCGAACACCACCCGCTCGACGTCGTCGGCCGCGTTCACCACCACGTCCGCGCCGAACTGCTTGGCCGCCTCCAGCCGCGACGCGTCCAGGTCCACCGCCACGACGTGGTTGGGGCTGTAGAAGCGGGCGGTCTCGATCGCGGCCAGGCCGATCGGCCCGGCGCCCACGACGACGACCGTCTGGCCGGGCTGGACCTTCCCGGCGAGCACGCCGACCTCGAACGCGGTGGGCAGGATGTCCGACAGCATCACGGCGGCGGTGTCGGTGACGCCGTCGGGCAGCAGGTAGGTCGAGGTGTCCGCGAACGGCACCCGCACGTACTCCGCGTGCGTGCCGTCCACGGTGTGCCCGAGGACCCAGCCACCACCGCCCAGGCACTGCCCGTACACACCGGTCCGGCAGTACGCGCACCGCCCGCACGCGCTGATGCACGACACCAGCACCCGGTCACCCGGCTTGATCCCGGTGACCGCCGCACCGACCCGCTCGACCACGCCCACGCCCTCGTGACCCAGGATCCGGCCGGGCTCCACCTCGGGCACGTCGCCCTTGAGGATGTGCAGGTCGGTGCCGCAGATCGTGGCCGCGGTGATTCGCACGATCGCGTCGGTCGGGTCGACCAACTCCGGGTCCGGCACGTCTTCCCAGGCCCTGCGGCCGGGACCGTGATAAACGAGCGCCTTCATGGCTTCCTCCTCGGATTCCTTCCGCCTCGAGCGTGCTCCCGCGGGCGTGCGGGAGGCAGAGCCGTCGGTCCCGGGCGGCTGCGGCGAAGGTCCCGGCGTGGACGGGACCGTTCGCCGCTGTGCGGTCACCGGGCGAAGGCTCACCGTGGGGGTGACGGAAAGGTGGTCAGTCATGGCTCGGGCACTCGTGGTCTACGAATCCATGTTCGGCAACACCAAAGCCATCGCCGAGGCGATCGGAGAGGCGTTGGCGGCCGAGGTCGTCGAGGTCTCCGACGCACCCGACGTGCTGCCCGACAACGTCGGCCTGCTGGTCGTCGGGGCACCCACGCACGCCTTCAGCCTCAGCCGCCCCGCCACCCGCCAGTCCGCCGCGGACCAGGCCACCGACGGCCTGGTGTCCACCGGCCGCGGCGTCCGCGAGTGGCTGGAGACCCTCGCCCCGCTCGGGCACCACGTCACCGCGCACGCCTTCGACACCAGGGTCAAGATCGGCTGGCTGCCCGGCTCCGCAGCCAAGGCCATCGCCAAGCGGCTGCGCGCCCTGCACTTCGAGGTCCCGGACAAGCCGATGTCCTTCCACGTCGGCGGTACCCCGGGTCCGCTGCTGGTCGGCGAGCCCGCCCGCGCGGCCGCTTGGGCTCGCGCCGTCCTTGCCGACGCACGGACCTGAACGCCGTTGCGCCAGGGCGCGTGCCGGATGATCGGCCGCGAGCAGACGATGGGCCCCGGCTGGCCGAGGTGAGCAGGTCGACCGAGTCGTCGTCGGACCGGCCGGCGCACGTGGTTTCCGCTCCGGCGTTCCGGGTACGGCACTTCGGAGGACATCTCCGGCGCCGAAGAACGACCCCCGGCGTGCCGGGCGCACGACTGCCGATGTATCACCGGATCAGGGGACAATCACGATGAAAGCCCAGGACCTGATGACCCGCGCCGTGGTGACCGCACAACCCGGCACGGCCGCGAAGGACGCCGCGCGACTGCTGGTGGAACACGGTTTCACCACGCTGCCGGTGGTCGACGGCGGGGATCGCCTGGTCGGCGTGGTCGCCGAAGCGGACCTGCTGCGCAACCGCGTCCTCCCCGATCCGCGGACGTTCGTGCACGGCCAACCACCCGAGCCGCTCGCGCCGGCGTCGACGACCGTCGCGGAAGTCATGACGACCGACGTGGTCGCGGTCGACCCGAGGATGCACGTCGCGGAGCTGAGCAAGCTCATGCTGGACAAGCACCTGCGCACCGTCCCGGTCGTGCGGGACGGCGTCCTCGTCGGCGTGGTGAGCAGGCGCGACCTCCTGCGCATGATCGCCAGGGAGGACGACGTCATCGCGACTGACGTGCGGCGCCAGCTCGCTGTCGCCGCAGGGCGCATCCCGTGGCGGATCTCCGTCACCCGAGGCGTGGTCACACTGGCGGGTGAAGGCGCGGACGACGTCGAACGCCACGTCGCCACCGTGGTGGCCGGCGCGGTGGCAGGGGTGGTGGGGGTCGAGATGGCAGATCATGCCAGCACCGCGTGAGGCACACCACGTCCCAAGCGATCCGACCGACCTGACGGACCGGTAGCCCGTTGCTCAGGTGCCGTGCTGTAGGTGATTTCCGCGCTCGTGCAGTCGAACCAAGGGACAGGCAACCGCGCTGGCGTGAGGGCCAGATGTCCTCGTCGCAACGGGTCCGCGGTCCCTGTTCCCGCCTCTGCCGGGAAGGTGGACTTGTGTCATGGTGCATGTGTCCAAGAGCCGTCACACGTCCGCGCGCCGTCGGGCGCCCCTGGTGAACCGGGTGGTGCTGCGTTTGCTCGGCTCGGTGGGGCGTCGGGTGCTCGACGGGAAGGTGTGCGGGTTGCGCTACCGCACGGGTGGTGGCGCAGCGGTCGAGTTGCCGGTGCAGTACGTCCGCGACGGCGATCGGCTGGTGGTGGTCGCGGGCAGAGCGTCGGGTAAGCGGTGGTGGCGTCACTTCCGCGCGGGCGCGCCCGTCGAGGTCCGACTGGAAGGTCAGTGGGCCGTCGGGTCCGGTGTGGTGCTGAACGGTGTGGAACGCATGGCCGCGTTGGAGGCCTACCGTCGCGTCTTCCCCTGGGTTACCGACGACGTTCAGGTTGTCGCGATTACCGGCTTGCCCGCCGAGAGTCCTGCGCTGCGTGGCCGGGCGCTGTTGTGCGCCTGGTTTCCGCTGGTCACGTTGGCTGAGTTCCTCGGGTTCGCGGTGCCCGCCGGTGTCGGCGCGCTCACCGCGGACAGGGCCGCCGCGCTGGTCGTCCCGGCCCTCTTGGTGGCGGGTGCGGTCGAGGGCGCCGTGCTCGGGTGGGGCCAGGCCGCCGTGCTGCGTCGGGCACTGCCCGGCGTGTCCCGCCCACGTTGGGTGGCGGCCACCTCCGGGGCGGCCGTCGTGGCGTACCTGGTGGGCCTGGCTCCCTCCACCTGGGCTGCGGGGATGACGACCTGGCGTCCCCTGCCGACGATCCTCGTGGCTCTGGTGCTCGGGGGCGTGCTGCTCTGCTCGATCGGCACAGCCCAATGGCTCGTCCTGCGCGGGCACGTGCCGCGGGCGGGGCGCTGGATCGCCACCACGGCGGTCGCCTGGCTGCTCGGGCTGGCGGTCTTCCTGGGGTTCACCATGCCGCTGTGGCAGCCCGGCCAGGCCCTCGCGGTCACCGTGCTCGTCGGGCTCGTGGGCGGACTGCTGATGGCGGCCACCACCGCGGCCGTCACCGGGTACGCCCTGCAACGCCTGCTGCCCGCGTCATCATGATCCGATGGACGTCAACGAGGTGCTGTTGCCCGGTGTGGGGTTGCGCTACGAGTTCACCAACGCCGACGGGGACCGGATCGGCGTGATCGCCCGCCGTGACGGTGACTTCGAGCTGGTCGCCTACCCGCCCGAGGACCCCGACGAGGGCAGGCCGCTGTTCCGGCTCACCCGGCAGGAGGCGGACACGGTCGCCGAGATCCTCGGCGCCCCGCGCATCGCCGAGCGGTTCGCCGACCTGTCCAGGGAGGTCCCCGGGCTGGTCTCCGGCCGTGTGGACGTGCCGGTCGGGTCACCGCACGCCGACCAACCGCTGGGTGCGATGCGGGCGCGGACCCGCACCGGCGCGTCGGTGGTCGCGGTTGTCCGCGGTGAGGAGGTCGTCGCCTCGCCCATGCCGACGGAGGTCATCCGCGCGGGTGACGTGCTGGTGGTGATCGGCACGGTCGAGGGCATCGAGGGCGTGCGCCGGATCGTCGAGTCTTAATGATCCGTGTCAAGCGGCTGTGGGAGTTGCTGCGGTTTCGGTGACAGGGGGTGTGAACGGCCGGTTGTCGCGCAGCAGCGCCCACAGCACGTCGACCAAGCGGCGGGCCAAGGCGATCAGGGCTTGGATGTGGTGTTTACCTTCGGTTCGTTTGCGCTGGTAGAACACCCGTGAAGGTCCTTCGCGCATGGTGGAGCACAGGGCGGCCATGTAGAACACCCGGCGCAGGCCCCGGTGATAACGCCGGGGTTTGCGCAGGTTGCCGGTGACCCGGCCGGAGTCGCGGGGCATCGGGGCCAGGCCCGCGAAGGCCGCGAGTTTGTCGGGGCCGCGGAAGGCGGTCAGGTCGCCGCCGGTGCCGACCAGGAACTCCGCGCCCAGTACCGGTCCGAGGCCGGGCAGGCTCTCGATGATCGCGGCCTGGGGATGCGTGCGGAAGGTGTCGCCGATCTGTTTGGTGAGGTCTTTGGCCTCGCGGTCCAGGTCGAGCAGCTGTCGGGCCAGGCGTGCGATCAGCGGCGCGGTGACGGCTTCGGCGGGCAGGGCGACGGTCTGTTCCGACGCGGCGGCCAGGGCCTTGACGGTGACCCTGTGCGCGGCCCCAGGGCGCACGCCGAGATCGTGCAGGTGGCGGGTCAGGCCGGGTTCACCGGCGTCGCGGATCGCCGTCGGCGTCTGGAACCCGGTCAGCAGGGTCGGTGCGGCGCGGGTGGTGCAGTCCAGCCTCTTCTCCAGGGAGGGGAAGATCGAGGACAACAGCTCGCGCAGCCGGTTGACGTCACGCACCCGGTCGTTCATCAGATCGGCCCGCCGCGCGGTGAGCACCGCCAGGTCGGTCACCACGCGGTCCGGGACGGACAGTCGGGGCAGGTCGCCGCGCATCCTGCACGTCTGAGCGATGGCCTGGGCGTCCTTGGCGTCGGTCTTGCCCTCGCCGCCGAAGGCGCCCGCCATGCGGTTGACCGTCTGCCCGGACACATATTGAACCGAAAGTGTTCGGTTGCCTACATGGCGGCGTAGCGGACGTGCGGTGCCTGGAAGTAGCCGTGGACGATGTGCGGTTGGCGTTGGCGGCGTCGTAGGAAGCGTCGGGTCTCGTGGGCGAGGCGGTCGATGTTGTGGGCGCGGGAGGCGTTGACGTTGCGTTTGAGGTCGGCGTTGAGCAGTTCGTCGGGGTTGAGCTCGGGGCTGTAGCCGGGCATCAGGTGCAGCTCGACCCGGTCGGCGTTGTCCTCCAGCCACGTGCGGACGACCTTGCTGCGGTGCACCGGGTGCCGGTCGACGATGACGTGCACCTTCCGGCCTGCCTGCCGGGCGACGCAGTCGAGGAACGCGGTGAACACGGCCGCGGTGAAGCGTTCGGTGAAGACGGTGAACCACAACGCGCCGCGTGAGGCGACCGCGGACATGACGTTGACCCGTAGCCGTTTCCCGGTCACCCGCACGATCGGCGTGCGGCCCTTCGGCGCCCAGGACCGGCCGGGCGGCGCGGCATCCGAGCGCAAACCGCATTGGTCGACCCACGCGATCGCGGCACCCTCGGCCTTCGCCCGTGCCTCGATCGCCGGATACTCCTCGTCCAGCCACGCGCGCACCGCGGCGGGCTGCTGCTCGTAGGCGCGGCGGGCCGGGCGCTGCGGGGTGAAGCCGTGGCGGCGCAGCCACAACCCCACACCCTGTTCGGTCATGTCGACCCCGACCACCAGCCGGATCAGCACGACCACCGCCTGGCGGGTCCACAGCGGCCCGCCGATCAGCAACTCCTCCGGCGTGTAGTCCGCCATCGCCGCGAACAGCGTGCCCCGATCCTCCGCACCGATCAGCTCGACGGGGCCGGGCCTTCCCGTCCGGGTCGCCAGGCCGCCACGGCCGTCCCGCCGGTAGGCACGCCACCAACTGCCCACCGAGCGCTCCGAGACCCCGAACACCTCCGCCGCCTGCCGATAACCCGCGACCACCCCGGACTCCAACGCGGCCACCACCCGCAACCGCAGCACCTCACGCTCCGCAGGCGATAACCGATGCGCACCCTCGACCTCGATCACAAGCGATCAACCTACCGGAAGACGATCACTTTCGACTCAATAACGCATCACTGCCCCTCGTCGTCTACCGGGGAGACACTGGAGCGAACCCGACGACCCGACCGCCGCTCCGCGAGTACAGCCACACCCGATCGCGTGACTATGGCCGTATTCCTCGGCCATCCCGGGGAGCCTGAGGTTGGTGGAGTGGTGCCAGTCAGCTAGGGACGAAAGGCCGACGGCGTCAGCCGACCTTGGCCTCGGCGGCGGTGAGGCTCAAGACACAAGCGAGTGGCGAAGCTGGTCAGAGTCCCACCGGGGCGGGGTCGGCACCCGCAAGCTTGTGTGCGTGGGCGAAGTCGGTCGAATAGATCACTCTATGTCACTACACTGAACTCAGTGTTACCACAAGGGTGGCTGGCAGCTTGATTCAAGGGGGATGAACTGTGTTACAGACCGTGTTACACACCGAGGATCTGCCGGTAGCGGACCGGTTCGACTGTTGGCACCAGACCGTGTCCCGGACGATCATCCCGACCTGGGTGCGTACCGAGGCTGTGGCCGACTTCCGGGCTTCGGCACGAGTACTCGACGCCGGTGGCATGCACCTGTCCACGGAGACGGTGATGTCGCCGCTGCAGGCTGACCGCACGCCCAAGCTGATCCGCCAGTCCGACCCGGAGCAGTACCTGCTCGGAGTCATTCTGCAGGGGGAGAACTACGGGTTGACCCAGTCAGGCCGTGACGCCACATTCCGGGCCGGAGATCTGCTGCTCTTCGACTCCTCGCGCCCCTTCCGTGCCCGCTATACAGGCGGTTCGCACCTGATGCTCCGGTTTTCCCGGCGGCTTCTACCGCTACCACCGTCCACAGTCGATCAACTGCTCGTCACGCCGTTGCAGGGCCGCGAGGGAATCGGCGCCCTGCTGTCCAACTGCCTACGGGAGGTCGCGGGCGCGACGGAGTATCAGCCAGCCGGGGTGAGCCACCTGCTGAATATCGCCGTGGACCTGCTGGCCGTCCTGCTGGCCTACGAACTCGCCATCTCGAACCCGCTACCACCCGAACGCCACCACGAGGCGCTCCTGGCCCGGATTCACGCCTTCATCAACGAGCACCTCGGCGACCCGGCCCTGTCGCCGGGCATGATCGCCTCGGCCCACCACATCTCCCTCCGGCAACTACACCGACTGTTCCAGAACCAAGACACGACGGTCGCCGCCAGGATTCGCCGGCAACGGCTCGAACGCTGCCACCGCGACCTCGCCGATCCCCGCCTGCAGACGCACCCGATCCACGCCATTGCGGCCCGTTGGGGATTCAGCGAGGCGGCTCATTTCAGCCGCGCCTTTCGTGCCGCCTTCGGGATGCCGCCGGCGGACTACCGGCGCATGACCCTCCATCGCGCACCCGGGCACGAACAGGCAAGCACTCGGCACTGAGAGTCAAAGGTGCGCAAGTCCGAGTCAGGCATTGTCAGTAACCGCACGTCCTGATCTACGTTTGGCCGGAATGCGGGCTCGGCACATCGATGGAATAGCTCATGTCGAGGAGGGGTATCATCCAAGATCGCCAAGTTGGCCGCGATTGCGGCTGCGTCCGTATCCGGCACGTAAGTCTGCGCGCCAGCGTTCGACTAACGTTAGAAGTTTTTCGCACGTGCAGTTCGCTTAACTAAGGGGAGATATGCGTAGACGTCACATCATGCCCACGGCTCTTCTCGCGGGAGCCGCGCTTGCGTTGACCACCCTGACAGCGCCTGGGGCGCAAGCGGGAGAAATCGATGCCGCCGCCTGCAGTTGGACGGTGAGTACACCCGGCAAGTCCGGCTCCTACGTCAGGTCGACCGCGACCACTGCGGGCTGCTCGGGCAGCTCACGCTGGCACGCGGTGCTGCAGTGGCGGAACTTCCTCGGGGGCTGGACCAACCTGGACGAGGCGAGCTGGAGCGGCAACACCTCGGTTTCACTGACCTACGTGTGCACTCCGGGCGAGACCGAGACCTACAGGGGCATCATCGACCGCTCAGACGGCCAGTCGAAGATCAGCCTGACCAGAACAATCACCTGCTGAACACCAAGTCCAGATCATTTGGTGGCGCTCAAGGAAATCTTGACGAGTTCGTGGACATTCTCAGTCGTCAACCGGCCCGCATGTCGCGTCGAAACTATCCGGTTTCCCGTACCTGAAGCTGCCGACGACTGCGTCCACCGTCACCGTACACCCTCGTTCATTAGCGGTCGTGGTGTCGTACCGCGCCAAGCGCGGTACGACACCACTCGACCTGCTTACTGCCCTCCATATTCGACAGGTCGGTTCGCGCAATCCTGCTAGCGCACTGCCAGTGCGATCGATTTGGCCAATCGGAGAAATCATGCGCATGGCAGCCCTTCTGGCAATGTTGGCTTTCTTGATTCCCGTGACCGCGGCCGCTGCACCGGTGCCGTCGAGCACGACCCTGGTGGAGTGTGCGAACACGATGTCGGACGGCGAACAGCTCAACGCGGCGATCAGGGCCAGTCTTGTCGGGGTGGAGATCGTGATTTCAGGGCGGTGTTCGATCGACAGCACGATCCGTCTGCTCGGTGACCGTTCCTATCATGGGATGTCCCGTACCGGGACGGTGATCCGTCAGGCGGACGGGGCGAACCTGGCCGCGTTGGTGGCCAGTGACTCCTACCTCGATGACACGGACTTCACTGGTGACCCCGTGACCCTTCGTTCGCTGACGTTGGAGGGGAATCGGGAGGCCAACCCGCGCGCGGGGGACGGGTTGGTGCTGCGGTCGTGGGCGTCGGTGGTGGATCCCGTGCCGGTGCTCGGGGCGAACCGGCACGGGATCCGGGTGACCAATCCCTCCGCGAACGGGACCCTGTTGGGCAACACCCAGGTCAACGGCCGGATCTCGGCGTGCCACGTCGCAGAGTCCGGGGGCAGTGGCATCCGGGTCGAGGACCCGGGCAACGCGGTGACCGACTGGCAGTTGACCGACAACTGGATCGCCAGCGCGGGCGCCGCCGGGATCAGCCTGGACAACACCGCGGGCTGGTACGTCGAGCGCAACCATGTCTACGACGTCGCCGCCGGGGCCATCGCCGCGGAGCGCCTGTTCGGCAGCAGCGTCTCCGACAACTGCATCGAGGACTTCGCCGGCTTCGGCATCCGGGCCTCCGCGCAGGGCGAGGCAGCCTCCACCGTCGCGCACAACCGGGTCGTGGGCACCTCGGGCGAGGTGTCGGCCTTCGTGTCGGTGCGCATCAACTACGGCGCAGCGGCGGTGGCCGTGGTGGCCAACACCCTCCGCGACAGCGGCACCAGGATCGGGTTGGACTACCAGGCCGCCACCGGCACGACGGCGACGATCGCCTCCACCGGCAACCTGGTGACCGGCGTGACCACACCACGCCGCGTGTCCTCGGGCGTCACCGTCACCACGGGCATCTGACACGAAGCCCAAGTCGCCGACTGGCGAAGACGCGTATTCACCTAGCCTCGGATAACGCCGCCGATAACCAAGACCGGAGATACTTTCGACCCGGTCCGGGGTCCCGGCAATTTAACATTGCAACATCAACCGGCAAACATCATGGCGGGAGTCAAAGGAATGACCAAGAAGTCGACGTCGGTAATAGCTGCGCTGGGAGTCACCGCGGCCATGGTCGGCACGCCCAGCACGACCCAAGCGCAGTCCGCAGATCACAATACGGTGGCGATCTCTTGCTACGCGGTCGCGGATGAACCCTGGTACAGAAGTCCAAGTGTCTACGCCACGGGTCACATCTACTGCAACCCGTGGGCCGACGCCGAGATCACAGTGAAGATTACCGCGAACGGCGCCCTCAAAGGTGAGAGTTCGACGGGCTACACGGCTCCGCACATCACCGACACCGCGGTTGCCCAGAACTGGACCGGCGACCAGAAGTGGTGCACTTTGGTTTCCGGAACCTACTACGTCAACGGCCGATCCTATCCCGTTTCCGCTACTGCATGCGAGTCCGCCGGATTCTAGCTTCGCGGTTAGGATGGCTGCCGGATGGCGGTTTCCGCGGCGTTGACCTCGCCGTGCACCACGGCGAGGTTGACGCCGACGCCGCGGGCGATCTCGCGCAGGGCGGTGCCGGACGCGGTCGAGCGGCGGCGGGAGGTCGTGGACGAGACGCGGGCGGTGTCGCGGTCGCGGATCGGCGTTTGAGACTGGTGATGTCGCGTATTCAACTGTCGCGGGTTCGCTGGTGAGATGACGGTGTGTGGTCGCCTGGGGGGTGTCTTCCAGTAGCAAGCGTGCAGAAACAATGTCCAGCCGGGTTGGTGCTGGTCATCGACTTGTGGGTGGTGGCTGCGCCGGACCGTCGTCGGCTGCGGCGGCGGGCGCGGACAGTGCCTCGGTGGCCTGGTGAACCGCGATCAGGCCGGGCTTGACGTAGCGGTGTGGGCCGGGCCGGTACTCCAACAGGAACAGCAGGTCCTCGGTGCGGCCTGGCACAAAGCTCCAGCAAGGCCGCCCGCCGCAAGCTGGTGCCCACGTCGTCCGATCTGCCGGACTTGCGGTGACCATGATGAAGGGCGCAGTCGCTGGCGGCTGCGCCCTTCATCATGCCTTATCAAGACGTCAGGGATAGGACGTCCGACCTTGTCGCATGGCCAACCAAGCAGCACTTGACCCGGCAAGTCGACAGTCCTGGGCGAAACGTTATCAATGTAATTTTTCGCCACACCTCTTTATTGGCGGACAGATTCAACCGATGTACGGATCAGCCGGGCAGATCTCGCAGATCGCGCAGATCGCGGTGTACTCGCTGACCGCCATCCGTGAACGGTCAGCAATCAACTCGTACCGTCTCGCTGAACGTATCCGGGAACTTGTACCAGTATCCACCCTCCCAATCTGGAGCCCAACTTCTGACGCCTTTGCATCCAGCCGGAATGTAGGCAGCGTCGGTGTCCTTGAAGAATTGGGTGGACGATGACCCGGGCCTCAGGGAGAGTCCGCCAGCAGGACCGGGTGGCCAGTAGTTGATGATTTGCATGCTGGCGTCGGATGAACTTGAGTTCGTGATCTTGCCGCAGATCGGCCCAGTGCAGTTGCCCTGGACCCCGACCTCCGCACCGGTCAGCGCGACGACCCGTTGCGGTTCCGCAGCCGATGCAGTAGCCGAGTTCTCGGCATGCGCAGATCCCGTCGAACCGATCAGAAGCCCGACGCTCAGCAATGCGAGCACTATCGACTTTATTCGATATATCATCAAACATCTCCCCCGTGATAGATCGCTGGCATCACCTCATGTTATATGCACGCCACAAAGCGTGACATATGTCGAATGAGCGCGCCGAGCAATATCAAGTTTGTAGCGAAATGCCGCAGTCGAACCGACCCCCCTTCTGGGAGCACGAGATTACCACCCCTTGTGAAGGTTCGACGGCGTTGCGCCAAGTTTGAGGCACAAGGATGCGCCAGGGTCTCTCAATGGCCGATATCGATTAGTCCGATCAGCGTGTATCTACTTGGGGTCCATCTCGAACGTCACCGAAGAGGGCGGAATTCCGGGTGAGGTGGCCTTGAACACGGCGGAATCTATGAAGTCCAGCATCACATGGACATGGTGGTAAGCGGCCGAACTCAGGCGACGGCGAAGCTCGACGCATCACCACCAGGGCCTTCCAGATTGGTGAGGTCGTGTCTTCAACTGTCGCGTGTTCGTCGTGGAGATATTGAGTCGAAAGTGATCGTCTTCCGGTAGGTTGATCGCTTGTGATCGAGGTCGAGGGTGCGCATCGGTTATCGCCTGCGGAGCGTGAGGTGCTGCGGTTGCGGGTGGTGGCCGCGTTGGAGTCCGGGGTGGTCGCGGGTTATCGGCAGGCGGCGGAGGTGTTCGGGGTCTCGGAGCGCTCGGTGGGCAGTTGGTGGCGTGCCTACCGGCGGGACGGCCGTGGCGGCCTGGCGACCCGGACGGGAAGGCCCGGCCCCGTCGAGCTGATCGGTGCGGAGGATCGGGGCACGCTGTTCGCGGCGATGGCGGACTACACGCCGGAGGAGTTGCTGATCGGCGGGCCGCTGTGGACCCGCCAGGCGGTGGTCGTGCTGATCCGGCTGGTGGTCGGGGTCGACATGACCGAACAGGGTGTGGGGTTGTGGCTGCGCCGCCACGGCTTCACCCCGCAGCGCCCGGCCCGCCGCGCCTACGAGCAGCAGCCCGCCGCGGTGCGCGCGTGGCTGGACGAGGAGTATCCGGCGATCGAGGCACGGGCGAAGGCCGAGGGTGCCGCGATCGCGTGGGTCGACCAATGCGGTTTGCGCTCGGATGCCGCGCCGCCCGGCCGGTCCTGGGCGCCGAAGGGCCGCACGCCGATCGTGCGGGTGACCGGGAAACGGCTACGGGTCAACGTCATGTCCGCGGTCGCCTCACGCGGCGCGTTGTGGTTCACCGTCTTCACCGAACGCTTCACCGCGGCCGTGTTCACCGCGTTCCTCGACTGCGTCGCCCGGCAGGCAGGCCGGAAGGTGCACGTCATCGTCGACCGGCACCCGGTGCACCGCAGCAAGGTCGTCCGCACGTGGCTGGAGGACAACGCCGACCGGGTCGAGCTGCACCTGATGCCCGGCTACAGCCCCGAGCTCAACCCCGACGAACTGCTCAACGCCGACCTCAAACGCAACGTCAACGCCTCCCGCGCCCACAACATCGACCGCCTCGCCCACGAGACCCGACGCTTCCTACGACGCCGCCAACGCCAACCGCACATCGTCCACGGCTACTTCCAGGCACCGCACGTCCGCTACGCCGCCATGTAGGCAACCGAACACTTTCGGCTCAATAACTCTCGGGGTATAGGTGGCGAAATTTGACGCGTGCGTCGTCGGTGGTGAACCGCCAGCGGACCTGACGCTGTTCCCTACGCTGATTTCCACACGAACTAGAATTTCCGTTGCGTAGTAGTCCGGTAGAGGGGTCCCCATTGCTTTGCAGTCAAGGGCATAAGTAGAATTTAACTATTGGGTATGTCACGTGCCGAAGGCTGGTTGCAGATGGATGTGGACTTCACTGCCGTGCTGGTTGTAACTTTGCTCATCGTTGGTCTCTTCTTGTTGTCAGTTTCATCGTTCAGCGCATCTAGAGTGATTCTCCGTAGGTTCAGAGCCATGGAACAGGCGACGAAGATTATTTTTCTGATCGCGTTCCTTTTCGTCGGTGTTTTCGGAGCGATCGTCTGGCTATTTCAGGCTAACGTCAAGCACTCTACCGGGAGTGCGAGCGGACCCGAGCCGGCGACGTTCGAGGTTTGTCAGGCGACCTCGCCGCCCATGGTGACGGAGGTTGGGAAGGCGACGCTATTCGAAGTGGCGATGCATCTGGACAGGGCCGAGTGCGTCGCGTCAGATGACGATTCCCACAGGCGTTTAACGGCGGCCACCAACATGATCAAAGTTGAGATGCCTGGATCAGGATTCGACGGTCGTATCGAATTGTTGGGATCGGATACTCAACCCTTGGACGAGAAGCGTAGAAAGGCCATTTGGAGGTGGGTACTAAAAGCCGATCGGCCTGGAGATTACGAGCTACCCATCGTAATCACCTTCCAGGATCCCGAGGGAGGGCTCTGGCTGCAGGATATGCAGAGCAAGTTGCGGTTTCGGGTTGATGGACATATCGGCTACCGTATCTCACGTGCAGCGCAATGGCTGCGCGATTTTGTCAACACCACGGAAGTGATAATAGGTGGCACGGCTGCGATTGTCGGCACCTTCGGTGCGGCTGCCTGGAGGCGAGGTGTGGAAAGTTCAAGGAACGTCGGTAATGCTCGAAGGAATTCGCGTTTAGGGAAGGGGGTCGGCTACGGAAAGGTGATACGGCGGCGAAAGTGATCATTGAGCCATTTTCATCGTGACGTCGCAGGTCACAGCGCAGGCTGAGTAGTAGGGAGCGGGGTGGGCGAGGCTCTCGGTAAGACAGCAGTCGACCAAGATCCGATGCCCCGACCGGGAGCCTCGCCGTGCTGTCTTACCCTGCCGCGATTCCGCTGTCCAACCACACCCTCGTCCGCCTGGGCGACCTGATCCGTGCCGAGCGTGTGCGACGACGATCCCGGTGGCGGCGCCTGGGTCCCGGCCGTCAGGCGCTGCTGGTTCGCCCATCTGCGCAACGGCGACACCTGTGCTCGTCTGGCCGCCGGATTCGAAGTTTCCTGCAGCACCGCCTGGCGCTACGTCCGGGAAGCGGTGGACCTTCTCGCCGCCCTGGCCGACGACCTCCACGCCGCCGGTCGACGCGCTGCCTAGTGCTGCGTCAAGCAACCTTGATCGGGTAATGGGTCCAGGTGCGGATGGGTGAGTCGGTGGCGAAGCCGGTCTTGGGTCGGGCTCTGGCGTTGCGCCAGCGGATGTAGGCCGCGATGGCGGTGTTCTGCTCGGCGTGGGTGCGGTGGTCGGTGCCGTTGAGGGCGAAGTAGCGCAGGGCGGTGAACTCGGCCTCGATCCAGTTCAGCCAGGAACCGTAGGTCGGCAGGAACACTAGCTCGACGTCATGGTCGGCGGCCCAGGCGCGGACGTCGGGGTGGCGGTGCGGCGAGAAGTTGTCGGCCACGATGTAGAGCTTCTGTCCCGGCCACCTGGCGCGCAGGGACTCGAGGAGGTCGAGGAACTCGGCGTGGCGTTTGCGGCGCCGGATGCGGTAGTGGATCTTCCCGGTGGTCAGGTCGAGTGCGGCGAGCATGTGCATGACGCCGTGGTGGCGGTTGTAGGTGGCCCGTAATCGCAGTGGTGAGCCGGTCGGCCGCCAGGCCTTGCCCTTGCGGGGCTGGAGGTTGAGCGGCCCGAACTCGTCGACGCAGATCACCCGGCCGTCGTCGGGCGGGTGGTCGTAGAGGTCCGGGATCTACGTCAGACCAGCGCCGCGCTGGGGCGGTTCGAGGATGCGGTGGAGTACGCCGAACTGGAGGTGGTGTTGCGGCTTCGGGTGGGTAAGCCGCTCGGGGTGGCGTACGCCCTGCACGACGTGGCTGTCGCTCGGCAGGGGTTGGGCGAGCACGACACCGTGGTCGGGTTGTGCGAGCAGTCCGTGGCTGCCTATGGCGAGCACGGCGGCGCGGAAGCCGAACGTGCCAAAGCCTTGGAGACCCTCGCGACCTCGCTGATCCACCTCGGCCGGATACGAGAGGCGGTGGAGCGTCTGCGGGAGGCTGCCGCGATCATGGCCGAGGCCGGTGATCCGCGCGCCGGACAGGTACTGCGGCGGGCCGAAGCACTGGTGGATCCCGACGATCGCGGATAGCCGGCGGGTCGCACCCCGTGACGGGGCGCGACCCACCGGCTCAGGCAGCGAACGGCCCGCAGGCGGGGCAATCTGGCCGGGCCGACTGGATACCGAGGGCGAAGGTGTCCTGGAGGGTGACCAGGTTGATGCCGTACTCGCGGTTGACCGGCAACGCCGGGGCACCGGTGATCAGGCTCATCACCGCGTGCGCCGCCAGGTTGCCCGCCATCCCGGCCGTCACCGCGTTGGTCGCGTGCACTCCTTCCGTATCGGCCTGGGCGGGCCGGTAGTTGTCAATTCAGATGAGACAGGTTGTGTTTACGGGGTCGGTTGCGGTTGCTCGACAGGCTGGTTGATCCAGGCTGTCTCGGGCAGTCGGGGTGGTCGGGGTCGGTGTGCGAAGCGTTGTGGGTGTCGGGTGTGGGCGCGGTCGAGAGTGGCCTGGCGTTGGTCGCGGATCTGTTCTGCGGTTCCGAAGTGGACGGACGCGGGGGTGTGCATGCCGATGCCGGAGTGACGGTGTTCGTGGTTGTAGGCGAGGAAGAACTCCTCGCAGAACGCGCGGGCGTCGGCCAGGGAGCCGAACCGTTCGGGGAAGTCGGGCACGTACTTCATCGTCTTGAACTGGGCTTCGGAATAGGGGTTGTCGTTCGAGACGCGGGGACGGGAATGCGAGCGGAGCACGCCGAGGTCGACCAGGAGCGCGGAGACCGGTTTGGAGACCATGGCGCCGCCGCGGTCGGCGTGGACCGTGTGTGGCGCGGTGCCGTTGCGGGCGACGGCGTCGGCGAGGAAGTCCCTGGCCACGACCGCGTCCTCCGCGGCGGCGACCAGCCACCCGGTGACGTACCGGGAGAAGATGTCCAGCACGACGTAACAGCGGTACCAGATGCCTTTCACCGGCCCTTTCAACGCGGTGATGTCCCACGACCACACCTGGCTCGGACCACGGGCGAGCAGTTCCGGGCGTGTCCGGGGCGGGTGGGTGGCGGTGCGGCGGCGTTCGCGGACCTGCCCGGCGGCGCGGGCGATCCGGTACATCGTGGAGATCGAGCACCGGTAACGGCCCTCGTCCAACTCGCGTGCCCACACCTGCGGGATCGCCAGGTCCCGGTAGACAGGGCTGGTCAACACCTCCAACACCTCGGTGCGTTCGGCTGCGTCCAGGGCGTGCGGCGGCGGACGACGTCGCGGCCGGGGGCCGGACGGCGGGCCCGTCATCCCGGCGTGGCGGTAGTGCGTGGCCCGGGACCTGCCGGTCAGCGCGCACGACGTGGTTACCGGGACGTCGGCGGCGCGCAGCTCGGCGAACGCGGCCGCCGTCACGTCCTGGGCGGCCTGCCCTCGTCCGTGCTCACGGAGAGTTCCCGCAAGAGCGCGTGAGCTTTTCCCATGATGTCCAGCGCCATCCGGGTCCTGACCAGGTCGGAGGCCAACTTCTCGTTCTGCCGGCGCAGCTTCTCCAGCTCGACCTGCTCGGCCGACCTGCGCGCCGGTGTCGCCGAGGCCGTCGATTCCGCCGCCGCACCGCCCAACCGGCCCGCGTCTCGAGCCCGGGTCCACTCGATGACGTGCGAGGAGTACAGGCCCTCGCGGCGCAGGATCGCGCCCTTCTCCCCGTTCGGGGCATTCTCGTACTCCGCGACCAAAGCGAGCTTGTACTCGGTGGTGAACGTCCGCCGGGACGGACGCGCGGCCGGATCGGTGGGTGTCGCGCCGGAGGAACGCCGGGACTGCTTGTCGGATGGGGTGGACACGAGCACAAGAATCTCCGATCCCGCCCTTGATCACGAACCTCGATCACACGAGGTGTCTCGCACCAGTCTGACCAAGAGGGGGCCACGGGGTGATCGGTGGTTCGGCGGCCAGGTGTTCCGCGGTGGCGGTGCGTGCGCAGTCGTAGCACGGGCCGGAACCGGGTCGGAACAGGCCGACGTTGACCCTGGGGCCGTGGTAGCCGCCGTGGACCCACGCGGTGCCGGTGTCCAGGCACGCCCGGTTGGTCCACGACCGGATCTCCTGCGGGATGTCGGCGGCCAGCAGCAGCACATCACACCCTGTCGACAGCCGGCGCAGGACGCCGGGACCGTCGACGAGCAGTTGCTCACCGGTCACGGTGACCTCGCGGTTGTGTGCCCGCAGGCGCCCGATGGCGGCGTCGATCTTGGGGCGCCCGAGGTCGTGCTCGGTGTAGAGGATCTGGCGGTTGAGGTTGGACAACTCCACCGTGTCGGGCTCGACCAGGTGGATGGTGCCGACCCCGGAGGCGGTCAGCGCCAGCGCCGCGGTGCTGCCCGCACCGCCGACCCCGATCACGGTGACGCGTGCCTGCCGCAACGCCAGCTGCGCGTCCCACGTCGTCGTGCGCGGGGCGAGGTCCGTCCACCGCCACAACGCCCGGCTGCGCCCGTACCGCTCCCGCTCGGCCAAGCTTAGGCCGGGCGGCTCCGGTGCGGCGGCGTTCTCCAGGTAACCGGCCTGCCACAGCTCACCGATGGCGTCGGCGATATCGGCGGCAGGGTGTCGGGGGTGGTGGTGGACCAGGTCGGCGACCACCTGGTCCACCGTGCGGGTGCCGTCCAGGAGCGTCAGCAACGCCCACACCCAGCCGTCCGGGTCCGGGATGATCGCGCCCACACCGTGGACCCAGCCACCGATTTGCACCCGGTCCTCGCCGAGGCGGACCGGCCGGTGCTCGTACTTCACACACGGACGAAACATGACACTCCCTCCCGTCTTCTAGTTGTTGTCGTTCTTGGGCTTGCTGAAGGTCTTCTCCCGCTCGATCGGGATGAATGTGATGATCATGTCCTCACCCCCTCGCCGCGTGCTCCGAGGCGGCGCTGGGCGGTGAACGCCAGACACGACCACGGTGGCTGCTGTTCGTCCGGTGGTGGTGCGTGAACCCGTGTCCAGTCCATTCCGTCCTCATGACGTCGGTTTCCGTTCCGCCCCGCTTCCCTCTTGTGGGGCTGGAAACAGCGTCGGTTGCGGCACGCGACAGATCCCCGGACGGCGTCCTCGACACCGCGGCCGACATCGCTACCCCAATCGGGTGGGAATCTTGTCCGCTGCGGTGTCCGCAGTTGTCGGACACCAACCGGATGACCCGACGCCCAAAACCGCCACATACGGTCGACGACACCTGCCCCATCCGGGTGGACTGGCGTTACGGACGAGTGCAGCACTGTTATTGCGGCTGGACGACGGGGCGGATCTCGCCAGACTGCGCTCGTCAGCAAGGGCTACAGCCGGGGGGACGGGTGGAGATCCGGATACTGGGCAACGTCGAGATCCACAGCGACGACGACGTCATCACGTTGACCAGGTCGGCGGAGCGGTGTCTGTTGGGCCTGCTGGCCGTCGAGGTCGGCCGACCTGTCCCGGTCACCACGCTGCTCGACCGGATCTGGGTCGAGGAAGGGCGCAGCGAACCCAAACCGGAAACCTTGATCCGCTACGTCGGCTACATTCGCGACGCCATGGAACGAGCGGGGGGAGACGGCATCTGGCTACGCCACGAGCCCGGTGCCAACGCCTACCTTCTCGACGTCGATCCCGGCACTGTCGACTACCACCGCTTCCTGCGGGAAACCCGTGCCGCGGGCGAACACCGCGACCTTGACCGCCTCCACGACGCCCTCGCGTTGTGGCGTGGGACGCCGCTGGAGGACGTGCGCCGACGCTGGGTGGACACCTTCCGCCACCACGCCCACGCACACCGCCGCACCGCCCTGGCCACGCTCTGGGAACTGCTGCTCGAACAAGGTCGACACCACGAGATCCCACCCCAGCTCGGCCCGCTGGAAGCCGACATCGTCCACGACGAACGGCTTCTGCTCCTGGGCGCCGAGGCACTGGCTCACAGCGGCCGACACGTCGACATCACCGCCTGGGCCGACCACATCGCCACCCGCATGCGCGACCTCAGCGGCGGCACCGGGCTCTCGACTCTTACCCAGTCCCGCCTGCATCACCTCGTCACCCACCCGCCAGGCCCGACCACACCAACCCCGCACAACAGCACACCCACAGGCACCAACGGCGAATCCAGCGACCTCGGCACCGGGGACATAGGCTCCAGCCACCACGAGGGTGTCAGCGGGGCCGGTGGTCGTAGTACGACTATTCACGGTGGCGTCAACGGCGCGGCATGGGGCATCACCATCGGTGCCGCTACCGGCGACCACCTCACCATCAGCGCACCGCCCCAGACGGGAGAACCGGACAACCCTCGCTAGCCGACGCGGACCACGGGCACACCGCGTCGGCGGCCGACCCGCCTCACCCCGACACCACCCCGGCCGCCGGCACCGCGGCGACAACGAGCATCCACGGTGACCTCGTCGCCACCGATCACGGTGCCGCGGTCGGTGTGGTGCACGGCAACCTGAACCTGCACCCGCCACCACCGCGACCCGCGCCGGTCATCCCGCGGCAGCTGCCCGCCGCACCGGGACTGTTCACCGGCCGGACCGCGGAACTCGCCCGGTTGGACCGCGCCCTGACCCACGCCGCCACACCACAGGAACCAGGCACCGACACGCGGGAACCGACCACCGCAGCCCCCACTACCGGCCCGGCAGGTGCGGGGACGACAGTGCTGGTCTCGGCGATCGGCGGTGCCGGAGGCATCGGCAAGACCTGGCTCGCTCTGGCATGGGCATACCGGCACCTGGAGCGATTTCCCGACGGGCAGCTGTTCGTGGACCTGCACGGCTTCAGTCCCACCGGTGAGTCGGTGGCGCCGGCGGTGGCGGTGCGCGGCTTCCTCGACGCCCTGGGCGTCGACCCGAACCGCATCCCCGCCGACCTCGACGCCCAGGCAGCGCTGTACCGCAGCCTGGTGGCCGGGCGGCGGATGCTCATCGTGCTGGACAACGCCGCCACCGCCGAGCAGGTCGTGCCGCTGCTACCCGGCTCGCCGTCCTGCACGGTGCTGGTCACCGGCCGTCACCGGCTGGCCTCGCTGATCGACCGGCACGGAGCCCGCCACCTGCCCCTCGACGTCCTCACCTACGAGGAGGCCCGCGGCCTGCTGGCCGCCCGCCTGGGCGCCGACCGCGTCGCCGCCGAACCCGAGGCCGTGGACGAGCTGATCGGGCTGTGCGGGGGCCACCCGCTGGCGTTGTCGATCATCGCGCGCACCGCCGGGCCCCACCCCGACGTCGCGTTGGCCGAGACCGCCGCCGAACTGCGCGACCTCGGCCTGGAGGCGCTCGATCACGACACCGACCCGGCCGCCAGCCTGCCCACTGTGCTGTCCCGGTCCCTGCGCCACCTCACCGACACCCAACGCACCGTGTTCGCGCTGCTGGGCATCACCCCCGGACCCGACACCACCCCACCCGCCACCGCCGCCCTCACCGGACTGCCCAACCGCACCGCCCGCAGGACGCTGAGCGGGCTGGAGAACGCCTCACTGCTGGAACGGCGGCCCGGTGGCCGGTACGCCATGCACGACCTGGTCCGCGCCTACGCCGCGGACACCGCCCACACCATCCTGCCCGAGCACGTGCGGGAAGCGGCTCTGACCCGGGTGGTGGACTTCCACCTGCACACCGCCCACACCGCCGACCGCCTCCTGGACCCCCACTGCACGCCCCTGTCGCCCGAGCCGCCCGCGCCCGGCGTCCACCCGCACCCGCTGCCCGACACCGCCGCGGCGCTGGCCTGGCTGCAGGCCGAGCACGCCACCCTGCTGGCCACCCAACGCACCGCCGCCACCCTCGGCCACCACCACACCATCTGGCACCTGGCCTGGAACCTGACCACCTTCCACAATCGGCGGGGACACCGGCACGACGCGGTCACCACGTGGCGGGCCGCACTGGCCGCCGCCGACCACCTGCCCGACCCCACCACCCGCGGCCGTACCCACCGACTCCTCGGCAACGCCTGCTCCGTGCTGGGCCTGCACGAACAGGCCACCACCCACCTGGAGCAGGCCCTGGACCTGGCTGTGCGCCACCACGACCCCACCGGACAGGCCCACACCCACCAGGTGCTCGCGCTCGCCTGGGAACAGCGAAGGGACGACCGGCAGGCCCTGGAGCACGCCCACCGCGCCCTCGCCCTCATTCGCGCCCTCGACCAGCCGGTATGGGAAGCCGAGTCGCTCAACGCGGTGGGCTGGTACGCCGCGCGCCTGGGCCGGTTCGATACCGCCCGCGAGCACTGCCAGGCCGCCCTCACCCTGCACCGACACCACCACGACCCCGACGGCGAGGCGGCCACCCTGGACAGCCTCGGGTACATCGCCCACCACACCGGCGACCACCACCAGGCCCTCGACCACTACCACCACGCCCTCACCCTGTTCCGCGGCATCGGCTACGCCTACCAGGTCGCGGACAACCTCGACAGCGTGGGCCATCCCCACGCTGCACTCGGACAGTTCGACCTAGCCCGCACGGTGTGGCGGGAGGCACTGGAGCTGTACCGGGAACAAGGCCGCGACACCGACGCCGAACGCGTCCAACAGCAGCTCGACGAGCTCGACCACTTCACCAGCGCCAACCCGGACAGCGGTTGAGCGGTCGACCTGGGGTAGGTCGGCGTCGGTGCGCGAGAGACTGAAGCCGACGTCAAGCCTGCGGCAGCGCGGTTCCGCGCTCTCGAGCAGCGACTCGCCGTGGGTATCGACGCCACCAGGCACGGTCAGATACGCGTACGCCGCAGCTGTTCAGACAAGCACAGGCGGCTCGGGCTGCTCCGATCGGGCGTATATCTGGAGTTCCTTGTCATCATGGCGAAGACGCCTCGTCACCCCGGCGTCCAACCCCCGTTCCGATGTCGAGGACCGCGCCATGTCGGTGTCCGCCCTGTCCCGTCCGACCACGCTTGCCGAGTGGATCGCCGCCACGGTCCCGCCGGGCATCCCGACCATGGATGCGACTCCTGTCGGCAGTCTGCGGTTTCTGTTCTACGGCCGGGCTTCCACCCATGAGCACCAGGACCCGCGCACCTCTCGGGCGTGGCAGCTGGATGTCTCCCGCCGGCTCACCGGCGGGCACGGCAGAATCGTGGGGGAGTACGTCGAGGTCGGGTGTTCCCGTCAGGTGCCGTGGCATCTGCGGCCTCGGGCTGCGGCGATGTTGCGCTACATCGCCACGAACGCGGCCCGGGTCGACGCGGTGGTGGTCGGCGAGTACGAGCGCGCCTTTCTCGACACCAGTCAGGTGCGGGAGCTGCGGGCGGTGCTGGAGCGGTACGGGGTGCAGCTGTGGCTGCCCGAGGCGGAGGGGCCGGTGGACTTCGGTAACCCCGCGCACGAAGCGCTGCTGACATTGCTGGCGAAGCGCTCGCTCACAGAGGTGCTGCGTTCCCGCCACCGGGTCGTCACCGCCATGCGCATGCAGACCGTCGAACAGGGACGTTACCTCGGCGGCAGGCCGCCCTACGGCTACCGGCTCGTCGACGCCAGCCCGCACCCGAATCGGGCGTTGGCGCGTCGCGGTGTGCGGCAGCAGCGACTCGTGCCGAACCCGGCCACCGCGCTCGTCGTGAAGCTGATCTTCACCTTACGTCTGGCCGGGCACAGTGCTGCGGGCATTGCCCGCCACCTCAACGAGCAGGCCGTGCCCACCCCATCGAGCGCGGACGCGGAACGCGACCGACGTTGGGTCGATGCGGGTTGGTCTCGTACCCGACCGGAGGGCGCACCGGGCAACCTCTACCTGCGCGAGGATCACCTGCTCAGCCGCATCGCCGCACACCTCACCGCCGTGGGCATCGCCGACAACCCCGGCCCGGAGCACACCGCACGGCTGGTCGACGAGCTCGGACTCGTCTTCCGCTGCGACACCGCCGGGGTCGCCCTGCTCGACCGCGGCAGCACCGGGCCAGCGCGCGCACCACGCAGGCGCCTGGCACCGCAGCCAGTCCATAGCAGCCCTGGGACCGAACACCCTGGAAAGGCAGGCGAACAACTCCTGCTGACCGTGAGCTGCGCGCCGGCCTCGGAAGCGGATCAGCCCGATGCGCCAAGGGGTCAGATCGATGCACCGGCTCACAGAACCCGCCCCACACGCCAGCCTCTCCGGCGACGGATCGGCCCGGCAGCGCCCCAGGGTCGGCGCCGGCAGACCGCGTTCCACGTCGCCCTCGGCACCACCCGTTCGCGGAACGCATCCCGAGCCGGGGGAGCTGAGTACCGGCTGCCGGGCCAGCACGGCGGTGACCGCGGTCGACAGGTCGTGGGACGAGCCGGACGCCGCCCGCTGCTCTTGCCCTCGCATCGGCAGACATCCTACGAGCAGCGACCATCAGGTAGGGTCGAAGCAGGGTCGGGAAACACAATGCCCCACGAGACTCCCAGCTGACCTGGAGATATCTCGCGGGGCAAATTATGTGTCCGAGGCCGGACTTGCGCACTATTCACACGCCTCAATCTTGTTGATATCGCATGATTTAAGCGTATTCCTGCCCCGCTCGCGTTAGCTACATTTGCGAGCGAGGCGGGATTTTTGTATCTTCTTTTACGTCCGTATGGATGCAAGCTCGACTAACCTATCTTTAGGCTGAGTATTCGGATATGGTGGCGAATCGCGTAAAGGTGAGCAGTGCAGGCCTTTCTTCGATTTCTATGGTAATTGGCGTTCGCTACTTTCGGAAAGTCGCCTCTTTGTTGCTCTAGTGAGCTTATGGTCGAGAGCTCTATTACTTGCTGAATTAGTTAGCTTTGAATTGATAGGAAGTATCGAGCGTGCCGTATATTTCACCAATATTCCCCCTTCGGTAGGGTGCGGCGTGTCTCCACTGGCATCGAGGGGGGCATGTGCGACAATCTGTCCATGCCTCAAGATGAACACGTCCAGATAGAAGCTCGTGAGTGGCGGAGCCTTGCCCTTCCTCAGCCCTTGAGTTTTGCTCCTCCCTACGCATCGAGAAGTACGAATCCCGACGGCTACCGGTATTGGTGGCAACTAATTCGTTTTGTATTTGACTTGCCCGATCCGAATAAATTTCCTCCCCTTGAGGGTTTTACGCCTGATGAGCTTCGGGTGCTTGAACGCTATGTTGATACATGTTACGAGTTGTCAGAGTCCACTGTGTTGAGCAGTAAAGGAGGTATCCGTGTCTCTTTTAAGGACGGAGTCGAGCAGGTAAGTGCGGATCTGCCGAGTAAAGAAGCTCTGCGGGGGACAGTTGTGCTCTTCCGACAACTCGCAAGCACAGAGGAACCCGCAAGTTACAATAAAACGCGAAAGATTATCGGTAGGCGAGTAAATTTTCAAGCTGACAGCCGTCGCGATGAGCGAATTGAGTGGCAACAGCGATGGAATCGTGCTCATGGCCTTCTCAGTGCATCGCTTTTGACAGCAATGGCCGATCGAAAGGTCATTGAACGTATGGGGGGTGCATCGTCGCTTCCCGTTCCAGGGGAAGACGTGAAGCCGCAGGAAATTTTGTCTCTTTTTCAGTACGGAGATTTGATCCACTGGGCGCGAAACGCCGAAGAGATGCAGGCCTTGATGAAGGATGAATTCCTCATCAAATGGCGCACTGTTCAATTTATAGAAGTCGTAATCCAATTGAGTCACTTCTATATGGGGTATTCTCTTTTGGTGTCAACGGCTATCAAACGTTCTGCAGGGTCGTCGTAAGTATCGCACTTAGTGGATATCAGTGCGCTCTGTGTCGGATCGTTACATCGGGGCTCTTCGTCTATAGTTGTTAACGTGTCGCAGTTGACTGTCTCTCACTTCGGATATTCGGGAAGGTGGCTGGATCGTGGTACGTGAAGATCTTGTGTTGAGCGACTTGCATGACCGTTACGGCGCCACACCGGCCGACCCGGCGTTTCTCCGTCTGTATTCGACAACGGACTCCAATCTTGCTCCAGTGTTCGCATCCTTCCATCAACGCCTTAACTACTTGCTAGATTTTATGAACCAAAAGAAGCGCGTGAACGGACATTATAACGCTGATGAAAGCAGGCAACTCCTCGACCTCATCGTTGAATTGGAGGAGGTGCAGGCCACTCTGCGTAGAGTTGGCGTAGAATTCTGGATTTCGCCCGTCTACCAACTCGCGCTTGATCGCTGTAAGAAGTTCCTGACGCGGTCTGGCGGCAGTTCTATTCCCGACGACTTTGGACCGATTGCCGTCGAGCGCTACGACCAGGTTTTCGCCTCCGTGGACGAAGTGGTTCGTCCAAAACCGTCGCAACGGCAGTATCCCCTTCAACTTGTAGGTGAGGGGTCTTATGCAATCGTACACAAGTACCTCGACGAGGAGCGGGGTGTCTATATTGCGGTTAAACGTGCTAGGAAGGGACTTCTGCCGAAGGATTTGAAGCGGTTTCGAGCTGAGTATGATTTGCTTAGAAATCTTAGTTTTCCGTACATAGTGCAGGCGTATGCCTACGACGACCTCAACAACTCGTATACTATGGAGTACTGCGATGCCACCTTGGCTTCGTTTATATCGAGACACAATGCCCGTTTGAGCTTTGGGGTCCGCAAAAGGATTGCGCTGCAATTCCTGTATGGCGTTAACTACCTCCACTTCAAAGGTATTCTTCATCGAGATATTAGTCGACGCAATATTCTGGTTAAGCAATACGAATTTCCTGCCGTTATGGTCAAGCTGTCTGATTTTGGGCTACACAAAGAGATCGGGTCGGGCCTAACGGCAACGGGGTCGTCAATGAAGGGGACGATCATCGATCCAACGCTCGATCACTTTAAGGACTTCGACACACTTGCCGAGATATATGCGATAGGTTCGGTACTTTCTTTCATCTTCTCGGGGCGTGAGCGGCTGGGTGTTTGCACTGGTCGGATTGGAGAAATTGTGGATCGGTGTACAAGCATTCGCCGAGATGCTCGATATTCATCGGTGGTCGATATAATCGCTGATGTCGAAACATTGCCGATGGACGATGAGACGACTTCTGCGTAGTTGGTTGACTGTAGGCTGCGTGGATCTTGCGGTAATCGTGCCAACTGTCAATCGCGATCGGCAAGCGTGTCTTGGTCGCCAAGGGCATAAATCAAGTTGTTGATTGCCATCACGGTCCTTTATGGTCGTGAAGTTACAAGCTGCTTTTAGTCGTGCTTGACCTCCCATGTCTTTGTGGGGCAGGCAGAGGTCATTCCTTCCGACTGGACCGCCGGTCAACCTGTGTTCAGCGGATCGTCTGAGGCGGTGATGTTCGTGGTGTGGAGTGAGTTGGCGAGTGATCTCGGCGGCGTCGTGCTGTTCCTGGTGTGGCTCGTGATGCCTCTGCTCTACCTCGTCGCTGTCGGTAGGCGGTACGTGCGGCAGTGCCAGGAGAACGCACAGGCGGCGGTTTGGGCGCGGGATGAGGTGCGTCTGATCCGTGAGGAGCAGAGGGAAGGCAGTCATGACCTTGACGCTGGAGAGTGACGGGGACCAGGCAGAGGGTGGCGAGACGCCTGTTTCGCTGTTCGATGATCCGAAGATCGTCGGCGACGTGCAGGAGTTGGTGAACGACCAGGCTCCGCGGGTGTTCGCGGTGGTCCAGGAGACGTTCGGGCCTCCGGAGGACTTGCAGATCGTGGCGTGGGGGATGACCACCAAGACCGGTGTGGAGGTGGTCAGCGTTCATGGCGGGACGCGTATGGGTTTGCAGTCGGCGGAGAACGCGTTGATCTTCTACCGGGCCGGTGGGCGTGCGATTCCCCAGATCTTCTGGGTTGGGGGCGAAGGTGGGGAGTAACGGGCTGGAGACCGCGCTGGAGTGCGTCGAGCGTGGATGGTCGGTGGTTCCGGGTGCGTTGTGGATCGATGACACCTACGTCGATCCCGTGACGAACGCCGACTCCGAAGCGCTTGCCCTGTCGTCTCCGGTGTTGGCGACGCTGGACCCGGAGGAGGTTCGGCGACTGTGGCCGGTGTTGGAGGAGGGCGTCACGCGGTCGACGTTGGCTGTCCTCGGGACGCTGATGACCGCGATCGTCGTGGAGCCGGAGCGAGCTCGGCTGGTGATCGAGTTCGAGGCGTTCAGAAGTGCGCCGACGCCGGTGGTGATGCTGCCGATCCCGATGTTCGGCGTGATGATCGAGTCGGCAGTGTTCGTCGTGTCGTCGTCCGGAGGGTTGGACGAGAAGCTGGTCTTCCCCGCGGATGGGTTGTTGCCGCTACCGCCGGCTGTGGTCGAGGGATACGAGACGCGGTGGCTGGTGTCGCCGGTCGAGTGTGACGGCCTGATGAGCGGGCCGGAGCTGGCGCGGCTGTTGGCGCTGGAGACTTCCAACCGTCGTTGACCGCACCTTCGACGGTTGGGCATGGGGTGCCGGACGCCTCCCCCGGCACCTGTGGGACGGGACGGCCGTGTGCGAACCATCCATTCGGATGGCGTCGCACACGGCCGTTTCGCGTGTCTGGGACGGGTTGATGTGTCCCGTCCCAAACGTCACTACGGCGTGTTTTCGCTGGTCAGTGCTGATGCGCTTGGTGTCCCGTCGGTCGGGACGGGTTGGTTGGGTGGGACGGGCCTCGGGACGGGTGACTGCTGCGTCGTGACACACTGAAATCAACGGCTTGTCAGCGCAGAATCAGCCGATAGGAGGTGGTCATGCGGACGGCGCGGACGGTGCTTGAGCAGAAGATTTGGGACCGACAGCAGACGCTGGAGGAGTTCGCCGAGTACGTCGAGGTCTTCGCGCGGGAGGCTGGAGAACCCGGCACGATCAGCTTGCG
Organism: Saccharothrix sp. 6-C; assembly: GCF_016695385.1. Taxonomy (NCBI): domain Bacteria; kingdom Bacillati; phylum Actinomycetota; class Actinomycetes; order Pseudonocardiales; family Pseudonocardiaceae; genus Saccharothrix; species Saccharothrix sp. 6-C. The sequence continues at coordinate 4,398,122 of NZ_CP064192.1, read as the reverse complement.
TCACCTCCACAGGCTCGCTGCGGGGCGGAGGTCGTCAGGTCAACCGCTCGGTCCGGTCCGGCCGGTGACTGCTCGGCTGTTGGAGAAGATCTTCCGGACCAGCATCCACGAGCTGTTGGCGGAACCTTCGGCTGCTGGGTCCGCGGGGAACGACGTCGGCAGGTTGGACGCGCGTGCGAACACCGACTTGGCTGATATGGCCGATTGGTTGGACGAGCGGGCCGGGCGGGCACCAGGGGAGAGCCGAGCGAAGGTTCACGCCAAGCTCTCCACGTTCGAAGCGGGCGCGCTGGTCGACCGGCGGTATCGGCGCGCGAGGGTGAGTCGGGAGGAGATCGTTCGTGCGCTCCGCGCGTACTACCGGCGTGGGGTCGCTGGGCACGGCATGTACCGCGTGCGTTGTGGTGGCGAAGACGTCAGGACCAGCATCCTTGCTCGTCCCGAGTGGCTTGATCAGCCCGCTTCGTTGACGGCGGAGAACGACCGCCTGGTGCTCGCCGGCCGCCGTGATGGTCCGCGCGCTGCCCTGAGTGAAGTGGCGGCGGAAGCGGCTGTGGACCGGCTCGCTGAGTGGGCCGCGCTGGACGTGCGGGTCATGAACCTGCCGCTCTACCGGCTGCTGCGTGTGGACGTCGGTTCGGCCATCGAGGGCACGGTGGGGCTGGTGGACTTCGCCGAGTACGCCTTGACGGCGGACCTGCTCGAAGGCGAGCTGGTCGAGGCGGTGGTGTCTGGTGCTGGGACGGGTGCGCTGCCGCTACGGGACGAGTTCTTGCCGAATCTCGATGCCGTGCTCGACCTACCGGGACGCGTGTGCGCAGGCGGTGTGCTGGCGCTGTGTGCCATCGCTCGTCCGCGTGATCCGTACCGTGGGGCGCCGGACTACGTGCTGCTGGTGCAGGAGCGGTCTGGGCATGTGCTCAACACGTCCGGGCGGTTGGCCGTTGTACCGAAGGGCTTCCACCAGCCGTTGACCGATGTGCGTGCAGACGCTCGGGTCAGCGCCACGCTGCTCCGAGAGTTGGAGGAGGAGCTGTTCGGCCGCGACGAGGTGGACACCACGGCGGGGGAGGGCCGCGCGGCTGCGCCGATGCACCCTGGGCGGTGGTCTGCGCCGATGAGGTGGCTGCGCGAAGATCCGAGCAGGATGCGGATGGAATGCACCGGGTTCGGGTTCAACCTGGTGAGCGGGAATTACGAGTTTGCCAGTCTTGTGGTTATTGAGGACGAGGAATTCTGGACGCGCTTCGGCGGAGCGGTTGAAGCCAACTGGGAGGCGTCCGGCTTGCGGTTGTATTCGAGCCTTGACGACGAATTGGTCACCGATTTGGTGACGCACGAGTCTTGGAGCAACGAAGGGCTGTTCGCGTTGCTCCAAGGACTTCGGCGGCTGGCGGGGATCGGTGGTCGGCGGGTGAAGCTGCCAGCGATCGAGGTGTCAGGTCTGTGACGGCCAGCGGACCGTGAGGACGGTCGAGTCTTCGAGCGCTTCCCACGAGTGGTCGACGCCGGCACCCCACATCACGTAGTCGCCGGGCCGAGTCATCGTGGTGTTGCCCTCGGTGGTGTCGACGCGGAAGTTGCCCTGTACCAAGAGAACCAGAGTCGTTCGCTGGTCGTCAGAGGTCCACTCGACACGTTTGTCACCTGCGGGGTGGTTGAACCACTTGACCTCGACGTCCTTCTGCGACCGGACGCCCTCGGAAGGGTCGATGAAGTGGCCTACCAGCCAGCCGCGGGTCACCGCGCCGTCTTCGTTGGCGTTTCCGGCTTGCCAGTTGGCGGTCACTCTGTCTCCCATTCGATCGTTGGCAGGTTCACGCGGTTTCCGCCGATTTGCTGTAGGCGGCGGAGCCCTTGGAGGAGCGCAAACAGTCCTTCGTTGCTCCACGCTACATCGTTGACCAGTTCTTCAAGACCTTCGGTGTCGAAGCTGGAGAACTGACGGAGGTTCGCTGCTTCCCAGTTCGCACGGACCTGTCCGCCGAACTTCGTCCAGAACTGTTCGTCTTCGATGACGATCAGGCTGGCGAACTCGAAGTTGCCGCTGACGAGGTTCAGGCCGAACCCGGTGCACTCCATCCGCAGACGACCCGGCTCGGCGAGCAGCCAGCGCATCGGCTCGGACAGGCGGGTCGGGTGCATCGGGTCGGCGTGGCGCTGGTCTCCGATCGTGTTGTCGATGTCGTCGCGGCCGAACAGCTCCTCTTCCATCTCGCGGCGGAGCGTCGCGCCGATCTGGGCGTCGGCCCGGTAGTCGGTCAACGGCTGGTGGAAGCCCTTGGGGATCACCGCCAGGCGGCGTGCGGCGTTGATGACGTGGCCTGAGCGTTCCTGGACCAGCAGGAGATAGTCGGCCTCGCCGCGGAACGGGTCAGCTGGTCGTGCGATCGCAGTCAGGGCGAGAGTGCCGCCCGCGCACATGCGGCCGGAGACGTCGAGGACCGAGGGCAGGTCGGGTAGGTAGGCGTCGCGGAGGGGGAGGGCACCGGGCCTGATCGGTTGGTCGGTGGTGAGCGCGTCGACCAACTCGCCTTCGAGCAGGTCCATCGTCACCACATACCCCACGAAGTTCGTCACGCCTATGGAGCCGGCGAGCACGTGTTTCCCCACGCCGACGTCGAGCAGTCGGTACAGCGGCATGTTGAACATGCGGTTGCCGAGCGCCAGCGCTTCGGCGAGCCGCTGTGCCGCGTGTCCGGCGCTCGCCTCGTCCATCGTCTGGTGATCGTTCGGGGTGACGGTCGACAGCTTGAGCCGGTCGTGGGCCGGGATGAGCGGGCAGTCGACGTCGAGCCAGTCCGGGTGTGTGAACACGGTCGTGGATGCGCGGGTGGTGGAGCCGAAGCGGGCGGCGTAGCGGCCGTGGCCGGTGGTGGTTGTGCCGTAGTAGCCGGCGAGCGCACGTGCTGTGTCGCGTTGGTTCACCCGACCTCGGCGGACACCCCGGTCTTGTAGCGCGCGGACGTCCAGGCGGACGAGGCGGGCGGCGACGTCGCGTCGTGCCGTCCCCGGCTCCCAGCCCGCGTGCTGGTCGAGCCAGTCGAGCGCCGCGACGATGTTCGGGTCAGAGCTGAGGCGTAGCTCGGCGTCGGCCGCCGAGCCGTCCGGGAGGTCGAGCTTCGGCTCGGCGATCAGGGCGGCGAACCTGACCTTGGCCCCTGGGTCCGCCTGGTCGTGGGCGGTGTCGAGGAGCTGTTGCATCTCGGACTTCGGCTTGAGGTCCGGTTTCTGGTGCCAGCCGGCGACCGTGCGGACGGCGATTCCCAGGTGCTCGGCGAACGCCTCGTTGGTGAGGCGCATGGCTACCTGGAGTGCGCTGGCGGTTCGGCCGGTCCAGCCCTCGTGCAGGCTCATCTTCTCGCTATCCCCCGGAGCGATGTGCACTGGTTGTGCAGTGGACGTGCATCGGTGATGCATGGGGTCGAAGGCGCTTCCGCAGTGGAATTGAGCCATGGAAAACAGCTCGCTCCACCAGCGGAAATGCAGCGCGCTAGCGGCGGTCGCGGACGTGTTCGATCACGGTCGAGAGGTCCGACTTGAGGTCGTCGAGGCGGTCGGTGATGTCGTTGAGCCGCTGCTCGAAACCGTCCAAACGGGACCAGAGACTGTCGGCGGGGTCGGTGACCGGCTCGTCCGCCTCCGGCGGCTTTCGACCGTGCAGCACCGATTCGAGGTGTTGCGGGTGCCAGCCGAGGGCGGTCGACAGGGACTCCAGCGTCCTCGGGCTGCGGCGGCGCTCGACTGTGTGGTGCTGGATCTCGCGGACGATCGCCTGCGAGACGTGCGAGCGTTCCGCAAGCTCGCGTTGACGCCAACCCAGCTCGTTCACGCGCTGGTTGATGGCCTTGGCGACTGCCGCCCAATCCTCCGACACGTATTCCTCCGCGCTCCGCCTCAGCGCTGAGATTAGCCGTTTCCCGCTGTTCCGTGACGTGACACGGCGCATTTCGCGCCGGGTGCGATCAAACGCGCCTTCCGTTGCGCTGAAATCATCAATTTAGAGCTGAAATCGTTAGCTCGATTAACCGAAGGGCTTTCTTGATGCGTACTTCTCTACCTTCTTCCGGTTACACCGTTCGTCAGGCCGCTTGGGTGCTCGGCGTCGAGGCGGACACGGTTCACCGCGCGGTCCGGCTCGGCAGGTTGCCGGTCGTGCGGCGACGCGGCCGGCTCGTCATCCCGGTGAACGTGCTGGTGCGGCTGCTCGGCTCGCCCCGTCTGGGGGGCACGCCGTGAACCTGGTCGAGATCGCTTGGGCGCTGGACCGGCTTCGGTGGGTGCCGAGTGCGGTGCTGGCCCTGGTCGTGGAACGCGAAGGGCTGTGCATGGAGGCGTTCCCAGACCTGCCGCCGTGGGTTGACGAGGAGATGACCGATCGGGAGTTGGTCGCGCGGATGTGCGCGGGCTGCCCGGTGCGGGACGAGTGCTTGGAACTGTCGTTGCGCACGGCCGGTGCGGAGCCGGTCGGCGTGTGGGGCGGGATGGCTGCCGACGACCGGCGCGAACTGCACCCGCACTGGCTGCGACGCGGTGAACGGGTCGAGAGGGGGCCGAGTTCATGAACGCTCTCAGCCTCACTCCGACGCAACTGCTCGCCGGTCTCGGCGTGGTCCTGGTGCTGCTGCTCGTTTGGCGGACTGGTGCTCGGCGGGCGAAAGCCGCCGCGAACGCGGCACGGACGAGTGCTCGGCTGGTGTCGCTGGCTGGCCGGGTGCTGGTGAACGCGGCGCTGGTCGTGATCGTTCAGTGGGTGGTGATCACCCAACGCGGTGACGGGTGGCTGCTCCTGGCGGTGCTCGTCGTGCCTGCGCTGTTCGCGTCCTACACGTTGACGCGGGCGCTGACCGTGACGACGTACGAGCCGACTCGTCGTCGAGGTGAGCGGCGATGAGTGAGCCGGTGGACCGGGTGGCGCGGCAGGTGGACCGGCTCTGCTGGACGGGGATCTTGCTCGGGCTGGCGTTCACGATGACCAACGTCCAGCAGTTCGCGGCGGCCGGTGCGCCGGTCTGGTCGCTGGCGTGGTGCGCGGCGTGGCTGCTCGACCCGATGGTGTCGCTGGTGCTGCTGGCGATCCTGCGGGCCGAGCAGGTCACCGCCCGGTACGGCGTCCGGATGGGCGGATGGGTGCGGGCGGCGAAGTGGTTCACGCTCGCTGCCACGTACGTCATGAACACCTGGAGCGCGTTCGTGGCCGGATCGGCGGCGCTCGTAGTCTTGCACTCGGTGCCGCCATTGGTCGTGTTCGTGGCTGCCGAGGCGGTCACGGAGCTGCGGGACAAGCTCGGTGGGGCCGTGAACGCCGCGCCGAGCGCTCCGCCGGCACCGGCGCCCTCGGCTCCGCGGACGTCGTTCGCGGACTATCTCGCCGTGGCTCGGGCAGCGCGGACGCCGGACGTGAAGGTGACGCCGGCGTGGGTCCGGGAGGTCACCGGATGCTCGCGTGGGCTGTCGTCAAGACTCGCGGCGGCGCTCGTCGAGGACGGGGGCCGTTCATGAACGGCGACCTGGTGCCCACGGAACCGGTGCTCGATGGCGAGTTGGTCGGTGAACCGAAGACGTTGGTTCGGCGGTTGGGGAGCGGCTGGCGGCGAGCCGGTGTTGTACCGCCGAAGTTAAAGTCACCACAATTGCTTCAGTGTTGGTTGAAAGATTTACTCGGATGGTTCGTGCGTCTGCCAAACCGGTTCGTCAGCGGAGTCGGCAGGGGAGCAGTGGTAGCGGCTCGCGCGTGGCGGCGCTGGGTTCGGGTGAGGGACTATCGGGAGGCTGCGGAGCAGTCCGAGAAGTTGGCGGATAAGTTCGTGGAGATTCGCGCCTTGACGCTGTTCCGGTGGAAGGTGACCGGTGTCGTGTTGGGAGTTGTCTCGGCGGCGCTGCTCGTGCTGTACGTGCTCTACGGCGGGATTGTCCTGTGGAGTGCGGCCGGGTTGGCGTCGGTGGCGCTGGCGATCGTGGGGCGTCGGAAGGACGGCTCGCCGGGACGTAAGGCGGTGTTGGGCGGAGCGCGCACGCTGGCTTGGACGATGGACTCGCAGCTCCTGGTCGACGCGTTCCGGGACGCGAAGCTGATCGGCAAGGACGAGACCTTGCGGTTGGTCGAACGCGCGGCGCGTGTTGGGGAGGGCTGGGCGGTCACGGTCGATCTTCCGGCCACGCGGAAGGCTGCCGACGTCATCAAGCACCGGGACGCGCTGGCGTCGGCGCTGGCGGTGGACGAGGTACAGCTCATCGTGGAGCGGGTCCGTGGGCGCGGTGGGCACGCGGGGCGGGTGGCTCTGTGGGTCGCTGACGAAGACCCGTACGCGGGTCCGCCGTTGCGCACGCCGTTGCTCGATGTGGAGCGGTGGGACGCGTGGCGGCCGGTGCCGTTCGGGCGGGATGCGCGGAACCGGCGCGTTGACCTTCCGTTGGTGTGGACGTCGTTGCTCGTTGGTGCGATTCCTAGGCAGGGCAAGACGTTCGCCACTCGGTTGGCTACGGCAGGGCTGGTGCTGGATGCGTACGCGCGGCTGTACGTGTTCGACGGCAAGGGCGGCAAGGACTGGGAGGCTGCCGAGCAGATCGCGTACCGGTACGTGTGCGGAGATGAGCTTGAGCACGCATACGCCGTGCGGGATCACCTCGTGGAGTTGGTGGCGGAGGTGCAAGCCCGGTATGCGCGAATGGCCACTTTGGACGATGAGGTGTGTCCGGAGTCAAAGATCACGCCGGCTATCTCACGGGACGCGGACCTCGGGATGCCCATCACCGGAGTGGTGATCGATGAGGTGCAGGTGTTCCTGGAGAACCCGACCCGTGAACAGGTTGGCGGCAAGAAGACCACTCTCGGCGCGTACATCGCTGACCTGTTGACCTACCTCGTACGGAAGGGACCGGCGGCCGGTGTGGTGGTCATCCTGGCCACTCAGCGGCCGGACTCGAACACCATCCCGTCTCGGCTGCGGGCGGTGCTCGGCTCGCGGTTCGCGTTGCGGGTGATGGACTGGCGTGACTCGAACATCGTGCTCGGCGAGCAGATGAACACACGTGGGTATGACGCTTCGACGTTGCTTCCGAGTCACAAGGGTGTCGGCATCCTGCGGCCGGACGGCGAGACGGACGCCGGGGCGGACATGATCGCCATGACCGTGCGGACGTACTACATGCCGAACGCCGAGTGGCGGGTGATCTGTGCGCGTGGTCGTGCGCTTCGGGAGGCGGCGGGCACGCTCGCCGGTCACGCCGTAGGCGACGATGCGACACCTCCGATCGACTCGACGTCGATCGTCAAGGCGATCGTGAGCGGGACGGCTGACGGGTGGGTCGTGGACCTGCAGGAGCCGTTGGCGGCGGTCGTGGACTATCTCGGCGAGGAACTGGACGAACGCGAGTTCGTGCCCACGTCGGAGCTGGTAGAGGCGCTGGAGGTCGAGGCGGTCACGTTTGCTCGTGAGATGAGCGAGCTGGGGTGCAAGCCGCTACGGCAGTACGTGCTGGACGGGGAGACCTCACGGCGTGTTCGTGGCTATCTGACGGCGGACATCCGGGCGGCTGTCGAGCGGGTGGCGGCTGATGAAATCGGCTCACGGGCCGGTGATCAGGCATGACCGCGGACCAGCTTGTCACGGTGCGCCTGCCGGATGAACTTCCTGTGCTGAAGCCTGCTGTCAGCCGCATACTGCTTGCCATACTGGTCGAACTGACCGAGGTGGAGGTCTTGGACGGACCTCCGGAAGGGGGTGGCAGTGACTGTTGAAATCAGCCGAGACCCGTGGGCGACGCTGGACGAGTTGCTGGGCGTCGAGGTGGTCGAAGCGATCGAGGACGGTATCGGGCCGGTAGCGGTCTACGGGCGGTGCTCGACGGAGGACAACCAAGATCCCGAGACGTCGCGCGGCTGGCAGTTCGGCAACGCGCGGAAGTTCGTGGAACCGCTCGGTGGTGTCGTCGCTGAGGAGTTCTTCGACGTGGGGCAGTCACGGTCCGTGCCGTGGGAGCGTCGAGAGGAAGCGGCTCGGCTGCTGGCGGCGTTGAAGGACCCGTATCGCGGGTGGAACGCCGTGGTGGTTGGTGAGGGCACGCGGTGTTGGTTCGGCAACCAGTTCTCGCTGATCGCGCCGAAGTTCGCCGCGTACGGCGTCGATCTGTGGGTGCCGGAACTGGGCGGGAAGTTCGACGCCCGGAACCCCTCGCACAAGATGCTGATGAGCGTGCTCGGCGGGATGAGCGAGTCCGAGCGGCAACACGTGCAGGCACGCGTCCGAGCGGCGATGGATGCTCAGGTCGTGAACGAGGGGCGGCACCAGGGCGGACGTGCGCCGTACGGCTATGTCGTGGTGGACGGTGGTCCGCACCCGAACCCGCGGAAGGCGAGTGAGGGCTACCGGTTGCGGGTGCTGGCCATTGACGAGCAGTCGGCGGAGGTGGTGCGGCGGATCTTCGCCGAGTACGTGAGCGGTCGAGGTGACCGGGCGATTGCAACGGGCCTCAACCGTGACGGGATTCCGTGCCCGTCTGCTCGGCGGCCGGACCAGAACCGGCACCGGTTGGCCGATGGCTGGCAGGGCAGCACGGTCCGGGCGATCCTGGACAACCCGAGGTACACGGGGTTCGCGTTCTTCGGGCGGTGGGCGCGGCAGGAGATGCTGCTCGACCCTGACGACGTGGCGGCCGGCTACGTGATCCGCTTCCGGCGAGCGAGCGCCGATCGGATCGTGCGGTCCCGCAAGCCTGCTCATCCGGCGATCGTGAGTGTCGAGGAGTTCACGCAGGCGCACCTGCTACGCAAGTCGAAGTCCGCCGGCGGGTTGAAGACGGCTCGTAAGACCGAGCGCGCCGAGCGGCCCACGAAACGGCCGTACCTATTCCGGGGCATCGTCCGTTGCACGGCGTGCGGCCGGAAGATGGAAGCCAGCCCACGGGCGCGCGGCGTGTACTACCGGTGTCCGGCACGGACGCTCGCGCCCGGATCACCTGCGCTGGCCACTCATCCGCCCACGGTCTACCTCCGTGAAGACGTTCTTCAGGAAGCGGTGAACGGGTGGCTCGGGCGATTGTTCGCACCGGAGAACAGGGACCGGACCGTTGCGGCTCTGGTGGAGTCGCAGGGAGCGAACGGTGCGACGAACGGGAGGGAGGTGGCCAAAGCACGGCTCGCGAAAGCGGAGGCTCAGTTGGGCCGGTTCCAAGAGGCCATCAAAGCCGGAATTGACCCGCTGGCACTGGTCGAGCCGATGAACGAGGCGCAAGCGGTACGGGCTGCCGCGCGGGCGGAACTGGAGGGAACACCGGCACCGGACGCGCTCAGCGCCGCCGAGGTGCACGCGATGATCGACTCACTGGGTAACGTCGGCGAGGCGTTGGCCGATGCTGAGATAGAGAGCGTGGCGAGCCTCTACAGGGCCGTTGACCTGCAAGTTCGCTACACGCACACGGCCCACGAGGCTGATGTGATCATCAAACCCGTGGGCCGTGTGAATAGTGCGCGTGTCCGAGAGGTTTGCCCGAACACGCATCTGTGGGGAATTTCCCACTCGCCTCGAAGGGGAGTGGCTCATAAGTCCAGCTTAGCAGGGGTTCGGGGTGTCGTCGCAAGAGTGGGGAATTTCCCACTCGAACTTTCGTCCAGTGAAATCGGCAGAGACCTTTACGGTCACACTCGGTAGTTGTCGTTCGGTCGAGAGAGTGCTCCTTGGTCGGCCGGGAGCCCAGGTCGCAAAATGCGATTGATTGACTTCGGACGACCTAAAGACATTTGTTCTACGGATTTGCAACCGCCTTCGGTGCGATCTCGTTACGTTTTGTGATCCGCTGACTGTCCACATTGTCGGTGGGGTGGCGTACGGTGCCCGGAACCGTGGACTGGCTTCGTCTGCGGGTGGGATCGCGGGCCGGAGGGCGTCATGGGCGGCCGGAGGAGCAAGGCGAAGTCGGGTGAGCAGGAGCGGCTTCGTCAGCGTCGGAAGCATGAGCGTGCGGTGCTGGCCGCCTTGTCCGGTTTCGGTGATCCGTTGGCTGCCGTACACGCGATCGCGTCCTCGCCGTTGGGGATGCACCGGCATTTGACTCTGTCGTATGCGGTGAGGCTGGCGGTGCAGCGGCGTCCTGCGGTGCGGGCGGTGGGTGGTATGCGTGAGCTGATGGAGTCGCTGGTGGCGTTGGCCGGGCCCGCGGCGTCGTTGGAGGACGCGGTTCCTTGGGATCCGCGAGTGCCCGCCGTGGGGGTCTTCCGTGGCCGGCCGTACCGGTTGTATCCGGGGATGTTGGAGCGTCCGTTGGCGTCGCTGCGGACGGCGGAGCTGGTCGCCCAGGCTGTGGACCCGGCTTTGAGGCGCATGGTGGGGTTCGGTGTGGGTGACTGGGTCGAGGTGTGCCTGATGCACATCGAGCGGGTGGTTGAGATCCTGGCGCCTGCGTGGCCTGTGGCCGGCGAACCGGAGGTTGGGGACCTCCCGGTGGTTGGCACCGAGGAAATGCGGGCCGCTGAGGGAGTTCTGCTGTGGACTGCGCTGGGACCGGAGGCGACGGAGGAACACCGCAAGGCGCTGGAGTGGGGCACGATCCCGCTGGGTCGGCTGGAGGTCGACCTGCGGATGATGACCGCGTGCTTCGGTACGGCTGTTGCAGTGTCCGGCCCTGGTGGTGCGCGGTATGCGCTTCCGCTCCTGTACGTGACCGAGGGGTGGGAGTCTGGCATCGCGCAGTTGGCTGCCCGGGCTGCGGCGCGGTCGTTGCGGTCGCAGCAGGAGTGGCTGCGGATCGCGCGGGGTGAGGTCGGCAAGTTGCTGCACTCGCTGCACGATCTTCCGCCCGCTGACGTGTTCCAGGGACCTGCGGGGCCGGTGATGCTCATCTTCTACGGGCGACGCCACGTCCTGGCTCTTGCGGTCGCGGCGCAGATTGGACCTGGGGGTGCTGTCCGCAAGACCGCGATCACACCGGGTGTCTCCATACCCACCGATGCCGGGCCGCTGACCCTGCCGGAGGATGTGGAGATCGTGTGGGTGGTGGTGACCGCGCTGATCGGCACCTCGTTCATCGGGGTGACCGAGCCGGTCGCGATGATTTCTTTGGAGGACCTGGCGTGGATCGTCAAGACGTGTGAGCGTTCGGACGAGCTGTGGGCGTTTTTCCACGAGCAGGTGGTCACCAACACGGATGTGCAGATGTTCGGTTGGGAGCCGGTGAACACCTGGCAGACGTGGCGGGCCAACGGCCAGGCTCTGCATCGAGCCGGTCTGCCGCCCACCGGCATCATGGTCGCCCCGCACCAGGTCGGTAAGGAGGAGTGGGAGCTGGCGGGGCGGCGGGCTCCGCTGGAGTGGGCGTTGCACCGGCTCGGCCTGCCGCCGGTCAACCAGTTGGCGGTCGTCATGTCGGAGGCCGACCCGGTCAGCTTCGTGTGCGCGGACAGGACCGCGTGGGCGTTGGGTCTGCTCGATCGCGCAGATCCGTGGCACGGGCCGCTGTTCGCCGAGGTGCTGCGGGGGTCGATGCCATCGCATCTGGTGGCGTTCGCGTTCGACATGGTCGGGACGGCGTGCCGGGTGACGCTGCAGCTACGCGACGAGACGACAGCAGTACTGCGTGCTTGCTGCCTCGATCGGCTGGTGGTCGAGTTCGTGTACGAGGATGCCTCTGGCGAACCGTTGACACTGGAGGACGGTGAGGGCGGTGAGGGCGGGATCGTCATCCGGTGGACTTCCTCCCTTCAACACCCTGAGGTCGAGAACCCGGAATACGTTCAGCGCCGACTCGGTGAGCTGATCACGACCGCGTTGCTGCGCAACTGCGGCAACGATCAAGCAGCGGTGGTCGAGTCCTTGGCCGCCTGGCCCACCACGACCCGGGTGCTGGCGGTCTCTGCCGAGACCACCTTGAACAAGGCTCTCGACATGCGGCGGCCCGCGCCGGTGCCGGAGTGGGCGGTGTCGCAGGCCAACAGGCAGCTCGGCGTCCACCTGGTCGGCAGCGGACAAGCGGCGGGGCGTCGCGACCACGCCGAGTCCAGGGCACTCGAACTGGAGGTGATTCTGCCCTGGCTGCGTCACCAGGTGGAAGAGTGGTTCGCGCGCTTCGACGCCGCCGCGGTGCTGCGCCGGGCTGCGGAGGAGATCGAAGCAGTCGCCTTCACGCGCGATGCGCACCGACGTCAACGTGCCAATCGCACGCAGATGCCACCGCGCTTGTCGGAGACCGGTGATCCGGTACTCGAACCGGACGGCGAGAGCCCTTTGGTCAAGCAGTCGGCGGTCTTGGCGACGGAGGCATTCATGGGTACGTAGCATCGACGGGTCGTCGAACTCCTCGTCGCACAGTGGGAGGTCTCTGACCGAAGGTTGCCGCCCCAGCCGGCGCGAACTTCATCTTGTGCCGCCAGGGCGGCGTCCGCAGGCAGGACGGTCGGTCGAACAACCCGCCAACAGTGCTGAGACGACTACTTGGTTGAATCCGTAGAACCTCGGAAACTACGGCTTCCGCACCACGCCGAGCCAGGATGCCGATCAACCCTCGCTTTGGGTTCACGGGGCAGTGACTGGCCGCAAAAGTGCGCTGTGGCGTACTACGAATGGGTGGTTACTTCCCGACGCATCTGCCGAGTCCGGATCTTGTCTGGATTTGTCGGTGCAGGCCTCTACTGTAAGGGCAGGTCCACGAGCTGGAGGGTTAGACGATGGCCGCACCGCACCTGGCTGATGATCCGGATGATGCGGACGGCCCGGTTCTGGGCTCGGCGGAGCTGGCGCGTGCCGTGTTTGCCCCGGTGGAGCGCTGGGGCTGGGAGTACGTTCCCCCACCCGTGCCCGCCGACGAGCCGGACGAGCCTCATCCGAGCTGGGAAGAACCGGCGGAACTGTTGGTCGTGTTGGCTGAACGCCGTCGCAAGCTGCGTGAGCTGCCGTGGATGGCGACCGGTGTCGGCGCCGCGGCGGCCGGGGTGTGGGTGTTGCCCAGCCTGGGCACGGTGATCGTCAACGGCGTACTCGCGTCCGGCCTGCTGGTGGTGGGCATGTCGGTGGTCGCGGTGCGGCAGCTCATCGCGCCGAACTCGCTGCTGGACGAGGCACGTCGGCAGCGCGACTACGCGTACGACCGATACGAGTACGCGGACCGCGAGTGGCAGCGGCGACGTGCCTTGCGTGACGACGAGCAGCGCCGCCGTGAACAGGCCGAGCAGTGGTTCCCGCTGCGACCGTCGACGGGCACCACGCGGGTGGACGTGTTCGGTGGTAACGGCGATGGCTGGGCGAGCCTGATCACTACGGTCGGCGGCTCCGTGCTGCGCGCGGGCGGCAGTGTGATGGTTGTCGACTTCAGCGAGGAACGGGTCGCCAACGGACTCGTGGAGCTTTCCAGGGCGGCGGGCGTCCCGACGTCCGACCTGATACTTGCCCGCGACCCCGGCGAGGGCACGCTGCTGCAAGGCCTCACTCCGGCGGAGGTGGCCCAGGTGGTCGCGGGCGCGGTGGCCACCATGCGAACCTCGCCCGACGCGACGGACCTGCGGATCGTGGACACTGACGTGCTCAAGACGATCGTCGAGTGCCTGAACGCGCCCATCACGTTCGCCCGCTTAGCCGCCGCCCTCCGGATCGTGCGTGGCCATGGCTACGAGGGCAGGACCGCAGACCTGCTGGACGTCGCCGAAGCGGGCCGGCTCACTAGCCGGATCGACCTGATCGGCTCCACCGAGCGGGTCGCCAACGCGCTGCTTACGCTGACTTACCTGACCGAACTGCTCGATGCCGACGCACCGCCCGACGCCACGCTTCCTGCGGACCCGGTCGACCCGCTCACCTGGTCGGTACCCGGCCTGACCGTGCTGACCAGCGAAGGGCCGCACCCGGACCGCAAGGACTTCCTCGACCGGGTGCTGTTCCAGCGGATCCTGCATGCGCTGCGCACCAACCCGCGGCGCGGTGGCCAGGACGTGGTATTCGTCGCCAATGCCGACCACATGGGCTTGGACAGCCTGGAAGCGCTGTCCAAGCAGGCCCGCCGGGCGGGCGTGCGACTGGTGCTGCTGCTCGAACACCTGCGCGGCGAGCTCACCCAACTGCTCGGTACGGGCAGCGCGACGATCCTGATGCGGATGGGCAACGCGGACGAGGCAGAAGCAGCAGCCAAGTTCGTCGGACGCGGCCACTCGTTCGTGGAAACCCAGGTCGCCGAACAGGTCGGCAGCAGCGTGACCGAGGGCACCAGCGAGACGAAAGGCACCCAAACCAGTACGTCGGAGAACCAGGGCACGCACCTCAACAAGCCGAGGTCCGCCCGTGTCTGGGACTGGAAGGCGGGCAGCAAGGGCGAGTCGTTCGGCACCGCCACGTCCCGCACGAACTCGTGGAGTTACACCGCCAATTATTCGACCGCGGTCAACGAGGGCATCACTACGACCACGTCGCGCGTCTACGAGTTCACGGTCGAGCCGACCAAGTTTCAGGAACTGCCCGACACCGCGTTCGTACTGGTGGAGATCAGTCCGGACGGCCGACACGTAGTGCTCGGCGACTGCAATCCCGGCATCACCCTGCTGCCCCGGGTCGCCATCGACCCGCGCCGGCGTGATGGGTGAGCCGATCGCCGACCTGCTCGGCGCGACTGCGTTCTACCGGCTGCGCAGCACACCACGCCGACCGGTCGAACCGGACCGTCCCGATCCGGTCCCCGCACAGCTGTTCGCTGCGCTGACCGGCGCGTACGCCCAGTTCACCGCCGCGGCGTCGGAGCGACCCTGCCTGCTGGTCACGGCGTGGCAGCGCTTACCCGGCGAGCCTCACCTGCGGGTGCTGTTCGGCGGCCACCCCGGTTTCCCCGGCGGCGCGGTCGGCGAGACCGTTCCGGTGCTGTACCCGCCGGGCAGCCGGGCGGAAGTCGTGGCCACCGAGGAGGTGCTCGCGTCCTGGGCCGACTACCCGGCGTGGGTCGTCTGTACCGGCCAGCCTGACGCGCTATGGGCACCGGACGACAGCCATCGCCAGCAGAGCCGCGGCGGGTTCGACGACTACGTGGCGCACCTCGGCGACTCGTTCGTCTGGCTAACCATCGCCGAACCACTGGCCGGCGACCACATCGACCGGGAGATCGCCGAGCTTGCCCTTCGGATACCGCAATTGCGCCTGCGTGAACGTGACGAGGCTGGCCGGATCGCACTGCACCGCGCCTCCGGCCGCTACCGGGACCTCTCTCGCGCCCGAACCACCGGCATGTGGCAGGTACGAGTGCTGGTGGCGGGCACCACGCCCGCGGGGGCCCAGCGCGCAGCAGCTCTGCTGTGCGGATCATCCGACCTGGACGACCAGCCGTTCACCCTCGCCCCGAGCCAGCCGGGGACGTTCGCCGAAGCGCTGGCTGCGACGGTCACCACACCGGACGGGCACAGCTACCCGTTCCAGGCGAACAGCGAACTGCTGGCTGCGCTGGCCAGGCCACCGAAACGGGAACTGGCCGGCGTCCGCCTAGTTGAGCGCGCCGACTTCGACCTGACCCCCGAAACCGAGGGGACGCTGCTGTTGGGCGACATCCTGGACGACGCCGACCAGCCCGTCGGCCCTTTCACTGTGACCCTCCAAACCCTCAACCGCCACACATTTGTGGCGGGCGCGACGGGTGCCGGCAAGTCCCAGACCGTGCGACACCTGCTGGACCAGCTCCACGGCGCCGACGTGCCGTGGCTGGTCATCGAGCCCGCGAAAGCCGAGTACCGACGAATGGCCGGCCGCGTCGGCGACGTCATGGTCATCAGGCCCGGCGCTCCGGACGCCCTGCCGGTAGGCCTTAATCCATTGGAGCCCGCCGAGGGCTTCCCCATTCAGACCCACATCGACCTGGTCCGCGCCCTGTTCCTGGCCGCCTTCGAGGCGGAAGAGCCCTTTCCCCAAGTCATCAGCCATGCCCTGACCCGCTGCTATACGGACCTCGGCTGGGACCCGGTAGTCGGAGAGCCGAGGCTACGCGGCGTGACCCCCAAGTACCCGGACCTGGGCGACCTCCAGCGCACCGCGATGGACGTAGTCGCCAGCATCGGTTACGGCAAGGAGATCACCGACAACGTTCGCGGCTTCATCGACGTCCGGCTGGGTTCCCTGCGCCTGGGAACCACGGGCCGCTTCTTTGAGGGCGGCCATCCCCTGGACATCGCCGACGTGCTGCGCCGCAATACCGTCCTGGAGATCGAGGACGTGGGCAACGACCTGGACAAAGCGTTCTTCATCGGAGCCATCCTGATCCGGCTGCACGAATACCTGCGGACCAACCGCGCCTCGTCCGCGGAACTGCGTCACGTCACCGTGATTGAGGAAGCACACCGCCTACTCAAGAATGTCCTGCCGGGCAGCCCGGCGGCACACGCTGTAGAACTGTTCACCGCCCTCCTAGCCGAGATCCGCGCTTATGGCGAAGGCATCGTGATTGCCGAGCAGATCCCGACGAAGATCGTCCCGGATGTGGTGAAGAATACCGCCCTCAAGATCATCCACCGCCTCCCGGCAGCCGATGACCGGGAAACCCTCGGTGCCACCGTCAACCTGGACGAAGCCCAGTCTCGTCACGTCGTGTCCCTGCCCCCGGGCCGGGCCGTGGCCTTCGCCGACGGCATGGACCGCCCGATCCGCATCGCCGTGCCACTGGGCCAGGAGCGCGAAGCGGAGACCCTCAGCTCACCGCCCGCCATCCTCCGGCGCCGCAGCACGGCGTGCGGTCAGCAATGCCACACCAGGGCCTGCGTGCTGCGTGAGATGAACCGGGCGATCAACTTCGCCGACGACCCCCGCCTGACCCTGTGGCTGGAACTGCTCACGACCGCCCACCTGGTCGGCCGGCCCAGCCCTCTTCCGGACCGGACGTGGCTGGACCAGTTGCTTAATAGCGCCGACCGCCGAACCCTGGAATGCGCCATTGCGCACCGCCTCCATACCGCGACCGCCCACCGCTACCACGGTCTCTTTCTCCACTACCAGCCGGAAGCACTCACCGAGCACCTGGCCGCTGCGGCACTGGGCCAACTCGACGGTACAAGCCAGCCGTGTGATGGCTCCGAGGTCGATTGGCAGGCTGGTACGTTTCGCTGGGTGGACGTGATGCTCGCGCTCAAAACGGCACCGGCAGCTGGCCAGCCGCACCGGGACTCCGCCGCCTGGGCGGCCCGCGGCTTGCACCTGTTCGGCGACACCATCGGCGATCAACTGACGGCCCTGCGCGCCCACCCTGACTCCTGGTACCCCGACCACAGCGTCATCACAGGCGGCGATACCGTGCACGACGCGGCAAGCCGCCTGAGCCGCGCTGTCAATCGTCGGGTCCGCCTAGCCGAGGCCAGCCGCTTCCTTACTATGAAGACTGACTGGGCGCTGGCCGTGTTCGCAGGCGACGACCCGGTGACCGTATGAGCGCTGACGCCAAGCGTAGTGCTGCCGACATCACCGAATCGGACATGCCCAATTCGGTGGGGAAGAGCGACTCCGGTGTCGCGGTCCCGGCTGAGCAGTTGATCGATGCCGAGGTCACCGAACACCAGAAACTTCTGGACGACGAGGTGGCGCGGACGAGTTCTCAAGAACTACACCCCAAAGACAAACGACAGGAATACGAACGAGCCGGTCACGCGCTTCAGAAACACTTCTTTCGGAAGGAAAACGTCGGCCAGTGGCCACGACCTGATGGTACTGAGAATCCGTCGGCTTGGAACACCCTGGGCAGGGAGGTCCTGGAAAGCATCTTGATCGATCCCACACGGAAAGACGTCCGCGGCTGGGGGCGTACTGACGGGATCAGAGGCCCTACGATCGACGTGTGGACCGAAGGTGGCCGTAATGCTAGATTCCGACCGGATAGCACGTTCTCCGGTTTCTTGGACGAATGACGAGGAGTGGCAACAATGCCCATGGATCAGTTCAATGGTCGGGCTATCCAGATCATCAGTATCGACGATGCGGTTGAACATGTGGTTGAATTTCGCGACCAGGACAGGTACGGAAATGACTCGATCCTGGCTATCGCAACGCCGCATGATGGCACCTGGGAAGACGCTGTGGTGAGTGTCAATCCGAACGTCGAGGAAGTTTCAGTCGCTTTTACACTCTGGGCGATAGAAAAAGCGCGCTCATTGAGCTGATGGACATCTCCGGCCAATCGAGTTAAAATTGCTTTAGGGCGGTTGACCCGGAAACGGCCCGACCTGGGGGTTCGCGGGGTGAAGTAGGTGGCCTGGATGAACTCGGAGGTGGCGACGAAGTTCGGGTCGCAGATGTGGTTGTCGAAATGCTCCACCAGCTTGGCGCCGTGCACCGGCGGCTTGGTGAGCAGGCCGGTCAACGCGGTAACCAGATACAGCGCACCAGGGCAAGGGCCAGCATCGTCGACTTCACCGCCAAGCACGCGCACTTGGCGATCGACCTGAAGGGCCGGCTCGACGACATCGAGCACGCCAACCGCATGGCCAAGGCGATGCACGCCTTCGCAGGACTCGACCGCCCCTGGTCAAGGCGGCGGTGGCCAAGTACATGGACCGGTTCCGGTTCGAGAAGAACGCCTCCCAGATGCGAACGGTCATCCGGCTCGGCACCTGCGACTTCTTCTGGGGAGAACGTGGCCCCCGGGCAGCTGACCCACCTGCAGGCCCTCGTGCGCAAGGCCACCACGGTGAACCCGGACGCCGCACTGAACGAGTGGGTGACGCAGCTCTTCGCGTTGCTGCCCAGCGCGCTGCTCCGCGAGCGGCTACCTGAGTTGGAGGACAAGTTCTCCGAGTTGGCCCCGTACAGCGCTTGGAGGTGCTCGGGCACTACGCGACGTAGGCCGGCCAGCAGCCCGACCCATACTTCCTGGACAAGGTCATCCAGCTCAGGTGGCAGGTGTACAAGTTCAGCAGGGAGCGCAGACGGGCCAGTTGCTCGTCGGCTACGCGCGGCACCTGACCCTGGACACGCTCGGCAGTGCCCTGCAAGCGTGGCAAGGGAACGAGGACTTCTACGCAGCCTACGGCATGCCCGAGACCTTGGTGGACCTGTTCAAGGCGACCGAACACCTGGGGAACCGCGCGGGTCCAACCTGTTCGGCATCTTGTGGACTGCGGTCGAGTCCAAGGGCGACTACAGCGGTCTCCGGCAGGTGCTGTGGGAAAACGACCATTCCTCAAAGCCTTGGGGAGGGGGGTGAGCAGTCCCCTGGAGTGGGTGAGGACAGCACGAACTTACCCCTGGCGGTAGCTGGTCTGCTGGGTCAGGCGTGGCCTGTTCTGCGACCACCTCGCACGTGCCGGCCGTCGCAGTCCACTAGCACCCGGAGAGGTGGCGTTGGTCCTTAAGAGGTGACCCCCGGACCGGGCGGCACGCCTCGAACGGCACGGACAGGGCGACGGTCAGCTCCAGGCGCTGCTCACCGTCGTCGTCCGCGAACGCGACTTCGAAGGCATCGATCGGGGCGACCGGAGCGCCCCGAGGACGAGTTCCAGCTCAGGCACGCCGAGCACTCTACCGGTTGATCTTGGTGCCTTGGGCGCCGACCCGCCATGTACCCCCGAACTCCGCCACGACCTCCGCCAACTAGTAGGACTTCGTTAGGTCGGGTGTGGGGGTGTGTCGGTTGTGTGATCTTCTGTGGCGGTGAGGCCGGAGGAGATGGCGCTGGTTCGCCCGGTGATCGAGGACTTCGCTGCTGGCATGTTCGGTGGGTTCGCCCGGCGTGATCAGCGGGCGAAGGGCGAGCTGTATCTGCGTGGGCTGTTGTTGGACGGCAAGCGCAAGTCGATGCAGCCGATGGGCGAGCGTCTCGGGGTGGATCACCAGCAGTTGCAGCAGTTCGTCACGACCTCGACGTGGGATCACGTGGAGGTGCGGCGGCGGTTGGCGGTGTGGGCGGCGGACTTCGTCGATCCGGACGCGTTCGCGGTGGACGACACCGCGTTCCCCAAGGACGGGACCTCGTCGCCGGGAGTGGCGCGGATGTACTGCGGCGCGTTGGGCAAGACCGCGAACTGCCAGGTCGGGGTCAGCGTGCACGCGGTGACCGACTGGGCGTCGGCGGCGCTGGACTGGCGGTTGTTCCTGCCCGAGTCCTGGGACGACCACAAGGCCGCCACCCCGGACCAGGCCGCCGAAACCCGGCGCAGGCGGCAACGGTGCGCGATCCCCGAGGACCAACGGCACCGGGAGAAGTGGCGCCTGGCCCTGGACATGATCGACGAACTCATCCGATGGGGCCTGCCCGCCCGGCCCGTGGTCGCCGACGCAGGCTACGGCGACGCCTCCGGCTTCCGCCAGGGACTCACCGACCGCGGACTGACCTACGCGGTCGCGGTCAACCCGATCGCCACCGCCCATCCCGCCACGGCGGCGCCGGTCACACCCGCCCACGGCGGAATCGGCCGACGACCCGAACCCCGCTACCCCGACCCGCCCGTCGACCTGAAGACCCTGGCCATGGCCGCAGGTCGGTCGGCGGGGAAGTTCGTGGTCTGGCGCCACGGCTCCCACAAGAGCCCGGCCAACCCGACCGGACGGATGCGGTCGCGGTTCCTGGCCCTGCGGGTCCGCCCGGCCAACCGCCACATCCCGAAGAACGCCGACAGCAGTCTCCCGGAGTGCTGGCTGCTCGCGGAATGGCCCACCGGCGCCGCCGAGCCCACCGACTACTGGCTGTCCACCCTCCCACCCGACATCCGGCTGCGCGACCTGGTCAGGATCGCCAAGATCCGCTGGCGCATCGAGCACGACTACCGCGAACTCAAGGACGGCCTCGGCCTGGACCACTTCGAAGGCCGCAGTTGGCTCGGATGGCACCGCCACGTCACCCTCGCCTCCCTCGCCCAGGCCATCTGCACCAAGCTCCGCCGCACCCCAAAAGCCCCTGCGCGGGACTGACCCTCTACGCCGTCCTGCGCCACCTCCAACACTTACTCGCGGTCTGGACCGGCCACTGCCACACCTGCCAACAACCCGTCCAGACCCGAACACCGCCAACAAAGCCGCAGCTCAACAGCACCTAACGAAGTCCTACTAGTGGCTTGTCACGCAGCCTTGGCCGGGTAATGGGTCCAGGTGCGGATGGGTGAGTCGGTGGCGAAGCCGGTCTTGGGCTGGGCTCGGGCGTTGCGCCAGCGGATGAACGCGGCGATGGCGGCGTCCTGTTCGGCGTGGGTGCGGTGGTCGGTGCCGTTGAGGGCGAAGTAGCGCAGGGCGGCGAACTCGGCCTCGGTCCAGTTCGGCCAGGAGCTGTAGGTGGGCAGGAACACCAGTTCGGCGTCGTTGTCGGCGGCCCAGTCGCGGACGTCGGGGTGCCGGTGTGGGAAGAAGTTGTCCATGGCCGGGTAGAGCCGCTGGCCGGGCCACCGGGCGCGCAGGGTCTTGAGCAGGTCGAGGAACTCGCGGTGACGTTTGCGGCGCCGGATCCGGTCGTGGATCTTCCCGGTGGTCAGGTCGAGTGCGGCGAGCATGTGCATCACGCCGTGGTGGCGGTTGTAGGTCGCCCGTAATCGGCCTGGCGACCCGGCGGGCCGCCAGGCCCTGCCCTTGCGCGGCGTCAGGTTCAGCGGCCCGTACTCGTCGACGCAGATCACCCGCCCGTCGCCGGGCGGATGGTCGTAGAGGTCGAGGAGGTGGTGCATCTTCGCGAGGAAGTCCGGGTCGGTGGACGCCTTCCAGGTGGTGGTGCCCTGCCAGGAGACGCTGGCGGCGCGCAGGATGCGGCGCAGCGTTTCCCGGCTGACCTCGGCCACGGTGCCGCGGTCGAGCAGGTGCTCGCGCAGCTTCGCGAGTGACCAGGTGGAGAACGCGGTGATGCCCCAGTCGGCGGGTGCAGTGCGGGCGATCAGGCAGATCCGTTCACGGATCACCTCACCGATCGTCCGACTCCGCCCGCCGCTCCATTTTGGGTCCAGCGCCGCGAACCCCCGCTCATTGAAGGCGTGGGTCACGTCACGGACGTGGTCCGCGCTCACCTGCATCAACGAGGTGATGTCGCGGACCGCCTGGCCCTGGCCGGACATCAGCACCACGATCGCCCGCCGCAGCCGCACCGGATCCTTCGCGGTCCTGGTGATCCGTTGGATCCTCCGGCCCTCCTCCATCGACAAAGGCCTCACGAACACGCTCGGACGACGAGCCACGACCACCTCCCGCACTCGACACGCGGGACCAGCCACGCCGATCAGCCCAACCGATCGATTGCCGGGTCAACCCTCCGAGACACGCCACTAGCTTGCGCCGTGAGCTGCGACGTCACGATGAAGCCGCGTGCCACCAATATCCTGACCGGCACAAGACACCAGTCCTTCGTCCCCAGGATACCCACGAGGTTAACGAGCGATGATTCAGATCGGCGACGAGCAGATCTACCGGCAACGTGACCATGACCCTTCCCATCGTGTGCGGGTCATCGCGATCGACACCAGCAAGCGGAACCCTCGGTACGAGATCGAGTTCCTCGACGGCGAGACTGCGGGCAAACGCGAGAACGTTCCGGAAAGGCGGTTGCGCGGTCCCTGGTCGGATGTCCACCGCTACGACGCGAGGATGGCGGACTGGGAGAGGGTCACCGCGTTCGAGCTCACCGACATCGAGGAACGCGCGGTGGGGTTCGTCTTCGAGGCATTGATCCCCGATGTAGTGGCAGAACTCCAGTGGTCACCATGCACGACCGACATCGTCGATCCGGCGAGGCTCGAACCGCTGATCGGCATCCCTGTCGAAGAACTCCTCGAGCGTGTCGAGTCTATGACCGCCGATGACGATCATCCCATGGTGTCCCCCGAGGGAACGCTCCTGATCGCCGAACTCGCCTGCGGGGTGAACCCGATTCCCATACTCGATCTGGTGGTCGAGGATGAGCGCAAGTACCGCGAGAAGGCCAAACGTGGCAAGACCTACACCGATCATCGCGGTGAGGAGCGGACCTCGGATCCGGAGTGGGAGTACAGCTGGTACCTCGAACGCGGGCGTCCGCTGCACGAGTTGCTACGCGGCTGGTGCGGTCATCGCGCTGTCTCAATGCAGGAGCGGCTGGCTGCGGCGGAAGCCGAAGTGCGACGCTTGGACCTGCTCGTCACGCGCCTGATCGACCAACTGCGCGAGAACGGCCACAGCATGTTCGCCGATGTAATCGCGGAGGTGCACGAAGAAGAGCGCATCACGCCGGCAAACTACCGTCCCGTCGTCGACCGTCCGCTGAAGCCGTCGGAGACACCCGTTCGGTACATCGAGGTTCCACGCCGCCGCTGGTGGAGGTAGCGCCGCTGGTGACTCACAGCCCCATGAACGGCCGCAGGTCGCTCTCCGAAGGCTCCGCGATGTCCTGCGGTGGAACGGCTTCACCTGGGAACGGGTCCACGGCGTCAGCGACCTGTGTGATCCTTTCCGCCCACGACCACGCCCGCTCTCGGCCGTCCGTGTCCAGCTCCGCCGCGCGGCGGCGTACCTCTGCCGCGTAGGCGCGCATGTTGTTCGCCTCCTGCCAGCGTCGGGCCTGATCACGGGCGTCTTCGTCGATCATGTGTTCGCGATGCGCAGCGACCGCACGTTCGCGTGCCGCCTCGATCCGTTTCTGGTGCTCCGCTCGTGCTTCCTGGGCTTGTCGCTGCCGCTCCTGCTCCCTCAAGCGCATGTCTGCCAGGTATCCGTGACGAAGTTGGATCTCTTCCAACACCTGCGCAAGGTCGTCTTCTAGGCGATGTTCACCCGTGTCCTTCCACGCGCCTCCCCAGAACTGGGCACCGGGCCCGTCCAGAACGAGGCCCAGGTGCTCGTCCGGGACCTCATCGAAGTCCGGTAACAGGTAGCCGCGGCGTGCCTTGGCGAGTTCCTGCTCCGTCGGCTCATGCGGACGTCGCAGGGTAGCCTGTGTGAAACGAAGCTGGAACACGTCCTGGCCGATGCGGAACGTCACCTCGTCCCTTGTGCGAGCGGCGGGCCTGGAGCGGCCGTGAGTCTGATATCCGGTCTCCACGGTCATTCCTGCTTCTCGCGCGCCGACCACCAATGCCTCCATCAGACGGAAAGCACGGTCGCGTGGCTCACCGGCGACCGGGAAGCTTTCACTGTCCATCAGCACGCGGACGACGTCACACGACGACAACATGCGCGAGACATGTGTTGGGTCCAGCACTCTGGTCTGCCAGGGGGGTACCGGCTCCAGCATCAACGTCACCATGAGGCCGCTTGAGTCTCGCGAGTGCCCGAAGGAAATACGGAACCCGTCTGGGATCCGGTCGTGATTCCTCGCCATGCCGGCGAGTCGCCGGTATTTTCCAGCCTCGCTGGCCGGTACAGCGATGCGGTGGTCAGGTGCTTCCGTGAGCGACGTCATCAACTGGTCGACTGGTCCGTGCTTCCTCGTTTTCGAAGGCCGGTCCTGCCTGGAACGACCGCTTTCCGGGAGGTCGTCGGCCAGCGTCCGGTCGACGGCTTGAGGACGGTTGTCAGCGGGCAGGCGTTCGCCGTGTTCGAGGTAGTAGGTGCCCTCATCAGTTATCCGCGCGCTCCACGAAGGTCCGTTGCCGTTCACCACGATCAGTTTGCGGTGGTGCAGCGCGCGAGCGACCAGGCGGTGCGCGGTTCCCTGGTAGACGCCATCCGCGCACCCCTCGCGCACCCACTTGAGGACGGCCAGCTGCTTGTCGTTCAGCGCCGTATTCCGCACCGTCTGCTTCCTCCCTGGGCTCAGACCTCCGGATGTCTCCTTCGACACAGCGCCGAAGATCTTTCCAGACCGCGCGTTCTGCGGCTACAACCCCGACGGTCCAGGCTCCGGTCGGCCAACCGGATCGATTGTCCTGCTCCGCGATGGCCTCCCCCCACCTGCGGGCGCTGAAAAAGGGCACCCGCACACCGGACCGGCTTCAAGCACAGCCTGATCACCGACGGCGCTGGCGAAGCCGGAGGACGAACTCGACCTCGAAGCCGTCGCGAAGCTGATCGACGAGTTCACGGCTGTCGGTGGGGCGGGTCGAGCTCCGCCGCGAAAAACGCGGACGCGACCTTGAGGATCTCATTGGCGCGCCTAAGTTCCGCGTTCTCTTTGCGGAGGCGGCGCAGTTCCTCGGACTCGGTCGCTGGGCCGGTTCGTCCCGCTTGCCGCGGTCGGTCTCGTCCTGCCGGACCAGGTCCGCAACGCCGCCGAGGGCACGCCCAGTTGCTCGGCCAGTAGCCGGATCACCGGCTTGGGTCCGCCTCCCGGTACAGCCGAGGTTCGGCGCGACGCTGACACGCGCGAGGTCTCGACATAGGTGCTCGAATTGGTGGTGGCCGTTGTTCCTGCTCAAGCCATCGAGCGCAAAGCCGATCTGCTGCCTTGCGACGTGAATGGACGCCTCCCTGGACACTTCGGTAACTGTATAGCATCGTCTCGACACTCACTGTTACGGGCACGCCTGGGGCTGACCATTTATCGCGTCCGGTCGCCGCGCGTCGACGGACCGTCGAACTGCCGAGGAGGATGGCACCCAGGAGATGTGGTTGGAACGGTGGACCCGAACCGGCCTCGAAGCGCTGTGCCTGGCGAGCAGGCGATCGACGACGTCCTCCGGCACCCGTGCGACCAGGTGTGCCCGGATCGCGGCGGCCCCCTCGTCGTAGGACAGACCTGTCAGGCTCGTGTCCTGCTCGGCCAGTAGGGCATCGACGATCACCCGGTACTGCGCCGCGAACAGCGAGGTCATGTACGCCCCTACGAACTCCTGCCCCGGCAGCAGCACCGACCACGCTTCGGCGGGCGCCTCCGCCTCTGGCGACTCGTCCGCGATGACGCGACCCGGCACGAAGACCGGGCGCCGAACCCAGGGAGGCGTCGACACATCACCCGTCCTACGGAATCAATCCGCTCGAACGGCTTACGCGACATGCCTCGGCGCCTGTTCGGTGCGGATCCCGTCGCCCCGATCTTCGACTCTGGAATGCTGGTGCCCGTTTCGACGGAGTCGAGGGGGCTGAGCGAACATGGGGCAAGACCGACCGCGGTGCGGGCGTCCGACCAAGGCTGGCACACCGTGCCAGGTCCTCCGGCGCCGTTCCGGTGCTTTGCAGGCGTTCGCACCGGCGTGCCGGACTCATATGACCGCGGACGAGCGGACCGCGTTCGACGCCGACCCGTTATGGACCTCCGAGGGACAGGTCCTGTGGCTGCTGACCGGGCGGACCGATGAACCCGCGCTGTTGTCCGTGGCCGAGGTCGCGCAGCGTCTGGAGTTGTCACAGCCCGAGGTGTCCTACGCGCTCCAGCGACTCAGCGACCAGGGCGTAGTACTGGCGTCCAATGCCGGCCGGCACCAGGTTTGGGGCACCCCCGAGCACGTGGCCCGCCTCCGTGTGGCGCGCGAACGCGAAGAACGGCGGATCGCCGCCGAAAAGGCGGCCCAGCGCAAGTCGATCCTCGACGACAACAAGGAGTTGGAAGCAATCGCTGCGGAGATGCGGCAGATCCTCGCCGGCCAAGGTCTCAGCGCTTCCCTCCACGGGCAGTTCTCGCTCGATGCGGAGGAGCCCCGGAAGAACGCCATCTTCATCGCGGTCGACGACCCGGCCGCAGCACGGTGGCTCCTCGGGCGGTTGCGGAGGCGGGCGCCGGAGGAGGATGTTCCGACCTCCGAGCAGTGGGACGAGCACCTGAACCACCTCGAGCAACTCCTCCAGCGGCTGAGTTGGGCCGGGTGGTCGGAAGACGAGACGGGTCCGTGGTGTGAACACGACGAGGACACCGGCCCGGTGGTGTACGTGACGCTGCACCGGACCTGGATGGCGTTCGACGTCGAGTACTACCCCGCTGAGCACCTGCTGAAGTTCCTCCCGCACGAGTACGCGGGCGGGTGGCCGCAGATCTTCAGCGTGCTCGACGACGAGGTGGTCATCCGGCTCACGGGAACGCCGGAGGCGCAGGTCGAGCAGGTCAGCCGCGAAGCAGGGGCACTCGGGCTGCTCGACGCGACACGCGTCGAGGTCGACGAAGACGCCGACGTGTCGCTGCGGCAGGTGATGGACGTCCTGTACACCGAGTGGATCTTCGAAGAAGCGTCACGGTACCGCGAGATGCCTGTGCTGGAAGTCGCCGCAGAGATGGAGAAGGACCCCTACCTCAACCTCTACTTCGACACTGTCGTCGCCATGCTGGGTGGGGATGTTCTGCCGGATCTCGTGCCCGATGCGGCCGCGCGCGGCATCGCCGCCTGGTGTTGGCGAAACGACACGGCGGTCGAGGCGCACCACGTGGCCGACGACGTCCTGATGGCTCGGATCAACATCGCGGTCACCCGTGTCGTCGAGCAGCACGTCGACCCGTTCGAGGGCGTCGACTGGGCAGCGCTCAAGTCGGCGCTGACCGATCCGTCCTGGGGCCTGCCCGATGGACGTGCGGTGTCCGAGCTCTTCGGCAAAGGGTGGCCGGAGGTCCGCGAAACGGTCGCCAAGCGCCTCGACGACTGGCGGCGGGTCGACGAGCAGGTGATCGGTCCGGAGGCGACCCTCCGGCTGTTGACGATCGGTGGCTCCACCGATCACACGTGCCATTGGTGGGGGCAGGGGAGGTGGGAGGCGATCTGCCGGGCCGTCGTCACCGACGCCACCGCTGCCGGTATCAGCTTGCCCCCGCCCTACGACGACCTGGGGGCGGAGAAGTTCCTCGCCGACCTCGTCGATCCGGATAACGTCGACGACACCGCACTGGACTGGCTCATCGACCTTCCCTCCACCAGCGTGGACGGACCTCGAGGACTCCGGTTCCACGCAGCCACCCGTCCGATTACCCGGATCATCGAACCGGTGAACTGGCCAGTCGCCGATGTGCCAACCACGTGACGGCATCACGACCCTAGGCCACTTAACAGCCGGACGTATGCGGCGGAGTTAGATACCACTATGCCGATGGGCAGTCGGTTGAGCGAGTCGCGATGAGCATTCTGTCGCCGATAGGCGAACGTACTGGTGTAGCGCACCGGCGATTCATTTGTAATCCTCCGCGCTGCCGTCGGAATATCGGCTTGCAACCATGTTCAGAGAATGAGCGCTCGGCCTGTTGGGGAAGGGGTAGATCCGTCGCCAACTATTGCGTGCACCTGGGTGAAGCGCTTGAAGGAATCCGTGTTTCCGTTACGCTGGTGCGCTACTGCGGTTGATGGACTTCGGAATGTCCTGAAGGCTCGGTCCAGTGTCCGCAGAGGGCCGGATCTTTGCTGTTGTAACGGTTCGGTGAAGTAGGTAACGGTCGCCCTCCGTCGCCGGATACACCCGGAAACAACCTCGCTTCAGCGTTGAGAGGTGAAGCTTGACCGACGTCGACGGGGCCGGGATCAGTGTCGCTGCGCAGCAGGTGGTCAAGATAGTTGTGCAGGCGGACCGGGGCTTCACGAGAAGTGAGCTGGTCGCGGCCGCACGATCGACGTTCCGAGGGCAGCCCGCGAGTCGCATGGGGAAGCTCATCGATGAAGCGGTAGCGGCGGGCGCCTTGATCGAGGTCGGTGAAGTTCTGACTGTGGCCGATGCTCATGCGGTTCAAGACCGCGGAGCGGTAGTTGAGAACTTCCGGCAGTTGAACCGCGATGGTGCCGTACGCGCTGTGGTGGTGGACCTGGAGTGCGTTGTGCGTACTACTGCGATCGCGCCGTATACGGACAGGCGCATCTTCCAGATCGGTGCGATCAGGATGGGCCGAGACGCCGCCTGGGTCGATGAGGAGCCGGTGTTCGGCCGCTTTGTGTCTCTGCCGGACGGTCATGACGGCATCCGATCGCCCGAGGTTCGCGCACGTCATGAAGCGAGCGCCGTGCCCCCTGCGGAGGCGTTGCTCGCATTGCAGCAGTACTGTTCAGGTGCGGACGTCATCGTGAGCTACAACGGGACGGAGAGCGACTTCCCGGCGTTGGCGGAGGCATTCGACAGAGAGCAGCTACCGCGACTGGAACAGTCTACGATTGATGCTTATTACTTGGCGTTGGCTCTGTGGCCCTCGGCGAAAAGCCATCGGTTGGCAGCTCTGGTGGATGCTCTTGGGGTGGAGCGGGAAGGGTTGAACTGGCACGACGCCGTCGACGACTGCGTGCTCCTTGGCCGATTGATGGATCACGTGGGCAGGGTCGTGGCCGGTTGGGAGCCGGGACTTCTCGACCTGGTGGCCTCGGTCTGTCCCGATTCGACGACGTGGACGCTGGTCCGCCAACTCGCGGCGGGAGTCGACGTGGCTGTCGATGGCCAGGTTCTGGGCAAGACCGGCGTGCATGTCTACGCAGACATTGCGGCCCTGTTGTCGACGCACCTGTCGGTGCAGCCCTCCCGGCGCGCGCACGCAGCGTGGGAGCGCCCCCGTGTGAGCATCGAAGTAGGCGAACGACTCCGGGGAGCAGATGGCCGGGTCGACCCCGTGCTCCTCGCAACGGTGTCCCATGGACGTGCCGCGACGCGGCGGCCCGCACAAGAGGCCATGACCTCTGCCTTGCACGCCTGGGCGGACGAGGGCAAGCCCGCCTTGGTCGAGGCTCCCACGGGTACCGGAAAGAGCTTTGCGGTGCTGGCCGCGGCCCTCGACTGGCTTGCCGGTGGTACGGACCGCACGGCGATCGTCACCACGTTCACCAAGCAGTTGCAGCAACAGCTCGCGGATGACGTGGTCAGGCTCAACGCTGTGGTACCGGGGTTGCTCAACGCGAGCGACCTCGTCAAAGGCCAGTCGAACCGGCTGTCGCTTCGGGCGCTCGTCGTTGCCCTCGCAGATGCAACGGCGTTGGGTGAGCAGCGCTCGCCTCGACTGCGGAATCACAATCGGTTCCTCGAACGTCCGCTTTTCCGAGAGATCCTCATCTACCTCGTTTTGAGGTTGCTGTCGGCACACGACGTGAGAAGTCAATGGACAGCTCACTCTGTCGACGCGGTTGACATGCCGGCGTTCTTCTCTGGCTATGCAGGACCGGCTCTGGCAGTTTGGCTCGAATCGCTGTCCCAGGCCGCTAACGGCGAGTACGCGGCGAATGCCGAATCAGCGGTGTCCTCGCACACCGACACGGTGCGTGAGGCGCTCTCGTCCCATCGGCTTCTCTTGGCCAACCACGCGCTGCTGCTGGCTCACATCGATGACCTGGTCGCGCTCGGGCCGGACACCCTCCTCGTGGTGGATGAGGCGCACCAGCTTGAAGACGCGGCGACCGCGGCATTGACAACGTCGGTGGACTACCGGGCCGTCGAAGACCTTCTCGCCGAGCTCCAAAGCTGGGTGGGTGGCGCGCGGCCGGGCAAAGACCGCGAGTCGGTGCGCGACGCGGTGAACAATCTCGAGGCGCTGCTGGACCACGAGCACCTGCCGAAGGTGGCGAGCACGGCGTTCGACGCCAAAGGCACTGGGGCCGGTGTCGTCGTTGGATCCCGGACCGTCACGTTGACCAGCTCCTATACGGGGACTGCGGGCGTGATCGAAGTGCGCAGGCTCGCAGGGCTGCTCATGCGCCTGGCCGGGCAATGCGAGGCGTTGGTTGGCGCGCTCGGCGCCTACCGCAAGACCCACGAGTCGGCGGCCGACTTCTTCGAGTTCGAGCGTGTCAAGGCGCTGCTCGCCAGGTGCGCGGAAGTCAGGGACGCTGCCCACTCGATCGTGTCGGACATGGACGCCGTAGTGGGAGCCGTCGCCAAGGCGCCACCTGAAGCGGACGAATCGTCTGCGGAGCGTTCCGACTCTCTGCCGGACGGTGAAGATCAGACAGGTGACGCAGACGTCGGATACGACGAAGACGAGGTGCCGGTCGATGAGGTGGAAGCGGAGGACGTTCCAGAGCCGCCGCTGGGTGAGCTTCCGCCGAACGTCTCGAATCGCGTCGTCTATGCCGAGGAACTCGGCGCGCTGCGCGAGGGTCTGCGGCGCTATCAGTTCGGGATCTCAAGTAGCCCCGTCGAGCTCGCTGCGGACTCGTCCTGGCAGCAGTTCCTGGCGACCTTCGCCCGTACTTATTACGTGAGCGCCACGCTGCGGGTGGCAGGCAGGTGGGATTTCATCCGGACCCGCCTGGGGCTGCCCGCCGGCATCGCGACCCTGGCTTTGAACACGCCGTTCGACCTGGGGCGACAGGCGGAGCTCGTCTGCCTTTCGGACTTCCCGTCCTGGGCGGAGCAAGCTGAGGCCGCTTCGCGGACGGTGGCGCACCAACTGGCCGGATACGCGACGGAAGTAGTCCGTTCCCTGATACCCGACAGCGAGGGAAGCGGTGATCCCAGGGGCGGTTACGACGGCGGTGCCCTTGTGCTGACGACGGCCCGGTCCACCGCGGGCAGCATCGCGGACTACTTGGCTGGAGAGCTCCGCCGGCGTGGTGACGAGACACCGGTGTTGTCCACCCTCGTCTTGGGCAACCACCGCGGTTACCAGCAGTTCAAGGATGTGGAACACGGGGGCGGATTTCTCGTTGGTACCAAAGGGCTCTGGCAGGGGGTGGATGTCGCGGACGAGCGACGCCTGCGCCTGGTGTGGATCAACAAGCTGCCGTTCGCTCCGTTCGCTGCCCCGGTGGTCGAAGCGCGTAGGGAAGCGGTGAAGGCACGGGCCGAAGCCGCTCACGCGGACGACCCGGACGCAGTCGCGACGCAGACCTACTACCTGCCGCTGGCCGCCCTTCAGCTGAGGCAGGCGGTCGGTCGCCTCATCAGATCCGAGCGCCACCGCGGCGTCATCGTGATCAGTGACCGGAAACTGGCGGGTAGGACCGCCCTTCGACGGTCCTACCGTGAGACCTTCCTCGGATCGCTCGACGACGCCCCCGATGGTGCCCAGGGGTTGCTCAAGGCGGATCCGGTCACGGGTGAGCGGGCTGGTGGCAACGTCGTCCCGATGGCGGAGGGATGGGCGCGGATCTGGCGCTTTCTGGCCGATCAAGGGCTGGTGACGCAAGAACGGGCGGCCGAGCTGTGTACCGCCGAGGCACTGCACGAGCACACGTTGTTGCCGCAGACACGACGAATCCGGGAACTGGCGCTGACACGAGAGCAGGTCGAGCGGCACCAGGCGGAGGGCACGCTCGAGGCTGAAGTGCTCCAGAGGGCGGCGGTCGTGGGCGGCCTGCTGCACCTGTCGGATGAACCGGCTCGTCTGAAGTCCTCTCAGGAGGCCATCATCGCTGCGGTGGCCCGGGGAACCAACGTCCTCGGCCTGTTGCCTACAGGGTTCGGCAAAAGCTTCTGCTTCCAATTACCGGCACTGGTGCTTCCCGGTGTCACGTTGGTCGTCTCTCCTCTGGTCGCCCTCATGCATGACCAGGCACTCGAGTTGAATCGCAGTATCGGCGGCGCTGTACGCGCGTTGGTGGCACCGATGCGCGAGTCCAGCTCCCGTGCTGGCAAGACCGAGGTTGCCGACCAACTTCTGGGCCGACATGACCATGGGATCCGCATGGTGTACGTCTCGCCGGAAAGACTGTGCCAGCGCCGGTTCCGCGACGTGGTGCGGAGGGCAGTCGCGGATGGGACCGTGTCCCGCATCGTGTTGGACGAGGCACATACGTTCGTGCAGTGGGACGACTTCCGCCCTTCGATGAGCCGCGTCGAGCGCTTCCTCGACGAGCTGCGGGAGGAGTTCGGTCTGCCGGTCACGGCGTTGACCGCGACTGCGAACCGCACCGTTCACACCGGCCTGCGCGAGGGTGTCTTCGGCTTGCCCGGGAACCCAGTCGGCGGTCCGGCTGGGGAGGACATTGAAGCTCGTTCCGGCGTTCTCGTGACGGTCCGCGAGAACCCGATCCGTCCGGAACTCGCGATCTTCCGGCGGACGATGCGCAGGGACAACGGGACCGTCGCGGGACTGGCGGAGGAAGTGCTCGGCGCTATCAATGATCATGCGATCTTCTACTGCCTAACGGTCAAGGAGGTCGTCTCGCTGCATGCCCACCTGCGCGAGTACCTGGGTGAGGCGGGGGTCCGGGTGCGCCGCTTCCACGGACGCCTCACCGAAGTGGAGAAGTCTTCGGTGATGACCGAGTTCAGGGAGGCACCTACCAGGGGAGAGGAAGGTTTCGTGCCGCTGGTGGTGATCGCCACGAGTGCGTTCGGCCTGGGCATCAACCGCCCCGACGTGAGAACGGTGTTCTGCGTTAGTGCACCAACCGACCTCTCGGCCCTTTACCAGCAGCTAGGTCGTGCAGGCCGGGATGTGGCGGGCAGGAGCCGAGCGGCAGACCTGGTGCCCGCAGAGGGCGGTCCTGCAAGAGCCGCGTCGGCTGAGGGCCGCGCGGTTCCAGCCAACGTCGGATTGGCCTTGATGACAACCAGGGGTATCCGAACCGTCGCATTCATGACATGCCAGGATCTACGTCCGGCCCTGCTTCAGGAGATGGGGCGTGCAGTCCTGACCTGCGACGCCGTCCTCGACACCCACGACATCGCCGACAGGTTGATCGGGGCGGACCTGGCGGCAGGCATGCTCAGTCGTGACGAAGCGATGAAGAGCCGGACGGCCGAGCAGTATCAGGCCGGTGTCATCCGTGTGTTCGCCGCGCTTGCCGCGCTCGGGCAGGTGGAGGACCTTGGCGACTTTCCGCCGTTGTGCGCAGTCAAGCCCGGTGAGTTGTTTCACCAGGTGAGCCCGGCCGGACCGGACCAGACCATCGGTGCGATGGACCGAACGGACACTGAGAGCGCGGTGGTGGCCGTTGTGCTCGCGCTGCCGGCCCGGAAGGGGCGCGGGGACGGGTTGTACCGGTCCCGCTTGAACGTCGTGCAATTGGACGCCCACCTCGCGCGGTCAGTCCCGGACTACCGCGACCTCTCCGAAGATCCGCCGAGCACGTGGCAGCTGTTGGCTGACCTTCACGACCGCGGTCTGCTCGACGTGAGTGCCGCACCTGCCGGACGCCTCGTAACGGGGCTGCGGGTCCTGGGCACCGAACTGCCGCCGGGCTTCCTCTCCGCGCTGTCCGGAAAGGCTGCCCGTGCCCGGGAGGAGATCGCGCTCCTTAAGGACTTCTTCGAGGACGTGGCGACCTGTGCCAACCGCAAGTTCGCTGACTACTTCGGCGTGGCGGAGCTGCCTGCAGGCTGTTGCTCGCACGAGGGCAACCGCTGCTCCGCGTGTTGGGAATCCGGCAACTGGCCGATTGGTGAACGCCAGCCCACGACGGCCGTGAGGCTGATGACGAATCGTCCGCGTCCTGCAGGGCAGCGCGTCGATGCGTCCTACCGGAGACGAAGGCTCGACCAGCAGGTGTCGAGGCTTGTCTGGGAAGTGTTCAACGGCGTCCATGAGCGGGACGTCCACCGTGCGCTCCGGGGCGAGGACTCCTATTACCACCCCGTGTTCCAACGGCGGGTGCGCCTGCGATCCGGGCTTGTCACGAGCAGGTTCTTCGGTGCTGGCCCTGCGGTGACAGTCCAAGAGATCGGTGAGTCGTTGGGGCGCCTGGAAGCCACTGGCACCGTGGTGAGGACCGGGACTCTGTGGCGGGACGCCGGTCATCTGCGGCGTGAGCAGGCGAAGGCGGCGCGTGCGGCAGCTCAGTTGGCGGTGTTCGACGTAACGATCGAAGCCTCCGACGGCCACGTCGACAGGAGGACCGGGCGATGAACCGCATGGATAGCGTGCGCACTGGCGTTGCACGCGGGCCGGTGGCCACAGCAGCCGAGGGCCAGTCCGTGGATGAATCAACGGCGTGGCGGCCATATGAAGACAAGCCGTTGCTCACGCCGGAGATGGTTCTTGGCCTCAACGAGGCCGACGAGGAGTCCCAGGGCAGGCTTATCCGCTACCTCGATGCGGTAGTGCAGGCGCGAACCGGTCCGGTGCACGTCAACGTCGCTTTCAACGCCGCCTACTTCGGCTACGACACGGGCAGGCGAGGTTACGTCGGCGGTGCCATTGAAAGCCTGGATTCGCTGCCAACGGTCGGAGCCGGCGGCGGTGGTGGTGCCGCAGTGCCGGTGGGCGCCTTGGTCAAGCTCGGGGTGGGGCAGCACGACATCTTCGCCGAAGTGGTCTACAAGGAAGGGGCTCACCCCGAGCTCGGTGACGACGGCAGCCTCCCCGCCTGGCTCTCGGGGGCACCGTCCGGTGCGGTCGGACCTGGGGAGACGAATGCTGACCCGCACCCGGTGCTCCGTGAGCGGCTGGTGATCGACGTCGACGCGTTCGGCCACGGGCTTTCGGTCACCGACACCCAGCTGGCCAGGCTCAGCCGGCAGGGCCGCGTTCTGGACGAGTTCGGGCACGTCGTGATCAATGCCCGGTACGACTCCCGCGAGGAAGCCGACCTGGACGAGTCCTCGTTCTACGCGCGCTACCTCCTCTCTCAGGGCCGTGACCTGTTGCTCAGCAGCCTGGCGCCGATGCCACTGGGCGCTGTTCTGACCCGGGACGCAGGCGCCGAGCAGTACGAGGCCGCTCTGCTGGGCTTGTTCGGCACGGTCGAGGAAGCCCTGCGACGGTCCGCCAACCTGCGGATCTGGCGTGGTTACGCCTTCACTCGAGCCGGCTTCGCCGCAAGGCTCCGCGACAACGGCCCGTTGGGCGGGCCGGACCTGGAGACGATCGCCACTCAACTGCGCCGTGGAGCGTTGCCGGAGAGGCCGTCGCGATGGCAGCCGCGCAGGCGTGTGCTCCATACCGCGATCGGCCCCCGCCTACGGGATGTGCGAGGTGCTGCTGAGCTCCTCCGTAACACCTACTATCCGCTGGCGGTCTGTCATGTGAACTCAGTGGTGAGCGACTACGTGCGCGGCGAGTCCGATGAGCTGACCGGCCTGCTCGAGGACGAGGTGAGCCTTCGGCTCGACGACGCGTGGCAGGGCGGTGGAGTGTGGCGGGCCGAGTATCCGGGGAGCGTGGACGCGCGCCTCGATCCCACGCAACCACTGGGGCGAGGCTGGTCGGAAACGCTTACAGAGCGAGTGCCAGAGGCCACCGAGGTACCCGAAACCGACCTCGCCGTCGAGTTCGAACTCGACGCTGAACGCGACGACTGGGGACTCGGTCCGCTACTGGTGACCGACAGCCAGCTGAGCTGGAGTCAGCCGTTGAGACTGAGCCATCAGGTTGAAGGCGTCCTGCCGATACCCGAGCACGTGGCCGCGAAGATGCGCGGGGCCGTACCGAAATTGAGAGTGATGCTCACTCATGCTGGGTACGAATTGCCTCGCGGCGCACAACAGCAGGACACCCAAACCGAGCTGTACGGACCCAGGCCGCTGCTTCGCGGAATCGAATGGCCTTTGGAGTTCTTTCCGGGGATCGTGTTGACCTGCACGTGGGCACGCGGTGCGGGCGTGGTTCATGTGGAATCGACGTTGTTGGACGTCCCGATCACGGTGGACGACATGGAGATCGAGCACCGCTACGACCCTGGAATCCTCACCAGGGACACCGCGCCCGGCAGTGGTCAGCGGAGCACTGGTGGACCGGGCAGTTCGACCATGCCGACGGATGCCAACACGCTTTCCCAGCGGGTACTCAGCACGGTACGTCGTCTCGGCCTGTTGGACCCCGACGGGCGAGCGGTGCTGCCCCGCGTGAACCTGGCGAGAGCTATCTACGGTGTCCCCAACGCCGCACAGGTGCGCGACGTCGATGAAACCGCCCTCGACGATGTCGTAGACCGCCTCGTGGCAGGTGCCGCGCTGAGAACGGATGCCGCGAGTTACGACCCGGCTGCCAGACGACTGCGGTTCCCACCCGTGCCGGGAGAGAGGACGGTGGAGGTCCTCGTCTACGAACCCGTGATCGTGACCGGAGTGACCGGACGCCAGCGGTCGGCGGGTCGGCAACGACTGGACGCCAAGTTCGTGCGCGAGTCGGAAGTCGCCGGACACCTGCGCCGCATCGGCCACCGCGGGCACGCGGCGAGTGACGACCAGCGCCGCGCCTACCGTCGGGACCGCGAACGTTTCGGCTTGGTGGGACCTGTAGAACTCCCGGACGGCTACACCTACATCGCACCGTTCACGAGGCGAACCTGAGCGTTGCTCCATAAGTGGAATGCGAAGTAACGTTTCCCCTTCGCTGCCCGATACCCGTCGACACGTGCCTGTGATGTGAAAAACCGAGTAATGCCGTGCACCTGTGCGGTGTGCTTCGATGACTAAGCGGAGGGTCCATGGGCGGACATCGCCGATCTCATTCCGGATGTCGGTACGACTCGGGGCGCCCGTACCCCGTGTCACCGACGTCCGGATGGCCCCTGGGCGTCGATGCGGAGGTGGACGAAGCCCTCGACGCGTTGGAGCAGGCGCTGATGTCGTGCCGGGATGTCCTGCGGGCCGCAGTGTCGAAGCTCGACGTCGCTGATGTGATCAAAGCGTTGCGCTCCATCCCGTGGCAGCACCGCCGCTCGGTGCTCGAACCACTCGGCCTGACGATCAGGCCACGCAACGTCAACTCCGCGATCGGGCAGCACGTGGCCACCAGAATCGCGCGGGCCAATGAGCACGACCTCCGACATGCGGTCTCCGCGCTGTCGCTCGGTGCGTGGATGGATCTCAGCGACGAGGCGTTCCGAGGTCAGTCGGACTACCCGGTGAAGAAGTGGGGCGAAGCGCTCTGTCGGGTGGCGGTCTGGGCCAACGGGCTCACCTCGGTCCACGACGCCCGGATCTGGCTCTGGGCGGCGGGAAGAGGGTGGTTCCGGATGGATGGACTGTCCGACGCGCAGGTCGAGGAAGTCATTGCGGCATCGGAGCAGGTCGTTGTCGTGACGTCCTCGTTCGAGCACGGTGTGGCAGCCGAGGTGGTGGATCCGGAGGGTGACGCTTCGCTGGATGAAGCGATGGATGACGAGTTGCTTCCTTACACCGACGACGACCGGACCGAGGAGTCACCGGAGGCATCGTCGGAGTCAGTGGAAGACCTGATGGTCGCAGTCGAAGGTCTCGACGCGGTGTTCGCTGGCGCGTTGGGCGCCGCGCAGGAGGTCGTGAAGCGGCTGGATGCGAAACAGGTGCCCCTCCGTAGGGACCTCGATGTCCTGATCAAGACGCGGGAGTCCTTCGACGACCTCGCCACTGCTCTGTCCGCAGCGGGCGTGGTGGTCACGGACGAGAGTGTCGCTGCCCTCCGGACGGCCGTGGAACAATTGACACCGCACGAAGGCGATGCCGCCGCGCGGGAACTTCTCCATGTGGTGTGCGCCCTCCGCGGCCCTGACGAACCTCCGATGCTGTTGGAGCAGTTGACCCGCGCGCAGAAGGAGGCACAGGAGCTGCTCGCCGCAGACCCTTGGGACGAGGAGTTGCGCGAGCGAGCGGAATCGTTGGGCGTGCTCGTTGAGTTGGTAGCCACCGATTCCGCCAACGCGGAACGGATGCCCCTCGTGATGAGGTGGTCCTCGGCGCGGCCCGAGCTGTCGTTCCTCGCGGTCCAGGCAGGGCTGTTGCTCGCGCCCGACGGTGTCCGAAACTCGCCGGAGAACACGGACGCTCAGAAGACCGTGGAGGAACCATCAACCTCGGACACCGACACCATCGCCGAGCCGGCCGCCGCTCCGCTGCCGGGTGTCGACTTGCCGAGGCAGGTTGTGCCGGAGGTCATCGAGGAACCGGCGGACACCGTCCTGCCCGAGCCGGTTCACGCAGAGGTCGAATCGCCAGCCGGGGATGTCAGCAGGGTGTTGTTCGACATCTCGATCAACGACACCCTCGCTCACTTGGTCGAGGAGCGGCGCTTCGGTCTCGCAGCCGAAGTGCTCAAGGCGACCGGGAAAACCGACGTCCAGTTCACGGCGCTGCGTATCGCCGCGCTGGCGGGCGTTGTCCGCAACCAGGCGGGCGCCGTCGCGACGTTGCTGCAGGACGAGTTCGACAACCTGGAAGCGGTCGAGGTCGCCGGAGACACGCCGAGCCTGTTGCTTACCGTCCCGGCGTTGATCAGGGTCGCCCTGGTCACCGGGCAGCACGCCACGGGCGCTTTGCTCAATCAGCTCGCACCGCACCTCGAACCGAACCTGAACAGTGTGGCGGAGGAGATCGGCCGTCGCGCACTGCACGGGATTCTGGCCGAGGCTCAGACTCCTCTCGTCCTTGCCGACGTGACAGAGGTCGAGCGGGGTATTCAGACGATCACCCAGGCCGCAGGGCACATCCGCAGCCGAAACCGGACATTGCGCTTCAAGCGCGCCACCGACATCAGCAAGATCTGGCTGGACGCCAGGGGCATCCTCGGTCGACCGCTGAGCCTGGTGGAGCGCAACAACGGCGCTGCTGTCGATGAAGTCGCCGATTTCGTCGATAAGCTGTCGACCAGCAGCTTCGTCAAGAGCGAACTCGACAAGCTCGACCGGCGATTCCAAGGGACCTCGGGCAAACCGATCGAGGGCGCCGGACGGCAAGACTTGCTCAACCTGGTCCAGGAAGCGCTCAAGCCGCTCGCCGACTGGGTCGTTGCCGTCCGCTCACTGGACAACCGCGAAATGTTGGCCCGTCACTGGAGCGCTGGCGAGGTCGCTGAGATGCGCCGCGCGGTCCTTGACCGCCGGGGCGGAGCCCTCGGCGCGCTGGAGAAGCTGACGCACCACAGTGATCTGCTGACGGCCGCCGCCGCACGGGCCGCAGCCCACGCGATGATCACCACCTTCGACATCCTCGAAGGCACACGCAAGCTGCCGGCACGCGAGCCGTCGCCTGAACTCGTGCTGACTGCGGAACTGCTCAAGTTGGCCGACGCGACGGTGGACCACGGGACGGAGCGCGTCGTCGTACCGCGCGAGACCACCCTGCGGGCCCTGGTAGAAGTCGTCGACCGCTCGTGGGACGACGCCTTGAGCGGGCTGGTGGGCGCGAACAACTTCGCTGGCGCCCATTTCCTGCTGGAACTGGCGGCGGCAGGCAAGATCCCGCAGGAGAGCGGCAGCGTAGAGGGATTGGTCGAACGCGCGGCTGCGGTGGACCGGGCGGAACAGGAGAAGCGCGTCGCCCTGGCGGACGAGCGGGAGAACCTCCTGACGACGTTGCGCCGTGAACGGCTCAACAACGCGATCTCCGACGAACAGGACGGCGAGCTGACCAGCCTGCTCGAGGACGCGCGCCGGAACCTTGCCCATGACCTTGTGTCGGTTGATCAGACCTTGCGCCGCGTCTCCGACCTCTTGCCCCGCTACCGTGCCGAGGCCACGGCGCGCCTGACCGTTCGCCTGGAGCAGTTGCAGAGCAGCGAGCAGATCGATTCGGGAACCCACGAGCGGGTCGTCCGGCTCCTGGACGACGGGCAGCTGTCCACGGCCGAGGAGCTGATCTACTTCCTGGAGATCGATGAAGACGTCCCCTCGGTCTCGCAATCACTGGACCTCACCAGGTTTTTCCCGGCAGTTCCCAACGCCCTTGCGGAAGGCATCAGTCACGACCTGGTGGCGCTGGTGGGCCGGCGGGGTGTCGTCGACGACTGTCCCGTACTCAACTTCAGTGCCTTGAGCCCGGACCTCGCCGAGATGGCTTCCGAATCGCTCAACAGTTGGAGACAGCTGTCACAGGTCGAGCCAACGTTGCGCAATAACACCAGCAATAACGCCATGGCGGCCCACATTTTCCCGGCGTTGCGCATGATCGGCCTGGAGGTGTCGAACCTGCATCGACTCGACAGTTTGCCGCGCAGCCACGACCGCCGTTTCGTCGAGGTGGTGGTGCGAGCGATCGTCGGCAACGCGCTGGTGCCGGCGTTCGGCTCGAAGCTCGACGGGCGGCTGCGCGTGCTGCTGGCGTGGGGACGACCGAGCGCCGAGCTCTTGATGAGTTGGGCCGACGGTGATCCATCGGGTGAGAGCCTTTTGATCGTGCACTTCGGCACGATGAGCGCGCAGACCCGGCGAGACTTGGCTGTGAAGGCCGCAGGGCGAAGCGCGCCTGTCGTGGTCGTGGACGACGCGGCGCTGGCCTACCTCGCCGCTCACGGCAACCGGCAGATGACGGCGACCATGAACGTGCTGCTGCCGTTCTCCAGCGTGAACCCCTACATCAGGCAGAAGCGCGGTGTGGTCGCTCCGGAGATGTTCTATGGGCGCGACAAGGAACGACGCAGCGTCATCGACCCGGACGGCACCCAACTGGTGTTCGGCGGACGAGGGCTGGGGAAGTCTGCCCTCCTCCACAGTGCAGCCCAGCAGTTCGAGAACCAGCGTCACACCGTGGGTGAGCGCGTTGCACTCTATCTCGACCTCAAGGCGGTCGGCATCCGTGCGAACTCGCCGATCAGTCAAGATGCGATCTGGGATGCATTGCACAAGGCACTGGAGAGAAGGGAGGTGGTGCCACCAGTAGGCAAGAACGCGCCCGACCGGCGATCGCGGGACTTGGTCGAGAAGGGAGTCCAGGCATGGTTGGACGCC
This sequence comes from Saccharothrix sp. 6-C, assembly GCF_016695385.1. Lineage (NCBI taxonomy): Bacteria > Bacillati > Actinomycetota > Actinomycetes > Pseudonocardiales > Pseudonocardiaceae > Saccharothrix > Saccharothrix sp. 6-C. Next base: position 4,356,895 of record NZ_CP064192.1, on the reverse strand, counting down.
GATCCGTCGCGGCGGTTGCTCGTGCTTTTGGACGAGGCCGATCAGTTCTTCGAAGCCGACATGCCTGACTTCTCGGAGACGACCCGGCTCAAGGCGCTGGGTCAGATGAACAACGGGCGGGTGAAGGTCGTCTTCGCGGGTCTGCACTCGGTGCAGCGTTACGCGAAGACCGCTCGCAACGCCCCGTTCGGGCACATGGCACAACGCCCGACGGTCATTGGTCCGCTTAGTCCTCAGCACGCGGCAGACCTGCTGACCAGACCTCTCGCCGCTCTCGGGTACGACTTCGAGGACCCCGACCTGGTCAACCGTGTACTGGGGTACTGCTCGTACCAGCCGTTCCTGCTGCAGATCTTCGCCAGCCGCCTCATCGAGGCGATGCACCTCAAACGGGGTGCTGGCCTCGCCCGGGGTGCCGAGCCGCCGTACGTGATCACGCGCGGTGACGTGGAGGCGGTGGAGACGCACGCTGACCTCCGCGCCGACATCCGGGCCGCGTTCCACGAGACGCTGAACCTGGACCACCGGTACGGAGTCATCGCGCACGTGCTCGCCTACCACGCCCACGAACAGGGACTGGACTCCCGGCTGACGGACAAGCAGCTGAGGGAGGAGTGCCGCAGCTACTGGGAGAACGGTTTCGCCAAGCTCGACGTCGAGGGCTTTCGCGCGTACCTCCAGGAAATGATCGGTTTGGGGGTGCTCGCGCCCAACAACGACGGACGAGGGTGGCACCTGCGCAGCGCAAACGTTCTGAGCATGATCGGCACCCGGGACGATGTCGAGACGGAGCTGTTCTCGGCCGAGGAGAGGTCCGTACCGGACGAGTTCCTCGCCCTGGAGTCAAGGCAGGAGCTGGAGGACGGCAGGCGTTCACCCCTGACGGCGGCTCAAGTTGACGACCTGTTGGGCGACCATCGCAACCAGGTGCGAGTCGTATTGGGGTCGCAGGCGACAGGTATCCACTTGGTTCCTGCGGCTGTGCATGCCGCAGCGGCCGTGGGCAACCGCTTCTCGCTGCCCCCGATCGGGAACCGGCGCCAGTTCGAGGAGCAGCTCGTCTCGGGCAAGCCGGGGGAGTGGCGGGTCGTCCTGGACGACCTGGTCAGTTTCGCGCCGCACGAGCAGGCATGTCTCGAGGCACTGGAACTTGCCCAAACGCGGACGCCTGTTGCGTCGGGCGTGACGCGTTCTGCAGTGATCGTGGCGGGTCCGGAGCAGATGGCGCTGTGGCGGCACACCTTCGCGCAGATCGACGAAGCGAGCTCCCGCGCGCCCGGAGCCCTGTCGTTGAGCACCGTGACCCTCCGCCGCTATGACCTCGCGACGCTCCGCGTGTGGTCGATCGAGGCGACCATGTTCACGAACGAGGAACGGCGCAACGAGTTGCTCCGGGTCACCGGTGGCTGGCCGACGTTGGTGGAAAGGGCAGCGCAGCTGGTCAGGGGCGTTGGTGCCAAGTCGCAGAACTCCTCCGGCATGGAGGAAGCCGAAGCGCTGCGCAAGCTGGAGCGGGAGCTCGACACGTCGGGCGGTGCCGCGGCTTTCGTGGCGCAGGTGGGTTTGGCGGATCAGGAACTGAGCACCGCGTTCGAGACGATGCTCGAGATGATCGGTTCGGTTGGTGTCAGCCGAGCAGACCTCGAGGCAGCTGCCGAACTGGTGGTGCCGGACCCGTCGATCGCCGTTGACTGCCTGATTGCCCTTCAGGTGTTCAACGTCGACGCGGACGGCCGGTTCCTCCCTGAGCCCAGGCTCGCCGCATGTTGGCCGCATCGCTGACATGGCTTGTGTGACGGGGTGGCCATCGGTCGAGGACCGGAGGCCACCCCGTCTGCACATAAGCCTCCCTGCACTCCGAAGCGGGCTCAGCGATGGCTTTGACCCAGCGTTTAGCCGCAAGCACCCCGAGTGTCTGAACGCGGTGCGTCCTAGCCACGTTCAGTGTGCAGCGCCGGCTGGGCCAGCTGTGCGGCTGTTGCACAAACTTGTGTTACGTACCAGGGATTAAACGCTTGTGTCCATGCATCCTCGCCACAATGTCATTTTGCCTCAGCGCATTGCCTAGAACTGCCATGTGAGATGCTCTCTTTGAGATGGTGAGTGTGCCAGAATTGCGGTTAAGTGCTCCGTGGGCAATGTCGCCCTACTTCGTAAAGGAATCATGCTCATGAACTGCTGAGGTAATCACTGCTCCGAACGACGTCTCGCTGAGTAAGAGTGCGGACGGGTGCGGTGTAACGCTGTTAGGGCGTTGAGCGACTTGACCGGTCAGAAGCGACGTCTCCGGACGAACGGACCTGTGGAACATGAGCCAACCGCCCGGCCCTCGCTCGACCACCGAGCTGTACGGGCGATGGCAGACGTTGCAGTTGCTCGGACCCGTGTTCGAACTCCTCAACCGTGCCGCGCCCAGGGCGGATTTCGAGCACCGGGGTTACGACCTCGCCCAGCTCGCACTTCGGTTGATCGACTACGTCGTCCTCAACCAGGCGAGCCTCGATGGCTCGGTCAGTCCGGCCGCCGTGGTGGACCACCTGACGCAGGTGGCGAGGCGGATGAACCCGTCCGACCCCCGTCGTCCGTGGGCCAAGGTGGCGAAGTTGGTGCTGGGCACCGTGCTGAACGATGGTCGACCGCATCAGGCGACGTGGGTGGAGCCCGCCGCCGACGACCAGACCGGTGAGCGGACCGAGGCGTTCCGGTTCCGGCTGTTACGCCTGACCGACGGTGATGAGGGTGCCGCCATCACGGCCACCGATCAGGCGATCGTGCTCTACCTGCAAGCGCTCAACACCGACCTCGCCGACCGTGCACTGGCGCTCAAGCTGATGGTCGAGATTCAGATGAAGGCGGGCGAATTCGCCAAGGCGCTCGCGTCGGCGCGGCAGGCGACCAGAACGGCCCAGGGGCTGTCGGCGAGCCTGCGGGAGAGGCTGGAGGACACCCGCCGCGACATCCGGGCCGTGGACTGGCGCGGCGAGATGCCGACGTGGCTGACGGACGTTCTGGCCCAGCTGTCGACGCAGCTCGAACGGGATCGACAGCTTCGCGACCTGGCCGAGCGGTCCAGCGCCGACCCGGCGGCACGGGACACGTGCCGAGAGATTGTGCGCGAGGTCAGGCGCGGAGAAGACGTGTGGTTGCGGTTGGAGCGGTACGTCCAACGGGCGATTCCGGTGTTCCTCGCCGCCCAAGAGGTTCAGCGGTTCCAGCCGCGTGGCCTCGCAGCGGCAATTGACCTTGCGCGAGACGTGCTGCGGCCACTCCTCACTGCGGACGACGACTCGTTCGCGGTCTCTGCGGACGAGGTGGCGGCGGGCGTCGCACCACCTGTTGTCCCCTCCTGCTGGGGGATCGACGAGCTGTGCTCAGTGCTGCTGCGCGCCCCGGCGATCCGGGAACAACCCGAGCCGGAGGTCGACGATCCCGGTGATCTCGGAGACGCCGTCGGCGACTCGGTTCCCGACGACGTGGCCAGGTGCGCGGCCGACATCCTCGCTGCGGCGGCGCACCGCCCGACGCGGCTGTCCGAGCTGCTCGCCGTCGCACGTTCCCGAGCGGCGGAGGTCGATGACCCGACCCGGCTGCTGGACGTGGTGTGGGGCGCTTCGCTGTGGGTGTTCGTCACAGGAGACGACACCGCGCCCGACGACCGGCCGCGCAGTGAAGACCTCGCAGCCGCTCTGGCACCCTTGGTCGCGCTCGACCAAGGCATCCCTCTGGTAGACGACCGCTACCGCGGTCCCGACCTCGTGCTCGCCACATCGGTGGCGCTCGACCGGATGGACCTCGATGCGAGCGGAGCCGCATGAACCTCGCCGACGTGACCAGCGCCGCACTGCTCATTCGATTCGCGCTCGGTCCAAAGGAACGCCCGACGATGGGCAGCCCGTACCGCGCGCTGCTGGACCGCTACGTAACGGACACCGGGTTCGCCGAGATCGTGTCGCGCGTCGCCGACGGCCTCGGACTGGACCTGCGACAGCCCACACCGCTGGGCCTGCTCGTGTCCGGACGCGGGGACGGCCCGTTCGCGGTCACCCTGGAGAACTCCGGTCTGCCTATCCGCACCGGCCAGAATCGGCTCCAGGACCGGCGTTGCTTCGGCCTCGTACTGGTGGCCGTCGCGGCCTTCGCCTACCCGAACGGTGAGGCATTGATCGAGACCGGCAGCCCGACCGTCCGCCCGGTCGACCTGGAGCGCTTTCTCGACCGCAACATCGGCGCGGTCGTCGAGGCCGCAGTCGGCGTCGAGGATGAGTTGGACGGGCAGCTCGGCGAAGCCGCACGGATGTGGCAGGACCTGCCGGAGGTGCTGCCGGCCCAGCACGGCGGTCTCAAGCGCGATTGCCGTCGTGACTATGTGCTCCGCACCCTCGAATTCCTGGTCACGACGGGGCGGGCACGTCGGGAGCCCTCCCTCGACGACGAGCGGGGCAAGACGTACATGCTCAACGACCGGTTCCGGGTGGGGCTGGCCGAGACGACCGAATCGTTGGTGTTCGCGGCCCTGGCGCGCGGCTCCGAGCAGGAGAGCGACTGATGTTCCGGCTGCGAAGGCTGTACCTGGACTCCATCGGTGTTCCCGAGAACCGGTTCTCCGACCTGTTGGTCGACCTCACCGACGTGGCCGGCGAACCCTGCGACGCCATCGTGTGGCTGCGCAACGGCGCGGGCAAGACCACGATGCTCTCACTGCTGCTCGCACTGATCCTGCCCGACCGGCGCGACTTCCTCGCCACTCGGACGAAGAAGCGCACGTTGGAGGATCTGGTCCAGGCGAAGGACACGGCGCACGTGGTGGCCGAGTGGGCGGACCCGGCCGGCAACCTGCTGTTGACCGGCGCCGTCTACGAGTGGGATGGCCGGGTGCGGCCGCGCGACTACAACGGCCCCGGCAAGGACAAGCTCCGGCGCAGTTGGTGGTGCGTCCACCCCGACCCTTCCGTGGAAGGCTCGACCCTCGACGACCTGCCGTTCACCCTGCGCACTGGCGGAAGGTACGACCGCGAGCGATTCCGGTCGCACGTCAACGAGCTGGCCGCACTCGGCGTGAACGCCGTGGTGGCCGACCAGACCATCGGCGAGTGGCACAACGCGCTGCGCGAGCGCAACTTCGACCCCGATCTGTTCCACTACTTCACCGAGGTGAACGCCGCCGAAGGTGGTATCGACGGGCTGTTCGCCGAGATCGACTCCCCCGGCGCGTTCGTGCGCTACCTGTTGCGCTTCGTCGGCGACAAGCAGCGGGTGGCCCCGGTGCGCGAATTGCTCGCCGACACCGCCGCCGAGATCGCCAAGCGTCCGGTCTACCAGGCCGAGAAGGAGTTCTGCACCACGGCCGCGCCCAAGGTCGTAGCGCTGGGTGAGGCCCACCAGGCCGTAGTGAAAGCCTCGAACATCCGCGATGGGGTATGGGTACGTGCCGCAGGCTTCAAGCGCGCTCTGCACCAGGCGGAGGAAGTCGCCCAGGGCAGGCGTGACGAGGCGGCCCGGTTGGTTGAGGATCTCAGCGGGAGGTTGACCGACCTGAAAGGTGGCGTCGACGCCGCCCGCAGGCGGCGCGACGAATACCGCAGGATCGCCGTGGACTTCCTCGTCCGCTCCGCGAAGACCCGGCTCGCTGAAGCGCAGGGCGAGGTGGACGCGGCAGGTTTGGAAGTGCGCGCTTGGGGCGCGGTGGAGGACCATCTCGTCCTGGAAGTCGCGAAGGCCAGGTTGGCCACGACGAAGGACGCACTGCTCGACGCGGCCGATCAGGTCGAACCGCTCGTCCGCAGGGCGGAGGCCGCGAAGGCCCTCGTGGCCGGTGCGCTGGAAAACGAGATTGCCAAGGCCGATCGTTCACTTGAAACGATGAGATCCGCTCTCGGTGATGCCCGCGGCGTCAGGGTCAAGGCGCAGGCGGAACTCGACGCCGCGAACGAGCGGCTCGCCGCACTGAAGAGTGAAGAAGATTCGCTCCACGACCACATCGCGCGTTTCCAGGCCGAGAAGCAGCAGCTGGTGACCGAGGGAATCATCATCCGGGACGAGAGCATCGACGCGGCCGAAGTCCGGTGGCGTGAGGAGGAACGAGCCGCTCGGCAGGACGTCGAGCGGCTGCGGGCTGCTCAGGTGACCGCACTGGAGAAGATCAGTGCCTGCGAGAAGCGATTGGCACTGGCCCGGACCGGGACGACCAAGGCCCGCGACGTGCACCAGCCCCTCGCGGAGGACCTCCGCCGGCTGACGCGGCGAGCTGCGGAGTTGGCTGATGACGCACGCCTGCGGGAACTGCTCCAAACCGACCTGGTGGACCTGACACACGGTGTCGACGACGTCCTGGATGTGCTCGCCGGTGCCATCGCCGCTGCCGATCACCGAGTGATCAACGTTCGGGAGGAACGGGCACGGGACGAGCGCGCGATTCTCGGCCTTGAGCGAACAGACCTGCTGCCACCGCGTCCCGAGGTCGAGAAGGTGCTCCACGAGCTGAACCGGCAGGGGATCACGGCGCACTCCGGGTGGCACTACCTCGCCAAACACGTGCCGGCAGACGAGCACACCGCCGTCATCACGGAATTGCCCGACGTGGTCGACGGTGTGGTGGTCTACCGCGACCCCGCCGGTGCCGCGGCCAAGATCACCACGGCGGTGGAGGACGTGGTCGTCCTGGCTCCGGCGACGGCCTTCGCCCACCGCGGAGCGCCACGTGTCGTCCTCGGCCCGGCGCGGGCCCAACACGACCCCGACGCGGCGTCAGCGGAACTGGAGCGTCGACGCGGCCGCCACACCGCGGACGGCGAGCTCCTGGCGGGGTTGACCGAGCAGCGCGGGCGCGACGCGGCCCGGATCGCGCGAATCGAGGCGTTCGTCGGCGACCTGCCCGCTGACGGCATTGACGGCCTGCGCGAGCGCACCTCCGCCGCCGAGTCCGCACTGGCACGAGCCCGTGAGCACGAGGACACCGTGTCGGAGGAGCGGCGAACGATCCGGGAGGGCGCGGACGAGGTCGCCGGCCTGCTCGCTGACCGAAGGGAGCAGCTCGCGCGGATCGGGGCGGTCCTTCCACGGGTGGCGGCGTTAGCCGCTGGTGAACGGGACGTCGCGGAACCCGCGAAGGCCAGGCTGGCGGCGATCCCGGACGAGCGCTCCCGGGCCGCGGCCCAGGCCGGCCAGGCCGAGAGGCACCGCGAGGACGCGGCTCAGATCATCGAGCAACTTGCCACGGACATCCGTGAGCTGGACCGGCGGCGAACCGAGTGGACGGGACGACGTGAAGGACTGCCCCGACCGGCCACCCCTACCGACCTGGCGCTGGAGGCAGCCGAGACCGTCCACGCCGAAGCCCAGCGTCAGTTGCGGGAGGAGTTCCCGGAACGAGAGCTGCGCAGGGCGGTGGAGGACGCCGAACGAGAGGTCGTCAAGGTCGGCAGGGCGTGGAACACGCACCCGGACGAGGTGCAGCGATCCGCCCTCGAACTGGTCGCCGGCGAGGCATCCGCGGATCACGACCTCCGCGCCCGCGCCGCCGCCCGCGCCGCCGAGCGCCTCGAACGCGCCAACCAGGCGGTCGGCGCCGCTCGGACTGATCTCGATACCGCCAGGCGGAAACAAGCCGAAGCACCCGTGACCAAGCTCCGCAGTACGGACGAGATCGAGCAGCCCGTTGACCAGGAGCACGCCGAGCGGTTGGCCGCAGCCGCAGAGGCGGAGGCGTCGGAGGGGCAGTTGAAGCTGGGACAGACCGAGAAGGACCGTGATGCCGCGGCCGACGCGGTCCGGAAGGCCGAGACCCGTGCCGGTCTCCTGCGCGACCAGGCCGACAAGCTGCGTCAGGTCGCCGCGGCCGACCAGCCGTCCGGGGTGGTTCCCGACGACGACGAGGAGACCCGGGCGGTCGTCGGGAACCTCGTCGCGGAGCTGGAGAAGGTGCAGGAGACGTATGGGGCAGCTGATCGCGCCCGCACGGCGGTCGTGCACGACCTGCGGACTTGGGCCGGGCAGGACCGCTTCGCCGCGGTCGCGGAGGATGAACACGGACAAGCCGTGCACCGCCTGCGCGAGATGTTCCGGGGCGAGCACGTCATCGAACGCGTGGCGGCGCTGGCCGGTGAGCTGGCCTTCGACCTGGAAACGAGGGAGAAGGCCATCGCCCAGCAGCTCGACCAGGTCGAGACCCACAAGAACAACGTCGTGGTGAGGTTGAGCGACCTGGTCGCCGATGCCCTCGTCCTGCTCAACCGCGCCTCCGCCCTGTCCGAACTGCCGGAGGGCATCGGCCGCTGGGAATACCGGAAGTTCCTGGTGGTCGAAGCGCGCAACCGTCCCAACCGGGAACAGGTCGTCCTCCGGGTCGGGGAACTGGTGGACCGCATGGTCCGGAGTGGCCGCATCGAGTTGGACGCCGTGGAGCTGCTGTGGCGTGCGACGGAGGCATCAGTCGTCGAGGGATTCAAGGCAACCGTGCTCAAGCCCTCGCCTGATCAGCCAATCGGGCGAACCCCGGTGGAGGAGATGCGCAAGTGGTCCGGTGGTGAGAACCTCACCGCCTCTCTGGTCCTCTTCTGCGTCCTCGCCCGGCTACGCGCCGAGCAGCGCACCGGCGCCAAAGCCGGCTCCGCGGGTGGCGTGGTGCCCTTGGACAACCCCCTCGGCAAGGCGAATTACCTGCCCTTCCTCGAACTCCAGCGCAAGGTCGCCCGGGCCAACGGCGTCCAGTTGGTGTTCTGGACGGGTATCGGCGACCTCGGGGCGGTTACAACCTTCCCCCGGATCGCAGCCATGCACAAACGGTCGTCCACGACGCGCGAAGGTCGCGCGTACGTGCAGGTCGATGACAACAACTCGCAGGTCGTCGACGTGGTGTCGGCGGTACGGCATGAACCCTGAGAAGGCCATCGCGGACGCCATCGCTCTGGCGGTGGAGAAGTCACGTATCCGTCGCGTACCCCTCCAAGCCATCCTCGTCGCCGCCGCGTCGGTCGATCGAACTGCTGCCGCCACAGTGGGATGGAGGAGCCGTGTGCTCACGGCTCTCGCCACTCTGGCTGCTGAGGGGCGAGTTGAACTGCCACGGACCAAGCTGGATCGCTCAGCCCATCCTCCACTCCCCCTCTACGTGACGAGGCCCGCGCCGCTCCGTCCCGAGCGAACCCCGAGACCACCCGTGGTCTGGCATGCGGAGTTGGCGTGGGCGGCCCTGCTCTTCGACGAGGACCTCCTGAGCCCTGCCGAGTTGTCGTTCCTCGAGGCGGTCAACAACTGGCTACCGAAGCGCAGGGCAGTACGGGTACCGGTGCGCGAGCGCTCCTTGGAGGTTCTGGGCGACGAGAAGGAGTTGGAAGCCTGGATGCTCGGCCCGCTTTTCAGTCCAGGGAGGCTCACCCTCGGACTGCTCGAAACCTACGCATGCTGGCCGCCGGTGGAGCAGACAACGCTTGGCGACCGATCGTGGTTGGTGATCGAGAACTACACCACTTACCGCTCAATCAGCGACCGAGCGGAACAGTTGGGGTTCGACGGTCGGGTCGTTTGGGGCTCGGGCAACCAGGTCGGGACCCGCCTCGCGGCCTTGAGCACGATGGCACCTGCGCCCACGGCCTGCTGGTACTTCGGCGACATCGACACGGGAGGTCTGCGAGTCGCCAAGCTGGCCGAGAGCCGTGCTGCGGAACTGGCCCTGCCACCGGTCATACCCGCACGTGGGCTCTATCGACTCCTGCTTCACCACGGAGCCTCACGACCGTCGAACACAGCACTCCCGACGGCCGCCCTCGTCGCGTGGGCGCGAGCGTGGTTCGACGAGCCACTGGGGGAGGCCGCGACTTCTGCGGTCGCTGATGGTAAACGCTTGGTCCAAGAGTATGTCGGGGTCGAGGTGCTGTCCGGGACCACGCTGGCTGACTGGTTCGACGAGCCCGAGTCGTTGACGTAAGGGGTGTAGTGCGCTCACCAGCCATGTCGGCGTATCGGTCTCGGATCCGTAGCAAGGTGCACTCCTAGTTGCAGCGATGCGTGATCGAGCGCGTTGCGAGAAGCACCCATTGCGACCTCACGCTGAGGGCGTTGATCAGGATTGGCTTACTACAGCGTCGTCCTCCAGCGCCAAATGATCTGCCATCAGCGAGCGTAGGACCCGCGCAGGACAGATGAGGAGCACCTGTTCTTGGGGCACGGCGAGGAGTGCGATGTGGTCGGCGGTGCGGATGCCTGTCAGATCACGTAGACCGAGGGGGACGAAGACGTGGTGCCGACTGTCAATCCGACGCGGGCTCTTCGGGTCGAGGCGCAGTGTGATCACGTCGCCACGTAGTTGGGTACTGGTGGGGTCGCCTGGGTTCCAGGCCAGTGCACGCAGAAGTCTGCGGGCGGGGATGCGGCCGGAGTGGTCGATGGCCGCAGTGGCGAGCAGGAGGTCGGCCTTCCTGGAAAGTGCCGGTGGTGGGGCGATGGTCTGCAGCGGCGCCTGCGGGCGGTCTGTCGGTGGGACGAAGAGTCGCGTGGACCGCTCGGTCACGGACGCACCGGCGTGAAGGTAGGGAACAAGGGCAGTCCACCATCGGGCGGTGGTGTGGAGGCCAAGGGGTGGGGTTCGCGGGTGTAGGCGGCCAGGGCGGTGGCGATCTCGGGCAGGGTGGCTTTGGTGTAGGTGCCGGTGACGTTGTCGCCGCGCGGATGGCTGTGGCCTGCGTAGCCGCGGGTGACTGAAGGGCCGTAGTGGCGGTCGACCCAGGTCAGGGTGGTGTGGCGCAGCCAGTGGGTGGAGATGTTGCGGGCGGCTACCCAGGGGATGCGGTCGGCCAGGCGTTGCCACATGCGGTCGTAGCGGCGGCGGTTGATCGGGGTGCCGTTGTGGTGGCGCAGCAGTGGTTCGGTGGTTGGTTTGCCGTTCCCGCGGTGTTCGCGGTGAGCCAGTAGTGAGGCGATCAAAGTGGGGCTGATCGGTTGCAGGCGCACGGTGTTGTTCTTCTCGCGCAGGCGGATGAGGCAGGAGGTCGGTTCGATGTCCTCCTCTCGAAGGGCCAGTGCGCCGCCACGTCGGCAGGCAGATTCCAGGTGCAGACGGAACAGCAGGGTGTCCAGTACGGCGTCGTGGCCGCTGGTGGTTAGCGCGTCGCACAGGGCGGCTACTTCATTGGACGCCAAGGCGTAGCGGGTGGTGGGGCGAGGGCGGGGTTTGGCGACCTTGAGGGCGGGATTGTGGTGAGGAGGCAGGAGGTTGTCGTTGATGGCCTGGGTGTAGATGGCTCGCATGGCTGAGACGAGGTGTTCGGCCACGGACTGGCCGCCGCGGTCGTTGCGCCTGATGCGTCGATTGGCGACCAGCTGTCGCTTGAGGATTTCGATGTCAGTGGCGGTGACCTCGTCAAGGCGCCGGTCGCCGAAGGTCTCGATGATGCGGGTCCAGTAGGTGCCGTAGGTGCGGGCGGCGCCTGGGCCGGAGGCCGCTACCACCTTGGGCACGTATTGCGCGAAGGTCGGGATGTCCGTCGGGACCCACATCAGGTCCTGGGGAGTGAGGCCGAGTTGGGCGATCAGCAGTCGGGCAGCCTGGACGGTCTTGGGGTCGGTGCTCAACGGTGTCCTCGAGTCATGGTGCTGCGGCGGTGGCGGGTTGACCAGCGTGAACGCCGCCGGTCCGGATTCCGGTGCCGCATGTTGTACCAGCGTTGGTACGGACTCGCACGGCCAAACGTACCAACGTTGCCCCCGTGCCAGCGTCCCCGGTTCATCCGCGCCTCGCGGACTACCGTGCGCGCTTCGGGCACCGCCTCGCCTCACTGCGTTTGGGACGCGACCTGACGCAGGAGCAACTGGCGGAGGCAAGCGGGTTCGACCGCAAGACGATCAATCGCATCGAGAACGGCCGTCATTCGCCGAGTCTCGACCGTGTGTTCGTCTTGGCAGACGCCTTGCAGGTGGAGCCGTTCGAACTGTTCCGGCCTGCGGACGACGAAGTCTGACTTCCGGCACGGCGGTTCTGCGGGCGATGCCTTAAGCATGCTCCGCCGTCCGGTCTGTGCCGCATGCCGAGCCGCACGATACGTCCGTGACCGACGGTAATGAGCGGCTGGCGATTTTTGCTGGGCGCGCGCCGACAGGTCACCAACGTCCACAGTAGACATTCATCACACAACGCTCTGACCAGGGAATATGCAACGGCGCGTGTTCGAGTGTCACCTTGAACACGCGCCGAAAAGAAGATCATCTAGGCGCTGAAGTTATCTCATGTTGATACACGAAACCCTCAGTGACCTGTGGAGATCACTGAGGGCGAGGCTGAGATATCAGCTCATTTTGTGTCCGAGGGGGGACTTGAACCCCCACCCCCTTTCGGGGACTAGCACCTCAAGCTAGCGCGTCTGCCATTCCGCCACCCGGACTCGGCTCTCGCCGTGGTGTGGGCATAGATTACATGATCGTCTTCCGTGGTCCAAATCGGGGGGGCTGGTTGGTGGGCCGTTGGAGTTTTGGCTGGTCAGAGGGGTGAGGTTGGAGGGTTGGGTGGTTGAGGGCTGTGGAGGCGCGGGCAGTGGGGTGGGTTGGTGGAGGCCGGTGGGGGTGGCGGGAGAGGTGGGGAGGGCACGTGGTGAGGGGTGGCGGTGGTGTTGGGGCCGGACAGGGGGTCGGTGGCGGGGGCATTGTCAGCCTATTGGGCACTGGTATTTGTTGTTCCGACCGGCGACGCTGGCGCGGTGACTAATGATGTTCCACCTCTCATCTACGACGACGTGACGGATCTGGTCCCGGTCATGCTTCCGGCCGACGTCGCGACTCGGCTTGACATCGAGACCGAGCGCACCGCGCTGGCGCTGAGGAACCGCGTTCCTGTCTCGGTTATTCGCGCCACACTGCTCGCCGTGGGCCTTGATCGGGCTCACGTCGCGGCCAGTGCCCTTGTTGCGCGAGCTGCGAATACCGATACGCAGAACCCCTGATCACGGCAGCGTTACGGCGCTGCTACGACCGGTCCCGTGTGCACCTGAACACGGGACCGGTTCCTGTTTGGGGGCAGGGATGCTCACGGTGTCGGAGGTGATGCCCCTTCTGGGCGTCGCTGAAGAGGCTGATGTGATGCCGTGCGCGTTCCATCGTGGTGGGGGGCGAGGAGTGGGTCGGCTTGCTCGGGTGAAGCAGGGGCGGGGTGAAATTGATTTGTTGCAGTCGGCGTTCGTGCCGGTGGCGGATGGGTTGTTGTGGACAGGTTTTGTTGGCTCCGATTCGGAGGGAAAGGAGAGGGAGGGTCAGTAGTCGATCGGGTCTCGGGAGATGGGGCAGGTCATGCAGTGGCCGCCGCCGCGGCCGCGGCCCAGTTCGGCGCCGACGATGGTGATGACTTCGATGCCGGCTTTGCGGAGCAGGGAGTTGGTGTGGGTGTTGCGGTCGTAGGCGACGACCACGCCGGGTTCGACGGCGACCAGGTTGTTGCCGCTGTCCCACTGGCCGCGTTCGGCGGCGTAGGTGTCGCCGCCCGTTTCCACGATGCGCAGCTTCGGCAGGTTCAGGGCGTCGGCCACCACGTCGACGAAGGACTGCTTCTCCTCCGTCACCTCGATCGGGTCTCCGGGGCGCAGGGTGAACGGGTGGATGCCGTCGACGATGTCGGGGAACGTGGTCACGCAGTCGCGGTCGGCGAAGGTGAAGATGGTGTCCAGGTGCATGGCCGCGCGCAGCTTCGGCATGCCGGCGACGATCACGCGTTCGGCGGCGCCCTGCTCGAACAGGGTGGCGGCCAGTTGGGTGATGGCCTGGCGGGAGGACCGCTCGCTCATCCCGACCAGCACGACGCCGTTGCCCACCGGCATGACGTCGCCGCCTTCCAACGTGGACAGGCCCCAGCTCCGCTCGGGATCGCCCCACCAGACGGTCGAGCCGACGAAGTCCGGGTGGAACTCGTAGACCGCTTTCATCAGCAGCGTCTCGTCGTGCCGCGCGGGCCAGTAGAGGGGGTTGAGGGTCACGCCGCCGTAGAGCCAGCAGGTGGTGTCGCGGGTGTAGAGGGTGTTGGGCAGCGGCGGCATCAGGTATTCGGGCACGCCCGCCGACTCGCGGGCCAGGGCGAGGTAGCCGGGGCGGAAGTCCGGTGGCAGGTCGGTCGTGGAGAGCCCGCCGATCAGGAACTCCGCCAGCCTGCGGTGCTCCAGGCTCTCCAGGAACGCGCGCGTGTCGTCGACCAGGCCGATCCCGACCTCGTCGGCGACGATCTTGCGGTCCAGCAGCCAGGTCTTTGCGCCCGGCACGTCGAGGGTCTCGGCGAGCAGGTTGTGCAGCTCTACGACGTCGACGCCGCGTTCGCGCAGCTTGGCCATGAAGTCGAAGTGGTCGCGGCGGGCGTTCTGGACCCACATGACGTCGTCGAACAGCAGGGCGTCGCAGTTGGTCGGGGTCAGCCGGGCGTGGGCGAGGCCCGGTGCGCAGACGAGCACCTTGCGCAGCGTGCCGACTTCGGAGTGCACGCCGTACGCCGCGGACGGGCGCTGAGCCGTGTCGGTCATGTCCTTGTCCCTCTCGTTAGATGACGATCAGACCGGTGGCGAGGCCGATCACGCCGGACACGGCCAGGACGACCGCGACGATGAACAGCACCAGCTCGGGGCCGGAGAACACGCGCCTGCCCTGTTCGCGCCGCGCCATCACGAACAGGACTGTCCCCGGCGCGTAGATGACGAACGACAGCAGCAGGAACTCGATGCCGGCCGCGAAGATCAGGAACAGGGTGTAGACGACCGCGAGGGCCGCGACCGCGATCTCCTTGCGCCGCCCGGCGCGTTCCCGGTCCTCGCCGCCGGTGCCGATCCGCAGCGCGTACCCGGCGGCCAGCAGGTACGGGATGAGCGACAGCGAGCTGCACAGCTTGAGGGTGAAGGTGAAGGCGTCGTCGGAGAACACGGTCACGGCGAGCACCGCGGTGATGAGCACGCTCGTCATCACCAGCGCCGCGATGGGCACGCCCTGGCGGTTCTCGCGCTTGAGGAAGCGCGGCATGTCGTCGTCCTTCGCGGCGACGAACAGCACCTCGGCGGCCATCAGCGTCCACGCCAGGTAGGCGCCGAGCACCGAGATGATCAGGCCCAGTCCGATGAACACCGAGCCCCACGTGCCGACGACCGACTCCAGCACGCCCATCATCGACGGTTGCCGCAGCTCGCCGAGGTCGTCCTTGCCCAACGCGCCGTAGGACAGCAGGGTCACCGACGCGAACAGCGCGAGCACGCTGAGGAAGCCGAGCACGGTCGCGCGGCCGACGTCGGTGCGCTTGCGGGCGTACCGGGAGTAGACGCTGGCTCCCTCGACGCCGAGGAAGACGAACACCGTGACCAGCATCGTGGAGCGGACCTGCTCGAACAGCGCGCCGGCCGACGGTTCGGTGCCGCCCCAGAAGTTGGCCGAGAACACGTCGGCCTTCAGCGTGACGGCGAGGATCACCACGAACACCAGGATCGGCACCAGCTTGGCGATCGTGACGATCCGGTTGATCGCCGCGGCTTCCTTGACGCCACGCGTGATCATGAAGTGGAACGCCCACACGCCGAGGGCCGAGATCGCCACCGCCAGCACGGTGTTCCCCTCGCCCAGGCCGGGTATCGCCGTGCCGAGGGTCGACTTGATCAACACCCAGTAGCTCACGTTGCCGACGCACGCGCTCGCCCAGTACCCGAACGCGGAGAAGAAGCCGGGGAACTCGCCGAACCCGGCCTTCGCGTAGGCGTACACGCCGGCGTCGAGCTCGGGTTTGCGCACCGCGAGGGTCTGGAACACGAACGCCAGCATGAGCATGCCGACGCCCGCGATCACCCAGGCGACGATCGCGCCGAGCACGCCGGTGGCCTGGGCGAAGTTGCGCGGCAGCGAGAACACGCCCGCGCCGACCATCGAGCCGACCACCATCGCGGTGAGGGTCGGCAACGGCATCTGCTGCGACTTCTCGGTCTCGGTCACGGTCATCGTCGCCACCTGTTCACGCGTCGGCCGGCTCGGCGCCGGTCGATCGCACCCTTTCGACCCGGAAACCGGTGAACCCGTAGGCCACGCTCAGCAGCGGGCTCGCGATGTTGAAGAAGCAGAACGGCAGGTACAGCAGCGTCGACACGCCCAGCGCCGCGCTCATGAACGCGCCGCACGAGTTCCACGGCACCAACGGGGAGGTGACGGTGCCGCTGTCGGCGGCCAGCCGCGACAGGTTGGTCGGCGCGAGTCCGCGTTTGGCGAACTCGGCCCGGAAGACCTTGGACGGCAGCACGAGCGCGATGTACTGGTCGCCCGCCACGACGTTGAGCCCGAACGCGGTGGCGAACACCGCGGCGAACAGCCGGCCGGTGCCCTTCGCCGCGTGGATCAGCGGGTCGATCAGGCGGTTGATCAGTCCGAACTCCTCCAGCACGGTGCCGAAGGTGACCGCGCCGATGATCAGCCAGAGGGTGAGCAGCATGCTGTCCATGCCGCCGCGCGACAGCAACCGGTCGATGTCGCCGATCCCGGAGTCCATCGCGAAACCGGTGGCCAGGGCCTGCCAGACGGCCCGGATGCCGGTGCGCACCGGGTCGAGGCCGGGCTCGGCGACGAACGCGCGCACCACGTCGTGCTGGGTGAACACGGCGAGGGCGCCGGCGAAGAGCGCGGAGGCCATCAGGGCCAGGGACGCGGGGACCTTGCGGACGGACAGGACCGCGAGGAGCACCAGCGGCAGCAGGTTGAGCGGGGTGATCCAGTAGATGTCGCCGAGCGCGTTCAGCTCGGAGGTGGTGTCGCCGGCGTCGGTGGGCGTCGGCCCCCAGAACAGGCCGATCAGCGCGAACAGGACGAACGCGAGGCCGAACGCGGGCAGCGAGGTCCACGCCTGGCGCTTGATGTGCTCGTAGACGTCGACCCCGGCGATCTGCGAGGTGAGGACGGTCGTCTCCGACAGCGGCGAGAGCTTGTCGCCGAGGTAGGCGCCCGAGATGACCGCGCCGGCGGTGATGCCGGGTGACAGGCCGAGCATCAGGGCGATGCCGACCAGGCCGACGCCGATCGTGCCCGCCGTGGTCCACGAGCTGCCGATCGACATCGCGACGATGCCGCAGATCAACGCGGTCGCCGCGTAGTACCAGGTGGGCGAGAGGACCTGGATGCCATAGTAGACCAGCGTCGGGATGGTGCCGGACAGGTTCCACGTGCCGATCAGCGCGCCGACCGCCAGCAGGATGAACAGCGCGCTGGTGATGGAGGTGAGCGCGCGTTGGCCCGCGGCTTGGACTTCGACCCAGCGGTGGCCGTTCTTGAGGGCGATCAGGGCCGCGACCATCGCGCAGAGGATCAACGCGACCTGGATGGGTCCGTCGAGGGCGGTCAGTCCGAACAGGGCCAGGGAGCCGCCGATCAGCGCCACCAGCGCGACCAGCGGCACGGTCGCGTCCACGAGCGACGGTGCGCGGACGGGCCGGTGGTCGCCGGTGTCGGTCATGTGCGCCTCGGCGGTCCGGTCCCGAGCACGGGGAGTCCCGGTCGCGGCGCTCGCGTCCGGTGATCGTCCCGCGCAGAATCCGGCATGGTCCAATCACGGTAGGTCCGGGTCGGTGGGCGCGCAAAAGGGTCCTACCTGCACCGTCGGCAAACTCCCCGATCGAGTGACGTCGCCGCGACGTGTGCTCACAGCCGCGTCGTGACGAGCCAGGTCGTGTAGGCGACGTAGGTGGCGACGAAGGCCGCGCCCTCCCAGCGGCTCAGCTGCCTGCGGGTGAAGAAGGCGGGCACGCACACGAGGGCGGTGGCGACCATGAGGACCATGTCCAGGGCCAGGACGTCGTCGGGCACCGGGACGGTCCCCGGCGCGGCGAGCACGGTGGGCCCGAGGATGAGGGCGATGTTGAACACGCTGGAGCCGAGCAGGTTCCCCAGGGCGAGCGACCGGTCACCGCGCACGGTGGACACGATCGTGGTCACGAGTTCCGGCGCCGAGGTGCCGATCGCGACGACGGTGAGGCCGACGAAGGTGTCGCTCGCGCCCCAGACGCGGGCGATGCGCACCGCGCCGTCCACGAGGAACTCGGCCCCGACGACGATGACGGCCAGGCCGACGACCAGCAGGACGACCTGGACGGCGGCCGACCGGGTCGTCGCGGTGGCGGGCGGTGTGCCCTTGGACGCGGCCGCTTGCCGTCTGGTGTGGACGACCAGCAGCCCGAGGTAGGCGGCGCCGTAGACGCACAGCCACGCCCCGTCCGCGGTCGTGAGCGAGCCGTCGAGGGCCAGCACGAGCAGCAGCACCGCCGCGCCGGCCATGACCGGCAGGTCGAAGCGCAGGGTCCGCGGTTCGAACACGACGGGCCGGATCAGGGCGCTCAGCCCGAGGATGAGCAGGACGTTGACCAGGTTCGTGCCCACGATGTTGCCCACCGCGAGGCCCGCGTTGCCCTGCCCGGCGGCGTTGATGCCGATGGCCAGCTCCGGCAGGCTGGTGCCGACGGAGACCACCGTCATGCCGACCACGAGCGGGCTGACGCCGAACCGGGCGGCGAGGGCGGTGCCTTGGCGCACCACGAGTTCCGCGCCCGCGACGAGCATGGCCAGGCCGGCCAGCAGCGCCGCCGTGGAAGCCGCCACCGCACCCTCCTCGGTGGACGGTGGCGCCGTTCGACGGCGACACCGGTCCTGCCGATGGTCACCGACCGGCCGGCCGCCCGCAACCGGCGCGGGACTCAGAGGCGTCCGGTCGGGAGACGTCCGCTCGTGAGGTCCGCGACCTGCTGCGGGGTGAACGGCGGCTCGAGGAGGTCGGCCCGGTAGGCGTGGCAGCGGAAGAGGTCGGCGATGTAGTGCATCCGGTCGGGCAGGTCCGACCAGTCGCGGGCGGCGGTGTCGAGCAGGCTGTCGGTCGTCGGGTCGATCGTGTGGAGCAGGGCGAGCAGCTCGGGGTCGGTCAGGTGGGCGAGCAGCGGCGGGAACTCGGCGGACAGGTCCACGCTGAGGTCCAGCAGCTCGCCGCCCGGCAGCGCCATCGTCATGAGGTGCTCGGTGACGACCCGGCGGGCCGGCGCACGGGCCTGGTCGGCGAGCCGCTCGACGGCCAGCCGCACGGGCGTGCGGCGGCCGAGCACGGTCAGCAGCACCCGGCGCAGCCACTTGACCACCCGGTTGCCGGGCAGGAGCAGGTCCAGGAGGCGGCGTTCGAGGTCGCGCGGGTCGATCAGGGGCGCTTGCAGGGCCGCGGTGATCTCCGGTTGCAGGCGGGTCTGCTCGTGCAGGCCGATCTCGAGGTTGGCCAGGAGCAGCAGCTCGGCCCGCTCCTTCGGGTCGACCGCGGACATCGCCCGGTGGTAGCGGGTGAACGCCTGCCGGAGGTAGCGCCGGCCCTCGGGCGGCTCTCCGGGGCGCAGCGCGGCGCTGAAACCGTCGACGTCGTCGGCGGTCTCGGCCAGGAAGCGGGCGAACTCGCGGGCGATCTCCTCGAAGACCTTGAGGTTGCCCCGCGCGGACGCCTCACCGGCCACGTCGAGCCGGGCGGCGGCCACCACGGCGCGGCGCACCGACCGGTCGGCGTGCTCGAGGACGTGGCGGGGAACGGCCCGTCGCAGGCTGTGCAGCAGCAGGTCGACGGCGGCGGTCGCCTCGGGGGAGGACGTCAGCACCCGGTCGAGCACCCGGGCCGGGTCCTCCTGCCGGATGGTCTGGCCGACCTGCTTGGACGCCCACACGGCGAACGTGCACCAGTTCGCCGACCCGCCGGTCCGGTCGGCCGGCGCCCGCGACAGGCGGTGGTAGCAGTGGGTGATCCGGAGGTTGCGAACGACCGGGTCGGGGTGGGCGGCGATCTCGTCGACGTCGGCGACCGAGGGCGGGCCGCCGCCGTCGAGTGCCCGCACGTCGCCACTGGTTCGCGTCATGGATTCGCCGACCTTTCCTGCCCGAGGTGTGCACTGGTTCGTCGTTGCGGCGGCGGCGAACGTGACACCCGGGTTCAGGGTCGCCAGGTCCGCACGACGTGGCGGCGCAGCTTGCCCGAGCCCGTGCGGGGCAGGGACGGCACGAAGACGACCCGGCGCGGCACCTTGTACGCCGTCAGGTCCCGGCGGGCCATCGCGATCAGGGCTTCGGCCAGGTCGTCGTCCCCGATCGGACCGTCGGCGCGCACCACGTACGCCAGCAGCCGGGTCGAACCGCCGTCGTCGGCGACCGCGCAGACGGCTGCCTCCCGCACCATCGAGTGGCCGGCCAGGAGGTTCTCGACCTCCAGCGGGTGGACCTTGATCCCGCCGACGTTCTCGAGGTCGTCCAGGCGGCCGATGACGGTCACGTAACCGTCGACGTCGATCGAGGCCAGGTCACCGGTGGCGTACCAGTCGTCGACGCGCACCGCCGTGCCGTCCTCGTGGACGCCCAGCGTGATCGTCGGGCCGCGCACCTGCAGTCGACCGGTCACGTCCGGCTCGACGGGCTCGCCCCGCTCGTCCACCACGCGCACCTCGAACGGCGGCAGGGGACGTCCCGCGGTGCCGACGCGGCGCGCGGCGCGGGTGTTGTGGGTGAACGCCTGACCGACCTCGGTGGTGCCGATGCCGTTGAGCAGGCGGTCGCCGAGGACCTCCATCAGGCGCTCCTCGAGCGCGGCGGAGAGCACCTCGCCCCCGGTGGCGGCGATGCGCAGCTTCGCCAGCCGGTCGCTGCCGGGGTGGGCGACGAGCTTGCGGTAGAACGTCGGCACCGCGAACAGGGCGGTCACGTCGTACTTGTCCACGATCGCCAGCACGTCGTCCACCAGCGGCGCCTCCGGGTTCAGCACCACGCGGCTGCCGCACAGCAGCGGGAAGAACAGCGAGTTGCTCAGGCCGTAGGCGAAGTACATCTTCGACACCGAGTGCACGACGTCGTCCGGACCCAGCTCCAGCGCCGGCACGGCGAACGAGCGGTGGTGCACGATCGGGTCGCCGTGCAGCTGCGGGCACAGGCGGGGCACGCCGGTCGTGCCCGAGGTGAACGTTGCGTACACCTGGTCGTCCTGGGCCCGCGGCGTGACCGGGACCGGCTCACCGCCGTCGAGCTCGGCGAAGGCGGCCACCGCGAACCCGGCCGCCGAGAACCCCGGCCGGCCCACGACCAGCGCCGGTCCGGCGGCGTCCAGCACCCGGCGCAGCTCGTCGGGGTGCAGCCGGGGGTTGACCGGCACGGCCACGGCCCCCGCGTGCGCGGCGCCCAGGAACGCCAGGACGAAGTCCGGCCCGTCGTCCAGCACGAGCGCGACCCGGTCGCCGGGCCGCACGCCCGCGCCGGCCAGGGCGCCGGCGACGCGTCCCGCACCGGCGTACACGTCGGCGTGCGTCAGCATGGCGCCGTCCACCTCGTAGGCGGGCCGGTCCAGCCACCCTCCGGCGTCGGCTCCGGCACGCAGCACGTCGACCAGGTTCATCCCAGGGCTCTTCCTGCTCGGGCCCGCCCGGGAGCGGGGGAGGTCACGGGGTCGTGCGGAGCGCGGCCACCGCCGAACGCCACTCCAGCACCACGTCGAACAGGCCGGCGACCGCGTCCAGCCCGGTCGACGGCGGCGGCCCGCCGCGCAGCGCGGCGACGAAGTCCGCGTACGCGCCGCTCACCGGCGGCGCGACCAGGTCCGCGGCCGAGGCGCCGGTGACGGAGAAGTGGAACCGGGTCTCGCCCCGGCCGAGCTCGATCGACCCGGTCACCCCGCCGGCCACCGCCACGGCCCGCACCCGCGACCGGGTCGCCTCCACCGTCCGCACGTCGGTCACGGGCATGCCGAGCACCCGTTCGACGGCGTCCAGCGCGTCCGGGCCGAACTCGGTGACGAGGTCGTGGCCCCCGGGCCCGGCCAGGCGCACCGCGAAGCCCTCCGCGCCGCCCTCGGCGACCGCCTTGCCCAGCTCCACCAGCGCCGGGTGGTGCGCCCACGGCAGGTCGACCGAGCAGCGGCCGGGCGCCTGCCGTGCCGCCTCGACCAGGCGCGCCAGGTCGTCCACGGCCCGCTTGCCCAGCAGCACGTGCAGCCCTCGGCGCAACGCGGTCAGCGCCGCCGCCGTGTCCGGCGCCGTCACCACGACACCCTCGGCGGGGACCGTCTCCACCAGCCGCGTGCCGTCCCGCAACGCCCACGGGGCGCCGTGCGCCCGTGCGGCGGGCAGCAACGCGCGCAGGTCGGGATCGGCCACGCCGACCACGCGCACGCCCCGCACCGCCGGCACCGGGTCCGCGCCGACGACCACGACCCGCACGTCGGCGGGCTCGGCGGTGGCCAGCGCGCGGTCGCTGGCGAAGAAGCTGAGGTCCGCCGCGGCGGCACCCGGGTCGGCGAGCACCGACACCCGCGGCCGGTCCAGGTCGGCGTAGTCCTTCTCGACCGGCACCCACTCCAGGTCCGCCGCCGCGTGCGTCGGCCCCGTCGCGAAGAGCTCCGCCCAACGGCTGCGGATCACCCGCATGTGGCGCTTCCAGATGGGCAGCTTGTCGTGGCCGACGTGGTTGAACGTGGTGCCCTCGAAGTGCCGCATCGCCACCGAACCGACGTAGCGCAGCCGCTCGCCGTCCGCGCGCAGGCGGCAGCACAGGTCCACGTCCTCGCACAGCGACACCGGGTCGAACGACTCGTCGAACCCGCCGACCCGGCGGAACGAGCTGTGCCGCACCATCAGCGCGGCGGTGGGCGCCCACGACTGCTCGCGGTGCGCGCGGTGCTCCGCGCCGAGGGGCTTGCCGCGCCCGACGGGCCCGATGCGGCCGTCGGCGGTGGACGCGCCGCCCGCGCACTGCACCAGCTCGCGGTCGCCGGGGTAGAGCAGCAGCGGCGACACCGCGCCGAGGCCCGGGTCGGCGGTCAGCTCGGCGGCGAGCACCTCGACGACGTCGGGGTCGTCGACGAGCACGTCGTTGTCGAGGAAGAGCAGGAACTCGCCGCGCGCCACCGCCGCGCCGACGTTGCGCCGCTCGCTGCCGCCGCGGTCGTCCTCGTGGCGCAGGACGGTGAGGGCGCGCGGGTGCTCCAGCGCGGCCAGGTGCTCGGCGGTGCCGTCGTCGGACCCGTTGTCCACCACGACGATCTCGAACTCGCCGGACGCGCGGGCGAGGGACGCCAACGCCCGGCGCGTGTGCTCCAGGCGGTTGCGGACCAACATGACGACCGAGACCAGGCCCGGTACCGGGGTCGGGTTCACACTGCGCCCTTCACCGAGGGGAGTCGTGCGGGATCGGCACGTCGCTGCGCCGGTCGAGCACGACAGGGGTGGGGTGGTGCCCGCGCGCAGCAGTCGGCGTCGCCGCCGCCTCGGTCGCCCATTCCACTATGGTGGAACACGACCACGGTGGATCACCGAACTGGATCGTTACCGGCGCTGATCGTAGAGGCTGCCCTGCGGGTGTGCCAGCCCATCGATCGGATTTCCGAAGGGACCCCGTGGACAACGCCGCCGACCTCGGCAGATCCGGCTCGGCCCGCTATTTCCTGAACGATCCCCGACAATCAGGCGGGCCCATTTGGACGGCATTGTTCTGCCATGCGGCGGGCTTTACCGGACGCGTTTGGCGGACGGCCGTGGAACACCTGCGGACACCGGTGCGCGCCGCCGCCCTCGACCTGAGCGGCCACGGCGCCGCGCCGCCGCCGGCCGAGGACGCCGACTGGGGTGTGTTCGCCGACGACGTCCTCGGCGCCGCCCGCGCGCTGGGCGCCGGACCGCTCATCGGCGTGGGCCACTCGCTGGGCGCGACGGCGTTGCTGCTGGCGCAGGCGCGGGCGCCGGGCACGTTCGACCTGCTGGTGTGCTTCGAACCGATCCTCGCGACCCGGCACGACCCGGCGTTCGCCGAAGCGGCGGCCCGGCGGCGCGCGGTGTTCCCGTCCCGCGCCGACGCGCTCGCCCGCTGGTCCGCCCGGCCGCCGCTGTCCCGGCTCGCGCCGGCCGTCCTCGCCGACTACGTCGACTCGGGCCTGGTCGAGGACCCGGCCGGCGGGGTGCGGCTGCGGTGCGCGCCCGAGGTGGAGGCGCAGCTGTTCCGGACCGCGGTCTCGTGCCCGTGGCGGGAGGCGCTGCCGGCGGTGCGGTGCCCGACGGTGTTCCTGCGCGGGAGCGAGTCGGTGGTGGTGACCGGCGACTCGCTCGCGGAGGCGTGCGCCGGGCTGCCCTCGGGCCGGTCGGTCGACGTGCCCGGCCTGGACCACCTGGGTCCGCTGGTCCGGCCCGACGTGTTCGCGGACGTGCTCGACGGGCTGTTCGCGGACTTCGGGATCGGCCCGCCGCCGGGTTCCTGACCCGGGGCGGGGCCGCCCGCGTCGGGGGTGTCCCGACAGCGAAGTGGCGCGGCGGCCTGGTCGCCGCCGCGCCACCGGGTCCGCGTGCCTAGCTCACGGTGATGTTCGAGCTGCCGCTGCTCTGGTAGCCCTCGGTCGCCATGATCATGTAGTAGCGGAAGCTGCCCAGCTGCATGCCGGCCCGGCTCCACGCGTCGAAGTGGTTGCCCGTGGTGATGGTGCCGCCGACCCGCCTCTGCTGGCGGACGCTCCAGAACTGGGGGAACGTCTTGGTGCCTTCCACCGACGGCGCGTTGTAGCGCATCGTCTGGTAGATGTCGTACGTACCGCCGTCGCTGGTGACCGTGCCCCGGTGGGTGCCCGTGGGGCGGTAGTTGCCCCAGCTGTCCACGATGTAGTACTCGACGAGCGGGCCGGACGTCCAGCCGTAGAGGCACAGGTAGCCGTTGCCCGAAGGGCTGAAGCTGCCCGAGTAGCGCACGGTCCGGCGGGAGCCGGTGCTCCAGCCCTTGCCGCACACGAAGTTGCCGGTGTTCCGCCACGAGGTGCTGTACTGCCCGCCCGACCCCATGGTCATGGAGACGGTGTTCTGGGCGTCGGTCCAGAACGAGTAGTAGTAACCGTTGTGGGTGCCCGTCTGGTTCGTGGTGACGGTCTGGGCCTGGGCGGTGCCGGGCAGGATCAGCCCGGAGGAGAGCGCCAGGGCTCCGGCGCCGCCGATGAACGTCCTGCGGCTGATCGAAGGCTGCGCAGGGGCGTTGTCATCCATTTTTGTGCTTCCTCCTCGTTGAGGCCAGCGAGGGCCACCCGACGTGCGGCGAAACCGGCGTGCCGGTCGACGGCCGGGAAAGGTGGCCGCGGCACTGCGGTGTCGTACACTGCGGCGGAACGCCATCCGCGGAATTCGCGCGGTCGGCGCCGGTCGCGGTGGGCGACTCGATCGACATCGGTCCGGGGTCTGTCGATGCAGACAGTGTTCGACCGGCTCCGGCGCGTTGTCAACAATTCTCGTAAAGTTGCGAAACCCTTATCGCACTATTGCGCAAATCAGTCGACCGCTCACTTGTCCGGGACGCATCGGCCCTGGTGCCGGCGTTTCCGGTTTCGAAGTCCTCCGAAGGCCGCCGAAGAGTTTCGGAAACCTGTCGAACTCTCACGGGCGTGCGGCGATGGTGCCGGCAGGCCCGGTGAACCACCTCAAGATCACCCGATCGTGCGTGGCATTCGGACGGCCGCGCTGGGAAGAATGGTCTACGGGGATGTCGATCGGTGGGGGACGCGGCAGTGGGGTCAGCACGGGAGTTGCCGGCGGCCGTCGTGCGGGTGCGCGACGACCGCGGTTCAGTGGTGGGCGCCGGTTTCCTGATCGCGCCCGACCTGGTGTGCACCTGCGCCCACGTGGTGGGCGACGACGCGAGGCCGGTGCGGGTGGACTTCCCGATGCTGCCCGGCGTCCCGGCCCGCAAGGCGCGCGTCGAGGCGTGGCGGCCGGTGCGGGCCGACGGGCGCGGCGACATCGCGCTGCTGCGGCTGGAGGGACCGCCGCCGGAGGGGTCCGCCCCGCTTGCCCTCGGCACGGCGCAGAACCCGTGGGGCCGGCGGTTCCGCGTGCCCGGGTTCCCGGCGGGCCGCGAGGACGGCGTGTGGGTCGGGGGCAGCCTGCGCGAGCGGCAGGGCACCGGGTGGGTGCAGATGCAGGCCGACGACGGGCCGCGCATCGCGCGCGGCTTCAGCGGCTCGCCGGTGTGGAGCGAGGACCTGGCGGCGGTGATCGGCATGACCGTGGCCGCCGAACGCGGCTCGGGCACCGCCTACCTGATCCCGTCCGAGTCGCTGGTCGAGGTCGCGGACGAGCTGGCGCCGCCGTGCCCGTTCCGCGGCCTGCGGGCCTTCCGCGCCGAGGACGCGCGGTACTTCTTCGGGCGCGACGAGGAGGTCGACCGGCTCGCGCGACGGGTGGCGCGGCAGCGGATCGTCCTGGTCGTCGGGCCGTCCGGGTGCGGCAAGTCGTCGTTGGTCGACGCCGGGCTGAGGCCCCGGCTGGAGGCGGCGGGCACACCGGTGGCCCTGGTCCGGCCCGTGCCCGGCCAGTCGGCGGAGGACCTGCTGGCCGTGCTGCGACCGGCCGCCGTGCCCGGCGCGGTGCTCGTGGTCGACCAGTTCGAGGAGGTCGTCACCGCCGACCCGGCCACCGCGCGGGACGTGCTGCGCCTGCTGGCGGAGCTGACCGCCGAGCCGGCCGGGCCGCGGGTCGTGCTCACGCTGCGGGCCGGCTCCCTGGACGGGCTCCTGGCGGCCGGCGGCGTGCCCGCGCTGGACGACGCGACGATGTTCCTCGCGCCGTTGAGCGGGGACCGGCTGCGGCAGGCCGTCGAACGGCCCGTCGAGCTGACCCCCGGCGTGGCCTACCAGGACGGGGTGGTCGACCGGGTGCTCGCCGACGCGCGGGCGGGCACGGGCCTGCTGCCGCTGGTCGAGTTCACCCTCACCGAGCTGTGGCAGGCGCGGGACGCCGGCCGGCTCACCTTGCGCGCCTACGACGAGCTGGGCGGTGTCGCGGGCGCGTTGGCGGGCCACGCCGAGCGCTTCTACCGCGCCCTCGAGCCGGCCGAGCGGGAACCGGTGCGACGGCTGCTGGTGCGCCTGGCCCGACCCGCCGACGACGGTTTCGCGGTGCACCCCACCAGGGTCGACGAGGTGCCCGACGACCTGCGCCGGGTGGTGGACGTGCTGCTGGGCGCGCGGCTGCTGGTGGTCCGCGAGGACCCCGGCCAGCCCCCGGTGCTCGCGCTCGCCCACGAAGCCCTGCTGCGCACCTGGCAGACCCTGCGCGGGTGGCTGGAGGCCGACCGCGAGTTCCTGGCCTGGCACGCGCAGGTGCGCGAACGCGCCGAGCAGTGGGAGCGCGAAGGCCGCGACCGGAGCCTGGTCCCGCGCGGCGGGCAGCTCGCCACCGCGCGGCAGTGGCTCGACCGGCGCCCGGCCGACGTCGACCGGCGCGAGCACGACTACGTCGCCGCCGGGCAGGCCGCGCAGCGCCGGTCCACCCGGACGCGGCGGGCCGCGGTGTCCGCCATGGCCGTGCTGCTGCTGGTGTCGGCGTTGCTCACCGCCCGCACCGTGTCGGCCAACCAGGAACTGGACACCACCGTGCGGCGGCAGGGCGCGCAACTGCTCCGCGACCTCGCCGAGCGGCAGGCCGGCGTCTCCGCGATGAGCGCGTTGCAGTTCGCGCTGGCGTCCTGGCGGCACGACCCGGCGGTCGGCTACGGCGCGCTGCTGCGGCAGCAGGCCGTGTTCCACGACGTGGCCGAGGTGGACGTCGACCGGTTCGCCGTGCCGATGGACGAGGTCGCCACGACACCGACCGGCCACGTCGCGGTGTCCGCCACGGCGGCCGGCGAGCTGACCGCGTGGCACGACCCCTGGGGCGACGCGCCGCGGTCGTGGCCACTGGGCGAGGTCGACGGCGTGGAAGGCATCCGCGTGAGCGACGACGGCACGCGCGTCGCCGTGGTCGACACGACGGCCGCGATCCGCGTGTGGGACCTGCGCGAGCCCGGCGAACCGGTCCTGGTGCGCCCCGCCTCCGCGGAGGCGGACCCGCTGGACGACGCCGGCGTGGAGATCTCGCCTTCCGGCGGGCACGTCGTGCTGGTCAACAAAGGGCTGGTCGAGGTGTGGGACGTGGCGCGGCGGTCCCGGGTGCCGGGGTTCGCGCCGCCGCCTGCCGAGGTCCTCGGCGTGGCCGCGCTGGACGACGAGACCGGCGCGGTGGCGTTGCTCGAACGGCGCGACGACGACGCGGTGCACGTCGTGCGGTCGCTCGAGACGGGCGCGGAGGTCCGCTCGATGCCCGGCATGTCCCGCACCCTGCGCCAGGGCCGCATGGTGCTGACCTGCGCGGACCAGGTGCTCACCGGCTGGGACGCCTTCGGCGGCGCGGAGGTGTTCCACCAAGCCATGCCGGACTGCGACGACATCGCCACCGAGCTGACCGGCGAGTACGTCGTGGTCGACCCGGTGACCGAGTCGGGCGGCTTCAGCGTGGTGACCTACCTCGACCCGCGTGACGGCCGGGCCTACCAGTCCTCGACGCCGAGCGCGGACCTGACCGCCGACCAGGAGGTCGCCGGAGGCACGGTCGCGCTGCGGTCACCGGACGGCACCCCGGACATCCGCCACGTGCGGGGCAGGGCGATGGTGCGGATGCGGCCACCGCGGCCCGTCGAGGAGATCGGCGAGCAGCACTCGACGCCACCGGACACGATCGACCTGGTCAACCCGGTCTACAGCGAGGACGGTTCGCTGATGGCCGTGGCGGAGGGCAGGTTCGCCCAGGCGCCCGGCGTGTCGCTGATCGACACCCGCACCCGGCGCCGGGTGGCCACCGCGCCGGACCTGCGGCCACCGGGCCGGTTGTTCCTGCAGTTCACCCCGGACAACGCGCGCCTGCTGCTGTTCGACGGCCCGGACCTGCTCGTGCTGGACACCCGGGACCTGGCCGAACTGCGCCGCCTGCGGCTGCCCCGGCCCGCCGAGCTGGCCGACGAGGACGACCGCTACTGGCCGCGCACGGTGGCCGTCGTGGAGAACCGCACCGCCGTCACCCTGTACGCGGGCCTGCTCACCCGCTGGAACCTCGACAGCGGCGCCCGGGTCGGCGAGCCCTTGCCTGCGGGCGGCACGGCGCGCGAGCTGCTGACGGCGGCGGAACGCGGCGTCGTGCTCGGCACCCCCGACCCCGACCGGGTGCTCGTCAACACGTCGCACGGCCAGCGCTGGTGGGACCTGGCGGCCCGGACCGGCGGGGACGAGATCGCGCCCGAGCCGGACTCGACCATGCTCGCCGCGGCGACGGCCGGTTCGCGCATCGCGATCCAGTACTCGACCGGCCGCGCCTACGTGCACGACCTGCGCTCCGGCGCCACGTCGGCGCCGATCCCGCTCACCGCGCACGTCGCGCCCCTCGGGTTCACCCCGGACGGCAAGCTGCTCGCGTCCGGCCAGGACGAGCGGATCCAGGCGTGGGACCCGGAGACGTCCCGCCTGCTCGGCGAGTTCCGCCTGCCCGCCGACACGATCAGACCGGTGGTGCGCGGCACCCGGCTGATCGCCGCGAACGAGCAGGGCTTCGTGTCGCTCGACCTCGACGCGTCCCGGTGGTTCGAGGCCCTGTGCGCCGCCGCCGGCCGCGACTACACACCGTCCGAAGTGGACCAACTGCCGCCGGGCGCGGATCGGGGCAACCCCTGCGGGTGACGGCTCCCCGCGGTGGGCGCGGACGGTGAGGACCGCGCCCACCGACCGGGTCAGCCGGTGCCCCGGACGAACGCCCAAGCGGTGCGGGCGACCGTGTCCTCGATGCCGGTGAAGCCCTCGGCGGGGCTCAGCTCGTCCTCGGTGAAGTCGAGGTCCGGGTCGTCGGCCGTGCCGCCGACGCCGTCCGGGCCCACCGCGAACATGACGGCCGGGTTCCCGCCGGGGTCCATGATGCCGTGCACGTCGTTGGGTCCGCTGGTGTGCCAGCTGCCCGACATGTGCCCGGCCTCGTGACTGGTGATGTTGCCGACCGCACGCCCGATGAACGCGATCTTGTCACTCTGCGGGCCGACGTAGGTGTTCAACGACAACCGCGACCCGGCCGGCGCGCTGATCTCGTCGAGCAGCACCAGCGCGGTCTCCTCGCGGCCGAAGTTGCCCGCGTCGATGGACTGCGCGATGCCGACGGTCGGGATGCCCGACTCGGCGATGGTGCCGCCGACGACGACCCGGCTGACGTTCGGCTGCCCCCACGGGTCGGCGTGGTCGCGGCTGTTGAGGACGCGCAGCGCGAACCGCGGGTTGAGGCCCTTGGCGACCATGTCCCGTTCCAGGTTCTCCCGCACGGTCGCGACGACGGAGGTGATCAACGCGCGTTCGTCGCGCGCGGCGAGACCCCACCCGGGCAGGAAGTCGGCCAACGGGGACAGGTCGCGCAAGCCGCCGCCGTTGCCGAAGATCGACGTGTTCACCCTGGCGCCGTCGAAGTCCAGGAAGATCGTGTGCACCGAACCGCGCGGCGCGGTCTCCGTGCCCGGGCGGAACGCTTCGAGCTTGACGTCGTACGGGCCTTCGCCCGCCTCGACCCCGAGCCGGTACCGGCCGGCCGCCGGCGCGACGAAGTCCACGACCGCGTTGCCGCCGCCGGGCATCGGCGAGTCCACCGCGAAGAGGGAGGTGAGGTCCTGCGCGGAGCCGAACACCTCGCGACCGGCCGGGTCGTGCACCGCGAGCCGCGTGCCGCCGCCCGCGACGGACGCGCCGAGCACGTCGCCCGCACGCAGGTCGAAGGAGTAGTAGTCGAGGTCGCCCGCACTGCGGCCGCTGGTGATCAGCAGGTCGTACGGGCCTTCGGTGCCGACGCCCGGACCGGTGCCCGGCGTCTTGGGGTCGGGCAGCAGGGCCGGGTCGGAACCCACCATGAGGTAGAAGGTCCGGTCGGCCTGGATGGTGACGGTGAGGGCGGAGTCGGTCGTGCCGCCGCTGTCGCCGTTGAGGTCCCAGAGGTTGCCGTCGGCGTCCCACAGCGCGAGCACCGTGTCGAGGCCGCCGGTCGGCGTCGCCGTGCGCGCGGTGAACGTCAAGCTGGTGGCACCGCTCTGGATCCGGTAGTAGTCGAAGTCGCCGGTGCCGTCGCCCGCGCTGCCGTGCGGGCCGTCGCCGATGACGCCGCTGGTGCGGACCCCGTGCCGGGTGCCCGGGATGCCGGTGTCGCCGGCGAGCCCGATCGCGTCGTCGGTCTCGGGGAACGGCGGCAGCGTCGGGATCGAGTCGTCGGGCCTGATGTCACCGGTCAGCGCGACCTTCGAGTGCGCGCGGGTGCCGAAGCCCGCGATGTGCTCGGCGGTCGCCAGGGTGTCGTTGGCGCCGGTGGTGCCCGCCGGTTCCTTCTCCCGGTACGGCAGCGCGGCCTGCGTGCCGACCCGTTGCCGCCGTTCCCGCGCCTTCGTCTCGCGCGCGCTGGTCACCGCGGTCCAATCGGTCCCGGCCTGGTGCGCCGGGAACATCAGCAGCGGGTCGGGCTGGATCATCGGCACGGCCTGCGGTTCGGCGGTGGCGGCGGTCTGGCCGCCCAGCAGCAGTGCGGCAGCCACCCCTGCTGCCAGCACGCCGAGTGAACGTTTCTCCATGTCGGTTTCCCCCTGGTCCTCGGAGCGTCCAGGAAACCGTCACCGCGGCCCGGGTGCCGGAGTTCGCCTGAGGTTGGCCCGTTCATGCGAACGCGACGACGCCCGTCAGGACGGCACGCGCCTTCCGTTCGGCCCAAGGCGGGTGCGTCGCCCACTGCGTCCGGACGCTTCGCCCCGGTGATCGATCCGCCTGGGGGAGGCCAGGTCGGTACCAGTGGTGGTGGCGTGGGGGTGAGGGGCAGTCACGTCCGCCGGACCGGGCAGGTGGCCGGTGTTAGTCGGCGTGGCGGACGGGCTGGGTGGAGGAGACGGCGGCCAGTGCCTCGTCGACCGACGGGAACACGGTCAGCAGCTGCCCGAGGGAGGTCAGCTGGATCGGCCGCAGCACGGCGCGCCTGGTCGCGACGACGGCCAGGGTGTCGACCAGGCGCCGGACCTCCAGCAGCAGCGACAAGCCGGCGGAGCTGAAGAAGATCACCCCGGACAGGTCGAGGACCAGGGCGGACGGGCGCTCGACCAGGCCCGACACGACGGTGGCGCGGACCTCGGAGGTGGTGTCCATGTCCAGTTCGCCCGACACGGCGACGACCAGCACGTCACCGGTTCGGGTGACACGGATGTCGAGGATCGGTGACGGTCGCCCCATCGGCTCGGCCACGACGTCTCCCGGGTGTGATGCGCGCGGTGTCGAACCACAGTTGTACCAGTTCGACGCTACGCCCCGGGGTGCGACGACGCGCTCGGGTGACCGCCGCGCCCCGGTCGTCCCACCCTGCGGACGGCCGCCACGATGTCGCTGTTCGAGACCCCCTTCACCAGGTGTTCCCGGACGCCGACCGACTCGAACTCGCGGAACGTCTCGCGGTCGGTGAAGGCCGACAGCGCCAGGATGCCGGTGTCCGGCGACCGGAGCTTGATCTCCCGCGCCGCCCGGCCACCGCCGCCGCCGGGCATGCGCACGTCGAGCACGACGACAGCGGGGCTGTGGCGTTCGACCAGCTCGATCGCCTCGTCCGCGTCCCGCGCCACCGCGACGACCTCCAGGTCCGGCTCGGCCTCCAGCACCTCGCGCAGCGCGTCGCGGATCATCGGGTCGTCGTCCGAGATCACCACGCGGAGCTTGCGTCCCGTCACGGCTCACCACCGGACGAATCCGGGATCCAGAACCGCACCACCGTGCCACCGCCTTCGCCTTCGCCCATCGACCACCAGCCGCCCGCGGTCTCCGCCCGCTCCCGCATCTCGATCATGCCGAAGTGGTCGAACGCCGGGCGGTCGGCCGGCGCGCCCGCCGCGGTGTCGACGCCCGCCCCGACCCCGACGCCGTTGTCCGCGACCTCCACCAGCGTGCCGCCGTCGACCGAGGTCAACGACACCTCGACCGCCGACGCCCGCGCGTGCTTGCGGATGTTGACGAGCGCTTCCTGGCAGATGCGGAAGATCGTGATCGCCGACTCGGCGGACGGCTCGTCGTCCAGCGCGTGCCGCAGCCGGTAGGTGACGCCCCACGAGCCGGCGACGTCGGTGAGGTAGTGGTCCAGGGCCTGCGCCAGGCTGTGCCGGTCGAGCTCGGGCGGGCGCAACCGGAACACCAGGTCGCGCAACCGCCCGATGGACGACCGCACCGCCTCGTCCAGCTTCCGCACCCCGGCGGCCTCCGGCTCGGGCAGCCGGTTGGCCAGCAGCTGCAACCGCATGCCGACGGCGACCATGGACTGGATCGAGTCGTCGTGCACGTCCCAGGCGATGCGGCGCCGTTCCAGCTCCTGCGCCTCCACCAGGTGGCCGACGAGCTTGCGCTGCTCGGTCAACGTCCGCTCGACGCGTCGGCGCTCGGTCATGTCGCGGGTGACCTTGGCGAACCCGCGCAGCCGGCCCGTCTCGTCGGTGAGCGCGGTGATCACGACGTTGGCCCAGAAGCGGGTGCCGTCCTTGCGCAGCCGCCAGCCCTCGTCCTCGAACCGGCCGACGTCGACCGCGACTTCGAGCTCGCGCCACGGCTTGCGCGCCACCAGGTCCTCCGGCGGGTAGAACAGCGAGAAGTGCTCGCCGACGATCTCCCGGGCCGAGTACCCCTTGATCCGCTCGGCGCCCGCGTTCCAGCTGATCACCCGGCCGGTCGGGTCGAGCATGAAGATCGCGTAGTCCAGCACGCCCTGCACGAGCAGCCGGAACCGCTCCTCGCTCGCCCGCAACGCCTCCTCGGCCCGCATCCGCTCGGTCACGTCGCGGGTGACCTTGGCGAACCCGCGCAGCCGCCCCGACTTCTCGAACAGGGGGGTGATGACGACGTTCGCCCAGAAGCGGCTGCCGTCCTTGCGCAGCCGCCAGCCCTCGTCCTCGAACCGGCCGACCTCCGCCGCGACCTCCAGCTCGTGCCAGGGCTTGCGCGCGGCGAGGTCGTCGGGCGGGTAGAACAGCGAGAAGTGCCGGCCGATGATGTCCTGCGCCGAGTACCCCTTGATGCGCTCGGCGCCCGCGTTCCAGCTGATCACCCGGCCGGTCGGGTCGAGCATGAAGATCGCGTAGTCGACCACGCTCTCCACGAGCAGGCGGTACGCGTCCTCGGCCGGCGGTTCGACGTCGGGCTCGGCGGGGTGGTCAGCCATGGCGTCACTGTGCACCATGGTCGGTGGGGGTGC
This sequence comes from Saccharothrix sp. 6-C, assembly GCF_016695385.1. Taxonomy (NCBI): domain Bacteria; kingdom Bacillati; phylum Actinomycetota; class Actinomycetes; order Pseudonocardiales; family Pseudonocardiaceae; genus Saccharothrix; species Saccharothrix sp. 6-C. The sequence goes on along the minus strand of NZ_CP064192.1, from coordinate 4,322,861 downwards.
CACGGTCGGCGCGCCGGGGTCAGGAGGTGGCTACGACGGCCATTTCGCACCAGACGACCTTGCCGCCGGGATCGGGGGTCGTGCCCCAGGCCGTGGTCAGCTGCTGGACGAGTTGCAGGCCCCACCCGCCGACGGTGGCGGACAGCCGGGTGCGCGGCAGGACCGGGCTGCCGTCCTCGACCTCGACCCGCAGCCGGAGCGCGTCCCCCGCCAGCCGGACGACCGGGATGGTGGCCGTGTGCCGCAGGGCGTTGGACACCAGTTCGGAGACGACGAGCACGACGTCGCTGTGGTCGCCGAGGTAACCGAGATCGGTGAGGGTCTTGCGGACGAAGTCGCGGGCCAACCCGGCCGCCCCGCGGTCGACCGGCGCGCTGAACTCCGCAACCGGGCCAGACACCGTGAGGTCCACGGTCGCACTCTCCGGCATCGGGCGCTCACTGCCCAGACGCACCGACACCGCCGTGACTGGTGCGGCTGCACTAGTCGGGCTAGTCGAGCAGGCCGTCGCGGCGGGCGATGGCCACCGCTTCCAGCTTCGACCGGGCGCCCAGCTTCTCCAGCACCCGTTGCACGTGGTTGCGCACGGTGTTGCGGGCGACGCCCATGCGTTCGCCGATCTCCTCCGTGCTCGCCCCGTCGGCCATGAGCAGCAGCGCCTCGCGTTCACGGACCGTGAGCGGCACCCCGTCGGTCCTGGCGCGGCCGGTGAGCTTGTCCAGCACGCCCGCGAGCAACCCGCCGTCGAACACGACCTCGCCGGCCGCCACCCGCAGCACGGCCTCGGTCAGCTCCTCCAGGCGGGCGGACTTGAGCACGAGGCCCGCGGCGCCGGACTCGGCGGCCCGGGCGGCGACGGACACGGTCGCCTCACCGGTCAGCACCAGCACCCGCGCGCCCCACTCCTCGAAGTGGCCGATCGCGTCCAGGCCGTCGCCGTCGGGCAGCCGGCGGTCCAGCAGCACCACGTCGGGCCGGTGCCGGCGGACCTCCGCGGCCGCCGCGGCCACCGAGCCGACCGTGGCCACCACCTCGACGTCGCCCGCGTCCGCCCACGCCAGCCGGATCGCCTCGGCCACCATGTGGTGGTCCTCCACCAGGACCACGCGGACCGGTCGGGACGGGTGGGGTGAGTGCGCCATGCTGTGCAGATCCTCGTCGCTGGTCCGGCCACCCACCCTAGACCTTCGGACCGCCCTGTCCGACCGGCACGCTGGAAGATCGCCACCACGGGGGATGCCGGCCTCGCCCCAGGAGGCCGGGTGGCGGGCGGTGCCCGGTTCAGGCGGGGTCGAACACCGGGCCGCGGTACGTCCAGGACCGTGACGCACGGCGCACCGGTGACGACGGCTCGTGTTGTGAGGGCCGGGCACGGCACCGAACGTCGTGGCGCTGCGTTCAAGTGGGGTGAACCGGGGGGACGAGGTCGAAGAAGAGCCGCAGCCGCCGCGTTGGGCGGTGTGGGTGGCGCGCGCTGTCGCCGTGGTCGTCGTGGTGCCGGTGCGGTTGGCGTGGGAAGGGATCGTGGTCGTCGGCCGGGCGGTGCGGCGGTGGGTTCTCCGGCCCCTCGGCATCGGCCTGCGGTGGGTGGCGCGGGTGCTCGGCGCCGGGCTGCGCTGGTTCGGCGAGGTGCTGGCGCGGTACGCGTTCAGGCCCCTCTGGGCGGTGCTGCGGGCCGTCGCCGACGTGGTCGGGCGTGGGTTGGCGGCGGTCGGCGCGGGGTTGCGGTGGCTCTTCAGGGTGCTGGCGCGGTTCGTGCTGCGGCCCGCCGGCCGGGTGTTCGCGCCGGTGGGCCGGTGGCTGCGGTCGGCGGGTGTCGTGGTCGACGACCTCGTGCGCCGGGCCGCGCGGGTGCTCGGGTGGGTGCTGCGGGTGGTGGTGCTCAAGCCGTTGGCGTGGGGTTGGCGTGCGCTCGTGGTGTGGCCGCTGCGGGCTCTGTGGTGGGTGGTGCGGCTCTTCGCCCGGGCGCTGGTCTGGGCTTGGCGGCTGCTGGGACGGGTGGGCCGCGCGGTGGTGGTGCCGCCGGCCCGGTGGGTGCGCCGGGTGGTGCTGGCGCCGGTCGGGCGGGCGATCGGGCACGGGTGGCGTGCCGTCGTGGTGGCTCCGGCGCGGTGGGTGCGCGGGTCGGTCGTCGAGCCGGTGCGGGTGGCCGGGCGCCGGCTTCGCGCCGCGCTCGGCGGACGTCGGGATCAGGCGTGAGGTCCGGACGTGACGGTCATCGGGCGGCGAGGACGGCGGTGGCGATCGCCTCGTGCCCGGCGGGGGTGGGGTGCACGTCGGTGTGCTCGCAGAAGTAGGTCAGCTCGCAGACCTTCGCCACCGGGGTGGGGATCGGGCCGTAGGTGGGGTCCTGCGTCGTCTCCGTCAACGGGCCGTAGCCGCCGGTCGTGGCGGTGACGTCGACGAACCGCGCGCCCACCTTGTCGTACTCGGCTTCGAGGGCGGCGTTGAAGAAGTCGCGGAACAACGACACCGACAGGCGGGCGAGGTCCCGGCCGTTCGGGAACGCGGGGGAGACCCACGCGCCGAGGAACACGTCCGGGTAGGTCAGGCCCACGATCGGGGCGTCGCCGGCGGCGTCGCGCAGGGCGGGCAGGGTGGCGGCCAGGTTGGACCGGACCGCGGCCACGGCCTGCGACGCGCACGTCAACGGGTCGTCGGCCCGCGCGCACGGGGCCAGGTCGTTGCCGCCGATCACCACGGTCACCAGGCCGACCCGCCCCCGGTGCTCGCGCAGGGTCTGCACGGCCGCGTCGAGCTGGGTGCGGCCGGCGGGGTCCGGCGCGTCGGGGCCGCGGGCGGCGGGCGCGCAGCCGGGCTCGGCGCGCAGCTGGGCGGACGTCGCGCCGCTGCACGCGAGGTTGATCAACCGCAGGTCGGACCGTTCGGCGACGAGGTAGGCGAACCCGTCCCGAGCGGTGCCCTCGCCCGCGTCCGCCGGCCGGTAGCCCGTCGCGTAGGAGTCGCCCAACGACACGTAGACGCGTTCGACGGGCGGGTCGCTGGTGGTGGCAGTCGAGGACGCCACGGTCGTCGGGGGAGTCGTGGTGCACGCTCCGAGCGCCGCCAGCAGCGCGCCGATCAGCGCCGATCGCCGAAGTCCCGGCACGTCCACCCCTTCCAGCCCGGCAACGACCACCCAGGCTACCCGCCGGCGTAACGGTCCACCGGCCGTCCACTGTGGACCGGGGGAGGGGCGCGGACCGCGTCCGGACATCGGTCGAGCGGAACGCGATCGCGGGAAACCGGCCGGTCGAAGGGGAAACCGGCCGGGATCGCGCGGGTCGGCGTCGTCGGCCTACTTGTACTGGGCGATCTGGATCAGGTTGCCGCAGGTGTCGTCCAGCACCGCGGTGACGACCGGGCCCATCTCCAGCGGCTCCTGGGTGAACCGGACGCCGAGGCCGCGCAGCCGGTCGAACTCGGCGCGGACGTCGTCCACGAGGAAGGCGGTGGCCGGGATGCCGTCCGCGACCAGCGCGTCCTTGAACGGCTGCACCGCGGGGTGGCCGCTGGGCTCCAGCAGCAGCTCGGTGCCGTCGGGATCGTCGGATGAGGCCACGGTCAGCCACCGGTCCTCGCCCAGCGGGACGTCGTTCTTCTTCACGAAGCCCAGCACGTCGGTGTAGAAGCTCAGGGCCTTGGCCTGGTCGTCGACGAAGACGCTGGACAGGTGGATCTTCATGGGGTGTTCTCCGGTGCTTCGGGCCTGAGCCATCGCGTCACGATGAGCTCGAGCGGTTCGGTGTTCAACTCGTGGAACTTGTAGCGGCCCTCGCGCCGTGACCTGACCAGCCCGGCGGCCTCCAGCACGGCCAGGTGCTGGCTCACCGCCTGCCGGGTCAGGCCCACCTCGTACTTCGCCAGCAGTCGCGCGCAGAGCTCGAACAGGGTCTGGCCGTCCCGTTCGACCAGTTCGTCGAGGATGCGCCGGCGGGTTCGGTCGGCCAACGCCTTGAAGAGTTCCTCCGCCACGGCACCATCATAGGCAAGTGACGACTTGCCTGCAAGCGGCGACTTGCCTGACGTCCCGAGGTCGACGCCGAGGCCGAGGCGCGGGTGACGGCCACGGCGTCCCTGTCGACCCTGCCTTACGGGCAGCTCAGGGCGTCCACGCCTCGATTACGCCGCCATCGGTTCTTCCGGTGGCGGCGGGACTTCGTCGCGATCGGTGGGGCTCAGTCGTCGGTGGGAGCCTCAGGTCCGGTCGTGGCGTACCGGGCGGCGGTGGTGCGGACGGCCTCGTCGACCACCTGGGCGACGCGCTCGGCGCTCACCTCCCAGTCCGGCACCAGGAGTGTCGGCCAGAAGACGTAGTTGGAGATCATGCCCAGGAACTGGGTGGCCGCGAGGTCCACGTCCTCGACCCGCACCGTGCCCGCCTCGTGCTCGGCCCGGAGGTAGCGGCGCACGGACTCGAAGTAGGGCATCTTCCCGCGTGAGAACTGCGCCTGGGCCAGCTCGGGGAACCGCGGCAGCTCGGCGATGACGATCCTGAACAGGTCGGTCATCCGGGCACGGCCCAGCAGCTCGGCGTAACGGCGACCGAGGGTGCTCAACCCGTCGACGACGTTGCCCGCCGGCGGAGGGCCCTCCTCGTCGGCGGCCGACCAGGACTCGGTCACGATGGCGTCGAACAGGGCGGCTTTGCTCGGGAACTGCTTGAACAAGGTGGCTCGCGACACGCCCGAGCGCTCGGCGATCCGCGCCAGCGACGTCCGGTCATAGCCCAACTCGAGGAACAGCGCGGTCGCGGCCTCCACGATCAGCGCGCGCTTCTCCTGGGCGACGCGCTGGTGATACGTCGTCACGATCCCGCTCATGGGGCGAGCATACGAGGTGAGTGGCTTGACTCGCCATTGTCGCCGTCCTAGCATCGCGGCCAGGATGGTGAGTCGACCGGCTCACCACCGGCCGCCGGTCGTCACCGGCGATCCCGGTCATCCACCCGCGTACCGGAGGAGCACCCGATGCCCCGCTTCGACAACCAGACCGTGCTCGTGACCGGCGGGACCGGTGGTCAGGGTTCGAGCCACGCCCGCGCCTTCCACGCGGAGGGGGCGAACGTGGTGATCGGCGACATCGACGCGGAACGCGGCGCCGCTCTCGCCGACGAACTCGGGACCCGCGCTCGCTTCGCCCACCTCGACGTCACCGACGAGAGCTCGTGGTCGGCCGCCGTGCTGGTCGCCGAGAGCGCCTTCGGCGCCCTGAACGTGCTCGTCAACAACGCGGGCGTGCAGAACCCGCCTGCGACGATCGAGAACACGGAGCAGGCCACGTGGTCGCGCATCCTCGACGTCAACCTCACCGGGACCTTCCTCGGCATCAAGACCGCGGCCCCCGCTCTGCGCCGCGCGGCAGGGGGCGCCATCGTCAACATCGCCTCGACCATGGGGCTGGGAGGCACGGCTCACTACGCGCCGTACGTCGCCGGCAAGTGGGCCGTGCGAGGCCTCACCCGAACGGCAGCGCTCGAGCTCGGCCGCGACCGCATCCGGGTGAACACCATCCACCCCGGCGTGATCGCGACCTCCTTCATCCACGAACCGGCGGCCGGGGCGGTCACGGCGATCGCCGACTTCTACTCACCCGAGCCGTTCGCCATCCCCCGGCTCGGGGAGCCGGTCGACGTCAGCCGTCTCCTGCTGTTCCTCGCGTCATCGGACGCGTCGTTCATCACCGGGTCCGAGTACGTCATCGACGGCGGACTCCTCCTCGGGCCCGCCCTCCAGGCCGAGGTCGCATGAGCACGCCGGACCCGGCCGGGTCGATCGACCCCGCACGGGACGCGTCCTCATCCCACCTGCCCGACCACGTCCGACGAGCCGTCGAGATCACCCCCGCCGCGGGCACCGCGGAACGGATCATCGACATCACGACGCTGGGGCGCCGCACCGGCCGGGCACACCGCATCGAGATCTTCTTCTACCGGGCCGCGGGCGCCACCTACCTGTGCAGCGGCGCCGGCGGCGCCGCGACCGACTGGCACGCGAACCTCCTCGCCAACCCCGACTTCACCTTCCACCTCAGGAACGGGGTCCGCGCGGATCTACCCGCACGGGCCACGCCGGTCACCGACCCCGCCGAACGTCAGGCCGTGCTGGCGGAGATCGTCGCCGATCTCAACCAGCCCCACGACCCCGGCACCATCCGGCCGACCCGGCTCGAAGACTGGGCCGACAGCCGGCTGGTGCGCGTCAGCTTCCGCCACCGGCCGTGACCGCGGATCCCACGACACCGTCGACCGCGGGTCGCCGGAGGTTCGGGAGCGCGTGGAACGCCGACGACGAGGTCGTCGCGTGGGGCGGATGGCCGCCACCTGCCGCCCCGAACGCTCTGCGGCTCAGCGCTCGGGTTGCGCGATCCCACCGACCACGCCCCGGCCGCGACGGGTCGGGTTTGTCCGGTCAGGGTGGCGGTCAGGGCTGGACGACCGGGGCGGTGGTGCGCGAGAGTCGGATCGGTGATCGGGCACCCAGGTCACCTGACAACGTTGTCACCCAGAGAGGGCCACCCTGCCGATGCCGCTCAGACGAGGCACCACGCTCCTGCTCGCCGCCGCGCTGGCCCTCGGGGGGACACCGGCGGTCGCGACGGCCGCCGCTCCCGCCGACGTGGACCCGACCACCCTGGTGAACCCGTTCGTCGGCACCCAGAACTTCGGCAACACGTTCCCCGGCGTGAGCATGCCGTTCGGCATGGTCCAGGTCAGCCCGGACACCGGCGGCCAGGGCGGGTACGACTACCAGCAGCAGGAGATCCACGGCTTCAGCCAGACGCACCTGTCGGGCGTCGGCTGCGGCGTGGCCGGCGAGCTGCCGGTCATGCCGACCACCGGCCCGGTGGACAACGTTGACACCGCGGGCTACCGGTCGAAGTACTCCCACGCCGACGAGGAGGCGCGGCCGGGCTACTACCGCGTCGGGCTGTCCCGCTACGGGGTGAACGCCGAGCTGACCGCCACGCCGCGCACCGGCTGGCAGCGCCACACGTTCCCGGCGGGGGCGCAGGCGAACGTCCTGTTCAACACCGGCAAGGCGAACCAGCAGGTGCTGGACTCCGAGGTGCACGTCGTCGGCGACCGGACGGTGGGGGGCCGGATCAAGGCGGGGCGGTTCTGCGCCGGGCACGACGAGCACACCGTGTACTTCACGGCCACGTTCGACCGGCCGTTCGCGAGCTTCGGCACCTGGCGCGGCACGACCCGCGCGCCGGGCGTGCCGGACGCGGCGGGCCAGGGCGGCAACGGCGCGTGGGTGACGTTCGACGCGACGGCCGACCGGGACGTGGTGCTGAAGGTCGGCCTGTCCTACACCGGGATGGACGGCGCGCGGAAGAACCTCGCCGCGGAGACCGGCGACTCCTACGACTTCGAGGCGACGAAGGCGCGGGCGCACCAGGCCTGGGTGGAGCGGCTGAACGCGATCCGGATCGACGGCGGCGCGCCGGAGCGGCGGACCGCGTTCTACACCGCGCTCTACCACTCGCTGCTGCACCCGAACCTGGCCGGCGACGTGGACGGCCGGTACGTGGGCTTCGACGGCCTGCCGCACGTCGCGGACGGCTTCACGCCCTACCAGAACCTCTCGTTGTGGGACACCTACCGACCGCAGAACCAGCTGTTGGAGCTGCTGGAACCCCAGGTCGCCCGGGACGTGGCGCTGTCCGTGGTCGCGAGCGGCCGCGACGGCGGGTGGCTGCCGCGCTGGGCGCTGGCCAACAGCGAGACCAACATCATGACCGGCGACCCGGTGACGCCGTTCCTGGTCGAGGCGTGGTCGAAGGGCCTGCTCGCCGGGCACGAGGAAGAGGCCTACGAGCTGCTCAAGCGCAACGCCACCACCACCCCTCCGGCCGACTCGCCGTACAACGGGCGCTCCGGTGTGGAGTTCTACCGCGACCGCGGCTACATCCCGTCCGGGTTGACGCTGGGCGCCGACTGCGCGCACAAGGGCGGCGACAACGACTGCGTGCACCCGGCGTCGGCGACGCTGGAGTACGCGGCGGCGGACGCGTCGCTCGCCGTCATGGCGCGCGGCCTGGGCAAGCACGACGACGCACGCGTGTTCGCCGAGCGCGGGCAGTGGTACCGCAACCTGTGGGACGCCTCGATCGGCCACTTCCGCCCCCGCACGGTCGACGGCACGTGGGTGACGCCGTACAACCCGGTCGACGCCGGTCATCAGTTCCACGAGGGCGGCGCGTTCCAGTACCAGTGGCTGGTGCCGCAGGACCCGAACGGCCTGGTGGAGCTGATGGGCGGCCGGCGGGCGACCGAGCAGCGGCTCGACGCGTTCTTCGCCTACGACGAGCTGCTCGCCGACCCGGCCGGGACCGTGCGCGAGGACTGGATCACGCAGCCCTACGACTACTACGGCAAGCCGACCTACAACCCGAACAACGAACCCGACCTGCTCGCGCCGTACTTCTACCTGTCCACCGGCACGCCCGCGAAGACGGCGACCGTGGTGCGCGCGGCGATGACGTTGTTCACCACCGGTCCGGACGGCATGACCGGCAACGACGACCTGGGCACGATGTCGGCCTGGTACGTGTTCTCGTCGCTCGGCCTGTACCCGACGATGAGCGGCGGCGACTTCCTCGCCCTGTCCAGCCCGCAGTTCCCGGGCGCGACCGTCCGGACCGGGAGCAGGACGCTGACCATCACCGCGCCGGGCGCCAGTGACGCCAACCGGTACGTCCAGCAGGTGACGCTCAACGGCCGGGACGTGCGCAAGACGTGGCTGGACTGGGACGCGGTGGCGGGCGGCGGCACGTTGGCGCACCGGCTCGGCACCACGCCGTCGTCCTGGGGCACCGGTCCCGGCGCCGAGCCGCCGTCGATCAACCGCGCGCAGGCCGACGGGCGGCGGCACGTGGACGCGTCGCTGCGGCAGGCGTCGGCGGTCGTGCCGACGGCGGACGCGCCGCAGACCGTCGAGCTGACCCTGGACGTGCTCGCCCAGGCGCCCGGCTCGGTGCCCGTCGGCATCACGGCGACCGCGCCGGACGGCTGGTCGGTGACGACCGCGGACCGGTTGGTGGTCAAGTCGGGCCGGTTGCCGACCCAGCGGACGGTGTCGGTGGTGGCGACGGTGCCGGCCGGCGCGCCGGTCGGCCGCTACCCGGTGCGGGTCACCGTGACCGGGCCGAACACCGTGGTGCGGGAGGCGGTGGTGGAGGTCCGGCGGGCGGCGACGTGCGCGGTGGCGGGCGCGCAGTGCGCGGTCGACCTGACCGGCGAGCTCAACCACGACGGCACGGCCACGGTCGCCGCGTCCGACCAGGGCGACTTCGACGGCTCGGGCTGGAGCTACGACGCCGCGCTGCTGCCCGCCGCCGGTCCGGTGGCGCTGGGCGGCGTGACCTACCAGGCGCCGGACGCGTCCGGCACGGCGGCGAACTTCGTGGAGGCACGCGGGCAGGCGGTGCTGCTGCCCGCCGGCGAGCACTCCGCGCTGCGGCTCGTGGCCTCGGCGCACAACGGCCCGGTGACCGCCGCGGTGACCGTGCGGTACGCCGACGGCACCACGGCGGAGGTGCCGATGACGGTCGGCGACTGGGCCGGCTCCGGCGGCTCGGTGGTGCTGGAGATGCCGCACCGCATCAAGGCGGGGCAGGGCGTGGACGGGCCGCCGGTGCGCCTGTTCGGCCTGTCCCTGCCGCTCGACCCGGCCAAGGCGGTGCACTCCGTGACGCTGCCCGACGACCCGCGGGTGGAGGTGTACGCGATCACGCTGGCCTAGGCCGCCGGCGGTGGGGAATCCGTGCCGTACGACCGTCGAGGTGGACTCGGTCGTACGGCACGGTTCACTCCACCCAGTGACGATCGCCGCCCGGCCAGGTATTGACAGCGTGCCCACCGGCCGTGTTGCGCCGCAAAGCGGTCACGCACCGTCGTCGCCCTGCACGATCGGGGGGTGAGGTAGCCCTACCCTCGTTGTGGTTTTAGCGCCATGTTCCCGCCGCGCCGGCCGCCATAGCGTGGAGGCACGTGCCACAGGGAGGGCTCATGAGCGTGACGCTGGCAAGCGAGCAGGTCGGGTGCGGTCGGGCGCGGGTGGCTCCCGGACGTGCGGCCGTGTCGAGGTTGTCCGGGGTCGGCAAGCAGTTCGGCGACCGGGTCGTGCTGCGCGACGTCGACCTGGTGGTGCCCGCCGGGGCCGTGGTCGGCGTGGTCGGCGGCCCGGGGAGCGGGAAGACGACGGTCGCCTGCCTGGCGGCCGGGTTGCTGCCGCCCGACGAAGGGGTGGTGGAACTGGTCGGGCGCGACCCGTGGGACGGGGGCCGCCGGCCGGTCGTCGGGCTGGTGCCCGACCGCGTGCCGGTGAGCGACCGGCTGACGTGCCGCGAGGTGCTGCTGCACGTGGCGCTGTTCCGGGGTTTCCCGCCCGTCGTGGCCGCGCGGCGGGTGGACTCGCTGCTGGCGGTGTGCCAACTCGCCGACAGCGCGGGCGTGGTGGTGGCGGAGTGCACCGCCGGGCAGCGGCTGCTGGTGCGGTTGGCCGCGACGCTGCTGGGCGAACCCCGGCTGCTGGTCCTCGACGACGCGCTCGACGTCGACCGCTGGGCCCTCGACGTGGTCCGGGCGGTGTCGCGCGAGTTCGTCGCGACCGGCGGCGGGGTGCTCTGCGTGGTCGGCCAGGCTTGGCAGGCGGCGTGGTGCGACGTGCGGCTGGAGCTGGCGCCGCCCGCGCTGCGCCCCCTGGACGAGCGGCCCCGTCGCCGGTGAGCCGGGTGAGGTGGCGGTGCGGGTCACCCTGACGAACCCGGTGTCGGCGACGGTCGACCGGCACGGCCGGCTGCTGCTGACGGTGTCCGGGACCGGCGCCCGGCACGTGCTCGACGCACCGCAGACCGCGATGTGGATCGCGTTGTGGCAGCACGGCGGCGACGTGGACCGGGCGGGCGACGCGCTGGCCCGCAGCTGGGACGACGACCCCGGTCGGGTCCGCGCCGACCTGCGCCGGTGGGCCGCCCACCTGTGCGCGATCGGGCTGGCGGCGGGCGCCTGACCGCGAGGCGGCTCACCTCGGCGCCGCCACGAGCCGCGACGTGATCAGCGCGTCGACCGCGTCGACGTGCCCGGTCAGGAAGAAGTGGCCGCCGGGGAACACCTCCCGGGTGAACGGCCCGGTGGTGCACGCCGCCCAGCCCGCCGCCTCCTCCGGGGTCACCTTGGGGTCCGCGTCGCCGACGAGCGCGGTCACCGGGCACGTCAGCGGCTCGCCCGGCACGTGCTCGTAGTCCTCCACCGCCTGGTAGTCCACCCGCAGCGCGGCCAGCGCCAGGTCCAGCAGCTCCCGGTCCAGCAACCGGAGGTCGGTGCCGCCCAGCGCGTCCAGCTCGCGCAGCAGGTCCGCGTCCGGTTTGGTGTGCAGCACCTCGCCCCGGTGCGTCGCCGGTGGTCTGCGGGAGGAGGCGAACAACGCCACCGGGGTCACGCCGTGCCCCCGCAGCAGCCGCGCCGCCTCGTAGGCCACGGTCGCGCCCATGCTGTGCCCGAACAGCGCGATCGGCCGGTCCGCCAGCGGCAGCAGGTCGGCCACGACGCCCGCGGCCAAGCCGGTGATCGACGGCACGGGCGGTTCCCCGCGCCGGTCCTGCCGCGCCGGGTACTGCGCCGCCAGCACGTCCAGGTGCGGCGCGTGCCTGCGGGCCAACGGCGCGAACCAGGTGGCCGAGCCGCCCGCGTGCGGCAGGCAGACCAGGCGGGTGGGCGCGTCGGCCGTCGGCTGGAACCGGCGCAACCAGGTCCCCGTCGCCGCCGTCACCGCGAGGGCTCCCGCCGTGCCATGGAGCCTCCTCGATCGGTGGGCCGGGCACGTCCGACCCTGCCGGTGCGCCGACCGGCCCGACAACCCCTATCGCACCCCGGGCGGAATAGGGGCCGTCGTCGTCAGGGGTGGGTGACCGGGGCGTCCCGCGCGGCCTCGTCGTCCTCGGCCGGCGCGACGGCGGAGGCGGTCTCCGGGAACCGGACGTCCAGGCGGTCGGTGATGGCCCGGACCGCCGAGAGCAGGTCCGACGCGGTCGGCATCGCGGTCGGGTCGATGAGGCTCTGCACGGTCAGCCCCATCATCACGGCCAGCAGGAACGACCCGGCCGCCAGCCGGGTCGGGTCCTCCTCGCCCCCGTCCGGCACCGCCAAGCCGCCCAGCGACGGGCGGGCGCGGCGGTAGGTCGTGGCCAGGCGCTCGCGCAGCTCGGGCATCCGCTCGGCCAGGGCGAAGGCCTCCAGACCGGCCACCCACAGCGGCCGGTGGCTGGTGAACGACTCCAGCACGCCCGCCCACATGGCTTCCAGCCGGTCCGCCACGGTGCCGTCCGAGCCGGCCGCGGCCATGACCCGGTCGATCTCGGTGCCCCACTCCTCGAACGCGGCGACCAGGGCCGCGCTGAGCAGGGCGTCCTTCGACCCGAAGTGGTAACCGATGGACGCCAGGTTGGTGTTCGAGGCGGCGACGATGTCGCGAGCCGTCGTACTTGCGTAGCCGCGCTCGTAGAGGCACTGCTTAGCCCCGGTGAGCAATTGTTCCCGGTGACCCATCAGGTGATCCTAGCCGATCACCAAACCCCTGTTCATACAAATGTCGTATACAAACGTATAGATCCTGGGTAGTGTCACCGCATGACTCCCGGCCCACGTGCAGGAAGGCGCGAGTGGTGGGGACTGGTCGTCCTCGTGCTCGTCACCGTGATCATCAGCATGGACATGACCGTGCTGTCCTACGCCCTGCCGTTCATCAGCGCCGAGCAGGCGCCGACGAGCAGCCAGCTGCTCTGGATCACCGACATCTACGCCTTCGTGCTGTCCGGGCTGCTGATCCCGATGGGCACGCTCGGCGACCGGATCGGACGGCGGAAGCTGCTGATCATCGGGGCCGCGCTGTTCGGCGTCGCCTCCGCCGCGTCGGCCTACGCCGCCACCCCCGAGGCGCTGATCGGCACCCGGGCGTTGATGGGCGCGGCGGGAGCCACGCTCATGCCCTCCACCATGTCGTTGATCCGGACCATGTTCCGCGACGAGGGCCAGCGCCGGGCCGCCATCGGCATCTGGGCCTCGGGCTTCTCCGCCGGCGGGGCCATCGGGCTGCTGGTCGGCGGCGGCCTGCTCCAGTCGTTCCACTGGGGCTCCGTGTTCCTGATCAACCTGCCGATCATGCTGGTGCTGGTGGTGCTCGCACCGCTGCTGCTGCCCGAGTACCGCAACCCGCGGGCGGGCCGGTTCGACCTGCTCAGCACCCTGTTGGTGTTCGTCGCCGTGCTGCCGGTGGTCTGGGGCATCAAGGAGTGCGCCGAGGGCGGCGCCTCCACGCCCGCGCTGGTCGCGGTCGTCGTGGGACTGCTGTTCGTGCCGATCTTCGTCTGGCGGCAGCGCGGGCTCGACGACCCGATGGTCGACGTGCGGCTGTTCCGCAAGGCGGCGTTCTCCGCGGCGCTGGTCACCAGCCTGCTGACCAACTTCGCGCTCGTCGGGTTCCTCTTCTTCACCAGCCAGTACCTCCAGCTGGTGCTGGGGCTGCGGCCGTTCGAGGCCGGGCTGTGGTCGCTGCCGCAGGTGTTCACCGCCGCGATCGGCGCCGCGGTGCTCGCACCCGCGCTGGCCGCGAGGTTCCGGCACGCCGTCGTGATCGTGATCGGGTTGCTCGTCGGCGGCTGCGGTTTCCTGCTGATGACCCGGGTCGGCGTCGACCACGGGCTGGCCGAGGCCGTGATCGGCCAGGCGCTCAGCGCGCTGGGCATGGCGATGGTGCTCACCCTGACCGCCGAACTGGTGGTGACCAACGCGCCACCGGAACGGGCGGGCGCGGCGTCGGGCCTGTCCGAGACCGGCAGCCAGCTGGGCGGCGCGCTCGGTGTCGCGCTGCTGGGCAGCCTGGGCGCGTTCGTCTACCGCTCGGGGTTGGCCGACGTGGACGCGCCGGCCGACGCCGTCGCCGCGGCCCGGGAGACCCTCGGCTCGGCGCTGGAAGCCGCCGGGCGACTGCCCACCGCCGCGGGGGACCTGCTGGCCGGGGCCGCGCGGTCGGCGTTCGTGGACGAGGTGCACGCCTCGGCCTACGCCGTGACCGGCACGCTGCTGGTCACCGCCGTGGTCGCGTTCGCCCTGCTGCGCAAGGTCGCCCGCCCGACGCCACCGCCCGCCACGCCGCCGGGGCGGAACACCGAGGACGACGACCCGGCCGCCGCGGTCGAGCAGGAACCCGGCGCGCAGAAGGCCGCCAAGCAGGATGCCGAGCCCGAGGACACGGTCCCGGTCTGAGCCCCGCTTCCTCCCCACGACGACCCCGGCCACCCGGTCGGGGTCGTCGTCGTCGTGCGGCCCGGTCGATCGGGGTGGCCCCACCGGCAGCAGGGGGACGCACCCGCCCCTAGGGGGACGCTAAGGGAGGCTAGGGGTGGGTGCGCCCAAGGGGCGTCCGTAGCGTCAGGGCGGCTGAGCGAGCCGGAAAAGCGCAGGCGAAAAGGGCTTCGCACGGCGACGGGATCCCGCGGGGGCGGTCTCGTGGAGGCGTCGCTCATCCCAATTCCGCGGTGGTGTGCCGCGACCGGTCGGTGCGGCCGGGCGACGGTCCTGGAGGCGTGCGTGGAGAACGAGGAAAAGCTCCTGGGTTACCTCAAGCGGGCCACGGCGGACCTGCGGGAGGCGCGGCGCAGGCTGCGCGAGGCCGAGCGGCGGGACCACGACCCGATCGCCGTGGTCGGGATCGGCTGCCGGTTCCCCGGCGGGGTCACCGGCCCGGACGAGCTGTGGGACCTGGTCGCCGGCGGCGTGGACGCCGTGTCCGACTTCCCCGCCGACCGGGGCTGGGACGTCGACGCGCTCTACGACCCGGACCCGGACCGCCGCGGCCACACCTACGCGCGCACAGGCGGCTTCCTGCACGACGCCGCCGACTTCGACGCGGAGTTCTTCGGCATCTCGCCGCGCGAGGCCACCGCGATGGACCCCCAGCAACGGCTGCTGCTGGAGGTCGCGTGGGAGGCGCTGGAGCACGCGGGCATCGCGCCGACCTCGCTCAAGGGCAGCCGCACGGGTGTCTACGCGGGCCTGATGTACCACGAGTACTCGTCCCGCGTCGCCGTGGTGCCCGAGGAGTTCGAGGGTTTCATCGGCAACGGCAACGCGGGCAGCGTGTTCTCCGGCCGGGTCGCCTACACCCTCGGGTTGGAAGGCCCCGCGGTCACCGTGGACACCGCGTGCTCGTCCTCGCTGGTGGCGCTGCACCTGGCGGTCACCGCGCTGCGCCGCGGCGAGTGCTCGCTGGCCCTCGCGGGCGGTGTCACCGTCATGCCCTCGCCCGAGACCTTCGTGGACTTCTCCCGGCAGCGCGGCCTGTCGCCCGACGGCCGGTGCAAGCCGTTCTCCGACGCCGCCGACGGCACCGGCTGGGCCGAGGGCGCGGCGCTGCTGGTCGTCGAACGGCTGTCCGACGCGCGACGGCACGGCCACCCGGTGCTGGCCGTGGTCAAGGGGACCGCGGTGAACCAGGACGGCGCGTCCAACGGGCTGACCGCGCCGAACGGCCCGTCGCAGCAGCGGGTGATCCGCGCGGCGCTCGCCAACGCGGGCCTGTCGCCCGAGCACGTGGACGTGCTGGAGGCGCACGGCACCGGCACGACGCTGGGCGACCCGATCGAGGCGCAGGCGGTGCTCGCCACCTACGGCCAGAACCGGGAGCACCCGCTGTTCCTCGGCTCGGTCAAGTCGAACCTGGGCCACACGCAGGCGGCGGCGGGCGCGGCCGGCGTGATCAAGGCGATCATGGCGATGCGGCACGGTCAGGTGCCGCCCACCCTGCACGTGGGCACGCCGTCGTCCCACGTGGACTGGACGGCCGGCGACGTGCGGCTGCCGGTCGAGGCGCTGAACTGGCCGGACACCGGCCGCCCGCGCCGGGCGGGCGTGTCGTCGTTCGGGATCAGCGGCACCAACGCGCACGTCGTGCTGGAGCAGGCGCCACCGGTCGAGGAGACGGGGGACGAACCCGTCGCCCCGGCGGCGGTCGACACCGCCGTCGTGCCGTGGCTGCTGTCGGCCCGGACGCCCGAAGCGCTGTCCGCCCAGGTGCGGCGGCTGCGCGAGGCCCTGCGGGACCAGCGTGCGGGCGATGTCGGGTTCTCCCTGGCGACCGGTCGCGCGCACCTGGAGCACCGGCTCGCGGTCGTGGGCAGCGACACCGCCGAGCTGGTGGCGGCGCTCGCCGACTCGGCCGTGCGTGGCCGGGTCACCCCGGGCAAGGTGGCGTTCTTGTTCACGGGTCAGGGTTCGCAGCGGGTGGGCATGGGTCGTGGGTTGTCCGGCGCGTTCCCGGTGTTCCGGGAGGCGTTCGCCGAGGTGTGCGCGGTGATGGATCCGTTGTTGTCGCGGTCGTTGGCCGAGGTGGTGGATGACGAGGTGTTGCATCGGACGGAGTTCGCGCAGCCTGGGTTGTTCGCGTTCGAGGTGGCGTTGTTCCGGTTGTTGGAGTCGTGGGGGGTTCGGCCGGATTTGGTGGCGGGTCATTCGATCGGTGAGTTCGCGGCGGCGTATGTGGCTGGGGTGTTCTCCCTGGAGGACGCGTGTTCGTTGGTGGTGGCGCGTGGTCGGTTGATGGGGGAGTTGCCGTCGGGCGGGGTGATGGTGGCGGTGGAGGCTGCGGAGTCCGAGGTGGTGCCGTTGTTGGTGGACGGGGTGGATGTCGCGGCGGTGAACGGTCCGTCGTCGGTGGTGTTGTCGGGGGTGGCGACGGCGGTCGAGTCGGTGGTGGCGCGGCTGGTCGGCAAGCGCACCAAGCGGTTGGTGGTGAGCCACGCGTTCCACTCGCCGTTGATGGAGCCGATGCTGGAGGAGTTCCGGCGGGTCGCGGAGAAGGTCGAGTACCGCGCGCCGGCGCTGCCGTTCGCCTCGGCGCTGACCGGTGAGCTCGTCACCGACCGGATCGCCTCGGCCGACTACTGGGTGCGGCACGTGCGCGACACCGTGCGCTTCCACGACGTCCTGGACCTGCTGGCCGCACAAGGGGTCTCGCGGTTCGTGGAGGTGGGCCCGGACGCCGTGCTCGCCGGCCTGGCCGCCGACGCGGGCGTGGCCGTGCCGACGCAGCGCCGTGGCCGCGACGAGGTGGTGTCGCTGACCGCGGCGGTCGCGGCGGCGTTCACCCACGGGGTCGAGGTCGACTGGCGGGCGTTCTTCGCCGGCCGTGACGCGCGCGTCACGCCTCTGCCCACCTACGCCTTCCAGCGCCGCCGGTACTGGCTGGAGTCGGCCGACGCCGGCGGCGACGCCACGTCCTTCGGCCTGGTCGCCGGCGGCCACCCGCTGCTGTCCGCCGTCGTGGAGGACCCGGCGACCGGCTCCGTGGTGCTCACCGGACGGCTCTCCGGCGCGGGCCACCCCTGGGTGCTCGACCACGCGGTGCACGGCACGGTCCTGGTGCCCGGCACCGGGTTGCTGGAACTGGCGGTGCGCGCGGGCGACCAGGTCGGCTGCGACACCGTCGAGGAACTGACCCTCGAAGCGCCGCTGGTGGTGCCGGCGGACGGCGCGCTCGCGCTGCGCGTCACGGCGGGCGGCGCGGACGAGGACGGGCGGCGCACCGTGACCGTCCACTCCCGACCCGAGGGCCGCGACGAGCCGTGGACCCGACATGCCTCCGGTGTGCTCGACACGTCGGCGGGCACACCCGGGTCGCTGACCGAGTGGCCGCCGCCGGGCGCCGAAGCCGTCGACCTGACCGGGTTCTACGACCGGCTGGCGGAGTCGGGTTACGGCTACGGCGAGGTGTTCCGGGGTCTGCGCGCGCTGTGGCGGAGACCGGACGGCGAACTGTTCGCCCACGCGGCCCTGCCGGAGTCCGCGCACCGCGACGCCGCCCGGTTCGGCCTGCACCCGGCGCTGCTGGACGCCGCCCTGCACGCCAACCTCGCCGACGGTTCGGAAGAGCGCACCCCGCTGCCGTTCGCCTGGAACGACGTGGTGCTGCACGCCTCCGGCGCGACGGAGCTGCGCATCCACGTGCGGCCCGAGGGCGAGGACCGGCTGTCGGTGGTCGTGGCGGACGGCGCGGGCGCGCCGGTGGCCACGATCGGCCGGCTGGTCGCCCGCCCGGTGACCGCCGAGCAGTTGGCGCCCCGCCGCGCCGACTCGCTGTTCCGGGTCCGCTGGACGCCCGCGACCACCGGGTCGGCGGCCACACCGGGCGAAGGGGCCTGGGCGGCGCTGGGCGACGTGCCCGCGCCCGCCTTCCGCTACGCCGACCTGGCCGCGCTGCGCGCCGCGGTGGACAGCGGCGCCGCGGTGCCCGATGTCGTGCTGGCACCAGTGCGGCCCGGCGACGTGACCGGTGACGTCCCCGCCCAGGCGCGAGCCGCTACTCACGACGCGCTCGCGTTGTTGCGGGCGTGGCTGGACGACGAACGGCTGGCCGCGTCCCGCCTGGTCGTGCTGACCCGCCACGACGACCTCACCCAGGCGCCGCTGCGGGGTCTGCTGCGCGCGGCGCAGGCCGAGCACCCCGGCCGGTTCACCGTCGTCGACCTGGCCGACGGCGGCGAGGACCTGCTCGCGGTCGCCATCGGCACCGGCGAACCCGAGGTCGCGGTGCGCGGCGGCCAGGTGCTGACGCCCCGGCTGGCGCGCGTGGCACCCGTCGAAGGTCCGGCGCCGTGGCGCGCGGACGGCACCGTCCTCATCACCGGCGGCACCGGGGGCGTGGGCGGGCTGCTGGCCCGCCACCTCGTCGCCGACCACGGGGTGACCCGGCTGCTGATCACGAGCCGGCGCGGCCCGGACGCGCCCGGCGCGGCGGAACTGCGCGCCGACCTGGTCGCGGCCGGCGCGGACGTGGTGATCGAGGCCTGCGACACCGCCGACGCCGACGCCGTGGGCGCGCTGCTGGCCGGGATACCGGCGCGGCACCCGCTGACCGCCGTCGTGCACGCGGCGGGTGTCGCCGACAACGCGCTGCTCACCGACCTCACCCCGGACCAGGTGGACGCCGTGCTGCGGGCCAAGGTCGACGCCGCCTGGCACCTGCACCGGCAGACCACCGGCCTGGCCGCGTTCGTGCTCGTCTCCTCGTCCGCCGCCGTCGTGGCGGGCGCGGGGCAGGCCAACTACGCCGCCGCCAACGCCTTCCTCGACGCCCTCGCCGAGCACCGGCACGCGGCCGGCCTGCCCGCCACCTCGCTGGCGTACGGCCTGTGGTCGGGCACCGGGATGGGCGCCCGCCTCGACGCCGCGGACCTGCGCCGGCTGGACCGGCTCGGGCTGCCCGCCCTGTCGCCGGAGGAGGGCGTGGCGTTGTTCGACGCCGCGCTGGCCGCGGGCGGCCCGGCGGTCGTGCCGATGCGGGTCGACCCGCGGGCCCTGGCGGCACGGTCCGACGACCTGCCCGCCGTGCTGCGCGACCTGGTCCGCGCCACCGTCCGCCGCACCACGCCCGCCGCGTCCGGCGCGGACGCCCGCGCGCTGGCCGACCGGCTCGCCGACCTGTCCCCGGTGGAGCGCGACCAGGTGGTGCTGGACCTGGTGCGCACGCACACGGCGTCCGTCCTCGGGCACCGCGACCTGGACGAGGTGCCGCCCACGCGCGCGTTCACGGAACTCGGCTTCGACTCGCTCGTGGCCGTCGAGCTGCGCAACCTGCTCGCCGCGGCGACCGGGCTGCGGCTGCCCGCCACCCTGGTGTTCGACCACCCGACGCCGCTGGCGCTCGCCCACGCCCTCCTGGCCGACCTCACCGGCGACCAGGACGACGCCAAGGCGGTGCTCGCCGAGGTCGACCGGCTGGAGGCCGCGCTCGCGGTCGTCACCGGGGCGGACGTGCCCCGGGTGACCGCGAGGCTGGAGGCGCTGCTGCGCACCTGGCACGACGCACGCGGCGCGTCCGGCGACGACGACGCGCCCGCCGACCTGGGCGGCGCCACCGACGAAGAGCTGTTCGCGGTCCTGGACAGCGAACTCGGCATCTCCTGACCGGCAGCCCGCACCTCCGCAGACCCGTTGAAGAGGGTGGACCCACACCGATGGCGAACGACGACAGGCTCCGCGACTACCTGAAGCGGGCCACCGCGGACCTCCAGCAGGCCCGCAGGCGCGTGCGCGACTTGGAGGCCCGGCAGCAGGAG
The DNA here is from genome assembly GCF_016695385.1 of Saccharothrix sp. 6-C. Classification (NCBI taxonomy): domain Bacteria; kingdom Bacillati; phylum Actinomycetota; class Actinomycetes; order Pseudonocardiales; family Pseudonocardiaceae; genus Saccharothrix; species Saccharothrix sp. 6-C. The sequence goes on along the minus strand of NZ_CP064192.1, from coordinate 4,302,743 downwards.
CCGATCGCGATCGTGTCGATGGCGTGCCGCTACCCCGGCGGCGTCCGGTCGCCGGAGGACCTGTGGGAGCTGGTCGTCGGCGGCGTGGACGCGATCACCGGGTTCCCGACCGACCGCGGCTGGGACGTCGACGGGCTGTACGACCCGGAACCCGGCACGCCCGGCAAGACCTACGCCCGCGAAGGCGGCTTCCTGCACGACGTGGCGGAGTTCGACCCGGTGTTCTTCGGGATGAGCCCCCGGGACGCCCTGGAGACCGATCCCCAGCAGCGGCTGCTGCTGGAGGTGGCCTGGGAGGCGTTCGAGCGGGCCGGCATCCCGCCGTCCTCCGTGCGGGGCACCTCCACCGGGGTGTTCACCGGCTTGATGCACCACGACTACGCCGACAGCACCACGTCCGGCAGCATCGCCTCCGGCCGCGTCGCCTACACGTTCGGGCTGGAAGGGCCCGCGGTCACCGTGGACACGGCGTGCTCGTCGTCGTCGGTGGCGATCCACCTGGCGTCCGAGGCGTTGCGCCGCGGCGAGTGCTCGCTGGCGCTCGCGGGCGGTGTCGCGGTGATGGCGACGCCCCAGCTGTTCGTCGAGTTCTCCCGGCAGCGCGCGCTGTCCCCCGACGGCCGCTGCCGCTCGTTCGGCCGGGGCGCGAACGGCGCGGCCTGGTCGGAGGGCGCGGGGTTGCTGGTGCTGGAGCGGCTGTCCGACGCGCGGCGCAACGGGCACCCGGTGCTGGCCGTGGTGCGCGGCTCGGCCATGAACCAGGACGGCGCGTCCAACGGGCTGACCGCGCCGAACGGCCCGGCGCAGCAGCGGGTGATCCGGGCCGCCCTGGCCGACGCGCGGCTCTCGCCCGCACAGGTCGACGCGGTGGAGGCGCACGGCACGGGCACCACGCTCGGTGACCCGATCGAGGCGCAGGCGTTGCTGGCCACCTACGGCCAGGAGCGCGAGCACCCGCTGTGGCTGGGCTCGGTGAAGTCCAACATCGGCCACCCGCAGGCGGCGGCGGGCGTCGCCGGCGTGATCAAGGTCGTCATGGCGATGCGCCACGGCCTGCTGCCCCGGACCCTGCACGCCGACGAGCCCACCGACCAGGTCGACTGGTCGGCCGGGAACGTGGCGCTGCTGACCGAGGCACGCCCGTGGCCCGCGTCCGACCGGCCGCGCCGCGCGGGCATCTCGTCGTTCGGCATCTCCGGCACGAACGTGCACACCGTGATCGAGGAAGCCCCGGTCGAGGAGCCGGCCCCGGAGCCGGTCGACGACGCGGAGCCGCCCGTGCGGCTGTGGTCGGTGTCCGGCCGGTCGGTCGACGACCTCGCCGCCCAGGCCGCCCGGCTGGCGGCGTTCGCCGTCGCCGACCCGGCGTCCGACGTGGACATCGCCTACTCGCTCGGCGTGACGCGGGACGCCTTGGAGCACCGCGCGGTGGTGGTGGGGTCGACGAGGGACGACCTGGTGGCGGGGCTGCGCTCGGTCGCGGCCGGTGAGCGGGTCGCCGGAGTGGAAGCGGGAGTGGTGCGGTCGGGCCTGACCGCCTTCTTGTTCACGGGTCAGGGTTCGCAGCGGGTGGGCATGGGTCGTGGGTTGTCCGGCGCGTTCCCGGTGTTCCGGGAGGCGTTCGCCGAGGTGTGCGCGGTGATGGATCCGTTGTTGTCGCGGTCGTTGGCCGAGGTGGTGGATGACGAGGTGTTGCATCGGACGGAGTTCGCGCAGCCTGGGTTGTTCGCGTTCGAGGTGGCGTTGTTCCGGTTGTTGGAGTCGTGGGGGGTTCGGCCGGATTTGGTGGCGGGTCATTCGATCGGTGAGTTCGCGGCGGCGTATGTGGCGGGGGTGTTCTCCCTGCAGGACGCGTGTTCGTTGGTGGTGGCACGCGGTCGGTTGATGGGGGAGTTGCCCTCGGACGGGGCGATGGTGGCGGTGGAGGCCGCGGAGGCCGAGGTGGTGCCGCTGTTGGTGGTCGGGGTGGACATCGCGGCGGTGAACGGTCCGTCGTCGGTGGTGTTGTCCGGCTCCAAGGCCGGTGTCGAGGCGGTGGTTTCCCGGCTGGGTGATCGGCGCACCAAGCGGTTGGTGGTGAGCCACGCGTTCCACTCGCCGCTGATGGAGCCGATGCTGGAGGAGTTCCGGCGGATCGCGGAGAAGGTCGAGTACCGCGCGCCCGGGTTCCCGGTCGTGTCGACGCTGACCGGCGCGCCGGCCGAGGACGGCGACCTGACGACCGCCGACTACTGGGTGCGGCACGCGCGCCGCGCGGTGCGCTTCCACGCGGCGGTGGAGGCACTGGTCTCGCGCGGCGTCACCAGGTTCCTGGAGGTCGGACCCGCCGGTGTGCTCACCGGCATGGCCCGGTCGTTCGCGGAACCCGACGCGGTCGTGCTCGCCGCAGCCCAGCGCGAGGACCGCGAGGAGGTGGCGGCGTTCGCAGCGGCCGTCGCCCGGTTGCACGTCCACGGCGCGTCGCCGGACTGGAGCGCGGTGCACCCCGGCGGTGAGCGGGTGGAGCTGCCCACGCACGTGTTCCGCCGCCGGCGGTACTGGCTGGAGTCGACCGTCGTGCCGGCCCGCGAGGCCGCCACCTCCGCGACCGTCGCCGAGGACGCCGAGTTCTGGACGGCCGTCGCCGAGGCGAACCTGGCCGAGCTGCTGGGCCTGGACGGCGAGGACGTGGCCCGGGTGCAGCCCGCGCTGGCCTCGTGGCGGGCACGCGGCCGGGAACGCGCGGAACTCGACGGGTGGCGTTACCGGGTGCGGTGGCAGCCGACCGCCGGCGGGTCCGGCGCGCCGTTGACCGGGCGGTGGCTGGTGCTGTCCGGCGCGGGCGAACCACGCGCGGCGGCGGTGGCCGAACGGCTCGCGGCCCGCGGCGCGGACGTGCTGACCCTGCCGGTGGACGCCGGTCGAACCGAGCTGGCCGACCGGTGGCGGGAGTTGACGGCGCTGTCGGGCGTGGTGCTGCTGACCGCGCTGGACGACACCCCGCACCCGGTGCACGGGACGATCACCGAGGGCGTGGCGCGGACCGTCCTGGCCGTGCAGGCGTTGGGCGACGCGCAGGTCACCGCGCCCACCTGGCTCGTCACCTCGGGCGCGGTGGCCGCGGACCGGGGCGAGGAGATCACCTCCGCCGCCCAGGGGTCGCTGCTCGGCCTGGCCGGCGTGCTCGCCCTGGACCACCCGCTGACCTGGGGCGGGTTCGCCGACCTGCCCGTCGAGTGGGACGGCGCGCTGCTCGACCGGCTGGTGGACGTGCTGGCCGACCGGGCGGAGGACCAGGTGGCGGTCCGAGCCGCGGGCGTCCTCGGCCGCCGGCTCGTGCGGGCGCCGCTGGCCGGTGCGCCGAAGCGCGCCTGGGCGCCGCGCGGGACGGCCCTGGTCACCGGCGGCACCGGCGGGGTCGGCGCGCACGTGGCGCGGTGGCTCGCGGATCGGGGCGCACGGCACCTCGTGCTGGTGGGTCGGCGCGGCGCGGACACCCCCGGCGCGCGGGAGCTGGCCGCCGAGCTGGAGGCCCTCGGCACGACCGTGACGCTGGCCGCGTGCGACGTGGCGGACCGGGACGCGGTGGCGGCGCTGGTCGCCGACCTGCCGCCGGACGGTCCGCTCACCGTCGTGCACGCGGCGGGCGTGCTGCCGGCCGAAGCCCGCCTGGCCGACCTGGACCTCGCCGACTTCGCGGCCGCGGGCCGGGCGAAGGTCGCCGGCGCGCGGCACCTCGACGACCTGCTCGCGGACCGTGAGCTGGACGCGTTCGTGCTGTTCTCCTCCGGCGCGGCGGTGTGGGGCTCGGCCGGTCAACCGGGCTACGGCACCGCCAACGCCCACCTGGACGCCTTCGCCCACCAGCGCCGCCGGCGCGGCCTGCCGGTCACCTCCGTCGCCTGGGGCACCTGGGGCGGCGGCGGCATGGTCGACGAGGACGCGCTGGGCGACGAGCTGCGCAAGCACGGCATACCGCCGATGGACCCCGCGTCGGCGGTGGCCGCCCTCCAGCAGGCCCTCGACCACGACGAGCACCACCTGGTGGTGGCGCACCTGGACTGGGCGCGGTTCGCGCCCACCTACAGCGCCGCCCGCGCCCGCCCCCTGCTGCACGACCTGCCGGAGGTGCGGGAGCTGCTGGGCCTGGACCGGGCGGCCGACGCGCCGCACGGGTCCGCGCTCGCCGGGCGGCTCGCCGCGCTGCCCGAGGCCGAGCGGCGCCGCGCCCTCACCGACCTGGTGCGCGACCACGTCGCGGCCGTGCTCGGCTACGACGACGCCTCGGCGGTGGAGCCCGGCCGCGCGTTCGGCGACCTCGGGTTCGACTCGCTGACCGCCGTGGAGCTGCGCGACCGGCTCGGTGAGGCGGTCGGCACGCGGCTGCCCGCGACGCTGGTGTTCGACCACCCGACGCCGGTGGCGCTGGCCCGGTTCCTGGACGTCGAGCTGGTCGGTGACGAGCCGGCCGCGGTCGGTCCCGCGCCCGCCGCGGTCGGCGACGACCCGATCGCGATCGTGTCGATGGCGTGCCGCTACCCCGGTGGCGTCCGGTCGCCGGAAGAGCTGTGGGAGCTGGTCGTCGGCGGCGTGGACGCGATCACCGGGTTCCCGACCGACCGCGGCTGGGACACCAGCGCGCTCTACGACGCCGACCCCGCCGCACCCGGCACCAGCTACGTCCGCGAGGGCGGGTTCCTGCACGACGCGGCGCTGTTCGACCCCGGCTTCTTCGGCATCTCGCCGCGCGAGGCGACCGCGATGGACCCGCAGCAGCGGGTGCTGCTGGAACTGACCTGGGAGGCGCTGGAACGCGCCGGGGTGACCCCGGAGTCGTTGCGCGGCGGGCAGGTCGGCGTGTTCGCCGGCACCGGCGGCCAGGACTACGCCGACCTGCTGGACCACGCGCCCGAGGGCGTCGAGGGCTACCTGGCGACCGCCACGTCCTCCGCGGTGCTGTCGGGCCGCGTCTCCTACACGTTCGGGTTCGAGGGGCCGTCGTTGTCGGTGGACACGGCGTGCTCCTCGTCGTTGGTGGCGATCCACCTGGCGGCGCAGGCGTTGCGCAACGGCGAGTGCTCGCTGGCGCTCGCGGGCGGCGTGCTCGTCATGGCCACCCCGGCTCCGTTCGTCGCCTTCTCCCGCCAACGCGGGCTCGCGCCGGACGGCCGCTGCAAGCCGTTCTCCGACCGCGCCGACGGCACGGGCTGGTCCGAGGGCGCGGGGCTGCTGGTGCTGGAACGGCTCTCGGACGCGCGACGGCACGGTCACGAGGTGCTGGCCCTGGTCAAGGGTTCGGCGGTGAACCAGGACGGCGCGTCGAACGGGCTGACCGCGCCGAACGGCCCGTCGCAGCAGCGGGTGATCCGCGCGGCGCTCGCCAACGCCGGGCTCACGCCCGCCGACGTGGACGCGGTGGAAGCCCACGGCACGGGCACCACCTTGGGTGACCCGATCGAGGCGCAGGCGTTGCTCGCCGCCTACGGCCGCGACCGGGACCGGCCGCTGCTCATCGGCTCGATCAAGTCGAACATCGGCCACGCCCAGGCGGCGGCGGGCGCGGCGGGCGTGATCAAGTCCGTGCTGGCGCTGCGGCACGAGCTGCTGCCGAAGACGCTGCACGTCGACGAGCCCTCCCGGCACGTGGACTGGACGTCCGGTCGGGTGGAGCTGCTGACCGCCGCCGTGCCGTGGCCCGCCCGGGACACCCCGCGCCGCATCGGGGTCTCGTCGTTCGGCGTGAGCGGCACCAACGCGCACGTGATCATCGAAGAGGTGGCGGCGCCCACGCCCACCCCGGTCGAGCCCGCCGTGGTGGCGACCGACGTGGTGGCCTGGCCGCTGTCCGCGCGCGGCCCCGAGGCGTTGCGGGCGCAGGCCGACCGGCTCGCCGCGGCGGCCGCCGACCTGCGCCCGGTCGACGTGGCGTGGTCGCTGGGCGCCACCCGCGCGGCGCTGGAGGACCGGGCGGTCGTGGTCGGCGCGTCCACCGAGGAGCTGATCGCCGGGCTGCGCGCCCTGGACGGCCGCGACACCGCCGTCGGCGGACCGACCGCGTTCCTGTTCACCGGTCAGGGATCGCAGCGCATCGGCATGGGCCGGCGGCTGCACGCGGCGTTCCCGGTGTTCCGGGAGGCGTTCGACGCCGCGGTGGCCGCGCTGGACGGCGAGCTGGGCACGTCGCTGACCGAGGTGGTGTTCGGCGAGGACCAGGCGGTCCTCGACCGCACGGGGTTCAGCCAGCCGGCGCTGTTCGCGTTCGAGGTGGCGTTGTTCCGGCTGCTGACCGACTGGGGCGTGACCCCGGACTTCCTGGCGGGCCACTCGATCGGCGAGATCGCCGCCGCGCACGTCGCCGGGGTGTTCGGGCTCGCGGACGCCGCCCGGCTGGTGGTGGCGCGCGGCCGGTTGATGCAGGCGCTGCCCGAGGGCGGCGCGATGGTCGCGGTCGAGGCCACGGAGGACGAGGTGCGACCGCTGCTGACGGGCGCGGTCGGGCTCGCGGCGGTCAACGGACCGACCTCCGTGGTGGTCTCCGGCGCGGCGGCGGACGTCGAGGCGGTGGTGGCCGCGCTGGGCGATCGGCGGACCAAGCGGCTGCCGGTCAGCCACGCGTTCCACTCGCCCCTGGTGGAGCCGATGCTCGCCGACTTCCGGCGGGTGCTGGCCGGGATCCCGTTCGCCCCGCCGGCCATCCCGGTCGTCTCGACGCTGACCGGCGCGCCGGCCGAGGGCGACGACCTGGTGACCGCCGACTACTGGGTGCGGCACGCGCGGGACGCCGTCCGGTTCCACGACGGTGTGACCGCGCTGGCCGCGCACGGCGTGCGCCGGTTCCTGGAAGTGGGCCCGGACGGCGTCCTCACGGGCACGGCCCGGGTCGACGGCGCGCTGATCGCCGCCCAGCGGCGCGACCGGGACGAGGTGGTGGCGCTGACCACCGCCGTGGGCCGGGTGTTCGCGACCGGCGGGCCGGTGGACTGGGGCCGCGTGCACGGCGGGCGCGGCGCGGTCCGGGTGGACCTGCCGACCTACGCCTTCCAGCGCACCCGGCACTGGATCGACGTGCCCGAGCGCTCCGCCGCGGGCACCGGGCAGGACGACGCGTTCTGGGCGGCCGTGGCGGACGGCGGGCCGGCCGACCTGGCCGCCGACCTCGCCGTGGACGAGGCGGCGCTGGCGCAGGTGGTGCCCGCGCTGTCGGCGTGGCGGGACCGGCTGCGCGAGCGGTCCGCGGTGGACTCCTGGCGGTACCGGGTGGAGTGGCGCTCGGTGCACCTGGCCGACCGCCGCCCCGAGGGGACGTGGGTGGTCGCCGGCCCGGACGACGAACGGGTCACCGCGGTAGCCGACGGCCTGGCCCGGCGCGGGGTGGCCGTGGTGCGCGTTCTCGACGACACCGACCGCGCCGTCGTGGCCGACCGCGTCGGCGGCCTGGAACCGGCGGGGGTGCTGGTGCTGTCGGCCCTGGACGACCGGCCGCACCCGCTGTCACCCGGACTGTCTCTCGGTGTCGCCGCGGCCGTCGCCACGGTGCAGGGCCTGGACGACGCGGGCGTGACCGCCCCCGTCTGGTTCGCCACGGTGGGCGCGGTCGCCGTCGACCGGTTCGACCGGCCCGGCGACCTGCGCCAGACGGCGTTGTGGGGCATCGGCACGGTGCTCGGGCTGGACCGGCCGCGCACGTGGGGCGGCGTGGTCGACCTGCCCGCCGACACGCCCGCCGCAGCCGGGGTGCTCGACCGGCTGGTGGCCGTGCTGACCGCCGGCGGGGAAGACCAGGTCGCCGTGCGCAGGTCCGGTGTGTTCGGCCGCCGGCTGGTCCGCGCGCCGCAGGGACCGGCGGTGCGCGAGTGGCGCCCGCGCGGGACCGTGCTCGTCACCGGCGGCACGGGTGGCGTCGGCGCGCACCTGGCCCGCTGGCTGGTCGACGGCGGCGCGGACCGCGTGGTGCTCGCCGGGCGGCGCGGCGCCGAGACCCCGGGAGTGACCGAGCTGCTGGCCGAACTCGGCGGACGCGCGGAGGCCGTGGCGTGCGACGTGGCCGACGACCGCGCGGTCGCCGGGCTGCTGGCCGCGCTGCCCGACCTGACCGCGGTGTTCCACGCGGCGGGCACCCTGATCCGGGAGTCCGGTGTGGACGAGCTGACCGAGGTCGACCTGGCCGAGTCCGGCCGGGCGAAGGTGGTCGGCGCCCTCAACCTGGACGCCGCGCTCGGCGACCGGGAGCTGGACGCGTTCGTGGTGTTCTCCTCGGGCGCGGCGGTGTGGGGCTCCGGCGGACAGGTCGGCTACGCGGCGTCGAACACGCTGGTGGACCAGCTGGTCCGGCACCGCCGGGCACGCGGGCTGGCCGGCACGTCGGTGGCCTGGGGCTCGTGGGCGGGCGGCGGCATGGCGGCGGGCGAGGAGGACCGGCTGACCAGGCTCGGCGTGGGCGTGATGGCGCCGGGCACCGCGATCGCCGCCCTGCAGGGCGTCCTGGACCGGGACGAGGCGCACACCGTCGTCGCCGACCTGGACTGGTCGGTGTTCGCGCCGACCTACGCGCTGTCGCGGCGGCGCCCGCTGCTGGACGCGGTCCCGGAGGCCCGCGCGGCGCTCGCCGAGGACACCGCGCCCGAGCGCTCCGGCGACGCCGACGACCTGGCCGCCCGGCTCGCCGGGCTCACCGAGGCGGACCAGCGGGACCTGCTGCTGGAACTCGTGCGCGAGCGCGTCGCGGGCGTGCTCGGCCACGGCGGGGCGGCCCTGGTCGCCGCCGAGCGGGCGTTCAGCGATCTCGGGTTCGACTCGCTGACGGCCGTGGAGCTGCGCAACGCGCTGGTCGCCGACACGGGTCTGCGGCTGCCCGCGACCCTGGTGTTCGACCACCCCACCCCGCTCGCGCTGGCCGAGGTGCTGCGCGGCGAACTCGCGCCGGACACCGCGCGGTCGGTGCTCGACGACCTCGACCGGCTGGAAGCCGCGTTCGGGGCGGGCCTGGACGACGACGTGCGCGCGCTGGTGGACCGGCGGCTGCGCGCCCTGCTCGGCGGCGGGCCGAACGGCACGAACGGCGCCGGCGAGGCGGTCGCGGCCTTGCTGGAGGACGGCAGCGACGACGACCTCTTCCGGTTCATCGACGACAAGCTGAGCAACTCGTGAACGGTGGTTCGATGTCCAACGAAGCGAAGCTCCGCGAGTACCTGCGCCGGGTGACGGCCGACCTCCACGAGACCGGTCGGCGGCTCGCGGAGGTGCGGGACCGCGCGGCGGAGCCGATCGCGGTGGTCGGACTCGGGTGCCGTTACCCCGGTGACGTGGCCACGCCCGAGGACTTGTGGGCGTTGCTGCGCGAAGGCCGTGACGTCACGTCCGACATGCCGGCCGACCGGGGCTGGGACGTGGACGCGCTCTACCACCCCGACCCGGAGCACGAGGGCACGACCTACGTGCGGCGCGGCGGGTTCCTGCACGACGCGCCGCTGTTCGACCCGGCGTTCTTCGGCATCAGCCCGCGCGAGGCCGCCGACATGGACCCGCAGCAGCGCGTGCTGCTGGAGACGTCGTGGGAGGCGCTGGAGCACGCCGGCATCAACCCGGCCGACCTCAAGGGCACGCGCACCGCCGTCTACGCGGGCGTCGTCTACCACGACTACCCCAACAGCTACGGCGCGGGCAGCATGGTCTCCGGCCGGGTGGCCTACCACCTCGGCCTGGAAGGTCCGGCGCTGACCGTCGACACGGGCTGCTCGTCCTCGCTGGTCGCGATCCACCTCGCGGTGCAGGCGCTGCGGTCCGGCCAGGTGTCGCTGGCGCTGGCCGGCGGCGCGACGGTGATCGCCACCCCGGCCACGTTCCTGGAGTTCTCCCGGCAGCGGGCGCTGGCGCCGGACGGCCGGTGCAAGTCGTTCGCGGCGGGCGCGGACGGCGCGGGCTGGTCCGAGGGCTCGGGCGTGGTCGTGCTGGAACGGCTGTCGGACGCCCTGAGGCTGGGGCACGAGGTGCTGGCCGTGGTGCGCGGTTCGGCGGTGAACCAGGACGGCGCGTCCAACGGCATCACCGCGCCCAACGGGCCGTCGCAGCAGCGGGTCATCCGCGCCGCGCTGGCCGACGCCCGCCTCGCGCCCGCCGACGTGGACGCGGTGGAGGCGCACGGCACCGGCACCCGGCTCGGCGACCCGATCGAGGCGCAGGCCGTGCTCGCCACCTACGGCCAGGACCGCGAGCGCCCGCTGTGGCTGGGCTCGCTGAAGTCCAACCTCGGCCACTCGCAGGCCGCGGCCGGCGTCGCGGGCGTGATCAAGATGGTGCTGGCGCTGCGCCACGGGCTGCTGCCGCGGACCCTGCACGTCACCGAGCCGTCCGCGGAGGTGGACTGGAGCGCGGGCGACGTGGCGCTGCTGACCGAGGAGCAGCCGTGGCCCGCCGGGGAACGGGTGCGGCGCGCGGGCGTGTCGTCGTTCGGCATCAGCGGCACCAACGCGCACGTGGTGCTGGAGCAGGCGCCCGACGTGCAGGCCGAGGAGCGCGAGCCGGCGCCGGGCGGCGTGGTGCCCTGGGTGCTCTCCGGGCACACCTCGGGCGCGTTGACCGCGCAGGCCGCCCGGCTGCGCGACCACCTGGCCGGCACGGACCTCCCCGCGCGGGACGTGGCGTGGTCGTTGGCGACCACCCGCGCCGCCCGCGAGCACCGGGCCGCGGTGCTGGGCCGCGACACCGCCGAGCTGGCCGCCGGGGTCTCCGCGCTCGCCGACGGCGTCCCCTCGGCCGCCGTGGTCACCGGCACGGCCGACGTCGAGGGCCGCACCGTCTTCGTCTACCCCGGGCAGGGCGCGCAGTGGGTCGGCATGGCCGCCGCGCTGCTGGAGGACTCGCCGGTGTTCGCCGCCCGGATGGCCGAGTGCGCGCGGGCGTTGTCGGCGTTCGTCGACTGGGACGTGGTCGCGGTGGCGCGCGGCGAGGAGGGCGCGCCCACGCTGGACCAGGTCGACGTGGTGCAGCCGGCGCTGTGGGCGGTCATGGTGTCGCTGACCGCGTTGTGGGCGCACCACGGCATCCGGCCGGACGCGGTGGTGGGCCACTCGCAGGGCGAGATCGCCGCCGCCGTCGTGGCCGGTCGGCTGTCGCTGGAGGACGGCGCCCGCGTCGTGGCGCTGCGCAGCCGGGCGATCCGGGAGCGGTTGGCCGGGCGCGGCGGGATGCTGTCCGTGGCGTTGTCGGCCGCCGGGGTGGCGCCGCACCTGGAGTCCTTCGGGAACCGGGTGTCGGTCGCGGCGGACAACGGCGCGTCGTCGGTCGTGGTGTCGGGCGACCCCGAGGCGTTGGCCGGCCTGGCCGGGCTGTTGACCTCGCTGGGCGTGCGGTCCAGGCGGGTCAACGTGGACTACGCCTCGCACTCGGCCCAGGTCGGCGACATCGAGCAGCGGCTGCTGGCCGACCTCGGCCCGGTGGGGCCCAGGGCCGGCGAGGTGCCGATGCTGTCCACCGTCACGGGGGAGTGGGTGGGCGGCGACGAGCTGGACGCCCGCTACTGGTACACCAACCTGCGTTCCACGGTCCGCTTCGCCGACGCGGTCCGGTCGCTGGCCGCGCAGGGGCACTCGGCGTTCGTCGAGATCAGCCCGCACCCGGTGCTCCTGCCGAGCGTGGGCGAGACCTTGGACGGTCGCGAGCAGCCCGTGGTGGCCGCCGGGACGTTGCGCCGTGACGAGGGCGGGTTCGACCGGTTCCTGCGGTCGGTCGCCGAACTGCACGTGCGCGGTGTGTCGCCGGACTTCGCGGCGCTGCTGCCGGGCGCGCGTCCCGTGCGGCTGCCGACCTACGCGTTCCAGCACCGGCACTTCTGGCTCACCGAGGAGCCGCGCGCGGCCGCCGACCCGGCCGACGAGGCGTTCTGGGCCGCGGTCGAGCACGGCGGCCTGCCCGCGCTCCCGGCCGACCTCGCCGTGGACGAGGACGCGCTGGGCCGGGTGCTGCCCGCCCTGTCGGCGTGGCGGGCACGGCTGCGCGAGAAGTCCACGGTGGACTCCTGGCGGTACCGGGTGCGGTGGCTGCCGGTGCCGGTCGGCGTCGGGCTGCCCGGCCGGTGGCTGGTGGTGGTGCCCGGAACGCCGCACGGGGACAAGCGGTGCCGGGCGGTGGTCGAGGGGTTCGAGGCGCGTGGCGCGCGGGTCGTGCCCGTCGAGGTGGACGAGGCGGATCGCGGCCTGATCGCCGCACGGCTGCGCACCGCGCTCGCCGGCGAGACCGTCGACGGGGTGCTGTCGCTGCTGGGCCTGGACGCCCGGCCGCACCCGCTGTTCGGCGCGCTGTCCCGGGGGGTGGCGGCCTCCGTCGCGCTGGTTCAGGCGTTGGACGACGCCGGGGTGACCGCGCCGCTGTGGTTCGGCACGTCGGCGGGTGTCGCGGTCGACGCCGCCGAACGGCTCGCCGACCGGTTCCAAGGCGCGCTGTGGGGCTTGGGCACGGTGCTCGGCCTGGACCGCCCCGACCGCTGGGGCGGCCTGGTGGACCTGCCCGCCGAGGTGTCCGACGACGTCGTGGCGCAGCTGCTGGGCGTGCTCACGGGTCCGGAGGACCAGGTGGCGCTGCGGGCGGGCGGCGCGCTGGCCCGCCGGCTGGCGCCCGCGCCCGCGTCACCCGGCCGCGACGTGTGGACACCGCGGGGGACCGTGCTGGTCACCGGCGGCACGGGCGGTGTCGGCGCGCACGTGGCCCGCTGGCTCGTGGCGGGTGGCGCGGAGCGCGTCGTGCTCACCGGGCGGCGCGGTCCCGACACGCCGGGCATCGCCGGGCTGCTCGCCGAACTCGACGGCCGCGCCGAGGCGGTGGCGTGCGACGTCGCGGACCGGGATGCGCTGGCCGCCCTGCTGGCGGACCTGCCGGACCTGACCGCGGTGTTCCACGCCGCGGGCGTGACCCACCTGGAGTCCGGTGTGGACGACGTCGGCGTGGCCGACTTCGCCGACGTCGGCCACGCGAAGGTGGTCGGCGCGCTGCACCTGGACGACCTGCTGGCCGACCGGGAGCTGGACGCGTTCGTGGTGTTCTCCTCGGGCGCGGCGGTGTGGGGCTCCGGCGGCCAGGTCGGCTACGCGGCGGCCAACGCGGTGCTCGACGCCATCGCGCACGACCGCCGCACCAGAGGGCTCGCGGCCACCTCGGTCGCGTGGGGCTCTTGGGGCGGCGACGGCATGGCGTCCGGCGAGGCGGGCGAGCACCTGGCCCGCCGGGGTGTGCGGACGATGGACCCGAAGCTCGCGCTGACCGCGCTGCAAGGCGTGCTCGACCGCGACGAGGCGCACACCGTCGTGGCCGACTTCGACTGGGCCGTCTTCGCGCCCACCTACGCGTCCGCCCGCCCGCGTCCGCTGCTGGACACCGTCCCGGCCGCGCGCGCCGCGCTCGCCCCCGCCGAGCCGACGTCCGACGGCGACGGGCTGGCCGCGCGGCTGGCCGGGCTGGCCGACGGCGAGCGCCGGGCCGTGCTGCTCGACGTGGTGCGCGGGCACGTGGCCGCCGTGCTCGGCTACGGCGACTCGACCGAGGTCGACGCGGCGCGGGCGTTCAAGGACCTGGGCTTCGACTCGGTGACGGCCGTCGAGCTGCGCAACGGGTTGGCCGCGGCGACCGGCGTGAGGCTGCCCGCGACCGTCGTGTTCGACCACCCGACACCGCAGGCGCTCGTCGCGGTGCTGCTCGCCGAACTCGTCGGCGACGACGCGGCGCCCGCCGACACGCTGCTGGCCGGGTTGGACCGCCTGGAGGTCGCCGTCGCGACCGCCGCGCCCGAGGAGATCGCGGCCGGCCACGTGACCACCCGCCTGCGGGCCCTGCTCGCGAAGCTGGAACAGGGCGGGGACACCGCGACGGTGGCGCAGCGCCTCGACTCGGCGTCCGCCGACGACGTCTTCGCCTTCATCGACCGCGAGCTCGGCATGGCCTGACCCTCTCCCGCGCGCCGTTTCCCCGACCGCCCCCAGCACCGGTGAGGCACCCCCGATGACGAACGAAGACAAGCTCCTCGGCTACCTCAAAAAGGTGACCGCCGACCTGCACCAGACCAGGCAGCGGCTGCACGACGTGGAAGCCGAGGCCCGCGAGCCGATCGCGATCGTCGCCATGGCGTGCCGCTACCCCGGCGGGGTGAACTCGCCGGAGGAGCTGTGGCGGCTGGTCGCGGACGGCGGGGACGCGATCGGCCCGTTCCCGACCGACCGGGGCTGGGACACCGACGCGCTGTTCGACGCGGACCCGGACCGCGCCGGGGCCAGCTACGTGCGCGAGGGCGGGTTCGTGCACGACGCCGCCGACTTCGACGCGGGCTTCTTCGGCATCAGCCCGCGCGAGGCGCTCGCCATGGACCCGCAGCAGCGGGTCGTGCTGGAGGCGGCGTGGGAGACCGTGGAGCGCGCCGGGATCAACCCGGACGCGCTGCGCGGCAAGCCGGTCGGCGTGTACGTCGGCGCCAGCGTGCAGGACTACTGGGACCGGCTGACCGACCTGCCCGAGGCGGTCGAGGCGTACATGAGCACCGGCAGCACGGCGGCGGTCATCTCCGGCCGCGTCTCCTACAGCATGGGGCTGGAAGGCCCGGCGCTGACGGTGAACACGGCGTGCTCCTCGGCGCTGGTGGCGATGCACCTGGCCGCGGAGGCGCTGCGCAAGCGGGAGTGCTCGCTGGCGCTGGCGGGCGGCGTCACGATCATGTCCACGCCGGGCGCGTTCGTGGCGTTCTCCCGGCAGCGGGGCCTGTCGGCGGACGGCCGGTGCAAGCCGTTCTCCGACGCCGCCGACGGCACCGGCTGGTCCGAGGGCGTCGGGATGCTGCTGCTGGAGCGGCTGTCGGACGCCCGCCGCAACGGGCACCCGGTGCTCGCCGTGGTGCGCGGCTCCGCGCTCAACCAGGACGGCGCGTCGAACGGGCTCACCGCGCCGAACGGTCCGTCGCAGCAGCGGGTCATCCTCCAGGCGCTGGCCGACGCCGGGCTGTCGTCCACCGAGGTCGACCTGGTGGAGGCGCACGGCACCGGCACCACGCTCGGCGACCCGATCGAGGCGCAGGCGCTGCTGGCCACCTACGGCCGCGAGCGCAGCGCCGACCACCCGCTGTACCTGGGTTCGGTCAAGTCCAACATCGGCCACGCGCAGGCCGCCGCGGCCGCCAGCGGTGTGATCAAGGCGGTCATGGCCCTGCGGCACGGCGTGCTGCCCAAGTCGTTGCACGTGGGCGAACCGTCGCGGCACGTCGACTGGTCCTCGGGGCACATCCGCCTGCTCGACGAGTCGCGACCGTGGCCGGAGGTCGACCGACCGCGCCGGGCCGCGGTGTCGTCGTTCGGGGTGAGCGGCACCAACGGCCACGTCATCCTGGAGCAGGCCGACCCCGAACCCGAACCGCCCGCCGGGACCGGCTGGCCCGAGGGCGTGCCGGTGCCGTGGCTGCTGTCCGCCCGCACCGCCGCCGCGCTGGACGCGCAGCTCGCCCGGCTCGCCGAGGCCGTCGACCCCGGCTCGGACGTCCTCGACACGGCCGTCGCGCTGGCCACCACGCGGTCCGTCATGGAGCACCGGGCGGTCGTGTCGACCACCGACACCGCCGACGCGGTGCGACGCCTGCGGTCGGGTGACGGTGTCGTGCGCGGTGCGGTGCGGTCGGGTTCGACGGCGTTCTTGTTCACGGGTCAGGGTTCGCAGCGGGTGGGCATGGGTCGTGCTCTTGGTGAGGCGTTCCCGGTGTTCCGGGAGGCGTTCGCCGAGGTGTGCGGGGTGGTGGACCCGTTGTTGTCGCGGCCGTTGGCCGACGTGGTGGATGACGAAGTGCTGCATCGGACGGAGTTCGCGCAGCCTGCGTTGTTCGCGTTCGAGGTGGCGTTGTTCCGGTTGTTGGAGTCGTGGGGTGTGGTTCCCGACTTCGTCGCGGGTCATTCGATCGGCGAGATCGCGGCGGCACACGTGGCCGGGGTGTTCTCGTTGGCGGACGCCGCCCGGCTCGTGGTGGCGCGCGGCCGGTTGATGCAGGCGTTGCCCGCCGGCGGGGCGATGGTGGCGGTGGCGGCCTCGGAGGCCGAGGTACGGCCGCTGCTGGTGGACGGGGTGGACATCGCGGCGGTGAACGGTCCCTCGTCGGTGGTGTTGTCCGGCGCCGAGGCCGGTGTCGAGGCGGTGGTGGCCCGGCTGGGTGATCGGCGCACCAAGCGGTTGGTCGTCAGCCACGCGTTCCACTCCCCGCTGATGGAGCCGATCCTCGACGAGTTCCGCGAGGTCGTCGGCCGCATCCCGTTCGCCGCGCCGAAGATCGCCTTCGTGTCCACCGTCGCCGCCGCGGGTGACCCGGCCACGCCGGAGTACTGGGTGCGGCACGTCCGCGAGGCGGTGCGGTTCGCGGACGCGGTGGCGGTGCTGGCGGGGCACGGCGTGTCGCGGTTCCTCGAAGTCGGCCCGGACGCCGTGCTGACCGGGATGGCGCAGGACTCCGCGCAGGACGCCGCCGTGCTGGTGGCCTCCCAGCGGCGGGACAGACCCGAACCGGAGGCGTTGCTGACCGCGCTGGCCACCGCGCACGTCACCGGCCTGGCCGTGGACTGGGCGGCGGTGTTCGCCGGCCGCGCCACGCGACGCGTGGAGCTGCCGACGTACGCGTTCCAGCGGGAGCGGTTCTGGCTGGAGGCCACGCCCGGCACCGGCGGGGTCACGGCGGCCGGCCTCGACCCCGCCGACCACCCCCTGCTCGGCGCGGCGATCGTGCTCGGCGGCTCGGAGGGCCTGGTGCTCACCGGGCGGCTGTCGGTGAAGTCGCACCCGTGGCTGGGCGACCACCGGGTCGGCGACGCGGTGCTCTTCCCCGGCACCGGGTTCCTGGAACTGGTCACCCGCGCCGGCGACGACGCGCGCTGCGGCGTGGTCGAGGAGCTGACGATCGCCGCGCCGCTCGTGCTGCCGGAGCACGGCGCGGTGCGGGTGCAGGTGGTCGTCGGCGCGCCCGACGCGGCCGGCGCCCGGACCGCGGAGGTGTTCGCGCGCGCCGAGGACGACGACGCGCCGTGGACCCGGCACGCCGCGGGCCGGCTGCTGCCGGGACGACGGCGCGCCGCGTTCGACCTCGCGCAGTGGCCGCCCGCCGGGGCGCAGGAACTGCCCGTGGCCGGCCTGTACGAGCGGCTGGCCGAGGGCGGGTTGGCCTATGGGCCGGCGTTCCGCGCCCTGCGGGCGGCGTGGCGGCGGGGGGACGAGCTGTTCGCCGAGGTGGCGTTGCCGGACGCGGACGCCGACCGGTTCGGCGTGCACCCGGCCGCGTTGGACGCGGCGCTGCACGCGCTGGGCCTGAGCGACCGCGAGGAGCACCGGGGCCTGCCGTTCGCCTGGTCCGGGGTGTCGGTGCACGCGACCGGCGCGGCCGGGCTGCGGGTGCGGCTCGTGCCGTCGCCCGGCGGCGGCACGCTGGTGCAGGCCGCCGACCCCGCGGGCGCGCCCGTGCTGTCGGCGGAGTCGCTGGTGCTGCGCCCGAGCGGCGCCACCCGGACCACCGCCCGCTCGCCGCTGCGCGCGCTGGGGTGGACGCCGCTGGAGGTCACCGACCAGGTCGAGCCGGCCTGGGTCGAGTGGGACGCGGTCGGCGACGGGGACGTGCCCGCCGTGGTGGTGCTGCCGGTGCGCGACGGCGTCGAACCGGCCGCCGTGCGCGCCGAGGTGCACCGGGTGCTCGGCGTGCTCCAGGACTTCCTGGCGCACGACCGGTTCGCCGCGTCCCACCTGGTCGTGGTGACCGGCGCGGCGGTGGCGAACCCGGTCGGCGCGGCGGTGTGGGGCCTGGTGCGGTCCGCCCAGGCGGAGAACCCCGACCGGTTCGTGCTGCTGGACTCCGACGCCGCGACGTTCGGCCCGCCGGTCGCGCTCGCCCTGGCCGCCGGCGAGCCGCAGGTACGGGTGCGGGGCTCGGAGGTGTCGGTCGCCCGGCTCGCCACCACCGCCGAGAGCACCGACCGACCGGACTTCGGCGCCGGTTCGGTGGTGGTGACGGGTGCGACGGGCGCGCTCGGCCGGGTGATCGCGCGTCACCTGGTGGCCGAGCACGGCGTTCGCGACCTGGTGCTGCTGAGCCGGCGTGGCGGCGGCGCGGACCTGGTGGCGGAGCTGTCGGCGGCCGGTGCGCGGGTCGTTTCGAAGGCTTGCGACGCGGGTGACCGCGAGGCGTTGGTCGAGGCGTTGGCAGGCGTGGACGTCTCGGCGGTCGTGCACGTCGCGGGCGTCGTGGACGACGGTGTGGTGACGGCGTTGACCCCGGAGCGGGTGGACGCCGTGCTGCGGCCGAAGGTGGACGGCGCGTGGCACCTGCACGAGGTGGTCGGCGACGTCCGGGCGTTCGTGCTGTTCTCGTCCATGTCGGGCGTGCTGGGCGCGCCGGGCCAGGCCGGGTACGCGGCGGCGAACGCCTACCTGGACGAGTTGGCGCGGTACCGGGTCGAGGCAGGTCTCCCGGCCACCTCGGTGGCGTGGGGCCTGTGGGACCTGGACAGCGCGATGACCGGCGACCTCACCGCCGAGGACCGGGCGCGGCTGTCCCGCAACGGCGTCCTGCCCCTGTCGCCGGAGGAGGGCGTGGCGTTGTTCGACGCGGCGCTCACCGCGGCCGAGCCCGCCGTCGTGGCGGCCCGCCTGGACCTGCCCGCGCTGCGCGCCCTCGGCGACGACGCGCCACCCGCGTTCGCCGGACTCGTGCGCCGTCCCGTCCGCCGGGCCGCCGCCGCGTCCTCCGGGCCCGCGAACGGGCTCGCCGGGCTGACCCCCGACCAGCGCCACGAGCACCTGCTCGCCCTGGTGCGGACCCGGGTCGCCGGCGTCCTCGGCTACGGCTCGCCGGACGCGGTCGACCCCGAGCGGGCGTTCGGCGACCTCGGGTTCGACTCGCTGACGGCCGTGGAGCTGCGCAACGCGCTGGTCTCCGACACGGGTCTGCGGCTGCCCGCGACCCTGGTGTTCGACCACCCCACCCCGCTCGCGCTGGTGGCCCGCCTGGACGTCGAGCTGCACGGCGCGGACGGCCCCGCGACCGCGGTCGCCGCCACCGGCGCGGACGGCGACGACCCGATCGTGATCGTGTCCATGGCCTGCCGCTACCCGGGCGGGGTGTCCTCGCCCGAGGACCTGTGGGACCTGCTCGCCGACGGCCGCGACGCCATCGGCCCGTTCCCGACCGACCGGGGCTGGAACGTCGCGCGCCTGCACGACCCGACGCGCACCCGCCCGGACACGAGCTACGTCGCCGAGGGCGGGTTCCTCGACGGCGCGGCGCTGTTCGACCCCGGCTTCTTCGGCATCTCGCCGCGCGAAGCGGTGATCATGGACACCCAGCAGCGCGTGCTGCTCGAAACGTCCTGGGAGGCGTTCGAACGGGCCGGGATCGACCCGGTCGCGCTCAAGGGCAGCGCCACCGGCGTGTTCGCCGGCGTGATGTACCACGACTACGTCACCGGCCACAGCTCCGGCGGTGTGGTGTCGGGCCGGGTCTCCTACACGTTCGGGCTGGAAGGCCCGGCGGTGTCGGTGGACACGGCGTGCTCGTCGTCGCTGGTGGCGATCCACCTGGCGGCGCAGGCGTTGCGCAACGGCGAGTGCTCGCTGGCGCTGGCGAGCGGCGTCACGGTCATGGCGACCCCCGAGACGTTCGTCGAGTTCTCCCGACAGGGAGGTCTCGCGGCCGACGGCCGGTGCAAGCCGTTCGCCGACGGCGCGGACGGCACCGGCTGGTCCGAGGGCGTCGGCGTGCTGCTGCTCGAACGGCTCTCGGACGCGCGGCGCAACGGGCACCCGGTGCTGGCCGTGGTGCGCGGTTCGGCGGTGAACCAGGACGGCGCGTCCAACGGGCTGACCGCGCCGAACGGTCCGTCGCAGCAGCGGGTGATCCGGCAGGCGTTGGCCAACGCCGGCCTCAGCCCCGCCGAGGTGGACGCGGTGGAGGCGCACGGCACGGGCACCACACTGGGCGACCCGATCGAGGCTCAGGCGCTGTTGGCCACCTACGGTCAGGAGCGCGAGCACCCGTTGTGGCTGGGTTCGGTGAAGTCGAACCTGGGCCACACCCAGGCCGCCGCCGGCGTCGCGGGCGTGATCAAGGTGGTGCTGGCCATGCGCCACGGCGTGCTGCCGAAGTCGCTGCACGTCGACCGGCCCTCCACGTACGTGGACTGGACGGAGGGCGACGTCGAGCTGCTGACCGAGGCGGTGCCGTGGCCGGAGACTGGCAGGCCGCGCCGCGCGGGCGTCTCGTCGTTCGGCATCTCCGGCACCAACGCGCACACCATCATCGAGCAGGCGCCCCCGGTCCCGACGCCCGCGCCCGAGCCGGTCAGCGTCACGGCCCCCGCGCCGTGGGTGCTGTCCGCCCGCACGGCCGCCGCGCTGCCCGCGCAGGCCGCCCGCCTGCTGTCCGTCGTGGACGGCGCCGCCGACGTCGACCTGGCGCTGTCGCTGGCTTCCCGCCCCGCGATGGAGCACCGGGCGGCCATCGTCGGTGACGGTCACGACGACCTGGTGGCCGGGCTGCGCGCGCTGGCCGAGGACACCGCCTCTCCCTCGGTGCCGCGCGGGTCGGCGGGCCGCGGCAAGGTCGCGTTCTTGTTCACGGGTCAGGGTTCGCAGCGGGTGGGCATGGGTCGTGCTCTGGGCGAGGCGTTCCCGGTGTTCCGGGAGGCGTTCGCCGAGGTGTGCGCCGGGTTGGACCCGTTGTTGTCGCGCCCGTTGGCCGAGGTGGTCGAGGACGAAGCGCTGCACCGGACGGAGTTCGCGCAGCCTGCATTGTTCGCGTTCGAGGTGGCGTTGTTCCGGTTGTTGGAGTCGTGGGGGGTTCGGCCGGATTTGGTGGCGGGTCACTCGATCGGCGAGATCGCGGCGGCACATGTCGCCGGGGTGTTCTCCCTTGACGACGCGTGTTCGTTGGTGGTGGCACGCGGTCGGTTGATGGGGGAGCTGCCCGCGGGCGGGGCGATGGTGGCGGTCGGCGCGAGCGAGGCCGAGGTGCTGCCGTTGCTGGTGGACGGGGTGGACATCGCGGCGGTGAACGGTCCGTCGTCGGTGGTGCTGTCCGGTGTCGAGGCCGGTGTCGAGTCGGTGGTGGCGCGGTTGGTCGGCAAGCGCACCAAGCGGTTGGCGGTGAGCCACGCGTTCCACTCGCCGCTGATGGAGCCGATGCTGGAGGAGTTCCGCGCGGTGGCGGAGCGGGTCGAGTACCGGGTGCCGGCGATCCCGGTGGTGTCGACGGTGACCGGCGCGCTCGCCGAGGGCGGCGACCTGGTGACCGCCGACCACTGGGTGCGGCACGTGCGCGAGGCGGTGCGGTTCGCGGACGCGGTGACCGCCCTGGCGGGCCGGGGCGCGTCGCGGTTCGTGGAGGTCGGTCCGGACGCCGTGCTGACCGGGATGGCGCAGGACTCGGCGCAGGACGTCGTGCTGATCGCGACCCAGCGGCGCGACCGCGGCGAGGTCACCGCGCTCAACTCGGCCGTCGGTCAGGCGCACGTGCACGGGATCGCCGTGGACTGGCCGCGGTTCTTCGCGGGCCGGGGCGCGCGGCGGATCGCCCTGCCGACCTACGCGTTCGCGCACGAGCGGTTCTGGATGGACGACCCGGCCGTGGTCGGCGATCCGGTCGGCGCGGGCATGGACGCGACCGACCACCCGCTGCTCGGCGGGGCGATGGTGCTCGCGGGTTCCGGGGGCGCGGTGTTCACCGGGCGGCTGTCGTCGCGCACGCACCCCTGGCTGGCCGACCACCGGGTGGGCGGCGCGGCGGTGTTCCCCGGCGCGGGGTTCGTGGAACTCGTGCTCCGCGCGGGAGTCGACGTGTCGTGCGGCACGGTGGAGGAGCTGACGCTGTCGACGCCGCTGGTGCTGCCGGCGGACGGCGCGGTGCAGGTGCAGGTGACCGTGGCGGCGCCGGATGAGACCGGTCGGCGCGCGGTGGCCGTGCACTCCCGGGAGGACGCCGCGGGCGGCGAACCGTGGACGCCGCACGCGACCGGCGTCCTGGCGCCCGGAGCGCCCGTCCCGGCCGACGTGGCGCCGTGGCCGCCGGCCGCCGAACCCGTCGAGCCGGCCGACCTGTACGAAGCGCTCGCGGCCGCGGGTCTGGGCTACGGCCCGGTGTTCCAGGGCCTGCGGGCGGCGTGGCGGCGCGGCGACGAGGTCTTCGCCGAGGTCGGGCTGCCCGACGGAGTGGCGGTCGACGGGTACGGCGTGCACCCGGCGCTGCTGGACGCGGCGTTGCACGCGATCGCGCTGACCGGTGACGGCGAGCGGCCCGCCGAGCTGCCCTTCGCGTGGCGCGGCGTGACCGTCCACGCGACCGGCGCCACGACCGCCCACGTGCACGTCGCGCCCGTCCCCGGCGGTGTGGCCGTGCGGTTGACCGACCCGGCCGGAGCGCCCGTGCTGACCGCGCGGACCTTGGCCTTGCGGCCACTCGGCACCGGGCCGGTGGCCCGCCGCGACCCGCTCCACGGCGTGCGCTGGACGCCGGTGGACGTCACCGGCGGCGACCCGGTGCCGTGGGTCGAGTGGGGCGCGTCGACCGACGACCCGCCCGCCGTGGTGGTGCTGCCGGTCGGCGGCGGCGCGGACGCGGCGACGGCGCGGTCGCAGGCGCACCGGGTGCTCGACGTGCTCCAGGAGTTCCTGACGCAGGACCGGTTCGCCACGGCGAGCCTGGTGGTGACGAGCCGGGGCGCGGTGCCCGTGGCCGAGGGCGACCCGGTGGACCCGGCCGGTGCGGCGGCGTGGGGCCTGGTCCGGTCCGCGCAGGCGGAGCACCCGGACCGGGCGCTGGTGCTGGTGGACCTGGACGACGACACGCCGATCGAGCGCGCGCTCCCGGTCGTGCTGGCCTCCGACGAACCCCAGCTGGCGTTCCGCGCCGGCGTTCCGCACCAGGCGCGACTGGTCCGTGCGGCGGACGCGGACGGGCCGGTGGACTTCGGGACCGGCGCGGTGGTGGTCACGGGTGCGACGGGCGCGCTCGGCCAGGTGATCGCGCGTCACCTCGTGGTGGGCCACGGGGTTCGCGACCTGGTGTTGTTGAGCCGGCGCGGTGGCGGCGCGGAGCTGGTGGCGGAGCTGGAGGCGGCCGGCGCGCGGGTCGTGTCCAAGGCGTGCGACGTCGCTGATCGCGAGGCGCTGGTCGGGGCGCTGGCCGGTGTGGACGTCTCGGCGGTCGTGCACGTCGCGGGTGTCGTCGACGACGGCGTGATCACCGCGCTGACCCCGGAGCGGGTCGACGCCGTCCTGCGGCCGAAGGTCGACGCGGCCTGGCACCTGCACGAGGTGGTCGGCGACGTCCGGGCGTTCGTGCTGTTCTCGTCGTTGTCGGGGGTGCTGGGCGCGCCCGGTCAGGGCAACTACGCCGCCGCCAACGCCTACCTCGACGCGCTGGCGCAGCACCGGGTCGCGGCCGGCCTGCCCGCGACGTCGTTGGCGTGGGGCCTGTGGGAGCTGGACAGCGCGCTCACCGGCGAGCTGGGAGCCGAGGACCGGGCGCGCATCGCGCGCGGCGGCGTGCGGCCGATCTCCGCCGAGGCCGGCGTGGCGCTGTTCGACGCGGGCGTGGCGGCCGGTGCGGCGCTCGTGGTGGCCGCCCGGTTCGACCCGGTCGGGTTGCGCGGGCGCGGCGCCCACCTCGCCCCGGTGCTGCGCGACCTCGCCGGGCCGGTGCGCCGCACCGCGCGGGCCGGGACGGCGGGCTCCGGCGACCTGGCCGACCGGGTGGCCGCCCTGCCCCGGGCCGAAGCCCGCGAAGCCGTGCTCGACCTCGTCCTGACGCACGTCGCCGGTGTGCTCGGGCACGCGGTCGCGGTCGTGGTCGACCCCGATCGCGCGTTCTCCGACCTGGGTTTCGACTCGCTGACCGCCGTCGAGTTCCGCAACGCGCTGGCCGGCGCGACCGGGCTGCGGCTGCCGACGACGCTGGTGTTCGACCACACCTCGCCCCGGTCGCTGGCCGATCACGTGCTCACCGAACTGGTCGGCGACGGCGGCGCCGCGCCGACCGCCCCGGTGCTCGCCGCGCGGGCCGACGACCCGGTGGTGGTCGTCGGCATGGCCTGCCGCTACCCCGGCGACGTGTCGTCGCCGGAGGACCTGTGGCGGCTCGTGGCCGAGGGCCGCGACGCCGTCACCGGGTTCCCGACCGACCGGGGGTGGGACGTGCGCCGGCTGCACGACCCGACGCGCACCCGCCCGGACACCAGCTACGTCGCCGAGGGCGGGTTCCTGCACGACGCCGCCGAGTTCGACGCCGAGTTCTTCGGCATCTCGCCGCGCGAGGCCGTGCTGCTCGACCCGCAGCAGCGCGTGCTGCTGGAAACCGCCTGGGAGGCGCTGGAACGGGCGGGCATCGACCCCGCCACGCTCAAGGGCAGTCCCACCGGCGTGTTCGCCGGCGCGATGTACCACGACTACATCACCGGTCACAACGCCGGCAGCGTGGTGTCCGGCCGCCTCGCCTACACCTTCGGGTTGGAGGGACCGGCGGTCACCGTCGACACGGCGTGCTCGTCGTCGCTGGTCGCGATGCACCTGGCCGGGCAGGCGCTGCGCTCGGGCGAGTGCTCGATGGCGCTCGTGGGCGGCGTGACGGTGATGTCCACCCCGGAGACGTTCGTCGAGTTCTCCCGGCAGGGCGGGCTGTCGCCGGACGGCCGGTGCAAGTCGTTCGCCGACGGCGCCGACGGCACCGGGTGGGGCGAGGGCGTGGGCGTGCTGGTGCTGGAGCGGATGTCCGACGCCGTCCGCAACGGGCACGAGGTGCTGGCGGTCGTGCGCGGCACGGCGGTGAACCAGGACGGCGCGTCCAACGGCCTCACCGCGCCGAACGGGCCGGCGCAGCAGCGGGTGATCCGCCAGGCGCTGGCGAGCGCCGGTCTGTCCCCGGCGGAGGTGGACGCGGTCGAGGCGCACGGCACCGGCACGACGTTGGGCGACCCGATCGAGGCGCAGGCCGTGCTCGCGACCTACGGCCAGGGCCGGGCCGAGCCGCTCTACCTGGGCTCGATCAAGTCGAACATCGGCCACACCCAGGCCGCCGCCGGGGTGGCCGGCGTGATCAAGATGATCATGGCCATGCGGGCGGGCGTGCTGCCGAAGACCCTGCACGTCGACCGGCCGTCGTCCCGGGTGGACTGGACGTCCGGCGACATCGCGCTGCTCACGCGGTCGCGGCCGTGGCCTGCGACCGACCGGCCGCGGCGGGCGGGCGTCTCGTCGTTCGGCATCTCCGGCACCAACGCGCACGTCATCGTCGAGCAGCCGCCCGCGCCGGCCACGCCCGCGCCCCCGGCGGACGACCTGCCGGTCCCGGTGCTGGTGTCGGCCAAGTCCGCGGCCGGGCTGCGCGCGCAGGCCGCCCGGCTGGCGGACCACCTGACCGACCACGGCGACGCGCTGGCCGCCGTCGCCGCCGCCACGGCCACCCGCCGGGCCGCGCTGGAGCACCGCGCCGCCGTGGTGGGCGACCGGGCGGAGGTCGTCGCCGGGCTGCGGGCGCTGGCCGCCGACGCGACCGGACCGGACGCCCTGCGCGGTCGGGTGACGCCGGGCAAGGTGGCGTTCCTGTTCACCGGTCAGGGTTCGCAGCGACCCGGCATGGGCTCGGGGCTCACCGCGCACCCGGTATTCCGGGAGGCGTTCGCCGAGGTGTGCGGGGTGGTGGACGCGTTGTTGTCGCGTCCGTTGGCCGAGGTGGTGGATGACGAGGTGTTGCATCGGACGGAGTTCGCGCAGCCTGGGTTGTTCGCGTTCGAGGTGGCGTTGTTCCGGTTGTTCGAGTCGTGGGGGGTTCGGCCGGATTTGGTGGCGGGTCATTCGATCGGTGAGTTCGCGGCGGCGTATGTGGCTGGGGTGTTCTCCCTGGAGGACGCGTGTTCGTTGGTGGTGGCGCGTGGTCGGTTGATGGGGGAGTTGCCGCCGGGCGGGGTGATGGTGGCGGTGGAGGCTGCGGAGTCCGAGGTGGTGCCGTTGTTGGTGGCCGGGGTGGATGTCGCGGCGGTGAACGGTCCGTCGTCGGTGGTGTTGTCGGGGGTGGAGGCGGCGGTCGAGGCTGTGGTGGCGGGGCTGGTCGGCAAGCGCACCAAGCGGTTGGTGGTGAGCCACGCGTTCCACTCGCCGCTGATGGAGCCGATGCTGGAGGAGTTCCGCGCGGTGGCGGAGCGGGTCGAGTACCGGGTGCCGGCGATCCCGGTGGTGTCGACGGTGACCGGTGCGCTCGCCGAGGGCGGCGACCTGGTGACCGCCGACTACTGGGTGCGGCACGCGCGTGCGGCGGTGCGCTTCCACGCGGCCGTGGGGGAGCTGGAGGCCCGAGGCGTCACCAAGGTCCTGGAGATCGGCCCGGACGGCACGCTGACCGCCGCCGCGCGCGGGTTCAGCGGCGCGGAGCTGGTGCCCGCCCAGCGGGCCGGCCGCGACGAGCTGCGCACCGTCCTGACCGCGGTCGCCCGCCTGCACACCGTCGGCGCGGCCGTGGACTGGTCCGCGGTGCACGCCGGGCGTTCGGCGGCGGGGGTCGTGCTGCCGAACTACGCGTTCCAGCGCCGCCGCTACTGGATGGATGGGGTGACCGAAGGCGGCGACGTGTCCGCCGCGGGCCTGACGTCCGCCGCGCACCCGCTGCTGGTCGCCACCACGACGCTGCCCGACACGGACGGGCTGCTGGCGACCGGTCTGCTGTCCCGGCACGCCCACCCGTGGCTGGCCGACCACGCGCTGGGCGACGCGGTGGTGTTCCCCGGCGCGGGGTTCGTGGAACTGGCGCTGCACGCCGGCGAGCTGGTCGGCTGCGACGCGCTGGCCGAGCTGACCCTCCACGCGCCGCTCGTGCTGCCCGAGGACGGCGGCGTCGGCGTCCAGGTGTCGGTCGGGGCGCCCGACGACCAAGGCCGCCGCCCGGTCGCCGTGTTCGGGCGGGACCCGGACGACGACGCGCGCTGGACCCGGCACGCGTCGGGCTCGCTCACCACGACCGCCGGCGTCCCCACCGGCGCGGCGTTGACCGAGTGGCCTCCCGCCGACGCCGCCGAGGTCGACCTCGACGGCTTCTACGAGCGGCTGGCCGACGCGGGCCTGCGCTACGGGCCGGTGTTCCAGGGACTGCGGCGGGCCTGGCGGCGCGGGGACGAGCTGTTCGCCGAGATCGACCCCGTCGACGGCGCGGAGCGGTTCGGCCTGCACCCGGCCGCGCTGGACGCGGCGGTGCAGGCGATCGGCCTGCTGCGCGGCGAGGACGAGCCGCCCGCCCTGCCGTTCGAGTTCGGCGCCGTCACGAAGCACGCCTCCGGCGCGGCCGGGCTGCGCGCCCGGATCGCGATCACCGGCCGCGACGGCGCGGTGATCGACCTGGCGGACCGGGACGGCGGGCCTGTCGCGACCGTCGGGTCGCTGGCGCTGCGCCCGTTCGCCGACCGGCCGAGGCCGCGGGTGGACGGGCTGCACCGGCTGGACTGGACGCCGGTCGCGCTGCCCGGTGGGCCGAGCGCGCGCTGGGCGTTGCTGGGCGCGGACGAGTTCGGGGTCGGCGAGGCGCTCAAGGCGGCCGGGCACGTGGTCGAGGCGCACACCGACCTCACCGCCCTGGGGCAGGTCCTCGACGGCGGCGTGCCGGAACTGGCGGTCGTGCAGGTCGCGCCGTCCGCCGGGCCGACCGCCGCCGGCGTGCGCGCGGTCGTGCACCGGGTGCTGGCGCTCCTGCACGAGTGGACCGGTCCGCGCTTCGACGCCGCTCGGCTGGTGCTGCTCACGCGCGGCGCGCAGGACGGGACCGACCCGACCGCCTCGGCGGTGTGGGGCCTGGTCCGGTCCGCGCAGGCCGAGCACCCGGACCGGGTGCTGCTCGTCGACCTCGACGTGCACGAGGAGTCCGCGAGGTCGTTGCCGGACGTGGTGGCCTCCGGCGAGCCGCAGGTGGTCGTGCGCGCCGGAACCGCGCACGTCCCGGCGCTCACGCGGGTGCCGTTGGCGGAAGGCCCGCCCGGCAGCGCGTTCGGGCCGGGCAGCACGGTGCTGGTCACCGGTGGCGTCGGCGCGTTGGGCGGCCGGGTGGCACGCCACCTGGTGACCGCGCACGGCGTGCGGGACCTGGTGCTGGCCGGACGTCGCGGACTCGCGGCGGTCGGCGCGGCGGACCTGGCGGCCGAGCTGACCGGCCTCGGCGCGCGGGTGGCGGTGGTGGCCTGCGACGCGGCCGACCGCGACGCGTTGGCCGCCCTGCTCGCCGACCACCCGGTGACCGCGGTGGTGCACGCGGCGGGCGTCCTCGACGACGGCGTGCTGGCGTCGATGACCCCGCAGCGGGTGGACGCCGTGCTGCGGCCCAAGGTCGACGCCGTGCTCAACCTGCACGAGCTGACCGGCGAGCTGACCGCGTTCACCGTCTTCTCCTCGGCGGCCGGTGTGGTGGGCGGCGCGGGTCAGGCCAACTACGCGGCGGCCAACGCGTTCCTCGACGCGTTCGCCCTGCACCGCCGGGCCGCCGGCCTGCCCGCCCAGTCGTTCGCCTGGGGCCTCTGGGACGCGGCGAGCACGATGACCGGAGGACTCGGCGACGGCGGCCGGGAGAGGATGGCGCGCGGCGGCGTCGTGCCGCTGACCGAGGCGGAGGGGCTGGCGCTGTTCGACGCCGCGTGCGCCCGACCCGAGGCGACCGCGGTGCCGATCAAGCTCGACCTGCGCGGCGCCGGCCCGGTGCCGCCGGTGCTCCGGGGCCTGGCGCCCGCGTCGGTCCGCCGGGCCTCCACCGCCGCGCCGACCGACCAGGCGGCGCTGCGCCGGGAGCTGGCCGGTCTGGACGCCGCCGCCCTGGACGCCCGGTCGCGCCTGCTGGTGCGCGAAGCGGCCGCGGCCGTGCTCGGGTACGACGGGCCGGACGCGCTGGAGGACGACCGGGCGTTCGTGGAACTGGGCCTGGACTCGCTGACCGCCGTGGAGCTGCGCAACGCGGTGAACGCGCGGACCGGCGTGCGACTGGCCACCACGGCGGTCTTCGACCACGGCACGCCGTCACGGCTGGCGGCGCACCTGCGGGCGGAGCTCGCCGGGAGCCCGGCCGACGGCCCGCGCGCCGGGACCGACGACACGGTCGGCGCGTTGTTCCGCCAAGCGGTGGGCGCGGGCCGGGTGGCGGAGGCGCTGGCCCTGATCACCGCCGTGTCCGACGTCCGCGAGTCGTTCGCGGAGGTGGCGCACGCCGGGCCGGTCCCGGACCCCGTGGTGCTCGCCCGCGACTCGGGCGGCCCGGTGACGGTGGTGTGCTTCGGCTCGCCGATGGCGCTGGACGGGCCCCAGCAGTACGCCCGGTTCGCCGCCCGGCTGCGCGGCCGGGCCGACGTGCTGGTGCTGCCCACGCCCGGGTTCCGCGCCGACGAGCCGCTGCCCGCGACCGCCGAGGCGGCCGTGGCGTACTTCGCCGCCGCGCTGGAACCGGTCGTCCGACGCGGGCCGTACGCGCTGGTCGGCTACAGCTCCGGCGGGCTGTTCGCGCACGGCACGGCCGCGTTGCTGGCCGCGCGCGGGCACGGGCCGGCCGGTATCGGGCTGCTGGACACCTACCCGACCACCGGCTCCACCACGGCGGACTTCTTCAGCCGGATGCTCGGCGCGCTGCTGGCCCGGGAGTCGGCGTTCGGCGGGTTCGGCGGCGCGCGGCTGTCGGCGATGGGCCGGTACTCCCGGCTCCTGCCGTCGGTGCCGCTCGGCGACCCGGACGCGCCGGTGCTGTTCGTGCGTCCGGCGCGCTCCCTGGCCGGACCCGAGAGCGGTGACTCGTGGCGAGCGGTCTGGCAGGGCGAGCACGAGCTGGTGGAGGTGCCGGGCGACCACTTCACGATGATGGAGTCGGACGTCGAGG
This sequence comes from Saccharothrix sp. 6-C, assembly GCF_016695385.1. Classification (NCBI taxonomy): domain Bacteria; kingdom Bacillati; phylum Actinomycetota; class Actinomycetes; order Pseudonocardiales; family Pseudonocardiaceae; genus Saccharothrix; species Saccharothrix sp. 6-C. The sequence continues at coordinate 4,272,895 of NZ_CP064192.1, read as the reverse complement.
GCACCGCCGACGCGGTCCTGGGTTGGCTGCGCGGTCTGTGACGAACCGGCGGGGCGCCCGGCGCGTCCCGCCCGACGAAGGTGGAGTGCGCTTTGCCGATGATCCCGCCGCCCAGCGCGAAGGGCACGGTGCCGTTCGGGCCGTACAAGACCTGGTACCGGGTCACCGGCGACCTCGGCGCGGACCGACCCGCGGTCGTCGTCGTGCACGGCGGGCCGGGCAGCACGCACGACTACCTGCTCGGCCTCGCCAACCTCGTGGACGAGGGGTGGCCGGTCGTGCACTACGACCAGCTGGGCAACGGCGGCTCGACGCACCTGCGCGACCGGGGCGCGGACTTCTGGACGCCCGAGCTGTTCCTGGACGAGCTGGCGAACCTGCTGGCGGCGCTGCGCGTGCGCCGGTACGTCCTGTTCGGACAGTCGTGGGGCGGCGTGCTGGCCGCCGCGCACGCCGCGCGCGGACCGGAAGGGCTCACCGGACTGGTCGTCGCCGACTCGCCCGCCTCCTACCCGAGGTGGATCGGGGAACTGGCCGCGCTGCGCCGCGCGCTGCCGCCCGCGGTGGCGGAGGCGCTGGACCGGCACGAGGCCACGGGCGACTACGAGCACCCCGAGTACAAGTGGGCCACCGGGGTCTTCTACACCACGCACGTGTGCCGGGTTCAGCCGTTGCCCCCGGAGCTGACCGCGTCGTTCCTGGAACTGGGGTCGGACCCGACCGTGTACGGGACCATGAACGGCCCCACCGAGTTCCACATCACCGGCACGCTCAAGGACTTCACCGTCGAGCCGGACCTGCCGAGGATCGCGGTGCCCATGCTGGTGGTGCGCGGCGAGCACGACGAGGTGACCCCCGCCGCCATCGCCCCGTTCCACGAGCTGGTGCCGGGAGCCCGCTACGAGGAGGTCCCGGGCGCGAGCCACCTGCCGCACCTGGAGCAGCCGGAGCGGTTCCGGGCGATCCTGCTGGACTTCCTCAAAGGCCTGTAGGGACGGTGGAAGGGCCGGACCGGCCCTTCCACCACCCCCGCCCGGTCACGCGGTGTGCTCCAACATGCCCGACAGCACACCCCACAGCGCGTCCGCGGTGCGGAACGTCTCGGCCTTCAGCGCGTCGTCGCGGAACCGGACGCCGTAGCCCTTCTCCAGCGCGGCCAGCAGGTCGACCATCGCCAGCGAATCCAGCCCGAGGTCGCGCAGCTCGGCGTCCGGCGTCAGCTCCTCGCCCGGTTCGACGAACGGCAGGTGCGCGCGCAGGATCTCCTCGAAACGCTGGTCCCACATGATGGCTGCCCTTTCCGTATTCACGATCGGTCGAGTGACCGGAACAACGTGAAAAGTAGCACGGACAACGCCGGCGGAATGCTCGTCGGAAATACCTCGGGGGTTGCTCGGGGTAGGTCAGGGGGGTGCTAGGGGTGGCCTTGGGGTTAAGGCTTTGAGCTGCGCTGATAGCGTCACCGGCGGCACTTCTCGGTGATGCCGGAATTGGGATGAGGTGCACTCCGGACATGGTTCGCCCTGTTTTCGCACGCGCGCACGACTCGGTGGCGACGCTGCACGAATTCCTGCTCGCCGGGGCGCGGTTGACGCCGGAGGCGCCGGCCGTGGTGGAGACGACCGGCGAGGAGTTCGGCGCCATTTCCCACCGGCAGCTGGAGCGCCGCGTGGCCGAGCTCGCCGCGCGGCTGGACGACCTCGGTCTGGACGTCGGCGACCGGGTGGTGCTGGAGTCGGACACCACGTCGTGGTCCATCGCCGCGCTCCTCGCCTGCTCCACGCTCGGCCTGACCTACATCCCGGTCAGCCCGGAGACCCCGGCGCAGCGGCTGCGCGCGATCGTGGACGCGGTCGCGCCCGCGCTGCACCTGCAGGCCGACACCGGCCGGCGGGACGGGTTGGCGGAGGGGATCGGTCTGGCCCGGTTCGGTCCGGACGGTCTCGAGGTCGATCGCGCGCCCGCGCCGCGCCGCAGGCGCCGCCGGGAGATCACCCCCGCCGACCCGGCGTACATGATCTTCACCTCCGGCACCACCGGCCGGCCCAAGGGCGTGGTGATGAGCCACCGCGCGATCCTGGCGTTCTTCCGCGGGATGCTGGCACACGGCATCGTGTCGGCCGAGGACCGCGTGGCCACCACCTCGCCCCTCCAGTTCGACTTCTCGCTGCTGGACATCGGCCTGGCGCTGGGCAGCGGCGCGGCGGTCGTGCCGGTGCCGCGCGAGCTGCTGCGCTGGCCGCGCCGGCTGGTGAAGTTCCTGCACGACGCGCGGGCCACCCAGGTCAACGGCGTCCCCTCGATCTGGCGACCCGTGCTGCGGCACGAGCCGGAGCTGCTGGCCGAGCTCGGCGGCGGCATCCGGGGCGTGCTGTACTCCGGCGAGAAGTTCCCGCTGCCCGAGCTGCGCCGGCTGCGCGAGGCGGTGCCGGGCGTGCGGATCGTCAACTGCTTCGGCAGCTCGGAGTCGGTGGCGGCGTCGTTCACCGACGTGCCGGACCCGCTGCCCGACGGCGTGGAGGAGCTGCCCATCGGCTTCGCCCACCCCGGCGCGGAGATGACGCTGATCGACGAGGACGGCGACCCGGTGGACGAGCCGGGCGGCCTCGGCGAGATCCACCTGCGCAGCGGCGCCCTGTTCACCGGCTACTGGGACGACCCGGAGGCCACCGCGCGCGCCCTGGTGCCCGACCCGCTCAACCCCCGCTCCGGCCAGGTGGTGTTCCGCACCGGCGACCTGGCCCGCCGCGGCGAGGACGGCGAGCTGTACTTCCGGGGCCGGGTCGACTCGCTGGTGAAGATCCGGGGCAACCGGGTCGAGCTGGGCGAGGTGGAGCGCCGGGTGGCCGAGTTCCCCGGCGTGGCGGCGGCGACGGCGCTGCTGCTGCCGCTCGCCGACCGGGAACCGGTGCTCGGCGTGTTCGCGGTGCTCGCGGCGGGCGCGGGCGCCCTGGACGAGCTGGAGCTGAAGGCGTTCTGCATGGAGGCACTGCCGGACTACATGGTGCCGCAACGGGTCGAGGTGCTCGACGAGCTGCCGACCACCCCGAACGGCAAGGTGGACCGCCCGGCGCTGGCGGCCCGCGTGCCGGGCGCCACCGGCCGCCGCTGACCCGCTCCAAGGCCGCCGGTGTGGGCGCGAGGGCAACCCCGCGCTCACACCGCGCGCGGTCCGGCGCAGGGTTTCGACGGTCGGTCAGGCTTCCGCGGCCCACGTCGTGAGCACCCCGCGGTCCACCTTCCGGTTGGAGTTGAGCGGGAAGTCGTCGACGTGCCGGTACTCCCGGGGCAGCATCCCCGCCGGCAGTACGTCGCGCAGCTCCTTGGACAGCAGCCGCGCCGGCGTCCGGTCGCCGGTGTAGAACACGACCAGCTCCAAGCCGTTCTCGGTCGCACGGGTCACCGCGACCGCGTCCCGCACCCCCGCGCACGCCCGCAACGCGTGCTCCACCTCGGCCAGCTCGACCCGCCACCCCGCCAGCTGCACCTGCGAGTCCAGCCGACCCAGGTACACCAGCGTCCCGTCCGCGTGCCGGCGCACCCGGTCGCCGGTGCGGTACCAGCGCCGGCCGTCGTGCTCCAGGAACCTGCCCTCGTCGTCGGCCGGGTCGAGGTAGCCCCGCGTCATCTGCGGACCCGTGACGCACAGCTCGCCCTCGGTGGCGGCGAACGACCCGTCCTCGGCCACCAGCAGGTGGTCGTGGCCCTCGTGCACCTCGCCGATCGGCGTCAACCCGTTGACGCACGACGCGGGCGTCGCGTCCGTCCAGCGGTGCCCCGTGATCGTGACGGTCAGCTCGGTGGGCCCGTAGATGTTCTCCAGCCCGGACGCCGGCGCGGCGCTCAGCCAGTCCAGCGCGTCGGCGGCGCGCAGCGCCTCCCCGGCGAACAGGCTCCAGCGCAGACCCGGCATCGACCCGTGCCCCAGCCCGCCGCGGCGGCGCACCAGCGTGATCGCCGACGGGGTGGAGAACCACACCGTCACCCCGCGTTCCGCGACGAACGCGGGCAGGTCCAGGTACGCGCCGCCGGGCACGGGGTGCACCTGCGCGCCGTGCCCCCACGCGCAGAACAGGTCGAACATCGCGCAGTCGAAGTTCAGGTCGAACGCCTGGGAGAACCGGTCGTCGGCGGTGAAGTCGAACCGCCGCTCGATCACCGAGAAGTAGTGGTCCGCCGCCCGGTGGGTGATCGGCACGCCCTTGGGTCGCCCCGAGGACCCCGACGTGAACAGCACGTAGGCGGTGTCCTCCGGCGACACCGGGCGGGGCGCGTCGAGCGGCTCGCCGACCGGCAGGCGCCGCAGGTCGCCCAGCGGGTCCGCGTCGGGCGCGAGCACGGCCACCCCTTCCGGCGCCAGTTCGGCCAGCGCGGCCAGCCCGGCCCGGTCGACCACGACCGCGTCCACGCGGGCGCTGAGCAGCATCCGGCGGGTGCGGGCGGCCGGGAAGCCCGGGTGCAGCGGCACGGCGGTCGCACCCGCGTACAGCACGGCGAGCAGCCCCGCGTAGGCCTCGACGGTCTTGTCCGCCAGCACGCCCACCGCGCCGGTCGCGCCCGCGTCGACCAGCGCGCCCGCCCAGCTCAGCGCCAGGTCGTGCAGCTCCCGGTAGGTGTGGCGGGTGCCGTCCTCCAGGTGCAGCGCCACACCGTCGGGGCGGGCCGCCAGCCCGCGCAGGAACCGCGAGTGCAGCGCGGGGTCGTCGGACGACAGCGGTGCTCGCGTGGACATGGGGTCCTCCCTCGGGGTCACACCAGCGCGGGCCGCCTGCGCGGGCGCGTCGCGAGCCTCGGCGTGGCGGCCAGCACGGTGAAGTTGTCGGTGGTGCCGGGAACGCGTCCGAACAGGGCGTCCGGCCCGGCCACGCACAGCCGTTCGATCCCGCTGCCCTTCAACGACCGCACCACCGCCGGCCACCGCACCGCCCGCACCACGCCGTCCAGCAGCATGGTCCGCACGCCGTCGGCGGTGGTGCGCGGCGAGCCGTCCTGGTCGGCGACCACCGGCACGGCCGGGTCGCGGAACTCCAGCGCGGGCAGCAGCTCGGCCTCGATCCGGTCCCGCAGGTCGGTGAACAGGCTGACGTGCAGCGGCGGGTCCATCACGTACAGCGGGAGCCCGCCGGCCGCGCGCAGGCGGTCGGACAGCCACTCCACCCGGTCCCGCTTGAGCGACACCATGGCCAGGTCGACGTCGACCTCGCAGGACAGCTCGTGCCAGTCGTCCAGCTCGGCGAGCGCGGCGGCCAGCTCGTCGGGTGGCGTGCGGGCGAACGACAGGGTCACCACGTCGGCGTGCCGGGTGGCGAAGTACTCGGTCTCCAACCGCACGAGCTGTGCCGTGAGCCGGATGCCGTCGGCCGCGGACAGCGCGCCGGAGTGCACGGCCGCGGCCTTGCCGCCGAAGCTCGCACCGGTCACCAGCAGCGGCGTGAACCCGTGCTCGTGCTCCGCCCAGCGGGCCAACGCCAGGCTGTGCACCAGGAAAGCGACCTGGTCGGCCTCGGCGTAGTCCGCGGCGCTGTCGCGCAGCGCGGCGAACAGGTCGTAGCCGAGCACCTCGTCCGCGACCGCGTACAGCTCCCGGGCGAACGGGTTGATCAACGCGAACTTGGCGACGTCGGCGAACTTCGTCGGTCCCATGCCGGGGAACGCGATCGCGGTGGGCGGCGTCACGGCCGTCCTCCCGGGGTCGTGCCCAGCGCGGTGAACGCCAGCTCGACCACGTCCAGCGCCCGCGCCACGTGCGGCACCGCCGTCGGGTCGGTGGCCTCCATCGCCTCCTGCTGGAGCTCCGGGCGGTCGCCGTAGAGCACGCTCGTGGCCGCCCGGAACCGCAGACCGCGCGGGTCGTCGCCGAAGTGGCCGCCCGCGAGGACGGCCACGCCGTGCCGTTCCAGCAGGTGCTCCTGGAGGGAGTCGCCGTCGACCACGCCGGTCGCGGCCAGCCGGTCGCGCAGCGGCTCGAAGTCCGGGTACACGTAGAACCCGCCGGTGGGCGGCCGGACCAGCGCTCCCGCCTTGGCGGCGATGTCGTGCACGGCCCGCGCGAGCGCGCCGTGCAACCGGGCGTCGGCGTCGCGGCGGGCCACCAGCTCGGCGGGCTCGTCGAACGCGTACTCGACCACTTCCTGCATCGGACCCGCCAACGTGGACCAGACCTCGCTGGCCACCGACGCGACGTCCGCGCGCATCCGCTCGCCGTCCTCGGTGCCGGGGAAGCGCATCACGCCGATCCGCCACCCTCCCAGCGCCAGGCTCTTGCTCAGGCCGGTGACGACGACCGTGCGGTCGGGGGCCACCTCGGCCGGGCTCAGGTACTCGAAGTCCGGGTCGTGCACGAGGTCGCGATAGATCTCGTCGGACACCAGCAGCAGGTCTTCGGCCTCGGCGACCGCGCAGATCCGCCGGATGAGGTCGGGTGTCGCGGTGGTGCCGGTGGGGTTGTCGGGCGCGGTGAGCACGACGATCCGGGGGTTCGCGCCCGCCGCCCGCGCCGCCCGCGCCGCCTCGCGCAGGGCGTCGGGGTCCGGCACACCGCCGCACTCGGCCGGGATCGGCACCGCGAACACCTCCTTGCCCGCCAGGACGGCCTGGGGCGCGTAGGTGACCCAGCAGGGCGCGGGCAGCAGCACGTCGCCGGGGACGGCGAGTTGCAGCGCGACCAGCAGCGCCTTGCTGCCGGGCGCGAGGACCACCTGCTCGGGCCGGGTCGGCAGGCGGCGTCGGTCGAAGTAGCCGGCGACGGCCCGCAGCGCGCCCGCCGACCCCGGCACCGGACCGTAGGAGTTCCGCCCGGCGCCGGACACCAGCCGGTCGACCAGGCCGGGGAACACGGGCAGGCGGGCCTCGCCGAACCCGAGGTGCACGATCGACTCACCCGCCGCCTGGCGCGACGCCACCGCGTGGTCGAGCGCCAGGTTGGCCGAGATCCTGCGGACAGCCACAGCGAACCTTTCGTCGTGGGAGGGGTGCGGCCCTGCTCAGCTCGCGACGGCGGACCCGTTCGCCGTGGCGGCCAGCGCGTCCACGATGTCCGCGGGCGTGCCGGGGTCGATCTCCAGCTCGTCCAGCCACGACGCCGTCTCGGAGAACCGCGCGCGGAACGGCCTGCCGACCAGCGCGGGGTCACGGGCCTGGGCCATCCTCAGCCGGAAGTGCCTGCCGTCGGCGGCTTCCTCCACCCCGTCGACCACGACCTTGCCCGGCGTCGCCGACATGCTCGGCCCCCGCACGGTCCGCGCCAGGCCCGGCAGGGTGCGGTAGGCGGCCTGGAAGATCTCGACCGCCCGGGCCAGCGGCACCTTGAAGTACTCGCGCGGCCCGGTGTCGCGCTCGACGAACATGTAGTAGGGGACCAGGCCCGCCGACAACTGGTCGCGCCACATGTCCGTCCACACGTGCGGGTCGTCGTTGACGTGCTTGACCAGCGGCGCCTGGCAGTACACGACCGCGCCCGTGGCGCGGATGCGGGCCAGGGCCCGGGAAGCGGCGGCGGTCCGCAGCTCGCGCGGGTGGCTGAAGTGCGCCATCACCGCCATCGTCCGGCCGGACGCCACCACCTGCTCGAACAGCCGCAGCACGTCGTCGGCGTCGGAGTCGGTGGTGAACCGGTACGGCCAGTAGGCCACCGACTTGGTGCCGATCCGGACGGTCCGCACCGTGTCGACCCGCAGGATGGGCTCGATGTGCGACCGCAGCCGCTCGGTGCTCATGATCATCGGGTCGCCGCCGGTCATCAGCACGTCGGTGACGGCCGGGTGCCGCCGCAGGTAGCGCGTCAGCAGGTCCGGGCCGGGCGCGGCGAACCGCAGGTCCGCGTCGCCGACGAACTGCGCCCAGCGGAAGCAGTAGGTGCAGTAGGCGTGGCACGTCTGGCCCTGCTGGGGGAAGTACAGCACCGTCTCGCGGTACTTGTGCTGCATCCCCGGCAGGTCGGCGCCCTCCAGGGTGGGCACGTTGAGCTGCTGCTGCCCGGCCGGGTGCGGGTTGAGCCCCGCGCGGATGCGGGAGACGGCCTCCCGCAGGCCGCGGCGGTCGTCGGCCCGCGACAGCCGGGCCAGCTCGGCCTCCTCCGCCTCGGCGAGCATGCCGCGCTGGGGGAACACCAGCCGGAAGATCGGGTCGTCGGGCACCCGGTCCCAGTCCACGAGGTGGGTGAGCACGTACTCGTTGACCCGGAACGGCAGCACGTGCGAGATCGTCCGGACGGCGTCGAGCAGCTCGGGTCGCAGGCCGTGCCTGGCCGCGACCTCGGACAGGTGGTGCGGGCCGAACGAGCGGAACCTGACCGGTTCCTCGGCGAACGCCGCCGTCAGGGACATGCGCGAGCACCTTTCCGTTCCGGGGTTCGTGCGGGGATCGGCCGGCGAGCGTGCTCGCGTGCCGCGGTGCGACGCGCTCCGGACGGCAGTCGGGAGTCTGCGGTGGGCCTGGGCCGACCCTAGACGCAACCCGCTGGGCGCAACCCCTACCGCCGCCCCTGCGCCACCCCTCACCACGCCTGCCGACCGGGAGGGGTGGCCTCCGCCGACCGCTCCGCCGGCCCCCGCCCGGACCCGGTCGGGGCACCTGCCGGGGACGGCCGGCGATAGGGGCGGCGTAGGGGCCCGCGGGGGTGTGTTCCGGCCCGCGCCCGTCATTACGCTTCCCCCCAGCGTGCCGGGGTGACCCCCACCAGCCCGTTCGCGGCGGTGTTCGTCGATCCACTCCCGCAGGCCTTCGACGGGACCGGCGCGGCCCGGACGCACACCCGGAGGAGACCCCAGTGACAGCAACCCGGCAGGTCCGCAGATACCCGTTCAGCGAGGCTCCCGGCGTCGACATCGACCCGCTGTACGGCGCCCTGCGGCGGGACGAGCCCGTCAGCCGGGTCCAGCTGCCCTACGGGGAGGAAGCGTGGCTGGCCACCCGTTACGACGACGTCCGGACCGTGCTGATCGACCCCCGGTTCAGCCGGGCGGCGGCGCAGGGGCAGGACCAGCCGCGCACCCGCGAGGAGATCACCTACGAGGGCATCATCGGCCTCGACCCGCCGGAGCACACCCGGCTGCGCAAGCTCGTCGGCAAGGCCCTGACCGCCCGCCGGGTCAACGAGATGCGGGAGAACGCGGTCCGCATCGCCAACGCGTGCCTGGACGACCTGGTGGCCGAGGGGCCCTCCGCCGACCTGGTCGAGCACTTCGCGATGCCGTTCCCGGTCACGGTGATCTGCGAGCTGCTGGGCGTCCCGGTCGAGGACCACGTCAAGTTCCGGGTCTGGACCGAAGGCCTGACCAGCACCGCCCAGCCGATCATGGCGCAGGTCGAGCAGCTGTTCGGCTACATCGGCGGCCTGGTCGCGCAGCGCCGCGAGCAGCCCACCGAGGACCTGCTGGGCGTGCTGGTGCACGCCCGCGACGAGCACGACCAGCTCAGCGAGCAGGAGCTGCTGTCGATCGTCGGCGTCGGCCTGCTGCTGACCGGGTCGGAGACGGTGTCCACGCACATCCCGAACTTCCTGTACGCGCTGCTCAAGAGCCCCGGGCACTACGAGATGCTCAAGGCGGAGCCGGAGCTGATCCCGGCCGCCGTCGAGGAGCTGCTCCGGCTGATCCCGCTCAACCCGGCGGCGATGTTCCCCCGCTACGCCACCGAGGACGTCCGGTTCGGCGACGTCGTGGTCAGGCAGGGCGAGCCGATCCTGGTGTCGCTGCCCGGCGCCAACCGCGACCCGGAGATCTTCACCGACCCGGAGGACGTCGACTTCCGCCGGGCGTCGAACCCGCACGTCGCGTTCGGCCACGGGCCGCACCACTGCCTGGGCGCGCAACTCGCCCGGATGGAGCTGCAGGTCGCGCTGGAGGCCGTCACCACCCGCTTCCCGGACCTCCGGCTCTCCGGGGGCGACGACGGCGTGGAGTGGAAGAAGGGGCTGCTGGTGCGCGGTCCGAAGGTCCTCCGGGTGCAGTGGTGAACCGGGTGGCGGACGTCGACCCCCGACCGCACCCCGGCGCCGTGACCGCGTCGTCGGGCCGGCCGGCAGCGCTTCGGCGTCCGGCGACACCGCGACGCCCGATGACCGCCACCCCGGAGACCGGCCCGGCGCCGGCGCCCGCCCAGTGACCCACCGCCGCCCCCGGCCACCCGCCGGGGGCGGCGCAGCAACCCCGCGACCGCGGCAGCGCCCGGTGGCGGGACGCGTCGTGCCCAGGACCGACCCGAACGGGTCACACCGGTTGGAGCGCCGATGAGCGAGTCGGAGAACGTCGTGCCCGAGTCCACCGCACCGAACCCGGTCGTGGACCGGCTGGCCGGCCTGCACCGGGCGGAGCAGGAACGCGTGCTGCTGGAGGTCGTGCTCCGGCAGGTCGCCGAGGTCCTCGCGGCGGCCCTGCCGGACGCGCCGCCGACCGCGGACGCCACGCGCCCGTTCCGCGACCTGGGCTTCGACTCGTTGGCCGCGGTCGACCTGCACCGCAGGCTCGGCGCGGCCACCGGCCTGGCGCTGCCGGTGACGCTGGTCTACGACCACCCCACGCCGCTGGCCGTGGCGCGGTTCGCGCTGGAACGCGCGCTCGGCGAGGACGTGGCGGTCGAGATCGCCGCCCCGGTCGTGGCCGGACGCCACGACGAGCCGATCGCGGTCGTCGGCATCGGCGTGCGCTACCCCGGCGGCAGCGACACCCCCGAGAAGCTGTGGGACGTGGTCGCGCAGGGCCGCACCGTGATCGGCGGGTTCCCGACCGACCGCGGCTGGGACCTCGACGCGCTGTTCGACGACGAGCCGGGCAAGCCCGGCAAGTCCTACGTCCGGCGTGGCGGTTTCCTCGAGGACGCGGCGGAGTTCGACGCGGAGTTCTTCGGCATCAGCCCGCGCGAGGCGCTGGCCATGGACCCCCAGCAGCGGCTGGTGCTGGAGACGGCGTGGGAGGCGCTGGAGCACGCCGGCGTGGACCCGCTCGGGCTGCGCGGCAGCGACACCGGCGTCTACATCGGGGTGGAGCCCCAGGACTACGGCCCGCGGCTGCACCAGGCGCCCGAGGGCCTGGACGGCTACCTGCTGACCGGCAACGCGCCCAGCGTCGTGTCCGGCCGGCTCGCCTACGCCTTCGGCCTGGAGGGGCCGACCGTCTCGGTGGACACCGCGTGCTCCGGCTCGCTGGTGGCGCTGCACCTGGCGGTGCGGGCACTGCGCAACGGCGACTGCTCGATGGCCCTGGCCGGCGGTGTCGCGATCATGGCCCACCCCGGCGCGTTCACCGCGTTCAGCACGCAGCGCGGCCTGGCGCCGGACGGGGTGTGCAAACCGTTCGCGGCGGCGGCCGACGGCACCGGCTGGGCCGAGGGCGCGGGTGTCGTCGTGGTCATGCGGCTGTCCGACGCGCTGGCCGCCGGGCACCGGGTGCTCGGCGTGGTGCGCGGCACCGCCATCAACCAGGACGGCGCGTCCAACGGCCTCACCGCGCCCAGCGGCCCCGCCCAGCAGAAGGTGATCCGGCGCGCGCTGGCCGACGCCGGCCTCGAACCGTCCGAAGTGGACATGGTGGAGGCGCACGGTACCGGCACCCGCCTCGGCGACCCGATCGAGGCGCAGGCGCTGCTGGCCACCTACGGCCAGGGGCGCGACGAGCCGCTGTGGCTCGGCTCGATCAAGTCCAACATCGGCCACAGCCAGGCCTCGGCGGGCATCGCCGGCCTGGTGAAGGTCCTGTACGCGATGCGCGAGGGCGTGCTGCCCAAGACCCTGCACGTCGACGCCCCCACCCCGAACGTCGACTGGGGCTCCGGCGCCGTCGAGCTGCTGACCGAGTCCCGCCCGTGGCCCCGGGGCGACCAGCCGCGGCGCGGCGCGGTGTCGTCGTTCGGCGTCAGCGGCACGAACGCGCACGTGGTCCTGGAGGAGCCGCCCGCCGCCGAGCCCGTCGCGCCGCCGGAACCGGAGCCCGTGGTGCTCGTGGTGTCCGCACGCGGCAAGGCCGCCCTGCGCGCCCAGGCCGACCGCCTCGCCGGGTTCCTCGCCGAGCCCGACCCGCGCACCGGCACCCCGCCGAACCTGGTCGACACCGCGCGCGAGCTGGCCACCCGCCGTGCCGCGCTGGAGCACCGCGCGGTGATCTTCGCCGAGGACCGCGACGACGCCGTCCGCGCGTTGACCGCGCTCGCCGGGGGAGAAGACGCTCCCGGCCTGGTGCGCGGCGCGAAGGGACCCGGGCTGCTCGCCTTCCTGTTCACCGGCCAGGGCAGCCAGCGGCTGGACGCCGGCAGGCGGCTCTACCGCGCGTTCCCCGTGTTCGCCAAGGCGGTGGACGCCGCGTGCGGCTGGCTCGACCTGCAGTTGGAGCACCCGCTCGGCGACGTGATGTTCGCCGCGCCGGGCAGCGACCTGGCCGCGTTGCTCGACCGGACCTCCTACGCGCAGAGCGCCCTGTTCGCCCTGGAGACCGCGCTGTACCGGCTGGTCGAGTCGTGGGGCGTGCGCCCGGACGTGCTCGTCGGCCACTCGCTGGGCGGGATCACCGCCGCGCACGTCGCGGGCGTGCTGTCGCTGGAGGACGCGGCGTTGCTGGTCGGCGCGCGCGGCCGGCTGATGCAGGCGCTGCCCGCCGGCGGCGCGATGGTGTCCGTGCGCGCCGGCGAGGACGAAGTGCGCCCGCTGCTCGCCGGCCGGGAGCACGAAGTCGACCTCGCCGCGGTCAACGGGCCGCGCGCCGTGGTGCTGTCCGGCGCGGAGGACGCCGTGCTGGAGATCGCCGGCGTGCTCGCCGAGCGGGGCGTGAGGACCAAGCGGCTGCGGGTCGACCGCGCCTTCCACTCGCCGCTGATGGAACCGGTGCTCGCCGACTTCCGGCGGGTCGCCGAGGTGATGACCTACTCGCCGCCGACGATCCCGATCGTCTCCGACGTCACCGGCCGGCCCGCGACCGCCGACCAGCTGTGCGCGCCGGAGTACTGGGTCGGGCAGGTGCGCCGCGCGGTCCGGTTCCACGACGCCGTGCGGCACCTCGCGGACAGCGGGGTGACCACGTTCCTCGAGCTGGGCCCGGACCCGGTGCTCACCGCGATGGCGCAGGACACCGTGGACGACGCGGAGGCGGCCTTCGCCCCGTTGCTGCGCAAGGACCGCGACGAGGTCGCCGACGTGCGCGCCGCCGTGGCCCTGGCCCACGTGCGCGGCGCCGGGGTCGACTGGGCGGCGCTGCTGCCCAAGGGCGTCGGCGCGCGCGTGGACCTGCCGACCTACGCGTTCCAGCGCACGCGCTTCTGGCTGGAGTCCGGTCCCGCCGGGGCCGACGCCGCCGGCCTGGGCCAGCGCGCCGCCGACCACCCGCTGGTCGGCGCGGTGGTCGGGCTCGCGGGCGGCGACGGCGTGGTGCTCACCGGCCGGGTGTCCCGGCGCACGCACCCCTGGCTCGCCGACCACACGATCTCCGGCGCGGTGCTGCTGCCCGGCACCGCGTTCGTGGAGCTGGCGGTGCGCGCCGGCGACGAGGTCGCCTGCCCGGTGCTGGAGGAGCTGACCCTGGAGGCGCCGCTGGTGCTGCCCGACGAGGGCGGCGTGGTGCTCCAGGTGGTGGTGGACGCGCCCGGCGACGACGGTCGCCGCACCGTGACCGTCCACACGCGACCGGAGAACTCGCCCGGCGCGGTCGTGTGGACGCGGCACGCGGGCGGTGTGCTGGCCGCCGGCCCCGTGCCCGCGCCGCGACCCCTCGACGCGTGGCCGCCGGTGGGGGAGCGGGTGGACGTCTCCCGCGTCTACGCCGACCTGGCCGAGCGCGGCTACGGCTACGGACCGGTGTTCCGAGGTCTGCGCGCGGTGTGGCGCCACGGCGACGACGTGTACGCCGAGGTGGCGTTGCCCGACGGCGAGCGGGCCGCGGCCGCCGACTTCGGGCTGCACCCCGCCGTGCTCGACGCCGCGCTGCACGCGCTGGACGCGGCGGGCGTGGGCCCGGCGGACGAGGTGCGCATCCCGTTCGCCTGGAGCGACGTCGTGCTGCACGCCTCGGGCGCGTCGGCGGTGCGGGTCCGGATCTCACCGGCGGGCGACGACGCGGTCACGCTGACCGTCGCCGACCCGAGCGGGGCGCCGGTCGCGACGATCGGGTCGTTCGTGTCCCGCGCGGTGACCGCCGAGCAGTTGGCCGCCGCCCGCCGCGAGCACCACGAGTCGCTGTTCCGGCTGGAGTGGACCGGCAGGCACGCCGCGCCCGCGCCGGCCGGTCGCGCCGTCGCCTTGGGCGCGAGCCGTCCCGGCATCACCGGGTACCCCGACCTGACCGCGCTGTCGACGGCGCTGGCGACCGGCGTGGCGGTGCCGGAGGTGGTGCTCTACGAGGTGCCCGCGGCGGGCGGTGACCCGCTCACCGCCGTGCGCGCCTCGGTGAACGCGGTGCTGGACCTGCTGCGCGCCTGGTTGGCCGACGAGCGGTTCGCGTCGTCGCGGCTGGTCGTGGTGACCCGTGACGCGGCGTCCGACGACTTGGCGCACGCCTCGGTGTGGGGTCTCGTGCGCGCCGCGCGGGCGGAGCACCCCGACCGGTTCGCGCTGGTCGACCTGGACGGCGCCGAGGCGTCCGCCGCCAGGCTGGTCGACGCCGCCGCCACCGGTGAACCGGAACTCGCGGTGCGCGAGGGCGCGGTCCTGGCGCCGAGGCTGGCCAGGGTGCCGGTCGTGGCCGGTCGGTCTGCCGGGTCGTTCGGTGGTGGGACGGTTTTGGTGACTGGTGGTACGGGTGGTTTGGGTGCGGTGTTGGCTCGGCATCTGGTGGCTGGTCATGGTGTGCGGTCGTTGGTGTTGGCGAGTCGGCGTGGTCTTGATGCGGTTGGTGCGGTGGAGTTGCGCGACGAGTTGGTCGCGGTGGGTGTGCGGGTGGAGGTGGTGGCGTGTGATGTGGCGGACCGCGTTGCGGTGGCGGGGTTGTTGGCCGGTATCGCCGACCTGACCGCCGTGGTGCACGCGGCCGGTGTCGTCGCCGACGGCACGATCGGCACCCTGGACGCCGAGCAGGTCGACACCGTGCTGCGGCCCAAGGCCGACGCCGCCTGGCACCTGCACGAGCTGACCCGCGACCGCGAGCTGACCGCGTTCGTCCTGTACTCCTCCCTCGCCGCGCTGCTGGACAACCCCGGCCAGGGCAACTACGCGGCGGCCAACGCCTTCCTCAACGCCCTCGCCTCCCGCCGCCGCGCCGAGGGCCTGCCCGCGACCGCGTTGACCTGGGGCCTGTGGCTCGGCGAGGACGGCATGGGCGCGGTGCTCGACGAAGCCGCGCTCCAGCGCGTCGAGCGCTCCGGGATGCCGGGCCTGACGCCGGCGGAGAACCTGGCTCTCCTCGACGCCGCGCTGAGCACGGCGGAACCGGTCGTCGTGCCGGTCCGCCTCGACCTGGCCGCGCTGAGCGCCCGCGTCGACGGCGTGCCCGCGCTGCTGCGCGGCCTGGTGCCGGCGGCCCGGCGCACGGCGGGCGGGGCGGTGGCCGGTGGCCCGGCGCCGCTGGCCGGGCTCGCCGACCTGCCCGAGGCGGACCGCGACGCCAAGCTGCTGGACCTGGTCCGCACCCACGTGGCGGCGGTGCTGGGCCACGGGAGCCCGCAGGCCATCGAACCGCGCAAGGCGTTCCGCGACCTGGGGTTCGACTCGTTGGCCGCGGTGGAGCTGCGCAACCGGTTGAACGCCGTGACGGGGTTGCGGCTGCCCGCGACCCTGGTGTTCGACCACCCGACTCCGGTGGCGCTCGTCGCGCACATCCGGGAGAAGGCGCTCGGCGCGGCCACCCCGACGGCCGCGCCGGGCCACCCCGTCGACCGGGTCGCGGCGGTGGTCGACGAGCCGATCGCGATCGTCGGCATGAGCTGCCGCTACCCGGGCGGCGTGACGACGCCCGAGCAGCTGTGGGACCTGGTCGCGAGCGGCGCGGACGGCATCACGCGGTTCCCCGAGGACCGCGGGTGGAACGTCGCCGACCTGTACGACCCGGAGCCGGGCAAACCCGGCAAGACCTACTCCGTGGAAGGCGGCTTCCTGGCCGACGCGCTGGACTTCGACGCGGAGTTCTTCGGCATCGGTCCGCGCGAGGCGACGGCGATGGACCCGCAGCAGCGGTTGCTGCTGGAAACCACCTGGGAGGCGTTGGAGCGGGCGGGCATCGACCCGTCGTCGCTCAAGGGCAGCCCGACCGGCGTGTTCGCGGGCGTGATGTACCACGACTACGCGTTGCGGCTGAACCACATCCCCGAGGACCTGGCCGGGTACCTGGGCAACGGGTCGTTGGCGTCGGTCGCGTCCGGCCGGGTGTCCTACGTGCTGGGGCTGGAAGGTCCGGCGGTCACCGTCGACACGGCGTGCTCGTCGTCGCTGGTGTCCATTCACCTGGCGGCGCAGGCGTTGCGCAACGGCGAGTGCTCGCTGGCGCTCGCGGGCGGCGTCACGGTGATGGCGACACCGGACACGTTCCTGGACTTCAGCCTCCAGCGCGGGCTGGCCGGCGACGGCCGGTCCAAGTCGTTCTCCGCGGACGCCGACGGCACTGGCTGGTCCGAGGGCGTCGGCGTGGTGGTGTTGGAGCGGTTGTCGGACGCGCGGCGCAACGGTCATCAGGTGTTGGCGTTGTTGCGTGGGTCGGCGGTGAACCAGGACGGTGCGTCGAACGGCCTCACCGCGCCGAATGGTCCGTCTCAGCAGCGGGTGATCCGGGCGGCGTTGGCGAGTGCGGGGTTGTCGCACACCGAGGTCGACGCGGTCGAAGCGCACGGCACCGGCACTCGGTTGGGTGACCCGATCGAGGCGCAGGCGGTGATCGCGACCTACGGCCAGGACCGTTCGGAGCCGCTGTGGTTGGGCTCGATCAAGTCCAACATCGGCCACACGCAGGCGGCGGCGGGCGTCGCCGGTGTGATCAAGATGGTGATGGCGATGCGCCAGGGCGTGCTGCCCAGGACGCTGCACGTGGGCGAACGCACGCCCCAGGTCGAATGGTCCGAAGGCTCCGTCGAGCTGTTGACCGAAGCCCGTGCGTGGCCCGAGACCGGACGTCCGCGCCGGGCGGGTGTGTCGTCGTTCGGCATCTCCGGCACGAACGCGCACCTCGTCCTCGAACAGGCGGCCGACGAACCGGACGTGGTGCGGTCCGAGGTTCCGCTGCGGGTGCCGATCGTGCTGTCCGGCCGCACGGACCAAGCCGTGCGCGACCAGGCGGCCCGGTTGGCGCGGCGGCTGACCGCCGAGCCCGACCTGGCGCTGCCGGACGTGGCGCGTTCGCTGGCCACCGCCCGTGCCGCGCACGAACGGCGGGCCGCCGTCGTCGCCGCCGACCGGGACGGCCTCCTCGCCGCGCTGACCGGGCTCGCCGCCGGTGACAGCGGGTCAGGCGTGGTCCAGGGCGGCCGGGTGCCCGGTGGCTTGGCGGTGTTGTTCACGGGGCAGGGTTCGCAGCGGATCGGCATGGGTCGTGAGCTGCACGCTCGGTGGCCGGTGTTCGCGTCGGTGTTCGACGAGGTGTGCGCGGCGGCGGACGTGGAGTTGGGTCGTTCGTTGGCGGAGGTGGTGTTCGGGGACGATCAGGTGGCTTTGGACGACACGGCGATCAGTCAGCCGGCGTTGTTCGCGTTCGAGGTGGCGTTGTTCCGGCTGTTCGAGTCGTGGGGCGTGCGGCCCGATCACGTCGCCGGCCACTCGGTGGGCGAGATCGCGGCGGCGTACGTGGCGGGGGTGTTCTCGCTGGCGGACGCGGTGAAGTTGGTGGTGTCGCGCGGCGCGTTGATGGCAGAGATGCGGTCGGACGGCGGCATGGTCGCGGTGGTCGCCGGCGAGGACGAGATCCGCACGTGGCTCGCGGGTGTCGAGGACAAGGTGGACGTGGCGGCGGTCAACGGCCCGCGTTCGGTGGTCGTGTCGGGTGACCGCGCGGTGCTGGACGAGTTGGTGATGCGGTGGAAGGCGGAAGGCCTCAAGTCCCGCGCGCTGCGGGTGTCGCGCGCGTTCCACTCGCCGCACGCCGAGGCGGTGTTGGACCGGTTCCGCGAAGTGGTGCGCTCCTTGTCGTTCGCGGAACCCAGGGTGCCGGTGGTGTCGAACGTGACGGGCCGGGTCGCCGGTCCGGGTGAGTTGACCGATCCGGAGTACTGGGTGCGTCACGTGCGGAGTGCGGTGCGCTTCCACGACGGTGTGCGCGCGCTGGAAGAGCGGGGCGTCACGACCTACCTGGAGATCGGCCCGGACGCGGTGCTCACCGGCCTGGGCCAGGACTGCCTGGTCGACCCGACCCCGGCGTTGATGGTGCCGGCGGTGCGCGCCGACCGGTCGGAGACCGCGACCGCGGCGCTGGCGCTCGGCGCGTTGTTCGTGCGCGGCACGGAACCGGACTGGGCCGAGCTGGTCGGCGACTCCCGCGTGGTGGACCTGCCGACCTACCCCTTCCAGCACCGACGCTACTGGCTGGACGCGACCAGCGGGCCCGGCGACGTCACCGCGGCGGGACTCGGCCCGGCCGGGCACCCGCTGCTCGGCGCGGCGGTCGCCACGGCCGACAACGGCGGCGTGCTGCTGACCGGGCGGCTGTCGCTGGGCACCCACCGCTGGCTGGCCGACCACGCCGCCGCGGGCACGACCCTGCTGCCCGGCACGGCGTTCGTGGAACTCGCCGTGCGCGCCGGCGACCAGGTCGGCTGCGACCGGGTCGAGGAGCTGACCCTCGAAGCGCCGCTCGTGCTGCCCGCACGCGGTGGCGTGGTGCTCCAGGTCGCGGTGGGTGGCGAGGACGCGACCGGGCGACGAGCGGTGACCATCCATTCGCGCCTCGACGGGGCCGAGGACGCGTGGACGCGGCACGCCACCGGTTTCGTGGACCGCGCGCCCCGCACCGCGCCCGACCGGCTCACCCAGTGGCCGCCCGCCGACGCGACCCGCGTGGACGTGGCAGCGCTCTACGACGAGCTGGCCGCCGGCGGTTACGACTACGGGCCGGTGTTCCGGGGGCTGCGCGCCGCCTGGCGCTCCGGTGACGACGTCTACGCGGAGGTGGCCCTGCCCGACGGCGTCGCCGACGCGGCAGCCTTCGGCCTGCACCCGGCGCTGCTGGACGCCTGCCTGCACGCGACCGGCGCGGGCGGCGACGAGGGCGTCGTCGAGCTGCCGTTCGCCTGGACGGGCGTGTCGCTGCACGCCACCGGCGCGACCGCCGTCCGGGTGCGGGTCACCCCGGTCGGCGACCACGCGGTGGCGCTGCTGCTCACCGACCCGGCGGGCGATCCGGTGGCGACGGTCGAGGCGCTGGTCACCCGGCCGGCGCCGGTCGCCGCGCTGACCGCCGCGACCGGCCCGGACGTGCTGTACCGGGTCGACTGGGTGCCCGCGTCGGCGACGCCCGCCACGGGCGCGCTGACCGAGGTGACCGATCTCGCCGAGCTGGACGACGTGCCGGACTGGGTGCTGCTGCGCCCGGCGCCCGCCACCGCCCGGTCCACGGTGGACGCCGTGCTGACGGCCGTGCGCACGTGGCTGGCCGATGACCGCTTCGCCGCCGCGCGCCTGGTCGTGACGACCTCGGGCGCGGTGCCCGCCGGTGGCACCACCGTGGACGAGACCGTCGCGCCCGCGTGGGGGCTGGTGCGGGCCGCCCAGGCGGAGAACCCGGACCGGTTCGTGCTGCTGGACCTGGACGACCCGGCCGCCGACCCGCGCCCCGCGCTCGGGTCGGCGGAGCCGGAGGTCGCGGTCCGCGCCGGCGCGCTGCTCGTGCCCCGGCTGGCCCGGGCGACCGGCGGGCCCGCCTTCGAGTGGACCGACGAGGACCGCGTGCTGGTCACCGGCGGCACCGGTGGCCTGGGCGCGCTGGTGGCACGGCACCTGGTC
Source organism: Saccharothrix sp. 6-C (assembly GCF_016695385.1). Taxonomy (NCBI): domain Bacteria; kingdom Bacillati; phylum Actinomycetota; class Actinomycetes; order Pseudonocardiales; family Pseudonocardiaceae; genus Saccharothrix; species Saccharothrix sp. 6-C. The sequence continues at coordinate 4,253,061 of NZ_CP064192.1, read as the reverse complement.
GGGCGTGGCGTGCGGTCGTTGGTGCTGACCAGCCGCCGGGGCCTCGACGCGACCGGCGCGGTGGAGCTGCGCGACGAGCTGACCGCGGCGGGCGCCCGGGTCGAGGTGGTGGCGTGCGACGTCGCCGACCGCGACGCGGTGGCCGCCGTGCTGGCCGGCGTCGACGGCCTGACCGCGGTGGTGCACGCGGCGGGCGTGCTGGCCGACGGGCTCGTGTCGGGCATGACGCCCGAGCAGGTGGACACCGCGTGGCGGCCCAAGGCCGACGGCGCGCGGCACCTGCACGAGCTGGCCGGCGACCTGCGCGCGTTCGTGCTGTTCTCCTCCGCCGCCGGCGTGGTGGACGGCGCGGGCCAGGGCAACTACGCCGCCGCGAACGCCTACCTCGACGCGCTCGCGCACGCCCGCCGCGCGCGGGGCCTGCCCGCCGTCTCCCTGGCCTGGGGCCTGTGGGAGCAGCGCAGCGGGATGACCGCGCACCTGTCCGAGGCCGACGTGGCGCGGATGGGCCGGGCCGGGCTGCCCGCCCTGCCCACCGCCGACGGTTTGGCCGCCTTCGACGCCGCCCTGGCGGCGGACGACCCGGCGTTGGTGCCGGTCAAGCTCGACTTCACCGCCCTGCGCGCTCGCGGCGGGCACCTGCCACCGCTGTTCCACGGCCTGGTGCGACCGGCGCGGCGCGCGGCGGGCACGGTCCGCGCGGGCGGCGCGGACTTCGCCGACGACCTGGCGGCCCGGCCCGCCGCCGAGCGCGACCGGGTGCTGCTGGACCTCGTGCGGGCGCACGTGGCGGCGGTGCTGGGGCACGACAGCCCGCAGGCCGTGGAACCCGGACGCGCGTTCAGCGAGATCGGGTTCGACTCGCTGGCCGCGGTGGAGCTGCGCAACCGGTTGAACGCCGTGACGGGGTTGCGGCTGCCCGCGACGCTGGTCTTCGACTACGCCACCCCGGTGGCGCTCGCGACCCACATCGGCGCCACGGTGCTCGGCGACGGGCCGGGGGTCGAACCGGCGCCGCCGCCGGCTCGACCGGTCGACGACCCGATCGCCATCGTCGCGATGAGCTGCCGCTACCCCGGCGGGGTGAGCACGCCCGAGCAGCTGTGGCGGCTGGTCGCGGACGGGGTGGACGCGGTGTCGGAGTTCCCCGGCGACCGGGGCTGGGACGTGGACGCGATCTTCGACCCGGAACCGGGCTGCGCCGGCAAGACCTACGTGCGCGAAGGCGGTTTCCTGCGCGACGCGCTGGACTTCGACGCGGAGTTCTTCGGCATCGGTCCGCGCGAGGCGACGGCGATGGACCCGCAGCAGCGCCTGCTGCTGGAGGCGTCCTGGGAGGCGTTGGAGCGGGCGGGCATCGACCCGCTGTCGCTCAAGGGCAGCCCGACCGGCGTGTTCGCCGGCGTGATGTACCACGACCACGGCACCCGGCTGCGCGAGGTGCCCGAGGACATCGCCGGGTACATCGGCAACGGCAGCATCGCCAGCGTCTTGTCCGGCCGCGTGTCCTACGTGCTGGGGCTCGAAGGTCCGGCGGTGTCGGTGGACACGGCGTGCTCGTCGTCGTTGGTGTCCATTCACCTGGCGGCGCAGGCGTTGCGCAACGGCGAGTGCTCGCTGGCGCTCGCGGGCGGCGTCACGGTGATGGCGACACCGGACACGTTCGTCGACTTCAGCCTCCAGCGCGGGCTGGCCGGCGACGGCCGGTCCAAGTCGTTCTCCGCCGACGCCGACGGCACGGGCTGGGGCGAGGGCGTGGGCCTGCTGGTGCTGGAACGCCTGTCCGACGCCCGGCGCAACGGCCACCAGGTCCTGGCGCTGCTGCGCGGGTCGGCGGTCAACCAGGACGGCGCGTCCAACGGCCTCACCGCGCCGAACGGCCCCTCGCAGCAACGGGTGATCCGGGCGGCGCTCGCGGCCGGCGGCGTGCGGCCCGCCGACGTGGACGTGGTCGAGGCGCACGGCACCGGCACCCCGCTCGGCGACCCGATCGAGGCGCAGGCGGTCATCGCCACCTACGGCCAGGACCGGGACACCCCGCTCTACCTCGGCTCGATCAAGTCGAACATCGGCCACACGCAGGCGGCGGCGGGCGTCGCGGGCGTGATCAAGATGGTGCTGGCGATGCGGGCGGGCGAGGTGCCGCGCACGCTGCACGTCACCGAGCCCAGCCCGCAGGTCGACTGGGAGCTCGGCGCGGTGCAGCTCCCGACGAGCACGGTGCCGTGGCCGAGGACCGGGCGTCCGCGCCGGGCCGGTGTGTCGTCGTTCGGCATCTCGGGCACCAACGCGCACGTCGTGCTGGAACAGGCGCCCGCCGAGGACCCGGCGGACGCGCCCGAGCCGGTCGGGGCCGGGCCGGTCGAATTCGGGCCGGTCGGGGCCGGTCCGGTGCCGTTCGCGCTGTCCGGCCGGACCCGCGCGGCGGTGGCGCAGCAGGCCGCGCGGCTCGCCGCCCACCTGGCCGAGCACCCCGACCTGCGGGCGGAGGACGTGGCGCACTCCCTGGTCACCACGCGGGCCGCGCTGGAGCACCGCGCGGTGGTCGTGGGCGAAGACCTGGCCGAGCTGCGGGCGGGCGTCGTGGCGCTCGCCGAGGGCGACGCTGCCGCCACCCCGGTCGAGGGCGTCGCCGGCGCCGATCCCCGCGTGGTGTTCGTGTTCCCCGGTCAGGGCACGCAGTGGGCGGGCATGGCCGTGGAGCTGCTCGACTCCTCGCCGGTGTTCGCCGAGCGGATGGCCGAGTGCGCCGCCGCACTGGAGCGGCACGTGGACTGGCGGCTGCTCGACGTGGTGCGCGGCCTGCCCGGCGCCCCGCCGCTGGACCGCGTCGACGTCGTGCAGCCCGTGCTGTGGTCGGTGATGGTGTCGCTGGCCGAGCTGTGGCGGTCGCACGGCGTGCGCCCGGACGCGGTCGTCGGGCACTCCCAGGGCGAGATCGCGGCGGCGGTCGTCGCGGGCGGGCTGTCGGTGCGGGACGGCGCGGCGGTCGTGGCGCTGCGCAGCCTGGCGATCGCCGAGGACCTGGCGGGCAAGGGCGGGATGATGTCCGTGCTGCTGCCCGTGGAACGGGTGCGCGAGCACCTGACGCCGGGCGCGTCCGTCGCGGCGGTCAACGGCCCGGCGTCGGTGGTGCTCTCCGGCGACCCGGCCGCGCTCGACGCCGCGGGCGAGGCGTTGACGGCCGGCGGCGCGCGGGTGCGCCGGGTGGCGGTGGACTACGCCTCGCACTCGTCGCACGTGGAGGCGCTGCGCGAGCGGCTCGCCGAGGTGCTGGCGGGCATCGCGCCGCGCACCGGGAGCGTGCCGTTCTACTCGACGGTCACCGCCGAGCCGGTCGACACCGCGACGCTGGACGCCGACTACTGGTACGCGAACCTGCGCGAGACCGTGGACTTCATCGGCGCCACCCGCGCGCTGGTCGCCGACGGCCACACGGTGTTCGTCGAGTGCAGCCCGCACCCGGTGCTCACCGCCGCCGTGCAGGACACGGCCGACGCCGGCGGGATCGAGGTCGCCGCCGTCGGTTCGCTGCGCCGTGACGACGGCGGCCCGCGCCGGCTGCTGCTGTCCCTCGCGGAGGCGTGGACCCGCGGCGCGCCGGTGGACTGGGCGGGGCTGCTCGCCGACGCCGCTCCGCGCACGGTCGACCTGCCCACCTACGCCTTCCAGCGCCGCCGCTTCTGGCTCGACGCGACCGCGCCCGCGGGCGACGTGTCGTCGGCCGGCCTCGGCTCCGCCGAGCACCCGCTGCTCGGCGCGGTGGTCACCGTCGCGGACGCCGACGAGGTGCTGCTCAGCGGCCGGCTGTCGTTGTCCTCGCACGCCTGGCTGGCCGACCACGCGCTGTCCGGGACGCCCCTGCTGCCCGGCACCGCCTTCGTCGAGCTCGCGCTCCGGGCCGGTGACGAGGTCGGCTGCGACCTGGTGGAGCAGCTCACGATCGAGGCGCCGTTGCCGCTGCCAGGCCGCGGCGGGGTGCGGGTGCAGGTCCGGGTCGGCGCGCCCGACCCGACCGGCCGCCGTGCCGTGACCGTCCACTCGCGACCGGACGACCGGGACGGCCCGTGGACCCGCCACGCGTCGGGCTCGCTGGCGGAAACCGGCGCGGAGGCGGACTTCGAGCTGACCGCGTGGCCGCCGGCAGGCGCCGAACCGGTCGACCTGACCGGCGCTTACGACGTGCTCGCCGATCGCGGGTACCAGTACGGCCCGGCGTTGCGCGGGCTGCGCGCCGCGTGGCGGGCCGGTGCCGAGGTGTACGCCGAAGTCGCGCTGCCCGAGGGCGTGGCCGCGACCGGCTTCGGCCTGCACCCGGCGCTGCTCGACGCCGCGCTGCACGCCGCCCTGGTGGTGGAGGACCCGAGCGGACCGCCCCAGGTGCCGTTCGAGTGGACCGGTGTCGGGTTGTTCGCGACCGGCGCGACGGCGCTGCGCGTGACGTTGACCCCCTCGGACGCGAACGGCCTGGCCATCCGGATCGCCGACCACACCGGCGCGCCGGTCGCCGTCGTGGCGGCCCTGCTCTCCCGCGAGGTGTCCGCGCCGGCCGGTGGCGTGGCGGACGCGCTGTTCGGCATCGACTGGACCCCGCTCACCGCCGAGCCGACCACCGGGCGGATCGTGGTGCTCGGCGCCGGGCTGGGCAAGTACGTGCCGCAGGTCGCCGGACTGGCCGAGCTGACCGACGTGCCCGACTGGGCGGTGCTCCCGGTCGTCCCGGCGGGCGACAGGTCCACCGTGGACGACGTGCTGGCGGTGGTCCGGGACTGGCTGGCCGACGAGCGGTTCGCCGCGGCCCGCCTGGTCGTGCTGACCCGGGGTGGCGCCGACGCGGGCGACGCGCCGGTCGACCCCGCGGTGGCCGCGGTGCACGGTCTGGTGCGCGCGGCGGCCTCGGAGCACCCGGACCGCTTCGTGCTGGTGGACACCGACCGCTGGCCGGTCGGGTGGGACGAGCTGACCTCGGCGCTCGGCGCGGGCGAACCCGAGGTCGCGATCCGCGACGAGGAGCTGTTCGCCCGCCGCCTCGTGCGGGTGCCGGTCGTGGCCGGTCGGTCTGCCGGGTCGTTCGGTGGTGGGACGGTTTTGGTGACTGGTGGTACGGGTGGTTTGGGTGCGGTGTTGGCTCGGCATCTGGTGGCTGGTCATGGTGTGCGGTCGTTGGTGTTGGCGAGTCGGCGTGGTCTTGATGCGGTTGGTGCGGTGGAGTTGCGCGACGAGTTGGTCGCGGTGGGTGTGCGGGTGGAGGTGGTGGCGTGTGATGTGGCGGACCGCGTTGCGGTGGCGGGGTTGTTGGCCGGTATCGCCGACCTGACCGCCGTCGTGCACGCCGCCGCCGCACTCGACGACGCGCTCGTCACCGACCTGGACGGCGCGCGCTTCGACACCGCGTGGCGGCCGAAGGCCGACGGCGCTCGGCACCTGCACGAGCTGACCGGGGACCTGACGGCGTTCGTCGCCTTCTCGTCGGCGGCGGGCGCGGTGGACGGCGGCGGCCAGGGCAACTACGCCGCGGCCAACGCCTACGTGGACGGCCTGGTCCACGCCCGCCGCGCGGCCGGCCTGCCCGGCACGTCGCTGGCCTGGGGCTTCTGGCAGCAGCGCAGCGGGATGACCGCGCACCTCACCGACGCCGACGTGGCCCGCCTGGCCCGCTCGGGCCTGCTGGGGCTGACCACCGAGGAGGGCTTGGCGCTGTTCGACGCGGCGCTGGCCGCCGACCGGGCGCTGCTCGTGCCGATGCGGCTGGACACGGCGGCGCTGCGGGCGCGGGACGAGGTGCCCGCGTTGTTCCGCGCGCTGGTGCGCAAGCCCGCGCGCCGGGTGTCCGGCCCTTCGGCCGCGGGCGGGCCGTCGCTCGCCGACCGGCTCACCGCGCTGCCCGGGACCGAACGCGACCACCTGCTGCTGGAGCTGGTGCGCACGCACGTGGCGGCGGTGCTGGGTCACGACGGCGTCGAGGCGGTGGAACCCCGCAAGGCGTTCCGCGACCTGGGCTTCGACTCGTTGGCGTCGGTGGAGCTGCGCAACCGGCTCAACGCGGTGACGGGGTTGCGGTTGCCCGCGACCCTGGTGTTCGACCACCCGACACCGGTGGTCCTCGCGGCGCTGCTCAAGTCCGAGCTGCTGGGCGAGGACACCCCGGTGCGGACCGCTGCCACCCCGGCCGCGGTGTCCGACGACCCGATCGTCGTCGTCGGCATGGGCTGCCGGTTCCCCGGCGGGGTCACCACACCCGAACAGCTGTGGCAGCTGCTCGCGGCCGGGCGCGACGGCATCTCGCCCCTGCCGTCCGACCGGGGTTGGGACGTGGAGGCCCTGTACGACCCGGAACCGGGCAAGGCGGGCAGGTTCTGCGCGCTGGAGGGTGGCTTCCTGCACGACGCCGCCGACTTCGACCCCGCGTTCTTCGGCATCTCGCCGCGTGAGGCGTTGGCGATGGACCCGCAGCAGCGGCTGCTGCTGGAGACGTCCTGGGAAGCGTTGGAGCGGGCGGGCATCGACCCGACCGGCCTGCGCGGCAGCCACACCGGCGTGTTCGTGGGCATCATGTACAACGACTACGCGACCCGGCTCAACCACATCCCGGAGGACCTGGCGGGCTACCTGGGCAACGGGTCCTTGGCGTCGGTCGCGTCCGGCCGGTTGTCCTACGTCTTCGGCTTCGAGGGGCCGTCGTTGTCGGTGGACACGGCGTGCTCGTCGTCGCTGGTGTCGATCCACCTGGCGGCGCAGGCGTTGCGCAACGGCGAGTGCTCGCTCGCCCTCGCGGGCGGCGTGAGCGTGATGGCCACCCCGGACACGCTGATCGACTTCAGCCTCCAGCGCGGCCTCGCGCCCGACGGTCGGGCGAAGTCCTTCTCCGCCGACGCCGACGGCACCGCGATGTCCGAGGGCGTCGGCGTGGTGGTGTTGGAGCGGTTGTCGGACGCGCGGCGCAACGGTCATCAGGTGTTGGCGTTGTTGCGTGGGTCGGCGGTGAACCAGGACGGTGCGTCGAACGGCCTCACCGCGCCGAATGGTCCGTCTCAGCAGCGGGTGATCCGGGCGGCGTTGGCGAGTGCGGGGTTGTCGCACACCGAGGTCGACGCGGTTGAAGCGCATGGCACCGGTACTCGGTTGGGTGATCCGATCGAGGCGCAGGCGGTGATCGCGACCTACGGCCAGGACCGCCCGGAACCCCTGTACCTCGGTTCGGTGAAGTCGAACTTCGGGCACACGCAGGCGGCGGCCGGCGTGGCCGGGGTGATCAAGATGGTGATGGCGCTGCGCGAGGGCGTGCTGCCGAAGACGTTGCACGTGGGGGAGCGCACGCCGCAGGTGGAGTGGTCGGAGGGCGCCGTCGAGCTGTTGACGGAGGCCCGCGCGTGGCCGGAGACGGGTCGTCCGCGTCGGGCCGGTGTGTCGTCGTTCGGCATCTCCGGCACCAACGCGCACCTCGTGCTGGAGCAGGCTCCCGCACCGGAGCCGGTCCCGGTGGACACCGACACCGCGGCGCCGGTCGCGCCCCTGCTGGTCTCGGCGGTCGGCGAGGCGGCCCTCCGGGCGCAGGCGGCCAACCTGCGGGCGGCGCTGGTCGGCGGCCTGCCGCTGGCGGACGTGGTCCGCGCCGCCGCCACGACCCGGTCGGCGCTGGAGCACCGGGCCGCCGTGTCCGCCACCGACCCCGATGCCGTCGTCGCGGCGCTGGACACGCTGGCACGTGACGGCGAAGGGCCGGGCGTGGTGCGCGCGGATCGTTCCGCGGGCCGGCTGGCGGTGTTGTTCACCGGGCAGGGTTCGCAGCGGATCGGCATGGGTCGTGAGCTGCACGCGCGGTGGCCGGTGTTCGCGTCGGTGTTCGACGAGGTGTGCGCGGTGGCGGATGTGGAGTTGGGTCGTTCGTTGGCTGAGGTGGTGTTCGGGGACGATCAGGTGGCTTTGGACGACACGGCGATCAGTCAGCCGGCGTTGTTCGCGTTCGAGGTGGCGTTGTTCCGGTTGTTCGAGTCGTGGGGCGTGCGGCCGGACTTCCTGGCCGGTCATTCCGTGGGTGAGATCGCGGCGGCACATGTGGCGGGGGTGTTCTCGCTGGCGGACGCGGTGAAGTTGGTGGTGTCGCGTGGTGCGTTGATGGGGGAGATGCGGTCGGACGGCGGCATGGTCGCGGTGGTGGCGACCGAGGAGGAGGTGCGGCGCTGGCTGGTCGGCTCGGAGGGCCGGGTGGACGTGGCGGCGGTCAACGGCCCGCGTTCGGTGGTGGTGTCGGGTGACCGCGCGGTGCTGGACGAGTTGGTGGTGAGGTGGCGGGCGGAGGGTCGCAAGACCCGCGCGCTGCGGGTGTCGCGCGCGTTCCACTCGCCGCACGCGGAGCCGGTGTTGGACCGGTTCCGCGAAGTGGTGCGCTCCTTGTCCTGTGCGGAGCCGCGGGTGCCGGTGGTGTCGAACGTGACGGGCCGGGTCGCCGGTCCGGGTGAGTTGACCGATCCGGAGTACTGGGTGCGTCACGTGCGGGGTGCGGTGCGCTTCCACGACGGTGTGCGCGCGCTGGAGGACCAAGGGGTCACGACCTACCTGGAGATCGGCCCGGACGCGGTGCTGACCGGTCTCGCCCAGGAGTGCTTGCTCGACCCGACCCCGGCGTTCCTGGCGCCGGCGTCGCGGGCCGACCGGTCGGAGGCCGCGACCGCCGCGCTGGCGCTCGGCGCGCTGTTCGTGCGCGGCGCGGAACCGGACTGGTCGGCGGTGTTCGCCGGGTCCGGCACGCGGGCCGTGGACCTGCCGACCTACCCGTTCCAGCGCCGCCGCTACTGGCTCGACGTGGTCGACGGCGGCGCGGGCCACCCGCTCGCGGGCGAGGTCGTGGCGCTCGCCGACGACGGCGTCCTGCTCACCGGTCGCGTCTCACCGGCCGCGCAGCCCTGGCTGGCCGACCACGTGGTGGCCGGGCGGGTGCTGGTGCCCGGCGCGGTGCTGGCGGAGCTGGCGGTCCACGCGGGCGACCAGGTCGGCTGCGACCGGGTCGAGGAGCTGACCCTCGAAGCGCCGCTCGTGCTGCCCGCGCGCGGCGGCGTGGTGCTCCAGGTCGCGGTGAGCGGCCCGGACCCGTCCGCGCGCCGGTCGTTGACCGTCCACACGCGACCGGACGTCCCCGGCTCCGAGTGGACCCGCCACGCCACCGGTGTGCTCGCCACCGGCCTCGCGGCTCCGGCCGCCGACTGGGACGAGTGGCCGCCCGCCGGCGCGGTGGAGGTCGACCTGACCGGGTGGTACGACGCGCTGGCCGATCGCGGCTACGCCTACGGCCCGGCGTTCCGCGGCCTGGTGGCGGCGTGGCGGCGCGGTGACGACGTGTTCGGCGAGGTGGTGGCGGACGACGCGACGGCCGCCGGGGCGGACCGGTTCGGCCTGCACCCGGCGCTGCTGGACGCGGCGTTGCACACTACCGGCCTGCTCGACGACGAAGACGGCGACGGGGTCAGCGTGCCGTTCGCCTGGCGCGACGTCGTCCTGCACGCGTCCGGCGCGTCGGTGCTGCGCGTGCGGTTGAGCCGGGCCGGGGACGGCGGCTACGCCTTCGAGCTGGCGGACGCCGCCGGCGCGCCGGTCGCCTCGGTCGGATCGCTGGCGGTGCGCCCGCTGCCCGTGCCCGAGCAGGGGTCGGCCGCGCTGCACCGGGTCGACTGGACGTCGGCGCCCGGCGCGGCCGCCGCCCCGGTGCGGGCGGCCGTGGTGGCGCCCGAGCCCCGGTTCGGCGCGGTCGCGCACCCCGACGTGGCCTCGGCCGCGGCCTCCGGCGCGGACTTCGTGCTGCTGCCGCTGGAACCGACCTCGGGCGACGATCCGGCCGCGGCCGGTCGCGAGGCGGTGACGCGACTGGTCGACGTGCTGCGGGACTGGGTCCGCGGCGCACCGGCGGCCCGGTTGGTGGTCGTCACGACCGGCGCGGTCGCGGTCGCGCAGGACGAGTCGGCGGTGAACCTGGCGCACGCGCCGTTGTGGGGACTGCTGCGCTCGGTGCAGGCCGAGCACCCCGGCCTGGTCGTGGCGCTGGACGTGGACGGGCGCGCCGAGTCCGACCACGCCGTGGCCGCCGCCCTGGCCTCGGATGAGCCGCAGGTGGCGGTGCGCGGCGGCCGGGTGCACGTGCCCCGGCTGGTGCGGGCGGCCGACGGTGCCCGCCCCGACTTCGGTGCCGGCACGGTGCTGGTGACCGGTGGCGCCGGCGGGATCGGCGCCGCGGTGGCCAGGCACCTGGTGACCGCCCACGGTGTGCGCAGGCTGCTGCTCGTCGGCCGGCGCGGGCCGGCCACGCCGGGCGCCGAGGAGCTGGTGGCGGACCTGACCGCGGTGGGTGCGGCGGTCGAGGTGGCGGCGTGCGACGTGGCCGACCGCGACGCGCTGGCGGCGTTGGTGGCCGGGGTGGAGCTGTCGGCGGTGGTGCACGCGGCGGGGGTGGTGGACGACGCGCTGCTGACCGACCTCACGGCCGACCAGGTGGACGCGGTGTGGCGGCCGAAGGCCGAGGCGGCGTGGCACCTGCACGAGCTGACCCGCGACCACGACCTCAAGGCGTTCGTGCTGTTCTCGTCCCTGGTGTCGGTGCTCGGCGGCGCGGGCCAGACGGCCTACGCGGCGGCGAACGCGTTCCTGGACGGCCTGGCGCGGGCACGTCGGGCGCAGGGGTTGCCGGCCACGGCCCTCGCCTGGGGCCTGTGGCACGGGGTCGACAGCGGCATGACCGCGGGCCTCGACGACCGGGACCTGCGGCGGATGGCGGAGTCGGGCGTGGTGGCGCTGAGCCCTCGGGAAGGGTTGGCGCTGTTCGACGCGGCGGTGGCGGGAGACCGGGCGGAACTGGTCCCGGCGCGGGTGGACTTCGCGGCGGCGCGCTCGGCCCCGGGCCCGGTCGCGGCCGTGCTGCGCGGCGTGCCGCGTGGCGGGCGCCGTGCCGCGCGGGCCGTCGAGCCGGACGCCGTGCGGCTCGACGCGCTGTCGCCGGGCGACCTCCGCGCGCACCTGCTGGAGCTGGTCCGTGCCGCGACCGCGGCCGTGCTGGGCCACGACGGCCCGCAGGCGGTCGACCCGGCCAAGGGCTTCCTGGACCTGGGCTTCGACTCGCTGGCGGCGGTCGAGCTGCGCAACCGGCTGGGCGAGCGGCTGGACGTGCGGCTGTCGGCGACGCTGGTCTACGACCACCCCACGCCGGCGGAGGTGGCGGACTTCCTGGTGGTCGAGCTGGGCGGCGCGGGCGAGGCGGCGCCGTCGCTGGAGGACGAGCTGGCGCGGTTGGAGGCGGTGCTCGACGTGACCGCGCCGGACGAGGAGGAACGCGCCCGCGTGGAGGCGAGGCTGCGCGCGCTGGTGGCCCGGCTGGCGCCCGGCGTGCCCGAATCGGGGAACGGGGAAGCGTCGCTCGACGCCGTGACGGCCGACGAGCTGTTCGACATCCTCGACGAGGAGTTGGAGACGACGGACTGACCGCGGTGGTGGATCGTGGTTGCGCTCTCACGCTCCGTGTCCGCCGGGGACGGCCCGGTCCCCGGCGGACACCTCGCGGGGTGAACGTGAGCCGGCCACGACCACTCTGTGGTGCTAATCCGTACGGCCGTACCGACACAACGAGTCATGGCGGCCCGAACCCCGATTAATGCGGAAATCCTTCGGGCCGAGGGTGGGCCGGGTCACCAAAATGGGTGGCCCCGTTCGGGCGTGACCAATCGCCTTCCGTGCATTACCCGGAGGGGCCGAGTGGCGGTCGAGTGGAAACCGATGTCATGATCGACTGCTACTCGGGTCGCTGAACTGTGACTTTGTGGGTGATTTACTCGGCAGTAGGTTGCACGGCGGTGTTTCATTTGGGTTCCATTCGGGCGTGGAACGGGCAACGGGGTGGGCGATTGAGTCGTCGGGGAAAGGTTGGAATGACTTTTTCCGCCTCATCTACACTTCCGTCTTGTACAGTTGTCTAGCCGCAGGCATTGCGCTGGGTAGTCAAGCGGCTGCGCAACGTCGCGCGATTGATTACGGACAGCAACGCGGGACTGGGGAGGAACTGTGCGCCTAGTGGAACGCGAGCAAGTCCTCGGGCAGCTGACGCAGTTGATCGCCGCGGCGGTCGACGGGCGGGGTCAGGTCATCCACGTGAGCGGCCCCGGCGCCGGTGGGAAGACCGTGCTCGTGCGCGCGCTCGACGAGCCGGCTCGCGCGGCGGGCGCACTGGTGTTCGCGGCCACCTGCTCGCGTGACGAGCGCGGTCTGCCCGGCGGGGTGCTCTCGCAGTTCGCCACCGGACCGGCGGACGAGGCGGCGGCCCGGCTGAGCGCGGTGCCGGACTCGGACGCCGACGCCCCCGACCAGGCCCGGCGCTCGCCGCACCTGGTCCGCGAGGCCGGCGAGGCGCTGCTCGACCTCGCCCGCACCCGGCCGGTGGTGCTGGTGGTGGACGACGTGGAGCACGCCGACCCCCTCAGCCTGCAAACCCTGCTCTACCTCATGCGCCGCGTCGGCGGCGCGCGGATCGCGGTCGTGCTCACCGAGTCCGACTACTCGGGCCGGGGCAACGCGCTGGTCCTGGCGGAGCTGACCCGGATGCCGTGGTACACCGGCGTGCGGCTCGCCCCGCTGTCGCAGCGGGGGGTCGCGCAACTGGTCGCCGACCTGCTCGACCCCGCCACCGCGAACCGGTGCGCGCCGTCCTACCACGCCGTGACCGGCGGGAACCCCTTACTGGTCAAGGCACTCGTGCAAGACCACCGGGCGGCGCTGCACGACGACCCGGACACCGACGTCGCGATCGGCGAGGCGTTCCGCCAGGCGGTCCTGGCGTGCCTGCACCGCTGGGGTCCCGACCTGCTGCACGTCGTGCGGGCGATCGCGGTGCTCGGCGAGAACGCCGCGCCCGAACTGCTCGGCAGGTTGCGCGGCATCCCCGCCGCGGCGGCCGAGGCGGTGACCGCGCTGGACCACGCCGGCCTGCTGGACGACGGCCGGTTCCGGCACCCGGCGGTGCGGACGGCCGTGCTGGGGGACCTGCCCGCGTACGAGCACACCCGGCTGCACCGCGCCGCCGCCGACCTGCTCTTCGCCGAAGGCCTGCCGAGCACCGACATCGCCGCGCACCTCGTGGCGGCGGGCTCGGCCGACGCGCCGTGGGCGGTGGCGGTGCTGCGCGACGCGGCGGACAGCGCGCTGGCCGAGCACCGCCTCGACCGCGCCGCCGAGTGCCTGAAGCTGGCCCGCACCGTCGCGCCGGGCGACGACCCGACCGCGACCGCCTCGCTCGTCGCCGCGCTGGCCGCCGTGCAGTGGCGCACCGCGCCGTCCGTCGTCGCGCGGCACCTGCCCCCGCTGCGCCGCGCGGCCCGCGAGGGCCACCTGACCGTGCGCGACACCAGGGCGTTGCTGCGCTACCAGCTCTGGCACGGGCACACCGCCGACGCCGAGGAGACCCTGCGCGCGCTGGAGGACGCCACCGAGGTGGCCGTCCGACCGGCGGGCGCCCCGGCGGTGACCGAGCACCGGGTGCTCCGGGACTGGGTGCGCGCGGTGCACCCCACCGTGGCCGTCGCGGTCCACTCCGGCAGCGGTGACCGCCGCACGGCGCTCGCCCGGGACCACCCCGAAGAGGTGCTGGCCTCCGCCGAGTGGGTCCTGCGCAACCGCTGGATGCCCGACAGCGCGCCCGAACTGGCCGTGCACGCCCTGCTCACGCTCGGCGCGTGCGGCGCGGTCGCCCGCGCGCGCCAGTGGTACGACGCGCTGCGCGAGGAGATCGGCTCGGGTCAGGCGTCGGCGTGGAAGGCCGTGCTCGCCGACGTCCGCGCCCACCTCGCGCTCATGGAGGGCGACCTGGTCACCGCGGAGCGGCTCGCCAGGCTCGCCCTCACCGCGCTGGCGCCGCACGACTGGGGCCCGGCGATCGCCTCGCCGCTGGCGGCGCTGGTGCTGTCCACGGCCTGGCAGGGCAAGCACGACGACGCGCGTGCGCACCTGCGGCGCAGCGTGCCGATCGCGGCTCGCGACACCGCGCACTGGGCCGTGTACCTGCGGGCGCGCGGCCACGCGCACCTGGCGGCCGGCCGGCCGGACGCCGCGTTCGCCGACTTCGACGAGTGCGGCGCGCTGGCCGTGCACTGGGACCTCGACCTGCCGGCGCTGCTGCCGTGGCGCACCGACCTGGCCCAGGCGCTGATCCGGCTCCAGCGCCCCGAGCGGGTGGGCGAGCTGGCGCTGGCGCAGCTCGACCGGCCCGGGGCGCACGTGCCCCGGGTGCGCGGCACGTCCCTGCGGTTGCTGTCCACCGCGGCCGAGGCGAAGCCGCGGCTGCCCATGCTGCGCGAAGCGGTGACGTTGCTGCAGGACGCCGGCGACCAGGTGGAGCTCTCGCTGGCCCTGGCCGCGTTGAGCACGACGCACGACGAGCTGGGCGAGGCCGGCGCGGCCGAGATCGTCGCCAAGCGCGCGATCCGCGTCGCCGAGGCCTGCGGCGCCGGCGCGCTGTGCCGCCGCCACCTGCTGCCGCAGCTGGACCTGGCGCCCGCCGCCGAAGGCGACGCCGAGCCCGCCGCCGGGGTCGACGAGGAGCCGGACGACCTGGCCACGCTGAGCTCCGCCGAACGCAGGGTCGCGGCGCTGGCCGCGCTGGGGCACACCAACCGGGAGATCGGGCGCAAGCTCTACATCACGGTCAGCACCGTGGAGCAGCACCTGACCCGCGTGTACCGCAAGCTCAAGGTCCGCCGCCGCGCCGACCTGCCGACCGGTCTGCTGCCCGGCTCCGCGGATCTGTGGGCCGGTCCGCTGCCGGTGCAGACCACGGCGGCGCTGAGCTCCATCCGCTCCACCTCGGTCCACCGGTGACCGGTGGCACGGGGCGTCGGACACCGGGCCGACGTCCCGGTGGAGCGCCCATCGCGTGACTTGTCAGGGCGTCCGGCGCGGTCGCGGAGCCGGCGGCCGTCGCCGCGGTCCGACCGCCCGCGGCGGCCCGGGAGCGCCGGGTAGGTCTAGGCCCACCTCAACTGTGTTCCTAGGGCCATAGGACGCAACGCCCGCCGCCAATAGTTTTTGTCATGAACGACAACCAGGACCGGAACCAGGAGTGATGATGTTCGGCAGGCGCCCTGAGCGAGTGGAGAGCAGCGGTGGGCCCCGAGCTGCAGTCCGCATGGAGGCCGTGCGCAAGACGTACGGCAACGGGGACAGCGCGGTGGAAGCCCTGCGGGGCATCGACATGCAGTTCGACTACGGCAGCTTCACCGCCGTGATGGGCCCGTCGGGCTCGGGCAAGTCCACCCTGCTGCAGACCGCGGCCGGGCTGGACCAGCCCTCGGCCGGCCGGGTGCTCCTGGACGGCGTCGACCTCACCGGCAAGAACGAGGTCGCCCTGACCGAGCTGCGCCGCGAGAAGGTCGGGTTCATCTTCCAGAGCTTCAACCTGCTGCCCGCGCTCACCATCGAGCAGAACGTCACGTTGCCGCTCAAGCTGGCCGGCCGGCGGGTCGACCGCAACCGGGTGGCGGACGTGATCCGCCGGGTGGGCCTGGAGCAGCGGCTCAAGCACCTGCCCGGCGAGCTGTCCGGCGGCCAGCAGCAGCGCGTCGCGATCGCCCGCGCCGTGGTGACCGAACCGGCGGTGGTCTTCGCCGACGAGCCCACCGGCGCCCTGGACACCCGCACCGCGGCCGAGGTCCTCGACCTGCTGCGCGAGTCCGTCATGGTGACCGGCCAGACCATCGTCATGGTCACCCACGACCCGGTGGCCGCCTCGTACGCCGACGGCGTGGTGTTCCTCATCGACGGCCAGATCGCCGGGGAGATCCGCAACCCCACCCCGGAGGCGGTGGCCGACCGGATGACCCACCTGACCGCGCTGGTCGAGCAGCCGCGCCGGACCTACGGCGCCGGCCAGAGCGGCAAGAGGGGTTACTACTGATGTGGGAAGTGGCTCTCGCGACGCTGCGCCACCGCAGGCAGAGCTTCGTCGCGACGTTCATCGCGGTCCTGCTGGGCTCCGCGCTGGTGGTGGCCTGCGCCGGTCTGATGGAGACCGGCATCCGGATCGCGGTGCCGCCGGAGCGCCTCGCCGCCGCGCCGATCGTGATCAGCGGCCAGCAGGCGTACACGGTCCCCAAGGAGGACCCGAACGACCTCAAGGACATGAAGACCGTCGCCCTCGTCGAACGCCAGTGGCTGGACCCGGCGCTCGCCGGCGAACTGGCGGGCGTGGCCGGCGTGGAGCGCGTCGTCGGTGAGGCGAACATCGCCGCGACCGTCGTGCGCGACGGGCAGCCCGTGGTGGTCGGCGCCCAGTCGTGGGGCCACGACTGGGCTTCCGCCGTCCTCGGACCGTTCGAGCTGACCGACGGCGACGAGCCGAAGGACGAGCGGGACGTCGTGCTGGACGCGGCCACCGCGTCCGCCGCCGGCGCGAAGGTCGGCGACCGGGTGCAGGTCTCGACCAAGGGCGTGGTCGAGGACTTCCGGCTCACCGGCCTGGTCCCCGCGGCGGGCGAGGACGCGCAGTCCCTGCTGTTCTTCGCCTCCTCCGCCATGGGCGACCTCGGCGAGCACGGTGACCAGGTCAGCTCCTACGGGCTGTTCCTCAAGCCCGGCACGGACGTCGACGCCCTGGCGGAGACGCTGGAGGAGAAGCTCGACGGCAGGCCGTACACGGTGCTCACCGAAGACGACCGGGGCGTGGCCGAGCACCCCGAAGCCGTCGGCGGCCGGGCGCAGCTGATCCCGCTCGCCGCGGTGTTCGCCGGCATGGCGATCTTCATCGCGATGTTCGTGGTGTCCAGCACCCTCGGGCTCTCGGTGCAGCAGCGCACCCGTGAGCTGGCGACGCTGCGCGCGATCGGCGCGACACCGCGCCAGGTGCGGCGGATGGTCATCGGCGAGGCGTTCTTCATCGCGATCATCGCCGCGGCGCTCGGCTGCGTGCCCGGGATGCTGATCGGGCCGTTCCTGTTCTCCATCATGTCCGACAACGGCGTCATCTCACCGGTGGTGCAGTTCCACCAGGGTTTCCTGGCCTACCTGATCGGCCCGGGGGTCGCCCTGGTGACCACCCTGATCGCGGCGCGCATCACCAGTTCCCGCGCGGCCAAGGTGAGCCCGGCCACGGCACTGGCCGAGGCGTCCGTGCAGCGGCGGTGGCTGAGCTTCTGGCGCGTGCTGTTCGCGTTCCTGTTCTTCGGCATCGGCGTCGCGCTGTTCATCGTGACCGGCGCGGTGATGTCGGGTCCGGTGGCGTCGGCCACCGCGGGTCCGGCGGTGATGGCCTGGGCGATCTCGCTGGCGCTGCTCGCGCCGGGGTTCACCAAGCTGTTCGCCAAGCTGCTGGCGGGCCCGGTCCGCGCGGCCGCGGGCATCTCCGGCTACCTGGCGAACGCGAACCTGCGGCTGCGCAACGTGCGGATGGCCGCCGCGGTCACCCCGATCATGCTCATGGTCGGCATCGCGCTGGCGAACTTCTACACCTCCTCCACCCAGGAGGCCGCGGCGGCGCGCTGGTTCACCGAGCCGCTGCGCGCCGAAGCCGTGGTGTCCTCGACGATCGGCGGTCTCGCGCCGGACGTGGTCGACCGGGTGCGGTCGGTCGAGGGCGTCGAAGCGGCGTCGCGGTACATCACCAGCGCGGGCTGGATCGACAAGCCCTACGACGGCTCGCACGTGGCCAGCCCGTGGCCCATCCAGGGCGTGGACGCGCAGAACGCGTCGCTGATCACCGGCATCACCCCGGTGCGCGGAGACCTGGGTCGGTTGTCCGGCGACACGGCCGCGCTGCCCACCGTGCAGGCGGCGGACATGGGCGTCGACATCGGGGACTCGGTGACCCTGCGGATGGGTGACGGGCGGCAGGCGGAGGTCGAGGTCGTGGCGCTCTTCGAGGCCAAGGAGGGCTACGAGATGATCGTCGCCCCGGCGGCCCTCGTCGCGGCGCACTCCACCACCGGCATGGTGCGGCAGATCCTCGTCGCGGGCCGGGACGGCGTCGACCCCGACGACCTGGCGGCGACGGTGACCCGGCAGGTCGCGAGCGTGCCCGGAGCGGTCGTCGGCGACCGGGACACCATCGCCGGCTTCGCCGAGGGCACCCGGACCCAGACCTGGGTGAACTACATGCTGATCGGCGTGATCACCGGCTACACCCTCATCTCCGTGACCAACACGCTGGTGATGGCGACCGCGGCGCGCAAGCGGGAGCTGGGCGTGCAGCGGTTGATCGGGTCCACGCCCAAGCAGGTGATGAGGATGCTCGCCGCGGAGGCCTCGGTGGTGGCGATCATCGGCATCGTGCTCGGCACGATCGCCTCGCTGGCCACGCTGATCCCGTTCAGCGCGGTGGTGCTCGGGCGACCGGTCCCGTCCGGCTCGGTGTTCATCTTCATCGCGGTCGCCGCGGCCTCGATCGTGCTGGCCCTGGGCGCGACGCTGCTCCCGGCGCGCAAGTTGCTCGACGTGCCGGCGGCGGAAGCCGCGCGAGCCGTCGACTGACCGACCGGCCCGGCAGCGTCCCGCGGGAACCCCCGCCGCGGGGCGCTGCCCACCCCGTTCAGGCCCCGGCGGCGTCCTTCGGGGTGTTGAGGTAGGCCAGCACGGCCAGCACCCGGCGGTTGTGGTCGTCGGACTGCACGATGTCGAGCTTGGTGAAGATGTTGGTGGTGTACTTGGCGACCGCTCCCTGGCTGATGGTCAACCGCTGCGCCACCGCCGCGTTCGAGCACCCCTCGGCCATCAGGGACAGCACCTCGCGCTCCCGCTGGGTCAACGCGGCCAGCGGCTCGCGCCGCGCGTTGCCCGCCAGCAGCCGGGAGATCACCTGCGGGTCCATCGACGTGCCGCCGTCGGCGACCCGGCGCACCGCGTCCACGAACTGGTCGCTGTTGAACACCCGATCCTTGAGCAGGTAACCGATCCCGCCCGCGCCGTCGGCCAGCAGCTCGCGCGCGTACAGGCTCTCCACGTGCTGGGACAGCACGAGCACCGGCAGGCCGGGCACCTGGCGGCGGGCCTCCAGCGCGGCCTGGATGCCCTCGTCGGTGAACGTCGGCGGCAACCGGACGTCCACCACGGCGACGTCCGGGCGCTCGTCCACCAGCACGCGCAGCAACTCGGGCCCGTTGGCCACGGCCGCGACGATCTCGAAGCCCTCCGCTTCGAGCAGCTGGACCAACCCCTGCCTCAGGAGGTAGAGATCCTCTGCGAGGACGACGCGCACGGCAGCTCCAGGGTCGCGACGGTCGGTCCTCCGACCGGGCTTCGGACTTCAAGGCTACCGTCGAAGGTCGCGCACCTCCGCGCGATCCCCCGCAAACCCGTGCCGTCACCCATGTTCGCGCCACCGCGCCCGTCGTCCCGGACGACGATGCGCAGCAGGTCGCCGGTGATCCGGGCGGTGATCGCGACCTGCTGGGGGTCGGCGTGCTTGGCCGCGTTGGTCAGCAGTTCCGACACCGCGAAGTAGGCGGCCGACTCGATCGGCGGGTAGAGGCGGTGCGGCAGCTCGAGTTCCAGCTCGACGTCCAGCGGGCTCTCCAGCGCCAACGCGTGGATCGCCGGCCCGAGGCCGCGTTCGGCCAGCACCGGCGGGTGGATGCCGCGCACCAGGTTGCGCAGTTCCTCCAGCGCCTTCACCGACGCGTCGCTCGCCTCGGCGAGCAGGGTGCGCACCTTGTCCACATCGGACTCCAGGTAGCGGTTGGCCGCGCCGAGCTTGAGACCGATGGCGACGAGCCTGGCCTGGGCGCCGTCGTGCAGGTCGCGCTCGATGCGACGCAGCTCGGCGGCCTGGATGTCGATGATCTCGTGCCGGGTCTCGGACAGCGCCCGGAGCCGGGCGGCCAGCTTGGACCGCTGGGTGGGCGACAGCAGCGCCCGCGTCATCAGGGCGTGCGCCTTGACCGCGAGCGGGGCGGCGCCGAGCCAGAGCACCAGCACCGCCAGGCCGATCAGCCCGGCCAGCGCGGCGAAGCGCCAGTCCGTCAGCGGCACGAAGGTGTACCAGAGGTCGATGTCCGCCTTCCGCAGCGGTATCCACAGCCCGCCGGCGATCAGCAGGCCCTCGACGGCGTAGCCGAGCACCGTGATCGGGACCATGCCCAGGACGAAGCCGATGAGCGTGTTGAGCAGCGCCCACAGCAGGTCCCGCCAGGTCGCCGGGTCGGTGAGCAGCCAGTGCACGCGGTGCACCAGGCCCAGCATCGCGCGTTCGCCGGGGTCGGGGCGCGGGAGGTAGGGCGTCGGGATGGGCTCGCCGGCGCCGCCGGCCAGCCGGCGGCCCCAGTTCGCGGTCGCGCGCAGCAGGCCCAGTGCGGCGGGCAGGAGCACCACCCCCACCCCTAGCAGCAGGAAGGCCAGCGACATCGCCGTGACAATGAATGCGGCCAGGCCGGCCATGGCGTTCACGCACAGCAACAACCCGTGCCCGGTCGCGCGCAGCGCCGTGCGGTGGCGGCCGGTGGCCGAGGTGCTCATCGTGCTCCGCCTGTCGGGCCGCGACGCCGCCCCGGAACCCACGCGGGGACAACGCCGAAGCGATCCTCTGCCGCAAGCCTAGCGGTGTCCGGCGGCGGTCGGGGCAGGTGCGTCCCCGGTGGTCCCGCCGGTCGCGGGCCGGGCCGTCCGGAGGTCACGCTCGGTAGCCGATGTCCGAGCCGTTCAGCTCCTTGTCGCTGGTCGAGGACGTCTCTACGGTCGGGTCCGGGGGTAGGGGAGGGGGAGGGAACGCGTTGCTGCGCGCGGTGATCGGCATCGCCCTGGGGCTGGCGATCGGGGTGGCGGCCGGGATGGCGCTGACCGCGTCGGAGGTGCCGGCGGCGGACGAGCGCCCGACGGCCGCGGTGGCCCTCGGCGACAGCGTCCTGGCGGGCGAGGGAGCGGGCTCGTACGAACCCGGCACCGACGGCGAGAACGGCAACTGGTGCCATCGCTCGACCGAGGCGCTGGTGCACAAGCTGGCCGTGGCCGACCGGGCGGTGAACCTGGCGTGCTCCGGCGCCACCTCCGCCGACGTCGCCCTCGGCGACGCCGTGCACCACGCGGAGGGCTCGCAGGTGCGGCGGCTCGCCGACCTGGCGAAGCGCTACCGGGTCACCACCGTCGTGGTGCAGACCGGGGCGAACGACGACCCGCGCTTCGGCGACACGATGGTGGACTGCGTGATCGCCTGGCTGAACCCGTTCGGCCGGGGCTGCCGCACGTCGCTGCGCGAGGAGTGGCCTGAGAGGCTGACCGCGATGCGCCCGAAGGTCGCGGCGGTGCTGACCGACGTCCGGACGGTGTTGCGCGACGCCGGCTACCGGGACGAGGACTACGAGCTGGTGGTGTTGTCCTACGCCTCCCCGGTGACGGAGAAGATGGACCGCGCCGGGCACGGGGTCGACGGCTGCCCGCTGAAGCTCGACGACGCGGCCTACGGCCGCCTCGAAGCCGTGCCGCAGCTGGCGGACGCGCTGCGCGAGGTGGCGGGCGGGGCGGACGCCCGCTTCCTGGACCTGTCCCGGGCCACCGAGGGCCGCGAGGCGTGCAGCGGCGGCGACGACCGGAGCGGCGAGTGGCAGCGCGGCCTGACGGTCGACCCCCGGGCCCTGCGCGTCGGCACACCCGCCGACGTGCTGCCGCACCTGGTCCAGCAGTCGTTCCACCCCACGGCCGCGGGTCACGCCCGGTTCGCGTCCTGCCTGCGCGAGTTCCTGACCACCGACGCGGCGACGGCGAGGTGCGTGCCCACCCCGGACGGCGACCTCCGGCTCGACCGCTGACCCGAAGGCACGTGGCCTTCGGGGTCCGGTGACCCGCCGCCCGCCCGACCGCCCGACCAGGGCCGGGTCCGACCGGCCGGCACGTCACCCGATTGTCGAGGTTTGCCGGATCACGAAGCAGGGAACCGGTACCAGGCCGGTGTCCGCCGGCGTTCCGATTCGCGGACGGCACTGCCGTGATGGGCGAGGGGTGGAATGGGTCTGCAGATTGCCGATGGCGGCGTGGTCGTGTCGCTCAAGCGGCTGGGGTCGGCCTCGGTGCTGGTGGTGCGAGGCTGTGTCGACACCGGGACGGTCCACGTGCTGCAAGAGCGCCTGGCCGGCGTGGCGGGGGCTCCGGGTGGCGTGGTGGTGGACCTGAGCGACGTCTCCTTCTTCTCGTCGGCCGGCGCGGCGGCGCTGGCCGCGGCGAGCCGGAGGGGCGGGCTGCACGTGGTGGTGACGCCGATGGTCCGCCAGGTGCTGGACGCGGCGGGGGTGGCCGACTCGCTGCACCTGCACGACTTCCCCGCGGAAGCGGAAGAGGCGGCCACGGCCGGCGCCTCGCGGCACCTGCTGCTGGTGGGCTGACGACCTGCCCTGCCGTGCTCCGCCGGGGCACGGCAGGGCAGGTGTTGCCTTGACGCCAGCGTCAACGCCTACGGTCGGCGTGCATGAGGACCGCCCGATGAAGTTCGCCGTCAGCTACAGCACGCCGTACTTCGGCGTGGACCCCGACCGGCTCGTCGCCCACGCCCGGCACGCGGAGGAGTGCGGCTTCGAGGCGCTGTACCTCCCGGAGCACATCGCGGTGTACCCCGGCGCGGCGGTCGGCGGGCACGAGATCCCGCCGGGGCTGCCCTACGCCGACCCGCTCGACTGCCTGGCCTTCGTCGCCTCGGCGACCCGGCGGATCCTGCTCGGCACGGGCGTGCTGCTGCTGCCCTACCACCACCCGGTCGTCCTGGCCAAGCGCCTGGCGACCGTCGACGTGCTGTCGAAGGGCCGGATGCGGCTGCTGACCGTGGGGCTGGGCACGTTGCCGGGCGAGGCGAGGGCGATCGGGGTGGACTTCGGCACGCGCGGCCGCCGCGCCGACGAGGCGATCGACGTGCTGCGGTCGCTGTGGGCGGGCGGCGAGGAGGGCGTGGGCTTCTCGGGGGAGTTCTTCGCCTTCGAGGACCTGTGCAGCTTCCCGAAACCGCTCGGGGTGGCGCACCTGCCGATCCACGTCGGCGGTTCGAGCCGGGCCGCCGCACGCCGCGCCGGCCGCCGCGGTGACGGGTACTTCCCGGGCGGGGCGCTGACACCCGACGAACGCGCGCTCCAGTGGGACCTCGTGCGGGCGACGGCGGTCGAGGCCGGTCGTGACCCGGCCGCGCTGGACTACACGAGGTGGGGCTCCATCGGGATGTCCACGGACACGGC
The DNA here is from genome assembly GCF_016695385.1 of Saccharothrix sp. 6-C. Lineage (NCBI taxonomy): Bacteria > Bacillati > Actinomycetota > Actinomycetes > Pseudonocardiales > Pseudonocardiaceae > Saccharothrix > Saccharothrix sp. 6-C. The sequence goes on along the minus strand of NZ_CP064192.1, from coordinate 4,229,902 downwards.
GGCGGCGTTCGCGGCGCAGGGCGTGACCCGGGTCGTGGTGAGCGCGACCAGCGCGGACCCCGGTGAGCAGCGGGACCAGTTGTCGGCGTTCGCGGAGAGGTTCGGCCTCCCCGGCCGGTGAGGACGTCCGGCGCGGCACGTGACGACCATTCGTGCCACGCGTCGCCGGCCGTTCGCAGCAGGCGCGCACGGCGGATGGCGACGACGCCGGACGCCCTTCGGCCGTGCCCGGTCACGTCCCTGCGACGCCGTCCTTCGGGCTGCCGCACCGGTCTGCCCCGCGGCGCCGAGCACCGTGTCACGCTCGGTGGTCGGATCTCAACCCTGCGGAGGTTTCGATGAAGCGCAAGGTCTTCGCGGTCAACGGGGTGCTGGGCGCGGTGGCGCTCACCACCGGTCTGCTGGTCGGCGCGCCACCGGCGGGCGCCGCGGCGGGCGACATCAAGCTCGCCGCCGCCGGCACGGCCGTGCCGGGGCACTACCTGGTGGTGCTGAAGGACGAGGTGAGCACCCAGGCCGCCGACCTCACCGCCAAGCACGGCGGCACGGTCACGGCCACGTGGCGGCACGCGTTGCGCGGCTTCGCCGTCAGCGCCAGTGAACGGGAAGCGAGAAGACTGGCCGCGGACCCCGCCGTGCGGTCCGTCAGCGAGGACGGCGTGGTCGAGGCGGTCGACACGCAGCCGAACCCGCCGTCGTGGGGGCTCGACCGCATCGACCAGCGCGACCTGCCGCTGAACTCGTCCTACAGCTACGACACGGGCGCGGCGAACGTGCGCGCGTACATCCTCGACACCGGCATCCGGACCACCCACTCGACGTTCGGCGGCCGGGCGTCGTGGGGCTACGACGCGGTGGACGGCACCAACACCGACTGCAACGGTCACGGCACCCACGTGGCGGGCACCGTCGGCGGCAGCCAGTACGGCGTCGCCAAGGCGGTGCAGCTGGTCGCCGTGCGCGTGCTCAACTGCGCGGGCTCCGGCACGTTCGCCCAGGTGATCAGCGGGGTCGACTGGGTGACCGCGAACGCGGTGAAGCCCGCGGTGGCGAACATGAGCCTCGGCGCGCCCGCCTCCGCGGCCACCGCGCCCCTGGAGGCGGCGGTGCGCAACTCCATCGCCTCCGGCGTCACGTACTCCCTGGCGTCCGGCAACTCCAGCGCCGACGCGTGCGGCTACAGCCCGGCGCTGGTCCGCGAGGCGGTCACGGTCAACGCCTCGACCATCACCGACGCGCGGGCGTCGTTCTCCAACTACGGCACGTGCACCGACATCTTCGCGCCGGGCCTGAACATCACCTCGTCGTGGCACACCAACGACACCGCCACGAACACCATCAGCGGCACCTCGATGGCCGCGCCGCACGTCGCGGGCGCCGCCGCGCTGTACCTGGCCACGCATCCCGGTGACGCGCCGGCGACCGTCCAGGCCGCGCTCGTCAACGCCTCGACGCCGAACAAGATCACCGACGCGGGCGCGGGCTCGCCGAACCGCCTGCTCTACACGGGCGCCACGACCGGCGGCCCGTCGACCGTCACGGCGATCCGCTACGTCGGCGGGCGCGGCGACCACCTCACCTCGGTCACCGGCGCGCCCTCGGGCTACGTGGTCGAGGCGTCCCTGGGCCGACTCCTGACCGGCCAGGCCGCGGGCACCCACCCGCTGTACCGCTGCTCGATCGGCTGGGACAACTTCACCTCGTACGACGTGAACTGCGAGGGCCAGACCCGCGTCGGCCTGCTCGGCTACGCGCACGACGGCCAGGTCGCCGGCAGCCACCCGATCTACCGCTGCCTGGTGCGGAACAACGGCGACCACATGGAGTCCTACGACTCGAACTGCGAAGGCCAGATCACCGAGGGCAACCTGGGCTACTTCCTCGACTGACCGACGACCGCCCGGCGATGACCGGGCCGTGACCACGCCCTCGGCGGTGACCCGGACCCCGGGCCACCGCCGAGGCGGGTGTCAGACCGCGGCGGCGAACTGGGCCGCGTAGAGGCGGTGGTAAGCGCCTTCGGCGGCCATCAGCTCGTCGTGGCTGCCCTGCTCCACGATCTGCCCCGACTCCATCACCAGGATCACGTCGGCGTCCCGGATGGTCGACAGCCGGTGGGCGATGACGAAGCTCGTCCGCGACGACCGCAGGGCCGCCATGGCGTGCTGCACCAACGACTCCGTGCGGGTGTCCACCGAACTGGTCGCCTCGTCCAGGATGAGCAGCGACGGGTTGGCCAGGAACGCCCGCGCGATGGTCAGCAGCTGCTTCTCGCCGGCGCTGACGTTGGTCGCCTCCTCGTCGATGACGGTGTCGTACCCGTCCGGCAACGTGCGCACGAACCGGTCCACGTAGGTGGCGCGGGCCGCGGCGATGATCTCCTCCTCGGTGGCGGCGGAGTTGCCGTAGGCGATGTTGTCCCGGATCGTGCCGCCGAACAGCCACGTGTCCTGCAGCACCATGCCGGTCTGCGACCGCAGGTCCTCCCGCTTCAACGCGGTGATGTCCACCCCGTCCAGCGTGATGCGGCCCGCGTCCAGCTCGTAGAACCGCATGATCAGGTTGACCAGCGTGGTCTTGCCCGCGCCGGTCGGGCCGACGATGGCGACCGTCTGCCCCGGCTCGGCGACCAGGGACAGGTCCTCGATCAGCGGCTGCTCGGCCCGGTAGGAGAAGCTCACGTGCTCGAACTCCACCCGGCCCCGGCGCTCGGCGGGCAGCGACGCCTCCGCCGGGTCCGGCTCCTGCTCCTCGGCGTCGAGCAGCTCGAACACCCGCTCGGCCGACGCGACGCCGGACTGCATCAGGTTCGCCATCGACGCCACCTGCGTCAACGGCTGGGTGAACTGGCGGGAGTACTGGATGAACGCCTGCACCTCGCCCAGGCTCATCGAGCCGGACGTGATGCGCAGGCCGCCGACCACCGCCACGGCCACGTAGCTGACGTTCGACAGGAACATCATCATCGGCATGATCAGGCCGGACACGAACTGCGCGCCCATCGCCGAACCGAGCAGCTCGTCGTTGCGGCGCTTGAACTCCGCCTCCGACTCGCGCTGCCGGCCGAAGACCTTGACCAGCTGGTGGCCGGTGAACGCCTCCTCGATGTGCGCGTTCAACGCGCCGGTGTGCTTCCACTGGGCCACGAACAACGCCTGCGACCGCTTGCGGATCCGCCCGGTCGCCACCACCGAGATCGGGATCAGCAGCAGTGCGATCAGCGTCAGCAGCGGCGAGATGGTCAGCATCATCACCAGCACGCCGATGACCGTCAGCAGCGACGTGAGCAGCTGGCTCAGCGTCTGCGTCAACGTGGTCGACACGTTGTCGATGTCGTTGGTGACGCGGGACAGCAGCTCACCGCGGGGCTGGCCGTCGAAGTAGCGCAGCGGCAGCCGGTGGATCTTGTCCTCGACGTCGGAGCGCAGCCGGAACACGAAGCGCTGCACCACGTTGTTCAGCACGCGGCCCTGCCACCAGCCGAACAGCGACGAGACCAGGTACAGGCCCATCACCCACATCAGGACCTCGGCGAGCGCGGCGAAGTCGATGCCCGCCCCCGCCGTGCCGCGCATCCGGCCCAGCACGCCCTCGAAGATGATGTCGGTGGCGTGGCCGAGGATCTTCGGCCCGGCCACGGAGAACGCGACGCTGATGACGCCGAGCACGACCACGGCCAGCAGGGCGACCCGCTCGCGGCGCATCCGCGCGACGAGCCGGCGCGCGGACGGGCCGAAGTTCTCCGCCTTGCCCATCGGCATGCCCATGCCGGGCATGCCGCCGCCCATGCGGGGCGGTGGCGGGGTGGCGGGACGGGGAGGGGTCGTGGTGCTCATGCGGCCTGCTCCGAGGTCAGCTGCGACTCGACGATCTCCACGTAGGTGGGGCACGAGTCCAGCAGTTCGTGGTGGGTGCCGATGCCGACGACGTTGCCGCCGTCGAGCACCACGATCCGGTCGGCGTCCAGGATCGTGGACACGCGCTGGGCGACGACGACCACGACCGCGTCCCGCGTGTGCGGTCGCAGCGCGGCGCGCAGCCGCGCGTCGGTGGACAGGTCGAGCGCCGAGAACGCGTCGTCGAACAGGTAGACGTCCGGCTTGCGGACCAGCGCGCGGGCGATGGAGAGCCGCTGCCGCTGGCCGCCGGAGACGTTCGTGCCACCCTGGGCGATCTCCGAGTCGAGCCCGTTCGGCATGGCCTCCACGAAGTCCCGCGCCTGGGCGATCTCCAACGCCTCCCACAGCTCCTCGTCGGTGGCGTCCGGTTTGCCGTAGCGGAGGTTGGACGCGACCGTGCCGGTGAACAGGTACGGGCGCTGCGGCACCAGCCCGATGCGCGCGCACAGCGTGTCGGTGTCGATCTCGCGGACGTCGGTGCCGTTGACGAGCACACCGCCGCCGGTCACGTCGATCAGCCTGGGCACGAGGTTGAGCAGCGTCGTCTTGCCGGTGCCGGTGCTGCCGATGATCGCCGTGCGGTGACCGGGCTCGGCGCGGAAGCTGATGTCGCGCAGCACCGGCTCGTCCGCGCCCGGGTAGCGGAACTCCGCGCCGCGGAACTCCACCGAGACCCGCGTGGGCAGGTCGAGCAGCGGCGCGGCGGGCGGCAGGACCGACGAGTCGGTCTCCAGCACCTCGTTGATCCGCTCGGCGCTCACCGCGGCACGCGGGATCATCATCGAGATGAAGGTCGCGAACATGACCGCCATGAGGATCTGCATCAGGTAGCTCAGGAACGCCGTCAGCGCGCCGATCTGCATCTCGCCGGTGTCCACGCGGAACGCGCCGAACCACAGCACGGCCACGCTGGAGGCGTTGAGCAGCAGCATCACCACGGGGAAGATCAGCGCCTGGAGCCGGCCGACGCGCAGCGTGGTCTCCGTGAGCGCGCCGTTGACGTCGGCGAAGCGCTGGGTCTCGGCGCGTTCCCGGACGAACGCCCGGACCACGCGGATGCCGGCCAGCTGCTCGCGCAGCACCCGGTTGACCTCGTCGATGCGCTCCTGCATCTGCCGGAACTGCGGCACCATGCGGATCACGATCAGGCCGACCGCGATCGCCAGCGCGGGCACGCAGACGACCAGCAGCCACGACAGGCCGACGTCCTCGCGCAGCGCCATGACGATGCCCGCCACGCACATGATCGGCGCGTTGACCAGCATGGTGCAGCCCATCACCACGAGCAGCTGGACCTGCTGCACGTCGTTGGTGGTGCGGGTGATCAGCGACGACGGGCCCAGCGTGGCGACCTCGCGCGCGGAGAACTCGCCGACTCGGTGGAAGACGGCCGCGCGCACGTCGCGGCCGAAGCTCATCGCCACCCTCGCGCTGAAGTAGACCGCGCCGATCGAGGAGAGGATCTGGATGACGGACACGCCGACCATCCAGCCGCCGGTGGACAGGATGTAGCCGGTGTCACCGGCGGCGATGCCGAAGTCGATGATGTCGGCGTTGAGGCTCGGCAGGTACAGCGAGGCGACGGTGCCGATCAGCTGTAGCACGAGCACGACCGTCAGTTCGCGTCTGTACGGCCGCAGGTGGGTACGCAGCAAGCGGCTGAGCAACGGTTTCCCCCATAAGAAACGGATCGTGTCTAACGTGTGCGAAGATAGACCCGCGCGATAAGAAACGCAAAGTATCTAAAGGCTCGGTAAAGGCTTGGTCCGGTGGCGGGTTCGTCGGCGGGTTCGGTGAAGGGGCAGGAGCAGGGTGACGGTGGTGAAGTCGCGCCGACGTGGGGCGCAGCTGGAGCAGGCCATCCTGGACGCGGCCTGGGCCGAGCTGCGCGAAGTCGGCTACGCGCGGTTCACCATAGAGGCAGTGGCCACCCGGGCGGGAACGAGCAAACCGGTCATCTACCGGCGCTGGGGCGGTCGGGCGGAGCTGGTGCTGGCCGCGTGGTTCCGCAACCTGCCGGTGGAGCCGGAGACCCCCGACACCGGGACCCTGCGCGGCGACCTGCGCACCCTGTTCGGCCGCATCGCCCGCCGGGCCGACTCGATGATGAACGAGATGGTGGCCGGGGTGATGGGCGAGGCGTTCCGGCACCCCGAGGTGGCGGCGCTGCTGGGCGAGCGCCTGGCCAACCCCTCGCCGCTGACCGACGCCGTGCGGACGATCGTCGACAAGGCGGTGGCCCGCGCCGAACTGCCACCGGTCGACGTGCCGCACCGGGTCCAACGGCTGCCGCTGGACCTCATCCGCAACGAGTCGATGACCTGCGGGGCGCCGCTGACCGAGGAGGCCGTGGCGTCACTGGTGGACGACGTGTACGTGCCGTTGCTGCACGGTTTGGCGGCGCTTCGGCAGGACGGCTGATCAGCTTCGGGTGACGCGGGCCAGGGCGCCGGTCTCCAGGGCGATCCACAGCGCGCCGTCGGGGCCCACCGCGATGCCGTGCGGTTCCGAGTGGTCCGCGGGCAGCGCGTGCGACTCGACGGAGCCGTCGGTGGTGATCACGCCGACGCGGTTGGCGCCCCACTCGGTGAACCAGAGGTCGCCGCGGCCGTCCGCGACGATGGCGTGCGGGCGTGCGGCGGGGTCGGGGAGCGGGAACTCGGTGACCTCGCCGTGAGTGGTGATCCGGCCGATCCGGCCGGCGGCGATCTCCACGAACCAGAGGGCGTCGTCCGGGCCGGCGCAGAGGCCGACCGGTCCCGCCGCGCCCGCGGGGAGCGGGTGGACGGTGACGTCGCCGGCCGCGGTGATCCGGCCGATGGCGTCGGCCTGGTTGAGCGTGAACCACAGCGCGCCGTCCGGGCCCGAGGTGATGCCCGAGGGGAACGCGCCGGTGAGCGGCAGCGGGAACTCCGTGATGTCGCCATCGGTGGTGATCCGGCCGATGCGGTCGGCGTTGGCCTCGGTGAACCAGAGCGCGCCGTCCGGACCCGGCGTGATGCCGTAGGGGCCGCAGTCCGGGGTGGGCGGCGCGAACTCGGTGATCTCGCCGCCGGTGGTGATCCGGCCGATCCGGTGGGCCTGGTACTGGGTGAACCAGAGCGCGTCGTCCGGGCCGGTGACGATGATCGTCGGCCGGCTGTCGGGGTCGAGGTCGTGCCTGGTCGGCGGCTCGCCGGGCACCAGCCGGCCGATCCCGCCGGCTGAGACGAGGGTGTACCAGAGCGCGTCGTCCGGGCCGGTGGCGATCGCGTACGGGCCGCTGTCGCGGTCGGCCACGACGTGGGTCTCGACAGTGGGTGGCATGCGGGTCGTCCAACTCCTGGAACTCGGTTCGTGCGCGCACGTGTACGCAGCGTCCGACCGGGGTAGTCCCGGCTGGCCGTGTGCACGCGTGTCTACACGGTAGGTCGGCTCCGGTCGACCGGGTCAGACTGGCGCGGAACGTTGAGCAAACCAGCCTCCGCGCCGGTCTGACCACCCTTTTCCCCTCGCGCCGCCCACCCGCTCAGCCGGACGCGCAGGTCAGGTCCGGGTCCGGGACGGACGGGCCGTTGGCGGTGAAGCCGAACGTGGTCGAGCCGTCGACGGGCAGCTTGCCGTTGTGGGCGGCGTTGACCACGGTCACCGAATCGTCGTCGAGGGTGAGGCCGCCGTTCCACAAATTGCTGATCGCGTGGCCGTCCGGGCGCGGCCAGGTCACCGTCCACGAGCTGAGGGCGCGGCCACTGGTGTTGCGCACCGTCACGTGGGCCTGGTAGCCGCCCGGCCAGGAGTTGGTGATCCCGAAGCGGGCGGTGCACGCGGCCGGCGTGGTGGCTGTCGAGCTGACGGCGGCGCTGGTCGTGGCGGTGGCGGTGCTGCTGCTCGTCGTCGTGGTCGCGGTGGTCGAGTCGTCCGGGGCCGGTTCGGCGTTGCCGGCCGGGTCCGTGCGGGACAGCGAGTCGCCGATCACGATGCCCGTCGCGACCAGCACGACGGCGCCGGCGACGAGGGCGACCCGACGCCACGGCACGCGGCGCGGCGCGGGCAGCGGGCGGGTGTCGCCGTTCTGCGCGGCGTCGGGCTCGGGCCGGGGCTCACCCGGCAGCGGTCTGCCCTCCATCACCGCGCCGAGGAGGCCGTGCAGCTCGGCCATCGTCGGCCGCTCGGCCGGGTCCCGGCGGAGCACGCGTGCCAGGACGTCGCCCAGCCGGCCGGAGAAGCGCATCGGCGCGACCTCGCCGTCCGCGATCCGGCGGAGCAGGGCGTACGGGTTGTCGGTCGTGCCGAACGGCGGGTGGCCCTCCATCGCGGCGTAGAGCGTCGCGCCCAGTGAGTACACGTCGGAGGCGAACACCGCCTCCTGGCCCGCGGCCACTTCCGGCGCGAGGAACGCGGGGGTGCCGACGACCACCCGCGCGTCGGTCACGGTGTGCTCGCCGATCGCCCGGGCGATGCCGAAGTCGGCGATCTTCGCGGTGCCGTCCTCGCCCAGCAGGATGTTGAACGTCGTGACGTCCCGGTGCACGATCCCGTCGGCGTGGGCGGCGGCCAGCGCGGACGCCACCTGCCAGCCGACGCCGGCCACCAGCTCCTCGGGCAGCGGGCCGCGCTCGTCGACCAGCTCGGCCAGCGTCTTCGACGGCAGGTACTCCATCACCAGGCAGGGCTTGCCGCCGTGCTCCACGACGTCGTGCACGGTGACGGCGTGGGGGTGCCGCAGCCGTGCGGCCACCCGGCCCTCCCGGACGATCCGCTCGACCGCGCTCGGCGAGTCCGCCGCGTTGAGCAGCTTGACCGCGACCGACCGCCCCAGGCGCTCGTCGCGCGCTCGCCAGACGGCGCCGGCCGCCCCGCGCCCGACCAACTCGACCAGCCGATACCGCCCGGCGATGACCTCGTCCCGTTCCGACACAGCCAGAAGCTACTTGTCCGACCGGTCGGTCGGCCACCTCCGCGGCCTCGCCGCGACGCGACCCGTTCGCCGATCCGCACCCGCCCGGGGCCGGTTGCCACCCGCGTCCGACCACCGTCGAACAATGCTTTTCCGAGCGGTCACGCAAAGCTAGATATCGCTCGGGCTTCACGCCTACGGGTCGGTGTTTCACCGTTTCGTGCAAGAACATGGCTGATCAGGGCGTTGTAGGCTCGTGATCGAATTCGGTCGAGTGCCCTGCGTCGAGGAGATCGAACAATCGACGGAGCAGTTCTGGGCGTCATCCCGGAAACCGTTCGCTGATCCGCACCGGTGAAGGACAACCCACCATGACCAACCTCAGCCGACGTCGGCTCGTCGCCATCGGCCCGGCCCTCGCGGTCGCGCTCGCGCTCGCCGCGCACGCCGTGCTGTTCTCCGGCGTGTTCATCCCCTTCTGGATGATCGACCTCGCGGTCTACCGGGGTGCGGGCCAAGCCGTCCTGGACGGCCAGCGGCTCTACGAGACCGGTTTCCACAACGGCATGCTGTTCACCTACCCGCCGTTCGCCGCCGTCGTGGCGGTGCCGGTGGCGTTGCTGCCGGTGGTGGCCGCGCAGTTCACCTGGACCGCCGTCGGCTACCTCGCGCTGAGCGCGTCCGTCTGGATGGTCCTGCGGCTCACCGGCACGACGACCGCCCGGCGGAACACGGCCCTGCTGGTGGCCGCCTGCACGGCCGGCGCCTCGCTGCTGGCGCCCGTGCAGCTCAACGTGCTGCTCGGGCAGGTCAACCTGCTGCTGATGGCGCTGATCCTGCTGGACTTCCTGCCGGCGCTGCCCGAGCGCTACCGGGGCATCGCCACCGGCATCGCCGCCGGGATCAAGCTCACGCCGTTGTTCTTCGTCGCCTACCTGTTCTTCACCGGCCGCCGTCGCGCCGCCTGCCAGGCCCTCGCCGCGTTCGCCGCCACCGTGCTGGTCGGGTCCGCCCTCCTGCTCGCCGACTCGCGCGCCTACTGGTTGCAGGGCGTCTTCTTCGACACCACGCGCATCTCGCCGAACAACCTGGTGGTCAACTACTCGCTGGCGGGGTTCTTCGCGCGCCTGTCCGCCCAGGGGACCGCGCCGGCCTGGGCGCTGGCGGTGAGCGCGGTCGTGGCGGTCGCGTGCCTGGCCGGGGCGGTGTGGGCGCACCGTCGCGGTCACGACGTGGTCGGGCTCCTGGTGATCGCCTTCGGCGCGCAGCTGGTCTCGCCGATCACGTGGGTGCACCACGGCGTGTGGGTGGTGCCCGCCCTGGTCTGGCTGGCCACCGCCACGTGGCGGCGTGCCACCGTGCTGCCGCGGGTGCTCCTGGTCCTGGGGTTCGCGTGGTACGCGACGCCGCTGTGGATCATCGGCATGCGCGGGCCGTCCGACGACCTGCCGTTCAGCTTCACCCCTCTGGGCAACCTCTTCGTCACCCTCACCGGCATCGTCACGCCCGCCGCGATCGTGATCGCCCTGCTGCCGGTGTGGTTGCCGAGGCTGCGCCCGGCCCGGATCGGACCGACGGAACCCGGGTCGGCCGAACCCGTGCACGTGGCACCGGCGGACATCGTGCCAGTGGGCGTCGCGCCGGTGGACGCCGTGCCGGAGCAGGCCGAACCGCAGCAGGCACGACCACAGGCCACGCACAGGAGCTGAAGCCGTCGCGCGGTGGGCTCAGCTCACCGCGCGACCACCAGCAGCCCCGCGTCGAACAGCCACTTCGCCGTCGCCTCGGCGTGCCGGGCGGGCAGGTGGGCCGACCAGGTGCGGAGCAGGTCGGCGAGGGACGCGCTGCGCTCGACGCAGTCCAGCAGCGGCGCCAGCTCGGCGCCCCCGACGTGGGCGACGGGCGTGGCCAGGGCCGGGTGGGTCAGCGCCCGGCGCATCGTGACCAGGTCTCCCACCGGGCACGGGGTCGGCACGACGACGGCGTCGGGGGAGAGCCGGACCGGGCGGTGCAGGTGCTCGGGGGCCAGCGGGGTGGGCGGCGGGATCAAGGGCGGCGGGGTCCGGGGTGGCGGGGTGGCCCGGCGACGCCAGAACGGTCGGTCGCGGTGGGGGCGGTGGCGGTCGTAGTGGGCGGCCGTCCACGTGGTGTGGCGGGTCGCGGTCCGGTCCCGGCTGTCGCGGTAGAACGCGAGGGCGGCGACCCGGTCACCGTCCGAGAGGACGGTGTGGACGGTGACCGCGGCGGCCAAGGCGCTGTGCAGCGCGCTGTCCACTCCGGACGACGTCAGCGGGTCGAGGGTGAAGGCCGCTTCTCCGATCTTGACGCTGTCCTCGGTGACGGGGTCGTCGTCGCGGTAGGCCGTGGCGTCGCAGACGGCGACGTCGAGCGACGCCGGGCGGTCCGCGAACAGGCCGGTGCTGTCCAGCAGCCGGTGGTAGAGGCGGTCCGGGCGGTGCGCGCGCAGGAGCTCGGCGTCGGTGAACGCCATGGCGCGGAACGTGCCGTCGGGCAGGGGCGCGCCCCAGCACCAGGTCTGCGGTCCCGTGCCGATCCGGGTCGGGCCGGCCCCGTGCCAGACGGCGTGCAGGGCGAGGGTCCTGGGTCCGGCGGCGGTGGTCGTGCCGCCCGAGACGCGGTGCCGCCCGCTCGCGTCGACCAGGAACCGGGCGTGCAGCGTCCCCCCGGCCAGGGGGATGTCCCAGCCCGCGCCGGTGCGCTTGGGGCGTCCGGCGCGGGACGGTTGGCGGACCTCGACACCGGCGGCCCGCGCGGCGGCCAGGAGGGCGTGGTCGAACCGCCCCCGGTCGACGGTGGCGGCACGGGGATCGGGGGCGACCAGGCGGGTCGTGGCGTCCTCCCAGCGCACCAAGGCGCCCGTGGACGGCAAGGCGTCGTCGAGGGCGTGCCCGAGGTCCAGCACGTCGAGCAGCGGCCGGACACCGGGCGACAGCGCCTCGCCCACGTGGGGGCGGGGGAACGGTCGGCGTTCCAGCAGCACGACCCGGTGGCCGAGGCGCGCCAGGCGCAGGGCGCACGCGGAACCGGCCGGGCCGCCGCCGATCACGCAGACGTCCGTCATCCGGTGAAGTAGTCCGGGCGCGCGGCGAGCAGGCGGCTGTAGACGGTCAGGCAGTGGTGCAGCCAGCCCCGGATGTAGTCGCAGGCGGGCCGACCGCGGCGGATCACCTCGTGGTGGCAGCCGCCGCCGCACAGGTACCGGGCCCAACAGCCGTTGCACGGTTCCTGCCGGTGCACGTGGCGGTCGGTCAGCCAGCGGGCGCGCTTGACGTCGTCCACCCCGGTGGTCAGGTCGCCCATCGCGCCGTCCTCGTCGCCGACGAACCGGTGGCACGCCGAGAGGTCGCCGTCGGCCGACACGCCGAGGTAGCCCGCGCCCGCGCCGCACGGGTAGGGCCGGTGCGTGCCGCGGTGGATCTCCCGCAGCGCGGTGGCCAGGTTGGTGAACGGGTAGCGCTGCCCGGCGAGGACCCGGCGGAGGAACTCCTCGCCGCACGCGGTCATCTGCTCCAGCATGACCTCGAGGTCCGCCGACGCCATCTCGCCCTGCCCGGTGGGGGAGCTGAGCATGGGGGAGAAACCGACGCCGTGGAACCCGGCGGCGGTGAACTCGTCCAGCGTGCGCGGCAGGTCCAGGTTGAGCGGGGTGACCGTGACGCGGGCCGAGACCTGCATCCGGCGCTGCATCGCCAGCAGGGGCGCGACCCGGTCCATGACGCGCCGGTAGCTGCCGCGCCCGTCGCGGTGCGGTCGCAGCAGGTCGTGGCGCGCGCCGACGCCGTCGAGGCTGACCGTGACCGCGAAGCCGTGCGCCTCGAAGAACTCGCCGTCCTCGGGCGTGAGCAGGGTGCCGTTGGTGGTGATGGAGAAGGTGACCGGGATGCCGGTCCGCCGCGACACCGTGACGGCGTACCCGGTCGCGGCGCGCACGACCGGTCGGTTGATCAGCGGCTCGCCGCCGAGGAACGCGAGGTTGACGCGCTCACCGGGGGCGGCGTCGCGGAACAGGGTGTCCACGGCGGCGAACGCGGTCGCTTCCGGCATGTTCTTGGCGGGCCCGCCGAAGTCGCCCTGCCGGGCGTAGCAGTAGGTGCAGCCGAGGTTGCACTTCTGGGCGACGGCCAGCGACAGCGCCCGCACCGGCGGCGGATCCGGCGCGAGGTCGTCCACCTGGCGCGGCGCGTCGAGGCCGAGGTCGGCCAGGAGCACGTCCATCGCCCGCGGGTCGGGGTCGCGGCGCGCGGCGTCGATCCGGTCGTAGAGGGCCCGGCCGACGCCGAACAGGCGGCTGCCGTCGGCGACGAGCACGCGCGGCCCGGCGTCGGTGTCGAGCAGGTGGACGTCGGGGTGGACGGGGGTGGACGCCTCGAACAGCCGGCTCGCGGTCATCGGTCCTCCTGCTCGGCTTCGAGGTGCTCGGGCGCGTCGTTGCCGCCGACGATGAACCGCAACCTGCCCTGCCAGTCCTGGAACAGGTCGTCGTAGCTGACCAGCCGGGAGTCGTCGCGGCCGTCGAGCACGTACACGCGCGGCTCGCGGTCCTTGGCGAACCAGTGGTTGCCGGTGCTGGTGCCCGCGGCGGTGTCCTCGACGTTGACGTAGTCCGGCCGGCTGGCGGCCCAGTAGTAGCAGGCGCACTCGCGGTAGTCGTTCTGCCAGGGCGAGCACAGGCCGCGGGTCAGATCGCCCGGCCCGGCCATCTCCTCGGCGATCACCGCGAGCGGGTCGCCGGTCTCCGCGCTCCTCGCGAACAGCGGCCTGACCTCCAGCTCCACCACCTCGAAGCCGGGGTCGGGCAGCGCCGCGGGCTTGCCGACCGGGTTCGGCGCGGGACCGCTGGTGAACAGGCACGGCACGCTCCGGCCCACGTGCTCGGCCAGCACGTCGGCCAGCGAGTTCGACCACTCCAGCATGGTCACGCCGTCCGGGTTGGTCGGCGTGGTCAGCGGCCAGGACCCGGCGCCGGGACGGGTCGGGCCGACCAGGCCGCCGATGACGTCGTGGCCGGCGACGGTCAGCAGGCGGCGGCCGACGAGCCGTTCGTGCCCCGGGTCGGCGGCCACGACGTAGTTGTCGGACTCGTGCAGCTCGATGCCGACCAGCAGCCTGCGCCAGATGTTGCGGATGTCGAACTCCAGACCGGGGAAGGCGTTGGAGATCGCCGACTCCGGCAGCGTGCTCGGCGGGTTGCCGGCGGCTCGGTAGTGCAGTTGCGCGGTGAGGTTCATCGGGTCGATGTGATCGTCGCTCATCGCGGCACCTCGGGGTCGTCGGTGTCCTGCCGGAAGATCGCCTGCCGGGCCGCCAGGCGGACGAGGTCGACCTGGCGGCGGGTCAGTGCCAGTGACCGGCCGTCCGCGCCGCGCATCAGCGCCGGCATCTTGCGCCTGCCCTTGGCGGTCAGGTCACCCACCTCGTCGTGGTCGCGCAGCACGTCGGCGAACCACGGCGCGGTGCCGCTGCGCAGGGCGGCGAGCACGTTCTGGTGCAGGGCGAGGACCGCGGCGGTGTCCACCAGGGACGGCGCCATGATCGGCTCGAACAACCTCCCGGTGTCGGCCGTGTCCTGCCGCACCATCGTGCTGGCCGCGTCGACCCGCCCGTCCACCGTGTTGCCGTTCATCACCTCCGTGTTCATCAGCCGCACCGTCTCGGTGGCCCGGCGCAGCACCTCCTCGGCCAAGGCGCGGGCCTGCTCCAGCGTGTCGCCGGCGGTGGCCCTGGGCCCGGACAACGCCTGGTCGAGCTCGTCCGCGACGGTCCGGATCGGGACGGAGTCCGGCGCGTAGGCGGGCGGGCCCGCGCCGATGCGGCCGAACGCGGTCAGCTCCCGGCCCGAGACCTCGAGCTTGACGTGCACCAGGCCGTCGCACTCGTCGTCCAGGTAGCCCCGGCTCACCCAGGAGCCGTTCGGGCCGTCGTCGCCGGCGTAGATCTGCGCCGGGATCGTCAGCCGCGGGTCGCCCGCCTGGTCCGCGTGACCGCGCCACGTTCCCTTGGTGGCGTCGTAGAGGAAGTCGACGACGTTCGGGTCGGGGTCGGTGGGCCGGTCGGTGTACGCGGAGCCGTAGACGTGGCCGCCGGCGGGGGTGAACCGCAGGCGGACACCGGGGAACCCGGGCGTCGGCTGGAGGTAGCGCGCGTGGCCCAGCGGCAGGGACCGGCCCTCGAGGAAGTTGGGGCACAGCCCGTTCAAGGCGTGCGCGGCGTGGTCGCTGAACCACTCCGTGTCGGCGTCGATCCGGTCCCGGTCGTCGTAGGTGCGGCGCTGGATCTTGTGGTTGCCGACCCGGACCCGCCACCGCACGTCGCCCGGCGTCAGGCCGTTGAGGCGCAGCAGGTCGAGGGTGAGGGGCCGCAGCACGTGGTCGTCGGTCAGCGCCCAGACCTCCAGGAACGGCGCGACGGGGCGGACCTTGCCCTGCCCGTCGGTGAACCGCAGCTCCCCGGGGGTCTCGACGCCGGTGATCGCGCCGGAGGTCCGGTCGACGCGGAACGTCGGCGCCGGGCGCAGCCGACGCGGCGCGAGCGGCTGGTCGGGGTCGGTCTCGGCGGTGTAGTTGTCCATCGGCTCGACGGCCGCCCCGAGCCGTCCGACGGCCAGCGGGGGCAGGACGCGCAGTTCCTCGATCGACGTCATCGCGTGCACCCCTTGCGGCTGAGGATGTGCTCGACCTGCTCCAGCGCCCGCTGGTCGGACTCGCGCAGCGCGACCAGGTAGGGGTCGCCGCCGCACGACGGGTCGGTGCTCAGCAGCTGGTCGGTGAGCAACCGGGAGGCCTGCACCAGATCGCGTTGCAGCAGCCAGCGGTCGTGGTCGTGGTGCGGCAGTTCGAGGCTGTAGGGCATCTCGAACGGCGGCCCGGCGCGCGGGCCGTCCGGCGCGTCCCGCTCCAGCGGCAGGTCCACCAACCGCCCGGCGAGCGCGCGCAGGTTGTACATCTCCGCGAACGCCCGGTGCACCAGCGCGCCGCGCCCGGTGAGCACGCCGCCGTTGTCGACCGGGCCGGCGAGCCGGAACGCGTGGGAGATGTCGGTGAGCAGCATCCGGTAGCGCAGGTTGAACAGGTGGCCCCACAGCGCCGTGACGGGGTCGGTGATCGGGCTGGTGGTCACCTCCGCGACGCCCAGCGCCGCCACCTCCGACTCGTCGAGCCGGTGCTCGGTCACCGGGTTCTGCGCGACCGGCCGCGACACCAGCGCCTGGTCGCCCTCGGGCCACGCGGTCAGCTCCTCGTAGATGCCCAGGAACCGGTTGAAGTGGGAGGTCTCGTCCTCGAGGTCCGCGTCCGGCGCTTCGCCCTGCTCGCCGATCTCGTGCAGCGCCCGGCGCGCCGAGTCCCGCGAGAACACGCCGAAGACCAGCAGCTCGGGCGACTTGACGTCCGGCACGTTCCCGGAGTCCTGCCCGCGTTCACCCCGCGTGTAGCCGCGGCCCCACTCGTCCCAGGACGCCTGGTAGGGCAGCGTCCCGGAGTGGAACGACTCGTCCGGCAGGAACTCCTCGT
This sequence comes from Saccharothrix sp. 6-C, assembly GCF_016695385.1. Classification (NCBI taxonomy): domain Bacteria; kingdom Bacillati; phylum Actinomycetota; class Actinomycetes; order Pseudonocardiales; family Pseudonocardiaceae; genus Saccharothrix; species Saccharothrix sp. 6-C. The sequence continues at coordinate 4,213,598 of NZ_CP064192.1, read as the reverse complement.
CCTTCAGGATCGCGTCGACCCGGCTGTAGAGCGCGCCCACCCGGTTGACGTACTGCCCGGTGGACTCGAAGGCCACCCGCTTGATCTCGTCGGCCTTCGGGCCGGACCACGTCTCGGGGCTCTCCGCGACCACGTAGGCGGCCAGCGACGTCGCGCTGAACGGGCGCAGCGTGAACGGGAAGGGGTAGAAGTCCGAGCCCCAGGGGTAGTCCTCGCGGTCGAGGTTGACGGGCGCGCCGAGCGCGGTGAGCAGGTTCTGCACCGTGACGAGGTGGCCCATCTCCTCCTTCGCGATGCCGAGGACGACCTCCTGCCACCGGCGCACGTCGTCCCGCCGCGCCTCGGGCACCTGCGGCCCGCCCATCGAGTAGGCGGCGAACAGGTACTGGACCATCAGCGAGTGCTCGATCTCGGCCGCGACGTGCAGCAGCATGACGGTGTAGTCGCGCCAGTTGAACTCCGGCGGCAGGACCGGCCGCTTCTCCTCCGCGCCGAGCGACCCCGCCACCGACAACGCCGCCACCGCCGGCGCCTGGTCCTCGAAGAGCTCCGGCACCACCGAAGCGAGATGCCTGTGCACCCTCGACCGCATGCCCTACCCCCGTCCCGCCCGACTGAAGGGCGCACGGGCGAGAGTGCCGGCGTCCGGACGCCCCGCGCCCCCGTCACGGCCGACGCCAGTCGAGCCGGTGAACCCCCTCATCCGGCCGGGGCACCCGTGCTGACGGACAGTCGCCGGCATCACCCGTCGGGATCGGCGAATGGGATGCCCGGCCGGGTCGGCGGCGGGATGGCCGGGGTCGCGTGGAGAGGGGGCTCGGGTCGTCTGTCCGAGGAAGAGTTCGACGACCCGAGGCCCGGGTGGACCGGAGCGTGGCCGGTCAGGCGCCGTTCGCGCCTGCCGGCAGCCCCGCCAGCGCCATGACGTGCGCGGCACGCCGGTCCGGACGCCAGAGGGCCAGGGTGGCGTTCTCCGGCTCGCGCCTCGGCCACGCGTCGGCGCCACCGGCGCCGAACGGACCGTCGTCCGCGGTCGACAGCATCACCCGCCGCAGCCGGTCGACGGTGCCGTCACGCGGTGGGTCCAGGGTGATGGACGCCGCGTGCGGTTTGCCGCCGCCCCAGCTCGGCCGCCGGTCGAGCAGCGAGGGTCGGGCGGACACGACCACCAGGAGCGGCACGGGGTTGTCCGAGTCCGCCAGGCGCTCCACCGCGTCGAGGACGTCCTCGCCCGCCAGGTGCACGTCGCGCAGCACCACCACCAACGGGTGGTCGCGGGCGACGAGTTCCACGAACCGCCGCCACGCCGTCAGCACACCGGCGTCCGGCGACGTCGGGTCGAACAGCGGCAGCAGCCGGGTCGCCAGCACGTCCGCCTCGGCCCGGTCCGCCGCGCACACGGCCGCCGCCAGCCGCGCCCGCACGGTGTCCGAGCCGTCCTCCGGCCGCGCACCGCAACACCGGCGGAGCATGTCCGCCACCGCGCCCGACGGCTCGCCGTCCACGACCCGGCTGTCCAGCACCCGGACGCCGTCGACCGAGCCGGCGAACCGGTCCAGGAACCCGTCGGGCTCGCCCAGCACCGTCACCAGGTGCGGCGCCTCGCGGCGCAGCGTCCGGTCCAGCAGCCCGCGCACCACGGCCAGCTCGCTGTCGTGCTCGTCGGCGTGGCCGCGACAACCCGTGACCTCCCACGCGCCGTCCGCCGTCTCCGTGCCGTGGAAAGACGCGCCGGCCAGCTCCCTGGTCCGCCGGCAGATCCACACCGCGCCCTCCGGCACCGACGACAGCACCTGGTGGCAGTGGTCGACCAGCGCGCCGTTCACCGTCGGCGGCGCGTCCGGCTCGGTCAGCACCAGCGCCTCACCGGTCGCCACCGCGATGTGCACGGCGAGGTCGCGGCTCATCCCGTCGGCGAAGCAGTCGCGCAGCGCCAACGCCGCCCGCACCGCCCGGGCCTCGTCGTCGCCCTGCGAGTACGGCCCGCCGAACACGGCCAGCGACGCCGAGCCGATGGACGTGGCCACCGTGCCGCCCAGCTCCTCGATGCCCGACCGCACCATCGTGGTCGCCGCGGCCAGCGCGTGGTCCACCACGGCGGGGTCGGCGCCGGTGACGCCGCGACGCGGCCGGACCCGCACCAGCGCCACGGTCAGGCGCCGCCGCTGAGCGCCCGACGACGTCCGGGGCGCCGGGATCGGCTCCACCGGCCGCAGGTGCCGCACCACGGCCCGCTCCCGTCCGGCGGGCAGCGCCAGCGAAGGGTCGTGCGTGAGGATGGCGTGCTGGAGCGCCTGCAGCGCCGGCCCGGGTTCCAGGCCCAGGTCGTCCACCAACGAGGTGCGCAGCCTGCTGTACACGGCGAGCGCGTCCGCGTGCCGCCCGCACCGGTACAGCGCCAGCATCAGCTGGCCGCACGAGCGCTCCCGCAGCCGTTCCGCCTCGACCATCGCCTCCAGCTCGCCCAGGACGGACTGGTGCCTGCCGCACGCCAGCTCCGCGTCGAAGTAGTCCTCCATCGCGTCGAGGCGGGCGTTCTCCACCACGGTCAGCTCGGGCCAGCAGATGCCGCTCTCCACGAGGTCGGCCAACGCCGCGCCGCGCCACGTGGCCAACGCCTCCCGCAGCACCTTCGCCGCCACCTCGGGCCTGCCCTGCTCGGCCCGGCCGCGCTCGGCGAGCTCGTGGAACCGGAACAGGTCGACCCGCGCCGGGTCCACCTGCAAGACGTACCCGGGCGCCTGGGTGGACAGCCGGGGCGCGCCCGGCCCGTCGCTCGACGACAGCGCGGCCCGCAGGCTCCACACCGCGTTCTGCAGCATCTTCCGCGCCGACGCGGGCGGGTCTTCCCCCGGCCACAGCGCGCACAGCAACTGGCTGGTCGGCACCACCTGGTTCGCCTTGAGCAGCAGGAAACCGAGCGTGGCACGCTGCTTGATGCCGCCGAGCGAGCTCGGTCGCCCGTCGTGCAGCACTTCCAACGGACCCAGTAATCGGAACTCCATGTTTGTTCCCCCAGCTGTTGTCGGACCGGCCGGAGCAGGTGTCCCGCCCCGGCCACCACGTCTGACGCGGCCTTGCCGAGTGAAACGTCAGGCGTTGCTCTTCTCCGCCACAGGCTCCTGGCCGGACGTCGAGGACGGGCGCACCAGCACCGCCGTCACCACCGCGATGGCCACCGTCGCCACCGCGCTGACCAAGCCGACGACGTTCAACCCCGAGGTGAACGCCGACCGCGCCGCCTCGACCACGTCCGCGCCGCCCACGGCGAGCGCGCCGGCCAGCGACTCCACCGCGTCGGCGGGCGTGCCCTCGGGCAGCTCGGACCGGTACACCGCGGTGCCCACGCTGCCCAGCACCGCGACGCCCAGCGCCAGGCCCAACTCCATGCTCGTCTCCGACATCGCCGCCGCGGACCCGGCCCGCGCGGGAGGTGCGGCGCCCACCACGAGTTCCGTGCCCAGCGCCATCATCGGTCCGATGCCGAGGTACACCACGACCAGCCCGATCACGGCCGGCGCGAGGCCGCCGGGACCGTCCACGAACGCCAGCAGCAGGTAGCCCGCCGCCGACACGACCAGCGCCGCCGCGACGAGCCGGCCCGCCGGGACCCGCCTGGCCAGCGCGGGCGCCGCCATGGACGCCACGATCATCGCCACCGCCGAGGGCAGCAGCCACAGGCCCGCGGCCAGCGGCGAGTGCCCCGCCACCATCTGCAGGTACTGCGTCACGAACATGTAGACCACGCCGACGACCGCCAGACCCACGAGCAGGGCCAGCAGCGCGCCCAGGAACGCGGGCCGCGCGAACAGCCGGACGTCCAGCAACGGGTCCGGCAGCGACCGCTGCCGGCGCACGAACACCACGGCGGCCACCAAGCCGACCACGACCGCCGCGACCGCACCCGCCTCGACGCCGTCCGACGCCACGACCTTGAGCCCGTAGATCACCGGCAGGATCGCCGCCAGCGACAGCAGGACGCTCACCAGGTCGAGCCTGCCCGGCTGCGGGTCGCGCGACTCGGGCAGCAGGATCGGCGCGGCCACCAGCAGCAGCACCATCACCGGCACCGCGAGCAGGAACACCGAGCCCCACCAGAACAGCTCCAGCAGCGCGCCGCCGATCAGCGGACCCGCCGCCACACCCGCCGAGAAGCAGGCCGCCCACACGCCGATCGCGGCACCGCGTTGACCGGGGTCGTGGAACATGGTGGTGATCAGCGCCAGCGTGGAGGGCATCAGCGTCGCGCCCGCGATGCCGAGCAGGGCCCGCGCGCCGATCAGCAGCGCCGGGTCGGTGGCGTAGGCGGCGGCCACCGACGCCACGCCGAACGCCAGCGCGCCGATCATGAGCAGCTTCCGGCGGCCGATCCGGTCGCCGAGCGTGCCCATCGTGATCAGGAATCCCGCGATCATGAACCCGTACACGTCGATGATCCACAGCGTTTCCGCGCCGCTGGGACGCAGGTCCGCCCCCAGGTGCGGCAACGCCAGGTAGAGCACCGTCGCGTCCACCGACAACAGCAGGGTCGGTAACGCGAGCACGGCGAGCCCGAGCCACTCCTTGGCCCCGGCCCGTTCGGTGCGTTCCATGTGCTTCCCCTTCCAGTTCCAGGCAAGTGAGCGTGCTCAGTCGGAGTGCGGGTCGCGCAGCACCTCGATCAGGCTCGCGAACCCGTCACCCGCGTGGCCGCGGCGGATCGCCTGCTCCACCCGCGCGAGCAGGAAGCGCGGCAAGCCGTCGTCGACCCCGCCCGCGCGGCTCGCGGCGAGCAGGCGCTCGACCACCACGGCCTGGTGGCCGAGCGTCGTGCCGGGGTACTCGCCGAGGTCCACGCCGGCCGTCAGCTCGGGCACCGAGCCGACGACCCGCCGCAGCCACCGCGTGGCGTGCGGCAGGAAGTCGGTGGCGGCCAGGTGCTCGGTCGACACCAGCGAGAGCCCGTGCAGCAGACCGGCCCACGCGCTCCACATCACACCGAGCAACGCCACCTCGTACAGCGCGGGCAACCCGACGTCGTCGCCCAGGTAAGTGCAGGTGCCGCCCAACGCGGCCAGCGTCGGCTCGTGCTCCTGGTACAGCTCCTTCGGACCTCCGTAGAACGTCAGCGTGGTATCCGCACCCAGCTCTTCAGCGGTCGTGAGGATCGCGCCGTCGAGGTAACCGACGCCCCGCGACGCCGCCCAGGAGGCGGTGTCGCGGGCCTCTTCCGCAGTGCCCGCGGTGAGGTTCACGAGCACCCGGCCGGTGGTGTCGCCCAGCGAGTTGACGATCTCCCGCATCGCGCGGTGATCGACCACGCGAACGACCACCATCGGACTCGCCGACACGGCTTCCACCAGCGTCGCGGCGCGGATCGCGCCGTTGGCCGCCGGCTCGTCGGGGCGTTGGTGGGAGCGGTGCCAGACCGTCGTCCGGTGACCCGCGTCCACGAACGCCCGGGTGAGCGCCGAACCCATCGGCCCGAGGCCGATCACCGTCACAGGCGAACGGTCGCCCGCCGTCATCTCCGCCCTCCTCATCATGACGTCACCACCCTCGCCGAGGCACCTCCCGATCACCTCTCGGAGGCCTCTCGGGTCTCTCGGTGAGTGTTCGTGAGCACGCGCTTCGTGACACTTGACCTTGATCAGATCCCGTTATGGTGTGTTTGTGCGTTTCGGCATCCTGGGGCCCTTGACCGTCTGGACGGAGGACGACCACGTCGTCCCCGTCCCGGGGGTGAAGGCGCGCACCCTCCTGGCGTGCCTGCTGGCGCACGACGGGGAGGCCGTCTCGGCGGACCGCCTCGCCGACGAGCTGTGGGGCGACTCGCCGCCGAGCAACCTGGCGGGAGCCCTGCACACCAAGGTCTGGCAGCTGCGCCGGGCGCTGGAGGACGCCGAGCCGGGCGCGGGCGAGCTGGTGGTGTCCCGCCCGCCGGGCTACCTGCTGGACGTGCCCGCCGACGCGGTGGACGCGCGCCGGTTCGCCGCGCTGCTGGCCGCCTCGCACCAGACGGCCGACCTGCGGGCCAGGGCGGCGGTGCTGGGCGACGCGCTGGCGCAGTGGCGCGGCCCGGCGCTCGCGGACTTCGCCGACGCCGAGTTCGCCCACCCGGTCGTGGCGAGGTTGGAGGAACTGCGGCTCACCGCGCTGGAGGACCGGGCGGAGGTGATGCTGGGCCTCGGCGAGCACGGGCTGCTGGTCGGCGAGCTGGGAGACCTCCTCGCCCGCCACCCGCTGCGCGAGCGACTGCGTGCCGCGCACATGCGCGCCCTGTACGCCGCGGGCAGGCAGAGCGAGGCGCTGGCGAGCTTCGACGCCCTGCGGTCGGTGCTGGTCGGCGAGCTGGGCTTGGAGCCGAGCGCCGAGCTGGTCGCGTTGCGCCAGAAGGTCCTGGAGCGCGACCTCCAGCTCACGCCCATGCCGTCCCCGATCACGACCGCCGCCCGGCCGCTGACCAACCTGCCCGCCCAGATGACGCCGCTGATCGGCCGGGACGCGGCGATCGGGCAGGTCCGGGCGCTGCTGGACGCCAGCAGGCTGGTCACGCTCAACGGCATCGGCGGCGTCGGCAAGACGAGGTTGGCGCTGGCCGCGGCGACCCGGGTCGCCGACCACTACCCGGACGGCATCTGGCTCGTGGAGCTGGCCACGCTGGAGTCGGCGGAGGGCGTGGTGGAGGTCGTGGCGACGGTGCTGGGCGTGCGGGACGACGTGACCGGCGCGGGGCCGCCGATCGCGTTGATCACCCGGCTGTCCGACGCGCTGCGCACCAAGCAGTTGCTGCTCGTGCTGGACAACTGCGAGCACGTGGTCGAGCGGGTCGCCGAGGTGGCCGAGATGCTGCTGATGGCCGCGCCCGGCGTGCGCATCCTGGCCACCAGCCAGGAACCGCTGGGCATCGCGGGCGAGCGGCTGTGGACCGTCCCGCCGCTGACCCTCCCCGACAGCGACGGCGTGTCCACGGCCGTGGAGCTGTTCGTGGCGCGCGCGACCGCGGCGGCCCCGGATTTCGCGCTCGACGAGTCCACCGTGGACGCCGTGCACGCGATCTGCCGCCGGCTGGACGGCATCCCGTTCGCGCTGGAGCTGGCCGCGACCCGGGTGCGCGCGCTGGGCGTGCACGAGGTCGCGGGCCGCCTGCGCGACCGCTTCACGCTGCTGACCGTGGGCAGGCGTGGCGCACCCGCGCGGCAGCAGACCCTGCGCGCGGCGGTCGACTGGAGCTGGGAGCTGCTGTCGGACCGGGAACGCGTGGTGCTGCGCCGGATGGCGGCGTTCAGCGGCGGCTGCCCGTTGACCGCGGCCGAAGAGGTGTGCGCCGGCGACGGCATCAGGCAGGACGAGGTGCTGGACCTGGTGGCCCGGCTGGTCGACCGGAGCCTGGTGAGCGCGTCGGACGTGGCCGGAACGCGCCGGTACCGGCTGCCCGAGTCGGTGGCCGCCTACTGCGCCGAGCGGCTGCGCGAAGCGGGGGAGAACGATCGGACGCGGGCCCGGCACGCCGCCTACCACGCGGACTTCGCCGTGCGGGTGATGTCGCACCTGCGCGGCCCCGACCAGCGCCGTTGGCTCGAACTCACCGATGTCGAGGCCGCCAACCTCCGGGTCGCCCTGGACACCGCGGCGCACCAGGGCCGGGCGGACCTGGCGTTGCGCACGGTCAACGCGCTGGCCTGGTACTGGTTCCTGCGCGGACGGCTCGGCGAAGCCACGCGGGCGTTCGCGGCGGCGTTGGCCATCGAAGGGCGCTGCGACCCGTCGGAGCGGGCGAAGGCCCTCGCCTGGCAGGCGGGGTTCAGCCTGCGCGCGGGCGAGTCGAGCTACCCGCTGGAGAACTACGACGAGCTGGCCGACGAGATCGCCGACCCGTTGGGCCGGGCCACGGCGCGCTGGTTCCTCGGGTTCGCCCGCATCGGGTACGGCGACCAGGACAGCAGCGAGAAGCGCATCGACCGGGCGTTGGGCGAGTTCCGCGCGTTGGACGACCGGTGGGGCACGGCGGCGGCGTTGGCCGCGTTGGCGACGCAGGCCGTGCTGCGCGGCGACCTGAGCACGACCCAGCAGTACGGCGAGGAGAGCGCCGGGCTGTTCCGCGACATCGGCGACGGCTGGGGCCAGCTGCAGGCCGGTGACGCGCTGGCGTCGCTGGCCGAGGTGCGCGGCGACTACGACCACGCGGTGCGCGTGCACCGCGGAGGCCTGCGCATCGCCGAGACGCTGGGGCTGTGGTCGGAGGTGTCGACCAAGCTGTCCGGCCTGGCCCGGATCGCGCTGCTCAAGGCCGATTACCCGCAGGCGCGCGAGCTGCACGAGCGCGCGATGCGGCTGGCCGCGGAGCAGAGCTTCACCTTCGGCGAGCAGTTCGCCGAGGTCGGGCTGGGGCTCGGCGCGCGCAGGGAGGGCCGGTTGGACGCGGCCGAAGCGCACCTGCGGCGCTGGCTGGACTGGTGCCGCCAGTTGGACGGCGACGTCGGCGAGGCGCTGATCCTGGCCGAGTTGGGGTTCGTGGCCGAGCAGCGCGGCGACGCGGCGGCTGCGTTGGCGCTGCACCAGCAGGGGTACTCGGCGGCGAAGACCACCGGCGACCCCCGCTCGCTCGCGCTGGCCCTGGAAGGTCTGGCGGGCGCGCTGATGGTGGCACGCCGCCACGTCGAGTCGGCCATCCTGCTCGGCGCCGCCACCGCCGCCCGCGAGACCGCCGGCGCGCCGCTGCCCGAGGCCGAGCGCGGCGACGTGAGGCGGATCGAGAGCACGTTGCGGGAAGCCCTGGGCGACGAGTTCGAGACTCACCACGCGCACGGCCGCGCGCTCGACCCCGTCACGGCGCACAGCCTGGTCGGCCGAGAACCGTGACGGCCGGGAGCGCGCTGCGGCGGCTCCGATCACGACCCTCGCCCGCAGGCCCGCCACACCCGGCACGGCGGTCCGCGTCGAGGGCGCGGACACACCCGCGACGACCACCGCCGCGGACACAGCCCGCCGGCCGCCGGCCGCACCCGCGAACACCGTGCGCCCGGACCGCCCACTCGCCCGGACCCGGTCGGACCACCGGCGCACGCCCCGGTCGTGAGGGTGGGCGTGCGCCGTCGTCGGCCGGCTACTCGGGCTTGCGCAGCACCTCGAACAGCGCGCCGAACCCGCTGCCCGCGTGCCCGCGCTTGATCGCCTCCTGTGCCCGCTGCCTCAGGAACTCGGGCAGCGCGGCGTCCACGCCCTGGGCGCGGCTCGCGTCCACCAGGTGCTCGATCGCGATGGCCTGCATGCCGAGCGCCGAACCCTCGTCCGGGTAGTCGCCCGCGTCGACTTGGCCCGCGATGCCGGGCACCTCGGGCGAGACGACGTGCTCGAACCACGCCTGCGCGTACGGCAGGAACGCCGCAGCGGCGACGTTCTCCGACTTCACCAGGGCGAGCGACTGCATGAAGCCCGCCCAGGTGGTCCACATCAGGCCGAGCAGCGCCACGTCGTACAGCGACGGCAGTCCCACGTCCTCGCCCAGGTAGGTGCCCGCGCCGGCGATCGTGGCGAGGCTCGCGGAGTGGGCGTCGTAGACCGCCTTCGACCCGCCGTAGAAGATCAGCGCCTCCTCGGAGCCGATCATCGGGGGGACGGCCATGATCGCGCCGTCCACGTAGTCGAAGCCCCGTTCGGCGGCCCACTCGGCCGTCTCCCGGGCCTCCTCCGGCGTGCCGGAGGTCAGGTTGACGACGGTGCGACCCGAGAGCGCGTCGCCGAGCGGGTCGAAGAGCTCGCGCATCGCGTGGTAGTCGAGCACGCACACGACGACCAGCTCGCTCGCGGCCACCGCCTCGGCCGCGGAGGCGGCCCGGACCGCGCCCTCGGCCACCAGGTCGTCGGCCTTCTCGGGCGTGCGGTTCCAGACGGTGGTCGGGTGCCCCTTGGCCACGAAGGACTTCGCGAGCGCCGAGCCCATCGACCCCAAGCCGACCACTGTCACCGGTGCGCGGTTGTCCGAAGTCATCTGCAAGTTCTCCTCATGCTGTCCTGGTTCGACGGAGGGCGGGGTGGTGCTCCCCACCGTCGTTCGCCTACCGCCACGCCAGTCTGGCGCGACCCCCTCTCAGGCCGCTCTCCAACCGCTCCGCCGCCGGCGAGAGGTCCGCCTCCGGGGCGTGCGGGTAATTGCCCGCTCATCGCCCGGTCATCGGCCGTTCCGGTGAACCCGCGATGACCGGCACCCCCTCCGACCTGCGATAGAACAGCGTCGCTCGCCGAAACCGCGGGCGCGGACCTCCACCTCACCATTCACCTCGATCGGAGTGAGAAATGAGCGCTTCTCCTGGTGCGCCCGAATTCGCGGACTCCTACCTCGTCGAAGTGCTGTCGGAGTTCGGGTTGGCGCTGAAGTACGTGCGCGCCGAGGGCAACACCCTCCACTACCTGGCCGACGACGGCAGCGAGGTCGGCGTCTTCGACGCCGCGAGCGGGTTCGGATCGCTGATGTTCGGGCACAACAACCCCGAACTGGTCGAGCACGCCAAGTGGCTGCTGGACCAGCAGACCCCCGTGCACGCCCAGTTCTCCGGCTACTCCTACGCGCTCGACCTCGCGGCCAAGCTGAACGAGATCATCCGCCGCGAGCTGAAGACCGACGAGAAGTTCTACGGCCTGTTCGGCAATTCCGGCGCCGAGGCCGTGGAAATCACGATCAAGCACGCCGAGCTCGACCGCGGCATGCGGATCAAGGAGCTGAAGGAGGGCATCGAGGCCAACGTCGAGGCCGCCCGCTCCGCCATCGCGAGTGGCGCCCGCGTCTCCGAGGCCGCCGCCGGGCTCGCCGGCGGCGCGGACTTCGACCGGCTCGTCGCCGAGGTGCGCCGCCGCAACGCCGAGACCGAGGCCCGGCCGCCGCTGTTCCTCGCCCTGGAGGGCGGTTTCCACGGCAAGCTCGTCAGCAGCGTCCAGCTCACGTTCAACGAGGAGTTCCGCGGCCCGTTCAAGGCGCTCGCCGCGCAGGCCCGGTTCATCCCGCGCGACCGCCCGGAGATGATCGAGAAGGTCGTCGAGGAGGAGCGGGCCGCGCTGCTGGACGTCGTCGTGCAGGACGGCGTGGTCGACCTGGTCGAGCGCGACTTCCCGGTGTTCGCCGCGTTCCTGGTCGAGCCGATCCTGGGTGAGGCGGGCATCTTCCCGATCAGCCGCGAGCTGGCCCGGGCGCTGCGGGAGGCGTGCGACAGGATCGGCGTGCCGCTGGTCTCCGACGAGATCCAGTCCGGCATGGGCCGCTCCGGCACGTTCCTCGCGGGCACCCAGATCGACCTGAAGCCCGACTACATCATCCTGGCCAAGGCGCTGGGCGGCGGCCTGGCGAAGCTCGGCGTGGTGCTGGTCAACGAGCACCGCTACCGCAAGGACTTCGAGCTGATGCACACCTCCACCTTCGGCCGCGACGGCTTCTCCAGCCGTCTGGCGCTGAAGTTCCTGGAGATGCTGGAAGCCGACGGCGGCAAGGCCTACCAGCTCGCGGCCGAGCGTGGCGCCAAGGCCGTGGCGATGATGGAAGCGATCAAGGCCGACTACCCGGACGTGGTCAAGGAGGTCCGCGGCAAAGGCCTGATGCTCGGCTTCGAGCTGCACGACCAGAGCAAGTCGGCCGACCCGGAGATCCGCGAGGCCGTCGAGTACGAGGCGCTGGCGTTCGTCATCGGCGGCCACCTGCTGCGCAAGCACCGCATCCGCATCTTCTCCACCGCCTCCAACCTGGAGACGATGCGCTTCGAGCCGTCGATCTACCTCAGCGACGAGGAGCTGGCCCAGGTCGACGCCGGGTTCCGGGACGTGTGCCGGATCCTCCGGGACCAGGACGCGAGCAAGTTCGCATGACCAACCAAGTCGGCTACCCGGTCATCGACACGGCCGGGCGCGACATCCACGGCGAGTCCGAGCGCCTGCGCGCGCTCGGGCGCGCCGTGCGGGTGGAGCTCCCCGGCGGGGTGATCGCGTGGTGGGTCACCGACCACGCGCTGATCAAGCAGCTGCTGACCGACCGGCGGGTGTCCCGCGACACCTACCGGCACTGGCCCGCGTGGGAGAACGGCGAGAGCGAGCTGGCGCAGACGTGGTCGCTGGCGATGTGGGTCGCCGACCGCAACATGATCACCGCGTACGGCGCGGAGCACACCCGGCTGCGCAAGCTGGTGGCCAAGGCGTTCACCGCCCGCCGCACGCAGGCGATGCGCCCGCGCATCGAGGCCATCACCGAGGAGCTGCTGGACGGGCTGGCCGAGGTGCCCGCGGGCGAGGTCGTCGACCTGCGCGAGCGGTTCGCCTACCCGCTGCCGGTCCGGGTGATCTCCGAGCTGCTGGGCATCCCGGACGAGATCCGCGGTCCGCTGCTGCGGTCCGTGCACGAGATCATGGACACCTCCGCCTCGCCCGAGCAGGTCAAGGCCAACGAGCTGGAGCTGTACCGGCTGCTGCACGAGCTGGTCGCGATCAAGCGCACCCGGCCCGGCGACGACGTCACCACCGGCCTGATCCAGGCCCACGACGAGGACGGCGGCCACCTCGGCGAGCGCGAGCTGGTCGACACCGTGCTGCTGATGTTCACCGCGGGCCACGAGACGACGGTGAACCTGCTCGACCAGACCATCGCCCTGCTGCTGACCCACCCCGAGCGGCACGCCGCCGTGCTGGACGGCTCGTCGGCGTGGGAGGACGTGGTCGAGGAGTCGTTGCGGCTGGAAGCGCCGTTCCCGAACCTGCCGCTGCGCTACGCCGTGGAGGACATCGACCTCGGTGACGCGTTCATCCCGAAGGGCGACCCGATGGTGATCGCCTTCGGCGCGGCCGGCCGTGACCCGAAGGTGCACGGGGAGGACGCCGCCGAGTTCGACCCGACCCGGCCCACGCGTCGCGACCACCTGGCGTTCGGCCACGGCGTGCACCACTGCCTGGGCGCGCCGCTGGCCCGCCTGGAGGCCGCGGTCGGTCTGCCCGCCCTGTTCGCCCGGTTCCCGCGGCTGCGGCTCGCGGTGCCGACCGAGGACCTGCGCCCGTTGGGGTCGTTCATCTCCAACGGCCACGAGACGTTGCCCGTAGTGCTGACCCGAACCGGGGAGGAAACGCCATGAGCGAAGTGCTGGACGCGGTCCGCGACATCGTGCCGAGGCTGCGCGAGAACGGCGCCGAGGCCGAGCAGAACCGCTGGATTCCCGAGGAGAACGTCGACCTGCTGGACAAGGCGGGCGTGTTCTCGATGGCGGTGCCGCGCCGGTTCGGCGGCCTGGACCTGCCGATGGCCGAGCAGATCGCCGTGCTCACCGAGATCGGCCGCGGCTGCGGGTCGACCGCGTGGACGGCGGTCGCGTGGGTGTCGAGTGCCTGGATGGCCACCCTGTACCCGGACCAGGCGCAGGACGAGATCTTCGCGGGCGGGTCGGTGCGCATCTCCGGCGGCTTCACGCCCACCGCCAAGGCCACCCCGACCGAGGGCGGCTACCTGCTCAACGGCTCGTGGCGGTTCAACACCGGCTGCCGGGGCGCGCACTGGGACCTGCTGGCCGCCATCGCCGAACACCCCGACGGCACGGAGGAGGAGGTGTTCGCGATGGTGCCCATGTCGGAGCTGACCATCGCGGACGACTGGCACGTGTCCGCCGCGTCGGGCACCGGCAGCTCCACCACCACGGCCAAGGACGTGTTCGTGCCCGCGCACCGCGTCGTCACTGGTGAAGACGCGCTGATGGAGGGCGTCGCCGGCCGCACGCCCACCGCGCAGGGCCGGGCGTACAGCCTGATCAGCTACGTCGTCGCGGAGTCCGTCGCCGCCTACATCGGCATGGCCAAGGGCGCGCTGGAGGTCTTCCTGGAGCGCCTGCCCGGCCGCGGCCTGGCCTACACGTCGTGGACCGACCAGCGGCAGCACCCGTTGACGCAGCACCGCGTCGCGCTGGCCGCCAACAAGATCACTGCGGCCGAGACGCTGTCGGCGTCCTACGTGGACCTGCTCCAGCGTCGCGCCGACGCGGGCGAGCAGCCGACGTGGGACGAGAAAGCGGCGGTCCGCGGCCAGGCGGGCACGGCGATCCTGCTCGTCAAGGAAGCCGTGGAGGCGCTCCAGACCATCGCGGGCGCGTCGGCGCTGAGCAGGTCCGCGTCGTTCCAGCGCTACCACCGCGACCTGCTCGGCCTGACCACGCACGGCCTCATGTCACCCGACATGAGCTTGGAGGTCCACGGGCGGGTGTTGGTCGGCCTCGACCCCGAGACCCCGTTCCTGTAACACCGGATGCCACTGGGGGCACGAGAAACATGAGTCAGTCGGTCAAAGCCGCCGGCCCTACCCGCCGCGGCTTCCTCAAGGCGCTGGCCACGACCGCCGTCGTGGGCAGCGCCCTGCCTCCCGCCGTCGCGTCGGCGGCGGGCACGGGCACCCGGTCGACCCACGACGTGATCGTCGTGGGCGCCGGATTCGCCGGCGTCACCGCCGCCCGGGAGCTGCGCCGCCGCGGCCTGCGGGTGCTCGTGGTGGAGGCACGCGACCGGATCGGCGGCCGGACGTGGACGACCACGTTCGAGGGCGAGCAGGTCGAGCTGGGTGGCACGTGGGTCGACCCGTTGCAGACCACGGTGTGGCGGGAGATCGAGGCCCAGCGCATCGGGTTCGTCGCCGACGGCGCCGCCGAGCGGACGCTCTTCCCGACGGAGAACGGGTTCGGGTTCTTCCCGCCGGAGGAGTCGTTCGGCCGGCAGGGCGAGCTGCTGACGCGGTTCAGCGAACGCGCCCGCGAGCTGTTCCCCGACGCCTACAACCCGTTGGCGCGGGCCGACCTGCTCCGGGCGCCGGACGCGCTGACGATCCGGCGGCACCTGGACTCGATGAACCTGTCCGCGCTGGACGAGAAGTGGCTCACCGGGGCGACCGGCGGCCTGGGCGGCGCCTCGACGCGGGGCGCGTACACGCAGTTCCTGCACTGGTGGGCGCTGTGCAACTACAACGCCGAGCAGTACTACGGCATCAACACCTACAAGCCGAGCACCGGCATGAACGGCCTGGCCCGGTCGATCCTGGCCGAGGCGCAGGCCGAGGTGCTGCTGAACACGCCGGTGAAGTCCATCACCGACGACGGCCGGCAGGTCACCGTGCGCACGGCGGCGGGTTCGGCGCACACGGCGGCGGCGGTGGTCGTGGCCGTCCCGGTGAACGTGTGGCGCACCATCGAGTTCGCGCCCGGCCTGTCGACGGCCAAGCTCCAGGCGTCGCAGGAGACGTTCGGCGTGCCGAACGCCAAGAAGCTGTGGCTGCACCTGGCTTCCTCGATCGGGAACACCTACGTGCACGCGCCCGAGGGGTACCCGGTGGACACCCTGGTGCCGTACAAGCAGACGTCCCGGGGCTGGCTGATGATCGGGTTCAGCGGCGAGCCGCGGCTGGACGTGAACAACGCCGCGCAGGTGCAGGAAGCCGTGCGGTTGATCGTGCCGGACGCCCGGGTGCTGTCGGTGAAGGGCCACGACTGGGGCGGCGACCGGTTCGCGCTCGGCGGCTGGTCGTTCCGGCAGCCGCGGCAGCTGACCGGCCTGCTGCGCGCCGTGCAGCAGCCGCAGGGCCGGATCTCGTTCGCCACCAGCGACATCGCCTCCGGGTGGAGCGGTTACGTCGAAGGGGCGATGGAGTCCGGTCTGGTGGCGGCGAAGCAGGTGGCGGTCCGGGTGGCCCGCTGACGCGTCGAACCCGTTCGTGGGAGGAGTTGCCGTGGTGGAAGCGGAGGAGTTCGACTACGTGGTGGTGGGCGCGGGCTCGGCGGGCTGCGTGGTCGCGGCCCGCCTGACCGAGGACCCGGCCGTCACCGTCGCCCTGGTGGAGGCGGGCGGTCCGGACGACCACCCGGCCATCGGCGTGCCGCTGGGCGCGCTGGAGCTGTTCGGGTCGGAGGTCGACTGGGCGTTCACCACCGCGCCGCAGCCCGGCCTCGGTGGACGGGAGGTGCCGTGGCCGCGCGGCCGGGTGCACGGCGGCTCGTCGGCCACGAACTTCCAGATGTGGGTGCCCGGCCACGCGGCCGACTTCGACGACTGGCACCCGTCGTGGTCGTGGGAGCGCGTGCACCCGTACTTCCGGCGGGCGGAGCGCTGGGCGGGTGAGCGCGAGGCCGGTCCGGAGTTCGGCACGACGGGTCCGCTGTGGATCTCGCCGCAGCGCGATCCCGACCCGAGCAGCGCGCGGTTCCTCGACGCGTGCGCGGAAGTGGGCCTGAAGCCCGTCGAGGGCGGCCTGGGCGGTCCGGACAACACCGGATGCGCCCTGACGCCCGTGACGCAGCGCGAAGGCGTCCGGTGGAGCTCCGCCGACGCCTACCTCAAGCCCGCTTCGGGCCGGCCGAACCTGACCGTGCTAAGCGGGCGGCGGGCGGAGCGGATCATGCTCGATCGGGACGGCCGGGCCACCGGCGTGCGGCTGGCGGACCGCGCGGTGACCGCCCGGCGGGAGGTGGTGCTGTGCGCTGGTGCGGTCGGCTCGCCGCACTTGCTGCTGCTGTCCGGGATCGGGCCCGCGACCGAGTTGCGCGCGGCGGGCGTGACGCCGCGCGTGGACCTGCCCGGCGTGGGTCGCGGGCTGCACGACCACATGATCCTCGACCTGGCCGTGCACGCGCCGGCCGCCACCCGCTTCCTCCAGGACGGCCGCGAGCAGTACGAGCGCGACCGGACCGGGCCGTCGAGCTCGAACATCGGCGAGGCGGTCGCGTTCCTGCGCGCCGACGGCGGCGACGGGCCGCCGGACGTGGAGCTGATCTGGTCGCCGATGGCGTTCTCCGACGACGGCGACCCGATCCCCGGCTACACGGTGGGCGTGGTGCTGCTGCGCCCGCGCAGCCGGGGACGGCTCACGCTGGTGTCGGCGGACCCGGCCGCGCCGCCGGTCATCGACCCCGGCTACCTCACCGAGGAGGCCGACGTGCGCGCGTACGTGGCCGGGGTGCGGTTCGCCGAACGGGTGCTGGGCACGGCGGCGTTGAGCGGCCTGCACACCGGGCCGGTCGCGCCGTGGCCCGCGGACGACGCGGTGGTCGACTACGTCCGGGAGCGGGCGAGCACCGTGTTCCACCCGGTCGGCTCGTGCCGGATGGGCGACGTGGTGGACGAACGGCTGCGGGTGCGCGGCGTGCCGGGGTTGCGCGTGGTCGACGCATCGGTGATCCCCGAGGCGCCGCGCGGGCACACCCACGCCCACGCCGTGATGATCGCGGAACGGGCCGCCGGACTACTCCGGGAAGACCGCGGCTGACCCCACCCGATACCACCTCCGACGACCCGCGCGCCACCCGGCGCGCGGGTCGTCGGCGCATTACCGGGCGGACCGCGCGGTTGATTGCCAAATGAGCGGCCAGTTATTCCGCGGTGGGTGGGCCGGCTGGTCGCGCCATTAGCGTGTCCGGTAGCCGATGCGGAATCCGTGAGGAAAGCGAGGACTCTCCCATGACCGCCCAGATCGACTTGCAGAACATGGACCTGACCGACGACCCGGACGTCCAGAACGACGTTTTCCTGGCCGCCTTCAACTCGGGCCAGGGCGCCATCTTCGACAGCCTCTACCGCGACGACTCGATTTCGAACCTGTCCGGCGAGCCGCTGACCGGCCAGGCGCGCACGGACGCGATCACCGCGCTGCTGGCGACCAAGCCGAAGCTGACGTCGAAGGTCAGGGCCAACTACACGGCGGGCGACACGTCGCTGATCATCGTGGACTACGACCTCGAGGTCACCAAGCCCGACGGTGGCAAGCAGCGCATCCTCGGCAAGTGCACGGACGTGCTGGTGCGTGGCGAGGACGGCAAGTGGGTGATGGCGGTGGACCGCCCGGTCGCCGACAGCGTCGAGGACATCCAGGGCTGAGCCGCACGCGCGGACCGCGTCGTCCGGCGCGGTCCGCGCCCTGTTCGCGGGAAGGACGTGTGCGATGGAACTGGCACCCGAGCTGACCGGGGTGTCCCCGACCGAGATGCGCTCCACCCTGGCCCGCTTCGCCACCGGCGTCGTGGTGCTGACCGTCGGTGGTGAGCACATGCACGGGATGACCGCGAACGCGTTCAGCTCCGTGTCGCTGGACCCGCCGCTGGTGCTGTGCTGCGTGGCCCGCACGGCGGTCATGCACGACGCGATCACCGCGGCCGGGCACTTCGCCGCCTCGATGCTGCGCGGCGACCAGGAGACCAGCGCTCGCTGGTTCGCCGCCCGCGACCGGCCCCTGGGACCGGCCCAGTTCGACGAGGTCGACTGGGTGCCCGGCCCGGCCACCGCGGCGCCGGTGCTGGCCGGCTCGTTGGCGTGGCTGGAGTGCGAGCTGGCCGACGTCCACGAGGCGGGCGACCACTCCGTGTTCTTCGGCCGGGTGCTGGGCGCCGGCCGCGGCGACGGCCCGGCGGGGCTGCTGTTCTTCGACGGTGCGTACTGGCAGGTCGACACGAGCGAAAGGCGACGATGAGCATCTCCGAGATGGACGTGCGGCCGGCCGTGCGCCCGACGTCGCCGCCACCGCCGCGCACCATGCGGGCGCTGCGCGACCGGCGTGACGAGCTGGCCGGTCGCATCGGCCTGGGTGACCGGGTCGCGGTGGAGCGCCAGCACCGGCTGGGCAAGCGGACCGCGCGGGAACGGCTGGAGCTGCTGCTGGACGAGGGCTCCTTCGTCGAGGTCGACATGTACCGCCGGGGCACGACCGGCGCGCACACCGACGGTGTGGTCGCGGGCTCCGGCACGGTGGACGGACGCCGGGTGTTCGTCTACGCGCAGGACTTCACCATCTCCGGCGGTTCGCTGGGCGCGGGCCACGCCGAGAAGATCCACAAGGTGATGGACCTGGCGGTGGCCACCGGGTCGCCGATCATCGCGTTGAACGACAGCGGTGGCGCGCGCATCCAGGAAGGGGTGATGGCGCTCAACGGCTACGGCGGCATCTTCCGCCGCCAGGTCGAGGCCTCCGGCATCGTCCCGCAGATCAGCGTGGTGCTGGGGCCGTGCGCCGGCGGCGCGGCGTACTCGCCCGCGCTGGCCGACTTCACGTTCATGGTGCGCGAGACCGCGCAGATGTACCTGACCGGGCCGGACGTGGTGAAGGCGGTGAGCGGCGAGCGGGTCACGCACAACCAGCTCGGCGGCGCGGACGTGCACGGCTCGTTGTCGGGCGTGGCGTCGTTCGTGCACGACGACGAGGAGAGCTGCCTGGCCGACGTGCGCTACCTGCTGTCGTTGTTGCCGTCGAACAACCTGGAGCCGCCGCCGTCGTGCGAGCCGCCTGACGGGGCCGACGACGTGCGGCCCGAACTGGCCTCGCTGGTGCCGGTGTCGCCCAACCAGCCCTACGACATCCGGGCCGTGATCGGCGAGGTCGTGGACGACGGTGACCTCCTGGAGGTGCACGAGGGCTGGGCGGCCAACGTGGTGTGCGCGTTCGCCCGGGTCGGCGGCGAGGTCGTCGGCGTGGTCGGCAACCAGCCGCTGGTGCTGGCGGGCGTGCTGGACACCGCGGCGTCGCAGAAGGCGGCCCGCTTCGTGCGGTTCTGCGACGCGTTCAACATCCCGCTGGTGACGCTGGTGGACGTGCCGGGCTTCCTGCCGGGCACGGACCAGGAGTACGGCGGCGCGATCCGGCACGGCGCGAAGCTGCTGTACGCCTACTGCGAGGCCTCGGTGCCGCGGGTGCAGGTGATCCTGCGCAAGGCCTACGGCGGGGCGTACATCGTGATGGACTCGCGGTCCATCGGCTGCGACCTGTCCCTGGCGTGGCCGACCAACGAGATCGCGGTGATGGGAGCGGAGGCGGCGGTGAACGTCATCCACCGCAAGGAGCTGGCCGCCGCCGCCGATCCGGACGAGCTGCGACAGGTGCTGGTGGCCCGTTACGCCGACGAGTTGGCGCACCCGTACTACGCGGCCGAGCGCGGCCTCGTGGACGACGTGATCGACCCGGCGCAGACGCGGGCGGCGGTGCGCCGAGGGCTGGAGATGCTGCGCGACAAGCGCCGCCGCAGCCCGGCCCGCAAGCACGGCAACGTGCCGCTGTAGCCGGGCGGCGGGAGGTCGAGGTCGTCGGGCGGCTCGCCCGGCGACCTCGACCTCGTGCCCGGTGGTGGGGTCGCTGACCAGCCGGACCGGGAGGATCGACACCGGGATCGGCGCCGATCGTCGAGCTTCACGACCGCCGTTCCCAGGACTTCGTCCTCGGTCGGTCGAGGACGCCGACGGCAGCCCGCACCAGCCGGACCGGCGCTGCGGCGGCCCGGTGACCGAGTCGCGGCAAGAGCTGCCACCGGTCCGGGTTCCCGAGCGCTCGGCGGACTGCGTCGACTCGCAACGCGCGACCGGGTGAGGGCGTTGCCGGAACGGCCGGACGCCGAGAGCCGCGAGTCGGGCACGTCGCTGTTCGGTCCAGTCGGGCGTTCCGGGTGTTCCTCGGTGTCCTGAAGAGCCGAGAACGGCCCACCGACCGGGGGGACGCGGTCGGTGGGCCGTCGGGACAGCCGACCCCTGGGGGTGTGGGTCAGCCGGGTAGCAGGGCGAACGGGTTGTCGCGCAGGGCCGTGCACACGGCACGCAGGCCCGCGGCCAGCTGTCCGATCTCCTCGTCGGTGATGAACACCGAAGGTTCGAACCGCAGGGTGTGCGAGGCGCTGGCGGTGGGGAAGACGCGGACGCGGTGGGCGTTGAGCAGGTAGCCCGCCAGCACGTAGCCGAGCAGGCCCTGACCGGCCAGCTCGCCCACCGGGCCCGCGGCACCGGACTGGTCGTGGAACTCCAGGCCCAGCATCAGGCCGCGACCGCGGACGTCGGCGACGACGGTGGGGAAGTCGGCCTGCACCGCGCGCAACGCCGACTCCAGCGCCGCGCCGCGTTCCGCCGCACGTCCGCAGGCGTCGAGCTGCTCGACCAGTTCGACCACCCGTGAACCGATGAGGCAGGAGAACGCGTCCTTGGCGAACGTCGAGCTGTGCAGGAGCTCGAAGTCCGGCACGTACGCCGACTGCCGCATCAGCGTCACCGCCGACTTGGCGATGCCGCCGCCCAGCGCCTTGGCCAGCAGCACGTAGTCGCCGAGCAGCCCGATGTGCGACGAGGCGAAGAAGGCGCCCGTGCGGCCGACACCGGTCTGGATCTCGTCCACCACGACGGGGAAGCCACCGGCGTCGGCCGCGGCGCGGATGTCGGCCGCGACCCCGGTGTCCAGGACGTGGATGCCGCCCTCGCCCTGGATCGGCTCGACGAAGAACGCGGCGATCACGGGCAGGTCGCGTTCGACCAGTCCGCCGTCCTGGACGTCGAGCAGCGTGACGCGGCACGCCTCGACCTCCTTGGCGACCTCGCCCCCGGACACGAACCTCGCCTGCACGGCCAGCGTCCGGAACGGCAGCCGGTAGCCCGCGTTGTGGGTGAGCTGGACGCTGCTCGCCAGCTTGCCGTGGAAGGACCCCTCCAGGGTCAGGAACACCGGGGGCGCGTCGTACCGGTCCTCGTTGTGCTCGCGCACCCGCTCGGCCAGCTCGGCGGGCGCGTCGGCCAGGTGCGCCTCGATCTCCTCCCGCAGCGCCGCCACCCGCGCACCGCGGGCCATCTCGGCGTGCTTGAGGGCGACCTCGACGGCTTCCGCGCCGGTGCTGGCGAAGATCGCCGAGTAGGGCTCATCGGTGTCGAACTCCCGCCACAGCACGCGGTTGAGCGCCAGGGCCAGGTCGTTGGCGTAGGGGTGGTAGGAGAACTGGGCGTGCACCGGGACCTGCCGTCGCAGCACCTCCTGGGCGTGCTTCACGATCTCCGGGTGGTTGTGGCCCAGCACCAGCGAACCGTAGCCGCCGACGAAGTCCACCACCGGCACCTCGTCACCGGACGGCCGGCGCCACCACAGCGTGTCCGCTTCGCCGCGCACGTACTCGGCGTCCAGCCCCAGCTGGGACAACAGGCCGCCCAAGTGCGCCTCGGCCAGTCGCGGCTCCATGTCAGTTGTCGCCGAACGGGTTGTCGATGGCGTAGCGCCACTTGCCGTCCGGGCCCTTGCGCAGCACGTCGAGGCCCGTCCCGGACAGCGGCTCCTCGCCCTCGATGTCGAACGACCAGTCGACCACCAGCAGCGCGGTGTCCCCGGTCACGTACGACTCCTTGAGCTCGGCGCGCATCACCGGCCGCTTGGCCATGAGCTCCTTCACGGCCTGCGCGTGCTCGGCGCCGCTGACGGCCTGCTCCTGGTCCCACACCGACGCCGCGTCCTCGGTGTAGAGCGACAGGACGGCGTCGGCGTCGCCCGCGTTCATCGCGCTGACGTACAACGCGGTCATCTTCGTGGCGTCCTCGGGCAGCGGGAATTTCGTGGTCATGGGGACCAGTCCTTTCCTGGGCTCAGTCGGTTCCGGGGTAGCTCGGAATGGCGTGACCGACGTTAACCAGGACTCGGTCACGGGTCGGTAATTCGCTGACCGGAGAACGCCCGCCTACCGCTTCATGACTGCGCGGGCGGAATTACTCGGTAGAACCGGAGATCGGAAAACCATCCCGCTCGCGAAGGGCTTGTCGATGACGAACCTGGACGACACGGTCGCGGTGGTCGGTGTGTCCTGCCGGCTGCCCGGCGCGACCGACCCGGCCGCGTTCTGGCGGCTGCTGCGCGACGGCCGGGACGCGGTGACGGAGGTGCCCGCGGACCGATGGGAGACCTTGTCGCCGGAGACCAAGGCGGCGCGGGGCGCGCGGTACGGCGCGTTCCTGGACGCGGTCGGCGACTTCGACGCCGGGTTCTTCGGCATCTCCCCGCGCGAGGCCGCCGCCACCGACCCGCAGCAGCGGCTGGTGCTGGAGCTGGCGTGGGAGGCGTTGGAGGACGCCGGGATCGTGCCGGGCTCGTTGGCGGGCACGGCGGCGTCGGTGTTCGTCGGCTCGCTGCGCGACGACTACGCCGGGCTGGTGCTCGGGCGCGGCGCCATCACCCAGCACACCAACACCGGCACGCACCGCGGCATCATCGCCAACCGGGTGTCCTACGCGCTGGACCTGCGCGGGCCCAGCGTCGTGGTGGACACCGCGCAATCGTCGTCGCTGGTCGCGGTGCACCTCGCGGCGGAGAGCGTGCGCAACGGCGAGTCGCCGCTGGCGCTGGCGGCGGGCGTGAACCTGAACATCCTCGCCGAGGGCGCGCTGGGCGCGGACAAGTTCGGCGGTCTGTCGCCGGACGGCCGGTGCTTCACCTTCGACGCGCGGGCCAACGGGTACGTGCGCGGCGAGGGCGCGGCGGTGCTGGTGCTCAAGCCGTTGCGCGCCGCCCTGGCCGACGGTGACGACGTGTACGCGGTGATCCGGGGCAGCGCGGTCAACAACGACGGCGCGACGCCGGGCCTGACCGTGCCGCGGCCCGCGGCGCAGGCGGCGGTGGTGCGGGCGGCGCAGCGGCGGGCGGGGGTGGACGCCGGCGCGGTGCAGTACGTGGAGCTGCACGGCACCGGCACGCCGGTCGGCGACCCGATCGAGGCGGCGGGGTTGGGCGAGGCGTTCGCCGGCCGGGCCGAGCCGCTGCCGGTGGGGTCGGTGAAGACGAACATCGGGCACCTGGAGGGGGCGGCGGGCATCGTCGGCCTGCTGAAGTCGGTGCTGGCCATCCGGCACCGCGAACTGCCCGCGAGCCTGAACTTCGACACGCCCAACCCCGAGGCGCGGCTGGAGGAGCGCAACCTGGCCGTCCACACCGGCCACGGGGACTGGCCCCACCCCGACCGGCCGCTGGTGGCCGGCGTGAGCTCGTTCGGCATGGGCGGCACGAACTGCCACGTGGTCGTCGCCGAACCGCCTGCCCCGCAGGCCGCGCCTGACGTCACCGGGACGTCCTCGCCCGCGGTCGTCCCGGTGTCCGGCCGCACGCCCGAGGCGCTGCGCGCGCACGCCGCCCTCCTCAAGGAGACCGAGGGCGAGCCGCGTGACCTCGGCTGGTCCCTCGCCACCACGCGCACGACGTTCGAGCACCGGGCGGTGGTGGTCGCGTCCGACCGCGTCTCCCTCGACGCCGGCCTGGACGCCGTCGCGGCGGGCGTGCCCGCGCCGAACGTCGTCAGCGGCCCCGTCGCGGACGGCACGCTCGGCGTCGTCTTCACCGGCCAGGGCGCGCAGCGCCCCGACATGGGCACCCGGCTTCACCACGAGTTCCCGGTGTACGCGGAGGCGTTCGACGAGGTCTGCGCGCACCTCGACCCGGGTCTGCGCGACGTCATCACCTCGGGCGAGGGCCTGGACGACACCGCCTGGACCCAGCCCGCCCTGTTCGCCGTCGAGGTGGCCGCCTACCGGCTCGCCGAGTCCTGGGGCCTCGTGCCGGGGGTCGTGCTGGGCCACTCCATCGGCGAGATCGCCGCCGCGCACGTCGCCGGCGTGCTGTCCCTGCCCGACGCCTGCGCCCTGGTGAGCGCGCGCGGCAGGTTGATGGGCGCGCTGCCCGCCGGTGGCGCGATGGTCGCGGTCGAGGCGGCCGAGGAGGAACTGGACCTGCCGGACGGCGTGGCGCTCGCCGCGGTCAACGGTCCGCGTGCGGTCGTGCTGTCGGGACGCGAGGACGCCGTCCTGGCCTACGCGAGGAGTTCGGGCCACCGCACGAAGCAGCTCACCGTGAGCCACGCGTTCCACTCGCCGCTGATGGACCCGATGCTCGACGAGTTCCGGGACGTCGTGCGCGGTCTCACGTTCCACCAGCCGGTCATCCCGGTGGTGTCGACCGTGCGCCCCGACGCCGACCTCACCGACCCCGAGCACTGGGTTCGCCAGGTCCGCGAACCCGTCCGGTTCCTCCAGGCCGTGCGGGCGCTGGAAGTCGCCACGCTGGTCGAGGCGGGGCCGGACGGCGTGTGCTCGGCGATGGCGGCCGACGCGGGCGTGCGCGCGTTCCCGATGATGCGCAGGGGCCACGACGAGGTGACCACGGCGCTGGCCGCGTTCGCCGCCGCCCACACGCGCGGCGTGCCCGTCGACTGGTCCGCCCTGCCCGCCGGGCGGCGCGTGAAGCTGCCCACCTACCCGTTCCAGCGCGAACGGCACTGGCTGGCCGAGGAGGCGAAGCCGGTCCGGGTCGAGCGGTCGGCGGACGTCGCGGACCTGGTGCTGCGCCACGTCGCCGCCGTGCTCGGCGCGGACCCCGGCAAGGTCGACCCGCGCCGCCCGTTCCGCGACCTGGGGTTCGACTCGCTGATGGGCGTGGAGCTGCGGGAGGGCCTGGCCGTCGCGACCGGCCGCGCGCTGCCCACCGGCCTGCTGTTCGAGCACCCCACGCCGCAAGCCGTGATCGCGTACCTCCGAGAGGACGACGACGTCACCGAGGAGGTGTTCGAGCAGCGGCAGCAGCACGACGAGCCGATCGCGATCGTCGGCATGGCGTGCCGCTTCCCGGGCGGCGTGGAGTCGCCGGAGGACCTGTGGCGGCTGGTCGCCGAGGGCCGGGACGCGATCGGCCCGTTCCCGACCGACCGCGGCTGGTCGGGCGACCTCTACCACCCCGACCCGGACCGCTCCGGCACCAGCTACGTGCGGGAGGGCGGCTTCCTGGCCGGCGCGGGCGAGTTCGACCCGGCGTTCTTCGGCATCTCGCCGCGCGAGGCGCTGGCCATGGACCCGCAGCAGCGGTTGCTGCTCCAGACGGCGTGGGAGGCCGTCGAACGGGCGGGCGTCGACCCGGAGTCGTTGCGCGGCAGCCGGACCGGCGTGTTCGTCGGCGGCACGGCGGCCGACTACGGGCCGCGCATGCACGAGGCGTCCGACCAGGCCGAGGGCCACGTGCTGACCGGCGCGACGCCGAGCGTGATGTCGGGCCGCATCGCCTACCAGCTCGGGCTGATCGGACCCGCGCTCACCGTGGACACGGCGTGCTCGTCGTCCCTGGTGGCCCTGCACCTGGCGGTGCGGTCGCTGCGCAGCGGCGAGTCCGGCGCGGCCATCGCGGGCGGTGTCACGGTCATGGCCACGCCCGGCATGTTCCTGGAGTTCTCCCGCCAGCACGGCCTCGCCGCCGACGCGCGCTGCAAGTCCTTCTCCGCCGACGCGGACGGCACGGCGTGGGCCGAGGGCGTCGGCATGGTCATGCTGGAACGGCTGTCCGACGCCCGCCGCCACGGTCGCCGGGTGCTGGCGGTCATCCGGGGCAGCGCGATCAACTCCGACGGCGCGTCCAACGGTCTCACCGCCCCCAACGGCCGCTCGCAGCAGCGCGTGATCCGGCAGGCGCTGGCCGACGCCGGGCTCGCCGCCGAGGACGTCGACCTGGTGGAGGCCCACGGCACCGGCACGTCGTTGGGCGACCCGATCGAGGCCGAGGCCATCCTCGCCACCTACGGCCGAGACCGCGACGAGCCGCTGCGGCTGGGATCGCTCAAGTCCAACATCGGCCACGCGCAGGCGGCGGCCGGCGTCGGCGGCGTGATCAAGCTGGTGCAGGCGATGCGGCACGGCGTCATGCCGCGCACCCTGCACGTCGGCGAGCCCACGCCGAAAGTCGACTGGACGGCGGGCAAGGTCGAGCTGCTGGCCGACGCGCGCGAGTGGCCCGAGCCCCGCCGGGCCGGCATCTCGTCGTTCGGCATCAGCGGCACCAACGCGCACCTGGTGCTGGAACAGGGCGACGTCCACGAGCCGACGCGTGCCGAGGTGACCGCGCCCGTGCCGTGGGTGTTCAGCGGCCGGGACGCCGAAGCCGCCGTCGCCGGCCCGGACCGGGTCCGTGGTCGGACCGACGTCGCCGAAGTGGCCCGCGCGCTGGCCGGCCGCACGCGCTTCGACCACCGGGCCGTGCTGGTCGGCGTCACGCCCGAGGACTTCGCCACCGCCGCGCCGCTCACCGGTCGCGCGGTCCCGGACGGCCGCACGGCGGTGCTGTTCACCGGCCAGGGCGCGCAACGCGCGGGCATGGGACGCGAGCTGCACGAGACGTTCCCGGTGTTCGCCCGCGCCCTGGACGAGGTCGTGGACGCCTTCGCGCCGCACCTGGACGTGCCGCTGAAGGACCTGATGTTCGGCGACCGCCCGGAGCTGCACGAGACCCGCTGCACCCAGCCGGCCCTGTTCGCCTTCGAGACCGCCTTGTTCCGGCTGGCCGAGCACCACGGCCTCACCCCCGACCTGGTGGCCGGGCACTCCGTCGGCGAGCTGGTCGCCGCCCACGTCGCGGGTGTGCTCACGCTCGACGACGCGGCCAGGCTGGTGGCCGCACGCGGCCGGCTCATGCAGGCGGCCCGGCGCGGCGGCGTGATGGTCTCCGTGCAGGCCGCCGAGGCCGACCTCGGGGAGTTGCCGGAGGGTGTGGCGCTCGCGGCCGTCAACAGCCCGACCTCGCTGGTGCTCGCGGGCGACGAGGCGGCTGTCACGGCGTTCGCGAACCGGTTCCCGCGGGCTCGCGGGCTGAAGGTCAGCCACGCGTTCCACTCCTCGCACATGGACGACGTGCTGGACGAGTTCCGCGCGGTCGCCGCGACGGTCGCCCACCACGAGGCGCGCATCCCGGTCATCTCCAGCGTGACCGGCGCGCCACTGGTCCCCGACGCCGACCACTGGACGCGCCAGATCCGCGGCACGGTCCGCTTCCTGGACGCCGTGCGCGGCCTGGAGGAGCGCGGCGCGACGGTGTTCGTGGAGGTCGGTCCGGACGCGGTGCTGGCGCCGCTCGCGCAGGCCGCCGGCGTCACAGCGGTGTCGCTGGGGCGCGCGAACAGGCCCGAGGCGGCGACGGCGGTGTGGGGAATGGCCCACGCGCACGCCCACGGCGCGCCGCTGGACGTGGCCTCGTTCGTGCCCGGCGTGGACCGCGCGGACGACGTGCCGACCTACCCGTTCCGCCGCGACCACTACTGGCTGACGGCCCAGCCCCGCGCCGCCGGCCTGGTCACCACGGCGGTCGAGCTGGCCGAACGGGAGGAGGTCGTGCTCACCGGCGAGGTGTCGCTGACGGCCCAGCCGTGGCTGGCCGGTCACGTCGTCAACGGCTCGGTGCTGGTGCCCGGCACGGCGTTCCTGGAGCTGGCGCTGGCGGCGGGGGAGCGGGTCGGCCTGCCGCGCGTCGAGGACCTGACCTTGGAGGCGCCGCTGGTGGTGCCGGCGACGGGGTCGGTGCCGGTGCAGGTCACCGTGCGGGAGGGCCGGTTCACCGTGCACTCGCGCCAGGACTCCTGGCAGCGGCACGCCTCCGGCACGCTCACCGACGCCGCCACCGCGCCTGAGCCGTTCCCGTGGCCCCCCGAGGTCGACGAAGAGCCGATCGGCGATGCCTACGACCGCCTGGCGGCTCTCGGGTACGACTACGGCGACCCGTTCCGCGGCTTGCGCGCGATGTGGCGCGACGGCGACACGACCTACGCCGAGGTCGCGATCACCGCGCCGGCCAGGGGTTTCGCGGTCCACCCGGCGCTGCTGGACGCCGTGCTGCACCCACTCGTGCTCGAACCGGCCGGGGAAGGACGCATCAGGCTGCCGTTCGCGTGGAGCGGGGTGGAGCTGAACGCGGCCGGCGCGACCCGGCTGCGGGTCCGCATCACCCCCGCCGGCGGCGACACGTTCGCCGTCGACGTGGCCGACACGGCGGGCGTGCCGTTGGGGCGCATCGACGGCATCACGTTGCGCGCCGTCGCCAAGGACGCCCTCGCGGGCAGTTCCACGTTCGCCGTGGCCTGGACCGAGGTCACCGGGGACGAGCCGGTGGGCGACCTGGTGGTCGTGCCACCGGCGGGGACCGACGACCCGCGAGTGGCCGTGCGCCGGGCGTTGGGGCTGGTGAAGGACTGGCTCGCGGAGGAGCACGACCCCGGCGACCGGTTGGTGTTCCACACCCGGCGGGCGGTCGCGGCCGAGCCCGGCGAGCCGGTGGACGACCTCGCCAACGCCGCCGTGTGGGGTCTGGCGCGGGTCGTGCAGTCCGAGCACCCGGACCGCGTGGTCGTGGTGGACGCCGAGGACGCCGACGAGGTGCCCGCCGCCGTGGCGACCGGTGAGCCGCAGGTCGCCGTGCGGGACGGCCGGTTCCTCGTGCCGCGCCTGACCCGGACCGGGCTGGGCGAGCCCGTGCGGCTGCACGGCACGGTGCTCGTCACCGGCGGCACGGGCGGGCTCGGCGCGCTCATCGCCCGGCACCTGCACGACCGGCACGGCGTGCGCGACCTGCTGCTGATCAGCCGGCGCGGCTTGGACGCCCCCGGCGCGCGGGACCTGGCCGAGGAGCTGGGCGCGCGGGTCGCCGCGGTGGACGTGGCCGACCGTGAGGCGTTGGCCGAGCTGCTGGCCGGTGAGCGGATCACCGCCGTCGTCCACGCCGCCGGTGTCCTGGACGACGCGACCACGACGGCGTTGACCGACGAGCAGGTGGACCGGGTCCTGGCGCCCAAGGCGCTCGCGGCCCGCCACCTGCACGAACTGGCCGGCGACGTCGAGGCGTTCGTGCTGTTCTCCTCGATCTCCGGCGTGCTCGGCACGGCGGGCCAGGGCAACTACGCCGCCGCCAACACCTACCTGGACGCCCTGGCCGCGCACCGCCGCGCGCAGGGCCTGCCCGCGGTGTCGCTGGCCTGGGGCCTGTGGGACGCGGGCATGGGCGAGGCGCTGGGCGAGGCCGACCTGGCCCGCTGGGCACGCGCCGGTGTCACGCCGCTGGACCCGAAGCACGGCCTGGCGCTGTTCGACCGCGCGCTCGCGGGCGACGCGGGCCTGCTCGTCCCCGCCGCGCTGGAGCCGTCCCGGGTGGACGGCGACGTGCCACCGCCGTTGCGCGGTCTGGTGAAGCGGCGGGCCGCCAAGACCGTGTCGACCACGGTGACCGAGGCGAACGCGCTGGACCTGGTGCGCTCCCTGGCCGCCGCCGCGCTCGGCCACGCCGACGGCAACCCGATCGACCCGGAGAAGGCGTTCCGGGACCAGGGCTTCGACTCGCTGGCGGGCGTCGACCTGCGCAACCGGCTCATCGCGGCCACCGGGCGCAAGCTGCCCACGACGCTGGTCTTCGACCACCCCACGCCGGCCGCGCTGGCCGCGTTCCTCGTGGCGGGCAACCGGAAGACCGGGCAGAAGGTCCCGACCCGCGCGGACGAGCCGATCGCGATCGTCGGCATGGCGTGCCGCTTCCCGGGCGGGGTGCGGTCGCCGGAGGACCTGTGGCGGCTGGTCGCCGAGGGCCGTGACGCGATCTCGGGCTTCCCGACCAACCGGGGCTGGGACGTCGACGCGCTGTACGACCCGGACCCGGAGAAGCTGGGCGCCACCTACACCCGGCACGGCGGGTTCCTGCACGACGCGGACCTGTTCGACGCGGCCTTCTTCGGCATGGCGCCGCGGGAGGCCCTGGCGACCGACCCCCAGCAGCGGTTGCTGCTGGAGACGGCCTGGGAGGCGTTCGAGGACGCGGGCATCGACCCGGCGACCCTGCGCGGCAGCCGGTCCGGCGTGTTCACCGGCGTGATGTACGACGACTACGCCTCACGCCTGCCCGAGACGCCCGCCGAGGTCGAGGGCTTCCTGCTGGCGGGCAACACCTCCAGCGTGATCTCCGGGCGGCTCGCCTACACCTACGGCCTGGAGGGCCCGGCGATCACGGTCGACACGGCGTGCTCGTCGTCGCTGGTGGCGCTGCACCTGGCGGCGCAGGCGCTGCGCCACGGCGAGTGCGACCTGGCCCTGGCGGGCGGCGTCACGGTGATGGCCGGGCCGAGCACGTTCGTCGAGTTCTCCCGCCAGCGCGGGCTGTCGGCCGACGGCCGCTGCAAGTCGTTCTCCGCCGACGCGGACGGCACCGGCTGGTCCGAGGGCGTCGGCCTGCTGGTGGTCGAACGGCTCTCCGACGCGCGCAAGCGCGGCCACCGCGTG
Source organism: Saccharothrix sp. 6-C (assembly GCF_016695385.1). NCBI lineage: Bacteria > Bacillati > Actinomycetota > Actinomycetes > Pseudonocardiales > Pseudonocardiaceae > Saccharothrix > Saccharothrix sp. 6-C. The sequence continues at coordinate 4,182,794 of NZ_CP064192.1, read as the reverse complement.
CTGGCGGTCGTGCGCGGCTCGGCGGTGAACTCCGACGGCGCGTCCAACGGCCTCACCGCGCCCAACGGCCCGGCTCAGGAACGGGTGATCCAGGCCGCGCTCTCGGCCGCCCGGCTGTCGGCGGCGGACGTCGACCTGGTCGAGGCGCACGGCACCGGGACGAAGCTGGGCGACCCGATCGAAGCGCAGGCGCTGCTGGCCACCTACGGCCAGGACCGCGAGGAGCCGCTGTGGCTGGGGTCGCTGAAGTCGAACATCGGCCACGCGCAGGCGGCGGCCGGCGTCGGCGGGATCATCAAGGTCGTGCAGGCGATGCGGCACGGCGTGATGCCGCGCACCCTGCACGTCGGCGAGCCGTCGCCGCACGTCGACTGGTCCTCCGGCGCGGTGGAGCTGCTGACCGAGCCCCGCGAGTGGCGTGCGGGGCGCCCGCGCCGGGCCGCGGTGTCGTCGTTCGGCATCAGCGGCACCAACGCGCACGTCGTGCTCGAACAGGGTCCGGAGCCCGCGCCGGCGGACCGGGTCACGCCCGAGGCGGTGCCGTGGGTGTTGTCGGCCCGGGACGACGAGGCGTTGCGCGCCCAGGCCGCGGCCCTGCACGCCCACCTGGCCGAGCACCCCGAGCTGAACCCGGCCGACGTCGGCCTCACCCTGTCCCGCCGAGCGCTGCTCGACCGCCGCGCGGTGGTCTTCGGCCCTGACGCGCTGCTCGGCGACCTCGCGATCGGCGACGGCGAGGGGCGCGGCCGGACCGCGTTCCTGTTCACCGGTCAGGGCAGTCAGCGGGTCGGCATGGGACGGGAGCTGTACGAGACCTCGCCGGTGTTCCGGCAGGCGTTGGACGACGCCTGCGAGCACCTGGACCCGGTGCTGGACCGCCCGCTCAAGTCGGTGCTGTTCGCCGAGCCCGACTCGGCCGACTCGGCGCTGCTCGGGCAGACCGCGTTCACCCAGGCCGCGCTGTTCGCGGTCGAGGTCGCGCTGTACCGGTTCGTCGAGCACCACGGCGTGCGCCCGGACTACCTGTTCGGCCACTCGGTCGGCGAGGTGGCCGCCGCGCACGTCGCCGGCGTCCTGGACCTCGCCGACGCCTGCGCGCTGGTCGCCGCGCGCGGCCGGGCCATGCAGTCCGCGCGCGACGACGGGGCGATGGCCGCGATCGAGGCGACCGAGGACGAGGTGCGCGCGTCACTGCACGGCGTCCTGGCGGTGGCCGCGCTGAACGCGCCCCGCTCGACCGTCGTGTCCGGTGACGAGGCGGCGGTGGCCCGGGCGGTCGCGGAGTGGTCGGCCAAGGGGCGCCGCACCCGCAGGCTGCCGGTGAGCCACGCGTTCCACTCGCCGCACATGGACGACGTGCTGGACGCGTTCCGCGCCGACTTGGCCGACGTGGTGTTCCGCGAGCCGTCGATCACCGTGGTCTCCGACATCACCGGCGAGGTCGCGACCGTCGAGCAGTTGCGGTCGCCGGAGTACTGGGTGCGCCACATCCGGGAGGCGGTGCGCTTCCTGGACGGCGTGCGCACCCTGGAACGGCTCGGCGTCACGGAGTTCGTGGAGCTCGGGCCGGACGGGGTGCTGACCGCGTTGACCCGGCAGTGCCTGGAGCGCGAGCCGGGCTCGGCGGTGACGGTGCTGCGGGCCGGCCGGCCCGAGCCGGCACACGCGTTGTCGGCGCTGGGCGTCCTGCACACCCGCGGCATCCCGGTGACGTGGGACTTCGGCGACGCCCGGCCGGTGCCCCTGCCGACGTACCGGTTCCAGGGCCGCCGGTTCTGGCTCGAGGCCTCACGCACGACCCGGTCGGCGGGCGCGCTGGGACTGTCCGACCCCGGGCACCCGCTGCTCGGCGCGGCGGTCGAGCTCAGCGGTGGCGACGCGGTGGTGCTCACCGGCCGCGTTTCGGGCAGCGGTTGGCTCGCCGACCACCGGGTGCGGGACGACGTGCTGCTGCCGGGGGCCGCGTTCGCCGAACTGGCGCTCGCCGCCGGCGCGTACACGGGCCACCCCCACCTGGCCGAGCTGACGTTGTCGACGCCGCTGGTGCTCGGCAGCGCTCAGCTCCAGGTCGCGGTCGGCGCGCCTGAATCCGGTCGTCGTCCGGTCACGATCCACTCGCGGCCGGATGCCGACTCGCCGTGGGAGCAGCACGCCACCGGCGTGGTGACCGAGGAGTCGCCCGCGGCCGGCGCTTTCTCCTGGCCGGCCGACGCCTCGCCGATCGACCTCACGGGCGTCTACGAGCGGCTGGCCGTGCACGGCTACGGGTACGGGCCGGCGTTCCGGGGGCTGAAGGCGTTGTGGCGCGACGGTGACGACCTGCTCGCCGAACTGGTCCCGCAGGAGGGCGGCGGTTTCCTGGTGCACCCGGCGGTGCTCGACGCCGCCCTGCACGCCCTGCTGCCCGGAGTGGCGGACGACGACGCGCCCGCGGTGCTGCCCTTCGCGTGGAGCGGAGTGACGGCGCACTCCACCGCGCCCGCCGTCCGCGCGCGGTTGAGCCGACGCGGTTCGTCGGTGTCGCTGGTGTTGGCCGACGCGGCGGGACGGCCGGTGCTGACCGTCGACGAGTTGGCGCTGCGGCCGTTGGGCGGCCGGGTGCCCCGCGACGGGCTGCACGCGCTGACCTGGCGGTCGGCGACCGTGCCCGACGACCTGCCGCCACACGGCCTGACCGTGCACCGGGTGCCGGAGCTGGCCGCGCGTGAAGCGGTCCAGCACACGCTCGACGTGCTGCGCCGGGCCGACCGGCCGCTCGCGGTCGTGGTGCGGGACGGGCTGGAGCACGCGGCCGTGCGCGGCCTGGTGCGCAGTGCGCAGGCCGAGCAGCCCGGCCGGTTCGTGCTGGTCACCGCGGAGGACGACGCTTTGCTGGACGTCGCCTTGCGGCTGGGCGAACCCGAGGTCGCGGTGCGCGGCGGTGAGGTGCTGGTGCCCCGGCTGGCCCGCACCCCGTCGGCCGACCGCCCGGTGGACTGGGGCGGCGGACCGGTGCTGATCACCGGTGCGACCGGCGCGTTGGGCGCGGTCCTGGCCCGGCACCTGGTCACGGCGCACGGCGTGGCGGAACTCGTGCTGCTGAGCCGGCGTGGACCGGACGCGCCGGGCGCGGACCGGCTGGTCGCCGAGCTGGACGCGAAGGTGCACCTGGTGGCGTGCGACGCGGCCGACCGTGACGCGCTGGCCGCTGTGGTGGAGCGGTACCGGCCGACGGCCGTCGTGCACACGGCGGGCGTGGTGGACGACGGCACGCTCGCCGGGCTCACCGCCGAGCAGGTGGACCGGGTGCTGCGCCCCAAGGTCGACGCCGCCTGGCACCTGCACGAGCTGGCCGGTGACGTGTCGGCGTTCGTGCTCTACTCGTCGGTCGCCGGGCTGCTGGGCACCGCCGGTCAGGCCAATTACGCGGCGGGCAACAGCTACCTGGACGCGCTGGCCGAGCACCGGCACGCGCTGGGCCTGCCCGCGACGTCCCTGGCCTGGGGCCTGTGGGAGACCGAGAGCGAGCTGTCCGGCGGTCTGTCCGAAGTGGACCTCCGGCGGTTGGCTCGGTCCGGTTTGTCGCCGCTGGGCGCGGACGAGGCGATGGAGCTGTTCGACGCCGCCTTGGCGCACGGCGCGCCGGTGCTGGCCGTGACCCGGTTCGACCAAGCGGCGCTGCGGGGTCGGGACGATCTGCCCGCCGTGCTGCGGGACGTGGTCCGGGTCCGCGAGGCCGCCCCGGCTCCGGCCGTTCCCGCCACGGCCGACCTGGACCTGTCGGCGGTCGTGCGGACCCAGGTGGCGGCCGTGCTGGGGCACGACGACCCGGACGCGATCGATCCCCGGCGGGCGTTCACCGAGCTGGGCTTCGACTCGCTGACCGCCGTCGAGCTGCGCAACCGGCTCGGCGCGGCCACCGGGCTGACCCTGCCGACGACGGTGGTGTTCGACCACCCGAGCCCGGACGCGCTGGCCGAGCACCTGCGGTCGCTGACGACCGCGGCAGAGGAATCCCTGGTGGACCGCCTGGAAGCGGCGGTGCGCGCGGGCGAGTTCGACGACACCGCGCTGGACCGGCTGCGCGCCCTGCTCGGCGCGGGCCCCGCACTGGACCCCGACCTCGACTCCGCTGACGACGACGCGTTGTTCGCGCTGGTCGACGAGCTGGACTAGGAGACGACGTGGCTGACGAGAGCAAGCTCCGCGACTACCTCAAGCGGGCCATCGCCGACGCGCGGGACGCCCGCAGGCGGCTGAAGGAGGTCGAGGACCGCGACCAGGAGCCCGTCGCGATCGTCGGCATGGGCTGCCGCTACCCCGGTGGCGTCAGCACGCCCGACGAGCTGTGGCGGCTGGTGGCCGAGGAGCGGGACGCGATCACGCCGTTCCCCGCCAACCGGGGCTGGCCCGCCGACCTGCACGACCCCGACCCGGACCGGGTCGGCCGGTCCACCACCGGCCACGGCGGTTTCCTGCACGACGCCGACCGGTTCGACGCCGGGTTCTTCGGCCTGTCGCCGCGCGAGGCGCTGGCCGTGGACCCGCAGCAGCGGCTGCTGCTGGAGACCACCTGGGAGACGGTGGAGGGCGCGGGCATCGACCCGGAGTCGTTGCGCGGCAGCAAGACCGGCGTGTTCGTCGGCGTGATGTACAACGACTACGGCTCGCGCCCGAACCTGCCGCCCGACGACGTGGAGGGCTACCTGTTCAGCGGCAGCGCGGGCAGCATCGCGTCCGGTCGGCTGGCCTACACGTTCGGGTTGGAGGGCCCGACCGTCACCGTGGACACCGCGTGCTCGTCGTCGCTGGTCGCGGTGCACCTGGCGGCGAACGCGCTGCGCCGGGGCGAGTGCTCGCTGGCGGTGGCCGGCGGCGCCACGGTGATGTCGACGCCGACCGCGTTCATCGAGTTCTCCCGGCTGCGCGGGCTCGCCGCGGACGGCCGCTGCAGGTCGTTCTCCGACCACGCCGACGGAACCGCCTGGGCCGAGGGCGTCGGCGTGCTGCTCCTGGAACGGCTGTCCGACGCGCGCCGCAACGGCCACCAGGTGCTCGCGGTCATCCGGGGCAGCGCGGTGAACTCCGACGGCGCGTCCAACGGTCTGACCGCGCCGAACGGGCCGGCGCAGGAACGCGTGATCCGCGGCGCGCTGTCCGCGGCCGGCCTGTCGCCCTCGGACGTGGACCTGGTGGAGGCGCACGGCACCGGGACGACGTTGGGCGACCCGATCGAGGCGCGGGCGGTGCTCGCCACCTACGGCCGTGACCGCGAGCAGCCGGTGTGGCTGGGGTCGCTGAAGTCGAACATCGGGCACGCCCAGGCGGCGGCCGGCGTGGGCGGGATCATCAAGGTGGCGCAGGCGATGCGGCACGGCGTCATGCCCCGCACGCTGCACGCCGCCGAGCCGTCGAGCCACGTCGACTGGTCGGCGGGCAAGGTCGAGCTGCTGGCCGAGGCGCGGGAGTGGCCGCGCGGGGACCGGCCGCGTCGAGCGGGTGTGTCGTCGTTCGGGTTCGGCGGCACCAACGCGCACGTGGTGATCGAAGAAGCCGACGCGCACGTCCTGCCCGAGAACGGGGCAGCCGAGCGGGAGACGCCTCGGGACGAGGCGCCCGTGCACGACCCGGCGCTGCCGGTGCCGTTCGTGCTGTCCGGCCGCAGCCCGGAAGCGGTGGCGGCGCAGGCGAAGCGCCTCGCCGAGGCCGGCGCGTCCGGTCGGGACGCGGCGTTCACGCTGGCCACCCGCACGCCCATGCCGTACCGGGCGGCGGGCACCGACCTGAACGACTTCCCGGCCGCCGTGCTCCCGCCACGCGGCAAGGTGGCGTTCGCGTTCACCGGGCAGGGCGCGCAGCGGGTCCGCATGGGATCGGAGCTGGCCGAGGCGTACCCGGTGTTCGCGCGCGCGTTCGACGAGATGTGCGAGCACCTGCCCGTCCGCGACGTCATCGAGTCCGGCGCGGACCTGGACCTCACCGGCAACGCGCAGCCCGCCCTGTTCGCGGTCGAGGTGGCGTTGTTCCGGCTGCTGGAGTCGTGGGGTGTGCGCCCGGACTTCCTGGTCGGCCACTCGATCGGCGAGCTGGCCGCCGCGCACGTGGCCGGTGTGCTGTCGTCGGCCGACGCCGCCCGACTCGTCGCCGCGCGCGGCCGGCTCATGCAGGCGTTGCCGCCCGGCGGCGCGATGGTCGCGGTCCGGGCCGCGGAGGACGAGCTGGACCTGCCCGAGGGCGTGGCGGTCGCCGCCGTCAACGGGCCGCGCTCGCTGGTCCTGTCCGGCCCGGAGGACGCCGTCCTCCGGGCCGCCGAGGGGTTGCGCGGCAAGCGGCTCGCGGTCAGCCACGCGTTCCACTCGCCGTTGATGGACCCGATGCTGGACGAGTTCCGCGCGGTCGCCCGGACCCTGACCTACCACCGGCCGCGCATCCCCGTGGTGTCGACCGTGGCCGAAGGCTCCGACTGGACCGATCCCGAGTACTGGGTGCGGCAGGTCCGCGCCACGGTCCGCTTCCACGACGCCCTCGTCGTCCTGCGCAACCGCGACATGCGCACGGTGGTGGAGATCGGCCCGGACGCCGTCTTGAGCGGGCTCACCGCCGCCGCGTTCGACGACGTCGAGGCCGTGCCGCTGCTGCGGGCCGGCCGGCCCGAACCGCTCACGGTCGCGGACGCGCTGGCCAGGCTGCACCTGCGCGGCGTCGACCCGGACTGGGCGGCCGTCTTCCCCGGCGCGGACAAGGTGCCGCTGCCCACCTACGCGTTCCAGCGCAAGCGCTACTGGCTCACCCCGTCGGCGAGCGGTGACGTGTCCGCGGCCGGCCTCACGTCGTCCGGGCACCCGCTGCTCGGTGCGTCGGTCGAACTGCCGGACGGCTCCAGCGTGCTCACCGGCAAGCTCTCCCTGGCCACCCACCCGTGGCTGGGCGAGCACCGCGTGCACGGCACGGCCGTCCTGCCCGGCACGGCGCTGGTCGAGCTGGCGGGCGATGTCGCCGAGCTGACCGTCACCGCACCGCTGGTCATCCCCGACACCGGCGCGGTGACCGTCCAGGTGGTCCGCTCCGCCACCACCGTGGAGGTCCACTCCCGCCGGGACGACGGGCCGTGGACCCGGCACGCCACCGGCACCCCCGACCCGGCCGACCACCCCGCGGACCACCTCGCCGAGTGGCCGCCCGCCGCACCCGAGGTCGTGGTGTCCTACGACGGCCTGGACCGGCACGGGTACGGCTACGGGCCGACGTTCCAGGGCCTGCGCAAGGTGTGGCGGGCCGACGACGAGATCTTCGCCGAGGTCACCGCGGACGTGCCGCCCACCGGCTTCACCGTGCACCCGGCGCTGTTCGACGCGGCCCTGCACCCGTTGCTGCCCGGCCTGGTCGAGGACGGCCCGGCGCGGCTGCCGTTCTCGTGGTCCGGCGTTCGGTTCCACGGCGCCGCGGGCACCTCGCTGCGCGTCCGGATCACCCCGAACGGCCCGGACTCGGTGGCCCTGCTGGTCACCGACAGCACGGGCACGCCGGTCGTCTCCGTCGCCGACCTCGTCCTGCGCCCGCTCACCGGCCCGGTCACCGGCGCGGACCTGCTGTTCACCCCGACCCCGCGGACCACCCCGGCCCGCGTCGACCGGGTGCTCACCGTCGAGACCCCGCCCGGCCCGGTGCCGGAGCAGGTCCGCCGCGTCACGCACCAGGTGCTCGGCGAGCTCCGCGACTGGGCGGCCGGACCGGCCGGCGTCCTGGGCGTCGACACCACCGACGACCTCGCGCACGCGGCCGTCGCCGGGCTCGTCCGCAGCGCGGCGGCCGAACACCCCGGCCGGTTCGTGCTGCTGCGTGACGGGCAGGCCCTGGAACCGGTCCTCACCCCGGCCCCGCGCGCCGTCGTCGACGGCCCGGACTGGGACGCGGTCCTAGTCACGGGCGCGAGCGGCGCGCTGGGCGGCGCCATCGCCCGACACCTGGTCACCCGGCACGGCGCCCGCAAGCTCGTGCTCCTCAGCCGCAGCGGCAGGGCCCCGGAGGTCGAAGGCGCGGAGGTCGTGTCGGTGGCGTGCGACGCGGCCGACCGCGACGCCCTGGCCGCCGTGCTGGCCGAACACCCGGTCACGGCGGTCGTGCACGCGGCGGGCGTGGTGGCGGACGGCACCCTCGACTCCCTGACCCCCGACCAGGTGGACCGCGTGCTGCGGCCCAAGGTCGACGCCGCCTGGAACCTGCACGAGCTGGCCGGCGACGTCGAGGCCTTCGTGCTGTACTCGTCCATCGCGGGCGTGCTGGGCACCGCGGGCCAGGCCAACTACGCGGCGGGCAACACGTTCCTCGACGCGCTGGCCCGCCACCGGCACGGGCTCGGACTGCCCGCGACATCCCTGGCCTGGGGCCTGTGGGAGTCCGACAGCGCGCTGTCCGGCGGGCTGTCCGAAGTGGACCGCAAGCGGATCCGCCGGCTCGGGCTCAAGCCGATCCCGGTGGACGCGGCGCTGGCGGCGTTCGACGCGGCGCTGACCACCGGCGAACCGGTGCTCGCGGTGACCGGGCTGGACCGCGGCGCGTTGCGCGACGACCCGCACCCGGCGTTGCGGGAGCTGGCGCCGAGGCGCCGCGCCGCGGGCAAGCCGAAGACGGTGCCGGCGGGTACGTCGGGCGCCGGCGACGTGCGGGCGCTCACGGACCTGGTGCGGTCGCACGTGGCGGCCGTCCTCGGGCACTCGGACCCGGCCGGCGTCGACGCGAAGCGGGCGTTCAGCGAGATGGGCTTCGACTCGCTCACCGCGGTCGAGCTGCGCAACCGGCTCGCCGAGGCCGTCGGACGGCGGCTGCCCACGACGCTGGTGTTCGACCATCCGACGCCCGCCGCGCTGGCCGAGCACCTGGCGGGTGCGGTCAAGCCCGCCGCGGAGGCGGCGACGGCGGCCGACGAGCCGATCGCGATCGTCGGCATGGCGTGCCGCTACCCGGGAGGCGTGCGCACGCCCGAAGACCTGTGGGACCTGGTCGCGCGAGGCCGGGACGCCATCGGGGAGTTCCCCGTCAACCGCGGCTGGGACCTCGACCGCCTCTACCACCCGGACCCGCATCACCCCGGCACGACCTACACCCGGCAGGGCGGGTTCCTGCACGACGCCGACCTGTTCGACCCCGAGTTCTTCGGCATGTCGCCGCGCGAGGCGCTGGCGACCGACCCGCAGCAGCGCCTGCTGCTGGAGACCTCCTGGGAGGCCCTGGAACGCGCGGGCGTCGACCCGGACTCGGCGCGCGGCACGAAGACCGGTGTGTTCACCGGCCTGATGTACCACGACTACGGCACCGGCGGGGCGTTGCCGCCCGAACTGGAGGGCTACCTGGTCGGCGGCACGTCCGGCAGCGTCGCTTCCGGCCGCGTCGCGTACGCGCTCGGCCTGGAGGGTCCGGCGATCACCGTCGACACGGCGTGCTCGTCGTCCCTGGTGGCGCTGCACCTGGCGGTGGGCGCGCTGCGCCGCGGCGAGTGCGACCTGGCGCTGGCCGGCGGCGCGACCGTGATGGCCACACCGACCGCGTTCGTGGAGTTCTCGCGGCAGCGCGGCCTGGCGCCGGACGGCCGCTGCAAGCCGTTCGCCGCGTCGGCCGATGGCACCGGCTGGGCCGAGGGCGTCGGTGTGCTGCTGGTGGAGCGCCTGTCCGACGCCCGGCGCAACGGGCACCCGGTGCTGGCCGTGGTGCGCGGGACGGCGATCAACTCCGACGGGGCGTCCAACGGCCTCACCGCCCCGAACGGTCCGGCGCAGCAACGCGTCATCCGCGCCGCGCTCGCCGCCGCGGGCCTCGAGCCGTCCGACGTCGACCTCGTGGAAGCGCACGGCACCGGCACGACGTTGGGCGACCCGATCGAGGCCGAGGCGCTGCTGGCGGTGTACGGCGAGCGCGACCGGCCGCTGGCGCTGGGGTCGTTGAAGTCCAACCTCGGCCACACCCAGGCCGCCGCCGGCGTCGGTGGGATCATCAAGGTGGTCGAGGCGATGCGGCACGGCGTGCTGCCGCGCACGCTGCACGTGGACGAGCCGACACCTCACGTCGACTGGTCGTCCGGTTCGGTGGAGCTGCTGACCGAGGCGCGCGAGTGGGCCGCCGACCGGCCGCGCCGGGCCGCGGTGTCGTCGTTCGGCATCAGCGGCACCAACGCGCACGTCGTGCTCGAACAAGCACCGGCGGAAGCCGAGGTCGACCGGGCCGACGGCTTGGTGCCCTTGGTGGTGTCCGCCCGCACCCCGCAGGCGTTGACCGACCAGCTGGCACGGCTGGCCGAAGTCGACGTGCCGCCGGCCGACCTCGCCCGCACGCTCGGCACGGGCCGTGCGCTGCTGGAGCACCGGGCGGTCGTCGCCGCCGAGTCTCCCGCCGACCTGCGCGACGCCGTGGCGCTGCCCCGCGTGCGCGACGGGCGGACGGCGTTCGTGTTCACCGGGCAGGGCGCGCAGCGGGTCGGCATGGGGTTGGAGCTGGCCCGCGCGTTCCCGGTGTTCGCCCGCGCGTTCGACGAGGTGTGCGAGCACCTGCCGGTGCGCGAGGCGATCTCCTCCGGCGACGGCCTCGACGAGACGGGGACCGCGCAGCCCGCGTTGTTCGCGGTGGAGGTGGCGCTGTTCCGGCTGCTGGAGTCGTGGGGCGTGCGGCCCGACTTCGTCGCCGGGCACTCGATCGGCGAGATCGCCGCCGCGCACGTTTCCGGGGTGCTGTCCCTGGCGGACGCGGCGAAGCTGGTCGCCGCGCGCGGCCGGCTGATGCAGGCGCTGCCGCGCGGCGGCGCGATGGTCGCCGTGCAGGCGGCCGAGGACGAGCTGGAGCTGCCCGGGGGCGTGGCGGTCGCCGCCGTGAACGGGCCCCGCTCGGTGGTGCTGTCCGGGGTCGAGGACGCGGTCCTGGCCTGCGCGAAGGCGTTCAAGCACACCCGGCTCACGGTGAGCCACGCGTTCCACTCGCCGCTGATGGACCCGGTGCTGGAGGACTTCCGGGCGGTGGCGCGGGAGCTGACCTACCGCCGGCCGGAGATCCCCGTCGTGTCGACCGTCGGTGACGACGCCGACTGGACCGACCCGTCGTACTGGGTGCGGCACGTCCGCGAGCCGGTGCGGTTCCACGACGCCGCGCGCACCCTGCTCCACCGGGGCGTGACGACGTTCGTCGAGATCGGGCCGGACGCGATCCTGACCGGCCTGCTCGCGGCCGTGCTGCCCGAGGGGCACACCGCGCTGCCCGCGCTGCGGCGCGACCGGTCCGAGCAGCGCACGGCGGTGGAGCTGTTCGCCCAGCTGCACGCCAGGGGTGTGGCGGTGGACTGGTCGGCGTTCCCCGGCCGGCGGACCGTGCTGCCCACCTACCCGTTCCAGCGGGAGCGGTACTGGCTGTCCGCCAAGCCGCGCACCACGAGCGGGCACCCCGTGCTGGACGAGCCGGTGCACGTGGCGGACCGTGACGAGGTGCTGTTCACCGGCACGCTGACCGAACCCCTGACCGGCGCGGGCGTCGCCGCCCTGGTGTGGCACGCGGCCCGCGAGGTCGGGTTCCCGGTGGTGGACCTCGACATCGCGGCGCTGCCCGGTGTGGGCCGCGTCCAGCTGAAGGTGGGCGAGCGGGAGGGGGACACCCGGCCGGTGAGCGTGCACGCGTGGCAGGACGGGTGGGTCGAGCAGGCCAGGGGGACGCTCACGGCCGGCCCGGCGGTCGACGCCGAGGTGGACCTGACGCTGCTCGCGCGTGACGACCTGGAAGCCGCCGCGTGGCGTGGCCTGCGGGCCACGGCCGCCGGCACGGCCGTGCGCGTGGACGACTCCGTGTTCCGCGACGAGCACGGCAACGAAGTCGCCCGCGTCGACTCGGTCGAGTTCCGGGCCTTGAACGGTGTGCCGCTGTACGAGGTGACCTGGGCGCCGGTCGACCTGCCGGAGGCCGACGGCGCCGAACCGGACGTGATCCGGGTCGAAGCCGGCCCGGACCCGGTGGCCACCGCGCACACCGCGACCCGGCACGTGCTCGCCGCGCTGCGCGAACGTGCGACGGGCACCGGGCGGGCGGTCGTGCTCACCCCCGACCCGGCGGACCCCGGGGTGGCGGCGGTGTGGGGCCTGGTGCGGGCCGCGCAGGTGGAGGCGCCGGATCGGATCGTGCTGGTCGGCGGCACGGGCGACCTCGCCGCCGTCGTGGCGTCCGGCGAGCCGCAGGTCGTCTTCCGCGACGGACGGGCGTTCGCGCCCCGGTTGGCGCGGGTGGCGGCCGAGGCCCGGCCCGTGCCTGAGGACGCGGTCGTGCACCGGCCCGCGCCGCCCGCCCCCAGCACCCTCGCCGCCCTCACCGACGACGTGCTGGCCGACGTCCTGCGGGAGACCGCCGAGAAGGCCTGGCGGCTGCACCGGGAGACGCCCGGCGAGCTGGTCTTCGCAGCCGCCGCGGAGGGCTTCGGCGCGGCCGGTCACGCCCACTACGCGGCCGGTGTGGCCTTCATGGAGGCCCTGGCGCACGAGCGCGCCGCGCAGGGGTTGCCGGGCACGGCGGTCATCGGCGGACCGGACGTGGTCGTCACCGGTCGGCCCGTCGTGGTCGCCGTGCCGGTGTCCGAGCTGCCGCGCACCGCGTTGCTGCGCGACCTGGTCCGCGCGCCGCGGGTGCCGCTGGCGGAACGGGTGGCGTCCGCCGTCGACGGCGAGCGCGGCCGGATCGTGGAGGAGGTCGTCCGTGCCCAGGTCGCGGCCGTCCTCGGGCACGGCGACCCGCGCCGGGTGGACCTGGAGAAGCCGTTCAACGACCTCGGGTTCGACTCGCTGACCGCGGTGGACCTGCGCAACCGGCTCACCGCCGAGACCGGTGTCGCGTTGGAGGCGACCCTGGTGTTCGACCACCCGACGCCCGCCGCGCTCACCGGCGTCCTCCTGGACCGCCTCGCGCCCGACGGGGGCACGCCGGTGCTGGCCGACCTGGACCGGCTGGAGGCGACGCTGGCGGAGGTCGGCCACGAGCAGCGGGAGCAGGTCACCGTGCGGCTGCGGACCATCCTGTCCCGCTGGACCGAGCCGGAGCCGGCCGACGTCCGCACCGACTTCGACTCCACCGCGGAGCTGTTCGACTTCATCGACAACCAGCTCGGCCGCGCCGCCCGCTGATCCACCCACGACATCGAGGAGAACGCAGTGTCCAACGAGGAGCGGCTGGTCGAGTACCTGAAGTGGGTGACGGCGGACCTCCAGCAGGCCCGGCAGCGGATCGCCGAGCTGGAGACGCCCGAGCCGGTGGCGATCGTGGCGATGGCGTGCCGGTACCCCGGCGGCGTCACCTCGCCGGACGACCTGTGGCGCCTGGTCGCCGAGGGCCGTGACGGCATCACGCCGTGGCCCGCCGACCGCGGCTGGGACGTGGACCGGCTCTACGACCCGGAGCCCGGGGTGCCCGGCCGGACCTACACCCGGGAAGGCGGTTTCGTCGACCACGCCACCGAGTTCGACGCCGCGTTCTTCGGCATCTCGCCGCGCGAGGCCACGGGCATGGACCCGCAGCAGCGCGTGCTGCTGGAGACCGCGTGGGAGCTGTTCGAACGCGCCGGCATCGACACGGCCGCGCTGCGCGGCAGCCGCACGGGCGTGTTCGCGGGCTTGGGCGAGCAGAGCTACCTGGGCTTGGCCGGGCCGGAGGAGCTGGAGGGCTTCCTCATGACCGGCAAGCTGGGCAGCGTGGCGTCCGGGCGGATCGCCTACACGTTCGGCTTCGAGGGACCTGCCGTCACGGTGGACACGGCCTGCTCGTCGTCGTTGGTGGCGCTGCACCTGGCGGTCCGGTCGCTGCGGGCGGGCGAGTCGACGTTGGCCGTGGCGGGCGGCTGCACGGTGTACGGCTCGCCGACGGGGTACGTCGACTTCTCGCGCCAACGCGGTCTCGCCGCCGACGGCCGGTGCAAGTCGTTCGCCGCGTCGGCCGACGGCACCGGCTGGTCGGAGGGCGTCGGCCTGCTCCTGCTGGAGAAGCTGTCCGACGCCCGCCGCAACGGCCACCCCGTGCTGGCGGTGATCCGGGGCAGCGCGGTCAACCAGGACGGCGCGTCCAACGGCCTGACCGCGCCGAACGGACCGTCGCAGGAACGCGTCATCCGCGCCGCGCTGGCAGACGCTCGGCTGTCCACCTCGGACGTCGACCTGGTGGAGGCGCACGGGACCGGCACGCGGCTCGGCGACCCGATCGAGGCCCAGGCGCTGCTGGCCACCTACGGCCAGGGCCGGTCGACGCCGCTGCTGCTGGGCTCGCTGAAGTCCAACATCGGGCACAGCGTGGCCGCGGCCGGCGTCGGCGGCGTGATCAAGGTGGTGCAGGCGATGCGGCACGGCGTCGCGCCGCGCACCCTGCACGTGGACGAGCCGACACCCGTGGTCGACTGGTCGTCCGGCTCGGTGGAACTGCTGCGCGAGGCCCGGCCGTGGCCGGAGACCGACCGCCCCCGGCGGGCGGCGGTGTCGTCGTTCGGCGTCAGCGGCACCAACGCGCACGTGGTGCTGGAACACGTGCCGGAGGAGGCCGTCGAGTCCGCGGAGGTGGACGGCGAGCTGCCGTTCCTGCTGTCGGCGCGGTCCGCCGAGTCGCTGCACGCGCAGGCGCGGCGACTCCACGACTTCCTCGCCGCCAGACCGGACGTCGCACCGCTCGACGTCGCCCGCACCCTCGCCACCGGGCGCACGGCCTTGGCGCACCGCGGCGCGGTCGTCGCCCGTGATCGGGACGGGCTGCTGGCCGCGCTGGCGGCGTTCGACGGAGGTGCGCCGGTCCCGCAGCGGGGCCGGACCGCGTTCCTGTTCACCGGCCAAGGCGCGCAACGCCCCGACATGGGTCGCGACCTGCACGAACGCTTCCCGGTCTTCCGGCAGGCGTTCGACGGGGCGTGCGCGCTGCTCGACCCGCACCTGCCCGCGCCGCTGAAGGACGTGGTGTTCTCCGACTCCGACCTGCTGCACCAGACCCGGTACACGCAGCCCGCGCTGTTCGCGTTCGAGGTGGCGCTGTTCCGGCTGCTGGAGTCCTGGCAGGTCGAGCCGGACTTCGTGGCGGGCCACTCGCTCGGCGAGCTGACCGCCGCGCACGTCGCCGGCGTCTTCTCCCTGGAGGACGCGTGCACGCTGGTCGCCGCACGCGCCCGGCTGATCGGAGAGCTGCCGGAGGGCGGGGCGATGGTCGCGGTGGCCGCACCCGTCGCCGAGGTCGAGCCGCTGCTGACGCCGCGGGTGGGCCTGGCCGCGGTGAACGGCCCGGCGTCCGTCGTGGTGTCCGGCGACGAGGAGGCCGTGCTGGCGGTCGAGGCCGAGATGCGGGCTCGCGGCCGCCGGACCAAGCGGCTCGCGGTGAGCCACGCGTTCCACTCGTACCGGATGGAACCGGCGCTGGAGGAGTTCGGCCGGGTCGCCGCGAAGATCACCTATCACGCGCCGGTGATCCCCGTCGTGTCCAACGTGACCGGCACGGCCGACGCCGAGCTGACCTCGCCCGACTACTGGGTCCGGCACGTGCGTGAGGCGGTGCGGTTCGCCGACTGCGTCCGGGCGCTGGACGAGCAGGGCGTGACCACGTTCGTGGAGGTCGGCCCGGCCGCCGCGCTGACCCCGATGGTGCGCGAGAACACCGACGCCGCCGCGGTGGCGTTGCAGCGCGACGGCCTGGTCGCCGCGTTGGGCGAGTTGCACGGCCTCGGCGCGGCGGTGGACTGGCGCGCGTTCTTCGCCGACACGGGAGCACGGCACGTGGAGCTGCCGACCTACCCGTTCCAGCGGCAGCGGTTCTGGGTCGAGCACCAGGAGGCGGCCGACGTCGCCGAGCTCGGCGTGGCGCACGCCGGCCACCCGCTGCTGGGCGCGGCCGTCGTGGTGGCGGGCGCGGACGAGGTCGTGTTCACCGGCAAGGTGTCCGTGCGCAGCCACCCCTGGCTGCAACGGCACCGCGTGCACGGTTCGGTGGTGCTGCCGTCGTCGGCGCTGGTGGAACTGGCGATCCGCGCCGGCGACGAAGCGGGCCTGCCGCGACTGGCCTCGATGGACGTCCTCGCACCGGTCGTCGTGCCGGACCGCGACGGCGTGCTGATCCAGGTGCGGGTCGCGAACGGGCAGCTGACCGTCCACACCCGACTGGACGGCGACTGGTCGTTGAACGCCGCGGGCACCCTCGCCCCGGCTACACGGACCACCTGGCCGGACGTGGGCGAGTGGACCGCACTCGACCCCGTGGCACCCGACGGCTTCCGCCTGCACCCGTCGCTGCTCGACGCGGCGCTGCGCCTGGTCGGTGACGGCGACGCCGTGCGCTGGCGCGACGTGGAGCTGCACGCCGTCGGCGCGCAGGACGTGCGGGCGCGCGTGGACGGCGACCGGGTGCTGCTCGCCGATCCGAGCGGGGGACCGGTGGCCACGGTCGGGTCGGTGAGCCTGCGCCCCACCACCGCCGAAGCCGTCGCGGACGCCCTGCTGCGTCCACAGGACGCCCTGCTGGAGGTGGAGTGGGAGCCGGTCGAGCTGCCGGCGTCGGACGTCGTGCCGCGCGTGGTGCGGTGGGTACCCGACGGCGACCTGCACACCCGCGCCTCGCGCGCGTTGGCCGACCTCCGGGGCGAAGACCCGTTCGTCGCGGTGACCCGCGGCGCGGTGCTGGACGTCACCGACGTGGACGGCGCGGCGCTGTGGGGCCTCGCCCGGTCGGCGCAGTCGGAGCAACCGGGCCGGCTCGTGCTCGTGGACACCGACGACGACCCGGCGTCGGAGGCGGCGATCCCGGCGGTCGTCGCGGCCGGCGTGCCGCAAGCCGCGGTGCGGCGCGGAGTCGTGCACGTGCCGAAGCTGCGGCGCGCGCGGGTCGGGCGGGCCACGTGGCCCACCGACGGCACCGTCCTGATCACCGGCGGCACCGGCACGCTGGGCGCGGTGGTCGCCCGCCACCTGGCCCGCCGCGGCGTGCGGGACCTGCTGCTGACCAGCCGTCGCGGCCCGGACTCACCCGGCGCGGCGGCACTGCGGGACGAGCTGACCGCCCTGGGCGCGTCCGCCCGGATCGTCGCGTGCGACGCCGCCGACCGCGACCAGCTCGAAGCCGCCCTCGGCGACACCCGGCTGACCGGCGTGGTGCACGCGGCGGGCGTCGTGGACGACGCCCTGATCGGCGACCTCACCCCGGACCGGCTCGCCGCCGTGCTGCGTCCCAAGGCCGACGCCGCCCGGCACCTGCACGAGCTGACCCGCGGCCACGACCTGACCGCGTTCGTGCTGTTCTCGTCCATCGCCGGGGTCATCGGCGGCGCCGGTCAGGGCAACTACGCCGCCGCGAACGCCTACCTCGACGGCCTGGCCGCCCACCGCGCCGCGCTCGGCCTGCCCGCGACGTCCGTCGCCTGGGGTTTGTGGGCCGAGTCCAGCGGCATCACCAGCGGCCTGAGCGAGCTGGACCGGGCCCGGATCGCCCGGGCCGGCTTCCGGCCGGTGGAGTCCGAGCAGGGCCTGGCGATGTTGGACGCCGCCGTGGCGTCGGGCGTCCCGGCGGTGGTGGGCGCGCCGCTGGACCTGGCCGCCCTGCGCGCCCGCTCCGAGCAGGCGCCGCCGCTGCTGCGGACCCTGTTGCCGCCGGTCCGGCCGGTCGCGCGCACGGGAGCGCCCGTGCCGAAGCTCGCCGAGCTGTCGGAGGACGAGCGGCGGGCGGCGGTCGGCGTGGTGGTGCGGCGCGAGGTGGCGGCCGTCCTCGGCCTGTCCGGCGAGGTGGAGGACAAGCCGTTCCCGGACCTGGGCTTCGACTCGCTGCTGTCGGTCGAGCTGCGCAACCGGGTCGCCGCCGCCACCGGCCTGACCCTGCCCGCGACGGTCGTGTTCGACCACTCGACGCCCGGTGCGCTGGCGGCGTTCCTGGCGGGGGCGGCCGGCGCCGCGGACGTCGACTACGACGAGGTGCTGGCCGACGACATCCGGCCGGCGGCGGAGGTGGTGCGCACGAGTGACGCGCCGGACCACCTGCTGCTCACCGGCGCGACCGGGTTCGTCGGGGCGTTCCTGCTGCGCGACCTGCTGCGGGCGTCCACGGCGACCGTGCACTGCCTGGTGCGCGCCGCCGACGAGGCCGAGGGGCTGCGCAAGGTCGAGGACAACCTCCGCTGGTACCGGTTGTGGGACGAGGTGGACGCGACCCGACTGCGGATCGTGCCCGGCGACCTGTCCCGGCCGCGGCTCGGCCTGCCGGAGGAGACCTACGACCGGCTGGCCCGCCAGGTCGACGCCGTCTACCACGCGGGCGCGACGGTGAACTGGCTGCGGCCCTACACCGAGCTGCGCGCGCCGAACGTGCACGGCACGCAGGAGGTGCTGCGCCTGGCCGCCCGCCACCGGACCGTGCCGGTGCACCACCTGTCCACCACCGGCGTGTTCGCCGGGGCGCGTGCGCCGGGGGTGCCGCTGGGCGTGGACGACCCGACGGGCCCGCCGGACGCGCTGCCCAGCGGCTATCTGCGCAGCAAGTGGGTGGCCGAGCACCTGGTCGCCCAAGCGGCCGAACGGGGCCTGCCGGTGCGGGTGTACCGGGTGGACCTGGTGTCCGGAGACCAGGTCAACGGCGCCTGCCAGACCAGGGACTTCGTGTGGCTGGCCACCAAGGGCCTGATCCAGGCGGGCGCGGTGCCCGCAGGCCTCGACGGCACGGTGCCGATGGTGCCGGTGGACTACGCGACGGCCGCAGTGGTGGCGCTGTCCCGCGAGTCCGGCGGCACGTTCCACCTCTATAACCCGGGCCGGGTGAGCTGGCGGGAGATCGTGGCCCGGCTGCGCGCCCACGGCTACCGCCTGGAGGAACGGGAGTGGGCGCACTGGCGGCGATCCGTGCTGGCCGACCGCGACAACTCCCTGATCCCGCTGCTGGACGCGTTCGAGCTGATGGTCACCGACAACGCGGGCTTCTACCCGGACGTGGACGTGTCGGCGACGGAACGGGCGCTGGAAGGCACGGGCATCACCTGCCCGCCGGTCACCGGCGACCTGGTGGACACCTACATCCGGTTCTTCACCGAGACCGGCTACTACCCGGCGAGCCGGGAGCTGACGCTGGTCGCCGGGGCGTGACGGGCGCCGGCGACCCCGGCGCTCAGGTGGTCAGGTGGTCAGGTGGTCAGCGTCGCCGGGCCGAGGCGGAGCAGGCCGTCGTCGAGCGGGACGCACCGCCTGCCGCCGCGGCCGCGCAGCGCCTTGAAGGCGCCCGGCGCGATCACGGCGTCCATCCAGCCGCACGGGTTGGCGGCCCGGTGCGCCTCGAACCGCACCGGGCCGTCGCCCGAGTCGAGGGTGAACACGTCGTGCCGCGCCAGCCGGTCCACGTCGAACCCGCGCAGCACGACGTTGCGCCGCACCACCAGCGGGTTCGGCGGGCCGGGCAGGCCGAGCCGGTCGGCGATGTGCTCCAGCGACTCGACGGCGAAGAACGTGACGGCCGCCGCGCGGTGGGCGGGCTGGTTGAAGTAGCGGTCGCCCACCAGGCCCAGGCCCGCCCGGACCACGACGTGCTCGCGCGAGACCGGCTCGGGGTCGGGGCGGGGCCCGTCACCCGGCCGGCCCTCGTAGGCGTGCACGGGCGACACGTGCAGCGCCACGACCTCGACGGCCGTGCTCACCGCTCGCCGAGCTGCCACTCAGGTCGCACGTAGTGGCAGGTGTACCCGTTCGGGTAGCGCTCGAGGTAGTCCTGGTGCTCCGGCTCGGCCTCCCAGAAGTCGCCGGCCTGCGCCACCTCGGTGACGACCCGGGCCGGCCACTTGCCGGACGCGTCCACGTCGGCGATCGTCGCCTCCGCGACCCGCTTCTGCTCGTCGTCGGTGTAGAAGATCGCCGAGCGGTAGCTCGCGCCGATGTCGTTGCCCTGGCGGTCGCGCGTCGTCGGGTCGTGGATCTGGAAGAAGAACTCCAGGACCTGGCGGTAGCTCAGCTGGGCCGGGTCGAAGACGATTTCGATCGCCTCGGCGTGGCTGCCGTGGTTGCGGTAGGTCGCGTTCGGGACGTCGCCGCCGCTGTAGCCGACGCGCGTGGAGACGACGCCCGGGTGGCGGCGGAACAGGTCCTGCATGCCCCAGAAACACCCGCCCGCGAGGACGGCCTTCTCGGTCACGGTAGCCATGTGGCGCTCCACTCCTCAGTCCGAAAATATCTCCACCAGCGTGAACGCTCCCACACCCCGCTGTCATCCCGGGGTGGCTGTGACGCGTGGCTCCACGCGGACGGGCAGGGCCCGGCGCGGAGGCTCGCGACCTCCGCGCCGGGCCCGGTGACCCCGGGTGACTACCTGGCCGCGCAGGTCGGCGTCATGCCGCTGCCGCTGCCGGTGGCCTGGTAGCCGAACTCGGTCGACTGGCCCGCGGCGAGGTTGCCGTTGAAGCCGACGTTGGTGAAGTTCACCGCGCCGGTGTTGCCGCTGCGGTTGACGTTCCACGCGTTGGTGACGGTGGCGCCCGACGGCAGCGTCATGGCGACGGTCCAGCCGCTGACCGGCGAGGAACCGGCGGTGACCTTCACCGTGGCCACGAAACCGCCGGTCCACTGGTTCAGCGACACCGTCGCCGTGCAGCCACCTGGCTGCTGCGACGTCGTCGTGGTCGTCGTCGTGGTGGTGGTGGTCGTGGTGGTGCTGGTGGTCGTGTCGCCGGTAGTGGTGGTCGTGGTGGTGCTGGTGGGACCGCTGCCGAGGGTGGGGGTGGTCCAGTCGCGCCACTGGGACAGGTTGCCGGTGGCCTTGCTGTGCATCGTGATCACGCCGGTGTGGCTGCCGGTCCTGGTCAGGTACTTCTGCACCGTCTGGGTGATGTGGGTGCGCCACTCCGACCGGTTGGCGCAGTGGTTGCCGTCGGTCACGTTGGAGTGATAGGTGATGTTCGCGCCCGCACCCAACGCCTTGTACACCTCCGCACCGCCCAACGCCGCCACGCTCGCCGAACGGGGACCCAGGTTGGCGATGTGGGGGTTGTCCATGATGAACAACCCACGCGGGGCCACCATCGCCACCAGCGAGTGGGTGTCGACGGGGGCGGCATTCGGGTTGCCGGTGTAGGAGCTGAACGCGTCACCGAACCACGGCTGCTCGCCGTAGGCGCTGGACAGGGTCTGACCGCCCTCGGCGTTGACACCCCGGTAGATCGGCACACCCGCCGTCCCCGACTCGATCGGCATCGTCAACGCCACCCGCTGGTCGAACACGCCGGCGGCGAACGCGCCCTTGCCGAACCGCGAGCACCCGGTCACGCCGACGTCGGCGCGCAGGACGTTGCCGCCGGAGGACTCGATCACATCGATGATCCGTGACACCCCCCACGCCCACGCCATCAGCAGACCGGTCGGGCTGGTGTTGCCGTACAGGGTGTAGAACGCGCCCTGCTTGTTGTTGCGCGGCGTGCCTTCCCGACCCACCGAGTACGGGTCGAAACTGATGATCGCCGCACCCGCCGCCCGGATCGTGGCCGTGTCACCGCCGAACCCGCCGTACACGATCACCGCGGGGAACGGACCCGTGCCGCTGGGCAGTTGCACACTGGCCGAGAAACTCGCAGTGCGACCGTTGTGCGACACGTTCACCGAGATGCTGCTGCTCGACACCGTCCCCGTCACCGACGCGGGCTTCGCCGGCTTGTCGCCGAACACGTGCCGCTCCGCCATCTCGCGGATCTCCGCACGACGGCAACGCCACTCCGACTGCGACGTGATCCGCTGACCGTCGAGCTTCGTGAACGGGTCCGGCAGGCGCGAGGTGGACGGGTACGAGCCCGGGAGGCTGACCGGGCAGTCCGCGCCGTCGTCCTCCACACCGGCCGACACCACGACGTCGCTCGCCGCGGCGTCGGCGGCCGTGGACCTCGCCACCGCGGTCAACGTGCCGGCCAGCGCCAACGCCGCTATCGCGAACATGATCACCGCCGAACGGACTTCCAGGCGGCTTGAACTGATGATCACCAGGGCTCTCCTTTGAGACAGGGTGGTGGAGACGGCGACACCGCACGACGACCGGTGCGAAGCGTCTAAAGTTTCGAGCAGACCCTCGAAACGTGTCAATGAATCCGGGCGTACCAGTTCAGGTCGCGGTCTCACTTGGCGCGGCGGATCGGGCGTCGAACGGGGGCGCGACGGCGCGGCGGTCAGTTCCGACCGGTCAGGAGGAAGCGGAGGTAGCCGCGGTAGGTGACGGGCCGGAACGCGTCGGCGCGCGTGACGCCCTCGGCGGCGGCCCGCTCGGCGCGTTCGAGCCGCACGGCGGCTTCGGCCACCGCCCGGTCGTGGTCCACGCGGGTGTGCGCGGCGGCCGTGTTGGCGGTCTTCATCTCGTCGGCGAGGGCGACCTGCTCGGCCCGCAGCTCGGCCCGCAGCTCGCCGAACTTCGCCTCGGCCTCGACCAGCACTTGTTTGTGCTCGTCGTCGAGCGCGGCCCGCTCCGCGGCGAACCGGATCCTGATCGCCCGCTGCTCCACCGGGGTCAACGCGGCGGGTCGAGCGGCTTCGACCTCGGCGGTGCGGCGTTCCCGCCACTGGTCGATGAGCACGGCCGACACCTCGCCGACCCGCGCGGCGCTCACCGAACGCCCGTCGACCAGGACGAAGATCGCCACCCGGTCGGGGCCGTCCACCTCGTAGCGGACGCCGACGAAATCGGCCGCGGTGCGGATGCCGACGGCTTCGAGGTTGGCGATCTGCGTCGGCCCGACACCTTCGACGCCGGCGGTCGCGAGGCGGAACTTCGCCAGTTCCGCGCGCAGGTGCGCCTTCTGCCGCCGGACCAGCAGCCGCTGCTCCTCCAGGTGCATCCGGGCCACCGAGCCCTGCCGGTCGCGGTCGATCTGGTCCAGGTGCACCTTCACGGCCCGCTGGTGCGCGCGCAGCCGCTGGTCGTGCCGCTGTTGCAGGTCCCGCCGCCGCCGGTCCTGCTCCGCCTTGGCCTTCGCGGTCGCCTCGGCGAGCTCGCGGGCGTCCTGGTCGACCTGGGCGGCCCGGGCGGCGGCGGCCGAGCGGGCGTCGGCGAGCCGCTTCCGCTCGGCGCGGGCGGCGCGGGCCGAGACGGCTTCGGGCTGACGTCGGTAGCCGGCCGCAGTGGCCGCCGCCCAGGTCAGCACGGCGGACAGGTCCGCGACCGCCACCGCCTCGTCCACGAGGATCGCCGCCGGCACGCCGAACGGCAGCAGCACCGCCAGCGCCCACGTCAACACGGCCAGGGCGGGCGTGCGACGGCCGAACCGCACCAGGGGCGGCGGCGCGGGCACGTGCGGGTCGACGCGTTCCGCCAGCCAGGAGGGCAGGCCGGGGCCCGCTGGCTCCACGCCGTGGAAAACCTCTCCACCGGATAGCTCCACGGGGTCGAGCCGTTCGAGCGGTGGGGGAGCGGCGCGGTGGTGGAGCAGGATGTCCTCGAAGCGCTCGGCGAGCTTGCGTAACCGCGCGTCGGGGTGACCGGTCAGCGTGGCCAGCCGGAACGAGCCCGTCGGGTCGAGGAAATCCGACTCGGCGAGCAGCAGGTGCTCGGCGTCCTCGTCGCGCAGCTGCCGCCACAGCGAGGGGTCGGTCGCCAGGGCCACCAGCGACAGGTAGACCACCCAGGACGAGAACCGGTCGACGTCCGGGCCGAACTCGGCCGCGGTGCGGTCCGGCGACTGGTAGTTGCGGTGCCCGGTCTCGGCGGCGGGCAGCCCGGCGAGCGCGGGCACGTACACGCCGTCGTAGTCGACCAGCTTCACCGCGCCGTCGGCGGTGATCAGCAGGTTGCCGTGCTGGAGGTCGCCGTGCCCGACGCCCGCCGCCGCGAGCCGGTCGACCAGGTCCGCGAACCGCTCGGCGACGCGGGACACGGCGGCGGAGTCGTCCACGTGCTCGTCGAGCCAGCGCAGGAGGTTGACCGCCTCCACCCACTCCATCCGCAGCACCGGGTGCCAGACGCCCTCCACGAGGATGCCCCGGCCGAGGTACTCGAAGCCGACGGTCCAGTCGTCGTCCAGGCGCGCCAGGTGGTCGCCGACGGCGCGGTAGCGGGCGGCCTGTTCCGGCGCTTCGCGGGTGAAGCACTTGATCGCGTAACGGGTGCCGTCGGCGACCGTCACCGAGAAGACGCCGGCGAAGTTGCCGGAGATCGCGCGCGGGCGGCCCAACGCGTCGACCCGCACGTCGGCCCCGGCGAGGTCGGTGCCCCGGAAGCACAGCGCGGTGTCCTGCAACGCCTCGACGTAGGTCGCGCCGGACGGCCACGCCCGCACGGGCTCGTCACCCGAGGTCGACGTGAACGACGGTGACGTCGTCATTGCGCATCAGCCCCTCCGCCCGCGCGTGCGCCAGCCAGACCGTGAACCCGTCGAGATCGCCGGTTCGGGTGAACTCCGCCAGTGCCCGCCACGGTCGCTCACCCCGTTGCGCCGCACCCAGGAACCAGGCGGCGAGCGCGTCCGTGCAGAGGAAGAACCCGTCGCCGCCCGACGCGGTGCCCGACACCGCCCGCACGTGCCGTGCCAGCAGCTCCTGATCGCGGTTGAACGCGTTGACCAGGCCCGGCGTGTTGTCGAACGCCGCCGCCGACTCGATCGGGAACGCGCGCAGCAGCTCGTCGTCGCGGGTGTGGAACAGGCAGCTGTCGCCCAGCGCCGCGACCTCCCACCTGGTCACCCCGGACGGGTCGGCGTCGAACCGGGCGGCGAGCACGGTGGCGTGCGGACCCCGGTCCAGCTTCGGCTGCTCGTACCACGCGATCGGGCGGTCCTCGGCTTCCCGCTTGGCCACGTACTCCGCGAGCCACCCGCCCCACGCCTGCCCGGCGCGCACCAGCGCGGCGGCGAAGCGGTCCGCGTCCCGCAGCACGCGGTCGTCGTCCCGCGCGGCGTCGGTGACGGTCCGCGTCAGCAGGTCGGCCCACTCGCCCGCGAGCAGGCTCTCCGACGCGCCGTCGGCCACGGCCGCGAGCACGGATCCGTCCGGGACCGCCACGACGTGGGCGGCGTCCTCGCACTCCCGCGGTGTGTGGCCCTGCTTGGGCACGCGGAGGGAAGAGGTGACCATGCCGCCGCTCAGCGCAGGTCCGTGGCACGTGTCCCGATGTCCAGGAACTGCACCAGGGAGGTGATGTCGGCGTTGTAGACGAACCCGCGCGCCAGGTCGCCGGCCGGCACGCCCTGCTGGAGCGCGTAGAAGCGCATGTGCGGTGGCAGCAGGCTGGACATGCCGAACAGGGTGCGCGCGTAGGCGTCCGGGAGCGCCACGTCGGTGTCGGGGAACGTCACCGGCACGGCGTTGGCGGCGGAGACGTGCAGGTTGAACAGCAGCGCGGCGCCGTCGGCGGTGACGTGGGTCTGCACGCCCCACGCGGCGCCGGCCGGGTCGCCGTCGGTGGACTCGCCGTCGGTCAGGTTGAGCACGATCGGCGGGAAGCCGTCCGGGTGCCGCGACACCCAGTCCGACACCAGCGACTCGGCCGCGGCCAGCGCCCGGCACATCGGCGTGGCGCCGTTGGCGACCGGGTCGACCCAGACGGGGAAGCGGGTCGTCGTCTCGACCAGTCCGCCCGCGCCGTCGGGCACCTTCTTGGTCCGCTTCTCCACCCGCGCGGGCTTCTCCGCTACCTGGCTGAGCGGCACGAGGTCGCGCCCCGCGAGCGGGCCGGTGAACGCGGAGCCGACCGCGTGCCCGTAGCCGATGACGGCCACGTGAAAGTAGTCGCGGACGCCTTCCTCCTTCGCGCACTTCACGCTGAGCTCGGCGAGCAGCCGGTTGATGGCGTCGGCGACCACGTCGGCCTTGCGCTGCTGCCCGCCGCCGATCGAGTCGCTCATCGACGACGACTGGTCGACCAGGAACACGAAGCAGGACGGGTTGGCGCGGCTGATCTCGGCTGCGTAGGTCACGAAGGGTGTCCACCTCTCCCACGGACGGCACGTGGATCACCCGAAAGGCTAGCGGCAGCCGGGATCGGGCCGTCCCGGCGTCACCGCTCAGCTCCCCGGCCGCATTGCGCGCCGACGACGAACCGGACCGCGCGGCCCCGGAATCTCCACCCGGTCGTACGGGTTGTCGGTGCCCACGCTGGACAGCGACAGCCGTCCGGGTTCAGCGTGGCCAGGTGTCAGGACGTGGGCGCCACCAGCCGCGCCCTGGCCACCGTCACTGCCGCGTCAGGGGGCGAAGTGCGCCTTCACGCTCGCGATCTCCTGGGCGAAGAGGGCTTCGAGGTCGTCCAGGAAGCCGGCGGGCGCGTCGGGGACCACCCGGAACTCCCGCTCCCAGTCGACGAAGCTGCGGCCGGGCTCGTTCGTGACCGGCCGGACCCGGTAGGTCGCCAGGTAGTCGACGATGAACAGCACCTGGTCGACCGAGCGGTAGGTGAGCGAGCGGTCGGTCTCCGAGCGGCCCACGACCTCCTCGCGGGCCAGGTCGTGGTGGGGCAGGAGGGTGAACTCGAACGGCGACGGCACCTTCTCCGCCGAGCCGCCGTGCGTCCAGCGGGCCTTCTCGATGCCCTCGCCGAAGACGATGTCGAGCAGCGCCATCATGTCCCGGACCTCGGCCCACACCCGGTCGGGGTCGGCGTCGAGGACGGCGGAGTGGTAGACGGCGTACTTCGGCGACAGTGCCATGGTGCCTCCTGGTTCGTGGCGGGCGTGCCCAGTGCACCAAGTCGTCGGACGGCGACGCCGTGTTACCCGCGCCGGGGCGGAACGCGGTCACCCGGCTCAGCCGGCGCACTCGGCCCGCAGGTCCGGGGCCGGGTCGGTGGCCGCCGGGCAGTCGGTCCTGGTGCGGGTGGGGCCCATCGTCCACGTGGTCGTCGCGGGCCAGTACCCCATGCCGCCGCCGTCCTCGGTCGCGAAGAGCACGTCGTCGCCGCCGTTGACCGGGACCATGCGGAACCCGCCGCCCTCCGCGATGCCGATCTCGACCCGGTAGGCGAACGGGCCGGTCGTGCCGGTCAGGTCGACCACGACGTCGAACCGGGCGTCGACGCCGGGCTCGACCTGGCGCCGTTCCTCGAACGTCAGCGGCCGGGAGCCGCCGTTGACGCGGAAGCGCGCCTCGCCCGGCTCGGGGAACGGCGGCGTGGCGCCGGGGCGGGGCAGGCACCGGAGCCGGACCGCGGGCGGCTGCCCGGCGGGGTAGGGCGTCGGGTCCGGCACGACCCGCACGTAGGTGCTCTCGATCGTGGTGCGGTGCTCCGCCGAGAAGGTGACGGTGTGGGCGGTGTCGCCGACGGGGAGCGCGCCCTCGCGCAACGCCCAGGCGTGCAGGGCCCGGCAGTCCGCGACGTCCTCGGGCGGGGTCCGGCGGGCCACGTCCTGTGACGCCATCAGGAACCATCCCTGCTCGGCGCCGTGGTCGCTGATCGCGACGCCGACCCGCACACCCGCCCCGGCCGCCGGCGCGTCCGGGGCGGGCGGCGGCGCGTCGGAGGCGGAGCGCCGGAAGACCAGCAGGCTCGCGACGAGACCGGCGGCGACGCACACGGCGAGCACCGCGGTCGTTCGGGTCTTCACCGGACCACCCCCTCCTCACGAGCTGCGCGTCCAGTCTGTCGCCGACGCTGCCGGTGGTGCTCGGTGAACGCGACCGCCCGGTCATGTTGTCCTAGTACTAGGATAGTCGGGTGCCCGAGGACCTGACCCCCGCCGAACTGACCCTCCTGGGCCTGCTGGTGGAACGACCCCGGCACGGCTACGAGCTGGCAGAGGTGATCACCGCCCGCGGGATGCGGGAGTGGACCGAGATCGGGTTCAGCTCCATCTACTACCTGCTGGCGAAGCTGCGCGACCGCGGCCTCGTGGCGGAGGTCGGCCCGCCGGCCTCCGGGCGGGGCAGGTCCCGCAAGGTCTACGGCCCGACCGAGGACGGGCGCCGGGCGTGCGCGCGGTCGGCCGAAGCGGCGGTGGCCGAGCTGCGGCCGGTGTACCCGCCGGTCCTCGTCGGCCTGGCGAACCAGCCCGTGATCCCGCCGGACCGGTTCCGCGCCGCGCTCGCCCGGCGCGCCGCCGCGGTGGCCGGGAAGATCGCGGAACTCCGCGCGGCCGTCGCCGCCCAACCGCACGCGCCCCGCTTCGCCCGCGCGGTCTTCGAGTACTCCTTGGCCCAACTCGAGGCCGAACAGCGCTGGCTGTCCGCCTACCGGGCCGAACCGACCGGTGCACCGGACCAGGAGGACGGCGGACGATGAGCCCGGACCGCTACGACGTCAAGCGGGAGCTCAAGCGGCTCTACGCGCCCAGGAACACCGACTGGGCGCTCGTCGACGTGCCCGAGCAGCAGTTCATCGCCGTCGACGGTCGCGGCGACCCCAACACCGGCGCCGAGTACGCCGCCGCCGTCCAAGCGCTCTACTCGGTCGCCTACGCGATCAAGTTCGCGAGCAGGCGCGAGGGCCGTGATCTCGTGGTCGCGCCGCTGGAAGGCCTGTGGTGGGCCGACGAACCGAGCGTCTTCACCGCTCGCGCCAAGGACGCGTGGCACTGGCGGATGCTCATCAGCCAACCCGACTGGATCACCGAGGACGTGATCGCGGAGGCCCGGGGCGTCGCCGCGGCCAAGAAGGCGCTGCCCGCCATCGCCGACGTCCGCCGCGAGGTCCTGCACGAGGGAACCAGCGCCCAGGTCCTGCACATCGGGCCCTACGACGACGAAGGACCGGTGTTGGCCAGGCTCCACCACGAGTGGCTCCAGGCGAACGACCTGGTGATGACCGGCCTGCACCACGAGGTCTACGTCGGCGACCCCCGCAGGACCGAACCCGCCAAGCTCAGGACGGTCCTGCGCCAACCCGTCCGTCCTCGCTGAGCGCGGGACGGGGGGGGCGACCGCGGCTGTGACAGCATTGCCCCATGTCCGACGAGCGGCTCGGAGCCGGACGCGCCGACACGCCCCCGACCGGCGCGGACCAGCCGAAGAGGCGCCGTCCACGGCCTCCGGCGCGGCCGCACCCGCTCGACCTGGTCGCCCTCGGCCTGCTCGTCGTCGGCGTCGTCTGCGTCCTCGCGGGCGCCCTGCCCGTCGACCAGGCGGGAGCCGCGGTCGGCCGGGTGGTGCCGCTGCTGCTGTTCCTCGGCTCGGTGATCGTGCTGGCCGAGCTGACCGCCGAGGCCGAGGTGTTCGCCGTCCTGGCCACCCGGCTGTCGATCCTGGCCCGCGGCCGCTACCCGCTGCTGTTCCTGCTGTGCGTGGCGCTGGCCGCGGTCACCACCATGGGGCTCAACCTCGACACCACCGCCGTGCTGCTCACCCCGGTGCTGCTGGCGCTGGCGGCCACGTTGCGCATCGAGCCGCTGCCCCTGGCGATGACCACGGTGTGGCTCGCGAACACGGCGAGCCTGCTGCTGCCGGTCTCCAACCTCACCAACCTGCTGGCCGCGGACCGGGTGGCGTTGGCCCCCGCGCAGTTCGCGGCCCGGATGTGGGCGCCGCAGCTGGCCGCGATCGTCGCGACCGGCGTGTTCCTGTGGGTGTTCTACTGGCGGCGCGGCAAGCGGGGCGGTGACGCGTCCTACCTCCTGCCCGCGCGGCACCTGCCCGCCGACCCCGTCCTGTTCCGGGTCGCGGCGATCGCCTGCCTGCTGTTCGTCGCGGGGATCGTGGCGGGCGTGCCGATCGGCCTGGCCTCCGCGGTGTCGGCGGGGCTGCTGGTGCTCGCCTTCGCGCTGCGCCGGCGTCCGGCGCTGCGCCCCGGGCTGATCCCGTGGCGGCTGCTGGTGTTCGTCGTCGGGCTGTTCCTGGTCGTGGAGACCGTCAACCGGCACGGCCTGGCCGGGATCGTCGGCGCGCTGATCGGCACGGAGGACGGCGCGCTCGGCGCGATCCGCGCGGCGGGCACCGGCGCGGCCCTGTCGAACCTGGTCAACAACCTGCCCGCGTACGTCGCGGGCGAGTCGGTGGTGCCGACCGGCAACCACGGGCAGCTCCTCGCGCTGCTCATCGGCACGAACGTCGGTCCGATCATCACGCCGTGGGCGTCGCTGGCCACGCTGCTGTGGTACGAGCGGTGCGTCGCCAACGGGGTGAGGGTGCCGATGGCCCGCTTCGTGTGGACCAGCGCCGGCCTGGCGGTCGTCGCGACGGCGGCCTCGATCGGCGCGCTCCTGCTGGTCGGCTGACACCGCCGGCACGGCGGCGCCGCGGTCGCGACGTCGGCCGGGCACCGGCGGGGGTACCCTTCCCGTCGCCGTCTGCGCTGGTCACACCGGTTCGCCGAACGGCACGACCAGCCGGACCGCACCTAGGGGTGAACCGTGGAGTTCGACCGCGACGCGGCCTCGCCGCCCCCGCCCGAGCCCGCCGTCGATCCCGCCCGCGAACCGGCTCCCGCGGCTCCCGCCGGCACGTCGTTCGGCCGGAGCCTGCTCGCGTCGCTGGTGTGGGTGGGGGTCGTGCTCGTCGCGGCCGTCGTGATCGCGGGCGCGCCCCCGTCCGGGTACGGGGTCGGGGTGGTGCTCGGCCGGCTGGTCCTGCCCACCCTCGTGTCGGCCTGGCTGGTCCGGCGCTTCTTCGGGCACAAGCGGCTCGCGTTCGGGTGGCTGGTGCTGGCCTCGCTGCCGACCTTCTTCGTCTGCTTCGTGGTGCTCGGCGCGATCCTGCTGGCCGGGCAGCGCTGACGCGGCGTCGCGTGCGCGTTCCCCTGCCCGATGGGCCTGACAGTGGTATGCGTTAGCGCAATCGGGTGATAGCTCGTAACCCCACTCGGTCCAGGGTCGACTCCAGGGGTAGACCGCCGGCGGGGAGGACGTCGGGTCCGGAGCGAGTGGGGAACCCCTGTGGACGCGTTGATCGAGATCACGCAGCCCGGCCAGGGAGCCGACTACCGGGTAGACCTCTACCTCGGTGACGGTGGCGCGTGGCCGGCCCAGCCGACCGCCTCGGGCACCGTCGCGGCCGACCTGGACGCCGGGTCGCTGCCCGTGCCACCGGCCGTCACCGGGGTGGACGCGGTCGTCGGCTTCCTCCACGCGAACCCGGAGTCGCAGGCGTTCGCCGACCTCGGCCTGCACCTGGGCCGGCTGCTCCTGCCGCCGGACGTGCGCGCGCACTGGTCGCGGCCGGAGGTGCGGCGCACGTTCCTGTGCCTGCCGCCGGCGCTGCGCGGCCTGCCGTGGGAGTCGGCCAGGTCCGCGCACGCCCTGTTCGTCCAGCCCGACCACCCGTTCACCCGGGTGCACCGGCGCGTGCCGTCCGCCGAGCCGGTGGCCGACGCGCTGCCGATCCGGGTGCTGGTGGTGCGCGGCGATGACGACGACGACATCGGCTCCCGCGACGAGGTCCGGGAGATCAAGAGGGTCGTCGGCGGCGCACCGGGCCGGATCGAGGCGGAGTTCCTGTCCCGGCCGACCGAGTCGGACC
Organism: Saccharothrix sp. 6-C; assembly: GCF_016695385.1. NCBI lineage: Bacteria > Bacillati > Actinomycetota > Actinomycetes > Pseudonocardiales > Pseudonocardiaceae > Saccharothrix > Saccharothrix sp. 6-C. The sequence continues at coordinate 4,151,472 of NZ_CP064192.1, read as the reverse complement.
TCAAGTCGTCCTACCGGCGCGTCATGCCGCACGTGCTGCACTTCATCGGGCACGGCACGCGCAAGGCGAGCACCGGGCAGCCCGCGTTGCGGATCGTCCCGCCCGGCCGCGAGGCCTGGTTGCTGACCCCCACCTACATCGGCGACCTGCTGAGCCGTCCCGCGCCGCGCCTCGCGATCCTGAACGCCTGCCGCTCCGGCGAGACGGCGGACGCGGTCGCGCTGACCGACGTGTTCCTCGACAGCGGGGCCGCCGCCGTCGTCGGCATGCAGGGCGACATCCGGGGCACGGCGGCGGCGCTGTTCGGCGGCTCGCTGTACCGGAGCCTGCTGGCCAACGAGCCGGTCGACCGGGCCGTGACGACGGCACGCGAGGCCGTGTACGCCGACACCGGCGTCTCCGACGGCGCCCGGGACTGGATCCTGCCGAGCCTGACGGCGCGCGTGCGCCCGGACGACGTGCTCCCGGACCTCGCCGCGACCGGTGCCCGCGCGGTGCGCATCGAGCAGCAGTTCGAGAAGGAGGTCGGCGCGTTCGTCAACCGCGTCCACGAGCGCCACCAGCTCCTCAAGGGCGTCGACCCGGACGCCGGCGAGCCGCTGGAACCGCTGCTGCTCGTGGTCGGCGAGTCGCAGGTGGGCAAGACGCGGTTGTTGAACTGGCTGCGGCGGCGGTGCGCGGTGCGCGGGCGGCGGGTGAAGTACGTCAGCTTCGACCGGCCCAACCCGGTCGAGGTCCTCGGCGACCGGCCGGCCAGGTTCGACTTCCTGGAGGTGCTGTACGCGATCCGGGACGTGGCGGAGGACCTGCCCAACCCGCCCGACGGCGTGGCGTCGGCGTTCGACCGGTTCAACCACGACGTGCTCCACCTCGCCGAGGGCAGGCTGCCACCGGACCCGCCGGCGCCGACGCCGGAACCGGCGCGGTGGCCGCGGCTGACGGGCGGCACCTCGCACCACGTCGCGGCGACGTTCGAGTCGTTCCGGGCGTGCCTGGGCCGCGCGGCCCGACCCGAGCCGTTGCTGCTGGTCTTCGACCACGTCGGGAACGTGCTGGACTCGGCGTTCCGGCAGCAGCTGTACGACCACCTGATCCGGCACATCGCCGACGGCGAGCTGCCCAACCTGAGCCTCGTGGTCGTGATGACCAACGAGCAGTTCGCCACGCACTGGCCGGAGCTGGGCGGCGGCACGCGGGTCGACCTGGACTGCATCGAGGCCGAGGAGTTCGCCGCGCTGGCCGAGGACGTCGTGCTGGCGGTCGGCCGCGCGATCGGCGACCCGCACGTGCAGCTGATCGAGGCGATCGGCAAGGGCGTCGCCACCGGCAGGTGGAGCCCCGCCGTGCTCGGCGACCTGGAGAACCTCGTGAGGCGGATGCGATGAAGCCGGTCGACGCCGAGCTGCTGCGCCGCCTGGCCCGGGGCGACTCCCTGGAGGACGTCCTGGCGTCGCTGCGCCCGGCCGACCAGTGGGACGTGCTGCGGCGGTGCGCGGCGGTCCGGTCGTTCGACCGGGAGCTGTACGACGAGGTGCTCGTCGCCGACGTCGAGGACGCGCCCCCGTTCGACGAGGTCGTCACCGAGCCGGAGGTCGAGCCGGTCGGCGGCACGCGCGAGGCGTACCGGCTGCGGCAGGGCGCGCGGTCGCGCTACTGGAACGGCTGGTGGCCCGACGGGACCGACCCGCGGACCGTGCCCGCGGGGCTGCGGTCGCTGGCGCACCGGCTGGCGCGGCGCTACCGGTCCGCGCACAAGCCCGTCGACCTGCTCGAACAGCTGGTGCTGGTCGACCACCGCGCCGCCGCCGAGCTGTTCGTGCGGCTTTACGCCAAGGCCGACCACCGGCACGACCTGGCGTCGTGCCAGGGCCTGATCGACGTGCTCGGCGCCGAGGACCGGGCCGGGCTGATCGGCCCCGGGCTGATCGCCCTGCGCAACGACCGGGCCGCGTACCTGCGCACCCGCAAGCTGTGGTCGACCGAGTACCTCCAGTCGGCCACGTTCCTGGAGACGGCCGGGACCAGGGCCACCTACCAGCGGCTCGTCCGGGGCGACGGACCGCGGCTCGTGGTGGTGCACGGCCCGTCGGGGCGCGGCAAGACGATGGAGCTGCGCTGGCTGGTCTCACGGGTGCTCGTGCCGGGGCGCGTGCCGTGCGCGCTGGGCGACTTCGACGTGCTCGACCCCGTCAACGTGGCGCGGTACCCGTGGCTGCTGCTGGTGGAGGCCGCCGCGCAGCTCGACCGGCAGCTGGCGGCGGCGCCGTTCACCGAGTTCCTGGAGCGCTACGCGTGGACCGGGCTGCTCTCGCGCCGCGAAGTCGCCGACCCGGGCCGGGCGGCCGCCGCGAGCAGGCGGCTGTGCGACGAACGCGACCGGCTCGGCGCGAGCGTGACCAGGGACTTCGTCCGGACCCTCAACGAGGCGACGGCGGGCCGTCCCGCGGTGATGGTGCTCGACGCGCTGGACCGGGTGCACCCGCACCGGCCGGGCGAGGAGCTCGACGGACTGCTCCGCCAGCTGTTCCGGCTGCACCACCACTGCCCGGCGGTGCGGTTCGTGCTGGCCGGCCGCCACCCGGTCGGGGGCGGAGGCGCTCCGGTGCTGCCCGCCGGGGTGACCCGGCACCTGGTCCCGTTCACGCCGCACGACGCCGCCCGCTACCTGACCGGGTTGCGCCACGTCGAACGCGCCGACCTGCGGCACGCGATCGTGGCGAAGGCGGGTGGTGAGCCGGTCGTGCTGGCGCGCCTGGCCGACCTCGTGCAGCAGCGGCCGGACATCACCCCGGCGGAGATCCGCGAGTACCAGGCGGACCTGACCGCCCTGGTGCTCCAGGTGCTGGCGCCGATCACCGACCCGGGGCTGCGGTGGCTGCTGCGGTACGGGATGGTGCCGCGCGCGTTGAGCCTGGACTTCGTGCGCGCGGTGGTGGAACCGTTGCTGCGCGCGGTCGTGCGCGGCGCGCCGGACCTGGACGACCCGGGCGCGGACGTGCTGCCCGGCGGTGGGTCGGCGTCGTTGTTCCCGACCGCGGTGGAGCCGGACGTCGACGCGGCGTGGGCGCGGCTGGCCGGGTTCGCGGGCACCACGTCGTGGGTCGTGCCGGTGCCCGGCGAACCGGACTCGCTGCGGTTCGCGGTCGCGGTGGCCGGGCCGATGCGCCGCCTGCTCCGGCGGCACGGCGTGCACGACCGGCTGCACGCGGAGGCGGTGACCTTCTTCGAGCGCAAGGCGGAAGCCGACCCCGACCGGTGGGACCGGTGGACCCGGGAAGCGGTCTACCACCGGTTCCAGCTCGTGGGGCCCGCCGCCGCGCCCTACTGGCGCGACGCCCTGGACAGGGTCGAGCTCGGCGAGGCGCACCGGCGGGCGGCGCTGGCCGAGGAGGTGCTGGGCCCCGACTACGTCGACGCCGACGGCGACCCGCGCGTCTGGGACGGTGACACGCCGATCGTCACCCGGGAGACGCTGGTGGAAGCCCGGTACGAGCTGGCCGCAGCGCTCACGCAGCTGGCCAGGGTGGGCGGCGTCGAAGCGGCGGACCAGCTGTGGAGCCGGGCGGAGGAGAACTTCGCCGCCGTCGTGCGGGACGCGGACGGCCCCGGCGCGACCGTCGTGCCCGACTGGCGGCTCGCCTACGTGCGCGCCGCGCTCGCGGTGAAGTCCGGTGACCCGGCGGGCGCGAAGGCGGAGCTGACGCGGGCGTTGCCGCAGGCCCGGGGCACGAAGGACGAGGTGAGGCTGCGCGTGCTGCTCGGCGACGTGCTGATGGTCGTCGGCGACCGCCGGGCCCCCGACGAGTACCGGCGCGCGGCGGAGGCGGCCGTCCGCGTCGGCGCCCACCGCTGGGAACCGCCGATCCGGCTGCGGATCGTCAAGGCGCACCGGCACTTCGGGCGCTGGGCGGAAGCGATCAGCGAGGTGGTCCTGGCCCGGCGCGGCGAGCCGTTGACCACCGGACAGCGGCGGCGGGCCGGCCTGCTCGCGGTCGACCTCGGCCTCGGCGCGCACCGCCTGGAGTGGGCGGCCTTCCACGCCCGGCGGGTCACCGCGCACGACGGGGACTGGGAGGGACCGGCCGCCGGCGCGCGGGTGGCGTTGGCCGCTCGCCGGCCGCTGCTCGCGCTCGACCTCGCGCGCCGGGCCGAGGACGTCGCCCGGGGCTCACCCGGCTCCGCGCTCGCCCGGGAGCTGGTCGGGATCGCCGAGGGCGTGCTGGCGCACTACGGGAAAGCCCTGCACGCGCTGGAAGCCGCACGGTCGCGGTGGCGCCGCGAGGGTGACCGCGCCGCCGTCGCCCGCTGCCACGCGCACTCCGCGGTGCTGCTGCTGCGGGAGGTCGGCAACCTCACGCTGGCCGAGCACCACCTGGCCGAGGCCGCCGAACTGGCCGCGCGGGGCAGCGCTGCCTGGTGCGAGGCGGAACTGGCCCGGGTGGAGCTGCTGGGGCTGGCCGCCCAGCCGCACGAGGCGCTCGACGTCGTCACCACCGTGCTCGACGAGCTCCGGCGGCGGGCGGGCCCACCGCCCCTGGTGGCACGCGCCGCCGTGGCAGGGCTGGCGGTCGACCTGCCGGACACGCGCCGGTGGTTGATCACCGAACTGGTGGCACGGCTGCGCGAGATCACGCCCGCGTCCGCGCGCCTGGTCGTGCTGGGCGAACTGCGCCGCGTGCCCGATCCGCACGACGACCTCGCCCGTGAGGCGTGGCGCGAGGTCGCGTCGCTGGTGCGGCCGGAGGCGGACCGGATGCGTGCCGTGGACCGGTCCCTGCTCGACCTGAGGTCGGCCGAGGTGGACCGGCTGACCGGCGACCGCGCGGCAGCGGAGCGGAAGCTGGCCGGGGCGCGGCCCACCGGGGGCTCCTGGTTCGCGCTCCGGGAGTGGTCGCGTGCCGCGGACCGGCTCGGGCTCCCGCCGCCGGGCGACACCGAGGCGTTCCTCCACGAGTTCGGCGGCCACCCGATGCTGTGCGCGGCTTTCCTGGTGGAGCGCGCGGAGGCCCTGATCGCGCTGGACGAGCCGGAACGGGCGGACGCGTCGTTGCGCCGGGCGGCGTCGCTGCTCGCCACCGCCGACGAGCGGGAGACCCAGTGGCACGCGCGGTCGCACTACGCCCGCAGCGTCCTCGCGGAGCGGGCCGGCCGGGAGTCGGAACCGGAGCTGGTCCGGGCCGGCGCGGCGTTCGCCGCGCTCGGCGACACCCGCCGCGCGGAGGTGGCGTCCCGCTTCACGCGCGGGCGGATCGGCACGACGTTGAGGAGCACGCGCGGGCGGGTGCGCCTCACCGTCGAGGACGGCGCGCTGGTCGTGCGGACGTCCGTCCCGCCGGACGTGGAGGCGACCGTCCGCCACGACAACGCCCTGGTGGACGCGATCCTCGACACCGGCCGCGGCCGGGCCGGCTCGGGGGCGCTCGCCGAACGGCTGCGGGACGACTGGCAGGCGACGTGCGCCGGGCTCGGGTCGCTGCTCCTGCCCGGTCCCGCGCTGCGGGCGCTGGCCGACCCGTTCGACCTCCGGTGCGACGTCGAGGACCGCGGGCTGAGCCCGGTGCCGTGGGAACTGGCGCTGCGGCCGGACGTGCGGCGGCTGCTCGTGCTCGACCGCTCCGTCGCCACGTTCCACCGGGCGGTCTCGCGGGAGGCCGCGTACCGCGACGAGATCAGGTTCGTCCAGGTCGGCCTCAACCGGCTGGTCGGCGCGGACCTGGCGGCCGACGGCGACCTCGGCCCGCATACCAGGGAGGCGTTGCTGCGCTACCAGGTGGCACGCCGGCTCACCCGGGACGCCGACCTCGGACCCGACCTGCTGGACCGGTTGCAGCGCGACCTCGCCCAGCCGGTCAGGCCGCTGGCGGTGCTGGCCCAGCCGAGCGGGTCGGCGCAGATCACCTCCGCCCGCGGGCACCTGGACGCGGGCGTCGACCTGGCCCGCCTGTACGGCGGGCACGGGTTCGACGTGGACCAGGTCGACAACCCCACGCTGGACCGGCTCGCCGCCGCCGTGACCCGCGCGGTCCGGGGTGGCCGGACGCCCGCCGTGGTGCACCTGGCCGGCGGTCTGCGCGAATCCGGTGGCGGCGCGGCGCTCACGTTCCTGGCCGGCGGCTGGGCGGCGGAGGCGTTCAGCGCCACGCCTGCCGCCGAGGAGATCCCGGTGACGGCGCTCAACCGGGTGCTCGCCGCCGTGCCGCGCGACGGGTTCCGACCGCTCGTGGTGCTCGACGTGAACCGGCCGTGGGGCTCGGAGGACGCGATCTCGTACCTGCTGATGCGCAACGCGTTCGCGGGCGACCTGTTCGCCCTCGGCCGCTGCGCGGGCGTGCTGGGCGCCGGCCTGGCCGGCGACGGCGGGCACGAGCTGTGCGACGCCCTGATCGGCTCGATCGCGGCCGGCCGGTCGCTGGCGGACGTGGCGGGCGGGTTGCGCTCGCCGGCGCGGCAGGCCACCGGCCTGGACCGGGTGCTGTCGTCGGCGGGCGTCGCCCTGCACACGCACCTGCCGTGGCTGCGGCTCGTGCCCGGACCGGGAGGGCGGCCGTGACCACCGTCGAGCGCAAGATCGCCGAGCTGCGGCACAAGCTCGCGGGCATCGACGCCGACTTCGCCCGCTGGCGCGCCGAGACCGATCCCGGCCGGGTGCTGCGCAAGCACCGCACGCAGGTCGTCCGGCTCACCGACCGGCTCGGCGGCGTGGTCGAGAGGATCGGCGCGGAGCTGGACGCCGCCGCCGGCGACGACGTCCTGCGGGAGTGCCGCCGGCTCCAGCTGCGGATGCTCGAGGTGCACCGGCTGTGGGACTTCTACCGCTCGAAGCTGAACCTGCGCTACGTCGAGTGGTACCGGCCGTTCCTGACCGCCGTGGACGAGTTCGCCTGGCGGTGCTACGAGCCCGCGGCGGCCGGTCGCGACCGCGAGGCGCCGCTGGTGCACCTCAGCGGCGAGTTCAGCCCGTTCACGCACCTGCGGGAGACGCCGTTCGCGGTCGAGGACGTGCCGGACGCCCTGGACACCGCCGACTTCCTCGGCGTGGTCACGCGGCTGCCGATCCCGGTCATCGGCCTGCCCTGGTACCAGCTCGTGCACCTGCCGGACGCGGTGGTGGTCGGGCACGAGGTCGGGCACGCGGTGGACCGCGACTTCGGGCTGCTCGGCACGGTCCGCGCGCTGACCCGGCCGGTGTCGCGGACCATGCCCGAAGCCCGGCGCGACGCCTGGGACACGTGGCTGCCGGAGGTCTTCGCCGACCTGTACGGGGTGCTCGCCGGCGGACCGGCGTTCGCGTCCGCGCTGGCCGACCTGCTCGTCGTGGACGACACCCGGGCGGCGGCCGAGCTCGACGGGCCGGTGCTGGTCCACCCGCCCGCGGCCGTGCGGCTCGCGGTGACCGCACAAGCCTTGGCGGAGACCGGTTTCCCGGCGGCACGGCCGGCGTGCGGGCCGTTCGAGGACGACATCGCCCCGATGGTCGAGGCGCTGCTGGACGGGCCGTACCCCGGCCTCGGGGACCGCCCGCTGCGCGAGGTGATCGCGTTCACCGCGGCGCAGCAGCGCAACGCCGGCACCGCCGCCGACGGCCTGGCCGACCACCAGCGGCCGGAGACCAGCGACGTCCGGTGCCTGATCGCGGCGGCACGGCTGGCGTTCGACCGCGAACCCGCCCTGTTCGCCCCGCCGCCGCCCGGCCGCGTCAACGCGCAGGACCTGATCCTCGACAAGGTCGCGAAGGCCGTCGGGGACGGCTCACGCGCCGACGACGGCGAGGCGGGTCCGGCGGTGGACGACCGGGCCGCCGGCGCGGAGCTCTACGACCTGATCGACTCGATGATCCGAGAGGCCCACCATGACCACCACGACTGACCGACCACAGGACCCCATGGCCGCCGTGGCACAGCTCGCCCGGATGATCGCGGGCGACGACGAGCAGCGGTTCGTGCTCGTCTACCACGCCTTCGCCAACCAGGTCGACGGCTTCCTCACCGGCGACGCCGCCGAGGGCTACCGGATGGCCCGCTCGCTGCTGCGCCGGGGCGTGTCGCCCCTGACCAGGTCGGCCGTCGCGGTGCAAGCGCCGTCCGACAGCCTCTACACCGACCCGGTGTACCTGGCCAACATGCGCGCCGTGGTCGGCGACCACGCCCGCATCATCGGCGGCGTGCCCACGGCCGACTTCCCGGAGTGCGTCGCCATCGGCCGGGCCGACGCGTGGTGCTGCTCGGGCACGCTCGTCTCGCCGAACGTCGTCGTCACCGCCGGGCACTGCGTGGAGGGCGGGTGCGCGGCCCGCGTGTTCGTCGGCAAGGACGTGGAGTTCCCCGAGGACGGCGAGGTGATCGAGGTCGAGACCGCGCTCGCGCACCCGTCCTACCGCCCGCCGAGGCCCACCGGCGACATCGCGGTCCTGGTGCTCGCGCGCCCGGCCTCGGTCACACCCCGCCCGATCGCGACGCCCGAGCAGGTCGCCGCCGCCCGGTTCGTGCGGCTCGCCGGCTACGGCAACACCGACGTGCACAGCAGCGGCGGCTACGGGCGCAGGCGGGTGGTCGACGTGCCGATCGCGGGCGACGACCCCCGGCACGGCGCGGACGCGGCCACCGAGTTCGTGGCCGGCGCCCCGTTCCTCGACCGGGACAGCTGCAACGGCGACAGCGGCGGCCCCGCCTACGTCCAGTCGGGCGATCGGTGGTTCCTCGCCGGCGCCACCTCCCGGGCCACCGCCTCGTCGCTGCGCCCGTGCGGCGACGGCGGCATCTACACCCGCGTGGCGTCCTACGAGCAGTGGCTGTGGACCGTGCCGGGAGCCTCCCGGCCCTAGTACGCGGAGGCGCGGACGGCGAAGACCGAGCGGTTGCCGGCGTACTCGGTCAGCGACCAGAGCTGTCCCTTGGCGGGCCAGTACGAGAAGTCCTCCGGCCCGATCGGTAGCACGTCGTAGTGCATCACGACCGAGCCGCCCGGCGTGAACGTGGCCAGGTCGCCCGCGTTGCCGCTGCCGTCGCTGGTGGAGAGGTAGAACTTGCCGTCGACCGCGGTCGCGCCCTGCATGCTCTGCACCGACACGTCGTAGGCCTCGGCGGCGCGGGCGTAGCCGTCGGACGCGGTGGTGAGCATCCGGGTGGTGTAGTCGATGGGGAAGCGGAACAGCCGGCTGCCCGCGCCCGGGTTGGCGTACTCGCCGACGACCACGCTGTCCGGCGTGCTCGTGCGGTCCAGCGAGGCGAACGAGAACCGGATGGCCTCGTGCCCGTTGGTGGTCGACTGGTTGTAGGCGAAGGCCTGCGGCAGCACGTACTTGTAGCCGTAGGCCTGGTAGCTGCCGTCGCTTTGGCGGCCGATCGCCGAGCCGTCGGTGGTGCTGGTCTGCCAGAGGTGCCTCAGGTCGAACACGCGGAAACCGCTGCTCGTGGCGGCGACGTAGAGGTGGTGGCCGTACCAGAACATGCCGCCGGCGTGCAGGTTGACCGGCCGGAACGACGCCTGGCCCGCGCTGGTGGTGTACGGCTCGACCAGCAGCACGTGGCGGTAGGTCGGGGCGGACGGCGTGGCGTAGTCGACGAACGAGACCCGGATGCCCCGGTCGATCCCGTCCGCGCCGTTGTCGTACCAGCTGACCAGGACCGCGGTCGAACCCTCGTAGGTCGCCTCGCCGTAGGCGTCCGCGGTCGTCGTGATGCCCTGCGGCACCCAGTAGGCGACGTCGTCGTCACCGGTGTTCCAGCAGAACGCGGCCACGCGGTTGGCCGCGGCGGGGGAGCAGGACGTCGCGGCGCGGTTGCCGTCGCCGACGACGGTCGGCACGCTGACGTTGGGCAGCGCGGCGTCCAAGTCGTCGATCAGCCCCGAGTAGGAGGTGGCCTTCAGGCGGAAGTTCGCCGCGGGCAACGTCGTCGCCGCCTGCGCGGGCACGGCCGGGAGGATGCTCGCGACCAGCGCCGCCGCGACCCCGGCGATCACCGTTCGGTACTTGTTCACCAGACCACCACCATTGTTGGTCGAGTACTGACGAACCGTCATCATGGCGGCAGTCGACACCCCGGCGCAACGGCCTCAGCCCGCGGCGAGCACCCGCCGGCACAGGTCGGCCGGCTCGCGGCCCTCCGACAGGCGTGCCGCGGCGTCGCGGATCACCAGGTCCTCGGCGAGCAGGGCGGCGACCTCGGCCACCACGTCGGTCAGGAACGCGACCAGCTCGACGCGCAGCCGGCCGGCACCCGTTCGTCGGTCAGCAGGCCGGCACCCGCACCACCGCGTCCGGTGTCGCGAGCCACGGCGTGCCCTGGTGGATGATCGCCGGATCGAGGTGCCGCACCGCGGGTGTCAGACCCGCGGCCTGGCTTCGACGGGCACCCAGTCGGGGTGCTTGCCCGTCGCGTCGTCACCGGACGAGATGCCCCGGATCCGGCGGTTCACCCACGGCAGGACGTGCTCACGGTAGTAGCGGGTCTCGGCGACGAGGCTGCGGCGCGCGACCGGGCCCGGGTCGACCGCGTGCGCCTCCGTGGTGTGCCCGAGCGCCTTGAGCACCAGCGACGCCACCCGCCGGTGGCCGGCGGCGTTGAGGTGCAGCCGGTCCGGCGACCAGTACTCGGCGCGGCGGACCTCGACGTCGTTGAACGCGTCCACGAGCAGCACGTCGTGCCGCTCGGCGACCTTGGCGATCGCGGCCGTCAGCAGCTCGCCCCGGCGGTGGACGGTGCGGCCGAACGGCAGCCGCTGCGACGGGTCGGCCCCGCTGAGCAGCACCAGCCGCACGCCGGCCGCCACGCACCGGCGCACCGCCTGCTCGGTCAGCCGGACCAGCCGCGCCAGGTCGACCCCGGGCCGCATCATGTCGTTGCCGCCGCCGTTGAGGGTGAGCAGCGTCGGCGCGGGCGACAGGGCCAGCGCCACGTCGAGCTGGGTGGTGGCGATCGGCTCCAGCAGGCGGCCCCGCACGGCCAGGTTGGCGTAGTGGACGGTCTCGCCCAGCCCGACGGCCAGCCCCTCCGCCACCAGGTCTGCCCACCCCCTCGGCGTGCCGTCGGGGCGCTCGTCGCCGACCCCTTCGGTGAAGCTGTCGCCGATGGCCACGTATCGCACTGCCGGTGCCTCCCTGCTGGAAACGTCACGACCAGCATAGGAGGCGCCGGCGCCGTCCCTCGCGTGACTCAGCACACCTGCTTGGCCGACAGCACCCGGTGGACCGCCTCGTCCACCCGCGCCGGCGGCAGGACGCCCGAGGCGACCGCGCCTTCCAGGTGGTCGAGCACCTCGCCCACCCGGCCGCCCGACGACCACAGGGCGATGTCCGCGCCGGCCGCGAGCGCCTGCGTGACCGCGTCGGGGAGGCCGACCCGGTCCGTCACCGCGCGCATCGCGCCCAGGTCGTCGGTCATCGCGGGGCCGGTGAAGCCGAACTCGCCGCGCAGCAGCGCGTAGGCCTCGGGGCTGAGGGTGGCGGGCACGCCGCCGGTCAGGCCGGGCACGTCGATGTGGCCCAGCATCACGACCACGTCGCCGAACCGCGGCAGGTGCCGGTAGGGGACGAGGTCGGTGTCGCGCAGCGCGTCCAGCGGGGGTGAGGTGACCGCGCCGAGGTGCGAGTCGCCGGTCGTGTTGCCGTGCCCCGGGAAGTGCTTGACGACCGGCGTGACGCCGGCGTTGTGCAGTCCCTCCGCGAACGCCAGGGCGTAGCCGAGCGCGGTGTCCGGGTCGGGGCTGAACGAGCGGTCGCCGATGACGGTGCGGTCGGGTTGGCCGCTGGTGTCCAGCACGGGCGCCAGGTCGGTGGTGACGCCGCGTTCACGCAGCGCGCGCCCCCGCTCCTCGGCCACCGCGCGAACCTGGTCCGGCGACAGGTCGGCCGCCATCCGCCGGGCGCTGGGCATGGAGCCGTCCAGCGCGTCGAGCCGCTGGACCCGCCCGCCCTCGTCGTCCACGGCGACGGTCAGCGGCAGGGCCGCCGCGGCGTGCACCGGGGCCAGCGCGCCGGCGCTGAGCAGGCCGACGTCGTCACCGCCGATGAAGATCCCGCCCACCTGCTCGTTCCGCACCACCGAGAGGGCGTCGGCGGGCCCGCGGGGGTCGACCCCGATGACGAGCAGCTGCGCGAGCCGGGCCCGCAGCGGCAGCGCGGCGATCTTCTCCGCGCACGGGTCCACCACCGGCGGAGGCGGCTCGACCGTCGTGGAGGACGGTGGCGGCGTGGTCGAGGGCACGGTCGAGGACGCCGTCGACAGAGCCGCGGGCTGGGCCGTCCGGTCGCCGCGCACGGAGGTCACCACGGCGAACGACCCGGCGACCAGCGCGCCGAGCGCCACGAACGCCAGCAGCGCCGACGTCCCCGCCCCACGGCCGCCGGTGCGCCTCACCGGCGGTCACCCCCGTCGTCCGACCGGCGATTTCCCGCGTGCACAGCTCTCACTCCCAAGTCCTCGCCGAGGTCACATCCACATTCCGCGTCACGAGGCATCACGGCCATGATATCGGTTGCGCCGATCGCGCGTGAACCGACGCGTTCCGGCAGGTGGTCGTGCCTGCGCTTTTCGCGTTGATGTTGAAATGCGAATCGGCCCGCGCGCCCGGTGACCACCCGGTCGCACGGCGCGGTCGCCCGAGCCCTCGTGAGCGGCCTTTGCGCTGATCAGGTCACTGCCTGACGCGGGTCGAGGGTCGACGGCCCCGGCCGGTCGCCGGTGCGCGCGGCATTCACCGGCGACCAGCCGGGACCGTTTCCCGATTCCGCGCGGGAGAATGGTCGCGGCCGAATCGGGAAACGGCCCGGCCGGAAGTTTCCGGGTCGCCCGCGCGACCACCCGAAAGCGTCCTGACCGCGTGCTATACCTGAAGTGCCCCAAGGAGAACGCTCCGCGCTGATCGCGGGAGGAGGAGGTCGGCATGGTCGCGAACGCGGTCGTCATCGGCGCGGGTCTCTACGGCGCGGCGGTGGCCGCCTCGCTGACGCGCCGAGGCGCCCGGGTCACCGTGGTGGACGCGGGCTCGCCCGGCGGCGGCACGTCCGGCGCGACGTTCTCGTGGACGAACTCCTGCGGCAAGCAGCCGCGCTCCTACCACGACTTCAGCGTCGAGGGCATGGCAGCGCACCGGCGGCTGGCGGCCGACGTGCCGCACGGCGGCTGGTACCACGAGACCGGCAACCTGGAGTGGGCCGCCACCGACGCGGACCGGGAGGCGCTGGCCCGGAAGGTCGCGGCGGTCCTCGACTACGGCTACGAGGCGCGGTGGCTCGGCCGGGCCGAGGCGTCGGACCTCGAACCGGACCTGGACCCGGCCGCCCTGCCCGAAGAGGGGATCGCCTACTTCCCGCGCGAGGGCTGGGTCGAGCCGGTCCGCCTGATCGGCCACCTGCTGTCGACGGCGGCCTCGGCCGGCGCGGAGGTCGTGCCCGGCGACGCGGTGACGGGCCTGGAGGTGTCGGCGGGCGCGGTGCGCGCGGTCCGGCTCGCCTCTGGCCGGCGGCTGCCCGCCGACGCGGTGGTGAACTGCGCCGGGCCGCAAGCGGCGCGGATCGCGGAACTGGCCGGCTTGGCGTTGCCGATGCGCAACACCCGCGGCGTGCTCGTCCGCACCTCGCCGGTCGCCGCGGCGGTCGCGCGGGTGATCCACGCGCCGCACGTCCACCTGCGCCCCGACGGCGGCGGCCGGCTGCTGCTGCACACCCCGGAGGTCGACGGCGCGGCCCGCGTGTCCGAGACCGGCGAGGTCAGCGTGGACCGGTCGGCCGTGCGGGAGGTGGTCGAGGCGGGCCGCGCGCTGTACCCGGGCATCGGCGCGGCGTCCGCGGAGAGCGTGCGGGTGGGCGAGCGACCCATCCCCGAGGACGGGCTGCCGGTGCTGGGCCGGGTCCTCGGGCTGCCGAACTTCCACTTCGCCGTCTCGCACAGCGGCGCGACCCTGAGCCTGCACGCCGGCGACCTGGTGGCCGCCGAGGCGCTGGGCGAGGACCGGGACGACGCCCTGGCCCCGTTCCGGTTCGAACGGTCCGCCGCCGTCCACTGAGGACCGGCCGGCTTCGGCCAGCCGTATCGGCGACGCGCCGGGTGATGGCGCCCGCGCCGGGGGAGTGGCACTGTCGCGCTGCCCGCGGACCGTGCGACCGGCGGAGGACCTCTTGGCGGACCACGCGAACGGCGGGCTGCTCCGGCAGTTGACGAGCCGCCAGATCGGCATGATCTCGCTCGGCGGCGCCATCGGGACCGGGCTGTTCCTCGGCTCCGGCCTCGCCATCTCCCTGGCCGGGCCGGCCGTCGTGGTGGTCTACCTGGTCGGGGCGCTGGCGGCGGTCGCGGTGGCCTACGCGGTCGCCGAGATGGTCGTGGTGCACCCGGAGGCGGGCGGGTTCGGCGCGGTCGGCGCGCGGTACGCCGGACCGCTGGTCGGGTACGTCCAGCGGTGGTGCTACTGGGCGACCCAGGTGATCGCGGTCGGCGGCGAGGTGGTCGCGGCCGGGCTCTACGTCCGGTACTGGTGGCCGCAGGTGCCGCTGTGGGCCGCGGTGTGCCTGTTCTCCCTGGCGATCCTGGCGGTCAACTTCGCGGCCGTGCGCCTGTTCGGCGAGGTCGAGTACTGGTTCGCGATGGTCAAGGTGACGGCGCTGGTCGTCTTCCTGGTGGTCGGCCTGCTGTGCGTCGTGTTCGGGCTGCCGGGGCAGGACGCGGTCGGGCTGGCGGCGTGGACCGACCACGGCGGGTTCATGCCCAACGGCCTGGTGGGCGTGCTGCTGGCGGTCAGCGTGGCGACGTTCAGCTACGGCGGTGTGGAGTCGGTGGCGATGACGGCCGCCGAGTCGCGCAGCCCCGGCCGGGACATCCCGCGCGCCGCCCGGCGGGTGGTGCTGCGGCTGGCGTTGTTCTACGTGCTGGCCACCGGGATCATCGTGGCGATCGTGCCGTGGACCGAGGCGGCCGCGGTCGAGGGGGTGGCGGAGAGCCCGTTCGTGGCGCTGTTCACCTCCGTCGGCATCCCGGCCGCGGCCGGCCTGATGAACCTGGTCATCCTCACGGCCGCGCTGTCGGCCGCGAACGCCACGCTCTACCTGGCTTCGAGGACCGTGCACTCCCTGGCGCTGGACCGGTACGCGCCGAAGGCCCTCGCCACCGTGACCGACCGGGGCAGCCCGGTGAACGCGGTCCTGGCGTCGGCGGTCGGCCTGGCCGCCGCCGCGGTGGCCGCCGCCTGGTCGCCCGACGCCGCGTTCCCGGTGCTGCTCGGCATCGCCCTGATCAGCGGCATGGTGGCGTGGATGCTGATCTTCGTGAGCCACTTGGCGTTCCGGCGCGCCCGCCGGGGACTGCCACCGGCGCCGGTCCGGTTGCCGGGCGCGCCGGTGACGTCGGTGCTGAGCCTGCTGTACGTGGTGCTGGTGGTGGTGGCCACGGCGTTCACCGAGGCGTTCGGCCCGGCGTGGCAGGTCGGCGTGCCGTTCGTGGCGCTCGTGCTGCTGTCCTACCCGCTGGTGCGGCTGCGCCGGGCGGCCCGCGACCGGTCGGCGGAGGACTACACCGAGTCGATGTAGCCGTGCTCGACGATCCGCCGGGCGGACTCGCGGTACCCCTCCGGGTCGTCCAGCGCGAGCGTGCCCAGGCCGTCGACGTACCGGTTGAACATGCAGAACGCGGCCGCGATCAGCACGGTGTCGTGGATCTCGACGTCGGTGGCGCCGTGCGCCCGGGCCGCGTCGACCAGGTCGATGGTGACCTTCAGGCCCGACTCCCGCACCGCGCCCGCGATCCGCAGCAGCGCCCGCAGCTTCTCCGACACCGGCGCGGTGTCGAGGTCGTCCCGCACCTGATCCACCAGGGCCATGCCCCCGTCGAGCTGCTCGGCGGCGAACGCCGAGTGCGAGTCGCCGCAGAACCGGCACGCGTTCAACCTCGACACGTGGGCCGCGATCAGCTCGCGCTCGCCGGCGGGCAGCGAGTTCGGCGCCCGCAACAAGGCCTCGGCCAACGCGTTGAGGGGTGCGGCCGTCTCGGGCCGGAACCGCATGAGGCCCCGGATGCCGGGGAACAGTGACTCGTCCATGCCGAGGTCGATGTGCGCCATGGGAGCACGCTAGCCGTTCACCGACCGCTCGGGGGGTGGTCGGTGAACGGCCGCACTGCGTGTTCCCGCAGTAGGTCGGCCCGGCCCGCCGCCGTGGGTGCGACGGGACCGGGCGCGGTGGCCTTACTTGGCTTGGCCGCGCAGCACGAGCAGCACGGCGCCGGTGGTCATGCCGAAGCCGACCACGTGGCCGAACAGGCTGACCCACTGGGCGCCGCCGACCACGAACACCATGTCGCTCATCATCGGGTCGGCGGTCACGCTCAACCACAGCGGCATGATGATCAGCGCGCCGAGGACCCACCAGACCGCGCCGTAGATCATGCTCAGGGCGTAGACGGGCGGCACCAGGGTCATGTTGCGGGTCAGGAGGCCGAAGCCGGCGCCGGCGATCGCGGAGATCACCATGTGGACGATGAAGCCGACGACGGCGTTCTCGACGCCGATCAGCATGCCGACCATGGACAGGGAGCCCACCCCGGCCATCAACAGCCCGAACACGAGGCCGCCGGCGAGTCCGGCCAACGCCCCGTTCCGGATGGGGGACTGCGACCTCGTGGTCGTCGGGACAGCGATTGTCGCGGACACGATCAGCTCCTTGTCAGTTGTAGGGCATGGTCGGGAACCAGCCGATCCCGAAGATCGACGGGACGCGGACGTCCCAGTACACGAGCAGGAACACACCGAGGGAGATGAGCAGTGCCGCGCTGACCACGGCCGAACGGCGGCTGTTGGAGCCGAACCACCGCAGGAACCGGCCCTTGGTGCCCAGGGCCAGCGCCGCGAACACGACGGTGACGAGCAGGACGTTGCCGATGGACTGGAGCACGAACGTGCCCGCGCCGAAGAGCGGGTTGCCGGAGTCGACGGCGGAGCGGAACAGCTTGATGAACATCGGGTAAGGCCGGCCGATGAGGAACGCGCCGACCAGCGCGCCGAGCACCACCACGCGGGCGACCGGCCGGCCGCGGAACACGTCGGGCAGCACGCCGAGGGCGGCGAGCCCGAGGTAGGCCATCGCCAGGCCGACGACCCCGAACACGACCGCCGACTGCACGAGCCGCACCGGCATGTCGCCGACCATCGCGCTCGACAGCTGCGGCAGGCTCGGCCCGATCAGCACGCCCACCGCGCCGTAGACCGCCGACACGCCGACCATGCCGGCGGTGAAGAAGCCCAACGGGCGCAGCAGTGATCGCAGCGTGCCCTGGGCTGACCCACCGGCTTCGCTCATCGGTCCGATCGACGCCGCCATGGCGATGTTGCACGCGGTGAACGTGCCGGCGAGACCGGAGACGAACGCGAACACCAGTCCGGCGGCGGTGCCCGCGATCGACGCGGTCGCGGCGTCCTCGCCGAGCAGGGTGTTGGCCACGTTCGCGCCGATCACGTGGTCGACGAACTCGTAGGACCACAGCACGGACAGCAGCACGCCGGCGATGACGCTGCCGACGATGAGCCGTCCTGGTCGCGTGGTGCGTTCGGTCCCGATGACGGGCCGGACCTGGGTCATGGGCGTTCACCTCACTGAGGGTCGAAGCGCGCTTCGGTCGACTCAATGTCCTTGGCCGCCCGCGGGTCCGACAACTTCCATGCTGCTGTCCTGCGCCGGGATCCCGCACCACGTGACCGGCGCCACCCCCGGCGGGAGGACAGGGCCGTTCGGCACGCGGGAAACACCCGGCGGCACCATTGGGTCATCGCGAATGCCCGTACCGCGGATAGCCGGATGGACGCGCCGCGCACCTTGTCGCCAAGCGCGGCGGCATTGAAGCCGAATCACGTCGCCGGTGCCAGTGGCACGATCGGAATCCCGATGCCTGCTCGACGGAAACGCGATACGCCGGTAGCCGGGCCGTGCGGAACCGAGGTACGTTCGGGTCGTCCTTTCTCCACCGCCGGGGGAACAACTGCTCGACACTGCGGTGGCGCGGGCCGCATTGCTTTCGTCCGGGAACCGTCCCGATTTCTCGCGAGCGGAACAGGGTGACCCGATGGGTGGGGAAATGTCTCGTGCGGACGACCGGATCGCGATCGTCGGAATGTCCTGCCGGTTGCCGGGCGCGCCCGACGCGGCCGCGTTCTGGCGGTTGCTGCGCGACGGCCTGGACGCGATCACCGCGCCGCCGCCCGGCCGGGCCGGTGACCTGCCCGCGGGCTTCCTGGACGAGGTCGACGCCTTCGACGCGGCGTTCTTCGGCGTCTCGCCCCGCGAGGCCGCGGCGATGGACCCGCAGCAGCGGCTGGCGCTGGAGCTGGCGTGGGAGGCGCTGGAGGACGCGCGGATCGTCCCCGGCACGCTCACCGGCGGCCGCACGGGCGTGTTCATCGGCGCGACCTGGGACGACTACACCACCCTGAGCTACCCGGCGCACGTCACCCCGCACACGATGACCGGCACGAACCGGGGCGTCATCGCCAACCGCGTGTCGCACTTCCTCGGCGTGCGCGGGCCGAGCCTGACCGTGGACGCGGCGCAGTCGTCGGCGCTGGTCGCGGTGCACCTGGCGGTCGAGAGCCTGCGGCGCGGCGAGACGGCGCTCGCCCTGGCCGGAGGGGTGAACCTCAACCTCGCCGCCGGCCGCGAGACCAGCGGCGTCGAGTTCGGCGGGCTGTCACCCGACGGCCGCAGCCACACCTTCGACGCCCGCGCCAACGGGTTCGCCCGCGGCGAGGGCGGCGGCGTGGTCGTGCTCAAGCCGCTGGCCCGGGCGCTCGCGGACGGCGACCCGGTGCACGCGGTGATCCTCGGCAGCGCGGTGAACAACGACGGCCCCACCCGCAGCCTCACCGTGCCCAGCGCCGACGCTCAGGCCCAGGTCATCAGCGACGCCCTGACCAGCGCCGACGTCCGGCCGGACGACGTGCAGTACGTCGAGCTGCACGGCACCGGCACCCCGGTCGGCGACCCGGTCGAAGCCGCCGGCCTCGGCGCCGCGCACGCCGGGCGCGCCACCGAGCTGCTGGTCGGCTCGGCGAAGACCAACGTCGGCCACCTGGAGGGCGCGGCGGGCATCGTCGGCCTGCTCAAGACGGTGCTGAGCATCCGCCACCGCGCCCTGCCGGCCAGCCTCAACCACGTCACGCCCAACCCGGCCATCCCGTTCGACGAGCTGAAGCTGCGGGTGCAGACCGAGCTCACCCCCTGGCCGCGCGCCGACCGGCCGTTGATCGCGGGCGTGTCGGCGTTCGGCATGGGCGGCACGAACGCGCACGTGGTCGTCGCCGAGCCGCCGGACCGGGAGCCGGTCGGGTCCGATCCGAGGCCCGAGCCGGGGTCCGAGCCGAGGTCCGGCGTGGTGCCGTGGGTGCTGTCGGGCAAGACCGAGCAGGCCCTGCGGGCGCAGGCCGAGCGGCTGCACGAGCACCTGACCGCCCACCCCGGGCTGACAAGCGCCGAGGTCGGCCACGCGTTGGCGACCACGCGCACGCACTTCACCCACCGGGCCGTGCTCCTCGGCGGAGCGTCGCTGACCGCGCTCGCCGAGGGCCGGCCGGCGCCGGACCTGGTCACCGGCCGGGCCGCCGACCCGGGGCGGACCGCGTTCGTCTTCCCCGGCCAGGGCGCGCAGTGGGTCGGCATGGGGCGCGACCTCTACGCGAGCGAGCCGGTGTTCCGCGACAGCGTCGACGCCTGCGCCGCCGCGCTCGCGCCCCACACCGACTGGTCGCTGGTCGACGTGCTGCACGGCGACGCGCTGGACCGCGTGGACGTGGTCCAGCCGGCGCTGTTCGCGGTGATGGTCTCGTTGGCCGCGTTGTGGCGGTCCCACGGCGTCGAACCGGACGCGGTGGTCGGCCATTCCCAAGGCGAAATCGCCGCCGCACACGTGGCGGGCGCATTGTCGTTGGCCGACGCGGCGCGCGTGGTGGCATTGCGCAGCCGAGCCCTCGTCTCATTGGCTGGACAGGGCGGAATGATTTCCGTCACACTGCCGGTCGACGAGGCCGAGCAATTCGTCGCGCGCTGGAACGGGCGATTGACAGTAGCCGTGGTAAATGCTCCCGGCGCGGTCGTCGTGTCCGGTGAACCCGCCGCGCTGGCCGAGTTGTCGGCGGCGTGCGAGGCGGCCGGCATCCGGGCGCGCGCCATTCCGGTGGATTACGCCGCCCATTCGGCGCAGGTGTCCGCCATTCGGCGACGGCTGCTCGCCGACCTGGCCGACGTGCGCCCCCGGCCGGGCGACGTGCCGTTCTACTCGGCGGTGACCGGCGGCCTGCTCGACACCGCCGGCCTCGACGCCGACTACTGGTACCGCAACCTGCGCGAGCCGGTCCGGTTCGACCTGGCCACCGCCGCGCTCGCCGCCGACGGCCACGGCGCGTTCGTCGAGGTCAGCCCGCACCCGGTGCTGGCGCCGACGCTGGAGGTCGCACTGGCGACCGGCACCCTGCGCCGCGACCAGGGCGGCCGGGACGAGTTCCTGGCCGCGCTGGGCCGGGTGTTCGTCGCCGGCGGGCACGTCGACTTCACGCCCGCGTTCCCGGCGCGCGTCCGGCCGGTCGACCTGCCCGCGTACGCGTTCCAGCGCCGGTCGCACTGGCTGGGCGACGTCACGCCCGACGCGCCTGACGCGCCCGCCGAGCCGACCGCCGATCCCGCCGACCAGGTGAGGGCCGCCATCGCGGCCGTGCTCGGGCACGCCGACGCCGACGAGATCGACCCGACGCTGACGTTCAAGGACCTGGGTTTCGACTCGGTCATGGGTGTCGCCCTGCGCGACCGCATCAACCACGCGCTCGGCCTGCGGCTGGCCTCCGGGCTGATCTACGACCACCCGACGCCCGCCGAGCTGGTGGCGCACCTGCGTGACGGCGTCGTGGACGTGCCGGAGGTCGTGGCGGCGGCGGTGGAGGACGAGGACGACCCGGTCGTCATCGTCGGCATGGGGTGCCGGTTCCCCGGCGGCGTGGCGTCGCCGGAGGACCTGTGGCGCCTGGTGACCGCCGAGGCGGACGCGATCGGCGACTTCCCGGATGACCGCGGCTGGGACCTGGGCCGGCTGCACGACCCGGAGCTGCGCAGCGGCGGCACGAGCGCCGTGGCCAAGGGCGGGTTCCTGGCGGACGTGGGTGGGTTCGACGCGTCGTTCTTCGGGATCTCGCCGCGTGAGGCGGTGGCGATGGACCCGCAGCAGCGGTTGGTGCTGGAGACGGCCTGGGAGACGTTCGAGCACGCGGGGATCGACCCGACCTCGCTGCACGGGAGCCGGACCGGGGTGTTCACCGGCATCTGGTCCTCGGGGTACGCGGTCGGCACGCCGGTGCCCGAGGACGTCGAGGGCTACCTGGTCACCGGCACGGCGACGAGCGTGACGTCCGGCCGGGTCGCCTACCACCTGGGTCTGCGCGGCCCGGCGCTGTCGGTGGACACGGCGTGCTCGTCGTCGCTGGTGGCGATCCACCTGGCGGCCCAGGCGCTGCGGTCCGGTGAGTGCGACCTGGCTCTCGCCGGTGGCGTCACGGTGATGGCGACACCGGTCATCTTCACCGAGTTCTCCCGGCAGCGCGGGCTCGCGCCCGACGGCCGCAGCAAGCCGTTCTCCTCCGCCGCCGACGGCACGAGCTGGGGCGAGGGCGCGGGTCTGGTGCTGCTGGAGCGGCTGTCGGACGCGCGTCGGCTCGGGCACCGGGTGCTGGCGGTGGTCAAGGGTTCGGCGGTGAACCAGGACGGCGCGTCGAACGGGTTGACCGCGCCGAACGGTCCGTCGCAGGAGCGGGTGATCCGGCAGGCGTTGGCGAACGCCGGGCTGGAGCCGTCCGATGTGGACGCCGTGGAGGCGCACGGCACCGGCACCACCCTGGGTGATCCGATCGAGGCTCAGGCGTTGTTGGCCACCTACGGTCAGGATCGCGCGGAGCCGTTGTGGTTGGGCTCGGTGAAGTCGAACATCGGCCACACGCAGGCCGCCGCGGGTATCGCGGGCGTGATCAAGATGGTCATGGCGTTGCGGCACGGCGTGCTGCCCAAGACGCTGCACGTGGACGAGCCCACGCCGCACGTGGACTGGACGGCCGGGGACATCCGGCTGCTGACCGAGGCCGCCGCCTGGCCCGCCACCGATCGTCCCCGGCGCGCGGCCGTCTCCGCGTTCGGCATCAGCGGCACGAACGCCCACCTGGTGCTCCAGCAGTCCCCGGACGCCGGCGCGCCGCCGGTCGACGACGGCCGGACGGTGCCGTGGCTGGTGAGCGCGAAGACCGAGGCGGCGCTGCACGCCCAGGTCGCACGGCTGCGCGAGTACGCGCTCACCCACCCGGACGTGCCGGTCGCCGCGATCGCCGGTGAGCTGGCCACCCGGGCCCGGTTCCGCCACCGCGCGGTGCTCGTCGGCGCGGACCGGGCCGGACTGCTCGCCACCCCGCCACCGGCCGGCCCGCCGACCACCACCGGCGGTCTGGTGTTCGTGTTCCCGGGTCAGGGTGCGCAGTGGGTCGGGATGGGTCGTGAGCTGTACGCGTCGGAGCCGGTCTTCCGGGATGCGGTCGACGCGTGTGAGCGGGCGTTGGCCCCGCACGTCGACTGGTCGTTGGTCGAGGTTCTGAACGGCGGTGCGCTGGACCGGGTGGACGTGGTGCAGCCGGCGCTGTTCGCGATGATGGTGTCGTTGGCGGCGCTGTGGCGGTCGTTCGGCGTGGAGCCGGACGCCGTGGTCGGGCATTCGCAGGGTGAGATCGCGGCGGCCTACGTGGCCGGGGCACTCTCCTTGGAAGACGCGGCGCGGGTGGTCGCGTTGCGCAGCAAGGCTTTGGTGGCGATCTCCGGCTTGGGCGGCATGGTGTCGGTGTCGTTGCCGCCGGACTCGGAGCTGTTGTCCCGGTGGGGTGATCGGTTGACGGTCGCCGCGGTCAACTCGGCGTCCACCGTGGTGGTGTCCGGTGAACCGGGTGCGTTGGACGAGCTGTTGGCGCTGTGCGAGCGTGAGGGCGTCAACGCGCGGCGGATCCCGGTGGACTACGCGGCGCACTCGGCGCAGGTGGAGGCGGTCCGGGAGCGGCTGCTGGCCGACCTGGCGGACCTCAGCCCGCGGCCGGCGCGGATCCCCTTCCACTCCACGGTGACCGACGGCTTGGTGGACGCCGTGGACGCCGCTTACTGGTATCGGAACCTGCGTGAGACCGTGCGGTTCGACCGAGCGGTCGAGGCGTTGACCGACGCCGGGCACGACGTGTTCATCGAGGTCAGCCCCCACCCGGTGCTGGTGCCCGCACTGGACGTCGAGGTCGCCGCCGGCACCCTGCGCCGTGACCAGGGCGGCACCGGGGAGTTCCTCACGGCCGCCGGACGGCTGTTCGTCGCCGGCGTGGACGTCGACTGGACGCCCGCGCTGCCGCCGGCCGGGGCCGCGGACCTGCCGACCTACGCCTTCCAGCACGAGCCGTACTGGCTCACGTCCACCGCGCCGACCGCGGACCCGTGGCGGTACGAGGTCACGTGGACACCCGTGACGCCCACGTCCGCGCCGGCCGGGCGGTGGCTGGTGCTGCGGCCCGACGGCGGGCACCCGTGGGCCGACGCGGCGGTCGAGGCGTTGCGGGACAGCGGTGTCGAGGTGGTCGACACGGCGGAACGGGTCGACGGCGTGCTGTCGTTCCTGGCGCTGGACGACTCGCCGCACCCGGACCACCCGGCCGTGCCCGTCGGCCTGGCGCGGACGTTGGCCGCCGTGCGGGACCTCGAAGCCCCGCTGTGGTGCGTGACCAGCGGCGCGTTCGGCGACCGCCCGCGACAGGCGCTGGTGTGGGGACTGGGCACGTCGGCCGCGTTGGAGTTCCCCGACCGGTGGGGCGGGCTCGTCGACGTGCCGGCCACGCCGGACGCGGCGGGCGTGCGACGTCTCCTCGCCGCGGTCGGCGGCCCGGAGGACCAGGTGTCGATCCGCGCCGGTGGCGTCTTCGCCCGCAGGCTGCGCCGGGCCAGGCCCACCCCGCCGGTCCGGACGTGGCGGCCCGAGG
Source organism: Saccharothrix sp. 6-C (assembly GCF_016695385.1). Taxonomy (NCBI): domain Bacteria; kingdom Bacillati; phylum Actinomycetota; class Actinomycetes; order Pseudonocardiales; family Pseudonocardiaceae; genus Saccharothrix; species Saccharothrix sp. 6-C. Next base: position 4,127,466 of record NZ_CP064192.1, on the reverse strand, counting down.
GGACGACCCTGATCACGGGTGGCACGGGTGCGCTCGGCGCCCAGGTGGCCCGCTGGCTCGTCGGGCAGGGCGCCGAGCACCTGGTGCTGGTCAGCCGCGGCGGACCGGACGCGCCCGGCGCGGCCGAGCTGCGGGAGGAGCTGGCCTCCTCCGGCACGCGGGTCACCGTGGCCGCGTGCGACGTGGCGGACCGGGACGCGCTGGCGGCGCTGCTGGCCGAGGTCGGCGACGTCAGGTCCGTGTTCCACACGGCGGGCGTGATCAGGTCCGGCCGGCTGGCCGACGACGACGTGGCCGGGTTCGCCGACGTGGTCACCGCCAAGGTCGCGGGCGCGACCCACCTCGCCGACCTGCTGCCCGACCTCGACGCGCTCGTGCTGTTCTCGTCGACGGCCGGCGTCTGGGGCGACGGGCACGGCGCGGCCTACGCGGCGGGCAACACGTTCCTCGACGCGCTCGCCGCCCGGCACCGCGCCGAGGGCCGGGCGACCACGTCGGTGGCGTGGGGCATCTGGGCCGAGGGCGGCATGGCCGCGCTGGAGTCGGTGCGCCGGCAGCGGCGGCTGCTCGGCCTCGGCGAGATGCCGTCCGGGCGGGCGCTGGCCGCGTTGCGCGACGTGCTCGACCAGGACGTGCCGCACGCCGTCGTCACCCCCGTCGACTGGGCGGAGTTCGCCCCCGCCTACACCCGCCTGCGGCCGAGCAGGCTGCTCGCCGACCTGCCCGAGGCGCAGGTCCGGGAGGAACGGGCCGAGCCCGCCGCGGCGCCGTCCGACGTGGACGTGCTCGCCGTGGTCGCCACCCACACGGCGGCCGTGCTGGGCCACGCCTCGCCGGAGGCCGTCGACACCGGCCGGGCGTTCAAGGAGCTCGGCTTCGACTCGCTGACCGCCGTGGAGCTGCGCAACCGCCTCAGCACCGCCCTGGGCCGCCGGCTGCCGTCCACGCTGGTCTTCGACCACCCCACGCCCGAGCGGCTCGCCGCACACCTGCGCGGTGAGCGCGCGGCCACCGCCGCCACGTCCGCGGTGGCGACCGACGAACCGATCGCCATCGTCGGCATGGGCTGCCGGTTCCCCGGTGGCGTCGAGTCGCCGGACGACCTGTGGCGACTGGTGTCCGGGGGAGTGGACGCCATCGGCGGGTTCCCCGACGACCGGGGCTGGGACCTGGACGGGCTGTTCGACCCCACGTCCGCCCGGCCGCGGACGTCGTCCACCCGGCACGGGGGGTTCCTGGCCGACGCGGCCGGGTTCGACGCGGCGTTCTTCGGGATCTCGCCGCGTGAGGCGTTGGCGATGGACCCGCAGCAGCGGGTGTTGTTGGAGACGGCGTGGGAGGCGTTCGAGCACGCGGGGATCGACCCGACGTCGTTGCAGGGCAGCCAGACGGGCGTGTTCACCGGCATCTGGTCCACCGGGTACGCCACCGGGCCCATCCCGGACGACCTGGAGGGCTACCAGGTCACCGGCACGGCGACCAGCATCGGCTCCGGCCGGCTGTCCTACCTGCTCGGCCTGGTCGGGCCGGCGCTGTCGCTGGACACCGGGTGTTCGTCGTCCCTGGTCGCGCTGCACCTGGCGGCGCAGGCGCTGCGGTCCGGCGAGTGCGACCTCGCGCTGGCCGGCGGGGTCACGGTCAACGCCTCGCCGTCGCTGTTCACCGAGATGTCCCGGCAGGGCGCGAGCGCGCCGGACGGCCGCAGCAAGTCCTTCGCCGCGGCGGCCGACGGCGCCGGGTGGGCCGAGGGCTCGGGCCTGCTGCTGCTGGAGCGCCTGTCCGACGCCCGCCGCAACGGCCACCACGTGCTGGCCGTCGTGCGGGGCACCGCCGTCAACCAGGACGGCGCGTCGAACGGCCTGACCGCGCCGAACGGTCCGTCGCAGGAGCGGGTGATCCGCCAAGCCCTGGCGAACGCCGGGCTGGAGCCGTCCGATGTGGACGCCGTGGAGGCGCACGGGACCGGCACCACGTTGGGTGACCCGATCGAGGCGCAGGCGTTGCTGGCCACGTACGGCGTCGGGCGTTCGGAGCCGTTGTGGTTGGGGTCGGTGAAGTCGAACATCGGTCACACGCAGGCCGCCGCCGGCGCCGCCGGGCTGATCAAGATGGTGATGGCGTTGCGGCACGGCGTGCTGCCCAAGACGCTGCACGTGGACGAGCCGACACCGCACGTCGACTGGGCCGCCGGGAACGTCCGGCTGCTCACCGAACCGGTCGCGTGGCCGGACACCGACCGCCCCCGGCGGGCGGCCGTGTCGGCGTTCGGCATCAGCGGCACGAACGCGCACACGATCATCGAGCAGGCGCCCGAGGTGGCGCGACCGGAGGAGGGCGACCCGCTCTGGCTGGTGTCGGCCAAGACCCCGGAGGCGTTGCGCGACCAGGCCCGGCGGCTGCGCGACTTCGTGGCCGAACGTCCCGGCGAGCACGCCGAGATCGGTCGGGCCCTGGCCGGTCGGGCGCGTTTCGACCACCGCGCGGTGGTGTTGGACCCGGCGGCTTTGGGTGCGTTGGCGGAGGGTCGTGGGCATCCGGGTCTGGTGACGGGGACGGCGTCGGTGCTCGGGAAGTCGGTGTTCGTGTTCCCGGGTCAGGGCGCGCAGTGGGTCGGGATGGGCCGTGACTTGTACGCCGCCGAGCCGGTGTTCCGGGATGCGGTCGATGCGTGTGGGCGGGCGTTGGCTCCGTACGTCGACTGGTCGTTGGTCGAGGTGTTGGACGGTGGTGCGCTGGACCGGGTGGACGTGGTGCAGCCGGCGTTGTTCGCGATGATGGTGTCGTTGGCGGCGTTGTGGCGCTCGCGTGGTGTCGAGCCGGACGCGGTGGTGGGGCATTCGCAGGGTGAGATCGCGGCGGCCTATGTGGCCGGGGCACTCTCCTTGGAGGACGCCGCGCGGGTGGTCGCGTTGCGCAGCAAGGCTTTGGTGTCGATCTCCGGCCAGGGTGGCATGGTGTCGGTGACCCTGCCGCCGGACTCGGAGCTGTTGTCCCGGTGGGGTGAGCGGCTGACGGTCGCGGTGGTCAATTCGGCGTCCACGGTCGTGGTGTCCGGTGAACCCGGCGCGTTGGACGAGCTGTTGGCGCTGTGCGAGCGCGAGGGCGTCAACGCCCGGCGGATCCCGGTGGACTACGCCGCCCACTCGGCGCAGGTCGAGGCGATCCGGGAACGGTTGCTCGCCGATCTGGCGGACATCACGCCGCGGCGTGGCCACGTGCCGTTCTACTCGACGGTGACCGATAGCTTGGTGGAGACCGTCGACGCCGCTTACTGGTACCGGAACCTGCGTGAGCCGGTGCGGTTCGACCGGGCCACCGAGGCCCTGCTGGCCGCCGGGCACGACGTGTTCATCGAGGTCAGCCCCCACCCGGTGCTGGTGCCCGCGCTGGACGTCGAGGTCGCCACCGGCACGCTGCGCCGTGACCAGGGCGACTTCCGCGCCGCACTGGCCACCCTGCTCGTGCGCGGTTTCCCGCTGCCCCGGCCGGCCTCGGGCCGGATCGCCCTGCCGACCTACCCGTTCCAGCGGACGCGCTACTGGCTCCTGCCGAGCGCGGCGGGGTCCACCCCCGGCCACCCGCTGCTGGACGCGTCCGTGGAGCTGCCGGACGGCCAGGGCGCGGTGCTGACCGGCCGTCTCTCCACCCGCACGCACCCGTGGCTGGCCGACCACGCGGTCGACGGCACGGTGCTGCTGCCCGGCACGGCGCTCGTGGAACTGGCCGCCGAGGCGGGCCGAGCCCTGGGCTGCCCGGTCGTCGCGGACCTCGTGCTGCACGTGCCGCTGACCGTGACCGAACGCCCGGCGCACCTCCAGGTGGCCGCGGGCGCGCCGGACCACGAGGGCCGCCGACCGGTCGTCGTGCACTCGAAGGTCGACGGCGAGTGGGTCCGCCACGCCTCCGGCACGCTCGACCACGCCCATACCCCGACCACCTCCGCGTGGGAACCCGCGGGTGACCGGATCGACCCCGACGGGTTCTACGACCACCTCGCCGACCTCGGCTACGAGTACGGCCCGGCGTTCCGGGGTGTGCGGGCGCTGTGGCGCGACGACGACGAGCTGTTCGCCGAGGTCGAGGTCCCGGACGGGGCGAAGTTCGGCCTGCACCCGGCGCTGCTGGACGCCGCGCTGCAACCGGTGATCCTGCTGCACCCGGACACCCGCCTGCGCCTGCCCTTCTCCTTCACCGGCGTCGCCGTGCACGTGACGGGCCTCTCGGCGGTCCGGGTCCACCTGACCCGCACCGCCCCGGACGCCTACGCGGTCACGGTGACCGACGCCGCGGGCGCGCCGGTGGCGGCGATCGAAGCGCTGACCGTGCGACCCGCCGCCGAGCCGACGACCACGCTGCTGCGCACCGAGTGGGTGCCGCCGTCGGAGTCCGCACCGGTGCCCGTCCGCCTCGCGCCGCTGCTGAGCGGCGCGGCCGACGCCGGGTCCGTGCACGACCTCACCCGGCGGGCGCTCGACCTGGTCCAGGAGTTCCTGGCGTCCGACGACCGGGCGCGCCTGGTCGTGCCGACCCGGGCGGACGAGCCGGCCGGGGCGGCGGTGCGAGGGCTGATCCGCAGTGCGGCGGCCGAGCACCCGGGCCGGTTCGTGGCGGTCGGGCTGGCCGGCGACGCCACGGTGGCGCAAGCGTCGGACGCGGCGGCCGTGGCGGGCGACGAGGTGGAGCTGGCGATCAGCGGCGACGCCGTCCTGGCGCCCCGGCAGGCGCCGTTCCGGTCGCGGCCGACGTCGCTCGACGGTCCGTGGCGGCTGGTCGAGTCGGGCACCGGCAGCCTGGACGACCTGGCGTTCGCGGAGGTGGCCGAGCCGCCGCTGGAGGCCGGCCAGGTGCGGCTCGCGGTGCGCGCGGCGGGGGTGAACTTCCGGGACGTGCTCATCGCGCTGGGCATGTACCCGGACGCGGCGGCGTTGGGCGGTGAAGCGGCCGGGACGGTCGTCGAAGTCGGGCCCGGCGTCACGCGGTGGCAGGTGGGTGACCGGGTGCTCGGCCTCGCGTCCGGCGCGTTCGGGCCGCGTGCCGTCACCGACGAGCGGTTGCTCGCGCCGTTGCCGGACGGCTGGTCGTTCGCTCAGGCCGCCGCGGTCCCGGTGGCGTTCCTGACCGCCTGGCACGGGCTGGTCGACCTCGGTCGGCTCGGCGAGGGCGACCGGGTGCTGATCCACTCCGGCGCGGGTGGTGTGGGCATGGCGGCGATCCAGCTCGCGCGGCACTTGGGCGCGGAGGTGTTCGCCACCGCGAGCCCCGGCAAGTGGGACGTGTTGCGTGACCTGGGGTTGGACGACGACCACATCGCGTCGTCGCGAACGCTGGAGTTCGAGCAGCGCTTCCCGCGGGTGGACGTGGTGCTGAACTCGTTGGCGGGTGAGTTCACCGACGCGTCGTTGCGCCTGCTCGCGCCCGGCGGCCGGTTCGTGGAGATGGGCAAGACGGACATCAGGGTCCTCGACGACGTCGACTACCGGGCGTTCGACCTCAACGACGCCGACCCCTCCCACCTGGGCGACGTGCTGACGGAGGTGCTGCGGCTGTTCGGCGACGGCGTGCTCCGGCTGCCGCCCGTCGCCACCCACGACATCCGGCGCGCGGTGGACGCGTTCCGGCTGATGAGCCAGGCCGGGCACGTCGGCAAGCTGGTGCTCACCGTGCCCCGGCTCGCCGACGGCACGGTGCTGATCACCGGCGGCACCGGGACGCTCGGGCTGGCGCTGGCGCGGCACCTGGTCTCCCGGCACGGCGTGCGGCGGCTGGTGCTGGCCGGTCGCCGCGGTGGCGAGGCTCCGGAGCTGGCCGCTGACGTGCGCGTCGTCGCGTGCGACGTGTCCGATCGCGCCCAGGTCGAGGAGCTGCTGGCGTCGATCCCCGACCTGACCGCCGTGGTGCACGCCGCCGGTGTGCTGGACGACGGCGTGGTGCAGGGCCTCACCCCCGAGCAGCTGGACCGGGTGCTGCGACCCAAGGTGGACGGCGCCTGGCACCTGCACGAGCTGACCGCCGACCTGGACGCGTTCGTGCTGTTCTCCGCCGCCGCCGGGGTCCTGGGCACCGCCGGGCAGGCCAACTACGCCGCCGCCAACTCCTACCTCGACGCCCTCGCCCGGCACCGGCACGACCTCGGCCTGCCGGCCGTCTCGATGGCGTGGGGGTACTGGGCCGAGGCGTCCGGCATGACCGCGCACCTCACCGCGACGGACAAGGAGCGCTTCGCCCGCGCCGGCATCTCCCCGATGACGACCGAACAGGCGCTGGCCCTGTTCGACGCGGCCCTCGCCAGTGGCGAACCCGCGGTGACGACCGCGCACCTGGCCACCCGCGCGCCCCGCGCGCTCCCGCCGCCCGCCGAGCCCCGGACCGACCTGCTGTCCCTCGTCACGGCCCACACCACGGCCGTGCTCGGGCACACCGACGCGTCGGCGGTCAAACCCCGGCTGGCCTTCCGCGACCTCGGGTTCGACTCGTTGACCGCCGTGGAGCTGCGCAACCGGCTCACCACGGCGACCGGTCTCCGCCTGCCCGCGACCCTCGTCTTCGACCACCCGACGCCCGAGGAACTGGCCGAGCACCTGCGGCAGGAGCTGTCGGGCACGCGTCCGGAGGTCGTCGAACCGGTCGCGCGGGCGGTGGAGGACGACGACCCGATCGTGATCGTCGGCATGGGTTGTCGGCTGCCGGGTGGTGTCGGGTCGCCGGACGACCTGTGGCGGCTGGTGTCCGACGGGGTGGACGCCATCGGCGACTTCCCGACCGACCGCGGCTGGGACCTCGACCGGCTCTACCACCCCGACCCCGACCACGCGGGCACCAGCTACACCCGCTCCGGCGGCTTCCTGACCGACGCGGCCGGGTTCGACGCGGACTTCTTCGGCATCTCGCCGCGCGAGGCCTTGGCGATGGACCCGCAGCAACGCGTGCTGCTGGAGACCGCGTGGGAGACCATCGAGCACGCCGGCATCGACCCGACCTCGTTGCGGGGCAGCCAGACGGGCGTGTTCACCGGCCTGTGGTCCTCCGGGTACGGGGGTGTGGTCGACCAGGCCCCGCGGGACGCCGAAGGCTACCTGGCGACCGGCATCTCGCCGAGCGTCACGTCCGGCCGCGTCGCATACCTGCTCGGGCTGCGCGGGCAGGCCGTGTCGGTGGACTCGGCGTGCTCGTCGTCGCTGGTGGCGATGCACCTGGCGGCGCAGGCGCTGCGGTCGGGGGAGTGCGACCTGGCGCTGGCCGGCGGCGTGACGGTGATCGTGAACCCGCTGGGGTTCACCGAGTTCTCCCGGCAGCGCGGGCTCGCGGCGGACGGTCGGTGCAAGCCGTTCTCCGCCGCCGCCGACGGCACGAGCTGGGGTGAGGGTGCGGGTCTGGTGTTGTTGGAGCGGTTGTCGGATGCCCGCCGCAACGGTCATCAGGTGTTGGCGGTGCTGGCGGGTTCGGCGGTGAACCAGGACGGCGCGTCGAACGGGTTGACCGCGCCGAACGGCCCGTCGCAGGAGCGGGTGATCCGGCAGGCCCTGGCGAACGCCGGCGTCCATCCGTCCGAAGTGGACGCCGTCGAGGCCCATGGGACCGGCACCACGTTGGGTGACCCGATCGAAGCGCAGGCGTTGTTGGCGACCTACGGGGCGGAGCGGTCGGAGCCGTTGTGGTTGGGGTCGGTGAAGTCGAACATCGGTCACACGCAGGCGGCTGCGGGTGTCGCGGGTGTGATCAAGATGGTGATGGCGTTGCGGCACGGTCGGTTGCCGCGGACGTTGCACGTGGACGAGCCGACGCCGCACGTGGACTGGACGGCAGGGGACATCCGGCTGCTCACCGACGCTGTGCCGTGGCCGGAGGTCGACCGTCCGCGTCGGGCGGGTGTGTCGTCGTTCGGGGTGAGCGGCACGAACGCGCACGTCATCATCGAGCAGGCACCCGAGACCGTCGCGGAGCCCGGTGCGGACGTCGGCCGGGTGCCGTGGGTGGTCACGGGCAAGTCGGAGCGGGCGGTGCGCGACCAGGCCCGCAGGCTGGCCCGGGCCGTCGACGAGGCCGACGCGTCCGCCGTGGCCCGCGTCCTGGCCGGTCGGGCGCGTTTCGACCACCGCGCGGTGGTGTTGGACCCGGCGGCTTTGGGTGCGTTGGCGGAGGGGCGTGAGCATCCGGGTCTGGTGACGGGGACGGCGTCGGCGCTCGGGAAGTCGGTGTTCGTGTTCCCGGGTCAGGGCGCGCAGTGGGTCGGCATGGGCCGCGACCTGTACGCCGCCGAGCCGGTGTTCCGGGACGCGGTCGACGCGTGCGAGCGGGCGTTGGCCCCGCACGTCGACTGGTCGTTGGTCGAGGTGTTGGACGGCGGTGCGCTGGACCGGGTGGACGTGGTGCAGCCGGCGTTGTTCGCGATGATGGTGTCGTTGGCGGCGTTGTGGCGTTCGCGTGGTGTCGAGCCGGACGCGGTGGTGGGGCATTCGCAGGGTGAGATCGCGGCGGCCTACGTGGCCGGGGCACTCTCCTTGGAGGACGCCGCGCGGGTGGTCGCGTTGCGCAGCAAGGCTTTGATGGCGATCTCCGGCCAGGGTGGCATGGTGTCGGTGACCCTGCCGCCGGACTCGGAGCTGTTGTCCCGGTGGGGTGAGCGGCTGTCGATCGCGGCCGTCAACTCGGCGTCCACGGTGGTCGTGTCCGGCGAACCGGCCGCGCTCGCCGAACTCGTGGCGGTCTGCGAGGCCGACGGCATCCGGGCCCGCGTCCTGCCGGTGGACTACGCGGCGCACTCGGCGCAGGTGGAGGCGGTCCGGGAACGGCTGCTGGCCGACTTGGCGGACCTCAGTCCGCGGTCGGCGCGGATCCCGTTCCACTCCACGGTGACCGATGGCTTGGTGGACACCGTGGACGCGGCTTACTGGTATCGGAACCTGCGTGAGACCGTGCGGTTCGACCGAGCGGTCGAGGCGTTGACCGGCGCCGGGCACGAGGTGTTCATCGAGGTCAGCCCTCACCCGGTGCTGGTGCCCACACTGGACGTCGAGCTCGCGGCCGGCACCCTGCGCCGTGACCAGGGCGACTTCGCCGCAGCGGCGGCACGCCTGTTCGTGACCGGCGTGGACGTCGACTGGCCCGTGCCCGCCGCCGGTCACGTGGACCTGCCCACGTACCCGTTCCAGCACGACCGCTACTGGCTGGCACCCGTGCCGGGAACCGCCGACGTGACCGCGGTCGGGCTCGACCCGACCGACCACCCGCTGCTCGGCGCGGCCGTGGAACTCGCGGCGGGGCGCGGCGTGGTGCTCACCGGCCGGCTGTCGACGACCACCCAGCCGTGGCTGGCCGATCACGCCATCCACGGCACGGTGCTCCTGCCGGGCACCGGCTTCGTCGAACTCGCCCTGCGGGCCGGCGCCCAGGTCGGCCGGCACGTGCTGGACGAGCTGCTCCTGGAAACCCCGATGGCGCTGCCCGCGCAGGACCCCGTGCTGGTGCAGGTCGTGGTCGACGGCACGGCGGTCACCGTCCACTCCCGCGCCGACGGCGACTGGGTCCGGCACGCCACCGGCACGCTCGGCGTCGACGTGCCCGCGTCACGACCGCTCCAGTGGCCGTCCGACGCCGAACCCGTCGACCTCACCGGCTTCTACGACGACCTCGCGGCCCGCGGCTACGAGTACGGCCCGGCGTTCGAGGGCGTGCGGGCGGTGTGGCGGCACGGCGACGAGCTGTACGCCGAGGTCGCCCTGGACGCCCGTGACGGGTTCGGCCTGCACCCCGCGTTGCTGGACGCCGCGTTGCAGCCGCTCACGCTGGTCGCGGCAGGTCGGTTGCCGTTCTCGTTCGCCGGCGTGGCCGTGCTGAGGACGGACGTGACGGCGGCACGCGTCCGGTTGACGCCCACCGGTCCCGACACCTACCGGGTCCTGCTCGCCACCGGCGCGGGCGAGCCCGTGGCCGTCGTGGACGCGCTGACCGTGCGCCCGATGACGGCGGACTTCCAGACCCGCGACACGCGCGTGTTCCGCCTCGACTGGATGCCGGTCACCCCGTCGTTCGAGGACACGGCCGTGCACCACGTGGTCAGCGAGCCGGGAGCCGACCCGGCGCGGGCCGCGCACACCCTGACCGCCGAGACGTTGGCCGTCCTCCAGGACTTCCTGCGCACCTCCGACGACGGCAGGCTCACGGTCGTCACGCACGGCGCGACCGGGCCGGGTGAGGTGACCGATCCGGCCGCCGCCGCGGTCTGGGGGCTGGTGCGGGCGGCCGAGGCCGAGCACCCCGGCCGGTTCGCCCTGGTCGACGCGGACCACGACGGCGAGGTCCGGGCGCCCGCCGACGAGTTCCAGGTGGCGGTCCGCGGCGACGCGGTGCTCGCCCCCCGGCTGACCCGGGCTTCGGGCTCGCACCGCGCGCTCGACCTGGACGGCACCGTGCTGATCACCGGCGGCACCGGCACGCTGGGCGTCCTGGTGGCCCGGCACCTGGTGGCCCGGCACGGCGTGCGGCGACTGGTGCTGCTGAGCCGCCGCGGCGGCGAGGTGGAGATCGACGGCGCGGACGTGTCGGTGGTCGCGTGCGACGTGACCGACCGGGCGGCGCTCGCCGACGTGCTCGCCACGATCCCCGACCTGTGCGCCGTCGTGCACGCGGCAGGCGTGCTGGACGACGCCGTGGTGACCGCGATGACCCCGCAGAGCCTGCACGACGTGCTGCGGCCCAAGGTCGACGCCGCGTGGCACCTGCACGAGCTGACCCGTGACCTGGCGGCGTTCGTGCTGTTCTCGTCGGCGGCCGGGGTCCTCGGCGGCGCGGGTCAGGGCAACTACGCCGCCGCCAACGCCTTCCTCGACGCCCTCGCCGCCCACCGGCACGCCCTGGGCCTGCCGGCCGTGTCGCTGGCGTGGGGGCAGTGGGAGCAGGCCAGCGGCTTGACCGGGCACCTGACCGAGGCCGACCAGCGCCGCCTGGAGCGGTCCGGGGTCGTGCCGATGTCGACCGAGCACGCCCTGGCGTTGTTCGACGCGGCACTGGCCGGCGGCGCGCCCGCCGTCGTGCCCGCCCGGCTCGACCTCACCGCGCCGTCGCTGCGCGGGCTGACCCGGCGGGCGCGTCGGGTCGTGGACACGGACCTGGCGCGGCGGCTCGCGTCGCTGACCGAGGCCGAACAGCAGACCGTCGTGCTCGACCTGGTCGGCGCGCACACCGCCGTGGTGCTGGGACGCACCGACGGGGTGGCCGCGAACCGGGCGTTCAAGGACCTCGGGTTCGACTCGTTGACCGCGGTGGAGCTGCGCAACCGGCTGGCCTCGGCGCTGGGCGTGAAGCTGCCCGCCACGCTGACGTTCGACCACCCGACGCCGACCGCCCTCGCGACCCACCTGCGGGGGCTCCTGCTCGGTCGGCGGCGCGAGACCGCCGCGCCGGTCGCCGCGGCCGTCACCGACGACCCGGTCGTGGTGGTCGGCATGGCGTGCCGGTACCCGGGCGGTGTCGGGTCGGCGGCGGACCTGTGGCGGCTCGTGTCCGAGGGCGTGGACGCGATCGGCGACTTCCCGGCCGATCGCGGCTGGGACCTGGACAGGCTCTACGACCCGGCGGGCGGACCCGGCACCAGCTACACGCGTTCGGGCGGCTTCCTCCGCGAGGCGGCCGGGTTCGACGCGGCGTTCTTCGGGATCTCGCCGCGTGAGGCGTTGGCGATGGACCCGCAGCAGCGGGTGCTGCTGGAGACGGCGTGGGAGGCGTTCGAGCACGCCGGGATCGACCCGACGTCGTTGCAGGGCAGCCAGACGGGCGTGTTCACCGGCATCTGGTCGTCCGGGTACGGCTCCGGCGCCCAGCCACCCGACCTGGAGGGCTACCTGTCGACCGGCACGGCCACGAGCGTGACGTCCGGGCGGGTGTCCTACCTGCTCGGGCTGGAAGGCCCGGCGGTGTCGGTGGACACGGCGTGCTCCTCGTCGCTGGTGGCGATCCACCTGGCCGCGCAGGCCCTGCGGTCGGGGGAGTGCACGCTGGCGTTGGCCGGTGGCGTGACGGTGATGGCGACGCCGTCCGGGTACGTGGAGTTCTCCCGGCAGCGGGGTCTGGCGGCGGACGGGCGGATCAAGTCGTTCGCCGACGCGGCCGACGGCACGAGCTGGTCCGAGGGCGCGGGTCTGGTGCTGCTGGAGCGGTTGTCGCAGGCGCGTCGGCTCGGGCACCGGGTGCTGGCGGTCGTCAAGGGTTCAGCGGTGAACCAGGACGGCGCGTCCAATGGGTTGACCGCGCCGAACGGTCCGTCGCAGGAGAGGGTGATCCGGCAGGCGTTGGCGAATGCCGGCATTCGTCCGTCCGATGTGGACGCCGTGGAGGCGCACGGCACCGGCACCACGTTGGGTGATCCGATCGAGGCACAGGCGTTGTTGGCCACTTACGGCCAGGATCGCGCGGAGCCGTTGTGGTTGGGGTCGGTGAAGTCGAACATCGGCCACACCCAGGCGGCGGCGGGTATCGCGGGCGTGATCAAGATGATCATGGCGATGCGGCACGGCGTGCTGCCCCGCACGCTCCACGTCGACCGGCCGACCACCCACGTGGACTGGGAGACCGGCGGCGTCCGGCTCCTCACCGAGCCCACGCCCTGGCCCGACGTCGACCGGCCGCGCCGGGCGGGTGTGTCGTCCTTCGGGATCAGCGGGACGAACGCGCACCTGATCCTCGAGCACGTGCCTCCGGCCGAGCCGGTCGAGGTGGCCGGCCCGGCGCCGTGGTTGGTGTCGGCGAAGTCGCCGGAGGCGTTGCGGGCGCAGGCGCGGCGGCTTCGTGAGTTCGCGGGTGACCCGGCCGTCGGCGCCGCTCTGGCGACGCGGGCGCGGCTCCCTCACCGTGCCGCGCTCACCGATCCGGCGACGCTCGTCGCGGACCTCGACGCGCTGGCCCGAGGTGACGTGCCGATCGGTGAGGCCCGGCCCGGCAAGACGGCGTTCGTGTTCTCGGGTCAGGGTTCGCAGTGGCGCGGCATGGGGCGTCGTCTTCACGAGGCGTACCCGGTGTTCGCGGCGGCTCTGGACGAGGTGTGCGACCGACTCGGCTTGTCGTTGTGGGAGGTGGATCTCGATCAGACCCGGTTCACGCAGCCGGCGTTGTTCGCGGTGGAGGTGGCGTTGTTCCGGTTGGTGGAGTCGTTGGGTGTGCGGCCTGATTATCTGATCGGGCATTCGGTGGGTGAGATCGCTGCCGCGCACGTTTCGGGTGTGCTGAGCCTGGATGACGCGTGCGTTCTGGTGTCGGCGCGTGGTCGGTTGATGCAGGAGTTGCCGCCGGGTGGCGCGATGGTGTCGATCCGGGCCGCCTCGGCGGAGGTGGCGGAGACGTTGCCCGAGGGCGTCGAGATCGCGGCCGTCAACGGGCCCGAGGCAGTGGTGATCTCCGGCGACGAAGCCGCCGTGCTGGAAGTCGCGGACCTGTGGGAGACCTTGGGGCACAAAACCCGGCGGCTGGCGGTGAGCCATGCGTTCCACTCGGCGCGGATGGAGCCGATGTTGGGGGAGTTCGCGCGGGTGGTGGAGGGGTTGTCGTTCGGTCATCCCCAGATCCCGATCGTGTCGACGCTGGTGTCGGACTTGTCGGGTAGCGTTGAGATCAGGGATCCCCTGGGCGGGGACCTTTCCGCAGGTGTGGTTTTCGACGCCGGGTATTGGGTGCGTCAGGCGCGTGGGGCGGTGCGGTTCGAGGATGGCATGGAGTGGTTGCGTGCCCGTGGTGTGACGACGTTCCTGGAGATCGGTCCTCATCCCACTCTCGTGCCGATCGGTGTGATGCGGCGGGAGGACGACTCGCCCCAACGGCTCCTCGCGGCCCTCGGCCGGCTGTGGGTCGGCGGTGCCGAGTGGACGTTGCCCACCGCCCACGCCGAACTGCCGACCTACGCCTTCCAGCGTGAGCGCTTCTGGTTGATGCCGGCCACGTCGACGGACGTCACCGGCGCGGGGCTCGCCGCGGTCGACCACCCGTTGCTGGGCGCGGTGGTGGAGTTGGCGGACGAGCAGGGCGTGGTGCTGACCGGGCAGCTGTCCGCGGCCACCCAGCCGTGGCTCGCCGAGCACACCGTGCTCGGGTCCGCGTTGCTGCCGGGCGCGGCGTTCGTGGAGCTGGCGCTGCGGGCCGGCAGGCAGGTGGGCCGCGCGGCGGTGGAGGAGTTGGCGCTGGAAGCGCCGCTGGTGCTGGCCGGCCCGGTCGACGTGCGGGTCACGGTCGGCGCGCCCGACCAGGCCGGGCGCCGTGCCGTCGCGATCCACTCCAGGTCGGACGGCGACTGGCAGCGGCACGCCACCGGTCTGCTGGGCGCGGCCGCGGCGCCGGCGCCGTGGACCGAGCCGGCCACCGAACCGGTCGACCTGACCGGGTTCTACGAGTCCCTGGCGGACGCCGGGTTCGAGTACGGCCCGACGTTCCAGGGCCTGCGGGCCGTCCGGCGGCACGGCGACGACCTCTACGCCGACGTCCGGCTACCCGCCGACGGCGACCGGTTCACCCTGCACCCCGCGCTGCTGGACGCCGTGCTCCAAGCCGTCACGATCGCCGACGACCGCGCCAAGCTGCCGTTCTCGTTCACCGGCGTCACCGTCTGGTCGACCGGTCGCACCGCGGCACGCGCGAAGCTCACCGCGACCGGACCCGAGACCTACCGGGTCAGCCTGGTCGACCCCGACGGCGAGCCCGTCGCGGCCATCGAGTCGCTGACGCTGCGCGCGCCGCGGGAGACTCCCCGCCGGCAGTCCCTGTACCGGCTCGCCTGGCACGGAACCGACGCGGTCGCCGAACCGGCCGGGCCGGCCGACCAGGTCCACCACGCCACCGATCCCGCCGAGACCCTGGGCGTGGTGCAGGAGTTCCTCGCCGGCAGCGACGACGCGGCCCGGCTGGTCGTGGTGACGCGCGGCGCGGTGTCGGTGCGCGGCGAGGACGTGACCGACCTCCGGGCCGCCGCCGTGTGGGGCCTGGTCCGCTCCGCCGCCTCCGAGCACCCCGGGCGGTTCGCGCTGGTCGACACCGACGGGCCGGTCCTGGTGGTCGGCGACGAGCCGCAGCTGGCGATCCGGGCCGGCCACGCCTACCTGCCCGGCCTGGAACGCGCCGAGCACGCGCCGCTGCCGTCGACCCTCAGCCCGGACGGCACGGTGCTCGTCACCGGCGGCACCGGCGTGCTCGGCGGCGCGGTCGCCCGCCACCTGGTCGCCGCGCACGGCGTCACGCGGCTGGTCCTGGCCGGCCGGCGCGGACCGGACGCGCCGGGCGTCGCCGAGCTGGTCGCGGACCTGGCCGGGGCCGACGTCACGGTGGTCGCCTGCGACGTGGCCGACCGCGACGCGGTGGCGCGACTGCTGGCCGAGCACCCCGTCACCTCCGTCGTCCACACGGCCGGTGTGCTGGACGACGCCGTGGTGCAGGCGCTGGACGCCGAACGGCTCGCCGAGGTCTGGGGGCCCAAGGCCGCCGCCGCGCTGCACCTGCACGAGCTGACCGACAACCTGGAGGCGTTCGTCCTGTTCTCCTCCGCCGCCGGTGTGCTGGGCGGACCGGGCCAGGCCAACTACGCCGCCGCGAACACGTTCCTCGACGCCCTCGCCACGCACCGGCACGCCAACGGCCTGCCCGCCGTGTCCCTGGCCTGGGGCCCGTGGGCGCAGACCAGCGGCATGACGGGCAAGCTCACCGACGCCGACCGGCGCCGGATGGCCGAGGCGGGTGTGCTGCCGCTGGCGACCGACGAGGCCCTGGCCCTGTTCGACGCCGCCCTCACCGCGGGCGAACCCGTGCTCGCGCCGGTCCGGCTCGACCGCCGCACGGCGGACCGACCGCTGGGCCGGCCGCGCCGCACGGGCGACCCGGACCAGGCCGAGCCGACGCACGACGTGCTGGTCCTGGTCCGGCGCGCGGTGGCCCGGGTGCTCGGGCACGCCACCACCGACGCCGTCGGCCCGCACCGGGCGTTCAAGGACCTCGGGTTCGACTCGTTGACCGCCGTGGAGCTGCGCAACCAGCTCGACGCGGACACCGGGCTGCGGCTGCCCGCCACCCTCACCTTCGACCACCCGACCCCGGCCCGGCTGGCCGACCACCTGCGGGAGCGGTTGTCCGCGACCGCGCCCGACCCGCTGCTGGCCGAGCTGGACCAGCTCAAGTCCGCCCTGGACCGCGCGGAGGCAACCGACCACGACGCCGTCGCCGCACGACTGGAAGCGCTGCTGGCGTCGTGGACCGCCAAACGCGCCCAACCCGAGGACGACCTGGACGACGCCACCGACAGCGAGCTGTTCAGCATCCTCGACGACGAACACCGCAGGACCCAGGTCATCCGATCGGGCGAGCACCGCACCGCGGGGGAGTAGCTGTTCATGGCTGACGAAGACAAGCTCCGCAGTTACCTCAAGCGCGCCACGGCCGACCTGCGGGTGATGGGCAAGCGCCTGGCCGAGGTCGAGGAAGCCGCCCGCGAGCCGATCGCCGTCATCGGCATCGGCTGCCGCTACCCGGGCGGCGTCGAGTCGCCGGACGACCTGTGGCGGCTGGTCGCCGACGGGGTCGACGCGATCGGCGACTTCCCCGCCGACCGGGGCTGGGACGTCCCCTACGACCCCGACCCGGACGCGCCCGGCGCGACCTACGCGCGTTCGGGCGGCTTCCTCGCCGACGGCGCCGGGTTCGACGCCGCCTTCTTCGGGATCTCGCCGCGCGAGGCGTTGGCGATGGACCCGCAGCAGCGCGTGCTGCTGGAGACGGCCTGGGAGACGTTCGACCACGCGGGCATCGACCCGACCTCGTTGCGCGGCAGCCGGACCGCCGTGTTCACCGGCGTGTGGTCCTCGGGCTACGCCGCCCAACCGCCGCCGGACCTGGAGGGCTTCCTCGCCACCGGCATCGCCACCAGCACCACCTCCGGCCGCGTGTCCTACCTGCTCGGCCTGGAGGGCGCGGCGGTGTCGGTCGACACGGCCTGCTCGTCGTCGCTGGTCGCGATCCACCTGGCCGCGCAGGCGCTGCGCGCGGGCGAGTGCACGATGGCGCTGGCCGGCGGCGTCACGGTGATGGCGACACCGGCCGGGTTCGTGGAGTTCGCCCGGCAACGCGGCCTCGCGCCCGACGGGCGGATCAAGTCGTTCGCCGACGCCGCCGACGGCACCAGCTGGGCCGAGGGCGCCGGCCTGGTGCTGCTGGAACGCCTGTCCGACGCGCGCCGCAACGGCCACCGCGTGCTCGCCGTGGTGCGCGGCAGCGCGGTGAACCAGGACGGCGCGTCCAACGGCCTGGCCGCGCCGAACGGCCCGTCGCAGGAACGCGTCATCCGCCAGGCCCTGGCGAGCGCCCTGCTGGAACCGTCGGACGTGGACGCCGTCGAGGCGCACGGCACCGGCACCACGCTCGGCGACCCGATCGAGGCGCAAGCCCTGCTGGCCACCTACGGCCAGGACCGCGCGGAACCGCTGCGCCTCGGCTCGATCAAGTCGAACATCGGCCACACGCAGGCCGCGGCCGGCATCGCGGGCGTGATCAAGATGATCATGGCGATGCGGCACGGCTCCCTCCCGCGCACGCTCCACGTCGACCGGCCCACCGACCACGTCGACTGGACGGCGGGCAACGTCACCCTCCTCACCGAGCCGACGCCGTGGCCGGCGACCGACCGCCCGCGTCGCGCCGCCGTGTCGTCGTTCGGCATCAGCGGCACCAACGCCCACGTCATCCTCGAGCACGTGCCGGCCGAATCCGAGTCCACAGTGGACGAGGACCTGCCGTGGCTGGTGTCCGCGCGCACGGCGCAAGCCCTGGCCGCCCAGGCCGAACGCCTCAAAGCGGTCGACGCCCCCGCCGCCAACGTGGCCCGGGCCCTGGCGGACCGCACCCGCTTCGAGCACCGCGCCGTCGTCCTGGACCGCGCGGGGCTGGACGCGCTGGCCGCCGGCGGCAGCGCACCCGGTCTGGTCACCGGCGAGGCGGGCGTCCCGGGCAGGACCGTGTTCGTCTTCCCCGGCCAGGGCGCGCAGTGGTCCGGCATGGGCCGCGAGCTGTACGAGACGTCCGCCGTGTTCCGCGCCCACGTCGACGCCTGCGCCGAAGCCCTCGCGCCGCACGTCGACTGGTCGCTCGTCGACGTCCTGCGGGCCGGCGGGCTCGACCGCGTGGACGTGGTCCAGCCCGCCCTGTTCGCCATGATGGTGGCGCTGGCCGGGCTCTGGCGCGCCCACGGCGTGGTCCCGGACGCGGTCGTCGGCCACTCCCAGGGCGAGATCGCCGCCGCGCACGTCGCGGGCATCCTCTCGCTGGAGGACGCCGCGAAGATCGTCGCCCTGCGCGCCAGGGCTTTGGCGTCGCTGGCCGGGCAGGGCGGCATGGTGTCCGTGGCGCTGTCCCCGGACCGCGCCGCCGCCTACCTGGAGCGGTGGGCGGGCCGGCTCACCGTCGCCGTGGTCAACGCCCCCGGCGCCGTCGTCGTCTCCGGCAACACCCGCGACCTGACCGACCTGCTGGCCGCCTGCGCCCGCGACGACATCCGCGCCCGCGCGCTCCCCGTCGACTACGCCGCCCACTCGGTCGAGGTCGAGGCCATCCGCGACCGGCTGCGGCACGACCTGGCCGGCATCACCCCGCGACCCGGCGACGTTCCGCTGTACTCGACGGTCACCGGCGCGCCGGCGACCGACCTGGACACCGACTACTGGTACCGCAACCTGCGCGAGCCGGTCCGGTTCGACCACGCCACGCGCGCGCTGCTCGACCACGGCCACGGCGTGTTCGTCGAGGTCAGCCCGCACCCGGTGGTGACCTCGGCGATCGAGGAGACGGCCGACGGGCGCGACGTCCTGGTCACCGGGACGCTGCGCCGCGACCAGCCGCACGAGTTCCGCGCCGCGCTGGCCCGCCTGCACGTGCGGGGCGTCGAGGTCGACTGGCTGTTCCCGCCCGGCGTCACCCCCGCGCCCCTGCCCGCCTACCCGTTCCAGCGGCAGCGGTTCTGGCTGCGGCCGACCACCACCGCCGAGACCGGCGACCACCCGCTGCTGACCACGGTGGTGGACCTGCCCGACGGCGGCGCGGCGCTCACCGGCAAGGTGTCGCTGTCCACCCACCCGTGGCTGGCCGACCACGCCGTGCGCGGCTCCGCGCTGCTGCCCGGCACGGCGTTCCTGGAGCTCGCCGCGCACGCCGCGGCGAAGGTCGGGGCGCCCGCCGTGCGGGAGCTGGTGCTGGAAACGCCGCTCGTCCTCACCCAGGACGCGGTCCGGCTCCAAGTCGTCGTCGGCCCGCCGGACGACTCCGGCGCCCGCCACGTCACCGTCCACTCCCACGCGGACGACTGGGTCCGCCACGCCACCGGCACCCTCGGCGACGCCCCGGAACCGACGTGGACGACCCCGTGGCCGCCACCGGACGGCGAACCGCTCGACGTCACCCACCTCTACGACGCGTTCGCGGCCCTCGGCTACGACTACGGCCCGGCGTTCCAAGGCGTCACGGCGGCGTGGCGGGTGGGCGACGAGGTGCACGCCGAGGTCGAGGTGCCCGCCGAGGAGCACTTCGCCCTGCACCCGGCGCTGCTCGACGCGGCCCTGCACCCGATCGCCCTGCTGAACCCGGACGGACCGGCCAAGCTGCCGTTCGCGTTCTCCGGGGTCGTGCTGCGCCCCACCGACGCGACCGTGCTGCGCGTCCGGCTGTCCGGCGGCCCCGACACCTACTCGGTCACGCTCGCCGACCCGGACGGCACCGCGGTCGCGTCCGTGGCGTCGTTGTCGGTCCGGGCCTTCGCCGACGCCCCGGACGACCTGTTCCAGCTCAAGTGGTCACCGGTGACCGGTCACGACACCGCCGAGAACCGCCACCACGTGTCCGACCACCTCGGCGACACGCCCGACGCGGCACTGGCGGCAGCCCAGGAGGCCCTGGCCGCGATCCAGGACCACCAGGACCGGCTGGTGGTCGTCACGCGCAACGCGGTCGCCGCCGTGCCCGGTGACGCGGTCGACCTGGCCCACGCGACCGTGTGGGGCCTGGTGCGGGCGGCGCAGGCCGAGCACCCCGGCCGGTTCGCGCTGGTCGACGCGGACGACTCGTGGGACGGCGCGCTGGCCGACGAGTCGGAGCTGGCGGTGCGCCGAGGAACGCTGCTCGCGCCCCGGCTCGTGCGGGTGGACCGCGCGCTCACCCCGCCGGACGGCCCGTGGCGGCTGGAGGACGTCGGCACCGGCAGCATCGACGACCTGGCGCTCGTGCCGAGGCCGGAGCTGACCGGACCGTTGGCGTCGGGCCAGGTCCGGCTCGCCCTGCGGGCCGCCGGGCTGAACTTCCGAGACGTGCTCATCGCGCTGGACGTCTACCCCGGCGAGGCGCTGATGGGCGGCGAGGGCGCGGGCGTGGTGCTCGACGTCGGGCCGGACGTCGACCGGTTCCGGCCGGGTGACCGGGTGTTCGGCCTGGTGCCGGGCGCGTTCGGGCCGATCGCGGTCGCCGACCACCGGGTGCTCGCCCCGATGCCGGACGACTGGTCGTTCGCGCGGGCGGCCTCCGTGCCGGTGGTGTTCCTGACCGCCTGGTACGGCCTGGTGGACCTGGGCCGCACCGGACCCGGCGACCGCGTGCTCGTCCACGCCGGCACGGGCGGCGTCGGCATGGCGGCGATCCAGCTCGCCCGCCGTTTGGGCGCGGAGGTGTTCGCCACCGCGAGCCCTGGCAAGTGGGACGTGTTGCGCGGTCTGGGGTTGGACGAGGACCACATCGCGTCGTCGAGGACGCTGGAGTTCGAGCAGCGCTTCCCGCGGGTGGACGTGGTGCTCAACTCGCTGGCCGACGAGTTCACCGACGCGTCGTTGCGCCTGCTCGCGCCCGGCGGCCGGTTCGTGGAGATGGGCAAGACCGACATCCGCGCGGACACCGGCGTGGACTACACCGCGTTCGAGATCGCCGACGCCGGCCCCCAGCGGCTCGGGGACGTCCTGGCCGAGGTGCTGCGGCACTTCGCCGACGGCGTCCTGGCGCCGCTGCCGATCGACGTCCGGGGCGTGCGCGACGCGGTGGACGTGTTCCGGCACATGAGCCAGGCCCAGCACATCGGCAAGATCGTGCTCGCCCTGCCCGCCGTCCTCGACGGCACGGTGCTGGTCACCGGCGGCCTGGGCACGCTCGGCCGGGCGATCGCCGCGCACCTGGTCGCGCAGCACGGCGTGCGGCGGCTGGTGCTGGTCGGTCGCGGCGGCGGGGAGGCGCCGCGGCTGGACGCCGACGTGCGGGTGGTCGCGTGTGACGTCTCGGACCGCGACCAGGTCGCGGACCTGGTGGCCTCGATCCCGGACCTGACCGCCGTGGTGCACGCCGCCGGTGTGCTCGACGACGCCGTGGTCACCGAGCTGACACCGCAGCAGGTGGCCTCCGTGTTCGCGCCCAAGGCGCGGGCGGCCTGGCACCTGCACGAGCTCACCCGGCACCTCGACCTGGCCGCGTTCGTGCTGTTCTCCTCCGCCGCCGGCGTGCTGGGCAGCCCCGGCCAGGCCAACTACGCCGCCGCGAACGCGTTCCTCGACGCCCTGGCCGTGCACCGGCGCGCCCTCGGCCTGCCCGCCGTCTCGCTGGCGTGGGGGTACTGGGCCGAGGCCAGCGGCATGACCGGGCACCTCTCCGACGCCGACCGGCAGCGCCTGACCCGCGCCGGCGTCGTGCCGCTGGCCACCGAGCACGCGCTGGCCCTGTTCGACGCCGCGCTGGCCGCCGACCGGGCCGCCGTCGCGCCCGTCGCCCTGAACCTGCCGGCCCTGGCCCGCACGCCCGTGCCGCCCTCGGCCCTGCGCGGGCTGGTGGGCCGCAAACCGGTCAAGCGGCCGGTCCACCGCGGTGCCCTGGCCGACCGGCTGCGGTCGCTGCCGACCGCCGAGCAGGCGGCCGCCGTGCTCGACGTCGTCACGGCCAACACCGCCACCGTGCTCGGGCACGCCTCACCGGACGCCATCGACACGCGGCAGCCGTTCAAGGACCTCGGGTTCGACTCGCTGACCGCCGTGGAGCTGCGCAACCGCCTCGGCACGGCCACCGGCCTGCGACTGCCCGCCACGGTGACGTTCGACCACCCCACCCCCGCACGCCTGGCCGACTACCTGCGCGGCGAGATCGTCGGCACGCGCCGCGAGGTCGCCGCACCGGTCGTGCGCGCGGTGGACGACGACCCGATCGTGATCGTCGGCATGGGTTGTCGGTTGCCGGGTGGTGTCGGGTCGCCGGACGACCTGTGGCGGCTGGTGTCCGACGGGGTGGACGCCATCACGGACTTCCCCGACGACCGCGGCTGGGACCTGGCCCGCCTCTACCACCCGGACCCCGACCACGCGGGGACCAGCTACACCCGTTCCGGCGGCTTCCTGGCCGACGTGGCCGGGTTCGACGCGGACTTCTTCGGCATCTCGCCGCGCGAGGCCTTGGCGATGGACCCGCAGCAACGCGTGCTGCTGGAGACGGCGTGGGAGGCGTTCGAGCACGGCGGGATCGACCCGACCTCGTTGCACGGCAGCCGGACCGGGGTGTTCACCGGCATCTGGGCCTCCGGGTACGGCGCGGGCGCGCCGTCGGACGTGGAGGGCTACCTCGGCACCGGCGCGGCGACCAGCGTGGTGTCCGGCCGGATCGCCTACCTGCTGGGGCTGGAAGGTGTCGCGGTCTCCCTCGACACGGCGTGCTCGTCGTCGCTGGTCGCGATGCACCTGGCCGCGCAGGCGCTGCGCACCGGTGAGTGCGACCTGGCGTTGGCGGGCGGGGTCACGGTGATCGCGACGCCGGTCGGCTTCACGGAGTTCTCCCGGCAGCGCGGGCTCTCGGTCGACGGTCGGTGCAAGCCGTTCTCCGCCGCCGCCGACGGCACGAGCTGGGGCGAGGGCGCGGGTCTGGTGCTGCTGGAACGCCTGTCGGACGCCCGCCGCAACGGTCACCAGGTGTTGGCGGTGCTGGCCGGCACGGCGGTGAACCAGGACGGCGCGTCCAACGGGTTGACCGCGCCGAACGGCCCGTCGCAGGAGCGGGTGATCCGCCAGGCCCTGGCGAACGCCGGGCTGGAGCCGTCCGATGTGGACGCGGTCGAGGCGCACGGCACCGGCACGTCGCTGGGCGACCCGATCGAGGCTCAGGCGTTGCTGGCGACCTACGGTGCGGAGCGGTCCGAGCCGTTGTGGCTGGGCTCCGTCAAGTCGAACATCGGTCACACGCAGGCGGCTGCGGGTGTCGCGGGTGTGATCAAGATGGTGATGGCGTTGCGGCACGGGCGGTTGCCGCGCACGTTGCACGTGGACGAGCCGACCCCGCACGTGGACTGGACGGCCGGGGACATCCGGCTGCTGACCGAACCGGTCGCGTGGCCGGAGACCGGGCGTCCCCGGCGCGCCGCCGTGTCGTCGTTCGGCATCAGCGGGACCAACGCGCACGTCGTGCTGGAGCAGGCGCCGGACCCGGCCGAGCCGACCGCCGACGTCGAGCTGCCCTGGCTGGTGTCGGCGAAGAGCGAACCCGCGCTGCGGGAGCAGGTCCGGCGGGTCCGGGAGTTCGCCGCCCGGAACCCGGACGTGCGCGTCGGCCGCGCGCTGGCCGGTCGGACGAGGTTCCCGCACCGGGCGGCGGTCATCGGGTCGGACGTGGTGTCCGGGGTGGCGGGCTCGCCGGACCGGACGGTGTTCGTGTTCCCGGGCCAGGGCGCGCAGTGGATCGGCATGGGCCGCGACCTGTACGCGGCGGAGCCGGTGTTCCGGGACGCGGTCGACGCGTGCGAGCGGGCGTTGGCCCCGCACGTCGACTGGTCGTTGGTCGAGGTGTTGAACGGTGGCGCGCTGGACCGGGTGGACGTGGTGCAGCCCGCGCTGTTCGCGGTGATGGTGGCGTTGGCGCGGCTGTGGCAGTCCGTCGGCGTCGAGCCGGACGTGGTGGTCGGCCACTCGCAGGGCGAGATCGCCGCCGCGCACGTCGCGGGCGCGTTGTCGCTGGAGGACGCCGCCCGCGTGGTCGCGCTGCGGAGCAAGGCCCTGGTCGCGATCTCGGGCCGGGGCGGGATGGTGTCGCTCGGCCTGTCCGCCGACCGGGCCGCCACCTACCTGGCCCGGTGGGGTGAGCGGCTGACCGTCGCGGTGGTCAACGCGCCCGGTTCGGTGGTGGTGTCCGGTGACACGGACGCGCTGGAGGAACTCCTCGCGGCCTCCGACGAGGTCCGCGCCCGCCGCCTGCCGGTGGACTACGCCGCCCACTCCGCGCAGGTCGAGGCCATCCGCGACCGGCTGCTGACCGACCTCGCGGACATCACGCCGTCGTCCGCGCGCATCCCGTTCCACTCCACGGTGACCGGCGAGGTGATCGACACCGCCGGACTCGACGCCGCCTACTGGTACCGGAACCTGCGCGCGCCGGTGCTGTTCGAGCAGGCCGCCCGCGCGTTGCTGGCCGAGGGTTCCCCGGTGTTCGTGGAGATCAGCCCGCACCCGGTGCTGGTGCCCGCGCTGGAGGAGCAGGACGCGACGACGAGCGGCACGTTGCGCCGCGACCAGGGCGGACGTGAGGACTTCCTGGCCGCCGCGGCACGGCTGTTCGTGCTCGGGCTGGACGTCGACTGGGGCGCGCCGTCGCCCGCGGTCGGCCTGCCGACGTACCCGTTCCAGCGGGAGCGCTTCTGGCTGGCGCCGCGCGGCTCCGGCGACGTCTCCGGGGCGGGCCTCGACCCGGTCGACCACCCGCTGCTCGGCGCGTCCGTCGAGCTGCCCGGCGACCGGGCCGTGGTGCTGACCGGCACGCTGTCCACGACCACGCACCCGTGGCTGACCGACCACGCGGTGCTGGGGACCGTGCTGCTGCCCGCGACGGCGTTCGTGGAACTCGTCGCGCACGCGGCGGTCGTGGTCGGCTGCGCGGCGGTCGAGGAGCTCGTCCTCGAATCGCCCCTGGTGCTCGACGGCGCCGTCCGGGTGCAGGTCGTCGTGGGCGTCGCGGACGACACGGGCCGCCACCCGGTGGAGGTGCGTTCCCAGGGGCAGGACGACTGGGTGCGGCACGCCACCGGCGTCCTCGTGCCGGAACCGGTCACCGCGCCGGCGTTCCCGTCGAGCTGGCCACCGGCCGGCGCGCGGCCCGTCGACGTGCGAGACCTCTACGACGCGCTGGCGGGCGCGGGGTACGAGCACGGTCCGGCGTTCCAGGGCGTGCGCGCGGTGTGGCGCGCGGACGGCGAGGTGTTCGCCGAGGTGTCGGTGGACGACGCCGCCCGGTACGGCACGCACCCCGCCCTGCTCGACGCGGCCCTGCAACCGCTGGCGCTGCTCGCCGACGCGACCGGCGAGGTGCGGTTGCCGTTCTCCCTCACCGGGATCACCGTCCACCGCGCCGGCGCGTCGACCGCCCGGGTCAGGCTGTCGGGCACGGCGGCCACCGGCTACACCGTCGCGCTCGCCGACGACACCGGCGCGCCCGTCGTCACGATCGGCTCGGTCACCACCCGCCCGATGGCGCGTCAGGCCGACGACGCCCTGTTCGGGCTGGACTGGGTCCGCCGGGACGGCGACGCGGCCACCCCGGACCGCGTCGTGGCGCCGGCTTCGGCCGAGGACGCGCTGGCACTGCTCCAGGCCTTCCTCACCGAGGACGGCGACGGGCGGTTGGTCGTGCACACCCGCAACGCGGTGGCGGCGGCGTCCGGCGACCACGTGGACGACCTCGACGGCGCGGCCGTCTGGGGCCTGGTCCGCGCCGCGCAGGCCGAACACCCCGGCCGCTTCGTCCTCGTGGACACCGACGACTCGCCGCCGGTCGTCCTCGACGACGAGGACCAGCTCGCCGTCCGCCGCGGCGTGGTCCACGTGCCCCGGCTCGTCCGGGCCGCCGCGCACGCGCCCGTCACGGGCTCGCTGGTGGAGCCGGGCACCGGCAACCTCGACGACCTGGTGTTCACCGAGGCCCCCGACGTCCCGTTGCGGCCGCACGAGGTGCGGGTCGGGGTGCGGGCGGCGGGGATGAACTTCCGCGACGTGCTGATCGCGCTGGGCGTCTACCCGGCCGCGGCGACGCTCGGCAGCGAAGGCGCGGGCGTGGTGACCGAGGTCGGCTCGGCCGTCACGGGGCTGCGGGTCAATGACCGGGTGCTCGGCCTGCTGCCCGGCGCGTTCGGGCCGAGCGCGGTCGCCGACCACCGGGTGCTCGCCCCGATGCCCGTCGACTGGACGTTCAGCCGGGCCGCCGCCGTCCCGGTGGCGTTCCTGACCGCCTGGTACGGCCTGGTCGACCTCGGTCGGCTCGGCGAGGGCGACCGGGTGCTGATCCACGCCGGCGCGGGCGGTGTCGGCATGGCGGCCATCCAGCTCGCGCGGCACCTGGGCGCGGAGGTGTTCGCCACCGCGAGCCCAGGCAAGTGGGATGTGTTGCGCGGTCTGGGGTTGGACGACGACCACATCGCGTCGTCGAGGACGCTGGAGTTCGAGCAGCGCTTCCCGCAGGTGGACGTGGTGCTCAACTCGTTGACCGGTGAGTTCACCGACGCGTCGCTGCGGCTGCTGGCCGACGGCGGACGGTTCGTCGACATGGGCAAGGCCGACGTCCGCGACGTGCCCGGCTACCGGGCGTTCGACCTGGCCGAAGCAGGCCCCGAACGGCTCGGCGAGGTGCTGGCGGAGGTCGTGCGGCTGCTCGTGGCGGACGAGCTGGAGGTGCCGCCGATCACCGCGTGGGACCTCCGGCGGGCCCGGGAGGCGTTCCGGCACATGAGCCAGGCCGGGCACGTCGGCAAGATCGTGCTGACCGTCCCGGCGCCGCTCGACCCGGACGGCACGGTGCTCGTCACCGGCGGCACCGGCACGCTCGGCCTGCTGGTGGCCCGCCACCTCGTCACCGCGCACGGCGTGCGGAAGCTCGTGCTGGCAAGCCGGTCCGGTGGCCCTTCGGTCGCCATCGACGGCGCGGACGTCACCGTGACCGCCTGCGACGTGGGCGACCGGGAGGCGGTGGCCGCACTGCTGGCCGAGATCCCCGACCTGACCGCCGTGGTGCACGCGGCCGGGGCGCTGGACGACGGCGTGATCGAGTCGCTGACCCCCGAACGGCTCGCCGGGGTGCGTGCGGGCAAGGCCGATGCGGCCCGGCACCTGCACGAGCTGACCCGACACCTGGACCTCAGCGCGTTCGTGCTGTTCTCGTCGGCCGCCGGCGTGCTCGGCAGCGCCGGCCAGGGCAACTACGCCGCCGCCAACGCCTACCTGGACGCCCTGGCCGAGCACCGCCGCGGGCAGGGCCTGGCCGCGGTGTCGGTGGCGTGGGGGCAGTGGGAGCAGACCAGCGGCCTGACCGGGCGGCTGACCGACGCCGACCGACAGCGCCTGGCGCGATCCGGCGTCGTGCCGCTGTCCACCGAGCACGGCCTGGCCCTGTTCGACGCGGCCCTCACCGTGCCCGCGCCGACCCTGGTGGCGGCCGGGCTCCGGGTGTCGGCGCTGGGCGACCGGCCGGTGACGCGCGCGCTGACCCGTCGTCGGCCCACCCGGACCTCGGGGGTGGCCCGGGATCTCGGCGCGTTGCCCGAAGCCGAGCAGCGCGCGGCGCTGGTGGAGCTGATCACCACGCACAGCGCGGCCGTGCTGGGGCGCACGGACGGCGTCGACGCCGACCGGGCGTTCAAGGACCTCGGGTTCGACTCGTTGACCGCGGTGGAGCTGCGCAACCGGCTGGCCGCCGCGGTGGGCGTCCGGTTGTCGGCGACCATGACGTTCGACCACCCCACCCCCGGGAAACTGGCCGACCACCTGCGGGAAGTGCTGCTCGGCGCGGCCCGGCCGGTCGCCGCGCCGGTCGCCGTGACCGTCACCGACGACCCG
The DNA here is from genome assembly GCF_016695385.1 of Saccharothrix sp. 6-C. Taxonomy (NCBI): domain Bacteria; kingdom Bacillati; phylum Actinomycetota; class Actinomycetes; order Pseudonocardiales; family Pseudonocardiaceae; genus Saccharothrix; species Saccharothrix sp. 6-C. The sequence continues at coordinate 4,099,639 of NZ_CP064192.1, read as the reverse complement.
ATCGTGGTGGTCGGCATGGCGTGCCGGTACCCGGGCGGTGTCGGGTCGGCGGCGGACCTGTGGCGGCTCGTGTCCGAGGGCGTGGACGCGATCAGCGACTTCCCCGAGGACCGCGGCTGGGACGTGGCGAGGCTGTTCGACCCGGACGGCGGGCCCGGCACCAGCTACACCAGGTCCGGCGGGTTCCTGGCGGACGTGGGTGGGTTCGACGCGTCGTTCTTCGGGATCTCGCCGCGTGAGGCGTTGGCGATGGACCCGCAGCAGCGGTTGGTGCTGGAGACGGCCTGGGAGGCGTTCGAGCACGCCGGGATCGACCCGACCTCGTTGTCGGGCAGCCGGACCGGCGTGTTCACGGGCAGCTGGGCGTCCGGGTACGCGGGCGGTGTGGACCAGGTCTCCCGGGACGTCGAGGGTTACCTGGCCACCGGCACCGCGCCGAGCGTGACGTCCGGGCGGGTGTCGTACCTGCTCGGGCTGGAAGGCCCGGCGGTGTCGGTGGACACGGCGTGCTCGTCGTCGCTGGTGGCGATGCACCTCGCGGCGCAGGCGCTGCGGTCCGGTGAGTGCGAACTGGCGCTGGCCGGTGGTGTGACGGTCATGGCCACACCCGCGAGCTTCGTGGAGTTCTCCCGGCAGCACGGCCTGTCCGCCGACGGCCGCTCGAAGTCCTTCTCGTCCTCGGCCGACGGCACGAGCTGGGGTGAGGGCGCGGGTCTGGTGTTGTTGGAGCGGTTGTCGGACGCCCGCCGCAACGGTCATCAGGTGTTGGCGGTGCTGGCGGGTTCGGCGGTGAACCAGGACGGCGCGTCGAACGGGTTGACCGCGCCGAACGGTCCGTCGCAGGAGCGGGTGATCCGGCAGGCCCTGGCGAACGCGGGGCTGGAGCCGTCTGATGTGGACGCGGTGGAGGCGCACGGGACCGGCACCACGTTGGGTGACCCGATCGAGGCGCAGGCGCTGTTGGCCACTTACGGCCAGGACCGTGCGGAGCCGTTGTGGTTGGGATCGGTGAAGTCGAACATCGGCCACACCCAGGCCGCCGCGGGCGTCGCGGGCGTGATCAAGATGGTCATGGCCATGCGGCACGGGCAGTTGCCGCGGACGCTGCACGTGGACGAACCGACCCCGCACGTGGAGTGGGAGCGCGGCGAGATCCGGCTGCTCACCGAGACCCGGCCGTGGCCGGGGGCCGACCGCCCCCGCCGGGCCGGCGTTTCCGCCTTCGGCATCAGCGGCACCAACGCCCACCTGATCCTCGAACAGGCGCCCCCGGCCGAGCCGGTCGAGGTGGCCGACCCGGTGCCGTGGCTGGTGTCGGCGAAGTCGCCGGAGGCGCTGCGGGCGCAGGCACGACGGCTGCGCGACCACGCCGGCGACCCGGCGGTGGGCCCGGTCCTGGCGGCACGGACGCGGTTCCCCTACCGCGCCGCGTTCACCGACCCGACCACGCTCCCGGCCGACCTCGACGCCTTGGCCGACGCCCCGATCGCGGCGGCCCGCGCGGGGAAGACCGCGTTCGTGTTCTCGGGCCAGGGTTCGCAGTGGCGCGGCATGGGTGAGCGGTTGGCCGAGGAGTACCCGGTGTTCGCGGAGACCTTGGCGGACGTGTGCGACCGGCTCGGCTTGTCCTTGTCGGAGGTCGATCTCGATCAGACCCGGTTCACGCAGCCGGCGTTGTTCGCGGTGGAAGTGGCGTTGTTCCGGTTGGTGGAGTCGTTGGGTGTGCGGCCTGATTATCTGATCGGGCATTCGGTGGGTGAGATCGCTGCCGCGCACGTTTCGGGTGTGCTGAGCCTGGATGACGCGTGCGTTCTGGTGTCGGCGCGTGGCCGGTTGATGCAGGAGCTGCCGCCGGGTGGCGCGATGGTGTCGATCCGGGCGGCCGAAGCGGAGATCGACCTCACCTCGGGAGTCGAGATCGCGGCCGTCAACGGGCCCGAGTCCGTGGTGATCTCCGGTGACGAGGACGCGGTGCTGCGGCTCGCCGAACTGTGGCGCGAACGCGGACGGGAAACCCGGCGGCTGGCGGTGAGCCACGCGTTCCACTCGGCGCGGATGGAGCCGATGTTGGGGGAGTTCGCGCGGGTGGTGGAGGGGTTGTCGTTCGGTTATCCACAGATCCCGATCGTGTCGACGCTGGTGCCGGATCTGTCGGGTAGCGTTGAGATCAGGGATCCCCTGGGCGGGGACCTTTCCGCTGGCGCGGTTTTCGACGCCGGGTATTGGGTGCGTCAGGCGCGTGGGGCGGTGCGGTTCGAGGATGGCATGGAGTGGTTGCGTGCCCGTGGTGTGACGTCATTCCTGGAGATCGGTCCTCATCCGACTCTGGTGCCGATCGGTGTGATGCGTCGGGAGGACGACTCGCCCCAACGGCTCCTCGCGGCCCTCGGCCGGCTTTGGGAGCAGGGCGCGGACTGGCGTCCGCCGGCACCCCGCGTCCACCGCGACCTGCCCGCCTACCCGTTCCAGCGGGAGCGGTTCTGGTTGGTGCCGAGCGTGCCGGCGGACGTGGCCGGCGCGGGCCTCGACGCGCTGGACCACCCGCTGCTGCGGGCGTCGGTGACCCTGCCCGACGGCCAGGGTGTGGTGCTGACCGGCGTGCTCGCCCGGTCCGCCCACCCGTGGTTGGCCGAGCACACCGTCCTCGACACGGCCCTGCTGCCCGCCACCGGGTTCGTGGAACTGGCGTTGCAGGCAGGCGGGCACGTCGGCTGCCCGGTGCTGGCCGAACTCGTGCTCGAAGCCCCGTTGCCGCTGCACGACACCGTGCACGTCCAGGTCACCGTCGGCGCGCCGGACGACGCCGGGCGGCGACCCGTCACCCTGCACTCGCGCACCACCGCCGAACCGGACGACTGGACGCGCCACGCGACCGGTGTCCTGCGCCCCGAACCGGCCACCCCGCCGGCCGGGCCCGCCACGTGGCCACCGGTCGACGCGACCCCGGTCGACATCGCCACCCTCTACGACACGCTCGCCGCCGCGGGCTACGACTACGGGCCCACGTTCCAAGGACTGCGCGCCATCTGGCGGCACGGCGACGACCTGCACGCCGAGGTCGCGTTCCCCGCCGACCACGCGCAGCTGACCGGCTACGGCATCCACCCGGCGCTGCTGGACGCGGCGATCCAGCCGCTCACCCTGCTCACCGGCATCACCGCCGAGGTCGACGGCCCCGGCCAGGGCCTGGCCCGGCTGCCGTTCTCGTTCGCGGGCGCGTCGATCACCGGCACGGCCGCCACCCTGCGGGTCGTGCTGTCGCCCACCGCGCCGGACACCTACTCGGTGCGCGTCACCGACACCGCCGGCACCCCGGTGGCCACCGTCGACTCCCTCGTGCTGCGTCCCGTCGAGCTGGGCGGTCTCGCCGTCGCCCGCCACCCCAACTCGCTGTTCACCCTCGACTGGACGCCGCTGCCGGGCGCCGACGCGCCGGACGTGCCGGTGGAGTTCCTCGAACTCGCGACCACCGGGGGAGACCCGGTCGAGCAGACCCACGCCCTCACCCGGCAGGTGCTGCACGACGTGCGACGAGCCCTCGCCGACGACACCCGCCTGGTGATCGTCACCCGTGCCGACGACCTGGCCCACGCGGCGGCCCGGGGGCTGGTGCGCAGCGCGCAGACCGAGCACCCCGGCCGGTTCCTGCTGGTCGACCACGACGACGCGGAGGCGTCCCGCCGGGCGCTCCCGGCCGCCGTGCGCTCCGCGTTCGCCCAGGCGGAACCGCAACTGCGGCTCCGCGACGGCGAAGTGCTCGCCCCCAGGCTCACCAGGTCCGCCAAGGAAGCCGCGCCACGCCCGCTGCGCGGCACCGCGCTGATCACCGGCGGGTTCGGCGTCCTCGGAGGTCTGACCGCACGCCACCTCGTCACCGACCACGGCGTGCGGCACGTGGTCCTGGCCGGACGACGCGGTTCCGCCACCCCCGGCGCGGCGCAGCTCCGAGCCGAGCTGGCCGACCTCGGCGCGACCGTCACCGCGGCCGCGTGCGACGTCGCCGACCGGGACGCCGTCGCCGAGCTCCTCGCCACGATCGACGACCTGCGCGTCGTCGTGCACACCGCCGGGATCGTGGACGACGCCGTGGTCGACTCCCTCACCCCCGAGCAGGTGGACGCCGTGCTGCGGCCCAAGGTCGACGCGGCCTGGCACCTGCACGAGCTGACCCACGACCTGGACGCGTTCGTGCTGTTCTCGTCCGCGGCGGGCGTGCTGGGCAGCCCCGGCCAGGCCAACTACGCGGCGGCCAACTCGTTCCTCGACGCGCTGGCCCGCCACCGGCACGCCCTCGGCCTGCCCGCCGTGTCGCTGGCCTGGGGCTATTGGGCGCAGGAGAGCGGCATCACCGGCCACCTCGGCGAAGCCGACCGGCTCCGCCTGAGCCGCGCGGGCCTGCTCGCGCTGTCGACGGACCGGGCGCTCGCGCTGCTCGACATCGGCCTGGCCGCCGGCGAACCGGTGCTGGTGCCCGCCCACCTCGACCCGGCCACGGCGAAGACTGCGTTGCTGCGCGACCAGGCGCGGTCACGGCAGCCGAAGACGCCCGCGGTCACCCCCGCCGACCTGCTCGGCCGGCTCGCCGCCCTGGCCGAGCCCGAGCAGCGCGCCCTGCTGCTGGACGTGATCAACACGCACAGCGCGGCCGTCCTGGGCCACACCACGCGGCTCACCGCCGACCCGCAGCAGGCGTTCCGCGACCACGGCGTCGACTCGCTGACCGCGATCGAGCTGCGCAACCGGCTCAACGCGGCCACCGGCCTGGACCTGGCCGCGACCGCCGTCTTCGACTTCCCGACCCCCGCCCAGCTGGCCAACCACCTCTACGGGCAGCTGCGCGGCACCGCCAACCGGGACGTCGGACCGCTGGAAGCGCTGCTGCGCAAGGCGATCGACGTCGACCGGGCGCGCGACGGCGTCGAACTGCTGGCCACCGCGGCCCGGCTCGCCCCGCTCGCCGACCGGCTCGACGCCACGCCGGTCAAGCTCACCACCGGGTTCGTGCCGCCCGCGCTGATCTGCCTGCCGTCCGCGCTGGCGTTCACCGGCGTGGAGGAGTACGCCCGGTTCGCCGCCGCGTTGGAGGCGATGCGGGACGTGACCGCCGTGCCGCTGCCCGGTTTCGCCGGCGGCCCGCTGCCCGCCACCGCCGAAGCACTGGTGGACGCGGTGGCGGACGCCGTCGCCGAAGCGGGCGTCGGCGAGTTCGCGCTGGTCGGCCGGTCGGTCGGGGCGTGGTTGGCCCGCGCCGTCGCGGCCCGCCTCGAAGCCAGGGGGGTGGCGCCGGCCGCGCTGGTGCTGATCACGCCGGCCGACGACCCGCGCGCGGTGCTCGACGGCGTGCTCGACCCCGAGCACCAGGTCCACCCCGTCGACGACGACCGGCTGGTCGCGATGGGCCGTTACCTCGACCTGGCCGGGCAGTGGGAACCGGTCCCGACCCGCGCGCCGGTGCTGCACGTCGGCACCGCGCACGAGCGCCCACCGTCCGGGCAGGAGTCGGTCGTGGTCGCCGGCGACCACTTCTCCGTGCTGGAACAGCACTCCGCCTCCACCGCGCTGGCGATCAGCAGCTGGCTCACGGACTTCCGCGGGTACGGCGCCGGGTTGTCCGAACTCAGGGAAAGGGACGTCCATGATCTGGGATGACGTGTTCATCGGCGGCACCGGGCACCACCTGCCGCCGCGCACGCGGGCGACGGACGCCGTGCCGGACACCGACACCATGCGGCGGCTGCTCGCGCTGTCCGACTTCACCTCGTTCACCCAGTCCGACGACCTGACCGAGCACGCCATGGCGGTCCGGGCGGCGATCGGCGCGCTGCGCCAGTCCGGGCTGACCGGCGCCGACATCTCGATGGCCGCCTACGCGCAGATGGACCACCAGGACCACATGGCGTCCTCGTGCCACCTCCAGCGCGTCCTCGGCCTCGGCCACGCCCTGGTCTACGAGGTGGAGGCGACCAGCAACGGCGGCTCGGCCGCGCTCCAGGCCGCCGCCGCCCACCTGGTGGCCGACCGGTCCGCCACCGCCACCCTGGTCACCGCGACCGCCCGGTTCCTGCCGCCCCGCTGGGAGCGCTGGCAGCCCACCGTCGGCATCTTCCTGGCCGACGGCGCCGCGGCGGCCGTGCTCACCCGCGACGGCGGCCGGGCGCGCCTGGTCGCCACCGCCAACAGCTCCGCCACCCAGATGGAAGTGCTCGCCACCCCGTCCATCCCCGACCCGCTCGGCCACCGCAACCGCACGCCCATCGAGGTCACCGGCCTCGCGCCCTACCTCACCCTGATGAGCGAGGCGCTGGTCAACGCGGTCGAGCAGGCCGCCAAGGAAGCGGGCGTCGCGATCGCCGACATCACCCGGTTCGTCGTCACCGGGCTCGGGCTGGCCCAGCTCCAGGTGGTCGTGCTGGAACCGCTCGGCATCGACCTGGACCGCACCACCTGGCCGTTCCTGCGCGAACTCGGTCACGTCGGGCCGTGCGACCAGCTGCTCGGCGTCGACCACCTGCTCAACGACGGCGGCCTGGAACCGGGCGACACGATCATGGTGATCGGGCTCGGCATGGGCTCCCGGTTCACCGCCGCGCTGCTGGAGGTCACCGAGCCGCCCAAGCGCGGCGCCACGTTCGTGACGGAGTCCGTCGAGATCCCCCCGGTCGAGCGGTACACCATCGACCCCTCCGGCAGCGACATCTTCGGCGAGGCCGCCGCCCTGCGCGAACGCGGCCACACCACGCCCGTCGAGCTGCCCGGCGGCATCGGCGCGTGGGCGGTGACCGGCCACGAAGCCGTCAAGGCCGTGCTGCTGGACCCGGACGTCTCCAAGGACGCCAACCGGCACTGGCCCGCCTGGCGCAACGGCGAGATCCCGCCCGACTGGCCGCTGATCATGTGGGTGGCGATGAAGAACATGTTCACCGCCTACGGCGAGGACCACACCCGGCTGCGCAAGCTGGTGGCCAAGGCGTTCACCGCGCGCCGCATCGACGCCATGCGCCCGCGCGTCGAGGAGATCACCGCCGACCTGATCGACCGGCTGGCCGCCGTGCCACGCGGCGAGGTGGTCGACCTGCGCGCGGAGTTCGCCTTCCAGCTGCCCATCCGGGTGATCAGCGGCCTGTTCGGGCTGTCCGCGCGCACCGGCGCCGACCTGCGCCGGCTCGTGGAGGCGGTGTTCAGCCTCGACGCCGACCCCGACGGCGTGCAGGACGCGTCCGCCGAGCTGTACATGCTGCTCAAGGGCCTCGTGACGGAGAAACGAGCCAACCCCGGCGACGACATGACCACCGACCTGATCGCCGCCCAGGAGGAGGACGGCAGCCGGCTCGGCGAGCAGGAGCTGCTGGACACGTTGCTGCTGACCATCAGCGCCGGCTTCGAGACCACGGTCAACCTGCTCGACAGCGCGGTGCACGCGCTGGCCGCGCACCCGGCGCAGCTCGATCTCGTCACGGCGGGCACGAGCACGTGGGACGACGTGGTGGACGAGACGCTGCGCTGGCAGGCGCCGGTGCCGAACCTGCCGCTGCGCTACGCGGTGCGGGACGTGGAGGTCGACGGCGTGCCGATCGCCAAGGGCGACGCGATCCTGGTGTCGTTCGGCGCGGCCGGCCGCGACCCGGCGCGCCACGGCGAGAACGCCGAGGCGTTCGACATCACCCGCCCGTCCCGGCGCGACCACCTGTCGTTCGGCCACGGCGTGCACTTCTGCCTCGGCTCCCCGCTGGCGCGGATGGAGGCCACGGTCGCGTTGCGGGCGCTGTTCGAGCGGTTCCCGAACCTTCGGCTCGCCGTGCCGCCGGCGGACCTGGAACCGTTGGGCTCGTTCTTCACCAACGGGCACAAGTCGCTGCCCGTGGTGCTGGAGGAGGACTGAGAATGGGGCACTTCGCCTTTGTCAGCGCGCCCGCCGCCGGGCACGTCAACCCCACCGTGCCGCTGGTGGAGGAGCTGGTCCGGCGCGGGCACCGGGTCAGCTACGCCACCGGGCCGGCCACCGCCGCCGGTCCGGCCGAGGCGGGCGCCACACCGGTCGTGCTGCCCTCCGAGCTGCCGCCGGACCTGGACGCGCGCGGCGAGTTCACCGCCGAGCAGCTGGCGGTCACCCTGAACTACTTCCTGGACGACGCCGAGGTGTCGTTCCCGGTGCTGGCCGCGCACTTCGAGGCCGACCGGCCGGACGCGGTGTGCTACGACTCGGTGACGTTCACCGGCCGGATGCTGGCCAACCTGCTGGGCGTGCCCGAGGTGGCGCTGGTGCCCACGTTCGCGGAGAACGAGCGGTTCTCCGCGACCCAGGTCTACCTGCCGCCGTCGTTCGACCACCAGCACCCCGAGCTGGTCGCGGCGATCGGGCGGATGGCGAAGTTCGCCTCCGGCTTCAGCTTCCTCGACGACCCGAACCTGATGTTCGGCCACGTCGCCCCGATGAGCGTGGTGTTCGTGCCGCGCTCGTTCCAGCTGTCGGCCGAGACGTTCGACGACCGGTTCCACTTCGTGGGGCCCTCGCTGGGCAGCCGGCAAGAAGCCGAGAGGTGGTCGCCGAGGACCGACTCGCCGGTGCTGCTGATCTCGCTGGGCACGGTGTTCAACTCGCGGCCCGAGTTCTACCGGGCGTGCGTCGAGGCGTTCGCCGACGAGCCGTGGGAGGTCGTCATGTCGATCGGCGACCTGGACCCCGCCGGCCTCGGGCCGCTGCCCGCGAACATCTCGGCCCACCCCCGCGTGCCGCAGGTGGCCGTGCTGCGGCACGCGTCGGTGTTCCTCAGCCACGCGGGCATGAACTCGATCATGGAGTCGCTGTACCACGGCGTGCCGTTCGTGACCGTGCCGCAGATCCCCGAGCAGCGGGCCATCGCGGCCCGGGCCGCGGAGCTGGGCCTGGGCGTCACGCTGGAGGACCAGACGCCCGCCGGGCTGCGCGCGGCGGTCTCGGCGGCCTCCGCCAACCGGGCGGCCGTGGCGGAGATGAGCCAGGTGGTCCGGTCCAGCGGCGGGGCGCCCGCCGCGGCGGACGCCTTGGAGAAGCTGCTGGACCGGTGACGGAAGCGCCGGTGGCCCCTCCCGGGACCACCGGCGCCACCCTCAGGCCTTGGGCGCGAGCGAGAAGAACCGCCGCTGCCACAACGACACCAGTTCGTCGCGCACCTCGTCGGTCAGGGCGCCCGCCAACGCGGCCACGGTGCTCTCCCCGTCCGCCGCCGCCAGCAGGTCGAACACCGCGGGCGACACCTTCGCCGACGGGCCGAACGAGTAGTCGAGGTACACCTCGCCGCTCACCTCGTCACCGGGCCGCCAGTCCTGCCGCAGCCGGGTCACCGGGCGCAGCGTCAGCACCAGGTCGTCCAGCGCCCGCGCCGCCGGCCCCCGCCGCCGGACCAGGAAGTCCTCGACCACGAGGACGTCGATCTCGGTGGTCAGGTAGGTGGTGAGGGCGTCGTGGACGGTTTGCACGATGGGTTCGGCGTTGTTGTTGAACGAGGTGTTGAGCAGCACGGGGGTGCCGGTGAGCTCGCCGAACCGGGTGATCAGGTGGTGGAAGCGCGCGTTGGCGCCGGGTGTGACGACCTGGACGCGGGCGGTGCCGTCGACGTGCGTGACGGCGCCCAGTTCGGCCCGCCGGTCTTCCTGGACGTGCACCACGAACGACATGAAGGCGTGGTCGGCCTCGGTGCCGGTGAGGTCGAAGTAGGTGGCCGCCGCTTCGGCCGTGACGGCGGGTGCGAACGGCCGGAAACCTTCCCGCTTCTTCACCATGGCGTTGATGCGGTCCCGGTTCTCCACCGGGCGCGCGTCGGCCAGGATGCTCCGGTTGCCCAGCGCGCGCGGCCCGAACTCCGACCGTCCGTGCGCCCAGCCGACCACCGCGCCGTCGGCGAGCAGCCGCGCCGTCGCGTCGACGACGTCCTCGGGCCGCTCGACGTCCACGATGCCGCGCCACTCCGACAACTGCCGCTCCACGTCGTCCGGTGTGCCGAGGTCGGGGCCGAGGCTCGCGCTGGTCAACCGTCCGACCCGGGTGTGCGGTGCGCCGAGGCGGGCGGCGGCGACGATCGCCGCGCCTTCCGCCGCGCCCGCGTCGTGCGAGGAGGGGTGCACGAACACCTCGTCGAACAGGCCCGACCGCAGGATGACCCCGTTGAGGCTGCTGTTGTGCGCGACACCGCCGGTGAAGCACAACCTGGTCGCGCCGGTCTGCCGCGCCCAGTGCGTCAGCACGTGCATGGCCAGGATTTCCAGCGTTTCCTGGAGCCCGGCCGCGAAGTCCCGGTGCTCCTGCGTCACCGGCTCGCCGGCGCGGCGCGCGACGAACCCCTTCTCGTAGAACGCGGCCACGGTCGGGTTGATGTCCGGCATCGGCGGGGTCATCGCGTAGTCGCCGTCGGGCAACAGGGTGTAGAGGCTGCGGAACTGCTCGCGGTAGGTCGCCGGGTCGCCGTACGGCGCGAGCCCCATGACCTTGTACTCGTCGCCGAAGCCGTAGCCGACGTGCCCGATCGCGTCCTGGTAGAGCTGGCCGAGCGAGTGCGCCACCGAGTAGGACCGCAGCTCGCGCATCTCACCCGAGCCGGCCAGGTAGATCGTGGTCGACGTGTGCTCGCCGCGGCCGTCCATGACGACCACCAGCGCGTCCGCCATGCCCGAGCGGGCGAACGACGACCACGCGTGCGCGAGGTGGTGCCGGGTGAACATGATCCGGTCGGCGGGCAGTTCCCAGCCGAAGTGCTCGCGCAGCCGGTCCTGGAGGAGGTCGACGCCCCAGCGGACCGGCTGGACCGGCGTGGCCACGTGGAAGTTGCCCAACCCGAGGTCGACCAGGTCGCGGCCGAAGTAGTAGCCGAGGGCGTCGACGTCACCCGGTCCGACGCCCGCCAGGTCCAGGCACGCGCGAATGGCGCCGGCCGGGAACTTGTTCGTCTTCTTGATCCGGTTGAACCGTTCCTCCTCGACCGCCGCGACGAGTTCGCCGTCGGCGACCAGGCACGCGGTGGCGTCGTGCATGTAGGTCCGGTACAGCCCCGGCAGCAGGTCGAAATGACCGCTGATGCCCAACGTCAGCATGCCGCTCCACTCCCACGGACGGTGATTATCATTCGTCACCGAACCACGGTCGTCCGAGTTGCCATACCGCTGATCGGCCGGTTCGCCGGGAATGACCGAACCGTCGGTGCGGTAATAATTCGCTGTCAATGGTGGTTGCCGAACTGTGAACGGGGTCACGTCGCTGATTCGAATATTCTTCCCGACTTAGCACTTGGTTGACGGCCGCATTGTCGTGTCGCATAGTGGCTTTCCGCCGGTCGTCGTCACCGGTTCGGGAAAGGGGAGTCCATGTCCGCCCACGAAATGGCGCGCACGGACGCCGTGCTGGATTTGATAATGGGTCACCAAAGGCTCCTGCTCGACCCGGGCGGCACTCACGGCGACTCGTGCGGGCACTGCCGCGCCGCCCAGCGCGACAAGATCGACGGCCACGTCCGCGCCGGTCGCGCCATCCCCATGCTGCTACCCGCCTTCCCGGCGAAGTCGCCCAACCCGGACAAGGTGCTCGGCCACCTGCCGGACCTGGCGGAGGAACTGTCCGTCGCGTTCCTCGAAGCCCTGTGCGTCCGCGTCGGCGAGGTCCACCCGCCCGGCGCGCACCTGATCATCTGCTCCGACGGCCGCGTGTTCAACGACCTCGTGCGGATACCGGACGAGCACGTCTCCGCCTACCAGCGGGGGATGTCCGACGTCCTGGGCCGCCTCGGCACGGCGCACATCAGCCTCTACAGCCTCGACGACGTCTTCCCCGGCGCCGAGCCGGTCGGGATGCGCCGCAAGCTGTGGGCCGACCACGCGCCCGACCTGGAGGCCCTGCGGGACGAGGTCCGCGGCGGCGGCCCGATGCTCGGCCTGTACCGCGGCATCACGCGCTTCCTGTACGAGGACGCGAAGATCCCCGGCTTCCGGGGCAGCAACGCGACGCTGCAACGGGAGAGCCGCCGGCGCGCCTACGAGGTGATCGGGCGCAGCCAGGCGTGGGGCAACCTGCTCGCGGCGATCCACCCGGACGCGGTCCGGCTGTCCATCCACCCCCAGCCGTGCGGCCACGAGAAGTTCGGCATCTTCCTCCAGGACGCCGGCGACGAAGACCGCTGGCTCACCCCGTGGCACGCCGTCGCGGTCGAGGACCGGGGCCGCTTCCGGCTGATGAAGCACCGGGCCGCGAAGGAAGCGGGCGGCCGGCTGGTGCTGCGCGACGGCCGCCCGTCGCACTACGTCCTGGCCGCCGACCACACCACCACCTCGTCGAAGGGCTGAACCGATGCCGTCCGCCACCACCGCTGCCGACACCGCCTGGGGCACCGAGCCCCTGACCCCGTTCGGCGCGCTCCTGACCGCCCCGTCGCCCGGCCTGCCGTTCACCGCGCCCCCGGTCGAGGACGTGCGGGCACTGGTGCGCGCGGAGCACCTGGTCGTGCTGCGCGGCTTCACCCCGCCCGCCGACGGCGCCGCGCTGGAGGCGTACGGCCGCTCGTGGGGCGAGGTCCTGGAGTGGTCCTTCGGCACGGTCTTCGACGTGCTGGCGCACGAAGAGCCCGAGGACCACGCGTTCGACACCGGGTTCATGCCGATGCACTGGGACGGCATGTACGCCAGGCACGTCCCGGAGTTCCAAATCTTCCACTGCCTCACCGCCCCGGACACCACGGAGGGCGGGCGCACCCTGTTCACCGACACGACCAAGGTCCTCGCCGACACCGACCCGGCGACCGTGCGGCGCTGGCGCTCGGTGGTGCTGCACTACCGCAACCCGAAGGTGAGCCACTACGGCGGCCTGGTGATCTCACCCCTGGTCGAGCCGCACCCGGTGACGGGCGCGCCGACCCTGCGGTTCCTCGAACCGGTGCCCGAGGGCGTCGAGATCCTCAACCCCCCGGACGTGACCGTGGCCGACCACAGCCCGGAGGAAGCGCGAGCGGTCGTCGCCGAGGTCCGCGGCGCGCTGTACGACCCGCGCCACCTGTACGCGCACTCGTGGGAGCCGGGCGACATCCTCATCACCGACAACTACACCCTGCTGCACACCCGTGAGCCGTACCGGCGGGGGTTGCCCAGGCACTTGCAGCGGGTGCACGTCCTGGGCACCCCGCCGCACCTCAGCCACTTGAACGCGTAGCCGCCGGCGGCACGACCGCCCAGGGGCACGCGCCGTTGAGGCTGTCCAGCACGGCGGTGTACGCGAGCTTCCCGGTACCGGTGGAGTCGAACAGCAGCGGCGTGCCCGAGGCTCGCCACGAGTCGCTGTCGCGGATGCCCCACACGGTGATGCCGGTGCACCGGCTCACCGCGAGGCAGGCCGTCACGGCGCGCCGGTAGCTGTCCGCCTGGGTGGCGCCGGACCCCTCGACGTCCAGCTCGCTCAGGTGCACGTCCACGCCGAGGGCGGCGAAGTCGCGCAGCGTGGTGGCGAAGTCGGCGGGCACCGGGTGGTTGGCGGTGAAGTGCGACTGGAGGCCGACGCAGTCGATCGGCACGCCACGCGCCCGGAAGTCGCGCACCATCCGGTACACGGCCTGGGTCTTGGCGTGCGCCCGGTTCTCGACGTTGTAGTCGTTGTAGCAGAGCTTCGCGGCGGGGTCGGCCGCCCGGGCCGCGTGGAACGCCGCCTCGATCCAGTCGTCGCCGGTGCGCTGGAAGTTGGAGTCGCGCCGGGCGCCGGACGTGCCGTCGGCGAACGCCTCGTTCACCACGTCCCACGCGTGGACCCGGCCCCGGTAGTAGGCGACGACCTGGGTGACGTGGTTGAGCATCGCCTGGCGCAACGCCGGGCCCCGCAGGCCCGCCAGCCAGGACGGCTGCCCCGAGTGCCAGAGCAGCGTGTGGCCGCGCACCCGCTTGCCCAGCCGCGCGGCGTGGTCCACGACCCGGTCGGCCGGGCCGAAGCTGAACCGGCCCTGCAGCGGCTCGGTCGCGTCGAGCTTCATCTCGTTCTCGGGCGTGACCACGGCGAACTCGCGGTCCAGGATGCCCGCGTAGGTCGGGTCGGACAGCTTGTGGCCCTGGACGGCCACCCCGAAGTGCCGGCCGCTGCGCTCGGCGGCCGAGGCGAGGGTCGTGGCGGGCGTGGCCGCGGTCGCGGCGACGGCCGGGCCGACCGGCAGCACGACCGCCGCGGCCAACGACGCGGCGATCAGCGAGGTTGACAGGAGTTTCGGCACTTCGACGGCCCCTTCCGGCGCGGTGGCGATCAACGATGGGTGCGACCCTCCGCGCCGGGCAATGGTTATCGAACATTTTCGAAACCCCTGCGGCCGAGGGGGAGCCGGCGACGCCACCATTCGGCCGGACCGCCGCGGTCCGCGCGGCGCAAGGCGTCGGCGAAGGGGACCGCGGCCGACCCGGTCAGGTGACCGCGATCATGGCCGGGGCACTCCTCCCGGCCCTGGGCTTCGCTCCCGCCCGCCCGGCGGGCCTCAGCGGGCGCCCCGGCGCAGCGCCAGCTCGGCCAGGACGGTGGCGCCGTCGAGCAGCAGCGCGTCGTCGAACCGGACGAGAGGGGAGTGGTTGTCGACGCCGTTGCCCGCGCCGAACGGGATGAACGCGCCGGGGACCTCCCGCAGGACGCGGGAGAAGTCCTCGCCGCCCGGCATCGGGTCGGCCAGCGGCCGGAAGCGGCCGTCGAACAGGTCGGTGACGGTGTCGGCGACGAACGCGGTCTCCTCCGGGTCGTTGACGGTCATCGGGTAGCCGTCGAGGTAGTCCACCTCGGCGCGCAGGCCGTGCGCCCGCGCGATCGACCGCGCCAGCGTGACCACCGCGTCCTTGATCCGGGCCTTGGCCGGCGCGGAGAACGTGCGCACGGTCGCCTCGAACCGCGCGGTGTCGGGGATGACGTTGCGCTTGCTCCCGGCGTGGAACGACCCCACGGTCACCACCACCGGGTCGAAGATGTCGGACTGGCGGGTGACCACGGCCTGCAACGCGGTGACGATCTCGCACGCCACCGGGATCGGGTCCCGCGCCCGGTGCGGCCGGGCGCCGTGCCCGCCGGCGCCGACGACGGTCACCTCCACCCCGTCGGAAGCCGCCATCGTGGTGCCCGGCCGGGCCGAGAACACCCCGTGCGGCACGCCCGCGCCGAACACGTGCAACGCGTAGGCGGCGTCCGCCCGCCGGCCCGCGGCGTCCAGCACGCCCTCGGCGATCATCGCCGCCGACCCGTCCCACCCCTCCTCGCCGGGCTGCCACATGAACACCACGTCGCCGGCCAGCTCGTCCCGGCGGGCGGCGAGCAGGTGGGCGGCGCCGACCAGCATCGAGGTGTGCAGGTCGTGGCCGCACGCGTGCATCACACCGTCCACCCGTGACGCGTAGTCGAGCCCGGTGCGCTCCTGGACGGGCAGCGCGTCCATGTCGGCGCGCAGCAGCACCACCGGTCCCGGGCGCGCGCCGCGCAGCACGCCGGTCACCGACGTCAGCGACCGGCCCGAGGCCAACTCCAGCGGGAGGCCGTCCAGCGCGGCCAGCACCTTCTCCTGCGTGCGCGGTAAGCGGAGGCCGACCTCGGGGTCCGCGTGCAGCCGTCGCCGCAACCGCACCAGGTGGTCCATCAGGGCCGCGTTCTCGCTCTTCGACATGGGTGGTCTCTCCTCGGGTCGGTGGCCGGGCACTTGCCGAGAATCGCGGCGGGTGCCACTCTCGGCGCTTGAATCGTCAAGATCGCTCACCGAGGTGGTCCGCTGTGCAGGATTCGTTCACGCCCGACGAGACCGACCTCCGGCTTGTCCACGCCCTGCAAGCCGCGCCGCGGGCGACGTGGCACGAGGTCGGGCGCTCGCTCGGCATCGACCCGGTCACCGCGGCACGGCGGTGGCAGGTGCTCGCCGACGCGGGTCTCGCGCGCGTCACCGCCTACCCCGAGGTGCGGATGTGGGCCAAGGACCACTGCAACGCGTTCATCGAGGTCGACATCGAGCCGACGTCCCGCGCGCACGCCGTCGAGGTGCTGTCCCGCATCCCGCAGGTCGTCTCGATCTCGATCATCAGCAGCGGGCGGGACCTGTTCCTGACCCTGCTGACGCCCGACCTCGCCACCCTGTCGCACGTGGTGCTGCACCGGCTGCACGGCCTGCCCGGGTTGCGGCGGACGCGCACGCACACCGTCACCACCGTCTACGGCGAGGGCAACCACTGGCGGCTCGGCGCGCTCGAACCCCGGCGGCGCGCGACGCCGGGCGGGTCGACCGGGAGCCGGGCCGTCTGGAAGCCCCACCACCGGGAGGTGCTGCGGGCGCTGGACGACGGGCGCAGGCCGGCGGCCGAGATCGCGGCCCGCACCGGCAGGAGCGGGTCGACCGTGCGCCGGTGGCTCAACGAGATGGTCCACGGCAGGCTGCTGTCGCTCAGGTGCGAGGTCGCGCAGCCCATCACGGGGTGGCCGATCGCCGCCACGTTCTGGGCCAGGGTGCCACCGGACGAGCTGGACCGGACCGCGACCGCGCTGACCGAGCTGCCGGAGGTCCGGCTGTGCGCGGCCGTCACCGGGGCGGACAACCTGGTGATGACGTTGTGGCTGCGGTCCCTCGGCGACGTCCAACGCCTGGAGGCCGAGCTCGCCAGGCGGCTGCCCGCGCTCACCCTCACCGACCGCGCCGTGACGTTGCGGGCCGTGAAGCGCATGGGGTGCCTGCTGGACGAGGCGGGACGGATCACCGACGTGGTGCCCGTCGACCCGTGGGCGACACCGTGACGTCGTGCCGCGGGACAGGCGTAGGTTCTCGCCCATGCGCGTACTGTTCGCCGGCCTCGCGTCCGTGGGGCACACCTATCCGCTGATCCCCCTGGCGATCGCCGCCCGGGAAGCCGGGCACGACGTGCACTTCGCCGCCGGCGAGGAGGTGCACCGGCCGTTGGCCGCGAACGGGCTGCGGCCGTTCCGCCCGGCGGACGCGTTCTACGAGGTGTACGCCGAGGACCTGGAGCCGGAACTGGCGCGCCTGCGGCCCGACCTGGTGGTGCACGGGTGGGGTGTGCCCGGCGCCGCGGTCGCCGCGCACCGGGCCGGCATCCCGGGTCTGTGGCACGGTTTCGGCCGCCTGTTCCCCGACGGCATCGGCCTGGAGCTGCCGACGAAGACCGTGCCCGGCCTGCCGCACCTCGACATCTGCCCGCCGTCCTTGCAGGACGAGGGCTTCCTGGCGAACGAGGACCGGATCGAACTGCGCCCGGTCGCGTACTCCGAACCCGCCGCGCTGCCGGCCTGGGACGGGCATCGCGGGTCGCGGCCGTTGGTCTACCTGACGCTCGGCACCGCGTTCGGCACCGCGGAGCTGTTGACCGCGGCCATCGAGGGCCTGGCCGCGCTGGACGCGCGCGTGGTCGTCGCGACCGGCCGGGTGCGCCCGGAGGAGCTCGGCGACCTGCCCGCCGACGTCACCGTCCACAAGTGGGTGTCGCAAGCAGACCTGCTGCCGCACGTGGACGTCGTCGTGCACCACGGGGGTAGCGGCACCACCCTCGGCGCGCTCACCGTCGGCGCGCCGCAGCTGATCCTGCCGCAGGGCGCCGACCAGTTCGCCAACGCCGACGCCGTCACCGCCTCGGGGGCGGGCGTGCGCCTGCTGCCGGACGAGGTGAGCGCGGAAGCCGTCGCCTCGGCCGTCCGGACCCTGTCACGGCCCGGCGGGCACTCCGACGCGGCCCGCGTGCTCGCCGAGGAGATCGCCCGGATGCCCGGCCCGGACGAGGTCGCCCGCCGACTGCCGGAGTACGCCGAACGCGGGTAGGTCACTTCGTCGCCAAGTCGACAACACCGCACCCGCACCCGCACGCTGCCGCACCCAGTCCCGTCTCGCCGTGCGCTGCCCCACGCCGCTGCCCCTCGCCGCACCCGGATGCGGCGTCCTGCTTCCGCCGCCCTTGCCGCCCGCCTCGCGCCTCGTCACCGCTCCTCTACCCGGCCGCCCGCCCGTCCCCGCCGACCCACCTGCTGCGGCCTTACCCGCCCCCGCCGGTCTTGCCGTGCCCTGCCGAGCCGCACTGCACCGCCACTCCGCTCCCTCACCCGGACCGGTGAACGGGGGGAGGCGTTCCCACCGAGTTCACGTCGCGGAAACCACCGGCGGCCCGGCGGCGACCTACAGTCTCGCCATCCTGAACGAGATCGATCCCTTCATCGGCACGGCCGCGACCTCCCTGCCCCGGGCGCAGGGTCTCGCGGCCACTTGGTGGTGGCCGAAAGCGCAGATCGGCAACACCCACCCGGGCGCGACGTCGCCGCTGGGCATGGTGTCCGCCTGCGCCTACTCCGGCGCCTACCCGACCGGCTACGGCAGGTACACGAAGAACACCGAGGGGCTGCCGGAGGAGATGTTCGACCGGTCGCTCGCCTCCGGGTTCACCCACTTCCAGCAGTCCGGCACCGGCGCGATCCGCAAGTACTACAACTACGTCCGCGTCACCCCGATGGTGCAGCAGCTGGACGCGCTCGGCCAGGCGTGGCCGCTGCACGACGAGGTCGCCGAAGCCGGGTACTACGCGGCCACGCTCGACACCGGCGTCCGGTGCGAGATCACCGTCGGCGAGAAGGTCGCGGTGCACCGGTACACGTTCCCGGAGCACCGCGCCGCGCGCATCGTGGTGGACCTCTCGTGCGGCGGCCTCGCCATCGACCACGGCCGCACGGTGCCGTTGCGCGCGTACGTGGAGAGCCTCGGCCACGGCCGCGCTCAAGGCACCGTCGTGGTGGAAGGCGTGCCGCTGTCGGTCCACATCGAGGTCGACTCGCCGGGCTGGCGGCAGATGCTGTGGCACGACCGCAGGCTGATCGAGGGCGGCACCCGGCTGGACTTCGACCGCATCCGGCAGACCACCCTGCGCCCCTTCGGGCTGCTGTTCCTCGGGCCGACCGGCGCCGGGCAGAGCGTCGAGGTGCGCATCGGCTTCTCCCTGCGCGGCTGCGACCAGGCCAGGGACAACCTGCACCGGGAGTGCGGCGGGCAACCGCCCGCGTTCGACGCCACCCGGGAGCGCACCAGCGAGCGCTGGCGCGACCACGTGGACCGGGTCGAGGTGGAGGGCGGGTCCCCGGCCAGGCGGCAGGTGTTCGCCACCGCCCTGTACCACTCGCTGGTCAAGCCGTGCTTCGCCGACGACGAGAGCCCGTTCTGGCCCACGTCCGGGCCGTTCGCGTTCGACGTCTGCACCATGTGGGACATCTACAAGACCCAGCTGCCGCTGCTCGCCGCGATCGTCCCGGACCGGGCGGTCGACCTGCTGGAGTCGCTCATCCGGGTGTGCGAGGAGGAGGGCAACTTCCCGATCGGCTACCGGATGGCCCGCGGCGCGGACCGGTTCTTCCGGCAGGCCAGCGCGCTGGTGCACACCGCGCTGGCGGACGCGCACGCGCTGGGCCTCGGCGACCTGGACTGGAACTGGGCGCTGGCGCACATGGAAGCCGACCTGCGCCGGCTGTACGGCGAGGACTTCTACGAGCACGGCGTCGTGCACCCGATCTCGCACACCCTCGACCTGGCCTACGCCTACCACTGCACCGCGGGTGTCGCGCGGGCCTTGAACGACGGCCGCCTCGCCGACGACCTCGCCGCCCGCAGCCTCCTGTGGACCAACGCGTTCGACCCGGCCACGGGGCTGCTGCGCGACTCGTCGTTCTACGAGGGCGGCAAGTGGAACTACTCCTTCCGGCTCATGCACGACATGGCCGGGCGGATCGCGATGGCGGGCGGCGACGACGCGTTCGTCGGCATGCTGGACGCCTTCTTCGGCTTCGGCGCGCCGCCGGTGGCGCAACCCGGCAGGCGGCCCGACCCGGCCGAGATGGCGGTCGGCTACGCGCTGAACCGGTTCGAGGGCCTCAACAACGAGCCGGACATGGAAGCGCCGTGGTCCTACCACTACGCGGGCCGGCCCGACCGCACGGCCGAGGTCGTGCACGCGGCGCTGACGTGGCAGTTCGGCACCGGTCCCGGCGGGCTGCCCGGCAACGACGACTCCGGCGGGCTCAGCTCCTGGTACGTGTGGGCCTCGCTCGGCCTGTTCCCGGTCGCCGGGCAGAACCTGTTCCTGGTCAACGCGCCCGCGTTCGCGCGCGCCACCGTCCACCTCGGCGACCGCGACTTCGTCGTGGAGACCAGGGGCCACCGGGAGACGCCGATCAGCTCCGACGGGCTGAAACGCGTGCCGCCGCCGCAGTACGTGCAGTCCGCCCGCCTCAACGGCGAGCCGCTGGACGTGGCGCACCTCAGCGCCGCCACCGTGCACGCGGGCGGGCGGCTGCAACTCGAACTCGGCCCGGAACCCGCGGCCTGGGGCCGTCGGGTCCGGCCGCCGTCACCGTCCGACCCGCCCGAGCCGGGAGCGCGCACATGAACAACCCCAACCGCCGCCTCGTCATCGTGGTCCGGGCCGACCCGGTGATCTGCGGCCACTCCGGCGAGGCCCGCAACCTCGCCGAGGTCGCCCTCACCCGCGGCTTCGACGACGTGAGGCTGCTGACCTGGCCGCTGCCGGCGCTCCAGGCGGCCGGGTTGCCGCTCAAGCCGCTCGACCGCATCACGCCGTACAGCGCGGGCATCACGGTCGAGCGGCCGGAGCCGGTCGGCGACTACCGCGTGCCCGACGGCCGGTACCTGGCCGGGCTCACCGGCCGCCTGGTCGAGCTGCTCGCCGAACCGGTGCCGACCACGTGCCTGTCGATGTACCTGATGCCGCACACGGCGGTCGTGGGCGAGGCCGTGGCGGCGGCGCGCGCGGCCGGGTTCTCGCCCGACGTCCGCACCATCGCCAAGGCGGTCGGCTCGGACGTCACCAACGTGATCCGCTCGTGCCTGCGCGAGGGCCGGTTCGGCGCGGCGGTGGCCCTGTTCACCACGTTCCTGGCCAACGACCAGGTGATCGCGGTGTCGGAGTACACGCGGCGGGAGATCGTCGCCGCCGCCGAGGCCGTCGACGCGCACTGCGGCACCCGCCTCGCCGAGGAGTGCCGCGCCCGGGTCGAGGTCAGCTACCCGCCGATCGACACGTCCGCGTACCTCGACCTCGACCCGGCGCGGGTGGACGCCGCCCTCGCGCGTCGCGGCCTCGACCGCGACGGCTACGTGCTGTTCCTGTCGCGGGTGGCGCGGGCCAAGGGCGTCCACGACCTGGTGGCGGCGTTCGCCCGGTCGAGGGCGCGGGACCGGGTGAAGCTGGTGATCGCCGGGAACGGCCCGGCGCTGGAGGAGGTCCGGGCGCTCACCCGGGACGACGACCGGGTGGTGCTGCTGTCCGACGTGGACGACGACGAGAAGCCTTCGCTGATGCGCGGGTGCGCCGCCTACGCGTTGCCGACGAAGGCGGAGCCGGACTTCGTGGAGACGTTCGGCATCGCGTTGACCGAGAAGATGCTCGCCGGCGGCGGGCCGGTGATCACCACGATCACCGGCGGCACCGGGGAGGCGGTCGGCGCCACGGCGATCGTCGTGCGGGCCGGTGACGTCGCGGACCTCGCCGCCGCGATCGACCGGGCGGTGCTGGACCTGTCGGCGCAGGAGCGGCGGTCCATGGAGGACCGGGCCAGGGCGCACGCCCTCTCGTTCGACCGGGCCCGGGTGTTCGACGACCTGTTCGCCACCGCGGCGCCCGTCGCGCAGTGACGCCGGGAAAACGTGGTGACGTGCGCTTTCCTCCGCGCCTCGACCGGTCGCGGGTGAGCCCGGCCCTGCCCGCGGGCAGGAGCGGACTGCACGGAAGGCAGCCGTGATCGCGTAACGCGTGGGAGGCGTCGAACCGCCGTCGTTAGTCTGATCATCTGCGACTACGGCGGGGGTGGCGGCATTCAAGGCGACGGTGTCGGTGTGGTGGCCGACGGGGACGGTTCGGGTGGCGCCGGGAGGTCGACGGCCCGCCGCATCCGGGAGGTGCTGTCCATCGGGCCGTTCCGGCGGCTCTGGGGCGTCACGTTCCTGTGCAGCGTGGGCGACTGGCTGTCGCTGCTGGCGTTGACCGGCCTGGTCACGAAACTGGCCCAGGGGTACGGGTGGGAGGGGTTCGCGCTCAGCGCGGTGGTGCTGACGCAGCTCCTGCCGGGCGTGCTGTTCGCGCCGCTGGGCGGCGTGCTGGCCGACCGGTTCGACCGGCGCAAGGTGATGGTCGCCTGCGACCTGGCCCGTGGCGGCCTGTTCCTGTCGATCGCGTTCGTCGGCACGGCGTGGTGGCTGTTCGTGGCGAACTTCCTGGTCGGCTGCTGCGCGATGCTGTGGATCCCGGCCAAGGACTCGGCCGTGCCGAACCTGCTGCGCCGACCCGACCAGGTCGACACGGCCAACCAGCTCGGCCTGGTGATGACCTACGGCATCGCCACCGTCAGCGGGTTCAGCCTGTACTCGCTGATCGCGGGCATCCCCGGCTACCTCGGCGTCCGCGACGGCGACCTGGAGTTCCGGATCGCGACCATCGCGGTCGTCGTCAACGGCCTGCTCTACCTGTCCTCCGCGGTGCTGATCGCGGTGCGGATCCCGGAGCTGTCCGGCCGGGCCGCCAAGCGGAGCGGGCAGGGCGGACCGGGTTTCCTGGTGATGATGCGCGACGGCCTGCGGTACGCGTGGGGGACACCGCTGCTGCGCGGCCTGGTGATCGGCATGACCGGCGCGTTCGCCGCGGCCGGCGGGGTGATCGGCAGCGCTCGGCTCTACGCGGCGAGCCTGGGCGGCGGGGAGAGCGCGTACGGCACGTTGTTCATCGCGGTCTTCGTCGGCCTGGCGGCGGGCATGGCGACCGCGCCGAAGCTGTCCCGCCGGCTGACCTACAACCGGCTGTTCGGCGTCACGATCGTGGGCGCGGGCGCGAGCCTGGTCGTCGTGTCGCTCGCCCCGCACCTGTGGTTCGCGCTGATCGCGGTGGCCGTGGTCGGGGCGTGCGCGGGCACCGCGTTCCTCACCGGGCTCACCATCATCGGCACCCGGGTCGAGGACGCCCTGCGCGGCCGGATGGTGGCGCTGGTCCAGTCGCTGATGAAGCTCGTCCTCGGCCTGTCGACCGTCCTCGGCCCGCTGCTGGTGACCGTGGTCGGCCCGACCGTCGTGACCGTCTTCCACCGCTCGTTCGACATCGACGCCACCCGGCCCGTGCTGCTCGGCGCGGGCGCGCTCGCGGCCGTCGCCGGGCTGGTGTCCTACCGGCAGATGGCCGACCGGCTGCTCCGGCCCGCTCCCGACTGCGGGTGACGGGCGGGCCGTCCTCAGCGCGGGTGCTCGACGCGGGCGAGCACCCGCCACTCGTCCTCGGTGAGCGGCGCGTCGGTCGTCGGCGGCCGGCCCGGCCCGCGCAGCGCGCCCAGGACCACGCGCGGTGACAGCATGAGCTTCCACAGCGGGCTGGACAGGGTGTAGGCGTCGAGCTGCGCCCTGGTGACGGTCGGCCGACCGGTGGACGCCAGCACGAGCCGGTCGAGGTAGCGCTCCCGCAGCCGCGTGAGCCGGCCGCGCGCGGGCCCGATCGTGGCGGGGTAGCGCAGGTCCTGGGAGACCGCCAAGGCCCACGCGTCGTCCGTCACGCGCGCGAACTCCCGTTGCAGCCGCTCGGCCGCCGCGCCCCGCGCCCCGTGGCGGGCGAGCCCGTCGCGCAGCGCCACCGCCTGCCGCGCCACCACCGTCATCCCGTGCCCGTAGACCGGGTTGAACGTGCACGCGGCGTCGCCGAGCACGACGAACCCGCTCGGCCAGGGGGAGAGGCGCTCGTAGCGGCGACGGCGGTTGACCGTGCCGTGGAACCCGAACGGCCGGGTGAGCGGTTCCGCCGCGTCGATGAAGTCGGCGATGGCGGGGTGCCGCAGGCCGCGCGCGAAGGCGCGGAACCCCTCCGGGCTGATCTCCGGCTCGCCACCGCGCCCGCCGCCGAGGCTGACGATCCACCGGCGGTCCTCGATCGGCACCAGCGCACCGCCCCGGCTGCACGGCGACGACCGCGGGTCGCCTTGGATGCTGATGCCCGGGAAGCCTTCCCCCGCGCCGGGGGGCACGCGGTACAGGCACGTCGCGTAGACCATGCCGGAGTCGACGCGTTCCTCGCGGACGGGCGGCAGGCCGAGGGCGGTGAGCCAGGAGTCGGTCCTGGCGCCCCGACCGGTCGCGTCCACCACGAAGTCGGCGTCGACCGCGCGTTCCACCCCGGTGGCGCGGTCGCGCAGGCGTGCGCCGGTGACCCGCGCGTGGTCGCCGAGCAGCCCGACCACGTCGGTGGCCTCCACCAGGTCGACCCGGCCGAGCACCCGTTGCCGCACCACGGCGTCGAGCAGGGCGCGGCTGCACCCGATCACGAACTGCGCCTCGTCCAGCCGGGGCAGCCATCCCGCCTGGGTGAACACGAGCAGCCGGTTCGGCAGCCCGAGGTGCTGCGCGCCGGCGTCGAGCAGGCTCGCGGTGAGGCCGGGCAGCAACTCGTCCAGCGCCCGGCTCCCGCCGGCCATCAGCACGTGGGCGTGCCGGGCGTGGGGCACGCCCTTGCGGTCGCCGTCGTCGGCGAAGCGGTCCCGGTCGAGGACCGTCACGCGGTCGACGTGCGCGGAGAGGGCGGAGGCGGCGAGCATCCCGGCCAGGCCGCCGCCGAGGACCAGGGCGTGTGCACCCGGCACGCGGGCCTCCTCTCCCGGCTCACCGCCGAGTCGTGGCGTCGGCCAGGGCGCCCGGACCGCCGTCCGCCGCCGTGTCCCGCGCACGGGCCACCGACGCGGCTTTGACCTGCGAGGCCTCCGTGACCGCCCAGACCTCATCCTCGGTCATCCGCGGCTCTTCGGCACGTCGTCCGAAGCACCACCGCGACCTCGTGCGGCGGGATGAGCGACCGGTGCGCCCAGCTGCGGGCCTTGGTGACGATGACGCCGGGCCATGACCTCGCGCAGCCGCGCACACCACCCGGGCGTTCCGGGTCAGCGGGTCTCGTCCTCGGCCGCCACCGGCGCGCCGTCCGGTTCGAGGGCACGCCTGATGGCGTCCTCGGCCGCGACGCCGGGGTGCAGCGCGCGCACGAGCGCGAGGAGGATCTTGTCGCGGACGCCGGGTGGCGGTGGTTGTTGCGCGGTGCGCAGGATGACGGTGTTGACCCCGAGCTCGTCCATGGCCAGCCGGGTCTCCAGCTGCTCGTCCACCCTGGCGGCCAGCTCGTCGTCGAAGAAGTAGGCGGGCGCGGCGCCGAACGCCTCCGCCAGCCCGAGGATGTGCTTGAGCCTCGGGTTGGCGCTGGTGCCGGCCAGCAGCTCGCGGAGGTAGTTCGCGGAGATCGAGCCGTGCGGGCCGGCGCTGATCCGGGCCGCGACCTCCTCCGGCGAGAAGGGCCCGCGGTCGGCCGGGTACACGGCGCCGAAGAGGTGTTTCACCGCGCCTCGCCGCCAGCCCGGCCGTTCGCCCTCGCGCAGTCCCGCGCGACCGCCGACGAAGCACGCGGGGTGCACGCCGAGCGCGGTGGCCAGGCCCTCGATCGTGCGGCACGTGGGGTTGTCCTTGTCGCCCCGGCGCAACTGCGAGATGTAGGTGTGGGTGATCTCGCCGCCGTCGAGGCGGATCCGCTCGGCCAGCTCCACGTTCGTGTACCGCGGCCGGTCGCCGGGTCGCAGGCACAGCTCGTCGAGGACGTGGGCGAATGGTCGCTGCCCGCCCGCGGTCATGGTCACCCCTCGTACGCACGACTGCTTCACGCCGCAAGCACTTCCACTGCGAGTGGCAGGCGTCAAGCTACTCCACCACAACAGTTGATTCCAGGCCGGCCACCCCAGTAGCCTGGCCGCGGCGGTTCCACTGCTGTTGGGAGCACGGAACACAGGCTTCCCACGAGTGGAATGGCAGGAGGGCCGGCTGCGCGGTGCGGCGAGATCCCGGTGACCACGCCGGTCGTCACCAGGCCCTGCGGTAGTGCCGCCGCCTCCGCCACGGCGGCACGCGCTGAGGGGTGCGCAGGGCCGGGGATCTCGTCGTCTGCTGCCCGCGCGAACCCGGCGCCACCGGTCACGGCGTGCCGTCACCCCGGAAAACCCGCCGATCACGTGTCGGGTCCGTCCTCCTCGGCTACCCCGGTGCCGAAGGGATCACGCCGAGAGCCGGAGGTGGGCGATGACCAGCCCCGACGTCCTGAGGAGCCCGGAGAGCGCGGTCGGCCGGGGTGCGGTGGTGGTCGGCTTCGACGGCTCCGGGCGGTCGCGGCAGGCCGCGCGGTGGGCGGCGCGCGAGGCGGCGAGCCGCGGGCTGCGCCTGCTCGTCGTCAACGTCATCCGCGGGCCGTTCCCCGAGGTGGTGGTCACGCCCGTGTCCATGCCGATGCCGCAGCTCGTCGGCGAGAAGGCGGTGCGCGCGTACACCAGGGACCACCTCGCCGAGCTCGCCGCGGAGTGCGCGGAGATCGCGCCGGGGCTCGAGGTGGACACCCGCGCGTTCGACGGGCACCCGGCCGCCGTGCTGGCCGAGACCGGGCGGGAAGCGGCGCTGCTGGTCGTGGGCTCCTCCGGCGCGACCGGGCTGGCCAGGGTGTTCGCCGGCTCGGTCACGGTGGACCTGGCGCACCACTTCACCGGGCCGCTCGTGGTGGTCCGCGACTCCGGCGAGGGGACCGACGACCGCACCGACGACGGGCGGGTGGTGGTCGGCGTGGACGGTTCGGAGCCCGGCGACCGGGCGATCGCCTTCGCGGTCGACCACGCGGCGCGCCACGGCGGCTCCCTGGTCGGCGTGCACGCCACCACCGGGCTGCCGGTGGACGCGTTGACGCCGGGCGGCGCCTGGGGCCAGGGCATGGGGCTCGAACTGGACGTCGAGCAGCTGGAAGGGGCCGCCGAGACGCTGATCGCCAGGTCGTTCGAGGCGCCGCTGGCCCGCCACCCGGAACTGCGGGTGGAACGGGTGGTGTCGCCGGCGCGGCCCGCCCAGGCACTGGTCGAGGCGGCCGAGGGCGCGGCGTTGCTCGTCGTGGGCAGCCACGGGCGCGGCGCGGTGCGGCGCGCGCTGCTCGGCTCGGTCAGCCACGCGATGCTGCACCACGCGCCCTGCCCGGTGGCCGTCGTCCGAGGTGACGGCTCCGAGCGCTGACGAACCGCGCCGGGCCGCGGGTGGTAGGAAGACCCGGTGAGCAACTTGGATGACGGTGCCGGGCTGCGGCTCGCGCAGGACGAGGTCGTGTCGCTGGCCAGCGAGCTGATCAGGATCGACACGACCAACACGGGAGACCCGGCCACGGTCGTCGGGGAGCGCGCGGCGGCCGAGTGGGTCGCGGAGAAGCTCGGCGAGGTCGGCTACGAGACCACCTACGTGGAGTCGGGCGCCAAGGGGCGCGGCAACGTGGTCGCGCGCCTGGCCGGCGCCGACCCGTCACGGGGCGCGCTGCTGGTGCACGGTCACCTGGACGTGGTGCCCGCCGACGCCTCCGAGTGGTCGGTGCACCCGTTCTCCGGCGCGGTCCAGGACGGGTACGTGTGGGGCCGCGGCGCGGTCGACATGAAGGACATGGTCGCGATGACGCTCGCCGTCGCGCGGCGGTTCAAGCGGGACGGCGTCGTGCCGCCGCGCGACCTCGTGTTCGCCTTCCTGGCCGACGAGGAAGCCGGCGGCCAGTTCGGCGCCAAGTGGCTGGTGGACAACCGCCCGGAGCTGTTCGAGGGCGTCACCGAGGCGATCAGCGAGGTCGGCGGCTTCTCCATCACCCTCAAGGACGACGTCCGGGCCTACCTGGTGGAGACCGCCGAGAAGGGCATCCGGTGGCTCAAGCTGCGCGTGCGCGGCACCGCGGGCCACGGTTCGATGATCCACCACGACAACGCGGTGGCGAAGCTGGCGGCGGCGGTCACCAAGCTGGGACAGCACCGGTTCCCGGTGATCCTCACGCCGTCCGTGCGCGAGTTCCTGGCCGGGGTGTCGGAGATCACCGGGCTGGAGTTCCCCGAGGACGACCTCGAAGGCTCGATCGGCAAGCTGGGCGCGTTGTCGCGGATGATCGGGGCGACGCTGCGCGACACGGCCAACCCCACCATGCTGTCCGCCGGGTACAAGGCGAACGTGATCCCGTCGGTCGCGGAGGCCACCGTGGACTGCCGCATCCTGCCGGGCCGCGAGGAGGCGTTCGACCGCGAGCTGGCCGAGCTGCTCGGCCCGGACGTGGAGCGCGAGTGGCTCGGGCTGCCGCCGGTGGAGACCACGTTCGACGGCGCGCTGGTCGACGCGATGACGGCCTCGATCACCGCCGAGGACCCGGGCGCGAAGGTGCTGCCGTACATGCTGTCGGGCGGCACGGACGCCAAGTCGTTCCAGGAGCTGGGCATCCGCAACTTCGGCTTCGCCCCGCTGAAGCTGCCCGCCGACCTGGACTTCTCCGGCCTGTTCCACGGCGTGGACGAGCGCGTGCCGGTCGACGCCCTGCAGTTCGGCGTCCGCGTCCTGGACCGCTTCCTGCGCAACTCCTGAGCCGGCGGGGTGCCGTCCACACCGGACGGCACCCCGCGCGGATCAGCCCGCGTACCAGCGGACGGCGCGGCTCCGGCCGCCTTCGTCGGTGAAGCCGACGATCACGCCCGCCCGGTTGACGGCCCACGCGCTGCCGGCGTAGGTGTTCGCGGGCAGCCCCAGGGCGAGGGCCTCGCCGCCCGAGCTCCAGCGCGTCGGCTGGTACCGGCCCGTGCTGTCCTGCGCGTCGCCGACCACGGTGCCGTTCTCGTTGATGCCCCGCGCGATGCTGTGGTGCGGGGTGGCGGCGCCGAGGTCGATGACCCTGCCCTCACGGGACCAGCGCACCGCGTGCTGGTAGCCGTTCGCGGTGTACGCGTAGCCGGCCGCCTGCCCGTACCGGTTGACCGCGATCGCCCTGGTGTTGCCGCCGCCGGGCAGCGAGGCCAGCAGGGTGAAGGTGCCGTCCTGGTCCCACCGCACGGCCTTCTCGACCTGCTCGGTGACGAACACGCTGCCGGCCGCGATGCCGTTGGCCGCGACCCCGCCCAACAGGCTCTTGCGGGTCCCGTTGGGGAGCGCGAACTGCGTCAGCGCACCGGAGGCGTCCCACTTCACCGCGCGGCGGCCGGCCGTCGACCGGTCCCAACCCTCGCCGACCACCACGCCGGCCTCGTCGACGCCCAGGCCGAAGCTGTCGCTGTAACCGGGGACCAGGCCCAGGTCGGTAATGCCGCCGCCCGGGCCGAACCGCACCGCGCGGCTGGTCCCGCCGGCCACCTCCGAGTGGCCCGCGATCACCCCGGAGCCGTTGATCCCGGTCGCGATGCTGTACTGGCCGCCGGGCAGCGCGCCCAGGTCGGTCGCCCCGCCGGCCGCGGTCCACCGGGTCGCGCGTCCCCACCCGTCGCGGATCGAGCGGCCCACGATGACGCCGGCGTTGTTCACCCCCGTGGCGATGGCCTCGTAGGAGCCGGGCAGCGCGGGCAGCTCGGTCATCGTGCCGGCGGCCTGCGCGGAACCGGTCAGGACCGCGGTCGCCGCTGCGGTCGCCGTCAGCACGGCGCCGAGTCTTCGGTTCAGGTGCACGGGTTCTTCCCCCTCTGTCGGTGCGTGCGCTCGGGTTCGAGCCCGGCAAGGGTAAGCGGCGGTCGCGCCGTCACGGGCGGAGTTTCGCCGCGCCCGGCGACCGGTCGCCGCACCGGGGCGCCCGACGCGGCGGAGGACCGGTCCGCCGCAGGGGATTGACGACGGGCAGCGGGTGTTGCATGGTCTGAACCAGCAGACTGTGAGAGCGCTCTCTCACTGACTTGCCTCGGGTGCGCGGTCGACCTGCATCGGCCTCGCGCCTCCCTGTGGACAAGGAGAACTGCATGCGGATGACAACGTTGACGAAGATCGGTGTGGCCGCCGCGCTGGCGGTGAGCGGGCTGGTGGTCGCCCCGGCGGCCCAGGCCGCGCCGGCGGCCGACCAGCTCTCGCCGGGCCTGGTGTCCGCGATGCGGACCGCGTTCGGGCTGACCGAGCAGCAGGTCCGGACCAGGCTCGACCTGGAGGCGATGGCCACCCGGCGCGCTCCCTCGGCGCGCACCGCGGCCGGGTCGTCCTTCGGCGGCAGCTGGTTCGACCAGGACAAGGGCGTGCTCGTGGTCGGCGTGACCGACACCGCGGCGGCCGACCGGGTCCGCGCCACCGGCGCCGAGGCGCGGCTGGTCGGCCGCAGCGCGGCCGAGCTCGACCGGGTCAAGGACCGCGTGGACGCGTTGTCGGCGTCCGGCGCGGTGCCCGCGGCCGTGACCAGCTGGCACCCGGACCCGCGCAGCGGCGCGGTGGTGGTCGACGTCCAGCCCGGCGTGCAGACCGCGGAGGTCGCGCGGTTCCTGGCCGAGGCGCGCAAGCACGGTCCCGTCGAGGTGAACACCGAGGGCGTCACCGCGCCCGTGCCGTTCGCTGCCGGGACCGTCGGCGGCGACCCGTACTACACCGGCAACGTCCGCTGCTCCATCGGCTTCTCGGTGCACGGCGGCTACGTCACGGCCGGCCACTGCGGCGGCACGGGCGCCCAGGTGTACGGCTGGGACCGGTCCTGGCAGGGCCAGTTCGCCGGGTCCTCGTTCCCCGGCAACGACTACGCGTGGGTCCGCACCGGCGGCGGCTGGTGGAACGCGCCCGTCGTGCTCGGCTGGGGCACGGTCAGCGACGCCCTGGTGCGCGGCTCGTGGGAGGCGCCGGTCGGCACGTCCGTCTGCCGTTCGGGCTCCACGACCCACTGGCACTGCGGCGTGATCCAGTCCCGCAACGAGACGATCCACTACGCGCAGGGTGACGTGCACCAGATGGCGGGCACCAGCGTGTGCGCCGAGGGCGGCGACTCCGGCGGCTCGTTCATCACCGGCGACCAGGCGCAGGGCGTCACGTCCGGCGGCTACGGCAACTGCTCGTCCGGCGGCCGGACCTGGTTCCAGCCGATCAACGAGATCCTGTCCACCTACGGCTTGACGCTGCTCACCGCCTGACCGCGACCGCGGACCCGCCCCGCCGGGGGCGGGTCCGCGACCGTCAGCCCAACGGCGCGGTCACGGTGAAGGAGGCGTCACCGGTGAACGCGGCGTCGGACGTGCGCGGGTCCAGCCGCATCGCGTAGTCGTAGTGCCGCAGGTAGCGGCCGGGGAAGTTGAACGACTCGAACGACGTCGTGCCGCCGCCCGCGAGCCCGGCCCGTCCGCAGAACGTGGCGTCCGCGCGGAACACCGCCGAACCGTCGTCGGCGTTCAGCACCAGGCGCATGGTGTGGTGCCGCAGGTAGCGACCGGGGTGGTTGACCGACTGGAACGAGTAGCAGCCGGCGTTGGCCAGCCCGGCGACGACGTCGAACGTGGCGTCGGCGCGGTCGGTCGCCGTGCTGATCGGGTCCACGTAGGCCAGGTTGTCGCGGTGCCGCAGGTAGCGGTCGGCGAAGTTGGCCGAGCGCAGCGAGCGCCTGCCGGTGGCCACCGCGGTGCCGTCGCCGACGTCCTCGCGCAGCACGGTGAAGTGCCGGGCGGTGCCGGACAGCCCGGTCAGCTCCACCTTGGCGCCGAACGAGCTCAGGTTCGAGCTGTCCGCGTAGTAGTAGCGCTTGGCGCCGTACTGGTCGAAGTAGATCCGCCAGCGGCCGTCCGGCAGCCGCACGAGCGCCGGGCCTTCGAGCCCCGAGCCCCAGCCCGCCCAGTTGCCGGTGCCGACGAACTGCCACGGTCCGTTCAGCGACGTCGCGGTGGCGTGCTCGATGTACTTCGTGGTCTCGTTCTTGAGGAAGTTGTGGTAGGTCCCGCCGACCTTGACGAGGTGGCTGTCGATGTAGTTGGCCGGGATGCCCAGCGGTGTCGGCGAGGTCCACGTGGACAGCGCGCTGTTGGTCGCGGTGATCCGGTAGGGCCGGAACTGACCGGCGGTGCCGGTGGTGGAGGCGGAGAAGACCACGTGCACGCTGCCGTCGGAGTCCTTGAACCACTCCGGCGCCCAGGTGCTGCCGGTGGAGCCGTTCAAGCCCACCACCACGTTCCGCAGGAACGTCCACGTCGTGTAGTCGGCGCTGCGGGCGAAGCCGATGGTGTCGCCGGTCCAGTTGGTGGTGTAGACGATGTAGTAGTAGCCGTCGGTGTGCCGGATGACGCTGGGGTCGCGGATGAGGCCGGACGGCGGGGTGTAGGCGTTGGACCGGACGAGGGCGAAGCTGGTCGCGTTCGCCGAGTCGTAGACGTGCATGTTCGACTCGCTGCTGTTGGTGAACGCGGTCATCAGGTGTGCGGCACCGGACCGGCGGCGAGGGCGGCCGGCGCGGGACCGGCGAGGCCGAACGCGGCGACCACCACGCTGGTCACGGCGGCGAGCAGGGTGCGGGTGCGCATGCGCGGCCCCCAGGTCCGTAGGGTCCGGCGGCGAATGTGAGCGTTAACATCCACGGGCCGGAAAAGTGGCGGTCCATGGCGGCGAGGTACTAGTCGTATCTCCCGGGACGCGCGGGTGTCAAGACGTTCCGGTCAAGTGAATTAGCGTTAACAACTTTCACTCCGGCGGCCTGTTGCGCCCGTCGCGGCCGGCCCTCTAGGGTCGCCAGTCGAAGCGCTTCGATGGCGAGGGAGCTCCACGCTTCCCCGGAGACGAAGGGGGCGGCCCGTGTCGAGAGCCCGCCGTTCGCTGGTGCTTCCGCTGGTCGCGTCGCTGCTCGTCGCGCCGCTGCCCGCCCACGCCGACGAGCTCCCGTTCCGCGACCCGGACCTGCCGCGCGCCACCCGGATCGCCGACCTGCTCGCCAGGTTGACGGTCGACGAGGAGGTGTCGCTGCTGCACCAGTACCAACCGGCGATCCCGAGGCTCGGGATCGGCGCGTTCAAGACCGGCACGGAGGCGCTGCACGGCGTGGCCTGGCTCGGCGGGGCGACGGTGTTCCCGCAGGCCTTGGGCCTGGCGAACACCTGGAACCCCGACCTGGTCGAGCGGGTGGGCGCGGTCACCGGCCGCGAGGCCCGCGGCTTCCACGCGAAGGACCCCGCGCACAACGGCCTCAACCTGTGGGCGCCGGTGGTGAACCCGCTGCGCGACCCGAGGTGGGGCCGCAACGAGGAGGGCTACTCGGAGGACCCGTACCTGACGGGCCGGATCTCCACCGCGTTCGGTCACGGCGTCCAGGGCGACCACCCCGACTACCTCCAGGCCGCGCCGACGCTGAAGCACTACCTGGCCTACAACGTCGAGGACGACCGCGTCACCGTCGACTCGATCGTCCCGCCGCGCATCCTGAAGGACTACGACGAGGCCGCCTTCCGCCCGGCGATCTCGGCGGACGCCGCGACCGGCGTCATGGCGTCGTACAACCTGGTCAACGGCCGCCCGACGCACGTCGGCCCCGAGCTGGACGAGGTCGTGCGCTCCTGGACCGACGAGGACCTGATGATCGTCGGCGACGCGGGCGGCGCGTCGAACGTCGCCGGCGCCCAGCGGTACCACCCGAACCGGGTCGAGGGCAACGCCGCCGCGATCCGCGCGGGCCTGGACAGCTTCACCGAGGACGACCGGAACTCCGCCCCCACCACCGCGTCGGTCAAGGCCGCGATCGACCGGGGTCTGATCACCGCGGCCGACGTCGAGGACGCGGCGCGGCACGTGCTGTCGATCAGGTTCCGGCTCGGCGAGTTCGACCCGCCCGGCCGCAACCCGCACGCGAGCACCACACCGGACGTGATCGACGCGCCGGAACACCGGCAGCTCGCCCGACAGGTGGCCGCCGAGCAGGTCGTGCTGCTGCGCAACGACCGGAACACCCTGCCGCTGTCCACCGCGGACACCAAGGAGGTCGCGGTCGTCGGTCAGCTCGCGGACACGCTGTACGAGGACTGGTACTCCGGCACGATGCCCTACCGCGTCACGCCCCTGCAGGGCCTCGCCGAACGGGCCGCGGTCACCTCCAGCGAAGGCGTCGACCACATCCGGTTGCGTGATCTGGCCACCGGGAAGTACGTCACCGCGTCCACTTCGGACTCCGGCGCGCCGCTCACCGCCACCGAGGTGACGCCGGGCGACGCAAGCGGGTTCGACGTGTTCGACTGGGGCGAGGGCACGGTCACGCTGCGGGCGGCCGCGAACGGCAGGACGGTGTCCCTGGGCGACGGTCGCAGCCTCGTCAACAACGCGAGGCAACCCAACGGCTGGTTCGTCCAGCAGCAGTTCGAGCTCGTGGCGCTGCCCGACGGCTCCTTCGTGCTGGAGTACGCGGGCAACGACGTCACGCAGTCGTGGTTCGGCCGGGGCCGGTACGCGGTCGTCGGCGCGGACGGCAGGCTGACCGTGACCGCCGAGACGCCGGCGGCGGCGGCGAAATTCGGGCGCGAGGTCGTGCGCAGCGGTGTGGACAGCGCGGTGCAAGCGGCGAAGGGCGCGGACGCGGCCGTGGTGGTGGTCGGCAGCATGCCGTTCATCAACGGCCGCGAGGACGACGACCGCGAGACCACCGTGCTGCCCGCCGGCCAGCGCGCCGTGATCGACGCGGTGCGCGAGGCGAACCCGCGCACGGTCGTCGTGCTGGAGAGCGGCTACCCGTACGCGGGCGACTGGGACACCGCGGACCTGCCCGCCGTGCTGTGGACCACGCACGCGGGCCAGGAGACCGGCCACGCGATCGCCGACGTGCTGTTCGGCGACCACAACCCGAGCGCCAGGCTGACCCAGACCTGGTACCGGTCCGACGCGGACCTGCCGGACAAGCTCCGGTACGACATCTCGAAGTCCGGGCACACCTACCAGTACTTCACCGGCGAGCCGCTGTACCCGTTCGGGCACGGGTTGAGCTACACGTCGTTCGGCTACTCGCGGCTGCGGGTGGACCGGACCGCGGTGGACGCCTCCGGCGAGGTGCGCGTGCGCGTGGACGTGACCAACCGGGGCGACCGGGCGGGGGCCGAGGTGGTGCGGCTGTACTCGCGCCAGCCGGCGTCACGGGCCCGGCAGCCGCTCAAGCGGCTGCGCGCGTTCGACCGGGTGGAGCTGCGGCCCGGCGAGACGAAGACCGTCCAGCTGACCGTGCGCGCCGCCGACCTGGCGTTCTGGGACGTGACCCGGGAGAAGCCGGTGGTGGAGAGCGCGCCGCACGAGCTGGCGGTCGGTCCGCTGACCCGCGTGATCAGCGTGCGCGGCGAGACCATCCCGCCGCGCGACCTGCGCCGGGTCACGCAGGCGCAGAACTTCGACGACTACTCCGGCGTCACCCTGGTGGACACCACCAAGGAACGCGGCACCGCCGTCGCCTCGACCGCGCCCGGCCAGTGGGTCTCGTTCGAGGACGTCGACCTGGGCCGGTCGTCCCGGTCGCTGACGGCCCGGGTGGCGAACCCGGACGCGCCGACGACCGTCGAGGTGCGCCTCGGCGGCCCCGGCGGCCGGTTGGCGGGCACGCTCGCCGTGCCGACCACCGCCGACGGGCACTCCTGGACCGCGGTCACGGCGCCGTTGCTCGGCGCGACCGGCCGGCAGGACGTCTACCTGGTCTTCACGGGGAAGGCCCGGATCGACAACCTCACCGTGGAGGGATCACCCTGATGTCCAAGCGTCTCCTGGCAGCCGCGGTCGCGGCCGTGCTGGCCCTGGCCGGCTGCGGCGGCTCCGACGGAGCTTCCGACCCCAACACCCTCAAGCTGTGGCACTACGAGGGTCCGGACAGCGCCATGGGCGTGGCGTGGGCGGAGGCGATCAAGCAGTTCGAGGCCTCGCACCCGGGCGTGACGGTGAAGTTCGAGGAGAAGGGCTTCGAGCAGATCCAGAAGACGGCCTCGATGGTGCTCAACTCCAAGGACGCGCCGGACATCCTGGAGTACAACAAGGGCAACGCGACCACCGGCCTGCTGTCCAAGCAGGGCCTGCTGACCGACATCAGCGACGAGGTCGCCAAGCGCGGGTGGGACAAGAAGCTCGGGCCGGGCATCGACACCACGGCGAAGTACGACGACCGCGGCGTGATGGGGTCCGGGAAGTGGTACGGCGTCCCGAACTACGCCGAGTACGTGATGGTCTACTACAACAAGACCCTGTTCGACCAGCAGGGGCTGGCCGCGCCGCGGACGCTGGACGAGCTGACCGCCGCGATGAAGAAGTTCGTCGCCGCCGGCGTCACGCCGCTCGCGCTCGGCGGCGCCGAGTACCCGGCCGCGCAACTGCTGTACCAACTGGCGCTGACCCGGGCCGACCGGGACTGGGTGGACCGGTTCCAGCGCTACACCGGTGACGTGGACTTCCACGACAAGCCGTGGGTGTTCGGCGCGGAGCGGTTCGCCGAGTGGCTGCGCGAGGGCTACATCTCCAAGGACTCGGCCGGTGTGAAGGCCGAGGACATGGGCCTGTCGTTCATGCAGGGCAAGAGCCCGATCATGATCAGCGGCAGCTGGTGGTACGGCCGGGTGCAGGCGCAGGTCAAGGACTTCGAGTGGGCCTCGGTGCCGTGGCCGGGCATGACCGCCGGGTCCAGCGGCAACCTGTGGGTCGTGCCCGAGGGCTCGAAGAACAAGCAGCTCGCCTACGACTTCATCGAGATCACCATGTCGCCGGCGATCCAGGACAAGCTGCGCGACGCGGGCGGCATCGCGGTCGCGCCGGGCGAGACCCCCGTGACCGACCCGAAGACCAAGCAGCTCAACGACGACTTCAAGGCGCTCGTGGACGGCGACCGGCTGGCGTTCTACCCGGACTGGCCCGCACCCGGCTTCTACGACGCGCAGGTGTCGTCCGTGCAGAAGGTGATCACCGGGCAGATCGGCGCGCACGAGGCGCTGACCGAGATGGCGGACTACTACAAGGAGAACACGGCGAGCGTAGGCAAATGAGCTCGGTACCCGCCTCCATCCGCGACCGCGGGTCGTACCTGCTCTTCCTCATCCCCGGTGGCCTGCTGCTGCTCGCGGTGATCCTGGTGCCGTTCGGGATGAACATCGGCATCAGCTTCACCGAGTGGTCCGGCGCGGGCACCCCGGAGTGGGTCGGGCTGGACAACTACACCCGGCTGATGGGCGACGGCACGTTCTGGGCGTCGTTCCGGCACAACGTCGGGCTCGTGGTGGCGATGGCGATCCTGCCCACGCTGGCCGGGCTCGTCATCGCCGCCGCCCTGTTCGACTTCATCGGCAAGCACTTCGGCGCCCGGCACGCCGCCGTGCTGCGGGCCTGCGTCTACCTGCCCCAGGTGCTGCCGATCGCGGTGGCCGGGATCGTGTGGAGCTGGATCCTGGCGCCGCGGGACGGCGCGCTCAACGAGGTGCTGCGCGCGGTCGGGTTGGACTCGCTGGCCCGGAACTGGCTCGGCGACCCCGACTTCGCGCTGTGGTCGGTGATGGCGGTGATGCTGTGGATCCAGGTCGGCTACCCGGTGGTGATCTTCATGGCCGGGATGCAGCGCGTGGACCCGTCGCTGCACGAGGCCGCGGAGCTGGACGGCGCGTCGTGGTGGGGCCGGTTCTTCCACGTCACCGTGCCGCAGATCCGGCCGGAGATCTTCGTCGTGCTGCTGACCTGCACGATCGCCGCGTTGAAGGTGTTCGCGCCGATCTACGTGCTGACCAGGGGCGGGCCGGGCGGGTCGACCAACGTGCCGTCCTACTACTCGTTCCAGAACTTCTTCGAGAAGACCCAGGTCGGCTACGGCGCGGCCATCGCCACCGTGCTCACCGCGCTGATCCTGGTCCTCACGGCGGTGTTCCTGCGCGTGCAGAACCGGGGTGGGCGCTGATGAGGCGGCACGCGGTGCTGTGGTCGATGATCGTGCTCGCCGCGGTGATGCTGGCGCCGTTCGTCCTCGTCGCGCTCAACGCGGTCAAGACACCGGCCGAGTACTCCACCGGCGGACCGCTCGACCTGCCCTCGGGCATCTCGCTGGACGGCATCGTCGCCTTCTGGGAACGGGTGGACTTCGGCGAGAAGCTGGTCAACAGCGTGGTGATCAGCGGGTCGGTGGCCGTGCTCGCGGTGGTCGTGTCGGTGTTCAACGCCTACGCGCTGGGCATCGGCCGCGTGAAGGGCCGGCTGTGGATCCTGGTGGTGTTCCTCATCGCGAACACGCTGCCGCAGGAAGCGCTGGCCTACCCGCTGTACTTCCTGGCCAACGAGGTCGGGCTGTACGACACCAAGCTCGCCGTGATCATCGTCTTCACGGTGGTCCAGGCCGCGTTCGGCACCTACCTGCTCACCTCCACGCTCGGCGGCTTCCCGCGCGAGCTGCTGGAGGCCGCCCGCATCGACGGCGCGACCAAGTGGCAGGCGCTGGTGCGGATCGTGGTGCCGATCAGCAGGCCGACCCTGGGCGTGCTGTTCGTGTTCTTCTTCATCTGGACCTGGAACGAGTTCTTCCTGCCGCTGGTGCTGCTGATCTCCAACGAGAACCAGACCGTGCCGGTGGCGCTGGGGGTGCTCCAGGGCCAGCGGATGATGGACGCCACGATGACCAGCGCCTCGGCGCTGCTCGGGGTTGTCCCGGCCATCGTCTTCTTCCTGATCTTCCAGCGCGCGTTGACCCGCGGCATCACGGCGGGGGCGGTCAAGTGACGGGCCCGCACCGGCGGGAGCGGTTACCGGTGGGGCCGGCTCCGGTTCCCCCGGCGCCCCGCCGGGTCGCGCGGCGCCGCGCGCCGGTCGACCGGCAAGAGACACATCGAGCCGCTTCCCCTGACCGCACGCGGTCAGGTTTTCGCCGATTGGAGTTCGGGTGAAGTTCAGCGACGGGTACTGGCTGCTGCGACCGGGGGTCGAGGCCGCGCACCCGGTCGAGGTGCGCGACGTCGCCGCGGGGAACGGGGAGGTCGTCGTGCACGCGTCGACCCGTCCGATCCGGCACCGCGGCGACACGCTCAAGGGCCCGGCGGTCACGCTGGGGCTCACCTCGCCGATGGCCGACGTGATCGGCGTGACGATCACGCACTTCGACGGTGGGACGCCCGCGGAGCCGGTGTTCTCCGTGGCCGCCGACGGCGCCCACGAGGCCAAGGTGGTGGAGGACGACGCCGGGGTGGTGATGACCGCCGGCGCGTTGTCGGTGCGGGTGCGCCGCGGCGAGGAGTGGCGGGTCGAGTTCACCGCCGACGGCCGTCCGCTGACCAGCAGCGGCGCCAAGGGCATCGGCTTCATGACCGTGGACGGCACGCACCACGTCCGCGAGCAGCTCACCCTGGGCGTCGGCGACACCGTCTACGGGCTGGGCGAGCGGTTCGGCCCGCTGGTCAAGAACGGCCAGACCGTCGACATCTGGAACGCCGACGGCGGCACGAGCAGCGAGCAGGCGTACAAGAACGTCCCGTTCTACCTCACGAACGCGGGCTACGGGATCTTCGTCAACCACCCCGGGCTGGTGTCGTTCGAGGTCGGCTCGGAGGCGGTGTCGAAGGTCCAGTTCAGCGTCGAGGGCCAGTCGCTGGAGTACTTCCTGATCTACGGTCCGACGCCGCGCGAGATCCTGCGCAAGTACACCGCGCTCACCGGTCGGCCCGCGCTGCCGCCCGCGTGGTCGTTCGGCCTGTGGCTGTCGACGTCGTTCACCACGTCGTACGACGAGGAGACGGTGTCGGGGTTCATCGACGGGATGCTGCAGCGCGACCTGCCGCTGAGCGTGTTCCACTTCGACTGCTTCTGGATGCGCGAGTTCCACTGGTGCGACTTCGAGTGGGACCCGCGCACCTTCCCGGACCCGGTCGGGATGCTCGAGCGCCTGCGCGCCCGGGGCCTGCGGATCTCGGTGTGGATCAACCCCTACATCGCGCAGCGGTCGCCGCTGTTCGCCGAGGGCAAGGCGAACGGCTACCTGCTGCGCAGGCCGAACGGCGACGTGTGGCAGTGGGACCTGTGGCAGCCGGGCATGGCGCTGGTCGACTTCACCAACCCGGCCGCCCGCGCGTGGTACGCGGCCAAGCTGGACGCGCTGCTGGCCCAGGGCGTGGACTGCTTCAAGACCGACTTCGGCGAGCGCGTGCCGACCGACGTCGTCTACCACGACGGCTCCGACCCGGAGCGGATGCACAACCACTACACCCACCTCTACAACCAGACGGTGTTCGAGGTGCTGCGCGAGCGGCGCGGCGACGGCGACGCGGTGGTGTTCGCCCGGTCCGCCACGGCCGGCTCGCAGCAGTTCCCGGTGCACTGGGGCGGCGACTGCGAGGCCACCTACGAGTCGATGGCGGAGAGCCTGCGCGGCGGGCTGTCGCTGGGCCTGTCCGGGTTCGGCTACTGGAGCCACGACATCGGCGGGTTCGAGGGCACGCCGTCGGCGGCGTTGTTCAAGCGGTGGATCGCGTTCGGCCTGCTGTCCTCGCACAGCCGGCTGCACGGCAGCTCGTCCTACCGGGTGCCGTGGCTGTTCGACGAGGAGTCCGTCGACGTGCTGCGGCACTTCACGAAGCTGAAGCTGCGGCTGATGCCGTACCTGCACGGCGCCGCGCGGCAGGCCGCCGCCGAGGGCGCGCCGATGATGCGGGCGATGGTGGTGGAGTTCCCGGACGACCCCGGCTGCGCCCACCTCGAACGCCAGTACATGCTCGGCGACGACCTGCTGGTCGCCCCGGTGTTCTCGGACGAGGGCGACGTGTCCTACTACGTCCCCGAGGGTGTGTGGACCCACCTGCTGACCGGCGAGACCGTGCAGGGCCCGCGCTGGGCGCGCGAGCGCTGCGACTTCCTCACCGCGCCGGTGCTCGTGCGCCCGGACACGATCCTGCCGGTGGGCGCGGTCGACGACCGGCCGGACTACGACTACGCCGAGGGCGTCACGCTGCGGGCCTACCGGCTCGCCGACGGCGACCACGTGACGGTGGTCGGCGACGCCACGTTCCGCACCCGCCGCCAGGGCGACGAGATCCGGGTCGAGGCCGAGGGCGCGCCGTCGAGCTGGGCGCTGCTGCTGGTCGGCGCCGCCGCCGTCGACGCGGTCGACGGCGGCACGCTCGGCTCGCACTCCGACGGCGTGCTCGTCAGCGCTGAAGGCGGTGCGCTGACGCTGCGAGGGGTCCGGTGAGGTTCTCAGCGGTCGTGCTCGTCCTGTTGGGCTCGCCGGCCGCGACCACCCCGGTGGTCGCGGCCCCCGCGTCGGCCGAGCAGCGGCACGTGGTCTCCCCTGCCGCGCGGGCACGACGTGTCGCTCGGCCTGAGGTTCGAGGACACCACCGCGCGGGGCTACCGGGTGCTGCTCTTCGTCAACGGCTGGAACATGGGCCAGTACCTCAACGGCGTCGGCCCGCAGCGGGAGTTCGTGCTCCCGAACGGGGTGCTGCGCGACCGCAACACGCTCACCTTCGCCGTGATCGCGACCGAGGCGGCGCCGGGTGACCCCGGGAAGGTGCGCCTGGTGACCCTAGGCAACCACCGGACCGGTGCTGCCGCGGGCCGTTAGCCGGGGTGGCAGCAACCGGACCTCGGGTTCGGCGGGGCCGTCGAGCCGGCGCATCGCCAGCTCGACGGCCAGCCGCCCGAGCTCGACGGCCGGCAGGTCGATCGAGGACAGCGGCACGGCCTGCGCCTGCGCCACGTCCGGCGGGCAGACCGCCAGCACCGAGAGGTCGCGCGGGACGGCCAGGCCCCGCCGGGCCAGCTCCGACAGCAGCGGGCCGAGGATGGCCTCGTTGTGCACCACCAGGCCGGTGACGGGGCGGTGACCGGCCAGCAGGCCGTCCAGGCACTCCCGGAGGCCGTCGTAGGTCGGCACGCAGGCCAGCGCGGCGGCCTCGACGCCGCGGCTCGCGGCGGTCCGCCGGAAGCCGCTGAGGAACCGGCCCGCGTAGCTCGTGCCGCGCTGGTAGACGGCGGGGGAGGGGCCGATGAGGGCGACGTCGCGGTGACCGAGGTCGGCGAGGTGGTGCACGCAGTCCGACCCGGCGGCGGTGAAGTCGAGGTCGACGCAGGTGAGCGCGTGGGGGTCGTCCGGCACGCCGATCAGCACCGCGGGCCGGCTCAGCTCGCGCAGCACCGGCACGCGGGGTTCGGCCGCCTCGACGTCCATCACGATGATCGCGTCGGCGAGGGAGGAGGCCACCACCCGGTGCAGCCCCTCCGCGCCCTCGTCCGCGGTCAGCAGCAGCACGTCGTGGTCGTGGGAGCGGGCCGCGGCGACCGTGGCCGCGACGAACTGCATGACCACGGGGACGTTCAGGTCGGCGCGCAGCGGCACGACCAGGGCGAGCACGTTCGTGCGGCTGCTCGCCAGGGCCCGCGCCCCCGCGTTCGGCCGGTAGCCGAGCGCGCGGATGCTGTGGTGCACGCGGCGCCGGGTCGTCTCCGAGATCGAGCGCTTGCCGGACAGCACGTACGAGACGGTGCTGGGCGAGACTCCCGCCGCTCGGGCGACGTCGGCGATGGTGACCATCGGTGGATCATAATACGTCGGCGCGCCGGCGGAGCGGTTGTCTGGTCCACTGTGGACGGCGTTCGTAGCGCCCTGGTTGAGAGCGCTAACAGAAAGTGACGTAGGTCACGCTTCTCTGCTAGGGTTGCCATCCGGGAGGAACGGACCCCGTCCGGTCGGCAGGTGACCCAGGGCGGAGTTAGCGTTAACAGATGGGTGAATCGATCGAGTGTCAACCAAGGAAAGCGCTTACCTGCCGGGGCGTCGACGCGCACCCCGACGGCAGTGGTGAACGCCTTTCCGGCCGGTCGTCGCGATCGACGGGATGTGCGCCGGTGGTGAGCCTCGTGCGGTGGCGGCGGCTCAGCGGCCCTGGTCGCCGAGGGCGGTGACCACCGAGCGGATCGTCGGGTGGCGGTACAGCTCGCGCAGTTGCAGCGGCGGCAGACCGCCTTCCCTCATCCGCGCCCCGATGCGCACCGCGAACAGCGAGTTGCCGCCCAGCTCGAAGAAGTCGTCGTCCAGCCCCACCGGCACGCCCAGCACCGCGCCCCACAGCTCGCGCAGCCTGGTGGCGAGGTCGTCGTTCCCGGTGGGCGCCTCGACCGGCTTCGCCACCGCGGCCACCGGTGGCGGCAGCTTCGCCGCGTCCAACTTGCCGTTGGTGGTCAGCGGCAGCGACCCGAGGGCGGTCACGGTGCTCGGCACCATGTAGTCGGGCAGGATCCCGGCGGCCCGCTTGCGCACGCCCGAGGTCCCGCCCGCGTCCTCGGTCAGCACCACGTACGCGTCGATCCGGGCGGTGGCCGCGTCGTTCGGGTCGTCCCGGCGGACCACCACGGCCGCCGCCCGCACGGTCGGGTCCTCCACCAGCACGGCGCGGATCTCGTCCAGCTCGATCCGGAACCCGCGCACCTTCACCTGGCTGTCGATGCGCCCCAGGTGCTCCAGCGCGCCGTCGGGCCGCAGCCGGCCCAGGTCCCCGGAGTGGTAGACCGGGCCGCCCGGCCGCACGGGGTCGGGGGTGAACCGCTGCGCGGTCAGGTCGTCCTGGGCGAGGTAGCCGGCCGCCACCCCGACCCCGCCGACCAGGATCTCCCCGGCCACGCCCGGCGGCAGCAGCCGACCGTCCGGGTCCACCACGTACAGGTGCCAGCCGGGCAGGGGAGGCCC
The DNA here is from genome assembly GCF_016695385.1 of Saccharothrix sp. 6-C. Classification (NCBI taxonomy): domain Bacteria; kingdom Bacillati; phylum Actinomycetota; class Actinomycetes; order Pseudonocardiales; family Pseudonocardiaceae; genus Saccharothrix; species Saccharothrix sp. 6-C. The sequence continues at coordinate 4,056,220 of NZ_CP064192.1, read as the reverse complement.
CACGGACCGCGACCCGGTCAGGGCGTCCCGCCGGGTGACCGTCCGGTGCGTGACGTGCACGGTGGTCTCGGTGATGCCGAACATGTTCACCACCCGGCACGCCGACTCGGGGTGCGCGTCGAACCACGGCAGCAGCACCCCCGCGTCCAGCGGCTCGCCGCCGAGCACGACCAACCGCACGACCAGGTCGTGGTGCCGCACGTCCAGCAGCTGCGCGAGCGCCGACGGCGTCTGGCTGAGCACGGTGACCTGCTCGGCGGCGAGCAGGTCGCGGAACGCGACCGGGTCGCGGGAGACGGAGTAGGGCACCACCACGAGCCGGCCGCCGGTGAGCAGGCAGCCCCAGATCTCCCACACCGAGAAGTCGAACGCGCTGGAGTGGAACAGCGTCCACACGTCCGAGGTGCCGAGCCGGAACTCCGGACGGGTCGCGTCCACGAGCGCGATCACGTTGCGGTGCGGCACCACCACGCCCTTGGGCCGGCCGGTCGACCCGGAGGTGTAGATGACGTACGCGGCGTCGTCGGGCGTCGCGGTCGTGGCGAAGGGCCCGGACCCGGCCGCGACCACCTCGTCCGGCGTCACGGGCACGGTGCCCGCCGCGCCGGTGAACCCGGGCAGCCGGGTGACGACCAGCCGGAGGTCGGCGTCCCGCGCCGTGTAGGCCAGTCGTTCGGCGGGGTAGGCCGGGTCGGTGGGCACGTAGGTGGCGCCCGCCTTGAGCACGCCCAGGAGGACGACCACCAGCTCGGCGGTGCGCTCCAGGCACACCCCGACCCGGTCGCCGTCGGCCACGCCCAGCGCGCGCAGCCCGCCGGCCACGGCCCGGGAGCGCTCGTCCAGCTCGCGGTAGGTCAGCCGCACGTCGCCGTCGGTCAGCGCCACCCGGTCGGGCGTGCGGGCCGCCACCGCGCGGAACGCCGCGTCGATCGTCGTCGGCGTGGTGTCGAGCGCGAGCTCCGGGAGGCCGAGCGCGGCCACCCGGTCGCGTTCCCCGGCGTCCAGCAGCTCCACCGCGCCCGGGGCGACGCCCGCCGTCACCTGGCGGTGCACGTGCGCCAGGTGACGGGTGAACTGCTCGACCTGCGCCGGCGAGATCCGTCCGCCCTGGTGGTCGCAGCGCAGCCGCGTCGCGCCGCCCTGCCGCCACACCGAGAACGTCAACGGCAGCGGCGCGGCCAGGAACGGCAGGTACTCGTCCGCGCCGAAGTCCTCGCGCGACACGAACAACCCGGCCGCGGCCGGGTCGGCGACCGGTTCCGCGGCGCCGCCCGGGGTCACCCGCACCGCGCCCCGCCCGGTGCCGACGACCGCCCAGCCGGGGGAGTCGACCGAGGCGTAGCGCACCAGCGCGGTCGCCAGCGCGGTGCGCCAGCTGTCCTCGTCCCCTCCTTCGCCGAGCGGCAGGACGAGCTCGGCCGAGCCGGGCCCCGCCACGTCGGGCGCCGCGGCCCAGTCCGGCACCCCGGCCGCTGCCACCTCGGCCGCCGCCACCTCGGCCCAGGCGGGCTCGACCGGGTCCGCCCCGGTGAACCCGGCCGCCGCGGCACGCAGCCCGGCCGCGTCCAGGAACCCCCGGTCCGCCACCAGGACCAGGTCGGCGAGCCCGTCCCGGTAGCGCAGCAGGGTGCACCGCAGGTCGGTCACCGCCCGGTTCAGCTCGGTCGTGAGCCGCCGTCGCGCGATCGGCTCGGTCGACCGGGCCGGCACGTCCTCCACCCACAGCCGGGGCTGCGCGGGTGACGTCGACACCCCGGCGGTGAGCCGGACCCGCAGCGAGTGGCATCGGGCGCCTGGCAACACGTGTCCTCCTGGTCGGTGGTGGTCAGTGCGCGGTGAAGCCGCCGTCGACGGTGAGCACCGAGCCGGTCACCTGCGCCGAGTCGTCCGACGCGAGGAACACCACGGCGCCCGCCACGTCGGCCGGTTCGACCAGCCGGTTCATCGGCTGGGACTCGGTGAAGGCCGCCACGTGCTCCTCCGCCGGGACGTCCAGCGCGCGGGCGATCTCCCGCAGCATCCGGCCCTCGGCCTCGGGGTCGTCCCGCACGTTGCCCGGGCACACCGCGTTCACCCGCACCTTCATCGGCGCGAGGTCCAGCGCGGCGGCCTTGGTCAGCCCGATCAGCCCGTGCTTCGCGGCCACGTACCCGGCGAAGTGCCGGTAGCCGACCAGCCCGGCGGTGGAGGCGATGTTCACGATGCTGCCCGAGCGCTGGTCGCTCATGGCCCGGCCGACCTCGCGGATCACCCGCCAAGCCCCGGACAGGTCGACGTCCAGCATCAGCGACCACTCGTCCTCGGTGATCTCGTGCACCGCCTTGCCCGAGGGCGCGGCGATGCCCGCGTTGTTCACCACCACGTCGATCCGCCCGTAGCGGTCGCCGGCCAGGGCCACGGCGTCCCGCACCGAGGTGCGGTCGCGCACGTCCGCCTTCACGGTGAGCGCCGACGCGCCCCGGTCCCGGCACAGCGCCGCGGTGTGCTCGAGCTGGCTGGCCGACCCCAGTGGGTACGGCACGCCCGGCAGGTCCGCGCACACGTCCAGCAGCACCAGGTCCGCGCCCTCGGCGGCGCAGGCGACCGAGGCCGCCCGGCCGATGCCGCGGGCCGCCCCGGTGATCATGACGACCTTCCCGGTCAACCGCATCGTGGCCCCCTAGACCGCGGCGTCGATCAGCTTGAGCAGCTCGGGCGCCGACCCGGTCAGGTACATGTGGCCGCCGGGCACCTCCACGTACTCGAACCCGGCCCCGGCGACCTCCGACCAGCGGGCCGCCTCGGCCGCGGTGACCAGCGCGTCGTCCGACCCGCGCAGCGACGTGATCGGGGCCGCCAGCCGGTCGTTCGTGCTCGGCCGGTAGTTCTCGTGCATCTCCACGTCGGCGCGCAGCGTCGGCAGGATCAGCTCGCGCATCTCCGGGTCCTGCAGCGCCTCGTGCTCGAACCCGGCGAACTCCGACACCCGGCCCAGGAACTCGTCGTCCGGCAGACCGGTGGCGCGCCGGGGCCGCTGCGTGTGCGGCTCGGGCGACCCGCTGACGAACAGGTGGCGCAGCACCAGCTCCGGGTGCGCGAGCACCCGGTGCGCCAGCTCGTAGGCGAGGACCGCGCCCAGGCTGTGCCCGAACAGGACCACGTCGGTCAGGCCGTCGAGCTGCCGCTCCAGGTCGGGCAGCAGCTCGTCCGCGGCGACCAGGGCGTCCCGGTAGGGCTCGGCGTCGATGCGCCGCTCCCGACCGGGCAGCTGCAGCGGCACGACGACCAGCCGGTCGCCCGCGTGGGCGGACCACGGGTGGAAGAACGAGGCTCCCGCCCCGGCGAACGGCAGGCACACCAGTCCGGTCTTCACTGCTGGCTCCCTTGATCAGACGGGTTGGCCGATGGGCCTGACGATGATGGTGTTGACGTCCACGGTCGCGGGCTGGGTCAGCGCGAACACGATCGAGTCGGCCACCTGGTCCGCGGACAGGAGGTTGCCGTCGGGCAGCGAGCCGAACTCGTCCCAGAACGGCGTCTCGGTGCGGCCGGGCGACACCAGCGTGACGCCGACGCCGTCGGCGGTGACCTGCCGGCGGGTGTTCTCCGCGAGACCGGTCACCGCCCACTTCGTGATGCCGTAGATGTTGCCCGCCGAGTGCACGTGCCCGGCGACGCTGCCGACCAGCACGATCCGCCCCTTGCTCTCCTTCAACGCCGCCAGCGCGGCGCGGATGAGCAGGGCGGGGCCCAGCACGTTGGTCAGGACCATCTCCCGCCAGCCGGCCGGGTCGCCCTCCGCGATGTCGTCGTGGGTGGCCCAGCCCGCGTTGGCGACCGCCGCGTCCAGCCGGCCGAACCGCTCCAGCGTGGTGGCCACCGCCGACTGGACGGCGTCCCAGTCCCCGGTGTCGCCCTGGATCGTCAGCAGCTCGGCGGGCTCGCCGAGCTCCTTCGCGAACCGGTCGAGCCGGTCGCGACCGCGTCCGAGGACGGCCACCCGCTGCCCCTTGCCGAGCAGCTGCCGCGCGGTCGCCGCGCCGATGCCGCTGCCGCCGCCGGTGATCAGGGTGACGGGGGTGTGGGTCATGTGGTGCTCCAAGGGTTGTGCGCTGCTGGACTAGCGGGGCAGCTTAGTGGTGTAGGTGATCGGGAGGCTGGTGACGCCGCGCCCGACCGAGTTGTCGTAGAGCCAGGGCAGCTCCTCGCGCGGCACCGCGAGCGTGATGTCCGGCAGCCGGCGCAGCAGGGTGTTGAACGCGATCTCGCCCTCCAGGCGGGACAGCGGCGAGCCCGGGCAGAAGTGCGCGCCGTGGCCGAAGGCGAAGTGCCGGCTGCCGGTGCGGGTGATGTCCAGCCGGTCCGGGTCCTCGAACACCTCCGGGTCGCGGTTCGCGGAGCTGATCATCAGGTGCACGAACGACTCCTTGCCGATCGGCACGCCGGCCAGCTCCATGTCCTCGAGCGCCACGCGCAGCGTGCCGCGGTAGACGGGCGGCTGGTAGCGCAGGAACTCCTCGACCGCGCCGGGCGCGAGGCCCGGGTCCCCGCGCAGCAGCTCGAGCTGGTCGGGGTTGGCGAACAGCGCCTCCATGCCGTTGCTGATGGTGTAGGCGGTCGTCTTGTGCCCGGCGTTGATCAGCAGGATGAGCGTGGACACCAGCTCGTCGTTGGTGAACCGGTCGTCCTCGTCGGCGGCCCGGATGAGCGTGCTGACCAGGTCGTCGCCCAGCTCCTCGGCGCGCCGCGCGGCCAGCAGGTCCTTCAGGTACTCCTCGATGCTGTCGCTGGCCCACTTCAGCCTGCGGTTCTCCTCCTCGGTCGCGTACGGCGCGCCGCTGAGCAGCAGACCCCACTCGTGCAGCTTGTCCCGGTCCTCGAACGGGACGCCGAGGAACTCGCAGATCACCTTGAGCGGCAGGGCGATCGCGAACTCGTCGAACAGGTCGGCCCGGCCGTCGGCGAAGGCGTCGATCAGGTCGTCGGCGGTCTCCTGGATCTTCGGCCGCAGCGCCCTCATCTTGCGGGGCGTGAACGCCTGCGCCACGAGCTTGCGCAGCCGGGTGTGCCTAGGGGCGTCCGCGGTGAGCATGTTGCGGATGAGGGTCGGGCTGGAGTCCTTCAGCAGCTCCTGCCACCACGCCGGCGCGTTGTCCACGCTCTTGGACAGCCGCGGGTCGCTGAACGAGGCGGCCACCGTCTCGTAGTCCATGACGACGTACGCCTCGGCGCCGATCGGGTGGTCGACCCGGTGCACCGGGCACTTCGACCGCAGCCGCGCGTTGTCGGCGTGGTCGTTGGGGTAGGTCGGCTCGGTGAAGAACTCCGGAGGGAGCGATTCGTAGTCCACGCCCGGCTGCGCTTCGGTGCTCATTGCTTCTCCTCCGACGGTCAGACGGCGACGGTTTCCGGTGCGGGCAGGGTGCGGATGCGCTTGGTCAGGGTGGGCAGCGCGGCCACGCCCGAGATCACGCACATCGTGATGAACACCCACGTCGAGCCGGCCAGGTCGAACACCAGGCCGACCAGGAAGACACCGATCGGCGCCGCGCTCATGGACATGAAGAACACCGCCCCCAGCACGCGTCCCTGGACCTTGTCCGGGGCGACGGCGGCGAGGTAGGACAGGAACAGGGTGCTGATGATCGGGCCGCGGATGAACACGAGGGTCACGATGATCCCCAGCGGGACCACCCCGGGGGTGATCGCCAGCAGGATCGCCACCACCGGGCCGATCCACGCGCCGTAGAGCACGATCGTCGACGGCTTGAACTTCCTGAACACCCACCCGGCGATCAGCGAGCCGAACAGCCCGCCGAGACCCGCCACGGCGAGGGTGGCGCCGATGAACGACTCCGACGCGCCGCGGCCCTGCGCGGTCGCGATCAGCGCGAGGAACACGCCGGAGTGGGTGAACGCCATGTTCGAGCCCATGATCCAGATGATCAGCGGGCGCAGGATCGGCTGCTTGAACAGGAACCGGAAGCCCTCGGCCGTGCCGCCCTTCTCCTTGGCGGCCCGGCTCTCCTCGCTCTGCATCGGCTTGCGCACCAGCAGCAGGAGCGCGGTGGAGATCAGGAACGACAGCGCCGCCGCCAGGTACGGGAAGGCCCGCGCCACCGCGAACAGCGCGCCGCCGATCGGTGGTCCGGCCACGGTCGCGCCGAAGTACCGGATCTGGTTCTGCGCCGTGGCCTGGGTCAGCTGGGACGGCGGCACCAGCGCCTTGATCGCGGCCATCCCCGCGGGCTGCGACAGCCCGAAGCAGACCGCCGACGTCACCGCGATGGCGAAGATGATCGGCATGTTGGTGTTCTCGGTGAAGATCAGCACGCTGAACAGCGCCAGCAGCAGGACCCGGACCAGGTTGCAGCCGGCCAGCAGCAACCGGCGGTCGACCCGGTCCGCGAGCGTGCCGCCCGGGATGGACATCACGCTCGCCGTGATCAGCTGCGCCGAGCCGACCACGCCCGCGTACAGCGCGGACCCGGTGGTGGCCAGGATCAGCAGCGGGTAGGCGATCTCCGCGGTCTCCTTGGCCACCGCGGCGAACGCCTCGCTGCTCCACAGCGCCTGGAAGTCCCGGTTCTTGATCAGCGGCCGCTCCGGGGCCTGCTCCTCGGACGCGGAGCCCGCGGCGTCCGCGGACCCCGCCGCGGCGGGCGAGCCCGGGTCCGGACCGGACGACACCGCGGGCGGGTCCGCGTCGAGCACCAGGTCCTGCGTGGCTGTGTCGCGCTCGCGCGGTTCAGCGGACATCGACGACCTCATTCCGCACCGGCTCGACGCCGGCCAACGTGGTGATCAGTTCCTCGGCGAGCCGCCGCACGTGCGGCTCGGTCAACACCGACCAGTGGTTGCCCGGCACCGGCCGCACGCGCACCCCGCCGCCGTACAGCGGGGCCAGCCGGGCGGTGAGCCGGTCCGCGGCCCGCGCGTCCACGTCCACTTTGAACACGACGGCCGGGCAGTGCACCGCACGCGGTCGGTAGGGCGCCAGCACCCGCGCCTTGTCCAGGAAGATCCTGCGCAGCGCGGGGTTGTGGCGCATCCGCCTGCCGACCTCGCCCAGGTTGAACGCCCCGGCCACCTGGAAGAACGCGTGGCTGTACAGGAACTCCGGGTCGAGCCCGACGGGCAGGCCGCGCCGGCCGGGGATGAACGCGTCGATGCACAGCAGCACGTCCACCTCCGCCCCGCGCGCGATGAGCAGGCGGGCCATCTCGTGCGCGACCACCGCGCCGAACGACCAACCGCCGAGGGTGTACGGCCCCTCGGGCTGGACGGCGAGCACCGCGTCGACGTGCTGCGCGGCGATCCGGGCCAGGGACCGGTGCGTGCGGTCCTCCGGGTCGACCTCCAGGCCGTACACGGGGCGGTCCACGTCGAGCCGGTCGGCCAGGGCCTGGTAGCTGACCGCGGTGCCGGCCGCGTCGGCGGCCAGGAACAGGGGACGGCCCGAGCCTTCGCGCAACCTCGCGGCGCTCACCGGCAGCCGGGGCGCCGCCGCCGCCGGCCGGTCGCGCTCGGCCAGCTCCAGCAGGCGGCCGAACGTGGGCTCGCGGGAGAACTCCGCCAGCGACACCACGACCCCGGTCTGCTCGCGCAGTCGGCTCATCATGGACAACGCCATCAGCGACTCGCCGCCCTGCGCGTAGAAGTGGTCCGCGTCCGAGGCGGGCGGGCGGTCCAGCGCCGTCGCCCACAGCCGTTCCAGCGCCGCCCGCAGGGACCCGGTGTCGCCGGGCGTCGCCCGGTGCTCGCGCTTGCGGTGCGCGACCCGCGCGGTCCGGTCGCCCACGGGGTTCTCACCCAGGAACGGGTGCGGAGGCAACGACAGGCGCAGCGGCGGCTCGGCGCCCGGGGGCGGCGCGAGGGCGGTCCCGCCCAGCACGTCGAACCCGCGCTCCCACAGCGCGCCCAGCGCCCGCAGCACACCCAGCTCGCCGTCCTCGGCTCGGCCGAGCAGCGGCAACGCGGTGCCGGTGCCGTCCCAGCGCCCGTTCCAGCGCACCGTGCCCAGCATGGAGGAGCCGGGCCCCAGCTCCAGGAACGTGTCGACCCCCGCGTCCAGCAGGGTCGCCACCCCGGCGTCGAGCAGCACGGGCCGGGTCAGCTGCGCGGCCCAGTACTCCGGTTCGGTCACCGCCGCGGGGTCGGCCCAGGTGCCGGTGGTGTCGGACACCAGCGGCAGCGCCGCGGGTTTCGCCGGGGTGTTCGCGACGACGCCGCGCAGGATCTCCGCGACCGGCGCGAGCGCGGAGCAGTGACCCGGCCGGTCCACCGCCAGCACCCGGAGGTCCAAGCCCACCAACGCGTCCCCGGCCAGCACCGCGTCCACATCGGACTGCGGCCCGGACAGCACCACGCCGCCCCGGCTGATCATCGACACCTCGACCGCGCTGTCCGGGCCGAGCCTGCCGAGCACCTCCTCCGCGGTGCCGCTCACCGCGACCATGCGACCGGGCGGCCCCACCGCCCACGTCGCCCGCGCCCGCTCGTGGACCAGGACGGCCGCGTCGGCGGGCGACCACACCCCGGCCAGTGCGGCGGGGGCGAACTCGCCGATGCTGTTGCCGAACATGCCGACCGGGGTGATGCCCCAGTCCATCAGCTGCCTGCCCAGCGCGTAGCCGAGGGCGAACAGGCCGAGTTGCTGGTTCACGCCGTCGTCGAACCACTCCGGACCGCCGTGGGTTCGCGCCACCACCGGCGACAGGTCGACGCCGCACCGCTCCAGCACCGCTTCGCGGAGCTCGTCGAACCGGTCGCGGAAACCGGGCAGCAACCGGTAGGCGCCCGCGCCCGCGTTGTACCGCAGCGTGCCGTGACCCGGGAACAGGAACGCCACCTTGCCCAGGGGGCGCGACCCGGTCGGGTCGCCCGCGGCGGCCAGCTGCTCGGCGGCGTGCGTGGGATCGGACACCGCGAACGCCTGCCGGTGCCGGTGCACCCGGCGTTCGGCGAGGGTGCGCGCCACCGCCGCCAGGTCCGGCGCGGGATCGCGGCGCAGCACGCCGGCCAGGTCGGCGCGCAGCTTCCCCAGGGCTTCCGGGGAGGCCGCGGACAGCGCCAGCACCGTTCCGCCCGGCTTCGGCTCCTCGGGCTGTCGCGCCGGCGGGCCTTGGAGCACCACGTGAGCGTTCGTGCCGCCCACGCCGAACGAGCTGACCGCCGCCAGCCGCGTGCCGCGGTCGGGCCACGGCGCGTGCTCGGTGCACACCCGGAACGGCGTGCTCTCCAGCTCCAGCAACGGGTTCGGCGCGTCGAAGTGCAGGCTGGGCACCAGCTCGCCGTGCTCCAGCATCAACGTGGTCTTGATGAACGCGGCCACGCCGGCCGCGGCGCTGGTGTGCCCGATGTTGCCCTTCACCCCGCCCAGCAGGCAGTAGCCGTTCTCGTCGGTGGAGGCCCGGAAGGCCTCGGTCAGGGCTTGCACCTCGACCGGGTCGCCGATGGGGGTGGCCGTGCCGTGCGCCTCGACGTAGTCGATGTCGGCCGCGTCGACCCCGGCGAGCTTCTGCGCGTACAGGATGACGTCGCGCTGCCCGGGGATGGACGGCGTGGTGTAGCCCATCTTGTCCGCGCCGTCGTTGTTCAGCGCCGAGCCGAGCACCACCGCCGCGATCCGGTCGCCGTCCTGCAGCGCGTCGGCCAGCCGCTTGAGCACGACCACCCCGACGCCCTCGCTGGGCACGGTGCCGGTGGCGTGCGCGTCGAACGGCCGGGTGCGCCCGTCGGAGGACAGCGGGCCGCCCGGCTCGTGCCAGTAGCCCCACTCGCCCTCGGGCGCCACGGCGACACCGCCCGCCAGCGCCGCGTCGCACTCCCGGTTCAGCAGGCTCTGCACGGCCATGTGGATGGCGACCAGCGACGTGGAGCACGAGGTCTGCACGGTCACCGCCGGTCCGCGCAGCCCGAGCTTGTACGCGACGCGGGTGGCCACGTGGTCCTTCTCCAGCCCGATCAACCGCTCCAGCGGGCTGAGGTCGCGGCCGCTGTCGGTGTGGGTGCGGTCCGCGCCCGCGTACACGCCGATCCAGCCGTCGAACCGGGTCGGGTCGAGGCCGGCGTCGTCCAGCGCGGTCGTCGCGGTCTCCAGGAACACCCGTTGCTGCGGGTCGATGCCCGAGGCCTCGGAGCGGCTGTACCCGAAGAAGGACCAGTCGAACTTCGCGGAGTCGGCCATGACGCCCTTGGCGGGCACGAAGTTCGGCTGTCGCACCTCGACCGGGTCGGCGCCCTTGTTCCGCACGAGGTCCTCGACGTCGAACCGCGTGATGCCCTCGACGCCGTCGCGCAGCAGCTCCCAGAACTCCTCGACGTTCCCGGCGCCGGGGTAGCGGCACGCCATCCCGACGACCGCGACCGCGTTCTCGGTGTCGGTCACCTGGTTGTCGATCACCTGGTTGTCGGTCACCTCGTCCCCTCCCGTCCGGCGCGATCAGCGCCGTTGGTCGCCGGTGCGGCGTTCGCGGACCGCGCCCAGCAGGCGCTCACGGCTGGTGCCGCGGGCCGCGGTGGTGGTGTCGGAGGGGCCGGCCAGCAGGTCCGCCTGCCCGCGCACGGTCCCGGCGCGGAACAGGTCGACGGTCCGCAGCATCCGTCCGGACGCCTGGCTGAGCCGCTCGACCAGGATCACCAGCCGCAGCGAGTCGCCGCCGGCGTCGAAGAAGCTGACGTCGTCGGCGACCTCGGGGGTGTCGAGGACCTCGCGCCAGATGGACCGCACCAGGTCCAGGCGCGCGGCGGGGTCGTCGAGGTCGATCTTGTCCGCGGGCGGCTGGTTCTGCACGATGTCCTCCGGGTCGCGAGCGAGGTCGGCCGCGCTGCTGCGCAGGGCGGCCAGGAGTTCGGTGGTGGTGGCCGCGGTGAACAGCGCGGCCGGGTGGTTGAGGGACAGCTCGAGGCGGTCGCGCCCGGTGGCGTCGTCCAGGCGGACGAACAGCGCCAGGTCCCACTTGCTGTACTCCGGGCTCAGCGGCTGGAAGCGGCCCACCACGCCGGGGGCGAGCACCAGCGGCGCCGGCGCCTCGGCCAGGTTGACCAGCACCGGGCTCAGCGGCGGCCGGGCCATGTCGCGGTCGCCGTCGAGCGCGGCGGCGATCGCGTCCAGCGGCACGTCCGAGTCGATGAACGCCTCCATGCCGCCGATCCGCGCGGCGCGCAGCAGCTCGCGCCACGTGGTGCCACCGTCGAGCCGGACCCGCAGCACCAACGTGGTCATGAACATGCCGATCACGTCGGCGGCGGCCGGGTCGTCGCGGCCGGGCCAGACGACCGAGAACAGGAAGTCGGTCTGCCCGGTGGTGCGGGCGAACGTGCCGGCCAGCAGCGCCACCCCGGTCATGAACGCGGTGCAGCCCTCCTGCGCGGCGACCGCCAGCACGGACTCGGTCACGTCCGCGTCCAGGACGGTCGACGCGGTGGCGCCGACCATCGACAGCTCGGGGTCGTCCGGGTCGCCGTCGTAGGGCAGGTCCACCGTGGTCGGGGCGCCGCGCAGCCGCTCCACCACGCCCGCCACCCGTTCGGCGAACCCGGCGTCGTCGTCCGGGCGGTCCAGGAACTCGGCCGGGTGCGGCGGGGTGGGCAGCTCCGGCTCGACGCCGCGGGCCAACGCCGAGTAGGTGACGCCGATCTCGTCCACCAGGAGCTGCCGGGAGACCCCGTCGAACACGATGTGGTGCACGGTCAGCACGAGCAGGGTGCGGTCGTCGTCGAGGCGGATCACCTCGGCCCGGGCCGGCGCCTCCTCGGCCAGCTCGAACGGGGTATAGCAGAGCGCCTCGACCAGCCGCTCGACCTCCTCGGGCGACCAGTCGTCGGCGACCGCGTCGGTGAACCCGACCTCGGGCGCGGACCCGTCCGTGCGGTAGTCGACGCGACGCGCGGCGGCGTCCAGCCGGAACCGGGAGCGCAACGCGGGATGGCGGCCCAACGCCCGGTGGACCGCGGTCGTCAGGACCGCGTGGTCCACCGGCCCGGTGAACTCCAGGACGCTGGGCAACAGGTAGGTGGGACGCAGGCGCTCGATCCGGTCCAGGATCCAGATGCCCTGCTGGGTGGGCGTAGCCGGGTGCCAGGCGTCGTGCCCGGGACGGGGCCTACGCATCGACGCGCTCGGCCCACGTCCGCGCGGTGCGGAACGGGGCGCGCGCATTCGACACCGATCGCATGACTTCCCCCTGTTAATTCCACCTGATGACGAATGACTTCGGGCTCGACGGCCGGCCACTTTGCTTTCGTGGGCTTATTCGCACCGTAGGACCGGTCCCCGGTTCCGTCAAGACGTCGTCTTCGACATTTTTCGTCCTATTTGGACATTCGCATCGTGGGACCGGCCGGGAGGTGGTTGACGATTTCGCGAACATGGTGCTTGACTGCCTTACCGATGGGTTCGACACATGTCGGACCCCGGCACGGGGACTGGGGAGTTCCGGAGCACTCGAAGGCTCCGACAATGTGACCGATGCCTGCCCAGCGCGGGTGTGCGGTACCTGCCGCAATGTCCGGTCGGTCGTTCGTCGACCGCGCCGGGCCGATGTGCGGCAGTTCGACCGAGTAATTCACGCCGACGTCAACAGTTAATTCCAGCGGGATTCCGAACCGGCGGCTCAGCCGGCCGGGAACCCGGCCGGCGGCGTGTCCGCGACCACCGCGTGCCGTCTGCCCACCGACCAGGAGTCTGCCGGACGGCTCGCTCCCCGACCCGATGAGGACACCGGCCATGACCGTCCATGACGCACCCGTTCCCGGATGCCCGGTGCACGTGGGTGACACCGATCTGGTCGACCCCCACCTGTACAGCGATGGCGACGCGCACGCGATCTGGCGCGAGCTGCGCGCCCAGGACACGCTGGGCTGGTCGCAGGTCGACGACGAGCGCGGGTTCTGGTCCGTGGTCCACTTCACCGAGACCGACCACGTCCTGCGCAACACGTCGTTGTTCACCTCCGAGCGCGGCACCATGCTCGAACTGCTCGGCATGGACGACCCGGCGGGCGGCCAGCAGCTCGCGGTCACCGACCCGCCACGTCACACGATCATGCAGGCCCGGCTGAAGAAGGCGCTGGCCGTGCAGGCCGTGGACCGGCAGCGCGACATGATCCGCTCGCTGGTCGGCGACCTGATCTCGCCGATCGGCGACGGGGGCGTGTTCGACTTCGGACAGGCGATGCTGGCGATGCCGATGTCCGTCACCGGCACCATGATGGGCCTGCCGCCCGAGGACTGGTCGTGGCTGAGCAGGCTCACCACGATCTGCATCGCCGCCGACGACCCCGAGTACCAGGACGAGGGCAGCCGGGCCGCGACCCTGCACATGGCGCACCGCGAGCTGTTCGCCTACTTCCAGGACCTGGTGCGGTTCCGCCGCGACCGCACGGGCGACGACCTGATCAGCGTGCTGATCAACACCCGGTTCGAGGGCAGGCACATGTCGTCGAGCGAGATCGTGTCCAACTGCTACAGCCTGCTGCTCGGCGCGAACGTCACCACGCCGCACGCGCCGAACTTCGTGATGGCCGAGTTCATCGACTCCGACGTGCTGCCGCAGTGGGCCGCCGACCCGGAGGTGGGCGCCACCGCCGTCGAGGAGGCGCTGCGCTGGGCCTCGCCGGTGAACCACATGCTGCGCTACGCCACCCAGGACGTCGAGGTGCGCAACACGCGCATCGCGGCCGGTGACGCCGTCGTGGTGTGGCTGGGCGCGGCCAACCGGGACGAGAGCGAGTTCCCGGACTCCGAGACGTTCGACCTCCGCCGCAAGCCGAACAAGCACCTCGCGTTCGGCATCGGCCCCCACTACTGCGTCGGGCACAGCGTGGCGCGCGTCACGCTGCGCATCCTGTTCGATGAGCTGCTGGGCCGCTACCAGGACTTCGAGGCCGCCGGCACGCCCGAGCGCCTGGTGTCCAACTTCGTGTCCGGCTACAAGCACGTCCCGATCACCGCGAAGCGCCGTGGCTGACCTGGCGGTCCGCCGGCAGCGGGCGCTGCGCCACTACGGGACCCCGGCCACCACCCGCGTGCGGCTGCTGTGCTTCCACTACGCGGGCGGCAACGCCGCGATGTTCCGGGACTGGCCGGACCGGCTGCCGGCGGACGTGGCGACGGTGGCCGTGCAGCTGCCCGGCCGCGACACCCGTCTGGACGAGCCGCCGCACGTCCGCATGGGTCCGCTGGTCGAGGAGCTGCTGGACGTGCTCGACCCGCTGCTGGACGAGCCGTTCGCCTGCTACGGCCACAGCATGGGCGCGCGGGTCGCGCTGGCGCTGGCGCACGCGTTGCGCGCCCGCGCCCGCCCCGGTCCGCGCGCGTTGTTCGTGGCCTCCAGCGCGGCGCCCGCGCTGCGCTCCGAAGTGCGCGGGTGGGACGAGCCGGACGAGGGCCTGATCGCCTACCTGCGCGACCTGGGCGGCACGCCGCCGATCGTGTTCGAGCGGCCGGACCTGCTGGAGCTGTTCCTGCCCGCGCTGCGCGCCGACCTGACCGCGGTGGCCACGTCCGGGGCCCCGGCGCGGCCCCCGCTGGACGTGCCGCTGCGCGCGTTCGCGGGCGCCGACGACGGCGAGGCTTCGGGGGAGCGGATGGCGGCGTGGCGCGAGGAGACCACCGGGTCCTTCGAGCTGGAGGTGGTGCCCGGCGGCCACTTCTTCGACCAGGCCGGGGTGGCGCGCGTCCTCGACGTCATCGCCGCCACCCTGGCCGGGCCGAGGTGAGCGCCGGGGTCAGTGCGCGGCGTCGAGCAGCGCGCGCTGATCGGCGGTGAGCTCGAGGTCGACCGCTTCCAGGCTCTCGTCGATCTGCGCCACCGAGGACGCGCCGACCAGCGGGATCACCGGCAGGTCGCCGCCGATCATCCAGGACAGCACCACCTGGTTCGCGGTCGCCCCGGTCTCCCGGATGACCTCGCGCAGCGCCTGAAGGCGGGCCTTGGTGCCCGCGTGGTCGTGCAGCTCGCCCAGCGGCCGGTCCTCGCGCACGTAGGCGCCGGACAGCAGCGGCGTGTACGCCACCAGCGTGAGGTCGGGGTGGTCGCGCAGGTAGGTGATCAGCTCGGCGCTGAACAGCCCCTGGTCGCCGTCCGCCGACCGCCGGCCCGGCACGTCGTTGCGGGGCCGCAGGTAGGTGTGGTGGTACTGGATGACCCCGAAGCTCGGCAGGCCGCGGGCCTCGGCGGTGGCCCGCCACCGCTCCAGCCGCCACGACCAGTGGTTGCTGACGCCGATCATGCCGACCGTGCCGTCCTGGACCAGCCCGGCGAACGCCTCCACGACGTCCGGTTGGGGCACGGTCATGTCGTCGCCGTGCGCGTACAGCAAGTCCAACCGCTCCACGCCGAGCGTCTCGCGGCTGCGCGCCGACGACGCCCGGATCACCTCGGGCGCCAGGCCTTCGAGGTTGTAGAAGTCGCGGCCCGGCGTCTTCGGCCGGCCGGCGAGCTTGGTGGCGATCACCACCTCGTCGGTGATGCCCCGGCTGCGCCGCCACCGCGCGAGCAGGGCCTCGCTCTCGCCGCCCTGCGTGCCGTTGATCCAGAACGCGTAGTTGTTCGCGGTGTCGATGAACGTGCCGCCGGCCGCCACGAAGCGGTCCAGGACGGCGAACGCCCGCTCCTCCTCGACGACGGTGCCGAACAGCATGGCCCCTAACGAGAGCACGCTCACCTTCCGGCGGTGCTGCGGGTCGGTGCCGATCTCGCGGTACTTCATCCGGGTGTTGCTCCCTCGTGGTGCTGGTCGTCGGTCAGAGGTCGATCATGGTGCCCGGTCCGGTCCGATGTCGAGGAACAGGTGGTCCAGGCCCACGTAGGCGAGGTTCGGGCCCCACTCGACCGCGTTCTCGGCGAGCGCGGCGCCGGGGAACCGCCGGGTGAAGCGCCGCAGCACGGTCGCCGCCTCCAGCCGGGCCAGCGGCGCGCCGACGCAGTAGTGGACCCCGTGGCCGAACACCAGGTGCCGGTCACCGCGCTCGGCCACCGGCGCGAGGTCGGCCAGGTCGGCGTCGAACAGGCCGCCGCCGGCCAGCGACACCAGCACCAGGTCGCCCTCGCGCAGGCGTTCGCCCTCGAACTCGAAGTCCGCCGCGACCACGCGGCCCACGTTGCGCAGCGGCGGGCGCTTCTCCAGCACCGACTCGACCAGCGCCTCGACCTCGCCCGGCCGGTCCGCGGCGACCCTCGCCCGCAGCGCCGGGTCCTCCAGCACGGCCAGCAGGCACGACCCGATCAGCGACGCCGTGGTCTCCAGCCCGCCGAACAGGACCATCGCCCACGTCGCGGTGGTGCGGGCGCGGTCCTCGGCGGTGTCGCGGGGGAAGTCCGCCAGGGCGGGGGAGCCCGCCAGCGCCTCGGTCATCTCCAGCATCACGCGGTGCGCGGCCTCGGCGTGGTCGCGCCGGTACATCGCGGCGATGAAACCCGACAAGGTCTTGGACCACGTGTGCAGCACGGGGGGTTCCTGCGGGACGCCCGCGATGCGCCCCATCACCCGCCCCGACACGCCTTCGGCCAGGGTCGGGGCGGCGTCGTGCCGGGGGTCGGCGGCCAGGTCGTCCAGGCAGGCGTCCACGACGGCCTCGACGAGCGGGCCGATGGACCGCGTGTGCGAGGCGGAGAACAGGCGCTGCACCGGCTTGCGCAGGGCGGCGTGCTCCGCGCCGTCGGTGTGCACGAACCACAGCCGCAGGAACTCGGTCAGGTCGCGGTGCTCCCGCCGGGACTCCTCCGTCATGTACAGCTCGCCGAGCCGCTGGGAGGTCTGGGAGGAGAACCCCTGGTGGTTGAGCACCACGCGGGCCAGCGCGGGGTCCGACACCACCCAGCACTCCAGCCCGTCGTCCCACGCCAGGCCGCGCACGTCGTCGCGCACCGACCCGGTCACGAGCCCGCCGCCTCGGCGATGAGCCTGTTCAGGCCCGCCGGTGTGGGCGCGAGGAGGAAGTCCCGCAACCGCACGGACACCCCCAGCTCGTCGCGGACCAGCCGCAGCAGCCGCACGGCGCCCATCGAGTTGCCGCCGATGGTGAAGAAGTCGGTGTCCCCGGTCAGCTCCACGGGCCGGTCGAGGACGCGGGCGAACAGGTCGGGCGCCACGCCGAGCGGGTCCGGCTCGGGCGCCGCGACCCGCTGCCCGGCGGGCGCCGCGACGGCGGTGAGCGCCCGGCGGTCCACCTTGCCGTTCCTGGTCACCGGAAGCTGGTCCACCACCGCCCACAGGCTCGGCACCATGTACGCGGGCAGCCGGTCGGCGACCAGGTCGCGCAGCTCGTCGGTGCCGACCGCGCGGTCCGCCGGGACGATCGCGGCGACGAGCCGCTTGTCCGCGCTGTCGCCGTCGGTGACCACGACGGCCGCGTCGCGGACCCGGGGGTCGGCGGCCAGCACGTCGGCGATGGCCGACAGCTCGATGCGGTACCCGCGCAGCTTGACCTGGTCGTCACGCCGCCCGAGGAAGCGCAGCCGCCCGGCGCGGTCGATCCGGACCAGGTCGCCGGTGCGGTAGAGCCGCTCCGGGACGTCGGGGGAGAAGTGGCCGAAGCCCCGCGCCGACTCGGCCTCGTCGTCGACGTAGCCGTCGGCCAGGCCGTCGCCCGCCGCGTACAGCTCGCCGACCGCGCCCGGTGGCACGACCCGGTGCCGCCGGTCCAGCACGTGCACGCGCGTGCCCCGCAACGGGGTGCCGATGGGCAGGGGGCCGTCCACCTCCGCGGCCGAGGTGACCGTGTGGGTGGCGGTGAACGTGGTGTTCTCGGTGGGTCCGTAGCCGTTGGTGACGACGATCCCCGGGTGGCGCTCCAGCACCCGCGCCACGTGGGCGTGCGGCACGACGTCACCACCGGTGATCAGCTGCCGCAGGCCGCCGAACCCGGCCGGCGCGAACTCCTCGACCAGCCGGAACAACCCGGCGGTCAGCCACGCCACCGTGACGCCGCGGTCGAGGAGGAACTGGGCCAGCTCGGTCGGGGACGACAGGCCCGGCGGGTTGACCTCCAGCGCCGCGCCGCCCGCCAGCGGACCCCACAGCTCCAGGGTGGAGGCGTCGAACGCCAGGGGCGACAGGCGCAGCACCCGGTCGTCCGGGGTGAAGCGGACGAAGTCGGGCTCGTGCACCAACCGCACGATCGCCCGGTGCGGCACCGCGACGCCCTTGGGCAGACCCGTGGACCCGGACGTGAAGGCGATGTAGGCCAGGTCGTCGGGGCCGGTCGCGGCGGGCTCCTCGGTGGCGGGCCGCCAGGACGGCTCCCACGTGGCGCAGGTCGGCACGCCGAGGTGGGCGACGGCCTCCGGGGAGGAGACCAGGGCGGCTTTCGGCGCGGCCTTGGCCACGATGTGGCGGACCTGCGACTCGGGTTGGGCCAGGTCGACACCCACGTACGCGGCGCCCGCCCACGCCGCGCCGAGCACGGCGACGACCTCCGCGATCGACCGGTCCAGCGCCACCAGGACCCGGTCGCCGCGGCCGACGCCCAGCTCGCGCAGCCGGCGCGCCTGCTCCGCCGCGGCTCCCACGAGCTGCGCGTAGGTCAGCGCCAGGTCGTCCTCGCGCACCGCCACGGCGTCCGGCGAGCGCCGGGCCGCCCGGCGGACCAGCTCGTCCGCGGTGACCAGGGGCAACTCGTGGCGGGGACCGTTGAGCGAGTCGAGCGCGGCCCGCCGCTCGGTGGACAGGCAGCGCAGGTCCTCCAACCGGCCGTCCGCCGTGGCCAGCTCCCGCACCGCGGTGGTGAAGTCGGCGAGGAACGCCCGCGCGTCGGCTTCGTCCCACAGCGCCGTCGCGAACTCCAACTGCGCGCCGAGCGCGGGCCGGGACCGGCCGAACAGCAGCGACAGGTCGAACTGGGCGCCGCCGCCGTGGCCCTCCTCCACCCGGAGGCCGACGTCGCCGACGTCGATGCGCTGCGGCACCAGCTGGTCGTGCATGCCGAACGAGACCTGCACCAGCGGGTGCGCGCCGAGCCCGCGTTCCAGGCCGAGCCGGGTGACCAGCTCGTCGAACGGCAGCGCGCCCGCCTCGATGCTGAGCGCCAGGGACTCCTGCACCGAGCGCAGGTAGTCCACCGCGGACGCGTCGTCGTCGACCTCCAGCAGGACCGGCACCAGGTTGCCCGCCACGGCGACGAGCCGCGTCAGCTCGGCCGTGTCCCGCCCGTACAGGGAGACGCCGACCAGCAGCCGCCCGACACCCGTCCAGCGGCTCAACGCCAGGCCGTAGGAGGCGAGCAGCAGGGCGAACGGGGTGACGCCCAGCTCCCGGGCGCGGTCCTCGACCAGGGCCGTCAGCTCGCCGCCCAGGTCGAGCGGCAGGCGTTCGCCCGCCGGGTCCTGGACGGCGGGGCGAGGCCGGTCGGTGGGCACCTCCAGCACGGTGGGCGCGCCGTCGAGCCGGTCGAGCCAGAAGTCGGCCAGGCGGTCCCACTCGCCGCTGTCGCGGTCGCGCTCGTGGCGGCGCAGCAGCGACTCCGTGGTCGGCGCGGCCTCGGTGAACGGCAGCGGCTCGCCCGCCTTCAGCGCCCGGTAGGAGGCGAAGACCTCCTCGGCCAGCAGGCCGACGGCCCACCCGTCGAGCAGGACGTGGTGCGCGACCAGCACGACCGCCTGCCGCCCGGCCGCGCCGGCGACGAACAGGTAGCGCAGCGGCGGCGCGGCGGTGAGGTCGAAGGGGACGCGCCCGTGCTCGGCGGCCGTGGCGCGGACGAACTCCTCGAAGTCCGGGCCGTCGTGCGCGATGTCGACGACGTCGGGCGCGACCTCGTCCAGCACGACCGGCACGACCTCGCCGTCCCGCTCGCGCAGCAGCGTGCGCAGGGAGGCGTGCCGGGCGGTGGCCGCCGCGACCGCCCGCCCGAAGACCTCCCGGTCCAGCGTCCCGGTGTCCACGGTGAAGGTGAAGACCAGGTTGTAGGTCGAGCCGCCCAGCACGTTCTCGATCAGCCACATGCCGCGCTGCGTCGGCGTCAGCGCGGACGCCCGGGTCGCGGGCTCGACGACGGCGGCGGACGCCTGGGCGGGTGCCGCGGCGACCGTGTTCGCGAGGACCTTGCCCAGCGGCGTCGACGACAGCAGGTCCGCCACCGACAGCCGCAGGCCGAGTCCTTCCTGGGCCAGGGCGGCCAGCCTCATCGCCCGCAGGGAGTCGCCTCCGAGCGCGATGAAGCTGTCCGTGGTGAACCCCGCCTTGTTCGTCGTGGGTCCGAGGACCGACAGCGCGTACTCGTCCAGTGACATGCCGCCTCCGGGTCTTGGTGGGCTGCTGCTGCCGCTCGGGCACGTCGAGGCCCGGAGGTGGTCACCGGCGGGTGGCACCACCGGGTGTGTGCCGGCTAGGGGAGGCGCCGCTCGTTCACGACGAGCGCCGCGCGGCGCCTCGCGAGGCGGTGGGACGACACCCGTCCGGTGTCCGGCCGTCTCTTCGGACAACAGCGCGCCCTACCCCAGAAATCCATTCTCCGCGCCATTGCGAAAAGTCCCCCAGCGAGTCGCATAGCTCCCCGATGTCACCCGATGCTAAAAGCGTCCGACGAACGCTGTCAACACCACGGCCGGGTCGACCCGGAGAACTATTCCAGGCAGTGGGGAATATTTTCCGCACCGGCCCGAGGGGCGCGCCGAGTGATCGTTCACTCTTTTAATCGTGGAAAACCCGGAACTCGACCGGCCGGTCCGCGGACCGGCCCGGACCGCGCTGTTCGGCTACCCGAACCCCCGCCGGTCAATGCGGTCCGGCGCCTTGACCCGTCACTAGCATCGGGTCGGGGGAAATCGGTCGAGGGCGACTTCCCCGACGACCTGGAGGGGGACCATGGCCACGCAGCCGGCGACCTTGACCCGGACGGACACGCTGTACGAGCCGGGGAGCCTGCCCCCGCTGGGAGTGGTGCCCAGGCGCATGTACGCCTCGGTCATCCGGCCCGAGCGCTACGGCCCGCCGAGCGAGGCGTTCCGGACCGAGGTCGTCGACGTCCCGGAGGTGCCGCCCGGTTTCGTGCTCGTCGCCGTCATGGCGGCGGGGATCAACTACAACAACGTGTGGGCCGCCCTCGGCACCCCCGTCGACGTCATCGGGATGCGGGAGGCCAAGGGCGACGACACCGGCCACCACATCGGCGGCTCCGAGGGCGCGGGTGTGGTCTGGGCGGTGGGTGACGGCGTGCGGCACGTGCGCGTCGGCGAGCGGGTCACGCTGTCCAGCTGCCGCTGGGACGAGGACGACCCCGAGATCCGGCTCGGCCGCGACCCCATGCTCTCCGCGACCCAGCGGGTCTGGGGCTACGAGCTGAACTGGGGTTCCTTCGCCCAGTTCACCCTGGTCGCCGAGTTCCAGTGCCACCCCAAGCCCGCGCGGCTGACGTGGGAGGAGGCGTCGTGCTTCATGCTGTCGGGCGCGACCGCCTACCGGCAGCTGGCGGGCTGGCCGCCGCACACCGTCCAGCCCGGCGACCCCGTGCTCGTCTGGGGTGGCTCCGGCGGCCTCGGGTCGATGGCCTGCCAGCTGGTGCGCCAGTTCGGCGGCCGGGCCATCGCCGTGGTGTCCTCGGCGGAGCGGGAGAAGCACTGCATGCGCATGGGCGCGGTCGGCGTCATCAACCGCACCGAGTTCGACCACTGGGGGCCGACGCCCGAGGGCGGGCCCGAGCTGGAGCGGTGGCAGCGCGGCGTGCGCGCGTTCGGCCGTCGCATCTGGGACCTGCTGGGGGAGAAGGCGTCACCCCGGATCGTCTTCGAGCACCCGGGCCGGGACACCCTGCCCACGTCGCTCTACGTCTGCGCCCCTGGCGGGATGGTGGTGCTGTGCGGGGCCACGAGCGGCTACATGGGCGACGTCGACCTGCGGATCCTCTGGATGAGGCAGAAGCGCTTCCAGGGCAGCCACTTCGCCAACCCCCGCGACTGCCGCGCGGTCGTCGACCTGGTGGCCGCGGGCCTGGTCGACCCGGCCCTCGGGCACACCTACGGCTTCGAGGAGATCGGCTCGGCGCACCAGGACATGCGGGACGGCGTCCAGGAGTCGGGCAACCTCGCCGCCCTGGTCGGCGCGCCGCGCGCGGGACTGACCGACCTGGACGGCTGACCGACCTGGACGGCTGACCCCGCGCCCGGCCCGGGAACTGTTGCCCTGCCGCGCGCAGCGCGACGAGCAGACGTGCTGTCCGAAGAGGACTGTGACGGGTGGACGCGCGGAGGTGGCCGCCTGCGCGCGGTGAAGCGGGTGTGCTCCGGCCGGGGCGGCGCCCCGGCCGGAGCGCCCGCTCAGGACGTTCGGCGGGCGGTGAGCAGGAGTCGACCGCTCCCGACCCCGTAGGGCCCGCCGTCCGGACCGCCGAACAGCTCGACGTCGGTGAAACCGTTGCCGGACAGCAGGTCGACGATCTGCGCCACGGTGTACACGTGGTGGATCGCGGTCACGTCGAGCTCCTCCTCGCCGCGGGTGAACCGGTAGTGGCTGAGCAGCCGGCTCCCGGCGACGTCGTACTCGCCGGTCGCGAGGACGGTGATGTCGCCGGTCCGCATGGTTCGCGGCTCGGCCCGGTAGCCGGGCAGGATCGACTCGGCCGCCGAGGCGAAGTCGACGACCAGGCCGCCGCCGGGTCGGACGGCGCCGCCCAGCGCGGCGGCGAGCTCCCGCAGGCCGTCGAGCTCGAGGTAGCCGAAGCTGTTGCCGAGGCACACCACGGCGTCGAACCCGTTGTCCCGCGGGATGTCCCGCATGTCGGCGCGGACGAGTTCGACCTCGAGGCCGGCGGTGGCGCGCCTGGCGTGCCCGATCGCTTCGGCGGACAGGTCGACACCGGTCACGCGGTGCCCGCGCCGGGCGAGCTCCACGCTGTGCCGGCCGCTGCCGCACGGCACGTCCAGGATCAGCGAGCCCGGCGCGAGCCCGAGGCGCCGCTCGACGAAGTCGATCTCGTCGACGGTGACCTCCGGTGGCACGGCACGCCGCCAGAACTCGTTGGGCAGTTCGGTGAAGAAGTCCACGTACCAGGTGGACGGAGGTGATGCGGACATGCGAAAGCTCCTTGCGGTGCATCGGCTGGTGAGAGCGATGTCACCGGGCGGCCCCAGGTCGTCACACGACCTCGGCGCGGTCGCCCGGTGTGAGGTCCCGGGCAGCCATGGCTTCCTCCACAGTCAGCGGTTCACCCCGAAGCTAGCAGCACCGGGCCGGATCGGTGAACTGCTTTTCCCCGCACCCGGCCGGCGTCGACCACGCGCAGCAGCGCGGTCCAGGTGGCGGGTGAAAGGTCGGGTTCGCCGGACCCCCTCCGGCGAACCCGGCCCTCACGCCGCTTCGTCCAGGCGTCGGCGCTGGTCGGCGGTCAGGTCGAGCGACACCCCGGCGAACGCGTCGTCGAGCTGTTCGACCCGGCTGACGCCGACGATCGGCGTGACGTCCGTGCTGCCGCCGGTCAGCCATGCGAGGACGACCTGGTTGCGGTTCGTGCCGGTCTCGGCGGCGACCTCGTCCAGCACGGCCAGGCGGTTGGTGGTGCCGGGGTGGTCGTACTCGGCGGGCAGCGGTTTGTCGGCACGGCTGTACCGGCCGCTGAGCAGCGGCGTGTAGGACCACAACGCCATGTCCGGGTGGTGCTCCAGGTAGTGGATCACCTCGTCGCTCACCGCGCCGAACCGGTGCACCACGGTGGGCCGCGTCCCGGGACGCGGTTGCAGGTACGTGTGGTGCTGCTGCACCGCCGTGTAGCCGACCCGGCCGTCGGCCCGCGCGATCCGCCGCGCCCGTTCCACCTGCCAGACGGGGTAGTTCGAGCAGCCGAGACGGCCGACCACGCCGGCGGACACCAGCTCGTCGAAGGCCGCGACCGTCTCCTCCAGCGGTGTCACCGGGTCGGGCTTGTGCGCCCAGTACAGCTCCACGTGGTCCGTGCCCAGCCGGCGCAGGCTGCCCTCGATCCCGCTCTTGACGACAGCGGCCGACAGCCCCTCGGCCGTCTCCGGGAACCGGCCGGCCTCGGTCGGCTCGCACCCCACCTTGGTGCTGATCCGGACGCGGTCGCGGACACCGGGGCGGCTCGCCAGCCACCGCCCGAGCACCATCTCGCTCTGCCCGCCGAACCCGCTCGCGTCCTCCCAGAACGCGTAGCAGTTCGCGGTGTCGATCCAGACGCCGCCGGCGTCCACGAAGCGGTCCAGGATCTCGAACGACCGCCGCTCGTCGGTGGCCGTGCCGAACAACATGGCCCCAAGGGCCAACTTCTCAACCATGACCGCCACGGTAGGCGGATGCGGCACGGCACTACCCTCCAATCCCGTGACGGTTTCCCAGACCAATTTCGCGTGGGCCACGCTCCTGGAGGTCGGTGGGCGCGGACGCCTGCACGATCGCCTGGCGCAGGCGCTGCGCGCCGCGATCCGGGACGGCCGGCTGGCGGAAGGCGCCGCCGTGCCGCCGAGCCGGGCCCTGGCCGAAGACCTCGGCTGCTCCCGCTGGGTCGTCACGGAGGCGTACGGGCAGCTCGTCGCGGAGGGCTACCTGACCGCGCGGGTGGGTTCGGCCACGCGCGTCTCGTGGTCGCCCGTGACGGAACCCCCGCGCCCTAGCGCGCAGGGCGCCCCGTCCCGGCCGCCGATCCGGTACGACCTGGCGCCCGGTCTGCCGGACCTGCGCGCGTTCCCGCGCCGTCGGTGGGCGGACGCGGTCCGGGCCGTCATCGGCTCGGCCGTCCACTACGACCTCGACATCCCCGACCCGGCCGGGCACCCGGCGCTGCGCACCACGCTCGGGGAGTACCTGCGGCGCTCACGCGGCGCGGACGCCGACGCCACGTCCGTCTTCGTGTGCGCCGGCGTCACCGACGGCCTGGTCCGCACGTGCCGCGCGCTGCACGCCCAGGGCATCGGGGACGTGGCCGTCGAACACCCGGGCTGGCCGCGGCTGCGTGCCGCCGCGGCGAGCGCCGGCCTGCGCGTGCACCCCGTGCCGGTGGACCACGACGGCCTCCAGGTGGACGACCTGGCCCGCACACCGGCACGGGCGGTCGTGGTCGGCGCGGCGCACCAGTTCCCGACCGGCACGGTGCTGTCACCGGCGCGCCGGGCACAGCTGGTGCGCTGGGCCCGCGAGGTCGACGGCTTCGTCATCGAGGACGACTACGACGCCGAGTTCCGCTACGACCACCACCCGGTCGCCGTCATGCAGGGCATGGACCCCGGCCGGGTCTTCCTCCTCGGCACGGTCAGCAAGACCCTCTCACCGGCCCTCGGCCTGGGCTGGCTCGTCGCGCCCGCCGCGACGCTCACGGCGCTGCGCACCGCGAACCCGGTCGCCGTCGCCCCACCGGTCCTGGACCAGCTCGCGCTGTCCACCTTCATCGACCGCGGCTGGTACGACGCCCACCTCCGCGCCGCCCGCCGCCGCTTCCGCACCCGCCGCGACCTGCTGCTCGACACCTTGGCCGCCGAAGTGCCGCAGGGCCGCCCCGCCGGCACCGCGGCCGGCCTGCACGTCCTGCTGCACCTGCCGGAGGACACCGACACGCGCCGCACCGTCCAGGCCGCGGCGTCCGCCGGCCTGCGCCTGGCGGACCTGGACGACTACCGCGCGGGGGAGTCGCCGGGCCGCGCCCTCGTGCTCGGGTACGGCAACATCGGCGACACCGAGATCCCGGCGGCGGTGGCACTGCTGCGGCACTCCCTGCGGCCCGCCGCGACCCGGCGATAACCGCCGGTTCACCCCGGCGCGGGTCGGCGGGGCCTCCCGAGACGTCGAGCTGATCTCGCGCGCCCGGCCGCCGATCGTTACCGTGCGTGCCGGAAAGCGTGGGAATCGGTGACGCCACGCTGATCTCGGGAGGTGGTGCGGGGTGCGGGTGCCGTTCGGCGTGCACGACTCGGTGCGCGCGGAGTTCGAGCGGCGGTGGTCGCGCGCCCGGCCGTCGTTGCTGCTCGGCTTCCTCGCCCCGCCGGCGGTGAGCCTGGTCGTCGCACTGGCGACCCGCTGGTCGGGGCTGGTCGTGCCGGGCTGCGCCCTGCTGGTGATCGGCGTCGTGACGCCGGTGCTGTTCCTGGCGCGCCGGGTCTACGTGCACCGGCCGGGGTGGTGGGCCGGGCTGGTCCTGTACGCGGGCGCGGCGCAGGCGATCGGGATCGGGGCGCTCACCCGGAACGCGCTGCCCGCCCTGCCCGCGGTGGCGGCGACGGCGGTCGCGGCCGTGCTGGTGACCAGGGCGAAGGCGGTGCTGCTGGACTCGGCGGGCGGCGCGATCGCCGGCACCACGCTCGGCGTGCGCAGCGCGTCCCGGCAGGTGCGCAACGCCACGGGGCACCTCGTGCCCGCCCACGCGAACTTCGACGGCGACTCGTTGCGCTGGCACGTGGGCACCGGACCGTCCACCCCGGACGTGTCCGGTGGCGAGCTGCCGCTGCGCGAGATCACCGACGTCCGGGTGGCCGACACGCGGGACGCCCCGGGCGGCGAGGTGGTCGTGGTCGGCGCCGCCGCCGGGCCCGCCGTCGAACTGGTCGTCGGCCGCCCGCACGACTTCGCCGCCCTGCTGGACCGGCGGTTGGCGCTGCTGCGGCAGCCCGGCTGGTCGTGACGTCCGTCGCGCGTGACGTCCGCCGTTGTTACTCGTTGGTCAAGTCGACGTCCGACGACGGAAGGGGCAGCGGCCATGGCGACCGAACGGTTGCGGCTGGAGGACGGCACGGAGCTGAACGTGGCACGCAGCGGCCCGCCCGACGCCGAGTTGACCGTGGTGCTCGCCCACGGCTACGCGTTGGACCACCGCAGCTGGCACCGGGTGGTGGCGGCGCTGCCGGCGTCCGCGGGGGTGATCGCCTACGACCACCGCGGCCACGGCGCGTCCTCGCCCGCCGACAAGGAGACCGCGACGATCGAGCAGCTCGGCGACGACCTGGGCGAGCTGGTCGAACGGCTGGTCCCCGAAGGGCGGGTCGTCCTGGTGGGGCACTCGATGGGCGGCATGGCGGCGATGGCGATGGCCGAGCGCCGTCCCCGCCTCTACCGGCAGCGGGTGGCGGGCGTGGTGTTCGTCTCGACCGCCGCCACCGGGTTGGCGGAGACGTCGCTGGCCTGGCCCAAGGCGTTGGGCAAGCTGGTGCGTGAGCTGGAGCGTGCGTTCGGACCGCTGGTGCGGGCGGTGCGGGAGAAGATCGAGCCCGCGAAGACGGCCGGGTTGCGGTGGTGGCTGTTCGGCGACGAACCGCGCGACGAGGACGTGGACCTCACCGCGGACATGGTGTGGGCGCACTGGCCGGAGACCATCGCCTTGTTCCGGCCGGCCGTCGACCGCTACGACCGGGAGGCCGCGTTGTCCGTCGCGGGTGAGCGCCCGGTGATCGCGGTCGTCGGCGACGAGGACCGCCTGGTGCCCGAGTCGAACGCCAAGGCACTGGCCGCGGCGGTCGGAGGGGAGTCGGTGGTGGTCGAGAACGCGGGCCACATGCTGCCGCTGGAAGCCCCGGCCGAGGTGGCGGCCCGGATCATGGAGCTGGGCGCCTAGCGCCTCGCCGCCGGTCCTCCTCCGGGACGTTCGAGGCCCGGCCCGAACGGGTACGCGGACGGCAGTCGATCTCGGGGGAGGATGCGGTGGCGCAGCGGATGTCGTACGGCAAGGTGGTCTTGGGCGGGTTGTTGGCCGGCGCGGTGCTCGGTGTCTCGCAGGGCTTGCTGCACGACAACGTGTGGGTCGGCCTGGTCATGGGTGTGCTGGGCGGGACCGTGCTGGCCGCGGGGTTGCGGCGGAGCCTGGGGTCCACGGCGTTACGCGGCTTGGACCGCGGCCGGCGGCGCGCGGTGTCCCGCGCCATGCGCCGGGGCGAGCCGGTCGAGGACCCGCGGCTCGCCCGACCGCTGGTGGACCAGGTCGACGCGGTGCTGGCCACGCCGTTCCCGGTGAAGACGATGCGCGTGGTGTTCGCGCTGCTCTGCTTGCTGGGCTTGGTGGTGATGGTGCTCGGGTTCGCCGACGAGGGCGCGGCGGGGCTGCTCGGCGGGTCGCCTCTGGTGGTGATCTCGCTGTTGATGGTGTTCGTGGTCCTCCCGTTGGGCCAACGGCAGCGCGAGCGGATCAGGCGCTCGCAGGAGGCCACGAGGGAGCGGCACCTGACCTCTTCCGGCGACGACCGGTAGAACGCGTTGTGCCCGGCGGTGATCCGCCGGGCACAACGTCATCGGGTGGGGGAGCGCGCTAGGCGGGCGTGGTCCGGTAGCTCTCGGTGTAGTAGTCGTCGAGGCGTTGCCGGTAGTCGTCCGCGTCGAACGTGTCCGCGTCGTACTCCGGCGCCTGCCGCACCTGGTCCTTGGTGCGGTCCACGAAGACCTTCTTGGCGTCGTGGTCGACCCTCGCCACCGCGCCGACCGGCAGCACGACCTTCAGGTGGGACGACCACGTGCCCGCGTCGACCAGCAGGCAGTCGGCGGGCACGCGGGCGTTGGACTGGTCGACCTCGCCGATCCCGCCGTCGAGCGCCTCCACCTCGTACCCGAGCAGACCGATGTCCGGGCGGTCCTGGCGGTCGGCGGACCCGGTCGCCTCGTCGGCCTCGGGGGAGTAGGTGTCGCGCCCGTGGAGCAGTTCGCCGACGTTGCGCCAGGCCCACGGCATGAACGGGATGGGGAGCGGGTGCATCTCGGCCTCCTTGATCGGATGGGACGGCCGGGGAGTACCCGTTCGGGTGACCGCCGAGACCTCTTCTTTCATCACGATAGCTTCAGTGCTGACCAAAACAAGTTGCAACCCGACCCGTGCGGCTACGAAACCCAACGCCAGACGGAAGGAGGTCGACCGCCCTTGGGCAACGCGGCGGCGTGGTGCGTGGTGCGTTCCAGGCCGGGCACGCGTTCCATGATCCGGCCCAGGTTGGCGGGGTAGGGCCGGTCGCCGGTCAGGGACTCGGTGACGTCGAGCGCCTGGGCGGTGGTGAACTCGCGGCCCAGGAGGCCGGCGGTGAAGGCGGCGTCCCGCCAGAGGTGCCCGGCGAGGATCGGGCGGCAGTCGTGGACGATGCGGTCGTGGTCGAACGCGAGCGGCGGCACGTCGGCCAGCGGTGTCCAGGTCGGGCCGTCGCCGGTGAGCCCGGCGGGGTCGACGGTGGCCCACAGGGCGATGGACAGCGTCGGGCCGCGCGGGTCGCGGGACGGTTCGTCGAAGGTGGTCAGCTGGCCGGAGGCGGAGATGGCCGCCTCCGGCACGCCGAGCTTGCCGGTGACCGCGCGTCGCGCCGCGTCGCGCAGCCGTTCGCCCTTGCCCAGCAGCACTCCGGGCAGGGCGAGGACGCCGGCGAACGGTTCGAGCGCGCGTGGCGCGATGCCGAGGAGCACGGTGCGGGCGGTGGGGTCGAAGCGCAGGGCCAGCACGTCCACCGACACCGGGGTCGACTCGATCATGGTGTGATTCTCGCGCATCAGCGGAGCGCCGGCGCCCGCACGGTGTAGTCCGCCAGGTCGGGTCCGGCGCCGGTGACGAGCACCGGCACGTCGAGGTGGTCGGCGAGCCACGTCACGGGGTCGGGCATGGGGGTGAGCGTGGGTGTGCGGTGGTGCAGGAACGTGGTCAGGTCGCTGGTCGGCAGGGGGGCGTCGTAGGCGGTGGCGACGTGGAGGTCACGTGCGTCGAGGTGGGTGACGGCCAGGGCGTCGACGCCGCCGCACGCGTCCACCGCGTAGCGCAGCAGCACGGCGTCGAGGTGTCCGGCGCGCCACGAGCCCTGGTAGTGGCCGGTGCCGTTGTGGCGTTCGGGGAACCGGGTGAGCACGTGGTCGTCCTCGGTGGGGAGCGGTCCGGCGCCGTGCCGGGTCTGGTAGGTGCGGGTGACGCCGAGGACGGTGGCGTGGCGGTGTCCCAGCAGGGTCCGCGCGTTGTCGGGGGTGACGGTGGACCAGGTGGTGTGGGGGTGGAAGCCGCGCCACTGGTCGAGGAGCACGCCCTGGGCGCCTTCGAACACGAGGCGGCCGCGGTCGGCGAGGCGGCCGACTTCGTCGCCGGTGGTGATGCGGACCGCGTCGGCGAAGTCGCGGTAGAGGGAGACGAGGTCGTCCACCGGTGGTCCGTCGCCGATGAGCGGTTCGTAGAAGCGGGCCAGGGTGTCGAGCTTGGTCCGCAGCACGGTGGGGTGGGCGCAGTCGCCGACGGTGGGTGGTGGGCCGGGGGTGCCGATGACCTGGTGGTTCTCGACCACGTCGCCTGGTGTGGCGCCGGTGAGCAGGCTGTACCAGGTGGTTTCGCCGATCCCCTTGCCGCAGGAGCCGTGCCGGGCGTGCCCGCGAGCGTCCTCGCGGGCACGGTTGGCGGCGATGTGGAAGGGGGTGGTGAGGAGGGCGTCGGCGTCGATGGACAGCAGTCTCAGCGGGTCGGTGACGCCGAGTGCGGTCAGGTCGCGTGATTCGCCGGCGAGGGCGATGGGTTCGACGAGGACGTGTCGGGAGAGGTGGGTCGGCACGCCCGCGAGCGTGCCGGACCCGAACTGGCTGAAGGTGTGGTGCCGGTTTCCGCGGACGACGTTGTGGGCGGCTTGCGCGCCGCCGTTGAAGCGGACGACCGCGGTGGTCGGGGTGTGGTGGCAGAGGGCGTCGACGACGGCGCCCTTGCCCTCGTCGCCGAAGCCGAGGCCGACGACGATGACGTGCCCGTCCATCAGGTGAGGGTGACGTCGTCGGGGCCGTCCAGTTGCGGGGGAGCGGCGGTGGTGGCGACGGTGTGCCCGCCGACGTGGACGAGGGCCTTGCCGACGGCCTGGCTCTCGGCGACCGAGCCGATCTCGGCGAGGTCGACCATGGCTTGGTCGAGGTCGACGACGCGTTCTTCCATGCCGATGGTGGCGGCGATGAGCTCGCAGACGGCGCCGGGGTCGTCGAGCTTGAGGAAGCGCTGGCCGAGGAGGTCGCGCCAGTGGTCGGCGATGTCCTGGTCGTGGTAGTAGGAGGACTGGTTGGGGAGCACGAAGTAGACGTGCCACTTGCGGCTGAGTTCGCGGTAGACCGAGGCGGGGTCGATGTCCTCCTTGATGTCGTCGCCGATGATGCGGCGGATGTGGCGTGCTTCGAGGCGGGGCTTGTTGAGCTCGTCGCCGATGAGGAAGAGGTAGCCCTTGCGGCCGCGCTTCTGCCACGCGTCGGTGGTGACGTGGCGGGCGACGAAGTAGGCGGCGAGTTCGTAGGACTCGCTCTTCTGGCCGCCGCCGTTGCCTTCGAGGAGAATGGTGCGCAGTTGTTCGTCCATCCGGTTGTCGGATTCGAACTGGCCGATCTGCAGTGGCACGCGGTCGCTGTCGGCGTCGCCGATGCCGCCGAACATCAGTTGGGGGTCGGTGAGGTAGCCCTTGCGCTGCAGCAGGCCGTGCAGCTTGCCGAGCTTGCGCTGCATGATCTGGGGCACGCGGCCCATCGAGCCGGTGACGTCGAAGAGGACGGCGATGGGGGTGGAGTCGGCGTGGTCGGGTGAGTCGCGGCATTCGCGCGCGTCGACGTTCTTGGGGTCGAGGGTCGGGTCGGCCTTCCACTCCTTGGCGGGGCGTGACCGCATGGTGGCGGTGTAGCCGAAGTCGTCGATGCCCTTGGCGGCGCGGAAGGTCTTGGCTGCCGCGTAGGCGTTGTCGTCCCACTTGCCGTGTCCCATGTCAGGCTCCTGTCGGGGGTAGTGCGAACGGGCGGAAGGTCCGTTCGCCGTAGAGGTCTTGGAGGAGGTCGTCGTACTCGGTGAGGAGGTCGGTGGCGTCCGGTCGTCGGGTGGGGTCGTGCTGGGTGCAGCCGCGGGCGAAGCGGCGTTGGGCGGTTTCGTCGGGTGCCAGGAGGTCCAGCATCAGCGTGTGGGCTTGGTGGACGTCGGTGGCGGTGGTGACGGGTTGTCCGTTGTGGACTTCGGGTGGGTAGGGGATGGTCTTGTCGGTGGCGAGGGGTCGTTCGCCGGTGGTGACGGCGAAGGTCCAGCCGGCGAGGACGAGGCCGTGTTGTTCGGGGTGGATGAGGACGTTCTCGGCGACGATGGCGCCGTGGACGAGGCCGGTGCGGTGGGCGCCGGCGATGGCTCGCAGGAGTCGGCGGTGCATCCAGGCGTAGTCGCGGCCGTCGAGGCCGTGGGGGAAGGCGCGGCGGATGTCGGCGAGGGTGACGAAGCCGTCGATCAGGGGTGCGAGGACGGTGAAGGCGCGTGATCCGCGGGTCACGTGGCCGGAGGTGTCGAGGAGGTGGGGGTAGTAGGGCCGGAGCCAGTGGTGGTGGTCGGTGAAGCGGGCGAGTCGGCGCAGTGCGTCCCATTCGGCGTTGAGGAGTGGGTTGAGCGCGGGGTTGCGGACGACTTTGACCACGTGGGGTCCGTCGGTGCGGTAGAGGTTGGTGACGCTGCCGACGGCGTGGCGTGCGGTGAGCCGGTAGGTGGTGTGGTCGGTGTGGAGTTCGACCGGTGTTCCGTGCAGCCATTGGTGGTGCAGTCGGTTGAGTTCGGTGGTGGCGGCGTGTGCTCTGGTGTCGTGCGGGCCGACGCGGTCGGGGTGCAGGACGGCGGCGAGGGCGTGGTGGAGGCGTTGTGCTTCTTTGCGGCGGGTCGGGTCGGGGTCGGCGGGGCCGAACAGGTCGGCGGGGGAGCCGGCTCGTTCGACTCGTTCGAGCGCTTCGTCCCTGGTGAACATAGTTTGAGTCTATACGACTCAAACCGCTGGGCGAAGTGGAATGCCGCTGTGTCGACGGTCACCTGCTCTTCGCTGGTCCGAATGGCTAGGATGCCGGCGATGTCGTGCTTCCTGTGATCACCGGTCCGGTGATCGCGTTGCTGCGGGCGTTCGCCGAGGGGCTGCCCGGTCACCCGGACGAGTTGCCGGCCTTGGCCCTGTCCGATCGGCGTGACCCGCGCAGGCCGGTCGGGGAGCGGTCCTGCGGGCAGCGGCGGCGCGTCGAGCCGGCCCGGCTGGTGACGCACGACCGGCGCACTCGGGCGGGGCGGCGACGAGGTGGACAGGCGGGGCCGTCGGAACGGATGATCCGACCGGTCGCGAACTACCGGGGGTACCGCGCATGACCTCGCCGTTGGACAACCCGGCCTGGGCGTCGTTGACCGGGCCGCACGCCCGCTTCGCCGAACGGCACGGGCGGGTGCTGCGCTACCCGCAGGACGTGGCGCCGTTCGTGGCGCTGCCCGACCGGCCGGACGAGCGGGTGTGGGCCGACCTGGCCGCGCTCGCCGGACCGGACGCCGTCGTGCCCGTCATGTCGCCGCTCGCGCCGCCCGCCGGCTGGGTGCGGGTCGAGCGGTTCGACGTGGCGCAGCTGGTCGAGGACGGGGTGCGGGTCGCCGAGGACGCCGAGGCGGTCCGGCTCGGCCCGTCGGACGTGCCGGAGATGCTGGACCTGGTGGAGCGCACCCAGCCGGGGCCTTTCCGGCGGCGGACCGTGGAACTGGGCGCCTACCTGGGCATCCGGCGGGACGGGGCGCTGGTCGCGATGGCCGGCGAACGCATGCGCCCGCCGGGTTGGACGGAGATCAGCGCCGTGTGCACCGATCCCGCGCACCGCGGCCAGGGCCTGGCGACCCGGCTGGTGCTCGCCGTCGCGGCGGGGATCCGGGCCCGCGGTGAGCAGGCGCTGATGCACGCCGCCGCCACCAACACCGCCGCGATCGGCCTGTACGAGTCGTTGGGGTTCCGGGTGCGCACCCACACCGTCATCACGCTGCTCCGCGTGCCCGCGCACCGCTCCGCGGGCCTGCCCGCCTGACCGGCGATCAGCAGGCCGACGGCCTGGCCGGTGGTGCTGCGGCCGGCAGCGCCTCGCGGAAGCTCGACAGCTCCAGGTGGACCCGGGTGCGGGCGATCAGCTCGGCCGGGCGGAACGGCTTGACCACGTAGTCGTCCGGCACCGGGTCGGAGCGCAGGTCGCCGAGCAGCGCCAGACCGTCGCGGCCGGGCGGCATCACGTCGCTGAGCACCAGGTCGGGCCGCACCGCGCGGGCGTGCGCCGGCGCCGTCTCCGCGTCGCCGACCCCGGCTACTGCTGCCCCGTCAGCAGCCGGGTCAGGTAGTCGCGCAGGTCGGCGTTGCCCTCCACCAGCAGGATCCGCCGGCTCGCCGGAGGACGGCGGTCCGACACCCGCGTGGACCGTCCACGCAGGACCGACCGGTCGGCGGCCGGCGCGTGCGCACCCGAAGGGCGTCCGCGGTGTCGGGTGCGGCGCGACGCGGGTGATGATGGACTGGGACCACGTCCGACGAACCAGGTGAGGATGAACAATGGCTCTGGACCGGCCCGCGGCGACGACCCCGACCGCGGCTCCGTGGTGGACCTCGGCGGTGGTGTACCAGGTGTACCCGCGCAGCTTCGCGGACTCCGACGGTGACGGCGTCGGCGACCTGGCGGGGCTCGCCTCCCGGCTGGAGCACCTGCAACGGCTCGGCGTGGACGTGATCTGGTTGTCGCCGGTCTACGCCTCCCCGCAGGCCGACAACGGCTACGACATCTCCGACTACCAGGCGATCGACCCCTCCTTCGGCACCCTGGAGGACTTCGACGCGCTGCTGGCCCAGGTCCACGCGCGCGGGATGAAGCTGGTGATGGACCTGGTGGTCAACCACACCTCCGACGAGCACCCGTGGTTCGTGGAGTCCCGCTCGTCCACCGACAACCCGAAGCGGGACTGGTACTGGTGGCGTCCGCCGCGCGCCGGCTTCGAAGCGGGCCGGCCGGGCGCGGAGCCGACCAACTGGGGATCGTTCTTCTCCGGCCCCAGCTGGACCCTGGACGAGACGACGGGGGAGTACTACCTGCACCTGTTCGACCGCAAGCAGCCCGACCTGAACTGGGAGAACCCGCAGGTGCGGCAGGCGGTGCACGCGATGATGCGCTGGTGGCTGGACCGGGGCGTGGACGGCTTCCGGATGGACGTGATCAACCTCATCTCCAAGGACCCCGACCTGCCCGACGGCTCCACCACCGGCGTCGGCGGGCTCGGCGACGGGTTCCCGCACGTCGCGACCCGCCCCGGCGTGCACGACTTCCTGCGCGAGATGAACCGCGAGGTGTTCGGGGGCCGGGTCGGCGAGTTCCTGACCGTGGGGGAGATGCCCGGTGTGACGTGGGAGCAGGCCCGGCTGTTCACCGACCCGGCGCGCGGCGAGCTGGACATGGTGTTCCAGTTCGAGCACGTCTCGCTCGACCACGGACCGGGCGGCAAGTTCGACCCGAAACCGCTGGACCTGCGCGACCTGAAGGCGTCGCTGGGCCGCTGGCAGACCGCGCTGGCCGAGGTGGGCTGGAACAGCCTCTACTGGAACAACCACGACCAACCCCGCGTGGTGTCGCGCTTCGGCGACGACGGCGAGCACTGGCGCGCCTCGGCGACGGCCCTGGCGACCGTGCTGCACCTGCACCGGGGCACGCCGTACGTCTACCAGGGCGAAGAGCTGGGGATGACCAACGCGCCGTTCGCCGGCGTGCACGAGATGCGCGACGTCGAATCGCTCAACCACTACCGCCAGGCCGTCGCCGCCGGCGCCGACCCCGAGTCGGTGCTGCGCGGCCTGCGCGCCATGGGCCGCGACAACGCCCGCACCCCCGTGCAGTGGGACGCCACCCCCCACGCCGGTTTCACCACCGGCGAACCGTGGCTCGCGGTGAACCCCAACCACACCTGGCTCAACGCCGAGGCCCAGTACGACGACCCGCACTCCGTCTTCAACCACTACCGCGCGCTCATCGGGCTGCGCCACGACCTGCCCGTCGTCGCCCTCGGCGACTTCCGCATGCTCCTGCCCGACCACCCGCACGTCTACGCCTACGAACGCACCCTGGACGGCACCCGCCTGCTCGTCGTGGCCAACCTGGGCGGCACACCGCAGACCGCCGAACTGGACCGCGAGTGGACCGCCGCCGACATCGTCCTGACCAACGACCCCGACCAGGCGCTGCTCTCGCCCGGCCGGGTCGACCTGCGGCCGTGGGAGGCGCTGGTCCTCACCCGCACGACCTGACCCGCGAAGAGGGACGATGAGAGCACCCGACGCCCAGCGCGCGGTGGCCGCGGCCGTCGCCACGGCCACCGCGCTGGACCTGGCGGTCGACGACGTGGCCGTGCTGCACGACTCGAACAAGCTCACCCTGCGCCTGCTGCCGTGCGACGCGCTGGCCCGGGTCGCGCCGGGGGAGCCGCACGTCGCCCGGTTCGAGATCGACCTCGCCCGACGACTCGCCGCCTCCGGCAGCCCGGTCGCCGCCCTCGACCCCAGGGTGCCGCCGCGGGTCCACGAGCGCGACGGTTTCGCGATCACCCTGTGGACCTACTACGAACCCGCCACGAGCGACGCCGTCCCACCCGCCGACTACGCCGACGCGCTCGCACGGCTGCACGCCGGCATGCGCGACGTCGACCTCGCCACACCCCACTTCACCGACCGGGTCGAGCAGGCCCGACGGCTCGTAGCGAGCCGCGAGCGCACCCCGGCGCTCGTCGAGGAGGACCGCCGACTCCTCGCCGACGCCTTGGCCGGCCTGCGCCGGTCGATCGGCGAGCGCGCCGCGCCCGACCAGGTGCTGCACGGCGAACCGCACCCCGGCAACCTCGTCGCCACCGGGCACGGCCCGCTGTTCGTGGACCTGGAGACCTGCTGCCGCGGACCGGTCGAGTTCGACCTCGCCCACGCGCCCGACGCGGTCGCCGACCACTACCCGGGCATCGACCGCGACCTGCTGCGCCAGTGCCGGACCCTCGTGCTCGCGATGATCACCGCGTGGCGCTGGGACCGCGACGACCAGTTCCCCGACGGCCACCGCCTCGCCGCGCGGTGGCTCGACCGCCTCCGGACCGACCTGCACCCGGACCTCCGCCGGTGACCGCGAGGACCCCGCGGTCACCGGCGGAGGACCACCCGGGGCGGACTACATCCGTTCGGGCGCGGTGATGCCCAGCAGGCCCAGGCCGTGGCCCAGGGTGCGGGCGGTCAGGCGGCACAGGGCCAGCCGGTTGCCGCGCACGGGCTCCTCCGCCTTGAGGACCGGGCAGTTCTCGTAGAAGGAGGTGAACGCGCGGGCCAGGTCGTAGAGGTAGCCGCAGAGCCGGTGCGGTTCGAGGGTGGCGCCCACCTCCGTCACCACCGCGCCGTAGGCGTCCAGCGCCAGGCCCAGCTTCCGTTCGGCGGGCTCCGGCGCGACGGTGCGGTCGACCGCCGTCCCCGGATCGCCCGCGTGGCGCAGGATCGAACTGATCCGGGCGTGGGCGTACTGCAGGTAGACCCCGGTGTTGCCGGTCAACGACACCATCCGGTCGACGTCGAAGGAGTAGTCCTTCACCCGCGACGTCGACAGGTCGGCGTACTTGACCGCGGCGATGCCCGCCGACTCCGCGATCCGGTCGAGCTCGACCGGATCGAGGCCGGGGTTCTTCTCCGTGACGGCCGCCCGCGCCCGCGACACCGCGTCGTCGAGCAGGTCCATCAGGCGCACCGTGCCACCCGCCCGCGTCTTGAACGGCGTCCCGTCCGGACCCAGGATCGTGCCGTAGGCGGCGTGCTCGGCGGTGACGCCGTCGGTCAGCCACCCGGCGCGCCGGGCCGCCTCGAACACCAGCTGGAAGTGCAGCGCCTGCCGCGAGTCGGTCACGTAGATCAACCGGTTGGCCTTGAGCTCGCGCAGCCGGTAGCGGATCGTGGCCAGGTCGGTGGTGTCGTAGCCGTACCCGCCGTCGCGCTTGCGGACCATCAGGGTGACCGGTTTGCCCTCCGGCCCGGTCACCTCCCGCGAGTAGAAGACGAGCGCACCGTCGCTCTCCACCGCCAGCCCCGCGTCCACCAGCTCCTCGACGGTGTCGGCCAGCATCGGGTTGTAGAACGACTCGCCGACCGAGTCCTCGGGCGTGAGCAGCACGGTCAACCGGTCGTAGATCGCGCTGAACGACCGCTCGGACTCGGCGACGATGTCCTGCCAGACCGCGACCGTGCGCGGGTCGCCGGACTGAAGGGCGACCACCCGCGCACGGGACCGGTCGGCGAACCCCGGGTCGGCGTCGAACTCCGCCCGCGCCGACCGGTACAGGCCGTCCAAAGCGGACACCGCCGAGGCGCCCCCGGCCAGCTCGTCCTGGTGCCACGCGGCGTCCGGGTGCTCGTCGAGGTACTGGATCAGCATCCCGAACTGCGTCCCGAAGTCGCCCAGGTGGTTCTGCCGCAGCACGTCCGCGCCCAGGAACCCGGCCACCCGCGCCAGGCTGTCCCCGATGATCGTCGTGCGCAGGTGCCCGACGTGCATCTCCTTGGCGATGTTGGGCGCGGAGTAGTCGACCACCACCCGGCGGCCCTCCTCGGTCGCGCCGACACCGAGACGCGCGTCCGCCAGGCGGGCGGCGACCTGGTCCCAGATCGCCCCACCGGTCACGGTCACGTTCAGGAAACCCGGCCCGGACGGCTCCACGGACGCGATCACCGCGTCGCCCTCGACGTCCAGCCGGGCCACGACGTCCGCCGCGAGGTCGGCCGGCCTGACGCCGACGCGCCTGGCCAACGCCAGGGGCGCGTTGCACTGGAAGTCGGCTCGCTCCGATCGTCGCACCACCGGGTCCGCGCCCGCCAGGTCCTCGCGGACCCGGCCGATCGCCCCCGACATCGTCGCGGCGACCCGCTCCAGCAACGACGGCACCTCCTGGTGGTGGACACTCACCTGACACAGCCTCCTTGGTAGGGAGGCGATTGTTCCAGCTCCACCCGCGCCACCCGCCCAGGGGCGGCGGCGCCCGCACCGGACTGTTCCCCCGCCTCCGCCGGGACGTCAGGTCCGATAACGCGGGTTGGTGCTGTGCCACTCGAACCCGCCACCCGGCCACGCCCGGACACCGCGCAGGAACCGCCGCAGCTCCGGCGGCGACGGCAGCGCCTCCAGCTCCCGGTGGCCCGCCTCGAAGTCGCGGAACCAGCGCAGGACCGGCACGGCCTGACGGAACGGCCCCGGCGCGCGACTGCCGGACGGAGTGCCGATCACCCGACGGTGGGCGGTCGACAGTCGAGCCGGGAACTCCACCAGGTGACGGGGGACGTCGAGCGTGGCGGAATAGGCGACCATCGTGAGCCTCTGGTCGACGGAACATGATCCCGGCAGATCTGTCCCCACCAGGGCCTCACGTCCGCCCGCAGGCCAGAGCCCGGCCACCGCCGGTTCGCGGCCAACCTCCCGGCATCGACGGCCCGCCCGGCGGTAACGCGTACGTGAACCTCGTGAGGCACGAGGTTCACGTACGCGTTACTGAGCAGACAAGATCGCGAGAGACCTCGTTGGACCGCCAGTGCGGTCCGGCCGACCGGATCCGCGTGCTTCGCGGCTTCGCGCAACCGTTCCCTTGACGTCCAGGGGCCTCGTCCCTCAGGCCAGGCTAATCTTGATGCACGCAACCGTTCCTGGTGCAGATGTCGCCGCGCAAGTAGTTGCCCTGAACGTCATACATCTTGACGTAGACGATGGTGATCCCGCCAGGATAGTTGCAGGGAATGTCGACAAGGAATCCCCGAGTCTCGCCGACTGACGCCGTCCGTGTTTCCGGACCCACCAGGCAGTTAGGGGACTCGCCCCGGAACCAGGCCGTCTTTCCGGTGGAGACCGCTTTGACGGAGCCCGTGATGTGAACGCTGCGGTCGTACCAGGTGATCTCGCCGGCGAGAAGGCTTGCGCCATAGGGCAGGCGGAACGAACTGACCGGATAAGCCGCTTCCGACGTACTCGCTGAACCAACCGCAGGGGTTGTGAGCATTCCCAGCACGGCAAGCATCGCGGCGATCAAGGCAGTGGCGAAGGACGTTTTCGCCTTGGTTGTCTTCTTCTTCATCATCAGGCTCCTGGATTGTATCTTCGGGTCATTGCCAAGGTGTGTTCTGTGCGTGTAGCGGGATTCCGCTACACGTACCACTGGAATTTCCACGGGCGTCAGAGGCAGAAGCTCGAGGTGGGGTAGCAGGTGACTCCGGCGAGGGGATCTCCGGACGAGTCGGCGAGCCAGATGTCGACCCTGTCGGCCCCACCGGCAACGTTGGCTTCAAGGGAAAGACCCGTCGTCCCGGTTCTGTCGCACCAGAGACTGGTCCTCTCGGGGTCCAGCCTGGTGCCGCCCGCCCACACGGCCGCGTTCGCCCGGAGGCAACCGACGGCCTTCAACGTCCCGGTCACGCCGACCGACCGGTCGTACCAGGTGACTGTGCCGTTGTAGTAACTCGCTCCATACGAGATCGCGAACGAACTGGTGGGGTAATCGGCGGCGGTGGCCGGTGCCGCCGCGGTGACCACCCCGGCGACCACCGCAACCGCGGCTGCAACCGCGGCGACCTTCCTCGTACGGCTCTTCGCCGTCGAGCCGTCCTTCAGTTTCACCATGACGACCGCTCCTGCAGTTTCTTCGCAACGCCCCACATCAGTCGGCATCAGTCAGTGCGGGCTGTGGACCGGGTCAGGATGCACGGCCGATCGTGTGAACTTCTCACAGGTTTTCTGTACGGCGCTGCTCCAGCCGCTATGCCTGGTGGCCGGGGATATCCGGAACGGGGGTGGCCGGCGTGGCGGTGCTGTTGCGTCTGTTGGGGGAAGTGGCCGCGGAGGTCGGCGGCCGGCCGGTAGACCTGGGCACACCCAGGCAGCGGTGCGTGCTGGCCGCCTTGGCCGTCGACGCCGGGCGGGTGGTGTCGGTGGATCTGCTGATCGAGCGGGTCTGGGGTGCCGATGGCGCACCGCGGGCTCGGTCGACACTGCACAACTACATCTCCCGGCTGCGACGAGCGCTGGCCGGCGCGGGCGGTCTGGC
The DNA here is from genome assembly GCF_016695385.1 of Saccharothrix sp. 6-C. Lineage (NCBI taxonomy): Bacteria > Bacillati > Actinomycetota > Actinomycetes > Pseudonocardiales > Pseudonocardiaceae > Saccharothrix > Saccharothrix sp. 6-C. Next base: position 4,015,504 of record NZ_CP064192.1, on the reverse strand, counting down.
CATCGTGCGCCGGTCGGGCGGCTACGCCCTGGTCACCGACATGACCGGGCCGCTGACGGACCTGCACCGGTTCCGCGAGCTGTGCGCCGCTGTCGACGCGGAAGCCGACGACGAGCCGGCGGTGCGAATGCTGACCGACGCACTGGGATTGTGGCGCGGGGAACCACTGACCGGCGTGGACGGGGAGTGGGTGCGAGCCGAGCGCGACCGCCTGGAACAAGAACGGCTGACGGCCGAGCACGAACTGGTCGACGCCCGGCTGCGCGCCGGAGACGGCGGCGAGCTGCTGGCAGAGCTGTCCGCCCGTGCCACGCGGCACCCGTTGAACGAGCGGGTAGCAGCTCAGTACCTAACGGCTCTGCATCGTGCTGGGCGCACCACTGACGCCTTGGAGCACTACAGACACGTCCGCACGCAACTCGTAGAAGAGTTGGGCACCGACCCCGGCGCCGCCCTGCAGGAGCTGCATCGGCAGATCCTCGCCGCCGATCCCCGCCTCGTCGCAGCACCCACGAGCACAGCCCACACAGCCGCAGCGCCCCAACCGGTGGTGCCTCGTCAGCTGCCCGCCGCTCTCTCGTCATTCGTCGGCCGCGAGGACGCACTGCGACAACTGGACAACCACCTGGACGCGACGGGCACAACCGGCCCAGTCGCCATCGCCTCCATCATCGGCACCGGAGGCATGGGAAAAACCTCACTGGCACTGCACTGGGCCCACCAGCACACCGACCGGTTCCCCGACGGACACCTGTGGGTCGACCTCCGCGGCTTCAGCCCGGACCATCCCCGGCAGGCAACCGACGTGCTGGCCGATTTCCTCGCAGCCCTGGGCGTCGACCGCGGGCTCCTTCCTCAGGACGTCGACGCCCGTGCCGCGCTCTACCGCACCCACACCACCGGCAAACGGATGCTGATCCTGCTCGACAACGCAGCCACCGCCGACCAAGTCGTACCTCTGCTACCCGGCGGCGACGCGTGCACCGTCCTGATCACCAGCCGCAACCGGCTCCCCACCCTGATCACCCGCCACAGTGCCCGACCTGTCCGCGTCGACGTGCTCACCGACGCCGAGGCTCGCACCCTGCTCGCCACCGCGCTCACCGACGCCCAGACCCCTGTCACCTCCCAGCAAGCGGTCACCGAGCTGATCACGCTGTGCGGCGGATTGCCCCTCGCTCTCGGCCTGATCACCGCACGCATCCGCACCCACCCCCACCTCCTCGATGACATCGTCGCCGACCTGCGTGAATTCGGCTTGGACGCCCTGAGCTCAGGCGACCCCGACTCTTGCCTGGCCGTCGTGCTGTCCTGGTCCCTGCGCCACCTCGCCGAACGGCACCGCGCAGCGTTCGCGCTGCTCGCGATCGCCCCGGGATCCGACTCCGGTCTGCCCGCCGCCATCAACCTCACCGGACTGTCCGCACGCGAGACGCACTCCGTGCTCCGCGCACTGACGGACGCATCCCTGATCACCCAGGCGCCTGGCGGCCGCTACGCGATGCACGACCTCGTCCGCGCTTACGCCGCCACCACCGCCCACCGCGATCTGACCGAACAGGCACGGCAAGCGGCACTGGGACGCGTGCTCGACTTCTACACCCACACCGCCCACCACGCCGATCTGATGCTGGACGTACACCGCGGACCCCTCGGACTCGCGGCACCCTCACCCGGCACGCACATCCATTCACCGGCCGATGCGACCGAGGCGTTGGCCTGGTTCGACTCCGAGCGCGCCACCCTGCTCGCCGCCCAGCACGTCGCGGCCCTCCGGCACAGCCACCACACCGTGTGGTGGTTGGCGATGTCCCTGGACACGTTCCACCACCGGCGAGGCCATCGTCACGACCGCCTCGCCGCGTGGCGTGCCGCGGCGCAGGCCGCGGAGCACCTGCCCGACCAGGTGACCCGCCTCGTAGCCCACCGGCACCTCGGGCGCGCCTGCGCCGCCGTGGGGTTGCACGAGGAAGCGATCGGCCACCTGCACCACGTCCTCGGTCTCGCCGAGGACCACGAAGCCCTCTACGAACAGGCGCACGCCCTCCTGACACTCGCACGGGTGTGGGGCAGGCACGACGATCACAAAGCCCTTGATCACGCCAAACAGGCACTGCACCTGTCCCGCGGACTCGACCGGCCATTGTGCGAAGCCCACGGACACAACGCCGTGGGCTGGTACACCGCCCGACTCGGCGACCACGACACCGCACGCGGCCACTTCCACGCCGCCCTCACCCTTCACCGGCGACACCACAACCCCACCGGTGAAGCCAACACCCTCGACGGCCTCGGCTACGTCGAACACAACACCGGCGACCACCACCAAGCCGTGCGCTACTACAGGCAAGCCCTCGCCCTGCGCCGCAGCCTCGGCAACGACTACGACGCCGCCAGCACCCTCGGGCACCTCGGCTCTCCGCACGCCGCGCTCGGCGAGCACGACCATGCCCGCGCGGCCTGGCGCGAAGCCCTGGTCATGTGCCGGCAGCAAGGCCGCGAGTCGGACGCCGAAGAGGTACTGCGGCAGCTCGACGCCCTCGACCACGCAAGAACACCGACCTCGGCAGGAACACCGCCACCCGCCCATTGCATCGCTCCCGCTCCTGCCCCCACGACATCGGCCGGATCCTGAGGAAGTCGGGGTTGACCTGTTTCACAACCTGCGCGTGGCCCGCGCCCACGCGGTCCCGGCGCTGTCCACGTGGACAACCGAGCCCACAACACACCGCTGCGCAACCTCCGAGTCCCGGGCGAACACGCTGCTGCTGAGCCCGAAGCAACCGTGGCACGCACTCCAGCACACCACCACCGGCCTCAGCCGCATCGGCACGATCACCAAAACCGCCCTCGTCCCCGACAACGCCGGGCACTGACTTCCCTTGAAAAAACCTCAGTCACCCGTTTGAGTGGCGACGGGAGGGTTATCGGAAAGGCGATCGGGTCGAGCGGAATCCTCCACTCGTCGCCACATTCTTCACCCGCACCGGTGACGGGCGCGATACCCGTGGTGGGCGTTGTCGGGAGCCGTTGCTCCGTCCAGGTCAGGGGAGGAGGACGACCTTGCCGGTGACCGTGCCGGACTCCGCCAGGCGCACCGCGTCGGCCACCCGCTCCAGCGGCACGCGGGCGGCGATCGCGGGCGTCAGGGAGCCCTCGGCGAGCAGGGCGAACACCGCGCCGAGGTCACGGGCCAGGCGGGCGCGGAACCGGGCCGGGTCGCGCTTGCCCGCCCAGACGTTGAAGAACGTGGCGCGGCGCCCGTCGGGCAGGGCGTTCCACCACAGCAGCCGCACGACCAGCTTCAGCACCGGCAGCCGCGACGAGCCGGGCTCGTCCTTCGTGGACGCGCTGCCGTAGGCGACGAGCCGGCCGCGCCGGGCGAGCAGGCGGTAGGAGTCGACCAGGCCGGGCCCGCCGACGTGGTCGAACACCGCGTCCACGCCGTCGGGCGCCAAGTCCCGGACCTTCCCCGGCACGTCGGCGTCGCGGTAGTCGACCGGGACGGCGCCCAGCGCCCGCACCGCGTCGTGGTGCCGCGCCGAGGCGGTGCCGATCACCCGTGCGCCGGCGAGCACGGCCAGCTGCACGAGCAGCGACCCGACACCGCCGTTGGCGCCCAGCACGAGCACCGTCTGGCCGGCGCGGACCTCGGCGAAGCCGTGCAGCATCTGCCACGCGGTGATCCCGTTGACGACCAGCGCCTCCGCCTCGGCCGCGTCGACGCCCGCCGGGACCGGCACCAGGTCGGCCGCGTCCACCAGCGCGTGGCTGGCCCAGCCGCCGGTCTTGGTCAGCGCCGCGACCCGGCCGCCGACCAGCGTCACGGCCACCCCGGGGCCGACCTCGGCGACCGTGCCGACCAGGTCGTAGCCGGGCACGAACGGGAACGGGGGCTGGTCGAAGTACTTGCCCTTGCGCATCTGCTTCTCGGCGAAGGAGACCCCGGACGCCTCGACCCGCACCAACGCCTGGCCCGGACCGGGGACCGGGCGCTCGCGGCGGCGCAGCTCCAGGCCGTCGGGCTCGACCGCGCCCGGCAGCACGACTTCCAGGACCTGCTCGGCGGACTGCTGGCTCATCGCTCCTCCAATGTATTAGTGGTCAGTCACTCACAAATGAGTCAACGCGGTCGTGGCCTCCTGTGTCAAGCGGAATCGATAGAAGAGTGGTTGGTCACTCACACTCGTCACGAGGGGTAGACGCGCGTCTCGGTGGCCTTCACGGCGGCCCACAGCTCGTCACCGGGCCGCAGGCGCAGGTCGGCGACGGTCGCGGTGGTCACGTCGGCCAGCACGGGCGGCTCGCCGTCCAGCCGCACGCGCGTGGTGTGGGCGTGCCGCTCGATCCCGGCCACGGTGACGCGCCACGCGTTGCGCGGGCTGCCGGCCGGCCGCGCCGGGTGCAGGCCGACCGCGGTCGGGGGGAACACCACGTGCACCGGCCCGGTCGCCGGCTCCGCCACGGTGAGCGTGCCGCCGGCGTCCAACGACACGGTCGTGCCGTGCGCCGTGCCGCGGTACAGGTTGAGGCCGACCAGGTCGGCGACGTAGTCCGTGCGCGGCCGGCGGGCCACCTCGGCCGGTGCGCCCTCCTGCACGACCTCGCCGTGCTCCAGCACCACCAACCGGTCGGCCAGCACCATCGCGTCCAGCGGGTCGTGCGTGACGAGCAGCGTGTGACCGGGGAAGTCGCGCAGGTGCCTGCCCAGCTCCGCGCGCACGTGCAGCCGCGTGGCGGCGTCCAGCGCGGCCAGCGGCTCGTCCAGCAGCAGCAGGTCCGGGCCGGTGGCCAGGGCGCGGGCCAGCGCGACGCGCTGCGCCTGCCCGCCGGACAGCGTGCGCGGCTTGGCCTTCGCGTGCGCGGCCAGCCCGACGCGGTCCAGCCACCGCGCCGCCTCCGCCCGCGCCGCCGCGCGTCGTACGCCCCGGGCGCGCAGCCCGAACGCGACGTTCTCCACCGCGGACAGGTGCGCGAAGAGCAGGTAGTCCTGGAACACCACGCCGATCGGACGCCGCTCGGCGGGCCGGAACACCTCCGGCGGCACGTCCCACGCCTGCCCGCCGAGCCGGATGTGCCCGCCGCTCAACGGCAGCAGCCCGGCCAGGGCGCGCAGCGCGGTGCTCTTGCCCGCGCCGTTCGGGCCGAGCAGCGCGACCACCTCGCCCGGCTCCACCACCAGCCGCGCGTCCAGCCGGAACGCGCCACGAGCGACCCTCAGGTCGGCGTGCAACGTCATGACGGCCCGCTGACCCACCGGTCGCGCAGGGCGGCCAGCACACCGACGGACACCAGCAGCAGCACCACGCTCAGCACGATCGCCGCGTCCGGATCGGTCTCCAGGGCCAGGTACACGGCCAGCGGCATGGTGGTCGTCTCGCCCGGGAAGTTGCCCGCGAACGTGATGGTGGCCCCGAACTCGCCCAACGCCCGCGCCCAGCACAGCACCGTGCCCGCGACCACCCCCGGCAGGATCGACGGCAACGTCACCCGCCGGAACGCCGTCCAGCGCGACGCGCCCAGCGTCGCGGCGGCCTCCTCGTAGCGCGGGTCGGCCGCGCGCAACGCCCCCTCCACCGAGATGACCAGGAACGGCATCGCCACGAACGCCTCCGCCAGCACCACCCCGGCGGTGGTGAACGGCAGCGAGAGGCCGAACCACGCGTCGAGGTACTGCCCGACGAGCCCGCGCCTGCCGAGCACGAGCAGCAACGCCACCCCGCCCACCACCGGCGGCAGCACCAGCGGCACCGTCACCAACGCCCGCAGCACACCCCGCCCCGGCACGTCGCCGCGCGCCAGCAGCCACGCCAGCGGCACGCCCAGCACCAGGCACACCACCGTCGCCAGGCTCGCGCACACCAACGACAACCGCAGCGCCTCGCCGACCGCCGGGCCGGCCAACCGCGACGGCACCGTGCTCCACGGCGTGCGGGCCAGCAACCCGACCAGCGGGACGAGCAGGAACGCGAGCCCGACCACGGCCGGCAGCACCAGCGCCACCGGCAGCCGGCCCCCGGTCCGGCGGCGGGCGACCCGGCGGCGCGTCGACCTCACGGCGCGTCGAACCCGGCCTCGGCGAGCGCCGCCCGACCCCGGTCGGACCGCACGAAGTCCACGAACGCCCGCGCGCCGGCCGGGTTGCGCGCCTCGGCCAAGGGCGCGATCGGGTAGTCGTTGACCGTCCGGTCGGCCTCCGGGAACCCGATGCCCTCGACCTCCCCGCCGGCCGACCGCACGTCCGTCCGGTACACCAGCGCGGCGTCCACCTCGCCGAGCCGCACCTTGGTCAGCACCGCCTTGACGTCCTGCTCCACCGTGTCCGGCCGCGCCGTCACCCCGGCGGCCTCGAACGCCCGCTTCGCCGCCGCGCCGCACGGCACCTGCTCCGCGCACAACGCGATCTTCGCGTCGGCGTCCGCGAAGTCGGCCAGGCCGGTGACGCCCGCCGGGTTGCCCGCCGGCACCGCGATCGTCAACCGGTTGCGCGCGAACGTGACCGGCGCGGCGGCCGTCCCGCCCGCGTCGGCCACCTCCGCCATGTCGGCGGGCGCCGCCGAGGCGAACACGTCCGCCGGCGCGCCCTGCCCGATCTGCCGCGCCAGCGCCGAGCTGCCGCCGAAGTTGACCACGACCTCCACGCCCGGCCGGGCCGCCTCGAAGTCCTCGGCCAGCCTGGTGAACACCTCGGTCAGCGACGCCGCCGCGAACACCGTGACCCGCTCGTCCGCCGCGCCCCCGGAGGTGCCGCAACCGGCCACCACCACCAGGAGCGCCGCCAGCGCCGGTGCGCGCATCACGCCTCCGGGATCTCGACCACGACGTGCGTGGACTTGATCGACGCGACCGCCACGGCGCCCACCTCCAGGCCCAGCTCGTCGGCCGAGTCGCGGCTCATCAGCGACACCACCCGGAACGGCCCGGCCTGCAGCTCGACCTGCGCCATGACCCCGTCCTTGACCACGCGCGTGACGATCCCGCGCATCCGGTTGCGCGCCGACGCCGCCACCGTCACCCCCGGCTCCGGCGCCTCGGCCAGGCGCTGGGCGAGCTCGGCCAGCTCGCGGCCGTCGACACCCTTGCGCCCGCTGTCGAGCCGCACCGCGGTCAAGCGGCCCTGGTCGATCCACCGGCGCACGCTGTCGTCGCTCACCCCCAGCAGGGCGGCCGCGTCGCTGATCCGCAGATTCGGCACGTCGGGCAGTGTAACTCCGCACCCGCGGAGTCCGGTGACCTCCGTGCCGCCGCCGACCGCGCCGGCCGGGCCACCGGCCACGCCGCCGCGGATCCCGAGGGTCCGCCACACCCGCGGCCCCGCAGCCGGCATGATCATCCCGGCCGTGCCCGCACGGTCGTCGAACGCGCCGAACGGCCGGCACCCCGGCCGCGGACAACGCGCTGCGTGACCGCCCGGCTGACAGCCGGGCGAACCACGTCGCGTAAGTTCACCCGGGGAGGCGCTTGACTGGGAGGGCGTAGATGGCGAGTTCCGGAGGACGGCGGCATTTCGGGCGGGTGGACCCGTTCTGCCTGTTCATGGTCCTGCCGCTGGTGCTGATCGCGGGCATCCTCATCTGGGGTGGCCTGGCCTGGGTCGGCGTCGTCGTCATCGTCTGCGCGGCCATCGTCGTGCTCATCGACTCGTGGACCAACCGCCCGCTCCCGTTCGACGTGCCCGAGGACGACTACGACTACGCCCCGCCGGAACCCCGCCGCCGCGCCCACTAGGCGCGCGCACCGGTCCGGGGGAACGTCTCGGCGACCGCGGCGTCCACCGACACCGGCCGGACCGGCGTGACGAACAGCTCCCGCAACAGCAACGCGCCCGCGTGCGCCGGGTCCAACCCGGACTGCTTGCCCGTCAGCCGCTGCGCGAGCCCGCCCAGCCGCAACGCCACCCGCACCACCGCGCCCGGCAGGCGGCGCACCGCGCGCGGATGACCGGCGGCCGCCGCGATGCGGCCGATCATGTCCGGCCACGTCAGGTTCTCGGCCGCCACCGGGATGTCCTCACCGGACGCCCGCTCCAGCGCGTCGACGGCGATGTCGGCCACGTGCGCGGCCGTCGTCGCGGCGCTGCCGCCGGGCGGCGCCAGCAGCGGCGACCGCGACCGGACCCACTTGTCCAACGGGCCCGACCAGTTCGGCAGCCGGTCGCCGGCCCGCCCGAACACGAACGGCAGCTCCAGCACCGCCACCGGCAGCCCGGGCCCGGCCGCCGCCCGACCCGCCCGCGCCTGCTCGACCCGGCTGCGGATGTACGGGTGGCGTGCGACCAGGTCCCACTCGGGGTGCAGCCGGTGGAAGTGCGTGTAGTACGACCCGAGCACCACGGCCCGGCTCAGCCCCTCCTCGCGCGCGGCGGTGAGCAGCCGCACGACCGGCGCGACGTTGCCCCGGTGGAACACCGGGTACGCGGGCCGGCGCGGCACCTCCCGGTCGTCCGCGCCGGCCGCGAACACCACGCCGTCGTGACCCGCGAGCAACGCCCGGAACTCCGCCTCGGTGGCCGTCGTCGCGTCGAGGGTGTGGGCCACGCCGTCCCGCGCGGTCCGCGCCACGGACGTCACGTCGTGCCCCCGCTCCCGCAACCGCTCGACGACGTGCCGCCCGACCAACCCGCTCGCACCCACCACCAGAACCTTCACGGGCAGATCATGCCCGCCCGGCCGCGCCCGGGCGCAACCGCGCCGCGCGGTGCGCCCGCGGGGAGGGGTTCCCGCACGCCCCGGCTCACCGAGCGTCGATCACGCGGAACGCAGTGTGAGCAAGGAGATCTCGCTCGGCGCGAAGACGCGCAGCGGCGGACCCCAGAAACCCGCGCCACGACTCGTGTACAGCCGCGTGCGCTCCCCGTGGCGGCTCAACCCCGCCAGCACCGGCTGCTGCAACCGCACCAGCAGGTGGAACGGCCAGATCTGGCCGCCGTGCGTGTGCCCGGACAGCTGGAGGTCCACGCCCGCCGCCACCGCCTTGGGGATCTCACTGGGCTGGTGGGCCAGCAGCACCACCGGGTCGTCGGCGCGCGTGCCCGCGAGGGCGGCCTCGAGGTCCGCGCCGTGCCCGGCCTCGCCCGAGTGCGCGCCGGTGACGTCGTCCACGCCCGCGAACACCAACCGCGCCTCGCCGCGTTCGAGGACCCGGTGCTGGTTGTGCAGGCTCGTCCAGCCCAGCTCGGCCATGTGGTCCAGCCACGCCTGGGCGTTGCTGATGTACTCGTGGTTGCCCGACACGTAGAACAGGTGCCGCGCGCGGACGTCGCCGAGCGCGGCGGCCTGGCCGCGGCGTTGCGCCACCGTGCCGTCCGCGATGTCGCCGACGTGCACGACGACGTCCGGGTCCAGCGCGTTGACCGCCGCCACCGTGCCGACGGACCACTTCGTGCGGTCGATCGCGCCGTAGTGGGTGTCCGCGAGCACCGCGACGGTGAGGCCGTCGAACGCCTCGTCGAGCCGGGGGAGCGGCACCTCGGTCCGCTTCACCCGCGGCACGCGGCGCGCCTCGCGGAGGCCGTACCCCACCAGCGCCAGGCCGACGACGAGCAGGGTGAGCGCGACGACCCGCGCCCGCAACGGGTTCTCCACGCCCGCCGCCGCCAGCACGATCCGCAGGACGTGCGTGATCACCGTCCAGGAGAAGAACACCCACGCGACGCCCAGCATCAGGTGCGCGACCCGGGACGCCCGGTCGGAGTGCCGGCGGCCGTGCGCGCGGACCAGCAGCAGCGGGAACGCCACCGACGTGACGACGAAGAACGCCGTGCCGACCGCCTGCACCGGCCACGGCCACCGCGCGCCCGGCGGGAGCAGACCGGTCCAGGGCACCCAGAAAAGCAGCGCGGTCAGCGTGAGGAGCACCGCCGTGAAGGTGACGCGCCGCCGCGCGGACGGGCGGGGCGGCGCGGTCGTCGTGCTCGACATCGGCTCTCCTCGACGGGCTTTACGAACCAGCGGGCTCTTATCGACGGTAGTCCGCCGTGCCGCCGGTGTCCAAGTTTGACGACGGGGTGCGCGGAAACCCCGGTCGCATGGCTGACGATCACGAACACGAGAGCCGCTCGACGGAGGACTTCCGGGTCGAGACGCCGGAGGAGGACGCGCGCCTGGCCGCCTCGCGGCGCACGATCGACGAGGCCAAGGCGGTCGCCGCCGACCTCGCCGAGACCACCCCGGACCCGCTGCCGGACAGCGAGCCGCCGCACGGGTCGACCCCCGGATCCTGACCGGCGGCGCCCGGCCGGGCGGGGTCCATAGTGGACTCACCCGAATGGCGGTTGAGAACGCGAACACCGGTATGGATAGTTCGATCTTCCGCGGGGGTGTCCAGTCGATCGCCGCTTGACTTGGGGGTAACGGGGCGTGGCTCGTCCAAGCCGCACCGTGGTGGACGACGCGCTCTCGTCACCCGGCCAACCCGCGCTGCGCCGGATCCGGCGGCTCACCGAGGCCTACGCCTGGCTCAGCTCCGTCGCCTTCGCGGTCCAGCTGCTCGTCATGGGCGTCGGGCCGGGCCGCTTCGTGCTCTTCGCGCTGGTGCCGCTCGTGCTCCTGTCGTGGCTGCTGCGGCCGATGAGGGACAGCTGGCTGATCGCGCTGGTCGAGTGCGCGGTCGTGCACGGCGCGATGTTCGTGCTGCCCACCCCGCAGCCCGCCCTCGGTTTCGTGTTCGCGGTGACCGTGCAGCGCGCGCTCCGCGGCACCGACCACGAGCGGTTCCCGCTGCGGGCGATGCCCGCGCTGCTCGGGTTCCTGACCGGCTTCACGGTGTGGCTCTCGGTCACCCCGGTCGCGGTGACCGGCCCGATGGTCGCCTCGGTGGTGATGCCGTTGGTGGGCCTGGCCGTCGTCGCGACCGCGCTGCACGAGACGGCGCGCTCGGCGCGGCTCGTGCAGGACGCGCACCGCACCGTCGAGACCGTGGTGCGGGCCAGCCCGGTCGGGCTCGTGCTGGTCGACGCCGAGGGCGCGCCCCTGCTGCACAACGACCGGGCCCGCGAGCTGCTCGCGTGGTCCGAGGACGCGCCCGGCCGGGTGCCGTGCCCGCACGGCCCGGACATCACCGCCTGCGCGCGCGGCTGCCGCGCGGCCGAGGACGCGGTGGAGGTCCGGGTGACCCGGGCGGACGGCTCGACCGGCGTGCTCGCGGTGCAGGCGGTGCCGGTCGAGCACGTCTCCGAACCGCACACCCTGGTCACCGCGCTGGACGTGAGCAAGCGCCGCGAGCTGGAAGACCAGCTGCGCACCCGGGCCGAGCGCGACGAGCTGACCGGGCTCGCCGGGCGCACGCACTTCCTGCACCTGGTGGACGCGGCGCTGCCCGCCGGTGAGACGGTCGGCCTGCTGGTGATCGACCTCGACGGGTTCAAGGAGGTCAACGACGCCGAGGGGCACGAAGCGGGCGACTGGTACCTGGTGTCGGCGGCCGAGCGGATCGGCCGGGCCGTCGGACCCGTCGCCACCGCCGCGCGGCTCGGCGGCGACGAGTTCGCGGTCCTCGCGCCCGGCCACGACGTGCGTGACGCGGCACGGCTGGCGACCCGCATCCTGTCCGAGCTGGCCCGGCCGCTGACCGGCTTGGGGCACGACACGGTGATCCGGGCCAGCGTCGGCGTCGCCGTGTCGTCACCGGGGGTCGGGACGGCGGACCTGCTGCGCGACGCGGACACCGCGATGTACGTGGCCAAGCGCGAAGGCGGCGGGCGGATCCGGCTGTTCCGCCCCGAGATGGGCGAACGGGTGCTGGCCCGGCAGCGCGACAAGGCCGACCTGCGCACCGCCGTGTCCGACGGGCAGCTGGTGCTGCACTACCAGCCGATCGTGGACCTGGCGACGTCGGAGGCGGCGGGCGCGGAGGCGCTGGTGAGGTGGCAGCGGCCGGGGCACGGGCTGCTCGGGCCCGGCGAGTTCATCGGGCTGGCGGAGGAGACCGGGCTGATCGTGCCGCTGGGCAACAAGGTGCTGGCCGGCGCGTGCGAGCAGGCGATGAGGTGGCGTGAGCAGGGGCGCTCGCTCGGGGTGACGGTGAATGTGTCGACCAGGCAGCTGTCGGCGCCCGCGTTCCTGCCGTCGTTGGACCGGGTGCTGAAGACCACGGGCCTGCCGCCGGAACGGCTGACGATCGAGGTGACCGAGTCGGTGTGGGCCGACGGCGCCGCGATGCGCGGGCTGATGGAGGTGCGCGAGACCGGCGTGAGGGTCGCGCTGGACGACTTCGGCACCGGCTACTCGTCGCTCAGCTACCTGCAGCGCTACCCGTTCGACGTGGTGAAGATCGACCGGTCGTTCACCAACGCCCTCGCCGAGACCGGCCGGACCGCCGGCGTCGTGCGCTGCATCATCGACCTGGCGGAGGTCCTGGGCGCCCACACCGTCGCCGAGGGCATCGAGACGCAGGCCCAGGCGGACTGGCTGCGCAACGCCGGCTGCGCCTACGCCCAGGGCTACCTCTTCGGCCGCCCCGACCTGGCCGAGAACTGGGACGCCCAACCCTCCGTCCCCCACTGACCCGAGAGTCCAACGTCCACGGCGCGAGAGTCCAACGTCCACGGCGCGAGAGTCCGACGTCCACGCACCCCGAGTTGAACGCTCGGTGATGCTTGAACGTAGAACTCAGTGGTCGTGAACGTTGGACTCTCGCGCCGTGGAGGGAGGACTCACGCGGGGTGGGGGTGGGACTCTCGGGTCAGGGGAGGTCGGCGAGCGTGTTCCAGAACATCAGCTCGTAGGAGTGCAGGAGGCGGGCGGCGGGCATCGCGCCGGCCGGGGACCAGCCGGTGGCCAGGACGTCGTCCAGCGCGCGCAGGCCCAGCGCGTCCAGCTCCGGCGCGGGCTCGGCGAAGAAGTCGAAGAACGCGCACCCCGCGTCGTCGAAACCGTAGTGCTCACGCAGCGCGGCGGCGATCGTCGCGCAATAGCCACCCCATTCCGCGAAGTTCGCCAGAATCGCCAGGAGCGCATCGTGCGGATTGCCGTCCAACGCCAGCCTGGCCACGTACGACGGATATGCCTGACACCCCGGCAACGGTCGGTACGCGGCCACGTCATCCGGGCCCAGTCCGGTCGCGGCGGCGAAATCGGCCAGTTTGGCCAACGCCAGTCCCTCGCCTCCCGCGACCGTCGCGAAGAACTCGCGCTGCGCGGGCAGGGGAGACTGCGCGGCCAACGTGAGGAACGCTCGCCAGTCGCTCTGCACGATGCGGTGCTCTTCCGCCGCCAACGCCTTCAACGTGCCGAGCGGCGCCTCGCCGGACGCGATCAACGGCACCAGCCGGTTCGTCCCGCCCTCGCCCCGCAGTTCCGCCCGCACCCGCTCCAGCAGGTCTTTCGCGTCCTTCGCCATCGTTTCCCCTCGTCCGGGCACCGCACGTCACCGACGACGGCGGCATGACCATTAGGCACTCTATAGAGCCCGCCCGCACCGCCCGGACGGGCATGTCGTCGGTTCTGTGGATGAAGACTCGGCAACGGGAGTTGACGTGGAGTCCCCTTAGCCGATCTCATAGCCCCGCCTTGTCGAACGTCAGCGTTGCCTCAGTGGGGAGTGCCGGGATTGCGCGTCGCCGGAGCGAAGTCGGTCGAAAGCCGCGAAATCCCGATCGGAAAACAGCATCAGCTGTGGATGGTCTACCTCGCTTTCGGCCTGTTATCGGTCGGGGTCTACTACGCGCTGCCGATCTTCGTCGGCACGGTTCCGCTGCGGGTGGTCGTCTACTGCGCGGTCAGCTCGTCCGCCGCGCTGGCCGTGTGGTGGGGCGTGCGGCGCAACCGGCCCGAACCACGCGCGCCGTGGCTCGTGCTCGGCCTGAGCCAACTCGTGTACGCCTTGGCGGACACCACCTTCTACATGTCGCACTACGTGCTCGGCGACCCCAGCTACCCGGCCGTCGCCGACGCCTTCTACCTCGGCCACTACCCGCTCGTCGTGGTCGGCCTGCTCATGCTGATCCGGCAGCGCCGCTCCGACCGCGACCTGCCCGGCCTGCTCGACGCGGTCTCGCTCACCGTCGTCGCCGGCCTGCTGTCGTGGGTCTTCGTGATCGGCCCCCAGACCCGCCTCGGCACGCCGCTGCTGGTCGAGATGGTGTCGCTGGCCTACCCGCTCATGGACCTGGTGCTGCTGCTGGTCTCCCTGCGGCTGCTGTTCGGCGGCGGCCGGCGTGACGCGTCGTTCGTGCTGCTGGCCCTGTGGCTGGTCGCGATCCTCACCGCCGACACCGCGTACGTGTTGCAGCGCCTCGACCTCAGCTACGCGGCGGGCAACTTCCTCGACGCGATCTGGCTGACCGGCAACCTGGCACTCGGCGCGTGCGCCCTGCACCCGTCGATGGGCCGGATGGCGCAGGCCGTCGACGTGCCCGCGCTGCGGCTGAGCTGGCCGCGGCTGGCGATCCTGTCCGGTGCCGCGCTGATCGGGCCCGCGCTGCTGCTCGTGCAGCACGCGCAAGGTGTGCGCCGGGACGTGCCGGTGATCGCGGCCGGCTGCGCGGTGCTGTTCGCCCTGACCGCCACCCGGTTGGCGGGCCTCGCGGTCGACCAGCGCAGCCTCGCCATCACCGACAGCCTCACCCGGCTGCGCAGCCGCCGCTACTTCGAGGCGCGCCTCGCCGACGACGTGTCCCGGGCCAGGCGCACCGGGTCGCCGCTCGGCGTGGTGATCCTCGACGTCGACCGGTTCAAGTCGATCAACGACCGGTTCGGGCACCCGGCCGGGGACCGGGTGCTGGTCGAGGTGGCCAACCGGCTGCGCGCGATCGCGGGCGAGGGCCGGGTGCTCGCCCGGTACGGCGGCGAGGAGTTCGCGCTGATCGCGACCGGTGCGGACGCCGAGAACCTCACCCGCCTCGCGGAACGGTTGCGGCACGGCGTCTCCCACCATCCGATCGCCGTGAGCGGTCGTAGATCGGTGACGGTTACGCTCTCCGCCGGCACCGCCGCGTTCGCGCCGCACTACGGCAACGCGTCCGCACTGGTGTCGGCGGCTGACCGCGCGTTGTACCTGGCCAAGGACCTCGGCCGGGACCGGGCGGTCGCCGGTGGCACATCGCTCACCGAGCACCGGGAGGACGTCGCGGTGGACTACCTGAACCAGGTCGCGGACCTGGTCGACCTGCGCGTGGCCAGTCCCGGGCGCAGCCTGGCCATCGCCGAGTGGGCGCGGACCGTCGCCGAGAACCTCAAGCGGGACCCGGCCGAGGTCCACACCGCGCACCGCGCGGGACGGCTGCTCGACGTCGGCATGATCGTGCTGCCCGACGACCTGCTCACCGAGTCCGGCCCGCTCACCGACCAGCAGTGGCACCTGCTGCACGAGCACCCCGACAGCGGCGCCCGCATGGTCGGCGTGCTGCCCGACCACGGCGAGGTGGCCGAGGTCATCCGCCAGCACCACGAGCGGTGGGACGGCGCCGGCTACCCCAACGGCCTGGCCCGCGACCGCATCCGGGTCGAGGCGCGGATCCTGTCCGTGTGCGACGCGTGGGCGGCGATGCGCGCCGACCGGCCGCACCGGCGCGCGTTGACCCACGAGCAGGCCGTGCGCGAGCTGCGCTCCGGCCGCGGCGCCCGGTTCGACCCGGACCTGGTCGACGTGTTCCTGGCCCTGCTGGAGCAGGGCGCGGTCGGCGACCTGGCCGCCGGACCCGGCTCGGCGACGTCCCGCGAGGACAGCCGCCTATCCTGACGCCATGTCCCGCCGGGCGCTGATCACGATGACGACCGACGAGGTGCGCGCGTTCCTGGAGGAGCAGCGCGTGGTCACGGTGGCCACCATCGGCCCGAACGGCCGGCCTCACCTCGTGCCGCTGTGGTTCGTCGTGGAGGACGGCGAACTGGCTGGCTGGACGTACCGGGCGTCGCAGAAGGTGGCGAACCTGCGCCGCAAGCCCGAGGCCACGTTGCAGCTGGAGGCGGGTGAGACCTACGACCAGCTGCGCGGCGTGACCATGGAGTGCGACGCGCGGCTGGTCGAGGAGCAGGCGGAGGTCACCCGCATCGGCGCGGCGGTGGCCGCCCGCTACTCCGGGCACAGCGGGCCGGAACTGGACGCGTTCGTGGCCGCGCAGGCGGTGAAACGGGTCGGGCTGCGCTTCGCGCCCACCTCCGTCGTCTCCTGGGACCACCGCAAGCTGAGCGGGTCTTACTGAGTCGTAGTAGGTCGCACCAAAGGTCCGCGCTGGGTCGTGCGCGCCCTTCGCGGCGGCCGACCTGCCACGCAAGCGAACGCAAGTTTCCGCAAACATCCCGCAAGCGGTCGATCCGCCCTGCTGCGATCCCGGTTCGTCGAGATTTTGCGTGTTTCAGTAGACATCTTGCGCACGGCTGATCGTGCTGCTTATGGTGTGCGCCACGCCACACCCTGTGACATCCCTGCCCGCAGTTCGAGGTCCCGTCCAACGAAGGGCTGAACCCATGCGAGTCAACCCCACCCTCCGGCGTCCCCTGGCGCTCGGCGCGGCGGCGGTGGCCACGTCCCTGCTAGCCGCCCTCACGATCGCCGCCGCGCCGGGCGAGGTCGCCGCCCAGGCCGCCGCCGCGGCGGCCACCTCGCCGTTCGACATCCCCGGCCGGGGCGCCGACGTGCCCTTCGTGGAGCACGAGGCCGAAGCCGCCGCCACCAACGGCACGAAGATCGGGCCCGGCCGCCGCCAGGGCACGCTGGAGGGCGAGGCGTCCGGCCGCCGCGCCGTGACCCTGTCCGGCCAGGGC
Organism: Saccharothrix sp. 6-C; assembly: GCF_016695385.1. NCBI lineage: Bacteria > Bacillati > Actinomycetota > Actinomycetes > Pseudonocardiales > Pseudonocardiaceae > Saccharothrix > Saccharothrix sp. 6-C. Next base: position 3,998,801 of record NZ_CP064192.1, on the reverse strand, counting down.
AAGTACGTCGAGTTCACCCTCACCGAGCCCGCGAACTCGATCGACCTGCGCTACAGCGTCCCGGACGGGAACAACGGCGCGGGCATCACCGCGCCCCTGTCGCTCTACCTCGACGGAGCGAAGACCACCAGCCTCACGCTCACGTCGAAGTACGCGTGGCGCTACGGCGGCTACCCCTACGCCAACGACCCGAACCAGGGCAAGCCGCACCACCTCTACGACTCGACCCGCGCCCTGTTCGGCCGCACGCTCGCCGCGGGCTCGAAGGTCAGGCTCCAGGTCGACGCGGGCGACACCGCGCCGTCCTACACGATCGACCTGGCCGACTTCGAGCTCGTCGCGCCGGCCGCCACCCGGCCCGCGAACTCGGTCTCCGTCACCGACCACGGCGCCACGCCGAACGACGGCTCGAACGACAACGCCGCCTTCGACGCCGCGGTCGCCGCCGCCAAGGCCTCCGGCCGCGAGGTGTGGATCCCGGCCGGCCGGTTCACCGTCACCAAGCACGTCACCGTCGACCAGGTCACCGTCCGCGGCGCGGGCCACTGGCACAGCGTGGTCGCCGGCGACCGGGTCGGCTTCTACGGCCTCGGCGAGCCGTCCAGCTGCGGCCAGGGCGGCAACTCCGGCGCGAGCACCCGCGTCGGCCTGCACGACTTCGCGATCATCGGCGAGGTCACCAACCGGGTCGACTGCGACCAGACCAACGCCATCGGCGGCGCGCTGGGCGGCGGCTCGGTGATCTCCGGCATGTTCCTGCAGCACACCAAGGTCGGCCTGTGGCTGGACGGCCCGTTCTCCGGCCTCACGATCCGCAACAACAAGGTCGTCGACCAGCTCGCGGACGGCATGAACCTGCACCGCGGCATCAGCAACGTGCTGATCGAGCACAACCTGTTCCGCAACATCAGCGACGACGGCATCGCGTTCTGGTCGGAGCAGCAGGCCGACCACAGCAACACGATCCGCCGCAACACGGTGGTCGTGCCGATGAAGGCCAACGGCATCGCGATCTACGGCGGGCGCGACAACGTCGCCACCGAGAACGTCGTGGCCGACACCCAGGACCAGGGCGGCGGCATCCACGTCGGCAACCGCTTCTCCTCGGTGCCCCTGTCCGGCACGACCACCCTGTCGAAGAACACCACGCTGCGCGCGGGCGTGCTCGACTCGAACTGGCAGTTCGGCGTGGGCGCGCTCTGGTTCGACGCCCGCGACGGCGCGATGAACGGCCGGATCGACGTCACCGACACCGACCTGATCGACAGCAACTACGAAGCCATCCAGTTCATCAGCGGCACCATCACGAACGTCCACTTCGACGGTGTGCGCATCAACGGCGCGGGCACGTTCGGCATCCAGCTCCAGTCGCCGGGCGCGGCGTCGTTCACCAACGTCACCGCCACCGGCCTGGGCCGCGCGGGCATCTACAGCTGCCTGGGCGAGAACGGGTTCCAGCTCACCAAGGGCGCGGGCAACTCCGGCTGGGACGGCCCGTCGTACTGCGGCCCGTGGCCGGACCCGATCTACACCGACCCGACCAACCCGCCGACCAGCACCAGCACGACCACGACCACCACGACGACCACCACCACGACCACGACGGTCCCGCCGGGCGGCAACCTGGCCAGGGGCAAGGCGGTCAGCGCCTCCACCGCGAACGGCGGCTTCCCGGCCGCCCAGACCGTCGACGGCGACCCGAACACCTACTGGGAGAGCGCCAACAACCAGTTCCCGCAGTCGCTGACCGTCGACCTGGGACGGTCGGAGAACGTCGGCCGCCTGGTGCTGAAGCTCCCGCCGCCCACCGCGTGGGAAGCGCGCACGCAGACCCTGAGCGTGTCCGGCAGCGCGGACGGCGCGAACTTCAGCCCACTGGTGGCCTCGACCGGGTTCCGGTTCGACCCGGCGTCCGGCAACCAGGTCACCGTCCCGGTCTCCGGCGCCTACCGCCACCTGCGGCTGACGTTCACCGGCAACACCGCCTGGCCGGCCGCCCAGCTGGCCGAGCTGGAGGTCTACGCGTCGAGCACCACCACGACCACGACCACCACCACGTCACCGCCGCCGCAGGGGAACGTGGCGCGCGGCAAGCCGGTCCAGGCCTCGGCCAACGGCGGCTTCCCCGGCGGCAACGCGGTCGACGGCGACGCCACCACCTACTGGGAGAGCCCGAACAACGCCTTCCCGCAGACGTTCACCGTCGACCTGAGCAGCCGGATCGCGGTGAACCGGGTCGTGCTGAAGCTCCCGCCCGCCGCGGCGTGGGCCGCGCGCACCCAGACGCTGAGCGTGTCCGGCAGCGCGGACGGCGCGAGCTACAGCCAACTGGCGGCGTCGGCCGGGTTCCGGTTCGACCCCGCGTCGGGCAACCAGGTGAGCATCCCGGTCTCGGCGAACCACCGCTACCTGCGGCTGACCGTCACCGGCAACACGGGCTGGCCCGCCGCCCAGCTCGCCGAGTTCGAGGCGTACGCGGGCTGACGCCTCGGCCGGGGGTGGTCCCGCGGCAACGACGCCGGCGGGACCACCCCCGTGTCCCCGGACGCCCCCGCCGTCCGCCGCCGTCCGGTCTGCCGCCACCGAACTCGACCGGTCGACAACGTCGTCACGTTCAGTAGAGTCGACGGGGAGAGATCACCAGCGGAGGATTGCGATGAAGCAGAACATCACCTGCCCCTGCGGCGAGCACATCACGGGTCAGGACGAGGACGACCTGGTGGCGAAGACCCAGCAGCACCTCAAGGAGAACCACCCGGGCCACGACTACTCGCGCGACGAGATCCTGTTCATGGCCTACTGAGCCCCTTCTCCCGGGTCGGGGTGCGCGGCGACGAGCAGCAGCGCGTCGAGCAGCCGCAGCCAGTCCGGCTCGGCGAGGTCGCGGCCGGTGAGAGCGGACAGCCGGGCCAGCGCGTCCAGCAGCCGCCCGGTCAGGTCGTCGGCGCTCTGACCGGTCGCCTCGGCCACGGCGCGGACGTCCCGGCGGAACCGCGCGGTGCGGCCGAGCCGGACCAGCGCGGCGGGCAGCGCGGCGGGCGGGGACGCGGACTGGTCGTCGGTGTCGGCGAACCCGACGACCAGCCGCGTGCCCAGCGCCCCCGCCAACCGGGTGAGCGCGTCCACGGTCGGGTTGCCCCGGCCGTTCTCCAGGTTCGCCACGTACGACACGGAGAGTCCCGCGTCGGCGGCGACCGCGGCCACCGTCCGTCCGTTCGCGGCGCGCAGCGCTCGCAGCCGTCGACCCAGTTCGTGTCCCACGGCGCCAGTCCTGTCAGAGCACTATCCGAGATGGCTGTCTTCTGGAGATGGTCTTCGGGTGCTGACCGCTCTGCGCGTGAGGGACTTCCGGCTGCTGTGGGCGGCCCGGTCGCGGGGGTGCTGGTCGGCCGGTGGGACCGGCGGCGGGCGATGGTCGCGGCCGAGGTGCTGCGCGCCGCCGCCGTCGCCCTGCTGCTGTTCCCCCGCGACCCCGGCGACCTCTGGCTGGTGTACCTCGCGCTGGTCCTCGAAAGCACGGGCACGGTGGTGTTCCGGCCCGCGGCCCAGGCGCACACCCGTCGTGGTCGGCACCGGCACGGCGCTGAGCGACGCCAACGCCCTGAACTCCCTCACCGACGGCGTGGCCCGACTCGTCGGCGCGCCGCTGATCGGTTTCCCGGCCCTGGTGGCGGCGGACGTGGCGAGCTACCTGGTCTCGGCCGGGTTGATCGCGTCGACGGCCCGGGGCGCCCGCGGCGACCGGGGACCGGGCGTCGGCGCGGAACTGCGGGCAGGGCTCGCGTTCCTGCGCTCGACGCCGACGGCCGAGGCGCTCCTCGCGGTGAGCACCGCCTTCCTGGTCGCGAACGCCTCGCTCAGCGCGCTGCCGGTCCCGTTCGGGGTGGTCACGTGGGGCGGCCCGGGACCGGTCGGTTGGTACCGCCGCCCCGCCCGCCGCCGCGCTGATCGGGCTGTCGGGTTCGGTCGCCCTGGTCGTCACGCGGACCACCCTGCAGCGGGTGACGCCGACCGACCTGCTCGGCCGGGTCGGCGCGGTGCTGTTCACCGGCGAGGCGGCGGCGACGATCGTCGGCGCGCCGGCCGAGCTCACCTCTCCGCGCACGACCGCGTACGCCGCGTGCGCGGTCACCGTCCTCGCCGCCGGGTACGCGGCATCGACACGAGGCGTTCACCAACCGTTCGCCCCGTGATCGCCGCTCCGCGCGTCAAACGAGTCGAGCGGCGGAGATGATCGCCGTGAACACGGGGGTGAGCGGGTCCAGTGAAGCGCCGGTTGTCCATCGGCTCGGCCGTGGTGTTGGTGGCCGCTGTCGTCGCGGTGGTCGTGTGGGGTCGTCCGGACGACGCGGAGGGCGGCGCCCGGCTGACCACCGTGCGCGGGGTCATCGGGTCGGAGAAGCTGGCCTTCTTCAGCGACCCGCGAGTGGCCGAGGCGTTCGCGAGGCACGGCCTCGAGGTCGAGGTCGACCCGGCCGGCTCGCGGCAGATCGCCACCTCCGTCGACCTCGACCGGTACGAGTTCGCGTTCCCGTCGTCCTCGCCCGCCGCGCAGCGGATCCAGCGCGACCGCAAGACGACCGCCGCGCACACCCCGTTCCAGTCGCCCATGGCCGTGGCGACGTTCGAGCCGATCGTGGAGCTGCTCGACACCGCCGGCGTCGTGACCGGGGGCGCGGGCGACTACCGGGTGCTCGACGTGGCCCGGTACCTGGAGCTGACCAGGGCGGGGACGCGCTGGGACCAGCTGCCCGGCAACACCGCCTACCCGGCCCGCAAGAACGTCCTCGTCACCACCACCAACCCGGCCGAGTCGAACTCCGCCGCGATGTACCTGTCCATCGTGTCGTTCGTGGCCAACGGCGACACCGTGGTCGGCACACCGGAGCAGGAGGCCGCCGTGCTGCCCGACGTCGCCAGGCTCTTCCGCGACCAGGGCTACACGCAGAACAGCACCGAGGGCCCGTTCGAGGACTACCTCGCGGCCGGCATGGGCAAGACGCCGCTCGCGCTGATCTACGAGTCGCAGTACCTCGACCGGCTGCGCCGCGCCGACGGGTCCATCCGCGCCGACATGCGCCTGCTCTACCTCGCGCCGACCGTGTACTCCAAGCACACGCTGGTCCCGCTGTCCGACCGGGGCGACCAGGTCGGCCGGCTGCTCAGCACCGACCCCGAGCTGACCAGGCTCGCGGCCACCTTCGGCTTCCGCACGTCCGACCCGCGCGTGTTCGCCGACGTCATGGGCGCCCACGCGCCCGCGGACCTGGTGGACGCGGTCGAGCCGCCCTCGTTCGAGACGCTGGAACGCCTGCTCGACGCGGTCGCCCCGTGACCGGCGAGTTCGCCCTCACCCCGCCGGAGCCCGTGCCGCCGATCCCGGTCGACCGCGCCGCCGGGCTGGTCGCGCTCGGCGCGGACGTGCGCGCCGACGTCGACCGCCGGGCCGAGCGGTTCGCCCGACGCCTCCGGGAGCTGGACGTCCGGTCACCGGAGTTCACCGCCGTGCTGGACGACGTGCTCGCCGTCGGCGAGGCGGACCTGCGCGCGGCGGCGGGCGTGGCGGGCGCGATGCTGGACCGCTCGGCCCGCGCCCTGCGCGATGACTCGCCCCAGGTGCACGTCACCACGTCGTTGTCGGACCTGCGCCGCACCGTCGCCGGACTCGACCCGGCGAAGCTGCCGCTCACCGGCCGCAAGCTGCTGAAGGTCTTCCCCGCCGCGAACGCCGCCAAGAAGGCCCTCGACCGCTACCGCGCCGCGGGCGAGCCGGTGAACGCGCTGGTGGGCGACCTGCGCGACCGGCAGGACGTGCTGCGCCGCGACAACGCCGCCATCAAGGGCGAGCGGGAGCGGCTGTGGCGGGCACTGGGCGCGCTGGCCGAGGCCGCCGCGTTCGCCGAGGCGGTGGACGCGGCGGTCGACCGCCAGGCCGGGGTGTTCGACCTGACCGACCCGGCCCGGGCGCGGACGTTGCGCGCGGACGTGCTGCACCCGATCCGGCAACGCCACCAGGACCTGCTGACGCAGCTCGCCGTGAGCGCGCAGGGCTACCTGGCCCTGGACCTGGTGCGGCGCAACAACGACGAGCTGATCCGGGGCGTGGAACGCGCGGTGACCACGACCGTGGCCGCGCTGCGGACCGCCCTGCTGGTGAGCGGCGCCCTGGCGAGCCGGCAGGACGTGCTGGACGAGGTCGCCGCGTTGCGCGCCACCACGGACGGCCTGATCCGCGCCAACACCGAACTGCTCGACCTGCAAGGCGCGGAGATCCGCCGTGCGGGCAGCGACCCGGCCGTCGCGGCGGAGACCATCCGCGCGTCGTTCGACCGGATCTACGCGGCGATCGACGCGGTCGACGGCTACCGGGCGGACGCCGTGCGCACGATGGCCGCCACGGTCGAGTCGCTGTCGGGGGAGATCCGCCGCGCGGAAGAGCACTTGCGCCGCTCGCACGACGCGACGGCGGTCGAGGGGGACCGATGAGGACAGCGTTCGTGCTCGCCGCCGCGCTGGTGGTCGCGGGGTGCACCGCCGAAGCCGGACCCGACCCGGCACGACCGGCGGGCCCGGCGGAACCCGGCGTGCTGCGGGTGCTCGCCGGCAGCGAGCTGACCGACCTGCGACCGGTGCTGGACGCGGCGGCCGAGGCCACCGGCGTCGAGGTGGAGTTCACCTTCACCGGCACGCTGGAAGGCGCCGAGGCGTTGGCCGGGGGCGAGGTGGACGGCGAGTACGACGCCGTCTGGTTCTCCTCCAACCGCTACCCGGCCGGCATCCCGGAGGCCGCGAGACGACTCGGCACCCAGGTCGAGGTCATGAGCTCACCGGTGGTCCTCGGCCTGTCGACGTCGTCGGCGAAGCGGCTGGGGTGGGCCGACCGGCGCGTCGGCTGGGGCGAGATCGCCGAGCAGGCGGGCCGCAAGGCCTTCACCTACGGGATGACCGACCCGTCGGCGTCGAACTCCGGCTTCTCCGCCCTGGTCGGCGTGGCGTCGGCGCTGGCGGGCGCGGGCGCCGCCGTGGACGCCGACCAGATCGCGGTGGTCACCCCGCGCCTCAAGGACTTCTTCGCCGCGCAGTCGCTGTCCGCCGGGTCGTCGGGCTGGCTGTCGGAGGCTTACCGGCGCCGCGCCACCGGCCAGGACCCCGGCGCGCGGGTCGACGGTCTGGTCAACTACGAGTCCGTGCTGCTGTCCATGAACGCCGCCGGCACCCTGCCCGAGCCGCTCACCCTGGTCTACCCGGACGACGGCGTGGTCACCGCGGACTACCCGCTGACCCTGCTCGCGGACGCCGGCGACGACGCCCGCGACGCGCACCGACGCCTCACCGACCACCTGCGCACACCGGACGTGCAGCGCGAGATCACGCGCACCACGCACCGGCGGCCGGTCGTGCCGGGCGTCGAGCTCGACCCCCGGTTCGCCGTGCGCGACCTGGTGGAGCTGCCGTTCCCGGTCGCGCGCGACGCCGTCGACGCCCTCCTCTCGGCCTACTTCGACGAGCTCCGACGCCCGTCGCGCACGCTGTACGTGCTCGACACGTCCGGTTCGATGGCCGGCGACCGGATCGCGTCGCTGAGGTCCGCGCTGGTCGGCCTCACCGGCGCCGACGACTCGCTCACCGGTCGCTTCCGCCGCTTCCGCAGTCGGGAGGAGGTCACCGTGCTGCCGTTCGACACCCAGCCGGGCACGCCCCGGACGTTCACCCTGCCCGAGGGCGACCCGCGGGCCGAGCTGGCCGAGATCAAGGCGTACGCCGAGGCGCTGGCGGAAGGCGGCGGCACGGCGATCTACGACAGCCTGTCCCGCGCGTACCGGGTGATGGAGCCGCTGGTCGCGGCCGACCCGGACCGGTTCACGTCGATCGTGCTGATGACCGACGGCGAGAACGCCAACGGCTCAAACCTGGCCGAGTTCCAGGCGTCGTTCGGCTCGGTGCCCGCCTCGGTGCGGCAGGTGCCCGTGTTCACCGTGCTGTTCGGCGAGGGCAGCGGCGCGGAGCTGGGCCAGGTGGCCGCGATGACCGGTGGCAAGGTGTTCGACGCCCGTGCCACCGCCCTGGGCGACGTGTTCCAGGAGATCCGCGGCTACCAGTGATCCGCTACCTCGGCTCGACCAAGAACCTCGTCGGCTGCGCCGGCGGTCTCGTCGGCGTGCTGCTGCACCTGGCCGGCGCGGTCGACGGCGCGTGGCCGGCCGTGGTGGCCGGGCTGTACGCGGCCGGCGCGCTGCTCGCGCCGCCGGAGGAGGTCCGGCTGGTGCCGGTGGACGCGGTCACCGAGGCCGGTCTGCTCCGCGCGGGACTGGACGACCTGGTGCGCGAGGTGGGCGCGCAGTCGTCCCGGGTGCCCGAGCCCGCCGTGGCCGCCGTGGGCCGGATCGGCGCGGTGCTCGGCGACCTCCTCGGGCGGCCCGAGGCGTTGGCCGCCGACCCGGACCTGCGGCACACCGCGGTCCGGCTGGCCCGCACCGACCTGCCGCTGTCCGTGCGGACGTACCTGAACCTGCCGTGGTGGTTCGCGGTGCGGCAGCGGGCGGGCGGCGAGCCGAGCCCCGGCGACCAGCTGGTCACCCAGCTCGGGCTGCTGGAGGCCGAGGCCCACCGCCTGGCCGAGCGCGTGTACGCGGCGGAGGTGGACCGGCAGGCCGACCACACCCGGTACCTGAGGGACCGGGACGCGGACGGGCAGCCCTGACCGCGCGGAGGTGAAGGGGTCGGCGCGGCGGTCGCCTCTCGGCAAGTGGCTCGACGCGGCTCCAGCCGAACGGTGTTCCGTGACGGCGCTTGGTGAGGCCCGGGGACACGGACCGCACCGACCGAGTGTTCCAACGGCCCGCGGGTCCTCGGTGTTCCCGCCGGGACGTGGCGTGCGTCACTGACTTTCAGGGTCCTCGCGCTGCCGTACGGCCCACGGGCCATACGCAAGCGTACGGGGGTGTCGGATGGAGGTGTTGGCCCTGCTGCTCGGCGTGGCCGCGTCCTGCGCGGTGGTCGCGTTCGGCGGCTGACCCGGTCGTGGTGATCGGCCCCCGCCCGGACTCGAGGTCCGGACGGGGGCCGACGACTGGCGACGGCGCGGTGGGACGCGCGTCGGGACCTACTTGGCGCAGGCCGGCAGGTGCGGGTGGCGCTCGCCGCGCTTGACCGACTCCTTGGCCAGCGTGCACTGCATGACGTCGTAAGCGGGCTTGCGGGTGAAGTCCTCCCACATCACCGTCGCCGCGCCCTCGCCGGCGAAGAACACCGGCACCCAGGAGTACTTGTCGGTGAAGCCCCAGATCGTGAAGGAGTCACAGCCCTTGACGTTGAGGCAGGCGACCAGCGTCCGGTTGTAGTAGTCGGCCTGCTTGGCCAGCATCTCCGGGGTCGGCACGCCGTTCGCCGGCAGGTCCATCCGCACGTCCAGCTCGGTGATGGCGGTGCCGAGACCGAGGTCGGCGAACCGCTTCAGGTTCGTCTCCAGGTCGCCGGGGAAGCCGTACCGGGTGCTGAGGTGCGACTGGGCGGAGAAGCCGTGCACCGGCACGTCCTGCGCCTTCAGGTCCTTGATCAGCGCCAGGTAGGCGTTGCTCTTGGCGTTGACGCTCTCCACGCCGTAGTCGTTGAAGTACAGGTCGGCCTTGGGGTCGGCCGCGTGCGCCCAGCGGAACGCGTCGGCGATGATGCCGGGGCCCAGCTCGCGGATCCAGATGTTGTCGGTGGTGCGCAGCGAGCCCGTGTCCGTGAAGATCTCGTTGGCCACGTCCCACTGCTGGATCTTGCCCTTGTAGCGGCCCACCACGGTGGTGATGTGCTCGCGCAGGATCTCGCGGAGCTCCTCCGGGGTGAAGTCGCCCTGCTCGAGCCACGCCGGGTTCTGGCTGTGCCACAGGAGCGTGTGCCCGCGGACGACCTGGCGGTTCTGCCGCGCGAACTTCACGATGGCGTCGGCCATCCCGAAGTTGTAACGGTCGCGCTCCGGGTGGATGTACTCCCACTTCATCTGGTTCTCGGCGGACACCGAGCTGAACTCCTTGGCCAGCACGGAGCGGTACTCGAGGTCCTTGGTGAACGGGTCGGGGTAGGGCTGGTCCTCGTGGTGGCCGCCACCGGCCGCGGCGGTGCCGATGTAGAACCCCTTCGGCGCCACCCAGCGGAGGCTGTCCTTCTTCGCGTGGCCGGCGGACAGGTCACCCGTGTCGGGCGAGGCCGCGGCCACGAGGGCCAGCGGCGCGGTCAGCGCCATCGCGGCGAGCGCGGCGGTGACGAGGCGGATCGACTTCATGGCGGTCTTCGCTTTCTCGGACGACTACGACGGCGGCGTTCGAAAGTTTCGTCATTGATCCGGCAATTTTCGAGATGCCGGACCCTAAGACGCCCGCCGGGCCAACGTCAAGCCTTCGTCAAGGACCACCCACCACCGACGGCACGGCCTCCACTGTGGACGCCTGCAACCGCTGCCCGGACGAGCCGGCGGAGCGGTCGGCCGGTCGCCGCGGCGTGGTGGACGCCGGATCCGCTCGTCCGGCGAGTTCGACGCGGTGGTCGACCCCGACCGCGCGATGATCGAGGCCGTCGACCTTTCGGCGCTGTGGCGGCGAGTTCCCCGAAACGCGCTCCCGTCGGCTGCCGGGACGGCGTTGCGTCGAATTGCGGTCGAACGCGCGTCGAATGCGAACCCGTTGTCCGCCAACACTTCCCATTTCCGCGCACGCTTGGTTACAGTGCGATTTGGGAGCGCTCCCAGCCCACCCATGGTCATTACCCAACATGGTTGTCCTCAACGAGGAGGAAAGAGTGGCGCTCATGTCCGTCCCTGCGAACAAGAACCTGCTCGCCAGAGCCTTCGCGACGCTCGCGGTGGTCGCCGGGCTCATGGCGAGCCTGCTGACCGGCGTCGCCGCCGCGCACGGGTCGACCGTCGACCCGCCGTCGCGGAACTACGGCTGCTGGCAGCGGTGGGGCAGCGATTTCCAGAACCCGACGATGGCCCAGCAGGACCCGATGTGCTGGCAGGCGTGGCAGGCCGACACCACTGCCATGTGGAATTGGAACGGCCTGTACCGCGAAGGTGTCGCGGGCAACCACCAGGGGGCCATTCCCAACGGCCAGCTGTGCAGCGGCGGGCGCACCGGCGGCATGCGGTACGCGGCCCTGGACAACCCCGGTCAGTGGAAGGCCGTGACCAAGTCGCGGCAGTTCACCCTCGACATCTGGGACCAGGCCCGGCACGGCGCGGACTACCTCCGGGTGTACGTGTCCAAGCAGGGCTATGACGCGACGACGACGCCGTTGGGCTGGAACAACATCGACCTCGTCGCCACGACCGGCCGTTACGCGCCGTCGGACCACTACCGGGTCGCGGTGAACGCGGGCAGCCGCACCGGCCGCCACGTGGTCTACGTGATCTGGCAGGCCAGCCACTCCGACCAGTCGTACTACTTCTGCAGCGACGTGATCTTCCAGTAGGTCGCGCGGCGGGTCCCGGCGCCCCCGTCCTCCGGGCGCCGGGACCCGTGCTGCCACCGTCAGACCTTGCCGGTGCCCGCGCCCTGGGTGACCAGGGCCTTCACGTTCGCGGGCGGGTCGAGGGCGTACTGGTAGTAGGTGCGCGGGTCGGTGACCGCGCCGCCCACGACCGGCTTGCCGCTGTTCACGTACACGTTGTTCCGCTCGACGATGCTGCCCTTGGGGCCGGAGTAGCTGTTGGTCATGGGCTCCTCGACGTCGTCGAAGTAGTTGCCCTCGATCCAGCAGCCGGACTGGGCCTGGCACGCCGGACCGGTGTCGCTGTTGCGGAGGAAGTAGTTGTTGAAGATGTGCACCGGGTTGCCGAACCGGGTGCGCGGGTTGCGCTGCGAGGTCCGGTCGTAGAAGTTGTGGTGGTAGGAGACCTTCAGGTAGCCGGTGTCCTGGGCGCCGTTGCTGTCGGAGTGGCCGAGCAGCATGTTCTTCGCGTGGTCGTGGACGTGGTTCCAGGACACGGTGATGTAGCTGGACCCGCGCTTGATGTCGATCAGCCCGTCGTAGGCCCGCGAGAGGTCGTTGTGGTCGATCCAGACGTGGTGGCTGAACATCTGCACGTTGATCGAGTCGTCCGTGGCGTTGCGGAACACCAGGTTGCGGATGATCACGTTGTGCACGGCGTCCGCCGGGGGAGTGGTCGTCTCGCTCACCGGCAGGCCGATGTTCAGCCCGCCACCGGTGATCCCCGACGCCGCGCCGACGCCGACGACCGTCTTGTCCGAGGTCACGTCGTGCATGCCCGCCGGCAGCGTGATCATGCCCTGCACCCGCACCACGCGCGGCCCGGTCGCCTTGACCGCGGCGATGAGGTCGGCGGCGGTGGACACCGTGACCTCGGGGCCGCCCGCGCCGCCCGTGGTGCCGTTCTGGCCGAGGGCGTCGACGGCGGCGAAACCGACCGGCGCGGCGTCGGCGGCGACCGCGGGAGCGGCCGTCACCGGTGTGGCGACGGCCAGGCTCCCGATCAGCGTCGCGGCGAGCGCGACAGCGGTGCTCCTGTTCACCGAGCCACCCCCTGGACGCGGCCGACACCGGCGCCGGCCGTGACGAGACGTGGCACCGACGCCGGGTCGTCCACCGCGTAGCTGTAGTAGGTGCGTGGCTCCACGACGGCGCCGAGCGTCTCCGGGGCGCCGGAGCCCGCGTAGATGTTGTTGCGCTCCACCACGCGTCCCGGCCCGCTCTTGTCGTAGCCGGACAGGATCGGGTGGGCGACGTTCTCGAAGTAGTTGCCCTCGACCACGACTCCGGCGTCCATGGTGGACGCGACGCCGTAGAGCGAGTTGCCCCGGTAGTAGTTGTTGTAGACGTGCACGGGCTCGCCGAAGCGGACGCGCGGGTGCCGCTGGTCGGTGCCGTCGAAGAAGTTGTGGTGGTAGGTGACGCGCAGCTTGCCCTTGTCGCTGGTGTAGGTGTCGGAGTGGCCGAGCAGGGCGGCCTTGCTGTGGTGGTGGAAGTGGTTCCACGACACGGTGACGTAGTCGGAGTTGCGCTTGATGTCCAGCAGGCCGTCGTAGCCGTCGGACAGGTCGCAGTGGTCGATCCACACGTGGTGCGCGGAGTTGGTGACGCTGATCGAGTCGTCCGAGGCGTTGGTGAACCGCAGGTTGCGGATGATCACGTTGTTGCCGGGGCGGGTGGTGGAGCCGAGTTGCAGCCCGCCGCCGGTGATCTCGGCGGTGGAGCCGACGCCGACGATGGTCTTGTTCGCGACGACGGTCAGCATCTCGTCGCCGGTCTGGATGCGGCCGGACACGGAGATGACGTACGGCTCCTTGCGGCCGACGTAGTCGGCGAGGGCGGCGGCCGTGGTCACGGTGACCGCCTGGCCGCCCGCGCCGCCGGTGGTGCCGTTCTGGCCCAGCGCGGTGACGCCGGCGAACCCGTCGGCGACGGCCGACGGTTCGACACCGGCCCACGCGGCGCGTGGCACGGCGGCGGCCACGGCGGCGAGTGCCGTGCCGGCGAGCAACCGACGACGGTTGATGTCGCTCATGCTCCTGGTCCTCCTGGGGTCAGATCCGGCCGACGCCGGCGCCGGCGGGGACGGTGGTGGGCAGGGTCGACGGGTTGTCCGGGGTGTAGGCGTAGTAGGTGCGCGGTTCGACGACCGTGCCGAGGGTCTGCGGCGCGCCGGAGTTGACGAAGATGTTGTCGCGCTGCACCACGCGCCCCGGCCCGCTCTCGTCGTACCCGGAGTAGACGGGGTGCGGCACGTTCTCGAAGTAGTTGGCCTCGACCAGCACGCCGGCGTTCTCGGTGGACGCGACCCCGTAGAGGCGGTTGTTCCGGAAGTAGTTGTTGTAGACGTGGACGGGTTCGCCGAAGCGGACGCGGGGGTGCCGCTGCTCGGTGGCGTTGAAGTAGTTGTGGTGGAACGTGACGCGCAGCTTGCCGGTGTCCTGGCCCGCGTTGGAGTCGGAGTGGCCGAGCAGCGCGGTCTTGCTGTGGTCGTGGAAGTGGTTCCACGACACGGTGATGAAGTCCGCGCCCCGGACGATGTCGATCAGCCCGTCCGCGCCGCCGCTGAGGTCGCAGTGGTCGATCCAGATGTGGTGCGAGGACTGCTGGATGCTGATCGCGTCGTCGTCCGCGCCGCTGAACCTCAGGTTGCGGATGATCACGTTCTGCCTGCGGTACATGTCCAGGCCGCCGCCGCGGATCTCCGCGCCGGGCAGGCCGATGACGGTCTTGTTGGACCGCAGGCCCTGCTTGCTGCTGAACGTCATGATCCCGTCGACCTGGATCACGTAGGGCTCGTTGCGGTCGCAGTAGTCCAGGAACGTCTCGGTGTCGCGCACCGTGACCACTGGCCCGCCCACCCCGCCGGTGGTGCCGTTCTGGCCGAGGGTGTTCGTGCCGGCGAACCCGTCGGCGGTCTGGAACGGCGCCGCCCACACGGGGTTCGTGGTGACCCGGCTGGTCCGGGCGGGTTCGGCCGTCGCGGCGCGTGCGGCGACGGCGGTGAGGGCCGTGGCGGCGGCGCCCGCGAGGAGGCTGCGCCTGCTGATGTCGCTCATCTCCGGTGCTCCTGTCAGATGCGGCCGGTGCCCGCGCCGGCGGGCACGACCGTGGGGACTTCGGCGGCGCGGTTGAGGGAGTAGCTGTAGTAGGTGCGGGGTTCGACCACGGAGCCGCGCAGCTCGATCTCGTGGTTGCACTCGACGAGGATGTTGTCGCGGGCGACCATCCGGCCCAGGTCGCCGCTGAAGTCGACCCGGCCGGGGTTGTTGACGCTGAAGAAGTAGTTGCCCTCCAGCACCACGCCCGCGTTCATCGCCGAGGCCACGCCGTAGCTGTTGTCGCGGTAGTAGTTGTTGTAGACGTGCACCGACTCGCCGAACCGCACCCGCGGGTTGCGCTGGTCGGAGCCGTCGAAGTAGTTGTGGTGGTAGGTGACCCGCAGCCGGCCGATGTCCTGCGCGCCGTTGTCGTCGTCGTGGCCGAGCAACAAGGTCTTGTCGTGGTCGTGGAACCTGTTCCACGAGACCGTGACGAAATCGCTGCCGCGTTTGATGTCGACCGCGCCGTCGTCGCCGTTGGAGAAGTCGTTGTGGTCGATCCAGATGTGGTGGCTGAACATCTGCACGTTGATCAGGTCGTCCGTGGCCCCGGTGATCGCGAGGTTGCGGATGATGATGTTGTGCACGGCGTTGGCCGGTGGTGAGGTGACGTCGTCGTCCACCGGCACGCCGATGGTGAGCCCGCCGCCGACGAGCCGGGCGTCGGAGCCGAGGCCGATGATGGTCTTGTCCGAGGCGACCTGGTGCATGCCGTCCGTGGTGCCGGTCGGCAGCGTGATCGTGCCCTTGACCTGCACGACCAGCGGCTCCGGCCGGGCGATGTAGTCCAGGAGCTGAGCGGTGGTGGTGGCGGTGACGACGGCGCCGCCCGCACCTCCGGTGGTGCCGTTCTGTCCCAGTGCGTTGACCGAGGCGAACCCGTCCGCGGTGGTCGCGGCCGACGCCGGCGTGACACCCGGCACGGCGACCGCGGTCGTGGCCAGCGCGGCGGCCACGACGACCTTCAGCAGGGCGCGCCGGTTCCCGGAAGATGTGGGCATGGCTATTTCCTCTCCCGTATGAGGGGTGAGTGCAGGGGGATATCAGGAAAGCGCTCTCTGATCGCACCGTAGCGCATGTTTCCGGCGTGTCAACGGCCGGTGGCAACCCCGGTTCGATGTTCACATATGTGGCCGCCCTATTCGACGAACGGTTCACATATGTGTCACCGGAGGCCCATTCCGGCTGACCGGGAATGCTCCGCGCGGCTATTCTCGCCCGCCGCGCGCGAAGGCGGAGCTGGTCTGGAACCACCGACCGCGGCCCGCCGGGCTCGTCCCGGCGAGGCGCGGTGGCACAGGGTTCCAGCGGCGCCCCCACCAGGACTCGAACCTGGGACCTCGCCGTTCGTAGCGGCGCGCTCTGTCCTGCTGAGCTATGGGGGCCTGATCGTGCGGTCATCGCACCGAGGTCGCCAATAATGACTTCCCCGGCCGTCCGAAATCTTTTCCGAAGGGTGTCTGCAAGAGAAAGCCGCCCTGGTCGGTTCCCCGACGGGCGGCTCCCTGGACCGGACCTTTCAACAGGTCACGGCGGGGAGCACGGGTTCCCGGCACGGGAGAGCGGACGTCGGCGCGATGTCGCGGAAGACGCCACGACCGACACGATGCCACGGCATCGCCGCGCACCTCGCCAACCTGTGTCCGTCATATCCGCTCCTCGGTTCGATGCGACCATGATGACTATTCGCGGCACATACCGTCAAACCATTTCCGGCACCGCGACCCGGGTTCCTCCCCGGCCGGCGCGGGCGGGCGCCGCCACCCGGACGCCGCATTGCGGGCGGAGGGTCGGGGCCGTTGAATCGGGTCCGCAGCGCCGCCGAGCAGAGGAGCACGCGATGAGCGAGCTGGTGTTGGACCCGAAGACGACCGCGCTGGTGCTGATCGAGTACCAGAACGACTTCACCAGCGAGGGCGGCGTGCTGAACGGCGCGGTCAGCGAGGTGATGGGCAGCACCGGCATGCTGCCCAAGACGGTGGCCCTGGCGGAGGCGGCCCGTGCGGCCGGGGTGACCGTCATGCACGCGCCCATCACGTTCGCCGAGGGCTACCACGAGATCTCCTCCCACCCGTACGGCATCCTCAAGGGCGTCGTGGACGGCAAGGCGTTCGTCAAGGGCAGCTGGGGCGCGGCGATCGTGGACGACCTCGCGCCGCGCGACGGCGACATCGTGATCGAGGGCAAGCGGGGACTCGACACGTTCGCCAGCACGAACCTCGACTTCATCCTGCGCAGCAAGGGCATCAAGACCATCGTGCTCGGCGGGTTCCTGACGAACTGCTGCGTCGAGTCGACCATGCGCACCGGCTACGAGAACGGCTACCGGGTCATCACGCTGACCGACTGCGTCGCCGCCACGTCCCAGGAGGAGCACGACAACGCGTTGCGCTTCGACTTCCCGATGTTCTCGGTCCCGGTCACCGCCGACGACGTGCTGGCCGCCCTGTCCTGACTTCGTCCGGGTTCCCGGTCGGCGCCGGGCAGGAGGTGGCTCACGGTCTTCGACAAGTACGAGCGGGTCGGCGAGATCCGGTCGCCCGGCGGCGGCGAAACGTTCGACCACGTCACCGCCGCCGGCGCCCACCACCACCTTCACCTGCCCGACCTGCCCGGCCGCGAGTCGTTCACCGGGACCGTGCTGCACGCCGACGAAGTGCGGTCCGGGACGTTCCCCGCAGGCGTGGCCGTCGTGGGCGGCGCGCTCCTGCCCCGCCACCACGACCCGGCCTGCGTCCGCCGGGTCCGCCCGGCTGCCGAAGCGGCTGCGGCCGGCGCGACCGCCGCCCTTCCACCCGGCCCACGCCGGCGTGATGCCGTGCGGTCACGTGCGGGCCGTTCGCCGAGGCCCGCTCGCCGCCGGGGTCAGCGCGGTCGGGGCGTGCACCGGCGGCTACGACTTCGGCCCCTACGACCTCCACGCCGCGGACGAGCTCCTGCACGACCTCGGCCTGCCGTCCCGCCGCACGGGCAACGTCCTGGCCGAGTACCTGCTCCCCGGCGTCGCCCACCGCTACCGGGGCCTGACGGCCGAGAGCCGCTCCGCGTGATCGATGTGGATCTCATCCTTCCGATACCTCGACCGCGTTCGGCGCCACCCCTACGGTTCGTCGCATGGCTTACGGCAAGGCACTGCGCGAGGCGGTCGCGGCTCCCGGGACGACCCCGCTGATCGGCGTGTTCGACATGGTGTCGGCGTCGATCGCGGCCCGGCACTACGACGGGCTGTTCGTCTCCGGCTTCGGCTTCTCCGCGTCGCACTACGGCCTGCCCGACGTCGGCTTCATCGCCTGGCCGGACGTGGTCGGGTTCGTGCAGCGGATGCGCCTGGCGCTGCCGACCAAGCACCTGCTGGTCGACATCGACGACGGGTACACCGACCCGGAGGTGGCCTGCCAGGTGGTCCGCGCCCTGGAGCAGGTCGGCGCGTCCGGCGTGATCCTGGAGGACCAGCAGCGGCCCCGCCGGTGCGGGCACGTCGAGGGCAAGCGGGTGCTGCCGCTGGAGCAGTACCTGGAGAAGCTGGACCTCGTGCTGCGGACCAGGACCGACCTGGTCGTCGTGGCGCGCACCGACGCCACCGACGAGGCCGAGATGCTGCGCCGGGCCGCCGCGTTCGCCGGGACGGACGCCGACGTGGTCCTGGTCGAGGGGATGCCCTCGACCGACGTGATCCACCGGGTCCGGCGGGCGGTCGGCGACAAGGCGCTGCTGTTCAACCAGATCGCGGGCGGCCGGTCGCCCCAGTTGTCGCTCGGCGAGCTGACGGAGCTGGGCGTCGACGTGGCGATCTACAGCACGCCGTGCCTGTTCGCCGCGCACGCGGCCATCGAGGAGGCGATGGTGCGGCTGAAGGACCGCGACGGCGTGCTGCCGGACGACTCGATCACCGTCGCCGAGTCGCAGGACCTGCTGAAGGAGAACATCAGCCGCCACCACGACGTGCCCGCGCCGCGCGCGTCGCAGCCCGCCATGACGCGCTGAGACCGGGATCAGCCCGGGTCGCCGCGCCGCTTGCGGTGCACCACCCAGCCGAAGTCGACGACCAGGGCGACCACGATCACGGCGAGCAGCACCGCCAGCCACGTGAGGCCCGCGCGCACGCACAGCACGGCGGCCACGCCGTTGAACACGACACCGAACCCGGCCAGCCACAACCGCAGCGTCAACGCGCTGCGCGGCGGCGCCCGCGGGGGCAGGTCGTCGTCCCGGTGACCGGGACCGGTCACGTCCGCCACTCCTCCTGCCAGCCGTGGTGGGTGTCGTAGGCGGAGGCCAGCAGCAGGAGCACGGACCGGTCCGACCCGCCCTCGACCTCCTTGCGCAGCCACTGCGCCTTCTCCTCGAACGGGACGGGCACGCGCTCGTCGGCGGTGCGCGCCTCACCGGGCACGATGAGCAGCTCGCGGCCGTCGTCGGACCGCAGGATCGCCAGCCGTCCCCGGCGCTCGGCCTCGTCCAGCAGCGGCAGCTCCTCGCGCGCCAACCGCTCGGCGTCCTCGTCCAGCCGGTCCAGCACGAATCCGCGCAGGTCCACGTCCGACAGTCGGTTCGGCTCCACGTCCATGCCGAAGGGGTATCCACTCCGCACCAGGCCACACGTCGTGGGCGTGCGGGTGATCGCGCCGGCAGGTAGGAATAGCGGGTGACCAGCGCGTGCGAGCCGGACCCGCGGCGGTGGAAGGCGTTCACCGTCACGCTCGTCGCCGGGTTCATGAGCCTGCTCGACGTGAGCATCGTGTCCGTCGCCCTGCCGTCCATCCAGCACGGCCTCGGCACCACGCCGGCGGGGGTGCAGTGGGTCGTCTCGGGCTACGCGCTGGCGTTCGGCCTGACCCTGGTCCCGGCCGGACGCCTGGGCGACGCGATCGGGCGACGGACCATGTTCCTGGTCGCCCTCGGCGCGTTCGTGCTGTTCAGCGCGCTGGCAGGGCTCGCGCCGAGCACCGAGGTGCTGATCGCGGCACGGCTCGCCCAGGGCATCTCGGCGGGCGCGCTGGCGCCGCAGAACTCGGCGTTGATCCAGCAGCTGTTCCGGGGCGCGGAACGCGGCCGGGCGTTCGGGTTCTTCGGCTCCACGGTCGGCGTGTCCACGGCCGTCGGCCCGGTGGTCGGCGGCCTCATCCTGGCCGCGGCCGGCGAGGACGAGGGCTGGCGGTGGATCTTCTACGTCAACGTGCCGATCGGCGTGGTCGCGCTGGTGCTCGCGGCCCGACTGCTGCCCCGGGCCCGCGGCGGGCCACGCGGCCACCTGGACCTGGTCGGCGCGGCCCTGCTCGGCACCGGTGTGCTGGCCGTGATGCTGCCGCTGGTGCTGGCCGAGGCGGGCGGGCTGGCGCACCTGTGGTGGCTGTTCGGGATCGGCGCGGCGCTGCTGGTGCTGTTCGTGCGGTGGGAGCGGCAGGTCGCCGCCCGCGGCCGCAGCCCGATGCTGGACATCGGCCTGTTCACCGGCACGCCCGGTTACAGCACGGGCGCGTTGCTGGGGATGGTGTACTTCGTCGGGTTCGCCGGGATCTGGCTGGTGTTCGCGCTGTACTACCAGCTCGGCCTCGGCTACACGCCGCTCGAGTCGGGCCTGGCCGTGACGCCGTTCGCGGTGGGGTCGGCGGCGTCCGCGGTGGCCGGCGGGCGGATGGTCGAGAAGTGGGGCCGCAAGCTGACCGTCACCGGGTTGTCCATGGTCGTGGCCGGTCTCGCGGTGACCGCGGTGGTGCTGCGCTTCGCACCGCCGCACGTGGCGGGGTGGGCGGTCGCGCCCGCGTTGCTGGTGGCGGGCGTCGGCGGCGGCTGGGTGATCTCGCCGAACACCACGCTGACGTTGCGGCACGTGCCGGTGTCGATGGCGGGTGCGGCCGGTGGGGCGCTGCAGACCGGGCAGCGCATCGGCTCGGCGATCGGCACGGCGGCGTTGACCGGCGTGTTCTACCTGGTGCTGACCGCGTCCGGGCGGGACTTCCCGGTCGCGGCGTCGGTCGCGGTCGGCGGCGCGACGCTGGCCGTGGCGCTGGCCCTGGTGGTGGCGGTCCTGGAGCTGCGCGCCCGACCGCGGTGTCCGTCCGCTGTGGACGGTGCGGAGCAGGCGATCCCGGAGGCGCCGTGACCGGTGCCGACCCGTGCGGTCGGGGGCACGATGGCGGGATGGACCTGCTACCGCTGACCGAACAGCTGCTGCGCATCCGGTCGACGGCCGACCGCCCGGCCGACCTGCGCCGGGCGTTGGACTTCGTGCTGGACGTGGTCGGACCCGACTTCACCGTGGAGCGGTTCGAGTCGGGCGGCAAACCGAGCGCGCTCGTCTACGCGGGCGAACGGCGACCGCACTTCCGGGTGATCTTCAACGCGCACCTGGACGTGGTGCCGGGCACGGACGAGCAGTTCCGGCCACGCCGCGACGGCGACCGGCTCATCGGCCGCGGCGCGCAGGACATGAAGCTGTCCGCGCTGGTGCTGGCGTCGGTGTTCCGGGACCTGGCGGGCCGGCTGCCGTACCCGATCGGGTTGCAGCTCGTGACCGACGAGGAGGTCGGCGGGCGGGACGGCACGCTGCACCAGTTGGAGCAGGGAGTGACGGGGTCGTTCGTGGTGATCGGCGAGCACAGCGCGCTGCGCGTCGTGGCCGAGTCGAAAGGGCTCGCCACCGTGCGGCTGCACGCGGTGGGACGTGCGGCGCACAGCGCGTACCAGTGGCTCGGCGACAACGCGTTGGTGAAGGTGGTGCGCGCGGTGGACGGTGTGCTCGCCGCGTACCCGGTGGCGGGGGAGGAGGAGTGGCGGACCACGGTGAACGTCGCCCGGATCTCGTCGGAGAACGAGGCGCTCAACCAGGTGCCCGCGGACGCGACCGCGTGGCTGGACGTCCGGTTCCCGCCCGAGGACGCCGACTTCACCGGCCGCACGCCGGAGGAGGTCGCCGCCCACTTCACCGCGCTGTGCCCGCCCGGCGTCACGGCCTCCGTCGACCGCTTCGAACCGCCGCACCGGGCCGACCCGGACGGGCCGGACCTGGTGGCGCTGCGACGCGCCGCCCGGACCCAGGGGTACTCGGGCGACCTGTTGCGCAAGCACGGCGCGGCCGACTCGCGGTTCTACTTCCAGCGCGGCATCGACGCGGTGATCTTCGGCGTCGGCGGCGACGGGCAGCACGGACCGGACGAGCACGCCGACCTGGGCACCGTCGAGCCGTACCGGCGGGCGTTGGTCGCGTTCCTCGAGGGCATTGCCTAACGTGTAACCCAGTGGTTACGCTTCTGCGGTGGACGAGGTGGCGGGCGCGATCGCCGATCCCGTGCGGCGGTCGATCCTGGAGATGCTGCGCGCCGAGGCGCGGTTGTCGGCCGGGCAGATCGCCGAGCGGTTCGCGATCAGCCGCCCGGCGGTGAGCAGGCACCTGCGGGTGCTGCGGGAGAGCGGGCTGGTGCGCGACGAACTGGTGGGCAGGCAGCGGTTCTACGTGCTGGACGCCTCTCGCCTGACACCGCTCTCGCGGTGGCTGGCGGGGTTCGACGTGCCCGACCGGCCCTCGGGGTGGGCGCACCACCTCGACGCGCTGGACACCGAGGTCCACCGCGCCCGGCGCGAACGCCGCGCCGCGCGACCCCGTGCGGACGGCCCGCCCGCCGACCGGCCGTCCACCGACGAATCCCCTGCCGACGACTCGAAGGAGCACACCGCATGAGCCCGACCCCCACCGGCCGGCTGTTCCGCACCGACGCGGGCAGCGACCTGGTGATCACCCGGACGTTCCGCGCGCTCGCCGACGACGTGTGGGCGAGCCTGACCGAACCCGAGCGCACCGCCCGGTGGTTCGGCCCGTGGGAGGGCGACGCCGCGCCGGGGCGCACGGTGAAGGTGCAGATGGTGTTCGAGGAGCAGGAGCCGTGGATGGAGGTCCGCGTCGACGCCTGCGACCCGCCCCGGCGGCTGGCGCTGTCGATGGTGGACGAGGCGGGCACGTGGCGGCTGGAGCTGCTGCTGTCCGAAGTGGACGGTGTGACCGAGCTGCGCCTGGTGCACCACCTGTCGACCGAGGAGGGGATCGGCGAGGTCGGCCCGGGGTGGGAGTACTACCTCGACATGCTGATCGCCTCCCGCGCCGGCGCGCCGCTGCCCCGCTTCGACGACTACTACCCGTCCCAGAAGGAGCACTTCGAGCGCCTGACCACCACCGACTGAGGTCCGGTCGTCAGTTCTGCCCGGTGTCCACCACGCAGAACACGGTGCCCTCGGTGTCGGCCAGCACCACGAAACCGGCTCCCGGCGGGTAGGTCCACGGCACGCGCACGGCGCCGAGCCCGACCAGCCGCTCGACCTCGGCCCGCAGCGCCGCCTCGCCGGTGACGTGCAGGTCGAGGTGGGTCCGGTCGTCCTCGTCCAGCGTGATGGTCGGCCCGTTGCCGTCCTTCGGGGCCAGGACCGGGCTCTCGTCGCCGATCGGGCCGTTGACCAGCTCGTAGCCGAGGGCCCGGGTCCAGAACTCCGCCGCCCGGCGGGCATCCGCGACCTTCAGGACCACGCTTCCGATGTGCGCCATGGTCACATTGTCGGTCACCGGCTGTCGGTCACCGGCTGTCGCTCGGCGGCGTCAGCAGGGGACGGGCCTCGCCGACGTCCGTCGGGTCGCCGTGCACCCGGAGCGGTGGCCGGTCGCGGTGTTCGCCAAGATCACCGCTTCGGCGGCGTAGCCCGTTCTCGTCACCCGATCGAGCGGTTCCCGAGGCGTCCGGGACCGTGCGCTCCGGCGCGCGGCCTGCACTGCTCCGGAGCGGCGGCTTGGTCATCAGTGTGCCTTTGAGCTGCGCATTTGAGAAGTGGCGAGTACGGTCGGGTGACGCAGCGGGTTGAGTCAGAGCCACTGCCTTCTTCACCCCCGAGGAGGCTGCGGACCGTGATAACCGAACCTTTCGGCCACTCGTTCAGGGTGGACCGCCAAGTCCACGGCTATGCCGTCGTGGTCCGCGTCGCCGGCGAGGTCGACGCGCTGACCGTCAGCGAGCTGAAACACGAGATCGCGGTCGGCCTGGCGTTGGCCACCCCGCCCGCCCCGGTGGTGGTGGACCTCAGCGAAGTGGACTTCTTCGCCGCCGCGGGCCTGAACGAACTGCACCGCGGGCACCTGGCGGCCAAGGCGGCAGGCGTGCAACTGCGCGTGGTCGCCGGCCACCGCCACGTCCTGCGACCGTTCGAGATCAGCGGCCTGGACCAGGAGATCACGCCGTGCCCGACGCTGGCCGAGGCACTGGTGGTCCGCACACCGGGCGACGCCCGCCGCTTCGCCCTCCCCACCACCTGATCCCTCTCGCACCAGTCCTCCCGGTGGACCTCGTCCCCGGGCGGGCTCACGTTGTAGCGTTCGGTCATGTCCGGACCGGGTTTCGTCGAGGTGAACCCGGTCGGCCGCGGCTCGAACCCGCTGTGGCGACTGATCAGCGCGGTCATCCTGGCCACCGGCCCGGTGATCGCCGCGTTCGGCTACGTCGACGGCGGCGCCGATTCGGCGCAGCTGTACGTGGGTGGTGTGCTGTCGCTGTTCCTGGTGCCGATCGGGATCGGCGCGTGGCGCGCCACCACCCGGGCCCGGAACCGGCTGCTGCGCCTCGAAGCCATCGGCCTGCCCGCGACGGGCGAGGTCCTCACGGCCGAGAACGACGGCGGCGAGGTGACGAACATGATCCTCACCGTGCGGATCAGCGGCCCCGGGACCCCGCCGTTCGAGACGACCGTCACCACCCAACCCGGCCCGGGCACCAAGCCCGGCAGCAGGCTGACGGTGCTGGTCGACCCGGACGACGGCACGTTCCTGATCCGGGACTTCGAGGACGCGGACTTCCTCTCCGGCTCCCACGACCACTAGAACCGCCCGCCGGGCCCGTGCGTCCGCTCCCTCAAGGCTCCCTCGGCGCTGCGTGGCCGGGGTCGCTCCGGGGGAGTAAGGATGGGTGTATGACGTCAGGGCTCCTGTCCTACCTCGGGTTGTGCCTGCTGATCACCGTGACGCCGGGGTTGGACACGGCCGTCGTGGTGCGCAACGCACTGCGGGGTGGCACGCGCGCGGGACTGTGGACGGCAGTGGGCTGTGCGGCGGGGTTGTTCGTGCACGCGTTCGTCGTCGCGATCGGGCTGGCCGGGTTGCTGCTGCGCAGCCAGTTCGCCTTCGACGTGGTCCGGTGGGGTGGCGCGGTGTTCCTCGTGCTGCTGGGGCTGCGGTCGCTGTGGGTGGCGCGCAGGCCGGTCGCGCCCGCTCCCGGGCCGGAGCAGGAAGGCGGGCGGTGGGGTCGGCACGCCCCCGTCGTCCAGGGGCTGATGACGAACCTCACCAACCCCAAGGCCACGCTGTTCTTCCTGGCCGCCCTGCCGCAGTTCGTGCCCGTCGACGAGTCGGGCCGGGCGGTGCCGGTCGCGGTCGGCCTGGCCGTGATCGCCGTCCTGTTCAGCCTCGCCGGGCTGGGGCTGGTCGCGGTGGGCCTCGGTCGGGCGCGGCGGTGGCTGGATTCGCCGCGGGCGCGGCAGGCGCAGGAAGCCCTGCTCGGTGCCACGCTGGTCGCGCTGGGCGTGCGGGTCGCGTTGGAGTGAGCGGGCTCAGGCCCCGGCGGGCACCACGATGCCCTTGGCCCTGGCCTCCTCGATGATCGAGTCGCGGTCGCGCCACCGGGACCAGAAGGCGCCGCGGTACCCCAGCTGCACCATGCTCGTCAGGAACGGGTTGTCGGCGTAGTTGTTGTCGTGCCTGCTCAACCCCGGCGCGGTCGGCAGCATCACCCGCGGGTAGTCCCGTTCCGGGATGTGGTCCCACATGAACCGCAGGGTGTTCAGCCACCGCCCGTCCGGCCGGGACAGGGTCTCCTCGTCCTCGGGCAGCTGGGGCGAGAAGTAGTACACCGGCCGGAAGCCGCCGGAGGGCTCGAACAGGAACTGGCGCTCGTACTCCACCACGCTCGCGCACTGGTCGATCGTCTTCAGCACGATCGGCTCGGTGGCGGTGTTCGACTGGAGGCCGCGCACGGTGCGCTCGCCCGAGCACTGCCGGGCCAGGTCCATGCCCAGCGGCGAGTACGGGAAGGCGCGCAGCCCCAGGGTGAACCCGGCCACGGTGGCGTCCAGCGCCATGATCCGGTCGATGCACTCGCGCAGGGTGTCGAGGGTTTCGCCGGGCATGCCCAGCAACACCTCGACCATGGTCAGCATCCCGCGTTCACGGGCCAGTTCGACGACGCGCACGGTGTCGTCGAACGTGTAGTACCTGGTGCCCTTGGCGGTGACCTTCCAGCCGCTGAGCAGGTCCTCCCGGACGTGGTCGGGCGCGACGTTGACACCGCGGCAGCCGGCCGCGACCAGCAGGTCGGCGAACTCCTCGTCGAAGGGCGCGGGCTGCGAGTAGATCCACAGGCGCAGCGAGTGCAACGGCGACGAGGAGTCGGTGTCCTTGCGGCGCGCGATCTCGCGCAGGACCGCCTTGCTGTTGGCGATCGACAGGTTGAACTCGCTGTCGGTGGTGTGCAGGTCGTGCACGCCCTGCGCGGTCAACGCCTCGACCTCGTCCACCACCGCGGTCACGGCGCGGCGCGCGAAGCCGTTGCCCTTGGCGTCCGGTTCGACGCAGTGCGCGCAGGTGAAGGGGCACCCGTTCTTGGTGAGGATGTTGCCCAGGCCGCCGTGGTGGTAGTGGGCCAGGTTGTCGACCTTGTGCTCGACGCCCGACCGCCTGGTGTAGGCGGTGCCGCGGTTCGCCTGCCAGGCACGGCTCTCCCCGTGCCCGGCGTGGGCGAGCGGGGACGTCGGCAGCTCCGCGGACACCGGCACGCGAGTGACCGCGCCGCCGCCCTCGTTGACGATCAGGCCGGGCACGTCCCGCGGCGAGCCGCCGGTGAGCAGCGCGTCCGCGAGCCGGCAGATGATCAGCTCGCCCGGCCCCTTCACCCCGTAGTCCACGCCGAAGTAGTCGACGAGCGCGAAGGGCATCGACGAGAACCCGACACCGCCGACCACCAGCGGCGCGGAGGTGAGGCGCCGGATCTCGGTGATGATCTCGCGGTGCTCGCCGACGAACACCTTCTGCTCCTGCGGGTAGATCGTGTCGGTGTTCCGCACGGTCACGCCGACCAGCAAGGGGCGGCGGCGGTCGAAGTACCCGGCCAGCGCCGCCCGCCACTCGTCCCGGTGGAAGTTCAGGTCGACCACCTCGACGTCGAACCCCGATTCCTCCAGGGACGTCGTCAGGATATCGAGCGCGTATGGCGTGATGGTCGGCCGAATCTTGTTCGGGTTGACCAGGGTGACCAGAGCACGGCCCATGTCAGGAAATCCCCCGCATTCCGTCATCGCGACAACGCACAGGCTACGCAGCGGCACTCTTGTTGTCAGAGTCCGTAAGAGTGATGGCCGAGGTGGTCACGCTTTACCCGACGTGTTCATTCCAGATCGACGGGAACGTGCGAATATTCCGCCCGGCGCGGGATTCGGCTCGTCAGCTCATTCTGAACCGATCACCGGGTCGGAAGGGCCGCGTTGCCTCCGCGGAGACCGCGGCACTCGATCGTGCCGACAAGACGGTGATCGATTACATCGACCGCCACGACGATCTTCTTCACCTCCAAGCGCCGTCCCGCCTCGGCACGTGCCGTCCGTGACCGGCCGCCATGCCATGATCTGCGCCCACCCGTCTGCTGGGACGCGTGCGCGGGCTCCAGCGCCGCGTTCGGCTCCTAACCCGATGCACCCCGACGCGCCCGGCTCGACTTCGGGTGTCCGGGCAAAACGAGCGCCGTTCAGCCGGAAAGGCTATTTCGAGCGGCTGAACTCCGAAGTGCTCCAGGGCTGCCTGGGTGCGCCCATAAGGTCGATTGTCGATGGCAAGGGCGGTCTTTGCGCGGTGGTCGGGGCGACCGAACGGGTGAGGACGTTGTCCCAGGTCCGACCTGGCCTGATAGGTTGCTCGGACGTTTTCAGGTCGGCCGCGTCGTTCGGTGTCACCCGCGTCACGCATCTGTCGGTATTCGGGGGCTCATTCTTTTCTCGGGGGAGTCGTGTCGGCACAACAGGAAAGACCTCGCAGATCCCGGCTGTCGTCGATGCACGCCCTCGTGGTGCTCGTGCTGGCGGCAGCATCCATCGTGGCGGTCGGCGACGCCCGACCGTGGCCCGTGCACGCGCAGCCCGCCGCGACAGCGCTGTGCGACGCGCCGGTGGTCAACGAGGTGGCCTGCGAGAACACCAAGGCGGGCACATCGGACTGGCAGGTGAGCTACCGCGACCCGTCCATCGTCGGTTTCACCACGGACATCAGCGCCACCCCCGGCAGCCGGGTCGACTTCAAGGTCAAGACCAGCGCGACGGCCTACCACGTGGACGTCCACCGGCTCGGCTGGTACGGGGGTGCCGGGGCGCGGTTGATCGGCTCGACCTCGCACAGCGGCGCCTCGACCCAGCCGGCGTGCCTGCACGGCACGGACGGCAGCGCGTTGATCGACTGCGGTAACTGGGCGGTGTCGGTGAGCTGGGACGTGCCGCTCGACGCGGTGTCGGGCATCTACTACGCGCGGCTGCGGCGCGACGACAACGGCGCGATGAACGAGATCGTGTTCGTGGTGCGCGACGACACCAGCACCTCGAAGATCCTGTTCCAGACCTCCGACTCGACCTGGGTGGCCTACAACCGCTACGGCGGCAACAGCCTGTACTTCGGCGACGGCCCCGGCCAGGGCGGGCAGGCCTACAAGGTCAGCTACAACCGCCCGTACACCGGCGGCGACGGCGAGGACAACTTCATCTTCAACGCCGAGTACCCGATGCTGCGCTTCCTGGAGCGCAACGGGTACGACCTCAGCTACACCACGGACGTCGACTCGGCCCGGCGCGGCCACCTGATCAGGAACCACCAGGTGTTCATGGCCGTCGGCCACGACGAGTACTGGTCCAACGAGCAGCGCGCCAACGTGGAGGCGGCCCGGGACGCGGGCGTGCACCTGGCGTTCCTGACCGGCAACGAGATCTTCTGGAAGACCCGGTGGGAGAAGTCCATCGACTCCTCCGCCACCGACTGGCGCACACTGGCCTGCTACAAGGAGACCAAGGGCACGCAGAACGACGGCCTGGACGACTGGACCGGTACCTGGCGCGACCCGCGCCGCAGCCCGCCCCAGGACGGCGGGCGACCCGAGAACGCCTTGTTGGGCAGCTTGTTCATGGTCAACGGCCGCCGCACCGACCGGCTCCAGGTGCCCGCCGCGTACGGCAGGATGCGGCTGTGGCGGCACACCGACCTCCAGCAGATGGTTGCCGGCAGCACCCATTCCTTCCAGCCGGGCACCCTGGGCTACGAGTGGAACACGGTGCCGGACAACGGGTTCCAACCCGACGGCGTGGCGAAGATGTCGTCGACGACCGTGGCCCTGGACGGCGCGTACCTCTTGAAGAACCACGGTGACCTCTACGGTTCGGGGACGGCGACCCACTCGGTCACCTATTACCGGCACCCCGGCGGGTCGCTGGTGTTCGGCGCGGGCACCGTCCAGTGGGCGTGGGGCGTGGACGACGAGCACGCCTACCTGACCAACACGCCGACCTCCGACGTCCGACTGCAGCAGGCGACCGTCAACTTCCTGGCCGACATGGGCGTGCAGCCCGCCACGCTCCAACCCGCCCTCAGCGCGGCCACCGCGAGCACCGACACCGCGCCGCCGGTCGTGGCGGTCACGACCGTGCCGGTCATCTCCACCGTGGGCGCCGCCTACAGCTTCTCCGGCACGGTCGCCGACGCGGCCGGTCAGGTCGCGGGCGTGGAGGTCTCCACCGACGGCGGGTCCTGGCACCCGGCGGTGTGGCAACCGGGTCGCGGGACGTGGAGCTACACCTACACCCCGGCCAGGTCCGGTCCCGCGGGCCTGCGCGTGCGCGCGGTCGACGATTCGCTCAACCTCTCCGCGCCCGTCACGGCCACGCCCACCACATCGGCGCGGACCTGCCCGTGCGGCATGTGGACCAACGACGACCGACCCGCGGAACGCGAGTTCTCCGACGGTTCCGCCCTGGAACTGGGTGTGAAGTGGCGTGCCGGGCAAAGCGGCTACGTGCGCGGTGTGCGGTTCTACAAGAGTTCCGGCAACACCGGCAGGCACACCGGCAGCCTGTGGACCTCGACCGGTCAGCGCCTGGCCACCGGCACGTTCACCGACGAGACCGCGAGCGGCTGGCAGACCCTCCTGTTCGCGACCCCGGTGGCGGTCGAGGCGGACACCACCTACGTCGTGTCCTACCTGACCCCGACCGGCCGCTACTCCGCCGACATGGAGTACTTCAGCCACTTCAGCCGCCGGCGGACCCACCTCGAGCCGCTCACCGCGCTGCCGAGCAGCGTCGACGGCCCCAACGGCCTGTACCGCTACGGTGGCGGGTTCCCCGACCGGAGCTCTGAAGACTCCCACTACTGGGTGGACGTCGTCTGGGCGCGGACGGCCGGCGGCTGAGCCGACACGGTGCGAGCCGCGGAACGTGCGTCGGAGCCGATGTGATCCGCTTCCGGGATCTTGTTCGGGTGTCAGAGTCCTGGCTGGCGGCGGCCTCCCGCTCACGGTCCTGCTGACCGGCGGCAACCGCAACGACGTCGTCGGTGGTGGTCAGGAGCCGCGGTCGGTACGAGCCGCCGAAGCCGTCGGAAAGGCGACCAGAGGTTTCGGCGTGGGCAAGAAGGTGCTGACGGCGGCGGCGTGCCCCTGGCCGTGATGCTCACCGTCGCGAACCGTAACGACATCACCCAAACTGATGCCGCTGATCGACGCCGTCCCGCCTGTGCGCGGACGGGTGGGACGACCACGGCGCAGATCTGACCGGCTGTTCGCCGACCGGGCCCACGACCACGACAGGCGCCGCCGGCAACTCCGGACCAGGAACATCAAGCCGGTCATCGCCCGCCGCAGGGCCGGACATGGCCTCGCGCTGCTGCACTGGTTCCGCCGCCTGCGCATCCGCTGGGAAGTCAGCGACGACATCCACACGTCAGGAGTTCTCAGGACCAGTCAGCCCAGGGTGCTCACGTAGGCCAGGGCGGTCAGGGTGGGGAGGGTGGTCAGGGTCAGCAGGACCGATTTGCGGGTTGGGCGGGGGCCGTCGAAGGCTTGGCGGAGGCCGGTGGGGAGGAAGGTGGCGCACAGGGCCGCCACGGCGATCACCGAGGTGATCTCGGTGCCTTTCAGCACGCCCAACGGGAGCAGGCACGTCAGGGCCAGGGCGGTGGCCCGGAACGGGCCGAGGACGCGGCTGCGGTACGCGGCGAAGGCCAGGACCGGCCAGCCGAGGAGGATGGTGAACGAGACGAAGCTGAACAGGTGTAAGTCCTGGTAGGACTGGCTGACCAGGTCGGTGGCGAACGTCGCGCCCTCCCGTCGGACCAAGCCGTGGGCGGCCTGGTCGATGCCCGCGTGGAACGTGCGTTCGAACAGGCCCACGAGCACCAGCGCGGCGCCCCAGCTGGCCAACGCCGGACGTGTCTGCCCGATCCGGTGTGCCAACGAGAGCACCGCGGGGGCGAGCAGCACGGTCCCGGCGATCACCAAGGTGTGCGCCGCCGCCATCCGGGCAGGCTGCTCGGTGACGGCGATCAACTGCTGGGGGAAGAAGTAGTGGTACGGCAGGCGCAGCAGCGTTCCGGCGAGCAGCAGCACCGGGCCGAGGATCAGCGCGGCGGCTCCCAGCCCGCGGCCGGGGAAGGTGTAGGTCATGGGGTAGACGATCTCAACGGGTGGGTTGGGGGACATCGGTCCGCGGTCCGGAGTTCGGGGTCAGACCGTGGTCCGATGCCGCCGCACGAACGGTCGGTCGGACAGGGCCACCTCGTCGATCGGCCCGGCCGCGCGCAGCACCACGTCGAGGGCCCGCGCCGGGTCGGACAGGCAGACCTGGCTGAACCAAGCCATGTTCGCCTCCACAACGACGAGCGACGCCCGCGGGCGCCCGGTGGACCCGCCAATCCCACGTCCACCACGACCGCGCTGGGCAGCGCGGCGGCGAACGCGCGCACCCGGCCGCGTCGCTCACCAGCACCGCGGTCGCCCGGCAGCTCACCGCCGCACGAGTACACCCGCGCGGGGAAGCCCTTGCCCGACGGCGGCCGACCAGGTCCGGTGGCAGGCGGGTCGACCAGTCGTCGGCCGGTTCGAGCAGGCCGAGACCGAGGTCGACGCGGTCGGCGAACAACGCAAGTCAGCGGGCATCGCCTCGGGTGGGTCACGGCGCGCGACGACGATGCCCTGATCGGGTTCGTCAACGTCGCCTGGGACGGTGCGATCCACGCCTTCATCCTCGACACCCTCGTCACGGCCACCGCACGCCGTCAGGGCGTCGGACGGCAACTCGTCGCCACGGCCGTGGACGGCGCGCGGGCCGCGGGCTGTGAGTGGCTGCACGTCGACTTCGACGACCACCTCGAGCAGTTCTACTTCGACGGCTGCGGGTTCCGGCCGACCAAAGCGGGCCTCATCGCCCTGTGAACAACACAGAGTCACCGTGTGTAGGACGCGCCAGCCCGGGTAGTCGGCGTGGGACTGCCGACGAGGAGGAGCACGTGGACGCGTTCAAACCGGCCAAGGTCGTGAAGGAAGCGCTGGACAAGGCCGCTGAGAAGGTCGCCGACCTGGTCACCCCGCCGGTCCCCGGGACGCCGGGCAGCGCGCCGCCCCCGCTGGACCCGCCGGACGAGCCGCAGGGGCCGTTGCCGCGCAAACCGGACCAGGCGTCGCCCCAGACGCGGAGCGCGACCGGCGCGGAGACCGGCGCCCCGGCGGACGCGCGGGAGCAGCAGGGCGAGTACCTGACCACGTCGACGGGCACGCGCCTGTACGACACCGACCACTCGCTCAAGGCAGGTGCGCGCGGGCCGACACTGCTGCAGGACCACCACCTGCGGGAGAAGATCACCCACTTCGACCACGAACGCATCCCGGAACGGGTGGTGCACGCCAGAGGCGCCGCCGTGCACGGCGTGTTCGTCGGCTACGGCAACGCCACGAACGTGTGCAAGGCGGGTTTCCTGGCCGAAGGTGTGACCACCCCGGTGTTCACCAGGTTCTCCACGGTCGTGGGGTCACGGGGTTCAGCCGACACGGTGCGTGACACCCGTGGTTTCGCCACGAAGTTCTACACCGCGGAGGGCACCTTCGACCTGGTGGCCAACAACATCCCGGTGTTCTTCATCCAGGACGGCATCAAGTTCCCGGACATCATCCACGCCGCCAAGCCGCACCCGGACCGGGAGATCCCGCAGGCGCAGAGCGCGCACGACACGTTCTGGGACTTCGTCTCCACCCACACCGAGGCCACCCACCACGTGATGTGGCACATGTCCGACCGGGGCGTACCGCGCTCCTACCGGATGATGGAGGGTTTCGGCGTCCACACGTTCCGCCTGGTCAACGCGGAGGGGCAGACGTCGCTGGCGAAGTTCCACTGGAAGCCGAAGCTGGGCGTGCACTCGCTGCTGTGGGAGGAGGCGCAGCTGATCGCGGGCGTCGACCCGGACTTCCACCGGCGGGACCTGTTCGACGCGATCGAGTCCGGCGCGTTCCCGCAGTGGGAGCTGGGCATCCAGGTGTTCCCGGACACCCCCGAGCAGACCTTCGAGGGCATCGACCTGCTCGACTCGACCAAGATCGTGCCGGAGGAGCTGGCGCCGGTCCAGCCGATCGGCATGCTCACCCTCAACCGCAACACCACCAACTACTTCGCCGAGACCGAGCAGGTCGCCTTCCACGTCGGCCACCTGCCGCCGGGCATCGACGTGACCGACGACCCGCTGCTGCACGCGCGCCTGTTCTCCTACATCGACACGCAGCTCAGCAGGCTCGGCGGGCCGAACTTCAACCAGATCCCGATCAACCGGCCGCACGCGCCGGTCAACGACATGCTGCGCGACGGGTTCCACCAGCACGCCGTGCACAGCGGCGTGGCGCCGTACAAGCCGAACACGCTGGACGGCGGCTGCCCGTTCATGGCGGGCCTGGAGACCGGCGCGTACGTGGAGTTCCCGGCGCCGGTGGCCGAGGGGGTCAAGGAGCGCCGCGCGCCCGCGTCGTTCGCCGACCACTTCACCCAGCCCCGGCTGTTCTACCGGAGCCTGAGCCCGGTGGAGAAGGAGCACCTGGTGCGGGCGTTCACGTTCGAGCTGGGCAAGTGCTACGAGCAGGCGATCAAGGAACGTGAGCTGCGCGTGCTGGCCAACGTGGACGCCGAGCTGTGCGCCCTGGTGGCCGCCGGTCTAGGGCTGCCCGCGCCGGAGGCGACCGAGCCCGCGGCCGAGGTGGCGCCCAGCCCGGCGGTGTCCCAGATCGGGCAGGTGTGGCCGCCGGACGGCCGGCTGATCGGCATCGTGGTCGACGCGGACGACCCGGCGAGCCTGGACGGCCTGCACGCCCTGCGCCAGACGATCACCGCGGGCGGCATGGTGCCGCTGCTCATCGCCGCGCGCGGCGGTCAGCTGGACGAGGGCCTGGTGGCGCAGAGGACGTTCTCCACCGCCCGCTCGATCGAGTTCGACGCGTTGCTGCTGGCCGCCGCGCCGCCGCCCGCCCCGGACGCGATCCCGGCCCGGGACGACAAGGCCGGCGCGCCCGGCGCGGCCGTCGACCCGCGCGTGGTGCTGATGGTCCAGGAGTGCTACCGGCACGCGAAGGTGATCGGCGTGTGGGGCAACGGCGAGGCGGCCCTGCTGGAGGCCGGGTGCTCGGCCGGTGACCTGGGCGTCGTGGCCGGCGAGACCCCGGCGGACGTGTTCGGCGAGGTCCAGACGCTGCTCGGCGAGCACCGGGTGTGGGACCGGTTCCCCGCGACCATCGCCTGACCCGACGACGACCGGCCGCGGACGGGAGTCCGCGGCCGGTCTGTCACGTCAGCACAGGCACAGCGAGTAGTTCGCCTGGTACGTCGTCGCGGTCGCGGGCGCGGTCACGTTGTGCGTCTGCGCCCCTCCGTCCGACCAGCTGGTGAACCCGTAGCGGAAGATCAGCGCGCCGCCTTGCGGGCTCGGCGCGCTGACCGAGTTGTTCGAGCCCGCGATCACCGTGCGGGTGAACGGCGTGGTCTGCGCCGTGCCGCCGACGCTGAGCTGCAAACCGCTCGGGTTGGACGTGAACGTCAGCGCCACCGTCCGCGGGTCGAGCTTCGTCGTGGTGCTCTTGGTGCGCCCCGACGAGTCCGTGGCGGTCAGCGTGAGGTCCAGGTACGACGGGTACTCGTGGTCGGGCGCGATGAACGAGCCCGACGCCACGCCCGTCCAGTTCTGCACCACGTGCTCGTGGCACGAGCCGCTGGTCGCGCAGTGCTGGATGCTCAGCTTCCAGCTCAACGCGGACGCGGGCAGCGCGCCGTCCTGCGGGTCGGTCGCGTGGCCCGTGAACGGCACGTTCTGGCCCACCGACCAGTTCAGCGGCGCGGTCGGCGTGTCGATCACCGGCACCGGGTCCTGCGCGACCGGTGTACCGACCGTGACGGTGACCGAGGTGGTGCCCGACGCGCCGGACTGGTCGGTCACCCTCAACCCGACCGCGACCGCGCCTTGGGTGCTGTAGGTGCGCGTCGGGGTGGCGGAGGTGGAGTCGTCGTACTGCCCGTCGCCGTCGAGGTCCCACGCGTAGCTCAGCGTGTCACCGGGGTCCGGGTCGGTCGACCCGGTCCCGCTGAACTGCACGGCCAGCGGCGCGGGCCCGGACTGCGGGGTGGCCGTGGCGACGGCGGTCGGCGCCTGGTTGCCGGTCGGGTAGGCGACCCGGCGCAGCTGGCCCGCGCCCAGCGCCAGGTAGAACAGGTCTCCGCCGGGACCGGTGGTGATCTGCACGGGGACGTTCACGCCGGTGACGAACGGCACCAGCTTGGCCGGGTCCGGCTGGCCCGCGGTGGTCTGCATGGCCCAGATGCAGCCGCGCGAGCTGTCGGCGAAGAACAGCGCGCCGTCGTAGGCGGGCGGGTAGTTGCTGCCCGCCTCGAACGCGATGCCGGAGATCGACGACCCGCCGGTGGGGCACGGGTCGGTCGCCACGACCTTCGCCGAGTGGTTGTAGGCGTAGTACGGCGTGGTCTGGCCCGCTCCGGTGTACAGCGACTCGCACAGGGTCAGGTTCGCCCCGTCGTAGCCGCCCTGGCGCGCCGAACCCTCGTAGCAGGGCCAGCCGAAGTTCTCCGCCGTCGCGTCGTTCACGTCGGGGATCCGGTTGACCTCCTCCCAGGTGTTCCAGCCGACGTCGCCCGCCCACAGCTCCTCCGTGCCGGGGCGGAAGGCGAAGCGGAACTGGTTGCGGAAGCCGTGGGCGATGACGCGCCGGGCGTTGGCGTCGGCGCTGCCCGCGAACGGGTTGCCGGGCAGGCCCGCGCCCGTGTCGGGGTCGATGCGGACGATCGAGCCGTCGAGGCTGACCGGCTCGCCGGCCGGGCGGCGGATCGACTGGGAGCGCAGGGCGCCGCCACGCGCGGTCGGCGCGGTCAGGTTCGTGCCCGCGGGCGACGGCGGGTCGGCGCACGGGTTGCCGACCTGGCCGTAGTCGGTGAAGTTGAAGCTCGCGCCGTCACCGCCGCCGACGTAGAGACCGCCGTCGGGTCCGAAGACGACGGTGCCGATCGAGTGGCTCGGGTACTGCTGGCACCAGTCGGTGACGAGCGGCTGCTCGGCGGTCATCGTGCCGCCGGCGCCCGCGGTCAGCTTGGAGACCCGGCCGGTCACCACGCAGCCCTGGTCGGTGGCGCCGGGCGGGGTCGGGCACTGGTCGCCCCAGCGCGGGTGCGTGCCGCCGGGCACGGCGTCGTAGGTGTAGGCGACGTAGACGTACGGGCGGGTCGGGAACTGCGGGTCGACGGCCAGGCCGAGCAGTCCGCGGTCCCAGAAGTCCTGCGTCTGCGGTCGGAGGTCGGCGAACACGGTCGCGGTGGTGTCGGCGAGCGAGTCGAAGACCTTGATCAGGCCGCTCTTCTCGGCGATGAACACGCGGCCGTCCGGCGCGAACGAGACCGCGGTGGGCGCGGTGAGGCCGCCGATGGCGAGGGTGTCGGTGAAGCCGGCCGGCACGGCGGCGGAGGCCGTCGGCGGGAGTGCCACCGTGGTGGCGGCGACGACGAGAGCTGCGGCGGCCACGGCGGTCACGCGTCTCGAACGCGGCTGGAGCTGTGCGCGGCGGAGTAATCGCATAGTCCGTTTCAGTCCCTTCGTGACACTTTTGGGTGAGCACGGAAGGGTGACATGCGGCTGCTGATTACGCACTGCTTTGCCGGGCTGGTATTACGGGTACCGCTCGGTCTCATCCGAGCGGACTATCGATCACCCCGATAAATCGGCTCAGCCGTGATCCGTCCGGCGTACGGGCGCTCGGCGTTCAGTCCAACGCGGCGTCACGCGCGGCCCGCCCTCGGGTCAGGAGGAGCCCGGCCACCGCGGCGAGCGGGAACATCACCACCGCGTAGACAGCGGCGGGCACGGCCAGCCGTTCGCTGCCGAGCACGCTCACCGCCACCGTGATCGCCAAGGTGCTGTTGTGCACGCCGACCTCGAACGCGGACGCGATCGCCTGCCGGTGGCCGACCTTGCCCAGCCGGGGCAGCAGGTAGCCGACGGCGAGGCTGAACGCGCAGAACAACGCGCTCACCAACCCGACCGCGGCCATGTACTCGGCGGTGTGCTCGATCTCGGCGACGATCGTGCCGACGATCACCACCACCAGCACCACGCCCGAGACGATGCGCACCGGCCGGTCCGCGCGGTCGGCGAACGACGCGGACGCCCGGCGCACCAGCATGCCCAGCACCACCGGCACCAGCACGAGCGCGAACACCTGCACGACCTTGCCGAACTCCAAGCCGACCACGCCGTCCGCCGTCGGCTCGAAGTAGTCCAGGGCGAAGTTCACCACCAGCGGCAGCGTGATCGCCGCCACCACGGAGTTCACCGCGGTCAACGTGATGTTCAGCGCGACGTCGCCGCGGAAGAGGTGGCTGAACAGGTTCGCCGTCGTGCCACCGGGAGAGGCGGCGAGCAGCATCATCCCGACCGCCAGCAGCGGGTCCAGGTCGAACGCCAGCACCAGCCCGAAGCACACCACCGGCAGCAGGAGCAGCTGGGTGGCCAGCGCGATCGCCACCGCGCGCGGCGTCCGGGCGACCCGGGCGAAGTCGGCGACCGTCAGCGACAGCCCGAGCCCGAACATGACCACGGCCAGTGCGATCGGGAGGCCGACGCTGGTCAGGGCGGAATCCACGGCGATCACCTGCGTCTCTGCGTCGAACCCGGAGTCGGAAAGCGAATACTGCCCCAGAACGGGGCGAATCGGGAGAGGGGATCTTGCGCTTCGGACAGTGATCGGGTGGTGACCGCGGCCGGGCACATCGACCGCCCGGCGTGTCCTGAGCGTTCAACTCGGGTGTTCCGAACGTAGGACACGGGTGTTCCGGACGTAGGACACGCGCGGTTGGAGGTCAGGGTTTGCGGGCGACGAGGAGGGACTGGCCCGGCGAGGTGGCCAGGGGGTGGGGCACCGGGCTGTCGAAACCCGCTGCGGTGAGCCAGGCGGTGATCTCGGCGGTGCCGTAGACCTGACCGCCCTGGCCGTGGAAGAGGTTGAGGCTGAAGACGCGGGCGAAGGCGTCGGACGCCTGGTCGGGGGAGTGCTCGTCGTGTTCCAGCAGGAC
This sequence comes from Saccharothrix sp. 6-C, assembly GCF_016695385.1. NCBI lineage: Bacteria > Bacillati > Actinomycetota > Actinomycetes > Pseudonocardiales > Pseudonocardiaceae > Saccharothrix > Saccharothrix sp. 6-C. Next base: position 3,960,576 of record NZ_CP064192.1, on the reverse strand, counting down.
CACCGCGCCGCCGGGCCGCAAGGCCGAGGCGACCCGGGTCAGCAACGCCCGGTTCGCCTCCGCCGGCCGTCCGTGGACGACGTTGAACAGCAGCACGGTGTCGTAGTCCTCGCCCAGGTCCAGCGCGTCGTAGTCACCGGCGCGCAAGGTGATCCGCCCCGACAGCCCCGCCTCGGCGACCGCCGTCGCGCCCACGGCCAGCGCGTCGGGCAGGTCGACGACGGTCGCGCGGAGCGAGGGGTGCGTCGCGCACAGCCGGATCGCGTGCTTGGCGTGCCCGCCGCCCACGTCCAGCAACGTCGACCCGACCGGCACGATCGACGCCACCTCCGGCGCGATCGCGTCGGCGTGCCCGGACAGCATGCCCTGGAACCGGCGCAGCACGTCGGGCCGTTCGGCGAGCCACGCGTAGAAGTCGATCGCGGGCTTGCCGGTGCGCACCGACTCCTCCAAGCCCTCCCACGACTCGAACAGCACGACCGACCAGAACCTGTCCACGTCGGCGTAACCGCCGCCCGCCAACCACTTCGCGGTGTCGTCGGTGTTGGCGTACCCGTCCGGCCCGCCGGTCAGGTACCCGAACGACACCAGCGCCTCGGCCAGCAGCCCGGTGCCCCGCGGGTCCGCGCCCAGCGCGGCGGCCAGCGAGCCCACCGGACGCGGTCCGTCGGCCAGGGCGTCGAACACACCGAGCCGCAACCCCGCCGCGACGGCCCGGTAGCCCGCGGTGGCGAGCAGGTCGTGGAACGAGGGCGGGCCGTCGTCCGGTCCCAGGTGCAGAGGCATGGTCAGACCCTTTCCGGCAGCACGCCCGCGGCGGCGAGGAAGTCCACGTGGCGGGCGATCATCTCCGCGTCGGCGGGCGGGAACTCCACCCCGCACGACGCCGCCGCGGCCCACGTGGCCGAGCAGTCGAACACCGGGTGCGCCCGGTGGGTGGTGGTCAGGCCGAACGCCAGCGGGCCGAACGCGCTGTCCGGGCTCTCCAGCATCAACGACCGCCAGTCCGGGTACTCCAGCAGGCGCGTCGGGTAGCCCTTGGCGGTGAGCACCTCGCCCAGGTCGGCGTAGCTGAACCCGTCGGCCCGGTAGTAGTGGAAGTCCCGGCCCAGCGTCGACGGCCGGGTCGAGATGCCCGCGATCGCGCCCGCCAGCCGGTCCACCGGCAGCATGTCGATCACGTCCGGCGTGTCCGGCACCGCGCCCGCGTGCGCGCAGGTCGCGATCTGCCGGCTCAGGTACGACTCGGTCTTCGCGGTGCCGGTGCGCACGTCGCCCACGATCGCGGCGATGCGGTGGATCGACACGGGCACGCCCCGGTCCCGGGCGAGCACGCCCATCATGTCGGCCACCCACTTGGTGGTGTGGTAGCCGGTGTCCAGGCCGGTCGGGTCCTCGGGCCGGTCGGCCTCGGTGATCAGCCGCCGGTCGTAGTTCGCGCCGAGGAACACGCCCAGCGTCGACATCAGGTGCAGCGGCTTGGTCGCGTACCGGGTGGCCAGCCGCAGCACGTCCACCGTGCTGCCCACGTGCGGCGGCATCATCCACTGGTAGGTGAGGACGAAGTTCATCACCGCGCCGTTGTGGTAGATCGCGTCCATGCTCTCGGCCAGCGCGTCGAAGTCCCGCTGCGCCAGGCCGAGCAGCGGCTGGGACATGTCGCCGACCACCGGCACCACCCGGGCCAGCCGCTCCTCGGGCACGTCGAGGTGCGCGCGCCGCAGGTTGGCGCGGACGCGGGCCAGGGCGACGGCCGGCGTCTCCGCCCGGACCAGGCAGTGCACTTCGGCGTCCGTGCGGGACAGCAGCTCTCCCAGCAGGTGCGCGCCGAGGAAGCCGGTCGCGCCGGTCAGCAGCACCCGCCGCGGAGGTCCCGTCCGCACCGGGTGGCGCGCCTCGATGTCGTCCGGCGGTGTGGCGTCGGCCCGCATCTCCGCCGCGGACGGCAGGCCGGACCGGTAGCGCTTGGCGAACGTGTGGTCCGACGCGGCGGCCTGCTCCACCACCTCGGCCAGCTCGGCGAGGTCGGCGGTGGCGAACAGGGCGCGCAACGGCACCGTCACGCCCAGCAGCGAGCGCACCTTCGCCAGCACGGCGGCGGCGATCAGGGAGTGCCCGCCCAGGCCGAAGAAGCTGTCCCGGCGGCCGACCAGCGGCACGTGCAGCACCTCGGACCACACCTCGGCCAACGTCTTCTCGACCGGTGTGCGCGGCGGCTCGTACGGCGTCAGCCGGGCCGCCGGGTCGGGGTCGGGCAGCGCCGCCGCGTCGACCTTGCCGTGCCGGGTCAGCGGCAGCGCGTCCAGCACCACGACCGCGCCGGGCAGCATCGCGTCCGGCAGCCGGCCGGCGCAGAACGCCCGCAGCTCGTCCAGCCCGGGCGCCTGCGCGCGCGGCACCACGTAGGCCACGAGCAGGTCGCCGCGCACCGCCACCGCGGCCTCGGCGACCGCCGGGTGCGCGAGCAGCGCCGACCGCACCTCGCCCGGCTCGATCCGGTGGCCGCGCAGCTTCACCTGGTCGTCCACCCGGCCGAGGAACTCCAGCGCGCCGTCGGGCAGCAGGCGCACCAGGTCGCCGGTGGCGTACATCCGGCCGCTCAGGACGGTGGGGTCGACCAGGTACGCCGACGCCGTGCGCGCCGGGTCGTTCCGGTAGCCGCGGGCGGGCGCCCGCCCGCCGATGTGCAACTGGCCGGGCACGCCGACGGGGACCGTGCGCAGGTCCGCGTCCAGCACGTACGCCCGCACGCCGGGCAGCGGCCGCCCGATCGGCAACGTCGCCGCGCGCGGGTCGACCTCGGAGGCGTCGACCGTGCGGTAGGCGGTGGCGCAGACCGTGGTCTCGGTCGGGCCGTAGTGGTTCACCAGCGCGACCTTCCCGCCGGTGAGGGCCGCCCACTCGGCGACCGCGGCCGTCGGCACCGCCTCGCCGCCGATCATCATCACGGTCAGCGGGCCGGGGTCGACGTCGAGCCCGGCCAGGTCCGACACCCAGCGCTTGAACAGCGCGGCGGGCGCGTCGACGGCGGTGACGGCGTGGTCGGCGCACAGCTTGAGCAGGTCCGCGCCGCCGATCGCGGCCGGTTCCGGGTGCACCACGACCGCCGCGCCCGCGCACCAGGCCGGGAACACGTCGCCCACCGACGCGTCGAAGCTCAACGGCGGGATCATCAGGATCCGCTGACCGGCCGCGAACCCGTGCAGGTCGATGAACGCGCCGGTCAGGTTCGCGAGCGTGTCGTGCTGCACCTGCACGCCCTTGGGCACACCGGTCGACCCGGACGTGTAGACGACGTACGCCAACCCGTCGTCGGGCACGACCGCGGCCGGCGGCGCGTCGGCCTCGCCGGTGAACGCGTCGTCGGCGGTGTCCAGCAGCGCGCCGTGGAACTCGCCGAACCGGTCCCGGTCGGCCGGCGCGGTGATCACCACGGGCGCGCCGCAGTCGGCCAGCAGCCCGGCGAGCCGGGCGGGCGGGTGCGCCGGGTCCAGCGGCACGTACGCGCCGCCCGCCTTGAGCACGGCCAGCAGCGCCACCAGCGCGTCCGGCCCCGCCTTCACCGCCAGCCCGACCGGGGTCTCCGGGCCGACGCCCCACCCGGCCAGCACGTGCGCGACCCGGTTGGCCCGCCGGTCGAGCCGCGCGAACGTCACCTCCGTGCCGTCGGCCAGGTCGAGCACGGCGGTGAGGTCGGGGTGCGCGGCGACCTGCTCGGCGATGCGGGTGAGCACACCGGGGTGGCGCAGCGACAGGGCCGGGTCCAGGGCGTCCTGCGGCTCGCCGTTGAGCCGGGCCGCGGCCAGCCGGTCGTCCCGCGTGGTCGTGTCCACCGCGGACAGCCGGGCGGACGGGTCGGCCACCAGCGCGGCGAGCACCGCGAGCAGGTGGTCGGCCAGCCGCGCGGCGGTGTCCGCGTCGAACACGTCCGCGCTGTAGTCGAGGTTCGCGGGCCAGTCGCCGTCGGTCTCCCGCACGTGCAGGGTGAGGTCGAACCGGCTGGTCCCGCGGTCGACGGGCAGCTCCGCCGCGTCCATCCCGGCCCACGAGCCGGTGGCGCCGCCGCGGTTGAGCACCAGCATCACCTGGAACAGCGGGTGGTGCGCGAGGTCGCGGCGCGGCGCGACCCGGGCGGCGACCTCGTCGAAGCTCACCTCGGCGTGGTCCAGCGCGTCGATCGCGGTGGCGCGGGCCCGCCCGAGCAGCTCGGCCACGGTCGGGTCGCCGGACAGGTCCAGCCGCAGCGCGGTGGTGGTGACGAACATGCCGACCGAGCGCTCCAGCTCGGGGAACGGCCGGTGCGTGGTCGGCGAGCCGATCACCAGGTCGTCCGTGCCCGACCGGCGGGCCAGCAGCACGCCGAAGGCGGCCAGCAGACCGGCGAACGTGGTGCAGCCGTGCGCGCGGGTCACCTCGGTGAGCTGCCCGGCCACCGCGGCGGGCACGGTGAAGCGGTGGCTGCCGCCCGCCGTGGTGCGGTTCGGCGTGCGCGGCCGGTCCAGCGCCGGGTCCAGCACGGCCGGCGCGCCGGCGAGCCGGTCGTGCCAGTGGTCAAGCTGCCGCTGCCGCTCGCCGTCGGCGAGCCGGTCGGCCTGCCAGTGCACGTAGTCGGGGAACTGCGCACCGGCCGGACCGGGCGTCACGCCCGCGTACACGTCGCCGACCTCGCCGGCCACCACGGCGAGGGACAGGTCGTCGCACACGATGTGGTGCGCGCTGAACACGACCCCCGTGTCGCCCGGCCCGACCCGCACGGCCCTGACCCGCAGCAGCGGCGCGACGGCCAGGTCGAACGGCGTGTCCACCTCGGACCGGAGGAACGCGGTCAGCTCGTCCTCGCCGTCGACCGACGAGAACGCCACGTCGGCGGGCACGTCGGCCGCCACCTGCTGCTCGGGCACGCCGTCGGTGTCCACGACCCGGGTGCGCAACGCCTCGTGCCGCCCCATGACGGTCCGCACGGCGGCGCGCAACCGGTCCTCGTCGACCTCGCCGGCGACCCGGAGCGCGGCGAACATGACGTACGCGCCCGCGTCCAGGCCGAGCCGCCCGGTCAGCCACAGGCCGCGCTGGTTGCCCGACAGCGGCACGACCGCGCCCTCGGGGCGGCGCGGCACCGCCTGGCGGGGCGCGGCGGCCAGGCCGCGCTCGGCGAGCAGCTTGGCCAGCAGTCGTTCGCGCTGGTCGGAGAGCTCGGTCATCCCAGTGTCCTCTCAGGTGACGGCGTCTCGTCGGCCACCGCGTCGGGCAGGTCGTCCACGGTCCGCAGGCGCGGCCGCGTCCAGGCGCAGGCCGCCAGCGCGAGCATCAGCACGCCGACGACCAGGAAGATCAGGGCGATGCCGCGGCCCTCGCCGGTGCCGATGAGCGCGCCCACGCCACCGGCGAGCGGGCCGTCGACGGCCATCAGGGGCTCGGCCACGCCGTCGGTCAGCGGGCCGATCAGGAGGAACGCGACGGGCATCGCGGCGGTGCCGATCATCCGCACCACGGCCAGCACCCGGCCCAGCACCGCCGGGTCGACCTTGGTCTGCAACAGCGTCACGCAGCACGTGTTGATCAGCGGCAGGGTGAACAGGAACGCGGGCGCGGCGATCCCGATCAGCCACGGCGACGGCGCCAGCGAGTGCAGCACCAGGAACACCCCGCCCAGCGCCACCCCGGCGTAGATGCCGTGCACCCGCCGTCGCGGACCGCCCCACACGCCCATCACCAGACCGCCGGCGAACAACCCGCTGCCGCCCGCGGCCATCAGCACGCCGAGCGTCGCGGGACTCGAGAACGACAGGATCAGCGGCTGCACCAACCCGCCCGCGACGGCGAACAGGAAGTTCCACACCGCGAACACCGCGCACAGGGCGAACAGCCCGGGCGCGCCGCGCAGCCACCTCAGCCCGGCGCCGATGCCCGCGCGCTCCCCGTCCGAGGCGCCCGCCGGCCGCACGGCCCCGTCGGGCAGCCGGGCCAGCAGCAACGCGCCGACCGCGAACAGCATCGACCCGAAGTCGACCAGCAGCACGCCCCGCAGCCCCACCAGGCCCAGCAACGCGCCCGCGACCAGCGGGGCGGCGATCTGCACGCCCTGCGTGATCTGCATCAGCCCGTTGATCCGGCCCAGGTGCTCCTTGGGCACCAACGCGGGCACCAGGGCCGTGTACGCGATGATGTGGAACGAGTTCAGCGTCGCGGTCAGCGCGGTGGCCACGTAGACCTGCCACACCGCCAACGAGTCGGTCGACACGGCCACCAGCAGCAGCGCCGTCACGACACCCGCCCCGACATCCGCGACGAGCATGATCCGCTTGCGGTCGTACCGGTCGGCGACCGCGCCCGCGTACGGCGCGAGCAGGATGCCGGGCACCACCGCGCAGAACTGGATCAGCACGAACGTCGTCACCGACCCGGTGCCCAGGTACACCCACACGCCGAGCACGAACGCGGTCAGCGCGGAGCCGATCACCGACACCAGCTGGCCGGCCCACACCACCGCGAACCTGCCCAGACCCGCCCGCCCGGTCAGCCCGGCCGGCGCGCTCATCGCTCGTCACCGAGCATCGACTCGACCTCCTCGGCCGACATCCCGGCCAGTCGCAGGCGCAGCTCGGCGACGGCGGCCACCCGCTCCGGGTCGTCCAGGTCGCCGAGGGCGGCGGCGACACCGGCGACGGTCGGCGCGGCGAACATCCGGCCGATCGGCATCACCACGGTGAACGCGGCCTGCACCCTGGCCAGCGCTTTCGCCGCGAGCAGCGAGTGGCCGCCCAAGGCGAAGAAGTCGTCGTGCACGCCCACTCCCGGCACGCCCAGCACCTCTGCCCAGATGCCCGCCAGCACCTCTTCCACCGCGTCACGCGGTGGCACGCGTTCGCCACCGACGTCCCACACCGGCGCGGGCAGCGCCTTGCGGTCGGTCTTGCCGTTGGGCGTGAGCGGGAACGCGTCCAGCACCACCGCCGTGGCGGGCAGCATGTAGTCCGGCAGCCGGGCCGCCAGCCCGGTCCGCAGCCGGGGCCACCACCCGTCGCGCGGCACGTCCACCGGGACCACGTAGGCGACGAGCCGTTCGTCGACGGCGAGCACGACCGCCTCGCGGACCTCGCCGGAGGCCAGCAACGCGGCCTCGACCTCGCCGAGCTCGATCCGGAACCCGCGCACCTTCACCTGGTGGTCGGCCCGGCCCAGGAACTCCAGCGTGCCGTCCGACCGGTGCCGCACCAGGTCGCCCGTCGCGTACAGCCGCCGTCCGGGCTCCCCGGCGAACGGGTCCGGCACGAACCGGCTCGCGGTCAGCCCGGGCCGGTCGTGGTAGCCGCGCGCCACGCCAGCGCCGCCGATGTGCAGCTCGCCGACCACCCCCGGCGGCACCGGCTCCAGGCCCGGCCCCAGCACGTACAGCCGGGTGTTGCCGATCGGCGGGCCCAGCGCCACCGGCGCGGGGGAGGGCTCGACCAGGCCGGCGGACGACCAGACCGTGGTCTCGGTCGGCCCGTAGGCGTTCCACAGCAGGGCGTCGTCGGTCAGCAGGTCGTCGGCCAGGTCACGCGGCAACGCCTCGCCGCCGCAGATCCGGGTCACCACCTCCGCCGGCACGCCGCCCGCCGCGTGCAGCAGCCGCCACGTCGCCGGGGTGGCTTGCAGCGCGGTGACCTCGCGTTCGACCAGCAGCTGCCGCAACGCCGCGCCGTCCGCGCTCACCTCCGAGGGCACGACCAGCACCTCCGCGCCCGCGGTCAGCGGCAGCAGCAGCTCCAGCACCGAGATGTCGAACGACAGCGTGGTCACCGCGGCCAGCCGGTCCTCGACGGTCAGCGCCAGCAACCGCTGGAACGACACCAGCAGGTTCACCACCGCCCGGTGCGGCACCTCGACGCCCTTGGGCGTGCCGGTCGAACCGGACGTGTAGATGAGGTAGGCCAGGTCCTCGCCGGACGCGGGGCACGGCACGGGCGCGGGCTCGACGAGGTCCGCGTCGGCGAGGCTCACCACCGGGCCGCCGAACGGCAGCTCCCCGTCGGTGACGAGCACGGCCGCGCCGGAGTCGGCCAGCATCGCGGTCAGCCGCTCCACCGGCCAGCCCGGGTCCAGCGGCACGTACGCGGCGCCCGCCTTCCACACGCCCAGCACGGCCGCGACCAGGTCCGGGGTGCGCGGCAGGCACAACGCCACCGCGGACCCGAGGCCCACGCCGTGCGCCCGGAGGAGCGCGGCGACCCGCTCGGCCCGCGTGTCCAGTTCCGCGTACGTCAGCCCCGGGCCCGCACCCGACACCGCCGGGCCGTGCCCGACGACCAGGTCCAGCGCGGTGCGCGCGGGCGGCAGGGCGAGGTCGGTGGCGTTGAAGCCCTCCAGCACCTCCCACCGCCGCACGCCGGTCAGCCCGTCCAGCTCGCTGATCCGCCGTTCCGGGTGCTCGGCGGCGGCGATGAGCAGCGCGATCAGCCGATCGGTGAACTCGGCGATGGTCGGCTCGTCGAACAGGTCGGTGTTGTACTCGACACCCAGGGCGAGCCGGTCGCCCTGCGGGTCGGCGGCCACCGTGAGGTCGAACTTCGACACCTTCGGATCGGGCACCAGCGCCGTGACGTCCAGCCCGGTCAGCGAGATGTCCAGCGGCGGGGTGTTGGTGAAGATCAGCTGGGCTTGGTGGATCGGCGCGTGCCCGGTGCTGCGCTGCGGGCTCAGGTGCTCCACCAGCCGCTCGAACGGCAGGTCGGCGTGCGCGAGCCCGGCCGCCGCGACCTCCCGGATGCGGGCCAGCAGCTCGGTGAACGTCGGGTCGCCGCCCACCCGCGCGCGCAACGCGAGCGTGTTCACGAAGAACCCGATCAGGCCTTCCAGGTCGGGGTGCGAACGCCCGGCGACCGGGGTGCCGACCACCACGTCGTCCTGCCCGGCCAGCCGGCCGAGCCGGGCCGCGAACCCGGCCAGCAGCACCATGAACACGGTGACGCCGTGCGCGCGAGCCAGCTCCTCCAGCGGCCCGATCGGGACGTAGCCGTAGCGCAGCGCGCCCCGGTGGGTGACCACCGGCGGCCGCGGCCGGTCGGTCGGCAGGGTCAGCAGCTCCGGCGCGCCCGCGAGGTGCCGCGTCCAGAAGTCGAGGTGCCCGGCGGCGAGGTCCGCCATCCGGTCCCGTTGCCACACCGCGAAGTCCGGGTACTGCAGGGTCAGCGCGGGCAGGTCGGCGTCGCGGCCGTCGAGCGCCGCGTCGTAGGCCTGGCCGAGCTCGCCGAGCAGCACCGACAGCGACCACGCGTCGGCGATGATGTGGTGCAGGGTGAGCACCAGCACGTGGTCGTCGTCGGCGAACCGGCCCAGGCTCGACGCGAACAGCGGCCCCCGGTGCAGGTCGAACCCGATGCCGCCGCGCTCGTCGGCGAACCGCTGCGCCGCCGCGTCCCGGTCACCGCCCGGGAGGTCGTGGGTGGTGAGGGTGGCGGCGCCGGTGGGCGCGACCAGCTGCACCGGTTCGCCGCCCGAGTCGGGGAACGTGGTGCGCAGCGACGCGTGCCGGGCGACCAGCGCGTCCAACGCCCGCCGCAGCGCGGCCCGGTCGAGCGTCCCGCGCAGCCGCAGGGCGAGCGGCACGTTGTAGACGGCGCTGCCGGGGGAGAACTTGTCCAGGAACCACAGGCGTTGCTGCCCGAACGACAGCGGGTACGCGGTGGGCGCGGCGGCCCGTGCGCGCAGCCGTTGCGCCAACAGCTCCCGCTTGCGCGCCGACGCCGTGGCGCCGGTGTCCCGCAGATCGGTCATGACGTGCTCCCCGATCTCGTCAGCCGGTCGGCGGCGGCCCGGACGTGGTCTCGCAGGTGCGTGGGCACGCGGTCGCCGAAGCGCTCCAGGTAGGCGGCCACGGTGGTGTCGTCGTCCCGCAGGAACGGGAAGTCGGTGGGCACCATGTGCCGGATCGCCAGCAGCGGCACGGGGCTGTGCAGCGGCCGGAAGACCGGGTTCCACAGGCCCGCCTTCTGCGGCGGGCCGGGGTGGAACTCGCCCAGCATCAGCCCGTCCCGGGTGTACTGCGGCTTGAGCAGCTCCTGAGCCCGGTCGACCACGCCGAAGTCGGTCAGGTCCGGGAACAGCAGCACGATGGTCTTGAACTGCGCGCCCGGACCCCTCGTCGGCTCCAGCTCGGCGAACCAGTCGCGGTAGTGCAGCAGCAGCGCGGCCAGCTCGTCGGGCTCCTCCGGCGTGCCGGTGTGCACGGACAGGTAGAACAGCCCGCGCTGCAAGGACGTGTCGGTGAACGGGCACACCGCGCCCCTGCGCCCCAGGTCCGGGTGCGGTCCGCACAGGTACTCACCGGCCCACTCGAACACGGTGCGCAGCGGCAGTTCGTGCGCCGCGACCGCGTCGGGCAGCCGAGGCGCGGCGAAGTCCGCCGGCTCGACCAGCGGGTGGGCCCGGTGGGTCGGATGGATCAGCATCAACTCCACCTGCCTTTGTTCCGTGACCGGCGGGACAGGCCCGCCAGCGCCGCACCGGTCAACGCGGCCGTGACACCGCCGAGCACGCGGTCCTGCCGCCGTGCCCGCGCCAACGCCTCGCCGTAGGGGACCGTGGTGTGCGTGATCAGGGTGTAGAGCGGCACCCACGCGTTCGGGAACACCCGGTGCAGCGCGAGGTCCACCTTCTTGCGCGCGGTGAACAGCGGTGAGCGCAGCTTGTCGCGCAGCTCCACGAAGTTGCGCTTGGACAGCTCCGCCAGCACGTCGGTGTGCGGCCGGCGGGAGCCCTCGAACTCCGCCAACGCCCGCGGCAGGTCGCGCGGGTGCGCGGCCAGGCACCGGTCGAGCACCGAGCAGTCCTCGAACGCCGCGTTCATGCCCTGCCCGAAGAACGGGTACACGGCGTGCGCGGCGTCGCCGATCAGCACCACCCCGCGCCCCTCGTCGGTGCTGACGTGCCACGGCGAGGTGCGCACGGTGACCAGGCCCGCGGGCGGGTGCGCCAGGAACTGCTCGACCACGTCCGGGATGAGCACGAGCGTGTCGGGGAACCGGCGGGCGAAGAACGACCGCACCCGCTCGGGCTCGGTCAGCCCGGCGAACCCGTGCTCGCCGTCGAACGGCAGGAACACGGTCGCGGTGAGCGATCCGTCCGCGTTCGGGTGCGCCACGATCAGGCCGTCGTCACCGGGCCACACGTGCAGCGCGCGCAGCTCGGTGCGCGGCTCACCGTCGTCGCCGACCGGGATCAACAGCTCCTTGTAGCCCCATTCCAGGAACTCCTGGTGCAGGTCCACCCGCAGGCCGCGGCCGAGGTGGGCGCGCACGGCGGAGAACGCGCCGTCCGCGCCGATGACCAGGTCCGCGGTGTGCGTGGTCCCGTCGTCGGTGGTGACGGCGGGCTCGGCGCGGTCGACGGCGGTCACCCGGTGGCCCCAGGAGAACTCGACGCCGAGCCGTTCGGCCTCGTCCACCAGCGCCACGTTCAGGTCGTGCCGCAGCACGGAGTGCAGGATCTGGTCCTCGGCCAGGCCGTAGGGCTGGAAGCGCAGCGTGCCGTCGGCCAGGTGCACGACCCGGCCGCGCATGGGCACGGTCAGCGGCACCAACCGCTCCAGCAGGCCGACTTCCCGCAACGCCACGATGCCGCGTTGGGACAGGCCGAGGTTGATGGACCGGCCTTCCTCCCGCACGCCGGGCGCCCGCGGGTCGCCGCGCCGTTCCAGCACCCGCACGCCGAACCCGCGCCGGGCCAGGTAGACGGCGGTCAACGAGCCGGCCAGCCCCGCGCCGACCACCACCGCGTCGCGGCTCACGCGTCGTCCTCGTCGACCAGCGCGCCGAGCAGGCGGTCGATCTCCTCGTCGGACAGCTCGTCGAGCTGGTCGAGCAGCGGCGCCGGACCCCGTGCCGCCGAACCCGTGCCGCGACGCAGGTTCGCGCACAGCTCGGCGATGGTCGGCGCGGCGAACAGCGTCGCCAGCGGCAGGTCCACGTCCAGCGCGACCCGCACCCGCGCCAGCATCTGGGTCGCGGTCAACGAGTGGCCGCCCAGGGCGAAGAAGTTGTCGTGCACGCCGAGCGGCGCGTCCGCGGGCATGCTCAGGACCTCGCGCCAGATCAGCGCCAGCCGCCGCTCGTCCTCGTCGCGCGGCTCGACCCGCTCGACGTCCTCGGTGGTCCACACCGGGTCGGGCAGCGCGTCCCGGTCGATCTTGCCGGTGCCGGTGCGCGGCAGCTCCGGCAGCACGACGACCGCCGCCGGGAGCATGTAGTCGGGCAGGCTCGCGGCCAGGTGCGGGCGCACCCGCCGGCGCAGCGCGTCCTCGCCGAGGTCGGGGTCGGCGGGCACCGCGTACGCCACGAGCCGCACGTCGGCGGCGTGCGCGGACCACGCGACGACGACGGCCTGCGCCACGTCCGGGTGGGCGCGGAGCACGGCCTCGATCTCGCCCGGCTCGATCCGGTAGCCGCGCACCTTGAGCTGCCGGTCGGCGCGGCCGAGGAACTCCAGCCTGCCGTCGGCGTGGCGGCGGACCAGGTCGCCGGAGGCGTAGAGGCGTCCGCCGGGCGGTCCGAACGGGTCGGGCCGGAACCGGTCCGCCGTCAGGCCGGGCAGCCCGTGGTAGCCGCGGGCCACGCCCGCGCCACCGATGTGCAGCTCGCCGATCACACCGGGCGGCACCGGTCGCATCAACGGGTCCAGCACGTGCAGCGACGTGCCTTTCACCGCCGGCCCGAGCCGCACGGGGTCCGGCGCGTGCGAAACCACACCGGCGGCCGAGTACACGGTGGTCTCGGTCGGCCCGTAACCGTCGATCAGGGTCGCGCCGTCGGTCTGGAGGTCGTCGGCCAGGTCGCGGGTCATCGCCTCGCCGCCGCTGATCCGCAGCCGCACGCCCGCGGGCACGCCACCGGCCGCGACGATCATCCGCCAGCTCGCCGGACCGCCCTGCACGACCGTCGCCCCCGTCTCCTCGATGCGCGCGCGCAGCAGCGCCCCGTCGGCGACGTCGTCCGCCGGGACCACCACGAGCGTCGCGCCGCTGATGAGCGGGGCGAGCATCTCCACCGCGGACACGTCGAACGCGGGCGTGGTGATCGACGCGAGCCGGTCGGCCGGCGTCAGCTCCATCAAGCCGCCCATCGCCCGCAGCAACGCGGCCAGCCCGCCCTGGGTGCAGCGCACGCCCTTCGGCTTGCCGGTCGACCCGGAGGTGTGGATCACGTAGGCCAGCGAACCGGGGTGCTGCTCTGCCCGAGGGGGCGTGTCGGGCTGGGCGTCGAGGTCGGCGGTGTCCAGGTCGACCTCGGTCCACGGCCCGGTCAGCGGTCCCGTGACCGCACGCGACGCGGCGTCCGTGACCAGCACCGGCACGTCGGACCCCGCCGCCATCGCGGTCAACCGGGCCGGCGGCCACGACGGGTCCAGCGGCAGGTAGCCCGCGCCCGCCCGCCACGCCGCCAGGATGCCGACCACCATCGGCGCACCCCGGCCGAGGCACAGCGCCACCGGCTGGTCCGCCCGCGCGCCCGTGGCCAGCAGCACGTGCGCCAGGCGGTTCGCCGCCCGGTCCAGCTCACCGCACGTCGACGCGCCCTCGACCGCGACCGCGTCCGGGTGCTCGGCCAACGCGGCGAACACCAGGTCGGCGGCGGTCTCGGCGGGCACCTCCACAGCGGGTTCCTGCGGCGCGTCGTCGCCGAGCCACAGCTCGGCCACCCGGTCGCCGGGCGAGGCGTGCACGGCGGCGGCGAACACCGAGTGCAGCGCGGCGATCGTCTGAGGCGTGAACAGCTCGGAGTCGTACTGCCAGTGCGCGAACCACCGCTCACCCGCCCGTTCGACGGTCAACGACAGGTCGAACTTCGCACCGCCGTTGGCGACCGGCTCGGGCCTGATCGTGATCGGGCCGGCGGCCCGCGGCGGCGGCACGGGCTCGACCGCGAACATCACCTGCACCAGCGGCGCGTGCGCCAGCGTCCGCTGTGGCGCGGCGATGTCCACGAGCTGCTCGAACGGCAGGTCCTGGTGGGCGAGCGCGGCCACGGTCGCTTCCTCGGCCGCGCCGACCACCTGGCCGAACGTGGTCTCCGGCGTGAACCTCGCCCGCAGCGGCAGGGTGTTGGCCACGAAGCCGACCAAGCCCTCGGTCTCCGGCCTGGTGCGCGCCGCCACCGGCGTGGCCACCAGGAAGTCCGCCTGCCCCGTCACCCGGTGCAGCACGCACTGGAACACCGCGAGCAGCCGGGCGAACGACCCGTCCGGCACGGTCAGCTCCGCCCGCAGCTCCGCGCCACGTCCGGTGGGCGCTGCCGGCCGCGCCTTGTCGGTCGGCAGCGGGAGCACGGTCGGCACACCGCGCAGCGCCTCGCGCCAGAACTCCGCGTCGGCGGCGAACGCGCCGCTCTCGGCCTGTTCCCGTTGCCACACCGCGTAGTCCGGGTACTGCACGGGCAGGTCCGGCAGGTCGAGCGGCACGCCTGCGGCCTCGGCCGCGTACAGCTGTGCCAGCTCGTCGAACAGCACCGCGCACGACCAGCCGTCGGCGATCGCGTGGTGCAGCACGAGGACCAGCACGTGCTCGTCGGGCGCGACCTCCACCAGACCGGCGCGCAGCAGCGGCCCGTCGTGCAACGCGAACGGTCGGCCGACCTCGTCGCGCACCACCGCGTCCACGTCGCCCGACAGCCGCGCCAACGGCACGGTCGACGTCGCCGACACCACCTGCACGGGCACGCCGTCCTCGTCCGCGAACCGGGTCCGCAACGCCTCGTGCCTGGCGACCAGCGCGTTCAACGCCGCCCGCAACGCACCGGCGTCGAGCGGGCCGTCGATGCCGACCCGCCAGCCGATGTTGTAGACCGGGCTCGCGGGCAGCAGCTGGTCGACCAACCACAACCTGCGCTGCCCGGATGAAGCCGGGAAGCGGAACACCTCGTCCGCACGCCCCTCTGGTAGCACCGCGCTCACCGCGATCCCTCCCCCCTCAGACCGACACCGTCCGGCCAACCCCGCCGGTCGACCGCCACCACCCGGAACTCCGCCGTGTGCCGTGCGCCCGCGGCGTCGGTCAACCACAGCTGGTCCGGGCCCGGCAGCATCTCGCCCACGCCCATCAGGGCGTCCGGCTTCTCGCGGTCCAGCGCGCGCACCGCGCGCGCGAACAGCTCGACCGACGGCTGGCTCTCCAAGTCCACGTAGAACGGCTTGTGCTCGACCGGGCTCTTCACGAACACGAACCTCGGCATGCCGTGCTCCCGCCGCCAGGACTGCGCCCGCAGGTAGCGGGTCGCCTCGTCCTGGGCGAACGCGAACGCCGACCTCGCGGCCGGCAACCGCCAGCCCTCCCTGGCGACGACCAACCGGTCGAGGCTGACCCGGGGCGTGCGCTCGCCCGCCGGCAGCAGCCGGAAGTGCTGCACCAGCTGGGCCATGACCTGCTCGTTGAGCAGTTCGACCAGGTCGACGTCCACCCGGCCGTCACGGCTGCGCGCCACCAACCGGCCGCCGCTCTCGGTCACCTCGCACGCGCCGACCGGCACCGCGCCGCGCAACCCGGGGCCGCACGCGTCGTGCCCGGACACGATCTTCAGGTCGTCCGGTGAGACGAGCGCGTCGGCGAGCCGTTGGGGCGTGCCGCCCTCCTCGCGCGTGGTGGCCAGCACGATCCGCGGCCCCGCCATGTCGTGCCGCATCGCCGCGCGCAGCTGGGCCGGGTCGGGGTGCTGGGAGACGAACAACGCCGAGCGCACCGTGTTCACACCGGGGTGCACCTCGCCGAGCACCCACCGGTAGTCGCCTGCCCGGATCGCGTCCTCGTCGCGTGCCGCGATCAGGACGTCGGGGCTGTGCTGCACCGCGCCGCGCCAACCCGGCCGGGGCGCGGCGAACGCCTTCAGCACGGCGTCGCGCACGTCCCGCACCCGGTAGTGGGCCTCGCGGCCGTCCGGCGCCTGCCCGAGGGCCTTGGCCCAGCGGTCCTGCAAGGTCCGGACGAGCCTGCCGATCAGCCGCTCGTCGAGGCGGAAGATCGTGTCGTTGGCCCACAGCCAGAAGTCGGCCAGCGGCACCCGGTCCGACCCGGTGGCCGCGACCCGCTCCCGGTACACCTCGCGCAACGCCCGCCCGTACAGGGCGGCGCCCGCGGAGGTGAACCACCGCGCGGCTTCCAGCACCAGCGACAGCGGCGTCCACAGCGTTTCCACCAGCGCGGGGGAGAGGGTGACGTGGAGGTCGCGCCGGCACTCCTCGTGCACGACCGTGCGACCGGCGTAGAAGAGGCCGGGTCGGCGCACCGCCGCCGTGCCGGT
Organism: Saccharothrix sp. 6-C; assembly: GCF_016695385.1. Classification (NCBI taxonomy): domain Bacteria; kingdom Bacillati; phylum Actinomycetota; class Actinomycetes; order Pseudonocardiales; family Pseudonocardiaceae; genus Saccharothrix; species Saccharothrix sp. 6-C. The sequence continues at coordinate 3,944,311 of NZ_CP064192.1, read as the reverse complement.
GATGGCGGTGAACGTCTCGTGCAGCTCGTCGATGGCGCGCACGAGCCGGTCCGGGTCGCCGACGGCGGCGGCGACCGCGTCCCGTCCGCGTTCGACCCGGTGGAGCGCCCGCTCGGCCACGGCGCGGACCTCGGGATCGCCGATGGCGGTGATCTGCTCGCGCAGCGCCGTTTCCGGCACCAACGCCTCGGGCGGCACCTCCAGGATCCACGCGATCCGCTTGGCCTGCCGGAGCCGTTCGAGGGTGGCGAGCACGTCGTCGACCGGCCGGCCGAGGCCGCTCGCGATCTCGGCGGCGCGGCGCAGGCCGTCGCAGGCGGCGAGCACGGCCGCGTCCGCCGCGGGCAGCCGCACCGGATCGGTCAACGGGACGTGCATGGTGTCGCCCACGACGTCCACGAAGGGCATCCGCCGCGGCACCGCCCACGGTCGCACGGCGTCCGTGGTCAACGCCTCGGCCACCTGCTGGACGGCCCAGTTCTCCAGGTAGGTGGTGCGCGAGCCGACCAGGTCGGGCCCGGGCCTCGCGGTGATCGCGGCGGGCGCGTCGTCCTCGACCCTGGCCCAGCCGACCGGGCCGAAGAACCCGATGGTGTCGTTCTTGGCGCTGTAGCGCTGGAGGTAGCTGACGACCGTGTGCTCGTAGCGCCGGTAGTCGACGTTGCGGGACGCGGCGCGGTCGCCCGTCAGCGCCCGGTGCAGCGCGTCCACGGCGGTCTGGAGGGCGCGCGGGTTCTGCCACGCGACCGCTTCGCGGAACCTGGCGTCCCCGCTGACGACTCGCAGCACCTCGGCGGTGGCCCGGCGGCCTGCGTCGAACCGCACCGCGTACTCGGCGAGCAGCGCTTCATGCCGGGTCGCGGCCTCCTCCGCCTCCGCCAACGCCGCGTCGACCCGTTCGTCGTCGGACGCCGCCGTCGGCCGGCCCGTGTCCGCGGCCGGGTCCGGGTCCGGGTCGACGACCAGCACGGTGGCCGGTCCACCACCGGCTTCGGGCGCGGCGCCCGCCGCCACCAGCGCCACGGGCGCGTCCCCGATCGGCGACGTGACCGTGGCCAGTGCCGCGCGGGCCTCGGCGAACCGTCCCTTGCGCACCAGCCGGCCGATCCGCCGCAACGCGGACCGCCGCTCGCCGCGCGCCCGGTCCTCCACCTCCCGCAGCACCCGGGACGCCGCCCACCGCGCCGCGCCCACCGCCTCCTCGGCCGCCGTCACCGCGTCCGCCGCACGTGCCGCGTCCGGGCTCGCCACGGCCAGCAGCGGTTCGATGCCGAAACCCGTCCCGCGCAGCTCGACCCACCGCCACGCCGCCCAGTCGCCCTCGGTCGGCAGCACCAGGTGATCCGCCACGGGCCGGGCCGACGCGCGCCGCGCGGGCACCAGGTACGCCGACCGGTCCCGCCGGGTGATCGGCGCACGGCTCGTCGGCGAACCCGCCGCCGCGTCCAGCACCGCCGCGCACCCCGCCAGCGTCCGCGCCCGGTGCAGGTCGGCGACCGGCACCTCGACCCCGAACTCCTCGCGCACCCGGAACGCCAACCGCACCGCGAGCAGCGAGTTGCCGCCCACCGCGAAGAAGTCGTCCTCGGCGCACACGTCCGGCGTGCCGAGCAGGTTCTCCCACAGTGCCGCCAACCGCCGCTGCGTGGCGGTCGACGGGCGGGTCCGGTCCGTGCCCCGCGCGCCCGGGGCACGGACCGACCTCAGTGCCGCCCGGTCCACCTTGCCGCTGCGGTTCAGCGGCAGCTCCGGCAGCGGCACGTACCGCGCCGGGCAGAGGTAGGCGGGCAGCCGTTCCGCGACGTGCGTGCGCACGTCCTCGATGGCCGAGGTGGCCGTGTTGTCGGAGGTCCGCATCGGGCCGGTCGGCACGATGAACGCCACCAGGTGCCTCGCGTCGTCGTCGCCGATCGGCAGCACGGCCGCTTCCGCGACCGCCGGGTGCTCCCGCAGCACGGCCTCGACCTCGGCCGGCTCGACCAGGAACCCGCGCACCTTGACCTGCCGGTCCACGCGGCCCAGGAACTCGAGCACGCCGTCCGGCCGCCACCGCGCCAGGTCGCCCGTGCGGTAGAGCCGCCCGCCGGGCGCGTCGCCGAACGGGTCCGGCACGAACTTCGCGGCGGTCGCACCCGGCGCGCCCAGGTACCCGCGGGCCAACCCGTCGCCGCCGGTGTACAGCTCGCCGGGCACGCCGACCGGGACCGGCCGCATCGACTCGTCCAGCACGTGCGCCGTGGTCCGCTGGATCGGCGTGCCGATCGGCACGGTCGCGCCCACGTCGTCGGCCGACCGCAGCACATGGCAGGTGGTGAAGGTGGTGTTCTCCGTGGGGCCGTACCCGTTGACCACCGGCTTCCCGCCGCGGACCGCCAACGCCGCCCGCACCGCGTCCGGGGCCACCACGTCGCCGCCGGCGAGCAGCTGCTCCACGTCCGCCAGCAGCGACGGGTCGAGCTGGTGGAACAGCCCGGCGGTCAGCCACAGCACGCTCACCCGGTGCACGCGCAGCAGGTCGGCCAGCACCGCCGGGTCGGGCGGGCCGGCCGGCGCGGGGACCACCCGGCCGCCGGTCAGCAGCGCGCCCCACACCTCCAGCGTGGTCAGGTCGAACGCGGTCGCGGACAGGTGCAGGAACGTCCGGCCCGGCCCGAACCGGGCGAACGTCGGCCGCGTGACCAGCCGGACCACACCCCGGTGGGGCACGGCGACGCCCTTCGGCTTGCCGGTCGACCCGGACGTGTAGTTGACGTAGGCCACGCTTAATGGATGCGCGGGGACGCCGGGAGATACCGGCGACTGCTCCGAAAGGTCCAGTTCCGGCAGGACGATCGACGTAACGCCGTCGGGCAGGGCACGCGGCCGATCGGACACCACGAGGGGTGTGCCGGACTCGCGCAACGCCACCGCGTCGCGGGCCGCCGGGTTCGCCGGGTCCAGGGGCAGGTAGGCCGCGCCGGTCTTCAGCACGGCCAGCATCGCGGTCACGAAGTCCGCACCCCGCGGCAGCGACAGCGCCACCGGCAGGTCGGCCCGCGCGCCGCGCGCCAGCAGCACGTGCGCCAACCGGTTCGACCGCTCGTCCAGCCGGGCGTAGCTCAGCCACCGCTCGCCGTCGAACACCGCGTCGGCGTCCGGCCGCAGCCGCACCTGCTCGGCGAACAGGTCCGGCACGGTCGCGTCCGCCGGGTAGTCGACTCCGGTGTCGTTCCACGCGGCCGGCGCCCGCGTGTGGTCACGCGGCTCGCCCAGGTGCCGCACGGGCCGGTCGGGCGCTTCGGCCATGCCCGCCAGCAGGTCGCGGACCTGCGCGAGCACCGCGCCCGCCGCCCAGTCCGGGAACCGGCCGGTGTCGTGGATGAGCTGGAAGCTCAGGCGTGGTTCGGCGAACGCGTACAAGGTCATGGCGTAGCCGGGGGTGCGCAGGATGCGGACCCGCCTGCCCGGTGGCGCGGACGGCCGCGCGGCCAGCACCGCGCCGAGCTCGCGGCGTTCGAACAGCACGAGGCTGCGCGTCGACGACGCGTCGTGCCCGGCCGCGCGGCGGATCACCGGGAGCGGGCACAGCTGGTGGTCCCGTGCCCGCACGGACCGCGCTCGCACGGATCGCAGCCAGTCGGCCACCGACGCGTCCCGGTCGACCGGCAACCGCAGCGGCACGGTCGCCAGCAGCAGGCCGAGCATGTCCTGGGCGCCTTCGACGGTGTTGTGGCGCGCCGCCCGGGTCACCCCGAACAGGGCCTCGTCGGCGCGGGCGTGCGCGGTCAGCACCAGACCCCACGCGGCCAGCACCGCGGTGTTCACCGTGACGCCCGCCCGTTCGGCCAACGCCCGCACGGCCCCGGTCTCGGCGTCGGACAGGTCGAGCGCGGCGGTGGCCATCACCGGTGTGCCGGGCCCGGCGTGCTCCAGGGGCAGGGGACCGGGTTCGGCCGATCCCGCCAGTTCGGCGGCCCAGAACCGCTCGTCGGCCCGCCGTCGCGGGTGCTCGGGCGCGATCCGGGCGTCGTGCCACCGGGCGTAGTCGGCGAAGTCGGGCCGTGGCGCGAACTCGGCGGAGCCGCCGACGAGCCGGGCCGCGTAGTCGTCGTCCACCTCGGCCAGCAGCATCGCGAGCGACCGGCCGTCGAGGATCGCGTGGTGGAACGTCACCACGACCACGTCACCGGGCAGCGCCACGACCCGCAGCGGTGACGCGGCCACCGGGTCCACCCCGGCCCGGCGGTCGGCCGCCAGGAACGCGTCCAGGTCCGTCGCCGAGTCGTCGACCAGCACCGGGACGTCGTCGACGGGCCCCGGCCACTGCTCCATGCCGCCGTCCGCGCGCCAGGCGAACCGGGTGCGCAGCACCGGGTGCCGGTCGACGGCGGCACGCCACGCCGCGAGGTACGCGGAAGTGTCCAGGCCGTGCGGCCAGTGCTGCACGCACTGGATGACGTCCGTCCCGGCCGACGGGTCGCGCAACCCGGCCGCGATCATTCCGCTCTGCAACGGCAGCGCGGGCGCGACTCGTGACGGCGAATCCGTGTGCACAAAGCCTCCCGGACGAATGCTTTTCGGGCGCGCACACGACCGGGCCGGTCTCCGGGAAAAAATCTCGGAGACCATTTTCGGGCAGCGTGGGACGCCCCTTTGGCGGGGTGTTGGGTAATGCGCGGGGGTGCCGGGAAGAGCGTCAGCCGCGGTGCGCGGCGAGGTGCTCGCGGACGCTGCGCGGACGCATGTCCGTCCACACCCGGTCGATGTGCGCCAGGCAGTCTTCCCTGGTGCCGCGTGTTCCCTCGGCCCGCCATCCCGGCGGGAGGTCCCGGTCGGCGAACCAGACCGAGTACTGCTCCTCGTCGTTCACCACGACCAGGAATTCATGGTTTTTCGCGTGCTCGTCGGTCATGCAGAGAACTCCTGCCCTGGGCCGCTGCGGGCGGATCGCCGGTCCGCGCAACGTTACGCCGCGCGTCTCGTAATGTGGAATCCTCTAAACGGTCGAACCGGTCATTTGTCCGCTGCGGTCGGAACTATTTATCCTGCCTATGGAACGTCGCGCGCCGTGTCCGCCCGGTCACCGGAAGCATTCTTCGCGGCGCCCGCCGGGCAATTCCCGGCAAGCACGAAAACCGGACCCTTGTTATCGCTAACAGACAGGGGTTATGCGACCGAACGGCCCAATGGGGCGGAGCCGGGCGACCCCAGGGCGGTGCGTCAACAGTGGGGACACGCGGCTATTGAACCGTCGCCGATCGTGCTGTTAGCGTTAACAGACGCGATGCCCCGGTGGACGGCGACCCCGCCCGCCCGCACCCGTTCCCGCCGCCACGCCGTCCCCCCGGCCCGCACCGGCTTCCACGCCGGCGGGTCGACCGTGTTCGTCCATGCAGCGTCGCAGGGAGAGCAACCATGAGATCGACTTATCGGCGCGCGCGCCGCGGCGGGCTGGTCCTCGCCACCGTCACCACGCTGCTGGGCGCGGTGACCGCGGCCCTGCCGCCCGCCGCGTCGGCCGCGGTGGTCGACACCAACGCCTCGTACGTGCTGGTCAACCGCAACAGCGGCAAGGCGCTCGACGTCTACGACCTGGCCACCAACGACGGCGCGCGGATCTCGCAGTACACGCGCAACGACGGCGCGTGGCAGCAGTGGCAGTTCGTCGACTCGGGCGGCGGCTACTACCGGCTGAAGTCGCGGCACAGCGGCAAGGTGCTGGACTTCGCCGACACCGCCGACCGCACCGGGTTGACGCAGTGGACCGACCGCAACGGCGCCAACCAGCAGTTCCGGTTGGCCGACTCGTCGGGCGGGTACGTGCGGCTGGTCAACCGGGCCAGCGGCAAGGCCGTGGACGTGCTGGACTTCTCCACCGCCGACGGCGCCCAGGTGGTCCAGTGGCCGGACACCGGCGGCACGAACCAGCAGTGGCAGCTGGTGAAGCTGGGCGCGCCCACGCCGGGCACGTTCACCAACCCGATCAAGCGCAACGGCCCCGACCCGTGGCTGCAGTATCACAACGGGTACTACTACCTGGCCACGACGACGTGGAACTCCACGATCACGATGCGCCGTTCGACGACCCTGGCCGGCCTGTCGACCGCGTCCGACCAGGTGGTCTTCACCCTGACCCGCTCCAACGGGTGCTGCAACATGTGGGCGCCGGAGTTCTTCCTGCTCAACGGCCGTTGGTACCTGTACTACGTGGCGGGCCAGAACGTGTCGGACTACAACCCGACGCAGCGCCTGCACGTGCTGGAGTCCTCGGGCTCCGACCCGATGGGCCCGTACTCGTTCAAGGCCGACCTGGGCAGCACGTGGGAGCTCGACCCGAGCATCCTGCAGCACAACGGGAAGCTGTACCTGATGGGCAGCGCGATGGACGGCACGCAGTCGCTGACCATCACCCCGATGTCCAACCCGTACACGCTCAGCGGGTCGCGGCGCACCATCTCGCAGCCGACGCTGTCCTGGGAACGGCAGACCGCGGCGGTCAACGAGGGCGCCGAGCCGCTGTACCACAACGGGAAGACGATGATCGTGTACTCGGCCAGCGCGTGCTGGGGCCCGGACTACAAGCTCGGCCTGCTCACCCTGACCGGCTCCGACCCGCTCAACCGGTCGCACTGGACGAAGTCGCCCAGCCCGGTGTTCCAGCGCAACGACGGCAACGGCGTGTACGCGCCGGGCCACAACGGGTTCTTCAAGTCGCCCGACGGCACCGAGGACTGGATCGTCTACCACGCCAACGACTCCGCGGGCGGCGGCTGCGACATGAACCGCTCCACCCGCGCGCAGAAGTTCACCTGGAACTCGGACGGCACCCCGAACTTCGGCACGCCCGTCCGGCTCGGCGCCACCCTGACCGCGCCCTCCGGCGAATGAGACTCCCCCGGGGCGGGTGTCTCCCGCCCGCCCCGGGGTCCCCCGAAAGGCACACGGCTGATGCTGCAACGACGCACACTGCTGGCCGGCGGCCTGGCCTCGCTGGCGCTGGCCCGGACCGGGATCGCCACCGCGGCGCCCGGTGACTCCGCCTACGTGATGGGCTACTTCACCGAGTCGCCGAACAAGGTCGCCGACCGGTACGCGCTGCACCTGGCGGTCAGTACGGACGGGCTCACCTGGGTCCCGCTCAACCAGGGCAACCCCGTCGCCACCCCCACGGCCGGCACCGGCGGCCTGCGCGACCCGTTCATCATGCGCAAGCAGAACGGCGGGTTCGTGGTGCTGGCCACCGACCTGACCGGCACCGACTTCACCCGCCAGAACCAGTACATCCACGCCTGGGACTCGGCCGACCTGCGGTCGTTCACCGGCTACCGCAGGCTCAAGATGCACTCGATGCCGACCCACACCTGGGCGCCGGAGGCGTTCTGGGACGCCGCGCGCGGCCAGTACGGCATCCTCTACTCGGCCAACAGCGGCGGCCGTGACGCCTTCTACGTCAACTACACCACCGACTTCGTCACCGTCGGCGCGCCGCAGCTGTTCTTCGACCCCGGCTTCAACGTGCTGGACGCCACCGTGCACGTCGGCAACGGCACGAACTACCTGTACTACAAGAGCTTCGCCGACGGACGCCTGTACGGCGCCCGCTCCAGCACGCTCACCCCGCGCAGCTTCGACCGCGGCACCTACACCAGCGGCGTCGTCAGCGGCGGCATCGAGGCGCCCATCGTGGTGAAGGCGCACAACCGCAACGAGTGGTGGTTGTGGGGCGACTCGTACTCCCCGGTCAACGGCGAGCTGTACGCGTGGCGCAGCGGCGACGTCAACGCCGACTCCTGGACCCCGCTGACCAAGGCCCAGTACACCCAGCCGCTCAACGCCAAGCACCCCACCATCTGCGGCATCACCGCCACCGAGCACACGAACCTGCTCGCCCGCTGGGGCGCGCCGGGCTGGAACCGGATCAAGTCCTACAACTTCCCCGACCACCTGGTCCGGCACGCCGACAACGTGGCCCGCATCGACCCGTACCCGTTCGACCCCTACCAGGACTCCCAGTGGCGCCTGGTGCCCGGCCTCGCGTCGTCGGCCGGGGTGTCGTTCCGCTCGGTCAACTACCCGGACCGCTACCTGCGGCACGTGAACTACGAACTGACCCTGGCCGCGAACGACGGCAGCTCGACCTTCGCCGCCGACGCCACCTTCCAGCGGGTCGCGGGGCTGGCCGACCCGGCCTGGACCTCGTTCCGGTCGCACAACTTCCCCGACCGCCACCTGCGGCACTCCGGTTACGTCCTGCGCATCGACCCCGTCAGCACGGCGGGGGACCGCGCGGACGCCACGTTCCAGGTCGGTCACTGACCCAAAGGTCGGTCCGACCCGGCTGTGGGCGCGGTACCACGGCGGCGTGCCGCGCCCACAGAGCCCTGTCCCGACAACACGGCGGCCGTGGACGCCCGGGTCGGGACCCGGGCGTCCACGGCCGTCAACCGGTCGTGACGACGACGTCCACCCAGTAGTTGTTGCCGATGTAGTGCTGGTCCGGGAACCCGGTCCCGGTCCGGTACCTGCCGTTCGCGTAGGCGCCCGGCGCGGTCCACAGCGGGGCCGACACGACCTGGGGCCGGGTGCCGAAGTAGTGGTTGGTGGCGGAGTGCCGCCCGGTGGGCGAGTAGTAGGAGGCCACGTAGACCTGGTCCGCCTCGATGGCGACCGGGGTGGCGAAGGTCAGGGTCTGCCAGCCGGTGTCGGTCTCGTCGGTGAACGTGCCGGTGGCCAGCAGGACGCCCTGGTCGGTCCACAGCGAACCGGTGTGGGCGCCGGTGTTGCCCGCGGCCTTGTAGAACTTGACGCCGGTGACGGCGCCCGGGGTGGAGGAGCCGAACCGCACGCCCAGCTCGACCGGGATGCCCTGGCCGAACGCCGTCGTGCCGGGCGAGGTCGCCTCGCTGAACAGCGAGCACGGGCAGGACGTCGCGGCGCCGGTGGTGAACGCCCACGTCGCGGGGGATGCCATTGCGTTGCCGTTGACGTCGGTGGCCAGCACCCGGGCGGTGTAGCGGGTGCCGGGGGCGAGCGGGCCGTTCGGCGTCCACGTCACCGTGCGACCGTCGGCGGACAGGGCGGAGGTGCCGTACAGGGTGCCCTGGCCGTCGTCGACGAGCCGGACCTGGGTCGCGGCCAGGTCGATCGCCTCGTCGAACTCCAGGGTGAGCACGCCCGCCACCGCGACGCCGGTCTCGTCCGCGGCGGGGCTGCGCGCCCCGAGCGCCGGCCGGGTGTGGTCGCCGTTGGTGCCGTGGCGGTAGACCACGTCCACCCAGTAGTTCGACGCGCGGTACCCGGTGGTGGGCATGCCGCCGCCGTAGCGGAACACCCCGTTCTGGTTCGTCTGGCTGTTGACCACGCCCTCGATGTGGTTGTAGCCGATCACCCTGCCGTAGGTGCCGAAGTGGTCCTGGTTCATCGAGTAGCGACCGCCGGGCGCGAAGTACGACACGACGTAGGTCGGGCCCGGCTCCACCACCACCGGCGCGTCGAACAGCAGGGTCTGCCAGCCGGTGGCGGTCTCACCGGTGAACGTGCCGGTGGCCAGCAGCTGCCCGGCGGCGGTCCAGAACGAGCCGGTGTGCGTGCCGGTGTTGCCCGGCCCCTTGTGGAAGCGGACGCCCAGCACCTCGCCCCGGCTGGTGAAGTAGACCTTCATCCCCAGTTCCACCGCGGCGGCGTCGCTGGTGGCGGCCGTGTCGGGGGTGGTGAAGTCGTCCCAGATCGTGCACGGGCACGCGGCCGGCCTCGGCGAGCCCGTGGTGAACGTCCAGGTGTGCGTCGCCGGCGCCTCGTCGGCCTGGACGGAGGCGGTGTAGGCGGCGCCGGGGTCCAGCGGCGCGGCCGGGACGAACCGCGCGGTCCGGCCGGCGTCGGCGAGGGACACCTGTCCCGGCACCGCGCCGGCGGGTCCGGTGACGGTGAACCGGAGGGACGGTTCGGTGACCGTCCCGTCGAAGGTGGCGCTGACCGCCGGGGTGAGCCCCACGCTGCCCGCGCCGGAGAGCGGCGAGGTGCCCACCAGGGTCGCCTGGGCGGCGACGTCCTGGGCCTGGGCGGGGATGACGAGCAGCAGGGGCACGACCGCGGCGGCGACCAGCGCGAGCAGCCGTGCCCCCGGTCTGGCCGGCTGGTGGTCCGTTCCTGGCGAAGACATGTTCCCGCCTCTCCTCGCGGGACCGCGGTGGCCCGCTCCTGTCAGCGGGATCGAGGCGGGGGGAGCTCCCGTTACGCTCCGCTTCGGAACCGTTACGGCATCCCGCGAGGTGGTCGACTGTTCCCGGAACCGGTTCCCGAGGCGACGGCCCCGAGGGTCACGGCAGGATCGAGTCGACGTAGCCGCCGTCCACGCGCACGGCGGCGCCGGTCGTCGCCGATGCCTGCGGCGAGGCCAGGTACACCACGAGGTTGCCGATCTCCTCGGGCTCGATGAGCCGGCCGAGCAGGGACTGCGGCCGGTGGGCGCGCATGAACTCGCGCTGCGCCTCCTCCCACGGCAGCGAGCGGTCCACCAGCTGGTAGACGAAGTCCTCCACCCCGCCGGTGTGCGTGGGCCCGGCGATCACGCAGTTCACCGTGACGCCGCTGCCCGCCGCCTCCTTCGCGAACCCGCGCGACACACCCAGCAGCGCGGTCTTCGACACGCCGTAGTGGATCATCTCGGCGGGGATGACCACGGCCGAGTCGCTGGCGATGTACTGCACCCGACCCCACCCGCGCTCCCGCATCCCCGGCAGGTAGGCGCGCGTCAGCCGGACGGCCGCCAGCACGTTCACCTCGAAGTACCGCCGCCACTCGTCGTCGGTGATCTCCAGCGCCGGGCGCGCGCCGAAGACGCCGACGTTGTTCACCAGCACGTCCACCTCGGGCAGCGCCGCCACCAGCGACGCCGCGCCCTCCGCCGTCGACACGTCCGCCGGCACGCCGACCACGTCCGCCCCCGGCACCACCTCCCGCAGGCGCGCCACCGCCTCGTCGACCACGTCGACGCGGCGCCCGTTCACCGCCGTCCGGGCCCCGGCCCGCGCCAGCGCCACCGCGATCGCCTCGCCGATGCCCTGCGTGGAACCGGTGACCAGCGCCGTCTTCCCGCTCAGATCCAGGTGCATGGCGCCCATGATCGCGCAAACGGCCCAACGCCGCCGGTCACCGACGGTCGTTGTCACGATGCCGAGGAAACCCCGACGTCGACGGCGCGGTGGGCGCGGCGGAAATCCCGGACCGGGAGGTCGCGGAGACGGCGTTCGGGGCGATGGACGTCGACGACGACGGCCGCCTCGACTGGAATGGACTGTCCGCGCACGCGCGAGGTCTGTTCACGGCGACCGACGAGTCCGCGCAGGGCGTCCGGATGGTCAGCGGCGACTGACCGCGCCGGCGCGTTCCCGAACGGCGCGGGCGCATTCCCGGTGCGGCAGCGGTCACCCGGTGGTGCGAACGCCCGGGTGCTCACGAGTACAGCGCGCCCAGGAACTCCACCAGCAGCCGTTCCCGCAGCGGCGGGCTCGCCGCCGCGAGCAGCGTGTTCACCGTCGCCATCCGCTCGGGCAGCGCGCGGTCGCCACCGCCCATGCCCGCCGCCGCGAGCAGCCCGCCGAACTCCTCGGGCGTGAGCGAATCGGGCTCCAGCCCGCCGACGAACGCGACGACCTCGGGCGCCACCCGCACCGGCCCGGCCTCGGTCGCGGCCTCCACCGACGCCCGCAGGTCGGCCAGCAGCTCCGACTCGTGCCCCGCGTTCGCCGCCGTGACCGTGAGGTGCAGGTTCGCGGGGGAGGAGCGGTAGGCGAACTGCGGCTGCACGTACCAGTTCCGCGCCTTCATCTCGTCGGCCACGGTGAACACGTCGAAGTCGTCCCGCGAGGCCGTGACCGCCAGCAACGTCGACGACGGCTCGCCCAGCACGCGCAGGCCGTCGATCTTCTCGACGCCCTCGCGCAGCACCCGCGTGCTCTCCAGCGCCTGGCGGGCGAGCGCGCGGTACCCGTCGTCGCCGATGTGCCGCAGCACCGCCCACGCGGCGGCCAGCGGTCCACCCGACCGGGTGGACTGGGTGGTCGGGTTCAGCATCGTGTAGCCGGGCCACGCGGCCGACGCGAAGTACTGAGCCCGGCGCAGGTCGGCGGACGCGTGCAGCAGCACGGACGTCCCCTTCGGGCAGTACGCGTACTTGTGCAGGTCGACCGAGATGCTGGTGACGCCCGGCACGGAGAAGTCGAACGGCGGCGCGTCCGGCGCGTGCGGCAGCACCCACCCGCCGATGCACGCGTCCACGTGGCAGCGCACGCCGCGGGCGAGAGCGGCGGCCGCGATCTCGGGCACCGGGTCGACCACGCCGTGCGCGTACGACGGCGCACTGGCCACCACCAGCACGGTGGACTCGTCGATCGCCGCCGCCATCGCGACCGGGTCGGCCCGGAACGTCCCCAGGTCGACCGGCACCGCGACCACCCGCACGCCGAAGTAGTGCGCGGCCTTGTGGAACGCCGCGTGCGCGGTCTCCGGCAGCACCACGGACGGCCGGTCGACGTCGGGCCGCGAGTCCCGGGCCGCGACGACCGCGAGCAGGCACGACTCGGTGCCGCCGGACGTGACCGTGCCGACCGTCGCGGCACCGCCGCCCAGCAGCCGTGCCGCCGTGCCCACCACGTCGTTCTCCAGCCGCAGCAGGCTCGGGAACGCGGTGGGGTCGAGCCCGTTCACCGACGACGCCAGCGCGTGCGCGGACGCGGCCAGTTCGTCCAGGCCCGGCAGCGCGCTGTCGTACACGTAGGCCAGCGTCCGGCCGCCGTGGGTGGGCAGGTCGCCGGCGCGCAACGCGCGCAGTTCGGCCAGGACGTCGTCGGTCACGCGGTCTCCTCACGAAGCAGGGGCAGGGCCGCCAGCGCCAGCACGGCCGGGATGGCGGTGAAACCGAGCAGCGCGGCCGTCACCGCGCCGGAGGGTTGCACGGCTGAGCCGTCGGTGCTCGCGACGTACCCGCCGAACGCCAGGACCAGCCCGTACACGCCGGGGCCGAGCGCCAGGCCGAGCGTCTCGCCGGCCGTCCACACCCCGGAGAACAAGCCCGCGCGGGTCGCGCCGGTCCGCCGTTCCTCGGCGGTGATCACGTCCGGCAGCATGGCCAGCGGGAACACCTGCATGCCCGCGTATCCCACGCCGATCACCGCCATCAGCGCCAGCACCGCCGCCACCGGCAGCACCCGTGCCGCGGTCAGCGCGGCCACCGCGACCGCGAACAGCACCGACGCGGCGACGAGCCCGACCCGCTTGCCGTGGCGGCGTCCGACGCGCTGCCACAGCGGCATCACCAGCAGCGCCGGCCCGACGAAGCCCGCGAACAGCGCGGTCTGCAACCCCTGTTCGCCCAGCACCAGCCGGGCGAAGTAGTCGACACCGGCGAGCATCGTGCCCAGGCCGACGGCCTGCACCACGAAGACGGCCAGCAGCAGCCGGAACGGCCGGGAGCCGCGCACCGCGGCCACCAACTCGCCCAGGCCGGCCGCCGCGGACACCCGCCGCGACGCCGGGGCGCCGCGGGTGCCCGCGACCGTGGCCAGCGTGCCGATCACCATCAGCGCCGCGACGGCCGCGCCCATGCCCGGGTAGCCGACCGCGTCCCGCACCGCCGGCGCGCCCGCGCCGCTGACCAGGATCGCCAACGCCAGGAACGCCATCCGCCACGCCATCAGCCGGGTGCGCTCGTCGTAGTCCTCGGTGATCTCCGCGGCCATCGCCACGTACGGCACCTGGAAGAACGCGTACGCCGTCGCGCAGGCCAGGAACACCAGCGCCACGTACACGACCGCGCCCGTCCCGGTGAACGGCCCGGCGAACAGCAGCGCGAACAACACCGCCGTCGCCAGCCCGCCGCGCAGCAGGAACGGCCGCCGCACCCCGGCCCGGTCGCTGATCCGGCCCACCACGGGGTTGAACAGCACGTCCCACGCCTTCGGCACGAGCACCAGCAGGCCCGCGACGGCCGCGGGCACGGCCAGGCCGTCGGTCAGGTAGGGCAGGAGCAGCAGACCGGGCACGGTGCCGAACGCGCCGGTGACGAACGACCCGGTCGCATAGCCCGCACGGGTGCCACGAGTGATCTGCCGCATAGGCGGAAGAGTTTCGCATTCGACCCCCTGCCTGCGCGAGGGCCAATTCCGGGGGCCGGACCACGAGCGGGCCGGACCCCGGATCGCGGCAGGGCCGGACCCCGGGCCGGGCGCCGCCCGACCCGGGGTCCGGTCGGACTAGCTCGCGGGCACCGTGTCGACGTGGTCCACGCCGGACGAGCGGTAGCCGGTCACCTTGGCCTGCACCTGGGCCGGGCTCAGCACCTGGTCCTTGGCGAAGTACACGTAGTCCACGTGCTGCTGGTAGGCGCGGTCACCGGGCGCGCCCGCCAGGCCGCCCGAGATGAACCACAGGTTGAAGTTGATCGACATCGGCGTCTCGGGGTAGTACTTGTCGCCGTGGTCGGCCACCTGCGCGCCGTCCACGAAGTACTTCACCCGGCCGCCCGCCACCTGGATCACCAGGTCGTGCCAGCCGGCGTAGCTCTGCCGCTGCTCGCTGTGGACGTTGTCCGCGACCCACGGCTCGTTCTGGTAGGTCTCCCAGGTCGTCTCGTACAGGATGTTGGCGGGCTCGCCCCACCCGCCGTTGGGCAGGTACTCGAAGTCCAGCTCGCCGTAGTTCGGGTCCATGTTGCTGTTGAGCGGCGTGATGGTGAAGAACGTCTGCACCACGTGGTCGCCGTCGGGGCCGTAGACGGGCGCGTCGGAGAACTTCACCCGCGCCGCGTACGTGCCCTCGAAGAACTTCCGCTGGTGGAACAGCTCGGTCTGCCGCGCGGTCGACCCGTTGTTGGACGACTCCAGCCGCATCGACTTCTGGCCGTCCACGGTCGGGAACGTCACCATCGCCGGGTCCCACACCGCGCCCGGCACGCCCGGACCGCCGCCGCCCGAGCGGACCGTCCAGCCGCGCTGGGAGATCCGCGAGTCGCCGGAGCCCGTGTAGTTGAAGTCGTCGAACAACGCCGGGCCGTTCGGGTTCGGCGGTGTCGAGGACGTGGTGGTCGTGGTCGGACCGGTGCCGCCGGGCGACGTGCCCCACAGCAGGGTCGTGCCCCGGTGCACGGTCACCCGCGTCCACGCCGAGTAGGTGCTCGCCGCGCGGAACGAGTAGTCGTCGGACTGGGTGATCGGCCCCCAGTTCGACCGGTAGAACCTCAGTTGCAGGTCGCCGCTGTCGGCGCCGGGGGCGAGCGAGCCCGCGCCCGCGGTGAACCCGACCTCCAGGTACCGGTCGGCCGGACCGCCGGTCAGCGTGCCGAACGCGCCGGTGACGTTGCCGCAGCCGCGCACCGCCCACGAGCAGGCGAAGCGGTAGCCGACGTCGGGCGTCTCGGACTTGAAGTAGTAGCGGACCTTCAACTCGGACAGCGGCACGGTCGTGCCGCCGATGTTGACCAGCTTCAACCACGGTTCGACCTGGTCGGTCGTCGCACCGGACGCGCTGGTCCGGTACTGGGCGGTGACCACGTCGGCGGCCATCGCCATCGGTGCGGCCACCAGCGCGGCGACGGACACCGCGGCGGCTCCGATCGCGGCGATCATGCGTGCGGACACTTCGGTTCTCTCCTCAAGTCAGCAGGGTGGGACAGGGGAGCGGGCGTCGTCCTCCTTCCTCGACAGGGGCACGGACAGCGCGCTCAGGCGGCCGGTGTGCGCGCGCATCCGTTCGGTGAAGTCGGTCCAGGACGGGCGTTGCGCCCAGAGCGCGTCGGCCAGCGCCGCGAGCCGGGGGTACGCCAGCCGTTCCAGGTGGTGCGCGGTCGGCACGTACTCCGTCCAGAGCGCGCACTGGGCGCCGAGCACCCCCTCGGGCAGCGGCAGGTGGTAGACGTCCCGCGCGGTCACCACCAGGCCGGGCTGCCCGGCGGGCTCGTCGGGGTCGGCGGACTGCGGGTAGTCCAGGTAGGTCGACCGGTGCGGGGCCATGACGACGTCGTGGCCGAGGTCCAACGCGGTGCGCGCGTCCGCCGCGTCACGCCACGGCATCACCACCACGCGCGGGTCGCCGATCGGCTCCCACGACACCGGCACGCGCCCGCGGCCCACCACGTGGTCGGCCATCGCGCGCAGGAACCAGCCGTGCAGCTCCCGCGGCCCGGCCAGCCCTTCCTCGCGGACCCGCCGGAAGGCGCCCGGACTGGACTCCCACTCCGAGGTCGGGCACTCGTCGCCGCCCAGGTGCACGTGCCGGCCGGGGAAGACGTCGATCACCTCGTCCAGGACGTCGCGGCAGAACTCGAGCACCGCGTCGTCCACGCCGAACACCTCGTCGCTCACGCCCCACCGCGTCCACACCGGCAGCCGGCGGCGCGGGAAGTTGCCGAGGTGGGGGTAGGCGGCCAGCGCGGCGCGGGCGTGGCCGGGCATCTCGATCTCCGGCACGATCCGCACACCGCGTTCGTCGGCGTAGGACACCAGGGCGGCCAGTTCCGCGCGGGTGTACGAACCCCCGTGCGGCACGCCGTCGCCCATGCTCTCCGCGCGCCACCCGCCGACCGAGGTCAACCGCGGGTGGCGCGGCACCGGCATCCGCCAGCCCTGGTCGTCGGTGAGGTGCAGGTGCAGCACGTTCAGCTTGTGCACCGCCATCAGGTCGACGAACCGGCGCAGCACCGCGACCGGCTGGAAGTGCCGCGCCACGTCCAGCAGCACGCCTCGCCAGGGCAGCCGCGGCGCGTCCCGGACGTCCACCCCGGGCAGCCCCCAGTCCACGCCGGACACGGGTCTCGAACCCATCGCCGTCGGCGCCACCAGTTGCCGGATCGTCTGCACGCCGTGCGCGAGCCCGTGACGCGTGGCCGCGCGCAACACCACCGCGTGCTCGTTCACGGTCAGCGCGTAGCCCTCGTCGCCGAGGCCGACGAGCCGGTCGTCCAGCGCGAGCACCACGCGCCCGTCTTCGTGCAGCGGCAGCGGCAGGCCGGTCGCCGGGCGCAGCAGCGCGCGCAGCAGCCGGGCCGCGCCCTGCGCGCCGGGCGTGGCCCGGATCGCCGTGTCGCGGTCGAGCGCGAACCGCCCGTGCCGCCGGATCAGCCGCGTCGGTCTTGGCACGATCACGAGTACCCCCAAGGAACGTCAGCCCTTGACCGCGCCGCCGACGATCCCGGTGGTCACCCGGCCCTGGAGCACGAGGAACACCAGCAGCACCGGCAGCATGAACAGCGTGGAGGCGGCCATGGTCGCGCCCCAGTCCGTGCCGAACGTGTTGCTGAACGACGACAGCCACACCGGCAGGGTGCGGTCGTCCTGGTTCTTGATGATCAGCACGTTGGCGAAGGCGAACTCGTTCCACGCGGTGATGAACCCGAACAGCGAGGTCGCCAGCAGCCCCGGCGCGAGCAGCGGGAAGACCACCCGGCGGAAGGCCTGCGCCCGCGAGCACCCGTCGACCAGCGCCGCCTCTTCGAGGTGGACCGGGATGGCGGCGAGGAACCCGCGCAGCGTCACGACGGTGAACGGCAGCGTGATCATGAAGTAGACCAGCGTGAGCATCCACAGCGTGTCGAGCATCCCGGTGTCCCGAGCGATCACGTAGATCGGGATGAGCAGCGCCTCCCACGGCGTCATCTGCGCGACGAAGACCATCAGGATGAACCCGCGCCGCCCCTTCCACCGCAGCCGGGCGACCGCGAACGCCGCCAGCAGGGCCACCGCCAGCGACAGCAGCACGGCGCCGCCCGCGACCACGACGCTGTTGCGCCAGAACGACCAGAACCCCTGCGCCGACACCGCGGTGCCGAAGTGCTCGAACGTCAGCGACAGCGGCAGGAACGTCGGCGTCGCGGCCTGGATGTCCCGGGTCGGCTTGAACGCCGTCAGCACCATCCAGTACACCGGGAACACCGACACCACGAAGACGACCGCCGCCGCGACGCCGCGCAGCGCCCTGCCGGTCGAGACCCGGCCGGTCACGAGAGCTCCTCCTGCCGGTACATCTGCCGGAAGTACGCCAGCAGCGCCAGCACGAGCAGCAGCACCATGAGCATCGACACCGCCGCGCCGAGGTCGTAGCGCTGCAACGACTGCGCGACCTGGAACGCGTACACCGGCAACGTCGTGGTGGCGCGGCCCGGCCCGCCCTGGGAGATGACCCAGATCTGCACGAACGCCTTGACCACCCAGATCACCTCCAGGCAGGTGATCAGCCCGAACATGGCCCGCAGCACCGGGAAGGTGATGGCGGAGAACACCCGCCACGCCCCCGCGCCGTCCATGCGCGCCGCCTCGTACAGGTCGGACGGGATCGTCACCATCGCCGCGTACAGCGACAGCGCCGCGAACGGCACGGACTGCCACACGATCAGCGCGACCAGGATGGCGAACGTGGCGGGACCGTCGGCGAACCACGCGTAGTCGCGGTAGCCGTCGAACCCGAGCTCGACCAGCGCCCAGTTGACCACCCCGAGCCGGGACTGGAACAGCCACTGGAACACCGTGGTCGCCGCGATCACCGGCGTGGCCCACACCAGCACCAGCCCGGACATCACCAGCAGCCGCGCCCACTTCCCGAGGCGCACCAGCAGCAGCGCGACCGACGTGGACAGCACCATGATCAGCACGACGTTGATCGCGGTGAACACCAGCGTCCGCCGCACGACCGCCCAGAACTCCGGGTCGCCCAGCACCCTGGCGTAGTTCGCCAGGCCGACGAACCGCGCGTCGCCGCGCACGAGCTGCGGCAGGCCGAACTCCTGCACGGAGATGAGCACGTTGCGCGCCAGCGGGTACAGCAGCAGGAACCCGGTGGCCAGCACGGTCGGCGCGATCAGCAGGTACGGCCACCACGACGTGCGGCGGCGGCGCGGCGGGGGAGTGGTCGACGGCGGGCGGCGTCGCGCCGCCCGCGTCAGCGTCGTCGTCATGCTAGGCGCCCGAGTTGAGCGCCTGGGTGATCACCTTGTCCGCCTCGGCCGCGGCCGTCGCCGGGTCGGCGCCGGTCAGCACCGCGGTCAGGAACTCCTTGATCGGGTTGCGCGCCTCGACGGCCGCCCAGTTCGGCGAGTTCGGCGTGGCCCGGCCGTTGACCGCGCCCGCCGCCATCGCCACCGCGCCGGGGTCGTCGCCGACCGCGCTCGCGAGCGACGTCCGGTTGGGCACGTAGTTCATCGCCTTGGCCAGCTCGACCTGCCACTTCTCCCCGGCCAGCGCCTTGACCACCTGGTAGGCGCCGTCCTGCCGGGGCGACGCGAGCGGGATGATCAGGTCGGAGCCGCCGGTGAACACCGCGCCGGGCGTGGCCGCGGTCTTGCCGGGGATCGGGAAGAAGCCGAGCTGGTCGGCGAGCGCGGGGTTGGCCTTGGCGACCAGCTCGGCCGCGCCGGGCACCGCGATGAACTGCGCGACCTCGCCGCCCGCGACCACGTCGGTCTGCTGCGGCTTGGCCTCGTCGGAGTCCTTCGGCCCGTCGCCCAACGCCTGCAGGCGGCGGTAGAAGTCCGCGCCCGCCAGCGCCTCCGGGGTGCCGAGCGCCCCGGACCACTCGTCGCCGTCCTGCCGGGCGAGGTCGCCGCCCTCGTCCCAGACGAAGCCGGAGAGCACGTACCAGTTCTGGCCGGGCAGGTAGATGCCCTGCGTGTCGCCCTCGTCGAGCTCGGCGGTCGCGGCCAGCCACTCGTCCCGGGTCGTCGGCGGCGTCACGCCGGCCGCCGCGAACAGGTCCTTGCGGTAGATGACGACCCGGTTGGCCGCGTAGAACGGGATGCCGAACTGCTTGCCGCCGACCGCGCCCGGCTCGGCGAGACCGGGGATCCAGTCGTCGCCGCCGAGCTCGCCGACCTTGGCCGACAGGTCGGTGACGCCCTCGCTGGAGGCGTACTGGGCGACCTGGGTGTTGCCGACCTCGATCACGTCCGGCGGGTCGGTGCTGGCCAGCGCGCTGGTCACCTTCTGCGTGATGCCGTTCCACTCCTGGACCTGGATCTTCAGGTCCAGCTCGGGGTGGTCGCGCTCGAACTCGGTCTCGAAGCGGCTGACGAAGTCGTCGGTGGCCGAGTCCTTCATCAGCCAGACGGTGATGTCCTGCTTGCCGCCGGACTCGCCCGGGTCGGAACCGCAGGCGGACAGGACGAGCAACGACGCGAGGACGAAGGCGACGGGGCGGTGCGGCACGTCTCACCTCTCAGCTGACCAATTGGTAAACCTCGGTGGAGCCTGTCCGAAGATGGCATAGACCAATGTGGCAGTCAACACCCAGTTCACAGGCATGAGAGCGCTCTCGATCTTGGTCGACACCGACCTGACCACTGGTCTGACATACTGGTCGAGGACCACGCAAGACGAAGCGAGGCGGCATGGCCGAACCGATCCTCAAGCGCGAACGGGTGCGCGACTACCTGCTCGAGCTCATCGAGACGCACCCGCCGGGCGCGCCCATCCCGGCCGAACGGGCGCTGTGCCGGCAGCTGGCGGTGTCCCGGCCCACGCTGCGCTCGGCGGTGGACGAACTGGTCAACACCGGCCTGCTGATCCGCCAGCACGGCCGCGGCACGTTCGTCGCGCCCGCCAAGATCACCCAGGAGCTGGTGGCGGCCGACCGCGCGATGACGGTGCCGCAGGCCGGCGGCGCGTGGACCAGCCGGGTGCTGGAGCACGCCCGCGTCCCGGCCGGCGCGCGGGTCGGCCGCCGGCTGCGCGTGTCGCCGGCCGCCGAGATCACCTACATCGCCCGGCTGCGCCTGGTCGACGGCGCGCCGATGGCGATCGAGTACCTGCACGTCCCGGTGGCCGTCGCGCCCGGCCTCACGGTGCAGGACATGGAGTCCGGCAACTTCTACGACCGGCTGGCCGACCACGGCGTGCACGTCAGCGACGCGGTGCAGTCCATCGAGCCGACCGTCACCAACGACGCCGAGTCGACGCTGCTCGGCGTGCCGGTGTTCGCGCCCGCGCTGCTGTTCGAGCGGCTGACCAACGACACCACCGGCCGTCCCGTCGAGTACGTGCACTCGCTGTACCGGGGCGACCGCTACCGGATCGTCTCCAGGCTGTCGCTCGCGCCGTCCGCGCCCGCGCCCGGCGCGCGGACCGGTCACCACCCCGGCATCCCGCCGGGTGACCTGTCCTCGGGCCAGGTCCGCTCGGCCACCACGGGTGACGTGCAGTAGCGCCTGGTCGACGCGGGGTCCGTGCCCCTGCGGACGGCCGGTCGTGCTGCCAGGATGGGGCCGCCCGCACGACCTTCGAGGAGGACACGGTGACCTCTCGGCTCAACCCCTACATCAGCTTCGCCGGCAACGCGCGCGAGGCGATGGAGTTCTACGAATCGGTCTTCGGCGGCACGCTGCGGCTCACCACGTTCGGCGAGTACGGCCAGGCGGACGCGCCCGAGGCGGGGAAGATCATGCACGCCATGCTCGAGACGTCGAGCGGCTACGCGCTGATGGGGGCCGACACCCCGCCCGGGATGCCGCACAACCCCGGCGACAACATCACCGTGAGCCTCAGCGGCGACGACGCCGCCGAGCTGCGCGGCTACTTCGAGAAGCTGTCCGACGGCGGCAACGTCACGGTGCCGCTGGAGAAGCAGATGTGGGGCGACGAGTTCGGCGCCTGCCAGGACCGGTTCGGCATCTCCTGGATGGTCAACATCAGCGGCTCGTGAGCCCGCCCGCCGCCGCGCCTCGTACGATCGCCCCGTGACGGGTGGAGGGTGCCGGTGAACGGGCTCGGCGAGCTGGAACGTGCCGCGATGGACGTCCTGTGGGATCGCGGCGAGCCGGTCGCGGTGCGGGACGTCGTCCGCGCGCTCGCGGACCGCGACCTCGCCTACACGACCGTGATGACGGTGCTGAACCGCCTGGCGAAGAAGGGGTTCGTCCGCCGCGAGGCCGGTGAGGGCCGTGCCTGGTACTACGCGCCGGTGGCCAGCCGCGAGCAGTACGTCGCGCGGCTGATGCTGGACGCGTTGTCGCTGACCGGCGACCGGGAGACCGCGCTGGCGCACTTCGCGCAGTCGATGACCGCGCCCGAGGCGGAAGCGCTGAGCCAGGCGTTGGACGAGCGGTGAACGCCGCGCTGCACCTGGCGGCGACGTTCGTGCTGTGCGTGGCGGTGGCCGGTCCGCTCGCCCGTGCCCGGTGGGTGTGGCGCGCGCCGCGGACCGGGATCCTGCTGTGGCAGATGCTGGGCCTGTCGTGGGCGCTGTCCGCGGTCGGCTTGCTGCTCGCCCTCGGCCTCGCGCCTCACGACGCGCCGATCCCGGTCGCGTTGGGGCGGTGGGCGGACGACGCCGTGCGGGGCGACGTGACACCGCTCGCCCTGCTGGTCGTGCTCGGCCTGCTCTCCGCGCTGGACCTGGTGATCGGCCTGCTGTGGACGTGGGGCTCGGTGCTGCGGGTGCGGCGGCGGCACCGCGACGTGCTGGCGCTGGTGGCCCGCCGGGACGAGGCCGCGCCCGGAGCCTTCGTGCTCGACCACCCGAACGTGGTCGCCTACTGCGTGCCCGGCGCGCGCTCGGCCGTCGTGCTCAGCTCGGGCGCCCTGACCGCGTTGACCCGCGACCAGGTGGACGCCGTGCTCGGCCACGAGCACGCGCACGGGCGCGAGCGGCACGACCTGGTGCTGCTGCCGTTCAGCGCGTTGTGCTCGGTGCTGCCGAAGGTCCGCCTGGCGCGGTCGGTCGCGCGGGCGGTGGCGTTGCTGGTGGAGATGCGGGCCGACGAGAGCGCGAGCCTGCGCCACGGCGCCCAGCCGCTCGCCTCGGCGCTGCGCAGGTTCGGTTCGGCGCGTCCGCCCGAGGGCGCCCTCGGCGCGGCCGACGTCGCGGTCGCGGCACGGCTGGTCCGCCTGGCCGGTCTCCCGCCGCTGCCCGCCGCCCTGCGGTGCTCCGCCCTGGTCGGAGGGCTGGTCCTGGTCGGCATCCCGCTCAGCTTCCTGGTGCGGTGACCCTCTCCGGCGACTACTACAACGTGTAGTGCTACGTTTCGTAGTAGTCGTGTCGGAGGGGTTCTCGATGATCCAAGTCTTGGCGACCGCGTTGACGGTCGTCGCGTTGGCGGCCGCGGTTTGGGCGTTGGCGCTCGCCGTGCTCGACCGCCCGATCACGTTGCGCACCAAGCCGACGCTCGGCCTGGCGGCGGTCGTCCTGCTGCTGGAGGCGGGGCTGCTGGCGCAGGCGGTCGCCGGCGCGGTGGCGGTGCTCGGCTCGGACCGGGAGCTGGACCGGGCCACCTTCCTCGGCTACCTGGTCGGCGTGGCGGTCGTGCTGCCGCTCGGCGCGGTGTGGTCGGTGGCGGAGCGGTCCCGGTGGGGCGCGGGCGTGCTGGCCGTGACGTGCCTGAGCGTGCCGGTCATGATCCTGCGGCTCGACCAGCTGTGGGCCGGCCGTGGGTGACCGCCTCGTGGGCCCCGCCCTGCTCAGCGACTGGCTGTTCACCAGCGCGTTCGGCGTGTACATGCTCGCCGCCCTGCTCTGCTCGGCCGAGTACGCCCTGACCCGCCACGCGGTGGACCCGCCCGCGTTCGCCGTGCGGCTGGGGCGTTCCGGCGTCGCGCTGACGGTCCTGGGTGCTCTGCTGCACCTGGCCTCGGTGGTGCTGCGGGGCGTCGCGACCGGCCGCGTGCCGTGGGGCAACATGTACGAGTACCTGTCGGCGGTCGGGCTGATCGCCGTCGGCGCGTGGCTGTACCTGGTGTGCCGGCACGACCTGCGCCGCATGTCGGTGTTCGTGCTGCTGCCGGTCGCGTCGCTGCTGTTCCTGGCGGGCAACCGGCTCTACGCCGAGGCCGCGCCGCTCATGCCGTCGCTGCGCTCGTACTGGATCGTCGTCCACGTGGCCGCCGCGATCATGGCCAGTGGCGTGTTCCTGCTGTCCGGCGTGGTCAGCGCGCTGCACCTGGCCGGCTCGGGCGAGTTCTCCAGGAAGGGTGCGCCGCGCCGCCGGCTGCCACCCGCCGAGGACCTCGACAAGATCGCCTACCGCACCGGCACGGTCGGGTTCCTGACGCTGACGTTCGCGATCGTCACCGGCGCGGTGTGGGCCGAGCAGGCGTGGGGCCGGTTCTGGGGCTGGGACCCGAAGGAGACGGTCGCCTTCGTGTCGTGGGTCTGCTACGCCGCATACCTGCACGCGCGCGCCACGGCCGGGTGGCGCGGCCGGCGCTCGGCCTGGCTCAACGTCGTCGGCATGGTCGTGGTGCTGTTCAACCTGTTCTTCGTCAACCTGGTCGCGGTCGGGCTGCACTCCTACGCGGGGGTCGACTGAGCGGGCGCGCGGAACGCGGAGCGGTAGGCGTGGGGGTTGGTGCCGACGACCCGCTTGAACCGGTCCCGGAACGCGGTGGGCGACCCGAAGCCCACCCGTGCGGCGATCCGGTCCACCGGGTGGTCGGTGGCCTCCAGCAGGTGCTGCGCCCGGCGGATGCGCGTGCGGTGCAGCCACTGCAACGGCGTGGTGCCGGTCTGCTCGCGGAAGCGGCGGTTGAGGGTGCGGGTGCTCATGCCCGCGTGCGCGGCGATGTCGGCGAGCCCGAGGTCGCGCCCGCAGTTGTCCTCCATCCACCGCAGCACGGGTTCGAGCAGGGAGCCGCGGGTCGTCGGCGGCTGCTCGTGCACGATGAACTGGGCCTGGCCGCCTTCGCGTTCCAGCGGCATCACCGACAGGCGGGCGGCGTCGGCGGCCACCGCGGAGCCGTAGTCCTGGCGGATCAGGTGCAGGCACAGGTCCAGCCCGGCGGCGGCGCCGGCCGACGTGAGCAGCCGGCCGTTGTCCACGTAGAGGACATCGGGGTCCACGTCGATCTCCGGGTGCCGGGCCGCCAGCGCGGGGGCCGCCGACCAGTGGGTCGTGGCGCGCAGCCCGTCGAGCAGCCCGGTGGCCGCGAGGATGAACGCGCCGGCGCAGATCGACGCGAGCCGCGCGCCACCGGCGGCCGCGCGCCGCAGGGCGTCCAGCACCTCGTCCGGGACCGGCGCGGTCGCGTCGGCGCAGCCGGGCAGGATCACGGTGTCCGCGTCGGCCAGGGCGTCCAGGCCCCGCGGTGGCTGGAGGGTGAACGCGCCCGCGTCGACCGTCGGCGTGGCGCCGCAGACCAGCACGCGGTAGGCCGGTCCGCCGTCGGGCAGGCGGGTGCGGCTGAACACCTCGATCGGCGTGGACAGGTCGAACGGGACGACCTGGTCGAGGGCGAGGACGGCGACCGTGCGCATGCCGGAACCGTAGCGGCGCGACCGCCGTGGCCACGACGTGCGGGGCACGGCGCTCTGCTCCCGGTCGTCCAAGCGGCGCGGCTCACCGCCGGGCAGGTGCTCCTCGGCTGCACGGCCTGCGCGACGACGCACGACGCGGCCCGGCCGTCGTCCTCCCGCCGTCACGAGGGCGACTGTGCCGGGCGGGGGCTTGCCCGGGTGGGCCCGATCACCTACCGTCGAGTAAAGGTGAAGACGTTTCGCGTATGGCGAGCCGAATCGGGTCGGGGAGTGCGGATGCGGGTCTCACGACGGTCGTTGGCGGCAACGGCGCTGGTCGGCGCGCTGGTGGTGGTCGGGCTGCCGGTCGCGGACGCCGCGCCCACGCCCTACCTGGTCGGGAGGGGCATCTCCGACGTCACCGGTCCCGCCGCCGAGAACGGGATGATGGGCTACTCGGCGTTCGAGCAGAAGACCACCGGCATCCACCAGCGCCAGCGCTCCCGCGCGTACGTCGTGGTCGACCAGGCCACCGGCAAGCGCGTCGCGTACGTCAACGCGGACCTGGCGATGATGTTCCGGGCGGTGCAGGAAGCGGTCCTGGCCAAGCTCCAGGCCCGGTACGGCTCGCTCTACACCCGCGAGAACGTGCTGCTGTCCGCGACCCACACGCACGCGGGACCCGGCGGCTACTCGCACAACCTCGCCTACAACCTCTCGATCCTGGGCATGCAGCCGCAGACGCTCGCCGCGATCACCGACGGCATCACCGAGTCGGTCGTGCGGGCGCACGAGGACCTCAAGCCCGGCGAGCTGACCCTGGGGCGCGGCGAGCTGACCGACGCGAGCGTGAACCGCTCCCGGGTCGCGTTCGAGCGCAACCCCGACAAGGGCCACTTCCCGCGGGCGATCGACCCGGCCATGACGGTGCTGAAGTTCCGGCAGAACGGCGCGGACGTCGGCGCGATCAGCTGGTTCGCCACCCACAACACGTCGATGACCAACAAGAACACGCTGATCAGCCCGGACAACAAGGGTTACGCCTCCTACCAGTGGGAGCACGACGACCGGGGCGTGCGGTACCTGGAGGACCGGCCCGGTTTCGTCGCCGCGTTCCCCAACACCAACGCGGGCGACATGTCGCCGAACCTCAACCTGCGCCCCGGTTCCGGCCCGACCGAGGACGAGGTGGAGAACACCCGGATCATCGGCGAGCGCCAGAACCGCAAGGCGCAGCAGGTGTTCGCGGGCCCGCAGACACCGGTCACGGGCGCGGTGGACTACCGGATGCGGTTCGTGGACATGGCCGCGGTCACCGTGGACGGCCGGTACACCACCGACGGGAAGCCGGGCACGACGTGCCCCGGCGTGGTCGGCGCGTCCACCATGGCCGGCAGCGTCGAGGACGGACCGGCGATCCCCGGCTTCACCGAGGGCATGACCAGTCCGTGGAAGGCGTTGTTCGAGCCCCTGGACGTCGAGGTGCCGCAGTGGCTGCGGGACTGCCAGTACCCGAAGGCGTCGCTGGTGCCGACGGGCCTGGTGCAGGCCACGCCGAACGTGCTGCCGCTGCAGATCGTGAAGATCGGCCCGCTGCACCTGGTCGCCGTGCCGGGCGAGGTGACGATCGTGGCGGGCCTGCGGATCCGGCGCGCGGTGGCCGCCGAGGCGGGCGTGCCGCTGGAGAACGTGCTGGTGCAGGGCTACGCCAACGACTACAGCCAGTACGTGACCACGCCGGAGGAGTACGACCTGCAGCAGTACGAGGGCGGCTCGACGTTGTTCGGCCGCAACACCCTGCCCGCCTACCAGCAGGAGTTCGCGAAGCTCGCCGCGTCACTGCGCGCCGGCACGCCCCTCGCGCCGGGCGCGACGCCCGCCAAGCCGCCGTTCACCGAGATCAACCTCCAGACCGGGGTGGTGTTCGACGACAAGGCGCCGTGGCACTCCTTCGGCCAGGTGCTCACCCAACCCGCCGCCACCTACGCCCGCGGCCAGACCGCCACCGCCGTGTTCGTCACCGGGCACCCGAAGAACGACCTCCGCCGCAACGGCACGTTCCTCGAAGTCCAACGCCTGGTCGACGGCGCCTGGAGCCGGCACGCCGACGACGGCGACTGGTCCACCCGCTACCGCTGGCAGCGCGACGGCGTGGCCAACTCGAACGCCACGGTCACCTGGACGATCCCGGCCGACACCCCGCCCGGCACGTACCGGATCGTGCACCACGGCGACTGGAAGAGCGGCTGGACCGGCGCGATCACCCCGTTCACCGGGACGACCAGGACGTTCACCGTCGGCTAGGCCGGCGACGGACCCTCCCGGTCCAAGGGACCCCAGTTCGTGGCGGCGTGGTCGTCGACCAGGTGCTCGCACTCCGCGAGCACGTCGTCCGCGATCCACCCGATCGGGTGGCGACAGGTCACCAACGGCTCGTTGTCCGGGCCGCGACCGACCTCGGAGCCCTCCAGGATCCACGGTCGCGTGCCCGGCCCCCGGCGCTCCCGCAGGTGGCGGTAGTCGTGCAGGCGGCGGGCCACCCAGAGCCGCAGCGGCCGGTCGCCCCACCACGGCTCCACCGCGAGGGAGTTGGCGGACAGGCCGGGCAGCGGCACGCCGCTCAACCCGTCGCGGCTGCGCCGGTCGTTGTCCGCCTCCGGGCCCCGCGACCAGCGCACGTACAGCTCGCGCGCGGGCGTGCGGTCCTCGACCAAGGCGACCAGGTCGGTGAGATCGGCGAAGGTGCGCATGCGCCCGGGTTACCTCGTGGACGGAGGTTCGAACACGGAACCCCCGGGTACCAGCTAGACATGACGGAAGCGACCACGACCGCCCGCCACTCGCTGTGGTCCGAGGCGATCCCGCACGGCCGGTTCCCCGCGCTCACCGGCGAGACGGCGGTGGACGTGGCGGTGGTCGGCGGTGGCATCACCGGTGTCACCACGGCGTTGCTGCTCAAGCGCGCGGGCCTGCGGGTCGTGCTGGTGGAGGCCGACCGGGTCGGCAGCGGTGTCAGCGGCAACAACACCGCCAAGGTCACCGCCCTCCAGTCCACCGTGTACTCGACGATCGAACGCCGGCACGGGGTCGAGGCGGCGGCCGACTACGCCTCCGGCAACGTCGCCGCCGTCGAGCGGGTCGCCGCGCTGGTGTCCGAAGTGGGCATCGCCTGCGACCTGCGCCGGATGCCCGCCTACACGTTCGCGTTCGACCAGGGCGAGCTCGACGCGGTCGAGCGGGAGGCCGAAGCCGCCGCGCGGGCGGGGCTGCCCGTGGCGCGCGACCGCGGCGAGCTGATGGGCGTGCCGTTCCCGATCGCGGGCGCGGTGCGGCTGGACGACCAGCTGGCGATCGACCCGGTCAAGTACGTGCGAGGGCTGGCGGAGGCCGTGGACGGCGACGGGTCGCGGGTCTACGAGGCGAGCCGCGTGCTGCGCCTCGAGGACGGCACGCCGAGCCGGGTCCACACCGACCAGGGCACGGTCGTCGCCGAACGCGTGGTGATCGCCACGCACTACCCGATCCTGGACCGCGGCCTGTACTTCGCCCGGCTGGAGCCGATGAGGTCCTACTGCGCCGCGATCCGGTTGGCCTCGGGCGCACCGCCGACGGGCCTGGGCATCAGCGCGGGCAGCCCGTCCTGGTCGCTGGCGAGCTCCGGCGACCTGCTGATCGTCGCGGGACGCGGCCACGCCCCCGGCACGTCGCCGGGCGAGCCGTACGACGAGCTGACCAAGTTCGCCGCCGAGCGCTGGGACATCGCCGAGGTCACCCACCGCTGGTCCGCGCAGGACCCCACGTCCTACGACAACCTGCCGATGATCGGCCCCTACCTGCCCGGCTCGTCCACCCTGTACGGCGCGACCGGGTTCATGAAGTGGGGCCTGAGCAACGGCACCATGGCCGCGGAACTGCTGACCGACCTGATCGTCGGCCGGGAGAACCCGCTGGCGGCGCGGTTCAGCCCGCACCGGCTCACCCTGGGCGCCACGCCGAAGCTAGCGAAGATGAACGCGAAGGTGGCCGTCGACCTGGTCGGCGACCGGCTGAAGTCCGCCGAGGTCCAGTCGGTGGCGGACGTGCCGGTCGGCGAGGCGCGCGTGGTGCGCGACGGCACGGGCAAGGCCGGGGTCTACCGCGACGAGGCGGGCGGCGTGCACGGGGTGTCCCTGCGCTGCACGCACCTGGGCTGCCTGGTGCGGTTCAACTCCGCCGAGCGCAGTTGGGACTGCCCGTGCCACGGATCGCGGTTCGACGTGGACGGCGCCGTGCTGGAAGGCCCCGCGACCAAGCCGCTCCCGCGGCGTGACCCCGCCTGATGACGATCGGTGTCGAGGAGGAGTTCCTCCTCGTGGACCCGTCGACGCGTCGTCCCGTGGCCCGCGCGGTCGACGTGCTGGCCCGCGTGCGAGACCTGCCGCCCGGCGCGCGGGTCCACCGCGAGCTCAACGCCGCGCAGGTGGAGTTCTCCACCGGGGTGTGCGCGGACCTGGCCGAGCTGCGCGACCAGTTGACGGCCGGCCGGCGCGAGCTGGCCCACGCCGCCCACGCCGAGGGGTTATGGCTGGTCGCGTCGGGTTCACCGCCGTTGGCCGACCCTCGACCGGCGTTGAGCGCGGGGGAGAGGTTCGAGCGGATCGAGTCGATCTACCGCGGCCAGGTGGAGGCCTACCAGTGCTGCGGCTGTCACGTGCACGTCGGCGTGCCCGACCGGGAGACGGCCGTGCACGTGGTCGACCACCTGCGGCGGTGGCTGCCGACGCTGCTGGCGCTCGGCGGCAACTCGCCGTTCGACCGCGACCGCGACACCGGCTACGCGAGCTGGCGGATGATGGACCAGGCGCGGTTCCCCGGCTCGGGCGTGCCGCCGTTGTTCCGCACGGCCGCCGAGTACGACGCCCGGCTCGGCCGGCTGGTGGACTGCGGCGTCCTGGTGGACGCCGGTCAGACGTTCTGGCTGGCCAGGCCGTCGCCCCGGTACCCGACGGTCGAGGTGCGGGCCGCCGACGCCGCCGCCACGGTGGACGACGCCCTGCTGCAAGCGGGCCTGACCAGGGCGCTGGTCGACACGGCGCGCGCCGCCGGACCCGCGCCCGACCTGGACGAGCAGGTGCTGGCGGCGGCCGTGTGGTCGGCGGCCCGGCACGGGCTGTCCGGTCCGGGCGTCGACCCCGTCACCGCGCGCCAGGTCCCCGCCGTCGAGCTGGTGGAGGCGTTGCTGGAGCACGTGTCCGGGGCGCTGGGCGACGACCGCGACCTGGTGCACGCGCTGGTGCGCGACGTGCTCGACCGGGGGACGGGAGCGCAGCGGCAGCTGAGGGCGGGATCACCCGAGGACGCCGTGGAGCTGCTCGCGTGCACTCCCGCCGCAGCGGGTAGTCCACGGTCATGACCACTGTGGACCCCGTTGTCGACCGAGCGGTGCTGCCCGCGCCGCGCGGCCCCCTGTCCGCCGCCGTCCTGGACGCCCTGCGCGGCGAACCGCCGGCGGCCGGGCTGCCGTCGCACGTGCCGGCCGACCCGTACGGCGAAGACCTGCACCTGGCCCTGCACGTCTGCTACGAGCTGCACTACCAGGGCTTCGCGGGCGTGTCGGACGCCTGGGAGTGGGATCCGGGGTTGCTGGGCCTGCGCGCCCGGCTGGAACAGGTGTTCCTGGACGGGCTGCGCGCCGACGTGCCCGGTGGCGCGGACATCGAGGGCGTGCTGGACGAGCTGCTGGTCGAGCCGGTGGACGGCGTCGGCGTGAGCCACTTCCTCAAGGACGAGGGGGAGTGGTGGCACATGCGCGAGTACATGGTGTTGCGCTCGATCTACCACCTGAAGGAGGCGGACCCGCACGCGTGGGTGATCCCCCGCCTGCGCGGCACGGCGAAGGCGGCGCTGGTGGCCGTCGAGTTCGACGAGTTCGGCGGCGGCCGGGGCGACCGGATGCACTCACGGCTGTTCGCCGACCTGCTCGAAGGCGCCGGCCTGGACAGCGGCTACCTCCGGTACCTGGAGCACGCGCCCGCGGTCATGCTGGCCACGGTCAACCTGATGTCGATGTGCGGTCTGCACCGGTCGTTGCGCGGCTCACTGGTGGGGCACTTCGCCGCCGCCGAGATCACCACCGCGCCGAGCGCGACCCGCATGGCCAAGGCGTTGGAACGGCTGGACGCGCACCCCGCGTGCGTCGAGTTCTTCACCGAGCACATCGAGGCGGACGCGGTGCACGAGCAGGTGATGCGCCGGGACGTGATCGGCGACCTGCTGGCCCGCGAGCCCGAGCTGACCGAATCCGTGGTGTTCGGCGTGCAGGCCACCGAACTGCTCGAACAGCGGCTCGGCGACCACCTCCTGGGCGCGTGGGAAGAGGGGCAGACGGCGTTGCGCCTGCCCCTCTGACGTCCCGGCGGACCGGTCAGCGTCGTTTGCGGTGGCTCGTGTCGCACAGCGGGTAACGCTTGCTGCGGCGGCACGCGCACACCGCGACGACGAACCGGTCCGAGCACACCACCGTCCCGTCGTCCAGCCGCACCTCGACGGGGCCCTCCACCAGGACCGGGCCGCCGGGCACGACGGTCACCACCCTGGCCTCACGCGGCGTCGGCACGGATCACCACCAGTTCCTCGTGCTCCTGGCCGCGGGCGATGAACCCGCGCCGGGCCAACCACTCCGCCCGCCCGCGCATCACCGGCCCGAACGGCACCGTGCGGCGGGCCACCACGGACGCCTTCAACCCGCCGCCGCGCAACTGCCTCAGGGTGACCTCCGGGTCGCACAGCCCGGAGTGCACCACCAGCCCCATGCCCTTGTCCGCCAACAACAACGGCATCACCGCGCACAGCCGGTCGAGCACGGAACGGCCAGCCGGCCCGGCGTCCCAGGCCCGCGCGGCGCCCCGGTCCGGCACGCCGACGCTGGGCACGTACGGCGGGTTGGCCGTGACGACGTCGAACTCGTCGCGCCCGACCAGATCACCGAAGTCTCCGCGCCGCACGCGCACCCGCATCCCGCGCGACCGGGCGTTGACCCAGGTGGCCAGGAGCGCCCGTCTGCTCAGGTCCACCGCTGTGACCTCGGCCGCGCCGGCCAGGCCCGAGGCGACCGCGAGCGCGCCGGTGCCGGTGCAGACGTCCAGCACCCGGCCGCCTCGCGGGATGCCGGTCTCCCGCAACGCCTCGGCCATCAACCACGTGTCTTCTTGGGGCCGGTACACGCCCGGCGGCCTCATCAACCACATAGGACTGGTGGTTCCCGCCGGTTCGGCCGACAAACCGGAGGAGTGGACCGCGCCGAACGGGGAACCCCCTTATCCCGTGACGCAGGGAGGTCGGATGGGCGTGGTGGAGTCGACCCGCGCGGTGGCCGGTGAACAGGTGCTGGTGGCGTTGCTCGGCATCCCGCGGCTGCTGTCCCACCCGGCGTGGCAGGCCGTCGACCGCGACGAGGGCCGCGGTGTCGGCGTGCTGCTGGTGCCGGGTTTCGGCTTCGGCGACTGGAGCCTGCGGATGGCCGGGAGGTGGCTGCGCAACCGGGGTTACGCGCCGGCCGGCGCGCGGATCGGCATGAACGTGGGCTGCACGTCCGAGCTGGTCGACCGCCTCGAACGCAGGCTGGAGAAGCACGCGGAGGCGACCGGCGGCCCGGTGGTGCTGTTCGGGCAGAGCCGGGGCGGTGGTCTGGCCCGGCTGGTGTCGGTGCGCAGGCCGGAACTCGTGCGGGGGCTGGTCATGCTCGCCAGCCCGGTGCTGGACCAGCTCGGCGCGCACCCCAGCGTGATGCGGGTCGCGCGGAAGATGGCGCGGCTGTCGCGGGCGGGTGTTCCGGGACTGCTGAACGAGGACTGCTTCGCGGGCACGTGCTACGACACCAACTCCACCGCGATGGCGCAGCCGTTGGAGGTGCCCGCCATCGCCGTGTTCTCCCGCAACGACCTCATCGCGCCGTGGGAGCTGTGCGCCGACCCGTGCGCGGACTGCGTCGAGGTGACCAGCACGCACACCGGCATGGGGCTGGACCCCGAGGTGTTCCGCCTGCTGGCGCCGAGACTGGCCGCGTGGGCGCGGAGCAGTGAGCCGGTCGCGGCCCCGGGTTGATCCGCCGCGGGCAGCTCCGCCGCGGGCCCTCGCGGATCGGCGCGCCACCGGCCGTGGGAAGATCGACCGGAGGGTGCGATCCGGTCGGAGGTGAGCAGGTCATCGAGCCGTCGTCGCGCCTGGTGGCGTTCGGGAACCAGCTCGTGCAGGCGCACATCGCGCTGCGCGAGCGGCTGGCGGCGATGAGGGACGGCCTGACCGACGGCGCCGGGGTCGCCGACCTCCGGTCGCACTGCCTGTCCTTCTGCGCCGCGCTGGAGCGGCACCACACCGCCGAGGACGAGGGCGTGTTCCCCGTGCTGGCCCGGGAGCACCCGGAGCTGCGGCCGGTGCTGGACGAACTGGGCCGTGATCACCGGATCGTGTCGGACGCCCTGACCGCGCTGGCGGAGCTGGGCGACGTCGACCCCGTGGTGCTGGGGCACGAGCTGGACGGCGTGGCCGCGTTGGTGGAAACGCACTTCACGTACGAGGAGCGCAAGATCGCGGACGTGCTGTCGGCGTTGACCGGGCGGCTCGGGGAGGCCGACGCGGCGTTGATCACCCGCGCCACCACGGGATACGACGAGTGAGTGGCCTCAGTAGCTTCAGTGTGGCTTGAAAGACGACGCCGTCTCGTTTTGTTACGAATGTTCGGTGATCATTCACTCTGACGTGTGATCTTTCGTGCGATCCTGCCTGCGTGCGGCCACCCTGCGCCGCCGCACCCGGGAGGAGACACCCCATCGTGCGACTACGACCCCTGCTGAATCCCCTTGCCGTTGTCGTTTCTGTCATCGCCGTCGCAGCGGCCCTGCTGATCCCCACCGCTGCCGCCGGCGCCACGCCGATCACCGTCGCCCAGGCCGTCGGGCAGCAGAACGGCGCGTCCGCGACCGTGCGCGGCTACGTCGTCGGGCAGCCGACCGCCACCAGCACCGTGGTGCGGTCGGGCTTCCCGTCCGACTACGCGTTGGCGCTGGCCGACTCGCCGACCCAGACGAGCCCGAGCCAGATGCTGTACGTGCAGGTCACGTCCGCGTTCCGGGCCCAGTGGGGCCTGCGGACCAACCCCGGCCTGCTCGGCGCGCGGATCGACGTCACCGGCCCGTTGAGCGCGTACTTCTCGCACGCGGGCCTCACCTCGCCCACCGCGTTCGCCAACGCCGGCACCTCGCCGACGTCCACCACGACCCGGCCCACCACCACGTCCACCACGGCTCCGGGCGGCGGCTACGACGACACCTACTACCGCAACGCGCTCGGCAAGTCCGGCACGTCGTTGAAGACGGCGTTGAACGGGATCATCCGGACCAACACCAAGCTGTCCTACGACCAGGTGTGGGAGGCGTTGAAGGTCACCGACCAGGACCCGGGCAACAGCGCCAACGTGATCCTGCTCTACACCGGCCGCTCGCAGAGCAAGTCCACCAACGGCGGTGACCCGGACGACTGGAACCGCGAGCACGTCTGGGCCAAGTCGCACGGCGACTTCGGCACCGCGACCGGTCCGGGCACCGACATCCACCACCTGCGGCCGACGGACGTGTCGGTGAACGCGGAGCGGGGCAACAAGGACTTCGACCTGGGTGGTTCGGCGGTGGGCGAGGCGCCGGGCAACTACACCGACGCCGACTCGTGGGAGCCGCGCAACGCGGTGAAGGGTGACGTCGCGCGGATGTTGTTCTACATGGCGGTGCGGTACGAGGGCAACGACGGCTACCCGAACCTGGAGATGAACAACAACGTCAACAACGGCACCGCGCCGTACCACGGCCGGTTGTCGGTGCTGCTGCAGTGGAACGCGCAGGACCCGCCGGACGCGTTCGAGAAGCGCCGCAACCAGGTGATCTACGACAACTACCAGCACAACCGCAACCCGTTCGTCGACCACCCCGAGTGGGCGGCGTCGATCTGGGGCTAGGCACGCACCCGGACGCCCGGTCCCGACTCCTCGGTCGAGGGGTTCGGGGCCGGGCGTCCTGGCTTCGCGCCCGCGGGCAGGGATCACCCGATGCGGTGTTGACCGTGCACGCCGGCTCTGTTCGAATGAACGCGTCGCTTGTTCGGGCGGAGGGGGAGCAATGCGCGCCGGGATCACGATCCTGCCGGAGTACCGCTGGTCCGAGGCGAAGCCGCGGTGGCTGGCGGCGGAGGCATACGGGTTCGCCCACGCCTGGACGTTCGACCACCTCGGCTGGGGTCCGCTGGTCGACCACGCGTGGTTCGGCTCGGTGCCGACGTTGAGCGCGGCGGCGTTGGCCACCTCGCGGATCGGGCTGGGGTTCATGGTCGCGTCGCCGAACTTCCGCCACCCGGTGCCGTTCGCGCGGGACGTGCTGGCGTTGGACGACCTGTCGGACGGGCGGATCGCGGTCGGCATCGGCGCGGGCGGGATGGGCGGGTACGACGTGGAGGTGTTCGGCGGCACGACCGGGGTGGCGAGCCCGTCGCGTCGCTACGAGGAGTTCGTCGAGTTGCTGGACGCGTTGCTGACCGGGGAGCGGGTGGACTACTCCGGCGAGTACTACACGGCGGTGGCCGCCCGGAACGCGCCGGGCTGCGTGCAGCGGCCCCGCACCCCGTTCATCCTGGCCGCGAACGGGCCGAGGGGGCTGGCCCTGGCCGCGAAGCACGGCGAGGGGTGGGTGACCCTGGGCACGGCGCGGGATTCGCTCGACTCGTGGTGGACGTCGTTGGCCGAGCTGTCGGCGCGGTTCGACGAGGCGCTGGCCGCCCGGCCCGCGGGCCGGGCGCCGGTCCGGCGGTTCCTGCAGACCGACGCCGCGCCGGTGTTCTCGCTGTCGAGCGTCGAGTGCTACCGGGACTTCCTGGGGCGAGCGGACGAGTTGGGCTTCACCGATGTCCTGGCGCCGTGGCCGAGGGCGGAGGGTCCGTTCGCCGGCGACGAGTCGATCGTGGAGACCGTGGCCGCCGAGGTGTTGCCGACGTTGTCCTGACGGTCTGACGGCTGTCCCGACCGCTTGCGGTCCCGCACCCGTCGGCGGGCACTGTCCACCGTCGGCTCTTCGTCCCGGCCGTGCCGAGTCGGCGTCCCCCTGTGCGGTGGGCCCGGTTACCGGTTGTGACGCCATTGTGGACCGCGCCTCACCGGCTCTTCACTG
The DNA here is from genome assembly GCF_016695385.1 of Saccharothrix sp. 6-C. Taxonomy (NCBI): domain Bacteria; kingdom Bacillati; phylum Actinomycetota; class Actinomycetes; order Pseudonocardiales; family Pseudonocardiaceae; genus Saccharothrix; species Saccharothrix sp. 6-C. The sequence continues at coordinate 3,907,943 of NZ_CP064192.1, read as the reverse complement.
TGCGTAGTTGATCCCTCGTGGTGCTTGAGGCGGTGCCGGGCCCCTCGGGGGCGACACGCCCGGGCGCTCGTCCGTGCGTGGTGCGCGCCTGCCGTGACCGTCATTGTGCGGGTTCGTCACCGCTTGCGTCTGACATTCCTCTTAACCGACCGGGAAGACCGGTGGGTGTCGCTCGAACTCGTGAATTCGGACGGTGGCCGGCTCACCGGCAACCACTCCCGTCGCGCGTTCGGTGACCATCCGGATGAACGTCCACCGAAGATCGCAACCTGCCCGAGTGGTGTTCGGTTCAGCCGCTGCTTCTTGCTCTGGGTGACTGTTAGCTTGCGAGCAGCGGTCACGTCCGGTGAGGAGGGACTGAGTGGAACGCTGGTTCGGCGCGGTGCCCGGCGCGTTCGCCGGGGCTGTCCCGCCGGCCGCTCCCGAAGGACGTGCACGTGCTCGTCGACCCGGGCACGCACGAGCCTCACCTCGCGACCTCCAGGGCCTGACCGCCGTGGTCGTCAACCCAAACCGATGTGGAAAGGGCGCACGTGTCCTTCGAGCTGGTCGTGGTCGGAGTCGGCTATGTGGGGCTGCCGCTGGCGGCGGCGGCCACCGCCGCGGGCATGGCGGTGGCGGGGTACGACATCGACCCGGACGTGGTGCGCACGCTGGCCGAGGGCCGTTCGCACGTGCTGGACGTGTCGCACACCGAGTTGCGGGCCATGCGCGCCAACGGTTTCACCCCCACCACCGACCCCGGCGTGATCGCGGGCGCCGACACCGTGGTGATCTGCGTGCCCACCGGTCTGGGGCCTGACGGGCGACCCGACCTCGGCGCGGTCCGCGCCGCCGCCGAGACCGTCTCGGACCACCTGCGGCCGGGCACCTTGGTGATCCTGGAGTCCACGAGCTTCCCCGGCACCACCGACGAGGTGCTGCGGCCGATCCTGGAGCGGCACGGCCTCGTGGCCGGCGAGGACTTCCCGCTCGGCTACTCGCCGGAGCGCATCGATCCGGGCAACCGCAGCTTCGGCATCCGCAACACGCCCAAGGTGGTCAGCGGCCACACCCCGTTGTGCGCCAAGCACTGCGCCACCTTCTACTGCCGGTTCGTCGACTCCGTCGTGGTGGCCCGCGGCACCCGTGAGGCGGAGATGGCGAAGCTGCTGGAGAACACCTACCGGTACGTGAACATCGCGCTGGTCAACGAGATCGCGGTGTTCTGCGACCAGCTCGGGGTCGACGTGTGGGACGTGCTGCACTGCGCGGCCACCAAGCCGTTCGGCTTCCAGCCGTTCACCCCCGGGCCGGGCGTCGGCGGCCACTGCATCCCCGTCGACCCCCGCTACCTGCTGGAGAAGGCCCGTCGCGAGGGCGCGCAGCTGGGCGTGGTGGAAGCGGCCCGGAGGGTCGACTCGGCGATGCCGTCCTACGTGGTCGAGCGGGCGGTGCGGCTGTTGGCCCGCTCGGGGGTGCCCGTCGACGGCGCGCGGGTGCTACTGCTGGGCGTGTCGTACAAGGCGGACGTGCCGGACACCCGGGAGTCCGCCGCGTTCCGGATCGCCGACGAGCTGAGGGCGCTCGGCGCGGTCGTGGCCTACCACGACCCGGTGGCCGGTGAGGTGCCCGCGCTCGGGCCGCCGGTCGCCGACCTGGACTCCGCGCTGCGCGCGAGCGACGCCACCGTGCTGCTCGTCGCGCACAGCGGTTACGACCTGGGCCGGTTGGCCAGGAACTCGCGGCGGCTGCTCGACGTCACGGGCAGCGTGCCGGGAGGGGAGGTCATGCGCCTTTGAGAGTCCCCTGACGGGGGAGCCGGTCCGCGGACCGGATCAGCACGTGGTTCCGCTGGAACCACCTCACCACACATTTTTAGGAGTGTCCGAATGGTCATGTCCACGGCGGTCAAGAGCGATCGGCTCAAGAAGCGCTTCGAGAAGTGGGACGTCAACGGCAACGGTCGCATCGAGAAGTCCGACTACGAGGCCGAGGCGCGGCGCATCATCGAGGCGTTCGGCGAGGACACCTCGTCGCCGCAGGCGCGCGCCCTGGTCGACGCCTACATCTCCATGTACGAGTTCCTGGCGGCGAAGGCCGGTGTGGGCGCGGACGGGGCGATGACCGAGGACCAGTTCCTCAGCGTGGTCGAGGCGCAGGTGTTCGCGGAGGGCGACGCCGGGTTCAACCGCGTGGTGCGGCCGACGGTCGCGGCGATGGTGGGCCTGTGCGACACCGACGGCGACGGCGAGGTGAACCCGTCGGAGTTCCGCAAGTGGCTGGAAGCCATCGGTGTCGACGCCTCGTCGGCGGTCGAGTCGTTCCGGACGATCGACACCACCGGCAACGGGACGTTGACCGTGGACGAGCTGGTGGCCGCGGTGCGCGCCTACCACTTCGGCACGCTGGACGTGCCGCTCCTCGGTCACTGACCTGATCCGCGCGACGGCGCCCCGGTGCGGGAAGCTCCGGGGCGCCGTCGTGGTTTCAGCGTGCGGGCACCGCCACGACCGCCGGGCTGAACAGGACGTCCATCTCGGGGCGCAGGCCGAGTTCCGGGCCGGTGCGCGGGGTCGGGCTGGTGATGAGGATGTTGTAGTGGTTCGGGTGGTGGCAGGCGTCGAAACCGAGCACGGAGCCGACGAACTCGCCGTCGCACCACACCTCGTCGCCGCGGTCGATCACGCCGGCGTTGACGATCTCCACGAACCCGAGGAACGCGACCCGGTCGATCCGCGCGCCCGCGGCCGTGTCCTCGTGGTCGGTCGTCACCAGCTCGTGCACCTCGCCCCGGCGCACGCAGCGGCTCGCGAACGGCTCCAGGCTCATCCCGCGGTCGTCGCGGCGGTGCACCAGCACCTTGACGACCCGGCCGCCGACCGCCCGCTTCTCGCCGTCCTCCACCATCAAACACCCTCTCGTCGGTACGCTTCGTCCACCAGGTCCAACGCGGCCAGCCCGCCGTCCCGCCACGCCGACCGCGCCGCCACGGCCGTCGCGAAGTCCCGCAGGACGCCCTCGTACTCGTGCCACAGCGAGCCCTTGAACTCCGCGTAGCCGGCGAGCAGGTCCGCGCCCAGCACGGTCCCGTCGGCCAGCCGCGCGGTCACGTCCTTCATCTCGCCGGGGTGCGACCAGTCCAGCTCCACCACCGCCGGCGCGGAACCGCGCACGTGCAGCACGGCCTGCCGGTCGATGCCCGCCACCCGCGTGACCCGCGCGGACTCCAGGGTCAGCTCGCCGAGGAACAACCGCGCCAGGTCCAGCGCGTTCGGCCCGTTGTCGGCCACGCAGCCGCCGCCGGACCGGGCCGGGTCGAGGTACCAGCGGTCCTCGCCGACGTGCTCCTCGATCCGCTCCAGGTAGCGCACGGTCAGCTCCACGATCGGCGCGGCGCCCGCGAGCTTGTCGCGCAGTGCCAGCACGTTCGCGTTGTACCGGCGGTGGAAGGCGGTGAACAGCGCCACGTCCCGCGCCCGCGCCGCCTCGGCCACCGCCAACCCGTCCCGCAGGGTCGTGGCCAACGGCTTCTCCACGCACACCGGAAGGCCGCGCTCGACGGCGTCCGCGGCGACGGCCGCGTGCACGTCGTTGGGCGCGGTCACCACCACCGCGTCCAACCCGCCCGCGTCGAGCATCTCCCGGTGCGACCGGAAGGCGGGCACGCGCCGCCCCGTCAACGTGCGCTCGTCGAGATCGCACACGGCGGCCAGCTCGAAGCGCGGCGAGGACTCGATCACGGCCAGGTAGAACCGCGAGATGACGCCCAACCCGACCACCCCCAGCCGGATCGCGGGCAACGCGCCCGCCGCCGGCCGACTCGGGTCCGGCCCGTCCGTCCGCGGTCCGCCCGCCCGTGACGCCGGTGGCCCGACCGCCTCCGACCCGCTCATCCGACGGCCCGCAGGGCCGGCGAGATCGAGCGCAGCTCCTCGTACAGCTCGTCCGGCACCGGAACGCCGTGGACCCGGCGCCACCGGGCGCGTTCGCCCTCGTGCCAGCCCGGGTAGCTCACCGGTTTGCGGGGGTCGATCGGCTTGGCGCCCGCCACCGCGCCGAACAACGCCGCCGCGTCCTCCCGGAACCCCGAGCGCAGCGCCGACGGCGCGAACACCAGCGCCGTCACGCCGATGTCGTCGTCCCGCGACACCGACGACAGCGGCCCCGTCGACGCGCCCGGCACGAGCGCCGCCAGCACCTCGACCAGCAGCCCCAGCCCGAAACCCTTGTACGCGCCCGTCTCGGTCGCCCCGCCCAGCCACAGCAGCCGCCCGTCACCCCGGTCGAACGCCGCCGGGTCGGTCACCGGTGTCCCGTCGTCCGCCGCCAGCCACCCCGGCGGGACCTGCTCGCCCGCGCGCGCCGCCGCCCGCACCCGGCCCGTCGGCACCACGGTCGTGCTCATGTCCAGCACGAACGGCGGCCGGTCGCCCGCCGGGCACGCCAACGCCAGCGGGTTCGTGCCGAGCAGCGGTTCCCGGCCGTCCGGCGCGGGGGCGATGCGCTGGCCGCCGCAGTTCGAGGCGATCAGCCCGACCATCCCGTGCGCCGCCGCCCGCGCCGCGTGGTACCCGGCGCAGCCGATGTGCGTCGCGCCGCGCAACGTCACCATCCCGATCCCGTACCGCGCCGCCCGCGCCGAGGCCAGCTCCACCGCCTGGGACGCCGACCACAGCCCGAGCGCCCGGCGCGCGTCGGCCAGCACGGACGCGCCGAGGTCGGCGACCACCGCCATGTCGGCCGTCGGCTCCGTGCGCCCGGAGTCGAACAGCGGCAGGTACAGCCGGGTCAGGTTGACCACCCCGTGCGTGCTCATCCCGGTCAGGTCGCCGTGGCACAGCGCCTCCGCGGCGACCGCCGCCCGGTCCGGCGGCACGCCCCGCGCACGGAAGACACCGGTGACGGTGTCGAGCAGGGTCGGGTAGGGCACCAGGACGGTCATGTTCCTCCGTTCCGCGCGAACTTCACGACGATGTCCCGCACCGCGTCGGCGAACCGGTCGAGGTCGGCGACGTCGGCGTGCTCGCCGCGCGCGTGGGCGTTGTTGGCCTCCAGCGACCCGGGGCCGAGGACGGCGGTGTGCGCGCCCGGCACGTCGGCCAGCCAGATCGCGTCACAGGTGAACGCGGGCTCGTGCGCGGGCCAGCGCGGCACGATGCCGTCCAGCAGCGGCACGTCCTGCGGCGGGAGGGCGGGCAGCCCGCGCTTGCGCCACACCAACCGGGTGATCAGGGCCGCGTCGACGGCGGTGCGTTGGAACGGCGGCACTCCCCGGAAGCGGGCGGTGAACTCGGCCAGCCCTTCCCTCAGCGCGGCGTCCAGCGCCACGGCCAGCACCCGCGCGGACGCCGTGCTGCCGTAGGAGAGGTTCAGCAGCAGCTCGCCGCCGCCGTACACGCGGTTGTGCATCCGGCCCGTGTGCAGCCCGGCCACGCACACCCGCCCGTCCGGCACCCGGCCGGCCAGGGCGCCCGCCAGGTGCTGGGCGAGGAACCCGAGCAGCACGGTCGCGTTGTGCCCGGCCTGCGGCTGGTCGTCGACCGCGTCCTCGCCGCGCACCTGCACGCACGCCGTCATCGCGGCCGTCGAGCGGGGCAGGTAGCGCATGCCGGTGGGCTCGCAGAACACGTTCAGGCCGCCGTGGTAGCCGGCCTCGACCAGCGGACGGGTGCCGAACACGCCCATCGCGCCGCCCTCCTCGCCGGACACCGCCTGGATCAGCACGCTCACGTCCCGCCCCACCGCCGGTTCGGCCATCGTGGCGCGGACACCGGCCAGCAGCGCCACCGCCGGTCCTTTCGCGTCGATCGCGCCGCGGCCGTGGAACCGGACGCCGTCGAACCCGGCCGGCTCGAACGGCGCGACCGTGTCCAGGTGCACGTTGAACATCACCACCGGCTCGGCGTGGCCGACCCGCAGCACCAGGTTCGGTTGCCCGGCCAGGAAGCCCGGGTCCTCGGCGATGGCCTCCCGCACGACGGCGGGCACGTCGTGGCGCAGCACGTCGGCCTCCCGCGCCGGTCCCAGGTGCACGGTGCGCATGCCGAAGGACTCGGCCGCCTCCGAGTACGCGTGCACCGCGTCCCACAGGCGCACCTCGTCGGTGGTCTCCAACGGACCCGCGGTCGGCAGCGCGAGCAGCCGCAACAGCAGGTCGCGGTCCTCACCGATCACCGCACGGCTCCGCTCGCCGCCCAGTCTCCGATCACCGCACCAGCCCGGCCATCGCCCGGCCGGCCGCCACGAACGCGGGTGAGGCGTCCGGGGCGAGCGCGCCCGACTCGTGCGGGCGCAGCGACACGTGCGGCTCCAACGACCACGCGCCCCGGTAACCGCGGGCGCGCAGCAGCTCGACGCAGTCGGCCACCCGCGCGTCACCCGAACCGGGCAGCACGAACCGGTCACCCGACGCGTCCTTCACGTGCACGTGCTCGACGTGCGCGACCACCTCGCGCAGCATCGCGTACCCGTCGTAGCCGTGCGCGACGCCGTTGCCGGTGTCGAACAGCAGCCTCAACGCCGGGTTGTCCACCGCGTCGAGCAGGTCCAGCGCGCGCTCCGCGCTCGTGCCCGCCCACCCGGAGCAGTTCTCGTGCAGCAGCACGACCCCGGCCGCGCCGGCGAGCTCGGCGAGCATGGACACCCGCATGATCACCCGGTCGCGCCACCGCCGCTCGGACAGGCCCGCGTTCGGGTACGACATGATCCGCACGTACCGGGTGCCCAGCGCGGCGCAGCGGCGCAGCAGCACGTCCAGCTCGGCCAGGTCGTCCTCGAACGGCGTGCTGATCGGCCGGGCCCACCCCCCGATCCGGGAGGCCAGGCACACCACCCGGACCTGCCGCGCCGCCAGCTCCTTCGCCACCACCGCGAACTCGCCGTCGTCCAAGTCCGCCACCGCCCGCCCGTCCACGGTGCGCAGCTCCAGGTGCGACCAGCCCAGCTCGGCGAGCACCGCCAACTGGCCCGCCAAGTCCGGCGCGGCCTCGTCGGCGATGCCCGCCAGCACCGGCTCAGCGGACATGCGCGGCCACCGGGCCGGGCGACGCCTCGCCGCGCGCGGCGGGGATCACCGGCTCGGCGCAGATGTTCTTGGCCACCGACAGCAGCTGCACCACGTCCGTGGCGAACGCGAACCCCCGCGCGTGCTGGTCGCCCGCCGCGTGGAACAGCCGGTAGGCGCGCAGCACCCACTCGGTGAGCGAGTCGTCCCGCAGCACCTCGTGCTCGCGCCGCCCGTTGAGCGTGACGGTGAGCTGGGCGTGGTCGTCGTCGTCGCTGACCGCGTAGTGGCCGACCGCGCTGCCCTTCTCGAACTCCACCGTGATCCGGCGCTCCCGCACCGGCGAGGTGAGGTCCGAGCTGATCTCCGTGCGCACACCGCTGTTGTGCCGCAGGCCGATCCGCGCGCCGCCCATCCGCGGCACGACCACGTCGCCCACGGTGAGGTCGAACCCGGCCGCGTGCGTGACCCGCGCGCTGCCCGCGAGCCGCAGCGCGAGGGCCACGCCGTGCGGCAGCTCCACGTCGAACGCGGTCAGGTGGCTGGGCCTGGTCAACGAGCGGCGGAAGCGCGGTTTGTTCTGCACGATGGAGACGGACTTCGGCTCGCCGAGCGTGCCGCCGCGCACCAGCTCCATCAGCCGCACCGTGAGCGAGCTGGTCAGCCACGGCTCGACCACCGCGATCCGCAGCCCGTGCTTGCGGCGCAGCCGGATCACCCGGGCCAGGTCGTCGGCGTCGGCGGCGAGCGGCTTCTCCGCGATCACGTTGCGGAAACCGCGCTCGGCGAGCTCGGCCATCACCTCGGCGCGCACGGACGGCGGCGTGCAGACGTGCGCCACCGTGTCGCCCGGGTCGAGCAGGGTGGCGGCCTCGGCCAGGCTGCCCACCATCGACACGCCAGGCCGTTCCGGGGGCAGCCGCCGGGGGTCGCACGCCACGATCGGCCGGTCGTCGAACAGCTGTCGGACCGAGGTCCGCGCCCTGGCCAGCACCGGCAGGTGCAGGTCCGCACCGGCTCGGCCCAGTCCCACGACGAGTGTGCGCACTATTGAGCCCCGTCTTGTCTCGTCCGGTCGGGAATGAGCGATGTCAGCTCGCAATTGACCGCCCCGACGTTGTCCCAATCGCGAAGGTCTGTCAACTCCGGGGCGGCGGGTTGACCAGGAAGAGTGAACTGGCCGGTGGTCGGCCGCCAGTGCGGTGACCTGCCATACGCTCACCCCCGGAAGCGGTGACCGCGGAGGTGAGTGCGCTGACCGTGCCATTCTTCACGCAATCGGCGACATTTTCCGGATTGTGGCCGATAACGCGACGGCACATTGTTGAAGTCATCCAGAACGGCAAGTACTCGCACGGGCGGAAAGTGCTGGAACTGGAACGGGCGCTGGCCGCGTACACCGGGGCCGCGCACGTGGTGGGGGTGAACAGCGGCACCGACGCGCTCGTGCTGCTGCTGCGGGCGTGCGGGCTGCGCCCCGGCGACGAGGTGGTCGTGCCCGCGTTCTCGTTCATCGCGTCGGCGTCCTCGGTGGTGCTCGCGGGCGGCGAACCGGTGTTCGCCGACATCGAGCCGGACGGCTACGGCCTCGACCCGGCGTCGGTCGCCGCCGTCGCCGGCCCGCGCGCCCGGTTCGTCATGCCGGTGCACCTGTTCCACCACCTCGCCGACCTGACGGGCCTGGCGGAGGTGGCGCGCGGGCTGGGCCTGACGGTGGTGGAGGACAGCGCCGAGGCGATCGGCATGCGCCACAACGGGGCGCACGCGGGCCTGCTCGGCGCCGGGGGAGTGCTGTCGTTCTTCCCGACCAAGACCCTCGGCGCGCTCGGCGACGCGGGCGCGGTGATCACCAACGACCCGGTGGTCGCCGAGACGGTGGGCGCGCTGCGCCACCACGGCCGGTTCGGCCGCACGATCGACAACTTCCCCGGCATCTCCACCGGCACCGGCGCGGTCGGGGTGAACAGCAAGATGGACGACGTCCAGGCCGCCGTGCTGCTGGCCAAGCTGGACCGGCTCGAAGCGGACATCCGCCGCCGCGCGGTGCTGGCCCGCCGCTACGCCGACGGCCTGGCCGGCGTGCCGGGGGTGCGGAAGCTGCCGTCCGTGCTGCCCCGGCGCGCGAGCGTGCGCGGGGTGTTCTACGTGTACGTGGTCGAGGTCGACCGGCGCGACGAGCTGGCCGCGCACCTGGCCGGGCAGGGCATCGGCACGGAGACCTACTACCCGACGCCGCTGCACCTGCAACCGTGCTTCGCCCACCTCGGCCACCGGCCCGGCGACTTCCCGCACGCGGAGGCGGCCTCCCGCCGGACCCTCGCGCTGCCGCTGTACCCGGACCTGCCGCTGGGCGACGTCGACCGGGTGTGCGCCGCGATCCGCTCCTTCTACCTCGGAGAGCGCGCGTGAGCATCCCGTTCTTCCCGCCGGACCTGTTCGACGGCGACCTGCTGCTGGAGGTGGTCCGGGAGGTCGGGCTCGCGCCGGACCAGCGCTTCATCCTCGGCTCGCGCACCGCGCGGTTCGAGGAGGTGCTGCGCGACGACCTCGGCGTCGCCGACGCGGTGGCGTGCGGCAGCGGCACCTCGGCGTTGACGCTGGTGCTGCACGCGATGGGCGTGGGGCCGGGCGACGAGGTGATCGTGCCCGCGTACGGGTGCGCGCCGCTGGCGTCCGCGCCGTCGACCCTGGGCGCGACGCCGGTCTTCGCCGACGTGGACCCGTGGACGATGGTGGTCGACCCGGCCGAGGTGGACAAGCTCGTCACCGAGCGCACCAAGGTGATCATGCCCGCGCACGTGTTCTCGGTGATGGCGGACATGCCCGCGTTGCGGCGGATCGCCACCGAGGCGGGCGTGCGGCTGCTGGAGGACTCCGCCGTGGGCCAGGGCGGGGTGCTCGCCGGCCGCGCGGCCGGGACGTGGGGCGACGCGGGCGTGTTCTCGTTCGTCCAGGTCAAGACGTTCGGCATGCCCGGCGAAGGCGGGATGGTCGTCACCGGCGACCCGGCGCTGGCCCGCGAGGTGCGGATGCTGCGCAACCACGGCCAGGACGGCGTGCACCGGTTCCGGCACCACCGGATCGGCCACAACAGCCGCTTCGACGAGGTGATGGCCGCCTTCCAGCTGCGCCGCTTCGCCACGCTGCCCGACCGGCTCGAACGGCGGGCGCGCATCGGCGAGTACTACACCTCGCGGTTCGCCGCCCTGGCCGGCCGCGGCGTGCTCGCCCCTCCGCCGGGGCGGGACGGGCGCTGCTTCTACGTCTACTCGCTGCTGGCCGACCGGCGGGACGCGCTGCGCGACCACCTGACCGCCCACGGCATCGGCTCGCACGTCTACTACCAGGCGCCGCTGCCGCGCCAGCCCGCGTTCGCCGGGCACGCCCAGCCGGGCCGCGACTGGCCCGCCGCGGCGTCCGCCGCACGACGCCAACTGGCCATCCCCATCCACCCCCACCTGACCGACGCGCAGGTGGAACACATCGCCGACGAGGTGTGCCGGTTCGCGGCCACGTCCGGCGCACACGGCTGAGGAGAGTCCGATGACCACCGTCATCGCGCCCGGGTCCAGGGGCGCGTACGTGAAGCTGGCCAAGCTCGACATCGTCGACTACTACCTCGGCGTCCTGGTGGTGTGGGCGCTGCTCGCGCCCTCGCTGCGGCTGGACGTCGGCGTGCTGGGCGCCATGGGCGTGTTCCTGGTCGGCGAGGTGCTCGTGATCGTCGCGATGGTCGCGCTGGACGACCTCACCGGCTACCGCGACGGCAGCGACACCGCCAACTACGCCCCCGACGCGCCGGCCCGCAAGCTCGACCGCAAGCCGCTGGTCGCGGGCACGCTCACCGAACCGCAGGTGCTGCGGTTCGCGCTGATCACCGCCGTGGCGGGCGCCGCGGTGTGGCTCGGCGCGCTGGCCGTCGCGCCGCACCGTCCTGTGTGGACGGTCGCACTGGTGGCGGTCACCTACTTCTTCGCCCTGCAGTACTCGTGGGGCCTGAAGCTGAGCTACCGGGGCTGCCAGGAGTTCTTCCTGGCCGCGCTGGGCTGGGCGCTGGTCCTCGCGCCGTACGGCCTGGCCACCGGGCGGATCGACGGCCTGGTGGTCGTGCAGGCCCTGATCTTCGGCCTCGGGCCGCTGCTGTTCGGCGTCTACTCCAACACCAACGACGTCGAGGGCGACCGGCGCGTCGGCCGGCCGACGGTGGCGGCGCTGACCTCGCCCGCCGGCAACCGGCGCTTCGTCCGCGCCGTCTCGGCCTGCGAGCTCCTGCTGGTCCTGGCGCTGCCGCTGGTCGGCGGCCCGTGGTGGTTCCCGCTCGCGCTGCTGCCCACCATCCTGTTGCGGGCCCAGCAGTTGCGCGTCGGGTTCGGCGAGGGCGACATCCTGCGCGCCCGGCGGATCGGCATCGACGCGCACCGGGTCACCGTGGTGGCGCTCGTCGTGGTGAACCTGGTGGTGCGGTGATGGACCTCGACGTGGCGGTGATCGGCGCCGGGATCGCCGGCCTGGCCGCGGCGCACGAGCTGGCGCTGGCGGGACGGGAGGTGCGGGTGTTCGAGGCGGCCGACCACGTCGGCGGCCGGATGGCCACGCGGCACGTGTCCGGGTTCGTGGTCGACACCGGCGCCGAGCAGATCTCCACCCGCGGCTACCCGCACACCTGGGAGCTGCTGCGGCGGCTGGGCCTCGACGACGTGCCCCCGATCGGCCGTCGGCTGGGGGTGTGGCGGGACGGCCGGGCGCATCGCGGGCTGGCGCACCCCTCGGGCCTGGTCACCGGAGCGGGGCTGGCCGTGCGCGCACGGCTGGACTTCGCCCGCGCGACCCGCGGCCTGGCCAGGAGCAGCGCGGTCGACGTCGAACGGCCCGAGGCGTCCCGGGTGGGCAAGGCCACCGTCGCCGAGTTCTGCGCCCCCTACCACCGCGACGTGCTGGAGTACCTGTGCCAGCCGGTGGTGTCGGGGTTCTTCGGGTGGCAGCCGGAACGCTCCGCCGCCGCGCCGTTCCTGGCGCTGCTCGGCGCGATCGGCCCCTCCACCGCGTGGCGCGCCTACGACCGGGGCATGGACGTGGTGGCCCGCGCGCTGGCCGCGCGGCTCGACGTCACCACGTCCTCCCCGGTGCGGGAGATCCTGGCCGGACCGGCGTACGCCCGGATCACCGGCGACGGCACGGAGCTGCGCGCCCGGTCGGTGGTGCTGGCGGTGCCCGCGCCCGTCGCGCGGCAGGTCTACGTGAACCCGCCGGAGCACGAGCGGCCGTTCCTGGACGCGTGCACGTTCACCCCGATGGTGAAGGCGCACCTGATGCTGGACCACCGCCCCGAGTCCGACGTGTACCTGCTGGCGGTGCCCCGCGCGGAGAGCCGGTCGGTGTCGGTGGTGCTGTTCGACCACCTCAAGCACCCCGACCGCGCCCCCGAGGGCCGCGGCCTGCTCACCGTGATCGCGAGCCCGGCGGTCGCGCCGGCGCTGCTGGACGCCACCGACGACGAGGTGGTGTCCGAGCTCGCCGCCGAGGCCGAGCGCTTCGTGCCCGGCCTGCGCGCCGCCGTGACCGGGTCGGTGGTCCACCGGTTCCGCCACGGCCTGCCCGAAGCCACACCGCACGCCCTGGCGCTGCGCGGCGAGTTCGCGTCCCGCCTCGGCGGGGTCGTGGACTACGCGGGCGACTGGGTGTCCCTGACCCCGTACAGCGAGGCCGCGGTGCGATCCGGCCGCCGAGCCGCCGCACGGGTCCGCGAGGTGCCGAGGAGGCAACACGCATGAGGCCGCACGACATGGGCACGCTGTTCGACGAGGTCGCGGCGCGCGGCACGCACACCACCGTGCACCTGGACCGGCCCTTCGACATCCTGCCCGCCGGGTACGGGCCGGGGGTCGACTTCACCGTGCCGCAGCTGGCCGGGCTGGTCCGCGAGGCCGCCGGCTGGCTGTACGAGGCGGGCGCCCGGCGCGGCGAGCGGGTGGCGGTGGTGAAGCGCAACCACTACGACTACGCCCTGCTCGCGTGCGCGGCGGTGCGGATCGGCGCGGTGCCCGCGCTGCTGTCCGGCCACCTGCCCGACGACGTGCTGGAGGTGCTGCTCAAGCGGCTCGACCCGGCGGTGCTGGTCACCGACCGCGTGCCACCCGTCGGACTGGCCCGGCGGGTGCTGTCGCTGGGCCCGCCCGTGCCGGGCGCGTTGACGCTGGACGACGTGCGCGGCGCACGGGTGCCCGCCCCCCGGCGCAGGCACGACGACGAGCCGCTGGTCGTCAACCACACCTCGGGCACCACGGGTGTGCCGAAGCTCGTGGTGCACACGACCCGCACGATCGTGCACCGGCTGGCCCGGTTCGAGGCGGTCCGCTGGCCGGTGATCGGGGTGCGCCGCGACGACGTGGTCGCCAACGCCGGCTCCTACGCGCACGGCCGCGCGTTCTGCTGGACGGCCAGTGTGTTCTGCCTCGCGCCGCGCAAGGTCGTGCTGCTCAGCGACCCCGGGTCGGCCGCCCCGGTGCTCGCCCGGCACCGGCCGACCGTGCTGGAGGCGCTGCCGTCGGCCTACGTGCGGTGGCAGCCGTTGACCACGCGGCCGGACCACCCGTTCCGGGAGGTGCGGCTGTTCGTCAGCACCTTCGACGCGATGCACCCGCCGGCGATCCGGGCGATGCTGCACGCCTCCCGCCGCAGACGTCCGCTGTGGATGCAGGGCTGGGGCCAGACCGAGACGGGCCCGCTGACGTTCCGCTTCCTCACCCGCCGCGCGCTCGACCGGTCGCCCGACGCCCGCGACCTGGGCCGTCCGGTGCCGGGCCGGACCAGGCTGCGCGTGGTGGACCCGGTGACGCTGACGCCCGTGCCCCGCGGCCACAGCGGCCTGGTGCTCGCGCGCACGGCGGCCCGGTGCGCCGGGTACGTCGGCGAGCAGGACCGCTGGCACGCCAAGACCGCCGGGCCGTGGTGGAACACCGGCGACCTCGGCGTGCTGACCCGCGGCGGCTCGGTGCGGCTGCTGGACCGCGAGGTCGACGCCGTGCCGGGGCTGAGCTGCCTGCGGGTCGAGGACCTGGTCGAGGACCGGTTGCCCGAGGTCGTCGAGTGCGTGGTGCTCGGCACCCCGGGCCGCCCGCCGATCCCGGTGCTGGTGACGTCCGGCCCGCTGGACCCCGCGGCGTGGCGGCAGGCGGTCGCCGACCTGCCGCCGATGGCCGACCCGCACCTGATGGCCTGGGACGACGTCCCGCGCACCGCCACCGGCAAGGTGCGCCGGCTCGACCTGCTCACCCGGCTGGCGGGCACCGCCGAGACCCACGGCAGCGGGAGGTGGACGTGACCACCTACGTGTTCGACCGCGCGCACGTCGCCGAACAGCACCGCTGCCTGGCCGCCGCCTACGACCCGGTGACCTTCGCGCGGCTCGCGCAGACCGGGGTCCGGGCCGGCTGGCGCTGCCTGGACGTCGGCGCGGGCGGCGGCACCGTGGCGCACTGGCTGGCCGGCCGCGGCGCGACCGTGCTGGCGACCGACGTGCAGCCCGACCACGTGCCGCCCGCGCCCCGGCTCACCGTGCTGCGGCACGACGTGGTGTGCGACCCGCTGCCCGACGCCTCCTTCGACCTGGTCCACGTGCGGCTCGTGCTGCGGCACCTGCCCGAGCGCGACGCCGTGCTGCGCAAGCTCGTCGCCGCGCTGAAACCCGGCGGGTGGCTCCAGGTGGACGAGTTCGACAACTCCTACAGCCCGGTGCTGCTCGCGCCGGACCGGGACGCCGCCGAGCTGTACGAGACGTTCCTGGCGGTCAAGGAGAGCGTGTTCGACGTCTACGGCGTCGACGGCGCGTGGGGGCGCAAGGCGGCCGGCGCGATGGTCGAGGCCGGGCTGGTCGACGTGGACCCGAGGGTGGTCGTGCACCCGTGGCGGGCCGGGTCGCCGGGCGTGCGGCTGCTCGCGCACACCACGCACATGCTGCGGGACAAGCTGGTGGAGGCGGGCATGAGCGACGAGCACCTGGCCGCCGTGCGCGAGGTGCTGGCCGACGAGCGGTTCCTGGCCACGTCGCCGGTCGTCTACTCCGTGCACGGGCGGCGGCCGGCATGACCTCGGCGGTGACGGCCGCGCCCTGGTCGGGACCGGTGGACCTGCCGCTGGGCGGCGAGCTGGACGTGCAGGCGGCGTGCGGCCTCATGCACGTGCACGGCCGGCGGTTCGGGCGCCCCACGGCGCTCGGCCTGGACTACGCCTCGATCGTGGCCGCGGAGCTCGACGAGATCGGCCGGTCGGCGTTGGAGGTGGCGCGGCTGCGCGGTGTGCCGCTGGAGGCGGTGACGACGTCGGTCGCGCAGGCGGCGCTGCTGGCGGTGTCGCAGTACCTGGCGGCGGCCACCGCCGACGAGCCGGACCCGGCGCCGGCGGAGGTCGGCGGGCCGCCGTTCCTGTCCGCCGACGGGGTGGCGTTCGAGGTCGAGGCGCTGGACGCGGAGGTGTGGCGGCGGTTCTGGGCCGCGTTGGACGCCGACCCGCGCGTGGTGGCGTCGGCGTGGCGGCCGTTCCAGCAGCGGTTCGCCACCGCGACGTGCCCGTTGCCGCCGGAGCTGACCGGCCTGACCGCGCGGCTGCCGGTCGTGCGGCTGGAACGGGTCGCCGAGTCGACCGGGATGACGTTGGTGCGGGTGGCGCACCGGGCGGTCGACGACGTGCCGCCCTACGTGGTGCGGCCGTTGGGCGCGGCCGCGGGCCCGGTCGGGGGAGGGGCGCCGGACCCGGGCGCGCTGCCGCTGTCCGGGCTGGTGGTGCTGGAGTCGTGCCGCCGGGTGCAGGGGCCGGTCGCCGGTCACCTGCTGTGGCAGTTGGGCGCGACGGTGGTGCGGGTCGAGCCGCCGGGAGGCGACCCGCTGCGCGGCGTGCCGCCGATGGCCGGTGACGTCTCCGCCCGGTTCCACGCGGTGAACCGGGGCAAGCGGGTGGTGACCGCGGACCTCGGGACCGTGGCCGGCCGGCGCGAGCTGCTGGAGCTGGCCTCGGGCGCGGACGTGTTCCTGCACAACTGGGCGCCGGGGAAGGCCGCCGCGTGGTCGTTGCGGGCACGGGACGTCGCGCGGGTCCGGCCCGGGATCGTCTACGCGCACGCGTCCGGGTGGGGCGACGCCCTGGGTCCGCGACCGCCGTTGGGCACCGACTTCGTGGTGCAGGCCCACGCCGGGGTGCCGCCGTCCTTGATGACGACCGTGGACGTGTTCGGGGGCGTGGTGTGCGCCCGCGGTGTCGTGGACGCCTTGGCGGAGCGGATCCGGTCGGGGACGGGCCGGGCGGTGGCGTCGTCGTTGCTGTCGGCGGCGTCGAGGCTGAACGCGCGGGCGACGCGGCGGTGCACGGCGCCCTTGAGCGTGCCGGTGTGCACGGACCTGGCGGAGTTGGCGCGGGACCGGCGGTTCTCGCGGGCGCTGGTGTCGGACGGGTGCGTGGTGCCGGGGTCGGCCTGGAGGTTCGGATGACGTGGACGTCGTCGACCGGGGTGGTGCTGCGGGACCTGGTGCCCGCCGCGCTGCGCCGGTCCTGGGTGGCGGCCGGCCACTGCCCCGACCGGGACCTGTACTCGTTGTTCCGGGAGCGGGTGGCCGCGCACCCCGGGCGGCCGGCGGTGATCGACTCCGCCGGGTCGGTGGACTACGCGTGGGTGGACCGGGCGGTGCGGTGGCAGGCGAGGTCGCTGCGCGGTCACGGCCCCTCCGACATCATCGGCATCCGCGTGCCGAACGGGCGGGAAGGGGTGGTGGCGGAGCTGGCGGTGGCGGCGGTCGGCGGTGTGGCGGTGCACCTGCCCGACGGCGGTCCGCCGGCGGCGGGCACGGGCTCACCGGTGGTGGGCACGGTGATCACCGACGTGTCGGACGCCCTGGCCGCGGCTTCCGACCCGGCCCGGGAGGCGCCGCGGTGGTCACCGGTGGCGGTCGACCCGGAGGCGCCGGCGCGGATCCTGGTGTCGTCGGGGTCGGAGTCCGCGCCGAAGCTGGTCGCCTACTCGCACAACGCGTTCGCCGGCGGCCGGGCGAACTACGTGCGGGCGGTGCACGGCGGCACCGCCGTGCCACGCGATCTGGTGCTGGCGCCGCTGGCGTCGGCGTTCGGGTCGTTCGGGGCGGCGATCACGCTGTGCCGGTGGGGCGGCACGGTGCTGCTGATGCGGCGGTTCGACGCGGCGGCGGCGTTGCGCGTGGTGGCGGAGCACCGGCCCACGCACGTGTTCGGCGTGCCCACGATGCTGCGGCGGATGGCCGCCCTGGCCTCCGCGGCCGACACCTCGTCGGTGCGCGCGGTGGTGTCCAGCGGCGACGTGCTGACACCGGAGGCGCTGGCGGCGACCCGGTCCGCGTTCGACTGCCCGGTGATCAACGTCTACGGGTCGTCCGACGGCGTGAACTGCCACACGTCGACGCCGGAGCACGGGGTGGGCCGGCCCGACCCGGCGGTCACCGACATCCGCGTGGTGGACGGCGAGATCTGCGCGCTGGGGCCGATGACACCGCTGTGCTACGTCGACGCGCCCGAGCTGGACCGGCGGCACCGCCTGCCCGGCGGCTGGGTGCGGACCGGCGACGAGGGCTTCTTCGACGACGGCGGGACCCTGCACGTGGTGCGCCGGCTCAAGCGGGTGGTGATCCGCGGCGGCTACACCATCAGCCCGGCCGAGGTGGAACGAGCGCTGGACGGCCACCCCGAGGTGGCCGAGGTGGCGTGCGTGCCCGTGCCGGACCCCGACCTGGGGGAGCGGCTGTGCGCGTGCGTGGCCGTGCGCCCCGGCCGGCCGGCGCCGTCGCTCGGGCAGCTGACCGCGTTCCTGATCGACCGCGGCCTCAGCCGCCGCAAGCTGCCCGAACACCTGGTCGTGCTGCCGGAGCTGCCGCTGGGCCGGACGGGGAAGGTCTGCTTGCCCACGGTGACCCGGCTGGCGGCCGAACGGCACGCGGGCGGGCGCGGGGATCTCACAGGAGGTGGTCGGTGGTGAGGCTCGATCCGTTCGCCGGGCCGGGGTTCGCGGCGTTGGGCGCGGTGGCGGAGGCCGTGGACGACGTGGACCTGCCGGTCGGGTTCGTCGAACTGGTGCGGTTGCGGTGCTCGCAGATCAACGGGTGCGGCTACTGCGTCCGGCTGCACGGCGACGCGGCCGCGGCGGCGGGGGAGACGCGGGACGTCGCCTCCTGGCGGACCGGTCCCGTGTTCACCGGGCCGGAACGGGCGCTGCTGGCGTTGGCCGAGGCGGTGACCCTGGTGCACGACGGGCACGTGCCGGACGCCGTCCTCGACGCGGCGGTCCACGCGGTGGGCGAGGTGCTGACGCAGCAGGTCGTGTGGGTGGTGACGGTGGTCAACGCCTACAACCGGCTGGCGATCAGCGCGCGGCTCACCTGACCGGTGGTCAGCCCGTGAGGCCGACCACCGGCGCGGGCGTGCCGCCGAACGTCGTGCGGGTGACCACGATCGCGCCGGGGGCGGCGACGAGGCGGACGTCCGAGCGGCCGCGCGAGCCCGAGCCGTCCAGGCGGACCGGGGTGGACGTGGGCGACGAGCCGGTCAACGGCTGCGTCACCACGGTCAGCTCACGGCCGTTGTCCTCGCACGCGCGCACGTAGGTGGTGCGCGTCGTGAGGTCCGCCGTGCGCCGGGGACACGCGTCGATCGACAGCCGCGTGGTCGAGCCGGTGGCCGGGTCGAGCGCGAGGAGGCCGGTGACCCGGCCACCGTCGGCTTCCTCCACCAGCGGTGCGGCGCCGGCGTCGGCGCGCACGGTCCACGGCCGTTCCGGCCGGGTCAGCACCCGTCCGGTCTCGGCGTCCAGCAACCCGTTCGGCACCGCGTCGGGCGTGGCCCGCGCGCCGGAGGTCTGGAAGAGGACGACGTCCCCGTCCGGTGTGGCGCCGAGCCGGATGTCCTGCCGCTCGCCGTTCGCGTCGGCGCGCCGGACCTCGTGCCGCCACCGCTCCTGCCCGGTCGCCTCGTCCAAGGCGGTGACACCCAACGTGTCCGCGCACTCCACGGGCACCAGGACGGTCGTGCGGCCCCAGGCCACCTGCCCGAACCACGACGTGCAGCCGGCGGGCGGCGACCAGTGCCACCGCGACCCGCCGCCGGCCAGGTCGTAGCCGGTGACGACCTCCTCGTCGCGCACCGTCAACACCCGCGCCCCGGGCCGCACCTGGTCGGTCTCCACCAGCGCCGACCGGAGCACCACCTCGGAGCGGGGCGCGCCGGTGTCCGCGTCCAGCACCACCACCGACTGCGCCCGCGTGTCGTGCGCGGACCGGAAGGACACCACGACGGTCCGCCGGTCCGCCGACGCCACCAGCGACCCGACCGGCGCGCCCGGCCGCGCGTACCGCCAGTCCACCCGACCGTCGACGCCGCTCAACGCCACCACGGCCCCGTCCCGCGTGGCCACCGCCACCCCGTGCAGCACCGGCACGACGTCCACCACCTCCGCGGGAGGCTGCCACGCCCACTGCCGCGTGCCGGGCTGCTCCACCACGGGCTCCGGCGGGAAGTCCCGGGCGTCCCGGGTGTCGGACCGGACGATCGCCGCGTGGGCCCCGGCCGGCGCCAGGACCGCCGCGACCACGACCAGGGCCGCCGCGAGGACGCCGACGGGCCGCACCCGCCACCCGCCGGACCAGGCCCGCCGCGCCGCCGGGTCCTCCTCCCGCCGCCCGGCCGACCCGATCGCGCCGACCGCCACCGCCACCGAACCCACCGCCAACACCGGCAGGTCGTCACCGGTCAGGCCGATCAGCAGGTCCGCCGCCAGCAGCCACCCCACCGCGACCGCCAAGCCGACCCCCGCCACCGCCGCGAACACCCGGACCGCGCGCCCGCCGCCGATCACCGACAGGGCCGTGAGCACGACGCCCACCGCCAACCCGATCACCGTGACGTCCGCTTCCGGCCGGGGCACGCCACCCGACCGGAACGGCGCCCACGCGGCGCACAACGCACCCACCGCGGTCATGTAGCGCAGCATCCCCGCACCTCCCCGCGTGGGACGGCGAGCGCCGGGGATCCGTTCCACGACGATCGTCGGCGTGGTGCGACCGCCACCGCCCGTCGCCGCCCGGACCTGGACCACGGGACCGTCGGCGAGGTCCCGGACCGGCCGCCCGCCGCCGGCGATGGGGCAGAATCGGCCCGGTGAGCACCAACTGGGCAGGCAACGTCACCTTCTCCGCCGCGCGCACCGCGCACCCGACGTCCGTCGGTGAGCTCCAGGACGCGGTCAGGACGGCCGAGTCGGCGCGCGTGGTCGGCGCGGGGCACTCGTTCAGCACGATCGCCGACACCGACGGCACGCTGATCAGCCTCGACCGGATGCCCGAGGTGTTCGAGGTCCGGGACGGGTCGGTGCGGGTGGGCGCCGGGACCCGGTTGGCGCGGCTCGCCGAACGGCTGCACGCCGCCGGCCTCGCGCTGCCCGCCATGCCGTCGCTGCCGCACATCACGATCATCGGCGCCTGCGCCACCGCCACCCACGGCTCCGGCAACGACATCCCGTCGCTGGCGAGCCTGGTCCGCTCGCTCGACCTGGTCGCGGCCGACGGCTCTCTGCGCACGCTGAGCAGGGGAGACGCCGGTTTCGACGGCGCCGTGGTGGCGTTCGGCTCGCTCGGCGTGGTGGTGGCCGTCGAGCTGGACGTCGTGCCGAGCTTCGACGTCGAGCAGCGGGTCTACCAGGACATGCCCTTCGACGCCCTGGTCGAGAACGTGGACGCGGTGTTCGCCTCCGCCTACAGCGTCAGCGCCTTCACCACCTGGCAGGGCGTGGCCCACGTGTTCGCCAAGCACCGCACCACCGACCCGGGGCACGACCTGGCCTGGACCGGCGCGACGCCCGCCACCGGGCCGGTGCACCCGGTGCCCGGCCAGCCCGCCCTGCACTGCACCACCCAGCTCGGCGTGCCCGGCCCGTGGCACGAGCGGCTGCCGCACTTCCGCGCCGACTTCACCCCGAGCGTCGGCCGTGAGCTGCAGTCCGAGTACTTCGTGGCCCGCGAGCACGCGGCCGACGCGCTGCGGGCGCTCGACGCGCTGTCCGCCGAGCTGAGGCCCGTGCTGCTGACCTCCGAGGTCCGCACGATCGCCGCCGACACCCAGTGGCTCAGCCCGGTGCACGACCGGCCGAGCGTCGCGTTCCACTTCACCTGGCAGCCGGACGACGCGGCCGTGCGCGCCGTGCTCCGCGAGGTCGAGGCGGCGCTGAGCCCGTGGCGCCCGCGCCCGCACTGGGGCAAGGTGTTCGAGCTGGCCGACCCCGGCGAGCGCTACCCGCACTGGGCGCGGTTCGCCGAGCTGCGCGCGGAACTCGACCCCGCCCGCACATTCCGCAACCCCTTGATCGACGGCTGGTTTACCGGATAAGCGCTCAACGGGCGCGGGACTCACTTCAACCCGGGCACGACGACGCTGAGCACGCTGACCGCGAGCGGCGCGAGGAGGCCGAACGCGGCGGTGAGGCTTTTCCCGACGGTCAGGTCCGCGCCGAGAACCCCGATGAGCCGCGTCCGACCCTCGACCCACGCCGCGGTGGGCCGGGCGTCGGCGGGCAGCGGGTAGCACTGGTCCACGAACAGCAGGCAGCGGGTGCGCCACGCGACGAACGTGGGCACGTAGAGCAACAGCGAGATCGCGGTGAACAACGCGCCGTAGAGCAGCACCCACTCGGGCGGGAACTTCGCCGGCGGGACGCCGCCGGCCAGGAACGCCTTGCGCTGGGCGCCCGAGTCGACCACCGCGATGGTCACGATCGTCGCCAGCACGGTCAGGCAGACCCCGATGGCCCGACGGCAGTCGATCAGGTCGGCGAGCACCGCGTCCGCCCGCGTCGGCGGGGTGGTCGGCGCCGACAGCGCCGCCGTGACCAGGCGCAGCCGCGTGGTGACCAGCCACAGCCCGAGCACCGCCGGCGCGGCGGCGGTCAGCGCGAGCAGGACCAGCCCGCGCGACACGGGCGCCACCGCGGCCGGCGGCAGCTGGGCGACCGGCCCGCCGCCCGCCCACAGGAAGGCCAGGATCGCCGCGGCGAACGCGACGTAGCACAGCAGCGGCCCGCGGCCGTCCGCGCGGGCCGCACGCCAACCGGTCGCCAGCGGGAGGGCGTGGAAGAACAGGAACGCGAAGACCACCGCGGAGGCCGCGACCAAGGCCGACCACACGCCGAACTCGAAGGCGCCCGGGCCGCGGGGTGCCACGACCGCCCGCACGAGCGAGGCCAGGCCGGTGAACGCGCCGAGCCCCAGCACGGTGGTGACCGCGGGCCACGACCAGTGTTTCCGCAACCGGATCCCCTCCCGTCGGGGGCATCGCACCGCATGTTCCGCCGAGGCGCACCTCCAGCGCGACGCCTCCGCACGTGCGGACCTCACCACGTCGGGGAGCGCCCCCGCACCACCGCCCTCACAACCGCGCGAACCGCCGCAACCCCTCCAGGTCGGGCACCACGACGTCGCGCCGCAGGTGGCTGACCACCACACCGGCCTTGCGCAGGTCGGCGAACGCCTTCTCGGCCGTGCGCGGCTTCATCCCGGCGATCGAGGCCAGCTCCACCTTCGTCAGCGGGATGCCGAGCACCCACCCGCCGACCTCCTGGCGGCCGTGCGCGCCGACCAGCTCGGCCAGCACGCGCGCCACCCGTTCCGCGGCGGTGTGGGACAGGAAGTCGCGCCGCCGCCGGTTGGCCCACCGCAGCTGGTCGTCGATGACGCCGATCAGCTCGACGAACCCGTCGTTGCGGCGGTGCAGGAACCCGTGCAGCTCGGCGCTCGTGATCAGCTTCGCCGACACGTCACCGCAGGTCACGACGGTCGCCGAGCGCGGCTTGTGGTCCAGCGCGGCCAGCTCGCCCACCAGGTCGCCCGCGACGCGCACGGTGAGCACCGCGGTGTCCCCGCTCGAGTCGTTGACCAGCACCTTCACCACGCCCTCGAGCAGCAGGAACACGTGGGTGTCGGTGGCGTCCTGGACGATGAGCTCCCGGTCGGCGGCGTAGCGGACCGCGGTGCCCAGCGACATCAGCTCCTGCCGGCTGCTCTCCCGCAGCCGCGCCAGCAGCGTGCCCGGCGGCCACTCCGGCATCGCCACGTGCTGCCGCGCCGCGGGCGGGTTCGGCTTCGCCGTGGCCAACGACCGGCCCGCGTCGGCGAACGAGGCGAAACCCCGCTCGAACGACGGGTCGGGCCCCACCCCGGACATCAGCGCCTCGCACGCCCGCCGCTGCTCGTCCAGCGCCCGCACGGCGGGGTGGTCCGCGCCCAGCGCCGCCACCGCCCGCATCGACGCGTCGCGCACCACGTCCAGCAGCCGCTGCGCCTGGCCCCGGGTGCCGTCGAGGTGGGCGAGCTCCAGCTCGGCCGACGCCAGGTTCGACGTGGCGATCACCGAGTGCGGGTGGTCCCCGCCGAGCCGGGTGGCGGTGCGGTCCGCGGCCGAGCGCAGGCTGGGCAGGGCGAGCCGGGCCCGCTCGGCGGAGCGGCGCACCCTGGCCAGTTCGAACTCCGCCGAGGCCAGGTTCGCCTGCGCCACCAGCGCCCGCGGGTGGTGCGCGCCCAGCGCGTTCAACGCCCGATCGGTCGCGTCGCGCAGGTCCGTCAACGACTCGGCGACCTCCTCGGCGTCACCGTGGTCGCGGGCGATCCGGAACCGGGCGCACATCAGGTTCAGCCGCAGCACGCACGTCTGCGGGTGGTTCGACCCGAGCACCGCGGAGTTGCGCTGTAACGCCAGCTCCAGCGCGCCCGTCTCGCTCGGTTTCGCCATCTCCACGGCCACCGCCACCGACCCGACGGAGACCGGGTCGGCCACCGGCAGCGGGTCGAGGAAGTCGCCGACGACCTGGCGCAGCGGCGCGCCGCGACCGAACGCCGTGGTCGGCGGCCTGCGCCGCACCTGGCGCGGCGCCGTCACCCCCGGTTCGCGCCGACCGCGGGCCACCGACGCCAACGCCTGCAGGTCACGCACCCGCGACGCCTCCGGACCGGTCGGGTCCACCAGCGCCAGCATGGCGATGAGCAGGGCGTCCGCGGCGTCGGCGGAGCCGATCCGGGTCAGCGCGGCGGCGCAGCGCAGCAGGCGGTCCACGTCGCGGCGCGCGCTGAGCGCGTCCAGCGACCGCGCCAGGTCCACGGCGAGGCGGCGGGCCGCCTGCCGGTCCGGCGCGGACCGGGCCAGTACTGCTTCGAGTTCGACCATTCGGCTGTTCATCCGGCACCCCAGGTGGTTGCTCGGTCCGCGGCGGCGCGGTTCCGGCGTTCGGACGCCGGGTTCCGGCGTTCGGGCGCGGGGACTCGTGCCGCCGGAGTGGAATCCTCGTCCATAGCGGCGATATCGGTTGCTCCGGGCATTCGTTAGCTCACGCCTGACATTGTTACGTTATGAATGGTCGGATGTCCGAACGTTAGCCGCACTATTGCGGAAAACCGTGCAATTTTTCTGTCGTAGTGAACACTCTGCGACGTCCCCTTGGCGAGATCGATCCCCGACACGGGAGGGCCCCTCGTATTCGTGTCCGCCCACCGGGCGCGGTGACGGCCGGAGGGGTGCCACGCCGGCCACCGGCCGCCGTGGCACAGTGACCGCATGCGGGTGGGGGTGTTGGGGCCGCTGGAGGTCACGGCGGACGGCACGGCGGTCGAGGTGGGCGGCGCCAGGGTGCGCGCCCTGCTGGTGAGGTTGGCGGTGGCCGCGGGCCGCGTCGTCACCACCGAGGAGCTGGCCGACGCGCTGTGGCCCGAGGACCGGCCGGCGGACGAGGTGGCCGCGGTCCGGTCGCTGGTGTCCCGACTGCGCCGCGCCCTGCCGGCCGACGTGCTGCGGTCCGCGCACGGCGGCTACCGGCTCGACCTGCCCGCCGACGCGGTCGACGCGCTCCGCTTCGACCGGCTCGCCCGCGAGACCAGGGCCGCGCTGACCGCGGGCGACCCGGGCGCCGCGCGGCGGCTGGCGGCGGAAGCGACGGCGTTGTGGCGCGGACCGGCCTTGGCCGACGCGGCGGGCGCGCCGTTCGCGGTCGGCTACGTCGCCGGTCTGGACGAGACGCGGCTGGCCGTGGTGGAGGACGGGGCGGCGGCCGACCTGGCGTGCGGCCGGGCCGAGCACCTGGTCGCCGAGCTCACCGACCTCGCCGCCCGCCACCCGCTGCGCGAACGGCTGCAAGCCCTGCTGCTGCGCGCCCTCGTCGCGACCGGCCGCCCGGCGGAGGCCCTGGTCGCCTACGAGGAGGTCCGCCGCCGCATCGCCGACGAGCTGGGCGCCGACCCCGGCCCCGAACTGCGCGAGACGCACCAGGAGATCCTCCGCGCCGAACCCGCCGACCAGCCGCGCCCCGGCAACCTGCGGATGCCGTTGACCAGCCTGGTCGGCCGGTCCGCCGACGTCGAACGGGTCGCCGGGCAGCTCGCGGCCCACCGGCTGGTCACCCTCGTCGGACCGGGCGGCGCGGGCAAGACCCGCCTGGCCACCACGGTCGCCGCCCGGCTGCCCGGCGGCGCGTGGCTGGTCGAGCTGGCGTCGGTGACCGACCCGGACGACGTCGCGCCCGCCGTGCTCGGCGCGCTCGGCCTGCGCGACCAGCGCACCGTCGACCGGCCCGTGGCGCTGGTCGACACGATGACCCGGCTGGTGGACGTGCTGTCGCGCACCGACGCGGTGATCGTGCTGGACAACTGCGAGCACCTGGTCGACGCGGCGGCCCGGTTCGCCGACGAGCTGCTCGGCCGCTCCCCCCGGCTGCGCGTGCTGGCCACCAGCCGGGAACCGCTCGGCGTGTACGGGGAGGTGGTCAGCCCGGTGCCGCCGCTGGACGGCGACGCGGCCGTGCGGCTGCTCGCCGAACGCGCCGCGGCGGTGCGGCCCGGCTTCACCGTGACGCCGGACGACGCCGAGGCGGTCGCCGAGGTGTGCCGGCGGCTGGACGGCCTCCCGCTGGCGATCGAACTGGCCGCCGCCCGGCTGCGGTCGCTGACGGTCGCGCAGCTGGCCGCCCGCCTCGACGACCGGTTCCGCCTGCTCACCGGCGGCAGCCGCACCGCCATGCCGCGGCACCAGACGTTGCGCGCGGTGGTGGCGTGGAGCTGGGACCTGCTGTCGGAGCCGGAACGGGACTTCGCCGCGCGACTGGCCGTGTTCCCGGCGGGCCTCGACCTGGAAGCCGCCGAACGGCTCGCCGGCGCCGACGCGTTCGACCTGCTCGCCGCCCTGGTCGACAAGTCGCTGGTGCAGGTCGTCGACGGCGCCCGCTACCGGATGCTGGAGACGATCCGCGAGTACTGCCTGGAACGGCTCGCCGAGGGCGGCCGGGTCGCCGCGGCCCGGGCCGAGCACGCCGAGTACTTCCGCGACCTCGCCGAGACCGCCGAACCGCACCTGCGCGGCAAGGAGCAGCTGACCTGGATCGCCAGGCTGGAGGCCGAGCGGGACAACCTGATCGCCGCGCTGCACTTCGCCGCCGACAGCGGCGACGCCGACACCGCCGTGCGGCTGGCCGCCGCGATGGGCCTGTTCTGGACCATGCGCGGCAACCGGGCCGAGTCGGTGCCCTGGCTGCGGCTCGCGCTGGCGGTGCCGGGGGACGCGCCCGCCACGGCACGCCAGGTCGTGTCCGCGTTCCTGCTCGTGAACAACGCGGTGACGGGCGGCTTCCAGGACCTCGACGACCACATCTCCCGGCTCGCCGAGCTGGTCGCCGAGTCCGCCGGCGCCGAGCACCCGGTGCTCGTGCTGCTGGAGCCGATGCTGGGGCTGTTCCTCGACGACGCCGGACGGGCGTTGTCGGCGGTGGACCGGCGGCTGGACGTGCCGGACCCGTGGGCGCGGGCCGTGCTGTGGATGGTGCGCGGCGCGGTGCGGGAGAACGAGGGCGACCTGCGCGGCGCGCGTGACGACATCACCACCGCCATCGCCGGGCTGCGCGAGGTGGGCGACCGGTTCGCGCTGGCTCAGGCGTTGACCGGGGTGGCCGAGGCGCACCTGCGCTTCGGCGACCCGGAGGAGGCGATCACGGCGCTGGAGGAGTCGATCCGGTTGCTCGCCGAACTGGACGCCGACGACGACGCGGCCCACGAACGGATCCTGCTGGCCACCGCGCGCATCCAACTGGGCGACGTGGCCGCGGCCCGCGCCGACTGCCTCGCGCTGACCAAGCCCGTGTCGTCGCAACCGTGGGCGGCGCGCGGTGTCGCGTTCGCCTGGCTGGTGCTCGGCGACCTGGCCCGCTACGACGGCCACCTGGCCGAGGCGGAACGGCAGTACGAGGCGGCCCAGGCCTCGCTCGCGGGCGAGCCGTTCGTCGTGCCGCAGTTCCACGCGCAGATCCTGACGTCACTCGCGCACCTCGCCGTGGAGCGCGGCGACCACGCGGCGGCCGCGGAAGCCGTCCGCACCGCCTTCGACCACGCCATGTCGGCCAAGGACATGCCGGTCCTGGCCAGGGTCGCCGTCGCCGAGGCGGCCGTGCGCACCCACTTCGCCAACCCGACCGACGGGGCCAGGGCCCTGGGCGTGGCCGAGAACCTGCGCGGCGCCGCCGACCCCCGCAACCCGGAGATCACCCGCCTCGCCACCCACCTGCACGACACGATCGGCCCCGCCGCCTACGACCTGGCCTACGCCGCCGGTCTCGCCCTCGACCGCGCCGACGCCATCGCCCTGATCCGACCGACCCCCTGACCGCCACTCGCCCGGCGCGCGGGAAAGCGGCGGGCGCCCTCGACGGATAGGCCGCGGGACCTCGCCGAAACAAAGGGAACGGCCCGGACCCGAAATCGCGAGAAGGGGTTCGACCGGGTTGTCACTACGGGAAGACGAATCCGCGAGTGCGGTGTTCCCGGGTGTGCGACTGCGTCATTCCACCCGTCGTGAACTGCGAAAACAATCATCGTGACACCACCGACTCGGCGGTATGGGTGCTTCGATCGGGAATGTATCGTTTCGACTCCGTCGGGTCTCCGACGGTCGACATCCCCTGCATCCTTGGTGTGAAAGGGCTGCCCGAATGACTTCTTCCCGCACTGCCCGATTAGCCGGCGCGGTCATCCTCGCGATCGGCCTGGCCATTCCGTCCCTGCCCGCGGCCGCGGCGCCCACCATCGCCGACACGACGTCCCCCGACGCCGCGACGCGCGTCTCCCTCGGCATGGCCGAGGCGATGAAGCGCGACTTCGGCCTCACCGCCGAAGGCGTGCAGACCCGCCTGGCCCAGGAAGAGAAGGCTCGCGGCGCCGAGACGGTGGCCCGCAAGCTCTACGGCTCGTCCTACGCGGGCAGCTGGTTCGACCCCGCGACCGGCAAGCTCGCCGTCGCGGTGGCCGGTGACGCCGCCGCCGACAAGACCGGTCTCGACGTGACCGTCGTGCCCGTCGCGCACAGCTACGCCCAGCTCGACGCCGCCAAGACCGCCATCGACCGGCAGGCGGGCAAGGCCGCGCCGGCCGGTGTGAACGGCTGGTACGTCGACGTGCGGACCAACGCGGTCGTCGTCACCGTCAACCGGCACAAGGTCGACGCCGCCGTGACCGCGTTCGTCGACGAGGCCACCTCCCGGCACCGCGCCGTGCGGGTGGTGCAGGAGGAGCACTCGCCGCGGCTCTACGCGGACGTGGTCGGCGGTTGGCCGTACTGGATCAACAACGCCGGCCGGTGCTCCATCGGCTTCGCCGTGTACGGCGGGTTCGTGAGCGCGGGCCACTGCGGCACCCCCGGTTCCCAGACCACCGACCAGTACGGCGCACTCTACGGCTACTTCGCGGGCTCCACGTTCCCCTACTACGACTACTCGTACGTGCAGACCGTCGCGGGCGTGAACCTGTGGGGCTACATGGAGGGCTACAACGGCAGCTGGTACTACGTGCGCGGCTCCGCACAGGTCCCGGTGGGCTCCGGTGTGTGCCGTTCCGGCTCCACGACCGGCATGTGGTGCAACTACATCCAAGCCCGCGGCCAGACCGTGAACTACCCGCAGGGCGTCGTCTACAACCTGACCCGCACGAACGTCTGCGCCGAGCCCGGTGACTCCGGGGGTTCCTGGCTCAGCTCGAACCAGGCCCAGGGTGTCACGTCGGGCGGCTCGGGCAACTGCTCCAGCGGCGGGACCACGTACTACCAGGAAGTCAACCCGATCCTCTCCGCCTACGGCCTCTCGCTGGTCCTGAGCTGACCACTGCGGCAACCGGGCCGACCGGTCTTCACCCCGCTGAAGACCGGTCGGCCCGGGCCCCGTCAGGCGCGGCGGCGGTAGGCGTGCACGGCCAGCGGGGCGAAGACGGCCACGAACAGCGCGGACCAGGCCAACGTCCACGCCACCGGGCCGGCCACGGGACCGCCCACCATCAGGCCCCGTGACGCGTTCATCACGTGGGTCACCGGGTTGATCTCGACCCACGAGCGCAGCCACCCCGGCAACGTCTCGGCCGGCGCGATCATGCTCGTGCCGAACGTCAGCGGGAACATCACCAGGAACCCGATGCCCTGCACCGCGCCCGAGGTCCGGACCAGCATCCCCACCAGCACGAAGGCCCAGCTCACCGAGAACGCGAACAGGATCGCCAGCAGGCACGCGGCCAGCGCGGGCAACACCCCGGTCTCCACGCGGAACCCCATGAGGCTGCCGAAGACCAGCAGCGACACCACCGCCACCACGTACCGGATGAGGTCGCCGAGCACGGACCCGACCAGCGGCGCGGACCGGCCGATCGGCAGGCTCCGGAACCGGTCGAACACGCCCTTGCCGATGTCGGTGTTGAGGTTCACGCCGGTCGCCATCCCGCCGAACATGGTGGTCTGCACCATGATCGCGGGCAGCAGCAGCTGCAGGTACTCGTGGGTGGACCCGGACACCGCGCCGCCCAGCAGGTACACGAACAGCACCACGAAGATCACCGGCTGCAACGTCACGTCCAGCAACTGCTCCGGCGACCGCATCGTCTTGATCAGGCTGCGGCGCGCCAGCGCCAGGCTGTGCCGCACGAGGGCGAACGGCCGCGGCGCCTCCGCCCCGCGGACCACCACCGGTGAAGCCGTCACCGTCGTCATGCCGCCACCTCCGTGTGCTTGCCGGTCAACGTGAAGAACACCTCGTCCAGGCTCGGCAGCCGCAGCGACAGCTCGGTCACCGAGATCCGCCGCTGCTCCAGCCGCCGCACCACCTCGGTGAACGCCGCGTCGCCGTCCACCGGCACGGTCACCACGCCCCGCGCGGTCGACTCCGGCTGGTGCCCGGACACCTCGGCCAGCACGGCGGCGGCGTCCGCCAGGCGGGCCGGGTCCGCCGGCCGCACCAGCACGGTCTGCCCGCCGACGATCCGCTTGAGCGACGCGGGCGTGCCGTGCGCGATCACCCGCCCGTGGTCGATGACCGAGATCTCGTCGGCCAGCGCGTCCGCCTCTTCCAGGTACTGCGTGGTCAGCAGCACGGTCGCGCCGTCGGCCACGAGCGTGCGCACCACCTGCCAGATGTCGTCCCGCTTGGCCGGGTCCAGCCCGGTGGTCGGCTCGTCCAGGTAGATCACGTCGGGCCGGCCGACCAGGCTCGCGGCGAGGTCCAGCCGCCGCCGCATGCCACCGGAGTAGGTCTTGACCTGCCGCCCGCCCGCCTCGGTGAGCTCGAAGTCGCGCAGCAGCTCGGCGGCCCGCGCCTTGGCCTGCGAGGTGCGCAGGTTGAGCAGCTGCCCGATCAGCACGAGGTTCTGCACGCCGGTCAGGTCCTCGTCCACCGAGGCGTACTGCCCGGTCAGCCCGATCAGCCGGCGCACCCGCGCCGCGTCCGACACCACGTCCAGCCCGCCGACCGCCGCGCGTCCGCCGTCCGGCCGCAGCAACGTGGCCAAGATCCGCACCGCGGTCGTCTTGCCCGCGCCGTTCGGCCCGAGCACCCCCAGCACGGTCCCGGGTCGCGCGGCGAGGTCGACGCCGGCCAGCGCGGTCGTCTTGCCGTACCGCTTGACCAGGCCCTCCGCCTCGAATGCGTACTCCATGTCCGTTCCTCCCTGTCGTTCGGGGACGACCCTCCAAGGCGGACGTGTCATCGGGCGTGCAGACCCGTGTCAGAGCGCGTGTCAGAACCATGTCGACCGCGTGTCAAGCCCCGGTCGGTGACATGCCGGCGCGTTCACGGACGTTCGCAGGCGTTCCGGGGCGTTCCGCCTCCGTCCACAAGCACCGACCGGACCGGTCGGCGTTCCGCTTCCCGAAGCGGAACGCGCTCGTTCGGTTCTGCGCAGGCCGTTGCTGAGTCATCCTGTGGCCCTCGGAAAACCCCCGGTCAGCCGTGCCCCGTTCCGGGGACGGACCTTGTCCGACGCGTCCGCCGCTGCTGACCTGTCCCGAGCCCGACCGTCACCGCAGGAGGATCTCTCGATGACCGTTGCCCACGACGATCCCCACGTCGCGCGGCTCTTCGACCACATGGCGCGACTTGTCTGCGACGGTGTGGGCGACCCCCTCGACCTCCACGAGCAGCTGGTCGAGCTGTCCACGGCGAACTCGCCGGACGTGGCCCGGTACTGGAAGCAGGTCGGCGTGGGCGTCGGCGTTCCGGACACCGCCTACAAGGACGGGGGTCCGAACCTGTTCCCGGACGCGCCGGTGGTCCGCGTGTTCCGCACCAGCGGAACGACCGGGAGCACCCGCGGCACCGTGCGCTACTCCAAGCTCGGGCTGGAGCTGAAGGGGCTCGCCATCGAGGCCAACGCCCGGCGGCACCTGAGACCGGACGACGGCGTGCGGCCCGTGGTCCTCCCGTTCGCGCCGTCGGAGCAGGCCGCGCCGGAGATGGCGATCGCGTTCGACATGGCCCGCATCGCCAAGTCGTGCGGCGACCCCGCGCTCAGCACGGCCGTCGTGGGCGCCGACGGGGTGGACTTCGACCTGCTGGCGCGGCGCCTGGACGCGGCCGTGGCCGAAGGGCTGCCGGTCGTGCTCGTCGGCGCGACCTTCGCGTTCGTCAACATCTGCGACGCCCTGGAGGAACAGGGCCGGAGCTGGCAGCTTCCGCCCGGCTCGCGGATGTACGACGGCGGCGGGTTCAAGGGCCGCTCGCGGGTCATGCGCGTGGACGACCTGCGCGCCGCCGTGCACCGGGTCTTCGGCATCGAGCGGCACGGCAACATCTTCGGCATGACCGAGCTGGCCAACATGCTCTACGACGCCTCCGACACACCGGTCGGCCCGCTCGGCGAACGTCCCAAGGGCAGCCACCCGGCGGGCGGCCCGAAGGTCCGCGACCCCCGCACGCGCGAGCACCTGGCGGAGGGCCGAGGCCTGCTGGAGGTCACCGACCTGTCCCTGCTGGACCGGCCGCACGTGCTGCTCACCGGCGACGTCGGCATCGCCGGGCCGGACGGCGTGGCCATCGCGGGCCGGATCGCGGGCAGCTCCAGCCGCGGTTGCTCGCTGACCCTGGACGAGATGACGGGAGGCGCGGCATGAGCGTGTCGTGGACGCCTGGGTGGCTGACGGCGGAAGGCGTGCCGTTCACCCTGAAGGCCGGCGCGCACGAGTGGCGTGGCGTGCGCCCCACCGACTGGGCCGCCGTCGGCGACGGACTCCGGACCGCGCACGAGAACCTGCGGCGGATGCCCGTGCGGCGCATCGTCGAGGCCGTCGACGCGGTCGTGGACCTGTGGGGCAAGCGGGACTTCACCGCCCGCCGGGCCGCCGTGCGGGACGCGGCGCTGGTCACCGGCATGTCGGAGGAGACGATCGACCACGCGCTGGACGCGGAGCTGGGCAACCTGCGCGCCGAGTCGCTGCTGGCCGCGCTGACGCGGGAGCTGGGCGACCCGGAGGTGCTCGACGGCTTCCGCGGCGGCACCACCGCGGTCGGGCCGCGCACCGTGCTGGCGGTGTTCTCCGGCAACGTCCCGGGGTTGCCGTCGCGGTCGTTGGTGCGGTCGCTGCTGGTGAAGGCGTCCGTGATCGCCAAGATCCCGGCCAAGGAGCCGCACTTCACCGCCGCGTTCCTGCGCACCCTGCACGACGTGGAGCCGGTGCTCGCCGACGCCGTCGTGGCGACCTACTGGGACCGGGACGACGAGGCCGTGCTGGAAGCCGCGCTCGGCCAGGCCGACGCCGTGATCGCCTACGGCGGCGACCAGGCGTGCGCGGCGATCCGGGCCAAGGTCGGGCCGCACCAGCTCTACGAGGAGCACGGGCACAAGCTGTCGTTCGGCATCGTCAGCGCCGAGTACGCGGCACAGCACGGCCCCGCCGAGGTGGCCCGCCGCATCGCCGCCGACTGCAGCGACTTCGACCAGCACGCGTGCCTCTCACCGCAGGTCTACCTGGTGCCGCGGGAGCACGCCCGGTCGATCGCCGAGCACCTGGCGGCGGCGATGCGCCGGGAGGCGCAGGACAGTCCACCCGGGACGATCGACGCGCAGGACGCCACCGTGCTGCAGCACCGCCGCCTCGTCGCCGAGTGGCGTGCGGCCACTTCCGACGACAGCGAGGTGTGGGCGCCCGACGGTCTGGAGTGGACGGTCGTGCTGGACGACGCGCTCATGCCGCTCAGCGGAGCGGGCAACCGGGTCGCGCGGATCGTGTCCGTGCCGGACGTGGCGGCGGCGGTCGACGCGATGCGGCCGTTCGCCGAGCACCTGCAGAACGTCGGCCTCGGCGCGGTCGGCGAGGAGTTCCGGCGGACCGCGCGCGAACTGGCCGTGCTCGGCGCCAGCAGGGTGTCCGCGCCCGGCGAGATGACCAAACCGTCCATGGTGTGGCGGCACGACGGGCAGCCACGCATCGCCGGCCTCGTGCGCTGGTGCGACATCGAGCTCCACCCGGAGCTCGACAGACCTTAACCCCGCCCGGGGTGACGAGTCCGCCGTGCCCCGCCCGCGCGGGTGGGGCACGGCCATCCTCTGGAGAGGATCAGCGATGTCCGTGACGGTGAGCGGCGTGCCCGGCGTGCTCGGTGGGAGAGACCTCGACCGGTTGACGGCGACCGTGGCCTTCCTGCGGGACCGGGGCACCGGGGACGTGCTGGCGGCCGTGGTGGGCGCTGAGCCGTCCGCCTGCCTCGTGCGCTACCTGGAGTTCGGGCGCGCGGCGGTGTTCGTGGCGTCGGCGCGGCCGGCCGGCCTGGTCGGGGTGCTGGCCGGGCTGGGCGTGGACGCGCCGGAGCCGCGCCCGGATGAAGTGGTGCGCGGACGTGCCGGGCAGGAGCTCGACGTGCGGGTCGTGCGGGGTGCGGTCGGGTCGCGGGAGGTGCGGCTGCTCGTGCCGCGCGCGGAGATGCCCGAGGCCGAGCGGGAGGCCGAGTCGCACGTCGCGTTCCGCGTCACCGACGCCGACGACGTGGTGCTGCGCGGGGCGTGCGCGACGTTGCGGGACTCGGGCCTCAGACCCGACGGCGGCGGCTACGACGGGCAGGACACGACCCTCTGCTTCCGCGGCACGACCCGGCTCGTGCTGCACGCGCCCGGCCACCACGCCGAAGCGCTGGAGCACCACCTCGGACGCCCCGACCAGCCGCGGCGCTCGATGCTCGACCTGATGACCGGCGCGTGGCGCACCCGGGCCGTGGCGGCGGCGGCGGAGCTGGGGATCGCCGACCAGCTCGCCGACGGCCCGCTCGACACCGCCGACCTGGCCGCCCGCACCGGCTCGCGCCCGGACAAGCTGCGCCGGGTGCTCGCCTACCTGGCCGGGCTGGGCGTGCTGGGCCGCGACGGCGAGCGGTGGTCGTTGACCGAGGTCGGCACGCTGCTGCGCGACGACGTGGCCGGGTCGCAGCGGGACCTCGCGCGGATCTACGGCGGCCTGTTCTACCGGTCGTTCAGCGGGCTGGAGCACGCCGTGCGCACCGGCGAGAGCGGGTTCAGCCACGTCTACGGCGCCCAGCCGTTCGAGCACTTCGCCGCGAACCCGGCCGACGCGCGGCTGTTCGAGGGCGCGATGGCGGCGGGCACGGCGTTCCTCGGGCTGGTGCCCGGACTGCTGGACCTGCCCGACACCGGCACGGTGGTCGACGTGGGCGGCGGCGACGGACGGCTGCTGGACCTCGTGCTGGCCGCCGGACCGGGACTGCGCGGGGTGCTGTTCGACCGGCCGCACGTGATCGGCGCGGCGACCGACGTGCTCGCCGGTCACGGCGCGCGGGCGTCGGTGGTCGCGGGCGACTTCTTCCACGACCCGGTGCCGTCGGGCGCGGACCTCTACCTGCTGTCGCGGATCATGCACGACTGGGACGACGAGCGGTGCTCGGTGATCCTGCGCAACGTGCGCGCGGCGATGGCGGAGGGCGCGACGCTGGCCCTGGTGGAGCGCCCGATCCAGGGCGACCCGCGCACCCTGCTGCCGCTGGCGTTCAACGTCCACATGATGGTCAACACCGTGCAGGGTGGCGAGCGGACCACGGAGGAGCACCGGAGCCTGCTGGCGGCCAACGGCTTCGTGCTGGAGGACATCCGCGAGCTGCCGCTGGACATGGCGGTGCTGGTCGCGCGCGCCGCTGTGTGAGCGCTCTCACCGGTCCGCATGCTGGAAATCGGCTTCCTCGTCACCCATTCGGGCGACGAGGATCGCCGGTGTGCCCGTCCTGAGCGAAACCCCTGCCCAACCCCGGTCGCGTCCCTTCCTGCCGCTGCTGTCCGTGAGCCTGCTGACGGGGGTCGGGTACGCGCTCGCGGGCCCGTTCCTGTCGTTGTTCCTGATCAAGGAAGTCAAGGCCGGCCCGGTCGCGGTAGGGGCGTTCCTGCTGGTCAGCGCGTTGGTGTCGATGGTGGTGAGCACGCTGGTCGGGCGGTTCTCCGACTCGCGGGCGATCCGCCGCACGCTGCTGGTGGTGGCCGGGGTGTCGGGCGGGCTGGCGTGGGTGCTGTTCGCCGTGCTGCGGGACTACTGGCTGTTGCTGGTCGTCGCGGTCACGGTGTGGGCGATGGCGTCCGCGCAGATCCCGCAGATGTACGCCTACGCGCGGCAACTGCTCGAACGCAGCGGCTCGGCCAGGGCGCCGTTGGCGATGAGCGGCCTGCGGACGACGATGTCGATCGCGTGGGTCGGTGGTCCGCCGCTGGGCGCCCTGCTGCTCGCCGGCGGCGGCTTCACCGGTCTGTTCGCCGTCAGCGCCGCGGTGTACGCGGTGGCGGTCGTCGTGATCCTGGTGTGGCTGCCCGAGCTGGGGCCGTCCGCGCCGCCGTCGCCCGAGGTGGCCCGGCAGTCGGGGCTGCGGCGGGAGGTCGTGCTCGCGGCGGCGGCGTTCGTGCTGCTGCAGTGCGCGACGTCGGTCGGCGTGACGGCGATGCCGTTGTTCGTGACCGAGAGCCTGGGCGGCACGACCCGGGACGCGGGCCTGGTGCTGGGGTTGTGCGCGGCCCTGGAGATCCCGCTGATGCTCGGCTTCGGCGCGCTGGCGATGCGGCACAACCTCCGCGTGCTCGTGCTGTCGGGCGGCGCGGTCGCCCTGGCGTACTACTCGATCATGCTGTTCACCCAGGCGACCTGGCAGGTCATGGCGGCACAGGTGCTGCACGCCGTGGTCATCTCGGCGGTGATGGGCCTCGGCATCTCCTACTTCCAGGACCTCGCGCCCGACCGGCCCGGGTACGCCAGCACGCTGTTCACCAACACCTACAAGACCAGCGCGATGCTCGTCGGGCCGTTGCTGGGCCTCGCGCAGCACCTCGGCTACCGCACCGCCTACGGCATGGGCCTGACGATGTCGGTGCTCGGGTTGGCGCTGCTGCTGGCCGTGCGTCCCAAGTCGGCGACACTGGCCGCATGATCGACGAGCTGCTGCGGCGCCAGGACGAGTTGCAGGCGCGGGCGGACGCCGTGGTGGCGGACCTCGGGCTGGACGAGCTGCTGTCGGCGCTGGGCGAGCCGGTGCGGACGGGCAGCTCGGCGATGGGCCTGATGGTGGTGCCCGACCTCGACGTCACGGTGGCGTGCCCGACGCTGGACGTGGACGCCGTCGTGGGGGTCGCCGCCCGGCTGGCGCGGCACGAGCGGGTGCGGGTGGTGCGGTTCCGCAAGGACGACGGCCACTGGAACGCCGAACCGGACGCCTACCCCGACGGGCTGTACCTGGGCTTGACGTACCGCGAGAGCTCCGGGACCGAGTGGAACGCCGACATCTGGTTCGTGGACGAGCCGGCGCGCCAGCCGGACCTCGGGCACGTGCGCGAGCTGCCCGCCCGGCTCACGCCGGAGACCCGCTCGGCGATCCTGCTGATCAAGCACTCGCGCCCGGACTACCGCAGCTTCGACGTGTACCGGGCGGTGCTGGACGACGCGGTGCGCACACCGGAGGACTACGACCGGTGGCGGGTTACGCACGGTCAGTGAACCGACCGTCTGGTTTGCGCTCTTCGAGCGGTTCTCCGCGAATTTCGGGTCTCCGCGCCCCGGGCGTTGCTAAACCTTCCTCAGGGGGAGGAGGTCACGGTGCCCAAGGGTTTCTACACCGACGACCGCGGCCGGGTCCGGCCGGTCGCCGGCCGGGGCGGGCGGAGCAGGTCGGCGCTGTTGGCCGGGTTGATCGCGCTCAGCGCGGTCGGGTACGGGGGAGCGGTCGGCCTCAGCACCGGCGGCTCCGGCGGCGGCGGTGGTCCGGGACTCGGCGTCGAGGCGCGCAAGCAGGAGAGCGGCGACCTCGCCCGGCGGGGTGACGCCGACGGCGCGTGGCGGCGGATGGGGCTGCACGGCCTCAAGCGGACGGAGAAGCAGCAGGTCGCGTGCGTCGACGCGGCGTTCGGCGGTGTGCGGGAGTTCCTGCGGGAGAACGGGTGCGCGTCGATGGAACGGGTGCTGTTCACCGTCGGTGACGACGCGGGCAACTCGGCGGTGATCGCGGTGGCCTGGGTCGAGTTCGCCTCGCGCGGCGCCGCGCAGGAGTTCCAGGACATCGTGGACGCGCCCGGCACCGGTGACGTGACGGCGTTGGGCGTGGCCCAGGTCGGCTTGGCGGACGTGGCGTTCACCGGCGCCAACTACGGCTCGGGCCGCGACCGGACCACGGTCGCCGTCGCCGAGGCCGAGGTCGCGACCGGCTACGTCACGCCGGAGGTGCTGGACGCGTTGGCGGAGGTGGCGGCGCAGCTGCCCCGGTGAACACCGGATCGCCGAACGACGCCCGGCGGGCGGCCCGGCGCAACGTGCGCAGCAGCACCGGAGCGGTCGCCAGCACCAGGATCGTGGTGGTGACCGCGCGGCCGACGTCCCAGCCCAGCGACGTGGCCAGGCTGAACGCCACCACGCGCACCAGGTTGTCCAGCACCGGCGCGCCCGGCTGGAACGACAGCGAGGTGCTGCCCGCGCTCAACGCGAAGGGCCAGAACGACAGGTTCAGCAGCAGCCCGTAGACCAGGGACGCGGCGGCGCTGTACGCGGCGAGCACCGCCAGCTCGACCTTGCCGCGCGCCCGCGGCAGCAGACCCGCGCCCAACGCCACCCAGGCCGCGCCGAGCATCTGGTACGGCAACCACGGCCCGACCCCGCCCGTCAGCAGGGCGGACGCGAACAGCATGGTGTTGCCGAGCACGAACCCGAAACCGGGCCCGAACACCCGGCCGCCCAGGACGAGCAGGAAGAACACCGTCTCGATCCCCGCCGTGCCCGCGCCGAGCGGGCGGATCGCCGCGCCCAGCGCGGACAGCACACCCAGCATCGCCACGGCTTTCGCGTCCAGCCCGCCTTCGCTGATCTCGGCCAGCACCACGGCCAGCACGAGCGGGAGGAGCAGGGCGAACGTCCACGGCGCGGTCGCGCCCTGCGCGATGCCGGCGTCCGCCGACACCAGCAACGGCCACCCGAACGCGACCACGCTGATCGCCGCCGCCACCGCCAGGGCGAGCGTGGCGCGGGGCCGGATGCGGACCGGAGGAGTCACGTGGTCACCCACCCGGCAGTTGTCCACAGGCTGGCTGCGGCGACGCGGATCTGTCGCCCCCAGCCGGCAGGATCAAGAACAGGGGTCCCCCTGGCGGGTACCTCTGCGCAGCCCAGGACGTCCGGAGCCGGCGCGCAGCCCAGGACGTCCGGAGCCGGCGCGCAGCCCTGGGCGTCCGGAGTCGGCGCGTGGCGCGTGGCGCGGGTCGGTGCGCGGTGCGCGGTCACAGGGCCGCCAAAGCCGTCTGCACGTCCGCCACCGTCAACCACGGCAGGGGAGCGAGCACCTTGGCCACCTGGGGCGAGAAGACCGGGGACGCGGTGACGACCTCGGCGGTCGGGCCGTCGGCCACCACCTCGCCCTCGGCGAGCACCACGACCCGGCTCGCGTACTCGGCGACGAACTCCACGTCGTGCGTCGCCAGCACGATGGCGTGACCGGCATCGGCGAGTTCGCGCAACGCCGCCGCGAGCCGCGTCTTGGCCGGGTAGTCCAGGCCCCGCGTCGGCTCGTCCAGCAGGACCGCCCGCGGCGAGGGGGTGAGCGACACGGCCAGCGCCAGCGCGAGCCGCTGGCCCTCCGACAGGTCACGCGGGTGCCGGCCGTCCGGGATGCCCGGCGCCAGCCGGTCCAGCAGCTCACGGCACGTGCCCTCGGCCTTGCCCGACTCGCGGTCCGCCTGCGCGCACTCGCCGCCCACGGTGTGCAGGTACAGCAGGTCACCGGGCTGCTGCGGCACCAGGCCGACGGCCTTGCGCCGCGGACCGGGCTTGAGCGCCGCCGGGTCGACGCCGTCGACCGCGACCTCGCCGCCGGACCGCTTGCCCGTGCCCTGCACGGCCCACAGCAGGCTCGACTTCCCCGACCCGTTGCGGCCCATCACGGCCACCCGCTCACCCGCGCCGACGCTCAACGACACGCCCCGCAGAGCGTCCACGGTGGAGTAGCGGACTCGCAGGTCGCGCGCGACCACCAACTCCGCCGGCCGCGACGACGGCGCCACCGGCGGCTCGGGCAGGCGGTCGCGCAACGGGCCGGCGAGCCGCCGCGCGTCCCGGATCGACACCGGCACCGGCGTCCACCCGGCCAGCTGCGCCAACCGCACCACGGGCGGCGCGACGGGGGCGTCCGCCAGCACCGGGCCGGGCTCCCCGGCGACCGGCGGCAGGCCACCGCCGGGCAGCCACACCACGCGGTCCGCGTACTGCGCGACCCGTTCCAGCCGGTGCTCCGCGATCAGCACGGTCATCCCCAGGTCGTGCACCAGCCGGTGCAGCGCGGCCAGCACGTCCTCCGCCGCGCCGGGGTCCAGCGCCGAGGTCGGCTCGTCCAGCACCAGCACCCGCGGGTGGGCGGTCAGGGCCGCGCCGACGGCCACGCGTTGCTGCTGCCCGCCCGACAACGTCGCCAGCGGCCGGTGTCGCAGGTCGGCCAGGCCCAGCAGGTCCAAGGTCTCCTCGACGCGCTTGCGCATCACCGGCTGCGCCAGCGCCAGCGACTCCATCGAGTACGCCAGCTCCTCCTCGACCGAGTCGGTGACGAACCCGGCCTGCGGGTCCTGCGCCACCAGGCCCACCACGTCGGCCAGCTCGCGCGGCGGGTGGGTGCGGGTGTCACGCCCGGCCACGAGCACGCGGCCGGTGAGCGTGCCGCCCGTGAAGTGCGGCACCAGGCCGTTGACCGCGCGCAGCAACGTCGACTTGCCCGACCCCGTCCTCCCGACGACCAGGCACAGCTCGCCTTCGGGCACGTGCAGGTCGACCGACGCCAACGCGGGCGCGTCGGC
Source organism: Saccharothrix sp. 6-C (assembly GCF_016695385.1). Lineage (NCBI taxonomy): Bacteria > Bacillati > Actinomycetota > Actinomycetes > Pseudonocardiales > Pseudonocardiaceae > Saccharothrix > Saccharothrix sp. 6-C. The sequence goes on along the minus strand of NZ_CP064192.1, from coordinate 3,867,326 downwards.
GTCGCGGTAGGTGACGGACACGTTCTCGAACCGGATCACGGGTTCACCTTGTCCCTGGCGACGACGTTCCTGGCAACCACGACATTCCTGGCGATGACGACGGGCGCGAGCGCGCACAGCAGACCGACCGCGGGCAGCAGCGGCAGCTCGGGCACGGTCAGCGGCACCGTGGCCGGCGTCAGCGCGGCACCGCCCCAACCTCCCGGCGCGAGGTACGTCGCCAGCGCCGCGACCAGCCCGGACCCGGCGATCGCCAGCTCGCGCGCACCCCACCGGTCCGGTCGGTAACGGCTGCGCCGCACCCGCCGCGACCCCGTCCACAGGCCCGCGACGGCCAGCACCGAGCCCACCGCCAGCATCGGCGTGCCGACCACGCCCGGCGTGGCGCCGCCGAGCAGCCCGTACGCGCCGACGCACAACCCCAGCAGCCCGCCGAGCACCAGCGCGCCGGTCACCACCCTGGTCCGCTTCGGCAACCCCGCCGTCCGGCCGTAGCCGCGCGAGTCCATCGCCGCGGCCAGCACCAGCGACCGTTCGAACGCGTCCTCCAGCACCGGCACCAACAACACCCGCATCGCCTTCACCCCACGCACCACGTCACCCCGCAACGCCCGCGCCCGCCGCACCGACCGCGCGCTGGCCACCAGCTGCGGCGCGACCGTCAACGCCACCACCACCGCCACGCTGACCTCGTACAACGCGGCCGGCAACGACCGCAGCAGCCGCTTGGCGTTGGCGAGCGCGTTGGCAGCGCCGACGCAGCACAGCAACGTCGCCAGCTGAAGCCCCTGGTACACCGCGAACGCGAGCCCCTCGGCGCTCACCGGGCCGCCCAGCCGGATGCCCTTCGTCCACTCCGGCAACGGGATCTCCGGCAACGTCACGAGCACCGTCGGCCCGCCCACCCCGCCCAGCAGCACGTGCAGCACCACCCGGACCGCGAGCACCACCAGCGCGAACTTGAGGAACACGCCGTAAGCACTGGCCCACGGCGTGTCCTCCCGGCACGACACGGCCACGAACCCGGCGACCGCGATCACCAGCGCCAGCAGCACCGGGTTGGTGGTGCGGCCGGCCACGGCGGCCAGGCACAACGCCCACAGCCACCACGCGCCGGGGTGCAGGCTCACTCCGTCGCCTTGGCGCGCCGGCGCGCGGTCCACACACCCAGGCCGGCCAACGCGGCGATCACCACGATCCCGACGACCAGCCCGACCGCGCCACCGGACGACGTGCCCGCCGTCGGCTCCACGGCCACCGCCGTTGGACCGGTCGGCGCGGCCGTGCTCGACGTCGTGCCCGCGGCGGTCGTCGCCGCCGATGAAGGCGGCGAGGTCGTCGTCCCGGCGGTGGTCGACGCCGGCGTCTCCGACGGCTGAGCGGTCTGCTGCGTGGGTTGACCGGGCACCGGCGCGGGCGGCTCCGGTTGCCCGGGTTGCCCAGGTTGGCCGGGCTGCACCGGCTGGCCCGCCGCCGGCGGTGGCGGCGCGGGCTGGGTCGGTTGAGGCGCGGGCGGCGCGATGCCCGGCTGCCCGCCCGCGCCGAACGCCCAGCCCTCCACGCTGCCCGGAGCCGGGTCGTACGCGCCGGCGCTGGTGCTGCTGTAGACCCACGAACCGCCCGGCCGGCCGTGCCAGTAACCCCAGTACGCCGTGGTCGGGGAGGTGGTCACGCACGGGTCGCTGCTCGGCGCGCCGTTGATCCGGCACACGAAACCGGGCTGCCGGGCGGCGAACGTGTAGCCGAACCCGGCGGCGGTCAGCGCGGCCGTGCCCGTGGCCGGGTCACCCGGGGCGCACCCCGTCCGCACGCCGCCGCCCAGCGGGCCGAAGTCCACGACCACCGTGACACCCCCGCAGTCGGCCGCGTGGGCGGTCAGCGGGACGGTGGTCAGGGCGAGCCCGACGACGGCCAGGGCCGTCAGGGCCCGCCGAAGCCCGCCCCTCATCGGATGACGGGCACGGCCGGCGTGCCGCGACCAGGTGCCGTCACTTGCGTGCCTCCGCGTGCCGCCGACGCGCGAGGGTGACCGCGAGCACGCCGCCCACCAGCAGCAACGCGCCGATCCCCAGCATCGGACCGACCTCCGCGCCCGTGCGGGCGAGGTTGCCGCGGTTGGTCGACACGGCCACCACGGCGGCGGTCGTCGTCGTGGTGGCCGTGTCGTCGGAGGTGGTGGTGGCCGCGGGAGCGGTCGTCGTCGTGTTCGAAGTGGACGACGAGGACGACGTCGACGTGGTCGGGGTGACCGAGCAGTCGAGCGCCGGCGCGGTCGGCGTACCGCCCTCCGCCGTCAGGTCCGCGAAGTTCACGCCCACCAGGCCGAGGACGCCCTGTGCGCTCGCACGCAGCGACGTGGCCTGCGTGAACCCGTTCCGGTCGAACGCGATGGCGCCCCGGCCGGCCTCGGCGGCCGTGCACCCGACCTGCAACGACGTCAGGAACCTCGCCGCCTGGTCCGCGGCGGCCGTCCGACCGCCCGCGCGCAGCGCCTGCGCGGCCAGACCGGTGCTGTTGGCGTTGCCCTCGCCGGCCGCGCCCTCGTCGCGGAACCCGCCGCCGGGCTGCTGCGCGCCGGTCAGCCAGTCGAGCGCCTCGGCGGCTTCGGCGTCCTTCCCCACGGCCAGCAGCGCCTGCACCACCATGGCGGTGGCGTCCACGTGGGACGCGCAGGTCGCGGCCTCCAGGACCAGCGGGAACCCGCCGTCGGCGCACTGCCGGCCGACGAGGTAGTCGACGGCGGCCTGCGGCGCGCCCTCCCACCGGTCCAGCGCGAGCACCGCGAACGCCTGGGTGAAGCCGTTGGAGTAGTCGCCGTACTGGGACTTGTCCGAGAACCGGCCGGACGGCGTCTGGAGCGCGGTGAGGCCGGCGATCAGGTCCTCGCCACCGAAGGACGTCGGGTCCAGGCCCCGCACCTGCACCGCCAGCGCGAGCTTGGCGTGCGCGCCCGCGAACGACTCGGCGGGGTCGCCGAAGCGCAGGTAGTTGGCGATGACCTCGGGCTCCGCGAGCCAGGCGGCGGCCTGGTCCGCGCTGTCGGACGCCACGCCGGCCGCGGTGAACGCGAACAGCGCGTCGAGGGTCAGGCCCTGGTCGGGGTAGGCGACGCCCTCGATGACGTTCTCGAAGTGGTCGCCGTCGACGAGCTGCCGGGAGAGCCAGCCGGCGGCCGTGTCGCTCACGTCCGGCGTCGTCGGCGCCGCCTGGCTCTGGGCGGCGGTCGTCGCCGCGAGCACGGCGGCAGCGGCGGCGGCGATGACGGCAGCGGTCCGTCTCAACGACATGTTCGGCCTTTCCGGGGGCAAGGCGTGAGCGGACCCCGGACAGCCGTGACCGACTTCCCCCGGGCTCCGACCCGTTGACCTCGACGGTGTCAGGAGCGTGGCACGCGCGACGGGTGTTCGGGCTCGTCCCGGGTGGGACCTACCGTTGCGGGTCAGCGCCGGATTTCGACCGGCTTCCCCCGTGTCGCGCGCGATTGCCGATCGTCTGTCACGGACCTTGGCGTGTCAATCCGCCTCTAGCGCGATGCTGCTCACCCCTACGTACGGTTACCGTCGGGCGATCCGGTCTGGGGAAGAGGGGTGTTCGATGACGACTCTGGCGTCCGTGCGCGACGGTCTGGTGGCGTGGGTCGCACGGCGTTCGGCGACGCGGTGGGTGTTGGGCAAGATCGGTTCGCGGGCGTTCGCGCTGCTCCCGGACCGTGCGCTGGTTCCGCTGAAGCGGGACGGCGTGGTGCCGGTCGCCGAGTTGGAGCGGATGCGGGAGACCGGCGCGGTGCACCGGATCCCGATGCCGTTCGGCCTGCGGGTGTGGTTGGTCACCGGTCAGGACGAAGCGAAGAACGTGCTTTCCGACACAGGTGCGTTCAGCAACGACTACGCGCGGCTCGGCGCGGCGGTCGGCCGGCTGGAGCAGTCGCCCGGCGGCCTCGGCTTCGCCGACCCGCCCGACCACACGCGGCTGCGCAAGCTGCTCACGCCGGAGTTCACCATGCGCCGGCTGTCCCGGCTGGTGCCGCGCATCGACGCGATCGTCACCGAGCGGCTGGACGCCATGGAGGCGGCCGACGGGCCGGTCGACCTGGTGCGGGAGTTCGCGCTGCCGGTCCCGTCGCTGACCATCTGCGAACTGCTGGGCGTGCCCTACGCCGACCGCGACCGGTTCCAAGAGCTGGCGGCGGCGCGGTTCGACGTGTTCGGCGGCGCGGGCCAGGCGCTGGGCGCGATCTCCGAGTCGCTGTCGTACATGGAGGAGATCGTGCGCCGCGAGCGCCGGTCGCCCGGTGACGGCCTGATCGGCTCGATCATCCGGCAGCACGGCGACGACGTGAGCGACGTGGAGCTCGCGGGCCTCGCCGACGGTGTGCTGACCGGCGGGTTCGACACCACGGCCTCGATGCTCGCGTTGGGCGCGATCGTGCTGCTGAAGGACGACGCCGCGCGTGCGGCGATGCGTGACGACGACGCGTCGGCCGCGCCGCTGGTCGAGGAGCTGCTGCGGCACCTGAGCGTGGTGCAGGTGGCGTTCCCGCGGTTCGCCCGGCACGCGCTGCGGGTCGGTGAGCAGCAGATCGAGGAAGGCGACGTGGTCGTGGTGTCGTTGTCGGCGGCGAACCGCGAAGGGGCGTCCGACTTCGACGCGGGCCGGTCGGCGTCGTCGCACCTGGCGTTCGGCTACGGCGCGCACCGGTGCGTCGGCGCGGAGCTGGCGCGGCTGGAGCTGCGTGCCGCCTACCCGGCCCTGCTGCGCCGCTTCCCGAACCTGCGCCTGGCCGAGGAGCGGCCCGCGTTCCGGACGGCGTCGATCGTGCACGGGGTCGAGACGCTGCTCGTCCACACGCGCTGACCGTTGAACTCAGGGGTCCTCGGCGTAGGACTCTCGGGACCTGGGTGCGGGACTCTCGCGGGGGTGCTGCACCCAGGCACGGATCTTGTAGCAGTGCTTAACGCTTCGTCATGAGGTTTCACTTTTCTTGAAGTCGGTCGTGGGGGACGGTGGTTCCCATGATCGGACGCGGTGTGGTGCGGATGGGTGCGCTGGCCCTGCTGTGGGGCTCGGTGTTCCTGTGGATCGAACTGGCCCTCACCGGACTGTCGCCGACGCAGATCACGGTGATCCGCTGCGCCCTCGGGGCCGTGACGCTGCTCGTGATGGCGCGCGTGAACCGCCAGAAGCTGCCGCGCCGCCTGTGGGGCAGGCTCGCGGTCGCCGCGTTCTTCTGCAACGCCCTGCCGTTCCTGCTGTTCGCCGTCGGGCAGCAGACCGTCGACTCCGGCGTGGCCGGTGTGCTCAACGCGACCACCCCGCTGTTCTCGCTGCTCATCGGCTTCGCCCTGGGCACGGACGGCCCCGTTACCCCGGTCCGGGTGCTCGGCCTGGTCGTCGGTTTCACCGGCGTGACCCTGATCTTCGCCCCGTGGGAGCAGCCCGGCGTGGTCAGCCTGGGCGCGCTGGCCCTGCTCGGCGCGGCGGCGAGCTACGCGGTCGCGTTCGCCTACATGGGGCGCGAGCTGGTCGGCCAGGGCGGTCCGGTCGCGGTGTCCGCGGCGCAGCTCCTCGCCGCCACGGCGCTGAGCACCGTCATGATCCCGTTCGACCACGCGCCGGCCACGCCCAACGCCACGGCCGTCGTCGCCGTCGTGGTGCTCGGCGTCTTCGGCACCGGCTTCACGTTCATCCTCAACTACCGGATCATCGAGGACGAAGGCCCGACCAGCGCCGCCACGGTCGGCTACCTGCTGCCGGTCGTCTCGGTCGCGCTGGGCGCGCTCGTGCTGGACGAGCCGCTGACGCCCCGGATCGTCGCGGGCATGGCGGTCGTCCTGGTCGGTGTCGCGCTGACCCGGCTGGCACTGGCCCGGTCGGCGGCGGGCAAGCGCCCGGCCGAGCGACCCGGGCATTACCAGTTGTCCGTTATGTCCACCGAGGGTGACGAGCCGGGCGGCCGTTCGGCCGACCTCGGTTGACCATGACAAAACCGCTGGTCAGGCTGCTGGTCTGGACCTCGGGCGAGTGACCGTCGGCTCCGTCAACCCTGCGTCGGGGCGCGCTCGTCCGGGTTCACCCGAAGGAGCCACCCCGTGCGTCCTTTCCGTCGAACGCTCACCGTCCTGGCCGTCGCGAGCACCGCCGTCGGCCTCACCGCCACCACCGCCTCGGCCGAACCCCAGCACCAGGCCGACCTCGTCACCGCGACGGCGTCCGCGACCGTCCACCCGATCAAGGACTCCTACATCGTCACCCTCGGCTCGACGGCCCGCGGCGGCGCGAGCGTGGCCGCCACGGCGGGCGTCACGCCGACCCACGTGTGGGACGCGGCGTTCCACGGCTTCGCCGCCAAGCTCACCCCGGCGCAGCTGCGCAAGCTCAGCCGCGACCCGGCGGTCACCACGATCGAGCAGGACGTGCTGGTCACCGACGCGCTCGACGCCACCCAGGCCAACCCGCCGTCGTGGGGCATCGACCGGATCGACCAGGCCGCCCTGCCGCTGTCGAAGAGCTTCACCTACAACCAGACCGGCGCGGGCGTGCACGCCTACATCATCGACACCGGCATCACGCCGGGCCACGCGGACTTCGGCGGCCGGGCCACCTTCGACTACAACGCCTACGACACCGACAACACCGACTGCCACGGCCACGGCACGCACGTCGCCGGCACGATCGGCTCCGCCACCTACGGCATCGCCAAGGGCGTGCGGCTGCACGGCGTGAAGATGATGAACTGCTCCGGCAGCGCCACCACCACGTCGGCGCTCAACGCGATCAACTGGGTCACCGCCAACCACACCAAGCCGGCCGTCGCCAACACGTCGTGGAACTTCACCGCGTCGGCCAGCCTGGAGACCGCGATCCGCAACATGATCGCGGCGGGCGTCTTCCTGGCGACCTCGGCGGGCAACACCGGCGGCAACTCGTGCGACCGCCTGCCGCGCAAGGTCGAGACGGCCAGCGTGGTGGCGTCCACCACGAACACCGACGCCCGGTCGTCGTTCTCCAGCACGGGCGCCTGCGTCGACCTCTACGCGCCGGGCAGCTCGATCGTCTCGACCGTCCGCACCGGCGGCTCGGGCACGATGAGCGGGACGTCCATGTCGTCGCCGCACGTGGCGGGCGTGGCCGCGCTCTACAAGCAGCGGTTCGGCGACCAGCCGTCGGCCACCGTGCACAACTGGCTGAACTCCAGCGCCACGCCGAACGTCGTGGGCGGCGGCGCCACCGGCGGCACGGTCAACCGCCTGCTGTTCACCAACGGCCTGTGAACCTCCCCGGCGCGCGGGAGTTCGCGCCCTCACCCCGCGCGCCGGGGAACCCCACGCCCCCAACAGCCCTGCTCGCCCCGTAGAGCCACGCGCCGCCCGTGGTCGCCACCGGTGCGAGGAGCGGCGGATGGGGACCACCACACTGGTGCTGCCGCTCGCCGACCCCGCGGCCGACCTGGAGACCGTCGACGGGAAGGGCGCCTCGCTGACCAGGCTCGCCCTGCTCGCGCTGTGGGGGAGTTGACGAGCCTCGGCCTGGCCCGACTCGCCCGCGCCGAGCTCACCCGCGAGGCCTACGCCCGACAGTGCGGCCACCGCTTCGCCGACGAGTTCGAGGTGTCCGCGCCGCGCCCGGCCGAGGACCCGGAGTGGCCTCGCCACCACGACGTCGGCGTCGACCCCGAAGAGCTGCCGACCAGGCAGGCGGCCGTGCGCGAGGCGGCGTGGGCGCGGCCGCGCACCCCGGCAAGGTCGCGCGACTGCGCCGCGAGGTGGACGAGCTCGCCGCGCCGCCTACGACCGCTACCGCGCGCTGCCGCCGTACTCGACGGTGATCCGGGGCCGGTTCGACCCCGAGACGTGGGCTGCCGGCCCGGACCGCCGCCTGGACGTCTTCGACGCCTTCGCGGCACCGCTCGGCGACGACGTCTCCGGCTTCCCCGGCGCCGCAGGCGTGGCGCGGCACGGTGACCGCGCTCAGCGCCAAGTCGACTCGCGGTGGCCGATCGCCCCGTCGGAACCGGGTAATGCGCAGCGGACCTGGATCGTTCCGCGGTACCCGACGGCAGCTCGGCGGGTCGTCGTTCGGACGGCCGTTGCGGCAAGCGGCCTATTCCGTTCAGGTGACGGAATCGTTACAGTCTGTTTCTGGGAACGCTCCCAGATACGACAACGAAGGGGTTGTTGTGCGAAATCTGCTGGCGGCGGTGGCCGCTGTGGTGTCGATAGCCGGGTTGGTGGTGATCGGCGGGACCAGCACGGCGGGGGCTGCTCCCGTCTGTGCCGTGGACTACAAGCTCAACCAGTGGGCCACCGGGTTCACCGCCAACGTGACCGTGACCAACCAGTCCGCTCCGGTCACTTCGTGGAAGCTCACCTGGACCTTCGCCGGTAACCAGGCGGTCAGTTCCGGCTGGAGCGCCGACGTGAAGCAGTCCGGCGCCGTGGTGACGGCGTCCAACATGCCGTGGAACGGCTCGCTGGGCACGGGCGCGAGCGCCCAGTTCGGCTTCCAGGCCACCTACAGCGGCACGAACGCGACGCCGACCGACTTCGCGTTCAACGGGGTCTCGTGCAGCGGCGACGGTCCGACGACGACCACCACCACGTCGACCACCACGTCCACGAGCACCTCGACGAGCACCTCCACCACGACGTCGACCACGACGACCACCACGACGACCGGTGTGCCCGGCGACTGCGGCTCGGCGACGCTGTGCGACGGCTTCGAGCAGCAGACCGGGACGTCGCCGAGCGGTCGCTGGACCGTCGGCGCGCCCAACTGCACCGGCCAGGGCACGGTCAGCATCGACAACTCGGTCGCGCGCAGCGGCTCGAAGTCGGTGCGGGTCAACGGCGCGGCGGGCTACTGCAACCACATCTTCTTCGGCACCCCGCTGAGCGGTTCGAGCGTCGTGCACGGCCGGTACTACGTGCGCCACACCACGGCCCTGCCGATGTCGCACGTGACGTTCATGGCGATGAAGGACACTGCCGACGGCGGCAAGGACCTGCGCATGGGCGGCCAGAACGCGGCCCTGCAGTGGAACCGCGAGTCCGACGACGCGACCCTGCCCGAGCAGAGCCCGGTGGGCGTGTCGAAGAGCAAGCCGCTGCCCACCGGCCAGTGGAACTGCGTGCAGTTCACCGTGGACCCGGCGGGCAAGCTGTCGACCTCGTTGAACGGCGCGGTCGTCGAGGGCCTGGTGGCCGACGGCGTGTCGACGCCGGACGTCGACGGGCAGTGGCTGCGCAAGACCAACTGGCGCCCCGCGGTCACCGACCTGCGGTTGGGCTGGGAGAGCTACGGCGAGGGCTCGAACACGCTGTGGTACGACGATGTCGCGATCGGCTCCTCGCCGATCGCCTGCTGAGTGAGGCCGTGGGGAGGGCCGGCGACCGGCCCTCCCCACGGTCGGCTCAGGCCGCGTTCACCGAGACGTCGTCCAGCACGAACGAGGTCTGGTAGGACCAGTCCTCCGTGCCGGTGAAGCTCAGCGTGACGCTCTGGCCCGCGTACGCGCCCAGGCTGAAGGTGCGCACCGCGTAGCCGGAGGGGTTGAGGTTGGTGTAGGTCGCCAGGGTGGTGCCGGCCACCGACACGGTGAAGGTGTCGAACACCTCGGGCTCGTACTCCGCCGTGCTGATCTTCAGCCACAGCGACAGCGTGGTGTTGACGCAGCCCGCCGGGATGGCGACGGTCTGGGTCAGCGTCTCGGTGTTGCTGTAGCCGTAGCCGCTGATCCACGAGGAGCGCGTGCCCGTGCGGGGCGCGCCTTCGCCGGTCCACGCGGAGATCGTGTGGGTGGCGTTGGACCAGCCGGTGGTGCCGCTCTCGAAGCCGCCGTTGACCGCCTTCTCACCGGGCGCGGCGCACGAGCCGCCCGGGGGGTTGACGGTCCAGGTGAACGTGGCGCTCCCGGTCTTGCCCGCGCTGTCGGTCGCGGTGGCGGTCACGCTGTAGGAGCCGGCGGTGGTGGGCGTGCCGGAGATGAGGCCGGTGGCCGCCGCGATCGTCAGGCCGGGCGGCAGGCCGGTGGCCGACCACGTGTACGGCGGGGTGCCGCCGGAGGCCTTGAGCTGCAGGCTGGTGGCGGTGCCGACGCTGCCGGTCTGGTTGCCCGGCGGGGTGACCGACGGGCTGCCCGGGTCGGGGTTGCCGCCCGTGTTGACGAACAGCAGCCGGTTGGGCGAGCCCGTGCCCGGGCTGGTGATCTTGTTCGCGGTGGAGTTGGCGATCATCGTGCTCTGGACCTGCGCGGGCGTCAACGACGGCGTGGCGCCGAGCAGGACCGCCGCACCGCCGGCCACGTGCGGCGACGCCATGGACGTGCCGCTGATGGTGTTGGTGGCGGTGTCGTTGGTGTTCCAGGCCGAGGTGATGTTCTGGCCCGGGGCGAAGATGTCGCTGCACGTGCCGTAGTTGGAGAACGAGGCACGCGCGTCGGTGTTGGTCGAGGCGTTCACGGTGATCGCCTCGGCGACGCGGGCCGGGGTGAAGTTGCACGCGTCGGCGTTGGAGTTGCCCGACGCGATCGCGAAGGTCACGCCGTCGGCGATCGCGTTGCGGACCGCGGCCTCGCCGGTCGCGTCGCTGCCCTGGCCCCCGAGGCTCATGTTCGCCACGGCCGGGCCGGAGGTGTGGTGGCCGGTGACCCAGTCGATGCCCGCGGCGACACCGGCGAACGAGCCGGAGCCGGCGCAGTTGAGCACCTTGACCGCGATCAGCCGCACGCCCTTGGCGACGCCGTACGACGTGCCGCCGACCGTGCCCGCCACGTGGGTGCCGTGGCCGTTGCAGTCGGTGTTGTTGGTGTCGACGGTGTTGGTGCCCCAGGTGGCCCGGCCGCCGAAGTCGGAGTGCGTGGTCCGGATGCCGGTGTCGATGATGTAGGCGGTGACGCCGGTCCCGTCGCTGGGGTAGGTGTAGGACGAGTCGAGCGGCAGGTCGCGCTGGTCGACGCGGTCCAGCCCCCAGGACGGCGGGTTCGGCTGGGTGCCGGTGGCCTGGACCTCGCCGTTCTGCTGGACGTAGGCCACGCCCGGCTCGGCGGCCAGGCGGCGCGCGTCCCGTTCGGACAGCGTGCCCGCGAAGCCCTTGAACGCGTTGCGGTAGGTGTAGTCGACCTCGGCGTCGTACTTGGCGCTGAGGTCGGCGGTGAGAGCGTCGACGCTCTGGGTGGACAGCTGGTGGTAGACGACGATGTAGCTGTCCTTGATGGCGGTCGGGTTGGTCGTGCCGAGGATGTCGCCCTCGGCGGCGGCCGGTGTGGCGCCGGAGGCCAGGGCCAGGGCGGTCACCGCGACCGTGCCCAGGGCGATCAGCGCACGTCTGGATCCGCGAACGTCTCCCATTGCAGGGTTCTCCCTCATGCAGGGGTTCCGGCAGACCCATAGCGGCGCGGGTCGGCCGGGGAGTGGAGGTTCTGCGATCACGTTCGCGCGGACGTGATCGGCAACGTTAGAGGACCGCTCGGAACCGGACAATCGGCCGGCAGTGGGAACGACCTGCGGTATTCCGAACGACGCCGAGCCCCCGAAGGGGTGACGCACGCCCCACTGGCCAATAATCTTAATAACTTCAGTGTCAACTGAAAGAAGTCCTCTTCCGGGGTCACGTCGACACCGGAAGAGGACTCCCCAAACCGCCTGGACGGTCAGCCGCCCACGTACGCGCGGAGGTGTTGGGCGGTCAGGGTGGAGGCGTTGCCGACCAGGTCGGCGGGGGTGCCGGTGAAGACGACCCGGCCGCCGTCGTGGCCGGCGCCGGGCCCGAGGTCGATGATCCAGTCGGCGTGGGCCATGACGGCCTGGTGGTGCTCGATCACGATGACGGTGTTGCCGTCGTCCACGAGCCGGTCGAGCAGGGCGAGCAGCTGGTCGACGTCGGCGAGGTGCAGGCCGGTGGTCGGCTCGTCGAGGATGTAGGTGGACGCCTTCTCGGCCATGTGGATGGCGAGCTTGAGCCGTTGCCGTTCGCCGCCGGACAGGGTGGTGAGGGGCTGGCCGAGGGAGAGGTAGCCGAGACCGACGTCGACGAGCCGGTCGAGGACGGCCTTGGCCTGCTTCTCGGTGAAGAAGTCGCGGGCCTCGGTGACGGACATGCCGAGGACCTCGCTGATGTTCTTCTCGCGCAGGGTGTGGGTGAGGACCTCGGCGGTGAACCGCTTGCCCTCGCACTTCTCGCACACGGAGGCGACGCCGGCCATCATCGCGAGGTCGGTGTAGACGAGGCCGATGCCCTTGCACTGGGGGCAGGCGCCTTCGGAGTTGGCGCTGAAGAGGGCGGGCTTGACGCCGTTGGCCTTGGCGAAGGCGGTGCGGATGGGGTCGAGCAGCCCGGTGTAGGTGGCGGGGTTGGAGCGCCGCGAGCCGCGGATGGGCGCCTGGTCGACGGTGACCACGCCGTCGCGGCCGGCCAGGGAGCCGTGGATGAGGGAGCTCTTGCCGGAGCCGGCGACGCCCGTGACGACGGTGAGGACGCCGAGGGGCACCTCGACGTCGACATGCTTGAGGTTGTGCAGGGCGGCGCCGGTGATGGCCAGGCGGCCGGTGGGCGTGCGGACCTGGTCGCGGAGCCGGGCGCGGTGGTCGAGGTGGCGGCCGGTGAGGGTGCCGGAGGCGCGGAGCTCGTCGACGGTGCCGGTGAAGGTGATGTGGCCGCCGTTCGTGCCCGCGCCGGGGCCGAGGTCGACGACGTGGTCGGCGATGCCGATGGTCTCGGGTTTGTGCTCGACCACCAGGACGGTGTTGCCCTTGTCGCGCAGGCGGAGCAGGAGGTCGTTCATGCGCTGGATGTCGTGGGGGTGCAGGCCGACGGTGGGTTCGTCGAAGACGTAGGTGACGTCGGTGAGGGCGGAGCCGACGTGGCGGACCATCTTCACGCGCTGGGCCTCGCCGCCGGAGAGGGTGGCGGCGGGTCGGTCGAGGCTGAGGTAGCCGAGGCCGATCTCGACGAGGTTGTCGAGGAGTTCCTTGAGGGTGGTGAGCACGGGGCCGACCGACGGGTCGGTGATCTTGGCGACCCAGTCGGCGAGGTCGCTGATCTGCATGGTGGAGCAGTCGGCGATGGTGACGCCGTCGATCTTGGACGAGAGGGCGGCGGCGTTGAGGCGGGCGCCGCCGCAGTCGGGGCACTCGGTGAAGGTGACGGCGCGGTCGACGAAGGCGCGGACGTGGGGTTGCATGGATTCGCGGTCTTTGCCGAGGTAAAGGCGTTGGACCTTGACCAGGAGCCCTTCGTAGGTGACGTTGGTCTTGCCGATTTTCACCTTGGTGGTGTCGCGGTTGAGGAAAGCGTCCCATTCTTCGTCGGTGAAGTCCTGGAGCTTCTTGTCGGGGTCGTAGAAGCCGGACTGGACGTAGGTCTGGACGTACCAGTTGTCGACGGTGAAGCCGGGGACGGTGATGGCGCCCTCGGTGAGGGACTTGGTGCGGTCGACGAGCTGGTCGACGTCGACGGTGGAGACGCGGCCGAGTCCTTCGCAGGTGGGGCACATGCCTTCGGGGAGGTTGAAGCTGAAGGCGCCGGAGGTGCCGACGTGGGGTCGGCCGAGGCGGCTGAAGAGGATGCGGAGCATGGTGTGGGCGTCGGTGGCGGTGCCGACGGTGGAGCGCGAGTTGGCGCCCATGCGTTCCTGGTCGACGATGATGGCGGCGCTGAGGTTGCGCAGGGCGTCGACGTCGGGGCGGCCGAGGCTCGGCATGAAGGACTGGACGAATGCGGTGTAGGTCTCGTTGATGAGTCGTTGGGACTCGGCGGCGATGGTGCCGAAGACGAGGGAGGACTTGCCGGAGCCGGAGACGCCGGTGAAGACGGTGAGTCGTCGTTTGGGGATGTCGACGGAGACGTCGGCGAGGTTGTTCTCCCTGGCGCCGCGTACTTGGATGACGTCGTGGCTGTCTGCTGGTGCGGCCATCGCCGGCTTTCCCCCTGCTTTGTTTATGCCGTAAGGTGCTCGCGGCACCGTACTTTACGTTGTAAGGGGTGGGCAAGTGGCCGTCTTCGCCGGGCAGGGTGACGCGGGTCGGTCGATGAGGCTGCTGTGGCGTGCGCCGGGTGGTGGCGCGGGGTCGGGCCTGTCGGTGGACGTGATCGTGGACGCGGCGATCGAGGTGGCGGACCGGGACGGCATGGCGGCGTTGTCGATGCGCGCGGTGGGCGAGCGGTTGGGGCGTTCGGCGATGGCGTTGTACACGCACGTGCCGAGCAAGGCGGAGTTGTTGGACCTGATGTACGACCGGGTGTTGGGGGAGTTGCCGTCGCGGTACCCGCTGGAGGAGGGCTGGCGGGTGGCGTTGCGGGCGTGGGCGGGTGACGCGCGGGAGTTCTTCCTGGCGCACCCGTGGGTGTTGCAGGTGTCGCAGGCGCGGCCGGTGCTGGGGCCGAACGAGTTCGTGATGCTGGAGGTGCTGCTGGGGATCCTGCGGCCGACCGGGTTGGGCGCGTCGGTGTTGCGGGGCGTGGTGGGCGCGGTGGTGCAGTTCGTGCGCGGCGCGGCGGGGGTGATCGCGGAGGCGCGGCGGGCGGCGCGGGAGACGGGGATGACGGACGAGGAGTGGTGGTTCTCGCGGTCGGGGGTGTTCGAGGAGGTGGTGCCGGACTTCGCCGAGCGGTTCCCGTTGTCGGCGTGGCTGGGCGCGGAGGAGCCGCCGGAGGTGGCGGGGGAGGAGGACGTGCCGTACCTGGAGCGGGACGCGGTGGGGAACTTCGTGACGGGGTTGGAGGTGTTGTTGGACGGCGTGGAGGCGGCGGTGGCGCGGGCGCGCGCCGGCGGGGGCTGAGTTCGGTGCGTGGTGATATACGGTGTGGCGGTTGGCGCGGACGAGGGAGGTGGGACCCATTTCTGCTGGTGTGCATCGGGTCGCTCCCGGCCGCGTCGTGGCGGTGTGAGGGGCGCCCTCGGGTTTCACGCGAGAGGCGTTCGTTCCCATGGATGTTGATGTCGTCGCGCGGTTGCGTGCGGCCGGGTGTGTGTTCGCCGAGGACGAGGCGCGGTTGTTGGTGGCCGCCGCGCGGGGTCCGGAGGAGTTGGAGTTGTTGACGGCGCGGCGGGTGGCCGGGTTGCCGTTGGAGCAGGTGGTGGGGTGGGCGGAGTTCTGCGGGTTGCGGGTGGTGGTGGAGCCGGGGGTGTTCGTGCCCCGTCGGCGCACGGAGTTCCTGGTGCGGGTGGCGGTGGGGGTGGCGCGGTCGGGTTCGGTGGTGGTGGACCTGTGCTGCGGTTCGGGTGCGGTGGGCGCGGCGGTGGTCGACCGGGTGCCGGGGGTGGAGTTGCACGCGGTGGACGTGGACCCGGCGGCGGTGGCGTGTGCTCGTCGCAACGTCGGCGCGGGCCGGGTGTACGCGGGTGATCTCTACGAGCCGTTGCCGGTGTCGTTGGCAGGGCGGGTCGACGTCCTGGTGGCGAACGCGCCGTACGTGCCGACGGAGGCGATCGGGTTGATGCCGCCGGAGGCGCGTGAGCACGAGCCGCGGGTGGCGTTGGACGGTGGGGCGGACGGTCTGGACGTGCAGCGGCGGGTGATCGCGGGCGCGGCGCGGTGGCTGGCGCCGGGTGGGCGGTTGCTGGTGGAGACGGGTGCGCGGCAGGCGTCGGGGACGGTGCGGGCGTTCGCGGCGGGCGGGTTGCGCGGGGAGGTCGTGTCGGACGAGGAGTTGTCGGCGACCGTGGTGATCGGTTCGGTCGGGCCGTAGACCGGGTGTTGAGCGGGTGCTCAGAACTGGCTACCCTCCGTTTTGAGCACTCGCTCAAATACGGGGGGTGGCCGGTGGTCGGGCGGACTGTGGTCGTGGTGGGTGGCGGTATCGGTGGGCTGGCGGCGGCGGTCGCGCTGCGCCGGGTCGGGTGCCGGGTCGTGGTGCTGGAACGCGCGGCGGGGTTCGGCGAGGTCGGGGCGGGGCTCGCGCTGTGGCCCAACGCGATGCGCGCGCTCGCGGCGCTCGGGGTGGCGGAGCGGGTCCGCGCGGTCGGCGCGGTGCAGGCGGCGGGCGGCGTGCGTGGCCGTTCCGGTCGTTGGCTGTCGCGGACGGACAACGCGGAGATCGCCCGGCGGCACGGGATGCCGCTGGTGGTGGTGCGCCGGGCGGACCTGGTCCGGGTGCTGGCGGAGGCGTTGCCGCCGGAGTGCCTGCCGGCGGACGCCGAGGTGCGGGCGGTGCGGCCGGACGGCGACGCCGTGGTGGTCGAGCACCGGGGCGGGGTCGTGCGGGCGGAGCTGGTGGTCGGCGCGGACGGCGTGCACAGCGGGGTGCGGCGGCAGTGGTGGCCGGAGGCGGAGCCCGCGCGCTACGCGGGGTGCACGGCGTGGCGGATGATCACCGGGCCCGTCGCCGAGCCGCCCGCGGAGGGGGCGGTGATCTGGGGTCGCGGTGAGCGGTTCGGGTTCACCGGCCTGCCGGGCGGCCGGTTCTACTGCTTCGGGACGGCGGCCGTGCCCGCCGGTGGCGCGGCTGCCGAGGGTGAGCTGGCCGCCGTGCGCGCCCGGTTCGGCGCCTGGCCGGACCCGGTGCCCGCGCTGGTGGCGGCGGTGCCGGAGGGCGGTGTGGTGCGGCACGACGTGCACGTCGTGCCGCCGTTGGCGAGCTACGTGCGCGGCCGGGTGGCGTTGCTGGGCGACGCGGCGCACGCGATGGACCCGGCCTTGGGCCAGGGCGCGGGGCAGGCGCTGGAGGACGCGGTCGTGCTGGCCGACTGCCTCGTTTCGGCCGCGAGCGTGGGATCGGCGCTGGTCCGCTACGACCGGTCGCGCGGGCCTCGGACGCGGGCGGTGGCGCGGCGTTCGGCGCGGCTGGGCCGGGTGGCCCGGTGGACGTGGCCGCCCGCGGTGGTGGCGCGCGATCTCGCCGCCAGGCTGACCCCGGCCGCGGTCGCGCTGCGTGCCGTGGCGCCGGTCCTCGGGTGGAACCCGCCGTCGTCCGACCGCGCGCCGCACGGCGCGGGTCGCTAGTGCCCGACTGGACCTACCACCCGTTGCGGGGGATCGCCGCCGCGCTGCTGGGGACCGGTCGCTCCCGGCGGGTCGCGTTGCGGACGCTGGCCGCGGTCGGGTCGTGGCCGGGCGGTGGTCGGCTGGTGTCGTGGGGGTTCGGGCACCGTCACCCGCCGGCGGCGTTGGCCGGTGAGGTCGCCGGCGTGCCGGTGCGCAACCGGCTCGGCGCCGTGGTGCCGCCGGACGTGGCGCGGGACGCGATCCGGGCGTTGCCGCTGCTGGGCGCGGGAGTCGTCGAGGTGGCGCCGGTCGGGCTCGCCGACGTGGGCGTGGTGCGTGCGGCCGCCGCGGGTCGACGGGTGCCGGTGGTGGTGCGCGCGACGGAGCGGGCGGTGGCGGACGTGCTGTCGCCGCACGTCGACGCGGTCCGGGTCGGCGCCGGTCCCGACGTGGTCCACCTGACCTCCGCGTCCCCGGCGCGTGCCGCTGACCTGCTCGCCGACCCGGCCACCGCGGTCCTGGTCACGCCGGACGTGCTGGTGCGGGCCGGTCCGGGCTTCTTCGCGCGGGTGGTGGAGGTGGTGACGCCCACCGGTCCGGCGCCGTCGGTGCGCGACGTCGGCCGTGATCCGCGGCGGTGGCCGGCGTGGTGGTGGGGCACGCTGCTCGGGGTGGGCATGGTCGTCGCCGGCCTGGGCGCCGCCGCGATCACCCTCGGCCCGGTGCTGCTGTGGTACGACCGCGGCTACCTGGGCGCGGACGTCGACCGGCTGCACGGGATCAACCACCACCTGGTGCGCTTCCTGCAGCACGACCGGATCACCATGGCCGGGACGATGGTGGCGATCGGCGTGCTCTACGCGGGCCTGGCGGCGGGCGGTCTGCGGACGGGCCGGCCGTGGGCGCGCGAGGCGTTGCTCGTCTCCGGGTGGATCGGGTTCCCGACGCTGCTCTACTTCCTCGGGGTCGGGTTCGTGGAGCCGCTGCACACCCTGGCGGTCGTGGTGCTGTTCCCGATGTTCGTGGCCGCCACGCGGCGCCGGTCGGGCGGTCCGCGGTGGACGGTGCGCCCGGACGGGCCCGAGCGCGAGCGGCGGCGGGCGCTGGTCGGGCAGTTGCTGCTGGTGTGCACGGGGTCCGGGCTGTTCGTGGGCGGCGTGGTGGTGTCGGCGGTCGGCCTGTCGGACGTGTTCGTGGCCGGCGACCTGGAGTTCCTGCGGACCGGCCCGGAGGCGTTGCACGCGGCCAACCCCCGGTTGCCGGGGTTCGTCGCGCACGACCGGGCGGGGTTCGGCGGGGCGCTGATGGCCGCGGCCGCCGCGATCACGCTGCTCGGCGCGTGGGGGTGGCGCCGGGGCGAGGCGTGGGTGTGGTGGTCGCTCGCGCTCGCCGCGGCCGCCGGGTTCCTGCCCGCGCTCGTGGTGCATGGCGTCATCGGCTACACCGACGCGGGCCACCTGGCGCCGGTGTTCGCCGGGCTCGGCCTCACCGCGACCGCGCTGGTGCTCGCCCGGCCCTACCTGTGCGCACGCCCGGCGGAGGTCCGCGTGGCCGCGCCCCTACCGTGATGGCATGGCCGACACCCGACAGCGACTGATCGACGGCGCGATCGAGACGATCCGGCGGCACGGCCTCACCGGGACGTCCGCGCGCACGATCGCCGCCACCGCCGGCGTCAACCAGGCCTTGGTGTTCTACCACTTCGGCAGCGTGCACGAGCTGCTGGAAGCGGCGTGCCTGGCCTCGACCGAGGCGAGGGTCGCGCCGTTCGCGGCCCGGCTGGACGAGGTCGCCGACCTGCGGCAGCTGCTGGACCTGGGTAGGCGGCTGCACGCCGAGGAACGCGAGCAGGGCAACGTCATGGTGCTCGCCCAGATGCTGGCCGGCGCGCAGGGGGACCCGGCGCTGGCCGGGGCGACGGCGGCGGCGCTGCGGCTGTGGGTCGGGCCGGTCGAGCGGGCGCTGGAGCGGCTGCTGGCCGGCTCCCCGGTGGTCGACCTGGTGGACACCGCCGGGCTGGCCCGCGCGGTGTGCGCGGGGTTCATCGGCCTGGAGCTGTTCGAGGGCGTCGACCCCGCCGGCGCGCACGCCGCGCTGGACGCCCTGGAGCGCCTGGCGGTCCTCGTCGACGTGGTGCAGGACCTCGGGCCGGTCGCCCGCCGCGCGCTGCACGCCAAGCTCCGCAGGTCCGGGACCTGACCGACCGGCCCGTCAGGTCCCGACCCCGCCGTCGAGTCGGGTCGGGGGCGGCTCGGGGGAGTCGGGCGGCGACTCGGCCGGCACGGTTCCGACGGGCACGGTGATGCGCGCGAGCACGCGGGCGCCGTCGACGTCGAGGATGGCGCCGGCCTTGCGCAGGACGGTCAGGGCGGCGGTGTTGCCGGTGGTGGTGTCGGCGACGATCGTGGTGACGCCGCGTCGCGGGGCCTGCTCGATCACGCGGCGCAGCGCGGCGAGCCCGACGCCGTCGCCGCGGGCGCGGCGGGCGACCCAGATGCCGGTCTCGCCCTCGGCGGTGAGCCGGATCATGCCGACGGTGCGGTCGTCCCGCACGATCTCGTAGGCGTCGTCCTGGAAGCCGCGGTAGAAGTCGCGGAACTCGTCGGGCCGGTCGGCCGTCCAGCCCGGCGGCATCACGTCGGCGGGGTCGGCGTCGGCCACCGCGAGGTCGAGCAGCCGCTCGACCGCCGCGTCGTCCACCTTCCGCAGCACGATCACGTCGTCAGCTCCTTCTCCAGCGGTGTCCGGAAGCGGGGGATCACGCGCACCCCGCCGAGCCAGGACGCCACCCGGTCCGCCTCCCCGGCGATCGCGGCCTCCGCCTCGGCGCCGACGTCGTCGAGCAGTTCCCACACCAGTCCGCCGTCCGCGCGTTGGGACCACCCGCCGACGACCGCGCCGTTCCACCACACGGTCGGGCCGACGTTGCCCGCGGTGTCGAACAGGCGTGGCCGGTGCCGGTCGGGGAGGTACCAGTCGCGAGCCTGCCACCCCATCGGGGTCGGATCCAGGGCCGGCAGCAGCGCGGCCCGCGGCTCCGGCTCCTCGACCGGTTCGAGGTCGTCGGGCAGGGCGTAGCCGGGGCCGCTGGACAGCTCGACCGCGACGGCGCCCGCCGCGGCGAGGGCCTTGCGGGTGTGGCCGAGGTTCCAGCCGGTCCACCACTTGAGGTCGGCCTCGGCGCCGGGCCCGTAGGAGGCGAGCCAGCGGCGGGCCAGCTCGGCGCGGGCCTCGTCGGGGTCGAGCTCGGGCCACGGTGTGGCGGGCGCCCAGCGGAACTGGGTGCTCAGCCACGTGCCGAGGGGCCGGCCGCGGCGCAGCCGGCCGTCGGCGGCCAGCACGCGGATGATCCGGCTGGACACGTTCTGCCGGGTCTTGTAGGGCTTGCCGGCCGCGACGACGACCTGTTCGAGCAGGGCGGGCACGTCGCGGGTGAGCTCGACGGCGGTGGCCTCGCCCCGCCGCGCCAGCGCCCGCAGGGTGTTCCGCTCGACCTCGGCGAGGCGGTCGGCGTCCCAGCCGACGCTCTCGGCCAGGAAGTCGAGCAGCTTCCGGCGTTCCTTCACGGCGATGGCGGCGCCGGCGGCGGCCTGCACCACGGGCGCGGTCGCGGCGGTGACGGCGAACATGGTGCGGCGCATGCACAGCAGCCGGACCAGCGTGCCCCGGTCGTAGAACGCGGCCTCCACCTCCGCCACCGAGGGCCGCGCCAAGCGGGCGCACGCGGACAGGAACACGGTGGCCGGGTCGGTGGCGTGCAGGCCGACCACCGCCTCGGCCACGTCCTCCACGGCGGCGGCGCGGGTGGTCAGGAGGTGTCGGACGGCGAGGCGGGCCCGCCGCTGGGCGTCGTCGATCCTGGCGAGCGTCACCGGCCCATCCTCGGCGATCTACCCTGATCGGCGAAACCGGGATCGCGGAACCCCGGATACCGCTGGACGAGGACGCGATGTCGGCAACACGGCTGCTGGTGCTCGGGGTGGTGCGTGGCTACGGGCGCGCCCACGGCTACCTGATCGGCAACGACCTGATGTCGTGGGGCGCGGGCGAGTGGGCCAACGTCAAGTGGGGCTCGCTCTACCACGCGCTCAAGCAGCTCACCAAGGACGGCTGCCTGACCGACTACTCGGTGCCGCCGGGCCGCACGGACTACGAGATCACCCCCAAGGGGGAGGCCGAGTACCGCAAGCTGCTGCGCGACGCGCTGCGCCGCCCGGAGGCGCGGCCCGACCTGCTGGCCGCCGGGCTGGCGTTGCTGCCGTCGCTGTCGCGGGCGGAGGCCGTCGGCCTGCTCACCGAGCGGTTGGCGGCGCTGCGGGCGCGGCGCGACGCGGCGCGCGAGCAGGCGGGGCAGTGGGGCGAACCGCCGCACGTGAAGGAGCTGTACGGGCTGTCCGAGCACATCGCGGCCAGCGGGGTGGAGTGGACGCGGGGCCTGGTCGACCGCCTCGAAGCGGGCGCCTACCCGATGGCGGGCGAGCCGGGATCGCCCGGCACACCCGGCAGCTGGGCTATACTCAAACTTGAGTAGCGAGGGGGAGCGCTGAACACAGGGTTGGAGCGGTACGCGGCCGTCTTCGAGGCAGCCGACCCGCCACGCACGTCCACCATCGCCTTCTACCCCGCCCAGGACCCGCCTCCCGCCGGTGACGCGGTCGGCGCCCCCGGACCCGACCGGCTGAGCATCGCCACGCCCGACGGCGTCCGGCGGAGCGTCCCCGCCCTGCGGCTGCCCGTGTCCGAGGCCGTGCCGATGCTCAGCCGCGCCCGCCGCGCGCCGCACGCCCACCCCGCCACCGCGTTCTGGGGCGCGGCCGTGGTGGTGGCGTTGCAGCTGGTCGCCCGCGGCCGGGTGCGGCCCGCGGTCACCGACGGCGACTTCGACGCCTGGCTGCTCGGCCCGCTCGACGCCGCCGACCACGCCCGCGTCCGCGACCTGGCCGACGCGATGCCCGCGCACGCCAGGGCCGTCCCGCTGCCGGGTCGCGCACCGCTCGAACTGCCCGACGCCGAACCGCTGCTGCGCGCGTTCCTGGACGCCGTCGCCGACACCATGCCGCGCGGCGCGGCGGCCGTGCACGCCGCCGGCGCGCCCGCGTTCGCCGCCACCGCGCCCCAGCGGGTGCCGCACCTGCGCGACTGGGCCGACCAGGGCGTGCGCATCTCGCTGCGGATCGAGGGCTTCGGCCCGTTCCGCGCCGTCGTGCAGGTGCACAGCCTCGCCGACCCGGCCCGCGTGGTCGACGCCGCCGAGCTGTGGGCGTCGGCCAACCAGCGGTCCCGGGCCGACGCCACGGTCGCCCTGCGCCGCGCCGCCCGCGCCTGGCCGCCCCTGGAACGGCTGCTCGACCAGCCCGTGCCCGACGAGGTCGCCCTCCTGGACTCCGACGTGGAGCACCTGCTCGCCACCGGCGCGGTCCGCCTGGCCGGCGCCGGCGTGGACGTGCACTGGCCCAAGGACCTGGTGCGCGACCTGTCGGCCAAGGTCGTCATCGGCGAACGCCCCGCCGACCGGCCCTCGTTCTTCGGTTCCGACCAGCTCACCTCCGTGAACTGGCAGCTCGCCCTAGGCGAGGACCCGCTCACGCCCGCCGAGCTCGACCAGCTCGCCGAGGCCACCCGGCCCGTCGTGCGGCTGCGCGACCGCTGGACCCTGGTCGACCCCGAACTCGCCCGCCGCGCCCGCGAACGCGCCCTCGAACCCGTCACCGCGATCGACGCGCTCGGCGCGGCCCTCACCGGCACCACCCGCGTCGGCGGCGTCGAGGCCGAGGTCGCCGCCACCGGCTGGCTGGACAAGCTGAGGTCCCGGCTCACCGACCTCGACGACGACCCCGTCCCCGCCCCGCCCGCGCTGCGCGCCACCCTGCGCGACTACCAGCTGCACGGCCTGCGCTGGCTGGACCGCATGACCTCGCTCGGCCTCGGCGCGTGCCTGGCCGACGACATGGGCCTGGGCAAGACCGTCACGCTCATCGCGCTGCACCTGCACCGCGACCGGCGCGACCCCGGCCCCACCCTCGTGGTCTGCCCCGCGTCGCTGATGGGCAACTGGCAGCGCGAGATCGAGCGCTTCGCGCCGGGCGTGCCCGTCCGCCGCTTCCACGGCCCCCGCCGCGACGTCGCGCACGAGGGCTTCGTGCTCACCACCTACGGCACCATGCGGCTGGACGCCGACCGGCTCGCCGACGTCGACTGGGGCATGGTCGTCGCCGACGAGGCGCAGCACGTGAAGAACCCGGCCTCCGACACCGCCAAGGCCCTGCGCCGCATCCCCGCCCGCGCCCGCGTCGCCCTCACCGGCACCCCCGTGGAGAACACGCTCTCGGAGCTGTGGGCGATCCTCGACTGGACCACCCCGGGCCTGCTCGGCACCAGGCCGGAGTTCGCCGCCCGCTGGGCCGGCCCGATCGAGGGCGACCGCGACCAGGACACCGCGCGGCGCTTCGCCCGGCTCGTGCGGCCGTTCCTGCTGCGCCGCCGCAAGACCGACCCCGGCATCGCGCCCGAACTGCCGCCGAAGACGGAGACCGACCAGCCCGTCTCCCTCACCCGCGAACAGGCCGCGCTCTACGAGGCCGTCGTGCGGGAGCTCATGGCCGAGGTCCGCGAAGCCGACGGCATCGCCCGCCGCGGCCGGATCGTCAAGCTCCTCACCGGCCTCAAGCAGGTCTGCAACCACCCCGCCCAGTACCTCAAGGAGAGCTCGCCCAAGCTCGCGGGCCGCTCGGGCAAGCTCGAACTGCTCGACGAACTGCTCGACACCATCCTCGCCGAGGACGGCGCGGTGCTCGTGTTCACCCAGTACGTCGCCATGGCCCGCCTCATCGAACGCCACCTCGCCGACCGCGGCATCCCCAGCCAGCTCCTGCACGGCGGCACACCCGTGCCCGCCCGCGAGGACATGGTGCGCCGCTTCCAGGACGGCGAGTGCCCGGTGTTCCTGCTCTCCCTCAAAGCCGCGGGCACCGGCCTCAACCTCACCCGGGCCGACCACGTCGTGCACTACGACCGGTGGTGGAACCCCGCCGTCGAGGACCAGGCCACCGACCGCGCCCACCGCATCGGCCAGACCCGGCCCGTGCAGGTGCACCGGCTCATCGCCGAGGGCACCATCGAGGACCGCATCGCCGCGATGCTGCGCGCCAAGCGAGACCTCGCCGACTCCGTCCTGTCCCGCGGCGACGCCGCGTTCACCGAACTGTCCGACGACGAGCTGGGCAACCTGGTCGAACTCCGGAGCGGCACATGAGCGACCGCGTCAAGGGCTTCCCCGCGTTCGGCAAGGGCGTGCGCCACGCCCGCTCCTGGTGGGGCAAGGCGTGGCTGAAGGCCCTGGAGGACACCTCGCTGGACCAGGCGCCGCTGCGGCAGGGCCGCAAGTACGCCCACGCCGGGCTCGTCGGCACCATCACCGTCAGCCCCGGCCGCATCGCCGCCACCGTCTACGACACCGAGGACACCTACCGGACCTCCGTCCACCTCACCCCGCTCACCGACGCCGAGTGGGACCGGTTCCTCGGCCAGGTCGCCGCCAAGTCCGGGCACCTCGCCGCGCTGCTCGACCGCGAGATGCCCCGCGAGCTCGCCGACGCCGCCGCCGACGCGGGCGTGCCGCTCCTGCCCGGCATCGGCGACCTCGACCCCGAGTGCACCTGCCCCGGCTGGGAACTGCCCTGCCGCCACGCCGCCGCCCTGTGCCACCAGGCGTCCTGGCTGCTCGACGCCGACCCGTGGGTGCTGCTGCTCCTGCGGGGACGCGACCAGGAGGAAGTCGTCGCCGGCGCCAGGCCCACCGCCGGCATCCTCGCCACCGCCGCCTACGCCCGCCCCGTCGCGGACCTGCCCGACGACCCGCCGCCCGCCGACCTCGGCCCGCTGCCCGAGTTCGAACCCGCACCCGGCCTCGACGTCGACGTGCTGCGGCTGCTCGTCGCCGACGCCGCCGCCAAGGCCCGCGAGGTGCTCGCCACCGGCCAGTGGCCCGCGCCCGACGACCGCCGCGACCACATCCGCATGGCCGCCGCCCACCCCGCGCTGCGCGACCGCTTCGACGTCGACCCGCGCGCCGTCCGCGCGTGGCAACAAGGCGGGGCGGGCGCCCTCGACGTCCTGGAACACCCGTGGACGCCCGGGAAACCCGACACCGCCCGCGCCCGCGCCGCCTGGGCCGGCGGCGAACTGCCCGAACCCACCGTGTGGCGCAACCGCTGGACCGTCCACGACCGACAACTCCGCTACGGCCGCGACGGCCGCTGGTACCCCTACCGCGCCACCGACGGCGACTGGTGGCCCACCGGCGCCCCGCACCGCGACCCGGCCACCGCCCTCAACGACACCGACTGAACCCGGGGCGCCGCAAGCAGTCGCCCGTGCCGGAGGTCCGTCCACCGTGGACCCGTCCGCCGCAGGGGGTTCGTCGTCCACAGCGGACAGAAGGGGCGGAAGGTTCTGCCCGAGCCCGGACCACCACACCTGTGGTACCACAGGTGTGGTGGTGAGTCGCGAGGGCCGGACGAACCCGCCGTCACCGCCGCGACGGTGACGCGCGAAGGACCGCGCCGGACCGGTCCTAGGTGATCACACCCGGCATCACGGCGGCCGTCCGCTTGCGGCGCAGCCACACCTTGCGCGAACCGTCGCCGAACAACAACGTCCGCGACAGCTCCCACCCGGCGAACTCCGCGTGGATCGTCAGCTGCGTCGTCGCCGTGCGGCGGGAGACACCGGCCGGCAGCCGCAGCGGCCGGTACTCCCAGTCCCCGTCGACCACCCCGTCATCCGATCACCTGCATCCCTGCGCCGTCCCCGGACGCGACGAACACGCGCCCGCTGCCTGGATCGACCGCCACCGAGTCCGGCTGGCGGACCGTGGCGAACCGGTGCTCCTCCACCGGCTCCGCGCCGGCCACGTCGAACGCCACGACCTCGTTGCGCTCCGTGAGCGTGATCCACACCAGGTCGCGCGTCTCGTCGTAGGCCATCCCGTACGGGCCACCCGGCACGGGGTAGCGCAACCGCATGATCAGCGGACCGGTGGAGAACGCCATCAGCTCACCGCCGCGCGTGTCGACCACCAGCACCCGGCCGAACCGGTCGGCGACCGCGTTCGTCGCGCCCTCGCCCGCGCGCAGCCCCGCGCCGGGGCCGTCGGCGGTCGGGTCCAGGTCGAACACCGCGCTGCGCGGCCGGTCCAGCACCACCGCCGCGCCGTCCACCGCGACCAGCCGGTCCGGGCTGGAGATGCCGCGCACCACGTGCCCGTCCACCGACACCTGGCGCAGGTCGCGCTGCGCCACCAACGTCCGGTCGCCCACCCGCGCCACGTCCACCGGGGCGCCGTCCACCGCGCGCTGCGTCGTCGTGCCGTCCGGCCGGATCGTCACCACGACACCGGCGGGCACCACCGCCTCCACCGCGTCACCGACGGTCACCAACCGTTCGGCCGGACCGGGCAACGGCACGACCACCGGGTCACCCAGCGTGTCGACGGGGTAGAGGGCCACCGACGGCGGATCGGTCACCGCCACCGCCACCCGACCGCCCGCGACCGCGACCGCCGCGGCCCCTCCGGAGGGCACCACCCGACCGTGCGGGACACCCGCCTGCGCCGGCGACGCGGCGGGCCGCGCGGGCTCCAACGTCGCCGCGAGCTGCAGCGGATCGGCCGGGTTCTCCTCGGTCGCGCAGCCCGAGACCACCACGACCCCGGTGAGCACTACCGCCGCCAGTCGGCGCAACGTCGGACCTCCCAGTCGACCCCGTTCAGCCCTCCCAGCATCCATCACCGAACGGCCATCGTCACGCAGGGGGCGGGTGTTGTCGTTGGTCTGGGCAGGTGATAGTCGCGCTCCACCCGTACCTCCGCGCTTTTCCCGACGACTATCCCAGGTGAACGGGAGGCGTCGCCATGACGGTCGAGGAGCTGCGGAACCGGCACGTGCAACTGCTGCGGGACCGGCGGGTGGCCGACCACCTCGACCCGCCGGCGCACCCGGCCGACACCGGCGAGCGCTACCACACGTGGACGCAGGTGGCCGCCGAGCCGCTGTCGGACCTGCTCACGCGGCTGGTCGACGTGCGGGTCCGGCCGGCCGCCTACCGGCCCGCGCACCTGCGCGACCAGCAGCGCCTGCTCGACGCGCTGCAACCCGAGGTGCTGCGCCTGGCCCGCGCCGCCGGCTGGGAGACCGCCACCCCGCTGCTGGCGGGCGTGTTCCCCACCGGCGTCCTCGACGCGCTGAGCGTCCCCGTGCCCGGCCGCGGCGTGCTCGTGCTGGTCAACACCTCGCTGCTGGACCTGCTCGACACCGTGTTGAAGATCATGACCGGGGCGCTGCCGAACTACGGCACGCCGCCCCTGCTGACCCCCGAGCAGGCGACCTACGCCCTGGCCGAGGCGGTCAACGCCCACCTGTACGGCAACGGGGCGGTCCAGGCCCGGCGGCTGCCCGAGCTGTCCGGGCAGCGCGCCGCGCTGGTCTCGCTGATGGCCCGGCGCGGCGCCCAGTTCGTGCTGGCGCACGAGGTCGGGCACGTGGTGTCCGGGCACCTGGTGCACGCCCGCCGCCGCACCGACCCCCACACCCCGGTCGGCCCGCTCGACGCCCAGTCGGTCGGCTGGCCGCGGGAGCACGAGGCCGACCGCGTCGCCGCCACGATCATGCTGCGCACCCTGGACGACCTCGGGCACCGCGAGCTGGAGGCGCACGAGCCGTGCCTGGTCGGGGCGGTGCTGCTGGTGCTGTTCCTGCACGAGGTCACCGACCGGCTCGCCGACGAGCTGGGCCTCGCCGTCCCGTTCACGGGCAACCACCCGCCGCCCGTGCGGCGCATCCAGACCCTCGTCGAGCACCTCGCCGGCCACGTCCGCACGCCCCGCGCCCTCGACCTCGCCGCGGACGTCGCCACCTGGCTCGAAGGCCAGCTCGGCGGGGTGCGCGAGTGGTTCCGGCTGGTGGACGACACCCTGCTCGGCAACCCTCCGCCGGACCGGTGACCCGGAACCCCGCCGATCCCCATCGGCACGACGGTCGAGTGGCACGACTTGTTCCCCTGCGGCTCGGGGCGGGGGAGGGGGCGCGGGTCAGACCAGCGGCCGTTCCGGGTAGCCGAACTCCACCGCGCTCACGTCGTCCAGCGCGGCCCGGATCGCCGGCGGCAACGTCAGCTCCTCCGCCGCCAACGACCCCAGCAACTGGCCCGTGTCCCGCGCGCCCACCACCGGCGCCACCACGCCCGGTCGGTCGCGCACCCAGGCCAGCGCCACGCACAACGCGCTCGTGCCCAACCCGTCCGCCGCCGTCGCCACCGCCTGCACGATCCGCGCCGCCCGCTCGGTGCGGTGCTGCTCCACGTACCCGGCGAAGTGCGCCGACGCGCCCCGCGAGTCCGACGGCGTGCCGTTGCGGTACTTGCCGGTCAGCACACCGCGCCCCAACGGCGCCCACGGCAGCAGCCCGACGCCGTGGTGCTGCGCCGCCGGCGCCACCTCGCGCTCCACGCCCCGCTCCAGCAGCGAGTACTCCACCTGCGTCGACACCAGCGGCGTGTGCCCCGGCAGCGCCGCGGCCGTGCCCAGCTGCCAGCCCGAGTAGTTCGACACCCCCGCGTAGCGCACCCGGCCCGACGCCACCGCCGCGTCCAACGCCGACAACGTCTCCTCCAGCGGCACGTTCGCGTCCCACGCGTGCAGCTGCCACAGGTCGATGTGCTCCACGCCCAGCCGGCGCAGCGACCCGTCCAGCGCGTGCAGCAGGGCGCCGCGCGACGCCCCGCCGCCGAACGGGCCGTCGTTGCGCCGCGCCACGGCCTTCGTCGCGATCACCAGCTCGTCCCGCGGCACGACCTCGCCCAGCAGGCCGCCCAGGATCCGCTCGCTCTCGCCCTCCACGTACACGTCGGCGGTGTCCACCAGGGTGCCGCCCGCCTCGGTGAAGGCGAGCAGCTGGGTGGCCGCCTCGTCCGCGTCGGTGTCCCGGCCCCAGGTCATCGTGCCCAGGGCGATCCGGGAGACCCGCAGTCCGCTGCGCCCGAGGTATCGCTGTTCCACGCGGGGGAGCCTAAGGGGTGATCGACATTCCGGCGGCCCGTGGCACGCGCTTGTCAAGGGCGGATCCCGTCACGATCGGGGACACGCCGTCGGGGGTGTCGCCCTGGCCAACCAGGTTACCGACCGGTAGGGTCCCGGTTCGTGCGACTGGGACTGAACCTCGGGTACTGGGGCGCGGGCAACGACGCCGCGAACCTCGAACTGGCCAGGGAAGCCGACCGACTGGGCTACTCGGTGGTGTGGGCCGCCGAGGCCTACGGCTCCGACGCGCCCACGGTCCTGGCGTGGGTGGCCGCGCAGACCACGCGCGTCGACGTGGGCAGCGCGATCCTCCAGATCCCCGCGCGGACGCCGGCGATGACCGCGATGACCGCCGCCACCCTGGACTCCCTGTCCGGCGGCCGGTTCCGCCTCGGCCTCGGCGTGTCCGGCCCGCAGGTGTCGGAGGGCTGGCACGGCGTGCGGTTCGACAAGCCCCTGGGCCGCACCCGCGAGTACGTCGACATCGTCAACGCCGCGCTGCGCCGCGAGCGGCTGTCCTACGCCGGCGAGCACTACACCCTGCCGCTGCCCGACGGCCCCGGCAAGGCCATCAAGCTGACCGTGCACCCGGTGCGCGAGCACATCCCGGTCTACCTGGCCGCCGTGGGCCCGAAGAACGTCGAGCTGGCCGGCGAGATCGCCGACGGCTGGCTCGCGCTGTTCTTCTCGCCCGAGCACTCCGGTGACGCGCTCGCCTCCCTCAAGGCCGGTCGCGACAAGGCGGGCAAGACCTTCGACGGGTACGACATCGCCGCCACCGTGCCGATGGTCGTCGGCGAGGACTGGCGCGCCTGCGCCGACCAGATCCGGCCCTACGCGGCGCTCTACGTCGGCGGCATGGGCAGCCGGAAGAAGAACTTCTACAACGACAACGCCGTGCGCATGGGCTTCGCCGCCGAGGCCGCCGAGGTCCAGGACCGCTACCTCGCCCGCGACTACGACGGCGCCATGGCCGCGCTCCCGCTCGGCTTCCTCGACGGCACGTCCCTGCTCGGGACCAAGGAGCGCATCGCCGAGAGGATGCGCGCCTACGCCGAAGCGGGGGTCACCACGCTCACCCTTTCGCCCATGCTGCAAGATCTCGAGCAGGGGATCGCCGCGCTCCGCACGGCGACCGAAGCTCTGGATCTGGCAGGAGTGGGTAGTTGAGCTGGTTGCAGGCCATTGTCCTCGGACTCGTCCAAGGACTCACGGAATTCCTGCCCATTTCCTCGTCGGGTCACATCAGGATCGTCTCGACACTCTTCTTCGGCAACGACGCGGGCGCGTCGTTCACGGCGGTCATCCAGCTGGGCACCGAGGTGGCCGTGCTGATCTACTTCGCCAAGGACATCGGCAACTTCATCGGCGCCTGGTTCAAGGGCCTGTTCAGCAAGGCCGCCCGCGCGAGCGAGAACTACCGGATGGCCTGGTACGTGATCATCGGCTCGATCCCGATCAGCGTGCTGGGCTACCTGTTCAAGGACGAGATCCGGTCGTCGCTGCGCAACCTGTGGATCACCGCGACGGTGCTGATCGTGTTCGGCCTGCTGCTCGGGCTGGCCGACCAGTTCGCCTCGCACGTGCGCGACAAGCTGCAGCTCAAGGACGCCGTGGGCATGGGCCTGGCGCAGGCAATGGCGCTGATCCCCGGTGTGTCCCGCTCCGGCGGCACCCTCACCGCGGGCCTGTTCCTGGGCCTGAACCGCCCCGCGGCGGCCCGCTACTCGTTCCTGCTGGCCCTGCCGGCGGTGTTCGGCGCCGGTCTCTTCAGCATCCCGGACGTGCTCGAACGCGCCGAACCCAATGCCGCCTCGGTCCCGCAGATGATCGTCGCCACGGTCATCTCGTTCGTCGTCGGCTACGCCACCATCGCCTGGCTGCTGCGCTACGTCTCCAAGCACAGCTACTCGGCGTTCGTGTGGTACCGGCTGCTGCTCGGCATCGTCCTGATGGGGCTGCTGTCGATGGGGCTCATCAACCCGACATAGGGTTGGCCCCGTGGCTACCGTGATCCTGCTGCGACACGCCCGCTCCACCGCCAACGGAGCGGGCGTCCTCGCGGGCCGCCAACCCGGCGTGGCGCTGTCGGACCGGGGCGTGGCGCAGGCCTCCGAGCTGGTCGACCGGCTCGCGGGCGTGCCCGTCGCCGCCGTGGTGACCTCCCCGCTGGACCGCTGCCGGCAGACCCTCGCGCCGCTGCTCGACCGGCTCGGCCTCGACGCCGCCGTCGAGCCCGACCTCGCCGAGGTCGACTACGGCCAGTGGACCGGGCGCGCGATCAGGGACCTGCTCTCCGAGCCCCTGTGGTCGGTCGTGCAGCAGCACCCGTCCGCCGCGGTGTTCCCGGAGGGGGAGGGCCTCGCGACCGTGCAGGCGCGCGCCGTGGCCGCGATCAGGGCGCACGACGCCCGGGTGACCGCCGAGCACGGGCCCCGCGCCGTGTGGGTCGCGTGCAGCCACGGCGACGTGATCAAGGCCGTCCTGGCCGACGCGCTCGGCGTCCACCTCGACGGCTTCCAGCGCATCGTCGTCGACCCCGCGTCGGTGTCCGTGGTCCAGTACACCGAGACGCGGCCGTTCGTGCTGCGCGTGAACGACAACGGCGGCGACCTGTCCGTGCTGGCGCCGCCGCCGGAGAAGGTCGAGGAGCCGCCGTCCTCCGACGCCGTCGTGGGCGGCACGACCGGCGCCTGACGCGGGCGGTGCGAGCAGCGCGTGGCCCCCGGACAGTGCAGGGTAGTCCGGGGGCCACGGTGCGCTTGGCCGGGGCGGGCGGCCTCGTGGGGACGATCGT
Organism: Saccharothrix sp. 6-C; assembly: GCF_016695385.1. Lineage (NCBI taxonomy): Bacteria > Bacillati > Actinomycetota > Actinomycetes > Pseudonocardiales > Pseudonocardiaceae > Saccharothrix > Saccharothrix sp. 6-C. The sequence continues at coordinate 3,835,537 of NZ_CP064192.1, read as the reverse complement.
ATTGGCGTCAAAGCGCCGGTAAACGCCCTCTTACGGGCTGGACGCCCGGCGGCGTCGGGCCGCTTGCGCAGGTCAGCCTGCCCACCCACTGTCACCAAGCGACCAAAACCGCAGCTCAACGCACCTGGAAACGCCGTGGAAACAAACCGGGCAAGCGGGCCGACGCCCTAACCGGCTAGCCCGTTCGGTCCCGCCCGGACGGACGGGAGGTGTTAGAAGTTAACAACCGACCGTGCGCCCTTGATCACAGTCCGAGGCGGGTGACCGCGTTGTCCTCCAACGGGTTCGCGGTGCGGATGTAGCGGTGCACGGTGCGCGGGTTCGTCCAGCGGCCCTGCCGCATGATCTCCCGGTCGCTCGCGCCGCCCAGCGCCGCCTGCGTGGCGAACCCCGCACGCAACGAGTGCCCGCCGAACAGCGCCGGGTCCAGCCCGGCCCGCGCCGCGTACCGCTTCACCACGTCCGACACCGCCCGGTCCGACATGGACCGGGCGCCCACCTTCCCGTGCCGGCTCACCGACGGGAACAACGGGCCGCGCGCCGGAGCGGGTTGGTAGGAGTGGCAGCGGTGGGTCGTCGACGGGGCGCCCTCGTCCTCCAGCAACGCCCGCGGCTGCGGCGCGGTCAGCACGTCGACCCAGTCCGCGTACGCGCACACCGGGCACGTCGGCCGCCGCGCGCCGCGGGGGAGCACCACGCGCTGCCGGTGCGCGCCGGTCTGGTCGGTCTTCGTCACGCCCAGCTCGACCAGGAGCAGCGGCTCGTGCGTGCGCGGGTCCACGTCGACCGTGACGTCCTGCAACGCCACCGCCGCCAGCTCGCTGCGCCGCAACGCGCCCGCGAACCCCACCAGCAGCAGCAGCGCGTCACGCCGCCGTGCCGGCCCCGTGGGCCAGCCCGGGGGTGGCAGCTCCGCCAGCAGCGCCTCCAACGTGCCCAGCAGCACCGGCCGCTTGCGCTTGGGCTGCGCCTGCCGGGTGCGGCGGATGCCGCGCAGCGTCAACCGCACCACGTCCGACCGGGTGGGGGAGGGCAGGCCGCCGGCGGCGTGCACGGCGGCGATCGCCGCCGCCTTGCGTTCCAGGGTGGACGGGCTGAACGCGGGGGAGCCGTCGGGCTTCGCCGCGTCCGCCGCGACCGCGAGGTACACCGCCACGTCGACCGGGTCGGCGGGCAACGCCACCCGCCCCTCGGCCTCGCACCACGCCGCCCAGCCCACCCAGTCCGAGCGGTAGGCGCGCAGCGTGTTGGCGGACTGGGCGGCTCGCAGGTAGCCCGACAGCGCGTCGGCCTGCTCGGCGTCGAACCGGCGGCGCACCTGCTCCAACGCGGCGAAGTCCACCAGCGCCGCGTGCCGCACCCGGTCGAGTTCCGCGCGCACCGGCTCCGGCAAGGTCACGCGCTCATCCTAACATCGTTGATAACTTTAATACCTTCAGTGTGGACTAATGGACCACTGGTCCCGAGGCGCTACTATGCGAGACCGTGCGCGCTCTACAACACCCGGACGTGGAGGACATGCGTCTCGCGACCGTGCTCAACGCGCTCGCGGACCCGGTCCGGCTGCGGATCGTGGCCGAGCTGGCCCGATCGGGCGGGATCGTGTGCGGGCAGTTCGACGTGCCGGTCAGCATGTCGACGCTGTCGCACCACCTGAAGGTGCTCCGCGAGGCCGGGGTGCTGCGCGTGACGCCGCAGGGCAGCTACCGCACCCACGAGCTGCGGCGCGCGGAGATGGAGCACCGGTTCCCCGGTGTCCTGGACTCGATCACCCGGGCCATCGGACCGCTCTGACGGCGGGCGGTCACCAGCCCTCGAGGAACAGGCAGAACGGGTGGCCTGCCGGGTCGAGGTAGACGCGCACGCCGTCCTGCGGCTGGAAGTCGGCGAGCGTGGCGCCCGCCGCCACCGCCCGGGCCCCGGCCGCTTCCAGGTCGTCGACCTTGATGTCCAGGTGGGCCATCATCCGCTGGTCGTCGCCGGAGGCGGGCCACGTGGGGCGGCGGTAGTCGGGCTCGGTCTGGAACGACAGCCCGGCGCCGCCGTCGGTCGGGCGCAGCGTGGCCCAGCCCGGCTCGTCGTCCCGCAGGGGCCAGCCGAGCAGGTCGCGGTAGAAGCGGGCGAGGGACTGGGCGTCGGGTGCGTCGAGCACGGTCGCGGTCAGCGTCATCACGGTCTCGATCTTCCCCCGGTCGGGTGGCGGCCGCACGTCCGGGCGGGATGGCGGCGGGGCGGCCGGATGTCTCCGACCGCCCCGCCGCCATCCCGGTGTGCTGTCCGGTCAGCCGTTGCCCGAGCTGGGGTGCCGCAGCTCGCCGGGCTTGAGGCTCAGCTCGGCCAGTTCCTCCAGCGCCAGGTGGTAGCGCGGGTCGTTCTTCCCGTAGCAGCCCTTGCCCAGGGTGTGGTTGTAGGCCGGGCAGTTGCCGTCGGTCTGCCTGGTCAGGTGCGAGGCGGTGGCCAGGACGCCGAGCGAGTTGTCGACGCGCGGCATGTAGCGGTCGCCGATCGAGGAGCCGGCGGAGGCCAGGAGCAGGAACACCGCCACGAGCGCGCCGAGGCCGAGTGACGGGGAGGAGAGGGCGGCGCGGACGCGGGTGACGGCGTCGAAGCGCCGCACGCCGTAGTAGGCGGCGAAGCCGGTGAGCAGGAGCAGGCAGTAGAGGAGTTCGGCGGTGCTGCGGGGGTAGAGCTGCACGGCGTCGGCGGCGTACATCTGGGAGCCGAAGTGGAAGCGCAGCAGCCAGGCGCCGGCGAAGACGCAGGTGAGAGTGATGACGATGGTGCGGCTGCGGGCGACGGCGATGGCGGTGGCCAGGCCGACGAGGGCGAGGATGGTGAACAGGCCGACGCCGCCGATCTCGCCGGGCGGCGGCCAGGGGCCGGTGGTGCCGGGGAGGTCGGTGCGCCACATGGCGATGTAGGTGGGTTCGGTCCAGGTGTCCCAGTAGAAGTAGCGGTCCTTGACCGAGCCGGAGGCGTCCAGCAGGCCGAAGAGGTGGCGGGAGGACACGGCGACGAAGACGCCGGCGGTGACGAGGAGGAGGGTGAGGCCCTTGGCCCAGCCGGTGCGCCAGGGGAACAGCACGAGGGCGGCGACCACGATGCCGGGTGCGGACCAGACGAACCAGCCGGAGTAGATGAGGAAGATGAGGCCGAGGGCGAGGCCGAAGCCGATGGCGGGCAGGACGATGCCGCGCCAGGTGGTGTCGCCGGCGCGCCGGAGTCGGCGGAGCAGGGCGAGCAGCACGGGGACCATCACGACGAGCATGATCGTGGTGTAGGGCTTGTACGGCTCGATCAGCACGATGGCGGGGAGCACGCCGAGGGCGAGTGCCCACATGGGACTCAGCAGGAGTCGCCAGGCGAGGTAGGCGACGGGGCCGAACAGGGCGGTGCCGGCGATCTGCAGGGGCTTGAGGGCGTTCTCGGGGGCGGTGTCGGTGAGCTGGGAGTACCAGGCGATCACGTGGATCCAGCCCGGTGGGTAGTCGGGTTTCATGGTGCCGGTGTCCATGAGGACGTGGGCCCAGTCGCTGAGGGTGCCGGCGTCGCCGTAGAGGGCGAACAGGCCCCAGGAGGTGCCGCGCAGGGCGATCAGGATCGCGCCGGCGACGAGTCCGCTGAACAGGCCGGAGGCCGCGGCGGCGGCGAGTCGGCGGGCGGTGGGCGCGTGGGCGGCCCAGCGGACGCGGGCGGTGACGACCAGGAGGATCAGCAGCACGAGGGCGATGAGGGCGTACCGGAGTTGGAGTCCGGCGAGGCCGCTGATCTGGCCGATCCGGTCGAGGGGGTTGACCTCGATGCCGCGGGCGAGGAACACCATCAGCGCAGCGGCGGCCACGGACACGACGGCTTCGGCGGCGAAGAGGCGGCCTCGGCGGGGTTGTGCGGTGGGTGGCGGCGGCGGGGTGTGCTCGGGGCTGGTCCGCGGCGGTTGTTCTGGCGCGGTAGACAGCACCGTCGATCACTTCCTCACGGGTTTGGTGGTTCCGAATGCGTGGCGGACGAGGAGTTTCGCGCTGGCGGTCTGCCTGGAGGTGACGGCGCCGGGCAGCATGAGCAGGGCGTGGAGGCGGGAGGAGAGGTGCAGGCGGGCGGCTTTGGCGGCGCGGTGCCAGCCGATGTGCTGCATGTGGTCGGCGACGTCGAGGAAGAAGTCGTGTTCTTCGGTGAAGCGCCCGCCGAGGGAGGCCAGGGAGGAGGACACGCTGGCGTCGTGGCGGCGGTACTGGAAGCAGAGGTCGGGCACGACGACGAGTCGGCCGCCGCGTTCGAGGAGGTCGAGCATGAGGGCGAGGTCGAGCACGACGCTGAGGCCGGGGCGGAAGCCGAGGTCTTTGAGGGCTTCGCGGCGCCAGCACAGGGAGGGGAAGTAGGTCCAGTTGCCGCGCAGGAGGCTGACCACGAGGTCTTCGCCGGCCATCACCTTGGGGGTGGAGGTGTCGGGGGCGTAGAGGTTGCGCTTGACGCGGTCGGTGAGGGGTTTGACGACGTTGCCGTCGCGGTCGATGACTTCGACGCCGGCTTGGACGACGTCGGCGTCGGGGTAGCGCTGGGCGGTGCGGCGGATGGTGCCGACGTAGTTGGGCAGCAGGGCGTCGTCAGAGCCCATGACGACGAGGAAGTCGTGTTCGGCGAGGTCGAGGCACTGCTGGAAGTTGGCGTTGATGCCGAGGTTGCGGTGGTTGCGGCGGTAGCGGACGCGGTCGTCGCGCAGTGCGTCGAACCAGGCGGGGAGGTCGTTGTCGGTGACGCTGTCGTCGATGACGGTGAGGCGCCAGTTGTCGTCGTCTTGGGCGATGACGCTGCGCACGGCGGTCTTGAGGTACGAGATGTCCCCGTAGTGGGGGAGCATGATGTCGATGGCGTTCATGGTTGCCTCGTACGACCGGCGGTCAGTTTTCTGCCGTGTGGAACGCCCATCCCCTTGCCACGCCCTTCCCCTTGCGTGTTGGCCCCTCGTGGTTCCACCCGTGCACCGGGGATACCGGCTATCCAGAGGTGGCGACGAGGCAGCCTACTGGGTTGGTCGTGGGGGGTGGGCATGTTCCCCCCAAGTGGGTCGGTCGGGGTGGTCGGTGTGTGTTGGTCCGGGGTGCGTCGGGTTACGTGTTGGTGGCGATCGTGGGTCATTCGTCGGGGTGGCGGGGATGTGGTGAAGGGTCTGGTGGGTGTGGTGCTCGGGGCGGGTCGGTGCTGGTGGCGGGGGTGGTGGGAGTAGGGGTGTGGTGGTGGGACGTTCGTTTGAATGGTGGTGTCGATGTTCGTTGTGGTGGTGGTGTGGTGACTTTCGGCAGTGATTTACCCGGGGTGTGGTGTGTTGCGCGTAATGCAACCTCGGCGGGTTATGGGGCGTCTTAGGTAGTGGGGGGTTTCTGCGTTCTTCGCGGTATCGCGTCGGTGAGCGGGTGGGTGGGGTGGATTCCACGTGCGGGCTCACCTGATCGTGAAGGTCTCACCGGGGCGGGCTACGGCGGCGCGGGCGCGTTCGGCGGCTTCGACGGTGCCGACGGTGTGGCCGACGTGGGTGAGCAGGAGGCGTCGGGCGCGGCGGCCGGCCGCGGCGGCGTCTTCGGGGGAGCAGTGGTGGGGTCCGCTGCCGTCGGCTTCGCAGAGGAAGAGGCCCGCGCCGTCGGCGAGGTCGTCGAGGGCGCGGCAGGGGCCGGTGTCGCCGGAGTAGGCGAACACGGCGTCGTCGTGGGTGGCGCGCAGGCCGAAGGCGGGCAGTCCGTGTTCGACGGCGCGGCTGGTGAGGGTGAGGTCGCCGATCTCGGCGCGGTGGCCGTCGTGCAGTTCGTGGACGTCGAAGGCGGCGGAGGCCGGGTTGGGTGACGCGCCGGCGAGGAAGGTTTCCAGGCGGTCGGCGAGTCCGGGTGGGCCGTAGAGCGGGATGGGCGCGTGGGGTTGTTGGTCGGCGAAGAGCAGTGCGTAGTAGTAGGGCAGGAGGTCGGCGGCGTGGTCGGCGTGGGTGTGGGAGATCCAGACGGCGTCGAGGAGGTCGGGGCGGTGGTGGCGTTGCAGCTCGGCGAGGGTGCCGGGGCCGGCGTCGACCCACACGGCGGTGTGCTCGCTGCGCAGCAGGTAGCCGGAGCAGGGGTTGCCGGGGCGGGGGTAGGGCGTGGCGGTGCCCAGGACGGTGAGGCGGAAGGTCACGCGACAGTGTGACCCAGGGGGTGGCGGTGGGTCACGGGAGCGTGTGGCGCAGCACGTGCACGCCGGCGGCTGTTTTGAGGTAGGCCCAGGTGGTGGCGCCGGTGGTGGCGAGGCCGACGTGGGAGGCGGAGGCGAGGGCGAGGTCGTCGGGCAGGGCCACGGAGGTCCAGCCGGTGTCGGTCCAGCGGTGGTAGGCGGGTCTGGTCTCGAAGGAGCCGCGGGTGGCGCGCACGCCCCAGGTCCAGCCGACGGCGACGCCGTGCAGGCTGAGGCGGTCGGGGTCGTCGGGGGTGGGGACGGTGGTCCACTGGTGGCCGTCCCAGCGGTGCACGCGCAGTCCGTCGGTGTCGCGGGCCTGGCCGAGCCACACGTCGTCGGGGGCGGTGGCGGCGAGGCGGGCGACGTGGCCGCGTTCGGCGCGTGGTCCGGGGATCTCGGTCCAGGTGGCGCCGTCCCAGTGGACGAGCACGGGGTACTCGTAGGTGGCGGGTCCGGCGCCGGCGAGGCCGCCGCCGCCGGCCCACACGTGGTGTCGTCCGGTGGCGGTGATGGTGTGGAGGGTTTCGCGGGCCGAGGACAGGGCGGTGCGCCGTCGCCAGCGGACGCCGTCGTAGTGCAGGGCGTCGCGGCCGGTGCCGACCACGTGCACGTCGTCGCGGGCGACTGCGGTGACGGCTTTGGCCCAGGTGATGGGGGGTGTGGGGACGACGTGCCAGGTCGTGCCGTCGTAGTGCAGCACGAGGGGGCGGCCGGCGCTGTTGCCGACCGCCCAGACGTCGTCGGGCGCGGCGGCCGACACGCCGGACAGGCTCGCCGGGGCGGGCAGGTCGGGCAGTGGCTCTTCGCGCCAGGTCTCGCCGGTCCAGCTGAGCACCAGTGGTGTCGACGGACGGCTGGTGAACACGCCGGTGGTGCCCGCGAGCCAGGCGTGGTGCTCGCCCGCGGTCGCCAGGTCGGCCAGTGCGGTGCTGGGCGGCAGCACGGGCACCGGCACGGGTAGGAACAAGCCGACTCCCCCTCGATGGGCCGTCCCCCGACTCATCGCGTGGTCCAGCTCATCGGCCGGGGTGCCGCCGCGCCAGCCGCCGAACGGCGGGTTGTGGTTGCGCATCGGCGTGTCCTCAGCCGGGGTGGGCGCGTTCTTCGAGGTAGCGGCGTTCGGGGAGGTTCAGCGTGGCGCGGGCGGCGCGGGGTCGGTCGCCGCGGCGTCGAGCCGGTCGAGGCCGGCGGCGGGTCCGTGGACCGTGGCGGCGGCGACGATGCGGTCGAGCGCGACCACCGGGCCGGGGGTGATCGAGTGCAGCAGGTCGTAGAGGCCGAGGATCTGCTTCCAGTCGGTGTCGGCGGCGTCGCGGGCTTCGGCGTGCAGGGCGGCGATGGCGGCTTGCAGCTGGTAGGGGCCGATCGGGGTGGTGTCAGGGCGTGGCGCACCAGTCGGGTGCCTTCGGCGATGAGGTCCGGGTGCCAGCGGGAGCGGTCCTGTTCGGCCAGGGGGACGAGTGAGCCGTCGGGTCGGGTGCGGGCGGGGCGGCGGGCGTCGGTGAGCAGCATCAGCGCCGGCAGTCCGGCTGATTCGCCGTCGTCGGGCAGGCGGGTGGCGAGGTCGGGGGCCAGGCGGATGGCTTCGCCGGACAGGTCGACGCGGTGCAGGAGCTGGCGGTAGGGCGGGCCGCACCTCCACCAGTCCGAGGGTGGCCTCGCGTTCTGCCGCAGCCTCAACCGGATGTCCGCGGTGCCGCGCGGGCGCCACGAGGCGTTCGACCTGTGGTTCCGGTCCACGGTGTGCCTGCGGCGGGTGGACGGCGCGTGGCGCATCGCCCACGAGCACACCTCGACCCCGTTCCACATGGACGGCGACTTCAGCGCGGCGCTGGACCTCCGGCCGTGAGGGTGAGGGTCAGGGCGTCCAGCGCGGCGCGGTAGGCGTGCTCGGCGGGGGTCGCGTACCCGACGACCACGCCTTGCCGCGCCGCGGTGTCGGGGTCGGGGTCGGGGTCGTGCCAGTGCTCGCGCAGCCCCGACACCGCCAGGCCGTGCGCGGCGGCGCGGGCCAGCACCGCCGCCTCGTCGGGGTGCTCCACGAGCGCGTGCAGCCCCGCCGAGACGCCGTGCGCCGGCACGCCCAGGTCGGCCAGCCGGCGCACGAGCAGGTCGCGGCGGCGCCGGTAGCGCAGCCGGCAGCCGCGGACGTGCCGGTCGTAGGCGTGGGTGCCGATCAGGTCGGCCAGGGCCAGCTGGCCGATCACCTCGGTGTGGTGGTCGGCGTGCAGCTTCGCGTCCACCACGGGGTCCACCCAGCGCGGCGGCAGCACCAGCCAGCCCAGCCGCACGCCGGGGCCCAGGGTCTTCGACGCGCTGCCCGCGTACGCCACGTGGTCGGGAGCCGTGCCCTGCACCGCGCCCAGCGGCTGCCGGTCGTAGCGGAACTCGCCGTCGTAGTCGTCCTCCACGAGCAGTCCGCCGGTCTCGCGTGCCCAGGTGGTCAGCGCGTGCCGCCGTGTCGGGTGCAGCGGCACGCCCGTGGGGTACTGGTGCGCGGGCGTCACCACCGCCGCCGCCACGTCGGCGGGGGTCGTCGCGCCCCGTTCGTCCACCGGCAGCGGCACCACCGGGCGTCCGGCCCGGGTCACCACGTCGCGGTGGAAGGGCAGCCCGGGGTCCTCCATCGCCACCGGCCCGTCCAGCACCGACGCCAGCAGCGCCAGGGCCTGCACGTACCCGGAGGTCACCACGATCCGCTCCGGCGAGGCCCGCACACCGCGCGTGCGGCCGAGGTACTGCGCCAACGCCGTGCGCAGCTCCACCCGGCCTCGCGGGTCGCCGTACCCGTGCACGCTCGCCGGGGCCGCGGTCAGCGCCCGGCGCGTCGCGCGCAGCCAGGCCGTCGTCGGGAACGCGGACACGTCGGGGCTGCCGGGTGTCAGGTCGTGCCGCGGCCCCGGCCGGAGCGGCGGGGCGGCCGGGGCGGGCGGTTCGGCGAGGGGGAGCGGCGCGACCTGCGTGCCCGCGCCGCGCCGGGCGGTCAGGTAGCCCTCCGCCACCAGCTGGTCGTAGGCGGCGGCCACCGTGTTGCGGGCCAGCCCGAGCTCGACGGCCAACCTTCGGGTCGCGGGCAGCCGGGCGCCCGGCGTCAACCGCCCGGCCCGGATCGCCTCCCGCAACGCGCGTTCCAACCCGCCGCGCCGCGACGCCGCCGGGTCGAGGTCCAGGTGCAGGTCCACGCCCGCGACGGGCCGCCGGTTCGCCACGGACCGGACCCTAACCACGAGCCGCCGCCACCGGGTCCGGCGGCCGGAGTCGGTGTCCGGGATCGGCGGAACTGGCAGTATTGGCGCGGGTGATCATCGTGGTCACCACGCCGAACAGGGTCGAGGGCCGCCGTGCGGCCGCGGCCCCTGTCGTGACGGGAGTCGACGTGACCAACACCGATGTGACCGAGGCGGCCAAGGCGCTGCGCGCGCTGCACGTGCCGGGCAGCCCGCTGGTGGTGCCCAACGCGTGGGACGTCTCGTCCGCGCGGGTCATCGCCGAGGCGGGCCACCCGGTGGTGGCGACCACCAGCGTCGCCGTGGCCGCCGCCCTGGGGTTCGAGGACGGGCACGACATGCCCGCCGACGTGGCCTTCGACGCCGCGCGCCGCATCGCCGCCGCGGTCGACGTGCCGGTGACCACCGACATCGAGCGCGGCTACGACCTGCCGCCCGCCCGGATCGGCGAGCGGCTGGCGGAGATCGGCGTGGCGGGCTGCAACCTGGAGGACTCCGAGCCCCGCGCCAAGGCCATGGTCGACCTCGCCGAGCAGGTCGACTTCCTGGCCGCCGTGCGCGCCGCCAACCCCGACCTGGTGATCAACGCCCGGATCGACGAGTACCTGCACGGCGGGAAGTCGTTCGACGAGGCCGTGCGCCGCGCCCAGGCCTACTTCGAGGTGGGCGTGGACTGCGTCTTCCCGATCCGGCTGCCCGGCGACCGGGTCGCCGCGTTCGTCGAGGCCGTCGGGCGGCGGCCGGTGAACGTCGGCCACGGGCCGGGCACGCCCACGCCGAACGACCTGGCCCCGCTCGGCGTGGCGCGGGTCAGCTTCGGGCCCGGCCTGCACAACGTGCTGATGGCCAAGCACCTCAAGAAGATGGTCACGGCCATGCTCGACGGCGGCAGCCCCTACGCCGGCTGAGCTACCCGCCGGTAACGCCCATTAGGGTGAGCCCATGCACGAGTGGGACACCGACACGCGGGTGGACGCGACGGGCGACGGGCGGTTCACCGCCCACCTCACCGACCGGTGGGGCAGCGCCGGCGACCGGCCCAACGGCGGCTACCTCGTCGCGTTCTGCCTGCGGGCGCTCGGCGAGGTGCTGCCGCACCCCGACCCGCTCGTCGTCGGCGCGCACTACCTGCGCCCCGGTGTCGTCGGACCGGCCCGGGTGGACACCGAGCTGGTGCGCGCCGGCCGCCGGCTGTCCACCGGTGAAGCACGCCTGAGCTGCGGCGACCGCGAGGTGCTGCGCGTCGTGGCCTCCTACGCCGACCTCGGCGCCGCCACCGGCCCCACCGCCGTCCCCGGGCAGGCGCCCGACCTGCCGCCGCCCGGCGAGTGCGTCGACGTCTACGGCGGCCTGCGCCTGCCCGGCGTCACCGTCGCCGACCGGGTCGACCTGCGCGGCCCCGAACCCCACGGCTGGGCCCGGGGCCGGCCCAGCGGCGCCGCGCGCGCCGAGTTCTGGATCCGCTTCGCCGACGGCCGCCCCGCCGACACCGCGAGCCTGGCCACCCTGGTCGACACCGCCGCGCCCGCCGTCCTGGAGCTCGGCGTGACCGACTCCGCCACCGTCGAGCTCACCGTCCACGTCCGCGCCCGGCCCGCGTCGGACTGGCTCGCCGCCCGCGTCGCCACCCGCCACCTCGCCGACGGCTACCACGAAGAGGACGTCGAACTGTGGGACACGACCGGCCGGTTGGTCGCCCAGTCACGCCAACTCGCCGTGTCCGCCGGCCGATAATCGGCAGCCCCACCGGCCCGCCCTCGATATCCTTGACCCAAATGAACCAGATGTCGCACGCTGACCTGCGCAAACGCCTGTCCGAACTGATGTCGCGGGACCAGCGGAGGCTGGCACGCAGGCTCGAGGGCGCCCGCAAGGTCCGCGACGACGCCGCCCGCGCCGCCGTGCTCGCCGAGATCGAGGCCGAACTGGAGGCCGCCGAGCTGCGCGTCGCCCTGCGCCGCGAAGCCGTGCCGAAGATCACGTACCCGGCCGAGCTGCCCGTCAGCGCCCGCAAGGACGACATCGCCGCGCTCATCCGCGACCACCAGGTCGTGATCGTCGCCGGCGAGACCGGCTCCGGCAAGACCACCCAGCTGCCCAAGATCTGCCTCGAGCTCGGCCGCGGCGTGCTCGGCCAGATCGGGCACACCCAGCCCCGCCGCCTCGCCGCGCGCACCGTCGCCGAACGCGTCGCGCAGGAGCTGGACACCGAGTTGGGCAGCGCGATCGGCTACAAGGTCCGGTTCACCGACCAGTCCGGCGGGGACACCCTGGTCAAGCTCATGACCGACGGCATCCTGCTCGCCGAGATCCAGACCGACCGGATGCTGTCGCGCTACGACACGATCATCATCGACGAGGCCCACGAACGCAGCCTCAACGTCGACTTCCTGCTCGGCTACCTCAAGCAGCTGCTGCCCAAGCGACCCGACCTCAAGGTCGTCATCACCTCCGCGACCATCGACCCCCAGCGGTTCTCCCGGCACTTCGGCGACGCCCCCGTCATCGAGGTCTCCGGCCGCACCTACCCCGTCGAGGTCCGCTACCGCCCGATCGTGGACCCCGAGGACCCCGACGCCGACCCGGACCGCGACCAGACCCAGGCCATCTGCGACGCGGTGCGCGAACTGCAGGCCGAAGGCCCCGGCGACGTGCTGGTGTTCCTGTCCGGCGAACGCGAGATCCGCGACACCGCCGACGCCCTCGCCGCCTTGGAGCTGCGCAACACCGAGGTCCTGCCGCTGTACGCGCGGCTGTCCTTCGGCGAGCAGCACCGCGTGTTCCAGCCGCACACCGCCCGCCGCGTCGTGCTCGCCACCAACGTCGCCGAGACGTCGCTGACCGTGCCCGGCATCAAGTACGTCGTGGACCCGGGCACCGCCCGCATCTCCCGCTACAGCCACCGGCTCAAGGTGCAGCGGCTGCCCATCGAACCCGTCTCGCAGGCGTCGGCCAACCAGCGCAAGGGCCGCTGCGGACGCGTCTCCGAGGGCATCTGCGTCCGCCTCTACAGCGAGGACGACTTCGACGCGCGCCCGGAGTTCACCGACCCGGAGATCCTGCGCACCAACCTCGCCTCGGTCATCCTGCAGATGACCTCCATCGGCCTGGGCGACATCGCCGCGTTCCCGTTCATCGACCCGCCCGAGGCGCGCAACATCGCCGACGGCGTGCAGCTGCTGCAGGAGCTCGGCGCGATCCTGCCCGCCGAGCAGAAGCTCACCCCGCTGGGCCGCAAGCTCGCCCAGCTGCCCGTCGACCCCCGCCTGGCCCGCATGGTCATCGAGGCCGACCGCAACGGGTGCGTCCGCGAGGTCATGGTCATCGCCTCCGCGCTGTCCATCCAGGACCCCCGCGAACGCCCGTCGGACAAGCAGCAGGCCGCCGACGAGTTCCACGCCCGGTTCAAGGACCCCGACTCGGACTTCACCGCGTTCCTCACCCTGTGGGAGCACGTGCGCGACAAGCAGAAGGAGCTGTCGAGCAACCAGTTCCGCAGGCTGTGCCGCGCCGAGTTCCTCAACTACCTGCGCGTGCGGGAGTGGCAGGACATCTACCAGCAGCTGCGGCAGGTCGCGAAGACCCTCGGCGTGCACGTCAACGACCAGCCCGCCGACCCGCGCAACGTGCACCTCTCGCTGCTGTCCGGGCTGCTGTCCCACATCGGCGTCAAGGACGTGCCCAAGCGCAACCCCGGGAAGAACGAGCAGGGCAAGCGCGTCGCCACCGAGTACCTCGGCGCCCGCAACGCGAAGTTCGCGATCTTCCCCGGCTCCTCCCTGTTCCGCAAACCGCCCCAGTGGGTGATGGCCGCCGAACTGGTGGAGACCTCCCGGCTGTGGGGCCGGACCGTGGCGAAGATCGAACCCGAGTGGGCCGAGAAGCTCGCCGGGCACCTGGTCAAGCGCACCTACAGCGAACCGCACTGGGAGGCCAAGCGCGGGTCCGTCGTCGCCCTGGAGAAGGTCACCCTCTACGGCGTGCCCATCGTCGCCTCCCGCAAGGTGGACTACGGGCGCATCGACCCCGAGCTGTCGCGCGAGCTGTTCATCCGCCACGCCCTCGTGCAGGGGGAGTGGACCACCCACCACAAGTTCTTCCAGCACAACCGGGACCTGCTCGCCGAGGTCGAGGAGCTGGAGAACCGGGCCCGCCGCCGCGACATCGTGGTGGACGACGAGACCGTCTACGACTTCTACGACCAGCGCGTGCCCGCCGACGTCGTGTCCGTGCGGCACTTCGACACCTGGTGGAAGAAGACCCGCCACACCGAGCCGGACCTGCTCACCTTCGACAAGGCCATGCTGGTCAACGACCGGGCCGCGGTCACCCCCGACGCCTACCCCGACGAACTGCGCCGCGGCGGCCTCACCCTGCCGCTGACCTACCGGTTCGAACCCGGCACGGCCGTCGACGGCGTCACCGTCACGCTGCCCCTGCCCGCGCTGACCGCCCTGCCCGACGACTCGCTGTCCTGGCAGATCCCCGGGCTGCGCACCGAACTCGTCGTCGCGCTCATCCGGTCGCTGCCCAAACCGGTGCGCCGCAACTTCGTGCCCGTGCCCGACGTGGCCGCCGCCGCCCTGTCCGGCATCGACCCCGACGAACCCCTCCTGCCCGCCCTGGAACGACAGCTGCGCACCCTCACCGGCGTCGTCGTGCCTCGCGAGCAGTGGCAGCTCGACCAGGTGCCCGAACACCTCAAGCTCACCTTCGAGATCGTCGACGAGGACGACCGCCGGCTCGCCCGCGGCAAGGACCTCGCCGCGCTCAAGGCCCAACTGCGGGGACAGCTGCGCGCGACCCTCGCCGCCGCCGCGAGCAACCTCGCCCGCACCGGCCTGACCACCTGGGACATCGGCGACCTGCCGCGCACCGTGCAGCGGCAGCGGTCCGGCATCGTGGTCACCGCCTACCCCGCCCTGGTCGACAAGGGCGACACCGTCGCGGTGGAGATCCTCGACACCCCCGGACGCCAGCGGCAGGCCATGTGGCGCGGCACCCGCCGGCTGCTGCTGCTCACCACCCCGTCACCGGTCAAGTCGCTGCAACGCGGTCTCACCAACGCCGAGAAGCTCGCGTTGACCCGCAACCCCCACGGCGGCGTGGCCCCGCTGCTGGCCGACTGCATCTCCGCCGCGGTCGACAAGCTCCTGCGCGACGCGGGCGGACCGGTGTGGACCCAGGCCGCGTTCGCCCGGCTCACCGACCACGTCCGCCGCGGCCTGGGCGAGACCACGTTCGACGTCGTGCACAAGGTCCGCCGCGTCCTGGAAGCCGCCCAGGACGTCGAACTGCGCCTCAACGGCGTGCGCGGCCCCGTGTTCGACGAGTCCGTGGCCGACGTCCGCGCCCAGTTCACCGGCCTGGTGCACCAGGGGTTCGTCACCGAGGCCGGCGCCGACCGGCTCGCCGACGTGCACCGCTACCTGCAGGGCATCGCCCGCCGCCTGGAGAAGCTGCCCGAGAACGTCCGCCGCGACCAGGAGTGGATGGACCGCGTGCACGCCGTGCACGCCGAGTACCGCGAACTGCGCGCCGCCCTGCCCGCCGACGAACCGCACGAGGAGCTCGACGAGGTGCGGTGGATGATCGAGGAACTGCGGCTGAGCTACTTCGCCCAGACCATCGGCACCCGCTACACCGTCTCCGACAAGCGCATCTTCAAAGCCCTCGACGCCGTGCCCCGCTAGCCCGTCGCCAGTCCTCCGACCCCCGACCCGCCTTCAGCCCGACACCGAGTTCCACCCGAACCCGCACATCGCGAACCCGTACCGGGTCGCGCCGTTCACGAACGCCGCCGTCGCCGCCCGGTACCGCTCCAACTCCGCGTCGAACGTCGCGGAGTTCCTCGCCAGCAGCGCGTTGGCCATGTAGTTCCAGTACGCGCTCGCGTGGTTGAAGTCGTTCCACAGCTGCTGGATGCGGGCGTAGTTGCCCGCGTCGCGCGGCTCGACGACCACCGACCTCCAGTCCTGCAGCATCCGGTTGCGCGACTCCAGCACCGACATCATGTAGCCGTAGTCCAGCGTCGCCACCCGGGCGGGCCGGTTCCCGATCGCCGGCGCGCACGCCGCGTCGGCCTGCCTGATGTAGGCCTGGCGCAGCTCCTCCGGGGACGGCGTCTCGGTGGTCGTGGTCGTCTCCTCGGTGGTCGTCTCCTCGGTCGTTTCCTCCGTGGTGGGGTCGACGACCTCCGACAGCTCCGGCTCGGCCGCCGCCGGGATCGGCAGCCGCGTCGGCTGGGCCGGGGCGGTGGTCGTGGTGTCCGCGAACGGGATGGCCTTCTTGATGTCGTCGTCCCACCCCAGGAACACGGCGATCGCGATCAGCGACGACACGGCCGAGATCACCGTCCCGTACAGCTTGACCTTCTCGGGCCCGTCCTTCGACCCGCTACCGTCCTCCGCCACGCTCCGCCCTCCGGAATCGCCCGACTACCCTGTGTACACCACCGGGAGCCCCGGCGCGGCCGGGTAGGGGGAAACGGCGCGACGCGGGTCAGTCGCGGGGGAGCACGCCCAGGAGGGTCGCGGTCAGGGCCAGCTTCAAGGAGGGCTCCAGCCCCAGGTGGAAGCGGGCCAGGTCGGGCTCGGCCTCGTAGGCCGCCCGCAGGCTGGGCGGGGGCGTGCTGTACGCCGACAACGCGCCGGCCGTGACCACGGTCTGCAGGCTGAACAGTGCCGCGTTCTCACCCAGCTCCGGCAGGTACCTCCGGATCAGGGCGGCCATGGTCGTCAGGTGGTCCAGGGAAGCACGCTTGTAGCGCGCTACGACCTCGACGGACACGTTGTGCTCCAACACGCTGCCCTGCGCGCCGAAGAGGTCGCACAGCACCACCCGACCGGAGAGCGAGCGGCTGAGGACCGCGGCCACCGCCTCGGCCCGCCCGGCCATGGGCAGGTCCTCGTCGACGCCGGCGGCCAACTCGCCCGCCAGGTCCGTCAGCCACCCCCGCAGGAGGTGGTCCAGCAGCTCCAGCAGCACCGCCTCGCGCGACTCGAAGTAGCGCAGCACGTTCGGCTTCGCCAGGCCCACCCGGCGGCTGAGCTCGTTGAGGGTGACCGCGGCCACGGGCATCTCGTCGAGCATCGCCGACGCCACGTCGAGGATCGCCCGCCGGCGGATCTCCCGCTGCTCTTCGGTGCGCGCCCGCTGGAAAGTCACGACCGGGAGCCTAACTTGAGTACCGCCGGTACGTTGACAACGTACCGGAAGTACTTTAGCGTCGTCACTACAAGATACCTTCGGTACTTTACCTGGGCGAGGAGCCTGATCATGAGCGGGAAGTGGACGACAGCGGACATTCCGGACCAGCGCGGACGGGTGGCCGTGGTGACCGGGGCCAACACCGGACTGGGGTACGAGACCGCGAAGGCGCTCGCCGAGCGCGGGGCCTCCGTGGTCCTCGCCGTGCGCGACACCGACAAGGGCGAACGCGCCGCGGCCGGCATGGCCGGCGACGTCACCGTGCAGGCGCTCGACCTGACCTCGCTCGACTCCGTCCGGACCGCGGCGGAGGCCCTGCGGTCCCGGCTCGACCGGATCGACCTGCTGATCAACAACGCCGGGGTGATGTACACCCCGAAGCAGACCACCCGCGACGGCTTCGAGACCCAGTTCGGCACCAACCACCTGGGCCACTTCGCGCTCACCGGGCTGCTGCTGGACCGGATGCTGCCGGTGCCCGGCTCGCGCGTGGTGACGGTCAGCAGCACCGGCCACCGCATCCGGGCCGCGATCCACTTCGACGACCTGCAGTGGGAGCGGTCCTACAGCCGGGTCGCCGCCTACGGCCAGTCCAAGCTCGCCAACCTGATGTTCACCTACGAGCTCCAGCGCCGGCTCGCCGCGCACGGCACCACCGTCGCGGTCGCCGCGCACCCCGGCGTGTCGAGCACCGAGCTCGCCCGCAACACCCCCGCGGCCCTGCGGCTCCCGCTCACCAGGATCGCGCCGCTGATCACCCAGACGCCGGCGATGGGCGCGCTGCCGACCCTGCGCGCCGCCACCGACCCCGCCGTGCTCGGCGGCCAGTACTACGGCCCCGGCGGGCTCAACGAGATCAGGGGCCACCCCCGGCCGGTCGTCTCCAGCCCGCGGTCCTACGAGGTCGCCGTCCAGCAGCGGCTGTGGGCCGTCTCCGAGGACCTCACCGGGGTGCGGTTCCCCGCCGTCCGGTCCGGGTCGGCCGTCACGAGGTAGCCCGCGCGGGTCGGGCCGGGGGCGGCGCTACTCGCACCGCTCCAGCAACGCCCGCAACGCGTCGGCGACCACCGCCCGGGTGTCGTCGTCCAACGGCTCCAGCAGCCGCGCGTACTGCCGCATGTGCTCGGCCAGCATCCCGTCCACCAGCTCGCCGCCCCGGTCGGTCAGCTTGATCCGCACCAGCCGCCGGTCCGTGGCGTCGGGCACCCGCTCCACCAGGCCCTTGGCCTCCATCCGGTCGATCCGGTTGGTGATCGCGCCCGCCGTGACCAGCGACGCGGACAGGAACGCGCCCGCCGTCATGCCCTGCGCCGACCCCGCCCGCCGCAACGTGGTCAGCACGTCGAACTCGCCCGGCTCCAGCTCGAACCGGCCCACGAACTCCCGCAGCTCGCGTTCCAGCAGCCGCGCCAGCCGCGTGACCCGCGCCAGCACCGCCATCGGCGAGGTGTCCACGTCCGGGCGCTGCACCGACCACTGCGCCAGGACCAGGTCGACCGCGTCCGCCATCACCCCTCCTGACGCACCGGCGCCGCCGCGTCGCACGACCCGTCGCCCGTGCCACCCGACGCCGCACCGGCGGCGGGCCCCCCTTTGATCCGCACGACCCCCACCGTATTCGTGATCGACAACGCGCGCGGGCGTCCGGGCGAAAACCCGCGCGACGGAGCACCGGCCCCCACCCGCACGGCCCAGTCGCGGACTCCGGACGCCCCGCCTACCCCTCCGCCAACTCGTCGGTCGCCGTTCGCCCCAATGCCGTGGTCCGCCGCAGGAAGTCGGCCAGCAACGCCAGCTCCGCCTCGTCGTAGCCCGCGAACAGGTCGTCCATCGAGGCGTTCATCCGCGAGTAGAGCGCGAACAGCTCCGGGTTGCGCTCCTTGACCGCGCGCACCGCCACCGCCCGCCGGTCCGCCGCGTCCGGGTCGCGTTCCCGGGTGATCCACCCCGCCCGCTGCAACCGGTCGAGGATCCCGGTCAGCGTCGCCGGGTGCAGCCCCGCCCGCCGCGCCAGCTCGCCCGGCGTCACCGGCCCGTGCCGCTGCACCAGCTCCAGGCAGTCCAGGTCGACGTCCTTGAGCTCCAGCCGCCGGGAGACCTGGTGGTTGAGCAGCGACAACTGGTTGCGCAGCTCCCTCAGCGACTCCTTGATCGCCGTGACGGTCCGCCGTCGGTCACGCGCATCCCCAGAACTTATGGAACTCATATGTTATGGTCTCCGTATCGTATCTGTTCCGCACGAAGTCTATCCGGGGGAACCGTCCATGACCGTCCTCGTCACCGGGGCGACCGGCCTCGTCGGCCGCCACCTCGTCGGACTGCTGAACGGGCCCGTGCTCGCCGTCAGCCGCGACTCGCGGGCCCGCACCGGCCCGGACCACGTCACCTCCGTCGACGACGACCCCGCCCGCCTGGCGGGCGTCACCGCCCTGTTCGTCCACCCGCGCGCCGTCGCCGACCCGGTCGCCCTCGTCGCCCGCGCCCGGGCCGCCGGCGTCGGCAAGGTCGTCGCGCTGTCCGCCCTCAACGTGGACGACGACCCCGCCGACCAGCCCTCCCGCCACCGCGGCGACCGCAACGCCGAAGCCGAGGCCGCCGTCGCCGGCAGCGGCCTGCCGTGGGTCAGCGTCCGCGCCGGGTCGTTCGCCACCAACACCGCGACCGCTTGGGCCCACCAGATCCGGGCGGGCGACGTCGTGCGCGGCCCCCACGCCGACTTCGCCGAGGCGCCGCTGGACGAACGCGACCTCGCCGAGGTCATCGCCCACGCCCTGACCACCGACACCCTCGACGGCCGCCGCGTCGAGGTCACCGGACCCGACTCCCACACCCACGCCGAACTCGTCGCGATCATCGGCGGCGTCCTCGGCCGCCCGCTGCGCCACCAGGAGGTCCCGCCCGCGCAGGCCGCCGACGGCATGGTCCGCGCCGGCCTGCCGCCCGCGTTCGTCCACGCCCTGATGGCCCGCTACGCCAGGGGAGCGGGCCTGCCCGCCACCGTCACCGGCGAGGTCGCCCGCATCCTGCGCCGCCCCGCCCGCACCTTCCCCGAGTGGGTCGCCGACCACACCCGCCTGTTCACCGGAGAGACCGCATGACCATCCTCGTCACCGGCGCGACCGGCACCGTCGGCCGCCACCTCGTCGCCCACCTGCTCGCCGCCGGGCACGAGGTCCGCGCGCTGAGCCGCCACCCCGAGACCGCCGGCCTGCCCGACGACGTCGAGGTCGTGCGCGGCGACACCACCGACGTCGACAGCCTCGCCGCCGCGTTCGCCGGCGCCACCGCCGCCCATTTGATCAACTTCGGGCACGGCTACCGGCCCCTGGACAACGGCGACCAGGTCGCCGTCGCCGCACGGCGCGCCGGCGTCGGCCGCGTCACCCTGCTGGGCGGCTGGACCGAGGGCACCCTCGAACCCGCCGTCCGCGCGAGCGGCCTGGCGTGGACCCAGCTGCGCCCGCTGGAGTTCATGGCCAACACCCTGGCCGACTGGGGGCCGCCGCTGCGCGCCCACGGCGTGATCCGCGAACCGCACGGCGACCGGCGCAGCGCGCTCGTCCACGAAGCCGACATCGCCGCCGTCGCCGCCACCGCCCTGACCACCGACGGCCACGCCGGGCGCACCTACACCCTCACCGGCCCCGAAGCGCTCACCCCGCGCGACAAGGTGCGCCACCTCGCCACCGCCACCGGCCGCGACCTGCGCTTCGAGGAACTCACCCCGGACCGGGCCCGCGCCCTGTGGACCGCCGAACCGCCGGCGCTGCAGCTCTACCGCGTCGCACCCGGCGGACCGGCGGAGAAGGCCGACTTCGTCCTCGGCCTCTACGCGAACGTCCCCGCCACCGGCTCCACCGTCACCGACGCGGTCGAACAGGTCACCGGCCGCCCCGCCCGCACCTTCGCCCACTGGGCCGCCGACCACGCCGACGCGTTCCGGTAATGAGCCCCCCACCCCCGCCGCTGTCGACGCACGGGGTGGAGAACACCACGTCGAGACCCGCGCACGCTCGCGCTAGGTCTGCCCGCCGATCGAGCGGTGCAGGGTGAGGGTGGTCCACGCGCCCACGTGGACCCGGTCGCCCGGCTCCAACGGGTGCGGTTCGTGCGGCGGCAGCGGGGTGTCGGCCCCGTTGACCGTGGTCCCGTTCGTCGAGCCCAGGTCCACCACCGCCCACCCGTCACCCGACGCCACCAGCACCGCGTGGTGGTGCGAGACGCCCGGGTCCTCCGGCGGGCCCACCAGGTCGATCCCCGGGAAGATGCCCCGCGACCGGCTCCGCCGCCCGATCGACACCTGCGGCCCCGACAGCCCGAACCGGCGCGGCGGGCAGAACCGCGGGAACGCCACCACGCCCGCGTCCGGCCCGCCCGCCGCCACCACCCGCTCGAAGTAGGCCCGGTCCGCCTCCACCGCCACGTGCCACGACACCGGCCGGGCCACCACCGGCCGCGACGCCACCGGGCCCAACGAGTCCTGCCCGCACTCCTCGCAGAACCGACCCACCCGCACCGCGCCGCACGCCGCGCACGTCTCCTCCACGACCACCGCCGACGACGACGAAGAAGCCGGGGACGACGGCAAGGCCCCGGACGGCATCGGCGTGCCGCACACGTCGCAGTAGTCGTCGGTCGCCGAGTCGTGCCCGGTCGGGCAGGTCGCCATCGCCTAACCCCGCCCGACCCGCTTGGTCACCGTCGAACGGCTGTCCAGCGTCATCTCGTCCTCGTCGGCCACCTGCGGCCGCAGCTTCACCGTCCCCGTCCCCGGGTCCTGCACCTGCACCACCTTCGCCAGCAGCTTCGCCGTGTCGGTGTTGCCCGACTCGTGCGCCAGCCGCACCGCCCGGCCCAGCCTCGCCGTCGCCCGACCCACGTCACCGGCCTTGCGCGCCTCCAGACCGTCCTGGATCGCCTCCGCCAGCTCCGCCTGCCCCGTGTAGTGGGCGACCTCGGCGCTGATCCGCGTCGACAACGCCGAGTCCTCCGTCCACACCGCCATCACCCGGCCCTGCCCCAGCACGTCACCCGACGGACCCACCAGGCTCACCCGCGACGCCAGCATCCGGTCGCGCAGCCCGGCCGGCCGCACCCGCACCCGCAGGTGGTAGTCACGGCTCTCCGCGCCACCCCACGCCCCGGTCGGGTAGTCGCCCGTGCGCGGCCCCGACTCCACCCGCCGCCCCGTCAGGTCCCGCAACCCCGGCGCCACCTGCTTGACCGACACCACGCGCGCGCCCTCCGGCGTCCACAACCTCAGCGACACGTCCGCCAGCGCCTTGCCCATCGCGGTCGCCGCCATGGACCGGAAGTCCTCGGCCAACCTGTCCGGGTCGGCCACGATGTCCACCGTCCCCAGCATCGCCTCGGCGATCCGGCGCAGCTCCGCCACCTGCCAGTCCGTGCCCACCCCGCGGCAGTCGCACGTGAAGCGGCCCGCCACCTCGTCGAGCACCTTCGTCAACTGGCGCGGCGACTCGTGCTGGTTCTCGCCGTCGGTCACCAGGATCGCGTGCCTCGGCCCGCCCTCGAACCCGGCGAGCAGGTCGTCGGCCAACGCCAGCCACCGGCCCATCGCCGTGCCGCCGTCCGCGCGCAGCATCCGCACGGCCTGCTTCGCCGCGGCCCGCGACCGCGAGTCCGACACCGCCAGCTTCCGCGACCTGGGGTAGACCACGCGCGCCGTGTCCGTGCCCGCCACCACCGCGAACGACACCCCGTCGCGCAACACGTCGACCGCCGCCACCGCGGCCTGCTTCGCCGCGGCCAGCTTCGACGGCGGGTAGGCCATCGACGCCGACGTGTCCACGATGACCACCTCGGCCGCGTCGGTGGACACCACCTCCGCCGGCGGGCCCGTCGCGGTCACCGTGACGATCGCGTCGACGTCCGCCGCGCCCTCGGGCAGGTACTCGTTCTGGAACACCTCGACCGCGAAATCAAGCGCCATGCCCACCCCGCAACTGGACGACGACCACCGTGATGTTGTCGTGCCCGCCCGCCTTCAGCGCGACCTCCACCAGCTCCCGCGCCACCTCGACCGGCGGCACGCCGCGCGGCAGCACCGCCAGCAGGTCCTCCGGCTCCGGCACGTAGTTCCACAAGCCGTCGCTGCACAGCACCAGCAGCCCCGGCGTCTCCACCTTGATCGTCACCGTCTGCGGCGCCTCGACGCCGGAGTCCGCGCCCAACCACCGCGACAGCACGTGCGCCCGCCGGTCGGTCAACGCCTCCTCCTCGGTCAGCACGCCCTCCGCGACCAGCTGCGCCGCCCACGTGTCGTCCGTGGTCAACCGCGCCGCGCCCGCCTCGGCCACCAGGTAGGCGCGGCTGTCGCCGACCCAGCCCACCGTCGCCGAGTCGTCGGTCACCACCGCCGACACGAACGTGCAGGACGGCGCCACCTCCGCCGCCTCCGGCCGCGCCAACCGGCCCACCGCCTCGTTGGCCGCCACCACCGAGTCCGTCGTCGACGACTCGGCGTCCATGCCCGCCTGCAACCCGGTCAACAGGACGTCCGCCGCCGTGTCCACGGCCGTCTGCGACGCCTGCTCGGCCCGCTCCGAGGACGCCACCCCGTCGCACACCACCACCGCGACCCCGCGCCCGCGCACCCGGCCGAACGCCATCGAGTCCTCGTTGCGCCGCCGCCGCTTGCCCCGGTCGCTCACCCCGGCCACCCCGGGCAGCACGAACTCCACCCGGTCCCGCGCCGAGGGCCGCGCCCGGCCGCACTGCTCGCAGAACCCGTCCGCGTCGAACTCCTCGCCGCCGCACGCGCACATCGGCGGCCACTGCGACCCCGGACCACCCACCGGTGTCCGCTGCACCCGCAGGTTGCGCCCGCACGCCTCGCAGAAGCGGTCCTGCGCCGCCACCGGCGACGAACACCCGGGACAGGATTCCATGATCACACCAACGTCCTGGGTCGGACCGCGTTCGCGCGGTCGACGAGAGCAATGCGTTCCTCCGGGGTGTCGGCCAGCCGCGCCAACTGCCGGTAGCAGCGCTCCAGACCCGACCTCAGCCCCGACTCGCTCACCTCGCAGTCCAGCAGCTTCCCGCCGGGCGCCGCGCCGGCCCCCCGCAACGACTCCAACGCCACACCCAACAACTCCACGGTCAACCCGGCCCGCCTCGCCACGTCCAACTCCAACCCCGACAGCCTCGCACCGGCCGCCATCACCTCCGCCAACGCCTCCGCCCCGTGCCCCCGCGCGCACTCCCGGGCCGCGCCGAGGTGCGCCCGCACCGCCGCGACCTGCGCCGCCACGTGGTGCACCGACGTGTCCGGCACCGAGTGCAGCACGCCCACCGCGGCCTCCCGGTCGCCCCGCGCCACCAGCACCCGGGCCAGTCCGAACGCCGCCGACACGAACGCGTGGTCGGTGCGCCACACCACCTCGTACCCGGCCGCCGCCGCGTCCGCGTCGCCCGACGACTCCGCGCACACCGCCACCGCCAGCTTCGGCGCCGCCTCGCCCGGCAGCACGTCGCGCACCTGCTCGAACGCCGCCCGCGCCCGCTCGGCGGCCGCCGGGTCCTCACGGCTGTCCACCAACGCGGCCACACCCCGGTACCAGCCCGGCCGCCAGTCGTCCGGCGCGGGCGTCTGCGGGTCGTCCGGGTCGAACGGCGAGGCCAGCGCGTCCAGCTCACCGACCGCCTCCCGCACCCGACCCGCCTCGATCAACGCCCGCACCACCTGCAACCGCACCTCCACCGTCTGCACCGGCGCCGCCCGCAGCGCCGCCACCACCTGGTCGGGGTCACCGGTCGTCGCCGCGGTCGCCAGGAAACCCGCCGCCGCGTCCGAGGTGTCCACCTGGGGCACCGGCAGGCCCGTCGCCGCCGCCCGCACGTCCAGCCCGCCTTCCGTGCCGAACGCCCGCCGCTCCGGCGTGAACTGCCGCGACACCCCGGGCCTGGGCAGGCCGTCCTGCTGCGCCAACACCTCCCGCAGCACACCGGTCAGCTGCTCGGCCATCTCCTCCGCCGAGCCGAACCGCTGCTCCGGGTCGCGATGGGTGGCCCGCAGCAGGAACCGGTGCAACGAGTCGTGCCGGCGCAGCAACGGCTGCTCCGCTGGCTCCGGCAACGACTCCTTGCAGCGGCCCCGGAAGTCGAACTGGAAGCTCATCACCGCCAACGCCCGGCCCACCGTGTACAGGTCGGAGGCCACCGACGGGCCGTCCGTGCCGATCTCCGGCGCCTGGTAGCCGATCGTGCCGTAGATGGGGGAGTGGCGGTCGTCGATGCGCCGCACCGCGCCCAGGTCGATCAGCTTCAACTGCTCCTCGGTCTGGATCACGTTGTCCGGTTTGAAATCGCAGTACAGCAGGCCCACGTCGTGCAGGTAGCCCAACGCGGGCAGCACTTCCAGCGCGTACGCGATGGCCTGCGCCACCGGCAGCGACCCGGTGCCCGTGCCCTCCGCCCGCAACTGCTTGATCATGTCCTTGACCGACGTGCCGCCCACGTACTCCATCACGATGTAGTCCACGAGCTCGCCGCTGACCCGGTCGGCGTGCCGCACGAAATTGTGGATCTTGACGATAGTAGGGTGCTCCACCTCGGCCAGGAACCGGCGCTCCGCCATCGCCGCCGCCATCGCGTCCGCGTCACCGGAGTCCAGCAGGCCCTTCAACACCACCCACCGGTCGCTGACCGCGTGGTCGGCGGCCAGGTAGATCCAGCCGAGGCCGCCGTGCGCCAGGCACCCCAGCACCTCGTACTGGTCGTGCAGCACCTCGCCCGGCGCGAGCTTCGGCGTGAACGAGTAGTGGTGCCCGCAGTGCGCGCAGAACCCCTCCACCCGGCCGGGCCGGCCGTCCCGCCCCCGCCCGACCTCCTTGCCGCAGCTGGAGCAGAACCGCTTCGCCTCCGGCACCTCCGGATCGGTCAGCACCGCGGTCTTCGGGTCCCGGTAGGGCACCCGGGGCACCTCGACCAGGCCCGCGCCCAACCGTCCGCGCCCGGAGGACCGGGTGGACGCCGACGCCCGCCGCGAACGACCCGCCGACGCCGACGCGAGCGACCACGGGGCCGTGCCCGGCCCCGTCGCGGGACCGGTCGCGCGGTACGCGCCCGTGGCGGGACCGCTGTCGGAACCGGGCCCGGGGTGCGCGCCGGTGGCCTGCCCGCTGTCCGCGCCGACCCCCGCGTCACCGGACCCCGGCGCGGCGACCGGCACGGTGGGCGCGAGCACCGGCGCCTCCAGCCCGCACACGTCGCAGAACCCGTCGTCGTCGATCTCCCCGCCGCAGCCGGACCGCGGACACGTCCTCATCGGGCCTCCGTCCTGGCCAGCACCGCACGCTGGTAGCGCAGCACCGCCACCGTCCCCGCGTTCAGGTCGCACGGCGCGGCGGAGAGCACGTCACGCGCCCGCCGGTGCAGCCCCAGCAGCTCCGCGTCCTCGGCGAACCCGCGCCCGGCCGCCTTCGCCCGGTAGGCGTCCAACCGGCCCCGCAGCTCCGCCCGCCGGTCCAGCGACCCGGCCAGGTGCGCGACCACGTCCCGGGCCCGCGCCAACGCCGCGGCCACCGCCGCCTCCACGGCCGCCAGGTCCGGTTCCGCCACGTCCGGGAAACGTCGGCGCAGCCCGTCGAGTGCCCCGGCGACGTCGTCGACGGGCACCGGCGGGTGGTCGCCGGCGATCTCCGCCACCGCCTCCGCCCGCACCCGCGCCGCCCGCGCCCGCAGCGACCCCACCTCGGCGACCTGCCGCGACAGGGCCGCCACCCGGGCGGGGAACGTCCGGTGCAGCGCGCTCACCGACGCCACCCGCGCGACCAGGTCCGCCACCGCCGGATCGGGCGTCAACGGGTCGGCCACCGCGCGGGCGTGAGCCCGCGCCACCTCGGCGCGCAGCGCCCGCGCCGCCGGCGAGTCGATCCCCGCCACCTGCCCGGCCAGCGGGTCCAGCACCGCCAACCGCCGCGTCCACGCCTCGTGCGCCTCCGTCAGCACCGCCGTGACCAGCGCGTACTCCGCCTTCATCCGCGCCACCAACGCGCGCAGCGTCACCTGCCGCGCCACCGGCCCGGTCAACGTCCGCGCCGACGCCTCCGTCAGCACCACCGCCGGCCCGCGCAGCAGCCGCGCCACCTCCGCCGGGTCGCGCGCGTCCGACGCCTGCCGCAGCAACGCCCGGTAGGCGTCGAACCACTCCCACAGCCGCACCATCCCGGCGTCCGCCGCCTCCCACCGCCGCGCCGACACCCCCGTCAGCGCGGCGCCGCGCAGCAGCCGGTGGCCCGGGTGGTCCTCCATCACCAGCAGCGACTCGGCCACCCGGTCGCTCTCCCGGAGCGCCGCCGCCAGCTCCTCGTCCAGGGTGACCACGTCAGTCCCGGTACACGGCGACGGGCGGAGCCGGGGGACCGCCGAGCCAGCGCTGGTGGATCCGCGCCCACGTGCCGTCCGCCCGCAGCCGCTCCAGCAGCGCGTTGACGAACCGCACGAAGTCCTCGTCCGCCTTCGGGAACGCCATCCCGTACGGCTCGGCGGCGAACTGCGGGCCCACCACCTTCGTGTAGGGGTCCTGCGCGGCGAACCCGGCCAGGATCGTGTCGTCGGTGGAGATCGCGTCCACTTGGCCCTGCTGCAGCATCACCAGGCAGTCCGTCCAGTGCGCCACCGACACCGGCACCGGCCTCGACGCCGCGGCCGCCACGTTGGCCAGCGAGCTGGACCCCTTCGTCGCGCACACCCGCTTGCCGCCCAGCGACTCGATGCCCGCGACGTCGGAGCTCGACGGCACCAGCACCCGCTGCCCCGCCTGCAGGTACACCGTGGAGAAGTTCACCTTCTGCCACCGCTCGCAGGTCGCCGTCATGGTCCGCACCACGATGTCGACCTCGCCGCGCTCCAACGCCGGCACCCGCTGCTCGGAGGTCACCACCTTGAACTGGATCGCGCCCGGGTCGCCGAAGACCGCCCGCGCGACCTCCCGCACCAGGTCGACGTCGAACCCCTCCAGCTCGCCGGAGACCGGGTTGCGGAACCCCATCAGGTAGGTGTTCTGGTCCACGCCCGCGATCAGCCGCCCCCGCGCCTGGATCTCCGCCATGGTCGACCCGGCCGGCACCTGCCCCGGCGGCGGCAGCGGCCCGGTCGGGCGCAGGCTCGCCGTCGGGTCGCACGACGCCGGCGGCACGGCCGCCGTGGCGGGCGGCCCGGTCAGCTCCTCCGCCTCCGCCGGACGCGGCGGCACGGGCGAACCGCCGCCGATCGGCGGCGCGCCGCTGGGCACCGGCGCGCACGCCGCCAGCACCAGGACCAGCACCGCGAGCAGCCGTCTCATCGGTACTCCTTCAGCCGCTGCCACAACCCGGACACCGAGGCCGCCGCCGCCAGCAACGCCAGCACCACCACCGCGGGCACCACGCCGCCCAACGCGGCCCGCGCCCGCCCGATCGCGTCGGTCAGCTCCGCGCGCGCCGCGCCGATCGCCTCCACCAGCTCCGCGTCCAACGCGTCGAACGCCGTGGCCGCGCCCTGCGCGTCCTGACCCAGCGCCAACTCCACCGCCGCGGTGAAGTCGCCGGCGTCGTCGGCCTCGCGGACCTCGCGGTGCGCCTGCTGCCACCGCGCGTGGTGCCGCACCGCCTCGACCACCGGCGGCGTCCCGTCCACCACCCGCGCCCGGCCCAGCAGGTCCTCCAGCACCCGGTCTGCCTCGACGTACTCCGCCTCGTAGGTCTCGCCGCTGCCGCGCGCCACCAGCGTCAACGTCTCGTCGCCGCGCGCGGTCAGCGTCGCGATCCGGGCCCGCGCGAGCAGGTCGACCAGCGTGGCCTCGTTCTTGCTGGCCGAGGCGTTGTAGACGACCAGCACGCTCGCCGCCAGCACCCACAGCAGCGAGATCGCGGTCAACGCGGTCGCCACCAGCAGCCCGGGGTTGAGCACCCGGTTCGTCCGGCGGGTCAGGTACCGCTGCGCCGCCACCAGCGCCACCAGCGCGAGCACGCCCAGCAGGAGCTCCAGCCACGGCAGCGACCCCGCGTCCTCCAGGTCGCGCACCACGGTCCCGGTCTCCACCTCGTACAGCGCGCGCGCCGCGGGCAGCAGTCGCGTCTGCATCAACGCCGACGCCTCGCGCAGGTACGCCGCGCCCACCGGGTTGCCCTGCCGGTTGTGCGCGCGGGCCGTCTCGACCAGGCCCGTGTACACCGGCAGCTGCCCCGACAACGTCGACAGCGCCTCGGTCAGCTCGGGGGAGCGGGTGATCTCGCTGGTCGCCGCCGACAACGCCGCCGCGGCCTTCGCCACGTCCGCCTCGTACCGGCCGCGCAGTGCGGCCGACTCCACCCCGCCGGACAGGAACGCGCTCGACGCCGTGGCGTCCGCGTCCGCCATCGCCCGGTAGACCTCCTGGGCGGCGAACGCCAACGGCTCGCTGCCGTCGGCCAACGCCTCCAGCGCGGTCGACCGGCGCTGCACCGACGTCGCGGTCACCGCGCCGACCAGCAGGCTCGTCACCACCAGCAGCAGGGCCCACAGGCTCAACCTGCCCGGCGTGCTGCGGGCAAGACCCGTCACCCGGCGCAGGGCGCCGCGGTTCCGCCGAGCCTCGACCAGCACGACCGCCCCCTTCCCGAGGTGATCGGCGCCACTCGCCGCTCGGACAGCGTAGATCGAAAATCCACCTGTCGGGACGCGAACGGGCCCAACCCGCGGCTACCGGCCCACCGGTTCGAGCTCATCGGGTGACGCGATCACTCCGGGCGCAGCCGTGCGCGCACCTCCATCAGGGCCTCGCCCAGCAGGTTCAGCCCCAACCAGGACGCCGGGTCGGCCGCCCGCTCGTCGTCGGCGGCCAGCCCGATGCCCCACACCCGGTCCAGCGGACTGGCCTCCACCAGCACCCGGTCGCCGGTGCCCAGCAGGAACCCGCGCAGGTCGTCGTGCGCGCCGAACTTCGCCAGGTTGCCCCGCACGACGATGTCCAGCCGGCGCGCCACCCACTCCTGCTCGACGAACCCGCGCACCCGCCGGCCCAACGCCTTCGCCTCACCGGGTGTGCGCGCCGCCAGCACCCGCGCCGCGGTGTCCTCGTCGTCGAACAGCAGCGCCTTGCCCCACATCATGAAGTGCTCGGCTGTCGGGTAGACGCGCCCGTCGACCGTGAACGGCGCCTCCCACCACTGGCTCAGGCACTGCTTGCCGACCGGCGTGCCCGGCCGCGCCTCGTGCCCCCAGAAGAACAGGTACTTGGTCACCGCGCAGACGGTGCCACACGTCCGCGTGCCCGGTGAGCGACGGGCTTGCCGAGGCCTACCGCGACGGCAGGGGGAGCGGCAGGGCGGGCAGGCCGTCCATGCTGGTCCCGACGAAGTCCTTCTTCTCGCAGTACGCGGCGAACTCCTCGTCGGACTTGCGGGCGAAGTACTCCTCGTGCAGCGTCCGCTCGTCGCGGTAGTCCATCAGCGGCACGGCGAAGCCGCACGTGTCGCTGATCAGCTTCGCGGTCACCACCACGACCGCGCGCAACGACGGCCCGTCCGCCTCGCCGAACCCGGCCACCAGCTCGGCGAACCTCGGGTCGTCCCGGAACACCGGCTCGCCCGTGCCGTGCACGCGCACGATGTTCGGCGGACCGTCGAACGCGCACCACATGAGCGTGATCCGCCCGTTCTCCCGCAGGTGGGCGATGGTCTCGGCGTGGCTGCCGCCGAAGTCCAGGTACGCCACCCGCTGCTCGTCGAGCACCCGCCACGTGCCCCGGCGGCCCTTCGGCGACACGTTCACGTGCCCGTCGGCGGCCAGCGGCGCGGTGGCCGTGAAGAACACCGGCTGCGCCTCGATGAACTCGCGCAGACGTCCGTCGATCCGTTCATACGTCTTCCCCATGGCCGCCAGTATCACCGACGAACCCGATAACGCCTCACATCGCTGCCGGTGAGACCGGTGAACGAGTGCACCCGCTGCCACGCCGCCGACCGGCCCACCGACCCGCCGCCGGCCGCCATCGCCTCCTCGTGCGCCTCGGCCGACGTCCACTCCGCGTAGTTCAGCACCCGCAGCCCGTCCAGGCTCACGTGGAAGTGCGCCGAGATCCCGCCCGGGTGCGGCCGCTCCTCGGCCGCCAACGCGGCGAACACCAGGTCGACCCACTCCTCGGCGACCCCGGGCCGGTCCAACCGCACCGACACCAGCACCACGCACCCCACCTCCCGGTCGGCCCCGACCTCGGCGCCGGACCGGTACCGGCGGTAGGCGACCGCGCCGTCCGCGGCCTCCACCGCGCCCGACCACTGCGAATAGGTCACCGCGCCGCCACCGTCCACCCGCTCCAGCCACCGCGCGTCCAGCAACCCGGCCGGCCGGGGGTCGAACGGCACGTGGCCGGGGTGGAGGAGGACGAGGTCGGCGTCGGGTCGGGTCAGTTCCATGCCGTCGACGCTAGGCGCGGCCCACCGACGCCCGAATCAGTCAAGTGACCGGCGCACCCGTCGTTGCACACCGCCGGCGGCAGCACCCAGAATCCCCGCCATGACACCCGAGATCCGGCGCTCCCTGGTCCAGCACTCCCGGCTCCGCCAGGACCCGCACGCGGTGCTGCGCCGCCTGCTCGACCGCGTCCGACCCGGTCTCCGCCCGGACGAGCCGACCGAGCAGCTCGAACGCCGGATCGCCGACCTGCTCGGCAAGCCCGCCGCCCTGTTCTTCCCCACCGGCACGATGGCGCAGCAGACCGCGCTGCGCGTGCACGCCGAGCGCACCGGCCGCCGCACGTTCGCCGCCCACCCCCAGTGCCACCTCGCCGTCTGGGAGGACGGGGGCTACAGCGCGGTGCACGGCCTGCGCCACCACGCCGTGGCGGACCGGGAGGAGCTGATCACGTCGGCCGACCTCGCCGGTGTCCGCGAACCGATCGCCGCCCTGCTCCTCGAACTGCCCCAACGCGACCTCGGCGGCCTCCTGCCCACCTGGGACGAGCTGGTCGCGCAGACGACGTGGGCCCGCGAACGCGGCGCCGCCACGCACCTGGACGGGGCCCGGCTGTGGGAGGCGCAGCCCCACTACGACCGGCCGTTCGCCGAGATCGCCGACCTGTTCGACACCGTCTACGTCTCCCTCTACAAAGGCCTCGAAGGCGTGCGCGGCGCGGTCCTCGCGGGCGACCGGGAGACCGTCGACGCCGCGGCGGCGTGGCGGCACCGGCTCGGCGGCGCGACCCCCGACTCGTGGCCGGCCGCCCTCACCGGCCTGATGGGGCTGGACGAGGTGCTGCCCAGGATGGCCGAGTTCCGCGACCACGCCGTGGCCGTAGCCGCCGCGATCAACGCCGACGGCTACGCCACCACCCGCCCGCACGTGCCGCAGACACCGATGTTCCACGTCCACATCCCCGCGCCGAAGGACGTCGTCGCCGCCGCGGCCGAACGGATCCTCGCCGAGAGCGGCGTCGAACTGCCCCGCCGCCCCAAGTCCTCGCCCGACCCGACGCGGTGCAGCATCGAGCTGACCATCGGCGTCGTGTCCCTCGACTTCACCCCGCAGGAGGTGGCGGACCTGATCCGGCGCCTGCGCTGAGCCGGTACGGGATCCGCGCGCCCCGGATCGCACCCACCGCCTCGATGTCCTTCACGATCCGCCGCAGGACCTCCGGGTCGGGGATGTCGTAGCCGGACACCGCAGAGAGTTCTCCCGGCCGTCCCGTCAACCCTGGTGCTCCAGGACCACGTTCAGCACCCGCACCAGCTCCGCCCGCTCGGCTGCCGACAACGGCGCCAGCAGCGACTCCTGGGCCTGCCCCAGCACGCGGTCCAGGTGCCGCAGGTGCGCCACCCCCGACGGGGTGACGGTCACGATGTTGCGCCGCTTGTCGACCGGGTCCGGCCGGCGTTCCACGAAGCCCTTGTCCGCCAGCTCGTTCACGGTGGCCACCACGTCACTGCGGTCCAGCCCGCCCCGCCGCCCCAGCTCCGCCTGGCTGGCCGGCCCGAACTCGTCCAGCGCGGCCAGCAGCGAGTAGTGGTAGCGCCGCGCGCCGACCGCGCCCAACGCCTCCGACACCAACCGCGCCGCGTGGGTCGTGGCCTGGCCGAGCAGCCAGGTCGTCGTGCCGCGCAGCCGCTGGGGCGCGCCCGAGGTCTCCATGCGACCGCAGTCTACCGACTTGTTGGCCCGGCCAACGATGACGACCCGTCGGGCCCCGCGCACGACGAAGGCGAGGAGTGAACACCCTCCCCGCCACTCTCAACTTATAGCGCACCGGGGGTCTTGCCACAAGACCCGGGTCCTGCCGCACACTCTCCCCTCGAAGCCGGGACCTGCGAGAACACCGAGGACCGGCGGAAGCGACCGTGATCCACCAGGGGGTTGAATGATCGACGTGATCGTCGTCGGCGGCGGGCCGACCGGCCTGATGCTGGCCGGCGAACTGCGGCTGCACGACGTGCGCGTGCTCGTGCTGGACAAGCGGCCCGAACCGACCGAAGTCGTCCGCGCGCTCGGCCTGCACGCCCGCAGCATCGAGGTGATGGACCAGCGCGGCCTGCTGGGACGATTCCTCGCCCACGGGCGGCGGCACCCGGTCGGCGGCTTCTTCGCCGGCATCCCCAAGCCGTCACCGCGGCTCGACACCGCCCACCCGTACGTCCTGGGCATCCCCCAGCCCACCACCGACCGCCTGCTCGCCGAACACGCCACCGGGCTCGGCGCCGAGATCCGCCGCGGCGCCGAACTGGTCGGACTGGCCCAGGACGACGACGGCGTGACCGCCACCCTGGCCGACGGCGCCCGGCTGCGCACGCGCTACCTCGTCGGCTGCGACGGAGGCCGCAGCACGGTGCGCGAGCTGCTCGGCGTCGACTTCCCCGGCGAGCCCAGCCGGACCGAGACGCTGCTCGGCGAGATGAAGGTGGCCGCGGCACCGGAGGCGGTGGCCGCCGTGGTGGCCGAGGTCCGCAAGACCCAGCTCCGGTTCGGCCTCATGCCCCTCGCGGACGGCCTGCACCGCGTCATCGTGCCCGCCGAAGGAGTCACCGAGGACCGCACCGCGCCACCGACCTTCGAAGAGTTCGAGCACCAGCTCAGGGCGCACGCCGGCACCGACTTCGGCGTGCACTCGCCGCGGTGGCTCTCCCGCTTCGGCGACGCCACCCGCCAGGCCGAGCGCTACCGCGACGGCCGGGTCCTGCTGGCCGGCGACGCGGCGCACGTCCACCCGCCCGTCGGCGGCCAAGGGCTCAACCTCGGCGTGCAGGACGCGTTCAACCTGGGCTGGAAGCTCGCCGCCCAGGTCGACGGCTGGGCGCCGGACGGCCTGCTGGACAGCTACCACGCCGAACGGCACCCGGTGGCCGCCGCCGTGCTCGACACCACGCGCGCGCAGATGCAGCTGATGTCCCTCGAACCGGGGGCGCGGGCGGTGCGCCGGCTGATCGCCGAACTGATGGAGTTCGACGAGGTGAACCGCCACCTCACCGAGAAGATCACCGCCACCGCCCTGCGCTACGACTTCGGCGAGGGCCACCCCCTGCTCGGCCGGCGGCTGCGCGACGTGCGGCTCGAGCACGGCCGCCTCTACGAGCTGACGCACGCGGGCCGCGGCCTGCTGCTCGACCAGACCGGCCGGCTCTCCGCCGCGGGCTGGACCGACCGCGTCGACCACGTCGTCGCGGTCAGCGAGGAACTCGACGCGCCCGCCGTGCTGCTGCGCCCGGACGGCCACGTGGCGTGGGTCGGCGAAGACCAGGACGACCTGGTCGCCCACCTGCCCACGTGGTTCGGCGCCGCCGCCTGAGCACGGGCGTCGGGCGGGCACGCCGGGGGAGGCGGCCCGCCCGACACCCGATCAGGCGTGCCCGCCGACCGACACCGTGCCCACGGTCAGCTCCGGCCGCCCCTCCAGGAACTCGCCGACCCGCGCCACCTCCCGGTCCAACCCGGCCGCGTGCGCCGGGGACAACGCCGCGAACGGCTCCACCGTGACCACGATCCGCCGACCCGACCGCTTCTGGTGCCACACCCCGGCCACCACGCCGTCCACCAGCAGCACCGGGAAGTTCCCCGCCTGCCCGCCCGACAACGCCCGCTCGAACGCCCGACCCGGGAACACCACCTCACGCGGGTGGCTGCCCACCACGTAAGCGTCGAAGTAGGGGAGCAGCCGCACCCCGGCCAGCGGCTCGTCCGGCCACTCCGTGTCGCCGCGCACCACCCACCCGCCGTCCACCCGCTCCAGGTCCGCCCGCTCGAACACCCCGTCCACCCACCGCTTCGGCGCCGCCAGCCACTTCGCGAAGTGCGCCTGCGTCGCCGGCCCGTAGGACCGCAGGTAGGCGTGCAGCAGCCCGACCGCCCCGTCCCCGGCCGGCGCGAAACCCGGCAACCACCGCTGCGGGCTCGTGTACGCCACCTTCCGGCCCTTGTTCGGCGCGAAGCACATCGCGCCCCGGTTCGACGCCACACCCATCGCCTCCACCCACCGCGGCCACGGCGTCCCGCCGAACGCCTCCACCACCCGCTCGCCCGCCCACGCGCCGGTGCGCGCCACCACCGCCTCGGTCAGCTCGTCACCGGTCAGCTCGTCGTCGCGCAACGCGTCCGCGACCGCCGCCACCACCTGGTCCGCCTGCTCCTCGGTGAGCAGCCGCAGCCGGTGCGGCAACTCCGACAAGGCCCCCGTCCACATCGGCAGGTCGGCCGTCGGCAGCAGGTGCACCGTGCCACGCGGCCCCCGCGTCTTCACCAACGTCCGGTCCACCCACAACGCGTCCCGCACCTGCTGCCGGGTCAGCGCCGTGCGGACCCCGATCGACAGCTCCGCCGCCGACATCACCTGCGCGTGCGCGCCGCACATCGCCCGCACCACCGCCACCGGGTCGGCCGACGGCTCCAGCAACGAGTGCCGGCGCAACCGCCGGCCGATCACCCGGTTCACCGCACCTTCCCGAAGAACGCGCGCAGCTCGTCCGCGAACAGGCCGGGCACCTCCAGCGCCACGAAGTGCCCGCCCGGCTTCGCCTGCGGCCAGTGCACGATGTCGTTGTGCCGCTCGGCCAGCCGCCGGATCGCGGGTGGACCGCTGTAGACGCCCGTCGGCACCAGCCGCTGCCCTTGCGGCCACGCGAACCGCTCGTTGTCGTACATGAACCACGACGACGACCCCGCCGTGCCGGTCAACCAGTACAGCGTGGCGTTGACCAGCAGCAGGTCCCGGTCGATGGCCTGCTCGGGCGAGTCCACCGTGATGGTGAACTCCTGGAACTTGTGCATCAACCACGCCAGCAGCGCCACCGGCGAATCGTGCCACCCCACCGCGAAGGTCTGCGGCGCGGCGCGCAGCAACGCGTGGTGGTCCACCCCGGCGCCGGCCCACTGCCGCATCTGCCAGTAGAACTCCCGCTCCTCGTCGGTCAGCTCCGGCAGGTCCGCCTCGGTCGGGAACCCCAGACCACCGTTCACGAACACCCCGACCACGTGCTCCGGCGCGGCCTTCGCCACCTCCGGCGCGATGTAGGCGCCGAGATCGCCTCCCTGCACCCCGTACCGCCCGTACCCCAGCCGCGCCATCAGCCCGGCGAACACCCGGCCCGCGCGGGCGACGTCGAACGGCCCGGTCGGCTTCCCGGAGAACCCGAACCCCGGGATGCTCGGCACCACCACGTGGAAGTCCCGCAGGTGCGCCAGCGCGTCCACGAACTCGACGAACGTGTTCGGCCAGCCGTGCACCAGCAGCAACGGCAACGCGTCCGGGTTGTCGCCGCGGACGTGCAGGAAGTGCACGTCCAGCCCGTCGATCTCCGTGACGAACTGGGGGAACGCGTTCAGCCGAGCCTCCTGCGCCCGCCAGTCGAACCCGCCGCGCCAGTACTCGGCCAGGTCGCGCAGGTAGTCCACCGGCACACCCCGCTGCCACCCCGTGCCGGGCAGCGGCCGCACCCAGCGGGCTCGGGCGAGCCGGTCGGCGAGGTCGTCCAGGTCGGTCTGCGGCACGGCGATGCGGAACTCTCGGATCTCGGTCACGACACCGACGCTAGAACCCGAGTAGGACAGGATCGGTCCTAGATCAACCCCGGGTGCCCGAACTGGGCGATCCGCAGCCCGCCTTCCACCACCACCGTGTCGACCAACCGGAACCCCAGCCCCTCGTACAACGCGATGGCGGGTGCGTTCGCCGCACCCGTCGACACGATCGCCGGCCCGCCCTCGGCCAGCACCTGCTCCACCAGGCGTCTGGCGAACCCCAGCCGGAAGTGGCTCGGCTCCACGCACAACCGGTCGATGTCCAGCACACCGTCCACCTTCGCGTAGCCGACGAACGCCACCATGTCGTTGTCGACGTACCCGCCGAGCCACCGCAACGGCGCGCTGCGGATGTCCTCCACCGTCTCGTGCAACCCGGGTATCGCGGTGCTCCCGATCAGGTCCGCCTCGACCGCGTACGACCGCGCCGCGATCCGGTGCACCGCCCGCACCGTCTCGTCGTCGGCCAAGTCCAGAGGCACGATCATGAGGACATCCTTTCCCACGAGGTGATCCGCCGGTTACCCCGTCCGCTCACCAGCGGAAACCCACTCGTCAACCGAGAACCAACGGCAGTCTCGCGGCCCACTCGCCGAGCTCGGCCCGCTCCGCGTCGGTCGGGGCCCGCCGCCCGGTGCCGACCGTCAACGCGTCCGCGTCGGAGAAGGACGCCGGGAACGCCCCTCCCGCGATCTCCTCCAGCAGCCCGCGCGCCCGGGCCAGGCCCTCGGCGGGCGGCCGGGGCGCGCGGGGGAGATGCGCGACCAGGTCGAGGTGGTGCAACGTCCACTCCAGGACGTACGCGGACAGGTAGTCGGCCACGGTGAGCACCTCGCCACGGGTCCCGACACGCGCCGCCGGATCGGCGAGTCCGGCGGCCCGGCCCGCCGCCGACCCGACGTCGTCGAGGTGGAACTCCAGCAACCGCGGCTCCCCGTACGCGGCGGCCAACCGGACCGTCAACGCGTCGAGCGGGTCGTCACCGGTCGGCGGCGTCGACGTGACGTTCCAGTAGGTCACCGCGTCCCGCGTCGCCTCCGCCCGCGTCGGGGTCGCCAACGTGATCAGCACGTCCTGCGCGTCGATGACCAGGTGGCACACCAGGTCCCGCACGAGCCAACCGGCACAACCCGACGGCCGCGCGAAGTCCTCGTCCGCCAACCCGGCCACCGCCTCGCGCAACGCCGACCACGAGCGTTCGAAGAGGTCCATGCCACGATTGTCCCGGCCGTGACGCGCAGTCGACCGCTCGTCACGTCGGCCCACGGCGAGGTCGAGCCGACCACGTACCTCCGGCTAATTCGGAGGCGGCCATGATCTCCTGGGGTTGTCGGGGTATCCATCAGGGTAGAGGTCTTCCCGCTGCTTCACCGCGGCCACCAGCCCGCCGTATTCTTCGGGCGATATTTCTCCGTATGCAAGCCGGGCATCCAGCACATAAATGGCGTCCGCACGTGGAACTTGAGGAGGATTATGCTGCCCGAATTCCCACAGCCAGTACTTCTTGTTCACATACTCCTGCTCCGACAGCGCCCCCAGGCCCCAGGCGGTGTCTATCCTCGCTGAAGCCTGGTCCGGGGTGGGGAACTGCGGATGGTGAAAAATCAGCTTCGAGATCGTTCGCCGCGTCATCCCGACGGCCCGGTTGACCAGGGCACGAAATTCCCTCTCGATCTCCGCCCGCGAGAAGGCGGCTGATTCGAGCGCCAAATTCCGCGCTCTTGTGAAGTCTGCATGCGTCATCCTTCCCGCACCGTAGAGAACTGTGATCATTTTGATTTTTTCCGTCCACGGGATCGTGGTGCCCGTGTACGGCGCCAATCCCGAGGCGATCATGATCGGCGTGGTAAGAGGCTCTACTGGAACGATTGCGACCGGCCCAGTCGCGGGCTCACTCGGAACGATCGCGACCGGTCCTGTCGGAAGCTCCTCCGCAAGAGAGCGAGGGGCGAAGTCGGAGAAGTCGTCGGTCACCGTGGCGGCGAGTTCCAGCAGGGCGAACCGGGTCTTCGAGCCCAACTCTTCCAACTCGGTCTCCGCGACCATCTCCAGATGCGTGTCGAACGGGATCCGCACGACGGCGCGGCAGCGTTGGACGAAGTACGCGGCGAGCTTCTCCGGGTCCATCCTGCCTGAACCCGATCGCACCGAGTTGATCACAGTGGTGGACTTGGCGACCAGGTCGCGGTAGCCGTGTGCCTCCAGCCAGTCCAACGTGGCGGCCAGGGTCTGGGTGCCGTCCACCGAACCTGACGACACCAGCACGAGCGAGTCCGCCTGGCTCAGGATGCCCTTCGCGGCCGGGTGCGTCAGGTCGGTTCCGCAGTCGACGAGAACGATGTCGTAGAAGCGCTCCAGCAGCGACACCGCGCGCAGGTAGCCCTGTTCGCTGAGCGCCTCGGCCATCACCGGGCCCTTCTCGGACGCGAGGACCTCCAGTCCGCTGCGCGACCGGGACGTGTAGGCGCGGATCTCGCTGTGATGGGCGATCCGGGACGCGTCGCGCAACAGGTCTCGGACTGTCGCCGTGGTCTCGCGGACAACCTCCGGTGCCGGCGTGCCGCGGTCGGAGTTGGCGTCCACGGCAATGACCCGGTCAAAACGGTCGGCCGCAGGGCGGTGGCGAAGGCGTGCCAGCACGGCGCCCAGGCAGGCGGTGACCGTGCTTCCCCCGACGCCGTCCTCCACCCCGACCACCACGATCTTGTGGCATCTGCCTGACGGACGCGTGATACGTGCGATCAACTCCCGCCGGCGCACGTCGGCCGCGCTCTCGCCCGAGCTCACCAGCCCGGTCAGCGCAGTCATGGTCTTGCGCCAACCCGACTGCAGTCGATGCCGATGCGATCCGGACACGGTGACCGACGGGTTCTGCCTCACCCATGGCGGCGCGGTGGGGTCACGTACCACGTCCGACGCGTTGCCCACTTCTTCGTGGCCAACAGTCCAGGTCAACCGGTTGTCCTGGACTTGTCCGGGCCGGACAACCCTCGCATCGGACAGGCCGACGTAGTTCTGGAGGGCATCCAGGTGGGCGACCAGGACGTGGTTGTCCGCTTGCAGCTGCTGGACCATCCGCTCGGCCGAGAGTGCACGTTCGAGGGTGCGCCGCAGTTCGTGCTGGGCCTCCTCGAGGACGTCGTGGATCGCGTTCCCGTCGGCCTTTGCCTTCCCGAGCGCCTCGTTCCGATCCTCGAGCAGCCGCTGGTGGGAGCTCTGCAAGCCGACCAACGCGACGTACAAGACGCTGGACAGACCTCTGAGCTCGGTATCGGTCTTCTGCGCCTCGATCAGCTCCCGCTGTGCGACCAGGAGGTCCTGCTTGAGCCGAGCGACCTCGGCGGCCTTCGCGGTGGTGCGGGGCTTGCGAGGTCCCGTCGATGGCCCGACGGCAGCCAGACTCGCCTGTACCACCTCGTCGCACAACCGCGTCAACTGGTCGGCGACCGCCCGCACCTCGGCGGTCGGGCGTTGCCGTGCCCACAGCTCGTGGAACGCCTCGACGAGCCCTGTGGGCACAGGGCCCTTGTCCATCTTCATCGTCTCGGACAACCGGCGTCTTTCGATTGTCGGTGCGCCAGTGTCGGAGACCCTGAGGATCCCGTGATGCCGCGCGCCCTCCGGGTCCTGAGCGGCCCAGTGTTGGGCGGCATCGTTCCTGCTGAATCCACCCGCACGGGCCAGGCGGTCCAGCAGTAGGACCAGGTCGACCGCTGATTGCCCGTACCGGCTGCGCAGAGCCCGCTCGTCGAGTGAAGGAGGGGCGCCGCCGCGGGAACGGCCGGGCCTTGACGATGTGTCGTCCATGCTGGGCTGCACCTCACCCTTGTCCGGGCCACCCGACGGTCCAGTCCGGGCTGATCGATCAACTCATCGCCTTGCTGGAGCGCCACGTCCCGCGGTGCCGTCGGTTGCGGCGGCACCGCGTGACCGTTGCCAATGGGCTGGTTGGCGGCGGCTTGCACTCGTCTTTGTCAGCTGGGAGCGCCCCGGCCGTGATCGTTCGAGGGATCTTCGATCAGGTTGTGGAAGGCGATCGCCGACAACCCGACGGCGGTGAGCCCGGCGAGAATGGCGGCGGGAATGTTGTCCCCCGCCAACCAGGCGAGCAGACCGACGATGCCTCCGCACACCAGCGCCAGTAGGAGAATCAAGGCAAGTCGGAGCGTGAACAGCGGTGGCTGCGGTGAGGACATGGCTCGTCTCCGTCAGGGTGTCGCGGCTGGACATCGCCGCCGGGGCGGTGTCGGGAAGGGTGAGTGGCTGCGGTGGACGGGGCGGCGGATCAAGGGGTGTCCGGGGCTCAACAGTCGGGCCATTCGTGACGATCGGTCGTCGCCGAAGGCACCGCCCGCGGCTCGTCCTGCTAGTCGCCGCGCGTGGGGTCAGGGGCCGGGGGGTGGCGTTGCGCGACCATCATCCAGGAGGTGACGCTGACGGTGAGCAGGCCGTAAACGGCGAACATGATCTCGGTTGGCACGTGGTGCAGCCACATCAGGATGGCACTGGCGGTCAGGACACCCACCGCA
This sequence comes from Saccharothrix sp. 6-C, assembly GCF_016695385.1. Classification (NCBI taxonomy): domain Bacteria; kingdom Bacillati; phylum Actinomycetota; class Actinomycetes; order Pseudonocardiales; family Pseudonocardiaceae; genus Saccharothrix; species Saccharothrix sp. 6-C. Next base: position 3,794,394 of record NZ_CP064192.1, on the reverse strand, counting down.
GTGGTGAACGCCGTGAGCGCCAGAAGAGTGAACCGAAGCCGCCGCATGCCGGCGCTCCGGCTGCGTTGACGCTGTAGCGGTGGGACAGGGGCGGCTGCGCGAGGGACGGGCGGGGTGACGGGCTGGGACGGACGCGCCGGGAGGACGTCCCGACCGGTGGTCTGCGGCGTGGTGTCAGGCGTCGGGAGGGCGTCGGGGGCGGTGCCGGATGCCTCCGGGGTGCTCTGGTTGATCCGGTGCCAGGTGTGGATCCATCGTCGGCGCTCCTCGGGAGGAACGTTGCAACCGACGAGGAAGAGTTCGAGTTTGTGCAGTGGGGGCAGGGCGTCTCCGACGACCATGGCCTGTGCGGTGCTGCTTGCCATGCCCTTGCCCGCCCGTTGGCTGATCTGCCGGTAGGACAACTTCCTGCTCTTGCGCATGGCGTCGAGCAGCGTCAGGAAGTCACGCGGAGTTCTCAGGTCGCCCACGCCCTGAGCAGCACGGTCCGCGTCGGGCCGTTCGCGGCGAGGTTCAGCACGGTTGTTTGCCATGGCTACAACCCGATGACCGGGGGAGCGGCCAGCCTGTCCACCCTGAATGCTTCGCTGTCGTCCACGAGCTTGATCTTCCGGACGAAGGGCTTTTCGAGGCGCCGCCCGGCGTCGACGCCGGGCAGGTGGATGGTCCACAGCGCCAGTCCGACCGTGGCCATGACGAGGAACCCGAGGATGGTGGGGACGGGGATCGCGTGGCGCGTCATGAGGATGGCGCACAGTGGTGCCCCGACCGCCGGGACCAGCAGCCACGGCAGGTGCCTGTGCACATGATCAGGGATGGGCTTGGGTCTGCGGGGATAGGCTCGGCGCACGTCTTCCAGGGTCGGCCACGCGGTGTGGTGGTGCGGCGGTTGCGGGTCGACGTAGGTGGGCGCGGCAGGGGCGGGATCACGCGGCATGACCGGGGCAGCGGACAGGGTCGCCGGAATCAGGATTTCGGGCTCGGCAGCCGCAGCTCGTGTGAGCCGGTCGAACGCGCCGAGCCAGCGCAGGCGTTCCTCGGAGGAAACGTCGCACACGACCAGGAAGCCGCGTAGCAGCACCAGATCGAGATCACGCCTTCCTGTGATGACGGCGTGCGCGCTGGTGCGGGAGATGCCTGGGACACCCTGGGCCTTGCGCCCCAGCCGGGCGTAGGACAGCCCTCTTTCGCGACGCAACTCGTCCAGTGCCTTGGCGAGCTCGGACAGGGTGGCGGCGGTCATCGCCGTGGACATCGCGCGCGACAGCGGTTGCCAGCCGCCCAGCACGAAGTCTTGGGGGGTGGGGTTGCCGTCCGCAGGCTGGCCTGCTCGGCGGCGTGACGGACTGCGGCGTGCGGACGCGGTCGGAGCCGGGCGCGACGGCCTGGGCGCCGCAGGGCGCCCAGGCGACAAACGCGCGGCGATGCCTTCCCGGGGCATGGGCTGGCTGGCCATGCGGGGGCCCGGTCAGCGGGAGAGGCTGATCGACGGCCTGGTGCGAGGAGGACTGAGCAGGCTGTGGCCGGTTCTCACCGCGACCAGACTCAGCACCGACACGAGCATCAGCGTGATGTTGGTGTCGTATCCCCAGCGCAACAGGACCAGGACGAAGACGTAGACGACTACCAGCACCGCTGCCCGGACGAACACCGCGGGCAGCGGTAAGCATGAAAACGATCCGCTGTTCGCGGGAGTGAAAGCGATGATCATGATCCTCACCCGTTCTCGACGTGCTGTGGCCCGGACACGTCCACCTCCGACGGGCTCACGGGTACCGGCCGGTTGGCGCCGATCCGGTACCTGGGAAGCAGCTCGCGGATGTGGTGTTTCTACGACACCATGATGGCTGGAACAGGCGGCAAACGCACGGAAGTGAGCTTTCACGGACGTCCAGAGGACGATCTGGACAGCAGATCGCTGTGACTGGGCCGCAGGTCAGGACGCGGTTTTCGTCCAGGACAAACTTTCTGGGCATGTGTTTCGTCCTGGGCGCGCTGGCAGCCTCGGTTCGCTCCGCCTATCGTTGAACGCGAGGCAGTGGGTCCTATGGGCCGCAGTCTTCACCTCGACTCCGTTCGTCCGTGGCCCGGACACGAGAGCGAGTTGGCGGGTCGCCGTTGGCGCGGGACCTGCCTTGGCTCAGTGCCACCCGTGCCACGCGAGCCATCACCTGGCACGGGTGGCACTGAGCCAGTAGCTGTTGTCCGGTTACCCAACCGGACAACAGCCGGACACGACAACCTGGTCCCAACACCAGTCTCCCTAACCAGGTCGCCAACAGCTGGTGCCGGTGTCATCCCTGTGAGGACCGAACTGCTCCGGTGAGCTCGCTGCTGGTGTTCGACGGCCGGGGTCGTCGGGCTGGCACCGGGGCGAGCACCGCGGTGAACCGCGCGACCTGCTCCACGGTCACGCGCCGGTAGACCGGGTCGTCGCCGGCCAGTCGCACGTGCTCGTCCACGTTGTGGCCCATGAGGCTCCCCCGGACCGTCGGTGCGTTCGACGCAACAGTCGGACACACCACGCCCGAAGAGCGTGCGCGCGCACCGGCCCGTGCCGCCTGAGTATACGACGGTGACCGGGTGTTTCCGATGTCAGCTCATGCAAGTCGAACGAGCCGGGGAACACCGACACCTCCGCATCCGCCGACGGTCAACGTCGGACTTCCGCACGTGTCCTATCAGGTTGCCGTAACGACCTTGTCGATGCCGACCGCGTCCGAAATCGCCTTCTCCATGATCTCGACAGCGGTGATCGCCCCGTGGAGGACTCGGGTATGGCCTCAGAAGATCTCGCGGGCAAGGCCACGCAGATCTCCGCGCGTCCGGTGTCTCAACGATGCGAGCGCGTGGACGATGTCCAGTTGCCGGCGGACAACCAGATACGGCGTTCGATCGGTGGCGTCGGACAGTGGAGGCATAGTCACGTTCACTGTTGGAAGTCAACGTGCGGCCGGGCCGTGACATGTCGCTGCATATGCCCAGCTCAAGGCCTGACAGTTGGGTCTGCTGGACGAGTAGGTGACAGTGGCAGTCACGCAGCCTGACCCCTCTTGGTCAGACTGGTGCGAGACACCTCGTGTGATCGAGGTTCGTGATCAAGGGCGGGATCGGAGATTCTTGTGCTCGTGTCCACCCCATCCGACAAGCAGTCCCGGCGTTCCTCCGGCGCGACACCCACCGATCCGGCCGCGCGTCCGTCCCGGCGGACGTTCACCACCGAGTACAAGCTCGCTTTGGTCGCGGAGTACGAGAATGCCCCGAACGGGGAGAAGGGCGCGATCCTGCGCCGCGAGGGCCTGTACTCCTCGCACGTCATCGAGTGGACCCGGGCTCGAGACGCGGGCCGGTTGGGCGGTGCGGCGGCGGAATCGACGGCCTCGGCGACACCGGCGCGCAGGTCGGCCGAGCAGGTCGAGCTGGAGAAGCTGCGCCGGCAGAACGAGAAGTTGGCCTCCGACCTGGTCAGGACCCGGATGGCGCTGGACATCATGGGAAAAGCTCACGCGCTCTTGCGGGAACTCTCCGTGAGCACGGACGAGGGCAGGCCGCCCAGGACGTGACGGCGGCCGCGTTCGCCGAGCTGCGCGCCGCCGACGTCCCGGTAACCACGTCGTGCGCGCTGACCGGCAGGTCCCGGGCCACGCACTACCGCCACGCCGGGATGACGGGCCCGCCGTCCGGCCCCCGGCCGCGACGTCGTCCGCCGCCGCACGCCCTGGACGCAGCCGAACGCACCGAGGTGTTGGAGGTGTTGACCAGCCCTGTCTACCGGGACCTGGCGATCCCGCAGGTGTGGGCACGCGAGTTGGACGAGGGCCGTTACCGGTGCTCGATCTCCACGATGTACCGGATCGCCCGCGCCGCCGGGCAGGTCCGCGAACGCCGCCGCACCGCCACCCACCCGCCCCGGACACGCCCGGAACTGCTCGCCCGTGGTCCGAGCCAGGTGTGGTCGTGGGACATCACCGCGTTGAAAGGGCCGGTGAAAGGCATCTGGTACCGCTGTTACGTCGTGCTGGACATCTTCTCCCGGTACGTCACCGGGTGGCTGGTCGCCGCCGCGGAGGACGCGGTCGTGGCCAGGGACTTCCTCGCCGACGCCGTCGCCCGCAACGGCACCGCGCCACACACGGTCCACGCCGACCGCGGCGGCGCCATGGTCTCCAAACCGGTCTCCGCGCTCCTGGTCGACCTCGGCGTGCTCCGCTCGCATTCCCGTCCCCGCGTCTCGAACGACAACCCCTATTCCGAAGCCCAGTTCAAGACGATGAAGTACGTGCCCGACTTCCCCGAACGGTTCGGCTCCCTGGCCGACGCCCGCGCGTTCTGCGAGGAGTTCTTCCTCGCCTACAACCACGAACACCGTCACTCCGGCATCGGCATGCACACCCCCGCGTCCGTCCACTTCGGAACCGCAGAACAGATCCGCGACCAACGCCAGGCCACTCTCGACCGCGCCCACACCCGACACCCACAACGCTTCGCACACCGACCCCGACCACCCCGACTGCCCGAGACAGCCTGGATCAACCAGCCTGTCGAGCAACCGCAACCGACCCCGTAAACACAACCTGTCTCATCTGAATTGACAACTACCGGACTGGCTGACGTGGTCATGATTGCTTCGTCTTCGATGGGGGTCAAGCTGCCGAGAGCGGCTTGGCGTCTGCGGCGGTGGTAGGTGCGTTCAATCCAGGTGACGATGACGATCCGGAACTCGTCGCGGGTGTGCCAGGTACGCCGGCCGAGAACGTTGTTCTGCAGCAACGCGAAGAAGCTCTCCATGGCGGCGTTGTCTCCCGCGGCGCCGACCCTGCCCATCGAGCCGGCCAGCCCGTGGCGTGCGAGCGCACGGACGAATTTCCTTGATCGAAATTGCGATCCGTGGTCGGTGTGCACCACGCAACCGGCGGCCTCATCGCGGCGGGCGACGGCGTTGGTGAGCGCGGTGACGGCGAGGCGGGACTTCATCCGGGAGTCGATGGAGTAGCCCACGATCCGGTTGGAGCGGACTTCCTTGACCGCGCACAGGTACAGCTTTCCTTCGGTGGTGCGGTGTTCGGTGATGTCGGCCGGCCACAGCCGGTTCGGTGCGGTGGCGGTGAAGTCGCGGCGGACGAGGTCGTCGTGGATCGGCGGACCGGCCTTCTTCCCGTTGGGACCGCGTTTCTTGCCGAAGGCACTCCACCAGCCCGTGGACGAGCAGATCCGCCACGCGGTCCGATCCGCCATCGACACGCCGGCGTCGCGCGCCTCGTCAACCAGGAACCGGTAACCGAACTCCGGGTCGTCGCGATGCGCGTCGAACAACGCGTTCGCCCGATACGCCTGATCGAGTTCCGTCCCGGTGACCGGCCGGGCACGCCACCGGTAGTACGGCTGTCGAGCGATTTCGAGTACCCGGCACCTCATTGAGACGGGAATCCCGTCGGCGGCGAGCTCGCTCACGAGCGGGTAGAGCCTTTCCCGGCAGGTCCGCCTGCGACAGATACGCGGTCGCCCGACGCAGGACCTCGTTCTCCTGCTCCAGCAACTTGACCCGCATACGCGCCTCGCGCAGCTCAGCCGTGTCGTTCCTGCTCACACCGGGTTTGACGCCCTCACCGGTGTCGGCCTGGCGCAGCCACTTGAACAGGTCATTGGATGGACCCCGAAGTCCTTGGCGATCTGCTCGACGGTCACGCCGGGCTCACGGTCACGGGCGACCCGCACGACATCGTCGCGGAACTCCCGAGGGTAGGGCTTGGGCACAGCGACATCCTCCCAGCTCACCATCGCGGCAAGCCAACTCAGATGTCACCAATCCGTGCAGCAGACCCCGTTCGACCAGGCGTCACTCACAAAGCTCGCCAGCAACATCTGAGATATCTGGCTTCCGATAAGGTTCACTTATCGGAAGCCAGTATGAAACCGGTTCATAGCGTTGCGTTGTGCCCAATAACGTTTGATTCAACGGTATTATGCTACGATATTGCCGTGACGACGAGTGAGACCTCCGCGTTGACCTGCAACTACCCCGGCTGCACGCGGGCGGTGATTCGAGGTGGCGGGCCGGGACGGCCGGCTGAGTACTGCGACCTGGCGGAACACACCCGGTGGCGGGCATGGCGGGAGCGGCAGCGGTTGGCGCAGGCGGCGGAGGGAGAGCAGGAGGTCGTCACCGTGACGAAAGGCCCGCAGGGGATCACTGCGGGCAAGATCAGGGCTGAAGAGTTGTTGGAGCGGTTCCGGGTGTTGGCGGAACAGCTGTCGACCACGATGACCGGAGCTGTGGCGGAGCTGTCCGCGATCGCCGACCCGAGCGTGGCCGAGAGCCAGGTGCAGGCGGTCGAGGCCGAGGCGGCGCGGCGGGTCGCCGAGGCGGAGGCGGCGGTCGCGAAGGCGGAACGGCGGCGACGTGACGCCGAGCAGGCGCGGCAGGTCGCCGAGGCGACGACCGAGGACGCGGTGCGCGCCGCCGAACAGGCCGAGCTCGACGCCGCCTCCGCCTACGAACAGCGTGACGCCGCACGGGCCGAGGCCGATGCCGCCGTCGCACGCGCCGAGGACGAGATCGCCGCCATCCGGGTGGAGGCCGCGGCGGCCGCGGACGAGATCCGGCGCGAGGCGCAAGCCCAGGTGGAGCAGGCGAAGGCCGATGCCGTCGCCCACGCCGAACAAGCCCGGCGGCAGGCCGTGCGCGAGGTCGAACAGGTCCGCGCGGACGCCCAGGCCCAGGTCGACCAGACCCGGCAGGACGCGCAGGCGCAGGTCGACCGCGCGCAGGCCGAAGCACGCGCCTGGGTCGAGCAGGCCGTCGCCGAGGCCAAGTCGAGCGTCGAGCAGGCACAGGCCGCCGTCCGCGCCGAAGCCGACGCCGCGCACGAGGCACGGGTCAAGGCCGAACGCGCCGAGCAGTCCGCCCAGGACGCCCGTGCCGAACTCGACCGTGCCCGAGCCGAGCTGACCGACCAGCGGGACACCCACCGCGCCCAGCTCGACCAGGTCGAACGCGCCGCCCGCGAACGCCTCGACGCCCTGGAGCAGGCCCGCGCCCAGACCCAGGTCCGCGCCGAACGCGCGGAAAGCCAGCTCGACCGGCTGCAAGCGGAGCTGGACGCGGTGCGGGCAGCGAGCCCGCGGCGTCCCGAGGTCAGTGGATGACGGCCCAGGCGCGGGTCGTCGGGTCGACGATCACCGGTCGGGTGGTCGCGGACCGCCGGGTGGCGGCGGCACAGGCGTAGTGGGTGCACCGGTGCTCGACGCCGAAGGTGACGCCGTCGGGCACCGGGATGCGCAGCACGATCTCGTAGACCACCTCGTCCGCGCCCTCGACCCGTTCGGCCGCGACGACGTCCGCTTCGACACGCGTCCCCGCGGCTTCCAGCGCGGCGGTCTTCTCGGCGTCCTGGGTAATGGCGACGGTCATGCCCGCCACGACGAGAACCGCCACCGCACCGCACACACCGATGATCACCGACAGCCACCACGAGCCGCTCACCACGACCCCGTAGACGACGAGACCGGCCACGGACAGGGCGGTCACCGCGCCGACGCCCTTCGCCGCGGCCCCCGACCGACCACTGGTGAGTGGCACCTCAGGGCCGGTCCTCGGGGTGTCGGTCATGCCGTGATCGTAGGGCGGCGCCGGGGTCAGTCGAGGGTGACGGGTTTGCCCACCAGGCTCGTGGCCACCACGCGGTCGACGCCGGGCAGGCCCGACAACCTCATCGCCACCCGCCGCGCCCGCAGCCGCCACGGTGACGCGGGCAGGAACCAGCGCGCACCCGACCGCGCCACCTGCTGCTTCGCCTCCACGACCGGCCGCCACGTGTGCTCGTAGGCGGTCGGGTCGTGGAGGTGCTCGGCCAGCACCCACGCGCCGCCGATGCCGAGCGACGCGCCTTGCCCGGCCAGCAGCGACACCGCGCCGCACGCGTCCCCGACCAGCACGACGCGGCCGGAGGACCACTTCGGCAGCTGCACCTGCGCGACCTGGTCGTAGTAGATCTCCTCGGGGCAGCGCGCCAACGCCCGCGGCACGACCCACCCCAGCGACCCGTAGGCCCGGACGACTTCCGCGCGCGGGTCGGCGGGCAGGTCCGGTGACGGGGTCCGGTGCACGGTGAACGCCGCCACCCGCCCGTCACGCAGCCCGTAGAACCCGACCTGGCGACTCACGGTGTCGGTGACGCAGAACCGGTCGGCGACCAGCGCGTGGACCTCCGGGTCGTCGAAGGTGAACGCCGCCGTGTGGAAACCCAGGTACCGGATGTGGCCGTCGCCGAACACGAGCCGGCGCACCGCCGAGTGCACGCCGTCCGCGCCGACGAGCAGGTCACCCGACACCGTGGACCCGTCGGCCAACCGCACGTCGACCCGGGTCGGGCCGTCCTGGACCGCGACGACGCGGGCGCCGAACCGCAGCGTCACCCCGGCGGGCAGGTCTTCGCGGAACGCGCGTTCGAGGTCCGGGCGCATGATGCTCACCAGCCGCCCGTTCACCGCCCGGGCCATCCGGTCGAACCGCAGCCCCGCCACCCGGCGTCCGCGCGCGTCGACGTACGCGGCTTCCGCCACCCGGTAGCCCAGGTCCAGCAGGCGCGGCAGCACGCCCATCCGCTCGGCCGCGTCGTAGCCCGGCCCGAAGAAGTCGATCATGTAGCCGGACGTGCGCGGCCCGTCGGCCTGTTCCAGCACGACAACCTGGTGCCCGAGCGTCCCCAACCGGTGCGCGAGGGCCAGTCCGGCGATCCCCGCCCCGCTGACCAGCACCTTCACCGCAGCACCCGTCCCAGGACGGGCACGACGACGTCCGCCGGCAGGTCGGGTGACAGGGCGCGGTGCAGCAGCACGCCGTCGACGGCCGCCGCCAGCACCGCGGCTGTCTGCGCCGGGGTGGGCACGTCGTGGGACTCCAGCCAGGTGGCGAGGGTGCGGCGGAACTCGACGAGCACGTCGCCCACGGCCTGTCGCAGCTCGTCGTTGCGGGTGGCGGCGAGGAACGTCTCGGTGAACAGCTCCTGCCCGCCGTGCTCGTCCAGCGCGGCCAGCAGCAGCGTCAGCGCGTCCGTCGGCGTCGAAGCCCGGTCCAGCACCGTGGTGAGGCCGTCCACGGCGGATCGCAGCGCGCCGACGGCGGCCTGCACGAGCACGGCCTGGGTGGAGTCGAAGTGGTAGTGCACGACGCCGGACCCGACGCCGGCGCGGTCGGCGAGCATGCGCGTGCTGACCGCGCCCCAGCCCTTCTCGGCGATGAGTTCCGCGGCCGCGCGCAGCAGCCGTTCCCGAACCGTCATTGGACGATCGTACTAGACGATCGTCCAAATCTAGAAGCGGACGTCCCCCACCACGCCCGCGAACGCCAGCAACCGGGCGCCTTCGGCCCGCACGTCGGCCTGCTGCGCGCGGGTCAGCGGCCGGAAGACCTCGACGTCCAGCCCGTCGCGGGCGATCTTCCAGGTGCCGTGGACGAAGCCGTCCACCAGCAGCGTCGGCTTGCCGCCGATGATGATCCCGCGCCGGTAGTCCTCGTCGGAGATGACGCGGGTGCGGTCGTCGTGGCCGAGCAGCACGTTGTCGAACTCGGGCAGGAACCGCGCCGGGGCGGGCGTGTCGGGGTCGGGTCGCGGGGCGTCCGGCAGGTCGTACAGGGTCCGGCCGCGCTCGTCGGTGAAGACGCGCAGGTCCATCGCCTCCACCACGGGCTTGAGCCGGCTCATGCCCGCCCAGGTCTGCACGTCCTTGACCGACGCGGGGCCGAACGCGGCCAGGTAGCGGCGCACGAACTCCTCGATCGTCGCGGCGGGGCCGACCGGTCCGAGCCAGTGGGCGGCGGTGGTCCAGGCCGCCGCGCCCGACCTGCCCCAGACGGCGCGGGGCGGCACCTGCACGGACGGCACGAGGAAGCTGCCCGCGTACCCCAGCGCGGTGGCGTCGCGGTCGGGCCACCGCGAGCCGAGCAGGTCGCTGATCTCGCGTCGGGTGCGGGGCTTCTCCTCCAGCAGGGCGGTGACGGCCGCGGTGAACTCGTCGACGTCGAGGCCGTCCGTCACGAAACCGAACGGCGAGGACGCGAACCGGCGGTGCAGGAACGGCCGCATCAGCGGTTCGAACCGGGCGTGGTCGGCCGCGGTGACCAGGTGGATCGTGGCGCGGTGCAGCGACGCCCGGACCACGCGGCGGTCCAGCAGCAGTGATCCCAGCTCGTCGGCCTGGAACGACCCGATCCGCGACCACAGGCCGTAGTAGGGCGAGAACGGCTCCTGGGCCTGCATCCCGACCAGGTGCTCCACCACGTCGCAGGCGCTGCGGTCCACCCGGTCGAGCAGGAACTGGCGGTGCAGGGTGGCCCGGTTCAACGCGCGGGTCGTCAGCTTCTCGGTCACCACGCCACCCTAGGGGCTGTCCTCAAAGTGGGTATGGCTGATCTGCTTTGATCTCGGGTCGTGATCCGCAGGCACGAGTTGACCGACGAGCAGTGGCAGGCGATCGAGCCGTTGCTGCCCGTCTCGGGCGCGAAAGGTCGTCCGCGGGTGGACGACCGTCGGGTGATCAACGGGATGCTGTTCAAGGCAAAAACGGGTGTCGCCTGGCGGGATCTGCCGGAACGCTACGGGCCGTGGAAAACGGTCTATAACCGCTTCTGGCGCTGGTCCCGCAACGGCACGCTCACCGCGCTGGTCGGGAAGGTGCGGGTGGTCGCCGAGGCGATCGACGAGCTCGACCGCGAGGTGTCGGTGGATTCCAGCATCGTGCGGGCGCATCAGCACGCCGCCGGCGCCCGCCGCACGGCCGCGTCCCACACAGGGGGCGGACGGACCGTGCGGCGGGCACAGCGAGCCAGGTGATCATGCCATCGGCCGTTCCCGCGGCGGACCCACCACCAGGATCCACCTCGCGTGCGACGGCCACGGTCGACCGCTGTCGGTCGTCCTGACCGGCGGCAACGTCAACGACTGCACCCAGTTCACCACCGTCATGGCCGGTATCCGGTTCGACCGGCCGGGGCCTGGCCGCCCGGCGACCAGACCCGTGCGCGTGATCGCGGACAAGGGCTACTCGACCAAAGCCATCCGCGCCCACCTGCGCAAACGTGGCATCCCGGCCACCATCCCGGAACGCCGTGACCAGCAGGCCAACCGCAAGCGCAAAGGCCGGGCAGGCGGACGCCCGCCGGCCTTCGACCGCACCGCCTACAAACGACGCAACGTGGTCGAACGCTGCTTCAACCGGCTCAAGCAGTTCCGAGCCATCGCCACCCGCTTCGACAAGACCGCCGTGTCCTACCGAGGCATGATCGACCTGGCCACCCTGCTCATCTGGCTTTGAGGACAGGCCCTAGGGGCCAATGAGGACGACTACGGTCCTCGATCGGCCGGCGCACCCTTCTTGAACAGGTGTTCGCCCGCGTGATCCCGGCTGCCGGTCAGCTGGTCGCGTTGACCTCCCGGCGCAGCGCGACGGCGTCGGCCCGGACGCGCTCGGGTGCTTCGCGGTCGAGCAGGGCGCGGCGCATCAGGGCGGCGATGGCGGGCTGGTGCGCGGGGGTGAAGCCGCGTCGGGTGATCTCCTGGGTGCCGATGCGCAGGCCGCGCAACCCTTCGTCGATGCGCTGCCACGGCAGGCCGATGCCGCTGAGGTAGACGCCCGCCTCGCCGAGCAGCACGGCCGCCGCGTCGCCGCCGCCGAGGGTGAGGGCGTCGATCGCGAGGTGGTGGGAGCGGGTGAAGACGCCGTCGTGGCGGGCGACGTCGAAGCCGTTCTCGGCCAGCGCCGCGCCCAGCGCCTGGGCGTTGGCGATGCAGGCCCGCGCGTAGTCGGGGCCCTGTTCGGCCAGTTCGGCGGCGGCGACGGCGAGGGCGCCGAGGCGTCCGGCGTCGTAGTTGGCGAGCATCCCGGGGTAGGCGACGTTCGAGACGCGTTCGGCCAGCTCCGGGTCGCGGGTGACGACGCAGCCGCCGGAGGGGCCGCCGAACGACTTGTAGGTGGAGAACGTCATCAGGTGCGCGCCCTCGTGCAGCGGGCGCTGGAACTCCTTGCCGGCGACGAGCCCGGCCATGTGGGAGGCGTCGTAGAGGAGGACCGCGCCGACCTCGTCGGCTGCCGCGCGCACCGCGGCGACGTCGTGCGGGAACAGCATCATGCTCGCGCCGATCACCACGATCCGCGGCCGGTGCACCCGCAGGAACCCGGGCAGCTTGCCGTAGTCGAGGTCGAGCTCGTCGGGCAGGTACGGCAGGTCGACCACGGTCAGGCCGCGGATCGCGGGCACGCCTTGGGCGTGGTGGCTGGCGTGGCCGCCGGCGAACTCGGGCAGCACCGCGATCTTGTCGCCGGCACGGGCGAACGCGGTGTAGACGGCGAGGTTGGCCAGGGTGGCGCTCTGGAGCCGGACCTCGGCGAACCGGCCCTCCATGAGGGAGGCGACGAGCATCGGCGCGAGGACTTCGAGGGTGTCCAGGTGGTCGAGGCCGACCTGGTACTTCTCGCCGGGCCAGCCCATGCTGGGCCGGCTGGACACGGTGGTCCGCACGGCTTCGGCGGCGGCGGGGCTGAGCACGTTGGTGCCCGCGTAGAGCACGATCCCGTCGTCGTCGACCTGGGCGGCGTGCGCTTCGAGCGCCTTGCGGACGGTGCCCGCGACACCGGTCGGGGTCAGGTCGGCGGACACGGCGGCCTCGACCTCGGCGAGCCTGCGTTGCGCCTGCGGTGAGGCCCAGGGTGCGATCCTGCTGTTCGTCACGGTCGATCACGCTAGGGCGTCGGCGTCGGGTGGGGCGACCGTCCCGGGACTGGAGTTGTTCCTACAGTTGTCGGAATGCAGGAGCTGCTGGACGAGCTGTCCCGGGTGCTGGGGCGCGGGGTGTCGGTGGACGACGTGGCGGGCCGGGTGGTGGCGCACAGCGCCCAGACCGACGACGTGGACCAGGCGCGGGTGCGGGCGATCCTGACCCGGCGGGTGCCCGCGGACGTGGCGGCCTGGCAGGAGCAGCACGGCGTGGCGACCGCGACGGGGCCGGTGCGGGTGCCGGGGAACGCGGCGTTGGGGTTCCAGCAGCGGGTGGGGTTCCCGTTGCGGCACAACGGGGCGCTGGTCGGCTACCTGTGGGTGCTGGGTGACGTGCCGGAGGTGGACCTGGGTGAGCGGTTGGCGGCGTTGGCGGCGCAGGTGCCCGTCGGCGAGCGGGCTCCGGTGCGGGTGGTGGTGGCGTTGGAGCCGCGGGTGGTGCGCACGGTGCCGGCCGCCGACGCCGTGCCGGACCTGCCCGGGCACGTCGGGGTGAGCGACCCTCACCCGCCGGACCGGACCGGCGCGGCCTACCAGCAGGCGTTGGCGGCGGCGGAGCTGGCGCGGCTGGACCCGGCGTTGCCGGACCGGGTGCGGTGGTCCGAACTGGGCGCGTACCGGCTGCTGCTGGGCGCGTCGCCGGACGAGGTGCTGGCCGGGTTGTCGGAGGTGCTGCTGCGGACGCTGGAGGTGTACCTGGACTGCGGCTGCGAGGTGCGTGCCGCGGCGGAGCGCCTGCACCTGCACCGCACCAGCCTGTACTACCGGTTGGGTCGGATCGCCGAGCTGACCGGCCGCGACCTGGCCGACGGCGGCGCCCGCCTGGAGCTGCACCTGGCGCTCAAGCTCGTCCGGTTGGCGCGGCGTCCGTAAGGTCGGTGACGTGCTCCTGTGGATCAACGGGCCGTTCGGCGGCGGCAAGACCCAGACCGCGCACGAGTTGCGGCGGCGGTTGCCGGGCAGCTTCCTCAGCGACCCCGAGCACGTCGGGTTCGCGCTGCACCGGATGACGCCGCCCGCGCTGCGCGGCGACTTCCAGGACCTGGCGTCGTGGCGGCGGGGCGTGGTGGAGGTGCTGGACCGGGCGGCGAGCGGGCACGACGGGGTGGTCGTGGTGCCGATGACGGTGGTGGAGCCCGCCTACTTCCGGGAGATCGTCGGCGGGTTGCGCGACCGGGGCCACGACGTGCGGCACTTCGCGTTGCTGGCCGAGCGGGAGACGGTGGTGCGGCGGCTGCGGGAACGCGGGTTCGGGCACGCGGCGCGGGTCGTGCTCGGCAAGGACGCGCCGCTGCGCCGGGAGAGCTTCGCGCTGCGGGTGGTGGACCGCTGCCTGTCAGGGCTGCGCGAGCCGGAGTTCGCCGAGCACGTGTGGACCGACCACCTGACGGTGGCGCAGGTCGCGGACCGGGTCGCCGCGTCGGCCGGGTTGGCGCTGACGCCGAACACCGACAGCAGGCTGCGCGGCCGGGTGCGGCGGACGTGGACTTCGGTGAAGCACATCCGCTTCGACTAGCGGCGTCACCCGACGGGCACGACACGATAGGGTGATCAACTTCCTGACCGATGTCAAGGAGTGACGTGCCCGACGACCTCGGCCTGTTGCTGTACCTGCCGCACCGCGAACTCGAGAACCGGGTGTTCGCCGCCCTCTCGCGGGCGGGGTTCGACGACGTGACGCCCGCGCAGGCACGGGTGTTCCACCGGATCGACCGGGACGGGTCGCGGCTCACGGAGCTCGCGGAGGCCGCCCGGGTGACCAAGCAGACCGCCGGTTTCCTGGTCGACCAGCTCGAACGCGCCGGTTACGTGGAGCGCGGCCCGGACCCGACCGATGCGCGGGCCCGGCTGATCCGGGTGGCCGAGCGCGGGCGCCGGGCGATCCCGGTCTGCGTGGACGCGATCGCCGAGGTGCAGCGGGAGTGGACCGCGCACCTGGGCCGGCCGCGGATGGTCGCGCTGCTCGACGCGCTGGCCAGGCTGCGCGAGATCACCGACCTGGACCTGTAGCGCCCGCGCAGCCCGGCGGGCGTGCCTGGTCGCCGTGGCCCAGTTCGACGCGGAGGTCGTCGTCGGCGAGCACGACCACGGTGCCGCGGTCGCGGGTCCAGCCGTCGGAGACGAGGAAGTACTTGGCGCCGACCTTGGCGAGCAGGCGCAGGCCCGCGTAGCGGAACCGGTAGCGGGAGCCCTCGGCGGGCAGGGGTTCCTCGCAGGCCCCGGGCGCGGTGATGTGCAGGCGTTGCGGGGCGTAGACGACGACGGCGGTCTGCCCGTGCAGGTCCTCGGCGTACTCGCGGGCCAGTTCGACGCCCCGGACCTCGGCGTAGTTGCCCGCCGACCAGAACAGGGAGAGCGACCCGACGGCGAAGCCGAGCACCCTGGTCCACGTCGGGTGCGCGTCCGGGCGGCGCAGGCGGGCCGCGTGCAGCGACAGCAGGATGCCGCCGCCGACCGCGAGGGGGAACGCGTAGAAGCTGGTGACCGGGACCAGCAGCCCGATCACCACGGCCAGGGCGGGCAGGACCAGCCAGGCCGCCGACAGGCTCGCCGAGAGCGCCCGCGCGCGGGCGCCGGGCCGGGCGGTCGCCGCGCGGACGCGGGGTTCCAGCCACCGGCAGACCAGGGCGATCCCGACGACGACGGCGAGCAGCAGGAACACCGGTCCGACGCTGCGCAGCACGTAGTCCGTGGTGGACATGCCCAGCACGGCGCTGTCGAGGCCCAGCTCGCGGGCCTGCACGTCGCTGCGCCGCCAGCCGAAGTACACCAGCAGACCGGTGAGCACGGTGACGTTGGCCAGCGCCTCGCCGACGCGGCGCACGGCGTCCGGCTCGTCGGAGGCCGCGCCGGGCGGATCCCGGACGACCGGGGTCATGACGTCGTGGTGGTCGTGGTGGTGGTCCTCTGATTCGTGGTCGTGGTGGCCGTGGTCGGTTCGGCGTGTCCGCGCGGGTCGTCCCTGGCCGCGCCGGCCGGCTCGTCGCCCCGGCACAGGTGGACCGCCGCCTGGTGGAGCAGCACGGCGCGCGGGCTCGTCATCGAGCTCCACTGCCCGTCCAGGTGGGCGCAGGCCCACGACACCAGCCGCCGGTACACGTCGTCTTCGGGGAAGTTCGGCGAATCCGGTCCCTCCGGGAGGAACCAGCCGTACCGATCCCCGCCGTTCCTCGACCCGGTGGTGGTGTTCCCGCCCGAACCGCTCCCGCTGCCGCCCCCGGTGGTGCCCCGGTCGGTCCCGGTGTCACCGCCCGGGTGGTCGAACACCCCGCTGTCGCACGAGGCGACGCCCACGACGATCGCCGCCGCCACTGCCCCTCTGGTGATTCGCGCCCACACGTCCCGGCCTCCTTCACCCAGCACTCCCCGAGCTAGGAGGGTGTGGTGAGGGGTGGGGATACCGGGCCCGTCCCACCCGATGGAGTGATGGCGGGTTACGAGGACAGGAACCGGTCGAGCACGCGGGCGCCGAAGCGGAGCCCTTCCACGGGCACGCGCTCGTCCACGCCGTGCGGCATGGCGCGGTAGTCGTAGCCGGCCGGCAGGGACAGCGGGGCGAAGCCGTAGCAGTCGATGCCCAGCCGGTTGAACGCCTTGGCGTCCGTGCCGCCGCCCATGCAGTAGGGCACGACGACGGCCTCGGGGTCCTCCGCGCGCAGCGCCGCGGCCATGGCGTCGAACCACGGCGAGTCGATCGGCGCCTGCACGGGCGGTTCGTCGGCGATGAACTCGCGTCGCACGTCCGGGCCGAGGGCGGCGTCGATCGAGGCGAGCAGCTCGTCCGCGGCGCCGGGCAGGGTGCGCACGTCCAGTTCGGCGGTGGCGCTGCCGGGGATCACGTTCACCTTGTACCCGGCTTGGAGCACGGTGGGCGTGACGCTGTCGCGGACGGTGTTCTCGACCAGCTTCGCGGCGGCGCCGAACCGGGCGATGGTGGCGTCGACGTCGGCCAGGTCGACCGGCACGTCCAGCGCGGCGCCGACCCGTTCGATGAACGCCCGCACGGTCGGGGTCAGCCGCACGGGGTGCCGCAGGGCGGTGACGCGGGCGAGCGCGGCCAGAAGCTTGGCCACGGCGTTGTCGTCGTTGCGGCGGGAGCCGTGCCCGGCGCGCCCGGTGGCGGTGAGCCGCAGGTGGGAGGTGCCGCGTTCGGCCGTGCCGATGGGGTAGACGCGCCGGTCGCCGACGGGGTAGGCGTAGCCGCCGGACTCGCCGATCGCGGTGGCGCAGCCGGCGAAGAAGTCGGCGTGGTGGTCGACGAGCCAGTGCGCGCCGAACTCGCCGCGGTCCTCCTCGTCGGCGACGAACGCGAGCACGATGTCGCGGCGCGGCCGGCGGCCCTCGCGGGACCAGTCGCCCAGCACGGCCAGGACCATGGCGATCATGTCCTTCATGTCGACCGCGCCGCGGCCCCACAGGTAGCCGTCGCGCTCGATCCCGGCGAACGGCGGCACGCTCCACTCGGCGGGGTCGGCGGGCACCACGTCCAGGTGCGCCTGCACGAGCAGCGCGGGCAGGTCGGGGTCGGAGCCGGTCACGCGGGCCAGCACGTTGCCCCGGCGCGGCGCGGGTTCGAGCACGGTCGCGGGCACGCCGACGGCGTCCAGGTGCGCCGCGACGAACTCGGCGGCCTCCCGTTCGCCGGCGGAGTCGCCGCCGCCGCGGTTGGTGGTGTCGAACCGCAGCAGCGCCGCGCACAGGTCGACGACGTCCTCAGCCATAGATACCCTCCACCGCCCCCGCGGCGATCGCGGTGACGACCTTGAACGCCTGCATCGTCAGCGTCATCGACGCCGCGTCGAACCCGACCCGGCGTGCTCCGACCCGCTCCACCGTAGGGACCACCGCCGCGGCGGCCGCCAGGTGGGTGGCGTCGAACTCCACCTCGACCCGGTGCGCGGCGACCGCGCCCGGCGCCCGTCCGGCCCGGCCCGCGGCCGCGCGGGCGGCCGCAGTGATCAGCTCGGAGGTCACCTGAGGGGGCGAGCAGACGGCGGCGTAGCGGCTGACGCACTCCTTGACGGCGACGTACCCGGCGCCGGGCGCGTAGTCGCGGGCGTCGTCGCAGGCCTTGTCGTCGCCGGTCACGAGCAGCACGGGGACGCCGTGCTCGGCGGCCAGCGCGGCGTTGAGCCTGCCCTCGCTCGCGGGCACGCCGTCCAGCCACACCCCGGTGATCGAGTTCTCCAGGTAGGTGTGGGCGAGGACGCCCTCCTGGCCCGCGCCGGCGTGGTAGCCGAGGAACACCACGCCGTCCACACCGGAGTCGACGCCCTGCATCATCGACAGCGGCTTGTGCCGCCCGGTGAGCAGCCGGGCGCGGGGGTCGAGGTCCTCCAGCAGGAGGTTGCGCTGCGAGGAGTGGGCCTCGTTGACGAGCACGTCGGTCGCGCCGCCCGCGTGCAGGCCCGCGACGCAGGCGTTGACGTCGCCGGTGAACAGCCGGCGGAAACGCTGCCACTGCTCGGTCTGCGGGACGACGTCGGCGGTCCAGGTGACCCCCGTCGCCCCTTCCATGTCCGCCGAGATCAAGATCCGCATGAGTTCACCGTACCGAGGCGATGTCGGTTCTTGACGTGTGCCACAACGTAGTGGTTACTTCTTGACTTCCACTCACGGGCGGGAGGCGGTCACTGTGGGTATCCGACGATTCGGCGCGGTCACGGCGGCGATGACTTTGGTGGTTCTGCTCGCGCCGACACCGGCGCAGGCGCAACAGGCGGTGACCTTGCGGGTGGCGATCACCCAGCAGGTGGATTCGCTCAACCCGTTCCTGTCGATCTTCCAGGCGGGCACCGAGGTCGGCAGGCTGATGTACGACTACCTGACCGCCTACGACGTGAAGGACCAGCGCCCGGTAGAGGGCCTGGCCGACCGGTGGGAGTCCTCCGAGGACCGGCTGACGTGGACGTTCCACGTGCCGGAGGGCAAGAAGTGGTCCGACGGGCAGCCCGTCACCGCCGAGGACGCGGCGTTCACCTACGACCTGATGATGCGCGACGAGACCGCCGCCACCGCCAACGGCAGCTTCACCGCCGAGTTCGAGTCGGTCACCGCGACCGACGACCGCACACTGGTGATCAAGACCAAGCAGCCGCAGGCGACCATGCTCGCGCTGGACGTGCCGATCGTGCCCGCGCACGTCTGGTCGAAGGTCGCCGACATCGGCGAGTACCGCAACGACCAGACCCCCGTGGTGGGCAGCGGGCCGTTCATCCTCACCGAGTACCGGGCCAACGAGTTCATCCGGTTCAAGGCGAACAAGGACTACTGGCGGGGCGCGCCCAAGTACGACGAGCTGACGTTCAGCTACTACAAGACCGCCGACGCCGCCGTGCAGGCGCTGTCCAAGGGCGAGGTCGACCTGGTCAACCGGATGGGCCCGGCGCAGTTCGACTCGCTCAAGGACAAGGACGGCATCACCCGCAACCAGGCGCAGGGCCGCCGCTTCAACGAGATCGTGATCAACTCGGGGGCGGCGACGCGCACCGGCGAGCCGATCGGCGACGGGCACCCGGCGTTGAAGGACGTCGTGGTGCGCCGCGCCATCGCCAAGTCGCTCGACCTGGACGCGATCATCGACAAGGTCAACGGCGGCTACGCGCAGCGCGGCACCGGCCCGATCCCGCCGGTGTTCGCCGACTACCACCTCAAGCCCGAACAGCCCTACCCTCACGACCCGGCGGCGGCCAACGCCGACCTGGACCAGGCCGGGTACGCGCGCGGCACGGACGGCATCCGCGTGTCCCCGCAGGGCAGGCGCATGGAGCTGCGGCTGCTCGGGCACGCCGGCCGCGCCTACGACGAGCAGGCCGGCGAGTTCGTCAAGCGGTCCCTGGCCGACCTGGGCATCGCGGTCGACGTGCAGGTCGTGTCGGACAACCAGCTCAACGAGGCGGGCACGGCCGGGACGTTCGACCTGCAGTTCTCCGGCTGGGGCACCAACCCCGACCCGGACTTCATCCTGTCGCTGCACACGTGCGGCCAGCGCCCCAACGCCGACGGCAAGGGCGGCACCACCGACACGTTCTTCTGCGACGCCGAGTACGACGCCCTCTACGCGCGGCAGCGCGCCGAGTTCGACCCGGCCAAGCGGCGCGAGCTGGTGCTGCGGATGCAGCAGCGGTTCTACGACCAGGTCCCGGCCGTGGTCCTGGGCTACGACAACGCGCTGGAGGCCTACCGCAGCGACAAGTTCGCCTCCTTCCCCGTGCAGCCCGACCCGGGCGGCGTGATCATGGCCCAGAACGGCATGTGGGGCTACTACGGCGCCACGCCCGCGACCGCCACCGGCGGCGACACCGGCTCCACCACCGGGTTGGTGCTCGGCGTGGTCGGCGGCGCGCTGATCGTGCTGGTCGGCGGCGCGTGGCTGATGGGTCGGCGGCGCGGGCTGCGCGCGGAGGACCGCGAGTGATCCGGCACCTGGCGGGCAAGGTCGGCGGCGCGCTGGTCAGCCTGCTGTTCGTGGTGACGCTGGGGTTCCTGCTGTTCCGGGTCATCCCCGGCGACCCGGTGGTCGCGATGACCCGCGGCCGCCCGGTCACCGGCGACCAGCTCGCCGAGCTGCGCGCGCGACTGGGCGTGGACAAGCCGTTGGGCGAGCAGTTCGTCGACTACCTGGGCGCGGCGCTGCGCGGCGACTTCGGCACCTCCTACGTCTACAGCAGACCGGTGCTGGAGCTGATCGGCGAACGGCTGTGGCCGACCGTGCTGCTCACCGGCACCTCGACCGCGCTGGCCGTGACGATCGGGCTGTGGCTGGGCATCCGCGGCGCGTGGCGGCGCGGGTCGCGGTCGGACCGGATCTCCACCGGGCTGGCGCTGGCCCAGTGGGCGATGCCGACGTTCTGGCTGGGCATGCTGCTGTCGCTGGCGACCGGCGACCTGTTCCCCAGCGGCGGCATGCGGTACCCCGACACGCCGCCGGACTTCCTGTCGCAGTCGCTGGACGTGGCCCACCACATGGTGCTGCCGTGCCTGACCATGATCGCCGTGGTCTACGCGCAGTACCTGCTGGTGATGCGCTCGTCGCTGCTGGAGGAGATGCACGCCGACTACCTGACCACCGCGCGGGCGAAAGGGCTGCGCGACGACGTGGTGCGGCGGCGGCACGCCGTGCCCAACGCGCTGCTGCCGACCGTGACGCTGGTGTTCCTGCACCTGGGGCTGGTGGTGTCGGGCGCGATCACGGTGGAGACCGTGTTCTCCTGGCCCGGGCTGGGCCTGTTGACCTACGAGGCGCTGACCGGGCCGGACCTGCCGCTGCTGCAGGGCACGTTCGTGGTGCTGGCGGGAGCGGTGATCACCATGAACGTGTTCGCGGACCTGCTCTACCGGGTCCTGGACCCGCGGGTGCGTGCGTCGTGACGGCCATCGCGTGGCAACGGCGGCGGGCCGCGGCACGGGCGACGTGGCGGGAGTTCGCCTCCCAGCGCGGCGGCCTGGTCGGGCTGATCGGCCTGGCGGTGATCGCGGCGCTGGCCGTGCTGGCGCCGCTGGTGACCGACACGTCCGGGCTGGACGTGACGCGGGCGACCGCCCGGCCGTGGGAGCCGCCGTCCGCGCAGCACTGGCTGGGCACGGACCACAACGGGCGGTCGGTGCTGCTGCTGACGTGGTGGGGCACCCGGATCTCGCTGGTCGTGGGGCTCGCGGCGACGGTGCTGTCGGTGCTGATCGGCACCGTGGTCGGGATCGCGGCGGCCCACTTCGGCGGCTGGGTGTCGGCGGTGCTGATGCGGTTCACCGACTTCTTCCTGGTGCTGCCCTCGCTGGTGCTGGCGATCGCGCTGTCGACCGTGCTGCCGCGCGGGCTGGGCACGATCGTGCTGGCGATCGGGGTGACGTCGTGGCCGGCGACCGCGCGGCTGGTGCGCGCGCAGACCCTGGCGGTGGAGGCGCGGCCCTTCATCGAGCGGTCCCGCGCGTTGGGCGGCGGTCACGCGCACGTGATCGGGCGCCACGTGCTGCCCGCGGTGCTGCCGCTGGTGTTCGTGAACACGACGTTGACGGTGGCCAGCGCGATCGTGGCGGAGTCGACCCTGTCGTTCCTCGGGTTGGGCGACCCGACACGGGTGTCGTGGGGGTCGCTGCTGCACGCGGCGAACATGCACGGCGCGGTGTCGCAGCGGGCGTGGTGGTTCCTGGTGCCGCCGGGCCTGGGCGTGGTGTGCGTGGTGCTGGCGTTCACGCTGTGCGGGCGGGCCCTGGAGACGGTGCTCAACCCGCGGCTGAAGGGGGAGCGGTGAGCAGCCTGCTGGAGTTGCGCGACCTGAGCGTGCACTACCGGACCGCGCGCGGCGAGGCCACCGCGGTGCGGTCGGTGTCGCTGGCGCTGGAGGCCGGGCAGACGCTGGGGCTGGCGGGGGAGTCGGGGTGCGGCAAGTCGACCGTGGCCATGTCGGTGCTGCGGTTGCTGCCGCGCAACGCCCGGGTCGAGGGCGAGGTGCTGCTCGACGGCGAGGACGTGCGGGGCATGTCGTGGGGCCGGCTGCGGGCCGTGCGGTGGGCGGCGGCGTCGGTGGTGTTCCAGGGCGCGATGCACGCGTTGAACCCGGTGCACCGGGTGGGCGAGCAGATCGCCGAGCCGATGCGGCTGCACGGCGTGAACGGGTCGGTGTCGGCGCTGCTGGAACAGGTGGAGCTGCCCGCCCGCGCGGCCCGCGCCTACCCGCACGAGCTGTCGGGCGGGCAGAAGCAGCGGGTGATGATCGCGATGGCGTTGGCGTGCGAACCGCGCCTGGTGATCGCGGACGAGCCGACCACGGCGCTGGACGTGGTGGTGCAGGCGCAGGTGCTCGACGTGCTGAAGCGGCTGGTCGCCGAGCGCGGCATCGGGCTGGTGATGATCAGCCACGACCTGTCCGTGCTGGCCTCGACGTGCGACCGGCTGGCCGTGATGCGGCACGGGCAGGTGGTGGAGGAAGGCCCGGCGCGGGAGGTGATCACGTCGCCCGCCCACCCGCACACGCAGGCCTTGGCGGCGGCGTTCCCGACCGTGGGCGACCCGACGTCGCGGCAGGTCACGCCGTCCGAGGTGGCCCCCGACGGACCGGTGCTGCTGCGCGCGGACGGCGTGCGCGTGTCGTTCGGCGCGACGGAGGCCGTGGCCGGGGTGGACCTGGAGGTGCGCGCCGGGGAGATCGTCGCGCTGGTCGGCCAGTCCGGCTCGGGCAAGACGACGTTGGCCCGGACGCTGCTGGGCCTGCAGAAACCGACCGCGGGCCGGGTGTTGTTCGAAGGCGTCGAACTCCCCCGCTCGGCGTCGGGCCTGCGCGAGTACCGGCGGCAGGTGCAGCTGGTGCTGCAGGACCCGACGAGCGCGCTGAACCCCCGGCACTCCGTGTACGAGGCCGTCGCGGAAGGACTGCGCATCCACCGGGCGCCCGGCGACGAGGCCGCGCGGGTCGCCGAGGCGCTGTCGCAGGCCGAGCTGCGGCCGCCGGAGCTGTTCTTCCCGTCGTTGCCGCACGAGCTGTCCGGCGGCCAGCGGCAACGCGTGGTGATCGCGGGCGCGTTGGCGCTGGGACCGAGGCTGCTGGTCGCCGACGAGCCGGTGGCGTCGCTGGACGCCTCCGTGCGCGGCGAGATCCTCGCGTTGCTGCTGCGGTTGCGCCGGGAGCTGGGCCTGGCCGCGCTGGTGATCACCCACGACCTCGGTCTGGCGTGGACGATCGCCGACCGGGTCGCCGTGATGTACCAGGGGGAGCTGGTGGAGCAGGGCACGGTCGAACAGGTGCTGCTGTCGCCGCGGCACGACTACACGCGCACCCTGCTCGCGGCCGTGCCTCACGACCAGCGCAGCACCCGGCCGGACTGGACCAACTCGCCGTAGTGCTCCCGGCGGCGCGCCCCGAGCGCCAGGTCGAGCAGCCGCTCCGCCGCCTCGGCCGGTTCGGCCGCGCCGCCCATCCCGGCGAACCAGGGCCGGGAGGCGTCGGTGTCGACCAGGCCGGGGCAGACCGCCGCGATCAGCGTGCCGGCGGCGGTGTCCGCGTCCCGGCGCGCGGCCGCGACCACGCGCACGGCGGCGACCTGGCCGACCTTGGACGGGATGTTCACCCAGTCCGGCCAGCCCTGGTCGGCCGCCGTGCCGTCGAGGACGGCGTCGCGCCAGGCGAGCATCGTGGCGTCGACGTCCTCCAGCGTCCGTGCGGCGAAGCGCTCGTGCAGGTGCCGGGGCAGGTGGCGCACCGTGCCGAAGGAACTGGCCACCACCAGCAGCGCGCCGCCCGGGCGCAGCAGCGGCGTGAACGCGCGGAGCACGTGGGTGGTGCCCAGGTTGTTGGTGGTGACGAAGGCGCCGACCTGGTCGCTCCACGGCCTGCCGGGGCTGAGCCGGGCGGCCGCGTTGGAGAACACCACGTCCACACCCCCGTGCCGTTCGCGCAGGTCGGCGGCGAAGTCCGCGACGGACCTCCCGTCGCCGACGTCCAGCGCGCGGGCGCGCACGGCGTCGTGCCCGAGACGGGCCGCGGCATCCTCGACCCGCCCCGCGTCCCGGCCGGTGAGGTAGACGACATCGGCCGGGCCGGCGCAGCGGGCGAGTCCTTCGACGAGGGCGAACCCCAGTCCCTGGTTGGCTCCGGTGACGACGGAAACGCGGCTCATGGCGCAATGGTCACGCAGTCCCAGGAACCAATCGGTTCCCACGCACACTGCCCTGACCTGCTTCTTTCCCGACTACCGCGTCCACGATCGAGTGATCCTGCATCCGACTGTCAAACGTAACGGCGTTACCGTCGATCTGGAACGTCGGTTGAAACAACGAGGCCGGCAACCAACCCCTGCCCCCGGCACCCACCACCCCGGTGACCACCCGACCCCTCGCCCCCTCGACCTCTCGCCTGTCTCCCACCTCGCCTGTCTCGCCAGTGCCCGGCCGACCTACCCGACAGCCCTGGACCCCGCCGCGTGCTGCCGGCCACCCTGCGGCCCAACGGCCGGTGCTCGACGCCGCCGAGCCACCGGTGCGCCCTGGCGCTCGCCGGGACGCCCGGTCTGCCGTCCCGCATCGGGCACGTCGGCGCCATCGGGCACGTCGGGGTCCCGCCTGGCGTCGAGCAGGTCGCCGGTGTGCTCCTCCGCCCACGCCGCGAGCGCGCGCACGGGCGTGAGCAGCGACCGGCCGAGAGCGGTCAGCTCGTGGCACCCGTCCGCGCTCGTCAGCAGCCCGTTGCCCCGCAGCCGGGCCAGGGTCTGGGTGAGCATCTTGTTGCTGATGCCGCCGATCCGGTCCTGCAGCTCCCCGTACCGCAGCGGCCCGTCGCCGAGGGCGACGACGACCACCACGGACCAGGTGTGCCCGACCACCTCCAGGGTCGTGCGGGCGGGGCAGTCGGCGAGGAAGACGTCGAAATCGCTCACCCCGTCACAGGTACCGCTTCAGCTCCCGCTTCGCCAACGACATCCGGTGCACCTCGTCCGGGCCGTCGGCCAGGCGCAGCGTCCGCGCCGCCGCCCACAGCTCGGCCAGCGGGAAGTCCTGGCTCACGCCGCCCGCGCCGTGCGCCTGGATCGCCTTGTCGAGCACCCACTCGGCCATGAGCGGCGTGCCGATCTTGATGGCCTGGATCTCGGTGTGCGCGCCCTT
This sequence comes from Saccharothrix sp. 6-C, assembly GCF_016695385.1. Lineage (NCBI taxonomy): Bacteria > Bacillati > Actinomycetota > Actinomycetes > Pseudonocardiales > Pseudonocardiaceae > Saccharothrix > Saccharothrix sp. 6-C. The sequence continues at coordinate 3,769,027 of NZ_CP064192.1, read as the reverse complement.
GTTGCCGACGGTGTCCATCAGCCACGCCGTCTTGAGCACCAGCAGCCTGGCCTGCTCGATCCGCACCCGCGACTCGGCGATCCACTCCTGCACGACACCCTGGCGCGCGATCGGCCGGCCGAACGCGACGCGCGAGATCGCGCGTCGGCACATGAGTTCGAGTGCGCGCTCGGCGATGCCGATGAGCCGCATGCAGTGGTGGATGCGGCCGGGGCCGAGGCGGGCCTGGGCGATCGCGAAGCCCTCGCCCTCGCCGGCGATCAGGTTGTCGGCGGGCACGCGGACGTTGTCGAAGACGATCTCGGCGTGCCCGCCGTGGGAAGCGTCGGTGTAGCCGAACACGTGCATGCCGCGCTTGACGTGCACGCCCGGCGTGTCGCGCGGGACCAGGATCATCGCCTGCTGGCGGTGCCGGTCGGCGTCGGGGTCGGTCTTGCCCATCACGATGAAGATCGCGCAGTTGGGGTTCATCGCGCCCGAGGACCACCACTTGGTGCCGTTGATGACGTACTCGTCGCCGTCGCGGGTGATGCTGGTGGCGATGTTGGTGGCGTCGGAGGACGCGACGTCCGGCTCGGTCATGCAGAACGCCGACCGGATCTCGCCGTCGAGCAGGGGCCGCAGCCACTGCTTGCGCTGCTGCTCGGTGCCGAACATCGCCAGCACCTCCATGTTCCCGGTGTCCGGCGCGGCGCAGTTGAGCGCCTCGGGCGCCAGGTGCGGGCTGCGGCCGGTGATCTCGGCCAGCGGCGCGTACTGGAGGTTCGTCAGGCCGCCGCCGTGCTCGGGGTCGGGCAGGAACAGGTTCCACAGCCCTTGCCTGCGCGCCTCGGCCTTCAGCTCCTCCAGCACCGCCGGGCGCGCCCACGGGTCCTCGGCGTCGGCCAACTGCCGCTCGGCGACGGGTTCGGCGGGGTAGACGAACTCGTCCATGAACCGCAGCAGCTTGTCGCGCAGTTGCTCGGTCTTGGCGTCGTAGGCGAAGTCCATCAGTGCTCCCCTGAGCTCGCGGCGAGTCCCTGCCGGACCAGCGGCAGGGTGAGTTGGCCGATCTGGTCGAACCCCGCCCCCACGGTCTTGCCGTGGGTGAAGCGGAAGTGGATGCCTTCGAGGATCACGGCGAGCTTGAAGTAGGCGAACGCCGTGTACCAGGCCAGACCGCCGGTGTCGGCGCCGCTGCGCTCGGCGTAGCGGCGGACCAGCTCGTCGGTGTCGGCGAAACCGGGCAGCGTGGGCACGGTGCCGGTGATCGGGTCGTCCTCGCGCGCGCCGATGCCGTTCCAGTACACGCACAGCAGGCCGACGTCGGCGAGCGGGTCGCCCAGCGTGGCCATCTCCCAGTCCAGCACCGCGCTGATGTCCAGCGGGTCCTCGGTGACCAGCACGTTGTCCAGCCGGTAGTCGCCGTGCACGATCGTGGCGCGGGCGGAGTCGGGGACGCTGTCGGCGAGCCGGTCGCGCAGCTCGTCGATACCGGGCAGCTCACGGCTGCGGGAGGCGTCGAGCTGCTTGCCCCAGCGGGCGACCTGGCGCTTGAGGAAGCCGTCCGGGCGGCCGAAGTCGCCCAGGCCGACGTCCTGGGGGTCGACGGCGTGCAGGTCGGCGAGCACGTCGACCAGCCTTTCGGACAGGGCGCGGGCCTTGTCCGGGCTGAGCCACGGGCACTGGTCGCGGTGTCGCAGCGCCACGCCGGGCACCTCTTCCATCAGGTAGAACGGCGCGCCGATGACGTCGGTGTCCTCGCAGAGCAGCTCCACCCGCGGCACCGGCACGGCGGTGTCGGCCAGGGCCTTGATCACCCGGTGTTCGCGGGACATGTCGTGGGCGGTGGCCAGCACGTGGCCCAGCGGCGGGCGACGCAGCACCCAGCGCTCGTGGCCGTCGCCGACGCGGTAGGTCAGGTTGGACCGCCCGCCGGGGATCAGTTCGCCGGTCAACGGGCCGGTGCCGAGGTGCGCGGCGAGCCGGTCGAGGTCCAGGCCGGGTAGTTCGGTCATGCGGCGACTCCCCTGAGCTGCGCGATCACCGCGCGGGTCGTGTCGGCGTCGGTGTGCCGGTGGGCGTGCAGGCCGACGGCCTGCGCCGCTTCGACGTTGACCGGCGCGTCGTCGAAGAACACGCACCGGTGGGCGGGCAGGCCGATCTGGTCCAGGGTGTGCCGGAAGATGCGCGGGTCGGGCTTGCGCAGCCCGACCCGGCCGCTGATCACGATCGTGTCGAACAGCTCGAGCAGCAGCTCTTCGGGGTAGCCCTCGCCCCAGCTGTTGGACAGCAGCACGGTCCGCACGCCGTCGGCGCGCAGTTCGCGCACCAGGTCGACCATCTTCGGGTCGGGGTGGGCGCTGCCGAACATGCGGCGCAGCAGGCCTTTCGACGCCACCTCGCGCCCGTCGAGGGTGACCAGCTCGGCGGCCAGGAGCGCCTCGAACTCGTCGGTGGTGAGCTCGCCGGTCTCCAGTCGCGCGACCGGGTTGTCGGGGACCGCGTCGCGGCCCATCCAGGTCCGGATGGTCCGGCCGTAACGGTCCCGGTCGATGTTCTCCGAGGTCAGCCAGTCGTCGATGAAGGCGGGCACGGAGACCGTGAGCACACCACCCCAGTCCAGCACCACCGCGTCGATGCGCCGTTCGTCCACGTCGCGAGGGTACCGACCGGTCGGTATGTCAGCAACCCTGGTCGTTGCCTCCTGCTGCGCAGGCGCGGGCCGGAGTCGGGTCCGTCCGGTCTGGGATCAGGCCGGTTCGGGGAGGGCGTTGCGCAGGCGGATGCCGCTGAACCCGAGCGTGCTCGCGACCACCCGACGCCAGAACGGCCACAGGGTGGCCGTCAGCCGCAGCTCGATGCCGGCGTCCTCGTGCAACGCCACCAGGTCGCCGACCGCTTCGGGCGGGCCGAGTGGTTCGACCGGTTCGGTGGCCACGTGGGCGTTGGGCGGTTCGCCGAACGGCCGGAACGGCCGCGCGTCGAACCGGTAGGCGTACAGACGTGCGGTCTGCATCCGGCGCAGCCAGCGGAACTCGACCGCGTGGACGCGTTCGGCGCCCAGCCACGTCCGGTCCTCGGCGCTGGTGGTGGGCTCGACCCACGCCATCGCGCGTGGGCACTGGCGTGGGAACCAGTAGTCGGGCGACCGTGCGTGGTCCACGGCCCACACGTACGCCTCGGGCTGCCGGGCCGTGGCGGCGACGTGCGGTTCGAACCGGGTGATCGTGGGGTCTTCGGAGAAGTGCAGCACTTCCCCCGGGGCCGGTCGCATGGTCGGCGATCCTGTCGGACGTCGACCGGCGGGCTCCACCCATTTCCGGCCGGTCCAAGTCAGGCGCCGTCCGCGTTCTGCGGCGCGGGTTCGTGGTTCGACGCGGGTGGGCGATGTGCACCGGGCCTGTCTGCCGCAGACCCGGTGCACATCCGGTACCCGACGGCGGGGACGTGTCAGGCGTTGATCTCCTTCGGTGCGCCGTCGGTCTGGCCGATGGTGATCTTGCGGGGCTTCGCCTTCTCCGCGATCGGGATGCGCAGGGTCAGCACGCCGGAGTCGTAGTCGGCCTTGATCCGGTCGACGTCGAGCGAGTCACCGAGGAAGAGTTGGCGCGAGAACACGCCCAGCGGCCGCTCGGACAGCTGCATCTCGACGTCGTCCGTGCGGTTGGGGCGACGCTCGGCCTTGACGGTGAGCACGTTGCGCTCGACGTCGAGGTCGATGGCGTCCGGCGAGACGCCCGGCAGGTCGAACTCCACCACGAACTGGTCACCGGCGCGGTAGGCGTCCATCGGCATGGACGTCGGCCGCGACCAGGTGCCCGGGCCGGTGAAGAACTGCTGCGCCAGCCGGTCCAGCTCCCGGAACGGGTCCGTGCGCATCAACATCGGGAACACCTCCTGGTCTGCGTGGTCAATGCGCTGGTCATCGCGCTGTGCCTCATTTCTACCATGTCGTCATCCGGTTGACAAGAGTGGAAGTCATCGTTAAGTTGACGCCATGGCGATCGGGGATTACGAGACCGTCCGAGCGGCGGCTACCGGGGAAGAACTCAGTGCGGGGCAGGTGCTGTCCGCACTGGTCCTCCTGCGGCGCTTGCGCGACGAGCTGTCCGGATGGGAACCGCAGCTGATCGCCGCGGCCCGTGAGCTGGGCACGAGCTGGGCCGAGCTGGCGCCCGCCCTGGGGGTGGCCAGCAGACAGGCGGCGGAGCGCCGGTACCTGCGGCTGCGTCCGTCGCAGCTGGGCGCGACCGCCGAAGGTCGGGTGCGTGCCGAGCGGGACAAGCGGGCGGCGGACCGGGCGGTGTCGCAGTGGGCGCGCGACAACGCCGCGTCACTGCGCAGCCTGGCGGGTCAGGTCGGCCGGGTGGACGTCGTGGTGCACGACGCGTTGGCGGCGGACGACGCGGTGGCGCTGCTGGAACCGCTGATGGCGGCGCTGGGGAAGGTGCGGACCAGTCATCCGGAGCTGGCCGAGGAGATCCAGGCCGTCGGCGACCAAGCGGAGGAGGTGCGACGCGACACCCAGACACTGCGGGACAACCAGATGCTCCGCGACAACCCCTGACCACCACCTGGCCGCCACCGCCTACTGGCCATCGCCGACGTCCGCTGACGGCTACTGCCGACCGGTGACGACCCCTCGCCGCCCGCAGCGCTCGTGCCGCTCGCCGAGAGCATCGAGTGGCGCGCCGTCGCCGAGCGACCTGGTCGTCCGCCTGCCGGCTCGGCTGCCGGCTCGGCTGCTTCCGGAGGTCGGTTCGGTCGCAGAGGTTGGTGACGGTCCGCCCTGGGTGGATACCGGCTCCGGCCCAGGTCCGGGGTGGCGGTGGCGGAGGGTAGTCCCTTGCGGGGGTGGTCGGGATCGACCGATCGGCTCGGCCGGGGTCAACCTTCTCCGGAGGGATCGGGTCCTTTCGAGGCTCGTGGCGGTCGGCTCCCGCTGTCACGGTGGAGAGGCTTTCCACAGTGGCAGGGGGATGGGATGCCGATCTCGAAACGGGTAGTGGCGTTGGTGGCGGCGGCTTCGTCGGTGGCGTTGCTCGGCGCCGGGGTCACGTCGGCCTCGCCGGGGCGACCTGACCGGTCGGGTGACTGGGCGACGTGGTCGAAGGACTCGGCCGGGTCGCGGTACGCGGCGGCGGAGTGGCGGATCACGCCGCGCAACGTGTCGCGGTTGACGGTGAAGTGGGCGTTCGCCTTCCCGAAATCGGCGGCTCCGGTGCGGAGTCAGCCCGCCGTGGTCGGCGGGGTGGCCTTCTTCGGCGGGCCGGACGGGAAGTTCTACGCGCGCGACGCGGAGACGGGCGCGGAGGTGTGGACGACGGACCTGTCCGGGATCGCTCCGGGCGCCCGGCCGGCGATCGCGTGGGACAGCCCGTCGGTCTCGGGTGGGCGGGTGTACTTCGGCGACATTCGGGGTTTCGTCTACTCGCTGGACCAGGCCACGGGTCGGGTGGTGTGGGCCGAGCAGGTCGACGCGCACCCGGCGGCGACGGTGACCAGCTCGCCGATCGTGCACGACGGGAAGGTGTACGTCGGCACGTCGAGCGGGGAGAACGCGGCCAACGGGCCGGACGGGACCGACGACCCGAACTACCCGTGCTGCACGTTCCGCGGTCACGTCGACGCCCTCGACGCCCGCACCGGCGAGGTGGTGTGGCGGCATTACACCGTACCCGAACCGCGGGCGGTCGGGACGTGGCCCAGCGGCGCGACCCGGTACGAGCCGTCGGGCGCCGGGGTGTGGAGCTCGCCGGTGATCGACCCGCGCACCGGCACCGTGTACGTCGGCACCGGCCAGAACTACACCGGCAGCGCCGGGGACTTCGACACGTTGTTGGCGCTGGACCACCGCACGGGCGCGGTGAAGTGGCGCAACCAGGTCACGAAGGCGGACACGTGGCGCGGGTTGTGCAACAGCCCCGACCCGGAGGGCTACTGCCCGGGGCTGAAGGACGGTTCGGCGTTGGACTACGACATCGGCGCGACGCCGAACCTGTTCACCGTCGGCGGCCGGCAGCTCGTCGGGGTCGGGCAGAAGCTCGGCGTCTACCACGTGTTCGACGCCCGGACCGGCGAGGTGGTGTGGCGTCGGCAGCTGGGTGTGCCGCTGCCCAGCGGCGGCATCTCGGGCATCCAGTGGGGCACGAGCTACGACGGGCACCGGCTCTACATCGCGACGTACTTCGCCGACCCGGGCAAGGTGTTCGCGGTGGACCCGGGCACGGGCCGCGTGCTGTGGGAGACGCCCAACCCGACGGACGGCTGCACGACCGGTGGCGCCGCCGCCCACCCGGAGGTCTGCTCGCTGGGCCACGGCCCGGCGGTGACGAGCAGCCCCGGCCTGGTGTGGGAGGGCGGCAACGACGGCAAGCTGCGGGCGTACTCGGCGCGGGACGGCCGGGTGGTGTGGACCTACGACACGATCCGGGACTTCACCGGAGTCAACGGCCTGCCGGGTCGGGGCGGCACGATCTCCGGTGGCGGCGGGGGCGCGGTCGTGGCCGACGGGATGGTGTACGTGCAGGCCGGCTACGTGCCGGAGTACCCGAACCCGGACGGTGGTGACGTGCTGCTCGCGTTCGGCCTGTGACCGGCGGGCGGGTCCGGGGCGGTCATCGCACGACGGTGACCACCCCGGACCCGCCGTCGATCTCGACCGGCACGCCGAGGGGCACGGTGAGCTGGCCTTCGCAGTGCCCGAACCGGGCGTCGGCGACGATCGGCACGCCGAGCCCGCCCAGCCGGTCGGCGAGCACGGCGGTCGGGTCGCCGCACCCCGTCCACGAGCCGAGGACGAGGCCGGCGACCTGGTCGAACCACCCGGACCGCAGCAGGTCGGTGAGCATCCGGTCGAGGCGGTAGGGCTCTTCGTTGACGTCTTCGAGCAGCACGATCGCGCCGGGCGGTGGCGGGGCGTCGAGCAGGCTGAGGTTGCCGCCGACGGCGACACCCCGGGCGACGCCGGGCGCCATGCCGGCCCCTCGGTAGGACGTCACGCCGGTGAACAGGGCGGCGCGGAGCCGTTCGCGGGCGTCGGTGTCCTCGACGAACGCCCGGGTGCCGATCATCGGCCCGAACCAGGTGGGCACGCCGTGCGCCCAGAACCGCTCGTGCAGCACGGTGGTGTCGCTGGAGCCGAGGAACACTTTGCGACGCGCACCACCACCGACACCACCACCACCACCACCGACACCACCGCCGGCAGCAGCATCGGCCGGACCACCGGCGGTGGGATCACCGGCGGCGGCCGCGACGGCGGTCCAGTCGACCAGGTCGACCATGCGCAGGCTGCCGTAGCCGCCCCGCGCGCACAGCACCCCGGCCACGGCCGGGTCCAGCCAGGCCCGTTCGAACGACCGGGCGCGGTCGGCGTCGTGGCCGGCGAGGTAGCCCAGCGTGGGGTGGACGTCGAGCGCGTGGGCGTCGATCCGCACGTCCAGGTCCCACTTGCGCAGCCACGCGGCGCCGGCCTCGAGGAGTTCGGCCGGGCACGGTCCGGCCGGGCTGACCACGACGACCCGGTCACCGGGCCGCAGCAGCGGGGGCCCGGAGGCCACGGCCGCCCCGGGCGTCACCGGCGCAGCTCCAGCACCGCGATCCCCTCGGGGGTGAAGCCGAACACCTGCCCGTAGAACGACAGCTCGGCCTCCAGCGCGGCGACGATCGTCTCGGCCTTGCGGAACCCGTGCTGCTCGCCCTCGAACGTGAGGTAGGCGTGCGGGATGCCGGTGCCGTCCAGGGCGGCGGCGAACCGGTCGGCCTGCTCGGGCGGGCAGATCTCGTCCTCCAGACCTTGCAGCAGCAGCACGGGCCCGGCCAGCCGGTCGACGTGGTTGGCCGGTGACCGCTCGGCGTACCGGTCGGCCGTCGCGGGCCACGGCCCGACGAGGCCCTCGACGTAGCGGGACTCGAAGTCGTGGGTCTCGCCGCCCGCGCCGGTCCACCCGGCCAGGTCGAGGATGGGGAACGCGACCATGCCGCACCGGTAGGTCCGCACCGAGGTCAGCGACGCGGCCGAGGTCCAGCCGCCGGCGCTGCCGCCGCGGATGGCGAGCCGGTCGCCGTCGGCGGCGCCCTCGTCGGCCAGGGCCTGGGCGACGGCGGCGCAGTCCTGCACGTCGACCACGCCCCACTGCTCGCGCAGCCGTTCCCGGAACGCCCGGCCGTAGCCGGTGGAGCCGCCGTAGTTGACCGCGACCACGCCGATGCCGCGGCTGGTCAGGTAGGCCAGCTCGGCGTCGAGCACGGGCACGGAACGGCCCGTGGGGCCGCCGTGGACGTGCACGACGTAGGGCGGTTCCTCGCCGTCGGGCGCGGCGAAGTCGGGGTTGCGCGGCGGGTAGACGTAGGCGGGGACGTCGCCGTCCGGACCCCGGAACACGCGTTCCTCGGGCACGGGCAGGTAGTCGACGGGCAGCGCCGAGTCGCCGGAGGTGTGCTCGGTGAGGACGCCGGTGGACAGGTCCAGCGACACCACGGCGGACTCGGCGAGCGGTCCGGCGGCGCCGCTGACGACCACGCCGTCGTGCACGGCGAGGTGCGCGTGCCAGACGGGCAGGTCCACGTCGACGTCGGTGACGGTGCCGCTGCGCTCGTCGAGCACGGCCAGCGCCCCGGAGCGCAGCACGGCGTAGCGGCCGGGGCCGATGGCGGCGAACCAGCGGTTGCCCAGCCGCCACATGGGTCCGCCCAGTTCGGCGGCGCACGGCGCGAGGTTCTTGCGGGTCCCGTCCAGGCCGATGCGGAACAGGTTCCACCAGCCGTCGGGGTCGGTCAGCGCCAGCAGCGCGGGCGGCCCGCCGGCCGCGGGTGTCTCCCACTCGACCTGGCAGACGGCTTCGGTGTCGCCGCCGGCCAGGACGCGGTGCCCGGCGGAGCCGACCTCGGCGACGCACAGCTCGGTGCCGTCCCACGGCATGCGGGGGTGGTCCCAGCCGATCCAGGCGTAGTGGCGGCCGTCGGGCGAGAGCCGGGGTCCGGTCATGAAGTGGTGGCTGGCGGCGAGCACCCTGGGCTCGGAGCCGTCCAGCGGCAGCGCGACCAGCTCCCGGCGGACGTCGGTGCGGGCGTCGCCGGTCACGGTCTCCCGCACGCACCACACCTCGGCGTGGCCGGGCCCGGCGGTGAGGTCGGCGTAGCGGTAGCCGTGCCGGCGCGGGGGCTCGGGGCTGAGCGGGACGGGCCGCGGGTCGTCGGGGTCGAACAGGTAGACGCGCTGGTCGTCCCAGTTGGTGAACGCCACGCGCGTCCCCTCGGGGGTGTCCAGCACCACCCACGGCCGGCCGCCGTACTCGTGGACGCGGTTGCGCGCGTTCCACGGCGGCGGCAGCAGGTCCTGCCCGTCGCGCACCAGCGCGACCCGGCCGCCTTCGGCCGGGCGCCCCTCGGCCCACCAGGGGCGACCGTCGTGCAGGTCGACCCAGTGCAGGCCCCCGCCGGCCGCGGCGGCGTCGGCGGCGGCGATGGGCGATGTCCACGTTCCGTACGGTGCGATCTTCACCACGCGGCGACCTTATCCGGGTGCGTGGCGGCCGGTCGGCGCCGCGCGGCGGGGAGTCGTGTTCGCCGGTCGTGGAAAAGGGAGGGGCAGGGCTGCCGATCTTGCTCGCGTGGCCTAGGGTCGTCGTTGTCATGGCACGCGTCATCCACGTATTCCGCCAGCCCGACCGGTTCGTCGCCGGCACAGTCGGGCAGCCTGGCGAGCGCACGTTCTACCTGCAGGCCTCCGAGGAGGCCCGGCTGGTCAGCGTGGCGCTGGAGAAGCAACAGGTCGCCGTACTCGCCGAGCGCATCGGCTCGCTGCTGGAGGAGGTGCACCGGCGGTTCGGGGCGGAAGTGCCCGACGGCGTCCCCGAGGACCTCCGGGACACCGAACCCTTGGCGGTGCCGGTCGAGGAGGAGTTCAAGGTCGGCACGATGGGGCTGGGCTGGGACGCCGAGTCCAGCGCGGTGGTCATCGAACTGCTCGCGATCACCGAGGAGGAGGTCGACGAGGCGGTGGTGCTCGACGACACCGAGGAGGGCCCGGACGCGGTGCGGGTGTTCCTGAGCCCGGTGGAGGCGCGGGCGTTCGCCGAGCGCGCCGAGCGGGTGGTGCGCGCGGGCCGCAAGCCGTGCCCGCTGTGCGCCGAGCCGCTGGACCCCGAGGGGCACGTCTGCCCGCGGCAGAACGGCTACCGTCGTTCGGACGAGGGCTGAGCGCGGCGGTGGGTCCGGCTGACGACGGGGTGCTCGACTTGCTGCGGCGTGGCCGCATCGAGGTCGAGGGCCGGTTGGTGGACGCGTCGAACGCGACGTTGTTCTGCGGGATCAGCCTCGACGGTGTGACCGCGCAGTGCGTGTACAAGCCGGTGCGCGGCGAGCGGCCGCTGTGGGACTTCCCCGACGGCACGCTCGCGGGCCGCGAGGTGGCCACCTACCTGGTGTCGGAGGCCTCCGGTGTGCACGTGGTGCCGCCGACGGTGTTGCGGGAGGGTCCGTTCGGGTCGGGCATGGTCCAGCTGTGGGTGGAGACCCGCGAGGACGACGACCTGGTGGACATCGTGCCGGTGGACGAGGTGCGGCCGGGGTGGCGCGCGGTGTTGAAGGCGCACGACCGGTACGGGGAGCCGGCGGTGCTGGTGCACGCCGACCACCCGCGGGTGCGGGTGATGGCGGCGTTCGACGTGGTGGTGAACAACGCCGACCGCAAGGGCGGTCACGTGCTGCACGCGCTGGACGGCGCGGTGTACGGGGTGGACCACGGGATCTGCCTGCACAGCGACGACAAGCTGCGCACGGTGCTGTGGGGCTGGTTGGGCGAGGAGCTGCCCGCGGAGGCGGTGGAGTCGCTGCGGCGGCTGCGGTCGCGGCTGGACGGGGAGCTGTCGGACCGGCTGCACGAGCTGCTGACGCGCGCGGAGGTGCGGGCGTTGACCGAGCGGGTGGAGAAGCTGCTGGCGGCGAAGGTGTACCCGGCGCCGTCCGACGACTGGCCGGCGATCCCCTGGCCCGCGTTCTGACCTGGCCCGCGACCCCGACGGGTGATCACGTGGTGACCCGGCGGAGGGATCGGCGCCCGGATCTTCTGACGTCGCGGGTGCGTGTTGTCTACTTGCCGCGTGGGCGTCGAACTGCGCGAGGTGACCGCTGCCGACGTGTTGGCGTTCTTCGAGCACCAGCGCGATCCGGAGGCGGTGCGGATGGCCGCGTTCACCTCGGCGGACCCGTCGGACCGGGCGGCGTTCCTGGTGCGGTGGGCGCGGATCCTGGCCGACGAGTCGGCGGTGGCGCGGACGGTGGTGTTCGACGGCGACGTGGTGGGCCACGTGGGCAGCTCCACCCGGCTCGGCGGGCCCGAGGTGACGTGCTGGATCGACCGCGAGCACTGGGGCAAGGGGTTGGCGACGGCGGCGTTGGAGCTGTTCCTGGCCGAGCAGCCGCTGCGTCCGCTGTACGCGCGGACGGCGGTGGACAACCTGGGGTCGCTGCGCGTGCTGGCGAAGTGCGGGTTCGTGGCGGTCGGCGAGGACGTGGGGTTCGCGCGGGGGCGCGGTGAGGACGTGGAGGAGTTCATCCTGAGGTTGGACCGCTGATGGCGTCGCTGCGGGAGCGCATGACGCGGCGCTTCGGCCCGGGGGTGCGGCCGTGGCTGGCGGGGGTGGACGCGCTGGTGGCGGGGTTGTGCCGGGACTGGGGCCTGGAGGTGGTGCGGCCGTTGTCCGGGGGCACGTCGCACGCGCTGCTGTGCACGCGCGGCGGCGAGCCGGTGGTGCTGAAGGTGACGCCGGAGCCGGCGATCGCGGCGCAGGAGCACGCGGCGCTGCGGGCGTGGGAGCCGTCGCCGAGGGTGGTGCGGGTGCTCCGGGCCGACCCGGCGCGGGGCGCGTTGCTGCTGGAAGGGCTGGTGCCGGGCACGCCCGCCGCGGACGGCCCGGGGCTGGCCGAGGTGCTGCGCGCGCTGCACGTGCCGCCGCGTGGGGATTTCCCGCCGTTGAGCGAGCGGGTGGACTTCGTCTTCGGTGTGCTGCGCAGGCGGCATCCCGGCGACCACGACGCGGCGCACGCGCGGGCGGCGGAGCTGGCCCGCGACCGGGTGCCGGCGACGTTGCTGCACGGCGACCTGCACTCGGGCAACGTGCTCGACGCGGGCGAGCGCGGGGTGGTGGCCATCGACCCGCGGCCGTGCGTGGGCGACCCGGCGTCGGACGCGGTGGACCTCGCCTACGCGTCGGCCGACCTGCGCGCGGGCATCGAGCGCTGGTCGGCGGTGGTGGACGGGGACCGGTTGGCGGCGTGGTGCGAGGTGTTCGCCGGGTTCTTCCCCGCCCACCCGTCGGTCCTCGGCACGGCGTAGCCGCGGCCGGCGGCGCCGGGCGGTAACGTCGCCGGCCGTGCGATCACACGACTACGGCCGGGACGTGCTGTCGGGCCGCAAGCGCAAGACGGTGCCCGAGGTGGTGGCCGAGGTCGGGCTGGTGGCGGAGGACCCGGCGTCGGGGTTCTGCGGCGCGGTGGTGCGCTTCGAGCACGGGCAGGTGGTGCTGGAGGACCGGCAGGGCCGGCACCGGCTGTTCCCGCTGCGCCCGGCGGGGTTCCTGGTGGACGGGCAGCCGGTGACGCTGGTGCGGCCCGCCCCGGCCGCGGCGAAGCCCGCGCGGACGGCCTCGGGGTCGGTGAAGGTCGAGGGGCTGCGGGCCCGCACCGCCCGCGACAGCCGCATCTGGGTGGAGGGCCTGCACGACGCGGAGCTGGTGGAACGGGTGTGGGGGCACGACCTGCGCGTGGAGGGCGTCGTGGTCGAGCCGCTGGACGGGGTGGACGTGCTGGCCGACCGGATCGCGGAGTTCGGCACGGGGCCGGGGCGGCGGCTGGGGGTGCTGGTGGACCACCTGGTGGCGGGCAGCAAGGAGTCGCGGCTGGTCTCGGCGGTGCGGGACGCGAACGTGCTGGTCACCGGTCACCCGTACGTGGACGTGTGGCAGGCGGTGAAGCCGGCGTCGGTGGGGATCGCGGCGTGGCCGGTGGTGCCGCGCGGCGTGCCGTGGAAGGAGGGCGTGTGCGCCGCGCTGGGCTGGGGCGAGCCGTACGAGGGGTGGCGCCGGGTGTTGGCGGGCGTGTCGGGGTTCCGGGACCTGGAGACGCCGTTGATCGGCGCGGTGGAGCGGTTGATCGACTTCGTGACCGAGCCGGCGGCCTGAATCCGCCCCCTCGCCGCGCCGGAAGTGCGAAGATGGGGGTGTGCCCGCGCTGATCTGGTTGATCCTCGGGGTCGTCCTGGTGGCGGCCGAGATCCTGTCGGGCGATGTCGTGCTGGTCATGCTGGGTCTGGCCGCGTTCGGCGCGGCGGGCGCCGCGGCGTTGGGCGCGGACGTGCTGCTCAGCGGGATCGTGTTCGGCCTGGTGTCGTTGGGGCTGGTGCTGGGCGCGCGGCCCGCGATCAAGCGCCGGATGGCGCTGGGTCAGGGGCACCGGTCGGGCGTGGAGGCCCTGGTGGGCAGCACGGCCGTCGTCGTGTCCACTGTGGACGGCCACGGGGGTAGGGTGCGGATCGGCGGCGAGGTGTGGTCGGCGCGGTCGTTGGACCGCGAGCGGATCGAGCCCGGCGCCGAAGTCACTGTTGTCGAGATCTCGGGCGCGACCGCAGTGGTGCTGTCCGGGGCCTGAGTGGAGGCTGGGAGAGTTGACCACCACGCTGATCGTCATCGCGGTCCTGGTGCTGTTCGTGCTGATAGTCATGGTGAAGTCGGTGCTGGTGATCCCGCAGGCCACGGCCGCGGTGATCGAGCGGCTGGGCCGGTACCGCACGACCGCCGCGCCGGGGTTGAACATCCTGGTGCCGTTCTTCGACCGGGTGCGGGCGCGCATCGACCTGCGCGAGCAGGTGGTGTCGTTCCCGCCGCAGCCGGTGATCACCCGGGACAACCTGACGGTGTCGATCGACACGGTGGTCTACTTCCAGGTGACCGATCCGCGCGCGGCGGTCTACGAGATCTCGAACTACATCGTGGGCGTGGAGCAGCTGGCGACCACGACGCTGCGCAACCTGGTGGGCGGGATGAGCCTGGAGGAGACGCTGACCTCCCGTGACCAGATCAACAACCAGCTGCGCGGCGTGCTGGACGAGGCGACGGGCCGCTGGGGCATCCGGGTGGCGCGGGTGGAGCTGAAGGCGGTCGACCCGCCGCCCTCGATCCGGGACTCGATGGAGAAGCAGATGCGCGCGGACCGGGAGAAGCGCGCGATGATCCTCAACGCGGAGGGCCAGCGGGAGGCGGCGATCAAGTCCGCGGAGGGGCAGAAGCAGGCGCAGATCCTCTCGGCGGAAGGCGCGAAGCAGGCGGCGATCCTGGGCGCGGAGGCGGAGCGGCAGGCGGCGATCCTGCGGGCCCAGGGCGAGCGGGCGGCGCGGTACCTGCAGGCGCAGGGTCAGGCGAAGGCGATCGAGAAGGTGTTCGCGGCGATCAAGGCGGGCAAACCGACGCCGGAGGTCCTCGCCTACCAGTACCTGCAGACGTTGCCGCAGATGGCGCAGGGTGACGCGAACAAGGTGTGGCTGGTGCCGTCGGACTACGGCAAGGCGCTGGAGGGGTTCGCGAAGATGCTGGGCGCGCCGGGCGAGGACGGCGTGTTCCGCTACGAGCCGCCCGCCTACGAGCAGCCGGTGACCTCGTCGCCGGAGCAGGACGACGCGTCGGTGGCGGAGTGGTTCGACACGGCGCCGGACCCGGCGGTGGCCGAGGCGGTGCGCGCGGCGGAGGCCGTGGCGCGCAAGGAGGTGCCCGGTCCGTTGGAGCACGGCGCGGTCGAGCGCGGGGCGGAGCGCGGCACGCTGGGGTCCGGGCCGGCGGCGCGCGAGGTGGGCGCCGGGGAGCCGGAGCCGCTCGGCTGACCCCCGGTCAGTGATCTTGGACGCAGTGGTGGGGCGTCGGCGGTGGTCGCCGGCGCCCCTTTCGCGTGGTGGGGGCGGGTGGGCGTCTCGGCGGGGGTGCGGGCGGGGGCTCGTGGGGCTCGTGGGGCGGGTGGGTGTGCGGTTGGATGTCGCGGTGGATGCTTTACCCGGTCGTGCGGCGGCCGCGCTGGCCCGTGTCGACGTGCCGTGGCAGGCGCGGTGGGACGAGTTGGCGTCCCTGGTGGCGGAGCTGTCGGACCTGGTGCGGGGCGGGCCGGGGGCCCGCGTGGTGGCGCGGGAGTTGGCCGAGGTGCTGGTGGGCGCCGCCCAGGGTGGTGCGCAGCGGGCGGCGGTGGCCGGGTTGGCGGATCGGGTGTTGGACCTGCACGCGGTGGCGTGCGCGAGCGGCCCGGCGGTGGACGGCCGCGAGTTGGCGAGGTGGTTGCTGTGGTTGCAGACGGGGTTCGCCGAGCCGCCCGAGGTGCGGTTGGCGGCGTACGCGCCGGCGTTGGGCGAGGACGGGTTGGCGTTCTACCGGGCGGAGGCGGTGGCGCGGTTCGAGCGGCTGCCGGTGATCGGGTTCGGGCGGACCGGGCGCTACGACCGGGAGCGGTGGGCGTTGCTGCGGGTGGTGGAGGAGCTGGCCGAGCACACCGGTGACGTGGACCTGCAGGTGTTGGTGTTGTCGCGGGACCTGTCGTCGGGGTGGCACTACCTGCAGGTGGCGACGGTGCTGCGGGACGCGGGCCGGTCGGCGGAGGCGGTGGCGTGGGTGGAGCGGGGTCTGGCGGCGACGGGCGGGCGCGGCGCGGCGACCCGGCTGGTGGACCTGGGGGTGGACGAGTGCCTGCGCGCGGGGTGGGCGGATCGGGGGGTGGGGCTGAGGCGGCGGGCGTTCCTGGCGCATCCGACGTGGGAGTCCTACACGCGGTTGCGGTCGGTGGCGTCGGCGTCGGGCGGGTGGCCGTCGGTGCGCGAGGAGGTGCTCGGGCTGGTCGCCGAGGCCGGGGACGGGGACGACGTGCTGCGGCGGGTGGTGGAGGGCGAGTGGGCCGAGGCGCCGGACGGCCGGGCGCCGGAGTGGTTGCGGCGGTTGCGGGCGGAGCTGGCGCTGCGGGAGCGGTGACCGGCGGTCGAGCGTTGAACTCGGGGGTCCTGGAGGTAGGACTCTCGCGGTCCGGTACGCCGGGTTCGTCTCCGACGAGGACAGGGTGGGCGTCGCCGTGACCGGTCTGGTCAGGGCGCCGGGCAGGCCGCCGTTCACCACGAGCCACCTGGTCCTCCCGCGGCGGGCCTGTGGGTCCCGCGGCGGGGACAGGCGGGGCTCAGGGGTGTGCGGGTGGGCGGCGGTCGGTCCAGGGGCGGGCGCGTTCGAGTTGGCCGGCGGCGGTGAGGATGGTGTGCTCGCCGTCGGTGGCGGCGACGAGCTGCACGGCCAGGGGCAGGCCGGTGCGGGTGTGGCCGGCGGGGACGGACGCGGCGGGGTTGCCGGTGATGTTCCACAGGGGCAGGAACGTGGTCATGCGGGCGGCGGCGAGCAGCGCGGCGAGGGTGGGTCGGCGGTTCCACTCGCCGACGCGCAGGGGCGGCCGGGTGAGCACGGGGGTGAGCAGCAGGTCGTGGTGCTCGAAGAGCCGGTTGGCGTGGTCGGTGAGCTTCGCGGTCTGGGCGAGGGCGGCGCGCACGGCGGGCGCGGGCAGGGCGCGGCCGAGGGCGGCGACGGCGCGGGTGCGGGCGTCGAGCCGGTCGGGTCGGTCGAGGGCCTGTTCGGTGGTGGCGGCGCTGTGCAGGTAGCGGGCGGCGAGCACGGCGGGCCCGGTGACGTCGCGCAGGTCGGGGTCGACGCGGGTGACGTCGTGGCCGAGGTCGGCGAGCAGGCCCGCGGTGTCGAGGACGGCGTCGCGGACTTCGGGGTCGACGGGGATGCCGCGGCCCCAGGTGCGCAGGGACACGGCGATGCGCAGGGTCCGGGTGCCGGTGACGGCGGCGGTGTGGTCGTGGCCGGGGGCGAGGACGTCGAGGAGCAGGGCGGCGTCGGCGACGTGGCGGGTGATGGGTCCGGCGGCGACCAGGCCGTGCCAGCCGTCGCGGTCGGGGGCCAGGGACACGTGGTCGCGGTGGGGTTTGAGGCCGAACAGCCCGGTGCAGGCGGCGGGGATGCGGATGGAGCCGGCGCCGTCGGTGCCGATGGCGGCGCCGACGAGGCCGGCGGCGACGGCGGCGGCCGATCCGCCGCTGGACCCGCCGGGCGAGTGGTCGGCCGACCAGGGGTTGCGGGTGGCGCCGGCCCAGGTGGACTCGGTGTAGGGCCACAGGCCGAGTTCGGGCATGCGGGTGCGGCCGACGACGACGGCGCCGGCGGCGCGCAGGAGCCGGACGATCTCGGAGTCGTCGGGCGCGGTGGTGTCGACGGCGGCGGTGCCCTTGGTGGTGGGCAGCCCGGCGAGGGCGAGGTCTTCCTTGACCGCGACGGGCACGCCGAGCAGGGGCGCGTCCTCGCCGCGGGCGAGGCGGGCGTCGGCGCGGTCGGCGTCGGCGAGGGCGCGGTCGGTGAACACGAGCCGGAACGCGTTGAGGGTCCGGTCGTGCCGGTCGATGCGGCGCAGGCACTCGGCGACGAGGGCGCGTGAGGTGAGCGCGCCGGCCCGCAGCAGTTCGGCCTGTCGGGCGGCGCCCGCGAAGCACGCGTCGGTCAGGTCCATGAGCGGACTCTAAGGCAGGAGCGGCCGTGGGTGGATCAGGCCGCGGGGGTGGCCGGGTCGTGCCGCCGGCGGTGGCGCGCGCCGCGGTGCACGAGCAGGGCGACGAGCAGCAGCGGCCAGGGGAACGGCAGCGGCGAGGCGAGCCAGGCGACGGCGAGCAGGACCAGGAGGATCACCGGCAGGGGTGGTCGGCGGCGTGCGGGCGGCGCGGGAGGTGGCGGCGGCGCGGGCAGGTCGGCGGTGAGGGCGGCGAGGTCGTGCTCGTGCACGGCGGTGTAGGCGGCGGCGATGCGCTCGTCGGCTTCGGCGAGGGTGAGGCGGCCTTCGCCGACGGCGTCGCGCAGCCGGGCGGCGGTGTGGTCGCGGTCGGCGTCGCCGGCGCGTCGGGCCGGCGCGCCGCGGGCCGGTCCGGGGGTCGGGGAAGGGGACGGATGCATGTCCTCGATGCTCCGCTCGAACGCGTGTCCCGGCATCGGCCACGAAGCGGTGACGGGAAGTACGTCCGTGGACGTACCCGGGACGGGCATGATCGGGGTATGTCGTCGTGGCTGATGCCGGTGGCGGTGGCGGTGGTCATCGTCTGGATTGGCGTGCGCCATGTGCGCGCGTCGCGTTCGGAGACGTTGTTGGACGAGCACGCGCGACGGCGGGTGGGGCCGCAGGCGGGTGCGGTCCCGGCTCCGCTGTCGGTGTGGCGCGAGGCGAACCGGCTGTTCCGGGCCGGTGAGGAGGAGGGGTTGCTGCTGTTGGCCGAGATCGGCCGGCAGGCGCCGCGGCGGCGGCAGGCGGTGGTGACGTCGTGGTTGGCGGCGTTGCGCGGCGGGGTGAGCATGGGGTTGGACGCGCCGTGGCGCACGGCGGTGCAGCGGGAGCTGGTGTCGCACCTGCGGCCGGGCGCGGACTTCTGGCCGGGGATGGACGTGGTGGCGCCGGGGGCGATCCTGGTGGACTTCGACCTGTCGGGGTGCCGGGTGAACCGGGTGGACCTGGTGGGCGCGGTGTTCCTGGGCGACGCGCGGTTCGAGGCGATGACGGTGACGGGTGACGCGAACTTCGCGGGGGCCCGGTTCCTGCGGCACGCGGTGTTCACCGACGCGTTGTTCGCGAAGTCGGCGTCGTTCGGGCTGGCGGTGTTCGCGGGCAACGTGTCGTTGCGGTCGGCGCAGGTGGCCGACCAGTTGGTGTTCGCGCGGGCGAAGGTGTCGGGTCGGGCGGACCTGCGGCGCGCCGAGGTGTCGGGTCGGGCGGACTTCCGGCACGTGCGTTTCGGCGGGCGGGCGTTGTTCGGTGACGTGGTGTTCCACCAGGACGCGTGGTTCCGGCACGCGTGGTTCCGGGGTCGGACGGACGTGGGGTCGGCGTTGATCGGCGAGGCGGCGGAGTTCGGCAACGCCCGCTTCGGCCGCCGCGTCATGCAGTGACCCCGGCCCCGCGGCGGGGTCAGGCGGTGCGGGTGCGGTGGTCGGCCACGTGGACGCGGTTGGCGCAGCGGGTGCCGCAGAAGCGGCGGCGGCCGTTGCGGGAGGTGTCGACGTAGACGACGGGGCAGCCGGGTCGGGCGCAGCGGCCGAGGCGGCCGGGATCGTCGCAGACGACGTGGGCGAGACCGGCGGCGGTGAACGCGCGCAGCCGCTCGGGGGTGGGCGCGTGCTCGGGGGCGAAGTGCAGGTGGGGCCGGCGGTCGTCGTGAGTGGAGATGTAGGGCTTGGCGGCGGCTTCGGCGAGCAGGTCGTTGACGAGGGCGACCTGGTCGGGGGTGTGGTCGAAGACCGGTGAGAGACGGGCGGCCCAGGCGAGGAGTTCGCGGGCCTGGTGCTCGTCGAGCGCGCCGACGGGTCTGTAGTCGTGCTCGCGCAGCAGGTCGAGCAGCTCGTCGGCGGTGCTGCGGGGGTCGGCGTTGACCAGGGCGGCGGCGAGTTCGGCCGCCGTCCCGCCGTAAGGGTTGAAATGCACTGAACCATGACACCACGCTGGTGGGGTGAACACCAGGTGTCCTTGTTGCGGGTGGCCCAGCGCCGAGCGTGTGTACCAGGTTTCGTCGCACGGCGCGGTGGACTACGTGCGCTGCGTGTGCGGGGTGTGGTTGGTGCTGGAGGCGGGCCGGGTGGTGGCGACGGCGGGCCGTCCGCGATCGGCTAGTGTCCCCTCCCCGTGACGAGCCGTCGGGACCTGCTGTGCGACTGTGCGATCTCGGTGCTGGCGGCGGAGGGCGGCCGCGGGCTGACGCACCGCGCGGTGGACCGGGCGGCGGGTGTGCCGCAGGGCACGACGAAGAACTACTTCCCGTCGCGCGACGCGTTGCTGGGCGCGGCGGCGGCCCGGATGACCGCGCTGCACACCGCGGCGGTGCGGCGGCTGCGGGAGACGACGCCCGCCGGGATCTCCCCGGCGGAGGTGGCGCAGCTGTACCCGGCGCTGCTGCGGCGCGCGGTCGTGGAGGATCCGACGCAGCTGCTGGCGATGGTGGAGCTGTACCTGGAGGCGGTGCGCCGGCCGGGGGTGCGGGCGGCGCTGGGCCGCATGGCGGTGTCCAACGCGCAGGCGGGCGCGGGACTGCACGCGGCGGCGGGGTTGCCGAGCACGGCGCGCGACGCGGGCCTGCTCGACGCGTACTTCCTGGGTGTGGCGGTGTCGTTGCTGGCGTTGCCGGCGGAGTCGTTGCGGGAGGTGGGCCTGGACGACGCCCACGCGCTGGGGTTGGGCCTGTTCCGCGCGGCGGTGCCGTCAGCCGACGGGGACGAGGCGGCGCACGGCGGTGGCGACGAGCCCGGTGGCCGCCGTGGGGGGCGCGCCGCAGCTGGCGGGTCGGGCGGCCGGTAGGTCGCGCTCGGCGACGGTGACGTGCCAGGCGCTGCCGTCGGCGTGGTGCACGGTGTCGCCGTGCACGGTGAGCACGTCGCGGTGTTCGCCGGTGAGGTCGCGCACGGCGAGCTCGGCGACCTGGCCGCGCGGCGCGTGGGTGGAACGGCCCCGGCAGCGGTCGGTGACGACGTTCCCGAGGGCCGCGTCATCGAGCAGCCGGGCGGCGAAATCGGTGTCGAGGCGGCCGTAGGTGTAGCCGGTGGGCAGCAGCACGCCGGTGGGGGCGAAGCGGTGCCCGCCGGTGTGGGTGCACTCCCACACGGCGTCGGGGCGCGCGGCGGCGAGGGCTTCGGCGAGCGGCCGGCCGCGCAGGGCGCAGCACACGTCACGGCGGCTGTTGGCGCACACCAGCAGCAGCGGCCCGGCGACCGGCGTGCCGAGACCGGTGGGGTGCCCGGCGGCGAGGGCGGCGAAGTCCAGGTCGAGCAGGACCGCGGGGTCGGCGACGTCGGCCTGTTCCAACCGCGCCCGACCGGGGGCGGTGGCGGCCAGGTAGACGCGGCGGGGCGCGTCGTGGTGGGTGTCGGCGTGACGGCCGGGACGGCGGATGAGCAGGACGCGCACACCGGTCTCGGCGGCGCGGCGGGCCAGTTCGGCGCCGAGCGCGGGGTCCAGGCGGCTCTGGGTCAGGGCGTCGCGGCCCCACGGCCCGGGTTGTTCGAGGCAGATCCAGGCGGCGGCGGTGGCGGCGGTGCCCGCCTGGGGTTCCTCGAGGTCCGCGGAGATCGCGGCGCAACGCGGCTCGGTCACGCCCCCAGGGTGCCCTGGCCCGGCCGTTCGAGTGACACCGGGGTGCGGGTTCACGCGTTCGGGCGTCTTGCGGTCGCGGTGGGTGTGCGCTGTTCGCGGTGGGTGGACGCCGTGCGGGCGCCACGGGACGTAGGTTCGGGATCATGACGATCACGGGTGAGGCGGCGGGCGTGCGGTTCGTGGCGACACCGCCGGCCGGGGACTCTCGGCGGCTGGTGGTGGTGTGGCACCTGCTGGGGGAGCCGGGGACGCCGGAGGCGATGGCCGAAGCGCTGCCGTTGGCGGGGGTGGACGCGTGGCGGCTGTACGCGGCGCTGCCCCCGTGGGGCCAAGGCCCCGACCAGGTCCTCGACGGGTACGTGCCGCTCGTGGAGTCGGCGGTGGCCGCGATGCCCGCGCTGGTCGCGGCGGCATGCCGACAGCTCGGCTGCGACGACGGGCCGGTGGACCTGGTGGGCGGTTCGGCCGGCGGGCACATCGCGCTGCTCACCGCCTCACGGCGGGTGGTGCCGGTGCGGCGGGTGGCGGTGGTGAACCCGGCGGTGCGGGTGCAGGCCGTGGTGGAGGCTTCGATCGAGACGGGCGCCCTGGACTCCTACACCTGGACGGACACCTCGACGGCGGCGGTGCAACCGCTGGACGTGCTCGCGCGGGCGGCCGCGCTGGACGTGCCGCTGCTCGTGGTGCGGGGCGAGGGGGAGTACCCCGCGTTCCGGCCGCTGCAGGCCCGGCTGTGCGCGGCGGCGCCGGACGCACGCCTGGTCGACGTGCCGGGGTTGGCGCACATGCTCGTGACCGGGCAGGACGTGGTGGACGCGGAGGTGACCGCGTGGCTGGCCTGATCGTGGTGACGGGCGGCAGCCGGGGCATCGGCGCGGCCGTGGTGCGCCGGGTCGCCGCGGACGGGCACCGCGTGGTGATCGGCTACCGGACCGCGGCGGCACGGGCGCAGGAACTGGCCCGCGAGGTGGGCGGCGTCGCCGTGCGGGCGGAGGTGTCCGACGAAGCGGACGTGGACGCCCTGTTCGACGCCGCCGCCGCGCTGGGACAGGTGACCGGCGTGGTGGTCAACGCCGGGATCACCAGCCCGGTGGGCCCCTTGGCGCAGCTGCGGGCGGCAGACCTGCGCCGCGTCGTGGAGGTCAACGTGGTCGGCGCGTTGCTGTGCGCGCGACGGGCGGCGCGGGACCTGGTGTCGGGCGGGTCGATCGTGTCGCTGTCCTCGGCCGCGGCCACGCTGGGCTCCCCGGGCGAGTACGTGCACTACGCGGCGAGCAAGGCGGCGGTCGACGCGATGACGGTCGGTCTGGCGAAGGAGCTGGGGCCGCGGGGGATCCGGGTGAACGCGGTGGCCGCGGGCACCGTCCGCACCGAGATCCACGAGCTGTCCGGGGTGCCGGACCGACCCGACCGGGTGGCGTCGGCCATCCCGCTGGGCCGGCCGGGCGAGCCGGAGGAGATCGCGGAAGCGGTGGCCTGGCTGCTGAGCGGCGCCGCGTCGTTCACGACGGGCGCGGTGCTGCGGGTCGCCGGGGGACTGTGAACCCGGGGCCCGTCCTCGGTGACCGCGAGCACCCCGCCGCGCGACCGATCACCCCGACCGTCGCGTGGTCGCGGACGGCGTCCAGCGCGTCGGCCACCACGAGACCGGCGGCGCGCATCGCCCCCAGCTCGCCGGGGCTCTTCAACCCGATCACCGCATCTCTACCATCACAGCATGGTGCGACGGCCCCTGTCCCAATCCGACCGCACGGCATACCCGCACCGGACGCCGGCCCGGTGAGCACCGGACCGGTGCAGGACTTCATCCGTTCCGTGACCAGCGCCCGACCGGTGCCGCTGACCCCCGACATCGTGCTGCGCACGGCCGACGACGTGACCGCGCTGTGGGAACGCACCGGCGCCCCGGAACCCCCGTTCTGGGCGTTCCCCTGGGCGGGCGGCCAGGCCCTGGCCCGCCACGTGCTCGACCACCCCGACCTGGTCGCCGGCCGCCGCGTGCTGGACCTCGCCTCGGGCTCCGGGCTGGTCGCGGTCGCGGCGGCCCGCGCCGGCGGCCTCGTCACCGCCAACGACATCGACCCCGTCGCGCTGGCGGCGATCGACCTCAACGCCCGCGCCAACGACGTGACCCTCACCCTCGCCGCCGGCGACCTGCTCGACACCGAACCGGACGTCGACGTGCTGCTGGCCGGCGACGTCTTCTACGACCGCGACATGGCCGCCCGGGTCGAGCCGTTCCTGCTGGCCGCCCACCGCCGCGGCGTGCTCGTGCTGGTGGGCGACCCGCAGCGGTCGTTCCTGCCACGCGGCTGGACGCGGGTCGATGCCTTCCCGGTGCCGGTGCCACCGGACCTGGAAGGCGTCGCGGTCAGGACGACCACTGTCTGGCGCCTCTAGCGGACCGTGCGGGCGAACCGGTCCGTCGCGGCCACCACCGCGTCCGCCATGCCCGGATCCGACAGCGCGTGCGACGCGCCCCGCACCACCACCAGCTCCGCGTCCGGCCACACCCGGGCCAGCTCCCACGCCGTCCCCAACGGGCCCTGCAGGTCCAACCGGCCGTGCACCAGGATCGCCGGGATGCCGTGCAACCGCTCCACGTCCCGCAACACCTGCCCGTCCGGCAGCCAGGCGCGGTGGCTGAAGTAGTGCGCGCACAGCCGCGCGAACGCCATCCGCCACGCCGGGTCCGCCATCCGCGGCCCCCGCCGGTGGCCCGGGTCCAGCGACACGATCGACGCCTCCCAGTCCGTCCAGTCCGTCGCCGCCTTCTCCCGCACCGCGGGATCCGGGTCCTCCAGCAACGCGTGGTAGGCCGCCACCAGGTCCGTGGCGCCCTCGCCCGCGCCGTCGCGGAACCTCGACCACTGCTCCGGGAACAACATGCCCAACCCGTGGTAGAGCCAGTCCAGCTCGGAGTGCCGACCCGTGGTCACCGCCACCAGCACGACGTCCGTCACCCGCTGCGGGAACAGCTGCGCGTACCGCAGGCCCAGCGTCGAACCCCACGACCCGCCGAACACCATCCACCGCTCGACACCCAAGTGCTCGCGCAACCGCTCGACATCGGCCACCAGGTGCGCCGTCGTGTTCACCGACAGGTCCGTCGAGTACTCGCTCGCGTGCGGCCGGCTGCGCCCGCTGCCGCGCTGGTCCAGCAGCACGATCCGGTAGGCCCGCGGGTCGAACTGCCTGGCCATGCCGGGGGAGCAGCCCGTGCCCGGCCCGCCGTGCAGGCACACCACCGGCTTGCCCTCCGGGTTGCCGCACACCTCCCAGTACACGAGGTTGCCGTCGCCGACGTCCAGCATCCCGTGCTCGTACGGCTCGATCTCCGGGTACATCCACCGCTCCTCACCACTACGACAGCACCGATACAACAGCACTGTTACATTAAGGGAGTGGACCACGCACCCGCCGGCCAATACCTCGGCACCCGCCTCCGCCACCTGCTCGACCTCCTGGAAGGCGACATCGCCCGCGTCTACACCGACCTCGGCCTACCAGGCTTCCGACCCCGCTACACCCCCGTCATCCGCCTGGTCCACACCAGGGGACCGCTGTCCATCCGCGACCTCGCCGACACCATCGGCGTCACCCACTCCGCCATCAGCCAGACCGTCAACCAGATGCGCCGCGACGGCCTCGTCGACCTCAAACCCGGCGACGACGCCCGCCGGCGCATCGTCCACCTCACCGACCAGGCCCGCGCCGTCCTGCCCACCCTCGACGCCGAGTGGACCGCCACCACCGCCGCCACCCTCGACCTCGACGCCGACCTGCCCCACCCCCTCACCACCCTCGTCGACGCCGCCCTGCGCGCACTGCGGGACAAATCCATGAGAGACCGCGTCCACGACCGGATGTCAAACCCGCCCACCTGACCCACCGCCGCGACGCCCTCGACCGACCTCACGAACCGGGGGAGCGGCATCACCCCACCCCGTTCAACGCCACCAACTCCGCACCCAACCGCGCCAACTCCGCCCGCACCGCCTCCGACTCCACCACCTCCACCAACCCACCCCACCCCGCCAACACCTGCGCGATCATCAGCGGAGCAGCCGCCGACAACCGCAACCGCGCCCGACCACCCACCTCCGCCAACACCTCGCACTGCCGCCCGAACTGATCACGCAACACCGCCGCGAACCGCGGCTCCACCGACACCACCGCCGACACCGACCCCCGCCGCCGCTCCACCTCCGACACCACCCGCTCCCACGCCACCGACAACTCGAACCCCTCCGGCCGCGCGAACACCTCATCCGTCACCCGCGCCGACACCACCCGATCCACCCGGAACGTCCGCTCACCCGCACCCGTACCCGCCACCAAGTACCAAACCTCGTCCTTGTCCACCAACCCCCACGGCTCCACCACCCGCTCCGACCGCACCCGCCCACGACCCTCGTACACCAACACCACCCGCCGACGCCCCACCACCGCCTCCTGCAACACACCCACCAACCCCGGCCGCACCCGACCGACACCACCCCACCCCGCCACATCCACCACCACCGCGTCCGCCGCCGCCAACGCACCCTCCCGGAACGTCTCCGGCAACGCCCGCACCAACTTCCGCAACGCCGCCCGCACCTCCGGCGACCCCGACGCCGCCGGACCCACCAACAAGAACAACGCCCGCGCCTCCGACGACGTCAACCCGCTCAGATCCGTCCGCGCACGCCCCACCAACCGCCAACCACCACCACGCCCCGGCTGCGGGTACACCGGCACACCCGCCGACGACAACGCCTCCAGATCCCGACGCGCCGTCGCCACCGACACCTCCAACTCACCCGCCAACTCCGCCGCCGTCACCCGACCCCGCGCCTGCATCAACAACAGGGCAGCCACCAACCGGTCCGCACGCATGACCCCAGTCTCGCCCCCAAAGTGCTCACTCCGTGCGCACTTTCACCACCAAAGTAGGCGACGACGACCACCCGACCGGAAGAAGGACCACCATGCTCCGCGGACTCACCACCACCAGCTTCTTCGCCGACGACCTCGACGCCGCCACCACCTGGTACACCCGGTTCTTCGGCATCGAGCCCTACTTCACCGTCCCCGGCGGCTACGTCGAATACCGCATCGGCGACTACCAGCACGAATTCGGCATCGTCCACAGCGACCACGCACCCCACGACACCCGCACCGGCCCCGCCGGCGCCATCACCTACTGGGCCGTCGACGACCTCCACGCCACCCTCGACCGCCTCACCGAACTCGGCGCCACACCCCACGACCACCCCACGGTCCGCGGCGAGGGCTACGCCACCGCCAGCGTCGTCGACCCCTTCGGCAACGTCCTCGGCATCATGACCAACGCCCACTACCACGCCACCCTCGACCGCCTGACCACCACCCGAACCACCTGAGCGACACCGAAGTGCGGGGGCTGTACCGATTCCGCGAACCCGATACAGTCCGCTCCTTCCCAGCGCCCGCCACCAGCGCCCCAAGGAGCCCGGATGCCGCCGCGCATCTCCGTCGTGATCCCCACCTACAACCGCGCCGAACTCCTCCGCCGCACCCTCGACAGCCTCACCGACCAAACCCTCCCACCCGACGACTACGAGGTCATCGTCTCCGACGACGGCTCCAGCGACCACACCGCCGACGTCACCGAAACCTTCCGCGACCGCCTCCGCCTGCACTACCACTACGAACCCGACCTCGGCCGCCGCGTCGCCCACGCCCGCAACGCCGGCGCCCGCCACGCCACCGCCCCCGTCCTCGTCTTCCTCGACTGCGGCACCCTCGCCGGACCCGACTTCACCCGCGCGCACGCCGACGCCCACACCGGCCGACCCACCCTCAACCTCGGCTACGTCCACGGCTACCGCCCCTGGGACCCCACACCCGGCCTCGCCGAAGCCATCACCACCAGAACCCCGAAGCAAGTCCACCAGGACTTCAAAGACCACCCCGGCTTCCGCGACATCCGCCACGAACCCCTCGCCGCCGTCGACTTCGACCCCGACCGGCTCGCCTTCCCCTGGCTCTTCGCCTGGGGCATGAACTACTCCCTGCGCACCACCGACTTCCACGCCGTCGGCGGCTTCGACGAACGCTTCGTCACCTGGGGCACCGAAGACATCGAACTCGGCTACCGCGCCCACAAGCACGGCCTCGCCACCCACTTCGACCTCACCGCCTGGGCCGTCGAACCACCGCACGAACGCGACACGGGGGAGATGCTCGCCAGCGCCAAGCGCACCATGCGCCAGTTCCTCGACAAGACCCGCGAACCCGGCGTCGAACTCGTCTGGGCCTCCCTGGAACTCGACGACCCGCTCATCGCCGAGGGCGAACACCGCACCCTCACCGCGTGGACCGACCAGGCACGCGCCCTCGACGTCCGCGCCGAGATCGACCGGCACACCGCGGACGCCGGGGGACCGGTCTGCGTCATCGGCTGCGGCGACGACATCCCGGACACCCTGCCCGAAGGCAGCGTCCTGATCGACTTCGACGCGGAGCTGTTGGCGAAGGCAGGCGGCGGGCACGCACGCCACCACGCGATCGGCCTGCAGATCCCGCTGCCGGACGACTCGGTGCAGCGCGTCGTCGTCACGTCACGGCTCGACGGCATGTGGAGCACCTGGGGCGACGTCATCACCGCGGAGGCTCGGCGGGTGGGCAGGGAAGTGCCCCGGACGCCCGTCCAACGTTCTACTTAACATAATGTAGATTATCGGCGTTTCCGAACCGGCAGGTCGGCAGGGGTCACGGGCACCTGAGGCCCACAGGCCGGCCACGCCGTGACGACACGACGTCCACGCGCGACGGTCGTTCACCGGCCGTCCGCGTCCGTCGCGCATCGTCCGCACGGCGGGACAGACTGACAGCGCCGCACGCGCCAAGGCGGCCGATCCGGACCCGAGAGGCTCCGAGCCGGGAAGTCCCCGAGACAACGTCGGGCCGGTGCACGCCCGGGACACCACCTAGAAACGTCACAGTGACGGATCACCGGTGGTGTCGGCGGATGGCGGACCGACGCGCACGTCGGACGTTCACCTCGATCTGTTGATCATCGAGGGCCGTGCCCCAGGACCGCCGGCGGCACCCCGTCGCCGGCTCGCCGGGACGTCCCGGGCGCGGGTCACGCCCTGGTGCACGTGCCGCACGCGAAAGACACGCCCCAGGGTCGTACCCGGCCGGCGGCGGGCGTTCCGAGAGGGGCATCCCCCGGTCCGGGGCCCGAACCCCTTCCGGACCCACTTATGATGGATAATTGCCATTATCCATCAATCATGACCCGGCTCCGGGAACACGGCGGAACGCGCGAACCCGTGACCCCGTGGCCCGGTCCCGGTGACAGCCGCGTGCCGGCTCTCCCCTGGACCGGCACGCGACACGCTGCCGCGTGGTCCGGGTCGCCACCGGTGGAGGTCGCCCGGGTCGGTGGTGCTCCCCTGCGGCGATCGGGTGGGTTCGGGGTCCTCCCCTCCCCTGGTGGCCGGAATTGTCGGTGGTGTGCGGTAGGAAGATCGACATGTTGGTGCTTGCCGCTCAGGAGTCGTTCTTCCTCGCCCGTCGGCCGCGGAAGGACTCGCCGCACACGACGGCGGCGTACCGGCGTGATCTGGCGGGTGTCACGGCGTTGTTGGCGGAGGTGACGGGCACGGCGCCGGAGCGGCTGGAGATGGCGGCGTTGACGACGCGGAACCTGCGGGAGGCGTTCGGGGTGTTCGCGGACTCGCACGCGAAGTCGTCGGTGCTGCGGGCGTGGTCGACGTGGAACCAGTTCCTGACGTTCTGCGTGGCGGAGGAGCTGGTGGCGGGCAACCCGATGGGTGCGGTGGCGCGGCCGAAGACGCCTCCGCTGGTGCCGAAGCCGTTGCGGGGCGAGGACACGCCGGAGCGGTTGTTGGCGGCCGCGGCGGAGGGCGCCCGGCAGGGTCGTGATCCGTGGCCGGAGCGTGACGTGCTGGTGTTGGCGCTGGGGTTGGTGGCGGGGTTGCGGTCGGCGGAGATGCGGACGTTGACGCACGCGTCGGTGGTGGGTCGGCCGGGTGAGCGTCGGTTGCACGTGGCGGGCAAGGGCAACCGGGACCGGTCGGTGCCGATCGAGCCGGCGATGGACCGGATCATCGAGCAGTACGTGGTGTCGTGTCGGCGGCGTTTTCCGCAGGGGCGGTTCGACCGGGGTTCGGCGTTGTTGCGCGATCGGCACGGTGAGCCGATCGGGCGGGGTGGGTTGGAGTACCTGGTGCGGTCGTGCTTCCGGTGGGCGGGGTTGCACGACCGGGTGCCGTCGGGGGCGAACCTGCACGCGTTGCGGCACACGTTCGCGACGCGGTTGGCGGAGGACGGCGCGTCGGCGTCGGAGATCATGGCGTTGTTGGGGCATGCGTCGTTGGCGACGTCGCAGAACTACATCGAGGCGACGGCGCGGGAGCGGCGGGCGGCGGTGGCGGGCAACCGGACGTATGCGTCGTTGGCGCGGTTGCCGCATCGGGAGTAGGGCGGGTCGGGGTGGTTGGGCTGTGCGGGTGACTTGGGTGAGTCGATGTTCGCACAGGTGTACGCAGGTGTTATGAGGGCTTTGTGGCGTGGTTCGGTGTCGTTCGGGTTGGTGGTGTTCCCGGTGCGGTTGTTCGGGGCGACGCGGGATCGTGGGGTGCGGTTGCACGAGGTGCACCGGTTGGACGGTGGGCGGGTTCGGCATCGGCGGGTGTGTTCGGTGTGCGGGGCGGGGTTGGAGTCGTCGGAGGTGGCGAAGGGGTTCGTGTTGTCGGATGGTCGTTTGGTGGTGGTGGAGTCGGAGGAGGTGGCGGGGTTGTCCGCGGGGGTGGAGCGGACGATCGAGGTGGTGCAGTTCGTGGGTGCGGACGAGGTGGATCCGGTGTTGTGGGGTCGGTCGTATTTCGTGGAGCCTGAGCGGGTGGCGGTGGGGTCGTACGTGGTGTTGCGGGATGTGTTGGTGCGGTTGTCCCGGGTGGCGGTGGTGCGGGCGGGTTTGAGGGGTCGGGAGGTGTTGGGGGTGTTGCGGCCTCGGGGTGGTGGTTTGGTGTTGCAGACGTTGGTGTGGCCGGGTCAGGTGGTGGAGCCGGGTTTTGATTTTTCGGGTGTGGTGTCGGGTGGTGCGGAATTGGCGGTGGCGGAGTCTTTGGTGGAGTCGATGACGGCGCCGTTCGACGGGTCGGTGTTCGTGGACGGGTATGGGGAGCGGTTGGCGGGGTTGATCGGGGCGAAGGCGGCGGGTGCGGTGGAGGTGCCGGTGGCGCGGGGTCCGGAGGAGACGGGTGGTGGGGTGGATTTGTTGGGTGCGTTGCGGCGGAGCGTGGAGCGGGTGCGGTCGGGGAGGTTGCGGCGGGAGGGTGGTTGAGGGTTGCGGTGTTTGGTCGTGGGGCCTGGTGATTGTTAGCCCGTTCGAGTGACGCCCTGGTGCGGATCGCGCTGTTCGCGGGTAGTCACGTGGCATGAGGTCCGTGTGGCGTGGGGCGATCTCCTTCGGGTTGGTGACGATCGGTGTCCGGTTGTACACGGCCACGGAGGAGCACGACTTCCGGTTCCATCAGGTGCACCGGGAGGACGGTGGGCGCATCCGGTACAAGCGGGTGTGCCAGGTGTGCGGCGAGGAGGTCGCCTACGCCGATATCGCGAAGGGTTACGAGCTGGACGACGGTCGGGTCGTGGTGATGGATGCCGAGGATTTCGACAAGTTGCCGGTGAACACTGATCACGCGATCGACGTGTTGGAGTTCGTGCCGGTCGAGGAAGTGGATCCGATCTATTTCCAGAAGTCTTATTATCTGGAGCCGGACAAGGCGGCGACGCGTCCGTACGTGTTGCTTCGGACCGCTTTGGAGCGCAGTGGGCAGCTCGCGGTGGTGAAGATCACGATCCGTCAGCGGGAGACGTTGGCGATGTTGCGGGCGCGTGATGACCTGTTGGTGATGCACACGATGTTGTGGCCGGATGAGGTGCGGAAGCCGGATTTCGAGTTCTTGGACTCGGATGTGGAGGTTCGGCCGCAGGAATTGAAGATGGCGTCGTCGTTGGTGGAGAGCATGGCGGGGTCGTTCGATCCGGGTGATTTCTCGGATGACTACACGGTGGCGATGCAGAAGGTGATCGAGGCGAAGGCGGAGGGTGCGGAGCTGCCGGATCGGCCGGAGGTGGAGGAGGCCGGTGAGGTGATCGACCTGATGACGGCGTTGGAGCGGAGTGTGGAGCAGGCGAAGTCGGCGCGGGGTGGGCGGTCGGCGGCGCGGAAGCCGGCGGCGAAGAAGGCGGCTTCTTCTGGGTCGTCCTCGGGGTCGTCGTCTTCGGGGTCGTCGTCGCGGAAGGCTCCGGCGAAGAAGAAGGCGAAGCCCGCCTGAGGGCGTGGCGGCGGGGATGGGTGGGGATCTTTCGGACTATCGGCGCAAGCGGGATGCGGGTCGGACGCCGGAGCCGGTGCCGGGTGAGGACGTGGTGTTGCCCCGTGGTGGTGACGACACGTTCGTGATCCAGGAGCACCACGCGTCGCGGCTGCACTGGGACGTGCGGTTGGAGCGGGGTGGGGTGTTGGTGTCGTGGGCGGTGCCGAAGGGGTTGCCGTCGGAGCCGGGGACGATCCGGTTGGCGGTGCGGACCGAGGATCACCCGTTGGAGTACGCGTCGTTCTCGGGGGTGATCCCGAAGGGTGAGTACGGCGCGGGTGAGATGGTGATCTGGGATCGGGGTCGGTACGAGACGGTGAAGTGGTCCGACCGCGAGGTGGACGTGGTGTTGCACGGTGCGCGGGTGGAGGGTGAGTTCGTGTTCTTCCGCCGGGGGTCGTCCGGTGGTGGGGACTGGATGGTGCGGCGGCGGCACGGGGCGGTGCGGGCGGATTGGGTGCCGTTGCCGGAGGTGCTGTCGCCGATGTTGGCGACGTCGGCGGTGGAGTTGCCGGGGCCGGCGGCGAAGTGGGCGTTCGAGTTCAAGTGGGACGGGGTGCGGGCGATCGCCCGGGTGGAGGGTGGTCGGGTGCGGTTGACGAGTCGGTTGGGCAACGACGTGACGGGGACGTACCCGGAGTTGCAGGGGTTGGGTGCGCAGTTGGGTGCGACGCAGGTGTTGTTGGACGGGGAGATCGTGGCGTTGGAGGGTGGTCGGCCGAGTTTCGGTGCGTTGCAGCGGCGGATGCACGCGTCGGCGGCGCAGGCGCGGCGGTTGGTGGCGGGGTCGCCGGTGACGTTTTTGGTGTTCGACGTGTTGCACCTGGACGGTTCGCCGACGGTGGGGTTGTCGTATGCGCGGCGGCGTGAGTTGTTGGAGGGGTTGGGGTTGGCGGGGGCTCATTGGTTGACGCCGAAGGCGTTCCCGGGTCAGGGGGCGGCGGTGTTGGCGGCGAGTCGGGAGCAGGGGTTGGAGGGGGTGGTGGCGAAGCGGCTGGATTCGCGGTACGTGCCGGGTCAGCGGTCGCCGTCGTGGGTGAAGGTGACGGCGGTGGCGACGCAGGAGGTGGTGATCGGGGGGTGGCGGCCGGGTGAGGGCAAGCGGCGGGGTCTGGTGGGGGCGTTGTTGCTGGGCATCCCGGACGGTGGGGGTGGGTTGGTGTTCGCGGGGTCGGTGGGGACGGGGTTCGACCAGGCGGAGTTGGAGCGGTTGACGGCGCGGTTGTCGGAGTTGGGGGTGGCGGGGTCGCCGTTCGGGTCGGGGGTGCCGCGGGCGCGGGCTCGGGGTGCGCGGTGGGTGCGGCCGGTGTTGGTGGGTGAGGTGGCGTACCGGCAGTGGACGGCGGATGGTCGGTTGCGGTTCGCGACGTGGCGGGGGTTGCGGCCGGATCGGGCGCCCGGGGAGGTGCGTCGTGACGGGTGAGGCGTTGGTGCGGGTGGAGGGTCGTCTGGTGAAGCTGACGAACCTGGACAAGGTGCTGTACCCGGAGGTGGGGTTCACCAAGGCGGAGGTGATCGACTACTACACGCGGATCGCGCCGGTGTTGTTGCCGCACGTGGCGGGGCGGCCGATGACGGTGCGGCGGTTCCCGAACGGGGTGGACGGGAAGTCGTTCTTCGAGAAGAACGCGCCGTCGCACGCGCCGGAGTGGGTGCGGACGGTGCGGGTGGGGACGCCGGGGTCGTCGCGGGGCGCGGAGTACGCGGATTTCGTGGTGGTGGACGACTTGGCGACGCTGGTGTGGTTGGCGAACCTGGCGGCGTTGGAGTTGCACGTGCCGCAGTGGGGTGTGGGTGCGCGGGGTGCGCGGCACTCCCCCGACCTGGTGGTGTTCGACCTGGATCCGGGTGAGCCGGCGACGGTGGTGCAGTGCTGCCGGGTGGCGTGCCGGGTGCGGGAGGTGTTGGAGGGTGACGGGTTGGCGCCGGTGGTGAAGACGTCGGGGTCGAAGGGGTTGCAGGTGTACGCGGCGGTGTCGGTGTCGTCGGCGGGGTCGACGTCGGAGTACGCGAAGGGTGTGGCGCAGCGGTTGGCGGGTGAGTGGCCGGAGGAGGTGGTGTGGCGGATGGCGAAGGCGCAGCGGACGGGGAAGGTGTTGATCGACTGGTCGCAGAACAACCCGGCGAAGACGACGGTGGCGCCGTACTCGTTGCGGGCGCGGGCGCGGCCGTCGGTGTCGACGCCGGTGTCGTGGGAGGAGGTGGAGGCGTGCCGGGTGGTGGAGGACCTGGTGTTCCTGGCGGACGAGGTGCGGGAGCGGGTGCGGGCGGGGGGTGACCTGTTCGCGGTGGGAACGGCGTCGCCGTTGCCGGGGTGAGGGCTCTAGGCTGGTCCGCCGGGCGTGAGGAGGGATGGGTCGTGGGGTTGTCGGAGGAGCGGATCCGGGCGGCGCACGTGGGTGTCGCGCCGAGGTTGGCCGGTCGGGTGGTGCTGGTGGCCTACGACCCGGCGTGGCCGGGGTTGTACGAGCGCGAGGCGGCGCGGATCCGGGGCGCGTTGGGTGCGGGGGTGTTGGGGTTGGCGCACGTGGGGTCGACGTCGGTGCCGGGGTTGGCGGCGAAGCCGGTGGTGGACGTGGTGTTGGCGGTGGCGGATTCGGCGGACGAGGCGTCGTACGTGCCGGCGTTGGAGGCGGTGGGGTACGTGGTGCGGATCCGGGAGCCGGAGTGGTTGGAGCACCGCATGTTCAAGGGGCCGGACACGGACGTGAACCTGCACGTGTTCACGGCGGGTGAGCCGGAGGTGGCGCGGATGGTGGCGTTCCGGGACCGGTTGCGGGTGTCGGAGGAGGATCGGGTGCTCTACGAGCGGACGAAGCGGGAGCTGGCGGCGCGGGACTGGACGTACCTGCAGCAGTACGCGGACGCGAAGGCGGATGTGGTGGCCGACATCCTGGGTCGCGCCTGAGGTCTCCTCTCCCCCGGGTTGTGTCTCCTAGGCTGGTGGCATGCCGAGAATCGCCACCGCCGATCGCGTGTCCCGTGCCGAGTTGGTCGAGTTCCTGCGGCCGCGTCACCGTGCGCTGCTGGTCACCGCGCGCGCCGACGGGCGTCCGCAGGTGTCGCCGGTGACGTGCGGGGTGGATGGTGAGGGCCGGGTGGTGGTGTCGACGTATCCGGGGCGGGCGAAGTCGCGCAACGCGCGTCGGGACGAGCGGGTGACGGTGTGCGTGCTGTCCGACGACTGGGACGGTCCTCACGTCCAGGTGGACGGGCGGGCGGAGGTGCTGGACCTGCCGGAGGCGTTGGAGCCGCTGGTGGACTACTACCGGTGTGTCGCGGGTGAGCATCCGGACTGGGACGAGTACCGGGATGCGATGCGCCGTCAGGGCAAGTCGTTGCTCCGGGTCACGATCGACCGGTGGGGTCCGATCGCGACGGGTGGTTTCCCGCCGGAGCTCGTCCGGGGCTCCTAGCGCCTGGGCATTCCCCGGGCGGGGTGTGCTGCGGGGAGCCCGGCCGGGGTCTGGTTCACGGCCGGGCTCCCCGGCAGCGGGGTGTCCGCTCCCCCGGCGCTCAGGCGTGTGCCTGGTGGGTGGCGCACCAGGCGCCGCCCCAGCCGGGTGGGTCTTCCAGCAGGGCGAACACGGAGCCGGCGGGGTCGGCGACGGCCGCGACGACGCCGGTGGGGACGGCTTGGGGGCCGATGAGGACGGCGCCGCCCATGTCGGTCGCCTCGGCGAGGGCCGCGGCGATGTCGGGGACGGCGAAGTAGCAGGTCCAGCCGCCGCGGGCGGTGAGGCGGCCGGCGACGGGGCGGCGGTCGTCGCCGGTGCCCGTGTCGTAGAGGGTGAACTCGCCGTCGGGGTCGCGGACCTGCCAGCCCAGCTCGCCGGCCCAGTAGTCGTCGTCGGCGGGTTCGCCCATCAGTTCCACCCAGCAGGGTTCGCCGGGGCGTGGCCGGGGCGCCCAGGGGCCGTGCAGGACGCGGCCCTGGTCGACGGCGGCGCCGAGGTCGAGGTCGCGGGGTTCGGCGCCGGCGAACACGACGTGCCAGGCGGGGTCGCCGGGGTGCACGCGGAGGGCCAGGCGGTCGCCGACCCAGCCGGTGAACGCGCCGTCGGGTTCGGCGATGAGCACCCAGCCGAGCAGGTGGGCGTAGAACTCGGCGATCGGTTCGGGGTGGGTGGTGCTCAGCTCGACGCGGCGGACACCGCGTGCGGGGCTGTCGGGGGTACCGGGCACGGCGGTGGCTTCCCATCGGGGGGCGGGGCGGCGGTGATCAGGAACGCGCCCCATCCTCCGCACCGGCCATGCGTGGCGACAATGCGCCGTTCGGCGGCTGCGGCTGGGCCGAGAGGACGTGGTCGAGGGGTTGGGGTCGGCCGAGGTGGAAGCCCTGGCCGATCTGGACGCCGAGGCGGGCGAGGGCGTCGACCTGGGCGGGGCGCTCGACCCACTCGGCGACGGCGGTGAGGCCGAGGCCTTGGGCGATCTGCACGATGCCGGCGACGAGGACGGCGTCGGTGGAGCGTTCGTCGATGCCGCGCACGAACTCGCCGTCGATCTTGATGCCGGTGATGGGCAGGTGTTTGAGGTGGACGAACGAGCCGAAGCCGGAGCCGAAGTCGTCGAGGATGATGCGGCAGCCGAACGCGCGCAATTGCAGCGCGAGGGCGCGGGCGGCGTCGAGGTTGGTGACGGCGGCGGTTTCGGTGATCTCCAGGCCGAGGCGGCCGGGTGCGACGCCGGCGGTGGCGAGGCGGTCCAGGACGAACCCGCCGAAGTCCTCGTCCTCGAGGGTGCGGCCGGAGATGTTGACGTTGAACCGCAGTCGCGGGTCGGGGTGGCCGACGAGGGCGTCGATGGCGGTGGACAGCACCCACCGGTCGATGTCGAGGACGAGGTCGGAGCGTTCGGCCTCGGGCAGGAACTCGGCGGGCCCCAGGTAGGGGTCCTGGCCGTCTTCCAGGCGCAGCAGCAGTTCGTGGCCGAGGGTGGTGCCGGTGGCCAGCTGGACCATGGGCATGGCGTGCAGGGCGAGTCCGCCGTCGTCGAGGGCGGCGCGCAGCCGGTCCAGGACGGAGACGCGTTTCGCGGTGTCGGCGTAGTGGCCGGGTTCGTAGACGGTGACCCGGTTGCGGCCGGCGGCTTTGGAGGCGTAGAGGGCGAGGTCGGCGTTGGCCAGGACGAGTTCCCACGTGTCGCCGGGCCCGTACTCGGCGACGCCGGTGGACACGGTGATGCTGCGGGCGGCGCCGACGAGCGGCAACGCGGCTACGGCATCGCGCAGTCCTTCGGCGACGCGGGCGGCGTCGGCGGGGGTGGCGCCGGGCAGCACGACGGCGAACTCGTCGCCGCCGAGGCGGCCGATCAGCTGGGACGGCGCCAGGCGTGAGCGCAGGGTGGTGGCGAGGGCTTTCATCAGGCGGTCGCCGACGGCGTGCCCGCGCAGGTCGTTGACGTCCTTGAAGTTGTCCAGGTCCAGCAGCAGCATCGCGCCGGGGCCGCCGCCGGCGAGTTGCCGTTCCAGTTCGCGGGTGACGGCGCGCCGGTTCGCCAGGCCGGTGAGGGGGTCCTGCTCGGCCAGGGCGAGCAGTTCGTCGTGCACGCGGCGGGCGCGGGTGATGTCGTGGGCGGTGCCCAGCACGCGCAGCGGTGAGCCGTCCTCGTCGACCACGACCTCGCCGAAGCACTCGAACCAGCGTTCGGTGCGGTCCTCGCCCAGCAGCATGCGGTGGGTGTAGGAGAACCCGGCGCCCGACCGCATGGCCTCCTCGAGGGTGGCCTGGATCATGGACAGGTCCTCGGGGTGCACGAGGGCGGCGTAGCCGTCGAAGTCCAGCTCGGTGTCGGGGCCGAAGCCGAACATCTCCAGCAGGGTGTCCGACCACACGACGCGGTCCTCGGCGATGTGCCACTCCCAGGTGCCCATGCGGCCCAGGACCTGGGCGCGGCGCAGGGCGTCGGCCTCGTGGGTGGCTTCGAGTTCGCGGTCGCGCCACGCGGTGACGTCCACGACCCGGTACAGCAGTCGTTCGTCGGTGTCGTGGCCGGTGGCCGGGAGGGTCTGGCAGGTGACCTCGAGCCAGCGGTGTCCCTTGCGGTAGGCGCTGGGGGTGAGCAGCGCCAGGCCGGCGCGGGGCCGTTCGGGCGCGCCGGGCAGCAGCGCGGGCAGCGACCGGCCGACCACGTGGTCGACGGGCACGCCGAGGATCTCCGCCAGCGCCGGGTTCACCCAGGCCAGCGTTCCGTTCGCGTCCGTCACACCGAAACCGACGTCGGCCCGGTCGAGCACCTCGTGGTGCAACGCGCCGTTGCCGTTCACGCGCCCCTCCTCGCCCACCCGCGCGCCATGATGGTCGAGACCACACGCGGGGGGCAAGCCGACACGAGTCAGCGCAACCGCTCCAGACCACGCGCGGTGTCCACCAGTTCCGCCGCCAGGCGCCGCAGCTCGGCCCCGTCGGCGCCGTCCGCGGCGGCGGTGGCGACGTCCTCCGCGGCGCACCGCAGCTGGAACAGCCGGTCCTGCAGGTCGGCCAGCTCCCCCGCGGACAGCACGACGGCGTCCTCGGGCAGTCCGCCGCGCTGCACGGCGGCGCGCCGTTCGTAGGCGCGTTGCCGGCAGGGCTGCGCGCAGTAGCGGCGCGGCCGGCCGATCCGGCCGCTGTCGGGCAGGCGGCGTCCGCACCAGGCGCAGTGCCTGGCTTCCTCACGGCGTGCCGCGACGGGCTCGGTCACCAGCTCCATGGCGGGCGACGCTATCCCGCTACCCACCGGTCACCGCCGCGCCACGCCGCCAGGGCAGACTCCGGGTGTGACCGCGAACCACCCGTACCTGTCCGGACCGCACCCCCGCGCGTTCGCCCACCGGGGCTGGCACCTCGACGAGCTGTCGGGGATGGAGAACTCGCTGGCCGCGTTCCGCCGCGCCCACCGGGAGGGCTACCGGTACCTGGAGACCGACGTGCACGCGACGTCCGACGGGGTGGTCGTGGTGCACCACGACGCGACGCTGGACCGCACGACCGACGGGACCGGGCCGGTGGCGGCGCAGCCGTGGTCGGCGGTGCGGCGGGCGAACGTGGGCGGGCGGGAGCCGGTGACGAGGCTGGAGGACCTGCTGGAGGACCTGCCGGACGCGTGGGTGAACATCGACGTCAAGGCCGATTCGGCGGTGGTGCCGGTGCTGGAGGCGCTGCGCCGCGCCGGCGCGCTGGGCCGGGTGTGCCTGGCGTCGTTCTCGGAGAAGCGGCTGGCGCGGTTGCGGCGCCTGGGCGGGCCGGGGCTGCTGACGTCGATGGGGCCGCGGTCGGTGGGCGCGTTGTGGGCGGCGGGGCGGGTGCCGCTGGTGGGGTTGCCGGTGCGGGGCACGGTGGCGCAGGTGCCGGTGCGGCAGGGCCGGCTGCTGGTGGTGGACGGCCGGTTCGTGGCCGCCGCGCACCGGCGGGGCCTGGAGGTGCACGTGTGGACGGTCGACGAGGAGGCGGAGATGCGGCGGCTGCTGGACCTGGGCGTGGACGGGTTGGTCACCGACCGGCCCGACCGGCTGCGGGACGTGCTGCTCGACCGGGGGGTCTGGGCGGGGGGCTGAGCGGGCCGCGCGTGGCGCGCGGACGGCCGGTTGGCAACAGCTTGGTGGTGATCACCACGAACGGGTGGCGGGCGATATACAGTCCGCCCCCATGAGCGTGGCCGACAGCACCGCACCCGCCGTGGACCGCAAGCGGGAACAGCGCGGGTGGACCTGGTACGACTGGGCGAACTCGGTGTTCCCCACCTCGGTGGTCACCGTGTTCCTCTCCGGCTACCTCACCGCGGTGGCCAAGGAGGCGGCCGTCGCCGACACCGCCCGCAACGGCCCGGACGCCTGCGTGGACGGGTCGCTGCGGCAGTGCGACATCTCCCTGTTCGGCGCCTACTTCCCGGCCGGGTCGCTGTGGGGCTACCTGCTGTCCATCGCCACGCTCGTGCAGGTCGTGGTGCTGCCGGTGATGGGCGCGATCGCCGACCGGACCCAGAACAAGCGCCGCATGCTCGGCGGGCTGGCGTTCACCG
Source organism: Saccharothrix sp. 6-C (assembly GCF_016695385.1). Lineage (NCBI taxonomy): Bacteria > Bacillati > Actinomycetota > Actinomycetes > Pseudonocardiales > Pseudonocardiaceae > Saccharothrix > Saccharothrix sp. 6-C. Next base: position 3,729,473 of record NZ_CP064192.1, on the reverse strand, counting down.
GTTCGGTCGCGACGGTCGCGCTGGCCGCGGTCGGCGGCGACAACTGGCACCTGGGCGTGGCGCTGTTCGTGCTGGGCAACATCTGCTACGGCGCGTCGGTCGTCGTGTACTACGCGTTCCTGCCGGAGATCGCGACCCCCGACGAGCGCGACGCGGTGTCCACCCGCGGGTGGGCGTTCGGGTACCTGGGCGGCGGTCTGGCGCTGGCGGTGCAGCTGGCGCTGTTCATCGGTCACGACGCGATCGGGTTGAGCGAGGGCGCGGCGGTCCGCGTCGGGTTCGTGTTCTCGGGCCTGTGGTGGGCGGGGTTCACGCTCATCCCGCTGGCGCGGCTCAAGCGGCACCAGCCGCCGCACGGCGCCGAGTCGGGCGCGTCGGTGGTCACCGCCGGGTTCGCCGAGCTGCGGCAGACGATCAAGCAGGCCCGCCTGTTCCCGTTGACGCTGGCGTTCCTGGGCACCTACCTCATCTACACCGACGGCATCGCCACCGTCGCGAACGTCTCGGCCCAGTACGGGCGTGACGAGTTGCTGCTCGACGAGACGGTGCTGATCACCACGATCCTGATCGTGCAGTTCGTCGCGTTCCTGGGCGGCATGCTGCACGGGCGGGTGGCGAAGTCGTGGGGCGCGAAGCGCACGATCATGGTGAGCCTGTGCGTGTGGATCGTGGTGGTCGCGGCGGCGTTCTTCGTGCAGGCCGGGCAGCAGGTCCAGTTCTACGGGCTGGCGGTGGGGATCGGGCTGGTGCTGGGCGGCACGAACGCGTTGTCGCGGTCGCTGTTCAGCCAGATGATCCCGCCCGGCCGCGAGGCGCAGTACTTCTCCCTTTACGAGGTCGGCGAGCGGTCCACGTCGTGGCTGGGGCCGATGGTGTTCGCCGGGGTCGGCCAGGCCACCGGGTCGTTCCGGCTGGCGATCATCTCGCTGGTGGTCTTCTTCGTGGCCGGGTTCGTGCTGATGATCTTCGTGCCGGTGCGCAGGGCGATCGCCGCGTCCGGCAACCCGGTGCCCGCCAAGGTGTGACCGGTCCCCCGCCCGGGTCGCACGACCCGGGCGGGCGCGGGGTCAGGCGGCGGACGCGGGCGCCCGGGCCGTCCAGGGCCGCGCCACCGCCACCGCGGCGGCGGCGATCAGCCACGCCGCGGACATCGTCCCCGTCGACAACGCCGGGGCGGACACGACCGACGCGACACCGGCGACGAGCGCGACCGGCGCGACCGCCCACCACACCCGCGGCACCGGCGGCGCCTCCCGGTGGAACCCCGCCACCACCGCCAGGGCCGTCAGCAGCGCCGGGACGTGCCACAGCAGCGTCCACCACGGCGGCAACCCCGCCGCCGCCGACCACACCACCGCCGCCAGCGACAGCACGCCCGACAGGCCCGCCGCGACCCGGCCCGCCGCGCGGCGGCCGGCGACCAGCGCCGCGAACGCCACCAGCGCCGTCACGTCGTACCACCAGCCCTGACCGTCCGCGGCGGCGCCGAGCCGGGCGGTCACCGTCCACGACTGGGCCGAGGACACCAGCTGCCCGAGCAGCCCGGTCAGCGCCAGCACCCGCAGCGCGGTCCCCGCCGGGCGCCGCGCGCCCAGCCGCACCCGCACGGCCAGCGCCAGCGTCGCGCCCGTCTCGCCCCAGCCCGGCCAGCCGTGCTCCAGGTCCAGGTCGTCGGTGCGGTCGGCGAGGAAGATGCCGACCATCTCCTCCTCGCGCTCCGCGCGGTACCGGGCGGGCAGCAGCCGCAGCAGCGACCGGTAGCGGCGTTCCAGGTTCGACCTCACAGCGCACCCCTCGCCTTGAGCACCGACGACGCGGCGCGCACGTTGGCCGACAACCGGGCCACCTCCGCCGCCAGCACCCGCACGCCCGCGTCGGTCAGCCGGTAGTAGCGGCGCAGCCGCCCCTGGTGCACCTCCTCCCGGTCGCGCTCGGCCAGGCCCTCGGCGACCAGCCGGTCCAGCACCCCGTAGAGCGTGCCGACCCGCAGCCGCATCCGACCCTCCGACAGCCCGTCGACCGCGCGCACGATCGCGTAGCCGTGCAACGGCTCCTCCGCCAACGCGGTGAGCACCAGGAACACCTGCTCCGACATACCTCTCACACCGCACGTTATACCGCTTCGCGATATATCTCGGCAACAAGTCCGGTGAGGCGACCCGCCTGCGCCCCGCGCGGTGACCGCCGCGCGGGGCGCCCCGCGACCCCGAAGCCGCGCGGACGCCGTCCCGGTCCCGCGGGCAAGGCCGGGACACCGGCGGCCGGCGCCGCGCGTTAGGGTGGCCCGCCGTGGAACCGATCATCACCTCCCCGGACCCGACCGACGCGCTGTCCTCCGTGCCCGCCGCCGGGGCCGGTCGCGGGCTGCCGCCCACGGGGCGGCTGCGGTTCTTCTTCGGGCCGATGGACTGCGGCAAGTCGACGCTGGCCCTGCAGATCGACCACAACCAGGCCCGGCAGGGCCGCCGGGGGCTGCTGCTGGTGCGCCACGACCGCTCCGGCACCCCCACCATCTCCAGCCGCATGGGCCTGGTCCGCCACGCCCTGGAGGTCCACGAGGACATGGACCTGTGCGCGCTGGTGCGGGAGCACTGGTCGCGGGGCAGCCGGGTCGACTACGTGATCGTCGACGAGGCCCAGTTCCTCTCCGCCGAGCAGGTCGACCAGCTCGCCGAGCTCGCCGACGACGCCCACCTCGAGGTGTACTGCTTCGGCCTGGCCACCGACTTCCGCAGTGCCCTGTTCCCGGGCTCGCAGCGGCTGTTCGAGCTGGCCGACGAGCTCAACGCGATCCAGGTCGAGGTGCTGTGCTGGTGCGGGCGGCCGGGCCGGTTCAACGCCCGCGTGCACGACGGCGACGTGGTGCGCGCCGGGGACACGGTGCTGGTCGCCGACACGGTCGCGGCGGACACCGCGGAGGTCCGCTACCAGGTGCTGTGCCGCACCCACTACCGCACCGGCGACCTCGGGCCGCGCCCGGTGGACGACCGGCAGCTCAGCCTCACCTGACCCGGTCGCCCGCCCGCGGCCCGGACGCCGCACACTGGGATCCCCCGTTGCCGATCCCGGGACGACACATGAGCGACGCCGACCTCCCCGCCGATCCCGCCCCCGACGCGGCCGACGACCCGACCGACGAGGTGCTGGACAAGGTCGGCGAGCGGCTGCGCCACGTCCGCACGAGCCGGGGCGCGACGCTGGCCGACCTGGCGGCGGCGACGGGGATCTCCAAGAGCACCTTGTCGCGCCTGGAGTCGGGGCAGCGGCGGCCGAGCCTGGAGCTGCTGCTGCCGATCGCGCGGGCGCACCGCGTGCCGCTCGACGAGCTGGTGGGCGCGCCGCCGGTGGGCGACCCGCGGATCCGGCCGGTGCCGGTGCGCCGCAACGGCATGACGGTGCTGCCGCTGACCCAGCAGCCGGGCGGGCTGCAGGCGTTCAAGATGATCATCCCGGACCGGGGCGAGCCGGATCCGCGCACGCACACCGGCTACGAGTGGCTCTACGTGCTGTCGGGGCGGCTGCGGCTGATCCTGGCCGACCACGACGTGGTGCTGGCGGCCGGCGAGGCGGCGGAGTTCGACACGCGGCTGCCGCACTGGTTCGGGCCGGCGGGTCCGGAGCCGGTGGAGATCCTGAGCCTGTTCGGCAAGCAGGGCGAGCAGATCCACATGCGCACCCGGCGCAAGACCTGACCCGCCGGGGTCGTCACACTGTGCGCATGAGGACTGTGCGGGCGGGGACCGGTCGCGGGGCGGGGTGTCGGGCGTGACGGGCGGGCGCGGTGGCGGGCGCAGTGCCGGGATCCTGCTGCACCGGGTGGTCGACGGCGGGCTGCAGGTGCTGCTGGGGCACATGGGCGGCCCGTTCTGGGCGCGCAAGGACGAGGGCGCCTGGTCCATCCCCAAGGGCGAGCCCGACGACGGGGAGGACCTGGAGGCGACCGCGCGGCGGGAGTTCGCCGAGGAGCTGGGGTTGCCGGTGCCCGAGGGCGAGCTGGTGCCGCTGGGCGAGGTCCGGCAGTCCGGCGGCAAGGTCGTGACCGCGTGGGCGCTGGCGGGCGACCTGGACCCCGACCGGGTGGTTCCCGGGACGTTCACCCTGGAGTGGCCGCGCGGGTCCGGGACCGTGCGGGAGTTCCCCGAGGTGGACCGGGTGGCCTGGTTTCCGCTTGTCGAGGCGCGGGTAAAAGTGGTGAAGGCCCAACGGGAGCTGCTCGACCGACTCGCCGAAAAGCACTCTTTCGAGTGACACTGAAGCTATCGAAGGGGTCAAGCGTCCGAGTGGACGTTTGGGTGCGGTCCGGACGGGTGATTCATCCTCATGTCCGCCACCGAGCACACTCGTCCCGCCACCCTGAGTGGCGGACGGCGGTTAAGACCGCGAAATAACTTTGCGTAACCGTAACCATGACGGACGTCACTACCGGCGAGTTAAACCCGCCGTAACGTCGCCCTGCGTGGTCGGTCTAAGCTGTCGCAGCCGCACGTCTTCTGCCAGGACTGCTCCATCAGTGTGATGGGGTCGCCCGGTAGCTTGATAACGCGTCACGATCCGGCCGCGATTGCATCCCTTAGGAGGAAGCCTTCGTTGACGGGTGAAAGACGTCACTGTGGGCGACGATGACCGTGAAGCCGGGAACGAACGGAGCAGTCCGATCGTTGCACTCGGTGAGCAACAAGCCTGGGCCCCGGCCCTGAGCCGAGCGAAAGGACACCGCCATGGCCGACCGCGTTCTACGGGGTAGCCGGCTCGGAGCAGTCAGCTACGAGACCGACCGCAATCACGACCTCGCCCCGCGCCGGTCGGTGCGGTACGCCTGCCCCAAGGGCCACGACTTCGAGGTCCCGTTCTCCGACGACGCCGAGATCCCGCACACCTGGGAGTGCCGTCTCCACGGCCAGGAGTCGAAGATCATCGACGGCGTCGAGCCGGAGGCGAAGAAGATCAAGCCGCCGCGCACGCACTGGGACATGCTCCTGGAGCGGCGCACGATCCCGGAGCTCGAAGAGCTGCTGGACGAGCGGCTCGAGGAGCTGAAGGGGCGGCGCACCCGCACCGCCTGACCGTGTCGACGTGCGAAGGGCCCGCCGGATCCGTTCCGGCGGGCCCTTCCGCGTGGTGGGCGCGGGTGCTCAGCGGCTGCTGGGCGTCTTGGCCTTCCTGGGCGCGAGCAGGTCGCGCAGCTGGGTGCCGCGGCGGCGCACACCCCACTTGGTGACCCGCCACAGCGCTTCGCGGACGATGTTGCCGCTCATCTTGGACTCGCCGATCTCACGCTCGGTGAACGTGATGGGGACCTCGACGACGCGGTAGCCGAGTTCGATGGTGCGCCACGCCAGGTCGATCTGGAAGCAGTAGCCCTGGGAGGCGACGGTGTCGAGCTTGAGCCGGTCGAGGACCTCGGCGCGGAAGGCGCGGAACCCGCCGGTGATGTCCTTGACCTTCGCGCCGAGCGCGATCTGCGAGTAGACGTTGCCGCCGCGGGAGATGACCTCCCGGTACTTGGGCCAGTTGACCGTGCTGCCGCCGGGCACGTACCGGGAGCCGAGCACGAGGTCCGCGTCGCGCAGGGCGTCGAGCAGCCGGGGCAGGTCCTCGGGGGCGTGGGAGCCGTCCGCGTCCATCTCGACCACGACCGCGTAGCCGCGGTCGAGCGCCCACCGGAACCCGGCGACGTAGGCCGCGCCGAGCCCGGCTTTCTCCGTGCGGTGCAGCACGTGCACGCGGTCGTCGTCGGCGGCCATCTCGTCGGCCAGCTGTCCTGTGCCGTCGGGGCTGCCGTCGTCGACCACGAGGGCGTGCACGTGGGGCAGCGCGGTGTGCAGCCGTCGCACGATCTTCCCGATGTTGTCCCGCTCGTTGTAGGTCGGGATCACCACCAGCACCGGCCCGAGCTCGCGGTCAGGCTGCGCCTGCTGGTCCGCCATCCGTGTCCTCCTCGCCGGCCCCCGCACCAGGGGTCGGACGCGTCCGTCGTCGTGTCGTTGTCAAGGCGATCGCCACGGCCATCAGGCCCAGAGCGGTCATCACCCACTCGGGCCATGCGCCGAGCCGGGTGGCCAGCGTAGCCTCCCCGCGCAGCGGCACGGTGGCCACCAGCGCGTCGGCGGTGAACATGCCGGTCCGCTGGCTGACGGACCCGTCGGGGGCGACGATCGCGGACACGCCGCTCGTGGCGGAGACGATGACCGCTTTGCCGTGTTCGACGGCGCGGACGCGGGACATGGCCAGCTGCTGGTAGGTCATCTCGGTGTAGCCGAAGGTGGCGTTGTTGGTGGGGATGGCGATGAGGTTCGCGCCCTCGGTGACCGAGTCGCGGACGACGCCGTCGAACGCGACTTCGTAGCAGGTGTCGATGGCGACCTTGGCGGGGCCCATGGTGAAGCCCTCGGGGTCGGTGCCGGGTTGGAAGGTGCCGGCGCGGTCGACGGCGTCGGTGAAGATCCGGAAGAACCCGCGGTAGGGCATGGTCTCGCCGAAGGGCTGCAGCTGCCGCTTGGTGTAGGTGTCGGTGGGGCCGACGCCGGGTTCGTAGAGCACGACGGTGTTGCGGGGCAGCTTGTCGTCGGGGTCGATGACGACGGCGCCGACGGCGATGGGCGCGCCGATGGCCTCGGTGGCGCGGCGGATCTGGTTGGCGGCGTCGACGTTGCGGAAGGGGTCGATGTCGGAGGAGTTCTCCGGCCAGATGACCAGGTCGGGTTGTTCGGCGCGGCCGGCGCGGACGTCCTCGGCGAGCCGGAGGGTGCGGGCGACGTGGTTGTCGAGCACGGCGCGGCGTTGGGCGTTGAAGTCGAGGCCGGCGCGGGGAACGTTGCCCTGGACGGCGGCGACGGTGGCGGTGCCCTGGTCGGGGTCGGTGTGCACGAGGGTCGTGGCGGCGGTGGCGGCGGCGAGGGGCAGCAGGAGGGCGGGCACGCCGATCCGCCAGTCGCGGATCAGGTGGGCGGCGCCGAGGCCGGTGAGGGCGACGGCGAACCCGACCAGGGGCGCTCCGCCGATCGCGGCCAGCGGCAGGTACCAGCCTTCGGGTTGGCCGAAGGCGATCTTGCCCCAGGGGAAGCCGCCGAAGGGCACGACGGCGCGCAACGCCTCGTCGGCGACCCACACCAGCGCCATCCACAGCGGCGCGCCCGGCAGGCGGGACACGGCGGCCATGGCGGCGGTGCCGACGGCGATGAGCAGCGCGCACAGCAGGGCCAGGGGCAGCCAGGCGATGAGGCCGACGAACTCGCCGGTCCAGCGCAGCAGGGGCGCCATGAACGCCAGCCCCCACACCAGGCCGAGGCCGAAGCCGGCGCGGGCGCGGCGGCCGTGCAGCAGCAGGCCCAGGACGGCGAACCCGAGGGGCGCGAGCCACCAGGTCGTGCGCGGGGGGAAGCTGAGGAACACCGCGGCGCCGCCGGCGGCGGCCAGGAGCGTCCGCAGCAGCGTGCCGCGCACGTCCCGGCGGCGGGCGGGGGGCGTGTCGGCGACGGGTTGATCCGGCGTCACGGGGGCTGCGACCACCGGTTCAGCCTACGAGCCGCCGGTCCCACCCCGACCGCCGACCCGTGCCGGTGCCTGCGTCGACGCGTGCGCCGGGCGCGGTCCTCCCCCCCACCGCGGTCCGAGGACGCACGACCTCGTCACGCCGCCGCCGGGCGGCGGCGGCGCCGAGGGCCTGCGCGGTGTGCGGTCGCTCTCCTGTCGGTGACCGGTCGTGGGGGTGGACGTGTGGGGTGGGGCGGGGTTGCCCTGGGATTGGGGGGTGACCGGTGGGGGTAAATCAGGGTTCCCACCGATGTGGGGGTGTGCGGGCGCGGGGAGGGTGGAGGTATGACGACGTTGACCAGGCCTCAGGACCGGAAAGTGATCGCGGGTGTGTGTGCGGGGTTGGCGGCCCGGTACGGGTGGAAGGCGAGCACGGTGCGGGTGGTGTTCGTGTTGTCCTGCCTGCTGCCGGGGCCGCAGTTCCTGATCTACCTGGTGTTGTGGGTGATGATGCCCAAGCGTCCCTACTGACGGCGGTCGACGAGGGCCTGCACGCCGTCCAGGACGCGGTCCAGGCCGAAGGTGAAGGCGTGCTCGCCGTCGTAGGCGGCGCCGTGGGTCTGGCCGGCGGCGGCGCCGACGCGGGTGGCGAGGGGGTAGCGGGCGGGGTCGAGGACCCGGGCGAGCAGGGGTGCGGCGCTGTGCCACCACTGCTCGTCGGTGAGGCCGGTGCGGTCGCGGGTGCGGGCGGCGTCGACGGTGACCCGGGCGGCGGAGCGGACGTGGGCCAGCACGAGGGTCAGGACGGAGTCCATCTCCAGGTCGGTGAGGCCGATGCCGTCGACGGCGCGCAGCTCGTAGTCGTACTTGGCGATGACGTGGGGTCCGAGGACGGCGCGGCCGGCGGGGACCTGCAGCAGCCAGGGGTGGCGCAGGAGCAGGTCGCGGTTGTCGCGGGCGATGCGGGTGAGGCGGCCGCGCCAGCCGCCGGGCACGTCCTCGGGGCGGGGTGTCTCGGCGTGCACGGCGTCGACCATGGCGTCGAGGAGTTCGGCTTTGCCGGGGACGTGGGTGTAGAGGGACATGGTGCCGACGCCGAGGGTGTCGGCGACGCGGCGCATGGACAGCGCGGCGAGCCCTTCGGTGTCGGCGAGGGTGACGGCGGCGGTGACGATGCGGTCGACGCCGAGGTCCTTGCGGGCGGGCCGGCCGCCGGTGCGCCACAGCACGGCGAGGGTGCGGGCGGGGTCGCCGTCGGGTTCGGTGGCCACGGGCCCCACCCTACGGGTGGTGGGTGTCGGTGAGGGCGGCGCGGACGATGTCGAGGGCTTCGTCGCCGGTGAGGCCTTGTTCGCGGGCGGTGGCGGCGTAGGCGCGGGCGGCGCGCAGGACGCGTTCGCGGCCGCGTTGGCCGGCGGCGCTGACGACGGTGCCGGCGCGGCCGCGGGTTTCGATGAGGCCGGCTTCCTCGAGTTCGCGGTAGGCGCGGGCGACGGTGTTGACGGCGAGGCCGAGGTCGGCGGCGAGGGCGCGCACGGTGGGCAGGCGGGTGCCGACGGCGAGGTCGCGGTCGGTGATCCGGCGGGCGAACTGGGACCGCACCTGTTCGTAGGGCGGCACGGGTGAGGCCGGGTCGATGCTGATCACGCGTCGATAGTGGCAGAGCGGGGCGGGTGGGCGCGTCGTGGCCGGGGGTGACGTCGGGTCGCCGGTCGGGCACGGGGCGTGGCAGGGTGGTGGTCGTGTCGCGCCGATCGTTGCTGCTGACCGTGGTCCTGGCCCTGGTCACGGGTGTGGTCGCGGCGGTGGTGCTGTTCGCGCCGGGCCGTCGCGTCGAGGGCACGCCCGTCCCCCGCTGCACGGTGTTGCAGGTGTTGGCCGACAGCGACGCGGAGATGCGGCGGGTGGCGGCGCAGCTGCGGGGGGATCGTCGGGTGCGGGAGGTGCTCGACGAGCGGACGCAGGCGGACAACCACGCCCGGTTGACCGAGGCGTTGCGGGCGTCGGGGCGGGACGACCTGGCGGACGCGGCGCGGGTGGAGCGGACGCCGGCGTCGTTGCGGGTGGTGGAGGCGTCCGGGGTGGACGTCGCGGAGTTCGCCGGTGAGCTGCGGCGGGAGCACCGGGTGAACGTGATGGACGTGTGCGGCGACCCCGGGGAGGGTCACGGGCGCGGGGGTGCGACGACGGTGCCGCGGGCGCGGGTGACGAGCAGGGGCGGGTCGAGGACGTCGGCGGCGGACGGGCCGCGGTCGGGGGCTCGGCGGCACACGACGCGGGCTTCGAAGTCGATCTCGCGGGAGCGGGTGCCGACGCGGACGAGGGTGGCGGTGGCCTCGACGACGTCGCCGGCGCGCAGGGGTGCGAGGAACTCGACGGCGGAGTAGGCGGCGAAGAGGCCTTCGTCGCCGTCGGTGCGGATGAGCAGTTCGGTGGCGACGTCGCCGAACAGGCCGAGGCCGTAGGCGCCGTCGACGAGGTCGCCGCCGTAGTGGGCGTGGGAGTGGGGCACGTAGCGGCGGTGGGTGACGGTGAATCCCTCGGTGAGGCTCACGCGTTCTCCTTGCGTGCGGCGGTGGTCCCGGCCTTGGTCCCGCGCCTGGTTTTCCCGCGGGCGGCGGTCGTGGTGGTGGTCGTGGTGGTGGTCGTGGTCTGGGTGGTGGTGCGGGTCCTGGTGCGCACGGCGTGGGTGAGGTAGCTGGCGACTTCGCCGGGGGTGGTGCCGCGGCCGAACACGCGGTCGACGCCGAGTTCGGCGGCCATGAGCGGGTCGAAGCGGGGTCCGCCGGCGATGAGCAGGGGCCGCCGCTCCCCCATGGCCTCGCGGAACGCGGCGGACATCTCCTGGGTGTTGAGGATGTGGGCGTCGCGTTGGGTGACGACCTGGGAGACGAGGACGGCGTCGGCTTTCTCGGCGCGGGCGCGGCGGACGAGTTCGGGGACGGAGACCTGCGCGCCGAGGTTCACGACGGTGAGCTCGCGGTAGTACTCGAGGCCTTTCTCGCCGGCGAAGCCCTTGATGTTGAGGATGGCGTCGATGCCGACGGTGTGGGCGTCGGTGCCGATGCAGGCGCCGACGACGACGAGTTTGCGGCGCAGCAGCTTCTTGAGGGTGGTGTTGATCTCGGCGGGCGGCAGGAGGGGGTAGTCGCGTTCGACGACGCGCACGTCGTCGAGGTCGACGAGGTGGCGGACGGAGCCGTAGACGACGAAGAAGGTGAAGTCGTCGCCGATGGGGTGGGAGTGCACGACCATGGCGGGGTCGATGCCCATCTTGTTGGCCAGTTGCTGGGCGGCGCCGTCGGCGTGGGGTCCGGCGGGGATCGGGAGGGTGAAGGAGGTCTGCACCATGCCGTCGCCGGTGGTGTCGCCGTAGGGGCGGACGTGGCGTGTCACGGGTGTGCCTCCAGCAGGTCGGCGGCGGGGTTGAGGTAGTCGTCGGCTTTCTCCACGACGCCGTCGGCGCCCTTGCCGCCGGTGGCGGGGCGTTTCATGAGGCCGAAGGTGCCGTCGGCGATGGCGTCGAGCAGGCCGTCGTCGACGATGCGGGCGAGCAGGTCGACGGCTTCGCCGAGGACCTGGTGGGCGCGGGTGACGATGAGGCCGTCGGGGGCGGGCCGGAAGTCCTCGCGCAGTCCGCCGGCGGCGTCGAGGACGTAGCGGACGTTGCGCAGGGCGAGGTCGCGGTCGGACAGGAACGGGGTGACGACGGCTTCGGTCATCATGCCGACGAGCAGGATGGACTGGCCGGTGAGCAGGCCGGCGAGGGTGAAGAACCCGTCGAGCAGGTAGCCGTGGAACACGTCGCCGGTCATGTGCTTGGTGGGCGGCATCCACTTGAGCGGCGCGTCGGGGAACAGTTCGCGGGCCAGCAGGGCGTGGGCGAGTTCGAGGCGGAACGACTCGGGCACGGCGGGGTTGATCTCGAAGGCGTGGCCGAGGCCGAGGAGGTGGTCGGGCAGGCCGGCTTCGTGGGCGAAGTGCTCGTTGAGCAGTTGGGACACGGTGACGGTGTGCGCGGCGTCGACGGCGTCGGCGGTGGTGAGGTAGTTGTCCTCGCCGGTGTTGATGACGATGCCGGCGCGGGCGTGGACCTGGCGGGAGAAGCGCTGGTCGACGAAGGTCCGCACGGGGTTGATGTCGCGGAACAGGATGCCGTACATGGAGTCGTTGAGCATCATGTCGAGGCGTTGCAGGCCGGCGAGGACGGCGATCTCGGGCATGCACAGCCCGGAGGCGTAGTTGGTCAGCCGCACGTACCGGCCGACTTCGCGGGACACCTCGTCCAGGGCCGCGCGCATGATGCGGAAGTTCTCCTGGGTGGCGTAGGTGCCGGCGAAGCCGTGGTGGGTGGCGCCTTCGGGGACGTAGTCGAGCAGCGACTGGCCGGTGGAGCGGATGACGGCGATGATGTCGGCGCCGGCGCGGGCGGCGTTGCGGGCCTGGACGACGTCCTCGTCGATGTCGCCGGTGGCGACGATGAGGTAGATCCAGGGTCGTCGGGGAGGGTCGCCGAGGGTGGCGACGAGCCGGTCGCGTCGGGCGCGGTTGCGGTCGACGGTGCGCAGGCCCTTGGTGACGGCGGCGGTGGCGGCCTTGCGGGCCCGTTCCCGGTCGCGGCCGGCGGGCTGGGTGTAGCGGACCTGTCCGGCGGCGGTGGCCTCGGCCAGGTCGGTGAGGCTGGTCAGGTCGTGGGCGCGCAGGGCGTGGAAGACGGGCAGCGCGACGCCGTGTTCCAGGCCGCAGTGCTCGCGGACGGTGTCGACGACCCGGTTGACCCAGGGGACGTCGCCGGCGCGGTGGGTGGTGTCGGCGCCGGTGATGCCGGCCAGGCGGAGCGTGGCGCGCTCGACCGCCACCGTGGTGTGGGCCTTGGCGAGGGCCACCACCGGTTCGGCGGCCTTGGCGGCGAGCGCGCGCGCCGTGGCGACCACCTGCGGGTCGAGGTCGAGCAACGCCATCGGGTTCACTCCTGTTCTGCGGTGCGGGCTACGCGAGGTCGCCCCGGTCGTGGACGGTGCGGCCGCGCAGGACGGTGCGCAGGCAGGCGGGGGTGGGTCCGTCGAGGGCGGGCAGGGCGGGGACGCGGGAGCGCGGGTCGGTGGACCAGCGCTGCACGCGGCTGTCGGGGGCGGCGACTTCCAGCTCCCCCGCCTCCCACACGGCGTAGGTGGCGGGCGCGCCGGGTTGCAGGGTGCCGGTGACGCCGTCGTCGACGCCGGCGGCGCGCCAGCCGCCGCGGGTGTGGGCGGTGAACGCGGCGCGCGGGGAGATGCCGTGGCCGTCGGTGCGGTGGTGGACGGCGGCCTTGACCGCGGCCCACGGGTCGATGGCGGTGACGGGGGCGTCGGAGCCCAGCGCGAGGATCATGCCGGCGGCGGCGAGCCGGGAGAACGGGTTGAGCGCGGTGCCCCTGCGGGCGCCGAGGCGGCGGGCGTACATGCCGTCGGGGCCGCCCCACTCGCGGTCGAAGAGGGGTTGCACGGAGGCGACGACACCCCAGGAGCCCAGCCGGGCGGCCTGCTCGGGGGTGATCATCTCGAGGTGTTCGAGGCGGTGGCGGCGGGCGGCGAGGGCGGGGACGCCGACGACGTCGGCGGCGCGGGCGAACCCGTCGACGACGGTGGCGACGGCGGCGTCGCCGATGACGTGGAACCCGCCCTGGATGCCGGCGCGGGTGCAGGTGACGAGGTGCCCGGCGACGGCGTCGGCGTCGAGGTAGAGGGCGCCGGTGGTGTCGGCGTCGGCGTAGGGCTCGCACAGGGCGGCGGTGCGGGAGCCCAGGGCGCCGTCGACGAACAGGTCGCCCGCCAGGCCGCGCACGGGCAGGTCGACCGGGTCCAGGCCGCCCCAGTAGCCGACGACGTCGAGCAGGTCGGTGGCGAGCAGGTCGGCGAGGTCGTCGCGGCTGGAGATGTCGGGTCCGGCGCACTCGTGCACCGACGCGATGCCGCGCGACGCGGCGTGCCGCAGGAACGCGTGTTGGGCGGCGCGGCGCCGGTCGGCGGGGATGGCGTCCTTCGCGGCGCGGCGCACGTGGTGGTGCGCGGCGCGCGAGAGGGGCCCGTCGGGGGTCCAGCCGTCGGCGCCGCGGGCGTCGGGGGCGAGGTCGAGCAGCGCGGTGGACGCCAGCGCGGAGTGCACGTCGATGCGGGAGAGGTAGACGCGGGCGCCGCGGGCGGCGTCGTCGAGTTCGGCGCGGGTCGGCGGCCGGTTCTCCGGCCAGCGGGTCTCGTCCCAGCCGTGGCCCCACACCACGGGGCCCTCGGCGGCGCGCACGGCGTGCAGCAGCTCGGCCAGGGAGCGGCACCCGGTCAGGTCCAGGCCGGTGAGCAGCAGCCCGGCGGAGGTGGCGTGCACGTGGGCGTCGACGAACGCGGGGGCGACGAACGCGCCGCGCAGGTCGGTCACCTCGGCGTCGGGGTGCAGGGCGCGGCCGGCGGCGTCCTGCCCCAGCCACACGACGGTGCCGTCGCTGATCGCCATGGCGGTGGCGTCGGGGGAGGTCGGGGAGTGGATGCGTCCCCCCACGAGCAGGCGCGTCGCCCCGGGGGCGCCGTTCACGGTAGTCACGCCTGCTGAGTCTGCCGGTGCTCGAACAGGGCCCGCACGGCAGGTTCGCCGCGCAGCAGGTCCAGGGCGAACGCGGCGTGACCTGGCACGTAGCCGTTGCCGACGAGCATCTCCACGTCGGCGGCGAGGCCTTCGGCGCCCAGCGCGGCGGCGGGGAAGGACGTGGCCATGGAGAAGAACACGACCGTGCCGCCGTCGGCGGTGGCCAGGATCGCGCCGTGCTCGCAGCCGGGCACGTCCACGCACACCACCGTCACGTCCACCCGGTCGCCGACCGCGTCGGCGACGGCGAGGGGGTCGCGGGCGTCGGCGACGACGACGGTGTCGGCGAGACCTGCGGCGCGGACGGCGGCGGCCTCGGCGGCGGTGGGCACGAGCGCGACGAGCCGGGACGCGCCGGCGCGGCGGGCGGCGGCCAGCGACAGCGACCCCGACTTGCCCCCGCCGCCCAGCACCAGCACCGACGGCGCGTGGCGGCGGCGCACGACCCGGTCGGTCAAGGCGGGCGCGCCGCACACGTCCAGCACGGACAGGGCCAGCGGTTCGGGCAGGTCGTCGGGCAGCACGGCGGCGATGGAGCGGCCGAACAGCACCGCGGTGCCCCGGCAGGGGACCTGCTCGTCCGTCCCGTCCCAGGCGGCGAGGTCGTCGGTGATGCGCAGCGGGGTGAGGGTGAGCGACACCAGGGTCGCGATCCGGTCGCCCGGCCGCAGGCCGAGCGGGGAGCGGGGGCCGGCTTCGCGGACGGTGCCCAGCAGCATGCCGCCCGATCCGGTGACGGGGTTCTGCATCTTGCCGCGGGCGGCGACGATGTCCAGCACGGCCCGCCGCACGCCGGCGACGCCGTGCTCCTCGCGCAGCTGCCGGTAGGAGGCGGCGTCGAGGTTGAGCCGGGAGACGTCGACGAGGACCTCGTCGGGGCCGCACACCGGGGTCGCGTCCAGCCGGCGGGCCTGCTGCGGCAGCACCCCGGCGGGGTCGAGGACGCGGTGCAGACCGTAGGGCGACGTCATGGAAATCCTCCGGTCGACAAGGCTCTGGACCGGGATATCTTCACGCGAACGGGCGAGATTCCGCAAGGGACACGCTGCGGGGCCGTAGACGGCCGTACCCGACCCCACGAGGGGCTACCCCCCTGGGGCCGGGCACGGAACTGTCAGCTCCTGCGGCGGACGCGCAGCACCACCGCGAACACCACCACCGCCGCCAGGACCGCGTAGGCGACCGCCGCGAACGGGCTCGTGACCAACGCCGCCGGATCACCCTCGCCGATCTGCAACGTCCGCCGCACCTGCTCCTCGGCCATCGGCCCCAGGATCAGCCCCACCACCAGCGGCGCGACCGGGTAGCCGCGGCGGCGCATGAAGAACCCCGCCACCCCGATGACCAGCAGCACCACCAGGTCGTCCACCACGAAGTTCACCGCGTAGGTGCCCAACGCCGCGAACAGCAGGATCCCCGCGTACAGGTAGGGCCGCGGGATCTGCAGCACCTTCACCCAGATCCTCACCAGCGGCAGGTTCAGCACCAGCAGCATCACGTTGCCGATGTACAGCGACGCGATCAGCGCCCACACCAGCTCCGAGTCGTTGGTGAACAGCAGCGGACCGGGCTGGATGCCGTAGCTCTGGAACCCGGCCACGATCACCGCCGCCGTCGCCGTCGTGGGCAGCCCCAGCGTCAGCAGCGGCACCAGCACCCCCGCCGCGGCCGCGTTGTTCGCCGCCTCCGGCCCGGCCACCCCCTCGATCGCGCCCTTCCCGAACTCCTCCGGGCGCCGCGACAGCTTCTTCTCCGCCGCGTAGGACAGGAACGTCGACACGTCCGCGCCGCCGGCGGGGATGGTGCCGATCGGGAACCCGATCGCGGTGCCCCGCAGCCACGGCTTCCACGACCGCCGCCAGAACTCGCCGGTCATCCACTTCCCGCCCACCGGCACCACCTCGACCGGGCCGTGCCGCATCCGCGCCGCCACGTACAGCGCCTCGCCCACGGCGAACACCCCCACCGCGACCACGACCACGTCCACCCCGTCGGACAGCGTCGGCACGCCCAGGGTGAACCGCTGCTGCCCGGTGAGCGTGTCGGTGCCCACCAACCCGATGAACAACCCCAGCGCCAACGACGCCAGCCCCCGCACCGGCGACGCGCCCAGCAGCGCCGCCACGGTGGTGAACGCCACCACCATCAGCGCCACGTAGTCCGCCGGGCCCAGCGTCACGGCCAGGTCGGCGATCGACGGCGCCAACGCGGTCAGCAGCACCGTCGCGATCGTGCCCGCCACGAACGACCCGATCGCCGCCGTCGCCAGCGCCGCCGCGCCCCGCCCGGCGCGCGCCATCCGGTTGCCCTCCAGCGCCGTCACCACCGACGACGACTCGCCCGGCGTGTTGAGCAGGATCGACGTGGTCGACCCGCCGTACATGCCGCCGTAGTAGATGCCCGCGAAGATGATCAACGCGGCGGTCGGTTCCAGCGAATACGTCAACGGCAGCAGCAACGCCACCGTCATCGCCGGGCCGATGCCCGGCAGCACACCCACGGCGGTGCCCAGGGTGACGCCCAGCAGGGCGTAGAGCAGGTACTCGGGCTGCGCGGCGGTCGCGAAGCCCTCCAACAGCGCGGTGAGGTCACCCATCGAGCAACGGCACCCCCTCGAACACCCCGGCGGGCAGCGACAGACCGAGCCCGGACGCGAACAGCACCTGCACGACCAGCGCCAGCGCCACCGCGACGAGCAGCGCCTTCCACCACACCGCGCCCAACGTCCACGCCGCCCCGAAGAACAGCACGGCCGCCGCCACCGGCCAGCCCACCACGTCGATCAGCGCCAGGTGCGCCACCAGCACCGCGACCAGCTTCACCACCGTCGCCCAGTCGGTGCGCACCGCCGCGTCGACGTCCTCGGCGTCCTGCGCCGCGCCCAACCGGCCGCGCGCGGCCGCCACGACCGCCGCCACCCCCGTCACCAGCAGCAGCACACCCACCGCGTACGGGAACGCGCGCGGCCCCACCGTGCCCGTCGAGCCCCGCACCGCGATCGACGTCGCGTCCACCAGCGTGAACACCCCCAACGCCGCCACCAGCGCGCCGAAGACGTACTCCTCCGCCCGCGCCGACCGGGACACGCCCGCCGATACGCCGTCGCGGGATACCGGGCCGGGTGACACCGGGCCGGAGGGCACCGGGTCGGAGGGCACCGGGTCGGAGGGCACCGGGTCGGGGGCAGTCGGGTCCGGGGACGTCACGACACCAGGCCGATCTCCTGCAACACCGGCTTGATCCGGCCGATCTCCTTGGTCAGGAACGTCGAGAAGTCGTGCCCGGTCTGGAACGTGTCCGTCCAGCCCTTCTTCCTCAGCTCCTCCTGCCACTGCGGGCTCGCGTGCATCGCCGTGACCAGCTCCACCAGCCGGTCCTTCGCCGCCACCGAGATCGACCCCGGCGCCACCACCCCACGCCAGTTGATCAACTCCACACCCGTGCCCAGCTTCGCGAACGTCGGCACCTTCAACTCCGGGTGCTCCTTCGGCCCCGACGTCCCCAACGCCCGCAGCTTCCCCGCCTTGATCTGCTCCACGTACTCGCCCACACCCGAGATCCCGGCGTCGACCTTCCCACCCAACAACGCCGCCAACGACTCACCACCACCCGAGTACGGCACGTAGTTCAACTTCCCCGGGTCGATCCCCGTCGCCTGCAACAACATCCCCGCCAGGACGTGGTCCGTGCCGCCCGCCGAACCACCGGTGATCGACACCCCCTTGCCCTTCTCCCGCACCGCCGCCAACAACTCCTCGATCGTCCGGTACGGCGACTCCGCCGGCACCACCACCACCTCGTCCTCCGCGGTCAACCGCGCGATCGGCGTGGTGTCCTCCAACCGCTTGTCCACCCCGTTGGTCTCCACCGCCCCCACCATCACCAACCCGGTCACCATCAGGTAGCTCTCGGACCGCTCGTTGGCCAACTTCTGCAGCCCCACCGTGCCGCCCGCCCCACCCACGTTGCTGACCTGCACCGAGTCCGCCAACCCGGCGCCGTCGATCGCCGCCTGCATCGCCCGCGCCGTCTGATCCCAACCCCCGCCCGGATCCGCCGGCGCCATGATCTCCAACCGGCCCACCTCGTCACCGGCCCCACCACCACCCCCGCACCCCGCGAGCACCAGGCCCGCGACCGCCACGGCCGCGAGAAGTCGGGTGTGCTGTCCTGCCATCGGGTCCTCCACCACAAATCCGGCCGATCACGGCCAAGCCCGCAGCACCGTCGCTCCGGTGGGCCGGAACGGTAGGAGCCCACCCCCCACCCCACCCCGCAAAGGTCGTAACGGCCGTATTGGTCGTATAGGTCGTGGCCCCGCTCACACCCGGTGGGCCAGAATGCTCAGCCATGCGCCGCCGTTCGGTCCCCCTCGGTGTCACCCTGCTCGCCCTGCAGGTGGTCATCGTCCTCGCCACCACCTGCGCGGCAGGCCTCCTGGCGGCCAAGATGCAGAGCGACCGCATCCGCGAGGCCTACAAGGACCGCATGCTCTCCGTCGCCGAAAGCGTCGCCCGCCTCCCCACCGTCGTCGACGCCTTCGCCTCCCCCGACCCCGCCGGCACCATCCAACCCCTCGCCGAACTCCTCCGCCGCGCCTCCGGCGTCACCTACGTCGTCGTCACCGACCTCGACGGCGTCCGCTACGCCCACCCCGACCCCGACCGCATCGGCGAACGCGTCTCCACCGACCCCAGCAGCGCCCTGTCCGGCCACGTGTTCGTCGGCACCGAAACCGGCACCCTCGGCACCTCCCTGCGCGCCAAAGTCCCCGTCCGCTCCCCCACCGGCGCCATCATCGGCATGGCCTCCGTCGGCATCCTCGAAAGCGAACTCGACGCCGACCTCGCCGAAGACCTCCCCGAACTCATCGGCTGGCTCGCCGCCGCCGCCCTCGTCGGCGTCCTCGGCGCCGCCCTCGTCACCCGCCTGGTCCGCACCCGCACCTTCAGCCTCGAACCCGACGAGATCGCCCACCTCCTCGAAACCCGCGACGCCATGCTCCACGGCATCCGCGAAGGCGTCGTCGCCGTCGACGACCACGAACGCCTCGTCCTCGTCAACGACGAAGCCCTCCGCCTCCTCGGCCTCACCCACGACCCCACCGGCAAACCCGCCGCCACCGTCCTCGAACACGGCGGCCTGCTCGACCTCACCCGCACCCACGACGACGTCACCGACCGCCTCGTCCTCGCCGGCGAACGCGTCCTGCTCGCCAACCGCATGACCGCCAAAACCCACGGCCGCCCCGTCGGCGTCGTCCTCACCCTCCGCGACCGCACCGAACTCCACGACGCCCTGCGCGAACTCGACGGCCACCGCACCGTCACCGAAGTCCTCCGCGCCCAAGCCCACGAGTTCACCAACCACCTGCACGTCATCAGCGGCCTCGTCGAACTCGACCGACGCGACGACGCCGTCGCCTACATCGAACGCGTCGGCGGCGCCGGCTCCGTCACCTCCGACATCATCGGCGGCGCCATGACCGACCCCGCCCTCGCCGCCCTCCTGCTCGCCAAGTCCTCCACCGCCCACGAACGCGGCGTCGCCCTCCGCCTCGACCCCGCCACCACCGTCCACGCCCGCACCGGCGACGACGCCCTCACCGTCCTGGGCAACCTCGTCGACAACGCCGTCGACGCCGTCCACCCCGGCGGCACCGTCCGCGTCCTCGTCCACTCCGACCCCACCGGCGTCCGCGTCGTCGTCGACGACGACGGACCCGGCGTCGACCACACCCAACGCCACCGCATCTTCACCCTCGGCGTCAGCACCAAAGCCCCCCGAGGCGCACACGGACGAGGCATCGGCCTCGCCCTCGTCTCCCGCGTCGTCACCCGCCGCAGCGGACGAGTCCACCTCACCGACTCCGAACTCGGCGGCGCCTCGTTCGACGTCTGGCTCCCGGAGGCCGCCCGATGACCATCCGCACCCTCGTCGTCGACGACGACTTCGCCGTCGCCGCCGTCCACCGCGGCTTCCTCGACGCACTACCCGGCTTCACCGTCGTCGGCGAAGCCCACGCCGGCGGCGAAGCCCTCCGCGCCGTCGACACCCTGCACCCCGACCTCGTCCTGCTCGACATCCACCTCCCCGACATCTCCGGCCTCGAAGTCCTCGCCCGACTCCGCGCCAGACCCGGAGCACCCGTCGACGTCATCGCCGTCACCGCCGCCCGCGAACGCGACACCGTCCGCCAAGCCATGTCCCGCGGCGTCGACCACTACCTCGTCAAACCCTTCACCCGCGCCGCGTTCCTCGACCGCATGCGCGAATACCTCGCCCGCCGCACCGAAGCCCAACGCCTCGGCCCCTGGCTCGACCAGGACGAAGTCGACCAACTCCTGCAACACCGACCACGGACCGCCCTACCCAAAGGACTCTCCGCCGTCACCCTCAAACTCGTCCACGACACCCTCAAAACCACCGACGACGACCTCTCCGCCCAAGAAGTCGGCGACCGCGCCGGCCTCTCCCGCGTCAGCGCCCGCCGCTACCTCGAACACCTCGTCACCATCGGCAAAGCCGAAGTCCAACCCCGCTACGGCATGGCCAACCGACCCGCCCACGGCTACCGCCTCACCTGACGGAACCACCGACACCCGTACGGACCCAGCTCCACCACCGCCGTCCCGTCCTTCCCCGGCGCCACCGTCCCGTCCACCAACAGATCCGTCAGCACACCATCCACCTTCGGCACCTCCACCGACACCTCCCGATCGGCGAAGTTGTGCACCGCCACCACCACACCACCATCGATCTCACACCGGTGCGCGAACACCGACGGCTCCGCCGTGTCGATCGTCGAGAACTCACCCCACGCCAACTCCGGGCACTCCCGATAACGCTCGACCAACAACCGCGTCCACCCCAACAACGAATCCCCGTCCCGACGCTGCTCGTCCACCGAGTCCCACCACATCGGCGTCCGCACCGCCAACCGCCCCTCCAACGACAGGTCCTCCGTCATCCCGACCTCCTCGCCGTAGAACAACACCGGCGTCCCGGGCAACGAGAACAACAAGCTGTACACCATCTTGATCCGACCCAGATCCCCCTCCAACATCGACGGCAACCGCCGACGCAGACCCCGCCCGTACAACTGCATGTCCTCATCCGGACCGAACGCCGCGAACACCTCCTGCCGCTCCGGCTCCGTCAACTTGTCCAACGTCAACTCGTCGTGATTGCGCACGAACGTCGCCCAATGACAATCACGCGGAGGCTCCGGCCGCTCCTTCAACGCATGCGTCAACGGACTCGCGTCCTGCCGCGCCAACGACAAGTACATCTGCTGCATCCCGATGAAGTCGAAACACATGTGCAACTCGTCGCCCACACCGTCCGAACCACCGAAGAACGCCATCGCCTCCGTGTACGGCAGGTTCACCTCACCCAACAGGATCGCCTCGCCGTTGCGCCGCGACAGGAACGCCCGCAGATCCGCCAGGTAGTCGTGCGGATCCGGCAACGCCTCCACCGGCGCCTCCAACAAGAACGGCACCGCGTCCACCCGGAACCCCGACAACCCCAACTCCATCCAGAACCCCATCACCCGCGCGATCTCATCCCGCACCTGCGGGTTCGCCACGTTCAGATCAGGCTGGTGCCGGTAGAACCGGTGCAAGTAGTACTGCTTCGCCTTCCGGTCGTAAGTCCACAACGACGTCTCCTTGTCCGGGAACACCACACCCTCGTGCGCGTCCGCCGGCGGCTTGTCCGCCCACACGTACCAATCGTGGAACGGACTCCCCGGATCACGCGCCGCCTGGAACCACGGATGCTGATCCGACGTGTGGTTCACCACCAGGTCCGCGATCACCCGCATCCCCCGGTCCCGCGCCGTCCGCACGAACTCCGCGAAATCACCCAACGTCCCCAACCGCGGATCCACGTTGTAGAAATCCGTGATGTCATACCCGTCATCCCGATCCGGCGTCGGGAAGAACGGCATCAACCACAAACACGTCACACCCAACCGGTGCAAGTGGTCGATCTTGTCGATCAACCCCCGGAAATCACCGTGCCCGTCACCATCCGAATCGTGGAACGTCTCCACGTCCAAGCAGTACACCACAGCGTTCTTCCACCACAGGTCCGCCGTCCTCGTCAGCTTCACGCCCCCACCTCCGGCAGCACGCGCTCACCGAACGCGTCCAGGAACCGCTCCTGCTCCCGACCCACGTGGTGCAGGTAGATCTCCTCGAACCCCAGATCCGCATAACCCCGGATCGTCTTCGCATGCCACCCCAGATCCGACGACACGTTCACCACCTCCGCCACCCGACCCACCGGAACGTGCTCCGACACCACGTCGAAGTGCTCCGCCGTGTCCAAGTCCCAACACACCGGCGGCCCGAACACATTGCTCCGCCACTGCTCGTGCGCGACCCCCCGCGCCTCCTCCTCCGACTCCGCCCAACTCAAGTGCACCTGCAAGTGCAACTTCCCCCGACCACCCGCATCCCGGTACGCCGCCACCATCCGCTCCAACCGCTCCACCGGCGCGTTCACCGTGATCAACCCATCCGCCCACCCCGCACACCACCGCGCGGTCTCCTCGCTCACCGCCGCACCGATCAACAACGGAGGCACCTCCGGCCTCGTCCACAACCGCGCCCGATCCACCCGCACCAGACCGTCGTGACTGACCTCCTCCCCCGCCAACAACGCGCGGATCACCTCCACGCACTCCAACAACCGCGCGTTCCGCACCTCCTTGCGCGGCCACCCACCACCCGTGATGTGCTCGTTGCTCGCCTCACCACTGCCCAACGCCGCCCAGAACCGACCCGGGAACATCGCACCCAACGTCCCGATCGCCTGCGCCACGATCGCCGGGTGATACCGCTGACCAGGCGCGTTCACCACCCCGAACGGCAACCCCGTCGCCTGCAACGCCGCACCCAACCACGACCACGCGAACGCGCTCTGCCCCTGCCGCGCACTCCACGGCGAGAAGTGGTCCGAACTCATCGCCGCCCCGAAACCCACCTCCTCCGCCCGCCGCACCGCCGCCAACAACGCGGAAGGGTGGACCTGCTCATGAGACGCGTGCACACCGATGACGGTCATGCCGTCTCACATACCCAAGCCACCCCCCGACGACACCCCCGACCGACCCCTCAGCCCCCGCTCAACATCCGCGCGCCCTTCACCGACGCGTCCTCCGCCGTGAAGAACCCCCGCACGTGCGTCTGGAACTCCACCCGATCCACCCGACCATCCCCGTCCACGTCCATCCCCGCGAACGCGATCGCCGCCACCTGCGGATCCGTCACCCCCGACCCCCGGTAGATCCCCGCGAACCCACTCCCGTCCAACGCACCGTCACCATCACGATCCGCCACCTCGAAGTTCCGACCCGACACCACCAACCACTTCTCCACCAACTCCGCCGCCGACAACCGCCCCGACTCGTGCGCCTCCCGGAACTCACCCCGGCTCACCACACCGTCCCCGTCCAGGTCCGCACCCGCCACGTACGCCCACACCTCCCGGTACGCCGCCACCAAGTTCCGCACCTGCGGCGCCTCCACCCCCAACCCGAACTCCCGACCCACACCCCGGGCCGCCGCCGAGAAGTCCTCCCAGCCGATCACCCCGTCACCGTCCACGTCGAACACCGCGAAAGCCCGGTCGACGTTGTCCACCCGCAGATCGCCCGACATGACCACACCTCTCCCTGGAAACGAACCAGGGCGAAGCCTAGGAACCACCCCACCGGCCCGGCAGCGCGAAACCACCCGCCACACCCGATCAGGTCAACTCCGGCCGATCCGACGACGACTCCGGCCGCACCTCCACCACATCACCGTCCACCACCACACCACCCGCCATCGGGTGCTGCCCGTACCGCACGTTCAACACCATCGCCCGCTCGCGCTCCTCCGCCCGCCGCGCCATCCGCCGACTCAACACCCGCCGCGCCGGCGGGAACAACAACACCAACCCCACCACGTCGCTCACGAACCCCGGCAAGATGATCAAGAACGCCGCCGCCGCGATCAACACCCCGTCCGCGACCTCCTGGTGCGGCGCCCGACGCGTCCGCACCGCCTCCGAGAACGCCGCCACCGCCCGCGCGCCCTCACGACGCAGCAACACCGAACCCACCACCCCGCCCAGCAGCAACAGACCCAGGGTCGGCAGCAGACCCCACGCCCCGTACGCCGCCACCAGGGCGGTCACCTCCACCGCAAACCCGACCAGCAGTACCGCGAACACACGCATACCCATCCCAACGCACAACCACCCCGAAACGCTCCCCGCCGTAATATTTACGGCGAACAGGTCATCTGGCAGCATATCTTCACGCCACTCGACCCAGAGGGAGCATGGATGACTGCGCTGCACGAGGTCACGCCCACGCAGCACAGGGCTGACCTCCAGCCCTACACCTACGTGCGCCAAGAGCTGGTCGAACCCGACTGGCGCCGCTTCCCCGGCTGGCGCGACACCACCGACGCCCAATGGCGCGACGCCCAGTGGCAACGCGCCAACTGCGTCAAGAACCCCAAACAGCTGCGCACCCTCATGGGCGACCTGCTCACCGACCGGTTCTACGACGAACTGGCCGCCGACCAGCAGCGATCCGCCACCATGTCCATGCTCGTGCCACCCCAGATGCTCAACACCATGGCACCCGACGCCCCACTCGACCCCGAGGCGTTCACCGAAGCCTTCTTCGCCGACCCGATCCGCCGCTACATGATCCCGGTCCACTCCGACCGCGACCCCGACTGGCCCAGCCACCCCCACTCCGCCCGCGACTCCCTCCACGAAGCCGAGATGTGGGTCGTCGAAGGCCTCACCCACCGCTACCCCACCAAGGTCCTCGCCGAACTCGTC
Organism: Saccharothrix sp. 6-C; assembly: GCF_016695385.1. Classification (NCBI taxonomy): domain Bacteria; kingdom Bacillati; phylum Actinomycetota; class Actinomycetes; order Pseudonocardiales; family Pseudonocardiaceae; genus Saccharothrix; species Saccharothrix sp. 6-C. The sequence continues at coordinate 3,704,534 of NZ_CP064192.1, read as the reverse complement.
TCCACCTGCCCCCAGTACTGCGGCCACTGCACCCGCATGGACCTGGTCGGCAACTCCACACCCCAGGTCCAGAAGCACAAGCTCGCGCTCAAACCGGTCGACCGCCAGGACCAGATGATCGACTACCTCAAGCGCACACCCGGCGTCCGCGACGTCGTCGTCTCCGGCGGCGACGTCGCCAACGTCCCCTGGCCCCAGCTCGAGTCGTTCCTCATGCGACTGCTCGACATCGACACCGTCCGCGACGTCCGCCTCGCCACCAAGGCCCTCGCCGGACTGCCCCAGCACTGGCTCCAGCCCAAGGTCGTCGAAGGCCTCGAACGCGTCGCCCGCACCGCCGGCCGCCGCGGCGTCAACCTCGCCATCCACACCCACGTCAACCACGTGCAGTCCGTGACGCCGCTCGTCGCCGAAGCCGCCCGCACCGCCCTCGAAGTCGGCGTCCGCGACGTCCGCAACCAGGGCGTGCTCATGAAGGGCGTCAACGCCACCCCGGAAGACCTGCTCGACCTCTGCTTCGCGCTCCAGGGCGAGGCGAACATCCTGCCGTACTACTTCTACATGTGCGACATGATCCCCAACGCCGAGCACTGGCGCGTCGCCGTCTGGGAAGCGCAGGAGCTCCAGCACGCGATCATGGGCTACCTGCCCGGCTACGCCACGCCGCGCATCGTCTGCGACGTCCCGTACGTCGGCAAGAGGTGGGTCCACCAGCTCCACGAGTACGACCGCGAGCTCGGCATCTCGTACTGGACCAAGAACTACCGCACCGGCATCGAGCTCGAGGACCCCGAAGCCCTCGACCGCCGCTACCCGTACTACGACCCGATCTCCACCCTGCCCGCGACCGGCCGCCGCTGGTGGGCCGACCAGGCCTGACCGGTCTTTGCTCTCCTTGCTGTTTTTGGTGGGTGCTGTCAGCGTGCCTGACGGTTGGTGGATTACATTCAGTCAACACTGAAGTTATTGAGAAGATAAAGGCATCCCGGTCGGCGCAGGTGGTCGCCGACCGGGCGGCGGGACCAGACTGCCGTCATGAGCGACTCAGCCGTTGCCGTCCGGTCCTACGACCTGTTCACGCCCGAAGCGCTGGCCGACCCGGTGCCGCTGCTGCACCGCATCCGCGCCGAGAGCCCGGTCAGCCACCTCCCCCAGCTCGACGCCTACCTGCTCACCCGGCACGCCGACATCGTCGCCGCGCTCAAGGACCGCCGCCTCTCCCCCGCCAACACGGCCCAGGGCCTGTCCACGTTCAGCCAGGCCGAGCAGGACGAGCTGCTCCCCCTGCGCAAGTCCATGCACCTGTGGATGGGCCACACCGCCGAAGCCGACCACGTGCGGTTCCAGCAGCTGCTCAAGCGCTACTTCACCCCCGCCACCGTCAACGGCTTACGGCCCAGGATCCGCGAGCTCACCACCGAACTGCTCGACGCGGTGGCGGAACGCGGCCGGATGGACGTCGTCGCCGACCTCGCGTACCCGCTGCCCGCCAACGTGATCGCCGAGATGCTGGGCATGCCCACCTCCGACCGCGAACAGCTGCAGGCCTGGTCGCGCGACATCGTGGCGATCTTCCAGCTCGCCGGCTTCGACCGGCTGCGGCAGTCCCAGCGCAGCGTGCTGGAGATGGAGGAGTACGTCCGCGGCCTCGTCCGGCAACGCCGGGCCGAGCCCCGCGAGGACCTCGTCAGCATGTTCGTCGGCGCCGAGCGCGAGGGCCTGGTCACCGAGGACGAGATCGTCGCCAACTGCGTGCTGCTGCTGTTCGCGGGCCACGAGACGACCGCGGGGCTCATCGCCAACGGCCTCGTGCTGCTGCTGGAGCACCCCGACGAGCTCGCCCGGCTCCAGGCCGACCCCGACCTCACCCCCGCCGCCGTGGAGGAGATGCTGCGCTGCGACGGACCGGCGGCCCTGATCGTCCGCGAGAGCACCGCGCCCGTCGAGGTCGGCGGCCACGACCTGCCCGCGGGCACGCGCTGGCCACGACCTGCCCGCGGGCACGCGCTTCTACCTGGCGATGACCGCCGGCAACCGCGACCCCGAGGTGTTCGCCGACCCGGACCGGTTCGACATCACCCGCAGGCCCAACCGGCACACCGCGTTCGGGCTCGGCGCGTTCTACTGCCTGGGCGCGGCCCTGGCCCGGACCGAGGCCGACGAGTGCTTCCGCGCCCTGCTCGACCGCTTCCCCGACCTCCGCCCGGCGTACGACGTGCTCGACCGCTCCCCCGTCCCGCCGCTCGGGCACCGGCTGGACTCGCTGGCCGTCGAGTTCTGACGCAGGTGGCGGTCCCGTGCCCGACCGGTGATCGCGGTCGGGCACGGGACGCGGACTACCTCGCCGGCACCGACGCGGCGCGTGCCGCACGGGTGAGGTCTTCCACCCCGAGGTCCCGGCCGACGGCCGCCTCGCCGCGCCGGGCCCGGGCGACCGGGACGTTGACGCAGCCGGGCACGTGGGCCGCGGAGTCGCAGTTGTCCGGCCGGTTGCCGGTCACCACGGTCCCGCTGACCAGCGTGACGTGCGCGTCCAGGGTGTCGATGCCACCGCCGGAACCCGGCCAGGGCGCCACCCCCGCGCCGGCCTCACCCGCAGCGTTGGCGCTGACCCAACTGCGGTCGAGGGTGAGGGACTCGCGGTACACGGCGACCCCGCCGCCGCTGCCGCCGAAGCCCGCCCAACCGGCGTAGCCGCCGGGCCCGGCGGCGCCGGCGTCACCACCCCGGCCCGCCCGGTTGGCCGTGATCTTGACGCCGGTGACGGAAGGGCTCAGCGACTGGCCCACCCGGCCACCCACGTCCACACCGCCGCCGGCGCCGCCCGAGCCGCCCTCTCCTCCCCCGCCGCCGTCGACGCCACCGGAACCTCCCACGCCACCGTCGGCGGCGACGTTCCCGGTGACGACGCCGCCGCTGATGCGCAGCGCGGTGCCGCCGATGGTGTGCACGCCACCGCCGAAACCGCCCGAGCCGCCACGACCGCCAGTCCCCGCGCCGAGGCCGTCACCGCCCCGCCCACCGGGACCGCTGACGTTGCCGGTGATCGTGCTGCCGGTGATGGTGACCGGCACCGACGTCGAGCTGTAGGAGGAGATGGCGCCGCCGGAACCGCCGAGCCCGCCGCGACCGGCGGCCGCGGTGCCGGTGGCGTCCGCTCCGGGGGCGCCCGCGCCGGCGGCGTTGCCGCTCAGCACGCTGTCGCTGATGCTCAGCGGACCCCAGTTCTCGATGGCCCCGCCGGAGCCACCCGGGTTCCCCGACCCGGGTTCCCCGACCCGGAGGAGTCGGCGCCGACCGCGTCCTGCGCGTGACCGCCGGTGAGCGTGACGTGGTCGAGGCTCAGGTCGCCCCAGTTGGTGATGAGCCGGAACTGCGGTGCGTCCGCGGCCCGGGCGATGGTGGCGCCGTTGCCGTGGACGGTGAGCTTCCCGGCGATGGCCGGCAGCCCTTCCCTGCCCGCCGGAACGGCGGGCGCGGTGAGCGTGTAGACGCAGTTCGGCGTCAGCGACAGGACGTCCGGAACGCTCGACGCGTTGGCCGCGGCCACTGCCTCGACCAGCGCGGACGCGTCACAGGGCACGTCGACGTCGGCGGCGGTGGCCGGTGGTGCGATCAGGGCGAGTGCGCCCGCGGTGGCGACGGGAACGAGCGAACGTCTCAGTAAGTCGTTGCTTCGGGACATGGAGCGACCTCTCTCGGCGTGCTCGGTCGTGGTTCGAGTCGATCATGTTTCCGGATGGCGCGCGCACGTGAGGGATGTTCGTCATTTTCGGTCAACACTGAAGCTATAGAGACAAACATGACAGAACTTGCAGTCCGATCCTCCTCGCCGTTGGCCGTGCTGTTGATCACCCCTCACACTGGCGCGCATGCACAAGCCGAAGGTGTTCGTCGCGGGTCCGGTGTCGTGGAACCGGCTGGTCAGGCTCGACCGGTTGCCCCCGGCGCGGCCGCACACCGCGTTCGCCACCGGCCACGGCACGGCGGTCGGCGGCACGTCGGCCGGCAAGGCGTTGAACCTCGCCTCCCTCGGCGCGGACGTCACGCTGCGGACCGTCGTCGGCGACGACGAGGCCGGGCGGGCGGTCCTCGACGCGCTCGACCGGGCCGGGGTGCGGGTGATCGCCGAGGTGGTCGACACCGCCACCGAGCAGCACCTGAACCTGATGGACCCGCACGGCGGGCGGGTGTCGATCTACCTCGAACTCCCCCGGCTGCACCGGGCCGAGCACGACGAACGCGCGCTGGCCGCGCTGGCGACGGCCGACGTGGCCGTCATCGACCTCGCCGACCACGCCCGTCCCCTGCTGGGCGCCGCCCGGGCGGCGGGCGTGCCGGTGTGGTGCGACCTGCACGACTACGACGGCGTCGCCGAGTTCCACCGAGACTTCCTCGACGCCGCCGACCGCGTGTTCCTCAACGACGACGCCTTCACCGACCGCGACGCGCTGCCGGGGTTCCTCCGGTCGCTCGACAAGCCCGCGGTCGCCACGCTCGGCGCCGAGGGCGCGGTGGCCGTGGTGGACGGCGTCGTCCACCACGTGGCCGCCGTGCCGATCGAGGAGGTCGTGGACGCCAACGGCGCCGGCGACGCGTTCTTCTCCGGCTTCCTGGTCGCCCACCTCGCGGGCGCCGACCTAGCCGGGTCGATGGCCGCCGGAGCCCGCCAGGCCGCCCTCTGCCTCGGTTCAGCGGGGTTGGCTCCCGAACTGTGACGGTCAAGGACTTGCTGAAAGCCTTTGCAAGGACTTTCCTCGTGGGCGCGTGCCGCCTCGGAGGAAGGAACCCACATGGACGGCGTGACCGCCCGGCTCAGCGACATCGCCGCGCAGGCCGGGGTCAGCGAGGCGACCGTCAGCCGGGTCTTCAACGGCAAGTCCGGCGTGTCCACGGCCACCCGCCAGGCCGTGGTGGCCGCCATGGACCTGCTCGGCTACGAACGACCACCGCGCCTGCGGCAGCGCAGCGCCGGGCTCATCGGGCTGATCACGCCCGAGCTGGGCAACCCGATCTTCCCCGCCCTCGCCCAGGTCGTGGAACAGGTGCTGACCAGCGCGGGCTACACGCCGCTGCTGTGCACGCAGACGCCGGGCGGGTCGACCGAGGACCAGCTGACCGAGATGCTGGTGGACCGGGGCGTGGCCGGGATCGTGTTCGTCTCCGGCCTGCACGCCGACTCCACCGCCGACATGGGCCGCTACACCAAGCTGGCCGGGCGCGGCATCCCGTTCGTCATGATCAACGGCTACACGGAGAAGATCTCCGCGCCGTTCATGTCCACCGACGACCGCGCGGCCATGCGCCTGGCGGTGTCGCACCTGGTGGAGCTGGGGCACGAGCGCATCGGCCTGGCCGTCGGGCCGCGCCGCTTCGTGCCGGTGCTGCGCAAGATCGAGGGTTTCGTGCAGCACATGCGCACCGCGCTCCCCTACACCGCCGAGCAGGCCGAGGCGCTGGTGCAGCACTCGCTGTTCACCGTCGAGGGCGGGCAGTCCGCGGCGACGGCGCTGCTGGACAAGGGGTGCACGGCGATCGTGTGCGGCAGCGACCTGATGGCGTTCGGCGCGATCCGGGCGGCGCGGCAGCGCGGGCTGAGCGTCCCCCAGGACGTGTCCGTGGTCGGGTTCGACGACTCGCCCCTGATCGTGTTCGCGGACCCGCCGCTGACCACGTTGCGCCAACCCGTCGAGGCGATGGGCCAGGCCGCGGTCAACGCGTTGCTGGAGGAGATCGGCGGCACGCGGGGCCATGCTCTTCTGGGCACGCACGCCGAGTTCGTCTTCCTGCCCGAGCTCGTGGTGCGCGGCTCGACGGGCGCGGGGCCCAGGTGAGGGCCGGTCGGGCGAGGGCGCTGCGCATGCGGGCGCAACGCCTGACGACCCCTGCCCGCTCGCTGCCCGAACTGCTGCGCGACGTGCTCGCCGTGCAGGCGCAGGACACCGCGGCCGCGGGTCTCGCGGTGCGGGCCCGCACCACCGGCGTCACGCCCGCCGACCTGCGCGCCGCGCTCGCCGCCGGCGACGTCGTGCGGACGTGCGCGATGCGCGGCGCGGTGCACCTGCTGCGCCGGGAGGACGTCGGCTGGCTGGTGGGGCTGCTCGGCCCGGTGAACGCGGCCCGCTCCCGGCGACGGCGGCTGGAGCTCGGCCTGACCGACGACGTGTGCGCGCGGGCGCTGGACGCCCTGCGGGAGGTGCTGACCGAACCGCTGACCAGGCCGCAGGTCGTCGCCCGGCTCGCCGACGTCGGCGTGGTCCTCGACCCGGCCTCCCCCGCCCCCGCCTACCTGCTGGCCCACGCCGCCAACAAGGGCTTGGTCGGCGCGGGCGAGTCGACCTACCGGCTGCTCCCCCGCGCCGAGGACGACGAGCCGCGCGGCGTCGCCGAGCTGGTCCGCCGCTACCTGCGCGCCTACGGCCCCGCGACGGTCGAGGACTTCACCGCGTGGAGCGGCCTGCCCGAGGCCGAGGTGGGCGCCGCGTTCCCGTTCGACGAGCTGGTGCGGGGCGGGCACGGCTGGCAGCTGCCCGCCACCGACGCCGCCGACCTCGACGGCACGGTCCGCCTGCTCGGCCCGTTCGACACGTTCCTGCTCGGCTACTCCGACCGGACCCTGCTGCTCGACCCCCTGCACGCGCCCCTGGTGCGGACCGTGGGACCGCACGTCGTCGTGGACGGGCAGGTGCGCGGCACGTGGCGGCGCCGTGACGGCCGGGTCGTGGTGGAGCAGTTCGGCCACATCCCGGTGTCGGAGCTGGACGTCGAGGTGGAGTCGGTGCTGGCCTGGGCCTGACCCGCGCCGCGCGCTCCCCCGGGCCTCGTGGTCGGGCGGGAGGACCGGACCCGGCGGCGCGGGGCCCGGGAGCGGTGCGCGACGTGGCCGCGCCGGCGCGCGACCGCGCTCGTCGCCCGCTCGGCGGGCCGGCCCAGGACGAGCGCGAGCACCCCGGACCCGACGGTCAGCACCAGCACCGCCGACCAGGCGACGACGTCGTTCTTCCACTCGGTGGCGAGGTTGGTCGCGACGCCCGTGGCGGCCGGGACGCCCGACGCCGCGAACGCCTGCACCCGCCGGCGTCGTTCCTCTCTCGACGTGCCCATGGCCGACCTCCCCGGCGGGTCGACACCACCGCCTGTCGCGATGCCTCGTGCCCTTGAGATCGCTCCTGGGACGGCGCGCGTGTCACGACGTCACCCGAAGGTGTGGACCCGGCGGGCGGGCGGTGGGAGAGGGCACGCCCGCCCGCCGGAGGTCACTTCAGGTACGGGCCCTCCGCGCCGACCTTGCCCGGCGCCGGGTTGCCCGGCAGGTCCAGGACGTAGACGCGGGCGTTGCCCTTGCCGCCGGGGTTCGCGGTCAGCGAGCCCGTGGTGACCGTCCTCGTGTCACCGGTGACGGCGTCGCGGTACGTGCCGTTGGGCACGCCGGTGAACGTCGCCGAACCGGAGATCGCGACCAGCGCGAAGCTGTCCACCGACCCCGACGTGTAGCGGCGCTTGAACGCCATCCCGCCGGACACGCCGTCCGTCGAGTACTGCCCCTTCTGCAGCGCCGGCACCGCGCGGCGGATCCGGTTGAGCCGCTGCACGTGCTTGACCAGCGGCTTCTGCAACGTGGTCGCGACCTGCCCGGACGCGGAGGACACCACGCCGTAGTCCGACGCGGTCACCTGCCCGGCGAGGTGGTCGCCGTAGTACGCCCGACCGGTCGTCGCCAGCGGGCAGGTGGGGCCGCAGTCGATCGGCTTGCCCGCCTGGAACTCGACCTCCGAGCCGTAGTAGAGCGTCGGGATGCCCCGGAACGTCCACATCAGGCTCATGTTCTCCGCCCACGCGTCCGTGCCGCCCGCGTAGCGCACGCTGGACTTGTTCGGCCCGAAGTCGTGCGAGTCCACGTACGTCACGTTGTAGGTGGCGTCGTTGGTGGAGTCGTCGGAGTCCTTCGCGTTCCAGAACGCGTTGTTCGCGTCGCCGAAGTTCATGTGCATGCGCATGTCGATGATGTCCATGCCGGAGGACTTCGAGTGGTCCGGCGCGTGGTAGGCGTTGCCGTCGAGGAACGCGTTGCGGCTCGTCGGCTGCCCGCCGGTGCCCTGGCCCTGCTCGTACTCGTACTGCTCCAGGGCGGCGGTGGCGTCGTCGGCGCTGTACTCGCGGCGTTCCTTCCAGGTGAAGAACTGCGCCGAGTGGTTGACCGAGCCGCGGTTCCACTTGTCGTTGACGAACGCCGCGACCTCGCCGAAGACGAAGAAGTCGCGGCCCTTGTCCCCGAACTTCGCGGTGGCGTGCTGCTGGATCGCGGGCAGGAACCGGCGGTTCCAGGTCACCCGGGGGATGTGCACGGCGGTGTCGACCCGGAACCCGTCCACGCCCATGTCGATGAACCGGTTGTAGGCGTCGACCAGGTACTTCTGCACGATCGGGTTCTCGGTGTCGAAATCGGCCAGGTCCTCGTGCAGCCAGCAGGACCGGGAGTCCTCGCCCTCCCAGTTGCCGATCCAGCAGCGGTGGTAGAGCTGGGCGGGGAACATGCCCGAGGTGGGGCTGGGCCACTGGCAGCCGTAGATCCGGTAGCCCTCGGGGCTGGTGTGCCGGGTCGGCTCGCCCCAGTCGACGCAGGTGTTCCCGGTGGGCTCCGTGGACGACCACAGGTCGCCGTTGTAGTAGGACTTGCCGGTGGTCGGGTCGATGGTCAGGCCGTCGTACTCGAAGCCCTGCACCGGCTGGTCGTAGTACCAGGACCACTGGTCGTCGCGGACGCCGAACACCTTCGCCTGGAACAGGCCCTTCGCGCCCCAGCGCGAGCTGTGGTTGTAGACCACGTCCTGGTAGATCTTCAGGCCCTTCGCGTGCGCTTCGTGGATCAGGTCCTGGTAGGTGGCGCCGGGTGTCTCCAGGCGCGGGTCGACGCGGTAGAAGTCCCAGCCGTGGTAGCCGTGGAAGTCGTAGTCCGAGCGGTTGAGCACGACCGGGGTGATCCAGACGGCGGAGAAGCCGAGGCCCTTGATGTAGTCGAGCTTGTCGACCAGGCCCTGGAAGTCGCCGCGGAACATCGGGTCGCCGCCGGCCGCGTTGCCGGAGCGCACGTGCTGGCTGCCGCCCCGGTTGTTGGCCGGCACGCCGTCGTTGAAGCGGGCGGTCATCACGAAGTAGATCGAGTCCTCGCGCGGGTCGCCGCCCAACGGCGTGCCGCCCGGTGGGGCGGGCGGCACGTCGCCCGTGGTCACCGCGACGGAAGCGGTGGACGCGGACTTGTTGCCCGCCGCGTCGTAGGCCTTGAGCGCGTAGGTGTAGGTCGTGTTCGCGGTGAGCGGGCCGTCGGCGAAGCCCACCGAGCCGGTGTTGCGCACCACCGTGCCCAGCGCGCCGCCCGTGCGGGTGACCTCGTAGCCGGCCACCGCGACGTTGTCGGTGGACGCCGTCCACGTCAGCGAGACGGTGAGCGCGGACGCCGTGGCCCGCAGACCGGCGGGGACGCTCGGCGCGACGGTGTCCTGCGGGGCAGGGGGTCCGCAGGGATCGGTCGCGTCCGGCGTGACCACGCCGTCCTTCACGGTGCTGCGCCCCGTCCGCAACGCGTAGTCGGCGCCGTTGTTGTTGTCCCACTGGCCGGAGCCGTTGTTGAACGCGGCCCTGAGACCGGCGGCCTGGCCGAGGTCGATCGAGGCGCGCGCCCAGTCCGGGCACACCTGCTCCATCGCCACGCCCGGCACGGCGGTCCACGTGCCGCCGGTCGGCTGGTAGTGGATCCGGGTCGCGGTCCAGTTCCTGGTCTTGGTGGAGTAGTAGACCTCCGCGTTGGCCGTGGGACCGGGGTCGGGCTCCGGATCGGGGCCGGACCCGCACGGGTTCCCGACGCCGACCACGCCGGCGGCGACCGTGACGTCACCGGTGCCCAGGCCGTAGTTCCGCCCGTTGTTGTTGTCCCAGGTGCCCGAGCCGTTGTTGAACACCGCGACCAGGCCGGTGGCGTCGCCCAGCGGCACGGTCCGGCGCACCCAGCCCGCGCACGCCGCCGGTTCCATGCGCTCGCCCGGCACGGCGGTCCACGGGCCGTTGCGCGGCTGGTAGTGCACGTTGGCGACCGGCCAACCCGAAGGCAGGCGGTAGAAGACCGTAGTGCTGTTCACCGCCGCGGCGGTGGCCGTCGTGGTCGTCCGTCCCTCGGCGGAACTGCCCGGCGCGGTCCACACCGCCCCGGTCAGCCCGAGGGTCACGAGGAAGGCGGTCAGTCGTCGCGATCTCGCTCGCATCACTGCTCCCGTCACGCTCCATTGCGCAAGGTAGTGCAATTGTTTGCAGGCTAGCCCCGGCTCAAGAGAGGTGTAAACGGCTTGACGAGCGTGGATGTCGAGCGAGCTCTGCAAGACTTTGCGAAGATGTTCGCCCGTATGTCGCTTCGTCGATCTCACGGGACGCGCGCAGGCCGATGTCGTACGGTGTCCGGATGACCGAGCGGGCAGCGGGAGGCGGTGTCGTGCCGCGGGCGCTGAGTTCGTTCGTCGGCCGCAAGGATCTGCTGGCCGAGCTGCGCCGGCGGATCGGGCTCGCCCCGCTGATCACGCTCACCGGCGTGGGCGGCGGCGGCAAGACCCGGCTGGCGCTGGAACTGGCGGCGCAGGTGCAGCGCGCGTACGACGACGGCGTCCGGGTGATCGAGCTGGCGTCGGCGCGCGGCGGGGACCCGGAGTTGTTGGCCCAGGTGGTGTTGAGCGCCGTCGGCGTGCCCGACCAGGCGACCACGACCCCGCTGGAGACGCTGGTCGACTACCTGCGGCCGCGGCAGGTGCTGCTGGTGCTGGACAACTGCGAGCACCTGGTCGAGCCGGTCGCCCAGCTGGTGCGCGCGGTGCTCGGCGCCGCGCCCGGCGTGCGGGTGCTGGCCACCAGCCGGGCCCGGCTGCGGGTGCCCGGCGAGGTGCTGGTCATGGTGCCGCCGCTGGACGTGCCCGCCGAGGACGCGCCGATGGACCTCGACCACGAGTCCGTGGCGCTGCTGGTGGACCGGGCCGAGGCGAGCATGCCGGGCTGGCGGGTCACGCCGGAGAACTGGCCGCACGTGGTGCGCGTGCTGCGCCGCGTGTCGGGCATCCCGCTGGCCATCGAGCAGGCCGTGGTGCGGATGCGCTCCATGCCGGTGTCGTTGCTGGCCGACCGGCTCGACGACGTGATGCGCGTGCTCACGGCCAACGACACGACCGCGGTCGAGCACCACCAGACCATGGCCGCGCTGATCGACTGGAGCCACGCGCACTGCACGCCCGCCGAACGCCTGCTGTGGGCGCGGCTGTCGGTGTTCGAGGGCGGGTTCAGCCTGACCGCCGCCGAGGCCGTGTGCGCGGGCGACGGGCTGGCCGTCGACGAGGTCGCCGACGCGCTGGCCGGGCTGCTGGACAAGTCGATCGCGCTGCCGTCCGCCGACCGCAGCCGCTACCACCTGCTGGAGCCGTTGCGGCAGCACGGCGCGGCCCGGCTCACGTCCGCCGGCGAGGTCGACGACGTGCGGCAGCGGCACCAGGACTACTTCCGGCGCGAGGCGGCGCGGTTGGCCGAGTCGTTCGCCGGGCACAACGAGGCCGCGCTGCTGGCGGCGGTCGACGCGGACATGGCCAACCACCGCGTGGTGCTCAACGACCTGATCCGCGACCCCGCCACCGCCCACGCCGGCCTGCTGATGAGCGTCGACCTGGCCCGCACCCGCTGGTACACCTACGCCGGTCGATTACCCGAAGAACGGCTGTGGCTGGGACGCGCGCTCGCCGCCACGCCGCCGGACCCGCTCTCCTCGGCGCCGGACCCGTTGCGGGCCAGCGCCATCGCCCTCGACGCGTGGATCGCGCTGTGCCTCGGCGTGGAGCGGGAGCTCGTCGCGCGACGGGTGGACGAGGCCGACGCCATGGCCCGCGAGGTGGGCGGGCCGGTGCCCGCGGTGACGTTCGTGCGCGGCGCGTACGCCGTGCTGGCGTTGGGCGCGGTCGACGGTGTCGAGCTGCTGCGGCAGGCCCACGAGGAGTTCGGCGCGCTCGGTCCCGCGTTCGCGGTGGACCACCACCTCGCGCACATCATGCTGACCGTGTCGCTGGTGCTGCTCGGTTCCCGTGAGCAGGCCGAGACCGCGGCCGAGGAGTTCCACGCCGAGTGCGAGCGGCTCGGCGCGCTGTGGGGCATCAGCTGGGCGCACTGGTGCCGCGGTGTGGTGCAGACGCGGTGGGGCGACCCGGTCGGCGCGCTGGACGTGCTGATGGAAGGCCTGCGGGTGCAGCGGGAGATCCGCGACAAGTGGGGTCCGCTGTGGTCGATCGAGGCGTTGGGGTGGGCGCACTCGCGGGCCGGCGACGGTTCCGCCGCCGCCCGGATGCTGGGGCTGGCGCACGGGCTGCACCGGGTGACCGGCGTCCGGGTCGACGGCCTGGTGCCGTTCGCCTGGGTCACCGCGCAGGCCGTGGCGCGGGCCAAGGCGGTGCTCGGCGAGGACGAGTACGCGCGGGCGTACGCGGGGCCGGCGGAGTCGGTGGAGCAGGCGCTGGCCGTCGTTCTCGACGAGGTGCCGACAGCGGAACCGGACCGCCGGCCGGGCGGCCTGACACCGGCCGAGTGGAACGTGGCCAAGCTGGTCGGCGACGGGCTGTCCAACCCGGAGGTCGCCACCAGGCTGGTGATCTCCCCCGCGACCGTGCACACGCACCTGACCCGGATCTACCGCAAGCTCGAGATCAGCAGCCGCCACCAGCTGATCTCGCTGCTGGCGAGCATGGCCGACTAGTGCCGCGTCCTCCCACCAGGTGACCGGTCAGGTCGGGCGGGTGGTCCGGACCCGATCGAGGTGACGGAATGACGGAGGACGGGTTCGTCGAAGCACGGGGCGGCAACGTGGTCCCGCGCCTGTTCGCCGTGGCGTTGATGGCCACCGGACCGGTCGTCTACGCGGCCGGCGACGGCGGCGCCCTCGGCATCGTGCTCACCGCGGTGCTGCTGCCGCTGGGCATCGCCGTGTGGCGGGCGGTCACACGCGCCGCCCGGCGGCTGCTGCGCCTGGACGAGGTGGGGCTGCCGGCGACCGCCGTGGTCCTGTCCGTGGAGCCGATCAGCGAGGACCCCACGGTCCGCGTCCGGCTCCTGATCAAGGGCCCGGACGTGCCCGAGTTCGTGGTCGAGCACGACACCAGGTACGACCCCCACCTGAAGCCGGGGAACGAGCTCGTCGCGGTGGTCGATCCCGACGACCACCGGGACTTCGAACTGGACTGGTGACGGTTCGTCACGCGGCCTCGGCCGGGTCCGGGGGCGGGTGGGCGGGTCGCTGAGCCGGGAGTGGGCGTTGCGCCCCTGGCGTGCGGGGACGCGCGGCCGGAGGGTCTTGTCCCCCGTGCGAGCTACCCGCGACTGTCCTCTGCGCGGTGACGATTCGGCGGCGTCGGATCCGTAGCGTCCGTCCGGTCCGCGGCTGGACGGTCGCGGACCGGACTGAGGAGTCGTAATGCGCGTGGTACTGCAACTGTCGGCCGTCGCCGCGGTCGCCTTCGCCGGCAACCAGGGCGTCGCCGCCGTGCAGGGCGATCCGTGGCTCACGCTGGTGATCGGGCTCGCCACGGCGGTGCTCGCCCTGCTCGTCTACGCGTGGGTGGTGCGGCGCACCGAACGGCGGGCGCCCGCGGAGGTGGCCGGGAGCGGGGCCGTCGCCGCGACCGGCCGGGGCCTGGTGATCGGTGTGCTGATGTGCGGGTCGGTCATCGCGGCCATCGCCACGCTGGGCGGCTACTCGGTCGCCGGTCTCGGCTCGGTGACCGGCGCGGTGTCGCTGGTCGGTTTCATGGCGGCCGCCGCCGTGACCGAGGAGCTGCTCTTCCGGGGCGTGCTGTTCCGGATCGTCGAGGAACGCACCGGCACCTGGATCGCGTTGCTGCTGAGCGGTGTGGTGTTCGGCCTGGCGCACCTGGTCAACCCGAACGCGAGCCTGTGGGGCGCGACCGCCATCGCGATCGAAGCGGGTTTCATGCTCGCCGCCGCCTACGCCGCCACCCGCACCCTGTGGGTGCCGATCGGGCTGCACCTCGGCTGGAACTTCGCCCTCTCGGGCATCTTCGCCGCCGAGGTCTCGGGCAACGACACGACCCGGGGCCTGCTGGACGCGACGTTCTCCGGCCCGACCCCGCTCACCGGCGGCGACTTCGGTCCCGAGGCGAGCGGGTTCGCGGTGGCGGCCGGGGCGGCGCTGACGGTCGTGTTCCTGTGGCTGGCCCGCCGGCGCGGTCACCTCGTCCCGCGCCGCCGCCGCGCGGAGGCCGACGCCCCGACCGCTACGCTCGCCGGGTGATCGACCTCCGCGGGGCTCAGGACCTGTGGCGGCGGTGTCACGTCGTGGTGCGCGATCTCCCGTTCGCCCTGCTGATCGCCGCCACGGCGTTCCTGCCGGGGCTGAACGACTACGGGACGCAGCTCGGCGACCTGCCCCACCGGCCCTTCGACGCGCTGACCGTCGGGGTGATCGCACTCGAAGCCCTCCCGATCGCGGTGCGCCGGCGGTGGCCGGCCGTGTGCCTCGTCCTGGTGTCGCTCGGCTTCGCCGTCGACCAGCTCCGCGGCTACCACACCGCCGCGGGCACCGCGCTGCCCATCGCGCTGCTGAGCGCGGGCGCCCACCTGGGAAGCCACCGGAAGACCGCGGCGGTCCTGCTGATCGCGGCGTACGTGCCGCTGGCGGTCGCGGTCGAACGGCTCGCGCCGGGCGAGCCCCTGGTGGGGTACGCGACGTTCTCCATCGCGTTGGCCATCGCGTGGGGCGCCGGGTCGTGGCTGCGGATGTTCCGGACGACCGAGGCCGAACACCGCCGCCACGTCGCCGAGACCACCCGGGTCGCCGAACGCACGCGCATCGCGCGCGAGCTGCACGACGTGGTGACCCACCACGTGACGGCCATGGTGGTGCAGGCCGAGGCCGCGCGCTACCTGACCGCCGCCCCCGATCGCCTCGACCAGGCGCTGACCGCGGTGACCGACACCGGCCGCCGCGCCATCGGCGACCTGCGGCACCTGCTCGACCTGCTCAACCCGGACCACGGCGTCGACCCGGGCACGGGCCCCGTCGGCGAGCTGGGCGCCCTCGTCGAGCGGATCCGGTCGGCCGGTCAGCCGGTCGAGTTCCGCCAGGACGGCGACCCGCCCGAGACGACCGGCAGCGCCGAGGTCACGGCGTACCGGGTGGTGCAGGAGGCGTTGACGAACGCGCTCAAGCACGCCCGCGGCAGCCGCACCGCCGTCCACGTCCGGCACCGGGAGGGGGAGATCGCCGTGGAGGTGACCACCGAGGGTCCGAGCACCACGTCACCGGGAGGGAGCGGGCGCGGCCTGGTCGGGCTCCGCGAACGGGTCGACGTGCTCGGCGGCGAGTTCGACGCGGGCCGGCGACCGGGCGGCGGCTTCGTCGTCCAGGCCCGCATCCCCGCCGGCCGCACGCCGTGACGGCCCCGCTGCGCGTCCTGGTCTGCGACGACCAGGCGCTCATCCGCACCGGCTTCGCGACGATCATCGACGCCCAGCCGGACCTCGAGGTGGTCGGCGAGTGCGGCGACGGGCGGGCCGCGGTCGACCTCGCCGGCCGGCTGCGCCCGGACGTGGTGGTGATGGACGTGCGGATGCCGGTCCTCGACGGCATCCAGGCCACCCGCCTGCTGGCCGGCGCCGGCGTGGCGGATCCCGTCAAGGTGCTCGTGGTGACGACGTT
This sequence comes from Saccharothrix sp. 6-C, assembly GCF_016695385.1. Taxonomy (NCBI): domain Bacteria; kingdom Bacillati; phylum Actinomycetota; class Actinomycetes; order Pseudonocardiales; family Pseudonocardiaceae; genus Saccharothrix; species Saccharothrix sp. 6-C. Next base: position 3,688,810 of record NZ_CP064192.1, on the reverse strand, counting down.
CAACCTGGACGAGTACGTGTACGAGGCGCTGCGCGCGGGAGCGGGCGGGTTCCTGCTCAAGGACGCGCCGCCCGCCCAGCTGCTGCACGGCATCCGCACCGTCGCCGCCGGCGCGGCGCTGCTGGACCCCGAGGTGACGCGGCAGCTCGTCGGCCGGTACGCCACCCGCATCCGGCCCGCCGAGGGCGCCCGCGGCGACGTGCCGCTGGCGCCCCGCGAGCTGCAGGTGCTGCGGCTGATCGCCGACGGCCTGTCCAACAGCGAGATCGCCGCCGCGCTGGTGCTCAGCCACGAGACCGTCAAGACGTACGTGTCGCGCATCCTCACCAAGCTCGACCTGCGCGACCGCGTGCAGGCCGTGGTCTACGCCCACCGGCGCGGCCTGGTGGACTGAGCCGTCACGGCTCCAGCAGCGCGGGCACCGAGGCGAACGTGTTGGGCACGACCTTGTCGCCGCGCTCCAGCTCCGACGGGTCCACCAGCAGCCGGGCCCCCGGCGCCCGCGTCCGCAACGCCATCAGCGCGGCCCGTGCCTCGATCCGCGCCAGCATGTGCCCCAGGCAGTAGTGCACGCCGTGCCCGAACGCCGCGTGCCCCAGCGCCGCGTTGCCGCCGACCTGCCTCCGCGTCGGGTCGAACCGGTCGGCGGTCGGGCCGTGCACCAGCGGGTCGCGACCGGCCGTGCCGAGGCCGATCATCACCACCGACCCCTCCGGGATCACGCCGCCGGGCAGCTCGACGTCCGTCTTCGCGCGGTAGTGCGGCGTGACGCGCACCGGCGGGTCCCAGCGGGCCGACTCCTCGACCGCGGCGGCCACCGTGTCGTCGCCCAGCGCGTCCCACGCGCCCGGCGTGGAGAGCAGCGCGACCGCGGCGTTGCCGATGAGGCCGGTCGTCGTCTCGTGCCCCGCGACGACGAGCAGGATCGCCGTGGTCAGCAGTTCCTCGGGCGTCAGCCGCTCGCCGTCGACCTGCGCCTGCACGAGGCCGCTGAGCAGGGCGTCGTCCGGCTGGTCCCGCTTGTACTCGATCAGGCCGGCCAGGTAGCCGAACATGGCGTCGGAGGCGGGCACGACCAGCTCGGGCCGTTCGGTCATCATCGCCGCGGTCCAGTGGTGCAGCTGGTCGCGGTCCCCGGCGGGCACGCCGAGCAGGTCGCAGATCACCGCGAGCGGCAGCGGGAACGCCAGGCCCTCGATCAGGTCGGCGTCGTTCGGCAGGGCCTCGACCAGCTCCCGCGCGGTCTTCTCCACGACCGGCTGCAGGGCGGTGACGCGGCGCGGCGTGAACGCCTGCGAGACCAGCGCGCGCAGCTTGCGGTGGTGCGGCGGGTCGGTGTTGAGCATCGAGGGGCCGATGATCCGCGACAGGTCGGTCGGCCGGCCCTTGCGCGCCAGCTGGTCCTGCATCGCGGCGCGCAGCCCGGCGGCGTCCTTGGCCAGCCGGTCGTCGCCCAGCAGCGCGCGGGTCGCCTCCAGGCCCATGGTGGTGACCAGGACTTCCAGGCCGTTGGGCAGCTCCGCCGCGTGCACGGGGCCGCGGCGGGCCAACTCGTCCTCGTGGGCGTGGTGTTGCCATCCGCGCAGCGGGCCGCCGACGAGGGCCTGTCGGTCCGGGGCGAACTCCGCGGTCAGCTGCACGTCTTCTCCTTGTGATGCGATCGGGTGCTGCGGCGTCCACTTTCGTGTGAGCGCCACACGCCGCGCATCCACCGCTCTCCGTATTCCCGGCGACAGCGTACGGAGATCGGTGGACATGATCACGTCATCGCGGATACGGAGGCACATACGGAGGTTTGCGGATGCGGACTTCCGCACGGGTGCGCGACGCTGTGGGGTGTTCGGCACCCCGACGGCCGGACACCAGCCGGGCGGGTCAGGCGGGTTGGCCGCCGCCCGGCATCCCCGGGGGGACGACGGGGAGGGGCCGCACCCCCGCGCGGCTCCTTCTCCCGCACCCCCGCGACGTCGGTCCGGCGCGGTCTCCGGATGCGACACCGCGTCCGGGCCGTGGCTCCTCCACCGACCTGACCCTCACCGAGCACGCGACGCGGTGCTCGACCGGCATCCTCCGGTCGAGCACCGCGTCGAGGTCGGTGCGGGTGCCCGCGGTCGGTCACTGGGCGAAGTACGCCTGCACCGTGTCCATCTCGCCCGCCACCATGTCGAGGAACGACGGCAGGAACGCGGGGTCGGCGTTGTCGACGACCTTGAACTCGTGGGACCACTCCATGAAGCACCGGCCGTGGTCGTTCGTCACCGGCAGGACGCGGTAGGTGGAGACGTAGTCGTAGAGGCTGAGGGCCTGACCGATCGTGCGGTAGGTGAGGGACCGGGTCAGCTCGTCGCGGCCGACGACCTCCTCGGTGACGAGGTCGTTGCCGGGCAGGAGCGTGAACTCGATCTTGGCGGGCACGGTGGCAGCCGACGACTTGCCGACCCAGCCGACGTCCTTCACCGCGTTGCCGAAGACGAGGTGCACGAAGCCGGCGAAGTCGCGCACCTCCTGCCACACGTGCGCGGGACTCGCGTCGAGGACTGCCGAGTGGTGGGCGGTGAACTTGGGCTGCTGGGACACGGGCGCTCCTAAGGGGTTGCCGGAACTCACGCCACGCTAGGAGTGCGCGACAGCCGGGGATAACGCCCTTTCGGGCAATGATCGGGGCTGCCGCGGGTGACCGGGCGGGCGCAGGATCGCGGACAGCCGGGCGGAGCTACCGCGGCCGGTCGACCGCGACACCGACGAGGTGTCGCCCGGCCTCGGCGGAGGACGGGAACCGACTCGGGACGGTCACCCCGCCCGGCTGTCCGCCGAGGTGTTCCCGGAGCGGGGTGACCACCGCGTGGCCGCGACTGACGGCCTCGATGCCCTGCACGGTGGCGGCCAGGCCCTGGACGGTGGTGACGCACGGGATGCCTCGCCTCGTCGCGGCGGCGCGGACCTCGGAGCCGTCGGGTCGCCCGGACGAGGTGCTGACGACGAGGTCGACCTCGCCGGCCAGGACGCGGTCCACGATGGACGGCTCGCCGTCGGGTCCGTCGCCGGGCGGGCGGACGACCGTGACGGCCACACCGCCGCGGTGCAGCACCTGCGCGGTAGCGGCGGTGGCCAGGACCTCGAAACCGGCGTCGACCAACGCCTTCACCGGGAAGATCACGGCCCGCTTGTCGCGGTTCGCCACCGACACGAACACCCGCCCGACAACGGGTAGCGGGGCCCGGGCGGCGGCCTGCGCCTTGGCGTAGGCGACGCCGAAGGTCGCCCCGATGCCCATCACCGCGCCGGCGCGGTGATGGGCATCGGCGCCGTCCCCGTCGGGGGTGCGGGACCGGCTCCACCGCGACACCGCCTGCCTGACCGCGATCGCGGCGTCCGGGCGCGGGGTGCCGGCGTCCCCGGCGGCGGGCAGCAGACCTTCGGCGCGCAGTTCCGCGATGCCGGACCCGAGCGCCACCCGGGCGGCGGCCGCGGCCAGCGGCACGCCGGTGGCCGCGGCCGCGAACGGGACGGTGCGACCGGCTCCCGGGTGCACCTCCACCACGTGCAGGACGCCTGCGGCGAGCGCGTACCGGACGTTCAGCGGCCCGCGCACCCCGATGCGACGGGCGAGGGCCCGGGTGGACTCACGGATGCGGACGACGTCGGCGTGGCCCAGGGTGACGGGCGGCAGCGTGCACGCCGAGCCGCCGGAGTGGCCGCCGACCTCCTCGACGTGCTCCATGACGCCGCCGAGGTACAGCTCGCGGCCGTCGTGGAGGGCGTCGACGTCGACCTCGATCGCGCCGGCCAGGAACCGGTCGACCCGCACCGGCTGCCCGGAGCCGGCGGCGGCTCGTTCGAAGGAGGCGGCGAGCGCGCGCTCGTCGTGGGCGATCTCCGCGTCACGTCCGCCGGGCACGTGCGAGGGTCGCACCAGCACCGGGTAGCCGAACTCGTCGGCGGCGGCCTTGGCCTGGGCGAACGACGTCGCCGTGCCGCCCGCCGGGGTGGGGAGTCCGACCTCGGCCGACAGCGCGCCGAGGTCCCCGGCCAGGTCGATGGCCGCCGGGCTGACGCCGACGACCGGCACGCCGGCGGCGGCCAGGCGTGCGGCCAGGGCCAACGGGGTCTGCCCGCCCAGCTGCACCAGCACGCCGGCGACCTCGCCGGTGGCCTGTTCGGCGGCCACCACCTCCAGCACGTCCTCGACGGTGAGCGGTTCGAGGTAGAGGCGGTGCCCGGTGCCCGGGTCGACGGCCGCCGCTCGCGGGTCGCCGTCGACCACCACGGTCTCGTAGCCGGCCACCGCGAGCGCGGCGCTCGCGTGCGCGCACGTGTGGTCGAACTCGGCGCCTTGGCCGAACCGCGTCGGCCCGCTGCCGAGGATCACCACTTTCGGTGCGGCGGATCGGGGCGCGCCCGGTTCCCCGTCGTAGGACGAGTACCGGGCGGTGGACTCCGCCGCGCGCCGGTCGACCGCCCGGTACCCGGGCCTGATGCCCAGCGACCGGCGCAGTGCGCGGACCTCGTCCTCGGCCAGGCCGCGCAGCTCGCCGATCTGCGCGTCGGACAGGCCGTGCCGCTTCGCGAGCTGCAACGTCGGCCGGGTCGCGCCGTCCCGCCCGGCGACCGCCCGCGCGACCTCCTCGATCCGCCGGACCTGGTCCAGGAACCACGGGTGGATGCCGGTCGCGGCGGCCAGGTCCGCGACCGCGGCGCCGGCGCGGATGGCCCGGTGCACGGCGCCGACGCGGGCCCCGGTGGGCCGCCGGCTCGCCTCGACCGAGGCGTCCGGGTCACCGGGCGGCCCGACCCAGCTGAAGGAACCGCCGTCCTCGCCCAGCGCACGCAGCGCCTTGTTGAGCGCTTCCGGGAAGGACCGGCCGATCGCCACCGCCTCCCCGACCGGCTCCGTGCGGGCGGTGAGGCCCGCGTCGGCGGTCGGGAACCCGTCGGACGCGAACCGCGGCGCCCTCACCGCGACGTGCTCCGCGCCCGGCCCGAAGGCGGTCTCCCCGGCGACGGAGTCGGGCAGCTCGTCGAGGGTGTGACCGAGCGCGAGCCTGGTGGCGATCTCGGTGATCGGGAGACCGGTCGCCGTGGCGGCGAACGCGCCGGCGCGGGACGCGTGCAAGGTCGCCCCGGCCACGATCGCGCGTCCGGTGCGCGGGTCGACGGTGAACCGGACGGTGCACCGGCCGGCCACGCCGATCGCGCGGACCACCGCGGTGGCGACCTCGCGCATCCGCCGGACCTCCCGGCCGGTCGGCGTCATGGCCGGCGCCACGGCGAGGGAGTCGCCGGGGTGCGCGCCCACCGGGTCGACGTCCTCCATCGAGCAGACGACGATCACGCCGTCGTCGCGGTCGCGCAGGAGTTCGAGCGCGAACTCCCGCCGGCCGAGGGCCGACTCCTCGATCAGCACCCGGTGTGCGCCTGGCCCGGTGCCGAGCACGGCCGACAGCTGCCGCTCGTCGCCGGCGAAACCGGAACGGCCCGTCGTCGACGAGGTCCGCACGAAGACCGGGTAGCCGAGCTCCGCCGCGGCGGCGTGGCACTGCTCCAGCGTGTCGCAGGCGACGGCGCGGGCGACGGCGCCGCCCGCGCCTTTGACGATCCGCTCGAAGTCCTCGCGGTTCCCGCCCGCCCGGATCGCGTCGAGGTCGGCGCCGATCAGCTCGACGCCGTAGCGGGCGAGCACGCCGGACTCGTGCAGGGCGACGGCCGTGTCGAGCGCGGTCCGGCCGCCGACGGTGGTCAGCAGGGCGTCCGGGCGTTCCGCGGCGATGACGTGCTCGACCACGTCGAGGGTGGCCGGCTCCACGTAGGTGGCGTCGGCGAATCCTGCCCCGGTCGTGATGGCCGCCGGGTCGCTGTCGACCAGGACGACCCGCAGGCCCTCCGCCTTGAGCACGCGGCACGCCCGGGCGCCGGCGCGGTCGGACTCGACGCCCAGGTCCACCGGCCCGGACCCGATGACCAGCACGGAGGTGACCTCACTGCGCCGCGGCACGGGCCGCACCTCCCTCGACCGGACGGGATCGGTCGGAGCCGTCGGTCACGTGCGGGCGGCGGGTGCGTCGTCGGCGGCGGGCCAGCGCCGACCGGCTTCCCAGTAGGCCTGGACTTCGTCCAGCGACCGGCCCTTCGTCTCCGGGGCGAGGAAGAACACGAAGAGCCAGGCCGCGACGGTGACGGCCAGGAGGACGAGGTAGGTCGCCAGACCGCCGGCGGCGTCGAGCAGGCCGAGGAAGAACTGGGCCACGACCAGGTTGGTGGTGAGGTTCGTCAGCAGCATCGCCGACGCCCCGGCGCCGCGCAGGTGGTCCGGGAAGCCCTCGGCGGCGAAGACCCACACCAGTGCCCCGAACCCGGAGTTGAACCCGACGACGAAGACCAGCAGGCCGAGGAAGCCCGGCACCTCCGGCGAGTCGACGGCGAAGCCGAGCACCATCAGGGCGTGGCCCAGGCCCATGAGGGTGGTGCCGGTGAGCAGGGCGGGTCGCCTGCCGAACCGGTCGATGGTCAGCGCGCAGACCAGCGCCGCGCCCGCGCCCGCGAGTTGGACGGAACCGGGCAGCACCAGCAGCCCGAAGGCGTCGGTGTAACCCATGTGCTCGAAGATCCGCGGGCTGAAGAACACCATCGCGTTGATGCCCGTGGCCTGGACGAAGAACCCCAGCGCGATGACGAACAGCGTCAACGTCCGGTGGCGCGGGCCGAACAGGGCGCGCAGGACGCCCGGCGCCCGCGCGGCGCCGGTGATCGGCCCGGCGGCCCGGAGCTGCCGCCAGCGGTCGGTCTCGGGCAACCGGGTCAGCCACAGGGCGGTGAGGAGGGCGAGGACACCGGGCACGGCGATCATCAGCCGCCACTGCCCGCCGCCCGCGAGGAAGTAGCCGCCGACGTACCCCATCGCGCACCCGAGGGAAGTCGCCACCTGGTACAGGACGGCGGTGCGCCCGCGAGCGCGCGTGGAGACCGACTCGGCGATGAAGATGGGCGTCACCACGATGGCGATGCCGATCGCGATGCCCTGCACGAAGCGGCTCGCGTCCAGCCACCCGAGGTCCGTCGACGTCACGGCCGAGGCGGTGCCCGCCAGGTACAGCAGCGCCAGCCCGAGCAGGGTCGTGCGGCGGCCGAGCGCGTTCACGAGCCTGCTGCCCAGCAGCGCGCCGACGATCCACCCGGCCGCCGTGGCGGCGTACAGGGAGCCCTGCTGGGTCGTGGTGAGGGCGAAGTGGTCCGTGACCAGCGCCAGCGCGCCCGCCATCGCGGTGGCGTCGTAGCCGCAGGTCAGTCCCATGATCATGGCCAGGACGCCCACGCGGGCGTCCTGGCCGCGCCGGACGGGGCGGGTGGTGGTCACGCCGATCAGTCCTCCTCGGGTGCGGGGACCGCCGAGGCGATCGCGGTGACGAGCGAGGGGTGCGCGGCGGCCGAGGCGAAGCAGACCTCGAAGATCCGGTCGGCCTTCTCCAGCGGGCGCGTGAGGTCCAGCGGCCGTCCGTCGAGGTCGGTGCAGCGACCGCCGCACTCCCCCAGGACGCACACCGCCGCCGCCACGTCCCAGATCCGGCAACCGCGGTGCACGTACGCGCCGTACGCGCCCTCGGCCACCATGCAGAGGTCGAAGACGCTGTTGCTCATGCGGACGCCGAGGCACGCGGTGCCGATCGCGGCGACGAGCCGCCCTTCGGCCGCCATCAGCTCAGCCGGTCCCCTGTCCATCCCGTACGCCACCAGGGAGTGTTCCAGCGCGGTGGTCGGCAGCGGCTCGAGCGGCCGGCCGTCACGGGTGGCCCCGCGACCGGACTGGGCGACGTACACCGTGCCGAAGGCGGGCAGCGCCATGCCGCCGGCGAGCACGCCGTCCGGGCCGACCACCGCCATCATCACCCCGTACAGCGGGCTGCCGACGGCGTAGTTGCTCGTGCCGTCCAACGGGTCGACGATCCAGCTGGTCCCGTGCTCGCCGGGGGTTCCGCCGCTCTCCTCCTCCAGGATCGCGTGCCCCGGGTACTCGTCCCCGATCCGCCCGGTCAGCAACGCGCCCAGGGCGAGGTCCGCGTCGGTGACGACCTGGTTCACGTCGTCCGGCTTCACCGCGGCCCGGCCGACGCCCCGCATGCGGGTGGCCACGTCGGACGCCTCGCGGAGGCAGGACTCGATGAACCCGGTGTAGTCCGGCGCCGGCGCGGTCACCGCGCCACCTTGGCGTACTCCGCGATGACGGGTCGCTCCGGCGTGATCAGGGTGGCCGGGATCTCGTCCAGGGCGAAGAAGCGCCACGCGCGGTTCTCCGCGGTGTCCAGCGAGATGGTCGCCTCCCGCGGCAGCGTGGCCACGTAGGCGGCGGTGACGTTGAAGATCTCGTCGCCGTTCGGGTAGCGGTAGTAGTACTCGGCGCCGGAGAAGATCCCGAGCAGGCTCAGGACGCCGACCTCCAGGCCGGTCTCCTCCCGCACCTCGCGCCGCCCGGTCTCCTCGAACGACTCCCCCGGCTCCATCAGGCCGCCGGGCAGGCCCCAGCCGCCGGTGTCGACCCGCTCCAGGAGCAGCACCCGCCCGGCCGGGTCGGTGACCACGACCGACGTGCCGGGCAGGATCAGCGGCCGGGTGCCGACCAGCCCGCGCAGGTCCGCCACGTAGTTGTTCATGATGCCCTACCACCACTTCCGCGCTGGATCGATCGACGGGCCGCGTGCAGTTCGCCGATGAGGTCGCAGATCTCGTCCACGAGGCGCGCCGGCATGTGCGAGTACAGCGGCAGCGTGATCATGCTCGACGCCAGGTGCTCCGTGACGGACAGGTCCGCGTCGACCGGCACGTCCCGGTAGGCCCTCTGCTGGTGCAGCGCGGGGCTGAAGTACTTGCGGGTGCTGACGTTCTCACGGGCCAGGCGCTCGGCGAGCTCGTCGCGGGTCATGCCGAACCGCGCGCCGTCCACGCGGACGCCCAGGTCCTTGTACGAGCTCACCGCGCCCGCCGGCACCTCCTGGAACTCCAGGCCCGGCAGACCGCCGAGGCGGGTGCGGTAGCGCTCGGCCAAGGACCGCCTGAGGTGGATCCACCGGGCGAAGCCCTTGAGGGCGTGCCCGCCCAGCGCGCCGGACACCTCGGTCATCCGGCCGTTGAGCCCGACGAAGCGGCTGTCGTAGTCGCCCGGGTTGCCGTACTCGCGTGCCGTGCGCAGCTTCGCGGCCAGCGCGGCGTCGTTCGTGGTGATCAGCCCGCCCTCCCCGGTGCTGAGGGTCTTGGTCGGGCTGAGGCTGAACACCTCGGCCACGCCCTTGCCGCCCACCATGACGCCGTCGGGATAACGGCTGCCGAAGCCGTGCGCGGCGTCCAGCACCAGCGGGATGCCCTTGGTGTCGCACAGTTCCTGCAACCGGTCGGCGTCGCACGGCGCGCCGAAGGTGTGCACGGCCATCACGCCCGCCGCCCGCGCGATCAGCGGTGCGACGGCGTCCGGGTCGAGGGTCCAGGTCCGGGGGTGGGACTCGGCGAAGCGGACCCCGTTGCCCGCCCAGTCGATCGCGTGGCCGGAGGCCATGAACGTGAAGCTCGGCACGACGACGTCGCCGGTCAGGCCCAGGCAGCGGAGCACGAGCATCAGGCCGGTCGTGCAGTTGCTCACCGCGACCGCGTGGCCGACGCCGAGGTAGTCGCTCGCGGCCTCCTCGAACTCGCGCACGTGCCTGCCGTTGGTGAGCATGCCGGACCGGAGGATCCCCTCGATGGCCGATGCCAGCCCGGCGTCGGCTTCGACGGTCGGGCGGGTCAGGGGCACCAGCTCGGGAAAGCGCGGCGGGCGGGCGGCGTCCGCGGTGGTGTCGGTCATGGTCGGGGTCCCCCGGTGGATGACGGAACGCGCTCGTCGGGTGGGAAGGTCGGGACGGAGCCGCCTGCGCCGAGGCCGGGGTCGTCGCGCTTCGCGAGTGCGGTCAGGTAGTTGCTGTACCGCGGGGAGTCGAAATCCGCGAACCCCCCGTCGAGCATGGCGTCCCGGATGTCCCGCACCGTGTCTACCACCCGGTGACCCAAGGTGAGGCCCAGCTCTCGCCCGATGGGGTCGAAGTTCACCCGGTAGTCGCGTGGGTCCGTCTGCTCCTTGCGGATCTCCAGGCGGACACCGGCGATCTCGCCGGCGATGAGCTCCCCGATGGCGTCCATCCGGTAGTTCTCCTCGCCGAAACCGCAGTTGTAGACGCTGGGCGCGGTGGGCCGGCCGTCCCGGAGGACGAGCTGCACGGCTGCCGCCGCGTCCTCGACGTGCAGGAACGGCCGCCACTGCGTGCCACCGTGCACGGTGACGCGGGCGCGCGCCACGGCGTCCGCCGTCATGACGTTGACCGCGAGGTCGAACCGCATCCGGGGTGACAGGCCGTGGATGGTGGCGAACCGCAGCAGACGGGACGAGAGCACGTCCCGGGGCAACGAGAGCAGGTAGTGCTCGGACCTGACCTTGGATTCGGCGTAGGCGGACTGCGGCGCCACGGGCGACCACACGTCCGCCTCTTCGTCCCCCGTGAGCCCGTAGTTGCTGCACGTGGACGCGAAGACCAGCGACCGCACACCCGCACGCCGGCACGCCTCGGCGACCCGGACGGTGCCGAGGTAGTTGACCTCCCAGGCGGTGTCCGGGTCGACCGCGCAGGCCGGGTCGCCCACGATCGCCGCCAGGTGCACCACCGCGTCCACCCCGTCGAGCGCCTTGTCCCAGGAGCCGACGTCGCGGACGTCGCCGTCGACGTAGGTGACCCGGGGCAGGTCGAGTTCCGGACCGCCGACCAGGCCGTTGTCGACCACGACGACCTCTGAGCCCGATCGGCACAGCCGCTGTGTCAGCACCGACCCGATGTACCCGCGCCCACCGGTGACCAGGTACTTCTTCATGGTTCGTTTCTCTCCTCGGTTCTGCGCGTCCGGGGCCGCCCCGGGATTCGGCGCGCTCGGCGGGCCAGGGGCGCGGTCACCGCTCGCCACCCGCCAGCCGGGCGTCGGCCACCACGACCTGGCCGAGCGAGATGCCTCCGTCGTTGGTCGGCACCTGCCGGTGGCAGTACGCGTCGAACCCCGCCGCGCGCAGCTCCACCAGGCAGTTGACCAGCAGGAACTCGTTGAGGAAGACACCGCCGGACAGCACCACCTGTCCCGTGCCCTCCGCGCGCAACGCCCGGCACCGCTCCACGACGACGTCGACCACGGCCGTGTGGAAACGACGGCTCATCACCGCGGTGTCGAGGCCGGCGGCCACGTCCGCGGCGAGCGCGCGCACCAGTGGCCGCGGGTCGATCTCGGTGACGTCGTCGTGCTCCAGCAGGCCGAAGCGGTACCCCTCGTCGCGTTCCGCCATGGTGAAGTCGCGTCCGAGCAGGCCTTCCAGCTCGACGGGACCGTGCGCCTCGTACTCGGCGCGCGTGGTGATGGCCAGCAGGGCGGCGACGCCGTCGAACAGCCGGCCCATGCTGGAGGCGGGCGGCGCGTTGATCCCGCGCCGCGCCATGGTGGCGAACACGTGCCGCTGCTGCTCGTCCAGACCCTCCAGGACCGGGAAGGCGCCGATCGCGGCCGAGGTCTCCCCGAACGCGTCCAGGGCCAGCGCGAAACCGGTCCTGATCGGCTCGGTGACCGCCTTGTCGCCGCCCAGCAGCGGCACGGTCCTCAGGTGCGCGACGCGGCGGGCTTCGTGGTAGTCGCCCAGCAGGAACTCGCCGCCCCAGATGGTGCCGTCCAGGCCGTACCCGGTGCCGTCGAACACGACGCCGATCGTCCGGCCGGTCAGCCGGTTGTCGGCCATGCAGGACGCCATGTGCGCGTGGTGGTGCTGGATCGGGACGACGTGCTCGAAGGCCTTGCCCTGCTCCTCGAACGCGAAGCGCGTGGCGCGGAACTGCGGGTGCAGGTCGACGGCGGCGTGCCGCGGCCGGAGCTGGTGCAGCTCCGCCAGGTGCTGGACGGCCGCCCGGTGCGCCACGAACGTCTCGTCGTTCTTGACGTCGCCGATGTGCTGGCTGACGTAGACCTGGGAGCCGCCGCTCAACGCCACCGTGGTCTTCAGCTCCGCGCCGTAGGCCACCAGCGGCGCCAGGTCGGCGCCGACCTCCACGGGGTACGGCGCGTAGCCGCGGGACCGGCGGATGAAGCTGACGACCGGCTCGTCCAGGCCGGGGTGCTCGGAGTAGCGGACGATCGAGTCGTCGACCCGGACCTCGATGTCGCGGTCGTGGTAGAGGATCAGGTCGGCGACCTCGGGCAGCTGCGCCAACGCGTCCTCGTTGCGGTGCACGATCGGGTAACCGGAGATGTTCCCGCTGGTCATCACCAGCGCGGCCAAGCCGGTGTGATCGACCAGGAGGTGGTGCAGCGGCGCGGACGGCAGCATCACGCCGAGGTTCGGGTTGCGCGGCGCGATCTGCTCCGGCAGGCCGCCGGGCCGCTTGCGCAGCAGCACGATCGGGCGGGCCGGGGAGAGCAGCAGGTCCGCCTCGGCGGGGCGGACCTCGGCGAAACCGGTGACCTCCGCCAGGTCGCGGGCCATGACCGCGAACGGCTTGGAGTCGCGCCGCTTGCGGGCCCGCAGCCGGGCGACGGCCTCGGCGTTGCGGGCGTCCACGGCGAGGTGGAACCCGCCGACGCTCTTGACCGCGACGATCCTGCCCTCGGTGAGCGCGGCCGTGACCGCCGCGAGCGCTTCCCCTCCCCCGGCCACCTCGCCGTCGGGGCCGGCCAGCAGCAGCCGGGGGCCGCAGTCGGCGCACGCGTTGGGCTGGGCGTGGTAGCGGCGGTCCAGCGGGTCGCCGTACTCGGCGGCGCAGGGTCGGCACATCGTGAAGGCGGCCATGGTGGTCGCGGCCCGGTCGTAGGGCAGGTCCCGGATGATGGAGTAGCGCGGACCGCAGTTGGTGCAGTTGATGAACGGGTAGCGGTACCGGCGGTCGGCCGGGTCGCGCAGCTCGGCGAGGCAGTCGGCGCACACGTGGGAATCGGCGGGGACGACCGTCGTGCGCAGTCCGCCGTGCAGGCTCTCCCGGATGGTGAACCCCTCCGCCTCCGCGGCGGCGGGCAGCTCCTCCACCCGCACACCCGTGACCCGGGCCTGAGGTGGCGCCTGCCCGCTCAGGCCCTCGGTGAAGCGGCGCACCTCCTCGGGTCGGCCGGCGACCTCGACCAGGACGCCCTCCGGGTCGTTGAGCACCCAGCCGGTCAGGTCGTGCCGCAGCGCCAGCTTGTACACGAACGGCCGGTAGCCCACGCCCTGGACCACGCCCACCACGCGGATGCGCCGCCGGATCCGCGGACCGCCGTCCGGCACGCCGCCCCCTCCCGCGCTCAGCACAGGCGCGGCAGCTCGGAGCCCTGGAGCTCCTCGATCACGGAGTCACGCCCGTCGCCGTCGCGCATCAGCACCACCGGCTCGGCGGTCGCGGTCACCTCGCCGATCGCGACCGCGTCACCGCCGTACCGGTGCGAGCGCAGCGCGGCCAGCACCTCCTGCTCGGCCTCCGGTGCGACGAACAGGCACAGGCAGCCCTCGTTGGCGGCGTGGATCGCGTTGATCCCCAACATGTCCGTGGCCATCACGGTCTCGAACTGGATGGGCAGGCGGTCCTGCTCGACCCTGATCGTGAGCCCGGACGCCTGCGCGTACTCGTGCAGGACGGCGGCCAGACCGCCCCGGGTGACGTCGCGGACCGAGCGCACCGCGCCCGCGGCCGTCGCCGCCAACAGCTCCTCCAGCAGCCCGTTCAGCGGCGCGCAGTCGCTGAGCACGCGCTGTTCGAAACCGAGGCCTTCCCGGATCGACAGCAGGTGCACGGTGTGGTTGCCGATCGACCCGCTGAGGATCACCCGGTCGCCGGGCCGCACGTCGCGCATCCGCAGCGGTTCCCGCTCGAAGACGCCGATGCCGGCGGTGTTCAGGTAGATCTGGTCGACCTCGCCCTTGCGGACCACCTTGGTGTCGCCGCAGACGATCTGGACGCCCGCTTCGAGGGCCGCCTCCCGGATCGAGGCGACCACCCGGAGCAACCGGGAGATCGGGAGCCCGGTCTCCAGGATCATCCCGAGGGTGAGGTAGAGCGGACGCGCGCCGACCACCGCGAGGTCGTTGACCGTGCCGCAGACCGCGATCTTGCCGATGTCGCCGTTGCCGAAGAACGGCGGGTCGACCACGAACGAGTCGGTGGTCATCGCGATCCGCCCGACGGGGACGGACAACATGGCGCTGTCCTCCATCTCGCCGATGTAGACGTCGCCGAGCGTGTCGACGATGAGGGAGACCAGCTCATGGCTGAGCTTGGCCCCGCTGCCGTGGTCGAGAACGACCTCGTCCGGTCCGGTGACCGACCTTGCCATCGAAATTCCTCCCTTTCCGGGTGCGCGCGGAATGAATTCGCGGATTCCCCGGGATCGTGGTGCGCGGAATCGGGACGGCCGGTCGTCAGGGCAGCGTCTTGACGATCCTGCGGGGCAGTTCACCCTTGGTGTCGAGGGTTTCCAGGATTTCCGACGAGTCGGCGACCGTGGCGCAGTACCCGCTGAGCCAGGTGAGCGAGCGGTCCCGGTCGGCCGGGTTGTCGGAGACGACGCAGTCGGAGGGGACCCACACGTTGTAGCCGCGGAAGAAGGCGTCGGCGGCGGTCGTCTGCACGCAGATCTGGGTCTGCAGGCCGGTGACCACGACGGTGTCGACGCCGGCGGCCTGAAGCAGGTCGTGCATCTCGGTCTCGTAGAAACCGCTGTCCTTGTTCTTCTCCACCACCACGTCGCCGTCCGCGAGGAAGGCGGGCAGGATTTCCGCGCCCTCGGTGCCGCGCTGCAGCGGCAGGGTCCCGTCGGCTTTGCGGTTCGCGTTGGGGTCGTCGGGCAGGTTGATCAACTGCAGGTGGTAGACGGTGTGACCGCGGCGCCGCATCTCGTCCAGGAAAGCCGTGTAGTGGGGCTGCGCGTCGGCGATCACCGCGGTCCGCTCGGGGGTCAGGTAAACCACATCGCCCTGGAGGTCGTTGGTGAGGACGGCGATCTTGCCCATGAGTGCTCCTTGTCCAGACGAAAGCCGATGGCGCAATGAGGCGCAGTCCGCGGAATGACCCCGGGCGGACCGGCAGCAGAAACTCGTCGAGAGTAAGAACTCCTAACAGAATGATCTTGGGTATGCTGTGATCTTGTCGGATGTGGTGTTGGTCCGGTGGGAGGTTGGTGTGGCCCGGCGTCGGCCGTGGGAGGTCGAGGACGAGCTGTGGGAGTTGATCGAACCGCTGTTGCCGAAGGTCGAGCGGCGGTTCCGGTATCCCGGTCGTAGGCGGTTGGACGATCGCAAGGCGTTGTGCGGCATCCTGTTCGTGCTCTACACGGGCATCCAGTGGGAGTTCCTGCCCCAGGAGCTGGGCTACGGGTCGGGCATGACGTGTTGGCGGCGGTTGCGGGACTGGAACGCCGCAGGGGTGTGGTCCCGGCTGCACGAGCTGCTGTTGGCGAGGTTGCAGGCCGCGGGGGCGTTGGACTGGTCTCGGGCGGTGGTGGACTCCTCGTCGATCAGGGCGGTGAAGGGCGGCCCAAAACCGGGCCGAGCCCGGTCGACCGTGCCCGGGCGGGCTCCAAGCACCACGTGATCACCGACGGCGGCGGCGTGCCCTTGGCGGTGACGTTGACCGGCGCGAACCGTAACGACATCACCCAGTTGATGCCGCTGGTCCACGCCGTCCCGCCCGTGCGTGGACGGGTGGGACGACCGCGGCGTAGGCCCGGCCGGTTGTTCGCCGACCGGGCCTACGACCACGACAAGTACCGCCGCCAACTCCGCGCCCAGGGCATCCGGCCGGTCATCGCCCGCCGCGGGGTCGAACACGGCTCGGGTCTGGGCGTCCACCGCTGGGTGGTCGAACAGACCCTCGCGCTGCTGCACTGGTTCCGCCGCCTGCGCGTCCGCTGGGAGATCCGCGACGACATCCACGAGGCCTTCCTCAGCATCGCCTGCTCGATCATCTGCTGGCGACGCCTCCAACGCCACCACTCATTGCGTTAGGAGTTCTAAGGCGGCGCGAAGCAGGTGAACAAGGCACAGCGCTGTTCGGATTCGTTCACCGGGGCGATCGCCGTTCGAGGCCTGTTCGGAACGTAGCCCACGCCGTTCACGAACGCACCCGAACAGCCCAACGCCGCCCGCTGGATCGGCGGTCGCCCCCACGTGGACTGGACCACCATGCTGGAGCCATGAGCCACGGAGGGGGCGGCTCAGCAGAGTCGCCGTTGGCAGCACCGCAGCCGACCGAGGCCACCACCGCAGCCGAGTTCACCACGGCACTGCGCGCGTTGCGGATGTGGTCGGGGCTGACCTACCGACAGTTGGAGGGCAAGACCGCGGCGCACCAGGACCGGTTGCCGCCCAGCACGATCGCGACCACGCTCGGCCGCGCCACGTTGCCCAGGGAGCACTTCGTCGACACCTTCACCCGCGCCTGCGGCCTCGGGGACGACGAAGTGCTGCTGTGGCTGAAAACCCGGCGCGACATCGCCATCCGGGCCACCGACGAGGACGACGAGGACGAGCCGGCCCCGGCGCTCGGCGCACCGGTCCGGTCGCGTGCTCCGCGATGGCGTCGCGCGGCGAGCCTGCTCGCGGCCACCTTCGTCGGCGTCGTGGGCACGGTGGCCGTCGACGCGGTGGTCGACCGGTCCGCGCCGGCCTCGCCGTCCGCGTCACCGGTGGTGGGACTGACCATCCGGCCGGTGGGCAGCTGGGCGCGCGTCCACCCCGCGCGGACGCCCGAGCTGTGCCTCACCGAGGGCCGCGCCGACCACCGCGCCGGGGCCGTCGCCGTCCAGGGTTCCTGCGCGGACGCGCCCCTCCCGTACGCGTTCATCGAGCCGCTCGGCGCGGACGTCGTGCAGATCCAGTGGCACCACCCGCGGCACGGCATCAGGTGCCTCGCGGTCCTGCTCGGCGGACCGGACCGCGACGTGCTCGAACCACGCCACGAGTGCGCCGACGACGACCCGGCGCAGCGGTTCCGGATCGAACCGGCCGGTCCGCCGGGCGCGACGGACGTCCGCATCCGCCCCGTCGCCACGGACCTGTGCCTCGGCCCACGCGACCGGGCCACCTCCGCCGGCGCCGAGATCGTCCAGACCCCCTGCTCCGCCACGTCCGACCAGGTGTTCCTGATCGAACCGACCGCACCCCCGTGACCGGTCGGGCCGACGACCGCCGTCGCGCGGGGTGTCGGGGCGGGCGCTCAGCCGAACAGCTCGTCGTGGCGGAAGGTGTTTACCCGGGCGGGCGGCGGGTCGTGCCACGACCGAGCCGCAGCGCCTGACCGGCGGCCCGCCCGCCGGCTCCGGCCGGCGCGTCGTGGAAACCACCGGGAAATCGCCGGAACGGCCGCCGACAGTGGACCCGCGGCCACACGAGACCACTCGGCTTCCACGACTTCACGTCACCGACGGCCCCTCACCGCTGCGGCCCTCCGGCGGAACCGGAGGCGACGTGAGAGGCGCGCCGCCCTCGGTCCTGGCGAGTGCTCACCGGAGCCGCGCGATGCCGGCCAGGATCAGGTCGACGCCGTCGAGGAACTGCGCGCGGTCGTCGTGGTCGCGCAGCTCGTCCGCGACGGCGCGGGTGAACGGGAACTCGTCGGGGTCCAGGTCCGCCCACTCGGCCGACACCGCCGCCAGGTGGTCGCTCCGGTTCGTGGTCCCCCGCAGCGTCCGGGCCAGTGCGGCGTTCTGGCCGCCGACACCGAGGACGAAGTGCAGCACCGAGGACGCCGCGGTGAACCGGGCGGACGGGGGGACGCCGAGCGCCCGGACCTGCTGCCCGATGCGCTCGAAGATGCGCAGCACGGTCGGCTGGGTGGGGTTGGCGGAGAGCTGGGCGCCGACCCAGGGGTGCGCCTCGATCGCGTCGAACACGCCGACCGTGACCGCCCGGATCACCTCCTGCGGCGTCCCGGTGACCTCGGCGCTCATCACGGGGGCGAGGACGGCGGCCGTGGCGGCGGCGAGCAGCTCGTTCTTGTTGGCCACGTGCCAGTAGATCGCCCCGGGCCCGGTCTCCAGCTGCGCGGCGAGCGCGCGGAAGGTCAACCCGCTCTCGCCCTTGTCATCGAGCAGCTCGACGGCGGCGCCGACGATGCGCTCCCGGGAGAGCGCGTCCTCGCGCCGCTCCGGGTGCCGCGGCCTGGTGGTCATGCGCCTCATCTTGACATATCTGGAACGGTGTTCCAGCCTAGGTGTCTGGAACACCGTTCCAGACACTCCCCGGCAGCGAAGGATCCACCGCATGGCCACCTCGGTCACGATCGTCGGCGCGGGCCTCGGCGGGCTGACGCTCGCCCGCGTCCTGCACGTCCACGGCATCCCGGCGACCGTCTGCGAAGCCGACGCCTCGGCGGACGTCCGCGGCCAGGGCGGCCGGCTCGACATCCACGAGCACAACGGTCAGCTCGCGCTCGAGGAGGCCGGCCTGGTCGGCGAGTTCCTCGCCCACGTCCACCAGGGGGCCGAGGCCGCGCGGGTCCTCGCCCCGGACGCGACCGTCCTGCTCGACCACCCCGACGACGGCGCCGGCGCCCGACCCGAGGTGCTCCGCGGCGACCTGCGGCGCATCCTGCTCGACTCGCTCCCGCCCGGCACGGTCCGGTGGGGGCGCAAGGTCACCGAGGTCCGGGCGGTCGGCGACGGCCGGCACGAACTGGCGTTCGCCGACGGCTCGACCGCGACGACCGACCTGCTGGTCGGCGCGGACGGCGCGTGGTCCCGCGTGCGCCCGCTGCTGTCCGACGCCGAGCCCGAGTACGTCGGCACGTCCTTCGTCGAGACGTACCTGTTCGACGCCGACCGGCGCCACCCCGCCTGCGCGAAGGCCGTCGGCGACGGCGCGATGTACGCGCTCGTGCCGGGCAAGGGGATCATGGCCCACCGCGAGGCCGGCGGCGTCCTGCACACCTACGTGGCGCTCACCAAGCCCCGGGAGTGGCTCGACGGCATCGACTTCACCGACACCGCCGCCGCCACCGCGCGGGTGGCCGCCGAGTTCGACGGGTGGGCGCCGGAGCTCACCGCGCTGATCACCGACGGGGACACCCCGCCGGTCCCGCGCGCCCTGCACGCCCTGCCGGCCGGGCACCGGTGGGACCGGGTGCCCGGCGTGACGCTCCTCGGCGACGCCGCCCACCTCATGCCCCCGAACGGCGAAGGCGCCAACCTGGCCATGCTCGACGGCGCCGAGCTCGGCAGGGCCCTCGCCGCCCACCCCGACGACGTCGAGGCCGCGCTCGCGCAGTACGAGCAGGCGCTCTTCCCCCGCAGCACCGCGGAGGCCGTCGAAGCGCCCCGCGACTTCGAGACCTGCTTCGGCGCCGACACGCCCGGGAGCCTCCTCGAACTGCTCACCGGCGGGCAGGGCGGGTGACCGGGCGGTCACCGTCGACGTGCCGCCGGGTCGACTGCCGTCGAACGGGTCGGCGAGCCGCGTCGGGGTGAGGAAGGTGCCCGTGCCCGGCACGGCCGAGGCGGTGAGGCCGTCCGGGCCCGGTTCCCACGCCCGGGGCTCGACCTCCCGCTCGGAGCCGGCCGTCGGCCGCGCTCGCCATTGGACCGGGACGAGGGCTTGGGCTTGGATCACCGGCATGGGTGACGCGGAACAGATGTGGATCACCGTCGTGCCGGCGCTGGAGGACGGCGAGGAGGACGAGGCCGAGCTGGTCCTCGTCGGGATCGACCCCTCCTCGGACGACCCCGGCCGGCGCGTGGTGGACATGCTGCTGGACCGGGGCCACGAAGGGGAGGAAGGGGTGTTCTACCTGCTCCCCTTCGACCTCGGGGTGCGCTACGAGCGCACCGCCGACCGGTTGGCCGTGCTCCTGCTGACCTCGCCCGAGGTGTACGACCACATGGTGCGCGAGTACCGGGAGGACCTCGCCGAAGCCGCGGCGCACCTGCGCGGCGCCCCGCTGGTGGACGGCGGCGTGCTCCTGCTGCGCCGGGAGATCACCACGGACTTCGACCCCGCCACCGAGGACGGGAACCAACCGGTGGTCCTGCTGCTGCGGGAGGGGCCTGCGACGGAGCCGGACCTGTTCTCGGCCTTCGACGAGGGCGAGGCAGCGCTCGCGGTCGTCGGCGCCTGGGGCGAGGACGAGTAGGTGCTCGCCCGGACGGGCGGCCCGCCGGTGCCGCTCGCGAACCCTTCATCCCGGCCCGCCAAGACGGACCTCCGCGCTCGACCCTCAACGGCGCGGACCGGCCGGGTCGACGGTCCGCCGTCCGCGTCGGTCGCGGACTTCGGCGGCAGTCGACCCGGCGCGGCACGACGGGTTCGGCCGTCGTCGGTCAGATCGCGCGGGGCTCCGCGTCGCCGCCATCGGCGTCCAGGCTCGTCTCGATCACGCCGACCTGCTCCGGGTCTTCCGGAGGGGGCATGTGGCGGATGCTGTCGCTGCCCTTGTGGTCGTGGGCGCGGCTGTACCGGGAATCCAGCACCCTCCCCAGCTTGTGGGCCGCCCCGGCGTACGCGTCGTCCACGGTGGTCGCGTGGTGGGTCACCGCGACCGGCTGCTTGCCCCCGGGCCGCGCCTCGATGACGCACTTCTTGTCCTCCGGCTTGCTGCCCCCGTCCTCGCTGAGGTGCACCTCC
This sequence comes from Saccharothrix sp. 6-C, assembly GCF_016695385.1. NCBI lineage: Bacteria > Bacillati > Actinomycetota > Actinomycetes > Pseudonocardiales > Pseudonocardiaceae > Saccharothrix > Saccharothrix sp. 6-C. The sequence goes on along the minus strand of NZ_CP064192.1, from coordinate 3,668,187 downwards.
ACCCGGGTCAACCATCCGCTGAACCGGGACAGGCTGCTCTCCAGGTCGGTGGTCACATAGGTGGCCAGTCCTTCGCCACCGTGGATGTTGTGGTCGGTGTTGACCTGGATCTGCATGAGCACCCTCCGAAGCGGAACAGCGATGGTCTTGCTCGGTACCACGGGAGCGGCCGCCTCAAACCCGACGGCGGCCGGGTGGTTCGATCATCAGCGGGAAGCGGCCCCTCCCCGACGTGGTCAGGCCCGACGTGGTCAGGCGACGGTGTCCGGTGACCGGTCGTGCTCGGCGTGCTGGGCGACCAGTGCCACGACGTCGGTCAGGGCGTGGTCGCGGCGGAAGACCCGCCGCTGCCGGCTCGCGCCGTTGCCGTTGGCGATCAACTCGTCCACGAGGGTCTGCACGGCCCGCAGCTCACCCGTGGTGGTCAGCGCGGGTTCGACGTGGCGCAGCAGGCGGCGCAGCAGGTCGACGGCCGGAACGGGCCGGGTGGTCTCCAGGTCGACGCCCACGCCGTCCAGCCCATCACGCGCGGCGCGCCAGTAGGCCATGCGCAGCGCGTCATCGCTGACCCGAGGAGCCTCGACGCCGTCCTGGATGGACTGCAACGAGACCATCACCAACCCCCGCACCAGAGCGGCGAACAGCACGGCTTCATCCACAGTGGACTGCACGTCGCTCACCCGCACCTCCACGGTGGGCAGGTGCGAAGAGGGGCGGATGTCCCAGTAGACCATCTTCTCGTCGAGCACGCTGCCGGAGCCGACGGCCATGTCCACGGCGGACTCGTAGTGCGCGAGCGACTCGAAGTACGGCGGGGCGCCCGCGCACGGCCAGCGGCCGACGATCACCGACCGCCAACTGGCGTAGTCGGTGTCGACGCCGTGGTGGATCGGCGAGTTTGCGGTGAGCGCCAGCAGCACCGGGAGCCACGGCCGGACGTGGTTGCAGACCTGGACCGCGGTCTCCCGGTCGGGCACCTCGACGTGGACGTGGCACCCGCACACGACGTTCTCGGGCGCGAGCTGCCCGTACGCGTTGTTGATCCGGTGGTACCGGGGGTCGTCGGTGATCGGCGGCCCCGGCGCGTCATCGGCCAGGGCGGTGCCCACCGCGAGCAGGTTGCCGCCACACCGCGACGCCGCCTCGGCGGCGGTGGAGCGCAGGAACGTCAGCTGCTCCCGCACCTCCGCCATGGTCCGGCACACCGGCGTGTTGATCTCCACCTGCGCCCTGGTCAGCTCCAGCTCCAGCGCACCGCCCAGATCGCCGGCCACCTCGACGACGTGGGCGCTGATCGGGAGCAGGTGCCCGGTGGACAGGTCCGCCAGCAGGAACTCCTCCTCCACGCCGACTGTCGGCACACCGGGCACGCCGGGATCCGCAGACCACAGCACAGGGGAAAACGACGCCATCGTCTGCCTCGCTCACACGTTTGATAGTCGCCGGTCGGGACCGCGGACTACCCGCCGTCACCTATTGCAAAACCGATGGCCCATTCGGACCACGGACGGAGGGCGAGTCGACGCGATCCGCCAGATTTCCGGCACCGTCCGGTACCCCGTAACGCTGTCGGGCGCGACGGTCGGGTCGGTGGCCGGGGACTCGCGGTCAGCCGTGACCGGAGCCGGATGACCGCGCTCGGGCAGTCGTCGCCGTCAGCCGCGGAGCCGGAGCGGGACAGCCCGCGGGCGCGGCCGACAGCCGTTGACGGGCAAGGGATCCCGGATCGTCCACTGTGGAGCGATCATGCGCGGATCGGTGCCGTGGCTGGATGTGATGCCACCCACTCGCGGTCACAGCGGCGCGACGGGGGCGTGAATCACCGGTAAAGTCGCAGGTCGGCGTTTTCTTGGAGGACTTCACAGTGCGACTTCGCCCCATCGGTGCCCGTCGGTGACCATCGCCCCCGATACCGCCTTCCCCACGCTGACCGACCCGCCGGCGTTGTTCCGCGCCGGCGCCGCCGCGCCTGAGCGCACCCTCGTCGCGATCCTGGCCGACACCGCGCGCCGGCACCCGCACTCCCCCGCGCTGGACGACGGCACGACGTCGTTGACCTACCGGGAGCTCCTCGACGAGGTGGACGCGCGGAGCCGTGAGCTGGCGGCGGCCGGCATCGGGCCCGGCGACCGGGTCGGCATCAGGGTGCCGTCCGGGACCGCGGACCTGTACGTGGCGGTGCTGGCGGTGCTCACGGCCGGCGCCGCGTACGTGCCCGTCGACGCCGACGACCCGGACGAGCGGGCCGAGCTGGTGTTCGGCGAAGCCGACGTGTGCGCGGTCGTCACGGGCGACCTGGAGCTGCGCGGCACGCCCCTGGGGCTGGTCGGCGCTCCCGGTCCGGACGACGACGCGTGGATCATCTTCACGTCCGGTTCCACGGGCAAGCCGAAGGGCGTCGCGGTCTCGCACCGGGCCGCCGCCGCGTTCGTGGACGCCGAGGCCCGCCTGTTCCTCCCGGACGACCCGATCGGCCCGGACGACCGCGTGCTCGCGGGCCTGTCCGTGGCCTTCGACGCCTCGTGCGAGGAGATGTGGCTGGCCTGGCGCCACGGCGCCTGCCTGGTCCCGGCGCCGCGGGCCCTGGTCCGCACGGGGTTCGACCTGGGGCCGTGGCTGGTCGAGCGCGAGGTCACGGTCGTGTCCACGGTGCCGACGCTGGCCGCGTTGTGGCCGGTGGACGCCTTGGACGACGTCCGCCTGCTCGTCTTCGGCGGCGAGGCGTGCCCGCCGGAGCTGGCCGAGCGGCTCGCCGTCGACGGCCGCGAGGTGTGGAACACCTACGGCCCGACCGAGGCGACCGTCGTGGCCTGCGCGGCGCGGCTGACCGGTGTCGGCCCGGTGCGCATCGGGCTGCCCCTGGACGGCTGGGAGCTGGCCGTGGTGGACGCGGCCGGCACGCCCGTGCCGATGGGCGGCTCCGGCGAGCTGGTCATCGGCGGCGTCGGCCTGGCCCGCTACCTCGACCCCGCCAAGGACGCCGAGAAGTTCGCGCCGCTGCCCGCCCTGGGCTGGGACCGCGCCTACCGCAGCGGCGACCTCGTCCGCGCCGAGCCGGAGGGCCTGCTGTTCCTCGGCCGGGCCGACGAGCAGGTCAAGCTGGGCGGCCGGCGGATCGAGCTCGGCGAGGTCGACGCGGCGCTCCAGGCGCTGCCGTCGGTCGCGGGCGCCGCCGCGGCCGTGCGCACCACCAAGGCGGGCAACCAGGTGCTGGTCGGGTACGTGGTCGCGGGCGAGGGCTTCGACCAGGCCGACGCGACGGCCCGGCTGCGGACCGCGTTGCCCGCGGCGCTCGTGCCGCTGCTGGCCGCCGTCGACACCCTGCCCACCCGCACGTCCGGCAAGGTGGACCGGGCCGCGTTGCCGTGGCCGCTGCCGGGGCTGGACGTCGCGGCGCCGGCCGGGACCCTCACGGGCACCGAGCGGTGGCTGGCCGAGCGGTGGTCGGAGCTGCTGGGTTCCCGGGTCGCCGGCCCCGACGCGGACTTCTTCGCCCACGGCGGCGGCAGCCTCGCCGCCGCCCAGCTGGTCTCCACGATCCGGACCCGCTACCCCAGCGGTTCGGTCAACGACGTCTACCAGCACCCCACGCTGCGCGCGTTGGCCGCGCGGCTGGACGAGCTGGGCGGCCACCAGGGCGTCACGCGCGAGGTCGCGCCGACGCCGCAGCGGACCGGCCTGCTCCAGTCGCTGCTGCTGGTGCCGCTGATGAGCCTGGTGGGCCTGCGGTGGTCGGTGGGGTTGGCGGCGGTCGGCAACGTCGTCGGCTTCACCACGCCCGTGTCGTGGTGGTGGATCGCCGCGGGGTGGCTGGCATTCGTGAGTCCGCCCGGCAAGGTCCTGATCGCGGCGGGCGGCGCGCGGCTGCTGCTGCGCGGCCTGCGCCCCGGCACCTACCCCCGCGGCGGCGGCGTGCACCTGCGGGTGTGGACCGCCGAACGGCTCGCCGAGTTCAGCGGCGCGACCGACCTGGCCGGGTCCTGGCTCACGCACTACGCCCGCGCGCTGGGCGTGCGGGTCGGCCCGGACGTGGACCTGCACTCCGCGCCGCCGGTGACCGGTCTGCTCAAGCTCGGCAAGGGCTGCGCGATCGAGCCCGAGGTGGACCTGTCCGGGCACTGGGTGGACGGCGACCGGCTGCACGTCGGCCGGCTGCGGGTCGGCGCGGGCGCGGTGGTCGGCGCCCGCAGCACCCTGTTCCCCGGCGCCCGGGTCGGCAAGCGGGCGGAGGTCGCGCCCGGTTCGGGGGTGACCGGCTCGGTGCCGACGGGGCAGCGCTGGGCCGGCGTCCCGGCGCAGCGGCACGGCAAGGCGGCCCGTCCGGGACCCCGTCCGCCCCGGTCGGCGTGGTGGAAGCTGGTCTACGCGGCGACGACGTCCGCGCTGGGCCTGCTGCCGGTGGCGGCGGCGGTGCTCCCGGTGCTGCTGATCACGCGCGAGCCGGTGACGCCGGGTTCGGCGATGCTCGCGGTGCCGTTGGCGACGGTCGCGTGGCTGGGCTCCTACGCGCTGCTGGTGCTGGTGTCCGTCCGGCTGCTCGGGATCGGGTTGCGGGCGGGCACGTACCCGGTGCACAGCCGGATCGCCTGGCAGGCGTGGACCACGGAACGGCTGATGAACACCGCCCGGGTCGTGCTGTTCCCGCTGTACGCGAGCCTGCTCACGCCGGTGTGGCTGCGCGCGCTCGGGATGAAGGTCGGCCGGCGGGTCGAGGCGTCGACCGTACTCGCGCTGCCGAGGATGACCACGATCGGCGACGGCGCGTTCCTCGCCGACGACACCATGGTCGCCACCTACGAGCTGGGCGGCGGTTGGTTGCGCATCGCCGCCGCGCGGGTCGGCAAGCGCGCGTTCCTGGGCAACTCGGGCATGACCGCGCCGGGCCGTTCGGTGCCGAACCGCGGCCTGGTGGGTGTGCTGTCCTCGACGCCGAAGCACGCCAAGGCGGGCAGCTCGTACCTGGGCATGCCGCCGATGAAGCTGCCGCGCGCGGCGGAGCGGGGTGACCAGAGCCGGACGTTCGACCCGCCGCGACGCCTGGTCGTGGCGCGTGCGCTGGTCGAGCTGTGCCGGGTCGTGCCGGTGATGTGCCACGTGGCGCTGGTCGTCGGCGTGCTGTTCGCGATCCGCGAGCTGGGACCGCTGCTCGCCGGGCCGGTGCTGCTCGCGGCGGGTGTGCTGGCGTGCGCGGTGTCGGCGGCGGCGAAGTGGCTGCTGGTGGGCCGGTTCCGGGCGCGGGAGCACCCGTTGTGGAGCGGGTTCGTGTGGCGCAACGAGCTGGCGGACACGTTCGTCGAGGTGCTGGCGGTGCCGTGGCTGGTCGGCCGGGCCGGCGGGTCGCCGGTGATGGCGGTGTGGCTGCGGTCGCTCGGCGCGCGGATCGGGCGCGGCACGTGGGTCGAGTCGTACTGGTTCCCGGAGTCGGACCTGGTCAGGTTGGGTGACGGCGCGACGGTGAACCGGGGGTGCGTGGTGCAGACCCACCTGTTCCACGACCGGATCCTCCGCATGGACCGGGTGGAGCTGGCGGAGGGGGCGACCCTCGGCCCGCACGGGATCGTGCTGCCGGGCGCGACGGTCGGCGCGCACGCGGCGGTGGGCCCGGCGTCGTTGGTGATGCGCGGCGAGCACGTGCCCGAGGGCACGCGCTGGCTGGGCAACCCGATCTCCTCCTGGCGATGACCGCCCCCTACCTGGCCGACCACGGTGACGGCGGCTACCGGGTCGCGCACTACGACCTGGAGCTGGACTACAAGCCGCACACCGGGCGGCTGGCCGGTCGGGCGACGCTGTCGGCCGTCGCGACCGGCCCGTGCGCGCGGGTGGTGCTGGACTTCGGCACGCTGACCGTCAGCCGGGTGCTGGTGGACGGCCGGCCCGCCCGGCACGTGCACGGCGGCGGCAAGCTGCGCGTGCGGCCCTCGCGCCCGGTGGACGGGCCGTTCACCGTCGAGGTGCGCTACTCGGGCGTGGCCCGCCCGGTCCGCTCCCGGCACTGGGGCGAGCTCGGCTGGGACCAGCTCACCGACGGCGCGCTGGTGGCGAGCCAGCCCATCGGCGCGCCGTCCTGGTTCCCGTGCAACGACCTGGTGCGGGACAAGGCGACCTACCGGGTCTCCGTCACCGCGCCGTCGCCGTACGCGGTGCTGGCGAACGGGGTGCCGGTCGAGCGGCGCACGGGCGGCAGCAGCACGACGTGGGTCTACGAGCAGGCCGAGCCGATGGCGACCTACCTGGCGTCGGTGCAGATCGGCCTGTACGAGCGGCTGCCGCTGGCCGTGGGCCAGGACGTGGCCGTGCCCGCACGGCTGCTGCGCGCCGCGAAGCACGACTTCGCCCGCCAGCCGCGGATGATGGCCGTGTTCGAGGAGCTGTTCGGCCCCTACCCGTTCCGGACGTACCAGGTCGTGGTGACCGACGACGAGCTGGAGGTGCCGGTCGAGGCGCAGGGCATGTCGGTGTTCGGCGCCAACCACGTGGACGGGCGGCGCGGGCACGAGCGGCTGGTCGCGCACGAGCTGGCGCACCAGTGGTTCGGCAACAGCGTGGGCCTGGCCGACTGGCGCGACATCTGGCTCAACGAGGGTTTCGCCTGCTACGCGGAGTGGCTGTGGTCCGAGCGGTCCGGCGGCCCCGCCGCCCAGGCGCACGCCGCCCGCGCGCACGCCCGCCTGGCCCGGCTGCCGCAGGACCTCCGGATCGGCGACCCCGGTGTGGCGAACCTGTTCGACGACCGGGTCTACCAGCGGGGCGCGCTGACCGTGCACGGCCTGCGGGCCCGCCTCGGCGACGCGGCGTTCTTCGGGGTCCTGCGCGAGTGGACCGCGACCCACCGGCACGGCGCCGCGACGACGAGCGACTTCGTGGCCCTCGCCCAACGCCACACCCCCGAACCGCTGACCGCGCACTTCCGCTCCTGGCTCGCCGAGCCGCGGTTGCCGCCGATGTGACGCGGGCCGGAGGAGCCGCCGCCGTGGTTCGATCACGGCGGAATCGGGTAGATGTCCGTTATGCCCGATCGAGTAGCGGTGTTCGCGCCGTCGCCGGAGTTGACGGTGACGGTGGAGGAGTTGGACGGCACGCCCGACATCCACATCCACGCCGGAGGACAGGGTGTGTGGATCTCGCGCATGATCGAGTCCCTGGGGGCCGAGGTGGTGCTGTGCTCGGCGTTGGGCGGTGAGACCGGTCAGGTGCTGCGGAACCTGATCGGGGTCGAGCTGAAGGTCCGCGAGGTCGCCGCCCGCAACGGCGGTTACGTGCACGACCGGCGGGATGGCGGGCGCGACCAGCTGGTGCGGATGCCCGCCGACGCGCTGTCCCGCCACGAGCTGGACGACCTGTACGAGATGATGCTCATCGAAGCGCTGGACGCGGGCGTCGCCGTGCTGAGCGGACCCGCCGCGAAGGACACCCCCGTGCCCGACTCGGTCTACGAGCGGCTCGCCAAGGACCTCGGCGGCAACGGCTGCCGCGTCGTCGTGGACCTGTCCGGCGACCGGCTGGCCGCCGCGCTCGCGGGCGGTCCGACGGTGGTCAAGGTCAGCCACGAGGAGCTGGTGTCCGACGGGCTCGCGAAGTCCGACGCGCTGCCCGACCTGGTCGAGGGCTGCCGGCGGATCGCCGAGACCGGCGCGAGCGCGGTCGTGGTGTCCCGGGCCGCCGAGGAGACGCTGGCGTGGCTCGACGGCGCGCTCTACCTCGTGGAGACACCCGACCTCAGCCCGGTGGACACGCGCGGCGGCGGCGACTCGATGACCGCCGGGCTGGCCGCGGGTCTCGCGCTCGGCCATTCCGTGGAAGAGTCGTTGAAGCTGGGCGCGGCGGCGGGCACGGTGAACGTGACCAGGCACGGGCTCGGCACCGGCAGCGGCGACGTGGTGCGCGGCCTGGTCGACCGGGTGCGGCTGCGCCCGTGGGAGGACGCATGAGGGTGCTCATCACCAACGACGACGGGATCGACTCGCCGGGGCTCGCCGCCCTGGCGCGCGGCGCGGTGGCGCACGGCTGGACGACCGTGGTCGCCGCGCCCGCCCGCGAGTCCAGCGGCACGAGCGCGGGCCTGACCGCCGCCGAGGACGACCGGCGGGTCCAGGTCGAGCGGCGGGAGCTGCCGGGACTGCCGGACGTGCCCGCTTACGCGGTCGCCGCGCACCCCGCGTTCATCGCGCTGGTCGCGTCCCAGGGCGCGTTCGGCGACCCGCCGGACGTCGTGCTGTCCGGTGTGAACCGGGGGGCGAACGTCGGCCGCGCCGTGCTGCACTCCGGCACCGTCGGCGCGGCCCTGACCGCCGCCGTCAACGGCGCGCGCGCCATGGCGGTGTCCCTCGACGTGGGGCTGGAGCTGACCGAGCCGCACCACTGGGACACCGCCGTCGCGGTGGCTTCGACGCTGTTCGACCGGCTCGCGGCCCTGCCGGTGGGCGCGGTGCTCAACCTGAACGTGCCCGACCGGGCCGAGGTGGGGGCGCCGGCCCGGGCCGCGCTCGCCGAGTTCGGCGCCGTGCGCACCCGGATCAAGGACAGCGACGACGGCACGATCGCGCTGGCCGCCATCCTGATCGAGGACGAGCTGGAGCCCGGCACCGACGCGGCGCTGCTGGCCGGGGGACGACCGACCGTCACCCCGCTGCGCTCGGTCGGCGAGGACCCGGATGTCGAGGTGTCGTTCTAGTCGTCCTCCGCGCGCTCCGCGGCGGACTGCTCGGACTGCTCGCCATCGGACCGGCCCAGCGCGTCCTCCGCGCCGTTGACCAGGTCCGGACCGCCCCACTGACGGCCTTCGGTCTGGCCCAGTCTGTGCTTGCCCATGGTGTGACCTCCCTCGATCCCCGGACAAGTACCCGCTGACCGGGCGGTTAACACCCCCGAAAAGCCTATGGCCTACCCTGGGTGAGGTAGGCCACGGCTGCGGAGCGTGATCAGTGACGGGTCGTCACCCGGCGTAGTGCACGTCGGGCCACGGCGGGGTGGCCATGCCGTTCCCGATGTGGAAGCTCGGGTGCGGCGGCTGGTTGTAGGCCGTGTTCTGCCACGCGATGGCGACGCGGTACATGGTGTCGTGCATCAGCGTGGGGATGCGCCGGTCCGTCTGGTTGGGCGTGGAGTAGATCCGCAGCGCGGAGTTGTCCGAGGTGCGCCAGACGACCTCCTCGCGCCAGTCGCCGAACAGGTCGGCGCTCAGCGCGGGCGTGGCCTTGGTGCCGTTGTTCGAGGCCACACCGGAACCGGTGAGCAGGCGGGTGTCGCCGCCGGTGCCGTACTTGTCGATCCTGGTCTGGTCGAGCAGCTCGCGGGTCGGGTCGCCGTCCCACCAGACCAGGAAGTTCATCGACGACGGCTTGCGGCCGACGTTCTGGCCCGCGGGGTTGCGCAGGCTGCCGTCCTGGGCCGACCAGGACTCCGCGCCGGGGCTGCCCGCGTAGATGTCGTCCGCCACCCCGCGGCCGTTGTCGCCGCCGCTCGCGGTGGTCCACAGCCGCGCTCCGGTGCGGGCGTCGGCGAACCAGGAGCCGGGCTTGGAGCTGTCCTCGGAGACCTTGAAGTACTCCAGGCCCTGGCGGGACGGGTCGAAGTCGCCCAGGTGGGCGGCGTCGCCGTGCCCGAGCCCGGTGGTCCACAGGCCCCGGCCGTTGTCGTCGATCGTGGCCGCGCCGTAGACGATCTCGTCCCGGCCGTCGGCGTCCACGTCCCCGACGGTCAGCGAGTGGTTGCCCTGGCCCGCGTACCCGGAGTTGCCCGAGGAGTTGGAGTCGAAGGTCCAGCGCTTGGTCAGCGCGCCGTTGCGGAAGTCCCAGGCCGCGATGACCGCGCGCGTGTAGTAGCCGCGGGCCATGATCAGCGACGGACGCGCGCCGTCCAGGTAGGCCGTGCCCGCCAGGAACCGGTCGACGCGGTTGCCGTAGTTGTCGCCCCAGGAGGAGACGGTGCCGCGCGGCGGGTCGTAGTTCACGGTCGACATCGCCGCGCCGGTCTGACCGTTGAACATGGTCAGGAACTCCGGCCCGGTCAGCACGTAGCCGCCGGAGTTGCGGTAGTCGGCGCTCGCGTTGCCGATCACCGTGCCGCGGCCGTCACGCGTGCCGTCGGCGGTCTTCATGGCGACCTCGGCCTTGCCGTCGCCGTCGTAGTCGTAGACCTGGAACTGGGTGTAGTGCGCGCCGGCGCGGATGTTGCGGCCCAGGTCGATGCGCCACAGGCGGGTGCCCTGGAGCGTGTAGGCGTCGATGAAGACGTTCCCGGTCACGCCCGACTGCGAGTTGTCCTTCGCGTTGTCCGGGTCCCACTTCAGCACGAACTCGTAGTCGCCGTCGCCGTCCAGGTCGCCGACGCTCGCGTCGTTCGCCACGTAGCCGGAGCCCGGCGACTGGATCGGCACGTCCCGGTAGCCGGAGCCGAACCCGAGCGACGCCGGGGAGGCCGCCTGCTCGGACCCGTCGACCACGGCGCGCACGGTGTAGGAGGCGTCCGCCGCCGCACCGCCGTCCAGGTAGTTCGTCGAGGCCGTGATGGGCGAGGCGTTGACCTTGGTCCCGCCCCGGTACACGTTGAACGCCACGTTCTGCGGGTCGCCGCCCAGCAGGCGCCAGCTCACCAGGTTGCCGGACCCGGAGCGGACGCTGATCACGCCGCGGTCCAGCCGCTCGACCTGCTTGCGGCCGGTCGGGTCGGACGGCCCCGGCCCCGGAGTCGTGGTGGTCGTCGTCGTGGTGGTGGTCGTGGTCGTCGTGGTACTCGTGGTGGTCGACGTGCCGGTGGTCGTCGTGGGGTCGACACCGCCCGTGCAGGTGGTGCCGTTGAGCGTGAACGTCGTCGGCACGCCGACCACGTCACCGGTCGTCGAGCCGTTGAAGCCGAACGACGCCGTGCCGCCGGTCGGGATCGACCGGTTCCAGTCCACGTTGGACGCCGTCACGCTCGCGCCGGAGGCCGCGAACGTCGCGTTCCACCCCTGGCCGAAGCGCTCCGAGCCGGGGAAGGACCAGGCCAACGCCCACCCGTCGACCGGGTCGCCCAGGTTCTTGATCGTGACGTTCGCGGAGAACCCGCCCTGCCACTTGTTCTGCACCACGTAGTCGACCCCGCAGCCGGGGGCCGCCGAAGCCACACCGGCGACCAGCAGGCCTCCGGTCAGTGCGCTGATCGCCGTGGCGGCGGCGATCGCCCGCACTCTGAACGAGTTGGTGAGCACCGTTGCTCCTTCGTCGCTGATTCTGGGAGCGCTCCCAGACGTAATCCGGGTAACGCCCTCGCCCGGCACATGACAGCACTGCCACTAGGCGGCCGTCAAGTGATGAAACGATTCACACCGACTCGTCCCAATTGGTCCGAACGGGCCGGCTCACCTGGCCAGAGGCGTTCTGAAAAGGTTCAACCACCTTCCTCCACCGGAGAGACACCGCTCCCCCGTGACCGGCACGCCCCGCCCGGCTCAGTCGAGGTGGAAGACCTCCGTCAGCGGCCTCATGGCCTCGTCGGGCTGCCTGCCGTCCAGCGCGGTGAAGAACTCGGCCATCTCGGCCTGCCACCGGTCGTTCACCTCGCGGTCGCGCATGCCCCGCTGGGCGGCGTCCCAGTCCGGGGTCTCCAGGTAGCCGACCAGCAACCCGTCGTCGGCCAGGAAGAGGCTGTAGTTGCCCCACCCGGTCTCCCGCAGCGCCTCCCGCATCTCCGGCCACACCTCGCGGTGCCGCTCCCGGTACTCCTCCAGCCGTTCCGGGCGCACCCGGAGCAGGAAGCAGATCCGTCGCACGTCGACCTCCGAGACTGGAACCTTCACAACGACGTCTGTCGGCACGCGGCGTGCCCCCTCACCACGTGTCCCTCACGGCGGGCGCACGCCGTCGTAGAACGCCACCCGCACGACGATCTCCCGTTCCTGCCCGGGCCCGAGCACCACCGGCGCGTCCCAGGCGAGCGCCGAGCCGATGCCCTGGTACCGGCCGACCCGCACGAACCACGGGTCGGTCGGACCGGACACCACGGCCGTCCACGGGCGCACGGGATCGCCGACCACGACCGCCAGCCACGGCGCGGCCCGGCCGTTGACCTCCGCCTCGCCGGCGCCGTGGGGGCTGTAGACCCGCACGGACAGCGGGTCGAGGTCGGGCAGCCGCCAGAACCAGCCGCCGTAGCCCGCGCCCTCCCGACCCTTGCTGCCCGGGCTGTGCAGCACCACGTCGCCCACCGCGGTGAGCACGCTGGTCCACTCCAGCTCCCAGCCGTCGGCGACCGCCCGGCGGCGGACGCGGCGGCGTTCCCGCAGCAGGACCGCGCCCGCGGAGTCGCACCACGCGAGCTCGCCGGGTCCGGTCTCCTCGACCCGGCCCAGCTCGCCCGGCACGTAGCCCCGCCCAGGGACGTAGTTGCGCCCGCCCCACAGGTTGACCCCGTTCACGTCGGGCAGCGCGAGGCCGATGCCCCGGTGCCACGGGTGGTCCTCCGGGTGCTCGCCGGTGACCACGACCCCGCCGAGCGTGCGCACCGGGTGCAGCGCCGGTCGCGGCACGACCAGCGGCAGCCGGGCGCCGTCCCAGCCGTGCCGGGCCACCCGGCCCAGCGGCGACCACGGCACCTCCAGCTCGGCGAACGTGCGCAGGTGCTCGGCGGCCTTGGCCACCACGTGGTCCACGCCGTCGACGTCCACCCGCTTGCCGTTGCGGCGCAGCCAGGCGGGGTCGATCGGCACGGGGTCCGGCGCGGTGCGGACGGCCTCCAGCACGCGGGTGAACGCACCGGTCGCGGCCAGCGGCGCCTGCAACGGCACGGCCGGGTCCTCCAGGTGGTCCAGCAGGTTGCGCAGCGGCGAGTCGTGGCGGTGCCGCTCCTCGATGCCGTCGATCACCAACCGGTGCTCGGTGTAGTGCAGCTCGGCGCGCTTGCGGCTGCCGTGCACGACGATCACCGGTTCCCGGACCACCTCCGCGCACAGCGTCACCGCGACCACGACGACCGTGCCGTTGCGGGTGCGCAGCCGCAGGCAGGAGGTGTCGTCGGCCTCGATGTCCCGGGAGCGCAGCAGCTCCAGCTCGATGTCGCGCACGTCGTCCACGCCCGTGCTGCCGTCCAGGGCCAACGCGGTCGCGACGCCGTGCGCGAACGGGTTGGTCAGGGCGCCGTCCACCACCGGCAGGCCGTCGAGCGTGCGCCGGCCCGCCCACGGCGCACGGGTGAAGTAGGTGTCGTCACGCGACCACGTGCCGCGCACGCCGATGCCCCGGATCTCGCCCAACGCGCCGGAGCGCATCAGCAGGGCCAGCCGGCGCACCGCGTGCGAGCCGAGGCTCTGGAAGCCGACCTGGACCGGCCTGCCCGCGGCCCGGCCCACCAGGTCGTGCCAGTCGGCGAGGGTCGGCGTGGGCGGTTTCTCCAGCAGCAGGTGCGCGCCCGCGTCCAGCACCTGACGCGCCAACGGCACGTGCGTGTGCATGGGGGTGGAGACGATGCCGATGTCCGCGTCGCGCAGCAGCGTCGACAGGTCGGCGTCCACCGGCCGGTCGCCGACGAGCCGGCGCGCCTCGCCGTCGAGCGGGTCCACCTCGCACACGCCGGTCAGCCGCACCCGGCCCTCGGCCTCCAACGCGGCGATCTCCCGCAGGTACAGCCGCCCGTAGCCGGCCGCGCCGGCGAGCACCACCCGCGGCACCGCGCGCGGCGTCACCGGCGCCCCACCGCGGCCGCCGGGTGCGCGTGGCCCGCCCCGTCGCGCGACGGCTCGGCGGCCGGGGCCGCCCCGATCACCGGACCCAGCCGGAGTGCGTGGCGCCCGCGAGCCGGCCGGCCGCGACGGTCGGCGACACCTGCCCGACCAGCGGGCCGCCCGCGCCGCCGCGAGACACTCGTCCCATCACCCTCACCCTTCGGTTGAATCGGTTCAACCACGCTAGGTGACCCCTATTACGGCGTCAAGCAAGACTTTCCTGCGCCGCAAAGAGGACTTCGCCGAAGGCGCATCTCGTGTGGATTCGGCCTTGCCTTTCGTGTTGAAACGGTTCATTGTGTGGCGTCATCACGTACCTCGCGCACCGTCGCGCCCATTGGAGGACGCAGATGACCCGCGTCAGACCCCTGCCCGCCGCGCTGGCGGCCCTAGCGCTCGTCCTGAGCACGTCACCCGTCTCCTCCCCGGCCTCGGCCACCCCCGACGGCCCGCGGCTCGAACGCCTCGACCGCGGCCTGGTCGCCGCGCGCACCGAGGGCGGGGTGTTCCTGAGCTGGCGGCTGCTGCGCCACGAGGTCACCGGCCACACCGGCACGGGCCTGGCCGGCCCGGCGTTCGCGGTCTACCGCGACGGCCGCCGCATCGCCACGGTCACCGACAGCACCAACTACCTCGACACCGAAGGCGGCTCGCAGTACCGGGTCGCGCCGGTGGTGCGCGGCCGGCAGGGCGAGGCGAGCGAGCCCGTGACACCGTGGGCGGGCGGGTCCTACGACCTGCCGCTGCGCAAACCCGCCGACGGCGTGACGCCGGCCGGCGAGGCGTACACCTACTCGGCCAACGACGTCAGCGTCGGCGACGTGGACGGCGACGGCAGCTACGAGTACGTGGTGAAGTGGGACCCGTCGAACAGCAAGGACGTCTCGCAGATCGGCTACACCGGGCCGACCTACGTCGACACCTACCGGTTCGACGGCACGTTGCTGCACCGCGTGGACCTGGGCGTGAACATCCGGTCCGGCGCGCACTACACGCAGTTCCTGGTCTACGACTTCGACGGCGACGGCCGCTCGGAGATGATGATGAAGACCGCGCCGGGCACCAAGGTGACGACGTACGACCGGCGCGGGAACGCGGTGTCGGAGCGGTACGTCACGATGCCGCGCGAGGACGTGCGCGCGGGCTACTCCCACAGCGACGACTACCGGCTCAGCGCCGCGGGCTACTACGAGCACGTCGTGGAGGTGTTCCGGGGCTGGCACGAGCACCCCGAGGTGGTGGCGGGGCGGTGGCCCGCCACGCTGGAGCAGGCGTTCGGCATCCCCGTGCGGTACGCCTACCCGTTGTCCGAGGCGGACGCGCGGGCGTTGGCCGACCACTTCATGGACGTCTACGCGCCGAGTCGCAGCGCCCGCAACAACCTGCGCGCCTTCGCCGGGTTCATCGTCGACGGGCCGGAGTACCTGACCGTGTTCGACGGCAGGTCCGGCCGTGAGCTGGAGACCGCGCGGTACGAGCCGGGCCGGCACGACGACGGCCTCATGTGGGGCGACTACGCGCTGGGCCGGATCGAGCCGGGCAACCGGGTGGACCGCTTCCTGGCCGGTGTCGCGTACCTGGACGGCAAGCGGCCGTCGGCGGTCTTCGCCCGCGGCTACTACACGCGCACGACGCTGGCCGCGTACCGGTGGAACGGCCGCAAGCTGGTCAAGGACTGGTTCGTCGACAGCGGCTGGGTGCCGATGAGCAACCCGTTCAACTACCCGGTGCACGGGCAGGACGGCACGTCGCCGACGCACGGCGGCCTGACCACGCAGGGCGCGCACTCGCTGAGCGCGGCGGACGTGGACGGCGACGGCAAGCAGGAGATCGTGTACGGGGCGTCGACCGTCGACCACGACGGCAAGGTGCTCTACAACTCGTCGGCCGTGCTGCCGCCGGGCAGCGCGAACCCCGGCGCGGTGGCGCGGCTCGGGCACGGCGACGCGCTGCACGTGACCGACATCGACCCGGCCCGACCGGGGCTGGAGATCTACATGGTGCACGAAGGCGCGACTTCGGCACCCTACGGCTACGCGCTGCGCGACGCGGCCACCGGTGCGGTGATCTACGGCGGGTACACCGGGCGGGACACCGGGCGCGGCATGGTCGGCGACGTGCTGCCGGACGAGCCGGGCCTGGAGACGTGGGCGTCGCTGCCGGGCGGCACCGACGCGGCGGGCCTGTGGTCGGCGGACGGACGGCCGCTGTCCACGGCCATCCCGGGCACGAACGCGAGCATCCGGTGGGCGGCCGACCTGACCACCCAGATCGTCGACGGCGCGCAGGACGTGACGCCGACGATCAAGGACTGGCGGCGCGGGACCGTGCTGACGGCTGACGGGACGCGGACCAACAACGGGACCAAGGGCAACCCGGCGCTGGTCGCGGACGTGCTGGGCGACTGGCGGGAGGAGCTGGTGGTGCGCACGGCGGACAGCACGGCGTTGCGGGTGCACCTGAGCACGGAGGTCACCGGCCACAAGCTGTACACGCTGATGCAGGACCCGCAGTACCGGGTGGACGTGGCCCGGCAGCAGACCGCCTACAACCAGCCCGCGTACCCCGGCTTCTACCTGGCCTCGGACGTCGACTGGGCGAAGGTGCCGCGCTGAGCCCGCCGGGGAGGCGCACTAGTGCGCCTCCCCGGCGTCGTGCTCGAGCTGCTGGACGGGGCGGTTCCTGCTCGCGCGGACCGGCAGGTCGGCGTTTCCGGTTGGACGGCTCACGGGTGACGCGCGTCGCGGGCGGGAGCGGGCCGGCGGGCCACCGCTCTCGACCTGGCCAAGCTGTTCACCCAGCTGGACCTGCCGGGCGCGGACGTCGTGCAGGACGGCGCCGGGACCGTGGTCGTGCGGCACGACGCCGCCACGCCGGTCCCACCGCGCACCACCGCGGTGATCGCCGCCGCGGTGCGCGGAATGCTCGGGCCCGCGACCCGCGTGACCATCCGGCCGCGGGACCCGACGAGCCCCGTGACCGCCCGGCCCCAGGACGAGGCGCGCGCCGCGGAGCGCGACCTCCGGCTCGGGCAAGGTCCCCCGTCGCTCGAACCGGTCGAGGTGGCCGAGTGGGCGCGCTCCTGGCTCGTGGGCGAGCCCGGGGTGCGCGCCGCAGCCCTGACCGGTTCGTTCCTGTCCCCGAACACCCTCACCCGGCACAGTGACGTCGACCTGACCGTCGTGGTCGAGAAGGACGGTCCGGGGTGGCCCCGCCTGGCCCGGGAGATGCACCGGCACCTGACCGGGCTGCGGGTCAACGTCGACACCGCGGCCGCCGTCGCGGACTCGCCGCTGCTCCGGGCCCGCCTGCTGTCCGAGTGCCACCCCGACCTGGGCGACCTGGGCGAGGCGGGCGTGACGTGGCCGTCGGTCCCGGCGCTGCGGGCGGTGGCCGGGCCGTGGTTGCAGGACGCGCGGGCGGTGCTGTGGACGCAGCTCACCGCCGCCGAAGGGGTCCGCGACCCGGTCCGGGCGTCCTGGTTGTCGTCGCGGCACGTGCTCAACGCGTTGCGCTACCACTGCCTGGTCCGCGGTGTCCGGACCACCGTCGCGGAGGACGTCCTGGCCGTCACCGAGGAGGACGGGGTGCCGGGGTTGCGGGAGGTGCGGGAGGTCATGGAGGTCGCGGCCGGGCACCGGCCGCCGCTGCCGGTGGGGTGGGACGGCGGCGAAGGCGCGCCGGCGGTCGGCCTGCGCGTCATCGGGTGGGTCCGGGCGAACCTGCCGCGTTAGGGTCGTCGGGTGATCACCCCTTATGACGTGGCCGCCAACGTGGCGGCGCACGTCGAGGCGGTGCGCGCGGCCGGGGCGCGGGTGGTGGTGTTCCCGGAGCTGTCGCTGACCGGGTACCACTTCGACGCGCCGGTGGTGCCGTTCGAGTTGGTGCGGCCGTTGGTGCGGGCGTGCGCCGAGACGGGGACTGTGGCGTTCGCGGGTGCGCCGGTCGGCGGGGCGTTCGGCGGCTCGGGTGGGGCCGGCAGTGGTTGGGGCGGCGGTCCTGTCGGTGGGCCGAACATCGGGGTGCTGGAGGTGTCCGGCGCCGGTGTGCGGGTGGCGTACCGGAAGATGTGGCTCGGCGGCCGGGAGGCGGTGCGCTTCCGGCCCGGTGACGCACCGGCGGTCGTCGAGGTCGACGGGGTGCGGCTCGGGTTGGCGGTGTGCAAGGACACCGGCGTTCCTCGGCACGTGGCGGACACGGTGGCGTTGGGCGTGGACGTGTACGCGGCCGGGGTGTTGGAGCACGCGTGGGACGCGGGTGTGGTGGAGGAACGAGCGCGGCGGATCGCGCTCGGGCACGGCGTGTGGGTGGCGATCGCGAGTTTTGCGGGCCCGACGGGCGAGGGGTACGAGTCGACGGCGGGCCGGTCGGCGGTGTGGGACCCGTCCGGTGGGATGATCACCTCCGCCGGCACCGGGGTGGGCGCCGTGGGGCGGGCGGTCATCCCGGACCGCGCCACGGGCGGAGGGGCGTGACCGACGCCGACCTGCCCGGTTCGTTCCACGACGCCGAGAACACGTCGCAGCGGGGGCACGACAGGCGCCGACGTGGAGCCGGATCCGCCTGATCGGCGCCGTGCGGTCGCCGAGTCGGTCAAGACGCCGGCCTGGCGGTATGCGGTGGCCGGTACGCCGTTCCCGGCCGCCGTGGCCCGACCGGCGGTGTCGTTCCGCGATCGGGCGGGCCGGGTCGACGGTGAGTCACAGGTGTGAAACCGAGCTCGCGTCACGTTGTCCACAGTGGAATGAATTCACGATCTTCTACGTCACCCGACCGATGTCTCCGCATCAATGCGGCCTCATCGTGGTGTCCATCGCACCGACGCCCGCACCACCCCACGTGCGGCCTCACCGGAAGGTGCACCCCGATGATCAACTCAGTAACCGCCGACCACGCGGACGAGGCAGGAGCCAGGGCCGAGACCATGGCCAGGTTCCTGCGCGACGTACCCGTCCCCTTCACCCGCGTGCTGTCCCTGTGGGTGGGCTACCGCCTGCGCCGCGACCCCCGGCAACCCGACGCCCGGCACCACCTCACCCCCCGACAGGCCCACCTGCTCGGCTTACCGCCGCACACCGCGGTGACCCGGCGCGAGGGCTACCTGGTGCCCCACCTGGGCGACCACGGCCCGCGCCTCGCCGCGATCACCGCGCTGGTGCACCAGCGCGGCCTCGAGCTGGACGAGCCCGGCCGCGACGAGCTGGCCCGCGGCTACACCCCGCTCGGCATGTTGGTCACCGGAGCCCACCGGGCCACGCACTACGCGAGCACCACCCGTGCGCCCGACGACCCCGACTTCGCCGACCCGCTGCCCGACGACCCCGACGACGTGCCCGCCCTGTGGTGCCAGGCCACCCTGCTCAGCGCGGGCAGACCGGTGGCCCTCGTGCGGGAGACCGTCTACCGGGTGGCGTTCACCGGCCGCCGCCCACCCGACCTGACCGCCTACCTGACCCCGGCCCCGCCCCGACTGGTGTCCTGATGCGCGCCCGGACCGCCGCGCTCGCCGCGACGACGGTGGCGGCGGGGTCCAGCGGGTACGTGGTCGCGGCGGTGCTGACCGAGGTCGCGGCCGACCACGGCGTCACCACCGCCGCGGCGGGCCAGACGATCACCGCGTTCGCCCTGGCCTACGCGGTCGGCTCGCCCGTGCTGGCGATGCTCACCGCGCGGTTCGAACGGCGGGCGCTGCTGGTGGCTGCCCTGTCGGTCGCGGCGCTGGGCAACGTCGGCGCGGCGCTGGCGCCGACGTTGGACCTGCTGCTGGTCGCCCGCGTGCTCACGGCGTTCGGGGCGGCGCTGGCGACCCCGGCGGCCACGGCGGTCGCCGCGCAGCTGAACCCCGGGCACAAGGCCAAGGCGATGGCGGTGGTGACGGCGGGCCTGACCGCGGCCACGCTGCTGGGCGTGCCGGCCGGGCGGCTGGTCGCCGACCGGTTCGGCTACCGGGCGTCGTTCGTGCTGGTGGCGGCGCTGTGCGTGGTCGCGGCGCTGGTGGTGCGGTCCGCCGTGCCGCCGGTGCGCCCGGGACCGGCGGTCGGGTTCCGGCAGCGGCTCGCGCCGCTGGCCGACCCGCCCGTGCGACGGCTGCTGGCCGTGTCGCTGCTGGCCTGCCTGGCCACGTTCAGCGTCTACGGCTACCTGGGGCCGATCACCGGGCAGCCGCCCGACAGCGGTCACCTGCTCGCCTACGGCGTCGGCGGCGTGCTGGGCAACGCGATCGGCGGCGTGGCGGCCGACCGCCACGGGTCGCGCACGCCGTTGTTGGTGGCGCTGGGCGGTTGCGCGGCGGTGCTCGTGGTGCTGCCGGCCCTGCTGGCCGGGCCGACGGCGTACGCGGTGATGGCCGCGTGGGGCGCGTTGTTCTGGGCGTTCAACCCTCCCCTGTTCGCGGCGCTGGTGGCGGTGGACCCGGACCGGGCGAACCTGCTGCTGGCCCTGAACGCGTCCGCCATCTACACGGGCATCGCGGGCGCGGGGGTGCTCGGCGGCGCGGTGGCCGCGCCGGCCGTGCCCCTCCTGGGTGCCGCCGTCGCCGTGGCGGCCGTCGTGATCGCCGCCACGAACCGCGAGAGGAGGCTGGTGACGCGCTGACCGACGCGATCCGGGTTAGGTTTGCCCGCATGGCCGGAAAGGTGCCTTCGGTGGAGCTGGAGGTCGGGGACCGCGTCGTGCGGATCTCGAACCCGGATCGCGTCTACTTCCCCGCACGCGGGGAGACCAAGCTCGACCTCGCCAACTACTACCTGTCGGTCGGCGACGGCATCGTGCGCGCGCTGCGCGAGCGGCCGTGCATGATGCACCGCTTCCCGTCCGGCGTGGCCGGGGAGAAGGTGCACCAGAAGCGGCTGCCCGGCGGCGCGCCGCCGTGGGTGCGGACCGTGCGCGTGCACTTCCCCCGGTACGACCGGCACGCCGACGAGCTGTGCGTGACCGACTTGGCGGACGTGGTGTGGGCGGTGCAGATGTCGACGGTGGAGTTCCACCCGTGGAACTCGCGCGCCGCCGACACGGAGAAGCCCGACGAGTGGCGCATCGACCTCGACCCGATGCCGGACTGCCCGTTCGACCGGGTGCGGCGGGTCGCGCACGTGGCGCACGAGGTGCTGGCCGAGCTGGGCGCGGTGGGCTGGCCGAAGACGTCGGGCGGGTCCGGGCTGCACGTCTACGTGCGGATCAAGCCCGAGTGGGGGTTCGCCGACGTGCGGCGGGCGGCGCTGGCGTTCGCCCGCGAGGTGGAGCGGCGCGCGCCCGACGACGTGACCACGGCGTGGTGGCGGCGCGACCGCGACCCGCGCAGCCTGTTCGTCGACTACAACCAGAACGCGCGCGACCACACGATCGCCAGCGCCTACTCGGTGCGCGGCGTGCCGGAGGCGACCGTGTCCACGCCGGTGCGGTGGGACGAGATCGACTCGCTGGACCCGCGGGACTTCACCATCGCCACGGTGCCCGCGCGGTTCGCGGAGCTGGGTGACCTGCACGCCGGGATCGACGACGCGGTGTTCTCGCTGGAGCCGTTGCTGGAGTGGGCCGACCGCGACGGCGACGACGTGCCGGAGGAGTGACCGCCACGAGGCGAGGCGGCGCCGGCCGACCGGCGGAACGTCCGTCGCGACCGATCTCGGCGCACCCGTGGCCGGGTCGGTCGGGGCCGAACCGGCGCTTTCCCGCCGTCAGGGGCACGCGGTCGACGTCACCGGAGCACGCGCGGCTGCCGGCGGCCGAGCGCGATGCCGTTCTCCACGTGGTGCAGCGCCTCGCGCCCGGTCCAGCCCTCGACGCCGTCGTGCCTCGCGGCGGCGGCCAGCAGCACCGCCATCGCGGTGGTCTCGTCCAGCCAGCCCGCGCCGACGAGTTCGCCGAGCCGGCACGCGGCGGTGAACAGAATGTGCGCGCGTGCGCCGGGGCGTGCTTCGCGGACGCGTTCCGCCTCGCCCTCCACCACGGCGGCGCGGTAGGCGTCGACCCGGCGCGGCGAGGGCCGTTGGGCCGGGATCGGCAGGTCCTCCCGGGGCGGCGGGGTCAGCACGGCGACCAGCCACCCCGGTGCGGGCGCGACCGGCGCGTCCCGCACCACCCGGTACCGGTGCTCGCCGAGCAGGGAACCGGCCGCGACCACGTACCCGCCGACGCCCCGCGTGTCGACGTGCGGCGCGATCCGGCCGGCGGTGTTGCCCAGCGGCACGTCCGGCGCCTGGAAGTAGCGGTGCTCTCCCCCGCTGGGCGTGGCCACCGTGTAGGTGTCGCGCGGGTCCTCGTCGCCGTGCTGCCAGGCCCGGCGGGCGAACGCCTCGCGGCCGTGCGGCACGTCGAGGTCGACCACGAGCAACCCGGCCGGGCCGCACGAGATGCCGACGTTGTAGGGCCGCCGGGACCACCACTGCCTGATCCGGTCGCGGTCCACGGTCGCTTCGTCGTCCCAGCCGCGCAGCGCGGGCGTCTTCCCGTGCGGGCGCAACGGCACCACGGGCCAGCCACGCTCGGCGGCGGCCAACGCCGCCCCGTACCTGGTCATGCGCGTTCCCCCCTGGTGTCGGGCGACGGGGGAAGCGTCACCGCTCTCCAGTGTGCCGGGGTCGGGGCCGCCGGTACAGGGCCACCAGGACGGAAGTGCGCCGGCGGTCCGCGCCCACTTCTTCGCGAAGCGGCATTCATCCCATCGGGTAGTGGCACTGGTGTCCTGGTCCCATAAACTCGGGTCCAGGGGGCGCGCCATGGATCGCGATGGGGTCATGGAAGACGGTGACCTCGGCACAAGATTCGCGCGCCGGCTCCGGTTGTTCGACGCCAACGCGGACGGCATCGTGCGCCGGCGGGACGTGGCCGCGGTCGCCGAACGGCTGATCCGGGCGTTCCGCGTCGACACCCAGTCGATCGGGGCCGAGCGGATCCGCAGCGCGTACGAGATGCTGTCGTTGGCGCTGCTGGCGGACTTCGGCGACCTGGCCCGGGACGAGGTCGCGCTGCCGGGGTTCACCGCGGCGCTGGCGGCCGACCCCGCCCGGATGGCCGGCCTCGGCCGCCGGATCGCCCGCACCGACGCGGCCGCCGTGCGGGAGTGCCTCGCGCCGATCGGCGAGGTCGTGAAGGCCGAGAACGTCGCCGAGGTGGTCGTGGCGCTCGGCGCGCACCCCGGCCACCAGCCCGTGATCCAGCGGGCTCTGGAACGCGACGGCGCGCTGATCCGGCTCAGCGCCGCGATCCGCCCCTTCGCCGACCACTTCACCGGTTGCGGCTATCCGGGGCTCTACGGTCGGCCATAAGGTCGCGGGCATGGCGGAATCGGACGACCAGTACGACGCGCTCGGCGAGCTCTACGAGCGCACCAAGCACATCCCGACCGGGTTGGCCGAACGCGCCACGCTGCTGGCCGCGTTGCCCGACCTGCGCGGGAGATCGGTGCTCGACGTGGCCTGCGGCACCGGCTTCTACCCGCGCGAGTTCCGCCGCCTCGGCGCGGACCCGGTGGTCGGCGTCGACTCGGCGAACGAGATGGTCTCCCACGCCCGCGAGGCGGAGAGGCGCGCTCCGCTCGGCATCACCTACCACCGGCACGACGCCGACGCCCTGCCGGTGCTGGGCGTCTTCGACGTGGTGACCGCGATCTGGCTGCTCGGGTACGCCGAGGACGAGGCCGCGCTCGACCGGATGATCGGCAACCTGCGCGCCAACCTCGCACCCGGCGGCACGCTCGCCGTGCTGGTGCCCAACCCCGACCCGGACTGGGACGTGCTCGCCGACTACGCCCGCTACGGCTACGAGGTGATCCGCACCGGGCCGGGCGGCGCGCGGCAGCCGGTGGTGGTGCGCGTGCTCGGCGACCCGCCGTTCGACTTCGACTCGTTCTACTGGCTCGGCGGTGTCATCGAGGCCGCGTTGACCCGCGCCGGGCTGCGCGGCGTCACGCGGCGGGCGACCGTGGTCCCCGAGGACGGGCGCGGCGAGGAGTTCTGGGGTCCGCTGCGCCGCAGCCCGAGCTTCGCGGTCTTCACCGGTCGCGCCTGACCCCGGTCCCGTTGTCGGACCCGGGTGGCAGGATTTCCCCGTGACCGTTCCCGCCGTGCTGCGCACGCTGGCCCGTCTCAGCGCCTCCGAGCAGCCGCAGCGGGTCCAGCTCGACCTGACCAGGACGGCCGGGCTGGTGTGGCTGGGCGCGGACGAGTCCGCGTGGCAGACCCTCACCCGCACCTCGGACCCGGCCGCCTCGACGCCCGCGCCGTGGACGGCGCGGGCCGACCAGCGGGAGACCGTCGACCGGTTGGCGTCGTTCGACGCGCTGCACCGGGAAGAACGGCTGCTGCGGCTGGGCTGGGCCTTCCTGTGCGGGCCGGCGACGGTGAACGGTCGGCGCAGGCGGGTGTGCCTGCCGCTGGTCTCCCGGCCGGTCCGGCTGCACCCCGCGGGTCGGCGCGGCTACGCGTTCCACGTCGCCGGCGACGTGGGCGTGTTCCCGCTGCTGGCCGACTGGTCCGAGGCTGCGGAGCTGGAGACGCGGCTGGCCAGGGACGAGGAGTGGATCAGCGCGACGTTGACCGCGAGCGGGTTCGCCGACGTGCCGGTGCTCGGACCGGACCACGACCCGCGCCGGTTCATCGGCGGCGACGAGCTGGTCGTGGTGGCCGGGGCCGGGCTGCACGCGGGTGAGCCGGTGGTCAGCACCGAACGCGGCGCCTCGCTCTACGCGTGGGCACGCCGCGCCGGCGTGGAGCGGACCGCGTTGGCCGGGCTGTACTCCTCGGTCGAGGACTCCCCCGGCGAGGACTCCCCCGGCGAGCACGACGAGGTGGTGCACGGCCCGTTGCCGTTGAGCCCGAGCCAGCGGGCGGCGGTGCTGGCGGCCCGCGCCGCGCCGGTCACCGTGATCGGCGGGCCGCCGGGCAGCGGCAAGACGCACACGCTGGCCGCCATCGCGCTGGACGCGGTCGCGTCGGGCCGTTCGGTGCTGCTGGCCGGCCGGACCCGCAACGCCGCCGACGTGCTCGGCGAGGCGTTGCGACGCGCGGGCGGGCCGGTGCCGGTGCTGTTCGGCGACTCGGAGCTGCGGCAGGAGATGGCGCGCGAGCTGGGCGCCGGGTTGGCCGCCACCACCGGGAGGGGAGAGCTGGACCAGCTCGACCGGAGCCGGACCGACGCCGTCGCGGCGGTGGCCCGGATCGAACGCGCGGTGCGCGAGGCGCTGCGGGACGAGGAACTGGTCGAGGCGGCGGTGCGGTTCGAGGCGCTGATGCCGGCGCACCGGGTCGTGGCGCCGCGCGCGTTCGGCGAAGGCGTCGACTTCGAGCGGCTGCACGGGCTGCTGCGACCGCGTCACGGGCTGTTCGGCGGGTGGCGGACGCGGTGGGCGGTCCGGTCGGCACGGCGGGCGGCGGGCGCGGCGGACTATGTGGCCGCGGCGGACCTGGAGGCGGCGGTGCGGGCCGCCGAGCAGTCCGCCGCGCAGGTCCGGGTGGCCGCGAACGGCGGCACGTCGCTGGACGCCCTGCGCGGGCTGCTGGCCGAGGAGGACGCGCGCGGGCACGCCGCGATCGCCGCGTGGCTGGCCGCCCTGGCGGTCAGCCGTCGTGGCGCGGGGCCCCGGCGCGCGGTGGCGGCGCTGGCGACGGCGCTGAGAGCGGGCCGGGCGGCCCGGCGGCGGGCGTTGGCGGGAGTGTCGCCCTCGGACCTGGTGCAGGCCTTGCCGTTGTGGGTGGGGACGTTGGCCGACGTGGAGGACATCCTGCCCGCCGTGCCGGGCGCGTTCGACCTGGTCGTGATCGACGAGGCGAGCCACGTCGACCAGCCGCTGGCGGCGCCCGCGCTGCTGCGCGGCAGGCGGGCGGTGATCGGCGGCGACCCGCGTCAGCTGCGGCACGTGTCGTTCGTCGGCGAGCAGGCCGTGCGCGAGGCGGTGACCGCGGAGGGCACGGGGTCGTTGGCGGACCGGCTGGACGTGCCGAAGGTGAGCCTGTTCGACGCGGGCGCGGCGGCAGCCGGTGTGCACTGGCTGACCGAGCACCACCGCTGCGCGCCGCACCTGATCGGGTTCGCCGCGACCCGGTTCTACGAGGGCCGGATCGCGCTGCTCACCACCCACCCGTCGGTCGCGGACGTGGACTGCATCGACGTCGAGCACGTCGAAGGCGTGCGCGACGACAAGGGCGTGAACGCGGTCGAGGTGGACGCGGTGCTCGCGCACCTGCGCCGCCGCATCGCCGCCGGCGCCCGCTCGATCGGCGTCGTGACGCCGTTCCGGGCGCAGGCCGACGCGGTGGAGCAGGCGCTGCTGGACCGGCTCGGCCTTGACGAGATCACCGCGGGCGGGGTGCGGGTCGGCACCGTGCACGGCGTGCAGGGCTCGGAGTTCGACGAGGTCGTGATCAGCCTGGCGCTGACCGACGCCGACCCGCCGGCCGCCTGGCGCTTCGCCAACGACCGCAACCTGCTCGCCGTGCTGACCACGCGGGCGCGGCGGCTGGCGCACGTCGTCACGTCGGCCACCGAACCGGTCGGGCTCGTCGGCGAGTACCTGCGGCACGCCGGGGTGGCGCCGACCGAGACCGAGGGCGTCGCGCCGTCCGACGAGTGGACCGCCCGGTTGGCGGCGGAGCTGGCCGGCCTCGGCCTGGCGGCGCGCACCGGCTACCCGGTCGGTCAGTGGCGGGTCGACCTGGTGGTGGGCGAACGCGGGTCGGCCGTCGCCCTGGACACCCGGCCGCACCCGGACGGCGCGGCGGCGCACCTGGCCCGGTGGCGTGCCCTGCGCGGCGCGGGCTGGCGGGTGCGCGACGCGTTCCCCAGCCGCTTCGCCGGTGACCCGGCGCGGGCCGCGGTGGAGCTGGCGCAGGAGTTCGCGCCGGTCCCGGCCACGCCCGTCCGCGCCGCGAGGTCCGCCCCGGTCGACTCCGGGTCGTAGCCGCCCCGAGGACTCGTTGCGGCGGCAGCGCGCCGCGGGCGAGGTCTAGCGCCGTCCGCAGCGGTCCCGCAGTTCGGCGATGACCGCTTCCTCCCGCGCGTTGAGGTCCCCGTCGACGGCGGCGACCCGTTCGGCGGCGTGCACGACGTCGCTGAGATCCCCCGGCTCGGCGTCGACGCGGCGCCACACCTCGTCCGGGTCGAGGTCGACGACGGCGGCGAGTTCCTCGTCGTCGACCTGGTGCCGCTCGCGGGCGAGCCGCGTCAGCCGCTGGAACAGCAGGCGTTCGGCGTCGCCGATCTCGCCGTCCGCGTTGATGACGAGCCACGCGACCCACAGCACCAGCCGGAGGTGCCCGGTGCGCCGGACCAGTGTCTCGGCGAGTTCGACCACCTCCGCCTCCTCGCGGAACACGGATTTGGCGTAACGCCCCGCGGCGATGGTCGTGTAGCGGTTCAACAGGACGGTGACGGGGATCCCGACGCCGGGGATGGCGAACTTGATGATGTTGCGCTGCAGGAGGTGCTTCCCGACGAGCGGAAGGCTCTTCGCGGCGGCGAGGACCGAACCGGAGTAGTACTTCTTCAGCACCTGCCGGACCAGGCCGGGCACGAACTTCAGGCTGCCGCGCGCGACTTCGCCGGCCTTGATGCCGAATGCCACCCGGACGAGCTTCATCATGTCCTCGGGGTCGTCCACGTCCAGGGGGATCCGGTAGATCACCGCGATGTCGTGCGCCAGGCGCAGCTGCAGCTGGGTGATGAACGTCAGGTCGACCATGAACGTGGCGACACCGGCCGGCACGGTGAGAGGGCTGGCGCCGCCCAAGGACCCCACGGTCGCGGCGATCGTCGCGGCGTAGGCGCCGGCGGAGATCCCGCCTTCGAGCATGGCGTACTTCGCCGCCAGGGCGATCTGCTGCCCGACGATGCCGTCCGCGGGCACGCCCTGGTACTTCTCCTGGAAGTACTCCCAGTCGGCTTTCCCGGCGTAGGACCGCAACGCCTGGGCGCAGAGCTTCGTGAACCAACCGCCCGACTTGATGTCGTCCCCGCTCAACCCCGCGACGAACTCCCGCAGCTTCGCCCGCTCCCGTTCGACGGCGTCGCGGTCGACGGCGCTCTCGGCGGGGTTCGCGACGGCGTCCTCGGCGGCGTTGCCGGCGGGGTTCGAGGCGGCTTTGTCGGAACCGGGCAGCACATCGGTCACGGCGGGTCCTTCCCCAGGTGGTTCGGCGGCCCGCAAGGGGGCCGGACAGGGCAGAGGAGAGGCGTGGCCGCGTGGTCCACCGCTCCGGCACCGGGCTCGGCACGACCGGGTCGAGGGCAAGATCGTCGGGTGCGGCCGGGTCGTTACGGAGGGCCGTCCGGTCGTCACCGGAAAAATGTGGTGGAGATCCGGGTTTGACCCGTTCGTCGAACGGTTACCTCGTGCGTGCGCCTTGAGCAGACAGGGTGCCGGAGGAGCGTGCGATGAATACGGTGGACCTGCCTGACGACGGGCTCGACCTGGCGCTGGGCGGCGTCCAAACACCCGACGGCATCGCCGGTTGGGTGCGACAGGTCGCTTATGGGGTAGACGGGAAGCGCGTCGCCGAACTCGCGTCGATCGCCACCGAGCTGGTGGGCAACGCGCGGCGGCACGCGGAAGGGCCGTGGCGGATGCGGATGCGGCGGCTGGACGACCGGCAGGTCCTGCGGGTCGAGGTGGAGGACCGCAGCCCCAGCCTGCTGCCCGTGCTCGGCAGACCGGACCACCCGACGGCGGGCACCGGGCTGCTGCTGGTCAACCGGCTGTCCGTGCGCTGGGGGTTCGACCACCACGAGGACCACAAGGTGGTGTGGGCGGAAGTGCCGATCGGGTGAGGGCGCGGTGGTGCGGGGTCCGCGGCGCGTGCGGACCCCGCACCACCGGTCAGCGGCCCACCTCCTGCGAGACCCAGGAGGAGACCGCCGAGTAGTAGTCCCGCGCGTTGGGCGCGAGGTTGATCGAGTGGCCGTAGCCGGGCAGCGCGTAGGCCCGCAGCGGGGCCCGGAAGTACGGCGCCTCGGCCGCGTGCAGCGTCTCCGACGTCGAGCAGTCCGTGGCCAGCGGGCCGCACACCGCCGCGTCGCGCGAGCCGACGGCGGTCATCACCGGCACGTCGATCAGCAGGCTGAACGGCAGCAGCACGGCGACGCCGAGCCCGTCGACGGCCTCGGTCGGCGAGAAGACGTCCTTGGTGGCTTCCTCCAGCTCCATGACGTCCGGCACGAGCTCACCCGGCGCGTGGAAGCTGTCGTACCGGGTGCCGGGCGCGGTGGTCAGGTAGCCGAGCGGGTGGAGCAGCCCGAACTTCGGGTCGAGGTTGGCCGGGCGGAAGTTCGCGAACGCCGCCGCCACGCCGACCGGGTTCACCCGGTGCGTCATGCCGGTCAGCAGCACGCCGTCCACGTCGTGGTAGGTGCCCGCCTCCACCGCGGCGATCGCCGCGCCGAGCGAGTGGCCGCCGATGACGACCCGGCTGAACCGGGGCCCGTGCGCGCCGGCCCGCAGGCCCAGCACGACCTGGTGCATGGCGTCGGCCTGCGCGAACGCGGTCAGCGTCACGGCGAGGGGCTTCGAGCTGCGCCCGGTGCCGAGCCGGTCGACGGCGAAGGTGGCGATCCCGGCGGCGTTCTGCGCGGCGCGGAACGAGTGCCTGCCGTCCGGGAAGTCCCAGTAGGCGCTGTTGTAGGTGGAGCCGGGGATGAGCAGGTGGACGGTGGTGGCGCCGGTCGGCGCGCACAGCGAGCCGTGCACGACTTCGCGGTGACCGAGGACGGTCACCGGCACGTCGACGTCACGGCAGGGGGCGTCGGTCGAGGCGGACGCGGGCGTCGGCGACGACACCGCCATGAGCGCCACCAGGCAGGCGGCGAGTGAGTACCGCAAGGAAGACGACCTCCATCAGGGAGTGCGACGGGCGTGACGTGCGGTTGTCGGTGACCGGCTCCGGCATTTGTCCACCTCGGTAGGAATTCGCCGGACCGACGCGTGGTGCGGTCAATCGTCTCGGAATACCAGATAAGCGATCGGCCGTGGGACGCGGGTGGGTCGGTCGATGTCGGCCGGGGTTTCGGTAGGATTCGTCGACGGCGCTGACCAGGCCGTTCCCGAAGACCTCACGACCTGGCGGCGGCTTGCCTGAGCAGCGGTAATCACCTCGGAACCGTGGACGACTCGGTTTTGCCGGTGGCCTCGGCGTTCATCGGCGTGCACTCTATGCGCCGTTCGACGCGAAGTGGGATCGCGCATTGGAGTTAAGTTCCCGAATTCGCTGGTGCCCACGCGACCCGAGGAGTTGGATGTCCTGGTCCGCCCCGTCCCCGATCGATTCGCGAAAGCCCGGAGCGCGTCATGAGCGACCTGGACTGGATGCCCGAAGGCGTCGACACCACGGTGCCGAGCGTGGCCAGGACCTACGACTACCTGCTCGGCGGCGCGCACAACCTCGCCGTGGACCGGGCCATGGGCGACGAGATGCTGAAGGTCCTGCCCGGCGCGCGCGACCTGGTCCGGCTGAACCGGTCGTTCCTGCGCCGCGCGGTCACGCACCTCGCCGAACGGGGTGTGCGGCAGTTCCTCGACATCGGCTCGGGCATACCCACCGCGGGCAACGTGCACGAGATCGCGCAGGAGGTGGCGCCGGGCTGCCGGGTCGTCTACGTCGACAAGGACCCGGTCGCGATCGCGCACAGCCGGCTCCTGCTGGCCGACGACGCGAACGCCACGGCCGTGCAGGCGGACCTGCGTGAGCCGGCGGACGTGCTGAGCCGGCCCGAGGTGACCGACCTGCTGGACTTCGACGAGCCGGTCGCGCTGCTCCTGCTGCTGGTCGTGCACTTCGTGCGGCCGGAGGAGGAGCCGGGCAGGCTGCTCGCCCGGTACCGCGACCGGCTGGCCCCGGGCAGCTTCGTGGTGATCTCGCACGCCACCGCCGACGACCGCGCGGAGACGATGCGGCGGGCGGCGGACACCGTGCGCGAGAGCAGGTCGAAGGACAACCTGGTGTACCGCACGCACGCCGAGGTGGCGGAGTTGTTCGACGGTTACGAGCTGATAGAGCCGGGTGTGGTGGGGCACGCGCTGTGGCGGCCCGGCGGCGCGGGCGACATCGCCGACCAGGCCGAGGACAACAACCAGGTCTGGGCGGGTGTCGGCCGCAAGCCCGACCCGGCGGCCGGTCGAGGATCGGGAGGGGACCGCTGATGACCGCCGCGCTCCCCCAGGACGCGGACGGGCCGCGGGCCCGGACGAAGCTCGCCAAGAAGTGGGCCTACCTGCTCAGCTCCCGCACGTTCGTCCCGCTCACCAACGCCGAGCTGGAACGGCAGCTGCTCGGGTTGGTCGAACGGCTGTGCGCGGGTGTCGCGGGCGAGTCGCCGGCGCAGCGCACCGGCCGCGAGGTCGGCGTCGCGCTGGTCGACCTGAACTGCGCCACCGCCGAGGCGCTCCAGGTCTCGGTGGAGATCCTGACCAAGGGCCTGCTCGCCGTGCCCGCCCTCACGCCGCCGGACAGGCTGCGCGAACGCGTGGTCGACGTGATCGCCTCGCTCTCGGCGGGTTTCGTCGACAAGGTCCGCGCCACCGTGCTGGCCCAGCAGGAGCAGCTCGGCCGCTCGCTGTACAAGGCGATGCGCGAGGCGCAGGTGGAGCTCCAGTACGGCGAGGCCAGGTTCGAGCTGCTGGAGCACCACCTGTCCACCGGCATCGCCACCGCCGACCCGGACGGCACGCTGGTGCGGTCCAACGGCGCGCTGGCCCGGATCGTGGACCGGCCGCCCGCCGAGCTGGCCGGGTCGTCGCTGTTCGAGCTGGCCCACCCGGACGAGCGGGTGGCGTTGCGCGCCGACTTCGGGCAGCTGGCCGACAGCGGCACGGCGTCCATCACCCAGCCCCGCCAACTCGTGCGCGGTGACGGCGAGCCGGCCTGGGTGATGCTCACGCTGTCGCCGTTGCGCCGCCTCGAAGGCCGGGCCCAGGTGGTCGTGCTCGTGGAGGACGCCACCGACGTCAACCTCCTGCAGGGCCAGCTCAACCACCAGGCGCTGCACGACGTGCTGACCCGGCTGCCCAACCGCCAGTTCTTCACCAGCAGGCTGGAGCAGGCGCTGCGCACGGCCGACCCGGGCACCGGCGTCAGCGTGTTCCACCTCGACCTCGACGGCTTCTCCCGGATCACCGGCGGTCTCGGCCGCGAGGTCGGCGACCACGTGCTCAAGGTCGTCGCCGGGCGGCTGCAGGCGGTCATGGCCGAGGAGAACGCGATGGTCGCCCGGTTCGGGCACGACGAGTTCGCGATCCTGGTCGAGAACACGCCGACCACGCCCGACGTGGTGACCACGGTCCGGCGGATCAACAACCTGCTGTCCGCGCCGTTCCACTCCGGCGGCGCGCGGGTGGCGGTGTCGGCCACGATCGGCGTGGTGCACCGGCCGCCGCGCGACTCGGCGCCGTCGGACCTGCTCGACTCCGCCGACCTCACCCTGCGGCGGGCCAGGGGCAACGGGCGCAGGCAGTGGGAGCTGTCGGACCCGGCGCAGGACGGCCGGGACCGGCGCGCGTTCAGCCTGGCCGCGACCATGCCCGGCGCGTGGGCGAACGGCGAGCTCCAGGTGCTGTACCGGCCGGTGGTGCGGCTCGCGGACGGACAGGTGGAGTCCGCCGAGGCGGTGCTGCGGTGGGACCACCCGACGTTGGGCGCGCTGCCGCACGAGCAGTGCCTCGCCCTGGCCGAGGACACCGGGCTGATCGTGCCGCTGGGCACGTGGGCGTTGCGGACGGCGGGCGAGCAGGCCAGGTCGTGGCGGCGGGAGCTCGGTCGGGACCTGCCGGTGCGGTGGGCGTTGTCGCCGAGCCAGGCGGCGGACCCGGATCTGCACGGCGTGGTGCGCGACGCGCTGGCCGCCACCGGGTTGCCCGCGTCGTCGTTGCGGCTCGGCGCGCCGGGTCGGGCGTTGTTCGGCGGCGAGCGCGGTCAGGCGTCGACCGGGCAGGCGTTGCCGGGCGAGGCGTTGGCCGGTGAGCGCGGCGAGGCGGCCGACACCCTGAAGTACCTGGCCGAGGACGGCGTGGGCGTCGAGGTGGAGGACTTCACCGCCGCGCCGGACGACCTGGCGCGCCTGCTCGACGGGGTGCTGCCGGTGCGGGCGGTGCGGCTGGCCCAGTCGCCCGCCTCGCGGCCGGGATCGGCGGTGGCGCGGGCGTTGGCCGGTGTGCTGGAGGTGGTGCGTGACGCCGGCGTCGGCGTGACCGCCGCCGACGTCACGACACCGGAACAAGCCCGGTGGTGGCGGGAGGTGGGTGCGGACACCGCGTCCGGTCCCCTGTTCGCTCCCGCCGGTCCACCGGACGTGATCACCCGATAGCGCAAGTCAAGGCAGGCGCTGTCGGGGAGCCACTGGCGAGGTAGCCGAAGGTGGTGCTCTCCCCCGGCTTGACGGCCGCGTTCCACGCGAGGTTCTTCGCCGTCGCGGTCGTGCCGTCGGTGGTGACGGTCGCGCCCCAGACGTGCCGGACGCCCTGCCCCGCGGCGAGCGGCCAGGTCACCCGCCAGCCCGCGGACGGCGAGTTCTCCTGGTGCCGCAGGGTGATCTCGACGTGGTGGCCGGTGCCCCACTGCGCCACCACGCGCATGGTCGCGGCGCAGTCGCCCTCGGTCTCCTTGAAATCGGGCAGCTCGTCGAGGGTGACGACGTCGGGGTGGTCGTACACGCGTTGCACGAAGTCGCGCGGGTTGACCACGCCGTCCTGGATGAACGAGCCCGACCAGGTGACGAACCAGGACCAGCGGGCCTGGTAGGCGCGGACCAGGTCGGGGTCGGGGATGGAGCCGACCTCGCCCAGGGCCACCAGCTTGCGGTCACCGCCGAGGTCGACCAGCTTCTCGTACGGGCCGATCACCGGGCCGTGGTCGCCCTGGGGCGGGTAGGAGTCCATGCTGACCACGTCGACCACGTCGTCGCCGGGGTACCAGTCGGGCGAGACGGAGTTCCAGACCCAGATCAGGTTGTGCAGGCCGTGGTGCCCGACGAGCCGCTGGTGCAGCAGCCGGTACAGCTCCTTGGCCGGGCCGGGTCCCTTCGCGCCCCACCAGAACCAGCCGCCCTCGGCCTCGTGCAGCGGTCGCCACAGCACCGGCACGCCCGCGTCGGCGAGCCGCTTGAGCTGCACGGCGATGGCGTCCATGTCGCGGATCAGGAGCCGGTGGTCGGCGGAGGTCGGGTCGGCCAGGGCGGCGGCGAGGTCGAACGTGGTCGCGTCGGTGTAGAAGCCGCGCCACCACTCCTTGCCGGGCTGGTCGACCAGGCCGGACGGCGCGTTCCAGTGCCAGGCCAGGGTGACCGCGCCACCGCGCCGGTCGTGGGCGATGGCGTGGTCGACGTCGTGGCCGACGGTGCCGCGCTCGACCCGGCTGGGCGAGTAGTCCATGAGGTCGTAGCCGCCGATGGCGGGCGCCTTGCCGGTGTTCTGCTCGACCCAGTCGATGCTCGCCTGGTCCTGCTGGCCGGACAGGATGCGCTCGCCGTAGTTGTCGGCCAGGTAGCGCATCAGGCCCTTGGCCTCGGCGGTGGCGGCCGGGTCGGTCAACGCGCCGGTGACCTGGTGCGGTCCGCGCGGCGCGCTGGGCGTCACCTTGATCGCGTCGATCAGGTACCAGCCCCAGTTGTTGGTGATGGTGACCGTGTTGTCGCCGGCGCGGAGCAGGACCTTGCCCGCCGGGACGGACGTGAAGGTGGGGTGCTCGGGGAACTGGACGTCGCCCAGCCCCGCGCCGTTGAGCGAGAGGGACGCCGTCTTCGGGCCGTACGGGGTGGCGTAGAAGATCGTGAGGTCGTGCAGGCCGCCGGGGCTGTCCGGGATCGTGATGGTCACGCTGTCGGCGCCGCTGTCGAAACCGGCGACGTAGCCGCGTCCGGAGAAGCCGGCCACGCTCGACTCGACCACCGTGCCGTCCAGCCGGCCGTCCTCGGCTTCGTGGACGCCGGGCGCGGGGGGCGCGCTGGGTGCGACCTTGATCGCGTCGATGAGGTACCAGCCCCAGGCGCTGGTGAAGGTGACCGTGTTGGCGCCCTCGGCCAGCACCAGCTTCGCGCCGGTGGCCTCGGTGAAGCCCGCGCTCTCGGCCAGGGCCACCTCGCCGACGGGGGTGCCGTTGAGCGAGACCGCGGTCTTCTTGGGCCCGTTCGGCGCGGCGTAGCGGACGGTGAGGTCGTGCAGGCCGCCGGGGCTGTCCGGGATCGTGATGGTCACGTGGTCGGCGGCCTCGTCGAACCCGCCGACGTAGCCGGCGCCGGAGAAGCCCTCGACGGTCGTCTCGACCACGACGCCGGACAGGGCGCCGCCCTCGGCCTCGATCCACTCGCCCGATGCCGCGGCCGCGGCGGGTGGGGCGAGGGTCAGGGCTATCAGCGAGACGATCAGTGACAACCTCACGTCGTTGGTCCCTTCACCGACAGTGGCAGGGGCACGAGCCGCACCGGCCTGGGAGCGCTCCCAGTGCTGTCAGCAGCATAGGGGCGGAGTCGGGCCAGGAGAAGAGGCTGGACGGCAGGCGAGAGTGCCCGAGGCCCCGCGAGGCGGTACGAGGAAGAGGACTTATGTAATAACCAGACAAAAGTGTGGTCAGAATCAGCGAAAGTACTGGACTAGACCACTGCGGGCGACCTACGGTTCCTCACGTTCGCCCCTCCCCTCCGACCGAGCACAGCTCCGCCCTGTCCCACCCCGCCACCGCGTGCGGACCCTGCAACCGTGCGACGACGACGTCGGACAACGCGTGGTCGTCCTTGCCCTCCTGGAGCATGGATCATGAGATGGACAGCGCGACGGACGCGCAACCCCGCCCTCGGCCTGTTAGCGGCAGCGCTGCTGCTCGGCGGCTCGGGCCAGCCGGCCGCGGCCGATCCGCGGAGCGACGCGGTGCCACCCCAAGAGCCGGGCGTGACGTTGCGCGTCTTCGACGTCCAAGTGGCGCTCGACCGGCTCTGCACGCTCAAGCCCGCCCAGACGCCCAACGTCGACAAGCTCATGCCCACCGTCGACTGGACCTCGACCACCGACTTCGGGTTCGCCGACCGGTTCGCCGCCCAGGTCACCGGCAACATCAACGTCACGCAGGCGGGCAGCTACGCGTTCCGGCTGCTCAGCGACGACGGGTCGCGGCTGTCCGTGGACGGCGCCGTGGTCGTCGACCACGACGGGCTGCACGGGCCGGACCCCAAGGACGGCTCGATCACCCTGTCGACCGGCTACCACTCGCTGCTGATCGACCACTTCGAGCGCGACGGCGGGCAGCAGCTGACGCTGCAGTGGAAGCCGCCGGGCGCCACCGCATTCACGGTCGTGCCGAACTCGGCGCTCAGCACGGACAGCGGCGTCGTCCGGGTCACCGCGCCCGGCCGCAAGGACTGCGCGACGGGCGCCGACTCGCCCGGCGACGGGCTGCCGCTGAACTCCGTGCACCCGGACTACACGCTGACCAACCTGCGCCCCGCCGGTTTCCAGCCCCGGGTCAGCGCGATGGACTGGTTCCCCGACGGCCGCCTGGCCATCGCCACCTGGGACGGCAAGAGCACCGACACCGGGGAGATCTGGGTGCTCGGCAACGTCACCGGCGCGACCTCGCCCGACCGGGTCACCACCAAGCGGATCGCGACGAACCTGCGCGAGCCGATGGGCCTGAAGGTGCTCGACGGCAAGATCTACGTGTCGCAGAAGCACCAGCTCACCGAGCTGACCGACACCAACGGCGACGACGTGGTCGACCAGTCGCGCGCGGTGGCGACGTGGCCCTACGGCGGGAACTTCCACGAGTTCGCGTTCGGCCTGCTCTACAAGGACGGCGCCTTCTACCTGAGCCTGTCCGTCGCGATCAACGAGGGCGGCGCGACCACCAACCCGCAGCCCGCGGCCAACCGGGGCACGACGGTGAAGGTCGACCGCGCCACGGGGCAGGTCAGCTACCTCGCGGGCGGCCTGCGCACGCCCAACGGGATCGGCTGGGGCCCCGAGGGCGGCATCTTCGTCAACGACAACCAGGGCGGCTACCTGCCCGCGTCGAAGATGGTGCACATCAAGCAGGACCGGTTCTTCAACCACTACACCAACCCGGCCGGCCCGTTCGACGCGCAGCCGGTCACCGCGCCCGTGCTGTGGCTGCCGCAGAACGAGATCGCCAACTCCCCCAGCACACCCGTGCAGCTCACCCAGGGCACCTTCGCCGGGCAGATGGTCTTCGGCGACGTCACCTACGGCGGTCTCCAACGCGCGTTCCTGGAGAAGGTCAACGGCGAGTACCAGGGCGCGGTGTTCCGGATGACGCAGGGCCTGGAAGCGGGCGTCAACCGGATCACCCTCGGCCCGGACGGCGCGGTCTACATCGGCGGCATCGGGGACGGCGGCAACTGGGGCCAGGACGGCAAGCTGCTGTACGGCCTGCAGAAGCTCGCGCCCAACGGCGGCCGGACGTTCGACGTGCTGGCGATGCGGGCCGTCGCGGGCGGGTTCGAGGTCGAGTACACCCAGCCGCTGTCGGCGGAGACCGCGGCGGGGCTGGCCGGGCGGTACCGGGCCACGCAGTGGCGGTACGCGGCGGCGTCGACCTACGGCGGGCCCAAGGTCGACCAGGAAAGCCTGCCGGTCACCTCGGCCACCCTGTCGGCGGACGGCCGGAAGGTCACCGTGAAGCTCAACGGCCTGAAAGCCGGCCGGGTGGTGCACCTGCGCTCCCCGCGCCCGTTCTCGTCGAACACCGGTGTCCCGCTGTGGAACACCGAAGCCTGGTACACCCTCAACAACCTCGTCGGCAGCACGCCGTCGGCCACCCAGTCGTTCGAGGCCGAGAGCGCGGCCCTGTCCGGCGGCGCCGGGCTCGCCACCGACCACACCGGCTACTCCGGCTCGGGATTCGTCGCCGGGTACGGCACGCAGGGCGCCACCACCCGGTTCGCGGTGAACGCGGCGGCGAGCGGCTCGCACAACGTGGGCCTGCGCTACAGCAACGGGCCCAACCCGTCGTCCGGGACCAAGACCGTGAGCGTGTACGTCAACGGGACGAAGGTCAGGCAGGTGGCGTTGGCCGACACCGGCACCTGGGACACGTGGGCCACGCACACCGAGGCGTTGACGCTGCGGGCCGGCGCGAACACCATCGCGTACAAGGTGGACAGCGGGGACGTCGGGCACGTCAACCTCGACTACCTCACGGTCACCCCGGCGCAGCGCGTCGCGCTCTACAGCGGCGGCGGCACGGAGAACTGGCGCAACGGCGACGGCAGCGCCCCGTCGTGGCCGGTGGCGAACGGGTCGGTGGAGGCGCTCGGCGGTGACATCCGCAGCAGGCAGGTGTTCGGGGACTTCAAGATGCACCTGGAGTTCTGGCTGCCGAACCTGCCGTCGAACGTGACGGGACAGCAGCGGGCCAACAGCGGCGTGTACCTCCAGGACCGGTACGAGCTGCAGATCCTGGACAGCTTCGGGAAGCAGCCGCTGGCGGCGGACGACGCCGCGAGCATCTACCTGAAGAGAGCGGCTGCCGCCAACCCGGGAACCGCGCCGCAGACGTGGCAGACGTACGACGTCACGTTCCGGGCGGCCCGGTTCGACAGCGCGGGGGTCAAGATCGCGAACGCGCGGGTCACGGTGGTGTGGAACGGGGTCACGGTGCACCAGGACTTCGCGATCGACGGGTCGACGGGTGGCGGGGCCGCCGAAGGGCCCACCGCGGGGCCGTTGCGGTTGCAGGACCACGGCGACGCCGGTGAGAACGTCAGGTTCCGCAACATCTGGGTCGAGCCGCTCGGTTGAGCCGCTCGGTTGAGCACACCCGCGCCGGGTCGTTCGGTGGAGCGGCCCGGCGCGGGGAGGGGTCAGGCCAGGCCGCACAGGTCGTCGGCGGTGGCCCACAGTTCCTCTTCACGCCGCTCGTCGTAGGACTCCGACGAGGAAGCGACCACCACACCCTTGTTGATGTACGAGCCGCTCTCGCCGGGGCGGGGTCCTGCCATCGTCTCGGCCAGCAGGCGGCCGGCCGCGGCCGACGTGGTCGCGAACGGCATGGCGATCAGGACCTTGCCGACCGCCCGGAACGCGGCCCGGCCGAAGCGGCCGGCGTCGCGCGACAGCTCCGTGTCCGGCACCAGGCCCGGGTTGTAGGAGTAGACGTCCACGCCCTCGGGCAGCCGGCGCCGCAGGGCGTGGACGAGGTAGATCACGCCCAGCTTGCTGGTGGCGTACGCCCGCCTGCCCTCCTTCGCGGAGTCCTCGCCCGGCTTGACCAGCTCGCGCGGGTGGTCCCAGCGCGGCGGCGGGATCAGGCCCAGGGTGTTCAGGTCGGCGTCGTGCACGTCGCTGCCCACCACGACGATCCGCGCCGGGTTCGTGAAGCGCGGCATGAGCAGGTTCAGCAGCAGGTGGTAGGCCAGCACGTTCACGCCGAAGGTCATCTCGAAGCCGTCGGCGGTGAGCTTGCGGGTGGTCGCCATCTGCAGGCCCGCGTTGCCCAGGAACCCGTCCAGCGGTCCCTCCACCTCGGCGGCGGCGCGGCGGATGTCGGCGAACGACGCCAGGTCGCAGACCACCTCGGAGACGTTGCGGTTGCCGGTGACCGCGGCCAGTTCGGCGGCCAGGCCGGCCCTGCGGTTGAACACCAGCAGGCGCCGGTCCGGGTGGTGGCGGAGCAGGTGTTCGGCGGCCTCGCGGCCGAGCCCCCGGCTCGCGCCGGTCATCAAGGTCGTGCCCATGGTCGCTCCTGGTACGTAGTTCGAACTGGTACTCAGTACCGTACCGCACCTCGTACCGGTGCCGTTATGCTGAGCCCATGCCGGAACGGATGCCGCTGCGCGAGCGCAAGCAACAGCGCGCGCGGGAACAGATCGTGGCGGCGGCGTTCGAGCTGTTCGCCGAACGCGGCTTCGCCGCGGTGACGGTCACCGACATCGCCGAACGGGCCGAAGTGGGCCGCACGACGTTCTTCCGCTACTTCGGCGACAAGCAGGAAGTCGTCTTCTCCGACGAGCAGGCGATCGTCGAGGAGCTGACCGAACGGCACCGGGCGCTGCCCCCGGTCACCGACCTGACGGGCGCGGTGGCGCAGCTGCGCGCGGTCGCGACGGACCTGTGCCGGGAGCTGACGGCGGACGGCGAGCACTACCGCATGCACGAACGGCTGCTGCGCGAGAACCCCGAGCTGCGGGACCGCGCGGCGCGCAAGTTCGCCAGGTTGTCGGAGGTCTTCCGCGCCACCTTGCTGGAACGCGGCGCGTCGGCCGAGGTGGCGGTGCTCGCGCCGCAACTGGCACTGGCGTGCTTCACGGCGGGGAACGCGTTGGCGGACGGCGACCCGGAGGCGTTGACCGGGGCGGTGGACGGGACGTTCGCGCGGTTGAGCGAGCTGTCACCCGAGAACTGAAGGAGTCCTCGCCGGACGGGTAGTTCAGCAGGAGGACGGGGTTCGTGGTGACGCGCGGGGTCCCCCAGCGGAAAGGCGGGCGGTGGAGGGGCCGGGGGTTCGCACAGGTGAGCGAAAGAGAGTGGGCGGGATCGCCTGAATGCCGGACCCGGGTCGGGGGGATGGGTTAGGTTCCACCTGCCATGCGACTCATCGGACGTGATCATTCAGCTGGGGTGCTGCGCGCGGAGGTCGAGCGGGCGGCCGGTAGTCATGGCGGGTTGGTGCTGGTCGCCGGTGAGGCGGGGATCGGCAAGACGACGTTGGTGACCGGCGCGGCCGAGCAGGCGCGGCGGGTGGGGGCGTTGGTGCTCGGCGGGGCGTGTTGGGACTCCGACAGCGCGCCCGGGTACTGGCCGTGGGTGCAGGTGGTCCGGGCGCTGCGGCGGGCGGCGACGGTCCAGGAGTGGGAGTCGGTGGACCCGGGTCCGCTGGCGGTGCTGCTCGGCGAGGCGCCGGCGGAGCACACGCCGGAGAGCTTCCCCTTGTACGACGCGGTGACGACGGCGTTGGTGGCGGTGTCGCAGCACCGGCCCGTGGTGGTCGTGCTGGAGGACCTGCACTGGGCCGACCCGGCGTCGTTGAAGCTGCTGGAGTTCGCGGCGCAGCACACCTGGTTCGAGCGCGTGCTGCTGGTCGGCACATACCGCGACAACGAGGTGGAGGCCGGGGACCACCCGCTGCGGCCGTTGATGACGCCGTTGCTCAGCCGGGCCGCGACGGTGGCGTTGGCGGGGCTGTCGCCGGTCGAGGTCGGCGAGCTGATGGCGCGCACGGCCGGTCGAGAGCCGGAGCCGGGGTTGGTGGCCGAGGTGCACCTGCGGACCGGCGGGAACCCGTTCTTCGTCGAGCAGACCGCGCGGTTGTGGCACGGGGGTGCGCCGGTGACGGCGATCGCGCCCGGTGTGCGGGACGCGTTGCGGCGGCGGTTGTCGTTGCTGCCCGCGCAGGTCGGCGAGTTGTTGACGACGGCCGCCGTGCTGGGGCACGAGTTCCACCGCAAGGTGCTGGCCGCCACGGCGTCGCTGCCGGTGCCGGCGGTGGACCGGTTGCTCGACCAGGCCGCGCAGGCGCGGCTGGTGCTGGGGCTGGGTGGTGGTCGGTTCTCGTTCGCGCACGACCTGGTGCGTGAGACGCTGTACGGCTCGCTGTCCGATGTGGACGCGCGGCACGCGGCCGTGGTGCGGGCGTTGGACGGCGACCTGGCCGACCAGGTGGCGCCGGTGGAGCTGGCCCGGCACGCGCACCTGGCCGGTGACCGGTTGACCGCCGACCGGGCGGTGGACCTGATCGTCGCGGCGGCCCGGGACGCGAGTCGCCGGATGGCGGTCGAGGAGGCCGCCGGGCACTACCGGCGGGCGCTGGAGCGGGCCGAGGGCGTCAGGCGGCGCATCGCGGTGGCGTTGGAGCTCGGCAACGAGCTGTACCACTGCGCCGAGCCCGCCGAGGCCCGTCGGGTCTTCCACGGGGCGGCGGGGTGGGCGCGGGAGCTGGCCGACCCGACGCCGTTCGCCTTCGTCGCGTTGGCGGTGTACCGGTTCGCCGAGGAAGAGGGCCGGGCGGCGGCCTTGGTGCGGGAGGCGTACGCCCGGTTGGTCGGGCCGCCGCCGGACGCGCCGCCGGAGGTGCTGGCCCGGGAGATCAGCTTGCACGCCACCGAGATGGCCCGGGGTGGTGACGATGACGACGCGTTGGCCTCGGGTCTCTGGGCGGTGCACGACACCACGCTGGGGATCGGCAACGCGGAGCAGCGGCTGGCGTTGATCGACGAGCTGCTGACCGTGTCGCGGCGCAGCGGCGACCACACCGTCGAGCACTTCGCCACCTCGTTCCGGTGGGTGGCGCTGGTGGAGCTCGGCGACCCGCGCTACGTCGACCAGGTGCACGCGTTCGTCGCCCTGTCGGAGCGGCTGGGCATGAGCCGGTTCAACTTCTCGGCCGCGATCGACCAGTCGATCATCGCCGTGATGCAGGGCCGGTTCGCGGAGGCGGAGGCGTTGCTGGCCAAGGCGATCGAGCTGGGTGCGAGCAGGCACATCGGGTTCCGGATGATGTACCTGCACCTGCGGTGGGCGTTGTTGTTGCCGCAGGGCAGGTTCGCCGAGCTGGACGAGTTGGCGCCCGAGATCCTCGCGAGCAACTACTCGGTCCCGGGTCTGCCGGCCGGCATCGCCGCCCTCGAACGTGGTGACGTGGCGACCGCCCGCGTCCACGTCGAGCAGGACGATCGGTCGCAGCCGTACTTCGAGCCGTTGTGGCTGCGGTTCCGGGCCCAGTTCGCCCACGCGGCCGGTGACCGGGAGCTGGCCGCGAGGGTGCGCGAGGAGTTGGCGCCGCACCGGGGCAAGTGGCTGGTGTCGTTGTACGGGTGCGACGTCAGCGGGCCGGTGGACCTGTGGCTCGGTCTGGTGGACCTGGTGCTGGGCCGGTGCGACGAGGCGGTGGCGGAGTTGACGGCGGCGCGGCTGTCGGCGGAGCGGATGCGTGCCCGGCCCTGGGCGGCACGGGCTCGTCAGCACCTGGAGGAGGCGTTGCGGGCGCGGGGCACGCCGGTGCGGGGTGAGCGGACCACGTGCGAGTTCCGGCGTGACGGTGAGGTGTGGGCCTTGTCGTACGACGGCGTCACCGTGCGGGTGCCGGACTCGAAAGGGCTGCGTGACCTGCACGTGCTGCTCGGCAGCCCGGGTGAGCCGGTGGCCGCGGCGGCGTTGCTCGCGCCCGAGGCGGTGGCGTCGGCGCGGTTGGGCGGCGACCCGGTGCTGGACGACGAGGCGAAGTCCCGCTACCGACGTCGGCTGGCGCAGCTGGACGACGAGATCGACCGCGCGTCCGACGACGACCGCGCCGCCGCCCTGGACCGCGAACGCGCCGCCCTGCTCGACGAGCTGCGTGCCGCCGCCGGTCTGGCCGGCCGCACCCGCAGGCTCGGCGACGAGGCCGAACGGGCCCGCAAGACCGTCACCGCCCGCATCCGCGACACCCTGCGCAAACTGGACGAACGCCACCCCGGTCTCGCGGCCCACCTGAGGGAGACCGTCTCGACCGGGGCGACGTGCGTCTACTCCGGACAGGAGAGCTTTCGCCTGTAGGTCACTTGCGGTTGTACAGGCGCATGGTCCAGGCGCCGAAGACGACGGTGAAGACGACGCCGTAGCCGAGGGTCCACATCATCGCGTCGCCGTCGAAGCCGCCCGCCATCAGCGCGCGCACGGCCTCGACCAGCTTGCTGATCGGGTTGACGTTGACGAACGCCTGCAACCAGCCCGGCATCGTGGCCGGGTCGACGTAGACGTTGGACAGGAACGTGAGCGGGAACAGGAACAGCATGCTCACGCCCATCACGGACTTCTCGCTGCGCATCAGCAGGCCGAACATCGTCCACACCCAGGAGAACGCGAACGAGAACGCCACCAGCACCGCCACGCCCAGCACGACGCCGACGAACCCGCCGCCGGGCCGGAAACCCAGGACCAGGCCGACCACCATGATCACGGTGGACGCCAGCACGTACCGCAGCAGGTCGCCCAGGATGTAGCCGACCATCGGCGCGGGCCGCCAGATCGGCAGCGTGCGGAACCGGTCGAAGACGCCCTTCTCGATGTCGGTGTTCACCGCGACGCCCGTGTACATGGTGATCATCACGACGCTGGTCACCGTGATGCCGGGCAGCAGGTACTGGATGTACTCCCCCGGCGACCCGGCCAGCGCGCCGCCGAACAGGTAGGTGAACATGAGGATCATCATGATCGGGAACGCGGTGACGTCGAACAGCTGCTCGGGCACGTGCTTGATCTTGAGCACGGCACGCCAGCCGAACGTGAGCGACGCCGAGAGCGCGCTCGGCCGGTTCGGCCGCGTGGTCTCCAGCAGCACCGCCGCCAGGTCCTCCGCCTTGGGCGCGGGCAGCAGCTCGGCTTCCTTGGTGACGGTCACGCCGCCGCCTCCTTCTTGTCGGTGAGGGCCAGGAAGACCTCGTCCAGGCTGGGCTGGCCGAGGGAGAACGTGTCGACGGTGATGCCCTCGCGGGCGAGCCGGGCCAGCGCCTCGGCGGCCTGCTCGGTGGCCCGGCCGGCCAGCCGCGCGGTCAGCGCGACCGGGTCGTGCTCCAGCTGCACCTCGGCCTCCAGCGCCTCGGCCAGCACCTGCCGCGCCCGGGGGCGTTGGTCGGCGTCACGCAGCCGCAGGTGCACCGCGCCGACCCCGACGGACGCCTTCAGCTCGCCCTTGGTGCCCTCGGCGATCACCTTGCCGTGGTCGATCACGGCGATGCGGGACGCGAGCTGGTCGGCCTCGTCCAGGTACTGCGTGGTCAGCAGCACGGTGGTGCCGTGCGCGACGACCGCGCGGACGATGTCCCACACCTGGTTGCGGCTGCGCGGGTCCAGGCCGGTGGTCGGCTCGTCCAGGAACAGCAGCTTCGGCGTGTTGAGGATGCTCGCCGCGATGT
Organism: Saccharothrix sp. 6-C; assembly: GCF_016695385.1. NCBI lineage: Bacteria > Bacillati > Actinomycetota > Actinomycetes > Pseudonocardiales > Pseudonocardiaceae > Saccharothrix > Saccharothrix sp. 6-C. Next base: position 3,623,675 of record NZ_CP064192.1, on the reverse strand, counting down.
CCAGCCGGCGGCGCATGCCGCCCGAGTAGTGCTTGACCTGCTTGGCCGCCGCCTCGGTCAGGCCGAACGCCTCCAGCAGCTGCCCCGCCCGGGCACGGGCGTGCGGGCGGGTGTGGCCGAGCAGCCTGCCCAGCAGGACCAGGTTCTCGGTGCCGGTCAGGTCCTCGTCGACCGAGGCGTACTGCCCGGTGAGGCTGACCAGTCGGCGCACGGCGTTCGGGTCGGCGCGCACGTCGTGGCCGAACACCCGCGCCTCCCCCGCGTCCGGGCGCAGCAAGGTGGCCAGCACGCGGACCGTCGTGGTCTTGCCCGCGCCGTTCGGGCCGAGCAGGCCGTACACCGTCCCGGCGGGCACGGTCAGGTCTACGCCGTCCACCGCTCGGGTGTCGCCGAAGACCTTGACCAGGCCCGACGTTTCGATGGCGTTCATGGAGTTCCCCTTCTTGGTGAGACACAGCTAGGAGACGTAAGGGCGTCGGGCACGGGCATCCTTGAGGGCCGACGCCCACCACGAGAGCTGGTCGAACATCGCCTCCGCGGCACGGCGGCGGTGCTCGGTGTCGAGCGGTTCGTCCGCGAGCAGGTTCACGCCGACACCCGTTCGCACTGTCATGACGTGCAACTCGGTGAAAACTGTTCGGAGCTGCTCGACGGCGTGGAAGCCCTCGGAGCGGTAGCCGTAGGAGACGAACCCGGCGGGCTTGGCGTGCCACTCGTCGTAGGCGTAGTCGATCGCCTGCTTGAGGGAGGCCGGGAAGCTGCGGTTGTACTCCGCGGTGACGACGACGAACCCGTCCGCGTCGGCCACCTGCCCGGTGAACCGGCGGACCTCGGGCGTCGGCCGGCCCGGGTAGCACGGCGGGAAGTCGTAGTCGGCCAGGTCGAGCACGACCGGCTCGACGTCGTGGCGCCGTGCCGCGACCCGGGCGACCCACCGGCCGATGCCGTCGCCGACGCGCCCTTCACGGGTGCTGCCGATGATCACGGCGATGCGCAGCGGCTCCATCCGCCACCTCCTCTCACAGAGGAGGCGCGAGACGGCCCGCTAGACCGGATCTAGCACCCGCGTGTCCTACCTTCAGAACGCGCGTGTCCTACGTTCGGAACGCGAGAACTCCACGTTCCCGAGGGCGGGAACGTGGAGTTCGAGGTGTGCGCTCGGGCTAGATGCGGCAGGTGTCGAGGGAGCTGACCAGGATCGCGCGGGCGCCCACGCGCCACAGCTCGTCCATGATGAACGGCGCGTCGTCGCGCGGCACGAGCGAGCGGACGGCCACCCAGCCCTCGCGGGCCAGCGGGGAGACGGTGGGCGACTCGATGCCGGGAACCAGCTTGAAGGCCTCCTCCTGCGCCTCCGCCGGGCAGTCGAAGTCGAGGATCACGTAACGGCGGGCGATCAGCACGCCCTGGAGCCTGCGGTGCAGGATCTCGACGGCGCGCACCGCGTCCGGGGCGTCGGCGACCGTGTCGCCCTGGATCAGCACCGCCTCGGACTTGAGGATCGGCGAGCCGAACGTCTCCAGGCCGGAGGTCTTCAGCGTGATGCCGGTTTCGACCACGTCGGCGATCGCGTCGGCCACGCCGAGTTCCACGGCGGTCTCCACCGCGCCGTCGAGCCGCACGAGGTGCGCCTTCACGCCGAGGTCGGCCAGGTGGTGCTCGACCAGGTTCGGGTAGCTGGTGGCGATCCGCTTGCCCTCCAGGCCGGCGGCGTCGTGGATGCCGCCGGGCTTGGACGCGAAGTAGAACGACGCCCGGCCGAAGCCCAGCGGCAGGATTTCCTTCGCCGACACGGTGGAATCGAGCAGCAGATCACGACCGGTGATGCCGACGTCCAACGACCCCTCGCCCACGTACACCGCGATGTCGCGGGGACGCAGGAAAAAGAACTGCACATCATTTGCCGGGTCCGCCACGATCAGCTCACGGCCGGACCTGTTCACCCGGTAACCAGCTTCGGCCAGCATTTGCGCCGCGGGAGCACTCAACGAGCCCTTGTTGGGCAGGGCGAAGCGAAGAGGAGCCATGGCGCGAAGTCTCCCACACGCGGAGGCGCCTCCCGGTCTCGGGTATGCCCAGGTGTCCCACGGTGTGGAAACCACGCGGTGTGGCGCCGGCGTCACCCGTCCGTGGGTCCCACCAGGTGAACACCGGGGCCGGACCGGCCTATTTATCGCAGTGAATGACGGCAGTCAAACGCATTAGAGAAATCGGCCGACCCGGGTCCGGGCGGTCAATAGCCGGCCTGCCCCGAAAGACCCCGCGATGGCGACCGCGGCGAGCAGGAATGCTTTCGCCTCGGCCGGGAACGGCAACGGCCGGGCCGCCACCGCGAGCACGACGAGCACCGGGCCCTGGATGAAGAACGCGGCGAACGCGCCGCGCGAGAGCGCCACCGCCGGCGGGCCGTCCCGGGTGAGCCGCCGTTGCGCCAGGCCGAGCAGCCACACCGACCCGCCGACCACGAGCACGGCCTCCACGACGGCGAACAGCAGCGCCTGCCACCGCCAGCCGCCCGGGAACGGGCCCGCCTGCCCGGCGAGGGCGACCGCGACCACCGGCACGGACAACACGGCCAGCGCCGCGACCACCCGGCTGCCGCGCCACATCCGGTCCGGCACGCGCTCGGCCAGGCCGGACCGCGCGCCCACGATCCCCACCCCGAACATGGCGATCAGCTGGGACCACCACCAGACGTGCAGGTCGCCGACCTGGCCGCTGCGCGCCGGGAACCACAGCCGCACCACGAACGTGCCCGCCACGACGCCCGCGGTGACCGCGACGAGGTGGCCGCCGGTCAGCACGGCCGGTGTCGCGCGCGGGCGGCCGAACAGCGCGTAGGCGGCGGAGAACAGCAGCAGGATCTCGACGAACCACAGCGAGCCGGAGTCGAGCAGCGGGTCGCGGTGCGTGAACACCCACCACGGGGTGACGTCGTGCCCGGCGGCGCGGTAGGCCACCCACAGCGCCGGCGGCCACACCAGCAGCGCCGACAGGGCGAACGGGATGCCGAGGCGGACGAGTCGGTCGCGGACGAACCGGCGGGCGCCCTTGCGCGCCAGCGACTCCGGCGTGAACAGGCCGGACAGCAGGTAGAAGGTGCCCATCAGGAACAGCCCGGACGGGCCGAGGACCGCGGCGAGCACGGCCTCGACGTGCGGCGCGAAGGTGACTTCGTTGACCTCGTCGTATGGCCACCCGGGACCGCTGCCCCACCTCAGCGGTCATCCTCCCGAGGTAACGGCTCCGCGCGGGGAAAAGACCGGCCGAACCGGCGTCACCCGGTCAGGCCGGGTTGGACCACCAGGTGGCGTGCGTGACGGTGGAGAAGCCCAGCGACTCGTACAGCGGCAGGCCCTGCTCGGTGGCGCTGAGGGTCATCGGCAGCGCCGGGAACTCGCCGACCGCCGCGTTGAGCAACGCCCGGCCGACGCCGCGCGAGCGGTGCTCGGGCAGGGTCGCCACCCAGTACAGGCCGGCCACGTCGCCGGTCTCGACGGTCAGGCACGCACCGGCCACGACGCCGTCACGCCACGCCGTGCGCACCCGGAAGCCCTCGCGGTCCTTCAACGCCAGGGGCAGCGCGGCGCCGGTCGGGAAGCCCGGCAGCGGGAAGCCGTCGACCACGACCCGCTCGGCGACGGCCCACTCGGCGGCCGTGCGCACGGGCTCGACCCTCAGCGCGGGCCGGGGCGCGGGTGAGGGCGGGCGGATCATCACCGGCAGGTGGCGCGCGGTGAGCCCGAGCGCCGTGCCGTCGATCGCGCCGAACGAGTCCTCGACCACGACCCTCGCCTCGGCCCGCTTGACCAGCAGCGCCAGCTCCGCGACGTCGGCAGGGTCGGGGTCCGGCCGCACCACGAGCACCCGCAGCAGGGTCGGCCCGCTCATCGCGAGGAACCCGTCACGGCTGGTCAGGGCGTGCCCGCGGGTGTGGGCGAGGCCGGTCGTCAGGGCAGCGGCGTTGCGCACCGCGAGGCGCAGCGAGGCGGGCATGGGCCGAATCTAGTCGGCGCCCCGACCTCGGTCAGGTCCATTTCCGCCTCGCCGCGCGTGCTGCTCACCGTCCGGCGAGCAGCTGGTCGAACGGCACGAACCCGAGGTCGGCGGGCTTGGCGGGCGCCCGGCCGACGAGCAGGTCGGCCAGCTCCCCCGCGGCCCGGTCGACGCGGCCGGGCAGCCCTTCGGCGCCCCAGTCCGACGACGCGGCGTACACGCCGGTCGGCACCACGATCGCCCGCAGGTAGGCGAACAACGGGCGCAGCGCGTGGTCGAGCACCAGCGAGTGCCGCTCGGTGCCGCCGGTCGCGGCGATCAGCACCGGCTTGCCCGCCAACGACTCCGGCTCCAGCACGTCCACGAAGGACTTGAACAGCCCGCTGTAGGACGCGTTGAACGTCGGCGTCACGGCGATCACCGCGTCCGCGCCGACCACCGACTCGACCACGTCGCGCAGCCGGGCGCCCGGGAACCCGGTGACGAGGTTGTCCGCGATGTCGCGCGCCACGTCCCGCAGGTGCACGGTGCGCACCTCCAGGTCGGGCACGAGCCGTTGCGCGGCCTCGGCGAGCCGGGTCGCCAGCAGCTGCGTGGACGACGGCGACCCGAGCCCGGCCTGCACCACCGCGACGGTCGGGTGCGTCATCGTGCGTTCGCCTCCGAGGTGGCCGCCGCGAGCAGGGACCGGTGGGTGGGCGCGTCGGGCACGTCGGCCGGGCGGCCGACCGCGAACTCGCGGCGCAGCGTGGGCACGATCTCGCCGAGCAGGTCCAGCTGCTCCAGCACCGTCTTCAGCGGCAGGCCCGCGTGGTCCATCAGGAACAGCTGGCGCTGGTAGTCGCCGAAGTGCTCGCGGAAGGTCAGCGTCTTGTCGATGACCTCCTGCGGGCTGCCGACGGTCAGCGGGGTCTGCTCGGTGAACTCCTCCAGCGACGGGCCGTGCCCGTACACCGGGGCGTTGTCGAAGTACGGCCGGAACTCGCGGACGGCGTCCTGCGAGTTGCGGCGCATGAACACCTGGCCGCCGAGGCCCACGATCGCCTGGTGCGCGGCGCCGTGCCCGTGGTGCTCGTAGCGCTCGCGGTAGAAGGTGATCAGCCGCTGGAAGTGCTCCTTGGGCCAGAAGATGTGGTTGGCGAAGAAGCCGTCGCCGTAGTACGCGGCCTGCTCGGCGATCTGCGGGCTGCGGATCGAGCCGTGCCACACGAACGGCGGCACGTCGTCGAGCGGGCGCGGGGTCGAGGTGAACGACTGCAACGGCGTGCGGTGCTTGCCCTCCCAGTCCACCACGTCCTCCCGCCACAGCGTGCGCAGCAGGGCGTAGTTCTCGATGGCCAGGTCGATACCGTCGCGGATGTCCTTGCCGAACCACGGGTACACGGGCCCGGTGTTGCCGCGACCCATGATCAGGTCCACCCGGCCGTCGGCCAGGTGCTGCAGCATCGCGTAGTCCTCGGCGATCTTCACCGGGTCGTTGGTGGTGATCAGCGTGGTGGCGGTGGACAGGATCAACCGCTCGGTGCGCGCCGCGACGTAGCCGAGCATGGTCGTCGGCGACGACGGGACGAACGGCGGGTTGTGGTGCTCGCCGGTCGCGAAGACGTCCAGGCCGACCTCTTCGGCCTTGAGGGCGATGGCGACCATGGCCTTGATGCGCTCGGCCTCGGTCGGCGTCCGCCCCGTCGTGGGGTCGGGCGTCACGTCGCCGACGGTGAAGACACCGAACTGCATGGCCACTCCTCGTTCAGGTAGTTGCGCTTTCAACTAACTGGCACAACGGTACCGGGTCGACGGCTATTCCGGTGTTGTCTGGTGGCGCAGAGCACGCCAAGGTGTGTGTCACGGGTCACCGATGGGGGAGGCACGGCACGGTGGTGCACGGCACTGCGGCGCACGGCGCCGGGCACGGCACGGAGCGGCACGAACTGGTGCGCCGCGCCGCGGGGATCGTCCCGGTCCTGCGCGCCCACGCCGCCTGGGGCGACGAGCACCGCAGGCTGCACGAAGGCGCGCTGGAGGCGATGGCCGACGCCGGCGTGCTGCGGCTGCGGGTGCCCGCCGCGCACGGCGGCCACGAAGCCGACCTGGCCACGGTGGTCGGGGTGATCGCCGAACTCGCGCGCGGCGACGGGTCGGCGGCCTGGACGGCGGCGGTGTGGGCCATCTCCACGTGGGTCGTCGGCCAGTTCCCCGAAGACGTGCGGCACGAGGTGTTCGCCAAACCGGACGTGCGGGTGACCGGCATCCTCAGCCCCACCGCCACGGCCGAACCGGTCGGCGGCGGGGTGCTGGTCAACGGCCGGTGGGCGTTCACCACCGGCGCGCCGCAGAGCCACTGGACCACCAACGCCGCGATGCTGCTGCCCGACCGCGCGCCGGTGGCGCTGGCCATCCCGCTGGTCGACCTCTCGGTCGTGGACGACTGGCACACCACCGGGCTGCGCGCGACCGGCAGCGTGACCACGGTGGCCAAGGACGTGTTCGTGCCCGCGGAACGGGTGCTGCGCCTCGATCCCGTGCTGCGGGCCCACCCGCACGCCGCCGCGCCGATGTTCCGCGCGCCGTTCGTGCCCGCCGCCTGCGCCACGGTCAGCGCGCCCGCCGTCGGCCTGGCCCGGGCCGCGGTCGACGCGGCCCGCGGATCGGTCCCGGCGTCGGGCCTGCGGGAGGCGACGGTGCTCGCCGACGAAGCCGAGTTCCACGCCCGCCGCACCGCCGCCGTCGTCGACCTCAAGGCCGCCGGCGGCGAGGAGTGGACACCCGAGGACCGCGCCGGCGTCCGCCGGGACCTCGGCGAGGCGTGCTTGCGGGCCCGGGACGCGGTCGACGTGCTCGGCGGGGACAGCCCGACACGACACCGCATCCAGCGCGACATGCACGCGCTCAACCTGCACGCCATCCTGCACCCCAACGCCAACCTGGAGCGCTACGGCCCGGTGTTCGCGGGCAGCCGGCACGACGGCTGACGACCCCGGCCCCGGCGGTGGCGCGAACGAGCACCACCGCCGAGCCGGGCGGACCGACCGGTCAGTCCCGTTCGACCAGGTGACCGACCACGTCCGGACCGGGGTGGGCGTGACCGGAACCGTCACGGCGCTCGTCCGCCGCCGGCAGCTCCACCGGCGACCCGTTGCGCGCCGCACCCGCCGGCCTCGGCCCCACCCAGGCCAGCGCCAACTCCATCTCCCCCTTCAGGAACCGGTGCGCCCGCACACCGCCCGTCGCCCGGCCCTTCGCCGGGTACGCGGCGAACGGTGTCACCTTCACGCTCTGCCCGGTCGACGTGACCACCATCGGCTCACCGTGCTCGTCGTCGTCCGTGCGCACCGCGCCGAAGAACACCACCCGCGCGTCCGACCCCACGTTGATGCCCGCCATGCCACCACCGCGCAGACCCTGCGGGCGCACCAGCGAAGCCGGGTACCGCAACAGCGACGCCTCCGACGTCACGAACACCAACGTCTCGTCCGCGCCGCTCAACCACGACGCGCCGACCACCTCGTCACCCTCCTTGAGGGTGATCACCTCGAACTCGTCCGACCGCACCGGCCACTCCGGCGCGCACACCTTCACCGTGCCCGACCGCGTGCCCAGCGCCAGCCCCGGCGACTCGGTGTCGGTCAGCGGCGCGATGCCCACGACCCGCTCACCGGCCTCCAGCTCCACCAGCTCACCGGCCGCCATGCCCCCGCTCAACGACACCGTGCCGCTCTGCTCCGGCAACACCGGCAGCGGCAGCACGTCCGTCTTGAACGCCCGACCCCGGTTCGTCACCACCAGCACCTGGCCGCGCGCCGTCGTGTGCACGGTCGCCGCCACCGCGTCGTGCTTGATCCGCCCGTTGCGGCGACGCGCCTCCGACGACTCCTCCGACTCGGCCGCCGTCCGCGCCACCAGGCCCGTCGCGGACAGGATCACCTGGCACGGGTCGTCGGCGACCTCCAGCGGACCGGCGGGCCTCGACGCCGCCAGCACCTCCTTCAGGTCGCCGTCGAGCAGCACCGTCCGCCGCTCCTGCTGCAGGTCCTTGGCCACCTTCGCCAGCTCGGTCGACACGACCTTCTTCAACACCGCCGGGTCGTCCAGGATCTTGCTCAGCTCGGCGATCTCGTTGCGCAGCTTCTCCCGCTCCGCCTCCAGCTCCAACGAGTCGTAGCGGGTCAACCGGCGCAACGGCGTGTCCAGGATGTAGGTCGCCTGGATCTCGGAGAGCTCGAACTTCGCCATCAAGCCCTCCTTCGCGGCGGCGGCGTTCTCGCTGCCCCGGATGAGCTTGATCACCTTGTCGATGTCCAGCAGCGCCTTGAGCAGGCCCTCGACCAGGTGCAGCCGGTCCTCGCGCTTGCGCCGCCGGAACCGGGTGCGCCGGGTGACCACCTCGTAGCGGTGCTTGAGGAACACCTCCAGCAGCGCCTTGAGCCCCAACGTCCGCGGCTGGCCCTCCACCAGCACCAGGTTGTTGATGCCGAACGACTGCTCCATCGGCGTGAGCCGGTACAGGTCGGCCAGCAACGCCTGCGGGTTCACGCCGACCTTGCACTCGATCACCACGCGCGTGCCGTTCTCGCGGTCGGTGAGGTCCTTCACGTCGGAGATCCCGGTCAGCCGCTTGGACTTCGTCACCTCGTCGGTGATCTTCTCGATGATCTTCTCCGGGCCCACGCCGTAGGGCAGCTCGGTGACCGTGATCGCCTGCCTGCCCCGGCTGCCCTCCAGCAACCCGGTCTCGACCTTGGCCCGCATCCGCACCACGCCGCGCCCGGTCTCGTACGCCTTGCGCACCTCGTCCAACCCGAGCAGCACGCCACCGGTCGGCAGGTCCGGGCCCGGGATGAACTCCATCAGCTTGTCCAGCGTCGCGTCCGGGTGCGTCACCAGGTGCCGCGCCGCCGCCACGACCTCGCCCAGGTTGTGCGGGATCATGTTCGTCGCCATCCCGACCGCGATCCCCGACGTGCCGTTGACGAGCAGGTTCGGGAACGCCGCCGGCAGCACCGTCGGCTCCTGCAGCGAGCCGTCGTAGTTGGGCCGGAAGTCGACCGTCTCCTCGTCCAGCTCGCCGACCAGCAACATCGCCGCCGGCGACATCCGGGCCTCGGTGTTGTGGTTGACGAAGCCACCGGCCAGGAACGAGTGGTCGTCGGACTCCACCCGGACCGAGTAGACCTCGGCCGGCTCGCACGCCTCCACCCCGGTCACCGCCTCGAAGCGGTACCCCGAGTCCATGACCGGCAGGATCGTCGCCAGGACCTCGGTGTCCTTGATCCGGTCGATGATCCGCAGGCGCTCGGTCTCCCACCGCTCCACGCGGTCGAAGTTGTGCTGCGCGAGCCACTTCCGGCCGCTGCCGCGGCGATCGAAGTCCAGCGCGCCGCGGACGTAGTCGGCCACGAACGGAACGCTGTCCGCGCTCGACCGGTGCGCCCGCAACGGGGAGCGACGGAGCAGGACGTCCAACTCCGCCTGCTTCGTCCTGAGGAACCCGACGCGTTCCGCGAAGGCGCGGACGTTCCGGAGGCCCGACACCACCAAGCGGTGTTCCTCCGAGCCGCTGGAGCGCCGGTACTGGCGACGAGTGGCGATCACGCCGAACTCAGCCAGCAGTTCCTGCAACTGCGCAGCCAGCTTGGCGCTGTAGGTGCTGTACTGGATCGTAAAACTGTTGTCCGCCTCGCGACAACCACCATCACCCTCGAACGCCGCCATCAGGAACGCGCGCTTCACGCCCCAACCGCCGTTCCACACGAACTCAGGAACGAACTTCTCACGGGCCTGGTGACCGATGAATTCCGCGAGCACACTGTTCCGGAAGGCTTCCATGCCGCCGGCGCAGTCCTGGATGTCGATCTCGTGGATCAGCTTCCCGTCCTGACGGGTCTGCCGCTGCGAGACGTACCGCCGGCCGGCGACCACTTGGTCGTACGCGTGCAGCACCTCGCCGAAGAAGTGCTCGTCGGTGTTGGTGAACCCCGCCCGGGTCTCGCCGGCGCAGCCCTCCGAGACCCACGCGCCACCGAGCACGCCCAGCATGTACTCCTGCGCCGTGGGCACCACCTGCGACCAGGCGTTGCGCGCGACCGCGACGACCGCGCCGGGCTGGAGCTCGTCAAGCCGGCGCCACTGGAAGATCGGCACGCCCATCGGGGCTTCCAGGCAGAGCACGAGGTGGTTCTCGCTGCCCCGCACCGAGAAACCGGACTTCGTCGTCATCCGGATCGTCGGGTGCACACCGGAGTTGAACACCTTGTCGACCCGAACGGCCTTGCCGTCCTTGTCCAGAACCTCGAAATCCGCGTCGGCTTCGGAATCCGCCGGAAGTCCCACCAAGTCCGCGATGCGCGGGCTCGTGCCATCCGCGAGGCGAATTCGAGTATCACCGACGACGCAGTAACGGCTCGCGGCCGGTCCGTCGTCCGGGGAACCGAAGTTCCCGTGCCCGTCGACCAGCGGGGTGTTCAGGGAGAAGTCCTGGGCCAGGCGCACCATCGCGTCGTAGATCGCGGTGTCGCCGTGGGGGTGGTACTTGCCCATGCAGTTGTGCACGACGAAGCCGCTCACCACGAACGCGTGCTCCGGGCTCGACACCCGGATGTCGAAGGTCGTGTCCGGCGCGGCCGGTTCGACCGAGACGACGTGCGGGAACGGCTCGTCGGCGGCGTGCCGGGCGTTGCGGATCACCTGGACCAGGCCGTCCTGGCGCGGGCCGACGCCGGTCCAGCGCAGCAGCGCCACGGCCAGCGCGGCGGCGTCACGGCCGGTGACCGCCAGGACCGCCCCGTCACGGAGGGTGCGCACGCCCGCGTCGGCGAGCACGGCGTACTCCGCGTCGCCGCCGGGCAGGACGATGTCGCGGCCGTCGCGGACGTGACCGGAGGCGATGAACAGGCCCGCGACGAACGGCGTCCACGCCGACCGGTCGCGCAGCACGGCGTCCAGCCGGCCGGTCGCCGCCGCTTCCAGCTCGGCGTGCCGGGCGAAGACGAGGGTGAGCCGGTCGCCGTCCTTCTCCCGGGACACGGTGACGTCGTGCGCGATGGCCCAGCCGTGCGCGATGTCCACGGCGTCGACGTCCGTGGACTCCAGCCGCACCCGCCGGTCGGCGAGCACGTCACCGGACGCGGCCACCAGGCCGAGCACGAATCCGGCCGCGTCGCCGTCGGCGAGCAGGTTCGCGTGCCGTTCGGCGCCGAAGCCGGACGTGCGGGAGCCGACGAGGTCGCGGGCGGCGGTCCAGTCGCCGTCGGCCCAGCCGTCCCCGGTGTGGAACCGCTGGCCGGGCGTGACGAGCATCGAGTGGCCGTCGGACCACGTGACGCGCACCAGCTCCGACACCGGGTTCTCGTAGACGGCGTCGACCTCGACCGGCTCGCCCCGCCCGTCCAGGACGCGGTCGCCGATCTCGATCTGCTCGATCGGCCGCAGCCCGTCCGGTGTGGAGACGAGCGCGCCGCGCACGAAGCAGTCGCCGACCACGCGGGACGACTTCACGTACGCGCTGGTCGGGCGGTAGCCCTGCTCGTTCATCGAGAACAGGATGCGGCGGTGCACCGGCTTGAGGCCGTCCCGCGCGTCGGGCAGGGCGCGGGAGTGGATCACCGAGTAGGCGTACTCCAGGTAGGAGTCCTCGATCTCGGTGGTCAGGGAGTTGTCGAAGACCTGGGCGCCCGCGCGGTCGAAGGCGGACGGGTCGACCCTGGTCGTGGGGGTCTTGCGGCGTGCCATGGTCGGTCGTTCCCTCGTGTGTCAGGCGGGTCAGATGTCGATCGCGGACTGGTCGACCCGGGCGGAGGACTCGACGAGCCACGCCCGGCGCGGCTCGACCTTCTCGCCCATCAGCAGCTCCAACGCGGCCTCCGCGGCCTCCGCGTCGTGGATGGTGATGCGGCGCACGGAGCGGGTCGCGGGGTTCATCGTGGTCTCCCACAGCTCGTCCGCGTCCATCTCGCCGAGGCCCTTGAACCGGGGCACGGGCTTGACCACCGTCTTGCCCGCCTTCTCCAGCCTGGCGACCTTCTGCTCCATCTCGCGCTGGGTGAAGGTGAAGTGGGTCTCCGGGTTGCGGCCCTTGGTCATCACCTTGTGCAGGGGCGGCATCGCGGCGTAGAGCCGCCCGTCCTCGATCACGGGCCGCATGTACTTGGCGAACAGGGTGATCAGCAACGTCCGGATGTGGGACCCGTCGACGTCCGCGTCGGCCATCAGGATGACCCGGCCGTAGCGCATGGTGGTGAGGTCGAACGTCCGCCCGGTGCCCGCGCCGAGGACCTGCACGATGCTGGCGATCTCGACGTTGCGCAGGGTGTCGGCGAGGCTGGCCTTCTGCACGTTGAGGATCTTGCCGCGCAGCGGCAGCAACGCCTGGTACTCCGACACGCGGGCCATGCGCGCGCTGTTGTGCACGAAGACACCGGCTTCGAGCGCGAAGTTGTGATAGCCGTCGACCGTCAGGTCGTAGACGTCGGCGGTCTCGGTGAGCGGTTCGACCGAGGCCACGCTGTGGTTGACGTGGGACGCGGCTTCCCGGAGCCGACCGAGGTCGCCGTCGAAGCCGTCGAGCAAGCGGTCGAACTTCAAGCCCGTGCGGGCGTTGACCAGCCGGTCCGCCTCGTACGCCGAGCCGATCTCCGCGTCGGTCGACGACAGCAGCGGTCGCAGTCGCCTGAGCGCTGCGATCCGCCTGCCTTCGACCTGCTTGGCGACGCGGTCGGCCCTCGACACCGTCTCCACGTAACGGTGGCGGCCCGCCTGCACCTTGGCCAGGTGACCGGTGCCGGAGTCGAGCATCCGCGCCTTCATCCGGGCGGAGTGCCGCTCCCCGAACTCGGGGTGCTCCTGGTGCCAGGCGACGACGGCGGCGCGTTGGCGTTCCCGCTCGGCCGGGTCCGCGAACTGGTCGGTCGTGGCCTTCGAGCGCCAAGCCAGCAGGTCCGGGTCCTGCCACTGCGCCAACGACCGCTCACGCCACTGCGCCCGTCGGCTCGGGTCGGCGAAGTACGCCCTGACGCGTTCCGCGGCTTGCGCACGATGCTCGGGGTGCGCCCAATAGGCCGCTTGCCTCTCGCGCATTCGCTCGGCGTACTCGACGCGCTCGTCGTCGGTGAGCGATGCGTACCAGTCCTGGAATCCCTGCTCGATCCGCCGCCGGAACGCGGGGTCGGCGTTCAAGGCCGCCAACCGCGCCAGGCAGGCTTGCCGGAAGTCCGGGTCCTGCCACTGCGCCGACAGCATCGCCGACTTGAACTCGAGTCCGCCCTCGGCGAGCCAAGCCCGGTAGCCGGCGTGGACGTGCTCACCCATCATCGAGGCGTGCAGGGCGGCGTGGTCGTCCCACGTCATCCGGCGGAGGTTGCGCGGGTCGTTGTTGCGCTTGTCGACGTCCACGTGGTGGCGGACGGCGCCGTTCTGGGCGCTGTCACGGCCGTGCCGGAGGTTGTACGCGTCGGCGAGGTAGTGCGTGTAGACCCACTCCTCGCGGTCGTTCATCCAGATCCGCTCGTAGCCGTCGAGCTTGTCGCCCGAGGCCTTGGCCGAGATCGAGCGGTACAGCGGCATCAACGAATCGCCCGGTTGGAGCTGGTCCGCTCGCCGGTAGGAGCCGTCGCGAAGCCGGAACAAGTGGTCCGGGGTGCAGCGGACGGATTCGCCGCTGTCGAGCGTGACCCGCACCAGCGGCGCGTTCCGCTTGGTCAGCCGGGGCTCCACGAGCGGTGCGACGACGACGCGGCCGGCGCGGTTGGTCGTGTAGCCGAAGTGCGTGACACCACGTCCCCAGTCGGCGGTGAGCTGCGCGAAGCTCATCGCACGTCCGGAGGCCAACGCCACCATCGTGTCACCGGTGAAGCAACCGAGGGCGCTGTCGCCTTCCACCAGGAACAGTTCGCTACGCGAAACACCTGTGGTGCGGCAGTCGACGAGTTTCGCGGGCATCGCGGCGCCTTCGAGGGCCGTCTTGCGGCGGGCGGCGTCCTTCTGCTGCTTCTGGGTCAGGCGGACGCGGGAGGCGTCGACGACCTTCTGCAGGACGATCTTGGCCTCGGCCTTGGTGCGGCGGTCCTCGGTCCAGGCCTTGAGGTGCTTCTCGACGAGGGTGAGCGCCACCTTGGTGATGCCGGCGGTGGAGAGCTCGTCCTTCGTCTGGGAGGTGAACTGCGGTTCGGGGATGCGGACGTGGACGACGGCCGTCATGCCTTCGAGGACGTCGTCCAGGGTCGGCGGGTCTTCCTTGGGCTTGAGCAGGCCCCTGGTCTTGCCGATGGCGTCCTGGACCGACTTGAGCACGGCGCGTTCGAAGCCCCGGCGGTGGGTGCCGCCGTGCACGTTGCGGATGGTGTTGGTGAAGCACTCGACGATGCGCTCGTAGCCGGTGCCCCAGCGCAGCGCGATCTCGACCTCGGCCTGGCGCTCGACCTTGGACCGCATGACGCCGTTCTCGTCGGCCGCGTTCTCGTGGTAGACGCCGGTGCCGGTGATGAGCAGCGTGCCGGTGACCGGCTTGTCGCTGCTCGGCGCGAGGTGGTCGACCATGTCGACGAGGCCGCCCGGGTAGTGGAACGTCTCCTCGCCGATCGCGTCGTCGGTGGCGACGCGCAGGGTGTAGGTCACGCCGGGCACGAGGAACGCGGTGTTGCGCAGCTTCGTGCGGACGGCCTCGACGTCGAGCGCGGCGCCGTTCTCGAAGTAGCGGGCGTCGTGCCAGTAGCGGGTGGACGTGCCGGTACGCTTGGTGCGGCCGGTGACGCGCAGGCCGGACTGGCGGGTGAAGCCGGCCTCGGGCCCGGGGCCGTCGAACACGCCGGGGACGCCGTGCGCGAACGACATCTCGTGCGTCTTGCCCTCGCGGCGGACGGTGACGTCGTAGCGGAGCGACAGGGCGTTCACGGCGGACGCGCCGACGCCGTGCAGGCCGCCGGAGGTCTTGTAGCCGGAGCCGCCGAACTTGCCGCCGGCGTGCAGCCGGGTGAGGACGAGCTCGACGCCGGAGAGGCCGGACTTGGCGTGGGTGCCGGTGGGGATGCCGCGGCCGTCGTCGTCGACCTGGACGCTGCCGTCGGCGTGCAGGGTGACGACGATCTTGGTGGCGTGGCCGGCCACGCCCTCGTCGGTGGAGTTGTCGACCACCTCGGTGAACAGGTGGTTGATGCCCCGGCTGTCGGTGGACCCGATGTACATGCCGGGGCGCTTGCGCACTGCCTCCAGACCCTCCAGGTGGGTCAGGTCGTCGGCCCCGTACAGGATCTCAGCGGTCACCGGGTCGTTCTCCCCAGGTCGTGGCGTGTGTCGAGCGGCGTTCACGGTAGCCGAGCGAGGCGGGCGACCCGCGCGGTCCCCGGTGACCGGATACGGTCGGGCACGTCGTCGGTGTGGTTCACCCGTGATCTTGTCATACTCGAACACAGGTTCGAACATGGAATCACAACGGAGCAGGCGGGCCCCGGGAGTTCCCGGCGTGCCGGGTACCCGGCGCAGGTCCGGTCCACGCGCGGGGCGGGCGTGGGTGGTCGCCGCGGTGCTCGGCGGCGTGCCGTCGACCGCGCACGCGCTGTGGACCGGTGGTGACGTTCTGCGGTCGACGCGGGCGGCGGCGTCCTTGCTGGGCGGCACGGGTGTGATCCGCGGCGCGGTCGCCCACCTCGGCGTGTCGGCGTGCTGGACGGCGGTGCTGGCGGCCGTGGACCGGCGGTGGCCGCTGGACGCGCGCACGGGCGCGGTGGCCGGCGCGGTGATCGCGGTGGTGGACCTGGAGCTGGTCGGACGGTGGTTCCCGGCCGTCCGGGAGTTGCCCCGGGCGGCGCAGTGGGCGGACCACGTGGCGTTCGGCGCGCTGGTCGGAGCCGCTCTCAGGTCCACAGTGGACGAGCGTGGGGCACCGCGCCCACACTCGTTCGGGTGACATCCGCGTAGAGTGCGGGCGTTCCCGCGCAGTCGTGCCTGGAGGTGATCGGGCGCCTTGATGTTCCGACGTGCCGCACCGAAGGAGCGTGCCCCGCAGGTGGAGCCGGTGGTCGAACGAGAGCCCGTCGCGCCGCCACCGGCGCCCGCACCCGCGCCGGCGCAGTTCTCGGCCTCGTTCGCCGGGGCGACGCTGGTGGTCGGGCCGCCCGGTGGCGCGAGCCCCGCCGCGGTCGCGCTCGGCCGGAGCCTGCCGGTCGACCGCGGTCGCACGGTGGTCGTCGTCGAGCCGCCCGGTGGCGACGAGACGTCGTTCTGGCCCGCCGTGGCCGCCGCGCTGCACGGCCGGGGGCCGGTGCGGCTGATGACCGCGCACTCCGGGTCGATGCGGCCGACGGCGCCCGCGCAGTGGCTGAGCGAGCAGTTGCAGGCGGAGGTGGTGGCGCCGGACGGCGCGGTCACCACGGTGCCGGGCGCGGCGTTCGTCGCGGGCAACGGCGGGTACGGCTGCTGGCTGCGGTTCCTGCCGGGCGCGTCGCCGGTGCCGATGGGCCGGCGGTTCCCGGTGCCGAACTGGGAGGCGGTCGACCCGAACACGCCGTGGCCGACGGGCGAGGTGGGCATCTCCGAGCCGATCCCGGCGGGGTTGTGGCTGCGGGCGCAACGCGCGCAGTTCGACCCGCAGGCGCCGGACGCGCGGGCGGTGATCGGGCTGCCGTGCCGGGACAACGTGCTGACCGTCGTGGTCGGCGGGCCCGGCCAGCCGCCCATCCCGACCGACGAGGTGTGCCGCCTGCTGGGCGGGCTGCCGTCGGTGGCGCGGTCGCGGGTGCGGCTGGTCTGGTACGGCGGCGAGCACCAGGCGCAGGCGGTGGCCGACCAGCTCGGTGAGCCGATCTCGCTGTACACGGGGCTGCCGGTGGGTTCGGTGCGCAGCGGCGCGGCCGTGGTGGCGGTGAACCCGCGCGGTCAGCAGACGTGGCGGCCGTACGTGACCGAGGTCCGTCACGCGCCGGGTGGCGCGCCGGTCGTCTCGGGCTACCGGGTGCCGGTGCAGGGGCTGGTGGAACGCGGACCGGGCATCTTCGACCTGGGCGGCGGCGTGGTGCTGGAGGTCGTGCCGTCCGGGCTGTGGGTGCGCGACGCGGAGGACAACGGGCCGGAGGTGCGGTCGCTGCCGGTGGACCCGGAGTGGGCCCGGCTGACCGTCGGCTCGCCCGGCCGCACGACCGCGGGCGCGGTCGCGGTGGCGGGCGCGTCGCTGGTGGAACGGCTGGAGCCGGAGGTGCGGCGGCTGCTGAAGGTCGTGTTCTGCGACCCGTCGCCGATGCCGCGTCCGCCGGTGGCCGAGGAACCGCCGCCGCCCGTGACGGCCGACGAGCCGGTGCCGCTGAGCGTGGACGGCCCGCTGGCGGACACCCCGGCGCCGGTGTGGGGCGAGCAGCTGGGCGAGGAGGTCGTGCCGGTCGACCACCGCAGCACGGAGCCGGAGCGCGACGCGCTGCGGCGGATGCTGGGCGAGCGGTACGGCGAGCACGCGGCGGTGGCGTGCCGGCACATCGTCGAGCGGCCGGACGACCCGGAGGCGTTCGAGGCGGTGGTGACGGACCTCGCGGCGGTGTCGGCGTGCTTGCGCGACGACGAGGAGGTCCTGGTCGAGGCGCTGCGCAGCGGGAAGCTGGGCCGGTTGTGGCCGTACGCGGCGTCGGTGGTGTCGGGGCTGCGACGGCTGCCGACGCACCGGGGCGTGACGGTGTGCTGGGGTGAAGCGCGCCGGTTCCGGACCGGTGACGTGCTGGTGGAGCACGGTCTGCTCAACACCGTGGCGGGGCCGGAGGTGCCGGTCGACGGGCGGGTCGAGTTCCTGCTGTGGTCGGCGACGGGTCGGCGGGTGTCGGTGGTCGACTCGTTCGGCAGCGTGATCCAGGAGCGGGTGCTGTTCGCGCCGGGCACGGCGTTCAAGGTGCTCGCGGTGGTGGAGGCGGAGGAGTCGGCGCCGATGCAGGTCATGGCGCAGGAGGTGGTGGGTCGGCACCACGAGCTGCCGCCGGGTGTGCTGGGCAGCCTGGAACGGGCGGCGATCGCCCTGCGCGACCACGCCCGCGCCACGGCGTGAGCGGCGGTCGCGGCAGGTCGGGGCCGGCGGGCCGGGTGTAGGCGGGTGGGCAGGCGGGGCCGGCGGCGGTGCGGGTCGGCGGTCTCGGCAGGTGCGGTTCAGTAGGCGACGGCCCGGTCCGCGAACCCCGCCGCGGGAGCGGTGCCCGCCGAGGCCGGGTAGGAGATGCGGTCGAGGACGCCGTCGGACGTGTAGCGCTGGGCCGGTGCGGCGGCCAGCTGGTCGAGCCACACCGTCGAGCCGTACCGCGCGTCCTCGCCGGTCGGGTCCTGTGAACGGATGCGCGGCGTGCGCGCCGGGTCGAAGTCCGCCGCGTACGGGGACGGCGCCGGGCCCGCGCCCACCATCAGCACGCACGCGTAGTCGTACGACGTGCCCTCGAAGCCGCCGCGCCGGGCGAGCGCGCCGTTGCCGGGGATCGCGCCGAACGGCAGCGCCAGGCTGGACACCGGGTAGTCGGGCAGGGCCCGCTGGATCTCCCGCTGCCCGGCCGCGATCGCCTCCTGCACTCCCCCGTCGTCGGCCAGGGAGAGGTTGGTGTGGTCGCGGGTGTGGTTGCCGATCTCGAAGCCGTGGTCGCGCAGCCAGCGCAGGGCGGCGCCGTCCGGCGACCCGAACGGCCCGGCGTTGACGTACAGGCTCGCCACCGGCCGGAAGCCGGGGTGCCGCGCGGCGACGTCCAGCAGGATCGCGATGGCCGTGCCCGCCGCCGGCTTGCCCTCGGCGTCGAGCGCGAACTGGGTCGCGTCGCCGTCGTCGAAGGTCAGCACGACGGGGTGCGCGCCGGCCGGGAGGTCGACGCGCCCGGTCGCGTACTCGGCGGTGGTCACCGGCACGTAGCCCTCGGCGGCGAGCCGTTCCAGCTCGGCGCGGAACGCCGCCGGGGTCCGGTCGTAGACCGACGCGGGCTGCTCGACGAGCCGGTGGTACATCAGGATCGGCACCTGGCCGAGCTCGTTGGCGCCCACCGCTGCCGGATCGGGCGGTGTGGCGGAGGATGGCGGGGCGGACGAGGGGGGTGCGGGCAGCTGCGCGGCGGCCTCGTCGGGCGGCACCGCCCCGGGTTGGCCGGCGCAGCCGCAGCACAGGGCCGCGACGAGCGCCAGGACGGTCCGGACCCGCGTCGACGTGGTGTTCACGGTCGCATGGTTCCGCGCCGGCGCCGGGTCGACACGGTCGTACACCCCATCGGATGACCACGGGTTTGGTGCCCCGCCGCCCGGTCAAGTCGCTGGTGACCGATGCCCCGCCAGATCGGAGACACTCGATGTCGGATTCGCCCCGGAAGCTCAAGCGCGTGCTGATCCCGGTCGTCGGCTTCGTGGTGCTGCTGCTGGTCGCCGGGGTCGTCACGACGATCGTGCACGGGCGCGGGGTGGGCCTCGCCGTGGCGGAGCTGGGCGACGGCACCGCTGTCACTCCTTCGGGTGTAGAGCGCGTGTCCATCACCACCGCGGAGGTCAGCGGGCTCGACCGTGTCACCGTGCACGTGGACGGACAGCCGGTGGAAGCGCGACGCGCCGACGGCCGCATGACGTTGACCGGGGTCAAGCTCGCCGAGGGCAGGCACACGCTGTCCGTGCGGGCGGCCAACCCGCTGCCCTGGATGCCGGACGTGGAGGTGCAGCGCGAGTTCACGGTCGACGCCACACCGCCCGCGCTGAAGGTGGACGTGGCCGAGGCCGAGTCGCCGCGCGGCCCGGTGACGGTGAAGGGCAGCGCGGACGGCGCGGACGTGGTGCTGGTGGGCGACCAGCGGGTGCCGGTGCGCGACGGGAAGTTCGAGGCCTCGCTGGCGTCGACGGCCACCAGCGTCCGGGTCGAGGCCAGCGACGCCGCCGGCAACGCGCAGCGCCAGGACGTCGCGGTGAAGGTCACCCACCCCGGGATGCGCGGGGTGCACATGAGCGCCGCCGCGTGGGCCACGGCGTCGTTGCGCGACCCGGTGCTGGCGATGGCGCGCGAGGGCCGCATCGACACCGTGCAGCTCGACATCAAGGACGAGAGCGGCGAGATCGGCTACGACTCGCAGGTGCCGCTGGCCAGGCAGATCGGGGCGACCCGCAACTACTACGACGCCCGCGCGGCGGTGCAGGAGCTGCACGGGCTGGGCCTGCGGGTGGTCGGCAGGCTGGTGGCGTTCCGCGACCCGGTGCTCGGCAAGGCGTCGTGGGACTCGGGCGCGCGCGACCGGGTGGCGCAGAACACGGCCGGCGCGCCCTGGTCGGCGCACTACGGCGAGTACGCGTTCACCAACTTCGCCAACCCGGACGTGCGGGCCTACAACATCGCGATCGCCGAGGAGGCCGCGTCGCTGGGCTTCGACGACATCCTCTACGACTACGTGCGGCGGCCGGACGGCCCGATCGGGCAGATGGTGTTCCCCGGCCTGACCACCAGCCCCGAGCAGTCCATCGTGGACTTCCTGAAGGACAACCGGGCCGCGGTCCGGCCGCTGGGCGCGTACCTGGGCGCGTCGGTGTTCGGCATCGCCGCGCACAGCCCGGTGGACGTGGCGCAGGACATCCCGGCCATCTCGGCGCACGTGGACTACGTCGCGCCGATGGTCTACCCGTCGCACTGGGGTCCGGGCGAGTACGGCGTGGACAACCCGAACGCGCAGCCCTACGAGATCGTGCGGGCGTCGGTCGCGGACTTCGTCCGGTTGACCGGTGACAGCGGCGCGACGGTGATCCCGTGGTTGCAGGCGTTCTCGCTGGGTCACGCGTACGGCCCGGCCGAGGTCCAGGCGCAGGTGCGGGCCACCGCGGAGGCGGGCGCGCCGTCGTTCCTGCTGTGGAACGCCGCCTGCGCGTACGGCTCGGCCGGCTTGGAGCCGGCGTGAAACCCGTCGCCGCGGTGCCCTACCTGGCCGGTGTCTGCCTGGCGGCGGCGACGGTGGTGGCGCTGGACGTCGGATTGGAGGCCCGGCCCGCGACGGTGACGTGGCCCCCGTCCGGTGTCGTGCCGGCCACGTCCGCGCCCGCGCCCTCGTCGCAGCGCGGCGCGCCGACGGTCGACTCGCTGCGCTCCGGCGCGGACCTGCCGGCCGGTCCGGCGTTCCCGGAGCAGGGCACGGGCACGTGGCACGTCGTGCCGCCGCCGGGTTCGGCCCGCGCCTCCGGCATCGCGTACTCGGTCGAGGTCGAGGACGGGGTGGTGCTGCCGCACGGCGACGACTCGTTCGCGGCCGTGGTCGACCACGTGCTGCGGCACCCCCGCGGGTGGGCGGGCAGGCACGCGTTCCGGCGGGTGGGCGACGACGTGGAGCCGGAGCTGCGGATCCGGCTGACCTCGCAGCGCACCGCGCGGTCGCTGTGCGGGTTCGAGCTGCCCTACGACACGTCGTGCCGGGTCGGGTCGACGGTGCACCTCAGCTCGGCGCGCTGGTTCCGGGGCGCGCACACCTACGGCGAGGACCTGCGCGGCTACCGGGTCTACGCGGTCAACCACGAGGTCGGGCACTTCCTCGGCCTCGGCCACGAGGTGTGCCCGGCGGACGGCTCGCCGGCGCCGGTGATGATGCAGCAGACGTTGAGCGTGGACAACGACGGGTTGGCGTCGATCACGACGGGCAGCGACCAGGGTGTCGCGATCGTCCCGGACGGCAAGTCGTGCACGCCGAACCCGTGGCCGTGACGGTCGGGCCGAGGCGCGGCCGGCATGGTCGGGAGCAGCGGGGCCGCGAGGGGCACGGCCACCGTCGCGCGGACGCGCCCCCGCGCGACGGCAGCCACGCAGGTCACCCCGCCGCGGCCGTCCTGGCGCGCTGCTCGGCGACCAGGTCGCGGTACCAGTGGAAGCTCGCCCGGGGCGTGCGGACCAGCGTCTCGTAGTCCACGTGCACGAGGCCGAACCGGTGCTTGTAGCCGTGCGCCCACTCGAAGTTGTCCAGGAACGACCAGACGAAGTAGCCGCGCAGGTCGACGCCGGCGGCGACGGCGTCGTTGGCCGCCGCGAGGTGCGTGCGCAGGTACTCGATGCGCTCCTGGTCGACGAAGCCGGGGTGGTCCGGGTACACGCACCCGTTCTCGGTGACGTACACCGGCGGCAGGTCGGGGTAGCGCTCCTTCAGCCCCACCAGCGTCTGGGTCAGCCCTTCGGGCTCGACCGGCCAGTTCATCGCGGTGCGGGGCACGTCCGGCAGGCGGGTCGTGTCGATGCCGATGTCGATCGACGTGCGGGTGGCCGGGTCCGGGTCGCGGTGCGGCGCGTCGGCCACGTGCTGCCGGTAGTAGTAGTTGATGCCCACGTAGTCCAGCGGCGTGGAGATCAGCTCCAGGTCGCCGTCCCGCCGGAACGACAGGTCGGTGACGCCCGCGAACGTGTCCTCGTAGTCGTCCGGGTAGCGGCCCGCGAACAGCGGTTCGGTGAACTGGCGGCGCAGCAGCAGGTCGTGCCTGCGCGCCGCGGCGACGTCCGCGTCCGACGAGGTGACCGGGGTCGACGGCGACTGGTTCAGCACGATCCCGAACTCGTGACCGGGCGTGCCGCGCATGGCGCGCACCGCGAGCCCGTGCGCCACCATCAGGTGGTGCGCGGCGGCGAGGGAGCCGTGGCCCTCCCGCGCGCCCGGCGCGTGCCGGCCTTCGCCGTAGCCGACGATCGAGGACACGTACGGCTCGTTGAACGTCGTCCACTTCGACACCCGGTCACCCAGGGCGTCGTGCACGACCGCGGCGTACTCGGCGAACCGCTCGGCGGTGTCGCGCGAGCGCCAGCCGCCCAGTTCCTCCAGGGCCTGCGGCAGGTCCCAGTGGTAGAGGGTGAGGAACGGTTCGATGCCGCGGTCCAGCAGCCCGTCGACCAGCCTGCGGTAGAAGTCCAGCCCGCGCTGCTCGACCCGGCCCGCGCCGTCCGGCACGATCCGCGGCCACGCCACCGAGAACCGGTAGGCGTCCACGCCGAGCTCGCCGAGCAGCGCCAGGTCCTCGGGCATCCGGTGGTAGTGGTCGCACGCGACCGCGCCGGTGTCGCCACCGGCGACCGCGCCCGGCACCGCGCCGAACGCGTCCCAGATCGACGGTCCTCTCCCGTCGGCGTCCACGGCCCCTTCGATCTGGTAGGCCGAAGTGGCGACGCCCCAGCGGAATCCTTGGGGGAAGTCGGTCATCCTTTGAGAGCTCCTTGCATGATTCCGCCGACGATCTGCCGGCCGAACAGGAGGAACACCGCGAGCACCGGCACGGTGCCGATGGTCGCCGCGGTGAGCACGAGGGTGTAGTCGGTCGTGTAGCCGCTGGCCAGGGTGGACAGGGCGGTCTGCACGGTGGGGTTCTCCGGCGTCAGCACGACCAGCGGCCAGAAGAAGTCGTTCCACGCCTGCATGAACGTGAACAGGCCGAGGACGGCGGCGGCCGGGCGGGCCGCCGGCAGGACCACGTGCCAGTACAGGCGCAGGGAGCTGCACCCGTCCATCCGGCCCGCTTCGAGCAGCTCGTCGGGCACGGCGCGTTCGAAGTACTGGCGCATGAAGAACACGCCGAACGCGGTCACCAGGCCGGGCACGATGACCGCGTGGATCTCCCCCGCCCAGCCGAAGTCGCTCATCATCATGTACAGCGGGATGACGCCGAGCTCGGTGGGCACGGCCTGGGTGGCGACGACGAGCAGCATGAGCGCCGACCGGCCGCGGAACTTCAGCTTGGCGAAGGCGAAGCCCGCCAGGGTGGAGAAGAACACCACCGACACGGTGATGGTCCCCGACACGATCAGCGAGTTCATCATCGCCAGCGCGAAGTCCGACTGGTCGAACACCCGCGAGATGTTGGCGAACAGGTTGCCGCCCGGCACCAGGACCGGCGGCACGCTGTCGACCTTGTCCGGTGTCTGCGACGACACGACGAGCGACCAGTACACCGGGAACGCCGAGCCGGCGATCACCGCGATCAACGCCGCGTAGGTCCACGGTCCGGGCATCCGCAACGCCCGGCGCCGCCGCGACGGCGCGGGCGAGGCCGGAGCCGGCCGTTCGAGCGTGGTGGTCATGTCCAGCCCTTCAGTCGGTCCGGATGCGGCGCGCGGCCAGGTAGCTCAACCCGGTGATGAGGACCGTCGCGATGACCAGCAGCCAGGCGATGGCCGACGCGTAGCCGAAGTCGAACTTCGAGAAGCCCTGCTCGTAGAGGTAGAGCGCGGCGGTCTGGAACTGGCGGTCCGAGCCGCCGGTCGCCGCGCCCGCGCCGGGGTTGAACAGCAGCGGCTCGGCCAGCAGCCGCATGTTGCCCGCGGTGGCGATCACCGTGGAGAAGATGATCTGGGGGCGCAGCATCGGCACGGTGATCCGCCAGAACTGCTGCCAGGCGGACGCGCCGTCCAGCCGGGCCGCCTCGTACACGCTGGTCGGGATGGCCTGCATGGACGCCAGGAAGATCAGCGCGTGGTAGCCGGTCCAGCGCCACACCACCATCGCGGCGATGGCGGTGTGGGAGCTGCCGGTGCCGGCCTGCCAGTCGATCCGGCCGGCGCCGAACAGCTCCAACCCCCAGTTGATCAGCCCGAAGTCTCGGCCGAACAGCTGCGCGAAGATGATCGTGACCGCCGCCACCGAGGTGATGTTCGGCAGCAGCACGCCCATCCGGAAGAACGTCCGGCCGCGCAGCCGCCGGTTGAGCAGCTGCGCGATGCCGAGCGCGAACAGGATCTGCGGGACGGTGGTGAGCAGCCACAGGCTCAGCGTGTTGCCCATCGCGTTCCAGAAGTACGGGTCCGCGGTGAGCAGCTGGACGTAGTTGTCCACGCCGATGAACGTGGCCGCGTCGCCGTCGAGCAGGTTGCGGTCCTGCAGCGACACCCACGCGGTGTAGAGCAGGGGGAACAGGCCGAACACCGCGAACAGCAGGAAGTACGGCGCGATGTAGGCGTACGGCGCGTACCGGATGTCCCACCGGTGGCGGCGTTCGCGCCAGTCCGTCTTCATCAGTCTTCGAGCCTCTTGACGTCGCCGACGAACTGGTTCCAGGACTCGTCCGGGCTCTGCTTGCCCTGCTCGACGCGCTGCATGGCGTTGCCGAGCTCGGTCTGCACGTCACCGGCCTTGGGGCCCTGGTACTGCGGCTTCAGCGCGCGGGCGGCGTCGGTGAAGACCTTGCCGACGGGCGCGTTGTTGAAGAACGGGTCCTGCTTCTTGGCCACCGACTCCTCGCTGTACAGCTTGGGCGCGGAGGGCAGCAGGCCGGCGCTGGCGAAGACCTTGGCCTGCTGCTCGGGGGCGGTGAGCCAGGCGGCGAGGGCCACGGCCTTGTCGACGTTCTTGCCCTGCTTGGGCACGGTCAGGTACGAGCCGCCCCAGTTGCCGCCGCCGCCGGGCACGGCCGCGAGGTCCCACTTGCCCGCGGTGTCGGGCGCCTGGTCCTTGATCTTGGCCATCATCCAGGCCGGGCAGGCGAGGGTGGCGAACTGGCCCTGCTTGAAGCCGGTGTTCCACTGCGGGGTGCTGTGCAGCAGCCCGGCGGACAGGCCGTCGGCGACGCCCTGCGCGACGAGGTTCCAGCCCTTCCTGATCTCGGCGTTGTCGCCCACGACGATCTTGTCGCTCTTGTCGTAGTAGCCGGTCGGGGCCTGGCCGACGATCGCGTTGAGCACGGTGGGGCCGCCGTCGAAGAACTTCGCGCCGGCCGGCGCCTTGGCCGCGAACTGCTTGCCGGTCGCCATGAACTGCTCCCACGTGGGCCACAGCGCGGAGACCTGGTCGCGGTCGGACGGCAGGCCGGCGGCCTCGAACAGGTCGCGGCGGTAGCAGATGGCCAGGCCGCCGATGTCGGTGCCGTAGCCGATCTGCTTGCCGTCCTTGGACAGCGAGCCCTCCCACTTCCAGTCCAGCCAGCGGTCCTTGACGTCGGACTTCAGCTCGACGAACTGGCCGGGGTTGGCCTTGAACTGGTTGATGTAGCCGACGTCGACGGCCTCGATGTCCGCGGCGCCGTTGTTCGTGGCGAGGTGGGCGGCGAGGTTCTTGTGGTGGTCGGAGTAGGAGGCGGTGCGGTCGGTGATGTCGACGTCCGGGTGCGCCTTCTCGTACTCCTCGAACAGCTGCTGGTAGCCGAAGTTGCCGAACAGCCCGATGGTGATCCTGGTCTTGCCGTCGCTCGCGCCGCCGCTGCAGGCGGTGGCGACCAGGGCGGCGGCCAGCAGACCGGCGCCGACCAGGGTCGGAGTTCGTTTCATGACGCGGCTCTCCTTCTCCATCACTGAGCGGGCCTATTTCGGGCACGTCGGACCCGCGCAGGGTCCATCCGGGGGTTTCCGGCGAATTCGACCGGGGGTCCGCGCCCGGCCGGTGTGGTGTACATGACAGCCCCGGGCCGCGACACCGTCAAGTAACGAAGCGATAACCTGGCTGTTTCCGGGCTTCGGCGTTTCCGCAGGTGATACCGTGTCCACCCTGGTCAGAAGGCACTGCCGGAGCGGCTGAAACCGGTTACAAAGAAAGGGCGGGAGATGCCCACGATCCGCGAGATCGCCCAGTTGTGCGGGGTGTCGGTGGCGACCGTTTCCCGCGTTTTCAACCAGCCGCTGACGGTCAGCAAGGAAAAGCGCGAAGTGGTGGAGCGGGTGGCCCGCGAGCTCGACTACCGGCCCAACGAGTCGGCCCGCGCGCTGGCCACCAAGCGGTCCGGGCTGATCGGCCTGGTGTGGGACACCGACCACCGCCGGCCGGGCTGGCGGCACCCGTACCTGCAGGAGCTGCTGATCGGGTTGAAGTCGGCGCTGAGCGCGCACGGCTACCACCTGCTGATGCTCGCCACGAGCGGGTCGGCGGCGCTGCGGGCGGTCGGCGCGTCGCTGGCGGACCCGGTGGCGTACGTGAACATGACCCGGCGGCACCACCTGGGCGGGCTGGTGCTCATCGACAGCGGGTCGGACGCCTCGGCGTTCACCGCGTTCGCCCAGTCCGGGTTGCCGTGCGTGGCGGTGGACGTGGACGTCGACGGGCCGCGCGCGACCTACGTGACGTCGGACAACGTCGGCGGCGCGGCGATGGCGGTGCGGCACCTGGTCGGCGCGGGGCACCGCCGGATCGCCACCGTCACCGGGCCGCGGGCCAACCGCCCGGCGGTGGACCGGCTGGACGGCTTCCGGGCGGCGATGGCCGGGGAAGGGCTGGCGGTGCCGCCGGAGTACGTGGTGGAGGGCGACTTCTACCGACCGAGCGGCCAGGCGGCGATGCGGTCGCTGATCGCGCTGCCCGAGCCGCCGACGGCGGTGTTCTGCGCGAGCGACGAGATGGCCGTCGGCGCGTTGCTGGCGGCCCGGCACGCCGGGTTGAGGGTGCCGGAGGAGCTGGCCGTGGTGGGGTTCGACGACATCGAGCTGGCCGCCCTGGTCGACCCGCCGCTGACCACGCTGGCGCAGGACAAGGCGGGCATCGGGGTGGCCGCGGCACGGGCCGTGCTGACCATGGTGCACGGCGGCGGGACGCCGGCCCCCGCGTTCCTGCCGACCAGGCTGGTGGTGCGCTCCTCCAGCCGGTGAGCCGCCGGGTCAGCAGGACGGCGGCGGGGTGCTGCCCGGCGGGCCGAACTCCAGGCGCAGCGAGTCGGTGCGCGGCACGACGAACGCCGTGCCGGAGGACGTCCGCCACGTCGCGGGCACGAACACGTACTGGCCACCGGACTGCAGGAGCAGCTTCAGGCCGTCGTAGCGGTACTGGTACGCGGTGCCGGACTGCCCGCAGGCGACCTGGCGCACACCGCCTCCGGTCAGGTTCAGGCTCTCCGCGCTGTAGACGACCACAGCGGGCATGTCCGGTATCCGCGCCTCGACCTCGAACCCGCGCCGCGTGCCGACCGAGGCCGAGTAGTCGCCGACGGCCCAGAACAGGCCGATGCTGGCCAGCAGGAACGCCGCCACCGACTCCACGACGCCGAAGCCCGCGCCCTTGCGGCCGCGGCCGCCGGTGACGCTCCACCGCCGCCAGGCGAACGCCAGCAGCACGATGCCGAGCGCGAACCCCAACCCGGGCAGGCCCGGGTAGCCGTGGAACGGCTCCGGGTCGACGGTGATCGGCACCGTCACCGCGAGCAGCACGAGGCCGAGCACGGCGGCGACCGGCGCGCAGACCCGCAGGAGCGCCGCCCACCTCCGCGCGGACAGCCGGGAGCGCAGGTAGCGGGCCAGGAAGGTGCCGGCCAGGACGGCGATCGCGGTGCCCGCCAGCGGCATGAACAGCCCGTCCGCGCCGCGCGCCAGGATCTCGTCGGAGGTCTGGCCGAGCAGCGTGTAGTGCACCCGGAAGTGGTCGAAGAACACCTGCGTGGCCACCAGGCCGAAGAAGTACAGCAGGGCGGTGAGCAGGGTCGTGTTCGCGACCACGGACGCCACGATCCGCAACGCCCGCGCCGGCCCGGTCCGCGACTCGGCCGGGTCGGGCGCCGTCGGCGGGGCGGCGGCCCGGCGGGCGGTCGCGGTGGTCACGGCCCGCTGCCCGTGGTGGTCGCGGGCGTCGACTCCGCCGTGCTGTCGGCGGTGGGGTCCGCGGGAGGCTCGGACGACGCCTCCGAAGGCGTGGTCCCCGGGCACGGCGCCCCGAGGACGATGGTGATGACGCCACCGGGGTACACGGTGAGCGGGGAGGTCGACGTGACGCAGTCCCCGCCCTCCCGCGGCTCGACCTCGAAGGTGATCCCGCACAGGTCCGGCCGGCAGTGCGCCGGCAGCTGCGGCGCCAACTGGACCTCGATCTTCCGCCGCACCTCGTCCGGCGGGAAGGCGTAGAAGATGGTGACGTCGTAGGTGACGGGACTGCCGGGCACGCCGGGCAGCTCCGTCTCCTCCCGCGTGCGCGCGGTGGGCGCGGGCTCGGTGTCCGACCGCGGCGCCCCCGCCCGCGTCCCGGTGGTCGGCCCGGGTTCGACGGGCGCGGCCGGGTCCGCCGACCCCTCCGGCCGGCCCGCGGTGACCTGCCCGGACACCGACCGCCCGGGCTCGTCGGCGCAGCCGACCGCCACCGCGCACGCCAGGATCGCGAACGCCCCTCCGGTCCACCACTTCATCGGACCTCACCGCCCCTGCTACTCCTTATGGGTTCACCCATTAGGAGATTCGGAGCACCGCTCTGGATACAACCGGTCGAGCATCAGGGCGGCGGCCAGGCGTGGTGAGGGTCAGACGTTGCGCCGGTACTGGCCACCCACCTCGAAGAACGCCTCGGTGATCTGACCCAGCGTGCACACGCGGGCGGCGTCCATCAGGACCTCGAACACGTTCTCCCCCGACGCCGCCGCCTCCTTCAACCGCCGCAGCGCGGGCTCCGCCTCGGCCGCGTGCGCGGCGGCGAACGCGCGCGTCCGCTCGACCTGCGACCGCTTCTCGTCCTCCGTCGCCCGCGCCAGCTCGATGGTCGCGTTCTCGCGCTTGCCGTCGCCGGGCAGGAACGTGTTCACCCCGATCAACGGCAGCGAGCCGTCGTGCTTGCGCTGCTCGTACAGCATCGACTCGTCCTGGATCCGGCCCCGCTGGTAGCCGGTCTCCATCGCGCCCAGCACGCCGCCGCGCTCGGAGAGCCGGTCGAACTCGGCCAGCACCGCCTCCTCGACGAGGTCGGTCAGCTCCTCGACTACGAACGAGCCCTGCAACGGGTTCTCGTTCGCCGACAGGCCCCACTCCTTGTTGATGATCAGCTGGATGGCCATCGCCCGGCGCACCGACGACTCCGTGGGCGTGGTGACCGCCTCGTCGTAGGCGTTGGTGTGCAACGAGTTGGTGTTGTCGTAGAGCGCGCACAACGCCTGCAGCGTGGTCCGGATGTCGTTGAAGTCCATCTCCTGCGCGTGCAGCGACCGACCGGACGTCTGGACGTGGTACTTGAACTTCTGCGACCGCTCGTTGGCCCCGTACCGCTCGCGCATCGCGACGGCCCAGATCCGCCGCGCCACCCGGCCGATCACGCTGTACTCGGCGTCCATGCCGTTGGAGAAGAAGAACGACAGGTTCGGCGCGAAGTCGTCGATCGCCATCCCGCGCGCCAGGTACGACTCGACGTAGGTGAACCCGTTGGCCAGCGTGAACGCCAGCTGGCTGATGGGGTTCGCCCCGGCCTCGGCGATGTGGTAGCCCGAGATCGACACCGAGTAGAAGTTGCGGACCTTGCGCCGGATGAACCACTCCTGGATGTCGGCCATCATCCGCAGCGAGAACTCGGTGGAGAAGATGCAGGTGTTCTGCCCCTGGTCCTCCTTGAGGATGTCGGCCTGCACGGTGCCGCGCACGGTCGACAGCGCCCACGCCGCCAGCTCGTCCGCCTCGGCCGGGGACGGCTCGCGGCCGTGCTCGGCGCGGAACTCGACGACCTGCTGGTCGACCACCGTGTTGAGGAAGAACGCGAGGATCGTCGGCGCCGGACCGTTGATCGTCATCGACACCGACGTGGTGGGCGCGGTCAGGTCGAAGCCGTCGTAGAGCGCCTTCATGTCGTCCAGCGTCGCGATGGACACGCCGGAGGTGCCGACCTTGCCGTAGACGTCCGGCGGGGTGTCGGGGTCGCGGCCGTACAGGGTCACCGAGTCGAACGCGGTCGAGAGCCGGGTCGCCTCCGAGCCCTGCGACAGGTACTTGAACCGGCGGTTGGTGCGGAACGCGTCGCCCTCGCCCGCGAACATCCGCGCCGGGTCCTCGCCGTCCCGCTTGAACGGGAACACCCCCGCCGTGTACGGGAAGTGGCCGGGCAGGTTCTCCTTGCGCAGGAACCGCAGCAGCGTGCCGTCGTCCTCGTAGCGCGGCAGCGACACCCGCCGCACCTTGTTGCCCGACAGCGTCTCGCGGGTCAGCTTGGTGTGGATCTCCCGGTCGCGCACCCGCACGACCATCTCGTCGCCGCTGTAGGCCTCCACCACCCCGGGCCACGACGCCAGCAGCTCCGCCGACACCGCGTCGACCCGCCGCGCGGCCGACTCCAGCACCGACGTGATCGCCGCCGTGTCGTGCCCGGCGCCCTCCAGCTCCGCCCGCGCCGCCCGCAGGTGCGCGACCCGCCGCACCGCGTCCACGTGCGTCTCGGTGGCCCGGTGGTAGCCGCGCACCGTCTCGGCGATCTCGGCCAGGTACCGCACCCGCGTCGGCGGCACCACGGTCGCCGCCGCCGTCGACACCTTGCCCGCCACCACCGGCAGCGCGCCCTCGGCCACGTCCAGCCCGCGCTGGGCCAGCTCGCCGCGCAGGTGCTGGTACAGGGCGGTCACGCCGTCGTCGTTGAACGTCGCCGCCGACGTGCCGTAGACCGGCATGTCCTCCCACGACGCGCCGAACGCCTCCCGGTTGCGCACCAGCTGGCGGGCCACGTCGCGGCGCGCGTCGTCCGCGCCGCGCCGCTCGAACTTGTTGATCGCCACCGCGTCCGCGAAGTCCAGCATGTCGATCTTCTCCAGCTGCGACGCGGCGCCGAACTCCGGCGTCATCACGTACAGCGAGAGGTCGACGAACGGCACGATCGCCGCGTCGCCCTGGCCGATGCCCGGCGTCTCCACCACGACCAGGTCGAACCCGGCGGCCTTGCACGCCAGGATGGCGTCGCCCAGGCCGTCGGGCACCTCCGAGCCCGCCCGACGGGTCGCCAGCGAGCGGAAGAACACGCGGTCGCCGTCCAGGCAGTTCATCCGGATCCGGTCGCCGAGCAGCGCGCCGCCGCCGCGGCGCCGGGTCGGGTCGACCGCCAGCACCGCCACGCGCAGCTTGTCCTGCTGGTCCAGCCGGAAGCGGCGGACCAGCTCGTCGGTCAGCGACGACTTGCCCGAACCGCCCGTTCCGGTGATCCCCAGCACCGGCACCGAGCGCTCGCCCGCGACGTGGGCCATCCGGTCGCGCACGGCCGCGGGCAGCACACCGGCCTCGATCAGGGTGATGGCCCTGGCCAGCACGTCCTCGTCGCCGGTGAACAGCCCGTCCCACGACGACGGCGGGCGCTCGGCCAGCGGCTCGTCGCACGCCCGCACCATCGTGTTGATCATGCGGGCCAGGCCGAGCTCCTGCCCGTCGGCCGGGGAGAAGATCCGCGCCACGCCGCGCGAGTGCAGCAGCTCGATCTCCTCCGGCACGATCACGCCGCCACCGCCGCCGAAGACCTTGATGTGCCCCGCGCCGCGTTCGGCCAGCAGCTCGACCAGGTAGCTGAAGTACTCGACGTGCCCGCCCTGGTAGGCGCTGATGGCGATGCCCTGCACGTCTTCCTGCACGGCGGCGGCGACGACCTCGCGCACCGACCGGTTGTGGCCGAGGTGCACGACCTCGGCGCCCTGGGACTGCAGGATCCGCCGCATGATGTTGATCGCGGCGTCGTGCCCGTCGAACAGGCTGGCCGCGGTCACGAAGCGGACGGGGT
Organism: Saccharothrix sp. 6-C; assembly: GCF_016695385.1. Taxonomy (NCBI): domain Bacteria; kingdom Bacillati; phylum Actinomycetota; class Actinomycetes; order Pseudonocardiales; family Pseudonocardiaceae; genus Saccharothrix; species Saccharothrix sp. 6-C. The sequence goes on along the minus strand of NZ_CP064192.1, from coordinate 3,591,357 downwards.
GCTGAGGGGTGTGCAGCGGACTGTCGGTGGTCACGACGGCTCCTCCGGCATCGGCGACTGCCACCAGATTACTAGGACATCCGTCTATCGGAAGTACTAGGGTGTTGTGCGCCGGGTCACCCCTCGACCTCGGCGCCCAACGTGCGCAGGCACGCCTCGACGAACACGCGGACGGTCTCACGGTGGTCGCCGGTGCGCCACACCACGGCCAGCTGACTCGGGGGGATGCCCGAGACGGGCAGGCAGACCACGTCGTCGCGGCGGTAGACCTCCGCGTTGCCCGCCGAGAGCAGCACCACGCCCAGCCCGGACGCCACCGCCTCGAAGGTCTCCTCGGCGGTGTCGGCCTCGGCCGCGACGCGCGGCGGCGTGCGGCGCTGCTCGGCGGCGAGCCAGAAGTCCCGCCGGGAGCCCGCCGCCGACGGCAGGGCGATGAAGGGCTCGTCCACCAGGTCGTCGAACGGCACCGTGCCCGCGTCCGCGAGCCGGTGCCCGACCGCCAGCGCCACCCACCGCTCCTCGGTGCTCACCACCCGCCAGGACAGCGTGCCGTCGTCGGGCACCGGTAACCAGGCGATGGCCACGTCCACGTCGCCGCCGGCCAGCCCGACCGTCGGGTCGCCCCACGAGACCTGCCGGAACTGCAGCCGCCAGCCCGGCATCACCTCGTCCAGCCGCGCGGTCACCCGGGGGATCAGCCCCCGGCCGATCCTGGTGTGGAAACCCACCGTCAGCGTCATCTGGTGGGTCGCCACGACCTCGGCGACCGCCCGGGCCGCCGCGTCCCACCGCTCGACGATCTGGCGCGCCCTCGGCAGCAGCGCCCGGCCGGCCGGGGTCAGCGTGACCGTGCGCCGGTCGCGCTCCAGCAGCGTCGCCTTCAGCATCGACTCCAGCTGCCGGATCTGTTTGCTCAGGGCGGGCTGGGAGACGAACAGCCGGTTCTTCGCCGCCCTCGTGAAGCTGAGCTCCTCGGCTACCGCGACGAAATAGCGCAACTCCCTGACGTGAACGTCCACAACCGTTGGTTATAACAGCGGGTCATGGACTGGAGACCCGTCGTGGCCCAGGATTACCCGTATGAGGTTCGGTGTTGCCCAGCCAAAACAGGCGATGACGTCACAGCGCTTGCGCGGAACGGCGGCCGGCACCTACCTCGTCCCCACGACCCCCGCCGGGCAGCAGCAGCGCCACCAGCGCCCGGGCCTGCTTGGCCGGCCCCTGGTCGCCCAGCGCCTGCACCGAGGCGTAGACGCCCTCCATGACCAGCGCCAGCTGGTCGGCGAGCGCGACCGGGTTCGCCACCCGCTCGACGGCGGCCAGGTCGTCCACGAGCGCGCCGAAGCGCGACCGCATCCACGCCTTGGTGGCCACCGCGGCGCGCGAGGCGGGCAGGTTGAGGTCCGGGAACTCGGACAGCACCATCAGGAACGGGCAGCCGCGGCAGTTCTCCGGCCTGACCTGCTCGGCCAGCGCGTCGAAGCCGGCCAGGATGCGGTCGCGCGGGTGGCGACCGTCATCGGCCGTGGCTTCGCTGAACCACTGCCGGTAACGGTCGCCCGCCCGCTCGGTGTACGCGGCGACCAGGTCGTCCTTGGAGGCGAAGAGCCGGTACAGGGTGGTCGGGCCGATGCCGGACTCGGCGGCCACCCGGTCCACGCCGATCGCGCGGATGCCGTTCCAGTAGAACAGCTCGTGCGCGACATCGAGCACGTGCTCCCGGGTTTCCGCCGACTTGCGACGCATGAGAACCCCCTTGCCCGGCGTGGCTGACCCCGTTTCCGGTCACCAGCGTACGTCGGGAACCCGCCGGGGTCTCGAAGCCCCCGATCGAGGTCGGGGTGGAACGACGTTGGTCCACCCGACGTCGGGATCAGGCGTAAGGACGCAGGCGCTCTTCGGTGAAGCCCTGCCGCTCCAGCTCGCGCATCAGATGGAAACCGTGCGCGGCCGACACCAGGGTCACGTGGTGGTGCCAACCCTGGAACGAACGTCCTTCGAAGTGGCGCAGACCGACTTCCTCGGTGAGCCGGTTCACGTCCACCTCGACCTGCGCGCGGGCGCGCAGCAGCCCGACCATCTCCCGGACACCGGTCGCGCCCAGGTTCGTCAGCCACACCGATCGCGGCCTGGCGTGCCCGACCGGCCACTCGGCCAGCACGTGCCGGACCCTCGGCAGGCCGCGCCCGTGCGGCCCGGCCACCGGACCCGTGTGCCCGGGCATGGCGGTGACGACGAAGTCCGAGCCGACCAGCTCGCCGGTCTTCTCGTCGCGCCAGGACAGCTTCGTCCGCCCGCGCTTGGCGGCGGCGGCCACCAGCTCGCCGATCGTGCGCCCGCCGCCGGCGGAGCCGACGATGTTGACCGGCAGCGCCGGCATCGCCGCCGACACCTGGGCGAGGTACGGCAGCCGCCGTTCCTCCAGGCCGCCCAGCAGCGGGAACGCACCGGGATCGCTGCTCAGGTCGACCACCACCGGCGCCGCCGGCATCCCCCAGTCGCCGATCGTCTCGTCGAACAGGTCGAGCAGGTACTGCCAGGTCGGCTTCGACCTCTCCTGCTCGGGCAGCCGACTGCGCACCCGGCGCTCGGCGTCGTCGTCCCACGCCTTCGGCAGGACGAGCCGCCAGTTGACCGGCGTGCTGCCGTGGTCACCGGCGAGGAACACGCCGATGGCCCGCTGGCAGTTGAGCATCCGCCCCGCGACCGGCGCGTACTGCCGGGCGACGCCCACCGAGCTGCCGCCGTTCTTCGGGAACACCACCTCCCGCACCACCCAGGCCCGCGGGCGCATCGCCTGGGCGACCTGCTCGGCCAGGCTGCGCCGCACCTGGTTCCAGTCCCACGGGCTCTGGTTGACGAACTGCTGGAGCGACTGGTCGGCGTCACGACCGACGACCTGCTCGGAAATCCGGCGGATGGACTTGCGGCCCGGCACGGTCAGCAGACCCCGCACGTAGACCTCCGCCCAGCGCCGTTGGTCGGAACGACCAAGAGAAGCGAACAGCTCATTGCAAAAATCGGACAGATCGGACACGTCCGATGGTTCAACCCCCAGTTGAACTGCTTGCCACATACTCACTATCCCCCTCCAGCTTTCCTGGATAATCGCAAGTTGACCCTCCCGAGGCCGCGCGGCACGGCCGACGCCTGGAACACGCGCCGGCCTGTATCGACGTACCCCTATTTCCGCTTCGACCGTCGACGACCGCGGCCCGCCGGACCGCTATGGCCGTCGACCCGTCGAGCGGTGAGACGCGGTGGCTCCCCATAAGCCGACCCGCCTCAAACCAGCGAAATTACCTTCACTTCATGTCCCCATCCCCAGTCGGCCGGGCTTTCCACCCGGCGCTCGACGTGACGCAGCGGCGTCAATCAAGCGAACACAGACTTTCAAGGTTTCCAGCCGGCTGTCTAGACCGGAGTTGTGGTGGCATCACCGGTTCCACCACCGGCGAACGTCCGTTCGCCACCCCGGGCTCCCCCTTTCGGGCATGCCCCAGTACGGCGAACGGACGTCCGGTAATACGACCGGAACGTCGCCGACTATCGTGAAAAATGCATGGCGACATACCGGTGAGCGATGACCTCGCCCACCGGTGAGTGAGATCGATCTCCCCGGTCCGCACACCGCGGCGCATTTGTCGAGGTAGCGCGACGGACCGCCCACCGGATACCGACCGGGACCGTTTATCCCGGGGATCTCCCACGAGGGCGCCGCCCGCTCGACGTGCGGTGGACCGCGATACGCCGGGACCCGTCCCCATACGTGGGACCTCTCACCGGACGCGCGACAGGCCGGTGACGTGGATCACACGCCATTGCCGACCCGGACTTGACGAAGTGCCGAACCCGCGAGTGCGGTGCGTGGGATTCAATGCGCGCGCACGAGGAACGCTGGGGCACTCGAGCTCCCTTCACACCCGACTGGGCCACTCCGGTAACCGTCGCGACGCTACCCAAAGTCGGTGACGCGGACACCGGGAAGGCGATGCCGCACGATTCCCCGATAGCCGCGATACGGGTTGCCGATGGCTTGCCGGCCCGCTGCGTCACCCCGCGAGGGGGCGCAGTGGGCGCGTCGACGCGTCGACGGGCGCACCCCGGCGCGCAGGCGGTCCGGTGCGGCGGAGCGGGCGACCAGGAGGCGCCGACGTCACGCACCGGGCACCGGCGTGTGGAACACGAGCGTCACGGAGGACTCGGCCATCCGCGTCGGCACCAGCAACAGCGACCGCTCGCCCAGCCCGGGGTGCCGGAAGCCGCGCACCCGCGGCCGCGCCTCCCGGACGTCCCGCTCGCGCCACCACTGCGCGAAGCTCCCGCCGAGGCGCTCCAGCTCCGCCACCCGACGGCGGAACTCCTGGTCGTCGAGCCGGTGGGCGCTCTCGGCCCGCATCCGGGCCACCTGGTACCTCGCCTCGCTCTCCCAGTCCACCAGGCGGGCCTTGGCCCGCGGCGAGGTCAGCGTCCAGCGCAGCAGGTTCCGCTCTTCCCGGGGCAGCGCGCCCCAGTCGTCGTACCACTCGGCCGCGGCCGGGTTCCACGCCGACAGGTCGGACCGCCAGTCCGACGCGTACACCGGGTAAGGGCTGTCGTCGTGCCGCGCGACCACCTGTCGGACCACCTCGTCCGCCGACACGTCGTCGTCCAGCGGCCGCGGGTCGACGACGTGGCCCAGGGCCAGGGTGTGCACGTACCGGCGCTCGTCCTCGGTCAGGCACAACGCCTGGGCGAGCCGGTCGAGCACGTCCGGCGACGGGCGGATCTCGCGCCCCTGTTCCAGGTAGGTGTACCAGGTCGGGCTCACCCCGGCGAGCACCGCGACCTCCTCGCGCCGCAATCCCCGGGATCGGCGGCGCGGACCGGTGGGGAATCCCACCATCGCGGGCCGCAGCCGTTCCCGGCGGCTGCGCAGGAAACCCGCCAGCTCGCCCCTCCTGGTGCCATCGGCTTTCATCAACGAGCCCCTGTCGATCGACGAACGATCCCTCTGAAACGCGAAGAACCCCGTGGTGGGTCCGATGAGCGGACCCACCACGGGGCGTGTGCCGGCCGGAGCCGACTCGCCGACGACTCAGCGCACGTTGTAGCGGTAAGTCGGGTCGCCGGGCCTGCCGTCCTGCACGAATTCGGTGGAGACGTCCGCGGCGGCGTGCACGTTGACCATTCGCGCGCGTCCCGGACCCACGTTGGTGAACGCGTGCGGAACGCCCGCGCGCACCACGCAGATCTCCTCGGGCGTCGCCTCGACGGTCTCGCCGTCGGCCTCCAACCGCACGGTGCCCTCGACCACGACGAAGATCTCGTCGTACGGGTGGGTGTGCAGGCCGGGACCGCGGCCGACCGGGACGTCCACGATGAACGCGGACGACTCCAGGTTGCCGTGCGAGCGCCCGTCGAAGATGTAGGCCGCGACCTCACCGTCCATCTGGATGGTGGGCAGCGTGCCCCTCTTGATGACCTCCATGAGCCAGGTTCCCTTCAGCGTGGTGGTTCAGAGCCGGAACAGGCCCGGGTCGTCGACGACGACGTCCAGCAGGACGGGGCCGTCGGCGCTGAGCGCGTCCTTGAGCGACGCGCGCAGGTGTTCCGGTGACTCGATGCGCTCGGCGCGGCAGCCGAAGCCGCGGGCGAGCTGGGCCATGTCGACGCCGCTGAGGTCCCAGCCGATCTGCCACGCCTTCTGGCTGGTGTCGTCCAGGTAGTACTTCAGCGACAGGTAGCCCGCGTTGTCCGGGATGACGAACGTGATCGGCAGGTTGTGCTTGGCGGCGGTCCAGAGCGCGTGCAGCGTGTACTGCGCCGAGCCCTCGCCGACCACGACCACCGTGCGCTGGTCGGGCCGCGCGATCGCGTAGCCGACGGCCGCCGCGAACGGGAAGCCGAGGGCGCCGCTGGCGGTCGCGAAGTAGCCGTTGTCGGCGCCGAGCGGGATCTGCTCGTGGAAGTCCGCCCGGGCGATGGGCAGCTCCTCGAACAGCTGGGCGTCGGCGGGCAGCTCCTGCGACAGCAGGTGGAACAGGTACGCCTGGGTCAGCGGCTCGGACGGCTGCGGCACCGGCACCGGCTCGCGCAGGGCGGGCAGCGGCACGCGCTGGCGCTGCGGGAGCAGCGGCACCAGGTCGCGGGCGAACCGCGCGGGCGGCGCGACGAACGCGTGGCCCGCCGCCGACCACGCGGCCGCCTCGGGGTCGTCGGTCACGTGGTAGAACGCCGTGCCCTCGGGCAGGGCGGGCGAGTCCGTGCCGTCCAGCGGCGCGGGCGCGTTGCTGAACAGGTCCGCCGTGGTGAACAGGGTGAAGGCGGGGCTGCCCAGGATCACCACCACGTCGTGCTCGCCGAGGCGCTGGTTGATCAGCTCGGGCATCGGCGCGAGCACGCCGCCGAACAGCGGGTGGTTCTCCGGGAAGCTGCCCCGCGGCCACACCGGGCTGCCGTAGACCCGGGCGTTGAGCCGCTCGGCGAGCTTGATCAGGTCGCGGCGCGCGCCGCCGATCTCGACACCCGGTCCCGCGACGATCGCGGGGCGCTCGGCCGAGTTCAGCGCGTCGGCGACGGTGGCGAGCACCTCCGGGTCCGGCACCACGGCGGACCGCACCGAGCGCACCTTGTGCGGCGTGGACTGCGCGGGGCGGATCCAGTCGTCCTCCGGCACGCCGACGAACACCGGACCGGCCGGCGCCTGCTTGGCGATGTGGTAGGCCTTCTCGATCAGCGCGGGCACGTCCTGCGGACGGGCCGCCTCGCCCGCCCACTTGATGAAGGGGCGGGGCAGCGAGGTCGCCTCGGGCGCGTCGAGGAACGGCGCGCCCAGCTGGAGCTTGCGGGCCTGGAGCCCGCCGATGATCACCATCGGCGTGTGCGCGCTGGCGGCGGTGTAGATGGAGCCCATCGCGTTGCCCACGCCGGGGCCGCCGTTGATGATCACCAGCGAGGGCTCGCCGGTGGCCTGGGCGTGGCCGTCCGCCATGCCGACGACGGTGGCCTCCTGCAGGCCCATGATGAAGCGGAAGTCGTCGGGCCATTCCTCGAACAGCTTCATCTCGGTATGGCTGGGATTGCTGAAGATGGTCGTCATGCCGAGCTGCCGGAACACTTCCAGCGTTTCTTCCCGGACAGTTCGGGAATTGGTTCCATCCGCGCTCACGGTGAACACACTCCTACGGTGGGTGGAAGGAAGAATTCGCCTGTTGTGACCGCAATGCTGCCGACGTGACAGGTCGTGCGACAAGGCGGATGGAATTGCCGGAGGGCACTTCGTGAGCTAGGTCGGGGAACATCACGCAGTCCCGTCACAGCGGTCTGGACGGCTTGCCGCCGATGATGTCCCGTGAACTACTGAATCGGCGGCCCGGCCACTACCGCGGCACGCCTGACAAGGCACTTCGTCATTCGGCGACGCCGGCCGCGTGGAAAGCGGAACACAACCAGCGAGGATGTGCGATGAGCAGTGAGCGGACCCGCGAGGTGGTGGAGAAGTACTTCGCCGACCTGGAGCGGGGCGATCTGGGGTCGGCGCTGTCGGCCCTGGCGCACGACATCGACTTCGAACTGCCGGTGGACCGGTGGAACGAGGTCATCCCCTACCTCGGCCGGCACCTGGGCATCGACGCGGTCAAAGCGGCGTTCGCGGTGCGCGGCGACACGACGGAGATCCTGGACTACGCGGTGCGCGACCTGCGGGCCGAGGGCGACACCGCCTACGCGGTGATCTACACCCGGGCCGCGCACACCCGCACCCGCCAGGAGTTCGAGATCGAGGACGTGCACAAGCTCGTCGTCGACGAGCGGGGCCGGATCGTGACCTGGAAGGTCTACTTCGACCCCAACAGCGAGGTGGCCGCCTTCAACGCCGACCGCGAGGAGCGGCTGGTGCGGGCGTGCTGGGCCGGCGACCGGGAGACGGTGGCGGAGCTGCTGCGCTTCGGCGCCGACGTCAACCACCGCGACCCCGAGAGCGGCCTGACGCCGCTGCTGATCGCGGCCGGGCGGGCGGACGCCGACCTGACCCGCCAGCTCATCGCGGCGGGCGCCGACGTGCACGCGGTGGACAGCGGCGGCGGCGCGACCGCGCTGCACAAGGCCTGCCAGGGCGGCGACCTGGCCGTGGTGCGGGCGCTGGTCGAGGCGGGCGCGTTCGTCGACGCCGTCACGCCGAACACCGGCCACACGCCGTTGATGGACGCGGTGTGGTTCAAGAACCCGGAGATCGCCAAGTACCTGCTCGACCGCGGCGCCGGGCTGAACCTGGGCACCCACTACGGCTTCTCGTTGCAGCAGCACTTCGAGTACGAGCTCAACGTCAACACGATGGGCAAGGACAAGATCCTGCTGGCGCACCAGTACATCCAGGAGCGCCAGGCGGCCGACGAGCGCCGTGCGGCCGACCAGCTGCTGATGGCCGCGGTGACCCAGGGCGACGTCGACGGCGTGCGCAAGCTGCTGGGCGACGGCGCCGAGGTCGACGAGCGGTTCCCGATCGTCAACGGCTTCAACGACGCGCACACGCCGCTGCTGGTGGCCTCGCGCGACGGGCACACCGAGATCGCGCGGCTGCTGCTGGAGGCGGGCGCGGACGTCAACGCCAGCGAGCCCACGTTCGGCGCGGTGCCGCTGCACAAGTCCGTCTACAACGGACACGTCGACCTGACCCGGCTGATCGCCAACTGGCCCGGCGTCGACCTCGACTTCCAGGGCGCCACCAACGGCTACACGCCGCTGCACGACGCCTTGTGGCACGGGTACGAGGAGTGCTCCCGCATCGTCATCGACGCCGGGGCGCGCCTGGACCTGGTGGGCCACGACGGCAAGACCCCGCTGGCGCTGGCGGTCGAGGAGTTCGGCGCCGACCACCCCCTGACCGAGCTGATCCGAGCGAAGGTCGGCTGAGCGGCACGTCGGCCGAGCCGACGGTCGGATGGAGGAAACCGCAATGCTGTTCTACGTCCAGATGAAGTGGAACCACGAGGGCCGCATCACGCTCGACGAGCTGTGGGAGATCGAGCAGGAGGAGGCGGAGCACGCCCAGGAGACCCTGGACTCCGGGTTCGCCGTCGGTTTGTGGAAGGTGGCCGCGCAGAAGCGGGTCATCGGCATCATCGACGCGCCCAACGCCGAGGAGCTGGACCGCACCGCGCTCGGCCGGCTGCCCATGCGGGAGTACCTGGAGTTCGAAGAGGTGTGGCCGCTGCGCGACTACCTCGGGTTCGCCGAAGACGTCATCAAGCGCTACAAGGTCTGAGGGGGGAAGGATGATCCACCAGCTCATCTTCGCCGCGCCCAAGCCGGGCATGACGGTCGAGGAGTTCCAGCGGTACTGGGTCGAGGTGCACGCGGTGCAGTACGCCTCGAAGATCCCCCAGATCCGCAAGTACATGATCGACACCACGTTCGACTTCGACCTGGGCAACGGCGACCCGAAGTGGCAGGGTGTCGCGGAGATCTGGCTGCGCCCCGAGGAGCAGATCGCCTCCCTGCAGACCGAGGAGTTCCTCCAGGGCGCCCGGCTGGACGAGCCGAACTGGGCCGCGTTCTGGCAGTCGCTGGTGCTGGACACGACCGCGCACGAGCTGAAGTCGGGCCCGGCGCTGTACAAGGGCCAGAACTGGGTCAAGCTGATGATCCTGGTCAAGCGCAAGGAAGGCGTGTCCCTGGAGGACTTCCGCGCCTACAGCCTGCACCAGCACGGTGAGCTCGGCCTGAAGCTGCCCGGTCTGCGCCGCTACATCCAGGGCCACACCGTCGACGGCTGGTACGGCATCGGCGAGCCCACCCTGGACGCCGCCTACCAGCTCTGGTTCGACGACGTCGACCAGCTGCGCACGGCGTTGGAGTCCCCGGAGTACAAGCAGATGACCGAGGACTTCGACGCGTTCGTGAACACGCGGTACGTGCACCGCCTGGTCACCCGCGAGCACTGGATCATCGGCCCGCAGGCCCGCTGAGGCCCGCAGACGCGGACGCGACCCCCGCGGCGGGGGTCGCGTCCGCCGACCACACAGGGAGAGCCAGATGGCCCGGTCCCAACCGCCGGAAGCCCAGCGACGCAACGCCGAGACGGTCCGCGACTTCCTCCGCCTGCTGGAGGAGAAGGACATCGACGCGTGGATCGAGCTGTGGGCCGAGGGCGCAGACCACTTCTACCCCTTCGGAACCCGGATGTTCCCCGCCCACTTCATCGGCAAGACCGCGGTGTACGACCGCTGGAAGGCGACCCCGGACCTGTTCGAGAGCTGGACGTTCCCGCTGGTCGAGACCTGGGCGGACGGTGACACGGTGCTCGCCCGGTTCGACGGCGACTGCCTGTTCGCCAACGGCAGGCGCTACCGCAACCACTACTTGTCGATCTTCAAGTTCACCGACGCGGGGCTGATCTACGAGTACCACGAGTACTTCGACCCGATCATCGCGGCCGAGGAGTTCGGCCTCGCCCGGATCACCTACCTCTGACCGAGTTCAGGAGCGAACTTATGACTTCCTCGACTCCCGGGGACCTGTCCGCCGCCGCGCGCCACCTGCGCTCGTCGTTGCGCGGCGGTGTTCTCGTGCCCGCGGACGAGCAGTACGACGGCGCGCGCCGGGTCTGGAACGGCGCGGTGGACCGCCGGCCGGGGCTCATCGTCCGCGCGGCCGACGAGCAGGACGTGCAGACGGCCGTGCGGGTGGCGCACGACCACGGGCTTCGGCTGTCGGTGCGCGGCGGCGGCCACGACTGGGGCGGCCGGGCGATGGCCGAGGGCGGCCTCGTCGTCGACATGTCCGCGCTGCGGCGGGTGAACGTCGACCCGATCCTGGGCACCGCGGACGTCCAGGGCGGCGCCACCTCCGGCGACCTGGCCGACGCGGCGGGCCGGCACGGCCTCGCGCCGGTGACCGGCACCGTGCAGGCGGTCGGCATCGCGGGCCTCACCCTGGGCGGCGGGTACGGCCTGCTGCTCGGCAAGCACGGCCTGGCCGCCGACAACCTGATCAGCGCCAGGGTCGTGCTGCCCGACGGCCGGCGCGTCATCGCCAGCGGCTCGGAGAACCCGGACCTGTTCTGGGCGCTGCGCGGCGGCGGCGGCAACTTCGGCGTCGTGACGAACCTGCGCTACCGGGTGCACGCCCTGCAGTCGCTGGCGGCCGGCCTGATCCTGTTCCCGGCCTCCGAGGCGGCGAGCGTGCTGCGCGGCTACCGCGAGCTGATCGCCGAGGCGCCCGACGAGCTGACCGTCATGTCCGGCTTCTTCGGCGGACCGGACGGCACCCCGATGCTGTTCATGCTGCCGACCTGGGTCGGCGCGCTGGGCGGCGGGCAGCGCCACGTCACCCGGCTCGAGTCGCTCGGCACGCCGATCATGTCGCAGGTGCGCCAGATGACCTTCCCGGAGCTGCACGGCATGTTCGCCGACTCGATCGTCGACGGCAGGCACGTGGAGATGCGCACCCGCTGGGTGCCGGAGGTCTCCGACGACATCGCCTCGGTGATCGCCGAGGGCATGGCGCAGATGACCTCGCCGTTCTCCGCGATGTTCCTGCACCACTTCCACGGCGCGGCCACCCGCGTCCCGGTCGCCGAGTCGGCGTTCGCGACCCGTCGCGAGCACGTGCTCGTCGAGATCGCCGCGCAGTGGCTGCCCACCGAGGACGCCGCGCCGCACCAGCGGTGGGCGCGGTCGCTGTCGGAGAAGCTCGCGCCGCACGCGCTGCCGGGCGGCTACCCGAACTTCCTCGGCCCCGACGAGCAGGACCGGGTCCTGCTCGGCTACGGCCCCAACGCCGACCGGCTCGTCGAGCTCAAGCGGCGCTTCGACCCGGCGGGCGTGTTCACCGCCGTGCCCCAGATCGACGTGGCGGCGCACGAGGCCGCCGGACGAAAGGCGAACCAGATGACGGCCACCGTCGAGACCATCCGCTTCAAGCTGCGCCCGGGCGTCACCGACGCCGAGTTCCAGCAGCGCAACCTGAAGATGCAGCGCGAGTACATGGAGCTGCGGCCCGGCTTCGTCTCGCGCGAGACGTCCCGCAGCGACGAAGGCGAGTACCTCGTCGTCGTGCACTGGTCGAACGCGGAGGACGCCGACGCGACCATCCAGGCGTTCTTCGGCGCGCCCGAGACCCAGGACTTCCTGGCCTCGGTGGACGTGACGACCGTGGCCTCCGGCCGCTACGAGGTCGTGAAGTACTAGACCTCGACCGGCGCCCGGCCGGTGCAGGCCAGCAGGATGCGCTCGGCGAGCAGCCTGCCCTGCCGGGCCGGACCGTGCGAGCCGAGGGCCTGCGCCGAGGCGTGGACGCCCTCGATGACCAGCGCGAGCTGGTCGGCCAGCGCGCTCGGGTCGTCGACCTCCTCGTCGGCGGCCAGGGCGGCGGTCAGCTCGCCGAGCGTGGCCCGCACCCAGGTCTTGGCGGCCACCGCGTTGCGGTGCGCCGGCAGGTCCGGGTTCGGGAACTCGGCCAGCGCCATCATGAACGCGCAGCCGCGGCAGTCGTGCTCGATGTGCTCGGCCACCGCGTCGAACAGGCCGAGGATGCGGCTGTGCGCGTCGCGCCCGTCGTCCTCGGTCGCCTTCCGGAACCACTCCCTGGTCTGCTGGTCGACGCGGTCGACGTACGCGGCGACCAGGTCGTCCTTCGAGGCGAACAACCGGTAGAGCGTGGTCGGCGCGACGCCTGCCTCGGCGGCGACCTTGTCCACGCCGGTGGCTCGGATCCCGTGCCAGTAGAAGAGGTCGTGGGCCACCTGCAGCACGTGCTCGCGGGTCTCGGCGGCGGTTCGGGTCATGGCACCCCCCTTTGCTCCGTTGAACTCGACTGTACTACGTCAGGAAAACGATAGGGATGGTTCCCTTTCGTTGTAGGGTCTGACCAGGACACCTCCTCGGTGCCCAGTCGGAACGACGTAGGGGTCGACCGGAGCAGCACAGCCCGGCGGTCATCGCCGCGGCGCTTCCAGAAGATCCGCATTGGTAGAAGGGTGTAAGGGATGTCTTCCAACAGCTCAGGACTGCTGCGCGGCAAGCGCGCACTGGTCACCGGTGGCACCAAGGGCATCGGTGCCGCCGTGGTCCGCAAGTTCGTCGAGGAGGGCGCCACGGTCGTCGCCTCGGCCCGCAACGCCGTCTCGGACCTCCCCGAGGGCGCCCGCGTCATCACCGCCGACCTGAGCTCGCAGGCCGGCGCCGAGGAGCTGGCCGAGAAGGTGCTCGACGCCCTCGGCGGCATCGACATCCTGGTGAACAACGCAGGCGGCGGCGCGCTGCCGAACCTGGAGGGCCCCACGGCCATCCCGGACGAGGTGTGGGTCAACGAGCTCAACCTCAACTTCCTCGCCGCCGTGCGCCTGGACCGCGCGCTGCTGCCGCACATGATCAAGCAGGGTTCCGGCGCGATCGTCCAGATCGGCTCGAACGCCGCGCGGCGCCCGATCGCCCCGCTGCTGCCCTACACCGCGGCCAAGGCCGCGATGGCGAACTACGCCAAGGGCCTGGCCACGGACGTCGCGCCCAAGGGCGTCCGGGTCAACAGCGTGATGCCCGGCCTGACCCTCACCCCGAGCTCCGAGGCGGTCATGACCGGCATCGCCGCGGCCACCGGCATGAGCTTCGAGGAGGCCAAGGAGATGCTGATCGCCGGTGAGGCGATCCCGCTGGGCGGCCCCGGCCGTCCCGAGGACGTCGCCGAGCTGGTGGCGTTCCTGGCCTCCGACCGGGCGTCCCGGATCGTCGGCGCGGCCTACGTGATCGACGGCGGCGCGCTGCCGGAGGTCTGATCCGCAGGAGGAAGGGGCACGTCCGGGTGGGTCTCACCCCCGGACGTGCCCCTTTCGGCGTTCCCGGTGCTGGTGCGGCTCCGGCGCGGCCGGCTACGGCAGGTCCGGCAGGGCGGGTTCGGCAGGGCGGGTTCGGCAGGCGCGGGTCCGGCAAGGTGGGTCCGGCAAGGCGGGTGGACAGGGCGGGTGCGCGGGGGTGGCCACGTCGCGCCGATCGTCCTCTGTCCACAGTGGCGGCCTCGACCTCGGTGCGCCGCCACCTGTGACCGCGGCGCCCGGGGTCGATGCCGCGGCAACCCCGCACGCGGGCGGGCGGACGCGCGAGAACCACCGGGTCGCGGGGTGCGGAGCGGCTCGGCCGGCGCGGTCCACGCCACCAGCCGACCGTCGACGCGCGAGCAGCCGGTGGGGCCCCTCGTCGGGGTCTTCTTCCCGGGGTGTGGCCGCCGGCGCCCGGGTCTCCCCCGCGCCGTCACCGGGGCATGGCAAAACGAGGCCCGATCGCCCGGGGGGGTGGCGATCGGGCCTCGACGGGCCGGCGGTACGGGGGGCGTTAGTTCGACGCCGGCACGCTTGAGGAAGCGGTCGTGTCGTCGTCCGTGGACGAGGACTCGGCCTCTCCGAAATCGGGCACCTTGAGGAACGAGATGGCCCAGACGCCCGGGAGGGCGATGGCGAACGCGATCAGACCGGTGATCACCGCGGCGGGCGGGCCGTAGGCCTCCACGGCCAGACCGCCGACCAGGGCGCCGATCGCGATGCCCGCGGTGACCGCGGACTGCGGCAGCGTCGCGGCCAGGTCCCGGCCCGGTCCGGCGAGCGTGACCACGCGGTGCTGCAACGACGGCACCAGGCCGAAGCCCACGACGCCCCAGACGAACAGGGCGATGGCGACCATGACCGGGGCGTCGCCCATGAGCCACAACCCGCCCAGCGCCAGGATCAGCACGATGTTCGCGATGATCAGCGTCCGGCTGGGGTTGCGGTCCGCAGCCCAGCCGCCGCCGAACGTGCCGATCGCGTTGGCGATGCCGTACGCCAGCAGGAACGCGCCGATCAGCGAGCCCGAGATGCCGGTGACCTGCTCCAGGAACGGCGTGATGTAGGTCAACGCGGCGTACTGGCCGCCCAGCAGCAGGAAGCCGACCGCGAGCACGGCCAGGACGCGGGGCGCCAACGCGTGCTTGGCCTGCGCCCCGATGCCACCGGTGCCCGCGTTGGGCACCTGCGGGATGAAGGCCACGGCCGCGATCAGCGCGATGACGCCGAGGATGATGACCGCGCCGAACGCGGCCTGCCAGCCGAAGCCCTGGCCGATCAGGTTGCCCAGGGGCAGACCGAGGGCGGTGGACACGGCGAAGCCGCCGAACACGACCGCGATGGCGCGGCCCATGCGCTCCGGCGGGACCAGCGCGCCCGCCACGGCGAACGCGACACCCATGAAGAGGCCGTGCAGCGCGCCGGTGATGATGCGGGCGGTGACCAGCATGCCGAAGTTGACCGCGAAGGCCGCGGCCACGTTGCCCAGCACGTAGGCCAGGAACGACAGCCACAGCAGGAACCTGCGGCCGAACTTGATGGTGAGCGCCGCGAGGACCGGTCCACCGATCGAGATGCCCAGCGAGTAGGCCGTCACCAGGGTGCCTGCCGTGCTGATGGACACCCCCATGTCCTTCACGATGATGTTCAGCACGCCGACGACGACGAGTTCGGCGGTCCCGACGACGAACGCACCCAGGAACAAGGCGAGCATCGCCCAGTTGCTGCGCGCCTGGCTTAGCCCTGATCGCAGGGTCGTACTCATGTGCACCTTCCTCAGCTGATTTGGTTGTGGAGCGTCGATCCGGCCAGCCATTCGGCCGCCGCGCGCCGGGTCCGGACGCGTCGGGTGAGAACGTCCGGACCCGGCGGGTCGCGGGCGACCGATCCCGCGTCGATCAGCGGCTATCCGCCGTCACCCGCGCGTGCGTTCAGCCGGCGACCGTGTCGCCGACGAGGGCCGCGAGGCCCGCGTTGGCGATGGGCTCGTCCTCGCCGCCCTGCCCTCCCGCGACACCGACCGCGCCGACGACGACGCCGTCGACCACGATCGGCACGCCGCCGGGGACCACGGCGATCCCGGGCTGGGTGGACAGACCGGCCAACAGGACCGGGTTGCCCGACAGGAACTGGGCCAGGCCATCGGTGGGCAGCCCGAGACCGGCGGCGGTGACCGCCTTGCTCGTGGCCAACGTCGTCTGGAGGAACGACGCGCCGTCCATGCGGGCCAACGCCTTCACGTTGCCGCCTTGGTCGACCACCGCGACGCCGACGTTCACACCGAGGTTCTCGGCGTGCTCGAGCGCCGCGTCGACCAGTCGTCGGGCGTTCCGGATAGAGATCGTCGGTGCAGTACTCACAATCACTCCACTCCGCTGATTCTCGATCGCCGGTACGCCTTCAGCCAGGACTACGCGCCGCACCGGACAGAACATGTTGCGTCGTCCGTGCGTCACCATATCGAGGTCAGGGAACCATCCCTATCATGAGCGTAACGTAGTACAGGCCAGCTCGTCCCGGCAAGGGGGGTACTCCTTGTTCCCGTCATCACGATCCGGTCGACCCCGCCGCGTCGTCCGGCGCGCCCTGCCTGCGCAGAGCGAGCATCGTGATGTCGTCCGACTGCTCGGCGCCGTCCACGTGGCCGCGCAGGGCCTCGTCCACGCCGTCGAGCAGGGCCGCCGCCGAACGGCCGGGCACGACGGCCGCCGTCAGCGCCTCCCGGCCGAACTGCCCGCCGTAGAGGTCGCGGGCCTCCACCACGCCGTCGGTGTAGGCGAGCAGCACGTCGCCGGGCAGCAGGACGGCGTGCCCCAGGTGGTACTCGCTGTCGGGCAGCAGCCCGATCGCGGGCCCGGTCGGCGGCAGCGAGGCGCGGGTGCCGTCCGCGCGCGCCAGCTCCGGCGGGAGGTGGCCGCAGTTGATGTAGAGGAGCGAGCCGGACCTCGGGTCGAGCACGCCGAAGAACATCGTGGCGAAGTAGCCCTGGCGCAGGTGGTTGCGCGCCAGGTAGCGGTTGGTGTCCACGACGGCGTGCACCAGCGGCCCGGCGCCGTCCTGCCACGGGTCGTCGGGGAAGCGCTCGGCGGTGTGCCGCACGAGCGTGCGGATGAGCGCCACGAACAGCGCCGCGCTCAAGCCCTTGTCGCACACGTCGGCCACGACGAACCCCAGCCGGCCGTCCGACAGCTCGAACGCGTCGTAGAAGTCGCCCGACACCAGCCGCGCGGGCCGCAGCCGGGCGGCCAGCTCCCAGCCGGGTGGGCGCGGCAGCGACTCGGGGAGGAAACCGGCCTGGAGGTCGTGCGCCAGCGACAGGTCGCGCTCGTACTCGCGCACCGTCGACTCGACGGCCAGCAGCTCGACCGCGCCGACCAGCTCACCCCGCTCCCAGGCGGCGGTGAGCCGGCCGCGCACCAGGCTGGGCGAGTACGGCGGCGTGAGGTAGTCGAACCCGGCGCGCACGCACGTCTCCAGCGCGGTCAGGTCGCCGTCGGCGAACACCAGCGCGCTGCGCCGGGAGCCGGTCTCGGCCAGCCGCCCGCTCAGCAGCGCGACGCGGCGCAGGCCCAGCGACGCGGACAGCAGCACCACGTCGGGGCGGCCGGCCAGGGACGGGTCGGCCTCCAGGTCCGCCGCGGCCACCGACCGCACCCGCAGGCCCGCGCCGCGCACGGCGTGGACGAGGTCGGGCCGCACGTCAGCCGTGCGCCCGACCACCAGCGCCGTGGCCGGGACCACCGCCGCCTCCGTTCCGACCGCGCCGAACGGCCATCGTGATGCGGTTGCGGTCGCCGACGCGCTCGTACTCGAACTCGTCCAGCGACTCCAGCGCGAGCACCAGGCCGAGGCCGCCGGCCGCGCGGGTGATCGGGTCCTGGGCCAGCAGCGGTCCCGGGTCGTGATCACGCGGGTCGAACGGCGGCGCCTCGTCCTCGGTGCGCACCCACACCCGGTCGGGCTCGACGCCGCCGCACAGGTCCAGCAGGCCGGGGCCGCGGTAGCCGTGCTGGAGGACGTTCGTGGCGATCTCGTCGGTGGCGAGCCGCAACCGGTACGCCTGCTCGCGGGTCAGCCCGCCGTACTCGGCCAGGCCGCACACGAACTCGGCGACCCGCGAGCTCACCCCCTCGGGGGTGGACGCCTCGTCGGTCATGCCCCGGTCGGCTCCTGCATCACCACGCTGCGGTCGAACCCGGTGAGCCGGATCGTCTCGGCCACCTCGGGCCGGGCGCCGACCAGCACGATCTCCACGCCCCGGCCCAGCTTCTGGTGCGCGTACACCAGGCTGCGCAGCCCCGCCGACGACAGGTAGGTCAGCTGGTCCATCAGCAGCACCAGCCGGCGCAGCTCCTGGGTGGCCACCTCCTCGATCACCCGGTTGAGCCGGCCTGCGGACTTGGACTCCAGCTCGCCGCGCAACCGGATCGTCGCGATGCCGTCCCACACGTGGCTCTTGGCTTCGAAACTCATCGTCCCTCACTCCTGTAGCGTCGGACGGGAGGTCAGCACCACCACCGACCGCGGTCCCGCCCACAGCCGCGACCGGTCGGCCAACGGCGGTTCCTGCCCCGGTTCGGACACCACGCCCGCGCCCGTGTCGGCGAACAGGCGCCAGTCGTACCCCTCCGGCAGCGCCAGTTCCACGCCCTCCCAGTGCGCGTTCGCGGCCACGTACACGTGGTCGTCGCCGAAGCGCACCGACGCGGCGAGCAGCCTGCCCCCCGGCGACCAGTCGGGTTCGCCGACCCGGGCGCCGTGCCACGTGACGTCCTGCCCGCCGGCCAGGTGCCCGCGCCGGCGCAGCGCCGGGTGCGCGGCGCGGAACGCGATCACCCGCCGGGTGAACTCGAACAGCTCCTCGTTGCGCTCGACCAGGTCCCAGTCGAACCACGACAGCTCGCTGTCGTGGCAGTAGGCGTTGTTGTTGCCGTGCTGGGTGCGGCCGACCTCGTCGCCGGAGAGCAGCATCGGCACGCCCTGGCTGGTGAGCAGGAGCAGCAGCGCGTTGCGCACCTGCCGGTCGCGCAGCGCCAGGACCTCCGGGTCGTCGGTCGGCCCTTCGACGCCGCTGTTCCACGAGTTGTTGGCGGGGTCGCCGTCGCGCCCGTCCTCGCCGTTGGCCTCGTTGTGCTTGTCGTTGTAGGCGACCAGGTCGGCGAGGGTGAACCCGTCGTGCGAGGTGACGAAGTTGACCGACGCGGCGGGCTCGCGGTCGCCGTACAGGTCGGGCGAGCCGACGAACCGGGTGGCCATCTCCCCCACCACGTCGTCGTCGCCCTTGATGAACCGGCGCAGCGCGTCGCGGTAGCGGCCGTTCCACTCGGCGAACCGCCGGTAGCCCGGGAAGGTGCCGACCTGGTAGAGGCCGGCGGCGTCCCACGCCTCGGCGATCAGCTTGCAGTCGCGCAGCACCGGGTCGCCCGCCAGCGCCTCCACCAGCGGCGGGTTGGCCAGCACCGAGCCGTCGGGGCCGCGGGACAGGATCGCGGCCAGGTCGAACCGGAACCCGTCGACGTGGAACTCCGACGCCCAGTAGCGCAGGCAGTCCAGCAGGAACCCGCGCACCACCGGGTCGTTGCAGTTGACCGTGTTGCCGGTGCCGCTGAAGTTGTGGTACTCGCCGTCCGGGGTGAGCATGTAGAACGTGCGGTTGTCCAGCCCGCGGAACGAGATCGTCGGCCCCCACTCGTTGCCCTCGGCGGTGTGGTTGAACACCACGTCGAGCACGACCTCGATCCCGGCCCGGTGCAGCTCCTTGACCAGCGTCTTCAGCTCGTCCACAGCGGACGGCCCGGCGGCGAAGGAGGCCTTGGGGGCGAAGAAGCCCACGGTGCTGTAGCCCCAGTAGTTGTACCACCAGGTGTCGGTCTCGGGGTCGTGCCGGGAGTTGGTGAACTCGTCGAACTCGAACACCGGCATCAGCTCGACGCAGTTGACGCCCAGCCGCTTGAAGTACGGGATCTTCTCCACCAGGCCCGCGTACGTGCCGGGCCGCGCGACCCCCGAGTTCGGGTGCCGGGTGAAGCCGCGCACGTGCGCCTCGTAGACGACCAGGTCCTCCTGCGCGATGCCGGGCCGCCGGTCGTCCTCCCAGTCGAAGTCGTCGCGCACGACGCGGGAGCGCCACGCGGTCTGCGCGTACCGCACCGGCCGCACGCCCCACTCCTCGGCGCCCGCCAGCGCCTTGGCGTACGGGTCGGCGATCACCACCGCCGGGTCGAACCGGTGCCCGGCGTCCGGGTCGAACGGCCCGTCCACCCGGTAGCCGTAGTCGACGTCGTCGGCGTCCACGCCGAGCACGGTCATCGCCCACGCCCCGCCGACCCGGAAGTCCTCCGGGAACGGCAGCTCGGCCAGCACGTCGGCCGAGCCGCGCCGGAACAGCACCAGGGTCACCGCGGTGGCGTGGTTCGACGACACCGCGAAGTTCACGCCGCCGGGCACGGGGGTCGCGCCGAACGGCAGCTGCCGCCCGGCGCGCACCTCGAAGCCGGCGATCCACCGGGTGGACAGGTCCGCGGTCACCGCTCACCCCTCGGCGGGCGCCAGGTGCGCCCGCACGGTGAGGTCGTGGTCGGAGTCGGGCAGGTTGACCGTCATCGCGACCGGGTCGAAGTCGGCGTAGGGCCGCCCGTCGACCTCCACCCACTCCAGCCGGGCCGAACCCGGGGGCAGCGCGTCCGGCGCGACCCGCAGCACGCGGTCCTTGAACCCGTCGGCGCGCGGTTTGAACCACAGCGACAGCGGGCCGCCGCCGAGCAGCAGCCGCCCGTAGACGGTGGACAGGAACGCCAGCTCCGCCGCGTGGTACATGGACATCGAGTGGCTGCCCTTGAGCCGCTCGGTGCCCAGCAGGTACGGGTGGCCGTCGGCGAGCACGTTGAAGTAGACGCCGCCCTCGTCGTGGTCGAGGAAGAACGCGTTGTAGAAGGCCTGCGCCTCGCGGCCCTGCTTGAGGAACTCGGGGTCGCCGGTGGTGCCGGCGAGGATCAGGTAGGCCAGGATCGCCTGCTCCTGCTGCCACCAGGCCTTGCGGTCGTGCCACACGAGCCGGTGCCGGTCCTGGCCGACGCCCAGCACCCGCTGCACCACGTCGTACCAGCCGCCGCGCTGCCGGTCGGCGCCGTACGCGGGCAGCGACCTGGCGATCCGGTCGGCCAGCACCGAGTACGAGTCCTTCGACTTGATGGCGTTCATCCTGGTCAGGTTCCAGGCGATCTTGAGGTTGTGGCCGACCACGGCGCGGTCCTGCTGCCAGCCGTGGGTGCGGTCGGGTGTCCAGTCGCCGTGGAACCGCTCCTGCACGAACGGGCTGGTGGCGTCCGGGAAGTGGTCGACGATCAGGTCGAACGTCTCCTCCAGCATCCGCGCGTGCCGCTCCTCGCCGGTGGCCAGGTAGAGGTTGATCAGGTACGCGGGGGCGTGGTCGCCGATGGAGTTCCAGTTCTTCCGCGACCGGTTCGGGCCGAGCGACTCGTGGTGCGGGCTGAGCAGGATCGGGTCGATGTGCGAGTAGTAGCCGCCGCGCACCGGGTCCTTGAAGAACCGCTCGAACAGCCGCAGCGTGCCGTCGATGTCGGACGCGATCCGCGGGTCGCCGGTGATCCGGTACGTCTGCGTCGGCCCGACCAGGGCGTAGATCTGCTCGTAGGCCGGGATGGACTGCGAGTCGTCGCTGAACTCCGAGGCGAAGCACCGCGACTGGATGCCGTCGCGCACGTCGATGCCGTGGTACCAGTACACGACGTTCTCGTCGCGGTCCACGAACCGCATGTTGTCGCGCAGGTACTCGGTGCCGCGCTCGGCGACGCCGAGGAAGTCCTCGTCGCCGGTGAGCATGTAGGCGCTGGCCATGCCGTACACCAGGCGGGAGACGGTGTCGGTCTCCTGGACGTGGTCGTCGGACTTGTCGCCGCCCAGGCGCAGGATCGTGCGGTAGTCGGCGAAGTCGACCGGGTCGGCGGAGCCGAACTGGGCGTGCCGGTAGAAGCGGGCCAGCTCGGCGAGCTGCCGGGGCCACCAGTCGGTCTCCTCGAACCGGTAGCTCTCGCCGGGCCCGACCAGCACGACCCGCTTGGCGTCGAACGTGGTGGCGCCCCGCTCGGGGTAGAACAGGCCGTGGACGAACACGTGCCGTCCGGGCCGGAGCAGGTCGACCATCGGCTCCGACACGCCGACGGGCCGCTCGCCGAGGTTGCGGATCATCTCCGCGTAGGTGTCTCGGGTGATCTTCGCCCGCACCGGCCGGCCGTCGCTGGTGCGCAGGTCGAGCGCGCCCCGAGTGGGGTCGTACCCGACCACGTACCCGGCGACCAGGTCGGAGAACACGAAGTCCATGGGATTTTCAGCGACCATCGGTCGTAGTCCAATCGGCTCGAATCGGTTCGGGGGCAGCGCCGGTGGACCCCGGGGGACGAACCAGGAGGTCCACCGGCGCTTCCCCGCTACACGCGGTCTTCTGCGGCGTGGCGGGGCGAGGGCGCCATCCCGATCCCCCGCAACATGCGCTGCCGGCTGCGCATGCTGCCGACCGGGGTGCGGGCCGCGATCAGGTCGATCAGGGTGCGCGCGAACAGGTGCGCGGCGTCGGCGCTCCGGCCGGTGACGAGGTCGCCGTCCACCACCACGTCCTGGTCGGTGTAGACCGCGCCCATGTTGCGCACGTCCCCGATCAGGTTGTTGTGGCAGGTGACCCGGCGACCGGCCACCACCTCGGGGATCGGCGCCACCAGCCACATGCCGTGGCAGATGATCCCCTTGAGCACGCCCGGCGTGGCGAACGCGCGTTCCAGCAGCCGCACCGCCGGCGCGTTGGTGGTGACGTCCTCGCTGTAGCGCAACCGGTCCGACACCATTCCCGAGGGCACGATGATCGCGTCGTAGCTCTTCAGCCGGGCGTCGTCCACCGCCTCCAGGTCGCCGCTGACGGTCATCGGCACCTGGTACTCGTGGCCGGTGAAGGTGATCGACTCCTGGCCCCACAGCCGGGTCAGGTACTCGATCGTCGCGCCCTCCTCGGCGAACCTCCGCTCGTAGTAGGCGATCTCCGGTTCGACGTAGTCGGTCTCCATCAGGATCGCGATGGTCCGGCCGGACAGCTGGCCGTTCTCGCGACGGGGAAGGGTCGGCATCGGTCGCGCTCCCCCGCTACTTGGTGACCAGGTCGATCAGGAACGGACCGGTGGCGGTGAGCATGCGCCGCACCGCGCCCGCCACCTGGCTCGGCTTCTCCACCCGCATGCCGTCCACGCCCAGGGCGCGGGCCAGCTCGACGAACCCGATCTCCGGCTTGCCCAGGTCGAACCCGGACGGGTACTCGTGCCGGTCGATGCCGCGCTCGCGCCAGTACTGCTCGATGTTGAGGTCCAGCAGCTCGTAGCGGTGGTTGTTGCAGATGACGAACTTGGCGTTGACGCCTTCCCGGGCCGCGGTCCACAGCGCCTGGATGGTGTACATGCTGCCGCCGTCGCCGGTGAAGCCGATGACCTCGGCGTCCGGCCTGGCCATCTTGGCGCCGATGGCGCCGGGGATGCCGATGCCCAGCGAGCCGCCGCGGGTGGAGAAGTAGTTGCCGGCCACCCTCGGCGGCAGGTACTTGGTCAGCCCCGGCGAGGCGGTGAGCGCCTCGTCGAAGATGACCAGGTCGCTGCCGCCCTGCTCGGCGAGCTCGACCGCGAACAGCTCCATCATCGGCGCGTTGGGCCCCGGCCGCGGCCTGCGCCACAGGGCGGAGGAGCGCGCGGTCGGCCTGCGGCCCGCGTCGAAGAGCCGTTCGGCCAGGACCGCCAGGGTGTGCTTGGGATCGGCGGCCAGGGCCACGTCCACCGGGTGGTTCTTGGCGATCTCGTAGGTGTCCAGGTCGATGTGGACGATCTTGGCGTCGGCCCGGAACGGGTTGTGCAGGCTGGGGAACACCTCGGGGAACACGTAGGTGCCGACGATCAGCACGGCGTCGGCGTCGGCGACCTGCCGCTCGCTGTTGGCGCCGAACATGTGCCCCAGCTGCCCCTGCCACAGCGGGTGGGTGTTGTCCATGTTGAGCTCGGAGGAGTCCAGGCCCCACACCGGCGCGTCGAGCAGTTCCGCGACGCGGGTCAGCTCGCTCTGGGCGCCGGAGACCGACACGCCGTCACCCATGAGGATCACGGGGTGGTACGCGCCGGTCAGCGCGGCGGCCGCCCTGTCCAGGTCCTGCGGGACAGGGACGACCGCCTGGCTGGGGATGGTGCTCGGCCGTGCCTCCTCGGTGTTCTCCGCGTCGAGCACGTCCATCGGCAGCGCGACGAAGACCGGGCCGCGCGGGGCGGTCATGGCGGTCTTCACCGCGCGGCGCAGGGTGCGCAGCAGCGACGACGGGTGCGTGACCCTGGTGGCCCACTTGGTCACCGGCTTCGCCATCGCGACGAGGTCGGTGGCCATCTGCGAGTCCATCGCGTCGTACTGCACGCCGGCCTCGCCCGCGATGACCACCAGCGGTGAATGACCGCGCATGGCCTGGTACAACATGCCGATGCCGTTGCCGAGCCCCACCCCGGTGTGCAGCTGGACCAGTGCGGGACCCGCCGTAGCCCTGGCGTAGCCGTCGGCCATCGCGATCGCGACGGTCTCCTGCAACGCCAGCACGTACTCGAAGCCCGGCACGCCTTCCAGGATGTCCAGGAAACCCTCTTCCACGGTTCCCGGATTTCCGAACATCCGGGTAAAGCCATCGGCGACGAACTGCTCGAAGATGGCTACCTTTCCCGGCCTTGCGGTCATGACCGATTTCCTTCCCGGTTCATAAGTGGCTGGCGGGTCACCAACCGGATCGGCGCAGACCCGATTCGAGGACTTCGACGAGCTTCTGGCCGGCGGGGAACGAGTCCGGCGTGGAGCGGGCGGTAATGAACGGGTAGTCCACGATCACCGACACCTCCTTGCCCACGTTTCCGTGGTAGGCGCCGTCCGGGCCGGTGGCGTCGCGGAGGATGTACTCCAGCGGGTACGGCGGCGGCCCCATGTTGAAGTCGACGCCGATGAAGCCGGTGCCGTCCTTGTAGTCGTACTCCTTGCAGTGGCCGGTGACGTGCTTGCCCCAGATGATCGACTTGCGGTCCTCCCAGTCGCGGGCGAAGGCCAGCGGCGCGACGCCGTAGCACTCGCCGACGATGGGCTTGTCGGCGCGCACGAACGCGAGGATCAGCTCGTGCAGGCGCTCGTTGTTGGCCAGGTCCACGATGGGGCCGGAGCCGCCGACGATCACCAGCGCGTCGAACTGCCTGATGTCGTCGTCGAGGTTGCCCAGCTCGCGGTTGTAGGCCTCGATCTTGCGCAGGAAGTCCGGCTCGCTGAAGTACGGGCGGTCCGGGATCCACTCGGCCAGGCTGATGGGGTTGTCGAGCCGGGACGACTCGTCCAGCTCCTTGGCCGCGACCGCGACCTCCGGCGTGGTCACCGACCGGCCCAGGGGCGGGTCGATGTAGCCGGGGTCCAGGCTCGGCGGCAGAGCGCGGGCCCGCGCGCCCGTGGGCGTCGCGAAGACCGACTGGTAGCCCCGCTCGTCGAACGTGGCGACCGGGCCGAGCAGTTCCTCGCCCCAGTAGCCGTATTCCGAGAGGACGATCAGAATCTTCTTCGTCATCGTTTCTCCGTCGCTGGTGTCGGCAGGCGTGGTGAATTCGTCCGCCGGGAGCAAGTTGACCAGCGCGCCCCGATCGCAACAAGACGTCGGCTGACCTGCGGCGACACTCCGTGAAGTAGGCCCGGAAGTTAACGCGAAACCCCGGCCGGACGGCGCGCGCGCACTTCGTCAGCTCACCACTGGACAACGACGTAGTCGCTGGTCACGAACTTTCCGAACCGATCGAGCGGAGCTTATCGCCGGTGGGGCGGTGCGGCATCCTTTTGTTTGATCCACGAGAAAGGACGGCAGCAATGTCCGGCCGAATCTATGTCGAAGATGTGATGCCGGTGGTCGCCGCAGGACGCTATCCCGCGAAAGCAGTGGTGGGAGAGCACGTGCCGGTCACCGCGGCGATCTGGCGTGAGGGGCACGACGCGGCGGGCGCGACCGTGGTGTGGCGAGGGCCGGGTGACCGGGCGGCACGGCGGTCGCGCATGGCGCTGGTCGACCCGGGCGCGGACCGCTGGGCGGTCACGATAGCGCCGGACGCGCCCGGCGCGTGGACCTTCCGCGTGGACGCGTGGTCGGACCCGTGGGCCACCTGGACGCACGCGGTGCGGGCCAAGCTGGACGCGGGCCAGGGCGCGGCGGAACTGGCGAACGACCTGGCCGCGGGCGTGGACCTGCTGCGGCGGGCGACGCTGGTGAAGCGGCCCCGCGAGGAGCGCGCCGCGCTGCTCGACGCGGCGCGCGTGCTCGCCGACCCGTCGTTCCCGCCCGGCAGGCGGGTGGCGGCGGCCCTGGCGGACGGGGTGGCGCGGGCGATGCGCGAGCACCCGGTGCGCGACCTGGTCAGCCGCGGCGAGACGCACGAGCTGTGGGTGGACCGGACCCGCGCGGTGTTCGGCTCCTGGTACGAGTTCTTCCCCCGCTCCACCGGTGGCCGGGACGCGGACGGCGAGCCCGTGCACGGCACCCTCGCCACCGCCGCCGACGCGTTGGACCGCATCGCCCGGATGGGGTTCGACGTGGTCTACCTGCCGCCGATCCACCCGATCGGCGAGGTCAACCGCAAGGGCCGCAACAACACCCTGACCGCCGGCCCCGGCGACGTCGGCTCGCCGTGGGCGATCGGCTCGCGCCACGGCGGCCACGACGCGGTGCACCCCGACCTCGGCACGCTGGTCGACTTCAAGGCGTTCGTGGACCGGGCGCAGCAGCTCGGCCTGGAGGTCGCGCTGGACCTGGCCCTGCAGTGCGCGCCGGACCACCCGTGGGTCGCCGAGCACCCCGAGTGGTTCACCACCCTCGCCGACGGCACCATCGCCTACGCGGAGAACCCGCCCAAGAAGTACCAGGACATCTACCCCCTCAACTTCGACAACGACCCCGAAGGGCTGCGCGCCGAGGTCCTGCGGGTCGTGCTGCACTGGGTCGGGCACGGCGTGAAGATCTTCCGGGTCGACAACCCGCACACCAAGCCGCCGGACTTCTGGCACTGGCTGATCTGGCGGGTCAAGCACCAGCACCCGGACGTGCTGTTCCTGGCCGAGGCGTTCACCCGGCCCGCGCGGCTGTACGGGTTGGCGCGGCTCGGTTTCGACCAGAGCTACACCTACTTCACCTGGCGCGACACCAAGGCCGAGCTGACCGAGTTCGGCGCCGAGATCGCCGCGCACGGCCACGAGGCCCGCCCCAACCTGTTCGTGACCACGCCGGACATCCTGCCGACGAGCCTTCAACTCGGTCTGCCCGCGATGTCCGCGTTGCGCGCGACCCTGGCCGCGACCCTCGCGCCGACGTGGGGCGTCTACTCCGGTTTCGAGCTGCACGAGCACGAGCCGCTGCGCGAGGGCGGCGAGGAGTTCCTCGACTCCGAGAAGTACGAGCTGCGCCCCCGCGACTTCGAGGGCGCCCTCCGGCAGGGCCGCTCCCTGGAGCCGTGGCTGACCAGGCTCAACGAGCTGCGCCGCGCCCACCCCGCGCTGCGCCAACTGCGCGAGCTGCGCTTCCACGACATCGACAACGACGCCCTGATCGCCTACTCCAAGACCGACCCCGCCTCCGGCGACACCGTGGTGTGCGTCGTGACGCTCGACCCGCACGAACCCCAAGAGGGCACGTTGCGGCTCGACCTGGCCGCCCTCGGGCTCGAAGAGCAGTTCACCGCGCACGACGAGGTGACCGGGCAGACCTGGCGCTGGGGCCGGGAGAACTACGTCCGGCTCGACCCCGCCGCAGCCGTGGCCCACATCGTCGACGTCGGTCACCCCGCGCGTCGCACCGAAGGAGCGTGACCCCGTGACCCGCAACAACGACAGAGCCCTGACCGACCCCGGCGCCGCGGACTGGTTCAAGCGGGCGGTCTTCTACGAGGTGCTGGTCAGCGCCTTCGCCGACGCCAACGGCGACGGCGTCGGCGACCTCGCCGGCCTCGAGTCCAAGCTGGACTACCTGGAGTGGCTGGGCGTGGACTGCGTCTGGCTGCCCCCGTTCTACGCCTCGCCCATGAACGACGGCGGCTACGACATCAGCGACTTCCGCGCCGTGCGCCCCGAGTTCGGCGAGCTGGGCGACTTCGTCCGGCTGCTCGACTCCGCGCACCGCCGCGGCATGAAGGTCATCACCGACCTGGTCATGAACCACACCTCGTCGGCGCACCCGTGGTTCCAGGAGTCGCGCCGCGACCCCGAGGGCCCGTTCGGCGACTTCTACGTGTGGAGCGACACCGACCAGCGCTACGACGAGACCCGCATCATCTTCATCGACACCGAGAAGTCCAACTGGACCTGGGACACCGAGCGCAACCAGTTCTACTGGCACCGCTTCTTCTCCCACCAGCCGGACCTCAACTACGACAACCCCGCCGTGCAGAGCGCCATGCTCGACGTGCTGAGGTTCTGGCTCGACCTGGGCATCGACGGCTTCCGCCTCGACGCCGTGCCCTACCTGTTCGAGCGCGACGGCACCAACAACGAGAACCTGCCCGAGACGCACGACTTCCTCAAGCTCGTCCGCAAGGTCGTCGACGACGAGTACCCCGGTCGGGTCCTGCTCGCCGAGGCCAACCAGTGGCCCGCCGACGTCGCCCACTACTTCGGCGACCCCGAGGTCGGCGGTGACGAGTGCCACATGGCGTTCCACTTCCCGCTGATGCCCCGCCTGTTCATGGCGCTGCGCAAGGAGTCCGCGCTGCCGGTGTCCGAGATCCTGGCCCGCACGCCGGACATCCCGACCGGCGCGCAGTGGGGCCTGTTCCTGCGCAACCACGACGAGCTCACCCTGGAGATGGTCACCGACGAGGAACGCGAGTTCCTCTACGAGCAGTACGCCCCGGAACCCCGGATGAAGGCCAACGTCGGCATCCGCCGCCGCCTGGCTCCCCTGCTGGACAACGACCGCGCCCAGCACGAGCTGCTCACCGCCGTCCTGCTGTCCATGCCCGGCTCACCCGTCCTGTACTACGGCGACGAGATCGGCATGGGCGACAACATCTGGCTGCCCGACCGGGACGGCGTGCGCACCCCGATGCAGTGGACCCCCGACCGCAACGCCGGGTTCTCCACCGCCGACCCCGGCAAGCTGTACCTGCCCGCGGTCAGCGACACCGTCTACGGCTACCAGGCCGTCAACGTCGAGGCCCAGCGGCCCGTCCAGGCGTCCCTGCTCAACTGGACCCGCCGGATGCTCGCGGTGCGCCGCGAGCACGAGACCTTCGGCCTCGGCACGTTCGCCGAAGCCGACGTGTCCAACACCGCCGTACTCGCCTACCTGCGCCGCCACGACGACGAGACGCTGCTGTGCGTCTTCAACTTCTCCAGCCACCCGCAGGCGGTGGACGTGAAGCTGCCCGGCCTCGACGGCGCCGTCCCGGTCGAGCTCACCGGCGGCGCGCGGTTCCCCGCCGTCGGCGGCGAGCGCTACCAGCTCACCCTCCCCGGGCACGGCTTCTACTGGTTCCGACTCGAAGGCGGTGCGTCATGACGACCGCGGTGGACACCCTCGCCGGCGCGCTCACCGACTGGCTGCCCCGCCAGCGCTGGTACGCGGCCAAGGACCGGACGCCGCAGGCCGTGCGCCTCGAACGCGTCACCCCGCTGCTGCACGGCGACCCGGCGCTGCTGCACGCCCTCGTGTCCGTCGACGGCGAGCAGTACCAGCTGCTGCTGGGCAAGCGGCCGTCGTTGCCCGACGACCTCGCCGACGCCGCCATCCTCGACACCCCCCACGGCGTCGTCTACGCGGCCACCCACGACCGCGAGCTGATGTCCCGGCTCCTCGAACGCCTCCACGGCACCTCCGACGGACCCGTGTTCGAGACCGAGCCCGGCACCCGCGTCGCGCTCGACCTGCCCGCCCGGGTCCTGCCCGTCGAGCAGAGCAACACGTCGCTGATCCTCGGCGACCGGTACATCCTCAAGCTGTTCCGCCGGGTGCTGCCCGGCCCGCACCCCGACATCGAACTCCACCGCGCCCTGCACGCCGTGGGCGCCCACCACGTCGCGCGGATGCTCGGCGCCCTCACCACCGAGGTCGACGGCGTCCCCGCCGCCCTCGGCATCCTGCAGGAGTTCCTGCCCGACGCCCAGGACGGCTGGACCCTCGCCACCACCGACCGCGCCGCGTTCGCCGGGGAGGCCGCCGAGCTGGGCCGCTCCGTCGCCACCGTGCACAGCGCCCTGGCCCGTGCGTTCCAGCCGCGCAACATCGCCGTCGACGACCTCTCCGACACCGCCGACCGCCTGCACCTGCGGTTCGCCGCGCTCGCGGACGGCATCCCGGAGCTCGCGCCGCACGAGCGGGCCCTGCGGGAGGCCTTCGACCGCGTCCGCGCCGCACGCGGACCGTTCACCCTGCAACGCGTGCACGGCGACCTGCACCTGGGGCAGGTGCTGCGCGCGAACGGCCGCTGGACCCTGATCGACTTCGAGGGCGAACCGGGGCAGCCCCTCGCGGAGCGCAACGCGCTGCGCCACCCGCTCCAGGACGTCGCCACCATGCTGCGCTCCTTCGACTACGCCGCCCACCACGGCGGCGCGGCCGACACGGCGTGGGCGCAGCGGATGCGCGACGCGTTCTGCGACGGCTACGCCGAAGTCCTCGACGACCCGCGTGGGCAACCCGCGCTGCTGCACGCCCTCGAACTGGACAAAGCCGTCTACGAGGTCGCCTACGAGCGGGCGCACCGCCCCGACTGGGTCTCCATCCCCCTCGGCGCGATCACCCGCATCCTCGGAGCCGCGTCATGACCGCCGTCCTCCCGACCCTCGAAGAGGTCGACCGGCTCCTGGTCGGCGACCACCGCGACCCGCACGCCCTCCTCGGCGCGCACCCCGCCGGACCCGGCACCGTCGTGCGCACCCTGCAACCCGGCGCGCACGCCGTCACCGTCGTCGCCGACGGCGTCCGACACCCGCTCACCGACCTCGCGCACGGCCTGTTCTCCGGCGTGCTCCCCGGCCCGGTCACCGACTACCGGTTCGAAGTCGACACCGGCCGAGGACCACGCGTGGTCGAAGACCCCTACGCGCACCCACCGACCGTGTCACCCACCGACCTGGACCTCATCGCCCGCGGTGAGCACCCCCGGCTCTGGGACGTGCTCGGCGCCCACCCGCGAGACGACGGCGTCGCCTTCGCGGTGTGGGCGCCCAACGCCCGCGGCGTCCGCGTCGCCGGCGACTTCGACGCGTGGGTGGGCCGGGGCACGCCCATGCGCCACCTCGGCGCGGGCGTCTGGGAGCTGTTCGTGCCCGGCGTGCGACCCGGCTGCCGGTACAAGTTCCGCGTCCTGGGCGCCGACGGCGGCTGGCACGAGCACGCCGACCCCCTGGCCTTCGCCACCGAGGTCCCACCCGCCAACGCCTCCGTCGTGGCCGACACCCACCACGAGTGGCACGACCACGACTGGATCGCCCGCCGACGCACCGTCGACTGGCGCCGCGCCCCGATCAGCGTGTACGAGGTGCACCTCGGTTCCTGGCGCGCCGGCCTCTCCTACCGGGAGCTGGCCGTCGAGCTCGGCGAGTACGCGCGGGAGATGGGCTTCACCCACGTGGAGCTGCTGCCCGCCACCGAGCACCCGTTCGGCGGATCGTGGGGGTACCAAGCCACCTCCTACTACGCGCCCACCGCCCGGTTCGGCACGCCCGACGACTTCCGGCACCTGGTCGACCACCTCCACTCCCTCGGCATCGGCGTCATCCTCGACTGGGTGCCCGCCCACTTCCCCCGCGACGCCTGGGCGCTGGCCCGCTTCGACGGCGCACCGCTCTACGAGCACCCCGATCCGCGCCGGGGCGAACACCCCGACTGGGGCACTCTCGTGTTCGACCTGGGCCGTCCCGAGGTGCGGAACTTCCTCGTCTCCTCGGCCCTCTACTGGCTCACCGAGTTCCACCTGGACGGGCTGCGGGTCGACGCGGTGGCCTCCATGCTGTACCTCGACTACTCGCGCCCGGACGGCCACTGGCTGCCCAACGAGCACGGCGGGCGGGAGAACCTGGAGGCGGTCGCGTTCCTGCGCGAGCTGAACGAGGCCGCGCCGGACGACGTGCTGGTCTTCGCCGAGGAGTCCACCGCCTGGCCCGGCGTCACCGACGACGACGGCCTCAAGTTCGACTTCAAGTGGAACATGGGCTGGATGCACGACGCGCTGCGCTACCTGCGCAACGACCCCATCCGGCGGGCGCACCACCACCACGAGATCACCCACTCGATCGAGTACGCGTGGAGCGAGCACTACCTCCTGCCCCTCTCCCACGACGAGGTCGTGCACGGCAAGGGTTCCCTGTGGCAGCGCATGCCCGGCGACGACGCCCGCAAGGCCGCGGGCGTCCGCGCCCTGCTCGCCTACCAGTGGGCCCACCCCGGCAAGCAACTGCTGTTCATGGGCGGCGAGTTCGGCCAACCGTGGGAGTGGGACGCCGACGACTCGCTGCCGTGGTGGCTGCTCGCCGAGCACGGCGGGATGAACTACCACCGCGGCATCCAGCGGATGGTCGCCGACCTCAACGAGGTCTACCGGCGTGAACCGGCCCTGCACACCCTCGACACCACGCCCGACGGGTTCTCCTGGATCCGCGCCGACGACGCGGCGAACAACGTGATCGCGTTCCAGCGGCACGGCGCGGACGGCTCGGTGCTCGTCTGCGCGGTCAACTTCGCCGGCGTGGCCCACCACGACTATCGGCTGGGCCTGCCGCGCACCGGGCCGTGGCGGGAGGCGCTGAACACCGACCTGCCCGGGTACGGCGGGTCGGGCGTGGTCAACGGCGAGGTGGCGGCGGTCGGCGAACCGCTGGACGGCCTGCCCGCGTCGGCGGCGTTGCGGTTGCCGGCGGCGGGCGTGGTCTGGCTGACCCCGGCGTGACCCCGGTGGGGCCCGGCTCTCCTCCCCCGGGCCGGGCCCCACCCGTTCGCCGTCGATCGTTTTCGCAACCCTGGCCGCACCCCTCTCCGAACAGGCGTGTAACTTCCGTCCAAACGGGGTAGAGGATCTTCCATGAGCAGCACACCTATCTACGACGAGCTGGCCGCCATCCTGCTCGCCGACCACCCGGGCACCGCCGACGCGGCCGCCGCCGGGCAGCCGCAGGCCGAGTCGGCCGACGACGCGTCGAAGCAGGTCCGCGCCGGTGGCCGCCGTCGCAAGCCCGAACCGGATGCCTAAATTTTTCAGTTAACACTGAAGCTATAGAGCCTATTGGGATCGAACGGGTGTTCGATCCCCGGGCTATGCTGACCTCATGCAGGTGTCGCTGTTCGATGACGGCGCCCAGGCGCCCGCGCTGCGCCCGCTGACCGGTGCGCGGCGGACCGAGCTGGGCGACGGCGCGTGGGTCGACGTGCTCCCCGGCTGGCTGACCGGCGCGGACGCGGTGTTCCGACGCCTGGTCGCCGAGGTGCCCTGGCGGGCCGAGCGCAGGCAGATGTACGAGCGCGTGGTCGACGTGCCGCGCCTGCTCTGCTTCTACGGCGAGGACGCCCCCCTCCCCGACCCGGTGCTGACCGAGGCACGGGACGGCTTGAGCGCCTGGTACGCCGACGAGCTGGGCGAGCCGTTCCGGACCGCCGGCCTCTGCTACTACCGCGACGGCCGCGACTCCGTGGCCTGGCACGGTGACACGATCGGGCGAGGTTCCACCGAGGACACGATGGTCGCGATCGTCTCCGTCGGCACGCCGCGCGCGTTGGCGTTGCGCCCGCGCGGCGGCGGCGCGACCGTCCGGTACGCCCTCGGCCACGGCGACCTGATCGTCATGGGCGGGTCGTGCCAGCGGACGTGGGAGCACGCGGTGCCCAAAGCGGGCAAAGCGGTCGGACCCCGCGTGAGCATCCAGTTCCGGCCGCGCGGAGTGCGCTGACCACCTGGAATCTCGTGCTTGTGAAGCATGACCGCCGTCACTACTCTCCGTCTGGGAGCGCTCCCAGAACGCGTTGCGAACATCCTCGAAGGAGAGCGGTATGCGGCAACGGAGATCCATCTTCGGCGCTCTGCTGACGGCGGCGGTCGCCGTCAGCGGGGTCGTCGCGATGGCGACGGCGGGACAGGTCACGGCGGCCCCGGCCGGTGGTTACCTGCACACCGCGGGCAACAAGATCGTGGACAGCACCGGCGCGACGGTCCGGCTGACCGGCATCAACTGGTTCGGCATGGAGACCGACAACAAGACGTTCCACGGGCTGTGGTCCAGCCGCACGTGGAAGCAGCAGCTCGACCAGATGGCCTCGCTCGGCTACAACACCCTGCGCGTGCCGTTCTCCAACGACGCGCTCAAGCCGGGCGCGACGGCGTCGGGCGTCAACGACTTCACCAACCCCGACCTGGTCGGGCTGTCGCCGTTGCAGATCCTGGACAAGGTCATCGACTACGCGGGCCAGAAGGGGATGCGCATCATCCTCGACCGGCACCGCCCGACCAGCGCCGGGCAGTCCGCGCTCTGGTACACGGCGACCGTGCCCGAGAGCACCTGGATCAACGACTGGAAGATGCTCGCGCAGCGGTACGCGGGCAACACCACGGTGATCGGCGCCGACCTGCACAACGAGCCGCACGCCGAGGGGACCAACCCCAACGCCACCGGCGCGTGCTGGGGCTGCGGCGTCGTGGAGCGCGACTGGCGGCTGGCGGCCGAGCGGGCGGGCAACGCGATCCTGTCCGTGCAGCCGAACTGGCTGATCTTCGTCGAGGGCGTGAGCTGCCCCAGCGGCGGGCTGTCCGACACGTGGGACAACGACCCGTCCAACGACGAGGACTGCGGCTGGTGGGGCGGCAACCTGTCCAAGGCGGGCGAGTTCCCGGTGCGCCTGAACGTGGCGAACCGGCTGGTCTACTCGCCGCACGAGTACGCGACCTCGGTGTTCGAGCAGAAGTGGTTCACCGCGCCGGACTTCCCGGCTAACCTGCCCGCCATCTGGGACAAGTACTGGGGCTACCTGTACAAGAACGGCACCGCGCCGTTGATGATGGGCGAGTTCGGCTCCACGCTGGCCAACCCGAAGGACAAGGTGTGGCTGGAGAACCTGATGGCCTACACCGGCAAGGGCGTCGGCGGCATCTCGTTCACGTACTGGGCGTGGAACCCGAACTCGGGTGACACCGGCGGGATCGTCGGCGACGACTGGACCACGGTGAACCAGGCCAAGCAGTCGATCCTGCAGCCCTACCTGCTCCCGCCGACCGGTGGCGGCACCACGACCACCACGACGACGACCACGACCACCACCACGTCCGGTGGCAACGGTTCCGGGGCGTGCAAGGCCGTGTGGCGGCAGGACAACGCCTGGCAGGGCGGCTTCCAGGGGTCGTTGACGGTGACGAACAGCGCGACGAGCGCGGTCAACCCGTGGAAGGTGGTGTTCACCCTGCCGGCCGGCGTGACGATCGGCAGCGGGTGGAACGGCACGTTCAGCCAGAGCGGCACGACCGTCACCGTGACGGCGCCTTCGTACTCCCCGTCGCTCGGGGCAGGCGCTTCGGTGGCGCTCGGCTTCACCGCCAACGGCGCCGCGAGCACGCCTGCCGGCGTGACCCTGGGCGGGGCTTCGTGCACGGCGTGATCTCCGGCTAGCACGCGTCGCTCCCCTGGCACCCGTCAGTGGAGCTGACCACGCCGAAACCGCAGGTCAGGGAGGTGTGGCGTCGTCACCGGAGCATGGGGAACGGTGACGACGCCGCACCGACTAGGGGTGGGTCAGGGTGGTCATCAGCAGGTTCACGAAGTGGTCCATGTCGGCCAGCAGGCACGGCAGTTCGGCGTGCTTGCCCGTGCACCCCTCGGCCCAACCGCTGCCGTTGCCGTAGTCGACGAACGTGTGCGGGATGCCGGCTGCGAGCAGGTGGTCCCTCGTCACCACGTTGGTCGCCCACGCCCGGTTCTCGATGATGGCCTGCACCGGGTTCACGGTGAGATCCCCGCCGTTCCCCGTGTACATCGCCACCCCCATGCCGCGCAGCGAAGCCACGTGCTGCGCCGGGCTCTCCCGGTTCCACCCACCGTCGAACGGCCAGATCGGCGGACCGAAGACGGACTCCACCGGCACCGTCGGCGTGCCGCTCCCCGGCAGTTGGGTGGAGGCGAGGACCGCCGCCCGCTGTTCCTGGCTGAGCAGGTCGAGCCCGCCGGAGAACGCGCCGACGTAGCCGAACAGCTCCGGCCGGTGCTCGGCGTAGTGGAAGGCGCCGAACCCGCCCATCGAGTGCCCCGAGATCGCCCGCCCGTCACGGCGGGCGATCGTGCGCAGGTTGGCGTCCACGAACGGGATCACCTGGTCCAGGTGGAAGGTCTCCCAGTTCTGCGGGCCGAGCGACGCGGGCGGGTACAGCCAGTTCGTGTACCACCCCCGCCCGGAACCGTTGGGCGCCACCGTGATCAGCGGGACGCCGACCGTGGTCTCCTCGAACATCCGCTGGTTCGCGACGGTGTTCGGGCGGTCGGGGTGCCCGTGCAGGTGGTACTGCACCGGGTACCGCGTGGCGGCGGCCTGGTCGTAGCCCTCGGGCAGGGTCACCATGATCGTGTGCTCGCCGGAGACCTGCCCCTCCATCACCGAGTAGGCCGGCACCTGGGCGGTGCGCACGGTGAACACGAACGTCCGCTCGTTGCCGTCCACCCAGGCGGGCTGGCTCACCACGGTCAGCCCTTGGCCGTCGGTGAACACCGGCGGCCCGCTCGCCGCCGTCGCGGTCGCACCGGCGCCGGGCAGGCCGAGCACCCCTGCGATCGCCACCGCGGTCAGTCGTCGGATCATGCCGCCTCCTCGCACAACGCCGTGTCCAGCACTTCGATCGAGACGAGCCGGGAGCCGACCACGTTCCCGTTGGTGACCAGCGACGCGAACCGGCCGTCGTCGGTGGTCAGGGTGATCGAGCAGTGCCCGTTGGGCAGCGCCCCGTCGTGGCCCCACGCCTCACCGCCGCACGTGAGGTCCACCCTGGACAGCGCGAGCCCGTACGAGTGGTCCGGCGCGGTGGTCCGGCGCATCTCGGCGAGCGCCGCCGCCGACACGACCCGCCCGTCGAGGAGCGCGCCGTAGAAGGCGGCCAGGTCCTCCAACGTGGACGCCATCGCGCCGGCGGTGCTCCAGAAGGTCAGCTCGGTGTTCGTGGTGCCCTCGGTCCAGAAGAAGAACGGGCCGACCCTGCCGCCCACGTAGCCGGGCAGGTACGGGTCGGCGGGCGCCCGCGTCCCCCGCGCGGGGAACGACGTGTGCGCGAGCCCGAGCGGCGTCTGGCTGCCGATCCGGAAGTGCTCGGTCGACGTGACCGGCCGGTTCTGGCCGATCTTGGCGGTGCCGCTGCTCAGGGTCCACGACCCGGTCTCGTCACCGGCGTGGACGGCCGCGCCCGGTCCGGCCTGCGCCTGGTAGCGGTCGAGCACGGCCCGGGTGGCGGGGTGGTCGGCCGGCGCGGCGACCGCGACGGCGGGCGTGGTGACCGCGACGGTGACGGCGAGGACGACGCCGCCGGCGAGCAGGCGACGGTTCCGGCCGGTCACGCGGGTTCCTCCGCGCGCGAGGTGGTCGACGGGGGCGGGGTGGGGTCTTCGTCGGGCACGGTGGCCTGGTCCGACGCGCCGATCGGCTTGCCGCCCGGGGAGGTCGGAGAACTCGGAGAGCCCGACTGGCTCTGCTCGCCGATGAACGACACGACTTCCTTGACGACCTTCAGCACGCCGAGCGCGCCTTCCACCAGCTTGATCAGGTTCTCGCCGCCGGCCAGCAGCTCGGCCAGCTTGCCCGCGATCTTCCCGCCGTACTCGACGGCGATCTGCACGCACTGCGGGATCGCCACCGCGAGGCTCTGGCCGAACGTGGCGGGCGCGGCGGCGAGCGCCTGGGTGATGATCGGCGTGATCTTGGCGAGGGCCTCGGTGATGAGCTGGGTGACGGCCGCGACGACCTTGGCCACGACCTCGCCGGCCGCGATCATCGCCTTGCCGGAGGTCAGCGCGGTCTCCCCGATCGAGAGGATGCCGTCGGCCAGCTCGGTGCCGGCTTTCAGGTAGTCCGTCCCGGCCTGGCCGGACCACTCGCTGGTCTCCGCGCCCACCGACGACCGGTACTCGTCGGCCACGGACGTCGCGTCCTTGCCCGCCGAGTCGAACTCGCCCGCGCCGGCGGACACCGAGTCCGGGTCGCCGCGCAGCTGGTCGAGCGGCTCCTCCAGGAACGAGATCATCGGGGTGAGGAACCCGACGCCCGCGCCGTCCAGCGCGGACAGCGGCCGTTCCGTCGAGCTCATCGTGCCGATCGGGGCGTCCGGGTCGCCGGCCAGGCCGCCCGACAGCCACTCCTTGCGGTCGACGGCGGCGCTCGCGGTCCGCAGCTCGGCCAGCAGCGCGGCGATCCGGCCGGCGTCCGGTGACGTCTCGCCGGCCTCGGCGCGGGGCAGTGTCGTCACCACTCGGCGACCTCCGTCTCGATCCCGGTCAGCACGGCGGAACTGTCGTCGTCGGTGCGCTGGTACTGGTCGGCCACCTGCCGCAGGCCGCCGCCGACCTGGTCGACCGCGGCCGCGACGTGGCCGAACGCGTCCAGCGTCGTGGCCATCGCGCCGCTCAACCCGGCGGTGAGGAACCCGGCGAACGAGCCGAGCGACTGCTCCCCCAGCGCGTCGGGCAACCGGGCGCCCGTCGCGGCGAGCCGGTCGGCGTGGCCCGCGAGCCTGCCCGCGTGCCCGCGCAGCTGCTCGGGGTCGACGGTGAAGTCGCCCCGGCTCATCGCACGACCTCCGCGGGCTGGTGCTCGGTGATCCGCTCCAGCGCCTCGCCCTCGCCGAGGTAGCCGGACATCACCTCGGCCATCCGCGCGCCGGCCAGCCGCTGCGCCTCGCGCGCGGTGGCGACGATGAGCACGGACAAGGCGTCGGCCTCCAACCTGCGTGCCGCCGGCGTCAGCGTGACGTCGTCGAGCAGTCCCCCGGCGTTCACGGTCACGCTGACCTCACCACGAGGCGATGTCGCGGTCGCGCCCACCTCGCGCAGGCTCGCGCTCGCCGCACGGGCGCCGTGCGCCGCGCGTTCGAGGCGCTCCCGGTAGTCCGCCAGCCACTGCGCTGGATCCATGGTCCTCCCCTTCCCTCTGCCACTTGTGGTCTTCGGTGGTCGGCCCGGCCCTCAGGCGCGGGCGACCGACGCGGTCTCGCCGAGCAGGCGGACGAGTTCGCCGTGCCGCAGCGGGTTGACGCTCACCCAGCCGGTGTCGCCCCGGTCGACCCGGAGCCGTCCCCGCGCGCCGTCCAGCCACGACACCTCGTGCGGCCGGGTGACGGTGTCGCCGGTCCGGCGGACGACGCCGAGCTGGCCCCGGCCCGCCACCGCCGGGAACAGGTCGACCAGCCGGTCGACGGCGGTTCCGTCGCCGCCGCGGGCGCGGACCAGCTCGCGCACGTGCCGCCGGACGAGCAGGTCTCCCTCCGGGTCTCGGACCATCCGCACCGCGTCCTCGACCACGCCGGGCGGCAACGTGATCGGCATGGTCGGGGCCGCCCGCATCTCGGGGACCAGGCCGGCGAGCTCGTCGGCCAGCTCCGTGGCCGGCACCGCCGTGACGCGGACCGCGGCGCCCCGCCCGTCGAGCGGCGACTGGCGGCACACCACCGCCCGGTCCCGGTGGACCATGGCCACCGCGCCGGTGGCCTCCTCGGTGCCGATGACGACCAGGTCGACCGCGCCCCGGTACTCGCGCAACGCGGAGACCAGCTCTTCCGCGACGCCGACCGGTCCGGTCGCGGTGGCCAGGCCGCGGTCGCACAAGGCGTGCGCGGCGGCGGCGAGCAGTTCGTCGCGCTCGCGGGTGAACCGGCCGGCGGACGGCACCCGCAGCGGGAACGGGAAGGCGACGCCGGCGTGCGTGGCGAGCAGGTCCAGTTCGACGGGGTCGAAGACGGCCCGGTGCTCGATCGCGGCGGTCACCTCGCGGCCCCGTCCGGCCGCTCGCCCGCGGCACGCACGGCCGTTCCCGCGTCGTCGTCCACGTCGGCGTAGGAGGCCTTGGCGTCGGCCAGCACCTGCCGGAACGCCACCACCTCGCGTTGCGCCGCGCTCACCTCGCCCGCCAGCCCGGACTCCCCCGCCGCCGCGCGCAGCCGGGACGCCAGCTCCACGGCGGGCGGCGCGGTGCCGAGCATCGGTTGCCGTTCGGCGAGCCTGCTCACGGCCGTGACCAGCTCACCGGTCAGGTCGCCCAGCCTGGTGAGCGTGGCGATCCGGTCCTCGATCAGGTCGAGCTCGACCCGGTACCCCGCGTTCACTGCTGCGCTCCCGTCGTCTGGCCGATGACCGCCGGGCTGACCGGCTCGTCCACGGTGAACAGGCCGTGGTCGATGGTCGGCATCCGGTTCTCGTGCGGCTCGTCGTCGTCACCGGTCGCGCGGGCGCCGACCGGCGGCGCCATCGCGGCCTGCGTCGTGCCACGGGCGGCGGCGTCGCCGGTGAGCGGTCCGACCGGCAGGCCGAACGCACCGCCCGCGCCCGCCGGCACGCCGACCCTCGATCCGGGGCCGAGCGGCACGCCGTGGCCGGAGGGCGGTGCGGAACCGCCGATGGCCGAGCCCGTGCCCGGCGCGATGCCCGAGCCGCCGCCTCCGAGCAGGCGGGTCCACGGCACGCCGCCGCCGCGCGTTCCCGTCGTCGGGCCGCCCGGCACCCCTCCGGCCGCCGGCCCGTTCGCGCTCGTCGTCTGCGAGGCGGGCGGGATCGCGCCCCGCGCCCCGTCGATCAGCTTGCTCCCGCCCACGAGGCTCGACTCGTAGGTCTGCATGGCCCGCACCGCGTCGGCCTTCTGCTGGTCCAGGGTGGACGCGCCGAAGTAGAAGCTGAACCCGGCCCCGCCCACCGCGCCGAACGCGGCGCCCGTGCCGGAGGCCGTGGTGGTCCCGGTCGGGGCGAACATCGAGGCGAAGTCCGGCACGGACGAGAAGGAGGCCGGGGTGGAGGTCGGGATCGCCGGCAACCCCGGTGCCGTCGGGAACGCGAGCGCGGCCGGCGCGGACGGGAACGTCAGCGGAGGTGGTGGGGCCGGGAACGTCGGCGCGGACGGGAAGGCCGGCGGAGGTGGTGGGACCGGGATCGCCGGCGCGGTCGGCATGGTCGGCGGCGCGACCGGCGGGAACGCCGTGGCGAACGCGGACCGCGTGGTGCTCCCCCGGTCATCGGCCCGGTCACCGGCGGCCGGGTCGGCGGGCGCGGCCGGTGGTGGCGGCATCATGGCCCGTGCCCTGGCCAGCGCGTCGGCCGCCTCC
Source organism: Saccharothrix sp. 6-C (assembly GCF_016695385.1). Taxonomy (NCBI): domain Bacteria; kingdom Bacillati; phylum Actinomycetota; class Actinomycetes; order Pseudonocardiales; family Pseudonocardiaceae; genus Saccharothrix; species Saccharothrix sp. 6-C. The sequence continues at coordinate 3,550,215 of NZ_CP064192.1, read as the reverse complement.
TGCGCCGCGCGGTGACCCGCGTGCGCCAGTTCGCTGATCTTCTCCACCCGGGCGGCCAGCGCGGCCAGCCGGTCGGCCGCTTCCTCCGCCGCCGGGCCGTGCCAGCCGTCGAGCAGCGCGACCCGCTGCTCCCGCAACACTCCGGCGTGCGTGTCGAGCGCGACGCGGTGCTGCGCCCACTCGGTGGCGACCACGCTGACGTCCGCGACGTCCGCGTCCTGCCACAGCATCCGGTACAGCTCCTCGTGGCTGTACGCGTCCCAGTTAACCGCGCCAGTCGTCGGCGCGGGTTCCCCTCCGGACATCCGCCGTCCCCCTCCCCAAGCCGGCCTCGCCGACGCCGCCAATGCTCACGACGAGGGGGCGGCCATGGACAGGCCGTGGGGCGGCCATCTATGGCCGGTGTGCCTGACCTGGGAGAACGGGCGTCGAAAGGGTCAAGACCGGTCGCGGTGCGCCTCGGCCAGGTGATCTTGAAGACGGGCGTGGCGGAACTGGTAGACCGCGCCCGCACGGCGCAGCACACCCCGCCGACAGGCGTCGTCGAGGAACGCGTGCACGGCCCAGGGCAACCGGCCGGTCAGCGGCAGCCAGAAGCGGGCGAACACCACCCACTGGCCCCACGCGGTCATGCTGATCAGGTAGCCGAAGCCGCCGCCGAACCCGCCGACGAGACCCAGCAGCAGTCCGGCCAACCCGGGCCAGGCGATCACCACGCCGAACGGGCCGCCGCCCGGCAGCGACATCAACGCCGTCGCGATGAGCCACGTCATGGCCGAGAAGAACACCGCGAACAGCGGCCCGAACAGGGCGAGCTGGAGGAGCACGGTCTTCCGGTTCGACTCGAGCAGCCCGGCCGGGCTCGCCGCCGAGCGGATGTCCTGCGGCGACTCGCCCGCGGCGATCAGCCCGAAGGCGAGCGCCGCGCCGGACGCGAACACCGCGGTGAACACCCCGGCGTCGACGAAGACCATCGCCGGCGTCACGGGCAGGTCGGAGATCAGCCACTTCGTCAGGATCATCACCAACCCGTAGGAGCAGCCGACCAGCGCGCCGAACAGCAACCCCATCCGGGCGCTGACCCGCACCCGCCGCCACGCCACCCCCGAACGGGCCCGCAGCCGCAGCCGGAACCGGACCGGTTCGAGCGGCTGGACCCGTGCCAGGTGCCCGTGCACCAACCCGAACGACACACCGGCGAGCAGCGCGACCACGGCGCCGAGGCCCACCAGCTCCGCGGGGGCCACCCCGGGCAGCAGGCTGCCCTCGACCACCACGTCGCCCAGCCAGACCCCGGCGAACACGACCAGCGCCACCACCAGGGTCCTGGCCCGCCTGCTCATCGAGGTGCCGAGCTGCCACCAGGCCAGGTCGTGCGTGCCGAGCCGGGTCAGGTGGTCGGCGAGGTGGCCGAGCCAGCGGCGGACCTGGTCGGCGTCGTGGGCCCGGCCGCCGCGCCGCTCCTGGTACGCGGCGGGCACGAACCCGCCGAGCAGGTGCCGTTCGATCGCGTCGCGGTCGCCGAACCGGTCCGCGTCGACCAGCTCCGCCGGGTCGTGGCCGGGGGTGTCGCTGTAGATCCGGCGCGCGAGCGCCACCATCAGCGGGGTGGTCAGCACGGCCGCGAGCGGGCTGTCCGGGTGGTCCCGCACGTGGTCCAGCACGGGTTGCCAGACGGTGCCCGAGTGTCCGGTCGCGCGCTGCCCGGTGGTGCGCGGCAGGTAGTCGGCGACGTCGGCCGCGTCGAGGTCGACCAGCTCCACCGCGCCGGCCGCCCGGAGCACGCCGGTGGCCCGCACCGCGGCCCGGTACTCGTCGACCCGGCTGGTCAGCAGCAGCGGCAGGGTGGTGGCGTTCAACGCGGCCAGCGCCGCCCGGTGCAGGCCGCCCGCCACCTCGTCGAACCCGTCCAGCACGGGCAGCACGCGGTGGGCGTCGACCAGCGCGGCGGCCAGCGTCGACCCGCCGGGGCCGGGGGCGGCGAGACCGGGGTGGTCGCGCACCAGCTGCTCGGCGAGCCAGTCCCGCAGCTCGGCGCGGACCGGGTTCCACGAGCCGAGGCCGAAGATCACCGGCACCGGGTCGGCCGGCGCGCGGGCGGCCAGCAGGTCCAGCACGAACCGCGTGGTGAGGATCGTCTTGCCCGCGCCGGCCCGGCCGAGCACGATCAGCCGGGACGACGGCACCCGCCGGTAGACCTCCACCACCTGGTCGAGCCGCCCGGTGAGGTCGAGGGGCCGCGCGGTCCGGCCCGGCTGGGCCAGCCGCGTGTTGGCCCAGCTGTCGCGCAACGCGTCGGGCGCGGGGCGCCAGCGGACCGGCAGCGGCACCGGGTCGTGCACCTGCTGCTGCTCTTCTTCCCGCCGCCACCGGGCGTGCACCGCGTAGGCGAGCGCGTCCGTCGCCTCGACCAGCGGGTCGGCGCCGAGGGCCGGCGCGGGCGTCCGCCGCGGCCCGCCGACGGGCCCGACCCGCGCGGGCAGGTCCTCGTCCGGGTCGGCGGGCTCGGCGTGGCCGGCGGCGGTGAACAGCTCGGCGCGCTCCGCGCCGTCCAGGCCCAGCGCGTCGGCCAGCAGCCGCACGGTGCGCACCTGGGGGTTGCCGCGCTGCCCGGTCTCCAGCCCGCGCACGGTGCGGACACCGAGCCCGGCGCGTTCGGCCAGGTCGTCCTGGCTCAACCCGGCCCGCTGCCGCCAGCGCCGCAGCAGAGCGCCGAACCGGCTCGTCACACCCAACCCCCACCGTCACGCACGCCGCGCGCACGCCCGTCGTCGACCGGACACCGTCGGTCCACGCGTCGGTGGACCGAATCCTAGCCACGGCCACGTCCGGTGGTGGCACCGGATCGTCACTGCGCGCCACCTGATCGACACGACCGGCTCTTCAAGTTACCCGGTGGTACGGGCACGCCGGGGCTCGATCGTCGAGGCCGGGACTCATCGGCCGCACGGCTCGTCGGCGGAGTGCTCACGCGCGGGGTGCGGCCGGGTCGGGGCTGAAGCGTGCCGCTGTCGCCGGCGCCGCACGGCCGGCGAGCCGGCGCGGGTCCTGCCGGCGGTCGACCTATCCCGCCGCCGTTCCCGGTGGGGTGGCGGCGTCGCTCGGCCGCCTGAACACCACGCCGGGCGCGACCTCCCGCTCGCAGCAGTCGCAGATCATCCGCGTGCGGACGACACCGCCGCAGGCCGCGTGCTCGGCCACGGCGGGCGGTCCGTCCTGCGCGGGCATGTGCTCGTCGCCCCACGCCATGAGCGACAGCACCACCGGCAGCAGCTCGCGCCCCTTGGCGGTGAGCCGGTACTCGTGGCGCGGCGGCCGGTCCTGGTAGAGCACGCGGTCCAGCACGCCGAACTCGACCAGGCTGTTGAGCCGGTCGCTGAGCACGTTGCGCGCGATGGGCAGTCGGTGGAGGAAACCGTCGAACCGGGTGACCCCCGAGAGCGCGTCCCGCACGATCAACAGCGTCCAGCGCTCGCCGACGACTTCGAGGGCGCGCGCGATGGAGCAGACCTGGTCGTCGTATGTGCGTCGGAGCATCCGCGCATGATAACCGCGCAGGTCGGGGCCGGATCCGATCGTCTGCGGGCCCATCGCGGGCCGTCATCGCGTGATCGCGATCGGCGACGCGGCGAACCCTGACGTCACCGTCCTGGGAACGCTCTCACCGGCCTGGGACGCGGTGGCGGACCGCCGAAGGCGGCTCGCTGCGGCTTGCCGATGCCGCCGCGAGCCGGGCCTTCGGCAGCAGAGCCGGTACCCGGTCGCGCGGCCGGGTTCCCGGCCGCAGGGCCCGCTGTCCGGCCGCCCGGGTGGTCAGGCGCGCGGCGGCTCCGCGTCCGGCACGCGGTCCGGGTCGTCCGGCCGGTCGGGAACGGCCGGCTGCTCCGCGGTGCGCCGGTCGATGACCTCGCCCAGGTAGCGCAGCACGACCGCCACCGCGGCCACCACCGGCACGGCGAGGAACGCGCCCGCGATGCCGTAGAGGGTGCTGCCCGCCGTCACCGCGAGCAGGACGACGGCGGCGTGCAGGCGCAGGCTGCGCGACTGGAGCACCGGCTGCAGGACGTTGCCCTCCACCTGCTGCACCACCACCACGATCACCAGCATGATCAGCGCGGTGGTCGGCCCGTTGCTGACCAGGGCGACGAGCACGGCCAGGGCGCCCGCGATGAACGCGCCGACGATCGGCACGAACCCGCCGAGGAACGTCAACGCCGCCAGCGGCACGGCCAGCGGCACGCCGAGCACGACCAGGCCGAGGCCGATCAGCACCGCGTCCACCAGGCTCACGATCGCCTGGGTGCGGATGAAGTCGCCCAGCGTCGTCCAGACCCGGTCCAGCACGACGGTCACGTGCCCGCCGGCGCGCTCGCCGATCACGCCGCGCAGCCACGGCGTGAACCGCGGCCCGTCCTTGACGAACAGGAACGCCAGCAGCAGCGCGACGAGGCCGGTGACGAGGCCGGAGGTCACCGTGCCGACGCCGGTGAGCAGGCTGTTCGCGATCGACCCGACGCTGGAGCGCAACTGGTCGATGCCCTGTTGCAGCAACTGGTCGAGCTGGCTCTCGCCGATGTTGAGCGGCGGACCGGCCGCCCAGTCGAGGGCTTGTTGCAGGGCGCGGGTCGCGCTGTCGGCGATCTCGGGCACGCCGGACGCGATGGACGTGGTGATCAGCGCCACCACGCCGCCGAGCACGATCAGCCCGCCGAGCAGCACGATCGTCGCGGCCAGCGCGGCGGGCACACCGCGCGAGCGCAGCCACCGGGCGGGCGGCCAGAGCACGGTCGTGATCAGCAGGCCCAGCAGGACCGGCATCACCACGACCCACAGCTTGCCGATCAGCGTCCACAGCAGCCAGAAGCCGATCGCGACCAGCGCCAGGCGGGCGCTCCACCGCGCCAGCCAGGTCACCCCGTGCCCGACGGCCTGACCGCGATCGGTCCAGCGGCGGTCCTCAGCGCTCACGTCTCCCCATCCCTCCACCGCGGCGCGCCCAGCGGCGCCTGTGCGGCAGCCTGCCAGAGCCGGGCGCGCGAAGCGTGCCGCCCACCCCGTGTCAAGGCCCGCACCAGGACAGAACCTGTCCGGTCGATGACCTTGACCCGGTTCGGGCCGGGCGCTGACGATGGCGTCCACTGTCGCCCGACGGGACCAGCACTGGGAGTTGACAACGATGTCATCGCTTCGCCGCGTCGTCGCGGCACGGCTCGTGGCCCTGTTCGCCGTCTTCGGTTCGCTCCTGGTTCCCGTCGCGCCCGCGTCGGCCGCGCCCGGCGAGTGGGTGATCACCACGCCCGGCTCCGCCGTGGCCGCGCGCGTGACCCTCGACCCCGGCACCGGCGGCCTGGCGCTCGCCGTCTCCCGACAGGGCCGCACGGTGCTCGCGCCGTCGCCGATCGGGTTGCGCGCCGCCGAGGTCGACCTGACCGGCGGCCTGCGGGCGGTCGGCCGCACCGATCGGCTCGTGACCGAGCGGTACGCGATGACCACCGGCAAGCGGCTGCGGCGGCAGACCCGGATGACCGAGACCACGCTGGCGTTCGCCGGCGCGGGCGGTGCTCGGCTGGACCTGGTGGTGCGGGTCGCGCCGGACGGCGTGGCCTACCGGTACGCCGTGCCGGACCCCGTCACGGTGACCGGCGAGGCGTCGTCGTTCCGGCTCCCGGCCGACGCCCCGGCCTGGCTGCTGCCCTACAACGCCTGGTACGAGGCGAACCGGGTGCGCACGACGGCCGCGGGCGCGGCGGAGGGCGAGTACGGCCACCCCTCCTTGTTCCGGGTGGGCGAGGACTACGCGCTGATCACCGAGTCCGATGTGGACGGCCGGTACCCGGGCGGCAGGCTGCGGCACGCCGCCGGGTCGGGCGACTACCGGGTGGTGCTCGCGGACGAGCAGGTCGCGGGCGTCACGCGCACGCCGTGGCGCGTCGCGATCGTGGGCTCCCTCGCGACCGTCGGCGAGTCGACCCTGGTGGACGACCTCGCCTCCCCGTCCAAGGTCGCCGACACGTCGTGGGTGCGGCCGGGCAAGGTCGCGTGGTCGTGGCTGAGCGAGCACGCCAGCCCCGGCGACTTCGAGCGGCAGAAGCGGTACGTGGACTTCGCCGCCCGCCACGGCTGGGAGTACGTGCTGGTGGACGAGGGCTGGCGCGACACGTGGGTGCCGGAGCTGGTCCGCTACGCCCGCGCCAAGGGCGTCGAGGTGCTGCTGTGGTTCCACTGGACCGCGCTGGACACGCAGGCCGAGCGCGACACCGTGCTGCCCGAGGTGCGCCGGTGGGGTGTGCGGGGCGTGAAGCTCGACTTCATGGAGTCCGACTCCCGGGCCCGCTACCAGTGGTACGACGCGGTGCTGGCGAAGACCGCCGAGCTGCGGCTGATGGTGAACTTCCACGGCTCGACCATCCCGCACGGCCTGGCCCGGACGTGGCCGCACGTGATGACGATGGAGGCCGTGCGCGGCGCGGAGAACTCGCCGCCGGCGGCGAACAACCCGGTGCAGTCCTTCACCCGCAACGCGGTCGGGTCGATGGACTACACGCCGGTGTCGTTGGAGGTCGGGCCGAAGGAGGCGTCGGTCGCGCACGAGGTCGCGCTGCCGGTGCTCTACGAGTCGGGGTGGACGCACTTCGCGGACAAGCCGGAGGCCTACGAGCGGTTCCCGGAGGCGTTGCGGTACCTGGACCAGGTGCCGACCGCGTGGGACGAGACCCGCGTGCTGGGCGGTGACCCGTCCGATCACGCGGTGGTGGCGCGGCGGTCCGGCGACCGCTGGTTCGTCGGCGCGGTGGCGGCCGGCGACCCCCGCACGCTGCGGGCCCCGCTGGGGTTCCTGGGCGGCGGGCAGTGGCTGGTCGAGGTGGTGCGGGACGGCGAGGGGCGCGGTGACGTGCGGCGGGACGCCCGGATCGCGCGGTCGTCGGCGGCGCTGGAGGTCGCGGCGCCGCGCGACGGCGGGTTCGCGGCGGTGATCTGCCCCTACCGGCCGGGGACGCTGACGTGCGACCGGCCGGTCGTGCCGGTGCCCGCCACCATGCTCGCGGTCGCGCCGTCGGGAGTGGTCGACGCGGCGAAGGGGTCGACGTTCGAGGTCACGGGGAGCTTCACGGCCGAAGCCGCGATCGAGGACGTCGTGCTGACGGCGGCGGCGCCCGAGGGGTGGACGGTGACCGGCGCGCCGGTCACGCGACGCGCCCTGCGGCCCGGTGAGGCGCTGACCGGCCGGTGGACCGTGCGGGTGGGCGAGGACAGCCCGGTGGGCGCGGTCGACGTGCCGGTGTCCGCCGAGTTCCGCGCGCCGGGCCACGCCCGGGTGCACGTGGAGCAGGCCGTGCGCGCGTTCGTGCCGCCACCCGTGCCCACCGGCGAGCCGTACGTGAGCGACCTGCCGTTCATGAGCGCGGGCAACGGGTGGGGGCCGGTCGAGCGGGACCGGTCCAACGGCGAGAACGCCGGCGGCGACGGCAACCCGCTGACCATCGGCGGTGTCGTCTACAGGAAGGGCGTGGGCGTGCACGCGCCGTCCGACCTGTCGGTCTACCTGGGCGGCGGGTGCCGGGAGCTGACCGCGGTGATCGGCTTGGACGACGAGACGGCGGAACCGGGCTCGGTGGTGTTCCAGGTCTTCGGCGACGACCGGCTGCTCTACGACAGCGGCGTGCTGCGCGGCGGTGACCCGGCCCGGCCGATCACCGTGGACACCACCGGTGTGCGGATGGTCGGCCTCCGCGTGACCGACGGCGGCGACGGCCGCAACTTCGACCACGCCGACTGGGCCGAAGCCCGGTTGGCCTGCGCGTGAGAAAGGTGCCGGACATGCGGATCAACCGTCGTCAGCTGCTGTGGGCGGTGGGCGTGGGCAGCGGGTTGGCGCTCGCGCCCCGGTTCGCGTTCGCCGAGCCCCCGGCCGGCGCGGACCCCGTGGCGCGGGTGTACTACGAGGTGTTGTCGCGCCACACGAGGTGGGCCGAGCAGCAGTACGACCCGGTGGCGGGCCGGTACCGGCGGACGGACTTCGGGTTCGCCGTCGTCCTCGGCAACGCCGTGCTGCTGACCAGGGGCGACTACGACGCCGACCTCACCGGCGTGGCCAAGTCGGCGCTGCACGCGCACACCGTGGACACGATCCGGCACTTCGCCGCGAGCAACGTGCTGGCAGGCGGGTCGGAGTGGGGCAAGACGTTGTTCTGGGACACCACGTTCCAGTCGTACTTCGTGCTCGCCGCCCGCCTGCTGTGGGCCGACCTCGACCCGTCGACGCGGGCCGCCGTCGACGCGATCGCCCGCGGTCAGGCCGCGTACACGGCCGCGCTCGGCACGGGGGACGACCCGCGTTCCGGCGGGTGGACGCCCAACGGGCCCGCGGGCGGGTACCGGGGCGACACGAAGCTGGAGGAGATGGGCGTCTACACGCAGGCCCTCGCGCCGGGGCTGGCGTGGGCCGCCGACGACCCGGACGCGCACGCGTGGCGCGAGGCGTTCGGCCGGTGGAGCCGCAACGAGGCCGGGTTGCCGGCCGCCGACCTGGCCAACCCGGCCGTGGTGGACGGCGTGCCGGTCTCGGCGAACACCGCCGCGAACGCGCACGACACGTTCATCGTGGAGAACCACGGCTCGTACGGGCCGCACTACCAGGAAGAGCTGTGGCGCACGTCCGGCCGCAACGCGGCGCACTTCCTGCTGGCCGGCACACCGCTGCCGGAGGTGCTGACCGCGCAGCCCAACGGCGAGCGGCTGTGGCGCACGATCCTCGCCACGATGAGCGACGCGGGCGAGCCGCTGATGCCGATGGTGGACGACCGGGAGCACCTCTACGGCCGTGACGTGATCCCGCTGGCGTTCCGCTCCCAGGTGCTGGGCGACCGGCTGGCGGCCCGTGCGGAGGCGGCGCTGGCGGCGCGGCTCACCGCCTACCAGGCCTACCCGCCCGTGCACCGGCTGGCGAAGTTCTCCGGTGAGGCGAAGTACGAGCCGGAAGCGCGGGCGGAGCTCGCGATCAGCTACCTGCTGCACGAGTGGCGCAACCGCACCGGGCCGGTGGTGGAGCCGGTGTCGGAGGAGGAGTTCTTCGCCTCGGCGGCCGGCGTCACCGACTACGGCGTCGAACCCGGACTGGTCGCGCACCAGTCGGCGCGGGCGTGGGCGGGGACCGTGACCAAGGCGGGGTACGTGAAGTTCGCCTGGCAGCCGGGGCACGACGACTGGCTGTTCGTGGTCGGCGGCGGCACACCCATGCTCGTGCCCTCGACGTCACTGGCCGTTCGCGGGCGTTCCGCGGTGGTGTGCCAGGGGGTTCGCGACGGGTTCGACGGCGCGGCGAGCCTGCTGGCGTTCGACGGCGGCCACGTCGGCACGGCGACCCTGCCCACCGGCACGGTCGTCTACGCGACGTCGGGGTTGGCGGCCGGCGAGGGCCGGGTCGACGTGCACAACCTGACCATGCCGGGCGTGCCGGGGCTCGACGGTTCCCGCGCGTACACCGCGGCCGAAGGCGCCGTCACCGTGGCCTCCGCGGATTCGCGCGTCCTGCCGCCGGGTGTCGCGCGGGTGGACGACCTGGTGTTCGGCGCGGTGACGGCGCGGCACGTGCGCGTGGTCGGCGTCTCGCCGCACCAGACCTACGGGTACTCGCTGTTCACGGTGGAGGTGCGCGCGTCGGACGGGCCGGACCTGGCGCGCGGCCGGGTCACGACGGCGTCGTCGTGGGACACCGGCCGCGAGCCCGGGTCGGCCACGGACGGCAGCCACACCACGCGGTGGGCGGTGTCGCGGGCGGACCGGGGCCGGGCCGACAGCTGGCTCGCGGTGGACCTCGGCGGCCCGGTCGCGGTGGACCGGGTGCGGCTGTACTGGGAAGCGGCGGCCGGGCGGGCCTACCGGGTCGAGACGTCACCGGACGGCGTGACGTGGTCGACGGCGGCCGAGTACCCGAGGCCGGACCTGCGCAGCACGGGCGGCTGGTTGGACGTGGACGGGCGCGCGGGGTTCGTCGTGCACGGGTCGCCGAACCCGATCACGGTCACCGGCGACACCGTGGTGCTGTCCGACGGGCCGGCCGCCGGGTTCGTGGTCGAGGGCTACGCGCGGCCGGTCGACCTGCCTGCCCTGGCCGCGGCGGGCGCGCCGAGCTGCTCGCCCGCCACCGTCCGCGCCAGTGCCGCCGACGGGTTCCTCAGCCTGTTCAACCTCTCCGACACCGCGGCCGACGGCACCGTGTCGCTGCGCCAGGACCGCCGCGCGCTGCGCCTCTACCCGGGCCACCAGGTCGTGACGCCGACCGGCACCGACCACGGCCTGCGGATGCCCCCGGCGACCGCCCGCGTCGAACCGCCCCGGTTCACCCTGGAAGGCGACGTGCCGGTCGGGGTGACCGCGGTCGTGCACAACGGCGCGCGGGTCACCCTGACCGGCGCCGGCCGGGTCGCCCGGCTGACCCTGGTGTCCGCCGACGGCCACCGCGTCCCGGTCACCCTGCCACCGGGCGTGCGTCGCGACGTCACGATCCCGCACGCCCGCCCCCACCCCCTCGCCGACCTGGCCCTGGGCCGGACCACCTACCCCACCTCTCCCCTGCCGCCGGGCATGTCCACCCCCTCCGCCGCCGTCGACGACGACCCGGACACCGCCTGGACCCCGGGACCGGCGGGCCGGATGGTGGTCGACCTCGGCGCGTCCCACCACATCGCCCGGGTGGACCTGACCTGGACCGCCGGCCGGGTCCCCGACTGCACCGTCAGCACCAGCACCGACGGCCGGACCTACAGCCGACCGACCCCGGTCCCCCGCCACCGCCACGCCGACCTGCCCCTCGACACGACGGCCAGGTACCTCGCCGTCGCCACCCCCACCTGGCAACCGGGCCAAGCCTCCCTCACCAGCCTCACCGCACACCCCGCGTGAGAGGCCGGGGACGGGACGGCGACGTAGGCTCGGGACCGTGAGCGAGACTGCGGCGGCCGGTGGGAAGCCCGAGCACCAGCGGGGTGGGACGTATTCCGTCAAGGGGAAGGAGTACACCCGCGACACGCGGTACATCACGACGCGGGTCACCGCCGACGGGCGGGACGGGTTCCCGGTGGTCCCGGGGCGGTACCGGTTGGTGGCGGCGCGGGCCTGTCCTTGGGCGAACCGGTCCATCATCGTGCGGCGGTTGCTGGGGTTGGAGGACGCGCTCTCGCTCGGGTTGCCCGGCCCCACGCACGACGAGCGGTCGTGGACGTTCGACCTCGACCCCGGCGGGCGTGACCCCGTGCTGGGGATCGAGCGGTTGCAGGAGGCGTACTTCAAGCGCGACCCCGACTACCCGCGCGGGATCACGGTGCCGGCCGTCGTGGACACGACGACGGGCGCGGTGGTGACCAACGACTTCGCGCAGATCACGCTCGACCTGTCCACCGAGTGGCGCGAGCACCACCGCGACGGCGCGCCGGACCTGCTGCCGCGGCAGCACCTCGACGAGATCGAGGCCGTCAACCGGCGCGTCTTCACCGAGGTCAACAACGGCGTCTACCGGTGCGGGTTCGCGGGCACCCAGGAGGCCTACGACGAGGCGTACGGCCGGCTGTGGACCGCGCTGGACTGGCTGGAGGACCGGCTGGGCGACCGGCGGTACCTCGTCGGCGACACGATCACCGAGGCCGACGTGCGGCTGTTCACCACGCTGGTGCGCTTCGACCCCGTCTACCACGGCCACTTCAAGTGCAACCGGGCGAAGCTGGCCGAGATGCCCGCGCTGTGGGCCTACGCCCGCGACCTGTTCCAGACGCCCGGCTTCGGCGACACGGTCGACTTCGCCCAGATCAAGCGGCACTACTACGTCGTGCACAAGGACATCAACCCGAGCGGGATCGTGCCCGACGGGCCCGACCTGTCCGGCTGGGTCACGCCGCACGGCCGGGAGGCGCTGGGCGGGCGGCCCTTCGGCGACGGCACGCCGCCGGGGCCCGTCCGCGACGGCGAACGGGTCGACCCGGCGCACACGCCGCTGCGCTAGCTGTAGTGACTAATCAGGTTGTTGACGGCGTGTCGGGTTGAACGCAGGGAGGACCTCCGGGCGGAGTGGATGTGTCTGACGCATCCCATCGGCACACGGAGGTCCTCGCGTGCACAGTAACGCCCGCACCACGGTCCATGCCCGCAGGCTGATCGTGACCCGTCGCGCGGCCGGGTGGTCGCCCGCGAGCATCGCCGAGCAGCTCGGTATCTCCCGGGCCACCGTGCACAAGTGGCTGGCCCGGCACCGCGGTGAAGGAGACGCCGGGCCGGCCGACCGCAGCTCACGACCGCACCACAGCCCCCGGCGCACCCCGACCGAGATCGAGGACCGCATCCTCGCCGTCCGACGGTCGGTGCGACGCGGGCCGGTGCACCTGTCCGGACTGCTCGGACTGCCGGCCTCCACGATCGGCCGGGTCCTGCGCCGCCGCGCCGAGCCCGCCCTGGCCGCGACCGATGCGATCACCGGCCTGCCGGTGCGGCGCCGGCACACCGGCATCCGCTACGAACGCCCCCACCCCGGCGACCTGCTGCACGTCGACGTCAAGAAACTCGGCCGCGTCCCCGACGGCGGCGGCTGGCGGGCGCACGGCCGCAGCGAGAAGGTCCGCGGCCGGGGCATCGGCTACGACTACCTGCACGTCGCCGTGGACGACCGCACCCGCCTGGCCTACGTCGAGGCACTGCCCGACGAGCGCGACGCGACCTGCGCCGCCTTCCTGCACCGCGCCGTGGCCTGGTTCCGCGACCGGGGCGTCGTGGTGCTGCGGGTGCTCACCGACAACGCCAAGACCTACCGCGTCGGCGGCAACTGGCGGGCGGTCTGCGTCGCCCCGGGCATCCGCCGACGCTTCACCAAACCCGGCTGCCCCTGGACCAACGGCAAAGCCGAACGCTTCAACCGCACCCTGCGGACCGAGTTCGCCTACGCCCAAGCCTGGACCGGCAACGACCACCGCCTGACCGCCCTGCCCGACTGGGTCCACGACTACAACCACCACCGCGCCCACAGCGCCCTCGGCGGCCAGCCACCCATCACCCGACTGACCCCCTAGACGTCAACAACGTCACGAATCAGTACAACTAGCGGTCAGCGAGCCCGCGGCGGGCAGGTGCTCTCCCGCACCACCAGCTCGGTGGCGAGGTCTATGCGCTCGTTCGGCGGCCGCTCGCCGCGCGCCAGGCTGAACACCATGTGCGCGGCGGTGGTCGCCATCTCGCGCAGCGGCTGCCGCACGGTGGTCAGCGGAGGCCCTATCCACTCGGTCACCGAGAGGTCGTCGTAGCCGACGATCGACAGGTCGTCCGGCACGGACAGGCCGAGCTCCCGCGCCGCCCGCATCACGCCCAGCGCCTGGAAGTCGGAGCCCGCGAAGATCGCGGTCGGCCGGTCGGGCCTGCTCAGCAGCTCCATGCCGTGCCCGTACCCGCCCTGGACGTAGAAGTCGCCGTACCGCACGAAGTCCTGGTCCACGACGACGTCCGCGTCCTCCAACGCGCTGCGGTACCCGTCGACCCTGGCCCGGCTGCACAGCATGGTCGTCGGCCCGGAGATGACCGCGATGCGGCGGTGGCCCAGGCCCAGCAGGTGCCGGGTCGCGGCCAGGCCGCCCGCCCAGTTCGCCGATCCCACGGTGGGCACGCCGGGTGGCGGCTCGCCGGCGGTGTCCACGAACACGAACGGGATGTTGCGCGTGGCGAGCTGACGGCGCTGCTCGTCGTCCAACCCCGCCAGCACGAGGATCACGCCCAGCGGCCGGCGGGCCAGCAGGTCGTCGAACCACTCGCGGCGCGGCCGGTGCTCGCCGCCGAGCTCGGACAGCACCACGGCGGCGCGCTCGTTCGCGGCGGCCAGCTCGACACCCCGGATGATCTCGGTCGACCACGCCGAGTGCATCTCGTGGAACACCAGGTCGATGAGCGCCGGCCGGGACGACTGGCGTGCCCGTCGTCGCCGGTACCGGTGCTGCTCGATGATGCTCTCCACGCGGGCGCGCGTGTCCGGGGCGACGTCCGGCCGTCCGTTGAGGACCTTCGAGACCGTCGGGATCGACACCCCCGCCTCGGCCGCGATCGACGAGATCGACGCCGCGCCCTTCACCGTCTTCTCCGGCACGGCGCCGGCGGGGTCCCGCTCGGTCGACGAACTCATGCTGCCCCCTGTCCGCGTCGCGGTCCGCGCACCGCACACCGGCTCTAAAGTTTCGACGGCCGAGCGTAAAGGTTCGACCTTCCGACCACCAGCATGACAGCTCCACACGTGGATCATTGACGTAATCGGTCCAGTAACCAGGTGCAAATCTGCGGCGGTTCATACCTGTGAACTGCGAAGACACAGGAAGGACACGGACTGTTGACGTCGTGCGGAGATCCTCCTACGGTCACCCCACCAGATCGGCATGTCGGAAAGTAGTTCGATAGTTTCGGTCTTCACGAAGACGTGAGCGGGGGTACCTGGTCGATGATGAACAGGACGACGGAGGTCGCGACGACGCCGGCAGGCGACGCCGTCCCGACTGCCGCCGACCGGCCGAGCGGGGCGTGGCGGGACACCTCCCGGACTGTCGCCGAACGGGTCGACGCGCTCGTCGAGGCGATGACCCTCGAGGAGAAGCTGGCCCAGCTCGTCGGTGTCTGGGTCGGCGCGGACCCCTCCGGCGCCGGTGTCGCACCGCACCAGCACGACCTCACCGGCGACCCGGTGGTGTGGGCCGACGTCATCGCGCACGGCCTCGGCCAGCTCACCCGCCCGTTCGGCACCCGGCCGGTGGAACCGGTGGCGGGCGCCCGCTCGCTCGCCGCCTCGCAGCGGGAGGTGGCCGAAGCCAACCGGTTCGGCATCCCGGCGCTGGTCCACGAGGAGTGCCTCACCGGTTTCGCCGCCTGGCGGGCGACCGCCTACCCCGCCCCGCCGGCGTGGGGCGCGTCGTTCGACCCGGACCTGGTCGCCGAGATGTCGGGCCTGATCGGCGACTCGATGCGCGCGGCGGGCGTGCACCAGGGGTTGGCGCCGGTCCTGGACGTCACCCGCGACTACCGCTGGGGCCGCACCGAAGAGACCATCGGCGAAGACCCGTACCTCGTCGGCACGGTCGCCACCGCGTACGTGCGCGGCCTGGAAGAGTCCGGGGTCGTCGCCACGCTCAAGCACTTCGCCGGGTACTCCGCCTCCCGCGCGGGTCGCAACCTCGCGCCGGTGGCCGTCGGCCCGCGCGAGTTCGCCGACGTGATCCTGCCGCCGTTCGAGATGGCCGTGCGCGACGGCGGCGTCCGGTCGGTCATGCAGTCCTACACCGAGATCGACGGCCTGCCGTCCGCGGCCGACGCCGGGCTGCTCACCACCCTGCTGCGCGACACCTGGGGCTTCGACGGCACGGTGGTCGCCGACTACTTCGCGGTCAAGTTCCTCCAGACCCTGCACGGCGTGGCCGAGGACGAGGCGCACGCCGCCGCGCTGGCCCTCGCCGCCGGGGTGGACGTGGAGCTGCCGACCGTGCGCTGCTACGGCACGCCGTTGCGCGAGGCGGTCGAGCGCGGCGACGTGGACGAGGGCCTGGTCGACCGGGCGCTGCGCCGGGTGCTGCGCCAGAAGGTCGAACTCGGCCTGCTCGACCCGGACTGGTCGCCGCTGCCCGACGACGTCGACGAGCTGCGGCTGGACTCACCGCGGGCGCGGGACGTCGCGCTCCGCCTCGCCCGCGAGTCCGTGGTGCTGCTGGCCAACGACGGCGTCCTGCCGCTGCGCCCGGACGTCCGGCTCGCCGTGGTCGGCCCGCTCGCCGACGACCCGATGGCGATGCTGGGCTGCTACTCGTTCCCCGCGCACATCGGCGTGCACCACCCCGACGCCGGGCTCGGCCTCGAGATCCCGACCGTGCTCTCCTGCCTGCGCGACGCGGTGGGCGGCGACATCGCCCACGCGAAGGGCTGCGAGGTCACCGCCGAGCCCGACGCCGACGACATCGCGGCCGCGGTGGCGGTGGCGCGGGACGCGGACGTGTGCGTCGTCGCCGTCGGGGACCGGGCGGGCCTGTTCGGGCGCGGCACGTCGGGCGAGGGGTGCGACGCGACCGACCTGCGGCTGCCCGGCGCGCAGGCCGACCTGGTCCGCGCGGTCCTCGACACCGGCACGCCCGTCGTGCTGCTGCTCATCACCGGCCGGCCCTACGCGATCGGCGACCTGGCCGAGGGCGCGGCGGCGGTCGTGCAGTCCTTCTTCCCCGGGCAGCTCGGCGGCCGGGCCCTCGCGGACGTCCTGACCGGCGCGGTCTCCCCGTCCGGCCGGCTGCCCCTCGGCATCCCGGACGACCCGTCCGGCCAGCCGGGCACCTACCTGTCCGCGCCGCTCGGCCGGCGCACCGAGGTGTCCAACGTCGACCCGACGCACGCCTTCCCGTTCGGCCACGGCCTGGGCTACGACACGTTCACCTGGTCGCCCGTGCGCCTCACGTCCGGCGACGGGCCGTGGGCCACCGACGGCGAGGTCGAGGTGGAGCTGGACGTGCGCAACCCCGGCCCGCGCGCCGGCGCGGACGTGGTGCAGCTGTACCTGCACGACCCCGTCGCGCAGGTGACC
This sequence comes from Saccharothrix sp. 6-C, assembly GCF_016695385.1. Taxonomy (NCBI): domain Bacteria; kingdom Bacillati; phylum Actinomycetota; class Actinomycetes; order Pseudonocardiales; family Pseudonocardiaceae; genus Saccharothrix; species Saccharothrix sp. 6-C. The sequence continues at coordinate 3,533,642 of NZ_CP064192.1, read as the reverse complement.
CGGCCGGTCGTGCGGCTCGTCGGCTACGCGCGGGTCGAGCTGGCCGCCGGCGCGTCGGCCCGCGTCGCGTTCCGGGTGCCGGCCGACGCCACGTCGTTCACCGGCCGGGACGGCGGGCGCGTGGTGGAACCGGGCGCGGTGCAGCTGCGCGTGTCCCGGTCGAGCGCGGACGTGCACGAAGCGGTGGACCTGAGGCTGGTCGGCCCGCTGCGCGAAGTCGACCACACGCGGAGGTGGCTCACCGCCGTGTCGGTCACCCACGAGGAGGTGGACCGGTCATGACCACCCAGATCAGCGAGCCGGCGGCCGAGGCGGCGCCGGGCAGACCCGGGAAACCGCCGAAGACGCCCCGGTACGGGAACACCTGGCGCAAGGCGTGGAAGCGGGACTGGCAGCTCTACACGCTCGTCATCGTCCCGCTGCTGTTCTTCCTGGTCTTCCGCTACGCGCCGATGCTCGGCAACGTGATCGCGTTCCGCAAGTTCGTGCCCGGCGGCAGCATCTACGGCGAGACGTGGGTCGGCCTGCGCTACGTCAAGATGTTCATCAACGACCCGAACTTCTGGGAGGTCTTCGGGAACACGATGGCGCTCGGCGCGCTGTCGCTGATCTTCACCTTCCCGTTGCCGATCGTGCTCGCGCTGCTGCTCAACGAGGTCCGCTCGCGCTACTTCAAGCGGTTCGTGCAGACGGTGTCCTACCTGCCGCACTTCCTGTCGATCGTGATCGTGGCCGGCATGGTCATGCAGCTGGTGTCGCTGGAGGGCACGGTCAACCAGATCGTGCGCGCCCTCGGCGGCGACGCGGTCTCGTTCATCCAGGACCCGAGCTGGTTCCGCACGATCTACGTCTCCTCCGAGGTCTGGCAGACCGTCGGCTGGGGCACGATCCTCTACCTGGCCGCGCTGACCACGATCGACTCGCAGCTCTACGAGGCGGCCCGGATCGACGGCGCGAACCGCCGGCAGCAGACGTGGCACGTGACGCTGCCCGGCATCCGCCCGACGATGATCACGCTGCTGATCCTCAACATCGGCACGTTCATGGCGGTCGGGTTCGAGAAGGTCCTGCTGCTGTACAACCCGCTGACCTATCCCACCGCGGACGTCGTGTCGACCTACCTCTACCGGGTCGGCCTGGTGTCCAACAACTTCAGCTACGCCGCCGCGATCGGCCTGTTCGAGTCGATCATCGGCCTGACGCTGATCCTGTCCGCCAACGCGATCTCGCGCCGCACAGTGGGGACGAGCCTGTGGTGACCACCGACCCGACGCGCCTCGCGGAGCGGCTGGACCAGCCCGCCAGGCCCCGCCGCACCTCCCTGGACGACTCCCCCGGCTACCGGGTCTTCCGGGTGGTCAACGCGGTCGTGCTGCTCGGCGTGGTCGCGGTGACGCTGTACCCGTTCGTCAACATCGTGGCCCAGTCGTTCAGCAGCGAGGTCTACATCCGCACCGGCCAGGTCAACCTGGTGCCGCGCGGGTTCAACCTCGACACCTACAAGCTGGTCGCGTCCGACCCCGCGTTCTGGAACAGCTACCTGAACACCGTGATCTACACCGTGACGGCCACCGCGATCTCGATCGTGCTCACCACGGTCTACGCGTACGTGCTGTCGAAGCACCGGCTCAAGGGCCGCGGCCTGCTGGTCGGCATCGCGGTGTTCACCATGTTCTTCAACGGCGGCCTGATCCCGAACTACGTGCTGGTCAACGGGCTCGGGATGACCAACACGATCTGGGCGATCGTGCTGCCCAACGCGATCAGCGTGTTCAACCTGCTGGTGATGAAGGCGTTCTTCGAGAGCCTGCCGACGGAGCTGGAGGAGGCCGCCGCGATCGACGGCCTGAACACCTACGGCATCCTGCTGCGCATCGTGCTGCCGCTGTCGAAGGCCGTGCTCGCCACCATGATCCTGTTCTACGCGGTGGCGAACTGGAACTCGTGGTTCCAGGCGTTCCTCTACCTCGACCGGTCGGACCTGTTCCCGGTCACGGTGTACCTGCGGAACATGATCGCCGGGGCCACCTCGGCCACGTCGGTCGGCGCCGTCGAGACCAACGCGGTCGCCATCTCCGCGAACATCAAGGCCGTGACGATGGTGCTCACCGTGCTGCCCATCATCGCCGTTTACCCGTTCATCCAGCGCTATTTCGTGTCGGGCGTGATGCTCGGCGCGGTCAAGCAGTAGCGCATCCGCTCCAGTTGACGACGGCGTCAATCACCTGAGGAGACAGCTCGATGCGAACCAAATGGAAGCGAACGCTTCTGACTGCCGTCGCCGGCAGCCTCGTGGTCAGCCTGGCCGCGTGCAGCGAGGAGGGCGGGGACGCCGGCGGTGGCGTCAACCTCGACGGCAAGAAGACCGCCTCGATGGCCGACTACAAGGCGGGCGCGCAGTTCAAGGCGAGCGAGCCGCTGGACGTCAGCCTCCTCTACCTCGACCAGTCGCACTACCCGATCAAGGACGACTGGCTGCTGTGGAAGGAGATCACCCAGCGGACCAACATCACCATCAAGCCGACGGTCGTGCCCTACAGCGACTACGACCAGAAGCGCGGTCTGCTGATCAGCTCGGGTGACGCGCCCACGATCATCTCCAAGACCTACCCGGGCCAGGAGGAGCAGTTCGTCTCCTCCGGCGCGATCCTGCCGGTCAGCGACTACATCGACCTGATGCCGAACTTCAAGGACAAGGTCGAGAAGTGGAAGCTCCAGCCGGAGCTGAACACGCTGCGCCAGGAGGACGGCAAGTTCTACGTGCTGCCCGGCATGCACGAGAAGATCTGGCAGGACTACACGCTCGCGTTCCGCACCGACGAGCTGAAGCGGCTCAACCTCCAGGCGCCGAAGAACTGGGACGAGGTCTACACCGTCCTCAAGGCCATCAAGGCCGCCAACCCGGACAGCTACCCGCTGTCGGACCGCTTCGAGGGCAAGTCGATCCTCAACTACGCGGGCCAGACCTTCGGCACGCAGGCCGGCTGGGGCTACGTCAAGAACACGATCTGGAACGAGTCCGCCCAGAAGTACGAGCTGACCGGCGCGACCCCGGAGTACAAGCAGCTCGTCGAGTACTTCCGCAAGCTCGTCGCGGAAGGCCTGATGGACCCGGAGAGCTTCACCCAGAAGGACGACGCGGCGATCCAGAAGTTCGCCAGCGGCAAGTCGTTCGCGATCAGCAGCAACGCGCAGAACATCGTCAACGACTACCGCCCGAACGTCTCCAAGATCCCCGGCGCGACCGTGGCGAAGATCCCGCTGCCCGCCGGGCCCAAGGGCGACGTCATCCGCGGCACGCGCCTGGAGAGCGGCCTGATGGTGTCGGCGAAGGCCGTCGAGAGCGACAAGTTCGTCGCGACGATGCAGTTCATCGACTGGCTGTGGTACTCCGACGAGGCGCAGGAGTTCACCAAGTGGGGCGTGAAGGGCACGACCTACGACAAGGACGCGTCCGGTAAGCGCACGCTCAAGCCCGAGGTGGCGTTCGGCGGCATGAACGTCGGCGCGCCGAAGAACCTCCAGCGCGACTTCGGCTTCCAGGGCGGTGTCTTCTACTACGGCGGCGCCACCGAGCTGCTCCAGTCGATGTTCACCGAGGAAGAGGTCGCCTTCCAGAAGACGATGGCAAACAAGAAGGTGGAGGCGCTGCCGCCGCCCGCGCCGCTGAACGAGGAGGAGCGCGAGCGCGCCGCCCTGTTGGAGAGCCCGCTCAAGGACTTCGTCACGCAGTCGACGCTGCAGTTCATCCTCGGCCAGCGCGACATGTCCACGTGGGACGCCTACGTGAAGGAGCTCGAGGCCAAGGGCTCGAACGACCTCGTCGAGCTGGTCAACGGCGCCCACAAGCGCTACAAGGAGAAGAACGGCTGAGTCGGCTCAGCGGTCCGGTCACGGCACGACGCCGTGACCGGACCACCGGTGTCCGACCGCCGCGCCACGGGCGGCGGGCCGTTCGGTCTGGAGGGGTTTTGCACCGCGTCACCGTCCCCGGCGAGCCGATCGGCCGCCTGTCCGAGTCGTGGCGCCACTGCGTCGGCACCGGCCGGCTCAACCTCGCGCTGCGCGCCGACTACCAGGAGTCCCTGGCCCTCGTGCAGCGTGACATCGGTTTCCGGCACATCCGGGGCCACGGGCTGCTGTCCGACGACATGGGCGTGCACCGCCGGTCCGGCGACGGGGTGACCCGCTACTCGTTCACCTACGTGGACCAGGTGTTCGACCGGTTCCTGGAGCTGGGCATCCGGCCGTTCGTCGAGCTGGGGTTCATGCCGACCGCGCTCGCCTCGGGCGAGGACGCGGTGTTCTGGTGGAAGGGCAACATCACCCCGCCGAACGACTGGGACGAGTGGGCCGCGCTGGTCCGCGCCGTCGTCCGGCACCTGGTCGACCGCTACGGCCCGGCCGAGGTGCGCACCTGGCCGATCGAGGTGTGGAACGAGCCGAACCTGGTCAACTTCTGGAAGGACGCCGACCAGGAGGCCTACTTCCGGCTGTACGAGCTGACCGCGCGGACCGTCAAGGACGTCGACGCCGGGCTCCGGGTGGGCGGCCCGGCGATCTCACCCGGCGCGGACGAGTGGTGGGAGCCGTTCGCCGACTTCGTCACCCGCCGCGACGTGCCGATCGACTTCGTCAGCAGGCACGCCTACACGTCCGGCCCGGCGCAGCACGTCCCGTTCGGCACCTACCAGACGCTCGCCGCGCCCGGCGCGCTGCTGGACCAGTTCGACGCGCCGCGCAAGCACCTGGCGGGCACCGCGCTGGCCGGGCTGCCGGTGCACATCACCGAGTTCAACAGCTCCTACCGGCCGGACAACCCGATCCACGACACGGCCTACCACGCCGCGTACCTGGCCCCGGTGCTCGCCGGCGGCACGGACCTGGTGGACTCGTACTCCTACTGGACGTTCTGCGACGTCTTCGAGGAGGAGAACGTGCCCACCTCGCTGTTCCACGGCGGGTTCGGCCTGCTCACCCACCGGCAGGTGCCGAAGCCGACCTACCACCTCTACGCGTTCATGGCCCGGATGGGCGCCCACGTGCTGGCGCGCGGCGAGGACCACCTGGTGTGCGCGACCGACGACGGCCGGACCACCGTGCTGGCCTGGCAGCCGGTCGGCGGCACCGACGGCCCGGACGCGGCCGAGCGGCACGAGGTGCGGCTGTCGGTGCCGGTGGCGGGTCCGCGCGCGTTCGTCCGCCGGGAACGGGTCAACGAGCACGACGGCAACGCGTTCGGCGCGTGGCGCGAGCTGGGCCGGCCGCGGTCGCCCGACCTGCGGACGCTCGACGTGCTGCGCGACTGCGCCCGTCCCGCCCTGGAGCACCGGTCGGCGGCGGTCGTGGACGGCCGGGTCCCGCTCGACCTGGCGCTGGCACGCCACGAGGTCACGTTCGTCGAGCTGACGCCCGTGCACGCCGAGGAGCACGAGGGCCTGGACGACCGGCGGCTGCTCGGCGCCTCCGACGACCGGCTCGTGGCGCCGCACGAGAGGCGTTGACCGTGACGGCCGGACGACGGGGTGATCCCGCCGCCGAGATCGGGGCGGGCGTCCTGTCGCGCATCGCGTCCGTCGTGTACTGGTTCCTCGTCATCGAGGCCATGCTCCTGCTGACGACCGCGCCCGGGTTCCTCGCGCTGCTGTTCCTGGACCGCAGCGCGGGCAACGCGCCCCTGATCGGGCTGTGCTTCGCCCCCGCCGGCCCGGCGCTGTCGGCCGCCGTCTACGCCTGGCGGGTGTTCCTGAACGACCGGGACCTCTCCCCCGCCCGGCACTTCCGCCGCGGCTACCGGCTCAACTGGCTCGACGTGCTGCGCTGGTGGCTGCCCGCGCTGGCGGTGCTCACCGTGATCGGTTTCAGCCTGGCGAACCTGGAGCTGGCCGGCGTGCCCGCCGGGTACGGCCTGGTGCTGGTGGTGGTCGCGGTGGCGGTGCTGGTGTGGTCGACCCAGGCGCTGGTGCTGTCGTCCACGCTGTCGCTGCGCACCCGCGACACCGCGCGCCTGGCCTCCTACTACCTCGCCGCCCGGCCGGCGAGCGCGCTCGGCGCGCTGTCGCTGCTCATCGCGGCCGGCGGGCTCGTCACGCTCACGTCCGACTGGGTGCTCGCGCTGCTCGCCTCCCCGTTCACCCTGCTCCTGCTGCGCAACGCCGACCCGGTGCTGCGCGACGCCACCGAGAGGTTCACCGCGTGACGCCACGGATCGTGCCCACGAGGATCGGTTACGGCGGGGACTACAACCCCGAGCAGTGGCCCCGCGAGATCTGGGACGACGACTACGCGGCGTTCAAGCTCGCCGGCATCGACACGGTCACCGTGGGCGTGTTCGCGTGGGCCCACCTCGAACCGGCCGAGCACGCTTACGACTTCTCGACGTTGGACGCGATCGTGGCGCGGGCGGCGGACGAGGGCATGCGGATCGTGCTGGCCACGCCGAGCGGCGCGATGCCGCCGTGGCTGGCGCGGAAGTACCCGGACGCGTGCCGGGTCGACTTCGAGGGGCGGCGGCACGTGTACGGGCAGCGGCACAACGCCTGCCCGTCGTCGTCGGACTTCCGCCGGGCGGCCGTGGCGCTGGCGAAGCGGCTGGCCCGGCGGTACGGGGACAACCCGTCGGTCGTGGCGTGGCACATCGGCAACGAGTTCGGCGGCGCGTGCTGGTGCTCGAACTGCGCCGACGCGTTCCGCGGGTGGCTGCGCGAGCGCTACGGCTCGCTCGACCGGCTCAACGACGCGTGGAACACCACGTTCTGGTCGCACACGTTCACCGAGTGGACGCAGATCGAGCCGCCGAACGCGCTGTCCGAGCACTGGCGGGGGCCCGACCACACCGCGTTCCAGGGCATCACGCTGGACTACAAGCGGTTCATGTCCGACCAGCTGCTCCAGGGCTTCCTGGCGGAGAAGGCGGCCGTCCGCGAGCACTCGCCGGACGTTCCGGTCACGACGAACATGATGGGCCTGTACCAGCCGGTCGACTACCACCGGTGGGCGCCGCACCTGGACTTCGCGTCGTGGGACAACTACCCGCCGGAGGACCGGTCGTCGACGCGCACGGCCGCGCGGATGGCGTTGGCGCACCGGCTGATGCGCGGGCTGCGCGACGGCGAGCCGTTCTGGGTCATGGAGCAGACGCCGTCGGTGACCGCCTCGCGCGACGTGAACCCCGTCAAGCGGCCCGGGGTGCTGCGGCTGTGGTCGTGGCAGTCGGTCGCCAACGGCGCGGACGCGGTGCTGTACTTCCAGCTGCGGCAGTCGCGCGGCGCGTGCGAGAAGTACCACGGCGCGGTGCTCGACCACGCGGGCCGCACGGACACGCGGCTGTTCCGGGAGGTCGCCGAGCTGGGCGACGAGTTCGCCCGCGTCGGCGACGCGCTGCTCGGCGGTCGCACGCCCGCGCGGGCCGCGCTGCTGGTCGACTGGGACAGCTGGTGGGCGGTCGAGATGTCCGACGGGCCCAACCGCAACGTCCGCTACCTGGACGTGCTGACCGCCTACCACCGGGCGCTCTGGCAGGCGAACGTCCCGCTGGACGTGGTGCCGGTGACGGCCGACCTCTCCGGCTACGACGTGGTCGTCGCGCCGTTGCTGCACATGGTGAAGGGCGACCTCGCCGACCGGGTGACGGCGCTGGTCGAGCGGGGCGGCGCGTTCGTGACCACGGCGCTGTCGGGTCGGGTGGACGAGGACGACAACGCGTTCCCGGCCGACGTGCCGGGGCCGTTCGCGTCCCTGCTGGGGCTGCGGGTCGAGGAGACCGACGCCCAGCAGCCCGACGTGGCGAACCCGGTGACCCTGTTCGGCGTCGAGTACGACGCGCGGCACGTGTTCGAGGTCGTCGTGCCGGACGACGCGGAGGTGCTCGGCGCCTACGGGGCGGACTTCTACGCGGGCACGCCCGCCGTGACCCGCGCGGCACGGGGGCGCGGCCACGCCTGGTACGTGGCGACGCTGCTGGACGACGACGGTGTGGCGGCCGTCGTGCGCGCGGCGTTGGCGGAGCACGGGTTGATCGGGCCGCTCGGCGACGTGCCGGACGTCGAGGTCACCGAGCGCGTCACGCCGGACGGCACGCGGTACCTGTTCGTGCTCAACCACGGCGAGGCCCGGACCGTGCCCGCGCCGGTGGCGGGTACGGACCTGCTGAGCGGGCGGGGGTTCGGTGCCGGGGACGAGCTGGACCTCGCCCCGACCGCGGTCCTGGTGCTCCGCTGCGCGTAGCGGGCCGGCCGTGCGCCGGCGGGGTCAGTGGATCGTGCGACCGCGGGCATCGGGCACGCCCGACTTGCGCCAGAAGTACGTGTTCACCTGGTCGCGCCACTCGGTCGCGCACCGCAGCTGCTCCGCCAGCAGCCCGGTGACGCGGTCGAACACCTCCGCCGGCACCCGGCCCTCCAGCCCGGCCCACGTCGCGGCCATCCGCCGCACCTCGTCGTGACCGGCGAAGTGCGTGTCGTAGATGTGCTGGATCACGGTCGTCCCCGAGTGCAGGACGTGGCCGTAGGGCACGTGGTGGAAGAACAGCAGCAGCTCGTCCGGGCACGTGTCGGTCGACTCGTACCGGTCGCGCCACGGCGCGGGGTACTGGCCGGTGAAGCCCGTGCCGGTGGCGCGCGTGCGGTCGACGCCGACGCCGTCCCGGTCGGCGAAGTGGTAGGTGCCCCACCTGGAGTACTCGTAGCCGTCCACGGCGGGCCCGTAGTGCAGGCCCGGCCGCACCATGAAGCCGACGCCCAACGGCGCGGTGTAGCGCTCGTAGGTCAGCCACGAGCCGTCCATGATCTCGTGCAACGCCTGGCAGACGGCAGGGTCTCCTGGGTACGTAAGGCCGATCCACTCGTCCAGCACCGCCTCCGGCGCGAGCCGCTCGTCCCACGCGAGGCGGCCGAAGCCGAACAGGTTGGCCTGCGCCAACGGGTGCCCGGTCCAGAACGGGTCGTCGCCGACGTTGGACACCGCGACCACGCCACCGGCCGGTGCGGCGGCCCGGCCCGCGGCGACGTCGGCGACCGTCGGCTCGCCCTCGCCCCACGGCCGGAAGCCGAGCATCTCGCGCCACTGCGGCACGAGGTGGCACACGTGCTTCTGGTGCCCGGTGTACTCCTGGGTCACCTGGAACTCGACCGCGAGCCGGGTGCGCGGCATCGCCGCGACCACCGGCGACAGCGGCTCGCGCGCCTGGAAGTCCATCGGGCCGGCCTTGACCTGCACCACGACGTTCGGGTCGAACGCGCCGTCCAGCGGGGCGAAGTGGTCGTGGGCGGCGCGGGCGCGGTCGGTCGAGCGGTCGCGCCAGTCCTGGTGGTGGTCGTAGACGAACGCGCGCCAGAACACCGTGCCGCCGAACGGGGCGAGGGCGCGGGCCAGCACGTTCGCGCCGTCGGCGTGGTCGCGCCCGTAGGCGAACGGGCCGGGCTGCCCCTCGGAGTCGGCTTTGATCACGTAACCGCCGAAGTCGGGGATCGCCGCGTACACGTCGGCCGTCGTGCGCGCCCACCAGTCGCGCACCGCCGGGTCGAGCGGGTCGGCCGTGGGCAGGCCGCCGAGGGTGACCGGCGCGGCGAAGCTCACCGACAGGTGCACCCTGATCCCGTGCGGGCGGAACACCTCGGCCAGCCGCACCACGTCCGGCAGCAGGTCGGTCAGCAGCCCGGCCTCCGCGGGACCCACGTTGACGTTGTTGAGCCCCACCCGGTTGACGCCGATCGAGCCGAGCAGCCGCGCGTAGGACCGGACCCGGGAGAGGTCGGCGCGGACCACGCCGTCGGCGTAGAAGATCGAGCCGCCCGAGTACCCGCGCTCGACCTGGCCCATCACCGGGTGCACGGCGACGTTGTCCCAGTGGTCGAGCATGCGCACCGGCTGGCGGGGCGCGTGCCGCTGTGGCCCCGCCTCGCCCGTGAACGCCGCTTCGCCCTGCCGCACCAGGTGGTGGAAGCCGTAGAGCAGGCCGGGTCCGCCGATCGCGCGGACCACCGCGGTGCGGCCGGCGCGACCCACCACGAACGCCTCGGGGTCCGTCTCGCCGTCCTCCGGCGCGCAGACCAGCTCCAGGTCCGCCGGACCGTCGTCGACCAGCGCGCCGCCGTGCTCGGCCGTCGCCGCGGCGACCTCGGCGCGCACCGTGGCGACCACCGGGCCGTCCCCGACGACGCGGACCCGCCGTGAGCCGACCGACCGGAACGCGGACGCCGGGAGCCACGCGGGGTGCACGTCGAGCATGGAGAAGCCCTCCTGGTCCGGGATCGGTGACCTCGTCAAACTATGACGACTTCGCTTCCCGGGCAAGGAAACGCACCCGTCCACTGTCGACTTTCACGTGGGTGAACCGTCACGAAACTTTTGCGTGGCAACGGTTCCCGTCGGTCCGTCTCGACTGGACGCGGCTACGAGCGCCGCTCGAACAGCTCCAGCGGCACGGCGTCCGCCAGCGCCCGGTAGCCCGCCGGGGTCAGGTGCAGGTGGTCGCCGTCGTCGTAGGCCGGGAGCAGCCGGCGGTGGTCCCGCGGGTCACGGGCCGCCGCGTCGAAGTCGAGCACCGCGTCGAACACGCCCCCGGCCCGGATCCACCCGTTGACCGCCTGCCGTGACGCCTCGCGGTGGCCGTCCGGGTCGTCGTAGGCCTCGTTGCCGCCCAACGGCGCCAGCGTCGCCCCGTACACCGCGATGCCGTGGGCGTGCGCCCGCACCACGATCTGCTCGTAAGCCGCGCACAGGTCCTCCACGACCCGCTCCTGCGCCTCGGCCGTCGCAGCGGTGGTGCAGATGTCGTTGACGCCCTCGAACACCACCAGCCACGCCACGCCGGTCTGCGCGAGCACGTCGCGGTCCAGCCGGGCCAGCGCGGTCGGCCCGATCCCCTCGCTGACCACGCCGTTGCCGCCGATGCCCTGGTTGAGCACGGCGACGTCCGCCGTGGCGGGGTGCGAGCGGAGCCGGGCGGACAGGCGGTCGGGCCAGCGGTCGTTGCCGTTGGTGGTGGAGCCCCGGCCGTCGGTCAGGGAGTCGCCGAGCGTGACCACGGCCGAGGCGGCGCGCTCCGACCACACCTCGACGCCGCTGAGGAAGTACCAGTGGTCGGTGCTCGTCGCGCCCGGCAGGTCGTCGGCCCCCGCGTGGTCGCCCGCCAGCAGGTGGGAGGTGGTGCGGGAGCCGGGGTGCGAGGTGATCGAGTCCGACGCCTGCCCGTCGGCCAGGAACACCGTCACGGTCAGGTCCGCGCCCGCCGCCACCGGGAGGTCCAGCGGGTCCGAGACGACCTGCGCCCCGACCGGCACGACCACCGACGAGCGACCGCGGAAGGTGACCGGCCGGACCGAACCCGGCTCCACCGCCGCCACCCCGGCCCGTCCGCCCGCCGGGAGCGCCGCGGTCACCGCGGTGAGGGGCAGCGGCGCGCCGCCGAAGGCGTTGGAGAACCGCAGCCGGATCCGGTCGCCGCCGGTCGACGGGCGCACGGTCTGCCGCAGCGTGGCGTCGGCCAGCACCAGGCCCGCCCTGGTGAACGGCGCGGGCGGCATGTTGTCCGGCGCGGTCGGCTGCGGCGCGGACGCCCACGCGTGGACCCAACGACCGGGCGGACGGGGGTCGCCGGAGGGCGCGTTGCGGCTCATGCGACCGATTCTGGTGCAGCGGGCGCGCCGCGGGCGGATCCGGGTCTCAACTGGGAGCGCGCGGCTCGGGTACCGAAGGAACCCGAAGCGCGGGCGTAGCGAAACCCCCGGTCGAGGACGATCTTCCGGGCGGTAGGTCCGCACAATGCCCGAAGGAGGGCACATGCCCCGCTTGTCCAGGTTGTTGGTGGCGACCGCCGCCGTGACCCTGGTCCTGTCCGGCACGGCTCACGCGCAGGACGACCGCCGGGTGATCATCGGCACCCCGACCACCGGCGCCGCGGCCGAGGTCGGCGTGCCGGTCCTGGTCACCGGCCTCTCGATCACCCCGACGACGGTCGCGATCACCGCCACCGAGCTGACGTTCGACGGCGGGGCCACCTGGGTGACGGCCGAGGTCCTGCGCGACCACGACCCGTCCCGGGTCGACTGGCGGTACGTCCACACGCCGGAGCAGGTCGGTGACGTCGTGGTCGCGGGTCGGGTCGTCACCGCCTCCGGCGCCGGTCCGACCGGTGCGCCCGCCGTCATCCACGTCGGCGGCGCGGCCGTCACGCAGCCGGTGGACTGCGCGACCCGGTGCGAGCTCGGCACCTACTACAAGGAGGCGGTCGACGACCCCGACCAGTCGCCGGTGGAGGTGGGCACGCGGTTCCGGGTCGACCGGCCCGGGCAGCTGCTGGGCGCGTCACTCGGCCGCGGCTCGTACCGGGGGCCGATCACCCTGCGGCTGTGGTCGGAGACGGGCGCGCTGCTCGCCGAGGCGCCCTGGGACCACCCCGGCCTGATGGCCGAGATCGACTTCCCGACGCCCGTCCCGGTCGAGCCCGGCCACGACTACGTGGTCTCCTACTACACGCCGCAGGGCGGCTACGCCACCTCGGAGGACTTCTTCGTCGGCACGCTGGTGCGGGCGCCGTTCGTCGTGCCGCCGAGCGCGGGCGTCTACCACTACGGCGACGGCGGCGGGTTCCCGACCGAGACGTGGCACGACAGCACCTACGGGGTGCTGCCGGAGTTCCGCGGCTGACCGCTTGCGCCGACCGGGCGACCCTGGTGTGACGGGGCGCCCGCGCGGGAACCGTCCCGGTGACGTCGTCGGTGACGTCCGGTCTCGGGAGGCGGCATGCGCGGGCTCCGGCTCATGGCGGTGTCGGCTGTGTCCGCGCTGCTCGCCGCCGGGTGCGGCGGGCTGGGGTCGGACCACTCCGACGCGCTGGTCACCATGGGGTTCGGCCTCCCGGACGAGCACGCCACGGCACGCGTGGCGGTGTTCCGGGAGGCCAACCCCGGCGTCGACCTGCGGATCAGCGAGGGCGCGCTGGACGAGCAGCAGTTCCTGTCCGCCGTGGCCGCGGGAGACCCGCCGGACCTGGTCTACGCCGAGCGCCGCAAGCTCGGCGGGTACGCGGCGCGCGGCGCGGTCCAGAGCCTGGACGAGTGCGTGCGCGAGCACGGCGTCGACCTCGGTCTGTTCCGGGAGGCCGCGCTGCGCCAGGTCACCTACCAGGGCGAGGTGTACGGGCTGCCGGAGTTCTCCAGCGTCCGGCTGATGATCGTCAACAACCCGGTGGTGCGTGCCGCCGGCCTGGACCCGGCCGCGCTGTCCACCTCCGACTGGGCCGGGATGGGCGAGGTGGCCGACCGGCTGGCCCGCGTCGGCGGCGGGCGGGTGGAGCGCATCGGCTTCGACCCGAAGGTGCCCGAGTTCCTGCCCCTGTGGGCCAAGGCGAACGGCGCCGAGCTGATCGGGCCCGGCGCCCGCCTCGACGACCCGCGGGTCGTGGAGGCGGTCCGCCACACCACCGATCTGGTGGCCAGGCAGGGCGGCTGGGCGTCGTTCAAGGCCTTCCGCGACACGTTCGACCAGTTCGGCGCGAACAACCAGTACGTGACCGGGCAGCTCGCCGCGATGCCGATGGACTCCTGGTACCTCAACACGCTGGCGACCAACTCACCCGACGCCGACGTGACGATCGCGCCGTTCACCGACCGGAACGGGCAGGTGCTGACCGAGTCCGGTGGGCAGGCGTGGGCGATCCCCAAGGGCGCCCGGCACCCCGAGGTGGCGTGCCGCTTCCTGGTCACGATGACCGACACGCAGACCTGGGTCACCGCGGCGACGGCGCGGCGTGACGCGTTGGCCGAGGCCGGGCGACCCTACGGCGGCACGTTCACCGCCAACCGGGCCGCCGACGAGCGGATCTTCCGCGAGGTGTTCGCCCCGCTGGGCAACCCGATCCTGGCCGAGGGCGTGCCGGTGGCGCTGTCGTTGCAGGACCAGGCGTTCGCGCTGCCGCCGAGTCCCGCCGCGAGCGAGCTGGTGCGCGCCTGGGAGGGCGCGGTGAACCGGGTGCTGGTCGGGCAGCAGGACCCCGGCGAGGCGATGGCGCAGGCGCAGCGCGAGGCCGAGCGGGCGCTCAAGCGGGTGGGCGGGAGGTAGGGCCGTGACGGTGAGCGGACGCGAGTCGCGGGCGGGGTTGTTGTTCCTGCTGCCGTGGGTGGTCGGGTTCCTGGCGTTCACCGCGGGGCCCATGCTGTTCAGCCTCTGGTTGTCGCTGACCCACTACGACATGCTCAAGCCGCCCGCGTTCGTGGGCCTGGAGAACTACCGCGAGGCGTTGACCGACGACCGCGTCGGCACGGCGCTGTGGAACACGGTGTTCTTCACCGCGCTGCACGTGCCCTCGCAGATCGTGCTGGCGCTGGGCCTGGCGGGCCTGCTGCGCCGGGCGGGGCGCGGGAGCGGCTTCTTCCGCACCGTCCTGTACCTGCCGGTGATGACGCCGCCGGTGGCGTTGGCGGCGATGTTCCTGTTGCTGCTCAACGGGCAGAACGGCGCGGTGAACGCGTTCCTCGGCTGGTTCGGGTTCCAGGGGCCGAACTGGACCACCGACCCCGCGTGGATCAAGCCGGGGCTGGTGGTGATGAGCCTGTGGACCGTCGGCAGCACGGCGGTGCTGTACCTGGCGGCGCTGACCCGCGTGCCGCTGGAGCGGTACGAGGCGGCGCGGCTGGACGGCGCGAGCCCGTGGCGGCAGTTCCGGCACGTGACGCTGCCGGGCATCAGCGGCACGGTGTACTTCACCGTCGTGGTCAACACGATCGCGTCGTTGCAGGTGTTCACCGAGGCGTACGCGATGTTCTTCGGCGCGCGGGCGAAGGCCTCCGCCGAGGGCGACGCGGCGCTGTTCTACGTGATCCACCTGTTCCAGGAGGCGTTCGGGTCGCTGCGGATGGGGTACGCGTCGGCGCTGGCGTGGGGACTGTTCGCGGTGATCGCCGTCATCACGGTCGTGCAGGTGCGGTTGTCGCGCCGGTACGTGCACTACGAGGGTGACCGGTCGTGAAGCGCGTCGGGGTGTGGGCGGGGCTGCTGGTCGTCACGCTCGCGTTCGGCTACCCGTTCTGGTGGCTGGTCAGCGCGTCGTTGAAGGACCGGGCGCACGTGTTCGACAACGCGCTGCTGCCCCGGCCGTTCTCGCCGGGCAACTACGTCGAGGTGTGGCAGGCCGTGCCGCTGCTGACGTGGATCGGCAACAGCGTCGCGGTGGGGTTGGCGGCCGCGGCGGCGGCCACGGTGTCCAGCGCGCTGGTGGCGTTCGGCTTCGCGATGTTCCGCTTCCCGGGCCGTGACCTGCTGTTCGGCGTGGTGCTGGCGACCATGATGCTGCCCGCCGCGGTGACCATGGTGCCGGTGTACCTGGAGTGGCACGCGCTCGGCCTGGCCACCACGCAGGTGCCGCTGTGGGCGCAGAACCTGTTCGGCTCGGCGTTCTACATCTTCCTGCTGCGCCAGTTCTTCCTCGGCCTGCCGCGCGAGGTGTTCGACGCGGCGAAGGTCGACGGCGCGAGCGCGTGGCGGCTGTTCACGTCGATGGCGCTGCCGCTGGCCAAACCCGGGCTGATCGTGGTGTTCGTGTTCGAGCTGAAGGCCGCGTGGACGGACCTGGTCAAGCCGCTGATCTACCTGCGGGAGCCGCAGCTCTACACGCTGCCGCGCGGGTTGAAGGCGGTGCTGGACCGGTTCGGCGAGGGCGGTGAGGAGCAGTGGGAGCTGGTGCTGGCCGCGAGCGTCGTCGCGACCGTGCCGATGGTCCTGCTGTTCCTGGTGGCGCAGCGGCACTTCGTGCGCGGCACCGTCACCCAGCACGTCGAGTGAGCAGCGGGGTCAGCGCCAGGCCGAGCACGTTCGCGGTGGTGGCGCCGGCCAGGGCGATGCCCCAGCCGACCGGGCCGAGCGGCGTGCAGCCGAAGAACCGGCTGACGCCGGGTGTCTGGATCACCGCGCCGAGCGCGACGGCCGAGCCGAGGCTCGCGGCGAGCACCGACCGGTCCAGGCCGCCCGTCATCAGGGTCTGGCCGAGCTGGGTGCCGACCAGCGCGGCCAGCGCCACGGTGCCCGCCCGGCGGGAGCGGCCGGTGAGCCGGGCCGCCGTCCACGCCGCCGTGGCGCCGAACGTGGTGGTGATCGCCCGGGCGGTGATGTCCTCGGTCAACGCCTGGCCCAGCGACGACGTCGGCCCTTCGCGCAGCAGCTCGGGCACGGACTCGCGGGCCGGCCGGCTCAACGCGATGGCCAGCGCGGGCGCGAGGTCGGTCAGCAGGTTCACCAGCAGCAACTGCCGCGCGGTCAACGGCGACCGGCCGGTCAGCGCCGAGCCGAGCACGCTGAACGCGATCTCACCGAGGTTGCCGCCGAGCAGGATCGCCAGCGCCTCGCGCACCGACGCCCACATCGCGCGGCCCTCCACCAGCGCCGCGACGATCGTCTCCAACCGGTCGTCGGTGACCACCAGGTCCGCGGCGGCGCGTGCGGCCGGCGTGCCGCGCCTGCCCAGCGCGATGCCGACGTCGGCGAGCCGGATCGCGGGCGCGTCGTTCGCGCCGTCGCCGGTCATCGCGACCACCCGGCCGAGCCGCTGGTAGGCCTCGATGATGCGCACCTTCTGCGCCGGCGTGCAGCGGGCGATCACGTCCGCGGTCGGCAGCAGGGCGTCCAGTTCGTCGTCGGTCAGCTCGTCGAGCCGCGCCCCGGTCACCACGGTCATGTCGTCGTCGCCGCTGACCTCGCCGGCGATCGCCTCGCCGGTGGCCGGGTGGTCGCCGGTGATCATCACGATCCGCACGCCGGCCTCGTGCAGCTTCGCGGCGGCCGGTGGCGCGCCGTCGCGCACGGGGTCCGCCAGCGCGACGAAACCCAGCAGGGTCAGCCCTCGGACGTCGTCGTCGGTCACCGTGTCGTGGTCGACGCCGACGCGTTCGGCGACGGCCAGCACCCGGTGGCCGCGACCGGCGAGGCGCTCCACCCGCTCGCCGAGCCGGCGCAGCTCGCCCGGGTCGGCGGCACAGCGCGGCAGCACGGTCTCCGGCGCGCCCTTCACGCTCAGCACCAGCCGTCTCCCGACCCGGCCCACGGTCGCGTGGTAGCCGCGGGACGGTTCGAACGGCAGCGCGTCGACCGGGGTCCAGCCGCGGGCGCCGGTCCTGGGACCGACGCGGGCCCGCCGCGCGCCCGTCAGCACCGCCCGGTCGGTCTGGTGCGCCAGGTCGTCCGGGTCGTCGGCCGCCGGGGTGGCGCGGACGGCGGCGGCCACGACCCGGCGCAGCTCGTCGTCCAGCTGGTCGAGGTCGGCGCCGCGCCGGCCGTCGTCGACGCGGCTGACGGTCAGCGTGCCCTCGGTCAGCGTGCCGGTCTTGTCGAAGCACAGCACGTCCACCCGGCCCAGCGCCTCGATGGTGCGCGGGTTGCGGACCAGCGCGCCGTGCTCCGCCAGCCGCCGGGCCGCGGCCAGCTGGGCGGCGTTGACCAGGAACGGCAGCCCTTCGGGCACCGAGGCTACGGCGAGGTTCACCGCCGCGCCCATGCTCTGCCGCAGCGGCACGCCCCGCAGCAGCCCCGCGCCGGTGACGGCCGCCGCCGAGCCGAGCGCGACGGGCAGCGTCTTGCGGGTCAGCTCGGCCAGCCGCGCCTCGACGCCCGTGGTCGGCGTGGTGCGGCGGGCCGCCGCCATGCTCCGGCCGACCTCCGTCGCGTCACCGGTCGCGACGACCACGGCCAGCGCCTCGCCGGCGGCGATCGTGGTGCCCTCGTAGAGCATGGAGGCCCGGTCGGCCAGGTCGGCGGCCACCACCGGGGCGGGGTCCTTGGTCACCGGCAGGGACTCGCCGGTGACCGACGACTCGTCGGCCTCCAGCCCGTCGGCGTCGAGCAGGCGGCAGTCGGCGGGCACCACGTCGCCGGCGGCCAGCCGCACCACGTCGCCCCGCACCAGCTCGTCCGCCGTCACCTCGCGGTCCCGGCCGTCGCGCAGGACGGTGGCGCGCACCGCCGACCGACCGAGCAGGGTGGCCAGCGCCCGGTCCGTGACGACCTGCTGCGCGCTGCCGATCAGCGCCGACACGCCGATCACACCGGCCACCAGCGCCGCGTCGACCGGCGAGCCCACCGCCGCCGACACCGCCGCGCCACCCGCGAGCACCGGCGTCAGCGGGTTGGCCAGCTCGGCCAGGAACGCGCTGCCGAGGCTCGTGCCGACGGCCCGCCGCCCGGCGGGCGTGCGCCGCCTGCCCCGCGCCACGCGTTCGGACAACCCCTCGCGGCCCGAGCCGAGCCGGTCCAGCACGGTCGCCACCGGCATCAGGTGCCACGGCTGCGAGGTGGCCGGGGCGATCACCGCACGGCTGCCGGGCAGCCGTGCCGCCCGCCACACCCCGTCCACGAACGCGAGGGCGGACGCGCCGTCGACCGCTCTCGCCGCGTTCCGGGCGGGGGCGGGACCACGCGTGCTCAACGCGCCGACCGCGCCGATGCCGCTCGCGGTCTGGGCCAGCACGATCGCGTCCCGGTCGACCCGGCGTGCCGCCGGGACCGCCTCCACCAGCAGGATGGCCGCGTCCAGGTCCCGGACGACGACGTGCGCGCCCCACGGTGGCGGGGCGCCGTCCCGGTGCACGCCGACACCGCAGTCCGCCGAGCCGAGCGCGCGGCGGTGGTCGGACACCAGCAGCACCACGTGTCCGTCGCCCTGCAGCTCGCGCACCGCGCCGACCAGGCCGTGGCCGGACGGGACGACGTGGTCGGCGAACCGGACCGGCGGGTGGTCGCGGTCGGTGGCCAAGACCACCCGCAGCCCGGCCTCCCGCGCCGCCGACGCGAGGGCGTCCACCGCGGGCGGGGTCTCCACGTCGACCGCCGGCACGGCCCGCAGCCGGCGGCCCTCGGTCAGCCCGAGTACCGCGGCGTGCCCGGCCGGCCGGCGCTGTTCCCGCACCCCCTTGCGTCCTCGCGGTCCCAGGCGGTCGATCGGGCCGATGGCCCAGTCGCCGTCCTCGCGCACCGCCGTCGGGTCCTCGGGGTCGAACAGGGCGAACGCCCGCTCGGCCGCGGCGGCCGGGTCGGAGCCCCGCGCCCCGGAGTCCACCGGCCCGGCGTCCGGCAGCGGCACGAGGTCGCTGAGCACCCACCGGCCCGAGCCGAACGCGGTCTCGTCGAGCACCAGCACGTCCACCGCGTCCAGGCGACGCAGCACGGACCGCTCCATCACCAGCGCGTTCCTGGTGGCCAGCACGCGGCCGAGTTGCGCGGCGAACGCGGACCGGCCGACCGACGGCGCCTTCGGCAGGCTCGCCACGCCCAGCGCGGCGGCCCGGCGCGGACCGGTGAACGGGGTCGCGCCCACCACCGCCGCCGCACCCGCCGCCAGCGCCCGCCGCGCGTAGCGGTCGGCGGGCCCCTCGGGGAACGGGCGCGGCCGTTCGACCACGACCGGCTCGGCCTCGGCGGTGTCCGGCCCGTCGATCAGGTCCGCCTCGGCGGCGCACCACGCCCGCTCGTGCGCCCGCACCTCACGCCACTGCTGCACGCGTTGGGCGATGTCGAGCAGCGTGCCTTCGCCGCGCGAGGCCAGGCCGTGCACGAGGGCCGCGGCCACCGACGTGGCGGTGTCGGCGCGCTCCCGGCCCTGCAACCGCCCGGCGGCCAGCTCGCGCAGACCGGGGTGCAGGTCGACGGCGGCGATCAACGCGCCCAGCTCACCGGGGGAGCGGGGCCCACGGCGCTATCCTCGTGATGGCGGCCAGCGCCAGACCCGCGGCGTCGGCGGCGAGGGTGGGCAGCAGGCGGGTTCCCCTGAGCCCGTCCGCCGGGTGGTCCAGCTCGTCCTCGGTGGCGGGGTCGGCCTCGGCCCGGCGCACTAGCGCGACCAGGTCGTCCGTCGCCGGCGCGGGCTCCTCGACGGCGACGACCACCCGGGCGGACGGCGCGTTGACCCGCGCCCACAGCACACCCGGACGCCCTTCCAAGGCCCGTTCGATCCGCTCAGCCACCTGCTTGCCACGCGGCCCGTGCACGCCGTGCGCCTCGATGTGCAGGCGTCCCGGGCACGACCAGACCTTGCGACGGTCACGGCGCAGCACGGTGGTCTGCTCCAGCGGGGCGAGGGCGAGGCCCACCAGCCCTCGGGCGAGGCCGCCGGCGACGCGCACGGGATCGATGCCGAGGAGTTCCACCGTGCCTGTTTTCCCGACGAAGCGGCCATCCAAGCACCACGATCGGGCGGTAGCCGGGTGCGGTCAGTCGTCGAAGACCAGCTCGGCCCACACCGTGGTGAACGCGGCCTGCGTCAGCACGCCCCACCGGGTGGACAGCGCGTCGACCAGGAGCAACCCCGCCGCCGGTCGCCACGGCGCGGTCCGGCGCAGGGCGCGGTCGCGCACGCTGACCACCAACGCCTCGCGCCACCGGTCCAGCACGAGCTCCAGCACGAACGGCGGCGAGCCGTGCCGGCGGGCGTTGTCGTACAGCTCGCCGACCACCACGCCGATCAGCAGCACGTCGTGCGCGGGCCAGCCCGCGAGGTGCTCGCGCAGCCACCTGGCAACCTCGTCGGGCGAGGTCGTGTCCTCGTCCTGGACGACCAGGACAACCGTGTCGTTGCCGGCCGTCACGCCGACGAGCGTGCCACGGCACCGCCCGACCGCACCTGACGACTGCCTTGCGATCGCCGAGCGGTTCCGCGTCGGCGGCCCACCGGCGGGAGTGCTGCCGGTGTGCGAGCGGTACCGGAACGTCATCAGATGCCCTAGCGCTGACCTCGAAAAACGAGACCTTGATAACATCGTGTCACGGCCATCGCGAGCCGTCCGCTCGACAAGGATGGCACCGTGACCAAGGCACAGAGAATCGTAGCGGCGTGGGCGGACCTGCCCGCGCCCGAGTTGACCGACCAGGTCCGCCTCCTGGTCAAGGCCCGCGACGCCGGCGCCCGCGCCGTCTGGTCGGCCGTGCGCGAGGACAACGTGGTCGCCGCACGCGTGCGTGGCGCGCTGGCGGGCCTGAAGGCCGAGTACCGCGGTCACCGCGACGAGGCCATGTGGCTGATGTGGATCGGCCAGGCCCAGCAGCAGCTCGCCGTGCAGGCCGCCGCGCCGGTCGTGGAGCCCGTGGTCGAGGACGTCACGCCCGAGCTGGAGCCGGTCGTCCTGCAGGAGTGGGCGCCCCGGCCCGAGCCGACCTCGCCGCGTCCGGCCGGCGACGCGCCGCCCGTGCTGTTCCAGGAACCGGCCTCGTCCGCGAAGTAGGCGCCCCCGGCCGAGCCGGACGACGGCGGACGTGACGTGGCCGAAGTGACGTGACGCACACCGGTGCGGGCCTCGCGGGACGAGCGGGGTGGGCGCGATGATGCGGGTGGGCCGGACGGGCGGGCCGGCGGAAGCGAGGGCGGGCCGTGGGGTCGACCGGCGTCCGGCGGGTGGTGAGCCGGGACCAGGTGCTGCGCGGCGCTTGTCGTTTCTTCCTGCGGCACGGTCGGGTCGACATGGACGCGCTGGCGACGAGCCTCGCCATCAGCCGCGCCACGCTCTACCGGGTCGTGCACAGCCGGGACGGGCTGCTGGCCGACGTGCTGTGGGCGCTGGCCGACCGGTTGCTGGTCCGGGCCCGGCAGGAGCGCACGAACGGCGGCGTGGAAGGCGTCCTGGAGGTCACCCGGCGGTTCGTGGCGGACCTGCGCGCGGACGGGCCGTTCCGGGCGTTCCTGCGCGGTGAGCCGGAGACGGCGGCGCGGGTGCTGTTCAACGCGGCCGGCGGCGTGCACCGGCGGGCGGTGACGGCGCAGAAGGAGATCCTCCTCGAAGTGGACGGCGGGCCGTGGTCGACGGCCGCCCTGGACCAGGTGGCGTTCCTCTACGTGCGGATCGTGGAGTCGACCCTCTACGCCGAGCTGCTCGGCGGCGCGCCGCTGGACCCCGACCTGGCCGAGACGGCCGCCCGCACGATCCTCCTGCGCCACCGCTGACGGGACCGCCGCCCCCGCTCCGCGACCACCGGCCCGACCGCTGACCGCGCTGCGACAGCGGTCTCACGATGGGGCCGCGTCCTGGTGCGGGCTGTGCGCGGCCGGCTACGGTCGGCGATGACCCCATCCCCCATCGCTGTGGGAGCCGGTATGTCACCTTCCCCCTGGCGCCGCCTCGGTCTGGCCGCGGCCGCGCTCGGTCTGCTCCTCCCGACGTCCCTCCCGGCCTCCGCCGCGCCCGGTTCCCCGCCGCGCGTCGTCGGCCCGCTGCCCGGGACCGTGCCGGGTGACCGGCTGGCCGACCGGATCGAGGACACCTACCCCTTCTTCGCCACGCCCGACGACCTCGCCGCCGCCGGGTACGTCGAAGAGGAGTTCCACGTCTCCGGCACGGCCGACGGCTGGTCCGTCGACGGCACGAAGGTCGCCACCGGCGTGCCGTACACGACCCGGGTCGTCGTGCGCCGGCCCGCGCACGCCCGGCAGTTCACCGGCACGACGCTGGTCGAGTGGCAGAACGTCACCGCCGGGTACGACCTCGACGCCCTGTGGAACGCCGAGTCCGTCGTCCGCGCGGGCCACGCGTGGGTCGGCGTGTCCGCCCAACGGGTCGGCGTCGACCAGCTCAAGACCTGGAGCCCGGCCCGGTACGGCTCGCTGGACGTCACCGGCGGCGGCCGGTTCACCGCCGACGAGCTGTCCTACGACGTGTTCACCCAGGCCGGCCGCGCGGTCGAGTCCGGTGCGGTCATGGGCGGGCTGCGGACGAGGACGCTGCTGGCCATCGGCGCCTCGCAGTCCGCCGGCCGGATGACCGTGCTGTACGACCGGGTCCTGCCGCAGCAGCAGCCGGTGTTCGACGGCTACGGCCTCATCGTCGGCACGGCCCCGACCCGCGTCGGCGCGGAACCCGTCTTCCAGGTGCTGTCGGAGACCGACGTGCGGACCGCGCAACGCCCGGCCGACACCGACCGCTTCCGCCGGTGGGAGGTCGCGGGCGCGGCGCACTCCGGGTACCAGGGTCAGGCCTACCGCGAGCCGATCTCCGAACGCGACCTCGGCGGCGCGACCCGGTACGAGTGCGACCGGCCGCCGTTCAGCCGGATCCCGATGCACCACGTCACCGCCGCCGCCTACGACCACCTGCGCCGCTGGGTCGAACGGGGCACCCCGCCGCCGACCGCCCGGCCGTTGGAGTTCGAACCGGACGGCGTCACCAAGAAGCGCGACGCGCTCGGCCTGGCCCTCGGCGGCATCCGGTTGTCGCAGCTGGCCGCGCCCCGCGCGCTGAACACGGGCGACAACTCCGGCGAGACGTTCTGCCGGCTGTTCGGCACGCACGTGCCGTTCGACGCGGCGACGTTGGCCCGGCTCTACCCCGAACGCGGCGATTACGTGCGGCAGGTGGTGGCGGTCGACGCCGCGGCCGTGCGCGCCGGCTACCTCCAGCCCGCCGACGCGCGGCAGAACCTGACCGACGCCCTGGGAGGCACGCGATGAAGATCCCGCTGATGGCGCTGGTCGTCGCCCTGGTGTCGACCGTGGCGGCGGCGCCCGCCCAGGCCGACGCGCTCGCCCCGATCGTGTTCGTCCACGGCCAGCAGGGCTCGGCGCAGCAGTGGCAGTCCAACGCCAAGAGGTTCTCCGGCAACGGCTACCCGGACGCGGCGCTCCACGCCTTCGAGTACGACACGAGCATCCCGACCAACGACCACGCCGTCGCCGGCCTGGAAGCCTTCATCGCCCGTGTCCTGGCCCGGACCGGCGCGACCAAGGTGGACGTGATCGCGCACTCGCGCGGCACGACGGTCATGCACGCCTACCTGTCCGTCCCCGAACGGGCCGCGGCGGTGCGGAAGTACGTCAACGTGGACGGCCGGTCCAGCGCCACGCCGCCCGGCGGCGTGCCGACGCTGGCGCTGTGGGGCAGCCTGCAGCCCAACGGCTCCATCGGCGGCGCGACGAACGTCTACCTGACCACCCTGGGCCACACCGAGACCACCACGTCGGCCGACGGTTTCGCCCACATGCACCGGTTCCTGCGCGGCAGGCCCGCGTTCACCACGCGGGTGGTGCCCGAACTGCCCGCGCTGGTCCGGATCGCGGGCCGGGCGACGTACTACCCGCAGAACGAAGGCGTCGAGGGCGTGGTGCAGGTCTGGGAGCTGGACAGCCGCACCGGCGCGCGGGTCGGCGTGCCCCGGCACACCGTCCGGACCGGCGCGGACGGCTCGTTCGGCCCGCTGCCCGTCAACGGCCGCGAGCACTACGAGCTGGTGGTCCTGCGCGACGGCCAACCGCCGCACCACAACTACTTCGAGCCGTTCGAGCGCAGCGACCGGTTCCTGCGGCTCCAGGTGTCCCGCCCGGGCGGCATCACCGACCACGTCGACCGGTGCCCGACGCACAGCGCCCTCACCGTCATCCGCAACCGCGAGTGGTGGTCCGACCAGCCCGACCACGACCGGCTCGAGCTGAACGGCGTGAACGTCCTCGAACCGGCCGTCTCGCCCCGGCTGCGGCAGGTCCTCGCCGCGTTCGCGTTCGACGACGGCTGCGACCTGACGTCCACGCCGGGCGTCGCGCTGCCGCCGTTCGCCACGCTGCCGTTCCTGACGGGTGTCGACGCCTACCTGCCCGCGCGGGCCGACGGCGGCGGCACGATCCGCGTCACCCAGACCGCGCGCGGCGGCGACGGCGCGACGCGGACGATCGCGGTGCCGAACTGGCCGTCGGACGCGCACGCGGTGACCGTGCAGTTCAAGGATTACCTCGACGGCGGAACCGGAGGTCTTGGCCGAACGTCCCCCTGAGCGGTGAAGGGGGTTCGATGGTCGGACGCACGTCGTGGTGGTGGTCGCCGTGGTGGACCGTGATCGCCTCTCCGGTGCCGGTGGCGCTGCTGTTCTGGGCGGTCATCCCACCCGGCGGCTCCTTCGGGGCGTTGGTGGGGGCGGGTCTGTCCGCGCTCGCGGTGGGCGCGGCGTGGCTGACGGTGGCCGGCGTCGCGGTGGTCGTGCTGCCCCGGCCACGACTGCGGCACGCCGTGCGGCTGTGGCCGTTCCTGCTGGTGCCGGCACTGCTGGCGGCGGCGCTGGTGGTGGCCGGCACCGGCGTGGTGCCGCGCGCCGCGTTCGACGCGCACCGGTCGGGGTTCGAAGCGCTGGTCGCGGAGGCCGCGCCGGGCGGGCGGATCGAGGGCCGCCGGGTCGGGTTGTTCACCGTGGACGTCACGGGGGAAGGGCTTGACGGCTGCACGATGCTCACCTCGGTGGACTACCACTCCGCGGGCTGGGCCCACTGCCCCGACCACGTGCCGGTGAACGCCGAGGGGGACGGTTACCGGTACGACCCGATCGAAGGTCCCTGGTACAGGTTCAGGTTCGAATGGTGATCGCCCGGCCCGGACGGAGCCGGGCGCGGGTCGTGGCCGGCTCGCGTCCGGCGCGGGCTCAGCCCGGTGGCGCCAGGGCGGCGAGCGCGGCGTGGACCATGGTCCGCACGCCGACCGCCAGGGCGCGTTCGTCCGCGTGGAAGCTCGGCTGGTGCAGGTCGCCCTGCGGCCCCTCGCCCGGCCAGGTCCCCAGCCGCGCGTACGAGCCGGGCACGTGGTCCAGGTACCAGCCGAAGTCCTCGCCGCCGGTGGACTGGGTGGTCGAGGTGACCGCCTGCGGCCCGGGCGCGGCGGTGATCGCCCGCTGGAGCATCGCGGTGCTCTCCGCGTCGTTGTCCACCACGGGCACGGCGCGGACGTGGTCGAGCTCGAACCGCACGCCCGCCGGCCGCACCGGCGAGCCGACGATCTCCTCGACCAACGCGGGCAGGCGCTCGTCGACCGCCGGGTCGCCGGTGCGCAGCGTGCCGCGCAGCAGGCCTTCGCGCGGCGTGCCGCGAGGTGTCTCCGGCGCGTCCACCAGGCCCCACGCCGGCACCGTCCCGGACCGGGGGTCGACGCGGCGCGCCGGCAGCGCGGGCAGCCCGGTCGCCACCACGCCGAGCGCGTGCACCACGTCGCAGTCCAGTTCGTTGCGCCGGTCCACCCCCGCACGCGCCGACCCGCAGGTCGAGCATGTCGCACGCCGACGTGACCGGGCCGACCCTGATGCCGACCCGCCCGACCGGCACCTTCGGGTCGCAGTGCAGGCCGAAGATCCGCTCGACGCCCTCGACCCCGCCCGCCTCGATCACGTCGTGCAACCCGCCCGGCTCCTCCTCCGCCGGCTGGAACAGCAGCCGCACCCGGCCCGGCAGCACGGGCGCGGACGCCAACGCCGCCGCCGCCGCGCCGAGCAGGATCGCGGTGTGCACGTCGTGGCCGCACGCGTGCGAGACGCCCGGCACGGTCGACGCCCACGACTCGCCGGAGGTCTCCGCCACGGCCGGCGCGTCGATGTCGGCGCGCAGGGCGACGCAGCGGGGCCCGGTGCCGACCTCGCAGATCACGCCGGTGTCGATCGGCAGCACGCGGGGCCGGAGGCCGGACGAGCGCAGGATCGCCACGATCGTCGCCGTGGTGCGGAACTCCCTGCGCATCAGCTCCGGGTTCGCGTGCAGCGTGCGCCGCCACGACATCACCGTCGCCAGGTTCGCGTCGAGCCACTCGTCCAACCACCGCGGGCCCCGGCCGGCGCCGAGGTCCGCGGCGGGCGTGGGCGGCGCGATCAGGCCGAACGGGACGACGGCCGGGGAAGCGCAGGACGTCGGCCGCGGTCGCTCGCAACAGCAGTCGTGGTGGCTCGCCGTTCGTGCCAGGGCGTCACGCCGCCTCCCCGCACTGCCGAGACATCACGAGAAGTGATCTTGTCGCGCCGGGGAGTTCTTCGCCGCGGCGTGCAACGGATCGGCGCCGTGCCCCGTTGAGGGGCGTGATCACAAGCCAAGTGGCCGATCGGGAGAGAGCCGATGGAGTTCGGTGAGTACGTGGTCGGGCGGCGTCCGGCGCTGATGCGGTTCGCCACGGTGCTGACCTGTCAGACCTGGCTGGCCGAGGACATCGTCAGCGACGTGCTCGGCCGTGCCTTCGAGCGGTGGGACCGGATCTCGGTGATGGCCGAGCCGCACGCCTACGTGCGGCGGATGGTCGTCAACGAGTACCTGTCCTGGCGACGGCGGCTGGCCCGCACCTCGCCGAGGGCCGAGGTCCACCCGGACGTGCCGGTCGGCGACGGCGCCGACGACCGGGCGCAGCGGGACGCGATGATCCGCAGGCTGGCCCGCCTGCCCCGGCGGCAGCGGGCGGCGGTGGTGCTGCGCTACTACGCCGGCCTGCCCGACGCCGAGATCGCCGTCGAGCTGGGCTGCCGGGTGACGACGGTGCGCAGCCAGATCTCCCGGGCGCTCGCGACCCTCCGCCTCGACCTGACCGCCGACCCCCACGCCTACCAGGAGACGAGATGACCGACCTGCGCGCGCTCCACGACGCCTTCGAGGAGCTGGAACGACGGGCCGACGCCGCGACCGCCCGCATGGCGCTCGACACCTCGCCGCGCACGCGGGCCACCGCGTCCCGGTCGGGCGTCCGGTTCGCGCCGGTCGCCCTCGCGGCGGCCGTGGTGGCCGGTGTGGCGACCGGGGCGGTGCTGCTCGTGCCCGACAACGGCCCCGTGACGCAGGTCGCCCAGCCCAGCACGTCCTCGACCGCGCAGCCCGTCACCACCACGTCCGCGCCGCCTCCCGCCCACGAGACGCCGGAGGTGCTGGCCGAGCGGTTCCGGGCCGTGCTCGGCGACCTGGCGACGTTCGTGGTGACCGAGACCGGGCCCGGCGCGTCGAGGTGGACCCTGCCCGACGGCCCGCCCACGGGTGCATCGAGCACCCTCACGCCCAAGCCGACCACGCAGATCGGTTCGTCGATCGGCGGCACGCTCACCGCGGCCGGCGTGACCGGCGGCTTCGACCTGCTGATGTACCCGGGCACCGCGGGCGAGAAGGCCCAGTGCGGACCGGACGAGCCCGGCTGCACCTTGCGCGAGCTGCCCGACGGCTCGGCGCTGGCCACCAGCCAGTTCGCGTTGGAGGGCTCGGGCCTGACCAACGAGGTCAAGCTCACCCGCCCCGACGGTCTCGTGTTCATCATGCACGTCAGCAACCGGCAGTCGCCGAAGGGCCTTGGCCCCCTGCTCGGCGGGCACCCGCCGCTGACCGTCGAGCAGTTGGTGCAGATCGCCACCTCCGACCGCTGGTGACGGCGGCCATCCGGGATCGAGCACCGCGATCGGGGACCCGTGCCGCGGTCCCCGATCGCGGTCGGCCGCAGGCTCGGCGAGCGCGTCCTCCGGCACCGCGAACCCGTGGCCCTCCTCGACGTACCGGACTCAGATCGCGGAGCAGTCGGCCTTGTCGGTCCAGTCCGCGTCGCACCGGTAGAGCGCGAAGGGCGTGGTGTAGCCGTACCGGGCGCCCAGGGTGGTGTACTCGCCGACGTCGATCCGCTGTGCCACGTAGTGGTCCGTCGCGGTGGCGGTGATCGCTTCGGTGTACGGCGGGCGGACGGTGGTGGTGGTGGGGTTGGTCGGACCGGTGCCGCCGCCGTCGATGCCCCAGAAGCGCGCCAGGTGGTACGCGGCGCACACGTTGACGTCGAGCATGTACGCGGCGGTGCCGCCGCACTGGGTGGCGCCGGCGCCGGGGTCGACGGGCTGGCCGTGGTTCATGCCCGTGATCGAGTAGTACTCGACCGTGCCGCCGTAGACCCGGTGCGGGTAGCCGGCCACGGTGTCGCTCACGTCCGGGGTCTGGTCGGTGCCGTTGACGTCGGTCCACTGCTCGACCAGCTCCGTGCCGTTGAGCGGTCGCACGGTGGTGTCCGCGGCGCCGTGCCAGATGGACACCTTCGGTCGCGGACCGGAGTGGGCGTACGCCGCGCGGACCTTGTCGCCCCACTGCGCGGGGGTGAGGTTCGTGCCGGGGCTCATGCAGCTGTACGCCGTCAGCACCGAGGTGGCGCACTGGTAGGGCAGTCCGGCCACGATGCCGCCGCCGGCGAACACGTCCGGGTAGGTGGCGAGCATGACCGCGGTCATCGCGCCGCCCCCGGACAACCCGCTGACGTACGCCGACGTGGCGCCGTTGTCCTGCTTGGCCTTGTCCACCATCTGCTTGATCGACAGCGCCTCGCCCGAACCCCGGCGGGTGTCGCCCGGCTCGAACCAGTTGAAGCAGGAGTTGGCGTTGTTCTGCGACTTCTGCTGCGGCGCCACGACGGTGAACTTCCAGCGGTCGGCCAGCTGCGTCCAGCCGGTGGCCGTGCCGTAGCCCGTGGCGTTCTGCGTGCAGCCGTGCAGGGCGACGACGACCGGGCGGCCCGCGGGCAGCCCGGCGGGCACGTAGCGGAACATCTGCAGGTTTCCCGGGTTCGTCCCGAAACCCGTGACCTCCTGCAGGGTCGCGGCGGCGGCGGGTCGTGGCGAGGAGACTAGGGAGACCGCGGTGGCCAGCACCACGGCCACCACCGCGACGAGGGCCGCGGCGGGACCGCGAACGGCCGGGACAGGGCGACGATCCGACATGGCGCATCCTCCACGTTGAGTGATGGCGGTCACGGGCGATGTCCCGACGCTAGGAGCCCCGTCGACCGTTCGTCGCTGGTGGGCCGCGCCACTCTTCGCCCCACGCCGGTGTGGCGCGACCACACCGGGCGCGTTTCGCCCACTCTCCCGACACCACACGGCCGAACGGCCCTACCGGTGCCGGGACCGATACTTTCGTAAGCCGCAGAAGCTAGTGGCGTCAGCCTTTCTTCCAGCTCTACCTGCACTCTTGCGTCTCTATAGGTGGATCTCACTTCTTGACTCGGACGATCATTCGCTTTAGTTTTCGAAAGCGTCACCCAGTGGTATCGCAACTTTCGGTCCGATACCGGTCCGGTCGACCCCTTGGAGGAAGTGATGTCCAGAACTGCTGTCACCGCTGCCGGCAGGCCGGTGGCACGAGGAGGGTCGCGACGCGTCGCGGCCCTGGCCGGTGCGGTCGGGCTGATCGGCGCGTTGGCCGTCGTCCTGCCGAGCGTGGCCAGCGCCGGCACCACGTTGGGCGCGTCCGCCGCGGAGAGCGGCCGGTACTTCGGCACCGCGGTCGCGGCCAACAAGCTGGGTGACTCGACGTACGTCGGGATCCTCAACCGTGAGTTCAACATGGTCACGGCTGAGAACGAGATGAAGATGGACGCCACGGAGCCGAACCAGAACCAGTTCAGCTACGGCAACGGCGACCGGATCGTCAACCACGCCCGTGCCCAGGGCATGCGGGTGCGCGGTCACGCGTTGGCGTGGCACTCGCAGCAGCCGGGCTGGATGCAGAACATGTCCGGCACCGCGCTGCGCAACGCGATGCTCAACCACGTCACCCAGGTCGCCACCTACTACCGCGGCAAGATCTACGCCTGGGACGTGGTGAACGAGGCGTTCGCCGACGGTTCCGGCGGCGGCCGACGCGACTCCAACCTGCAGCGCACCGGCAACGACTGGATCGAAGCCGCCTTCCGCGCCGCCCGAGCCGCCGACCCGAACGCCAAGCTCTGCTACAACGACTACAACACCGACAACTGGTCACACGCCAAGACCCAGGGCGTCTACCGCATGGTCCAGGACTTCAAGTCCCGCGGCGTCCCCATCGACTGCGTCGGCTTCCAGGCCCACTTCAACAGCGGCAACCCCGTCCCCTCCAACTACCACACCACCCTGCAGAACTTCGCCGCCCTCGGCGTCGACGTCCAGATCACCGAACTCGACATCGAAGGCTCCGGCAGCAGCCAGGCCCAGCAATACCAAGGCGTCGTCCAAGCCTGCCTCGCCGTCACCCGCTGCACCGGCATCACCGTCTGGGGCATCCGCGACAGCGACTCCTGGCGCGCCTCCGGCACCCCCCTGCTCTTCGACGGCTCCGGCAACAAGAAAGCCGCCTACACCTCCGTCCTCAACACCCTCAACGCAGCCGGGACGACCGGGCCGACCACCACGACCACGACGCCGCCGAACAACGCCAACTGCGCCAACGGTTACGTCGCCCTGACCTACGACGACGGGCCCAAGGCGGCCACCACCACCGCGCTGCTCAACGCGCTGCGGTCGGCCGGGCTGCGGGCCACGTTCTTCAACCAGGGCAACAACGTCCAGTCCAACCAGGCCCTCGCCCGCAGCCAGCGCGACGCCGGCATGTGGGTGGAGAACCACAGCTGGTCCCACCCGCACATGACGCAGCTCAGCCAGGCGCAGATGACGTCGGAGATCTCCCAGACGCAGCAGGTGATCCAGTCGGCGACGGGTGTCGCGCCGAAGCTGTTCCGCCCGCCGTACGGCGAGACCAACAGCACCCTCAAGGCGGTCGAGGCCCAGTTCGGCCTGACCGAGGTGCTGTGGAGCGTCGACTCGCAGGACTGGAACAACGCCAGCACCGCCCAGATCGTGCAGGCCGCGTCCACGCTGCAGAACGGCGGTGTGATCCTGATGCACGACGGCTACCAGACGACGATCAACGCCGTCCCGCAGATCGCGTCGAACCTGGCGAGCCGCGGCCTGTGCGCCGGCATGATCTCGCCCTCGACCGGTCGGGCCGTCGCGCCGACGGACACCCCGCCCGGCACCACCACCACGCCGACCACCACCACCACGCCCCAGCCGGGCGACGGCTCCTGCACCGCGACCTACCGCACGAGCCAGCAGTGGGGTGACCGCTTCAACGGCGAGGTGACGATCCGGGCCGGTTCCTCGGCGATCACCAGCTGGACCGCCACCGTCACCGTCACCTCCCCGCAGAAGGTCTCGGCCACCTGGAGCGGCACGCCCAGCTGGGACTCCAGCGGCAACGTGATGACCATGAAGCCCAACGGCAACGGCAACCTCGCCGCGGGCGCGAGCACCACGTTCGGCTTCACCGTGATGACGAACGGCCAGTGGGCCGCGCCGACGGTCAGCTGCCGGACCCCGTGACGCTCGCCGGTGTGCCCCTCACAGCGAGGTGGGGGGCACACCGGCGTGCTTCCTCCGAGGAGTCAGGTCCGGGCCTTCACGTGGGCGCGTTCGCCTTGCGGGCCGAACAGGATCAGCACCTCGACGGTGCCGGGGTCGGCGGTGCCGAGCCAGTGCGGGACCCGGGTGTCGAACTCGGCCGCTTCGCCGGGCGTGAGCACGATGTCCTGCTCCCCAGCACGAGTCGCAGCCGTCCGTCGAGGACGTAGAGCCACTCGTGGCCCTCGTGGGTCTTCGGCTCGGGCACGGCGTCGTGCAGGGCGCCCGGGATGATCATCTTGAACGCCTGCGTGCCGCCCGGTCGGCGGCTCAACGCCAGGAACGTCATGCCGTGCCGGCGGACCGGTCGGAAGTGGACGCGCGGATCGCCGGTGGGCGGTGCGCCGACCAGCTCGTCGAGCGGCACGCCGTGCGCCCGCGCCAGCGGCAGCAGCAGCTCCAGGTTCGGCCGCCGCCGGCCGCTCTCCAGCCGTGACAGGGTGCTCGCCGAGATGCCGGTGGCCTCGGCCAGGTCGGCGAGGGTGACACCGCGGGCCCGGCGCAGCGCCCGCAGCCTCGGCCCCACGGCGGTCAGCACGCGGTCCAGGTCGTCGTCCATCCCCGCAGCTTGCCAAACCGGCAAGATTGTTTGCCACTCCGGCGACCCGCGACCCGAGGTCGGTCCAGTCGTCGTCGGCGCGTTGCCCGGGATCGGGGCCGAGGTCGGCTTCTCCCCCACCGGGCCCACCTGGGTGATCACCGCCTACGCCCTGGTCTTCGGCGGCCCGGTGCTGCTCGCCCGCGTGCGGCGAGGAGCGGGTGCGGCACTGGCCGCTCGCCTCGTTCGCGCTCGCCGGCTCCGCGCTCATGGCGGTCGTGGTGGTGTTCCCGCTGGTCACGCTGGTCCTGTTCGCCACGTGGGCGCGTCGCGCGAGCGCGTGGATCGGTGGCCGAAGTAGGCTGCCCGCGCTCTCTCGGAAAAAAGTTCGGCGGGTGTGTCGATCCACGGCGGCGCCCGTTCGACCTCAGGGGGACGGGGCCCGGGAGAGGGCCCGTGCGACGGCCAGGGAGACGGAACCATGAAGTACATGCTGATCATGCGCGCGACCGACGAGGCCTACGCCCGGATGGGCGCGTTCGACTTCGACGAGATCTTGGAGACGATGGGCAAGTTCAACGACGAGCTGATCCGGGCGGGCGTGCTCGTCGCCGCGGAAGGGCTCGCCGAGGCCGAAGAGGGCGTGGTGGTCGACTACTCGTCAGAGCCGCCCGTGGTCACCGACGGCCCGTACGGCGAGACGAAGGAGCTGTTCAACGGCTTCTACATCCTCAACGTGGCGTCGAAGGAGGAGGCCGTCGAGTGGGCCAAGCGGTCCCCGGTCTCCGGGGCGGGCTTCAAGACCGAGATCCGCCGGGTCACCTCGATCGACGAGTTCCCGCAGGACAACGAGTGGATCAAGAAGGAGCGGGCGTGGCGGGAAGCCACCGGTCAGCTCTGAGCGCGTCGACGGCCGGCGATCCGACGGGTCGCGCGGCCGTCGCCGCCGTCTGGCGGATCGAGTCGGCGCGGATCGTCGGCGCGCTCGCGCGCTACACCGGCGATTTCGCGCTGGCCGAGGACCTCGCCCAAGAGGCGCTGGCCGAGGCGCTCGTGACGTGGCCGCGTGACGGCGTGCCGGACAACCCGGCGGGGTGGTTGCTCACCGTCGGCAGGCGGCGCGCGATCGACGCGTTCCGCCGCCGGTCCGCCCTCGACGCCAAGTACGCCACCCTCGCGCACGGCCTCGGCGAGGGTGGCGCGACGTCGGGCGGCGGCCCCGCCGAGGCCGACGACGTGCCGTGGGACCCGGACCAGATCGACGACGACGTGCTGGCGCTGATGTTCATCTCGTGCCACCCCGTGCTGTCGCGGGAGGCTCGGGTGGCGTTGACGTTGCGCGTGGTCGGCGGGCTGACCAGCGACGAGATCGCGAAGGCGTGCCTCGTGCCGACCGCGACCGCGCAGGCCAGGATCACCAGGGCGAAGAAGACCCTCGGTGCGGCCGGCGTGCCGTTCGAGGTGCCGACGGCCGAGGAGCGGGCCGCGCGGCTCAACTCGGTGCTCAACGTGATCTACCTGATCTTCACCGAGGGCTCCACGGCCAGCTCCGGCGACGACCTGATCCGGTTCGACCTCGCGGGCGAGGCGCAGCGGCTCGCCCGCGTGCTGAGCCGGTTGGTGCCCGACCAGCCCGAGGTGTTCGGCCTGCTGGCGTTGCTGGAGCTGACGGCGGCCCGCTTCCCCGCCCGCACCCGGCCGGACGGCGAGCCCGTGCTGCTGGACCAGCAGGACCGCCGACGCTGGGACCGGGCCGCGATCCGGCGCGGGCGGGCCGCGCTGGCCCGTGCCGAGAAGGTCGGCCGGGGCTTCGGCGCTTACGGCCTGCAAGCGGCCATCGCCGAGTGCCACACCGTCGCGCCCTCGGTGGAGAAGACGAACTGGGAGCGGATCGTGCTGCTGTACGAGGCGCTCGGCCGGCTGGCGCCGTCACCGGTGGTGGACCTGAACCGGGCGGTGGCGGTGTCCATGGCCGGCGGACCGGCCGCGGCGCTGCCGATCGTGGACGGGTTGGCGGACTCGGACGCGCTGGCGAACTCCTACCTGCTGCCCAGCGTGCGGGGTGAGCTGCTCAGCAGGCTGGGGCGCGCGGACGAGGCGCGGGTCGAGCTGGCGCGGGCCGTGGAGTTGTGCGGCAACGAGCGGGAGCGGGCGGTCTTGGAGCGCAAGCTCGACGACCTCACGACATCTGGGTGAGGATCATCGAGTTCCACCAGTAGCCGAGCTGGTCGAGCGAGTCCGGGTCGAGCGCCGTCGAGGACCGCAGCTGGCCGGTGACCGAGGTCCGGGTGTCGACCCACCACACCTGGCCGACGCCGTCGGCCACGAAGCAGGTCGTGTACTCGCCGGGCACGGGACCGCTCTCGGACCGGTAGTACAGGGCGTAGTGCACGGGCTGGGTGAGGGGGCGGCAACCGCCCTGGCTGTCGTCGCGCGGGATGCCGTTGGCGTCCACCACGGCCTTGAAGTGGGCGTCCTGCGCGGCGCGGTCGGTGAACAGGTGGAACACCGCCTGGTCCGGTGGCGGGAAGCGGAAGTGCACCGAGTTCGCCTTGGTGCAGGTGACGGTCGCCGCGACTCCCCCGCTCGACGGGGTGGGCGCGCACGTCGGGTTGTCCCGGTAGGCGGAGGGGAGCCGGCCCAGCAGGGCGACCGCCTGGTGGTCGGCGGTGGTGGACGTGGTGGACGTGGTCCGGGTGGCGGACGACGTCGGTGTGCCCGCCTTGGACGTGGTGGGCAGCGTGGTGGACGTCGTGGTCACGGTGGCGGAACCCGCGAGCCGGCCACCGCCGGTCCAGTCCCGGGACCAGGCCACGACCGCCGCCACGAGCACCAGCGCCACCGCGCCGGCGACGATCGGGGCGACCGGCACCTTGCGCCCAGTCGGCCGCTGGACCGGGACCACCACCGGGGAAGAGCTGGGCGGCACCGCGCCGCGAGGCGGTGCGGTGAGCGGCACGCGGTTGCCCTGGGCCGGGGTCCGGGGCGGTGACGCGGCTCGGGCGGGCGATGCGGGCGGCGACGCCGGGCCGGCAGCGAAGGGCACCCGCGTGACCCGGTTGGCGGCGGGTGGCCCGAGCACGGGGCCGGCGGCGGGTGGCACGGGTGTGACCCGGCCGGCGGTGGGTGCCCCGGCCGGGGTGGTGAGGGCTTCGGCGGCGGCCGCTGCCAGCGCGCCCGCGGTCGGGTAGCGGTCGGCCGGGTCCTTGGCCATGCCGCGCCGGATCACGTCGTCCAGCGCGCGGGGCACGGCCGGGTTGGTGGCCGAGGCGGCGGGCGGCGGTTGTTGCAGGTGGGCCCAGAGCAGGGCGGCGGCGCTGTCGACCTCGAACGGCCGGTTGCCGGTGACGCACGCGTGCAGCACGCAGGCCAGCGCGTAGACGTCCGCGCGCCCGTCCACCTGTCCGTCGCCGAACCGCTCGGGCGCCAGGTAGTCCAGGGTCCCGATCACCGCGCCGGACGCGGTCAGGTGCGTGCCGGCCGGCAGGACGCTGCGGGCGATGCCGAAGTCGACCAGGTACACGAAGTCGTCCGGCGTGACGAGGATGTTCGACGGCTTGACGTCGCGGTGCACCAGGCCGTCCGCGTGCGCGGCGTCGAGCGCGCCCGCGACCTGGGCGACCAGCCGCACGGACCGCGCGGGGTCGAGCGGGCCGTCCGCGACGAGTTCCGCCAGGTCACGACCCTCCACCAGGCGCATGTCCAGGTAGAGCCGGCCGTCGATCTCGCCGTAGGCGTGGATCGGGATGACGTGCGGCTCGCGCAGCCGGGCCGCGATCCGCGACTCCCGCCGGAACCGGGCGCGGAAGTCCTCGTCGTCGTTGTGCACGGCGGAGAGCCGCTTCAACGCCACCACGCGGTCGTGCGCGGTGTCGTGGGCCCGGTGCACCTCGCCCATGCCGCCGCGCCCCAACAGCTCGCCGACCCGATAAGGCCCGAACTCCTCCGCCATGACTCCCCCGGGTCCGCCACGCCGCCACTGCAGGACCGACGCGGATCAACGCCGAAGGGTTCCACGAACGTGCTCGGACCTGGTTCCGCGGGGTACGCGGGCTCAGGGCTTGCCCTTGCCGGCCTTGCCGGCCGGCTTTCCCTTCCCGTCCTTCACCTGACCGGGCGCGACGGGTCTCGCCTGCGGACCGGCGGGCTGCTCACCGGCGACCGGCCGCTCCTCGACGACCGGTTGCTCGACGACAGGCTGCCCGGCGGCCGGCGTCGTCGTGCCCAGGTCGACCACCGGCTGGTTCGTCGTCGTCGTGCCGGTGTCCTGGACGACCGCTCGCGCCGGGGACTCCACGGGCGCGGACGTGGCCGGGGACGAGCCGGGCGACACCGCCCAGGCGATGCCGAGCGCGCCGACCAGCCCGGCCGCCGACGCGGCGAGGGCCGTCAACTGCCGACGTGAGCGCGGCACGGCTGCCACTACGGTCGGGTCGTCGTCGGGCAGGTCCCGCAGCACGTGCGCGCAGCGGTGGGCGGTCGGTCGGCGGCGGACCGACAACGAGGTCGTCAACGACAGCAGGCGCACCAGGTCGTCGGGCAGGTCGGCGGGCACCACCGCCGGCCGGTGCAGCCGGGCCACGGCCGACTCGACGTCACCGCCCGGGTACTCGCGGCGACCGGTCAGGCACTCCAGCAGCACCAGCCCGAACGAGTACACGTCGGCGGCCGGGCCCACCTCGCTGCCGCGCACCTGCTCCGGCGCGAGGTAGGCGGCCGTGCCCACCATCTGGTTGGTGCGGGTGAACCGGGTGCTGTCGGCCAGGTGCGCCAGCCCGAAGTCGGCCAGGTAGGGCGTGCCGTCGTCGTCGAGCAGGATGTTCGACGGCTTGACGTCCCGGTGCACCACGCCCTGCTCGTGCACGTAGGCCAGCGCCTCGGCCAGCCGGGCGCCCAGGTCCCGCACCTCGGGCACCGACAGCGGCCCCTCGGCCATCCGGTCGCGCAGCGTGCGGCCCTCGACCAGCCGCAACACGACGAACGCGGTGCCGTCGCTG
The DNA here is from genome assembly GCF_016695385.1 of Saccharothrix sp. 6-C. Lineage (NCBI taxonomy): Bacteria > Bacillati > Actinomycetota > Actinomycetes > Pseudonocardiales > Pseudonocardiaceae > Saccharothrix > Saccharothrix sp. 6-C. The sequence goes on along the minus strand of NZ_CP064192.1, from coordinate 3,496,187 downwards.
TGGCCGGCGTCGTACACGGAGACCAGCCCGGGGTGCGACAGCCGGGCGAGGGTCCGCGCCTCGTTGTCGAACCGCCGCGCCGCGTCGGGGTCCCCGGTGGCGTCGAACAGCTTCACCGCCACGGCCCGCCGCAGCACCGTGTCCCATCCCCGGCGCACCTCGGCCATGCCGCCGATCCCCAGCGTCCCGGCCATCTCGTACCTACCGGCCAGGAGCTCGCCACTGCGGGGAAGCGACACCACTACCACCTTCTGCAGGGGGACACAGGACACCATCAGGTGCCCCGTCCCCGCGGACCACAAACACACGGACTTCGCGGTCCGCGCCCGCCGCAACCCGAGGTCCGCTCCCGGTTCTCACCCGTTCGCCGGAAACGCCGGGGCGTTGCGCTGAGTAACTTTCACCTCACGGTCCCTGCCGTTGATCGACCCACGAAAGGTGGAAGATCATGAACCGTGCCGTGAAACGACTGGTCACCCTGGTGAGCGCGCTGGCCCTGTCGGCGGTCACCGTCCCGGCGGCGCAGTCCGCCGCCGCGCCCGGCGACTACTGGACGCCGGAACGGATGCGCTCCGCCGTCCCGCTCGACCTCCGCACCACGACCCCCTCCGCCCTGCGCTCCACCGTCCCGACCGGCGAGCCCGCCACCGTCGCACCGCTGGCCTTCCCCAACGGCGGCAGCGCGTGGACCGGCGGCGGCGCCGTCGTGCGGACCGCGGGCCGGGTGTTCTTCACCTACCAGGGCCGCAACGCCTCGTGCAGCGGCAACGCCGTCACCAGCGCGAACAAGAGCACGGTCGTCACGGCCGGGCACTGCGTGAAGCTGGACGGCGCCTACCACACCAACGTCGCGTTCGTCCCGGCCTACGACAACGGGAACGCCCCGTACGGCACGTGGGCCGCACGGGCCACCTTCGCCACGCCCCAGTGGCACGCGAGCGAGGACATCAACTACGACATCGGCGCCATCGTCGTCGGGCAGCTGAACGGGCAGTCCCTCACCGACGTCGTCGGCGCTCAGGGCATCGCGTTCAACCTGCCGCGCGCCGACAACACCTACGCCTTCGGCTACCCCGCCGCCGCGCCGTACGACGGCACGAAGCTCGTCTACTGCAGCGGCCGGACGTTCAACGCCTTCATCAGCGACGGCATCGGCATGACCTGCAACATGACCGGTGGCGCGAGCGGTGGCCCCTGGTTCCGCGCGTTCTCCGAGGCGACCGGGACCGGGACGGTCAACTCGGTGAACAGCTACAAGATCAACCTGTTCCCGAACTGGATGTTCGGCCCGTACTTCGGCGCCGACGCCCAGAACCTCTACAACCAGGCGCAGGCCGCCTGACCCGGGGTCGGCGGGCCGGGCCACGCGCCCGGCCCGTCACCGGCCCCTGTGGTGATCTTCATCCGGTCGGGTGACAAACTCCGGTTTCACCGACCCCAGGGGGACGTCCATGCTCTCGCAGGCGACGAACGTGCTGCACATGCACCAGAAGGTCACCTTGATGGTGAACCGCTACGAGGTCTTCGCCGACAACGGCGGGGAGCCCGGCCCGCTCGTGGCGTTCGTCGAGCAGAAGCGGATGGCCTTCAAGGAGCAGGTGACCATCTACACCGACTCGACCAAGAGCCAGGTGCTCGCGGGTTTCCGGGCGCGCAAGGTGATCGACCTCGGCAGCGGCTACGACGTGGTCGACGGCGCCGGGCAGCCGATCGCCCTGTTCCGCAAGGACTTCGGCAAGTCGCTGACCAACTCGACCTGGCACCTCGACCAGCCGAACGCGCCGACCACCACGGGCCGCGAGCGCAACCCGGGCATCGCCATCCTGCGCCGCATCTGGGGCTTCCTGCCCCTGGTCAACAACATCCCGTTCCCGTTCCGCTACCACTTCGACTTCGCCCGCGACGGTCAGCCGGTGTTCAGCGTGGACAAGAAGACGTGGGTCCGCGACCACTACCTGATCCAGATCGCCGACCCCTACGTCGACCGCCGCGCCGTGATCGCGCAGGCCGTCGCCGTGGACGCCCTCCAGTCCCGGTAGCCCTTCCGGCAGCTCAGCACGCGTCCGGGCGGGGTGGACGCTGCCCCGCTGCCGTTCGGCCGGGAGGACGGGCCGGCCACCGGCAGCGGGGGCGGCGCGCTCCGGTCCGCTCCGGCCATTGCACTAGTGCACAGCGGGGCGATCGCCCGCACCGCCGTGAATTCGCGGATCTCCGCCATACGGTTCCGGCATGAAGTACTTGGCGGGGCCTTTCGCCCCGGTCACCGAAGAGATCACCGCGCACGACCTCCCCGTCACCGGGCGGATCCCGGTCGAGCTCGACGGCCGCTACCTGCGCAACGGGCCCAACCCGCTGGGCGTCGAAGACCCCGCCGTGCACCTGTGGGGCATGGGCCAGGGCATGGTCCACGGCGTGCGGCTGCGCGACGGCCGGGCCGAGTGGTACCGCAACCGGTTCGTGCGCACGCCGGGGTTCGCGCCCATGGTGCACGTGATCGAGCACGCCCGGCGGACGTTCGCCCTGGCGGAGGGCGGACTGCCGCCCGCCGAGCTCGACGAGGAGCTGGACACCGTCGGCGCGTGCGACCTCGGCGCGACCGCGGAGGGCTTCACGGCGGGCGCGCACTCGAAGCACGACCCGCTCACCGGTGAACTGCACTCGCTGTCGTACATGCCGGGCCGCGAGTTCGTCCAGCACATCGTGGTCGACGCCGGCGAGAGCGTCGTCCGGACCACCACCGTGCCCCTCGCCCGGACGCCCTTCATGCACGACTTCGCGCTCACCGAGAACCACGTGGTCCTGTGGGACACGCCGATCGGCTTCGACGGGTTCGAGTGCCGCTGGCTCCCGGAGCACCCGACCCGGGTCGGCGTCCTGCCGCGGGCCGGCGGCGACGTGCGCTGGCTCGACGTCGACCCGGTCCACGTCAGCCACACGCTCAACGCCTACGACGACGGCGACTCGGTCGTGGTCGACGTGGTCACGGCCGAAGGTCCGTTCGACCCGGCCGACCCCGGCGCGATCCGACCGGCGCTGGACCGCTGGACGATCACCGCCGGCCAGGTCGACCAGCGCCGCCTCGACGACCGGCCGCAGGACTTCCCGCGCGTCAACGAAGCACGCGCCACCCGCCCGCACCGGTTCGGCTACTCCGCCGCGACCGCCCTGTACGGCATCCCGTTCACGCCCGACGGCACGCCGTCCGACGACGCCTTCACCAACGCCCTCGTGAAGCACGACTTCGTCCGCGGCACGTCCGAGGTGCGCGGGTTCGGCAGGCACGAGGCGGTCGGTGAGGCGGTGTTCGCCGCCGCGGGCCCCGGCGAGGACGACGGGTACCTGCTCACCTACGTCCACAACCCCGCGCGCGGGGCGAGCGACCTCGTGATCCTCTCGGCCCAGGACTTCACCGGCGACCCCGTCGCCCGCGTGCACCTGCCGGTCCGGGTCCCGCTCGGCCTGCACGGGAACTGGCTGCCGGCCCGCTGAGCCCTGGCACGATGACACCGTGACCGACCCGCAGCCGCCGTACCTCCGGATCGTCGCCGACGTCGAGCGCCGCATCGCCGACGGCGAGCTGCGGCCCGGCGACCCGGTGCCCACGACCAGGGCGATCATGCGCGAGTGGGGCGTCGCCATGGCCACCGCGACGAAGGCGTTGGCCGCGCTCAAGCAGGCGGGCGCCATCGAGTCGACGTCCCGCGTCGGCGCCGTCGTGGCCCGGCGCAGGCTGCCGTCGCGGTCGACCGGCGGTCTCGACCACGACCGCGTCGTCCGGGTGGCCATGGGCATCGCCGACGCCGACGGCTTGGCCGCGCTGTCCGCCCGGGCGGTCGCGGCCAAGCTCGGCGTCGCCACCGTGGCCCTGCGCGAGCACCTCGACGCCGACCTCCCCCAGCTCATCGCCGACGCCGCGTTCGCGGAGATCGAGTACCCGCAGCCGCCGCCGGGCTGGCGGTCCCACCTGCGGGTCGCCGCCCGGCTCCAGTGGGCGGCTTACCAACGCCACCCCTGGCTGCCGCGGCTGGTGTCGATCGTCCGGCCGGCCACGCTGCCGGGCCTGCTCGCGTACGCCGAGTGGACGTTGCGGGCGCTCGACGACCTCGGGTTGGACCAGCGCACCCGCCTGCACGTCTACGCCGCGCTGGTCAACCACGTGCGCGGCACGGCGCTGAACATCGAGAGCGAGGCCGGCGCGGAGCTGGACACCGGGATGACCAGCAGGCAGTGGATGACGGCCCGGCTCGCCGTCGACGGCCCGCTGATCGCGCACATCGCGCGGGTCGCGGAACCAGGCGCGGACGTCGACCTCGAGTCGTTGTTCGACTTCGGCCTCGAACGCCTCCTCGACGGCCTGACCGCGGTCCTCACGCCGCGCAAGATCCACCGCTGACCCGCCGCCGCCCCGCCGGACCGGGTCGCGGTGATCGGACCTGTCCTACATTGGGCCCATGAGTGGCGACGCACCGCTGTCCGCGGCCGAGAAGACGCTGAGCGTCCTGGAAGCGCTCGCCGACCACTCGCGCATCGCCGACATCGCCGACGCCTCCGGCCTGCCCAAACCCACCGTGCACCGCATCCTGCAGACCCTCGTCCGGCGCGGTTTCGCGCGGGCCGACGGGCGCGGCGGCTACCTCGGCGGCCCGCGCATCCTCAGCCTCGCCGGCCGGTTCCTGCAACGCCTCGACGTCGCCGAGCACGTCCGGCCGACGCTGCGCGACCTCCAGGAGCGGACCGGGTGGACGGTCCACTTCGCGCTGCTGTCCGGCGACGAGGCCGTGTACGTGGCCAAGGTGGAGGGCGCGCGGCCCTACCACCTGGCCTCCCGGGTCGGCATGAGCCTGCGCCTGCACTGCACGTCCATCGGCAAGGCGATCCTGGCCTCCCTGCCCGACGACGAGGTGCGGGCGCTGGCCCGGCGCACCGGCCTGCCCGCCCGCACCCGCCGCACCATCACCGACGAACAGGCCCTGCTCGCCGAGCTGGCCGCGGTCCGCGGACGCGGTTACGCCGAGGACCACGAGGAGAACGAGGCCGGCGTTCGGGCGGTCGGCGCGGCCGTGGTCGACCACACCGGCGAGGTGGTCGGCGGGTTGTCGGCGGCGTCCCTGGTCGACCTGGCCGAGGCGCCCGCGGACCTGCCGCAGTTGGTGGTGCGCGCCGCCGCCGCGGTCTCGCACGCGCTGGGCGCTGACTGAACCGAATCACCCTGTGACCCGCTTCACAAGGTGGCCGTGCCATGTCATGGTGGTGCCATGTCGATGGAACCCCATTCCGTCAGACGGAACGCATGAAGGTCACGTCGAGCGAGCTCGGGAAGCTCGCGGTCCGCATCCTGCTCGACGCCGGGACGAACCTCGTCGACGCCAAGGCGGTCGCCGGCTCGCTGGTGGAGTCGAACCTGACCGGCCACGACTCGCACGGCGTGCGCCGGCTCGTCGACTACGTGGCCCGCATCCGCGACGGCCGGATCGACCCACGCGCCCGGCCCGACGTGGACCACCCGCGGCCCGGCACGGTCGTGGTCCGCGGCAACCGGGCGCTCGGCCGGATCGCGGCCGGCGTCGCCACCCGCGAGCTGCGCGCCCTGACCCGCACGCACGGCAGCGGGGTCGCGGTGATCCAGGACTGCAACCACGTCGGCCGGCTCGGCGAGTACGTCGGCTTCCTCGCCGAGCACGACCTGGTCGCGCTCGCGTTCGGCAACGCCGACGCCACCGTCGCGCCCTACGGCGGCCGGGAACGGCGGCTCGGCACCAACCCGCTGGCCTGGGCCGCGCCGCGGGCGGCGGACCGCCCGCCGATCGTGGTCGACTGGGCCACCTCCGGCGTGGCCGAGGGCAAGCTCGCGGTGGCCCGCGACCGCGGCGAACGCGTGTCCGAGGGGTTGGTGCTCGACCCGGACGGCCGACCGACCACCGACCCGGGCGACTTCTACGCGGGCGGGGCGCTGCTGCCGTTCGGCGGGCACAAGGGCTACGGCCTGAGCGTGCTGATCGAGGTGGTGGGTGGTCTGCTCACCGGCATGGGCATCGGCAGCCTCCCCGGGTACCGGGGCGGGTTCGGCACCGTGCTGGTGGCCGTCGACATCGGCTCGCTCACCCCCGTCGAGCGGTTCCGCGAGCAGGCGGAGCTGTTCTGCCGCGAGCTGGCCGGCACCCCGCCCGCCCAGGACAGCGGCGAGGTGCTGGTGCCGGGCGAACCGGAGGCCCGCGCCCGCCGCGCCCGGTCGCGCGACGGGATCCCGATGGCCGAGGAGACCTGGCGCGAACTGCACGGCCTGCTGAAGGCGAAGGAGGGAACGCCGTGACCGGAGCCGCCGACCACACCGCCACCGATCGCACCGCGACCGGGCACGACGCGATCGGGCAGGACGCGATCGGGCACCACGCGATCGGGCAGGACGCGGGCGAGCACGACTCGATCGGGCACGACGCGGCCGGGCACGACGTGGCCGGGCACGACGTGGCGCGCGACGACCCTGCCGGTGGCGGGCAGTTGCGCCGGGTCGTCGGCGCGTCCGTGATCGGCACCGCGTTGGAGTGGTACGACTTCTTCATCTACGGCTTCGCCGTGACGCTGGTGTTCAACGAGCTGTTCTTCGTCACCGACGACCCGGCGACCGGTGTGATCGTGGGGTTCGCGACGTTCGGCGTCGGCTTCGCGGTCCGGCCGCTGGGCGGCTTCGTGTTCGGCCACCTCGGCGACCGCATCGGCCGCCGTTCGACCCTGGTGATCACGACCCTGGTCATGGGCGTCTCGACCGGGTTGATCGGCCTGCTGCCCACCTACGACTCGATCGGCGTCGCCGCGCCGATCCTGCTGACCGTGCTGCGGATGTGCCAGGGCCTCGGCGCGGGCGCGGAGTTCGGCGGCGCGTCCACGCTGCTGGCCGAGCACGCGCCGGCGCACCGGCGCGGGTTCTTCACGTCGTTCGCCCAGACCGGCGTGCAGCTCGGCCTGCTGTCGGGCACGCTGGTGTTCCTGCTGGTCGAGACGCTGCCCCGGCAGAGCGTGCTGGACTGGGCGTGGCGCGTCCCGTTCCTGTTCAGCTTCGCGCTGATCGCGGTCGCGCTGTACGTGCGGCTGCGGGTCGCCGAGTCGCCGGTGTTCCAGCGCCTGGCCCGGCAGCGGACCGAGGTGGCGCTGCCCGTGTCCGACGCGCTGCGCCGCTACCCGCGCAACTTCCTGATCGGCATCGGCGCGCACGTCTGCGACACCGCGGTCGTCTACATCTACGCCACGTACAGCCTGGCCTACCTCACCAAGTCGTTGGCGCTGCCGCGCTGGGTCGGGCTGACCGGAGTGGTGGCGTTCGGGGTGGTCGTGATCGTGCTGCAACCCGTGTACGGCGCGTTGTCCGACCGGATCGGGCGACGACCGCTCAACCTGGTCGGCGTGGTGTTCACGGCGGCGTTCGCGTTCCCGTTCTTCCTGCTGCTCGACACGCGCGAGCCGGTGCTGATCTGGCTGGCGCTGGTGGTGGCGACGGCGTTCGGGCTGGCGCCGATGATCGCGGTGCAGCCCGCGTTCTACGCCGAGCTGTTCGGCGCGCGAGTCCGCTACACCGGCTTCGCCGCGTCCCGCGAGATCGGCGCGGCCCTGGCCGGGTTCTCGCCGCTGGTGGCCGCCGCGCTGGTCGCGCAGGCGGGCGGGCGGGGCTGGCCGGTGGCGTGGTGGATGATCGGCACGGCGGCCGTGTCGTTCGTGGCGTTCCTGCTGTCGGCGGAGGGCAAGGACGTCGACATCGCCGCCGCCGACACCTCGGGGGTGGCGCGGCGGTGACCCGGCCCCGCCTGTCGGCGGCCCGGCTGCCCGGGTGGCTGGCGGCCGACCTGCCGAGCGCGCCGACCGGCATCGTCCACATCGGACTGGGCGCGTTCCACCGGGCCCACCAGGCGGTGCTGACCCAGGAGGCGATGCGCGTGGCGCCCGGGCCGTGGGGCATCTGCGCCGTGGCGCAGCGCAACGGGCGGCTGGTCGACGCGCTGGTCGAGCAGGACCACCTGTTCACCGTGACCGAGCGCGGCGCCTCGGACGACCGGCTGCGCGTGGTCGGGAGCGTGCGCGAGGTGCTGCTGGCGTCGGAGCAGCCGGACCGGCTGGCGACGGTGCTGTCCGAACCGGACACCCGCGTGGTCACGTTGACCGTCACCGAGGCCGGCTACCGGCACGACCCGATCACCGGCCGGTTGCGCGCCGACGACCCGGACGTGGCGGCCGACCTCGCGGGCGGGCCGCCGCGCACGCCGGTCGGGCAGCTGGTCGCCGGTCTCCGCCGCCGCCGGGACCGAGGTGGCGGCGGGCTCACCGTCGTCTCCTGCGACAACCTGCCCGACAACGGCCGCCTGGTCGCGCGCCTGGTGGGCGAGTTCTGCGCCCGGCGCGGCGAGGGCGACCTCGCCGAGTGGGCCGGCGAGCACGTGCGGTTCCCGTCCAGCGTGGTGGACCAGGTCGTGCCCGCCACCACGGACGCCGACTTCGCCCGCGTGGCCGAGGTCCTCGGTCTGGCGGACCGGGCCGCGGTGGTGGGCGAACCGCACCGCCGGTGGGTGGTGGAGGACGACTTCGCCGCCGGGCGACCGGCCTGGGACGCGGTCGGCGCGGAACTGGTGCCGGACATCGCGCCGCACCAGGCGGCGAAGCTGCGGCTGGTCAACGGCACGCACTCGGCGCTGGCCCACCTCGGCCTGCTGGCCGGCTGCACGAGCACCGCCGACGCCCTGGGCCGGCCCGAGTTCGCGCGCTTCGCCGAACGGCTGATCAGCGCCGAGACCGGCCCGTCGCTGCGCCGGTTCGGCCGGTGCCCGGACGAGCGGGAGGTCGAGGCGCTGCTCACCCGGCTGGCCAACCCGCGGCTCACCCACCGGCTGGACCAGATCGCCGGCGACGCGCTGCGCAAGCTGCCCCCACGCCTGCTCGACCCGGCCGTCGACCTGCTGGCCCTGGGCGTCGAGCCGCGCCTGATCGGCGTGGCCGTCGCCGGGTTCCTGCACCAGCAGGACTTCCCGGTGCTCACCCTGCCGCTGCCGCTGCGCGGGTCACGCGTGTTCCGCGCGCTGCTGGCCGACGCGGTGCGGCGGATCGACCAGGACGGGGTGGTCGCCACGCTGCGCGGGATCGGGCGGAGCTGACGGGACCGCTGCGACGGCGGCACCGGGACCGGCCCGCCACCGCGCCGGCACCGGACCGTTCGGGCTCTCCGCGTCACGCGTGCGTCCGCCGACCGTGCGCGACCGGCGGCGCGGCGGTCGCCGGGCCCCCGACCAGCACCTGCGGGACGCACCGCCCGGCCACCTCACGACCGCTCGCGCGGCTCCGCCCCGCCCGCCCGCCCGGAGTTGTCGCGCGCGTCCCGTTCAGCGGCCTCGGCGATGCGCTTGATGGTCGCCAGCCGCCGGTCCCAGTCGGCGGCCAGCGAGGCCATCCACCGCGCCGTCGCGTCGAGCGCCGCCGGCCGCACCGAGTAGCGCACCTCACGCCCCACCCGGCCACCGGAGACGAGCCCGGCGGCGTCCAGCACGGCGAGGTGCTTGACCACCGCCTGCCGCGACACGGGCAGCTGCTCGGCCAGCTTCGTCGCGGTCGTCTCCCCCTGCGCCGCGAGCAGGTCGAGCAGCTGACGGCGCGTCGGATCGACCAGCGCGGTGAGCACGCTGTCGACTTCTCCGGCGGCGTCGCGGTCGTTCATCCCGGGCACATGATCGCACGCCCGTTGCTCCGAACGCTCCTACAGCACGTAGACCTGACCCGTCTGCGCACCTTCGACCGACCGGACGAAGGCCCGCGCGACCTTCGCCAGGTCGACCGCCTCCATGCCGGGGAAGAAGGCGCCGTAGTCGTCGAGGCTCTCGGTGAACACGGTCGGGCTCACGGCGTTGACCCGCTGCGGCGCGATCTCGATCGCCGCCGCCCGCACGAACGCCTCCACCGCGCCGTTCGCCATGGACGCCGCGCTGCCGGTCGGCACGGGCTCACGAGCCAGGACACCGGTGATGAGCGTGAACGAGCCGCGCTCCGCGATCCGGCCCACCCCCTGCCGGACGAGTTCGAGCTGGCTCAGCACCTTCCCCCGGAACGCGTCCAGGTAGTCCTGCGCGGTCATCTCGGTGATCGGCTTCCACGGCACGTCGCCCGCCGCGCTCACCACCGCGTCGACCCGGCCCGCCCGCTCGTACAGCTCGGTGATCTGCGCCGGGTCGGTGAAGTCGTGGCGCAGGTCTCCGCCGGAGCGCCCGACGGTGAGGACGTCGTGGCCGCGTTCGGCCAGGGTCGAGTGGACGGACGTGCCGAGCGTGCCGCCGGCGCCGATGAGGAGGATCTTCATGACGATCACGCTAGAGCCGATCGGCGCCTTTCGTGAAATACCGCTTGCGCAGCACTTATGCTCCTAGGTCATGAATGTGGAGTTGCGGCACCTGCGGGCGTTCGCGGCGATCGGCGCCGAGGGCACGATCACCGGCGCGGCGGCCGTGCTGCACGTCAGCCAGCCCGCCCTGTCCCGCACGTTGGAGCAGCTGGAGAGCAGGCTCGGCACCCGGCTGGTCGAGCGCACCACCCGCAGCCTGGCCCTGACCGAGGCCGGCACGCGGCTGCTGGCGCACGCCACCCGCATCCTCACCCAGGTGGATGACGCGCTGGCCGAGGTCACGGCCGGGCAGCGGGCGCTGCGCGTCGGGTTCGCCTGGGCGGCGCTCGGCAGGCACACCGTGCCGTTGCTGCGCGGGTGGCGGCACGCACGGCCCGACGCGGAGCTGCGGGTGTTCCGGCCGGACGACCCCGAGGGCGCGCTTCGGCGCGGCGAGATCGACGTGGCGTTCGTGCGCTCGCCGTCGACACCCGACCGTGAGCTGGCGTCCGCCGACCTCTACCTCGAGCAGCGCGTGGCCGCCGTTCCCGAAGATCACCCGTTCGCGCGAGCCCTCACCGTCCGGTTGGGCGACCTCGCCGACCGGCCCGTCGCGATCTGCGCCACCGCCTCCAGCACCAGCGTCGAGCTGTGGCCGACCACGCGCCGCCCCGACGCGCTCGACGTCGCCAACGCCGACGAGTGGCTCACCGCGATCGCCACCGGCGACGCCATCGGGGTCACCACCGAGGCGACCGCGCACAGCCAACCGCACCCCGGCGTGCGCTACGTGCCGATCACCGACACCGAGCCCGTGGCGGTGCGGCTCGTCTGGCCCCGGAGCGCGACCCACCCGGCCACCGACGCCTTCCGCGAGCACGCGCGCCGACTGCTCCGGTGACGGGCCGACGTCACGGTTCGGCGGCCGTACTGGACCGACCAGCGCAGTCCCGGGAGGACCCGTGCTCACCAGGAAGGGCGCCGCGACCCGGCAGCGGATCGTCGAGGCGATGGCCGGGGAGATCCGCGAGCGCGGCATCGACGCGGTCACCCTGGAGGACGTCGGACGGCGCAGCGGCACCGGCAAGGGCCAGCTGTTCCACTACTTCCCCGAAGGCAGGGAAGAGCTCCTGCCGGCGGTCGCCCGGTGGGAGGCCGACCGGGTGATCGAGGACCAGCAGCCGCACCTCGGGCAGCTCACGTCGTGGGCGGCGTGGCAGCGGTGGCGGGACGTGGTGGTCGACCGCTACCGCGAGCAGGGCGTGCACTGCCCGCTCGGCGTGCTGATCACCGAGGTCGGCAGGCGCACCCCGGCCGCGCAGGCGGTCACCCGGCAGCTGCTCGCCCAGTGGCAGCACCAGGTCCAGGTCGGCATCGAGCAGATGCGGGACAGCGGCCGGATCAGCCCGCGCGTCGACCCGCGGCGCACGGCGGGCGCCGTGATCGCGGCGATCCAGGGCGGGGTGACGATCCTGCTGTCGACGGGCTCCGCCGAACACCTGGAAGCCGCCCTGGACCTGTGCCTGGACCACCTGCGCGACTACCGCTGAACCCAGTTGCGCACGACGGGGCGGTAGCCGGGCGGCTTGTCACCGACCTTGACCTGGGGGCTGACCAGCCACTCCTGGTAGTCGGGGGTGAACATCCGGTAGACCGACGCCGGCGGTTCGGCACTGGCCCGGTCCAGCTCGGCGCGCAGGTGCGCGGGCAGCTCGAAGTCCAGCGCCGCCACCGACGCGCCGAGCTGCTCCGCGCTGCTCGCGCCGACACCGGCGCGGGCGGTGGTCTCCGAACTTTCGCCACGGCCTGGAAAACGTTGGCACGGCCGGAATTCTCGACGCGCAACGGGGTGGCCGGTCGTTATTCGATCGCCGTCACCCGGCCCGGTGGGGCAACATCGACAACGCCAAGGTGCCCCCGGAGGGAGTCGGATGGCCGCGCCAAGGTCCGAAAAACCCGTCGACAAACGCAGAACAGCGGTGCTGCTCGCCCTGCGCCTGTACTGGCGGGAGTTGCGCCGACACCGGCTGCTCGGTGCGGGCGCGCTCGTGCTGCCCGCGCTGGGCAACACCTGCCTGCTCTACCTGACGCCGCTGGCGGTCGGCGCGCTCGCCGGTCGCCTCGCCGAGGGCGGCGACACCGGTCTCGCCACCGTGCTGCCGTACGTGCTGGTCTTCGCCGGCCTGATGCTCCTCGCGGAACTGCTGTGGCGCATCGGCGTGCACTGCCTCAACCGCACCGACGGGCGCGGGATCGAGCACCTGTCCACCTTCGGCATGGACGCGCTGCTCGGCAAGGACGCCACGTTCTTCCACGACAACTTCGCCGGGTCGCTCACCAAGCGCGTGCTCAGCTTCGCGTCGCGGTTCGAGGAGTTCGTCGACACCGTGGCGTTCAAGATCGTCGCGAACCTCATCCCCCTCGGCTTCGCGTGCGTCGTGCTGTGGGGCTACCACCCGCTGCTCGTCGTGGTGCTGCTCGGTCTGATCCTGGTGACGGGCTTCGTGGTCGCGCCGCTCATCCGCCGCCGCCAACGCCTGGTCGCCGAGCGCGAGGCCGCTTACGCCCGGCTGTCGGGCCACGTCGCCGACGCGCTGATGAACATGGACACGGTGCGGGCGTTCGCCGCCGAGGAGCGCGAGAGCGCGGAGCACCGCGACCGCGCCGCCGAGACCCGGGTGCTGGCGCTGCGGTCGTGGGACTACGGCAACCTGCGCATCGACACCGTGGTCGCGCCGCTGTCCGTGCTGACCAACGCGCTCGGCCTCGCGGTCGCGGTCGGGGTCAGCGGCGGGCTCGGCGTGGAGGCGATCGTGGTGACGTTCGCGTACTTCACCAACGCGACGCGGATCATGTTCGAGTTCAACCAGATCTACCGGCGGTTCGAGAGCGCGCTCACCGAGGCCGCGCAGTTCACCGAACTGCTGCTCGACGACCCGACGGTGCTCGACCCGGAGGACCCGGAGCCGTTGCGCGCGCAGGACGCCGGGGTGCGGTTCGACCACGTGGCGTTCGCGCACGACGGCGGCAAGCCGCTGTTCACCGGCCTGGACCTGGACATCCCGGCGGGCACGCGGATCGGGTTGGTCGGCCGCTCCGGCGGCGGCAAGACCACGCTCACCCGCCTGCTGCTGCGGCTGATGGACGTCGACGAGGGCCGCATCCTCATCGGCGGCCAGGACATCGCGCGCCTGCGCCAGGCCGACCTGCGCAGCCTGATCGCGTACGTGCCGCAGGACCCGGCGATGTTCCACCGGACGCTGCGGGAGAACATCGCCTTCGCCCGGCCGGGCGCGACCGACGTCGAGATCCGACGCGCCGCGCACGCCGCGCACGTGACGGAGTTCGCGGACGCGCTGCCCGACGGGTTCGACACCATGGTCGGCGAACGCGGCATCAAGCTGTCCGGCGGGCAGCGGCAGCGGGTCGCGCTGGCCAGGGCGATCCTGCGCGACGCGCCGATCCTGCTGCTGGACGAGGCGACCAGCGCGTTGGACTCGGAGAGCGAGGTGCTGGTCCAGGAGGCGCTGTGGCGGCTCATGGAAGATCGCACCGCGCTCGTCGTCGCGCACCGGCTGAGCACGGTCGTGCGGATGGACCGGCTGATCGTGCTCGACCGGGGCGGGATCGTGGAACAGGGCACGCACGCCGAGCTGCTCGACGCCGACGGCTCGTACGCGAAGCTGTGGCGCCACCAGTCCGGCGGCTTCCTGGACGAGACCGGGCCGGCCGCCGGCGAACCGGACCGGGTGGGCGCCAAGCCGGCCTGACCCCGGCCCGCCGGACGTGCGCGCACGGCCGGCGGGCCGGATCGTGTCGTCGGCTTGAAGTTCCAGTCGCTGGAACGTCTAGCGTCCCGGACATGACGATCACGGTCCTGGACACCTACCCCGCGATGCGCGAGATCCTCCGGTCGCCGCAGGCGGACCGGCCCGCGCTGCTGAAGGCGGTGCTCGAACCGGCGGCGGGCATGTACCGGCACTTCCCCGGCGAGGTCGACCTCGTCGCGATGCACCGCATGGGTTCCGGTTTCCCGCTCGACCGCGACGAGCAGCGGTGCCGGGAGGCGCTGGAGGCGTTGCACGACGCCGACGCGTGGCACCGGGTCGAACGCGCCCTGAACGACGCCCTGGCCGTGCAGCTCGCCGCGACCCCCGACCTCACCGTGCCGGACATCACCGTGCTCATCGTCCTCGGCGATCCCGGTGACGCGCACTTCATGGGCCCGAACCTGGGCATGACGGCGAACGGCAGCGTGCCCGGCCACGTGTTCCTGAACTTCTGGCCCTTCCCGGAGAACCTGGCGCGCCTGGAGGCGACCGCGGTCCACGAGCTCAACCACAACCTCCGCTACGGGCCCGGCGGCGTCGTGTGGGACCCGGCGACCGTCACCGTGGGTGAGCACGTGGTGTCCGAAGGTCTCGCCGACGCGTTCGCCCGCCAGCTGTACGGCGACGAGCTGGGCCACACCCGCATCGGCGTGCCCCACCTGCGTGACGACGCGGTGTTCGCCAAGGTCGTCTCCGGCCTCGACGTCACCGGGATGCGGAACTTCACCGCGTGGGTGCACGGCGACGAGACCGCCGTCCGCTACGGCGCGACCCCGGTCGGGCTGCCCACCGGCGCCGGTTACGCCGTCGGCAACCGTCTGGTGGACGCCTACCTGGCCGCGACCGGTCGCACCGCGGCGCAAGCGCTGCTGGTGGACAGCCGTGAGGTCGTCGACGCGGCGCTCACCGCCCGGTAGCCCGCTACCGGGTCGCCTCGAACTCCTCGTACAGCTCCGGGATGTAGGCGAGCAGGAGGTCCAGGGTGCCGAACGCCCCGTTGACCGGGTCGAGCCGCGCGTAGGCGTAGGCGATCTCGCACCCCTTGCGCGACGGCGCCGACTCGCGCACGTCGGTCAGCCAGTCCAGGAACGGCACCCTGCGCACGACCAGCACGGGGTTGAGCAGCGCCGCGTAGACCAGCAGCAGGTCCAGCGCCACGGGGCGGTTGCGCAGGGTCCACCGGTAGAACTCCGAGAACAGGAAGAACCGGCGCTCCACCGCGGTCGGCGCGATCCCGTGCACCTGCTCGGCCACCGCCGCGCCGTGCTCGGTCGAGGCCTGCTCGGCTTCGCTCCACGCCCGGTCGTGGACGTTGCGGACGGTCAGCTCACCCCGGTGCAGGCGGGTCAGGTAGTCGGCCCACCGCGCCGAGCCGGGGTTGCCGAAGTCGTCGGCCGACCGGCCGAGCGCGAGCGCCACGCCGCGTTCGATGCCTTCCAGGATCCCCGCGTCGACGTGCGAGATCCACGTGCCGGGCGCGCCGAGCCCGTGGTCGAGGAAGAACGACAGCACGCCCTCGATGTTGCGCCAGCGGTCCGCCGCGCCCAGTCCCGCGGCGGGACCGCTCTGCACCAACCGCAGGAACTCCAGCCGGTCCGCCATGGCCATCCGGTCGATCTCGGCGGCCGTGCAGTCCAGCGACGCCGCGCACTGCCCCGGCGTCCGCACCTCCGCCAGCGCCGGCACCGGCGCGACCAGCCCGGCCACCAGCGCGAGCACGACTACCCAAACGGATCGCTTCACACGGGGGAACTTAACGCCCCCAGGCGGTCTCGGAGCCCGCAAATCACTCGTTCAGGTTGCGGACACCCGCACCGATCCACCGAACCCGCCGTCGACGCGAGTCGAACGCGCATTCCCACCCGTCACCCGTCCGGACACCGGGTGCGGCAGGATCACCGGCATGGTGAGCCCTGTCGCCGGCGGCGAGGTACCGGAGGGGAAGCGGGACGCCGTGGTGGCGTGCGCGATCTACGTCGACGGCGTGCGGCTGCCCGGCGACTGGTCGCCCGCCGACGCGGTCGCCGAGGTCCGGGCGCGCGGGGACGGGTTCGTCTGGGTCGGCATGTTCCAGCCGGACGAGGACCGCATCCGCGACGTCGCCGACGCGTTCGGGCTGCACGAGCTCGCCGTCGAGGACGCCGTGCACGCGCACCAGCGGCCCAAGCTCGACCGCTACGACGACAACCTGTTCATGGTGCTCAAGACCTTGCGGTTCGTGGAGCACGAGTCGCCGACGACGGCGAACGAGATCGTGGAGTCCGGGGAGATCATGGTGTTCCTCGGGCGCGACTACGTGGTCACGGTCCGCCACGGCCACCACTCGGAGCTGGGTGACGTGCGCCGCCAGCTGGAGGCCGCGCCGCACCTGCTCGCGGCGGGCCCGGCGATGGTGCTGCACGAGATCGCCGACCGCGTGGTCGACGGCTACCGCGAGGTGGTCGAGGCGTTCGGCGGCGACGTCGACCTGGTCGAGACCGCGGTGTTCGCGCCGCGCAGCGAGATCGGCGTCGAGCAGATGTACCTGGTCAAGCGGGAGATCATGGAGCTGCGCAGGGCGGTCATGCCGTTGGCTGCCCCGCTGCGCAAGCTCAGCGAGGGCGCGTGCGGCCCGCTCGTGCCGGACGAGGTGCGGTCCTACTTCCGCAACGTCGACGACCACCTCACGGCCGCCGCGGAACGGGTCGTCGCCTTCGACGAGCTGCTGACCACCCTGGTCGACGCGACCTTGGCCAAGGTGTCGTTGCAGCAGAACAACGACATGCGGCGGATCTCCGCGTGGGTCGCGATCATCGCCGTGCCGACCCTGGTGGTGGGCGTGTACGGGATGAACTTCGACCACATGCCGGAACTGCGCTGGCACTACGGCTACCCGCTGGTGCTGTCGGTGACGCTGGGCGTGTGCCTGGTCCTGTACCGGCTGTTCAAGCGCAACCGGTGGCTGTGACCGACGTGGGAAGGCGGTGGCGGTGCGCTCCGGAGATCCGGTCCACGGCACCATGGACGGCATGATGCGGCAGCTCCCCGCGAAAGACCGACCGGGCAAGGACGCCTGGCTCGGGCCGATCTCGCTGTGCCTCGCCCTGCTCAGCTGGCCGCTGCCGGCCGGCGGCACGGCCCTGGCGGTCGGCGCGGTGGCCTGCGGCGTGCTGTCGATGGCCACCAAGACCGAGTACCGGCTGGACTGGACCGCCGTCACGGGCACGTCCGTCGCCGTCCTGCAACTGCTGCTCTCGCTGATGCTGCTGGTCATGGAGGCCCGCGGCCACTAGGTGCGCGACGCGTTCGACCTCCACCGCCGGGAGCTGCTCAGCCACCTCGGCGTGGAGGACGACGGACGCCCGAGCCCGACGACCGCCCTGAGGTTCGGTCCTTGCGATCCGTTTCGCTGGGCGTGTCCGCGCGGACCCTGCCCATCGTGCGGCCCACTGGCACATTCTTCAGAAGAAGCCGCCGGCACCCTTTCGAAGAAGTGACCGACTAGTCACACAGACCCATTTCTCCTGCCTGGAGCCGGCCAGGATGCGAGAAGCGCGTCGCACCATGTCGCCGAGGTGGACAGGGTGGTGGACCCGGCGTGGACAGCCGACCCCGGCGCGCCGAGGAGCAGCGGATACCGGCACGTCGCGCCGACCTGAGCTGCGCGCATCGGCGTACCTCTCGTCGTTCGCCCAGGCCGGCGTCCGTGTCCGCGATCCCGCTCAGCCGTCGGCTGGGGCGCCGAGCAACGGCTCACCCGCGACGTACCTGCGAAAGAACCTGGCGGTCGGGGTGTCGGCCGCCTTGATGTCGTCGGGTGTCCCTTCCGCCACCACGGAGCCACCATCGCGGCCCGCGCCCGGTCCGAGGTCGACGACCCAGTCCGCGGACGCCGCGACCGGGATGTCGTGCTCGGCGAGCACGACGGTGTTGCCCGAGTCGAGCAGCACGTCGAACGCGTCCACCATCCGCTGGATGTCTGACGGGTGCAGGCCGGAAACCGGTTCGTCGAGCACCACCAGTCCGGCCTTGCCGCTGCCGGTGCCGCGCTGGATCGCGGCCGCGAGCTTGAGCCGCTGCGCCTCACCGCCGGACAGCTCGGTCGCGCTCTGCCCCAGCTGCAGGTACCCCAGCCCCACGCGGTCGAGCGCGGCGAGTGTCGCCGCCAGCTGCCGGGGCTCGGCGAAGCGTTCGACGGCCTCGGCGACGGTCAGCCCGAGCACCTGGTCGATGGACAGGCCCTGGTAGGTGATGTCGAGGACCTCCGGCTTGTACCGGCGGCCGTCGCACTGGTCGCAGACCACCCACACGTCCGGCATGAAGTGCATGTCGACGAGCTTGCGGCCGTGTCCGCCGCACTCCTCGCAGCGCCCGCCCGCCGTGTTGAACGAGAACCAGGACGCGGACAGGCGGCGTTCGCGGGCGCCTTCCGTGCCGGCGAACAGCCCTCGGATGAGGTCGAACGCCTTGCTGTAGGTCGCCGGGTTGGACCGCGGTGTCCGTCCGATCGGCTCCTGGTCGACCACCGAGACCCAGCTGATGGCGGCGGCTCCCCCGACGTGCTCGACCTGGTCCGCGGGCTCGCCGGCGAGCGCCGCCGCCACGCCGGCGCCGAGTGCGCCGAGCAGGCTGCTCTTGCCGCTGCCGCTCACGCCGGTGATGGTGGTCAACCGCCCGACCGGGAACCGCACCTGCGACGCGGTCACGTTGTGGGCGCGCACACCGCGCAAGGTGAGCCACCGCTCACCGACGGGACGGCGGGCCCGGTCGACCCGGGGACCGCGGCCGGCCAGGTACCTGCCGGTGAGGGAGTCCGGGTGCGCGGCGACGTCGGCGGGCGTGCCGGTGACGACCACGTGGCCGCCCGCGCGGCCGGCACCCGGCCCCATGTCGACCACCCAGTCGGCGCGGGCGATCAGCTCCGGGTCGTGCTCGACCAGGAGGACCGTGTTCCCGGCCTCACGCAGTTCGAGCGCGATGTCGAGCAGGTGCACCTTGTCCGCCGGGTGCAGTCCGGTACCCGGCTCGTCGAGGACGAAGGTGATCCCGCTGAGTTCCGTGGTCAGCTGCGCCGCCAGGCGGGTGCGCTGCAACTCGCCGCCGGACAGCGACGTCGCCGGGCGCGAGAGCTGGATGTGCGCGAGCCCGAGCCGGTCGAGGAGGGTGAGCTTGCGCTTGAGGTCGGCCAGCAACGGCCCCCCGACCTCGCGCTGCGCGGCGTCGAGCTCAGCGAGGACCGCGTCCACCCACGCGCGGACCTCGCTGATGTCGCGCTCGACCAGCACCGGGTAGGTCACGCCGCCGACGGTGACGGTGCGGGCCGCGTCGCCGTACCCGGTCCCACCGCAGCTGCCGCACGGCGCCTTGCGCATGTAGGGCAGGTAGCGCTCCTTCGCGCTCGGCGTGCTCGCGTTCGCGAACACCCGCTCCACCTCGGCCAGTGCGCCACGCAACGGCTCGGTGCTGGTGTAGCTCCAGGTCGCGCTCTCGTTCTTGTTGGGCATGTCGATCGTCGCCTCGATCGCCTCGTCGCCCGTGCCGTGCAAGACCTCGTGCCGGAACTCCTCCGGCAGGTCCTGCCACGGCCTGCCGAGGTCGACGCCGCGTTTCTCGGCCAGTGCGGGCACGAACACGTGCTCGCCGGACCGCCACTTGCCGTACCAGGGAGACGCACCGCCGAACAGCGGCAGCGTCGGGTCCACGACGATCAGGTCCTCTTGGGCCTGCCAGCGGCCACCGACCCCGTGGCACTGCGCGCAGTGCCCCTCGGGCGAGTCGCGGTCGAAGTGCGCCGTGCTCAGGTGCACGTGGTCGGCCGCGAGCCCCGGCAGCCGCGAGTACAGCAACCCGAGATGCCCGTCGATGCCGGTGACCGTCGCGACCGTCGACCGGGGATTGCGGTTGAGCCGCCGCTGGTCGACCGCCAGCGTCGGCCCCAGCCCGAGGATCCGGTCGACCTTCGGCCGGTTGCGCTGCGGGATGTACTGCCGAACGAACGGCGAAAGCCCTTCCAGGTAACGAAGTTGCGCCTCACTGTGAACAGTGTCGATCGCCAGCGACGTCTTCCCGCTCCCGCTCACCCCCGTGAACGCGACGACCCGCCCTTTGGGAATCGTCACCGAGACGTTCGCCAGGTTGTTCGTCCGGGCCCCGTGCACCTCGATCTCCGAAGCGTCGCGTGCCACCACCGTCGTCCCCCTCTGAGCAGTCGAACCATACTTTTCGCGTTACGAGAGCCACATCGTGCGGCTTCGTGCCGTGGTCGCGGTCGCAGCCGATTTCCGGTCGAAGCGCGGTGGCGGGGAAGCGCCCGCCCGCTGCGGAGCTGGCGCGGGCGGGGAGGAATGCACTCCGCGTTGCACCAGCGACGAGGGCGCCCTTGCCGGTGAGCGACACGTCCTCTGACTCCGATCACCACGTACATAAACGATCGTTTGGTTATAGTAGCAGCATGCCACGCCCGAAGACCCGATCAGACGAGCACGTGCTCGACGCGGCGCTCGCCCTCGTGCACGAGGGCGGCATCGAACGCCTCACGTTCGCGGCACTCGCGGATCGCTGCGGACTCTCGCCGGCCACCCTCGTGCAGCGTTTCGGCACGAAGGCCGATCTCACCCACCGCGCGCTGCTACAGGCTTGGGACCAGCTCGACGCGCTCACGGCCGAGCTCGCGCGGACGGTGCCGAGGTCCGCCGAGGGCGCTGTGGCGTTCCTGCTCGGACTGTCGAAACAGTACGAGGGGATGGAGCCGTACCGGAGTGGCCTGCTGGTCCTGCACGAAGACCTCCGGGACCCCGTGCTCCGCCAACGGGGTACTGCCTGGGAAGAGGCACTCACAGCCGCTCTGGACGAGTGCTTCGCCTCGACACCGGACGCGCCCGAGCGGATCGGCCACGCCCTGGCTTCGCACTGGCAAGGAGCGTTGACCTGGTGGGCGTTCCACGCATCACGCCCGATCACCGAGTACCTCGCCGACAGCCTGAACGAGGTCATCGCGATGCTCGTTCCCTCGCTGCGGCCCCGGCCGGACGAAGCGACAACCGCGGAAAGACCACAGCCCCAACGCACATGACTGTGCCTCAACCGATCCGAAGCCAGCGGTCCTGCCGACGGGCAGGGAGTTTCATGCCGGGTCGCGTGAAGGGTTACTCAAGGCATGGTGCAAGCGGTGTGCGGCTCGGACACTGTCTGGGTCGCGCCATCAGTCGCACGACACACCGCGGCCTGTTGTCGACTGCCGGCTGGCACGAACACACACGGCCGCCGCAACCAGTCCGTGAGCGCCGCCCGATCCTCAAGCGGGACTTGGGACTTCACCCTGGATGTCGGACACCGGTGCGCCGTGCGTCCTCGATCCGGATCCAAGTGCGCAGCGACTCGTGGTCGACCCCGAGATCCTCGGCCACTGACGTGATCGTCGCGCCGGGGTGGGACCGGCTATGAGGACTCCCGCCGGGCACCAACGACGTGTGGGCGATGCGGGTCGAGATCGCCCACACGTGCTGCTCGGTGCGGACACCGGTCCGTCGCCCGCTCGGCGAGCGGTCGGCGCCGGCGCGGTTCCACACCTGGTGGCCGGTGTGACGGCGATTGCCCAGGATCTCCACCACCGCACGCAGCGACCAACCGGGATCTACCCCACGCCCGTCACGTTCCGGGTCCGTGCCCGCAGCGCTGTGCCCGGCCAGGCCCGAGTAGCTGTTTCCGAGCTACTGGGGCGAGCCTGCGCGCGGCTCGCAAGCGCCGGCACGGGGGCGCGGGCTGGATTGCGGGCGCGGCCGACCACCTCGTCCGGGAGCCCTTCAGCTCTTTCACCGCGTGCCGGTGAGGCTGTGGGCTCACTTACCCCTCCGGACCGGCCACTGTTTGCGGTTCGGCGCCACCGCCCCGGGCGTGCCGGGGCGAGAGGGATGCGTCGGGCCGAGGATGCGGGTGGCGACTGTCGTGGCGGCGGTCGGCGGCGCGGGAGTCGGGGTGAACGACGCGGGCGGCACCGCGGCGGTTGAGCGGCGGCGCGTCCGCACCTCCGCCTCCAGCCCTTCGACATTGTCCCGCCACACCTGTTCGACCTCCTGTGCGTACGTCGTGGCCCGCTGCTCGCGAACCGATGCGTCGCGGCCGAAGGCGGCGAACCACCCGCTCCACGTGATGGGGCTGTAATCCATGGTCACCAGCTCGCGCCACACCCGGTCGACGCGCGCGGTCAGGTCGGGGTCCCGCAGGTTGACCGCCGCGTCCGACAACGCCCGCAGCCTCTCGGAGACGGAGATCCGGAACTTGAACAGCCGGTTGGGGACCCGCCACGACCAGGCCGCGGCATCCTGCTTGTCGTAGGGGGCCGTCCAGGTCACGGTGATGTCGCGGCTCAGGTAGTAGTCGAGCCAGTGGAAGCACCGCTCGCACGGGAACAGTTCGGTGTGCACCCGCACGACCCGGCCGATCGGCGTGCCCGTGAGCTGCTCCCTCCGGGACCACTGGTAGCCGGCGGCTCCCGCCGCGCGGAGGGCATTGCGCTCGGCGTGCTGGTCGGCGTCCGTGCCGCCGCTGGTACTGGCGTGCTCGTTCCCCAGGACGTGCGGTGCGGTGAAGGACCCGTCGGTTTCGCGCTCGGCCACGTACACCGCGGCGAGGTTGACGTCGAAGCCGTGACCGCCCGCCCGGCGCGCTCTGTCGGTGGTCGCTTCCTCGCCCTCCCGTCGTTCGGTCAGCCGCTGCACGACCGTGGTGACGGCCCGGTTGCCCGCGGTCAGCTGCCACCGCAGCATCACGTGATCGGACGGTTGCGCGCCGTGACGAAGGTGACCGGCGGGCTTGGGGTGTTCTTCCCAGGTGTGCATCCCCGAAGCTTCGACCGCCGCGCGGGGCGTCCTCAACGGGTGGGCGGGCAGCCGGGCGGGACGGCAGGTCTGCCCGCACGTCCCCGCAGACAGGAGCTACCCCCAGTGCCGTTTCTGAGCTTGAGCAGGTGAGGGCCCCTTGGCGCGCAGACGAGGAATTCCTGGCAGATCGGACGCGGTTCCACCGCGGGTGCCCTCTGCCGCCGTCTGGCGGCATCCCACCAACCCAGCGTGCGGACGACTCGGTATCCCGCGGATGTCACCGACGCCCAGCACCTGACGGGAACACCCGACCTCGAAGTACTCCCCCCACGATCGAGCCGCGCCCTCCGGTGAGCCTCACGCGACATCCGACATCCGACATCCGACATCCGACTGCCACGCCCGCGACGTGCGGGGGTCCTGGTGCTCATGCGTGGAAGCGCGACCGTGCAACAGAAACCGCAGGCTCCCGACCGGAGCGGTGTTCGGGGCTGGGATGCCCGGTGGGATGATCACGGCGATCCCACCGGTGAGGTGGTCGGGCGTGGCAGGGCGGACATCGTCGTGCGCGGTCCTCGGCGAGCCTGTTGAGACGCGTGATCATCCAGTTATCCGAGTCCGTACAGCCAGGTGGGGAATCAACCGTTCCACCGGCGTCCGCCGAACCGCACAACGTCGAACTCGACGTGCAAAAGCCACTTTGCGTCCGCAACGGAGCGGACGTAAAAGTTGATCAGATCAGTCGTATTCCCGGTGGCTCGTCGGTTCGAACTGCGGTTCGGGTGCGCTGCGTTCTCGCAACAGCTCCGCGGGTCGATTGTCGTCCGATCCGGTGACTCAAAGCGACAGCACCATGACTTGCGGTGATTCACCGCTAGGGTCGCTCGAAGGCGGACGAGGGGAGGTCATCCGCGATGATCGGTGTGCCGTCGGAGGAAGGTGTTGCCGGGGATCTTGACGATGCCGATACGGTCCGACTCCCGATCGTGCCGTTAGCTCGGGCTTCCGCTATGGCGCCGCTGGTGCGGGGGCTGTTCGACGGTGTCGAGCGTTGGGGGTGGGAGTTCGCGCCGCTGCCCCGGTTCTCCCTGACGCTGGAGCCCGCGCCCGAGTGGCGTGAACCCGCCGAGGTCGTGGCCGCGTGGCGGTTGCGCAGGCAGCGGTTGCGGCAGGTGCCGTGGATGTCGGCCGGTGTCGGCGCGGTGGCGTGGGGCGGGTGGGCGCTGCCGTTCGCCGGCGCGGTCGTCGTGGACGTGGCGATGTCGGTGTGGCTGGTCGCGGGCCTCGCGGTGGTCTTGGTCCGGCAGGTCGCGGTGCCGCGGTCACGGGTGCGGGCCGCCGGGCGGGAGCGCGATTTCCGCTTCGACCTGTTCCGCCATCGGGTCGGCGAGTGGCGTGCCCGGATGTCGGCCCGGGACGAAGTGCTGCGGGTCCGCGCGGTGGCCAAGGAGTGGCTTCCGCTGCGACCGACGGGGTCGGCGGCGCGCGTGGAGGTGTTCGGCGGCACCGGTGACGGCTGGGCGAGCCTGGTCACGACGGTCGGGAGTGCTCTGTTGCGGGCCGGCAGCTCGGTGTTGGTCCTGGACTTGAGCGAGCGGCGGGTCGGGGACGACCTGGCCGTCCTCGCCGACGCGGCGGGCCTGCCGGTGTCGGCCTTCGCGTTGGCGCGCGACGATGGCACCCTGTTGCGTGGATTGGACGCCGACGAGGTCGCCGAGGTGATCGCCGGTGCGGTGGCCACCATGCGAACCGGCACCGAAGCCGCCGACCTGCGGGTGGTCGACGCCTCCATCCTCACCGCCGTTGCCGGCTGCCTGAACAGTCCGGTGACGGCCGCGCGGCTCGCAGCCGGTCTACGGATCGTGCGGGGTCACTACGACTCCGAAGGGCCGTTGACCCAGGCTGAAACGCGTCGGCTCACCGGCCACATCGACGCCGTCGGCAACACGGACCGGGTCGTCAACGCGTTGCAGTCCCTGACGAACCTCGTCGAACTGATCGCCACCGACGAGCCGTTGGGCGAGCCGGTGAAGTGGTCCGGACCGGGCCTGACCGTGCTTGCCACCGAAGGGTCACACGCTCGCCGCAAGGACTTCCTCGACCGGGTGTTGTTCGAGCGAGTGCTGCACGCGATGCGGGTGCGCCCGCAGCAGAACGGCAGTGACGTGGTGTTCGTGGCTGGTGCCGACCGGATCGGGCCGGCCGCCGTGGAGGACTTGGCCCGTCAGGCGCGGCGTTGCGGCGTGCGACTGGTGCTGATGCTGGAGCACCTGCGCGACGACCTCACGCGGTTGCTCGGCGGTGCTGACAGCACGACTTTGCTGATGCGGCTGGGCAACCACGAGGAGGCCAAGATCGCGGCGGAGTTCATCGGCCGTGAACACACCTTCAAGGTCAGTCAAATCACCCGTCAGGTCGGGCAGAACTTCACCGAGGGTTACGGCGAAGCGACGGGAACCCAGAGCAGCACCTCGCGCAACGAGGGAACGCACCACAGCCGGCCGGACCGGGCGCGGTGGTTCGACCGCAAGGCGGGCAGCAGCGGGAGTTCGGCCGGCACGACGTCGTCGCGGTCGGACACCTGGCAGCACACCGTGAACTACTCGCTCGCCGATTCGGAGAGCACCGGCACCACAGAGTCCCGCGTCTACGAGTTCACCGTTGAACCGACGCAGCTGCAGGGCCTGCCGCCGACAGCCTTCATCCTCGTCGAACACGGTGGCGGCGGACATCGCAGGGTCGTCCTGGCCGACTGCAACCCCGGGATCACCCTCCTGCCCAGCGCGGTCGGCGGCTACGGGTGGGCGGAAGGAGTCCGACGTGCTTGAGCCGGCCCTGTTCGCCAGTGCACGGATTCTCCGGCTGCGCTCCGCGCCGCGCCGGGCGGACCCCGACCCGGTGCCGGCCCAACTGTTCGCCGCGTTGACCGCCGCGCATACCGGGCTCGAAGGCCGCGGACTGGTTTTCGCGGCGTGGCAACGGGTAGCAGGCGATCCACGCGTGCAAGTGCTGTTCGGCGGAGTCCCTGGTTTCCCGGCCGCGGCCGGGACCGGCGGGCCGGGCGACGTGCTTCCGCTGTTGTACCCGCCGGGCAGCACCGCGGAGGTCGTCGACGCCGACGAGATCATCGGCGGCTGGCGCGACTTCCCGGTCTGGGTGCGTTGCGCAGGCCGGTTCGACGCGCTGTGGCAACCGGTGGACGGCGGCCCGCGTTCACCGGGCCGGGGCGGGTTCGACGACTACGTCGCGCACCTCGGCGAGGCGTTCGTCTGGTTGACCGTCGCACAACCCCTCGCGACCGGGTACGCCGACGATGAACTGTCCACACTGGAGGTGGCGATTCCGCCGCTGCGCCGGGAGACGAGGCTTGAGTCCAGTCGGATCGCGCTGCACCGCGCGGAGGGCCGCTACCGGGAACTGTCCCGTGCGCTGACGACAGGTTTGTGGGACGTGCACGTCCTGGTCGCGGGCCAGGACGAAGCGGCGGCGCGGCGGGCGGCAGCGCTGTTGTGCGGTGCGAGTGACCTGGACGGCCTGCCCTACTCACTCGTGGCGGCGGGCGAATCCGGTTCCTTCGAGCGCACGGTGGCTGCGTCGGTCCCGGATTCGCCGTTCGCCGCGGGGGGCGAGCTGCTGGCCGCCCTCGTACGGCCTCCGAAGCGTGAACTGCCGGGCATCCGGTTGACCGAGCCCGCCGCGTTCGACCTCACCCCGGAAACAGGGGGTTTCCTCGCGCTGGGCACGGTGCTGGACGACGCGGACCAGGCAGCGGGGCCGTTCACGGTCGCGGAGGGCACCTTGAACCGCCACACGTTCGTCGCGGGTGCGACGGGCGCGGGCAAGTCGCAAACCGTGCGGCACCTGCTGGAGCGGTTGCACCACGCAGGCGTGCCGTGGTTGGTGGTGGAGCCTGCCAAGGCTGAGTATGCCGCGATGGCGGGCCGCATCGGCGAGGGCCTGGTGACCGTGATCAGACCGGGCACCCCCGATGCCGTTCCGGTCGGCCTGAATCCGCTCGAACCGGAACCCGGTTTCCCGCTCCAGACCCACATCGACCTGGTGCGGGCGCTGTTCCTGGCCGCGTTCGACGCCGATGAGCCGTTCCCGCAGGTGCTCAGCCTCGCGTTGAACCGCTGCTACACCGAGTTGGGTTGGAACACCGTGTTGGGCGAGTCACGCCTGCCGGGAGTGGTGCCGAAGTACCCGACACTGGCCGACCTGCGGCGGATGGCCCTGGAAGTGGTCGACGGCATCGGCTACGGCAAGGAGGTGACCGACAACGTCCGGGGTTTCATCGACGTGCGGCTGGGAGCCCTGCGCCTGGGCACTCCCGGCAGGTTCTTCGAGGGCGGCCACCCGCTGGACGTAGCGGATCTGTTGCGGCGCAACGTAGTGCTCGAGATCGAGGATGTCGGCAACGACCAGGATAAGGCATTCTTCATCGGTGCGGTGCTGATCCGGCTGCACGAGCACCTGCGGTCCCGCAGGTCCGAGGGTTCGACCGGCCGGTTGCGCCACGTCACGGTGCTCGAGGAGGCGCACCGGCTGCTCAAGCGCGCCGAACCGGGTTCACCGACCGCGCACGCCGTGGACCTGTTCACCTCCCTGCTGGCCGAGATCCGCGCGTACGGCGAGGGCATCGTGGTGGCCGAGCAGATTCCGTCGAAGATCGTGCCCGACGTCGTCAAGAACACCGCGCTCAAAATCGTGCACCGGTTGCCGGCGGCGGACGACCGGGACGTCGTCGGCGCGACGATGAACCTGGACGAGGCGCAGTCCCGACACGTCGTCTCGCTCCCGCCCGGCCGCGCGGTGGTGTTCACCGACGGTATGGACCGTCCCGTTCGGCTGACCGTGCCACTGGGTGAGGACCGGGAGAAGCACCTGCCGGGAGCCGCCCCGGCAATCCGGGGCACCCGGAGCGTCGCATGCGGTCCGACGTGTCGCGCGCGGGCGTGCCTGCTGCGCGAGGTCGACGCGGCCGCGACGGCCGCGGACGACCCCCGGCTGGTGTTGTGGATCGAACTGCTCGTGGTGGCGCACCTGGTCGGCAGACCCGCACCTGAACCGGAGCGGACATGGCTGGCGAAGCTCGCCACGAGGTTCGACGCGCGCACACTCGAGTGCGCCATCGCGCACCGGGTGCAGACGGCGGTGGACCTCCGCTATGTCGGGCTGGCGGCGCACTACCAGCCCGAGGCGCTGGCCGAGCACGTCGCGGCATCCGCGCTGTCCACAGCGGGCGGAGGGGTCACGTCGTGCGACGGGACAGAGGTGCGGTGGCAGGCCGGCAAGTACCGGTGGTTCGACGTGGTGAGAGCGCTGGTGGAGGCCGAACCCGACGCCGGCCGCCATCCCGACACGGCGAGCTGGGCCGAGCGCGGCCTGCACCTGACCGGCGATACGGTGGCGGAGCAGCTCACGGACCTGGAAGCACACCCCGACAGCTGGTTGCCCGACGACACGGTGATCACCGGCGACGGCGTACCGCCGGTCTACGAGCAGGCGTTGGCGAAGCTGAGCCGCGTGCGCCCCCTGGGCCGGAGGTTCCTCGCAGTCACCGGCTTCCTGGGTCTTCGGACCACGTGGCCGTTGACCACGCTGAACCTCGCTGATCAGACACGGGGTGACCGATGAGTGCGGACAGGAACATCCCCGCCGAAGAGCCGAAGCCGCCCGATCGGCCCGTCGAGTTCGACGAGGCGGAGGCCACCGGTCGGGAGACCGGGTTGGAGGAGTTACCCGAGGGAACCGCCAGGCGCTCGCTGCGCGAGGAGCGGGTGCTGGAGACCGACACGCGCGACAAGGTCGTGGTGGAACCCGCGGCCAAGGAGATCGTCCAGCACGCGGACCAGCGAGTGCTCAAGGGCGACGGCGACCACTACGTCCGCGGCGTCCGCAACGAGGACCTCGTCTACTACGTCGACGGTGTGCTCGACCGGCAGGTGCCGAACGTGGAAACCAGGTACCCGGGCGGCGGCCGAGTCGCCCACTGGGACCGGGACAAGGAGGCCCTGGTCATCGAGGATGGTGACCGGGGAACGGTGTTCACGCCGAAGAGCGGAAGGGACTACTTCGATGACCTCTGAGGGTCAGGAGCTTTCCGGTGAAGGTGTCATCCGGCTGCGGACGGACGAGTTCGAACTGCTGCGGCAGGTCGTGCGAGAGATCCGCGAACTCAGCGACGACCAACTCTCCGCTCTGAGCGTGCGGCGCGATGAGGTGGACGTTCTCCGCACGGCTGTGCGCAGTGTGCACGGAGAGCTCGCCGACAGCGACTACACCGCCTTGGACGTCGTGCTGGACCGGGATTCCGCCGGTCCCCCTGCGGTGACCCGCACGGAGCCGACCGGCACGGCGAGGGTCACGGGCATGCTCACGCAGGCGACGGCTGTCCGACTGCCCGGCCTGATCCATTACGTGCGCGACTGGCTCGGCGGACTGGAACTGAGCCACCGCACCGGAAGCGATCCGGCTCAGCTCGACGCCCTCGCCGACCGCTTCCCATCCGCCGGCTCAAGCCGCTGACCGCGGACACCGATCTCTGTCCTGCCCGCGAGCGGGGCGGCCCCAGTCGGCACGCCACGCCCTGGCCGTACCAGTCGTCTTACCCACACGAGCAGAGGCGGTCCTGCCGCCTGCCCACCGCCACGGTGTCCCGTCTTCCCGCACGAGCGGGGATGGTCCGGCGCAGGTCGCCGAGCGGGCCAACGCGCCGTTGTCTTTCCGTGGGAGCGGGAAGGGTCCCTCACCGACTCGTCGTGGCGTGTCCCGCCCGCGAGTTCCCCGCGCCAGTGCGCCGTCGGAGTCTCGTTCACAGCCAGACATCGGGGTGGATCGGTCACGCCCACCAACGCCGGAACCTGCTCACCGCTGACTCCGCCGACCTGGACTACGCCGTCGACCTCGGTGAACGGGCGGTCTCCGCGACCGCGGACGACGACGTCGCCCTCGCCACGAGGGAGGCCCGGCTCGCTGCCGCGCACCGGGGGCGGTCACGCACCTCGACCGGTATCGCGTCTCGGGCGAGGTCAACGACGTGGAAACCGCCGTGGAACCGGGTGAGCGCGCTCTCGCGGGCAGCCCGACCGATGCCCCGAGCCGGGCGCGGACCTGCTCACCTTGCGGCCGACCGCCTGGGTTTCGGAACTTCACCTTCGACGGTGAGGATCGAAGCTGTTCCTGACGCCGCGTCCACGAGATCGCCACTCATCCTGCCGGTATCCACGACCAGGTCGTGACCAGGCGGTGGAGCAGGGCAGCGGCCGGCACGGCCACCGGGTCGAGCCCCATCGCGGTCAGCAGCACGGACCCGGCCGGGACCGGTCAGCGCCGATCGGAGGGCGGCCCATGCGGTCGCGAGCGCGCGACGTGCTCGGCGTGCTGTTCACCGTCCCATCGTGGTGCAGCGCAGCAGGACTCCGCCGGCGCGGCGCCCCCGCGACGCGCCCCGATGTTCGGCACCGAGGACAGCGGCGCGATAAGGTACTGGCCGCCCACCGCGCTGTGGACGATGAGCCCCACCCGCACGCACACCTGCTGCGACGCCGTGACGAACCCGCTCCCGACCGAGAACCCACCTGCTCATGAGGCCTCCCCCCACCTCCAGCCCGACGCCGCGAACGACGGCTCCTCGATCATGCCCCGGCGGTTCGTGGCACGCGATCACCGCGGTTCGACGGGACGGTCACCGCCCGACCGGAGCCGATCCTGACGCAGGGCGGGGTCGCGAGGATCGCGGCGGCGGTCGCGGTCCGCACGGCGACACCTTCGCCGCGTCCCCGGACGCCGTTCCTCGACCCGTCCACCCGGGAGTGCCCCGACGATGGCCCTGATCGACCTGTCGCCCGACGAGCTGCTCAGCACCACGCGTGCCGTCCGACGGAGGTTGGACACCTCTCGACCGGTCGAGCGCTCGCTGTTGGAGGAGTGCCTGGAGCTGGCGGTGCAGGCGCCCACCGGGCGCAACCGGCAGCGGTGGGAGTTCGTGGTGGTCACGGACGCGGACAAAAGACGTGCGGTGGCCGAGTGGTGGCGCAAAGGGCTGAGCGACCCGACCCAGCACGTTCCGCACGACGGGGTCGACCGCAACGCGCAACCGGTCGGCACCCAGCCCAGGGAACGGGCCAGCGGCGCCGCCCTGTACGAGCGGTTGCACGAGGTGCCGGTGTTGCTGATCCCGGCGGTGCACGTCGTGCGGTCCGAGCGTCCCTCCACGGTCGCCCAGGCCAACACCTGGGGATCCATCCTGCCCGCCGTCTGGAGCTTCATGCTCGCCGCGCGCTCGCGCGGGCTCGGCACCGTGTGGACCACTCCGCACCTGCACTACGAGCGAGAGGTCGCCGAGGTGCTCGGCATCCCGTACGAGTCGGTCATGCAGGTCGCGCTGATCCCGGTAGCACACACCATTGGCACGACCTTCCGCCCAGGTCCCCGCGCGCCGCTCAGCGAGGTGGTGCACTGGGACTCCTGGTGATCCCACGCGGTGAACTCCACCTGCGCACGATCGGCAGCTCCACGCTCCGGTACAGCGCCCAAGACGCGAGGACGCACAGCACCAGGAACACCAGCACGACGCCGATCGCCGGCACCGTGCTCCACGAGGAATCCCGCCCGATCAGGCGATGTCCGTACTCCAGGATCATCTGGTGCAGCACGTAGAACGCGAAGGATATCTCACCGAGCCAGACGCCGAACCGGCCGCGCACCGGTGACCACGTCCCGCGCTGATCGGCCTGCGCCCCCGCCATGATCACCAGGGTGAGCGGCACGATGTTCGCCGCCACCATCCCGAAGTCGAGCGGCACGGAGAGCATCAGCACGTAGCCGACGACCGCGAGCACCAGGGCGACCGGCAGCCCGACCGGCGCGCGCCCGCCGGTCATCAGGACGCGCGCGGCCACGATGCCCAGCACGAAGTCCAGCACGCGCACCGGGGGGAACAGGTACACGAACCAGAAGTGCGAGGCGGGCAGGTCCGGGTTGAACGGCACCTTGGGGTCGCCGGGGAGCAGGTGAGCCACCAGCGGCACCGAAGCGACCAGGAGCACGACCACACCCCCGAGCACCCACAGCCGCCGGGTGTCCAGGGGACGGATCCACCGGTGCAGCAGCGGGAAGAGCAGGTAGAAGAGCAGTTCGCAGCACAGCGACCAGCTGACCCCGTTCATGCTCGCGAAGTTGCGCATCAGGGGGATCCAGGCGTGCACGAGGAACAAGTTCGGCAACGCGACGTCGAGCGCCGGCACCACGCCGATGCCGAGGAGCAGCGCACCGGCCACGACCCAGCCGACGACGTGGTTCGGGTATATCTTCACGAGCCTGCGCCGCCAGAAGCGCAGCTTCGTGTCACCGGCTCGCGCCGACCACGTCAGCACGAAACCGCTGAGCACGAAGAAGAACCCCACCCCCGGCCAACCGGCGAGGCCGAAGGTCGAGGCGTACCAGCGGTTGACCGGGGCGTCGGTGAAGAACCCCTCGAACGTCGAGTGGGAGGCGAACACCAGCAGCGCTGCGACGAACCGGAACCCGGTCAGCGTCGGCAGCCTCGTCAAGTCGGTCCTGTCCATTCCAAGCTCCCGTCATGATCACGAGGTCGACCGTGCACCCACTCGAACTGCGTCCCGACGACGAGCGCGTCACCTGGGACGGCGTCGCCCGGCTCGACGAACGAGCGGACTGGTGGCAACCGTGGCGACTGACCGCCGACCAGGTCGCCGGGACGCTGTCGCCCGAGGTGCTGTCCAACACCCGGACGGCGGCCGGTGTGCGGTTCGGGTTCCGCACCGACGCTTACGAGGTCCGCGTGGACCTGAAGACCGAGCTGTGGGGGCCGCTGCCCAAACCGCTCGACGTCCTGGTGGACGGCGTCCTCGCGCACCGCCTGGAGCTGTCACCGGGCGTCCGGACCGTCGTGGTCGCCCTCCCCGGCTCCCCGGTCGACGTGGAGCTGTGGCTGCCGCACTGGTGCGCCACGGTCGGCGTGGGCCCGCTGCGGTTCTCCGGGACCGCGGTGGAACCCCTCCGCAGGACCGGGCCGCGCCTGGTCGCCTACGGCAGCTCGATCACCCAGTGCGTCATCACCCCGGGGCCCAGCGAAACCTGGCCGGCGCTCGTCGCGCGCGAACGCGGGTGGCGGCTGCGCAACCTCGGGTACGCGGGCCAGGCCTACCTCGACCACGCGCTCGCGGTCGCCGTCGCCGACACCCCCGCGGACGTGGTCGTGGTCGAGCTCGGCGTGAACCTCTACATCCGGGGCCCGTTCGACCGCCGCACGCTCGGCTCGGCGGTCACCGGGTTCCTGCGGACCATCCGCGCGGCCAACCCGCACGTGCCGGTCGTCGCGTTCTCGCCCTTGGTGTGGGCGAGCCGCGAGGACGTGCCCAACGTGCACGACCTGACCCTGGCGCAGGTCAGGGAACGGGTGCACGAGGCGGTCGAGTTCGTCCGCCGGGACGACGAGCGGATCACCCTCGTCGACGGCGCCGACCTGTTCGGCGCCGTCGACGCCCACCTCGCGCCCGACGGCCTGCACCCCGACGCGCGCGGCGACGCGGTGATCGCCTCCCGCCTGGGACCCGTGCTCGCGGCGGCGCTGGACGGGTGACGGGACCTTCATCGGAGGGCGATCACCGAGACGGTGAACGGCGTGTCGGGCGGCAGCCCCTGGTTCCGCCGGTCGAACTGGCTGTTGACCACCAGCAGCCGATCGCCCGCCGGCGCGACGGTCGTGGGGAACCGCACCCCCGGATCGGCCAGGCGGCCGGTGATGGAGCCCCGCGTGCCGTCCCGCGCCAAGCGCACCTCGGCGACCAGGTCGCCGAGCGGCTGGGCGACGAAGAGCGTCCGGTCGCGCAGCACCATGCCGTCGCCCCCGGGCAGTCGGAAGCCGCCGAGGTCGACGCGTGTCACCCGCCGGTCGGCCAAGCCGATCCGCCACAGGTCGCCGGTCTCGGTCTGGTCGACCAGCAGGCTGTCGCCGTCGGGCGCGAGCACGATGCCGTTGAGGTTGTACCCCGGGACGTACCTGATCGGTGAGCCGGTCAGGTCCAGCCACGGCTGCGCCGGTCCGGAGGCGGCTCCCGCCGGGATGCGCCACAGCACCGGCTGGAACGAGTCGGTCACGAACACCTCGCCGCCGGGTGTGACCACCACGTCGTTGGGCAGGGAGCCCGCGCGGGTGGTGTACACGGCCTTCAGCGCGCCGGTGCGGGCGTCGTGGGCGAACACCTTCTCCGTCGCGCCACCGGCGACCCACAGCGTGCCCGTCCAGTCGACCTCCGCGCCCAGCGCCGACGTCCGACCGTCGCCGCCCGCGGGCAGGAACGGCCGCACGGCGCCCGTGCGCACGTCGCCCCGCACCACGGACCCGTTGTGGTTGCTGGTCACGTAGAACCAGCCGGTCCGCTCGTCGACCGCGACGCCCTCCGGGAACACCGACTCCGCGGGCAACCGGACGGTCGACGGGCCGTCGACCGCACCGACGACGTCGGCGTTCGGCAGCACCAGCAGGG
The DNA here is from genome assembly GCF_016695385.1 of Saccharothrix sp. 6-C. NCBI lineage: Bacteria > Bacillati > Actinomycetota > Actinomycetes > Pseudonocardiales > Pseudonocardiaceae > Saccharothrix > Saccharothrix sp. 6-C. Next base: position 3,461,698 of record NZ_CP064192.1, on the reverse strand, counting down.
TCAGGGCCAGCGCGGCGGTGAGGACCTCACGGCGCATCGCGACCACCACCCACCGCTGCCGCGCGGGAGCGGCCGAACCGCCGCATGGCAGGTCTCTCCACGATGGCGTGCAGCGCGCCGGCGAGCGCCAGCGACACCGCGAGCAGCCCGAGCACGACCAGGACCGCCACGGGTGTGCTCCACGAGCCGCCGCCGAGCAGCCGGTGCCCGTAGGACAGCACCAGCCAGTGCACCATGTAGAACGCGAAGGACGTCTCCCCCAGCCACTGCGCGACCCGACCCCGCAGCGGCGACCTCCGGCCCGAGATGTCGGCCGACGCGCCGGTGCCGATCAGCAGCGCGAGCGGCACGGCCGTCGCCGCCGCGAACTGGTAGGGCGTCGGCGCGACGAGCGCGACGACGTACCCCGCCGCGACCAGCGCGGTCGCCGGCCCCAGCCCGATGTCGACCCAGCGCCTCGTCAAGACGAGGCGGGCGACGAGCATGCCGAGCACGAACTCCAGGGCCCGCACGGGCGGGAAGACGTACAGGAACCAGAAGGACGCCATCGACGTGCCCGGGTCCCACGGCACGCTCGGGCTCGACGGCAGCAACGCCCCCGCGACCGGGACGACCAGCAGGACCGCCACCGCGACGGCGACGGCCGCGCCCCGCAACCGCTCGGGGCGGATGCGCTTGACCAGCGGCAACAGCACCGGGAACGACAGGTAGAACAGCACCTCGCACGCCAGCGACCAACTGACGTTGTTCATGCTGGAGAACACGTCGCGCACGGGCACCCAGGTGTGCACCAGCAGCAGGTTGGGCACGGCCTGGTGCCACCCGAAGGCGGGGCCGAACGCGAGCATGAGCACCACGGCGGCGGCCCAGGTGACCACGTGGTTCGGGTAGATCTTGACCAGCCTCCGGCGCCAGAACCCGCGCGCGGTGTCGGTTTCGCGTGCCGACCAGGTCAGCACGAACCCGCTGAGGATGAAGAAGAACGACACACCGGCGAACCCGAACTTGTTGACCGCCGCGTAGTACCCGTCACCGACCGGCCTGTCGGCGAACACGCCCTCCAGCGACACGTGGAAGGCGAACACCATCAGCGCGGCGATGAACCGCATGCCGGTCAACGTCGGTAATCGTCGGTCGAACCGGATCTCCCCCACCGTTTCCCCCAAGTGACGTGACGCGACCGCCTCAACGCGGCAGTCGGATGGATTGCGCGTGGTGGAAGACGTCGTCGGCGTCCCACCGGGCCTTGACCCGCTGCAACCGCGGGTAGTTGTCCTTGAAGTAGAGGTCGTGCCACGGCACCGCCGACCGGTTGTGCGCCGGGTCGCCCAGGTCGATGTCCGGGTAGTTCACGAAGCAGCCGTCGGTGACGTCGTTCGGCACCGGGACTCCTCCGGTGTCGGCGTGCACGCCCGCGTACAGCTCGCGCAGCCAGCCGATGTGCCGGTCGTCCTCCGCCGGGTCGATCCACGCGACGCCCCACAACAGCTTCATCACCGAATCGCGCTGCGCGACCGCCGTGTCCCCCGACGCGACGGCGTTGACCGCCCCTCCGTAGGAGGCGATGGACACCCTGGCTGTGGGATGGCCGTAGTCGGTGCGCGCGAAGTGCCGGTGCAGCACCGAGACCTGCTCCTCGGCGTACCACGAGCGCAGGTAGCTCGACTTGAAGTCGCTGCGCCCGGTGGTGTCGCTGGCCCACAGCCCCTGCCAACCGGTGCCGTGCAGCCACGGCAGCGACCGGCGCTCGACGACCCTCGGCGGGGCGCCGACCCCGTCGCCGACGGCGGCGACCATCTCGTCGATCACCTTCTCCGGCTCGGCGAGCCCGCCGTCGACCTGCACGGCGAGCGTGCACGGACCGGTTCGCCGCGGCACCAGGTTGAACCGGGCGAACACGCCCTCGTGCGGGGTGCCCGGCGCGGCGTTGGCGGCGCACCAGGCCGCGTAGTTGGCCAGCAGCCGGTGGAAGCCGCCCTCGTCCAGCGCGTCCCACGGCCACTCGATCCGGCCGACCCACACCGACGCCGGTGGGCGCGGCAGCAGGCCCGCCGGGTCGGTCCCGCCGGCACCGGGCGTGCGGAACCAGTACCGCGTCACGATGCCGAAGCTGCCGCCGCCACCGCCGGTGTGCGCCCACCAGAGTTCGCGGTTCGGGTCGTCGGGTTCCCGGGTCGCCACGACCTTGCGCACCCCGTGCGCCCGGTCGGCGACGACGACCTCGACCGCGTGGAGGTGGTCCACGACCAAGCCGTGCAGCCGCGACAGCGGACCGTACCCGCCGCCGGCGACGTGCCCGCCCGCGCCGACCGAGTAGCACGACCCGCCGGGGACCGTGACACCCCAGCGCTTGAACAGCGTGTAGTAGACCTCGCCCATGGTGGCCCCCGCCTGGACCTCCACGGCGCGCAGCGCCGGGTCGTAGCGGATGTCGGTCATCTCCGACATGTCGACCACCACGCCGACCCCGGGCTCGGCGGCGAACGCCTCGTAGCAGTGCCCTCCGCTGCGCACCGAGATGCGCAACCCGTCCCGCAGCGCACCGCGCACGGCGGCGACGACCTGGTCGGCCGTCTCGACCACCACGACGCGGTCCGGTGAGGCGACCCAGCGGTGGTTCATGCCCCGCACCAGGTCGCCGTACCGGAGATCACCCCTGGTCACCACCGCCGGTCCACCACGCGGTGCCCCACCGGCGTCCGGTCCCGCGGTCGCCACCCCCGACTTCCCGGCCAAGGTCGCCGCACCGGCGACCACCGCCGTCCCGGCGAGGAACCCGCGCCGGGACATCCCGTCCCCCATCTGCCCATCCCCCCTTGTCGTCTTGCCGTCTCACCCCACTACGGGGTCCTCCCGCACCGCGGTCTCCGCCCGCGTCCGCCCGACCCGCTTCAGCGCGACCCCCACGACGATCCCGGCGACCACCGCGCCGACCGCCGCGTACAGGGCGGCGGACTGCCCCGCGCCCAACGCGTCGGCCCGGGCGACGCCCCCCTCCACCAGGTCGCGGGACCGCAGCGCGACGACGGTCGTGAGCACCGCGATGCCGATGGCGCCGATCACCTGGTTGCTCATCACCAGCAGGCCGGAGGTCGCGCCCGCCACGTCGTCGGTCGTGCCGATCGTCGCGATCACGAACACCGCCACGATCGCCAGCCCGAGCCCGACGCTCGCGACGGCCGCGGGCAGGATCAGGGTGAGGAACAGGTCTCCGTGCACGTCGAGCGCCAGCGCCCACCACACCAGGCCGGCGGCCTGCACCAGCAGGCCGGTGATGAGCAGGTTGACCGGTCCGCCGATGCGGCCGAGCACCCGGCCCGCCAGGTTCGTGCCCAGGAACAGGCACAGGTCGAGCGGGATCATCACCAGCGCGGCGGCCACCGGGCCGAATCCCCGCGCGTCCTGGAGGTGCACGGCGTTGGTCACGAACACGCCGTAGAGCGCGAACCCGACCAACCCGCAGGCGACCACGGCGAGCACCAGCGTGGGAGCGCGGAACAACGCGCGCGGCAGCAGGGGCGCCTTGGCCGTGCGCTGCCGCACGACGAACGCCGCGAGCAGCACCGCGGCGGCGGCCAGGGACACCAGCACACCCGTCCCGCCCCAGCCCGACGTGCCACCCCGGATCGCCGCGTACACCACGAGCGACAGGCCGACCGTCCCGGTGAGCGCCCCGACCACGTCCAAGCCGCCGGTCACCACCGGGCGGGCCGCCGGCAGCAGCCGCAGCCCGATCACGACGATCACCAGGCAGATCGGCAGGTTGATCAGGAACACCAGTCGCCAGCTCACCCCGGACAACAGCCCGCCGAGCAGCACGCCGACCGGACCGGCGACACCGCCGATGCCGCCGAAGATCCCCATCGCCTTGGTCCTGTCCGTCCCCTCCTCGAACAGGTCCGTCACCATCGCCAGCGCCGCCGGGCTCGCCATGGCCGCGCCGACGCCTTGGACGATCCTGCCGCTGACCAGCATCCACGGCTCGGTGGCCACGGTGCACAAGGCGGATGCCGCGGTGAAGAACGTGACCCCCCACAGCAGCATCCGCCGCCTGCCGACCAGGTCGGCCCCACGACCGCCGAGGAGCACCAGGCCACCGAGGACGAGCATGTAGCCGTCCATCACCCAGGCCAGGCCCTCCAAGGAGAAGCCGAGGTCCTCGCGGATGGACGGCAGCGCGATCGCCACGATGCCAGTGTCGAGGATGACCATGAACTGGATCGCCGCCAGCAGCCAGAAGACCTGCCAGGGACCACGCCGCGTGCTTGTGTCCATCGCTGTGCCCAAACCCCATGCTCGTGCGGACCGTTCTCGACGGTGCCAGCGTCCTCGCGGGACCGGCGCGCGGCATCACGTGTTCGCGTGATCAACCTCCGGGAGCTCGACGGACTGCGCGTGGCGGAAGACGTCGAGCGGGTCCCAGCGCCCCTTGACCTGCTGGAGGCGCGCGTAGTGGTCCTTGTAGTACAACGCGTGCCAGGGCACGCCGGACTTGTTGTGCGTCGAGTCGCCGAGGTCGGTGTCCGGGTAGTTGACGTAGCAGCCGTCCGTGAGTTCGTCGGGCACCGGCACCCCTCCGGTACGCGCGTAGACGTCGGCGTACAGCGCGCGGATCCACGCCAGGTTGGCCGCGTCATCCTCCTCGCGGTCCCAGAAGACCTGGTACAACGCCTTGAAGACGGAGTCCCGCTGCGCCACCGCCGTGTCGTCGGGTCCAGGGACGTTGGCCTTGCCGCCGAACGAGATCAGCATCGCCATCGCGTTCGGGTTGGTGGTGTCGTCGTTGGTCAGGTGCCGGCGCAGGGCCGCGATCTGCTCGTCGGTGAGCGAGCGCCGGTGGTAGGCCGACTTGTGCTCGGCACGCAGCGTCGGGCTGGTGAGCACGGGTGTGTTGGTGGCCAGGAAGCGCACGCCGTTCAACCAGGGGAAGCGCTGCGGCGTCGCGATCTCCACCATGGGGCCGAACTCGCCGATCCCGAAGTCGACCGGTGTGGGCCGCACGTCGACGCCCGCCGTGACGTCCTCCAGGAACCGGCGCAGCAGGTCCTCGGAGTCCGGCCGGGTGCCGTCCATCTGGGCGATGACGAGCGCGGCCCCGGCCGTGCGGTGCGGCAGCACGAGGAACGCGCACAGACCGGCGTACGGGCCGTCCGGGTCGCTGTTGGCCTCGTGCCACGCGCCGAAGTTCTTGACCAGGACCGCGAACTCCGCCTCGCTGAGCGCGTCGTAGGGCAGCGCGACGGCGTTGAGCAGCAGTTCGGCGGGCGGCGCGGGCAGCAGCCCGGTGGGGTCGTCGGTGTCGACGTCGGGCGAGCGCATCCAGTACTTGGTGACGATGCCGAAGTTGCCGCCCCCGCCACCGGTGTGCGCCCACCACAGCCCGCGGTTGGGGTCGTCCGGCTCGCGCGTGGCGATGACCGCTTCGGCGGACCCGCGGGCGTCGACCACGACCACCTCGACGGCGTAGAGGTGGTCGACGGTCAGACCGAGCTTGCGCGACAGGGTGCCGTAGCCGCCGCCGACGATGTGGCCGCCCGCGCCGACCGAGTAGCACGACCCGCCGGGGATCGTCACGCCCCAGGTGCGGTAGAGGCGTTCGTAGACCTGCAGGAGCGTCGCGCCGGGCTCGATCGCGAAGGCGCCCATGGCCGCGTCGAAGTGCACGCCGCGCATCTCCGACAGGTCGATCACCACCTCGGCGTCGGCGTGGTAGACGAAGTCCTCGTAGCAGTGCCCCCCGCTGCGCACCGAGATCCGCCGCCCGGTCCTCACCGCGTGCTCGACCGCGCGCACGACCTGCCGGGTGTCGCCCACCACCTCGACGTACCGCGGGTGCGCGCGCCACCGGCGGTTGTTGCCCGACACGAGGTCCGGGTAGCGCGCCTGGTCCGGCCTCACCCTGACCGGATCGGGCACCGGACGCCCGAGTCCGACCTCGCGCAGCTCCGTGCGTTCCATGGAACCCCCCACTCTCCGAAGTCATCCCGTCGAACTCGCCCGGCTCCCCGTGGTGCTTCCGGGCGATTCGGAGCATTTCCGATCACGCGCAGTCACACATCACGTATTCACGGGATGCTGATCGGCTGAACCCCGGGCACGCCACCGAAGATCCCGTGAACAAGCGATGGCGGCGCACGGCGGATCGCGCACCCTGGTCCGGAACCCACTGTGACGCGAAAGGAACCGGACGTGACCGTCACGATCACCCACACGGTGCCGATACCCCTGGACCCGGCCGGCCCTCGTCCCGACTTCGACGAGATCTGGCGGTCCATGCTGCACAAGGCCGAGAACCCGGTGGAGTTCGTGCCGTCCATCACCGAGTGCAGGGTCGTCGAGCGGTACGACGACGGCTTCGTGCGCGAGGTCGTCTTCTGGGGGGTCGACCGCGTGCTCGAGCGGGTCACGCCCGAGCGGGAGCGCGGACGGATCCTGTTCGAGGTGATCGACCACCCGGAGATGGTGATGATCACCAACGAGCTGACCGAGGACGCCACCGGCCGGTACAGCTTCACGCTCACCTACGTCCTGTCCGAGGGGCGGGGGGCGAAGCTCCGCGCGGAGAGCGAGTTCATCGACAAGTTCGAGGACGTGATCCGCGAGACCGCGGCGACGACCGTCGTGCAGCTCGGTCGCACCGCGACCGGGTCCCCCGCCCAGCACTGACCACGAGGAGAACACGCACATGTCCGATCGATTCGCCGGAAAAGTCGTCCTCGTCACCGGAGGTGGCTCCGGTATCGGAAGGGCGACCGCCCTGGCGTTCGGCCGCGAGGCGGCGGCCGTCGTGGTGGCGGGGCGCGACGAGGTGAAGCTCGGCGGCGTCGTCGCCGAGTTGGAGGCGCTAGGGGCCAAAGGGCTCGCGGTGCGCGCCGACGTCCGCGTCGACGCCGACATCGCCCACCTGGTCGAGGCGACCACGGCGCACTTCGGCGCGCTCGACGTCGCCTTCAACAACGCCGGTGTCAGCGGCATGGGCCTGCTCGACCTGGACGAGGAGGGTTGGGCCCGGATCGTCGACACCAACTTCACGGGCGTGTGGCGGTCGATGAAGCACGAGGTCGCGTACATGCGCGAGCACGGCGGCGGCGTGATCGTGAACAACGCCTCGAACGTCGGCCTGCACATGAGCATGCCGATGATCGGGGTGTACGGCGCGGCCAAGGCGGCGGCGACCGTGCTGACCAAGGCCGCGGCGCGGCAGCACATCGTGGACGGCATCCGCATCAACGCCATCAGCCCCGGGCCGACCGCGACGGAACTCTCCAAGGCGCCCGGTCAGACCGACGACGAGCGGGACGAGGCCTACGCGCCCATGATCCCGCGCGGTCGGATCGGGTCGCCGGAGGAGATCGCGACCACCGTACTGTGGCTCGCCTCCGACGAGTCCTCCTACGTCGTCGGGCAGGACCTGGTGGTGGACGGCGGCGTGACGGCGTGACGCCGCCGTCATCGCCGCGGTGACACCCGGCTACCGGCAGCGCCCGCGGCGCTGATCCCGGCTCCACGACCTCGGTCGCCCGACGGGGGTCGTGGAGCCGGGGTCAGCCCGCCGTGTCGTGCTCCAGCACCCGGCGTGTCAGCTCGACCCGGCTCGACAGTCCCAACTTCGCGAACGCGTGCCGCAGGTGGCTGTCCACGGTGTGCGGGGAGAGGAACAGCTGGCGCGCGGCCTCGCGGTTGGTCAGGCCCTCGGCCACCAACCGCACCACGCGCAGCTCGGACCGGGTGAGGCTGGCCCAGCCGGTCGCACCCCTGGCGCCCGACCCCGTGGACCGCTGCCGCACGCCCAACCCGCGCAACCGACGTCGCACCCGCCCGCCGTCGCGGCGCGCCCCCGCCGCCGTGTAGCGGGTGAGGGCCTCACCGAGCAGGTCCACCGCCACCTCCCGGTTCGGCTCGACGCGCGCGGCGTCCTCCAGGGCCGAAGCCAGCCCGATCGCCCTCGGGCTGTCGCGGTAGGCCCGCACGGCGCGGTGGTGCGCGGCCGGGTCACCGGTCAGCAGTCCTTCCGCGTGCGCCGCCGCACCGACCAGGGACGCGACGCCCGCGTTCGCCGCGGCCAGGGAACCGACCGCGCGAACGACGGCGTCCGCGTGCGACCGGGCACCCGCGTGCAGCGCCAGGCGCACCAGGTGCGGTCCCGACAGCGGGTCCTTCACCAGCAGGAGCACCCGCTCGTCGAGCGACTCGACGACCCCGCGCACCGCGAGCCACGCCTCGGTTCGCTTGCCCAGCGCGTCGAGCACCAGCGACTGGGTCCATTTGAGGTTCTCCGACCACACGCCGATGCCGTCCTCCACGAGCCCGCGCACGCGGGTCAGGTGGTCACGGGCCTCGGTGAGCGCGTCGCGGCGCACCGCCGCGCGGGCCAGCGTCGTCTCCAGCGACGACGCCATCGCCCGGATGTCCAGCTGCCCGGCGACCCGCAGCCCGGCTTCCGCCTCGGCCTCGGCGTCCGGTGTGCGCCCTTCGGCGACGTGCAGTTCGGCCAGGTAGTAGTGCCAAAGCGGCAACGACCAGTCGGTGCCGAGGCGTTCGGCCTCGCGCCTGCCGATCTCGAACACCGCCGATGCCTCGGTGAACCGGTCGGCCGCGGCGAGCGCCGACCCCAGCCACAACCGGGGGTGCCGGTGCCGGACATCGCCGCCGACGCGCTCGGCGATGTCGACGGCCCTGGTCGCCACCTCGATGGCCGGTTCGACCTCCCCGCGCGCCTGCGCGCCGACACTGCGAGCGACCAGGCCGAACACCACGGCCGCAGGCTCACCGGTCGCCTCGCCCACGTCGACGGCCTCACCACCCACCCGGTCCGCGCCCACGACGTCGTCGGCTTGGAGGTACGCGTGCGCCTGGATCGCGAGCAGGTGGGCCCTCGCCCGGTCGGGCACCCCCGGGCGGGCGAGTGCGCGGCGGGTGTGGTCGAGGACGACGCCCTCGTGCCCCGCGTGCTTGACCGCTTCGGCGAGGCCGAGCAGCACCTCCGCCTCGACGTCGACGGGCAGCGTGCCGCGCAACGCCTCCTCCCCGAGCGCACGAGCCTGCACCACGCGACCCGCGGCGGCCAGCAGGCGAACGGCCTCGGCGATGACCGAGGGCCGGTCGAGATCGGTCTCCACCATCAGGTCGACGGCTTGGAGCACCATGTCGGCCGCCACGCCGGGCGCGGCGTGCGCCGCCGACCGCGCCGCCTCCAGCAGCACGGGCACCGCGTGTGCGTCCGTGGTGCCGCTGCGCACCAGGTGGCACGCGGCCTCCACGATCGCCCCGCTCGCCCGCAGCACCCGTGACGCCTCGCGGTGCAGGGCGCCGCGGATCGCGTCGCCCAACCCCTTGTAGACCGCCTCGCGGAGGATGTCGTGCCGGAACGCGAGGCGGGCGCCGCTGTCGACGAGCATCCCGCCGCCCACGGCCTCCTCCACCGCGTCGATGAGGTCGCCCGCCGACCGGCCGGACACGTCCGCGGCCTCGTGCACGGTGAACGGCCTGCCGAGCACGGCGCCGACCTCCAAGAGCCTGCGGTAGGACTCGGAGTGCCAACGCATCCGCTGCGCGACCGCGGTCAACAGGCCCGTGGGCAGCGGTCCCCCGACCACCGTGGCCACGCCGTCGACGACCCGCAGACCGCCGTCGTCGCGCAGGGTCCTCAGCAGTTCTTCGAGCAGGAACGGGTTGTTGCCCGCGCGGGCGGCCACGTCGAGCACACCCTGGTCCGGTTTCGCGCCCAGCACCGCCTCCGCGACCTCGGCGACCGCCGCGTCGGACAGCGGTTCCAGCACGATCCGCCGCGCGCCGTCGGCGATCAGCCGGTCGGCGGTCTCGCCGACCGCGGCCCCCGCCAGCGGCGACCGCTGGGCGATCAGCCACACCACCGGCGCGGTGCGCAACGCGGGCACCATGATCCGCAGGGCCACCAGGGTCAGCTCGTCAGCCCACTGCGCGTCGTCGAGCACGACCATCAGCGGCCGGTCGCGCACGTGGTCCTCCACGACGTCGGTCAGGCGCTCGACCAGCCAGTAGCGGTTGTGCTCGACCCCGAGGTCGACCAGCGCGGCGGCGCCGGCCGCGTCGAGGACGGGCGGGTCGCCGGAGCGCAGCGCGCCGAGCAGCGGCGCCAGCGGCAGCGCGCTGTCGTACTCGGCCGCGCGCCCCAGCGCGACGTCGACGCCCGCCTCCCGCGCGCGAGCCAAGGCCGCCTCCACCACACGGGTCTTGCCGATGCCCGACGGCCCCTCCACCACCAGGCATCCGCCGTACCCCCGCACGACGGCGGCCAGTGCGTTGTCCACCGCGGTCAACACCGCTTCGCGTTCCACCAGCGGAGTGATGAACGAGCGCAAGTCCCACCCCCTGCCCTGCTGTCCGGGTCCGACACCGCGGTCCCGGTCGAATCGTCCGTCAACTATCCCGTGTTCCGGTGATGTACATCCAGCGGATCGGCAGAACACTCGGCTCATGAGCGAACGAACCATCGCGGTCGTCGGCGGGGGCATCGCGGGCCTGGCAACCGCGGTGGCGTTGCGCCGGGTCGGTCTGCGCGCCGAGGTGTTCGAGCAGACGCGCCACCTGCGCGAGGTCGGTGCCGGTGTGCAACTCGCGCCCCAAGCCGTGCGGCTGTTGCGCGGGTGGGGACTCGGCGGCCACCTGGACAAGGTGTCGGTTCACCCGGAAGCGCTGGAGATGCGAGGCTGGAACGACAACCGGGTGATCGGCCGCACCACCCTCGGCGAGGAGTGCGTCGACCTCTACGGCGCGCCGTACCTCACGGTGCACCGCGCCGACCTGCACCGGGGATTCCTGGAGTCGGTGCCCGAGGGCACGGTGCACCTCGGGTCGCGGTGCGTCGCAGTGACCGAGCGCCGCGACTCCGTCGAACTGCGGTTCGAGGACGGCACGACGCACACCGCGGACCTGGTCGTCGGGGCGGACGGCATCCACTCGGTGGTGCGCAACTCGCTCGCGGTCGACGAGCCGCGCTTCTCCGGCCAGGTGATATACCGCGCCCTGATCCCGTCGGACCGGCTGCCGTTCCTCCCCGCCGTGCCCAAGGTCGTGCTCTGGCTGGGTCCGGGCCAGCACGCGGTCTGCTACCCGGTGTCGCGCGGCGCGTCGCTCAGCGTCGGCTTCACCGTTCCCTCTCCGACCGGCAAGGCGGAGTCGTGGTCGGCCAAGGGGGACGTGTCCGAGGTCGTCGCCGCCTACGCGGGGTGGCACGAGGAGGTGCGCGCGATCGCTGCGGCGGCCGAGGAGGTCAGCCAGTGGGCGCTGCACGACCGGGACGCGATCGAGCACTGGAGCACGGACCGGATCACCATCGTGGGTGACGCCGCGCACCCGATGCTGCCGTTCATGGCGCAGGGCGCGAACCAGGCGATCGAGGACGCCGCCGCGCTGGCCGCGTGTCTGAGCGCGGACCCGGACGCCCCGGACGCCGCGCTGCGCCGTTACGAGACCGCGCGGCGCGAGCGGACGGCCCTCATCCAGCGCCGGTCGCGCGCCAACAGCCGGGTGCTGCACCTCGAGGACGGCGCCGAGCAGCGTGAGCGCGACCTGGTGCTGCGCGGACAGGCCAACCTGCGCGACCAGGCGTGGCTCTACGGCTTCCAGGCCGAGCACGAGCTCCCGCCGCTCTGACCACCCGCCACCGACTCCCGCGGGCCGGTACCCGATCGGGTACCGGCCCGCGGGAGTCGGTGGCGGGACCGCCCTCAGTCGACCAGGGCCTGGTTCACCAGCTGCCGGAAGCGCGAGTAGATCGGGTAGGTCTTCACCGGCGCGAACGACGAGAAGAAGATGGCGCTGGTGCGCTCGACCGGGTCGACCGAGAACACGGTCGTGTAGCCGGAGTACCACGAGATCTCGTCCGGGCTGATCAGCAGCTTCGTCCTGGCCTGGTCCACGACCGTCTGGAAACCCAGGCCGAACCCGAGGCCGTCGTACGTCGGCTGGCCGAACATCACCCGCCTGCCCACGGCGGCCAGGTCGGCGTTGCCGGGCAGGTGGTTGCGGCCCATGAAGCGCAGCGTGCGCGAGCCGATCAGCCGGGTGCCGTCCAGCTCGCCGCCGTTGACCAGCATCCGGGTGAAGCGGTGGTAGTCGGACAGCGTGGTGAACAGGCCGCCGCCCGCCGACAGGAACGTCGGCCTGCTCGTCGGCAGCACGCTCAGCTGGTCGTTGCGCACCGCGCGACCGCCTTCCGGGTTCGGCGCGTACAACGGGACGACCCGGTGCGTGTCCGCCTCGTCCACCCAGAACCCGGTCTCGGTCATGCCGAGCGGGTCGAGGACGAGGTCGGCGAGCACCCGGTCGATCGTCTTGCCGGTGATCACCTCCAGCACCCGGCCCAGGACGTCGACCGACACGCCGTAGTTCCAGGCCGTGCCGGGCTGGAACAGCAGGGGGAACCCGGCCCACGCCTCGCACGCGCCCGCCAGGTCCACCCCCGGCGGCGCGTCCCAGACGTACCCGGACTGCGCGTACATGACCTCCACGGGGTGCGCCTGCCAGAAGCCGACCGTGAGGCCGGACGTGTGGGTGAGCAGGTGCCAGATCCGCATCGGGTCGGTCAACGGGTCGGTGTTGGGCGCGTGGATCGGGCCGTTGCGGTAGACCCGGCTCTCCCCGAACGCCGGGATGAACTTGGCGACCGGGTCGTGCAGGTCGAACGCGCCCCGCTCGTAGAGCATCATCGCCGCGACCGAGACGATGGGCTTGGTCAGCGAGGCGAGCCGCCAGATCGTGTCCGCGTCGACCGGGAGGGCGTCCTCGACGTGGCGGAATCCGCGGTGCGCGACGTGCACCACCTTGTCGTCCCGGCTGACGAGGGCCGCCCAGCCCGGGAGCCTGCCGTCGGCGACGTAGCCGTCGAAGTAGTCGTCGAACCGCGAGAGCCGTTCGGGCGAGAACCCGAACTCGACCGGATCCGCCTCGACCTTGATCTCTGCCACGAATTTCCTCCCCCGCACGGGTGCACACCTGATCCCAGCCTCGCGGCATGACCGGAAAGACGTAATACCCACCGGGGCACGACGAACGGCCCTACCCGGACGGTGCACGCCCGCACCCCATCCGAACAGGGCTGATGAGCCGTCGGCGGGCCTGATCGCGCGGCCGAAAGTGGGCTTGCGGCCGGTGTCGGGAATTCATTGGATGGAAACCACCCACCTCTTCGGGTCGAGCGAGGAGAGCACGTGAGCGAAAAACACGCCTACCATTCTCTGGACCAGGCGACCGACCAGTACCCGCTAGCGCTGGACGACCTCGCCGAACCACCCGCGCGGTACGCCGAACTGCGCGACAAGTGCCCCGTCGTCCCCGTCCGGATGCCGAGCGGGGACCACGCCTGGTTGGTCACCGGCTTCGACGAGGTGGTGGCGGCGATGACCGACAGCCGCCTGTCGCGTGCCGCGCTGCGCGATCCCGGCGCGCCCCGGGTGATCCCCGGTCCCGACTTCGGCGACAACCCCTACAACCTGCTCAGCCAGGAGGGCCCGGACCACGCGCGGTTGCGCAGGCTCATCGCGCCGGCGTTCACCCCGCACCGGGCGCGCCAGTGGCGCGAGCGGGTGGAGCAGATCGCCGACGAACTCGTCGACGACCTCGTCGCGGGTCCCCGCCCGGCGGACCTGCACGGGTCCTTCGCCGCCCTGTACCCGATCCGGGTCATCTGCGAGATGGTCGGCGCGCCGTACGAGGACTGGCCGCGGCTCCAGGTCTGGACCGAGCGGTTGGTCAGCATCACGGCGGGCACGGTGGAGGAGCGGCTCGCGGCGCGCGAGGAGTCCGCCGCCTACGTCGCCGCGCTGGTTGCCCAGCGGCGCGCGAACCCCGGCGGCGACCTGCTCAGCGCCCTGATCACGGCGCGCGACGACCAGGACCGCCTCTCCGAGCGGGAGCTCGTGTGGCTGGGCATCAACCTGCTGGTCGCGGGGCACGACACCACGGTCAGCGCGCTGTCGCGCGGCCTGTTCGCCCTGCTGCGCCACCCGGAGCAGTGGGAGCTGCTGCGCACCCGGCCCGAGTTGACCGACCAGGCGGTCGAGGAGCTGCTGCGCTACGCGCCGCCGTCGGAGATCGGTTTCCTGCGGATCGCCACCGAGGACCTCGACCTGGCCGGTACCGCCGTGGCCAAGGGCGAGGGCGTGATCCCCGTGATGCACGCCGTCGGCCGCGACCGCAGGCACGTCTCCGACCCCGACGTCCTGGACATCACCCGGACCGACGCCAAGCACCTGGCGTTCGGCCAGGGCACGCACTACTGCCCCGGCGCGGGGGTGGCTCGCATGGAGCTGCGGGTCGCGCTGGCGACGCTGACGCGACGGCTGCCGTCGCTGCGCCTCGCGGTGCCGGCCGCGGACGTCGAGTGGATCGGCGGGCTCCTCACCGTCCGCCCCCGAGCGCTACCCGTGGCGTGGTGACCCGGTGAGCGGCATCACCGGGTGGGTCGACTGGGAACGCGACCTCGGCGCGCACGTGCCCACGATCACCGCGATGGCGGACACGCTGGCCAGGCGGGGCCCGGACGGGGGTGACGTGTGGTCGTCGCCGCACTGCCTGCTGGGCCACCGCCGACTGGCCGTGCTCGACCCGGGCGGCGGCGGGCAGCCGATGGTGTCCCACGCGCACGACCCGGCGGCCGTGATCGTGTTCAGCGGCGAGGTCTACAACCACGCGCGACTCCGCGCGCACCTGGTCGCCAAGGGCCACGAGTTCCGCACCCGTTCCGACACCGAGGTGCTGCTGCGCGGCTACCTGGAGTGGGGCGAGCGGGTCGTCGAGCACCTGGAGGGCATGTTCGCCTTCGCGGTGTGGGACGACCGCGAGCAGTCGCTGCTGCTGGCCCGCGACCACTTGGGCGTGCAACCGCTGTTCTACGCGGAGCTGCCCGGTGGCCTGCTGTTCGGCTCCGAGCCGAAGGCGCTGCTGGCGCACCCGGGATTCTCCGCGAAGGTGGACGCGGAGGGCCTCGCGGACGTGTTCCTCGTCGGCGCGCGGCGCCCTGGTGAGGCGGTCTACGTCGGCCTCAGGGAGGTCGTGCCGGGGTGGACGGTGCGCGTCGACCGCAACGGGCTGCACCACCGCCGGTACTGGGCCTTGGAGAGCGCCCCGCACCACGACGACCTGGCCACGACGGCGCGCACGGTCCGGGAACTGCTGGACGGCATCGTCCGCGACCAGGTCGTCGCCGACGTGCCTTCGGGTGTGCTCGTCTCGGGCGGGTTGGACTCCAGCGCGCTCGCCGCGCTCGCCGCGCGGCACCACGACGGACCGCTGACCAGCTACTCGGTCGACTTCGCGGGCGGGGACACCGACTTCCGGGCCGACGCGCTGCACGTGAGCCGCGACGCGCCCTACATCGCGGCGGTGGTCGAGCACCTCGGCACGCGGCACGAGGACATCGTGCTCGACGCGCCGTCGCTGCTGGACGAGCTGAGCACCACGCTGCGGGCACGGGACGTGCCCGGTGTGGGTGACCTGGACGTGTCGCTGCACCTGCTGTTCCGCGAGGTGCGCCGCAACGTGGCGGTCGTGCTGTCCGGCGAGGGCGCGGACGACCTGTTCGGCGGGTACCCGTGGTTCCTCGCCGAGGCGCAGCGGCCGACGGCGAACTTCCCGTGGTCGGCGGGCGTGACCGACCGCAACGCGATGCTGTCCGCCGACCTGCGGGCGCACCTGGACCTGGACGCCGCGGTGGCGCAGCGCTACGCGGCGGCGCTGGCCGAGGTGCCCGTGCTGCCCGGCGAACGCGGTGTCGACCGGCGGATGAGGGAGGTCTTCCACCTGCAGATCACCCGGTTCCTGCCGTTCCTGCTCGAGCGCAAGGACCGGATGGGCATGGCGGCGGGCCTGGAGGTGCGCGTGCCGTTCTGCGACCACCGGCTGGTGGAGTACGCGTGGAACATCCCCTGGTCGCTGCACCGCGCGGGCGGGCAGGAGAAGGGCCTGCTGCGGGCGGCGATGACCGGGCTGCTGCCGGACAAGGTGCTCTACCGGCCCAAGAGCGGCTTCCCGGTGAGCCAGAGCCCCGAGTACGTGGGCGCGGTGCGCGACGCGGTGCGCGAGGTGCTCGGTGACCCGTCGTCCCCGGCCCGCCCGCTGCTGGACGAGCACGCGATGCGCCGGCTGATCGACGGCGACCAGTGGTCGAAGGGGTCCTTCACCCCGCCGCCGTGGCTGCCGCGGGCACTGCTGCTGGACGCGTGGCTGCGGGAGTACCGGGTCGACGTCGTGCTGTGACAGCGATCACGACCCCACTCCCGCTTCGGGGATGCCGTGGGCGGACGCGCCCCGTCGGCTACGGCCGGCGGGGCGCGGTGCGGCGTGGGGCGAGCGGACGCCCGGGGAACCGGTGCCGTGGCGACGTGGCCGGTCTGGCGGTCCCCGTGCGCGGCGGAGGGTGCGGAGCACTTCGTGCGGGGTCGTGGTCGCAGCGCAGGCTGGTCCGGCGGGACCGACGACCTCCGCACGACAACGCCCCCGACATGATCATCCGATCATGTCGGGGGCGTGGTCGTCGATCAGTGCGCCACGGGCGTCCCCGACACGGGGACGGGGGCCGCCGCGGTTCAGCCGACCTGGTCGAGGCTCTGCCGGACGATCGACAGGATCGGCGCGGGCAGGCGCTCCCAGTTGCGCTCGTCGCCCAGGTCGAGCACCCGGGACAGCTTCCAGCCCAGGTACTGGCCCAGTGAGGCCAGCGGTGGCAGGGTGTCCACCGCGCGCACGACGACCTCGTGCTTCGGGAACAGCGCCGCGAGCCGGTCCGCGAGCACCCCGGCCCACGCGCCGTCGGGCTCGGCGTCCGCCGTCACGAGGAACACGACCTGGCTGCCGCGCAGGACGACCATGTAGTTGAACACCTTGGCGCCGGGCAGCTCCTCGGCCCACAGCGCGTTCTCGACGTCGTTCTGGCGAATCCCGCTCTCCTCCAGCACGAGGAGGTCCTGGCCGCGGCCGAGCGTGCGCAGCACCGGCAGGGCCAGCCCGCAGGGGCACGGCGTGCCGTCGATCTCCACCAGGTCGCCGGTGCGGTACCGGATCAGGGGCCGAGCCGGGATGTCCAGGGTGGTGACCACCAGTTCGCCGCGGTCGGGCGCGCCCGTGACCAGTCGCGCGCCGCGCTCGTCGACCAGCTCCAGCAGGAAGCTCTGGGGCTGGAGGTGCAGGTTGTGGTGCTCGCAGGTGACCGCGGGCGTCCCGGTCTCCGACGAGCCGTAGGAACCGACGTACGCCCGCCCGCCGGTCAGGCGTTCGAGGTGGGCCAGCAGGCTGGGCCCGGTCTGCTCGGCCATGAGCAGCAACCGCTCGAACTTCGGGGCGGGCAGACCGGCGCGATGCGCGAACTGGATCATCTCCAGCAGCCGGGACGGCGGGCCGACGAACACCGTCGCACCGAGCTCCTCGACCAGCCTGAGCACGCGCGTGTAGTCGCCGGTGATGTTGTCGACCCACGGCCTGAACGACATCACCCCCAGGTACTCCATGATCTTCTCGAACTGGTAGGCGGCAGGCGCGAACGGCGCGTTGATCAGGATCAGCGCGATGTCCGAGGGCTGTAGCAGCCGCCCCCACATCTCGCCGATGTTGATGGTGTTCACGATCAGGTCGTCCAGCGCCTTCGGCGCCGCCGCGGGATGGCCGGTGGTGCCGGAGGACTCGTAGTAGTGCAGGAAGTCCGACAGCTTCCGGGTGAACGCGGCCTGACCGTGCCCGCTGAGTTCGCGCTTGCCCAGGAACGGAAGCCGCCCGAACACGTCGTCCAGCACGAACGCCGGGTCGAGCGCCGCACCGCCGAGGAGCAGGCGGCGCACGTCGCCGGGGATCGCGTCGTCGTACATGGGCGACTCCAACGCCGCCCCCAACGCCGCGACGAACTTGCGCGCGTACACCTCGCGCAGGTCGGCGCGACCCGCGAAGACCTCGCGCACCAGCTCGGTGTGCTCGACCTGCAGCCCGCGGGTCCGCGCGAGTTCGGTTTCATCACGCAACAACAACATCGGTGCTCCTCGAGTCGGAAAGCGGTCCTCGGTCAGGTGTTCGGCGGGACGGGCGGGTGCCCCGGCTCACCGCCCGTCACCCGGCGCGGTGCCGTCGTCCGCGATCCCGGTCGCCCGGCGCAGGGAACCGTCCCGGATGAGGTCGACCACCACGCGCACGTCGTGGTCCATCCGGCGGTCGACGTCCGCGAACGGCACGTGGTCGCGCAGCAGGGCGTGCGCGGCGCGGACCGCGGGTGACGCCGACTCCGCACCGCGCAGGTCGACGGCCTGGGCGAGGGCGAGCAGGTGGATGGCCGCGACCTCGCGGCACAGGGCGACGGCGGTGCGCGCCCCGCGGGCGGCGATCGTGGCCATGCTGACCTTGTCCTGGTTGTGGGCCTCGGTGGAACGGGAGAACACCGAGGACGGCGCGGCGTTGCCCAGCGCCTCCGCGGTGATCGCCGAGCACGCGATCTGCATGCCCTTGAAACCGTGGTGCAGGCCCAGTCCTCCGTCGCCGTCCGGCCGCCGGCTGATCAGGTTCGGGGTCAGGCCGGCGTTGAACTTCTCGTCCACCACCAACGCCAACTGCCGGTCGAGCAGGTCGGCGACGTTGGCCACGGCCACCTTCAGGCTGTCCGCCGCCTGGCCGACGTGGCCCGCGTAGAAGTTCCCCCCGTGGTGGACCTGCCCCTCCTCCGCGGCGAACAGCGGGTTGTCGGTCGAGGAGTTCACCTCGACCTCGACCCACCGCGCGGCCCACTCCAGGGTGTCCCTCAGCACGCCGTTCACGTGGGGCGCGCAGCGGATCGAGTACCGATCCTGGATGCTGTGCTCCAGCACGGTGAAGTGCCTGTCCCCCAGCGGTTCCCGCCGGACCAGCAGGTCCTCGTAGTCGGTGGTGAGCCGGGACCCGTGCACCAGGCCGCGGATCACGGCCGCGCTCGCGGACTGGCCGGGGTGCGGCTTGGCCGCGTGCAGGTACGGGTGGAAGTGCGAGGCGTTGCCGCGCAGCGCTTCGCACGCCATCGCGGTCGCCAGGTCCGCGACGAACGCCAGCTCGCGGGCGTCGTGCAGGGCCAAGGCCGCGAACGCCGCGGTGAACGCCGTGCCGTTGACCAGGGCGAGCCCTTCCTTGGCCGCCAGCACGACGGGTTCGACGCCGACTTCGGCCAGCGCCTCCCGCGCGGGCCGCACCACGCCGTCGTGCAGCACATCCCCCTCGCCGAGGAGGGTCGCGGCGAGGTAGCACAGCGGGACCAGGTCGCCGCTGGCACCCAGTGAGCCGCGTTCGGGGATCATCGGCAGGATGTCGTGGCGCAGCAGCGCCAGCAGCGTGCGCACGACCACCGGGCGCACCGCCGACGGCCCGCGCGCCAGGCAGTTCGCCCGGATCACCATCGTCGCCCGGGTGACGTCGGGCGCGGTGGTCGGTCCCGTGCCGTTGAGGTGGTAGAGCACGAGGTTGCGCTGAAGCTCCGCCGCTTTGGCGGGCGAGACCTGACGGGTGACGCTGTCGCCGAAGCCCGTGGTGACGCCGTACAGCGGGATCCCGCTGTCCACCAGCTCGTCCTTGAAGCGGGCCGACGCGAGCATCCGGTCCTCGGCCCGGGGCGCCAGCCCGACGGGGACCCGCAGCCGGGCGACGGCGGCGATCCGGTCGACGGTGAGGTCGGAGCCGTCGAGCACGACGCCGGCGCCGGTCGCCGGCGACTCGGTGGTGAGCGACTCGGTCATGTCCCGGTCTTCCTGTCGGTGGTGGTCACGGTCGGGCCGGCGCGAGGCCGGGCGCGGGTTCCAGCCCGGTGCCCAGCGCCGAGCAGATGCGGCGCAGCCGGGTGGCGAGCGCGGCGAACTCGTCGAAGTCCAGCGACTGGTCACCGTCGGACAGCGCGACCGCCGGGTCGGGGTGGACCTCGATGATCAACCCGTCGGAGCCGGCGGCGAGGGCGGCCGCCGACATCGGCCCCACGTAGCGCGCGACACCGGTCCCGTGACTCGGGTCGACGATGACCGGCAGGTGCGAGCGCTCCTTGACCACGGGGACGGCGTTGAGGTCGAGCGTGAACCTGGTGGTCCGGTCGAACGTGCGGATGCCGCGCTCGCACAGCACGACGTCGGACGCGCCGTTCGCGAGGAGGTACTCGGCCGCGTTGAGCCACTCGGACACGGTCGCCGCGAGGCCGCGCTTGAGCAGCACGGGCACGCCCGCGCGGCCGAGCTCGACCAGCAGCGAGTAGTTCTGCATGTTGCGCGCGCCGACCTGGACCATGTCCGCCACCCCCGCGACCAGGTCGATGTCGCGCACGCTCATCACCTCGGTGACCACCGGGAGGCCGATCTCGTCGCGCACCCCGGACAGCAGGGCGATGCCCTCCCGACCGAGGCCGTGGAAGCTGTAGGGCGACGTGCGCGGTTTGAACATGCCCACCCGCAGCATCGCCGCGCCCGCGTCGCGGACGGACTTCGCGGTCTCCAGCAGGACCTGCGGGTTCTCCGCCGAGCACGGCCCGGCGATCAGGACCGGGCGGCCGGCGCCGAACGCGACGCCCGCGACCCGCACCACGGTGCGCCCGCCGTCCGCGACGGGCCCGGCGAGCGGGTGCGGCAGGTCGGCGTCGACCACCGTGCGCACGTGCTCGCACGCCGTCAGCGCGGCCTCCAGGCCCTCCGCCGCCAGTGCTTCGGCGATCAGCAGCAGCCGCGCCCCGCTCTGCCGGACCTCGACGTCACCGCCGAGCCCGCCGATGCTGGTGATCAGGTCGTGCAGGTGTTCCTCGGTGACCCGGTCGTTGGTCAGGGCCAGGTACTTAGCCATTCGTTCCCCCGGTGTGGAGCTGACGCGGATGGGAGGCGGCCTCAGGCGAGGCGCTTGCCCGACCGGGGCGCCCGTGCGGCCGCGGAGTACGCGGCGCGCAACCGATCGGCGTCCCGGATCAACTTGCCGTTCGCGGTGCGCGGGATGGCGGCGACCACGTGTACGCGCTCCGGCACGCCGGAGTTGCCCAGGTGGGTGCGGCACCAGCCGATCAGGTCCGCGGAGCCGACCGCTTCGGTGACCGCCACGTGCGCCTCCAGCACGTCGCCGAAGACCACGACGGCCTCGGTCACCCGGTCGTGCGCACGCAGCACCGCTTCCACTTCCATGAGGTCGACCCCGCCGCCCGGGACCCGCGGGGCGGAACCGACGCGGCCGCGCAGCCACAGCACGCCGGCCGCGTCCCGGTCGACCAGGTCCCCGGTGCGCAGCCAGCCGTCGCCGTGCCACGACCCGCCGTGGAGGTAGGGCGAGGCGGCCTGCCGGACGTGCAGCTCGCCGTCGACGACGCGCACGCCCATGCCCGGCGCCGGCGTGCCGATGGCGGGCGGCGGGTGCACCCCGGGCAGGTCGGCGGCGATCAGGCCGACCTCGGTCATGCCGTACGCCTGTCCGATCAGGACACCGCACCGCGCGGCGAAGCGGTCGCGGACCGCGGGGCGCAGCGCCTCGCCGCCGGACACCGCGAGCCGCACGGCGGGCAGCAGGGTCGCCGTCGCGGCCTGGGCCATGCCCTCGAACTGGCGCGGCAGGCCGAAGATCGCGGTGATCCCCTCCGCCTCGACGGTCCTGAGCAGCTCGTCCGGTCCGAGCCGGTCGGTGAACACGACGGTCGCCCCGGCGTGCAGGGCGTGCAGGATCCCGCCGACGAGTCCCAGGGAGTGGGACATGGAGTGCAGCAGCAAGACGCGATCACCGCGCGTGGGCATGCCGTCGAGCGCGGCGAACCTGAGCACCTCGGCCATCAGCGAGTCCCCGATCCTGCCGATCACCTTGGGCACGCCGGCGACGCCCGAGCTGAACTGCACCAGGCAGTGCGCCGTGTCGGCGGGCCTGCCCCCGGTCGAGGGTCGGACGATCACCTCGGACTCGGGCCGGAACGGCGTGGTCGTGCGCCCGGGACCGCCGAACCTGATCTGGTGGCCCGGCGCGCACAGCTGCAGCAGTTCGTCGGCCTCCGCGCCGGTCAGCCACGGGTCCACCAGCACGACCTGAACGTCCCGCGACCACAGCGCCAGCAGCACCCACAGCTGGGTGAAGCTGGGCTGCGCCCGGACCGACACCCGCTGACCGGGCCTGATGCCGTGCCCGTCGAGCAGCCGCACCAGCTCGTCCACCCGTTCACGGACCTGCGCCCTGGTGACGCGGGAGTGCCGGCCGATCCACACCACGTCCTCTCCCGGACCGTCGAGCAGCGTCGAACCCCACCACGTTGCCGAGTGCACCCGCTCCCCCCTCGCGGATCGCCGTTCCCGCCTACTTCTCGATGCAGAACTCGCCGACCGGCCACCCGACGTGCCGCTTGTCGGTCGCCAGGTAGCCGAGCAGCTGGTCCCCCGCCTTCAGCTCGGTGACGTTGTGGACTGTGCCGCCCGGACCGAGGACCCTGACGTGCCAGTCGTCCTGCACGGTCAGGCTCACCGGCGTCCCGTCCTCGGCGACGGTGTTGATCGTCAGCAGGGGGCGGGACTCCAGCTTCACCCGGCCGACCGCGACCCGGCGGGTGCGGCCGTCGGCGGCGACCGCGAGGACCGCGCTGCCGGTGTGCAGCTCGCTGAGGTAGTTGGTCCGGTTCTCCAACCCGACCACGTAGGAGTGCAGCGCGCCCGCGTTGACCCGGAACGGGCGGGTGGGCATGTAGGGCAACGGGTGCGTCTCGCTCGCGCACAGCACGAACCCGTGCGCGAACGAGCCGACGAGCATGCCCTCGTCCTTCTCGAAGTGCGTGGTGGTGTCGACGCAGACGCGGTCGCCGAGGCCGGTGTGCGCGATGTTCTCGACGGTGAGCTTGGTGAGCACCAGCTCCGGCGTGCCGGGACTGAGCAGGGACACCAGGTCGAACACCTCGGTCACCCGGGCGGGGGCGAACAGGACGCCGTCCGAGCCCTTCTCCAGGACGTCGACGATCACACCGGCCTCCTCGACGGTGGAGGCCTCGCAGATCAGCCTGCCGTCGCTGCGGTCGGCCGCGGCGATCACGATCTCCAACGGGATCTTGGTGGGGTCGCGGAACCTCACGATCGTGCAGGGCAGCGCGATCGCGGCGTCGCACGCCAGCCGCAGCGTGCCGTCGTCGACCACGTGGACGCTCGCGGCCAGGGCCCGCTGCTCCTCCACCGGCAGCGAGCGCAGCGCGTCGAGGTCCGCCGGGGTCTCGACGGACACCAGGCGCACGTCGGCGACCTCGGAGTCCGGTGAGGTCGAGATCCTGCGCATGGTCGGGGGGAGCGTGGCGAGCACGGAGTCGTCGTCGTCGACGACGCCGTCCAGGCGCGCGTGCACGGCCGCGTCCAGGACGGCCTGCTTCTGCTCGGCGGGAACGGTGCGGAGGTCGATCCAGGCGAACTTCACGGTGTACCTGCCAGGGTTCGGGTGGACGTGGGAACGGGTGGCGTGCCGCGCCGGTGCACGGCCGCGGTGAGCGAGCGGACGGCGTCACCCGGGGATGGGTGCTCGAACACCCGCCTGCCGACGGCGAGGCCGGCGCACCCCGCGGTGATCACGTCGCGCGCGTAGCCGGCGAGGTCGCCCGCGACCGACGGCCCGCCCGCGACCAGGACCGGGATCGGGCTCGCGGTGACCACGTCCCGCAGGCGCTCGACGGGGTTCGTCCAGCTCGTCTTGACCAGGTCGGCACCCAGGTCGGCCGCGATGCTGACGACGTGCGCCAGTGTCCGCGCGTCGTGCGGGTCCACGACGCGAGGACCGCGCAGGTAGACCATCGCCAGCAGCGGCATCCCCATCCGGTCGCACTCGGAGGCGACCGCGCCGAGGTCGCCCAGTTGGCGCTCCTCGGTGTCGGAGCCGATGTTGACGTGCACGCTGACGCCGTCCGCGCCGAGCCGGACGGCGTCCTCCACGCTTGCGACGAGGACTTTCGCGTCCGAGTCGGGCGCGTGGCTGGTGCTCGCGCTGAGGTGCACCACCAGTCCGGCGCCGTTGAGCGCCGAGGTGTCGATCAGGCGGGCTCGACCCCGGTGGACCACGACGGCATCGGCGCCGGCCGCGGTCACGTCCGCGACGAGCCCGGTGAACGCCGGGCTCGTCGTGACCGGTCCCTCGGACACGGAGTGGTCGAGCGGGATGAACAGGTAACGGCCGTCGCCGCGGCGCGAGAGGCGGCCCAAGCGCAGCGCCTTGCCGTGCGAAGAATCGGTTGCGGTCACTCGGTCTCCTCCTCGGCGGTGTCCCGGGCATCGGCACGACTGCGGGACATCGAGGTGGCCAGCCTGTGCGAAGCGGGTGGATTGCAAAAGGCCTCTCACACCTGCTCTTCGGTGAGAGCCCATTCGCCCGGTGACCTAGCCATTCGGTGCGCACCGTCGGCCGCCCCGGACGAGCGGACACCCGGTGTAACCCGTTCGGCTTACCTGGATCACGCCACACCTTGTACGAACCGCGACAAGATGGCGCGAATTGCGTTAGCCCGATAGCGTGAACAGGCCCTCGTCCGAGACAAGTCCCGCCCCTTCGAGGTAGCATCGGCCGGGATGCCAGGGGGATATATCCTCGAGCGTCGCGTGGCGACTTCCGCACCACGTCCCGGGGGGGCTCGTGATGGCACATAACTATTCGGGGGAGAGGACTGACCGCATCGACGTGTCGGTCGCCCTGAAAAACGATCTACAACGGTTCGGAATTGAGCGGATACTTCATTCACTGGACACTGTCGGGCGAATCAGGCTGCTCACCTCGGCGAACGAGGCGACGACGACCGGCGGAGCCGCCGGTCTGCGGGTGCTCATCCTCGCCCTGTGGGAAGTGCCCGACGCCGGTCGGGTGCCACTCCAGAGCCCTGGCACGAAAATCCTGTTCCTGATGGACAGCTCCAACCCACACCACGTCGTCGACGCGGCCACCGCAGGTGGCAACGGGTTCCTCGACGTGCGGCAGTTGAACGGCAGGACGCTCGGTGACGCCCTGAACCGCGTGCGCTGCGGTGAGGTGCCGATGCCGGCCCAACTCGCCCACGACCTGCTCGCGAAGGTGCGGGACAGCTCGGAAGCGGATCGCACCGGGTATTCCAAGCAGATAACCCCGCGCGAGCACCAAGTGCTGGGCCTGCTCGTCGAAGGGCTGAGCAACAAGCAGATCGCCCGCCGCCTCGGGATCTCCGAGCACGGCGTCAAGAGGCTCGTCGCCAGCATTCTGGCGAAGTTGAACTGCACGAACCGGACACAGGCGGTCGTGAAGGCCATCCGGGACGAGCTGTGCGCGCAGGTCGCCATTTCCGCCGCGCCTCCGCGTTGACCTCCGACGCGCCGGTCTCCGATTTTCACACACACCACGGGGAACGTCACCATGCTCGCACGCCGTCGTGAATTCATCGTGCTGTCCGGCGCCGACTACGCCGGTAAATCCACCGTCATGCGCGCGCTCGCCGAGGACACCGGTGTCCACCTGGTTTCGGTCGACAGCGAACTGCTCCCGGCGAACCAGACCGCGATACCCGTGCTGCGCCGGACACTCGTCTCGGACGTGCTGCCGAACGTCGGGCGGACGCACTCGTTCGAGTTCGCGATGAGCGTGTTGCAGACCGCCGTCGTGCACTTGCGCGACCGGGTGCTCGCGCTGCCGCCGGACCTGCCGGTGCTGGTCGACTCCTACTACTACAAGATCCTCGCGAAGTGCCGGCTGCTCGGGCCCCGCGACCACCCCCTCTACTCGTGGTGGTGGTCGTTCCCCCAGCCCCGCCGGGTGCTCTACCTCGACGTGTCGCCGGAGACGGCGTGGGAGCGCAGCGGCCGAGGCGCGCGGGTCAACAGGATGGAGCACTACGGCGACACGCCGGACCGCGCCGCGTTCCTGGCCTACCAGCAGGACCTGGCCGAAGAGCTGCTGGGACGGCTCGCCCACCTGCCGGTGACCGTGGTCCCCGAGCAGCGGGGCGCCGACGGCGCGCTCCTCGCGGTGCGGGAGGTCCTCGACGATGCCGCCTGAGTCCTGGGCGGACGCGGGGTGGCCGGACCGCTACCGCGACCGCGTGTTCGCCGAGCGGGCCGGCCTGCTCGACGCGCTGCCGGACGTCGACACCCACCAGCGCGAGGTCCTCGACCACCTGCTCGCCGCCAACGCCGACACGCACTTCGGCCGCGCGCACGGCTTCCACCGCATCCGCTCGTTCGACGAGTACCGGCGCGCGGTACCGATCCGGACCTACGCCGGGCTGGAGCCGTGGATCGACCGCGCCGCGGCGGGTGAGCGCCGCGTGCTCACCGCCGACGACCCCGCCGTGTTCTTCACCAGCAGCGGGAGCACCGGCGCGCACAAGAAGATCCCGGTGACGCCCACGTTCATGCGGACCGTGTTCTTCCCGTTCTTCTACGCCGCGTGGGCGCCGCTGGTCGAGCACTTCCCGGACGTGCTCGCGCGGCCGGACGCGGTGCTCAACCTCAAGCACGACCCGGTGTCCGCCCCGCCGACGACGGCGTCCGGCAAGCCGCACGTGGGCGCGAGCCAGGTCGACTTCGGCACGGCGTTCGGCGAGCCGTTGTCCGCCGAACCGGGCACCGCCGCACCGTGGGCGCGGCTGCCGGTCGCGGTCGGCGACGGCGAGCACCTGGAGAAGGCGTACCTGCGACTGCGGTTCGCGGTCGAGCACGACGTGCGGTGCGTCATCGGGATCAACCCGGCGATGGTGGCCGCGCTGCCGCGCCAGTTGGCGCTGTGGTTGCCCCGCCTGGTGCGGGACGTCCACGACGGCGCGCACGGCGCGGCACCCAACCGTCGTCGCGCCACCGAGCTCACCCGGCTGGCCGACCGGTTCGGCACGGTGCGCCCGGCGCACCTGTGGCCGAACCTCAAGGTGCTGTTCTGCTGGACCAGCGGACTGGCCGGGTTGTACCTGCCCAGGCTGCGCGAGGAGTACGGCGTCGGCGTCACCGCGCTGGCCGCGCCGGTGGCGGCGTCCGAGGGACCGGTCGCGGTGCCCTTGGACCGGCACCCGACCGCAGGCCCGCTGGTGGTGAACGCGGCGCGCTACGAGTTCGCCGACGCCGACTCGGCACTGGGCGCGGACACGCCGACGCTCGACCACCACGACCTGGAGCCGGGCCGCGAGTACCACGTGGTCCTCAGCCACGTCGGCGGGCTCTACCGGTACGCGGTCGGCGATGTGGTGCGCGTCGTCGACCGGGTGCGCGGCGTCCCCCGCGTGGCCTACGCAGGGCGCTCCGGCACGTCGGACGCGGTCGGTGAGGGACTGCGCGAGTCGCACGTCGTCTCGGCGCTGGGCACGGCGCTCGGCACGGCGGGCCTGGAGGTGCGCAACGCCACGTGCCGGGTGGCCCCGGACGAGGTGCCGCACTACGAGTTCGCGGTCGAGCCGCTGACCCCGTGGAGCGAGGCCGAGACCCGGCGGTTCGCCGCGGACCTGGACGCCTCACTGGCCCGCGCCGCCACCGGCTACCGGACCGCGCGGCGGACGGGGCGGCTCGGCGGCGCCCGGGTCGTCCGCCTCGCACCGCACGCCTTCACCACCGACTGGCTCGCGACCGTGGCCTCCGGGGTCCGGCCGAGCCAGGCCAAGGACCGGGTGTTCCGCCGGGACGAGGAGTCCTGGCGGCGCCTGGTGGACCCCGATGGAGGACAACCATGACCACCGACCTGGACGCGGTGGAGAAGACGTGCCTGTTGACCGCCGCGCTGCGCGCCGCCGAGACCCGGCGTGCCGACCGGCTGTACGAGGACCCGTTCGCCGAACGCCTCGCGGGCGGTGAGGGCGCGGACCTGCTGGCCGAGATCACGGAGCTGACCCACCCGGCCGACGGCACGCCGCGCCGGGTGCCGAGCACGATCGACTACAACGCGATACGCACCCGCTTCTTCGACGACTTCCTGCTCTCGGCGGTGGCCGACCCGGCGCTGACCCAGGTGGTGCTCGCGCCGGTCGGCATGGACGCGCGCGCTTACCGGCTCGGTTGGCCGCCGCGGGTGCGGGTGTTCGAGGTGGACCGCCCGGCGGTGCTGGCGGTGAAGCACCACCGCTTGGGCGACGCCCTCCCGCTCGTCGACCGCAGGCCGGTGGAGCTGGACATGGTCGAGGACGACTGGGCGGGCCCCCTGCTCGCCGCGGGCTACGACCCGGCCGCGCCATCGGTGTGGCTGCTGGAGGGCCTGCTCTACTACATCCCGGAAGCCGCCGTGCACCGCGTCCTGGACCACGTCCGCTCGTTGACCGCGCCCGGCAGCCTCGTCGCGGGCGACATAGTCAACGCTGTGTCGCTGTCCTCACCGCGGACCGCCGCGCTGCTCCGCGTGTTCGCGCGCTGGGGATGCCCGTGGCTGTTCGGCGCCGACGACCCCGAGGCCCTGTTCGACCGGCACGGGTTCGCCGTCGACGCCGCGCAACCCGGCGAGGAGGGCGCCGGTCGCGGCCGGTGGCCCGACCCGGTGGTCCCGCGCGCGCAGCCGGACGTCGAGCGGGTCTTCCTGGTCAGCGGCCGGCGGCGGGAGGGATGAGCGGTATGGCCGGCGCTGCCGACGTCGTCGTCGCCGGTGGCAGCGCCGCGGGTCTGCTGACCGCGTTCGCCCTGGCCACCTCGGGCGCGCGGGTGCTGGTGCTCGAACGGTCGGCCGATCCCGGCGGTCGCGCGGGAGTCGGAGAGCCGTTCGTGCCGCAGGCCGGGCACGCGCACACCGTGACGTCGGCCGGCGTCACACTGCTGCGACAGCACGCCCCGGTGGTGCTGGACGCGTTGTCCGCCGCCGGCGCGCACGTGCTCACCGCGCACGCCGATGACGGGCTACCGGCCCTGGCGTGCCGCCGCACCACCTTCGACCGGGTGCTGCGCGGGATCGTGCGGGAGGTGCCGGGTGTCGAAGTCCGCCACGGCACCGCGGTGCGCGGGCTGACTCTCGACCCGACCCGCCGACGGGTCACCGGTGTGGTGTCCGACGACGGGCCCGCGGCAGCCGGTGCCGTGGTCGACGCGACCGGCACGCGCGCGCGGTCGGTGGCCTGGCTCTCCGCCGCCGGCGCCCCGACGCCGACCGACTGGACCCGTCCGTCCGACCTGCTCGGCTTCACCCGCTTCTACCGAGGACCCTCCGGACCGCTCAACCGCGGGCACGGCGCGGGAGGGGTGTGGGACCACTTCGCCGGGGTGGTGCACCCAGGCGACGGCGACTCGTTCTCCGTCTCCCTCGGGGTGCTGCCGACCGACCCGGTGCTGGGCGCGCTGCGACACGAACCGGCCTTCACCGCGGCCGCGCGAGCCACACCGTGGGTCCGGGACTGGCTCTCGGGCCCCATCACGCCGATCTCACCGGTGCGCGCCATGTCGTCACCGCCCAACGTGCTGCGCTCACCGGTCCCGGTGCACGGCTTGCACCTCGTCGGCGACGCGGCGTGCACGACGAACGCGTTGCTGGGCCGGGGGATCTCCATGGCGATCGCGCACGCGTTCCGGCTGGCCGCCTCCCTGCCCGACGACACGGCCCACGAGTTCAGCGAGCCCTGGTACCGGCACGCCGTGCGGTGGGACCGGGAGCGGGTGGCTCGATGGACGGCCGTCCTCAACGGCCGGTCGGTCCCGCTGTCCCCGCTGTGGCGGGTCGACTCCGCGGCGCGCACGGACCCGAAGGTGCGGCGGGTGCTCGCACGTGTGCTCATGGGCACCGACTCCCCCGAGTCGCTGGACGAGGAGTGGTTGGTGGCCAGGGCCCGCGACGCACCGCCCGCGCCGTACGACGGACCGACCCGCGGCGATCTCGTGCGCGCGGTCCACCGGGTCGAGGAGGTCCGGACGTGACCGCCTCGCGGGTGCTGGTCGCGCCGGTGACGGTGACACCGACCAAGCCCCTGACACCGAGCCACCTGAAGGGCCTGCTGTGGACGGACGTGCTGGTGCGGGCGACGGAACTGGTCGCGGACGTGCACTACCGCTACAGCACCACGACCTACCACGTCACCGAGCAGGAGACGGGGTTCTGGGAGTTCCTGGACCGCACGATCGGTGACACGGACTACTCGGACGCCCCGGAGGAGGAGATCGGCGCGCTGTACGTGCGTTACCGCGCGGGCTCCCCGGCGCGGTCCGAGGCGCTGAGGCCGTACGTGGAGGCGGTCGAGCACTCCGGCTGGGTGCACCCGGCGAGCCTGCGGGTGCTGGAGCTGTGGGCCGACCAGTACCGCCGACTCGGGATGCGCGACCCCGGCTTGACCCGTCGGCAACCGCCGGGAATGTCGTTCGCCGAGGTGGTCGACGCCCTCGGGGACCTCTGCCTGGACCACCGCGCCGAGAACGGCCCGGTGTACCTGGACCTGACGCGCGAGGGCATGCCGCTGCGCAGGATCGCCGACGCCGACGGCAGGCCCAACTACCTGGGCTGCGCGCTGCGCGACCTGGTGCCACTGGCGCCGGCGTACGACGAGGTCGTGCTGTTGTGCGACCGGGAGCTGGAGAACGACTACGCCGCGCTGCAACGGGTGCTCGCACGGCTCGGCCCGGCGGTCCGGCGCACGGTCCTCGGTCGGGTCCCGCTCGACGGCGTCGTTCGCTCCGCGCGGCACGGCGGTTGGGAGGGCAGCACGGTGGGGAAGCTGCTGGACGCGACGGCCGAGCACGAGAAGTCCGCTCTGCGCCTGGGCATGCGGTTGTACTTCATCGCCGTGCTCGGCCCGGGCCAGCGGCAGTCGTTCCGCCCGGACCTGCTGCGCCGCCACCTGGCGAAGGCCGAACGCCTGCTGGCCGACAGCGACGACCGCGGGTCGGATCCCCGCGCGCTGCTCACCGCGCACCGAGACGACCGGCTGCACGTCGACCCGTACCCGCTGACGTCGGGCCTGCTGAACCGGCACGGACCGCGGCCGAGCACCCGACTGCTGACAGAGGTGTTCACGTGACCCTCTCCCAGCGCTTCTTGCGCGGCGAGTTCGACCGCCGCGTCCGGCTCGCCCACCGCGGCCCCCGCCCGTCCGACGAGACCCCACCGGGCGGCGCGCGACCCGCCGACGCCCCGCTCACCGCGGTGGTCATGCGCAACTTCGCCGTCCAACCCTGGATCCGCGCCACCGTCGCCTTCGCACTCACCGTTCCGCCGGAACGGGCGGCCCGGTGGCAGCGGGCGTTCACCAGGACCGTCTTCCTGGCCGGCAACCCGGCGAACCTCGCCGCCCGCTACCGGTTCGACCACGTCGCCGACGACGGGTCCGCCGCTTGGCTCGGGCCACGCCCGGAGGCGGAGTCGGCGGCGCTGCGGAGGCTGCTCAAGCTCTACACCGCTCCTCGTCCGTTCGGCGACGTCGCACCGGGCCCGGCAGCCGTGGCGGTGCCGGGCCCGCCCTCGGGGCGGGTGCTGGGCCTGCACGTCGCGACGGTCGGGATCACGGTGAGCACCGGCCTGGTCCACCTCAACCACCTGTTGGTCGAGGCGGTCTTCGACGGCGCGGTAGGCGCGGGAGACCTGCTCCTGCCCCGGTTCGCACCCCGCCTGACCGGTCTGCGCCCGCCCTACGCGGCGCTGCGCGTCGGGCCGGACCCCGAGGTGCCGCACAGGCTGCGGGCGTTCGCCTGCCTGAGTGAGGAGGAGGTGATCCGTGGTGCGGTTGGGTTACCACGGTTCGCGCACACCGACTGAACGGGTGGTGCGGGCCGCGGGCCGGTCCCCGGACGAGGTCGACCTCGTCGTGTACGACATCGCCGACCCGTTCGCCGCACTGCGGGCGGGCGAGGTCGACCTGATGGTGGTGAAGTTCCGCATCGACGAGCCGGACCTGGTCCTCGGGCCGACGCTCGTCTCCGACGGGAGGGCCGCCGTGCTCGCCGCCGGTCACCCGCTCGCCGCGCGCCCGTCGTTGTCCGTCGAGGACCTGGTGGACGAAGAGCTGTTCGCGGCGCCGGGCAGGCTGCCGGGGTACGTGTGGGACCAGGTGGTGCCCCCGGTCACCCCGTCGGGTCGCCCGCTGCGCCGGGTGCACCGGGTCCTGACGGTCGCGGAGATGATGCGGCTGGTCGCCGGGTCGTCGGCGGTGCACCTGTCGGTGGTGTCCCTGGCCGACTTGGCCCCACCGGAGGTGGCGGTCGTCCCGGTGTCCGACCTCTCCCCCGCTCCGGTCGCGCTGGCCTGGCGCGCGACCGGGACACCCGCCGAGGCGTTGGCGTTCGCGGCCGACGCGGCGGGTCAGGCCGGCACGGTGCCGACCGCGAGCACGGCGCCCTCGCAGGCGTAGGCGCGCGGCGAGTCGAGCGGGTGGTCGTCGGCGGACAGGAACCGGGCCCAGTCGCCCCGACCACCCGCCTGGCGGGCCAGGTCCGCGCACGCCCGGCCGAAGTAGCGGCGGGACGCCGGGTCCAGCGGCCCGTACCGCTCGATCAGCACGGTGCGCTGCGCCACCGCCTCGAACCCGGCATCGGCCAGGTGGTGGTGCAGGTCGCGGGACCGCAGCAACTGCCGGGCATACCCGTCGCGCACCGCGGCCGACCGGAAGAAGTCGACGACCAGGAACGGGTCGGCCGGACGCACGGTGATCGACGACGCGTCGAGCTCCTTGATCGCCACCGTGCCGCCGGGCCGCACGACGCGGCGCAGTTCGGCCAACGCGCGGTCGAGCGCGTCATCGTCGAGGTACTGCACGACGTTCGAACACCACGCGACGTCCACCGAGTCGTCGGCCAGCGGCAGGGCGCGCAGGTCGGCGACCCGGACGTCCAACGGGCACGGCAGCGTGAGGTCGCCGACCGCCTTCACGTGCTCGGGTGCGAGGTCGACCGCCGTGATGCGCCCACCCGCGCCGACGAGGTCCGCCAGCGCGGGCAGGAACGCCCCGGCGCCACAGCCCGCGTCGAGCATGTGCGCGCCCTCCGTCACCGGCACCCGGGCGAGCAGCCCGAGGTATTCGGCGCGGCAAGCCTGGAAGTGCTCGTCCACGATGGACTGCTCGGTGAAGCCGAGGTCAACCGACGACCGGAATCCCCAGTCCGCACCGCTCGGCACGGACATCAGCCGGTCACCTCTTCCACCAGCGCGAGCAGCGCCGCGCTCACCGCTCCCGGCGCTTCGAGAGGGGGCAGGTGCCCGACTCCCGGCAGGCTCACCACCCGGGAGCGCGGCAGCGCGGCGACGAGGTCCGCCGTGCGGTCGGGCGGGACGAGTTCGTCCTCCGCTCCGGCGATCACCACGGTCGGGACTCGCACCCGGCGGAGCACGTCGACGGAGTCGGGTCGTGCGGCCACCGCCGCCTGGGCCCAGGCGACCGCTTCCGGCGCGGCGTCGTCCACCCAGGCCCGCAGCCGGCTCAGCAAATCGGGCCGTGTGTCCCGAGTCGTGCGCCCGAGCAGCGCGGGCGTCGTCGCGGCGATCACCGTCGATCTCCGTTCCGCGTCGAGGAGGTCCGCAGCCATCCGCAACCGCGTCGATCGCGTCCCGTCGGAGTCGGCGTCCGCCCTCGTGCCGATCAACCCCAACCCGAGCACCCGCCCCGGGTGACGGCGGAGGAACTCCATCGCCACGTACCCGCCCATCGAGGCTCCCACGATCACCGCGCCCCGCACGCCCCGTTCGTCGAGCGCGCGGGCCACGTCGTCGGCCAGCAGGCTCAGCGACGGCTCCTGGCGCCCCAGCGGAGCGCCCCCGAATCCGCGTGAGTCGAGCGCGAGGGCGCGATCGCGCAGTGCACCGACCTGAGCCGACCACATCGCGGACGACAACGGCAAGGCGTGCAGCAACACCACCGGAGTGCTCATGCCCCGGATGATGCCGATTCACGACGTGCGCCGACATCACGCACGTTGGCATACCCGATCGGCTAGACCAGGCGCGACGGGCACCGGTGAGCGGCACGCCGGTCCGGCGGCACGATCACGCGGTGGCCATTCCAGGTGCTCACGCCGGATGTTCCGGGTAGCGGTCCAACGGTCCGTTCATCATCCTCCGCACTCGCCCGGCGCGGTCGAACGGTCTCATGCGTGCCCGGCTCGCCGGACCGGATTCTCACCGGAGCTCGACAGCACCCCACCGAGGTCCACGACCTCGACACCCGCGGACTGGGCCGCAGACACATCCTCGGCGGACTCGTCACGAGCACAGGAAGCCGCTTGACCAGCAGCGGTGACACCGTGCTGCTCGCCATCCCCGGCTCGGTCGTGGTGCCGGCACCACACGGCGAAAGGTCCATCAGCCTCCCGACGACCGCGGCGCTCCAGCCCGAAGGCCGGCCGTCGGATCACCGCTGATCGGGCCTGGCGAGGTCGAGCGGTCACGCCACGCCGGACGGCGGTGCGGTTGCGACGGATCTCCACGCCGATCGACGTGGTTCGCACCGGCCGGCCGAGCATCGGCGGCGCGCAGCGCCCGGCGCCGAGCTTGCCCTTCCCGCTGCCCCAGCCTCACCGCCCAGGTCGTGGTGCTCCCGTCACGCCTTCGAGGAGGAGTTCGCGGCCCGGTTCGGTTCTCCGGACGCGGTAGCCGTGGACTCCGGCACGGCGGCGCTCTACACGTCCCTGCTCGCGGCGGACGTCGGGCCGGGTGACGAGGTCGTGGTGGCGTCGTTGTCGTTCGTGGCCTCGGCGTCGGTGGCGGAAGTCGCCGAGCGGACGAAAGCCATCATCGTCGTGCACCACCTGGGTTTCCCGGCCGACGTCAACGCACTGGTGGAGATCGCGCGCCGGGTCGGGGCGGTGGTGATCGGTTAAGAGGTGGCCAGCCGGATCGGGGGAGGCCCGATGACTCGCTCGCTCGACCTGGTGTGCGGTGCGGCGACGGACCACGGAGCAGATGCTGACGATCGTGGACCAGGTGCTCGGCACGCTGTCGTTCGACTTCGACCTCGACGGCCGTACCGACCGACTGCGGGCCCGCGACTGGCAGGACCGTTGGTGATGTCGGTCACCGGCGCCGGCGCACGTTCCGGCCCGACCGCGCGGCATCAACGGGCCCAGGGCCGCTCGACCAGGAACCGGGTCAGGTCGAACGGGTCGACAGCAGTGTCCGGAGCAGTGGCAACGCGCGCTCGGCGTACCACCTGCTCTTCAGGTCCGACAGCACCACGGCCGCGTGCTCGGGCGACCGCACCGCGCGTTCGATCAGGTCCCGGAGGAACGACCGGATGTGGATCAGCTGTTCCGACGAGGGCCGGCAGGGAGGGTCGGCCTCGTGACCAGCGCGAGCTCGTCGTCATCGAAGTCGTCCTGGGCGGCGCAGCGCACGTAGACCTGGCCGAACCCGCGCATCCCGTGGTCACCACTGGAAGGCCACCGCACCCGATCGCGCGGACCGCACCGCGCAGGACGCGGACCTGGCCGCCCGCATCCGGGTGATCCACCGCGAGTCCACCGGCACCTACGGCGTCCCGCGCACCACCGCCGAACTGCACGACACCGGACACCACGTCAACCACAAACGCGCACCGGGAGCCGGACTACTCCGGGAACGTGCGGGTCTCGCGCCGGTAGGGGTACGCGACCAGGGCGAGGCGGTTCGGCGGCCACAGGTCGTCGCGTTCGTTGAGCAGCAGTTCGCCGTGGCGCAGGAGCAGCCAGATGACCTCGAAGTCGCTGTGCAGCACCGCGTCCGAGCGAACCCGG
This sequence comes from Saccharothrix sp. 6-C, assembly GCF_016695385.1. NCBI lineage: Bacteria > Bacillati > Actinomycetota > Actinomycetes > Pseudonocardiales > Pseudonocardiaceae > Saccharothrix > Saccharothrix sp. 6-C. Next base: position 3,426,158 of record NZ_CP064192.1, on the reverse strand, counting down.
GCGAGCAGGCCCAGTGCGAGCCGCACGACGCCGTCCTGCTGACGGGTGATGTCGCCCGCCTTGTCCAGCCGGAACGACACGCGCACGGTCGGCGCGACGCCAAGGACCTCCAGCACCGGGTTCCACGGGCGTGGGTGTTCGGGCACGATCCTCACCCACGTGCCGTCGGTCGTGGTGGTGTCGTCCCCGAGCGGCTGCGCCGTGGCGTCGAGCAGGCCCGTGGTGGCGCCGACCTCGCGCAGCGCGTCGGCCACCTGCTCCGCGGGCAGGGGCGTGGCGAGCGCGAGACTGTACGAAATGGACACTGACCGTCCTTCAACAGGTGCCTTACGGGTACAAGTGAACCACGTTGCCGCTCTTGTCGATGGCGATGACCTCCTTGAGCCCGGGGATCGGCCAGTCGTGCATCTGGGTGCGCAGCCGGTCCACGTCCACCGAGCTGTCGCGCAGGTTGACCACGACGCGCTCGGTCTGGCCGTCGAGCACCTTCTCCTCGATGCGGCTGTGGATGTTGCGCGGGTTGCCGGTGATCGGGGCGAGGTTGTCGAAGACCTCGCCCTCGATCTTGTAGTCCGGGTTCTTCGGGCCGGGCACGGTGGGGTTCTGCTCGATGTCGTAGCCCTGCTGGGCCAGGGTGTCGGCGGACTCGTTCTCCCGCTGCAACGCGCGCTTGGTGTCGGCGTCGTGGTTCGGGTCGATCGTGGTGCGCCTGCCGCCCGGCGGCCGGTTCGGGTCAGGCGGGTTCGAGGGTTGCGTGGCGTCGCTCGGCGGCGTAGTCGTCGGGCTGTCGCCGGGACGGCCCCGCTGGGCGATTTCGGCGGTGGTGTCCTGCGCACTGGACACCCCTTCGGACGCGTTGACCTTGCCGTGCGTGGTGGACGGCTTGCCGGGCGTGCCGTCGGGGGTGTTGCCACCGCCGCCGGGCGGCCTCTTGTGCAGCGCGAACCAGACGGCGACGGCCAGGAAAGCGAACAGCGATCAGGAAACTCGCCACCAGGTCGACGCCCGGGAACACGCGGTGGTCGACCCGGTCGAGCACGTCCGTGCGCACGATCTCGACGCGATCGGCGAGTCCCGCGTCGGCGACCTTGCCCGCGGCCAGGTCGCACGCCGCGGCGCTGATGTCGATGCCGATGCCGCGCAACGACTCGTCCCGACCACACAGCCGGATCAGCCGAGTGGCGTCACCGCAGCCGAGGTCGGCGACGCTGGTGAAGTCGATCCCGGCCGGCACGGCGTCCTCGATCGGCCGCATGACCGAGCGGTCGACCTGTCCCGCTCCGGTCGCGATGCGCCCTTCGTCCCGCCGCACCCCGCTGCCGAAGGCGACGCGTCCGGTCGCCAACCCGGTCAGGTCGTGCAGCAGCGACCCGTGCCCGCCGACGCCCCAGGTGAAGTAGCCGCGTTCGTGGACGAGCCCACGCCCAGCTGTGGTCAGCGACGCGACGCCGTCGACCAGGTCTAGGTAGCCGAGCCGCCTGCCGTCGATCCGGGGCGCTGGGGCTGCGGTTGATGATCTAAACACCGAGCCGTGTGCGGTACGGCTGCGCGGGAAGTTCGGCACCGAGCGCCGGCAACCGATCACCCGGGTATTGGCCGCCCCCACCGCTGACCGCGCGTCGTTATGACCGGTTGTGGAAGCGGGTGAAAGGACAACCTGCACTGGGTGGCGAAGCTGGGTGCGGGCGGCTCCACCCGCATCACTGGTCTGACCGAGCCGTCCTCACACTCCACCTCAACGCCGGATGAGGTTGTAGAGGCTCACTGTCGGAGCGCTGCAGATCGCGCGCCCGTCACAGCGCGTCAATCTGGACGTCCTCGCACCAGAATGCCAGGATGTCATGCTCCGGGTCGGTCACCTTGTAGCGCAGGCCTTCCCACCCGTCCGAGGTCATGTCGATGATCTGGAGGTCGAGCGAGAAGCCCTCCGACTGCTGGAGCCGCAGGCCCGTGACACCACTGAATCGAAGACGCAGCACGACACCCTCACCCGGTGAGGCCGCCTCCACGGACAGGGATACGCCATCCCCGTCGTTCTCGACGACCACGCGGGTCATCGACCACGAGGCACGACGCAAGTACTCAAAGTAGATGTTCAGATGCGCGTTCATCATTCCGTGTACTCTCCGGGCGCGTGCTTGACGATCTCTTGTCCGCCTCCACGTCCAGGACCGTACTTGTATACGTGGTGGTGTGTGCCGGGAATATTCCGCTCCGACATAGCTGCGTTGTAGTCGTTGCGTGCAATTAGTCGCCCGTACTCGTCATAGTAGGCTTTCCAAGGCTCGATGCGGATGCCACCGGGGCCACGATGGTTGATGTACTCGCCTTCCAGGATACGGGTCCCGGGTGCGATCTGCTTGGGAGCCTTGAAGGCTTTGTCGACCAGGTAGTCGCCGGGAACCCTGTCATCGCTACCAGTTTCGGACCTGTTCCCTCCCGAACCCGGCGGTTTGAGACCGCTGGAGCCGTCGGCCAGTTGGGCACGGCCTTCGGAACCGGAGCTCTTCGCGGCGCCGTTGCCGCGTTTACGGCCTGGGCCGAGTAGCGAGAGGGCGTCGCCGAGGCCGGGTACCTGGCTGTTGGCGAAGTCGGAGACGGCCTGTTCGCCGACGGACTGGACGATGTTGGCGCCGGGTTTGACGACGGTGGCCTTGACGGTTTCCCAGACCTTGTTGACGTCCTGCACGTTCGCGGCGACGGCGGACGCGGCACGGGCAGGCAGGTTGGCCGCTGACGACACCAGGTCCTTCGCGGCGATCTTCGGCTTCAACGCCGCCTGCAGCACCGGCATCGGGTTGGTCTTGGCGGCGTCGGCGATCGCGGCCTGGGCGCGTCTGGTCACCGCTTCCATCGCGGCACGGCGGGCGGCGGCTGCGGCGGCGGCAGCGGCGGCAGCGGCTCGTTTCGCGGCGGCCTGGGCGGCTTCACGGGACGCGGTGGAGGCGTAGCCGCTCACGTTGCGTCGCGACCAACCCGCCGCGTCGTCGCCGTAACGGCGTCCTCCGGAGGCGGCTTCGTCGCCGTAGCGGCGGGCGCTGGACCCGGCCCTGCTCCCCCGGCGGCCGCTGGAGGCCACGTCGTCACCGGAGCGTCGCGCGGCCGAGCTGCCACGCCTACCGGCCTTGCGGGCCGCGCCGGCGACGTCGTCGCCGTACTTGGAGAGCCGTTTGACGCCCTTGTAGAGGTACTTGGCGCCCTTGAGGAGCTTGCCGCCGGGGATGAAGTTGGACGCGGCCCACAACGCGTTGCCCCAGCTGGGGTTGCGGACGAAGTTGGCGACGTCGTTGTAGCCGGAGACCTCCTTGACGACCGACAGCGCGACCGAGCCGATCTTCTTCCAGTTGGGCCAGTGGCCGTCGGGGTCGATGAGGTCGAGCGGACGGCCCGCGCCGTAGGTGTAGCGGTTGAACAGGGTGGCGGTGCCGGAGGAGGCTGAGACGGTGTCGCGCGAGGCGAAGCCGCCGGTGCCCGGTTGGTACCAGCGGGCGCCCATGTTGACCTGTTCGGTGTCCGGGTCGGTCCAGTCGCCCTGGAACCCGACCTGGCGGCTGGTCCCGGTGGTGGCGGTGACGGCGCCGAACGGGTCGAACGCGGCGGAGTCGGCCATGCCGGTCGTGGTCGTCGGGTCCAGGCCGCCGACGACGTCGCCGTGCTTGTCCGACACCGTCAGCCGCTTGACGCCGCCGGAGGCGATGGAGATCAGCTCGCCGGAGGCGTCACGGCCGTAGGTGCTGTCGCCGTCGGACGTCGGGTCGATGTCGAAACCGGCGTAGGTGAACGACCTCTTGCCCCGTGACACGAGTCGGTCGGCGCCGTCGTACGCGTAGGTGGTGGCTCCGACTTGGATCAGCCGGTCGAAGGCGTCGAAGGAGAACTTCTCCTCGAACCCCGACGAGGTGCGCGAGGCCATCGAACCGCGTGGCGTGTGCTTGTAGGTGTAGTCGCCGTCGGACAGCAGCCGGTTGCGCTCGTCGTAGGTGGCGGTCTTCGCGCCGTTGCGGGTGCGGTTGCCGGAGGCGTCCCACGCGTAGTCGGTGGTCCGCCCGTCGACCGTCCAGGACTTGAGGCGGTTGGCGTGGTCGTAGGTGTAGGTGTGGTCGCCCGCGCCCGCGAGCCCGGTGGTGGTCTTGCGGGTCAGGCGGTCGTTGTTGTCGTACTCGTAGGCCAGCGACGACAGCGTCGCCCCACCGGCGTCCTTGATCACGTCGGTCTTCTCGCGGCCCAGCGGGTCGTAGTCGAACGTGCGGGTCCGGCCGGTGCCGTACTGGAGGCTCCGCGGTTGACCGGCTTCGTTGTAGTCGTAGGTCAGGCCGATCCCGGTGATCCCGTCGACGACGGTCTTGAGCCTGCCCTTGTCGTAGCCGAACGCGGTGGTGCCGGCGGCGTCGGTGCGGCTGGTGACGCGGCCGTCCGCGTCGTAGGAGTAGGAAGCTCCGCCGGACGGGCCGGTGGCCGACAGCAGGCCGCCGCGGTCGTTGTACTCGTAGGCGTCGCGCCCTCCCGGCGCGTCGATCTCCTTGACGCGGCCGACCTCGTCGTAGACGTGCAGGCGTTCGGCGGTCGGGGCCTCCGCGCCGGCGCCGGTCTCCTTCGTCAACCGGTTCAGCGCGTCGTACTCGCGGTCGCGCACCACCCCGCCGGGGGCGGTCAGCTTCGTGGTGTTGCCGGCGGTGTCGTACACCGCGGTCCAGGTGCGGTCGGTGGCGTCCGGGTGTGCCGCGGTGGGCGGCTCGACCACGGACTCCGGCAGCGACCAGGTGTTGAAGGTGGTGATGAACTTGTTGCCGCGGCCGTCGGTGTAGCGGGTGCGGTTGCCTTGGGCGTCGTAGCCGGACGAGGTGGTGATCGACTCGGTGTCGGTCACCGGTTCCACCTGCTGGGTGAGCCTGCTCAGCGCGTCGTAGGTGTAGCGGGTGGTGTGGTTGAGCGGGTCGGTGGCGGTGAGCACGTTGCCCGCCGCGTCGTGGGTGAAGGTGGTGCGGCGCTGGATGGCGTTCTGCCCGTTCAGGTCGAACGCGCCGGTGAGCCGTCCCGCGGCGTCCAGGCGGAGGTAGTCGGTGCGGCCCAGCGGGTCGCGCTGCCACACCGGGCGTCCCAGGCCGTCGTAGCCGTGCTGCACGACCACGCCCGCCGGGTCGGTCGCGCTGGTGCGCTGCCCCAGCGCGTCGTAGCCGAACGTGGTCACGTCGCCCGCCGGCGAGGTGGTCTTGACCAGTTCGCCCGCGTCGTCGTGCTCCAGTGTCGTGGTGTGGGCCGCGGCGGTGGGTCGGCGCTCCAACACCGTGCTGGTGGCTTGGCGGCCGAGCGCGTCGTAGGTCGCCTCGGTGCGCGCTCCGGTCGGGTCGGTGATCGAGAGCTGTTCACCGGTGTGGGTGTAGGTGTAGCGCCACACGCCGCCGGCCTCGGTCGGGTTGTCCGCCCTGGGGTCCTGCTGTTCGACGAGCCTGCCGAGCTGGTCGTAGCGCAACCGGGTGATCGCGCCGCGTTCGTCGGTCGTCTCGACGGCGTTGCCGGCCGCGTCGTACGTGGTCGTGGTGGCGCCCTTGATGGCCTGGGAGGCGCCCGGCGGGGTGTAGTCGGGGCTCTCGGTGCGGACCGGGCGGCCGACCTTGTCGTAGGACGTCCGGGTGACCTGGCCGTTCTCGTCCTTCACGGCGGTCTGGTCGCCGAAGGTGTCGAACCCGAGCAGCGTCTGGGGGCGGGCCGTGGTCGGTGTGCCGCCGCCGGTCTCGACCGACACGGCGGGCAGCGTCACGGCGACCTGCCGTTCGCTCTCGTCGTAGCGGTACTCGGTGGTGAACGCCGCGGGGTCGGCGCCGGTGACGTTGCCGCGCGGGTCGGTCTCGGCGACGAGCAGGCCGCGCTGGTCGTAACGGCGGGTGGTGGTCAGCGGCGTGGTGCCGAGCTGGATGGTCTCGCTGGTCTGGTTGCCGACGTTGTCGTAGGCGTAGTCGACGACCGAGCTCGCCGTGGTCTGCAGGCCGGGTGTGTTGGAGCCGTTGCCGGAGCGGGCGATCTGGGTGACGTTGCCGTTGGCGTCGTAGCGGTAGGCGGTGCGGCGGGCCAGGCCGGTCGGGTCGGCGAGCTCTTCGGTGATGCGGCCGACCGCGTCGTGCGCGTACTGGGTGATCCTGCCGCCGGGCCCGGTGTGCTTGACCAGGTTCCCCGCGCCGTCGTAGGCGTTCTGCTCCAGCAGCACCTTGCGGGCCGTGCCGCCCGGCACCGGCACCTCGGCGTGCACGCGGAACACCGAGCCGTTGGGCGTGTACTCGTAGAGGGTTCCGCGGCCCATGGCGTCGACGTGCCGGACGAGCCTGCCGCCGAGGTCGTAGGTGTTGGCCTCCAGCACGAGCAGCGAGCCGGGGTCGGGCTGCTCGCCGGCGCCCCGGCCGCCGGAGACCGGTTTGCCGTGCCAGCCGCGCAGTCGCACCTCGGCGAGCATGTTGCGGGCGGTGTAGGCGTACTCGATGCGGGTGCCCAGCGGGTCGACCACCTGGGTGCGGTTGCCGAACACGTCGTAGGCGTAGCTGGTCTTCGCGCCCTCGGCGTCGGTGACGGAGTCCTGGCGGCCGCGGTCGTCGTAGGTGTAGGTGACGGTGCGCGCCGAGTCGCCACCGGCGAGGTCGGAGACCTCGACCTTCTCCGGCAGGCTGTCCGCGTTGTAGGTGGTCTTGGTGGACTTGGTGTGCCGGATCGCGTCGACGGCGTCGGTGACCGGGGCGTCGGTGACGTCCACGAGCCTGTTCAGCTCGTCGTAGCCGTACTTCGTCTCCAGGCCTTGGGGGTGGGTGTCGGAGAGCTCGACCTCGGCGACCTTGCGGCCCAGCAGGTCGTAGCGGTACTTGGTGACCAGGCCCTCGGCCTCGGCGTCGGTGCGGCCGGGCTCGGTGGTGGAGGCGAGGTCGCCGTTGGCGGAGTACCGGTAGGTGGTCTGCTTGCCGCGCGCGTCCTTGGTCCACTTCAGCAGGCCGGCGGGTTCGTTGCCGCCGCCCTCCGCGGCGGTGGTGCCGTCGGTGTAGCCGTGGGTGACGGTGGTGCCGTCGGGCATCGTCTGCTTGACCAGCTCGCCGCGCGCGTCGTACTCCATCGACGTCAGGTAGCGGTTGTCGGTGGGGCCGCTCGAACGGCCGTCGCGGACGGTGAGCTGCTTGTCGATGCGCGGGTCGGTGTCGTTGACCTTGCCCGGCGCGGGCTGGTGGTAGGTGAAGTGCTCGGTGTCGCACACGCCCGGCTCGCGGCACGTCTTGCGGGAGATCACGTTGCCGCGGGCGTCGTTGCGCAGCTCGACCTGGTGGCCGTTCTCATCGGTGATGGTCTGCTGGAACCCGGCCGCGTCGTAGTCGAAGGTGCGCACGCCGACGCCCTGCACCGGACCGCCCTGCCAGTCGGGGTTGCTCACACCCGTGCCGCCGCAGTAGGCGGGTGTGCCGTCCGGGTTGGTCGTGGTGGCGGTGCAGGGTGGGGCGGTGGACGGGGTGGTGGGCACCACCGACGGGTCGGGTCGGTCTTCCAGTCGCACACCGGTGCCCAGCGGCGCGACGAAGCGGATCAACCGTCCCTTGACCGGGTCGTAGTCGAAGAAGTGCGATCGGTCGCCCGGGTCGGTGACCTGGACCGAGCGCACCAGGTTGCGGACCGCGCGGCCCTGGGCGTCCTGCTTCTCGGTGCCGCTGACCTGCGGCACGCCGAGCCCCCAGTGCCCGCCGTCGGCGTCGGTGTAGTCGCGGACGCGGTCGTTGGTGGTGTCGTAGGCCAGCTCGGCGGCCACCCGGCCGCTGGGCATGGTGACCTTCGTCAGCTGGTCGGAGTGCTCCCGGGCGAGGAAGTGGGCCCGGGCGGCCTCCTCCCCCAGCGGGTGCTGGTAGACCGCGACCTCGTCGATCTCCCCGGCGAAGTGCTTCCGGCCCGCGCCGGCCCACCAGCCGTACGGCTCCCAGGCCGCCGGGCCGACCGCGTGCGCCGCGCCGATCTGCCCGGAGTTGAGAATGCTGTTGTCGATCTCGCCGTCGGTGGTGCCGACCTTGGCGCCGTCCAGGTACAGGGTCTGGGTGGCCAGCGAGCCGGACAGCACGACGTGGTGCCACTGGCCGTCGTTGACCGTGCCCGTGGTGGTGATCGGGGCGACGCGGCCGTGCCAGAACTGGCCGCGCAGCTTGCCGTCGCGGTCGACGTACAGCGCGGGGACGGCGCCGGTCTGGGCGCGGTCGAACGGCGCGGTCTGGAACCCGATCAGCGGTCCGCCGGCGGTGGTCTTGAACCAGAGCTCCACCGACAGGTCACGGGACTTCTTGATCGCGCCGTCGGGCAGGGCGACGTAGGAGCTGCTGCCGTTGAACGTGGTCGCGGTGTCCGGGCTGCCGTCCAGCGGGCCGGGCGCGCCGGGGGTGGTGCCGCGGTGCGCGGCCCAGTCCTTGGCGAGGTTGGTGGCGACCTGGCTGACCGCGTCGGCCGAACCGGCGGGCTCGCCGAGCCGCCAGTAGGAGTCAGGGCGCGAGTCCAGCACGGCGGTGCGGTAGTGCGACCCATTGTCGTAGTCGTACTCGGTGCAGCCGCCCTTGGGGTCGCAGACCTCCGTCAGCCGGTCGCCGACGTACTTGTAGGTCCACTTGAACGGCGTGCCGCCGGTCGACGCGGGGTCGGTGCGGACCTCGGTGACGTGGTTGCCGGTCCACGTGAAGTACAACGTCCGGTTCGCGCTCGTGCGGCTGATGGCGCGCTTGACCTGACCGTTGAGGCCGTAGTCCAGTTCCAGCAGGCGACCGGCGTTGTCGTGGATCGTGATGAGCCGGCCGTCGAACTCGCGGAACGTGTAGGCGGTGTTGGCCTTGTCCACCAGCACGTAGTTCCGCGCGGTGGTCGTGGTGTCCTGGTAGAAGGTGGCGAACCGGCCCGGCGGCGGGTCGAACGTGCCGTCGGTGTTGCGGCCGAACCGGACCTGCTGGCCGTCGGGGTAGGTGACCACGACGTTGCCCGAGCCGTCCTGGTCGGGCACCACGCGCATGTCGTAGCGGGTGGACCACCCGGCGCCGAACAGGTTCGCCTTGCGCGGGTCCAGGCTGTTGTAGGTCCGCGCGACGGTCAGCTCCGGCCCGGTGACGCCGAGCGCGGCGTCGATCGCGGCGGTGGTGTAGTTGCCCACCTGCGGGTCGAAGTCGAGGTCGCCCGTGCTGTAGGGCGCGCCGCCCAGGTGCGAGGTGATCTCCGGCTGCGGCACCGCGGTCAGCAGCGCGCTGAACGGCAGCGCCTCGCTGCGGGCGCCGCTCGGGTCGATCGCGAACGCCCGCCAGTGGTAGGTCTCGCTCCACTGCAACCGTCCCTTCGGGACGGTCCACGTCTTGCTCGCCACCCGCGGTCCGAGCGTGCAGCTGCCCGGCGCCGGGGTGCCGTCGGCGTTGCTGCCGCACACCTCGAACTCGTAGCGGACCCCGGTGCCCGCGGGCGCGTCGACGTCGACCGCGTCCGCCCACAACTGGGGGGTCAGCGTCGGCGCGGAGTGCCCGGCGGGCGGGTACTGGGCCTTCACGATCGGCGGCAGCTCGAACATCGTCAGCGACAGCCGTGCCGGCGGTATCTGCTCGTCGGTGAAGTAGGTGCCGCCGTGCACCATGCTGAAGTCGAGCAGGTAGTCGCCGGCGTTGGCGAAGCGGTAGACCGTCGCGTCCAACGTCACCGTGTCACCGGGCGGCACGTCACGCGGCAGCACCGCCGACACGCGTGAGTCGACCGCGCGCCCCTGGGCGGTGAAGGCGCGGTAGGCCAGCTTGTACGCGGCGGGCGTCCACGTCTGCGAGCCGCGGTTGGTCACCGCGATGCGCACCTTGCCGTCCTGCTGCCGGTGCACCGGCGGTTGCGGCACACCGCGTTCGATCCGGTAGGAGGCGTCGTACGGGGTGTGGGTGACGAACAGCCGCGGCGGGTTCGCGGTGCCCGCGCCGGCGAACTTCTTCCAGCTCCGGGTGGCCTTCACCGCCAGGCCGTTGTTGGCCCCGCCGCGCACCCAGCCCTGCACCAGGTCGCGGCCCGCGGCGCCGAGGTCGATCATGTCCGGCGCCACCGGGCAGGCCGAGTGCGACTGGCCGAGCGCCAGGTAGCCGTGCGCGAACGACGCCCCGGCGATCGAGCCGCCGGTCGGCGGGTGGCCCGATCCCGACGGGGACCAGGCGCCGGTCACCGGGTGCACGGTGACCGGCTCCGGCCGGCAGGACGGCGCGCTGAAGCTGGTCAGGTAGAGCTGGGCGCCGAAGATCCGGTGGTCGGTCAGCACCGGGTTCACCCCGTCGAACTTCAGGTACATCGCGGCGCCGTCACCGACCAGCAGCTCCGACCCGCCGGTGCGGGCGCCACCGGAGGTGACCACGGCGGCGTTGGCCGCCGTGGCCTGCACCGACGGGTCCACCAGCACCGGGTAGGCGCGGCCGGCCTCTCGCAGCCACGCCTGGTCCAACGACATCTTCAACGCCTGGCCACCGTCGTGGTCGACGAGTTCGTAGCGCACGCCGTGAGAGGTCGACGGGTTCTCCGGGTGGCTGTCGGTCATGAAGCCCGCGGGGATCCGCGACCGCTCCCGACCGGAGCCGTCCACGAAGGACACCTCGCCCTCCACGATGCGAGCGGTGAGGTCCTTGAGGCGCAACGGGAACACCCAGTCGTGCGGTGTGTCCGGCGAGGCCAGCACGAGCGTTTCCTTGACCCCGCCGGGTAAGACGTCCAAGCGCAGGTCCACGCCGGTGGCCACGCCCGGGTAGGTGACCCGGCTGCCCTCGACCCGCGCGGGTGCGGCGGACGCGCCCGCCAGCCCGAACGACAGCTCGTGCCGGTCGGACAACGACAGGCGCACGAACGGCGATTCGGACGCCGTCGCGCCGAACCGGGTGTCGACCTGGTCGGCGGCGTTGCGCCAGCCGGCGCCGTCCGCCACGAGCGTGGTGTCGATCGGGTGCCAGGAACCGTCGGCGCGCTGGTAGTTCACCGCCGCCTGGCTGAACTCGGTGGTCCGCGTGCCGTCCGCGTTGCGGAACGTGCGCGAGTCGGCTCGGCGCAGCTCGACGTCCTCGTGGCTCGTGGTGGCGTCGAAGCCGGCCAGGCCCGAGGGCGCGCCGAGTTCGCGGACCGCGTTGGGCGGCGGCTCCCCGGAGGGGAACCGCGGCTGCGGGTACTTGGCCGATTCGGACTCCGGCATCGCCCGGTTGACCGTGTCGCCCTCGACCTCCCCGGCCTGCGCCGCGGCGGATCCCCAGGACTGGTCGGGAGCCGACGCGCCGGCGTCGTCACCGCTGCGACCCGCCGCGCCGAACCACGGCAGCACGTCGACCACACCCGGCGGGACCGTGCCGAGGAGCAGCGCCAGCACCGCGCCGAGCGCGATCACCAAGCGCGCACCCACCGGCACGGCCGGGAACAACCGGGCACGCGGAACACGCCTGAGCACCATCGCCGAATTCCCCCCGGATCGACCTGAGCGGCCTGCGGTCCACCCCCGTGGCCACATCGCCCGAAACTCGCACACGCCGTCCGACAAGGCAAGGAACCAACCCGAAAGGCGCAACTAGCCGTTCCCGCGTCAGCCGTATGGCCGATCACGCGTGCTCAGCGCAACCACGGGCAGGGCCACTCGGCGGGCGTCACCCGAAAACGCTGACAGCCCCTGCACGTGTGGTTACAGTCGATGGTCGTCCACAGGGACGAGCACGACCCAGGGGGAGATCAGATGGCAGTGCTCGGCGCCGGCCTGCGCAAAAGAATGTCCGCCATCGTTTTGTCGTGCACTGCCATATCGGCCGGATCGTTCATCCCGCCGACCGCGGCGCAGGCCGCTGCCACGCTCGTGTGCAATTCCGCGGTGAACGTGCACGTCGTGACCCAGGCGGGCACCATGTACCTCTACTCGCACAACGAACCGGAAACCGGTGTCGCCAGCTGGGGGGCGAGGCGCACCATCGGCGCGGGGGGCTGGAACGGCGACCGCACGCTGGCGGGCCCGAACGGGGTGATCTACCGGCTGGACGGCCCGACCGGCGACCTCTTCCGGTACCGCTGGAACGGCACCGACTGGGACCACTGGAACGGGCAGCAGTCCAGGGACGTCGGCAACGGGTGGAGCCGCTACTCGCAGGCCGCGTACCGCAACCACGTCACCGTCGACGGACGGGACAGGCTGTACTCGGTCAACGCGCAAGGGCAGCTCCAGGTCCTCGCCTGGACGGGTGACCACGCCACCGGCGCGTTCGCTCCCGCGAAGGTCCTGGACACCGGCTGGAACCAGTACAACCTCATCGTCGCCACCGACGACGGCGTGCTGTACGCGCGCACACCGGACGGCGGGTTGTTCCGGTTCCGCTGGAACGCCGCGTCCGAGCGGTTCACCCAGTACCGGACCCAGGTCGGGTGGGGCTGGAACACGTTCAACCGGATCTTCTCCCCCGGCGGCGACATCCTCTACGGCTCGCGGGCGGACAACGGCGGCGAACTGCTCTGGTACCGATACCACGAGGACACCGCCACCTGGGCGAACAGCGGCAAGGGAAAGATCGTCGGTTCCGGCTGGTACGGCGACCTGGACGTCGTCGCCGCGACCGACAACTGCCGGCTCTCCGGGTACCCCGTGCCGTCACGACCCGCGGTACCCCAGCGGTTCGACGCGCCCACGACACCGGTGCAAGGCACCGACGGACTGGTCACCTTCTTCTACGTCAACTCCGCCGGCGGCCTCACCGCCGGCAAGCAGCGCAACGCCGGCGACTACGAGATCATCGAGTACCAGGTGATCGCCGACTACCACCAGTTCACCGGCGCACCGGGTGTCGGCATCCGCGCGGACGGCAGGATCGAGGCGCTGGCCAACAGCCACGACGACGCCGACTACCGCGGCAAGGTGCAGACCACCGCGAACGGGTCCTGGGGCGCGGTCACCGACATCACGGCGCACCACGGGTGGATGGCCGGCGACCCGACGGTGGTCGGCGAAGCCAACGGAACGTTGACCATCCACGCGGTCGACGACTCGGGCGCACTGTGGCGACGCGCCCAGCTCGCACCCAACGACACCTACACCGCCTGGCGCAAGCTCGGAGGAAGCGGCCTCACCCCGGACTTCACCCTCGTGCGCAACGGAACCGCGCTGGACATCGTGGCCCGCTTCGGCGACGGCGTGCTGCGGACCGCCCGGTACTCGGGCAGCGCACTCGGCGCGTGGCGCACCATCGGCGCCGACGCGACCGGCAAACCCGCGGCCGTCGCACACGCCAACGGCGACCTCCAGGTGTTCACCCGCGCCGCCGACGGAACGGTGCGCACCCAACGCGAGACCGCCGGCGTGTTCCCCGGCACCTGGCAGACCCTCGGCGACCTGACCGCGGCGGGCCCACCCGCCGCCGTGCTGCGCGCCGGAGGCCTGGTCGAGCTGGCGGTGCGCGGCGCCGACAACCTCATCCACCAGTCCAGCCAGGTCGCACCGGCCGGCGGCTTCGGCCCGTGGACCGTGCACTACTTCGAAGACGCCGCCACCGACCCCACCGGCCTGCTCCTGTCCACCGGCAGCCCGATCTTCACCTGGCGCTCGCCGGACGGCTCGATCCGCACCGTGTTCATCTCCACCACCACTCGGCAGGCCGACACCGCTTCGCTCGCGTACACCGGGCAGACGGCACGTCGATGACACGACCAGCGGCGAATCGAGTGGGTTCGGACAGCAGAGGAACAGGGGCGAGGCACATGTTCAGGCTCATCGTGACCGGGGTGCTGCTGAGCGCAGGGCTCCTCGCGTTCTCCTCACCGGCGTCGGCGGCAGTCGTGGTGCCGCCGGGTGCGGCAGGCAGCGCCTGCAGCGGCTACAGCTACATCACCGGCCACTCCGACTGGTACTGGCAGACCTGCGCCTGGGCCGACAACAACGAGGTGTACTTCACGGTCAACCTCGGCAACGCCGGCGATGCCGCCTGGTCCGTCGACACGATCTGGGTGGACTACACCCGCAGCGGAACGTCGATCACCTGCGCCGGCGGCGTCTGGAGCAACTTCCTCGTCCCTGCGCACTCCGTCAAATCCACTCCCACCGCCACCTGCGCCATCCCGCGCAGAAGTGCGGAGTACGTCTCCGTCGGCCAAGTCTGGGAAGCGAGCTACCACGTGGAGCTGCACAGCCCCATTCTCCAGGTCCAATAGACCACGACGCCCCTTTGTGTGAGGAGGGTTCCCACGGCATCGGCTCGGCTTCATGGCGCACGGCTTCGCGGTCATGCGCCGCCCCGGGTTGTCGGGCACAGCCGCGGTCCGCACGAGCCCGGCTGCTCGTGGTCGGTCCTGCCGGGCGTCAGAGCGACCCGGAACCCGCGGTGCCGGTCCGCCACCAGATCGTCGTGTCGGGTGGCACGCTCGTGAGATGGCCGTCATGGCGCACGGGGCCACTGGCAGTGAGGATGTGGTCGACGCCGCCGGTGTCGATGGTGCAGGTCCGGTCGCCCAGGTTGACCGCGCAGCGCGCGGTGCCGCGTTCGAACGCGAGCACGTGCGACGCGGTGGGCAGCCAGACCAGTTCGCCGCGCACGGTCTTGCGAGCCGTCAGCGCGGCGCGGTACATCTCCAGGGTCGAAGCCGGGTCGCCGGTCTGGGCGGCCACCGTGTAGTCGCCCCAGTGCGAGGGTTGGGGCAGCCACGTCCGGGTATCGGACGGGCTGAAGCCGTAAGGCGGTTGCGTTCCCCACCAGGGCAGCGGGATCCGGCAGCCGTCGCGGAACCCGTCACGGCCGCGGGTGCGGGCGAACGCGGGGTCACGACGTGCGTGTGGCGGCAGGTCGCGCACTTCGGGCAGGCCCAACTCCTCGCCCTGGTAGAGGTAGGCCGAGCCGGGCAGCGCCAACATCAGCAGTGTCGCCGCGCGGGCCCGGCGCAGCCCCGTCCCCGCGTCGGCGTCGGGTGCGAGCCTGGTCGCGTGGCGGACCACGTCGTGGTTGGACAGCACCCAGGTCGCGGGTGCGCCCACGGCGGACATGGCGCTCAGCGAGTCGTCGATGACCGCGCGCAGTGCGACCGGGTCCCACGGGCAGGTCAGGTGGTGGAAGTTGAACGCCTGGTGCAGCTCGTCGGGCCGCACGTAGCGGGCGGTGCGCGTCAGCGTCGGGCCCCACGCCTCGGCCACCGCTACGCGCTCGCCCGGGTAGGCGTCCAGCAGCCGCCGCCACTCGCGGTAGATGGCGTGGACCCCGTCCTGGTCCCAGAACGGGGTGGCGGTGAGGTCCAGCAGGTGGGTCGGCATGCCGTGGTCGGGCAGCCCGGGTGCTTTGACCAGGCCGTGGGCCACGTCGACGCGAAAGCCGTCCACGCCCAGGTCGAGCCAGTGCCGCAGCACGGACCGGAACTCCTCGGCGACGGCCGGGTGGGTCCAGTCGAAGTCGGGTTGTTCGGGCGAGAACAGGTGCAGGTACCAGTCGCCGGGCGTGCCGTCGGGGTTGGTGGTGCGGGTCCACGCCGGGCCGCCGAACAGCGACTGCCAGTCGTTGGGCGGCCCGCCGTCGCGTCCGGGGCGGAAGTGGTAGCGGGCACGGTGGTCGGAGCCCGGTGCGGCCAGGGCCTCCCGGAACCACGGGTGGCGCGACGAGGAGTGGTTGGGCACCACGTCCACGATGACGCGCAGGCCGAGTGCGTGGGCGTCGGCGAGCAGCGCCCGTGCGTCGTCCGTGGTCCCGAACAGCGGGTCGACCGCCCGGTAGTCCTCGACGTCGTAGCCGCCGTCGGCCTGCGGGCTGAGGTAGAACGGTGACAGCCACACCGCGTCCACGCCGAGCGCACGCAGGTAGGCCAGTCGGGATCGGACTCCGGGCAGGTCGCCCACGCCGTCGCCGTCGGAGTCGGCGAAGCTGCGGGGGTAGACCTGGTAGAACACGGCGTCCTGCCACCAAGGGGTCATTCGTGGTGCTTCCTGGTCTGTGCCGGGTGGTGTTCCTGCGTCGATCCGGGCACCGGTGCGACCCCGCTGAAGTCACGCGCGGGGTCGCACCGGTGGTTCACCAGCCGGAGTTGCCGCTGCCGCGCTGGACGGTGTACCGGTTCTCGTCGTTGACCATCCCGCGGCTGCCCGTGCCCTTGAGCCCGGAGACGGTCACGCCGTCGAACCGGCCGGTGCCGGACATGAGGTAGAAGTAGGTGCCGTGGGAGTTGGCGTTGGTGACGGTCCCGGCGCCGTCGTCGAAGGACTCGGTGGCGCCGCCGGTGCCGTTGATCCTGACGTTGGCGACGGTCAGGTCGCGCACGGCCTTGTTCCAGCTCAGCAGCAGGCCGTGGTAGTTGCTGTCGTTGATCTCCAGGTCGCGCAGCACGACCGCGCCGGTGATGTCGGAGCGTTCGGCGAACAGCCAGACCGCGCCGGTGTGGGTGTGCCAGTCCCAGTTGCGGGTGCCGGTGCGGGTGAGGGTGTTGCGCTGCACGGTCGTCGTGCCGTTGAACGGCATGGACGCGTGCCAGGTGGAGAGCATGACGCCGGAGCCGTTGAACACGGTGTCGGTGATCAGGTTGTCCTCGGCGCGGTTGTCGGTGCCGCCGTAGATGGCCACGCCGTTGGCCAGGATGGGCAGCGCGACCGTGTTGAAGGCGAACACGCTGCGACTGACGGTGCCCGCGGACTCCCAGGACCACATGGTCAGCGCGTCGTCGCCGGTGTTGCGGAAGTCGCTCTGCTCGACGCGGACGTTGGCGGTGTTGCCGTTGATGTTCAGACCGTCTGCCATCGTGTTGCGGATGCGCATGCCCGAGGCGAGCAGGCCGTCGGCCTGCTTGATCCACAGACCGACCTTGGCGTGGTTGGCCGCCACGTTGAAGATCAGCGACCCGGTGCCGAACTCGCCCTCGATGAAGGCGTCCGAGTTGGGCGCCCCGTCGGGGTCGCGGGTGGTGACGTCGCCGTCGAAGGTGAAGTCGGCCAGCGTGGTGTCGGCGCCGTTGACGTAGAACCCGCCGCGTCGGTTGGCGCCCAGGAGCACCGTGTGCCAGATCCCGGCGCCGCGCACGTCGACGCCGTTGACCTGGACCAGGCTGGAGAGGGTGAACCGACCGGCCGGGATCCAGACGCCGCGGGCCGCGTTGCCCCGGGCGGCGGACACGGCCGAGCGGAGGGCGGCGCTGTCGTCGACGCCGTCGTCGGCCCGTGCTCCGTGGTCGGTGATGCTGAGGTAACCGGCCGGGGCCGTGGTCGGGCCGTCGACGACCTCGGCCTCGACCAGGTCCACGGTGATGTAGCTGGTCGCGTTGGTGTCCTTGGCCAGGCGCAGCACCGTGCCGGCCGGGTAGGTCTGGGGCAGCAGGACGCGGGCGTCGTCGAAGTAGCGGTGCGGACGCGCGCCGCCGGGGCCGGCGGTGAAGGGGTAGTCGCCGTACATCCAGCTGTACTTGGAGGTCAGCGCGAGGTCGCGGACCTTGGTTCCGCCCACGTACACCGCCAGCGGTGCGGTGGTGCCGTTGCCCGAGGCGTCGTCGGGCAGGCCGGCGCGCACGGTGATGGCGTTGGCGGGCTTGGTCAACGTGACCTGCACGTACTGACCGGTGCCGGTGAGCTTCATGGCGCTGCGCCCCGACGCCTCGGCGGCCTCGGTCGTGTAGGCGCGGCCGGCGATGCGGGTTCCGGTGCCGCTCTCGGTCTCGTAGGTGGTGTAGGGCACGGTCGCGCCGCGCACGGCCAGGCCCGCGGTGTTGGTGACCGCGATGTTGTCGAGCTGGACGCCGCCGGTGTCACCGCTGGTGACGTGGTAGCCGATGAGGTTCAACCCTGAGCGCAGTGCCGCGCTGTGGGTCGTGGTGCGCCAGCCGGTGCCGCCGGGCAGGGTCAGCTGCGCACCCTTGACGCCGTTGACGTACAGGGTCACCGTGCGCGTGGAGGAGTTGGTGTGGCGCAGGGTGACGGTGGCGTTGCCCGCCCTGGTCTGGTTGATGCTGCGGATGACGCGCGCGCCGTTGCCGGGCAGGTTCACCGATCCGGTTCCCGTGGCGCCGGACGGGCTGGTGGCCACCACCGCGCCACCGGACAGGAACCCTGTCTCCAGTTCGTAGGTGCCGGCGGGTCCCGGCGGGTTGGTCGTCGTCGTGGTCGTGGTGGTCGGCACGGCGGTGGACAGCCTGATGTTGTCCAGGTTGACGTTGCCGCTGTCACCGGCGCCGTAGGAGATCGCGATCGTGTTCGCACCGGCGTTGAGGGTCACCGCGGCGGTCGCGGTTCCCCACGCGGCCCAGGAAGAGGTGGCGGGAAGCGACACCTGCCGGACGGCGCCGTTGACCGACACGGACAGGGAGCGCGTCGAGCCGGTGCCGTTGGCGTAGCGCAGCGTCAGCTCGCTGCTCCCGGCGCTGCCGCCGGCAGTGGTGAACGTCGCCGTCGCCGCGCCCCGGTTGACGTCGGTGAAGCCGCCCACGTAACCGCTGCCGGTGTAACCGGCGTGCTCGGACTCGACGCGGGCGCCGCCCGACAGCTGGGCCGACTCCGCCTCGAGATCACCGGCGGAGACGGGGGCCGGCTCGACGGTGATGTTGTCCAGGTTGACGTTGCCGTTGTCACCGGCGCCGTAGGACACGGCGATGGAGTTGCCGGCGGCGTTGAGCGGCACGCTCTGGCGCACGGTGCCCCACGAGGCCCAGCCGGGGGTGGCGGGCAGGGAGACCTGGCGGACGCTGCCGTTGACCGACAGGGTCACGGTGCGCGTCGAGCCGGTGCCGTTGGCGTAGCGCAGGGTCAGGGTGTTCTGCCCGGCCGTGGCGTTGGTGGTGAAGGTCGCCTTGGCGTTGCCGCGGTTGGCGTCGGTGAACCCGCCGGCGTAGCCGGCGCCGGAGTAGCCGGTGTGCTCGGACTCGACGCGGGCGCCGCCGGAGAGCGCGGCCGACTCGGCTTCGAGCACGGCCGGCGCCGCGGGGGCGGCCGTGCTCCACAGGGTGATCAGACCGGCGACCACCACCGTCGTGGTGAGTGCCGCGAGTCCTCTCCTGGAGAGGTTGCTCAACATCGTTGTTGTCTCTTTCCGCAGGGTAGAGGCCCGACGTCGGGCCCTGGCTCATCCCTTGACCGCGCCCTCCAGCGCGCCGCCGCTCAGGAACAGTCGTTGGAACACCAAGAACAGCGCGATGGGGATGATCGACGAGATCGCCAGGGCGGCGAGGAAGACGTCGAGCTCCACGTAGCGCTGCAGGGCGGGCAGGCGCACGGACAGCGGCTGCACCGCGGGGTCGGGCAGCACCAGCATGGGCCAGAGGAAGTCCTTCCAGCTGGCCACCACGGCGAACACCGACACCACGCCGATGACGGGCCGCGACAGCGGCAGCACCACCGACCAGAAGATCCGGAACGGCCCGGCGCCGTCGACCCGGGCCGCCTCGAACACCTCGCGCGGCAGGCTCGCGAAGAACCGCTGCACGAGGACGACGTTGAACGCGCTCGCGCCGGCCGGAAGCCACACCGCCCAGAACGTGTTGATCATGCCGGTGTCGACCACGGTCAAGTACAGGGGCACCAGCAGCACGATCGAGGGGACGAACAGCGTGCCCAGCACCACGCCGGTGATCAGGGCTCCGTAGCGGGGCCGCAGCACGGCCAGCGCGTACCCGGCGGTGGTGGCCACCACCAGCTGCACGGCCCACGAGCCGGCGGCGAGCCAGACGGTGTTGAGGAAGTACTTGTCGATCTCCACTCGGGTCCACGCGGTGACCAGGTTGGACAGGTCGAAGCCGTGGGGGAACACCGACAGGGGTGCCCGCAGTGTGTCCTGGGTGGGCGTGACGGCGGCCTTGGCCAGCCACAGCACGGGTCCCAGTCCGACGAGCAGCAGAGTGCCGAGCAACAACCCTTGAAGGGTGCGCAGCACCAGCCGGGTGCGGGTGGTCGCCCACTCGGTGGGCGAGACCAGACCTCGGTTCACGACGCGCTCCAGGATCTCGTCAACCGGAAGTACGCGGTGGAGAACAGCGCCAGGACGGCCGCGAGCATGATGCTCAGCGCGGTGGCCGCGCCGTAGTCGCCGCCGAGGCTGTTCGCGAACGCGTAGTCGTAGATCAGCAGCAGCAGGGTGGTGGTCGAGTTCGCGGGACCGCCGCCGGTGAACAGGAACGGTTCCAGGAACACCTGCGCGGTGCCGATGATCTGGAGGATGAACGTCACCAGCAGCACGCCCCGCAGCCGCGGCAGCGTGACGTGCCAGACCTTGCGCCAGATCCCCGAGCCGTCGATCTCGGCGGCCTCGTACAGGTCGGCGGGCACCCCGGCCAGCGCGGCCAGGTAGATGATCACCGTGCCGCCGGCGGCGGCCCACGTGGCCTCCAGCACCAGCGCGGGCATCGCGCTGCCCGGGTTCTGCAGCCACTGCCACGGCCCGAGCCCGACCCAGCCCAGCACCGTGTTGAACACCCCGGTCGGGCCGGCGTCGTAGAAGAACTTCCACAGCAGCACCGCGACCACCGGCGGGATCACCACCGGCAGGTAGGCCAACGCGCTGAACAGCCCCTTGCGGTGGCGGACCTCGCTGATCAGCACCGCGGCCAGCAGCGGCAGCGGGTAGCCGAACAGCAGCGCCAGCACCGCGAACCACACCGTGTTGCGCAACGCGGTCCACAGCAGCGGGTCCGACAGCACCTGGGCGAAGTTGTCCAAGCCGACGAACTCGACGGGCCCCACGAGGTTGGTGCGCTGGAAGCTCATCACCACCGACTGCACGATCGGCGCCCAGGAGAAGACCCCGAACACCAGCAGCAGCGGCAGCAGGAAGACCAGGGTGCTCAACCCACCGCGGCGCACCCACGTGGCGGGCGTGCGCCGCCGTCGCGGCGGGCGGGGCCCGCGTGGCGGCGGGGGGACCGCCGCCACGCGGGAGTGGGATCGGACGGCCACGTCAGCCCCGGCCGATCTGGGCCTGCACCTCGGCGTCGGCCTCGGCCAGCAGGGCGGGCACGTCTGCGGCCTGGTCGGTGAGCAGTGCCTGCACCGTCCGGTCCAGGATCTTGTAGACGTCCTGGGTGGACCGGGTCGGCTCGGTGACCAGCGGCTGGTCGAACATCTTCGCCGTGTACGGCGTCATCTGGTCCAACGGCACGTTGACGTACTGCTTGGTCCACTCCTGTTGCTTGTCGTAGGTCGCACGGTCCACCACGGGCAGAGCCGGCACGCCGACGGGCTGGTTGGTCTCGGCCAGCGTCTTGGCGTCGGCGACGGCCGCCTCCTGGTCGGTCAGCTTGCCCATGTAGTAGAAGTCGATCCACTTGACGGCGGCTTCCTTGCTGCGCTCGCCGATCTTCGGGCTCACCACGGCCAGCGTGCCGCCGCCGAGCACGCCCGCGTCCGGCTCGTCCGCCAGCGGCAGGGCGGCGACCCCGTAGTCGGCGGCCTTGAGGCCGTTCTGGGTGACGAGGTTGCCGTAGTTGCCGCCGCCGGAGACGTACATGCCGATGCGGCCCGCGGCGAAGTCCTGGTTGATGCCGGCCCAGTCGTAGAGGAAGTTCGCGCCCATGCTGTTGTCCTCCCAGCGCATGGCTCGCACGGTGTCGAGCACCTCGGTCATCTCCGGGGTGTCCACGGTGGCCTCGGCCTGGTCGCCGGTGATCTTCTCGATGCGGCCGCCGAAGGCGTAGTCGAGCGTGGTCAGGATCCAGCCGCCGGTGTTGCCCGAGGTCATCTGGGCGTAGCCGGTCTGGCCGGTGCGCTCGGTGATCTGCTTGGCCGCGGAACGCACCTCGGCCCACGTCGTGGGCGGCTTGTCCGGGTCCAGCCCGGCCTGGGTGAACAACGTGCGGTTGTAGTGCAGCGCCTGTCCGTAGGCGGCGATCGGCACCGCCCACTGCCTGCCGTCCGCCGCCTGCCCGGCCTTGGCGATGTTCGGGTTCAGCGAGGAGGAGTAGGGCAGCTTGGCGACCTGCTCGCTGACATCGGCGATCTGCTTGCGCTCGATCAGGCCGCGGCCATCGGTGAACGGCACGGTGAACACGTCGGGGATGGTGCCGCCGGCGAGCTGGGCGGTGAACGACGCGGCGGTCCAGGTGTACTCCTGGGTGCGGACGTCGACATCGGCGTTCGCGGCCTCGAACTGCTCGGCGCGCTTGGTGAACGCGTCGATCGCGGCCTTCTCCAGGCCCGAGTCCATCGCGACGGTGATGACGACCTTGCCGTCGGCGCCCACCTGGTCGTCGGGATCGGAGCCGCACGCGGTCAGGACCAAGGGCAGCACGATCGCCGCGGTCGCGAGTCTGGTCAGCAGTGGCCTTGCGGCGGAGGACTTCATCGTCTTTCCTTCGTGTCGATCAGGCGCGCAGCCAGGCGGCGGCGTCAGCGGGCAGGTGGTCACCGTCGAGGTCGACGCTGGTCAGCAGCACCTCGTGGTGGTCGGGCAGCGGCACCGGCGCGGTGCCGAGGTTGACGACGCACACGACGTCGTCGCGGGTGAAGGCCAGCACGTCCTCGGTGCTGTCCGACCAGGAGAAGCGCTCCCCGCGCAACCCGGGTTCGGACCGGCGCAGGGCCAGGGCGGCCCGGTAGAGCGCCAGCGTGGAACGCGGGTCCCGGTCCTGCGCCTCCACCGAGCGCTCGCCCCACCCGAAGGCCGGCTGCGGCAGCCAGGCAGGGGCGCCCGACCCGTCCGGGCTGAACCCGAACGAGTGACCTGAGCGGGTCCACGGCAACGGCACGCGGCACCCGTCGCGCCCCGGGTCGGTGCCTCCGGAGCGGAAGTGCATGGGGTCCTGCAACGCCTCCAGTGGTAGGTCCTCCACCTCGGGCAGACCCAGCTCGTCACCCTGGTAGACGTACAGCGCGCCGGGCAGCGCCGCGGTCAGCAGCGCCGCCGCGCGAGCTCGCCGCTCTCCCAGCTCCAGGTCGGTCGGTGTGCCGAACCGCTTGGTGGCGAAGGAGAACGAGCTGTCCTCACGGCCGTACCGGGTGACCGGGCGGGTGACGTCGTGGTTGGACAGCACCCACGTGGGCGGCGCGCCGACCGGGGCGTGGGCGTCCAAGGTGGACTGGATCGACTCGCGCAGCTGCTTGGCCTCCCACGGGCGTCCCATGAAGTCGAAGTTGAACGCCGAGTGCATCTCGTCGGGACGCAGGTAGCGGGCGAAGCGCTGCTGGTCGTCCAGCCATATCTCCCCCACCAGGACGCGCGGCTCGTCGTAGGAGTCGGCCACCGCGCGCCAGCCCCGGTAGATGTCGTGCAGCTCGTCGCGGTCGATGAACGGGTGCCCGCCCGGTTCGTAGGTCTGCCGCACCTCGGGCAGCGCCGGGTCCTTGACCGGCATCGACGCCGAGTCGACCCGGATGCCCGCCACGCCTCGGTCGAACCAGAACCGCAGCACGTCCTCGTGCTCGCGCCGCACGTCCGGGTGGTTCCAGTTCAGGTCGGGCTGCTCGGGGGCGAACAGGTGCAGGTACCACTGGCCGTCCGGCACCCGCGTCCACGTGCCGCCCGCGAAGCTCGACACCCAGTCCGTCGGCGGCAGCCCGCCGTCCGCGCCGCGGCCCTCGCGGAACCAGAAGCGCTCCCGCTCCGGAGAACCGGGTCCGGCCGCCAGCGCCGCCTTGAACCACTCGTGCTCACTGGAAACGTGGTTCGGGACGACGTCGACGATCGTGCGGATGCCCATCCCGGCGGCCTCGGCGATCAGCGCCTCGGCGTCGGCCAGCGTGCCGAACGCCGGGTCGATGGCCCGGTAGTCGGCCACGTCGTAACCGCCGTCGGCCAGCGGCGAGGCGTACCACGGGGTGAACCAGATCGCGTCCACACCCAGGTCGCGCAGGTACGCCAGCCTGCCGCGGACGCCGTTGAGGTCGCCGGTGCCGTTGCCGTCGGAGTCGGCGAAGCTGCGCGGGTAGATCTGGTAGATCACCGCGTCCCGCCACCACTGCCGGTGCCCCGCCGGGCTGCCCATCGTCACGATCTCTCCCCCTCATTGCCGCTCACGGCGCACCCCAAATGAACCGAACGTCGCCGGTCAGAGTCGGTTTAGCGCTATATCAAGTGGTGTGGGACACTAACCGCGCCGCAGCGCAGGTGTCAACGACCAGTCCGTGTTCTGCGGAGGCGAGAGGAGAGATCAGACCGGTGCGGGTGACCCTGAAGGACATCGCCAGGGCGGCGGGCGTGAGCATCATGACGGTGTCGAACGTGATCAACGGCAAGCACGCTCGCGTGTCGACCGACACCGTCGAGCGGGTGCGCCGGATCGTCGCCGAGCTCGGCTACGTGCCCAACGGTTCCGCACGCAGCCTGGCCGCCAACAGCTCGCGCCTCGTCGGGCTGCTCGTGCCCGCCGCGAGCGAGGCCAGCCTCGCCATCTCCCCGCACAACATCGCCATCGTCGGTCACATCGAGCGCCGACTGCGCAAGAGCGGCTACCACCTGCTGCTGCGCGGGGTGTCCGACACCGACGAGATCGGCGAGGCCCTGCGGTCCTGGAGCCTGGACGGAGCCGTGCTGCTCGGCTTCCTCGACGAGGAGGTCGACCGCCTGGACCGCCGGGTCACCGGAGCGACACCGGTGCTGGCCATCGACAGCTACTCCGACAACCCGTTGACCACCGGGGTGCGGACGGACGACTTCACCGGCGCACACCTGGCCACCTCGCACCTGCTGTCCCTGGGGCATCGTCGGATCGTGTTCGCCGCGCCGTCGTTCACCGAAGTCGGTGTCGTCCACGAACGCTTCCTCGGCTTCCGCGCGGCCCTGCGGGACGCCGGGGCCTCCCCGGAGAACTGTCCGATCGAGACCGTCGACACCACGCACGACGACGGTGTGGAACTGGGCAGGCGCCTGCTCACGAGCCACCCCGAGGCGACCGCGGTGTTCGCCACCGCGGACATCCTCGCGATCGGCATCATCGAGGGCATGCGCGACACCGGCGTTCCCGTGCCGCAACGGGTCTCGGTCGTCGGGTTCGACGACCTGGACATCAGCGCCTACATCACCCCCACGCTCACCACCGTCGCCCAGGACATCGTCGGGAAGGCGACCCACGCCGTCGACCGCCTCCTCGACCTCGCCCGAGGCGGAGGCCACCACACCGCACCGCTGGTCCTCGACGTCCGACTCGTCGTGCGCAACTCCACCGCATCCCCGAGACCAACGGCCGCAGGCCACTGACACCGGCGGCCGCCGATGACCTGGCACGACCGCGTCACGCCGTGGTGGCGTCGATGTTCGGAGACGAGCCTGAAGCGTTCACCAGCGCGTCTCTCCTGCGAGGTACCGGGCCGCATCGGAGGACGAACCCGGCCCCGAAGCGGCCGAGAAGCTGGTTGACGAGCTTCACGACCGTCGCAGGGCGCGTGTTTAACAGGTGAGGTGACGACTCATGGCAGACCGCCTACGGATCGATCCTCCCCTGGTTGCACGAAGTCGGTGATCCTCACCTCGCTGCTCGCCGACGCGGTCGCCGCGGTTGGTCACCGGCAGCACGACCCGCGCGCCGTCACCGTCCTGCTCCTGCCACGGCCGCTGGGTGCGCAGCACCTCTTCGTAAGCGCTGCCCCGCAAGTCGACGCGCTCCGCAGCGACCTCCGACCACTCGGGGCTCCTCCCAACCACACCGCCCACATGCCCGAACACGACGAGACCACCGTGAGTCACGTCCGCGCACGTACGGCTACGAGAACGACACGAGGTGGCACGGCGTCCGCGCTCCCGGTCGGCGCGTGCCCTGCCCATCCGCCGCGGCAGGTCGGGGGAACGTGTGGCCGGGGCATTGCGTTATCTTGACCGCCTGGAGGGTGTTCAGCAGTGCAGCATCCCGGTTACCAGCTCCGCCCGGTCTCGCGGCCGTCGCGCGGAGCGCGGCCTGTCGAGGGGTGCACCGATGACACGTGACCAGGACGTCTCCGTCCGCACATTGGCTTCCGAGCTGGCCCGGATGGGCAGGTTGGTGGAGGACGAGGAGCACGAGGAGGTCGCACGCCGCTTCGTCGAACACCTGGTCCACGCCGTCCCGGACTGTGATCTGGCGCTCCTCGCGGTCGACCGCGGGGGCGAGGTCGACGTGGCCGCGGCCACCGGTCACCCGCCGCTCGACCTCGCCGCGGACCAGGGTGACCCGGTTCGCGAGGCACTGCGCTACCGCGAACCGCGCCGGCTGGGCGACACCACGCAGGACCGCCGCTGGCCGTTGTTCGCCGCACGTCTGGCCGTGCACGGCCACCGGAGCTGCCTGGTGCTGCCCCTGCCCACCCTGCACTCCCCCACCGCCGCCGCGATGCTGGTGTCGCGCGAACCCCACCGGTTCAACGACCACTCCTACGACATCATCCTGCTGATCGCCCTGCACGCCGGCGTCGCCTTGGACAACGTCGAGGTGCTGCACCACAGCAAGCAGATGGTGCGGCACCTGACCACGGCGCTCGACACCCGCCACACCATCGGCCTGGCGCAAGGTCTGCTGATGAGGCACTTCGCCCACGACACCGAGCAGAGCTTCACGCTGCTGCGGAGGGCTTCGCAGCACACCAACCGCAAGCTGCGCGACATCGCCCACGACCTCGTGACCGCTCACGAGTGCGGCGATTTCGACGAGGTACTGGCCCGCCACCGCATCCCCGGACCTGACGGCGTGCCGATGTGACCGGATCGACGCAGGTGGCCGGCGATCGTGCCGGCCGGCGGTGCGCACGCGCTGTCCGTACCGGCGCATCCTCACCGGTCGGCCGCGGAGCACGCGGGGCGGAGCAGGACACGTCCACCTCTCCGCCCAGGACGGCCATCCGACCGGCCACTGCTCGCGAACCAGGTGCTGATCACCACGGAGCAGGTGTTCGAGTGCAGGCACGCGACCTGCGCGAATACCCATTCCTCGACGTCCGGGCCAGCATCGTCGCAGATCGCCCGGAGTCGAACGCGATGCCCCGGTGGCTGGGTGCCGGCGGAGGGATTCGGCGCGCCGAGGGGCGGCCAGCGAGATTCGCCCGTTGCCCTGCCGGAGGTTGCTCGACCGGCGGTCGACGTCCCGGCCCTGCCTGCTTCACCCGCCGTGCAACGGCGGGCAGTGCTGGCGGAGCGGTCGCCGTGGTCACCGGACAAACCCCCGCACCTGCGGTGTACGTCCGCGCAAGCCGGGTAATTGGCGTAGTGCCGAACGAGCGATCGCACGGCGGTAGGGCCGCTTCCAGTGGTCCGGGCCCAGGCAGCACGGAGACGTTGAGCAAACAGCGCCCGTGCTGCCTGGGCATCTCCGGCACCTCGGCGAGCGCCTGGTCAACGCCTTGACCGGCGATTTGGCCCCGAGCCGGCGAGATTCGCGCCGGGCGTGGTGCACATCGCCCGGCGAGCGGCGGCCACATCGCGGCCGTGCGCGGGCGAGCCGGCCTGGGGAAGTCGACTCACTCCCCATCCGTCCACCGGCTCCACCCATGCCCGTCGACGTGGACACCGGTGGTCGACGTCGTCAAGCACACGCCGCCACGACCTCGTGCCACGACGACGGACCGCGCTCGGCCTGAAGACAGGCGGCCGAACGGCTCAGACCAAGCTGACCTCGGCCCAGACCGCTTTCCGGTCACCGTCACGCCGATGTCCCCAGTTGACCGACAGCCGGTTGACCATGAGCAGGCCGCGGCCGTGCTCGGGTGCGTCCAGCCGGCCCAGAACCGGCAGCAGGCTCGAGCTGCCGTCGCCCACCTCGATCCGCACCAGATCACGGTCGGGCAACCGGTACATCCGCAACCGCCGCGGTGCTCGGGCATGACGGTAGGCGTTGCCGACCAACTGCGCGGCGACGACCTGGACGTCCACGAGCCGATCGTCACCGACCCCGCCCACCAGGCCGGCGACCAAACCCATCAGGGCTGCTGTGGCTGGGCGACTGTCGGGCAGGTCGAGATCGACGCTCTTTCGGAGAAGATCGACAGTGTTCACTGCACGCCCTCGATGCCTGTGGCCTCACAAGGCACAGATACGACACCCTATACCCGCTCCGACGGACCGGTCGTCACCACGACGACACGAGCCGCCGGGGTCGGTGTGGAGATGGGGCTGCCCGGGTAGGTCGAGGCAATGAGTGCGATCGGGCAGGTTGGTCCCAAGGCGCAGGGTGACGGACACGGGGGCGAACAGGGTCGGCTGGTGTTGAGCATGGACCTGCCGGTCTCGCGGACGCCGTCACGAGAGCTGCGACGGTGGGTGCGGGCGGCGTTGTACCAGGAGGACGAGGACTGCGCGGAGAAGGCCTGGTTGGTCCTCGCGGAGCTGACGGCCAACGCCCACGACCACGGGCGGTCCCCGGCCGTGGTCAGGGTCTGGGGGTCGACGGCCTCGTCGGCGGTGCGGATCGAGGTCGAGGACGCGGGCCGCGAGGCGCCCGGCCCAGGATCGTCCCGCTGGGGCGGGAGGCGCGGCTTCGGCCTGGCCCTCGTCGAGGGCTTGGCGCACCGATGGGGTGTCGATGTCCACCCGACGGGCAAGACCGTGTGGGCCGAGCTGGTCGGCCGTTCAACCGGGGCCGAGCCGGTGGGCTGACCCCGGCGCCCCGGTGTCGCGATCCCGTCCTCCGAGCCGTTGGCCACGACCGGCTCCAGCGGCCCGGCCCGATCGCGGGCTGTGGAGTGCTTCGACGCAGTACCGGCGGTTCGAGGTCGTCGGCCCGACGACCGCCCGAGCAGAGCCGTCCAGCCGACGGCCGGACGCCGGTCGCGCGCAGACGCCACGTTCATGCCTGTCGGGCACGGCGCACCACCACCGCGGTTCGACGGTTCGGCGCAGCGTCCGGGCACCCCCACAGGCCGTCGAACCTCGCCGTGCGCACTGCGGGAACGACACGATTGACTGCACCAGCGCCAACCCCGGCAAGACGATCTACGGCAACGACGCCACCACCGGCGCCGATCTCGCCAGGACACCCTCAACGGCGGAGAGTTCCACCGGTGCGTGAACGAGGGTGGCCGGCGCGGCGGTCAACGCCCGAGCGCTCCACGCGATCGGTGCGGTGCGGTGCGGTGCGGTGCGGACGAGGGTGTTCGTCGTCGTGGTGCGAAGCTTGGGGGTTACGACTGCTGCACCCGGGATGGGAGTTTCCGGTGCTGCGGCACGAGGCCGGCGGGCACCGCCGGGACCGGGCATCGGTGGCGGTGGCGGTGGCGGCCCAGGTGCGCTGCGCGGAGGTGGTCACCGGCGGCACCACCGTCCTGATCCTGACCAGCCCGTGGGTGGACGGACTGTTCCAGGGCGCCACCGTCGTCCAGGCCGGCCGCGATCACCACAACGGACGAGCCGCCACCCGAAATGCGCCGGAGCCAAGGGATCGGCGTGTCAGTGCTCGACCGGAAGTACGGCGGAGCTCGGCTCCTCCGGCTCGCAGGTCGGGTCGTCGACCGGGACCCACGACAGTGCCAGCGCTCCGCTCACCACGGCTGCAGCGAAGCCCAGGAGGAAGCCGCCCAGGTTGGCGTGCACCAGGCTCGCCACGCCGACCACGAGGGCCACGACGCCCGCGAAGTGGCGCAGGGCCGGGTTGACCAGCAGCGTGACTCCCGCGACCAGCAGCAGGGCCGCGAACAGCCAGGCCATCGCCGCGCCCGAGCCGGAGAGCACCACCACCCCGGCGGAGAGGCCCACGGCGACGACCAGTTCCACCGCCGCCGCGACGGCGAGCACCCCGGCGGTGAAGGGGCAGGAGCGCCGCCAGTGGCCGAAGCGGCTCACCGCCCGTCGCCGCTCGGTGAGCCCGAGCACCCCTGCGTGCCGTCGCGGTGGCCCAGCTGCAACCCTTCGGCGGCGAACGAGCGTGCCGTCACCGACTCGGCCTTGATGGTCATGCGGCCCAGGACCGCCTTCCCCGCGCGGTGGCCGACCCGGCCGCCGTCCGGATCCGCGCCCCGCCCGACCAGCAACTCGTCGAGGCTGAGCGCGCCGCCGAGGTCGTGCACCTCCAGCACCAGGTCGGTCACGTGCACCTGCCGCGCCCGCAGCTCCGTGGTCATCGCGCCGATCACCGGCAGGTCGACCGTCGAGGTCTGGCACAACCCCGACACCTCCGCCGAGGGCAGGCGCACCACCAACGCCGCCGTCCCGGAGGTGGACACCGAGGGCATGATCTCGAAGCCTTCCGACTCGACCCGGTCGACCGTCAGGGTGATCTGGCCGGCGGTGGCCAGCGACACCCCGATCGCTCCCTGGGCGACACCGGTCAGCACCGCCCCCGACACCAACCCGGCCGGCACCAGCACCGCCACGAAACGCTTCCAGCTCGTGCGCCCTCGGCTACGACCGCGATCCACCGGATCAGACCCCTCAGGTAATCGAGCACGGGACAACGGCCCCGGGTGCCGCGGGCCGGCACCGAACCTAACGGGCGGGGAGGATGACGTGCCATTCCCCGTTGGCATGAAGGACAACCACTTGCGGTGACCGCGGTGCGCAGGCACGAGTCAGCGGGACACCCAGTCGTGGAGCTGTCCACTGTGCACACACGGGGTGACGTGACATCCCTGCCTCACAGGCATCCGCGTCCACTGTCGGGCTCGGCGATCACGCTGGAACTGGGCGTGGAGCCCGAGGAGTACTGCACCGTAACCCTTTGGCGTGTCACTCGAAGGTGGCGCGCAGCTTGCCGGTGCTTGATCGTCCTGATTTAGAACTCCTAACAGAATGATCTTGGGTATGCTGTGATCTTGTCGGATGTGGTGTTGGTCCGGTGGGAGGTTGGTGTGGCCCGGCGTCGGCCTTGGGAGGTCGAGGACGAGCTGTGGGAGTTGATCGAACCGCTGTTGCCGAAGGTCGAGCGGCGGTTCCGGTATCCCGGTCGTAGGCGGTTGGACGATCGCAAGGCGTTGTGCGGCATCCTGTTCGTGCTCTACACGGGCATCCAGTGGGAGTTCCTGCCCCAGGAGCTGGGCTACGGGTCGGGCATGACGTGTTGGCGGCGGTTGCGGGACTGGAACGCCGCAGGGGTGTGGTCCCGGCTGCACGAGCTGCTGTTGGCGAGGTTGCAGGCCGCGGGGGCGTTGGACTGGTCTCGGGCGGTGGTGGACTCCTCGTCGATCAGGGCGGTGAAGGGCGGCCCAAAACCGGGCCGAGCCCGGTCGACCGTGCCCGGGCGGGCTCCAAGCACCACGTGATCACCGACGGCGGCGGCGTGCCCTTGGCGGTGACGTTGACCGGCGCGAACCGTAACGACATCACCCAGTTGATGCCGCTGATCCACGCCGTCCCGCCCGTGCGTGGACGGGTGGGACGACCGCGGCGTAGGCCCGGCCGGTTGTTCGCCGACCGGGCCTACGCCCACGACAAGTACCGCCGCCAACTCCGCGCCCAGGGCATCCGGCCGGTCATCGCCCGCCGCGGCGTCGAACACGGCTCGGGTCTGGGCGTCCACCGCTGGGTGGTCGAACAGACCCTCGCGCTGCTGCACTGGTTCCGCCGCCTGCGCGTCCGCTGGGAGATCCGCGACGACATCCACGAGGCCTTCCTCAGCATCGCCTGCTCGATCATCTGCTGGCGACGCCTCCAACGCCACCACTCATTGCGTTAGGAGTTCTAAGTCCGCAGTCGGTCAACCGAAGGTCACGAGAGGCTGTCCCATGCGCGTTGCGCTCACCGGTGCCACGGGTTTCCTCGGTACCCGGCTCGTGCGCGAGCTGCTGTCCCGGCACGAGGCGATCACGATCCTCACCCGCGCGGGGGGCGCCGACCCGGTCGACCGGATAGCACGTGCGCTGCACGCCGTCGGCACACCCGAACCGCGCCTCGCGGAGCGCCTGCGGGTCGTCGGGATCGAGCTTTCCCGGCCCGACCTGGGACTGTCCGCCGCCGCCTTCCGGGAGCTGGCCGACGGCCTCGACGCCGTGTGGCACTGCGCGGGCGACATCGACCTGGAAGCGAACCTCTCCCGGGTTCGCGCGGTCAACGTCGAAGGCACCCGGAACGTGCTCGCCCTGGCCGCCGCCGGCCGCCGCGACCCCTTGTTCTGCTACATCAGCACCGCCTTCGTGGCCGGTGGGCGCCGCACCGGGGTGGTGTACGAGGACGACCTCGACGGCTCCTGGGGCTTCGAGAACGCCTACGAGCAGTCCAAGTACGAAGCCGAGCTGCTCGTGCACTCCTGGGCCACCGCCCACCGCCGCCCGGCCGTCGTGCTGCGGCCCAGCATCCTGGTCGACGACCGTCCGCCCCGACCGGAGCTGCCCGCCCACCCGCTCCAGGCGGTCACCCGCGCCATCGAGGCGATCCTGAAGCAGGCCACCCCGCTCGACAAGGTGCTCCTGGCCTCGGCCAAGGGCCCGATCCGCCTGCCCGGCGCGCCCTCCGCCCACCTGAACCTCATCCCGGTCGACGACGCGGCGGCGGCCATGGTCGAGCTGGCTCAGGCCCGACGCGACCGCGGTGTGGACACCTACCACGTGGTCCACCACCGCGACGTCACGGTGGCCGACGTCCAGCACGCGCTGCGCGACCTCTCCCGCACCCGTTTCACCCTCGTCCAGGAGAAACCCGTCCGCATGACCAAGCTGGAAGCCAAGTTGCACGCGGCCATGCCGTCCGTGACGTCGGGGTTCCTGCCCTACCTGGCGCACCGGCGCCGCTACGACGACACCCACGTGCGCAAGGTGCTCGGCACGTCCGCAAGCACCACGCCGATCGGCGCCGGCTACCTGTTGTCCGGTCTGCGCGACGGCTCCCGGCCTGCCGGGGTCGCCCGATGACGCCCCCGGGCAGGCCGCTCACCGGTCTGGAGGCCGGCTTCTTCGCCTACGGCTCGCGCCCGACGCCGATCAACCTGCAGATCGGGGGGCTGGTCCTGTTCACCGGAACGCCGCCCGGCGTCGACGAAGGTCGGCGCTTCGTGCTGGCCTGGCCCGACGCCGTGCCCGCGTTGGGGCTGGTGCCGCACTTCGAGGGGCGGCGGTCGCGGTGGCTGGTCCGCCCGGAGCTCGACCCCGATCGGCAGGGCGGGGTGTGGGAGGCCCCGCCGGGCGGGTTGCGGGCCGCGGTGGACTCCCTCATGGCCGAGGAGCCGCCGCCGGACATCCCGCCGTGGCAGTGCTGGCTCATCCGGGGGTACGCCGAGGGTGAGTGGGCCGTGCTGGTGAAGGCCCACCACGCCCTGCTCGACGGCGCCTCGCTGGTCCAGCTCGCCTGCCGGGTGCTGGGGGGCACGTCGGCGGAGGAGCGCCGACACCGACCTCGGCGGCGCGGGCGGGCGGGCGACCTCGTCCGCGTCGCTCGCGGCCTGCTGCGCTACGTGCTGCGGTTCCTGCCGGTCGCGACCGGTGCGTTCGCCTTCGAGGGCACCGGTGCGCGGCGCTTCGAGTGGACCACGGTCCCCCTGGCGACGTTGCGCGGGGTGGCCGACCGCCACGGGTGCACGGTGAACGACGTGTTCCTGGCCGCGCTGACCACCGTCCTGCGCGAGTGGCCGCACACGCCGTGGCGCCGCGGTCCGCGACCGGTCTGGACGCTGGTCCCCGCCGACCTGCACGAGCGCGACGGCGACGACGAGCCGGCGGCCAAGGTGGTCAACCT
Source organism: Saccharothrix sp. 6-C (assembly GCF_016695385.1). Taxonomy (NCBI): domain Bacteria; kingdom Bacillati; phylum Actinomycetota; class Actinomycetes; order Pseudonocardiales; family Pseudonocardiaceae; genus Saccharothrix; species Saccharothrix sp. 6-C. Next base: position 3,392,709 of record NZ_CP064192.1, on the reverse strand, counting down.
GAGGGTGGCGCTGCCGTGCCACGAACCCGATGCCCGCCGCCGGTTGCGGGCGGTGGCCCGCGCGACGGCGATCAGCAAGCGCAGCGGCCACATCGCCACGGGGGCGGCCGGGTCCCGGGCGCTGCCGGTCTGGTTGGTCAGCGCCATCCTGCGGCTCACGTTCTCGCGGTGGCACATCGACCTGCTCGCCAGCAACGTGCGCGGGTCGCGGCGGGCGTTGGCCTACGAGGGCACGCCCATGACGGGGATGGTGCCGCTGGGCTTCATCCCGCGCGGGCACCCCCTCGGGGCGTTCCTGGTGTCGTACTCCGGCCAGGCTTGCATCGGGTTCGCCGTCGACCCGGCGCTGCCCGGCGGGGACGCGTTGTGCCGGCTGTGGGAACCGGCTGTGCAGGAACTGGACGAACTCGACGTCGTCGGGACCGACCGGGAGCCGGAGGAAGCGCTCGACTGAGGAACCGGGAAGTCGAAGACGGGAAGCGCCCGGCGGCCACACCGCCGGGCGCTTCCGCGTCAGGGTCAGAGCGCGCGTTCCGCCGCGGCCATCCGGATCAGGTGGTCCAGGGCCGGCTCGGCCATCGCCGAGATCCGACCGCCGGTCTGCATCAGTTCCATGGGTGACACCTGGTACTGGAACCGGTGGCGCAGCACCACCAGCAGTTCCATGCCCATCAACGAGTCCACGCCCAGTTCGCTGAGCGTCTTGGTTCGGTCGACGCGGTCGGGCGTGGTCTGCATGATCGCGGCCAACTCGGTGACCAGCACGTCCTCGATCAGCTGCAACGCCTCGGCGCGGGGGAAGTCGTCGATGCGGCGCAGGAGGTCGCGCAGCTCCTGCCCGCTCTCACCGCCGTCCTCGGGCAGCAGCCCCGCCAGCCGCGGCGTGGCGGACGCCGACAGCACCGCGGCGGCCTGCTCGAACCGGAAGTCGCCCACGGCCACGACGTCGGCTTCCGGCACGCACAGCAGGTCTTCCAGGACGTCCAACGCCTGGTCGGAGTGGCACGGTGCGAGGCCGAGCTTGGCCAACTGCTCGCCCATCGCCTCGCGCGCCACGTACCCGGTGTCGGCGATCGCTCCCCACTGCACGGCCAGCGCGGGCCGCCCGCGCCGCCGGCGCGCCCTGGTCAGCGCCTCCAGGAACAGGTTGCCGGCGACGTAGTTGGCCTGCTTGAAGTTGCCGACCAGCGCGGCGCCGGAGGAGTACAGGACGAAGAAGTCCAGCTCCAGCCCGTCGGTCAGGTCGTCCAGGACGAGCGCGCCGCGCAGCTTGGGGTCCAACGCGGTGTGGAACGCGTTGTCGTCCAAGTCTTCCAGCGGCCGGTCGTCCAGCACCATCGCGGCGTGCACGACACCGCGCAACGGGTGGTCCGGGGGGATCGAGCCGAGCACCGCCGCCATGGCCGAGCGGTCGGTCACGTCGGCCGCGTGGGCGTCCACCCGGACGCCCCGGGCGGTGAGCTCCTCGACCAGGTCCCGGGCTTCCTCCGTCGCCGGGCCGCGCCGGCCGACCAGCACCAGCCGCCGGGCGCCCCGGTCGACCAGCCGGCGCGCGGTCGCCGCGCCGAACCCGCTCAACCCCCCGACGACCAGGTAGGTCGCCCCAGGGTCGAGCGCGAGCCGGCCGGGCGTCCGCTCGACGGGCACGGCCTCGTCGAACGACACGACGACCTTGCCGATGTGGCGGGAGTGCTGCATCAGCTTGAAGGCTTCGTCGATGCGCGTCACCGGGTAGACCCGGTGCGGCAGGGGCGTGTACTCCCCCGCGGTGACGGCGGCGAACACCTCCTCGGCGCACCGCACGGCCCAGTCGCGGTCGTGGGAGGCCAGGTTGGCGATGTCGACGGCGAACAGGCTGATGTTGTCGGCCAGCGGTCGCATGGCCAGCCGGGAGTCCTGGTAGATGTCCCGCTTGCCGATCTCGACGAACCTGCCGCACGGCGCCAGCACCTCCAAGCCGCGGACCAGTGCCTCGCCGCTGAGGGAGTTGAGCACGATGTCCACGCCGCGCCCGCCGGTAATCCGCAGGACGTCGTCGGCGAACTTCACGCTGCGGGAGTCCACGACGTGGTCGACCCCGATCGCGCGCAGGTAGTCGCGCTTGAGCTCCGAGCCGGCGGTGGCGATCACCGTGGCCCCGGTCCGGCGGGCCAGCCCGACCGCGGCGATCCCGACGCCGCCCGCCGCGCCGTGCACCAGCACCGTCTCCCCCGCCCGCAGTCGCGCCAGCGCGCGCAGGCCGTGGTGCACGGTGATCCAGGCGACCGGCATCGTGGCGGCCTCGGTGCAGGACATGCCGTCGGGCACCGGGGCGAGCTGCTCCACCCGCGTGAGCACGTGCGAGGCGAACGCCCCGGGCGCCATGCCGAAGACCCGGTCGCCGGGCCGCACGGCGGACACGTCCGGCCCGACGGCGGTGACCACGCCCGCGAACTCCAACCCCAGCGTCGACGCCGAGTCGATGCCCGCCCCCGCCTCCGCGGCCGGGGGCAGCAGCCCCGTGGCCACCATGATGTCGCGGTAGTTCAGGGCCGCCGCCGCCACCCGCACCACCACCTGCCCGGCACCGGGTTCCGGGACCTCCTGCTCGACCCACGTCAGCCGGTAGAACAGGCTCGGTTCGCGGACGACCAGGCGCGCGGACGCCGCGTCCGCGCGGGTCGGGGTGCGGGCGGGCACCGTCCTGGGGACGAAGCGGCCCGACGCGGTGAGCACGACCTCGTCCTCGTCGGAGGGGTCGAGCAGTTCGGCGACGAGCCGCCCGGCGGAGGCGGCGGGGTCGTCGCCGTGGTCCCAGGAGACGCGCCGCACGGCCACGGAGCGGTTCTCGTTGCCCAAGGTCCGGGCGGTCCCCCAGGTGGCGGCGTCCACCGGGTCGTCGGGCGACTCGGGGGCGGGCAGGGCTCCCGAGGGCCGCGCCACCACCCACAGCGGCAACGGCTCGGCGTCGTCGCGACGGGTGGCGGCGGCGCCGATCCCCCGCAGGACCGCCGCGGCGCGCACGGCACGGTCCGCGGCATCACCGGCCGCGCCCCCGAGCACGACGGCGACACCGTCGGCGTCGACCAGGACCGCCTCCCAGTCGGGGACGTCGGCGGTCACCGCCGTGGTGTCGGCTCCTGCCCCGCGCAGGGCCGCCACGACGGCGTCCGCGCGTTCCCGGTCCTCCGGGTCGTCGAGCACGACGACCCACCGCGCCGTCGTCGTCGGCACGGTGGGGGTGGCGGCGGTGTCGCCGACGGCGGCGGTCAGGACGGAGAACCCGGTCCGTTCGCCGTCCTCGGCCACGTCGACCCGGTCGAACCCGCCGGTGCGCAGCAACTCCGGCCACTCGGCCACAGGGACCAACGGCGAGTCCGGCCGCGACGAGACGTCGCTGTAGGACCAGAAACCGCGCGAAAGCCCCGAGGTCAGCGCCAGCATCGCCACGTCGTGCGACTCCACGGCGATCAGGCGTCCGCCGGGGCACAGCAGCCGCGCGACACGGCCCACGGCGGCGCGCAAGTCGGTCGCCGCGTGCAGCGCGTTGGCCGCGATCACCAGGTCGAACCCGCCGTCGGGGAACTCCCGCGGGTCCGGGTCCGTGTCCAGGTCGAACGTCCGGTACTCCACGAAGTCCCAGGAGCCGAACCTGGTCCGGGCCCCGGTGAGGCAACCGGCGGACACGTCGCTGAACACGTACCGCGTGCGGTCGGCGGGCAGCACCGGGAGCACGAACCCCGTGGTGCCGCCGGTGCCCGCGCCGACCTCCAGGACGCGCAGCGGACGGTCGGCGGGCCAGCGTTGCACGATGGCGCGCACCGACTCCCGGACCGCTTCGTTGTAGCTCGCGGCGACGGGGTTGAGGTCGTGGAAGTAGGCGGTGGCCTCGGTGTCGCCGAGCACGAGGTCCTCCAGGTCCACCCGGCCGCACAGGACGTCCACGAGGTTCAGGCCGCACCCGAGGTGCAGGGCCAGGAGCGCCGCGGCCTCGGGGAACTCGGCGTGCCGGCGGGCGAACCCCTCCAGGTCGGGGGACCCGATCAGGTGCCAGACCGGACCGTCGGCGCGGACCCGGCCGTGTGCCGAAGCCGAGCGCAGCAGCACGTCGACCAGCCGCCGGTACTCGGGCAGCACGCCGGCGGCCAGCAGGTCGTCGGTGGTGAAGGCGACCCGGCCGGGCAGCAGCGACTCGACGGCCGCCACCGCGAACCGGGCCCCGGCCTCGGTCGCCATGCCGCGCACGGCGGCGTGGCAGGGGGCAGGGGTCACGGTGACCGGGGGCAGTGCCGGCACCGGCCACGGCCCGACCTGCTCGCCCGGGCGCGGGGCGGCGCGCAGCACGGTTTCCAGTCGCTGGACGCCTGCTCGCAGCACCGCGCCGAACGACTGGAGCCGGCACCCGGTCAGCTCGACGGCCACCTCGCCGTCGGCGTCGAGCACGCTGATGTCCCAGCACGCCTCGCGCGCGGTGTGGGAGCGGACCTGGACCCGGATGCGCCCGTGCGCGGTGGGTTGCCGCCACCGTCGGACACGGTCCACAGAGGACGGTAGGTATGCCCGGCTGTCGGGCGTGTCGAGCCGCAGCAGCGGGATGCCCGCCTGAAGAGCCAGGTCCAGCAGCGCCGGGTGGACCTCGTGGTCGTCGCAGGAGAGCGGGAACTCGTAGTCCGCCCACGCCTCGCCGGGTCGGACGCGGATCTCGCGCAGCCCCCGGAACGCCGGGCCGTAGCTGATGCCGGCCCGGTCGCAGGCGGTGTAGTGCTCGGCGGCGGGCACGTGGTCGGCGGGTTCGGCGGGCTCCCGGGGCGCCACCGGGGCGTCGGCGACCAGGCGGCGGACGCGGCCCCGGGCGTGCAGAGTCCAGTCACCGTCGTCACCCTGGCGGGAGGCCACCCGAAACAGGCCGTCCTCGTCGGACAGCGACACCTGGGTCCGGACGTCCATGGTCGGCAGCCACGACAGCGCCAGCGCGCGGGTGATGTCCAGGCCGGTCACCTCCACCCGGTCGCCCAGCACCCGGCGGCCGGCGGCCAGCGCCATCTCGACGTACCCGGTCGCGGGCACCACGACCGACCCGCCGACGCGGTGGTCGGCCATCCACGGCGTGCGGGCGGGCTCTACGGCGGCGAACCAGATCGGCTCCAACGCGGGCATCCGCTCCCCCAGCAGCGGGTGGTCGAGACGCCCGGTGCCGCTGGTGCGCACCCACGCCTCGGGCACGCCCTTCCAGTGCTCCTCGCGCTGCCACGGGTAGGTGGGGAGGTCGCAGACCCGGCCGCGGTCGGGGAAGTACCGGCTCCACCGCAGGGCGCCGCCCGCGGCCGACACACCGGCGACCACCCGCTCCGCCAACGCCCGCCCGGTGCCACCCCGGTTGAGGGTCGCCACCGTCTTGAGCGGTTCACCGCCGGTGCGGCGCAGGTAGCCGGTGAGCACCGGGTGCGGGCCGATCTCCACCACCACGCCGATGCCCTGTTCCGCGAGCGCCGACGCGGCCTGGTGGAACAGCACCGGCTGCCGGACGTTGCGCCACCAGTAGTCGGCGTCCAGCTCCCCCGCCCGCACCGGCATCCCGGTCACGGTGGACAGCATCGGGATCTCGGGCTCGGCGGAGCGCACACCGGCCAGGCCGGTGCGCACCCGGTCCTCGACGGGGTCCATCGCGGGGCTGTGGAACGCGTAGTCCAGGTCCAGCTCCCGGGCGAACACGTCGTTCGCGATCAGCTTCTCCACCAACCGGGTCACCGCGCCCGCGTCGCCGGCGACCGTGACGTCCTGGGCGCTGTTGACCGCCGCCGGCACCAGTTGGCCGGGGAACTCGGCAAGCACCTCCTCGGCCCGCTCGTGGGACAGGCCGACCGCCGCCATGCGACCGGCGCCGGCGGTCCGGGCCTGGGCGAGGCTGCGCTCGGCCACCACCTTCGCGGCGGTGTCCAGGTCCAGCGCGCCGGCCACGCAGGCGGCGGCCACCTCGCCGACACTGTGGCCCAGGACAACGGACGGCACGACTCCCCGCTCGCGCAGCAGCGCGACCAGTCCCCATTGGACGGCGAACAACAGCGGTTGGGCGACGGCGGTGTCGTGCAGCCGGTCCTCGGCCGCGGCCAGCTCCTCGACCACCGACCACCCCAGGTGGGGTGCCAGCGCCGCGTCCACCGCCGTCACGGCCGCGCGGAAGGCCGGTTCGGTCGCCAGCAGGTCACGCCCCATGCCGTACCACTGCGAGCCGTTGCCGGAGAAGGCGAACGCCACCCCGTCGCGGGTGGTCGCCACGTCGAGCGCGGCGGCGACCTCGTGGTCACCGCGCAGCGCCGCGTCGAGCCGGTCGGCCGCCTCCGCCGGATCGGCGGCCACCACGACGACCCGGTGGGCGTCGGGGGTGCGGCGCAGGCAGGTCGTGTAGGCGAGGTCGTAGAACTCCTCCGCCGAAGCCGCGGCGAACCGGTCCCGCACCCGGCCCACCGCCGCCACCAGCGCCTCGCCGGAACGGGCCGAGACCATTACCGGCAGCGCGCCGCCCGGGGTCCGGGGCGGGTCGCCGGCCACGGGCGCGGGCGCGAGGACGGCGTGCGCGTTGGTGCCGCCGAACCCGAAGCTGTTGACCCCGACGACCCCCGGGCCGACCGGCAGCGGCTGTGACACCGGGTGCAGTCCGAGCCCGGCGAAGTCGATCTCCGGGTTGGGCTGTTCGCCGTGCAGCGACGGCGGCACCACCCCGTGGCGGAGCACGAGCATCGCCTTGAACAGGCCCGGCATCCCGGACGCGCTCTCCAGGTGCCCCAGGTTGGTCTTGACGGAGCCGATCGGCAGCGGACCCGCCTGGCGACGGCGGCCCAGCGCCTCGCCGAGGGCGGTGCACTCGACCGGGTCGCCGACGGGCGTGCCGGTGCCGTGCGCCTCCAGGTACACCAGGTCGTCCGCGTCGACCCCGAGCCCGTCGTAGATCCCGCGCAGCAGGTCGGCCTGGGCGTGCGCGCTGGGCATGGCCAGGCCGTTGGTGCGCCCGTCGGTGTTGGTGCCGGTCGCCAGCAGGACGGCGTGCACCCGGTCGCCGTCGGCCAGGGCGTCGGACAGGCGCTTGAGCACCACGAGGCCGCCGCCCTCGGCCCGCACGTACCCGTCGGCGTCGGCGGAGAAGGACCGGCAGCGGAAGGTCGGCGAGAGCATCATCGCCTTGGAGAACCCCACGAAGGTCATGGGGTCGAGCAGGAGGTTGATGCCGCCGGCGAGCGCGAGCGCGCTGCGCCCGCTGCGCACCGCCTCGCACGCCTGGTGCAGCGCGACCATCGCCGACGAGCAGGCGGTGTCCACCACCATGCTGGGACCGCGCAGGTCGAGGGCGTAGGAGAGCCGGTTGGGGATGATCGAGGCCGTGCCGCCGATCATCGAGTGCACGTCGGCGGTGCGCAGGTCGTTCAGCTGGAGGAGACCGTAACCGGCGCCCGACACACCGAGGAACACGGCCGTGTCGGACCCCGCCAACTCCCGCCGGTCCAGGCCCGCGTCGTCCAGGGCCTCGGTGCCCATCTCCAGCAGCATCCGCTGCTGCGGGTCCATCGCCGCCGCCTCGCGCGGGGAGATGCCGAAGTACTCGGCGTCGAACCCCCTGACGTCGGACAGGAAGCCGCCGGCGAACGAGTAGCTCTTGCCCGGGCGCAGCGGGTCCGGGTCGAAGAACCGGTCGGGGTCGAACCTGCCCTCGGGGACCTCCCCGATCAGGTCACGCCCCTCGGACAGGGCGGTCCACAACTGGTCGAGGTCGGCGATGCCGCCGGGTAGCCGGCACGCCGCGCCGACGATCGCCACGGCATCCGTCGGACAGTTCGGACTCATGCGCTGTTCTCCATGTATCGGTGGCTTTCAAGACAGGACCGACCTGGTGCGGTCGCGGGGCGGCAGCCACTCGGACGGGTATGACTCGTCAGCGACTCGACACGAAGGACAAGCGCACCCGGTAACCGCCGTCACGTGCCCCGCACAGGGAATCCGCGGCGCCGAATCCGCACGACGAGCACCCGCGCCGAATCACGTCCGACTGAATTCCTCGAGATGTCGGGATATCGCTCCCGCAGGGGATCGTCGAGGGAGAACTCGGCCGCAGGCGCAGCGCAGACGCAGGCCGCGCGGACAGGCTCCCGGGCGACGCCGTCGAACGCTGCCGCCATGCCCGGCGTCGACGCGTGTGCCAGGAGCACGGATCACCCTGCGGCCCTCCGGGCGGATCAAAGGCGAAGCAAAACGGCCGCGCCCACCACCGCCTTGCAGGCGCCGATTCTGCCGCCTCGAGAGCGCGTCGGCCATTCCCTGATCGGATGACGACGACAGGGCCGCAGGTAGCGCTTCCTCATCGCGAGCGGCAAGTCGCCATCCGACCGGCCGCCCGGTCACTCGACAATTCGACACCGCGCCACTTGCGCAATGCGCTCTTGGTCGGACCGAAACGCGCGCCCTTGGCGGAACTGCCCGGGAATGCGGAGGACGCAGGCCGCCGACGAAGTCCTGACCGACACGTTCACCGAATTGCGCGGCTCAACGGCCGGGGATCACCGCTCCGGTCGCGTCGAAGGCCTCGTGGGTGAGGTCGCCGTAGTCGTGATTCGTCTCGGCGGGCAGTCCCAGGAGGTAGACGCCTTGCCGCACCCGCGCCGGGATCACCCGGCCGTCCGGGATGCGGAAGTTCACCGCCACCACGTCGTCGCCCGCGTACCCGACCACGGTCGCGGCGAGCCGGTCGTCGTAGCCGGTGGACAGGGGAAGGCCGAACCCCGTCTCGCGGACCGGGTGGCGGGCGGGATCCGTGGTGCTGGTCCTGACGCCGAACTCGTCGACGCCGCACTTCATGATGGTGTCGCCCGAGATCGCCCCGACCACCAGCCGGCCGTCATCGCGCAGGTGAGCGTGCCCCATGACGAACGTCCCGCCGCCGGCGTGCTCGACGCACCGCTCGAACGCCGCCGCCGCGTCGGCCGACGACGTGTTGCCCGACCACGTGACGACCCGGGACATCCCACCTCCGGGACATACCGTGCCCGCTGGTGAGGCCCGAATCCGACGCGTGCCGAGTCGGGTACGCGAGGGCTGCCCGTGGACGCGGATCGGGCACCGATCAGCTTTCCGCGCCCCGCCCGTCTGTATGGGTGAGATCGATTCACGGGAGGTTGGCACGATGCGGAAACTGATCTTCGCCATGAACGTGACCCTGGACGGCTACATCGCCGCGACCGGCGACGACATCGGCTGGAGCGGCGGGGACGGACCGGACTCGTCACCGGGCGACGAGCTGTTCCAGTGGTGGTCCGACCGGGTCGGGGCGACGGGCCTGGCGCTGTACGGGCGCAAGCTGTGGGAGGCGATGAGTCCCCACTGGCCGACCGCCGACCAGCGGCCGGGGGCCACGCCGGCGGAGATCGAGTTCGCCCGCCGCTGGCGGGACATGCCGAAGGTCGTGTTCTCCTCCACGATCAGCACGGTCGACTGGAACACCCGCCTGGTCACCGGCGACGCGGTCGCCGAGATCACCCGGCTCAAGGCCGACGACGGCGGCCCCATGGACATCGGTGGCGCCACGCTCGCCGCGGCGGCGATGCGGGCCGGTCTGATCGACGAGTACGTCCTGGTCACCGCGCCGGTCCTGGTCGGCGGCGGCACGCCGTTCTTCACGGCCCTGGACAACTGGGTGAACCTCACCCTGGTGCAGACCCGGACGTTCCCCGGCGGTGTGGTGCTGACCCGGTACGAGACGAGGCGATGAGCACGGGCTGCCCCGCCGGCGGTGCCGGCGGGGCAGCGGGGTTCGCGTCACGCGGTGACTTCGGCGACCGCGCCCGGGGCACTGGACCCGTCCCGGTGGTGATGTGTCCGATCACAGCGTCGGGGGCAGGTCCAGCCACGGCTTGTCGGCGGCGTCGAACCCGGTGAGCCGGGCGATCTTCCCGTCCACGACGTGCAGGACCGCGACGGCGAACAGCCGGTGCCGCGGGTCGTCGGGGGTGCGGAGGTACAGCACGGCGGCGGGCATGCGGTTGACCGCCGTGGCGACACCGCGCCAGTCGTCGTGGCCGGGCCCGAAGAGCCCACCGGAGACCCAGCCGTCCACCGCGTCCTTCGCCGTCCTGGTCACGGTGCCCGGATCGGGCAGCATCGCGAAGCGCAGGTCGTCGCGCAGCAGTCCCATCAGCCCGTCGAGGTCGTTGCGCTCGTGGGCGTCGATGTAGGACCTCACCACGTCGCGCTCGTCGCTCGACAGCTCGTGGGTGGCGGTGCCGCGCCAGTCGAGGCGGCGGTCGGGCAGCTGCGCGCGCATCGTCACGCGCGCCCGTTGCAGTGCGCTGGTCACCGATGCGACGGTCAGCTCCAGGGCGTCGGCGGCGTTCGACGCCGGCCAGCCCAGGACGTCGCGCAGGATGAACACCGCCCGCTGCCGCGGCGGCAGGTGCTGGACGGCGACGATGAACGCCAGCTCGATCGTCTCCCGCGCCACCACCGACTCCTGCGGGTCTTCGGGGAGCATCCGGTCGGGGTAGGGCTGCAGGTGCGGCACCTCGGAGTCCGGCAGCTCGGACGGCACGGGTGTCCGGTCGTCGCGCTTCTCCAGGAAGTCCAGGCAGGCGTTCGTCGCGATCCGGTACAGCCAGGTCCGCAGCGCGGCGTGGCCCCTGAAAGACTCCCGCTTGTGCCACGCCCGCAGGAACGTCTCCTGCGTGAGGTCCTGGGCGTCCTCGTAGTTCGCGAGCATCCGGTAGCAGTGCACCTGCAACTCACGCCGGTAGCGCTCCGTGAGCAGCGCGAACCGCGCCGTATCGCCCGAGCGGACCGCCGCGACGACCGTGGCGTCGTCGCTCGGCAGGCTCTCGTCGGTCATGGTCGTCGATCCTTCCACCGGTGTGACGGGTCGTCAGAACTGACGACGTGGCGGAGGATTTCTGATCGGTGAGCCCTGCGCACGTCATCGATGTCGGACCCGCACCGGCCCGTGCGGCTCGTCCGCCGCGTGGATGGCGGTGGTTGGATGGATGCGGATGTCGATCCCGAGGGGGTGGCGTGCGTGGACGACGTTCGGCGGCCGTCGCAGTGGGCGTGGGCGCAGTCGGGGAGCAGCGTTCAGCAGGCCGGACGCGACATCCGCAACGACACCTACGACGTGCGCCTGTCTCCGGGGCACGGGCCGGGTCTGGTCTCGGTGGAAGCTCCGTGGGGACGCCTGCCCGAGCACCTGCGCGGCCGGGACGACATCTCGGCCGACTTGGCGGGCCTGGTGGCCGATCCGCCGGGCCGCCTGGTGGTGCTGCACGGCGCGGGCGGGTACGGGAAGAGCACGCTCGCACTGTGGTTGGCGCGGCACGCCGCCGATCGACAGGTGCCGGTGTGGTGGGTGTCGGCCGACAACGCGCAGACGCTGGCCGACGGTCTTCGAGAGGTGGCGCTGCAGGCCGGGGCGAATCCCGTCTCGGTGGAGCTGGCGTGGTCGGGCCGGGCCAGTGCGCCCGACCTGTTGTGGCGCGCCCTCGACGCCGTCGACGGCCGGTGGGTGCTGGTGGTCGACAACGCCGACGACCCCGACGTGTTGTCGGGCGGAGGTCGGTTGTCGGAGGGCACGGGTTGGCTGCGTCCCCCCGAGCCGGGCCACGGCCTGGTGGTCGTCACCAGCCGGCAGGGCAACCCGCGGGCCTGGCCGCGGCACACGGACCAACGCCTCCTGACCGGTATCGACGCCGCGGACGCCGGCCTCGTGCTGACGGACCTGGCGGGACCGCGGGCGGGCAGCCTCCCGGAGGCCCAGCGCCTCGGCGACCGGCTCGGCGGCCTGCCGTTGGCGTTGCGGCTGGCCGGCAGCTACCTCGCCGCCGGCGCCGACGCGCTCCTCGTCCCGGGCGCCGAGCTCCCCCGGACGTTCGCCGACTACCAGGCGGCGCTCGACGCCCGCGTGGACGTGCTGGACGCCCCACCGGCCGATCACGACGAGGAACGCGACGAACGGGAGCTGATCTCCCGCACCTGGGAGCTGTCCCTCGACCTGCTGGCCCGCCGCGGTCACCCCCGGGCCCGGCCGCTGCTGCGGTTGCTGTCCTTCTTCGGCCAGGCGCCCATCCCGGTGGACGTGCTCGACGCGGCCCTGCTGGCCACCGTGCCGACGTGGGCGGCAACCACCCCGGAGACCGTGTCCCGGCTGCTGCGCGTCCTCCTCGACCTCGGCCTCGTCGACCGCGCCGACCTCCCCGACCGACAGGCGCTGACGCTGCACCGCCTCATCCGCGACACCAACCGCCATCACGCCGCCGCCGAGCCGGACGTCCACCAGCACGCCATCGCTCTCGTCAAGCTGGTGCACGCGGCCACTCGCACACCACTCATCACGCAGGAGGCGTGGTCCCGCCGGCACGCGCTGGCCTCCCACGCCGAGGCGGCGCTGGAGCTGTGCCGGGCACACCTCGACCACGTCCCGCCGGACCTGGTCGAACAGGCGATCACCGCCGCTCGCGAGGCGGCCTTCTTCCGCCGGCACGTTCACGACCTCGACCAGGCGGCGGTCGACTTCCAGGTGATCCTCGACTGCCGGCGGCAGACCTTGGGCGAGCACCACCCCGACACGCTCGCGACCAGGACGGACCTCGCCGTCGTCCGCGGCACGCCCGCACTGCCGGGGCAGCCGGACCAGGCCGAGGCGGAGCTGACGGAAGTGCTCGACGTGCAACGACGCGTGCTCGGCGACCACCACCCCGACACGCTGCGCACCCGGCACGCGCTCGCCGGCAGGCTGGCCGAGCGGGGTGACTGGCCCGCCGCCGAGCAGGCACACCGGCGGACGACGGAGATCGCGCAGCGGGAACTGGGACCGGATCACGAGGCCACGCTGGCCGGCCGGCACGCCCTCGCCCAGGCCCTCTACTCGCTGGGGCGGTCAGCCGAAGCCGAGACGGAGTTCCACGCGGCGCTGGAAGCCCATCGCCGCGTCTTCGGCGAGGAGCACGCCAACACGCTGGCCACCTGGCACGGCTACGCGACCGTGCTGGCCGACCTGGAGAAACCGGCGGCCGCGGCGGCGGAGTTCCGGTCGATCCTGCGAATCCAGGCGCGCAAGTCCGGCGAGCACTCGGAACCCGCGCTGAGCGCACGCCACGGCCTCGGGCACTCCCTGCGCCGACTCGGCCGGAACACCGAGGCCAAGGCCGAGTACGAAGCCGTGCTCGACCTCGGGCGGCCGACGTTGGGCGACGAGCACCCCGGCATCCTGACCTGCCGGGCCAACCTCGCCGCGCTCCGGGCGGAACTGGGCGACACCGCCTCTGCCGAGACCGAGCTCCGCGACGTGCTGGAGATCCAGTGTTGCGTGCACGGCCTGGCCCATCCCGCCACGCTGCAGACGCGACTGGACCTCGCCTCCCTCATGGCGCTCAACGGCGACACACCGTCCGCCGAGGCACTGCTGTGGCAGGTCGTGATGCTCGGATCGCCGACGCTGGGCCTGGACCACCCGATGATCCGACTGTGCCGGCTGCTCCTGAACACGGTGACGTCGAGCCCGACACCTCGACGCGCCGCGCGCCGCCCGCGACGCACCGGCCCCGCCCGACGACGACGCCGTCGATGACCACCCGGACCGCGACGACCACCGACCCGGCGGCCGGCGGGTTCTGCTCAGGCGTAGTCGGGCAGGGTGCGGGCGACGTCGTGAGGTGACGGCATGCCGGCCACCTCGGCGGCCATCGCGTGGGCTGCGGCGCGTACGGCCTCGTCGGTGAGCAGGTGGCGGGCCTTGGTGGTGATCGCCTCGGCGGTGGCGTCCTCGGGCCGCAGGTGGTCGCCCAGCCCGGCCTCGGTCACCACCACGCCGTTGTTGAACTGGTCGGCCGCCTGGGGCAGGACGAGCTGCGGCACGCCCGCGCCGAACGTGCCCAGGGTGGTGCCCGCGCCGCCGTGGTGGACCACGAGGTCCGCGTGGGGCAGCAAGTCGGCCTGGGGCACCCACGGCAGCACCACGACGTTGTCGGGCAGTTCGCCCAACGTCCCCGGATCGACCTTCGGGCCGGCGGCCACCAGCACCCGCGCGCCCAGCACCGCCAGGCCGTCGACGGCGGTGCGCAACAACGTCGCCTGGCTGAACGCCGTGCCCAACGTCAGGTACACCAGGGGCTCCCGGTGCTCCTCGACCCACGACGGCAACTCCCCCGCTGCGGCGAACGCCACCGGCCGCAACGGGATCCGGTGGGCCGACGAGGCCAGGAACTCCGGGTTCTGCACCGAAGGCGGGCAGATGTCGAGGTACGGGTGGCCCAGCGCCATCGAGTCGGTCCGGGGCACCTCGACTCCCAGCTCCGCGCCGAGGGCGGTGAGGTAGTCGCGCGCGGGCGCGGCGAAGTCGGGCTCCTGCCACATCCGGCCGTACGAGTGGCACAGCGCGGGCACGCCCGCGGCCTTCGCGGCCAGGCCCGCGCCGGGGTTGCCGAACTCGTGCACGACCAGGTCGGGCTTGCGCTCGGCGAGGACCGGCGCCAGCCCGGTGGCGAAGCTGCGCGGCAGCACCGAGGCGAACGTGAACGCGACCCGCTCGACGTCGACGTCGCCCGGCGTCCCGGGCCTGGTCCCCGCCATCGCCTGCTCGAACGCCTTGCGCGGCGACAGGCCGCCCTCGACGTGCTCGATTCCTTGTGAGGCCAGGACGTCCGCGAAGCCCTTGCCGGTGAAGTAGTCGACGTCGTGGCCGAGCTCCCGCGCGGCGACCGCGAGCGGCAGCAGGGGGAACGTGTGCCCGTACAAGCCGAGGCTGGAGAAGAGGATCCTCACGGTGGCGAGCCTAGACTCCGCCGCACCCGACGCCTATGCGCGTTCCCGCTGGCAGTCATTCCACTTGGCACGGTGCCGAACCGGCCCTGGCAGGGATTCCCGGACGCCGTGTCGGCGACGTGGGCGTCACGGACCGAGGTGCGCGCGCAGGAACGCCGCGACCTCGGCCCGCGCCTCACGGGCCGCGTCCACCACGCCCGACATGGCGAAGAAGCCGTGCGCCGTCCCGAGGTACCGCGTGGCGACCACGGGCACGCCGGCCTCGCGCAGCCGGTCGGCGTACTGCTCGCCCTCGTCGCGCAGCGGGTCGTGCTCGGCGGTGATGACCAGTGCCGGCGGCAGCCCGGTCAGGTCCTCGGCGAGCAGGGGCGAGGCCCGCGGGTCGCGGCCGTCGTCCGGGTTCGCCAGGTAGTGGCCCCAGTACCAGGCGACGGATCGGCGGTTGAACGCGGCGGGATCGTCGTTCTCGCGCATGGACCCGGTGTCGCCGCGGTGGTCGGTGTTGGGGTAGACCAGCACCTGAGCGGCCAACGGGGGCCCGTCGCGGTCCAGGGTCACCACGGCCGCGAGGTTGCCGCCGGCGCTGTCGCCCGCCACGGCGAGGCGGTCGGGGTCGACGCCGAGCTCGGCCGCGTTCGCGGCGATCCAGGCGACGGCCGTGCGGCAGTCGTCCACGGCGGCGGGGAACTTGTGCTCGGGCGCGAGCCGGTAGCCGACGGTGATCACCTGGCACGGCACCGCGTTGGCCAGGGCGCGGCAGATCTCGTCGGAGGTGTCGATGCTGCCCAGCGCCCACCCGCCGCCGAAGAAGTAGACCACGGTGGGCAGGGGCCCGGCCGCGTCCACCGGGCGGTAGACCCGGATCGGCAGGTCGCCGCCCGGTCCGGGGAGGCGCCGGTCGGTGACGTGGCGCACCGGCTCGCCCGCGCCCGCCGCCGCCCGGATGGCGGCGAGGTCGGCCGCCCGCGCCTCCTCGACCGAAAGGGTGTAGAGCGGCGGGGAGGCCGTGTTCCCGGGCGCCGTCGTGAGCTGCGGGTCCAGTGGCATGCGGGCCTCCGTCGTCACTGCTTGAGCACCTTCCGGATCGCGGCGGTCAGCTGGGCGCGATCGGGTTGCACGGCGAGGTCGAGCCCGCGGGCGAACGGCACCACGGCGCCGTCCGGCCTGGTCACCCGGACGGGCGGCACGACCAGGTCGCACCCCTCGGCCGCGGTGGCGAGGACCTCGGCCGCGATGCCGCACATGCGGTTGGAGTCGTCGACCACGACCAGCCGCCCGGTCTTGGCCAGCGAAGCGGCCAGCCCGTCCCAGTCGAAGGGGTACACCGTGCGCGGGTCGAACACCTCGACCGAGACGTCACCGGCCAGCTCCTCGGCGACCGCCACCGCGTCGTGCACGAGGTGGCCGACCGCGACGACCGTGACGTCCTCGCCCTCGCGGTGGACCCGGCCGACACCGAGCGGCACCGGGGCCAGCCCGTCGTGGTCGACGTCCACGCGGACGTCGAGCGCCGCCGCCGGTGCGAACACCACCACCGGGTCGTCGTCCCGGATCGCGGTCGCCAGCAGGCCGTAGGCGTCCTCGGGCGTGGCCGGCACCACCGTCTTCACCCCGGCGTGGGCGAACAGGGCGTACGGGTGGTCGGAGTGCTGCCCGGCCCAGCCCGTCCTCGACCCGGAGCCGGGCACCAGGTACGTCACCGGCACGCGGGTCTGGCCACCGGTCATCAGCGAGAACTTGTGCGCCTGGTTGACGATCTGCTCGAACGCCAGGTACAGCAGCGCCGGGATCTGGAACTCGATCACCGGTCGCCGCCCGCGCAACGCCGCCCCGGTGGCGAAGCTCGTGAACGCCTGCTCCGACAGCGGCGTGTCCAGCACCCGGTCGGGCCCGAACCGCTTGAGCAGGCCCGCGGTCACGTTGGAGACCGCGACCCGGACGTCCTCGCCCAGCACGAACACCGCCGGATCACGGGCCAGCTCGTCGACGAGCGCCCGGTTGAGCGCCTTCCGGTAGGACAGCCACGGCATCACCCACCACCGCCCGGACGCGCCCGCATCCCGGTGGCGTACAGGTGGTCGAGCGCGCCGACGGGGTCGGGGTGGGGGCTGTCGAGCGCGAACGCGACGGCCGCGTCCACGACGGCCTCGACTTCCGCGTCGACGCTCGTCCGCTCGTCGCCGGTCAGCCGCGCGCCCTGGATTTCCACCGGATCCCTCTCCCGTCCACTCCGGACCTCGTCGTCGTCGCGGTAGCGGACCCGGGCCTTGTGCTCCCAGGTGTGGTGCGCGTCGAACCGGTAGGTCAGGCACTCGACCAGCGACGGCCCGCCGCCCGCGCGGGCGCGGTCCACCGCTTCGCGCGCCGCGTCGAGCACCGCGCGCGGGTCCATCCCGTCCACCGTCACCGACGGCATCCCGAACGCCTCGCCACGCCCGGTGATCGTGCCCGCGACGGCGTCCGCCACGGTCAGGGTGGTGGCGTAGCCGTTGTTCTCGCAGACGAACAGCGTCGGCAGCCGCCACAGGGCGGCCAGGTTCATGGCCTCCAGCAGCACGCCCTGGTTGACCGCGCCGTCGCCGAAGAAGCTCACCGCGACCTGGTCGCCGCCGTCCTGCCGGGCCGCCCAGGCCGCCCCGGCGGTGATCGCGCCGTTCGCACCGACGATCGCGTTCGCGCCGAGGATGCCCGACCCGAAGTCCGCCGCGTGCATCGACCCGCCGCGCCCCCGGTTCAGCCCGGTGGCGCGGCCGGCCAGCTCGGCGAGCGTCCGGGCCGGGTCGGCGCCCTTGGCGAGCACGTGCCCGTGCCCGCGGTGGGTGCTGGTGATCATGTCGTCCACGCGCAGCGCCGCGCACACGCCGGCGGCGACGGCCTCCTGGCCCGTGTAGGGGTGGATGCCGCCGATGATGTCGCCGGAGCGCACGAGTTCGACCGCCCGCTCCTCGAACCGGCGGATCAGCCGCACCGTGCGGTACAGGCCGACGTCGGAGTCCGGCGCGTGTGCCGCCACGGCGGTCAGGAGCGCCACACGGGCGGGCAGAACTCCGGGTCGGCGTAGTCCGGCCTGCCGTCCGCGGTGCGCCGCACGAGGGAGTCGTGGTTGTAGAAGGCCAGGTTGCCGTCCGACAGGGGGAACTCGCGGTAGGCGTTGTCGCCGTCCTGCAGGTGCAGCGAGATGGCCTGGCGCGGCCGGGTGGAGCGGTTGGGCCCGCTGCCGTGGTAGGTCCGGCAGTGGTGGAAGCTCATGTGCCCCTTGGGGATGATCATCGGGATCTTCCGGACCGTGGTGCCGTTGTGCTCGGCGTTGGCGGTGAGCAGGTTCTCCAGGTGGTCGGCGTCGCGCTCGGCGAAGTGCTTCGTGGCGCTGTCGTCCGAGCCGACCTCCTCCCAGAGGTGGCTGCCGTCGACCATGGTGATCGTGCCCAGCTCCTCGTCGCAGTCGTGGAACGGGATGAACGCGGTGAGCATCCGGTCCGACGAGGACGACGACCAGTAGTGCTTGTCGAAGTGCCAGGGCACGACGTTCGACGGCTCCTCGGCGATCGGCGGCTTGTAGATCAGGGTCGACTGGAACACCCGGATCTCGTCGGCCTCCGCCAGCCGCGCGGCCACCGCGCCGATCAGCGGCTTGAGCAGCGCCTTGGCGATGCCGTCGCTCTCGTAGTGCACGTAGTCGTTGTGGCGCTGGACATCGCCGTGCTCGGGCGTCCAGTAGGCCAGCCGGGGCGGGCGCGTCGGCAGCCGCCTGCTCCGCTCACCGGAGTAGTAGCGGCCGACGGCCGCGGTCAGCTCGTCCACCTCGTCGTCGGAGAACAGCTTCTTCGACAGGTACCAGCCGTGCTCGGCGAAGAACCGGACGTCGTCGTCGGACGGGAGCAGCGCGCGTTCGTGGTCGGTCAGCGTGAACTCGTTCACCGTGGTTCCCTTCACGGGGCCGTCGTGCCGGACAGCTCGCCCTGCTTCGCCTCGTACAGCGCCTTGATGTTCCCGCTGCCGAAGGTCAACGCGCCCCGCCGCTCGATGATCTCCAGGAAGAGCGTCCGGCGCACGTGCATCGACTCGGTGAAGATCTGCAGCAACTGGCCCCAGTGGTCCCGGTCGACCAGGACGCCGAGGCGGCGCAGCTCGTCCAGCGGCGCGTCCAGGTGACCGACCCGCTCCTCGAGCGTGTCGTAGTAGGAACCCGGCGTGCCGAGGAACCGCACGCCCTTGTCGCCGAGGGTGCCCACCGCCTTGACGATGTCGTCGGTGCCGAACGCGACGTGCTGCACGCCCGCGCCGGCGTGCCACGTCAGGAAGTTGTCGATCTGCCCCGGCTGGCGTTCCGGGTCCGGCTCGATCAGCGTGAAGGTGACGTGACCGGACGGGCTCTGCACGACCCTGGAGTCCATGCCCTGCCCGCCCACCTCGACGTACTCCTCGAAGATCTGCTCGAACCCGAAGACGTCCACGTAGTAGCGCGCGGTCGAGGCGAGGCCGCCGGCCGGCACGCAGATCGCCAGGTGGTCGATCGCGCGCAGCAGCTTGACGTCGGTGTCCGGGTGGGGTTCGGCCACCTCGATCGCGCCGGGCAGGAACTCGCGCGGCGAGCCGTGCCGCTCGACCAGCCGGTGCGTCACGTCGGAGAAGCCGGAGACCTCGGCGACGACGACCCGCCGGTCGTCGCCCCCGGCAGCCGCGGACGCGTACTCACGGGGCGGTGACACCGGTTCGGCGCCCCGCTCGGTGAGGGTGCGGTAGGCGGCCGCGACGTCGTCCACCCCGATCCCGACCACGGCCACGCCGTCGCCGTGCCGTCGCACGTACTCGGTCGCGGGGTGGTCGGGCACCAGGCCGGTCGTCAGCACGACCTGGATGTCACCCTGCCGCAGCAGCAGCGAGCGCTGGCCGGCCAGCCCCGTCTCGGGGCCGCCCTGGCCGCAGACCTCGAACCCGAAGGCGCTGCACAGGTAGAACGCCGTCTGCTTCGCGTCGCCGACGTATAACTCGATGTGGTCAATCCCGGATATGTTCATCAGGCATCCCGATCACTTCCCGGAGCACGTCAGCGGCTCCGGAGACGGTGGTCATGCGGCTGTACTGGCCGCTGTCGAGTTCCATGCGCACGCCGTAGCGCTGTTCCACCTGGTGCACCAGCCAGGCCAGTTCCATCGATTCGATCAGCTCGGGGACGTCCTCGGACGGCCTGCCGTCGAGGCTCGCCAGCATCCGCAGGACGTCGTCCCGGCCGGGTGTCTCTTCCTGGCTCACCGCGGCACCCCGCTCCCGGGTGCGGCGACGGTTCGTGTTCTCATCGGATCACATCCCTCCGGACGCGGCCTGGCGGAGCACCGACCGGTCGCGGACCAGCTTTCCCGTGATGGTGCGCGGCATCGCGTCGAGCACGTGCAGCCGGCGTGGTCTCTTGTAGGCGGCGAGCCGCTCGGCCAGGCCCGCCTGGACGGACGCCGCCGTGGCGGGCGCGTCGAGCTGCGCGTAGGCGGTGATGACGTCGTCGTGCAGCACGACGGCCGCCACCACGCCCGGCAGTCCGGCCACCGTGGCCTCCACCTCGGTCAGGTCGACCTTCAGGCCGCCGACCGACACCTGAGAGTCCAGCCGTCCCTTGACGGTGACGAGGCCGGTGTCCGGGTCGACCGCGCCCGCGTCCCTGGTGCGCAGCCAGCCGTCCGCCCACCGGTCCGGGTCGGACAGGCCGACGTACGGCGACTCCGGCCGGCTCACCAGCAGCTCGCCGTCGCGCTCGACGACCGACAGGCCGGGCGCCGGGGTGAGAGCGGGCCGGTGCTCGCCGAACAGGTCGGTGGCGATCACACCGACCTCGGTCATGCCCCACATGTTGCCCAGCGGCACGCCGTACTTCCCGGTGAACGCGGCGGCGGTCGCGGCGGGCACCGGTTCGCCGCCGGTGGTCATCCGCTTCAGCTGCGGCAGCGACGGCGGCTCCACCACGGACGCGAGCAGTCCGATGTGGAACGGGACGCCCAGCACCGTGGCCGGGGTCGGTTCGGCCGCGACCGCGTCCAGCACGCTGTCGCCGGTGAGCCGGTCGGGCGGCCTGATCTGCACGCCGGCGTGCAGGCCGTACAGCAGGGCGCCGACCAGGCCCAGCACGTGCACCATGGAGGCCAGCACCACGATCCGCTCGCCCGGCAGCGGCACGCCGTCGATCCGGGTGTACCGCTCGATCTCGGCGACCAGGTCGGCGGCCGTGCGGCCGATCACCTTGGACGGACCGGTGGACCCGGAGCTGAACTGGATCACCGCGTGCGGTGTCCCGGCGGGCCGGCCGGAGCGGGCCGTGACGGTCTCCTCCACCTCGGCGAACGCGCTGAGCGGGCTGCTCGTGACGCGTCCCGGCTCGACCACCACCTGCGGTGCGAGCCTGCCGAGCGCCAGCTCGACCTCGTAGGCGGTGAGGCGGTGGTCGAGGAGGCTCACCTGGGCGCCGAGGCGCCAGCCGGCGAGCAGGTTCGCCACGTACGCCGTCGACGGCGGCAGCCGCAGCGCGAGCGAACCGCCCGGGCCCAGTCCGGCCGCCGCGAGACGTGCCTGCGCGTCCGCGACCATCCGGCGCAGCGCACCCCGGTCGACCGGTCCGCCCGAATACAGGCAGATATCGTCGTCCGCGCCGCGGAGCAGGATCTCGTCCACCCATTCCGGACTCGTCACGAGTTCGAACCCGGACGACGCCAGGCCTTTTGTCATCAGGTCTCCCCGCCTGGTCGCGCAATTCTCGAAATATTTACGCAGGAGTTTTCCGTCACGTCCGCCGACGAGCGCATGGAATAGTACGTCACGGTTCACCGCGAGCACTATCGGCCAAGTGGCCGTGGTCGATCGTGCCCGCCGACCGGCCCGACCGGTCATTGATCAATGCGGCCAGCCGGTCGAGGCCGCGATCGATCTGGTCGACGGAAACGGCGCTGCACGACAGGCGCAGCGCCCGAACGGCCGTGACGCCGTCGTAGAAGTGCCCCATCGGCGTCCACAGCACGCCGTAGTCGCGGGCGGAGCGTTCCAGCAGCCGGTCGTCGACCGCGAACGGGACCGTGACCACGACGAAGAACCCGCCGGTCGGCACGGTCCAGGTGACGTCCGAGCCGGGTGGGAAGCGCTCCGCCAGCCCGGTCACGAGGCGCCGCAGGTTCCGGTCGTAGAGCCGCCGTTCGGGTGCGGTCGCGCCGGCGAGGCGGCAGCCGTGCGCCAGCAGCTTGCCGCCGACGACGGCCTGCGCGATCGGCGACGTGTTCACCGTCAGCATGCTCTTGATCTTCGAAAGCTGGTCGGCGAACAGGCCGGTCGTGCCGTCGGCGCCGGATACCCGCTGGTCGGCGACCACGTAGCCGACGCGTGCGCCGGGCAGCACGGACTTGGCGAACGAACCCAGGTAGACGACGCGCCGCGCCGCGTCCAGGGCCTTGAGCGTCGGCACCCGGTCCGCGTCGCCGTGGAACAGCCCGTAGGGGTTGTCCTCGATCAGCAGGACGTCCTCGGCCGCCGCGACCTCCAGCAGCCGCCGCCGGGTCGCCAGGTCCAGGCTCAGGCCGGACGGGTTGGCGAAGTCCGGGACGACGTAGCAGGCTCGCGGCCGGCGGCCGGCGGCGCGCTCCCGGCGGATCACCGCGACCAGGTCCGCCAGGTCGATCCCGTGCTCCCCGGTGCGGACCGGGCGCACGGGCAGGTCGACCAACCGGGCCGCGCCGGTCAGCCCGACGTACGTCGGCGACACCGCGAGCAGCACGTCGCGGTCGTCGGCGCGCAACGCGCGCAAGACGAGGAACATCGCTTCCTGACACCCGGCGGTGACCACGACCGATTCCGGGTCGACCGAGATGTCCTCGTCCAGTCGGAGGTTTTCCGCGACCAGTTCGTGGATGATTCCCTTGGTCCGGCCGTACTGCAATACGGTGCGCCGCACCTGGGCCTCGGTCAGGCGCCGGCCGAGGTGCTCGGAGAAGATGCGCAGATATCGGTGCACGTCCTCCAGTTCGAAGAACTCCTCGCTCGGCCTCCCGGCGGCCAGCGGTATCGCGTCCGGATAGTGGATCGCCACCTCGTTGAGGAAGTTCATCGAGTTCAGGGCGGGATCCTCCAGCGCGCCGAACAGCGTGCCGGTGTCCAGGTCGGCGAGGTCCCCGGCGGTGGCGGGCGTGGTGCTCACCTTCCGTCACCCCCGGTGGAGCGGCGGCGCTCGCGGGTGGCCACGACGGCGCGCAGCAGGTCGTCCAGCTCGTCGTCGGACAACGTCGCCAACCGGGCCGCCTGGTCGGCTTCGGCCTCCCGGGCCGTCCGGGCGGCCTCCAACTCCGCCGACACGAACTCCGCGAGCGCCGCGACGGTCGGCGAGGCGAAGATGAGCGGGAGGGGCAGGGTGACGCCGTAGGTGTCGGCGACGAGCGAGGCGAACCGGACCGCCGCGAGCGATCCCCCGCCCAGGCCGAACAGGTTGTCGCGCACACCGACCCGGCCGGGCCGGCGGAGCAGGTCGGCCCAGGTCTTGGCCATGGCCTGCTCGATCTCACCCCGCGCCGGCACCGGACTCACGTCCACCTCGGGCTCCGCGGCCCCCGCGGCAGCGGACCGCACCGCGCCGTTGGGCGACGGCTCGGCCGGCGATGGCTCGGCCACCGCGGACCACGTGTCCTCGGGAACCGGCACCGGCAGCTCCGACACCGCGCTGTCCGCGGTCGCGTGCTCCAGCACCGCCACCACCGACCGCAGCACCCAGTCGGCGAACCCCTGGTCGGTGCGGTGCTCCAGGGTCAGGGCGCCGTGCTCGTCCACCCGCAAGTCGAGATCGGCGGTGGCCGCGTCGCTCAGGGCGACCCGGCTCCGCACGGTCACACCGGGAAGGTCCAGCGCGGGCGCGGCAGGCGGCGGGAAGGTGAACCGCACCGCGTCGGACAGGCCGACCCCCAGTTCCTCCACGAGCACCCCGAGCGGAACCTCGTCGTGCGACACCGCCTGTGCCGCGGCGTCCCGCACCCGGACGAGCAGCTCGGCGAAGGACGGCTCGCCCGCCAGCGGAACCCGGACCGGGACCACGTCGGCGAACGGACCCGCGATCGGCTCCAGCTCCACCCGGGTGCGGCCGCTCACCGGCGCCCCGACCACGACATCGGGCCGACCCGCGTACCGGGACAGCACCACGGCGTACGCGGCGAGGAACGCCGCGGGCAGGGTCGCGCCGGCCCCCTCCGCCACGGCCGCCAGCCGCCGGACCGCGGTCGGGTCGACCACCGCGGTCAGCGACGCGGCCCGACGCCCGGCCGGGAGCCGCACCGGCGCGGGCGCGTCGCGCAGCACCTCGCGCCAGTGCGCCAGCTGACGTGCCAGCTCCTCACCGCGCAACCGCTCGCGCTGCCACACGGCGTAGTCCCCGTAGTCCATCCACGACGACGGAAGCTCGGACAGGCCTTCGCGGTACACAGTGGACAGATCGGCGAGCAGCATCGCCAACGTGGAGCCGTCGGCCACGACCCGGTGCGCCACCAGCGCGAACAACCACCGGCCCGCACCGACCTCGATCACCGCGGCCCTCGTCAGGGGCTCGCGCGACAGGTCGAACGGCCGCTCGGCCAGCTCCGCGGCGACCGACTCGGCGCGCGCCACGTCGCCGGGCAGCACGACGTGCTCCAGCACCACACGACCCGTCTCCGAGACGACCTGCTCCCCCGAGGCGGTGACGTGCGTCCGGAGCACCGGGTGCCGCGCGACCACGACGTCCACCGCCCGCCGCAGCGCGGCGGGGTCGACCGGACCGTCCAGCCAGGTCGCGTGGGACAGGACCGCGGGCCGGGACAGCGCCCACTCCTGCTCGAACGACAGCGGGTACCGCACGAGCTACCTCCCGTGTGGCGCGTCCGCCAGGACCCGTTGCCGCATGAGGAACTTGCGGACCTTCCCGGTCGGCCCGACGGTCAGCTGCTCGTCGGGCACCACGTCGACCCGCCGCACCGTGCGCGCCACCGCCTCGCCGAGCGCGGCCCGCACCGCCTCGCCCCGGTCCAGCCCCGGATCGGCCCCTTCGTGCAGCACCAGCAGCACGTCGGTCACCGGGGCGCCGTCGTCCTGCTTCGACGCGAGCACCGTGCAGTCGCGCACGTCCGGGCACCGGGCCAGGACGCGCTCCTCGGACAACGCGGTGTAGAGCCACTCGCCGCCGCCGAGGTCGACCGCGTCGTTGGCCCGGTCGAGGTGGTAGTAGTAGCCCTCCTCGTCCCGGTACATCAGGTCGCCGGTGAGGTAGTAGCCGTTGAGGCGGTTGCGGTAGGTGGCGGTCGAGTCGTTCCAGTAGCCGGGCGCGAGCGTCGGCGACTTGAGCCCGCACTGCCCGACCTGGCCGACCGGCACCTCCTCGCCCGTCGTCACGTCCAGCAACGCCACCTCGGCGAACGGGTACGGCTTGCCGACGCACCGGTCGTAGCGGTCGCTGCCGGGCCGGTGGCTGATGGCGAACGCGCTGTGGCCCATCTCGGTCGAGCCGAGCGTGTCGATGAACTTCGAGCCCGGCTCGTCCACCACGCCGTCCGGCGTCCAGACCGGGTGGCTGCCGACCGCGACCAACCGCCGGATGTGCGCCTCGTGCGCGCAGTCACCGGTGCTCGACCAGTTGCGCACCGAGCCCAGGTCGCGCTTCGACAGGTCGAACCGGGCCAGCTCGGCCCACGTGACGGCGAAGCCGAACACGCCGGTCGGCCGCCACCGCTCGATGGCGTCCAGCACCACCTCGCCGCTGCGCTCGAACGGGCCGCCCTGCGCGGACAGGCACAGCAGCTCGTAGCCGTTGCACAGCGCCTGGTTCACCACGATGATCCCGGCCGCGTGCGCGGCGGGCAGCACGGACAGCTCGCGCACCCGACCGTGCGGCCTGGCCTCGGTGAGCCGCACCGCGCGCACGGCGGCGAACAGGCTGTGGTGCGAGTGGACGACCGGCGTCGGCATCCGGGTCGTGCCCGAAGAGTGCGTGATCGCCACCGGGTCGTCGTCGTGGTGGCGGTAGGGCGGCGGCGCCTGGTCGGCGTCGCCGGTGCCGGTCTCCGCCGCGTCACCGAGGACGGGCACGCCGAGTTCGTGGTCCCGCAACGCCGCGTGGTCCGCGTCGAGCAGCACGCCGACGCCGCGCAGCCGGCGGACGAACTCCGCGGCGACCTCGATCGGCATGGCGCCGTTCATCAGCGCCGGGATCGCGCCGAGGTGGTTGAGCGCGAAGAAGTTGAGGAACACGTCGGCCGCCGAGGTGACGAACACGGCGACGGGGTCGCGCCGGCCGATCCCCTTGCGGGCGAACCAGTCCGCCCGTGCCGCGACCCGTTCGGTCAGGTCGCGCAGCGACAGCGGGGTCCACGCGGGGATGCCGTCCACGTCGACGTCGAAGGTCATCCGCGGCGTGTCCGGGTCCGCGCCGTGCTCCACCAGCATGGGCAGCACGTTGCCCGCGCCGACCCGCATGTCCTGCGCCAACGCGGTGCGCAGGTTCGCCCCGCTCATGAGACCTCCCGGTTGCGGAGAACGGTGGACCGCCGAACTGTCGCCACCGGGGCGGGTTCGCGCATCGGCGGCAGTGCGGGTTCGGGCGGCGTGCGGTGTCCCGTCGACTGCTACGCCGACCGCAGGTCTCGTGAACCGGACGAAGGGCGGACGCGGACTCCTACGCAGAGACTAGGTTCGCGGTTCCCCGGTGGCAATGAAGCTTTCGAGTGCGCCTGCGGTCGGTTCGGGCGACTTCGGGTTCGTCCCGGGCACGCGCGGGCCGCCCAGGCGGGCGGAGATCGCGGCCCCGATCCGGGCGACCGGCGCGGGCAGCAACATGTGCTCGTGCAGGCAGTCCACCTCCACCACGTCCACCGGTGTGCTCACGTGATCGTCCCATGAGGCCACCTTCGACTCGGTGCTCCGCTCGTCCTCGGTGGCGGAGAGGAACAGCACCGGGCCGCGCACCCGACCGGGGACGTGGCGTTGTGCCGCCGCGAGGTTGTTCCTGATCACGTGCGGCAGGGCGAGCAGTTGCCGGTCCGGCCACTCGTGCAGGCCCAACCCCGGCCGGCCGCGGACGACCTCCAGCATCCGGCGCACCGGGTCGGGGTCGTCCGGCTCGACCACCGGCTGGTAGCCGAGCTCGCGGAGCACGAAGTCGCACACCAGCCACAGGTTGTCGTCGGCCACGCTGAGGCTGTTCGGCAGGCCGGGCACCGTGTCGCCGATGACGAGCAGGCCCACTTCGTGGCCGCGCCGCTCCAGCTCCTCGGCGATCGCGTGCGCCGTGTTGCCACCGATCGACCAGCCGAACAGGTGGTACGGGCCGTGCGGCTGGGTGAGCCTGATCTGGTCGGCGAAGTCCCGAGCCGCCTCGGCCAGGTCGACCGGCAGCGGTTCGGGCCTGCGCAGCCCGCGCAGCTGGAGGCCGTGCACCGGGTGCTCGGGCGCGAGGTGCGGCAGCAGCGCCAGGTAGCACCAGCTCGCGCCGACCAGCGGCGGCGCGCAGAACAGCGCGGGGCCGGCGCCGCCCTCGCGCAGCGGCAGCACCAGGTCCAGGACGCCACCCGCGCGGCGGATGTCGGCCCGCCGCTGCCTGGCCCACGCGAACTCCTCGGCCGCCGGCAGCGCCTTCACCCCGGACCCGTCCACCGGACCGTCCTCCCGCTCGCGTGTGGTCACGTGCCGGACGCCAACTCGACCAGGTGGGCGGCGGCCGTCGCCGCTCCCCCGGCGGCGGCGAACTCCGCGCCGATCCGCCGGGCGTGGCGCCGGTGGTCCGGCCCGTCGAGCACCGCCCGCAGCGCGGCGTCCAGCTCGGCCACCGTGACGTCGAGGACCGACACCTCGATGCCCGCGCCCGACCGGGCGACCTGCCGCGCCAGCGCCACCTGCTCGGCCCGCACCGGCGCGACGACCATCGGGACCCCGAAGGTGAGCGCTTCGTTGACGGCGCCGCCGGCGTGGCACACCACGGCGTCCAGCTTCGGCATCAGGTCGAGCATCGGCACCAGCTCGGCGGTGATGGCGTTGGCCGGGAAGGACTCCGCGGCCACGCCGGAGGTCACGAAGATCGCCTGCACGTCGTCCGCCATGGGTGCGAGCACCGCCGCCGCCCGGTCGTAGAAGTCGCCGATCATGTGGCCGACCAGCGTGCCGACCGTGACCAGCACGTGCCTGCGGTCCGGATCCCAGAGGTGCCAGGGGAAGTCGGGCGCGTTCGGCCTGGCACCCAGCGCCGCGCCGGTGAGCACGCAGCGGTCCGGCAGCGCGGCGTCGCCCACCAGCCCGGGCGTCATCAGGGCGATCACCAGGTGCGGCGAGAACCGGGGGTCGATCGGTTCGTCGGACAGGCCCGCCATCGCCACCGCCTGCGCCATCTTGTCCGCCAGGTAGTCCTCGAACCCGACGAGGTCGGGCGGCGGGGTCAGCTCCAGCGTGCCGGTGCACAGGGTCGCCCACGGCACGCCGTGCCGGTGCGCCACCAACGCGCCGGCCAGCGCGTACTGCTCGGTGACCACGACGTCCGGCCGGTGCTCCAGCACCGCCTCGTCGACGGGGCCGAGGGTGAAGCGGGTGAACGGGATCAGGTAGCCGTCCCACATCGCCCGCACACCGGCCATGCCCGTCTCGTCGTAGCGGCGGTAGGCGCGAGCGCCGGTGGCGTGCACCGTCGCATCCGGACCGACCAGCGGGCGCAGCACGTCCTCCGGGCCGCACCAGACGACTTCGTGACCCGCGCGGGCGAGTTCCTGCCCGATCGCGAGCATGGGGTAGAGGTGGCCTTGCAGCGGCAGCACGACCAGCAGAAACCGCGACACCGCAACATCGTGGCACACATTGACGTTCCCCGGAACGACGTGGTGGGATCCCGAAGTGTGACCGCTCTCGACGCGGTGTCGGTGTACACACCGGCTTTTCGCGTCCCCATCGAGGACTTGGCCGAACCGCTCGGCCTGACCGACATCCAGGTCAGGCTCTTCCGGCGGTTCCACGGGCTCGACCAGGTCCGGTTCGACCCGGACCGGTCGTCCGCCGAGCTGTTGCGCGCCGCCGCCGAGGGGCTCGCCGAGCTGCGCGGTCAGGAGCACCGGGTCCGGTACGTCGTCCACGGCCGGGCGATGCCGGTCGTCGTGCCGTACCCGCACAACCCGCTGCACGACGTCTGCCGCCGGCTGGGGCTCGGTCACGCGCTGGCTTTCACCGTCACGCAGCAGAGTTGCGCGAGCGGGCTGCTCGCGGTCGACCTGGCGGGCCGGCTGCTCGCCGGCGACCCGGACGACGACGCGCTGGCGCTGGTGCTGACCGGTGAGAAGGCGTTCACCCGGCACGCGCGGCTGCTGCCGGGCACGTCGCTGTTCGGCGAGGGCGCGTCCGCGTGCCTGGTGAGCGCCAACGGGCGGCGCGACCGGATGCTGTCGTTCGTGTGCGCGCAACGCGGCGAGTTCGACGGCGAGTTCGGCGACCGGGAGGACGAGTTCCAGCGCCAGTACCGCCCGTCGCTGGCCGAGGTGATCAACCGGGCGGTCGCCGACGCCGGGCTCGTCCTGGACGACATCCGGCTGGTCCTGCCGCACAACGTGAACGTCGTGACCTGGCAGCGCCTGTGCACGCTGATGGACTTCCCGGTGCGGCGCGTGCTGCTGTCGAACGTGCCCGACAACGGTCACCTGTTCTGCACCGACGCGTTCGCCAACTACCGGACCGCCCGGGAGCGCGACCTGCTCCGCGAGGGCGACCACTACCTCGTCGCGACCGTCGGCGCCGGAGCCGGGGCGACGTTCTCCGCGATGGTGTTCCAGCACTGACACCCCGTCCCACCCAGGAGGCCGACATGACCGCACCCGACGCCCAGCTCGACGTCGCCTTGCGAGACCGCGTGGTCCAGGCCATGACGACCGTGCTCAAGCGGCTGGTCGAGCGCGAGGAACCGATCACCGAGGACATGCACATGGCCGACGAGCTGGGGGTCAGCTCGTCGCTGGGGCTGGAGCTGCTGCTGGAGGTGGAGGAGCAGCTCGGCATCCAGATCGACGTGGAGCGGATGCGCCCGGACGAGCTGCTGACCGTCGGCGAGCTGGCCACGTTCATCGCCGGCCACAGCCGGCCCTGGTGATGCGCCTGGTCCGCGCCGGGCGCAGGCGCTTCACCGGTGACGCCGCCGTCCTCGCCGACGACGACCACCGCGCGCAGGTGACCGACTACTTCGCGGACCTGGTCCGGCCCTTCGGCGCCGGACCCGTCACCGGCCTGTCCGGCCAGTCCTACGGCGAGATGGCGAAGGCGTTGGTGGCGGAGGTCGTGCCCGCGGCGGAGCCGGTCGACCTGCTGGTGCTGGCGTTCTCGATCCACGACGTGTGGCCGGGCCGGGCGACCGCGACCTACCTCAGCCACGTCTGCCCCGGCACGCCGATGTCGTTCGCCGTCTGCGACCAGGGCAGCGCGTCGCCGTTCACCGGTCTGCGCGTCATCGGCGACTACGGCGTGCGGCGGGCGTTGCTGGTCGTGGTCGAACAGGCCGCGCTGCCCTACGAGTCGGCGGCGGCGACACCGTCGGCGCACCAGGGCGTGGCCATGCTCTACGAGCGGGGACCCGGCACCCGGGTGACCGAGGTCCGCCAGCACCCCGGCGTGGAGCCCGACGCCGTGCCCGAGCTGGCCCGCCGCGGGGTGGCCGAGCTGTCGGCCGGTCACCCCGGCGCGCGGGTCGTGCTCAGCGACTCGCTCGCCGCGGTGTGGCCGGACGGTCCCGACCACACCCGGGCGCCGGGCGGGCAGCCCACCACGGGGGTGTGGTGGCACCTGGCCGGTGCGGGCGGGGGCACGGTGCTGGTCGGCGACTACGACCGGGAGCTGCGCTACCTCTGCTTCGCCGCGGTGACGGCCGGGTAGTCCTCAGTGGACGGGTGGGAGCGGGCCCGGCTCCGGCGTCACCGGGGCCCGGCGGTGGTCTCGGCCGGCTCGCGCCGCGTCCCGGTCGGCACGTCCGCGCGGAACGCGGCCTCGATGGCCAGCTCCTCCACCAGGCGCAGCATCGCTTCCACCTGCTCGGCCGGGAAGATCTCGGTGTCGCTGACCACCTGGAGGTACACGGTGTCCGAGTGGTCCTCGATGTTGACGAACAGCTGGTCGGTCCACCGGTAGACGAACTTGTGCCACTTGAGGTACGTCTCGGGCAGCCTGGCCCTGATCTCGTCCTCGGTGAGGGGCGCGGCGTCCGCCACCGCGTCGGCACGGGTCCTGGTGCTGAACCGCCGGTCGTTGATCCGGCACGTGATCCGGGCCGGGTAGCCGCGTTCGGCGTCCAGGCGCGCGGCCAGCTCCGCCAACTGGTCGGGGTCGTAGTAGGAGTTCATCAGGGCCGCGGTCGTGGCCCGGCGCGCCTGCGCGATCACGTCGTCGACCGTGCCGTCGAGGTCGAGGGTGAGCACGGCGTTCTGCACCACCGAGCCGATGACGTCGGCCAGCCCGGGGCGGTACCGGTTGCCCGCGGCCACGTGCAGGGTCAGCGGGTTGACGCCGGTGGTCCGGGCGATCGCCGCGGCGATCACCGCGAGCAGCACCCGTCCGGTGTCCGTGCGGGTCCGCCGGGCGATCTCGACCACGGCCAGGTAGGCGGCCCGCGACTCGAACCGCACGTTCCGGCACCGCCGTCCCGCTTCGTAGTCCGGCGCGCCCGACTCGCCGAACGTCAGCGGCGGCAGGGAGCGGAGGTGCCCCTCCCAGTAGCGCATGGCCCGGTCGCTGACCCGCCGCAGCTCCGGCGTCGCCTCCCGACGGGCGAGGTCGGCGAGCCGCACCGCGTCCGGGTCCACCGGGCGGCCGACCAGCTCGCCGAGGTCGAGGTCGGTCATGAGCAGCAGCCCGCCCACACCGTCGACGACCAGGTGGCCGAGGGTGAGCACCAGGTACACGGCTTCGCCCCGGTACTGCATCACGCCCATGCGCAGGGGCCACGGGGTGTGCTCCGCCAGCGGAGCCGCCATCCACTTGAGCCACAGCCTGTTGCCGTGGTCGACGGCGTCGGTTCGGTCGAGGTGGTCGGCGAAGGTCATGACCTCCAGGTCGATCTCCCCGGACCCGTGCACGACCTGGCACGGCTTGCCGTCGTCGTCGGTGCCCAGCCGCGTCCTCAACGCGGGGTGCTTGCCCATGAGCCTGCTCAGGCGTTCGGCGACGTCGGCGACGGTGAGGCCGGCCGGCAGGTGGTGCGCGCCGCTGATGTTGTAGCTCCAGTCGCTGTTGCGCATGTCCTGGAGGATGGTCTTCTGCCCCCAGCTCAGCGGTGCGGTCCCCGCTCCGGGACCGGAGAACGGCACGGTGACCCGGTCTTGGACGATCCGCTCACCCATCGGCACTCCCGAAGATCACGCTCACGTTGTGACCGCCGAAGCCGAACGAGTTGGACATGACCACGTCGACCCGGGCCGACAGCGGCTCGCCGAGGACGTGGTTGAGGTCGCAGGCCGGGTCGGGGTCGTCCAGGTTGCGGGTCGGTGGGATCAGGCCCTCGCGCATGGCCGCGATGCCGATCGCCGCCTCGACCACACCGGACGCGCCGAGCATGTGCCCGGTGACGCCCTTGGTCGAGCTGACCGGTGGCATGGCGTCGCCGTACACGCCGCGGATCGCCGCCGTCTCGGCCGCGTCGCCCGCCTTCGTGCCGGTGCCGTGCGCGTTGAGGTAGTCGATGTCGCCTGTGGACAGTCCGGCATCCCGAAGTGCGATCCGCATGCTCTGCGCCGCGCTGGAGCCGTCGGGCCGGGGCGTGGTCGGGTGGTGCGCGTCGCTCGTCGCACCCCAGCCGAGCACCTCGGCGCGCACCGCCGCGCCGCGGGCCCGCGCGAAGTCGGGTCGCTCCAGCACGAGCACGCCGGCGCCCTCGCCGAGCACGAAACCGTTGCGGCCACGGTCGAACGGGCGGCTCGCGGTGGTCGGGTCGGACCGGCCGCGGGCGAGGGCGAGGGCGTTGCCGAACGCGTCGGCGAACGTCGGGAACAGCGGCGCCTCGGTGCACCCGCACACCACCACGTCCGCTTCGCCCGACCGGAGGAGGCGCATGGCCTCGCCGATGGACTGGCCGCCGGCGGCGCACGCCGTGCCGGAGGAGGACGTGTAGCCGCGGATGCCGAACTTGATGGAGACCCGGGCCGCCGCCATGTTCGGCAGCACGCCGGGCAGCAGGAACGGGCTCACGCCCAGGCGCCCGCGCCGTGACCGCTCGACCGCCTGGTCCGCGAGCGTGCCGAGGCCACCGACCCCGGAGAGCACGACGGCGACGCGGTAGGGGTCGACGTCCCGGCCGACCTCGATCCCGGCGTCGGCCAGGGCGTCGCCCGCGGCCCGCACGGCCATCACGATCGAGCGGTCGACCACTCGGGCGTCTTTGGGTGGAACAACGCTTTCCGGGTCGATGAACGGCCCGATCGCGGCCGCGTCGAGCACGCCGTGCAGCGGGTGGTCCTCCGGGGGGCGCACGATCCCGGACCGACCGGCGCAGACCGCGGCGAAGACCTCGTCGACCGCGGTGCCGACCGGGCTGACCAGCCCGATCCCGGTCACGGCAGCGCTCGTGCTCACGTCGCCGTTGCGGTCTGCGCGCGTCGGGCCACCTCGGCGCAGAACTCGCCGACCGTCATGGCGGCGAACCGCTCGGCCTCGTCCTCGTCGAACCGGACGCCGAAGTGGTCCTCCACTCGCAGGGAGAGCTCGGCCAGGGCGAGCGATTCGAGGTCGGCGCCCGCCGGGCCCAGCACCGTGTCGTCGTCCATGTCGGCGGTGCTGTACTTCATGACCGTCAACGAGTCGAAAAGGAACTGGCGGATCTCAGAATTCATGACGGCACTTCCGCTCTCCGGGAGGTCAACGGGAATCTGCACCACCGGGGTCGAGGCCGTCAAGCGCGATCCCGTACCGAATACGGACTATGGACCGCGGTCCGCAACGGCCGCAGAATGTGCGCCATGCCCTCGGCGATGCTCGACCTCGTGACGCACGAAGAGGCGCCGCCGCGGTCCCCTGCCGTCCACCTCCTCGGCGGGCGGACGTTGTCCTACGGCGAGCTGGCCGAGCTGGTCCGCGAGGTCGAGCGGTCCCTGCGCCACGACACCAAGGCGTTGGTGCTGTGCGCGGGAGACCGCGACCTGCCCACCCTGCTCGCCTACCTGGCCGCGCTGCGGCTCGGCCACGCGGTCGCGTTCCTGCCCGCCTCGGCCGGGATCCTCGCGGCGTACCAACCGGAGTTCGTCGTGCCGGGGCCGGCCGGCGGAGCGGAGCCGGCCGATCTCGGCTACCTGCCCGACGAACAGGTGGGACCTTCGCACGTCTTCCGCAGGCGTTCGACGGGACCGGCGGGTGACATCTTCCCGGACACCGCACTGCTGCTGTCGACGTCCGGGACGACGGGGAGCCCCAAAGCGGTGCGGCTGTCGTACGACGGCGTGGCCGACAACTCCGATGCCATCGCCCGCGCATTGCACATCACCGCCGCGGAACGCGCGCCGACCACCCTTCCCATCACGCATGCCTATGGCTTATCGGTGCTCAACAGCCACCTGCGGTCCGGCGCCGGCATCGTGCTGAGCGACCGGACGCCGCTCTCGCTGGCCATGTGGGACCACCTGACCAGGGCGGGGGCCACGTCGTTCGCCGCCGTGCCGACGACCTACGCGGCGTTCGGCCCAGCGCACCTGAACCTGTTGGAACGCTCGGAGATCCGCACGATGACCCAGTCGGGCGCACGGCTCGGCGACGAACTGACGATGCGGCTGGTGCGGATGATGCAGCGGCGGCAGGGCCGGTTCTTCCCCATGTACGGGCAGACCGAGGCCACCTCGCGGATCACGTGCCTGGACCCGGCGGCCCTGCCGGACCGCCTCGGCTCGGTCGGGAAGGCCGTGGCCGGCGGCGTCATCACCATCGCGCCGGCCGAGGCGCACGACCGGGCCGCACCCGGCGAGGGCGCCGTGCACTACCGCGGTCCCGGGGTGATGCTCGGCTACGCGACCGGTCGCGACGACCTCGCCCGAGGCCCCGAGGTGGACGTCCTGGACACGGGCGACCTCGGCTACCTGCGCGACGGCTACCTCTACCTGACCGGGCGCACCAAGCGGATCGTGAAGGTGCTCGGCGTCCGCACGAGCCTGGACGACCTGGAGCGCGTGGTCGAGCGGTCCGACCACCCGTCCGCCGTGGTCCGCGGCGACGACGACGTGGTGTACCTGTTCGGGGCGGGCGACCCGGACGTGCACGAGCAGCAGCGGCGGCGGGTGGCAGAGTTGCTGGGGGTGCCGAGCCGGCACGTGGCGGTCCGCCACGTCGACCGCCTGCCCCAGACGCCCGGCGGCAAGGTCGACTACCGGGCGCTGGCGGCGGCCGTGGACACCCAGGAGGTCCGGCCGTGGAACTGACGCACTGGCGGCAGCTGTCCGATCGCGGACCGGACCTCGTGTTGTGCCTCGACTTCCCCGGTGGGCGGGCCGCGGCGGGGTTCGGGGACCTGGCGTCCGGCGTCCCGGCGGACGCCTGCTTCCTGCACCTGGCCGAACCGGGTCCGGGGCCGCTCGACGCGTGCGTCGACCGGTGGGTGGCCGACGCGGCGGCGACCGGCCGCCCGGTGCGCGCGGTGCTGGGGTACTGCGCCGGGGCGTCGCTCGCCACGTGCGTCGCCGACGCCGTCGCCGAGTCCGCACCCGCGCCGGTGACCGTGCTCTTCGACGCCGCGGCGACCACGGCCGGTTCGCTGGGCCACCAGTTCACGTCCACCCTCGAGACCTCCTCGGACCACCTGACCGCCGAGGAGCTCGACGACGCGCGCGCCCTGGCCGACGGGCTGGTCGAGGCGCACCCGGACGACCTGCCCCGCATCGCCTCGGCCCTGGTCGACCGGTACGACGCGCTGATGGGCGAGGTCGCCGCCCGGCTGTCGCTCAACCAGTTCTTCCGGCAGCAGCTCACCGCCGGGTTCACCGCCTACGCGGACTACATGCTGCTGGCGGCCCAGGGCCGGTTCGACACGCGCTCCGGGACGCCCTTGTTCGTGTCCTCGAAGGACCACGAGCCGCCCGTGGACGACGTCCGGCGCCTGGTGCTCGACTTCGACCACGCCGACCTGCTGCGCGAGTCCGCGGTGCACGACCTCGTCGCCGAACTGCTGAGAGGAGAACGTCCATGGTGACCGTGGCCGAGATAGCCGCCGTCCTGTCCGCGCACCCCGGGGTGAGCCGCGCCGGCGCCGCCGTCGTGCGCCACGACGGGCGTGAGGTCACCGTCGCGGCCGTCGAGCTGACCGAGTACCTGAGCGGGCCGGTGCTGCGCAACCACGTGCGGCAGCAGCTCGGCGAGGACTGCGGGCTCAACGGCGTGCTCGTCGTGGACCGGCTCCCGGTGGCGGACGGCGAGGTGGACGCCGAGCAGCTGGCGGCGGCCGTCGCCGACGGCAGGTGCACCCTCTTCGAGGACCCGCGCGACGACGTCGAGCGCCGGGTGGCGGAGATCTGGTCGGCGCAGATGGACGTCCGGCCGGTCGGCGCGACCGACGACTTCCTGGAGCTGGGCGGCGACTCGCTGTCCGCGCTCGGCATCATCGCCGCGCTCGAAGCGGAGTTCGACCGGCCACTGGACGTCTTCGAGTTCATGAGCGCGTCCAGCGTCCGGCGGCTGGCCGAGATCCTGCGGTAGCGATGCCCCTCACCGTGCACCGGCGCATCGCCGACATCGCCCGCGCCGAACCAGGTCGGACCGCCCTGATCGGGTTCGACGCCGACCTGGCCGAGCAGACCCTGTCGTGGGGGGAGCTCGCCGAGTCGGTGGACGGCGCGGTGGCCGCGCTGCGGGCCGCGCTCGACCCGGACGTGCCGTCGTGCGTCGTCGTGGAGGCGACCAACACCCTGGCCGCGGCGACCGGCATCGCCGCGGCGCTCGCGGCCGAGGTGCCCGTCTTCCCGCTGAACCCGGCCACCCCCGCGGCCGAGCGGGACGTCCTGTTCGGACTGCTCGGCCGCCGGTACGGGCACGTGCGCCTGATGGACGCCGGGAACCGGCCGGGGCCCGCGATCGCGTCGGCCGCGCCGCCGTCGGGCCCGGGCGGCGCGGCGGCCTACCTGCTGGCGACCGGCGCCAGCACGGGCGTGCCGAAGGTCTCGGCGCGGCCGGGGCCGCTGCGCTACGACCCCGCGCGGACGCCGTCGCTGGTGATCAGGCAGACCGGTTGGCGGACCGGCCAGCGGCAGCTCATCGTGGGTCCGCTGTACCACGCGGCGCCGTTCACCGCGTTCGTGGACGCGCTGCTGGACCAGAACACCGTGGTGCTGCAACCGTTCTTCGCCGCGCAGTGGACCGTCGACCTGGTGCGGCGGCAGCGCATCGAGTGGGTGCAGCTGACCCCGACGCACATGCGCGAGATCCTGATGCTCGCCGACGCGGACCCGGCGGCCTTCGACAGCCTGCGCGCCCTCCTGCACACCGCGGCCTCCTGCGACGCGGACACCAAGCGCGGGTGGATCGACCTCCTCGGCCCCGAGCGGGTCTTCGAGCTGTACGGCGCGACCGAGGGCATCGGCGTGACCCTGGCCCGGGGCGACGAGTGGCTGGCCCGGCCGGGCACCGTCGGGCGAGGCGTCCTGACCCAGCTCCGCGTCCTGGACGACGACGGCGCGCCGGTCGCGCCGGGCGAGGCCGGCACCGTGTTCATGCGCACTCCCCAGCGGGTGGGCCGGTCGGACTACCTCAACGACCAGGTCGTCCGCACCACCCCCGACGGGTTCGCCACGGTGGGCGACCGCGGCAGGCTCGACCGCGACGGCTACCTCTACCTCGAACCCCGCGACCACGGCACGATCAACGTGGGCGGCGAGAAGGTCGACCCGACCGAGGTCGAGGCCGCGTTGCTGGCCCACCCGGCGGTGGTCGACGCCGTGGCGCTGGCCGTGCCGCACCAGACCCTCGGGTCGGTGGTCGGCGTGCAGGTGGTGCTGCGGCCCGAGGTGAGCGTCCGCAAGGCCGACCTCGCCGCGCACTGCGGCCGGCGACTGGCCGGCTACAAGATCCCGAAGCACTTCGCGTTCGTCGACCGACTCCCCCGCTCCGCGGCCGGGAAGATCCAACGCTGGCGGCTCGCCGCCGATCACGAAGGCGGTGCACCCACACCATGAACCCGACCGTGGACGACGTGCTCGACACCGGCTACCGGCACCCCCGCGACCCGGTGGAGCTGTGGCTGGCGCGGCAGTGGCAGGAGGTCATCGGGTTCGCCGTCGGCATCCGGGAGAACTTCTTCGAGCTGGGCGGCAACTCCCTGGACGCGGCCAGGGTCGTCAACGCCGTCCTCGAGGAGCTGGGCGTCCAGCTGCCCCTGAACGTGATGACCGAGCACCCCACCGTGGAGAGCCTCGCCGCCCGGCTGCGCGAGCACAACGCCCGGCTGTCCGACCCGCTGGTCCTGATCCAGCGCGGTGACGGCGCCGCTCCCCCGCTGTTCCTGGTCCACCCGGCCAACGGGCAGGTCGGCCCGTACGCCGGGCTCGCCCAGGAGCTGGGCGAGGACTTCACCGTGTTCGGGCTCCAGGCCGTCGGGCTCTACGCCGACGTCGACCCGGTCGCGTCGGTGCGGGACATGGCGCGCACCTACGTCGAAGCCGTCCGCGCGGCGTGGCCGACCGGCCCCTACCTGCTCGGCGGCTGCGCCACCGGCGCGTCGATCGCCCACGAGATGGCCGCGCGGCTCACCGAGGACGGCGCCGAGGTGCGGCTGCTCGCCCTGGTCGACGCCGGGCTGCTGGACCTCGGCCCCCGGTTCGACCAGCCGCCCGGTGACCTGGACGCGGTCCTGGACCGGTGGAAGGAGCTCGACCT
This sequence comes from Saccharothrix sp. 6-C, assembly GCF_016695385.1. Lineage (NCBI taxonomy): Bacteria > Bacillati > Actinomycetota > Actinomycetes > Pseudonocardiales > Pseudonocardiaceae > Saccharothrix > Saccharothrix sp. 6-C. Next base: position 3,354,114 of record NZ_CP064192.1, on the reverse strand, counting down.
CGTGCCGCCGGACGCGACCCCCGAGTTCGCCAGGCGCTCGGCGCGCGTGTGGCAGGCGAACGAGGACGCAGTCCGCGACTGGGAACCCCGGCCGTACCCCGGCCCGGTCGACGTCTTCCTCAGCCCTTCGGGCGACCGGCCGGTGTTCGCGGACTGGCCGTCGGCGGTGACGCGCGAGCACACCCCGCAGGACGGGGACGTGGCCGGTCCGCTGCGCGGGCTGGTCGGCTGACCGGGATGAGCACCACGACCGGCACCACGCGGCGCAGGCGGCGCGTGCGGCTCACGCCCGTCGACGCCATCCAGATCAGCTCCACCGGCGCGCGCGCGGCCGAGGGACCCGTCGCCCTCGGCCAGCTCAACACCCTCCAGTGGTTGCAGGACAGCGACGACCACCTCGGCGCGGTCCTGCGCGTGGAGCTGCCCGTGCCCGACGGGAAGTCCGTGGACGACGTGGCCGAGGCGGCCGCCGTGCTGGTGGCGAGGCACGAATCCCTGCGGACCACCTACGTCCGGGGCCGGGACCCACGTCAGGTGGTCGCGGCGACCGGCACCTTCACCCTCAACGTGTGCGCCCTCGGCGAGGGTCCGTGGGGGCCTCCCGACCGCTCGGCAGTGGCCGGGAGGCTGCTCGTGTGGTTGCGGGAGCGGCGCGACACGGCGGCCACCGCGCTGCGGTTGGCGGTGGCCACCGACGAGTTCGGCGCGGTCATCGCCTGCGTCGCGGGGTTCTCGCACCTGGGCGTCGACCTCGGCTCCCTCGACGTGCTCAAGCGCGAGTTCGCCGAGATGCTCGCGCACCCGGAGCGCCGACAGGTGGGCGAACCGCGCCACCAGCCGCTGGACCAGGCCGAGCTGGAGGCGACGCCCGCCGAGCGGCGTCGGACCCGGGCGGCGAACGACTACATCCAGGAGCTGGCGCGGCGGCAACCCCGCTGCCTGCTCGCGCTGCCGGGCGCCACCCGCTCCGGCGAGTCGCTGGCCGTGGAGCTGTCGTCCCCGGCCGCCGCGATGGCGGTGCGACAGGTGGCGGCACGCACCCGGTCCAGCCGGTCCTCCGTCGTGCTCGCCGCGACGTGCGCGGTGCTGGCGCGGCGGACCGGCTACCGCGAGCTGGTGTTCCCGTCGCTGTCGAGCAACCGCTTCGAACGCCACCTCGTCGACTTCGTCGGTTCCCTGGCGCAGGGCACCCTCGTCGCCGTCGACGTCGGCGACCGGAGCTTCGACGCGCTGGTCAAGCACACGTGGGCCGCGGCGCTGGAGGCGAGCAGGCACGGCAGGTACGACGGCGTCGAGCGCGGCGCGTGGGACGAGCGGATCCAGCACGACCGCGGCACGCACTTCCTCTACGACCCGTTGTTCAACAGCCTCGTGCCCGAGACGTGGTCCGGGGTCACCGCGGGCGTCAAGCACCGGCCGGGAGAGATCACCGCCGCCCTGCGGCGGACGGAGCTGCGGTGGCGTCCGGTGCCCCACGACGGGACGCCGGTGCGGTTCAACCTGGAGGAGGTCGACGGCCGGGTCCGGCTCGACCTGTGGAGCGCGGACACCGGGCTGGTGCCCCGGGCCGAGATGGAGTCGTTGTTGCTGGCCGTCGAGCGCCTGCTGGTCGCTGCGGCGGCGGGTGACCTCGACGCCCCGCGCATCCGCGAGGTGACCGGCCTGGCCCCCGTCGCCCGCACGCCCGACTGGGTGCTGGTCGACTCGTGCTGGGTCGACCTCGGCGAGGTGCAGCGGCTGCTGGACGAAGCCCTGGCGCCTGCCGCGGCCCACGTCTTCGGCTCGGTCGACGGCCGCGACCTGGTCGCCTACCTGACTGCGACCGACGCCGTGCGGACACCTGAACAGGCCCACGCCCGCTGCCTGGCCGCGCTGCCCGGCCGCCTCAACGCCCTCGCTCCGCGCCACTACGTGGTGTGCCCCACCGCCCCGACCGACGCGACGGACCCCGCCGCGTGGCCCGCGCCCCTCGTCACCGGCACCGGGCGTTGACCTCCGACGCGCCGGGGGCGGGGCGGATCTGCCGCGGGTGACCCACCGGACCGGGAGGCCACCCGACCCGGTCAGCCGTCGAACGACTGGTAGACGGCGGTCCAGAAGTCGCGCCAGATCGGCAACCTCTGGTCGCCCGAGTGCCCCCGCTGCATGAAGAAGATCGCCGTCAGGTCCTCGACGGGGTCGTTGTACCAAGCGGTGCCGTAGAAGCCGGACCACCCGTAGCTGCCGACCGACAGGCCGAGCCGGCTGGGGCGGGACAGGACCGACATCCCGAAACCCCAGCCCATCTCGTTGAAGTACCCCGGCCAGAACCCGGAGACCTCCCGCTGCGCCGGGGTCAGCTGGTCGCTGGTCATCAGGGTGACCGACGGTCGGGGGAACACCTGCCGACCGCGGTGGGCGCCGCCGGCCAGCAGAGCCGCGGCGAAGGCGAAGTAGTCCTGGGCGGTCGAGACGAGCCCGCCCCCACCCGACTCGAACACCGGCGGCCGGCTCCACTTGCCGTCGGGGCCGTCGTCCACGACCGGCTCGTCGCCGGCGGTGCTGTCGCGCTGGTACGCCGTCGCGAACCGGGCGATGTCCTCGCCGCTCACGCTGAAGGCGGTGTCCTGCATCCCGAGCGGATCGCAGATCCGTTCCCGGAAGGCGTCTCCGAAGGACATCCCGGTGGCCCTGGCGATGAGCACCCCGGTCACGTTGGACGCGGTGTCGTACATCCAGCGCTCGCCGGGCTGGCACACGAGCGGGAGCTCACCCAGCCCGCGCACCCACACGTCCGGCGACGAGTAGTCGAGCCCGTTCACCGCGTCGACGATCGGGACCTTCCCCGGCTTGGTCGGGAGCACGCCCATGCCGCAGGTGTTGGTCAGCAGGTGCCGCACCGTGATCGGGCGCTGCGCCGGGACGACGTCGTCCAGCGGCCCGTTGGGGTCGACGAGCACGGTCATGTCGGCCAGCTCCGGGAGGAGGTCGTCGACCGGGTCGTCGAGGCGCAGGGTGCCGTCGTCGACGAGCGTCATCGCGCACGCGGCGACCATCGGCTTCGTCATCGAGGCCGTGCGGCAGATCGTGTCGGCCGAGAACGGCGTTCCCGAGCCCGCGCCCTCGAACGCGAGGGTGCCCGATGCTTCGACGCGCACCTCGCCGCGGCGGCCGAGCACGGCCACCGCACCGGGCGCGAAGCCGGACTCGACGTGGCGCTCCAGCACTTCCCGCACCCGGGCCAGCCCTGTGGACGAGAACCCACCGGTGGTCATTCGCCCTCCACCTCATCCCTCGTCGGCCCGTCGCGCGACGACCCTAGCTTTCCGCCACGCCACCGGGGAGGGGACTTCGTCCCGGCACTACGGCTTGTCGGCGCGTCGTACCGCGCGCTCTCCACTCGGCGTGCGCCGTCCACAGGGCCGCTGGACCGACCGGAGCAGCGGTCGACGAGTTGCGCAAGAAAACCGTGCGGATACACGAAATCAGCTTCTTGTCGGTGCTCGCGCCCCCGTGCTTGGATGCCCTGGGCGCCTGGCCGGCCGGTTGAGGACCGTCGACGAACCGCACCACCGAAGGACTCGCGGGAGCGCCATGACGACCGGAACACCTCCCGCGGCGGGGTCCGCGACGGCCGGGTTGCGTGCCACGTGGACGAACTGGGTGGACGAGGCGGTGCGGCCGCGGTTGCGGATCGCGCGGCTGCTGCCGTCCGGCGGTGAGGCCCTGGTCGTGTCCCTGGTCGTGCTCAACGTCCTGCTCGGCCTGCTGCCGGTGGCCTTCGTGCTCGCGACGAGCGTGCTGGTCGGCGAGGTGCCCGCCGCGGTCGGCGGCGGGGTCGGCAGCGCGGCCTGGGACCGGCTGACCTCGATCTTCCTGCTCGCCGCCGCCGCGTTCCTGCTCACCCAGATCCTCACCCCGGTGGGCAACGCCCTGGGCCAGCAGCTGCGGCGACGGGTGGACAGCGCGCTGCGGGACGACGCGATGGCGTTGATGCTGCGCCCGGTCGGCATCGGGCCGTTGGAGGACCAGCGCACGCTGGACGAGCTGAACGAGGCGGTGCGCGCCTTCGAGCGCGACTGGGGCACACCGGGGCAGGCGTGCTTCGGCCTGGTGGCGCTGGTCGCCCGCTACACCCGCCTGGTGGCCCTGGTGACGGCCATCGGGTTGGCGATCGGGTGGCCGGCGGCGCTCGGGGTCGGCGCGGCGGTGCTGGCGTTCCGCTACGGCCAGCGCGGCGGTCTGCGCAAGTACTCGCGGGTGGGGCGCGACCTCATCGGCAGGATGCGCGAGATCGGCTACCTGCACGAGCTCACGATGACCGACGTCGCGGCGAAGGAGATCCGCGTGTTCGGCCTCACCGGCTGGCTCGCGGACCGCTACGCGGCCGTGTGGGAAGCCGTGCGCAACACCTTCGAACGGGCGCGCCGCCGCGTCTACCTGACCCCGTACCTGCTGCTGACGGCGCTGGGCCTGCTGCTGGCGGGCGGCGCGATGGTGTACGCCGCCCAGCTCGCCGCGACCGGGCGGGTGGGCCTGACCGCGCTGGCGCTCGGCGTGCAGGCGGTCGTGCTGGCGATCTCGCTCGGCGGCTACTACCCCGAGGCGGACACCAGCACCCAGTACGCGATGCAGTCGTTGACGGCCCTGCAACGGTTGCGCGACCGGCTCGACGAGCTGGACGAGGACCAGCCCCCGGCGGGTCGGGCCGCGGTGCCCCCGGGCACGCCGGCCGCGTCGCTCACGTTCGACCGGGTCGGCTTCCACTACCCCGGTTCGGACCGCACCGTGCTCGACGGCATAGAGCTGGACCTGCCGGCCGGGCGGTGCACGGCCGTGGTCGGGGTCAACGGCGCGGGCAAGACCACGCTGGTGAAGCTGCTCGCGCGGCTGTACGAGCCCACGTCGGGCGCCGTGCGCGCGGACGGCGTGGACATCGCGGAGTTCGACCCGGTGCTCTGGCGACGCCAGGTCGGCGTGATCTTCCAGGACTTCGTGCGCTACGAGCTGACCGCGGCGGAGAACATCGCGCTGGGCGCGGCGCACGTGCCGGTCGACCGCGCGGTGGTGCTGCGCGCCGCCGAACGCGCCGGGATCGCCGAAGCGCTGTCCGCCCTGCCCGGCGGTCTGGACACGCCGCTCTCGCGGGCCTACCCCGGCGGGACGGACCTGTCCGGCGGGCAGTGGCAGCGGATCGCCATCGCCCGGGCGCTCTACGCGCTGGAGGCGGGCGCCAGGGTGCTGGTGCTGGACGAGCCCACCGCGGCGCTGGACGTCCGCGCCGAGGTGGCGTTCTTCGACCGGTTCGTGGAGCTGACCCGCGGGGTGACCTCGCTGCTGATCTCGCACCGGTTCTCCAGCGTCCGGCGGGCCGACCACATCGTGGTGGTGGACGGTGGGCAGGTGGTGGAACGGGGCTCGCACGACGAGCTGATGGTCGCGGGCGGCCACTACGCGCGCCTGTTCACCTTGCAGGCCAAGCGATTCGCCCACGGGCTGGACGGCGACGACGTGGAAGACGGTGACGTCGTGGACGGTGACGCGCCGATCGGCGACACGGCCGCCGGGCGTCCGGCGGTCGACGGCGCGGCGGCGGACGGGGCCGCGGCGGACAAGGCGGTAGGGGGAGTCAGCCGGTGATCGAGGTCGTCCGCGGCGGCTGGGAGCTGCTCGTCATCGCCTGGCAGGAGAGCCGGTACCGCTTGGTGCTCGCCGTCGTGCTCATGATCGCCCAGGCGTCGGCGATGCCGCTGGCCGCGCCCGCCCTGGGCGCGCTCACCGACTCGGCGGTGGCCGGGGACGTGCGGGGCGCGACCGCGGCGGCGGTGCTGGTCGTGGTCGCGGTGATCGCCGCGCTGACCGCCGGGCACTTCGCCCACATCTTCTACTTCGAGCTCGGCGACCGCGCGGTGCCGCGCCTGGAGCGCGAGCTGATCGAGATGACCAACGGCTCGGCCGGGCTGGAGCACCACGAGCGGCCCGAGTACGCCGACAAGCTCCAAGTGCTGCGCCAGGAACTGCACCGGGCCGGCTGGGGTTCGATGGAGGGCCTGCTGAACAGCCTGGGCCTGCTGGTGGCGATCTCGATCACCGCGGTCCTGCTGGCCCGGCTCAACCCGCTGCTGTTGCTGCTGCCCCTGGCCGCCGTGCCGGCGCTGCTGCTCGGGCGCCGGGCCGAGTCGATCGTCAACGACGCGCGCGAGCGTTCGGCGCCGCCGTCCCGGCACGCCAAGCACCTGTTCGGGCTCGTGGCGAACGCGGCGTCGGCCAAGGAGCTGCGCGTCGGCGGGCTGGCGTCGGAGCTGCGCTCGCGCCAGCGCCGGGCCTGGGACGACGCGTCGACCGAGCTGTGGCGCGGTGAGCGACGGGCGGTGGTGCTGCGCACCGGCGGTGAGCTGTTCTTCGCCGCGGCCTACGTGCTGGGCACGCTGCTGGTGCTGCGCGACGCGGTGGCCGGCCGCCGGGGCGTGGGTGACGTGCTGCTCGTGCTGACCTTGGCGTCCCAGGTGAACCAGCAGGTGACCTCGTCCGTGGCGACGTTGCAGGAGATGCAGCGCACCGGGCGGGTCATGGGCAACCTGCGCTGGGTCCGCGCGCTGGTGGCGCGCCAGGCGCCGCCACCGCCCGACCGGGACGTGCCCCGACGCATCCGGGACGGCATCGAGCTGCGCGGCGTGTCCTTCGCCTACCCGGGCACCGACCGGCCGGTCATCGCCGACGTCGACCTCACCCTGCCCGCGGGCGGCACGGTCGCGTTCGTCGGGGAGAACGGCGCCGGGAAGACCACCCTGATCAAGCTGCTGTGCCGGTTCTACCCGGTCACCACCGGCACGGTGTCGCTGGACGGCACGGACTTCACCCGCTTCCCCGTGACGGGGTGGCGCGCCCGCATCGCCGGCGGGTTCCAGGACTTCGCCCGCTTCGAGCTGCTCGCCCGCGAGAACGTCGGCGTCGGCGAGCTGGCCGAGATCGAATCGGCCGACGCGGTGCACGACGCCCTGCGCCGCGCCCGCGCCGAGGACGTCCTGGACCGCCTTGAGGACGGTGTCGAGACCCGGCTCGGCAAGACCTACGCCGACGGCGTGGAGCTGTCCGGCGGGCAGTGGCAGAAACTCGCGCTGGGCCGGGCCATGATGCGCCGCGAGCCGCTGCTGCTCGTCCTCGACGAACCGACCGCGGCGCTCGACGCGCAGGCCGAGCACCGGTTGTTCGAGCGGTACGCGGCCGGCGCGCGCGACGTCGGCCGGCGGACCGGCGCCATCACCCTGCTCGTCTCGCACCGGTTCTCCACCGTCCGCATGGCCGACCTCATCGTGGTGGTGGCCGACGGACGCGTGAAGGAACAGGGTTCGCACGACGAACTGATGGCCGCGAACGGCCTGTACGCCGAGCTGTACTCCATGCAGGCGGCGTCCTACGCGTGATGGGTGATCGACGGCCGACGTCGAACTTCGCGCGGGCCAGTCGAGCCGATCGGTGACGCACGCCGCGTGCAGGTCGTCGACCACCCCTTCCAGCAGCGGCCGGTCACGTTTCGAGGACGTCGCGCCAGAACCGGCCGGATCGACGCTGAACCACAGGTCCCAGTGCGTCCACCGCGGCGAGGAAGCCGACCAGGGCGAGGTCGTCACCGACCAGCCGGGTCGCGGCCGCCGGTCCCGGTCGACGAGGTCCGCGTAGTCGTCGAGGACGGGCATGGTCGTCTCGACGATCGCGCAGTCACGCCTGGTCCGGAGCGTGGCGTCCGTCGCCGCCACCGGCATCGACCGGATCTCCCGTGCGGCCGGCGGGACGAGGGCTCCCCTCCGCGGGGCGCGTGCCCGCTCGACGTGCTCACCGCGCCGGACGGGTTCCGACGAATGACTCCTGTCTACCGGGGGTTCACTGTGACAGGGTGTCGCGACGCAACCCGTCCGGTAGGAGGAGACACCCCTTGAGACCTAGACGATTAACCCGGCGCGCACTCTCCGTGGCCGGGGCACTGGTCGTGGTCGTGGCCATGACCCAGCCCGCCACAGCCCAGCCGCAGGACACCGACTACACCGTGCTGGTGGAGGCCGGCGCGTCGACCCAGGCCGCACGTGCCGCCGTCCGCGCCGCCGGCGGACGGGTCACCGCCGAGAACGACGCGGTCGGCACGCTGACCGTGAAGGCGCCGGCCACCGGGTTCGTCCAGCGCGTCACCGCCGCCGACGCGGTGTTCGGCGCGGCACCGGTGCGGCCGATCGGGCAGGCGCCCGGGACCGGCGGCAGGCAGACCCGCGAGTGGCACGACGTCGAGAACGAGCACGTCGGCGCCGCGGCCAACCCCAAGGCCCCGACCGCGCCCAGGACGACCGCGGCCGGCCTGGACCCCCTCGACGACGCCCTGTGGGGCCTGCGCCTGGTGCGCTCCGACATCGCCCGCGTCCGGCAGGCCGGTGACCGGCGGGTCTACGTCGGCGTGCTGGACACCGGCGTGGACGGCACGCACCCCGACATCGCGCCCAACTTCAACCGCGCGCTGTCCCGCAACTTCACCATCGACATCCCGAACGACACCAACGGCGACGAGCTGGACGGGCCGTGCGAGTTCCGCGGCTGCGTCGACCCCGCCGACCACGACGACGGCGGCCACGGCACGCACGTCGCGGGCACCATCGGCGCGGCGGCCAACGGCTTCGGCGTGTCCGGTGTCGCGCCGAACGTGTCGCTGGTCAACATCCGCGGCGGCCAGGACTCCGGTTTCTTCTTCCTCCAGCCGGTGGTGGACGCGCTGACCTACGGCGCCGACATCGGCCTCGACGTGATCAACATGTCGTTCTTCGTCGACCCCTGGTACATGAACTGCACGGCCAACCCGGCCGACAGCCCCGAGGCGCAGATCGCCCAGCGGACCACGATCGCCGCCGTCCAACGCGCGCTGAACTACGCCCACGGCAAGGGCGTGACGCTGATCGGCGCGGGCGGCAACAACCACGAGGACCAGGGCAACCCGCGCACCGACGCGGCCAGCCCGAACTACCCGCCGGGCGCCGCCTACCCGCGCCCGATCGACAACACCACGTGCCTCAACCTCCCCACCGAGGGCGACCACGTCATCTCGATCTCCGCGCTCGGCCCGTCGACCGGCAAGGCCGACTACTCCAACTACGGCGTCGAGCAGACCGCCCTGTCCGCGCCCGGCGGCTACTTCCGCGACGGGTTCGGCACGGACTGGTACCGGACGAACGAGAACCAGATCCGGTCCGCCTACCCGCGCAACGTGGCGCTGGCCGCGGGTGACATCGACGCCGACGGCACCATCACCGCCAAGGGCGAAGCGGCCGGGGTGGCCAAGTACTGCGACGCCACCACCTGCGGCTTCTACCGCTACTCGCAGGGCACGTCGATGGCCGCGCCCCACGCCTCGGGCGTGGCCGCGCTGGTGGTCAGCCAGTTCGGCAAGCGGGACCGGGCGCACCCCGGCACGCTGACCATGTCCCCGGACCAGGTCGAGGCGGTGCTGTACGGCACGGCCATCCCGCGGGCGTGCCCCGAGCCGCGGACCGTGTCCTACGAGAACGTGGGCAGGTCGGCCGAGTTCACCGCGACCTGCGTGGGCGACACCGCGTTCAACGGCTTCTACGGGCACGGCATCGTGGACGCCTACGGCGCCGTGACCCGAGGCGGCGACTTCCTCTGACGTCGCTCGCGAACCGCGGGCCCCGGACGACCGGGCCCGCGGTTCGCGGCCGGGCGGCCCAGTGCCGACCGCCGGTGATCGAACCCGTTCGGACGATATCCGCGTACTCCGAGCGCTCGTTGGAGGAGGGCAACTCCCACGACGTGAGGACATGACGGATGAGAAGGCTCGGAGCCGGGTTGGTCGCCGCCGCGCTGGTGCTGGCCGGCGGTGTGCCGGCGGGTGCCGTGGACGGCACCCTGCCCGGCGGGATCGGGATCGCGGTGGACATCGAGACGCCGTTACCCGACACGGTGATCCCCAAGGGCACGACCACGGTGGTCGGCACGGCGTCGATCGGCACGAAGGCGGCGACGCCGACGACGTCGCTGGTGTACGTGCTCGACAGCTCCGGCAGCCTCACCCAGAGGGGGTGGGACGCCGAGAAGCAGGCCGTCGGCGAGTTCCACCGGCAGGTGGCGCAGCAGCCGTACCTGGGGGTGGGCGCCACCGGCCTGGTCGCGTTCTCCACCGCGGCGCAGGCCGCCTGGACCGGTCCCGCGGCGGGGCCGCGGTTCCACGACGTGCTGGCGGCCCTGCCCTGGCAGGACGGCAGCACCAACTTCACCGCAGGGCTCAGGGTGGGCACCGAGGTCGCGAACGCGACGACCGAACCGCGGTCGATCATGATCTTCCTGTCCGACGGGCGCGACAACCACGCCCTGGAGAACTTCGAGGGCGCGCTGGCCGCGGTGCCCGAGCGGGTCGACATCCACACCGTGGCCTTCGGCCCGGACGCCACCTGCAGCAGCGGCCCGCGCAGCCTCAAGCGCATGGCGGACGCCACCGGCGGCGCCTGCGTCCAGGCGCCCGACATCCGCGACCTGCCGACCGCGTTGGGGACGCTGTTCCCCTCCGAGCTGCAACGCCTGACGCTGACCGTGGACGGCGGCCCGGAGCTGCCGATCACCGACATCACCCCGGCCCTGCCGCAGCCCGGTCCCCGCCAGGTCCGCTACACCGTCGAGACCCCGCCGCTGGACGTGGGCAACCACCCCTTGTGCGTCACCGCCCACGGCACCGACTACGCCGGGGCGGGGAAGGTCACCGACTGCACCAACGTGATCATTCTCGAACCCTCGCCCAGCGCCACCCCGACCACCGGCCCGCCCACGAGCACCACCCCGACCAGCCCCGGCGGCCCGCCGCCGACGGCGGCGCTGCCCGGCAACCGCCAGGTCAGCGTCATCCCGCGCGGCGGCGTGGACACCGGTGACGGGACGGTGGCGCCGTGACCGCCCGCAACCGCGCGATCATCGCCGCGGCCGCGGCCGCGCTGCTGATCGCGGGCCTGCTCGCCACGGCCCTGCTCCGGTCACCGGGCGACGGCGGCCCCACCGGGCAGGCTGCCGGGCAACCCGCCACCTCGGCACCGCCGCAGGTGTCCGCCGCCGCACCGGTCGAGGTGCGCATCCAAGCCCTCGGCACCCGCTCCAGCCTCATCCCGCTCGGCCTCAACGCCGACGGCACCGCCGAGGTCCCGCCGCTGGAGCAGCCCCTCCAGGCCGGCTGGTACAAGCACGGCCCCGCACCCGGCGACCCCGGCCCCGCCGTCCTGCTCGGCCACGTCGACGGCCACGGCCGACCCGGCATCTTCCACGACCTCGCGACGCTGAGCCCCGGCGACCGCGTCGAGGTCACCCGCCACGACCGGACCACGGTCAGCTTCACCATCAGCCGGGTCGACCGCGTCGCCAAGGACCACTTCCCCACCGACGCCGTCTACGGCGAGACCACCACACCGCAACTGCGCCTGATCACCTGCGGCGGGGCGTTCGACCCCGCCACCGGCGACTACCGGGACAACGTCATCGCCTACGCCGACCTCGCCTGAGAACGGTGGCCGGGGCGGCCGGGAAACCCGTGCCGCCCCGGTTCCGACGAGCTGTTGTCACCTGATGCGGGGGTGTCTCGCCGTCAGGTGGTCGGGCGGGACAGGTAGCGGCCCGCGGGGTCGCCCACCACCTTGCCGTCCTCCAGGACCCGGTGGCCGCGCAGGAAGGTGTCCGTCACCCTCGCGGTCAGTTCGAAGCCCTCGAAGGGCGTGTACTCCTGGGTCGACTCCGAGTCCTCCGCCCGCACCACCCAGTGGTGGTCGGGGTCGACCAGGGCGATGTCGGCGTCGTAGCCGATGTCGAGGTCGCCCTTGGCGCGCAGGCCGTAGCGCCTGGCCGGGTTGGCCGACGCCAGCTCCGCCACGCGGTGCAGCGGCAGACCGCGCCGCGACCCCTCGGTGACCAGGCCCGCCAGCAGGTACTCCGTGCCCCCGAAGCCGGACTTGGCGACGAACACGTCGTCGCGCGGGTCGCCGAACTTCGTCTCGTCCCGGCAGCAGGCGTGGTCGCTGACCACCCAGTCGATCGTGCCGTCGGCCACGTACTCCCACAACGCGTCCACGTCGTCGCGGTCGCGCAGCGGCGGGTTCACCTTGCCGCCCAGGCCGTGAGCCGTGCGGAAGTCCGTCAGCAGGTGCCCGATGGTCACCTCGCGCCGGAAGTCGATGTGCGGGAACGCCCGCGCCATCCGCAACGCGGCGTCGACCGCCTTGCGCGAGGTCAGGTGCAGCAGGTTGATGTTGGTCAGCCCGGTCTCGTGCGCGAGGTAGGAGGCGATCGAGATGGCCAGGCCCTCGGAGTGCGGGGGTCGCGACGCCGAGTAGGCCTCCAACCCGGTGAGCACGCCCTCCTTCTCCACCAGCTCGGTGTAGGCGGTCATGATCTCCGCGGTCTCGCAGTGCAGCGACAGCGAGATCTCGGCCGCGCGCTCCGGGAACCGCTCGCGGGCGGCCTGGATGCCGCGCATCACGAACTCGAAGTGCGCGTAGTCGTAGCGCTCCCCTTCCGGGATCATCAGGAACGAGCTCTGGTCGTCCGACTTCCCGTGCAGGCCGTGCGAGCCGTAGAACATGAACACCTTGAACGACGACACGCCGAACGTCTCGACCAGCTCGGGGATCTCGTCGATGTGCCCGCGCATCATCGGCGCCAGGTGGAACCCGTAGTCGACGTGCGCGCGGCCCCGCGTGGTCTCCAGCACCTCGGGGAAGAAGGTGGCGTAGTCGCCGCCCTTGTTGAGGTAGTACTGGCCGGTCCTCATGTAGGTCAGGGCCGTCGTCACCCCGCCCTGCGCGCAGGCGCGGCTCTCCGACGCGGCGTCCGCGCCCAGCTCGTTGTAGATGCCCCAGTGCTGGTGGGCGTCGACCACGCCGGGGAAGGCGAGCCGGCCGCCGCCGTCCACGACCTCGTCGGCGTCCGCGGTGTCCAGGTCGGGCGAGATCGCGGCGACCTTCCCGTCCCGCACGCCGATCGAGGTGCGCCGGACCCCTTCCACGCCCGGCCGGACGAGGTCGACGTCGTGCAGGATGAGGTCGTAGTTCGCCATTGCGTGCTCCTTCTCGGTGTCGACCATTGATCAAGCGCCCGGTCGGACGCGGGTGAGGGCGAGCAGCTCGTGCGGCGGGAAGCCGTCGGGCAGCCGCGCCACGCCTTCCTCCACCGCGCGCACCGCGTCCTCGTCGAGCAGCTCCCGCGCGTTGTCCCGGAACTTCGCGCGCAGCTCCTCGACGGTCAGCGGGTTGTCCGGGCCACCCCGGTTGGCCGGCACCTTCGCCGTCCACTCGCGACCGTCGCGGGTGCGCGCCCGCACCACGGCCGGGAACTGGTGCGGGAAGATCGCCGTGCACTCCTCGTCGGCGACCACGTCCGCGCACGCCATCAGCCGCCTGCGGCGGGGTTCGTCCAGCCGGTCGGGCGCGTAGTCGGCGAGCGAGGCGCCGAGGCCGGAGCCGCCGAGCAGGCCGATGGACACCGCGTACGGCCCGCTGAACTGCGCCTCGTAAGGGGTGCTCGGCGCGCGCTTGCGGCCGATCGGCTCGCCGACGGTGCGCACCACCGGCTCGGGCACGCCGATCACCAGCGACTCGACCTCGTCCGGGTCCACGCCCTGCTCCCGCAGCGCGCGCCCGGCGTCCACGATGGTGTGGGTGAAGTGGTTGGCGGGGTAGGGCTTGAAGAAGATCCTCGGCACCTCCCACTTCTCGCCCAGCCCGTCGGTGAGCGCGTCGGCGTCGAACCGGCCGTGCAGGAACGCCTCGAAGAACCCGAACCTGCCCTCCAGCACCGTCGGCGGACCGGTGAACCCGTGGCGCACCAGCTGCGCCGCGCTGACCCCGGCGTGGGCGGCCCAGCCGCAGTGCAGCCGCTTGACCGTGCCGCCGGTGCGGTTGGCCTCGATCACGCCGGAGGACATCGACGCGGACACGCCGATCGCGTGCGCGACCCCCGCGGCGTCCAGCCCGTACAGGACCGCGGCTGCCACCGCGCTGCCGATCGCGCCGCAGATCGAGGTGGCGTGCTGCCCGTGCTCGAAGTACACCGAGTTGTTGGTGGCGTGGTCGTAGCCGGCCATGCCGAGCCGGACGCACACCTCCAGCCCGACCGCGACGGCGGCGAGCAGCGCCGGGCCGTCCGCGCGCACCGCTTCCGCGGCGGCCAGCGCGGCCGGCACCACCGAGGCGCTCGGGTGCAGCACCGAGGGCAGGTGGGTGTCGTCGTAGTCCAGCGAGTGTGCCAGGACGCCGTTGGCCAGCGCCGCCAGCGCGGCCGGCACCCGCTGCTCCTCTCCGACGACGTGGGCCTGACCCGTCCCGCCCTGTTCGAGGACGTAGGCGATGGCCGCCGCGCTCGTGTCGAGCTGTCGCGCGCCGACGCACAGGCCGAGGACGTCGAGCACCCGGTCCCGGACGCTCGCGGTCACCTCCGAGGGCAGCGGCCCCGGCCGGACGGCGAACTCGGCCAGGACGGCGCTGAGGGTCTGATCGGTCACGACGCCGCCTTCGGGGTCACGGCCAGTGGGCGGACCGGGGAGCCCGTGGCGCCCACGAGCTTGAGCGGGGACAGGACGAACAGGAACTCGTGGACCGCGGCGGCGGCGATCCGCTCCAGGTCGAGGGTCTCGATGATGTAGGTGCCGTGCTCCACCAGCAGCACGCGGTGCGCGGGCAGCAGGCTGTGCCCCCGGCCCGGCGGCAGGCACTCGAAGGCGATGGTGTCCGCGCCCGCGGCGTGCACGCGGCGTTCGGCCAGCCAGCGCGCACCGGCCTCGCCGATGCCCGGCACGCCCGAGTCGTGCCCGATGTACTCGGCCGGGCCGCCCTGGCCGAAGCGCGCGCCCCAGCCGCTGCGCAGCAGCACCACATCGCCCTCGCGCACGTCCACGCCCTGGCGCCGGGCGGTCAGGTCGAGGTCGTCCGGGGTGATCTCGTAGCCGGGTTCGCACGTCGGCAGCCCCAGCGCCCCGGGCACGTCGAGCAGCACGCCCCGCCGGAACATGGGCTCGATGGTCTCCGCGCCGTGCGCGCTCATCGAGCCGCCCCGCTGGGCCTCGGCCGCGTCGACGCCCCCGAAGAGCCGCCCGTCGTGCGAGACGTGGGAGAACGCGTCGACGTGCGTGCCGACGTGGGTGCCGAGCGAGATGTGGTCGGCCGCGGCCGAGCCGCCGTCCGCGCGCACCGCGTCACCGTGCCTGCGGGGCAGGGTGTGCCAGTACGGCGGGTGGTTCGGCGACTGCGGCATGCCCCGGTACAGGGGTCGGCCGAGGTCGAAGACCTCGACCCCGCCGCCGAGGGCGCCGGTCAGCCAGCCGGCGACGGCGGGTGCGCCGAGGGCGGTCACGCGATCACGCCCCGCTCGGTCATCCGGTCGATCTCGTCGGGGGCGTAGCCCAGGTCGGTCAGCACGGCACGGGTGTCCGCGCCCTTCGCCCGGCCGGTGTGCCGGATGGCGCCCGGTGTCCGGGACATCCCCCACATCACGTTGTGCATGAGGACGTCCCCCAGTTCGTCGTCCTTGACGGTGGTCAGCATCCGCGTCTTCCTCACGTGCTCGTCGGCGACGACGTCCGCGGCGTCGTAGATCGGCGCGACCGCCGCGCCGGCCTCGTCGAACCGGGCCAGGACCTCGTCCCGGGTGTGCTCGGCGATCCAGGACCCGACGTGCTCGTCGAGCAGGTCGACGTGCCGGACGCGGCCGGCTCCGGTGGCGAACCAGGGCTCGTCGATCACCTCCGGGTGGCCGACGAGCCGCAGGACCCGTTCCGCGATGCTCTGCGCGCTGGTGGAGACCGCGACCCACTTGCCGTCGGAGGTCAGGTAGGTGTTGCGCGGCGCGTTGTTCACCGAGCGGTTGCCGTTCCGGGCGCCGACGACGCCGAGCTGGTCGTAGACGGTCGGACCGGGTCCGACGGCGGTCATCAGCGGGGTCAGCAGGTTCATGTCGATCACCTGGCCGACGCCGCCGCCGCCCGCGTCCCGCTCGTACAGCGCCATCGCGGTGGCCGCCGCCGCGGCGATGCCGCAGATGGAGTCGGCCAGGCCGAACGCGGGCAGCGTCGGCGGCGCGTCGGCCGGCCCGGTCAGGTGCGCGAAGCCGCTCATGGCCTCGGCGAGCGTGCCGAACCCGGCCCGGTGCGCGTACGGGCCGGTCTGCCCGAACCCGGTGACCCGGACGACGACGAGCCGGGGGTTGCGCTCCCACAGCACGTCCGGGCCGAGGCCCCAGCGTTCCAGGGTGCCCGGGCGGAAGTTCTCCACCAGCACGTCGGAGCGCTCGACGAGGCGGAGCAGGACCTCCGCGCCCTCCCGGGTGGACAGCGATGCCGCGACGGCCTTCTTGTTGCGCGAGATCTCCTTCCACCACAGGGGTTCGCCGTCCTTGGCCGGCCCGTGGCCGCGCATCCCGTCGCCCCGCACCGGGTGCTCGACCTTGATCACGTCGGCCCCGTGGTCGCCCAGCAGCCGGCAGCACAGCGGGCCGGCCAGGATGGTCGAGGCGTCGATCACCCGCAGGCCGGTGAGCGGCCCGGACGGCGGTGTCGGGGGTGGCAGGTCGCGGGTCATCCGGTGGTCACCCTCTTCTGGTCGATCGTGTCGGCGAGCACCGCGCGGAACCTGTCCGGCTCCTGCTCGGCGAGGAAGTCGGTGGCCCCGGGCAGGACCACCGCGCACCGGTGGCCGATCGCCGCGACCGACCGCTCGTGCATGGCGGCGATCCGGTCGGCGGAACCCGAGAGCAGCAGGTCGACCGGTCCGGCCCGGCGGGCGGAGTCGTGCAGGTCGTGCCGCCAGACGGCCCGGTAGGACCGGGCGAAGTCCGCGCCCGCGTCGAGGTAGTCGCGCACCAGCGCGGTCAGCAGCCCGACGTCGGCCCACGGGTACTCGCCCCGCACCCGGTCCCAGATCCACCGCAGGTGGTCCCCGTCCTCGTCCGGGGCCCACGGCGGGGCGAACGTCGCCAGCCGGTCGGCCTTCTCCCGCTCGGTGTAGACCGGGACGCCGTGCAGCACCACCCCGGCCGCGCGGCCGGGTCGGCGCGCCGCCGCGTGCAGGGCGAACACCGCGCCGGTGGCACGTCCGAACAGCCAGGGCCGGCGCACCCCCAGGTGGTCGGCGACGAACCAGGCCACGTCCGCGTACCGGTCGACGTCCCAGGCGCCGCGCCCCGCCTCGGAGGAGCCGTAGCCGGGCGTGTCCACGGCGACCGGCACGCAGGACCGCGCCAGCCCGTCGAGCGCGGGCCGGTAGCGCCGGGACGACAGCGGGCTCTGGTGGAACATCAGCAGCAGCGGCAGGCCGCGCTCCAGTTGCCCGGCGAGCGGCTCGTCTCCCCCGCACCGGTAGTGCAGCAGGCCCCACGGCGCGCGCAGGTAGCCGGCGCCCATCACACGCCCTCGGCGGGGATCAGCTCGTCGCTGCGCTCGGCGCGCAGGCACGCCACCTCGTGCAGCGGCGCCACCGCCCTCGGCAGCACGACGCCCTTCGAGCAGTCCGCGATCTCGATCGGGCACCGGCCGCTGAGCACGCAGGTCGTCGGCGCCTGCGACGGGTTGGGGATCTCGCCGCGCAGCGGCACGTGCTCGCGGATCTCGCCGACCACCGTGCTCAGCGTCGCCGACATCAACGCCTTGGTGTAGGGGTGCTTCGGGTTGCCCAGCACGTCGGCCGTACGGCCCTGCTCCACCACCTGGCCGAGGTACATCACCGCGACGCGGTCGCTGATCAGGCCGACCGTGGCCAGGTCGTGGGAGATGAACACGTAGGAGATGCCCTTCTCCCGCTGGAGGTCGCGCAGCAGGTCCAGCACGCGGGCCCGGACGGAGACGTCCAACGAGGACGTCGGCTCGTCGAGCACCACCAGCCTGGGCTCGGTGATGATCGCGCGGGCGATGCCGATGCGCTGCTGCTGGCCGCCGCTGAGGTTGCGGGGCAGGCGCTCGGCGTGCTCCGCGGTCAGGCCGACCCGCTCCAGCATCGCCACCACCTTGTCCCGCCGCTGCTTCCGGTTCAGCCCGCCGGCGTGCACGATCAGCGGCTCGGCGACGATGTCACCCACCTTGATCCGCGGGTTGAGCGACTCGTAGGGCTCCTGGAACACCACCTGCAGCTTCGAGCGCAGCGCCCGCATCTCGGGCTTGCGCAGCGAGCTCAGCACCCGGCCGTCGAAGCTCACCCGCCCCTCGGACGGCGTGATCAGGCCCAGGGCGATGCGGCCCAGCGTCGACTTGCCCGAACCGCTCTCGCCGATCACGGCGACGGTCTCGCCCGGCTCGACGGTGAGCGAGACGCCGTTGACGGCGTGCACCTCCTTGCCGCCACGGCGGAACACGTGCCGGATGTCGGTCAGTTCCATGAGGCTCATGCGCCCGTCACCTCCTCGCGCGCCGCCCGCGCCGACTCCCAGGGGGCCGGCGGCACCGCCGCCAGCAGCTGCCGCGTGTAGTCGTGGGCGGGTTCGCCGAACACCCTGGCGACCGGCCCGCTCTCCACGACCTGCCCCGACTTCATCACCACGACCTCCTGGCAGTACTGAGCCACGACCCCGAGGTCGTGCGTGACCAGCAGCAGCGACCGGTTCCCGGCCGAGACCTGCGCCTGGATGAGGTCCAGGATCTGGCGCTGCACCGTGACGTCCAGCGCCGTGGTCGGCTCGTCCGCGATCACCAGCGGCGGGTCGTGCACCATGGCCAGCGCGATGACCACGCGCTGCGCCATGCCGCCGGACAGCTCGTGGGCGTAGCCGCGCAGCACCCGCTCGGAACCGCGGACCTGGACCGACTCCAGCCGCGCCAGGGCCAGGTCCCGGATGTCCGAGCGGCTCATCTTCCGGTGCGCCCGGACGACGTTGGCGAACTGCTTCTCGATCGACAGCACCGGGTTGAGCGAGCCGAACGGGTTCTGCGCGACGAACCCGATGCGCCCGCCCCGGACCTGCCGCAGCTGCTTGCGCGTCGCCGTGATCAGGTCGAGGCCCTCGAACTCGGCCCGGCCCGCGACGACCCGGCCGTAGGAGGGCAGCAGGCCCAGGACCGAGCGGATCGTCACCGACTTCCCCGAGCCGGTCTCGCCGACCACACCGACCGCGGTGCCGCCGGGCACTTCGAGCGAGATGTCCCGCACGGCGCGGACCGTGCGGCCCCGGCCGCGGAACTCCGTCGTGAGTCCGGAAACCTTGAGCACGTCAGCTCCCCTCCACCCGGCGCTGGATGCCGTTGGCCAGCACGTTGAGGCTGCCGATGGCGATGAAGATCGCGATCCCCGGGAACATGGCCACCCACCACTGGCCGGTGGCGATGCCCTGCGCGCCGATCTGCACCATCGAGCCCCACGTGGGGTCGGGCGGTGACACGCCGATGCCGAGGAAGTTGAGCGCCGCGATCACGATGACCGCGTTGGCCGCGGTGAGCGAGCACTGCACCAGGCACACGTCCACCACGTTGGGCATGATGTGCCGGAACACGATGCGCCGCGGTCGCGCGCCCGTCGCGACGGCGGCCTCGATGAACCTGCCGTCGCGGATGGCCAGCGCCTCGCCGCGGATGAGGCGGATGAAGCGCGGCCCGTTGATGATGACGATGGCGTAGACGATGTTCTGGATGTTGTTGCCGGTCAGCGACACGATGGTCACCGACAGCACGATCAGCGGGAACGACTGGAAGGCGTCCAGGGCCCGCATGAACCCCTCGCTGTAGCGGCTCTTCGTGCTCAGCGGTAGGCCGATCAGCAGACCCAGCACCAGCGAGGCCAGGGTGCCCGACAAGGCCAGCGGGAGATCGCTGCGGCCGGCGGCCACGACCCGGGAGAACACGTCGAAGCCGTTGGCGTCGGTGCCGAAGACGTGGTCGGCCGAGGGCGTCCGCAGCACGTTCGACGGGTCGGGGGTGGTCGGCCCGTACGGCAGCGGCGCGAAGAACGCGGCCAGCAGCATGACCAGCAGCACACCGCCGCCGAACACGATGCCGGGGTTGGCGCGGACGAAGGTCCAGGCGGTCGAGCCGGCCCGGGTCTCGAGTCGGTCACTCATAGCTCACCCGCGGGTCGAGGAACAGGACGACGAGGTCCAGCAGCAGGAACAGGGTCAGGGTCATCAGGCCGGCGGTGACCACGAAGCCCTGGATCACCGGGACGTCGACCTTGAGCACGCCGTCCAGCGCCCACTGGCCCATGCCGCGCCAGTTGAACACCCGCTCGACGATGGCCGCGCCGCCCAGCAGGGAGCCGAACAGGATCGCGACGTAGGTGATCACGGTGGTGCGCGAGGCGAGGAAGGCGTAGCGGACCACCGTCCGCTCCCGCAGGCCGCACGCCCGGGCGAACTCCACCTGCGGCGTGGTCAGCGCCGTGCCCATGCTGCCGCGGGCGGTCTTGGCGAAGTAGGACGAGTACACCAGCCCCAGTGACAGCACGGGCAGCGCCGCGTGCTGGAGCGCCGTGCCGAGCGTGACCCAGTCGCCGCTGAACAGGCTGCCGAGGATCAGGAACGAGGGCTGGTCGCCGCTCGCGCCCACCGGCAGCCGGCCGATCGGGGGCGGCGCCCAGCCGAGCAGGAAGAAGAACACGTAGATCCCGACCAGGGCCAGGAAGAAGTCCGGCACCGACTGCAGGACGGACGTGACGCCGCTCATCGCGCGGTCCGGCCAGCGGCGGGCGAAGTACGCGCCGAGCACGCCGATCACCAGGCCGAGCGAGATCGCGACCAGCAGCGCCATCGCCACCAGCTCGACGGTGTTCGGCAGGAACCGCCCGATCTCGTCGAGCACCGGCTCGTTGGTGAAGAACGACCGGCCCAGGTCGCCCTGCAGCAGGTGGCCCCAGAAGGACAGGTAGCGGTCCCACAGCGGCTTGTCCAGCCCGAGCTGGGCGTTGACGTGGGCCACCTGCTCGGGGGTGGCGAAGTCGCCCAGGATGGTGATCGCCGGCTCGCCGGGGATGAAGAACACCAGCACGAACGACACGCTGCCCAGGACGAACAGCGAGATGGGGACGATGGCCACGCGCTTGAGCACGTAGCGCAGCACGGGGCGGCGGGTGCGCGGGCGGCGCGGCCCGGTGGCGCCGGGGCCCGCGGCGCCGGTCACCGCGACGGCGCCGGCGATGGGGTCGGGAGAGGTCTTCACAGCACGCTCACCCCGCCGTCCACGGCGATCGTGTGGCCGGTGACCATCGCCGCGTCGGTCGACGCCAGCCAGCGCACGGCCGCCGCGACCTCGTGGGGAGCGACGACCCGCCCGAGCGGGATGGTCGCCATCTTGGCCGCCATGTACTCGGCGTCGTCCAGCACGTCGGCGGTCATCGGCGAGGGCACGATGGTGGGCGCCACGGCGTTGACGCGGATGTCCACCGCCGCCCACTCGACGGCCAGGACCTTCGTGAGGTGGACGATCGCCGCCTTCGTCACGCCGTACACCGCCGAGCCGCCGATGGCGACCAGGCCGCCGGTGGAGGCGAGGTTGACGATCGAGCCGCCCCGTTGGGCCATGGCCGGGTAGGCGGCCTGCGACATCCGGAACGTGCCGTTGAGGTTGACGTCCACCACGCCGCCCCAGACGTCCTCGGGCATGTGCTCGGTGCGCCCGCGGGCGTTGATGCCGGCGTTGTTCACCAGCAGGTCCAGCCGGCCGCACCGCTCGGTGGTCTCCTCGACCGCGGCCCGGCAGGACTCGCCGGAGCGCAGGTCGAGGGTCACGGCGTGCCGCGCGCCGGGCGGTCGCCCGCCGTCCAGGTCGGCCGCGACCACGGTGTAGCCGTGCGCGGCCAGTTCGGCGCACAGCGCCGTGCCGATGCCGCCGGTCGCCCCGGTCACCAGCGCGACGAGCGCGCGGCCGGGGTCGTGCGCGTCGTCAGCCACCGGTCACCACCCCCGCCGCGGTGCGCGCCGACCACTGCGCGCGGGCGGCGTCGGGCAGCCCGGCGCGGGTGAGCGCCGTGCCGGGGCTGAACGGCTCCTCGACGCCCGCCAGCCGCAGCAACGCCCACAGGGTGGCGAGGTTGCTGCTCACCGCCGGACGCCCGGTGTCGGCCTCGACCGCCGCCAGCGAGTCCAGCGTGCGCCAGTTCGTGCAGCTGATGACGACCGCGTCGGCGTCGGTCACGTCCAGTTCCCGGGCCGCCAGGTAGGACTCGGTCGGTTCGAGCCTGCCCTTGTCCAGGTTGGACAGGATGCGCAGGTCGTGGCGGGACACCACGTCGAACCCCGCCTGGACCAGGTAGGACTGCGCACCGTCCGCGACGGACGTGACGTAGGGGGTGGCGACGGCGAGCCGCCGCGCCGCCAGGGCGGCCAGGGCGGCGACCAGCGCGCTGCTGGTCGTCACCACGGGAAGGCCGTGCCGGCGGGTCAGCTCGTCGCACATCACCTGGTCGGGGTCGCGGCCCCCGAGGAAGCTGCCCGAGGTGCAGGCGAACGCGATGGCGGCGACGCCCGCGCCGGCCAGCTCGGCCGCGGCCCGCTCGACGTGGTCGTGCATCGCCAGCAGGCTGGCGACCTTGTCCTGCTCGGCGGCCACCTCCGCGACCGGCACCCGGGTGGCCAGCACCGCCACGTCCCGGGGGACGTGGGCGGCGAACTCCGGCTCGACCGTGGTGTTGGTCGACGGGACGATGACGCCCAAACGGGCCCTGCGTCCGTACATGGGTTCTCCCGGCTACTGGTCGGTCGGTCGGAGCGGGACTCGGTGGTCCGGTTCGACCTCGGCGAGCAGGTCGACCACCGCGTAGTCGAGTTCGAGGCTGTCGCCCTCGGGATCGCGCAGCCGCGCGGTCCACCTGGTGCCGAAGCGGATGCGCTTGTCCAGGCTGGTGTAGGTGCCGCAGTACACCAGGTAGGACTTCGGCAGGTCGGTGACCCGCGCGCCGAGGGCCGCGATGACGTCCCTCGGCGGCAGGAAGACGGAGGCGGGCGAGCGCTGGTACAGCTCGCCGTCCACTTCGGACTCCAGCACCAGGCGGTCCCAGGCGGCCTCGACGTCGGCCAGGGGCCGGACCCGGCGGCCCAGCACGCTGGGGCAGTACTGCTTGGCCCAGATGATGCTGTGCCGCTCCAGCTCCCGGTCGGTGTGGTCGGACCCGACGCCGACGTACACCTCGCCGTCCTGCACGACCAGCACCAGCTCCACCTCGCCCGAGGTGCGCCCGCTGTGCACGCCGATGGTGTCGTCCGTGGTCACCGAGTTGACCGACATCGGGTAGACGCGCGGTGCGGGCCGGTCGAACGCGATGCGCACCCCGACGTCCGCGACCTCCTCCTGGTGCGCCAGGGCGGACGCCGGGTCCACCGTGGCCGAGCCCAGGTTGTAGACGCGTTCGGGCAACGCGGTCAGCTCGCCGTCGTCCTGCCCGGCCCGGGCCACCCGCAGCGTGAACGTGGTCATCCTCCGGCCTCCTCGCCGACCGTCGTGGATCAGGACTCGTCGAAGACCTTGGCGAGCACGTGCGTCGCCTCCTCGACGGTGGGCACGCCGCCGGGCAGCGCCGAGAGCAGGATCGCCTCCAGCACCTCCCGCCTGGTGGCGCCCTCGCGCACGGCCCGCTTGGCGCTCCAGACGATGCCGTCGGGGTCGCCCTTGACCGCGGTGGTGATGCCGACCAGGACCAGGTAGCGCGTCTTGAGGTCCAGGGCGCGTGGCTGGTCGGAGAACAGCAGGTCCGAGGCCAGGTCGTCGTACTTGCGCAGGATCTGCGGGTCGACCTCGGCCATCAGCTCGTGCACCGGCAGCAGGTAGCCGCGGCGGGCCTTGACCCGGGCCAGGGCCTCCTCGTCGGTGATCTCGGTGGTGGCGGCGGTGTTGTCGGTCATCGGTCAGATGTCCCTTCCGGCGAGTTCGCCTTCCCAGATGGCGTTGAAGACGCGGCGCGGCGACACGCAGTCGCCCACCGCGCGGACCGGCACGGAACCCTTGAGCGCGTGGAACAGCGCGTCGTCGGCCCGGTTGCCGGTGCTGAGCACGACCGCGTCGACGTCCTCGTGCGGCACGAGTTCGCCGGTCCAGACGTCGCGCAGGACGACGGTGTCCTCCACGACCTCGGCCAGCTCGTGGTCGGTGATGAACCGGATGCCCTTGTTCCGGGCCCGGCGGTAGGTGGACTGGAGGTCGCGGCTGGCCTCCAGGTCGGGCGAGACCTGCGGCAGCCGGGTGACCAGGGTGACCGCGTGCCGGCGGTCGGCCAGGTACTCGGCGGCGACCAGCGGCTGCCGCGCGCCGGTGTCGTCGAAGATCATGACCCGGGGTCCGATCTCCGCCCTGCCCTCCAGGACCTCCTTGATGGAGTGGACGTTCCACTGGTCCACGCCGGGCACGGTCGTGCCGTCGCCCCACGACGCCGGCCGCAACGAGCTCCAGCCGTGCTTGAGCGGGGTGGAGCCGGTCGCCACCACCACCTCGTCGTAGCCGGAGAGCAGTTCGGCCGCTTCGACCCGGTGCCCGAGCTTCACGTCGACCGAGGTCTCGCCGAGCTGGGAGACGAGCCAGTCGGTGATGCCCTGCCACTCGGCGTAGGTCTCGGACCGGCCGATCAGCCGGACCTGGCCGCCCAGCTCGGACTCCTGCTCGAACAGGGTCACGTGGTGGCCGCGCTGGGCCGCCGTGAGCGCGGTCCGCAGCCCGGCCGGGCCGCCGCCGACCACCGCCACCCGCTTGGCGACGCTGACCGGGAGCAGCGTGCCCACGCCCAGTTCCGCCTCCCGCGCCACGGCGGGGTTGTGCACGCACGCCAGCGGCGAGTTGACGATCGAGGCCAGGCACCAGTTCGCGCCGACGCACGGCCGGATCGAGTTCGCCTTGCCGTCCCGCGCCTTGTTCGGCCACTCCGGGTCGGCGATCAGCGTCCGGGCCATGCCGATCAGGTCCGCGCCGCCCGACGCCAGCACCTGCTCCGCCAGCTCCGGGGTGTTCATCCGGCCCGCCACCACGATCGGCAGTTCCGGCACCGCGGCCTTGATCCGCGCGGTGTCCTCGACCTGGAACCCGGCGGGCTTCGGCGTGGCGCCGTAGATGTTCATCCGCTCCAGGTAGGTGCCCTGGGTGACCGAGATGTAGTCGACGAGGCCGGTGTCGGCGATGGCCCGCGCGATGCGGGTCCAGTCCTCGTTGGTCAGCCCGCCCGGCACGTCGCCGTCGTTGCCGTTGATGCGGACGCCGACGATCTTGTCCCGGCCGGTTTCCGCCCGGGTCTTCTCGATGATCTCCAGGACGAGGCTCAGCCGCCGGTCGAAGTCGCCGCCGTACTCGTCGTCGCGGTGGTTCGTGGCGGGCGAGAGGAACTGCCCCAGCAGGTAGCCGTGGGCCAGGCCGTGCACCTCCACGCCGTCCAGGTCGCCCTCGACGGCGTAGCGCGCCGCCAGGACGTAGCCCTGGACGAGCTCGTCGATCTCCTCGGCGGTGAGGACGTGCGGCATCTCGCGGTAGACGGCGCAGGGCACCGACGACGGCGCCCACACCGGCAGGCGGTTGACCTGGCCGCTGGTCTCCCGGCCGCGGTGCCACGGCTGGGCGAGCAGCAGGCAGTCGTACTCGCGCACGGCCGCGGCGAGCTTGCGGTAGTTCGGCACGACCGCCTTGTCGAAGGCGAAGATCTTGCCCTTGTACGGCTGGGTGGTGGGGTGGACCGCCATCGCCTCCATGGTGATGACGCCGACCCCGCCCTTGGCGCGCTCCGCGTAGTAGTGCACGTGGGCGTCGCTGAAGTTGTGGTCCTTCACCAGCTGGGTGCTGTGGGCGGTCATCCAGATGCGGTTCTTGGCCGTCTTCGGGCCGATCCGCATCGGGCTGAACAGGTTCGGGTAGTCGGTCATCTGGGTCATCCCCGCTTGAGCGTGTGGACGAACATCTCGCCGTTGGGCGCGTGCTGGTAGTTGGTGAACCCGGTGCGCACGGCGTGCACGAAGTCGCGGTCCACCAGGTAGATGAGGCCGGGGTAGGCGACCTGGAGCTCGGAGGCCTCCTTGGCCAGCTCGTCGCGCTCGGGGCCGGGGCTCAGGGCGCCGATCCGCCGCGCGACGGCGTCCAGCTCCGCGTTGGCGTAGCCGAAGGTGTTGAGCTTGCTGAACGAGGAGTTGTAGAGGAACACCGAGTAGTAGGGGTCGGCGACGGCGGGCGGCTCCAGGTACAGCAGCGCCTGGAAGTTGCCGTCGTGGAAGATGGTGTTGATCTCGGTGGCGCTCGCGACGGTCTGGATCTTGACCTCGACGCCGACCTTGGCCAGCTGGTCCTTGAGCAGGATCGCGATCTGCTCGGCCTCCGGGCCCGGTCGCGCCGGGCTGATGTGCAGGGTGATCGACGTGGCGCCGACCCCCGCGTCGGCCAGCAGCTCCTTGGCCTTGTCGACGTCGTGGGCGTAGGTGCCCTCGGCGGTGTGCTCGATGCCGTACGCCTGGCTCAGGCCGTACCGGCTCGGCTTGTTGAAGCCGCGGTAGACCGCGTCCACGATCGTCTTGCGGTCGATGGCCAGCGAGAACGCCTGCCGCACCTCGGGCTTGCCGAGCACCGGGTCCGCCGCGTTGAGCACCAGGGGGATGCGGTCGGCCGACACGCAGGTCTGCACCTCGACGCCGGGCGTGGACTTCAGCTGGGCGTACTGCTCGTACTGGAGCCCCGTGCCGTAGTTGGCGTTGCCGGTGGAGACGAGCTGGGCGCGGCTGGAGGCGTCGGGCACGGACAGGAAGACCAGCTTCTCGACGTCGCCGCGCTCACCCGGGTAGTTCGGGTTGCGGGACAGGGTGAGCCGGTCGCCGGCGACGAAGTCCTCCGGCTTCTGGGTCCACGGGCCGAAGGTCGCGCTGTTCTTGGCGACGTACTCCTTGCCCCACGGGTCGGCTTCGGTGACGTGCTTCTTGACCTCGGTGCTGTCGAGGATGCGGAACTGGGCCCAGGTCAGGATCGCGGTGTCCATCGCGGACGGGTTGTCCATGACGATCTCGAACGTCTTGTCGTCCACGACCTTGATCGGGTCGGCGGCGTAGTCGGCGACGTCCTGCATCAGCGTGGTGGGCGTGCCGACCTTCAGCGCGACGAGCCGGTCGATCGTCCACTTGACGTCGGCGGAGGTGAGCTTGTTGCCGGCGGCGCTGGTGGCGTCGCGGAGGGTGACCTTGACGGACTTGCCGTCCTCCGAGCGCTCGTGGGTGTCGGCCAGCTCCCCCTCGAGCTGGTCGACGTTGGCCAGGACGTCGCACCCGGCCTTGTCCAGCTTCTCCGTGCCCCACCGGAACAGCGAGCTGCCCAGCTCGAACCCGACGTTGCGGGAGGGGTCGCCCTGGTAGTCGGCGGGGTCGAGGCTCGTCGGGAGGCCGGACAGCGCGTAGGTGAACGTGGAGCCGGCCGCCTGGCCGCCGGCGGCCCCGCCGCCTCCGCCGCCACAGGCCGTGGCGGTGAGCGCAATCGCCGCGACGAGGACGCCCATTCGGGTGATTCCAGATGACGTGCCGAATGTCCGCTTCGCCCGGTCCAGTGATCTTTTCGTCATCCGAAACCTCACCTTGTTCCGCTCAGTGGGAAGGCAGTACGCTTGTGTTCCACTCTGAGGAGTGGCGCACATCATGTCAAGGTTCTTAGCTTGGCGATGCAAGGACGTAACCGGACGTAACCACAGTCGCCTGATCGGTCCAGAGGTCTGCCCTGGACGGCTCACGTCAAGAGGAGGTGCGGTGACGACACCCGACGAGCTGCTCACCCCGGTCCGGGCCGGCAGGCTGGAACTGCGCAACCGCGTCGTCGTGCCCGCTCACACGACCAACTTCGCGGTGGACGGCCTGTTCTCCGACCGCCACCTCGCCTACCACCGGGCCAGGGCCGAGGGCGGTGTCGGCCTGATCATCACCGAGGGCATGCGGGTGCACCCGACGAGCCTGGGCCGGGCCAACACCGTGTCGGCGTTCGACGACCGGGTGGTCGGCTCGCTGGCGGAGCTGGTCCGCGTGGTGCACGGCGGCGGCGCGAAGCTCGCGGCCCAGCTCCTGCACGTGGGGCGGCAGGCCGGTGGGCACAACGTGCTGACCGCGGCGTGGGGCGCGTCGGCGTTGCCGTGGTCGAGCACCGCGGCCATCCCGCACTCGATGACCACCGACGAGATCGCCGAGCTGGTCGACGCCTTCGCCGCGGCGGCCGTGCGGGTGGCGGCGGCGGGCGTGGACGCCGTCGAGCTCCACCTCGGGCACGGCCACCTGCTGCAGCAGTTCCTCTCCCCCGCCACCAACCACCGCGACGACGCCTACGGCGGCAGCCTGGCCAACCGGCTGCGGCTGGCCCGGGAGGTGGTCGAAGCGGTGCTCGGCGCGCTGCCGGGAACCATGCCGGTGATCCTGCGCGTCAGCGCCGACGAGTTCCTCGACGGCGGCCTCGACCTGGAGCAGATGCTCGTCGTCACCGGACTGCTCGTCCGCGACTACCGCTTCGACGTGCTGCACGTCAGCCACTCCGCGTACGTCGGCACGGGGAGCGTGGCGACGCAGATCGCCGACATGAGCTTCCCCGCCCTGCCGTTCCGGCACCTGCCCCGCGCCTTCAAGGCGGCGTTCCCCGACCTCGCCGTGCTCGCGGTCGGCCGCGTGGACGACCTGGACAACGCCGCCGCGCTCGTCGCCGACGGCAGCGCGGACCTCGTCGCCCTGGCGCGACCGCACATCGCGCTGCCCACCCTCGTGGCCTCGCGCACCGATCCGGCCGCGCCCCCGGCCCGCGAGTGCATCGCCTGCAACCAGGGGTGCGCGGGCCGGCTCGAACTGGGCCTGGGCATCAGCTGCGTGGTCAACCCCGAGGTCGGCCTGGAACGCGAGTGGGCGGCCCTGCGCGAAGCCGCGCGGCACGCGCCGAAGCTGCGCGTCCTCGTCGTGGGCGGTGGCACCGCCGGGATGGAGGCCGCGAGCGCCGCCGCGTCCGCCGGGCACCGGGTCACCCTGGTGGAGGCCGCCCCCGAACTCGGGGGCGCGCTCCGGCTCGCCGCGAAGCTGCCCATGCGCGGGCGCTTCGGCCTGTTCGTCGAACAGCTCGCCGCCACCACGCGCCACCTCGGCGTCGACGTCCGGCTGGGCGTTCGCGCCGACGCGGCGTTGCTCGCCGAGGGCTGGGACCACGTGGTGTTCGCGACCGGGGCCGCCGCGCCCGCCGAACCGGTCCGGGCGACGTCCGGTTCCTCCTACCCGGAGATCCCGGTGGACCGGGCCGTCGAGGAGCCCGGCGGCACCGGTCGGCACGTGGTGCTGGTGGACGAGGACGGCACCGCCACGGCCCTCGCGCTGGCCGACCACCTGCTGCACGACGGCCGCCGCGTCACCCTCGTCACCGACCGCGCCGCGCTGTCCTGGCGCGTGCCGGTCTACTCGAAGCCCGCGCTGCTGGACCGCCTGCGAGGCAGGGGGTTCAGCGCCGTCCTGCTGCGCGCGCCGACCGGGATGGCGGGCGACTCTATGATCCTCACCGATCCGCTGTCGGGTCGCGCCGAGCAGGTGGACCAGGTCTCGTCGGTGGTGTTCCTGCGCCCGCGCGAGGCCAACGCCCACCCACCCGTGCCGAGCGGGGTGTCGACGACGTCCGTCGGCGACGCCTACGCGCCCCGCACCGCCCTGGAAGCCGCGTTCGAGGGGCGCTTGGCCGGGCTGGCCGCCGCGCGGGCGGTCGGGGTGCGCGCCGCGGCAGCCGCGCTGAGGGGGAGGTTGTGAGAGCCGTGGACGTCGAGAGGACGAGTGGGATGCAGTCGAGCGGGATGCAGTCGGTCGACCGGGTGGCCGCCGTGCTGCTGAGCTTCACCGGCGCGGACGCGGAGTTGGGGGTCACGGACATCGCCGAGCGGCTCGCGCTGCCCAAGAGCGCCGTGCACCGGGTGCTGGAGGCGCTGACGAGCTGGGGCCTCGTCGCCAAGGAGCACGAGCGCGGCAAGTACCAACTCGGCCCGCGCGCCACCGAGCTGAGCCTCGCCGCCCTGGGGTCGGTCGACGTCCGGGCGCTCGCCCTGCCGGTGATGGAGGAGCTGCGGGACCTGACCGGCGAGACCGTGACGCTCAGCTTCGTCCTCGGCTCCCACCGCGTCTACGTCGCCCAGGTGCAGAGCCGCCAGGACGTGCGCATGACGATCGAGGTCGGCCGGCGGGCCCCGCTGTACGCGGGCGCGTCGGGCCGGGCGATCCTGATGACCTTCAGCGCCGCCGAGCTGGACCGGTACCTGTCGCAGACGGAGCTGACGCCGCTGACCGAGCGGACCGTCCACGACGACCGGCAGCTGCGGGACCTCCTGGACGCCGACCGCGCCCGCGGCTACACCGAGAGCGTGGGCGAGCGCGACCCCTACGCCGCCGCGGTCGCCGCGCCCATCACCGCCCGGCCCAACGCGCGGGCGTTCGCGTGCTTCAGCGTCTGCGGCCCCACGGCCAGGCTCGGCGACGAGGTCATGCGCAGCTGCGGCCCGGCCGTGGTCGACGCGGCCCGCCGGGTCTCCGAGATGCTCAGGGGTAGCTGGTGACACCACCCGCGAGGAGCTTCCTCTACGTCCCCGGGCACCACGAGGACCGGCTGCGCAAAGCGGTCGCCGGCGACACGGACGCCGTGATCCTCGACCTGGAGGACGCGGTGCCCGCGGCGGACAAGGACCGCGCCCGCCGGGCCGTCCGCGCCCTGCTCGCCGACCTGCCACCGGGCCGGTCCGTCTGGGTCAGGGTCAACAGCGAGCCCGACCTCGTGGAGGAGGACGTCGCGGCCGTCGCGTCACCCGCCCTGACCGGCATCTGGGTCCCGAAGGCGGAACCCGGACCGCTGCGCCGCGTGGCCGACCTGCTCACCGCCGTCGAACGCCGCCACCACCTGGCCCCGGGCGCGATCGCGGTCGTGCCGTTGATCGAGACGGCCCTCGGCGTGCTGCGGGTCGAGCAGGTGTGCGCCGCACCCCGCGTCACGCGGCTGGGCATCGGGGAGGCCGACCTCGCCGGCGAGCTGCGCCTGCGCCCGGACGACCGGCGCAGCGAACTGCACGGCATCCGCCTCCAGGTGGTGCTGGCCTCCGCCGCGGCCGGCCTGAACGCGCCGGTGGGCCCGGTCGAGACCGACGTGCACGACACGCAGCGGCTCGCGGAGACCACGAACCTCCTGCTGCGTCAGGGTTTCCGCGCTCGCACGGCCCTGCACCCCCGCCAGGTCGCGACGATCAACGCCGTCTTCACCCCCACGCCGGCGGAGATCGCCGAAGCCGCCGCGCTCGTCCGGGACTTCACCGACCACGCCGCGGTGGACCGCGCCGGCCGTTTCGTGGACCCTGCCGTCCTCCGCGCGGCCCACGAAGTCCTCGCCCGCGCGGACGCCTCCGCGACACCGGCGGGGCGTCGCAACCCCGCGTCGGACCGCTGAACCGCGGCGCTCGCCGTCCACGCCGCGACCTGGACGAGAGCGCAGGACGGGCAGGAGGTTGCCCGAGAGCCGACGTTCCTCGGGACCAGGAGGCGGAAGGTCGTGCGCGGGGGCGGTCCCACCGGCAGTGGAACCGCCCCCGCGGTGTCAGGACCGGTAGTGGGAACCCGGCGGGTAGGGCGGCGTCGTCCGCTCGACGCGGCGCCGACGGCGCCGCCGGACGACCACCGCGGTGATCAGGGCGTCGACGGCCAGGCAGCTCCTCGACCGACCGATCCGCGCCCAGCTCGGCGTCAGCCGGCGCGCCGTGGCTGCGCTGTCCGCCCAGCACCCCGGCACGCCCATACGTCGACATCCGCTGGTCCACTCGCCCAGACCGTGCGTGGAGTGGCCTGCTACGGGAGATGAGCCCGCGGTGGGCGTGTCACCGTGGCTGCGCCCGGACACCAACGCCTCCGCGCGGTGCTCGAGGTGATCCGGCTCCCCTGCCCGGGTTACCACAACCGGAGCACAGGCCGGTCGCAACCCGCCGTCCGTAGACCTTCCCCGGAGACGATCGCCCGGTCGTCCACGACAGAGAGGTCCTCGGATGAGAACACCACCGCGCACCGGCCTTCCGGGTCTGCGCCGTTACGCGATCCCGCTGCTCGTGGCGTCGCTGGCGGTGCTGGCCGTGCCCGCGCAGGCAGTCGCCGGGCCGCCCCGCACGGCTGTCGAGGAGCCGGAGTACCCGCCGACGCCCGGCCCCGCCCCGCTGGCCGACACCCACCCGGCGCTCCTCACCATCACGCAGGACGCCGAGCTGGCGCTGCGCTACACCTACAGCGCCGTCGCCTCCGACCCGACCGCGACCTACCCCGAGGGCAGCATCGAGGCGGACCTGAGGACCGGTCTGCTGTCCCTGCCCGCCGACCGCCTCCGCCCGATCGTCGACACGGCGCGAACCCTGGTCGCCTCGCCGGTGGAGACCAGGATCGAGCAGTTCGGCAGGCACGGCCGGCTGCCCGTGGAGGAGTTCCGCAGGCTGGGCTTCGACGGCGCTTTCGCCGACGTGCGGTACGACCGCGAGTCGCTCAACCGCACGATCCTGGCCCGTGCCGCGGAGCTGGAGCGCGAGGGTTGGGTGGACGACGAGGCCGCCGCGCGGTCCGCCCTGCCCAAGCTGACGTCGCTCGACCTGCGAGTGGACAAGGTCAAGTGCGTGGACGAGACCTCGGACTGGTGGTTCGAGGACGAGATCGCCATGGGCGGCGTCGCCGTCGACCACATGGGCAAGGCCACGAAGGTCAACCGGTGGTTCGTCGGCGACTTCGACCAGGGCGACTCGGTCAACTACGCCGACCCCGGCAAGCTGTTCCGGCGGTTCGACCTCACCGCCGCCGGTGCCTGGCCGCGCAGCTTCGTGGCCACGGTGATGCTGGCGGAGGAGGACGAAGGCGATTTCGCCGCCGCGATCCAGCAAGCCTGGGCGAAGGTCTCCGCCAAGGTGCAGGCGGAGATCGCCAAGGCGGTCGCCTCGGCCACCGCGCCCTACGTCGGGGCCGCCATCGCCGAGGCGATCGGCCAGGTCGTGGGCTGGTTGGCGGACAAGTTCGCGACCTGGCTGATGGGCCTGCTCGACGACGAGCTGTTCAAGGCCGGCACGGCGTTCGTGAAGCTGCCGCACCGGCTCCAGCCGTTCTACGTCAACCCGCAGAACCTCGGCTGGACCAACCACCGGCTGCCGCCCACGACGATGACCTTCATCGGCCACGACGGCCAGTACAAGGTGAACCTCCACTGGCAGGTCAACCTGTGACAGCGCGGCGCGGTGGCCGGCCCACGACGGTCGGCCACCGCGCCGCGTCGGCTCCCGGGAGCGGCGCCGGCGCCGTCAGGTGGCACGCAGCGGTCGAGGCCCGTCCTCCAGCGTCACAGGCGTCTCGGCACCTTCGGCGTACGCCACGTGATAGGCGTCCTCGCCGAGCATCGAGCGCGCGCGGGCGGCGGTCCGCTCGCGGTCGTCGCGTTCCTGCGCCGGGACGGGGATGCCGTGCGGTTCGCGCAAGGAGTCGGCGAAGCCGAGCAGCCGTGCCCCGGTGGAAGGCCGCCCGATGGCCAGGTAGGCGGCGGCCAGGGTGTCGGCCACGCTCGCCTGCCGCCAGCGGTCGCCGACCGCGCCGTGGACCTCCAGGCCCGCGCGCAGCCGCGCGACGGCGTCCACGGGGTTGCCCGTCCGGAGGTCCACCAGCCCCAGCACGTCGTAGGCGTAGCCGAGCCCCTCCTTGAACCCCAGCTCGCGGAAGGTGCTCAGCGCCTCCTCGGCCAGCCTGCCGGCTCGCCTGAGCTGTCCTTTGTAGACGGCGGTGAGCGCGAGCTGGATGCGCGTGGACGCGACGCCTTCTTCGTCCCGCGCGAACCGGTAGTGGCGCAGCGCCTCGCTCAGCAGCGCCTCGGCTTCGTCCAGCTCCCCCGCCGCCCACGCGGTGAAGCCCGCCATCTGGCGGATGTCCGCGACGGCGGCCGGGTCGTCGGCCTGCGCGACCAAGGCCTCGTCGTAGTACTCGCGGGCCTCCTCGTAGTGACCCCGTTCCCGGGCGATGGAGCCGAGCAGCCGCAGCGCCCTCGCCTCGCCCGTCCGGTCGTCCAGCGCGCGGAACCCGGCCAGCGCCCTGGTCGCGTGCGCCGCCGAATCGGCGTAGGCCAACTGGAAGTAGGCGAGGAACGCGGCGGCGATCAGGGCGGCGGTCACCAGGGGCGGCGGCGCACCGTCCCGCCTGCCTGCGAGCGCGTCGTCGAGCCAGCGCCGGCCGCGCCGGTAGTGGCCGCTGAGCCGGTGGTACCGAGCCGTGGCGACGGCCAGGCGCAGCCCCGCCGCGTCCTCGCCACGAGCGGCGAACCACTCCTTGGCCGCCCAGAGGTTCTCGGCCTCCGCCCCGAACCGGCGCATCGACTCGACCTGCCGGGGTCCGCGCAGGCCCGCGTCCGCGTCCTCGGCCGAGGCGAGGTAGAACCGGCCGTGCAGCTCGTGCGCCCGGTCCGCCTCGGCGGGCCGACCGGCCAGCTTGCCGACCGCGAAGTGCCGGATCACCTCCAGCAGCCGGTACCGCGCGCCCGCCGGGCGGTGGTCGACCACGACCAGCGACTTCGCCACCAGGCCGGCCAGGGCGTCCAGGGTGCTCGGCCCGTCCTCCTCCCACACCGCTTGCGCGGCGTCGAGGTCGAACCCGCCGTGGAACACGCCCAAGCGGCGCAACCTGGTCTTGGCGGCGTCGTCGAGCAGGTCGTAGCTCCAGGAGATGGTCACGTCCAGCGCTTGGTGGTGGGGCCGCCCGCCGGGTTGGGGGGCGTGCAGCAGCGCGGGATCGTGCACCCGGTCGGCGATCTGGGGGATGGAGAGCACGTTCGTGCGTGCGGCGGCCAGTTCGAGGGCCAACGGCAAGCCGTCCAGCCGCCGGCAGAGGCGGGCCAGCGCGCCGGCGTCGTCGTCGGTAAGGGCTCGGGCGGCGGGCTGCGCCGCGCGGGCGAGGAACAGCCGGACGGCGGCGTAGTCGCGCACCTCGTCGAGACCGGTCGCCTCGGCCGGCGGCGTCGCCAGGCCCGCCACGGGCCGGATCGCCTCACCCAGCAGGCCGATGGCCTCCCTGCTGGTCGCCAGCACGCGCAGGCGGGGGCAGGAGCGCAGCAGGCGGTCGACCACCGGCGCGCAGGAGTCGAGCACGTGCTCGCAGTTGTCGAGCACCAGCGTGACGGGCCGTGCCCTCAGGTGGCGGACCGCCGTGTCGACCGGGTCGACGCCCGGGTCCTCGCGGACGCCGAGCCCGTCGCACAGCACCTGCGGCAGCCGGTGCGGGTCGGACAGCGGCGCGAGGTCGACGAAGACCGCCTCCGCCCGGTTCTCGCAGACCGCGAGGGCGAGCCTGGTCTTGCCGGCCCCGCCCATGCCGACCAGGGTGACCAGGCGGTGGTCCTCCAGCAACGCGGTCAGCTCGGCGACCTCCTCGGCCCGGCCCACCAGGGGCGTCATCGGGGCGGGGAAGTCGCGCTCCGCCGGTCGCGGTGCCTCTTCGACGCCCGCGGCCAGCACGGTGGCCTCCAGCCGGCGCAGCCCGGCGCCCGGTTCCAGGCCGAGCTGGTCGACCAAGGTGGCCCGAGCCCGTCGGTAGGCATTCAGCGCGTCGCTCCGACGCCCGCCCTCGGCGAGCGCGAGCATCAACAGCTCCCAGAACCGCTCCCGCAGCGGGTGGTCGGCGACCAGCCCTTCGAGCTCGGCGACGACGTGCGCGCCGCGGCCGAGAGCGATGTCGGCCTCCAGCAGCTCCTCCATCGCCGAGAGGCGGACCTCGCGCAGCCTCGCCACCTCGGCGTGCCCCCATTCGTGGACGGGGCAGTCGGCCAGCACGTCCCCGCGCCACAGCGCCAACCCCTCACGCAGGTGGGCGGCGACCTCGCCGGGCGTCCCGGCGCTGCGAGCGCGGCGGACGAACTCCTCGAACCGCCTGCTGTCGACCGCCTCCGGTCGCACGTCCAGGGCGTAGCCGGGTGGACGGGTGACGATCAAGTCGCCCAGGCCGGCGCGGGCGAGCGAACGACGCAGGTGGGCCATGTGGGCGTGCAGGTTCCGAGTGCCCGACGGCGGCGGGTCCTCGCCCCAGATCGCGTCGAGCAACGCCTCCTGCGACACCACGCGTGGCGCCCGCAGGGCGAGCAGGCCGAACATGGTGCGGGGCCGCGGGCCGCCGAGCCCGACCGGGCCCGCCGGCCCGATCAACTCCAGGTTGCCCAGCACCCTGATGTCGGCCTTCGCGGTCATCTCACGACCAGCAGACCACGAGGCCCGGACCGGGCGCCACCGCCTTTCGGGCGGCCCCGGTCCGGGCCCCGGGTCGCGACCCGGCCGCGATCACGAGTCGTGAACGGTCACCGTTCGCAGGACCTCACGCGCTCGCCGCCGGCGCACGTGTCCGTGCCCGTGCCGCCATCCAGGACGTCCTCGCCCGAACCGCCTTCGAGGACGTCGTCCCCCGAACCGCCGAGCAGCGTGGCGGGCAGGTCGGTGCCGTTGGCGAGCCGATCGTCCCCGTCGTCGCCGACCAGGGTGATGCGCCGGACCCCGTCGCAGGCGACCGCGGTCAGGTCGGACGGTTCGAGGTGCCGACAGCCGACGCCGGCGACGATCGGCGCCGCGTCGCGGACGAGGTGGCGTCCGCCGGGCAGCGGCGAGACCACGGCGGAGTTCGCCCTGTCCGGCGCGGCGGTGTGCCGGAGCTCCGCGTCGTGGACGTCGACGTGGGCCGCCCCCTCGACGATCCAGAGCAGCGTGTACAGGCCCGGGTCGCCGGTGATGCTCTCGATGTCGTTGTAGACGAAGTCCCCGGGGGGCGAACCGGACCCGTAACCGTACTCGACCGTGTCGGCACCGTCGCCGCCCTTGAGCGTGTCGCTGCCACTGCCCTCTTGCCAGGTGAAGATCGTGTCGTCGCCCGGTCCTCCTGACACGGTGTCGTCCGACATCCCGATCTTGATCACATCGCTCCCGGGGCCGCCCAGGATGGTCGACATCGGCTCTCGGACGGAGAGCTCGTCATTCTCGTCGCCCAGGTCGATGTGGACCGCCGTGACCCCGTCGCCACACGTCACGGCGTTCTCGGAGAACCCGCTCTGCCAGCATCCGCTGCCTGCGTGCAGGGCGATCGGGTTCTTCTTGTCCACGATCACCATCTCCCCCTCCTTCTGCGCGTCCACGTGGTTCTGGAAGCCCTCGTAAGCGACGAAGTGGATGGTGTTCCCCTCCCGGCGCACCCACCCGCCGTAGGCGTCGCCCTCCGCACTCGCACCGGTGATCGCCCCCGCGGCCACCGTGACCGCGACAAGCGCCACGGCGACCACGCCTCCTCGTGCGCTGCTCCTCATACCTGTCCCCCACTCGTGTGGTGCCCGGGTTTCCGGTTCTCCGATGTTGTAGAGCAGCAGGCTTGTGATCGGGTTGTGGTGCCTCCGACCCCGCGACCCCCGACTCTTGGGTGACCTCGCCCCACTGGTCCTCCGCCGGCAGAGGCCCATGAGGGCGCCGGTCGACGAGGGCTGCGCTTCGGTAACGGACGTGGGCCGGGTGACGAGCTTGCAGGTGGAGGGGGAGGTGGGCGTGCGCGATCCGGTGCGGCACGAGGTCGACGAGGCGGTGGGTGGCCGCGGTGTGCTCGAAGGCGGCTTCCGGCTGCTCGACGTCCTCTCCCGCGCCGAGTGCGGCATGGGGCTGTCCGGGCTGGCCCGTGAAGCCGGGCTGCCCAAGTCGACCACGCACCGGCTGGTGGACCAGCTGGTGGAGCTGGCCGCCGTGCAGCGCTACGGGGGGCGCTATTTCATCGGGCACCTGATGTCGCGTCTGGGCAACGCCTGGCAACCGATCCCCGGCCTGCAGGACGCCGCTCGCGAGCCGGTGCGCCGGCTGTCGGTCCTCACCTCGACCGCCGTCGTGGTGACCGTGTTGCACGAGAACCGGGTGCGGGTGGTCCTCGGCACCCGCGGACCGGTGACGGAACTGCCGCGGTTCCACCCCGCCGACGAGTTCCCCGTCACCACCGCCACCGGGCAGGTCCTCCGGCTGGCCGGCGCGCCGGCTGCGGGCGACCCGCCGGCCGGGTTCACGTCCGGCGAGTGGCGGCGGGCGCTCGCGGAGTTCCGCCGGGCCGGGTCGGCGGTCATCGACCGGCACGAGGTGATCGCCGGCCTGTGCTGCGTCGCCGTGCCGGTCCGCCGCGACGACGGCTCCCTCATCGGCGCGGTCGGCGCGATCTCGGTGACCGAGCGGGTGCCCGCGGGGCTGGACGACCTCGTGCGGCGGGCCTCCCTGGACATCACCCGGAGCCTGTCGACGAGCCGCTGAGGCCGGTCCGCTGAGCGGACCGCGCTGTTCCCCCACCCACCACCGCGGCGGACTCTTGCCGTCATGCGCGTGAAGGGAGAAGTCCGATGGCGCATCACGGCAACTACCCGACGATGTCGTTGCAGTCCTTCAACCACCCCACGAAGTACGTCCGGCACCGCGATTTCCTCGGCGAGCTGACCGACATCACGACCGACCTCGACAAGCGGGACGCCACGTTCCTCTCCGGACGCGGCGACCACAACCCCGGCGTCGGCGAGAGCGTCGCGTTCCGGGCGTCCGACTGGCCGCGGTTCCGCCTGCGGCACCAGGACTTCGTCATCAAGCTGCACGAGGACCACCTCGTCATCGACCCCGACCGGCCGCCGACCTACCTGACGCCCGAGTCGGAGCTGTTCCTCGCCGACACGTCCTTCCGCATCGTCCCCGGCCTGGCCGACCCGTCGTGGGCGTCGTTCCAGTCGGTGAACTTCCCGGACCGCTACCTGCGCCACCGCGACTTCAGGCTCTACCTGCAGCCCGCGGCCGACGACCTGGCCCGCGCCGACGCGACGTTCCGCATCACCGACGGGTTCGTCCCCGGGCCGCCCCGCCCCGACATCGCCTGACGCGGCAGCGGCGGCCCGCGCCTTCCTCCGACCTGACGAAAGGACATGCCATGGGACACGTCGAACCTGCGTTCGGCAACGCGGTGGTCTCCGACCACCAGGTGTTCAACAGTTGGGGCGTGAACGGAGACACTCCGTCGGCGTTCCGCGTGCACCCGAATCCCCGTGCCTCCGCGGAGACGCTCCCCGACACGGTGCTCAACGGCTACACGTGGTCCAACCTGCCGAGCGGCACGCTGCTCACCTTCACCGTCGACTGCGTCTACCCCGACGGCGACGTCCGCGGAGCGAGCTTCCAGGCGCGGACCACCGGTCCGTTGGGGCCGCCGCCGGCGACGCGCGCCCCTTCCGGCCTCCACGTGGCGACGTACGCCAATGAGACGGCGGCCCTGGCGTGGACCAACAACGCCAGGTACGACAAGGTCCTGCTGCGCTGGGGGGTCGGCGCGCCGGACGACTCCCAGACCGACCTCCCCGGGAACTCCACCCGGCGCGACGTCGGCGGGCTCACGTCGAGCCACGCCTACGTGTTCCAGGTCAAGGCTCTGCAGTCCGAGGGCCCGCACGACTACACCGCCTGGACCAAGATCCACTGGCAGGCCCCGGTGACGTGGAAGTTCCGGTCGGCCAACTTCCGGGACCGGTACCTCCGCCACCGGAACTGGCTGGGCGAGCTCACCCCACCGGACCAGCCGGCGGACGACTTCCGCTTCACCCTGCTCGACCGCGGAGGCGACCAGGTGGCCCTGCAGTCGGTCAACTACCCGGACCGGTGCCTGCGCCACCAGGACTTCCGGATCAAGCTCCAGGGACCGGCCGGGGCCGGCGACCGGACCTGGGTCGACGACTCCACCTTCCACCTCGTGGACGGGCTCGCGGACGCGGGAGGCGTCTCGCTGCGGTCGAAGAACTTCCCCGACCGCTACCTGCGGCATCGTGACTTCAAGCTCTACCTCGAGCCGGCGGGCGACCCCACGGCCAGGGCGGACGCCACCTTCTACCGGAGCAACTGAGCTGTCACCGCCGCTGAGACCGGACCCCCGGTGCCGACCGGCGGACCGTCCACCACGCGGAAGGCGGCGGGGAGGAGCGCGCTCACGGCCGAGGGAGCCGGCGGATCGCCCGGACCAGCTCCACCACGGTGTCGCCGTGCTGGTAGAGCCGCTCTTCGACGTCCCGGTGGTGGATCCGGATGTACGTG
The DNA here is from genome assembly GCF_016695385.1 of Saccharothrix sp. 6-C. Taxonomy (NCBI): domain Bacteria; kingdom Bacillati; phylum Actinomycetota; class Actinomycetes; order Pseudonocardiales; family Pseudonocardiaceae; genus Saccharothrix; species Saccharothrix sp. 6-C. The sequence continues at coordinate 3,314,101 of NZ_CP064192.1, read as the reverse complement.
ATGGTGTCGTGGGCGGGGCCTTGGTCGGTGCCGCCGCCCACCGTCTCGCTGTGCCACGTGAACGTCACCTCCGCGACCTCCGAGTAGGGGATCTTGAGCGTCGGGGTCACGTGGACGCGCCGCTCGGTGAACGCGATCGGCACGTGCCCGTTCTCCAGGTAGCCGATCAGGTCCTCCCGGTCCGGCAGGGCGTGCGCCTTGCGCACGGCCGCCTCCCGCCGCGCCGTCTTGGACCCGCCGGCCCGGACCACGGGTCGGCGGTCGAGGACCGCGCGCAGCAGTCGACCGAACGGCGGCAGGACCAGCACCGGTCCCGCCCGCTCCGGGTCCAGCTCCGGCGGGGGCTGCCACCGGAGCGCCTTCGAGAGGTCCACGGTGCCGGACAGGAAGTCCGCCGCGCGCAACGACACCTGCCCACCGGCGAACGCGGCCCCGTCGAGGGACACCTCCGCGCCGTCGAACACCGCGCCGTCGAAGGAGACCTCGGCGCCCTCGCCGAACACCACGTCGCGGAAGGAGACGTCACCGCCGACGAACCGCGCGGACCGGAACGACACGGCGCCGCCGTCGAACACCGCGCCGCCGAAGTCCCCGCCGTCGAAGACCGCCGCCGTGAAGTCGAAGTCGTGCCCGTTCCAGCCGACCTCCGCCCCGGGCCGCAGGTGGTCGCGGACCAGCCGGATGACGGTGTGGCGCACCTGCCGCTCCTCCAGTGCCGCGCGCTCGTCCTCGGCGGACCCGGCGCCGTCCGGCGGCCGGTAGGGCAGTCGGAGGTACCCGCAGAACACGTCGATGCAGACCTGGCGGCGGCTCTGCCAGTCGTCTGCCAGGTCCGCCATCGCGTACACGCCGGCGAGCCGCACGGCGGCCTTGTCGGAGCCCAGCTGCTCGGCGACGCGGGCGTAGCGCTCGGTGAACAGCTTGGTGTCCTCGCGCGCGTGTTCCGCCTCGCCGAGGAGCTGCTTGCGGTAGGCGATGACCAGCGCGGTGACCCCGCCGACGCCCCCGGCGACCGTCAACGCGATCGTCAGGAGCCGGTAGCGGTTCTCGACGGTGAAGTCGACCGGGGCGCCGGGCACCACCGGCGGACGACCGAGGAGCCACCACCACACGGCGACCGCGGCGAGGACCGTGATGGTCAACCCGAGCAGGAGGACCAGCGCGATCTGCAGGAGCAGCAACGGCATTCCCAACGGGCGGGTCGCGCGTGGGCGTCTTTTCGGGCCGCCGTTCCTCCTGATCACCTGCGGAGGTTACACCTCTCGCCGCAGCGTGCCGCGGGTTCGGTCGAAGTGCCGCCAACGCCTGGTGCCCAACGGTTCCGGGCGTGACGCCCGTCCCGGGTCCCGGCACGGTGCGAGACCCGCGACGAGGTCCCCGAGCCCGCGCTGATCGGGCTCGGGGACCGCTCACCCGGTCAGGACAGGGTGAAGTGGTCGACGTCGAACAACCCGCCCGCGCCGGTGCCGGTGAACACCAGGAACACCGGGCCGGACGCCGGGCCGGCCAACGTCGTCGACACCTCCGCGAACCGGTCGAAGCCGCCGGTTCCGGTGACCGCGACCGAGCCGAGCAGCGTGCCCGTCTGCGACCCCGCGCGGATCTCGATGCGCCCGCCCGCGTTGCCCGACGACACCCGCGCGGTGAAGCGGGTCTTGCCCGACGCGGTGGTCTGGCCGTAGCCGGCCCAGTCCCCGTCGTCGATGTAACCGACGGTCTGACCGCCGCCGGCCGTGCCGTGCGAGGCGATCTGCACACCGGCCGAGGACGTGTACGCCTCACCCTCGACCCGCTGCGACGGCTGGCCCTGCGGGCGGCAGTCCGCCTGCACCAGGCCCGCCGCGTACCGGATGCCGCCGAGCAGGTGGTTCCGGAACACCGGGTCCGCGTACGACTCGACCGTGTGGCCGAGCCCGGTGTAGAACGAGCGGCCCGACGCCTGCGTGCGGCACCACGAGATGGGGTGGTCGCCCGCCATGGTGCCGCCGGTGTAACCGGACTCGTCCACGTTGGCCAGGACCTTCGACGTCGCGCGCGGGTTGGTGCGGAAGTTGTACCACTCGTCGGTGCGGCTCCACGTCGCCGGCAGGTGCGCGGTCGCCGGGTGGGACCGGTCCTCCGGCCGCACGGTGGCCTGCTGGATGTGCGGGTGCGAGTGGAAGTACGCGCCCACCAGCTGGCCGTAGTAGGGCCAGTCGTACTCGGTGTCCGCCGCCGCGTGCACGCCGACGTAGCCACCGCCGCCATCCACGTAGGACTGGAACGCGGTCTGCTGCGCGGCGTCGAGCACGTCGCCGGTCGTGTTGAGGAACACCACCACCGCGTACCTCGCCAGGTTCGCGGTGGTGAACGCGGCGGCGTCCTCGGTGGCGGTGACGGTGAACCCGTTGGCCGAGCCCAGGTCGCGGATCGCCTGCGTGCCCGCCGGGATGGCGTCGTGGCGGAAGCCGGCGGTCTTGCTGAACACCAGCACCTCGGGTCCGGGCGGCCCGACGGCGCCGGTGGTGAAGGTGAACGCGTCCAGGTCGAGCAGGTTGCCCTGCCCCGTCACGCCCTTGAACACGAAGAACAGCGCCGTCGTGCCGGTCGGCGCGTTCGCCAGGTCCGCCGAGACGTCCGCGAACGTGTCCCAGCCGCCCGTGTTGGGCACGGTGAGCGTGCCGAGCAGCGTGCCGGTCGCGGACCCGGCGCGCACCTCGATCGTGCCGCCGGGGCCGCCGGAGGACACGCGGGCCGTCACCGACCGGGCGTTGCCCAGGCGGTAGGGCTGGAACGAGATCCAGTCGCCGTTGTCGGTGAACCCGATCGTGCGGCCGCCTTCCGCGCCGCCGTGGTTCGCGGGTTCGACGCCCTGCTGGGCGGTGTGGTGCTCGGCCTGGCGGTGGCGCGGCTGCAGAACGCTCACCGCGTGCGAGGTCAGGCCCGCCCGGTCGGTGTACTCCGCGTCGAAGACGCCGTAGATGTTCGCCGCGGCGTCGTGCTCGCCGTCCACGGGCACGGTGATCTGCCCGCCGCACCCGGTGGCCTGGGTGATCTGGTGCCGGTGGCTGTCGTGGCCGAGCAGGTAGGTCACCTTGACCCGGGAGCAGTCGATCGCCCCGTCCTCCGGGTCGCTCACGGACACCTGGAACGGCACCGTGTCGCCGAACGCGAACAGCGCGCCGTCACCGGGCGCCCGCAACGTGACCGTCGGCGCGGTGTTGCCCGCGGTGACCAGGACGCTGGCCGTGCCGGTGAGCCCCTGCGGGTCGGTCACGGTCAACGTCGGCGAGTAGTTGCCCGCCGCGGTGTAGGTGTGCATGGGGTTGGCCTCGGTGGAGGTGCCGCCGTCGCCGAAGGTCCACCGGTAGGACAGCGCGCCGCCCTCCGGGTCGGTGCTGCCCGCCGAGGAGAACCTCACGGTCAGCGGCACCGGTCCGGACGTGCGGTCCGCCGCCGCCCGGGCGACCGGCTCGCGCGGGGCGTTGCCCTTGTAGTCGATGCGGTAGATGGCCTGGTTGCCGCCGCCGGTGCCGTAGTCCAGCACGTACAGCGAGCCGTCCGGCCCGAACTGCATGTCCATGACCTGCGTGCCGCTCCACGGGAACGCCTCGATCGGGCCCGGCGAGCCGTCCGCGCCCACCCCGATCGCCTTGATCCACTGGCGGCCGTACTCGCCCGCGAAGTAGCGGCCGTCCAGCGACTGGGGGAACTTCGTCGCCGAGTCCAGGGCGGGGTCGTAGCGGTAGACCGGGCCGCCCATGGGCGACTCGGAGCCGCCGCCGAACTCCGGCGGCGAGCCCGCGTCGCCCGCGTACCTGATCCAGGCGGGCTGCGCGGCGGGCAGGGTGGCCAGGCCGGTGTTGCGGGGCGAGGTGTTGTTCACGCCGGTGCCGCACTCGTAGCGCGCCCCGGAGGGACCGCTCGGGAACGTGTAGCGGACGTAGGTCTCGTCGGTGGTGTTCGTGCCGGTGCAGTAGGGCCAGCCGAAGTTGCCCGGCCGGGTGATCCGGTTGAACTCGACCTGGCCGCTCGGGCCGCGGGTCGGGCTGGTGACGCCCGCGTCCGGGCCGTAGTCGCCGAGGTAGACGATGCCGGTGGCCTTGTCCACGCTCATCCGGAACGGGTTGCGGAAGCCCATGGCGTAGATCTCGGGCCGGGTGCGCGCGGTGCCGGGTGCGAACAGGTTGCCCGCCGGGACCGTGTAGGTGCCGTCGGCCTGCGGCTTGATCCGCAGCACCTTGCCGCGCAGGTCGTTGGTGTTGCCCGACGACCGCTGCGCGTCGAACTGCGGGTTGCGGTCGGCGCGCTGGTCGGTCGGGGTGTACCCGTCGGAGACGAACGGGTTGGTGTCGTCGCCGGTGGTCAGGTACAGGTTGCCCTGGGCGTCGAAGTCGAGGTCGCCGCCGACGTGGCAGCACTGGCCGCGGTCGTTGGGCACCCGCAGCACGATCTTCTCGCTGGCCAGGTCGAGGGTGTTGTCGGTCTTCAGGGTGAACCGCGACAGGTGCAGCTCGCCGCGCCACGGCGCGAACGTCGCCTCGGTGCCCTCGGTCGGCGCGTCGCCGTCCGGTGTGCTCAGGCGAGGCGAGTAGTACAGGTACAGCCAGCGGTTGGTGGCGAAGGCGGGGTCGGCCGCGACGCCCTGCAACCCTTCCTCGTCGTGCGTGTAGACGTCGAGCTTCCCGGCCACGGTGGTGGTGTTGCCCGCGGCGTTGGTGACGCGGACCGTGCCGTCGCGGGCGGTGTGCACGACGGACCGGTCGGGCAGCACGGTCAGCGACATCGGCTCGCCGAGCTTGGCCGCGCCGGAGGCCAGCTGCACCTGCTGGTAGTCACCGGGCGGGATGGCCGCGGCGGCGGTGCTCTGGGTGAGGGGCAGCAGCAGGGAGGCGGTCAGCAGGGAGGCGCCGAACGCCCGCGCCCACCGCGGTGGGGACTCGGCCATGGCAGGGTTCCTTTCTCGGCCGGGCGTCCGCGAAGCCGCCCGGGTGGCGGTCGTGCCGGGTGTTCAGGGGTGGCTCAGCCGCAGAGGTCCATCGGGAGGACGCCCGGTCCGTCGACCACGGCCGTCACCCGGTGCACGACCACCGGTGAGCCCGAGGCGAGGCGGAAGTCGGCCCGCTCGTTCTGGCGGTGCGCCAGGGCCGCGTCCGGCACGGTGATCGTGGCCGTCTTCCACGTGTTCGTGCCGGTGTTGGTGACGCTGCCGGCGTGCTGGTAGGCACTGCCGTCGCGCGAGTCGTACTGGAGGCTCCACGAGTGGGCGCCCTCGTCGAAGTAGTCGACGGTGAACGCGGTCGGGAACCGGCCGTCGGCGGCGATCCGCTCGTCCACCGAGAAGTACATGTGCAGGCCGCCGGGCACCCGTTCGACCATCCGACGCGCCTCACGCCCGCCGACCGTGACCGGGGTGGTGACGCCGTCGCCCCCGCTCTCGATGTGCGTGATGCCCTTGGCCCGGTTCGTGGCGCCGAGCACGCCGCACACGCGGGCGGAGGCGCCCGAGCCGACCACGGCGACCGGCACCGAGACCGGCGACAACGCCACCTCCGAGGTCAGCACGACGGGGATGCTCGTGAAGCCCTGCACCACGCCCTCGGCCGCCTGCAACGACACCTGCGCGGTGGCCACGCCGTCGACCACCCTCGCCGTGCCCTCCGCCGGGGTCACGGTCACGCCGGCGGGCGGTGTGGCCCGCCACGACACGGTCGACGCGGACACCGGGGTCGCCGGTTCCGCGCCCGCGCCGACCGCGAACGACAGCGCGGCGGTGGACGGAGAGCCGACCGCGACCGTCGGCCGCGCGGGGCTGGTGGTCAGCTCCACCGGCGTCACCCCGGGCGGGAACCGCGGTGCGCCCGCCGGGAACGACGGCGGGCGGGCGTCGGCGCCCGTGCCCCACGTGCGGTCCGGCTGCCCGGTCAGGCCGAACGCCAGCGAGGTCGCCGCGCGGCCGCCCGGACCGTCGCCGAGCAGCGCCGACCCCGGCAGCCAGGTGCGCTGCGTCGCCGTGCCGTCCACGGACAGGCCGCGCAGGTAGGCGCCGCTGCCGGTGGACGTGATCGTGGTGCGGTGACCGGGCAGGTCCACCTGGACGCGCGGGAACAGCGGCGTGGTCACGGTCAGCACGTCCGTGCCCGGGGTCGCCGGGTACAGGCCCATCGCCGACCACACGTACCAGGAGCTCAGCGCGCCGAGGTCGTCGTTGCCGGGTTCGCCGCCGGGTGTGTTGGCGTAGCGGGTGTCCAGGGTGCGGCGGACGACCTCCTGGGTGCGCCACGGCGCGCCCGCGTAGTTGTAGAGGTAGGGCACGTGCATGTTGACCTCGTTGCCCGCCCAGTAGAACGGGTTGTTCGGCCCGGCGTTGTCCCGGGTGAAGAACCGGTCGAGCCGGCTGATCGCCCGCGCGTCGCCGCCGACCGCGTCCAGCAGGCCGCGGACGTCGTGCGGCACCAGCCACAGGTACTGGGCGGCGTTGCCCTCCTGGAACCCGGACTGGCCGAACACGCCCATGCCGGTGGTGACCGGGTTGCCCGCCGGGAACGCGCCGGTCGCGTCGCGCGGTTGCAGGAAGCCCGAGCCGCGGTTGACCAGGGTGGTCCAGTTCTGCGAGCGGACCAGGAACGCGCGGGCGGTGGCCTGGTCGCCGAGCGCGCCGGCGAACCGCGAGATGCCGAAGTCCGCCATGGCGTACTCGAGCGTGGCCGACGCGCCGTTGGGCACGTGGGAGATGTCGGTGGCCTTGGTGTTGTGCACGTAGCCGTCACGCAGGTACTCGGCCAGGCCGGGCCGCTGCTCGTACCAGCCCTGGCCCAGCTCGGCCGGGGTGGGCACCCGGGTCGCGCCCTTCACCAGCGCGGCCAGCGCGGCGCGGGTGTCGAAGTCGCGGGCGCCGAACGCGTGGGCCGAGGAGAGGAGCCCGGCGGCCGCGTCGCCGTTCATCACACCGGTGTAGCCGTTGGCGACCGGCCACTTCGGCAGCCAGCCGCCCTCGGCGGCCATGTCCACCAACGACTGCATCATCGCGCTGGTCTCGGCCGGCGCCAGCACGGCCTGCAGCTGCACCAGGGTGCGGTAGGTGTCCCAGCCGGAGAAGTTGGCGTACCGCACCCGGTCCGAGGTGTGCACGCGGTTGTCGAAGCCGGTGTACTGGCCGTTGACGTCGCTGAACACGTTCGGGTGCAGCAGGGAGTGGTAGAGGGCGGTGTAGAACTGGGTCTGCCGGTCCCGCGTGCCGCCGCCGACCTGGATCTTCGACAGCAGCCGGTGCCAGGCGGCGCGGGTCTGCCCGGCCACGCCGTCGACGTCCCAGCCGGGCGCCTCCGCCCGCAGGTTCGCCAGGGCGTTGGCCGGGCTGACGTAGCTGATCGCGACCTTCACGCCGACCTGGCGCTGTCGGCGGGTGTCGAAGGTGACCCACGCGCCGCCGCGCGGGTGGTCGACGGCCGTGCCGCCGGGGGTGAGCACGTCGTCGTGCCACGTCCCGGTGGCGGCGAAGGGCCGGTCGAACACGGCGGCGAAGTGCACCGCGGAGGTGTTGGGCCGCTCGCAGAACCGACCGCCGGCGATGGTGCCGGCGAGCTGGTCCGGGCCGGTGACGCGGACCTGCGCGGCCGTGTTGGCCACCTGCGAGGAGCCCGCCTTGAACAGCAGGTTGGCCTGCTCGGTGGCGGGGAAGGTGAACCGGCCGACACCGGTGCGGGTGGTCGCGGCGACGCGCGCGGTGATCGCGCCGCCGGTGCCCGCGTCACCCAGCTTCGTCTCGAACAGCCCGGGGCTCGCCTTCTCGTCGGCGTGGCTGAACGGGAGCGTGGCGCCCGCCGGCGAGCCGGTGACCGCGCCGACGGTCGGCAGGATCGGCAGGTCGCCCTGCACCGGGCAGCCGACGCCGGACAGGTGCGTGACGCTCAGGCCGAGCGAGGCCTGGTCGCGGTGGTCGTAGCCGCCGCCGGCGGGCCGGGAGGTGGTCTCCGGGCTCCAGCTGAGCATGCCGAACGGCGCGACGGCGCCGGGGAAGGTGTTGACGGAGCCGACGTGCTCCCCGCCGCTGCCGGTGCCGATGAAGTGGTTGACGAGGCTGGTCGGGTCGGTGACCAGCGGTGGCGGTTGGGCGTGCGCGGGTGTGGCGGCGGTCGCGGCGGACGCGGCGAGCGCCACGGCGAGGACGACCGCCGGGTGCGGCCTTCGGGTGCTCATGACAGGGCTCTCCCTGGGGTGGCGACGGTGTCGGCCGGAGTTGTCGAGGTGACGGCGTGCGGTTGACGATCCGGATGGTGAGCCGGTCCCGGGACCGCCCGGACCGCTCCCGCGCGGTCCGCTCGGCGGCGCGGTCAGAACCGGAACACGCCGACCTCGGCCGCCTGCCCGGCGGGCCACCGGGTGTTGGCCGTGAAGACCAGGCGCAGGTGGCGCTGGAACGCCTGCGGGACGGTGATGCTCACGCGGTTGCCGGTGGCCGGGTCGAACCGGTGGCCGCGGTTGGCCACGAGGGTCGTCCACGTGCGGCCGTCCGCGCTGCCGCGCACGGTGATCCGCTGGGTGCGGGGCTCCCACCCGGGCGGCACGGCCACCTCGACGCGGCCCACCTCCTCGGTCGCGCCCAGGTCCACGGTCAACGGCTGGGGGAACAGGTTGTGCGCGCTCTCCCAGTAGGTGCCCGCGTCGCCGTCGTTGGCGTTCGGACCGGCGTGGCCGGGGACGTTGCTCCGGGCGGTGAAGACGCGGCCACCGGCGAGGTCCGGGTTCGGCACGGGCGGCGCGGACCCGGTGAACTGCTCGACCCAGTACCGGGTGCGGTCGAGGTAGGCGGTCTCGGCGGCCTGGCCCGTCCGGCCGTAGGCGCCCTCGTAGGTCAGGTAGCCGTGGCCGGCCGGCGGGGTGGAGTCGGCGGGCTCGATGGTCGAGCCCTCGTGCCACTCGTTGAACGAGGTGATCGACACCCAGTCCGGCTTGCCGCCGGTCTCGGGGCTCAGGGCGTTGCGCCACTGCAGGTCGTAGGTCGCCCCGTCGGCGCGGTCCAGGGTGGGGCTGGTGTTGCCGGGCACGGCGCGGTCGTCCAGGTAGCCGGGGCCGACGGAAGGCGCCCAGACCAGGCCGTTGGCGCGGGCGTGGTCGGCCACGCCCTTCCAGCCGATCGCGGCGCTGCTCGCGATCACGTCGTAGGTGTAGATGCCGCCGAAGTGCGCGACCTTGCTCATGTCGGTGGTCTGGGCGAGCACGATGCCGGTGTCGCGGACGGCGTCGAGCGGCGTCCAGTCGGCCACGTCCAGGCTGTTGAACACGTAGAACGCGCCCCGGTTGCCGCGCTGGGCGTCGCGGTAGAAGGCGGGGCTCGACCCGTAGCGGTCGTCGAGGTAGCGGACGTCGGCGACGGTGCTCTGCGCCGTGCGGCCGCCGTACGGCTCCAGGTGGAAGGCGACCCGCACGCCGTGCCGGGCGGCGGCGTCGAGCAGGCCGGGCATGAGCCGGTCCTCGTACGAGCCCTGACCCCACCAGCTGGTCACGATCACCCCGGCGCCGGAGCGGCGGACCCACTGCATGTGCTGGTCGACCACGCGGGTCAGGTCGCCGGAGTCGTAGGCGCCGAGGGTGGGGAAGAAGTCGGCGCCGATGTCGTCGGGTGGCGTGTGGCCGCCCTGCTGCCAGTGCCGGTAGGAGCCGTACAGGTCGGGGCTGCCGTACCAGGGGTAGTAGAAGAGGTGCACGTCCGAGGGCACCGCCTGGGCGCTCGGCGCGGTGGCGACGGTCGGTGTCCCCGCGGTCGGTGTCCCCGCGGTCGGGGCGCCCGCTGCCGGAGTGCCTGCGGTCGCGGGGACGGCGAGGGCCAGGGCCGAGCAGAACGTGATCACGATGCTGAGCAGGGTGCGCATGGTGGTCCGCCCACATCCTTGCGTCGTTGTAAGGAGGGTCACACGACCATAAGTAAAGTCGACAACTTGACGCAAGAACTTGACTCACAGACGCAAAAACTCGACCAGACTTGTCCGGAACCGGACAGTTCGGTCGGCGGACTCACCTTGACGGCTCCACGCCACCACCGCCCCCGTTCCGCGTGATCACTTCCAGCGGCCGGCCGGCGTCCCCCAGGTGGCCGGCGCCGCGGCGGCCAGGTCCGCCGACGGGATGGCCCGGCGCTCGTCGTGCCAGACCGCGGTCAGCGGCACGTCGAAGGGGAACTCGACGTTCGCGCCGTCCTCGAACGAGATCATCACGTGCGTGTCGGGCCCGCCGGGGTGGTTGTCCAACCACTGCACGTGCGCCACGACCGCCGTCAGGGTCGCGTCCGGGGCGACGATCCGATATCCCTCGTCGACGTGCTGGGAATGCGTCGGGACCAAGGCGGGCAACGCGCGAGCCGCCTTCTCGTCGCGGTAGTACGCCACCATGGCCGACAGCCTATCGAGGCCCCTCCGCATCACCGACCGGATCCTGGGGCACTCCGCCGCCGGGAAGGGGTTCCGCGAATCCGCACGACAATTGCCCCCGGCGCGGAAACGCCGATAGAATCGGATTCGAGTTCAAGCCCGCGGTGATTTCCGGCCGGGCGTCTCGGCCATTCTCGGGTCATCGCCGACGTCACACGACAAGGACGGTGCACGTGACCACCCAGCAAGCCGCGTTGAGCAGGAGCAGGACCAACCTCGCCCTGGCCGCGCTGTTCACCGGGATGTTCGTGCTGGGCAGCGCCGAACTGCTCGTGGTCGGCGTGCTGGACCTGATCGCGGGCGATCTCGGCGTCTCCATCCCCGCCGCCGGGTGGCTGGTGACGGCCTACGCGCTGGGCATCGCCGTCGGCGGGCCGGTGCTGACCGCGCTGACGGTGAAGCTGAACCGGAAGGCGATCCTGGTCGGCGCGATCGTGCTGTACGCCGCGGCCAACCTCGTCCCGGTGCTGTTACCCGAGTACGGCCTGTTCCTCGCGGTGCGCGCGGTGACCGGGGCGTTGCAGGGCCTGTTCATCGCGGTCGGGTTCGTGACCGGCATGTCGATCGTCCCGCCGGAGCGGGCGGGCCGGGCGGTCGGCACGATCGTCTCCGGTGTGGCGGTGTCGGCGGCGCTGGGCGTGCCGCTGGGGACGCTGGTCGGCCAATCGCTCGGCTGGCAGGGCTCGTTCGTCGCGATCGTCGTGTTCGCCCTGGTCGCGCTCGTCGCCACGCTGGTGCTGGTGCCCCCGGTGGCCAGTCCCGCGGGCGGCGCGGCGGGCCAGGCCCGGTACGCCTTCGCCCCTCGGGTGCTCGCCGTGCTGGGTCTGAACTTCGTGGTGTTCACCTCGCTGTACGCGGCGCTGACGTACATCGTGCCGTTCCTCCAAGACGTCACGGGCATCACCGGCGCGATGCTCAGCGCCTACCTGTTCGCCTACGGCGTCGCCACGGCGGTCGGCTCGTTCGGCGGCGGGCGGTTCGCCGACCGGAACGCGGGCCGTGCGCTGATCGTGGCCACGGCGGGCACCGCGGTCGCGCTGCTCGTGCTCTACCTCGTCGGGTCGAGCCCGGTCCTGGTCGCGGTGGCCCTGGTGGCCTGGGGCCTGTTCGCCTTCGGCATGGTGCCCTCGCTCCAGGTCCGCGTGGTGGGCCTGGCCGGTCCGGGAGGTCAGCTCGCGGCCTCGCTGCCCGCCTCGGCGGCCAACGTGGGCATCGCGCTGGGACCGGTCCTCGGCGGCGTGGCGATCAGCCGGGGCGGCGCGGCGGCCCCGGTGATCACCGGCCTGGTCGTCGCGGTGCTGGGCATCGCGGTCGCCTGGGCCACCAGCTTCCTGAAGCCGCCCGTGGCGCGGGCGGACGAGCCGGCCCCGGAAGGCACGTGACGACGGGGGCAGGCTGCCCACGCGACCCGACGTCCGCGCGGCACAAGCAGAGGTCGGGCCCGGCGGTGCGGCCGGGCCCGACCTGACAGCACGCGGAAGCGCCGATCGGCTCTTCCCCGCGTCACACCTGCGAGATCTGCGCCGTCGGCGAGTTCACCAGGCGGCGTCGCGCGACGGCGAGCACGACGAGGAACGCGAGTCCGGCCAGCACGGGCACGCTGCTCATGGCCACGATGCCGGCCGTGGGCATGCTCAGCGCGCCACCCACCAGCATGAAGATCAGCACGGTCATCACGACCATCACCAGCCACGAGACCGCCACCGCCGCGGTGTGCGCCGCGCTGCGCCGCTGCCGCGCCCACCACAGCCACATGGCGAGGGCGGGGATCAGCCACACCCAGTGCTGCGGCCAGGAGATCGGCGAGATGATCAGGCCGGTGACGGCGCAGGAGAAGATGCCGATCGCCTCCATCCCGTGGCGGCTGTACCACGACGAGATCGCCAACCCGGCCACGCCGACGATGCCCGCCAGCACGAACCAGAGCCACGGCGCGCTCAGCACCCCGGGCATCTGGGCGAGCACACCGCGCATGGACTGGATGTAGGGCCCCGTGCCGGGCGGCGTCATCCGCTCGGTCGCCAGCACCAGCTCGCCCCACCACCGGGCCGACGGGCCGGGCAGCAGGATGAAGGCGACGACCACGGTCCCGACGAAGGACACCATGGACACCACGGCGGCGCGGATCCGACCGGTGAGGACGAAGTAGGCGACGAAGATGAGCGGGGTCAGCTTGAGCCCCGCCGCGATGCCGAGGGCGACGCCCTGGAACCGCCCGGGCTTGCGCGCGAGGTCGGCGAGGACCAGGAGCAGCAGCGCGATGTTCACCTGGCCCGCGCCCAAGTTCATGATCACCGTGGCCGTGGGCAGCGCGACCGCGGTGACCAGCACGGCGAACTTCGCGCGCTCGACCCGGGCCTGCGGCGCCAGCAGCCCGAGGCCCAACCAGACCGCGATCTCCAGCGCGATGACGTTGAGGAACGTCCAGATGCCGAACGCGACGTGCACGTTCAGCAGTCCGAGCGGGACGAAGAACAACGCGGCGATCGGCGGGTAGATGAACAGGAAGCCGTCATCGGTGGCGACGTCGAACGGCGAGATGCCGTCCAGCACCACCGAACCCGCCATGTGGTAGACCTTGAAATCCACTTCGAGCAGCCACAGCTTGTCGCGCAGGGGCAGGCTGGCGACGACGGCGACCCCCAGGGCCGCCGCGATGGCGAGACCGGCCAGCACCAGGCCGGCCGGCAGGCGACCCGATCCGGTCGCCGGTGTCGCGGGAACTTGTGCAGCAGGCATGCCAGCATCCTCACAATCGTCGGGCAGGGGCTCCTTGGGCGAATCGAGAGGCGGTTCCCGACTTCCCGGTCAGGTCAGCGAGTCCTCGCGCTCGTCGGTCCGCGGTCGCGACCGGAAGACCCAGGTGCTCAGCAGGACGAACCTGCCGAGGGTGCCGATCGCGGACGCGACCAGGAGGACGAGCAGCTCGACGGACCGGGACGGCTGGTCGGCGACGGCGTGCAGCGCCAGCAGCGCGCCGGAGGTGAACCCGCAGTACAGGCCGAAGACCACGAACGACTGCACGTGGACCCGTCCGGCGGGGTGGGAGCGGTCCCGGAAGGTGGCGCGTCTGTTGGCCTCGGTGTTGAACAAGACGCTCAGGGTCACCGCGGCCACGTTGGCGACCAGCGGCGGCCACCACGTCCGGAAGATCGTGTAGAGGCCGAGCGTGATCATCGTGGCGACGAAGCCGATGAGGCCGAACGACACGAGCCGGCGCAGACCGGAGATGTCGCGCCCGGACAACACGGCGTCGGGGTGGGTCGGCTGCGGCTCCGGCCGCTGGGGCAGCTCCGCCACGTCCGCGGCGCCGGACAGCTTCGCCCTCGCGATCCTGATCAGCCCGCGCACGTTCGTCGCCGCCACACCGGCGACCTTCACCCTGCTGTCCACGTCCTCCACCCAATCCACGGGGACTTCGAGCACCCGAAGCCCGTTGTGCTCGGCCAACAGCAGCAGTTCGGTGTCGAAGAACCACGTGTCGTCCTCGACCCGTCGCAGCAGCGGTCGGATCACCTCGGCGCTGGCCGCCTTGAAACCGCACTGCGCGTCCCGGAACTGGGCGCCGTGGGTGAGCCGGACGAGCGCGTTGTAGCCGCGCGAGATCACCTCGCGCTTGGGGTCCCGGACCGTGCGCGCGCCGGGCGCCAACCGCGACCCGATGGCGATGTCGGAGTGACCGGCGGCCACCGAGGCCACCAACGGGATCAACGCGTCCAGCCCGGTGGACAGGTCGACGTCCATGTAGGCGACCACGCTGGCCTCGCTGCTGGACCAGGCGGCTCGCACCGCGTTGCCCTTGCCCCGCTGCCCCAGGGACATGAGGCGGACCCGCGGCCACTGCTCGGCGAGCTTCTCCGCCGCCTGGCGGGTGCCGTCGGTGCTGGCGTTGTCGACGATGGTGATGGTCCAGGCGAACGGCATCCGGTCGGCGAGGTACTCGTGCAGCACGGCTATGCAACCGGGTAATGCGTGCTCTTCGTTGAGCACCGGGATGGCGATGTCCACGGTCACCGAGGACGGTGGTGGAGGGGAACGCCGCGCGGCGTCATCCCCGGGATCGGAAGCCCGACTGGCGCGTGGTCCGAGAGGTGTTCCCGCTCGGACGACTTCGTCGCCGGACCCGCGCCGTTGCGCGGGTATGTGTCCAGTCATCTGCCGCTCCTCGCACCGAGGGTTCCAAAACAGAATGGAGGACCTGATGGAGGTGGTGTTCTCCCAGAATGCCTGACCAATCCGAGCCGTGGTGATCCGAGCCGTGGTGATCCGGGGCGGCAGCACTTCGACGCCGAACCACAGCGAATTCGGCAGGGGTGAGCAGCCCCGGCACCGCGGTGATTCACCACGTCCGATTCCGTTTCTCGTCGGAGACCGACCGCGATCAGCTCGGGACGGCGTTCAGGGACCGGACGAAAGACCGGATGTCCGCCACGAAGAGCTCCGGTTGCTCCATCGCCGGGAAGTGACCGCCGTGCTCGAACTCCGACCAGTGCCGGATGGTCGACAGGACCCGGTCGGCGAACCGGCGCAACGGGATCGCGGCGTCGTGCTGGAAGACCGCGACGCCCACCGGGGTGGTCAGCTCCCACGGACCGCCGTAGCGGGAAGCGATGTTGCGGTCGGTCCGGTCCAGCGACTCGTAGAACAGGCGGGCCGACGAGGCCGCGGTTCCGGTCAGCCAGTAGATCGCGACGTTCGCGAGCATCAGGTCGCGGTCGATCGCCTCTTCGGGCACCGATCGGGAGTCGGTCCACTCCTTGTACTTCTCCATGATGAACGCGAGCTGCCCGACCGGGGAGTCGGTGAGGGCGTAGCTCACCGTCTGCGGGCGGGTGGCCAGGAGCTTCACGTGCGCCGACAGCTCCTGGTCGAAGTGCGCCAGCTTGCCGAGCCGGCGCGTGTCCTCCTCGCTGAGGTCGGCCAGCTCCGCCGTGTCCTGCGGCGGGAAGGTGACCAACGAGTTGAGGTGCACACCCGCCACGTGCTCGGGGTCCGCGGCGGCCAGCTCCAGCGACACCATGAAGCCCCAGTCGCCGCCCTGCGCCACGTACCGCTCGTAGCCCAGCCGGGCCATCAGCTCCTTCCACGCCTGGGCGACCCGGAAGTGGTCCCAGCGCGCCTCGCGGGTGGGGCCGGAGAACCCGAAGCCGGGGATGGCGGGGATGACGACGTGGAAGGCGTCCGCCGGGTCGCCGCCGTGCGCCCGCGGGTCGGTGAGCGGGCCGATCACGTCGAGGTACTCCACGAACGAACTGGGCCACCCGCAGGTGATCAGCAACGGGGTGGCGTCCGGCTCGGACGACCTGACGTGCACGAAGTGGACCTTGGCGCCGTCGATCTCGGTGGTGAACTGGTCCAGCTCGTTCAGCCGGGCCTCCATGGCCCGCCAGTCGAAGCCGGTGCGCCAGTACTCGGCCAGCTCCTTCACGTAGGACAGCGGGACACCGCGCGCCCAGCCGTCCGTGGGCCCCTCGTCGGGCCAGCGGGTGTGCTCCAGCCTGCGGTCGAGGTCGTCAAGGTCTGCCTGAGGGATCTCGATGCGAAACGGTTGCACGATCAAGTACCTCTCCCTTGAAGTGCTTACGGCTCCATTTCCCTCCGGACGTCTCCGGCGTCACTCGACTGCCCCCCGACACAGCTGTTCATTCCAGCCGACCAGGACAGAATGATCGACGATCGATGTTTCACACTTCTTCGAGAATGCCCAGTTCCGGTTGCCGCGCGGGCGGGCGGCCGCAGTGCGCGACGGAGGCACCCGGGCGGCTGGCACCCCGCCCGGGGCAGCAGGTCAGCCGACCCATTTCCCGTCGTCGGTGATGTGCGCCTTGGTGGGCGCGCCGGTGTCCCGGTTCAGCACGGTGAAGTGGGACTTCGCCTTGTTCCACTCGGCGAACACCGGGAACAGCGCCGACGCGTGCTCCCGGTAGACGATGACGACCTCGTTCACCGCCTGGCCACCGTCCTGGGCGAGGACGACGTGGTGCTCCAGCGCGTTCGTCCGCCGGGTGGCGACGTCGATGTCGTCCACGTTCACCTCGGTCTTCTGGCCCGCCCGCCGGATGAGGCCGGAGTGTCCGTAGCGGACCACCGGTTCGCCGTCGCGGACCTCGTTGATGTTGAGCAGGTAGGTGTGCATGTCGGTGGCCTGCGCCAGCCGCAGGCGCGTGAAGCGGTTGCGCATCTCCCGCATCAGCTTCACGTCGCCCTCGGTGACCGTCTTGAGCGACTGGATGGCGTTGAAGATCTGGGCGTCGCGTTCGGTGGGCGCCGGCATGAACACCACGGTGGCGTTCGCGTACGGCTTGAGCTGGGCGTAGATCGACAGCGGGACGCGGGTGCCGTGCAGCAACGAGCCGCTCAGGTCGTGCAGGCCCAGTTCGCCCTTGCGGTTCCGCCCGGTGCCCGGGTCGTCGAAGTGCCGCGGGTCGAGCCGCTTGCGCACCCCGTTCAACGTGCGGTCGAGGGTGATCTTCCGGTCCCAGGCCCGGTCGAGGCGGTGGTGGTTGTTGCGGACGTCGAAGTCGCCGCCCAGGACGCTCTCGTTGTTGACCTGCCGGGCGGTCATCCGGTCCCCGGCGAGCGCCGCCGCCCACGTCTCGGCGAGCTCGGCGACCTTCACCTCGCGCCACCAGGCGGTGATCCGGTCGCGGCGACCGTCCCAGGTGTCGCCGGCGCCGCCGAGCTGGTCCAGCCCTTGCCGGAGCAGGCGCTCCTCGGTGCGGGCCAGCTCGTCGCGGCGCAGCTGTAAGGTCAGCCGGCGCTGCTCGGCCCGCGCGGGCCGCTCGGCGAGTTCCAGTCGCAGGTCCTTGGCGATGTTCTGGGCGAAGACGTTGCCGCGGGCGAGCAGCGTGATGACCTTGCCCAGCTCTTCGTCGGTCAGGTCGGACGACCACATCTTGTACTGCTCGATCATCCGGCCGGTGTCCTTCTCGACCTCCTGGTGCCCGGTGGTGATCAGGCTCAGCAGTTCCGGCCGGTCCTGGTCCTGCGCGTACAGCGACCAACCCGTCTGGATTTTCATGGGATTCCCCTCGGAGGCGCCTGGTGACAAGGAGCCCTTCGCGAGGAGGAGACCGGGCGTTACAGGTGTTCCCGGCGTGCCCGGTCGCCGATCGCGGCGCCCGCCGTCGTGGCGGGTGCGGGGCGGCTGTCCACGACGGACGATGTCGGACCCGTTTGGCACGCTGTGCGCATGAGCACCTTCGTCCTGATCCACGGCGGTGGCGGCAGTCACCGGGACTTCGACCTCCTCGAACCGGAACTGCGTCGGCGCGGCCACGACGTGGTCGCGCCGGACCTGCCGATCGACGACCCGGCCGCCGGGTTCGCCGAGTTCACCCGGACCGTGGTCGACGCCGTGGGCGACCGGCGGGACCTGGTCGTCGTCGGCCACTCCTACGGCGGCTTCACCGCTCCCCTGGTGTGCGCGCGGCTGCCGGTGCGGCTGTTGGTGTTCCTCGCCGGGATGATCCCGGCGCCGGGCGAGAAGCCGGGCGACTGGTGGGCCAACACCGGCTTCGAGGCGCCCGAGGGCCTCGACGACGCCGAGACGTTCTACACCGGCGTCCCGGCCGACGTGGCGGCCCTCGCGCTGTCGTGCGGTCGTCCGCAGGTCAGCGCCGAGTCCGGCGAACCGTGGCCGCTCGACGCGCTGCCGGACGTGCCGACCCGCGTGCTGCTGTGCCGCGAAGACCGGTTCTTCCCGCCGGACTTCCAGCGCCGCGTGGCGCGTGACCGGCTCGGCCTCGAACCGGACGAGGTGGACGGCGCGCACTGCGCCGCGACCAGCCACCCCGTGGAGCTGGCCGAGCGGCTGGTCGGCTACCTCGACGCGGTGGGCCCGCGCTGACGAGACTCGTCGGTCGGCGGGCCTCGTGGCAGACCGTCGCCAGGGCAGTCCTTGTTCCCGGCGAGATGCGACGGGTGTCAGCGCGCTTCTTCCCACAGGGGGAGGCGGAACGTCGCGCAGGTGAACTCGCCGGTGATCTGCCCTGAGTCGTTGAAGTGGAAGACTTCCGAGCCGTGCCGCTGCACGCGGCCGCCGTAGCGGAGCCGGGCGAACCACCGCAGACGCGGGATCACGCGCCGAGCGCGCTCGCCGGCGCGAACTCCGCCCGGATCGCCGCCGGGCCGCGCCGCTCGGAGCCGCGGCCGGGCACGGAGCGGAGTCCTCGGGCGAAGGAGGACCTGACCCGGTCATGGTCGGGGTCGACGACGCCGCCCCGGCCCCGCGACCGGCGGGTCGCGGGGCCGGGGAGGGCCGGGTGGGGGGTGTCAGCCCGCGGCGCGGGCGATGAGCTTGACGACGGCGTCCGGGCGGGAGACCGCCACGGCGTGCGAAGCGCCCTCGACGGTCACGGTGGCGCGTGAGCCGGCCCGGTCGGCCATGAACTCCTGGGCCCGCGGCGGGATGTTCTTGTCGGCGCCGGCCAGCAGGAACCACGAGGGGATGCTCGTCCACGACGGGGCGCCGGACGCCTCGCCCAGAGCGGCGTCCCGGACGGGGCGCTGGGTGCTCGCCATGACGGCGGTCTCGCGCGCCGGGACGTCGGCGGCGAACTGCTGCCGGAAGAGCGACGGCTTGATGTAGAGGTCCTGCGAGCCGTCGGGCAGCGGCACCGGCGCCAGGGTCTCGCCCAGGGTGCTGCCGGGGTACTTCGCGGCGAGCTGTGCCGCGGCTTCACCTTCGGCGGGGGCGAAGGCGGCCACGTACACCAGCGCCTTCACCTTCGGCGCGCGGGCCTTCACGTTGGTGATGACCGCGCCGCCGTAGGAGTGGCCGACGAGCACCACGGGGCCGTCGATGCCGGCGAGACGCGCGTCGAGGGCGTCGGCGTCGGCGCGGACCCCGCGCAGCGGGTTGGCGACGGCGACGGCGGTGAAGCCCTGCCGTTGCAGGCGCTCGATGACGGGGGTCCAGCTGGAGCCGTCCGCGAACGCGCCGTGGACGAGGACGATCGTGGGCTTCTGCCCGGCTGTCGGGTGGGCGGCCACCGCGGTCGACGCGCCGAGACCGGCGACGACGACGGCGACGAGCACGGCCAGCAGAGCGGTGACGCGTGCGGTGACGCGGTGTGTGAGCGTGTGCATGTCCGGTTTCTCAGTCGGTGAGGAAGGCGAGCAGGGCGGCGTTGACCTCGGCCGTGTGGGTGAGCAGCAGGCCGTGCGGGGCGCCGTCGATCTCGACGTAGCGCGCGTCGGGCAGGCGGCGGCGGAACTCGCGGGCGGTGGCGTCGATCGGCAGGATGCGGTCGGCGGTGCCGTGCAGGATCAGCGCCGGCACGTCGATGCGCTCCACGTCGGCCCGGAAGTCCGTCAGCCACGTCGGGACGCACGCGTACGCCGCCACGGGGGCCGAGTCGACGGCGGTGGCCCAGTTCGCCCGGAGCGCCGCGTCGCTGAGCCGCGACCCGAGGTTCTCGTCGGT
This sequence comes from Saccharothrix sp. 6-C, assembly GCF_016695385.1. NCBI lineage: Bacteria > Bacillati > Actinomycetota > Actinomycetes > Pseudonocardiales > Pseudonocardiaceae > Saccharothrix > Saccharothrix sp. 6-C. Next base: position 3,294,268 of record NZ_CP064192.1, on the reverse strand, counting down.
GTTGAAGAAGTCGACGAAGAAGTTCTCGTACCAGGCGTAGCGGTCGGCTTCGGCCTGCTCGGCGATGCCGTCGAACACCGACTGCGGCACGCCCGCGGGGTTGTCCTCCGCCTGCAGCAGGAACGGCTGGAGAGCGCCGAGGAAAGCCGCCTTCGCCACCCGCTCCGAACCGTAGGAGCCGAGGTAGCGGGCGACCTCGCCCGAGCCCATCGAGAAGCCGACGAGGACCACGTCACGCAGGTCGAGACGGGTCAGGACCTTGTCCAGGTCGCCGGCGAAGGTGTCGTAGTCGTAGCCCGTCATGGTCTTGCTCGACCGGCCGAAGCCCCGGCGGTCGTAGGTGATGACGCGGTACCCGGCCTCGACCAGCGCGGCGGTCTGCTTCTCCCACGACTGCCCGTCCAGCGGGTAGCCGTGGATCAGGACGACCGGCTGACCGGAGCCGTGGTCCTCGTAGTACAGCTCGACGTCGGTCGAGCCTTCGGTGCCGACGGTGATGGTTCCCATGGTGTGCCTTCCCTCCCGTCCGCGGTGCGCGGACCGGGTATGGCACGAACCTAGGGAGTGAGCAGGGCTGATCGCGTCCGTCAGACTACGTCTTCGTCGTACGTCATCGTGCTGCGCAGCACCGCCGCGAGCTCGCCGCGGGACGTCACGCCCAGCTTGGGGAACATCCGCTGGAGGTGGGTGCTCACCGTCCTGGGCGAGACGTACAGCCGCTCGCCGATCTCCCGGTTCGTCAGCCCCTGCGCGGCGAGCTGGGCGACGTGCAGCTCGGTCGACGTGAGCCGGTCGACGGCGGCCGGGTCCCGTCGAGGCGAGGACGCGCCCGCCGCGCGCAGCTCTTGGCGTGCCCGTTCCGCCCAGGCCGATGCGCCGAGCGCGTCGAAGACCTCGCGCGCGGCCTGCAGGACGACGCGGGACTCGGCGGGGCGCCGGTGACGCCGCAGCCACTCGCCCAGGGCGAGGTGCACCCGCGCCCGTTCGAACGGCCAGTCGACGGGAACGGCGTCGAGGGCCGCCCGGTAGAGCGGCTCGGCCGCGTGCGGCGGGCTGAGCAGGGCGCGGCCCAGGCGCAGCCCGCAGAGCAGGGCGGGCGACGGGGTCGGCTCTTCGAGCGGGGCCAGCTCCTCCAGGACGGCCCGCGCCGCCTCCGCGGACTCGCTGCGCACGGCCGCCTCGACCAGCTCGGCGACCCCGTAGAACCGCAGCCAGGGGTGGAACGCGGGGTCGGCCGGGTCGAAGACGCGGCGCAGGTGCCCGAAGGCGTCGCCGTAGCGCCCCTGGCACAGGGCCGCCTGCCCGCGGGCCATCTGCACGATGGCCAGCGCCGGGCGCGCGCCGTTGGGGAGGGCGGTGCGCTCCGCCTCCGCTGCCCACGCCTACGCCCGGGGGTCTCCGCAGACGGCGGCGAGCTGCGCTCGGATGGCGTGCACCATCGCGTGCACGAGAGGCTGGCCGGTCTCACGGGCCAGCTCGGCGGCCTCTTCGGCGGCGAGGTGACCGGCGCGCACGTCACCGAGCCGGGCGGCGCTCCCCGCCTGGACGCAGAGGGCGCGGGCCAGCATCGACAGGCGGCCCTGGGCGCGCAGGGCGTTCAGCGACCTCGCGGTCAGCCGGCCCGCCAGGGCCGGCGCGCCCACGGTCACCGCGGCACCGCCCAGGAGCTGATCGCCCTCGGCGTCCTCGGACGAACGCTCCAGCTGACCGGTCAGGGCGTCGAGGACGGCTCGACCGCGCTCGACCGGCGCGCAGTACGCCCGCAAGGCCACCAGGTCGGCGTTGTCCGCGTCCACGGGCATCCGGTCGACGGCGGCGGCGACCCGTCGGCGGGCGGCCGGCCCCGGCTCGCCCCAGAAGCAGTGCAGGACCGCGCCCCACAGCATGCGCAGCCCCAGCACGGGCTCGCCACCGGCGGTGATGCCGACGGCCAGCTCGGCCAGCTCGGCGGTCGCGGCCCCCTCCCCCTGGGCCGCCCCCTCGACCAGGGCGATGCCGACCCACGCCGCACGGCCCTGGTCGCGGGCCGAGAGGTCGAGCGAGCGAGCCTGGGCCAGCAGGTGCGCCGCGACGTCGCACTGGCCCGATTCCAGGGCCAGCTCGGCCGCGCGCAACAGCCGGTCCGCGCGGGCGGTCGGGTCCGCGGTCAGCTCCGCCGCTCGCCGCAGCGCGGCCAGGGCCGCGGCGACGCCACCGCGCCGCAGCGCCCTGTCGGCGGTGGAGTCGAGGTCCCGCGCCGCGTGCTCGTCGGGGCCGGCGGTGGCGGCGGCGCGGTGCCAGGCCTGCCGGTCGGGCTGCCCCTGGAGCTCGGCGGCGAGCGCGGCGTGCCCGGCCTGTCGTTCCGCGGCGGTCGCGGCGTGGTGCATCGCCGAGCGGACGAGCGGGTGCCGGAAGACCATCCCCCACGCCTGCACCAGGCCCGCCTCGACCGCCGGCCCCAGGGCGGCGACGTCGACCGCGGTCCCGAGCATCCGGGAGGCGGCGGCGAGGCACTCGTCCACCGTCCCGTCGCCGTTGAGGGCCGCGAGGAGCAGGACCGCCCGGGTGTCGACCGGGAGACGGGACACCCGTGCGGTGAAGGTCCGCTCCAGCCGTTCGGTCAGCGGCAGCGGACCCGGGGTGAGCGCGTACGCCCCACCGACCGCTTGCAGCGCGACGGGCAGCTCGGTCAACGCCAGCGGGTTCCCGGCCGCCTCCTCCAGCAGCCGCCGCCTGACCTGCTGCCCCAGGCCGGGCGCCACCACGTCCAGCAGCTCCCCCGACACCTCGTCGGTCAGCGGGTGCAGGCGCAGCACGGGCAGCCCGCCGCCGAGCCGGTCGTCGAGGCCGCGCGTGACCGCGACCAGGGCGAGGGGGTCGGACTCGATCCGCCGCGCGACGAACCCGAGCACGTCGAGGCTGGCCCGGTCCATCCAGTGGGCGTCCTCGACGACGACCAGCAGCGGCGCCTTCACCGCCGCGTCCGACAGCAGGGTCAGCGCGGCCAGGCCGACGAGGTAGAGGTCGGGCACGGCCTCGTCGTCGAGCCCGACGGCCGCGCGCAGCGCCGCGCGCTGCGGTCCGGGCAGGTCGTCGATGCCGTCCCGCAACTGGTGGACCAGCTGGTGCAGGCCGGCGTACGGCAAGTGCTCCTCCGACTGCACCCCCACCGCCGTGATGACGCGGGTCCCGCCGGACGCCGCCCGCTCCGCCGCCTCGGCGACCAGCGTCGACTTGCCGATCCCGGGTGCGCCGAGGACGACCACCGCGCCACCCGACCCGGAGGCGGCCTGCTCGACCAGGGCGGCCAGCGCGCGGCGCTCCTCCTCGCGACCCAGCAGCGCCCGTTGTCGCATGCCCCGCTCCGTCTCCTCCGTGCTGGTCCCGCTGCCCGCGTGGCCCCGCGTCCTCGCCTGACCGGGCGACCGCGGCTTCGGCTCCCGAAGGCCGGGAGGGGGCGTGACCTGCACGATGGCACGCGCGTCGCTTCGGGGGAAAGCGAGGGCTCCAGTGCCTGCACGCGTATTTGAGCACCACAGTGGACTTCCCGGGAAACTCGCCGCCCACGGAGGTGGTGCGCCTCACAACCCGGTGCGCTCGGTCGTCACGGCTGCCGTCAGGCGGTCGGCGGGCCCCACTGCCGGTCGGGGGCGCGACGCAGTCCCGCACCCGCGACCGGCGGCCGGATGTCCGGCGACGGCGAGACGGCCAAGGACTGGCGCACCGCCTCGATGCCCGCGTCCCAGTCGTCGACCGTCGCGGTTGATCTTAAGTATCCCTAGTTTGCGGCACCCGGATTGTTTACCGCGGTGTGGCACTTGATCGTGGGCGTCGAGCGGCCGTCAACGATCAAACCCTGCCCGACGGGCGCTCCTCCGGCTGGTGGTCCCGCCGGTGACGCACAATGGAGAAGCTCGTATGCGACAACGGAACACGAAGTCCGTCCCCCTGCGCGCGGCGGTCAGAGCGGTCGTGCTGCTCGCGGTCGCCGCCACCGGCGTCGTCACCGCGTCCGTCCCGGCGTCCGCCGAGAACGCGATCCTCGGCGCGAACGCCCAGGGCGCGGTCAAGGACCGCTACATCGTCAAGCTCAAGGACGTCCCCGGCGCCCTGCAGGCGGCCTCGGCCGACAAGGCCCGCCGCTACGGCGGCGAGCTGCGCCACCGCCTCGACCTCATCAACGGGTTCTCGGTCGTCATGACCGAGCAGCGGGCACGCCGGCTCGCCGCCGACCCCGAGGTCGCCTACGTCCAGCAGGCGCACCAGATGACGACCGCCGACACCCAGAGCAACCCGCCCAACTGGGGCGACGACCGCATCGACCAACGCGCCCTGCCGCTGAACAACGCCTACACCTATCCCGCCGACGCCGGCCAGGGCGCGCACGTGTACGTGCTCGACACCGGCATCAACGCCGGTCACACCGACTTCACCGGCCGCGTCTCGGCCGGCTACGACTTCGTCGACGGCGACGCGAACCCGGCCGACTGCCACGGTCACGGCACGCACGTCTCCGGCACCGCCGTCGGCACCCGCTACGGCGTGGCCAAGAAGGCGAAGGTCCACGCGGTGCGCGTGCTGGACTGCCAGGGTTCGGGCGCCAACGACGACATCATCGCGGGCATCAACTGGGTCCGGAACAACGCGGTCAAGCCCGCCGTGGTCAACTACAGCATCGGCTGCCGCCAGCGCTGCTCGGACCCGTCGCTGGACAACGCGGTGAAGGCGCTGATCACCGGCGGCGTGCAGTTCGTCATGGCGGCGGGCAACTCCACCGACGACGCGTGCGGCTACAGCCCGCAGTACGTCACCGCGGGCGTGACGGTCGGCAACAGCACCAGCTCCGACGCCCGGTCCGGCACCAGCAACTACGGTTCCTGCCTGGACGTCTGGGCTCCCGGCACGAACATCGTCTCGGCGTCGCACACCAGCACCACCGGGACCGCGACGATGACCGGCACCTCGATGGCGTCGCCCCACGTGGCCGGCGCGATGGCGGTCTACCTGTCGCTGAACCCCACCGCCACCCCGGCGCAGGCCCGCGACGCCCTGGTCACCAACGCCACCCCCGACAAGCTGACCGGCATCGGCTCGGGCTCCCCGAACCGCCTGCTCTACACCGGGTTCATGACCGGCGACCCCGGGCCCGGCCCGGACCCGACGGACTGCGCCGACACCAACGCCGGCAACGTCACGATCAGCGACCTCACCACCGTCGAGAGCCCCATCAGCCTGTCCTGCTCCGGGGCCGCGTCGGCCTCCAGCACGGTCCAGCTCGACATCAAGCACACCTTCCGCGGCGACCTGGTGATCGACCTGATCGCCCCGGACGGCAGCGCGTACCGGCTCAAGAACTCCAGCAGCACCGACAGCGCCGACAACGTCACCGGCACCGCCACCGTGAACCTCTCCGGCGAGGCCCGCAGCGGGACCTGGAAGCTGCGGGTGCGCGACGTCGCCGCCAACGACGTCGGCTACGTCGACTCGTGGACGCTGACCCTCTGACCCCGACCCCGCTCCTCAGGCCCTGACCCTCTGGTCCTGACCCCTGGCCCACCCGCCGGCGCCCCGGAACCACCGGGGCGCCGGTCCGCGTCCGGGGCGGCCCGCACCCGAGCCGGTGTGACCCAGGGCACGTATCAACGTGCCCTGTTCGGACTCGTGCCGGACGACTTGAGAAACGCTTGATGTTCAAAGCAAAGCCTATGGGTCGGATAATTGGATTGCCGGTCCGGCACGTATCCGACCCCGCTCACCGCACTCCTACCTGTAGCACTCGAACCCGCCCGGCCTGGGGGACGGGCGGAACTTCGAACGGCGAGGAATGTGGTTGTGATGACATCGACTCTCGTGACGGCGACGACCGCGGCGACGGGCGGTCACCCGGCGGTCAATTCCGACGGCGCCGCCCAGAACATTACGACGCCGACGAGACCCGGAATTCCGGAATGGGCCGCCTCGTCCCTGAGACGTGCTTATCCACACGGTTACGCGGGCCTGGAGAAAGCCATCGCCGACTCGTCTGCCGAGGCCGACCTGCCGAACGTGGCGGACGTCGAGGTCCACGCGGACCGGGTGCGGCTGAGCTGCCACCGGGGCGATGTGGTCGCGGAGGTCCCGTTCGACGTGAGCGGCGCCGCGCCGCACGGCGGGGTGGCCGACTTCGTGCTCGACCACGACCGCCAGGCGGTGTTCCTGTTCAGCGACCGCGACGAGCGCGGGGTGGCGGCGCCGGCGTGGCGGCAGCGCCTGTTCGACCTGCTGCGCCCCGGCTACTGGCTGGTCGAGGGCGCGGCCGAGCCCGGCTGCGCCCTGCTGCCCGGCGTGCCCGGGATCGGCGAGCTCCTGGCCGGGGTCCTGGGTCGGGAGGACGTGCGCGCCATCCACCCGTGGGTGCGCGCCGCGGCCGACGCGATGAGCCGGGAGCCGGGGACCGGCGGCGCGGAGTTCGCGCAGAACCTCCACCGCGCCTCCGTCGAACTGCGCCGCAGCGGGCTCGACCCCGAGCTGCAACGGGCGCTGGACGGCGCCGCGCGGACCGCCACCCGGCTGCGGCGCGGGGTCCAGCCGGTGCTGGCGATCCGCCGGACGTCGCGGCAGGCGGTCCTGCGCGGGCTCGACGCCGACGACGTCGACTCCCTGCGGGCGACCTTCGCCGACCCGGCGGTGTCCGGCCGGCTCGCGGCGGCCCACCCGGTGGACCCCGCCTTCGTCGCGAACGCGAGCGCGGCCGACCTGCTGGCGCTCGTGGACGAACTCCGGGAATGCGAGTTCTTCACCATTTTCCTGATGGACCGGATAGCGCCCCCCGACGGCGGCGCCACCAGGTCGCCGGCCGGCGTCGACCACGCCCCGGAGGCCATTCTGATCACCCCGGGCAGCCTCCGCGAAACCACGACCCTGGTGCGTTCCCTGTCGCGGGCCAACGCGTTCCTGTTCTCCCGCGAGCAGTCCCGCCGGATGATCGGCACGACGCGCGAGGGCCTGATCGGAATCGACCGCGGCCGGCAGGTGGTCGGTTTCTTCCCCGGCCTCGGCAGCCGGTCGTTCTACCGGGACCTCGGCCGGGGCCTGCTCGACTCGGGCATTCCCGAGGTGGTCGACGTCTACGAGCAGGGCGCGCGGGCGCTGGGCCTGCCGGGCCCGGAAGCGCTGCTGCTGGTCCCCGGGAACGTGCCGGGCGACCGGCTCGCCGCGCAGGGCTTCATCGGCGCCGCCTTCCTCGCGCACGGCCTCGCCCTCGACACCCACCTGCGCGTGACGGCGGCCAACGCCGGCGTGCCGTTGCGCATCGCCGGCTACACCGGTGAGAGCTTCGGCATCATCACGGCGGCGGTGGCCGCCGGCGCACTGTCCGTGGCCGACGGGACCAGGCTCGCGCACGCGTTCACCCCGCTGATGCTGACGGCCGCGGACGGCGCGGGCGACGACTCGCCGGCCGCCGAACTGGCCGCGTACCTGCCGGAGTCGCTGCGCGGTCGGCCCCTGGTGACCGAGCCGCACCACGTGATCGGGCTGCGCGGCGAGCCCGCGGCCCTCGCCGCGCTCCTGGCGGCGGTCGCCCGGGCGTTCCCGACCTCCGACGTCGAGGTGCACAAGCTCTACTCCCACCGCCAGACCAACGTCTACGTCCGCGCCGGCGCCAAGGACGCCTTCGACCGGTTCGCCGGGGGCTTCCCGGCCGTCGCGGTCGAGGAGCTGAAGCCGCCGACCACGTTCCTCGCCCACGCCGAGCGGATGACCGCCGCGCGCCACGCGTTCGAGCGGTTCATGACCGACCAGGGCGTCGTGTTCCGCAAGCCGCACGCACCGGTCGTGTCGAACAACAACTCCGGTTTGCTCACCACCGCGGCCGAGGTGCGCAACGGCGTCCTGGCGATCGTCGACGAGGTCATGGCGTCGCGCGCGACCGCGGAGACGCTGGACGCGCTGCGCCCGGACGCGGTCGTCGAACTCGGTCTGGGCGGCAAGTCGGTGCGCCTGCTGGTCGACAACGACCTCGACGTGCCGGTCACCTCCTACACCGGGACGGCGGGCGCCGCGGACCCGTTCCTGCGCGCGGTGCGGCTGACCGACACCCTGCTGGGGCAGTTGGCGGACCTGAGGACCGGCGCCGGCCGGATCACCGACCGGCACCACGACGCGCTGCGGGACGTCTTCCGCGCCGCCGGGGAGGACCGGTTCTGCGAGCGGTACCTGTACCGCACCATCGGTCGCGTCGTCACCGACGACGCGGCCCGCCACGACCGGTCCGCGTCGCCCGCCTTCCACGAGCTGCTGGAGACGCTCCAGCACACCTGCAACTACCGCGATCACGTCGACGTCGAGGCGGGCGAGCTCGTGCTCCAGGCCCGGCTGAGGAAGCGGATCGTCGGCGCGGCCGAGGACCTCGGCCAGGTGTACGCCGAGCTGAAGGTGCTCGACGCGGCCGGGGTCGTCGGCAACCGGAGCCTCACCCGCGTCGAGCAGCACGAGGTGGTCGTGGTCCACTTCGACCACCTGCCCGGCCTCGACTACGCCGACCTGGCGGCCAACACCCGGCTGCTGCTCGACACGCAGCCGCTGGCACGGCAGATCTACGACCAGGTGTTCGACAGCCTCGGCGTCGCCGACGACGGGTTCCTGACCCTGCCCGGCGTCACCACCCCGACCGTCGACCAGCTCGCCCTCGGCTACCTGGTCTACCAGTACACCCTGTTCCGGCTGCTGCGCCTGCACCGGCCCGCCGCGTTCCTGCACGACCACTACCTCGCGGGCAGCGACCCGATGGGCTGGCTGGTCGCGCTGGCCGCGTCCGGCGCGGCGGCGCTGCCGGACGTCGTGCGGCTCTACGCCGCCTACCTGCGCTCCGGCACGGGCACCGAGGAAGCGGAGGCCGCCCTGGACCGGGTGCTGGCCTCGCTGCGGACCCCCGAGGTCCCGGTCCTCTCGTCGGCGGGCACCCCACTTCAGGCCAAGATCGATCTGGAGGCAACGACCCGTGTCGTCTTCGCTTAGCACCCTCGACTCCCCCGCCCGCCGGATCCAGCTCAACGGCAACTGCCAGATCCTGTCCCTGGGCTCGACGCTCGACGCCGCGCACTTCGACACCGGCCCGTTCCGGGCGGACGTCATCGCGGTGCGGTCGCCGGCCGACATCTGGCGCAAGCGGGCCAACCCCGCCCTGGACGACTTCGAGACGCGGTCGACGCTGTCGCTGACCGCCGAGTACCTCGAGGTGCTGCGCCACGCGCGTGGCCGCAACCTGCTCAGCAGCGCGGTCTACGCCTACGTCGACAGCGGCGAGGAGGTCGTCGGCTTCGGCAAGGGCGGCAGCGAGTCCATGACCATCTTCGTCAGGAAGGAGGGCGACGAGCGCATCCACGTCCGCAAGATCCTCAGCGAGGCCCTGACCACCGCCCGGTGGAACCGCGACGGCGAAGGCGTGATGCTGCCGCCGTTCGCCAAGGCGCGCAACCAGGCGGAGTACCTCAAGGCCCTGCCCGAGTCGGTGCGCCCGTACTTCCCCCAGGCCTTCGCGAGCCTGGAGCGGGAGATCGGCGTCCCGGAGCACCTCCGGCAGGACGAGCGGACCGCGCACAAGGAGGTCATCTACGAGATGAGCTACGTGCCGGGCCAGGAGGTCAGCCGGTTCGTGGCCGAGCACTGCCCGCCGCCCGCCGTGGTCGCCCGCCTGTACACGGTGGTCCTGAAGGTCCTCAACGACGAGGTGCACTCGGTCAACCGCGTCGCCGCGCCCGGCCGGACGCTGGAGGTCTCCTACTTCCGCAAGATCGAGGACCGGCTGGACCTGTGCCGCCGCACCGCGCCGAACACGTTCGACGAGCACCTGCTCGACACCGAGCGGATCGTGGTCGACGGGGTGTCCTACCTGAACTCCTCGGCCCTGCTGAGGCGCTTCCGCGCCGACCCGGCGTTCCTCGACGTCCTGGAGCCGCGGGTGCACTCCCTGGTCATGGGCGACACGAACACCGAGAACATCAAGATCACCGACACCGGCCCGCTGCTGCGGGCGCAACGCCTGATCGAGTCCGGCGCCCCGGCCGACGAGGTCGACGCGGCGCTGGCCGGCGTCACCGCCGCGTCGCTGGGCATCAGGTTCCTCGACCCGAGGGCGATCGGCTTCCGCAGCACGGGCGCCGACACCAGCGACGACCCGATGTACGACAACAAGCCCTGGCACAACTCCATCGGCCACTACGACGAGCTGCACCACGAGCACTTCACGCTGCGGGTCCGGTGCGGTCCCGGGCGCACGCCCCGCGTCGACGTCGAGTTCACCGAGGACAACCCGTACCGGCGGGCGTACCGCGTGCGTGACGTGGCGGTCGACGGCGGACCGGTCCACCCGGACGCGCCCCGGGGCGTGGAGGACCACTTCGCCCAGATCATGACCGAGGTGTACGGCCTGGACGACCCGGACTCGCCGCACCTGCGCGACGACCCGTACTGGCTGATCCGGTTCGCCTTCGTCATGGGCACCCACTTCACCGCGATGCCGCCGTTCCACTTCCAGGCGGAGCTGGGCGGCACCCTGGTCGACAACCACCAGTCGCAGCGGCGGCCGGTGGCCATCTACTGCGAGGGCGTCAAGTGGCTCAACTGGGCCCTGGAGATGCTGGAGGGTCGCCGCACCGAGTTCCTCGGCCTGCCGGTCCCGCCGCTGCCCGGCCGCACCGCCGCCGCGTAGCCCCGCCCACCCGCGACCCGACATCGACCGACCACCAAGGACTGAGAGAACCATGGCCACCACCGCTTCCCGCACCCTCCCCGTCTCCGGGCTGACGGACCTGTCGAACGAGTCCCGCATGATCACCGCGCCGTGGAGCCGCATGATCCGCGCCCTGGGGCTCGGCCAGTACCCCGTCGACCACGACCCCGCGGTCGCCGGGCACATCGGCGACGCGCTCGACCGGCTGGCCGGGAAGGTCCTGCCGTCCAACGCCTACGCGTTGTTCTGCCGGGACCTGGGCCACTTCGTGCTGAAGGTCAACGACCCCGCGCGCGACCGCACGTGGGTCGAGCAAGCCGTCGAACCGCTGCTCGACGCGGCCCGCGCCGAGCGCAACCCCTACTACCGGGCGCTGGCGGGCTGCCTCGTCATGGACTCGTTCGCCAAGCTGGGCCTCGACGTGTCCTTGCTGGTCGACGACCGGGGTGACTTCCCGGCCGAGGTGCTCGACACGCTCGACGCGATCGCGCCGGACCAGATCCCCGACGAGAACCGCGGCCGGCACGGCGACTACGAGCGGCTGTCCGCCAGCTCGGCGGTGTTCCTCGCGCTCGGGCAGATCGGCTTGCGGGAGCGGCTGGTCACCCCCGAGCGCAACCGCGTCGTGGAGGCGCTGGACCTGCTGGAGAACATCCCGGCGCCCTACTTCCGCGGCCGGTCCGGCTCGATGTTCATGTCCGTGCTGTCGCTGCTGGGCTACGACGAGTACATCTTCGACGGCGAGCGCGACTACATGCGGGAGACCCTGCGCTACATGGCGCGCGCCGACGAGATCGGGATCTTCCCGTCGTTCCCGGAGGAGCTGCCGGTCGCCTGGTCGAAGGTCTACCCCCTGCTGTGCATGCTCAACGCGATCGCCATGAGCGGCCGCGCCGAGTACCTGACCGACCCGGTCGACTGGCTGGCCGAGGCCAAGGAGCTGTTGGCGCAGGTGCCGTGGAGCGACCGCGTCCACATGAGCCAGTACTACATCGTCGGCCTGCACAACCTGGGCCGGCTGGACGACCAGCTCCCCGACCTGGACGGGTACGTGGAGGAGATCGCGGCCGTGCTGGACCAGGTCGACCCGGGCGCCAACTTCTTCCCCAACGGCATCGCCTACCCCTACATCGTCGAGGTGGCCATGCAGACCGGGCGGATGGACCTCATCCCCGAGGAGGCGCTGCACAAGATGGTCGACTCCTTCACCGACCTCGACAGCACCCCGGCCAACCGCGCCAACCGCGGCTTCCCGGTCAGCTACGTGCTCAACGTGCTCGGCGAGATCGACGCCCCCGAGCTGATCTTCGAGCCGCGCGAGCACTACCGCGGCAGCTCGGCGATCGACTGGGTCGTCGACAACATGTCCGAGGGCGCGACGGAGGAAGGGCTGCGCCTGTACATGATCCCGCACGCGCTGATCAGCTACGCCCTCCGCCTGCGGGGCGCGGACGCGCCGGAGACCGCCCTGTTCCGCGACTTCCGGTTCCGCCTGGCCGCCGACGGGGACCGGTCGGCCTGACCGGCCTCCGCCGCGGCGGAGCCACCCTCCGCGGCGCCCGACACCGGCGCGGAGGGTGGTCCGGGTCGGCCCGGGACCAGGGACCCGCCACCAGCGGGCGGGGCCCCGGTCAGAGGGAAACGGCGGCGCTGTAGATCTGCGGGATCTGGGTCACCGTGTTGTCGGGCCAGAGGACGGCGCCGAGGGTGCCGCTCTCGTAGCTCCCCGACGCGTGGGGCGACTTGGACGGCAGCGCGTTGGCGAACGTCGTGGAGAACCGGTCGCTGTCGGTGGAGGCCACGAGGTAGCCGTTGCGGTAGAGGCCCGTCGCGATGTAGATCTCGGGCATCACGTGGGTGCAGGTCAAGCTGCCGAACGCTTGCTCGCCGCCGCCCGAGCCCCCGTACCAGCGGTTGGGGACCGTCGCGCTCAACGTGCAGGACCAAGCGCCGTTGGAGACGGTCGACGTGGTCCGCGAGGAGACGTCCGGCACGGTCGCGGACAACGTCGGCGCGGTGAGACCGGACGCCTCGGCGCCGGCGTGCGCGACCGGACCGGCCACCACCAGCGCGGCGATCGCGAACGCGGCGACGGCGATCCGACCCAGCCGCGAATGCACCTGCCACTCATTGTGTCTCATGCAGGTCCTCGATTTCGGGAGAAATCCACGAGCAGTTCGTGGGGCACTCAAGCTAGCCGCGCGCCAATCCGGCTGTAAATGCGTCCACCGAGTGACGGCCATTCAGTCCGCACCCACCGGACAAGCGCTGTTCGACCATCCAGCGAACCGGAGTGCGACGAACACCGGACGGCCTGTCCGCACAAATCGCACCCGAGGCGCGGGCGGCACTCGGGCCGCGGTCCGCCGGCCGCGCGTGACCGCCGGCCGACGCGTGGCTCAGGTGGCCGCCAGCGCGGCGTCCACCGTCGAGTGAACCATCAGCAAGTCGCCCAGACCGGTGACCCTGACCGACCGCATGGCAGGTGCGGTGGCGGGCGCGACGACGCTCAGCCGAACCTCGGGAACGGCCTCGTCGTGAGCCGCGATCAGCGCCGCCAGCCCCGCCGACGCCAGCAGGTCGACGTCGCGGAGGTCCACCACGACCACCGCGGGCCGCTCCCGCAGCACGTCGGCGAGCGCTTCGCGCAACCGGGGCGCGGTGCTCTGGTCGACCTCGCCGGACACCGTCGCCACCACCGCGTCGTCGTGGCGGCGGACGATCACGGCGAACGGCCGGGGCGCGGAGGAAGGCGTTGCCGCGGGCACGTCCTGCACACCTCCCGTTCCGGCTGCGCGGCCGGACCGTGCGGTGCGACCGGCTCCATCGTCGTACGGCGGCCCGGACCGCGCCACGCGACGCCGCGGCCAGGGCTCGACGCGGACCGGGGCGGGCCGCGGGTGGGCCGCGTCGGGGGTCGGATCACGAGAGGGCGCGGTCGAGCGAATTGCCGGACGGCGACGGCGCCGGCGGACCCCGTCGACCCCGAGACCGGAGTCCGGCCATTTTATTCGCACCGAGGAACGAATGAAGGGGGACTCGTCGTCCCGCAGCGGGGCCGATAGAGGTATTCCGCCGTAAAGCGGAGAAGGATTCCCCGGGGCGGTGACCTCGTCCGGTGGCGACGAGTTTCGACGGCGACGCGCCACCGGCCGGGTGCGTCCCCTGATCGGTGACGAACGCCACGGCCGGGTCGGGGTTGCCGCCGACCCCCGCCGATCACGCTCCCCCTGCCCCACCTCCGAACCCCGAAGTGGCGGTTCGAGCGGTTACTGTCTCGGACGACAGCGGTTCCGAGGAGGTTCGCGGGTGGTTGGGGAAAACGAGGGCAGGCTCGCTGCCGTGCTGCGCGAGCAGCAGGACGGCGTGGTCGAGTCCTGGGTTCGGGCCGTTGCGGAGTCCGTGCGGGGCAGGATGACCGCCGCGGAGTTGGAGCGGGAGTTCCGGGAGTTGTACGTCGCGCTGCTGCCGCTCATCGGCTCGGGCGGCGCCGCCTTCGCCGACCGGCGGTTCGGCGAGGTGCGGTCGCTGCTGGTCGACATGTCCCGGGCGCGGGCGCGCGGCGGGTACACGCCGTCGGAGACCGCCTCCAGCGTGTTCGCGCTCAAGCGGGTGGTGTTCGAGCTGGTCGGGCAGGACGACGACCCGGCCCTGTTCCGGGAGGTCCTGGACTTCGCCTCGCTGATGGACGCGCTGGGGCTGATCACGTTCGAGACCTTCACCGCCGCCCGCGAGGAGATCATCTCCGAGCAGGCGGAGCAGCTGCTCGAGCTGACGACCCCCGTGGTGAAGCTGTGGGAGGGCGTGCTCGCGGTGCCGCTGATCGGCACCCTCGACTCCGAGCGCACGCAGGTGGTGATGGAGAAGCTGCTGCAGAGCCTGGTCGACACCGGCGCCGAGCACGCGATCATCGACATCACCGGCGTGCTGGCCGTGGACACCCAGGTGGCGCAGCACCTGCTCAAGACCGCGTTCGCGGCCCGCCTGATGGGCGCGGAGTGCACGATCTCGGGCATCCGGCCGCAGATCGCCCAGACCATCGTGGCGCTGGGCATCGAGTTCGGCGACATCACGACGAAGGCGACCCTGGCCGACGCGCTGCGGCACGCCCTGCACAGCCAGGGCGTCGACGTCGTCAGCGCCGGCGGGGTCCGCTGATGGAACGCGTTCCCATCCTGGAGATCGGCGGCGTGCTGCTGGTCTCCATCCAGATCGACCTGCAGGACCAGACCGTGCTGGCCCTGCAGGAGGACCTGGCGCAGCGGATCTCCGACTCGGGCGCGCACGGCGTGGTGATCGACATCTCCGGGGTGGAGATCGTCGACTCCTTCATCGGCCGGATGTTCGCCACGATCGCCTCGCTGTCCCGGCTGTTCGACGCGACCACGGTCGTGGTCGGGATGCGCCCGGCGGTGGCCATCACGCTGGTGGAGCTGGGGCTCACCCTCGGTGACGTTCGCACGGCGCTGAACCTGGAACGCGGCTTGAAGATCCTCGGCGAACAGCGCCGGGGCGCGTGGTGACCACCGCCGCCGGCGAACCGGAGGAGTTGCCCATCACGGGCGACGACGACGTGGTGCGGGTGCGCCAGCTCGTGCGCGGGTACGCGCAGCGGGTGAAGCTGTCCCTGGTCAACCAGACCAAGCTGGTCACCGCGGCCAGTGAGCTGGCCCGCAACACGCTGGTCTACGGCGGTGGCGGCGTGGCCCGCGTCCAGGTCGTCACCGACGGCCGCAAGGAGGGGGTGCGCGTGGTCTTCCACGACGACGGGCCCGGCATCCCCGACCTCACCCTGGCGCTGGCCGACGGCTGGAGCAGCGGCAGCGGCATGGGGCTGGGGCTGAGCGGCTCCCGGCGGCTGGTCGACGAGTTCGACCTGGACACCGAGGTCGGCCGCGGCACGACGGTGACGGTCGTCAAGTGGCGGGGGTGACACCACCCGTGGCGGTCGCGGAGGACGTCGCCTGGCTGCGCGTGGACGACCCCGCCCACGTCGGCCGGGCCCGCCGGGCCGCGACCGGGCTCGCCGAGCAGCTGGTGTTCGACGAGTCGCGCGTCGCCGAGGTCGGGCTGGCCGTCACCGAGATCGCCGCCAACCTGCACAAGCACGCCGGCGAGGGCCACGTGCTGGTGCGGGCGCTGCGCGCGGGCGACCGGGCGGCGGTCGAGGTGGTCGCCTTCGACACGGGCCCGGGAATCGCCGACACCGCGCTCGCGATGCTCGACGGCCAGTCGACCGCGGGCACCCTCGGCATCGGGCTCGGCGTGGTGGCCCGCAGCGCCGACCACTTCGACCTGTCGTCCCGGCGCGGCCGGGGCACCGTCCTGACCGCCCGCTTCCACGCGGGGACGCGGGGCGTGCCCGCGTTCGCCGCCGATCCCACCGTCACCGGCCTGACGCGACCGCTCGCCGGCGAACAGGCCTGCGGCGACGCCTACGCCGTGCGCCGGACCGCCGACGGGCGGCTGTGGCTGATGATGTGCGACGGCTCCGGTCACGGCCCGCTGGCCGCGACGGCGTCGCGCACCGCGGTCCGCACGTTCGCCGAGGACGAGCCGACCTCGCCCGAGGCGGTCGTCGCCAAGCTGCACGTCGCGCTGCGCGGCACCCGCGGCGGTGCGGTCGCGGCGGCCGTGCTCGACCCGGCGCGCGGCGCGGTCCGCTTCGCCGGGCTGGGCAACATCGCGGGCGCGGTGCTGACGGAGGGCCACAAGCGCTCGATGGTGTCGGTGCCGGGCATCGCGGGCTTCCAGGCGCGGACGATCAAGGCGTTCGACTACGAGCTGCCGCCGGGCGCGCGGGTCGTCCTGCACTCCGACGGCCTGACCGAGCGCTGGTCGTCCGAGGACGTCGCCGACATCGCCTCGCCGCTGCTGCTGGCCGCCACGCTGGTGCGCGACGCGGGTGTGCGCAGGGACGACGCCGGCGTCCTGGTGGCGATCCCGTGACCTCGTACGACGAGCTGCTGCTCCGGTTCACCGTGGCCCGCGAGTCGGACGTGTTCCTGCTGCGCCAGTGCGGGCGCGAGGTGGCGATGACCGTCGGTCTGGAGCCGCAGGACCAGATCCGGGTGGCGACCGCGCTCAGCGACGTGGGCCGGGAGCTGCTGGCGGTCCGGCCGTCCACGCGGCTGGTGTTCGGGCTGCGGCACCGCCCGGAGCCCGTGCTGGTCATCACCGTGGACGCGGCGGCGGGGACCGGCCCCGGCTGGGACACCGCCCGCCGGCTGCTGGACGAGGTCGCCGAGTCCGGCGGGCAGGTCGAGCTGGTGAAGACGCTGCCGCGCCGCGCCCGGCCCGACCCCGAGCAGCTGGCCCACCTGCGCGGCATGTTGGCGCTGCCCGAGGCCGACGTGCTGGAGCAGCTGCGGGCGCAGAACCAGGACCTGATGGAGACCCTGGAGTCGCTGGAGGCGCGGCGCCGGGAGCTGCTGCGCCTCAACGAGGAGCTGGAGGAGACCAACCAGGGCGTGATGGCGCTGCACAAGGAGCTGTCCGAGGAGCTGGAGCAGACCAACCTGGGGGTCGTCGCGTTCTACACCGAGCTGGAGGAGAAGTCGAACCAGCTCCGCGAGGCCGCCGAGGCGCGCACCCGCTTCTGGTCCAACATCAGCCACGAGCTGCGTTCGCCGGTGAACTCGGTGATCGGGCTCTCCCGGCTGCTGACCGCGCCCGACAGCGATCCGCTCACCGAGGAGCAGCGCCGCCAGATCGAGCTGATCCGCGCCGCCGGCTCCACCCTGCTCGCCCTGGTCAACGAGCTGCTGGACACCGCGAAAGCCGAGTCGGGCAGCCTCAAGCCCAAGTTCGCGCCGGTCGACCTGCCGCTGGTGCTGGCGCAGCTGCAGGGCGCGTCCCGCCCGATGATCCGCACCGACCGGGTCGACCTGGTCTTCGACCCGCCGCCGGCGGGGGTGGAGCTGGTCTCCGACGAGGTGATGCTGCTGCGGGTGCTGCGCAACCTGCTGTCCAACGCGCTGAAGTTCACCGAGCGCGGCGCCGTCCGGCTGACCGTGGGCGCCGCTGACGACGACGAGATCCGGTTCACCGTGACCGACACCGGCATCGGCATCGCGCCGCAGGAGCAGCACCGCATCTTCGAGGAGTTCTACCAGGTGCCCGGCCGGCTCCAGGTCGGCGTCGCCGGCACCGGCCTCGGGCTGCCGTACGCGCGCCGCCTCGCGCGCCTGCTCGGCGGCGACATCGTGCTGCGCAGCGCCCTCGGCGAAGGCACGGAGGTGACGCTGCGGCTGCCCCGCTCGGAGACCGACATCCTCACCACCGGCACCACGCTCGTCGTCGAGCCCGACGACGCGGTGCGGGCGCGGGTGGCGATCTCGCTCGACGGCCTGGCCGACACCGTGCTGCAGGTGAAGGACGGGCGGGAGGCGCTGGAGCGGCTGCGCGCCGGGCGGCCCGACGTGCTGGTGCTGGCGGCGGACGTGCCGCGGGTCGGAGGCCGGGAGATCCTGTCGTTCGTGCGGGCCGACGAGGCGTTGCGGGCGGTGCCCGTGATCGTCGTGACCGCCGACGCCGACCCGGACCTGGAGCGCGTCGTGGCCGGCCTGTCCGCGGTGCTGCTCAACGCGGCCACGATCACCCCCTCGGTCCTGCGCCGGGCGTTGCGCGACGCGGTCCGGCTCGTGCGGACCAAGGAGGCCCGATGACGCCGGACGGCGCGCACGTGCTGGTCGTGGACGACATCGAGGCCAGCCGCTACGTGCGGACGAGCTGGCTGCGCCGCGGCGGGCACCGGGTGACCGAGGCGGTCACCGGCGGCGAGGCGCTGGACCTGCTGGCGGCGCAGGAGTTCGACATCGTGGTGCTCGACGTCGACCTGCCCGACATCAACGGCTTCGACGTCGCCGAGCGCATCAAGGGCGACCCGCGCACCGCGGCGATCCCGGTCGTGCACGTCTCCGCGGCGTTCCGCGAGGCCGAGGACCGCATCACCGGCCTCAACCGCGGCGCGGACGCCTACCTCACCGAGCCCGTGGACGCCGGTGAGCTGATGGCCACGGTCGAGGCCGCCCTGCGCTACTACCGGGCACGCACGCTCGCCGAACGCCTGGCCGACCGGCTCGCGAAGCTCACCGCCGGGACGATGGCCATCAACGCCGCCACGGAGTTCGACGCCCTCGCGGCCGAGGCGGCCCGGGCCACCGCCACCGTCCTCGCCGCCTCCGCCACGGCCATCGGCCCGACCGCGGACGGCGGCCGGTGGATCGCCCGCGCCACCGTCGACGGCGCGGTGGCCCTCGCGCGGGCCACCGAGTTCGACGAGCCGCCCGGCGGACTGTCCGCCGTGGCCGACCCGCCGTGGAACCCGGGCACCCCGGCCTCGGTGGTCGTGGCCCGGGGCGCCCCGACGCGCCCGGCCGTGCTGCTCGCGGTCGCCCCGGAGGCCGTGGCCACCGACGAGGACCGCAACCTGCTGGTGCAGCTCGCGCAGGCCACCGCGCTGGCCGCCGAAGGGCTGTGGGCCTACGTCGAGGAGCACAAGCTCGCTCTCGTGCTCCAGCGCAGCCTGCTGCCCCGCGAGCTGCCCGTCGTGCCGTCGCTGCCGATGGCCGCCCGCTACCAGCCCGCCTCCGCCCACGCCGAGATCGGCGGCGACTTCTACGAGGTCACCCGCCTGGGTGACCGGCTGCTCATCGCCATCGGTGACGTGTGCGGCCACTCCATCGCCGCGGCGACCATCATGGGCGAGGTCCGCCACGCCCTGCGCGCCTACGCCGTGGAGGAGGAGGACCCCGCGCGGATCCTGCGCAAGCTGGACGCGATGCTGTCCCGCTTCCACTCCACCAAGGGCTTGACCACCATGTGCCTGCTGCTGGTCGACCCGGCGGACGGGTCCACCGCCGTGGCCAACGCGGGCCACGTCCCGCCGCTGGTCGCCCACCGGGCCGGCACCGACTACCTCCCGGTCCACGGCCCCCTGCTCGGCATCGGCCTGCCGCGCCCGCCGTCGACCCACCTGGTCCTGCCGCCGGGGGCGCTGGTCCTGCTCACCACCGACGGCCTGGTGGAGCACACGGGCGCGGACCTCGACGAGGGCATGGACCTGCTGCGGGACGCCGTGCGGCCCGACGCCGACATGGACGCCCTGTGCGACGACCTGCTGGAGCGCTTCGGCCGCGACAAGAAGGACGACATCGCCCTGTTCGCCTTCCGCCGGCCGGAACTCTGACCACCTCGTCGACCGGCCGCCCGCGGTGGGCGGCACTACCGTCACCGGTCGCGCACGGGTGCGCCATGATTTTTTCCCAGTTGACCGAATGGTCTCCGCCAATGGAGACGAACTATTTCACGTCTTCTTCGTGACGGTGCCGGGCGTGGCTGTGTTGCCCGACGAGTGAGGGACACCGGGCTCGGAGGTTCCGCGGCGGTTCGCAATCGGTCGCCCTGCGGGGTGTTCGAGCCCGGTGTCTTGTCGTCTCGGGTCAGCAGGGTTTGCGGAGGATGGCGCCGGTGGTGCCGGCCAGGGAGACCTGGTCGACGGTGGTGCCGCGTTCGGTGAGGTGTGCTTCGTCCAGGGGGACGGTGACGGATTTGGTGTCGGTGCGGTTGGCGTTGACGACCACGGTGCCGCAGGTGAACTCGCGGAGGTGGATGTTGGTGCCGACGGTTTTGTGGGGGCCGGTCGGGGTGCCGAGGTCCCAGTCGTACTCGGTGCGCCAGGGGGTGGGGTCGCCGTAGCCGTCGGTCTGGTCGATGCTCGCGATGGCGGCGTGGTCGCCGGCCGCGAGGAGGTAGCTGGCCAGGGCGAAGCGGTAGGGGCGGTCCGCGCCCTGGGTGTGGTGGGGCTGGACCCAGGTGATCTTGCCCTTGGCCTCGTTCGCGGTGATCTCGGCGACCTGCCTGCTCCAGCCCTCGGGGTACTCGGAGAGCAGGTCGGTGTCGTCGAAGGTCAGCCACCACTCGTCGAAGCCGCCGTCGAGGTGCTCGGTGTAGGCGTCCCAGGCGCCGGCGTGCAGCCGGGCGTTGGACAGGTTGGCGACGGTCTTCAGGCCGGCGGCGACGAAGTCGTCACGGGTGTTCGCGAGCATCGACCGGTAGGCGTCCTGCATCGCCGCGTCGGTCGGGTACTTCGCCGGGCACACGCCCTTGTGGTAGGCGTCGCACGGGAACAGGGCGTTGTCCATGAACACGCCGTCGAACCCCGACTCGGTGCTGCGGTCGATCACGTTCGCCGCCCACGCCTGTTGGTAGCCGGTGTCGCCGACGTCCATCTGCCAGTGCCCGGAATAGCCGCTGTACTCGAACCTGCGGCCGTCCGGGTCGAGCAGGAACCACTCGGGATGGTCCTTTTCCGCCTGGCAGTAACCGACCCCGGTCGGCAACTGCGCGTCGTCCACCCCGTCACGGCACGCATATGACCGCGTGGACGACAAATCCTTGTACACGAACACCTGGACGGCCGGGTTCGCCGCCTTCAGCTTCGGGACCAACGCGCCTTCCCACGCGTTCAACACGATGTACGCGCGCCGCCGCGCCTCGGTGGCCAGCACCTCGTCGGAGACGGGCGTGCTGTTCATGTGGAGCCAGAAGGACTGCACGGTGCCACCTCCGTCCACGGCGGACCGGTCGGCGGCGCTGGTCGCGCCGGCCGGTGCGATCGCGGTCGCCGCCAAGAGGCAGGCCACGACCGGTAGCAGTATGCGGACTCGGCGGCGGCGCGCAAGGCGGCGGCGGACGCGGTCACGGTGATCGGGCAGGGACATGCCGAACTCCCCGGATTGCGGCAGGCGTCACCCGATGTCGATCACGACAATAATGCCGGACACAACGGGGAATGGGCGCACCCGCCCTCGTATCGGTCTCACGAAGATCGCCTACCGGCTGGTAGGAGAATCGCGACCGCAGTTAAACCGCTCGACATCGGAGAGGTCAAGTAACCGGCGTCACATCACGCGTGAAATAGTTCGTCTCTATTGGCAGAGACTATTCGGTCAACTGGGAAAAGATCACGGCACACCGGTGCACGACCGGTGACAGGCCGTGGCGGCCCGTCACGGGAGTGCTGGAGCGTTATTCAGAAGGTTGATCTTGGGGTGGTAGCCAGTCTACGACCGGGCTCGACCATGGTCAGATCCAGGAGTTGGTCGCCCGTATCCACCAGGTCCTGGAATCCTCGAGCAGGCGGGCGGGACGCCCGCCTGCACTGGGCCTGTACCGGTCGGTGCTGCTCACGCTCGTGCTGTTACGCCAGAACCTGGCCCAGACCGTGGCCGCGGACTGGTTCGGCGTCTCCCAACCCACCGTCTCCCGGATCTTCCGCCGCATCGCCCCGCTGATCGGCCAGGTCACCTGCCCGCACACCCCGCCACTGCCCGAAGCGCCGACCGGCCGGGTGGTGCTGGTCGACGGAGCGCTGATCCCCACCGACGACCACGCCCCCCACGGCAAACCCAACTTCAACGCCGAACACCGCCGCACAGGCGTGAACGTGCAGGTCCTGGCCACCCTGGACGACACCTTGCTCGCCGTGTCGGAGCCGGTCGAGGGCCGCACCCACGACAAGACCGCCTACACCCTCACCGGCCTGACCGACCTTCTGGCCGACCACGAGGTCGTCGGCGACCTGGGCTACCAGGGCACCCCCGCGATCCGACCACGCCGCGAACGCCCAGGCCACACAACCCACACACCCGCCGACAAGACCTGGAACTCCAGCGTCAGCCGCATCCGCTGGGCCGTCGAACACGCCATCGCCCACATCGAGCAGTGGAAGATCCTCGCCACCGGCTACCGCGCACGCCTGACCGAACTCCCCACCCTCATCCGCATCGTCACCACCCTCGAGTACTACCGCCAAGGCTGGTGACCTTCTGAATAACGCTCCTGTACTCGGCCAGCGAGGATGTCATCGATCGGCTGCACCGCGCCGCGGTCGTCGGAGCCTTCAGTGTTCGTCTCAGTTGACCTAGTGGCTTGTCACGCAGCCTTGGCCGGGTAATGGGTCCAGGTGCGGATGGGTGAGTCGGTGGCGAAGCTGGTCTTGGGCTGGGCACGGACGTTGCGCCAGCGGATGTAGGCCGCGATGGCGGCGTTCTGTTCGGCGTGGGTGACGTGGTCGGTGCCGTTGAGGGCGAAGTAGCGCAGGGCGGCGAACTCGGCCTCGATCCAGTTCAGCCAGCTGGAGTAGGTGGGCAGGAACACCAGTTCGGCGTCGTTGTCGGCGGCCCAGTTCCGGACGTCGGGGTGTCGGTGCGGGGAGAAGTTGTCCATGACCAGGTAGAGCCGCTGACCGGGCCAGCGTGTGCGGAGGGCTTTGAGCAGGTCGAGGAACTCACGGTGCCGTTTGCGGCGCCGGATCCGGTAGTGGATCCTCCCGGTGGCCAGGTCCAGCGCGGCCAGCATGTGCATCACGCCGTGGTGGCGGTTGTAGGTGGCCCGTAATCGGCGCGGCGACGTGACGGGCCGCCAGGCTTTCCCCCTGCGCGGCATCAGGTTCAGGGGACCGAACTCGTCCACGCAGATCACGCGTCCGTCGGAGGGCGGGTGGTCGTAGAGGTCGAGGATCCGGTGCATCTTCACGAGGAAGTCCGGGTCGGTGGAGGCCTTCCAGGTGGTGGTGGCCTGCCAGGAGACGCCGCCGTCGCGCAGGATGCGCCGCAGCGTCTCCCGGCTGACCGCGGCGACGGTGCCGCGGTCGAGCAGATGATCGCGCAGCTTGGACAACGACCAGGTCGAGAACGCGGTGATGCCCCAGTCGGCGGGCGCAGTGCGGGCGATCAGGCAAATCCGTTCACGGATCGCCTCACCGATCGTCCGACTCCGCCCGCCGCTCCATTTTGGGTCCAGCGCCGCGAACCCCCGCTCGTTGAACGCGTGGATCACGTCACGGACATAGTCCTCGCTCACCTGCATCAACGAGGTGATGTCCCGGACCGCCTGGCCCTGGCCGGACATCAGCACCACGATCGCCCGCCGCAGCCGCACCGGATCTTTCGCGGTCCTGGTGACCCGTTGAAGCTTCCGGCCTTCCTCCATCGATAACGGCCTCACGAACACGCTCGGACGACGAGCCACAACCACCTCCCGCACTCGACATGCGGGGCAAGCCTGGCCGATCAGCTCACAGGACCGATTACCGGGTCAACTCTCCGAGACACGCCACTAGACGCCGCCTCAGGGCGGCGAGGGCTTCGGCGACTTCGCTGATTCCGGCGCGTACGTAGGTGGCGGTCGCACCGAGGCGGGTGCTGGATGCGCCGTGACCGGCGTAGGCGCGGGCGAAGTCGCGTTCGACCCAGGTGAGGGTGGTGTGCCGTAGCCAGTGGGTGGCCGACCGCCGCGACCGCGAGGTCCCACCGCCGCCGCAACACGCCCACCAACGCGATGAGCACCACGGCCACCGCCGACGAGTACACAGCGATCTCGTCCATCGCCCGCCACGCCTCACCGGCCTCGACCGAGCCGACTGGTCCCGCCGCGCAACGCGCGTTCTCCAACGCCTGACCCGCCGCCGTCCACACGGCCGGCACGTACACCAGCGCCGCCACCAGCACGCCCACTCGGTCTTCGGAAGTCGACAGCAGGTGGTTGATCAAACCGCGCCCCCGGCCGAACGTGAGGTGGAACAGCCCGTTATCCGGGTTGAGCGGGCTGCCCCGCTCGGGCACCAGAGTCGGGACTTCGAACGCCTCACCGACGGACACCTCGGGTGGAAGCGCACGGATCTGCTCCTGCGCACCAGGATCGATGTCGAGGGTGCACGCCATGATCGTCGTCGACGGCCGCCCGGCAGCGGCGACTACAGGCCCGACTTCGCCGGCAACTCGTCCCACGACGCATTGTCCGGCCGGGAGACACCCTGACGGGCCTCGACGGTGGTGTCCACCAGCCGACAGGCCGCTTCCGGGTTTTCGCGGTTCAGCAATGGGACCCGCCGCCACACCTGCAGGATCGACCGCAGCTGGTCCAGACGCGGAGTCCGCCGGGCCGCGGTCGACGCGACATCGAGAGCCGCATCCGTCCACGTCCGCCACCCGGCCGACAGGCCGATCAGGCTCGGACGAACGAGCAGCCGGAGAACTCGCACATCGGATAGCAGACCCGACCGCCGTCACCGAGCGTCGGAAGACCGCCGCACAGCGATCACCTGCCCCGCACGGATGACATTTCCGGCTGGCGCAGATGGACCCGGTGGGTGTTCCCGTCGACGTGGCAAGTGTCGGCTGTCGCTTCGTGGTTCCGTGCTCCGCAGTCCCCGACCGGACCTGGACACTTCTGCGATGAGCGGTCACTTCACCGTCACGCGTCGGAGCGAACCCGGCGATCCCCGGGACGCTCGTGACATCTGCCTCGTGGGAGTCGGCCCGCGCGGTCTGTCGGTGCTCGAACGGCTCTGCGCCAACGCCCGCGAGATGGCGCACCGCACCGTGCGCGTGCGCTTGGTCGATCCCCGGTTGGGCGTCGGTGGCCAGGTGTGGCGTTTCGACCAGTCCCGGCACCTGCTGATGAACACCGTCGCGTCCCAGGTCACCGTGTTCGTCGACGACAGCGTCGACTGCGCCGGTCCCGTGGTGCCCGGCCCCAGCCTGCACGAGTGGGCACACCTCGTCGTCCGACTCGACCCGTTCCCGGACCTTCCGGCCTGGGTGCGCCGCGAGGCGCTGACCCTCGGTCCCGACGCGTACCCGACCCGGGCCCTCTACGGCCACTACCTGGACTGGGCGCTGCGGCACCTGGTCGAGCACGCCCCCGCCAACCTGGTCATCACACGGCACCCTCAGCAAGTGGTCGACCTCGTCGACCAGGACGACGGCCTGCAAGCTGCGGTCCTGTCCAACGGCGAACAGCTCACGGGGCTGCACCGCGTCGTGCTCGCCCTCGGCCACCTCGACACCGCGCCGACCCCCGCGCAGCAGCGGTTGCGGGACCTCGCCGCCCGCGACGGACTGCGCTACGTTCCCCCGAGCAACCCGGCCGACGTCGACCTGAGCGCCGTCAGCGCCGGTGAACCGGTCATCCTGCGAGGCCTGGGCCTGAACTTCTTCGACCACTTGGCGCTGCTGACCTCCGGCCGCGGCGGGGTGTTCCACCTCAACCGGGGCGGGCGGTTGCGCTACGAGCCTTCCGGCCGGGAACCCCACCTGATCGCCGGTTCCCGACGCGGGGTGCCGTACCACGCGCGAGGCGAGAACCAGAAGGGCGTGTCGGGCCGGCACGTCCCGCTGTTCCTGACCCCGCGCCGCATCGCGACGCTGCGCGCGTCCGGTCCGGTGGACTTCCGCGCCGACATCTGGCCCTGGGTCGACCGGGAGGTGCGTGCCGTCTACTACGCCACCACCGTGGTCAACCGGTCGGGTGAGGTCGAAGGAGCGCGCTTCCTGCGCGAGTTCCGTGAGCTGGCGGAGTCGGCTCCCGCGGCGGGCGCGGAGGACGGACTGCTGCGCCGGTTCGGGTTCGGACCGGCGCAGCGCTGGGACTGGGAGTCCGTCGCCACGCCCTGCCGCACGCGGTTCGCCGGACCGGGCGCGTTCCGCGACTGGTTGTTGTCCCACCTCGACGCCGATGTCCGCGAAGCGCGCCTGGGCAACGTCCGCGGCCCGCTCAAGGCCGCCTTGGACGTCCTGCGCGACCTGCGCAACGAGATCCGGATCCTGGTCGACCACGGCGGCCTCACCGGCGCCTCCTACCGCGACGACCTCGACGGCTGGTACACGCCGCTCAACGCCTTCCTGTCCATCGGCCCGCCCGTGCAGCGCGTAGAGCAGGCCGCGGCGTTGATCGAGGCCGGCCTACTCACCGTCGTCGGGCCGGGAATGGTCGTGGAGCACGTCGACGACGGCCAGGGCTTCCTGGCCCGCAGCCCGCTCGTGCCGGGGGCCGAGTACCGGGCTCGCACGCTCGTCGAGGCACGGCTGCCCGAGGTCGACGCCCGCCGCACCACCGATCCCCTGCTGGCCCGCCTGCTCGCCCGCGGCGCCTGTGCCCTCAACCGCATACCGAACCGCACGACCGGGTGGTACGAGACCGGGGGCATCGCCGTGACCGCGCGCCCCTACGCGTTGCTCGACGCGCAACGGCGGCCTCACCCCCGCCGGTTCGCGTTCGGCGTGCCCACCGAGACCGTGCACTGGGCCACCGCCGCGGGAGTGCGACCCGGCGTGAACTCGGTCATCCTCGGCGACGCCGACGCGCTGGCCCGGGAATGCCTGGACCTGACCGCCCACGCGGTCGACGAACCAGCCACCGCCTGAAGGGATCCGACATGTTCGCAGACAGCGGTCTGCTCTCACCCGCGTGGGCCGGCACCGGGATCGACGACCTGCTCGACGACCGCGCCTGGCTGACCGCCATGATCCGGGTCGAGGAGGCGCTGGCCCGCGCGCAGGCCCGCATCGGCATGGTCCCGCCCGCCACGGCCTCGGTGCTCGCCGAGGTCGACGCCGACGCGTTCGACTGGCCCGACCTCGTCGAAGGGGTCCGCGAGACCGGCAACCCGACCGTCGGCTTCGTCGCGCAGCTGACCGGCATCGTCGCCGGGATCGACCCGCGGGCCGCGGACTTCGTCCACCGCGGCGGCACGAGCCAGGACATCCTCGACACCGCCACCATGCTCATCTGCCACACTGTCCTCGGCCGGGTGCTCCACGACCTGCGGCGCACCGCCGACGCGCTGGCCGGTCTGGCCCGTGAACACCGCGACACCCCCATGGCCGGACGCACCCTGACCCAGCACGCCGTCCCGATCACCTTCGGCCTCAAGGCGGCGGGCTGGCTCAACGCCGTGCTCGACGTCGTCGACCGCCTCGACCACCTGCGCTCGCACGGGCTGCCCGTGTCGCTGGGCGGCGCCGCCGGCACCCTGGCCGCCTACCAGGAGTTCACCGACACCGACAGCCTCGACCTCGTCGAGCACCTCGCCGCCGACCTCGGACTCACCGCACCGCTGATCCCCTGGCACGGCGCCCGACTGCCGGTCGTCGACGTGGCCAACGCGCTCAGCCTGGTCACCGGCACGCTTGGCAAGCTCGCCGCCGACGTCGAGGTCCTCAGCCGCACCGAGATCGGCGAGCTGGCCGAACCGGCCGCACCGGGCCGCGGCGCCTCCTCCACCATGCCGCAGAAGCGCAACCCCGTCCACACCACCGCCATCCTCACCGCCGCCCGTCAAGTGCCGGCGCTGGTTTCCGTGCTGCACCAGTGCATGGTGGTGCCCGACGAACGCTCCGCGGGCGGCTGGCACGCCGAGTGGCAACCGCTGCGCGAAGCACTGCGCCTCGCCGCCGGCGCGGCGCGCAACGCCTCGGACCTCGCCTCCGGCCTGACCGTGTTCCCCGACCGGATGACCGAGAACCTCGCCCTCACCGGCGGCGCCATCGTCTCGGAACGCCTCAGCGCCGCGCTGACCCCGCTGCTCGGCAGGGTCGCGGCGAAGAAGGTCATGACGGAAGTCACCGCCACCACCGGTGACACCGCCGAAGTCCTGGTGCGGCAACTCCACGCCCGAGGGCACGACAGCGACCCGGCGCGGTGGCGGGCACTGTGCGACCCGGCCGGTTACCTGGGCGCATCGTCCCGACTCGTCGACCGGGTCCTCGACCGCCACCTCACCGGCCGACGACCGTCAAGCCCGGATCCTCGCGATGGTGCAACGACCCCCGCCGGTTCAGGAGACCTACCGGGCCCCGCAGGAACCTGAGTCGTGTCGACACCTGGCGGGACCCGGCGCCCCGGTGCCCGCTCCGCGCTTTCGGCACGTCCTCGTGAACGGCACCCCTGTCATCCAGGACGGCAAGAGGTCCCGGACGCACGCCCCGCCGGGCGATCCGCCGCCCCACGCACGGCGCGGTCGACGCCTCAGCCCGCAGATGAGGCCGCCGCCCGTCCGCGGGCTCGGTCGACAGAGGATGTTCTTGTGGACACGGCCGTCCTTGATGATGCCGGCGAAGTTCTTGTCCGGGTCGCCCAGCACGGTCAGGTCCTGCGTGGGGTCGTCCTCGACGAGCAGGACGTCGGCCCAGGCACCCTCAACGCCTCGACGGGCGTGAAGCCGAACTCGATGGACATCCGGGTGAGCATCTCGTCCTACAACCCGGGCTTCTCCGACTCGATCAGCAGGTCGGTGCCGAAGGCGATGCGCGCGCCTCGCTCCCGCGCCCACGTGAAGAAGCTCGCGACGCCTTCGCAGACCTGCCTGTTCTTCTCGGCGTCTCCGCATTGGGGGTACTCGTGGTCGCTCTCCAGGAAGGGCTGGGTGCGGGCCTGCGACGAGGTGGCCGTGCTCGATCGGCCCGCAGGAGAAGGTGTTCACGTCCTCGAAGACGTGGGAGAAGTCGCCGTGCCCGGAGGTCTGGGAGATCGCCGCCTGGCTGGGTAGGTGCGAGGGCCGGGGAACGTTCCCCGCGTTCAGGACCTGCCGCAGCGAGGCGACGTCGCCCGCCATGTCCCGGACGGTGGTGAAGCCGCGCATGAGCATCTGCTCGGCCGAGGCCGGCGCGGTGTAGTAGCCCGCGCCCGTGGCGCCCGTGGTCAGACCCGCGAGGGAGGTCCCGGTCGCGAAGAGGTGGACGTGAGCGTCGGTCAACCCGGGCATGAGCACCCGGCCGCCGCCATCGATGACGACCGCGTCCGGTGAGGGCTGCGGCCGGGTCTCCCGCCCGACCGCGTGAATTCTGCGATCCCGGATGAGCACCGACGTCGGCCCCGTCAGGCCGGATAGGAACGGGACAGCCGACAGCGGACGCAGCTCCGACCTGACCCCGTCTCCGGCCACCTGCTGACCCGCCACGATCACAACCGAAGCAGTTCGGCACGGCCCACCGGGAAGCCGGGGACCGTTCACTCGTACGCGGTATGTCGCCACGTCCCCGGAAACGCAGAGAGGTTTCCCCGGCCGGTAGTTGTCAATTCAGATGAGACAGGTTGTGTTTACGGGGTCGGTTGCGGTTGCTCGACAGGCTGGTTGATCCAGGCTGTCTCGGGCAGTCGGGGTGGTCGGGGTCGGTGTGCGAAGCGTTGTGGGTGTCGGGTGTGGGCGCGGTCGAGAGTGGCCTGGCGTTGGTCGCGGATCTGTTCTGCGGTTCCGAAGTGGACGGACGCGGGGGTGTGCATGCCGATGCCGGAGTGACGGTGTTCGTGGTTGTAGGCGAGGAAGAACTCCTCGCAGAACGCGCGGGCGTCGGCCAGGGAGCCGAACCGTTCGGGGAAGTCGGGCACGTACTTCATCGTCTTGAACTGGGCTTCGGAATAGGGGTTGTCGTTCGAGACGCGGGGACGGGAATGCGAGCGGAGCACGCCGAGGTCGACCAGGAGCGCGGAGACCGGTTTGGAGACCATGGCGCCGCCGCGGTCGGCGTGGACCGTGTGTGGCGCGGTGCCGTTGCGGGCGACGGCGTCGGCGAGGAAGTCCCTGGCCACGACCGCGTCCTCCGCGGCGGCGACCAGCCACCCGGTGACGTACCGGGAGAAGATGTCCAGCACGACGTAACAGCGGTACCAGATGCCTTTCACCGGCCCTTTCAACGCGGTGATGTCCCACGACCACACCTGGCTCGGACCACGGGCGAGCAGTTCCGGGCGTGTCCGGGGCGGGTGGGTGGCGGTGCGGCGGCGTTCGCGGACCTGCCCGGCGGCGCGGGCGATCCGGTACATCGTGGAGATCGAGCACCGGTAACGGCCCTCGTCCAACTCGCGTGCCCACACCTGCGGGATCGCCAGGTCCCGGTAGACAGGGCTGGTCAACACCTCCAACACCTCGGTGCGTTCGGCTGCGTCCAGGGCGTGCGGCGGCGGACGACGTCGCGGCCGGGGGCCGGACGGCGGGCCCGTCATCCCGGCGTGGCGGTAGTGCGTGGCCCGGGACCTGCCGGTCAGCGCGCACGACGTGGTTACCGGGACGTCGGCGGCGCGCAGCTCGGCGAACGCGGCCGCCGTCACGTCCTGGGCGGCCTGCCCTCGTCCGTGCTCACGGAGAGTTCCCGCAAGAGCGCGTGAGCTTTTCCCATGATGTCCAGCGCCATCCGGGTCCTGGCCAGGTCGGAGGCCAACTTCTCGTTCTGCCGGCGCAGCTTCTCCAGCTCGACCTGCTCGGCCGACCTGCGCGCCGGTGTCGCCGAGGCCGTCGATTCCGCCGCCGCACCGCCCAACCGGCCCGCGTCTCGAGCCCGGGTCCACTCGATGACGTGCGAGGAGTACAGGCCCTCGCGGCGCAGGATCGCGCCCTTCTCCCCGTTCGGGGCATTCTCGTACTCCGCGACCAAAGCGAGCTTGTACTCGGTGGTGAACGTCCGCCGGGACGGACGCGCGGCCGGATCGGTGGGTGTCGCGCCGGAGGAACGCCGGGACTGCTTGTCGGATGGGGTGGACACGAGCACAAGAATCTCCGATCCCGCCCTTGATCACGAACCTCGATCACACGAGGTGTCTCGCACCAGTCTGACCAAGAGGGGGCAGCCCGGAGTCTTTCCGAGCACGGGTCCGTCAGGGCCTGACGGGAGTCGTCCGTGGCACCACCGAAGAAGTACCCGACGAGTTGAGGGCAGCTAGGCGCGCATCACGGGCGTTGCGAACCTGGACCGGCGACTCGTGTGACAACGCCCTGATGGAGAACTTCTTCTCCACGTTGAAGATCGAGCTGGTCTGCCGCCGGTCCTGGCGCACCCGCGACGAGGCCGAGGCCGAGACCGAGACCGAGACCGAAGCCTCCTGGCACACCACCCAGGCCGAACCGACCACCATCCCGGCATCACCGACCCGATCCAGGTAACAACCGCCTTGGATTATCGGGGGAAGCTCGGAGGGGTTCGGGTCCCGGCTACCGCACCGTGACCGGCAGGCGTCCGAACAGTGTCCTGTTGGAAGGAACGCCGTGCCGGTGTGGGTCGATAGCGTAGGTGTGAAGCCTGCCGTCCACCGCACCGTGCTGGCTGTCGACGTCGCCGGCTTCAGCGATCAGGGCCGCTCCAACCGGGACCGGGTCGCGGTGCGCGACGGGCTGTACGCGGCGCTGGTCTCGGCGTTCCGGGTGTGCGGCATCGCATGGGAGGTGTGCCACCACGAGGACCGGGGCGACGGTGTCCTCCTGCTGGCCCCGCCGGACGTGGCGAAGGGCCTGTTCACCGAAGTGCTGCCGGACGCGCTGCTCGCCGGGTTGCACGGGCACAACGCCGGGCGTCCGGCGGCGGAGCGGATGCGGCTGCGGGTCGCGGTGCACGCGGGAGAGGTCCACTTCGACGACCACGGGGTGGTCGGGGCCGCGGTGAACCACACGTTCCGGTTGCTCGACGCCCCTCCGGTGAAGGCCGCGCTCACCGGGTCGGCTTCGCCGCTGGTGCTGGTCGTCTCGGACTGGTTCCAGGACGAGGTCGTGCGGCACAGCCCGGCCAGCAGGCCGGACGAGTTCCGCCGGGTCCGGTTCACGGTCAAGGAGACCACCGGCACGGCCTGGGTGCGCGTGCCGGGCGAGCCGCGCCCGCCGGTCGACGGTGAGGTGCCGCGCCAACTGCCCGCGCACACCCCGCAGTTCAGCGGGCGGCTCGTCGAGCTGGACACGCTCGACGTGGTGCTGGGCGACACGTCGACGGTCGTCATCGACGGGATGGCGGGCGTGGGCAAGACCGCTCTGGCACTGCACTGGGCGCACCTCAACACGGAGCGCTTCCCCGACGGGCAGCTCTACGTGAACCTGCGCGGGGTCGACCCGGTCTCGGCGCCGCTGCTGAACGCCGAGGCGGTGCGCGGGTTCCTCGACGCCCTCGGTGTGCCGCCGGACTCGATCCCGGTGGACCTGCACGCCCAGGCGGCGCTGTACCGCAGCCGGGTGGCGACCCGGCGGATGCTGATCGTGCTGGACAACGCGGCCGACGCCGAGCACGTGCGGCCGCTGCTGCCCGGTGGGGACTCGCCCAGTCGGGTGGTGGTGACCAGCCGTGACCGGCTCACCAGCCTGGTGACGGAGGAAGGCGCGCACGCGGTGCCGCTGGCGGTGCCCGACGACGAGGAGGCGGAGGCGCTGCTCGCGCTGCGGCTGGGCGGACGGCGGGCCGCGGCCGAGCCGGACGCGGTCCGGTTGCTGGTTCAGCGGTGCGCGCGGCTGCCGCTGGCGCTGGCCGTGACGGCGGCGCGGGCGGGCGCCGCGCCGCACGTGCCGCTGCGGGACCTGGCGGAGGAGCTGGGCGACGAGCAGGACCGGTTGGACGTGCTGGATGCCGGCGACCCGCGGACCAGCCTGCGCGCGGTGTTCTCCTGGTCCTACCGCACGCTCCCGGCGCCGGCCGCACGGCTGTTCCGGCTGCTCGGCGGGGCGCCGGGGCCGGACACCGGCCTGCACGCCGCGGCGTCGCTGGTCGGAGCGGACCTGTCCTCCACCCGGCGGGCCGCGGCCGAGCTGACCCGGGCGCACCTGCTGGAGGAGCACACGCCCGGCCGGTTCCGGTGCCACGACCTGCTGCGCGCGTACGCGGCGGAACTGGCCGAAGAGGATCCCGCCGACCGGGACGCCGCCGTCCGCCGGGTGCTGGACCACTACCTGCACACCGGGTTCGCCGCGTCGGCGGCGATCGAGCCCTTCCGCCACCCCGTCGCGCTCTCGCCGCCGGTGCGGGGGGCGGTGGTGCGCCCGATCGGGTCGCGGACGCGGGCGGCGGCGTGGTTCACCGCCGAGTACGCCTGCATCCTGGCGGCGGTCGACCGCGCCGCGGCCACCGGCCTGGACGTGCACGCCTGGCAGTTGCCGTGGACGTTCGCCTCGTACCTGTACTGGTACGGCCACTGGCACGACCTGGTCGCGTGCCTGGGCACCGCGATGGCCGCCGCGCGGCGGCTCGGCGACGTGGCCGCGCGGGCGATGACGCACCGCCTGCTCGGCAACGCCTACTCAGACCTCGGGCGACGCGACGAGTCCCTGGCCGAGTTGGCGCGGGCCGCGACCGCGTTCCACGAGATCGACGATGTGGAGGGCGAGGCCTTCGCGCGCTACTCCACGGCCGTCGTCCTGGACCGCTTCGGGATGCCCGCCGAGGCGATCGACCGGGCCCACGAGGCGCTGCGGCTCTACCGGCGGACCGGCAACCGCACCGTGGAGGCGAGGACGCTCAGCGCCGTCGGCTGGTTCGAGGCGCGCCTGGGCCACTACGACCACGCCCTGGAGCAGTGCGGTCGGGCGCTGGAGCTGCTCCACGCCCTGGGCGACCTGCAGGGCGAGGCGGACACCCTCAACAGCATGGGTTTCGCCAAAGCCGGTCTGGGCCTGCACGACGAGGCCGTCGCCCACCACCGCCGGGCGCTGGAGCTGTGGCAGGAGTCCGGCAACGAGTCGCACCGGGCCAGGACGCTGACGCAACTGGGCGACATCCACGCGGCGGCCGGCGACCCGCGGGCGGCACACGAGGCGTGGCGTCAGGCACTGGACATCCTCGAGGCGCTGGGCAACCCGGCCACCGACGACCTGCGCGCCAAGCTGGAGCACCACTGACGACCACCGCACACGGCAGCCGGATCCCAGACCGGACAACGTCCTCCTCGCGCACATGCCGGAGTGGGGATGTCGTCCGCCGCGACCTGCACTGGAACCCGTTGACCAGCACAATCGTGTCTCGTGGTGGACGTGGTCGAATCCGGGTTCCCGGAGGTCGGGTTCGGGCGAGGCGTCCGGCTGGAGCACGCCCACATCACGTGACGCGGCGCGTTCGATCGGTGGTCCAAGTCCTGGGGTGGGGTTGTCGTACTCGTCGGTGACCGGTGCCGGAGTGACGCCGAGGAAGCGATGACGTAGTCGATTGGCTGCTCCGATCAGGTGAGACGAGGCTGGATCGCTCAAGTTGGTGCGCACGGCTGCCGATGGAGGAGGAGAAGCGCCGGACCTGCCACAGCGGGCCGGCGTTCTGCCATCTGTGGCGGGTCCGGCAAGGATCAGGCTGTCCAGGTGGGGAACGCGCCGCGCGGCGGCGCGAGTGCCCGCCCACCGTCTCGGACGTGGTGGTCGGGCAGGTCCGGCACGTGGGTCCGGATGATCGTCGAGGCGTCGCCGACCAGCACCGCCGCGCGGGCCTGCTGCTCGACGGTCGGTTGTAGCTCGGGTCCGGCTCCGGAGACCACGAGGGTGGGTGTGACCGGGCGGGGCCGCGGTGAGCGGCACAGGTTTGGTCGCAGGTGTGCCTTCGAGGTCTCCAGGGCCGGTCGGGGCCGGTCGGCGTCGGTCGGTTCGGAGGGTGTCAGGCGGGGTGGTCGACGGGGCCCAGGAGGTAGTTGCCCGGTGCCTCGGGGTCGGTGCTGAGGTAGAAGTCGACGATGGCCTGCCGGTACTCCTCGTAGCTGATGGTTCCGCTGCCGTCGCGGTCCAGCCTGGTGAACGCTTCTTCCGTGTGCTGTCGGGCGACGCCGAGCGCGCCGTACAGGCGCAGGTACTCCGCGCGGCTGAGAACGCCGTCGCCGTCGGTGTCGAAGGCGTCGAGGATGGCGTCGGCGATGGCCATGACGGCGCTTTCGAAGTGCTCGGGCGCGGTGACGTCGGTCTTCATGACGGCGATGAACTCGTCGCGGGACACCCGGCCGTCGCCGTCGGTGTCGCTGTGCCGGAGCAGCAGCTGCCACCACTGTTCGAAGGCGTCGTGGATGGCCGTGATGTTGGCGTGGTCCTCCGGTGGCGCGACCTGTGAGAACACCGTGGCCGTCGCCTCGAGGTCGTCGTGGGTGAGGTGCCCGTCCCGGTTCTGGTCGAACCAGTCGAACAGCGAATCGAACTTCCGGTCCATCATCGAGCTGGTCACGCTGACTCCCGTTCCTCGGACCCGCGTCGGGCGGCGCGGTGGTGTGCGGGAGGACGCTAGGAACGCCGACGCCCAGACCATCCGCAAACCGGGTCCGGGTCACCTCCCCGGGTGGACAACTTCAGCACGACGGGTGACACCCGTTGACCCCCGCCCGGCCGCCGGTCCCGGCCGACCGATCAGGTCCCTCGTCGGTGCCCAGGACGTGCACCCGGTTCGTGCGGTCAGCCGCCGACGTGGATGCCGGGGCGGCGGTCGCGGTCGCGTTCGTTGGTGCGGATGATCTCGCGGACGACCGGGGCGGTGTCGCCGCGGCCCAGCAGCAGGTAGCGGAACAGGTGGCCGAGGGGGTTGCCCTCGCTCCACTCGAAGTGGCAGTGCGGGCGCACGCCGGTGGTGTCGCGCAGGGTGAGCAGGATGGCGGCGATGGCGTTGGGCGCGGCGGGGCTGTCGGCGCGCAGCACGCGGTGGCCGTCGACGTCGATGCCCCGCACGCGCAGCACGTCGCTGAAGTCGGAGGGGTCGATCACGTCGATCTCCAGGAACAGCACGTCGGCCGCGCCCGGCACGGGGTTCATGCCGCGCTGCTCGGTCTCCTTCACCGCGTACTCGGCGGCGTTCCCGCTCTGGCGGCGGTTGGCGATCAGCGTCAGGGCGCCGTCGTGGGCGATGGACTCGGTGACGAACCGGCGGGCGGCGTCGTCGAACTCGATGTGCTCGACCCGCAGCTCGGTGGTGCGGGTGACCCGGGACACCAACGAAACGGCGACGATGCCGAGGATGAAGAAGAACGAGATGGTGATGCCGTCGGGCTTCTCGATCACGTTCTCCACCAGCGCGTAGAGCAGGAGCAGCGTCAGCGCGGTGAACCCGATCGCCTGGCGGCGCTGCCGGCGGCGCATCGCGGAGATGGTGACCGCGGTGGAGGCGGAGACCATCATCGCGAGGATGCCGGTGGCGTAGGCGCCGGCCTGCGCGTTGACGTCGGCGTTGAAGACGATCGTGACCAGCACGCAGACGGCGGTGTAGACGAGCACCACCGGCCGCACCGCGCGGGTCCAGTCCGGGGCCATGCCGTAGGCGGGCAGGTAGCGCGGCACGATGTTGATCAGACCGGCCATCGCGGAGGCGCCCGCGAACCAGAGGATCAGGATGCTGCTGATGTCGTAGGCGGTGCCGACCCACTCGCCGAGCAGCTCGTGCGCCAGGTAGGCCAAGGCGCGGCCGTTGGCCTCACCACCGGGTTGGAACGCCTCGGCCGGGACGAGGACGGTGGTGACGAAGCTGGTGGCGATCAGGTAGACCGACATGATCAGCGCGGCGGTGGTGAGCAGCTTGCGGGTGTTGCGGATGCGGCTGTCCAGCCGCTCCTGGTCGGTGCGGCCGTCGGCGGCGACCAGGGGCATCATGCTCACCCCGGTCTCGAACCCGGACAGGCCCAGCACCAGCAGCGGGAACGCCAGGACCGCCGGGCCGACCACCCCGGCGAAACCGCCGCCGCCGGAGGTCAGCGCGTCCACCCAACGGCCCAGCAGGGTGGGCTGGGCCACCAGCTCGACCACGCCCGCGCCCACGACCACGGCGTTGAGCAGCAGGAACACCGCCACGAGCGGTATGGCCACGCTGACGGCCTCGCTGAAGCCGAGCAGGAACACCCCGCCCAGGACCAGCAGCAGCACGACCGTGATCAGCACCTCGTGGCCGTGCAGGAAGTGCGGGGTGACCGGGTTCTCGACCAGGTGAACCGTGGCGTCCGCCGAGGACAGGGTGATCGTGATGATCCAGGAGGTGGCCA
Organism: Saccharothrix sp. 6-C; assembly: GCF_016695385.1. Taxonomy (NCBI): domain Bacteria; kingdom Bacillati; phylum Actinomycetota; class Actinomycetes; order Pseudonocardiales; family Pseudonocardiaceae; genus Saccharothrix; species Saccharothrix sp. 6-C. The sequence continues at coordinate 3,257,061 of NZ_CP064192.1, read as the reverse complement.
CGAACCCGAGCAGGACCAGCACGAACAGCTTGCCCCGCCAGAACGGCAGCAGCTTCTCCAGCATCGCCACCGAACCCTGGCCGTGCGGGCTCTCCTTCGCCACCCGCCGGTACATCGGCAACATGCCCAACAGGGTCAACGCCACGATCAGCAACGTCGCCAACGGCGAGATCGCCCCGGCCGCCAGCGCCGCGATGCCGGGCAGGTAGGACAGCGTGGAGAAGTAGTCCACACCGGTCAGGCACATCACCTTCCACCACGGGTGCGGCTCGGCGTGGCTCTCGGCGCTGGCCGGCCCCTCGGGCGCGACCTGGTGGCGCAACAGCCACCGCCCCAGCCCGGTCGACGGCGCGGGCGGCGTGACTGGACTGTCCACACGTGCCGGAACAGCGGGTTCGGGCATGCCGGTCATGCGAGCTCTCCTTGTGGTGATCGTGTCGTGCTGTGCGAAAGCGTGCAGGGGTTTCCGATGTCGCGTGCGACGACGGCGGGCGACCAGCCGTGGCCCGCGGCGAACGGACGGGCGAAGCGGATGAAACAGCCGGCGCTACCCGTGATGTGGTGGTCGACAGCGGGGCCGCTGGTCACTCCCGCATCCCACGTCGGTGTTCTCGCGTGTCACCGCGTCCGGCCGATCAGCACGTCGCTTTCCCGCAGGCGGTTCGCCGCCGGATCGTCCGCACTCTCCCGACCGGCATGACCTGGGCGGTGCCCAGCCCGGTCAGCGTCATGGCCGCCAGGTGCGCCCCGATCCGCTCGGTGGGCACCACCAGGTCCGCTCCGGCCTGCCGCAACGCCGACACGTGCTGCGGTTGACGCACCGCCACCACGATCCTGGCCTGGGGTCCCGCCCGACGGACCGGCGTCACGACCATCGCGGTCGTCGCGTCATCCATGCAGGTCACGACCACGCACCGCGCCTGCGACACGCCCGCCCGGCGCAGCACTGCGGCATCGGTGGCCGCCGCACCGGTCCGGCCGTGGCCGATCACCGGCACCGCCCTCGATCGGGGGCCACCCTCCGTCTGCGACGCCGGGTCCGGGACACGCACCCGGCCACACTCACACATCCCCGGTTCGAATCGGCTCGGAGTCCTGAAGCTTTTACGCGTCCTTGATGCCGATCGACGCCGTGAAGGGCATGACCTCACCATCTGCGGTCATTGGGCTTCACCCGAGCGCACAAGCGCGATGCCACGAATGGAGACCAGAGCTCACGGGTCGGGGCGGAGGATCCCGATGACCTCGGCCCGTCAGGATGGGAAGCGGTAGCCCGTGCCGGGTCTGGCGGCAAGTGCCGGGATGTGAGGGCACGGGTCCGAGTTCGCGGCGCGGTCGCGCCAGGTAGGCGCGCAGGTGGTGGGTCCCGGTGGTGCGCTGGTCACCCCGGACCTCCCACAGCGAACGCTGTCGGCTGACCACCCTGCCGTGCGCCGGCGTCGTCGTGGGTGACGAGCATCCGGTAGTCGCGGGCGGCGAAGGTGATCCGCAACGTACGGACTACCTACGCGTTTCGGTTGATCCCGTCGAGCGAACATGTTCAGGCAGGGCGACGTCCTCCTGGGGCAAGTTTGCAGATCAGCACGAAGACCGCCATGCTTCCAACCCCTACCGCCAAGGCTTTCGAGAATTCAGGCCATCCATCGAAGTCAAGATAGAGGCCCGTTACTCGGCGAGGAATTCGCTCTTGTCCATAACCGCCGAAACCGGAATAGGGCTGACCACAGAACAGGACTGGTATTCATATGGAACAGGTGACGGGAACCCTGAAGCGATCGGCGGAGAAGGCTTCCGAATTCCTGGTGATGCGAGAATAGTACGAGCAACAACGGCGTCCACGTCAGATAATACCACGTAATGTTGGAACCAACGATCATGAGTACACGGTCGCATCTATCGCTGGTGGCCACAGAGGCACGCGCGATCGAGACGCTCGCCGAGCTGACCCTTGACCCGGCCCTGTTGACTTTCTGCAAGGTCGCCGTCGCTCACCCAGGTATGAGCACTGACTCGACACGTGAATGGTCTACCTCACTCGCCCATCCACGGGCCATCGGCTCCGAGGCGTGCTGCGGAGTCGGACGATCCGATCACCTGTCCGGTGCCCGTGTCGGTCAGCACGCTCAAGACCGTCTACTGGGCGCATGCACGAACGTCTATGCCACCGACCGGACCGGTGTGGGAACCGGACGGCGGGGGAAGCCTGCGGCTGTACGAGTCGGACGAGTTGACGGGAGTGCCAGGACAAGTGGTGATCTTCGGATTTCGGACCAAGGTCTTCGTCCTGACGGTGCTGACGTTGCTGTGTCCCAGATGTGGAAACCAGGCTGCGCACCCGCTGCACAGGTCGGCCACGAAATTCACGCTCTTCTTCATCCCGTTGTTCCCGGTCAGGACCAAGTACACGACGCAGTGCACGTTCTGCGGTGTCACCAACCGCCTGTCCAAGGACGAGGCCAACCGCCTGCACCGCGGAATCCCGGACCAGCGACCGAGGTGGTAGTGGCGCCGCGAGGGTTGTGTGCCGGGCGGCCCAGATCCACGGTTCGGCACGGGCGTTGCGGGGCGGGTGAACTGTCGGATGGGGAGGTTGATCCCCTTGAGCGACGGCCCACATCGGGGACCCCGTCGAAGACGCCGGTTCCCAGGAAGTCGCACGACTACCGGCGCGATCCCGCTGGCGACGGTGGATAGCCGTCATGGCCGCACTACTTGTCACGAACGTCGTGACCGGAGTTGTCGTGCACAGCCCCTCCGGACCTGACCCCCAGGCACCACAGGACACAGCCCAAGCGGAGACCGGCGACAATCCCCTGGACACACCGTGCCTCACCGACGCCAAGGTGGCCACCAGCACCAATACCCGGAAGGACGACAAGGCCCTCGGCAACCAGGTCGAGGTGGTCATCTACCGCCGCTCCGATCCCGACGGAACCACGCGCCAAGTCGCCCTCGAACCGGACGTCAAATCCGCCTTCACCACATCTGATCGTGCGCAGCGATCCCACCGACCGGCTGTGCGCGACCGGAGCGGTCATCACCGACGGCACACGCTCGACCGCCGTGGACCCGAGCTGCACCTGACCGCCCAGTCCACCGCCCTGGGCGTTGCGCGCCGTCTTGAATGCACCCACAGAACGAAGTAAGGCGCACATCACTGGGGACACTTCGTCATGTTCACGGCGGTATCTGCAGATCAGACGTCGACCACCGGACCAGGACACATTCCGGATCCCCGCAGTGCAACTCCAGCGAGCGGACGGCTGAGGCACCACACGTGCTCATCCACTGCCGATGGCCCTCTGGTGCCTTGCGACTCGAGTCATGGTGTGCTCGGAACGAATCCGAGCAGGAAGGAACGGCCCCGGATGGACCAGATGCGGTCCACCGTGGCGTTCGCGGTGAAGTCCGTCAGTGCAACAAGCAGGCTGCGCGGACCGGGGCCTGCCCGGCCTCGTTCGCGGCGGGTGAGACGTGCCGTCCGCGGTCCCGGTCGCTGCTCAAGGTGGGTCGCTCGTGCGACCGGGGACGTCCTTCCGGAGCGCCGACCTCTCACCCCGGCGGAGGAGGCCGGTGCGCAGAGTCGGGTAGAGGCTCGGGCCGAGCGCATACGGCACTGCGGTGTCCTGGCACCCCGACCGGAAGAAGCTGAAGACCCGTCAGCTCCAGGACCTGACCGGCGCGGGGAGCGCCGGGCGGCGCCTTCAGGAGAAGCCTGCTTCGGCATGGTTCGTCCTCTCCTCGGACGCGGTCGTCGACCGGATGCGGCAGAAGTTCCGCCGGGTCGCGGACTGAGCTGTTGTCCACCAATCTGGCGCAGGAGCAGGAGTACACGCTGCGCGAGGCGTTCGCCGCGTAGGTCAGCCGGACGGAGGTGGCGCGAGTGGACGTCGACGGGGCGAGCGCGGGCCGGGCGAGGCAGGCTGTCGACGCGCCCGCCGCATCCACGGTCGGGCCTGTACCGGCCACCGCCGATCAGGCCTCGAGCAGCGTCCTCTCGGAGACCGACAGGCGACCGGGACGGTTGTGGCGTCGCCCGGCACCCCTCTCGCTGCCGGGCTGCTGGGGCGCGCTGCTGCTCGTCTGCGCGTCGCTCACCCCGTCCCTGCTGCCGCGTGGCGGGGTCGTCCAGGGGGTGGTGAGCGGGATCAGCGCCGCGACCGGGTACGGCATCGGTGTCCTGTTCGCGGCCGTGTGGCGGGCGTTCGCCGACCGTGGGCCCCGCCCGCCCCGGCACTGGGCCTGGCGCGTGCTCCTCGTCTCGGCTGCCGTCCTCGGCGCGGTCTTCTTCGTCCTCGGCCGGCAGTGGCAGGGGCTGCTCCGCGAGCTGATGGGCATGCCGGCGGAGCCGCTGTGGCGCGCGCTGCTCGCGCCGCTGGTCGCCGTCGTGGTGTTCGCGGCGCTCCTCGCCGTCGCCCGCGCCGTCCGCGCCGCCGCACGAGCACTGTCCCGACTGATGTCCCGATGGGTGGGGCCGTCGGCGGCCCGCGCGCTCGGCGCGCTGGGCGTCGCGGCGGTGGCGCTGCTCCTGGTCACCGGGACGGCGGTCGACGGACTGCTCGCCGCCGCCGACCGTGCCTTCGCCCTGGAGGACGACACGACGGCCGACGGCGTCCAGCGCCCGGACAGCGCCCTCCGCTCCGGCGGGCCCGGCTCGCTCGTCGCGTGGGACGACCTGGGCCGCGAGGGACGGACCTTCGTGGCCGAGGGCCCGACGGCCACGGAGATCCGGGCGTTCAGCGGCACAGTGGCCGAGGAGCCCATCCGGGCCTACGCCGGCATGGCGGCGGCCGACGACGCCGAGACCCGGGCCCGGGCCGCCGTCGACGACCTGGAGCGGGCCGGCGGCTTCTCCCGCGCCCGGCTGCTGGTGGCGACGACGACGGGGCGGGGCTGGCTGGACGCCGGGACGATGGCCGCCTTCGAGTACATCGCCGGCGGCGACTCGGCCATCGTCGCGATGCAGTACTCCTACGTCCCGTCGGGGCTGTCCTACCTCGTCGACCAGACGCGGGCCCGGGCCGCGGGGCGAGGGCTGTTCGACGCGGTCTACGAGCGGTGGAGCACGTTGCCGCCGGAGGGGCGGCCGGAGCTGTACGTCTTCGGCGAGAGCCTCGGCTCGTTCGGTGCGGAGGCCGCGTTCAGCGGCGAGCACGACCTGCGCAACCGCGTGGCCGGGGCGCTGTTCGTGGGTCCGCCGAACTTCAACGCCCTGCACACCGAGTTCCGCGAGGACCGTCACCCCGGCAGTCGCGAGGTGGAACCGGTGTACCGGGACGGCCGCACGGTGCGGTTCAGCAACGAGGTCAGCGTCGGCGCTCCCCCGGCCGGCGTCCCGTGGACCGGTCCGAGGGTGCTGATCCTGCAGCACCCGTCGGACCCGATCACCTGGTGGAGCCCGTCTCTGTTGCTCAGCCGCCCCGACTGGCTCGAGGAGGATCCCGGCCGTGACGTCCTCGACGAGATGGTCTGGATCCCGTTCGTCTCCTTCTGGCAGGTCACCCTCGACATGCCGTTCGCCGTCGACGTCCCCGAGGGGCACGGGCACCGCTACAGCCAGGAGTCGGTGGACGCGTGGGCGCTCCTGTTGCGGCCGGCGGGCTGGACGCCCGCGGACGCCGATCGCCTGAGGGCACTCATCCGGTGACGTGGCCAGGCTCAGCCCTTCAGCCGGTACCCGCACCAGTTCCTCCCGCCCTGGGGATCCGGACGGCTACGACCCGCTCCGACGACTCGAGGGCAGAGCACCCCCTGCCGTCTGTCACGGCGAGCCGCCGGCCTGCGAAGCGGACACGGCAACCAGGGGCGCGCAACCTCTGCCTCTCACCACATCGCACCTACGCGTGTCCTGCGGTACGGACCAGGGTCCGGGACTTCTCGTCGAGCCGACGTTCCCCGGCCGGCGGGCGGCGTGCGACGACCGGCCGGTGACGTTTGCGCGGCCAATCCATTTCTCATCTCCCCCGGACGGGGACGCCCAGCCTCGGTCGAGGGCACCGTCGGAACCGTCGCGCCGCCGCACACGACGAGAGGACGAGACCTCGGCGTGCAAACCAGGAGGGTGCCGTGCGCGAGGTGTTCGCTGAGGTGGCCTGATCTCGTTCCGCCCGATGCCCGTCTCTGCCGCCGGCAGCCACCACGGCGCCGGCGTGGTCGGAGACGCACCCCGATCCCTGGAAGGTCGGTCATGACCGTTTCCCTGAGTTCGCTGCGTGACGACGAACTGGATCTGTTGCGCGAGACAGAGCCCCAGCGGATGGCCGAACTGCACGAGGACGAGTTGCTCCAGCTCCACACACGCGTGCGACGGGCTCGGACCAAGTACGTGAAGCTCTACCGGCGGCAGGCCGGCACCCGAGTCGAGGACCTCGGCGGCCGAGGCTTCGCGCGGCCGAAGAACCGCCGGAACTTCGACAAATCCGGTGCGGCAGGTTCAGAACTCGTCCTACCCTGGTGGACGTGATGCAGCACCTGTTCTTCCTCTGAGGGGCGACGCCTCCACCGGGTACCGCGTTCGCGTTACCGGTATTCGCCCTTCCTGCTCATCACCTTCTTCCGGAGGCAGTTCTTCCATGTGGTCCCAGCTTCAGCCTGCGCCGATGCGCGCGGCGCACGTCCGCGCGTCCGACGTGCACCTGTCCTTCGGCGGGCGGCCCGTGCTCGCGGGGGTCGACCTCGTCGCCGCGGCCGGCGATCGGGTCGCCGTGGTCGGCGAGAACGGTCGCGGAAAGACCTCCCTGCTCCGGGTGCTCGCCGGCGACCTCCCCGCCGACCGCGGCGAAGTGCGTCGCGCGGGCTCGATCGGCGTCGCCGACCAGCAGATCCCGCTCGGCTCCGGCGACACCGTCGGCGACCTGATCGACCTGGAACTGGCCGCGGTGCGTGATGTCCTGGCCCGCTTGGAGCGCGCCACCGACGCACTCGCCGGCAGCCGCCCCGGCGCGGACGACGCCTACGCCACCGCGCTCGCCGAGGCCGAGGCCCTCGACGCGTGGGACGCCGACCGGAGGGTCGAGGTCTCGCTGGCCGCGTTGCACGCCGTGGACGACCGGACCCGACCGCTCGGCACGCTGTCGGTCGGTCAGCGCCACCGCGTGCGGCTCGCGTGCCTGCTCGGCGCCGGGCACGCCGTGCTGCTGTTGGACGAGCCGACCAACCACCTCGACGCGGGCGGGCTCGCCCACCTCACCGAACGGCTGCGCGCCCACCTGGGTGCGGTCGTGCTGGTCAGCCACGACCGGGCGTTGCTCGCCGACGTGGCCACCGCGGTGGTCGACCTCGATCCGTCGAGCGACGGCCGGCCGCGGGTGTACGGCGGTGGCTACCCGGCCTACCTCGAGGCGCGCCGGGCCGAGCGGGCCCGGTGGGAGTCGCTGCACGCCGAGCAGGTCGCCGAGCGGCAGCGACTGGCCGACGACCTGTCCGCGGCGCAGAACCGGCTGCAGGACGGCTGGCGGCCCGCCAAGGGGCACGGCAAACACGCCCGCGCGACCCGCGCGCCCGGCCTCGTGCGGGCCGTGCACCGAAGGCAGGAGGAGTTGGCCGCGCACGTGGTGGAGGTTCCGCCGCCACCGGCCCGGTTCACCATGCCCGAGTTGCCCGAGCACCACGGCGCGTTCCTGCTGCGGGCGGACCGCGTCACCGTGACCGGCAGGCTCGCCCGCCCGGTCGACCTGGCGTTGGGCTCGGGAGGACGGCTGGTGGTCACCGGGCCCAACGGCGCGGGCAAGTCGACGTTGCTCGCCGTGCTGGGCGGAGGGCTGGAGCCGACCGCGGGAACGATCACCCGCGGTCGGGCGGTGCGGGTCGGGCGGTTGGGCCAGGAGTCCGACCCGCACGGCCGGCGCACGGCGACGGAGCTGTACGACGAGCAGCTCGCCCGGTCGGGCGTGCCGGGGCCCGGCCTGGACGAACTGGGCCTGCTCGACGGCTACGACTCCCGACGACCGGTGGCCGAGCTGTCGGTCGGCGCGCGCAGGCGGTTGGACCTGGCGCTGGTGCTGGCGTCCCGACCCCACGTGTTGCTGCTGGACGAGCCGACCAACCACCTGTCGGCGGCACTGGTCGACGAGCTGACCACCGCACTCGGCTCCACGCCGGCCGCGGTGGTGATCGCCACGCACGACCGGCAACTGCTGCGCGACACGGAATTTTGGCCACGGCTGGCCCTGTGAGGCAACGGAGGCAACGGGACGAAGACCGGCTGCGGTGGCGGGCCTTTCGACGGGCGACGCGGTCCCGGCTGCCCGCCGCCACTGCCGCCGCGGTCCCCGACTCCCCCGCCCCCGGCAGGAGTGTCCGCGCATGGACCGGCAGCGGAGCACGCTCCCCCGTTGTTAGCATGCCCCATGAAAGATGGCGCCTTACCGGTCGTCCTGACGACCGTCCTCGCCGTCGCCCTCATCATCGGCGCCTTGAGAGTGCGTGCCGGACGCCACGGCCCGGACAGGTTCTGGACCCGGGTGGAGCGGGCCGGTTGGCTGGCGGGTGTCATTTCCGCCGTGCTCGCCCTGACGCTCGTCGTGGTCACCGTCCAGGACGACGGGGCAGCTCGAAGCCGAACGACTACGCCGTCGCCCCGGCCCGAACCGACGGCATCGACCACGACCGACCACCAAGAGCCGTACTCGTACCTAGCCCAGTCCCCCGGACCCGACTGCGACCACGGATCCGCCCGGTGGGCCGTTCTCCGGGGGACGGTCACGTGCACGACGAACGGGTCCCTCTTCGAATCGGCGGACGGTGACTCGACCGTGTCCCTGAGTTGGCCCGGCTATCGCTTCCCCGACACCTACAAGGTCGATGTCGTGGCCGACGAGCTGAACCCCACCACGTGCGTGTCGGTCCGCGTCCGGCAGAACTACGGCCTCGGCGCCTGCGCCCACGGCGACGTCTACATCACGCGCTTCGAGCAGACGTCGGTGATCCTCGCGGCGGACGCGTTCGAACACGGGAGCACATACCTGCAACTGACCGCACGCGTCGACGGATCCCGCCTGTCCCTGACAGCCTTCAGCACGTCGAACCGCAGGACGATCGAGCTGTCCGCCACCGACGACGCCTACCCGTCCGGCGAGGCGATAACCCTCGGCGTGCACACCGCGAACACGACACCGCCCTCGGGCGTGCTGTCCGCGTTCAAGTACGAGACGGCGAAGTAACCCGGGCGTGGGCTGACCGCACCTCCGGGTGCCAGAGCTGTTGCGCCGACGAACACCCGAAGCCACGGCATGACACGGCATGGCTGCCGGCGGACGCGCGCACCGATGGGCGCAGTGCGGCGCGCGATGGGACAGCCGCGGCCCTCAGCCCCCCCAGAACGCCGGCCCATGCGATTCCCCGTCGCGGTAGAGCACGGTTGCGCTGTCCTCGCAACGTTCCGTCCACCAGTCGATGGTGAGGAACCTGTCGAAGTCGGCACTCGTCGGGCGGTCGGCACCGAAGATCGAGCGTGCCTCGTCGTCGCCCAGGAGTCGGACCACGGGCCGGGCCGGGCCGCCCGTCGAGGCCCACGAACTCGACCATGTCCAGGATCGAGTAGGTGCCTCGCCCCAGAACGCATCGGTCCGCCAAGCGGCTTCCTGGTCGGCCGGAGAGCCGGCGGTCGGACGTGGAACCGGCCGGCTTCCGACCGGCCCTGCCCACGGGCACTTCGGCACCCACGACACAGCGGGCCTGCTCCGTCTTCGTCGAGCGGGCGCGTGGTCATGGCCTGACGCGGCACCTGTCGGCGGGATCTGCCGGGCCGGGCTGCGTCACCGCCACCTGGTCCGGTCCGCGGTGGACGGGCAGGCGTGGCGGCCACCAAGACAGCGCCGCCGAGTGTGTGGCCGACCAGGGAGGAGCTGGCGACCTTGGCGTGCAGCGCCTCGATGCCCCCGCGTGGGGCGGTGGAGTCGATCCGGATCCCGGCGACGGTGGCGTTCACCGCGCATCCGACGGCGAGGCAGTCGCCCAGCGCCCTCAACAACTGCTCGACCACTCCGTCCATGTCATTGCCGCCACCGGCGCACCGCGCGGGGACGGTTGGTTGTGGGCCGTGGCGGGGTGTTCGAGTCCGGTGGTGGCGTTCATCAGGCGGCGGTGAACGGTGTGGTGGTGAACGGCGCGGCGGTGGCGGCGAGTGCGCCTCGGGAGGCGGCGGCGGCCAGCAGGGTTCGCCGGTGGGCCGGGTCCGGTTCGGTGAGGCCCACGTGGTCGCCGAGCAGCAGCAGCACCGCTCCCCGGCGGCGGGCCGCCCACCGCCACGCGTCCGGCTGCTCGACCGGCACGGCGTCCGGCAGTGGCCGGCGGTGGGGCCAGTGGACGGTGAGGGCGCCGGCGGCGTCGAGGTGGACGCGCCACGCGGCGGTGACGGGCAGCGCCACGCGGTCCACCGAGGACACCAGGGTCAACCCCCTCGACGTGAGGCCGGCGGGCGCGAAGCCGCCCTCCAGGAGCAGGACCGCGATGCGGTTGTCCGCGTGGCCCCACACGGCGGCCCGGACGTGCAGGCGTGCGTCGACGGTCATGGTCGGACCTCCCGGTCGCGGTCGTGCGCCCACCCAATATAGGGGTGCCCCCGAACGAATTCTTCACCGAATTGAGTGAATCAGGCGATATTTTTTCGTAAAAGCAAGCGAAAGTGGTAGCAAATCCTGACAAATGAGACGGTAAAGGCGTCCAAAACTGTAGTGACTTACATCACAGTCAGTGGTAATCAACCTGTGACGGAGAGTTAAGTGAGTGGCAAATCCCGCCTTTGACCTGCCACTTCCGGAGGTAACAACGCCGTGTGTGCGGCATTCCATCGCGCTCGGAAAAGGCCTTCGCCGGGCGACCTCGTAGCCGATCTCCTGCTGTCCGGTGGACGCTTCCTGACCTCGGCAGAGGTGTCCGACGACCACCGGGCCGCTTTCCACCGGGGCGGTCGTGAAGGCGATTCGTTCTACCGGGACCGGTGGAGCCACGACAAGGTCGTGCCCTCCACGCACGGCGTGAACTGCACCGGCTCGTGCCGGTGGAACGTCTACGTCAAGGACGGGATCATCACCTGGGAGACCCAGGACGTGGACTACCCGTCGACCGGTCCGGACCGCCCGGAGTACGAGCCGCGCGGCTGTCCCCGAGGCGCGTCGTTCTCCTGGTACACCTACTCGCCGCTGCGGGTGCGCTACCCGTATGCGCGGGGCGTGCTGGTGGAGATGTACCGCGAAGCGCGCCGCGTGCACGACGACCCGGTGGCCGCGTGGCGGTCGGTGGTGGACGACCCGCTCAAGCGCCGCGCCTACCAGCGGGCGCGCGGCAAGGGCGGCCTCGTGCGGGTCTCCTGGGACGAGGCGGTGGAGATGGTCGCCGCCGCGCACGTGCACACGATCAAGCACCACGGCCCCGACCGGATCGCCGGGTTCTCCCCCATCCCGGCCATGTCGATGGTCTCGCACGCGGCGGGCTCGCGGTTCATGGCGCTCATCGGCGCGCCGATGCTGTCGTTCTACGACTGGTACGCCGACCTGCCGCCCGCGTCGCCGCAGGTGTTCGGCGACCAGACCGACGTGCCCGAGTCGGCCGACTGGTGGGACGCGGCGTACCTGATGCTGTGGGGCTCGAACGTCCCGGTGACCCGCACCCCGGACGCGCACTTCATGACCGAGGCGCGGTACCGGGGGCAGAAGGTCGTGGTGTGCTCGCCGGACTACTCCGACGCGACGAAGTTCGCCGACGAGTGGCTGGCGCCGCACCCCGGCACGGACGCGGCGCTGGCGATCGCGATGGGCCACGTGGTGCTGCGCGAGTTCTTCGTGGACGCCGCGACGCCGTCCTTCGCCGACTACGCCCGGCGGTTCACCGACCTGCCGTTCCTGGTCGCGCTGGAGGAGCGCGACGGCGGTTGGGCGCCGGGCAAGTTCCTCACGGCGGCGGACCTGGGCGAGACGGGTCCGGGCGCGGAGTGGAAGACCGTGCTGCTGGACGACCGGGGGCGGCCGGTGACGCCGAACGGCTCGCTGGGCTTCCGGTGGGCCGACGAGCCGGGCCGGTGGAACCTGGACCTGGACGGCGTGACGCCCACCCTGTCCCTGCACCCCGGCTCGCACGAGTCGGTCGAGGTGCTGCTGCCCCGGTTCGACGCGCCGGACGGCTCCGGCGCCGCCGTGGTGCGGGGCGTGCCGGTGCGCCGGGTCGCGGGCCGGACCGTCACCACGGTCCACGACCTGCTGCTGGCGCAGTACGGCGTGGCGAGGCCCGGCCTGCCCGGTCGGTGGCCCGCCGGGTACGACGACGAGGACGAGCCGGGCACCCCGGCGTGGGCGCAGCGGTTGACGGGGGTGCCGGCGGACCGGATCGCGCGCATCGCCCGCGAGTTCGCCGACACCGCCATCCGGTCGGGCGGCCGGTGCATGATCGTGATGGGGGCGGGCACGAACCACTGGTTCCACTCCGACCTGGTCTACCGCTCGTTCCTGACGCTGTTGCTGCTCACCGGCTGCCAGGGCCGCAACGGCGGCGGGTGGGCGCACTACGTCGGCCAGGAGAAGGTCCGCCCGCTGACCGGCTGGTCGACGCTGGCGGGCGCGCTGGACTGGCACCGCCCGCCGCGCCAGATGATCGGCACCGCCTACTGGTACACGCACACCGACCAGTGGCGCTACGACCGGCTCACCGCCGGGGCGTTGACGTGGCCGGGCTCGAAGGGCCGGCTCGCGGACCGCACGGTGGCCGACTGCCTGTCGCAGTCGGCGCGGCTGGGCTGGATGCCGTCGTACCCGACGTTCGACCGCAACCCGCTGGACCTGGTCGACGAGGCGGAGGCGGCGGGCGCGGACCCGGTCGAGCACGTGGTGGCCGGCGTGCGGTCGGGCGAGGTGGGCTTCGCCTGCGAGGACCCGGACGCGCCGGGGAACTGGCCGCGGGTGCTGACCGTGTGGCGGGCGAACCTGCTGGGTTCCTCGGCCAAGGGCAACGAGTACTTCCTGCGGCACCTGCTGGGCGCGGACGGCAACCCCCGGGCGGCGGAGACGCCCGCGCACGAACGCCCGCGCGCGGTGCGGTGGCGGCAGGACGCGCCGGAGGGGAAGCTGGACCTGCTGCTGGCGCTGGACTTCCGGATGACGAGCACGACGTTGTTCGCCGACGTGACGCTGCCGGCCGCCACCTGGTACGAGAAGCACGACCTGTCCAGCACGGACATGCACCCGTTCGTGCACTCGTTCAACGCCGCCGTGGACCCGCCCTGGCAGGCGCGCACCGACTTCGACGCCTTCCACGCCATCGCGGCCAAGCTGAGCGAGCTGGCGGTCAACCACCTCGGTGTGCGCCGCGACCTGGTGGCGACCGCGATGCAGCACGACACGCCCGGCGAGACGGCCCAGCCCGGCGGTGTCGTGCGCGACTGGCGCGACGGCGAGTGCGACCCGGTGCCCGGCCGCACCTTCCCCGTGCTCACGGTGGTCGAGCGGGACTACACGGCCATCGCGGCGAAGCTGGCGGCGCTGGGCCCGCTGGTGGACGAGCTCGGCGTCACGGCCAAGGGGTGGACCGCGCGCGTGGCCCCGGAAGTGGCGTGGCTGGCCGAGTCCAACGGCGTCGTGGCGTCCGGTCCGGCGGCGGGGCGGCCCTCGCTGGACACCGACCGCAAGGCCGCCGACGCGGTGCTCGCGCTGTCGGGCACCACCAACGGGCGCGTCGCCGACGAGGGGTTCCGGTGGCTGGAGGAACGGGTCGGCAAACCGCTGCGGCCGCTGGTGGAGCACGACCGCGCGCACCGCGTCACGTTCGCCGACACCCGTTCCCGGCCCGCGTCGGTGGTCACCAGCCCGGAGTGGTCCGGCGACGAGTCCGGTGGACGCCGCTACGCGCCGTTCACCATCAACGTCGAGCGGCTCAAGCCGTGGCACACCCTCACCGGCAGGCAGCACTTCTTCCTCGACCACGACTGGGTCGCCGAGATCGGCGAGCAACTGCCCGTCTACCGGCCGCCACTGGACCTGCACCGGCTCTTCGGCGAACCGCGCCTGGGCCCGAACGGCCCCGAGGTGACCGTCCGGTACCTGACGCCGCACTCCAAGTGGTCGATCCACTCCGAGTACCAGGACAACCCGATCATGCAGACGCTCTCGCGCGGCGGGCCCGCGTTCTGGGTCAGCCCCGCCGACGCCGCCGCCATCGGCGTGTCGGACAACGACTGGGTGGAGGCGGTCAACCGCAACGGCGTGGTCGTCGGGCGCGCCATCGTGTCCCACCGGATGCCCACCGGCACCGTTTTCCTCTACCACGCGCAGGAACGCACGGTGAACGTGCCCAAGAGCGAGACCACCGGCAAGCGCGGCGGCATCCACAACTCGCTGACCCGCCTGCAGATCAAGCCGACCCACCTCATCGGCGGGTACGCCCAGCTCAGCTTCGCCCTGAACTACTACGGCCCCACCGGCAACCAGCGCGACGAGGTGACCGTGCTGCGCCGACGCGGGCAGGAGGTGCGGTACTGATGCGTGTGATGGCGCAGCTGGCCATGGTGATGAACCTGGACAAGTGCATCGGGTGCCACACCTGCTCGGTCACGTGCAAGCAGACGTGGACCAACCGCGACGGCGTCGAGTACGCGTGGTTCAACAACGTGGAGACCAAGCCCGGCCAGGGCTACCCCCGCCGCTACGAGGACCAGGAGCGCTGGCGCGGCGGGTGGGAGCTGCGGCGGGGCAGGCTCGTCCCGGCCGCCGGAGGGCGGTTGCGGCGGTTGGCGAACCTGTTCGCCAACCCGGAGATGCCGGCGCTGGAGGACTACTACGAGCCGTGGACCTACGACTACCGCACCCTCACCGACGCGCCGCTGGGCGACGACACGCCCGTGGCCCGGCCGGTGTCCGCGATCACCGGCGAGCCGACCTCCGTGCGGTGGGGCCCGAACTGGGAGGACAGCCTGGGCGGCGCGCCCGAGCACGCGCGGGCCGACCCGATGGTGCAGCGCCTGGGCCGGGAGATCCGGCTGGAGTTCGAGCAGTCGTTCATGTTCTACCTGCCGCGCATCTGCGAGCACTGCCTCAACCCGTCGTGCGTGGCCTCGTGCCCGTCCGGCGCGATGTACAAGCGGTCCGAGGACGGCATCGTGCTGGTGGACCAGGACCGCTGCCGGGGCTGGCGGATGTGCGTGTCGGGGTGCCCGTACAAGAAGGTGTACTTCAACCACCGCACCGGCAAGGCCGAGAAGTGCACGTTCTGCTACCCCCGGCTGGAGGTCGGGCTGCCGACCGTGTGCGCGGAGACGTGCGTCGGGCGGCTGCGCTACATAGGGGTGCTGCTCTACGACGCCGACCGGGTCGGCGAGGCGGCGAGCGAACCGGACGAGCAGCGGCTCTACCAGGCCCAGCTGGGCGTCTTCCTGGACCCGCACGACCCCGAGGTGGTGCGCGCGGCCGAACGGGCGGGCGTGCCGCACGACTGGATCACCGCCGCCCAGCGCTCCCCCGTGCACTCGCTGATCACCCGCTACCGGGTGGCGCTGCCCCTGCACCCGGAGTACCGCACCATGCCGATGGTCTGGTACATCCCGCCGCTGTCGCCGGTGGTCGACGCGCTGGCCGGCACCGGGTTCGACGGCGAGGAGGCGGGCAACCTGTTCGGCGCGATCGACGCGCTGCGCATCCCGCTGGACTACCTCGCCGGGATGTTCACGGCGGGCGACCCGGAGCCGGTCCGCCTGGCCCTGCGCCGCCTGGCCGCGATGCGCTCGCACATGCGGGCGGTCAACCTGGGCGAGACGCCCGACCCGGCGGCGTCCACCGGGGTCGGCATGGACGTCGGCTCCCTGGAGGCGATGTACCGGCTGCTGGCCGTGGCGAAGTACGAGGACCGGTACGTCATCCCGACCGCCGCCGTGGGCCAGGCGCACGACCTGGAGGGCATCGCGACCACGTGCAGCGTGGGCGACGAGCCGGCGCCCGACGGACGCACCGACCTGTTCGTCTGGCGGGACGGCGAGCGACCCGCCGGGATGTTCCCCACCCTGCGGGAGAAGGGCAAGCCGTGAACCGCCGCGACACCAGGGTGCGCCAACAGGTCGCGTCGCACTGCCTGCACTACCCCGACGACGTGCGGCTCCCGTTGCTGCGGCGCGCCCTGGAGGAGGTGCCCGACGCCGGGTTGAGCGCGCTGCTGGACCACTTGGCCCGGTCCTCGGCCGTGGCGGCGGCGCGGCACTACGTGGAGGTGTTCGACACCGAAGCCGACCGGTGCCTGCACCTGACGTGGTTCACCGACGGGGACACCCGACGACGTGGCGGCTCGCTGGCCGCGCTCAAGCTGGAGTACCGGCGGCACGGCTTCCGCCTCGACGACGGCGAGCTGCCCGACTACCTGCCCGTGCTGCTGGAGTTCGCCGCCCTCACCGGCGAACCCGGGCAGCGGCTGCTGGCGGGGTTCCGCCCCGCCCTCCGCCTGCTGCACCGCAACCTGCTGGCGGCGGGCACCCCGTACGCCGCGGCGGTGGGCAGCGTGCTCGCCACCGTGCCGGTGCGCGACGACGTCCGCCCCGTCACCGTCGGCGCCCCCGTCGAGCAGGTCGGCGTCGAACCCGTGCTGCTCGGCTACCCGACCCTCCCGGAGCGAACCCGATGACCCTCGACCTGCTGCTGTGGGCGGTGCTGCCCTACGTGACCGCCGTGGTCCTCGTCGGCGGCACGGCGTGGCGCTACCGGCACGACCGGTTCGGCTGGACCACCCGCAGCTCCCAGCTCCACGAGTCGCGCCTGCTGCGCGTCGGCAGCCCGGTGTTCCACCTCGGCCTGCTGTTCGTGGCGGGCGGGCACGTGGCCGGGTTGCTCGTGCCCGCCTCGGTGACGCGGTGGCTGGGCGTGCACGACGAGCTGTACCACCTCGTCTCCCTGGTGGCGGGAGGGGCGGCGGGCGTCGCCGCCGTCGCCGGGCTGGCCGTGCTGGTGTGGCGGCGGCTCCGGACGCCGGCGGTGCGGGCGGCGACGTCGCGCGGCGACCGGCTCACCTACCCGCTGCTCGCCACCACCCTGCTGCTGGGCATGGCCGCCACCGTGCTGGCCAACGGGGTCGGCGGCGGCTACGACTACCGCGCCACCGTGTCGCCGTGGGTCCGGGGTGTGCTGCTGCTGCACCCCGACCCGTCGCTGATGCACGACGTGCCGCTGCCGTACCGGTTGCACGCGCTCGCCGCGATGGCCCTGTTCGCCCTGTGGCCGTTCAGCCGCCTGGTGCACGCCTTCAGCGCCCCGCTGCGCTACCTGGTGCGCCCGTACATCGTCTACCGCAGCCGTGACGACCGGCTCGCCGCCCGTCGTGCGCCCCGGGGCTGGGAGCAGCGGTGACCCTCCGCGTCGCCACCGGCGCCCTGGTGACCACCGCGATCATCGGGGCGCTGGCCGCGCTCACCGGCCAACCGCTGCTGTTCCCCTCCCTGGGGCCCACCGCCTACCTGCTCTTCGCCACCCCGACGCACCCCGCGGCCAGTCCGCGCAACGCGGTCCTGGGCCACCTCGTCGGCATCGCCTCGGGCGCCTGCGGCCTGGCCGCGTTCGGCCTCTGGCAGGCCCCGGTCGACCTCGGGCACCTCTCCTGGGCCCGGGTGGGCGCCGCCACCCTGGCGCTGACCCTCACGTGCGGCGGCATGGCGTGGGCGCGCATGCCGCACCCGCCGGCCGGCGCCACGACCCTCATCATCGCGCTCGGTGTCCTGCACACACCGTTCCAGCTGGTGGAGATCCTCGTCGGGGTGGTCCTGCTGGTCGCCGCGGCGGTCGCCGGGAACCGGCTGACGGGCATCCCCCATCCCTGGTGGCGCCCGGCGAGCGCGGCGGCGGACGCGCACGAGGACTCCCGGACGTCCCCGCACCCGTGAGGACCGCGGTCAGGCCACCTGGTGCTCCTCGACGGGCACCACGACGACCGGGCACGTCGCGTGCTCCAGGCAGTGCCTGATCACCGACCCGAAGATCGTCATCCCGCCCCGGCTGTAGCCGTGGCGGCCGAGCACCAGGCTGTCCGCCTCCCCGGCCAGCTCCACCAGCGTGGGGCCGGGTTCGCCGTCGAGCACCGACTGCTCGACCCGCACGCTCGGGTTGGGCCCCATCCGCGTGACGGCGTCGTCCACCAGGCGCAGCCGGACGGTGTGGAAGAGGTCCGTGCTGCCCTTGGGCGTGCGCATGCCGCACACCGACACCGCGACCACCACCCCGCCGGCCCTGGTGTGGCGTATCGCCCACCTCAGAGCCGCGGCACTGGCCGCCGAGTTGTCCAATCCGACGACGATCCGACTGGCCTCCATCGCGCCTCCTCGAAACGATGCCCCGCCTCGGAATAGTCGAGCCGCCGGATATTTCTGTCGAGCCATTCACGTCAATTTTTACGGTATTTTTACACCACCGGCCAATAGAAGCAAAAGGTGTTTTACCAACCGTTCCCACGACCTTTGAGGTGCATCGAAACCGCAGGTGAACCGGCTGCCTCCGAACCGCCGACAGGCGAAACCGAACGGCCCAGCGACGGCTGACCGGGCGGACACCCACCGGTACGGTACCGGCCGAATGGCATCGCCCGGTCACACCGTCGGCGCATTCGCGAGCGCCGCGCACATCGCGCGGGTTTCCGAATTATTGCGGCTTGCGCGCCTGCGGAGCCGGTGCGGGATCGGCCGTCAGCGACGACCGCTGAGCGTGCGACCGCCCGCGTACTCGGCCTGCGCGCCCAGCTCCTGCTCGATGCGGATCAGCTGGTTGTACTTGGCGGTGCGGTCGGAGCGCGACAGCGAGCCGGTCTTGATCTGACCGCAGTTCAGCGCCACCGCGAGGTCGGCGATGGTGGCGTCCTCGGTCTCGCCGGAGCGGTGCGACATGACCACCGAGTAGCCGGCGCGCAACGCCGTGTTCGAGGTCAGCAGCGTCTCGGTGAGCGTGCCGATCTGGTTGACCTTGACCAGGATCGAGTTGGTGATGCCCAGCTCGATGCCCTTGCGCAGCAGGTCGACGTTGGTGCAGTACAGGTCGTCGCCGACGAGCTGGCAGCGGTCGCCGATGGCGTCGGTGAGCTGCTTCCAGCCCTCGAAGTCGTCCTGCGCCATCGCGTCCTCGATCGAGACGATCGGGAACTTGTCGACCAGCTCGATCAGGTAGGCGACGTGCTCCTCGACCGACCGCTTGCGACCCTCGCCCCGGTAGTCGTACACGCCGTCGGCGTAGAACTCCGACGCCGCGGGGTCGAGCAGCAGCGCGACCTCCTCGCCGGGGGTGTAGCCGGCCTTCTCGATCGCGCCGACCACGAACTCCAGCGCCTCGTCCGCGGAGTCCAGGTTCGGCGCGAACCCGCCCTCGTCGCCGACGTTGGTGTTGTGGCCCGCCTTGCGCAGGCTCGCGCGCAGGGTGTGGAACACCTCCGAGCCCACCCGGATGGCCTCCTCGAAGCTCTCCGCGCCGACCGGCGCGATCATGAACTCCTGGAAGTCGATGGCGTTGTCGGCGTGCGCGCCACCGTTGATGATGTTCATCATCGGCAGCGGCAGCACGTGCGCGAACGTGCCGCCGACGTAGCGGTACAGCGGCTGGCGGTGCGCGGCGGCGGCCGCCTTGGCGACCGCGAGCGACACGCCGAGCGTGGCGTTGGCGCCGAGGCGGGCCTTGTTCGGGGTGCCGTCCAGCTCGATCATCGTCCGGTCGACGACGGACTGCTCCTCGGCCGCCAGGCCCGTGACCGCGTCGGCGATCTCGCCGTTCACCGCGGCGACGGCCTTGCGCACGCCCTTGCCGTGGTACCTGGACTGGTCGCCGTCGCGCAGCTCGACGGCCTCGTTCGTGCCGGTCGACGCGCCCGAGGGCACGGCGGCGCGGCCGATCGACCCGTCCGCCAGCTCCACGTCGACCTCGACGGTCGGGTTGCCGCGGCTGTCCAGGACCTGTCGTCCGACGACGCGCACAATCGCGGTCATGTCGCTCCTCAAGCCAGGTGTATCGGTCAAGAAGCCATACTGCCCTGACTCGGCCCGGCAAGCCACCACCGCCACCAGCCGGCGTGCCCCGGTCACCCGCCGAACGGGTTGACGTCCTCGATCAGGTCGACCAGCGGCCCGAAGAGGTCGACGACGACCTCCCGGACCGCGGGCACGAAGATGACCACGGCCACCAGCAGCGCCACGTACGGAGCGATCCCACCCCTGCGCTTCGACGCCATGCACACCCCCGGATCCGTTCCCCCTCCCAGCATCGCACGAGCGAGGCGGGCGGCCGTGGTCGCGGACCACGACGGGCTGCCCGACCGGCGACGCGGCCGGCCCTCAGGCCGCCGCGGCTGCGACGTCGAGGCGGTCGAGGTTGGCCAGGCCGACGGCGGTGGTCGGGTCCAGGCGGACGGTGTTGCCGCCGGCGTTCAGCGAGGCGGTGACGGACTTGGCGGACCAGGTCGTCCAGGCGCCGGTGGACTCGAACGACACCGTGCCGACCACCGCCCCGTTCACCACCAGGTTCGCCGGTCGTGCGGCGCCGCCGCTCTGACCGTTGGCGAACCGGAACGCCAGTGCCGCCGGACCCGCCTGCGCCGCGTCGACGGTGAACTCGGCGTACGCCCCGACGGCCGCGTCGCCGTTGCAGAAGCCCGTGCCGGAGAAGCCGGCCTGGTTCGAGTCGATCGTGCCCCGGCACACGGCCGGCGCCGCCTCGGCCTCGTAACGCCGCCCCACCGGTGTCCCGCCGCCGGTCTTGACGAGACCCAGGCCGTCGACGGCGAGGTACCCGTTGCCGCCCGCCGCCCGGATGGTGACGGTGGCGGTGCCGGCGGCCAGCGGGATGCCGGCGAGCTCGCGGCGGGTCCAGCCGCCGGAGGCCGGGATGGTGAGCGTGCGCGTGGCGCCGGCCGCGTCGGTGACCGTCATCTGCGTGGCGCTGAGCGCTCCGGAGGTCTTGGCGTGCAGGAACATCCTGTAGTCGCCCGCCGGGACCGCGACCTGCTGCCGCACGCCGCCCGAGAAGGACTGCCCCGCGCCGATCTGGAGCGCGAAGCGGGACCCGTTCGCGCCGGCGACGTTCGTCACGAGCGAGCTCGGCCCCGAGTCGCGGAAGTTGGTCCACCCCGTCAGCGTGGACACGGTGACGCGGTCGGCCTGGAAATCGGGGTTGAGCACGAAGTTGTTGTCCGGGCCGACCCGCCACTCCCCCGTCGTGGCGTTGAGCTGCCACTGGCTCACCGAGTGGAACCGGGGCCGCGCGCCGTCCTTGGTCACCGGCATCCACTGGTTGTAGCCGAGGCCGTTCCAGGCGAAGTCGGCCCAGCGGTCACCGGCGAAGACCACCGTGTGCTGCTTGGTCCCCTTCACGGTCACGAAGAACCCCGTCTGGGTCACGTGGCTGTAGTCCAGCTCGGTGCCCGCCAGCGTGTACTCCCCCGAGTAGGAGCCCTGGACCGTGCCGCCGGTCGACTCCAGGACGTGCGTGACCGAGGTGTTCCAGCCGTGCAGGTCCGAGGCCGCGTGGTAGTACCTGCCGTCGAGCTTGAACATGGCGTTGCCCTCGCGGCCGTCGGCGCTGTACCCGATCTGCACCGCCGGTTCCACCCGCAGCGAGTCGGACTCCCGGAGCTTGCCGACGAAGGCGCGTGCCCGGCCCGAGCGGTTGGAGAAGACCAGGTAGTCCTTGCCGTCGTCATCGGTGAAGATCGTCTGGTCACCGGTGCCGGTCGTGGGCGAGTTGGTGATCTGGGTCTGGAAGTGGCCGTAGGTGAAGGCGCCGGTCGGGGTGCCGCCCTGCAGGAACAGGACGCCGTCGCCGCCGTGCGACGGCAGGTACGCCTGCACGAGCAGCACGTACTTGCCGGTGTTCTCGTTGTAGGACACGCCGAGGCGGCCGACCCACCCGGCCTGGCCCAGGTTGCCGCCGTCGGGCAGGGCCGTGGAGCGCGTGGCGATCCGGTTCTCGAACTTCCAGTTGACCAGGTCCCGGGACGAGTAGACCGGGATCGAGACGAAGGAGACCTCGTTGTCGTACTTGCGCGTCGGGTTGGCGCGGTAGCTCTCGGCGCCGAGGTAGTGCACGCCGTACCAGTAGTAGGTGTCGCCGAACTTGAAGACACCGCCGCCCTGCGAGTAGATCGGGTTGCCGCTGGTGTCGTTCCAGAACGTGTTGTTGGTGATGGTCTGGAACGTGCCCTCGTCCGCGGCCTCCAGGTCGGCGGCGGCGGTCACCAGGGCCGTCTTCGCCGCCGCGACCTCCGGCTCGGTCGCCGAGGCGTTCTTCGCGACGCCGTCCGCCGCGGTCAGCGCCTCGGCGAAGGGCTTCCAGGAGTCGGCGGTGTACTCGGCCGGGACACGGGTCCGGTAGTCGGCGACCGTCGTCTTGAGACCGTGCGGGTCCGCCGCCGTGTCGCCGGGCGCGGCCTGCGCCGCCTGCGGCAGCACCGTGGAGACGGACAGCAGGGCCGCGACGAGCATCGCCCGCCGCTTCATCCGCGTGCGCGGTGTTCGGGTCATGGTGGTGCCTCTCGCTGCGTGGGCGCTGTTCGTCGCTGTTCGAACGCGCCGGGGATCCAGGAGTTGTGCGTGGCGGCCGTGCCGTTCAGGTCGGAAGCGAGGCAGTGGTGACTGTGCACGTGCACAGCGCTGTAATGGCAATATCCCCAGTTCAACTAGGCGGACCGGAGCATTCCGCTTATCCATCAGCGCAGGGGCTGTGAACGTGCACAACGATGGCCGACTGCACGAAGTCCCGGCCAGGCGACGTCGGTTGAAACGTTTACACTGGCGGTACCCAGCTTAGAGGAAGGACATCTGCTGTCAACAGCTTGATGATAGTAAACGCTTTCACAAGGCGATGATGCCCTGGGAGCGATGGGGGCGCGGGCGCGACGGTGGCCGCCCCACGTCCGGGCCAGGAGGCAGGCTCGGACGTGGGGCGGGCAGGGGTGACCGGGTGGTGCCGGCTCAGCCGGTGGAGAGGGCCGAGGACAGGATCGGCGCCAGCCGGTCGGCGATCTTGCGGTGACCCTGGTCGTTCGGGTGCACGTTGTCCGTGGTGTCGGTGGCCTCCACGATCCAGCCCGTGGTGTCCACGAACCGCACCTTCGGGTCGTTGACGACGGCCACCGCGGCCTGCGTCTCGGGGATGAAGCGCTTCCGGAAGGTCTGCATGGCCAGGATCGTGGCGTTCGGGTACTTCTGCCGGGCCCGCTGGATCAGGGTGACGTAGGCGCTCTGGAACTGCTCCTTGGTCACGCTGTGGCCGACGTCGTTGGTGCCCAGGTTGATCACCACGGCGTCGGCGCGGTAGCGGGAGAAGTCCCAGTTCCCCGCGTCGGCCTGCAGACCGGTGCGCAGGAACCGGTCGCTCATGCCGATGCAGCCGTCGGCCGCCGACACCAGGCACGCGCCGCCCACCGCGATCTGGGTGTGGCCCGTGCCGAGGCGCTCGCCGACCAGCCAGCCGTAGGCGGTCAGCGCCTGCTTGGACGACTGCTGGCCCACGGTGATGGAGTCGCCCACGAACTCGATCAGCTTCGCGGGCACGGGCGGCGCGAACGTCGACGCGCCGGCCTCCAGCTGGATGCCGCGGAAGACCGCGTCGCCCTTGTAGGAGCCGGCGATCGGCCGGTAGGACACGCGCAACGTGTGGTTGCCCGCCGCCAGCGGAGTGGGGGTGAGGTTCACCGTGCCGCTGCGGTTGACGTAGGAGACGTCCGGGCCGCCGTCGACGCTGACGAAGAAGTCGATCGCGTTGCGCTGCTTGAGCTGCACCGTCCGCCCGGTGAACCCGACGGTCACGTAGGCGCCCGCCCACTCGGAGACGTACGCGGTGGGGTCGGAGGTGTTCCACCGGCCGAAGTACTTGACGTTGGGGTCGGTCGGCGAGCCGTTGCCGCCCGGTGTGGTGGTGCCGAGCCGGACGAGCTGCCACTGCTGGTTCGCGCCGGAGTTCACGTCGTACTGCGAGATCCGCGCGCCCTCGGCCGTCGAACGCTCCCACACGTCCAACGCCTTGCCGCTGTTGCGGTTGACCAACCGGACGTAACCGCCGTCGGTGTCCACCACACCGAACTGCTGGTTCGCCGCATCACGATCGGTCCACTGCACCACGTCCGCACCGTTCGCCGTCGACGCCGACGCGACGTCCACCACCCTGCCGCTGTACCGCGACCTCAACCGGAAGAACCCACCACCCGAATCCACGAACTGGAACTGCTGAGCCGACGAATCCGACCGCGACGCCTGCACCACGGCACCACCGTCCACCGCCGACTGCACCTGCATCACCTTCCCACTGTGCCGAGCCACCACCACATACGTGGCCGACGTGTCCACGACCGCGGCCCGGGCCGACGGCGCGACCGGCGCGAGGACCGCGACCGCACCGACCACCAGCGCCACCGCCGACCGCACGACCGCACCGCATGACGACAATGTCATGTACGTGCCTTTCACCTGTAGTTGGCACAGCGGCGGAGCCGCCGGAGGGAGGACATTCTCCGGTCCGATGGTCGCGCCGAATTCGCGGCGTCGTCAATGGTCGCATCTCGTATGGGATGACCCGTCGAATATTCGACGGACGAGGCACATCGCCCTTTTCCGGCACCGCCGCCGCCCGCGCTCACGGAAATCGGGCCGGCCGTCGTCGGGCCGGTATCCCGGATAACGCCGGCCGGCGTGACGCGTCCGCCGGAAAGCGCTATCCGATCAGCCGGACGCCGCAGGGTCCGCCCGGCCGTCCACGCGCAGGCCGGAGGGCCGGCCGGGCGGATGCCCGACCGGCCCTCCGGCGTGGGTGGTCGCGGCGGTCAGTTCGGCTCGACGGGCAGCCACAGCTCGCAGGTCGCGGTGCTGAAGTCGGCCGCGCGGTCGAGGACCGCGACGATCGAGGGACCCGGCCGCAGGCGCCACGGGTTGGACGGGAACCACTCCGTCGCGGTGGCGGCCCACGTCGTCTGCAAGGCCTGCGGGTAGGCCCCGGTGGTGCGGAAGACCGCCCACCGGCCCGCCGGCACCTCGATGCCGTCCAGGTCGTCCGGGGTCCGGGTGTCCCCGGTGACGGCGACCCCGTGCAGGTAGGTCAGCTCGCTGCCCTCGGTGGCGTCGGGGTCGAGGTCGTCGCTGACCTGCAGCAGACCCCGGGGCTCGGTGTCGCCGAGTGCCTTGAGCCGCGCGTGCTCCTCCTGCGGCAACGCGGTGATGTGCTCCTGGATGTGCGGGTTGACGCCGTGGTGGATGAGCGGCACGCGGGTGGCGTGCCCGACGAGCCGGAACGCGGGGCGCTCGACGATGCGGGTGTCCATGGGGGTGCTCCCTTCGACGGTCAGGCGGAACCTGAGCTGCGGTTGTGCGCGAAGGGGGCCTCCGTCGCGGCGGACGTCGCCGGGGTTCGCGCCGTGCACGGCGCGGAACGCCCGGCCGAACGCCTCGGTCGAGCCGTACCCGTGCCGGACCGCGATGCCCAGCAGGTCGCCCTCGCCCCGGACGACGTCGGCGGCGGCGACGGTCATGCGGCGCCGGCGCACGTACTCCGACAGCGGCATGCCCGCCAGCGACGAGAACATCCGGCGCAGGTGGTACCCGGTCGTGCCGAGCGCCCTGGCCAGCGCGTCGACGTCCGCTTCCTCGCCGAGGTGCTCCTCGACCAGGTCGACGAGCCGGTTGAGTGCCGAGATCATGGCGGCCTCCCTTCGACGTCAACCCTGGCCGAGGGGCGGTGGGCCGCGCCCGACCGCGGCGAACCGATCCGATCAGTCCGGCGGCGCCGCGGTCGACCGGAACCCCGGGACATCATGTCGGACGGCCCGTCCGGGCGCGCACGACGATCGCCTCGTCGTCGTCCGGGTCGTAGAAGACGTCGACCGCGGCGCCGACCACCGGCGCGGCGAACATCGAGGTGACCATCGTGGCCACCGCCGTGCGCGGACCGGAGGTGCCCTGGTAGGACACGTGCACCCGGAACCGCGGGTTGCCCATCCCCCAGTCGTGGGTGAACTCGACGTGCTCGATCCGCCCGGTGACCCGCCAGCTCCCCTGATCGAGGTCGGGCGGGGCGTCCTGCCGCTTCGCGCCCTTGCGGGCCTGGTGCGCCAGCAGCGCGCCGGTCACCACCGCGAGCTCGGCGAACACGCCGGGCAGGAGGTACGGCTCGTAGTAGACGACCCAGTCCACGAAGGTCCACGGCTGCGCCGGTCCTCCGTCGGCGAACGGCAGCCGCTCGCCGACCGCCTCGGGGGCCGTCCAGGACGACGCCGCGAGGGCCGTGCCGATCGCCAGGCCGAGGCACGTGGCGAAACCGCCGACGCCGACGCCCGTGCCGGGCCACCAGGGGGCGCTCCAGTCGGTCCACCTCATGGCGAAGCCGAGCGCGGACGCGATCGTGACGAAGACGCTGAAGACCACGATCAGCGAGATCGCCGAGGGGCCCTGCTCCCAGGCGCCGGACCGGTTGAGCGACATCGACCGGAGCCCGTCGAGGATGCCGAGCGCGCCGGACCACCCGACGACCGCCCAGCTCAGCGCGGCGGGCACGCTGAGCAGCCACACCTTGCGGCGGGCCTCGCGCTCCCGCCCGGGCTCGTCCGGCAGGCCCAGGACGGCCCACCACAGCTTCCCGTAGGGGAACACGGAACCTCCTCGCGCGGGGTCGGCGGACGGCCGGTGGGTCAGTCGACGAGCCCGAACACCCCGACGTTGGCCGGGTCGGCGGGGTCGATCCGGGCTTCGTGCCTGGTGCCGGGGGTGTACTGCGAGAACGCCATGGTCGGCACCAGGTGCGTGATCGTGGTCCGGTAGGTCGTGCCGTCCGCGCGGGTGACGTCGAGCGCCGAGGTGTACTGGAGCTGGCCGGCGACGGCCCTCCCGGTCGGGTCGAGGGTGCGGACGACGGCGGTGGCGGGCTCGCCGGACTCGTGCAGCCACCGCAGGTTCTGGCCGTACGTGGTGACCTCGCGCTGCTGGCGCAGCTGCTCCTCGGCCGGCAGTCCCATGAACTCGGCCATCGCCGGGTCGTCGGTCATGGTCCCGAACGCGTGCGACACCATGCCGAGCGTCGGCAGCTGCGGCCGGATGTCGTGGCCCTGCGCAGCGGCTTCCCGCTGGAACTGCGCCGCGTGGCCCTGGAAGTCCTGCTCGGCCCGCGCGGTCGCCTGCCGCGTGGCGTTGTCGATCTTGTCGCGAATCTTCTTGAACACGGTGCCCTGCCTCCCGAGCCGCTGACGTGGTGAGCACAGCGTGCGGCGGTCGCGGGCCCTACCGGTCCCAGGTTCGGCCGGTTGCGGAAGCCGAACGTCCGCAACCGCCGTTACCGTGCCGCGCATGACCGACGACACCCCACCGCGCGCGCCGGCGGCCGGCGCCGCGGGCCCGATCACCGAGGAGCAGGTCCGGGTCGTCCCCGCCAACGAGGCGTCGTGGGACGACCTGCGGGACGTCTTCGGCGCCTCCGAACCCGGTCAGTGCCGGTGCCAGCGGTTGAAGGTCGTCGGCTGGTTCTGGCGCGACACCACCCAGGAGGAGCGCACCGCGATGCTGCGCGAGCAGACCGGGTGCGACACCCCGGACGCGCGGGTCACCAGCGGTCTGGTGGCCTACGTCGACGGCGAGCCGGCGGGCTGGGTCGCGGTGGAGCCGCGCACGGCCTACCCGAAGCTGCGCACGTCCCGCATCCCGTGGAAGGGGCGCGAGGAGGACAAGGACGACGGCACGACGTGGGCGGTGACCTGCTTCGTGGTCCGCAAGGGCTTCCGGGGCCGCGGCCTGACCTACCTGCTGGCCCGTGCGGCGGTCGGCTTCGCCCGTGACCGCGGCGCCCGCGCGCTGGAGGCCTACCCGATGATCACCGAGCCGGGCCGGGACGTGATCTGGGGCGAGATGCGCGTCGGCGCGCGCCAGGTGTTCGAGGAGGCCGGGTTCACGCAGGTCAGCCACCCGACCCTGCGCCGGGTCGTCATGCGGTTCGACTTCGAGCGGTGAAGTCCGGGCGCCGGCGCGGCCTCGGGTCGACGGCCGCGGTTCCTCGCCGGAAATCGATCGGGTGATCTCCCGGAAAGAAACACTGGCGATCATCACCGGCCCGCGCCAATTCCATTGGCCCGCGACTTCGACGAGCACCGCTCACCATCCGGTGACCGCGAAACCCCGGATCTTCTCCGGGGTATGGTTTTCGCGGTGGGCGCGGCGCGGATTCGAACCGCGGTCGTGGTGAACGCGCTGCTAGAGGCACCTGTGACCGTGACGGCGACCTTCCCCCGTCGCGGACGGACCGGCCTGTTGGCCGTAGTCTTCCGAGGCCGACCCCGGCACAGCGCGGGTCGGCTCAGGAGAGCATGGACGCGACCTGAACCAGCACCACGGGCTCGAGGCACGCACAGAAGGGAATGACCGGTCGGATGTTCCGCCGTATCGCGATCGTCAACCGAGGAGAGGCCGCGATGCGGCTCATCCACGCGGCCCGGGAATTGGCCGAGGAGACAGGCACGGCGATCGAGACGATCGCCCTGCACACCGACGTGGACCGCGGCGCGGCGTTCGTCCACGAGGCCGACGTCGCCTACGACCTCGGGCCCGCGTCCAACCGCCCCTACCTCGACCTGAAGGTGCTCAAGACAGCCCTGGTGGAGACCGGCGCCGACGCGGCCTGGCCGGGCTGGGGCTTCGTCGCCGAGGACCCGGCGTTCGCCGCGCTCTGCGACGAGATCGGGGTCGCCTTCGTCGGCCCGAGCGCCGACGCCATGCGCAGGCTCGGTGACAAGATCGGCGCCAAGCTGCTCGCCGAGGAGGTCGGCGTCCCGGTCGCGCCGTGGAGCCGGGGCCCGGTGGAGTCGCTGGACGCGGCCCTCGCCGCCGCCGAGGGGATCGGCTACCCGCTGATGCTGAAGGCCACGGCCGGCGGCGGCGGGCGCGGCATCCGGGTGGTCACCAGCGGGGCCGACCTGACCGACGCCTACGAGCGCACCAGCCAGGAGGCCGCGCGGGCCTTCGGCAGCGGTGTCGTCTTCCTCGAACGCCTGGTCACCGGCGCCCGGCACGTCGAGGTGCAGGTCATCGCGGACGGCCAGGGCACCGCGTGGGCGCTGGGTGTGCGCGACTGCTCCGTCCAGCGGCGCAACCAGAAGATCATCGAGGAGTCGGCGTCACCGGTGCTCGGCGCCGACCAGGCCGCCGACCTCAAGGCCTCCGCCGAGCGGCTGGCCAACGCGGTCGGTTACCGGGGCGCGGCCACCGTGGAGTTCCTCTACCACCCCGGCGACCGGGCGTTCGCCTTCCTGGAGGTCAACACCCGGTTGCAGGTCGAGCACCCGATCACCGAGTCGACCACCGGGTTCGACCTGGTCAAGGCCCAGTTGTGGGTGGCGGCGGGCAACCGGCTGGAGGGCGCGGCGCCGGTCGAGCGCGGCCACGCCGTCGAGGCCCGGCTCAACGCCGAGGACCCCGACCGGGACTTCGCGCCGTCGCCGGGGCGCATCGCCCGCCTCTCCCTGCCCTCCGGGCCCGGCATCCGGGTCGACACCGGGGTCAGGGAGGGCGACACCATCCCGGCCGACTTCGACTCCATGATCGCCAAGATCATCGCCCACGGCCGCGACCGGACCGAGGCGCTGGGCAGGCTGCGCCGGGCCATGGCCGACACCACGGTGGTCATCGACGGCGGCGCGACCAACAAGAGCTTCGTGCTCGACCTGCTCGACCAGCCCGAGGTCCTCGACGGCAGCGCGGACACCGGCTGGATCGACCGGGTCCGCGGCGAGGGCGGGCTCGTCGCGCAGCGCCACGCCGCCGTGGCCGTCGCCACCGCGGCCATCCAGGCCTACGAGGAGGAAGAGGGCGCCGAGCAGCAGCGGCTGCTGTCCACCGCGTTCGGCGGCCGGCCGCAGGTGCGGCACGAGTACGGCCGCAGCCTGGACTTCAAGCTGCGGGGCGTCACCTACCGGGTCCGGGTGACCCGGGTCGGCGCGCAGCGGTTCCGGGTCGGCATCGAGGCCGGCGCCGAGGCCCGCACCGCCGATGTCGAGCTGGACCGGATCGACCTGCACACCGGGCAGATCCGGGTCAACGGGACCCGGCACCGCCTGCTCATCGGCACCACGGGGCCGGTGGTGCTGATCGAGGTGGACGGCGTCGCGCACCGGGTCAGCCGGGACGAGGGCGGCGTGCTCCGCTCCCCCGCGCCCGCGCTCGTCGTGGCCACCCCGGTCGGGGTCGGCGACGAGGTGGAGGCCGGCGCGCCGGTGCTCGTGCTGGAGAGCATGAAGATGGAGACGGTGCTGCGCGCGCCGTTCCGCGCCCGCGTGAAGGAATGCGCGGTGGCCGTCAACAGCCAGGTGGCCAGTGGCGCCCCGCTGCTGCGGCTGGAACCCCTCGGTGACGACGACGTCGCCGACGCCGCGGCCGACCAGCCGGTCGAGCTCGACCTGGCCCCGCTCCCGGCCGCCTCCCTGACCGACCGCGTCGACCGCGGCCTGCAGGAGCTGCGCGGGCAGCTGCTCGGCTTCGACGTGGACCCGCACGACGACGCGAAGGTGCTGCGGGACTACCTCGACGCGCGACGGGAGGCCACCGAGGCGGGCCGGCGACCGTTGACCGGGGAAGTCGCCCTGCTCACGGCCTTCGCCGACCTGGCCGAGCTGAGCCGCAACCGCCCCGCCGGCGAGGACGCGGGCGGCGGTCACGTGCACAGCGCCCGCGAGTTCTTCCACACCTACCTGCAGAGCCTGGACGTGGACCGCTCCGGCCTGCCGGAGCGCTTCCAGCGCAGGCTCGCCAAGGCCCTCGCCCACTACGGCGTCACCAGCCTGGACCGCACGCCGGAGCTGGAAGCC
Organism: Saccharothrix sp. 6-C; assembly: GCF_016695385.1. Taxonomy (NCBI): domain Bacteria; kingdom Bacillati; phylum Actinomycetota; class Actinomycetes; order Pseudonocardiales; family Pseudonocardiaceae; genus Saccharothrix; species Saccharothrix sp. 6-C. The sequence goes on along the minus strand of NZ_CP064192.1, from coordinate 3,226,305 downwards.
GCCGTGTTCCGGATCTTCCTCGCTTTGCAGCGGGCCACCGCGGACGCGGGGGTCGTGGCGGCGATCCTGCGGTCCTGGCTGAACGAGGCGCCGCCGGACGACGCGCTGCGCGACACCGTCGGGCTCGCCCTGGAGCATGTGGTCTCGGCCACCCAGGTCCGGTTCCCCGCGGTCGCCGACCTCGCGCGCGGCGTCGTGTTCGCCTGGCTCGGCCAGCCGCTGCTGCGCCGCAACCGGGCCCGCGCCTACGCCGAGGTCCGCAAGCACGTGCGGTACCTGACCGAGCACCCGGACGCGGCGGACCGCGACGAGCGGGTCGCCCGGATGGTGCGGACCACCGAGCCGCTCGTGCGGCTGTTCAGCCAGTACCTGGAGCGCAGCCCGCTCGACGACGCGCTGATGCTGGAGGTGCTGACCCGCCGGTACTACGGCAACAACCGCCTGGTCGACATCCGGACCGACACGATCGCGGGCCGCACCTTCGTGATCGCCGAGCGCACCGACTTCACCGTGGTGTCCACCGCGACCGGCCACGACGACCTCGGCGACGCGCTGCGCAGCCTCGGCACCCTGGCGGCCCGGACCGGCACCACGGAGGCCGACGTCTACCTGGCGTGGCGCGACCAGCCGGAGGACGCCGCCGAACTGGCCGCCGCGCTGGCCGCCGTGGTCGGCGCGCACCCGCTGCCCGAGCAGGTCCGCAGGCTCACGCTCACCGTGGCGGGGCGCGGCGGCGCGGTCGTGCACCAGCACGTCACGTTCCGCCCGGCCGAGTCCGGGGTGGCCGACGCCGGGATGGTCGAGGACCGGCTGATCCGGGGCCTGCACCCCTACATCGCCCAGCGGATGCAGCTGGAGCGGCTGCGCGAGTTCGACCTCACGCGGCAGCCGTCCTCCGACGAGGACGTGTACCTGTTCCACTGCGTCGCCCGGGACAACCGCGCCGACGAGCGGATCGTGGCGTTCAGCCAGATCCGGGACCTGGTGGCCCTGCGCGACCACGACGGCCGCCTCGCGGCGCTGCCGACCGCGGAGAACACGCTGGCCACCTGCCTGGACTCGATCCGGCGCGCCCAGTCGCTGCGGCCGTCCTCCGCGCGGTTCAACACCAACCGCATCGTGGTCTACGTCTGGCCCGCCAGCGACATCACCCGCGACGAGCTGGAGATGCTGGCGAAGCGGATCCTGCCCACCACGGCGGGCGCGGGCCTCGAGGAGATCGAGTTCATCCTGCGGCAGCGGCGCGAGTCCGGCGAGCTGGCGCGGGTCGCGCTGCGGATCTCCTTCGACGCCACCGGCACCCCGGCGCTCACCATCGGCGAGCCCTCCGACGCGCCGATCCCGCCGCTGGACGGCTACCGGCAGAAGGTGCTGCGCGCGAGCAGCCGCAACACCGCGTACCCGTACGAGATCACCGGCATGATCGGCGAGTTCACCGAGTACGACCTGGACGAGAACCACGCGCTGGCGCCGGTGGACCGGCCCAAGGGGCGCAACACCGCGGCCATGGTCGCGGGCGTGGTCCGCACCCCGACCGAGCGGCACCCGCAGGGCGTCACGCGCGTCGTGCTGCTCGGCGACCCGACCGACTCCCTCGGCGCGCTGTCCGAGCCGGAGTGCCGCCGGGTGATCGCCGCGCTGGACCTGGCCGAGCGGCTGCGGGTGCCGGTGGAGTGGTACGCGTTGTCCGCCGGCGCCCGGATCTCCATGGAGTCCGGCACCGAGAACATGGACTGGGTGGCGGCCGCGCTCAAGCGGATCGTCGAGTTCACCCAGGGCGGCGGCGAGATCAACGTGGTGGTCGCGGGCATCAACGTCGGCGCCCAGCCGTACTGGAACGCCGAGGCCACCATGCTCATGCACACCAAGGGCGTCCTGGTCATGACGCCCGACTCGGCCATGGTGCTCACCGGCAAGCAGTCGCTGGACTACTCCGGCGGCGTGTCCGCCGAGGACAACTTCGGCATCGGCGGCTACGACCGGGTCATGGGCCCCAACGGGCAGGCGCAGTACTGGGCGCCGGACCTGCCCTCGGCCCGGGACCTGCTGATGGCCTACTACGACCACACCTACGTCGAGCCCGGCGAGGACGGGCCGCGCCGGGTGGCGACGACCGACCCGCACGACCGCGACGTGACCGGCTACCCGCACCAGGCGGCGGGCAGCGACTTCACCACGGTCGGGCAGATCTTCTCCGCGCAGGACAACCCGGACCGCAAGAAGCCGTTCGACATCCGGGTCGTCATGCGCGCGCTGTCCGACCAGGACCGGCCGGTGCTGGAGCGGTGGGCGGGCATGGCCGACGCCGAGACGGCGGTCGTGCAGGACGTGCACCTGGGCGGCATCCCGGTCAGCCTGGTGGGGATCGAGTCCCGCCCGGTGGAGCGGCGCGGTTTCCCGCCCACCGACGGCCCGGACACCTACACCGCGGGCACGTTGTTCCCGAGGTCGTCCAAGAAGGTGGCGCGGGCGATCAACGCGGCCAGCGGCAACCGGCCGGTCGTGGTGCTGGCGAACCTGTCCGGGTTCGACGGCTCGCCCGAGTCGATGCGCAAGCTCCAGCTGGAGTACGGCGCGGAGATCGGCCGGGCGGTGGTGAACTTCCGCGGTCCGATCGTGTTCTGCGTGATCTCCCGGTACCACGGCGGCGCGTTCGTGGTGTTCTCCAAGGCGCTCAACCCGAACATGACCGTGCTCGCGGTGGAGGGCTCGTTCGCCTCCGTGCTCGGTGGCGCGCCGGCCGCCGCCGTGGTGTTCACGCGGGAGGTCGCGGCCCGCACCTCGGCCGACGCCCGGGTCCGCGACCTGGAGGCCCGCAGCGCGGCCGCGACCGGCGCCGACCGGGCCGCGCTGACGGCCGAGCTGGACGAGCTGCGGGCCGCGGTCCGGACGGAGAAGCAGGGCGAGATCGCGCGCGAGTTCGACCGCATCCACAGCATCGGGCGCGCGGTCGAGGTCGGTTCGGTCGACGCCGTGGTCCCGGCCGTCGAGCTCCGGCCGCGGATCATCCAGGCCCTGGAGTCACGGCCGGCGTAGCGGGGACGACGGAGCGGGGGCGGCGCCACGGCGCCGCCCCCGCGTCACGTCCCGGCCCGTCCGCGCGACGTCCCTTCCCGGCGGACGGTCGTCGTACTAGCCTCGATCTGCGAGAGCGCTCTCACGCACGTGCCCGAAGTCGGCGTCCGAAGCACCGCCAAGGAGCCCCATGCGCGTCTCCTCCAGCACCCGAGGACCATCCCCGACCCGGACCCGGCGGCTCACGGCCGCCGCGACCTCCCTCGTCACCGCCCTCGCGCTCGTCCTCGCCGGGCCGCCGGCCTCCGCCGGCGAACCCGCCGCGGCCGAGGACTGCCAGTTCTCGACGCTGGGGCGGACCGGCCTGCGCGCCGCCGACCCGAGCGTGATCCGCGTCGGCGGCACCTACGTCTCGGCGCAGGTGGGCGGTGGCGGCATCCAGGTCCGCCAGGCGTCGTCACCGGACGCGCTGGCCGCCGCGCCCGCACGCCTCGTCTGGCGCGACGCGCGCAACCTGGGCTCGGTGTGGGCGCCCGAGATCGTCCGCGACAGCGGCCGGTACTACATCTACTTCACGGCGGGCAACGACGCGGCGCACCGCATGTACGCGATCAGCTCCACCTCGCCGGACACCGGCTACACCGGCGAGGTCCGGCTCGCCCTGCCGGATGACCGGTGGGCCATCGACGGGGTGCCGGTGACGTTCAACGGCCTGCGCTACTTCGTCTGGTCCGGCTGGGAGTGCACCACCAACGTCGAGCAGAACCTCTACATCACCCGCATGGCCGACCCGCTCACGCCGGTCGGCGGCCGCTACGTCATCTCGCAGCCGCGCGAGCCGTGGGAGCGGGTGGTCGGCAACCCGTTCATCAACGAGGCGCCCGAGGTCATCAAGGACCCCAACGGCCAGTTGCACGTGGTGTACTCGGCCAACGGCAGCTGGAGCGAGCAGTACTGCCTGGCGGACCTGCGATTGCGCGTCGGCGGCGACCCCACCCACGTGTGGGACTGGTACAAGTCCAACGGGTGCCTGTTCGGCTCGAACCGGGCGACCATGATGACCGGCTGGGACCCCACCCTGTACGTCAACGGTCCCGGCCACCACTCGTTCGTCCTGCTCGACGGCGACATCGCGACCAGTCCGCCGGCCGGCCCGAGGTTCCCGCTGATGTACCACGCGGTGCCCAAGGGGACGCCCTACCACTGGGACAACCGGTACTGGTACACCGGCACGTTCGCCTGGTGGGGCAACACGACCTACCGGCGGGCCAACGTCCCGGGCGCCACCTCGGACACCGGCTGGGGCTTGAAGTTCTTCGAGTGACCGCACCCCGGTCGTGCCCCGGCGCCACCGCCCGGCCCGCGCGGATCGCGGCCGGGCGGTAGCGTGCTCCGGTGCAGGACAGCGACGGACGGGAGGCGGCGCTCATGGCCGAGGTCACCGCGGTGGACGTGTTGGCGGACGGGTTCGAGCGGGTCCGGGAGTCCGTGGAGCGCGTGCTGGACGGCCTCACCGGACCTCAGCTGACCCACCGGGTGGGCGGCTCCGCCAACTCGATCGCCTGGCTGGTCTGGCACCTGACCCGGGTGCAGGACGACCACGTGGCCGAGGTCGCGGGCGCCGAGCAGGTCTGGACCTCCGAGGGCTGGGTGGAGCGCTTCGACCTGTCGCTGCCGGCCGGTGACACCGGCTACGGCCACGGCCGCGAGCAGGTCGCCGCCGTCGACGCGCCCGCCGACCTGCTGCGCGACTACCACCGGGCGGTGCACGAGCGCACCGAGGCCTACCTGAAGGGCTTGACCGGCCAGGACCTGACCAGGGTCGTGGACGAGTCGTGGGACCCGCCCGTGACGCTCGCCGTCAGGCTGCTCAGCGTGATCGAGGACGACCTCCAGCACGTCGGCCAGGCCGCCTTCGTGCGCGGGGTGCTGCCCCGGAGCTGACCGCCGGTCCGCACGGGCCCGCCGCCTCGCGGGCCGACACCCCTTGTCGACACCGGGGAATTCCACCCCGGCGGGTATTCCGAAGTCGTGGCGTCGGCATTCGTTGACACCGCGTCCGGCGCGTCGGCATGATGACCGCCAGTCACGACGGCGGTGTCAGCAGCCACGTTGCCGAGGTCGGACCACACGTCGCCGCCTGGGGTGGAAGGCTTCACATTGATCGACGACCGACCGGTGGACCATGCGCTCTACGCGGCGCACCGCGACTTCTTCGACGCCACCCGGCCCGAGACGCCGTGCCTGCTCCTCGACCTCGACGTGGTCTCCGCCCGGTACCGGGAACTGCGCGCCGGCCTGCCGGACGCCGCCGTGTACTACGCCGTGAAGGCCAACGCCGACCCGGACCTGTTGCGGCACCTGGTGGAACTCGGCTGTGGCTTCGACGTCGCCAGCGTCGGCGAGGTCGACGCCTGCCTCGCCGCGGGCGCCGACCCGGCGTCGATCTCGTTCGGCAACACGGTGAAGAAGGAGTCGGCGATCCGCTACGCGCACGAGCGCGGCATCCGGCTCTTCTCGGTCGACTCGGCGGCGGAGCTGGCGAAGATCGCGCGGGCCGCGCCCGGCGCGGAGGTCTGCTGCCGCTTCATCGTGCACACGACCGGCGCGCAGTGGCCGATCAGCCGGAAGTTCGGCTGCACCGAGGACGACGCGGTCGCGCTGCTGCGCGACGCGGTGTCGCTCGGGCTCACGCCGCGCGGCACCACCTTCCACGTCGGCTCCCAGCAGCGCGAGCCGGACAGCTGGGCGACCGGTGTCGCCACCGCCGCGCGCGTCGCGGCCAAGCTGGCCGCCGAGGGCGTCGAGCTGGACCTGCTCAACCTCGGCGGCGGGCTGCCGGTCCGCTACGAGGAGACCGTGCCCTCGCTGCAGACCTACTTCGCGGCCATCGACCGCGCCGTCACGGCGTCCTTCCCGACCCGGCCCGCGCTGATCGTCGAGCCGGGCAGGTACCTGCCCGGTGACGCCGGGATGATCCGGTCCGAGGTCGTGCTGGTGACCGAGCGGGAGAACGGACTGCGCTGGGTCTACCTCGACGTCGGCCGCTACAACGGCCTGGTCGAGACCGACGACGAGGCCATCGCCTTCCCCGTCGTCGCCGTCCGCGCGGACGGGGGGTTCGCCGACGAGGCGGCCCCCGCCGTGCTCGCGGGGCCGACGTGCGACAGCACCGACGTCCTGTACGAGCGCACACCGGTGTCCTTGCCGGTCGACCTGCGACCAGGCGACCACATCGACATCCTCGCGACCGGCGCCTACACCACGCCGTACGCGTCCGTCGGGTTCAACGGCTTCCCGCCGTTGCCCAGCCACTGCTTCGGCGCCACCGACCACTGAGACCGGTGCGCCGCGAGAGCCTCGCGTTGGAGAGGAGCCGCTGATGTCCGACGAGTACACCTGGGCGTTCGACGGGAAGCGCTACCGGATGTACCGCTTCCCGAAGGAAGTCGAGAGCGGCGTCAAGGAGCTCAACCGCAGCGACAACTGGCACGCGATGCTGGCCTGGTTGGAAGACCTCGTGTGGATGGCCTTCTGCACCTGGCTCTGCGTCGGCGTGTCCTACTGGTTCTACCCGTTGGCGGTGCTCGTGATCGGCGCCCGCCAGCGGGGGCTGTCGACCATCCTGCACGACTGCGCGCACGGCATCGGCGCGTCGAACCGCAAGGTGCAGATGTTCGTCGGCACGGTGCTCACCGCCTACCCGATCTTCCAGCAGCACTACGCGTACAAGATCTCCCACGTCTTCACGCACCACCCGAAGCTGGGCAACCCCGAGGGCGACCCGGACCTGAGGTTCTTCATCGAGCAGCGGGCCTACGAGATGTCCTCGCCGCGCGCGTACGTGCTCCGCACGGTCATCATGCCGTTGTTCGGCACGCAGACGTGGGCCTACCTGAAGTACTTGGTGCGCAACCGCTACCGGCTGCTCAAGCAGGGCCGCGTGCGGTCGGCGGACGCGCCGCAGACCCCGATCAGCAAGCGCAAGCGGGTGCTCGACCGCGTCGGTTTCTGGGCGTTCTGGGCGACCGTGGTGACGGTGTGCGTGTCGCAGGGCTGGGGGCTCGAACTGCTGCTGTTCTGGGTGGTGCCCTACCTGACCAGCTTCCAGATCCTGGGCTGGTACATCGAGCTGTCCGAGCACACCCCCCTGGTGCGGGACTCCAACGTGGACCTCTACATGACGCGCAACCGCAAGAGCCGCACGTGGGAGAAGTTCCTCACCGGCATCCACAACGACAACTACCACCTGGAGCACCACCTGGACCCGCGCACGCCGTTCTGGAACCTCGGCAAGGCACGCCAAGTGCGGCTGGCCGACCCGAACTACGCGGAGGTGGACCGCCAGTTGGGCGGGCTGTTCACCAAGGGACCGGAAGGGCAGCAGAGCGCCATCAGCGCCATCGTGGAGTCCATGACCTACAAGCCGGAGCAGCCGCATGTCGCCGCCTGAGCGGCCGAGGTCGGCCGGGAAGGTCTACCGGCGGGTGGAGTCGGGCGTCATGCACGGCGGCGCCGAGCTGCGCCTGGGCATCACCGACCCGGTGGTGACGCCCATCTTCCAGACCGCCGCGTACGAGCTGCCCGACGCGGCCACCGCCGCCGACATCTTCGACCTGCGCGTCGACGGCCACGCCTACACGCGGCTGAACAACCCGACGTGCGACGTGCTGGAGGCCAGGATCGCCGCGGTGGACGACGCCCCGGCGGCCCTGGCCGTCTCCTCCGGCCAGGCGGCGATCACCCTGGCGCTGCTCAACCTGTGCCAGGCGGGCGACAACCTGGTCAGCTCCAACGAGCTGTACGGCGGCACGTGGAACCTGCTGGCCAACACGTTCGCCAGGTTCGGCATCGAGACCCGGTTCGTCAGCCCGGACAAGCCGGAGAACTTCGCCGACGCCACCGACTCGCGGACCCGGTGCTACTTCGGCGAGACCCTGCCCAACCCGAAGCTGCGGCTGTTCCCGATCGAGGAGGTCGCCGCCATCGCCGAGGACGTCGGCGTGCCGCTGGTGCTGGACAACACCATGCTGCCGCTGGTGTGCCGCCCGCTGGAGTTCGGCGCGCACATCCTGGTCTACTCGGCGACGAAGTACATCGGCGGCCACGGCAGCGCGCTCGGCGGGCTGATCGTCGACTCCGACCGGTTCGACTGGGCGCGGCACGCCGACCGGCACCCGCTGCTCACCGCGCCGGACCCGGCGCACGGCAACGTGGTGTGGACCGAGGCGGGCGCGAACCTGGACAGCTCGCTCGGCCGCAGCCCGTACCTGCTCAAGGCCCGCGAGACGCTGATGCGCGACCTGGGGCCGTGCCTCAGCCCGTTCAACGCGTTCCTGCTGATCCAGGGCATCGAGACGCTGCCGCTGCGGATGCGGGCGCACGGCGAGAACGCCGAGGCGGTGGCGCGGTACCTGGCCGACCAGCCGTCGGTGGTCTCGGTGCGGCACCCGGGCCTCGGCGACGCGGAGGAGGTCGAGCGGCTGCGGCGCTACACCGGCGGCAACGGCGGTCCGCTGGTGCAGTTCGAGCTGGCGGGCGGGCTGACCGCGGGCACCCGGTTCATCGAGGCGCTGCGGATGATCTCGCACGTGACCAACATCGGCGACGTGCGGTCGATGGCCACCCACCCGGCGTCCACCACGCACGCCCAGCTGCCCGAGGCGGACCGGCTCGCCGCCGGCGTGTCACCGGGGTCGATCCGGCTGTCCATCGGCCTGGAGCACATCGACGACCTGATCACCGACCTGGCGGGCGCGCTGGCGGTGGCCGGGTGACCGGCAAACCGCTGGTCGCCCTCGCGGCGGCCGCGGAGCAGGTGGACGGCGTGCCGCACGTGGCGGTGCGCGAGGTGTACGTGCGGGCGCTGGAGCAGGTGTCCGGCTGCCACGTCGTGGTGGTCGGCGGCCCCGCCCCCGACCTGGCGCACCTGGTCGACCGGTTCGACGGCGTGGTGTTCGGCGGCCACCAGAGCAACGTGCTGCCCCGGTGGTACGGCGGCGAGCCGGGCTCGGGGCCGGCCGACGCCGACCGGGACGAGCTGGCGCTGAGCGTGATCCCCGCCGCGTTGCGCGCCGACGTCCCGGTCCTCGGCATCTGCCGGGGCCTGCAGGAGCTCAACGTCGCGCTGGGCGGGACGCTGCGGAACGTCCCGGGGCACACCGAGGACCTCTCGCTGCCCCGGGACGAGCAGTACCTGCCCGCGCACCCGGTGCGCCTGACCGAGGGCGGCGTCCTGCGGCGGCTGCTCGGCGAGCCCAGCGTCGAGGTCAACTCGTTGCACTACCAGGCGATCGACCGGCTCGCGCCCGGCTTGCGGGTCGAGGCGGTGGCGCCGGACGGGGTGGTGGAGGCGGCGTCGGCCGAGGGCGCGGCGTTCTGCCTCGCCGTGCAGTGGCATCCCGAGTGGTACGCGGCGACGGACCTGGTGTCGGTGGCGTTGTTCACCGGGTTCGGCGCCGCCGTCGCGGCCCGTGCGGCGCGGCGCGCGGTCATCTGACGGCCGCCGGCGCCCCGCGTGTTCCGGGGCCGGTGACGTCATGCCCCCGGCGGACCGCCTCCGGCCTCGGCCACGCACAGCAGCCGCGGTGAGAACAGCTCGTACGGCGTGCCGTCGTAACCGCCCAGCGCGCGCACCGGGGTCAGCCCGCCTGCCCGCAGCACGGCGAGCAGTTCGTGCAGGCTGTACATCCGGTAGTCGACCACCACGTGCTCCCGCCGCGCGCCGACCGGCCGGCACGTCCAGCGCAGGCGGCTCGTGCGCGGGTCGAACGCGTTCTGGTGCAGCACGACCTCGCCGTCGACCTCCTCGTAGTCCCGGATGACGAACCCGTCGCCCGGCGCGAACTCCGACGGGAAGAAGTTCCGGACGAACCAGTCCCGGTTGACGACGTCGACGAGCAGCCGCCCGCCGGGCCGCAGCACGCGCGCGACCGCGGCCACCGAGCGGACGTTGTCCTCGTCGCGGTCGAAGTAGCCGAAGCTGGTATACATGTTCACGGCCGCGTCGAACGACGCGGCCGGCAGGTCGGTGAGGTCGCGCATGTCGGCCCGCACCGCGTCCACGGTCACGCCGCGCTCCGCCGCGCGCCGCCGGGTGGCGTCCAGGTAGTCCTCGCTCAGGTCGACGCACGTGACCCGGTGCCCCCGGGCCGCGAGGGACACGGCGTGCCGCCCGGTGCCGCACGCGACGTCGAGGACGCGGGAGCCGGCCGCCAGGTCCAGCTCCCGCTCGATCAACGCCACCTGGCCGTCCGTGACGCCCGCCGCCTGCTCGTGCAGTCGGCGCAGGCCGCGGTCGCGGTCGAACGCCGTCGCCCACCAACCCGCCACGGCGCGTCAGCCCGCGTCGTCCGCGCTGCGCACGACCGACTCCTGGCCCAGGACCTCCGCGACCCGACGCAGGTACGGCGGCACGCGCAGCAGGAACGCGTCGTGCCCGCGGTCGGTCGTGTGGTCCTGGTGGTGCTCGGCGGGCAGGCCGCGGGCGGCGAGGTTCGCCTGGATGTAGCGGGCGTGGTCAGGCCCGTAGAGGCGGTCGGAGTCGAAGCTGAACAGGTGCACCCCGGGCCTGCGGCGGAACGGCGCGACCGGCCGGTCGTCGGCGAACGCGTCGAAGCTGTCCATCGCGTTCATCAGGCACAGGTAGCTGTTCGCGTCGAACCGGCCGACCAGGCTCGCCGCCTGGTGCTCCAGGTAGCCCTCGACGGCGAACGGCCCGGTGGTCACCGAAGGGCTCGTGCCGTTCGCGGCGCGCGGCTCGCGGCCGAACTTGCGGGCCAGCATGCCCTCGGACACGTACGTGAGGTGGCCGATCATGCGCGCCGTGCCGAGGCCGGCCGCCGGTCCGCCGCCCGGCGGGTACCGGCCCTCCCGGAACTCCGGGTCGGACCGGATGGCGGTCCTGGCGACGGCGTTCCAGGCGAGGTTCTCCGCGGTGTGCCTGGCCGTGCCGGCGACGATCAGGAAGTCGTCGGCGTCGTCCGGGGCGCGCAGCAGCCATTCGAGGACCTGCATGCCGCCCAGCGAACCGCCGATCACCGCGCGCAGCCGGCCGAGGCCGAGCTCGGCCACGAGCGCGCGGTGCACCGTGACCATGTCGGTGATGCCGATCAGCGGGAAGTCCGGTCCCCACGGCCCGCCGTCCGGCCCCGGCGAGGTCGGGCCGGTGGTGCCGGAGCAGCCGGCGAGCACGTTGGCGCACACCACGAAGTGCCGGTCGGTGTCGACCGGGCAGCCCGGCCCGACCATGTCCCGCCACCACCCGGGCCGGTCGTCCGGGTGGTGGGCGGCCGGGTGCGAGTCGCCGGTCAGCGCGTGGCAGACGAAGATCGCGTTCGACCGGTCCTCGTTCAGCTCGCCGTAGGTCTCGTACGCCACCGTGACGGGTGCGAGCGTCCGACCCGACTCCAGCTCCAGCGGGTCGGTCCGGTCGAACAGCACCACCGTCCGCACGTGGCCGTCCTCGACGGGCGGGCGCGGCACGGCGCGGGACCTCCGCGCGCCCACCACCAGGGCGGCGAGCAGCAGCCCGCTGAGCGCGCCGATGACCAGGAACGACACCCGGCCGGTCAGCTCGTACAGCGCCACGCCCAGCAGCGGTCCGAGGATGTTGCCGATGTCGGACACCAGGCCGAACAACCCGAACGCCTTGCCCTGCCTGGTCATGGCCGACCGCAGCTCGACGACGCCCCGGCGCGCGGTCAGGTACAGCGCGGCCTGGCCGACCATCAGCACGACGAAGCACGCCGCCACCGGCCACACCTCGGCGCTCGCGTACAGCCCGGCCGTGCCGACGGCCGCGAACGCCAGGCCGACCACGGCCATCGCCACCAGTCCGAGCCGGCTCGCGTAGCGGCCGAGCAGCCAGCTCACGACCCCGAACGCGGCCAGCCCGATGGCGAACACCAGCGAGATCGCGCCACGCGCCGACTCCGCGCCGTCGGCGCTGAGGTACAGCGGCAGCACGGGTTCCAGCGCCGAGTAGGTGAGGTTGGTGAACAGGTCGAGCGCGCCGAGCGCCAGCACCCAGGTCCACCACCGGCCGCCGGTCGCCGCCGTGCCGGCCGCGGTGTCGTCCGCCTGCTCCTCGTCGACCGGCGCCGGCACGTCGCGCGGCACGGCCCACCGCAGCCCGAAGGCGGTCACCGCGGTCACCGCCGCGCCGAACAGGAACAACGCGTCCAGGCCGAACGGCGCCGCGATCCCGGCCGCCAGCGGGCCGAGCAGGAAGCCCGCCACCGCGAAGGTCCCGAAGTTGCCCATCATCCGGCTGGTCGGCAGGTCGTAACGGCGGCACAGCGCGGCCATGCCCGCGTACAGGGCCGGTGTCACCAGGCCTTCGCCGACGCCCCAGAGGGCGCGCCCGGCGAGCAGCGTCGCGGGGTCGCGGGCGATCGCCGTGACCACGATGCCCGCCGCCGCGATGAGCAGCGCCACGCACCCGACGTCACCGGGCCGCCACCGGTCCACCCACATGCCGCCGAACGGCTGGGCCGCCGCCTTCGCGCCCGCGAAGACCGCGAAGGTCAACGCGACGACGGTCGGGTTCGCGCCCGCCCGCTCCTCCAGGTCCGGTACGAACGGGATGAGCAGCGTGTAGGAGGCGTTGACGCTCAGCAGCGCGCCGAACAGCAGCGCGGCGCGGCTCCGACCGGGGCTCATCCACTGCCCTCGACGTAGGCCGCGATCACGCGGTGCATCCCGGCCAGGGCCTCGGCCAGGGCGGGCGTCGGGTCCGGCGAGTACACCAGTGCCCACAGGTCGGTGCCGACGAGCCCGTGCCGCTCCTTGAACCGGTAGTTGTCCCGGCCCCACTCGATCCGCCGGAACCCGCCGGCGTAGGCCCATTCGGTGCAGCGGTACATCATCGCCACGTACGTGCTCAGCTCGGTGAGGCCCGAGTAGTCGACGCCGCCGCACAGGAACGTGACCTCGGCGTCCTGCCGGAAGCCGAAGAACACCCCGGCGACCCGGTCCTCCACCCGTGCGACGACGAGCAGCGCGCCCGGCGTGCGCAGCAGGGCGTGCAGGGTGTCCTCGTCGTACAACGCGGGCCAGCCGTGCTCGTCGGTGGTGCCGACGACCAGCGGCAGGGCCGCCGGCACGAACCCGTGCGCCTCCGGCCCGTCGACCACGTCGATCCGCAGCCCGCGCTCGCCCGCGCGCCGCAGCCGCCTCTGCACGTCCATGCGGAGCTTCCGGGGCAACCGGCCGAGGTGGTCGTCGAAGTCGCCGGACAGGTCCGAGCTGTACGTCCGGTCGAGCAGGACCCGGCCGACCGGTGGCCCGACCGCGTCCACCCACGTGGCGGCGGCGGTGTCGGTGAGGTTCGGCGCGATCAGCAGGTCCGCCTCGCCGGCGTCGATCCACTCCATCGCCGTGGCGTGGGCGCCGCGGGCCAGGGCGGCCGGGAACGCGTCGCGCTTGGTGTACATGGAGTACGTGGAGCCCGCGAAGACGTGGCGGCTCCCGAGCTGCTGCTGACCGGCCTGGGTGACGTACCCGTGCCAGAAGGGCGAGCTGCTCAGCGCGTAGAGCGGCAGCACCTGCCCCTCGGCGCTCACGTAGCCGTGCCGCGCCCGGCCCTCGATGCCGGTCGTCTCCCACATGCGCAGCCACCCGGGCGAGTCGTACAGGCACCCGGCCACGACCCGCTCGGGCACCTCGTCGAGCAGCGACCACTCCGTCTCGGTCCTCGTGGTCGTCATGCCCCGGTCCTCCGCCCGGCCCGCGATGAGACCGCGTCGTTCCGCCGTAACGTCACCCCACGCAAATGTTCCCCCATGCGCCGCGTTGTTCGTCCGTGCACCAGGTGCTGAACCGGTCACGCGGTCGTTCGGTGGCAGTGGGCGGACCGGTTCGCAACCGTCGCAGACTACAGGCGGCTACCGCGGAACACCCGTGCCCGCAACGGGAACGCTGCGGTGCGGCAGGCCTCCGGGCGGCCATTCCCTGCGGGCTGCCGCCTTCCTCGCCCGGCCGGGATCGCCTGGATGGCCGGTGGAGCCGCTTCGGGGGCCGTGCCACGATGGGGTCACGGGTCGTGTCGGTCGGCAGGTGGGGAGCGACGGGTGCTCGCCGTCCAGGTGCTCGGTCCCGTCCGGGCCTGGCGCGACGGCGCCGCGCTGCCCCTCGGTCCGGCCGGCCGCAAGGCCGTGTTCGCCTTGCTGGCCCTCGCGCACGGCAGACCGGTGACCCGCGGCGAGCTGGTCGACGCGCTGTGGGGCGAACGCCCGCCGCCCAGCGCGGCCAACGTCATCCACACCCACGTCAAGCACCTGCGACGGCTGCTCGAACCCGGCCGCGGTCCCCGCTCCCCCAGCACGACCATCCCCACCGTGGGCGACGGGTACGCGCTGGACCTGCCACCGGAGGCGGTGGACGCGGCCCGGTTCCGCTCGCTGGTCGCCCGCGCCGGTTCCGTGGCCCACGACGAGCCCCGGCAGGCCGCCGACCTCCTCACCGGGGCGCTGGGGTTGTGGCACGGGCGTCCGCTGGCCGACGTGCCGCTGCTCGCCGCGCATCCCGGCGTGGTCACGCTGGCGGGGGAACGCCGGGCGGCGCTGGCCCGGCACGCCGAGCTGATGACCGCTGTCGGCGCGGCGCGCGACGTGCTGCCCGCGCTGGTCGAGGACGTCGCGGCGCACGGGCTCGACGAGACGATGCACGCGTTGCTCATCCGGGCGTACACCGCCGCCGGGCAGCGGGACCGGGCGTTCGACACCTACCACGTGATGCGGCGTCGTCTGCTGGAAGAGCTCGGCGTCGGGCCCGGCCCCGAGCTGACCGCCGCGTACCTCGACGCGCTCGAGGAAACGCCCGACGACGACGCGCCGACGGGGGCCGCGCCCGCGCCGGCGGGGGTGAGCCAGTTGCCCGGGGACGTGCCCGGCTTCACCGGCCGGCAGGCGGAGCTGGCCGAACTGGGCCGGGTGCTCGCCACCGAGCGGACCGGGGTGCCGGTGGTCCTCGTGTGCGGGACCGCCGGGGTGGGCAAGACGGCGCTCGCGCTGCACTGGGCCCACCGGGTCCGGTCCCACTTCCCCGACGGGCAGCTGCACGTCGACCTGCGCGGCTACGACCCGCGGTCGCCGGTGGCGGCGGAGGACGCCCTGGTCCGGCTGCTGGACGGCCTCGGCGTCACCGGCGCGGACGTGCCGGTCGACCCCGACCAGCGGGCCGCGCGGTACCGCGCCGAACTCGCGGACCGACGCGTGCTGGTCGTGCTCGACAACGCGTCGGCGGTCGACCAGGTGCGGGCGCTGCTGCCCGGCACGTCGAGCTGCCTCGTCCTGGTGACCAGCCGCAACAGCCTCGCGGGTCTGGTCGCGCTGCACGGCGCGCACCGGCTCGACGTGGACCAGCTGCCGACGTCGGACTCGGTGGCCCTGCTGCGCGCGCTGATCGGCGAGCGGGTGCGCCGGGAACCCGACGCCGCCGCCGAGCTGGCCGAGCGGTGCGGCCGGCTGCCGCTCGCGCTGCGCATCGCCGCCGAGCTGGTCGCGTCCCGGCCGGGCAGCACGCTGGCCGCGCTGACCCGGGAGCTGGCCGACCGACGGCACCGGCTGCGCGTGCTCGACACGGGTGACGACGCCCGCGCCGCGGTGCGGACCGTGTTCTCCTGGTCCTACCCGCAGCTGCGGCCCGAGGTCGCGCGGGCGTTCCGGCGGCTGGGCCTGCACCCCGGCCCGGACGTGACGCCGCCCGCCCTCGCCGCCCTCGCCGGGACCGACCGGGACGAGGCACGCCGGTCCCTGGACGTGTTGGCGCGCAACAGCCTCGTGCGGCCCGTGCCAGGTGGCCGGTACGTCGTCCACGACCTCCTGCGCGCCTACGCCGAGGAGCTGGCGGTCGAGCACGACCCGGCGCCCGAGCGGCTCGCCGCCGTCGACCGGCTGCTCGCCCACCACCTGGCCACCGCGGCGGCGGCGACGGCCCTGCTGTACCCGGTCGACCACCCCCACCGACCCGACGCTCCCGTGGCACCGCACGCGTTCGCCACCGCCGACGCCGCTCGCGCCTGGCTGGACGCGGAGCGGCCCACGCTCGTCGCCCTGTGCCGCGCCGCCGAACGGGACGACCGGCCGGGCTACGCGGTCGACCTGGCGAACACGCTCTACCGGTACCTGGAGAGCGGTCACTACGCGGACGCGGCGACCGTCCACGGGTGCGCGTCGCGCGCCGCCCGGCGGGCCGGGGACGACGGCCTGCTCGCCGTCGCGCTGACCAACCTGGGCGCGCTGAGCCGGCTCCTCGGCGACTACGACCGAGCGGCACGGCACCTGCGGGAAGCGATCGGGCTGCACCGGCGGACCGGCGGGCGACGCGGCGGGCCACGTGCGCTGTCGCACCTCGGCATCGTCCTGGAACGGCTCGGCGAGTACGAGGAGGCCGTGTCGCTGCACCGGGAGGCGCTGGCCGCGCACCGGCGGCTGGGCAGCCGGCACGGCGAGGCGGCGGCGCTGCTGAACCTGGGCAACGCCTACAACCGCCCCGGTCACCACCTGCGCGCCGCCGAGTGCCTGGACCGGGCGCTCGACCTGTTCCGCCTGCTCGACGACACGAGCGGGCAGGCCAGCGCGCTGGCCAACCTCGGCGACGTGTGCGTGAGCCTGGGGCGCTACCCGGACGCCGTCCGGCACCTCGACGCGGCCCGCGAGCTGTTCCAGCGCCTGGGCCACAGCTACGGCGTGGCGGTGACCCTGAGCAACCTGGGCAACGCGCACACCCGGCTCGGTGACCGGTCCCGGGCCCACCGCTGCTACACCTCCGCCCTCGAGACGTTCCGGGACATCGGCCACCGGTACGGGGAGGCGAGCGCCCTCAACGGCCTCGGCGAGAACCTGCGGGCGGGGGGCCGGCTGGACGAGGCGCTCGCCGCGCACACCGACGCGCTGCGGATCGCCACCGAGACCGGCGACCAGGACGAGCAGGACCGCGCCCGGACCGGCCTGGGCAGCACCCGCAGCCAGGCATGAGCACCCGATGAGCGCCGGCGGGCCGGGGCCTGTGCGCGGCGCGTCCACTCACCGTCCAGACCTCGTCCAGAGGCGTTGTCGAGACTTCCGTCGTCGAGAAGTGCCGGCCGGGCGCGGAGGATTCGCCGCCGCCCGTCATCCACCCCGGGGAGAGTCATGTCAGCTCGGCTGGACCACGTCCCACGCGACTGGTGCGCGGTCGAGTCGGACCGGATCGCCGCCCTGCTCGAACGACGTGGGCAGGTCGCCGGGCCGGTGGTGTTCGGCGCCGGTTTCGGCCCGTCCGGCCTCCCGCACGTCGGCACGGTGAGCGAGGTCGTCCGCACGTCCTTCGTCCGGCGGGCGTTCGAGGAGGCGACCGGGCGCAGCACCCGGTTGGTCGTGGTCGCCGACGACATGGACGCCCTGCGCAAGGTGCCGGACACCGTCCCCGACCGGGCCGCGTTGACGCCCCACCTCGGGATGCCGCTGCACCGTGTGCCGGACCCGTGGGGCGTGGCGCCCAGCCTCGCCGAGGGCATGGTGGACCGGCTGCGCCGGGTGCTCGACGTGATGGAGGTCGACTGCGAGGTCGTCCGCAGCTCCGACCTCTACCGGTCGGGCCGCCACGACTCGGCCATCCGCGCCTTCCTCGCGGACTTCGCGGAGGTCAACGCCCTGGTCGGCGCCTCCGTGGGCGCCCTGAGGCGCAGGTCGTACAGCATCGTGATGCCGGTGTCCCCGCACACCGGCCGGGTGGTCGAGCACACGCGGGTGCTCGACGTCGACCCGCACCGGGGCACGATCACCTACGAGATCCCGGAGGACGTGGTCATCCAGCGCCCCGGCCTGGACCACGGCCTCGAACCGCACGAGCACTACGCGGGCGAGCCGATCGGCGAGCCGGTGACCGTGTCCGCGCTCGGCGGCGGCGGCAAGTTCCAGTGGAAGGCCGACTGGGCGCTGCGCCTGCTCAGCGGCGACATCGCCTACGAGATGCACGGGCAGGACCTGGCGGACTCGGCCCGCGTGGTGCGGCAGGTGTTCGAGCGGCTGCGGCGCGAGCCGCCGGTGCTCTTCGAGTACGGGCTGTTCGTCGACGAGCGGGGCCGGAAGATCTCGAAGACCGTCGGCAACGGCTTCGCCCTCGACGACGCGCTCGGCTGCCTCACCCGCGAGGGCCTGCGGATGCTGCTCTACCGCGAGCCACGCCGACCACGCCGGTTCGACCTGGCGTCCGTGCCGCGGGCCGATGACGCGGTGCGCCACGAAGCGCGGCTCGCGGGCGACCCGCGTCGTGGGGCCGGCGCCCGGCTGCGGCTGCGCCGGATCGGCGCGACGGCGCCGCCGGGCGGCCCGCGGTTCGGCGCCCTGGTGCGGGTCCTGGCCGCTTGCGCGCCGGTCGACCACGCCGCCGCGGTGGCGTTCTTCGAGCGGGTCTTCCCACCGGGTCGCCGCCCGGAGCCCGACCTGGTGGCGCGGGCGTGGCGCTTCCACCTGCACGCCCGTCCCGCACCACGACCGACCGTCCCCGACACCACCGACACCACCGCCACCACCGTGCTCCGCCGGCTGGCGGACGCGTTGGCGTCGGCGCCGCACGCCGATCCCGGCGTGCTGCTGCACAAGGCGCTCGACGGCCACCCCGGCGCCTACCGGCCGCTGTACCTGGCCCTGCTCGGCCGGCCGCACGGCCCGCGACTGGCCACCTGGCTGCGGATCACCGGCACGCGCCGCTCGCTGGCCCTGGTCCGCGACGCGCTGTCCCGCGCCGTTCCCCCGTCCGACCGCTCCGAAGGTGGTTCGCCGTGACCCGATCCGCAGTCCGCCCGGCCCCGGTGGACTTCACCGTCGTGCAGGACCGGGCGCGCGCCTTCGCCGTGTCCCTGCGGGAGCGCGCCGCGGAGGTCGTGCGCAGCCTCTCCGGCTACCAGTGCGCGAACGTCGCGCTCGACGAGATCGAGCGGTCCGTCGACCTGCTGGACAACCTGCACCTCAACCGGGAGCACTTCGGTGGGAAAGTGGGCGCGGTGACCACGTTCCTGCCGTTGAACCAACCCCTCTACGCCACGGTGTGCTTCGGCGTCGTGCCGTCGTTCATGGCCGAGGACACCGCGCTGCGCCCGCCGACCGCCATGCACCCGCACTACCGGGCGTTGGCCGACGTGCTCGACCTCCCCGCCCACTTCCCGGAACTGCACGTGTCCTACGACGACAAGGAGGAGTTCGTCGCGCGGCGGGCGCACCGCACGGACGCGGTCGTGTTCACCGGCACACCGGAGAACGCGGCGAAGGTCCGCCGCTCGTTCCCGCGGCGGACCCTGTTCATCCTCAACGGTTCCGGCCACAACCCGCTGGTGGTGACCGAGACCGCCGACGTGGACCTCGCCGTCGGCAGCGCGCTGCGGGTCGTGCTGTACAACCAGGGGCAGGACTGCGCCGGGCCGAACGCGATCCTGGTCCACCGCGAGCGCCTGACCGCGTTCCGCGAGACCCTGTTGGCGCGGCTGCGGGAGCTGGAGCACCGCGTCGGCCCGTACTCGGACCCGGACAACGTGGTGGGGCCGAACACCGAACCCGACCACGCGCTGAGGACGGGCCGCCGGTTCCGCGACGAGCGGGAGTCCTGGGTGTACGGCGGCGAGGTCAACCCGGTCAGCGGGATGATCAGGCCCACCGCGTTCGAGAAGGAGCTGGCGCTGGGCGGCAACTTCCGCGAGTTCTTCGCCCCGGTGTTCTTCCTCCAGCCCTACGACGACGACGCGGAGCTGCGCCGGTACTTCGAGGACCAGCGGTACGCCGCGAACGCCATGTACGTCTCGGTGTTCGGCGACAGCCCGTACGTGGAGTCGCTGATCGGCTCGCCGTCGCACGACGCGGACTCGATCCTGTGGGACACCGACCTGCACCTGGCGGAGAAGGGCTACCTCCCCTACGGCGGGCGCGGGCCGGCGGCGTCCTGCCTGTACGTGGACGGGGTCCGGGTGCCGGGCGCGACCCTGCCGCAGCGCGACATCGCCCTGCACCTGGTCGCGCGGCGGGGCGGCGCGTGCTGAGCGGGCGCTGGGAGCCCGTCGCCGCGATCTGCACCGTCGCGGTGGTCGGGCTCGTCACCGGCCTGACCGTGCCGCTGGTGTCGTTGCGGCTCAGCAGCGGCGGCGCGTCGTCCGCGTTGATCGGGACGGCCGCCGCGCTGCCCGCGGTGGGCATCCTCGCCGCGGTGATGTGCCTCGGCCCGCTGACGTGGCGGTGGCGGGTCAAACCGCTGCTGGTCACCGGGATGCTCGGTTCGGCGGTGAGCACGGGGCTGCTCGCGGTGACCGACGACGTCCCGGTGTGGCTGGTGCTCCGGTTCGCCGGCGGCGTGTTCGCCGGACTGCTGCTCGTGCTGGGCGAGACCTGGATCAACGCCGTGACGGCGGAGGCCACGCGGGGACGTTGGATCGCCCTCTACACGTCGGTGTTCACGCTGTGCCAGGTGTCCGGCCCGGGGCTGCTGGCCCTGTTCGGCTCGACCGCCCAGTGGTCGCTGCTGGTCGCCGTGCTCACCCACGTGCCCGGCATCGCCCTGCTGGCCGCCGTCTCGTGCCGGATCGACGCGTTCAAGGCCGGCAAGCCCGCCGCGGCGTGGACGTTCGCGCGGGCGGCGCCGACCATCGCGCTCGCGGTGCTGATGTTCTCGTTCTTCGACAGCGCCGTGCTGGCGCTGCTGCCGCTGTACGGCATGGCGCACGGCCACGCCGAGGCGGTCGCCGTCCTCATGGTGGGGGCGGTGTTCGCCGGCGACGCCCTGCTCCAGGTGCCGCTGGGTTGGTGGGCCGACCACGTCGACCGCCGTCGGCTGCACGTCGGGTGCGCGGTGCTCGTGCTGCTGCTGGCGCTGGCCATGCCGCTGCTGCTGGGCGTGTCGGTGCTGACGTGGCCCGCCCTGGTGGTGCTGGGCGCGGCGGCGGGCGGCGTCTACACGCTCGGGCTGGTGCGCATCGGCCAGGACTTCACCGACGACGAGCTGGTCGACGCCAACGCCGGGGCCACCGTGCTGTGGGCGTTGGGCAGCCTCGTCGGCCCGCTGATCGGCAGCGCCGCGGCGAACCTGCTCCCGCCGGACGGCCTGATGCTCGCGCTGGCCGCCGTCACCGCGCTGTTCCTGACCGCCGCCGTCGCCGAATTCCGGGCGCCGGCCCGACTTTCGCGTTGACCGGCGACAGGGAGGATTTGTCCTTTTCCCCCGGTGCCCGATCAGTTGAATTCCCGCCGGCGGGACCGACCCGCGACACCCACTCCCCGCGATAACCGCGCCCTCCGGCAGACATTTCCGCTGATAACCGGATCGGGCGACCACAGGTTGCCCTCGTGATTGTCCCGTTATGATGACCATGGTCACCCGAGTGCCCTTCTGGGCGAACCCCGACCCTGCTACGTTGCCTCGAATGAGGGCACTCGACAAACGAATGACCGTGACCGCGCTGGTCGTGGCCGCCGGCTTCACCCCGCTGGTGGCTCCGGCGGTCAGCACCGCGGCCCCGGTCGCCGCTCCGGTCGCCCCCGCGGCGCCCGCCGCTCCCGCCGCTCCGGTCGCCCCCGCCGCCGCGCCCGGCACGCACCAGGCCAACCCCGTGGCCTCCAAGACGCACTTCGACTGGACGCTGCTGACCAGGATCCGCCGGGCGAACGCCTACGCGGAAAGCCGTCCCGGTTTCGCCGGCATCGTGGTGCGGGACCGGAAGACCGGCGCGGTCTGGCGCAACGGCCACTCGGACGCGCTCGTCTGGGCCTGTTCCACGCCCAAGCTCGCCATGGTCGTCGACCTGCTGCTGCGCAACGACGCCGGCACCGTCAGCCTGACGGCGGAAGACCGCGACCTGATGCACCGCATGCTGAACTCCAGCGACGACAACGCGGCGCACACGCTGTGGACCCGCTACGGCGGCGAGCGGGAGTTCGCGTCCCGCTTCCCGTCCTACGGCATGACCGACATGCGGTTCACCGACGAGCACCCGCACCACTGGGGCTGGATCCTCACCACCGCCGACGACCTCGACCGGCTGATCAACTACGTGCTGACCCGACTCCCGGCCGCCCACCGCGACTACATCGTCACCGAGATGCGCTCGGTCGACGCCAACCAGCAGTGGGGTGTCTGGGGCGCCGGCGCCGCCGCTCGTCCGGGCAACAAGAACGGCTGGTCCGACGACAACGACGACGGCTCGTGGCTGATGAACTCCGTCGGCTTCGTCGGACCCGACGAGCGCTACACCCTCGCCGTCATGAACAACACCCAGGTGGTCGAGAACGGGTACGACGTGGGCATGGAAACCACGACCGGGATCAGCCGGATCATGTTCGACGGTTACTTCCGCTGATCGGGGTCCCGTCCCGGGGGTCGGCCGCGGCCTGCGGCGGAGCGTTCTTCGAGAACTCCGACGAAGGCCGTGGCGACGAGCGCCACGGAGCGGTCCTCGTCGTGGGCCAGCCGGCGCAGCACCTCCCGCGCGGTGGTCCCGGACAGCTCGACCAGCGCCTGCGTCAGGCGGATCCTGATCGCGGAGTCCGCGGTGGGCTCGGCCAGTTCGTCGACCAGCGCCGCCATGATCCGGTCCGCGTGCGCGGGGTCGCGGGACAACGCGCCCAGCACCTCCGCCGCGTCGACGTCGTTGACGCCCTCGACCACCATGCCGACGAGCGTCGGCACGGCCGCGATCACGCCACGCCTGCCCAACGCCAGGGCGGCGGGCCCGCGCACGGCCGGGTCCCGGTCGCCGAGCGCTTCAGCGAGCACCGCGCTCGTGCCCGGAGCCCGCGGCATCTCCGCGATCGTCAGCACGGCGCGCCGCCGAACCTCGGCGTCCGCCGATTGCGCGCCGGCGGCCAGCGTCGCCATGCCGTCGCCGCCTGACCGGGCCAGCGCCCAGCGCAGCGCCCCCGCCACGTTGGGGTCGGCCTCGGCCAGCACCGCGCCGGCGAGCAGGTCGGCGGCGATCGGCGCGTCCTCCGGCCGGGACAGGACGGCCTGCTGCCTGCGCGCGGCGCTCGCCGAGTCGAGCCCCTGCATGAGCTCGACGACGCGCAGGACGCCCTGCCAGCCGGTGGGCGCCGACGCGTCGATCGCGCGGAGCCGTTCGAGCAGCTCCCGGTCCCGCCCCAGCCGGTCCTCCGTCCACCTGATGAGGTCGCCGACCAGGGCGGACGGTGTGAACGCCGGGTCGTCCAGCGCGCGCCCGACCTGCTTGAGCGAGAGCCCGAGGGACCGCAGGCCCTCCACGTGGAAGATCCGGCGGACGTCCTCGGCGGAGTACTCGCGGTAGCCGCCGACGGTGCGACCGCTCGGTCGCACCAGACCGAGCGCGTCGTAGTGCCGGAGCATCCGCGTGCTCACACCGGAATGCCGGGCCACGTCACCGATCAGCAAGCCGTGCTCTCCGGCGCCACCGCCGGCTCGGCGCTCCCCGGCACGGCGGCGGCTCGTTCCGGGCCGAGGGTGACGACTCGCGTCGCCTCGGCGATGGCCAGGTCGAAGCCCGCGTCCGGGTCGTGCAGGAGCACCTCGGTGGCCCGGGCGTGCGCGGCCACCTCCGGGTCCGGGTCGGCCGCCGCCCGCGCCAGGGCGGGCGTGATCACGTCGCCGAGGTCGACCAGCGCCCGGCTCAGGCTCAGCCGCACCTCGCGGTCGCCGCGGGCGAACTGCGCGACCAGCTCGTCGACCAGCCCCGCCTGCCCGTCCTCCGGGGCCAAGGCCACCGCGACGCGCCACGCGGTCCGCGCGACCTCGTCGTCGGCGTCGCGCAGCATGTCGCGCGTGATCCAGGCCCACGCGCTCCGGTCGCCGATCTTGGAGAGCGTGTGCAACGCCTGGCTGCGACTCCGGGCGCGCCCGGAGTCGAGCTCACGGCGGAGGCGGGGCAGGGTGAGCTCCGGCGGCAGGCGGGTCAGCGCCCAGGACAGCATGTCGCGCACGAAGAAGTCCGGCTCGACCGCGCACCGCTCGACGAGCGCCTCCAGGAGACCGGGGTCCGGGTTCGTGCCGGCCGCCAGGGCCGCCTTGAGCCGGACCGAGGAGTCCTCGGCGCCGAGGGCGTCGGCCACTCGGGCGTGCTGCGGGGTTTCGCTTGTCGTGGGGATCGGGACCACCTCCTGCGCCCAGTGGACACCTTGTCACCGTGTCAAGGTCAACCCCGTGACCGGCGGATCGGGAGATCACCCGGTCCCGAACCGGCCTACCCGGTCACGCTGGGCGACCGTACCCGACGGGGCCGCGACGCACCCGGCGTCCGACTCGCGGTGGCGCCCGCATCACCAGGAGCGCCACCCCGACGCCTGATCATCGGGTCGACGTCGCCCGCTGTCCGCCCAGCAGGGCGGCACACCAGTGGAAGTGGCCGTCGTCGCCGTCGGAGGAGAACAGGTCGTAGGTGGTGAGGGCGTACGCCGCCTGGTAGAGCGCGAGGGTCTCCGGCCGGTGACCCAGCTCGCGGGCGAACAGGCGGGTGAGGGTGGCGGTGTGGTGCCGGGCGTGCGGTCCGTGCATGTCCCAGACGGCGGCGGTGACGGCGGCCTCGAACGCGGGATCGCCGGCGGTGGTGAAGAAGCCGAAGTCGAGGACGGCGGTGGGACGGCCGGTGTCGTCCACGTGGAGGTTGGGCGGGACGAGGTCCCCGTGGATGGCGGTGACCGGGGAGTCGGGCAGGGCCGTGAGGGAGTCGACGACCCGTCGCACCGTCTCGGCGAGGCCCGGGACGTGGGCGGCGAGCACGTCGCCGTGGCGGCGCGTGGCACGCCGGACCAGGGCGGCGAGCGCGTCGGGGAAGCGCGTGCGGTCCCGCCAGAGGGGCCGGTCGTCGCCTTGGACGGTGAGGCCGCGCATGGCCTCGGTGCCGGGGACGGTCGCGAGGGCGCGCAGGACCGTGAGGAGCGCTGCGGTCTCGGCGGCGGGCAGGTCGCGTTCGGCGGAGGTGGTCGCCGGCTCGGCGCGGAAGGGCGACCCGGTCAGCTCGCGCTCGTAGGTCACGAGCACGCCGTCGTGCACCTCGCTGTCGAGGATCTCCGGCGTGGCGAAGGGCAGCGGGTGGCGGGCGATGTCCGCGTGGACGCGGCGCGAGAGCTCCAGGTCGGCCGGCGGCCGACCGCTCCACACCTTGGCGACGAGGCCCTCCCCGAGGCGGTAGACGGCGCCCTCGACACCGGCGGCGAGGGGGCGCGGCGCCCGGTGGCCGCGACGGGTGAAGTGCGCGAGCCAGTCGTCGGTGTGCCGTTGGCGGTGGTCGACCATGGGCGGAGTACACCCGTGCCGCCCCGCGGTCGCACCCGCTTTTCGCCGGCTGCGGCGCGGGGCCGGATGATCCCGGTGGCGAGCCTGGTCTACAAAGGGACCGGTGAGCTCCGGGGGATCGACGAGTGCCGCGTTACCCGACGGCCGGGCCGTTCGAGCCGTCGCGCTGGTGAGCCGGGTGTGCGTCCGGCGGCGGTTCGCCGTGATCGGCGCGTGGGTGGTGCTGGTGCTGGCGCTGGTGACCGCGGCGGGGGTGGTCGGCACGCCGACGGACAACGACGTGAGCCTGCCCGGCACCGACGCCCAGCTCGTGCGGGACCTGACCGCGTCGCCGGGGGTCCCGCCCACCTCCGGCACCGTGATCCTGGTGGCCGAGGACGGGCGGCTGGACGACGAGGTCCGCTCCGGCGCGCTGGCGGAGGCGGAGGCGGCGCTGCGCGAGGCCGTGCACGTGACCGCGGTGAAGCCGCCCTCGACGCGGGACGGGTCGTTGTCCGAGGACGGGCGGACCGGCTGGTTCACGGTGGGCCTGGACGTCCGCCGGGCCGAGCTCACCGGGGACGTGGCGCGCGCCGTCGTCGACGCCGCCCGACCGGCCGCCGACGCCGGCCTGCGGGTGCTGCCCGGCGGGGCGTTCGCCCAGGCCGTCGACGGCTCGGGCAGCACCGGCGACGAGTACTTCGGCCTGCTGCTGGCCGCCGTCGTCCTCTTCCTGGCGCTCGGCGGCGTGGTCGGCGCGGTGCTGCCGCTGCTGACCTCGGCGCTCTCGGTGCTCGCGACGCTGGAGGTGGTGGGGCTCGCCGGGAACCTGACCTCGATGCCGGCGGTGGCGGCGACCCTGGCACTCATGGTCGGCCTCGGCGTCGGCATCGACTACTCGTTGTTCCTGCTCAGCCGCTTCCGCGCGTTGACGCGGTCGGGCCTCGCGCCGCCGGAGGCCATCGAGCGCGCGGCCGCCGACTCGGGCACGGCGGTGGTCGTCGCCGGTGTGACGGTCGCCCTCGCGCTCGCCGGGCTGGTGCTGACCGACGTGCCGCTGCTGCGGACGCTCGCCTGGACGTGCGGGATCGCGGTCCTGTTCGCCGTGCTCGCCGCGCTCACCCTGCTCCCCGCGCTGACGTCGCTGGCCGGACGTCGGCTCGCCCGCGGCGGGACGCTGCACGGCCGGCTGACCCGCCGGGTCGGCTCCGGTGGCCGCTGGGCGCGTCAGGCGGACCGGGTGACCCGCCGGCCCTGGCTGGCGGGCGGGTCCGCGCTCGTGCTGCTGGCGCTGCTCGCCGCACCGGCGACCGACCTGCGGCTCGGCCAGCTGGACGCGGGGTCCTCGCCGACGTCCACCGCCGTCCGGCAGGCGAACGACGCCGTCTCGGCGGCCTTCGGCCCGGGCGCGGGCACGCCGCTCACCGTGCTGGGCCGGTTGTCGACACCGGTCGTCGACACCGGGGACCCGCGCCCGTCCCGACTGGTGGCCGCGGTGCGGGCCCAGCCCGGGGTGGCCTCCGTCGGGCCGGCCACGCCCTCCGCCGACGGGCGGGTCGTCACGGTGGCGCTGATCCCGTCGACCTCGGGCGGCGACCCGGCGACGGCGGACCTCGTGCACCGCCTGCGGGCCCTGGCCGTGCCGGGGATGACCGTGCACGTCGGCGGTGGCGCCGCCGCCCGCGCGGACCTCGCCGACCGGGTCACCGACAAGCTGCCGCTCGTCATCGGGGTCGTGCTGCTGATGTCGGTCGCGGTCCTGCTGCTCGCCTTCCGGGCGCCGCTGCTCGCCCTCAAGGCCGCCCTGATGGACTTGATCTCGATCGGGGCGGCCTACGGCGTCCTGACCGCGGTGTTCACCCGGGGCTGGGGCGTGACGTGGATCGGGCTCTCCGGCCCGACCCCCATCCCGAGCTTCGTGCCGCTCATGCTCTTCGCCCTGCTGTTCGGCCTGTCGATGGACTACGAGGTGTTCCTGCTCAGCGACGTGCGGCGGCGCTTCCGCCGGACCGGGGACACCGTGCGGTCGGTCCGCGAGGGCCTGGTCGGCACCGGCGGGGTGATCACCGCGGCGGCGGCGATCATGGTCGGGGTCTTCCTCGCGTTCGTGCCCCACGACGACCCGACGATCAAGATGTTCGGCGTCGGCATGGCGGTCGCGATCGTGGTGGACGCGACCGTCGTCCGCTGCCTCCTCGTCCCGGCCACGATGGCCGTGCTCGGCGACCTCACCTGGTGGACGCCCGGCCGCCGGCGAGCGCGTGCCGCAGAGCCGATCGGGTGACTTCCCGGCCTGGTGTATCCAGCGCCCCGCACGCCGCTCTTCTCTGGTGTCGGGTGGTTGCCGGTTGGGGAGTCGGTCCACTCGCGCAGGGGGGATAGCGCGCCACCCGCCCTTCGGGGCGGGTGGGCCGCGCGTGCTCGGGTCGCCGGCGGCGAATCGGGGTCCGGGCTGCCGTCCGCGATCCGCGCCGAGCCGGAGGGAATCCCCCGTGCCAGGACTTCGACGACTACTGCGATCGACCGCGATCGGGTTGCTGCTGGCGCCGCTGCTGGTGGTCACCGGCCACTCGGCGTCCGCGTACACCGGCACGGGCCGGGTGACCGTGTACCAGACGGTCGCCTACTGCGTGCAGGGCGCGGCCACGATCGACCACTTCTCCGGTGGTTTCTCCGGGAACATCGGCTACGCCAACGCCTACCTGGCCAACCGCGGCATCACCGGGGCGTGCACGCTGACCGCGACCGGCAACGGGCGCACCCGGCTGGACGTGCAGGTGTGGAACGGCAGCGCGTGGGCCTTCTGCCGGGGCTCGGACTGGAAGTACGGCCCGTTCGGCTGGACGAGCGGCGAGTTCGGCGGACCGTACGGCCCCCAGCAGCTGCTCGACTACGGCGGCTCGGTGTGCGGCCCGGGCTACTACCGGACGGTGGCGTCCGCCGAGTACGACACCGGCAGCGGGTGGGTCGGCGGCACCGTCGCCTCCGGTCACGAGTGGGTGCCCTGACCCGGGTCGGCTCATCGGCCGGTTCCGGCGACCGGCGCGGACAGGCCTTGCAGGGTCAGCAGCAGGTCGCGCACGTCGGTGGCGGCGAGGCGGCCGGTGCGCTCGACCGCGTCCGGCACGACCGGGTCCGAGCACAGCAGCACCGGGCCGTCCTCGGCGCGGTCGGGCAGCCTGCCGTGGGTGCCGAGCACGCACGTCGGGTCGAGCGGCACGACGTTCATCGCGTAGCGCAGGCCCAGCTTCTTGCGCGCCAGGTTCAGCCCGGCCTTGGCCTTGGCCAGCCGGTCGCGGGGGTCGAAGAACAGCTCGGCCGGGTCGTAGCCGGGTTTGCGGTGGATCTCCACCCCGCGCGCGAAGTCCGGGGCCCGGTCGTCGTCGGTCCAGTAGTAGTAGGTGAACCAGGCGTCGGGTTCGGCCACGACGACCAGCTCGCCCGACCGCTCGTGGTCGAGGTGGACGGCGGCCTGCGCCGCGCGGTCGAGCACCGAGTCCACGCCGGGCAGCTCCGCCAGCACGGCCCGCACGCGCGGCACGTCGGCCGGGTCGGCGACGTAGACGTGGGCGATCTGGTGGTCGGCCACCGCGAACGCGCGGGACGCCCACGGGTCCAGCAGCTCCATGCCGGCCTGCGTGTAGACCTCCAGCAGCCCGGCCCGGCGCAGCGCCCGGTTGACGTCGACGGGCCGGCGCGCCGCCGTGATGCCGTACTCCGACAGCGCCACGACGGTCGCACCGGCGGCTTCGGCGTCGGCGAGCAGCGGTGCGAGCGCGGCGTCCACGTCGGCCGCCGCCCGTGCGGCCTGCGGACCGTCGGGCCCGAACCGCTGCAGGTCGTAGTCGAGGTGGGGCACGTAGACCAGCAGCAGGTCGGGTCGCCGGGACGCCAGCACGCGGCGGGCCGCCCCGACGATCCACTCGCTGGACTTCAGGGTCGCGGTCGGTCCCCAGTACTGGAACAGCGGGAACTCCCCCAGCTCGCCCACCAGCTCGTCGTGCAGCGCGGGCGGCCGGACGTAGGCGTCGGGCGACTTGCGGCCGTCGGCGTGGTAGATCGGCCGCGGGGTCACCGTGACGTCGGTGGACGCGCCCATCGCGTACCACCAGCAGACGTTCGCGGCCGTGTAGCCGGGGTGGGCGCGGCGGGCGGTCTCCCACACCTTCTCGCCCTGCACGAGCCGGTTGTGCTGCCGCCACAGGTGGACCTCGCCCAGGTCGCGGAAGTACCAGCCGTTGCCGACGATGCCGTGCTCGGCCGGGGTGAGCCCGGTCAGCAGCGTGGACTGGGCGCTGCACGTCACGGCGGGCAGCACGGTGCCCAGCTCGGCCCGCCAGCCCCGCTCGCCGAGGCGGGCGAGGTTCGGCATGTGCGGCAGCAACGCCGGCGTCAGGCCGACGACGTCGATGACCACCAGCGGTTTCATGACGCTCCTCCGAGGTTCTCCGATGCCCAGCGCAGTTCGGCGGCGATGCCGGCGGCGAGGTCGTCGCCCGCGCCGGGCAGGACGGTCCACGTGTAGGTCTCGACCTCGACGTGCGGCATGGCGTCCGAGGTCGACCGGACCGCCTCGACCGCCGTCAGCAGCACGTCCGTGGTGGACGTGAGCGGCGCGGCCGGCCGGTCGTGCAGGGGCACGTGGAAGTGCACCCGCCACGGGTGCGCGGCGGGCAGGTCGGTCAACGCCTCGGGCAGGTCGTCGGCCGCGAGCACGCCGGCGGGCGTGTTCTCCCGGACCTGGTGCAGGTAGCGCGGCTCGACGAAGCCGGCGATGGCCCGCCTGCCCTCCTCGGCGCCCGGCTCGGCGACCTCCAGCGCCGCCGAAGCCTGGACCTTGACCACCGAGAGCCCGGTCGCGCGGATGCCCTTCACCGCGTCGACCGGGTCGGCGAAGGACACGGCGAGGTGGCACGTGTCCAGGCAGATCCCGACGTGGTCGTGGTCCACGCGGTCGGCCAGCCACGCGACGGCGTCGGCCACGGTGTCGAGCACGCAGCCCGGCTCCGGCTCGACGGCCAGCCTGATCGGCCTGCCGTGCCGCGCCGCATCCTCGCGCAGGGCACGGGCCACGGTGTCCAGCGCCTCCTGCGCCCGCGCGTCGTCGTCCCCGTCCCACGGCTCGCGCCAGGCCAGGGGCAGCGTGGAGATGCTGCCGTAGGCGGCCGAGTCGGGCAGCAGGTCCGCGAGCACGGTGGCGCACGCGAGGGTGTACGCGGTGCGGCGCGGGTCGGTCCACGTCGGCTCGTAGACCGAGTGCTTGACGACCTCGTGGTGGAACCCGCCGTACGGGAACGCGTTGAGCGTGCTCACCTCCAGGCCCCTGGCCCGCAGGTCCGCCGCCAGCCGACGCCTGGCCGCGCCGTCCTCGGCGAGCCCGCGCGCGACCGGCTCGGCCAGCCACAGCCCCAGCGCCAGGGTGTCGGCGCCGAGGGCCTCCCGCACCGGGACGGCGTAGCGGTCCAGTTGGGCGACGACGCCGGCCAGGTCCTCCGCCGGGTGGACGTTGGTGCAGTACGCCGGGATCACGAGCCACCGCGCAGGATCGAGTTGCCCTCGAACGTGGGCGACGCCTCCGGCTCGTCCAGCGCCAGCCGGCCGCTCTGCCCGTAGAACTCGACCGGGTTGCGCCACAGCACCCGGTCGACGTCGTCCTCGTCGAACCCGGCCGCCAGCATCGCCACCCCCGTCTTGTGCGTCTTGAGCGGGTCGGACCGGCCCCAGTCGGCGGCGGAGTTCACCAGGACCCGCTCCGTGCCGTACTCGGTCAGCAGCGCGACCATCCTGACCTCGTCCATCTTCGTGTCCGGGTAGATCGAGAAGCCCATCCAGCACCCCGACTCGGCCACCGCGCGCACCGTCATCTCGTTCAGGTGGTCCACGACCACCCGTTCGGGGGGCAGACCCGATTCGCGGACGAGGTCGAGCGTGCGCGCCGTGCCGGCGGCCTTGTCCCGGTGCGGTGTGTGCACCAGCGCGGGCAGGTCGTGCCGCACGGCGAGCTCCAGCTGGCGCGCGAACGCCTCGTCCTCCTCCGGGGTCATCGAGTCGAAGCCGATCTCCCCGACCGCGACCACGCCGTCCTTGGCGAGGTAGCGCGGCAGCACGTCGAGCACCTCGGCGCAGCGCGGGTCGTTGGCCTCCTTGGGGTTGAGCGCGATGGCGCAGTGGTGCCGGATGCCGAACTGCGCGGCCCGGAACCTCTCCCAGCCGATGAGGGCGTCGAAGTAGTCGGTGAACGAGCCGACGCTCGTGCGCGGCTGGCCCAGCCAGAACGCGGGCTCGACCAACGCCCGCACGCCCGCCGCGTGCATCGCCTCGTAGTCGTCCGTCGTCCGTGAGGTCATGTGGATGTGCGGGTCGAAGATGCGCATCAGGTCTGGCTCCTCAGCAGTTCGAGCGCGTCGTCGGGCACGGCGCGGCCCGCGGCGCGGCGTTCGTCGGCGAACGCGCCGACCATGCGCCGCAGTTCCGCGTCCGCGCGCCGGTCCAGCCCGGCCACGGCGGTGAGGGGGATGCCCAGGAACAGGCACTTGAGCACGCCGTGCCGCCACGCGTGCGCGTCGAGGTGGTCGGCCGCGAACGGACCGAGCGCCGCCGCGACGAGCCTGGTGTCGTTGGTGCGCAACGCGTCCTTGACGAGGTCGACACCGGCCTCCGCCGCCTTGTCCCCGACGGAGGCGAGCGCGCGCAGGACGCCGCGGCGTTCCGCGTCGTCACCGAAGCGGTAGAGCCCGGTCAGCTCGGCCGCCAGCTCCCGCGGGCCGGTCACCGACGCGAGCACGGCGAGCAGCCCGGCGCGGGCCTCGTCGTCCACGGTCCCGTGCACGACGCCGAGCGGGTCGGCCTCGCCGCGCAGCGCCTGCCTGCCGACGGCCCGGCCGACCGCGGGGAAGAGCGACCGGATCGCCGCGGGGTCGGCCCGCACCGCGCGCTCGGCCTCCGCCAACCACGGGTGCTCCGCCGCCGGCGCGGGCGACGCCTCGCGCGGCGCGCTCCCCGCCTCCGGTCCCGGTCCGGCCGTCGCCTCGCGCAGGGCGCTCATCGCCCGGCGCGCCACGTCCGGCGCGGCGTGGCTGTGGCGGGGCAGCTCGACCCCGGCCAGCCCGGTGTAGCCGATCTCGTCCAGCGCGGCGAGGGTCGCCGCCAGGTCCAGCTCGCCCTCGCCGAACTCCAGGTGCTCGTGCACGCCGGGCAGCATGTCGTCCAGCTGCACGTTGAGCAGGAGGTCGCCGGCGCGGCGGACGCAGGCGGCGGCGTCCTCGGGTTCGACCGCGACGCAGTGACCCACGTCCAGGGTGATCCCGAGCAGCTCGGGCGAGCCGAGGTCGGCGCGCAGCCGCAGCGCCTGGTCGAGCCGTTCGACGAGCATGCCGGGTTCGGGTTCCAGGGCGAGGGGCACGCCGTGCCGGACCGCGGCGTCCAGCGCCGCCGTGACGCCGGACCGCATCCGCCGCCACGCCTCCTCGTCGTCCACGCCCGCGGGCACGATGCCGGACCAGAACGACACGCAGTCGGCGCCGAGGTCGGCCGCGATCTCCACGGCCCGCCGCAGGAAGTCCAGCCGGACCTCCTGGTCGTCGCTGACCAGCGTCGGGTGGTGCTTGCGCCGGGGGTCGAGCAGGAACCGGGCGCCGGTCTCCACCACGACGCCCAGCCCGAGCCGGTCCAGCCGCGCGGCCACCCTCTTGACCTGCTGCGGCAGGTCCGCGGCGAACGGGTCGAGGTGGTGGTGGTCGAGCGTGAGCGCCACCCCGGTGTAGCCGAGGTCGGCGATCACCGCGAGCGCGTCGTCCAGCCGGTGGTTGGCGAACCCGTTGGTGCCGTAGCCCAGGTGGAACGTCATGTCGGTCCCACCTTCCGGCCGAGCCGGCGGGCCAGCGGCAGCAGCAGCGCGAGACCGGCGGCGACGGCCGGCGACCCGCCTCGCGCCACGAGGGCGCACTGCAGCGGCACCATGCCGTGGATGCCGGTCTTCGTGGCCGACCGGACCGGGCCCGCGCCGGGGTCGCGCACCGCCGCCCACTGGGCACGGCCGACCGTGGCCGCGTAGGCGGTCGCGCCGGCGAGCGCGCCCAGCCGGTGCCGCCAGGTCCGCCCCGGCCGGGCGATCGTCGCCACCGTCGTCGCCACCGTGCCGCCGAGCACCGCCTTCGCCGCGCCGGCGGACGTGCCCCGCACCTCGCCGCGGGACAGCGCCGTCACACCGAGCGTGTGCCCGGCCATGACGGCGGCGGCGGGCAGCGCGCTCACCGCCCGTTCGCGGCCCGCGCCGAGGACCACGTCCAGCCCCCGGCACACGGCCATCGCCAGCGGTCCGGCGGCCGTGTCCTTCAGCAAGGTGTCGTAGGACCACACCGCCGCCGCCACGGGCACCGCGACCGCCAGCGCGTCACGCCCGCCGGCCACCGCGGCGAGGCCGAGCCCCGTCGCGCTGAGGGCGACCGCGACGGACAGCGCGGCACGGGGGCTCACCCGGCCGGACGGGATGGGCCGCTCCGGGCGCTCCACCGCGTCCAGCTCGCGGTCGGCCCAGTCGTTGAGCGCCATCCCGGACCAGTACAGCGCCACCGACGACAGCGGCAGCAACCAGCGCCTGCCCCGCAACGGCGCCCCGGCCGCCGCGGCGCCGGCGAGGGTGTCGCCGAGCACGGTCAACGCGGCCGGCGCGCGGACCAACTCCACGTAGGCCCTCACGCGAGACCACCCGCCCACCGGTGCAGCTCCCGGGTCTGCTCGGCGAACCGGTGCTCGTCGCTGCCCAGCGGGTCCTTGAAGAAGAACCCGAGCGCGCCCAGCGCGCCCACCTCGCCGGCCGCGTGGGCCGCCGCGACCAGTCGGGTCAGGTCCAGCACGAGCGGCGCGGCCAGCGCCGAGTCCAGCCCGGTCCAGGTCAGCTGCAGCGACATGGGCACGCCGAGGAACCCCTCGAACGACACGTGGTCCCACGCCGTCTTCTGCTCGCCCAGGTCGGGCACGTTGTCGATGTGCAGCGGCGCGGTGACGTCCTCGCCCAGCAACGCCGCCAGCCCGCGCGCCTTCGACTCCAGCTTGCTGTTCGCGTGCTCGGGGTCCTCCAGGGTCGCCCCGTCGCCGCCGCCGAGCAGGTTCGTGCCCGCCCACGACCGCACCCGCAGCGCCCGCGCGGTGAACATCGGCGCGAGCACCGTCCGGAGCAGGGTCTCCCCCGTCTTGCCGTCGCGTCCCGCGTAGGGCAGCCGTTCCCGGTGGGCCAGCTCGTCCAGCGCGGGCAGCGCGATGCCGGTGGACGGGGTGAAGTCCACGAAGGGGCAGCCCGCGCGCAACGCCGCGTAGGCGGCTACCGAGCTGGGCGGCAGCACCGCGCGCCCCGGGTCGGCCAGCGCCGCCTCCAACGCGGCCAGGTCGTCGTGCTCGGGCGCGGCGGGCACGGGCGGTTCGGTCGAGGACACGTTGACCACGACGACCCGCGCCAGGCCGTGCCGCTCGCGGAAGTCGGTGATGTCGGCGGCCAGCCGGCGGGCCGCCTCCGCCTGGCTGCCCCGGTGCGTGACCGGGTGGTAGCCGGGCCGGACCTCGGCGTCGGCCGCGTGCAGGCCGTCCACGATCGCGCCGAGCAGGCGGTGCGGCAGCACGCCGCTGTCCACGAGCTGCTCGGCGCGTTTGACCAGAGGTGTGTCCACGACGTCGTGACCGCCGACGACCAGGTCCGACCACCCCGGCATCGGGACGCCGGCCAGCTCCGGTCGTTCGGTCACGCAGCCCGTCGGCGGCGCCAGGCCCGCGCGCAGCGCGAGCAGCCCGCCCATCGCCGTCGTCGCGACCGACCCGCGTGCCCCGATCAGCCACAGCCCGGTGGGTTCGTCCGTCATTGGCCACCCTCCTTCACCAGCTCACTCAAGATCCGGTCACCGACCGGTGCCGGGACGCGGACGTCCCGGCACCGGTCGGGCGGGGGCGCGGTCCGGCAACCGCCCCCACGCGCGGGTGGCCGGAGCGCGGCGGCTCCGGCCATCGCGTTCAGCTACCGCTCGCCTGGCTCCGCAGCGCCGCGATCACCACCCCGGCGTCGGCGACGAGCAGGTCCCGCACGGCCCGGTCGCCCACCTTGCGGGAGACCGCGTCGCGGAAGCCCTCCAACTCCCCGATCGCCTTGGCGGGCTTGCCATCGAACAGCAACCGCCGGGCGTCGTCCAGGTCGCGGTCCAGTCCGCGGGCGACGGACGACGTGATCCGCCGTTCCGCCGCGAACCGGTCGACCAGGGCCTGCAGGTCGGGCAGCGAGGTCGTGACGGTGAACGACACCACCAGGTCGCGCTTGTTGCCCGCCTTGTCGGTCGCGGTCAGCGCCAAGGTGTGGGCGCCGAGCGCGAGGGTGTGCATGGCGACGCCCGTGCCCGAGGTGATCGGCCGGCCGTCGAGCGCGGCGGTGACCGAAGCGATCCCGGACGCGGCGTCCTCGCCCTGCCAGGAGACCGCCTTGTCCTCGGCGTGGCCGTAGCTCACGCCGTCGTGCAGCCCGGTGAGCTTCACCGCCGGCGCGTTCGCGTCGACCTTGACCGACACCGAGCCGGGTTCGGACCTGTTGCCCCGCACGTCGGTGGCCCGGTACTGCACCGCGTGGGCGCCGTCACCGGTCACCGGGAACGGCGCGGTGTAGGGCCGCCAGTCGCCGCCGTCGATCCGGTACTCGGTGCTCGCCACACCGGAGCCGGCGTCCACCGCGTCGAGCGCCACGGTCGGCGCCGCGGTCCACCAGCCGTCCGCGCCGGTGGGTCCGGCCGGGTCGACGGTCGCCGTGACCTCCGGCGCGGTGGTGTCCACGCCGGTCACCCGGAACCAGTCGAAGTCGACCGTCACCGGGCCCATGGTCTGGCTCGGGCCGATCGCCATCAGGCCGAACCTCGCGTTCGGCACGTCGTTCGTCACCGGGTCGCCCATCGACGTCCAGGTGGTGCCGCCGTCGCTGATCTCGCCGCGGTAGGTGTTGCCCTCCTTCTTCAGCCGGAGGTGCCACCACCCGCTCTCGGGGGTGCCGATGGCGAGGGCCCGGTTGCCGCCGCTGCCGAACGAGCCGTCGTTCTCGGAGACGAGCTCCGCGCCCAGCGTCACGGCCTGCCCCGGCGTGTTGCGCGCGACGACGTCGAACTTCACGTAGTCGTCGTCGCCGCCGTACACCATGAACCCGGCGAGCTGCCACTGCTCGACCACCGGCGCGGCCACCCTCGTCTCCACCGTCCAGTCACCCGCGGGCGCGGTCTGCAGGACGAAGTTGCGCGGGTCGTCGTTCGCCGAGCCGTTGATGTCGCCCGGCAGGGTGTCGATGCTCAGCACGCCGTCACCCATCCGCATCGACGCCAGGTCCGGTCGCACGACGGCGTTCCAGCGGCACCCGTCGAGCCGGTCGCCGTCGAACTCGTCGCTCGGCGGGAGGGCCGGGTCGGGCGTGTCGCAGGTGACGGGCGGCATCGGCGGGTCGCGCACGAGCACCGGTGTGGACACCTTCTTGGTCCGACCGGCCGCGTCGGTGACCGTCACGGAGGCGTAATACGTGCCGTCCGCCGCGTAGGTGTGCTCCACCGTGGCGCCCGACGCCGACGTGCCGTCACCGAGGTCCCACGAGTAGGTGAACGGCGCGTCGTCCTCCGCGTCGGTCGCCGTCGCGGTGAGCCTGGTGGTGAACGGCGCGGTGCCGGTCGCCGGGTCGGCCGTGACGACCACGTGCGGCGCGGCGTTGACCGACACGCCCTTGCCGATGAACGTGAACGAGTCGAGCGTGAACCGGTTGGCCGGGCCGCGGAACACCGCGACCAGCTTCATCGTGCCGCCGGGGTCGGCGACCGCGACCTCGGGTGCGGCCGCGTACCGGTCGATCCCCCCGGTGTCGGGCACCGCGATGGTGGCGACCAGCTCGCCGGTCGGCGAGTCCTCGCGCAGCTCGATCGAGCCGCCGGAGCCCGTCGAGGCCACCCGGGCGGTGACGCGGTCGATGCGGTGCAGGTTCACCGGGTGGAAGGCGATCCAGTCGCCGTCACCGAGGTCGCCGACCCGCTTGCCCGACTCGGCGGCCGGGTCCGACGCGACCAGCACGCCCGAGGACTCCTGGTGGAACTCGGCCTGCTTGTGCTTGGGCTGGATCACCGCGAGGTCGCGGCCCACCAGCGGCGGCAGGTCGCCGGCGCCGCCGTCGGTGTAGGAGGCGTCGACGGAGTAGAAGATGTCCGCGTCGGCGTGGCCCTCGTCCACCAGGGTGGCGAACTCGCCCTCGCAGGCGTTGATCTGGTCGATCGGGTGCGCGTGCGCCTCGTGGCCGAGCGCGGGTTGCAGGACCGCCTTGGAGCAGTCCGGCTGCCCGTCCTCCGGGTCGGTGATGTCGAGGTCGAACGCCACCTCGTCGCCGAAGTCGAAGAACCCGCCGTCGACCGGCGACGCCATGGTCACCGACGGCGCGGTGTTGCCCACCGTCACCTGGACGTTGGTCACGCCGCTCTTGCCCGAGGGGTCGGTCACGGTGAGCTGCGCGTTGTACACGCCGTTCGACCGGTAGGTGTGGGTCGGCTCGGCCTCGGTGGACGAGCCGCCGTCGCCGAAGGTCCACGCGTAGGTCAGCTCGGCGCCTTCGGGGTCGGCCGACCCGGCGCCGGAGAACCCGACCGGCAGCGGCGCCCGGCCCGAGGACGGGGTGGCCGTCGCCTTCGCGGTCGGCCGGCGGTTGCCCCGGGTGTAGTCGATCCGGTAGATGCCGGAGTCCGGGTTGTCCCGGCCGTAGCCGCCGCCCCACTCCACCACGTACATCGCGCCGTCCGGACCGAACTTCACATCCATCGGAGCCAGCGGCGCGGCGCCCTTGAACCACTCGTTGATCTTGAGCAGCCCGCCCTGGTCGTCCTGCGAGAACGTCCAGAACTTGTTGCGCGCCCAGTCGTAGAAGAACGGCTTGCCGTCGTAGTACTCGGGGAACTTGACGTCCGAGGCCAGGTCCGGGTCGAACTCGTAGCGCGGCCCGGCCATCGGGGCCTCGCCGCCGGCGCCCATCTCGGGGAACTCGTCGCCCTCGGCGCCGTTGCCGTACCACACGACGGCCGGCTTGGCGGCGGGCAGCGCGGTCAGGCCGGTGTTGTTCGGCGAGTCGTTCACCGGGTTGCCGCAGTCGAACTTCGCCTTGGACGTGTTGGTGGCGAAGTCGAAGTCGTTGAACGGGGTGTTGTCGCCCACGCAGTAGGGCCAGCCGTAGTTGCCGGGCTCCTTGACCACGTTCCACTCGACGATGCCGCCGGGGCCGCGCGACGGGTTGTCCCCGCCCGCGTCCGGGCCGTAGTCCGCCAGGTGGAGGGTGCCGTCGGAGGCGACGTTGAAGCGGAACGGGTTGCGGAAGCCCATGGCGTAGATCTCGGGCCGGGTCTTCGCCGTGCCCGGCGCGAACAGGTTGCCCGCCGGGACGGTGTAGGTGCCGTCCGCCTCCGGGTGCACGCGCAGGATCTTGCCGCGCAGGTCGTTCGTGTTCGCCGAGGTCTTCTGCGCGTCGAACAGGTCGCGGCCCGGCCGCTCGTCCACCGGGGCGTACCCGCTGGACTGGAACGGGTTGGTGTCGTCGCCGACGCCGATGTACAGGTTCCCGTTCGGCCCGAACTCGAGGTACCCGCCGGTGTGACCGGGCTCCTCGCGGCGCGACGCCGGGATCTCCAGCAGGACCTTCTCGCTGTCGGGCCGGATCACGTCGCCCTCGACGGTGAACCGCGAGACCCGGTTGACCTCGGCCGTGCCCGACGGCGAGTAGTACGCGTACAGGTGGTTGCTGGTGGCGAAGTCCGGCGCCAGGGCCAGCGACACCAGGCCGTCCTCGCCACCGCTGTAGACGGGCAGGGACAGCGCCGTGGAGGTGGCGCCGGTGGCCGGGTCGTGCACGCGGATCTCACCGAGCAGCTCGGTGTAGAACACGCGGCCGTCCGGCGCGATGTCCAGCGTGGTCGGCGCGCGGGTGGCGTCGTCCAGGGTCACCTTCTCGAAACTGGCGTCGACGGTCGCGCCGCAGTCGGAGGACACGACGCCGGCGGCGGTGCGGATGCCGCCCAGCACGTGGGCGACGAAGTCCGGCTCGGTGTAGTCGGCGGCGTTGTGGCCCATGCCGGTCGCCCACACCCGGCCGCCCTCGGCGTCACGGCACCAGCTGATCGGGTGGTCGTGGCCCATGGCCTCGGAGCCCGGGTCGTAGGTCTTCTCGTCCACCTCGACCAGCGGGTGCACCTTGCCGCGCATGCTCGGCTTGAAGTTGTACCACTCCTCGGCCTTGCGCCAGCGGTCCGGCAGGTGCCTGGTCGACTCGTGCACCTCGTCCACCTGGTAGGAGGTGGCGGTGAGGCCGTTGGCGGAGTGCGCGGTCATGTGCGCGCCGCCGTTGACGAAGTCGTCCCACCACGGGAACGACGACTCGATGTTCATGTCCGTCGCGTTGTGGATGGCGACGATGCCGCCGCCGTCGTTGACGAACTTCTTCACGGCCTCGCGTTGGGCGTCGGTGTCCCAGACCATGCCGCCGTTCTGGAGCATGACGACGACGTCGAAACCGGCCAGGTTCGCGTCGGTGAACTGGGTGGCGTCCTCGCTGTGCACCACCTCGAAGTGGTGCTCCGCGGCGAGCTTCTCGACCATCGCGACACCGGCCGGGATCGAGTCATGCCGGTAGGCGCCCGCGGCGGTCTTGGTGAACAGCAGGGCTCGGAACTCGGCCGGCGCGTCGTGGCCGGGGTGCGCCGTCGCGGTCGCCGGCAGCAAGCCGACCACGACGAGGGATGCCAGCACCAGGGCGAAGACGGTGCGCAAGCGGACAACAGGGGCTCTCACGATCCTCCACACGCTTTCTGTTCCGCCCGGCGTGCCGGCGCCGGTGAGTGGTGGGTGACGCCGGTCAGCCGGTGCCGATCACCTCCTCCCTGAGGAACGCCAGCCCGTCCACGGCGAGCGCGTCCTGGGTCCGCGCGAGCGGGCGCCAGACGGACGCGGCGGTCGCGATGCTCGCGTTCTCGCCGGTGAACGACTCGATGCACAGCGGGCCGGTGTAGCCGGCCTCGGCGAGCGCGGCGAGGACGTCGGGCCAGTCGAGGTGGTCGTCGCCGGGCGTGCCGCGGTCGTTGCCGCACACCTGGACGTGCGCGATCCGGCCCCGGGCCGACCGGATCGCGTCGCCGACGTGCTTCTCCTCGATGTTCTGGTGGTAGACGTCGACCGCGACGCCGCACCCGTCGGCGGGCAGGCCGTCCAGCGCCGCGAGGGTCTGCCCGATCGTGTTGAGCAGGCTGGTCTCGTAGCGGTTGAGCGGTTCGACGGCGACCCGGACGCCCGCCGCGCGGGCGTGCTCGACCACCGGTGCCAGGTTGTCGCGCAGCTCGGCCAGCGCGTCGTGCCGCTGCCGCTGCGACATGCGCCACGTGCGGCCGACCGAGGCGTAGGCCGGGCCGGCGATGACCGGCGAACCGACCTCCACCGCGATGTCCACGACCCGCCGGAGGTAGTCCTGGGTGGTGGCGACGGTCGCGGGGTCCGCCGCCACCAGCTCCCGGCCCGGCGGCATCACCAGGCACACGGTGGCGGCGAGCCCGTGGTCCGCCAGCACCCGCGCGGCCTGCGCCGGGTCCCAGTCGCCGACCTCCTCCACCGGGAGTTCGAGCACGTCGAACCCCCAGCCGGCCGCGCGGGTGGCCAGTTCGGCGAGCGTCGCGTCGCGCAGCGGCGACGTCCAGACCCAGGTGCTCACACCGATCGCGTGCACTGCTGCTCCGTTCGGGCGGGTGACGGGACTACTTCCAGGGCGCCGGGTAGCCGGCCATCGACTCGCACCCGCACATGGCGTAGTGCAGCGGCGGCATGTCCTGCCGGAGGAAGCTCTGGAGGGTGTCCTGGGTGACCTTCGGCTGCGGCAGCACCCACTCCTTGGGCACCTGCCGGCCGTTGAGGACCTGCAACGCGGCGATGACGGGGGTGCGCCACTGGTAGGTCGGGTAGGTCGGGGCGACCGCGGTCATCTTCTGGTCGGCCCACATCCGCAGGAAGTCCTGCTGGTCCTCGCCGACGAACGCCGGGATCGGGACACCCGCGTCCTGGAACGCCTCGACCGCGGCGACGGCGGTCGCGCCCGCGTCCATCCACACGCCGTCGATCTGGCCCTCGCGCTGGATGTAGTCGTTGACGATGCTCTTGGTCTTGGCCGCGTCACCGTCGGTGAACTCGACGCCGACGACCTTCAGCTCGCTGCCGGAGAAGATCTCGTTGGCCGCCGCCCACCGCTGCTCCAGCACGTCCACGCCCGGCAGGATGCGCAGGGCGAGGACCTTGCCGCCGGCCTTCACCTTCTCCTTCAGGAACTCCGCGCCGTCCGCCCCGAACGCGAACCCGCCGATCGGGTGGATGAACGTGACGGGGCAGGTGGAGTTGACGCCGCGGTCGAACACGATCACCGGGACGTTCGTCTTGCACGCCGCCTCGATCGCCGGGGTCAGGGTCGCCGTCGTGTTCGGCGAGACGATCAGCGCGCTGCACCCCTGGGAGGCGAAGGACTGGATGTCGCTGATCTGCTTGTCGTCCTTGGCCTCCGCGTCGAGCACGGTGAACTTGGTGATCTCCGGGTGCAGCTTCACCTCCTCCTTCATGGTGGTGAAGCCGACCTGCCGCCACGGGTTGTTCACCGCGGCGTTGGAGAAGCACAGGTGGTAGTCGCCGCCGGGCTTGGCGAACTTCGCCGTGTCGACCAGCTCGGGCGAGATCATCTGCTCCCACGGCTTGTCGGCCGGACCTTCGGCGGCCGTCGAGCGGGACTTCGTCTGGCGCTCGTACAGCGCCTGGTCGAAGAACTCCGACTTCGCGCCGGCGTCCTTGGACGCGCCCGTCGTGCCGGGTGTGCCGGTGTCGGCGGGCAGGTCGCTGCTGCAGCCGGCCATGGCCAGCAGGCCCGCGACGGCCACGACGGACCACTTCCTGTTCATCGGTTCTCCTTGTGCGGCGGTGACTGGCGGCGGGCGGGCTCGGGCGTGCTCGCGCGGGACCGGAGGGCGAGGCGCGGGTTCACGCCGAGGGCGGCGTAGGCGACGGCGGCGATGATGATCACGCCTTGGACGGCGGACTCCAGCGCGCCGGCGACGCCGAGCAGGTTGAGCAGAGAGAAGAGGGCTTCGAGGGTCAGCGCGCCGGCGGCCGCGGCGACGACGGAACCCCGCCCGCCGCCGAGCACGACGCCACCGAGCACGACGGCGGTGATGGCGCGGAACTCCAGTCCCTCGCCCACCTGGGCCGACACGCCCGCGAACCCGCCGAGCAGGATCGCGGCCAGCGCCGCGAGCAGCCCCGACAGGACGAACGCCAGCACCTTCAGCCGGTCCACCCGACCACCGGCCAGGCGCACCGCGTTCTCGTTGTCCCCCACCGCGACCAGCGTGCGGCCGGTGCCGCCGCGCATGAACAGCACGGCGGCGACCAGCACGGCGAGCAGGATCACCACCGACCACGGCAGGTGGCCCAGGACCGGCAGGTCGACCCCGCCGCGACCGAACACGCGGAACGACGGCGACAGCGCGCCGCGGGGCGCGCCACCGGTCCACAGGAACACCGCGCCGTCGAGGATGAGCAGCATCCCGAGGGTCACGATGAACGACGGCACCAGCAGCTTGGTCGTGATCAGCCCGTTGACCAGGCCGACCAGCAGGCCGAAGCCGAGCAGCAGCACGATCACCCAGCCGGTCGCCGACTCCTGCCCGTCGATCAGCCGGGCCGCGATCACCACCTCGGCGGTGACCAGCGAGCCGACCGACAGGTCGAACCCGCCGGAGACGATGACGAAGTACTGGCCGATCGCGAGGAGCACCAGGGGGGCGGCGCGCTTGAGCAGCGCCAGGTACCCGGCGGGTTCGGAGTAGGCGGGTCCGGCGAAGGCCAGCGCCACCAGCAGCACCGCGAGCACCGCGAGCACGGGCGCGGTGCCGTCCGCCAGTCGGGGACGCCACGTGGTCGGCGCGGTCACGCGGACCTCCTGGAGTGCTTGCGGCGTGCGTAGAGCGCCACCGCGACGATGAGGACGATGCCGCGCACGACGTCCTTGAAGAAGGGGTCGACCGCGAGGTCGTCGAACACGGTGTCGAGGGTGGCCAGGATGAGGACGCCGCCGATCGTGCCGACGACACCGCCGCGACCGCCCGCGAGCGCCGTGCCGCCGAGCACGACGGCCGCGATGGACTCCAGGTCGTACCCGGCGTCCGTGCCGACGTAGGGGGCGCCGGACCCCAACCGGCTGGCCAGGAACACCCCGGCGAGACCGGCGGCCACGGCGCACAGCACGTGGGCGGTGACGATCGTGCGGCCGGTGCGCACGCCGGACAGCCGCGCCACGTCCACGTCACCGCCGACCGCGTAGGTGTGGTAGCCGCCCCGCGTGCGCTTGAGGTACCACCACGCCAGCGCGGCGACGAGCAGCATGAGCAGCACGCCGATCGGGACCGGCCCGATGCGGTCGAACCCGAGGTGCTGGAACGCGCGCGGCACGCTGCCCGCCGGTCCGGTGTAGTTCTGCTCCAGGTAGCCGCGCAGGATCAGCGCCACGCCGAGGGTCGCGATGAACGCGTTGACCTTGAGGACGGTGACGACCAGGCCGTTCACCAGGCCGACGACGGCGGCGACGGCGAGCGCCAGCAGCACGCCGGGCAGCATCATCCCGTCGCTGCCCGCCATCGTCTCGGCCGCCACCAGCGAGCACAGCCCGACCAGGTAGGCCACTGACAGGTCCAGCGAGCCGGAGATGATCACGATGGTCTGCCCGACCGCGACCAGCCCGAGCACGGTGCTGCGGGTCAGGATGTTGAGGATGCCGCCCTGGTCGAGCAGCACGCCGCCTTGCAGGCCGACCAGGATGCTGCCGACCACGAGGAGCGCCGCCAGGGCCAGGTAGACGGTGACGGTCGGCGTGGGGGTGAACCGCCGGGACGCGGTGCGGGCCGCCCCGCGCGTGGCCTCGGCCTTCCGCTGCACGACGCTCACGCCACCTCCCCGATGCCGTGCCCGGTGGCCAGCCCCATGACGGCCTCCTCACTGGCGCCGGCGGGCAGCTCGCCCGCGATCGAGCCTTCGTGGACGACGAGGATCCGGTCGCTCATGCCGATCAGCTCCGGCAGCTCCGACGAGATCATCAGGACCGCCACCCCGGTGCGCGCCAGGTCGCGCAGCAGTCGGTGCACGGCCTGCTTCGCGCCGACGTCGATGCCCCGCGTCGGCTCGTCCACGACGAGCACGCGCGGCCCCACGGCCAGCCACTTGGCCAGCACGACCTTCTGCTGGTTGCCGCCCGACAGGTAGCGCACCTCCTGGTGCTCGCCCCGCGCGACGACCGCCACCGACTTCAGCAGCGCGGCCAGGTCGGACCGCTTGCGCCCGCCGGCGCCGGGCAGCGCGGCCCGCCGCACGA
This sequence comes from Saccharothrix sp. 6-C, assembly GCF_016695385.1. Taxonomy (NCBI): domain Bacteria; kingdom Bacillati; phylum Actinomycetota; class Actinomycetes; order Pseudonocardiales; family Pseudonocardiaceae; genus Saccharothrix; species Saccharothrix sp. 6-C. The sequence continues at coordinate 3,181,667 of NZ_CP064192.1, read as the reverse complement.
GCAGCGCGTTGTCCCGGATGGACTGCCGCAGGGCCAGCCCCTCGCCCTTGCGGTCCTCGGTGACGTAGCCGATGCCCAGGCGGACCGCGGTGCGCGGGTCGGTGACGCGCCGGGGCTCGCCGTCGAGTTCGAGCGTGCCGGTGGTGAACGGCTCGACGCCCCAGATCGCCCGCGCGATGGCCGACCGGCCGGAGCCCTGGAGCCCGGCGATGCCGACGACCTCCCCGGACCGCAGCTCGAACGTCACGCCGCGGACCCGGCCGTTGCCCGCGCCGCGCAGCGCCAACCGGACGTCGCCGATGTCGGACGCGGTCGCGCGGTCGGGGTGGAGCGCGTCGAGGGAGCGCCCGACCATGTGCCGGACGAGCTGGTCGGAGGTCAGCTCGGCGGTCGGGGCGGTGGTGACGAACGCGCCGTCCTTGAGCACGGTGATCCGCCGGCTGAGGTCGAACACCTCGCGCATCCGGTGCGAGACGTAGAGGATCGCGATCCCCCGCGCGCGCAGCCGCCCGACCAGGTCGTAGAGCAGCTCCACCTCGTGGTCGGCCAGCGCGGCGGTCGGCTCGTCCATCGCCAGCACCCTGGCGTCGGTGGACAGCGCTTTCACGATCTCGACGACCTGCTTCCGGGCCACCGACAGCCGGCTGACCTGCCCGGCCGGGTCGATGCCCTCCTCGCCGAGCCAGTCGAGCAGCCCCTTGGTGTCCGCCTCCATCTTCCGGCGGTCCACCTGGCCCCGGCGGACCGGTTCGCGGCCCAGGTACACGTTCTCCGCGACGGTGCGGTGCTCCAGCAGGGTGAACTCCTGGTGGATGATCGCGATGCCCCTCGCCTGGGCGTCGCGCGGCGTGCCGAACACGACCGGCTCACCGTCGACCTCGACCTGGCCCGAGTCCGGCCGGTGCACGCCCGCGAGCACCTTGAGCAGCGTCGACTTGCCCGCGCCGTTCTCGCCCATGAGCGCGTGCACCTCGCCCGCGCGCAGGTCGAGGTCGACGCCGCGCAGCACCGGCACCCCGAGGAAGCTCTTGGTGATCCCGGTGAGCCGGACCACGACCTCGCCGGCGGCGGTCACCGGCCCACCCCGGTCCGATCGTCGGCTCCGCCCACGGAAGTCCACGCCCCGGCGGACGCGGCGGACGCCAGGACCGCGTCGGTGATCCGGGCCGCCCGCAGCCCGTCGGCGAACGTCGGCAGGCCGTCGGGCTGGTCCTCCCCCAGCACGGCGCGGTAGGTGTCGGCGACGAAGGCGTCGAAGCAGTCCTGGTAGCCCTGCGCGTGCCCGGCGGGCAGGCGCGCGTACTTCGCCGCCGCCGCCGACAGCGTCTCCGGGTCGCGGAGCAGCACCTGGTTGCCCTCTCGCCTGCCCACCCACAGGCGCTCCGGGTCCTCCTGGTCGAACGCGAAGCTGGACTCGGTGCCGGAGACCTCCAGGTGCAGCCGGTTCTTCCGGCCGGCCGCGACCTGCGAGACCACCAGCGTGCCGAGGACACCGGAGCCGGTGGTGAACTGGACGACCGCCGCGTCCTCCGTCGGCGTGGCCGACGACCGGGTGCGCGGCTGGACCGTCGCCGTTTGGGCGGACAGCCGGTCGATCCGGTCGCCGGTGACGAACTCGAACAGGTCGCACCAGTGCGAGCCGATGTCGGCGAACGCCCGGGACGGACCGCCGACCGCCGGGTCCACCCGCCAGTCGTCGTCGCCCGGCCGGGACAGCCAGTCCTGGAGGTACCCGCCGCTGACCGTGGACACCACGCCCGCCTGACCGCTCGCCAGCCTGGCCCGCAGCTCGCGCACCATCGGGTGGAACCGGTAGACGAACGGCACCGCGGCCACCAGGCCGGCGGCCACCGCCGCGTCGACCAGGCCTTCGGCCTGGGCGGCGCCGACGGCCAGGGGCTTCTCGCAGACGACGTGCGCGCCCGCGGCCAGCGCGGCCTCCACCGCCTCCGCGTGCCGGACGTTGGGCGTGCACACGTGCACCACGTCGGCCCCGGCCTCGGCGAGCAGCGAGGCCAGGTCGGGGTAGCCGCGTTCCGCGCCCACGGTCTCCGCGGCGTGGTCGGCGCCACCCGGGGTGCTCGCGACCGCGGCGACCACCGCGGCACCCGCCCGGCGCGCCGCCTCGGCGTGCACGCGGCCCATGAACCCGGCACCCACCACGGCCACGCGCGGCGTCCGGGGCCCGGCACGACCGCTGTCGGCCGCAGGAGTTAGGTGGGTCACAGTCATGCGGCGAACCGTAAGATGACTAATGGCGGATGTCAACCAAAAGTCGGACATGTTTCGACGGTTGACGCCGTATGACCGTCAGCTCTGGTTCAATTGAGGCGTGAAAGAAGACGTTTCCACCGTCGGCGCCGCGTCTCCGGGGGAGCTGCTGCGCCTGCTCCGCGACGGCGTGCCCCGCACCCGCTCCGAACTCACCGCGGTGACGGGCCTGGCCCGGTCGACCGTGCGAGCCAGGTTGGACGCGCTGCTGGACGCCGGACTCGTCAGCGACGGTGGCAGCGAGGCCTCGACCGGCGGGCGCCCGGCCGGCCGGTTCGTGTTCAACGCCCGCGCGAGGGTCGTCCTCGCCGCCGAGGTGGGCGCCACCCACGCCACCATCGCGGTGACCGACCTGGCCGGCACGCCGTTGGCGGAGGGCCGGTTCGAGCAGGACATCGCCGAGGGCCCGGACGTGGTGCTGCCCCGGCTGGTCGCCGCCTGGCGGTCGTTGCTGGAGGACGCCGACCTGGAGTCGATGCGCGTGGCGGGGGTGGGCATCGGCCTGCCCGGCCCCGTCGAGCACTCCACCGGCCGGCCGAACAACCCGCCGATCATGCCCGGGTGGGACGGCTACGACGTGCCGGGCCGCATCGGCGCCGAGTTCGGGGTCCCGGTGCTGGTCGACAACGAGGTCAACCTCATGGCGCTGGGCGAGCACACGAAGTGCTTCCCGGAGGCCGAGCACCTCATCGTGATCAAGGTGGCCACCGGCATAGGTTCCGGGTTCATCAGCAACGGCATGCTGCACCGCGGCGCGGTGGGCGCGGCGGGCGACCTCGGCCACATCCTCGCCCCGCACGCCGGCGACGTGCCGTGCCGCTGCGGCAACACCGGCTGCCTCGAAGCGGTCGCCAGCGGGTCCGCCATCGCGGCGGCGCTGCGCGCCAAGGGCGTCGAGGCGCACACGAGCGCCGACGTGGTCGCGCTGGTCCGGGCGGGCAACCTCGAAGCCGGCCAGGCCGTGCGGCAGGCGGGCCGCAACATCGGCGAGGTCCTCGCCGCCTGCGTGAGCATGTTCAACCCGTCGCTGATCGTCGTGGGCGGCACCGTGGCGCTGGCCGGCGAGATGCTGCTGGCCGGTGTGCGCGAGGCGATCTACCGGCGCTCCCTGCCGCTGGCCACCGGGAACCTCCGGATCGTCCCCTCGCAGGCCGGTGACGACGCCGGCGTCCTCGGCGCGGCGGCGATGGTCGTGCAGCACGTCCTCTCACCGGACGTGGTCGACCGGCAACTGGCCTGACCCGGCGGCTCCCCCCGACCCGACCGACCCGGAGGTGCCCGTGCCACCCGAAGCCACCGCCCCCACCCGATCGGTCCGCGAGGTCGTGGCGTGGAGCCGCGGCATGGTGCAGCCGGCCCTGCGCGCCGCCGTCGACGGACTGCCCGCTTCGGTGCGGCACGTCGCCGGCTACCACCTGGGGTGGTGGGACGAGCACGGTCACCCGACCGACGCCGGCGGGGGCAAGGCGATCCGCCCGGTGCTGGTCCAGCTGGCGGCCGAGGCGGTCGGCGGCTCGGCGGCCACCGCCGTGCCGGCCGCCGCCGCGGTCGAGCTGGTGCACGACTTCACGCTGCTGCACGACGACGTGCTCGACGGTGACCGGACCCGGCGGCACCGGCCGGCCGCGTGGCACGTCTTCGGCGTGCCGGCCGCCGTCCTCGCCGGGGACGCGATGCTGGCGCTGGCCTTCGACGTGCTCGCCGCCAGCGGCCACCCGGCCGCGCTGACCGGCGTGCGCGTGCTCAACGCGGCGGTGCTCGACCTCGTCGACGGCGAGCACGCCGACCTCGCGTTCGAGGGCAGGCACGACATCGGGGTGGCCGAGTGCGTGACGATGGCGGAGCGCAAGACCGGTGGCCTGCTGGCCTGCGCCTGCGCCCTGGGCGCGGTGTTCGCCGGCGCCGGGCCCGACGAGGTCGCGGGCCTGCGCGACTTCGGCCTGCGCCTCGGGGTGGCGTTCCAGCACGTGGACGACCTGCTGGGGATCTGGGGCGACGAGGCCGTGACCGGCAAGCCGGTGCACGGCGACCTGCGGGCCCGCAAGAAGTCCCTGCCGGTGGTCGCCGCCCTGACCTCGGGCACACCGGCCGGGCGGGAGCTGGCCGCGCTGTACGAGGGGGACGGGCGGCAGGTGGCCGACGACCCGGCCCGCGCGGCACGCCTGGTCGAGGCGGCCGGCGGGCGCGCGTGGAGTGAGCGGCAGGCCGAACTGCTCCTGGACCAGGCGTTGCGCCTGCTCGACTCGGTCGCGTCCGCACCGCGCGCGGCGGCGGAGCTGGCCGGTCTCGCCCGGGCGATCGTGCGTCGCGACCACTGATCGAGGCTCCCCGGGCCCGACCGGCGGGGCACCCTACGCCCCACGACTTCTGGACGCCATCCGCCAAAAGCCTCCCGATCGCTCACGCTCCGCGCACCCTTGACACCCACATGGTCTTGCTCACACACTAGGACCAGGCAGCGATGTTAGCGCAAACATCCGCCTGCTCCTCCCGGTCCACGACTGCGCCGTGCCGAATTCTCATGGCCGGTCACGGTGTCATGTTAACGCTCACAAGCATGTCCGCCCCTCGAAGCGACCGCCGCGCCCCGGGCCTCCACTCCACGCCATCGCCTGGCAGAACAGAACTCGGAGTCGACCATGCGTCGTCGAACGCGCACCTGCGTGGTGCTGTCCTGTCTCATCGCCGCGACGGTCGCCGTGCCCTCGCCGGCGTTCGCGGACGCGCTGCCGACCGGGGCGCGGTCGCTCGAAGCGGTGAACTTCCCCGGCCGCTACGTCCGGCACCAGGACTACCTCGCCCGGGTCGACCCCGTGACGTCGGCGAGCACGGCGCAGACCAGGCTGGACGCGACGTTCACCGTGATCTCGGGCCTGGCCTCGCCGTCGTGCTACTCCTTCCAGGCCAAGAACGGCTCGTTCCTGCGGCACCTGGACTGGCGGGTGCGCCTCGACGCGAACACCGGCGACGCGCGCTTCCGCGAGGACGCGACGTTCTGCGCGGTGGCCGGGTCGACGTCCGGGTCGGTGTCGCTGACCTCGTTCAGCCACCCCGACCGCAGGATCCGGCACCGCGCCTACGAGTTGTGGCTGGACACCTACCAGGACACGGCCCAGTTCCGCGCGGACAGCTCGTTCCGCCTCACCGCGCCGTGGAGCCCGAAGACGAACAATGGCCCGGTGATTCCCGGGCTCTACGCCGATCCGCACATCACGAACTTCAACGGCCGCTACTACCTCTACCCGACCACGGACGGGTACGCGGGCTGGGCTTCGCCGTACTACAAGGCGTTCTCCTCGACGGACCTGGTGAACTGGACCGACCACGGCGTGATCCTCGACCACGGGCCGGACGTGTCGTGGGCCGACAACTCCGCCTGGGCGCCCGCCGTGATCGCCAAGAACGGCCGCTACTACCTGTACTTCAGCGGCGGAGCGGCGTCCGGCGACACGGGCAAGCACCTCGGCGTGGCGGTGTCGGACTCCCCCACCGGGCCGTTCCGCGACGCCCTCGGCAGGCCGCTGATCCGCGCGGGCGCGTACTCCGGGCAGGCCATCGACCCCATGGCGTTCACCGACGACACCGGGCAGTCCTACCTGTACTGGGGCAACGGCACCGCCTACGTCGTGCCGCTCAACGCCGACATGGTCTCGTTCGACCCCGCCAAGGTCCGCGACATCACCCCCAGCGGTTACCGCGAGGCCTCGTTCGTGTTCAAGCGCAACGGGACCTACTACTTCATGTGGTCGGAGAACGACACCCGCAGCGAGGACTACCGGGTCGCCTACGCCACCGGCACGTCCCCGCTCGGACCGTGGACCAAGCGCGGCGTGGTGCTGCAGAAGCGCTTGGAGCTGGGTATCAAGGGACCCGGCCACCACTCGGTGGTGAAGGATCCCGGCAGCGACACCTGGCACGTCGCCTACCACCGGTTCGCCGTGCCCGCCGGCAGCGGCACCAACCGCGAGACCACCGTGGACCGCATGACGTTCAACGCCGACGGCACCATCGCCCCGATCGTGCCGACCCTCTGACCCGCGGTGGGCGCGCGGACCGGGCACCCGGTCCGCACGCCCGCCGGCTCAGAAGTCGAACTGGTCGATGTTGCCCTGGTCGAACACGGTGGGCGGGCCGAGCACGATGACGCCGTCCGCGCCGATGGTGTACTCGCCGAGCCTGCCCGCCATGAACTTCTCGCCCTCCGCGCCGGTGATCCGGCCGGACGCGAGCGCGGCGCCGGCGTAAGCGGCGAGGTAGCCGAGGTCGGCGGGGTTCCACAGGGCGAACGCCTCGACCGTGCCGTCCTTGACGAACTCGCGCATCTGGTTCGGCGTGCCGAGGCCGGTCAGCGCCACCTTGCCCTTGTACTCCGAGCCCGACAGGTAGCGCGCCGCCGCCGCGACGCCGACCGTGGTGGGCGAGACGATGCCCTTCAGGTCGGGGTAGGAGCGCAGCAGGCCCTGGGTCTCCTGGAACGACTTCTGGTCCTCGTCGTTGCCGTAGGCGACCGCGACCAGCTCGATCCTGCTGTGCTCGGGCTTCGCCAGCTCCGCGCGCATCAGCTCGATCCACGCGTTCTGGTTGGTCGCGTTCGGCGTCGCCGAGAGGATCGCGATCTTGCCCTCACCGCCGATCTGCCCGGCGATCAGCTCCACCTGGTTCGCCGCGATGCCCTCGGCGGTCGCCTGGTTGACGAACACGTCCCGGCACTCGGGCTTGGTGTCGGAGTCGAAGGTGACGACCTTGGCGCCCGCCTGCCGCGCGCTGTTGAGCGCGCCGCAGATCGCGTTCGGGTCGTTGGCGGAGGTCGCGATCACGTCGGTCTGCTGCTGCGACAACGTGTTGATGTAGCTGACCTGGGAGGAGGCGCCGGCCTCGGACGGGCCGACCTCCTTGTACCTGCCCTTGAACTCCTCGGTGGCGCTCTTGCCGCCGGCGTCGGCCACGGTGAAGTACGGGTTGTTGACCTGCTTGGGCAGGAACGCCACGTCGAGACCCTCGACCAGCGGCGCGTCCGGGTCGGCCTGGCCGGTGGCCCGGTCGCCCGCGGGGTTCGCGCCGTCCTCGGAACCACGGGTGGTGCCACCGCACGCGGCGCTGACCAGCACGACCGCCACGGTGGTGGCGATCAGGCCGAGTCGCAGGGTGCGCTTGGGCTGGGTGGACATCGTTCTCCCTCTCTCGGCGGTGACTTCGTTGTCGCGAGTGGTCTGCGGAGTCGGGCGGCGCGGGGTCAGGCGGCGCGGCCCCGCCGTCGCCACCGGGCGCGGGCCAGGACGACCGCGTTCGGCACCACGACCGAGGCGATGAGCAGTCCGCCGGTGACGACGTTGAGCGTGTCGGCGGCGACGTCGGCGAGTTGGAGGGCGTTGCGGACGGCGCCGAGCAGCAGCACGCCCAGCAGCACCCCGGGCAACGTGCCGCGACCGCCGAAGATCGAGACACCGCCGAGCAGCACCGCGGCGACCACGGCCAGTTCCAGGCCCGCGGCGTTGTCCGCCCGGGCGCTGGCGAAGCGCAGCGTCCAGTACACCCCGGCCAGGCCGGCCACCGCGCCGGAGGCGACGAACAGCCAGGACTTCGCGCGGGCGACGCGGATGCCAGCGAACGCCGCCGCCTCGGCGTTGTTGCCCATCGCGTAGAGGGACCGGCCGAACGGGGTCGCGTGCAGCACCACGCCGAACACCACCGCGAGGACGATCGCGACCACGGCGGCCCACGGCACGGGGCCGTCGGCGACCGTGCTGCTCGCGGCGTCGGTCCAGCGGAACGGGAAGTCGGCGACGGCCTGGTCGCCGAGCACCACGAACGCCAGGCCCCGGTAGGCGGCCAGGGTGCCGATGGTGACGGCGAGCGAAGGCAGCGCGAACCTGGTCACGAACACCGCGTTCACCGCGCCGAGCAGCGCGCCGAGGCCGACGACGAGCACCACCACCAGCTCCAGCGGCAGGCCCGCCACCCACAGCTGCCCCATCACCGCGCTGCACAGCCCGAGCGTGCTGGCCACCGACAGGTCGATCTCGCCGGTGATGACGATCAGCGTCAGCGGCAGCGCGATCAACGCGATCGCGATCACGTCCAGCAGGAGGAACTGGAGGTTCCGCCCGCTCGCGAACCCCTCGACCAGCACCCCGGCGAGCACCACCACCGCGGCGAGCACCACGAGGAGCGCGGTGTCCCACCGGAGCAACGCGGACCTCAGCACGCCCGCGGCCGGTTCGGCCGGCGCCTCCGGCACGTCCGCCGCCACCGCGTCACGCGCCATGGGACGACCTCCCTCGCAAGCGGTTCGCCGCCCGGACGGCCAGCAGCCGGTCCAGTCCGATCGCGGCGAGGATGAGGCCGCCGACCGCGGCCTGCTGCCAGAACGGGTTGATCCGCAGCACCGCGAGGGAGCTGCCGATGGTGGTCAGCAGCAGCGCGCCGAGCGCGGCGCCGTGGACGCTGCCGCTGCCGCCGAAGATCGCCACGCCGCCGACCACGGCCGCCGCGACCACCTGGAGCTCGATGCCCGTGCCGGCGGTGGCGTCGACGGTGCCGAAGCGCGCCGCGTAGAGCACACCGGCGAGGCCGGCCAGGGCGCCGCAGAGGACGAACGAGGTGAACACCCGCCGCCCGACCGCGATGCCGGACAGCCGCGCGGCGTCGGGTTCCGAGCCGATCGCGTACAGCTCGCGCCCGCTGCGGTAGGACCGCAGGTAGAAGCCCACGACGAGGGTCACCACGAGGGCGATGACGGCGAGCACGGGCACGCCGAGCACGGTCCGCGTGCCCAGGGCGAGGAACGAGCGCGGCAGGTCGGAGGCGTTGACCTGCTGACCGCGTGCCCAGGAGTGGTCGACGCCGCGGAACGCGTAGAGCGTGCCGAGCGTGATCACCAGCGCGGGCACCCGCGCCGCGGCCACCAGCGCGCCGTTGACCGCACCGCACACCGCGCCCAGGCCGGTGCCGACCAGCACCACGACCGCGGTCGGCGTGCCCGGCGCCGAGCTGAGCAGCTTGCCGGTCGCGAACGCGGCCAGGCCCAGGACCGCGCCGACCGACAGGTCGATGTTGCGGGAGATGATCACCGCCGTCTGCCCGACCGCGAGGACCACCAGGACCGCCGCGCCGAGCACCAGGTCGCGCAGGCTCTGGGGTGACAGGAACGCGGGGTTGTCCACCGCGGTGACGAGCACGAGCAACCCGAGCGCCACGACGATGCCGGACTCCCGGGCCGGCCACAGCCGGTGGGCGAACCGGGTCCTGCTCTCGTCGGCCCTCGCCGGTGGCCCGGCGGGCGCGGTCGGCCGCCCGCTCACGCGGTCACCCCCCGCTGACCGGTGGCCGCGAACATGACCGCTTCCTCCGTCGCGTCGGCGCGGCCCAGCTCGGCGGTGATCCGCCCTTCGTGCAGGACGAGCACGCGATCGGCCATCCCCAGCACCTCGGGCAGTTCGGAGGACACCATGACCACCGCGACGCCGTCGGCGGCCAGCCGCGAGAGCAGCCGGTGCACCTCGGCCTTCGTGCCGATGTCGATGCCGCGCGTCGGCTCGTCGACGATCAGCGCCCGCGGCCGCGTCGCCAACCACTTGGCCAGCACGACCTTCTGCTGGTTGCCACCGGACAGGGTGCCGACCGCGTCCGCCAGCCGCCCGTACTTCACCCGCAACCGCTTCGTCCACTCGCGCGCCGAGCGGCGTTCGCGCCCGCCGCCGAGCAGCCCGAAGCGGGCCAACGGCTTCAACCGGGTGAGCGTCGCGTTGCGCTCGACCGACATCTCCATGACCAGGCCCTGCTGGCGGCGGTCCTCCGGCACCAGCGCGAGCCCGGCGGCCACGGCGGCGGCAGGCCTGCCGGCGGGCAGCCGCTCACCCGCCACCCGCACCACGCCCGCGTCGTAGCGGTCGATCCCGAAGACGGCGCGCACCACCTCGCTGCGGCCGGCGCCGACCAGCCCGGCGAGGGCGACGATCTCACCCGCCCGCACCGAGAACGTGATGTCGGCGAACACGCCCCGCCTGGTCAACCCCTCGACTTCCAGCACGACGTCGCCGGGTTCGACGTCCTCCTTGGGGAACAGCGTCGAGACGTCGCGCCCGACCATGCGCCGCACCACCTGGTCAACGGTCAGGTCGGCGACCGGGTCGGTGGACACCCACGCGCCGTCACGCATCACCGTGAGCCGTCGGCACAGCGAGAACACCTCGTCGAAGCGGTGCGAGATGAACAAGACCGCGGCGCCCTCCTCGCACAGCGCCCGCGTCACCGCGAACAACTGCTCCACCTCGACGCCGGACAGCGCGGCGGTCGGCTCGTCCATGACGAGCACGCGCGCCCGCAGGGACAGCGCCTTGGCGATCTCGACCAGCTGCTGGTCGGCGATCGACAGGCCGCGCGCGAGGCGGTCCGGGTCCAGGCGCACGCCGAGCCGGGCGAACAGCCGCGTCGCCTCGGACCTCATCGCCGCCCGGTCGATGCGCCCGAACCGCCTCGACGGTTGGCGGCCCATGAAGATGTTCTCCGTGACCGACAGGTCGGGGAACAGCGTCGGCTCCTGGTAGATGACCGCGATGCCGGCGGCCCGCGCGGCGGCGGGTCCGGCCAACCGCAGCTCCTCGCCGTCCAGCAGGAGCACGCCCGAGTCGGGCTCGTGCACGCCGGCGAGCACCTTCACGATCGTCGACTTGCCCGCGCCGTTCTCCCCCACCAGCGCGTGCGCCTCGCCGCCGTGCAGCGGGAACGACACCTCGCGGACCGCCGCCACGGCGCCGAACGACTTGGAGACACCGCGCACCTCCAGCAGTGGAGTCGCGTGTTCTCGCCCCATCCGGCACCTCCTTGACTGAAATGTTTCAATGCGGTGCTGATGCGCGAGGCTAGGGGCAGTTCAGACCCATCGTCAACGGCGGTCAAGCCGCTTCTTCGCCATGCCGTGGTCATCGTTGCGTCATCGTGCCCATTCATGCAGCGCATTTCGGACGACTGCGGATGGTACGTTTCAATACACTGCGCGACGTCGATCCGCCCGACTGGGGAGCCACTGTTTTCTGGGATCGCTCCCGGAAATCACGCCGCCGGGAACGGACCGGGACGGCACACGGACGGTGCCGTCACACGATCAGGCGACGCCGTCCAGCCGGCGCATGCTGGTCGACTCGCGCACCACCAGCTCGGGCTCGAACACCCGCTGCTCGTGCACGTGCCCCTCCGGGTGCCGGGCCTCGGCCAGCAGCAGCTCCGCGGCCGTGCGGCCGAGGAGCTGGCGCGGCTGGGCGACCGAGGTCAGCGGCACCGCCGCCGCGGCCGCGAACTCGATGTCGTCGTAGCCGACGATCGCCAGGTCGTGCGGCACGCGCAGGCCGAGCCGGACCGCCTGCTGGAGCAGGCCGAGCGCGAGCATGTCGTTGGCGCAGAACGCGGCGGTGGGGCGCCGGGACGCGGGCAGGCCGGCCAGCCGCTCGCCCGCGCGCCTGCCCTCGGCGACGTCGAGGCGTGCCGTCTCCAGGACGGTGAGCGGTTCGGCGCCGGCGCGGGCGAGGGCCTGCTCGGCGCCCGCGAGGCGGTCGGTCAACTGGCCGATCGAGCGCGGCCCGCCGACGAAGGCGATCCGGCGGTGCCCGGCGTCGAGCAGGTGCGAGGCGGCGAGGTCCCCGCCGAGCACGTCGTCCACCGACACCGAGCAGCGGTCCGGCCCCGCGCCGCGGTCGACGACCACCACGGGCGTGCCGCGCCGGGCGAGCGCGGCCAGGCGCGGGTCGCCCGCGTCGACCGGCGTGATGAGGATGCCCTCCACCCGCTGCTGCTCGAGCAGGTCGAGGTACCTCGCCTGGCGGGTGGGGTCTTCGCCGCCGTCGCACAGGAACATCGCGAGCCCGGCGTCCTCCGCCACCCGCTGCGCGCCGGCCGCCACGTCGGTGAAGAACGGGTTGCGGGTGTCGAGCACGACGTAGGCGAGCGTGCGGCTGGTGCCGCCGCGCAGTTGGCGCGCCGACTCGTTGCGCACGAAGCCCAGCTCCGCGATCGCGGACTGCACCCGTTTGCGGGTGCTCTCCGCGACGAGCTCGGGGTGGTTGAGCACGTTCGACACCGTGCCCACGGCCACGCCCGCGTGCGCGGCGACATCCTTCATGCTCGGCGCGGACACCGCCCACCCTCCTTCGTGATCGACGCGGCGCGGAGATGAAACGTCCAAGCACTGCGTCATGGCGAAGCGTAGCAGGGAGAAGAAGGTGCGCCGGACGACCGATTCCACCCGGCCACCGTCCGTTGTGAAACGTTCCAAGGTCGGCTACCGTCGGCGCCACACCGGTTGACCCCGCTGCCGAGAGGAACGCGTGTGATGTCCCTGCAGGAGGTGCTGTCGGAGCTCGACGGGTTCACCGTCGAGGTGCCGAGCTGGGCGTACGGGAACTCCGGCACCAGGTTCAAGGTGTTCACCACACCGGGCACGCCGCGCGACCCGTTCGAGAAGATCGCCGACGCCGCGCGGGTGCACGCCCTGACCGGGCTCGCGCCGCGGGTGTCGCTGCACATCCCGTGGGACCGGGTCGAGGACTTCGGCGCGCTGTCCGCCCACGCCGAGGAGCACGGCGTGCGGATCGGCGCGATCAACTCGAACCTCTTCCAGGACGACGACTATAAGCTCGGCTCGCTGACGCACGCGGACCCGGCGGTGCGGGCCAAGGCCGTCGCGCACCACCTCGACTGCGTGGCGGTGATGGCGGAGACCGGCTCGACCGACCTGAAGCTGTGGCTGCCCGACGGCACCAACTACGCGGGGCAGGACTCGCTGCGCGCCCGGCAGGACCGGCTGGCCGCCTCGTTGACCGAGATCTACGCCGCCCTCGGCCCCGACCAGCGGCTGCTGCTGGAGTACAAGTTCTTCGAGCCGTACTTCTACGCGATGGACGTCCCCGACTGGGGCACGGCGCTGCTGCACTGCCAGGCGCTAGGCGAACGCGCGCAGGTCGTGCTCGACACGGGCCACCACGCGCCGGGCACCAACATCGAGTTCATCGTGATGCAGCTGCTGCGGGCGGGCCGGCTGGGCGCGTTCGACTTCAACTCCCGCTTCTACGCCGACGACGACCTGATCGTGGGGTCGGCCGACCCGTTCCAGCTGTTCCGGATCATGGTCGAGATCGTCGCGGTCGACGCGCACCGCCCCGGGTCCGGGGTGAACTTCATGCTCGACCAGTGCCACAACATCGAGGACAAGATCGCGGGCCAGGTCCGGTCGGTCCTCAACGTCGAGCAGGCGTTGGCCAAGGCGCTGCTCGTCGACACCGAGGCGCTGACCGCCGCCCAGGACGCCGGTGACGTGATCGGCGCGCACGACGTGCTGATGGACGCCTTCCACACCGACGTGCGCGGCCCGCTGGCCGACCGCCGCGAGGCCAGGGGGCTGCCGCGCGACCCGATGGCCGCCTACCGCGCTTCCGGTTACGCCGCCGAGATCGCCGCCGCGCGCGTCGGCGGCACGCAGGCCGGCTGGCTCTGACCCCTCGGCACCCCCCGATACCCCCTCGGCACCCCTCGCACCGCTCGCCCCACGAGGAGCTTCCCGCACATGACCGACAACACGACCGCCGCCGCGCTGGTCGCCCGCTCGAACCGGCTGGGCGCCGACCCGCGCAACACCAACTACGCGGGCGGCAACACCTCCGCGAAGGGCAGCGACACCGACCCGGTGACCGGTGACCGGGTCGAGCTGCTGTGGGTGAAGGGCTCGGGCGGCGACCTGGGCACCCTCACCCCCGCCGGCCTGGCCGTGCTGCGCCTGGACCGGCTGCGGGCGCTCGTGGACGTCTACCCCGGCGTGGACCGGGAGGACGAGATGGTCGCGGCGTTCGACTACTGCCTGCACGGCAAGGGCGGCGCGGCGCCGTCGATCGACACGGCCATGCACGGGCTGGTCGACGCGCCGCACGTGGACCACCTGCACCCCGACTCGGGCATCGCGCTGGCGACGGCGGCCGACGGCGAGGAGCTGACCCGGCGGTGCTTCGGCGACCGGGTGGCGTGGGTGGGCTGGCGCCGTCCCGGTTTCCAGCTGGGACTCGACATCGCGGCGATCAAGGCGGCGAACCCGCGGGCGATCGGCTGCGTGCTGGGCGGGCACGGGATCACCGCGTGGGGCGACACGTCCGAGGAGTGCGAGGCGCACTCCTCGGAGATCATCCGGACGGCGGAGGAGTTCCTGGCGCGGCACGGGTCCCCCGAGCCGTTCGGCGCGGTGGTCCCGGGCCGCGAACCGCTGCCCGAGGCCGAGCGGCGGGCCCGGGCGGCGGCGATCTTCCCCGCGGTCCGCGGCCTGGCGTCGACCGACCACCCGCAGGTGGGGCACTTCACCGACACCGACGTGGTGCTGGACTTCCTGTCCCGGGAGAAGCTCGCGGCGCTGGCCGGGCTCGGCACCTCGTGCCCGGACCACTTCCTGCGCACCAAGGTCAAGCCGCTGGTGGTGGACCTGCCCGCCACGGCGGGTGTGGAGGAGGTCGTCGCGCGGCTCGCGGAGCTGCACGCCGCGTACCGGGAGGATTACCGCGGCTACTACGAGCGGCACGCGACGCCGGACTCGCCGGCCATGCGCGGCGCGGACCCCGCGATCGTGCTGGTGCCCGGTGTCGGCATGTTCTCGTTCGGCCGCACCAAGCAGACCGCGCGGGTGGCGGGCGAGTTCTACGTCAACGCGATCAACGTGATGCGCGGCGCCGAGTCGGTGTCGACCTACCGGCCGATCCCGGAGTCGGAGAAGTTCCGCATCGAGTACTGGGCCTTGGAGGAGGCCAAGCTCGCCCGGATGCCGGAGCCGAAGCCGCTGGCCACGCGGGTGGCGCTGGTGACCGGCGCGGGGTCGGGCATCGGGAAGGCCATCGCCGAGCGGTTGGCGGCCGAGGGCGCGTGCGTCGTCGTGTCCGACCTCGACGGGCAGCGCGCGGCGGCGGTCGCAGAGGGCATCGGCGACGCGGACGTGGCGATCGGCGTGGCCGCGGACGTGTCGGACGAGGCGGCCGTGGAGCGGGCCTTCGCCGAGGCGGTGCTCGCGTTCGGCGGTGTGGACCTGGTGGTGAACAACGCCGGCCTGTCGATCTCCAAGCCGTTGCTGGAGACCACCGTGCGCGACTGGGACCTCCAGCACGACGTGATGGCGCGCGGGTCGTTCCTGGTGTCGAGGGCCGCCGCGAAGGTGATGGTCGAGCAGGGCTTCGGCGGCGACATCGTCTACATCTCCAGCAAGAACGGGGTGTTCGCCGGGCCCGACAACGTCGCCTACGGCGCGACCAAGGCCGACCAGGCGCACCAGGTGCGGCTGCTGGCCGCCGAGCTGGGGCCGCACGGCATCCGGGTCAACGGCGTCAACCCCGACGGCGTGGTGCGCGGGTCGGGCATCTTCGCGGGCGGCTGGGGTGCGCAGCGGGCCGCCGTGTACGGGGTCAAGGAGGAGGACCTGGGCGCTTACTACGCCAAGCGCACGCTGCTGGGCCGGGAGGTGCTGCCGGAGCACGTCGCCGCCGCCGTCTTCGCGCTCACCGCAGGCGACCTGTCCCAGACCACCGGCCTGCACGTGCCGGTCGACTCCGGCGTCGCCGCCGCGTTCCTGCGCTGATGGCCGGCGGTGCGGTCCGGGTCGCGGCGGTCGACCTCGGCGCGTCCAGCGGACGCGTGATGGCCTTCGACGTCACGCCCGGTCGGGCGACGTTCGTCGAGGCGCACCGGTTCCCCAACGGACCGGTGCGGCTCGGCGACACGCTGCACTGGGACGTGCCGGGCCTGTACCGGGGCGTGCTCGACGGCCTGCGGGCGGCCGGGCCGCGACTGGACGCGGTCGGCATCGACTCGTGGGCGGTGGATTACGGCCTGCTGGACGCCGACGGGGCGCTGCTCGGCAACCCGGTCCACTACCGCGACCGGCGCACCGACGGCGTGCCCGAGGCCGTGCACGCCCGGGTGCCGGCGGCCGAGCTGTACCGGGTGACCGGGTTGCAGGTGCTGCCGTTCAACACCGTCTACCAGTTGGCGGCGGCCCGCGGCACGGCGCAGCTGGCGGCGGCGCGGCGGTTGCTGCTCATCCCCGACCTGCTCGCGCACTGGCTCACCGGCGCGCGCGTCACGGAGGTCACCAACGCCTCCACCACCGGCCTGCTCGACGTGCGGACGCGGACGTGGTCGGCGGAGCTGGTGGCGCGCCTGGACCTCGCCGCCGGGCTGTTCACGCCGTTGGTCGAGCCGGGCACCGAGGTCGGCGTGCTGCGCGACCACGTCCTGGCGGAGACCGGGCTGACCGGGCCCGTGCCGGTGGTGGCCGTCGGGTCGCACGACACCGCGTCGGCGGTCGTCGGGGTGCCGGCCGGGACGGGGGACTTCGCCTACGTGGCCACGGGGACGTGGTCGCTGGTCGGGGTGGAGCTGGACCGGCCGGTGCTCAGCGAGGCCGGTCGCGCGGCGAACTTCTCCAACGAGCTCGGCGTCGACGGCACGGTCCGCTACCTGCGCAACGTGATGGGCCTGTGGTTGTTGCAGGAGTGCTCGCGCGAGTGGGGCGATCCGGACCTCGGCGGGTTGCTCGACGCGGCGGACGCCGAGCCGGGGTTGGCCGCGGTGGTGGACGCGGGCGATCCGGCGTTCATCGCACCGGGGAACATGCCCGCCCGCATCGCGCAGGCCTGTGCGCGGACGGGGCAGACCCCGCCCTCGACGCCCGCCGCGATCGTCCGGTGCGTGCTGGACAGCCTGGCGCTGGCGCACCGCCGCGCGGTCCGCCAGGCCGCCGAGCTGTCGGGACGGCGGGTCGAGGTCGTGCACGTGGTGGGCGGCGGCGCGCGCAACCGCCTGCTGTGCCAACTCACCGCGGACGCCTGCGGGTTGCCGGTCGTGGCGGGCCCGGTCGAGGCCGCCGCCTACGGCAACGCGCTCGTGCAGGCGCGGGCGTTGGGCGTGCTCGACGGCGGGCTGCGGGAGCTGCGGGAGCTGGTGCGGTCCTCGACCGGGGTGGTCCGGTACGAGCCGAGCGGTGATGCCCGGGCGTGGCGGGCCGCCGAGGAGCGCCTGACCGGCTGACCGGCGGGACCGCACGACGCTGTCCGTGGAGCTAAAAGTGGAGCTAAATTAAATTTTTGGTGGAGCCGAATCCAGCACGCTTCCGCTCCACGGAAAGCACCGGTCGGCGCTCCGGACACGCCTGAATAGGCAATGACCGGCATCGTGCTGCCGCGCGTAGTGAGACGGCAGGCCGGAACCGGTTAGACCGAGCGAGTGATTCAGTGAAGCGTTTCTTGGCTGCCTCGAAAGCTTTCTACCTGCGTAGTCCCGCTTCGCGCCGGCCCTTCGCGAGCCACGCCGAACCTTGCCCGAGCCGGCTTCCGGCTTCTAACTTCCGCAACGGGACACGGGGTGCACGGCACCGCACCCGCGTTCGCCACCACCGCCACGAACGACCGCGGGCAGCGATCGCCGCCGCCTGCGGCAGTCGCCACGCCCGTTCGCCACCACACGGCCGGCCGCAGCCGTACCGCTCCGGAGGTCCCAGTGACAACGACATCGAGGCCGGGCGTCGACGCGCCGCGCCGGCGAAGGCGGTTCCCCGCGTCGCGGCGGGGCCTGCCCGCGATCCTCGCCCTGCTCGTCCTGGCGGCGTTGCTGCCCGCGCTCGTGCTGGCCGCCCGCGCGCCCGACGCAGCCGCCGCCGAGGGCGACTACCTCTCGTTCAGCCCGGTCGACGGCGGGTTCACGCTGGCCGCGAGCGGCCGGGCGGCCCCGCTGTTCGTCAGCGGCGGCGACTTCCCGGGCGTGGTGCGGGTGGTGGGCGACCTGCGTGACGACGTGGAGCGCGTCACCGGCGCACGGCCGACCGTCTCCACGGGCACGCCGACGTCCGGCGAGGTGGTGCTGGTCGGCACCCTCGGGCGGAGTCCGCTGATCGACGGCCTGGTCTCCGCCGGGAAGCTGGACGTCAGCCTCATCCGCGGCAAGTGGGAGACCTCGCTCCAGCAGGTGGTCGAGAACCCGGTGGCGGGGGTCAGCCGGGCGTTGGTGATCGCGGGCAGCGACCAGCGCGGCACGATCTTCGGCGCCTACGACGTCTCCCGGCGGATCGGGGTGTCGCCGTGGCACTACTTCGACGACGTGCCCGCCCGCAAGCACAGCGCGCTCTACGTGCGTCCGGGCAGCCACACGCAGGGCACCCCGGCGGTGAAGTACCGGGGCGTGTTCATCAACGACGAGAACCCGTCGACCGGTCGGTGGGCGCGGGCGACGTTCGGACCGGGCCTGGCGCCCGGCTACGGCTCCGGGTTGAACCGCCTGTACTACGAGAAGGTCTTCGAGGCCATGCTCCGGTTGAAGGCCAACTACCTGTGGCCGGCGGTGTGGGGGCGGGCGTTCGCCGAGGACGACCCGCAGAACCACGCCACCGCCACCCGCTACGGCGTGGTGATGGGCTCCTCCCACGAGGCGCCCATGATGCGCGGCATCGAGGAGTGGAAGCGCAACCCCACCCGTTACGGCGGCAACGGCGAGTGGAGCTTCGTGCGCAACCGCACCGCCGTGCAGGACTACTGGGCCGACGGCGTCAAGCGCATGGAGCGGGAGAAGTTCGAGGGCGTCGTGACCCTGGGGATGCGGGGTGACGGTGACACCAGCCTGCCCGACGGCGACGGCATCGACCTGATGCGGGACATCATCGCCAGTCAACGCCAGATCCTCGACCGGGAGAGCACCGCGCCGCTCGACCGGATCCCGCAGGTCTTCACGCTCTACAAGGAGGTCCAGCGCTACTGGGACCGCGGCCTGCGCCCGCCGGACGACGTCACGGTCGTCTTCGCCGACGACAACTGGGGCAACCTGCGCAAGGTCCCCGACCCGGCGTCGGCGCCCCGCTCGGGCGGTTACGGCCTGTACTACCACTTCGACTACGTGGGCGGCGGCCGGAACTACAAGTGGGTCGACACCATCAACCTGGCCAACACCCGCGAACAGCTCAACCTGTCCTACCGCAGCGGCATCGACCGGCTCTGGGTGGTCAACGTCGGCGACCTGAAGAACGAGGAGGCGCCCACCCAGTTCTTCCTCGACTACGCCTGGAACCCCGACGCCATCCCCGCCGACGGCGTCGAGGAGTGGACCCGGGGGTACGCCGCCCAGAACTTCGGCGACCAGGCCGCGCCCGCGATCGCCGAGGTGCTGCACACCTACGGGCAGCTCCAGGCGCGCCGCAAGCCCGAGGCGACCAACCGGCGCTACACCCGCGGCGCCTCCGGTGCGATCACCACCGACGACGCGATGACCCCGTACAGCATCGAGAACTACGGCGAGCTGGACCGGGTGACCGCCGAGTGGCAGGAGCTCGCCGCGAAGGCCGACGCGGTCGGACGAGGTCTGCCGGCGGCCGACCGGGACGCCTACCACCAGCTCGTGCTCTACCCGGCGAAGGCGACCGCCAACCTGTACGCGCTGCGCAAGGCGCAGTTCCTCAACCGCTGGTACGCGTCACAGGGGCGGGCGGCGACCAACGACCTCGCCGCGACCGCCGAGGCCCGGCTCGCCGACGACGTGGCGATGTCCAACCACTACAACAACACCCTCGCCGGCGGCAAGTGGACCGGTTGGCAGACCCAGACCAAGATCGGCTACGGCGACAAGGCCCGCTACGGGAACAACGCCAGTTGGCAGGAGCCACCGGACCCGGACCAGATCTACCCGGCGCTGCAACGCATCACCGTGCCGTCGGCGGCGTCGATGGGCGTGGCGATCGACGGTTCGCTGAACTGGTGGCCCGACGCCACCAGCCAACCCGTCCTGCCGGTGTTCAGCCCGTACCAGGCGCAACCCGCCCAGCACATCGAGGTGTTCAACCGGGGCAGCAGCTCGTTCGACTACCGGATCACGCCGTCGGCGCCGTGGCTGACCGCCACTCCCGCGAGCGGCACCGTGACCAAGCAGACCCGCGCCACCCTGCGGGTCGACTGGGCCAAGGCGCCGACCGGGAGGACCGCGGTGCCGATCACCGTCACCGGCGCGGGCCGCACCGTGACCGTGCAAGCGGTGGTGGACAACCCGGCCACCGCCCCGGTGGACGGGTTCGTGGAGGCGAACGGCTACGTCTCCGTCGACGCCGACCACTACGCCGAGGCCGTCGACGGCAACGGCGTCACGTGGGAGCGGCTCCCCGGCATCGGCCTCACCGGAGCCGGCGTGCAGCCCTCCCCGGTGACCGCCGCCGACCAGGCGCCGGGCGGCTCCGGCGCGCACCTGGAGTACCGGGTGAACCTCACCACGACCGGCCCGGTCACCGTCTGGGCACACCTGTCGCCGCGCAACAACGTGCGACCGGGCAGCGGGGTCGAGTACGCCGTCTCGCTCGACGACCAGGCGCCCAAGACGGTCGACATCACGGCCGCGACCGGCTCCGACGACACCGCCATGAACAAGGGCTGGGAGATGAACACCCTCGACGCGGTGAACCGCACCTCCACCACGTTCACCGTCTCCTCCCCCGGTGTGCACACGGTGAAGTTCTGGGTCGTCGACCCCACCGTCGTGCTGCAGAAGCTCCTGATCGACACCGGTGGCCTCAAACCCAGCCACCTCGGCCCGCCGGAGAGCCGCCGGGCTTCCCCCGACGACCCGACGACGACCACCACCAGCACCACCACCGGCAGCACCACGACAACGACCACCACGACTACTACCACCACGACACCCGGTCCGGCCGGGTGCACCGCCTCGGTGTCGGTCAACCAGTGGACGGGTGGTTTCACCGCCACCGTGAAGGTCACCGCCGGGTCGTCGGCCATCGACGGCTGGACCGTGGCGCTCACGCTGCCGGCCGGCGCGACCGTCACCAACGCCTGGAACGCCCGGCGCAGCGGTGACACCGGCGCCATCCGGTGGACCAACGAGACCTACAACGGCCGCGTCACCGCGGGCCAGTCCACCGAGTTCGGCTTCCAGGGCACCGGGGTCGGCACCGGCCTCACGCCGACCTGCGCCACCGGCTGATCATCCCCCCACCCGATCGGCGGGAACCCCCACCCGGGTTCCCGCCGATCGGGCTGTGCGAAGGAGAACCATGAGCAAGGCGTCATCGTTCGTCCGCCTGGCCGCCGCGGCGGCCCTCGTCCTCGCGTCGCAGGCGATCGGCGCGACCCCGTCCTCCACCGCCGAGGAGCACTGGGTGCACAGCTGGGCCTCGATGCCCCAGCTGACCGAGTCGTCCAACATGCCGCCCGCGCCGTTCACCCAGAACGGCGTGGTCCTGGCCAACGCGACCCTGCGCCAGACCGTCCACGTCTCCGTGGGCGGCGACCAGCTGAGGTTGCGGTTCTCCAACGCCTTCGGCGGCGCGCCGCTGCCCATCACCGCCGTGACGATCGCCCGACCGCGGGGCGGGGCGGCCGGCGTCAACGCGATCGAGCCCGGCACCTCCCGGCCGGTCACCTTCCGCGGTCGCGGCTCCACCACCGTGCAGCGGGGCGCGGAGGTCGTGTCCGACCCGATCACGTTCCCCGTCCAGGCGCAGGCCAACCTGACCGTCACCACGTACCTGGCCCAGGGCCAGGCATCCACCAGCATCACCTCCCACCCCGGCTCGCGCACCACGTCGCACCTGCTGGCCGGCAACCACGTGAACACCGAGACCATGAACGGCTCCACGCCCACCGACCACTGGTACTTCCTGCACGGCCTCGAAGTGCTGTCCGAACCGGACACGGCCGCCGTCGTGGTGCTCGGCGACTCCCTGACCGACGGCCGCGGCTCCACCACCAACGCCAACAACCGGTGGCCCGACCTGCTCCTGGCCCGGCTCCAGACCCGACCGGACACCGCCGGCACCGCCGTGGTCAACCAAGCCGCCGGCGGCAACCGCGTGCTGCGCGACGGCCTCGGCCCCAACGCCCTGTCCCGCCTGGACCGCGACGTGCTCGCGCAGAGCGGGGTCGAGTGGCTCGTGGTGTTCGAGGGCGTCAACGACATCGGCGGCGCACCGGCCACCCAGGCCGACCAACAGCTGATCGGCACGGAGCTGATCGACGCCTACGACCAGATCATCACCCGCGCCCACGCCCAGGGCATCCGGGTCCACGGCGCCACGATCACCCCGTTCGGCGGCAACGGCTACGACGACGCCACCGGTCACCGGGAGCGGACCCGTCAGGCGGTCAACACGTGGATCCGCACCAGCGGGCGCTTCGACGCCGTCATCGACTTCGACCAGACCGTGCGCGACCCCGCCCAACCGCGCCGCCTCAACGCTGCCTACGACACGGGCGACCACCTCCACCTCAACCCCGCCGGCTACCGCGCCTTGGCGGACGCCGTGCCGGCGGACCTGTTCACCACCGGCTGATCCGCTTGGACGGGTCGGGCGTCCGCTCCGCGCTGTTAGCGATAACAGAGATCACGAAGCGCTTCGAACACCACATTCGCGTGTTGATTCCTGCAACCCCCAGTTCACTCTTGAGTGACTGGGCAGGCTGCTGTTAGCGTTCACACAGAACGGTGGCGCCCGTCACACCCACCCACCAGTGCCCTCGCGACAGGTCACTGCCCCTGCCTGCCGGGCGGGCCGCCGCCTGCGCCGACAGCGTCGGCGGACACCCGAGTGGAGACGCCGATGTCGACCGCCCAGTGCCGCGCCCGCGGCGAGCCTCGTGCCCCCGAGCTCGCCCGGCCGCTCCGCAGCAGTGCGACTCCCGACGCCGGCGGCTCCGCGCCACCGCGCCACACCGCGCCCTGCCCGGAGGTCGGCCCTTCCCGGGTCGACCTCCGCCGGCAGCCCACCTCGCGAGGAGACCACCCGTGAACAGACCGCCGAAGGCCCGGCGCCTGCCGGCCCGACTCAGCCTCGTGGCGCTCACCGTCGCCGCGACCGCGGTGGCCGTCGCGTCACCCGCGCAGGCCGCACCCGGCTACGTCTACACCACGTTCAAGGGTGACGCGGCCGCCGACCAGGAGCTCTGGGTCTACTCCTCGTCCAACGGCACGAACTTCTCCGTGCTGGCCGACACCGGCTACCGCGGCTCGTCCGGGGTGCTGCGCGACCCCAGCGTCATCCAGCACAACGGGCTCTACTACGTCGCCCACACCGTCCAGTCGTGGACGACGAACTCAACACACTTCAACATCGCCTCCAGCCCCGACCTGGTCAACTGGACGCACGTGACCAGCGTCGACTCCGGCGTCGCCGACACGCGGTTCACGTGGGCGCCCGAGTTCTACGTCGAGAACGGCACCGTCCGGGTCATCGTGAGCATCGCCCAGACGACGTGCTCCGACTGCTTCCGCCCCTACGTCTTCACCGCCCAGAACAGCGCGCTGACCTCGTGGAGCGGGCCGGCGCAGATGGGCGGCCTCGGCTACAACCACATCGACACCTACGTGGTGAAGTCGGACAGCACCTACCACGCCTTCACCAAGGACGAGACCTCCAAGTACATCGAGCACTGGACCAGCACCAGCCTCACCGGCGGGTGGAGCAACCAGGGCCGGCTGTGGAGCTCGGGCTACGAGGGACCGGCCGTGCTGCGGATGGCCGACGGCTCCTGGCGCATCTGGGTCGACAAGTACACCAACGGCGGCATCTGGACGGCCACCAGCTCGAACCTGGGCTCCTGGTCGGGCCTGAGCCAGATCACCTGCCCGGGCTGCCGGCACGGCACGATCCTGCCGGTCTCCGACGTGCCCGGCGCGGCGCCCGCCTACCGCGTGACCAACCGCAACGGCGGCAAGGTGATGGACGTCGTGTCCGCCTCGACCGCGGACAGCGCCGAGGTCAAGCAGTGGACCTGGAACGGCGGCGGCAACCAGAAGTGGCAGTTCCAGGACGCGGGCAGCGGCTACTTCCGCATCGTCAACCAGAACAGCGGCAAGTGCCTGGACGTGGCGAACGCCTCCACCGCCGACGGGGCCAACGTCATCCAGTACACCTGCGGCGGCGGCGCCAACCAGCAGTGGCAGTGGCAGGCCACCGGCAGCTACCACCGGATCGTCGCGCGGCACAGCGGCAAGTGCCTGGACGTCGTCGCCTCCGGCACCGGTGACGGCGCCGACGTCCAGCAGTACGCCTGCGGCAGCGGCGCCAACCAGCAGTGGAGCCGCACCCAGTCCTGAGCGCCGCACGCACCAGACCTCCGCCGCCACCCGCAGACCCTCAGAGAGGAACGCCGATGTCAGTGCGAAGAGGTCTGAGAACGGCACGACGGGCGCTCACCCTCGCCGCCGCGGCCGTGCTCGCGTCCGCCCTGGCCGCGGCCGTGCCCGCCGCACCGGCGGTCGCGGCGCCCGGCCCGTCGTTCACCAACCCCCTCGTCGGCGCGCCGAACAGCGCGGACCCGTCGATCGTGTACAGCGGCGGCAACTGGTACTACGTGGCCACGACGTGGTCGTCGAAGATCGTCATGCGCCGGTCGTCCACCATGGCCGGGCTGAAGACCGCGGCCGAGCAGACGGTGTTCACCCTGACCGCCGGGCCCGGCTGCTGCACGATGTGGGCGCCGGACCTGCAGTGGATCGGCAACCGGTGGTACCTGTACTTCTCGGCGGAGCCGTCGCCGGGCCAGGGCCAGCGCCGGACCGGCGTGCTGGAGAGCAACGGCACGGACCCGCTGGGCCCCTACACCTACCGCGGCATCCTGAACCTGGAGCCCAACGGCGGGTGGGCGATCGACGGCAGCGTGGTCCGGTTCAACGGCTACCCCGACCACTTCGTCTACTCCGCGTTCCGAGGTGGTGAACAAGGGCTGTTCATCGCCCCGATGTCGTCGCCGACCCAGGTCTCGCGCAATGGCGCCCGGATCTCGTCGCCGGGGCTGTCGTGGGAGCGGCAGGGCGGCGCGGTCAACGAGGGCCCTTACGCCGTGTACAACGCCGGGAAGACCTTCCTGACCTACTCGGCCAGCTCCTGCCAGACGCCCGACTACAAGCTCGGCGTGCTGACCTGGACCGGCGGCGACCCGATGTCGGCGAGCTCGTGGACGAAGAAGTCCACGCCGATCTTCCAGCGCAGTGACGCCAACGGCGTCTACGGCCCGGGGCACGCGTCCTTCGTCAGGTCTCCCGACAACGCCGAGACCTGGGTCGTCTACCACGCGAACTCCTCCACCAGCCAAGGCTGCGGCACCACCCGCACCACGCGGGCGCAGAAGATCGCCTGGAACCCGGACGGCTCGCCCGACCTCGGCGTCCCCGTCCGGACCGGCACGTCGATCGCGGGTCCCTCCGGCGACTCGTGACACCTCCCGTGGCACGGGCGGGACGTCCCGGAGCAGGGGCGTCCCGCCCGCCGAACCGCTGTGCGCAGAAGATCTAGCGATTGGACATCCGATGACATCGATCATGGCGTCCGGTGCTCGCCCACCAGGACCGTCCCGGAGCAGCGGGTCGTGGCGCCGGCTGCTGATCGCCCTCGCGGTGACCGCGGTGACCGCGGCGGTCGGGCTGGTGGTCACCGCGCCGTCGGCCGGTGCGGCCACCAGCCAGTTCCGCGGCGTGAACTGGGCGGTGCTGGGTGACAACTTCAGCACCGGCACGCTCGTGGTGCAGGGCCTGAGCCAGTCCGACAGCAACGCGACGGTGCGGGCGAAGGCCAACGCGCTCTACGACGACATGGCCGCGACGCTGGGCGTGAACACCGTGCGGTTGCCGATCAACACGCACACGGTGGCCAACACGACGTGGTGGAACGCCTACCGCGGCGCGATCGACGCGGCCACCGAGCGCGGGTTCAAGGTGATCCTGGCCTACTGGGAGGACGGGGCGGCCTCGGGTGGTCGGATCACGAACCTGGCGGCGTGGAACACGATGTGGTCCAGCGTGACCAACACCTACGGGGCCAACGGCAACGTGTACTTCGAGCCGATGAACGAGCCGCACGGCTACTCCTCGGCGGACTGGCGCAACGTCGCCGCGAACTGGCTGAGCTACCACACCTCCGCCGTGCCCGGCCGAGTGCTCATCGGCGGCACCGGCTACAGCCAGGACCTGCGGGACGTGTGCAACGACAGCCGCTTCAACTCGACGTTGCTGTCCTTCCACCACTACGCGTTCTTCTACGGCGCCATGACCTACGACCAGTTCCGCAGCCACATCCAGACCCGGCTGGGCAACTGCGCCTCCCGCGCGGTCGCCACCGAGTTCGGCGCGCCCATGTCCACCGGCCTGAACTACGCCGACGCGAACAGCACCGACAACTTCGTGCGCCACATCCGCGCCATGGCCCAGGTCATGCGGGACAACCGGATGGGCGGCACCTACTGGCCCGCCATCGGCGGCAAGCCCGGTGACATCGGCTACGACTACTACTCGATGTACTCGCTGAGCGGCAGCGGCACCAACCTCCAGCTGACCGTCCGCAACGCCTCCGGGGCCGACCGGCTCCGCTACGCCTGGGGCGACAGCGTCACGACCCCGCCGCCGACGTACTACCGGATCGACGTGCGCCACAGCGGCAAGGCCATGGACGTCCAACAACCGAACACCGACAACGGCGCGCGCGTCGGCCAGTACGCCTACGGCGGGAACGCCTGGCAGCAGTGGCAGTTCCAGGACGCGGGCAGCGGCTACTGGCGCATCGTCAGCCGGCACAGCGGCAAGTGCCTCGACGTGGTCAGCGCGTCCACCGCCGACGGGGCCGAGATCGTCCAGTACACCTGCGGCACCGGCACCAACCAGCAGTTCCAGCTGGTCGCCAACGGCAGCTACTTCCAGCTCAAGGCACGGCACAGCGGCAAGTGCGTCGACGTGCCCGCCGCCTCCACCGCCGACGGCGCGATCCTCAAGCAGTACACCTGCAACACCGGCACCAACCAGCAGTGGTCGCGCACGACCGTCTGACAACCGTCCCGACGCGACTCTCGCGCCTCCCGGTGCCGAGCACCAGCCCGGCACCGGGACCGGGTCAGACCCCGACCGGCACGTCGCCGCGCAGGGTGATCCGGTGCATCACCCGCCGCCGGTCCCCGTAGTCGTCCACCGCGTAGTGCGCCGTGCTCCGGTTGTCCCAGACCACCACGTCCCCCTCGGCCCACCGGTGCCGCACGGTGAACTCGGGTCGGCCCACCGCCGCGAAGAAGACGTCCAGCAGCGCCCTGCTCTCCGCTTCCGTCACGCCGAGCAGCCGCGTGGTGAACCCCGGGTTGACGAACAGGCTGCGCCGTCCCGACTCGGGGTGCGTGCGCACCACGGGGTGCTCCACCGGTTCCAGCGACCGGACGCGCCGACCCTCCCACGTGCCGCCCTCGCCGCCCAGCCGCTCGTGCAGGTACTCCTCGAAGTCCTTGCGACCGTCGTGCAGCGCGGTCAGCTTGTCCGCCAGCGCGCGCACCGGAGCCGACAGGGACGAGTACGCCGCCTCCAGGTCGGTCCAGCAGGTGTCGCCGCCGGTCGGCGGCAGCGTCACCGCCCGCAGCACCGAACCCAGCGGCGGACGGGCCATGAAGGTGACGTCCGTGTGCCACACCGGCGCCTTGCCGCCGTCGCTCGCGTCGAGCACGTAGATCTCGGGGTGGTCGGCGTCCAGACCGGGCACGACGGGGTGCGCCGGCGTCAGCTCCCCCAGCGCGCCGGCGAACGCCCGGTGCGACGTCGGGGTCAGCGACTGGTTCGGGAACACCAGCACCTTGTGCTCCACCAGGGCCGCCCGCAGCGCCGAGGCCGCCTCGGCGGACGTGATGTCGTTGAGGTCGACGCCGGTGACCCGGGCGCCGAGGGTCGGGGTGAGCGGTTCGATGTGCGTCACGATCTCTCCTTCGCGGTCAGACCGCCGAGGCCCGGACGGCGCCCGCCACCTCGCCGCGCAGCGCGGCGAAGTCCGCCGACCCGCGCAGCTCGTCGGCCGACACCCCGGACCGGGGCAGCGGAACGGGCAGGTCCAGCGCCACCCGACCCGGCCGGTCGGACAGCACGACCACGCGGCTGGCCAGGAACACGGCCTCGTCCACGCTGTGCGTCACGAACACCACGCCCCGATCGCCGTCGGTCAGGGAGCGGACGTCCTCCTGGAGCCGCTCGCGGGTCAGCGCGTCCAGCGCGGCGAACGGCTCGTCCATCAGCAGCAGGCGCGGCCGGGCGGCGAGCGCCCGCGCGATCGCCACCCGCTGCTGCTGCCCGCCGGAGATCTCCCACGTGCGGCGCGGTCCCAGCTCGGCCAGGCCGAGCTGGTCGAGCAGCTCCCGGGTCCGCCGCGGGCGGTCGGCGCGCGGCACGCCCGCCCAGCGCAGCGCGGTGGCGACGTTGCGGCCCACCGTCTGCCACGGGAACAACCGGGGCTGCTGGAACACCGTGCCGACGTCCCGGCCCGCCACCGGCGTCCCGCCGAGCACCCGGACCGCGCCCGTCGTGGGCCGCTCGAACCCGCCGGCCAGTCGCAGCAGGGTGCTCTTGCCCGACCCGGACGGGCCCACCACGACCAGGAACTCCCCCGGGTCCACGCACAGGTCCAGCGGCCCGAGCGCCGGGACGTCGGATCCCCCGGCCCGGTACCGGTGCTCGACGTCGACCAGTTCCACCAGCGGCTCACGCACGGGGCGTCCGCAGGGCCGCGCGGAACGCCGCCACGTCGGGCACCGAGTCCACCTTCCGCTGGCCGTGCAGGAACTCGGCGGTGGCCCGCAGCTGCTCGGCGAGCGCGCCCGGCGCGTCGGCGACGCCGAAGTACCCGGGACCGCGTTGTTCGGCGTGGTCGACGTAGATGTTCTGCTTCAGCTGGGACAACGCGTCGTCCACGCTCGCGCCGATCTGCCGCGACACGGCCTCGGCGACCACGCGGGGCTCGTCCTTGATCTTCTTGATGGCGGCGTCGGTGGCGGCCAGCCACTGGTCCAGCACGTCGCCGTCGCGCTCGACGAACTCCGTGCGCGCGACGGTGAACGTCAGCGTCGGCTTGCCGGCGGCGGCCAGCCGGGCGCTGTCGGTGAGGGTCAGGCCGTCCTGCTGGAGCACGCTGAGGACGGGCGTCCACACGTACGCGCCGTCGATGTCACCGCGCTGCCAGGCGGCCTGGACGTTCTGCGGCTCCAGGTCGACCAAGGTCACCGACGCCGGGTCGACGCCGGCCTGCTGGAAGGCGGCCAGGAGGCTGTAGTGCGCGGTGGAGCCGAACGGGGCGGCGACCTTGCGGCCGACCAGGCCCCTGATGTCGGTGATCCCACTGGCCTCGCGCACCACCAGGGCTTCGCTGTCGCCGATCACGTTGAGCAGCTCGACCACCTGGTACGGGATGTTCAGCGGCGGGCACAACCCGGCCGCGGCGGGGCTGCTGCCGATGACCGCGAGGTCGATGGCGCCGCCCAGGAACGCGGTGTTGATGCTCGCGCCGGAGTCGAAGGACGTCCAGGTGATCCGGTGGTCGGGCAGCGCCTTCTCCAGCACGCCCTGGTCCTTCACCAGCAGCGTGCTGTCGGCGAAGTTCTGGTAGGCGATGCGGACCTGCCGCTCACCGGGCTTCGCCGGGGACGAGCCGCCGACCCCGCACGCGGCCAGCACCGGGGCGGCGGCGAGCAGGGACAGGACCGATCTGCGCGTGACGGACATGGTGGTGCTCCCGGTGTCGGCGCTCAGGCCCGTCCGCGCCACGGCGAGACGGCGCGTTGCAGCGCGAGGATGGCGGTGTCGATGAGCAGCCCGGTCACGCCGATGACGACGAGTCCGAGCAGGACGACCGCGGTCTGGTTGTAGCGCTGGGCGTTGAGGACCATGCCCCCGATGCCGTCCGCGCCGTTGACGGTCTCGGCGGCCACGACGGAGCTGTAGGCCACGCCCACGGCCAGCCGGACGCCGGTGAGGATCTCGGGCGCGGACGCGGGCAGCACCACCGTGCCGACCACGCCGAGCCGGCCGGCTCCGAGCGCGTGGGCGGCCTCCACGTACTGCCTGTTCACGCCGGTCACGGCGGCCGCGGTGGCGACCGCGACCGGCGGGAAGGCGGCCACGACGAGCAGGTAGACCTTGGGTTCCTCGTCGATGCCGAACCAGATGACCAGCAGGCTCAGGTAGGCCAGCGGCGGCAGGGCGCGCAGGAACGTCACGAACGGCTCGGCCACCGCGCGGATCAGCGGGACCAGGCCCATCAGCAGGCCGAGCCCCACGCCGACGAGGATGCCGTAGGCGGAGCCGTATCCGACCCGCCGCAGGCTGACGCCGAGCCGTTCGACCACGGTGGAGCCCGCGTACCCGCCCTGGCCGTTGCCGCTGTCCGAGGCGGCGAGCAACTGGTCCCACACCTGGACCGGTCCGGGCAGGACGGCCGGCGGCCAGAACCCCGCCAGGACGAGCGCCTCCCACGTCGCGAGCAGCACGAGCACCGCCGTCACGCGCACCAGGACCGAGTGCGTGGCGGACAACGCGGCGCGCCGCGGTTCTTTCTGCGCCATGGGAGAACTCCGTGCCGAACCGGAAATGGGGAACCGGTGGTGAACTTACAGAAACGCGGTTCCCTCGATCATCCGTCTCGCACCGTGGACGCGGTCACGCGAAATGCTTGCGCGGCACGGAGTTCCATGGCATTTGCGCGCGAATCCTCTATTCCGCTCGCAGCTGATCTGTCGTGCTGCGAACAATTCTGGCTGCGAGTGAATCGAGGTGTTCGCGGACCCCGCCCACTGCGCCGCGCGCGTCGTCCGCGGAAGCGCGGTCGGCTGCCCTCGGTGGTCAGCCCGTCGTGCAACCGACCGTCGCGGCCGTGCCGGTTCCGCTGGCGAGGAAGCCGAAGGTGGCCGACCCGGCCGGCGGCAGGGCGCCGTTCCAGCCCAGGTTCCGCGCGGTCGCCGTCGTCCCGCTCTGCACGACGGTGGCGTTCCACGCCTGGGTGAGCTGCTGGCCGGCGGCGAAGGTGAGCGTGGCCGACCAGCTCGCGGTCGTCGTCGTGGCGTTGTTGCGCACGGTCACCTCGCCCTGGAAACCACCGTTCCACTGGCTGACCACGCGGTAGGTCGCGGCGCAGGCGCCAACGGGCGGGACCGTCGTCGTCGTGGTCGTGGTCGTCGTGGTCGTCGTGGTGGTGGTCGGTGAGGTGCCGCCGAGAGCGGCGGTGAGGGCCGGGTACCAGCGGTCGGCCATCTTGCGGAAGCCCGCGTCGTTCGGGTGCACCCCGTCACCGGTGTCGGTGGTCGTGTCGAAGCCGGTCCACTGGTCGACCACGGTGATCGGCGACCGCGCGGTCGTCTTGGCCGCCGCCCACCCGGGGATGGCGTTGTTCAGGGCGACGACGTGCGTGCACTCGGGGCAGGCCATCGGGATGATCTTCGCGACGAGGATCTTCATGTCCGGGTTGTTCGCCCGCATCTGGTCCACGAGCTTGGAGTACGCGGCGATGACGGACTCGATGGGGCGGAAGTTGCCCCACATGTCGTTGGTGCCCAGGTGCATGAGCACGATGTCGGGACGGGCCGCGGCCAGCCACGGCGGCAGCTGGTCCTGCTCCGCGATGCCGGTGGCCGCGTAGCCGCCGTGGCCCTCGTGGTCGCCGTCGAACGGCACCGGGCACCCGCCGCCCGGCTGGGTGCCGACGAAGTCGATGTCGGTGTGGCCGGTCTTCTGCAGGCGGTCCCACAGGTAGGCTCGCCAGCAGCCGGGACCGGCGGTGATCGAGTCGCCGAGCGGCATGATCCGCACCGGGCTCGCGGCGGCCGGCGCGGCGGAGGAGAATGCGGGCTGGGCCGCGGCGAACGCCAGCGCCGCGACGAGGGCCGCCACGAGGGCGTGCAGGGCAGGTTTGCGGGACATCTCGTTCCCTTCGACTTCCAGCGTTCTGGGAACGCTCCCAGAGGACCCGCTGAACCATCGGCTCGGGACGATTCCCGTGTCAATCCCGCCTGTCCGCAATCGGACAGCGATTCACCCGACCGGAGCCGACGGGCCGTCTCACCAGGCCATTCGTTCGACGCGTTCGACGACGACGTCATCGATCCCTCGACCGGCCCTCGACGCGCCCGCCCCGGGGACGGCGGCCGGTCGCCGTCCCCGGGCGGGCAGGTGCACGCCGGTCAGACGTCGCGGCGTTCGCCGTTCGGGCCGATCGGCGACCACCACTGGTTGGCGTTGGTCGCGCCGTCGCCGAAGTAGCCGGCGGTGCCCTCGACGACCTTCCCGTCCTCCCACCGGCTGATCTGCGCGCCGGTGATCTCCAGGACGTCGAACGGCGACGTGCTGTCCGGCTTCGCGCCGGCGCGCACGGCGTGCACCCGCACCAGCTCCACGGAGTGGTCGCCGCCGATGACCGAGTGCAGGACGTCGGTCTGCCACGTGCCGCCCGACGCCACGTGGACGCCGGCGAGGTAGTCGAGGAAGGAGTCGAGCCCTTCGTGCCACCCGGCGAACCTGTGCTGTCCCGGCGCGTGGAAGCGCAGGTCCTCGGACCAGTACTCGGCGATCTCGGCCCGGTCGCCGGTCAGCAGGGCGGCGTACGCCGCGGCGACGAGTTCGGGCGTCACGGTGGTCATCGTTGCTCCTCGGTGGTGGACAGCCAGTCGTGCACGGTGTCGGCGGTGGAGTCGGCGTGGTCCTGGACGATCGTGAAGTGGTCGCCCGGGACGGTGCGGAACTCGTCCGCGTGCGCCCAGGCGGCGGGCCGGCCGGCCAGCACCCGCTCGGCGCGCAGGAACAGGGTCGGGGTGGCGAGCGCGCGCGGCGCCCAGGTCCGGAACACCTCGAAGTAGCCGCCCATCGCGGTGAGCGAGGTGGCGTCGGCGTCCGTGCGGCGGGCGAACAGGCCCGCCACGAACTCGTCGGTCAGCTCGGGCGTCATCTCCTGCTGCACGTAGGTGTCCAGCAGGACCACGGCCTCGGCCGGCCTGCCCAGCTCCTCCAGGCGACGCGCGACCTCGTGCGCGATCCAGCCGCCGGACGAGTACCCGAGCAGCGCCACCGGACCGTCCGGGACGGACTTGAGGTGCGTCTCGACGACCGCCTCGACGGTGGCGGGCAGGGGTTCCCCGGCGCGGAAACCCGGCTGCGGCAGCACGGTCACGTCCCGCCGGCCGCGCAGGTGCTCGGCGAACCGGGCGTACTGGTGCGCCCCGGACAGCGCCACCACGGCCGGGAAGCACAGCAGGGCGGGCA
Organism: Saccharothrix sp. 6-C; assembly: GCF_016695385.1. NCBI lineage: Bacteria > Bacillati > Actinomycetota > Actinomycetes > Pseudonocardiales > Pseudonocardiaceae > Saccharothrix > Saccharothrix sp. 6-C. Next base: position 3,148,358 of record NZ_CP064192.1, on the reverse strand, counting down.
CGCGGGGACCCTGCGCGAGGCGGATCGGCGGCGGCGGCTCGGCGCTGGTGAACGTCGGGCGCAGCCGGGCCGCGACCCGCACCAGCTCCATGCCGACCATGAGCCGGCCCGCCGCCTTCGCCTGGTCGAACAACGCCGCCAGGCCGTCGTCGGCGACGGGCTCCGGGCGCAGGCGCCGGGCGAGGTCGGCGACCGTGGGGTGCTCGAACGCGACGGTCGCGGACAGCTCGACCCCGGTGGCCGCGGTGAGCCGGTTGCGCAGCTCCACCGAGGTGAGGGAGTCGAACCCGAGGTCGGCCAACGACGCGTCGGGCGACACGGGCTCGCGGTGGCCCAGCACCTCGGCCACCACCCGTCGCACGGTGGTCAGCTCGTCCTCGTCCGCCACGGCCTGCTCGACGCGCACCCGGCGCAGCGGCACCAGCACCGGTTCGCCGGCGGTGAGGGCGCGGTCGAACAACGCCAGGCCTTCGCGGGTGGACAGCGGCGCGATGCCGTTGCGGGCCAACCGGTTGCGGTCGGCGGCCATGCCCAGGTCCCACGGCCCCCAGGCCAGCGACACGCCGGGCAGGCCGGCGGCCCGGCGGTGCTCGGCGAGGGCGTCGAGGTAGGCGTTGGCGGCGGCGTAGTTCGCCTGGCCGGGCGCGCCGAGCGTGCCCGCCGCCGAGGAGAACAGGATGAGCGGCACGTCGGTCAGCTCGTGCAGGTGCCGCGCGCCGTCGGCCTTCGGCGCCAGGACGCGGCGGAGTCGTTCGGGGGTCAGGGAGTGCAGGGTGCCGTCGTCCAGGACCCCGGCGCTGTGCACCACCGCGCTCAGGTCCGGCAGGGACGCCAGCAGCTCGGCGACCTGGTCGCGGTCGGAGATGTCGCAGCGGACGCCGACGGCTCCCGGCAACGCGGGCGCGTGGCCGCTGCGGCTGGCCAGCACCACCTCCGTGACGTCGTGGGCGCGCAGCAGGTGCGCGGCGAGCGCGCCCGCGAGCGCACCGGAACCGCCGGTGACCAGGACCGTCCCGGTGAGCCGGCCCGGCGCGGTCGGGGTGGCGGGCACGAGGTGGGGCGTGGACAGCCGACCGGACCGGATGCGGACCTCCCGCTCCCCCAGGCCGGCCGCCTCGTCCGGCGGCGCGCTGCCGTCCGTGTCGACCAGGGTGAACCGGCCGGGGTGTTCGAGGGCGGCCGACCGCACCAGGCCGCGCACGGGGGCGTGCGCGAGCGTCGGCTTGATCACCACCGCGAGCGGTTCCACGGCGGATTGCAGGAGCACCAGCACGTCCTCGACCGTCGTGGTGTCGTCCAGCTCGACGATCGCCGCGCGGCCGACGCCCTTCGGCGCGGCGTCCCGCCACTCGACGCGGTGCAGCGGCAGGTCCACCGGCAGGGGCGCGAAGCCGAGCGACCCGACCGCGGCCACCGGGCGGCCGTGCTCGTCGGCCAGGTCGATGCGCGTCTCCGCGTCGCCGAGCCGGGTGAGGCGGGCGCGGGTGATCCGCGCGTCGCCGTGCCGCCGGACGTCGCGCCAGACGTGCGGCAGCAGCGCCTGGTCGGGCTCGAACAGGAACGCGCCGGCGTGCAGGACGGCGTCGAGCCCGACCGCGAACGAGTCGACCGGCACGTCCACCTCGGCGAACACCTCGCCGTCGCGCCGCCAGACGCGCTTGAGCCCGCGGAACGCCGGGCCGTAGCGCAGCCCCAGTTCGGCCAGCCGGTCGTAGAAGCCGGTCAGGGAGACCTCGTCGGCGTCCGGTGGCCACTCGGTCAGCGGGACGGGTGCCGCGTTCGGCGCGGCCGCCGCGAGGGTGCCGACCGCGTGCGGTCGTCCGCCCGCCACGCACCGGACGGTGTCGCCCTGGACCGCGAGGCGGACCGCGGCGGGCAGGGCGAGCGGACGGGCGATGGTGAGCTCGCCGATCGGGCCGGCCCGCAGCGCGAGGTCGACGAACGCGGCGCCGGGCACGATCGGCGTGCCGTCCACCGCGTGGTCGGCCCACCACGGCTCGTCGAAGGACGCGGTGACCTCGTCGGCGTCCAGCCAGTACCGCTCGTGCCGGAACGGGTAGGTCGGCAGGTCCGCGAGCGGGGTCGGCGGGAAGAACGCCGCCCAGTCCACCTCGACGCCGCGCACGTGCAGCTTCGCCAGCGCCGTGACGACCTTCAGCGGGTCGGTCGGGCCGATGTCCACCAGCCGGGTCGCGCCCTCGCTCTCCAGGTGCGCCAAGGCGTCCGCGAAGCGCACCGGCTCCCGCAGCTGCCGGGTCCAGTACTCGGCCGTGCGCAGCTCGTCGCTCGCGCGCTTGCCGGTGAGGGTGGAGACGAACGGGATCGTGGGCGACCGGAAGTCGACCCCGGCCACGACGTCGCGGAAGGGCGCGAGGACCGGGTCCATGTGCGGTGAGTGGAAGGCGTGGCTGACCTCCAGCCCGGTGGCCTTGCGGCCCAGTGCCGCGATCAGCCGCCGCACCGCGTCGGCGTCACCGGAGACGACCGTCGCCAGCGGACCGTTGACCGCGGCGACGACGACGCCGTCGGCGAGCAGCGGCACGACCTCGTCCTCCGCCGCCGCGAGGACGGCCATCGCCCCGCCGCCGGGCGCGCCCTGCATCAGCCGGCCGCGTGCCGCGACGAGCTTCGCCGCGTCGGGCAGGGTCAGCACCCCGGCGACGTGCGCGGCGGCGAACTCGCCGACGGAGTGGCCCACCAGGAAGTCGGGTCGCACGCCCCACGACTCGTAGAGGCGGAACAACGCCACCTCGACCGCGAACAAGGCGGGCTGGGCGAACTCGGTGCGGTGCACGGCCTCGGTGCCGAGCACGTCGTCCAGCGGACGGGCCAGGTGGCGGTCCAGCTCGGCCCGGACGGCGGCGAAGGCGTCGGCGAACGCCGGGAACGCCGCGCGCAGCTCGCGGGCCATGTCGACGCGCTGGGCGCCCTGCCCGGCGAACAGGAACCCGACCCGGCCGGAGTCGACGCGTTCGGGGCTCACCGCGTCCAGCGACTCGAGCAGCGCCGCCCGGTCACCGACGACGGCCGCCCGGAACGGGAACGCCTGGCGGGCGGTGGCGAGCGTGCGCCCGACGGCCGCGGCCGACAGGTCGGCCGCGTGCTCGCGCACCCGCAGCGCCAGCTCGCGCACCGCCTCCGGCGTCCGACCGGACAACACCCAGGGCACCACCGGCCCGCCACCGACCGGCTCAGGCTGGTCCGGCAGGTCCGGCTGGTCCGACCGGTGCCGCCGGTCCGGTCGCCCCGCCTCGTGGGTCGCCGGCTCCGGTTGGTCCGGGGACTGCTCCAGGATCACGTGGGCGTTCGTGCCGCTGATCCCGAACGACGACACCGCCGCCCGCCGGGCCCGGCCGTGCGCCGGCCAGGGCTTGGCCTCGGTCAGCAGCTGCACCGCGCCCGCCGACCAGTCCACCTCGGCCGAGGGCCGGTCGAGGTGCAGCGTCTTGGGCGCTGTGCCGTGCCGCATCGCCTGCACCACCTTGATCACGCCCGCGACACCCGCCGCCGCCTGGGTGTGGCCGAGGTTCGACTTCACCGAACCCAGCAACAACGGCGTCGAGCGGTCCTGGCCGTAGGTCGCCAGCAACGCCTGCGCCTCGATCGGGTCACCCAACCGGGTGCCCGTGCCGTGCGCCTCCACCACATCCACGTCCGAAGTGGACAGACCGGACGCGGCCAGCGCGGCCCGGATCACCCGCTGCTGCGACGGACCGTTCGGCGCGGTCAACCCGTTCGACGCGCCGTCGGAGTTCACCGCGCTCCCCCGCACCAGCGCCAGCACGCGATGCCCGTTGCGGCGCGCGTCGGACAGCCGCTCCACCAGCAGCAACCCGACGCCCTCCGCCCAGCCGGTGCCGTCGGCGGTGTCGGCGAACGACTTGCACCGCCCGTCCGCCGCCAAACCGCCCTGACGGCGGAACTCGACGAACGTGTCCGGTGTGGACATCACCGTGACGCCGCCCGCGACGGCCAGCGAGCACTCGCCGCCGCGGACCGCCTGCGCCGCCAGGTGCAGGGCCACCAGCGACGACGAGCACGCCGTGTCCACCGTGACGGCCGGGCCCTCCAGCCCGAAGACGTAGGCCACCCGGCCCGACGCGACGCTGCCCGAACTGCCGCTGCCCAGGTACCCGGCGAGGTCGTCGGGCGCGTTGCGCACCCGTGAGCCGTAGTCGTGGTACATCACACCCGCGAACACCCCGGTCCGGCTGCCGCGCAACGACTCCGGCACGATCCCGGCCCGTTCGAACAGCTCCCACGTGGTCTCCAGCAGCAGCCGCTGCTGGGGGTCCATCGCCAGCGCCTCACGGGGCGAGATGCCGAAGAACGCCGGGTCGAACGCCGCCGCGTCGTGCAGGAACCCGCCCTCGCCGGTGAGGTGCCACCCCCGGTCGGTCGGGAACGCGGACACCGCGTCGCCGCCCTCCGCGAGCAGCCGCCACAGGTCCTCCGGCGACCGGACGCCGCCGGGGTAGCGGCAGGCCATGCCGACGATGGCGATCGGGTCGTCGGCCACCCGGGCGACCGGCGCCTCCTCGACGCGTCCGGTCCCGCGCAGGTGCTCGACGAGCGCCGCCGGCGTGGGGTGGTCGAACACCAGGGTCGAGGGCAGGCTGCGACCGGTGGCGGCGGCGAGCCGGTTGCGCAGCTCGACGGCGGTCAGCGAGTCGAAGCCCAGCTCGGCGAACGCCCTGGTGTCCTCCACCTCGTCGTACCCGAGCACGGCCGCGACCTCCGCCCGCACGAGGTCGGCGAGATCCGTGACAGCGCGGGCCGTTCGCGGCGCGGCCGTCGCCGGTGCGGGCCGCCGGTCCATCAGCACGGGGGCGAGCACCGGCGCGTCCGCGGTGAGCGCCGCGTCGAACGAGGCCAGCCCCATCGAGTCGGACAGCGGGCGCAGGCCCGCGGCGGCCATGCGGCGCGACGCGGTCTCGTCGACCTCGCCCGCGAGCCCGCTCCTCCACGGTCCCCAGGCGAGCGAGACGGCCGGCAGCCCCTGCGCGCGGCGGTGCTCGGCCAACGCGTCCAGGTAGGCGTTGGCCGCCGCGTAGTTGCCCTGGCCCGGTCCGCCGAAGACGCCCGCCACCGAGGAGAAGAACACCAGGGGCACGTCGGTCAGCTCGTGCAGGTGCCGGGCGGCGTCCACCTTGGGCCGCAGCACCTCCCGGACCCGGTCGGGCGTGAGGGAGGAGATCACACCGTCGTCCAGGACGGCGGCGCAGTGCACGACCGCGGTCACCGGGTGGGTGTCGAGCAGGCGCGCGAGCTGGTCGCGGTCGGCCACGTCGCAGGCCACCACGGTCACGTCGGCGTCCAGGTCCGGTGTCGGACCGCCACGCCGGCCGGCCAGCACCAGCCTGCGCACCCCGTGCGCGGTGACGAGGTGGCGGGCCACCAGCAGGCCCAACGCGCCCGTGCCTCCCGTGATGAGCACCGTGCTGTCGGGTCCGAACGGCGACACCGCGTCCGCGGCCCGGACCCGGGTCAGCTCGAGGGTGTGCTCGCGGCCGTCGGTGAGCACGACGATCCGGCCCGGGTCCTCCGACTGCGCCGAGCGGAGCAGCCCGCGCGCCGCCGCGCCCGCCAGGTCGTCCCGCGTGTCCACGACCAGGCGGTCACCGGCGGCCTGAGCCAGTGCCAGCGCCCTGAGCACGGCGGCGTCCACGGTGGGCTCGTCGATGGTGGCGTCCGGCTCGACCGCCTGGCCCGCCCGCCAGGTCACCCGGTACAGCGGCGCGGCGGCGTCACGGATCCCGGCCAGCGGCCGGAGCCGCACCTGGTCGACCGTGACCACGGGCGCGCCGGACTCGTCGAACGCGGCCAGCGACAGGGCGTGCCGGCCCACCGGGGTGAGCCGTGCCCGCAGCGTCGTCGCACCGGTCGCGTGCCACCGCACGCCGTGCCACGCGAACGGCACCAACAGCTCGTCGGAGCCGCCCGCCGCGTGCAGCACGGCGTCCAGCAGCGCCGGGTGCACGCCGAACGGCCCGGCCTCGACCGGCAGCCCGACCTCGGCGAACACCTCCTCGCCGACCCGCCAGGCGGCCCGGAGCCCTTGGAACGCCGGGCCGTGGGCGAGCCGCTCGTACACGTCGGCGACGTCGATCGGGTCGCCCTCCGGCGGCCACTCGCCCAGCGGCGCGGGGGCGGCCGGCGTGCCGCCGAACGTCCCGGACGCGTGTCGGGTCCACGGGCCGTCCGCCCTCGCGTGCACGGTGAACCGGCCCTCGGCGCCGACGACCACCTGCACCCGGACCGGCCCGGTGAGCGGGAGCGGCGCCTCCAGCGTCAGCTCCGCCACGTGCCGCCCGGCCCCGACCTGCCGCGCCAGCTCCACGAACGCGGTGCCGGGCAGCAGCACGGCGTCGCCGACGACGTGGTCGGCCAGCCACGGCGCGTCGGCCGTCGAGATCGTGCCGAGGTGCAGCACGTCGTCGGACCCGGCCGACTCGATCCCGTCGTCCAGCCACGGCGTCGGGGGCGCTTCGAGCCAGAACCGCCGCCGCTGGAACGCGTACGTCGGCAGGTCCACGGCCCGCGCGCCGCTGTCGGCGAAGAACGCGTGCCAGTCCGGGCCGACGCCGCGCAGGTGCAGTCGCGCGGCGGCCTGGCCGACGGCCTCCGGTTCGGCGAGCCGACCGCGCAGCAGCGGGATCACGTCATCGGCCAGCGCGGCGAGCGTGCCGTCCGGGCCGAGTTCGAGGAACGTCCGCACGCCTTCGGCGGTCAGGCGGGTCATGGCGTCGTGGAACCGCACGGTTTCGCGGGCGTGCCGCACCCAGTGCTCGGCGGAGAACTCGGCGGTCGCGCCGGTCAGCGTCGACACCACCGGGATGGCGGTCTCGCCGAAGGACAGCCCGTCGGCCACGGCGCGGAACTCGGCCAGCACCGGGTCCATCAGCGGCGAGTGGAACGCGTGGCCGACCCGCAGCCGCCGCCCGGTGAACGCCGCCAACGCCGTCTCGTCGCCGGACACCACCACCGCGCGCGGTCCGTTGACCGCCGCGATGCCCACCCGGTCGGACAGCAGCGGCCGCACCTCGTCCTCCGACAGGGCGACCGCGACCATCCCGCCACCGGGTGGCAGGGCGTGCATCAACCGGCCGCGGGCGCGCACCAGCGTGCACGCGTCGTCCAGCGACAGCGCGCCGGACACGTGGGCGGCGGCGATCTCGCCGACCGAGTGCCCGGCCAGGAAGTCCGGTCGCACGCCCCACGACTCCACCAGCCGGAACAGCGCCACTTCGAGCGCGAACAGCGCGGGCTGCGCGAGGTCGGTGCGGTCGAGGGACTCGCCGGCGAACACCGCGTCGCGCACGCCCAGCCGCGTCAGCACGTCGTCGTAGGCCGCCGCGAACACGGGGAACTCGGCGTGCAGCGCGACGCCCATCCGCGCCCGCTGGCTGCCCTGCCCGGAGAACAGGAACGCCACCTTCCCGCCGACGGGCTCGTCCACGACTCCGGTGAACGCGTCCAGGTCGGTCAACGCGGCCCGGCGCTCCAGCGGCGCGCGGGTGGTGAGCAGCGAGTAGGCGACATCGCTCGGCCGGACCCCGGGATCGGCCGCCAGGTGGGCGGACAGCCGCCGGGCCTGCTCCCGCAGCGCCGGTTCGGTGCGGGCGGTCAGCACCCACGGCACGGACCGCCCGCGCCCGGTCGGCGGGGCGGGCGTCGCGGGCGGCTCCTCCACGATCACGTGCGCGTTGGTGCCGCTGAACCCGAACGACGACACACCGGCCCGACGCGGGCGTTCCCCGGCGGGCCAGGGCTTCTCGGTGGTCAGCAGCTCCACCGCGCCCGCCGACCAGTCGACGTGCGGGCTCGGCCGCTCGGCGTGCAGGGTGCGCGGCAGGAGCCCGTGCCGCAGCGCCAGCACCATCTTGATCACGCCGCCGACGCCCGCCGCGGCCTGGGTGTGGCCGAGGTTGGACTTCAGCGAGCCCAGCGACAGCGGCGTGTCACGGTCCCGGCCGTAGGTCGCCAGCACGGCCTGCGCCTCGATCGGGTCGCCGAGCACCGTGCCGGTGCCGTGCGCCTCGACCGCGTCGACGTCCGAGGCGGACAGCCCGGCGTCGGCGAGCGCCTGCCGGATCACGCGTTGCTGCGACGGGCCGTTGGGCGCGGTCAGGCCGTTCGACGCGCCGTCCTGGTTGACGGCGCTGCCCCGGATCACGGCCAGCACGGGGTGCCCGTTGCGCCGGGCGTCGGAGAGCCGTTCGAGCAGCAGCATCCCGGCGCCCTCGGCCCACCCGGTGCCGTCGGCGTCGGCGGAGAACGACTTGCACCGGCCGTCGCGGGCCAGCCCGTCCTGGCGGCTGAAGTCCAGGAACGGGCCGGGTGAGGCCATCACCGTCGCGCCGCCCGCCAGGGCCAGGGTGCAGTCGCCCCGGCGCAGCGCCTGCGCGGCCAGGTGCACCGAGACCAGCGACGACGAGCACGCGGTGTCGATCGTGACCGCCGGCCCCTCCAGGCCGAAGACGTAGGAGACGCGGCCGGACGCGACGCTGCCCGCCGTGCCGGTGCCGAGGAACGCGTGCGCCTGCTCGGGGATCTCCGGCAGCCGGGACGCGTAGTCGTGGTACATCACGCCGACGAACACGCCGGTCCGGCTGCCGCGCAACGTCGTGTGGTCGATCCGGCCGTGCTCGAACGCCTCCCACGCGGTCTCCAGCAGCAGCCGCTGCTGCGGGTCGACCACCAGCGCCTCACGGGGGCTGATGTCGAACGGGGCCGGGTCGAAGTGGCCCGCGTCGTGCAGGAACCCGCCTTCCCGGGTGTGGCTGGCCGCGACGTCGGCGGCCGACCACCCCCGGTCGACCGGGAACGGCGTCACCGCGTCCCGGCCCTCGGCCACCAGCCGCCACAGGTCCTCCGGCGACCGCACGTCGCCGGGGTAGCGGCAGGCCATGCCCACGACGGCGATCGGCTCGCGCGCCGCCTCCTCGGTGTCCCGGAGGCGTTGCCTGGTCTGCCGCAGGTCGGCCGTCAGCCGCTTGAGGTAGTCCAGCACCTTCTGGTCGTCGGCCATCACGTCGCCCCGAGTTCCTGGTCGATGATGTCGAGCATCTGGTCGAGGTCGGCGGTGTCCAGTTCGAGGTCGTCGGCGGTCTCCGGCGCGTCGGCCGGCTCCTGTGGGAGGCGCACCGCCAGCAGCGCCTCCAACCGCTGCCGCACCCGCGCGCCGTCCTCCTCGCCGAGCGCCGCCAGCGACCGGGCGAGCACGTCCACCTGGGCGAGCGCGGCGGCGGCGTGGTCGGGACGCAGCCGCTCGGCCAGGTGGTCGGCCAGCGCCGTCGGGTTCGGGTGGTCGAACACGACCGTGGCGGGCAGCCGCAGGCCGGTGGCCGCGTCGAGCCGCCGCCGGATCTCCACCGCCGCCAGCGAGTCCAGCCCGAGGTCGGTGAACGGCCGGCCGGGCGGGACGTCCTCCGCCGAGCCGTGGCCGAGCACGGTCGCGACCGTCGACCGCACCAGCGTCAGCGGGTCGACGTCCTTCCAGACCTCCACGGCCTTGGCCGCGCGTGGCCGCAGGGTCGCGGCGGACACCCTGGCCGGCAGCAGCACCGCGTCGTCGAGGCCGAGCGCGGCGTCGAACAGCGCGAGGCCTTCGGCTTCGGTGAGCGGCGCGACCCCGTCCCGGCCCAGCCGCTCGCGGTGCGCGTCGGACAGCGACCCGCCCATGCCCACCTCCCACAGGCCCCAGGCGAGCGAGACCGCGGGCAGACCCCCGGCGCGCCGGTGCTCGGCGAGCCCGTCGAGGAAGGCGTTGGCCGCCGCGTAGTTGCCCTGACCCGCGCCGCCGAGCAGCCCGGCGGCCGAGGAGAACAGGACCAGCGGCACGTCGGTCAGCTCGTGCAGGTGCCACGCGGCGTCCACCTTGGGCCGGAACACCGCGTCGAAGCGGTCCGGCGTCAGCGAGGACAGCACTCCGTCGTCCAGCACGCCCGCCGCGTGCACGACGGCGGCCAGGTCCGGGATCGTGGCCAGCAGCGCGGCCAGCGCGTCCCGGTCCGCCACGTCGCAGGCGACGGTCCGGAACCCGGGCACCGGGGTGCCGCTCCGGCTGACCAGCACCGCCCGGTCGCCGAGGTGGCGGGCGATCAGCCGGCCCAGCGCGCCCGTGCCGCCGGTGACCAGCACCGTGCCGGCGGGCAGCTCGCCGTCCGGGGCCGGTGGCGCCGGCACGAACCGGGGTGTCACCACCTGGTCGCCCCGCACCAGCAGGAACCGGTCCGGGTACTCGGCCTGCGCCGCCCGGACCAGGCCGTGGACCGCGGTGTGCGCGAGGTCGTCCGACACGACGATAGCCAACCGGGAGTCCGCCGACCTCGGGTCGGCCGGCCAGGCGCCCAGCTGCGCCAGCACGTCGGCGGTCGCGGCCCGGGCGGCGGTGGGCGGATCACCCTCGACCGACGGGACCACGTGCCGCACCACCCCTTCGGGCACCGGCTCCCGCGTCCACGTCACGCGGTGCAGCGGTCGGGGCACGGCGGCGGGGCGCAGGGCCAGGCTGCCCACGGTGGCCACCGGCGCGCCGACGTCGTCGGCGAGGACGAGCGAGACGGAGTCGGGGCCGGTCGGGGTGAGGCGCACCCGCAGCGTCGACGCGCCCCGGCTGTGCACCGTCACGTCGGTCCACGCGAACGGCAGGAACGCGTGCCCGGCGCCGACCACCAGGTCGCCTGGCACCACGACGTGCTGCGCCACGTCCCGCAGCGCCGGGTGCAGGCCGTAGCCCCCGCCGTCGGGGACGGACACCTCCGCGAAGACCTCGGTGACCTCCGCGCCGCCCGCGTCCCGGGCCACCCGGCGCCACACCGCGCGCAGGCCGCGGAACACGGGGCCGTAGTCGAGCCCGGCCGCCGCGAAGTCGTCGTACAGCTCGTCGATCCCGATCTCGTGCGCACCCGGCGGCGGCCACTCGGTGAGCGGCACGGCGGGCGCCGCGTCGTCGCCGAGCGCACCGGTGGCGTGCTTGGCCCACTCGCCGCCCTCGGGACGCGCGTGGATGGTCAGGTCGTGGTCGGACACCACGAGCTGCACCTCGACCGCCGTGCCGTCGGGCACCACGAGCGGGTTGTGCAGCGTCAGCTCCGCCACCCGGCCGGCGCCGACGCGCGTCGCCGCGTGCCCGGCGAGTTCCAGCAACGCCGTGCCGGGCACGACGACCTGGTCGAACACCCGGTGCTCGGCCAGCCACGGGTGGGTCGCGGTGCTCAGCCGCCCGTGCAGCAGCAACCCGCCGTGCTCGGCGAGCTCCGCCACCGCGTCGACCATCGGGTGCTCGGCGTCGGCCCGCCGCCGAGCCGCGGCGCCGGGCCAGAAGCGCTTGGGCTGGAACGCGTAGGTCGGCAGCTGCGCCCGCCGCGTCGGACGCCCCTCGTACACGCGCGTCCAGTCGACCTCGACGCCGCGCGCGTGCAGCTCCGCGACGGCGTCGAGCAGCGCCTCCTCGTCGGGTCGGTCGCGGCGCAGGGCGGGGGTGAACCCGCCCGTGCCGCTGAGCGCGCCGCTCGGCCCGACCTCCAGGAACGTCCGCGCACCGAGGGACTCCAGGTGGCGCACGGCGTCGTGGAACCGCACCGCCTCGCGCGCGTGCCGGACCCAGTGCTCGGCGGTGAACTCGACGGGCGTGCCGGTCAGCGTCGACACCACCGGGATGGCGGCCGGACCGAAGGACAACCCCTCGACCACGGCGCGGAACCCGGCCAGCATCGGGTCCATCAGGTGCGAGTGGAACGCGTGGCTGACCTTGAGCCGGGTGCCGCGCTCGAACCGCGCCGCGACCGCGAGCACCGCGTCCTCGTCACCGGAGACGACCGTCGACCGCGGACCGTTGACCGCGGCGACGGTCACCCCGTCGGTCAGCAGGGGCAGCACCTCCTGCTCGGACGCGACGACCGCCGCCATCGCCCCGCCGGCGGGCAGCGCCTGCATCAGCCGGCCGCGCGCGGTGACCAGCGTGCACGCGTCCGCCAGCGACAGCACGCCGGCGACGTGCGCGGCGGCGATCTCGCCGACGGAGTGCCCGGCCACGAAGTCGGGCCGCACGCCCCAGTGCTCCAGCAGCCGGAACAACGCCACCTCGAACGCGAACAGCGCGGGCTGCGCGACCCCGGTCTCGTGCACGGCGTCGGTGTCGAGCGCGTCGCCCAGCCCCAGGTGCGCGCACACCTCGTCGAACGCCCGCGCGAACACGGGGAACGCCTCGCGCAGCCCGGCGGCCATGCCGGGGTGCTGGCTGCCCTGGCCGGAGAACAGGAACGCCACCCGGCCCGCGTCGTCACGCCCGCCGGTCACCTCGGCGAGCCGCTCCATCAGGGCGTGGCGCGTGCTGCCGGCGAAGCCGATCCGGCGGTCCAGGTGCGCGCGCGTGGTGGCGAGCGTCCACGCCACGTCCAGCGGGTGCTCCGGCGTCGCCCCCAGGTGCGCGAGCAGCCGTTGTGCCTGCTCGCGCAAGGCCGCGTCGTCCTTGGCGGACAACACCCACGCGACCGGCCGGGCGTCGTCGGTCGGGTCGGCGGTCTCCTCCTCGGCCTGTTCGACGATCACGTGGGCGTTCGTGCCGCTGATGCCGAACGACGACACGCCGAACCGGCGCGGGCGGCCCGCCTCGGGCCACGGCCTGGCCTGCGCCAGGACCTGCACGGTGTCGGCGCCCCAGTCGGCGTGCGGGGTGGGTTCGGTGACGTGCAGGGTGCGCGGCAGCACGCCGTGGCGCACGGCCTGCACCATCTTGATCACGCCGGCGACCCCGGACGCGGCCTGCGAGTGGCCGAGGTTGGACTTGAGCGACCCGACCCACAGCGGCTCGGTGCGCTCCCGGCCGTAGGTGGCGAGCAGCGCCCGCGCCTCGATCGGGTCGCCCAGGCGGGTGCCGGTGCCGTGCGCCTCGACGGCGTCGACGTCCGCCGGGGAGAGTCCCGCGTCGTCGAGCGCGCGTTGCAGGACGCGCTGCTGCGCGAGACCGTTGGGCGCGGTGAGGCCGTTGGACGCCCCGTCCTGGTTCACCGCCGTGCCGCGCACGACCGCCAGCACCTGGTGCCCGTTGCGGCGCGCGTCGGACAGCCGCTCCACCAGCAGCACGCCGACGCCCTCGGCCCACCCGGTGCCGTCCGCGGCGGCCGAGAACGACTTGCAGCGGCCGTCCTCGGACAGCACGCGCTGCCGGCTGAACTCCGTGTAGGTGCCCGGTGTCGCCATCACCGTCGCGCCGCCGGCGAGCGCGAGCGAGCACTCGCCGCGCCGCAACGCCTGCGCCGCCCAGTGCAGCGACACCAGGGACGCCGAGCACGCCGTGTCCACGGTGATCGCCGGGCCCTCCAGCCCGAAGGCGTACGCGACCCGCCCGGACAGCACGCTCGCGGAGTTGCCGGTGCCGATGTAGCCCTCGACGGCGTCCCAGTCGCCCCGCCACAGGTCGGAGTAGTCCTGGCCGTTGGTGCCCACGAAGACGCCCGCCGTGGAGCCGCGCACCGACGCCGGGTGGATGCCGGCGCGTTCGAACGCCTCCCAGGACACCTCCAGCAGCAGCCGCTGCTGCGGGTCCATGGCCAGCGCCTCGCGCGGCGAGATGCCGAAGAAGGCGGCGTCGAACGTGGTGGCCACGTCGAGGAACCCGCCGCCCCGGGTGTAAGTGGTGCCCGGCTGGTCCGGGTCGGTGTCGAAGATGCCCGCCAGGTCCCAGCCGCGGTCGGTCGGGAACGGCCCCACCACGTCGGCCTCGGCCTCGACCAGCCGCCACAGGTCCTCCGGCGACCGCACGCCGCCGGGGAACCGGCAGGCCATGCCGATGATGGCGATCGGCTCCTGGCTCGGCGCGGCCACCGGCGTGGTGACGACCGGCCGGCGCTCCCCCGCCAGGTGCTCGGCGAGCGCGGCCGGCGTCGGGTGGTCGAACACCAGCGTCGTCGGCAGCGACCGGCCCGTCGCGGCGGCCAGCCGGTTGCGCAGCTCCACGGTGGTGAGCGAGTCGAACCCGAGGTCCTTGAACGGCCGGGACACGTCCACCGAGTCGGGGCTGCCGTGGCCGAGGACCGTGGCGACGTGCGCGCGCACCAGGTCCAGCACGGTGCCCTGGTCGGTCTTCGCCGCCGGCGTGACGACGGTGGCGCGGGCGCCGACGACCAGCGGCCGGTCCGCGGTCACCGCGCTGTCGAACATGGCCAGGGCCTCGGCGGTGGACAGCGGGGCGTACCCGCTGCGGGCCAGCCGGGCGCGGTCCGCCTCGCCCAGCCCGCCGGTCAGACCGCTGTCCTCGGCCCACAGGCCCCACGCGATGGAGACCGCGGGCAGGCCGCGGGCGCGGCGGTGCTGGGCGAGCGCGTCGAGGAACGCGTTGCCCGCCGCGTAGTTCGCCTGCCCCGCGCCGCCGAGCACCCCCGCCAGCGACGAGAAGAGCACCAGGGGCACGTCGGTCAGCTCGTGCAGGTGCCACGCGGCGTCCACCTTCGGGCGCAGGGTGGTGGCCAGCCGCTCGGGGGTCAGCGACTCGACCGTGCCGTCGTCCAGCACGCCGGCCGCGTGCACGACGGCGGTCAGGCCGGGCAGGTCGGCGAGCAGCGCCGCCAGCGCGTCGCGGTCGCCCACGTCGCAGGCCACCACGCGGACGTCCGCGTCCAGGTCGGGCAGCGGGTTCGGGCCGCCGCCGCGGCTGACGAGCACGAGGGTGCGCACGCCGTGCGCGGTCGCCAGGTGGCGTGCGAGGAGCGTGCCCAGGGTGCCCGTGCCGCCCGTGATGAGCACGGTGTCGCCCAGCTCGACGACGGGGGCGGTGAGCACGAGCTTTCCGGTGTGCCGGGCCTGCCCCAGGAACCGGAACGCCTCCGGCGCCTGCCGCAGGTCCCACGCGGTGACCGGCAACGGCGTCAGCGCGCCCGCCTCGAACAGCGCACCCAGTTCGGCGAACATCTCCCGGATGCGGTCCGGCCCGGCTTCCACCAGGTCGTAGGCCCGGTAGAGGACGCCGGGGTGCCGCCGGGCGACCTCGTCCGCGTCCCGGATGTCGGCCTTGCCCATCTCCAGGAACACGCCGCCGCGCGGCAGCAGCCTCAGCGAGGCGTCCACGAACTCGTCGGCCAGGCAGTCCAGGACGATGTCCACGCCGTCGGCGAAGCGCTGCTCGAACTCCAGCGTGCGCGACGACGCGATCCGCTCGTCCGGGTAGCCGAGTGACCGCAGCACGGGCCACTTCGGCGGGCTGGCCGTGCCGTGCAGCTCCAGGCCCCAGTGGCGGGCGAGCTGGGTCGCCGCCATGCCGACGCCGCCGGTGGCCGCGTGCACCAGCAGGGACTGCCCCGCCCGCGCGCCCGCGAGGTCCACCAGGCCGTAGAACGCGGTGAGGAACACGACCGGCGTGGAGGCGGCCTGGGCGAACGTCCACCCGGTCGGCACCGGCGCCAGCATCCGGTGGTCGGTGACCGCGACCGGACCCATCGCGCCGCCCGCGAACAGGCCCATCACCTCGTCGCCCGCGGTGAAGTCGGTGACGTCCGCGCCGACCTCCAGCACCACGCCCGCGGCCTCGCCGCCGATCTTCGCGTCGTCGCCGGGGTAGAGGTCCAGGCCGATCAGCACGTCCCGGAAGTTCAGGCCCGCCGCCCGGACCGCGATCCGCACCTCGCCGGGCCCCAGCGGCTCGCGGGGCGACGGCACCGGCGCGAGGTTCTCCAGCGTCCCGCGCTCGGTGACGTCCCAGTGCCAGTCGGTGTCGGGCGTGCGCTGCACGTGCAGCGGCACGACCTTCGGCGTCCACGCCTCCCGACCGCGCAGCACCACCTGCGGCTCGCCGGCGGCCACCCCGCGGGTGACCAGGTCGGCGGACGCCTCGTCGGTGTCCACGATGGACACCCGGCCGGGGTGTTCGGCGATCACCGAGCGGACCAGGCCCCAGACCGGGGCGGCGGCGAGGTCCGACACGTGGTCGCCGACCGCGTTCCGGGTGACGACCACCAGGTGCGGCCGGTCGCCCGCCAGGTGCTCCCGCACGGCCCCGAGCACCCGGGCCAGCGCGTCCCGCGCGCCGGAGACCGGGTCGGCGGCGCCGGTGACGTGCAGGACGTCCGCCTCGACGCCCTCCTCCGGCAGGGCCAGCGGCACCCACTCGACCCGGGAGAGCGGCGACCGCGCGAGCCCGGCGCCCACCGTCCGCAGGATCAGCGACTCGACCGCGAACACCGGCACGCCGTCCTCGTCCACGGCCGTGATCTCGTGCCCGTCGCCGTTCGGGCGGACCCGGACGCGCAGCCTCGTCGTCGCCGACCGGCGCATTCGCACGCCGGTCCACGAGAACGGCACCCGCACCTCGTGCGCCGGGGTGTCCAGGACGTGCAGCACGGCGTCGAGCAGGGCCGGGTGCGGGTCGAACCGGCCGGGGTCGCCGGGCAGCCGCACGTCCGCGTAGAGGTCGTCGCCGGCACGCCACGCCGCTGCCAGCCCCCGGAACACCGGTCCGTAGTGGTAGCCCTGGTCGGCCAGCCGCTCGTACCGGCCCGCGAGGTCGACCGGCTCGGCGTCGGCGGGTCGGTCGAAGCCCCGCAGCGGCGCGCCGGCGGGCGCGAGGACGCCCGTGGCGTGCGCGGTCCAGTCGTCGCCGAGCCGGGAGTGGACGGTGACGCGGCGGTGGCCCCGGTCGTCCGGCGCCTGCACCGCAAGCTGCACCTCGGCCGGCACCGTCAGCGGTGCGTGCAGCACCAGCTCGGCCAGCACCGGGCACCCGACCCGCTCGCCCGCGTGCACGGCCAGCTCGACGAGCGCGGCGCCGGGCACGACGGGCTCCCCGAGCACGGCGTGGTCGGCCAGCCACGGGTGCGCGTCGAGCGACAACCGGCCCGCCAGCAGCACGCCGTCGCCGTCGGCCAGCCGCACGGCGGAGGTCAGCAGCGGGTGGCCGGACGCGGCGCCGTAGTCGAGCTCGTTCGCCAGCCAGAACCGCTCCCGCTGGAACGGGTAGGTCGGCAGGTCGGTCCGCCGCGCCTCGGGCAGCCGCCAGTCCACCGCCACACCGCGGACGTGGGCCTGCGCCACCGCGTGCGCGAACCGGTCCGGCCCGCCGTCGTCGCGGCGCAGGGTGGACAGCACCACCGGACCGTCCGCCAGGGCGGTCGTGAGCACGGGGTGCGGGCTCGACTCCAGCAGCACGCCGATCCCGTCGGCCAGCGCGGCCTGCGTGGCGCGGTGGAACTCGACCGGTTCGCGCGCGTTGCGGTACCAGTAGTCGGCGTCGAGCGTCGAGGTGTCGACCAGCGCACCGGTCACCGACGAGTAGAACGGGATGGCCGAGGACCTGGGGCGGACCGGGGCGAACGCGGCCAGCAGCTCGTCGCGGATCGCGTCCACGCGCGGCGAGTGCGCGGCGAAGTCGACGGGCACTCGCTTGGCCCGCAGCTCCTCGCGCGCGAGCAGCCGGTCCAACGCGGCGGTGTCGCCGGAGACGAGGGTGGAGCGGGGGCCGTTCACGCCCGCGATGCCGAGCCCGTCCTCCAGCAGGGCGCGCACCTCGTCGACCGGCAGCGGCACGGACGCCACGCCACCGCGCAACGCCGGTGACAACACCGCCTTGGCGCGCAGCGCGATCACCCTGGCCGCATCGTCGAGCGACAGCGCGCCCGCGACCGCCGCCGCCGCGACCTCGCCCTGCGAGTGGCCGACGACCGCCGCGGGCACGACGCCGTGGTGCCGCCACAGCTCGGCCAGCGACACCATGACCGCCCACTGCGCGGGCTGCACCACGTCCGGCCGGTCCAGCGGGCCGGCCAGCTCGGTGACGAGGTCCCAGTCCACGTGGGACCGCAGCGCGGCGGCGCACTCGTCCAGCTTCGCCGCGAACACCGGCGAGGACCGGTACAGCTCCACCCCCATCCCGGACCACTGCGCGCCCTGGCCGGGGAAGATCAACGCCACCCCGCCGGACGCGGTCGCCTCGCCGGTGACGACGTCCGCGGCCGGCTCGTCGCGCGACAACGCGCCCAGGCCGGCGCGCACGTCGCCGAGCACCACGGCCCGGTGGCGGAACGGCGTGCGGGTGTGCGCGAGCGACCACGCCACGTCGGCCGGGTCGGCGTCGAGGTCCAGCAGCCGCGACGCCTGCTCCCGCAGCGCTCCCGGGCTCTTCGCGGACAGCGCCCACGGCACCCGGCCGAGCCGGGGGGCCTGCTCGGCGGGTTCCGCGGGTTCGGCGGCGTGCTCCACGATCACGTGCGCGTTCGTCCCGCTGATCCCGAACGACGACACCGCGGCCCGGCGCGGCCGGTCGGCGGCCGGCCACGGCGTGGCCTCGGTCAGCAGCCGCAGCTCCCCCGACGACCAGTCCACGTGCGGCGACGGCTCGCCGACGTGCAGGGTCTTCGGCGCGATGCCGTGGCGCATGGCCATCACGACCTTGATCACGCCCGCGACGCCGGCGGCCGTCTGGGTGTGGCCGAGGTTCGACTTCACCGAGCCGAGCAGCACCGGTGCGTCCCGGTCGCGCCCGTAGGTGGCCAGCAGCGCCTGCGCCTCGATCGGGTCGCCGAGCCGGGTGCCGGTGCCGTGCGCCTCCACCACGTCCACGTCGGCCGGGGTGAGGCCCGCGGCGGTGAGGGCGTCGCGGATCACCCGTTCCTGCGCCGGCCCGTTGGGCGCGGTCAGGCCGCTGCTCGCGCCGTCCTGGTTGACCGCGCTGCCGCTGACGACCGCCAGCACCGGGTGGCCGTGCCGGCGCGCGTCGGACAGGCGCTCCAGCAGCAGGAGCCCCGCGCCCTCCGACCAGCCGGTGCCGTCGGCGTCGGCCGAGAACGCCTTGCACCGGCCGTCGGCGGCCAGCCCGCCCTGCTTGGCGAACTCGGTGAACGTCCGCTGGGTCGCCATCACCGCGACACCGCCGGCCAGCGCGAGGTCGCACTCGCCCGCGCGCAGCGACCGCGCCGCCAGGTGCAGCGCGACCAGCGAGGACGAGCACGCGGTGTCGATGGTGACCGCGGGACCGGTCAGCCCGAACGCGTAGGCGAGCCGGCCGGAGGCGACGCTGCCCGCGCTGCCGGTGCCCAGGTGGCCGGCGACCTCCTCGGGCGGCGTGCGGAACCGGGACGCGTAGTCGTCGTACATGACGCCCGCGAACACGCCGGTCCGGCTGCCGCGCACGGCGTCCGCGGTCAGGCCGGCGCGTTCGAACGCCTCCCAGGACACCTCCAGCAGCAGCCGCTGCTGCGGGTCCGTGGCCAGCGCCTCGCGCGGGGAGATGCCGAAGAAGCCGGCGTCGAAGTCCGCGGCGTCGTGCAGGAACCCGCCGAGTCCCTCGCCCTCCCAGTCGCGGTCGGTCGGGAACCCCGTGATGGCGTCGCCGCCCGAGGCCACCAGCCGCCACAGGTCTTCCGGCGACCGCACGCCGCCGGGGTAGCGGCAGGCCATCGCCACGATCGCGATCGGCTCCTGCGCGTCCGCCAACCGCTGCCGGGTCTCCTGCAGCTCGGCGGTGACCCGCTTGAGGTAGTCGAGCAGTTTCTCGTCACCGGCCACCGGGACCTCGCTTCACGTTGAGCGTGTTGTCGATGAACGCGAAGAGCTCTTCGGCGGTGGCCGACGCCAGGTCGTCCGCCGGTCGCTCCTCGGGCAGCAGTTCCCGCCCCAGCCGCTCCGCCAGGTCGGCGGGCGTGGGGTGGTCGAACACGACCGTCGCGGGCAGCCGGACGCCGGACAGCGCGCCGAGCCGGTTGCGCAGCTCGACGGCCGTCAAGGAGTCGAACCCGAGGTCGAGGAAGCCCCGGTCGGGGGCGATCTCCGCGGCGGTCGCGTGGCCGAGCACGCCCGCCACCTCGGCCCGCACCACGTCCAGCAGCAGGTGCGCCCGTCGCTCCGGCGGCGCGGCGGCGAGCCGTTCCGCGAGGCCTGCCACGGGTTTCGGCGCGGGTTCTGGCCGCCTCAGCCTCGCCGCCACCACCGCGGGCGACCCGTGGCCGAGTGCCGCGTCGAACAGCACCATCGCCTCGGCCGGGCTCAGGGGGCGCAGGCCGGACCTGGCGATCCGCTCCCGGTCCACGTCGGTCAGCCGGCCGACCATGCCGTCCGGGTCGTCCCACCAGCCCCACGCGATGGACACCGCGGGCAGGCCGCGCGCCCGGCGGTCCTCGGCCAGCGCGTCGAGGTAGGTGTTGGCGGCGGCGTAGTTGGCCTGGCCGGGCGAGCCGAGCGTGCCCGCCGTCGAGGAGAAGAGCACCAGCGGCACGTCGGTCAGCTCGTCCAGGTGCCGGGCCGCGTCCACCTTGGGGCGCAGCACGTCCGTCAGCCGGCGCGGGGTCAGGGACTCGACCACGCCGTCGTCCAGCACGCCGGCGCAGTGCACGACGGCGTCCACCGGGTGCTCGGCGAGCAGCCGGACCAGCTGCGCGCGGTCGGCGACGTCGCAGGCCACCACCTCGAACCCGGGCACCGGCGTGCCGGACCGGCCGGCGAGCAGCACCCGGGCGCCGTGCGCGTCGCGCAGGTGCCGGGCGACCTGCCGGCCGAGCGCCCCGGTGCCGCCGGTGACCAGGACCGTCCCGGTGAGCCGCACGTCCTCTTCGGACGCCGGCGCGCGCTTGAGCTTCGGCCGGAGCACCTGGTCGCCTCGCACGACCACGTGGGGTTCGCCCGCGGGCACGACCACCTGGCCGTCGGTCTCCACGAGCACGACCCGGCCGGGCTGCTCGACCTGCGCCGACCGCACCAGACCGCGCACCGCGGCGGTGGCGAGCGAGCCGTCGGTGACCAGCACGAGCCGTTCCGCGTCCGACTGGAGCGCGGTCAGCGCCCGCAGCGCGGCGGTGTGCGGGTCGTCGGCGTCGATCCGGACGACCGTGCGGTCGGTGTCCACCCCGGACACGTCGAGCGGTTCCCAGGTCAGCACGTGCAGGTCGGCGTGCCGCCGTCCCCGCTGCGGCCGGACGACCACCGACTCGATCACCGCGAGGGGCCCGCCGTGCTCGTCGGTCAGCACGACCGACGCGCCGCCGTCGTGCGGGGTCAGGCGTGCCCGCGCGGAGGTGGCCGTGCCGAACCGCGAGATCCCGGTCAGGGCGAACGGCAGGCCCTCGCCGGCCACCAGTCCCAGGCCCTGCAGGGCCGCGTCGAGCAACGCCGGGAACTCGTCCGCGGACACGGCGGCGTAGACCTCGTCGCCCACGCGCCGCACCTCGCGGAGCCCTTGGAACGCCGGCCCGTACTCCAGGCCGCTCGCGCGCAGCGCCGCGTAGACCTCCCGCGGGTCCACGTCCGTGCCGTCGGGCCAGTCGAACGACTCGGCGACGCCGCCGCCGTGGTCCAGCACACCGGTCGCGTGCCTGGTCCACTCGCCGGTGGTGCGGCTGTGCACCCGCAGCGGGCGCCGACCGACCGCGTCGGGCCCGTCCACCGACACGAGCAGCTCGACCGCCTCGGTCAGCACCAGCGGCGCTTCCACCGTCAGCTCGGCCACGTGCGCGCAGCCGACGTGCTCGCCGGCCCGCAACGCCAGGTCGGCGAACGCGGCGGCGGGCACGACGACCTGGCCGTGCACCCGGTGGTCGGCCAGCCACGGCTGCCGGCCCACCGACAGCGTGCCGGTCAGCACCGCCGCCCCCGAGTCGGGCAGCGTCACGGCGTTCTCGATCAGCGGCGCGCTCTCCGCCAGCCAGAACCGCTGCCGCCGGAACGCGTACGTGGGCAGGTCGACGTGCCGGGCGCCGCGGAAGTACACCGCCCAGTCCACGGTCGCGCCGCGGGCGTCCAGCAGGCCGAGGGCGCCGGCCAGCGCGACCGGCTCGGGCCGGTCGCGGCGCTGGGCGGGCACGGCGTCGACGATCGCGCTGAGCGCGCCGTCCGGTCCGATCTCCAGCATGGTCGCGCCGGCCAGCCGCGACACCGCGTCGGCGAACCGCACGGTGTGCCGGACGTGCCGCGCCCAGTAGTCCGGTGAGCACAGCTCCTCGGTGACCGGTTCCCCGGTCAGCGTGGACACGATCGGGATCGAGGGCGGGCGGAAGGTCATGGTCGACGCGACCGCGCGGAACCGGTCGAGCATCCCGTCCAGGTGCGCGGAGTGGAACGCGTGGCTCACCGGGAGCCGCTTGGCCGAGCCGAACTCCGCCGCGACCGCGAGGACGGCGTCCTCGTCGCCGGTCAGCACCACCGACCTCGGCCCGTTGACCGCGGCGATCTCCACCCCCGGTCGGAGCCGGTCGCGCACCTCGTCCGCACCGGCCCGCACGGCGACCATCGCGCCGCGCCCGGTCACCTCGCGCATCAACGCGCCCCGGGCGGCGACCAGCGCGGCCGCGTCGCCCAACGACAGCACCCCGGCGACGTGCGCGGCGGCCAACTCGCCGACCGAGTGCCCGACCAGGACGTCCGGGCGCACGCCCCAGTGCTCCAGCAGCCGGAACAGGGCGACCTCGAAGGCGAACAGCGCGGGCTGGGCGAACTCCGTCCGGTGCACGTCCTCGGACGCCATCGCCTCGCGCAGCGGGAAGTCGAACCGCGCGCACACCTCGTCCAGCGCCTCGGCGAACACCGGGAACGCCTCGGCCAGCTCGCGGCCCATGCCCGGCCGCTGACTGCCCTGGCCGGAGAACAGGAACGCCAACCGCCGGTCCTCGGCCCGCTCGACCGGCAGCCGCAGCAGGTCGTCGACGTCCACGACCGCCGCCCGGTGCTCGAACCTCGACCGGGCCGCCAGCGTCGCGCCCACGTCGGCGAGGTCCGGCCGGACGCGGGTCAGGTGCCGGTGCAGGAGCTCACCCTGCTCGCGCAGCGCTTCCGGCGTCTTCGCGGACAGCACCAGCGGCACGGCGGGCACCGGCGCCGGGGGCGGCGTGGGCGTGAACGGCGGCTCTTCGAGGATGACGTGCGCGTTCGTGCCCGAGATGCCGAATGACGACACGCCGGCCCGTCGAGCCCGGCCGAGCACCGGCCACGGCATCGGCTCGGTCACCAGTTCCACCGCGCCGGCCGTCCAGTCGACGTGCGTGGAGGGCGCGTCCACGTGCAGCGTCTTGGGCACCGTGCCGTGCCGCATCGCCTGCACCACCTTGATCACGCCCGCGACGCCGGACGCGGCCTGGGTGTGGCCGAGGTTCGACTTCACCGAACCCAGCAGCAACGGCGTGGCGCGGTCCTGGCCGTAGGTCGCCAGCAACGCCTGCGCCTCGATCGGGTCTCCGAGGCGGGTGCCCGTGCCGTGCGCCTCCACCACGTCCACGTCCGAAGTGGACAGACCGGACGCGGCCAGCGCGGCCCGGATCACCCGCTGCTGCGACGGACCGTTCGGCGCGGTCAACCCGTTCGACGCGCCGTCGGAGTTCACCGCGCTGCCGCGCAGCAGCGCCAGCACCGGGTGGCCGTTGCGGCGCGCGTCGGACAGCCGCTCGACCAGCAGCATCCCGACGCCCTCGCCCCAGCCGGCGCCGTCGGCCGCGTCGGCGAACGACTTGCACCGCCCGTCCACCGCCAGTCCGCGCTGCCTGCTGAACTCGACGAACGGCGCCGGGGTCGCCATCACCGTGACCCCGCCGGCCAGGGCCAGGGAGCACTCGCCGCGCCGCAGGGCCTGCGCCGCGAGGTGCAGGGCCACCAGCGACGACGAGCACGCCGTGTCCACCGTGACGGCCGGGCCCTCCAGCCCGAACGCGTAGGCGACCCGGCCGGACGCGACACTGCCCGCGCTGCCGTTGATCAGGTAGCCCTCGACGTCCTCGGGCACGTGCCGCAGGCGTCCCCCGTAGTCGTGGTACATGACGCCCGCGAACACGCCGGTGCGGGAGCCGCGCACCGTCGCCGGGTCGATCCCGCCGCGCTCGAACGCCTCCCACGCCGTTTCCAGCAGCAGCCGCTGCTGCGGGTCCATCGCCAGCGCCTCGCGCGGGGAGATCCCGAAGAACGCGGCGTCGAAGTCAGCCGCGTCGTCAAGGAACGCTCCCTGCCGGGTGTACGAGGTGCCGCGCCGCCCCGGGTCGGGGTCGTACAGCGCGCCGAGGTCCCAGCCGCGGTCGGTCGGCAGGTCGCCGACCGCGTCGCGGCCCTCGGCCAGCAGCTCCCACAGGTCCTCCGGCGTGCGGACGCCACCGGGGAACCGGCAGGCCATCGCCACGATCGCGATCGGCTCGTCCACCGGGGTCGCCGCCACCTCGGCGGTGGCGGCCCGCCGCCCGGACAGCTCCTGCTGGAGGTGGGCGGCGAGCACGGCGGGCGTCGGGTGGTCGAACACCAGGCTGGACGGCAGGCGCAGCCCGGTCGCCGCGCTCAGCCGGTTGCCCAGCTCCACCGAGGCCAGCGAGTCGAAGCCCAGCTCGGCGAACGCCCGGTCGGCGGGCACGCGGTCCACCGCCTGGGACAGCACGGCCGCCGCCGCGCCGCGCACCACGTCCAGCAGCGAGCCCTTCACCACCACCGGCTTGGCCTCCGCCCGGGCCAGCGGCAGGCCCCTGGTGAGGTCCCGTGCCGGTCGCAGCGGCACGAGCACCGGCTCGTCCCGGCCGATCGCGGCGTCGAACAGCGCGAGTCCGTCCCGCGTGGACAGCTCGCCGACGCCGATCCCGGCCAACCGGTCGACGTCCGCGTGCTCGCTCATCGCGCTGCGCTGCTCCCACAGCCCCCACGCGAGCGAGACCCCCGGCAGCCCTCGCGCGCGGCGGTGCCCGGCCAGCGCGTCCAGGTAGGCGTTGGCCGCCGCGTAGGCCGCCTGACCGGCCGAGCCGAGCGACCCGGCGGCCGACGAGAACAGCACCAGCGGCACCCGGGTCAGCTCGTGCAGGACGAGCGCGCCGTCGACCTTGGGCCGCAGCACGTAATCGAGCCGTTCCGGTGTGAGCCCGTCGACCACGCCGTCGTCCGACACGCCCGCCGCGTGCACGACGGCCGTCAGGTCGGGGATGCCCGCCAGCACGGCGGCCACCGCGTCGCGGTCGGTCACGTCGCACGCCACGGTCTCGAACCCCTCGACCGGGGCGCCGGACCGGCTGAGCAGGACCACGCGGTGCCGGTCGCGCAGGTGCGCGCCGACGAGCCGGCCGAGCACGCCCGTGCCGCCGGTGATCAGGACCGTGCCGGGCGACCAGCGCGTGCCCTCGGCCGGTGGCGCGAGCACCAGGCGGGGCGCGTGGAGGACGCCGTCGCGCACCGCCACCTGCGGCTCGCCGGACGCCACCGCCATCGGGATGGCCCGGTCGTCGTCCACGTCCACCAGCGCGAACCGCCCCGGGCGCTCGGTCTGCGCCGACCGCACCAGGCCCCACACCGCGGCCTGGGCCGGGTCGGGGTCGTCGGTGAACACGGCGTCGTGCGTGACGACGACCAGCCGGTCCGCGTCCTGCTGGAGCCGCGCGAGCACGGCGGCGGTGACCGCGCGGACATCGCCCCGGGGCGCCACGAACACCTCGGCGGGCCGGCCGTCGGAGGTCGTGGGAACCCGGTCCCAGCGCACCACGCACAGCGAGCCGCCGCGTTCCCGCAGCCGGTCGCGCGGGATCGGCCGGACTTCGAGGAACTCCACCGCGAACACCGGCGCACCGGTCTCGTCGGTCGCCACGACGCCGTCACCGGCGAGGCGGACCCGGAGCCGGGTCGCGGTCGTCGGGTTCAGCGTCACGCCCCGGAACCGGAACGGCAGCACGGTGCCCTCGTCGGCACGGGCCAGGAAGACGGTGTGCAGGGCCGCGTCCAGCAACGCCGGGAACACGGCGCTCTCGACCTCCGCGAAGACCTCGGTGGTCTGCGGGGACACGCGCCGCCACGCCGCGCGCAGGCCCCGGAACGCGGGGCCGTAGCGGTACCCGCGCTCGGCCAGCCGCGGGTACAGCTCGTCGACCGCGACCGGTTCCGCGCCGGCCGGCGGCCACTCGTCGGGCATGTCCGGCAGCTCGGCCGCCGCGGTGAGGGAACCGGTCGCGTGCGTGGTCCAGGAGCCGTCCGCGCGCCGGGCGGAGAGGGTGATCCGGTGCGCCGCGTCGACCCGCACCTGCACGTCCACGCCTTCCGACACCACCAGCGGCGTGCTCAGGGTGAGGTCCGCGACGACCGGCAGGCCCAGTTCGGCGCCGGCCCGCGCGGCGAGGTCGACCAGCGCGGTGCCCGGCACGACCACCGCGTCCCACACGGTGTGGTCGGCCAGCCAGCGGTGGGTGTCCGGCGCCAGCCGCCCGGTGAAGACCCACTCGTCGGAACCGGCCAGCGGGACGGCCCGGGTGAGCACCGGGTGGTCCAACCCGCCGTCCCGGTCGGGCGTCGGGTCCAGCCAGTACCGCCGTCGCTCGAAGGGGTACGTCGGGAGGTCGACGATCCGGCCCCGCGCCGGGCCACTCGCGGCCGCGGGCGGCTCATCCGGCGCCACCCCACCCCTCGCGACCGCGTCGAGGCCGTCGACGAGCTCGGCCAGGTCGCGGCCTTCGACCACCGCGCGGTGCTCGAACGCCGCGCGCGTGGCGAGGGTGGCGGCCACGTCCCGCGGGCGCAGGTCGGGGTGCTCCTCGACGTGGCGGGCGAGCCTGCGGGCGGATTCCCGCAGGGCGGTCGCGGTCTTCGCCGAGAGCACCCAGCTCACCGGGCCGTCCGCCGCTTCCGAGTCGCCGGCCGGCGGCGCTTCTTCGAGCACGACGTGCGCGTTGGTGCCGCTGATGCCGAACGACGACACGCCCGCGCGGCGCGGTCGCCCGGTGTCCGGCCACACCCCCTGCTCGGTCAGCAGCTCGATCGACCCCGCGTCCCAGTCGACCTCCGGGGTCGGCTCGGCCGCGTGCAGCGTGCGCGGCACCACGCCGTGCCGCATGGCCTGCACGAGCTTGACCACGCTCGCCACGCCGGCCGCCGCCTGGGTGTGCCCGATGTTGGACTTGACCGAACCCAGCAGCAACGGCGTCGCGCGGTCCCGGCCGTAGGTCGCCTGGAGGGCTTGGACCTCGATCGGGTCGCCCAGCCTGGTACCGGTGCCGTGCGCCTCCAGCACGTCGACGTCCGAGGGGGACAGTCCCGCGCCGGCCAGCGCCTCGCGGATCACCCGCTGCTGCGACGGCCCGTTCGGCGCGGTGAGCCCGTTCGACGCGCCGTCCTGGTTCACGGCGGTGCCCCGGACGATCGCGAGCACCGGGTGGCCGTTGCGGCGCGCGTCGGACAACCGCTCCACCAGCAGGACGCCGACGCCCTCCGCGGCGCCGAACCCGTCCGCGGCGGCCGAGAAGGCCTTGCTGCGGCCGTCCGCGGCGAGCCCGCGCTGGCGGCCCAGCTCCAGGAACACGTGCGGGCCGGCCATCACCGCGACACCGCCGGCCAGGGCCAGCTCGCACTCGCCGCGGCGCAGCGCCTGGGCCGCGAGGTGCAGCGCCACCAACGAGGACGAGCACGCGGTGTCGACCGTGACCGCCGGGCCTTCCAGCCCGAACGTGTAGGAGATCCGGCCGGACGCGACGCTCGCCGTGCTGCCGGTGAGCAGGTAGCCCTCCAGTTCCCGGGGCGGGTTCGTCACGCGCGAGGCGTAGTCCTGGAAGGTCAGGCCGACGAAGACGCCCGTCCGGCTGCCGCGCAACGACTCCGGGTTGACGCCCGCCCGTTCGAAGGCTTCCCAGGAGGTCTCCAGCAGCAGCCGCTGCTGCGGGTCCATCGCCAGCGCCTCGCGCGGGCTGATGCCGAAGAACTCCGGGTCGAAGTCGGCCACGTCGTGCAGGAACCCGCCCGCGCGGGCGTAGGTCGCGCCGGGGTGGTCGGGGTCGGGGTGGAACAGCCGGTCGAGGTCCCAGCCCCGGTCGGTCGGGAAGCCGGTGATCGCGTCGACGCCGTCGAGGGTGAGCCGCCACAGGTCTTCCGGGGTCGTCACGCCGCCCGGGTAGCGGCAGGCCATCGCCACGATGGCGATCGGCTCGTCGCCGCCGGTCGTGGTCGTGGCGGCGGGCCCGGTCGGGGCGGCCTCACCGCCGAGGTGCCCGGCCAGCGCCCGCGCGGTCGGGTAGTCGAACACCACCGTCTTCGGCAGCCCGAGACCCGTCGCCGCGTTCAGCTTCGTCCTGAGCCGGACCGCGCCCAGGGAGTCGAAACCCAGGTCCCGGAACGCCGTGTCGGGCGGGATCGCGTCGGCCGAGTCGTGGCCGAGCACCTCCGCCGCGAGGGTGCGGACGAGCGCCAACGGGTCGGCCGGCCGGGTCGTGGCCACCGGCTCCTCGGCCCGGCGGTCGGCGACGGTGACGCAGGTGTCGCCGTTGGCCAGCGCGTGGCCCAGCGCGGCCAGCGCCCGGTGCGGCGGCATCGGCCGGTAGTCGTCGAACCGGACGCCGGCGGCCATGCCCCCGCCCGACCAGGGTCCCCAGGCGATCGACGTCGCGGGCAGCCCGGCGGCCCGGCGGTGCCCGGCCAGGGCGTCCAGGAAGGCGTTGCCCGGCGCGTACCCGCCCTGCCCGGCGGCGCCCCAGGTGGCGGCGACCGACGAGAAGAGCACGAACGCGTCCAGCCCGCCGGTCAGCTCGTGCAGGTTCCACGCCGCCACCGCCTTGGCGCGCAGAGCGTTCTGGAGGTGCGCCGGGGTGAGCGAGTCGACCAACGCGTCGTCCAGCACGCCGGCCGCGTGGAACACGGAGTTCACCGGGTGGGCGCCGAGGACGTCCGCGAGCGCGTCCCGGTCGGCGGCGTCGCAGGCGACGATCGTGACCCGGTCCCCCAGCTCGGCGCGCAGACCGCCCGCGCCGGCCGCGTCCGGTCCGCTGCGGCTGAGCAGGACGACGTGCTCCGCACCGGCGCGGAGCAGCCAGCGGGCCAGGTGGGACCCCAACGCGCCGGTGCCGCCGGTGACCAGCGCCGTGCCCCTGGCGCGCCACTGCCCCGGCTCGTCGAGCGGCGCGGGAACCACCCTGCGGGCGAAGGCGCCGCCGGCGCGCAGGGCCACCTGGTCCTCACCACCGGCCAACACCGCCGCGAGCCGCTCACCCAGCTCTGCCGCCGCCGGCCCGCCCTCTCCGGCCCCGCCCGGCTCTGGTGCGGCAGGCGCGTCCTCGCCGGCGTGGAGCGGCGCCGGCAGCTCCACCAAGCCGCCCCACCTCTCCGGGTGCTCGGCGGCCAGCACGCGGCCCAATCCCCACACCTGTGCCTGCACCGGCGTGTCCCGCGTCCCGAACCACATCGGCGCGGTGAACCCGAGGTCGCCCCACGCCTGCGCCGCCGCCAGCGTGTTCGCCAACCCCACCGGCACCGCCGGGTGCCGGTGGTGCGGCTCCTCGGCGAAGGCCAGCAGCGACAACAGCCCCGCAGGCCGGTCACCCGCCAGGGCCTCGCTGATGCGCGCGACCAGCTCCGCCCGCTCCACCGGCCCGTCGACCACGACGGGCCGCGCGCCGGGCAGGGCCGGGTCCTCACCGGGCGGCGCGAGCACGACCCAGGTGCCGGCGACCGTCCCGCGCGGCGTGATCGGCTCCCACCTCACCCGGTACCGGTCCACGGCGGACCTCGGTCGGACGGCGGGGGCGCCGTCCAGCCAGAACCGCTGCCGCTGGAACGGGTACGTCGGCACGTCGGCACGTCCCCCGCCGAACCCCCAGTCCACGTCGACGCCGCGCACGAACGCCTCGGCGAGCGAAGCGTGGAACCGCGCGAGACCACCGTCGTCGCGCCGCAACGACCCGAGCGCGACCGCACCCGAACCGGCCGCGTTGACGGTGTCCTGGACGGCGGGCGTGAGCACCGGGTGCGGGCTGGCCTCCACGAACACCGTGCAGCCGTCCGCGACCAGCGTCCGCGTGGCGCGCTCGAACTCCACCGTCTCCCGCAGGTTGCGGCACCAGTAGGCGGCGTCCAGCGTCCCGGTGTCGATCCGCCCGCCCGTCACGGTCGAGTAGAACGGGACCGCGACGGACACCGGCGCGATGCCGTCGAGCGCCGCCAGCAGCTCCGCCTCGATCACCTCGACCTGCGCCGAGTGGGCCGCGTAGTCCACCGGGATGCGCCGCGCCCGCACGCCGTCCGCCTGGCACGACGCCACGAGCTCGTCCAGCGCCTCGACCTCGCCCGACACGACGACGGCGTTCGGGCCGTTCACCGCCGCCACCGACAACCGGTCGCCGAACGGCCCCAGGCGGTCCCGCACCCGGTCCGGGCCCAGCGCGAGGGAGGCCATGCCGCCCTGACCCGCCAAGGCCACCAACGCCTTGCTGCGCAACGCGACCACCCGGGCGGCGTCCACGACGGACAGCGCACCGGCGAACGCCGCCGCCGCGATCTCCCCCTGGGAGTGGCCGACCACCGCCGCCGGCTCGACCCCGCGGGACCGCCACAGCTCGGCCAACGACACCATCACGGCCCACAACGCGGGCTGCACGACGTCGACCCGGTCCAGCGGGCCGGACAGCTCGTCGAGCAGGTCCCAGTCCACGAACCCGCGCAGCGCCCGCGCGCACTCGTCCAGCTTCGCCGCGAACACCGGTGACGAGCGGTGCAGCTCGGTGGCCATGCCCGACCACTGAGAACCCTGGCCGGGGAACACGAACGCCGTGCGCGCGGGCGCGGCGGTCCCGGTCACCAGCCCCGCCGCCGGCTCGCCCCGCACGAGCGCGGGCAACGCCGCCGCGTCGAGCACCGCCGCCCGGTGCTCGAACCGCGTCCGCCCGCCGAGGCCGGCGGCGACCGAGGCCAGGTCGACCTCCCGCGAGGTCAGGTAGTCGTGCAGCGCACGGGCTTGGGCGCGCAGGGCCCGCGGTGTCCGGGCCGACAGCGTCAGCACGGTCGGGCCGCCCGGCGGCGGCGGCGGCGGTTCGGCGGCGAACTCCTCGAGCACGACGTGCGCGTTCGTCCCGGAGATGCCGAACGACGACACGCCCGCCCGCCGCGGCCGTGCCGAGCGCGGCCACGCCGTCGGCGACGTCACCAGCTCCACCAGCCCGGTGGTCCAGTCGACGTGCGGCGAGGGCCGGTCCACGTGCAGGGTGCGCGGCACCAGGTCGTGGCGCATCGCCTCGACCACCTTGATCACCCCGGCGACGCCCGCCGCCGCCTGCGCGTGCCCGATGTTGGACTTCAGCGACCCCAGCAGCAACGGCGTCGAGCGGTCCTGGCCGTAGGTCTCCAGCAGCGCCTGCGCCTCGATCGGGTCACCCAGCCGCGTGCCGGTGCCGTGCGCCTCCACCACGTCGACGTCGGCGGCGGCGAGGCCCGCGTCGGCGAGCGCCTGCCGGATCACCGACTTCTGGGACCTGCCGTTGGGCGCGGTGAGGCCGTTGGACGCGCCGTCCTGGTTCACCGCCGTGCCCCGCACGACCGCCAGCACCTGGTGCCCGTTGCGGCGCGCGTCGGACAGCCGCTCCACCAGCAGCACGCCGACGCCCTCGGCCCACCCGGTGCCGTCCGCGGCGGCCGAGAACGACTTGCAGCGGCCGTCCGGCGCGAGCCCGTCCTGGCGGGAGAACTCGGTGAACAGCCCCGGTGTGGCCATGACGGTCACACCGCCCGCCAGGGCGATCGTGCACTCGCCCCGGCGCAGCGACTGGACCGCGAGGTGCAGCGCGACCAGCGACGACGAGCACGCCGTGTCCACCGTGATCGCCGGGCCGTCGAACCCGAACGTGTAGGCCAGCCGGCCGGACGCGACGCTCGCCGTGCTGCCGGTGAGCCGGTAGCCCGCGAGGTCGTCCGCGGTCTCGTGCAGCCGCGGCCCGTACTCCTGCGACATCGCGCCGACGAACACGCCCACCCGGTCGCCGCGCAGCGACGCCGGCGGGATGCCCGCGCGTTCGAAGACCTCCCAGGACACCTCCAGCAGCAGCCGCTGCTGCGGGTCCATGGCCAGCGCCTCGCGCGGCGAGATGCCGAAGAAGGCAGGGTCGAACCGGTCCGCGTCGTAGAGGAACCCGCCCTCCGCCAACGGCAGGTCGACGTCCCAGCCCCGGTCGGTCGGGAAGCCGCCGACCGCGTCGACCCCGTCCGCCACCAGCCGCCACAGGTCTTCCGGCGACCGCACGCCGCCGGGGTAGCGGCACCCCATCGCGACGATGGCGATGGGCTCGTCCGGTTCGGCCCGCGGCATCGGCACGCGTTCCACGACGGACGCGGACGGGACCGGTCCGGACAGGACCTGCCCAGATGAAACCTGCCCGGATGAGACCTGCCCGGACGAGGCCTGCCCGGACAGGACCGGTCCCGGCGCGGCGTCCGGTGCGGGCGGCTCGGTCACGACGGGCCGCCCGACCGCGAGCCGGGCGGCCAGCGCGGCCGGCGTGGGGTGCTCGAACACCGAGGACGGCGGCACGGTCAGCCCGGTCGCGGCCGAGAGCCGCTGCACCAGCTCCACCGCGCCCTGCGACTCCAGGCCCAGCTGCTGGAACGTCCGGTCCGGCGCGACCTCGGCGTACCCGAGCAGGGCCGCGGTCTGCGCCACGACCAGGCCGAGGAGGTCGGCGGCCGGTGCGGCGACGGCCTCGACGGCCTCGCTCACCCAGTGCCGCGACCGCTGGAAGGCGTAGGTCGGCAGGGCGACCCGCCTGCCGCGCGGCACGATCGAGGTCCAGTCGACCGGCACGCCGGCGACGTGCAGCCGGGCGACGGCCTCCAGGACCGACCGCTCCTCGGGGCGGTCGCGGCGCAGCGTCGGCACCAGCCGGGTGTCCGGCGCCGGGTCCAGGCAGTCCTCGACCATGCCGGTGAGCACGCCGTCCGGCCCCGCCTCCAGGAACGTCGTCACGCCCGCCGCGGCCAGGGACCGCACCGCGTCGAGGAAGCGCACCGAGCCGCGCACGTTGCGCGCCCAGTGCTCCGGCGACGCCAGTTCGGCCGCCGTGACCGGACGTCCGGTGACCGTGGAGACGATCGGGATGGTCGGCGGGTGGACCGCCAGGCCCCGCGCCACCTCGGTGAACCGGGCCAGCACCGGCGCCATGCGCGGCGAGTGGAACGCGTGGCCGACCTTCAGCCGGGCGGTGCTGTGCCCGCGCGCCTCGAACTCGGCCGCGATCTCCAGCACCACGTCCTCGTCACCGGAGATCACCGTCTCGGTCGGACCGTTGACCGCGGCGACGCCGACCCGGTCCGCACGCCCCGCCATCGCGGCCAGCAGGTCGGCCTCGGCCGCCTGCACCGCGACCATGGCGCCACCGGCGGGCAGCGCCTGCATCAGCGCGCCGCGCGCCTGCACGAGCTTCGCCGCGTCGGCCAGCGACAGCACCCCGGCCACGTGCGCGGCGCTCAGCTCGCCGATCGAGTGCCCCACCAGGAAGTCCGGCCGCACGCCCCAGTGCTCCAGCAACCGGAACAGCGCCACCTCCAGCGCGAACAACGCCGGTTGGGTGAACTCCGTGCGGTGCACCGAGTCCGACGCCATCGCGTCGCGCAACGGGATGGTGAAGTGCGACAGCACCTCGTCGAAGGCCGCCGCGTACACCGGGAACGCCGAGGCCAGCTCGAAGCCCATGCCGGGTCGCTGGCTGCCCTGTCCGGCGAACATCAGCGCCAGCCGGCGGTCCGGCACGACCGCGTCCCGCACCACGTCCGGCGAACGACGGCCCTCCGCCAGCGCCGTCAAGCCGCCCGGGAACACGACGGCGCGGTGCTCGAAGGCCGTGCGCCCGGACGCGAGCGAGTGCGCGAGGTCGGCCTCGTCGGCGTCCACTCCGGCCAGCAGCGACGCCTGGGCACGCAGGGCCGGCTCCGAGCGCGCCGACACCGACAGCAACGGCGAGCCGTCCCGCCGCTGCGGCTCGACCGGGTCGGGGACCGGAACCGGGGCCGGGGCCGGGGCTTCGGCGAGCACGAGGTGGCAGTTCGAGCCGCCCATGCCGAACGACGAGACACCGGCCACGAGCGGCCGGTCCTCGTCGGGCCACGGCGTCAAACCCGTCTGCACCACCAGGTTCAGCTCGTCCAGCGGGATGCGCGGGTTGGGCGTGGCGAAGTTCAGGCTGGCGGGCAGCTCGCGGTGCCGGATGGCGAGCGCGGTCTTGAGGAAGCCGACGATGCCGGCCGCGCCCTCGAGGTGCCCGACGTTCGTCTTGGCCGAGCCCACCAGCAGGGGGCGCGGCGCCCGCAGGGCCGCGCCCAGCGCGGCGGCCTCGACCGGGTCGCCGACGGGCGTGCCGGTGCCGTGGAGCTCCACGTACCGCACGTCCTCGACGGGCACGCCCGCCTGCTCGTAGGCGCGCCGCAGCACGGCTTCCTGCGCGGCCGCGTCCGGCACGGTCAGCGGTCCGGCGCCGCCGTCGTGGTTCACCGCGCCGCCGCGGATGACGCAGACGACGTCGTCACCGTCGGCCATCGCGCGGGACAACGGCTTGAGCACGACGAACCCGCCGCCCTCGCCGCGCACGTAGCCGTTGGCGCGGGCGTCGAACGTGTAGCAGACGCCGTCCGGGGACAGCGCGCCGAAGCGCTCCAGCCCGACCGTGCCGCTGAAGAGCAGGGTCAGGTTCACGCCGCCCGCCAGCGCGAGCGTCGTCTCGCCCCGCCACAGGCTCTCGCACGCCAGGTGCACGGCCACCAGGGCGGAGGACTGGCCGGTGTCCACGACCAGGCTCGGGCCGCGGGCGTCGAGCAGGTGCGAGACGCGGTTGGCGATCATGCCCCGGTTCTTGCCCGGCACGGTGTAGCGGTCGGGGTCGGCGCCCAGCTTGGCGTAGTCGTCGGCGATCGCGCCGACGAAGACGCCGGTGGCCGTGCCGGCGAGGGACGCGGGCACGACGTGCGCGTCCTCCAGCGCCTCCCAGGCCAGTTCCAGCGCCAGCCGCTGCTGCGGGTCCATCGCCGCCGCCTCGCGGGGTGGAATACCGAAGAACTCCGCGTCGAACAGGTCGACATCGGTCAGGAAGCCGCCGCGGCGGTGTTCCGGCCAACGACCGGCGGGCACATCGGTGATGGCGCTGCGCCCTTCCCGCAGCAGTCGCCAGAACGCGGCCGGATCGGGTGCGCCGGGTAACCGGCAGGCCAGTCCGACAACCGCCACAGGCTCCGCGTGAACACCATTGCCCATCAGCCAGGCACCCCCGTGCGCGTTTTGCCGATGCGAGTCGCTAATCAACCAGGAGTGGCCGCGGCGCACGTAACACCGTGGTTAATTTCGCCCCATCCCCCGTACGCCACCCCGACCCACAACATTCCAGATCGATTCCGCCGCTCGCAACCCCCGAAGCACTTCGCCAACCCGAAGCCTCGACAATAGTTCCCGAGTGTGACCCGGTTCATATTCCGATAATCATGCCCGGTGGCACTGTACCGCCGAATCGGGCGCAGATGCCGTGCGCCCAACGGGAACCGCCGCGCCGAAGTCCACTGTGGACGACCTGCCGCAGGTGCCGGACCGCGCCCACGACCCGCGCATCCCACTTCGTGAGGTATTCGTTCAACGCTCAATAACGGAATCGCCACCCGCCCGGTAGATCATTTACCCCAAGAAAATACGCCCGGCCGGGGTCGCCGCACTTCCGGACAACCCGTCCGGACCGGCCGGCCGGTGCTCGCCCTCCGGGGCCGACCAGGTCACGTCGTCGACCCCCACTCACCACCCGACGCCGTCGCGGCGCGAACAGCACTCCGGACATTCATGAACAGCACGCCACGACCGCCGGCCCGCTCGACGTGCCCGGTGATGATTCTCGGCATTTCACACCGCATGGCGAGCGGCGGGCATGGTCGGCGAACTGGTCGGGTGCGTCCTGACCAACCCGGAGAAGACCGGCCGGTTCCCCCCTCGCCGAGCGACTGACCCTGCCGGCCGACCTGAGCGGAATCGAGACGCTCTTCGTCCCGGCCGGTGCGGAGCGGGCGTTCCCCTCCTCGGCGACCGCCCGGCCGGGTCCGGCGCCTTCGTGTTGCGCCTGCCGGACGGGGGGCGATACTTTCCGCGACGGTGTCGACGCGCTACGCCTACAACCGGGGTTGGCGATGGTCATGACGGTTCTCGCGGCTCTCGCGCTGACGGTGCCGCTCACACTCGTGCCGCAGGTCGCCACCGCCGCGGACGCGGCGCCGAACGCGGTCGTCGTCTGGGACCTCAACGCGCAGACCGCCATCTGGGACGTCGCGCAGCAGTCGCCGCCGCAGGTCGCCGGACGCGGTTTCGCGATGGTCAGCGTCGCGGTCTACGACGCGGTGAACGCCATCGCCGGCACGCCGTACGAGCCCTACCTCGGCGCACCGCGGGCCAACGGACGCGAGTCGACCGACGCCGCGGTCGGCACCGCCGCCTACCGGGTGCTGGACGCCCTCTTCCCCGCGCAGCGGGAAAGGCTGCGCGCGCAGTACCGCGAGTGGCTCGCCGCCATCCCGGAGGGACCGGCGAAGCACGGCGGCGTCCGGGTCGGCGCCCAGGCCGCCACCGCGATGGTCGCGGCGCGGCAGGACGACGGCGCCTTCGACCCCCGACCGTGGACCGTCGGCACGGAGCCGGGCTGGTACCGCCCCACCCCGCCGGGTTTCGAGAACACGGGCGCCTGGGTGGGTTTCCTGAAGCCGTTCGCCATCCCGGACACGACGATGTTCCGCACCCCCGGGCCGCCGGCGGTCACGAGCCCCGCGTACGCCCGCGATGTCGACGAGGTCAAGCGGCTGGGCTCGGCGACGAGCGCCGTCCGCACGGCGGACCAGACCGAGGCGGCGCTCTGGTGGCACGACCGGCGTTCCGTCAGCTGGGGGATGAAGCGGGACCTCGCCCTCACCCGGGGACTCGGACCGTTGGAGACCGCGCGCCTCTACGCGCTGGCCGACGTCACCGGCGCGGACGGCGCGATCGCCTGCGCCAACGACAAGGAGTTCTGGCACTCCTGGCGGCCCATCACCGCCATCCGGTCCGCCGACACCGACGGGAACCCCGCCACCGCGGGCGACCCCGGCTGGACGCCGCTGGTCGTCACCCCGCCGAACCCCGACTACCCCTCCGGCCACACCTGCCGCACCGCCGCGCAGATGACGGCGTACGCGCACTTCTTCGGGCGCGACGACGTCCCCTTCGGCGCGTTCAGCCCCGACAGCGGCACCACCCGGCACTTCGACCGCTTCTCGCAGGCGACCGCCGAGGTCGTGGACGCACGCATCTGGGCGGGCATCCACTTCCGCTCGGCGGACGTCGACGGCGCCGTGCTCGGCACGGCCGTCGGCAACCACATCACAAAGCGCCACTTCCGGCCTCGTCGGTGACCCGTCGGGCGGGCGGGTGACCGACGGGCGGCGCGTGCGGCCGACGTCACCCGCCCCGCCGGTCGTCACGGGCGCCGGGTCTCGACCTCCTCGTCCGGACGGGTCCGCACCCCGGCGACCGCCACCCGCCCGCTCTCGGCGAGACGTCCCCGACGAGGGCGGACGCCGGGCTCCGGACGCCGGACAGGCCCCGGTGGCGGCTGGTCCACCGCCGGCCCGGCGGAGTCGAGCGGCAGGACGGCGTCGAGCCGGAACCCGCCGGTGGGCGTCCGCGCGGTGCTCAGGCTGCCGCCGAGGGCGGCCAGCCGCTCGCGCAGGCCGATCAGGCCGTGGCCGGTGGACAGCGGGCCGCGGTGCGCGGCGCGGGGCCCGCCCGCGTCGCCGACCCGGATCTCGACCTGGGTCGCGGTCCAGGTCAGCAGCACCTCGGCGGACGCGCCCGGACCCGCGTGCTTGGTGACGTTGGTCAGGGCTTCCTGCACCACCCGGTACACCGCGAGGTCCACCGCGGGCTCGACCGGCCTCGGGTCGCCGGTGACGCGCGACTCGACGTGCAGGCCCGCCGCCCGGAA
The DNA here is from genome assembly GCF_016695385.1 of Saccharothrix sp. 6-C. Lineage (NCBI taxonomy): Bacteria > Bacillati > Actinomycetota > Actinomycetes > Pseudonocardiales > Pseudonocardiaceae > Saccharothrix > Saccharothrix sp. 6-C. The sequence continues at coordinate 3,110,715 of NZ_CP064192.1, read as the reverse complement.
CGAGTCCAGCAAGGCCGGGATGTCGCCGGCTCCCGGCTGCGGCTCGGCCGGCTCGCCCTCGGCGCGCAGCACCTCCAGCATCCGGCGCAGCTCCCCCATCGCGTTCTCGCCCAGGTGCTGGATCGTGTCGAACGCGCGCGCGGCCCGGGTCGGGTCGCGGTCGAGGACCCGGCGCCCGCCCGCCGCTTGCAGCACGATCACGGTGACCGCGTGGGACACCACGTCGTGCAGCTCTCGCGCGATCCGGCCGCGTTCCTCGGCGACGGCCTGCCGTGCCTCCAGCTGCCGCCTCTCCTCCAGCGCCCGCGCGTGCTCCCGGCTGGTCCGGACCCACCGGCCGGTCGCCCACACCGACAGCGGCAACAAGGTCAGGTACGCGGCCGCCGCGATGTCCACGAGGACGTCTTCCAGGCCGCCCGGGTCCAGGTCAGGCGTGGAGGTGGAGAACGCGTAGAGCAGCGCGCCGGCCAGCGCCACGCCCGCGACCCGCACCCGGCACCGCTCGGCGACGGTGAACAGGGCGAGGTACACCGCGATCTCGGGGCGGAAGGCGAAGCCGCTGACGGGCGAGGCGAGCGCGGCCACCGCCAGCACCACGACGAACACCGCCATCGGGTGCCGGCGCCGCGCCACGAGCACGGCGGACACCAGACCCAGGTACCACAGGGCGAACCAGAAGTCCGGTTCCTCCGGCCGCAGCGGGACGTGCGAGTAGAGCACCACGTCCATCGCGCTCGCGCCCAGGGCGAGCGCGACGTCCGCGGCCGCCGGGGCGAACCGCCTCCACGTCATGAGCAGCGAGCGCAGTTGACGATGTTGTGCTTCGCGCACGCCTTGGACCCCGGCGGCACCGGCACGACGGAACCGGCCGCTTCGAACGCCGCGCGCACGTCACCGCCGTGGGCGGCGATCGCGGCCTCCAGCGCCACCGGCTCGGGCATCACCGCGTTCGGCGCGTGCCGGGACGCGGAGGCGAGGTCGAGCACGGCGAACTCGGCGCCGGCGAGCCGCAGGGCGTTCACCCCGGTCGACGGGATGCGCTCGACCGGGCCTTCGTCCGCCCCCGCGAGCACGACCGAGACGTCGAGGCTGCCGTCCAGCAAGCCGGGCGGCGGGTCGGGCACGACGACCCGGGTCGGTTCGACCAACCAGCCGGCGGCGACGTGGCCTCCCCCGGACCGCGCCGTGGCCTCCGACTCGACGGAAACGGCGACGTGTGCTGCCGTCATGATCTACCCCCTGGCGGAAATGCGTTCAGGTCGAGAATGGAAAATGCCGCGTTCGGCCGCCCCATCGTCCAACTCCGGACCGAGCTTGGGCATCCCCGCATGGGATTACCACGAACGAGTGAATACTCCATCGAGTGACGTATCCGGGGACGTTTTTACGGCGCGGCCAACGGGACGGCGTGCCGGGTCGATTCCCCATCGCCCCCAGGGGGATCACCGTGGCGCCGGCCATCGCGCCGGTCTCCCCGGCCCGCGCCGCCGACGGCCTGTGCAAGATCACCACCACGCAGTTCTCGATCAGCCACCACGACATCGACTGCGTGCGGGGTGGTCGGCGGGAGGACCCGTGCCCGTCGTGTCGGTGACCACCTGGCCCGATTCGGACGACCAGACGCGCAGGTTGGTGCAGGAGCCGACCAAGGCGGTGCGCGAGGTGGCGGGCGCGCCGCGCCGAGCCGCCGCGCGTGACCACCGGTGGGCCGTCACCGCGACGGCCCATCGGTCACCCGTAGGGACGCGGTCGTGCGCGCCACGTCGAGTTGACCTGGAGCGCACTCCAGCCGCTAGCGTCGCGGCCGTCGACGGCGGAGCAGGCGAGGAACGGAGCACGACGTGCGTCTGGGTGTGCACATCAGCCGGTTCAACCAGGGTGCGGCGCGGCTCGGTCCCGAGCTGGCCGCCGCCGGCGCGGCGGTCGAAGCGGCCGGCGTGGCGTGGTTGTCGGTCATGGACCACTTCTTCCAGATGGAGCAGAACGACGCTCCCGAGGACCCGATGCTGGAGAGCTACACGACGCTGGGGTTCCTCGCCGCGCACACCTCCACCGTCCGGCTCGGCGCGCTCGTCACCGGCGTCACCTACCGCCACCCGGGCCTGCTGGCGAAGAACGTCACCACGCTGGACGTGCTGTCGGGCGGTCGCGCCACGCTGGGCATCGGCGCCGCCTGGTACGAGCGCGAGCACCGGGGGCTGGGCGTGCCGTTCCCGCCGCTGGGCGAGCGCTTCGAGCGGCTGGAGGAAGCGCTGCGGATCTGCCTGCAGATGTGGGACCCGGCGGACGACGGCCCGTTCGAGGGCAGGCACTACCGGCTGGCCGAGACCCTGTGCGCGCCCGCGCCGGTGAGCGCGCCGCACCCCGAGGTCATGGTCGGCGGCAACGGCGAGCAGAAGACCCTCCGGCTGGTCGCCCGCTACGCCGACGCCTGCAACTTCCTGCTCCCCTCCCCCGCCGAGGTGCCCCACAAGCTCGACGTGCTGCGCCGCCACTGCGACGCGCTCGACCGCGACTACGACGCGATCCGCAAGACCGTCGTGCACCTCGGGGCGCTGCCCGAAGACGCCGACGGGTGCACCAAGGCCCTGGCGGGCTACGCGGAGCTGGGCGTCGACACCGTCATGGTGCTGTCACCGGACGGCGACCAGGCCGAGTGGGTCGAACGCGTGCTCGCCCCGGTCACCGGCCGGCTGGCCGAGCTGGGCTGACCGGGCCGGGCCGACCGGGCGGGGCTGACCGGGCCGGGCTGACCGGGCGGGGCATCACATCGGGTGGACTCGTCACGCAACGTGTCCTCGTCGTGCGCGCGGGCCGCTAGCGTGGGACCGGTCCGCGGTGCGGACCCGTTCGGAGAGGTGGCGGATGACGGCCGAGGTGCTGCCGGGACCGGGCTCGGCCACGTGGGACCGCCTCGGGCAGTGGCGGCTGCTGCTGGTGATCCACCGGTCGCTGCTGCTGCAGGCCGCCCACCCGGCGATCGGCGCGGCCGTGAGCCGCTTCTCCGTCTACAACGCCCGCCCGTGGCGGCGGCTGTTCCGCACGCTGGAGAGCCTGCAGACCTACGTCTACGGCAGCGCTTCGGAGCAGCGTCGCGAGCTGGCCCGCCTGGAGCGCCTGCACCGCCGGATGCAGGGCACCGACGACCACGGCAGGCCGTTCACCGCCGCTGACGTGCAGGCGCGGGCGTGGGTGCACCTGACCCTGTACGACGCGGTGCTCACCGCGCAGCAGTTGGGCGGCGATCCGCTGTCCCCCGAGGAGACCGCCCGCCTGTACGCCGAGTGGCGACGCCTGGGGCAGGTGTTCGGGCTGGCGGAGGACGACATGCCCGCCACGCCCGAGGACTTCCGCGACTACTTCGACCGCATGGTCGCCGACGTGCTGGAGGACAACGCGACCGTCCGCGACCTGCTGTCGGGCAGCATCCACCGCGTCCCGCCGCCGCCCGGCCTGCCGATCCCCGCGCTGGTCTGGGCGCCGCTGCGGCACCTCGTGGTCACCGCCGTCGTCCAGGCCACGGTCGCCACGCTGCCCGCGGTGTACCGCGAACGCCTGCGCCTGACCGTGGCGCCCGGCGCGGACCTGCTCGTGGCCGGTCTGCACCGGGCGGCCCGGCTGACCTCCGACCTGCTGCCCAAACCGTGGCGCTACCTGCCGCTGGCCGCCGCGGCGATCAGGGCCGACGACGTGCGGCCGCGGTCCCGGGTCGCGCCCACCCCGGAGTCGTTCTTCACCACCGTGCTGGACCAGAGCGGCGACGGCGTGCTGCGGTGGAGCGACCTGCTGGCCATGGCCCGCGAGCTCAGCACCCACCTCGACCTCGACGAGGACGACGAGACCGCCGTCCACGACGCCTTCCGGTCGTGGTGGGCGCAGCTGTGCACCGCCACCGGCACGCCACCCGACGGCGCCGTCACCCTCGACGGCTACCGCTCGGCCCAGGCCGGCGACCGCTACCCCGGCCCGCCCGACCCGGACCGCGGCTACGGCGCCGTGGCCGCCGCCATCCGGCGCCTGATCGACCGCGACGCCAACGGCGAGGTCCGGCCGGCCGAGTACACCCGACTGCTCGACCGCAGCCCCCGCAGCCACGAGGTCATCGCCGCCCTGCGCGACCTGGACCACAACGGTGACGGCACGCTGAACAGCGACGAGTTCGAGACCGCCGTCCAGGACTTCCTCACGGGCCACCGCGACCTACCGGCCGCCCGCCACCTCCTCGGCCGCGCCTGACCCTTCGGCCGGCCCGGTCGCTACGGCGTCTCCTGCAAGGGCCACACCTCGACCACGCCGTGCGCGACCGCGCAGGGGGTCGCCGAGGCGAGCTCGACGGCCTCCTCCACCGTGTCCGCTTCGATGATCGCGAACCCGGCGACCGGGAGGTCCGAGGACAGGAACGCCCCGCTCCGCACCGTCACGCCCGCGCCGTCGGGGTTGCGCACCTGCATCGGCGAACCCGCGATCCCCGTGACGACCCCCATCGCGCGCAAGCGGGCGTCGTGCGCGTGCGCCTCGTCCCGCACGGCCGCGTCGGTGCGGTCGTACCCCTCCCGGTCCCCGTACCCGATCGTCACGAACTTCGGCATGGCACTTCCCTCCGAGGTCGACACCGACCGCCCGACGGTACTGACCGCGGACCGGCGCCGCGACGTCGAGGAAGCGCCGCCGGGTCACGACTGCTCCCCGCGCCGGGCTCCGACCGCCCGTCCCGGGCGGGTTCAGCGTGGTCCGGTGGCGGCGGTGATGAGGGTGATCAGCTGGCGGCGGAAGTGGTCGTAGTCGTCGACCGCGCCGAGCAGCGACTCCGACTCCTGCTCCTCGCGGCGGGCGGTGGTCAGGACGGCGCGGCCGGTCGGGGTGATCTCGACCAGGGTGCGGCGGCGGTCGCGGGGGTCGGCGGCGCGGGTGACGTGGCCGGAGCGGTCCAGGCGCTCGATGGTGCGGCTCATCGTCTGGTCGGTCACCTTGCACAGGGTGGCCAGCTCGCGCTGGGCGAGCGGGCCGTCGGCGAGGTGGTGCAGCGCGATCAGGCCCGCGTGCGTCAGGCCCAGGCCGTTGAGCACCTCGTCGAACCGGCTCTCCACGACGCGCGCGGCCACCGACAGCAGGCGCCCGGTCGGCCAGGAGTCGACGTCGGCGCGGACCTGGTCCGGCCGGTGCGACACCTCCCGCTCGTCCCCTTGGCCCACGCCACCATCTTCGCAGAGCAGCCCGGGGGTCGGTTGTTCAGCCTGCTGAGCGTTTGTCATGATGTTCAGCGTGCTGAACGTTGTGCGTGGTCGTGGTCGGCTGCTGGTGCTCGGGGTGGTCGGGAGCCTCGTGCTCACCGGCCTGGTGTGGCTGCTCGGGCAGCGGCTGCACGGGATCGCCCTGCTGCCCGACCAGGGAGCCTCCTGGTACTACTGGAAACTGCCCGAGCCCACCTTCTGGACGCGCGCGTCGGCGTGGGCCGGCTACGCGGCGCACCAGGTCGTGTCCTGGGGCCTCATCTACTACGCGCAGACCAGGGTCCGCCGCTACACCGGCGGCCTGCACCGGGTGAACGTCGTCGCGCTCGCCGCCAACGGCGCGTTCATCGCCCTGCACGCCCTCCAGACCCAGGTGTTCTACGACGGCACCGCCCAGGACGTGTCGATCTTCAGCTCGCAGGGCTCCGTCGTGCTGCTGCTGGTGGCCGTGCTGCTGATGGAGAACAAGCGGCGCGGGCTGTTCTTCGGCAGGCGGGCCCCGATCCCGGCCGACGTCGTGGACTTCGTGCGGCGCTACCACGGCTACCTGTTCAGCTGGGCCGCGATCTACACGTTCTGGTACCACCCGATGGAATCGACCAGCGGTCACCTCATCGGGTTCTTCTACATGTTCCTGCTGCTGTTCCAGAGCAGCCTGGTGTTCACCACCGCCCACACCAACCGGTGGTGGACGCTCACGCTGGAACTGATGGTGGCGCTGCACGGCACGCTGGTCGCGGTGATGAACTCCGGACCGGACGGGGTCTGGCCGATGTTCCTGTTCGGCTTCGTCGGCATCTTCCTGATCACCCAGGTGCACGGCGTGGGGCTGTCCGCGGCCGCCCGCTGGTGGACCGCCGGGACGGTCGCGGTGGCGGTCGCGGCCGTCTACACGTGGCGCGGTCTGGACCGGCTCGACGAGGTCGTGCGCATCCCGGCCATCGAGTACCTGCTGGTCGCCGTCCTCGCCCTGCTGATCTGGGCGCCGCTGCGCCTGGCCCGCGTCCTCACCGCCGCAACCCCCGGCCGCTGACGGCGGCCGGGGGCGGCGGCACGACCGCGGTGTGGATGCCCTCGGTGGCGGTGTCCGGCGAGGAGCGGGCCGCGCGGGCACCGGTCGACCGTTCGCGCCGAGGGCGGGCAGCGGTCCTGGTCTGCGACGGCCGGCGTGGCGCCGCGGGCTCGACCCCCGGCTCACGGCGCCGCGCGACCGCCGTCGCTCATCGTCCGGGCTTGCCGGTGGCGGCGGGGGTCGCAATGTTCCCGATGCCGGTGGCGGAGTTGACCGCCGCCGCGTAGTCCGCGACCGTCTGCCCCGGTGTCGAGCACTTCCGCATGTCGGAGTAGCACCACATGAACCCGCCGTGGACCGGCGTCTTCCGGCCCATCTCCGTCAGCTTCTGCTCGACCGCGGCCGGGGAGTCGCCTTGGGCGCAGCCGTCGCCGTTCTTGCACCAGAACCCCGGGTCCACCGCCATGCCCAGGGCGTCGGCCCACTCCCCGGGGTCGTTGCCCGTCCCGCCCGCGTAGCACTGCAAGTAGACCCGGTCCACCAGGGAGCCGAGTTCCGCTCTGACGTCCCGCCAGTAGTCCATGCGCGCGTAGGGCACGAAGGTGAAGTTCCGGTACCCGATCCTCTTCGCCATCCTGGCGAACTCCACGGTCGAGTCCACGTCGTAGCACGATTCGTCGTCGCTGTTGAGCGCGTCGACGCCGATCTTGTCGAACAGCGCCTTGAAGTTGCGGCACAGGATGCTGTCGGGGCCGGTCCCGCCGTCGGCGCCGCGCTTCGCGATCAGGCTCTTGATGTTCTCCCAGTCCGCGGCGCCGTAGGAACCGACCGAGATCTCGACGCGGCCGACCTTCGACCCCTTCGCGGTCTTCAAGGACTTGACCCAGTCGGCCCACCTGTCGTCCTCGACGCAGTAACCCCCGTCCTGCACGATCGGCGTCTCGTTGTAGTAGAGGTCGCCGTTCTCGTGGACGTGCAGGCTCCAGAGGATCACCGTGCCGAAGCCCGATTCCGCGAGCTCGGTCGCGGTCGCCGCGTCGCCGGGGAAGGGGCCGTCGGCGTAGAGGGCGGACCGGCCGCCCGCTCCCGACCTCGGCTGCACGATCGCGTTTCCCATTGTCGACTCCTACTCGATCCGGCCGCGTTCCGGGGCCGGCTCGCGCCGCCCCGCACGGGCACACCGCCGGCGCACGTCTCGGGCGTGCTCCGCCACCTCGGTCCTACCCGGCGGCGGAACCGGCATGTGCGCGGCTCGGGACGTGCACTCGGACGAGTCGGGGGAATCAGCCCTCCGGGCAGCCGCGGTCACGCAACGAACACGTCCACCCGGCCCGGGGCCGGGGACGACGTCACCGTGCCCGTCACCGACATCACCCCGGCCGACCTTGACAGTGCCCGCCTCACTCCAGAGAATCGCGGAAAGCGCTTTCCAGCGGTCGTCCGGCCGCCGGTGGCGCCCGTTCCGGCCGATGAAGGAGCACTCCTCGGTGACCTCGTCCGACACCCCGCGAGAACATCGCGACCCGGGCGAAGGAGCCGTGCGCGCGCTCGGCCGCCTGTTCCGGCCGCACCGGCGGCGCCTGGGCGGCGCGCTGGCCGTCTTCGTCGTGAAGCACAGCCCGGTGTGGCTGCTCCCCCTGGTCACGGCCACCATCGTCGACACCGTGGTGCTGCACCTGCCCCTGGACGGGATGTGGGTCGCCACCGGCGTGATCATGCTGATCCTCGTGGTCAACTACCCGCTGCACCTGCTCTACGTCCGCCTCCTGCACGGGAGCGTGCGGCGGGCGGGCACCGAGCTGCGGTCGGCCCTGTGCACCCGGTTGCAGGAGCTGTCGATCGGCTACCACAACCGGACCAGCGCGGGCGTGCTGCAGGCGAAGGTCGTCCGCGACGTGGAGACCGTCGAGCAGATGGCGCAGCAGACCACCGACACCGCGATGAGCGCGATCACCGTGCTGATCGGCGGCTTGACGATCGTCGGCGTGCGGGCGCCGCACTTCCTGCCGCTGCTGCTGGTGATCGTGCCGCTCGCGGCGCTGGTGGTGATGCGCCTGCGCACCAGCCTGCGCGACCACAACGAGGTCTTCCGCCACGACGTGGAGCACCTGGCGGCCCGCGTCAACGAGATGGCGCAGCTGATCCCGGTCACCCGCGCGCACGGCCTGGAGCGCCACGCCCTGCGGCGCATGGACGACACCCTGCGGCAGGTCCTGACCTCGGGGCTGCGGCTGGACCTGCTCAACGGCCGGGTCGCCTCGCTGTCGTGGGTGTTCCTCAACATCCTCGGCGTGCTGTTCCTGACCGCCTCCGCGCTGGTCGCCTACCACGGCGCCTGGGGCATCGGCGCGGGCGACGTGGTCATGCTCAGCGCCTTCCTCACCACCTCCACCACGTCCCTGGCCACCCTGATGACCCTGGCCCCGGTCATCGCCAAGGGGCTGGAGTCCGTCCGCTCCGCGAGCGAGGTGCTGCGCACCCCCGCGTTGGAGGACAACAAGGGCAAGGCCGCGGTCACCGGGGTCCACGGGGCCGTGGACTTCCGGGCCGTCGGCCACACCTACGACGGGACCGACCGGTCGGCGGTGCGCGACTTCACCCTCCGCGTCGCCCCCGGCGAGACGATCGCGCTGGTGGGCCCGTCGGGTGCGGGCAAGTCCACGGTGCTCAACCTGCTCATCGGCTTCATCCGCCCCCAGGCCGGTCGGATCCTGCTCGACGGCGTCGACATGGCGGAGCTCGACCTGCGCACCTACCGGCGGTTCATCTCGGTGGTGCCGCAGGAGCCGATCCTGTTCGACGGCACGGTCCGCGAGAACGTCGCCTTCGGCATGCCCGACGCCGACGAGACCGCGATCAGGACGGCGTTGCGCGACGCGAACGCCCTGGAGTTCGTCGACCGGCTGCCCGACGGGCTCGACACCCCCGTCGCCGACCGGGGCGCCCACCTGTCCGGCGGCCAGCGGCAGCGCCTGGTCATCGCCCGGGCCCTGCTGCGCGACCCCCGCCTGCTGATCCTCGACGAGGCCACCTCCGCCCTGGACACCCGGTCCGAGGCCCTGGTCCAGGAGGCGTTGGCCAGGCTGGTGCGGGGCCGGACCACCTTCGTCGTCGCCCACCGGCTGTCCACCATCCGCGACGCCGACCGCATCGTCGTCCTGCGGGACGGTGAGATCGCGGAGATCGGCTCGCACGACGAGCTGCTGCGCGGCGGAGGCGTCTACACCCGGCTGCACGCGGGCCGACCGGCCTGACCCCGGCCGCCGGCGGCCGGGAACGCGCCACGCGTCCCCGGCCGCCGGGGGTCAGCCGCGCACGCGGGTGAAGCGCTGGTTCGGGCTGCCGCTGTAGGTGTACTGGGAGATCCGCGCGCCGTCGGCGGTCGACTTCTCCCACACGTCCATGGCCAGGCCGGACTGCCGGTTGACCAGGCTGATCACGTCGCCGCCGTGGTCGACGACGCGCCACTGCTGGCTCGTGGCGCCGGTGTCGGGCTGCTGCGTGATGTCGGCGCCGTTGCCGGTGCCGGAGACCTGGAGGACCAGGCCGCTGTGCCGGGCCTTGACGCGGACGTGGCCGTCACCGGTGTCGACGAACTCGAACTGCTGGTTGGGCCGGCCGTTGGCGGTCCACTGGACGAGCCCGGCCCCGGCGGCGACGGAGGCCTCGTTGACGTCGGCCGCTTTGCCGCTGTGCTGGGCGACCAGGCTGTAGGCGGCCGACGTCGAGCGCAGGGAGGAGGCGAGGCCGATGCCCTGCTCGCGCAGCGCCGCGGCGACGACCTCCGCGATGCGGGCGGCGCCGGCGGCTTCGAAGTGGGTGTGGTCGTTGCAGAAGAACGCGCCGACCGCGCCCTGCGTGTAGTCGCCGTTGTTGGGGCACAGGCGCAGCGTGTTGTAGAGCGCGATGCTGCGCTGGTGCAGGTCGATCACCGGCACCTGGTCGGCCTGCGCCTGGGCCACCGTCTCGTTCAGGAACCCGCGGGTCGCCACGGCGGTGGAGCCGGAGCAGCGGATCGCCGACACCGGCGTGACGTAGATCGGCTTCACCCCGCGCGCCTTCGCCTCACGCCCCATCGTGCCCAACAGCTCGCGATAGCGCGTGGTGCCGACGTGGCGCGGGCAGTTGGCGTCGCCGTCGTTGATGCCGAACTGGACGATCAGCCAGTCGCCGGCCTGCATCCCGTTGCTCGACAGCATGTCCGCCCAGCGCGAGGCGTAGGTGCGTGGGCTCACCACGCACTCGCCCGCCGAGTCCTTGGTGCTCTTGACGTTCGACTCGTACAGCCAGATCTGGATGCTCCGCCCGCCGACGGCGTTGTTGACGACCGTGACGTCGTCGTTGAACAGCCGGTCGAACTCGCGACCCCACCCCACCGGGCACGAGCTGCCGCCGTTGGCCATCGTCGAGTCGCCCGCCAACCACACCTTGAACGGCGCGACGGCGGCACCCGGACCGGCGGCCTGCGGCGCGGCACACGGCGCGGGCGCCGGTGCGGCCTGCGCCGGCACCACCACGGCCGCCATCGCGGCGAAGACGGCCGCCACGACCGCCGTGCACCGGTTGCGCGAAGATGTCCTCATCGATCCTCCAGGTCGTTCTCGGGCAGGTTTCACGGCGTCAACGGACCTGCGTCGACCGGAGGACGCCCAACCGGACCGCCTCGTCCAGCACCAGGTTCGACACGGCGGTCGCGCCGTACTCGGAGAAGTGGGTGTTGTCGCCCTTCTCCGCGGTCAGGAAGAGGCCCTGCGACGGGGTGACGCCGAGCTGCTCGACCAGGGCCGCGGACGACGCGGTCAGGTCGATCAGCGGCGCGCCCTGCGCCCGGGCGACGGCCTTCACCTCCGCGGGCAGGTCCACCCCGACCTCGTTGACGTGCCGAGCGGTGCCGGTGAGGCGGCCGGCCGAGTCGAACAACCGGCGGACCGGCGGCGTGACCAGCACCGGGGCGCCGCCCGCCGCGCGCACGTCGCGCACCATGCGGGTGAGGTTGTCGCGGAACACGGCGGCCGAGGTCTGCTTGTCGTTGTGGCCCACCTGGATCATCACCGTGTCGCCCGCACGCGTCTGCGACCGCACCGCCGGGAACAGCACGGCGTTGGCCAGCACCGAACCGGAGCTCTCCCCCGAGTCCGCGTAGTTCGCCACCGACAGGCCCTCGCGCAGCCGGGCGGGCAGCGCCTGGCCCCAGCCCGTGTAGGGGGCGACCGGTTGGTCGCACACCGTCGAGTCACCGACCAGGAACAGCGCCGCCGGCCTGACCGGCTTGACGGTGACCGCCACGACCGCGGGCGAGCGGCCGTCGAACACCAGCGTCAACCCCGGTGTGCCCGTGCCACCCTGACCCGTCGGCTGCCCTTCGGGCTCGCGCACGTTGACGGTGAGCACCCGGTCGGCGAACTGACCCACGCCGGTGTCCACGGCGGAGAGCACCCGGCGGCGGGCCTCGGCGGTGACGCCGGTGTGGGCCGCGCGGGAGGAACTGCCCAGCCGCACCGCCACGTCGTAGTGCCCGGGGGCGACGTCGTAGCGGCACGTGATCGGGCCCGTGCCGGTGCAGCCGGCCGGGACAGGGTCGCCCGGGACGACGCCGAGCCGGACGAGCTGCCACTGCTGGTTCGCGCCGGAGTTCACGTCGTACTGCGAGATCCGCGCGCCCTCGGCCGTCGAACGCTCCCACACGTCCAACGCCTTGCCGCTGTTGCGGTTGACCAACCGGACGTAACCGCCGTCGGTGTCCACCACACCGAACTGCTGGTTCGCCGCATCACGATCGGTCCACTGCACCACGTCCGCACCGTTCGCCGTCGACGCCGACGCGACGTCCACCACCCTGCCGCTGTACCGCGACCTCAACCGGAAGAACCCACCACCCGAATCCACGAACTGGAACTGCTGAGCCGACGAATCCGACCGCGACGCCTGCACCACGGCACCACCGTCCACCGCCGACTGCACCTGCATCACCTTCCCGCTGTGCCGAGCCACCACCACATACGTGGCCGACGTGTCCACGACCGCGGCCCGGGCCGACGGCGCGACCGGCGCGAGGACCGCGACCGCACCGACCACCAGCGCCACCGCCGACCGCACGACCGCACCGCATGACGACAATGTCATGTACGTGCCTTTCACCTGGAGTCGACGCGACGGTCGGGCCGACGGGTCGAGAGGACTTTCCCGGCGAAATAGTTGCGATGAATTCGGGCCGCCGTCAACGGTCGCATCTCGTATGGGGTGACCGTCGAATGCATTCGACCGGAGTGCGCATTGAGCGACGCCGGCCGGCCACGACCCGATAACGTCGTGGCCGGCCGGCGAGGCCCGGCGGACGACCCGCGGATCACTGCACCGGGTTCCAGCCGTCGCTGCCGGCGAGGTAGTTCTGCGCGGTGTAGCCCGCGGCGGTCGTGCCGCTCATCTGCGGGCGGTCGGCGGTGCCGGTGCTCGCGCCCGCGCCGGTGTTGTTGTACTCGGTGAACCGGCACGTCTTCCAGGAGAAGCCGCTCATGTCCTGCCACGCGCCGGCTTGGCGGATGTGCCCGCCCAGCGCCGAGTCGCGGACCAGGACCTGGCCGATCGCGTCGGCCGCGCCGCCGGCGTGCCAGCAGCGGCCCAGGGCGACGGTCCGCGCCGCCGACGGGCCCGTCAGCGTCGACCTGGTGATCAGGATGCCGTAGCGGTTGCTGGAGTGGGTGGCCGCGGCGGTGATGTAGCCGTTGTTCGTGCTGCCGCGGTCCAGCGAGCGGATGGTCGTGGAGTCGATGACCAGCGCGCCGTTGCCGTAGATGAAGTCGACGGCGCCCTCGATGTAGCTCTTGTAGACGTACTGGCGGACCTGCGAGGCGCCGGTGCCGCCCCAGGACAGGAACGTGTCCTGGTAGCCGAGCAGGCGCACGTTGCGGTAGACCTGCCGGTCGCCGCCCGCGTACAGGGCCAGCGCCTGGCTGTCGTGCGCGGCGTAGGTGTTGGCGATGGTCAGCCCCTTGACCGTGGTGTCCTTGGCCAGGTTGAGCACGGTCGCGCTGCCCGCGGTGCCGGCGGTGGACGCCGGGGTGCTGCCGGTGATCACGATGTCGCCGGAGGTGCCGGTCGTGCCCTGGAGGGTGATGCCGGGCTTGCTCGCCGGGATGGACACCTGGCCGCGGTAGGTGCCCGGCTTGATGTTGATGACGGTGCCGGGCGCGGAGGCCGCGAGCGCGGCCTGGATGGTGGTGTAGTTGCCGGAGCCGTCGGCCGCCACGGTGACCGTGGCGGCGTTCGCCGGGGTGGCCAGCGTGACGGTCAGCGGAAGGACGGCCAGGGCCGCGGCGGTGCGGGCCACCGCCGTCCGGCGTGTGCCGTGCAGGGGCATGGTGCAGCCTTTCGTCGATGCTCGGGGACGTCGGCGGCGGCGATGGTGCTCAGTACGGCGGGGTCGTGGGCCAGGTGATCGCGCCGGTGGGCACGGGGGCGGTCACCTGCCGGAAGGCGGCGGCCGGCAGCACGCCCTGGTCGCGCAGGGAGGTGGCGACCAGGCGGGCGACCTCGATCGCGCCGAACGCCTGGAAGTGCGTGTTGTCCTGGACGCCGTCGGGGTAGTCGGGGTGCTGCCCGGCCGCGAGGTGCAGGAAGTGCTCCTTCGTGCCCTCGACGCCCGCGCGGTTCCACAGCGCCGTGCTGGACGCGGTGAGGTCGACCAGCGGCACGCGCTTGGCGGCCGCGAGTTCGCGCATCGCCGCCGGGTACGCGCCGTGGGTCGGGGAGATCACCCCCGCGTCGGTGAAGCGGCGGCGTTCCGCGGACGTGACGAGAACCGGGACGGCGCCCTTGGCGCGGCTCTTGTCGACGTACTGGGAGAGGTACGACTTGTAGGTCGTCGACGGCTCGGTGTAGCGGGCCGGGTCCTCGATCTTCTCGTCGTTGTGCCCGAAGGAGATCAGCAGGCGGTCGCCGGGCTTGATCCGGGCCAGGATGTGGTCGAGTCGTCCCAGGTCGACGAAGCTCTTGGAGCCGGCGCCCGACTTGGCCACGTTCACCACCACGGCGTCCGGGGTCAGGAACACCGGCAGCGCCTGACCCCAACCGGCCCGGGGCGCCGACGAGGACACGTAGGTGGACGCGGTCGAGTCTCCCGCGACGTAGACGTGGACGGGGGATGCCGCCGAGGCGCCCGCCCCCGGGCCGGCCGCGGGCACGATCGTCGACGCCGTCACGACACCGAGGGCGCCGGGTGTGGCCGGCCGTCGCCACGTCGGGTGTTTCGGGGACATGCGCGGACTTCCCTTCTGGATGTGGCCGGATGCATTCCCAGGATCCCTCGGGTCGATCGACGCGCATTTCGACGGACATTTCGACGCTTATTCGACGACGCCGATCTTCGGCGTTCGAAGTATGGCTGCGGCGCGCCGCCGGCCACAAGAGCGGGCGTCCGTTTTGTCGTCAATCCTCGAATGCGCGGGTATTTGAGACGCGCACCAGTCGTTCTTCGTGGGACGATCGGCTCATCGAAGCGGGGACGCGGGGCGGTCGCGGTCCACGGCGTCCAGCAGGTCGAGGTAGCCCTCGCCGGCCCGCCACAGCGCGTCCGACACCGCGGTGAGCTTGCCGGGCGCCCACCGCTTCTCCTCGTACGCGCGGGTGTGGTGGCGCAGCGCCCGCAGAGCCACCGCCAGCTCGGCGCGCAGCCGTGCCCGGAACTCGTCCTCGCCGGGAGCGGGCAACCGCACCTGCTCGCCGCGCCCTTCGGCGAGCGCCGCGAGCGCCTCCCCCGCCACCCCGTCCGCCGCGTCCCACACCAGGGCCGGCCGGTCGACGTGGTGGTTCCAGACCGGCGCGTGCGCGGAACGCCACAACGCCCTGATCGGGTTGCGCGACACCCGGGTCGCGTTGGCCCAGTGCTCGGCGCCGTGCGGCTCGCTCAACCACGGCACGTCCTCGACGGGCAGGTCGACCACCACCGCGACGGTCACCCGGTCGAGATCGCGCGGCGCGCCGAGCAGGTCACCCGCGGCCCACAGCTGCACGACCCGCAACGGGGTGAACGACTTCGGCCCGCCCGCCAGCTCCTCGCACTTGACCGCCAACTCCTCGACATGCCGCACCGCCGTGGTCCACTTCATGCCCCACATCATCGCCCGCGCCCGCGAGCGCGGTCATCCGGACCGTCGACGCGGACCGTCCTCTGTGGTCTAACGGGCGGCCGGCGGGTCGGACTCGCGGCGGCCGAGGTCTCCGCCCGCCTCGTCACCGGCGACCGCGCGTCCGCCGGGGTGGTGGCGCATGATCGGCGGACCGGGATGTCTCGCGTAGGCTGCCCTGCGTGGCTGTGGATGGGCGCGCGGGCGGTGAGGTGCGGGTTTCCCGGATCGCGGACCTGGCCGGGGTGTCCGCCTCGACCGTGTCGAAGGTGATCCACGGGCGGCCCGGGGTGTCCGACGGGACGCGCAGGCGCATCGAGGAGCTGATCCGCGAGCACGGCTTCCAGAAGAACGAGAAGACCGAGGCGGTCCCGATCGTCGAGGTGGTCTTCCAGTCCCTGGACAGCCTGTGGGCGCTGGAGATCATCCGCGGGGTGGAGGAGGCGGTCCGCCCGGACGGCCTGGCCGTGACGCTGACCGAGATGCAGGGCGGCCACACCCCGGAGAGCGCCTGGGCGCGGCAGATGCTGGCCCGCCGGCCGGTCGGCGTCATCGCGGTCTCCGCCGAGTTCAGCGAGGCCCAGCTGGCGCAGCTGGGCAGCCGGGCCATCCCGCTGGTCGCGCTGGACCCCACCGGTGAGCCGACCCATTCGATCCCGTCGGTGGGCGCGACGAACTGGAACGGCGGCCTGGTCGCCACCCGCCACCTGATCGGGCTCGGCCACCGCCGCATCGCCATGGTCAACGGCCCCTCGGAGTTCCTGTGCTGCCGCGCCCGGCTCGACGGCTACCGCGCGGCCCTCGACGCGGCCGGCGTGCCGCAGGACCGCAAGCTCGTGCGGACCGCGCCCCTGTACCACGACGGCGGCCGTGACGCGGCGCGCGAGCTGCTGCGGCTGCCCACCCCGCCCACCGCCGTCTTCGCCGCCAACGACCTGCAAGCCCTCGGCGTGTACGACGCCGCGCGGGAGGCGGGGCTGCGCGTCCCGCACGACCTGAGCGTGGTCGGCTTCGACGACCTGGCGTTCACCCAGTGGTCCGACCCGCCGCTGACCACGGTACGGCAGCCGTTGCGGCGGATGGGCGCGGAGGCCGCCGGGATGCTGCTGACCCTGGCGGCGGGCGGCGAGCCGGACAACGACCGCGTCGAGCTGCCGACGAAGCTCGTCGTCCGGGGCAGCACCGCGCCGCCGCCGTGACGCCGGTCAGCCCGTGCAGGCGTACCCCGAGGGCAGCGCGGTGCTGCCGTTGGGGCGTGAGGCCTGGAACCCGAACTCGGCCGTCGCCCCCGGCGCGAGCGAGCGGGTGGCCCGCGCGGTCACGGCCTGGCCGCCCGTCGTCACCGCCGCGTTCCACGACCCGACGACCGCGTCACCGGCCGGCAGCGTGAACGTCACCGCCCACGTGATCGTGGACGTCCCGGTGTTGGTCACCCGCACGGGTTGCACGACGTAGCCGGTGCCCCACTGGCTCTGGGTCGTGGCCACGACCGTGCAGCCGGCGCCGCCGCCCGGCACGGTCACCTGGACCGCCGACGACGCCGCGGAGGTGTTGCCCGCCGCGTCCCGCGCCCGCACCTGGTACCGGTAGGCGCCCGGAGCCAGGCCGCTGTCCGTGTAGGACGTGCCGGACGCCGTGGCGACCCGGGTGAACGTGCCGGACGAGCCGGTGGCGCGCAGGACGTCGTAGCCGGTCACGCCGACGTCGTCGGTCGACGCGCCCCACGACAGCGACACCGAGCCGCCGGAAGCCGACGCGGTCAGGCCCGCCGGCGTGCCGGGGGCGGTCGTGTCCGCGGGTGAGCCGGACCCCGCCTTCTCCGCCGCCCACGCCGACAACCACGCCAGCGCGGCGTTCCAGTTCAACGCCACCTCGTTGACCGACCAGGCGTTGATGTCGTCCAGGTAGCACTTCTGGGGCTTGCAGCCCGCCAACTGCTGCTGCGCGACCGGGTCCTGGAGGTCGGTGTTGGGCCCGCCCGCCAGCAACCCGGCCGGCGGGTTCGGCAGCGACGAGTCCAGCTGGTCGGCCCAGAACCGGTGGTGGGAGTTGCGGGTGGCGCGCTCGCCGTAGCCGGTCACGTAGGAGTGGTTGAACGGGTTGCGCCCGAACAGGTAGTCCAACGCCTGGTAGACCCCGGCGCGGTACTTGGCCTGGCCGGTGAAGTCGTGCGCCAGCGCCAGCACGTTCGCCGCGTTGGCCACCACGCCGTTGGAACCCCAGTAGTAGCCGCTCGCCGGCGCCGGGTAGCCCTGGGTCGACGCCTGGCCGAGCAGGCGGTCGCCGTAGGAGGCGAACGCGGCGCGGGTGGCCGACACGTCCGACGCCGACAGGCCGTTGGGCACCAGCGCCAACGTCGTGTCACCCAGGCCCGCGGTCCACCACCAGTCGAACCCGCCCTGGTCGAAGCCCTTGCCCCGGAAGAAGGACGACCCGGTCACGTCGGCCCGGTAGCCACTGGCGCCGGTGGTGGTGAACAGCTCGGCGGCGGCCCAGAAGAACTCGTCGGTCACGTTGTTGTCGACGTACGTGCCGCCACCGTTGCCGTCGTCGGGATCGGCGTAGCGCGTCGGGTTGGCCTTGGCCGCGGCGTAGGCCCGTTCGGCGGCGGCCAGGGCGCGGGAGGCGAAGTCCGCGTCGAGGTCGCGCCACACCCGTGCGGCCTGCGCGGCCACGGCGGCGAGGTTGAGCGTGGCGGCGGTCGTGACGGCCGACAGCAGGCGCGGCTGGGGGTCCTGGTCCGGGCGCAGCGGCAGGGCCGTCCAGTTCTCGTCGCTGACCTTGTGCCGCACCATGCCCGCGTCGGTCCGCCCTTGCGGCACCTGCATCTTCATCAGGAACTCGACGCCCCACCGGGCCTCGTCGAGGATGTCGGGCACGCCGTTGCCGCGCTCCGGGATGGCGAGCTTCCCGTCGCCGAGGGCCGCCCCGTCCGCGCCGGTCACGTACCGGGTGCGCTCGTACTCGTTGATCAGCTGCCAGGCGGCGATCCCGGTGTCCACGCCGTACTTGCCGTGGTCGCCCGCGTCGTACCAGCCGCCGCGCACGTCGGACGTGTAGCCGCACGACACCCGGCACGGCACCCCGCTGTCGCCCCGGTTCGGCGCGACGTCGAGGTGGCCCGCGGGCCGCGCGTACTGGGAGCCGACGTACTCCGCCTGGATCGGCGTGCCGCTGCGCTGGTGGTAGAAGAACGCCAGGGCGTCGTACCGCAGGCGCTTGAGCGGGTCTGCCGAGATGTCGAACGGGTTGCTGGTCGCCCCGGCCACCGACAGCACGTAACCCGTGCCGGGCGTGTCGAACGACGAGAAGTCGACGGTGTGCACGCTGTCGCCCGACAACGCGTCCGCGCCGCGCACGCTGGTCTGCCCCGAGGCCACGGTCACCCCGGACGCGTCGCGCAGCGACCACGCGGCGGGCGAGCCCGAACCGTTGACCACCGTGGCCTGCTTCGGCAGGCCGGGCACGTAGGCCACCTGGTTGACCTTGACCGCGGGACCGGCGTCGGGCGCCGCCGTCGCGGTGGCCGGCGCCAGGGTGGCCGCGGTGAGGGCGAGAGCCGCCGCCAAGGCCGCTTCGCGCCGGAATCGATGATGAGTGCGCACGGACAGATCCTCCTTGGACCATGCCGCCACCCTGGCCGAAAGATTCTCGATCCAGAACGACAGTGTTGCGGACCGGGAGCGCTCCCAGAAGAGCGCCTTCGGGCTGAATGGTGAACCACCAGGAGTGTTCCGGTCAACGTTCTCGATGAAGAGAGAAATTTTCGCGCTGCTCCTGTGGCGGCGATCCCGCCGTCGACCGCGCCACCGACGACCACTTCGACCGCGCCAGAGCGATCATCACCTCGAAATTTGCGAAAGTAGTTTCGAATTTTTGCGCAGCCATACTCCGCCCCACCCCGGTCCGAGCCCTGCCGGCCACGACCCGGAACACCCAGTGGGAAATGCCTCCCACCTGGCCGTTCAATGACCGCACAAGATCACGCTTAACCGATTCGGGATTTGTTCACGCATGTAAACCTCGGGGTGCGACCCAGCTCGGACAGGCCTTGATCGGTCAAACAGTTTCGGTTAATACTGCTTAACGTTTCGATCCGAACGGTGTGTGGCTACGAGTGACCCTGCCACTCCCACCGAGCGGACCACCGACCGCCGCTCGAACCCGATCCGTCCTCCTCCACCCGCGTGGCGCGGGTGCTCCCCAGAAAGCCCCGAACATGACGCTGACAGCGAAGTCAGTCGCACGGGCCGCCCTCGTGTCGACCCTGCTCGCCGCGACCGCGGGCGCCGCCCTGCTGGCCGCCTCCCCCGCCAACGGCGCCGCCTCCACCCTCGCCGCCGCCGCCCAGCAGAGCGGCCGCTACTTCGGCACCGCCGTCGCCGCCAACAAACTCGGAGACTCCACCTACGTCGGCATCCTCAACCGTGAGTTCGACATGGTCACGGCCGAGAACGAGATGAAGATGGACGCCACCGAACCCAACCAGAACCAGTTCAGCTACAGCAACGGCGACCGCATCGTCAACCACGCCCGCAACCAGGGCAAACGAGTCCGCGGCCACGCCCTGGCCTGGGACTCCCAGCAACCCGGCTGGATGCAGAACATGTCCGGCACCTCCCTGCGCAACGCCATGCTCAACCACGTCACCCAGGTCGCCACCTACTACCGCGGCAAGATCTACGCCTGGGACGTCGTCAACGAGGCCTACGCCGACGGCAGCTCCGGCGGCCGACGCGACTCCAACCTCCAGCGCACCGGCAACGACTGGATCGAAGCCGCCTTCCGCGCCGCCCGCGCCGCCGACCCGAACGCCAAGCTCTGCTACAACGACTACAACACCGACAACTGGTCACACGCCAAGACCCAGGGCGTCTACCGCATGGTCCAGGACTTCAAGTCCCGCGGCGTCCCCATCGACTGCGTCGGCTTCCAGGCCCACTTCAACAGCGGCAACCCCGTCCCCTCCAACTACCACACCACCCTGCAGAACTTCGCCGCCCTCGGCGTCGACGTCCAGATCACCGAACTCGACATCGAAGGCTCCGGCAGCAGCCAGGCCCAGCAATACCAAGGCGTCGTCCAAGCCTGCCTCGCCGTCACCCGCTGCACCGGCATCACCGTCTGGGGCATCCGCGACAGCGACTCCTGGCGCGCCTCCGGCACCCCCCTGCTCTTCGACGGCTCCGGCAACAAGAAAGCCGCCTACACCTCCACGCTGAACGCCCTCAACAACGCCGCCACCACCGGCCCCACCACCACCACGACCTCCACCGACCCCACCGGACCCACCACCACCACCACGCCGCAGAACCCCGGCGGCTGCACCGCGACCTACACCGAAGGCCAGAAGTGGAGCGACCGCTTCAACGGCCAGGTCACCGTCACCGGCACCGACAACTGGACCGTCACCGTCACCGTCACCTCACCCCAACGCATCATCGCCACCTGGAACACCACCGCCACCTGGGACACCGCCAACGTCATGACCGCACGCCCCAACGGCAACGGCAACACCTTCGGCTTCACCATCCAACACGGCGGCAACTGGAACTGGCCCACCCTCTCCTGCCGCATCGGCTGAACCGGAACGGGAGGGTCCGGCCACCACCTGGCCCTCCCGCACCCGCCGTGGCGCCCGCCGCGACGACCGGCGCCTTGATCGGCGCGCAGTCCGCGTCGGCCGCCGCCGGTTGCGGTGACGAGCGGACCACGCAGTCGTGGAACGGGACGCACACCCAGTCGGGCGCCAGGTCGCCGCCACCAACGCGGCGTGGAACGGCGGCATCGCCACCGGCGCGACGGCGTCCTCCGGCTTCAACGCCACGTCCGGCTCCCGCCCGACGTCCGCCACTCGTGCGGCGACCTGGAGGCATGGTCGCCGCTCAGAACCGTCGCGTGTCCGGCGTCGTCTCGTTGAACAGCGGGTTCTTCACCGACGGCTCCTTCGGCCACCCGCGCTCGGAACTCGGCAAGCTGCACACACCCGCCCTGTTCATGGACGGCGGCTCCTCCGACATCGCCTGCGCCAACAACCAGGCCAACCACGACCTGGCCACCGTCCCGGCCGTGCCGGCGCGGCACCCGCAGGCCGGGCACACCGGGTTCGACACCGGCAGCCGGCCGACCGACGGCATCAGGCCGACCGCGAAAGCTCCGCGGGTGGTGGCGAAGAAGAACTTCTGACCTTCCCGCACTAGGGATGACGGCCGTCATCGGCGCGCGTGGTCCGACGCGCACCGGTGACGGCCGTTCGGCGTACCCGGACCCCACGCGCCGGCAGCAGATCGACCTGCATTGCTAAAAATGTTAGCGTTAACTTCAGCAACATCAACTCCCGGAACGAATGCAACTAAACGCCCAGAACGCGTCTCAGTAGGCAATTGGGAGCGCTCCCTGATTTCATTACGCCGAACAGCGCAATATCGCCGGGAATTCCGCGACCTTCTCTTGTGAGCGTGAACATTCGGCTGCCAGACTCCTGCTCGGCACCTTCCGACCGGGGCTCCACCCCGTTCCACCGCCGCGGGGTGCGCCACGCGAAGGCCCGCTCCGGCCCGACCGCACCGGGTGTCGTCCGATCGTCCTGCCCACCACCCGGGCACTCCGGGTGACCTCCCGAAAGGGTGGAGCATGAACCTGACAGCGAAGTCAGCGCCCCGAGCCGCGCTCGTGGTGACAGCCGTGGCGGCCTCGCTCGGCGCGACGTTGATCATGGCCTCCTCGGCGAGCGCGGCCACCACGTTGGGGGCCGCCGCCGAGCAGACGGGCCGGTACTACGGCACCGCCGTGGCGGCGGGCAAGCTGAACGACTCGACCTACGTGAACATCCTGAACCGCGAGTTCAACATGGTCACGGCCGAGAACGAGATGAAGTGGGACGCCACCGAGCCCAACCGCGGCCAGTTCAACTACACCAACGGCGACCGCATCCTCAACCACGCCCTGAACAACGGCAAGCGGGTCCGCGGCCACGCCCTGCTGTGGTACCAGCAGCAACCCGGCTGGGCGCAGAACCTCGGCGGCTCGGACCTGCGCAACGCCATGATGAACCACGTCACCCAGGTCGCCACCCACTACCGCGGCAAGATCTACGCCTGGGACGTCGTCAACGAAGCCTTCGCCGACGGCAGCTCCGGCGGGCGTCGTGACTCCAACCTGCAGCGCACCGGCAACGACTGGATCGAAGCCGCCTTCCGCGCCGCCCGCGCCGCCGACCCCGCCGCGAAGCTCTGCTACAACGACTACAACACCGACGGCGTCAACGCCAAGAGCACCGGCATCTACAACATGGTGCGCGACTTCAAAGCCCGCGGCGTCCCCATCGACTGCGTCGGCTTCCAGTCCCACCTGACCAACTCCGCCCCGTCGGACTACCAGGCCAACCTCCAGCGCTTCGCCGACCTCGGCGTCGACGTCCAGATCACCGAACTGGACATCTCCGGCTCCAACCAGGCCAACGCCTACGCCGCCGTCACCCGCGCCTGCCTCGCCGTCGCCCGCTGCACCGGCATCACCGTCTGGGGCATCCGCGACAGCGACTCCTGGCGCACCGGCCAGAACCCCCTGCTCTTCGACAGCAGCGGCAACAAGAAGGCCGCCTACACCTCCGTCCTCAACGCCCTCAACGCGGGCGGCACCACGGTCACCGGCACCTCGACGACCACGACGACCACGACGAGCACGACGACAAGCACCACGACGAGCACCACGACCACCACCAGCACGACCAATGGGCCCATCCCGACCGGTTGCACCGCGTCCGTGTCGCTGAACTCCTGGACCGGTGGTTTCGTGGCCACCGTCAAGGTCACCGCCGGGTCCACCGCCCTGCGCGGCTGGAGGGTCACCACGTCCCTGCCGTCGGGCACGACCGTCACCGGCGCCTGGAGCGCCAACCGCAGCGGTGACACCGGCACGGTGAACTGGACCAACGTCGACTACAACGGCAACGTCGCGGCCGGGCAGTCCACCGAGTTCGGTTTCCAGGGCACCGGCAGCGGCACCGGGCTCAACCCCACCTGCGTGGGGAGCTGATCCGGGATGAGGATCGTGAAGTCCAGGGTCGCCGCCGTCGTGGCGGCCGTGCTGTCGCTGATCGCCGCGGTCGCGCTCGCGGTGGTCGCGCAACCGGCGAGCGCGGCGTCGCTGACCCGGGTGACCGACTTCGGCGCCAACCCGACCGGGCTGAACATGTACGTCTACGCGCCCGACCGGTTGGCGGCGCGACCGGCCCTGCTGCTGATGGTGCACTACTGCGGCGGTTCGGCGAGCGCGGTGCACAACGGCAACGGCCGCGACTACGTCACCGCGGCGGACCGCTACGGGTACGTGATCGTCTACCCGGAGGCCACCCGCGACGGCCGCTGCTTCGACGTGTCCACCGCGAACGCGTTGCGCCGCAACGGAGGCGGCGACTCCACGGGCATCATGGCGATGGTGTCCCACGCGCGGCAGCGCTACAACGTCGACCCGGCCCGGATCGTCGTGGCGGGCTTCTCCTCCGGCGCGATGATGACCAACGTGCTGGCCGCCCAGTACCCGGACGTGTTCAGCGCGGGCGCGGCGTACTCGGGTGTCCCGGCGGGGTGCTTCGCGACGACCAACGGGTCGCTGTGGAACAGCCAGTGCTCGGGCGGGAACCTCCTGAAGTCCCCGCAGCAGTGGGGCGACCAGGCACGGGCCATGTTCCCCGGCTACACCGGACCGTACCCGCGGATGCAGTTCTGGCACGGCTCCACCGACACCACGCTCGCCTACCCGAACTTCGGCGAGGAGCTGGACCAGTGGACCAACCTCCACGGGCTGAGCCGGACGCCGTCGGCCACCGACTACCCGCAGTCGAGCTGGACCCGCACCCGCTACGGCAACGCCGTCGAGGGCATCAGCATCCAGGGCACCGGCCACACCCTCCCGCAGAACGGGATGCTCGCGTACTCCATCGGCTTCCTCGGCCTGGACCGCCCGTCCACGACGACGACAACAACGACAACAACGACCAGCACCACGACCACCACCACGACGACGAGCACCACCACGACGACGCCGGTCACGACGACCACCATCCCGGGCCCGACCGACGCGTGCAAGGTCACCGCGGTGGTCAACGCCTGGGACAGCGGCCTGACCGAGACGCTCACCATCACGAACAACACCAGCTCCGCGTTGAACGGCTGGCAGTTGGCGTTCACCCTCCCCAGCGGGCAGGTCATCACCGGCGGCTGGAGCGCCTCCTACTCCCCCACCAGCGGGCAGGTGACCGCGCGCAACGTCGACTACAACGCGCAGATCCCGGCGAACGGGTCGGTGTCGATCGGCTTCCAGGCCACCCACACCGGGAACAGCGCCGCCGCCGGCGTCTTCACGCTCAACAACACCCGCTGCTACCCGGCGTGATGGACCGTCACACCGATCAGGAGGGCTCGTGACCAGCACGACGAAGAGGCTCGGGGCGGTGGCGGTGGCACTGGCGTCCACCGCCGCGCTGACCCTCGTCCTGTCACCGGCGGCGTCGGCCGCCTCGCCCCTGCGCGACCTCGCGGCGGCCAAGGGGCGGTACTTCGGCAACGCCATGACCGCGGGCGACTTCAACGACTCGGCCTACCGCGCGTTGAGCGCGCGGGAGGCGGGTGTGGTGACGCCCGGCAACGAGATGAAGTGGGACGCCACCGAACCGAGTCGGGGCAGCTTCACGTTCACCCGCGGCGACCAGGTCGTCGCCGGTGCGGTGGCGGCGAACCAGAAGGTCCGCGGGCACACGCTGGTCTGGCACAGCCAGACCCCGGCGTGGGCGCAGAACCTCTCGGCGGGCGACCTCCGCTCGGCGATGGTGAACCACATCAACACCGTCATGGGCCACTACAAGGGCAAGGTGTTCGCCTGGGACGTGGTCAACGAGGCGTTCGCGGAGAACGGCACGCGGCGGCAGTCGTTCTGGCAGCAGAAGCTCGGCGACGGCTTCATCGCGGAGGCGTTCCGCGCCGCCCGTGCCGCCGATCCCGGCGCGAAGCTGTACTACAACGACTACAACACCGACGGCATCGGCGCGAAGAGCGACGGCGTCTACAACATGGTCAAGGCGTTCAAGCAGCAGGGCGTGCCGATCGACGGCGTCGGGTTCCAGGCGCACCTGATCGTCGGCCAGGTGCCGTCCAGCCTGCGGCAGAACCTCCAGCGCTTCGCCGACCTGGGCGTCGACGTGGCGATCACCGAGCTGGACATCCGGATGAAGACCCCGTCCGACAGCGCCAAGCTCGCCCAGCAGGCCCGGGACTACGGTCAGGTCGTCGACACCTGCTTGGCGGTGGCCAGGTGCGTGGGCATCACCACGTGGGGGTTGAGCGACAACCACTCGTGGATCCCCGGCGTGTTCCCCGGTGAGGGCGCGGCGCTGCCGTTCGACGGCAACCTCCAGCCCAAGCCCGCCTACAACGCCATGAGCACGGCGTTCGGCAACCCGACCACCACCACGACGACCACCACAACCACCACAACCACGACGACGACCACCGATCCGCAACCGACGGGCTGTGCCGCCACCTACCGGGTCACCGGCCAGTGGCAGGGCGGCTTCCAGGCCGAGGTCACGGTCAGCGCCGGCGCGGCGGCCATCCGCGGTTGGGCGGTCTCCTGGACGTTCGCCGACGGGCAGGCCGTCAGCTCCTCGTGGAACGCGGCACTGACCACCCAGGGCGCGGTCGTGACCGCGAGGAACGTGTCCTACAACGGCGACGTCGCGGCCGGCGCGAGCACGACCTTCGGCTTCGTCGGCACCTCGACCAGCCGGAACTCGCCGCCGTCGCTCTCCTGCACCACCACGTAGGCGGTCTCCGACCGCTGCGGCGAGGTGCACCGCCACGCGGGCCGCGTCATGGCCCGCGTGGCGGTGCACCTTCCCCCACGGCTCGCTGCGCCTGGTCGACGGCCACACCGACCGGAAGACCAGGCGGAGGTGCGACCCCGGGTCAGAAGTGCGTGTCGATCCCGAACGCCTCGCGGAGCCGGGCCATGTCGTGGCGGTCCCGGTCGCTCGGCTCGTAGCCCTGGTGGAAGTGGACCTGCTGCTCGGCGGACAGGCAGGGCACGGTGCGGCCCAGGACGGTGCCGGTGACGAAGCAGGACGCCGGGTAGCGGAACGGGTTGCCCGGTTCCGGCGAGGCCTGCGTGGCGCTCCCGTCCGGGGCGAACACGAGGGGGTGCAGGTCGATCTCGCGCCCCTTCGCGTCGGTGACGACGAAGCGCACGGGACGCCAGTCGAGCGTCTCGGTGAAGCCCGCTGCGGCGAGCGCTTCGACGACTGCCTGCTCCTGGTCGCGACGGTGCATGAGGTCCAGATCGCGGTGCGGGCGGGTCTGCCTGCCCAGCAGCGCGTCGATGCCCCAGCCCCCGCCGATCCAGACGTCGCCACCCGCCCGCCCGAGCACGTCGAGGATCTCCAGCACATCGTCTTCGGTCACGACCAGCCTTCCTGCCGCCTCGCGGAGCGGAAAGCCTACGAGGCCTCCCGCGAGGGCGCCGGCTCATTTCGGCCGGTGTGGCACCAGCACGCGCCAGCGGTCGGGCAGCGGCGGCAGCACGACGTCCTCCTCGCGCAGGAAGTCGCTCTTCCACCGCTCCCGGCGGCGGCTGTACCGATCGTTCAGCGCCGTCGCGGTGAGGTGGCAGACCAGCGCGGCCACCACGACCACCCGGGCGGCTGCCCCCACCGTCGAGACCAGCACCAGCGTCACCGCGGTGAGCAGGAACAGCTCGCACAGCACCCGGATCACCAAGGTCCACCGGGGCGGCGGGACGTCGGCTCGCAGCTCCGCCAGGGTGTCCACCGGGTCCGCGCCGTGCTCGCGGACGCGGGCGACCTCTCCCCCGCGCCGGCGCGACTCCTGGAAGGCCCCGGCGATCGCGTTCGCCCCGAGCACCGCCGACGCGATACCGGCCGCGGTGGTGAACCACGCGTCCGGTCCCACGGCCACCACCGCCACCGCGACCAGGAGGTCCGCCACACCCGCGGCCACCAACAGCCCGAGGTCGCGCCGGAGGAGTGCGCGCGGCAACGCCCGCCGGCCGTTCGCCGTCCCCGCCGGGCGCGACGCCACCATGTTGACCACCTCGTCGCGCGCCCGCCGAACCTCCTCCTCCACCGCCACCCCCCGCACTCGTTCAGCGAGTACGTGGTTCCCCGTTCCGGTGACGCGGCAAACGCCGCCGTGCCGCCGTCACGCCTCGCCGGGCGTTCGCGGCACGACGGTCATCGGCAGTTGGCTGGGCACCGGCACGTTGGTGACCAGCTCCCGCACCGGTTTGCCGGGCACCGGTTCCAGGCGCACCCGGGACAGCACGGTGGCGATCACCACGGTGATCTCGGTCAACGCGAACGCGCTGCCGATGCACTGGTGCACGCCGGCGGCGAACGGGATGTAGGCGTGGCGCGGCACCTCGGCGGCGCGCTCGGGCAGCCAGCGGTCCGGGTCGAAGCGGTCCGGGTCGGGGAAGCTGCGGGGGTCGTGGTGCAGGGCGTGCGGGCTGACGATGAGCTCGGTGCCGGCGGCCAGCCGGACGCCGCCGAGCTCCACGTCGGTGGTGGGCCGCCGCATCAGCAGCCACGGACCGTAGAACCGGAGGACTTCGTTGACCACCTGGCGGGTGTAGGTCAGGCGCGGGACGTCCTCGAGCCCGGCGGGCCCGCCCTTCAGCACCTCGTCGACCTCGGCCAGCAGCCGGGACTCGACGTCCGGTCGCCGGCCGATCTCGTGGAAGGCCCAAGCCAGCGCGCGGGACGCGGTCTCGACCCCGGCCACGAACAACGTGATCATCTCGTCGTGGACCTCGTCGTCCGTCATGCCCTCGGCGGTGTCCTCGTCACGCGCGGCCAACAGCATCGACAGCAGGTCGGAGTGCTCGTCGGGGTGGGCGCGGCGCTCGGTGACGACCTCGCGCACCGCCCGCCGGACGTGCTCGACCGCCCGGTCGAAACGGCGGTTGACCGGCAGGGGGAGCGCGCCGATCACGGCGGGCGACATCGCCCGCACGGTGCTGTGGGCGACGAGGATCCTGTTGCAGCGCAGGAACTCGCGTAAGGCGGGGGTGTCCAGGCTCTCGGAGAACAAGGCCTTGGCGACCACGGTCCCCGCGACGACGTGCATGTCGTCGTCGATCGGGCGCGCCTCGCCGGCCCGCCACGAGTCCACCATCTCGGTGGCGGCCTTCGACATGCTCGTGACGTACCCGGCGATCTCCCGCCGGTGGAACGCCGGCTGCATCAGCCGCCGCTGACGCCGGTGCTGCCGGCCGGTGGACGTGACGAGCCCGTTGCCCATGAACGGCCGGAGCTTGTCGAACACCCGGCCCCGCTCGTAGTTGCCCGCGTCGGCCACGAGGACCTCGTGCACCAACGCCTTGTCGGTCAACACGTACCCGGGCTGCGAGCCGATGTGGACCTCGACGATGTCGCCATACCGGTGCAGCGAGGAGGTGAACCTGGTCCGCTGCGACAGCAGCGGAATCGTGTGGCCCAGCAGCGGCAGCCAGCCCGGCGCCCTGGGTGCTCTGGCAGTTGACATGGCGAGGTCTCCCCAGTGAAGGATTGCTCCGCCCGCCACGCGGGCGGTGATCACCCCGGTGACGGGAAATCTCTGTCAGGACGACGCCGTCGCCTTTTCGAAGCCCGGACCGCATTGTCCCGTGTCCCGCGCGAAACCCCCTTGCCCACGACCGAGAAAGCCTAGCTCACGGGCACCGACGACGAACAGGTCGAAGCCCGCGGTCCGGTCGTTGTCACTCGTTTGACCCAACGGGAAAAGCAGTGGCGGCGAATGTTCTGCCCCGTCACGGCGCTTTCCGGAACGGTCGGGATGCGCGCGTCGGCCTCGCCGGTGCGGAGCCGTACTCGCACATCGTCTTTCCTCGACCGAATCCCCTGCAATGGCTAGGCTTTCCGTGACGGGCGGTGGCCCGAATCGGTCGGGGCCCGCCGGCCGGCCCGGCGGAGTGCCGACCGCGCAAGGTGATCCGGGAGGCGCGTCGAGGGTCGACGCGGGCTTCCGCGGCGTCCGCCGGACATTCCGAGACGGGAGCTAGTCGACATGACGAGCCACACGAGCCACCCGGTCATCGACACGACCGGGCGCGACATCCACGGTGAGTCCGAGCGCCTGCGCGCCTTGGGACGCGCGGTGCGGGTGGAACTGCCCGGCGGGGTGATCGCGTGGTGGGTCACCGACCACGCGCTGATCAAGCAGCTGCTCACCGACCGGCGGGTGTCCCGCGACACCTACCAGCACTGGCCCGCCTGGGAGAACGGCGAGAGCGAGCTGGCCAGGACCTGGTCGCTGTCGATGTGGGTCGCCAAGCGGAACATGATCAGCGCGTACGGCGCGGAGCACGGCAGGCTGCGCAAGCTGGTGGCCAAGGCGTTCACCGCCCGCCGCACGCAGGCGATGCGCCCGCGCATCGAGGCGAGCACCGAGGAGCTGTTGGCGGGCCTGGCGGAGGTGCCGGCGGGCGAGGTGGTCGACCTGCGCGAGCGGTTCGCCTACCCGCTGCCCGTGCAGATGATCTCCGGGCTGCTGGGCGTGCCCGACGAGATCCGCGGCCCGCTGCTCACCGCGGTGCACGAGGTCATGGACACCTCCGCCACCCCGGACCAGGTCATGGCCAACGCGCTGGAGGTGGACCGGCTGCTGCACGAGCTGGTCGCGGTCAAGCGCACCAGGCCCGGCGACGACGTCACCACCGGCCTGCTCCAGGCGCAGAACGACGACGGCGGCCAGATGAGCGAGGAGGAGCTGGTCGCCACCATCATGCTGATGTTCACCGCCGGCCACGAGACGACGGTGAACCTGTTCGACCAGACCATCTCCCTGCTGCTGACGCACCCCGCGCAGCGCGCCGCCGCGCTGGCCGGCACGGTGCCGTGGGAGGACGTGATCGAGGAGTCGCTGCGCCTGGAGGCGCCGATCACGAACCTGCCGCTGCGCTACGCCGTGGAGGACATCGACCTCGGTGACGCGTTCATCCCGAAGGGCGACCCGATCGTCATCGCCTTCGCCGCCGGCGGGCGCGACCCGAAGGCGCACGGCGACACCGCCACCGAGTTCGACCCGACCCGGCCCACCCGCCGCGACCACCTCGCGTTCGGCCACGGCACGCACCACTGCCTGGGCGCGCCGCTGGCCCGGCTGGAGGCCGCCGTCGGCCTGCCCGCCCTCTTCACCAGGTTCCCGCGGATGCGGCTCGCGGTGCCGGCCGGCGAACTGCGGCCGCTGGGGTCGTTCATCTCCAACGGCCACGCGGCGTTGCCCGTGGTGCTGACGCCGAACGACGAAGGAACTCCCTGAGCGGGAACCCCGTCCCACGGGTCGTCACGACCGTGCGACCGGTGCCCCAGGTCGACGACCTGGGGCACCTCCTCAGCGGACTCGGTCCACAGTGGCCGGGGACCGGATCAGGCGGCCGGCTCGGCCGTCTTCTCGATCACCGGCGGCTTGAGGTAGCTGGTGGCCCAGGCGAGCAGGACGCCGACCACCGCGATGGCCGACGCGGTGATGATCGGGGCCGAGGGGCCGAACCCGCTGATCGCCACACCCCCGGCCGCCGAGCCCGCCGCGATGCCGATGTTGACCGCGGACGCGGGCAGCGAGGACGCCACCCGGCCACCGGGGCCCGCCAGGGTCACCACGCGGAGCTGGAGGGACGGGGCCATGCTCATGGCGAGCACGCCCCAGAGCAGCATCACGAGCGCCACGAGGACCGGGATCGAGCCGACGAAGTAGAGCACCAGCAGGGCGACCGCCGTGCCGGCGGTCCCGACGATCAGCGTGCCCGAGGCGCTCTTGTCGGCGAACCGGCCGCCGCCGAACGAGCCCACCGCGGTGGCCACGCCGTAGGCCAGCAGGAACGCGCTGACCAGCGCCCCGGTGATGCCCGTGACGTTCTGCAGGAACGGCACGATGTAGGTCAGGGCCGTGTACAGCGACGTGAAGACCACGATGTTCACCGTCAGCATGAACAGCACCCTGGGCGCGAAGGCGTACTTGGCCTGGCCGGCGTCGGCCGAGGCGTCCCGCTCGGAGCCCGCCACCGAGGGGACCAGCACCAGGGTCGCGACGAGCGCGAGCACGCAGAGCACGATGATCCCGGTGAACGACCCGCGCCAACCGAAGCCCTGGCTGGCCAGCGTGCCCAGCGGCACGCCCACCGCGGCCGACACCGTGACCCCGGAGATGATCAGGGCGATCGCCCGGCCCACGCGCTCCGGCGGGACGATCGCCATGCCCGCCACGAACGCGACCCCGATGAACAGGCCCTCGACCGCGCCGGCGACGAACCGCGCCGCGAGGAATAACGCGTAGTGGGAGGCCAGCACCAGGACCAGGTTGGCCACGATGAACACGACGAGCGCGCCGACCAGCACGGTCCGCTTGTTCAGCTTCATGGTCAGCATGGTCAGGACCGGGCCGCCGATCGCGATGCCCAGCGCGAACGCGGTCACCAACCCGCCGGCGGCGGAGACGGAGACGTCGAGGTCGGCCGCGATCAGGTCCAGCACGCCGACCACGAGCAGTTCCGCGCAGCCCATCACGAACACACCGAAGAACAGCGTGACCAGGACCAGGGTGGTGCTACTCCGACCTGGCGCCGCTTGCTGGGTACTCATGTGGACCTTCCTTCGGGGTGCCTGCTTGGTGGTTCTCGTCGTTGCGGGAGACCGTCGCGGGGGCGTCGGGTCGGTGCGCGGCACCACCTCGGGCAGGGTTGCCCAGCGCCGTGCCCCAGGCTCGAACTGCTCTCCTTCCGCAACCGGTTGCACACTAGGGCACAATGGCGGGGGCAGGCAAACGGTCCGGAGGTGGGTGCGGTGCGGAAGGACACGCGGTCGAGCTGCCCGATCAGCCTGTCGCTGGAGATCTTCGGCGACCGCTGGACGCTGCTGGTCCTCCGCGACGTGATCTTCGCCGACGCCCGGCACTTCCGGGAGCTGCTCGCCGGCCCCGAGCGGATCTCCTCGAACGTCCTCGCCGACCGGCTCGCCGCGCTCGTCGAGCACGGGTTGCTCACCAAGGCCGACGACCCCTCGCACAAGCAGAAGGTCACCTACAGCCTGACCGAGCAGGCGATCCAGCTGGTGCCCGTCTTCGTGCAGCTCAACGTCTGGGGCATCCGCCACCTGCCGGTGACCGACGTGCACACCGCCCGCGCCGAGGTGCTCGCCGCCGGCGGCCCGCCCGTGTGGGAAGCCTTCATGGACGAGCTCCGGGAAGCCCACCTCGGGCCACACGCCCGGCAGCGGCCGGCGCCGAGCGGCCCCACCGTCGCGGCGCGGATGCAGGCCGCTTGTGCCGCCGCGCTCGACCGCGCGGACGACAGCTCCCCGAGCCTCCAGGTCCACTAGGCGAGTCCGGCCGGGGATTCACTCGAACGAGTGACGAAATCGGTGCCAGGACACGACGAACCGCTCGCCGCGGGAGCCGGGTGAGGCAGTCGACCGGTGGCCTGGCGTCGTCCACAGCACACCGTGGACAGGACACTGTGGACGGTGTGCTGCGGGCAGGCGCGCCCGTCGCCCGGGGCCCGCGTCGGCCGGCGCCCCCGCTCAGGTGAGCGGGGGCGCCGGCCGGGCGGGGAGGGCTCAGATCGTCTCGACCGCCGCACCGGAGTACAGGCCCCTGGCCAGTTCCGAGCGCCGGTTCACCTTGAGCTTCCGGTAGGTGCGCGTCAGGTGTTGCTCCACCGTGCTCACCGTGATGAACAGCTTGGTGGCGATCTGCCGGTTGCTGTACCCCCAGGAGGCCAGCATCGCGACCCTGGCCTCGGCGTCGCTCAACGACCTGCCGTCCGCCGGCGCCCGGTCGAGCGGGGACGTCGCGGGCTGGGACGTGCGACCCGGAGCCGGGGCGTCGCACTGCTTCGCGATCAGCCCGGCGCTGCGCAACGCCAACCGGGACTGGCTGAAGTTGCCCAGCTCGTGGTAGGCCCACCCCAGGTCCGAGAGGGTGTGCGCCAGTTCCAGCCGGTCACCGGTGCCCTGCAGGGCCTCCACGGCCGTGCCCAGCATGACGACCCGGCGATTCGGGTCGGTGGTGGCCGCGACGATCCGGATCGACACGGCGCGCAGCCGGGCGTCCTCCGGTTCGCACAGCTCGCTCTGCTCCTCGGCCAGGTGCCGGGCGCGGTCCGGGTCGCCGAGCCTCAGCCACGTCTGCGCGGCGTCCGTGCGCCACGGCACGAGCGTCGGCGAGTCGACCCCCCACTTCACCATCAGCTCGCCCAGCGACTGGAAGTCGTCCAGCGCCGCCCGGTGACGGCCGCTCGCCTGGTAGTACAGGCCCCGGGCCCGCAGGTAGTGCAGCCCGATCGCGGTCTGGAACACGGCGTCCGGCACGGGGGTGCGCAGCTGGTCCGAGGCGTCCTCGACCCGGCCGGCGGCCAGGTGGGTGCGGACCAGGGTGCCGACCGGCAGTCCGATGACGACGCCCCAGGCCTCGACCGGCAGGATCTCCAACGCGAGCTTGCCGTGGCGGAGGGCCTCACCCAGCTCGCCGCGCCTGAGGGCGATCTCGGCGCGCATCGCGCTCAGCAAGGCGTGCCACGTCGGCATGTGGCGGCCGGCGACCTCGTCGGCCAGTCGCTTGCACCACGACTCGGCGTCGGCCAGCCGCCCGCTCGCCATCAGCGCGGTGAGGGCGTCCAGGGTCTGCACGAGGGTGTGCTCCTCGACCCGGCCGGTCTGGAGCACGCGCTCGGCGGTCGCCAGGCCCTTCGCGCCCCGCCTGTCGTCCCCGGTCGGCACGAGTTCGGACAGGGCGAGCCGGCGCGGACCGGCGGCCTGGGCCTCCAGCGCCTTCGCCTGGTCCGTGTGGCCGAACCACGTCAGGAGCTGGACCACCATGCCCGCGTACCGCTCGGTGAGGTGCCCGGCGCGGGCCGCCGCGGTCAGCTCGCCGATGTGGGCCGCCGCCGCGACCGGGTCGACGCGCCACTGCACCCGGGCGATCGTGGCGGTCGTCGTGGCCCGCTGCCGCTCGTCGCCGCCGGACTGCCTGGCCAGCCACAAGCAGGCGCGGGCGTGGTCCATGTCGTCCTCGGCGAGCGCCTGCTCCGCCGCCTCGTGCAGCACGGGGACCAGGTCCGGCTCGACGGCCGCGCCCGCCTGGACGAGCTGGCGGGCGATGCTCGCCGGCCCCGACCCCTCGGTCCGCAGCAACGTCGCGGCACGGCGGTGCAGTTCGGTGTGCTCGGCCGGCGGGATGCCGTCGAGCACGGCCGCGCGGGTCAGCGGGTGGCGGAACCAGTCGCCGTCGAGGACGCCGCACTCGTTGAGCGCGACGGTCGCGCGCACCGCCGACTCCGGCTCCACGTCCGCCAGCTTGCCCAGCAGCAGGGACAGGCACGGCTCGGCGAGCACCGCCAGGCCGCGGGCGACCGCCCGCATGACCTCGCAGGTGTCCAGGCAGCTCAGCACGGTGTGGGCGAACGCCGGGCCGATCACCAGCTCGTCGCCCGGTCCGGTGCCGCCGTTGTCCTCCGCCAGGGCGCGGACCAGCAGCGGGTTGCCGCCGGTGGTGGCGTGGCAGGCCGCGGCCAGGTCGAGCGCGCGGACCGGTCCGAGGGACTCGGCCAGCAGCGCCGCGACACCGTTGCGGGACAGCGGTTCGAGCCGGATGCGGCGGCACAGCGGCGCGCGCGGCAGGCCGGCGCGCAGCAGCGGGTGGCGCTCACCCGCGAAGAGCCCCTCGTTGAGCACGATCATCACGCCGCCGGACCGCACCCGGCGCACCACGGACGACAGGCACTCCAGCGACTCGGCGTCGGCGTTGTGCGCGTCGTCGACACCGATCAGCACCGGCGCGTCCGAGCCTTCCACGTGGTCCAGCAGCGCCATGCACAGCCCGTGGTGCACGACCGGCGAGACCGTCGAGCTGCGCGCGGCCTCGGCGAGCAGCCACGACACGTGCGTCGACGCCTCCGGGGGCAGGTGCGCGCTGCGGAAGAGCTGACCGAGCACCCCGAAGGGCACGGCGCGTTCGGCCCGGCCCCCCGAAGCGGAGAGGAACACCGCGCCGCCGACCACCGCCTCCTCGGCGAACTGGTCGAGCAGTTCGGTCTTGCCGGTGGCCACCGGCCCGCTGACGACCGCCATTCGCCCCTTGCCGCGTCGGCATTCGGCGAACAGCCCGCGTAAGTCGGATAATTGCGTTTCCCGTTCGAACATCACTGGTCCCCCAGACCACTCCGATGATTCGCGCCGAAGACTGCCTCGACTTACCGAGGCCACCACACGGGACGCGGCCACGACGGACACCCGGACGTCGAGCCGCGCCATACTCCCCGGTGAGGTGACCTGCCGGCGGGGGCCCCGCACCGCGCCCCCGCCTGAGCGACCCCGCTGTCACCCCAGCATAATGATCTCCACCGCGATCGCGACGGACCGCCGGATAGCGCTTCGGCACCGGCCCGCCGGTCGACTGTCACTCGTATTTTCCTTTTACCACCGAGGTATCCGCCCGTCCCGCGAAAGCGTCCGGGTGTGACGACCAGTCAGCCGCCACCCCGGACGCGAACTCGCGAAGCGGTGTTCACCCGTTCGTCGTCAGGCCTCTCAGATCGCGGCCTCCGGCGTGACGGCCGGCGCTTCCTCGACGGGCGCCGGCGCGGGCTTCTTGAGGGTGAACGCGAGCAGGCCGCCCAGCAGCGCGCCGGCCGCGGCGACGTAGCCCGCGATCTTCAGGCCGCCCAGGAACGACGACCCGGCGTTCGCGATCACCAGGATGATCGCCAGGCCGACCGCCGCGCCGATCTGCAGCGCGGTGGAGCCCAGGGCCGAGGCCACGCCCTGCTGCGAGGCGTCGACACCGGACGACGCGGCCACGAAGATCGCGGTGAACGCGAGCCCGCCGCCGAAGCCGTACAGCACCACGCCCGGCAGTACGGCCCAGTAGCTGCCGCCCGCGCTCATGCCCGCCACCAGCGCGCCGAGGCCGACCGCGTAGATGATCATGCCGACCGCGAGGCCGGCGCCGACGCCGAACTTCGTCAGCACGGTGGAGGCCACCTTGCCGCCCGCGACCATCGCGAACACGCCGAGCGGGAGGAACGCCAGCCCGGCCTCGAGCGCGTTGTACTGCAGGGTGTTCTGCATGTAGATGGTGAAGATGAAGTAGCCGGAGCTCAACGCGGCGTGGTGCAGGAAGGCCACCGCCATGGCGGTCACCAGGCTGCGGTTGCGGAACAGCGCGACCGGCGCCAGCGGGTCCTTGGTGGTGCGCTCGATGACGAAGAACGTGATCACCAGCAGGACGCCGAGCACGATGGCGCCCCAGGCGCGGAGCGAGCTCCAGCCCACCTCCGGGCCGCTGACGAGGCCGAAGACGATCAGCGACACGCCGATGGTGACCACCAGCGCGCCGGGGAGGTCGAAGCTGCCGCCCCTGCTGACGGTGGCGTCGGGCGCGATGAGCTTCGGCGCGACGATCGCCGCGATGACCGTGACCGGCACGACGATGAAGAAGACCCACTGCCAGCCCATGCCGTGCGTGATCACACCGCCGAGCAGCGCGCCGGCGGCCAGGCCGCCGCTGCCGGTGGAGCCCCACACGGACAGGGCGCGGTTGCGCTCCTTGCCCTC
The DNA here is from genome assembly GCF_016695385.1 of Saccharothrix sp. 6-C. Classification (NCBI taxonomy): domain Bacteria; kingdom Bacillati; phylum Actinomycetota; class Actinomycetes; order Pseudonocardiales; family Pseudonocardiaceae; genus Saccharothrix; species Saccharothrix sp. 6-C. The sequence continues at coordinate 3,073,731 of NZ_CP064192.1, read as the reverse complement.
GGGGAAGCGGGTCACGATGAGGGTCAGGACGGCCGGGAACAGCAGCGCGCCGCCGAGGCCCTGGACCGCGCGGGCGGCGACGAGGACGCCCTGCTCGGTGGCGAGGCCGCCGATCAGGGACGAGACGCCGAAGACCAGCAGGGCGCCGATGAACATGCGCCGGGCGCCGAGGCGGTCGGCGGCCCGACCGCCCAGCAGCAGTAAGCCGCCGAACGCTACCGCGTACGCGCTGACCACCCACTGCAACGACTGGTCCGAGAAGCCGAGTGCGCTGCCGATCTCAGGCAACGCGACATACACGTTGTTGTAGTCGATGGCGATGATGAACTGCGCCAACGCCAGGAGCGCGAGCCGGAGACCGGACCTGCTCGATGTCGGGTTATCGGTAGCGACCACAGCTGGGAACTCTCTTCGTCACAAGGGGCTGCCCCCGCGCGCGACTGCGCCCGGGGTCGGGAAGGGGTTGACCGCGGCGTCGTCGACGCGAAGTGGACTACATGCCGTTCATTCACTAAACGCCGTTCAGTTCTTGCACCCCGGATACTATACGTACGGGGTAAGGTGTCAAGCATGGGACGACCGACGCCACGACGGCGGGACCGGATCCGGGCGGAGACGAGCTCGGAGATCAAGACCATCGCGCTGAAGCACCTCACCGCGGGCGGTGCGGAAGCCGTGTCGTTGCGCGCGATCGCCCGGGACATGGGCATGACGGCCAGCGCGATCTACAGCTACTTCGACACCCGCGACGACCTGATCACCGCGCTGATCGCGGATTCCTACGCGTCCCTGGCCGACGTCATGGAGGCGGCGGGCGCGGGCGGTCCGGACACCGACCCGGCGGACCGCGTGCTGGCCGTCGCGACCGCGTACCGGCAGTGGGCGATCTCGCACCCCGAGGAGTTCCGCCTGATCTACGGCGACCCCGTCGCCGGCTACCAGGCGCCGGCGGACGGCGCGGTTCGGGAAGCCGAAGACCGCGCGTGCGCGGTGCTGCTGCGCCTGGTCGAGTCGGGCTGGCCGGTGCCCGAGCACCCGGCCGCCGAGCCGTACGACTGGGACGACTTCGGCGACGCCTACGCCCGCCGCGTGCGCGAGCTGTTCCCCGACCTGCCGCCGGCGGCGGTCGCGCTCGCCCTGCGGACGTGGGGCCGGATGCACGGGCAGGTGGCCCTGGAGATCTACGGCCACCTGCGGTCCCAGCTGGTCGACCCGGCCAAGCTGTTCCGGGCGGAGATGCTCGACCTGACCAGGACGCTGGGCGCGGACCCGGTCGCGTCGCTCTAGGCGCGGCGGGCGCCGCGGACCCGCCGCGCACAGGAACGCCCCGGCACCGGGCCGGGGCGTGTCCCTCACTTCGGCGGTCCTCCGCGACCGGCGGCGCTCAGCCGAGCTTGACCGGCAGCGCGCCGATGACCCGCAGGAACGTGCCGGGCCAGCGCTCGAGCTCCTGCTCGCCCCGTTCGACGGAGTACTCCAGCAGCGCCGTCAGCCCGACCTGGGTGATCATCTTGGCGATCGGCGCGGCGACGCAGAAGTGGATGCCGTGGCCGAAGCCGAGGTTGCGGGCCACCGGGCGGGACAGGTCGAGCACGTCCGGGCGGTCGTAGGCCCGCGGGTCGCGGTTGGCCGCGCCCAGCATCACGATGACGTGCCTGCCCTCGGCCACCGGCACGCCCAGGACGTCGGCGTCCTCCAGCGCCATCCGGGTGGTGATCTGGAGCGTGGTGTCGTAGCGCAGCAGCTCCTCCACCGCCTGGGCGATCCGGTCCGGGTTCGCCCGCAGCCACGCCAGCTGGTCGGGGTGCTCCAGCAGGTTGTGCACGGCGTTGCCGATCATCGCCGTGGTGGCGCCGAAGCCGGCCGCGAGCAGGTTCATCAGCAGCATGGCCAGCTCCCACTCGGTGAGCCGCTCGCCCTCCTGCTCCGCCCGCACCAGCTCGCTGATCAGGTCGTCGCCCAGGTTCGACCGGCGGTCCTCGGCCATCTCGATGCCCGCGTTGATGAACATGTCGCGGGCGAAGTCGCGACCCGCCTTCTGCTCCTCGGTCAGGGTGAAGCCCGGGTCGAGGCCGCGGCCGGACTCCTTGGCGCTGGCGAAGAAGATCGGGTGGTACCGCTCCGGGATGTCGAGCAGGTGGCTGAGCACCAGGGCTGGCAGCGGCCGGGCGAACGCCGCCATCAGGTCGACCTCGTCGGAGCCGGCGGCCTCGCGCAGCAGGTCGGCCGCGAACCCGAGCGCGTGCGGGCGCAGGTCGTCCAGCGTGCGCGGGGTGAACGCCTTGTTGACCAGGCCGCGGATGCGGGTGTGGTCCGGCGGGTCCATGAACATGAGGATGCGACCGGACTCGCCGTCCTTCTGGTTCTCCACGAACTGGTCGGAGATCATCGACTTCTTCCCGTGGCCGATCCCGAACCGCGGGTCCTTCATCACCGCCGAGACCTCGTCGAAGCCGAAGACCGCGAGCGAGTCCTCCGACGTGTGCAGCAGGCCGCCGTGCTCGGCGAGCAGCCGGCGGTAGCGCGGGTACGGGTCCTGGTGGAACTCCTCGTCGAAGACGTCGAACGGCAACATCCTGGCCGCGGTCTCCGGGCTGTAGGTCAGGACGTCGGGCGCCGGGGGCGGCGGCGTGGTCTGGGTCATCGAAGACTTCCTCTCTGGCTTTCCTGCACGGTGGGGACGAGTCGGACGGGCGCGTCGAGCAGCACCGTGTGCTTGTTGTTCGGCGCGTGCGCGACCGGTCCGTCGGGGGTGATCTCGGCGACCCGGTCGAGCAACGCGGTCAGCACCAGCCGGAGCTGGAGCCGGCCGAACTCGTCCCCGGAGCACGCGTGCGTGCCCGAGCCGAACGCCATGTGCGGGTTGGGGGCGCGGCGGATGTCGAACACGTCCGGCGCGGCGAACACCTCGGGGTCGCGGTTCGCCGACGGCCACCAGAAGGTGACCTTGTCGCCGGCGCGGATGTGCTGCCCGCGCACGACGACGTCCCTGGTGGCGGTGCGCCGGTTGTACGGGTTGGCGGGCGCCCAGCGCAGGACCTCCTCGACGGCGCCCGCCAGCAGCGACCGGTCGGCCTTGAGCAGCGCCCACTGGTCCGGGTGCTCCGCGAACGCCCGGATCGCGGCGGCGATCGTGTTGCGCGGCTGTTCGTAGCCGGACACGAACAGCACCGCCGCGTGCGTGTCCCGCTCCACCTCGGACAGTGGCTCGCCGTCGGGGACCTCGCCGATCGCGATGACGGACCCCAGGTCCTCCCGCGGGTCGGCGTGCTTGGCGAGGACGAACCGCCGGAAGTACTCGCGCATCGCGTCGAACACGGCGCGCGAGCCGTCGGTCGCGCGGCCGGTGCGGCGGTCGGTGAAGCCGAGCGCGGCCCGCACCCAGTCGAGCAGCCGGGGCCAGTCCTCCGGCGGCACGCCCAGCAGCGACGCGATCGCCTGCAGGGCGAGGGGTTCGGCGATGGCGGTGACCACCTCGGCCCGGCCGGCGGCCACGGCCGCGTCCACCAGCTCCTCGGTTCGGGCGCGCAACGCGGGCTCCAGCCCGGCGATCGCCCGGCCGGTGACGAACGGGTGCAGCACGCGCTTGATCAGCTCGTGGCGCGGGTCGTCCATCATGAACAGCAGGACGCCGGTGAGCATGCCGTCGGGCAGGTCCTCCAGGTGCGTGCCGCCGCCCTCGCGCCCGCCGCCGCCCTGCGCGGAGAACGCCGGGTCGGCCGCCGCGGCTTCGATGTCCGCGTGCCTGGTGAGCACCCAGAAACCGTCCTCGCGCGACGAGCCGTGCGGGTGGAACAGCACGGGCGCCTCGGCCCGCAGCCGGGCGAGCAGCTCGTACGGCACGCCGTCGGCGAAGTTGTCGTGGTCGGTCAGGTCGATCCCGCCGAGCACGTCGGGCAGCGGGTCGGCGCGGGTGAGGTGTTCGGTGGTCATGCTCGCCTTCACGTGGTGGTGAGGAACTCGAAGGTCGATCCGGTCAGCCAGCCCCGGCTCATCTTGTGGTGCTCGGCCCGCCCGTCCGGGCTCAGCCGCCGCCACAGGCCGGCCAGGCGGGTGAGCGCGGCCGTGCAGTGCACGTCCGCCAGGTCCTGCGCCTCGGCCGTGCCCAGCGCGGCGGTGCGGGCCAGCACGGCGGACGCGGCGACCAGCTCGGCCGCGATCCGGCCCGAGGTGACCAGGAACTCCTCGTCGGCGAACAGCTCGGCCCGCGCCGTCCTCGTGGCCTCGGCGCAGGACTGCGCGAACCACCTGGTCTGCTCGGCCACGGCGTCCAGGTGGACCTGGTTGCGCGGCGACAGGTCGAGCGCCGAGGCGTCCACCGCGGTCTCGCCCGGTGTCGGTCGCTCGCCCCGGTAGTAGGCCGCGAGCAGCAGCTGCGCCACCTGGCTGTCGAGCTGGAAGTCCACGTTGCCCGCCATCCGGAACCCGCGCGCGTCGCGCAGCGCGCGTTCGGCGGGCAGGACGGGTGCGCCGCGCCGCCGCTTGCTCGCCGCCGTCTCCAGGCCTTCCGCGCCCATCAGCGCGACCGTGCGGTCGGCGAGCTTCCACGCGGTGCGGGTGAGGATGTTCTTCGCGACGAACCGCTCCAGCCACCGGTCGGTGACGCCGCCGCCGATCAGGCTCCACCGCGCCACGCTGTCCATCGCGTACACGTCGGCCATCGCGCGGGACACCATGCGCTGGACGCGGTCGTACTCCCCCAGCGGCCGGCCGTCGATCATCCGCCGGTTGACGAAGGAGCGCGACCAGCGCAGGCAGTTGCGCGCCACCGCCAACGCGGGCGCGCCGGTGAAGTAGACGCGGCCGAGGAACGCGATCGAGTTGATCATCGCGGGCAGCCGCAGCTGGCCCTCCGCGCCGGAGAGCACGTGCTCCTTGGGCACCCGGACGCCGTCGAAGCCCAGCGCGCCGTTGGGCAGGCCGTTGCTGCCGACGAACTCCACGACCGACTCGACGGAGAAGCCCTCGCTCGCGGTGTCCACGAAGCACACGCCGATGCCGCCGTCGATGGTCGCGGACACGGCCAGCAGGTCGGCCACGGGACCGTTGCCGGTGTAGAGCTTCTCCCCGCGCAGCACGTAGTGCTCGCCGTCGAGGGTGGCGGTCATCGCCGGCAGCCGGTTGTTCTGGCCCGCCTGGTCGGTGTCGCCGAACCCGGACAGCGCGCCGCCCTTGATCCGGTCGCGCACCATGTCCCGCAACGGCCCCTCGGGCAGCGCGGGGTGCAGCGCGCCCACGCCGACACCGGCCTGGATGGCGATGATCTGACCGACCGGCACGGACCTCTCCGACGCGGCGGCCACCACGCGCAGGACGTTGTACGGCGACAGCGCCGCGCCGCCGAGCTCGGCGGCGAACGCCGCGGTGAGGAACCCCTCGCGCCGCAACGCGTCGATCAGCCCGTCCGGCAACGCGCGGGTCGCGTCCAGCGCGTCCGGGTCGGGCACGTGCTCGGCCACGAACGCCTCGGCGCGGGCGACCCACGCGTCACCGGCGGCCCGGTCGGCGGCGTCCTGCTCGGGGAAGTCACCGAGCAGGCCCACGTCCAGCCGGCCTGTCAGCAGCCCGGTCTCCAGCGACTCAACGCCCATCGGTTCTCCGCAACTCATCGCGTGGCCCGGGATCGGCCCGGTGGCTCGACATCGTCATTCCCGGCCCGCTCCCGGCGCGGCGGCCAGCGCCCTGATCCGGGTCTCCACCTCGGCCAGGTCCGCGACGGACGTGCCGGACGCCGCCACGTACCCGTCCGGCCGCAGCACCAGGAAGCCCTCGGAGCGGCCGGCGAAGTGGTCGTGCGCGACCAGTGACGCGTTCCGCTCCGCCAGCGCCCGCGCGCCGGCCACCGGCGGCGCCGAGGCGTCGCCCGTCGTGAGCAGCCGCAGCCGCCCGTCGGTGTCGCGGGCAGGCACCCAGTGCGGCGTCCGGGTCCCCGGCTTCGCCCGACCGCGCTTCGCGCCCACGCGCAGCAGCTCGTCGGTGTAGCGCACGCCCCAGCCCGCGAGCAGCGGCACGAACCACCGGCGCAGCGCGCCGGTCCGGTCCAGGACGCCCCACACCGCGTTGCGGACCCGCGCGGCGGCGGGCTTGAGCATGAACATCCTCATCATCCGGCCGGTCATGCCGACGATCTGCTCGGCCGCCTGCCGCCGTTCGACCTCGTAGCCGGCCAGCACCTGCGCGCCGTACCTGCCGCGGACCACGCCGGCGAGCTTCCACGTCAGGTTGTGCACGTCCTGCAGGCCGAGGTTGAGGCCCTGACCGCCCAGCGGCGAGTGGGTGTGCGCGGCGTCGCCCACCAGGAACACCCGGCCGCGCCGCAGGGACGACGCGATGCGCTCGGAGCTGGAGAAGGTGCCGATGTGGTCCAGCGACACGACCTTCAAGTCGCCCGGCCCGCGTTCGTCGAGCAGCCGCTGCACGCCGGTCTCGTCGATCGGCAGGTCGGGCGGGATGGGCGCGGAGACCCGCACCCGGCCGCCGCTCATCGGCGCGAACACCAGCGAGCCGCCGCGGCCGAGGAAGTAGTGCACCGCGCCTTCCTCGAAGTCGCCGTCGACGCGGCCCTCGGCGAGGATCAGGTTCGTCGGCACCCGCTGGCCGGGGAACCCGATGTCCAGCCGCTCCCGCACGGCGCTGCGCACGCCGTCCGCGCCGATCACCCAGTCGGCCTCGATCAGCTCGGTGCCCGACGCGCCGGTCACCTGCACGGTCACCGAGTCCTCGCCGGGCACGAGGTCCTCGAACGTCACGCCGCGCTCCACCTTGCCGCCGGCGGCTTCCAGCGCTTCCTCCAGCAGCCGCACGGTGTGCTCCTGCGGCAGCAGCAGCGGCTCGTTCTCCGCGCCCAGCGCGACCCGCAGCACCTTGCCGCCGGCCATGTTGTAGACGTTCGTGCGCACGGTGACGCCGAGCCGATCGGCCTCTTCGCGGATGCCGATGCCCTGGTAGATGTCCAGGGCGGGCGGCCACAGCTGCAACGCCCGCGTGCCGGTCATCTTCTCGGTCGACGCCTCCAGCAGCCGCACCGGCACGCCGAGCCTGAGCAGCTCGACCGCGGCGGTGAGACCGCAGGGTCCGGCGCCGACGATGACCACCGTCGTCCTCGACTTCACGACCGCTCCATCAGTTCGTCGTCCAACCAGGTCTCGACCGCGCGCACCGCGCCGTCGACGTGCGCGTCGATGACGCTGAAGTGGTCGGCCTCGACGTCGACCACCGTGCTCGGCTCCGCCCAGTACGACTGCCAGCCGTCGACGGAGGTGATCTCCTCGGGCCACTCCCGCATCGGCCGGTCGGCGCGCACCAACAACGTCGGCGCTTTGAGGCCGGCGGGTTTCCACTCGTCCATCAGCCGCAGGTAGGCGCCCATCGCGGTGAGCCGGGTGTCGTCGACCTCGGTCAGCCGCTCGGCGACGCCGGCGAAGAGCTGCGGCCGGATCGCGGTGATGATCGCCGCGTCCCACGGGTAGGTGTCCAGCAGCGCCAGCCCGGCGGCCGGGGTGCCGCGCTCTTCGAGCAGCTTCGCGGCCGCGTGCGCGACCAGGCCGCCCGAGGAGTAGCCGACGAGCACGAACGGCTCGCCGTCGGCGATGTCGGCGACGACCTCGGCGACGTGCTCGGCCAGCACGGGGAAGCTCGCCGGCACCAGTTCGCCGGCCGCGAAGCCCGGCATGGTCAGCACGACCACGTCCCGCTGCCCGGCGAACCGCTTGGCGAACGGCGCGTACTGGTGCGGCCCGGAGTCGGCCAGCGCGGTCGGCAGGCAGATCAGCCTGGGGCCGCGCGGCCCGGTGGCCAACCGCAGCGGGTCGGCGGCCGTCGCGCCGACGGGCGAGTCGAACGCGGGCCGCCCGGTGCTGCTCGCGATGAGCGCCTCGGTGAACGCCGCCGCGTCGCCCGCAGCGCGCGCCTGCTCGAACAACGAGGTCGTCTCCGACCGCCGCTCGTCGACCGCGGTGCCTTCCAGCCGGGACCGCAGGTGCTTGACCAGCGCCTCGGGCGTGCGCAGCTCCAGGATCTCGCGGGCGGTGAGCCGCAGGCCGGTGGCCGTGTTGAGCCGGTTGCGCAGCTCGACCGTGGTCAGCGAGTCCAGGCCCATCTCCAGGAACGGCCGGTTCATCACCACGGCGTCCAGGTCGGGCTGCTTGAGCACGGTCGCGATCTCCACGCGCACCCGGTGCAGCACCAGCCTGGCCCGCTCGGCCGGGTCGACGCCCACCACGTCCAGCGCGCCGGCGCCGGACGCGGCGGACCGGTCGGCCACCGCGGGGCTGGTGGCGCCGCGCGCCCAGTAGCGGCGGCGCTGGAACGCGTAGGTCGGCAGGTCCACCCGGCGCGCCGGGATACCGGCGAACAGCGCGGACCAGTCGACCGGGACGCCCCTGGTGTACGCCTCGCCCAGGGACGCGTGGAACCGCCGCAGGTCGCCCGCGTCCCGCCGCAACGTGCCGACGACGACCGCGTCGACACCCGCCTCCTCGGCCGTCCCGTCCACGCCGGTGGTGAGCACGGGGTGCGGGCTGGACTCGACGAACGTGCGGAACCCGTCGACCAGCAGCGCCCGCACGACCGGCTCGAAGTTCACCGGGCGGCGGCAGTTCTCGAACCAGTAGCCCGCGTCCAGCTCGGAGCCGTCCAGCACCTCGCCGGAGACCGTCGAGTACAGCGGCACGGCGCCCTTGCGCGGCTTGACGAACGACAGCAGGTCGGCGATCCGGTCGCGCAGCCGGTCGACCTGCGGGCTGTGCGAGGCCACCGTGGAGGCGATGACCCGCGCCCGGATCCCGCGCCCGGTCAGCTCGGCGACCAGCTCCTCCAGGGCGGGCACCGGACCGGCGACGGTCACCGCGCCCGGCCCGTTCACCCCGGCGATCGACAGCCGGTCGTCCAGCAGCGCCTCGACCTCCGCGCGCCCGGCCGCGATCGAGGCGACCGCGCCCCGGCCGACCAGCTCGTCGGCGAACAGCCGCGACCGCAGCACGATCAGCTTCGCCCCGTCCTCGACGGACAGCGCGCCGGACACGCACGCGGCGGCGACCTCGCCCTGCGAGTGCCCGACCACGGCGTCCGGTTCGACGCCGTGCGAGCGCCACAGCTCGGCCAGCGACACCATCACCGCGAACAGCACCGGTTGGAGCACCTCGATGCGGTCGAGCGCGGGCGCGCCCTCCCGCTGCCGCAGCACGTCCTCGACCGACCACGTGACGTGCCGCTCCACGGCGTCGGCGCACTCGCGCAGCCGGGCCGCGTAGACCGGGCTGCTGTCCAGCAGCTCCAGCGCCATGCCCGCCCACTGGGAGCCCTGGCCGGGGAAGACGAACACCGTGCGGCCGGTGTCGGTGACGCCGCCGGACACCAGGCCGTCGGCCGACTCGCCGCGCGACAGCGCGTCCAGCGCGCCGACCAGCTCGGCCCGGTCCGAGCCGAGCACGACGGCCCGGTGCTCCAGCGCGGCACGGGTGGTGGCCAGCGAGAAGCCCACGTCGGCGACCGGCACGTCGGTGGCGTCGAGGTAGTCGCGCAGCCTGCCCGCCTGCGCGGCGAGGGCGGCGGGGCTGCGACCCGACACGAGCAGGGGCGGCACGGCGTCGGACGCGGGCAGGTCCTCGGGTTCCCGCACGAACTGCTCGATGATCACGTGCGCGTTGGTGCCGCTCATGCCGAACGCCGAGACGCCCGCCCGCCGGGGCCGTCCGGTGTCGGGCCAGTCGCGCGGCTCGGTCAGCAGGCGCACCGCGCCGCTGTCCCAGTCCACGTGCGAGGTCGGCGCGTCCACGTGCAGCGTGCGGGGCAGCCGGCCGTGCCTCATCGCCATGACCATCTTCATGACGCCCGCGAACCCGGCGGCGGCCAGCGTGTGGCCGAGGTTCGACTTGACCGAGCCGAGCCACAGCGGCTCGGTCGCGGTGCGGCGGCCGTAGGTGGCCAGCAGCGCCTGGGCCTCGATCGGGTCGCCGAGCATGGTGCCGGTGCCGTGCGCCTCGACCGCGTCCACGTCGCCGGCGGTGAGCCGGGCGCTGCCGAGGGCCTGCTCGATCACGCGCACCTGCGAGGGGCCGTTCGGCGCGGTGAGGCCGTTGGACGCGCCGTCCTGGTTGATCGCGCTGCCGCGCACGACGGCGAGCACGGGGTGGCCGTTGCGCAGCGCGTCGGACAGCCGCTCGACCACCAGCGCGCCGACGCCCTCGGAGAAGATCGTGCCGTCGGCGGCTTCGGCGAACGCCTTGACCCGCGCGTCCGGCGCGAACCCGCGCTGGCGGCTGAAGTCCACGAAGGACACGGGGGTGGCCATCACGGTCGCCGCGCCGGCGACGGCCAGGGAGCACTCGTCGCGGCGCAACGCCTGCATCGCCAGGTGCAGCGCCACCAGCGACGTGGAGCAGGCGCTGTCGACGGTGATCGCGGGACCCTCGAAGCCGAGCGCGTAGGCGACCCGGCCGGAGAGCACGCTCTGCGCCGCGCCGGTCATCCGGTAGGCCTCGACGTCGTCGGACGAGCCGGCCAGCAGCGCGGCGTAGTCGTTGGTCACCGCGCCCGCGTACACGCCGGTCCGGCTGCCGCGCAGCGTCGTCGGGTCGATGCCCGCCCGCTCCAGCGCCTCCCAGGTCACCTCCATCAGCACGCGGTGCTGCGGGTCGACCACGAGCGCCTCGCGCGGCGAGATGCCGAAGAACTCCGCGTCGAAGTCGGCGGCGTCGTGGAGGAAACCGCCCTCCTTGACGTAGGACTTGCCCAGCTCGTCGGGGTCGGTGTGGTAGAGGCCCTCGACGTCCCAGCCGCGGTCGTCCGGGAACGCCGACACGGCGTCCACGTCCGACTCGACCAGCTTCCACAGCTCCTCCGGCGACGTCACACCGCCGGGGAACCGGCACGCCATGCCGATGATGGCGATGGGCTCGTTGTGCCGCTCCTGCACGTCCCGCAACCGCCGACGCGTCTCCTGGAGCTCGACGGTCGCGCGTTTGAGGTACTCGCGGAGCCTCTGTTCGTCCGACATGGCACTCACTCCTCCTTGCGGTCGCGGCCGGTCAGCCCAGTTCGGTGTCGAGCAGGGCGAAGAGGTCCTCGTCGCTGGTGTCGTCGCCGATGACGGCGGTGGCGGCGGGCGTCGAGGTCAGCTCGGTGAGGAAGTCGTGCAGCCGGCCCACCAGGGCCGCCCGCGCGTGCTCGTCGGGCGCCGCGGCCAGGGCGGCGCGCAGCTTGTCCAACTGCTCGTCCACGGACACGGTCGGCGCCTGCGGCGTGACCTGGGTGGCGAGGAACTCGGCGACCGCGAGCGGCGTCGGGTGGTCGAACGCCAGCGTGGTGGGCAGCGGCACGCCCGTCACGGCGGCCAGCTGGTTGCGCAGCGACACCGCGGCCAGCGAGTCGAAACCCAGCTCCCGCAACGCCTTGCGCGGCTCGACGGCGTCACCCGACCCGTGGCCGAGGACGGCGGCGACCTCCGTGAGCACGATCCCGAGCAGGTGCCGTTCGCGCTCGGGGTCGGTCATCCCGGCGAGGGCTTCGGCCAGGCTCCCGCCGCCGTCGCCGTCGTCCGTCGCCAGCGCCTTCCCGACCTCGGGCAGCGCCGAGAAGAACGGGCTGGGGCGGGCGGCGGTGTAGGCGGGCGCGAACCGGGCCCAGTCGACGTCGGCCACGACCAGGTTCGCGCCGCCGCGGGTGGCCGCGTCGGCCAACGCCGCGACCGCCCGGTCGGCGGCCATCGGGACGAGGCCGAGCCGGGCCAGCCGGTCGCGGCGCTCGACCTCCTCGCCGGTGTCCGCGTCGAGCGCCCAGGGGCCGAACGCGAGGGAGATGCCCTTCCCGCCGCCGCGCCGCACGCCGTCGGCGACCGCGTCCAGGTAGGCGCTGGCCGCACCGGCGGCGCCCTGCCCGCCGCTGCCCCAGACGCCCGCGATGGAGGTCAGGACCACGAACGCGTCGAGCGAACCGTCCAGCACGTACCGGGGTGGGAGGAGGTCCGCCGGTGCGAGGTCGGCGAGCGGCGTGGTGCCGCCCACCGGCGCGATGTGCACCGCCGCATCCACGGGCAGCGCGAGCGGGTCGACCCGCGGGGTCACCGTCACCCCGACGCCGGCCAGGTCCGCCACGAAGGCGGGGGTCGAGCCGTCGGCGGTGACCAGCACCAGGTGCTCGGCGCCCGCGCCGGCCAGCCACCGGGCGACCGGCGCGGCGATGGCCTCGTCGGCCCCGGTCACCAGCACCGTGCCGCGCGGTGCCCAGCGGTCGCCCGCGGCCCGGTCCGCCGTCGCCCGCACGAGGCGGCGGGCCAGCACGTCCGTGCCGCGGATCGCGACCTGGTCCTCGTCCCCGGCGTGCTCCAGCACGGCGGGCAGCGCCGCCAAGCCCGCTTCGTCGGACACGTCCACCAGGCCGCCCCACTGGCGGGGCAGCTCCAGCGCGGCCGTCCGGCCCAGCGCCCACACCTGGGCCTGCGCCGGGTCGGCGGCGGGATCGCCGTCTCCGGTCGTGACCGCGCCACGCGTGGCCGCCCACACCGGGGACTCCCAGTCCAGCACGGCCGCCGCCTGGAGCACCGCCAGCGTTCCGGTCACGGCGGCGCCCGGCCGGTCGTCCAAGGCCAGCAGCGACAGCACGCCGTCGAACGGCTGCCCGTCCACGGTCCTGAGCCGCTCGGCCAGCGCCACGCCGTCGACGGACGCCGCGTCGACCACGACCGCGACGGTCCGCAGCCCGCTCGCGGCCATGGCCTCGACGAACGCCTCGGCGCCGTGGCCGCCGGCCGGCAGCAGCACCAGCCACCGGCGAGCGGTGAGCGGCGCGGGCAGCTCGGGCAGGGCGGTCCAGGCGGCTTCGTAGCGCCAGGTCTCCGACGCGCCGCCGGTCTCGGCGGCCAGCCAGTACCGCTCCCGCTGGAACGGGTAGGTCGGCAGGTCGACCCGCCGCGCGCCGGGCAGCAGCCGGTCCCACCGCACGTCCACGCCGCGCACGTGCGCCTCGGCCAGCGCGGTCAGCAACGTCCGGGGCTCGTCCTTGTCGCGGCGCAGCGCGGCGGTCAGCCCCACCTCCGGGTCGTCGGCGAGGGTCTCGCGGCCCATGGCGGTCAGCACCGCGTCCGGGCCCAGCTCCAGGAACGTCGTCACGCCCTCGCCGCGCAACCACCGCACGCCGTCGGCGAACCGCACCGCCTCGCGGACGTGCCGCACCCAGTAGTCCGGTGAGGTGATCTCCTCGACCGGCACCGCGCCGCCGGTCAGGTTCGACGCGATCGGGATGGCCGGCGCGTGGAAGGCCAGGCCGGCGGCGACCCGGCGGAACTCGTCGAGCATCGGCGCCATCAGGTGCGAGTGGAACGCGTGGCTGACGCGCAGCCGCCGGGTCTTGTGGCCGCGCGCCGCCAGCTCCGCCTCCGCCTCGGCCACCGCGTCGGCGTCACCGGACAGCACGACCGAGCCGGGTGTGTTCACCGCGGCCAGCGCGAGCCGGTCCGACACCAGGTCGGCCGTCTGCTCCTCCGACGCCAGCACGGACACCATCGCGCCGCCCGTCGGCAGCGCCTGCATGAGCCTGCCGCGCGCGGCGACCAGCGTGCAGGCGTCCGGGAGCGACAGCACGCCCGCGACGTGCGCGGCGACCAGCTCGCCGATGGAGTGGCCCGCCACGAAGTCCGGGGTCACGCCCAGGCTCTCCACCAGCCGGTACAGCGCCACCTCGACGGCGAACAGACCGGCCTGGGTGTAGCGGGTCTGGTCGAGCAGGTCGCCGTCGCCGAACACCACCTCGGCCAGCGGCCGGTCCAGGTCGCGGTCCAGCAGCGCGCACACCTCGTCGAACGCGGCGGCGAACACCGGGTGCGCGGCGTGCAGGTCGCGGCCCATGGCCGGGCGCTGGCTGCCCTGCCCGGTGAACAGCACCGCGAGCCCGCCGCCCCGGGTCGCCTCGCCGTGCGCCGCGCCGGCCGGGAACGCCGCCAGTGCGGCGCTCAGCTCGTCGCGGGAACCGGCGAGCACGACGGCCCGGTGGTCGAGGCCCGCGCGCGTGGTGGCCAGCGAGAAGCCCACGTCCGGCAGGGTCGCGTCGGGTCGGGCGTCGAGGTGTTCGCGCAGCCGCGCCGCCTGCGCCCGCAGCGCCTGCGGGCTCTTGGCCGCGAGGGCGAACGGCACGACCCGCGGCGCCGGCGGCGCCTCCCGCTGCCGCCGGTCCCCGGCGGGTCGGTACTCCTCCAGCACGACGTGCGAGTTGGTGCCGCTGATCCCGAACGACGACACCGCGCCGCGCCGGGGCCGGTCGCCCGCGGGCCAGGGCCGGGACTCGGTCAGCAGCGCCACGCCGCCGGCCTCCCAGTCCACGAACGGCGACGGCTCGTCCACGTGCAGGGTGCGCGGCATGACGCCGTGCCGCATCGCCTGCACCACCTTGATGACCCCGGCCGCGCCGGCGGCGGCCTGCGTGTGGCCGATGTTCGACTTGACCGAACCCAGCCACACCGGCTCGGCTCGGCCGCGGCCGTAGGTGGCCAGCAGCGCGGACGCCTCGATCGGGTCGCCCAGCCGGGTGCCGGTGCCGTGCGCCTCGATCAGGTCGATGTCCGCGGTGGTCAGGCCCGCGCCCTTGAGCGCGGCCTTGATGACGCGTTCCTGCGACGGGCCGTTGGGCGCGGTGAGCCCGTTGGACGCCCCGTCCTGGTTGACCGCCGACCCGCGCAGCACGGCGAGCACGTCGTGGCCGAGCCGTTCGGCGTCGGACAGCCGCTCCACCAGCAGCACGGCCACGCCCTCGGCCCAGCCCGTGCCGTCGGCCGACGCGGCGAACGACTTGCACCGGCCGTCCGGCGACAGGCCGCGCTGGCGGGAGAACTCGACGAACGTCGCCGGTGTGGACATGACCGTGACGCCGCCCGCCAACGCGAGCGAGCACTCCCCCGCCCGCAGCGACTGCGCGGCCAGGTGCAAGGCCACCAGGGACGACGAGCAGGCCGTGTCGATGGTGAGCGACGGGCCTTCCAGCCCGAGGGTGAACGACACCCGGCCGGACAGCACGCTGCCCGCGCCGCCGGTGAGCCGCTGGCCCTCGATGCCCTCGGGCAGCTCGGTCATCCCCGTGGCGTAGTCGTGGTACATGAGCCCGGCGAAGACGCCGGTCCGGCTGCCCCGCAGCGACAGCGGGTCGATCCCGGCCCGCTCGACGACCTCCCAGGACGCCTCCAGCAGCAGCCGCTGCTGCGGGTCCATGGCCAGCGCCTCGCGCGGCGAGATGCCGAAGAACGCGGCGTCGAACTCCGCGGCCTCGTACAGGAACCCGCCCTGGTCGGAGGTCGACGTCCCGGTCCGCGCCGGGTCGGGGTCGTAGAGGTGCGCGAGGTCCCAGCCGCGGTCGGCCGGGAAGCCGCCGACGCCCTCGGCGCCCGCCTCGACCGCCCGCCACAGGTCCTCCGGCGAGGCGATGCCGCCGGGCAGCCGGCAGGTCATCCCGATGATCGCGATCGGCTCCCCGGTCGACGCGGCCAGCCTGGCGTTGACCTCCTTCAACCGGGCGATCTCCTTGACCGAGTCGCGCAACGCGGCGACCACGGCTTCGGTGTTCGTCATCCCACTCCCCACTACTCCGCCGGTCTGCCGGCGGGCTCAGTCCTCGATGCTGGCGCGGGCCAGTCGGATCAGGTCGGCCACGTCCAGCGCGTCGACGTCCGGTCCGTCGACCCGCTCGACGGGCGGGGTGGTGTGCTCCTGCTCCTCGACCTCGGGGAGCAGTTCGGCGCGCAGGTGCTCGGCGAGCTCGCGCGGTGTCGGGTAGTTGAAGATGACCGTGGGCGAGAGCCGCAGACCCGACGCCCGGTTGAGCCGGTTGCGCAGCTCCACCGACGTCAGCGAGTCCAGGCCCAGCTCCTTGAAGCCGCGCCGCACGTCCACGCCCGCCGGGTCCGGGTGGTCGAGCACCTTCGCCACCTCGGCGCGCACCAGGTCCAGCACGGCCTTGACCCGCTCGGCGGCCGACATGCCCGCCAGCCGGTCGCCGAACGCGACGTCCGGCGCGGTCCGCTCGACCTTGCGCGGTCGGGCCGGCGCCAGACCCCGCAGCAGCGGCGGCAGGTCCTCGCCCTGGTCGCGCAGCACCGCCGGGTCCACCCGCAGCGGCACGACCTCCGGGTTGTCCAGCGCCAGCGCGGCGTCGAACAGGGCGAGGCCGTCCGTCGTGGACAACGCCGACATGCCGATCCGGGCGAGCCGGTTCAGGTGCGCCTCGTCGAGCGTGCCCGCCATGCCCAGCTCCGCCCACGGCGCCCAGGCCAGGGAGGTCGCGGGCAGACCGGCGGCGGCGCGCTGCCGGGCCAGGGCGTCGAGGAACGAGTTGGCCGCCGCGTAGTTCGCCTGTCCCGCCGCGCCGACCACGCCGGACGCGGAGGAGAACAGCACGAACGCCTTCAGGTCCAGTTCGCGCGTCAGCTCGTGCAGGTGCCACGCGGCGTCGACCTTGGGGCGCAGGACGGTGTCGACGCGCGCCGGGGTCAGCGACCCGATCGGCGCGTCGTCCAGCACGCCCGCCGCGTGCACCACGGCGGTGAGCGGGTGCTCGGCGGGGACGCCGGCGAGCAGTGCCCGCACGCCGTCGCGGTCGGACACGTCGCACGCGACCGCGCGCACGTCCGCGCCGTTGGCGGTCAGCTCGGCGACCAGCACCGGGTCCTGCGGTCGCCGCGAGGCGAGCAGCAGCCGCCGCACGCCGTGCTCACCCACCAGGTGCCGGGCGACGAGCGCGCCCAGGGCGCCGGTGGCGCCGGTCACCAGGACCGTGCCCTCCGGGTCCCAGGTGCGGTCGGTGGGCCTGCGCACGGCGGCGGCCAGGCGCGGCCGGAGCACGACGTCCCCGCGCAGCGCCTGCTGCGGCTCACCGGAGGAGGCGAACGCGGCCACTTCGTCGTCGGTGACGTCCCGGTCGGTGTCCAGCAGCGCGAACCGCCCGGGGTGCTCGGTCTGCGCCGAGCGCACCAGGCCCCACACGGCGGCGTGCGCCAGGTCGACCGCGTCCCCGGTGCCGTTGCGGGTCACCAGCACCAGCGGCGCCTCGTCGTCGCCGGCGAGCCGTTCCCGCACGACTTCCAGCGCCTCGTCCACGGCCGCCCGCACGGCCCGCGGGACGTCGCCGGTGGTGGTGGCGAGCCGCCGGACCTCGACGGGTCCGGTCCGACCGCCCGACGGGCTCGGCGTCCACGTCACCTCCAGCAGCGCATCGCCGGCCCGGACGAGCCGGTCGGGCGACACCTCCCGCACGGTCAGCGACCCGACCGACGCCACCGGCGCGCCGTGCTCGTCGGTCAGCAGGATCGACACGGCGTCGTCGGCGACCGGCGCGACGCGCACCCGGGCCGCGGCGACGCCCGCCCGGTGCAGCCGGACGCCGCTCCACGCGAACGGCAGCCGGGTCCGGCCCGGCGCCGGCGGCAGCGCGCCGAGGCCGATGGCGTGCAGCGCGGCGTCGAGCACCACCGGGTGCAGGGCGAAGCGCGCGGCGTCCAGGCCTTCGGTCAGCTCGACCTCGGCGAACACCTCGCGACCGCGCTTGCGGGCCGACCGCAGGCCCTGGAACGCGGGGCCGTAGTCGAAGCCGCCGTCGGCCAGGTCGGTGTACCAGCCGGCCAGGTCGACCGGCTCGGCGTCCGCCGGCCAGGCCGCGGCCGGCGCCTCCGGCGCTTGCGGCACGGCGCCGAGGACGCCTTGGGCGTGCCTGGTCCACGGTTCGTCACCGGAGCGGAAGTGCACTTGGAAGGCACGCGACCCGGCCGTGTCCGGGGCGTCCACGGTGAGCTGCACGTCCACCGCGCCCTGCTCGGGCAGCACCAGCGGCGCTTCGAGGGTCAGCTCCTCGATCCCGGCGCAGCCCAGCTCGTCGGCGGCGACCAGGGCGAGGTCCACCATCGCGGCGGCGGGCACCACGACCGTGCCCATGATCGCGTGGTCGGCGAGCCACGGGTGCTTCGCCGCGGACAGCTGCGCCGTGCGCACGAGGCCGTCGGTGGCGGCCAGCGGGACGCCCGTGCCGAACAGCGGGTGCCCGGTGGCCCGGTCGCCGCTCTGCGCGGCGAGCCAGAACCGGCGGTGCTCGAACGGGTAGGTGGGCAGTTGGACCGGCTTGGGCCGCAGCGGCGCCAGCAGCGCGGTCCAGTCCACGGGGACGCCCCGGGCCCAGACCTTGGCCAGGGCGTCGACGAGGGTGGCGGCCTCGGGCTTGTCGCGGCGCAGCGCGGGCACGAAGCCGACCTCGTCGTCGGGCAGGCAGTCCTGTCCCATGCCGGTGAGCACGGCGTCCGGCCCGACCTCCAGGAACGTGGTCGCACCCGCCTCCCGCAGGGCCCGGACGCCGTCGGCGAACCGGACCGCCCGGCTGACGTGCCGCACCCAGTACTCCGGGGTGCGCATCTCGTCGCCGGCGGGCTGTCCGGTGACGTTGGAGACGACCGGCACGGTCGGCGCGTGGTAGGTCAGCCCTTCGGCGACGCGGCGGAAGTCCGCCAGCATCGGGTCCATCAGCGGCGAGTGGAACGCGTGGCTCACCCGGAGCCGCCTGCTCTTGGCGAACCGCGCGGCGACCCGCAGGACGGCCCGCTCCTCGCCGGACAGGACCGTGGACGCGGGCCCGTTGACCGCCGCGATCGCCACGCCGTCCTCCAACGCGGCGCGCACGTCGGCCTCGGTGGCGAGGACGGAGACCATCGCGCCGCCGGCCGGCAGGGCCTGCATGAGCCGGCCGCGCGCCGCCACGAGCGCGGCCGCGTCCGGCAGGCTCAGCACCCCGGCCACGTGCGCGGCGGCCAGTTCGCCGATGGAGTGGCCCGCCACGAAGTCCGGTTCGACGCCGAGGCTCGCCAGCAGCCGGAACAGGGCCACCTCGAACGCGAACAGCGCGGTCTGGGTGTAGGCGGTGGTGTCCAGGGCGTCCTGGTCGCCGTCGACGACGTCCTTGAGCGGCCGGTCCAGCTCGGCGTCCAGCGCCGCGCACGCCGCGTCGAACGCCGACGCGAACACCGGGAAGCGCTCACGCAGCTCACGACCCATGCCGAGGCGTTGGCTGCCCTGCCCGGTGAACAGCAGCGCGAGCTTGCCGCCGGCGGTGCCGCTCGCGATCTCCCGGCCGTCGCGCAGCACCAGCCGGTGCGGCATGGCGGCGCGGGAGGCGAGGGTGTGGGCGACGTCGACCTCGCGCTGCCCGGGGTGATCGGCCAGGAACGCGGTCAGCCGGTCCGCCTGCGCCGCGGCAGCCAGGGGGGTGCGGGCGGACACGACGAGCGGGAGGCCGGTCAGGTCGTGGTGCTCCTCCTCCTCGACCGGCGCCTGCTCCACGATGACGTGCGCGTTGGTGCCGCTGATGCCGAACGACGACACCGCCGCGCGGCGCGGCCGGTCGACCTCCGGCCAGGGCCGGGCGTCGGTGAGCAGCTCGACCCGGCCCGCGGCCCAGTCCACCTTCGGCGACGGCTCGTCCACGTGCAGGGTGCGCGGCAGGACGCCGTGGCGCATGGCCAGCACGGTCTTGATCACGCCCGCGACACCGGCGGCGGCCTGGGTGTGGCCGATGTTCGACTTGACCGAGCCCAGCCACAGCGGCTCCGCGCGGTCCTGGCCGTAGGTGGCCAGCAGCGCCTGCGCCTCGATCGGGTCGCCCAGCCGGGTGCCGGTGCCGTGCGCCTCGACGGCGTCCACGTCGGAGGGGCGCAGGCCCGCGTCCGCGAGGGCTTGGCGGATGACTCGCTGCTGCGCCGGGCCGTTGGGCGCGGTGAGGCCGTTGGAGGCGCCGTCCTGGTTCACCGCCGTGCCGCGCACGACGCCCAAGACCCGCCGGCCGTGGCGGCGGGCGTCGGACAGCCGTTCCAGCAGCACCGTGCCGACGCCCTCGGCCCAGCCGGTGCCGTCCGCCGCCGCGGCGAAGGACTTGCAGCGGCCGTCCGGTGAGAGCCCGCGCTGGCGGGAGAACTCGACGAACGTGAACGGCGAGGCCAGCACCGTGACACCGCCCGCGACCGCGAGCGAGCACTCGCCGCCGCGCAGCGCGCGCACCGCCATGTGCAGCGCGACCAGCGACGACGAGCACGCCGTGTCGACGCTGACGGCCGGTCCCTCCAGGCCCAGGGTGTAGGCGACGCGGCCGGAGACGACGCTGCCCGCGCCGCCGGTCATCCGGAAGCCCTCCAGGCCGGCGGCCGCGTTGCCCGTGCCGTAGTCGTGGTACATGACGCCCGCGAAGACGCCGGTGTCGCTGCCGCGCAACGACTCCGGGTCGATGCCCGCGCTCTCGAACACCTCCCAGGAGGTCTCCAGGAACAGCCGCTGCTGCGGGTCCATCGCCAGCGCCTCGCGCGGGGAGACGCCGAAGAAGTCGGCGTCGAAGCCGGCCGCGTCCGCGAGGAAGCCGCCGTGCCGGGTGTAGGAGGTGCCCAGGTGTTCCGGGTCGGGGTCGTGCAGGGCGGCGAGGTCCCAGCCGCGGTCGGCCGGGAACGTGCCGATGGCGTCGCCGCCCTCGTCCAGCAGCCGCCAGAAGTCCTCGGGGCTGTCGATGCCGCCGGGGAGGCGGACGCTCATGCCGACGATGGCGATCGGGTCGTCCTGGTCGGCGTTCGCGGTCAGGCGGACGGGTTCGCCCTGCGGCTCGGCCTTCAGGAACCGCGTCACCGCGTCGGCGGTCGGGTGGTCGAACACCAGCGTGGCGGGCACCCGGACGCCGGTGGCCGCGGTGAGCCGGTCGCCCAGCTCCACGCCCATCACCGAGTCGAAGCCCAACGCCTGGAACGTGCGGCCGAACTCGACCGACGCCGGGTCGGCGCCGAGGACCTTGGCGATCTCGTCGCGCACCAGAGCCTCGACGTCCTCGACCGCGGCGGTGCGGGTCGGTTCGTCGGCGGTCTCGCCGAGCCAGTGCCTGCTCCGCTGGAACGGGTAGGTGGGCAGGGCGACGCGACGGCCGGGCGTGAACCCGGTCCAGTCGACGCGCGTGCCGCGCACGTGGAGGTCGCCGAGGGCGTTGAGCACCGCGTCGGTCTCGGACCGGTTGGCACGCGCGGTCGCCACGAACGCCGACTCGGGCCGCCGCACGCAGTCCCGGCCCATCACCGCGAGCACGGCCTTGGGGCCGAGCTCCAGGAACGTCCGGACGCCCCGGTCCTCCAGGCAGCGGAGGCCGTCGAAGAACCGGACGGCCTCGCGGGCGTGCCGGACCCAGTAGTCGGCGGTGGCGATCTCCGCGCCCGGCACGCCACCGGTCAGGTTGGACACGACCGGGATGCGCGGCGGGTGGAACGTCAGGCCCTCGGCGACGCGGCGGAACTCGGCCAGCACCGGGTCCATCAGGTGCGAGTGGAAGGCGTGGCTGACGTTGAGCCTGCGGACCTTGGCGAACTTCGCGGCGACCGCGAGGACCGCGGCCTCGTCGCCGGACACGACGGTGGAGGCGGGGCCGTTGACGGCGGCGATCGCCACGCCGTCCTCCAGCGCGGCGCGCACCTCGTCCTCGGTGGCTTGGAGGGACACCATCGCGCCGCCGGCCGGCAGGGCCTGCATCAGGGAGCCCCGGGCGGTGACGAGCGCGGTGGCGTCGGCGAGGCTCAGCACACCGGCGACGTGCGCGGCGGCCAGTTCGCCGATCGAGTGACCCATCACGAAGTCGGGGGTGACGCCGTGGTGCTCCACGAGCCGGAACAGGGCGACCTCGAACGCGAACAGCGCGGCCTGGGTGAACTTCGTCCGGGCGAGCAGCTCGTCGTCCTCGCCGAACACGACGTCCTTCAGCGGCCGCCCGAGGTCGAACCCGGCGCACACGGCGTCGAACGCCTCGGTGAACACGGGGAACCGCGCGTGCAGGGCCCGTCCCATCCCGGCCCACTGGCTGCCCTGACCGGTGAACAGCACGGCCAACCCGCCGTCGACCACCGGCCCGCGGCCCGCGGCGTCGAACCCGCGCAGCGCGCCCGGTTCGGTGACCCACTCGACCGCGCGGTACTCGAAGTGCGTGCGGGTGGTGGCGAGCGAATGGGCCACGTCCGCCAGGTCCGCCCCGACTCCCGCCACCCGCTCCGCCTGCGCCGCCAACGCTTCCCGCGTCCGCCCGGACAGCAGCACGGGCACCGGCCACCGAGCCGCCTCGGCAGCCGTCCCCGTCCCCGTCCCCGTCTCTGTCTCTGTCTCCGACCCGGCGGCGCGCTCGCGCTGCTCGCCGGGCCTGGTCACCTCGACCGGCGCGTCTTCCCACGCCGCCACGACGACGTGCGCGTTCGTGCCGCCCATGCCGAACGAGCTGACCCCGGCCGTGACCCGGCCCGCCAGCGGCAGCACCTGGTCGTTCACCCGGAGCCGCAGCTCCGCCAGCGGGATCGCGGGGTTGGGTGTGGCGAAGTTGAGGCTCGGCGCCAACTCCCGCTCCCGCAGGCACAACACCGCCTTGATGAGCCCGGCGATGCCCGCCGCCCCTTCGAGGTGCCCGATGTTGGTCTTCGCCGACCCGACCGGCAGCGCCTCGTCCCGCCCGGCGCCGAGCACCGCGCCCAGCGCGGCCGCCTCGACGGGATCGCCGACCGGCGTGCCGGTCCCGTGCAGCTCGACGAACGCCACCGACCCCGGGTCCACCCCGGCCCGCGCGTACGCGCTGCGCAACACCCGTTCCTGGCCCTCGCGGGAGGGCGCGGTGAGCGTGGTGCCGCCGCCGTCGTTGTTCACCGCGCCGCCGAGCAGCACGGCGTGGACGCGGTCACCGTCCCGGACCGCGTCGGCCAGCGGCTTGAGCACGACGACGCCACCACCTTCGCCGCGCACGTAGCCGTTCGCGCGGGCGTCGAAGGTGTAGCTGCGGCCGTCGGCGGACAGCGCCCCGAACTTCCGGTTCACCTCGAAGGTGTCCGGGTGCAGGTTGAGGTTCACGCCGCCGGCGAGCGCGACCGTCGCCTCCCCGCGCCGCAACGCCTCCGCCGCGAGGTGCACGGCGACGAGCGACGACGACTGGCCGGTGTCGACGACCAGCGACGGCCCGTCCAGCCCCAGCAGGTAGGAGACCCGGTTGGCGATCATCCCCCGGCTGCCGCCGGTGGCGGTGTGCTGGGTGATCTCACCACCCAGCCGGGAGTAGTCGTCCCAGATGGCGCCGAGGTAGACCCCGACCCCGGAACCCGCGTCGGTGCCGGAACCGACGCCGACGGCAGCGGGGCCGGAACTGGTGCCGGTGCCGGCGGTGGTGCCGGAGCCCGCGCTGGGGCGCGCGCCCGCACCCGCACCCACACCCGCACTCGTGCCCGTGCCGGGGTCGGCATCCGAGTCCGAACCCGGTTCCGAGTCCGACTCCGCTCGGGCCGGGGGCGGGTGGCCTTCGTCTGCCCCGTTGCCGCGTCCGTTACCAACGGCATGCTGTGAGAGGCCCGTTTGGTTGTCATCCCGGCCGTTCATCACCCGGTCGTGCGACGGGCGGCGGGTGCCCGGGGGGACGATGCCGGCGTCTTCCAGGGCTTCCCAGGCCAGTTCCAGCGCCAGGCGCTGCTGCGGGTCCACCGCGGCGGCCTCGCGGGGGGAGATGCCGAAGAACGCGGCGTCGAACCCGTCGACCCGGTCGAGGAAACCACCGCGCACCGACGGCGGCAGGCCGCGGTCGGCGGGTGGGGAGCCGATCGCGTCCCCGCCGGTGCGCAGCAGTCGCCAGTACGCGTCCGGGTCGGCGGCGCCGGGGAAGCGGCACGCGATGCCGACGACGGCGACGGCGTCTTCGGGGAAGTCGGCGGGAGGGTCCGCCGGCAGGCCCGGGAGTCGGTGCGAGGGCAGGTCCGCGTTGCTCATCGTTCCTCCACCCGTCACGGCTGGTAGATGTGGAAACCGCGGCCGGTCTTGCGGCCGAGCAGGCCGGCGTCGACCATGCGCAGCAGCAGGTGCGGCGGGCTGTAGTGGGGTTCGCGGAACTCGCCGTACATCGCGGTCGAGATGGCGGACACCGTGTCGAGGCCGATCAGGTCGGCCAGCGCCAGCGGCCCCATGGGGTGCGCGCAGCCGAGCGTCATCGCCTTGTCGACGTCCTCGGCGGAGGAGAAGCCGCTCTCCACCATGCGGATGCCCGCCAGCAGGTACGGGATCAGCAGGGCGTTGACGATGAACCCGGCCCGGTCGCCGGAGCGCACGGGCTGCTTGTGCAGGGTCCCGGCGACGAAGGCCTCGGTGCGCGCGTACACGTCGGGGTCGGTGAGCAGCGAGCCGATCAGCTCCACCAGCGGCATGGCGGGCACCGGGTTGAAGAAGTGCACGCCGATCACGTGGTCGGGTCGGGAGCTGACCTTGGCGAGCCGCGAGATCGGGATGGACGACGTGGTCGACGCGAGGATCGCGTCGGGCGCCTCGACGACCGCGTCGATGCGGCGGAACACCGAGAGCTTGGCGTCCTCGTCCTCGGTGGTGGCCTCCACGACGAGCTGCCGGTCGGCGAGGTCGGCGAGGTCGGTGGTGAACACGACGGCGGACAGCGCCGCGTCGCGCTCGGCCTCGGTGATCTTCTCCTTGCGCACGGCCTTGTCCAGCGACCTGGTCAGCCGGGCGCGGCCGGCCACCTCGGACGCGGGTCGGGACACCGCGACCAGGACGTCGAGCCCGGCGCGGGCGGCGACTTCGACGATGCCCGCGCCCATGGTGCCGCAGCCGACGACACCCATCTTCTTGATCTCGCCCATCACGACCACGCCGCGCGTTCCGACCGCCACGCCCGGCTCGTCCGTCTCGACTGTCGTGCTCATCAGGAGGCCCACCTCATCAAGCAGGATCCGATCGCCATGCCGCCGCCGAACCCGGCGAGCAGCACCAGCTGGCCGGGTGCCAGCTGGCCGGTGCGGTTGGCTTCGTCGAGCGCGACGGCGACCGACGCGCTGCCCGTGTTGCCGTACTTCTCGACCGTGCGGTGCGTGGTGGCGGAGGTGAGGCCGCACAGGCGCACCAGGTCGTCGATCATCACGCCGTTGGCCTGGTGCGGCACGAAGTGGTGCACCTCGGCGAGGTCGATGCCCGTGCGGCTCGCGAGGCCCGCCAACGCGGGTGGGACTTCGCGTTCGACGAACTCCCGGACCTTGCGGCCCTCCATGCGGAAGTAGTGGCTGCCGTCGGCGACGGTCTCGGCGGAGGCGGGGAGCCTGCTGCCGCCCGCTTCGACGCGGATCAGGCCGTGCTCGTCGCCGCGGCTGGCGAGGTCGAAGCCGATGATGCCGCCGCCGTCCGCGGCCGGTCCCACGACGGCCGCGCCCGCGCCGTCGGCGAACAGGATGGCGGTGCGGCGGTCGGAGTGGTCGAGGATGCGGGAGTAGACGTCGGCGGCGACGACGAGGGCGTGCGCGCCGGGTTTCTGCGTCACCAGGCTGTGCGCCAGGGCGAGGGCGTAGACGAACCCGCTGCACACGACGTTCACGTCGAGGCAGGCCGCGCGGTAGGCGCCGAGGGCGTGCTGGACGACGTACGCGGTGGGTGGTTGCGGGTGGTCGCCGGTGGAGGTGGAGACGATCAGGTAGTCGATCCGGTCCACGTCGAGCCCGGCCTGCTCCAGGGCCGCGGTGGCCGCGTGCACGGCGAGGTCGGAGGTGGCTTCGCCGGGTGCGGCGAAGCGGCGGGTGCGGATGTGGGTCTTGCGTTCGATCCACTCCGGGGTGACGCCGACCCGCTCCGCGATCTCGGCGTTGCCGATCTCCTCCTTGGGCAGGTACGAGCCTGTCCCGAGGATCCCGACGGGCTGTCTGCGGTGCACGTGTCCACTCCTCACGAGCGCCAGGACCCGGCCGGGTGGAACCGCACTGGGGGAATGCGGTTCCACCCCGCTCGGGGGCGTTCCGGAGGCCCGACGCGTCGCCGTGCGCCCGCCGCGAGGGCGAGCACCACGGCGGTGAGCGCCGCGAGTTCCCGGTCGTCTGGGACTCCGCCCCGGATCACCTGGATGGATGTCTGTAGCGCGGTCATCAGACCGGCGGGTTTCCGTGCTTGCGGGACGGGAGGTCCGCGTGCTTGCCACGCAGCATGTCCAGTGCCCTGATCAGGGTGAGCCGGGTGTGCCTCGGGTCGATCACGTCGTCGACCAGGCCCCGTTCGGCCGCGTAGTAGGGGTGGAGCAGCTCGCTCCGGTATTCCTTGATCTTCTGGGCGCGCATGGCGGCGGGGTCGTCGGCGGCGGCGATCTCGCGGCGGAAGATGACGTTGGCCGCGCCTTCGGCGCCCATGACGGCGATCTCGTTGGTGGGCCAGGCGAGGGAGATGTCGGCGCCGATGGAGCGGGAGTCCATGACGATGTAGGCGCCGCCGTAGGCCTTGCGGAGGATGAGCTGCACGCGGGGCACGGTGGCGTTGCAGTAGGCGTAGAGGAGCTTGGCGCCGTGCCGGATGATGCCGCCGTGCTCCTGGGCGACGCCGGGCAGGAAGCCGGGCACGTCGACGAGGGTGACGAGCGGGATGTTGAACGCGTCGCACAGCTGGACGAACCGCGCGGCCTTCTCGCTGGCGTGGATGTCCAGGACGCCGGCGAGGACGGCGGGTTGGTTGGCGATGACGCCGGTGACGTGGCCGTCCAGGCGGATCAGGGCGCACAGGATGTTGTCGGCCCAGGTGGGGCTGATCTCGAAGTGCTCTCCGTCGTCCGCGATCTCGGCGATGACGGCGCGCATGTCGTAGGACTGCTGCGGGTCGGAGGGGACGAGGTCGAGCAGCGCGTCGGTGGTCCGGTCGGCGGGGTCGTCGGAGTGGGCGACGGGCGGCAGCTCGCGGTTGTTGGCGGGCAGCAGGGAGAGCAGGTAGCGCACGTCGGCCAGGCAGCTCTCCTCGTCGTCGTAGGCGAAGGTGGCCACGCCGGAGACGCCGGCGTGCACGTCGGCGCCGCCCAGGCCGTTCATGTCGATCTTCTCGCCGGTGACGGCCTGGACGACGTCCGGGCCGGTGATGAACATCTGCGAGGTGTCGCGGACCATGAACACGAAGTCGGTCAGGGCCGGTGAGTAGGCCGCGCCACCGGCGCAGGGCCCGAGCATGACGGAGATCTGCGGGATGACGCCGGAGTTCCGGGTGTGGCGCTGGAAGATGCCGCCGTAGCCGGCGAGGGCGGTGACGCCTTCCTGGATGCGCGCGCCCGCGCCGTCGTTGAGGCCGACCAGCGGTGCGCCCGCGGCGGCGGCGAGGTCCATCACCTTGTGGATCTTCTCGGCGTGCGCTTCGCCGAGGGCGCCGCCGAAGACGCGGAAGTCGTGGGCGTAGACGAAGACCGTGCGGCCTTCGACCATCCCCCAGCCGGTGATGACGCCGTCGCTGTGCGGTTTGCGGTCCTCCATGCCGAACCCGACCGCGCGGTGCCTGCGGAACGGTTCGATCTCGTGGAAGGAGCCTTCGTCCACGAGGAGCGCGATCCGCTCGTGCGCGGTGAGCTTGCCCTTGTCGTGCTGGCGGCGGGTGGCGGAGGGGTCGGGGCCCTGGTGCACCGACTCGCGCAGCGCGGTGAGCTCGTCGACCCGCTCCCGCATGCTCGTCACGGCGTCACCCGCAGGAGGTTGAGGCGGTCTTCCCCGATGCGGGCCCGCAGGTCGGGGTCGGTCACGCCGAGACCGGCCTCCGGCGCCAGGCACAGCACGCCGACCTTGCCGACGTGCTCGTTGTTCTGGACCAGGCGGGCGGCTTCACCGACGTCTTCGAGCGGGTAGACGGCCGACAGCACGGGCACGACGTGGCCGAGCTGGAACAGCCGGTTGCACTCCCACTGCTCCTGGAGGTTCGCCGCGTGGCTGCCGATGATCCGCTTGAGGTTCATCCACAGGTAGCGGTTGTCGAATTCGTGCTGGTACCCGGTGCTCGACCCGCAGGTGACCACGGTGCCGCCCTTGCGGACGACGAAAACGGAGATGCCGAACGTGGCGCGGCCGATGTAGTCGAAGGCGATGTGGGGGTCTTCGCCGACTTCCCGGCGGATGGCCCGGCCGAGGACCTTGCCCATTTCGATGGCGTGCTGCCCGTCGCGGGGCGTGGTCAGGCCGATTTCCGCGCGGTTGATGACGACGTCGCAGCCGAGCTTTCGGGCGACTTCCGCCTTGGCCTCGGAGCCGACGACGCCGACCGGGATGCCGCCGCCGTTCTTGACCAGTTGCACGGCGTTCGCCCCGAGGCCGCCGGTGGCGCCCCAGATGAGCACGACGTCGCCCTGCTTGACGCGGGCGCCCTTGTCGCTGACGAGCATCCGGTAGGCGGTGCTCGCGCACAGCGGCGCGGACGCCGCCTCCTCCCACGTGAGGTGGGCCGGTTTGACCAGCAGTTGGCTGGCGCGCACCACCGCGTAGTGGGCGAGGCCGCCGAAGTTGGTCTCGAAGCCCCAGATGCGCTGGTCGGCGCCGAGCATGCCGTCCGCGTGCGTGGCGGGTTGCTGGTCGTCGACCTGCACGCAGCTCACCACGACGTGGTCGCCCGGCTTCCAGTGCCGGACGCCGTCGCCGACCCGCACCACGACGCCGGAGGCGTCGGAGCCGAGCACGTGGTAGGGCAGGTCGTGCCGCGCCGCGTATCCGCCCTGCTTGCCGAACCTGCGCAGGAATTCGAAGGTCGAGACCGGTTCGAAGGTCGCCGACCACACCGTGTTGTAGTTGATCGAACTGGCCATCACCGCAACGAGCACCTCGTCGGGGGCGATTTCGGGCATGGGGACCCGACCGACCCTGAGCGATTTCCGGACGTCTTTGTCCTGAGCGACACCGAACATCTCCGCGTCGTCGGCGACGACGTGCGCGGCGAGGTATTCGGTGGGAGGCGCCGAGGCAGCGATGGAATTCAATTCCATCCCACCAGCCATGGCGCAAAGCTACGACCGGCCGGTGAACACGGCCAACCCCTAGGGCTCCCCTAGCCCCGACCCCGGGACGGGGCGATCGGGTCCCGTGACCGGGGTCCGACTCCGGCCGGGCTAGAGGCGACCGACTGAGCGGCCGGTCGCCTTGGGCCGCGTCACCGGGTACTTCACTTGTCCGACACCGGGCGTGAGCGCCCGGTTACCCAGGACGCACAGGGGTCGGGTCCGCCAGGGTGGTCTTCGGGACCGCGCAAGGCCGTGCCGGCGACCTCCGGCGAACGGCCGATCAGCACTGTGACCTGCGTCTCAGGTTCGAGGACAGCGTTACGTCGACCTTGCCGGAACCCGGTCTTCGGGGGTCTCGACGATCTTGCCCACCGGCGGCCAGGAACGCCGCGACGCGCTTGGCGGTGCCCGGGTCGACCACGTCGGTGAAGGCCGGGTAGCGGTGGACGGTCGGCGACGGGTCCGCCGACCGCCACCCCGGTGAGGTCAGGCGACGCCGAACGAGTACGTGGCGTCGTAGGTGCCGACCGTCCCGTCGGGCCGGACCGCGTAGACGCTCAGGCTGTACCAGCCGGGAGCGGGTGGCGTCCAGGTGATCGTCGCGGTGCCGTCGGAGCCGGCGGCGACCTCGGTGTGCGGCTCCAGCCAGTCGAAGGAGTACCGGTACGCGGCGGCCCCCGACCACGTGGGCGGCGGCGTGAAGGTGAACGTGCCCGGCACGTCGGCCCCGCCGTGCGGGACGCCGTCGGCGGGGTAGCCCTCCGAGGTCACGCCCGGCCACGGCGGGAAGTCCAACGACCAGGACGCCCGGTCCGACGTCCAGCCGTTGTCGCTGCGACTGCGCACGGACACCTGGTGGCCGTTCTCCCGGTCGGCGCGGAACGTGACGGTCGCCGTGCCGTCCGGACCGAGCGGGACGACGCGCTGCTCCTGCCCGTCGAGCTGGTAGGCGAAGTCGACGGTGCGGTCGGCGACGTCCGCGTGCGGCGTGAACCTCAGCGTCACGTCGTGGCCGAACCGGGGCGGCTCCCCCACCACGGACACCGCGGGGTAGCTGCTGGGCACGAAGATCTGGAACGAGACCGGCTGCGAGCTGCGGCCCGCGGCGTCGATGGCCCGCACCCGCAGCTTTCGCAGTCCCGAGCCGGGCGGGGTGAGGGCCGCGGTGGCCGTGCCGCCGAGCCGGTCGGCCCGGACGGTGGTCCCGCCGGTGAACCGGTCGGGGCAGATCAGCCTGTTCAGCTCGCCGTACGTGCAGCCGGGCACGGAGAACTCGCCCCAGGTCCACTCGAAGCCCTTGACGTCCTCGTCGCCGCCGCCGTCGAAGGTGAACACGCCCGGCTCACCCACCGGGGCCCACCCGGATTCGTCCAGCGGGTAGTTGGCGGAGGTCACCGCCGGCGCGGGCGGGTCGGTCCCGTCGACGGTGAAGTGGCACGGCTCGGACCACTCCGAGGTGTCGACGCCGTCCGTGACGCGGGCCTGCCACGAGTACGTGCGCCCGTCGGTGAACAGGCCCGCCGCGAACTCCCACCGCGCCACCCTGGTCGTCCCGGTGTGCTGCGCGCGCTGCTCGGTCCGAGCCGCCGGGTCGTCCTGCGGCCACAGCGCGAAGTCGACGGCGCCCCCGGAACCCCGCTGGTCGTCCGGGTCGGGGTCGGCCGGCAGTGCTTCGAGCACGACGAAGTGCTTGCTCAACCTCGGGTACGGGGCGGTGGTCGCGCAGGGCAGGCCACCGTTGTACCGGTGCTGCTCCACGATCGACGGGGCCCGGTTGTGCTGCACGGTCAGCGCGGCGCCGTAGTACCCGTCGAGCGTGCGGCCGTACTGGACCTCGCGCTCGAACCGCACGGGCACCGCGATCTCCAGCGTGATCCGGGACTTGCCCCGGCTCAGCGCGTCGCGCACGACCGCCGCCACGTCGAAGGACGGGTAGCCGACGCAGAGGTCGGTGGCGGTGAAGTCGTCCGCCCAGCGCTTGCGCTCCGGCGCGGTCGCCCACGTCGGGTCCACGGTGGCGGTCTCCGTCTCCCACAGCTCGATCGCGCGCTTGGCGCAGTCGGCCACCGCGCTCTCGCGCAGGTGCAGGGTCGCGGCGCCGACCCCCGCGTCCACGAACGCGGCGACGTCGAACGTCAGGTGGACGCGCGACACGTGCGGCCGGCCGGCCGACTTCGACGCGCCCAGCGGCACGTCCTGGCCGGCCCAGGGGAACGCGGTGTGCGGTGCGGCGGAATCCGTGTGCGAGGCCGAAACCGGGAGGAGCCGGCTGTAGTGGGGTGCGGCGGTCGCGGTTCCCGGCAGTGCGGTGAGCGCGACCGCGGCGACCCCGCAGAGCGCGAGCAGGGATCTTCGTGTCGACATGGTTCCCCCCGATGTCTTGTGCGGCCGGACCGGGTCCGGGCCGACCACCGGACATCCTCGCGCACAGCGACGTCCCGCCACGGCGTTTCCACCGGACGGACCACCGGAACCCGATGGAGAACCGCGGCGCGCCGCACGCGCACCGCCCGCCGGCCCCGGGCAGCGAGGCCGTGGCGGCCCGAGGGGGATCGGGCCGCCACGGCTCAGGTCAACGGCAGGTGCGGGCTTCGTAGGGGATGGACAGGGTGGTCGACACCGGGTGACCGTCGATCGTCGCCGTGGCGGTGGCGGTCGCCGTGCCCGCGGTGATGCTCGACTGCCGGGTGTTGAACGGGTGGGAGCGGGTCTTGCCCGGTCGGACGTCGTCGAACGACTTGGCGCCGTAGGGCGTCTCGACGGTGATGTCGACGGGGACGGACTCGTGGTCGGTGACGTGCACGGTGAGCTTGACGTGCGGGCCGGCGCAGCGCGT
Organism: Saccharothrix sp. 6-C; assembly: GCF_016695385.1. Taxonomy (NCBI): domain Bacteria; kingdom Bacillati; phylum Actinomycetota; class Actinomycetes; order Pseudonocardiales; family Pseudonocardiaceae; genus Saccharothrix; species Saccharothrix sp. 6-C. Next base: position 3,042,125 of record NZ_CP064192.1, on the reverse strand, counting down.
GTCGGCGCTGCCCGCGACCTTCAGCGACGGCTTGGCGAACTGCCAGCTGTCGACCTCGACGAGGTCCTTGCCGTCGGGTCCGACGAACGTGAAGTACACGTCGTGGACACCGGAGACGCCGTCGAGCCCTGCCTCGACGTCGGCCCACTCCCCGATCGGCGCGTCGACCGGGATGGTGGTGACCACCGGGCCGGCGCGGTCGTCCAGGCGGACCTGGATGGCCGTGCCCGCGGTGAGCGGCTTGACGCGGGCCGACACGCCGGTGGCGCCGCTGCCGAAGTCCGCCGACGACAGCGAGGTCCAGTCGCCGTTGTCGACGTCGTGCAGCGCGAGCTGCGGCACGTCGTTCGGCGCGTTGAGCCGCTTCGTCGCCAGGCCCTGCTGCCAGGCGATGGTCTCCGCCTCGACCTTCCGGTAGGGGTCGAGGTCGCGGATCTGCTCGACGCCGTCGAAGGTGCCCAGCACCTCCTTGACGGTGCCGTCGGCGTTGAACTCGAGCTTCGCGATGTGCGGGCTGCGGAAGCCCTGGGTCGCGCCGCCGGTGATGCGGCGGTTCAACGTCTGGGCGTGGTAGGTGAAGTAGTGCTCGCCGCCGAGCTCGAAGACGGACTGGTGGTTGTTGCCGCCCGCGCCGAAGTAGACGCCGGGGTTCTTGAAGATGACGCCGGCGTAGTTCGCGGGCGTCCACGGCCCCATGGGGTTGTCGGCCATGAGGTAGGCGATGGCGCCGGTCGGCGGGCCGTTCGGGTCGATCGGGCCGCCGAAGCCGAAGTTGGACGAGTAGGAGTAGTAGTACTTGCCGTCGCGCTTGAAGACGTGGCCGGCCTCGAACATCAACGGCGCGTCGATGGTCTCCGCCGCGCCCTCGGTGCTGATCATGTCGTCGCCGAGCTTGATGACGCGGGTGGACTTGGGGTGGTTGGTGTTCTCGGCCGAGTTGGAGCCGTCGTTGCCGCCGCCACCGAAGTAGAGGTAGCCCTGGCCGTCGTCGTCGACGAACACGCCCGGGTCGAACAGCCAGTTGCGGCCGTCGGACGCGCCCGGCGTCTGGCTCGTGATGAGCAGGCTGCCGCGCTCGTCGCGCCACGGGCCCAGCGGCGAGTCGCCGACCAGGACACCGGTGGCCGCGCCGTTGTTGGCGAAGTACAGGAAGAACTGCTCCTTGCCGTCCACGACCCGGCTCTCGACCGCCGGCGCCCACGACTGCGAGGCGTACGGGGCCAGTCCGTTCGGCCCGGCGACCGGGATCTCGCCGTGGTCGGTCCAGTTGACCAGGTCGTCGGAGGAGATGACGGTGATGGTGTTGATCCCGCCGTAGGTGTTGGTCGGCGAGGTCCCGTCCGGGCCGGGGTTGTACACCTGGGTGTCGTTGGTCATGTAGACGTACACCCGGCCGTCGTGGACGAAGGCGTTGCCGTCCGCGCCGAACTTGTGGGAGATCAGCGGGTTGCCCTCGCCGGGGTTCTTGCCCAGGACCTCGATGGTGGTCGACGGGGTGAACTCGCGCAGGGTGACGTCGTCCACCGTGAAGTCCATCAGGTGGACCGCCGGCGCCGCCGCCGGGTCCGCCGTCCACGGCGTCTCCACGAAGATCCGCGGGGTCGCGACGCCCTGGGCGGCCGGGATGGTGAAGGTGCCCTGGAGCAGGCCCCACTGCCCGCGCGGCGTCGTGCCGGTGCCGAGGTTGGTGTAGGTGGAGCCGCCGTAGTGCATGGTCACGAAGAACTGCTTCGTGGCCGGGCTGTCGGGGTTGTCGTACTTCACCCGGGCGGTGACGGTGTAGGTCTTGCCGGCCTGGACCTTGCCGGCCAGGTCCTGCGCGGGCCCCGACCCGGTGGTCTTCCGGTTGGTCACCCGCACCGCGCCCGTGCCGCTGTAGGCGTCGGCGGTGGGCGCGAGGGCGGCGCCGTCGGTGGCGTTGCCGCTGTTGACGGTCCAGCCGGTCAGGCCGTCCTCGAAACCGGGGTTCGTGACGAGGTTCGGCTCGGCGGCGGTCGCCACCGGGGTGGCCGCCAGGCCGGCGGCGACCAGGGCGCCGACGGCGGCGAGGACTGCGGCTCTTCGCCGCCCCGACCGCTGCGGACGTTGTTGTTCCACGGGATCTCCTTGTGCTGTGTGCTTCGGCGGATCTGCTCGCGGGCGCGGAGCTACTCGCAGGCGCGCCCGTCGTGCGGGACTTCGAGCGCGACCGAGCGCGGGACGCCGTCGACCGTCGCCGACGCCGTGACCGACACCGACCCGGCCGGCACGTCCGACTCCCGGGTCGTGAACGGGTGGGAGCGGGTCTTGCCGGGCGGGACGTCGCGGAACGACTTGGCGCCGTACGGCGTGGTGATCGAGACGTCCACCGGGACCGCCTCGTGGTTCGCCACCTCGACGGTGAGCTGCACGTGCGGTCCGGCGCACCGGGTCCGCGTCGACGCCCGCACGGCCACCGGCACCCTGGCCACCCCGAGCCGCGCCAGCTCCAGGCTCAACGCCCGTTCCGGCGCGTCGACCTGGTTCTGCGTGCCGAACGCGGTCCGCCGCGCGGCCTGGGCCTTGCGCAGGGCTTCCCGCATGGCGGACCACGCCGCGGCCGGGTAGTGGTGCTCGTCCAGGGTGGACGCGTGCGCGATGGCGGCGTCGAGGGCGGTGGTGTCGAGCGGCTCGCCCTGCGCGGTCAGGGTGTCGCTGAGCAGGAAGTGGTCGAAGTCGACGGTCCCGCCGGCCTGCTTCGTCGCGTAGTTGAACAGGCCCCACCGGTGGCCCATGAAGTGGGCCAGGCTGCCGTCCAGGGTCTGCGGTCCGACGCGCTGCCCCAGGCGGTGCCAGTTCAGCCCGTCCAGGCTGTAGTGGAACGTCGTCCAGCCCTGGCCGGTCGGCGCGTCGAACTCCACGTCGCCCTTGAGGTGGACCTCGGTGGCGTCGCCGAGCGGCACCTCGGTGCCGGGCACGAAGCTCTCCGCCGCCGCCCGGTCGAACGTCACCGGGAACGGCTGCACCCGGTTGACCACCCCGAGCGTGGCCCGGCCGTCGACCCGCTTCACCGCGGCGTAGGAGAACCCGCGGTTGTACATCGCCAGGCCCGCCACGTCGCCGTCCTTCATGCCGGCGAAGTCGAGCTTGGTCTCGGCCGAGCCCTTCGGGCCGAACGTCCGCTGCGAGAGCGTGTTGCGCGCCTCCTCGAACCACGTCAGCCCGGCCCGGTTGGACAGCTTGCCGTAGACGTAGTCACCCGTGAGGACCTTGCCGGTGGTGAGCCTCAGCCAGCCCTCGCGGTCGGTCAGCGACCAGTGGCGGTTGTCCGGGGCGTGGTTCCACTCCCACGCCAGGCCGAGCCGGGAGCCGTTGGGCGCGACCTCCGCCTCGGTCGGGTGCTCGGTGGTCACCGGTTGCCCCACCACCGACACGTCGTCGAGCAGGTACTCCACGGTCGACGACGGCGGCTGCGGGTTCGCCCAGGGCGTCTCGACCGCGAACTTGACCTTGTCGACGGCGGCCGCCGCCGGGACGGTGTAGCGGCCGGAGACCGTCGTCCACCGGCCGACCGGGACGTCCCCGGACGCCATCACCTGCACGCCCGCGCCCCAGTCGGCGGCGAGGTTGAACCGCACGGTCGCCGGGCCGGCCGCGTACTTGACCCTCGCCGACACCGCGTAGGTCACGCCGCGCTGCAGCACGCCGTCCAACTGCTGGTTCGGCCCGGAGCCGTTCAGGGTCCGGTCGGCCACCTTCAGCGCCGTGGCGCCGTCGACCGGCTCCAGGGCGAGCCGCGCGCCGAACTGGGCCGCCCACGGCGTCACGGCGCCGGACTCGAACCCGGGGTTGCGCACCAGCTCCACGCCCAGGAGCGACTCGTCGACGTCGGGCGGGGACGGGATGGTCCACCGCTCGTCCATGTAGGCCTTGTGGGGCGCGTCGTTGGCGAAGTCGTCGGAGGCGACCAGGCTCTTCTGGCGCTCCAGGGTCTCCTCGGCCGGGCTGAGCCGGATCGGCTTGTCGAACAGGCCGTTCACCGGCACCGCGCCGGCGGTGCCGAACGTCGGCCAGCCGTCCTGCCACGTGGCGGGGATCAGCGCCGGGATGCGACCGACCGGGAACGAGTCGCGGAAGAACATGCCGTGCCAGTCGGTGCGGCCGCCGTCGCGCGAGATCGGCACGAGGCTGCCCTGGGCGAAGCCGTTGGAGTTCAGCGCGCCGCGCGCCTGGTAGGGGTTGGCGCCGTCGGCGGTCGCGTAGCGCCCGAGCAGGTGGGGCGAGCGGAAGAGCACCACCTGGCGTCCCTGCCCGGACGGCCACGTGATGATCACGACGTAGTAGTTCCCGTCGATGTACTGGACCTGGGCGCCCTCGAACAGGCCGCCCAGGAACGGGGACCCCGGGAAGTCGGCCGGCCGCAGGATGTTCGGGTACTCCGCCACCACCCGCGTCAGGTCGGGGCTCAGCTTGACCGCGCTCGTCGAGCCCGACCCGTAGAAGATGTAGGGCGTGCCGCCGTCCCGCTCGTCGAAGAACAGCGACGGGTCGTGGAACGCGCGCCCCAGCGGCACCCGCGTCCACGCGCCGTCCTCGATGTCGTCGGTGCTGTAGAGGTAGGAGCCGCCCAGGTTGTTCGTGTTGAAGGCGACGTAGAACTTGCCGCCGTGGTAGCGCAACGACGACGCCCACTGGCCCTGGCCGTAGGAGTTCTGGCCGTTGCGCAGCGAGAACGAGTCGCCGATGTCCAACCGGTCGAAGACGTAGTTGACGACCTCCCAGTTGACCAGGTCGTAGGACTTCATCACCGGCGCGCCCGGGCTCAGGTGCATGGTCGTGCTGATCATGTAGTAGAGGTCGCGGCCCTCGTCGTTCTCGGCCGCCGGCACCCGCTCCACGCTGACGTCGGGCACGTCGGAGTTGAGCAGCGGCACGGAGTAGGAGCCGTCGCCCTTGTCGGTCGACGTGTAGGACGACGCGGGCGTCCACTCGTCCGCCGCGTGCGCGGTGACGGGGACCAGGCCGGCGGTCAGCAGGACCGTCGCGGCGGCGGCCGGCAGCATGCGCATCAGCCGCCGGGGGCGTGGGCGGGAGTGGACGAGCGGAGGCATGGCGGCTCCAGGAACGGTGGTGACGGGGGTCGGACTCGGTGGCGCTGAACGGGGACCGCGCCGGTCACCGGTCCGCCGGGCGGGGCGACGCGATGGACGAGCGGTCCCGCCTGGGCATGGGGACGCGGTGGACGGTCGGCGCCGGTAAGCGCTGCTCGGCGAGGAGCACCTCGACGGCCTTCGCGCCCAGCTCGTAGCGCGGGACGGCGATGGTGGTCAGCGCGGGACGCATCCACCCGGCGAGCGGGTGGTCGTCGAAGGAGACGACGGAGACGTCGGCCGGCACCGCGAGGCCGGCGTCGGACAGGGCTTGGTAGGCGCCGAACGCGAGTCGGTCGTCGAAGCAGATCAGGGCTCGGGGGCGGACGCGCCCCAGCAGCGCCTTGGTGGCGGCGAAGCCCTGTTCCGGCAGCCACCACCGACAGGACCGCGCGCCGGCGATCTCCACGCCGGCCGCGTCGAGCACCTCGCGGATGCCGACGAGGCGTTCGGCGGCGGTGATCGAGCCGGGTGGCACGTCGTCCGGGTCGACGCCCGCGCCCACCAGGCAGATGCCGTCCCGGTGCCCGGCGTCCAGCAGGGCGCGTGCCGCGGTCCGGCCCGCCTCGACCTCGTCGGGCACGACGACCGGCAACGGCGACGACCGGTCGGGCAGGGCGTTGAGCAGCACGGCGCGACCACCTTCGATCTCGTCGGGTACGGACACGTGCCTGGTGTTCATCGCCGCGTACACGATCCCGTCGACCCGGCGGTCGAGCATGGCCGCGATCAGCTTCTGCTCCGACTCCCGGTCGCCGTCCGTCTCGCCGACGAACAGCAGCGCGCCGTGCTCACGGGCCGCGTCGACCGCGCCGCGGATCATGTCCCCGGCGAGACCGGACGTGGCCACCGCGTCGGAGATGAACCCGAGCGTGTGGGTGAAGCCGGCGCTGAGGCCGGCGGACAGGACCTTGCGGCGGTAGCGGTAGCCCACGTCCTTCGCGGCCTGCCGCACCCGCAGTTCGGCCGCCGCCGAGATCCGCAGGTCGCGGCTCCGGCCGGACAGCACGAGCGAGGCCGTCGTGACCGAGACGCCGGCTTCCTTCGCCACGTCGGCCAGCGTGACCCGTTGTCGGTTCACCGGGATCTCCCGCACACGAGGCTCCGGACGGCCCGTGCCGGCACCGCGCCGCCGGCGAGGCGGGCGTGGCCGGCCCTCGGCGCCGTGCCGGCTTGGACCATGGACCTGGGAGACGTGCGCCGATCCGTCAGGGACGGGTGGACGCCGTGACCGGGGACTCGGGGCTCGCCAGTCCCGGGGCGGGGTTCTGCCCGCGCGAGCCGAGCGCCGGTAAGCAGCGACCGCGGTCGACGCACCGACAAGTGCTCTCATCGACGGGGAACATGGACTACCTCCTGGACTGCGTTGTCCCGGCGTTGCGCTCGGCGGTCGGCGACGTCCACTCGGGACGAGCCGGGCAGCGGTCCCACCGGGCTGAGCACCGGCGGGTGTCCTGGCTGAATGTTTTGGTCTTGACACCTGAACTTTCGGGCCAATGTAGCGCCGCGTTCCAAGCGAGTCAACGGCGAACCGGCCCGAACATGTGAACGCTCACCTAGCACCGCTGCGCAGGCCCTACACCGTGCTTCAGCTCGAACCCGGCACCGCGAACAGCATGTTTACTGTGACCCTAGACCATTTGGCGTAGCCGATCACGCACGCGGCTCACCCTCTTTGTGAACGTGCACATTGACGGCCGCAGGCCGTCCGCGCGATCGGCTACGCGCAGGTGGACGCTGATGGTTCATGACCGCCGACCGACTGTTCAGGCTGCGGGCGCCGCGCTACCGCCGGCGTTCGGCGTCACCGGCCAGCACCAGGTAGGCGCTCGCCGTCCAGGTGTAGGCGCGGTCGCGCTGGCCCTGCCCGGTCAGCGCGTCGAAGTTCTCCGCGAAGCCGGACTTCTCGCACACGGCGCGGAAGGTCGCGCTGACCTCGTCGGCGAGCGCCACCGCGCCACCGCGCCGCAGGCCGTCCTCGACCAGCACGGTCGCCGGCGCCCACACGGGCCCGCGCCAGTAGCCGTCGGCCTCGTACCACGGCGAGTCGGGCAGCTCGGTGGCCAGGCCGACCGGGGTGAGGTGGGCGGCCACGGCCGCGGCCACCCGGGCGTGCACGTCGGCGGGCAGCTCGGCGCCGAGGACGACGGGCACGAGGTCGAGCAGGCTCGCCGTGGCGCGCGGCGTGCCGTCGAGCGCGCGGCCGGCGAACCGGGAACCGTCCCACAGCCGGTCGAGCAGCGCGGCGAGCATCGTGTCGGCTTCCCGCGTCCAGCGCGTCACGGCCGGCGCGTCACCGATCTCGCCGGCCAGCCGGGCCAGTTCCCTCATCTGCACGACGAGGAACGCGGCCAGGTCGGCGGTCTGCACGAGCCGCTGCCCGCGGAACACCGTCGAGTTGTCCCAGCCGCTGTCGTTGCCGTGCTCGTAGTGCGCGAACGGCTCGCCCGGCACGCGGCGGTGGTCGAGCCAGAACGTCGTCCACGCCGCCAGTTGCCGGTACAGGCGCGGCAGCTCGGCCGCCGGCAGCCCGCCGGGCAGGCGCTCGCGCAGGCGGCTCACCGCCCAGCCGTGGATCGGCGGCTTGACGAAGTTGTGCAGCACCTCGGCGTGGGTGATCGAGTCGGGCAGCGCCCCCTCCTCGGTCTGGTGGTCGAACACCACCTGCAACTGGTCCCAGGCCGACTCCGGCGCCCCCGGCGCCAGCGCCAGGGCGTTGAAGCAGTGGTCCCAGCTCCACACCTTGTCCATCCAGTGCTTGGACATCAGCACCGCCGGCCGCGTGACGAACCCGGCGGGCGACACGGTCGCGGACCACAGCACGTAGCAGGCCAGTTCGGCGGCCGGCGTGCGGTCGTTGCGCCAGGGCGCCACCGCGTCGGCGAACCGCGCGAAGGACCGCCGTGACGCGGCGGCCACCTCGGTGAACGTCGCACCGGACGAGAAGGCGCGGCGGGCCGTGGTGAACTCCTCCACCGCGATCTCCCACTCCCCGCCGTCCTCGCCGACCAGGACCGCCCGCTCGGCCGTGCCCAGCGCGGCGGCGCCGACCGCCCGGGACCGTCCCGACAGGACGGTCACGCGGTAGCGGTGACCGGTCTCGTAGGAGGTGAAGACGTGCGACGAGGTGACCGGGTCGTGGAAGAAGTACGTCCCGGTGAACGGGGTCAGGGTCGGGTCCGCGGCGGCGATGCGCAGGCCCAGGCCGTGGCCGGTGATCCGCAGCGCGGAGGGCGACTCGAAGGCGGCCGTCGCCCTGCCCCGCCCCGAGGTCCACGTCAGCACCGCCGGGTCGGCCGTCACGTCCGCGCCGCCGGGCAGGGGGACCAACGACAGCACCGCGTGCATCCCGTTGCGGTGGGACACCAGGTGCAGGTCGTCGGCGTAGGTGGCGAGCGCGGTGACCGGGGAGAGGCCGAACCACGCCCCCGGGTGGCTGAACGGGATCTCCCGCACCGAGAAGTCGTCCACAGGCTTCCCTTCAGTCCTTGACCGCGCCCGAGGTGATGCCGGCGGCGACGAAGCGCTGGGCCAGCACGAGCAGCGCGGTGGCGGGCACGGACGCGACGACGGCCGTGGCCATGATCGCGTTCCACTCCTGGTTGTTGTTGCCGATGTAGCGGTAGATGCCGAGGGTCAGCGGTTTCAGCGCGCCACCGCTGTCCAGGGTGGTGGCGAACAGGAAGTCCGACCACGCCCACAGGAACGCGAACAACCCGGCGGTGACGACCCCGTTGCGGCTGGCGGGCAGCACGACCGACCAGAAGACGCGCAACGCGCCCGCGCCGTCGATCCGCGCCGCCTGCACGACCTCGTCGGGCACGGTCGACATGAACGAGGTGAGGATCAGCACCGCGAACGGCACCGCGATCGTGGAGTCGGCGAAGACCAGGCCCCACACCGTGTTGGTGACGCCGAGGCGCACGAACATCCCGTAGAGCCCCAGCGCCATCACGATGCCGGGGATCATCTGCGCGACCAGCAGCGCGAACACCAGCGGGCCGCGACCGGGTGGGCGCAGCTTCGCCAACGCGTACGCGGCGGGCGCGGCCAACGCCAATGTCAACACGACGGTGCCCACCCCGAGCAGCAGGCTGGTGCCGAAGTACGGCAACTGCTCGTCCAGCACGCGCGCGTACCCCTCGAACGTGGGCGTGACGGGGAACAGGTCCGGGGGCGACTTGCGCATCCGGCTCGCCGGGGTGAGGGAGACGTTGACCATCCAGTAGACGGGGAACAGCATCACGGCGGTGAGCAGCAGGCCCACCCCGGTCCGCCACCACGACCGCGTCACGACGCCTCCCGCTCGCGCTGCACGCGCACGTACACCAGGCCGGCGACGAGCGCGATCAGGATGAGCACGTTGCCCACCGCGGCGCTGGGCCCGAAGCGGGGCAGCGCGTTGCCGAAGCCGAGCTCGTAGGACCAGGTGGCCAGGGTGGTGGACGACCCGCCGGGCCCGCCGCGCGTCATGATCCAGACGAGGTCGAACACCTTGAGCGTGTAGACCAGGCCCAGCAGCAACGTGACCGTCGAGACGGCCCGCAGCAGCGGGAAGGTGATGTGCCGGAACGACTGCCAGGAGCTCGCGCCGTCCAGCGCGGACGCCTCGTGCACCTCGGTGGGGATGTCGCGCAGGCCGCTGTAGAGCACGACGAGGTTGAACGGGATGCCGATCCAGACGTTGGCGAGGGTCACCGACACCAGGGACCAGTCCGGCGACGTCAGCCAGTGCACGCCGTCGACGCCGACGAGGCCGAGCAGCGCGTTGACCACGCCCGCCTCGCTGTTGAGCATCCACGCCCACGTGGAGGCCGACACGATCAGCGGCAGCAGCCACGGCACCAGGAACAGCGCCCGCAGGGTCGCGGACAGCCGGAAGTTCCGGGAGAAGAACACCGCCATCGCCAGCCCGATGCCGTACTGCAGCGCCAGCGACACGGCGGTGAAGAGCACCGTGTTGAGCAGCGCGGTCCGGAACGTGGGGTCGGCGAACACGGTCAGGTAGTTCTCGAACCCCGTCAGCGGGGCGCCGCCGCGCACGAAGGACCGGACGGTGTAGTCGCGGACGCTCAGGTCGATGGTCGTCACCAGCGGGTAGGCGTAGCAGAGGAGCAGGTAGGCCACGATCGGGCTCAGGAACGCCCAACCGACGAGGTGCTTGCGCATGAGGCCTACTTCGCCGAGGCCGCGGCGGCTTGGGCGTCCTTCAACGCGTCGGCCGGCGTCTTGGAGGCGGTGAGCGCGGCCTGCACGGCGGTCCACAGCGGTTGCGAGATGCGCGGGTAGCGGGTGCCGAGGTGGTCGCCGGTGCGCCCCTTGGCCGCCTGCACCGCGTCCGCCCACACCGCCAACGCCGGGTTGTCGGCGACCTGCCGCTCGCGCACGGCCGCGACCGCCGAGACGTAGGTCAGGGCCGTGTCGGTGGCCTGCACGGTGTCCGGGCCGGTGAGGCAGTTGGCGATCTTCGCCGCGGTCGCCTCCCGGCCCTGGTCGTCCTGGACCGGCACGGTGACGAACTCGCCGCCGGTCGGCGCGGGCGCGACACCGCCGGTGCGGGCCGGGATCGGGATGACGCCGTGCTCGAAGCCCGCCTCGGCCGCGTTGCCCAGCTGCCACGTGCCGTTCTCGGCGAAGGCGTACTCGCCGGTGGCGAACTCCTGCCAGCTCGTGGTCTGCGTGTTGCCGATGACCGAGTTCGGCGCGTAGCCCTTGTCCACCCACGACTTCCACAGCTCCACCGCGGCCACGGCCTGCGTCGAGGAGAGGTCGGTGAGCTGCGCGCCCGCGCCCCAGAACCACGGCAGGAACTGGAACGTGCCCTCTTCGGTGCCGATCGCGGAGAACGTGATGCCCTTCTTGCCGGCCGCCGCCACCTTCGCCAGCGCCGCGTCCAGCGAGGCCCAGTCGTCGATCGACGCCGGGTCGACGCCCGCCGCCGCCAGGACCGCCTTGTTGTAGTAGAGCGCCAGGGTGTTCGCCCCGATCGGCACGCCGTAGGTCTTCCCCTCCGACTCGCCCGCCGCCAGGAGGTTCGGCGCCGCCTGGGACGCGTCGACACCGGTGTCCTGGTTGGCCTTCAGCACGCCCGCCTCGGCGAGGGTGGACACCACGGGGTTGTCCACGACCAGGACGTTCGGCGCGACCCCCTGCTGGGCGGCGAGCAGGACCTTGTTGGTCAGGTCCGACGTGTCGTAAGCCTGGCGCTCGACCTCCACGCCGGCCCGCGCGCCGCAGTCCTGGACCACCTTCGCCCACTGGGAGCCGCCGTCGAACTGGGGGTACGGGTCCCACACCGCGAACGTCCCGCCCCCGGCGTCGCCGGAGTCCCCCGCGGACGAGGTGCAGGCGGACAGGGTCAGACCGGCCGCGAACAGGGCGACGGCGAACCGGCGGGCGATCGGTGAGGGGTTCACGGGGTGGTCCTCCCTGGCGGCTGCGCTGACGACCCGTCAAGACCGTCGAGGTCGAACCGGTTCGACCCATGCGACGTCCGGTCAACGTAACCGTCCGAGCAGACCCGTGCAAGGCCTCATGGGCCTATCATCGACACTCTGTCGAACCGGTTGAACGGAGAGCGCATGAACATCGGCGAGATCGCGAAGCGGGCGGGCGTGTCGCGCAGCACGGTGTCCTACGCGCTGAGCGGGAAGCGCCCGGTGTCCACGGCGACCGCCCGGCGGATCAACGAGGTCATCGACGAGCTGGGCTTCCGGCCCAACGCCAGCGCGCGGGCGCTCGCCGAGGGGCGGACCCGCACGCTGAGCCTGGTCATACCGCCCGCCAGCAGCCGGCTCACCGACGCGCAGCTCGGCTTCGTGGCCAGCGTCGTCGAGGTCGCCGCCACCCACGACCTCGACGTGCTGCTGTCGCCGAGCGGCGGCGACCACGACCGGTCGTTCGAGCGGATCGTCACCGGTCGCCGGGTGGACGGCGTGATCCTGATGGAGATCCTGCTGGACGACGCGCGCGTGGCGCGGCTGGAGCAGGCCGGGCTGCCGTTCGTGACCATCGGCCACGTCGAGCACCCCGGCGCGTCGTGGTGGGTCGACGTGGACTACGCGGCGCTGATCCGGCGCTGCGTGCACCACCTCGCCGACCTCGACCACCGGGACGTGGTGCTGATCAACCGGTCCGACGAGCTGGTGGCGGCGGGCTACGGGCCCGCCGTGCGGTCGTCGGCCGGTTTCCAGGAGGCGGCGGACGCGCGGGGGCTGACCGCGCACACCGTCTACTGCGCCGACGAGCCGGCGGCGGGGCTGACGTGCTTCGAGGACATCCGCCGGCGCTGGCCCGGGGTGACGGCGGCGGTGACGATCAACGAGGCCGCGCTGCCCGGCCTGCAGCAGGCCTTGCACCGGGCGCGCCTGGACGTGCCGCGCGACTTCTCCATCACCGGGGTCGTCGCCGGTCGTCTCGCCGAGGGCTTCCACCCACCGCTGACGGCGGCGGACGTGCCCGCCGAGGAGATGGCCCGCCTCGCCGTGGACCTGCTGGTCGAGCGGATCGCCGACCCCGCCGCCACGCCTCGCAACGCCCTGCTGGAACCGGCCGTCTCCCTGCGGTCGAGCACCGGCGCCCGCCGCCGCTGACGAGTTCCGCGACCGTTCCGCGACCGTCCCGCCGCCGTAGGTCGAACCGGTTCGTGCCCCTGAGGAGTCGATCGTGCGTCCCGAACCCGGCGGACCAGCCGCTCCCCCCGCGGCCCCGACCACGCCCGGCGCGCCCGCCGCCGAGCGGGTCGGCGTCGACTTCTCCGCCACCGGCGGCGCCCCGACCCACCGGGCCTCGGGGTGGATCTACGGGATGACCGAGGACGCGTCCGGTCCCGCGGACCGCTTCTTCCACGACGTGCGGTTCCGCCGCATGCGGGCCGGCGGCGCGCAGCTCGACAGCCCCGGCGGCTGGGTCTCGGGCAGGTACGACCGCCGCTGGCGCGCGACCCGGGCGCAATTGCTGCGCACCCGGTCGTTGGGCGGCGAGTTCATCCTGCTGCCGCACGACCTGTGGGGCGCGGACGGCCACCCCATCGCGCGGTTCCCCGGCGACGACGGCGACTGGGCGGACTACGACGCCTTCCTGACCCGCCTGATCCACGACGTCGGGGCCGCGGGCGCGCCCGTGCAGTGGGACCTGTGGAACGAGCCGAACCTCCCGACCTTCTGGAACCGGCCGCAGGCGCAGTACTTCGAGCTGTGGCGCCGCACCCACCGGCGCGTGCGGGCGGCGTTCCCGCGACAGCCGATCGTGGGGCCGAGCTTCGCGGGCGTGCCGACGACCGACGGGCCGTGGTGGAACCAGTACCTCGACTTCGTCCGCGCCACCGACACGGTCCCCGACGTCGTCAGCTGGCACGCGCTGCCCGGCGACCCGGTGGCCGACGTGGCGGCGGCGGACACCACGCTCGACGCGCGCGCCATCCCCCACCCTCGTCCCTACCAGGTCAACGAGTACGGCGCGGGCGACGAGCAGAACCCCGGCGCCGGCTCCTGGTACATCGCCAGGCTGGAACGCGCCGGCGCCGACGGCCTGCGCGCCAACTGGGCCGGCGCGGCGGACCTGCACGACGACCTCGGCAACCTGCTCGTCCGCGACCCCTCCGGGCGGCACCTGCCGAAGGGCGAGTGGTGGGTCTACCGCTTCTACGGCTCGCAGACCGGCCTGGTGGCCTCGGTGACGCCCGGTCCGACCCGCGACGCGTTCGCCACGGCGGCGCCGGGCGCGGCGAAGGTCCTGGTCGGCGGTCGCGGCACGCCGGGCGCCGTCGCGGTCGCGTTGCAGCGCCTCGACGCCACCAGCGGCATCGTGCGCGACGGCCGGGTGCGGGTGGTCGTCCACCGCGTCCCGCACAACGGCGGCGGCGCGGTGCGGGGACCCGTCACCGTCCGGGACGCCGTCGTGGCGCTGTCCGGCGACGCCACGACCGTCGACCTGCCGCGCGCCGACGTCGAGGACGCGTTCACCATCACCGTCCTGCCACCGCCGGCGGCTCGGGGGGTGGGGATTCCGTAGTGGATCGCCCCTTCCGCCGGCGGGCCGCGCCCGCGACCGCGATGGTGGCGGGAAGCCGGGCCGCACCGGCACGGCTGGGTCGGAAGGGGTTCGGCATGCGTCGGTCACCGCGCGGCATCTCCGCGGTGTTGGTCCTGGTGCTCGTCTCGATGGGGGTGGCGCTGCCCGCCCGGGCGGCGGAGGCGTCGCGGCACGTGGTGTCCATCGCCCACGCGCGGACCCTGCCGCCGGGGACGGTGGTCACCGTGGCCGGCACGGCCACCACCCCGTCGGGCGCGTTCGAGTCCAGCTTCTTCGACCGGGGTTTCGCGATCCAGGACCGCACCGCCGGGATCTACGTCAGCGTCCCGGTCGACCCGGACGTGACCCCGCGCGACAAGGTGCGGGTCACGGGCACGCTGCGCGACAGCTACGGGCTGCTCGTCCTCGTGCCCGCCGACCCGGCCGAGGTCCACGTGCGGGGCAAGGGCCCGGAGGTCCGCCCCGTGCCGCTCGCCACGGGCGCGGTCGGCGAGGCCACCGAAGGGCTGCTGGCGCGCGTCACCGCCACCGTCACCCGGGCGCCGGCGTCCGACCTGCCGTACGGGCACAAGTTCTTCGTCGACGACGGCTCCGGCGAGCTGACGATCTTCGTCAACACCGGGACGGGCATCGACCTGACCGGGCTCGCCGTGGGCCGCACCGTCCGCGTGACGGGCTTCAGCAGCCAGTTCGACACCCACTACGAGATCGACCCGCGCTCCCCGGACGACATCGTGGTGCGGCGACCGTGAACGGCGCTCGCCGGGGTCGGTGAGCGGACCCGTGCGGCGGTGGCGAGCCGCCGCACGGGTCGCGGACGGGTCACGCCACGGGGCGGCCCATCCACCAGTTGCCCGGCGCGTCCGGGTCCGTGCTCGACCAGAACTCGACCGTCGCCCGGGTGAACTCCTCGGCGGTGAGGTAGCCGTCGCCGTCCACGTCGAGGTGGCCGAACGCCTCGGCGGCCTCCGCCTCGGTCAGGTCGGGGAAGTGGCCGCGCTGGAACGCGAGGTACTCGTCCGGGCTCACGCGGCCGTCGGCGTCGAGGTCGGCGATGCCCAGGAACGCCTCCGCCACCGCGCCGACGCTGCTCCGCGCGGCGTCCGGGTCGTCGGCGAGGGAGCCGGTGGAGGCGACGAACTGCTCGCGCGAGATGGACGTGCCGCCGCCCGGGATGTGCGGCAGGTGCAGCTCGTGCCAGATCCGCAGGTAGGCGTCGACGATCCGCTGCTCCTGCGGCGAGTCGGGGTCGTGCCCGAGCGCGGCCGCGGCCCTCTTGCCCATCAGGACGTGGTCCTGCTCGGTGAGCAGCCCGTCGCCGTCGGCGTCCAGTCGGGTGAAGCCGTGGTTGATCTTCGCCTTGAGCATGTCGTTGACCGGCACGAAACCTCCGCACGCACGTGATCGGGTGATCCGGACGGCTCACAGGATGGTGCCGCCGCCGGCCGCCGGACAACGCCCGAACGGGTCGCCGGGACGCACGATCGGGTGGACGTGGTGCACGGCGCTCAGCGCGGTGCGGCGTCGCGGAGCCCGGCCGCCGAGCGGACGAGCGCGGCGACGGCCCGGGAGCGGCTGCCGGCCGGCCAGGCGATCACCGTGGTGACGTCCGGCGCGTCCACGACGGGCACGGCGACGTGGTCGGGCCACTGCCAGGCGCGGCTGGACGCGGGGATGACGAGCAGCGCCTTGCCGAGCGCCACGAGCTGGGCGAGCTGCGACTGGGTGCGCACCTCCGGCCCGGGCCCGTCCGGGTAGGTCCCGTCGAGCCGGGGCCAGCGGGCGATCGGCAGGTCCGGCACGGCGCGGACGTCCGCGAGCGCGAGCCGGTCGCGGGCCGCCAACGGGTGCCCCGCGGGCAGGAGCGCGACCTGGCCCTCGACGTGGAGGTCCTCGGTGTCGAAGCCAACGAGGTCGTCGAACGGGCGGTGCATCAGCGCCACGTCGGCGCTCCCGTCGCGCAGCAGCCCCGCCTGCTCGCCCACCTCGCACAGGAGCACCTCGACAGGTGCCGCGCCGGGTTCGCGGGCCGCCGCGTCGAGGAGCCGTTGCAGCAGCTCGTGCGACGCCCCGGCCTTCGTCACCAGCACCAGCGGCCGCCTCGGGTCCCCGGCGCGGCGGGTCCGGCGCGCGACGGCCGCGACCGCGTCGAGCGCCGTCCGGGCCTCGCGGAGCATCACGCCGCCGGCCTCGGTGAGCGCCACGCCGCGGCGGTCCCGGTCGAAGAGCCGAACGCCGAGCCGCTGCTCCAGCCGGCGGATCGCCCGCGACAGCGGCGGCTGCGCGATCCCGAGCCGATCGGCGGCACGTCCGAAGTGCAGTTCCTCGGCGACGGCGACGAAGTACGCCAGTTCCCGGGTCTCGAGGTCGTGCACGGACGGAGCCTACCGCCTGATACCCGTGGGGTATCACGGCTTACCGGATCGATCTTGGACAGCGGGGCGCGACGCGCCGAGCATCGCTCTGGTGGACGACACGAAGATCGCGCTGGTCACCGGCGCGAACAAGGGAATCGGTTTCGCCATCGCCCGGGGCCTCGGGGCGATCGGCTTCACGGTCGCGGTGGGCGCGCGTGACGGGGCGAGGCGCGAGGACGCCGTCGGACGGCTGCGCGCGGAGGGCGTCGACGCGTTCGGGGTCGCCCTCGACGTCACCTCCGACGACAGCGCCGCGGAGGCGGCGGCGACCATCGAGCGGACCGCGGGACGGCTCGACGTGCTCGTCAACAACGCCGGCATCGCCGGCCGGTCCGACAACGGCGCCCAGGACCCGACGACGCTGGACCTCGACGTCGTCCGCGCCGTCCTCGACACGAACGTGCTCGGCGTGGTCCGGGTGACGAACGCGATGCTCCCCCTGCTGCGCCGCGCGGGCTCGCCGCGCATCGTGAACATGTCGAGCACCATGGGCTCGCTCACCCTGCGCACCGGCCCCGTCATGGCCGCGTACGCGCCGTCGAAGTCGATGCTCAACAGCGTCACGGCGCAGTACGCCCGCCGCCTCGCGGACACGACCGTCATCGTCAACGCCGCCTGCCCCGGCTACGTCGCGACCGACTTCACCGGCTTCGCCGCGCCGCGCACCCCCGAACAGGGCGCCGCGATCGCCATCCGGCTCGCCACCCTGCCGGACGACGGGCCGCGCGGCGGCTTCTTCGACGACGAGGGCCCGATCCCCTGGTGACCGGACCGGCCCCACCCCCGCTCGACTCTCCCGGGCCGAACTCGACTTCGACCTGTCGATCCAGCCGCACCCCGCGGCCGACGACGTGGTCGTGGTCCGCGGCGACACCCGCGTCTTCCTGGACCCCCGGGCGGCGCAGGCGTTGTCGGACAAGGTGCTGGACATCACCCTGGCCGTCGCCGACGCCGACGCCGACCGGGAAGGGGCGTCACCCGTCCTCCGGCTCCGCGGTCCTCAATGGACGGATCGCCGCGGTGATCGCGGCGCCGAGCACGGCGACCGCACCGCCGACCACCAGGTCGTTGACCGTCGCGGCCGTGGCGTCGACCTCGCCCCGGTAGCCGACCAGCCACGGCGCGACGGCCGGCCACACCCCCGCCACGACCAGCACCGGCCCGGACCACCGGGCGTCCGCGGGCGCCATCGCACCGGTCAGCGCGACCACCACGACGACGACCCCGGTGACCACCTCGTTGCCGTGGCCGGTGAACGAGACCCCGAGGACGCCGTACCCCAGCGCGAACGGCGACACGACCAGCCACAGCCCGAGCAGGAACGCGCCCGAGCTCAGCCGGGCGGCGAAGGCGTGGCGTCGCGGGGTCCGCGCCGGTCGGACGCCGACGGCGCGGAACGAGTGGTCGAGTTCGTGGTCGATGACGACCTCCTGGTGCGGTGGTTCCGGTCGGCCGGGCGGGCCGCGGGCGATCGAGGCGGGTCGGAGGTCAGTCGTCGAACCGCACCTTGGCCCACACGGTCGTGTTCGCGGCGGCCGAGACGACACCCCACTGCTCGACCAGCCCGTCGACGATGAGCAGCCCGGCTCCGAGGCGCCACCGGGCGGCGTGCCGGGGCGTGTGGTCGCGGACCCGGACCGTCACCGTGCCGGTCCACGCGTCCGTCGTCAGCTCCAGCACGTAGGGCGGTCCGCCGTGGCGCCAGGCGTTGTCCAGCAGCTCGCCGACGACCACGCCCACCCGCAGGGCGTCCCGGTCGGACCGACCGTCGACGCGGTCGCGCAACCAGGACGCGACCTCGGGTCCAGGCGGGCGGTCGTGGTCCTCCATGACCAGGACGACGGTGTCGTGGCCGCGCGCCGGATCACGGGGGTGCCGCTCGGAGTACACGTTCCAGCATCCCGCGACCCGGCCGGGGTGGACCTGACGATCACCTTGCGGTTGCCGGTTCCCACCGCGGCTCAGTCCGTGCAGTACGAGCACGAGTGGGGTCCGATGGCGCGGTCGCGCCCGCTCCAGCCGTCCGCGACCGCGCGGGTCCACAACAACCGCCAGACCGCGTGCGGGTGGCCGGTGTCGTAGGACCGACCGCACTGGTCGCAGATCAGCAGGAGGGCGGCGGAATCGTGCTCGGCGGGAATCGCGGTCACGCTGCCGCAGCTCGACTTTCGGTGAGGGGCCGGGGGGCGGGCGTCGGCCGCGACGATGCGGCGGCGCCCGGTCGTGCACGGGGATCGTCACCTGAGAGCGTGCACCACCGCGGCCGACAACGGCGCGGATGAACCTTGCTTTCAGCTTGCGATCCCCGCGCCGGGCGTGACGGGTCGTCAGCTCCCCGGTGCCGGCGGACGCCGAGTCGGTCTTCGACGTCGTGAGGCTCGACCTGGTGCGGCTGTGGCCGGGTGAGCGCACCGTCGGGCGGCAGGTCACGCTGAGCGTCCTGCGCGCCGCGCCTGGACGACGCGCTCGAAGCCCTCGTCACGACCGTCCGCGCGGAACGCGCCACCCCCGCCCGGCTTCCCGGGCCCGCTCCCCCGCTGAGAATGGTCGACTCGCGTGGGTACCGCCCCCGCGAGTCGCGACACCATCATGCCCCGGACCACGGCCGTCGCACCTGACGAACACCTGACGAACAGTCGACGATCCGCCGACGACGCGCGATGCGTTAAAACGGTTTCACTCACTGCCCCCGAACTGGGAAATCTCCATCAGCGCTGCTGTCAACCATGATCTCCCTCATGGCCGGAGGTTGACAGCTCCTTGGAACGCCTGGTTCGCTACCGAGCTAGGTAACCGTTTTCATGCCTCATCCCACACGCCGCCGCGTCCTGCCGTGGGAGGAGCCGGTGTCCCCGCCGCCACAACCGAACCGTCCGATCGCCGGGGTGCCCGCCACCCCGGCACGTCAAGGGACCATCATGAGACGACCGACAAAGACGTCCGCAGTCGTTGCCGTGACCGCAGTCCTGTCCGGTGTGGCGGTGGCGGTGCTGACCGCGCCCGCCGCGCACGCCGCGACGACCCGGTACGAGGCCGAGGCCGCACCCGCCACCTGCGACGGGGCCCTCGCGTCGAACCACTCCGGCTACTCCGGCTCCGGGTTCTGCGACTCCGGCGGCGCGGTCGGCGCGACGGCCCGGTTCACGGTCGACGCGGTCGGCGCCGGCGCCGCGACCCTCGCCATCCGCTACGCCAACGGCTCCACCGCCCGCCCGGCCGACATCAGCGTCAACGGCGCGGTGGCGCAGGCCGGCTCCGCGTTCGACGGCACCGGCGCGTGGAACACCTGGACGACCAAGACGCTCACCGTGCCGTTGACGGCGGGCCGCAACACCGTGCAGCTCGCCGCCACCACCACCGCCGGGCTGGCCAACATCGACTACCTCGACGTCACCACCGCCGGCGGCGAGGCGGGCGTCCGGAAGATGGAGAGCCTGGGCCGCGGCGTGGTGGCGGTGCGCTCCGGCACCTCCGGGGTCCTGGTCAGCTGGCGGCTGCTGGGGTTGGACCCGGCCGGGATCGGCTTCAACGTCTACCGGTCCACCGACGGCGGCGGCGAGGTCAGGCTCAACTCCGCCGTGCTGACCGGCGGCACGAACTTCACCGACTCGACGGCCGACGTCACCCGGGCCAACAGCTACCGCGTCCGACCGGTGGTCGCCGGCGTGGAGCAGGCGCCCAGCGGCGCGTTCACCCTGGCCGCCAACCGGGCGGTCGAGCCCGTGGTCCGGGTGCCGTTGCGCGCCGGCGGCGCGGTGAAGTTCCTGTGGGTCGGCGACCTGGACGGCGACGGCGAGTACGACTACGTGCTCGACCGGCAGACCTCGCCGCAGAAGATCGAGGCCTACCGCCGCGACGGGCGGTTCCTCTGGCAGGTCGACATGGGCCCCAACAGCACCGACCAGGACAACATCGAGGGCGGCTCGTCCACCATCGACGTGGGCCACAACGACGGCGTCACCGTCCAGGACCTCGACAGCGACGGCCGCGCGGAAGTCGCGGTGCGGATCGCCAACGGCGTCACCTTCGGCAACGGCGTCCGGTTCGCCGACAGCAACAACAACCGCCAGTTCATCGCCATCCTCGACGGCATGACCGGCGCGCCCCGCGCGACCGCGCCGGTGCCGACCGACTACCTGGCCGACGGACCGATGTACGCGCGCTTCGGCGTCGGCTACCTCGACGGCGTCAACCCGAGCCTGGTCTCGTTCATGAAGAACCGGATCGGCAACGGCGACTTCAACCTCATGTTCGCCGCCTGGCGGTTCACCGGCTCCGCGCTGACCATGCAGTGGAAGTTCCTGCGCGGCAACCAGAACCTGCCCGACGGCCACAACACCCGCATCATCGACGTCGACGGCGACGGCAAGGACGAGATCGCCGAGATCGGCTTCGTGCTCAACGGCAACGGCACGCTGCGCTACACCCTCGGCCCGGCCGGCGTGGTGCACGGCGACCGCTTCCACCTCGCCGACCTGGACCCCGGCCGCCCCGGGCTGGAGGGCTACGGCGTCCAGCAGGTCAACCCGAGCGGCCTGCGCGACTACTACTACGACGCGGCCGGTGGCGGCATCATCTGGCGGCACACCGAGTCCGGAACCGCAGACGTGGGCCGGGGCATGGCAGGCGACATCGACCCCCGCCACCCCGGCATGGAGGTCTGGGCCTTCTCCGGCGTCTACAACGCGGCCACCAACCGGCTCACCCAGTCGAGCACGTCGTTGCAGCCCTGGCCGCAGCTGGGCCTGTACTGGGACGGCGACACCACCATGGAACTGCTCAACGACGGCAAGTTCGAGAAGTGGAACCCGACCAGCCCCACCACGACCAACAGCGTGCCGCGACTGCTCACCACCTCGCAGTACGGCGCGGTCGACGCGGCGCAGGGCAACTCCCCCACCCTCTACGGCGACCTCTTCGGCGACTGGCGCGAGGAAGTCGTCTACACCAACGCCGCGTTCACCGAACTGATCATCTTCACCACCGACCGACCGAGCGGCACCAGGCTGTACACGCTGGCGCACAACCCCGCCTACCGCAACGCGATGACCCTCAAGGGCTACTTGCAGTCCCACCACGTCGACTACTTCCTCGGCGCGGGCATGGCCACTCCTCCCCGACCGGCCATCACCTACCCGCCGAGGTAGCCCCGCCCGGCGTCGCCGGGTGACGTGAGCCAGGAAGCCGCCCGCCGCGGGATGTCCCCCGGGCGCGGCGGGAGGCTTCCCAGACCCCGCCGGTCACCCGCCGGCGGGGTCGGCCTTCGTCGCGGGCTCTTCCGAGTCGCGCCGGGTGAGCACCAGGGGTTCGTCCTCGGTGATGGCGATCGTGTGCTCCGAGTGGGCCGTGCGCGAACCGTCGGCCGAGCGGATGGTCCAGCCGTCGTCGTCGTAGACGATCCGATCGGTCGTGCGCGTGAACCAGGGTTCGAGCGCGAGCGTCAACCCCGGCCGGAGCGTCAGGCCGCGGCCCGGCCGGCCCTTGTTGGACACGTGCAGGTCCTCGTGCATGGTCCGGCCGATGCCGTGGCCGCCGAACTCGGTGTTGACCGGGTAGCCGTGGTCGCGGGCCACCGCCCAGATGGCCGCGGAGATGTCACCCAGGCGGTTGCCGGGCCGCGCCACCTCGATCGCCGCCTCCAACGCCTCCTCGGTGGCGCGGATGATCCGCAGGTCCTCCTCGGCGGGCGTGCCGACGATCACCGTGCGCGCCGAGTCGGCCACCCAGCCGTCGATGCCGACCGCGAGGTCCGCGCTGAGCACGTCGCCGTCGCGCAACGCGTAGTCGTGCGGCAGGCCGTGCAGCACGGCGTCGTTGACGGACAGGCAGATGACGTTGCGGAAGGGACCGCTGCCGAAGGACGGCGCGTAGTCCCAGTAGCACGACTCCGCACCGCGCCGTTCGATCATGCCGCGCACGTGGTGCTCCAGGTCCAGCAGGTTGACGCCCACGTCGGCGAGCCGGCCGACCTCGTCGAGCACCTCGGCGACGAAGCGCCCGGCCACGTGCATGCGGCGGATCTCCGCAGGCGTCTTCAACTCGATCACGGAAACCTCGCGCCCCGGGGTGTTGGTATTGTTATACCGACACCGTAGCACTTGCCGGTATTACAATACCAACCCTATCCTGGGGGCATGGTCCGCCAACCGCTCACCCCCGAGCAGATCGAAGCAGGCAGGCGTCTCGGCGCCCTGCTGCGCCGCGCGCGAGCGGAACGCGACCCGGCGGAGGTCGCGCAGGCGGCCGGCATCTCGCCGGAAACCCTGCGCAAGATCGAGACCGGCCGCCTGCCGTCACCGGGGTTCGGCACGATCGTCAGCCTCAGCGAGGCCCTCGACCTGCCGCTGCACGAGTTGGCGGCCACGTGGCGCGGCGGCGGCGACCAGCCGCTGAAGGCCGTCTCCTAGCCGGCGCGGACCGCGTCCCGGGCCACCTGCCGCCACCCGTCGCGCAAGCCGGCCACGACCGTCCCCCACAGGACCGCCGCGCCGCCGAAGCCGGGCACCAGCCGCCACGCCCACTCCGGCCCGACCGCGCCGAGCACGACGGCGAACACGGCCGTCCCGCAGAGCAGCGCGGCCAGCAGCAGGTACCGGTTCGAGCCGAAGAGCTTCGCGAACGGCGCGAAGTGCGCGCCGACGACGAACAGCACCCACGCGGGTGTCGCCCGGGCGAGGTCGAGCGACGCCAGCAGCCGTGCGCCGCCGAAGATCGCCACCAGCATGAGCAGCACCGCGATCCCGTACCCCTTGCCGAACGGGCTGTCGGACCGACCACCACCGGGGGGCGACCCACGACCGGCGCGGCCGAAGCGGAACACCCACCCGGTCAGCGCCAAGGCGATCACGGCACCCACCACCGCGAGCGCGGTCCCGCCGGCCGACACCGCCGCCACCCCGGAGAACCACCACCCGGCGCCGAAGCCGACACCGATCAGCGAGGTGATCATCAACGTGACCACGTGACCCCTGGTGAACCGCCCGTCACCCATTCCGTCCCCCTTGGTCGCGATTACCCGACGAATCCTCACATGCCGAGAACTCGGTCATCACCGCCAGGGGCCACCGATGCGTTGCTTTCATGCAACACTGAAGCTATAGAGAGTGCGAAAGGCAGGCATCTCGTCCGACCCCACCGGTCAGGTGCGGGTGACCTCGGGCAGTCGCGGGCGGACCGCCCTCATCCACAGGTGCCACGGGAACGCGTCGTCGGCGACCCGAGGCTCCCGCAGGGCCTCGATCAGCAGGCCGGACTCTTCCAACGCCGTGGTGTAGGCGCTCAACGGGTGGTTCCACCCCTGGAACTTCATCCGCAGCCCTTCCCGCTCGACCTCCTCCTCGAAGCGGTGACGTCCGAAGTAGGGGCGGTCGAGGACGAACACGCCGTCGCGGCGGCTGCCGGTGTTGGTGATCGGGTGGGTGATCGACAGGCAGAGCCTGCCGCCGGGTTCGAGCACCCGGCCGATCTCGCCGATGGTGCCCGCCGGGTCGTCGACGTCCATCAGCACGCAGTAGGCGACGACGAGGTCGAAGCTGTGGTCGGGGAAGGGGAGATCCTCCGCGTCGGCCCGCAGGTACCGGCTCCCGGGATCGGCCAGCCGCGCTGCTTCCACCAGGGTCGGCGAGGCGTCGATGCCGGTGACCCGGTGCCCGCGCTCGACGAGGTCGCGGGCCACCCGGCCCTCGCCGCAGCCGACGTCGAGGGTGGCCCGGCCGGCGGTCGGCACGAGCGCGAAGAACTCGTCGCGATAACGCCAGTAGGAGTCGAGGCCGGGTTCGCGGACCCAAGCGATCCAGTTCCGCGCCTGCTCTTCCCAGTCCTGCCCGGCTGCCGTCAGCGCCTTCTCCGTCACCGGCGGCACCCTAGTGCGGTGGGCGGACGAAACCGACCGGGTTTCCACCGCCGGGCTCGACCCGCGCGTCGGCCGTGCCCCCGGTGGTGCGGCCGACGATGATCACCTGCACTATCGGGGGATGCGCAGCTCACTGTTCAACCACGCCGAGCGGTCCGTCGAGCCCGGCAGCTTCCAACTGCAGAACGACCGCATGCTCAAGGTCGACCTCACCGGCAGCGGCGGGTTCTTCTTCGCCAAGCAGGGGTCGATGGTCGCCTACCAGGGCGACGTCGACTTCGCCTACGAGGGCAGCGGCGGCCTCGGCAAGCTGTTCAAGAAGGCCTTCACCGGTGAGGGGATGTCGCTGATGAAGGTCTCCGGCAGCGGCGACGTGTTCCTCGCGCAGGACGCCGACGAGGTGTTCGTGCTCTACCTCGAGAACGAGGGCGTGACGGTCAACGGCAAGAACGTGCTCGCGTTCGAGAGCACCCTCAAGTGGGACATCAACCGCGTCGAGGGCGCGTCGATGCTCAGCGGCGGCCTGTTCAACACGACGTTCACCGGCACCGGCGCGCTCGCCGTCACCGCCTTCGGCACGCCGGTCGTGCTGAACGTGGACGTGCCGACGTACGTCGACATGCAGTCCTCCGTCCTGTGGTCCACCTCGTTGCAGTCCTCGATCCGCAAGACCGCCAAGCTCGGCGCCGCCATCGGGCGCGGCTCGGGCGAGGCCTACCAGCTCGCGCTGTCGGGCCAGGGCATCGTGGTCGTGCAGGCGTCCGAAGGCCACCCGGCGCCGCCCAACCAGTGACGTGTCGCCGTGACGGGCCCCGGTCCTCACCGGGGTCGGGGCCCGTCACGGCGCTCCCTGAGGACGCCGTCCCTCATGCCTTCGCGCGCCTCGACCCCGGCGGCCTTCACCGAGGTGTGAGAGGTGCGGGTCAGGCGGGTTCCCAGGCGGCCAGCCAGTCGAACAGGCGTCGGTCGCCGTCGAGCTCCAAGGAGTCGGCGGGGATGCGGCCGTAGAGGAACAGGACCACGTCGGAGGCCGGGCCCCGGGCCGAGGCGTCGGCGGCGTCCGTGCCGACGTCGGTCACCAGCGCGCCGTCGGCGGAGAGCAGCAGTCGCCAGGAACGGCCCTCGGTGGCGTGGTAGTCGACGACGGCGGGCTCGTGCGGCCAGGGGGACGTCGTCGCGCAGCACGTGACCAGGAACTCGTCCACGCCGTCGAACGCCACGACCTCCGGCAGCGGCTCCGGGGCGCCCGCGGCGAGCTGGGCGTCGTAGGTGTGCACCGCGATCTCCTGGAGCTGGTGCCGTGCGACGGCGCCGGTGGTCCTCGGCGACTGCGAGGCACCCCACCACGTCCAGCAACCGCGATCGGGGCCGGCTTCCCGCAGCGCGTCGAGCAGCTGCCGCGTCCCCTCGGCCAGCCACTCCAGCAGTGCCTCGCGCTCCCGAGGCGGGTCCTGCTGCCACGTCGACCTGGCCGCGGGCGCGTCGGCGGGCCCGGCGGCGACGGTGGCCGCCCAGCGACGGCGTCCCTCCCCGATGTGCCGCACCAGGTCCAGCAACGTCCACTCCGGGCAGGTCGGCACCGTCACGTCGAGGCTGGGCGCGGAAGCGACCGCAGCCCGAAACGCCGCCGACCGCTCGTCGATCAGCTCCGACAACCGCGCGAACCCCAAACTCTCATCCACCGGCGCTGTCTACCACCCCGCCAGTCGACCGCACAGCGAATTACGCGGTCGACCAGGTCGGTCCGGGAGAGCTGCCGGGGTCAGGTGGGGAGGTTCGCGGACAGCACGTCGAAGTAGCGCTGCGAGGACCAGGCGGACCGGTTGCCGATGACGTAGAGGCGGCGCTTGGCACGGCTCACCGCGACGTTGAGGAGGTTCGGCTTGCCGGCTGCCCAACGGCGCGCGCCCGGACGCGCCGGGTCACCGCCGAGGACGAGCACCACGACATCCGCCTGCTTGCCCTGCGCGGTGTGGATGGTGCCCGCCACCAGCCCTGGGTGCCGACGGGCGCGGGTCGCGACGCGTCGCGCGATGTCGCGGAACGGGGCGACCACCATGACCTCCGACATGTCGAAGTCCAAGTCCGCCAGGGCGCCGAGCACGCGGTCGAGCCATTCGCCCTCCTCCGGCACCCAGTGACCCTGCGAGGTGTTCGACACGACGTCGATCCACTTCGACGCCGGCAGCTCCGGGTAGGCCTCGGCGAACCGCTCCCCCGCCGCCTCTCCCGTGCCGTCGATCATGAGGCCGTCGTAGGCGATGGTGTTCACGATGTCGAACATCGGCTGGTCGCAACGCCGGTGGACGGTCAGCGGCACCCCGACCCACGTCTCGCCCTCACCGTCGGGCAGCAGCGTGCCCAGCGGCGTCAGGCGGTCGGCCAGCCGCTGCACGGAGGTCCGGCTCGCCGACCACCGCTCGTCGACGCCCAACTGCGACCTGATCGCCTGCTCGGCGCGGAAGGGCAGGGTGGTCACCGGTTCCAGCTGCAACGGATCGCCGACGACGACCGCACGCCGCGTGCGCCACAACGCGCCGACCGCGTTCTGCGGGGTCGCCTGCCCGGCTTCGTCGACCAGCAGCCAGCCGAGGGCTTCGTGCCCCAGGTGCCCGAAGAGCCTGGCGTAGGAGGCGAACGTCGTGGAGACCACCGGCACGACGAAGAACAGGCTGCGCCACGCCTCCAGGGCCGCGTCCGCCGTGATGTCCGACGGCGCCTCCCCCGCGACGAGGTCCATGGCGGCTTGCAGGTTGCGCCGCATCTGGGTGGGCGCGTGCCGGAGGAACGCCTTGTGCAGTGCCAAGGCGGCCAGGAACAACTCGCTGCGGGCGGCGTTCCACTCCGGGTCGGTCCACAACGCGGTCGTCTCGCGGCTCTCACGGTCGTGGTGCCACGCGTCGCCCGGGAAGTGCCTGCCCAGGGCGTCCGCGCCGGCCTCCGTGAGTCGCCGCGCGTCGGCGAGTCCGACCTCGCGGACGCGGAGCGCTCGTTCGCTCTCCTCACCGGCCAGTCGCGCGGCTTCCACGTCCCGGTGGGCGGCGGTGACATCGCGTTCCGCTTCCGTCAAGGCCGCCGGGATGCTTGGCGGACGGGGTGTCGTCGGAGGTGGGACGCGTTGCGCCGAGGCCAATCCCGCCTGCGCCTGTTGGACTTGGTGGGCGAGCCACGCGTCGTACCCCCTCCACTGCCGGTTGAGGCTGCCGAGCGTCCGCAACCACTCCAGGAAGCCGGGGCGGTTCCGCTGGTGCTCGCGGTGGGCGTGCCAGCGGATCCCCAGCTGTTCCCGCCAGGCCGCGACCGCCTGCTCGGCGGAGGCCAGGTGCTCGCGCGTGATCCGGTCGACCTCGGCCCGGTGTGCCGCTTCGACCTCGGCGAACTCCGCACCCAGCCGGTCGGCCACGACTGCGGCGGTGGTGTGCCGGTCGCGGGCGGACGCGAGGCGTTCCCGGGCATCGGCAACGTCCCGCCGCAGGCCCGCGACCTCCTCCGTCAGCCGGCGGTGCCGCACCACCGCCTGGTACACCTCGGTCCGGCGAGAGCGGATGGCGTTCACGCGCGACTCCACGGCGCGGAACTCCGCCACGGCCTGCCGCCACGTGGATCCGGGTGTGGTGTTCTCGTAACCCTTGAGGACCGCGAGCATCCCGTCCCACGACTTCGGGTCGTCCTTCTTCCTGGTCTCGTACCAGAAGGCGTTGACGAAGCGGCTGCGGTTGGCCTTGTTGCCCAGTCGTGCCGCGACGAGCGCCCAAGCGGCCGTCGTCTCCTCGGAACCGGCGCCGGCATCGTGTTCCGACCCGGACCCGGACCCGGAGCCGGTTTCGGTGGCGAGCAGGCTGCCCGCGATCTCGGCGAAGTAGTCGACCTCGGCGGCGTGGTCGCGCCAGGACGAGTGGATCGCGTCCGCCGCCGGGATCTCGTCGGTGACGTTCTGCACCGCGCCGTTGTTGGACGACGCGACCACCATCTCGAACCCGACGAGATCGGAACGCCACTCGCCGACGACCCGCGTGCGCTGCCCGGTCTTCCACCGCAACTGTTTACCGGTGAACGCCTTGCCGGGGTCGCCGAGCGTCGACAGCCGTTCGGCTCGTGCCACGACCAGCGCCGCGACCAGATCGCGCAGCATCGTCGTCTTGCCGGTGCCCGGCGGTCCGTTGACACCTGTCACACCGGCGCCGGGCATGCTCGCCGCGGTGCTCACCGCGAGCTGCTGGTTCAGGGCCAAGGGGTGTTCGGGGTTGCTCGGCCACCGGCCGGAGGGCACGAAGTCGGGCGCGGTGGCCTCCAGCACGGTGTGGACGTCGTCACGGACGTCGACCCGCCTCGACCTGGCGATCACCTCCTCGGGCGCCAGGTAGTCGCGCAACGCCGCGCCGAAGTCGCCGTCGGCGAGCCGCCCGGCCACGGTGCCCAGGTCGTCCACGATGAAGCTGTTGAGGAAGTCGTGGTGATTCGAGGTCGCCGTGCGCCGGGCCACGACCTGGCTGCTGACGCGGATCCCACCCGGCCGCAGGGCGACGCCGGCGCCCGTGGCGGCGACGGCGGCATCGAGGCAGGCGGTGAGGCGGTCGTGGTCCAGGCGCAACGGCGTCGGGACTTCGGCGTGACCGCCCGGTCCGACGTCCTCGACGGTGACGATGTCCCGCCAGACCTCGGAGAACCCCTCGGCGGACTTGTCGAAGCCGGACAGCCAGTCGACCGGGCCGCCTCCGTGTCGAACCACCTGGCCGGTCGCCCAGGCACAGCTGGAGAGCACTTCCGAGTCGAGCACGGCGTGACCGCTTTCGTCCACCGCGAACGCGCCGACGGCGCTCTCACCCGCCGGACGCTCGTCGTAGCTCTCCGCGTCCGGGGTGAACACCCGCGACAGCACCTCGAACACGCTGTCCAGCGGGTAGATGCCGAGGTAGACGACGTGGCGCCAGGCCTGGTTGGGCCGCAGCCGCCGACGTGCCAGCTCGTGGCCGGGTTCCCACGGCAGCGGTTCACCCGGCCGCACGGCGTAGACCATGCGCTCGCGGTCGACCTTTTCGGTCTTCTGCGGGCTGAACATCTCCACCGTGCGCCAGAACTCGACGATCCGAGCCGTGTTCGCGTCCGCCGCCGCCATCGTCGCCCCCGTTCCGCCCGTCGACCGCAGGCGGGGGCCGAGGCTACCGGCAGGTCGTTCGTGAACGATCGTCACGAGGCAGCACCGTGGTGGTGTACCCGATCAAGGGTGTCGCACGACGGCGCGAAGCCGGCGTTGACCGCGCCGGGGGGCTGGACGTGGCGGCCGACGGCCCGGCCCTGCCGGTCGAGGTGGAGAAGTGGCCCGGGTCCGGCATCGGCCGGGGCGGCGCGGTGGCTGTCCGGTGCGATCGGCAGGGCGGTCCGCCTGGTGCGCGATCCGGCGCGGGCGACCAGGGCCCGCGACGGGACCGGCCTGAGCGCCCTGCCGGTTCTGTCAATGTCTACTTTGATCGGTCTGAACGAGCGGATCGCGCGGCGGGGCGCCCATCCGGTGCCGGTGGACCGGCTGTCTGCTGCACGGTCACCCTGGTCGACTGCCGCCGCGAGACCGACGGCGTCGGCTCCGGCCTCGAGGTGTCCGTGCTCACGCCCGGCGACATCGGCCCGGAGGGTGCTCCGCGCGGGCCGCTGGGGAGCACGGCGGCCCGCGAGTCGTCACCGGGCGGGATCACGGCGGTGACGACTCGCGGGCTCGGCCTCGGACCGGGCGGTCAGCGGGCGGCGTGCTGCTCCGCCACCTCCGCGTCGGTCAGGGCGCGGTCCACGGCGCGGACCTCGTCGACCGAGCCGTGCCAGAAGTCGCCGCGCACCCCGGCGTACTTGGCGCGACCGATGGCCAACGGCCCGGTGCTCACCTCGTCCGGCCCGATCGGGATCGCGGCGGCACGCACGCCGTCGACGTACAGGCGGTTCTCGCCCGCCGCCTCGTCACGCACGCCCACCAGGTGGTACCAGCGGCCGGGCTCCGGTGTGGCGGCGAGCGTGGCCCGCCGGCCGCCGGGCACGCTGAACGCCCACCTGCCCTGCCCGTACTGCAGGTAGAACGGGTTCTCCACGCGGCGGCCGTCCTGGCTGACCGCGGTGGCGTAGTTGCCGGGCAGCGAGTCCATCCGCACCCACGCCGACACCGAGTACGAGCCGGTGGTGTCCAGCACCGGCCCGGCGGTCTGGGCGTAGTCGCCGTTCCCGTCGAACGTCAGCGCCTGCCCGCGCACGCCGGTCGTCCACGCCGCGTCCCCGGTGAGGGACACCGGGTCCGGCGCGCCACCGGTGTCGTCGCCGTTGCCGTCCAACGACCACAAGCCCTGCCCGTCGTACGTGCGCTCGGCCGCCGCGGCGCCGGCCGCGATGACCCGCTCGTTGATCTCGCGCACGGGCCTGGGGTCGACCTTGATCTCCCGCCGGTCGTAGGTCCACAGGCCGTTCAGCTCGGTTTCCACGTCGGTGATCTGCGTGTAGACCGACCCGGACAGCTCCGCGCCGGCCGCGTCGAGGTAGTGCGTCCCGGTGTTCGACACGTACTTGGCGGTGAGCGCCGCCTTGTCGGCCACACCGCTGTAGATCACGGCCGGCGCGCCCGGCCACTGGTGGCCGGGGGTGCGCAGGGTGAACCCGCCGTGCTCGCCGTCCATCGCCACGCGGGTGGCGTCCGGCCAGGCCGGGTCGGTGTTGTTGTAGTCGTGGTGGTCGATCACGTCGCCCTTGCCGGAGTCGCCCTTCGACGCGCAGCAGTTGACGCCGCTGTGGGCGTTGACGACCCGGGACGGGTCCGCGGCCTTCACCGACTCGGTGATGCGGCCGGTCTCCTCCCGGTTCCACTCGCCCCAGCCCTCGTTGAACACGACCCAGCCGATGACGGCGGGCGAGTCGTGCAGCTGCGCCATCGCACGCCGGCCCTCGGTGAGGAACGCCTCCTGCCCGGTCCGGTCGGTGACGTTGACGTTCACGAAGTCCTGCCACACCAGCATGCCGAGCCGGTCGGCGTGGTAGTACCAGCGGGCGGGCTCGACCTTGATGTGCTTGCGCAGCGCGTTGAACCCGAGGTCCTTCTGGGCCTTGATGTCCCACGCCAGCGCTTCGTCGCTGGGTGCGGTGTTCAGGCCGTCGGGCCAGAAACCCTGGTCGAGCATGGCCAGCGAGAACACCGGCTCGCCGTTGAGGACGAGCTTCGGGAAGCCGGCGACGTCACGCACACCGATGGAACGCATGCCGAAGTAGCTCTCGACCTCGTCCTTGGCGCGGCCGTCCTCCAGGGACACGTCCAGGTCGTACAGGTACGGGTCGGCGGGGCTCCACAGGCGCGGGTTGGGCACCGGCAGGGTCAGGTCGGTGTTCGGCGCGCCGGTGACCGTGCCGACCTTCTTGCCCCGCTGGTCGCGGGCGGTGGCGGTGACCTTGGCGGTCGGCGAGGCCGTCGAGGACGACACGTGCACGGCGAGCGTGCCGCCGGTGATGTCCGGGGTGGTCTTCACGTCGTCGATCGCCTTGTCCGGCACGGGTTCCAGCCACACGGTCTGCCAGATGCCCGAGGACGGCGTGTAGACGATGCCGCCCGGGTTTCGGGACTGCTTGCCGATCGGCTGGTTGTCGCCGGTGGTGTCGGTGACCGCGACAATCAGCTCGTGCCGGCCGCCGCCGCGCAGGGCGTCGGTGACGTCGGCGGTGAACGCGGTGTAGCCGCCGGTGTGCTCGGCGACGAGCGTGCCGTCCACCCACACCCGGGCGTGGTGGTCGACCGCGCCGAAGTTGAGCTTGAGCCGCTGGCCGCGGCCGACCCGCCAGTCGCGCGGCACGTCGAACTGGCGGCGGTAGAACATGTGGTCCTCGTGCCGTTCCAGGCCGGACAGCTGGGACTCCACCGGGAACGGCACGGTGATCCGCTCGGGGAGCCGGCGGCCGAACTCGGGCTGCTGCCCCGCGGTGGCGGCGGAGAACTCCCACTGGCCGTTGAGGTTCAGCCACTCGTCGCGCTTCTGCTGCGGGCGCGGGTACTCGGGCAGCGGGCGGTTCTCGTCGACGTGTTCGCCCCACTCGGTGAGCAGGCGCTGGGTGGAGGTGTTGGTCGCGCTGCGGATGATCCGCGGCACGGTCTCCGCGCCGACGACCAGGCCGCCGTCGCCGTCGTAGGTGACGCGGACCCGTTGCGGCTTCTGGATGGTCGCGCCGAGCCGCACGACGACCTTGGTGCGGTCGCGTCGGTCGAGGGCGACGGACTCGACCGGGAACGGCACGGTGTCGACCTCGACCTTGAGGTGCGCCTTGAGGTCGCCGAGGTGGTGCACCTGC
Organism: Saccharothrix sp. 6-C; assembly: GCF_016695385.1. Lineage (NCBI taxonomy): Bacteria > Bacillati > Actinomycetota > Actinomycetes > Pseudonocardiales > Pseudonocardiaceae > Saccharothrix > Saccharothrix sp. 6-C. Next base: position 3,009,411 of record NZ_CP064192.1, on the reverse strand, counting down.
CGGTCGAAGGCCGCCTCCAGCCGCCTGCCGTCGGGCGCCACGGTGAGGCCGACCGGGTAGACCGGGAAGTCCGCGGGCGGGAGGAACGCCGTCTCCGGCACGGGCTGCTTGGCCAGCGTCGGCGTGGACCAGCGCAGGCGCAGGTTCGCGCCGCCGACGTCCTGGAACAGCTCCATCCGGAAGTCGTGCGCTTCGCCCGCGACGAGGTGGACCGGCGCGCTGTGCTGCTCGACGTCCCAGTCCCCGACCCAGTGGTCGATGACCGGCGCGCCGTCGAGGAACATCCGGAAGCCGTTGTCGCCCACGGCGTGGAAGGTGTAGTCGCCGGTGGCGGGCGCGGTGAGGCGGCCGGTCCAGCGGGCGGTGGTGTGCTCGGTGCGGCCGGTGAGCTGCTGGAAGACGCCGGTGAGGTCGGCGAAGTCGACGTTCGGGTCGAGGGTGGCGCCGCCGGACTCGGCGAAGTCGCGGGCGCCGGGCGCGGACATCCGGAAGTACTCGCCCTTGAGGCCGTGCGCGGGCGGCGCGGCGGCGGTCGCGGGACCGGCGAGGACGGGGGTGAGCAGGAGTGCCAAGAGCAGGGCGGACAGCCGTCTGGCGGCACGGGGCATGGAACTCTCCTCGGGGCTCGACTATGAGGCCCATCGCAAACGCCGTTCATCTATCCACAAACCCGAGCAGAAGACAACAAGAAGACTCACATTTGGGAGCGCTCCCACAACTGGACCGCTCAACCTTCCACAAAGGTCCGAACCAGGTCCGCCCACGTCGCCGGTCGCGTCCGACCGCCTACACCCGCCGCCGGCGGCTTCCCCGCCGGATCGTCAGGCCGCGCACTCGTGCCCGCCCGGGGAGAGAGCGGCACGCACCTCGCGGCTCAGCTCGCCACTGCGCACGAGGTCGGTCGCCTTCTCCAGGTCCGGGGTCAGGTAGCGGTCGTCGCCCAACGGCGCGATGTGCCGGCGGACGGCCCGGTGCAACCGGACCGTGCCCTGGCCCAGCGGGAACGCGGCCATCCTGTCCTTGATCAGGTCGATGCCCTGGGCCGCCATCAGGACGTGCACGGCCAGCACCGTCTCCAGGCGGTCGAGGTTGGCGTGCAGGGCGCGGACCGAGGCCATCGCCATCGTGTTGTGGTCCTCCTGCCCGAACTTCGCCGGCCGGGACAGCGTGCCGGCCGGCGTGGCCAGTTGCTGCATCTCGGGCACCAGCGCCACGGCGACGGTCTGCACCTGCACCATGCCCGAGTTCAGGCCGACCTCTCCCCCGGCGAGGTTGGCCGGCAGGTGGTAGCTCCACTTGTCGGCCAGCAGCCGCGCGGACAGCTCCTGCGACAGCACGCCGAGGTCGGCGACCTGGGCGTTGAGCGCGTCGATCTCGTGGCCGAGCAGCGCGGCGTCCCAGTTGCCGCCCATGACGAACTCGTGGCCGCCGCCCGGCTTGGGGAACACCAGCGGGTTGGACGTGGACGCGTTGGCCTCGCGCTCGACGTGACCGCGGGCGTCGGCCAGTCGCTGCCGCAGCGCGCCGACGATGTGCGGGGTGGCGCGGATCGACACGGCGTCCTGGATGCGGGGGCTGTCGTCGCCCATCGCCTTGCGCCCCTCGTCGGTCATCCAGCCCGTGCCGCAGATCAGCGCCCGGGTGACGCGGGCGGCCTCGACCTCGGCGGGGATGCGCCGTTCCTCGTGGGTGCGGGCGTCGAACGCGCCCTGTTCGGCCCTGGTCGCCTCCAGGAACAGCGCGAACGCGCCGTCGTAGGTGTCGAGCAGCCGTTCGGCGCGCACGACGGCGTCGACGTAGCGGGCGGTGACCACGCTGCTCCCGCTGATCAGCGGCAACGCCTCGCCCTGGGCCAGCGTGAAGCCGGGCGCCACGCCGGCCGCGGCGAGGATCTCCGGCGCGGGCCCTTCCCGGCCCTGGAAGCGGGCGGGCGCGGGTTCGCCGGTGAGCACCAGGCCCGCCGCCGCCATCGGCTGGAGGTCGCCGGTGCCCAACGACCCGATCTCCGGCATCCGGGGCGTCACGCCCGCGTTGACCAGCTCCAGGATCCGGTCGACGAACTCCGGTCGCACGCCCATCGCGCCGCGGGCCATCGTGTTGGCCCGCAGCACCAGCGCCAGCCGCGCCACCCGGTCGTCCAGCGCGGGACCGACGCCGGCGGCGTGCGAGCGCAGCACCCGCCGCTGGAACTCCACCCGTTCGGCTTCGGGCAGCGGCTCGTCCTTCAAGGGGCCCAACGCCTGGTTCCACCCGTACACGCGCTGCCCGGCCGCGAGCGCCGCCTCGGCGCCCCGCCGGGTCCCGGCCATCTCCTGGCGGGACTTCAGGCCCAGGTGGACGGTGACGCGGTCGGCTTCCAGCACGGTCACCAACTGCGACCAGGTCAACGAGTCGCCGTCCAGCTCCAGCGAGGGAACGTGCTGCCGGGCCACGCGCTCGGCGGGCGCGGCGGCGGTGCCCGACACCGTGACGGCGCCGACGGCGAGGACGACCAGCAACCGCCACGGGACCCGCATTCGTGCTCCTGCCTCGTTCACCGACCGGGCTTTCGCCCGGGAGCCTGGCACCACGCGCGCGTCGAGGCCGGCCGTGAGCGGGTGAACCGAGCCATCGGGTGACGGACAGCGAGACTCCCCCTGCCCGGTCAGGGCGCACCGGGCTGCTCGGCGGTGGTCGGCGATCCCGGCGAGCCGCACCACCCGGCCGACATCTCGATCCGGGCGCCAATCAATACGCTGCGGCCCTGATCCGCGCCAAACCTTCTGGTTGCGAAATATGTTCGCTACCGTCTCCGGGAGCGCTCCCAGGCGCATTCGTCGGACCGGCCCGTGGAGGAACCAGGTGCGCACCACCCGCTATCGGTCGGTGATCGCCGGCGCGGTCGTCGTCGGCGTGACCGCCGCCCTGACCGCCGCCGCCGTCACCGCGCCCGCCCAGGCGGCCACCGGCTGCCGGGTCGCCTACCAGGTGGGCAACCAGTGGACGGGCGGCTTCGGCGCGAACGTGAGCGTGAGCAACCTCGGCGACCCGGTCGCGAGCTGGCGGTTGACGTGGTCGTTCGCCGCGGGCCAGAAGGTCACCCAGCTGTGGAACGGCACGGCGAGCCAGTCCGGCGCGCGGGTCCAGGTCGACAGCCTGAGCTGGAACGGCCGCCTCGGCACCGGCGCGAGCGCCGGGTTCGGCTTCAACGGCTCGTGGACCGGCTCGAACCCGACGCCGGTGGACTTCGCGCTCAACGGCACCCCGTGCACCGGGACCACCGTCACGTCGACGACCACGACCACCACGACGACCACGACCACGTCCACGCCGCCGGTGACCGACGTCCTCGGCCAGTCGCACACCGTCGGCCGGGTCCGGGCCACCGAGGCCGCCGCGCGGTACACGTGGCCCGGCATCTACTTCGAGAGCCGCTTCCGCGGCACCGGCGTGGGCATCGTGCTCGACGACAGCGTCAACGACTACGACGTCCAGGTCGACGGGACGACCGTCGCCACGCTGGTCACGCCCGGCCGGATCACCCGGTGGATCAACGGCCTGAGCAACGCCGAGCACACCGTGCGGCTGGTCAAGCGCACCGAGAGCGCCTGGGCCACCGGCCAGTTCGGCGGGTTCCTGCCCGCGGCCGGCGGCGAGATCCTCGCCAAGCCGACCGCGCGCACCCGCCAGATCGAGTTCATCGGCGACTCGCTGACCGCCGGCTACGGCAACACCTCCACCACCCGCGACTGCTCGGCCAACGGCGGCGTCGACCGCAACACCAACACCGACCTCGCGTTCGGCCCGCTCACCGCCCGCGCGCTCGGCGCGGACTACCAGGTCAACGCCCACTCCGGCCGCGGCATGGTCCGCAACTACAACGGCGGCGAACCGGACACCACCTTCCGCACCTTCTACGAGCGCGGCCTGCAGAACGTGCCCGGCGACGTGTGGCGCAACCCCGCCACGTGGCACCCCCAGCTGGTCGTGGTCGGCCTGGGCACCAACGACTTCTCCACCGCGATCAACCCCGGCGAGCAGTGGACCCCGGACAGCCTGACCGCCGCCTACAAGTCCGCGTACCAGGGTTTCCTCGACAAGCTCCGCACCCAGTACGGTCCCGGCACGGTCATCGTGGTCAGCGCCACGAACCTGTTCGCCCAGGCCGCCGAGCAGGTCGTCACCGACCGCAACGCCCGCGGCGACCGCCTGGTCCGCTTCTGGAACTACGAGGACCCCAGGCTCGACCGGCTCGGCTGCGACTGGCACTTCTCCCTCAACGACCACCGGCTCATCAACGGCCTGCTCACCGACTACCTCGCCACCCTCCCCATCGCCTGGTGACGGTCGCGGCTACGGGCGGAACACGGTCAGCGTGGTCGGGCCGGTGAGGCTGGAGATCCCGGCGCCACCGCATCCCAGGACGTCCGGTGTCACCAGCACGGCCACCTGTTCCGCGCTCGCACCCGCGAACGTGCCGCCGGTGATCAGGCCCGTGTTGGTGATCACCGCCTGGCCGGCGACGTCGCTGACGGTCCAGTTGTAGGCGAAGGTCGTGGGCGCGGCCAGCGGGTTGCTCCACGTGTACGTGCGCGCCGCCGCGCCCGCGCTGAGCAGCGTCGCGCACGACACGGTGTCGGTGAACACCTGGTCGTAGGACCCGCTGGGCGCGGCGAGGTTGGTGCAGGTCGGGAAGTATCCGGTGAGGTGACCTTCCACGACCCGCGGCGTGTTGGTGATGGGCGGGTCGTAGGTCACCGCCCACGTGCCGACGCAGACCTGCTCCACGGTCACCGCGCCGGCCGCGCCGGTGGTGGCGACCACGCCGGCCGCCGCGAGCAACACCGACGCCAAGAACGACGCGAACCTCCGTGGCATGACTCCCTGCCCTTCATCGACGACGCCCCGACTCCCTTGTGTGGGTAGCCCTCCCAAGGCTCGGCGGACACCGCTGTTCAGGGAGACATTGCGCATCCGTGCGCCGAACTCCTGCATCCACACCGACAAGCACTGCGGCTGACGCGGGCGGGCAGGCGCCCGCCTACTCGCAGCCGACGCCGTCGTGGTCCGAGTCCAAGCCGTACTCGTCCGGCCCGATCACCGTGATCGGGCCGGTCACGTACGCGGGACCGTTGCCCTTGCCGGGTCGGCAGTCGACGTCGCTCGCGAACGGCACGCACGGCAGGTAGCTGGGGTGGCAGCCCTGGTTCGGCGCGGGCGGCGGCGGGGCCTGGGTCGCCGTGTCGGGCTGCGGGTTGGGTTGCGGCTTCGGTTCGGGGTTGGGCTGCGGCTTCGGAGCAGGCGCGGCGGTGGTCGTGGTGGCCGTAGTCGTCGTGGTGGCGGTCGTAGTCGTGGTGGTCGTGGTGGTGGTCGTCGTCGTAGTCGGCACGGTGGTCGTGGTCGTCGTGCTGGTCGCGGTCGTGGTGAGCGCGGCGGCGGTGTCCTTCGTGGACGGTGTTTCGTCCGCGAACGCCCCGATCACGACGAACAGGAGCACCACGGCCCCGGCGGCGATCCACACAGGACGGTGGGACTTCCGCGGCGCCGGCGGGGCGAGGACGGCCGTCTGCGGCGGCACGACGACACCCGAGGCGTCACGCGGCAGGTAGAGCACGACCTCCAGGCCGCGGTCGCCGACCCGGATCACCGCCTCGCACCCCGGCACGCCACCGGCGTCGAGCACCTGGCCCATGATGTCGGCGTAGCGCCGGGACATCAGGTACGTCAGCTCACCGACCCGCCGACCGTCCAACCTGACTTCGACGGCGTACTGGCCGCGGTACTTGCCCGAACCGATCACGCACCACGTCAACCCGACCGCGACGCGACGCTGCCCACCCGGCGCGACGGGGTACCTCGCCAACCACGCCTGGTGATCCTCCTCGCCCGTCACGACGACCGGCACCCCGGCCTCCAGCATGACCAGACCTGACGGCGAGTTCTCCACCACCACGACCACTTCCCTGCGCCGAACGGATGTACGCAGGTCATCGGCCCGGTTCCCGCAGCCGTTACCGCACCGCGAAGAGTGACTGAACACTCACCAGCGAGAAGCGGTCGGTTTCTCAGCTCCGCTTGACAGGTTGTCAGGTGCACGATGAGCTGTGCGAGTAGTGAGTGACTAATCAATCACCAACCTGGAGTCGTCATGAGCACCCCTGCACCCCGACGCCGGACCTCCTCGGCGAACACCGCCCTGGCCGCGGCCGCGGTCCTGGCGGCGGCGAACGCGTTCGCCTTCCTGGTCCTGGCCGGGCGACCCGACCCGGGCATGGCCGCCGTCTCGGTCCTGCCCCTGGCCGCGGCCGTGCTGCTGTGGCGACGCGCCCGGGTGGCGCCGTTCGCGACGATCGCGGTGGCGGCACTGGTGGTGATCATCCGGCCGGTCGACCTGGCGTTCGACCTGGTCCGACCCGGTGCCGTGCTGCCGTTCGCGACCGCGGCGGCGCTCGTGGCCGCCGCCGGGGTGGCGATCGTGTCGTCGCTGGTCCTGGTGCTGCGCCCGAGCGCCGGGCGCGGCGACCGGCTCGTCGGCGTCGGCGGTGGCGCGGCCGTCGGGGTGGCGTTGGCGGCGACCCTGCTGGTGGTGTGGCCCCAGGCCGACGACACCGGGTCGCTGACCGACGAGCAGCTCGCCGCGCTGCCGACCGTGGACCTGACGAACTTCAAGTTCTCCCCCGCACAGCTGCGCGTCGGCCGGGGACAGCCGGTGGCGTTCAAGTTCACCAACGACACCGACGACAACCACACGTTCACCATCACCGAGCTGGGCGTGGACCTCGAGGTGCCCAGCGGCCGGACCCGGATCGCCGTGGTGGACGCCCGGCCGGGTCGGTACGCGGTGCACTGCGCGGCCGGCGACCACCGCGAGAAGGGCATGGTCGGCCGGTTGACCGTCACCGACGACGCGCTGACGTCCCCCACCGCCGCGCCCGCGACGTCCACCGGAGCGCACCACCATGGCTGAGCGGAAGATGTCCCGGCGCACCGCGCTGATCGCGGGCGGGCTGACGGCCGGGGCGCTCGTCGCCGGCGGTGTGCCGCTCCTGCGCGCCTCCCTGGCCGGGCCCGCCGACGGCCCGGCGCTCCCCCAGCCCGCCACGCTCCCGCTGCGCGCGGGCGCGGACGGCGTGCTGCGCGGTGAGCTGGTCGCCACCGGAACCGGGAACTCGCTGCAGTACAACGGTTCCACGCCCGGTCCGCTGGTCAAGCTCCGCGAAGGCGACCGGGTCCGGCTGGAGTTCCGCAACGGCCTCGACGCCGACAGCAGCCTCCACCTGCACGGCCTGCCGCTCGCACCGGCGGTGGACGCCCCGCTGACCCACCTGTCGCCCGGCTCGACGAGCGCGCAGGAGTTCACCGTGCCCGAGGGTGTCGCCGGCACCTACTGGTACCACCCGCACGCCCACGGCGACGTCGAACGGCAGCTGCTCGCGGGCCTCGCCGGGCCGATCGTCGTCACCGGCGCGACCGACGAGCTGCTGGAGTCGTGCGACGACCGGCTCCTGATGCTCACCCGCACCGGCCCGGACGTCAGCGTCAACGGCGCGGTCCGCCCCGTGCTGACGCCCACCAGCGGCCGGACCCGCCTGCGCCTGCTCAACGCCACGGCGGGCGACCACCTGCTGCTCGGCGTGCGGCGGTCGGGCGAGCCCACCGCCCTGCACCTGGTCGCGACCGACGGCGGTTTCGTGGCCGAGCCGGTCGAGCTCGCCGAAGTCCTGCTGGCCCCCGGTGAACGCGCCGAGGTGCTGGTGGACACCAGCGTCGCCGGCCGGCTGGAGCTCACCGCGCTGCCGTACTCGGTCTACGGCGAGGGCGGGGCGGCCGGCGCCGCGTTCCGGGTGGCCGCGTTGGACGTGCCGGCGGGCCTGGCCCCGGTGGCGCTGCCCGCCCGGTTGCGCGACGTGGAGGCGCTGGACGAGGCGAACGCCGCGCGCCGGCGGCGGATCGCGTTCGGCGGCGCGGCGACCGACCACTTCACCCTGGACGGCAGGACCTTCGACCACCACCGGGTGGACCTCCAGGCCCGTCTCGGCACCCTGGAGGTCTGGGAGGTCGTCAACGACCACACCACCGACCACCCGTTCCACCTGCACAGCTACTCGTTCCAGGTCCTGTCCCGCGACGGCGTCCCGGAGCCGCTGCGGGCCTGGCGCGACACCGTGAACGTCCCGCCGGGCGGCACGGTCGAGATCGCCGTCCCGTTCCGCGGCGAACCGGGCCGCACGGTCTACCACTGCCACATCGCCTCCCACGAGGACCTGGGAATGATGGGGGTGCTGGACGTCACCGGCTGACGCGCGGAACACCGCGCTTCTGAGTCATGTGACGCACAAGCCGCTCCCACCGCGCGGTACAACCGAACCGGCGCAGCACATCCGCGACACGAGCGGAGCCCTGTCACCGAGGCCGGTCGTGCCGTCCGCCGGACGGTCGTCGCGGTGGGCTCGGAGGACCGCGCTGCGCGCCAGGGGACAGGAGGTGCGAGGTGAAGCGCTGGTTGACGCTGATCGGAGTCGTCGTCCTGCTGATCTTGGTCACGGTGGGGCTCGTCGCGTACCTGCCACCGGACCACCGCGTGACGTTCCTGGTCGACGCCTCCGCGTCGGGCCCGGACTTCCGCGAGGTGGCGGACGCGGTCGGCTCGGCCGCCCGGAACGCGGGCGACGGCGACGCGCTGGCCCTGCGCCGGTTCGGCGGCGAGTGCGACCGGCCGGACAACACGGTTGAGGTCGTCCCGGTCGGCGAAGGGCAGGGCGGGCGGATCGACGAGGCGGTCCGCTCGATCGAGCCGGGCGGCCGGTCGACGCTGCTCAGCGGCATCCTCGCCGCCATCGACGACTTCGACCGCTACTACCCGTTCCGGGGCGACAAGAGCAACCGCGTCGTCGTGGTGGCCCGCAACGGCGTCGAGGCGTGCGGGAAGGACGCCGCCGCGGTCCGCGCCCTGGTCGAGGAGCACTCGAAGCGGGTCGAGGTGCGGCTCGACTTCCGCTTCGTGGCCCACCGGTTGACCGAGCAGCAGGTCGGCGACCTGTCCGCGCTCGCGGCGGCGGTCGGCGCGCCGCCGCCGCGGCGGACCGGGACGGCCGACGAACTCGCCCGCGCGGTGACGGAGCCGGCGATGCCCGGCGACCTCGGGCGGCGGAGGTGACGGTGCCCTCGGCCGAGCGCCGCGCACGGGCACGCCCACCAGCCCGGTCACGTGCGGATCGACCGGCCGGAGGCCGCTCGACCGACCGGATGCGATCGTAAGCACAAACCACTTGTTCGAACGCACATAATTTGCGACCGTTGCTCACGTGAAGAGCGCCGACCGCCACCGGGTGATCATCGAACGGCTCCGCTCCGGCGCGCAGGTCGCCGTGGCGGACCTGGCGACGGCCACCGGCGCGTCGGAGATGACCATCCGCCGTGACCTGGACCTGCTCGCGGCGGGCGGTGCGCTGCGCCGCGTGCACGGCGGGGCGGTGCCGCTGAGCCCGGCGGGCGTCGAACCGCCGTTCACCGCGCGCACGGCGACCGCGAACGGCGCGAAACGCGCCATCGCCGCCGCGGCCGTCGGGCTGATCCGGGACGGCGAGACGATCGTGCTCGACAGCGGCACGACGGCGGTCGAGGTGGCCAAGCTGCTGCGCGGCCGCCCGGTCACCGTGATGCCCCTGTCCCTGCACGCGGTGCGCGAGCTGCTCGACGCGCCCGAGGTGCGGCTGCTGCTGCCCGGCGGCGAGCCGAGGCCCGGCGAGCTGGCGATGGTCGGCCCGCTGGCGTTGGCGTCGCTGCGCGCCCTGCGGTTCGACGTGGCCGTGCTCAGCCCGTGCGCGATCGACCTGGACGCCGGGCTCACCGCGCACAACCTGGCCGACGCCGAGGTCAAGCAGCAGGCGATGGCCGTGTCCGGTCGCACGGTCGTGCTCGCCGACGCCACGAAGTTCGAGCGCACCGCGCTGGCCCACGTCTGCCCCGCCGACCGACCGGACGTGCTGGTCACCGATCCCGACTCCCCCGCCGAGGCGCGCCGCGAGCTGGCCGCGCGCGGGGTGCTCGTGCACGTAGCCGAACGACTGGAGAACCTGTGACGACCGCCCTGCCGCGCGCCGCACGCGTCGCGACGTGGACCTACTTCACCATCAACGGGTTCGCCGTCGGGCTGTGGGTGGTGCACATCCCGAACGTCGAACGCGCGACCGGCATCTCGCACAGCGCCCTCGGCGGGCTGCTGCTCGTGCTCGGCGCGGCGGCGTTCCTCGGCATGCAGGTGGCCGGTCCGCTCGCCGACCGGTTCGGCCAGCGCAAGCTCCTGCCCGCGGCCGGGGTGCTGCTCGGCATCGCCCTGTTCTTCCCCGGCCTGGCCACGTCGTGGTGGACGTTGGGGCTGGCCCTGCTGTGCTTCGGCTTCGGCAACGGCACGATCGACGTGGCGATGAACTCGCACGCCGTGGTCGTGGAACGCGCCTACCCGAGGCCGATCATGGCGTCGTTCCACGCGATGTGGTCGATCGGCGGCGCGATCGCGGCCCTGGTGGGCGCGGTCACGTTGGGTGCCGACGTGCCCACGGCGGTGACGTTGAGCGCGTGCGGCGTGTTCACCATCGTGGTGTCGCTGGTGGCGAGCCGGTTCCTGATGGACGGCCGTCCCGAGCCGGAGGAGGCCGCGTCGGACGCGCCGGCCGCCAAGCCGTCGACCAAGCTGGTGTGGCTGCTGGGCGCCATCGCGTTCGCCATGATGCTGGCCGAGGGCGTCGCCAACGACTGGGCCGCGCTGCACGCCGAGGACGTCCTGGGCACCTCCACCAGCACGGCGGCCTTCGCCTACGGGTCGTTCGCGGTGGCGATGACCGTGGGCCGGTTCGCGACCGACCGGGTCGCCGCGCTCGTCGGGCCCGTCGCGATCGTGCGGTACGGGTCGGCGCTGGCCGCGTTCGGGCTCTTGCTCGTGGTGTTCTCGCCGTGGGTGGGGTTGGCGTTCGCGGGTTGGGCGTTGTTCGGCCTGGGGCTGTCGGGCAGCGTGCCGCAGCTCTTCTCGGCCGCGGGCAACCTGGACAAGCGGTCGTCCGGCGCGTTGATGGCGCGGGTCGTCGGCCTCGGCTACGTGGGTCTGCTCGCGGGCCCGGCGCTGATCGGCGGTCTGGCCCACTGGATCCCGCTGAACGTGGCGTTCCTCGTGCCGGTGGCGTTGTGCCTGCTGGCCGTCGGCTTCGCCAACGTCCTCGCGCCGCGCCAGGCGGAGGAGCGCGTCGAGTCGCGCTGACCCCCGAGCCGTTCGGGCCGCGGCACCAGCGCGGTGGCCGCGGCCGAGGGCCTTCGAAGGCGGGCAGGAGCGGGGTACCGGTCCATCACGGGCCCCGGGTCAGGCGAGGCCGACGGTTGCAGGTCCGGTCACGGCGTCCCGCTGTCGACCCCGGCGGCGGTCGGGGTCGACAGTGGACGGTCGACGGTCAGAGCGGGATGTAGACGCCGAAGTCGCGGTTCGCGGTGCGGAAGTCCTGGAAGCCGATCCGCGCGCCCGCCGCCCTCGTCACGGTGCCCTTGGCGATCACGCCGCCCGCCGACGAGGGGCCGTACACGGGTCCGCCGCTGTCACCGGCGCGCGCGGCGGGCTGGCCGTTCATCTGCTCGCCCTCCACCAGGTCCTCGCGGTCGGCGTAGAAGAACAGGACCTTGATGTTGCACACGGGCGCGCCGGTCACCCGGGCGCTGGTGACACCGGACTGGCACAGGTACTCGCCGGTGTAGACGTCGCCCCAGCCCCGGACCACCTCGGTGGAGTTGCTGTCACCGCCGCCGACGTACTGCTGGTTCACCACGTTGCCGGTGGGGATGAGCATGATGTCGTGGTCGCCGTGCTTGGCGCCGGCCGTGCCGATGTACTCGCCGGTGGGGTCGGTGACACGCACACCGGGGTTGCCGCAGTGGCCCGCCGTGAGCAGGAACCGGGCGTTGTCGCCGTTGCGGACGGAGAACCCGGACGTGCACGCGGCGTTGCCCAGCACGATCGTCGCGCCGCCCTTCCACGGCGGCGCGTCGTTCTGGCGGGACACCGGCGCCAGCGGCTCCTCCACCACGGTCCGCACCGGCACGTCGACCCGCACGGAGCGGGTCGCGAACCCGGACGTCACCCCCAGCACCAGGCCGCTGCCGTCGGCGGGGAGCTTGATCGCGTGCACGCCGGGTCCGCGCTGCGCCTGCACGACCTTCGCGGCCTCGCGCAGTTCGGCGTCGGAGTGGCGGGCGGCCTGGAAGGTCACCGGCGCCTCGCCCCGGGACGCGGCGGCGCGCACGGCGGCCGGCACGTCGCCCTTCCACCACAGGGCCACGTGGTCGTCTTCCAGGACCAGTCCGGCGAAACCGGTGTGCCCGCCTCGCCGCACCTCCGCCTGGATCGTGTCGGCGGTGCGCACGAGCGGCTGCTGGGCGAGCATCCGGTCCCAGTCGGTGACCGGACCGGCGACGGCGGTGGCGGCGGGAGCGGTGATCAGGGCGGCCGACGCGACGGCCGCGGCGGCTATGGCGGTGATCGTGCGTGCTGTCCTCACGAGCGGAACTCCTCTGCGTGACAGGGACGGACAGCGGCGGCACCTCCCAGGCTATGGTCTGGACCAAACGCCTGTCACTGACACAACCGGACAAGAACGCACGGAGTCGAACAGCCCCGAGCACTCCGGCGCGGGCTGGAGGGTTCTGCCGGTGGCGCGGGTGCGACCGGCGGGAAGAGGCCTGGGCGTTCCTCGAGAGGTAGCCTCGTGGTCGGCACAGTGAACGGAGTGGGCGATGAGCGGCGAACGGGAACCGGTGATCGACGCCGAGGTCGTGGAGCACGAGGCGGCCCCGGTCGTGGTGCCTCCCGCCGACTACACCGAGGGCGGCGTGCCCACGTTCGAGCACGTCCGCGACCGGATCGAGGGTCGGGTCGCCACCGGGATCGGCGCGGAAGAGCTCGCCGAGGCCACCCCGGAGGCGAAGGCGGTCGAGGACCGGTTCGAGGCACGTCGGCAGGCCGGGCTCGACAAGCTCGAGGAGATCCGCCGGTCCATGCGCGGCGACGCGTAGCCCGAAGCGCCGGAACGGCGAAAGCGCGAAAAGCGCCGGACGTCGAATATGGAAAAGATATAGCGCGACGACCGGTTACCGGCGGAAGCGGAATTGCCTAGGGTGCTCAGCGTTGGTTTCACGACGCTGACGGATCCTGGGGGATCTCGCATGAATCGTGTGGTGCGCCGAGCGGTCGCCCTTGCCGCGGGCACGGTCTTGTTCACCGGTGCGGCGGTCACGTCGGCCGCGGCGGTGCCGTCGTCGCGCGCCGGGCTCCAAGCGGCGCTGGACGGTGCGGTGGCCGTCGGCTCGCCCGGCGCTTTCGCCGGTGTCCTCGACGCCGACGGGCAGTGGTACGGCCACAGCGGAGTCGGCAGTCTCGCCGAGCGCGGCGCGCCCCGGCCGCGCGGGCAGTTCAGGGCGGGCAGCATCACCAAGACCGTGGTCGCCACCGCCGTGCTGCAACTGGTCGGCGAGGGGCGGGTGCGGCTGGAGGACCGGGTCCAGGACCGGCTGCCCGGGCTGCTGCCGTACGCCGAACCGATCACCGTGCGCCAGTTGCTCCAGCACACCAGCGGCATCCCGTTCACCGAGCGGTGGGACACCCCGGCGGAGATCGACTCGACGCGGTGGCGGCACCGGACACCGGACGAGACGATCCGCGAGGGCACCGAGGGCAAGCCGCTGTCCTTCCCGCCGGGTCGGGGCGTGGAGTACTCCAACACCAACTACGCGGTGCTCGGGAAGCTCGTGGAGGAGCTCACCGGCCGGTCGTTGCACTCCGAGTTGCAGCGGCGCGTGCTGGACCGGGCCGGGATGCGGGACAGCTACCTCCCCTACCGCCACCCCCGCGTCGACCGGCCGGCCGCGCGCGGCTACGAGTGGCTGCACGGCCCCGACGCCGCGCCGACCGACGTCACCGACTACGAGATGTCCCGGTTCTGGGGCTCGGGCAACCTGGTGTCCACGGTCGACGACCTGAACCGGTTCTTCCGCGCCCTGCTCGCGGGCGGGCTCGTGCCGGCGGCGCAGGCCGCCGAGATGCGCGGCACGGTGCCCAGCGGGATCGCGGGGCTGGAGTTCGGGCTCGGCCTGATGCGGATCCCGCTGCCGCCGGGCTGCGCCGCGCCGGAGATCTGGGGCTTCAACGGCTCGGTGCCCGGCTACCACACGTGGACGATGCACTCCCCCGACGCCCGGCGGCAGGTCACGGTCGGCGTCACCGCGAACCTGACGTCGCCCCCGGCCCAGGACGCCGCCCTCGGCGCGGTGTTCGCCGAGTTCTGCCCGGCGGGTCAGCAGGTCGCGTCGCGGCCGGGCGCGGCGCCGAGCAGGTAGGAGTCCGCGGCGGCGCGGGTGCACTCGTTGGCGTGGTAGACGCCGTGCCCCGGGCCGTCGAACGTGACCAGGTGCGAGCCCTTCGCCTGCCGGTGCACGGTCTGCGCCCACCGGTACGGCGTGGCCACGTCGTAGCGGCTGGTCAGGACGAGCAGCGGCGGCGCCTCGTCGACGTCGAGGCGGTGCGGCGGGTTGGCCGGGCGCCCGGTGAAGCCGACGCACGTGGCGGCTTCCTGGTGGCCGAGGAACGAGCCGCGCAGCGTGGGCGCCGCGCGCAGTTCGGCGTCGCGCGACGCCCGGTACTCGGCGAAGTCCGCGAACCGCAGCGCGAAGTCCTGGCACACCACGGCGTAGCGCAGGGAGTCGTAGTTCGGCTCGAACGACGCCCGCACCCCGCCGACGTCGGCGATGAGCGACGCCAGGCTCTCCCACTCGCCGCCGCGGATGTCGATGAACGCGCTGTGGATCAGCTCGCCCCGGCCCCAGCCGATCGCGTCGGCCTCGTCCAGCGCCCGCTCCCAGGCCGCGTGGACGTCTTGGCCGTGCAGCGCGCACGTGGTGTTCTCCGCGCACCACGCGACGAACACGCCGAACGCCTCCTCCGCGGCCCGCGCCCGGTCCAGCAGCAGCCGGGGCAGCTCGGCGCTGTGGTCGATCACGCCGTCGAGCACCATCGAGCGCACCCGCGGGCCGAACAGCTCCGCGTACTGCTGGCCGAGCAGCGTGCCGTAGGAGATGCCGTAGAAGCTGATCCGCCGCTCGCCCAGCGCCTTGCGCACCGCGTCCAGGTCCCGCGCCGAACGGGCGGTGTCGACGTGGTCGAACACGGGGTGCTCGGCGCGGCAGTCGTCGCGCACGGCGCGGTTGTACTCGGCCAGCGCCGCGAACCCGGCCTCGTCGGCCGGGTCGTCGCCGGGGTTCGGCGGCGTCACGTCGAACGAGCAGCGGATCGCCGAGCTGTTGTTCGTGCCGAGCTGGTCGAAGCCGACGACGTCGAACCTGGCCCGCACCTCGGCGCTCAGGTAGGGGGCGCGGGCGAACTCCGCGGCGGACCCGCCGGGGCCGCCCGCGTCCACGAACACCACGCCGATCCGGCGCGCGGGGTCGGTGGCGCGGACCCGTGACACGGCCAGGTCCGCCCGCGGGCCGCGCGGGTGGGACCAGTCGAGGGGGACGGACACCGTGCCGCAGTCGGCCGCGGGCTGGTCCGGGCAGGGCTGCCAGGCGATCGTCGCCGCCTCCGCCTCGGGTGCGACCAGCAGCAGGCTCGCGGCCAGCGCGGTGACGAGCAACGTCCGCATGGAGTCCCCCAACCGTGAGCGGAAGCGTGCAGTCTCGCGAGGCCGGCGCGCCCGGCGCAACCCCTGTAAAACACCGGTCGCCGGTCCCGACCGAATTCACATATCTGGGCGCCGGCCGCGCAAAAGCACGCCGCCGGTTCACGGACATGACCGCCTCCGACCATTTTTGTTCACAAGCGTGACCAGCCGGTGTTTTCCCGGCGACCCCGTTGACCTGCCGTTGCAGACCTCCTAGCATCCGACGGGAAACGATTTCCCGTCCTGCGGCGCAATGAGGCACCAGGGGCACCGTGTCTTCCGTTGCGCCGGAATCGGCTATTCCCTACGCCACGGAGACGTCTTATGCGCGTGAAACCCATGATCGCCTGCGTCGGCCTGTTAGCCGGGGCGCTGGTCGCGGTGGCGTCGTCCACCGCGCAGGCCGCGCCCACGCGGTACGAGGCGGAGAGCACGCCCGCGGTCTGCTCCGGCGCCATCGACACCGACTGGACCGGCTACTCCGGCAGCGGGTTCTGCAACGGCTCGAACTCCACCGGCGGCTACCTCCAGTTCACCGTGGTCGCCGCGGCCGCGGGCACCGCGACGGTGGGCGTCCGGTTCGCCAACGGCACGTCCGCGGCCCGCTCCGCCGCCCTGCTGGTGAACGGATCGACGGCCCAGTCGCCGTCGTTCGAGGGCACCGGCGCCTGGTCGACCTGGGTGACCAGGACGTTCAGCGTGTCGCTGACCGCGGGCAGCAACACGATCCGGCTGAACCCGACCACCTCGGCCGGGCTGCCCAACGTCGACTACCTGGACGTCGAGGCCGGTGGCGGGGACCCGCGGCCGCCGGGCGGGCTCGTCGGCTGGGCCGCGCAGGCCGGTGGCACCACCGGTGGCGCGGGCGGCTCCACGGTCACCGTGAGCACGTTCGCCGACTTCCGCACGCAGGCGCAGTCCTCCGGCGCCAAGACCATCCTGGTCGACGGCATGCTCAGCGGCTCGGGCACCGTGGAGATCGGCGCGGACAAGACCATCCGCGGCGTCGGCTCCGGCTCCGGCATCTCCGGGACCACCCTCAACATCGAGGACATGAGCCCGGCCAACGTGATCATCCAGAACATGAACATCCGGGGCAAGGTCGGCGGCGACGCGATCCAGATCGAGAGCGCCACGCACATCTGGATCGACCACAACACCATGTCCAGCACCATCGAGGACAGCCCCGACTACTACGACGGCATGCTGGACATCACGCACGCCGCGGACTACATCACCGTGTCGTGGAACGTGATCCGCAACCACTGGAAGACCTCGCTCGTCGGCCACTCCGACGGCAACGGCAGCGAGGACCGCGGCCATCTGCGGGTCACCTACCACCACAACTGGTTCGACCGCACCTTCGAACGCAGCCCTCGCGTGCGCTTCGGCGAGACGGTCCACGTGTTCAACAACTACTACACCAACGTCGACAACAACGCCGACTCGTACGCCATCGCCTCCGTCATGGACGCCGGTCTGCTGGTGGAGGGCAACGTCTTCGAGAACGTGCGGCAGGCGTGCTGGTCCGCGAGCGGTTACGCGGACTCCGACCCCGGCCGTCTGGTGGCGCGGAACAACTCCCTGACCGACTCCGGCCCCTGCGAGGTCAACGGCACGGTGGCCGCCATCCCGTACAGCTACACCGCCGACGCCGTCGGCACGGTGAAGTCGTCCGTCACGGCGGGTTCCGGCGCGGGCAAGCTCTGACCTCCGCGCCACGACGGGCGGCGACCGGCGCCCGGCCGGTCGCCGCCCGTCGTCGGGGCCCGCCGTCCCCGCCGTCCGGACCGGGACGACGGGCGCGCCCGTCAAGCGCCCGGCGCGGCGGACACCTCCTCCAGCGCGTGACGGGCGTAGGCCCGCACGTCGGCGTCGCTGTCGTGCGAAGCCGCCGCCAGCCGTTCGGCCACCACCGGCAGGCGTGCCCACCGGGTCACCGCGCGGACCGCCGCCTTGCGCACGTCGAGGTTCGGGTCGTCCAGCAGCGGCAGGAGCAGGTCCGCGTCGTCGACCGCCCACGCCGCGCCCACCCGCACCTGCCAGGCGGGATCGGCGAGGCCGGCGACGACGACGTCCCGCAGCGCCGCCGGTCGGCCGATCCGCCCGACCGCCTCCAGGGCCGCCGCGCGCACCAGCGGGTCGGGGTCGCCCGCCAGCGCGCCGAGCGTGCCCGCCGACGCCGGGTCGCCCACCACGCCCAGCCCCTCGGCCGCCTGGACGCGCAGTTCCCGGCGCGGGTCGGTGGCGGCCGCGGCGACGAGCGCGTGCTCGCGCAGCGACACGAGACCCCGGATCGCCGCCGAGCGGACCGGGGCGTCCGGGTCGGCCAGCGCCTCGGCGTACACCTCGGTGGTGCCGAGCTTGAGCGCCCACAACACCTCCAGTGCGACCGAACGCGCCGGTGAGGCCAGCAACGCGTCCCGCAGGGCGTCGCCGCGCGGCACGACCTCGACCAGTTCCCGCAGGCCCGCCGCGGCGGCCGAGCGGACCTCCTCCCGGTCGTCGGCCATCGCGCGCACGAGGGCGAACTCGAAGCCGGGCGGCACCACCTCGGTGATGGTCGCGACGGCGGCCCGCCGCACCGCCGGGTCCGCGTCGCCCAGGTACGGCTCCAACGCGGCCAGGTCCGGCTGCTCCTCGGCCAACGCCACCAGGTCCAGCAACCGGGGCGAGCCGGCGGCGCCACCCGCCTGCCGGACGCCCGCGACCCGCGCCGCCCGCACCGACAGGGAGCCGAGGTGCTCCACCTGCCCCGTCCGGTGTTCGACGCCCTCCACCGGCACGAGGTACGGGTGGACCGGCCGCTTGACGAACTCCATCTCCCCGGCGTCGTTCCGGCGCAGGTTGAGGTGGTGGAACCAGGTGTCGTCGTCGCGCTCCGGCACGTCCAGGCGCTCGTGGTAGAGGCCCCACCGGCTCTCCGTGCGCATCAGGGACGCCTGCGCGGCCATCTCGGCGCAGTCCCGGATGAACGTCACCTCGGCGCACCGCATCAGCTCGTGCGGCGTCGTGGCGCCCATCGCGGCGATCTCGCCCTCCATCCGGGCGAACGCCTCCAGCGCGACCCTCAGCTTCGCCCCGGTCTTCGGCGGCGCCACGTAGTCGTTGACGAACCGGCGCAGCTTGTACTCCACCTGCGGCTGCGGCGGGCCGCCCGGGTGGCGCAGCGGCCGGTAGATCAGCTCGTGCGCGGCGACGACCTGGTCCTCGGGCAGCGGTCCGGGCGTGCCGCCGTGCCGGGACGCGTGCGCGCCCGCGAGGTCGCCGAACACGAACGCGCCGATCATGTAGTTGTGCGGCACGCACGCCAGGTCGCCCGCCGCGTACAGGCCCGGCACGGTGGTGGCGCCGTTCTCGTCGACCCACACGCCGGACCCCGAGTGCCCGCCGCACAACCCGATCTCGGAGATGTGCATCTCGATGTCGTGGGTGCGGTAGTCGTGCCCGCGCCCGGCGTGGAACGTGCCGCGCGTGGGCCGTTCGGTGGTGTGCAGGATCCCTTCGAGGGCGGCGATCGACTCCTCGGGCAGGTGGGTCACCTTCAGGTACACCGGGCCGCGCGGGGAGGCGATCTCGCGGGCCACCTCCGCCATCATCTGCCCGGACCAGTAGTCGCAGTCCACGAACCGCTCGCCCAGCCGGTTGACCTGGTAGGCGCCGAACGGGTTGCCGACGTACGCGCACGCCGGCCCGTTGTAGTCCTTGATCAGCGGGTTGACCTGGAAGCACTCGATGCCGGACAGCTCCGCCCCCGCGTGGTAGGCCATGGAGTAGCCGTCGCCCGCGTTGGTGGGGTTCTCGTAGGTGCCGTAGAGGTAGCCGCTGGCGGGCAGGCCGAGCCGCCCGGACGCGCCGGTGGCGAGGATGACCGAGCCGGCGGAGACGGTGACGAACTCGCCGGTGCGGGTGTTGAACCCGGCGGCGCCGACCGCCCGGCCCCCGGAGACCAGCACGCGCACCGGCATCACCCGGTTCTCGATCCGGATGCGCTCGCGCATCCGGCGCTCGCGCATCACCCGGTACAGCACCTTCTTGACGTCCTTGCCCTCCGGCATGGGCAGCACGTAGCTGCCGGACCGGTGGACCTGGCGCACGTGGTAGTCGCCGTAGGAGTCCTTCTCGAACTTCACGCCGTAGCGCTCCAGCCGCTGCACCATGGCGAACCCGCGGGTCGCCGTCTGCATGACGGTGCGCTGGTCCACGATGCCGTCGTTGGCCTTGGTGATCTCGGCGACGTAGGCCTCGGGGGTGGCCTTGCCGGGGATGACGGCGTTGTTGACCCCGTCCATGCCCATCGCGAGCGCGCCCGAGTGCCGGACGTGGGCCTTCTCCAGCAGCAGCACGTCGTGGCCGTGCTCGGCGGCGGTGATCGCGGCCATCGAGCCGGCCGTGCCGCCGCCGATCACCAGCACGTCGCACTCCAGGTGGACGCGCCGGGACACGTCGGGGACCTCCAGCGGTGTCGTCACGCCATCACCGCCGCCAGGATCGCCTCGCGCCGGACGTCGACCTCGCCCGCGCCGAGCACGACCACGCGGTCGCCGAGCAGCACGGCCTCGTCCACGTCGTGGGTGACGAAGACGGTGGTCGTGCCCGCCTCCCTCAGCACCTCGATCACGAGTCGCTGCATGTCCGCCCTGGTCTGCGCGTCGAGCGCGGCGAACGGCTCGTCCATGAGCACCACCTTCGGTCGTTGGGCCAGCGTCCGCGCCAGCTGCACGCGCTGCCTCATCCCGCCGGACAGCTCCCGGGGCAGGTGCCGGCCGAACCCGGCCAGCCCCACCCGGTCCAGCCAGGCCGACGCGCGGGCACGCCGTTCGGCGCGCGGCACGCCTTGCAGCGCCAGCGGGAGCTCGACGTTGCGCTGGGCCGTGCGCCACGGCAGCAGCCCGTCGTCCTGGAACACCAGCGCGCGGTCCTTCGACGTGCCGCGCACCTCCCGGCCGTCCACCACGATCCGGCCGGCGGCGATCGGCGCCAGGCCCGCGACGGCGCGCAGCAACGTCGACTTGCCGCAGCCGGACGGCCCCGCGACGACCAGGATCTCCCCCGTCCGCACGTCCAGGTCGAACGACCGGAGCACGGTGGCCGCGCCGTAGCGCACGGCCAGCCCTTCCACCCGCACGCTCATGCCCGCGCCTCCCTCGGCAGCCACCGGGTGACCCGGCGGCCGGTCAGCTCGACGGCGGAGGAGGTCAGCCAGCCGAGCAGGCCGATGGTGACCATGCCGACGATGACGCCGGGGTAGTCCACGATCGTGTAGGCCTGCCAGGTGCGGTAGCCGACGCCGTACCGGCCGGAGATCATCTCGGCGGAGATCACGCAGATCCACGCCACGCCCATGCCCACCGACAGGCCGCCGAACACGCCCGGCAACGTGCCCGGCAGCACCACCTTGAGCAGCACGTGCCGCCGGCCGCCGCCCATGGTGCGCACCGCGTCCTCCCACATCGTCGGCAGCGCGCGCACCGCGTGCCGGGTGCTGACCAGGACCGGGAAGAACGCCGCCGTGCAGGTGATGAACACGATGCCCTGCTCGTCGCTGGGGAACAGCAGGATCGCGATCGGCACCAGCGCGATCGCCGGGATCGGCCGCACCACCTCCAGCAGCGGCTGGAGCACGTCGCCGACGACCCGCGACCGGGCCACCGCGATGCCGAGCGGCACGCCGAGCGCGGCGGCCAGCAGGAAGCCCGCCGCGATGCGGGCCAGGCTGGCCCCGAGGTCCGTGTAGTACTGGGCGGCGGCAGCTTCCTCCACCAGCCGGCGCGCCACCTCCAGCACCGTCGGCAGCCGGTCGAACCGCAGCCACGCCACCGTCTCCGTGGCCGTCAACACCTGCCACAGCAGCAGACCGCACGCCAACGACGCGATCCGCACCACCCATCGCGCGGTCACGGTGCGCCCGCCGCGGCGAGGGCCTGCGTGAAGTCCAGCACGTCGCCGCGCGCCCCCGCGCGGGTCGTGTGCGGGCGGAGGGCGCCGTCGTCGTCGCGCACCCAGAACGCGTGGTCGGCGAACCACCTGGTCCCGGTCACGGCGTCGGGCACGTACGCCACGCGGACCGCCTTGCCCACCTGGTTGACCAGCTTGAGCAGGCACGTCGGGTCGGCGGCGGGACGAGGCGCCTCCTCGCCCTCGAACCACACCTCGCTCGCCGTGGCGGGGTCGGCGACGTCCACCTGGCACGCGCTGTCGCGGCCGGTGATCCGCGCCGGGTTGACGGTGTCCGCCGTGCCTTCGCCCACGGCGGCCTTGAGCGGGCCGTCGTCGATGAACCGGTCGACGTCCAGCTCCTCGATGTTGCCGATGGACTTCAGGAAGGGCACGTCCTGCCGCAACGCGTCGCGCAGCACCGGCTTGAGGCTCAGGTCGAACGTCGAGATGCCGTTCGGTCCGTTGTAGAGGTACACGACCTCCACGGGCAGGCCGGTGGCCTTCGCCACGACGTGCGCGGCGTCGAGCGGCTTCGCGTGCAGGTGCGCGGTCGCGTCCTGCTGGGCGCGGAGGAACTCCGAGAGGACCTCCGGCCGTTCCCGGGCGAACCGGTTGCGCACCACGACGCCGTGCAACGTCGGCAGGTTCAGCTCCGCACCGTCGTAGAGCAGCTTGGCCTGCTTGGCGAACACCAGCTGCCCGGGCCAGGCGACGAACTGGGCCAGCGCCTGGACGTTGCCCGCCTGGAGGGCGGACGCGCCGACCGACGGCTGCTGGTTCTCGACGGTGACCTGCGTGCCGCCGAGCGCGCGGACGAGCGTGCCGTGCCCGGCGGAGCCGACGCTGGCCGACACCTTCTTGCCGGCGAGGTCGGCGAGCGTGGTCGCGGTGGAGTCGGGCGACACCACGACCATGTTCAACGCGCCGCGGGCGTTGTAGCCGGTGACGGACACCATCCGCGTGCCGTCGTCCCCCAGCTTCTGCGCGCGCGATCCGTTGATGAGCATCGGGTAGTCGCCCATCGAGCCGATGTCGACCTTCCCGGCGAGCATCTGCGCGGTGATCGGCGCGCCGGTGTCGTAGTCCTGCCAGGTGACCTCGTACCGCTTGCCGGTGCGGCGGCCCAGCTCGGCCAGCCGCCGCTCGAAGTGCCCCAGCTCGCGCAGCAGCGTGCCCGCGGTGACGGTGTTGATGGTCTTGGACTGGTAGCCGACCACGACGGTCACCTCGTCGTCGGAGGCCGCGCCGGCCACGCACGAGGTCGACGCGACGGCGACCAGTGCCGCGCCGAGGATTCGCTTGAGCATCGTCGTTCCCTTCAGCGCAACAGGTAGGGCATGTTGACCTCGACCGCGCCCGTGGGGCAGCGCAGCGCGCACGGCCCGCAGTACCAGCACTCGTCCACGTGCATGAACGCCTTGCCGGTCTCGGGGTTGATCGCGAGCGAGTCGAGCGGGCAGACGTCCACGCACAGGCGGCAGCCCTCGATGCACAGCGACTGGTCGATGGTCACCGGCACGTCGGCGCGGTTGTTCACTAGGGCCACGGAGTTCTCCCGGGATCGTCACCTGGTGGTGGGGGCGTGCGGAACCGCGCCACGTCCGGGGTGGACGCGGCGCGAGGTGCGGGGGGGGAGGTCAGCGACAGAGGGCGCTGGCCTGGCGGCGCAGGTCCACGTGCAGGCGGAACCGGGGTGCGACGTTCACCGCGCCTCCCCCGGCGGCGTGCGCCGCAGCTCGGCGCGCATGGTCAGCCGGTCGCCGCGCATCCGGATGAACTCCAGGTCCACCGGGCGGCCGTCGGCGAGGTGGCTCAGCCGTTGCACGACCAGCAGCGCCGAGCCGCGCGGCACCTCCAGCACGGCGGCCGAGTGCAGGTCGGCGTTCACCGCTTCCAGCGTCACGGCCGCCGCGCCCAGCCGCAGCCCGGTGGTGCGCTCGATGAGCGAGAAGATGTCCTGGTTCTCCAGGTCCTCGGCCAACAGCGGTTCGCCGACGTCGCGCGGGAGGTAGGTGAGGTCGAGCGACAGCGGCAGCCCGTTGAGCCTGCGCAGCCGTTCCACGTACACGACCTGCTCGCCCTCGGCGAGGCGCAGCCGCTGCGCCACCGGGCCGGGCGGTCGGACGAGACCCGCGGTCCGCACGTCGTTGCCGACCTCGCCGTGCTCGTGCAACGTCTCGGCCAGTCCCATCAGCTGGTTCAGGCCGTGGGCGTACTTCTGCGCGACCACCACCGTGCCGACGCCCGGCACGCGTTCGATCAGCCCCTCCTCGCGCAGCAGGTCCAACGCCTCGCGGATGCCGTTGCGCGACGCGCAGAACTCCGCCGCGAGGAACCGCTCGTCGGGCAGCACGCCGTCGGGGAAGGCGCGCTGCACGACGAGCTGGCGGATGACGTCGGCAGCCTGTCGCGCCCGGTCGGCACGCAGGCGCCGCTCGGTGGGACCCGGTCGGGGGCTGCTCATGCGGCACAGTCTGCGGTCCCGTCCCGGCTTGCTCGGTAACGACCGCATTACGCCACCTGGATCGCCGTGTTTCCTGGGACAACGCCGCCGTTCCGCCACCTCCGGCCACGTCCACATGGTGGACAGCCGTTCCCCGGCGCGGCGAGCCGCGAATCCCGTCGGTGTCAAGGGATGCCCGGCTGGTGGACGATATCGACCACCAGCCGGGCGGGCACCGCGGTCGGGGGTCAGTCGAGGAGGGAGCCGAAGCGGCTCAGGCCGAACCGGGCGACGCGCTGCCCGAGGACGACTCCCGCCTCGTCCGCCGTGCGCGTGTGGATGCCGGACCAGACCCGGGCGTCCACGTTGTCCTCCGTGAGCTCGGCCCACCGCCGGTAGGTCCGGGTGACGCCGGGCGCGGTCGGGCTGGTCGTGGTGAACGGCCGCCGCGCGGACGGTCCGGCGAACGCGGTCAGCACCACCTCGGCCGCGCCGGAGTAGGTGGTGTGGCCGCTCGGGTAGTCGGGGTGCGCGGGCGTGGCGTGCAGGGGCGTCCACTGTGGATCGGCGGTCGCCCTGATGGCGGTGACCGGTCGCCGGCGCAGGTAGGCGTACTTCGTGTCCGAGGTGGCGATCTGGGTGTCGACCAGGATCACGTGGAACGCCGCGATCAGCGCCGCCCGGCGGGCGGGCGGGCCGCCGGTCGCGTCGAGGGCCGCGCGCAGCGGTCGGGTGTAGCCGACCAACGATCCCTGGAACCAGAACTGCGCGGTCCCGGTCTGCGCCGCCGTGCGCGCGGTGCTGTCCGCCGACCCGTAGGCGCGCACTTCCGCCAAGTCCGCCTGGTCGCGTGGCGAGCCGAGGGCGGGTGGCGGCGCCAGGCGGAACCGGTCGGCGCGGTCGAGCAGGAACGGCCGCGCCCGGCGGTTGCCCGCTTGCTGCGGCGGCGTGAGCGAGGGCGGCGTCGGCTGCCAGACGCCCGGCGCCGGCGCGGGCACCTCGAACGGCGCGTTGACCGAAGCCGGGTC
The DNA here is from genome assembly GCF_016695385.1 of Saccharothrix sp. 6-C. Classification (NCBI taxonomy): domain Bacteria; kingdom Bacillati; phylum Actinomycetota; class Actinomycetes; order Pseudonocardiales; family Pseudonocardiaceae; genus Saccharothrix; species Saccharothrix sp. 6-C. The sequence goes on along the minus strand of NZ_CP064192.1, from coordinate 2,984,329 downwards.
GAGGCCGTCGCCCTCGCGTTCGGCGAGCAGGGCGCCCGCCTCCCTGACGCCGTCGGCCACGCCGAGGTCGCGTTGTCCACCGGGCGAGAGGCGGGAGAGCGTCGTGCGCAACGCGGCGTCCAACTCCGCCTCGCGGGAGGGCGCCAGGGCCACCAGGGCGGTGTGCGCGGCCGACGCCACCGCCGCGTCGGCGCGGTCGGGTTGCGCGGCGGGGACGTCGTGCGCGGCCCGTGCGGCGGCGAGCCAGGCGATCGCCCACGTCCGGCTGTTGGTCGACTGGGTGGGCGCGCCGGCCGCGGCGACCGTCGCCGCCGTCACGTCGAACCACTCGGCCACCACGTCCGCCCGGTGGTGGGGCGACCCGACCGCCGGGGTCGCACCCACCACCGCGAAGGCCACTGCGAGCACCAGGACCAGAACTCTGTTCATGCCCAAGAGCATTGGGGCACAACGGAAGCGCTGTCCATGCCGCCCACATGGCGGGAGCGCGCCGCACCACCCGCTACTGTTCCCCCGGCGTCACCGGAGAAATGTCGGTGTCAGAGCAGGTGGTCGGCCGGCTCAGGACAGCGGGGTGAGGATGGCCTTCAGGTCGCGCCGGCCGGTCAGGCCCAGCTTCCGGTAGACGCGGGACAGGTGGAACTCGACGGTGCGGACCGTCAGGTACTGCTCCTCGGCGATCTGCCGGTTGCTGCGCCCGGTGCGGGCCAGCTCGCCGATCTTGCGCTCCTGCCGGGTGAGGCCGCCGGCGCGGTCCAGGGCGGTCATCCTGGCCAGCACCTCCTCCGCCCGCCCGGACCACATCGCGTACCCCCGGCGGCGGGCGGTGTCCCGCACCGCTTCCAGCGTCTTGCGCGCTTCGCCGCGCAGCTCCCGCGTGCCCAACGCGAGCGCGAGGTCGTAGCGGGCGTGCAGCGAGTCGCCGACCGCGTCCGTGCCGTCCAGGACCGCGACCACCTCGCGCAGGGACGCCGGTTCGCCGCCCGCGACCAGCGCCGCGGCGTGCGAGGCCAGGCCCACCGAACGCGGGCTGCCCCAGCGGCGGGCCGCCGCCATCTCCTTCGACACCAAGGCCTGGGCCAGGTCGGTGCGGCCGACCGCGTTCGCGCACACCGCCGCCCGCGACCGCCACGGCGCCACGGCCGGGTTCGTCACGCCCCACGCGGTCAGGTCACGACCGCAGTCCAGGAAGTCGTCCAGCGCCCGGTCGTACTGCCCGAGCGCGAACCGCAGCGCGCCGCGCGCCATGAACAGCTCCGCGCGGTCCTGCACGCCGGCCAGCGTGCCGCTGAACCCGTGCTCCAGCAGCAGGTCGTGCGCGCGGCTCAGCTCGCCGAGGTCGACCAGCGCGGACACCAGCCACGCCACGGCCACGCTGCGGATCTGCCGGCAGACGTCGCGCCGCAGCGACCCGCCGAGCACCTTCGCCGCCCCGCCGGGGTCGCCGCCCAGCCACATCAGCCGCGCCACCAGCAGCGCCACCACGCCACGCGCCTCGCCGAAGTCGATCACGTCCGGGCTGCGCATCGCGCGGACGCTGAGGTCCATCGCGGTGTCCAGCTCGTCGGCGTGGGCCAACACCAGGATCCCGCACCAGAACGCGCCCGTCTCGCGGCCACCGGGCAGCGCGAGCAGCTGCCTGGCGGTGGCGACCGCCCCGGCCCGGTCCACGCCCCGGTTGGCCAGCTGCACGGCCCGCGCGGCGAGCCGCTGCTCCTCCGGCACACCCGCCACGTCCCCCTTGGCGCACTGCGAGTCGTCCGGCGACGGACCACCCGGCACGTACACCAGGCCGCCCAGCTGGGGGCCGCGCACCCCGGCCGGGCCGGCGGCGAGCAGGTCGATCACCTCCCGCACCACCTGGTCGGCCTCACCCCACCGCCCGCGCTCCACCAACTCGGCCCTGGTCCGCCGCACCCGCTCCAGGGACAGCCCGTCGAGGCCGAGGCCGTCGGGCAGCCGCCACTCCGCCGGGACGCGACGCCCCGTGCCGGCGGACCGATCGACGTCGTGCTCCACACACACCCCCAAGATCGGCGTGCCCGGACGCCACGGCGCCGGGCACGGCGTTGTCGTTTCGCCTCCGCGATCCCGTCGGCGTGCGGCGGCGCCACCGAGGGGAAACCTCTCCACAGGGGGTGCGAGCGCGCCGCGGCGCCCGTCGGTCGGTGGCCTCGCCACCCGTGACCGCCGCGCGGTGAACGGCGCTTCCCGCCCCGGCCGTGGGATTCGCAGTCCGCGACGCTGCGGGCTGACTCGTGCTCAAGCCTGTGCGCTCAGATCGGGCGGAACGTCAACAACGTGACACGCCCGGCGCCCGGTTCTCCGACCGGCGCGAAACCCGCTTCAGCCCCCAGACGGGTCCAGTCCCCCCATCCCCGTTCCCGGCCACCCAGAATAGTCATCATCTCGATATCCGAAAGCTTACCGAGGTCAGGTACACCTGATCGGGTGAGAAGGTGGTTCACAATCCACAACCGAGCGTCACGATCGTCGCCGATCGCGTCCCTGACCCTGGCCAGCACGCGCGCCGCGTCCACGTCTTCCCAATTCTGCAGCGAGCGCTTGATCAGATAAGCGTCGAAACCCCGGGGCACCTTCTCGAAGAAATCGGTCGCGATCGCCTCCGCCCGGTCCGCCACACCGCAGCGGGCGAATTCGTCGGCCGCGCCGGCGATCGCGAGCGGGTGGTCGCACACCGCGCCGGTCACGCCGGGGTGGCGGCGCAGCAGCTCGGCCAGGAAGCTGCCGCGCCCGCCGCCGACGTCGGCGATCCGGAGGCGCCGGGGCAGGTCGTCGAACAGCTCGTAGGTCTCGGGGCCGTCGTTCTGCACCATCGCCCGGTCGAACAGGTCCGAGGCGGCGGGATCACCGCGCAGGTGCTCGTAGAACGGCTCGCCGAACAGGTGGTCGAACGCCGGTTCGCCGGTCCGCACCGCGTGGGCCACGTCCTCGTAGGGCCGCCACATCATCGGGTCGGTGAGGAACAGCAGCACGTCCCGGAAACCACCCGGCCCGCCGGTGCGCAGGCCGTCGGAGGCGGGGGTGAGCGAGAACCGGCCCGCGCCGTCCTCGGCCAGCACGCCCGCCGTCGCGGCCGCGCCGAGCACCCGGCGCAGGCGCGAGGCGTCCACGCCCGCCACCGCGGCCAGTTCCGCCGCCGTGCCCGGCCCCTCGGCCAGCAGGTCCGGGACGCCGAGTTGGACCAGCGCGCGGATCGTGCCGATCGACCACTTCACCGCGGCGAGGTGGAACACCAGCTCGCGCGCGTCACCGCGGGCCGCGGCGGGCAGCACGGGCGCGGTGCCGTCGTCCGCCGCGAATTGTGCGCCGTCCATCACCGGACTCCTGTCAGTTGGTTGATCGGCCTGCGCCCCGCTCGTCCCGCGGGGGTCACGACACCGCCGCCACGAAGCCACCGTCGACGCGCAGCACCGAGCCGGTCACGTAGTCGGCCTGCCGGCTCGCCAGGTAGCCGACGGCCGCGGCCACCTCCTCGGGGGTGCCGTACCGACCGACGTCGTTGGCCACCCACTCCGCCGCCGCGCGGCGTTCGATCTCCGGCAGCTCCGTGCCCCAGCCGCGCTCCGGGCCGACCCGCGCGAGCCAGTCGCGCATGTACTCGACCATGATCGGCCCGGGGGACACGACGTTCGACGTCACGCCCGTGCCCTTCAGCTCCCGGGCCAGCGACACCGCGAGGTTGTGCCGGGCGGCCAGCGCCGCCGAGTACTGCGGCTGCATCGCGATCGGCTGGGTGGCCAGGCCGCCGCCCACCTGGACCACGCGACCCCACCCGCGTTCCCGCATGGCGGGCACGAACGCGCGGATCATCCGCACCGCGGACACCACGTTCACCTGGTAGGCGGCGGCCCACAGGTCCGGCTCCGCGTCGAACCACGGCACCAGGTCGGTGCCGCCCGCGTTGTTGACCAGGATGTCGACCGGTCCGCCCTCGGCCGCGGCGCGGACCACCTCGTCCGCGCCGGCGTCGCTCGACAGGTCGCCCAGCGCCAGGTCGACCCGCCGGCCGCGGCCGCGCACCCGCTCCGCCACGGCCTCCAGCTTGTCGCGGTCGCGGCCGTGGACCACGACGTCCGCGCCTTCGGCGGCCAGCACGTCGGCCACCGCCGCGCCGATGCCGGAACTCGACCCCGTCACCAACGCCCGCTTGCCGCTCAGCCCCAAATCCACGAATGCTCCTCGTGACCATCATTCGCCGACGACCCCCGGACGAGTGAGTCTCGGTGTACCCGTCCGGGGGCCGTATTGCGGTTATCCGTCGACGCGTGCCAGCAGTTCGTCGGTCAGCTCGGCCAGTCGGGCCGCGTCCTTGGGCGAGAACAGCCCGCTGCGCACGCTCATCCGGGTGTGCATGTTGAACGCGGTGAGCGGCTCGGCCGGCGGGTCGTCCAGCAGTCGCACGATCGGCGGCACGACCTCGGTGGCCGGTTTCGCCATCGCCTTCTGCTGCTCGATGTACATCGCGGTCGGCGGGTCGAACTCGCCGACGAACCCGGTGGACGTGGTGCCGGGGTGGAACAGGACGTAGCGCACCGGCCCGTCGCCGTGCCGTTCCGCGAACGTCACCCCGAGCAGGTCGTCCAGCCGCCCGGTCATGAACATCGCGTTCACGCCGTCGTAGCGGCGGGTGCTCTGCAGGTCGTCCCACGCGATCGGGGTGTCGTGCCCCGGGCCCGCCACGTTGACGATCACCGGCCGCTCGGTCTTCTCCAGCGCGGGCCGCAACCCGTAGCTGAACAGCAGCCTGCTCAGGTAGAACAGCGCGAAGTTGTCCTCGAAGCCCTCCGCCGTCTCACGCCGGTAGGTGCGGAAGTAGCGCGCGCACAGCACCAGGCCGTCGATGGCCGGGTTGGCGTCCAGGATCCGGTCGACGACGCGCCGGTTGGTCGACACCAGGCTCAGGTCGGCCTGGATGAACTCCAGGGAGCCGGGGGCGCGGTCCGCCTCGCCGACCAGCGCTTCGCCCTTGCGGGGGTTCGTGCCGAGCGCCACGACGTGGTCCCCGCGGGAAACCAGCGCCCGCGCCACGGCCGCGCCGATGCCGTCGGTGGCGCCCGTGATCACGAATGTCCTCTTCAAACCATGCTCCCTGGATCTCGTTCACCGGTGGACCGGTGTGGTGGTGTGGTGCTGCTCAACGCATCGCCTCGATGACCCGGGAGAAGGACATCATCTCGGGTTCGAGGACGCTGAAGTAGGAGATGCCGAATCGCTTGCGCGCCTCGTGCAGTTGCTCCACGCATTCTTCGGGTGTGCCGATCAGCATTGACGGCAACTCGACGAGCTGGTCGACCGTGAGCTCTAGATCATTCTGCCACACGTCGGCGATCACGTGTTCGGCCCCCGGCAGCAATACGCGGTGCACGGGAATGTTGAGTTCGACGTCGTGCACGCGATCACCGAGGTGCGCGTGCACGAATTCCACGCGATCGGTCAACTCCTCGACGGTGCCCAGTTTGAGCCCTTCACCGTCCCGGACGCGCTTGGTGCCGGTGAACGCGATGACGTCGGCGCGCTCGGCGGCCAGCCGCAGCACCCGGTCGCCGCGACCGGCGACCATGACCGGCGGTCCCGCCGACGCCTTGAGCCGGTCGACGGTGCGCTCCAGGTGCGCGACCCGTTCGGCGGCGGGGGTCCAGGGCAGCCCCGCCGCGTCGAACTGGCCGCGCTCGTAACCCGCGCCGAGACCCACCTCGACGCGGCCCCCCGAGTAGCGGTCGATGGTCCCGATGTCGCGGGCGAGCACCGCCGGCTCGTAGAACGTCGTGTTCAGCACGAGCGTGCCGACGCGGATGCGCTCGGTGGCCTCGGCGGCGAGCAGCAGGGTCGGCAGCGGCGCGGGCATCCCGAGGTGGTCGGACACGTGCACCACGTCGTAGCCCAACTCCTCGGCGAGCCTGGCCTTGGCCACCCACTCGGCTCGCTCGACGGGCGTGAAGAGGCCGACGCCGAAGCGGAACGGCCGGTCGTGCACGGTGGTCACGTGCTCTCCCTTCAGTACGGGCGCGCGGCCCGCGCCGCGCGCAGTGCCGAGCCCCACCAGGCGAGCCGGTCGAGCATCACCTTCGCCGCCGCCTCGCTGCCGGTCGCGTCACGCGGCGCGCCGTCGGCGAAGAGGTCCCACACGTTGGTGAAGCTCACGGACTCGCGGACGGTCGTGGCGTGCAGCTCGGCGAACACCTGCCGGAGGTGCTCGACCGCGCGCAGGCCCGCGCCCGCGCCGCCGTAGGACACGAACCCGACCGGCTTGGCGTTCCACTCGGCGTTGAACCAGTCGATCGCGTTCTTCAGCGCGGCGGGCGGCGCGTGGTTGTACTCGGGGGTGACCACGACGAACGCGTCGGCGGCGGCGAGCTTGGCCGCCAGCGCGTCGCGCACCTTCGCCGTGCCGGGGTCCGGTCGCCTGCCCGGCTCCGGCAGCACGAGCGGCAGCGGGTAGTTCAGCAGGTCGAGCAGCTCGACCCGGAAGTCCGGGTGGGTGCGGGCGACGGTCGCGAACCACCGCGCGGCGGTCGGCGCGAACCGGCCGTCGCGGACGCTGCCCACGACGACGAGGAGGGTGAGCGGTTCTCCGGTCATGACGGGACCTTTCCGGTGGTGGTCGAGCGGAGGCCGGTGAGGGCGACGGCGGCCCCGACCGCCGCGGCGGCGGTGACCAGCGCCATCGCCGCCCGCGGTCCGCCGGTGGTGAGCAGCAGCGCGACCAACGGCAGCGACACGGCCGAGCCGAGCTGCACGAACGTCTGGTAGACGGGCACGGCGGCGGCGCGCCGGTCGGCCGGGACGGTCGCGGTGGCCTGGAGGTTCAGCGCGACGAACGACAGCACGAACCCGGCCTCGACCAGCAGCAGCACCGGCAGCAGGGCGGTGGCGTACGGCTCGGGTTCCGGCCGCGCGAGGTAGAGGGCGTTGCCCGCCGACGAGCACAGCGCGCCGGCCGCGATCAGCCGGGCCGTGCCGAACCGGCGCACGAGCCGCGCGCCGTGCGGCGCGGCGAGGACGAGCGGCAGGCTGGCGGGCAGCAGGGCGAGCGCGAGCTGCCACGGCGCGAGGTGCGCGAGCTGCGTGGTGACCAGCAGCATCAACCCGATGTAGGTGCCGTTCAGCACGGCCGCGCCGAACCCGGCGCGCAGCAGCGAGCCGTCGCGCAGGACGACCCGGTCGAGCGGCGGCGGCGGCTCGGCGGGCGCGCGGGGGATCACCCGCAGGCCGGCGGCGAACAGCACCAGCGCGACCGGCGCGGGGAACAGGAACGTCCAGTGCCAGTCGTGCGCGCTCAGCACGCCGGACAGCAGCAGGCCCGAGGTGAAACCGGCCGCGCCGAACAGCGAGTAGACCGAGACCGCGCGCCGCCGGGCCGGGCCGTCGAACACCGACACGATGATCGCCAGCCCGGCGGGCGCGGTGAGCGCGGCGCAGAGGCCTTTCACCACGCGGGTCGCGACGAGCACGCCGAACGAGTCGGTGAGGCCCGCGACCACGGACGCCGCCGCGAACACCAGCATCGCGCCCAGGTAGAGCTCCTTGCGGCCGATGCGGGCGGCGAGGTGGGGGCCGGGGACGAGCAGCAGCGCGAACCCGAGCGCGAAGCCGCTCATCACCCACTGCGCGTCCGAGGTCGTGATGGCGAACCCGGCGCCGAGGGGAGTCAGCGCCGGGAGCACCACGGCGACCTCCAGGGCGTCGAGCAGCATGTTGCCCGAGAGGACGAACAGCAGCGCCCACGCCTTGCGGTCCCACACGACGCCGTCACGCACGGGCGGACGCCTTGTCCAGCAGCGGGGCCAGCTCGCGGCTGACAAGTTCCAGGTGCCGGACCACCAGGTCGTCGGGCATCGCGCCGACGCTGGCCCAGAAGATCAGGTGTTCGACCGGCAGGCCGCGGGTGCGTTCGAAGATGCGCGCGGCGGCCTCGGCGGGCGTCATGATCTCCAGCGCGCCCCACGGACCGTCCTCGCGGCGGTCGCGGAACTCCCCCGGCTCCAGCGGTGGCGGCACCGGCGCGCCCGTGCCCTCGACGGACAGCTGCCGGTAGGTGTTCATCTGGTGCGCGAGGTGCGGCGCGACGCGGGCCCAGGCCGCGTCCGGGTCGTCGGCGAGCAGCACGGGCAGCAGGTCGGACACCCTGGCCGACGCCGGGTCGTGGCCGCCCTCGACCAGCCCGTCGCGGTAGTGCCGGAACATCTCGGGCGAGATGTGCAGCAGCCCGATGCCGAGCCGACCGGCGATGCGCGCGCCGCGCGGGCCGTAGAAGCCGCCCCACAGCGGGACCGGGTCCTGCACCGGCAGCGGGGTGATGCCGCCCTCCCGCCACAGCCGCTGGACCTCGCGGATGACGCGTTCGGTCTCGGCGAACCGGCGGCTGTGCTCCGCGCCGACCAGCTCGAACTCGGGCACGCGGTAGCCGGCGCCCATGCCGAGCTCCAGGCGGCCGCCGCTGACGAGGTCCACCACGGCCGCCTCCTCCGCCAGGTGCGCGGGGTGGCGGAGCGCGGGCAGGGTGACGGCGGTGCCGATGCGGACGTTGCGGGTGCGTGCCGCGGCCGCGGCGGCGAACGTCAACGGCTGGGGCAGGTAGCCGTCGGGGAACAGGTGGTGCTCGGTGAACCACACGCCGTTCGCGCCGAGCCGGTCGGCCTCCTCGCACAGCTCCAGGCTGCGCGCGTAGTGGTCCGCCCAGGGCCGTGCCCACTGCGCGGGGTTGCGCAGGTCGAAGAGAAAGCCGACGTCCATCCGGGTCTCCTTGGGTCAGTTCCGCCAGGTGCGCGCGCCCGCGAAGCCCGCGACGCGCTCGGGCCTGCGCCACCGCGCCGACCGCCGTGGCACCTCTTCCGACACGACGACGACCGCCGCCCGCAACCGCAGGACGGCCGCCAACGCCGCCAGCTCCACCGGGTCGGGATCGCCCTTCTCCACGCGCAGCAGCAGTTCGGGGAGCGGGTCGGGCTCGCTCATCGCGCCACCTCCGGGTTGGGCTCGCGCTCGCGCACGGCAGCTGGTCGGCGAGCGGTGTCCGGCTTGGCGAGCCGTATCGCACCCACCACCGGGAGCCGCCGGTCCGCGGCCGTCATTGCGGCGGGTTGCCGTGCTTGCGGCGCGGCAGGTCGGCGTCCTTGGCTTCCAGCATCGCGAAAGCGCGGATCAGCACTTCGCGCGTTCGGCGCGGGTCGATCACGTCGTCCACCAGGCCGCGCTCGGCCGCGTAGAACGGGTGCGCCAGCTCGCTGCGGTACCGGTCGACCATCTCCTGCCTGGTGCGCGCGGGATCCGAGGACGCGGCGATCTCCCGGCGGAACACGACGTCCGCCGCCGCGTCCGCGCCCATCACCGCGATCTCGTTGGTGGGCCAGGCGTAGGCGAGGTCCGCGCCGATCGACCGCGAGTCCATCACGATGTACGCGCCGCCGTAGGCCTTCCGCAGCACCACGGACACCCGGGGCACGGTCGCGTTGCAGAACGCGTACAGCAGCTTCGCCCCGCGCCGGATGATGCCGTCGTGCTCCTGGCCCACCCCCGGCAGGAAACCGGGCACGTCCACCAGCGTCAGCAGCGGGATGTTGAACGAGTCGCAGAACTGGACGAACCGCGCGCCCTTCTCGCTGGCCCGGATGTCCAGCACCCCGGCGAGCACGGCCGGCTGGCTGGCCACGATCCCGACCAGCTGACCGTCCAGCCGGGCGAACGCGCACACGAGGTTCGGCGCCCACAGCGCGTGCACCTCGAAGTGGTGGCCGTCGTCGACGATCTCCTCGATCACGTCCCGCACGTCGTAGGACCGCGCGCCGTCCACCGGCACCACGTCGAGCAGCCCGTCGCCACGCCGGTCCACCGGGTCGTCACCGCGCACCACGGGCGGCAGCTCGCGGTTGTTGGCGGGCAGCATGGACAGCAGCAGCCGGACGTCGGCCAGGCAGCTCTCCTCGTCGTCGTAGACGAAGTGCGCCACGCCGGACGTGCCGCCGTGCACCTCCGCGCCGCCCAGCCCCTCCATGGAGATCTCTTCGCCGGTCACCGTGCGCACCACGTCCGGCCCGGTGATGAACATCTGCGAGATGCCCCGCACCATGAACGCGAAGTCGGTCAACGCGGGCGAGTACGCGGCCCCGCCGGCGCACGGCCCGAGCATCACGCTGATCTGCGGGATCACCCCGGACGCGCGCACGTTGCGCTGGAAGATGCCGCCGTAGCCCGCGAGCGCGGACACCCCCTCCTGGATGCGGGCGCCCGCGCCGTCGTTCAACGACACCAGCGGCGCGCCCGCCGCGATGGCCAGGTCCATCACCTTGTGGATCTTCTGGGCGTGGGCCTCGCCGAGCGCGCCGCCGAACGCGCGGAAGTCGTGCGCGTAGACGAACACGCGCCTGCCCTCGACCGCGCCCCAGCCGGCGACCACCCCGTCGCCGTGCGGGCGCTTGGCCTCCAGCCCGAACCCGGTGGCCCGGTGCCTGCGCAGCGGCTCCACCTCGGTGAAGCTGCCCTTGTCCAGCAACAGCTCGATCCGCTCGTGCGCGGTCAGCTTGCCCTTCGCGTGCTGCCGTTCGGTGGCACGCGGGTCGGCGCCGACCCTGCCCAGCTCCTTCACCGCGGCCAACTCGTCGATCCGGTCGACGTGGGTCCCCGGTTCGCGGACTGTCGTCATGCTTCCCCCGATCTCAACCCAGCAGGGTGCCGCCGCTGGCGTCGATGAACGCGCCGGTGATCCAGCGCGCGTCCTCCGTGGCCAGGAACGCCACCACGTTCGCGACGTCGTCCGCCTTCGCGACCTGCTTGAACGCCGACAGCTGCGACATCGCCTCGACGGCCTCCGGGATGTCGAACACGGGGCTGCCGTTGTCGGTGATGCCCGGCGCCACGGAGTTCACCGTGATGCGGCGCGGCGCGAGGTGGCGGGCCAGGTGCAGCGACAGCTGCTCGAGCGCGCCCTTGCTCATCGAGTACGCCAGCTGCTCCGGGTTGGCGACCCTCGTGACGCCGGACGAGATGTTGATGATCCGCCCGCCGTCGGCCAACGACGACGACGCGCGCTGCACGATGAAGAACGGCGCCTTGGCGTTGACCGCCATCAGCCGGTCGAAGTCCTCCGGCGTGACGTCCTCCGGCGCGAGCCCCGCCGCGGTCTGCGCCGCCGCGTTGTTCACCACGATGTCCAACGTCGTGGCGCCCGTGCGCTCGCGAAGTCCCCGCTCCAGGCCGAGGAACAGCTCGTGCACGTCGCCGGGCACGCCCAGCTCCGCCCGCACCGCGAACGCGCGCCCGCCGTCCTTCTCGATGAGCGCCACGGTCTCGGCCGCCGCCTCGTCGTTGCTCGCGTAGTGGACGGCGACCAGCGCGCCCTCCTCGGCCAGCCGCTGCGCGGTGGCCCGTCCGATGCCCCGGCTGGCGCCGGTGACCAGCGCGGTCTTGCCGTCGAGCTTGCCCATCGTGGTCCCCTCCTGAGGTGTGTCCTGTGGTGCGGGCGGCGTGCCCAGGCCGCTGACCATCCCGGCGAGGTGCGCCTGCACGCCGTCGAAGCGCATGAGCTCGCCGAAGATCTCGCGCAGCGGCTCCACCTCGGGACCGCCGAGCAGCAGCAGCGCCTGCGCCTGGATGTTGGTCACGGTCCGGGCGCCCGCGGCGTGCCGGACGGCGTCGTAGTGCTCCAGCGGTCCGTCGTCGCCGCCCGCGAGCCGGGCCGACAGCCGGTGCCCGAGCTCGGCGGCGTCCTGCAGGCCGAGGTTGAGCGCCTGGCCGCCGACCGGCATCTGCCGGTGCGCGGCGTCGCCCGCGAGCAGCACCCGGCCCCGCCGGTAGGTCGCGGCCTGCCGGCGGGTGTTGCCGAACGCGTTGAGCCACCTGGGTCGCCCGCCGCCGATGTCCTCGCCGGTGACCGCCGCCCACGCCTCGACCACCTCGGCGAACGTCGGCGCGCCGGTGCGCGGCACGGGCGTGGAGCCGAACACGTGCACCATGACGCGGGTGCTGCCGTCGGGCCAGCGGTGGGCGGTGGCCAGGCCGTTCGGGTGCCGTTCGAACCGCCGGTCCGGGAGGTCGACGCCCTCGACGTCGGCCCGCAGCATCTCCAGCGTGGCGTCCCGGCCGGGGAAGTCGAACCCGGCGAGCACCCGCACGGCGCTCTCCTCGCCGTCGCAGCCGACCAGGTAGGCGGCGGTGATCCGGTCCCCACCGGCCACCGCGACGACGTGGTCGTCGCGGTCGACGAGGTCGGTCAGCTCCCGGCCGCGCAGCACCCGCGCGCCCAGCCGGACCGCGCGCTCGCCCAGCACCTTCTCCAGGGCGGCCTGCGGGCACTTCCACTGCCCGGCGAAGCGGTGGCCCGGGTCGGCCGCGGTCAGGTCGAGCCGCAGGCCGCCGAAGTGGCCGGGGCCGCCCGGCGGCAGCCCGCCGAGCGCCTCCAGCACGCCCCGCTCGGCCAGCACGTCCATGGTGCGGGCGTGCAGGGTCGAGGCGCGGGACTCGGTGGTGGGCTCGGTCAGCCGCTCCAGCACGGTGACCCGCGCGCCGCCCGCGCACAGGTCGCCCGCGAGCAGCAGGCCGACCGGGCCCGCCCCCACCACGACGACGTCGGTGTCCATCCCGTCAGCGCCGCTGTTCCGCGTAGGCCTTGGCGTGGCCGAGCGTCGCCCGGCTGTTGTTGCCCAGCGCGTCCCGGACGAACGCCCTCGCCTCGGCCACGCCCGCGTCCGGTCCGAGCACCTTGGCGATGTTGTCCGCGTTGATGACCACGGTGTGCTGGGAGGACGCCGTGGTGACGCCGTTCTCGTCCTCCTCGAACGTCCAGTAGCCGGTGTGCAGGGTCATCAGCGCGGGCAGGGTGGTCTGCTTGTAGGCGATCTTGTGGTGCGGGAAGCAGACCCGGACCGATTCGGTGGTGTGCGAGGAGCCGTCCTTGGTGAGCGTCTCCATCCGCAGCACCTGCAAGCCCGGCGTGTCCTCGGTCAGCACCACCGACGCCACGTGCGGCAGGCGCTCGGTCCACCGGCCGGCGTCGTTGACGAAGTCGTAGACGTCCTTGGCCGCGCCGTCGACCGTGACGGTGTCCACGAAGGACAGGGTCAGCTCGGCGGTGCGGGTGGCCAGCTCGACGTTCGCCTTCAACGACGGCAGCTCGGCCTTGCTGTTGCGGTCCACCGCCTCGTCGATCCAGGCCAGCCCCTCGGGGTCGTCGTCGATCGCGCGGTAGCTGTGCAGCAGGCGCAACCGGGTCTGGTCGCCGTGCGGCTCGACGACCCAGGTGCCGCTCATCTCCGCCACCGGCGGCGACGACACCTCCTGCGCGAACGTGATGCGCAGGTTGTCCGGGTCGAGCTCCCGGCGCGAGGTCCAGTTCTTCGGCTCGCCGTTGGCCGTGGCCCAGATCCGGATGCGCTCGTGGTCGCCGTCGCGCTCCACGTAGTCCACGTACACCGAGGGCGGGAACAGCCTCGGCCAGTTCTCCACCTCGGCGAGCATGCGGTACACGTCCGCGGGCGGCGCCTGCACGGTGATCTCGTGCTCGACCTCGCGGACCGGGAAGCCGGTCATGGGTGTCCCCTCAGGTTGGTGTCGTCCGGGGTGGGTGCTGCTCAGAAGTTGCCCAGGCCGCCGCAGACGTTCAGCGCCTGCGCGGTGATCGAACCGGCCGGGTCGGAGGCCAGGTAGCCGACCAGGCCGGCCACCTCCTCGGGCGTGGAGTACCGGCCGAGCGGGATCTTGGCGGTGAACTTCTCCATGATCGCCTCCTCGGTGGTGCCGTACGCCGCCGCGTAGCCCTGCCGGACCCGTTGCGCCATCGGCGTCTCCACGTAGCCGGGGCAGACGGCGTTGACCGTGATGCCGGTCGGCGCGAGCTCGTTGCCCAGGGCCTTGGTGAACCCGACGACGCCGTGCTTGGACGCCGAGTACGGCGCGCCGAGCACCACGCCCTGCTTGCCCGCCGTGGAGGCGATGTTGATGATCCGGCCGCGGTCCTTGCCGCGCATGCCGCCGGTGGTGAGCACCTCGCGGGTGACCAGGAAGACGCTGGTGAGGTTGGTGGCGATGACGTCGAGCCACAGGTCGTCCTCGATGTCGGCGGTCACGCCGCCGCCGCTGCGGCCAGCGTTGTTCACCAGCACGTCGATCGGGCCGTAGCGGTCCACGGCGGCCTGCACGACGCGCCGGATGTCGGCCTTCTCGCGCACGTCGCCGGTCGTGCCGTCCACGTCGAGGCCCTCGTCCTGGAGGTCCTTGACGGTGCGCAGCAGCGCGTCCTCGCCGCGTGCGCACAGGAAGACCCGGTGGCCCTGCTCGGCGAGCAGCCGCGCGGTCGCCAGGCCGATGCCGCTCGTCGCGCCGGTGACCAGCGCGACCTTTCCGTTCCCGGTCATGGGTTTCCTTCCGGTTCAGACCGCTCGGGCGGCGAGGTGGGAGTTGACGAGGTCGACCAGCGCGCCGGGTGTGCGCGCGTCGGCCAGCGCGTCCTCGTCGAGGGAGATGCCGTACTCGCGTTCGATGCGGCTGCCGGTCTCCAGCAGCGCCAGCGACTCGTAGCCCAGCTCCTCGAAGTCGCTCCCGGCGATGTCGCCGTCGAGGTCGACGGCCTCGTCGGCGCCGGCGCCCTCGCGGAGGATGCGCTTCAGGTCTTCGATGGTGAACTCGACGGACATGGGTGGTTCCTCTCGGCAGTCTCAGGTCGGTTCGGGCGCGCGGACGACCACCGCGGAGTTGAACCCGCCGTGCCCGCGGGCGATCACCAGCGCGGCCCTCAGGTCCGCGCGGCGCGGCGCGCCGGTCACCAGGTCCAGCTCGTAGCGCTCGGACGGGCGGGTGTTGACCGTCGGCGGGATCACGCCGTCGCGCAGCGAGAGCAGCGCGGCGGCCAGGTCCAGCGGCGCGGCCCCGGAGTACAGCCGGCCCGTCCCGGTCTTCGGCGCGGTCACCGGCACGCCGCGCGGGCCGAAGACCTTGGTGATGGCCTCCGCCTCGGCCCGGTCCAGCTCGGGCACGGCGGCGGCGTCGGCGAACACCACGCCGATCTCCTCGGCCACGGCGCCCGCGTCCGCCAGCGCGCGGTGGATCGCCTTCTGCAACGTCGGCGCGCGGTCGCGGCCGGGCGCCGGGTCCATCGTGGACGCGTGGCCGGCGACCTCGCCGTAGACGTGCGCGCCGCGGGCGGTGGCGTGCTCCCGGTCCTCCAGCACCAGCAGCGCGCCGCCCTCGCCTGGCACGTGCCCGGCGGCGTCGTCGTCGAACGGCAGGTAGGCGCGGCGCGGGTCGTCGTGCTCGCTGAGCCGGCCGCTGGTCAGCTGCGCGACCCACCCCCACGGGCAGATCGACGCGTCCACCGCGCCCGCCAGCACCACCGACGTGCCGTTGCGGATCTGCCGGCGGGCCTGCGCCACCGCGTCCAGGCCGCCCGCCTGGTCGCTCACCACCACGCTGCTCGGGCCGCGCAGCCCGTTGCGGATGGAGATCTGGCCGCTGTTCACCGCGTAGAACCAGGCGAACGACTGGTAGGCGCTGACGTACTGGCCGCCCTTGCTCCACAACGCCCGCAGCTCGTTCTGGCCGAACTCGAACCCGCCGGAGTGGCTGGCGGTGATCACGCCGATGTCGTAGTCGGCCAGCGCGGACGGCACCAGCCGGGCGTCGGCGAACGCCCAGTCGGCGGCCACCAGCGCGAGCCTGGTCATCCGGTCGGTCTGCGGCAGCAGCCTGCCCGGCAGGTGGTCCTCGGCGACGAAGTCGCGGATCTCGCCCGCCAGCCGGGCCGGGTAGCCCGACGGGTCGAACCGGGAGATCCGGTCCAGCGCGCCGGCGCCGGCCAGGGTGTTGGCCCAGTAGGCGTCGACGCCGAGCCCGGTCGGCGCGGCCACGCCGAGGCCCGTCACCACGACGCTCACGGCCGCACCCGCCCCGGGTCGGCCAGCACCACGGCGCTCTGGAAGCCGCCGAAGCCGCTGCCCACCGACAGCACCGCGTCGGTCCGCCAGTCGCGGGCCACCAGCGGCACGTAGTCCAGGTCGCACTCCGGGTCCGGGCGGTGCAGGTTCGCCGTCGGCGGCACCACGTCGTGCTGCATGGCCAGCACCGAGGCGGCGACCTCGATCGAGCCGATCGCGCCGAGCGAGTGGCCGACCATGGACTTGATCGAGCTGACCGGCACGCGGTAGGCGTGCTCGCCCAGGCTGCGCTTGAACGCCGCCGTCTCGTGCCGGTCGTTCTGCCGGGTGCCCGAGCCGTGCGCGTTGACGTAGTCGATGTCCTCCGGGTTGAGCCGCGCCTGCGCCAGCGCGACCCGGATGGCCTCGGCCATCTCCCGGCCGTCCGGCTTGAGCCCGGTCATGTGGAACGCGTTGGACCGGGTCGCGTACCCGGCGACCTCGGCGTACACCGTCGCGCCGCGGGCGCGGGCGCTCTCCAGCTCCTCCAGCACGAACACCGCCGCGCCCTCGCCGAGCACGAACCCGTTGCGGCTCGCGTCGAACGGCCGCGAGGCGTGCTCGGGGTCGTCGTTGCGCGGCGTGGTGGCCTTGATCGCGTCGAAGCAGGCCACGGTGATCGGCGAGATCGGCGCGTCGGTGGCGCCCGCGACCATCACGTCCGCCGAGCCCTCGCGGATGACGTCGGTGGCGTAGCCGATCGCGTCCAGGCCCGACGTGCAGCCGGTGGAGACGACCGTGCTCGGCCCTTCCGCGCCGACCGCCCAGGCGACCTCGGTCGCGAACGAGCTGGGCGCCAGGTAGTTGTAGAGGTGCGGCACGGCGTAGCGGTGGTCGACCAGTTCCAGCCGGCCGCCGTCGCTGACCGTCCGGTACTCCTGGTCCAGGCCCATCGTCGCGCCGACCGCGCTGCCGATGGTCACGCCGACCCGGTCCGGGTCGATCGAGGAGAACTCCAGCCCGCTGTCCTCCACGGCCTGGCGGGCGGTGACGACGGCGAACTGCGCGGCCCGGTCCATGCGCCGGATCTCCTGCGGCCCGAGGCCGTGCAGCTCGGCGTCGAAGTCGACCTCCGCCGCCACCTGGGAGCGGAACGGCGACGGGTCGAAGAACGAGATGCGGCGGGTGGCGGTGCGGCCCGCGGTCAGCAGGTCCCAGAAGTTCTTCACGCCCGGTGAGCCGGGGGCGGTGACGCCGACCCCGGTGATCACCACTCGACGGTTGGTCACGGTGTGCTCCAGTGGTAGAACCGGCTCGCCATCGCGTCCGCGGGCGAGCGCCACGTCTTCGGGTCGTAGGCCTCGATGAACGGCTTCAGGTCTTCGCTGATCCGGACGAAGCGCGGGTCGTCCTTGGCGTCCTCGATGCGCCCGCCGCCGTTGTCGTCGTCGAAGTCCTGGAGGTGGAAGTACAGGCCGCGGTAGTGGAAGAGCTGCCGACGGCGGGTGCCCATGCGGCCCGGCATGTCGCTGCGGTCGAACTCGCGGAACAGCGACGCGACGTCTCCCGCGGAACCCGGGTCCATCCGTGCCACGATCAAGGTGCTGTGCATTGCCCCTCCTCCTGCGTCAGCCGGCCGGCCCGAACCAGCGGTCCAGGGCCGTCGGCAGGTCGTGGTGGCTGCCCGGCGCGGCCCAGGCCACGTGGCCGTCGGGCCGGACGAGGACCGCCGTGGTCCCGCCGGGCAGGTCGTCGGCCGCGGTCGCGGTGACGACGTCGATCCGGTCGGCCCAGGGAGCCGCCCGTCGGCGCAGGACGGCGTTGTCCGCGAGGTCGAGCAGGACGCCCCGGCCCCGGCGCAGCAGCTCCGCGCCGCTCGTGCGGTGGCGGCCCCGGGTCAGGTCGAGGTGGGGCAACCGCAGGCCCAGCAACGGGTTCGCGCCGCCGCCGACGTCGTAGCGGATGTCCAGGCCGCTCACCCGCGCCGCGAGGTGGCGTTCCACCTCGGGGTGGCGGAGCAGTTCGGTGAACACCTCGCGCAGCGGCGCGACCTCCGCGCCGCCGAGGATGAACATGCTCTGCGCGCGGGTGTTCACCAGCAGTTGGCGGCCGACCTCGTGCCGCTCGGCGTGGTAGGTGTCCACCAGGGACAGCGGGGCGGCGCCGTTGACCACGGCGGCGAGCTTCCACCCCAGGTTCACCGCGTCCTGGATGCCGGTGTTCATGCCCTGCCCGCCCGCCGGCAGGTGCACGTGGGCGGCGTCGCCCGCGAGCAGCACGCGGCCCCGGCGGTACTCGGTGACCTGGCGGGCCGCGTCGCCGAACGCGCTCACCCACACGGGCTCCGCGTGCGAGATGTCGGTGTCGGTGAGCCGTTTCCACACCTCCGCGACCTCGGCGAACGGTGGCGGTCCGCTGCGGCGGCGCGGCGGTGTGCCGCGCTCGCCGACGATGACGCGGGTGGTGCCGTCGGGCAGGCGGGCGGTCATCACCATGCCGCCGGGCACCTGCTCGCCGATCATGCGCGGCTCGATGTCGATGCCGCGCAGGTCGGCCATGAGCAGCTCGGTCGTCGCGTCCGTGCCGGGGAAGTCGAACCCGGCCAGCTTGCGCACGGTGCTGCGGCCGCCGTCGCACCCGACGAGGTAACGGGTCCGCAGCGTCTCCGAGGTGCCGCGCACGTGCACGGTGACCCCGTCGGCGTCCTCCTCGAACCCGACCAGCTCGACGCCGCGCCGGACGTCCGCGCCCAGCCGGCGCACCCAGCTCTCCAACACGGCCTCGGTGCGGTGCTGCGGCACCGTCTTCGCCGACTCCCGCGCCGCGCCGAGCACGCCGAGGTCCAGCGGGATGCCGCCGAAGTGCCCGAACGTGCCGGTCGCGATCCCGCCGAACCGCGGCAGCAGGCCACGCTGGTCGAACACCTCCATCGTGCGGATGGTGAACCCGATGCCGCGCGACTCGCCGGAGCGCTCGGGCAGCCGTTCGAGCACGACCACGTCGACGCCCGCCAACCTCAGCTCGCCGGCCAGCATGAGCCCGGCGGGCCCCGCGCCCACGACCACGACCGATGCGTACACAGTCCCCTCCCCTGGGGTGGACGGCTTCATTCGGAGACCCGGCAGACGACGGCGCCGGCGGCGACCGCGTCGCCCGGTTTCGCGGTGAGGCCGCGCACGACCCCGGCGCGGTGGGCGAGCAGCGGTTGCTCCATCTTCATCGCCTCGACGACCAGGACCAGGTCGCCCTCGCCGACCCGCTGGCCCTCCTCGACGGCGACCTTCACGGCGGTGCCCTGCATGGGCGACACCAGTTCGTCGCCCGTCGCGGCGGTCTTGCGGGCCGACGCGCGCGGCTTGCGGACCGCCGTGGCGACCGGGCCGCGCGGCACGGGCGCCAACGACGGCAGTGAGACCTCCAGGCGGCGGCTGCCGACCTCGACCACCACCGTCTCGCGCGGCGCGGCGGCGGGCCCGTCGTGCGGCTCGCCGTCGTAGGGCGGCACCCGGTTGTCGAACTCGGTCTCGATCCACCGGGTGTGCACCGCGAACGGCTCACCCGCGAACGCCGGGTCGTCCACCACCGCCCGGTGGAACGGCAGCGTGGTCGGCACGCCGTCGACCCGGAACTCGGCCAGCGCGCGGGCCGCCCGCCGCAGCGCCTGCTCGCGGGTCGCCCCGGTGACGATCAGCTTGGCCAGCAGCGAGTCCCACGCGGGGCGCACCACCGTGCCGGCCTCCACGCCGGAGTCCAGCCGCACGCCCGGCCCGGACGGCGGGTCGAAGCGCGTCACCTCGCCCGGCGCGGGCAGGAAGCCCCGCCCCGGGTCCTCGCTGTTGAGGCGGAACTCCAGGGAGTGCCCGCGCGGCGCGGGGTCCACGTCGTCGAGCCGCTCGCCGCGCGCGACCCGGAACATCTCCCGCACCAGGTCGACGCCCGCGACCTCCTCGGTCACCGGGTGCTCCACCTGCAACCGGGTGTTGACCTCCAGGAACGAGAGCGTGCCGTCCCGGGCGAGGAGGAACTCGCACGTGCCCGCGCCGACGTACCCGGCGTGCGCCAGGATCGCCTTGGACGCCCGGCGCAGCTCGGCGTCCTGCGCCTCGGTGAGGAACGGCGCGGGCGCCTCCTCGACCAGCTTCTGGTGCCGGCGCTGCACCGAGCAGTCCCGGGTGGAGACGACCACGACGGTGCCGTGCCGGTCGGCCAGGCACTGCGTCTCCACGTGCCGCGGCCGGTCCAGGTAGCGCTCCACGAAGCACTCGCCGCGCCCGAACGCGGCGGTCGCCTCCCGCACCGCCGACTCGAACAGCTCGGGGATCTCCTCGCGGGTCCGGGCCACCCTCAGGCCGCGGCCGCCGCCGCCGAACGCCGCCTTGATCGCGATCGGCAGCCCGTGCGCGTCGGCGAACGCGAGCACGTCCGCCGGCCCGGACACCGGCGCCGGTGTCCCCGCGACCAGCGGCGCGCCCACCTCGCGGGCGATGCGCCGGGCCTCGACCTTGTCGCCGAGCGCGCGGATCGCGGCCGGCGGGGGCCCGATCCAGGTCAACCCGGCGTCCAGGACGGCCTGGGCGAACCCGGCGTTCTCCGACAGGAAGCCGTACCCGGGGTGCAGGGCGTCCGCGCCGGAGTCCCGGGCGGCGGCGAGCACCTTGTCGACGTCGAGGTAGCTCGTCGCCGGGGTGTCGCCGCCCAGCGCGAACGCCTCGTCGGCCAGGCGCACGTGCGGCGCGTCCCGGTCGGGGTCGGCGTACACCGCCACGCTTTCCAACCCTTCGTCGCGGCACGCGCGGACGATGCGCACCGCGATCTCGCCACGATTGGCGATCAGCACTTTCCGCACGGCAGGACCCCCATCCCCGTTACGAACCACGACCGTGCCCGGGCAGCATTCAGCCACCCACGAAAGAATTGCGGAGCATTCGACCGGACGGTCAGCGCGAACCGTTGTCGCGCATGTTCTCGGCTATCCGCCGCAGCACGTCGTTGGCCGCGAGGAACTCCTCCTGCGTGATGCCGCGCAACTGTTTGTCGGCGTGCGCGTCGACCAGCACCTCGGCGCGCGCGTGCGCCTCGACGCCCGCCTCGGTCAGGGTGACCGCGTCACCGCGCAGCTCGACCCAGCCGCGGGCGGCGAAATCCTCGACGACCGGCCGGTAGGACCGTTCGCGGTCGGCGACCAGGAACGGCTCGAACGCCTCGTCGAGCTCCGGGACCGTGCCGACGCCGATGGCGACGGCGTGCAGCACCTGCCACTGGCGCCGGTTGAGCCCCACGTCCCGCAGCGCGGCGGTGGTCGCGGCGTCGAACGCCTGGTGCAGCAGGAGCAGCCAGTAGCCGATGCGCTTGGTGGTGTTCTGCTGGAGCATGGACCCTCCCCCTCGGGCGAACGCGGTCAGCGGCCGTGGCCGCGGTCGTGCGGGATCACCCAGTACGGCGTGAGCGTGATCCGGTCGAACAGCCAGCGGCCGTCCACCAGCGCGTACGAGTCGGTGAACTTGCCCGCGACCAGGTACGTCTCCCGGTCGAAGACGACCTTCTCCTCGAAGAAGCACACGCCGGTCGCCCGGTCGCCGTCGATCTCCACGTCGTGCCCGTGCACGAACTGCTTGACCAGCACCCCGGAGGCGACCGGGTTGTCCGCGTCGATCCGCGCGGGCAGCCCCGCGAAGTACGCCGCGATGGCGGCGCGGCCGTCGGCCCGGCCCACGTCGCCGTAGTCCAGGTGCGCGTCCTCGGTGAACAGCTCGCCGACGCTCCCCCACGCGTCGTCGTTGATCAGCCGGGGCAGGCGGTTGCGCAGCTCGTGCAGCGCGCGCGCTTGCTCCAACTCGTCGACGCGGGCGGCGAGCACCTTCACCTGGGTCGCCAGATCGGGTTCTTCGGCCATGGCTCGCGATACCCTTCGTCACATTCGTGAGGAGCGGAGCCGGTCCCCGACCACCACTTATCGGCATTGTCGGTGGGGGACACAACTCATTCATCCGAGATCGATGCTGGCACGGCCCCTTCGACACCGACAAGGGCGGCGACCGGATACTACGGTCGACCCGCAAAGTCCCGACCAATAATTTGTGACCCACGTCACCACCCTTTGTGTCCTCATGGGACACAGGACGGTCGGGGTAGTGCCTCAGGCGTCGTGCTCCAGTGCGGCGCGCAGCTCGTCGCGGCCGGTCACCCCGAGTTTTTCGTAGGTGTTGGAAAGGTGGAACTCGACCGTGCGCAGCGCCAGGAACAGTTTCGTCGCGATCTCTTTGTTCGAGTATCCTGCGACCACGAGCTCGGCGATCCGGGCCTGCTGGCGGGTCAGCGCCGGCCTGCGCGGCGGCGCGGCGACCGCGGCCAACGCGCGCTCGGCCAGCTGCACCCGGCGCGGGTTTCCGGTCTGCCGGGCCAGCGCGTGCGAGCAGTGCAGCCGTTGCCGGGCGGCCACCACGTCGCCGCGCGCGGCGAGCCGGATGCCCAGCTCGTACTGCGCCCGCGCCAGCTCGGGCCACGCCTGCGCCAGCTCCAGCAGCTGCCCGGCCTCGCTGAGGCGCTCGACCTCCTGGCCGTCGGCGTCCACGACGGCCAAGGCGCACAACGCCCGCCCGACCGTGCGGGACTCGCCCCACAGCACGGCGGCCTCGTACTCCTGCCGCGCGAGGGCGACGGCGAGTTCGTCCCGCCCGGCCGAGAACGCCGCCAGCGCCGCCTCGCTGCGCCACGGCGTCACCGCCGGGTTGGCCACGCCGCGCGCGATCAGCTCCCGGCCGCACCCCAGGTACTGGGCCACCGCGAGACCCGGCCGGCCGTCCGCCATCGCCACCGCGCCGCGCGCGGCGAGCAGCACCGGGCGGCACGCGACGCCGGCGTCCAGCGCCTCGTCGAGCCGGTGCTCCCGGGCCAGCGCGCGGGCGGCGGTCACGTCGCCGCACTCCGCCAGCAGCTCCACCGCCCAGCCGGCGGCGACCAGGCGGGTCTCGAGCGGCGTGCCGGCCGACATCAGCGGCCCCAGCAGCGCGTGCGCGCGGTCCACGTCGCCGAACAGCCGTGCGATGCGCGCCTGGAGCAGCGCCACCACGCCGGAGACCTCCGGCCGGTCGGCGTTGAGCAGGCTGTGCGCGTCGGCGGTGACCAATTCGCCGCCGTAGATCAACGTCGACAGCGCCCGCGCGACGCAGACCTCGCGGCTCCGACAGGCCTCGTCCTCCAACGCCTCTTCGGCGCAACGCATCGCGCCGACCCAGTCCCGCCCGACCACCAGCAGCCGCAACGCGCGATCGGCCGCGCACGGCTGCCCCGTGGCCGCGTCGACGTGCTCGACGGGCACGACCGCGCTCCGCCCCAACGGCAGGAAGGCTTCGAACAGCGGAGCGTCCCTGCTCCCCCGAGACCACGACCGATCTGCCGAATACCCCATTCCGGCCCCCTCGTGAACGTCCCCACAGCGCCGTCTCGCCCCGACGGCCCACCCACCGAAACCGGTCACGCTCGGTCAGAACACCCTGTACCCCACGGTAGGACCATCCCATTCCACTATCCAGCGGGTTCCGCGCGGGGGCACGCCCGCGATCACCCCGGTCCAGTGAACACGAGCACTCTTCGACCGGCGGACGGACGCAGGCGACGGGGGCGATCGGAGGCGGCGGCCGGCTCGGTCAGGCCACCGGGTCCGGGTGGCCCTCCCCGTAGGCCCGGATGGTGTCCGCGGCGGAGACGCCGTGGATCTCCTCCACCGCGTTGGCCGCCGCGTGGCAGGTGCGGAAGCGCTGGAACGGGGTCAGGCCGAGCCGGCTGATCTGCAGGTGGGTGCAGGTGAGCAGGAACCGGTAGCGGAGGAAGTCCGGGTGGCGGAGCACGGCCTCCCGGTAGGCGCGACTGCCGAGCATCAGCGCGTGCAGCGGGGCCGCCGGCCGGGTGGCGGGCCGGTCGGCGGGTGGTGCGGCCGGCGCCTCGGTGGGCGCCGGCGGGAAGACCAGGTCCCGCTCGATCAGCGGGCCGACGCGGCGGCCGTAGTCCTCGCACCGGGCGGCCCACCGGCGGGCGTACGGGGTGGTGCTCGCGCCGCCGCCCAGGGTGGCGAGCACGGCCCGCGTCCGGGAGATCAGGGCGCCGCGGTGCGACTCGTAGTGCGCGTCGAACGCCGCGCGGACGGCGTCCGGGTCGGCGCACGAGCAGAGGAACCCCTCGGCGTGGGAGCGGTAGGACGCGAAGCCCGACGTGCCGGGCGGGCCCGCGGCGACCGCGGTGGCCAGCACCAGCTCCAGCGCGATCAGCTCCTTGGCGTCGACGCCCGCACGGGCCCGGTCGAGCATCCGGAACAGCAGGTTCGTGCTCTCGGAGGCGAACGAGGCCATCAGCTCGCCGGTCAGCGGGCTGCGGATCACGTGCGGCCGGGTGTCGTAGGGCTGCTCGTGGACGGAGTTGTCCGGCAACCACGGCAGCAGCGGCCCGCGCTCCTGCTCGCGGCGGGCCAGGAGGCGGTGCTGGGCCAGGTCGTGCTCGAAGTCGGGCCGCGTCGTGGACGGGTGCCGGGCCAGGTACTCGCCGACCACGGCCTCGATGCGCGGCCGGACCACCCGGGCCCACGTGTCCGGGTCCGTCCTGGCGAACAGGCGCAGGTGAGGGCCCTGCCGCCAGTGCCGGGCGAGGTAGAGGCCGGCGACCCGGGAGCGCAGGTGCTGGAAGGCGGGGCGGACCGCGTCGAGGATGAGCCGGTCCTGGTCCGGGTCGTGGTAGTGCACGTGCAGGCTGTGCCAGGTGGTGAGGGTGTCCCGGCGGGCGTGTTCGGTCTCGACGGTCACAGCGGGGCCACCTCGTCGTGGTGTTCGGGGAGCTCGGACAGCGTCCGGGCGGTGAGGGCGCCCAGTCGCGCCTCCGTGGCCGCCGGGAGGCCGAGGCGGTTGCACAGCAGGTGCGCGCAGCGCAGGACCACGTGCGCGACCACCGGGTCGTCGGGGCGCAGCGCCCGCGCCAGGCCCGAGAACGGCGACAGCGCGTGCACCGGCGCGAAGTCGCCCCGCGCCCGCAGCCCGCTCAGGGTCGCGTGCAGGGCCCGGACCGACCGCCACCACGTGGCGAGGACGTCGGCGCGCGCGAGGTCGACGGGGTCGGCGGACGCGCGCGCCCACAGCCGCCGGGTCTGCTCGCGCAGGTCGTCACGGCGGTCCGGGCGCGACGGCGACGGCAGCCGGGTGCGCACCGCGGCGAAGCGGGCGGCGGCCCGGTCCAGGTCGGGCTCGCACACCGCGAGGGCGAGCGTGAGCATGGCCAGCGCCGCGCCCGCCCGCCGGTCCGGGGGCGCGGTCAGGAGGTGGACGGCGACGCGGCTGGAGTCGGTGAAGTGCCGTTCCACCGCGCGCAACGCCCGGCCGTCGCCGTAGGCGCGGTGGTCCGGCTCGTAGGCGACGAACTCCACGGTGTCGACCTCCCGCAGCCGCCGGTCCCACCCGGTCAGGTGCTCGTCCTCGGCGCGGCGGCGGGCGACGGCCTCGTACTCGCCCTGGGACCAGCCGCCGGGCGGCGACGGGTGGTCGGCCAGGTGCCGGGCGCACGACCGCGCCACCGCCGACCGGACCTCCGCCGGCGCCTTGGCGAGCACCCGCAGCCGCACGTGCGGCCCGCCCTCCCAGTAGCGGAGGAAGAACCACCCGCGGGCCCGGCCGGTCCGGGTCAGGTCCTCGCACACCGGCGCCATCGCCCCGGTGACGAGCAGGTCCTGGTCGCCGCGGTGGAAGACGTGCGCGCCGACCCAGTCGCGAACCGGTTCAGCCATGCGGTTCCTCCAGACTCGGCACCGGCGCGGGGGTGGCGGCCCGCCGGTCAGAGGAGGGCTTCGAGTCCCCCGCCGCAACCGCACTCGCAGTCCGCGCCGAACTCCGTCAGCCCGTACCCCTGGGTCAGTTCTTCCGGCCCCACCGGGGGCGCGACACCGCTCACCTCGACCCGGAGGTCGTCCGGGCACGGCGCGGGTTCGGGCACGGTCACGGGATCACATCCAGCGTCGGGGGTCGTCGTGGTGCGCGACCGGGTTCGCGGACACCTGGTCCAGTGCAGCACGGCCCATCCGGGATCCGCCGACAAATCACCCGTGCGGGTTGCCCGGGGTCCGGCGCCGCCGGCACTTCGCCGCGACGCCGGTGAAGCCCCTCCCACATCGTGAGCCTCCTTGGCCGTGCCGACGTCGGGTGCCAGCATCGGGGTGTGTCCCAGGCATCCACGCTCCGCACGCGCCGCCACGGCGGCCCCCGGTCGGCAGGTGAGCGCACGACCGCGACGCCCGCCCCGGTCACCGCGCGCCCGGTGGACGGGCCACCCGACCGCGGGGTCGGCCGGTGAGCGCCTCGACCGACCAGGCGCCGGGGGTGGACGTGCCGGAGTTCCGGCGGGTGTTCCGCCGCCACCCGGCGGGCGTCGTGGTCGTCACGGTCGACGCCGAGCGCGGTCCGGCCGGGTTCACCGCGACGTCGCTCACGTCGGTGTCCGCCGAACCGCCGGTGGTCTCCTTCGGGGTCTCGGCCGGGTCCTCCAGCTGGCCGCACGTGCGGACGGCGACGAGCGTCGTCGTCAACTTCCTGGGCGCGCACCAGGAGGACGTCGCCCGGCGGTTCGCCACGAGCGGCCTCGACCGGTTCGCCGCGCCGACCGGGTGGCGCCGCCTCGCGGGCGGCGAGCCGGTGCTCGACGACACGGCGGGCTGGCTGCGGGCCGAGGTCGAGGCGCTCATCCCGGTGGGCGACCACCACCTGGTGCTCGCCCGGGTGACCGCCACCGATCTGCGCGACGCCACCCCTCCCCTGCTCTACCACGACGGCCGCTACCACTCGGTGCGGGACGAACCCCGCTGACACCCCCTCGGCCGGTCCGGCGGCGTCGGCAGCGGCACGCCGTGGCCGGTCGCGCACGGGAAACCTCGCTCACACCGGCGGTGTTCGCCCGGTCGGGTCGGCAGGCCCCGGCGCCACCCATCCGGTCCGCCAGTCCGGTGTGGATAGTGCGCCGGCACGGGGTGCCACCGCCTTCGGAACACCGGTCCGGGTGAACCTGACGGTCTGCGTTGGCGGGGCCGCGCGGCGGCCGACGAGGCTGGGGGCGGACCGGGCCGGCGGTCGCGAAGGGTGGGGAGTGCACAGTGCGAACGATCGCGAGGACCACTCCGCTGCCCGCGAAGCACTCGCGGGCAGCGAGGCGGCGGTGGTCGCCGGCATCTCCGACAGGGCCGGTGACCGGACGGGTCACGAGGGCGCCGGCGGGACCTCGGCCCGGGTTGCCGCACCGGCGGCGGGGGCTGGTCGTCCACACCGGACGGACAGGGCCGGTGACCGGCGGCTCCACCCGCTCCCGGTGCTCCTGCCCGTTCGCCGCCGTCCCCGCGGACGCGGGCCCGGTCGAGTCACCGACGGAAGGCCACGCATGACCGACACCCGGCTCCGGCACGCCGTGGCCGGCCGGACGATCCTGCTCACCGGGACGTCCTGCGCCGTCACCGACGCCGCCGCGCGTCACCTGAGCCGCGCGGGCGCGCGGGTCCTGGTCGCCACCCACCCCGCGCACCGGTCGACCGGCGAGGTGTGGGTCTACCGGGCCGACCCGGCGGCGCCCGCCACCATGCGCGTGCTCGCCGAACAGCTGCTCGACGAGCACGACCGCCTCGACATCGTGATCCACACCGCCGGCACACCGCCGAAGCAGCCGTCCGCGCGGAACTCCCGGCACCCGATCAACACGCACTACGTCGGCCCGACGACGCTCATCCGCGGCCTGCTGCCCGCGCTGCGCGACGACGGCTCGGCCCAGCTGATCAACGTCTCCCCCGCGCACCTCCGCCTGCCCCTGCCGGCCCGCTGGGGCGGCCACCGCGCGTCGAAGGCCGCGTTCGACACCTGGTTCCGCGGCCTGGCCCGGAAAGCGCGCGGCCGGGGCGTCACCACCACGAGCGTCTACACCGGACTGGTGGGGACCGACGTGGTCACGCTGATCTGCGACGCCATCACCCTGCGGCCGCGCCAGATCGCGCCCTGGTGGCTCAAGTCGGGCCGCGCCATCGGCCATTGAGCTGAAAGTCCCGAAACGAGACGTCGAGTTCCCGACCCGGCCGACCGCGCCCGGCTAGCCCGAACAGCTCACCACGCCCGGTCGCGCGACCGCGCGGTCCTCGGTCCACCGCAACGTTCCCGGGCTGTCGACGGACGGGCGATCGTGCAGTTCACCGAATCGATCGGCGCAGTCGCCCGGAGGCCGGCCGGGGCGCGCGTCGGGTCGGAGCGCGTCGGCAATCGGCCGCACGCGACGCACGGCGACCGGTCGCGCCCGCGTCTCGATTGCCTTGCCAACGCAATTGCGCCGACGGACACTCCTGGACGTCACCTTCTCCGGAGGTCCGGACCATGAAACGAAGGCACCTGCTCGCGAGCGCGGCCGCCGCGCTCACCCTGGTGGCCGGCGCCGTGCTCGCCGTGGGCACCGCGCAGGCCGACAGCGGCGTGAAGGTCATGCCGCTCGGCGACTCGATCACCGACGGCTTCAACGTCCCCGGCGGCTACCGCGTCGACCTGTGGCAGAAGCTCGTCGCCGGTGGCCGCACGGTCGACTTCGTCGGGTCGATGACCAACGGCCCGGCCGGCCTCGGCGACCGCAACCACGAAGGCCACTCGGGCTGGACCATCGCCCAGATCGACAGCAACATCACCAACTGGCTGCGCACCTACACCCCGCGCACCATCCTGCTGCACATCGGCACGAACGACATGTACGGCGGCGACCCGGGCGGCGCGCCCCAACGCCTCGCCACCCTGGTCGACCGCATCACCTCGTTGGCGCCGAACGCGGAGCTGTTCGTCGCGACGATCGTGCCCCTGTCCTCCGGCGACGCGACCGTCCGCGCCTTCAACGCCACGATCCCCCCGCTGGTGCAGAGCAGGGCCGGCGCGGGCAAGAAGGTGCACCTGGTCGACATGTACCGCGCGCTGACCACCGCCGACCTCGCCGACGGCGTGCACCCCAACGCCGGCGGCTACTCGAAGATGGCCACCGCCTGGTACGACGCGCTGCTGTCCGTCCCCGGCAGCGTCGACGACCCCGGCACGACCACGACGACCACCAGCAGTACGACCACCACGACGACCACCACCACGACTACGAGCCCGCCCGTCGGCGGGGCGTGCACCGCGACCTACCGCGTGGTCAACGCGTGGGGTGGCGGCTACCAGGCGGAGGTGAAGGTGGCCAACACCTCCACGTCGTCGCTCAACGGGTGGACGGTCCGGCTGACCCTCCCGTCGGGACACGCCGTCAACAACCTCTGGGGCGGCGTGAACACCGGGACCAGCGGGGCCGTGTCGGTGCGCAACGCGCCGTACAACGGCTCGCTGGGCAGCAGCGCGTCGACCACGTTCGGCTACGTGGCCAACGGGCCGAACGCCAACCCGCCGAGCGAGATGACCTGCGTCAGCCCGTGAGCCCAGGTCGGACACCGCCGCGTCGTCCCGGCGTGGCGGTGTCGGCGCTGCGCCGGACGTGCCGGACGTGCCGGACGTGCCGCCGACCGTGATGCCCGGGTCGCCGCCGGTGGACTCCGCGTCACCGGAAGCAGCACGTCGGCACACGATCGGCGGCCGTTCGGGCGCCTCCACGTCACCCCCGGCGCCACCGGAGCGGACCTACCCTGGTCGGGTGGGGATCGCGGTCCTGTGCGCGCCGGCGGGTGCGGTGCTGAGCGCGGTCGGCGCCGCGCTCCAGCACGCGGGCGTCCGCGACGTCGGAGACCTCACCGTGCGCCGGTTCACCCGGCTGGCCCGCAGCCGGCGGTGACTGCTCGGGTTCGCGGTGCTGTTCGCGGCCGCCGTGCTGCAGGTCCTCGCCCTGGCGATGGCCCCGGTGACGGTCGTCGCGCCGCCGGCCGTCATGTCCTTGCCGGTCATCGCGGCGATCGGCGTCCGGCACGTGACGCGGGGGTTCGCGGTGGCCGTGCCGGCGGCGACGGGCGGGTGGCCACGTTCGTCGCGGTCGCCGCGCGGTCCGCCGTGACGACCGACGTGTCCCCGGCGGCGGCGCTGCGGGCGGGCCAGGTGGTCGCCGGGGTGGTGTGCGCGTTCGTCGTCATCGGGGCGTTGCGGAGCGGGACGACGCGCGCCCTCGCGCTCGCCGCCGGCGCGGACGCCGCGTACGGGCTGGTCGCCGTGCTGGTGCGGGACGTGACGACCTCGCTGCCGCAGCCGTCGTGGGTGTCGTTCGGTGGGCCGGCGGTGGCCTTCCCGGTCGGCGCGGCGCTGATCCAGCTCGGGTACGCGAGCGGTCCGGCGGACCTCGTGGTGGCGGGCCAGACGGTGGTCGACCCGACCGTCGCGGCGGTGATCGGCATGGTGCTGCTGGACGAGACCCGGGGCGCCGGGCGTGGCGTCGTGATCGCCTTGGTCGCGAGCGCCGCCGTGTCGCTCACCGGCATCGCCGCCATCGCCCGCTTCCACCGCCGCCGCCTCGCCGCCGAGCCCGCCGACCGCGCCCCGGCCGCCCCGGAGACGTGACCTGCGCCACCCCGCTTCACGTTCGGGTCGGCCTGCCCCGTCTGGTGGTCGTCAGTCCGGGAAGCACGAGGAAGAGGGCGCGCCATGAACAAGATCGTGATCGTCGGGGCCGGCTACGCGGGCATGATGGCGGCGGTCGGCCTGGCCGGCCGGACCAAGGGCCGCGACGACGTCCGCATCACGGTCGTCAACGCCACCGACCGGTTCACCGAGCGGCTGCGGTTGCACCAGGTCGCGTCGGGCGAGGAGGTCGCCGACCTGCGGATCCCGGAGCTGCTGGCGGGCACGGGCGTGGAGTTCGTGGCCGGCTGGGTCACCGGCGTCGACGCGGCGGCGCGGACCGTGCGCGTGGACGACGAGCGGGTGCTCGAGTACGACCGCCTGGTCTACGCGCTGGGAGCGGTCGCCGACACCGCCGCGGTGCCCGGCGTGGAGGACCACGCGCACACGCTGAACAGCGCGCACGACGCCGGGGTGCTGGCCCGGCGCCTGGCCGGCCTGAAGGGCGCCGTCGTCGTGTGCGGCAGCGGGCTGACCGGGGTCGAGGCCGCCGCCGAGATCGCCGGGCAGCACCCCCACCTGGACGTCGTGCTGGCCGGCCGGCAGGAGCCGGGCGCCGACCTGAGTCCGAGGGCCAAGGCCTACCTGCGCGCCGCGCTCGACCGGCTCGGCGTCGAGGTCCGCGCCGGCGTCGAGGTCGTCAAGGTGCTGCCGGACTCGGTGGAGGTGGCCGGCGGCGAGGGCATCGCGGCCGACGCCGTGCTGTGGACGAGCGGGGTGCGGGTGTCGCCGCTGGCGGCCCTCGCCGGCTTCGAGGTGGACGACCGGGGCCGCGTCGTCACCGACCCGGCCCTGCGGTCGGTGACGCACCCCGAGGTCTACGCGATCGGCGACGCGGCGGCGGTCCGGCAGGGGTACGGGCCGCTGCACGGCACCTGCCAGAGCGGCATGCCGACCGGCGGGCACGTCGCCGCCTCGCTCGCCCGCGAGGTGCGGGGCGGGAGGCCCAGGCCGTTCCGGTTCGGCTACTACCACACGCCGATCAGCCTGGGTCGCGACGACGCGGTGGTGCAGTTCACCAAGCCGGACGGCAGCCCGCGGCCGTTCTTCCTGAGCGGTCGCCGCGCCGTCTGGTACAAGGAGGCGGTGACCAGCGCCCCGTGGCCGACGTTCGGCCGGATCGTCCGCCTCCCCGCGCTCGGTTCGGTGTGGCCGCGCGGCGGGCGGCACACCCGATGACCGCGGAGCAGGCGTTCCGCGAGCACCGGAACCTGCTGTTCTCGGTCGCCTACCGCGTCCTCGGCACCGCCACCGACGCCGAGGACGCGGTGCAGGACGCGTGGCTCAAGTGGTCCGCGGCCGACCGCTCGCAGGTGGCCGACCCCAAGGCGTACCTGGTGCGGATCGTGTCGAACCTGGCGATGGACCGGCTCCGGTCGGTCGCCCGGCGGCGGGAGACCTACGTCGGGCCGTGGCTGCCTGAACCGATCCTCACCGACACCCGCGACACCGACGCCGCGGAGTCCGTGTCGATGGCCCTGCTGGTGGTGCTGGAGACGTTGAGCCCGTTGGAGCGCGCGGTGTTCGTGCTGAAGGAGGCCTTCGGCTTCAGCCACGCCGAGATCGCCGCCGCGGTCGAGCGGTCGGAGGACACCGTGCGGCAGGCGGCCCACCGGGCGCGGGCGCACGTGCGGGCCCGGCGTCCCCGCTTCCAGGCCGACCGAGCCCGGCAGCGGCAGGTGGCGGACACGTTCTTCGCCGCCGCGACCGGCGGGGACATCAACACCCTCATGAACCTGCTGGCGCCCGACGTGACGTTGTGGACCGACGGCGGCGGCAAGGTGCGGCAGGCGATGCGCCCGGTCGTCGGCCGGGACCGCGTGGCGACCTGGTTCGCCGGCCTCGCGGACCGCCCGTACCAGGGAGTGCTGCCCGCGGACATGACCGCCGAGGTGGTGGAGCTCAACGGCGGCACCGGGATCGTGTTCGGCGGCGGCGGGCGGGTGATCGCGACCGTCACCTTCGACCTGGCGGAGGACGGCCGCATCACCGCCATCCACAACGTGGCCAACCCGGACAAGCTGGGCGCGGTCACCGCCCGCACCGTCCACCGGGTCGACGCGCCGGCCGGGTCGGCGGGTCGGTGACCGGGCCGGCCGGCCGCCCGGCGCGGGCGGCGCGTGGCGGCGCCTAGTCCGGGTCCATCCCGCCGGCGCCGGCCGTGCCGTCCGGTGTCGACTCGTCCGGTGTGGTGTTCGCGGACCCCGCTTGCTCGTCGGCGAGGTCCGGCTCGTCCGCCGCGGCGGGGTCGGGTTCCGGTGTGGTCATCGGCATGGTGTATCCCTTCGGGTGACGGACCGGACCGGCAGGGGAGATCGTGCGCATCGGGGTGTTCTACGACGGGACGTGGTTCGCCTACCTGAGCGACTTCTACGCCACCGCCCATCCGCGCCGGGCGCGGATCTCGCTGAGCGGCCTGCACGACGCCGTGCGCTGGCACCTGCACACCCGGACGGGTGTGGCGCTCGACGACTGCGTGGTCCACGAGGCGCACTACGTGCGCGGGCGCATCGAGACGCCCGCGGCGTCGTTCGACGCGGCCCTGGCCGCCGCCGGGGTCATCCGGCACGACCTGCCGCTGCACGGCGGCAAGGAGAAGGGCGTCGACGTCCACTTCGCACTCGAGGCGTGGGAGCTCGCGACCACCGTGCCGTTGCAGTGGGTCGTGCTGATCACCGGCGACGCCGACTTCACCCCGCTCGCCACCCGGCTGACCGGTCGCGGCATCAACGTGGTGGTGCCCGTGGTCGACGACCGGTCGGCCCCGGAGCTCCAGCCCGCCTGGACGCCGCGCACGGCCGCGCCGCTGCGGGCGGCGGCGACCCTCACGCCCGCGTTCGACGACCTGTTCGCGCCCGCCGACCGCCTCGGCTACCCGTTGAGCCGTCCGTTCGTGCGTTCCACCGAGGTGGTGGCCTCCCCCGCCGGTACGCCTCGCGGCCGCCGTCGTGGCACCGTGACCGGCTGGAAGCCCGGTCAGCCGCACGGGTTCATCACCGACAGCCGCGGCGGCTCGTGGTACGCCTCCCGCGACGACCTGCCCACGGGCTTGGCCATGCTGCCCACCGGCACACCGGTGTCGTTCACCGGGTCGCCGGTGCCGTCGCCCGGCCGCAAGTACCCGCGGGCGGAGTCGATCCGGTTCGAGTGACCACCGGTGCGCGGACGCCGCCACGTCCGCGCACCGGTGGAGCCGGTCAGCTCGCGGTGCAGGACACCGCCGGGGCGTTGTTCGCGCCGCCCGACGTGGCCGTGAACCCGAACGAGGCGCCGGCCCCGGCGCCGAGGTCGCCGTTGTAGTTCGCGTTGCGCGCGGTCACGGTCGACCCGCTGCTGGTCACCACCGCGTTCCAGGAGTTGGTGACGGCCTGCCCGTCGGCGAACGTCCAGGTGACGGTCCAGCCCTTGATCGGCGACGCGCCCGCGGTGACCCGGACCTCGCCCTGGAAGCCGCCCGGCCACTGGTTGGTGACGGTGTACCTGGCGGTGCAGGCGAGTCCGCCACCGGGTGTGGTGGTGGTCGTCGTCGTAGTAGTGGTCGTGGTGGTGGTCGTGCTCGTCGGCTGGGTGCCGCCGAAGATCGACGCTTCCTCGGCGGTGGCCTTGATGCCGTTGGCGCCGTGGAAGATGCGCTGACCCCAGGTGGTGAGCCGGGCGGGGTCGAACTCGAGGGCCATGTCCAGGATCGGGTCGGAGTTGCCGCTCCACGACCAGGCCAGGTAGCCGAGGCCCCGCTTCTGCGACTCGCTCAGGATCGTCTCGTGGTCGACCTCGCCGGCGGCGAACCTCCAGCCGAACTCGCCGATCACCAGCGGCCACCCGTTGGCCTGGAAGCGGTCGAGGTAGTCGGTGATGCTCGACGCGGTGTTGAACACCGAGTACATGTGCACGGACAGCACCGTGTTGCGCGCGGTGTCGGCGTCGAGCACCTCTTGGGCGTTGTCCCGCATCACGTGCTGCCAGTCCTGGCCCCAGTTCGGCGCGTCCACCATGAGCAGGTGCCGGAAGCCGTTGGCCCGCAGCTTCTTGATCGCGCCGGCGGTGGCGTCGGTCCACTGCGCGGCGTCGGTGTTGCCGATCGGCTCGTTGCCGATGTTGACGACGACGTAGTCCTCCTGGCCCACCAGGACGCTCTTCTGGCTGATCCAGTAGTCCGCCGCCTCGTCCAACGACGCCGCCGCGGCCTCCTCGCCGTACCCGGTGGTGTCGTGCACCTCCAGCACGCAGATCATCCGGTTGCGCTTGCACAGGTCGACGACGGCGGCGGTGTCCGTGGACGGCCCCCACCGCTTGCCGGTCCCCAGGACGACCCGGACCGTGTTCGCGCCCAGCGCCTTGACGTCGGCGAACGAGTTGGTCCGACCCGTGTACCAGACGTGCGGGTGGTTGACGCCGCGCATCACGAACGGCTGCCCGTTGGCCTCGACGATCTTCGTGCCGCTGACGTGCAGGCCCACCGCGGCCTGGGCCTGCGGCAACACCGTCAGCCCGAAGCCCGCGACGACCAGCAGCGCGGCTCCGATCATGGCGATCCTGCTTCTCATGGCTCCTCGACACCTCATTGAGTCGACGTACCTACCGGCTCCGACAGTTCTGGGAGCGCTCCCAGAAAAACTCTCGCTCAGTGACACCTGCAAGGCGCACTATTAGTTTCCGAGGGGAACTTATGCGCCCACGCTACGGTCAACGCCGTTGGGGCGTCAAGATCCGACTTGCGCAACATCGCGCTGGGTGATCGTCCGACCGGTCGACGTCTGGGAGCGATCCCACATCGCCGCTATCTTCGAGCGGTGACCTCCGAAGCCGCCACCCGCCTCACCGCCTCCTCCTGGCCGACGCTGTCCGAGGTCGCGCGCGACGTCCTGCTGGAGGTGCTGATCCACAGCCCGCTGTCCCGGGCGGAGATCGCCGCCCGGCTGCGCCTGTCCCGGCCGACCCTGACCAGGGTGACGAGGTCGTTGGTGGCGCAGGGACTGCTGGTCGAGGGCGACACCAGACCGCGCGCCTCGGCCGGCCGGCCGTCGGAGATGCTGCACGTGCGCGGCGCGGCGCACCGGTTCCTCGGCGTGAAGCTGACCGCCGAACGGCTCTTCGCCACCGTCACCGACCTGACCGCCACCCCCGTCGCCACGGCCGAGGAGCCGCTGCGCTCCACCGACCCGGAGGGGGTCGTCGCCCAGATCGCGGCCGTCGCGCGCCGGTTCCCGGGCATCACCGGCATCGGCGTCACGCTGGGCGGGATCGTGCTCGACGGCGTGGTGGCCCGCGACGAGTTCCTGCGCTGGACCGACGTCCCGCTCAAGGCGGCGGTGACGGGGGCGACCCGCGTGCCCACCGCCGTGGACAACGACGTGCAGGCGCTCACCGCCGCCGAGCACTGGTTCGGCCCCGGCGCGGGGCTGCGGTCGCTGGCGGTGATCACCGTCGGCGCGGGCGTCGGCACCGGGCTGGTCGTGGGCGGCGCGCTCGTGGCGGGCTCGCACGGCCTGCCGCCCCACTTCAGCCACACCCTCGTCGACGCCAACGGCCCGCAGTGCGGCTGCGGCCGGCGCGGCTGCATCTCCAGCTACCTGATGACGCACGTCCTGCTGCGCCGGCTGACCGGCCACCCGGGCTACGAGGAGGCCCTGGACCGGGTCCGCGCCGGCGACCCGCAGGCCCGGCAGGTGTTCGACGAGGCCGGCTACGCGCTCGGGGTGCTCATCGGCACCGTCGCCAACGTCATCGACCCGCAGAAGGTGCTGCTCACCGGCGACGGCCTGCCGCTGTACGAGGTGTCGGCCCCGCTGGTGCACGACGGGATCGAGGACACCTACGAGGACGACCCCGACCTGGTCGAGCTGGACGTGCGGCCGTTCGGCTTCAGCGAGTGGGCCCGGTCCGGCGCCGCGCTCGCCATCAAGGAGACGATCACCGGCGCCATCACGGGTCGGCCCGACGGCGACCGGCGGCGTTAGGCGTTGCTCAGCAGCCCTTCGAACACCGCCCGCGCCTCACGGCCGGGCCGGATGCCCAGGTCCGCGTCCAGCACCCGCCACAGCCGGCGGTAGGTGTCGATCGCGCCCACGCGGTCGCCCAGGTGGGCCAACGCGCGCATCAGCAGCACCTGCAACGACTCCCGGGTCGGGTGGGCGGACGCGTGCGGCGCGAGGATGTCGGCCGCCTCCTCCCACGCGCCGAGCTCGACCTTGGCGCTCGCCAGGTGCTCCACGGCGGCGATCCGGCGCTCCCGCCACAACGCCGCCACCGCCGTGGCCGGGCCGGACGGCACCAGCCCGACCAGCCCGTCGACCGGCCACCCCGCCAGCGCGGCGGTGAGCGAGGCGACCGCGCTGTGCGGGTCGCCGTGCCGCAGGCGGTCCACGCCGCAGCGGAGCAGCCCGCCCGCGCTCAGCACGTCCACCGCTCCGGGTGGCACGTCGAGCCGGTAGCCGTGACCGACGTGCACCAGCAGGCGCGAGAAGCCCGCGTTCGCGGCGTCCAGGCAGCGGCGCAGCCGCGACGCGTACAGCTGGAGGTTCTTGTGCGCGCTGCGCGGCGGCTCCCGTTCCCACAAGTAGTCCATCAGGCGTTCGGTGGACACGGCCGAACCCGCGTCCAACGCCAGCGCGGCCAACAACGTCCGCGACTTCACCCCTCCCGGCACGACCCCGGCCTTACCCGGACCGCACACCGCGGGCCCGGCCAACAGCTTGATGTCGATCTCCCACTGCCCACGTGACGTCGAACAGGTCGACACCCCGGATCTCCCCACTTCGCAACCCCCATCGGTCACCGCACACGGTAGGTCGGGCCACGGGTGCGCGACGGGGGACCGCACGGCCCGATCCATCGGTCGCCGCAGCACATACCGGACGTATACCGGCAGGTGAAAGCGTGCGGCTCGGCGCCCGCACCGCGGAGAGGCGCCCGATGACCTCGCCGGATCCCGATTCGGGGTACCGCAACGCCACGCGCGCGGCGGTCCGGTCGGCACGGTGGGGCCGGGCACGATCCGGGGCGGGTCGACCGCACCACAGACGCGGCGCGCCGACCGGCGCCACCGCGCCCCTGAAGGAAAGGACGTGACCGATGGACCTGACTTTCGACGACTCGGAACTCGACCTCGGCGACCTGGCCGTCACCGCGATGCGTGACGCCGTCGCGCTCCCGGAGACCGGCGCCTCGGCGGCGGCGTGCTCGTGCAGCAGCACCTCGTGCTGCTGCTGTCAGCAGCCCCAGCTGCCGACGCTGCCGACGCAGGGCTGAGTCGAGCCGAGCCGGGGGCGTCCGCGCGCGGACGCCCCCGGCCCACACCACGGGAGCACCGGATGGCCAGTGACCGCACCACCACCGAACTCGCGCCGTACGCGTTGGTCCGGGTGGCCGCGCTGCCGCACCCCCGGCCGGCCGGGTCGGTCTTCCGGGCGGCCCTGGCCGCGGTCGTCGCGGCCGAAGGCCGGATCGCCGCGCTGGCGCCGGAACTCGCCGACGCGCTGCACGACAGCGCCGACGGCCACTCCCCCGCGTTCCACCGCGCGGTCGTGCTGCCGTTGCGCCGCGACGTGCACAACGGCCGCGTCCCGCGCCCGGCGGACCTCGGCGACCTGCCGGCCCGGGTGCCGCGCCTGGCGCAGTGGCTCGCCGCGCACGAGGAGCTGGCACGGGCGGTCGACGCGACGCTGGCGGCGTGGCCGCACGACCTGGCCGCGTCACGTGCCTGGCTCGCCGAGGTCTGCGCGTCCGACGAGCTGCGCCGGGCCAGCGCGCTGACCGGCCC
Source organism: Saccharothrix sp. 6-C (assembly GCF_016695385.1). NCBI lineage: Bacteria > Bacillati > Actinomycetota > Actinomycetes > Pseudonocardiales > Pseudonocardiaceae > Saccharothrix > Saccharothrix sp. 6-C. Next base: position 2,946,137 of record NZ_CP064192.1, on the reverse strand, counting down.
GGACCTGCTGCACGGCCTGGACCGCACCGCGCGCGGCGGCGGCGAGCCCGACCGCAAGGCGCGCAAGGCGGAGCCGACCGTGCTGCGGTACGCGTTGCGCGCGACGTCCAAGACCAGCCCCCTGTCGTGGTACACGCACGTCGGCTGGGGCGTGTGGGGCGAGGGGCCGTGGCCGGCGGCGGAGCCGGTGTCGCACCCGGCGGCGCACCGCCTGCTCGTGACGAGGGTGGTCGACGCGCTGGGGCCCAGGCTGCCGCACCGGCTCGCGCCCGCCCTGCGGGAACGCGACGGGCGCGTGCTGTTCCGCCGGGACGTGCCCGTCGAGGGCGTCGGGCGGGCGGCGGTGGTCCGCGAGGAGGAGGTCGACGTCGCGGCGACCCGCCCGGTGCGGTTCGTGGTCGAGGTCGTCCGCCGAGCCGGCCCGGAAGGGCTGGCGCCGGACCGGATCGCCGCCGCGTTGGCGGCGAAGCTGACCACCCCCGACGCGGACCGCACCGCACGCGGGTTCGTCGCGAAGACCCTGGACCTCGGGCTGCTCGTGCCGGTCTCCCCGATCCACCCGCAGGACCCGGACGCGATGGGCGCGCTGGCCTCCTGGCTGGCGCCGGCCGACGGCGACACCGCCGGCCGGCTGACCGCGCTGGCCACGACCACCGCCGCGTTCGGCACCGCCGACCCGCCGGGTCGCGCGGCCGTGCTCGCGGAGCTGTCCGCCGGCTGGCGCGACCTCGGTGAGCGGGTCGGCGCGGACCTGACCGGCGTGACGCCGGTGGTCGAGGACGTGGTGCTGCCCGAGCCGGTGCCCGTGCCGCCCGGCGCCGCGCCCGCGCTGACCGCGCTGACCCCGCTGCTGGTGGCGTTCGACCAGCACGTGCTGCTGCGCCGGCTGATCCGGACCAGGTTCGTGGCGCGGTTCGGCGTGGGCGGCGTCGCGACCCTCGCCGACTGCTCCGGGCCGCTGTCGCAGGCGTGGCAGGAGTCGATGGACGTCGACGGCCTGGACGACCCCGACGTGCGGGCCGTCGTCGAGACCCGCGACAAGCTGGCCGGGCAGGTCCACGACGGGGTGGTCACCGACGACGTGCTGGCCTCCGCCGCCGACCTGCTGCCCGCGTGGGCGACCCGCCGCACGGGCTCGTACGGCTTCTTCGCCCAGCCGACCCACGACGGCCGGCTCGTGGTCAACCGGGTCTACGCCGGGTTCGGCAAGTTCACCAGCCGCTTCCTCGACCTGCTGCCCGGCGCGCGCGACGCGGTGACCGGCCAGGTGCGCCGCCACACCACGAACCCCGTGCAGTTCCGCCCGGTGCAGGGCTTCAACGCCAACCTGCACCCGTTGCTCGGCGCGCGCGAGGTCGGCGAGGACCCCCGCTGGGCGGACCTGGCGGCGGACGAGCTGGACGTGCGGCACGACCCGGCGACCGACGAGGTCCGGTTGACCCACCGCGGTGTCCCGCTCGACGTGCTGTACCTGGGTTTCCTGATCCCGCTGGCGCTGCCGGACCGGCAGGTGCCGCTGTACTCCGACCTCGCCTGCGGCTGGGTGGACCTCGACCGGCTGCGCGCCGCCACCACCGACGGCGGGGTGACCGCCCAGGGCCGCCTGACCTACGGGGACGTCGTGCTGGCGCGCCGCTCCTGGGACTTCGCCGTGCCGCCGGCGGTCGGCGCGGAGGAGCGGGCGGCGCTCGACGTGGCCCGGTTGCGCGCCCGGCACGGCCTGCCGGAGCACGTGTTCGTCGGACCGGACCGGGCGCCGATGTCGGCCGACGCCTACCGGCACGCGCTCACGGCGGGCAAACCGCAGTACGCCGACCTGGGCGACCCGCTGCACCTGCGCTGCCTGCCGCGCCTGCTGGCCCGGTTCCCGGACGGCGTGCGGCTGACCGAGGCGCTGCCCGTGCCCGGCGCCGGCGGCGGCCGGGTGGTCGAACTGATCGCGGAAACGTACTGGAGGGCCTCGTGACCGACGTCGTCTGCTACTACCACGACCCGGTGAAGGCGCCGTTGCTCCGCGATGCCGTGCTGCCCGCGCTCGCCGAGGCGGAGCGCTCCGGCGCGACCGGGCACGTGGAGCGGCACTGGTTGCACGGCCCGCACGTGCGGGTGCGGCTGCACGGGCCGGAGGAGGTCGCCGAACAGCTCGCGTCACGGCTGCGCGCGCACCTCGCCGAACATCCGTCCGCTGTGGACTCGGACGACGCCGTGCTGCTCGCCCGGGCCAGGCAGAACGGGATAGCCGAGCTCGTGCCGCCGCCCTACGAGCCGATCCACCCGGACAACACCGTGCTCGTCGAGCCGACGGACCTCACGGCGTTGCGGCGGCTGCTGCTCTCCGACGTGCTGATCGACCTGCGCGCCCGGTGCCTGCGGCTCGGCGTGCCCGCGATCCGCGACGCCGTGGCCGCCGACGGCACCAGCCAGTCGCGCGTGCGGCTGGCGATGGTGGCGATGACGGCGCACGCGAGCCGGTTCCCGGCGGGCCTGGTCAACGGCTACCACTCGTTCCTGTCGCACCTGGAGAGCTTCCTGCTGCACAGCGATCCCGACGGCGTGCTGCGCGACCGGTTCGACGGTGTGTGGCAGCGCAACGCCGAGCAGGTGGTGCGGACCGTGCGCGAGGTCGCCGAGGGTTCGGTCACGACGCCGTGGGTGGCGTGGACGGACGGCACGCGCGCGCTGGTCGAAGAGGTGCACGACCGGGGCGAGCTGCCCACCGCGTACTCGGCGCACCTCGGCGAGCGGGCCCTGGAGATGGGCGAGGAGGAGGCGATCCGGCGCTGGCACCGCGACCACACCGACCGGATCAGCGACTACCACGACCGGTTGCGGGAGGTCGACTTCGACCACCCCGACTACCAGCGGCCCGTGACCGTCTACCGCTTCGGGACCAACATGCTCTACCAACTGCTGGCCGTGTGCGACGTGACGCCCGCGGAGCGCTACCTGGCGGCGAGCCTGGTCGTGCGGGCGGTCCAGCGGATCGCCGGGATCGGCTGGTCCGAGCACGTCGCGCAGATGACGAAGGTGGCTCGATGAGCGGGAACCTGCTGCGCCTGCGGCCGATCGTGCACGCGACGCCGACCGCGACCGGCCTGCACGTGCGGGGGTGGCGGTCCAGCTTCTCCCTCGACGGCGGCAAGGGCCTGTGGACGATCTGGGAGCGCTTGGCCGGTCCGCTGGCCGAGGGCGTGCCGCCGGCGCAGCTGGCGGTGCCGGAGAACGCGCCACCGGCCGTGGCGCGCGCGTTGGAGCTGCTGATCGGTCAGCTGCACGAGCACGACATGCTGGTGGAGGTGCCGGCCCACTGGGGTGGGCACGCCCCGCCCGAGGACATCGCGAACTGGCTGGCCGCCGTCGCGCCGTCACCGGTCGAAGCGTGGCAGCGGCTCCGGTCGGCCGCGGTCGCCGTGACCGGCGACGGGCCGTTGGCCGCCCACGCGCGCCGCGCGCTGGTCGCGGCGGGGGTCGAGGTCTCCTCGGTGCGGCCGGGCGCCGGTCTGCTCCTGACCGCCGACACCCACGCCGTGGCCGCCGGGTGCGCCGCCGACGTCGGTTTCGTGGTCGCGCCGGGCGCGGTCGCGGACGTGGCGGCCGACGCGGCGGCGGTGGCCCGGCGGTTGGCCGGCGCGGCGGGCGCACCGCCGGAGGTGCTGGCCGCGCTGGTCGCGTCGGCCGCGTCGCACCGGCTCGTGTGCGCGCTGGGCGGTCTGCCGGACCCGTCCACCGAGGTGGTGGACATGTGGAGCGACGTGCCGCCGACCGGGCCGCCGCACCAGGCCGTCCTGGTCGCGCGGGTCGACCCGCTGCACGCCGAGTACCACCCGTGGCTGTCCGAGGTCCGGCCGCGGGAGCCGGGCGGCCCGGTGCTGGACCTGCTGGGTGACCGCGAGTTGGGCCCGGTGCCCGCGCCGCTGCCCGGTGCGCTGCCGCAGCTGCCGGTGAAGCTGGCCGCCTCCGGCGACGTGGTCGGCTTCGGCGCCACCGAGCACGCCTCGCGGCTCGACGCCCTGCTCCGCGCCGCACGTGCCCTCGCGCCGGACGGCGTGGCGCTCGGCGCGGACCGGGTGCACGCGCTCGGCCTGGCGCTGCGCACGGCCGTGCGGCCCCTGGAGGGCACACCGGTGGCCGAGGACGAGTGGGCCGCCGACCCGACCGCCCGGCGCTGGTGGAAGGCCGTCACGCTCCGGTTCGCCCTGCCCGCCGAGGTCGAGGTGACCAGGCTCGGTCCACGCGTGGTCCGAGCCGTGGTGCGGGCGGACGGCGAGGAGCTGTCCTGGGCGGTCGAGGCCGAGCCGGCGGACGCCGTCGCGTTCGCCGCGATGGCCGCCGCCGGGCGGGCGCAGGCCGGGGTCGCCGGGACCGTCGTGCTGTGCGGCGCGGCCCCGTTCGCCGAGCCGGACGGCGCCGCCGCGCCCTGGACGAACCGGGACTGGCACTGGCCGTACGGGCTGCGTGACGGCGAGGAGGCGTTCCAGGAGGACCTGCGGGCGCTCGCGGGCGACGTCGAGCCGGTGCCCCTCGGTCCGGTGCTGGAAGCCGCCGGCCTGGTGGCGTTCGCGGTGTCGGGGGCGGGCCGGTGACCGCGCGGGTGGTGGAGCTGACCGACTACGCGCTCGGCGACCTGGACGGCGTCGGCGCGGACGGCCCGGTGCTGCCGGTGCGGTTCGACGGCGCGCTGGTGCTGATCGGACCGGTGTCGGACGGCGTGTGCGTGAGCTGCGCCGAAGACGCGCGGCTGGCCACGCTCGGCGCGTCCGTGCCGCGTGGCGATCGGCGGATGAAGGTGGGCGGCCTGGCGTCCTCGGCGCTGCGGCCCCTGATCGACGTGCTGGTCGCGCGCGCGCTGGCCGATCCGGAGGCCCACCGCGACAAGGTGCTGGCGTTGCGGACCGACCTGGCGACCGTGGGCGAGCACCGCGTCCGGCCCCGGTCCGGCGGCTGTGCGACGTGCGGCCCCCTGCCCGAGGACGCCCCGGAAGCGGTGGTGCGCCGACCCGTTCCGCCGGTGCCCGGCACGTTGCGGGGGCCCAACCCGCTCGCCGAGGGCGACGCGCTGCGCCGGGAGCTGTTCGACCTCAGGCACGGCCCCGTCGGCGGGATGCACCGCATCGGCGACCTGACCGTGGCGGCGGTGAGCGCGGAGCTGGGCGGCGGGCAGGCCGGGTTCGGCCGCACCGCCGACTACGCCGAGGCCGAGCGGGTCGCGTTGTACGAAGCGGTGGAACGGCACGCGGGCCTGCGGCCCCGGCGCGTCACCACGGTCCTGGAGGCCTCGTACGCCGAACTGGGCGAACGCGCGCTCGACCCCACCCGCCTCGGCCTGCCCGACCACGAGTCGCCGCACGTCGTGCCGTACCACCCGGACGTGCGGACCCGGTGGGTGCACGGCTGGTCGTACACCCACGGGCGGCCGGTCGCCGTGCCCGAGCACGTGGCCTACTGGGGTCGTGGCAGGGGCGCGCGGTTCGTGGACGAGACGTCCAACGGCTGCGGCACGGGCAACAGCCTCACCGAAGCGGTGCTGTACGGGTTGTTCGAGGTCGCCGAGCGGGACGCGTTCCTGATGGCCTGGTACCAGCGGACGCCGTTGCCGAGCCTGCGGGTGCGCGACGACGTCACCGCGCACCTCGCGGACCGGCTGGAGCAGCTCGGCTACCGGCTGGAGCTCTACGACGCCACCAACGACCTGGGCGTGCCGTCCGTGCTGTCGCTGGCGCGGTCGCCTCGGCGGCCCCACGCGTTCTTCGCGGCGGGCGCCGGGCTCGACCCGGACTCGGCGATGCGGTCGGCGGCGGCCGAGGTGGCGATGGACGTGGAGGCGGGCGCGAAGCGCTACCGGGTCGAGCCCGGCGACTACGACGTGGACCGGCTGCGGGACATGCTGCGCGACCCCCGGCTGCTCCGGAGCATGGACGACCACGTCAACGTGAACGGGTTGGCGGAGGCCGTCGAGCGGTACGACTTCCTGACGCCCGGACCGGAGGTGGACCTGGCGGTGCCGGACGTGCCGCGGGACGACCTGGACGCGTTGCTGGAGCACTACGTGCGCGAGTGGGCGGCGCTGGACCTGGAGGTGATCGCGGTCGACCAGAGCGACCCCGTGGTGCGCGACCGGCTCGGGCTGCACTCGGCGAAGGTGATCGTGCCCGGCGCGCTGCCGATGACGTTCGGCGAGCTGAACCGGCGCACGCACGGCCTGCCCAGGCTGCGCCTCGCCGGCGCCCCGCTGCCCCACCCGTTCCCGTGACCGCCGACGCACTGCTCGCCGCGTACACCCACGGTCCGGGGCGGGTGGTCGAGCCCGGCACGTCGCCGCGCACGGCGGCTCCGCACGGGCCGTGCGTGCCGCTGACGGCCCTGCGGGGACGGTTCGGCGCGGCGTTGGCGCGGCTGCTGACCGACGTGGCGACACCGCTGCGGTGGGAGCCGTGGAACCAGTACAACGACCACCGGGCGTATCCCTCGGCACGGGCCGCGGCCACCGTCGACCTGGTGCTGGACGGGCGGTGGACGCTCGACCCGGTGCGGCGGGCGCTGGTCGGCGACGGGACGCCGGTGGTCGACGGGCCGGCGCGGATCGGGCTGGTCCGCCGGCGCGACCGCCTCTCCCCCGGCTACCGCGAGTTCGGCGACGTGCTCACGGAGCTGGAGGTGGGGCACGTGGCGGCGGCGTTGGTCGAGCACGCGGCCCGGCTCGGGCTGGCGGCGAGCGTCTCGGGGCTGACGGTCACCGTGACGTTCGGCGGGACGCCCGCGGCCGGTCCCGCGCCGGTTCCGGTCCGCGGTTCGGGGGTGGGCCCGCGCGGCGTCGCGGCCGATCCCCGGCCGCTGCCCGCCCGCGTGCTGCACGCCGTGGTCGAAGCCGTCAACGACCCGCCGGCCGGGTCGCCCGTGCGCGACGACCTGCGGCACCGGCTGGCCGTGCGCAACGTCGAAGGCGTCGCCGACGGCTGGTACGACGTGACCGGCGGGCTGCGGCTGGTGTCGCCCGGACCGGCGGTGGCCGGCTTGCGCCCGGTGTTCGGCCACCCGCCCGGGACGATCGACGTCGCCTCGATGAACCTCGCGCTGGTGACGACCGGCGACCCGGCCGCCGCGGTGGCGTCCGACGGTCCGGACGGCTACCGCGCCCTGCTGCGCGCCGCCGGCGCGACGGCGCAGCACGTGTGCACGGCCGCGGCGGCCGGCGGGGCGTTCTGCCGGCCGGCGCGCAGCACCGACGACGGTCCGCTGGAGGCCGCGGTCGGCGCGCCCGCGTCGCACGCGCTGCTCTACCTGCTGCTGGCCGGGCGCTCGCGCGGCAACGGCTTCACCTACGACCTCACCCCGCTGGAGGCGCGATGACCTGGACCGGCCTGCACGTGCGGCTGTGGTGGGCGGTCGAGGACGTCGACGCGTTCATCGCCGGCGTCCTCGCGCCGGAGCTGGACGGGCACCGCGCGGCGGGACGGGTCGCCGACTGGTTCTACGTGCGGTACTGGGAGGAAGGGCCGCACCTGCGCGTCCGGGTGCGCGACGCGACCGTCGACCTGGCCGACCGGTTGCGCGCGCTGGTGGCCGAGGCCCGCCACCCGGTGTCGGAGCCGGGACCCGACTGGCTGCCGCACGGCGACGTCCGGGAGACGCGGTACGAGCCGGAGGTGGAGCGGTACGGCGGGCCGGCGGCGTTGCCCGTGGCCGAGGACGTGTTCTGCCGCAGCACCGAGGTGGCGGTGGCCGTGCTGCGGTCGGCCGGGTCGAGGTTCACCGCGGGCGTCGAGCTGGTGATGGCCACGACGATCGCGCTGGGGCTGGACCGGGTGGAGGCGGCGTCGTGGCTGCGTTCCCTGGCGACGGGGTGGCGGCAGGCGCGCGAGCCCGTCGCGCCGCCGGCGCTCGGCTCCCACGTCGCCGCGCGGAAGCTGCACGAGGCGCGCGCGGCGCACCTGGCGGCCCGGTGGGACCGGCTCGAGTCGCACGCCACGGGCGCGGTGGCGTACTGGGTGGACCAGGTGCGGTCGGCGGACCTGCCGCGGTACGCCTGGGCCTCGCAGCTGCACATGCTGTGCAACCGGCTCGGCCTCGACCCGGAGGAGGAGCGCACGGTCTGCCGGCTGGTGGCGATGACGGCCGAGGCGCCGGACGGGCCGACCCCGTTCCACGAGGACGGGGCCGCCGCGGCCGACCGCCGCTACCTGGCGGCCAGCAAGTTCCACGCCGGCGTGCCGGACCAGGGCCCGCTCAAGGTCGGCCTCGGCTCGCCGCTGCGGCCGTGGTGGCCGGACGTGCCGCTGCCCGAGGCCGCTCCCGTGACCGGCGGCCTGGCCGACGCGTTGCTGACCCGGCGCACCGCGCGCGGCGCCGAGCCGACGGGCTCGCTCGACGCCGGGCAGCTGGCGACCCTGCTGTGGACGGCGCAGGGCGCCCTGCCGGACGGCCGCAGGCCGTACCCGAGCGCGGGCGCCCGGCACAGCGCGCGGCTGCGGGTGCTGGCGTGGCGGGTGACCGGGCTGGAGCCGGGTGTGTACGAAGTGGACGAGGCGCGGCGGACGCTGGTCCACGTCGCGCCCGCGCCGCCGGTGGCCGACGTGCGGGCGAGCTCCATGTGGTTCGGCGACGGGGAGGGCCGGGTGGACCCGGCCGGGACACCGGCCGTGCTGGCGCTCTACGCCCGGGTCGGCGCGCTCCGCGCGGCCTACGGCCTGCGGGCGCTGCGGTTGGCGTTCACCGAGGCCGGTCACCTGGCGCAGAACCTCGCCCTGGTCGCCGCGTCGTCGGGGCTGGCGTTGGGGATGATCGGCGGCTTCTACGACGACATGGCGCACGACGTGCTGTGCCTGGACGGCGTGGACGACGCGCTGGTCTACCTGATGCCCCTGGCCGCCGCCGGCTGACCGGCCCGCCGCCGCGCCCGGGTCCGGGGCTGTCCCGACGTCCCGGCCCCACCCGGCGCGAACCACCCGTGGGAAGACCCGCGCTTCGCCCGGCGTGGCGCGGACCAGGCACGGGGGTTCGTGATACCGCAGCGATAACGATCTTTGATCACCGTGGGAGACGGTGGGGGCGCAGGGACGTCTACGGAGGGACAGGGACATGTCGGCGAACGGGCGGCACGTGGTCGGGCGGGTCGGCGACGTGGTCACGACCGTGGGGGTCGAGCACGTCCGGCTCAGCTACGAGTACCTCGACCGGCGGGACATGGACGGGTACGGGTCGTTGTTCGACGACGAGGCGGAGCTGTCCTCGCCGGTGGCCGGAGTGGTGCGCGGGCGGGCGGGAATCGAGTCCTACCAGGCAGAACGGGCCGTCGACGGTGGGCGGCACGTGGTCGAGGAGGTGATCGCCGCGCCGGGGCGGGTGGTCGTGGTCGGGCGGGTGACCGGCGCCGGGCGGGAGGTGGAGTTCGTCGACCTGTTCACGCTCACCGAGCACGGGCTGCTGCGGTCGCAGAAGTCGTTCTTCTTCGCGGCTCCCCGCTGAGGGGCGCGGCACGCCGATCGGCGTGCGCCGAATGACCGGCACGAACCCGGCTTCCGGCTGTGTGCGACCACGGTGACCACCGGTTATCTTCAGTTCGGGGGTCGATGCAAGTGGGAGCAGCCCGTGGAATTGGGAGCAGTCGGGTCGCCGCCCATCCCGGTGTACCGGATCTTGGGACCGCTGCACGTGGCGGCCGGACCCGACCGGGTCAGCCGGGTGCCACCCGGACGGCAGCAGATGGTGCTCGGCGCGCTGCTGCTCGACGCCAACCGGGTCGTCGGCATCGACCACCTCATCGACGCCGTGTGGGACGAGGCGCCGCCCGCCACCGCGCGCCGGCAGATCCAGATCTGCGTGTCCGCGCTGCGTGCCAACCTCGCGTCGATCGGGCGCGGTGAGGCGATCGTCACCCGCCCGCCCGGCTACCTGCTGCGCGTCGCGGACGGCGAGCTGGACGTGCAGGTGTTCGCGGCGCTGACCGCCGAGGGCGAGTCGCTGGTGCGGTCGGGCGATCCCAAGGCCGGGCTGGCGCTGCTGCGCCAGGCCTTGGCGCTGTGGCGCGGACCGGCGTTGGGCGGCACGGCGGGCAGCAGGCTGCGGGCGAAGGCCGCGAAGCTGGACGAGGACCGGCTCGCGGTGCTGGAGACGACGTTCGACCTCGAGCTGAACGCGGGGCGCCACCGCCAGCTCGTCGGCGAGATCAGCGCCCTGGTCGCGCAGTACCCGCTGCGGGAACGGCTGCGCGGTCAGCTGATGCTCGCGCTGTACCGCTCGGGGCGGCAGGCCGAGGCGTTGGAGGCCTACCGCACGACGCGGGAGCTGCTGGTCGACGAGCTCGGCCTGGAGCCCGGCGAGGACCTGCGCCGGCTGGAGACGGCGATCCTCGCGGGAGACCCGTCGCTGGCGGTGCGCCCCGATCCCGGCCAACCGCAGCCGCCGCCGGCGCGGTCGTCGTCGCCTCCCCCGGCGGCGACCGTCGTCCCGCTCCAGCTGCCCGCCGACATCGGCGAGTTCACCGGCCGGGCCGGGCTGGTCGCGCAGGCCCGGGAGCTGTTGGCGCAGGGCGGTCGGGCGACGCGCGTGGTGGCGCTGGTCGGCAAGCCCGGCATCGGCAAGAGCGCGGTCGCCGTGCACGTCGCGCACCTGCTGGTGGAGGACCACTTCCCCGACGGGCAGCTCTACTGCGACCTGGGCGGCACCCGCGAGCACCCGACCAGCGCCGCCGACGTGCTCGGCCGGTTCCTGCGCGCGATGGGCATCCCCGGCACGTCCATCCCCGACGCCGAGGACGAGCGCGCCGAGATGTACCGGCAGCTGGTGGCGCGCAAGCGGATGCTGGTCGTGCTGGACGACGCGGCGACCGAGCGCCAGGTGCGGACCCTGTTACCGGGCAGCAGCTCGTGCTCGGTGATCGTGACGAGCCGGACGCGGCTCACCGGCCTGCCGGGCGTGCGCGTGCTGGAGATCGACGTGCTCGGGCACGACGAGGCGCTGGACATGCTCGCCACGGTCATCGGCCGCGACCGGGTGGACGCGGAACCGGCCGCCGCGACGGCGCTGGTCCGGCTGGTCGGCTCGCTGCCGTTGGCGCTGCGCATCGTCGCCGCCCGGCTGGCCGCACGACCCGGCTGGTCGCTGGCGTGGATGCTGGAACGGCTGTCCGACGAGCGCCGGCGGCTCGACGAGCTGGCGCACGGCGAGATGATGGTGCGCGCCAGCCTCGCCCTCACCTACGACGGCCTCCGGGTCGACGCGCGCCGGTTGTTGCGGCTGCTCGGCTCGCTCGACGGGCTGAGCTTCCCCACGTGGGTCGCGGCGGCGCTGCTGGACGTGGACGTGTTCGAGGCCGCGGACCTGCTGGAGGGCTTGGTCGACGCGCAGATGCTGGAGGTCGTGGCGGTCGACGCGACCGGCAGCCCGCGGTACAAGTTCCACGACCTGATCCGCCTGTTCGCGCGGGAGCAGCTGGAGCTCAACGAGGGCGGCGAGGCCCGGTTGGTGGCGTTGCGCCGGGTCGTCGGCGGCTGGTTGGCGTTGGCGGGCGAGGCGCACACGCGCGTCTACGGCGGCGACTTCACCTCGCTGCACGGTGACGCGCCGCGCTGGCTGCCCGCGCGGTCCCACGTGGACCGGTTGCTCGCCGACCCGTTGCTGTGGCTGGAGACCGAGCACCCGAACCTGTGCTCGGCGGTCGAGGTGAGCGCCGAGGAGGGGTTGCACGAGGCGTCGTGGGACCTGGCGGTGACCCTGGTGACGTTGTTCGAGGCGCGGTGCTACTTCGCCGACTGGGACCGCACGCACCAGCAGGCGCTGGCCGCCGTCCGCCGCGCCGGCAACACCCGGGGCGAAGCGGCGCTGTCGTGCTCGCTGGCGTCGTTGCAGCTGTCCTGGTCGCGGGCCCGGGCGGCGCGCGAGCTGGTGGAGCCGGCGTTGCGCACCTTCGAGTCGCTGGGTGACGACCGCGGGGTGGCGCTGGCGCGGCGCAACCTGGCGCTGGCGCACCACCGGCTCGGCGAGCTGGAGAACGCCGCGCCGCTGTACCTGGCCGCGTTGGAGGGGTTCCGGGCCTCGGGCGACCCGGTCGGGCAGGCGTGGGTGCTGACGCAGGTCGCGCAGATCGACCTGGAGCACGGCGAGCAGGAGCAGGCGGCCGACCGGCTGTACGAGGCGCTGGACATCTGCCGCCGGTTCGGCAACCAGCGGGTGGAGGTGCAGGTCCGGTACCGGTTGAGCGACCTGATGGTCCGGCAGGGGCGGCACTGGGAGGCGGAGGAGGCGTTGACCGAGCTGCTGGCGGCGGTGCGCGCGTCCGGTGACACCGTCGGCGAGGCGCGGGTGCTGCACAAGCTGGCGGTGGTGAAGCTGGCGCTGGCGGACCAGGAGGCCGCGGAGGGCCTGTTGCGGGAGGCGCTGGAGGTGCGGGAGCGGGCCATGGACCACGGTGGCGCCGCGGAGACGCGGGCCGAGCTGGCGGTGGTGCTGGCCGAGCGGGGTGACCGGGCCGCGGCGGTGAGCCTGCTGGGCCGGGCGATCTCGACGTTCGCGGAGCGGAACATGGGTGCGGCGAGGCTTCGCGCGCAACAGGTCCTGGAGCGGATCAGGACCGGCTGAGGTCAGCTCGCGGTCGGACCCCAGGGCGTGTCGTCGCCCGTCGGGCCCCACGGGGTGTCGTCGCCCGTCGGGCCCCAGGGCGTGTCGTCACCGGTGGGGCCCCAGGGGGTGTCGTCACCGGTGGGGCCCCAGGGGGTGTCGTCGGACGTCGGCCCCCAGGGCGTGTCGTCCGTGGTCGGGCCCCAAGGCGTGTCGTCCGTGGTCGGGCCCCACGGGGTGTCGTCGGCGGCGGTCGCGGTGCCGACGGCCGGGGTGGTGGCGGCGTGGGCGGCGGTGGCGGCGACCACCGGGGCCAAGAGGATCGCGGCGGTGACTGCGGTGGCGGCGAGGATGCGGTCGATGCGCATTGTCCTGCTCCCTTTTCCTGGAGGTCGTGTTCCGGGCCGTGCTGCTGGAACCGACATTAGGAATGCGGGGCATTGCCGAATTATCGCGCGACGAACGCCCCGCGAAATCCCGGTTTCGCGGCACGGGCACTGCCGCGATAACGGCGCGATACCGGCGTGACGATGCTGGGAGGAGAACCGCCGGAAGTGCTCTCTTCGCAGGTCGAAGCGGGTACACCGGCACACCGCACCTCGCAGCGGCACGACCTCATCGCCACCGGAGCAGGCATGGACGGGAATTTCATGTACGGGCAATTCGGCGAACTGCTCAAAAAACACCGGATGAAGCGCGGAGCCACCCAGCGGCAACTGGCCGACCTGTCCACCGTCAGCGTCCGCGCGATCCGCGACCTGGAGGCCGGACGAGCGAGCCGGCCGCGCCGCGACACCGTGCGGCTCATCGCCGACGGGTTGCGGCTCAGCGGACGCGAGCTGACCACGTTCGAGGCGGCGGCCATGAGGGCGCGCGGCGGCGTGGAGATCGACCTCGCGCCGGACCTCGCGGCCGTGCCGCCGCCCGCCGCGCTGGACGTGCTCGTCGGCCGGGACGCCGAGGTCGCGTCACTGCTCGCGCTGCTCGGCGAGGGCGGCTCACGGCTGGTCGCGGTCACCGGGCTGCCCGGTGTCGGCAAGACGCGCCTGGTCGTGGAGGTCGCGGGACGGCTGCACGGGTCCGGCACGGCCCGCGTGCTGTGGGACGCGGCCACCGCGCCGGCTCCCGGCGGTGGCGCGGCGCGGTTGCGGCTGCTGGTGCACTCGGCGTTGGCCGTGGCGGAGGACGGCGAGGGCTGGGAGGCGCTGGCCAGGCTCATCGGCGACCGGGAGGCGGTGCTCGTGCTCGACGGGCACGACCCCGCGTGGCCCGACCCGGACCGGGCGCTCGCGCTGGTGCACCACTGCCGGCGGCTGCGGCTGCTGCGCACGACGCGCGGGTCCCGCCCGATCCCCGGTGAACGCGTCGTCGCGCTCCCCCCGCTGACCCCCGGGCACGCCGCGCGCCTGCTGCACCGGCTCGCGGGCCTGCCTGGCGAGCCCGACCCGGCGCTGGTCGAGGTCGCCGAACGGCTCGACGGCCTGCCCGGCGCGCTGGAGGCGGCGGCGTCGTGGCTGGTGGTGCACCGGCCCGAGGAGCTGCTCGACCTCGTGCGCGCCGACCCGCTGGACGTGGTCGCCGACCGGCTGCCCGAGCTGCGCGACTCCCTCGACCACGCGCTGTCCGACGTGGACGGTGCGGCGATCGCGGCGCTGGCGGGCGACTGGTCGGTGGCCGACGCCGCCCGGCTGGCCGGCGTCCCGCCGGTGGCGTGCGCGCGGCTCGTCCGGCGCCTGCTGCTGCTCGGCCTGGTGCGCCCGGTGGGCGACGACCGGTTCCGCGTGCTGGCCCTGGCCCGCGCCCTAACTGCCTCCCGGCTGCCGGTCGGGCTGCCGCTCGACGCGTCACGCGACTCCTAGCGTCGGCTCGACGACCATCCTGCGACCGAGGGAGTGCCATGGACCTGGTGGAGAACGACGCCGGACTCGACATCGTGGTGACGAGCCTCGCGTCCGACGCCCACACCTGGAACCTCGTGTTCCTCCAGCTCGTGCTCGAGGAACTGGGCCACCGCGTGGTGAACCTCGGCGCGTGCGTCCCGGACGACCTGCTCGTGTCCGAGTGCGCCCGCCGCTCACCCGACCTCGTCGTGGTGAGCAGCGTGAACGGGCACGGCTTCCACGAGGCGAAGCGGGTGATCGCCAAGCTGCGCGCCGAACCCGGGCTGACCGCGACGCCGGTGGTCGTCGGCGGCAAGCTCGGCATCGACGGCCCGGGCGGCCGGGACCGCGCGGCCACCCTCACCGCGGCCGGGTACGACGCGGTGTTCGAGGACGCCGGGAGCATCGCCGCCTTCCGGGCGTTCCTCGACCGGTTGCCGGTGGGAGTGCGCTCATGAGCTCGTTCGGCGAGTTCGTGGCACGGGCCGCCGCGTCGGGCGAGCTGGTCGTCCAGCCGCGCATGGGCATCGGCGACCCGGCGGGCATGCGCGCCGGGCTCGCGGCGGTGCGCGCGGCCGGGGTGCGGGCGGTCGGCACGATCACGCTCGACAGCTACACGCGGGTCGGCGACCACGGCGCGGTGCGCGCCGCGCTCGCCGCGGGCGACGCCCTCAACGGCTACCCGATCGTCGCCTACCCGCCGTCGACCACGCGGGACGTGCTGCGCGGCCTGGCCGGCGACGGGTTCCCGGTGCAGGTGCGGCACGGTTCGGCCCGACCGCAGGACATCGTGGTGGCGCTGCTCGACGCCGGGCTGCACGCCACCGAGGGCGGTCCCCTGTCGTACTGCCTGCCCTACAGCCGGGTGCCGGTGGCCGAGGCGGTGCGCGCGTGGGCCGAGTCGTGCCTGCTGCTGGCCGGGCTGCGGGACCGGGGCGGCCGACCGCACCTGGAGTCGTTCGGCGGCTGCATGATGGGCCAGCTGTGCCCGCCGGGGCTGCTGGTGGCGATCAGCGTGCTGGAGGGCCTGTTCTTCCGCCAGCACGGCCTGGACAGCGTGTCGTTGAGCTACGCCCAGCAGACCCACCCGGGGCAGGACGCCGAGGCGGTGCTGGCGCTGCGCGCCCTCGCCGCCGAGCACCTGTCCGATGTGGACTGGCACGTCGTGCTCTACACCTACATGGGCGTCTTCCCCCGCACCCGGCGCGGCGCGTCGGCGTTGCTCGAGCAGGCCGCCGAGCTGGCCGTGCGCACCGGCGCGGAACGCCTGATCGTCAAGACCACGGCCGAGGCGCACCGCATCCCGACGGTCGAGGAGAACGTGGCGGCGCTGCGCACCGCGAGCCGCGCGGCGGCCCGGGCCCCGCGCGGCGGACCGGCCGGCACCGCCGCGCTCGACGACAGCGGCGTCCTCGCCGAGGCCCGCGCGATCGTGGAGGCGGTGCTGGACCTGGCGCCGGACCTCGGCGTCGCGCTGGTCCGCGCGGTCGAGCGCGGCTACCTCGACGTGCCGTACTGCCTGCACCCGGACAACGCCGGGCGCACCAGGGCCGTGGTCGACCGGACCGGGCGGCTGCGCTGGTCGCGCACCGGCTCGCTGCCGCTGACCGGGGTCGTGGAGACCGGGGTGACCGCCGAGATCACCTCGACCGAGCTGCTGCGTTCGCTGTCGCACGTCGAGCGGACGTTCGACGACCTGGCCCTGGACCGGGTCGGCGCACACCCGATCGGCTCCGGCTGATCACCGTGCCCGGCCGCACCGCCTGCCCCACCCACCGAAGGAGCGAGAGCGACATGGACACCACGAGCGCCGCCGACGCGGCGACCCCGCGCCCGGCGACCCCGTTGCCCGGGAGCCCGCGCGAGCACCTGTCCTCACCCGTGACCCGCGCGGTCCTGCGGTTGCAGCACACCGTGCTGGACGCGGCCAGGGAGCACCTGGGCGGCGCGGGCTTCACCGAGCTGCTGCCGCCGATCATCGGCCCGGTCACCGACCCGGGCGCGCGCGGCGCGAAGCAGGTCGACGTCGACTACTACGGCCACCGGTACAAGCTGATGACCAGCGCGATCCTGTACAAGCAGGCGTCGCTGACGGCGTTCGACCGGATCTTCTGCATCGCGCCGAACGTGCGGCTGGAACCGTTGGAGACCAGCTCGACGAGCCGGCACCTGGCCGAGTTCCACCAGATCGACGTGGAGATCGCCGGCGCGTCCCGCGACGACGCGATGGCGGTGGCCGAGGGGGTGGTCGCGCACGTCGTGCGGCGCGTCGTGGAGCGGTCGGCCGGGGAGCTGGAGGTCCTCGGCCGCGACCCCGACGCGTTCGCCGACCTGCTGTCGGGCACGCCGTTCGAACGGCGCACGCACACCGCCGCCGTCGCCGACCTGCACGGCCTCGGGCACGACCAGAACCCCGACGCCGAGATCGACTGGGCGGGCGAGGCGGTGCTGTCGGCGAAGTCCAGCAGGCCGTTCTTCCTCACCGACTACCCGAAGGGCTCGCGCGGGTTCTACGACAAGGAGAACCCGGCGCGGGCGGGACGGCTGCTGAACTTCGACCTGCTCGCGCCGGAGGGGTACGGGGAGCTGTGCAGCGGCAGCGAGCGCGAGCACGAGTACGGCACGATCATCGCGCGGATGCGGGAGACCGGCGAGAACCCCGCCAAGTACGGCTGGTACCTGAAGATGGTGCGCGAGGGCATCCCCGGCAGCGCGGGCTTCGGCATCGGCCTGGAGCGGCTGACCCGGTACATCGCGGGCCTGGAGTCGGTGTGGCAGGCCAGCGCGTACCCGAAGGTCCCCGGGGTGGTGTCGCCGTGAGCGGGTTGCGGGCGGGGACGTTCCCCGAGGCGGCCGTGCGGGAACGTGCCCGGGTCGGCGCGGGCGCGGCGTTCCCGGCGTTGGAGGACTACGGGCGGGCGCTGTTCGGCGCGCCCGACGCGGGCTCGTCGGGCGGGCCTCCGGGTGACGAGCTGGACGCGGCGCGGCTCGTGCCGCCGGTGTTCGTGCCCGAGCGGTTGGAGAAGCTGATCGACCTGGCCCGCGAGCCGCTGCACGGCGACGTGGACCTGGGCGCGGAGGTCGGCGGCTTCACCTCGCCGCTGCCGGTGTACCTGTCGGCGTTCGGGTCGACCCAGGTGGCGAGCGCCGACCTGGGGCGGGCGGCCGGCGCGCAGGCCGGCGCGCTGGGCGTGCCGATGGTGATCGGCGAGAACGTCGTGCCCGTCAACGGGTACGGGCGGCTCGCCGGTGGCGGCGGGCGCTCCCTGCTGGGGCGGATCTCGGCGTACGCGGAGGCCGTGCCGGACGGGGTGGGCGGCGTGGTCGTGCAGCAGAGCACGGAGGACGCGGACGCCGAGGTGTGGAACCTGGTCTACAGCGACCCGTCGGCACGGCCGCTGCTGGACTCCGGCCGGCTCGGGTTCGAGCTGAAGGTGGGCCAGGGCGCGAAACCCGGGCTGGGCGGGCTGACCGTGGTGAGCTCGGCGGACGGCGACCGGTTGTCGGAGCAGTTCGCGGTGGAGCCCGTGTTCGGCGCGGAGTCGGGTCGGGTGCTGCGGTGCGCGAGCCCCGGCACGTTCACCGAGGAGATCCTGCGCCAGCAGATCCGGTTGATGCGCAACAACTTCCCGCGTGCCCGGGTGTGGGTGAAGCTGCCACCCGGACGTGACGTGGCGGTCGCGGCGGCGGTGGCGTGGGAGGCGGGCGCGGACGCGGTGACGGTGGACGGCGCGGAGGGCGGCAGCGGGTGGGCGCCCACGTCGTTCCTGGCGGGCGTCGGGCTGCCGTTGGCCGAGTGCTTGCGGCGCATCGCCGGGCCGGCCGGGTGCCTGCTGGCGTCGGGGCGGGTGTGGGAGGGGTTGCGGGCGGCGAAGTGCCTGGCCGCCGGCGCGCGGGCGGTGGGGCTGGGCCGGGCGGCGTTGATCGCGGTGGACGAGGACCCGGAGGCCGGGCTCACCCGCCTGGTGGAATGCCTGGCGCTGGAGCTGCGGCTGCTGATCAGCGCGCTGGGCAAGTACCGGGCCGGCGCGCTGACGCCGGACGACCTGTGGTCGCCGACGGGCTGGACCGTCCCGGCCCGCACCCCGGCCGGGACGGTGACCCGGTGACGCCCAGCGGCCCCGCCCGGCGCGGCGGGCCGCCGACCACCGGCCTCGTCCACCCGGCCGACCGCGCGGGGCGCACGGCCGCGGCGGTGGCGTGGTGACCGCTCCCGCGCGGACCCGACGCGGCCCGCTCTCGGCTCCCTACCTGGCCTTCGTGTCCGCCACCGGGTTGTCCTCGCTCGGCGACGCGGCGTGGGTGCTGGCGCTCACCACGACCCTCGTCGGCGTCTCCAGCGCGACCACCGCCGGACTGCTGATCGCGCTGGCCGGCGTGCCGCGCGTGGTCGCGCTGCTCGGTGGCGGGGTGGCCGCCGACCGGTACGGGCCGGTGCGGGTGATGGTGTGGGCCGACCTGGCGCGCTGCGCGGTGATGGTGGCGGCCGCCGGTCTGGTGCTGGCGGTCGAGCCGACCGCCGCCCTGCTGGCCGTCGTGGCCGCGGTCCTGACCGTGCTCGGCGCGTTCTTCGTCCCGGCGTCGGGCGCGCTGCGGCCGTTGCTGCTCCCGGAGGAGCACTTGGTGCGCGGCAACGCGCTCTACCTCATCGGGCTGCGCACCGGGCAGGCCGCGGGTGGGCCGGTCGGCGCGGCGCTGCTGGGCCTGGGCGGGGTGGCGGCGGTGGCGGCGGCGAACGCCGCCGGCTTCCTGGTGTCCGCGGCGGCCGTGGCCCGCAGTCGACCGGACGGCGCCGTCACCCGGCACGACCGCGTAGCCGTGCGCACGCGGGTCGCCGAAGGGCTGCGGCACGTCGCCGGCGACCCGGCGCTGCGGACCCTCGTGCTGGTGGTCGGCTTGGTGGAGCTGGCCGCGGCGGGTCCGGTGAACATCGGGCTCGTGCTGCTGGCCCACTCGATCGGCGCGGGCGTCGCGGGCGCGGGCTTGCTGCTCACCGCGTTCACGGTCGGCGCGACGCTGGCCTTCCTGCTCACCCTGGTGCGCCCGGTGGGCCGCCGCGCCGGGCCGGTGCTGGTGCTGGGCGTGTGCGCGCAGGCCGTGGTGCTGGGCGCGTTGGGCGTGCTGGGCACCCTGCCGGCGCTGCTCGGCGGCTACGGCGTGCTCGGCCTGGTCACCGCGCTGTCCGGGGTCGTGCTGACCTCGCTGGTCCAGCGCCGCACGCCCGCGCCGGTGCGCGGCCGGGTCATGTCGATCATGGCGCTGGTCGTGTTCGGCGCGCCCCTGCTGGGCAACGCCGTCATCGGCGCCTCCATCGACCTGTTCGGCCTGCCCACGACGATGGCGCTGCACGCGCTGTCGGCCGTCGTGGCGGTGTGCGTGTACGCGTCCTCGCCCGTCCTGAGGGGAGCCCGCCTTGACTGAGACGACCGCGGCGCAGTGGCCGTCGCTGACCGACCTGCGCGCCCGCCTGACGGGCCGCGAGCTGACCGCGGACGGCCTGCTGTCGGCGTGCCTCGACCGGATCGGGGACGTCGACCCGCTCGTGCGGGCGGTCCTGGCGCTCGACCCGACGGCCCGCGCCCAGGCCGCGGAGAGCGACTCGCGGCTCGCCGCCGGCCGGGCCCGCCCGTTGGAGGGCGTGCCGGTGCTGGTGAAGGACAACATCGACACGGCGGGCCTGGCGAGCACCGCCGGGTCGCGGCTGCTGGCCGGCGCGCCGCCGAGCGCGGACGCCGACGTGGTGATCCGCCTGCGGCGCGCCGGCGCCGTGGTGGTGGGCAAGACGAACCTGTCGGAGTGGGGCAACTTCCGCTCCACCGGCGGGGTCGAGGGCTGGTCGGCGGTCGGCGGGCAGACCCGCAACCCGCACGCCCTCGACCACAGCCCCGGCGGGTCGTCGTCGGGCTCGGCGGTGGCGGTCGTGACGGGCATGGTCCCGCTCGCGCTCGGCACGGAGACCGACGGGTCGATCGTCGTGCCCGCCGCGCTCAACGGGGTCGTCGGCGTGAAACCGGCCCTCGGGCTGCTGCCGGGGCGCGGGATCGTGCCGGTGTCCCGGGTGCAGGACACCGCGGGGGTGCTCGCGCCGAGCGTCGTCGACGCGGCCACGTGCCTGGCGGCGTTGACCGGCGGTCCGGCGGTGCGCCCCATCCCGGCGCGCGGCCTGCGGATCGGCCTGTGGCACGGGCGGCGGATGAACGACGCCGTGCTGACCGGAGTGGCGCGCGTGGCGGAGAGGTTGCGCGCGGCGGGCGTCGTCGTGGTGCCGGTCGAACTGCCCTGGGACGCGCCGCCGCTCATCGCCGGGATGGACGCGCTGCTCGCGGAGTTCCGGATCGGCCTGGACGGCTACCTGGCCGCGCGCGGCGGGCCGGTGACGTCGCTGGCCGAGCTGGTGGAGGGCAACCGGGAGGACGCCGTCGAGCTGAGCCTGTTCGGCCAGGACGTGCTGGAGCGGGCCGCCGAGGTCACCGAGGAGCAGCTCGCCGGGGCGTCCGCGAAACGGGCGCAGGCGCGGTGGTGGGCGCGTGACGCCATCGGCGCGGTGCTGGCGGACCACGCGCTGGCCGGCATCGTCGCGCCGACGAGCGAACCGGCGTGGCGGCTCTCGCCCGAGGGCGACCCGCCGACCCGCAACACCTCCACGATCCCGGCGATGGCGGGCGTGCCGAACGTGACGGTGCCGACGGGCTTCCTCGACCACCTGCCGTTCGGCATGTCGGTGTTCGGGCCGCGCGACACGTTCGAGGCGCTCACCCTCGCGGCCGCGGTGGAGGCGGTGTGCGGGGACCGACGGGCGCCCCGCTTGTCGGAGGCGTAGCGCGCGAGCGCCGGGGACGGGGCCGGCACGGCGGGGAACCTCCCGACCGTGCCGGCCCCGTCGTCGTTCACGGGCACGGCATCGGGCTGGGGCACAGGCCTCGGCCCGCGGCAGGGGCAGGGATTCCGGGCTGGGAGCTGCCGCCTATCTGCCGCCCGCACTGCCGGAATCGCGACCCCGCCGCCCTAGCGTTGCCCTTGCAGCGAAACCGTTGTCCCGCAACGACAAGGAGCATCCCGATGACGAACCCCTTCGACCGCCAGGACGGCGAGTTCCTCGTGCTGGTCAACGACGAGGGCCAGCACTCGCTGTGGCCCGGCGACATCGCGGTCCCGGCCGGGTGGGACGTCACCCACGGCCCGGACACCCGCGCCGCCTGCCTGGAGCACATCGAGACCACCTGGACCGACCTGCGCCCGGCGAGCCTCGCCGCCCTGCGCGGCTGACGACACCCGCCCACGACACGCGACGACTGGGGAGCTGGTTTGCGGTGACCACGACACACCCGATCGACACGGCCCTCCCGGCCGTGCACGCACTGTTCGCCCGCCAGGCCGGGCGGACCCCCGACGCCACGGCGCTGGTGAGCGGACGGGACCGGGTGACCTACGGCGAGCTCGACGCCCGCGCCAACCGGCTGGCGCACCACCTGATCGGCTCGGGCGTGCGACCGGGCGACGTGGTCGGCGTGCGCCTGCCGCGCGGGGTGGAGCTGGTCGTCGCGGTGTTCGCGGTGCTGAAGGCGGGCGCGGCCTACACGGTCCTGGACCCCCGCTTCCCCGCCGCCCGGCTGATCGCGGTGTGCGAGCGGGCCGACGTCGACGTGGTCGTGACCGCGGACGGCGTCGGCGACCGCACCGCCGTGGACCCCGCCGCGCCCGAGGTCGCCGGGCTCCCCGCCACCGCCCCGCGGGTCGCCACCTCCCCGGACGACGTCGCGTGCGTCATGTTCACCTCCGGCTCGACCGGCGAGCCCAAGGGCGTCGTGGCGCCGCACCGGGCGCTGGTCCGCACCCTCACCGGCCAGGACTACGCCGGCTTCACCGCCGACGAGGTGTGGCTCCAGTGCTCCCCCGTCTCGTGGGACGCGTTCGCGCTGGAGCTGTTCGGCCCCCTGCTGCACGGCGCGACGTGCGTGCTGCAGGACGGCGAGACCCCCGACCCGGCCCTGATCGCCGACCTCGTGGCCGAGCACGGCGTGACGACCGCGCACTTCTCGGCCAGCCTGCTGAACTTCCTGCTCGACGAGCACCCCGCGGTGTTCGCGGGTCTGCGGGTGCTGATGACCGGCGGCGAGGCCGCGTCGACCCGGCACGTGGCGGCCCTGCTGGACCTGCGCCCGGACCTGCGGCTGGTGAACGGCTACTCGCCGGTCGAGAACATGATCTTCACGTTGTGCCACGACGTCACCCGCGACGACGCGCGCCGCGCGACCGTCCCGGTCGGCCGGCCGTTGGCGGGCAAGACCGCCGTCCTGCTCGGCCCGGACCTGCGCCCCGTCGCGCCCGGCGAGACCGGCGAGATCTACATGAGCGGCGGCCTGGCGCACGGCTACCTGAAGCAGCCGGGGCTGACCGCGCTGCGGTTCGTGGCGGACCCGACGCGGCCGGGCGGGCGGATGTACCGCACGGGCGACCTCGGCCGCCTGCGCGAGGACGGGGCCGTCGACTTCCTCGGCCGCGCCGACGACCAGGTGAAGATCCGCGGTTTCCGGGTCGAGCCCGGCGAGGTGCAGGCCGCGCTGACCGGTCACCCGGCCGTGCGGCAGGCGGCGGTCGTGGTCCGGGAGGACCGCCCCGGCGACAAGCGCCTGGTCGCCTACGTGGTGGCCGGCGGCACGACACCGCGCGAGCTGCGCGCCCACGTCGCCGGACGCCTGCCCGAGCACCTGGTGCCCTCGGCCGTGGTCCTGCTCGACGCGTTGCCCCGCACGGCGACCGGCAAGCTGGACCGGGCCGCGCTGCCCGCGCCCGGCGTCACGACGTCGGCCGACGCGCCCCGCACGGTGCCCGAGGAAGTCCTCTGCGGGCTGTTCGCCGACGTGCTCGGGCTGCCCGCGGTCGGCGCGCTGGACGACTTCCTCGACCTCGGCGGCCACTCGCTGCTGGTCGCGACCCTGGTCAGCCGGGTGCGCGCCGCGCTGGGCGTGGAGCTGCGCATCGCCGACGTGTTCGCCGCGCGCACGCCCCGGGCGCTGGCCGCCGCGCTGCCGTCGGCCGCGCCGGCCCGCCCGCCGGTCACCGCGGCCACCCGGCCCGAGGTGCTGCCGCTGTCGTTCGCGCAGTCCCGGCTGTGGTTCCTCGACCAGGTCGAGGGCGGCGCGACCTACACGATCCCGGTGACCGTGCGGCTGCGCGGCCCGCTCGACCCGCACGCCCTGCGTGCCGCCGTCGGCGACGTGGTGGCGCGGCACGAGTCGCTGCGCACCGTGTTCCCGGTCGTCGACGGCACGCCGGTGCAGCGGATCCTCGACCGGGCCGCGCCGGCGTGGTCCGAGCGCGCGTGCGCCGACCCCGACGAGCTGGTCCGCGCGTTGGCGGCCGAACCGTTCGACCTCGCCGTCGAACCGCCGCTGCGCGCCCACCTGCTGCGCCTGGCCGACGACGACCACGTGCTCCTGCTGGTGCTGCACCACATCGCGGGCGACGGCTGGTCGACCGCGCCGCTGCTGCGGGACCTGGCCGCCGCCTACCGGGCCCGTCTGGACGGCACGACGCCCGAGTGGCCGGCGCTGCCCGTGCAGTACGCGGACTACGCGCTGTGGGAGCAGGACTCCTGGCACGAGCACTGGCGCACCGCCCTGGCCGGCCTGCCGGAGGAGTCCACCCCGCCCGCCGACCGCCCCCGGTCCGCGATCCGGGGCACACGCGGCGACACCGTGCCCCTGGCGCTGGCCGCCGAGCCGCACGCCGCGTTGAAGGCGCTCGCCGGGCGGACCGGCAGCACCGTGTTCATGGTGCTGCACGCCGCCGTGGCCGCTCTGCTCACCCGCCTCGGCGCGGGCACGGACCTGGCGATCGGCACGCCCGTCGCGGGCCGGTCGGACGAAGCCCTGGACGAGCTGGTCGGCTTCTTCGTCAACACGCTCGTGCTGCGCACCGACACCTCCGGCGACCCCACGTTCACCGAGCTGCTGGCCCGCGTCCGCGAGGCGGACCTCGCCGCCTACGACCACCAGGACGTGCCCTTCGACCGGCTGGTGGAGGAGCTGAACCCGGCCCGCTCGCTCTCCCGGCACCCGCTGTTCCAGGTGATGCTGGTCCTGCAGAACACGCCGCCGGTGACGGTCGACTTCACCGGGCTGCGCGCCGAGCACCGGGTCGTGGACCTGGACGTGGCGAAGTTCGACCTCACCCTCGACCTCACCGAGACCGGCGACGGCCTCACCGGCGCGCTCAAGTACGCGACCGACCTGTTCGACCGCGCCACGGCCGAGCGGTTCGCCACCGCGCTCACCCGCCTGCTGACCGCGGTGGCCGCCGCGCCCGACACCCCGATCACCGCGATCGACCTGCTGGCCGCCGACGAGCGGGAACGCCTGCTGTCGACGTGGAACGGCGCGCCGGCGCGGGGTGACGACCGGCCCGCGCACGTCGTGTTCGCCGAGCAGGCGCGGCGCACGCCGGACGCGGTCGCCCTGGTGGCGGGCGGCACGGTCACCTACGCCGAGCTGGACGCGGCGGCGAACCGCCTGGCGCACCGGCTGGTCGAGGCCGGTGTCGTGCCGGGTGACGTGGTCGGCGTGCTGCTGGACCGGGACGCGACCCTGGTCACCGCGGTGCTGGCGGTGCTCAAGGCCGGCGCCGCGTACACCGTGCTGGACCCGAGGTTCCCGGCCGGCCGGCTCACCGCCGTGGCGGACCGGGCCGGGCTGCGGCACGTGGTGTCCACAGCGGGCTTCCCGGGCGTGACGACCGTGGACGTCACCGGCCTCGACGCGCTTCCCCCCACCGCGCCGGACGTCGTCGTCCACCCGGACGACCTGGCCTGCGTCATGTTCACCTCCGGTTCCACAGGGGAGCCGAAGGGCGTCCTGTCGACGCACCGCGCTCTCGTGGGCACGCTCACCGGTCAGGACTACGTCGAGTTCACCGCCGACGACGTGTGGTTGCAGTGCTCGCCGGTCTCGTGGGACGCGTTCGCGCTGGAGCTGTTCGGCCCGCTCCTGCACGGCGCGGCGTGCGTGCTGCAACCCGGCCACGTCACCGACCCGGCCGTCATCGCCGGCCTGCTCACCGAGCACGCCGTCACCACCGCGCACTTCTCCGCGAGCCTGCTCAACCACCTCGTCGACGAGCACCCCGAGGCCCTGCGGGGCGTGCGGCAGCTGATGACCGGTGGCGAGCCCGCGTCCGTGGCCCACGTCGGCCGGCTGCTGGCCGCGCGCCCGGACCTGCGGCTGGTCAACGGTTACTCGCCCGTCGAGAACATGATCTTCACGCTGTGCCGCGACATCGCCCTCGCCGACACGGGCCTGGCCACGATCCCGGTGGGCGCGCCGATCGCGGGCAAGCGGGTGTACGTGCTGGACGACCGGCTCACCCCGGTGCCGGTCGGCGTGCCCGGCGAGGCGTACATGACCGGCGGGCTCGCGCACGGCTACCTCGGCGCGCCCGGCCTGACCGCCGAACGGTTCGTCGCCGACCCGTTCGTGCCCGGCGGTCGCATGTACCGCACGGGCGACCTGGTGAAGTGGCAGGCCGTCAGCGGAGCCGACGATCAGACCCGGTCTGCGGTCCTCCACTTCCTCGGCCGGGTCGACGACCAGGTCAAGATCCGGGGCTTCCGGGTCGAGCCCGCCGAGGTCCGCACCGCCGTCGAGCGGCACCCCGGCGTGCGGCAGAGCGCGGTCGTGGTGCGGGACGAGCGGCTGGTGGCCTACGTGGTGGCCGAGCCGGGCTCCGCGCCGGACGCGGCGGTCCTGCGCGCGCACGTCGCCGACCTGCTGCCCGAACACCTGAGGCCGGCCGCGTACGTGCTGGTGGACGCCCTCCCGCTGACGCCGAACGGCAAGCTGGACCGGGCCGCGCTGCCCGCGCCGGAGCACGCGGCCGCGCCCCGCAGGGCCGCCCGCGGCGCGCGTGAGGAGATCCTGCGCGGTCTGTTCGCCGACGTGCTCGGCGTGCCCGAGGACCGGGTGGGCGCGCAGGACGACTTCTTCGCGCTCGGCGGCCACTCGCTGCTGGCGGCGAAGCTGGTGGCTCGCGTGCGGGCCGCGTTCGGCGTGGAGCTGGGCGTGCGGGACGTGTTCGCCGCGCCCGTGGTGGCCGACCTGGCGGCGCGCCTGGACGGGGCCTCGGCGGCGCGGCCGGCGCTGGTCGCCGGCGACCGGCCCGAGCGCCCGCCGCTGTCGCCGGCGCAGGCCCGCCTGTGGTTCCTGGACCAGGTCGACGGCGGCACGACGTACAACGTGCAGTTCGCCGCGCGGGTCACCGGGCCGGTGGACGCCGACGCGCTGGACCGGGCGGTCACGGACGTGGTGCTCCGGCACGAGCCGCTGCGGACGGTGTACCCCTCCGTCGACGGCGAGCCGTACCAGCGGGTGCTGGCCGAGGACGACGTCACGTCCGTGCTCACCGCCCACGACGTCGAGGCGGGTCGGCTGGACGCGGTGATCCGCGCCGAGTCGGGCCACCGGTTCGACCTCGCCACCCGGCCGCCGATCCGGGCGCACCTGCTGAGCACCGGCGAGCGCGACCACGTGCTGCTGGTGACGCTGCACCACATCGCCGGCGACGGCTGGTCGCTGCGCCCGCTGCTGGACGACCTCGCCACCGCCTACACCGCCCGGCTCGGCGGCGCCGCGCCGGCCTGGGCTCCCCTGCCCGTGTCCTACGTGGACTACGCGCGGTGGCAGCGGGACCTGCTGGGCGACGCCGACGACCCGACGTCCCGCCTGGCCCGCGACCTCGCGCACTGGCGGTCGGCGCTGGCCGGCCTGCCCGAAGGGTTGGACCTGCGCGCCGACCGCCCCCGGCCGGCCGTGCCGAGCCACCGGGGCGAGTCCCTGCCGCTGCGCGTGCCCGGCGCGGTGCACCGGGACCTGGTCGACCTGGCCCGCGCGCACGGCGTGACCCTGTTCATGGTGCTCCAGGCCGCGTTCGCCGCCCTGCTGACCAGGATGGGCGCGGGCACGGACCTGCCGATCGGGGCCGCCGTCGCCGGTCGCGCCGACGAAGCCCTGGACGACCTGGTCGGCTTCTTCGTCAACACGCTCGTGCTGCGCACCGACACCTCGGGCGACCCCACGTTCGCGGAGCTCCTGGCACGGGTCCGCGAGGCGGACCTCGCCGCCTACGACCACCAGGACGTGCCGTTCGAACGCCTCGTCGAGGAGCTGAACCCGGTCCGCAGCCCGGCCCGGCACCCCCTGTTCCAGGTCATGGTGGTGCTGCAGAACAACGCCGGCGCCGCCGTCGACCTGGCGGGCGCGACGTGCGTGCCGGAGCCGGTGCCCAACACCGCCGCGAAGTTCGACCTGACGCTCGCCGCGACCGAGACGGCGGACGGCATCGGCGGCTACCTGGAGTACGCGACGGACCTGTTCGACGCCGACACCACCGAACGCCTCCTGGCCCGCTTCACGTCCCTGCTGGGCGCCCTGGCGGCCGACCCGCACCGCCGGATCGGCGACGTCGACCTGCTGACCCCCGCCGAGCGGCACGACGTGCTGGCGGGGTGGAGCGACGGCGGACCGGCCGCGCCGCCCGCGACCGTGCACGCCCTGGTGGCCGCGCGGGCCGCGGCGACCCCGGACGCGGTGGCCCTGGTCAGCGGCGACCGCCGCGTGCCCTACCGCGCCCTGGTCGAGCGGGCGAACCGGCTGGCGCAGCACCTCGTGGCGGCCGGCGTGCGGCCCGGCGACGTGGTGGGCGTGCTGCTGGAGCGGGACGACGAGCTGGCGGTCGCGGTGCTCGCGGCCCTGACCGCCGGCGCGGGCTACACCGTGCTCGACCCGAAGTTCCCGGCCGCGCGCCTGGCCGACCTGGTGACCCGCACCGCGCCGCCGCTGGTCGTCACCGACTCCCGGCTGTCGGGGACCGTCGCGGGCACGCCGACCGTCCTCATCGACGCGGACGCGGCCGTGATCGCGGCGCGCCCGGCCACCCCGCCCGACGTGGCCACGACCCCGGACGACGTCGCGTGCGTCATGTTCACCTCCGGTTCCACCGGCGTGCCCAAGGGCGTCGTCGCGCCGCACCGGGCACTGGTGTCCACGCTCACCGGGCAGGACTACGCCGGGTTCGGACCGGGCGAGGTGTGGCTCCAGATCGCGTCGGTCTCGTGGGACGCCTTCGCCACCCAGCTGCTCGGGCCGCTGCTGCACGGCGGCACGTCCGTGCTGCTGCCCGGCCGCGACGTGGACCCGGCCGTGGTGGCGGCGCTGGTGGTCGAGCACGGCGTGACCGTCTTCGACGCCTCGGCGAGCCTGTTCGACCACGTGCTCGACGAGCACCCCGAGGTGTTCGCCACCGTGCGCCGGGCCATGACCGGCGGCGAGCCCGCGTCGCCCGCGCACGTGGCGAGGGCGCTGCGCGAGTTCCCGGGTGTCGCCCTGGTCAACGGCTACGGCCCGGCCGAGAGCATGGGCTTCACCACCACCCACGACATCACCGCCGCCGGCGCGGCGTCCGTCCCGATCGGCGGTCCGGTCGCCGGCAAGCGGGCCCACGTGCTGGACGACCGGCTGCGGCCCGTGCCGCCGGGGGTGGCGGGCGAGCTGTACGTGTCGGGCGAGGGCCTGGCGCACGGCTACCTGGGCGCGCCCGGCCTGACCGCCGAGCGGTTCGTGGCCCACCCGTTCCGGGCGGGCGAGCGCGCCTACCGGACCGGCGACCTGGCGCGCTGGCTGCCAAACGGGACGCTGGAGTACCTGGGCCGGGTCGACGACCAGGTCAAGATCCGGGGGTTCCGGGTCGAGCCCGGCGAGGTGCGGGCCGCCGTCACCGCGCACCCCGACGTGGCCGACGCGGCCGTGGTGGTGCGCGAGGACCGGCCCGGCGACAAGCGGCTGGTGGCCTACGTCGTCACGTCGACCCCGGTGGCCGAGGTGCGGGCGCACGTGGCGGCGCTGCTGCCGGAACACCTGCGGCCCGTCGCCTACGTGCCGCTGGACGCCCTGCCGCTGACCGCGAACGGCAAGCTCGACCGGTCCGCGCTGCCCGTGCCGGACCTGGCCGCGCCCGCGGCGCGCCGGCCGCGCACCGCCCGCGAGGAGATCCTCGTCGGGTTGTTCGCCGAGGTGCTGGGCGTCGCCGAGGTCGGTCTCGACGACGGGTTCTTCGACCTCGGCGGGCACTCGCTGCTGGCGGCGAAGCTCGTCGGCCGGGTCCGCGGCGCGCTCGACGCGGAGTTGGGCATCCGCGACCTGTTCGACGCGCCGACCCCGGCCGCGCTGATCGACCGCCTCGACGCGGCCCGCGCCGCGCGCACGCCGCCGCGGCCGGTGGACCGCCCGGAGTGGACGCCGCTGTCCCCGGCGCAGGCCCGCCTGTGGTTCGTGGACCAGTTGCGCGGCCCCAACCCCGCCTACAACGTCGCGCACACCGTCCGGTTGCGCGGTGAGCTGGACGTGGCCGCGTTGCGCGCCGCGCTGACCGACCTGGTCGGCAGGCACGAGGCGTTGCGGACCGTGTTCCCGTCGGTCGACGGCGAGCCGCGCCAGGTGGTGCGGCCGGCGGGCGACGTGGCCCTCCCCGTGCGCGAGGTGTCCGATGTGGACGAGACCGTGGCGCGGGCGGCGCGGGAGGCGTTCGACCTGACCGCCGAGCCGCCGGTGCGGGCCTCGCTGCTCCGCGTCGCGGCCGACCACCACGTGCTCCTGCTGGTGCTGCACCACATCGCGGGCGACGGCTGGTCCATGGGACCGCTGCTGCGCGACCTGGCCGACGCCTACACCGCCCGCCTGGCCGGCGAGGCGCCCGACTGGGAGCCGCTGCCCGTCCAGTACGCGGACTACACGCTGTGGCAGCGCGACCTGCTCGACGAGGTGGGCGACGCGCAGCTCGCGTTCTGGCGGCAGGCGCTCGACGACCTGCCGCACCAGGTGCCGCTGCCGCTGGACCACCCCCGGACGGCCGGGGGCGGCGCGGGCGGGCTGGTGGACGTGCGGCTGGACGCCGACCTGCACCGGGCGCTGCTGGACGTGGCGCGGGCGCACGGCGTGACCTTGTTCATGGTGCTCCAAGCCGCGTTCGCGACCGTGCTGACGAGGATGGGCGCGGGCACGGACGTGCCGCTGGGCGCGCCGGTCGCGGGCCGCGCGGACGAGGCGCTGGACGACCTGGTCGGCTTCTTCGTCAACACCCTCGTGCTGCGCACGGACACCTCCGGCGACCCGACGTTCACCGAGCTGCTGGCCCGCGTCCGCGAGACGGACCTCGCCGCGTTCGACCACCAGGACGTCCCGTTCGACCGGCTGGTCGAGGAGCTGAACCCGGCGCGCACGCCGGGCACGCACCCGCTGTTCCAGGTCGCGTTCGTGGTGCAGAACAACGCGGGCGCACGGCCGGAGCTGCCCGGCCTCCTGGTGGAGCTCGCGCCGGTCGACACGGGCGCGGCCAAGTTCGACCTCACGCTCAGCCTCGGCGAGGAGTACGACGGCGGCACGCCGACGGGCGTGGTGGGCGGCTTGGAGTACGCGGCCGACCTGGTCGAGCGGAGCACCGCGACCACGCTGGTGGACCGGCTGGTGGGCGTGCTGCGGGCCATCGCCGCCGACCCGGGCGTCCGGATCGGCCGGCTGGACGTGCTCACCCCGGCCGAGCGGGCGGTGCTCGCGGCCGGCTCGCCCGGCGCGCCGGCGCGGGTCGTGGACCACCGCACGGCGCACGAGGTCGTCGCCGGGCACGCGACCGCCACGCCGGACGCCACCGCCGTCGTGTTCGACGGCGTCCGCACGACCTACCGGGAGCTGGACGCGGCGGCCAACCGGATGGCCCACCACCTGCTCGACTGCGGCGTCCGCCCCGGCGACCTCGTGGGCGTCCTGCTCGACCGGAGCACCGGCCTGGTGGTGACCGTGCTCGCGGTGCTCAAGGCGGGCGCCGCGTTCACCCTGCTCGACCCCGGTTTCCCCGACGGGCGGGTGGCCGCGGTCCTGCGGGCCGCGAACGCGGTCGCGGTCGTGACGGACGCGGCCGGCCTGACCCGCCTGGACGGCGCGTACCGGATGCTGGACATCGCGGCGGACGTGAGCGGGCGACCCGACCACGCACCCGGGGTCGACGTCGATCCCGCCGCGCCGGCCTGCGTCATCTTCACGTCCGGCTCGACCGGCAAGCCCAAGGGCGTGCTCGCACCGCACCGCGCGGTGGTGCGCACCCTGATCGGCCAGGACTTCTTCGACGGCTCCCCGGAGCACGTCTGGTTGCAGAGCGCGCCGCTGCCGTGGGACGGCTTCGTGCTGGAGATGTTCGGCGCGCTGCTGTCCGGCGCGACGTCGGTGCTCCAGCCGGGGCAGGCGCCCGAACCGGCGCGGATCGCCGAGCTGGTCGCCGAGCACGGCGTGACCACGGTGTTCCTGTCCGCGAGCCTGCTCAACTACATGCTCGACGAGCACCCGGCCGTGTTCGACGTGCTGCGGGTGGTGATGACGGGCGGTGAGGCCGCGTCCGCGCCGTACCTGGCCAGGCTGGTGCGGGAGCACCCCGGTGTGCGGGTCGTCAACGGCTACGGACCGGCCGAGCACATGGTCTACACGAGCTTCCACGACGTGCGGCCGGAGGACGTCGAGGGCCCGGTGCCGATCGGCCTCGCCGTGGCCGACAAGCGGTCCTACGTGCTGGACGACCGCCTCGACCTCGTCCCGCCGGGTGTCGCCGGCGAGCTGTACGTCACGGGCGCCGGTTCCGCGCACGGTTACGCGGGCGAACCGGGCCTGACCGCCGAGCGCTTCGTCGCCTGCCCCTTCGAGCCCGGCCACCGCATGTACCGCACGGGTGACCTCGTGAAGTGGCGCCACGACGGCAGGTTGGAGTTCGTCGGCCGCGCGGACGACCAGGTCAAGATCCGCGGTTTCCGGATCGAGCCCGGCGAGGTGCGGGCGGTCGTGGACGCGCACCCCGGCGTGCGGCGCAGCGCGGTCGTGGTCCGGGAGGACCGGCCCGGTGACAAGCGGTTGGTCGCCTACGTCGTGCCCGAGGCCGGTTCCGCGCCCGATCACGCCGCGCTGGCGGCCCACGCGGCGGCCGTGCTGCCGAGCCACCTGCGGCCTTCCGCGTACGTGCTGCTCGACCGCATCCCGCTCAACGCCAACGGCAAGCTGGACCGGGCCGCGCTGCCCGCGCCGGCGGCCGGCTCCGGCGTCGGGCGGCGCGCGCCGCGCACACCCCGCGAGACGATCATGGTGGGGCTGTTCGCCGACGTGCTCGGGCTGACCGCCGACCGGGTGGGCGTCGACGACGACTTCTTCGCCCTCGGCGGGCACTCGCTGCTGGCGGCGAAGCTCGTCGGCCGCGTCCGGGCCGCGCTCGACGCGGAGCTCGCGATCCGCGACCTGTTCGACGCGCCGACGCCGGCCGGGCTGTGCGGCCGGCTGGACCGGGTCGCCGACCGCCCGGCGCTGACCGCCGCGCCGCGACCGGACGAGGTCCCCCTGTCCTACGCGCAGGCCCGGCTGTGGTTCATCGACCAGTTGGAGGGCGCGGGCGCGTCCTACAACGTGCCGCACACCGTGCGGCTGCGCGGTGGGCTCGACGTCGGGGCGCTGCACGCGGCGTTGACCGACGTGGTGCGGCGGCACGAGTCGCTGCGGACGGTGTTCCCCTCGATCGACGGCGTGCCGCAGCAGGTGGTGCGGCCGGCGGCGGACGTGGCGCTGCCGCTGCCCGTGCTCGACCTCACCGAGTCCGAAGTGGACGGTGTGGTCACGGCGGCGGCGCGGGAGGCGTTCGACCTCACCGCCGAGCTGCCCGTGCGGGCGTCGTTGCTGCGGGTCGCCGAGGACGACCACGTGCTGCTGCTGGTGCTGCACCACATCGCGGGCGACGGCTGGTCGATGGGCCCCCTGCTCGGCGACCTCACCGACGCCTACACGGCCCGGCTGGACGGCCGCGCCCCCGACTGGGCGCCGCTGCCCGTGCAGTACGCCGACTACGCGCTGTGGCAGCGCGAGCTGCTCGGCGACCCGGACGACCCGACGAGCCCGCTGGCCCGGCAGCTCGCGTTCTGGCGGCAGGCGCTGGCCGGGGTGCCCGACGAGCTGCCGCTGCCCGCCGACCGGGCCCGCCCGGCGACCGCGTCCGGCCGGGGCGAGTCGGTGCCGGTCGAGCTGGACGCCGAGCTGCACCGGGCGCTGCTCGACCTGGCCCGCACCACCGGCACCACGCCGTTCATGGTGCTCCAGGCCGGGTTCGCGGCCCTGCTGACCCGGCTCGGGGCGGGCACCGACGTGCCGGCCGGCTCACCGGTCGCGGGCCGCGCGGACGAGGCGCTCGACGAGCTGGTCGGGTTCTTCGTCAACACGCTCGTGCTGCGCACGGACACCTCGGGCGACCCGACGTTCCGGGAGCTGCTGGCCCGCGTCCGGGACGCCGACCTGGCCGCCTACGACCACCAGGACGTGCCGTTCGAGCGGCTGGTCGAGGAGCTGAACCCGACCCGGTCGCTGTCGCGGCACCCGCTGTTCCAGGTGATGCTGGTGCTGCAGAACACCGCGGCGGGCCGGGTGGCGATGCCCGGCCTGACCGCCGAGGTCAGGCCCGTGGACACGGCGAGCGCCAAGTTCGACCTCACCCTGGGGCTGCGCGAGGAGCACGACGACGCGGGCGCGCCCGCCGGCATCACCGGCAGCCTGGAGTTCGCGACCGACCTGTTCGACCGCGGCACCGCCGCCGCCCTGGCCACCCGCCTCACCAGGATGTTCGCCGCGGTCATCGCCGAGCCGGACACCCGGATCAGCCGGCCTGAGCTGCTCGACCGCCAGGAGCGGCGCGGGCTGCTGGCCGCCTGGACCGACACCTACGCCGACGCGCCGGTGGACCGCTGCGCCCACGAGCTGGTCGCGGCGCAGGCGCGGCGGACGCCCGACGCGGTGGCGCTGGTCCACGGCGAGGTCCGGGTGACCTACCGGGAGCTGGTGGACCGGGCGAACCGGCTGGCCCACGAGCTGGTCGCCCGCGGGGTGCGGGCCGGGCAGGTCGTCGGCGTGCTGCTGGACCGCGACGTGGACCTCGTCGTGGCCGTGCTGGGCGTGCTCACCGCGGGCGCCGGCTACACGGCGCTGGACCTGCGGTTCCCGCGTCGGCGGCTGGCCGGGCTGGTCGAGCGCGCCGGCACCCCGCTGGTGGTGACGTCGTCGTCGTTGGCCGACCGGCTGCCGGACGTGCCCGCGCTCGCGGTCGACGACCCCGGCACGGCCGCACGCGTCGCGCGCCACCCCGTGACGGCGCCGGGGGTGCGGGTGTCGCCCGAGGACGTCGCGTGCGTCATGTTCACCTCGGGGTCCACCGGTGTGCCCAAGGGCGTCGTCGCGCCGCACCGCGCGCTCGTCGGCACGCTGCTCAGCCAGGAGTACGTGGACTTCTCCCCCGACCACGTGTGGTTGCAGTGCTCGCCGGTGTCGTGGGACGCGTTCGCGCTGGAGCTGTTCGGGCCGCTGCTGGCGGGCGCCACGTGCGTGTTGCAGCCGGGGCCGACGCCGGAGCCCGCGGTGATCGACGCGCTCGTCGCCCGGCACGCGATCACCACCGTGCACCTGTCCGCGAGCCTGCTCAACCACCTGCTCGACGAGTACCCGACCGCGTTGGCCGGGGTGCGGCAGATCATGACCGGCGGCGAGCCGGCCTCGGTGGCGCACCTGCGCAAGCTGCTGGACCGCCACCCCGGCGTGCGGCTGGTCAACGGCTACTCGCCGGTGGAGAACATGATCTTCACGGTGTGCCACCAGGTGCGGCTGGAGGACACCGACCTGCCGTCGATCCCGGTCGGGCGGCCGATCGTCAACAAGGGCTTCTACGTGCTCGACGCGCACCTGAACCTGCTGCCGCCCGGCGTGGTCGGCGAGCTCTACATGACCGGCGTCGGCCTGGCCCGGGGCTACCTGGGCGCGGCGGCGCAGACCGCCGAGCGGTTCGTCGCCTGCCCGCACGGCAGCCCCGGCGAGCGCATGTACCGGACCGGTGACCTGGTGCGGTGGCTCTCCGTCGACGGAGTCGACGGAGAGCCACCGTCAGGGGTGCTCCACTTCCTGGGCCGCGCCGACGACCAGATCAAGATCCGCGGGTTCCGGGTGGAGCCGGGCGAGGTGTCCAACGCGCTGGCCCACCACCCGAGCGTCCGGCAGGCGGCCGTCGTGGCCCGCGAGGACCGGCCCGGTGACCGGCGGCTGGTGGCGTACGTGGTGGCGGAGCCCGGCGCGGAGCCCGACCCGGCGTCGCTGCGGGCGCACGCCGAAGAGCACCTGCCCGAGCACATGCGGCCCAGCGCGTACGTGCGGATGGACGTGCTGCCGCGCAACGCCAACGGCAAGCTCGACCGGGCCGCCCTGCCGCCGCCCGACTACCTCGACCGGCCCGCCGGGCGCACCCCGGCGACACCGCGCGAAGAGGTCCTGTGCGCGTTGTTCGCCGAGGTCCTCGGGCTGACCGGCGAGGTGGGCGCGGACGACGACTTCTTCGCCCTCGGCGGGCACTCGCTGCTGGTGACCCGCCTGATCAGCCGGGTGCGCACGGCCTTCGGGGCCGAGCTGTCCATCAAGTCCGTGTTCGAGAACCGCACGGTGGCCGCGCTCGCGGAGCGCCTGGGCCACGCCGAACAAGCCCGCCCCGCGCTGCGGCGCCGGGTCCGCCCGGAGGAGGTCAAGTGAGCGCGCCGAGCATCCCCCTGTCGTTCACCCAGCGGCGGCTGTGGTTCCTCAGCCGGGCCGAGCCCGGCGCCACCTACAACATCCCGGTCGCGCTGCGGCTGCGCGGTGACGTGGACGTGGCGGCGCTGCGGGCCGCGCTGGGCGACGTCGTGGCCCGGCACGAGGTGCTGCGCACCGCGTACCCGGAGGTCGACGGCCGGCCGTGCCAGGACATCCGACCGGTGTCGGCGGTGGACCTGCCGGTGACGGTCGTGGCGGCGGACGAGCTGACCTCGGCGCTGGAGGACGCGGCGCGGCACGTGTTCGACCTGACCGCCGCGCCGCCGGTGCTCACCCGCCTGTTCCGGGTGGCCGGCGACGACCCGGTGCTGCTGGTGCTGCTGCACCACATCGCGGGCGACGGCGGGTCGACCGGGCCGCTCACCCGCGACCTGGCGACCGCCTACGCGGCCCGACTCGCCGGACGCGCGCCGCGGTTCCCCGAGCTGCCGGTGCAGTACGCCGACTACACCTACTGGCAGCAGGACGTGCTGGGCGACCCCGACGACCCGGACAGCCGGTTCGCCCGGCAGGCGCGGCACTGGGCGCGGACGTTGGCGGACCTGCCGGTCGAGGTGGGCTTCCCCGCCGACCGGGCGCGTCCGGCCACCGCCGGGCACCGGGGCGACTCGGTGCCGCTGGCCGTGCCCGCGCCGGTGCACCGGGCGTTGGCCGACCTCGCCGCCGACACCGGGGCGACGCTGTTCATGGTGGCGCAGGCCGCGGTGGCCGCGTTGATCACCCGGCACGGCGGCGGCGCGGACGTGCCGCTCGGCACGGCGGTCGCGGGCCGGTCCGACGAAGCCCTCGACGACCTGGTCGGGTTCTTCGTCAACACGCTCGTCCTGCGCGCCGACACCTCGGGCGACCCCACGTTCGCCGAGCTGCTGGCCAGGGTCCGCGACGCGGTGCTGACCGCGTACTCCCACCAGGACGTGCCGTTCGAGCGGGTCGTGGAGGAGCTGAACCCGCCGCGCTCGCCGGCCCGCCACCCGCTGTTCCAGGTGATGCTGGTGCACAGCACCGAGGGCGCCGCCGACGCCGACGGGTTCTTCGAACCGGTGCCGCTGGGCACCGGCGCGGTGAAGTTCGACATGACCATCGCGTTCCGCGAGCGGACCGACGGCCTGCTGGTCGACTGGGACTACTCCGTCGACCTGTTCGACCGGTCCACCGTCGCCGCGTTCGGCCGGCGGTTGGTCCGGCTGCTGACCGCCGTCGCCGCCGACCCGCACACCCCCATCGGCTCGCTGCCGATCCTGGACGACGACGAGCGCGCCGCGCTGACCGCACCCGGCCACGCGCACCTCGACGCGACCGTGCACGAGCTGTTCGCCGCACGGGCCGCCGAGGCGCCGGAGAAGACCGCGCTGGTCCACGACGGCGGCCGCGTCACGTACGCCGAGCTGGACCGGTGGGCCAACCGGATCGCCCACCGGGTGCCGGCCGGCGTGGTGGTCGGCGTGCACCTCGACCGCGGGCCGGCGCTGGTGGCCGCGCTGCTCGGGGTGCTCAAGGCGGGCAGCGGCTACACGTTGCTGGACACCGCCTTCCCCGCCGACCGGCTGCGCGGGGCCCTGCGGCGGGCGGGCGCCACCGTGGTCGTCGGCGAGCCGCTCGACGGGGTCGACGCCCGGTTCGTGGACCCCTGCGCGCCCGGCCCGGACCACGCGCCCGAGGTGCGGGTCTCGCCCGAGGCGCCCGCCGTCGTCATGTTCACCTCCGGCTCGACCGGTGAGCCGAAGGGCGTGCTCGCGCCCCACCGCGCGCTGGTCGCGACGCTCACCGGTCAGGACTACGCCGAGTTCGACGCCGACCAGGTGTGGCTCCAGGCCGCGCCGGTCTCGTGGGACGCCTTCGCCACCGAGCTGCTGGGCGCGCTGCTGCACGGCGGCACGTGCGTGCTCCACCCGGCCGGGCCGCCGGACCCCGCCGACATCGCCCGGTTGACGGTCGAGCACGGCGTCACCGTGTTCAAGGCCTCCGCCAGCCTGTTCAACCACGTGCTCGACGAGCACCCCGAGGTGTTCGCCACCGTGCGCCGGGCCATGACCGGCGGCGAACCCGCGTCACCCGCGCACGTGGCGAAGTCCCTGGCGGAGCACCCGCACGTGCGGCTCACCAACGGCTACGGCCCGGCCGAGAGCATGGGCTACAGCACCGCGCGCGAGCTCACCGCCGCCGACCTGGCCGCGCGGTCGGTGCCGATCGGCCGTCCGGTGGCGGGCAAGCACGGCTACGTGCTGGACGGGCGGCTGGCGCTCGTGCCGCCCGGCGGTGTCGGCGAGCTGCACCTGGCGGGCGCGGGTCTCGCGCACGGCTACCTGGGCGCGCCGGCCGCGACCGCCGAGCGGTTCGTGGCGGACCCGTTCCGGCCGGGACGGCGGATGTACCGCACGGGCGACCTGGTGCGGCTGCGGCACGACGGCGTGCTGGAGTACGTGGGCCGGGTCGACGACCAGGTGAAGCTGCGCGGGTTCCGGGTGGAGCCGGCCGAGGTCCGCGCGGCCGTCGACCGGCACCCCGACGTGCGGCAGAGCGCGGTGGTGGTCCGCGAGGACCGGCCCGGCGACCCCCGGCTGGTGGCGTACGTGGTCGGTCGCGTGACGCCCGCCGAGGTGCGCGGGCACGTCGCCGGGCTCCTGCCCGAGCACCTGGTGCCGTCGGCGGTCGTCGTGCTGGACGAGCTGCCGCGCACGCCCAACGGCAAGCTGGACCGGCGTGCCCTGCCCGCACCCGCTCACGCGGCGGGCGACGGCGAGCCGCGCACCCCGCAGGAGGAGATCCTGTGCGGCCTGTTCGCGGTGGTGCTGGGGCTGGCGGCGCCGGCCGGCGCGGAGGACGACTTCTTCGCGCTCGGCGGGCACTCCCTGCTCGCCACCCGGCTGGTGGGCCGGGCGCGCGCCGCCCTGGGCGCGAAACTCGGCATCCGCGACCTGTTCGCCTCGCCGACCCCGCGCGGCCTCGCGTCCCGCCTCACGGCTGCGACCTCCGCCCGCCCCGTCCTGCGGCCCCTCGACCGGCCCGACCCGTTGCCGCTGTCGCACGCGCAGCGACGCCTGTGGGTGGTGGACCAGCTCGGCTCGGCGGCCTACAACTCGCCGTGGGCGCTGCGGCTGCGCGGCGAGCTGGACGTGCCCGCGCTGCGCGCCGCCCTCGCGGACGTGGTGGACCGGCACGAGTCGCTGCGCACGGTGTTCCCGCAGGTGGACGGCGAACCGGTGCAGCGGGTGCTGGACACCGCGCCGGAACTCGCGGTCGTGACCACCGACGACGTGGACGCGGCCGTGGCGGGGCTGTCGGCGCACGCGTTCGACCTCGCCGTCGAACCGCCGCTGCGGGCACACCTGCTGGTGGTCTCCCCGGTCGAGCACGTGCTCGTGCTGGTGCTGCACCACATCGCCAGCGACGGCTGGTCGAAGGCGCCGCTGCTGCGCGACCTCACCACCGCGTACACCGCCCGCGCCGGGGGTGCCGCCCCCGACTGGGCGCCGCTGCCCGTGCAGTACGCGGACTACGCGCTGTGGCAACGGGACCTGCTCGGGGCCGAGGACGACCCGGGCAGCCTCGTCTCCACCCAGCTCGCGTTCTGGCGCGACACCCTCGCCGGCGTGCCCGAACAGCTGGACCTGCCCGCGGACCGGCCGCGACCGGCGGTGCCGTCCGGGCGGGGCGGGCTGGTGGCGGCCGAGTTCGGGCCGGCCACCCGGGACGCGGTGCGCGCGCTGGCCGACGCGACCGGCAGCACGACGTTCATGGTGCTGCACGCCGCCTTGGCCGCGCTGCTGACCCGGCTGGGCGCGGGCACGGACATCCCGATCGGCTCGCCCGTCGCGGGCCGCACCGACGAGGCGCTGGACGACGCGGTCGGGTTCTTCGTCAACACGCTCGTGCTGCGCGCCGACACCTCCGGCGACCCCGCGTTCGGCGAGCTGCTGGCCCGGGTGCGCGCCGCCGACCTGGCCGCCTACGACCACCAGGACGTGCCGTTCGAGCGGGTCGTGGAGGAGCTGAACCCGGCCCGGTCGCTGTCGCGGCACCCGCTGTTCCAGGTGACGCTGGTGGTGCAGAACAACGCGGACGGCGAGGGGTCGTCCCTGCCCGGCCTGACCGTCGAGCCCGTGCCCGCCTGGACGCCCACGGCCAAGTTCGACCTGGTGCTGGCGTTCGCCGAGCACGACGGCGGCCTGACCGCGAACCTGGAGTACGCGGTCGACCTGTTCGACGAGGACACCGCCCGGTCGCTGGTGACGCGACTGGAACGCCTGCTCGCCTCCGCCGACCCGGCCACCCGGCTCAGCGACCTCGACGTCCTCGTGCCCGGCGAGCGGGACCGCGTGCTCGTCGAGTGGAACGACACCGCCGCGCCGGTCGACGTGTGGGAGTCCGTGCCGGCGCTGGTGGCCCGGTGGGTGCGGGAGACACCGGACGCGACCGCCCTCGGCTCGGCGGCGGGCGGTCTGACGTTCGCCGGGCTGGACGGCGCGGCGAACCGGGTGGCGAACCGGCTGCTCGCGCTCGGCGTGCGGCCCGGCTCGGTCGTCGGGGTCTGCCTGCGCCGCTCGCCCGCCGGTGTCGCCGCGCTGCTGGGCGTGCTGCGGGTCGGCGCCGCCTACCTGCCGCTGGACCCCGACTACCCGGCCGAACGCCTGGCGCACATGCTCGCCGACTCCGCGACGCCCGTGGTGGTGACCGAGCGGGCCTTGCGCGACCTCGTGACCGGGCCGCCGGTCGTGTGCCTCGAAGACCTGAGCGACTCGCCGGACACGCCGGTGGACGTGCCGGTGCACCCGAGGGACGCCGCCTACGTGATCTACACGTCCGGCTCCACCGGCCGCCCCAAGGGCGTCGTCGTCGACCACCACGGGTTCGCCGACCTGTGCACCTCGCACGTCCGCGAGTACGGCATCACGCCCGCCGACCGGGCCGGGCACGTCGCCGCGCAGGGCTTCGACGCGGCGGTCTGGGAGATCTGGCCGCAGCTGACGGCGGGCGCGTCCGTGCACCTGCCCGACGCGCACGTCCTGGCCGACGACGACGCGCTCGTGGCGTGGATCGCCGACACCGGCCTCACCACCTGCTTCCTGCCGACACCGCGCCTGGAGCTGGTCCTGGACGACCTGGCGGACCGGCCGACCGCGTTGCGCGCCCTGCTCACCGGCGGTGACGCGCTGCGCCGCCGGCCACCCGCGCACACCGCGTTCCGGCTGCGCAACCTGTACGGGCCGACGGAGTTCTCGGTCGTGGCCACGGGCGCCGACGTGCCGCCGGACGCGCGGGCCGACGTCCCGCCGCCCATCGGCCGCCCGGTCGCGAACACCCGCGCGCTCGTGCTGGACGCCCGGCTGCGGCCGGCGCCCGTCGGCGTGGTCGGCGAGCTGTACCTGGCGGGCGCGGGCCTGGCGCGCGGCTACCACGACCGGCCCGGGCTGACCGCCGAGCGGTTCACCGCGTGCCCGTTCGGCGAGCCGGGCGAGCGCATGTACCGGACCGGCGACCTGGTGCGGTGGAACGCGCGGGGCGAGCTGGAGTTCGCCGGGCGGGCCGACCAGCAGGTGAAGCTGCGCGGGTTCCGCATCGAGCTGGGCGAGGTCGAGTCCGTGCTGGCGGCCCACCCGGCGGTGGCGCACGCGGCGGTCGTGGTCCGCGAGGACCGGCCGGGCATGAAGACCCTGGCCGGGTACGTCGTGCCGCGCGGAGCGCTCGACACCGGCGTCCTGCGGGCGCACCTCGCGACCGTGCTGCCGGAGCACATGGTGCCGACCGCGCTGGTCGTGCTCGACGCGCTCCCGCTGACCCCCAACGGCAAGCTCGACCGCCGCGCCCTGCCCGTCCCGGAGCTCGTCACCGGTCGCCGCGCGCCGCGCACGCCGCGCGAGGAGATCCTGTGCGGCCTGTTCGCCGAGCTGCTGGGCGTGCCCTCGGTGGGGCCCGACGACGACTTCTTCGACCTGGGCGGGCACTCGTTGCTGGCCACCCGCCTGGTCAGCCGGGTCCGCACCGCGCTGGACGCCGAGCTGACCGTGGCCGAGCTGTTCGCCAACCCCACGCCCGCCGGGCTGGGCACGTGCCTGGACCGCGGCCCGGCCGCCCGGCCCGCCCTGCGCCCCGCCGCGCGGCCCGACCTGGTGCCGTTGTCGTTCGCGCAACGCCGCCTGTGGTTCGTGAACCGGCTCGACGAGGAGAACCCGAGCTACGCGGTACCGGTCTCGTTGCGGCTGCGCGGTGCGGTGGACGTGCCCGCGCTGCGCGCCGCGCTGGCCGACGTGGTGGCGCGGCACGAGGCGCTGCGCACCGTGTTCCCCGAGGTCGGCGGCACACCCCACCAGCAGGTGCGCCACGGCGTCACGGCGCCGTTCACGCTGCTCGACCGCGCGCCCGGCGACCTCGACGCGGTGCTGCGCAGGCTCGTCTCGGCGCCGTTCGACCTGACC
Source organism: Saccharothrix sp. 6-C (assembly GCF_016695385.1). Lineage (NCBI taxonomy): Bacteria > Bacillati > Actinomycetota > Actinomycetes > Pseudonocardiales > Pseudonocardiaceae > Saccharothrix > Saccharothrix sp. 6-C. Next base: position 2,903,606 of record NZ_CP064192.1, on the reverse strand, counting down.
GCGGACCTGCCGCTGCGCACCGCCCTGATCCGGCTGGCCGACGACGAGCACGTGCTCCTGCTGGTGCTGCACCACATCGCGGGCGACGGCTGGTCCATGGGACCGCTGCTGCGCGACCTGGCCGACGCCTACACCGCCCGCCTCGACGACCGGGCCCCCGCCTGGACACCGCTGCCCGTCCAGTACGCGGACTACACGCTGTGGCAACGCGACCTGCTCGGCGACGAGGACGACCCGGACGGGCCGTTCGCGCACCGGATCGCGTTCTGGGCCGACGCGCTGGCCGGCGTGCCCGACGAGCTGGCGCTGCCCGCCGACCGGCCCCGGCCCGCGACGTCCGCGCAGACCGGCGGCCGGGTGCCGCTGGCGCTGGACGCCGACCTGCACCGCGCCGTGCTCGACCTGGCCCGCCGCACCAGGACCACGCCGTTCATGGTGTTCCAGGCCGCGCTGGCGACGCTGCTGACCCGGGTCGGCGCGGGCGTGGACATCCCGATCGGCACGCCGGTCGCGGGCCGCACCGACGAAGCCCTCGACGACCTGGTCGGCTTCTTCGTCAACACCCTCGTGCTGCGCACCGACACCTCCGGCGACCCCACGTTCACCGAGCTGCTGGCCCGCGTCCGCGACACCGACCTCGCCGCCTACGACCACCAGGACGTGCCGTTCGAACGGCTGGTGGAACGGCTCAACCCGCCCCGCTCGCTCACCCGCCACCCGCTGTGCCAGGTGCTGCTGACCCTCCAGAACACCGGTGACGCGCACCTCGCGCTGCCCGGCCTGACCGCGGAGCCGGTGGGCGTCACGTCCGGCACCACGGCGTTCGACCTGAGCCTCGGCCTGCGCGAGACCCGCGCGGGCGACGGCTCGCCCGCCGGCGTCGACGGCGCCCTCCTCTACCGGGAGGACCTGTTCGACGCCGGCACCGCCCGCTCCCTGGCCGAGCGGCTCGTCCGCGTCCTGGCCGCCGCGACCGCGGACCCGGACGTCCGGCTGGGCGACGTGGACCTCCTCGGCGACGACGAGCGCGACCGGGTGCTGGTGGCGTGGAACGACACCGAGCGGACCGTGCCGGACACCACGCTGCCCGCCCTGTTCGCCGCGCAGGCCCGCCGCACGCCCGACGCCGTCGCGCTGATCGCCGACGGCGAGCGCCTGACCTACGCCGGGCTGGACGCCCGGATCGACCGGCTCGCCGCGGCGCTGCACGCCGCGGGCGCCGGCCGGGACCGGGTGGTGGCCGTGCTGCTGCCCCGGTCGGTGGACCTGGTCGTCGCGCTGCACGCCGTGCACCGGGCGGGCGCGGCCTACCTGCCCGTGGACCCCGGCTACCCGGCCGAGCGGGTGGCGTTCATGCTCGCCGACGCCGACCCCGTGCTGGTCCTCGACGCGGACACCCTGCGGGGCCTGGAGGACGGGCCGGCCGGCCCGCTGCCGGAGGTGCTTCCCGGCGACCCGGCCTACGTCATCTACACCTCCGGCTCCACCGGGCGTCCCAAGGGCGTGGTGGTCGAGCACCGCGCGATCGTCAACCGGCTGTTGTGGATGCAGGACGAGTACCGCCTCGGCCCGGACGACCGGGTGCTGCAGAAGACGCCGTCGAGCTTCGACGTGTCGGTGTGGGAGTTCTTCTGGCCCTTCCAGGTGGGCGCGGCGCTCGTCGTGGCCCGTCCGGACGGGCACCGCGACCCCGCGTACCTGGCCGACGTGATCCGCCGGGAAGGCGTCACCACGGCGCACTTCGTGCCGTCGATGCTGGACGCGTTCGTCGCGCACCTGGAGGAGTCCGGCGGGCGGTGCGCCGACCTGGTCCGGGTGGTGTGCAGCGGCGAGGCCCTGCCGACCGCGCTGGCCCGCCGGTTCGCCGCGGTCTCCGACGCGGGCCTGCACAACCTGTACGGGCCGACGGAAGCCGCGGTGGACGTGACCTCCCACGCCGTGCGCGGCGACGAGACCACCGCGACGATCCCGATCGGGCGCCCGGTGTGGAACACCGGCGTGCACGTGCTGGACGACCGGCTGCGGCCCGTGCCGCCGGGCGTGCCCGGCGAGCTGTACCTGACCGGCGTGCAGCTGGCCCGCGGCTACCACGCGCGGCCGGGGCTGACCGCGCAGCGGTTCGTCGCGTCGCCGTTCACGCCGGGCGCGCGGGTGTACCGGACCGGCGACGTCGTGCGGTGGTGCGGCGAGGGCGTGCTGGAGTACCTGTCGCGGGCCGACGACCAGGTGAAGGTCCGCGGCCTGCGGATCGAGCCGGACGAGATCGCCGCCGTGCTCCAGGACCACCCGGACGTGGCCCGCGCCGCCGTCGTGGCCCGCGAGCACGCGCCCGGCGACCTGCGGCTCGTCGCCTACGTCGTCGCGGCGGGCGACCGCGTGCCGGAGGAGTCGGCGCTCCGGTCGCACGCCGCGGCGCGGTTGCCCGAGCACATGGTGCCGTGGGCCGTGGTGGTGCTCGACGACATCCCGGTCGGCCCGAGCGGCAAGCTGGACCGCGAGGCGCTGCCCGCGCCGGCCGTCCGGTCGACCGGCCGGGCGCCGTCCTCACCCGCCGAGGAGGCGCTGGCGGCGCTGTTCGCCGACGTGCTCGGCGTGCCCGCGGTCGGCGTGGACGACGGGTTCTTCGACCTGGGCGGGCACTCCCTGCTGGCGACCCGGCTCGTGGCGCGCATCGGCGCGGAGTTCGGCGTGCGGCTGGGCGTGCGGGCGGTGTTCGAGGCGCCCACGGTGGCCGCGATGGCACGGCGGCTGCACGACGGCGCGACCGAGGACGCGCCACCCCCCGTGCTGCTCCCGTTGCGCGCCGATGGCTCCGCCGCGCCGCTGTTCTGCGTGCACCCGGCGGCCGGCGTCGGCTGGGTGTACGCGGGCCTGCTGCCGCACCTGCCCGACCGGCCCGTGTACGCCCTGCAGGCCCGGGGGCTGTCGCAGCCGGACGCCCGGCCCACGAGCCTGGCCGGGATGGCCAAGGACTACCTCGACCAGGTGCGCGCCGTGCAGCCCACCGGGCCGTACCACCTGCTCGGCTGGTCGTTCGGCGCGGGCGTGGCGCACGCGATGGCCGCCGCCCTGCGCGAGGAGGGCGAGCAGGTGGCCACCCTGGCGCTGCTGGACGGCTACCCCACCGCGCCCACCGGTGACGTGCACTCCGCCCGCGACCCGCGGGTGCTGGCCGCGTTGCTGCGCTCCCTCGGCTACCCCGACGACCCCGCGCCGGTGTCGGTGGCGGACTTCGCGGCCCGCGTCGCGGACGGGCCGCTCGCCGACGTGGTGCCCGCCCGGCTCGCCGACCTCGCCGAGGTCTTCGCCGACAACCTGACCCTGATGGGCGAGGGCACCACCGCCCGCTTCGACGGCGACGTGCTGTTCTTCGCCGCCACCGCCGACAAGACCGACCTGTCCCCCGTGCCCGCCGACTGGCGCGCGCACATCACCGGCGACGTCGACGCGCACCGCGTCGACTGCCGGCACGGCGACCTGACCCGGCCCGGCCCGCTGGCCGCCGTCGGCGCGGTGCTCGCCGCCCACCTGGAGAACCACTCGTGAGGAGAACCGCCATGACCGCAGCCCTGACCCGCGAAGCCGCCCTGGTCCACGACTTCTACCGGTTCGTCGACACCGGCGACGTGCCCGCGCTGGTCGCCATGTTCACCGAGGACACCACCTACCACCGCCCGGGCTACCCGCCGGTCGCCGGCCACGACGGCGTGGCGCACTTCTACACCAGCGTGCGGGTCATCAAGGAGGGCGAGCACCGCGTCGAGTCCGTGGTGCTGGAAGGCGACCAGGTCGCCGTGCGCGGGTCGTTCGAGGGCGTGCTGCGCGACGGCACGCGGACCAGCCTGCGCTACGCCGACTTCTTCACCCTCGCCGACGACGGCCGCTTCAGCAAGCGCGAGACGTTCTTCTTCGCCCCCCTCGTCTGATCCCTCCCCACCGAACGGAGCCCCGTCATGACCTCGCTGCTGAACAAGCCCGCCGCCGCGTCCCCCGGCCACGGCGCCGCGTTCACCCCGCACCTCTACAGCCTCAAGTACTCCCCCGACCTCGGCTGGCACGACGGCGACCTGCTGCCGATGGACAACCTGTCGCTGCACCCGGCCACCCTCGGCCTGCACTACGGCCAGGTGATCTTCGAGGGCATGAAGGCGTTCCGCCAGCAGGACGGCTCGGTGGCGGTGTTCCGGCCGTGGGAGAACGCGCGCCGCTTCAACCGGTCGGCCGCGCGGCTCGCGATGCCGTCGCTGCCCGAGCAGCTCTACGTCGACGGCGTGGACCGGCTCGTCGCCGCCGACCACGCCGAGCTGTCCGACCACCCCGACCACAGCCTGTACCTGCGCCCGCTGATGTTCGGCACGGACGCGAACCTGATGCTGCGGCCGTCGGAGGAGTACCTGTTCCTGGTGATGGCCTTCGTGGCGGGCGGCTTCTTCGGCGACGTGGTGCGGCCGGTGTCCGTGCTGGTGTCGCGCGACCAGGCGCGGGCCATGCCCGGCGGGACGGGCGACGTGAAGTGCGCGGCGAACTACGGGCCGTCGTTCGTGGCGCAGCGCAAGGCGCAGGAGGCCGGGTGCCAGCAGGTGGTGTGGCTGGACCAGGCCGAGCGCCGGTGGGTGGAGGAGATGGGCGGCATGAACCTGTTCTTCGTGCGCGGCTCGGGCGCGGGCGCGGAGGTGTTCACCACGCCGCTCACCGGCACCCTGCTGCCGGGCGTGACCCGGGACTCGTTGCTGCGCATGGCCGCGCGCCTGGGCTACCGGGTCGCCGAGCGACCGGTGTCGGTCGACCAGTGGCGGGCCGGGTGCGAGGCGGGCGAGATCACCGAGGTGTTCGCGTGCGGCACGGCGGCGGTCGTCACCCCGGTCGGCCGGGTGCGCGACGTGGACGGCGACTTCACCGTCGGTGACGGGGAGATGGGCCCCGTCACCGGCGCCCTGCGCCAAGCCCTGGTCGACCTGCAGCACGGCCGCGTGCCGGACGTGGACGGCTGGCTGCACCGGGTGGCCTGAGGCGACGGGCGATGCGGGCCGGGTCCACGCGACCCGGCCCGCCCCCTCGCCTGCACGGGCGGTGCCCGACCGGTAACGCAACGCGAGGGGCCGCCGATGACCACCGTGTCCCCGCCGTCGAGACCCGGAGGTCCCCGATGAACGCGAGCAAAGCCGCTGCCGCCGCCTGCCTGGCCGCCGCCGCGACGCTGTCCGGCGTCACCCCGTCGGCGAACGCGGCCGACGGGCAGCTCTGCCTGGTCAACGAGGTGGTGACCTTCAGCGAGCCGGTGACCGACACACCCAGGACGGTCGGCGTCACCGTCAACGGCCAGCTCTTCAACTGCGCCAACGGCGCCGCGGCCACCGGTTCCTACACCGAGACCGCCACGCTGCCGGACTACACCTGCACCGCGCTGTTCTACCAAGGCGCCGGGACGCGGGTCTTCTCGTGGACCGATCCGGCCGTGACGCCGAGCGCGTACTCGTACAACCGGACGTCCAGCCGGGTCGGCGCGAACATCGTCATCGTGCTGCTGGGCTCGATCAGCTCGGGCGCGTTCGCCGCGCAGCCGGCGAAGATGCAGCTGACCGCGCTGAACCCCGACCCGCTCAGCTGCGCCACCACCGGCGTCTCCCGGCTGTCGCTGGTCGGCGCACTCACCGTGGGGGTCTGACCGGCGAGCTGCCGCATCACCCGATCGAGACCACTCGACCACGTGGACGCAACCAAATGGTTGCGATAACCTCGCGACCGTAGGTTTCGCTACTCGCGAGGGGCCGTCATGGGTTTTCCTGATCGCATCGAACGGGTCGTGGAGATCGCGCAACCGCCGACCAGGGTGTGGGCGGCGATCACCACGGCCGAGGGGTTGGGCGAGTGGTTCGGCGATGAGGCGACGATCGACCTGCGCCCGGGCGGCGCCGCGCGGATGACCTGGTCCGGCGGCCCGACGGTCGAGCTGCGGGTGGAACGGGTCGAGGAGCCGACCGTGTTCGCCTTCACCTGGCCGGTCTTCGGCATGCCCGCCGACGACCCGCGCCGCACGTACGTCGAGTTCACCCTCGAGGAGATCGGCGCGGGCACGCGGCTCAAGGTCGTGGAGAGCGGGTTCGCGCAGCTGCCGGAGGACGGTCACGGCAAGGCGTACGACGCGCACAACCAGGGCTGGGCGAGCGAGTTGGGGGAGCTGGTCGACCACCTCGAACCCGCTTGACGTCGATGCCACCCGACATCGAGGCGGTGGCCGAGCAGGTCTTCACCGCCCTGGCGGACCCGACCCGGCGCGCCATCCTGGCGGCGCTGGCCGCGGGCGGCCCGGCCACGGCCACGGACCTCGCCGACCGCCTGCCCGTCACCCGGCAGGCGATCGCGAAGCACCTCGCCCTGCTCACCGACGTGGGCCTGGTGCTGGCGGAACCCGGCGAGCGGCGCCGGGTGCGGTTCCGGCTGCGCTCCGCGCCGATGCAGGTGGCACAGCAGTACCTGGCGTCGCTGGCGCGTGACTGGGACGGACCGCTCAGCGCGCTGAAGGACCACCTCGACCGCAGCGTCCCCACCGCGGTCCCACCGGATGCACCCGAAGACACCGCGGCTGATCACGGCCCGCCGACCCCGGCGGTGGGCGGGACCGTGCGCGTCACCCTGAAATTGGAAGGTGGACACCACCGATGAAGACACCTCCGATCGTTTCCGCGTCGGCGTGGGAGGACGCTCGCCAGGAACTGCTGGTGCAGGAGAAGGAGCTGACCCGGGCACGGGACGCGATGGCCGCGGCACGTCGGCGGATGCCGTGGTTCGAGGTGGAGAAGGAGTACTCGTTCGACACCCCGCACGGCCGGCGGAGCCTGCTCGACCTCTTCGAGGGCCGGCGGCAGCTGATCGTCTACCGCGCGTTCTTCGAGCCCGGCGTGCACGGCTGGCCGGACCACGCCTGCCCCGGCTGCTCGTTCGTGACGGCCGACCAGGTCGGGCACGTCGCCCACCTCAACGCCCGCAACACCACCCTGACGCTGGCCTCGCGCGCGCCGCTGGCCGACATCGAGCGGTTGAAGGCGCGGATGGGCTGGCGGATGCCCTGGGTCACCATCCTCGACGACTTCGACGCGGACTTCGGCGTGGACGAGTGGCACGGCACGAACGCGTTCATCCGCGAGGGCGACCGCGTGTTCCGCACCTACTTCATCAACGAGCGCGGCGACGAGGCGTTGGGCAGCACGTTCAGCTACCTCGACATGACCGCGCTCGGCAGGCAGGAGCACTGGGAGGACTCGCCCGAGGGCTACCCCCAGACCTCGGCGTACTCGTGGTGGAAGTGGCACGACTCCTACACCGACACCAGGCCCGTCGAGTGGTGGTCGACCGGGGCCGCCGAGGACGAGGGCGGGAAGGTCTCCGTCCAGGCGGCGGAGCACGGCGACTGCTGCCACTGACGGCCCGGCGGTGCGGGACGACCCGGGCGCGGGTCGTCCCGCACCGGGCTCGGCCTCCGACCCGACCGGACCCGCTCAGGACCGGACCCGGACCGCGCCGGATATCGCGGAAATATAGATTTCGGTAAACCGTCGCGCTATTCGCGCGCGCTCTCGCGGTGCGGCCGCGGGCGCCGGTACGGTGCGCCGATGATCGCTCCGGAATTCGTCGGAAAACGACTCGATCCCGTTGTGCTGGAAGTGCCCCGGGAACGGGTCGTCGCATTCGCGCGGGCCATCGGCGAGGACGCCGCCGTGCACGTCGACGTCGACGCGGCGCGCGCCGCCGGTCATCCCGAGGTGGTGCTGCCGCCGACGATGCTGTTCGGGTTGGAACTCGAGGCCCGCGGCGAGGGGTTGTTGGTCGAGATGGGACTCGACCCCTTGCGCGTGCTGCACGCCGAGCAGTCGTTCACCTATCACCGGAGCGTGCACGCCGGCGAGGAGTTGCGCTTCGAGAGCGTGGTCGCCGACGTTTACCGGCGGATGGGCGGACGGCTGGAGTTCATCGTGCAGGAGACGGCCGTGCACCGGGGCGGGGAACACCTGGCGGATTTGCGACAGGTGCTCGTCATCGAGGAAGGGGAGACCGCGTGAGCGCGCCGGCGGTCGGTGACCGGTTACCCGCGACCGAGGTGCCCGCGATCACCCGGGAGAAGCTTCGGGAATTCGCAGTCGCGTCCGGCGACGACAATCCCGTGCACCTCGACGACGACGCCGCGCGGCAAGGCGGGCTGGACGGAATCGTGACGCACGGGATGCTCGTCATGGCGCACCTGGGCCGCCTGGTCACGTCGTGGCCGGCGACGGGCGCGCTGCGGTCGTTCAAGACCCGGTTCACCGCGCCGACGCCGCTGGGCGCGCGGGTGACGTGCGGCGGGAAGGTCGCCTCGGTCGACGTGGCGGCAGGGACCGCGCGGGTCCAGGTGACGGCGACGCGGGACGACGGCGTCGTGGTCGCGCGCGGCGAGGCGGTCGTGGAGCTGGCGTCGTGACCAGGTCCGTGCTGGTCGTGGGCGCGAACCGGGGCATCGGCGAGGCGGTGGCGCGGGAGTTCCTGCGCGCCGGGGACCGGGTGGCGGGCACGCACCGCGGGTCGGGCGTGTCGGTCGACGGGGTGTTCGGGGTGGAGCTGGACCTGTCCGACGCCGAACGGGTGGCCGACGCCGTCGCCGAGGTCACCGCGCACCAGGGCGCGCCGGAGGTGGTCGTGCTGAACGCGGGCGTGACCCGCGACGGGCTGGTCGCGCGGATGCCCGAGGAGCACTACCGAGAGGTCATCGAGGTGACGCAGCTCGGCGCGTTCCGGGTCGCGCAACGGGTGCTGCCCGCGATGGCGAAGGCGCGGGCGGGGTCGATCGTGCTGGTCTCCTCGGCCTCGGCCCGCGCCGGGTCACCCGGTCAGGCGAACTACGCGGCGGCCAAGGCGGCGCTGGAGGGGTTCGCGCGGTCGGTGGCGCTGGAGTACGGGCGGCGCGGCGTGCGGGTCAACGTCGTCGCGCCGGGCCCGGTGGACACCGACATGGTCGCGGTGCTGACGGACCGGCAGCGGCAGGCTTTGATCGACCAGGTCCCGCTCGGCCGGCTGGCCCGGCCGGAGGAGATCGCCGAGGTGGTGCGCTGGGTCGCGGGCTCGACGTACGTGACCGGCGCGACGATCCCGGTCACGGGCGGCGGCGCGCTCGGCTGGTGAAGCCCTCGGGGGTACCGCGCGCTCGGCCGGACCTTCCTCACACCAGGTCGTTCTCCTGGGCGTAGATGGCGGCCTGCACGCGGGAGCGCAGGTCCAGCTTCGTCAGGATGCGGGAGACGTGGGTCTTCGCCGTCGCGCCGCTGATGAACAGCTCGTGCGCGATCTGGGCGTTCGACAGGCCGCGGCCCAGGCAGCGCAGCACGTCCAGCTCCCGCTCGGTCAGCTGGTCCAGGCGGCTGTCGAGGACCGGCTGGGTCTTCACCGGCGCCTCGGCGTAGGCCTTGATCAGCTTGCGGGTGATCTCCGGGCCGAGCACGTTCTCGCCCGCCGCGACCAGCCGCACCGCCTCCACCAGCCGCGGCGCGTCCACCGACTTCAGCAGGAACCCCGCGGCGCCCGCGCGCAGCGCGGCGAACACGTACTCGTCCAGGTCGAACGTGGTCAGCACCAGCACCTGGGCCACGCTGTCGCCGTGCAGCGCCTTCGTCGCGGCGATGCCGTCCAGGCCGGGCATCCGGATGTCCATCAGCACCACGTCCGGCCGCAGCGCCCGCGCCTGGCTGATCGCCGTCGCGCCGTCGCCCGCCTCCCCGACCACCTCGATGCCCTCGGCGTTGCCCAGGATCAGCACGAGGCCCGCGCGGATGGCCGCGTGGTCGTCCACCACCAGCACCCTGATGCTCACCGCTCCACCCCGGGCAGCGGCAGCACCGCGCGGACCTTCCAGGCGCCGTCGGCCGGTCCGGCGGTGAGCGAGCCGCCGACCGCCGCCGTGCGCTCCCGCATGTTCAGCAGCCCGGTGCCCAGGCCTCCCCCGTCACCGCCGTCGCACAGCTCGTTGACCACTTCCAGCACCATCTCGGTGTCGGTGCGGCGCAGGTCGAGGACGACGTTCGTGCGCGGTGCGTGCTTCATGGCGTTGGTCAGCGCCTCCTGGGCGATCCGGTACGCGGTCAGGTCGACCGCGGCGGGCAGCGGCTCGGTGTCGTCGTACTCCACCCGGACGTCCAGCCGCATGCCGCCCGCCTGCGCCGACTCGATGAGCCGGGACAGCTGGGCCAACCGCGCGGGAGCGGTCGGCTCGTCCGGGTCGGTGACGTCGGCGCGCAGCAGGTTGATCATGGCACGCATCTCGTCCAACGCGCTGACGCTGTTCTCCCGCACGGACTTGAGCACCACTCGCGTCATCGGGTCGTCGTCCTTCAACGACAGCGCGGCCTCGGCCTGGATGGCTATCGCGGACAGGTGCCCGGCGATGACGTCGTGCAGGTCACGGGCCATGTGCGCGCGTTCGGCGGCGACCGCGGCGGTCCGGTCCAGCTGGGCGATCTTGGCGAGCTGCCGGGTGTTCGCGCGCTCCACCTCGGCCATCCGCTGGTGCTGCCGCACGTTCGTCGCCCACCACACCGGGATCAGCAGGAACGGCAGCACGGCGAACGCGGCCAGCACCGTGGCGCGCCAGCCGGGCACCAGGAGCACGGTCGCGGTGATCGTGCTGATCGAGGTCAGCACGGCGATCGGCACCATGTCGCGGCTGAGCCGGCGCGGGCCGTAGAGCGTGGCCGCGTAGAGCAGGTCGGCGTACACGACGAGGGTCGGCGTGCTGACCCCGATGACGCAGTCCACGAACAGGAACGCCGTGCCCACCGCGAGGGCCGTGCCCGGCGCGATCCGGCGGAACGCCTCCACCACGCAGATACCGCCGAACAACAGCACCCGCACCCACGGCGGAATCTGGTCGTCGAGGCGGAACAACGGGTACAGGCCGGTGGCGAACAACACCGAGCCGACCAGCAACGAGCTGATCACGATGAGGGCGTCGTGCTGCCACTCCGGCAACTTCCGGAGCCCGGAGACGGCGCGAGTTATTCCGGCCTGCACCGCGCGATCACAGCACACGCCACCGCGGCTCGCATCGGCCGAAGTGATGACCCGTGATCGCTCCGACCGCCGATGCCGCGCACCCGCCCGCCTCGCGATGATGGTGTCACGGCAGGCGCACGGCCCGCCGACCACACCGAGAGGAGCGGATGTCACCATGAAAAGCGTGGCGGTAGCACTGGCGGTGGTGTCGGCTTTCGCGCTGAGCGCTTGCGACCCGGTCGCCGACGGGAATTCGACCGGCGACAACACCGATGAAGGCCGCACGACCCTGCTGTGCCACGTGGCGAACGGATGGATGTCCGCGAACCCCGACGGGAAGAGCGAAGCGGCCAGGACATTGGGTTCGGTAATCGACGACATCGCCGGGAACATGGACGAATCGTCGCGGGCTGCCAAGGTGTTGGCCGCGGCCCGCCAGTTGCTGTCGGACAAATCCGAGGACATCGCCGACGGCGCCGCGAAAATCAAGGAACTGTGCTGAGGGTGTGCCCGCGCCCGGCGAGGAGGACAAGTGGCTGAGGGCAAGGTGAACGACGGTCGGTGGGCCCCGTGGTGGGTGTACGTCGTCCTGATCGTCGGGTCCAACCTGATCAAGCAGTACTTCATCGGCGGCAAGGTGTCCGACGTGGCCAACGTCGCGATCACGGTGGCGATGGTCGGCGTGCTGATCTTCGCCATCACTGCGGTGTACCGGTCGATGGTCGCCACCCGGCGGCGGTGACGTCGACCGGGACTCGGCGGCCTCCCCTGGCCGCCGCGCGGTAGGTGGGACGGGCGCCCGTCCCACCTACCGCCTTCTCCTGCGCTCAGCGGGCCGCGACCCGGCGGTAGGCGCGCATGCTCAGCGGCACGAACACCGCCACGATCAGCAGCGACGACAGCCAGGCGTAGGCCAGCGCGTGGTCGTCGGGCCAGGAGCCGGACACGACGTCCAGCCCGGGCACGGTGTTGCCGAACAGGCCGCGCACCGCGTTGATCACCGCGGTCAGCGGGTTCCACTCGGCGATCACGCGCAGCGGTCCCGGCATGGACTCCTCCGGCACGAAGCCGGACGACACGAACGTCAGCGGGGTCAGCCAGATCAGGCCGGCGCTCTGCGCCGCCTCCGGGCTCGGCGAGACCAGCCCGATGAGCGCCCCGATCCACGACATGGCGAACGCGAACACCAGCAGCACCAGGAACGCCAGCACGGCGTCCAGGAAGCTGCCGCGCACCCGCCAGCCGATGAGCAGCCCGCACAGGCACGTCACGAGCATCGCCACGACGCTCACCGCCAGGTCCGACAGCGTCCGGCCGACCATCACCGACACGCCGGACATCGGCAGCGACCGCAGCCGGTCGATGAAGCCCTTGCGCAGGTCCGTCGACAGGCCGATGACGGTGAACGCGGAGTTGAACGCCAACGTCTGCACCAGGATGCCCGCCAGCAGGTACTCGCGGTACGCCGCGCCGCCGAGCAGGCCGCCGAACACGAACCCGAACAGCAGCACGAACATCACCGGCTGCACCACCGCGGCGAACGCCCAGTCGACGCTGCGCCGCACGTGCAGCAGGTTGCGCCAGGCGATCATCCAGCCGTCGACGGCGACCTTGGCCACTGCGGTCACGAGTCCTCCCCGTCCTCGGCGCGGTCGGTGAGCATCAGGAACACGTCGTCCAGCTTGGGCCGGTGCAGCGACACGTCGAGCACCCGCACGTCCAGCGCGTCCAGCCGCGTCAACGCCTCCATCAGCGTCTTCGGGCCGACGTGCACGAGCACGTGCGCCCGGCGCAGGTGCTCGTCCACCACGGGCTCGGCCGCGCCCACCTCGGCGAGCACGCCCGTCAGCGCGGGCAGGTCGGCGGAGTCGGCCACGACGATCTCCAGCCGTTCGCTGCCGACGCGGGCCTTCAGCTCGTCGGAGGTGCCCCGCTCCACCACCCGTCCCCGGTCGATCACCACGATCGAGTCGGCCAGTTGGTCGGCCTCCTCCAGGTACTGGGTCGTGAGCAGCACGGACGCGCCGTCGTCCACGAGCCGCCGCACCATCTCCCAGGTGTCGAGGCGGGAACGCGGGTCCAGGCCGGTGGTCGGCTCGTCCAGCACGACGACCGGCGGCCGGGCGACGAGCGCGCCGGCCAGGTCGAGCCGCCGCCGCATGCCGCCGGAGTAGGTGCGCAGCAGGCGGGAGGCGGCCTGCTCCAACCGGAACAGCGCCAGCAGCTCGCGGGCGCGGGCCCGCGCCTCGGTGGCCTTGAAGCCGTACAGCCTGCCGACCAGGTACAGGTTCTCGTACCCGGTCAGGCTCTCGTCCACGGCCGCGTACTGCCCGGACAGGCCGATGGAACGCCGCACGTCGGCGGACTGCGAGAGCACGTCGTAGCCGGCGACGCGGACGTCGCCCGCGTCCGGCCTGAGCAACGTCGTCAGCACCCGCACCATCGTGGTCTTGCCCGCGCCGTTGGGGCCCAACAGCCCCAGCACCGTCCCGGTGGGCACGGTCAGGTCCACGCCGTCGAGGGCGCGGTGCGCCTTGTACGACTTGACGACGCCTCGCGCCTCGACGGCTGCGGTCACCGTTCCTCCTCCGTGTGGTCGTCCGCCCCGACCGGGGTCTTGGGCGGGAACAGCGTCAGGCGCAGCGGGCCGCCGACGAGCCAGAGCGCGGTGACCGCGGCGAGCTGGATCTCGAAGTTCCACAGCTCGACCGTGCTCGGCCCGCCGATCAGGAACATCACCAGGGTCAGCGCGGACGAGACGGCCAGCGCCGCGAGGCAGCGCAGCCACATCGCCCACTCGTGGCGCTGCCGGGCCCGGCCGCGGCGCGGCGGTCGGGCCGGTCGCGGGCCGCCGGCGAAGCGGTGCGCGAACCACGCGTCCGCCCGCCGCACCAGGTGCGGCCCGAACGCCAGGCTGACGCCCAGGTAGGCCGCGGCCAGGCTGTGCGTCATGCCCGGCGTGCCGCCCGTGCGCAGGTCGACGGCGCACGCCACGACCAGCACCACGTCCACCACCGGCACGCCCAGCAGCAGCGCCCCGCCGAGGCGGGGCTTGCGCAGCGGGTACCGGGCGAGCAGCCCCAAGGCCAGCACGACCCAGAAGGCGATCTCGCACGCCACGATCAGGTACAGCACGACCGGGTCCTGCCCCGCCGCCTGCGCCAGGACCTCCCGCGACCGGACCTCTCCGGCCGAGGTCCCCCGGGCCTGCACCGCGAACCCCATCGCCCGTGATCACGATCCCGCCGGCGGGGACGGCGCCGCGACGGGGACGCCGGGGCGGTCCCCGATCACGTGCGCGCCGCCGTCGACGTGGACGATCTCGCCGGTCGTCGCGGGGAACCAGTCCGACAGCAGGGCCACGCACGCGCGGGCCACGGGCGTGAACTCCTGGTCGTCCCAGCCCAGCGGCGACTTGCCGTGCCACCGCTGCCCCTCGCGGCGGGCCGCCTCGTCGCCGCCCGGCCCGATGGCGACGGCCGCGGTGGTGCGCAGCGGCCCGGCGGCGACGAGGTTGACCCGGATGCCGTCACGGCCCAGGTAGGACGCCAGGTACCGGGCGCAGGACTCCAGCGCCGCCTTCGCCACGCCCATCCAGTCGTACTCCGCGTAGGCGTGCGAGGCGTCGAAGTCCAGGCCCACCACGGAACTGCCCGGCCCGAGCATCGGGCGCACGGCCCGCACCAGCGCCTGCAACGAGTACGCGGAGACGTGGAACGCGGGCGCCACGTCGTCCCAGCGCGCGGTGAGGAAGTTGCCGCCGAGCGCCTCGGCCGGCGCGTAGGCCACCGAGTGCAGCACGCCGTCCACGCGGTCCGCGTGCGCGGCCAGCCGTTGCGGCAGGGAGGCGAGGTGGTCGGCGTCGGTGACGTCCAGCTCCACCACGGGCGCGGGCGACGGGAGGCGTTGCGCGAGCCGTTCCACCAGCCGCACCCGGCCGTACGCGGTGAGGACGACGTTCGCGCCTTCCTCCTGCGCCAGGCGCGCCACGTGGTAGGCGATGGAGGACGGCGTGAGCACGCCCGTCACGAGCAGGGTCTTGCCCTTGAGCAGGTCCACGGCTCAGCTCTCCAGCACGTAGCCGTCGCCGGGGCGGTGGCCCCGGGAGCGGCGCAGGTCGGCGAAGACGAACGTGCGCTGCAACCAGCGGTCCGCGCCGTCGTAGCGCGGGGTGAACGCCGACCGGCCGTGCACGGTGACCCGGTTGTCGACGATCGCCAGGTCGCCCGCGGTCAGCCGCAGCGCGTTGAACGAGTTGTCGAACAGCTCGCCCAGCTCGGCCAGGGCCGCCACCGCGCGGTCGGTGACCGGCTCGGTGGCCGCCTGGTCCACGCACAGGTCGGGGTCGTCCGGGTCGCCGTGCAGCACGGCGCGCGGGGGCACCTCGCCGGACGTCGCGCCGAACGAGGGCGGCGGCGCGGTGACGAACTCCGCCGACGACAGCGCGGCGCGGGCCTGCTCCCCCAGCTTCGGCAGCACCTGGCGCGAGCACACCAGCCGCAGCTCGGCGATCCGCTCGTGGTCCGGGCGCACGCACCCCAGCAGCACGAAGTCGGGCCGGTGACGGTGGAACGCGTTCTCGGTGTGGAAGGTCAGGTGCGCCGACCCGACGTTGCCCTGCACCTCCTCCCTGCCCGGCACCGGCACCACGTTCTGCACCAGCGCGCCGGACTTCTCCGCGCGGAACGCGCCGGGGTCGCCCAGGCCGTGCGCCACGAGCACGAGCACGGCGGCGGACACCGTCGCCTCGCGCACCACGGAGCCCTCGGCCTTCGGCGTGGGCGGCAGGTTGTCCTCGTCCACGGGCAGGTTGCGCAGCAGCAGCGCGCCGCCCGTGCCGGAGTCGCGGCGGAACTCCTTGAGCGCGTGCCGCAGCGACGCGGGCGCGTCCTCCCACGCCCGGCGCGCCGCGGCCACCCACTCGGGGCTGTCGAGCCGCCCGCCCGCCACGTCGAGCAGGTCGCGGGCGATCCGGTCGAGCCACTCGTGCTCGACGGTGTCCAGCGTGGCGGTGGTCAGCGTGTCTTCGTTGGCCAACAACATTTCCCTCACCCTCAGTGAGTCGTCACCGGGCGGACCCGCCCGAGGTGCGCGGAGATCGCCCCGAGCAGGGCGGTCGGGTCGTGCCGGAAGTAGAAGTGGCCGCCGTCGAACGCGCGGTGCTCGCGCAGCTCGCCGGACGCCGCGAGGTCGCGCCACGCCTCGCCGCCGGCGGCGTCGACGTCCGGGTCGGCGTCGCCCCGGTAGACCACGAGCGGCGTGGCCACCGGGTCCGGCGCGGTGGGCGCGTACCGCTCGATGAGCCGGTAGTCGGCGCGGATCATCGGCAGCAGCAGCTCGCGCAGGTCGGGGCTCGCCAGCGCGGCGGCGTCGGCGCCGGACACCCGGCTGATCTCGGCGACGAGCGCGTCGTCGTCCCGGGTGTGCAGGTCCTGGGGCGTGCGGCGGTGCGGGGCGGTGAACCCGGAGGCCACGAGCAGCGCGGGCGGGTGGCCGCGCTGCTCGCACCGCCGGGTCACCTCGTAGCCGATGGCCGCGCCCATGCTGTGGCCGAACAGCACGACGGGCCGGTCGGACAGCGGCGCGAGGACGTCGGCGAGCACGTCGGCCATCGCCGCCATGTCGTCGACCGGCTCGTCGACGAGGCGTTCCTCCCGGCCGGGGTACTGCACGACGCGCACCTCGACCGACGCGGGCAGCCGCGCGCCCCAGTCGCGGTAGTAGCTCGCCGATCCGCCCGCGTGCGGCAGGCACACGAGGGTGGTCGCGGCCGACGGCCGGGGCGTGCGCGTGCGCAGCCAGCGGTCGGCGGTGGTCGTGGCCGCCATGCGCACCTCCTTGTCGTAGACGGGTCTGCTCAGGCGCCCATGGCGTCGACGAGGCTCTTGGGGCGCATGTCGGTCCAGTTCGCCTCGACGTGGTCCAGGCACTCCTGGCGGCCCGCCTCGCCGAACACCACGCGCCAGCCGTCGGGGACGGGGATGAAGTGCGGCCAGAGGGAGTGCTGGCCCTCGTCGTTGACCAGCACGAAGTAGGTGCCGTTCTCGTCCTCGAACGGGTTGGTGCTCATCGCGGGTCTCCTTCGGGTCGCGGCGTCGCCACGGCGGCGTCGACCGCCGCGGCGACCTCGTCAAGGACGTCTTGACGAGTCATCTCTTCGTGGGGTGCGGGCACGTCGTGCACGCGGATGGCGCCGGTGACGTGCGGCGCCCACCGGCCCGGGTCGCGTTCCGGGTGGTCCGCGGCGTCGGTGGCGCGGAAGAACAGCAGGTCGCCGTCGAAGCGGCGCGGGGTGTGCGCGGACAGGGCGCGGCCGTTGGCGAGGTAGGCGTCGAGCACGGCGCGGGCGAGGTCCTCGGTGGTCTGCTCGTAGCCGCCGAGCTCGGCGCGCACCACGGCGACGGCGCGGGCGTGGCCCTCGGGCGTGGCGAGGTCTTCGGGGCTCAGGCCGGTGCCGGCGAACGCGTCGGCGAAGACCTCCGCGGTGCTCAGCGGTGTCGTGCCGACGCGGGGGTAGGAGTCGAGCACGGCCAGCAGGTCCACGGTCCCGCCGGCCTCCTGGAGGCGGACGGCGACCTCGTGGGCCAGGTGCCCGCCCATCGACCAGCCCAGCAGCCGGTACGGGCCGTGCGGCGCGACCGAGCGGATGTGGTCCGCGAACCGGGCGGCCTGGTCGCCGATCGTGCCGGGGTCGGCCCCCGTCAGGTCGGCCTGGAGGCCGTAGAGCGGCACGTCCGGGTCGAGCGCGCCGAGCAGCCCGGTGTAGCACCAGCTCAGCCCGGACGCCGGGGGCAGGCAGAACAGCGGCGGCGCGTCACCGCCCGCCCGCAGCGGCAGCAGCGCGCCCAGCGCGTCCACGCCGGTCGCGGCCGGGTCGCCGTCGAGGCGGCGGGCCAGTTCGGCCGGGCTGGGCGACTCGAACAACGTCCGCACGGTCACGTCCGCGTCGAAGCGGGACCGGACGCGGTCGGCCAGCGTCACGGCGAGCAGCGAGTGGCCGCCGGCCGCGAAGAACCCGCGGTCCGGGTCGACCGAGTCCACCCGCAGCACCTCGGCGAACATGCGGCACAGCAGGTCCTCGACGAGGGTGCGCGGCGCGCGTCCCGCGGCGGCGGCGCCCCGGGGCGCGGGCAGTGCCCGGCGGTCGAGCTTGCCGTTGGCGTTGAGCGGCAGCTCCGCCAGCTCGGTGAACGTGCCGGGCACGAGGTGCGCGGGCAGGTCGGCGGCCACGTGCCCGCGCACCGCGTCCGGGTCCGGCGAGGCGCCGGGCTCGGGCACGTAGTAGGCGGCCAGCCGCTGGTCGCCGGGCACGTCCTCGCGCACCGCGACGGCCGCGTGCGCGACCCCGGCGCACCGCGCCACGGCGGCCTCCACCTCGCCCAGCTCGACCCGGACGCCCCGGAGCTTCACCTGGTCGTCGGCGCGACCCAGGTACACGAGCGCGCCGTCGTCGTCCCAGCGCGCCAGGTCGCCGGTGCGGTACAGCCGCGAACCAGCCGGGCCGTGCGGGTCGGCGACGAACCGCGTCGCGGTGACGCCGGGACGGCCGAGGTAGCCGCGCGCCAGTTGCACGCCCGCCAGGTACAGCTCACCCGGCGCACCGGGCGGCACGGGCGCGAGGCGGGCGTCCAGCACGTACGCGCGGGTGTTCCAGACGGGCCTGCCGATGGGCACGCGCGGGTCGTCGGCGTCGCACTGCCACGACGTGACGTCGACCGACGCCTCGGTGGGGCCGTAGAGGTTGTGCAGCTCGGCGGAGTACGCGGCCAGGAACCGGTCCCGGGT
The DNA here is from genome assembly GCF_016695385.1 of Saccharothrix sp. 6-C. Lineage (NCBI taxonomy): Bacteria > Bacillati > Actinomycetota > Actinomycetes > Pseudonocardiales > Pseudonocardiaceae > Saccharothrix > Saccharothrix sp. 6-C. Next base: position 2,884,805 of record NZ_CP064192.1, on the reverse strand, counting down.
GGCGGGCAGGAGCGCTTCGCCGCTGCACACCACCCGCCGCAGGGTCGGGCACGCCACCGGGTCCACCAGGAAGGCGTCCAACATGGACGGCACGAAGTGGGCGGTGGTGACGCCGTGGTCGTTGATCACCCGCGCCAGGTGGGCCGGGTCGCGGTGGCCGTCCGGCTTGGTCACCACGATCGCCGCGCCCGTGATCAGCGGCCAGAAGAACTCCCACACCGACACGTCGAACGTGCACGGCGTCTTGAGCAGCACGCGGTCGTCGGGGGTGAGCCGATAGCGGTCCTGCATCCACAGCAGGCGGTTCACGATGCCCCGGTGCGGCACGCCGACCCCCTTGGGGGTGCCCGTGGAGCCGGAGGTGTGGATGACGTACGCCAGGTCGTCAGGCGAGGCCCGGCGGACCGCCACGTCCGGCGCGTCGTCGCCGTGCACCGCCACCACCGGCAGGCCGTCGAACGCCGCCGCGTCGTCCGTCAGCACGCACACCGGCCGTGCCCCGGCCAGCAGCACGGCGCGCCGCCGGGCGGGCAGGTCGGTGTCCAGCGGCAGGTAGGCCGCGCCGGACTTCAGCACCGCCAGCAGCGCCACCACCAGGTCGGCCGAGCGCGGCAGGGACACGGCCACCACCGCGTCGGGCCCCGCGCCCGCGGCGACGAGTCGGCGGGCCAGGCGGTCGGCGGACTCGTGCAGCTCGCCGTAGTCCAGCACGCGGTCCTGGTCGAGGATCGCGGTGGCGTGCGGCGAGGAGGCCGCCTGCCGGTCCAGCAGGTCGGTGAGCGTGACGTCCTCGACGGGCGTCGCGGTGTCGTTCCACGCGTGCAGCACGCGGTCGCGGTCGGCGTCGGTCAGCGGCGTGCCCGCGCCCAGCGGCCGGTCCGGGTGCTCGACCAGGTCGGTCAGGGTGCGCAGCAGCCAGTCCGCCAGCCGGCGGGCGGTGGCGGCGTCCACCAGGTCGGGCCGGTGGTCCAGCCGGAACGCCAGGTTCGGACCGGGCACGCCGATCAGCGTCACCGGGTAGTGCGTGGCGTCGCGGGCCTCCACGTCGATGAGGAACGCGCCGCCGGCCAACTCGGTGTTGTCCTCGTCGCCGGCCGGGTAGTTCTCGAACACCAGGGTCGTGTCGAACAGCGGTCCGCGACCGACCCGGCCCTGCAGGTCGGCGAGGTTGACGTGCTGGTGCTCCAGCAGGCCGGTCTGCTGCGACTGGAGCGCGTCGAGCAGGTCGGCGGCGGTGTCGTCGGGCGACCAGCGCACCCGCACCGGCAGCGTGTTGATGAACAGGCCGATCATCCGCTCCACGCCCGGCAGCTCCGGTGGGCGGCCGGACACCGTGCCGCCGAACACCACGTCGGTGCGGCCGGTGTGCAGGCCGAGGGTGAGGCCCCACGCGGCCTGCACGACGGTGTTGACCGTCCAGCCGCGCTCACGGGCCAGCTCGGCCAGCCGGCCGGTCAGCTCCTCGCCGAGCTTCGCCCTCAGCTGCGCGGGCGGCGCCTGCTCGCCCGGCCGTCCCGGGCCGCCGACCAGCGTGGGCCCGGCGACGTCGTGCAGCACCGCGTCCCACGCCTTGCGGGACACCTCGTGGTCGCGTGCGTCGAGCCAGGCCAGGTACTCGCGGTACGGGGCGACGGGCGCCATGCCCCTCTCGTCGCCGTGCCGGTCGTACAGCTCGAACAGCTCGTCCAGCAGCACGGGCAGCGACCAGCCGTCGACCACGATGTGGTGCACGGTGACGGCGAGCCGGAAGTCCTTGAACGGCATCCGGAACAGCACGCACCGCAGCGGCACGTCCTCGTGCAGCGCGAAGCGGCGCAGCCGGTCGGCGTCGTAGCGCTCCTCGAACCGGGCCTCCGCCTCGGCGACGGACATCGCCGAGCAGTCCACCACCTCCCACGGCACCTCGACGTGGTCGAGCACGACCTGCACGGGCTGGTCGAGCCCTTCGTGGACGAACACCGACCGGAGGCCGGCGTGCCGCCGCACCAACGCCTCCACGGCGTCGCGCAGCGCGTCCACGCCGAGCTCGCCGTAGAGGTCGACGGCCACCTGCACGGTGTAGAAGTCGAGGCCGTCGGTGTCGTGCAGGGCGTGGAACAGCAGGCCCTGCTGCAACGGGGCCAGCGGGAGGATGTCCTCGATGCGCGGTGCGGCGCTCAGGCGTGGTCCACTCATGATCGCCCTGCCTTCCTCATCATGGCCTCCAGGTGGTCGATGTTCTTCTGCGACAGGGGGACCAGCGCCACGTCGGAGGGCGTGAGGCCGCCGGCGCGCGGGTCGCGGGCGTGCGCGGCGAGCGCGGCCAGGGCGTCGCGCCACAGCCCGCCGAGCGCGGCCACGTCCGGTTCGTCGAGCAGGGCCGCGGGCCACGACAGGGCGGCGACGAGGCGCGGCCCGTCCGCGCCGTCCTCGGTGAAGGCGTTGACCTCCAGCACGTGGGCGAACGGCAGGCCGTCGTCGCCGACCGCGCCGCCGGCGTCGGTCAACGGGGTCCAGTCGCGGCCGGTCGCGCCGACGCTCGTGCGGCCCAGGTAGTTGAACCCGATCTGCGGCGCCGGGCAGGCGGCGAGCTTGCCCGCGGTGTCCGGGTTCAGGTGGCGCAGCAGGCCGTAGCCGAGGCCGTGGTCGGGCACCGCGCGCAGCCCTTCCTTGACCTGCTTGAGCGCCGTGCCGACGGGCTCGCCGGCCGCGAGCACGTCGTCCCACCGCAGCGGCGGCACGTCCACCCGCACCGGGTAGAGGTTGGTGAACCAGCCGACCGTGCGGGACAGGTCCAGGCCGGGCGCGACGGCGTCCTCGTGCCTGCCGTGGCCCTCGCGGTCCACCAGCAGCCCGTCGGGCAGCCGTTCGCCGCGCCGGGCCAGCCACTCCCGCACGGCCAGGCCGAAGCCGGTGAGCAGCACGTCGTCCACGCTGACGCGGAACGCGGCGGGGGCGGTGGTCAGCAACGCCGTGGTCACGTCCGGGTCGACCTCGACCACCGCGGTGCGCGCCGTGGCGAGGGTGTCGCGGCGCGGGTCGAGCGGGCGGGCGGCGAGGGCGGGCTGGGCGGTGTCGGCGGTGGCGAGCCAGTGCGGCAGCTGACCGGCCCACCGCGGTTCGGTCGCCGCCTCGGCGAGGCGGGCGGCCCAGCGCCGCCACGACGTGCGCACCGGCGGCAGCTCGGGCGGGACGCCGAGCCGGGCGGCGGTCGCGGCGGTGGCGAGGTCGGGCAGCAGGATGCGCCACGACACGCCGTCCACGACCAGGTGGTGCGCCAGGACGAGCAGCTGGCCGGGCGCGTCGGGCCCGGCGTCGAACCACACCAGGCGCACCATCACCGCGTCGTCGGGCCGCAGCGCGCGGCGGGCGGCCTCGGTGTGCTCGGTGACCACGGCCGCCAGGTCGCCCTCGGTCAGGCCGGCGACGTCCACGCGGGCCACGTGCTCCTCGGCCCGCACCGCGCCGTGCGGCAGGACTTCCAGCGCCCAGCCGCCGTCGTCGTCGCGGCGCAGCCGGGTGCGCAGGGCGTCGTGGTGCTCCAGCACGGCGGCCAGCGCGTCCACCAGGTGCCCGGCGGTGAGCCCGGCGGGGGTGGCGACCACGTGCGACTGGTTGAACCCGTCGACCGGGCCGCCGCCGGCGCGCAGCCACTCCACGATCGGCGTCAGCGGCACCTCGCCCACGCCGTCGCGGTCGGCCACGTCGTCGTCCTGCTCGGCCACCGGCGCGGCCGCGTCGGCGAGGCGGCGGACGGTCTTCAGCTCGAACACGTCGCGCGGGGTGAACACCCACCCGGCCGTGCGGGCGCGGCTGACGAGCTGGATCGACATGATGCTGTCGCCGCCCAGGTCGAAGAACCCGTCGTCCACGCCGACCCGCTCGACGCCGAGCACGTCGGCGAAGACACCCGCCAGGGCCTCCTCCACGGCCGTGCGCGGCACGGCGACCGGCGTGGCCTCCCGGTGCGGCGCGGGCAGGGCGCGGCGGTCGACCTTGCCGTTGACGGTCAGCGGCAGCTCCGGCAGCACCACGAACGCCGACGGCACCGAGTAGTCCGGCAGCGCGGCGGCGGCGACGGCCCGCGCCTGCGCCACGTCCACGTCCTCGCCCACGAGGTAGGCGACGAGTCGGCGTTCGCCGGGCCGGTCCTCGCGGACCACGACCGCCGCGCCGGTGACGCCCGCCCGCCCGGTGAGCGCGGCCTCGACCTCGCCCGGCTCGATCCGGAAGCCGCGCAGCTTCACCTGGCCGTCGGTGCGGCCGACGAACTCCAGCCTGCCGTCGCGGGACCAGCGGGCCAGGTCGCCGGTGCGGTACGCGCGGTCGCCGGGCGCGCCGTGCGGGTCGGGCACGAACCGCTCGGCGGTGAGCCCCGGCCGGGCCAGGTAGCCGCGGGCCAGCTTGCCGCCCGCCACGTACAGCTCGCCCGTCACGCCCGGCGGCACGGGCTGGAGCCGGTGGTCCAGCACGCGCAGCGCGGTGCCCGCCATGGGGGCGCCGATCGGCAGCGGGCTCGCGGCCACGTCGCCGGGCAGCACCGCGTGCCGCGAGGCGAACGTGGTGGTCTCGGTGGGGCCGTAGCCGTTGACCAGCACCAGGTCCGGGCACGCCCGGCGCACGGCGGCCACGGCGTGCTCGGAGACCACGTCGCCGCCGGTCCACACCTCCCGCAGGGGCGCGAACGTCTCCGGCGCCTCCTGCGCGACGAGCCGGAACAGGCCGGCGGTGATCCACAGGGCGGTCACGTCGTGCCGGCGGATCGCGGCGGCCAGGCCCGCGAGGTCCACCTCGTCCGGCGAGTCGACGATCGACGTGCCGCCGTTGAGCAGCGGCACCCACATCTCGTACGTGCTCGCGTCGAAGGCGTAGGAGGAGTGGACGAGGACGCGGTGGTGCGCGCCGGTGGTGAAGATCGAGTCGGTGGCCAGCTCCACCACGTTGGCGTGGGTGACGGCCGCGCCCTTCGGCACGCCCGTCGAGCCGGAGGTGTGGATGACGTACGCCAGCTGGTCCGGGTGCGGCGTCGGCAGCTCCGCGTCGTGCGCGGGCGGCAGCACGGCCGTGAGGTCCAGGACGTGCGCCGGCGCGGCCAGGCCCGCGGGCAGGTCGGCGCGGTCGGTGAGCAGGACCGCGGCCGAGGTGTCGGCCAGGATCAGGTTGTGCCGCTCGACGGGGTTGCCGTCGTGCAGCGGCACGTACGCGCCGCCCGCGTAGAGCGTGGCCAGGGTGGCGACGGTCCGCTCGGCGGTGCGCCGGGCGAGCACGGCCACCCGGGTCTCGGCGCGCACGCCGTGCCCGAGCAGGTGGACGGCGAGCGCGCGGGCGCGGGCGTCCACCTCGGCGTAGGTCAGCTGCCGGTCGCCGTCGACCAGGGCCACCGCGTCCGGCGCCTTGGCGACCTGGGCGCGGAAGCGGCCGACGACCGTGCCGCGTTCCCGGTGGGAGGGGTTGCGGCCCCACACGTCCAGCACGATGCCGCGTTCGCCCTCGCCGAGCACCGGCAGGGCGCTCACCGGGGTCGCGGCGTCGGCGGCGACGGCGCGCAGGACGCGCGTGAGGCGCGCGCCGAGGGCTTCGGCGGTGGCGCGGTCGAACAGGTCGGCGGCGAACTGGATGGTGCCCTCCAGGCCGGCGGGCAGGCCGGCGCGGTGGGTCTCGCCCAGGTCGAACGACAGGTCGAACTTCGCCGGGCCCTCGCCGAGGTCCACCAGGTCCAGGCTCAGGCCGGGCAGCTCCAGGTCGGGCTCCGGCGCGTTCTGCAGCACGAGCATCACCTGGAACAACGGGTGCCGCGCCACGGACCGCTCGGGGTTGAGCGCGTCCACGAGCCGGTCGAACGGCAGGTCCTGGTGCGCGAACGCGGCCAGGTCGGTCTGCCGGACCCGGCCGAGCAGCTCGGTGAACGCCGGGTCGCCGGAGGTGTCGGTGCGCAGCACGAGCGTGTTGACGAAGAAGCCGACCAGGTCTTCCAGCGCGGCGTCCGTGCGGCCCGCGACGGCCGTGCCGAGGACCACGTCCTCGCCCGCGCCCAGCCGGGTCAGCATCGCCGAGATCGCCGCCTGGAGCACCATGAACAGGCTGGCGCCGGACCGGCGGGCCAGGGCGAGCAGGTCGGCGTGCAGGCCGGCGTCGACGTGCCACCGGACGAGGCCGCCGCGGTGGGAGGCGACGGCGGGCCGCCGCCGGTCGGCGGGCAGCTCCAGGGCGTCGGGGACGCCGTCGAGCTGCCGCCGCCAGAACTCCAGCTGGGCCGTGCCCGCCGAGTCGGGGTCGCCGTCCTCGCCGAGCACGTCGGCCTGCCACAACGCGTAGTCCGCGTACTGGACGGGCAGTTCCGGCAGCCGCGGGGCGTGGCCGGCGAGGCGTGCGCGGTAGGCGTGGCCGAGGTCGCGGGTCAGGGGCGTGAAGGACCAGCCGTCGCCCGCGATGTGGTGCAGCACCAGCAGCAGCACGTGCTCCGAGGGCGACAGCTCGAACAGCCACGCCTTGAGCGGCAGCTCGCGGGACAGGTCGAAGGTGCACGCCGCCGCGTCGTCCAGGCATTCCCGCAGCACGCTCGCGTCGGTGGTGCGCACGCTGAACGCCCGGGTCAGCATCTCGTCGGCCTCGGGTGCGGGCACCACGAGCTGGCGCGGCGTGCCGTCGGCGTCGGGGAAGACGGTGCGCAGCGACTCGTGGCGGGCCAGCACGTCGCCGAGCGCGGCGCGCAGCGCGGTCACGTCCAGGTCGCCGGACAGCCGCAGCGCGATCGGGATGTTGTACATCCCGTTGGCGTCCTCCAGCCGGTCGAGGAACCACAGCCGGCGCTGGGCGAACGACAGCGGCACCACCTCGGGCCGGTCGGCGCGGGTGACGCCCCGGCGGGCGGCTCCCGCGGCGGTGGCGCGGGCGGCCAGCAGCGCGGGCGTCGGCGCCTCGAACACCGCGCGCAGCGGCAGTTCCACTCCCATCGCCGCACGCACCTGGCTGACCAGGCGGGTGGCGAGCAGCGAGTGGCCGCCCAGGTCGAAGAACCCGTCGTCCACGCCGACCCGGTCCAGGCCGAGCACGTCGGCGAACACCGCGCACAGCACCTCTTCGGCCGGGGTGCGCGGCGCGGCGTCGCCGATCACGGCGGCGTCCGGCGCGGGCAGTGCGCGACGGTCGAGCTTGCCGTTGGCGTTGAGGGGGAACGCGTCGAGCACGACGAGCGCGGCGGGCACCATGTACGCGGGCAGGGCCGCGCGCACGGTGTCGAGCACGGCGGCCGGGTCGAGGGGCCGGCCGGGCACGACGTACCCGACGAGCCGCTTGTCCCCCGGCCGGTCCTCGCGGACCACGACGGCGGCGCGGTCCACGTCGGCGTGCCGGGCGAGCGCGGCCTCGACCTCGCCGAGCTCGATGCGGAAGCCGCGCAGCTTCACCTGGTCGTCGGAGCGGCCCAGGTACTCCAGCTGGCCGGTCGCGCCCCAGCGCACGAGGTCGCCGGTGCGGTAGAGCCGCCCGCCCCGGCCGAACGGGTCGGCCACGAACCGCTCGGCGGTCAGCGCGGCGCGCCCGACGTAGCCCCGGGCCAGGCTCTCCCCCGCCAGGTACAGCTCGCCGGGCGTGCCGGGCGGCACGGGCCGCAGGGCGGCGTCGAGCACGTACGCCCGGGTGTTCCACAGTGGACGGCCGGTCGGCGCGGGGCCGTCGAGCGGTCCGGGCGTGGTGGAACCCCACTGGAGGGTGTAGACGGTGGCCTCGGTGGGGCCGTAGATGTTGTCGATCCGGGCGGCGGGCAGGGCGGCGCGCACGTCGTTGTAGACGCTCGCGGGCAGCCCTTCGCCGGCGAGCACGACGGCCCGCGCGTCCAGCTCCACCCCGGCCGCGAGGACCTGGGCGAACACCGACGGCACGCCGCTGACCAGGCCGCCGGTCCAGCCGCCGCGCTCCACGAGGGTGGTCAGGTTCTCCACGACCTCGACCCGGCCGCCCGCGGTGAGCGGCGTGAACAGCTCGAAGACGGACACGTCGAAGTTCAGCGAGGTGGACAGCAGCACCGAGGACAGCTCGTCGGCGGTGAAGTGGTCGGCGGCCCAGGCGACGAGGTTCGCCATGCCGTGCCGCGTCACGGCCACGCCCTTGGGCCGGCCGGTGGAGCCGGAGGTGTGGATGACGTAGGCGAGCGACCCGCCGTGCACGGCCGGGGTGGGCGGCGCGACGGGCCGGGTGAGGTGGTCGGCGACGGCCGGGTCGTCGAGCCGGACGAGCCGGTCGGCGGCCACGTCCAACCGGTCCGCGGTGCCGGCGTCGGCGATCACGCACACCGGGCGCGTGTCCTGGAGCACGAACGCGATCCGCTCGGCCGGGTGCCCGGGGTCCAGCGGCACGTACGCGCCACCCGCCCGCAGCACCGCGAGCAGCGCGACCACGGCGTCGGACGTGCGGGGCAGCGACACCGCGACGACCGTCTCCGGCCGCACGCCGCGTGCCGCGAGCAGGGCGGCGAGCCGGTCCGCGCGGGCGTCCAGCTCGGCGTAGGTGAGGGTGCGGTCCGGGGTGACGACGGCGATCGCGTCCGGCGTGCGGCCCGCCTGCCGGGCGATGAGCTGCTCCACGAACACCTCGGGCACGGGCCGCGCGGTGTCGTTCCACGTGTGCAGCACGCGGTCGCGTTCGGCGGGGTCGAGGACGTCCACCTCGCCGAGCCGGATCGCCGGGTCGGCGACGACGGTCTCCAGCAGCCGCACGAGCCGCCGCGCGAGCACCCGGGCCGTCGGCGCGTCGAACAGGTCCAGCGCGTGTTCGAGGTCGCCCTCCACGCCGGCCGGTCGTCCCGCCTGGTCGTGGGTTTCGCGCAGGTCGAGCAGCAGGTCGAACTTGGCCGCGCCGCCGGGCACCTCTTCGAGGTCGATGGCGAGGTCCGGCAGGTCGAGGTCGGCCTCGGGCGTGTTCTGGAGCACGAGCATCACCTGGAACAGCGGGTGCCGGGCCAGCGAGCGGCGCGGGTTGAGCACCTCCACCAGCCGCTCGAACGGCACGTCCTGGTGCGCCAACGCGGCCAGGTCGGTCTGCCGCACCCGCTCCAACAACTCCTTGAACGACGGGTCACCGGACGTGTCCGTGCGCAACACCAACGTGTTCACGAAGAACCCGACCAGGTCGTCCAACACCTCGTCCGAACGACCCGCCACCGCCGTGCCCAACGGAATGTCCGTACCCGCGCCCAACCGCGTCAACAACGCCGCCACGGCGGCCTGGAGCACCATGAACACGGTCGTGCGGGTCTGCCGGGCGAGGGCGACGAGCTTGGTGTGGGTGTCGACGTCCAGCCGGAACGGCACCCGGCCGCCCCGGTAGGAGGCCACCGCCGGCCGCGGCCGGTCCGTCGGCAGCTCCAGCACCTCGGGCAGCCCGGCCAACCGGGTGCGCCAGAACTCGACCTGCGCGGCGAGCGCGCTGCCCTCGTCCTCGTCGGAGCCGAGCACGCGGCGCTGCCACAGCGTGTAGTCCGCGTACTGCAACGGCAACGGCGGCAGGTCCGGCGCCGAGCCGGCCAGCCGGGCGCGGTAGGCCGCGCCGAGGTCGCGCAGCAGCGGCGTCAACGACCAGCCGTCGCCCGCGATGTGGTGCACCAGGAACAGCACCACGTGCTCGTCGGGCGCCAGCTCGAACAACCAGACCCGGCAGGGGATCTCGGCGGCCAGGTCGAACCGGTGGCCCAGGGCGTCGGCGATGGCGGCGGGCAGGTCGTCCTCGTCGACCTCGACGTGCGCGACCGGCAGGACGGGCGCGGGCAGCACGTGCTGGCGCGGTTTGCCGTCGACCTCCGGGAACGTGGTGCGCAGCGACTCGTGCCGGGCCACGACGTCGCGGAACGCCGCAGTGAGCGCGTCCCGGTCCAACCGCCCGGTCAGGCGCAGCGGCAGCGGCACGTTGTACATGCCCGCCGCCTCCTCCAGGCGGTCGAGGAACCAGAGCCGGCGCTGGGCGTGCGACAGGGGCAGCACGTCCGGGCGCGGCGCCACCTCCACGTCGTGGCGGGTGCCCCGGGCGCGTTCGGCGAGGACGGCCAGCGCGGCGGGCGTGGGCGCCTCGAACACCGAGCGGATGGACAGCTCCACGTCCAGCACCGACCGGACCCGGCTGACCAGGCGGGTGGCGAGCAGCGAGTGGCCGCCGAGGTCGAAGAAGCTGTCCTCGACGCCCACCGACGGCAGGTTGAGGACCGTGGCGAACACGCCGACGAGCACTTCCTCGGTGAAGTTGCGCGGCGGGCGGCCGGTCGTGGCGGTGCCGCCGACCACGTCCGGCGCGGGCAGGCCGCGGCGGTCCAGCTTGCCGTTCGTGGTCAGCGGCAACGCGTCGAGCCGCACGAACGCCGAGGGCACCATGTAGTCCGGCACGGCGGCGGCGACGTGGGCGTGCAGCGCGACCGGGTCGAAGTCACCGCCCTCGGCGGGCACCACGTAGGCGACCAGCCGCTGGTCGCCGGGCTGGTCCTCGCGCACGACCACACCGACCGGGCCGGTCGACGGGTGGCGCGACAGCACGGACTCGATCTCGCCGAGCTCCACCCGGTAGCCGCGGATCTTGACCTGGTCGTCGGCGCGGCCGGCGAACAGCAGGTCGCCGTGCTCGCCCCACCGGGCCAGGTCGCCGGTGCGGTACATGCGCGACCCGGCCGGGCCGTAGGGGTCGGCGATGAACCGGCCGGAGGTCAGACCGGGTCGGGCGACGTAGCCGCGGGCCAGGTTCGCGCCCGCGATGTACAGCTCGCCGACCACGCCGGGCGGCACCGGGCGCAGCGCGTCGTCCAGCACGTACGCCTGCGTGTTCCACAGCGGCCGGCCCAGCGACAGCACCTCGGCCGGGATCTCGTCGTCCGGCTCGATCACGAGCGACGTGCAGCCGACGGTGGTCTCGGTGGGGCCGTACTCGTTGACCACGCGTGCGCCCGGGTGGCGCTTGCGCCACACGTCGAGCTGCGCGCCGGGCAGCGGCTCGCCGCCGAGGACGAGCTCGGCGGTCGGCGAGTAGGTGTCCGGCAGGACGTCCAGCACGGACAGGTGGCTGGGCGTGCCCTTGAGGTACGCGAAACCGGCCGCGGTGGGGCTCGCCGGGTCGATGCCGTCGTCGGCGAGGTCGCCCAGGTGCACGGCGCCGCCGGAGATCAGCGGCGCGTACAGGCCGGTGACGGTGAGGTCGAACGTGACGGGCGAGTGCAGGAACGCGCCGGACCGCACCGCCGGGTAGGCGTCGACCGACCACTGGAGGTAGTTCACCGCCGCGCGGTGCTCGATCAGCGTCCCCTTGGGGCGGCCGGTGGAGCCTGAGGTGTAGATGACGTACGCGGCGTGCTCCAGCCGCAGCGGCGCGCGCCGGTCGGCGTCGGTCAGCGGTTCGGCGGACCGGGTGTCGTGCTCCAGCTCGTCCAGGACCAGTGCCGGCACGGGGAGCGCGGCGAGCCGGGGCGCGAGGACGGCGTCGGTGACCAGCCCCACGGGCCGGGTCTCGCCGAGCATGTCGGCGAGCCGCTCGGCGGGCTGGTCGGGGTCGAGCGGCAGGTAGCCCGCGCCGGTCTTGAGCACCGCGAGCAGCGTCGTCACCAGGCTCGTGCCGCGCGGGAGCGCCACCGCCACCAGGGTTTCCGGCCCGGCGCCGTGCTCGACCAGCAGGCGGGCCAGGCGGTTGGCGTCGGCGTGCAGCTCGGCGTAGGTGCGGACGTCGGTCCCGTGCACGACGGCGGTCGCGTCGGGCGTGGCCGCGGCCTGCCGGTCGAGCAGGGCCGTCAGGTGCAGCGGCTCCACGGCGTGGTCGGTGTCGTTCCAGTCGACCAGGATGCGGTCCCGCTCGTCCGCGTCGAGCAGGTCGACGGCGTCCACCGGCCGGTCGGGGTCGGCGGCGATGGCGCGCAGCACCAGCCGCAGCCACTCCCCCATCCGCGCCACGGTCGCCCGGCCCAGCACGTCGGGCCGGAAGTCCAGCCGGAACGCCAGCCGCTCGCCGGGCAGGCCCACGAGGCTGATCGGGTAGTGCGTGGCGTCGCGGGCCTGGAAGTCGGTGATCCGCACGCCGCCGCCCAGCACGGGCGCGGTGTCGACGTCGACCGGGTAGTTCTCGAACACCATCGTGGTGTCGAACAGCTCGCCGTGGCCGGTGCGGCGCTGCACGTCGGCCAGGCCGACGTGCTGGTGCGCGATCAGCCCGGCCTGCCGGTCCTGCACGGCGGCCAGCAGCTCGCCCAGCGACTGGCCGCCGGTCCACGACACGCGCACCGGCAGCGTGTTGATGAACAGGCCGAGCATCGTCTCCACGCCCGGCAGCTCGGCGGGCCGGCCGGACACCGTGCCGCCGAACACCACGTCGCGGCGGCCGAGGTAGCGGCCGAGCACCACGCCCCACGCGCCCTGGGCGAGGGTGTTCATCGTCCAGCCGCGGGCGCGCGAGGTGCGGGTGAGGGCGTCGGTCAGCTCGTCGTCCAGCTCGACCAGCACGCCTTCGGGCACCACGGAGGCGTTGTCGGCCGCCGCGCCGACGAGCGTCGGCCCGTCGAGGCCCGCCAGCACGTCGTCGTAGGCGGCCAGCGCGCCGGCCGCGTCCTGGCGGTTCAGCCAGCCCAGGTAGTCGCGGTAGGGCGTGACGCGGGGCATGGACGAGTCGTCGCCCGCGTGCTCGTAGAGGGTGAACAGCTCGTCCAGGAACACCGGCGTGGACCAGCCGTCCATCAGGATGTGGTGCATGGTCAGCAGCAGCCGGTGCACCTGGCCGGGCAGCGCGACGAGCACGAACCGCAGCAGCGGCGCGCGGGCCATGTCGAAGCGGCGGGCGCGTTCCTCGTCGACCAGCTCGGCGTACTCGGCCTCGGCGTCGGCCACGCCGGTCAGGTCGACTTCGCGCCACGGCGCGCGCACCTCGCGGCGCACCACCTGCACGGGCCGGTCGAGGCCCTTGTGGCGGAACCCGACGCGCAGGTTCGCGTGCCGGCGCAGCAGCGCGTCGGCGGCGGCGCGGAGGGCGGGCACGTCCACCGGGCCGGTCAGCTCGGTGGCCATCTGCACGGTGTAGACGTCCAGGCCGTCGCGGTCGTAGAGGGCGTGGAAGAGGAACCCCTCCTGCAACGACGACAGCGGCAGGACGTCCTCGACTGCGGACTTCTTGCTCATCGGTCCAAGTCCTCGCTCTCGTCGTCTTCGTCGTCTTCGTCGTCTTCGTCGTCCGCCAGCAGGTCGAGCTCGTCCTGGCTGAGCGGGACCAGGTCCACGTCGGAGGGGGTGAGCCCGCCCGCCGCCGCGCCCCGGACGTGCTCGACCAGCCCGCGCAGCGCCTGCCGCCACGCCGCGCCGAGGTCGTCGGCCTCGGTGTCGGCGAGCAGGTCCGCGGGCCAGGCGAGGGTGGCGGCCAGGCGCGGGCCGTCCGCGGTGTCCTCGGTGACGGCCGTGACCTCGATCGCGTGCACGAACGGCAGGTCGTCGTGGCCCACCGGGGCGGTGAAACCGGGCGCGGGCAGCCACAGCCGGTCGCCGCCGGGCGCGGCGGTGTCGACCCGGCCCAGGTAGTTGAACGCCACCTGAGGGGCGCCCAGACCCGCGAGCTTGCCCGCCGTGTCGGCGTTGAGGTGGCGCAGCAGGCCGTAGCCGACGCCCTTCTCCGGCAGCTCGCGCAACTGCTCCTTGACCCGCTTGAGGGCCGTGCCCGCGGCCGGTCCGCCGGCCAGCAGCTCGGGCCACGAGACCCGGCCGGGGTCCAGCCGCACCGGGTGCACGCTGGTGAACCAGCCGACCGTGCGGGACAGCTCCACGTCCGGCACGACGTCCTCCCGGCCGTGGCCCTCGACCTGGAGCAGCACGGAGGTCTCCGCGCCCCGGCCCCGGCGTTCCCGCCACCGGCCCACGGCCAGCGCGAGCGCGGTCAGCAGCACGTCGTCGACGCCCGCGTGGAACGCGGCGGGCACCTCCGTGAGCAGCGGCGCGGTCTCCTCGACCGTGAGGGCGACTTCGCTGGTGCGGGCGGTGCCCACGGTGTCGCGCGCCGGGTCGAGGGGCCGTGCGCCGAGCAGCGGGTCCGGGCCGTCCAGGACGGTGGTCCAGTACGGGAGCTGGTCGGCGCGCGCCGGGTCGTGCGCGGCGTCGTGCAGCAGGTGCGACCAGCGCCGCCACGACGTCCACACCGGTTCGAGCACGGGGTCGCGGCCGGTGGCGAGGGCGTGCCACGCCTGGGCGAGGTCGGGCAGCAGGATGCGCCACGACACGCCGTCCACCGCGAGGTGGTGCACGACCAGCAGCAGGTCGCCGGGGTGCGCCGGGCCCGCGTCGAACCACACCGCCCGCACGAGCCGGCCGCGTGCCGGGTCGAGGTCCCGCCACGCGGTGTCGGCCTCGGCGCGGACGGCGGCGGCCCGCGCGGTGTCGTCCAGCCCGGTCACGTCCACGCGGCTGGTGACGTCGGCCGCGCGCACCGCGCCGGGGTCGGCGATCTCGTAGACCCACTCCCCCTCGTCGTCGCGGGCGAGGCGGGAGCGCAGGGCGTCGTGGTGGTCGAGCAGCGCGTCGAGCGCGCCCAGCAGCCGGTCCAGGCCCAGTTCGGCCGGCACGGCGACGAGCTGGGCCTGGTTGAAGCCGTCGAGCGTGCCGCCGCTGTCGAGGAACCAGCGCACGACCGGCGTGAGCACGGCGGGCCCGCTGCCGGTCGGGTCGGCCACGAGGCGGGCGTCGGCGGGTTCCACGGCCACGAGGGCGAGTTCGGCCGGGGTCTTGCGCTCGAACACGTCGCGCGGGGTGAACACCAGGCCCGCCCGGCGCGCGCGGCTGACGAGCTGGATGGAGCCGATGCTGTCGCCGCCGAGGTCGAAGAAGCTGTCGTCCACGCCGACGTCGGGCAGGCCGAGCACGTCGGCGAACACCGCGCACAGCGCCTCTTCCCGCGCGGTGCGCGTGCCGCCGGTCCGCGGCGCGGGCTCCGGCGCGGCGGGCGCGGGCAGCTCGGCGTGGTCGAGCTTGCCGTTGCGGCTCAACGGCAGCGCGTCCAGCACCACCACCGCCGAGGGCACCATGTAGTCGGGCAGCTCGGCGCGCAGCGCGGACCTCAGGGCCGCGGTGTCCAGCTGCCCGCCGGGTGTCGCGGTGACGTAGGCGACGAGCCGGGGCGT
The DNA here is from genome assembly GCF_016695385.1 of Saccharothrix sp. 6-C. NCBI lineage: Bacteria > Bacillati > Actinomycetota > Actinomycetes > Pseudonocardiales > Pseudonocardiaceae > Saccharothrix > Saccharothrix sp. 6-C. The sequence goes on along the minus strand of NZ_CP064192.1, from coordinate 2,869,714 downwards.
GCCGCCGTGGTCGGGGCGGAGCAGCACGGCGCACGCGTCCACGCCGTCGTGGCGGCGCAGCGCGGCCTCCACCTCGCCGGGCTCGACCCGGAAGCCGCGGACCTTGACCTGGCTGTCGACCCGGCCGAGGAACTCCACGTGCCCGTCGGGCAGGCGGCGGGCGAGGTCGCCGGTGCGGTACATGCGCGCTCCGCCGCCGGTGAACGGGTCCGCGACGAACCGGTGCGCGGTGAGCGCGGGCCGGTCGAGGTAGCCGCGGGCGACGTTCGGGCCGGACAGGTACAGCTCGCCCGGCACGCCGACCGGCACGGGCCGCAGCCACGCGTCGAGGACGTGCGCGCGGCTGTTGAGCACCGGCGTGCCGATGACCGGCGTCGGGTGGTCGGCGAGGTCGGCGATCATCGAGTCCACGGTCGACTCGGTCGGCCCGTAGAGGTTGAGCGCCACCAGCCCCGGCGTGCCGCGCAGCGCCTCCCACAGGTGGGCGGGCACCGCCTCGCCGCCGAGCAGCACCACCGCCGGGTACCGCTCCTCGCCGTCCAGCAGGCCGTGCGCGACGAGGTGGTCCACGTAGGACGGGGTGGTCTCGATGACGTCGATCCGCTCGCGGCGCAGGTGCGCCACGAGGGCGGCCGGGTCGCGGCGGGCGTCGTCGCCGATGACGTGCAGCTCGTGGCCGGCCAGCATCCACAGCACCGGGTCCCACGACGCGTCGAACGCCACGGGCGCCGTGAGCGCCGCCCTCGACCGGTCCCGGCCGAGGCGGCGGGTGACGGGCGTGAACACGTTCTCTTCGTGGTGGCGCAGGAGGTTCGCGAGGGAACCGTGCTCGACCACGACGCCCTTGGGCCGGCCGGTGGAACCGGAGGTGTAGATGACGTAGGCGGCGTCACGCGCCGTCAACGGCCGGGTCCGGTCGGCGTCCGAGGGCGCGGTGTCCGGCACGTCCGGCAGGGTGTGGGCGGCGACCGAGCCGTCGACGACCAGGACCGGGCGGGCGTCGGCGAGGGTGGCGCGCCGGCGTTCCGCCGGGTGGTCCGGGTCCAGCGGCAGGTAGACCGCGCCCGCCTTGAGCACGGCCAGCAGCGCCACGACCGTGTCGACCGAGCGCGGCAGCACCACGGCCACCACGTCGCCGACCGCCGTGCCCTTGCGCAGCAACGAGTGCGCGAGCCGGTTGGCCCGCCGTTCCACCTCGGCCGCGGTGAGCCGGACGTCCCCGGCGACCAGCGCCGGCCGGTCGCCGTGCGCCGCCGCGAACCGCTCGAACGCGGCGAACGCGGTCCGGTCGGGCACCGGGCCGACCGGACCGGCCGCGCCACGAGCCAGGTGGTCGGCCTCGCCGGGCGCGAGCAGGTCCAGCTCGCCGACGCGCCGCGACGGCTCGGCCGTGGCCTGGTCCAGGACCCGGGCGAACCAGGTCGCGACCCGGAACGCGGTGTCCTCGTCGAACACGTCCCGGCTGTACTCCAGCTCGCCGTGCAGCCCCGCGGGCTCGCCGTCGGAGTGCCGCTCGGCCAGCGTGAACGACAGGTCGAACTTGGCGGGCCCGGCGGGCAGGTCCACCACCTCGGGCGTCACGCCCGGCAGGTCCAGGTCCGGGTCGGCGTTGTTCTGCAGCGCCAGCAGCACCTGGAACAGCGGGTGCCTGGCCAGCGACCGGCGTGGCGCCAGCTCCTCGACCAGCCGGTCGAACGGCACGTCCTGGTTCGCGAACGCGGCCAGGTCGGCGTCGCGCACCCGGTCCAGCAGCTCGCCGAACGCGGGCTCGCCCGACGTGTCCACCCGCAGCACGAGCGTGTTGACGAAGAACCCGACCAGGTCGTCCAACGCCTCGTCGCGCCGACCGGCCACCGGCGTGCCGACCGGGATGTCGACGCCCGCTCCCAACCGGGTCAGCAACGCGGCCAGCGCGGCGTGCAGCACCATGAACGGGCTCGCGCCGTGCGCGGCGGCCAAGCGCGCCACGCGGGCGTGCACGGAGGCGTCCAGCCGCAGCGGCACGGAGCCGCCTTCGTTCTCCGGCCGGCCGGGCCGCGGCCGGTCCGTCGGCAGGTCCACCGCGTCGGGCAGGCCGGCCAGCCGGGCGCGCCAGTGGTCGAGCTGCGCGCGCAGGGCGCTGCGCTCGTCGTCGTCGGAGCCGAGCACGTCGTGCTGCCACAACGTGTAGTCCGCGTACTGCACGGGCAGCGGCGCGAACTCCGGTGCGACGCCCGCGTGCCGGGCGCGGTAGGCGACGCCCAGGTCGCGCAGCAACGGCGCCAGCGACCAGCCGTCGGCGGCCACGTGGTGCAGCAGCAGGAGCAGCACGTGGTGGTCGGCGGCGAGCCGGTACAGCCGGACCGCCACCGGCAGGTCGTCGGCCAGGGCGAACTTGTGCCGCACCGCGTCGGCCAGCTCGGCGGTCAGCGCGTCCTCGGTGGTGTCGACGCGCCTGGTCGCGGCGCTGAGCAGCGCGGCGGCCGCCGCCGGGTCCAGCACCGCCTGCCGCGGCGCGCCGTCGACCTCGGGGAACACCGTCCGCAGCACCTCGTGCCGCACCACCACGTCGGTCACGGCGGTGAGCAGCGCGGCGTCGTCCAACGCGCCGGTGAGCCGCACGGCCAGCGGCACGGAGTACATGCCGCCCGCCTCGTCCAGCCGGTCGAGGAACCACAGGCGCTGCTGCGCGGCGGACAGCGGCACCACGTCGGGCCGGGGGCGCGGGGTCACCCGGTCACGGGCGGGCGCGGCGTCGTGCAGGGCGAGGGCCAGGCCGGCGGGCGTGGGGTGCTCGAACACCGCCCGGATCGGGGCTTCCACGCCCAGCACCGCCCGCACCCGGCTGATCAGCCGCATGGCGAGCAGCGAGTGGCCGCCGAGGTCGAAGAACCCGTCGTCCACGCCGACCGACGCCACCCCGAGCACGTCGGCGAACAGCCCGCACAGCGCCTGCTCCACGCCGTGCGCCGCCCGTGACGGCGCGGTGGCGGCGGTGGCGGGCGCGGGCAGGGCGTGCCGGTCGACCTTGCCGTTGCCGTTGAGCGGCAACGACTCCAGCTCCACCACCACCGACGGCACCATGTACGCGGGCAGCACGTCGGCGACGTGGGCGCGCAACACCGCCTGGTCGGCGGTCGCGCCCGCGCCGGGCACCACGTAGGCCACGAGGCGGCGTTCACCGCGGTGGTCGGCGCGCACGGCGACGACGGCGTGCGCCACGTCGGGGTGCCGGGCCAGCACGGCTTCGACCTCGCCGGGCTCGATCCGGAAACCCCGCAGCTTGACCTGGTCGTCGGCCCGCCCGTGGAACGTCAACCGGCCGTCGGGCCGGCGGCGCACGAGGTCGCCGGTGCGGTACATGCGCCCGCCGGGCGGCCCGTACGGGTCGGGCACGAACCGCTCGGCGGTCAGCCCCGCCCGGCCCAGGTAGCCGCGCGCGAGACCGGTGCCCGCCACGTACAGCTCACCCACCGCGCCGGGCGGCGTGAGGCCGAGGTCGGCGTCGAGGACGTGCACGCGCGTGTTGTCCATCGGCAGGCCGATGGGCATGGCCTCCGGGTCGGGGTCGCCGGGCCGCAGCGCGAAGCGCGTGGCGAACGTCGTGGTCTCGGTCGGGCCGTAGCCGTCGACCACGGTCAGGTCCGGGCAGTGCGCGCGGACGCGGGCCACCGCGCCGGCGGGCACGACGTCGCCGCCGGTCCACACCTCCCGCACACCCGCCAGGCACGTCGGCGCCTCCTCGGCGACCAGCCGGAACAGCCCGGCGGTCAGCCACAGGGCGGTGACGCGGTGCTCGGCGACGACCCGGCCGAGCGTGGCGATGTCCAGCACGCCGGGGGGTGCGACGACGAGCGTGCCGCCGGACAGCAGCGGCGCCCACAGCTCGTAGGTGGCGGCGTCGAAGGCGTGCGAGGAGTGCAGCAGCACGCGGGCGTGGGCGGCCGTGGTGAACAGCCGGTCGGTGGCCAGTTCCACGACGTTCGCGTGCGTGACGGCGACGCCCTTGGGCACGCCCGTGGAGCCGGACGTGTGCATGACGTACGCGAGCTGGTCGGGGTGCGGAGCCCGGCCCAGCGGACCCGCGGCGGGCGGCTGCTCGTCGGTGCGCACCACGTGCGCGGGCGCGGTCAGCCCGGCCGGCAGCTCGGGCCGGTCGGTGACCAGGACGGGCGCGCCGAGGTCGGCGAGCACGAAGTCCAGGCGCTCCACCGGGTACGACTCGTGCAGCGGCACGTAGTAGCCACCGGCCTTGAGCACCGCGAGGACCAGGACGACCAGCGCGGGCGACCGGTCCACCAGGAGCGCGACCGGCGTCTCGGTGTCGACGCCGGCGGCGGCGAGCCGGTGCGCCCACCGGTCGGCTTCCGCGTCGAGCTGCCGGTAGGTGAACGAGCCCGTGTCGGACACCACGGCGAGCGCGTCGGGCGTGGCGGCGGCCCGCGCCTCGAACAGGGCGACCAGGGACGTGGCGTCGACGTGGCGGGCGGTGTCGTTCCAGGTGACCAGCTCGGCGTGCCGTTCGTCGGCGGTGAGCAGGTCGAGGCGCCCGAGCGAGGTGGCGGGGTCGGCGGCGACGGCCGCGAGGAGCGTGCCCAGGCGGGTCACCAGGCGCCGCGCGGTCGCCTCGTCGAACAGGTCGAGCGCGTACTCCAGCGCCCCGGCGACCCCGGTCACCGCGCCGCTGTCGTCCCGGGTCTCGTACAGGTCGAACCACAGGTCGAACTTGGCCACGGCCGTGCGCAGGTCGGCCACGGCGACGTCCAGGCCGGGCAGCCCGACGTCCGGGTCCGGGGTGTTCTGGAGCACGAGCATCACCTGGAACAACGGGTGCCGGGCCAGCGAGCGGCGCGGGTTCAGCTCCTCCACCAGCCGCTCGAACGGCACGTCCTGGTGCGCCAACGCGGCCAGGTCGGTCTGCCGCACCCGCTCCAACAACTCCTTGAACGAAGGATCGCCGGACGTGTCCGTGCGCAACACCAACGTGTTCACGAAGAACCCGACCAGGTCGTCCAACACCTCGTCCGAACGACCCGCCACCGCCGTGCCCAACGGAATGTCCGTGCCCGCGCCCAACCGCGTCAACAACGCCGCCACAGCCGCGTGCAGCACCATGAACACGCTCGTGCGGGCGTCTCGCGCGATCTCGGCCAGCCGCCCGTACACCTCGCCGTCCACGGTCAGCGGCACGCGGGCGCCCCGGTGCGACGGCACGTCCGGTCGCGGCCGGTCGGCGGGCAGCTCCAGCACCTCGGGCAGGCCGGCGAGCCGGTCGCGCCAGAACCGCACCTGGCGGCTGAACGCGCCGTCCGGGTCGTCCTCGTCGCCGAGCGCGTCCTGCTGCCACAGCGCGTAGTCCGCGTACTGCAGGGGCAGTGGCGCGAACTCCGGCGCGGCGCCCGCGTGCCGGGCGCGGTAGGCGGCCCCCAGGTCGCGCAGCAGCGGTGCCAGCGACCAGCCGTCGGCGGCGATGTGGTGCACGACCAGCAGCAGCACGTGCTCGTCGGGAGCCGTCTCGAACAGCCAGAGCCGCCACGGCAGGCCGTGCGCGAGGTCGAAGCGGTGCCCGGTGGCGGCGGTCATCTCCCGCGCCGGGTCCGCGACGGCCGCGGTCTCCACGTGCTCCGGCAGCAGGCGCAGCGCCTCGGCCACGTCGAGCACCTGCTGCACGGGCTCGCCGCCGACCTCCGGGTAGCGGGTGCGCAGCGGCTCGTGGCGCGTCACGACGTCACCGAGGGCGGACAGCAGCGCCGCGCGGTCGAGCGGTCCGGTCAGGCGCAGCGGCAGCGGCACGTTGTAGGTGCCGCCGGTCTCGTCCAGGCCGTGCAGGAACCACAGGCGGCGCTGGGCGGACGACAGCGGCACGAGGTCCGGGCGCGGGCGGGCGACGGGACGGGAGCGGGCGACCGCGGCGCCGTCCACGACGAGCGCGAGCCCGGCCGGGGTCGGGTGGTCGAACACCGACCGCAAGGACAGCTCCACGCCGAGCGCGGCCCGGACCTTGCTGATCAGCCGGGTGGCCAGCAGCGAGTGCCCGCCGAGGTCGAAGAACCCCTCGTCGACGCCGACCCGCTCGACACCGAGCACGTCCGCGAACACGGCCACCAGCAGTTCCTCCAGTGGCGTCCGGGGCGCGCGGCCGGTGGCGCCGGCGTCGGGCGCGGGCAGCGCGTGCCGGTCGAGCTTCCCGTTGGGCGTCAACGGCAGCGCGGCCAACCCGACGAACGCCGACGGCACCATGTACCCCGGCAGCCGGGCCTCGGCGGTCGCCCGCAGCGCGGCCGTGTCCACGTCGGCGGGCGTCACGTACGCGACGAGCCGCTTGTCGCCGGGCCGGTCCTCGCGCACGACGACCGCGACCGCGTCGGCCCCGCCGGCGAGCACGGCCTCGACCTCACCCAGCTCGATGCGGTGTCCCCGCACCTTCACCTGGTGGTCGCGGCGCTCCAGGAACACCAACGACCCGTCGGCGCGGCGCACCACGTAGTCGCCGGTGCGGTACATGCGGCGGCCGGGACGCGGGGTGAACGGGTCGGGCACGAACACCACGCCGGTGCGGCCCGGGTCGCCGAGGTAGCCCCGGCCGACGCCCTCGCCGCCGACGTACAGCTCGCCGGGTGTGCCGACGGGCACCGGCCGCAGCCGGTCGTCCAGCACGTACAGGCGGGTGTTGCGCAGCGCGCTGCCGATGGGCACGCCGTCGGCCACGTCGTCGTGCGAGGTGATGAACGCGTGCGTCACGTCGTCGGCGCACTCGGTGGGGCCGTAGGCGTTCATCAGCGGGATGCCGGGGAACGCGTCGAGCCAGCGGGCGCACAGGTCGGCGGGCAGCGCCTCACCGGTGGCGACGAGCAGGCGCAGCTCGGCCAGGGCGGGCCGCCCGCCGTCGGCGTCCCACAGGTCCAGCGCGGCGCGCAGCAGCGACGGCACGACCTCCAGCACGGCCACGCGTTCGGCGTCGGTCCGGTCGAACAGGGCGCGCGGGTCGGCGGCGAGGTCGCGGGCGACGACCCGAGCCGTGCCGCCGGCGACGAGCGGGGCGAGCATCTGCCAGATGGAGATGTCGAACGTCAGCGGCGCGTTCTGCACCACGGTGTCCACTTCGGACAGGGCGCAGTCCTCGACCTTGGCGAGCAGGTGGTTCACCATGCCGCGGTGGGTGACCATCGCACCCTTCGGCTTGCCGGTCGACCCGGAGGTGAACAACACGTAGGCCAGGTCGTCGCCCGCGCCGACGGGCTCGGGCCACTCGTCCGCGATCTCGTCGGGCACCACCAGCAGCCCGGCACGGTGGACGGCGGCTGCGGGAAGATCCGCAACGCTGCGGTTCTCCGGGCCGAGCGCCGAGGTGGGGGTGGCGGGGACCGGGGTGGACAGGCGTTGGTCCTGGTCGGGGTCGGCCGCCGGTGCGACCAGCTCGGCGGCGTAGGAGGCGACGGTGGGCGAGGCGAGGACCAGCCGTGCGCCGCTGTCGGCCAGGAGCGCTCGGCCGCGGGCGAGTGGCGCGTCGGAGTCCACCGGCACGTAGGCCGCGCCCGCGCCGAACACCGCCAGCACGGACACCACGAAGTCGCGGCCCGGCGCGGTGGGCAGCGCGACCAGGTCACCGCGCCCGACGCCCGCGTCCCACAACCGGCGGGTCAGGGCGCCGGCGCGCCCGGCCAGCTCGGCGTAGGTGGTCGGCCCCTCGTCGTCCACCACCGCCACCGCGTGGGGCGTGCGGCGCGCGTGGTCCTGCACCCGGCGCACCACGCCGTCCGCGTCGGCCAGCGGCGCGTCGGTGCGGTTCCACCCGTCCAGCGCCTGCTCCCGTTCGGCGGCGTCGAGCAGGTCGAACGTCGCCAGCGGCGCGTCCGGCTGCGCCAGCAGCCGGTCGAGCAGCCGCAGCAGCCGGTCCAGGTGCCCGGCCACCTCGTCCTCGGCGTAGAGGAACTCGTTGCCGTCCAGGTCGATCCGCACGGGGTTGCCGTCGGACCGGTCGTAGGCGGTGATCTCCACGTCGTCGATGACGCCGTTGGACAGGTTGTGCGCGGTGACGGGGTGTCCGCCGAAGGTGACGTTGTAGTCGAACGGCATGATGTTGACCACGACGTTCGCGAGCTGGCCCGCGCCGCGCACCAGGCCGAGGTCGCGGAGCACGTCCTCCTGCCGGTACCGCTGGTGCTTGAGCGTGGTGCGGGCTTCCAGGGTGGTGCGGCGCAGCACGTCGACGAACGTGGACTCCGGGCCGAGGTCCACGAACAGCGCGAGGATGTTGCTGACCATGCCCGGTGTGTCGCGCAGCAGCTTGCTCTTGCGCGCCATGACGGGGAAGCCCACGGGGGTGGTGCGCGCGCCCGTGACGAGGTGCAGGTAGACGGCGGTGGCGGCGGTCAGCGCCATCGGCCAGGTGGACGCGTTGGCCCGGGTGAGCGCCTTCATCCGGTCCATCAACGCGGGGTCGACGTGCGCGGTGGCGCGGGCCGGGCGGGCGCTGGCGGGCGCGGTGCCGGAGGTGAGGCCGACGGGCGCGGGCCGGTCGGCGAGGCGGGTCCGCCAGTGCTCCTGGTCGCGGCGGTAGGTGTCCGAGGCGCGGTACGCGGCGTCGTCGTCCAGGTACTGCTGGAGGGTGGCGAACGCGCCGGGCGGGACCTCTTCGCCCGCGACGAGCGCCGAGTAGACGGTGGCGAGCCGGTCGGTGAAGATGCGCCCGCTCACGCCGTCGGCGATGACGTGGTGGTTGCGCTGGTAGTACAGGTACCGGTCGGTTTCGACCTTGAACAGGGCGTCGACCGACAGCGGGCCCCGTTCCAGGTCCATCGGCCGGTACAGGTCGTCGTCCATCCACGCCACCGCGTCGCCCACCGGGTCGGCGCGGTCGGTGTGGTCGAAGTAGTGCAGGTGCGGGTCGGGGGCGAGGAACTGCCACACGCCGTCGGCGTCCTCGGCGAACCGGACCTGGACGGTCTCGGCCTCCAGCACGGTGCGGCGCAACGCCTCCTCGAACAGCGCCACGTCCACCGCGCCGTGGATCTCCAGGTACTCCGACATGACGAACACGTTGTCGGGGTTCAACCGCTGGCCGTACCAGATCCCCAGTTGCCCCGGGGAGAGCGGCCACCGCCGCCTGTCCTCGCTCATGTCCCTGGTCCTCCCTAGCCCTCGTCCCGTGATCCCGGCCCGGGATTGCCTAGTCCCGCCACCGGCGCAGCACGACCACGGCGTTGTGGCCGCCGAAGCCGAAGGAGTTGCTCATGACCACGTCCACGTCGTGCGCCTGCGCCTCGTGGGCGACGAAGTTGACCGCGCGGTCGATCGGCCGGTGGCAGTTGACCGTCGGCGGCACGAGCCCGCGGTTGATGGCCATCGCGCCGACGATCGCCTCCACCGCGCCCGCCGCCCCGATCATGTGGCCGGTCATGGACTTCGTGGAGCTGACCGGGATGCGCTCGGCGTGCCCCCCGAACACCGCGCGGATGGAGTCCAGTTCGGACTGGTCGTTGAACACGGTGCTGGTGCCGTGCGCGTTGACGTAGCCGACGTCCTCGGGGGTGAGGCCCGCGTCGGCCAGCGCGCCGCGCATGGCGGCCCGCGCGCCCCTGCCCTCGGGGTGCGGCGCGGTCCAGTGGTGCGCGTCGGAGGTGGCGGCGTAGCCGGCGACCTCGGCGAGGATCGTCGCGCCACGCGCCAGCGCGTGCTCTTCGGACTCCAGCACGACGATCCCGGAGCCGGAGGCCATGACGAACCCGTCGCGGTCCTCGTCGAACGGCCGGCACGCCTCGGCGGGCGCGTCGGTGCGGGTGGACAGCGCCTTGGCGTTGCCGCTGCCCGCCATGTCCACGCGGGTGAGGATGTTCTCCGCGCCGCCCGCGATCACCGCGTCGACCACGCCGTAGCGCACCCAGCGGGCCGCCTCGCCGATGGCGTCGGTGCCGGTCGCGCACGCGCTGCTCACCGCCCTGGTCGGCCCGGTGACGCCGAACGCGAGGCTGATCTCGCCCGCCGCGCTGTCGATGGCGCCGGTGATGGGCGCGAACGGGCTGACCCCGCGCGGTCCCTTCGCGTCGAGCGCCAGCACGTGCTCGCCGAGGGACCGCATGGGCCCGTAGCCGCTGCCGATGAGCGCGCCCACGCGGTGCGCGTTCTCCTCGGTGATCTCCAGCTTCGCCGTGCCGACGGCCTCGGACGCGGCGGCGAACGCGTACTGGGCGTACGGGTCCATGCGGCGCAGCTGCTTGTGGTTCAGGTACTTCTTCGGCTCGAAGCCCTTGACCTCGCCCGCCAGGTCGGTGGGCAGGTCGGAGGCGTCGATGACGGTCACGTTCCCGATGCCGCTGCGACCGGCGACCAGCGCGTCCCACGTCTCGTCGGCGGTGAGGCCGACCGGGGACACCATGCCCCAGCCGGTGATGACGACCCGCCTGCCGTGCCGTTCAGCCATGTGCTGCTCCTCGCTCCAGTGGGGGTCAGTCGGCGACCGGGAAGGCGCCGCCGAGCTCGTGGTCGGCGAACATCGCGTCTTCCAGGCGTGCGGGCACGTTGAGGACGACGACTTCGCCGTCCTGCGAGCGCCGCCACGCGTCGGCGACGTCGGCGCGCAACGACTCCTTGGTGACGGTCACCTGGTGCACGCCGCGCAGGTGCGGCGCGCGGGCCGTGACGGCGTCCCGGTCCACGAACGCCGTGCCCGCCAGGGCTTCGTTGTGCGGGCCGAGCTGGGAGTGCAGCCAGCCGTAGCCGCCGTTGCGCAGCACCACGTACAGCAGTCCCGAGCCGAGGGCCGCGGCCGTCGGCAGGTCGGCGTCGAACAGGCCGAACGCGCCGTCGCCGACGAACGCCACCACCGGCCGGTCGCCGGAGGCGGCCTTCACGCCGATCGCCGCCGCCGCGCCGAACCCGAGGCTGGTCTGCTCGGACGGCACGACCGAGCCCGCGCCGTGCGCGCACTCGAACCGGGGGAAGCTGTAGGACCACATGTCCTGCAAGCCGTTCTCCTGCACCAGGACGCGGTCGGCGGGCAGCTCCGCGTCGAGCGCGGCCAGCACCTCCACCACGTGCAGGCCGGGCTTGGCGGCGAGGTCGGCCAGCTCGCGGCGGTGGTCGGCGCGCAGCCCGTGGTGCGCCTCGTCCACGCGCTTGGACCACTCGGCCGGCGCGCTGTCGACGACCTGCTCCAGCCACGCCGCGCACACGTCGGCGCCGTCGCCGAGCACGACCGGCCCCGCGTACTGGGTGGCCACGCCCGCCGGGTCGACGTTGACCTGCACCACGGGCACGGTCGTGCCGAGCGCGGCGGGCCAGCCGTAGGTCGCGGTCTCCTCCAGCCTGCTGCCGAGCACCACCACGCAGTCGGTGTCGTCCCACAGCGCCTTGGCGCGGTCCGAGGCGTACAGGCCGGCCAGTCCGATGAACCGGACCGACGACTCGTCCACCACGCCGCGCCCGCTGGCCGTGCACGACAGGGCCGCGCCGACGCGTTCGGCGAACCGCTCCACCGCGCCGCCCGCGCCGCGGTGCCGCATCCCGCCGCCGACGAGCACGATCGGGCGCTGCGCGTTGCGCAGCACGTCCAGCGCCGCGGAGTCGCCGGGCGCCGGGACGGACGCCGGCCGTTCGACGGGCGGCGCGGGCGGCGGCACCGGCACGTCCACCTTCAGCAGGTGGTCGGGCAGCTCCACGTACACCGGCCCGGTCGCGCCGGACGTGGCCACCAGGACCGCGCGGCGCACGGCGGGCGCCACCCGGTCGGGGTGCTCGACCCGGGTCGCCGACTTCACCAGGGGCGCGACCACGGCCTGCTGGTCCAGTTCCTGGAACGCGCCGCTGCCCCGCCGCTCGGCCGCCGTGCCGCCGGAGAGCAGCAGCACGGGCGCGCCGGACGACGCCGCTTCCAGCAGGCCCGTCACGGTGTTGGTCACCGCCGGGCCCTTGCCGACGAGCGCGACGCCGAGCGCGCCGGACCGCAGCGCGTAGCCCGTGGCCATGAACACGGCGTTGCGCTGGTCCCGGCACACGACCAGCCGGACACCGGCGGCGTGCAGCGCGCCGAGCGCGTCCAGGTCGTCGTCGGGCAGGCCGAACACGACCTCGACCCCCGCTTCGGCGAGCAGCCGGGCCACCGCGTGCCAGGCGCCCCGGACGTGGTGGGCCGGGCGGTGCTCGCCCACGACGTGGATGGCCGGCACGTCGTCCGGGGTCGGCGGTTCCATCTCGATCACACCCATCTGTTCGGCGGCGGTCAGGCCGTGCGGCCGGTGGCGTCGGACGCGGCCAGGCGGTCGGCGCCCAGGTGGTCCGCGACGGCCTTCGAGATCAGCAGCGGCTCGGCGTGGCGCTTGCGGCCCAGCGCGGCGTAGTTGGCGCGGATGCCGGTGCCGCCGAACGGCGCGTTGCCGTCCTCGATGTCGATCACCGTCTCGTCCACGCTGACCGTGTGCCGCCGGCGCAGCAGCTCGACGGTGTCGGGCAGGCGGCCGTAGACCGTGGCGGCCATGGCCCGCTCCTGGAAGTACTGGTGGTCGAGCATCTGGTGCAGCCAGTCCGTCGAGGTGAACGGGACCACGTTGAAGATCGGCGCGAACAGCTCGGGCGGGGTGATCTTCGTGTCGGCGGGCCGGATCAGCACGGTGGGGCTGAGGTGGTCGTCGACGAAGTTGACCTCGCCGCCCGCCGCCAGGTGCTCCCGGCCGGCGCGCAGGTAGTCCAGCGAGGAGTCGAACGCGTCGAGGTAGAACATGTGGCTGTAGTCGGCGTTCGGGTCGTCGAACCGGCCGTAGCGCAGGTTGTCCACCCGGCGGCACAGCAGGTTGCAGAACTGGGCGCTGATCGAGGTGTGCACGAACACCACGTCCGGGCCGAAGCAGTCCTGCCCGGAGTTCAGCATCCGCACCCGCAGCAGGCCGTCCACCGCCTTGGGGATGTCGGCGTCCGCGCCGACCACGAACGGGTTCACGCCCTGGCCGAAGTAGAGGAACAGCTGGTCGCGGCGCAGCCCGGCGCGGATCTTCTCGGCGTTGTTGAACGTGCCGGTGAACACCAGCACGTCCGAGCGCGCGCCCTCGCCCTCCAGGAACTCCCGCTGGTCGCTGTCGTCCATGACGATCGGCAGGTGGTGCACGCCGGACAGCAGCTCGTGCAGCTTGAGCAGCTGGTCGGCGATGCGCCGCGACGGCCGGAACACGACGCGTTCGCTGTAGAGGCTGGGGATCGCCAGGTACAGCACGTAGCTGTAGAGCGGGATGTTCGACGGCATCAGCACGCCGATCTGGCCGATCGCGGGCGGCCGGTACCGGGCGATCTCGGCCGCCGCGCCTTCCAGCGCGGCGATCGAGGCGTCGATCTCGCCGTACGCGGTCTTGTAGCTCATCACCTGCGTGAGCAGGGACATCACTTCGGTGCGGCGTTCGCGCAGCAGCTGGGCGAGGTCGGTGAGCCGGGCCAGCCGGTCCGGGAACGGGATGGCCGACGGGTCCGCGTCGCCGTGGACCCTGGGGAACACGCCCTTGACGCCTTCGAGGGCCACCGTCGAGGCGGCGATGTCGCGCAACGCCTGGAGGTCGACCTTGCCGTTGCCGTTGAGCGGGAGCTCCTTGAGCACGACCACGCGGTTGGGCTGCTCGTGCGCGGCGACGAACCGCGACACGGCGCGCTTCCAGTGCGCCACGGGCTGCTCGGCCGGGTCGGTGATCACGAACACGAGCTGGGTGCCGCGCTGCTCGTCCTCGACCGGGATCACGCGCACCGGCGCGCCGCACGCGCCGGCCTTCTCGGCGATGGCGTCGGGGTAGAGCGTGTGGCCGAAGCGGTGCACGGCGGACTTGCGGCCCAGCACGCGGAGACTGCCGGCGGGCGTGAGGAAGCCGATGTCGCGGGTGTGGAACTCCTGCCGCTCGACCTCGCGGACCCGGCCGCCGGGTTCGAGCAGGCCGACCATGATGTCCGGGGTGCGGACCACGACCTCGCCGATCTCGCCCGGGGGCACGGGGTTGCCCAGCGGGTCGCGCACCTCCACCGCGACGCCGTCCAGCGGCGTGCCGCAGTAGGTCGGGTCCTGCACCGAGGACAACGCGATGTTGCCCGCCTCGCTGCTGCCGTAGCCGTCCAGGAGCGTGGCGTCGAAGCGGGTCTCGAAGCGGGCGCGCAGCTCGTCGCGCAGCGGTTCGCCGCCGACGCACCACATGCGCACCGAGCCGAGGTCGCGGGTGTCGCGGCGGGCCACGACGCGCAGCATCGTGTCGTAGGTGGCGGGCACGGCGTCCACCACCGTGACCCGCTGCCGCGCGATCACGTCCAACGCCTGGTCGACGCGCCGGCTGGGCGCGATGACGAGGGTGGCGCGGGCGTTCCACCAGAGCAGCAGCATGGACAGCCCGTACTGGTGGGTGAACGGCAGCAGCGGCAGCAGCACGTCGGACTCGACGTAGCCCATGCGCGCCTGGGTGCGCTCGACGTTGCGCAGCACGGACGCGCCGGAGCGCACGACGCCCTTGGGCTTGCCGGAGCTGCCGGAGCTCCAGACCACGAGCGCGTCACGCCGCCGGCCCCACTGGGCGAAGGTCAGCTCGGGCGCCTCGGTGACCGGCAGGTCGCGCGCGGTCTTCACCAGGCCGTGCAGGTCGAGCAGGCCGGCCGCGATGCGGTCGAACGCGGGGTCGGCCTGGTCGGCGTCGGTGACGAACCAGCGGGCGCCGGAGTCGACCACGTGCTCGGCGGACTGCGCGGGCGGCAGGCCGGGGTCGACCAGGCCGACCGAGACGCCCAGCTCCATCAGCGCGAACAGGACCACCACGAAGTCGTCGGAGTTGCGCGCCGACAGCACGACCCGGTCGCCGTCGCCGACCCCGCGTTCGCGCAGCACGCCGATGAGCGCGTGGCAGCGTTCGGCGACGTGTGCCAGGGGTGTTTCCCCGCCGTGTTCGTTCACAAGCATGGCTCTGCCCTCGTTCCTCGTTCATCGGACACCCACCGGGGCGTTGACGCGGAATGGACCCGGTCCGGCGGCGCGGGAAGAAATCGCGCGCAGACCGCAGTCGCCGATACCGCCCGGACAGGCGTGGGCGGCTCACGAACCAGAACGTGAGCCGAGGCTTTCGGACACATTTCGCCCGCGATCGCCCGCGGGGTGCCGGAATTCGCGCGGGGGCGCTAGGAGAAGGGTCGCGCCGCACGTGGCGCACGCGTCGGAGGCGACACGTGCCACGGGCGCAACCGCTGCGCACGACTCGGCGTGGTGCCCGGTGGCGCGGTGTCGACCGCGCCACCCGAGTTACCGCCGGTAGTGCCCGCCTCACGTTTGTCCGCCCCGCGCACCGCGTTCCCGAATAGCTCGGGAACGGCGGTGAACGGGCCCCTGGGACAGGAGATCGTATTCACTGCCATTGTCCTCGTTGGAAGTTCGCGCGCGGCCGGCGGACCACGCGTCAGGGTACTGCGCACGCCGCTCCAGTACTGGAGGGTGTGCCGACACCACCCTGATCTGCGCAGATCGTGGAGGTGACTGATCGTCGACCGGGCTCGTCAGCTTCTAACAGGCAACGAGTAGTTCCCGTTCATCAGCACCGATCACCTTGGCCAAGAGGTCGGTCGATCACAATCAGCCGATTGGCGCAGCACGCTGACAAATCCGTCTCAAAACACTGAAGCAGAACGCTCTTCACATTGTCCGGCGCGGCAAGCTAGCGAGGCCCGGATGGGGTGTCAAATCGAGTCGAACGGACCGGTTGAACACCTTCGGACTTCCGGCACGTCCGAGTACCGCCGTAACATGGAGATATAGAAGTCGTATAGACGGCCCCACCGGAGGCGGCCCGGACGATCTTCACGTTAACTCGACCGACAGGTTCTCCACAGAGTGCCGCGGCCGACGCCCCCACCGATCGAGACGGCCTTCGGGGTGCGACCGGGCACCGACCTGCGCACCTCCGAAGCGCGCCGGCCGAAAAGGACGGCATTCCGCAGGCCCGCGCCGCCGACGTCCGTTGTGGACCTCCACATCGGACGCACCCGACGACTTCCCGCCGCGGGACGGCCGTCGCGGACCAGGACGCGGAAGAGGGGTGGGCGGCTCACGGCCACCCACCCCTCCTCCCGGGTCGTGGACCCGAGCCCGTCCTCAGCCCTTCACGGGCGGCGCGCCGTCACCGCCGGCCGTGACGTCGACCTCGGCGCCGGCGGTGGGCTCGGGGCGCTCCACGCCCACCGTCCACGGGCCGGCGAGAGCCGCGAACGCCGCCACCGCCGTCACCACCGGCGCGGCCACCGCGGCCACCACGCCGGCCGTCACCGGGATGTCCAGCACCGACTCGCCCTTGCCGTTGCGCACGACCACCCGGCGGGTGTTGCCCTCCTGCACGAGCTGCCTGATCTTGTCCGTCAGCGCCTCGACACCCGGCGGCTGACGATCACCCTCAGCCTGCCCGGCGCCCTGCGCCTGCCCGTCACCCTGCTCCGCCATGCGCACCCCCTTCGCCGACCATCCTCCCGCGTGCCGGCCGGTCAGATCCAGTCACGCCGCTTGAACAGGCGGTACAGCCCGGCCGACAGCAGCAGCATGGCGACCGTCGACACCCAGAAGCCCCACACCTCGTTGAAGCCCGGGTACGGCACGTTCTGCCCGTAGAAGCCGGTCACGGCGGTCGGCACGGCGATGATCGCGGCCCAGCCGGTCACCTTCTTCATGATCAGGTTCAGCCGGTTGCCCTGGAGGTTGAGCTGGATGTCGCGGATGGTCGCGACCATGTCCCGCAACGACTCGGTCCACTCCGACGCCCGCAGCACGTGGTCGTAGACGTCCTGGTAGTACGGCGTCATCCGGCGGTCCACCACCGCGTGGTCGCGGCGCATCAGGGCGGCGAGCACGTCGCGCATCGGCAGCACGACCCGGCGCAGCGTCACCAGCGACTTGCGCATCGCCAACGCCCGCCGCTGCATGTCGGGGTCGTTCGGCCGCTCGGCGAACACCAGGTCCTCCAGGCCCTCGATGTGGTCGTCCAGCGCCTGCACGGCGTCGAAGTGGCTGTCCACCACGACGTCCAGCAGCCCGTGCAGCAGGAACCCGACCCCGCTCCCGGCCAGCTCCGACGACTCGTCCCACCGCCTGGTCAGGGAGGCCATGTCGAACCGGTCGTCGTTGCGGACCGTGATCAGCGCCCGGGGCGTGACGAACGCCGACAGCTCCGCCGTCGTCAGCCGGCCCGACGCCTCGTCCAAGGTGACCGCGTACGCGTTCACGAGCAGGTACGTGTCGTACTGGTGCAGCTTGGGCCGCTCGTGGACCTCCAGGGCGTCTTCCACGGACGTCTCGTGCAGGCCCAGCTCGGCCGTGACGACCGCCAGGTCCGCCTCGGCCGGGCCGCACAGGTCGAGCCAGACGACGGCGTCCTCGTCGCGCAGCAGCCGGGGCAGGTCGGCGACCGGGAAGTCCTCCTCGGCGAGCCTGCCGTCGCGGTACAGGCGGTTTCGTGGCACCTGACCCACAGTAGCGACGGGCGTCCCCGGCCGCGGCACGACACCCGCGGCCGGGGACCGCGATCAGGCGACCGTGCCCGGCTGGGCCGACAGCAGCACCTGCGTCCAGCCCTGCGCGTCCACCGTGTCGGGGCCGCGCAGGTCCGCGCCGCTGCCGTCGTACGGGTTCGCGTCCGTGTAGCGCAGGAGCCCGCCCTCGGCGTTGTGTCCGAAGTAGACGCCACCGCCGGCCGACAGCAGGTGACCGAAGACCTGCCACGTGCTCGACCTCAGCTCGTACCTGGTCCAGTCGCCCGCGCCGCGGATCCGGTAGGACAGCAGCTCGCCTCCGCTGGTGGTGCCGAGCAGCCAGTCCTGGCCGGTCGCGGTCAGCGTCTTGAGCGTGAACCCGGTGTCGATCAGGCCGTCGCTGGTGATGTCACCCGCACCCGGCTTGGTGCCCAGGACCGTGTAGCGGCGCATCGCCCCGTCGGCGATGCCGTACAGGCTCCCCCGCCCGTCGTAGGCCAGCAGGTCGTGCGTCCACCCGCCGCCCATGGGCACCGGCGCGGCGAACGTCAGCGACGTGTCGTTCGTGATCACGTCCACGCGGTAGAGCTGGCCGGCGGGCGAGGTGACCAGGATCGTGTTGAAGTTCACCGTCGCCATCGCCTTCGGCGCGAAGCCCAACGACGCCCCGGACACGACCGCCCCGTGCGTCCGGTCGCCCGTGGCGGCGTTCACGGTCGTGTAGGTGAGGCGGCCGTCGGAGGTCGTGCCGTAGATGAACGCCGTGCCCGCCACGCCGCCGCCGCAGTTGCGGGACGCCAGCGTCTGGTCCGGGTAGCCGAACCGCACGCCGTCGAAGTAGGCGGGCTGGATGTTGTCCGGGTAGCCCGACCCGAGCCGCACCTCGTAGTGCAGGTGCGGGCTGATGTCGTTGCCGGGCTTGCTGGTGTCGCCGACCGAGCCGATGGTCGCGCCCTGCGCCACGCTCTGGCCCTCCCGCACCGCCATCGTGTTCAGGTGGGCGTAGTAGGTGAAGTACCCGCCGGCGTGCTCGATCTTCACCAGGTTGCCGTAACCGTTGGCCGAGCCCTGGTGCGCCGCCGTGCGCACGGTGCCGGCGGCCGCGGCGACGACCGGGTCGCCGAGGTCGTCGGCGCCGGAGCCGCGGTTGAAGTCGATCTCCCACGACTCGTGGGCGCTGCTGCCGTCCGAGTCGCCGCGCCACGTCTGGCCGCACGGGAACGGAAGCTGGAACAACGGGGCCGCGGCCTCGGCGGGCACGGTCACCGCCATGCTCGCGGCCACGACCGCGACGGTCGCGACGATCCCCCTGTGCACTCTCATGTCCTTGGCTCCTTCGGTCAGGCGACGGTGGCCGGTTGGGCGGACAGCAGCACCTGCGACCAGCCCTGCGCGTCGACCGCGTCGAGCCCGCGCAGGTCCGCGCCGCTGCCGTCGTACGGGTCGGCGTCGAGGTAGTGGTAGAGCCCGCCGTCGACGTTGTGGCCGAAGTAGACGCCGCCGCCGGGCGAGACCAGGTCGGTGAACACCTGCCACGTCGAGGACTTCAGCTCGTAGCGCGTCCAGTCCCCCGCGCCGCGGATCCGGTAGGACAGCAGCTCGCCGCCGCTGGTGGTGCCGAGCAGCCAGTCCTGGCCGGTCGCGGTCAGCGTCTTGAGCGTGAACCCGGTGTCGATCAGGCCGTCGCTGGTGATGTCACCCGCTCCCGGCTTGGTGGCGGCCACGGTGTAGCGGCGCAGTGCGCCCGCCGCGATGCCGTAGAGGCTGCCGCGGCCGTCGTAGGCCAGCAGGTCGTGCGTCCAGCCGCCACCGAGCGGCACCGGCGCGGCGAACGTCAGCGACGTGTCGTTCGTGATCACGTCCACGCGGTAGAGCTGACCGGCGGGCGAGGTGACCAGGATCGTGTTGAAGTTCACCGTCGCCATCGCCTTCGGCACGAACCCCAGGGACGCGCCGGACGTCACCGCGCCGTGCGTGCGGGTGCCGTCGGCCGCGTCGACGGCGGTGTAGGTGAGCCGCCCGTCGGCCAGGACGCCGTAGACGGAGGCGGTCCCGGAGACGCCGTCGTCCACGATCTTGCGGTAGCGCAGCGCCCGGTAGTGCGACGTCGGGTGGCCCGAGAGCGAGGACTGGCCGAACGACGCGCCGGTGACCTTGGCGACCGGCGTCGAGCCGAAGCTGTAGTACCAGAACGTGGTCTTCGCCGCGTTCTCCCAGCCGCCGAACAGGATCGCGTGGTACGGGTAGCGCCCGCCGTCGTCGTTCACCCGGTCGTTGAGCAGGTCGCCGGGGCGCAGCTCGGCCCGCGAGATCGGCACGGTGAGGGTGGACTCGTCCAGGCCGTCGGTGTTCGGGTCGTAGCCCAGGTGCCACGCCATGCCGACGTAGCCCGAGCAGTCGCGCCGGTACTGGCGGGTGCGGCCGACGTCCCAGGCCTTCGCGCCCTGGTCGTAGGTCAGGTCGGCGTCGTGGCGGCGGTCGTACCAGTCCGCGGCCCTGGCGAGCACCTCGGATCTGGTGATCTGACCGCCGATCGTCGAGGTGGCGGTCACCTCGCCGGTCCGCGCGGTGGTCACCGCCTCGGCGGGCGCGGCGGTGGCGGTGGCCGTCGCCGCGGTCACGGCGGTGACGGCGGCGACGAACACCGCGGTCATCGCCTTGATGGTGGTTCCGGGCATGGTGCGTCCTCTCCCCTTGGTCCCGATGCGAGCGCGACCGTGGCAGGGCGCTCTAACAAGTCGCTAAACGCGGTGTGCGGAGAAGTCCGTTCCGTGGAGCCATCGCCAGGTCGTCGTGGAGCTAATTCTGCGGTACCGTGGCTCCATGGGAACTCCCGGTGCACGGCGCCAGGCGCGTGGCGAGGTCGAACGGCTGCCGAGCGGGTCGTTGCGGGTGCGGGTGTACGCCGGGGTCGACCCGGGCTCGGGCAAGCGGCGGTACCTGACCGAGACGGTGCCCGCCGGTCCCGCGGCCGACCGGGAGGCGGAGGCGGTCCGGACCCGGCTGCTCGACCAGGTGGACGCGGTGCGCAACCCGCGGGCCGCGGAGCGGCCCGACGCGCTCGCGGAGGTGCGACCGCGCGGGCGGCGGCGTGGCGAGCTGACCGTCGCGGCCGTCGCCCGGTTGGCCGGCGTGTCCGCGCCGACGGTGTCCAAGGTGCTCAACGGGCGGCCGGGCGTGGCGGCGACGACCCGGCGGCGGGTGGAGACGGCGCTGCGGGAGCACGGCTACCGGCGGCCGGAGGCGGTCGTGCGGTCGCCGAACGTGGAGGTCGTCTTCTTCGGCATGCAGAGCTACCTGGCGGTCGGGGTCATGCACGGCGTCGAGCGGGTCGCGGGCGCGCACCGGCTGGCCGTCGGCTTCACCGACGCCGCGCGCCAGTCCGCGACCGGCCGGTCGTGGGCGCACGACCTGCTGTCGCGCCAGCCGTGCGGCGTGGTCGTCGTGCACCTGGGCTTCACCAGCGAGCAGCACGGGCTGCTGGCCACGAGCGGCATCCCGCTGGTGGCCCTGGACCCGACGGGCGAGCCGGAGCACTCGGTGCCGTCGGTCGGCGCGGCCAACTGGAGCGGCGGCATCGCGGCGGCCCGGCACCTGCTCTCCCTCGGCCACCGGCGGATCGCGGTCGTCGCCGGCCCGGCCGACCGGATGTGCGCGCGGGCCAGGCTCGGCGGCATCCGCGCGGCGATGGCCGAGCACGGCAGGCCCTTGGACGAGCGGCTGGTGCGCGTCGGCCAGTTCGCCTTCGAGGAGGGCTACGAGCACGCCCGGGAGCTGCTGCGGCTGCCCGAGCCGCCCACCGCCGTGCTGTGCGGCAACGACCTCCAGGCGCTCGGCGTCTACGAGGCGGCCCGGCAGGCGGGCCTGCGCATCCCCGAGGACCTCAGCGTGGTCGGCTTCGACGACATACCGGCCGTGCGCTGGTGCGGGCCGCCGATGACGACGGTGCGGCAGCCGATGGTCGAGATGGGCGCCGCCGCCGCCGAGCTGGTGCTGACCCTGGCCGCCGGCCGGACGCCGGCGCAGAGCCGGGTGGAGCTGGCCACCACCCTCGTGGTCCGCGACAGCACCGCGCCGCCGAGGTGAGCCGGCCCGGCGGAATCCGCGCACCCCGAACGGACCGCCGAAGTGTTTCCAACATTTTTCGAAATCTTTCGAACTGATGTCCGGCCCTGTGGGACGGCACCTGGGCGCACCACGAGAATAGTCGATCCCACCGCGAATTCCGACCACGCCTACGGGTTGCCGTCGAACGCACGAGCTCCAATTCCGTAGAAAATGTATGTTGGGAAATAGCTCGTGCGAGGGGGTCGGACGGGGGTAGTGGAAGACCGCTCACGGGCAGGTCACCCGAGCATCCCCGGTGTGCCGCCGCTGTCGTCGTGACGGGCGGGGTGGCGCGTCCGGGACGCCCTTGGAGACGCCGCGGAGCGGTCGTCCGACCAGCCGTGGTCGCTCGGGTGGGCGGCGGGAACGCCGAATCTCTCCGGAACACCACAGGAGGCACACGGATGTGCGGAATCACCGGCTGGGTCTCATTCGACCGCGACCTCACCAGGGAGGGCGAGACGCTCGAGGCGATGACCCGGACGATGGCCTGCCGCGGCCCGGACGCCCACGGCACTTGGGTCGACCGGCACGCCGCCCTCGGCCACCGGAGGCTGGCCGTGATCGACCTGCCCGGTGGCGCCCAGCCGATGTCGGCGCGCACGCCGAACGGCGAGGTGTCGCTGGTCTACAGCGGCGAGGCCTACAACTTCGTCGAGCTGCGCGACGAGCTGACCGGGCTGGGTGAGCGGTTCACGACGTCGAGCGACACCGAGGTCGTCCTGCGGGGGTACCTGCGCTGGGGCGCGGCGCTGGCCGACCGGCTCAACGGCATGTACGCGTTCGCGATCTGGGACGCGCGGGACCGCAAGCTGGTCATGATCCGCGACCGGCTCGGCATCAAGCCGCTCTACTACTACCGGACGCCCGACGGCATCCTGTTCGGTTCGGAGCCGAAGGCGATCCTGGCGAACCCGATCGCCGAGCGGGTGGTCGACACCGACGGGCTGCGGGAGTCGCTCGCGTTCGCCTTCACGCCCGGCCACGCGATCTGGGCGGGCATGCGCCAGGTCGAGCCGGGCACGGTCGTCACGGTCGACGTCGACGGCGTGCGCGAGCGCACCTACTGGCGGCTGGAGACCCGCGCGCACGAGGACGACCTGGAGACCACCGTCGGCCGGGTGCACGAGCTGCTGGACGACACCGTGCGGCGGCAGCTCGTCGCGGACGTGCCGCGCTGCCTCCTGCTGTCCGGCGGCCTGGACTCCAGCACCCTCACCGCGCTGGCCGCGGCCCACATGGGCGACGAGCGGGTGCGGACGTTCGCGGTCGACTTCGCGGGCCAGGCCGACAACTTCACGCCCAACGAGTTCCACGACACCGCGGACACCCAGTACGTGCACGACCTGGCGAACCACGTCGGCTCCGAGCACGCCGACCTCGTGCTCGACCCGAAGACGCTGGCCGACCCGGAGGTCCGCCGGGCCGTGCTGACCGCGCGGGACGTGCCGATCACCCTGGGGGACATGGACCTGTCGCTGTACCTGCTGTTCAAGGAGATCCGGAAGCGGTCGACCGTGGCCCTGTCCGGCGAGTCGGCCGACGAGATCTTCGGCGGGTACCGGCACATGCACAACCCCGACGTGCAGAAGGCGCGGGCGTTCCCGTGGATCGCGTTCAGCATCGGGCCGCTGGACAAGGACGGCCACGGGCTGAACCAGCCGTTGCTGGACGGGCTGGAGCTGGAGGAGTTCCGGCGCGACCAGTACGACGCCGCGGTCGGCGACGTGAAGCGGGGTGACGACGAGGACGACCACGAGTACCGGATGCGGATCATGATCAACCTGCACCTGACCCGCTTCCTGCGGTTCCTGCTCGACCGCAAGGACCGGTTGAGCATGGCGGTCGGGCTCGAGGTGCGGGTGCCGTTCTGCGACCACCGGCTGGTCGAGTACGTCTACAACGCGCCCTGGTCGTTCAAGCACTACGACGGCCGGGAGAAGAGCCTGCTGCGCGGCGCCGTCAAGCACCTGCTGCCGGAGTCGGTCGCCTGGCGCGTGAAGAGCCCGTATCCGTCCACCCAGGACCCGTACTACGTGCGGCAGTTGCAGGCGCAGTGCAAGGACCTGCTCTCCACCAAGGACCACGGCGTCTTCGAGCTGGTGAACCGCAAGTGGCTGGAGGACGCGACCCGCCAGGACGCCGAGGCCGTGCAGCGCACGACCCGGCTGGGGATGGAGCGGGCCATCGACTTCGGCGTGTGGATGGACATCCACAACCCGCGGCTCGCGCTCGCGTAGGCCGGCGCCCGGTCCGGGTCGTCGGCGACCCGGGCCTGGGTGTTCCCTGTGAGTGCCGCGCCCCGGCGGCGCGCGGCGAGTGGTCGGGACGTCGGGTTCCCAGGGTTCTCCCAGGATCATTCGGGAATCGGCCGGACCGGCGCGCCAGGCTCGAACCCATGACGATGATCGAAGTGCGGGGCCTGACCAAGCGGTACGGGCCCGACACCGTGGTGGACGACCTGTCGTTCACCGTCGAGGCCGGGCAGGTGACCGGGTTCCTCGGGCCGAACGGCGCGGGCAAGTCCACGACCATGAAGGTGATCCTGGGGCTGGCGGCCCCCACGAGCGGTTCCGCCACGGTCGGCGGACGCCGCTACCGCGACCTGCCCGTGCCGCTGGCGGAGGTCGGCGCGCTGCTCGACGCGGGCGCCGTGCACGGCGCCCGCAAGGCGCACGACCACCTGCTGGCGCTCGCCCTCAGCAACGGCCTGCCCCGGCGGCGGGTCGACGAGGTGCTCGCCCGGACCGGGCTCGAAGGCGTGGCGGGCAAGCGGGCGGGCGGGTTCTCGCTCGGCATGAGGCAGCGGCTCGGCATCGCGGCGGCGCTGCTGGGCGACCCGCGGGTGCTGATCTTCGACGAGCCGGTGAACGGCCTCGACCCCGAGGGCATCCGCTGGATCCGGGACTTCATGCGGTCCCTGGCCCGCGAGGGACGCGCGGTGCTCGTCTCCAGCCACCTCATGAGCGAGATGGCGCAGACCGCCGACCACCTGGTCGTCATCGGCCGCGGCCGGCTCATCGCCGACACCGGCGTGGACGAGTTCCTGCGCGGCCGCGGCGAGGGCGCCGTGCTGGTCCGCACGGCCGAGCCGGCCGCGTTCGCGCTGCGGCTGACCGCGTCCGGCGCCACCGTGCGGGACGGGGTCGAGTCCTCGCTGCTCGTCTCCGGCCTGACCGGCGAGGAGATCGGCAAGCTCGCCGCCTACCACGGCATCGCGCTCAGCGAGCTGACGCCGCGACGGCCGTCGCTGGAGGACGCTTTCATGGAGCTGACCAAGGACAGCGTCGAGTACCAGGGGGCGGCGGCGTGAGCCGGCCCGCGACCCGGGCGGGGTTCGGCCACGCCCTGCGCGCGGAGTGGGTGAAGCTCCGCAGCCTGCGCTCCACCTGGTACACGCTGGCGTGCCTGTTCGCGGTGGGGATCGGCATCGCGTTCCTCTCGATGAGCGCGGTCGGCGCGGAGCACGGCGGCGCGTCCGCCGCGCAACGGCTCGCGTGGGACCCGACCGAGCGCAGCCTGACCACCTACGTCGTCGCGCAGCTGATCATCGGCGTGCTCGGCATCCTGGTCGTCACCTCCGAGTACGCGACCGGTCTGGTGCGGACGTCGCTGGCCGCCACGCCGCGCCGGAGCCGGCTGCTGGCGGCCAAGGTGCTGGTGGTGACCGCCGTCGCCGCGGTGGCGGGCCAGTCGTTGATGGTCACCGCCTTCCTGCTCGGTCAGGCGGTGCTCGCCGGGCAGGGCGTGCCGCACGCGGGGCTCGGTGATCCCGGTGTGCTCCCCGCCGTGGCGGGCGGCGGGCTGTACCTCGCGGCGATCGCGCTGCTGGCGATCGGTCTCGGCGCGATCACGCGGGCCACGGCGGGCGCGCTCGCCACGCTGGTGGGGATCGTGTTCCTGGTGCCCGCGCTGTCGGGGCTGTTCCCGTCGTGGCTCCAGGGCCTGGTCGACTTCTGGCCGAGCAAGGGCGCCGTGGCGGTGCTCGCGACGGTCCCGGACCCCGCCTACCCGCACCCCTGGCTGAACCTGGGCGGGATGTGCCTGGGCGTCGCCGCCGTGCTGGCCGTCGCGTTCGTCGTCTTCGGCCGGCGTGACGTGTGATGGGCACGTCGAGGGAGGCGGGCCGGGGCGTGGTGGCCGCGGTCGCGGCCCTGGCCGCCATGGGGGCGGTCGCGGCGGCCGGGTTGCTCCTGCTCGACGCCGACCGGATCGGCGCGTTCGGCGGCCTCACGGCGGCTGTGGTCGCGCTGGCCGCGGGCGGGTCGGCGGAGTTCGGCGCGGTCCCGGCGAGCGACCTGCCGTTCGCCCTGCGTGGTGGCGTCGCGGTGGTGCCGTCGGGGGTTTCCCTGGCGGGCGCGGTGGTGCTGGGGTGGCTGCTGCTGCGACGCCGGGACGGTCTGCTCGTCCGCGGCGCGGCGGCGGCCGCGGCGTTCCCGGTGGGGCTGGCCGCCGTGGCGTGGTCGGCCCGGGGTGCGGTGGCGTTGCCGCGCGGCGCGTCGGGAGGCGGGTCCGGGGCGGCCGTCTGCGGGGTGCCGGCGGTGGGGCCGTCGGGCCGGGGCGGGTCCGTCGACGCGCTCCGCGCCGGGTTCGCGGTGCCGGTCTGGCCCGCGGTGGCGGGCGCGGTGTGCTGGGTGCTCGCGGTCGTCGGGGTGTGCCTGCTGGTCGCGCGGTTCCGGGTGGCCGAGCGGTGCCGGCCGGCCGTGCGGGGCGGGTGGTGGACGGCGATCGCGGTCACCGTCGGGTGCCTGGTCGTCGCCTGGGCGTCCGCCGGCCCCGCGGCGGCCGGCGCCGTGCTGCTCGTGCTGCCGCTGGTGGTGTCGGGCGCGTTGTCGCTCGGGCTGGGCGTGCCGTGGACGGTGACCTCGGACGGCGCGCTGTCGTGCGTCCTGGGCGAGGTCGGGCCGCCGGCCCCCGGCGGGCCGCTGACGTGGGTGGCGGTCGCCGGGCTGCTGGGTCTCGGCGTCGTGGCCGCGCGGTCCCGCGGTCGCGACGGCACGCCGCTGCGCCGCGCCGCGCGCCTCGCCCTGTGGCTCGCGGCGGTGATGGGGCCGGTGCTGTGCGCGTCGGCGTTGGTGTCGCGCGTGTCGGTGGACCTGGGCATCGGCGCGTTCGGGTTCTCGCTCCCCCTCCTGGCCGCGCGGGTGGCGGCGGACCCGCTGGTCGCCCTGGCGCTCGGGGCGGCGGGCGGCGCGGCGGCGGGCTTCTCGGGCAGCCTGCTCGTCGACGGTTCCCTCAGGGTGACGTCCGTATCCTGGCCGGCGTGGACGGACCGGGACGGGCGATGACACTGCTGGTGGTGGACGACGAGGCCACCGTGCGCGAACTGCTGTCCGCGACGCTGAGGTTCGCCGGGTTCCGGGTGACGTCCGCGGCGACCGGCGCCGAGGCGCTCGCCGCGGCCGTCGCGGAGCCGCCCGACCTCGTGCTGCTCGACGTGATGCTGCCGGACGTGGACGGGTTCGAGGTGGTCCGGCGGCTGCGCGAGCGGCGCGCGGAGGGCCGCCGGGGCCCGGTGCCCGTCCTGTTCCTCACCGCGCGGGACGGCCAGGCCGACAAGGTCACCGGGCTGTCGCTCGGCGCGGACGACTACGTGACCAAGCCGTTCGACCTGGAGGAGCTGATCGCCCGGATCCGCGCGATCCTGCGCCGCACCTCGGGCCACCAGGCCGGCGTGCTGACCGTGGGCGCGCTCGCGCTGGACGCGGAGGGGCACCAGGTGACGCGGTCAGGCCGGGCCGTCCGCGTCTCGCCCACCGAGTTCCGGCTCCTGCGCTACCTGATGGAGAACGCCGGGCGCGTGGTGTCCAAGACCCAGATCCTCGACCGGGTGTGGCGCTACGACTTCGGCGGCGACGCGGGCATCGTCGACACCTACATCTCCTACCTGCGGCGCAAGGTCGACGTCGAGGACCCCAAGCTGATCCACACCGTGCACGGCGTCGGCTACGTGATGCGGGAGCCCACGGGGTGAGGCGGGCGCTGGGCCGGTTCTCGCTGCGGGCCAGGCTGCTGCTGCTCACCGCGGGCCTGCTGCTGGCCGGGCTGGGCCTCGTCGGCGCGGTCGTCTCCGACCAGCTGGAGCGCTACCAGCTCGCCCGGATCGACGGGCAGCTGCGCTCGCTCGCCTCGATCGTCTCCGGCGTGTCGACCACCGGGCCGCCCGGCGCGGCGGACACCGCCCGCCACCCCGAGCTCGTCGACCCCGCCCTGGACCTGGTCGGCGCGCCGTACCTGGTGTACCTGGACGTGCGCGGCGAGGTGGCGGGCGGCCTGCGCACCAGCAGGCTGGACCGCACGGCGCTGCCACCGCCCGAGGCGCTGCGCACCGTCCCGACCGGTGGCGACGCCGTGGACCTGCGGGCCGCGACCGGCTCGACGCGGTGGCGCGCGGTGGCCCGGCCGACCACCGGGTGGGGCGGGACGGTGGTCGTCGCCGCGCCGCTCGCCGAGGCCGACGCCACCGTCGCCCGGCTCCGGACCACCAGCCTCGCCGGCGGCGCCGTGCTGCTGGTGCTGCTGACGGCGGTCGGCTGGTTCGCGCTCGGCCGCGGCCTGCGCCCGCTGCGCCGGATCGAGCACACCGCCGCCGCCATCGCCGACGGCGACCTGACCCGGCGCGTGCCCCTCCTGGCCGCGCCGGGCACGGAGGTCGGGCGCCTCGCCGCCTCGCTCAACACCATGCTCGGCCAGCTCGAACAGGCGTTCGCCGACCGGACCGCGGCGCAGACCCGGATGCGCGCGTTCCTGTCGGACGTCAGCCACGAGCTGCGCACGCCGCTGTTCGGCATCAAGGGCTCGACGGAGCTGTACCGGATGGGCGCGATGCCCGGGCGCGCCGACGTGGACGAGGCGATGCGCCGCATCGACCGCGAGGCCACCCGGCTCACCGCGCTCACCGAGGACCTGCTGCTGCTCGCCCGGCTCGACGAGGCGCCCGAGGGCCAGCTCGACCGGGCGCCGATGGACCTGCGCACCCTCGCCAACGACGCCCGGCACGACCTGCGCGCCCTCGACCCGTCCCGGTCGGTCGAGCTCACCGGCCCCGACGCCGCCGGACCGCCCGGGCCGGCCCCGGTGCACGGCGACGAGGACCGGCTGCGCCAGGTGGTCGCCAACCTGGTCGGCAACGCCGCCGCCCACACCCCGCCGGGCACCGCCGTCCGTCGGCACGGCGGACGGCCGCGCCGTGCTGGAGGTGGCCGACGAGGGCCCCGGTGTGGCGGCCGAGCAGGCGACCCGGGTGTTCGACCGCTTCTACCGCGCCGACCGCTCGCGCCACCGCGCGGGCGGCGCGAACGCCGGGCTGGGCCTGGCCATCGCCCGCTCCCTCGCCCGCGCGCACGATGGCGACGTCGAGCTGGACACGGCCCTCGGCGAAGGCGCCCGCTTCCGGCTCACCCTGCCCCTGCTCGACCAGGCGCCCGACCCGGACACCTGATCCGCCCAGTTGCGCGGGCGGGTTTACGGGTCCTCTGAACAACCCGCCCGCGTCCTCGGGGAGACCTCGATGCACCCCACCCGACCGGGCCACGACGAGTACCCGTGACGACGACCCGCAGCGCTCGTCCCTGGACGAGTTGGACGACCTCCTGGCCGGGATGAGCGCTGGGCGCACCGGACGAGTCCGCGACGGCGGTCGCCTCCGCACGGCACCGACCCCGAAGGCCGCTTGTCCGCCCGGTTCGGCCCGGACCAGGTGCGCGCGGTGATCGAGGACAGCCTGGACAGCGGCATCGTCGGGCGGCTCGTCGGGCGCGCCGGGCCCGACCTCGACGCCACCGGGCCGGCCGAGCCTGGCCCGCCTGCGCGAACTGGTCGCCGATCCCGACCTGGACCTGCCGCGCGCGGGCGCCGTCATCCGCTTCCTCGACGCCCACCCCCGGTTCTGGTCGGTCCTCGTGCCCCGGACCGAGGCGATCAGCTTCGACTCCCGCGCGGCGGACGGGCGTGGTGGCGGGCTGTCCGACCTCCTGGACGACCGGCGGATGCCGCACGAGCCGGACGTGGACGCGCTCTCACGGCCGGACCGGGACACCGAGGTGTCCGGCGAGGACGTGACGCAGCTGCGGACCTGCTGGGGCGCGATGTCGGCCCCGGCGAAGACCTTCCACCACGCGTGGCTGACGCTGCGCCGCGACGGCGGCCGGCACTCCCTCGGCCGGGACCTGTGGCAGGACCCCGAGCGCAACCGCCTGGACCCGCCCAGCGGCGCTCGCACCAGGCGGCCGGCTTCGGCGAGTTCGGCCCCGCCGGCGCACGTCCGGCTCCTCGCCACGCGGACCGGGCCGCGGCGCGGGCCGCCGATGTTCGCCGCCTGTTCGCCTCGGGGCGACCATCGGCGGGTTGACGACGTCACGCCCCTGCCGGGAACCTCGGTGCCGGCCGATGATCTCCGCGACGTCGGCCGGCTCCGCCGTCGTGCCACTCGACACCGGATGGAGGGCATGGTCGTCGTGACCGCCCAGCTGACCGACCCGTCCCGAACCCCTTCCCGCACCCGGCGCCACGCCGTGAGACTGCTGCGCGCGCTGGTGGGCGCGTCCCTGCTCGCGGTGCTCCTGCCCGGAGCCGCCTGGGCCGAGCCGCCGCAGGCCCTGCCCGCGAACCACGCCGCCGAAGACGGCAGGTGGCAGCCGGCGTTCGACTACGACACCGACGGCTGCTACCCGACGCCGGCGATCTCGCCGTCCGGGGCGATCGCCACCGGGCTGAAGAACTCCGGCGCCCTCAACGGGCAGTGCCGCGACCAGTCCGACCTGGACAACACCAACTCGTACTCGCGCGCCAAGTGCAACAACAACTGGTGCGCCTACCTCTACGACCTGTACTTCGAGAAGGACCAGGCCGTGCCGGGCATCGACTGCTGCGGCCACCGCCACGACATCGAGCACGTGGTCGTGTGGGTGAGCGGCGACCAGGCCCAGTACGTCTCCACGTCCGCGCACGGCAAGTACTCGACCTACCCGCGGTCCCAGGTCGCCTGGGAGGGCACGCACCCCAAGATCGTCTACCACAAGGACGGCCTGAGCACGCACTGCTTCCGCCTGGCGAGCGCGAGCGAGCAGCCGGAGAACCACTACGGCGCGTGGCAGTACCCGGACCTGGTCTCCTGGGACCGCTTCCCCGCCGGCATCCGCGACGTCCTGGTGAACGCGGACTTCGGCAGCGCGAGCCTGGCCATCAAGGACAGCGCCTTCAACTACAACCTCGCGCAGGCGAAGCCGAGCGGAATCCCGTTCGACCCGAACGCCTGACCGGCCCGGGGACCCCGTCCGGCGGGCGGGGTCCCCGTCACCCGGTGAGCGCACCCGTAGCGGCCCTGGTCCGCGCGCGGCGTCGACCGCCTCCGGTGACGTGGCGGCGGTTCAGTCGTACTTGTCCTGGTTGAGGAAGCGGGCGAAGCCGCGCCACGAGTTCGGCCCCATCACGCCGTCGATCGGCCCCGTGTAACCCCACCGCGCGGCCAACCGCTGCACCGCGGCCCACGTGTTCGCACCGGGCACCCCGTCGATCGGACCCCCGTAGCCGTACGCGCGCATCGCCCGCTGCAACGCCGCGTACGTGTTCACCCCCGGCACGCCGTCGATCGGCCCGGTGTAGCCCTGCTCCAGGCGCAGCCAGTTCTGCGCCCGCCGCCACATGACCGGGCCGGGCACGCCGTCCTGCTCGGTGGACGTCTTGGGCAGCCCGGCGCCGCTGCCGAGGTAGACCAGCGGGTCGATGCGCGCGCCGCTCGGGTTGATCATGTGCCAGTGCAGGTGCGGCCCGGTGGAGGAGCCCGACCCCGGTGCGCCGGCCGCGCCGCCGGACAGCCCGACGACCGCGCCCATGCCGACCCGGGTGCCGTTGGCCAGCAGGAACTGGGACAGGTGCAGGTACTGGGTGCGGTAGCCGTTGTCGTGCTGGATGGTGACGGTGTGGCCGCCCGTGCCGTTGTACGGGGTGTTGGTCACCACGCCGCCGCCCGCCGCGGGCAGCCGGGTGCCGACCGCCATGCCGAAGTCGATGCCGCCCAGCGAGCCGCGGTCGAGGTGCTCCTGCCAGGTGCCGGTGATCCGGTAGCCGCTGAACGGGTGGTAGAACCCCGGGACGGCGGCGCCCGCCGTGCCCGCGCCCACCACCGTGACGACCCCGGCCGCCACCGTCCCGCGCAGCAGTGCCCGTCTGCCGATCCAGTCGTTGCCCATCACCTGAACGTAGGGACGGGCGCGGCGCACCGACATGGTGTGTTCGACCGACGGCCATTCGGGTGGGCGGTCCGGTCGAGCGGGTGGTGCGCGCCCGGACCGGCTAACGGCCGCGCGGCCGCGGCGACGGTCCGACCATGAGACTGTCACGACTCGCCCACTGCGCCCTGGTCGCCGTGCTGGCCGCCGGCGCGTCCACCGTGCCCGCGCACGCCCTGGCCTTGGAGCAGACCTGCGTCGGCACCGAGGTCACCACCTTCGACCCGCCGCTGACCCTCACCGCGCGGCCGGTCACGGTCACCGTCAGCGGCGTCTACCCCGCGTGCACGAGCACGGGCGCGGTGACCGGGACGTACGCCGAGACGTTCAGCCTCACCGCGTCCTGCCTGGTGCTGTTCGACTCCGGGTCGGCGCTGCGCACCTTCACCTGGGGCGGGACGGTGGCGCCCAGCGAGTTCCAGTACAACGTCACCTCCAGCGCCGTGGCCGGTCAGGTCGTGGTGACGAACACCGGCGTGATCACCTCCGGCGGCTTCGCGCCCGCCGGCGCGGAGCAGGTGATCACCCTGGTGACGCCGAACGTCGTCCAGTGCCTGTCCGGCGGGGTGTCGAGCGTGACGGGCCCGACCACCCTCACCATCCACCGACCGTGACGACACGGTCCCCGCACCGGGTCACCGGCCGGGGACCACCGCGTCGGGCGGCACGTTCATCGTCTCGAGCCGGGTCTGCCCGGCCGACAGCGTGAACCGGCTGAAGCACCCGGTGTCCCACCGCAACCGGCCCACGCCCGGCCGGTCGACGCCCAGCGCCCGTGCCACCAGCCACGAGTGCGGCCCGGCGTGGCCGACGACGAGGACGCGCTTGCCGCCGTGACGGGCGGGCAGCTCGTCGAAGAACGACCACACGCGGTCGCGAACCGCTTCGGGGGACTCGTCCGGCGCGCCGGGGGGAACGCGGTCCCGCAACGCCTCGGCGCGCTCCGCGGTCACGTCCAGTCCCGCGGTCGCGAGCCGGACGGTCTCCCGGTCCGGCGCGGAGTCCGAGCTGAGCACCACGTCCGGCGCGAACCTGCGGACCGCCGCGGCCGCGGCCCCGGCCTCGGCCCGGCCACGCGCGGACAGGCCCACCTCGACCGGGTCCGCCCCGTGCGGGCGCCCGCGCTCGCCGTGGCGGAGGAAGAGCACGTCGACCTCGTGGTCGCCGACCCCGGTCGGCGGCCCGTCGGTCCGGTCCCGCCCGATGACGTCGAGCACGTCGTCGCAGACCTCCTCGGGCAGCTTCCCCCGGATGTCCAGGGACACGCCGGCCGGCCGGAACGCCGCGTGCAGTCGGCGGACCCGGTCCTCGTCCATCCGCTGGAACGGGTCGCGGAGCCGGTTGCGGTGCAGCAGGTCTTCGAGGTCGGCGGCCAGTGAGACCGTGACGAGCCGGTGACCGCGCCGGTCGAAGCGCACCGCCTGACCGGCGAGGAAGTCGACGTCCTCGAACACGCCGTCCACGACCGGCAGGAACCCGCTGTCGCAATAGGACAGGGCGAGGTCGAGGCACGCGAGCTCGGACGCTTCGAGGGTGAACGCGGTGAAGTCGCGCGGGTGCGCCATGTACCGGACGGAGTCGTTCGACACCCGCACCGATGGGGGCAACGCGTCCCTCAACAAGGCCGTCGTCGTGGTCTTCCCCGTACCCGGGAGGCCGCGGATCAGCACGGCGAACTGCCGGCCCACATCATCACCTGTCCTCGCGTCGTCGACGAGCGCCGGCGGCCGCCCAGCCTAGCTGTACTGATTCGTGACGTTGTTGACGTCTAGGGGGTCAGTCGGGTGATGGGTGGCTGGCCGCCGAGGGCGCTGTGGGCGCGGTGGTGGTTGTAGTCGTGGACCCAGTCGGGCAGGGCGGTCAGGCGGTGGTCGTTGCCGGTCCAGGCTTGGGCGTAGGCGAACTCGGTCCGCAGGGTGCGGTTGAAGCGTTCGGCTTTGCCGTTGGTCCAGGGGCAGCCGGGTTTGGTGAAGCGTCGGCGGATGCCCGGGGCGACGCAGACCGCCCGCCAGTTGCCGCCGACGCGGTCGGTCTTGGCGTTGTCGGTGAGCACCCGCAGCACCACGACGCCCCGGTCGCGGAACCAGGCCACGGCGCGGTGCAGGAAGGCGGCGCAGGTCGCGTCGCGCTCGTCGGGCAGTGCCTCGACGTAGGCCAGGCGGGTGCGGTCGTCCACCGCGACGTGCAGGTAGTCGTAGCCGATGCCCCGGCCGCGGACCTTCTCGCTGCGGCCGTGCGCCCGCCAGCCGCCGCCGTCGGGGACGCGGCCGAGTTTCTTGACGTCGACGTGCAGCAGGTCGCCGGGGTGGGGGCGTTCGTAGCGGATGCCGGTGTGCCGGCGCCGCACCGGCAGGCCGGTGATCGCATCGGTCACGGCCAGGGCGGGCTCGGCGCGGCGGCGCAGGACCCGGCCGATCGTGGAGGCCGGCAGTCCGAGCAGTCCGGACAGGTGCACCGGCCCGCGTCGCACCGACCGTCGGACGGCGAGGATGCGGTCCTCGATCTCGGTCGGGGTGCGCCGGGGGCTGTGGTGCGGTCGTGAGCTGCGGTCGGCCGGCCCGGCGTCTCCTTCACCGCGGTGCCGGGCCAGCCACTTGTGCACGGTGGCCCGGGAGATACCGAGCTGCTCGGCGATGCTCGCGGGCGACCACCCGGCCGCGCGACGGGTCACGATCAGCCTGCGGGCATGGACCGTGGTGCGGGCGTTACTGTGCACGCGAGGACCTCCGTGTGCCGATGGGATGCGTCAGACACATCCACTCCGCCCGGAGGTCCTCCCTGCGTTCAACCCGACACGCCGTCAACAACCTGATTAGTCACTACACCTAGCGCAGGCACGACCACCACCAGGGTGAGCGGGGCGCCGCCCGGCATCACCGTCCGCGCACCGCATTCACCTGGCCAGGTTCATCCCGTCGCACCACCGGGTTCACCCGCCTCCACACCGTTCTCCTCCGGCGGCCCCGCTCCTACCGCAGCCGGACCGCACCGAGGAGTGCCGATGTCCCGCGCACCGCGTGTGACGCGAACGGCTGCGCCACGGACCCGCGGAAGGTCTACGGCGACACCCGCACCGCCACGAACACGTGCCACCGCTCGACGTCGGCCGAGATCGTCAGCGCCGCCGTCCCCGACGTCACGGCGGACAACCTGGCGTGCTCCGGCGCGACCACGTCCGACGTGCGCGCCGGTGACGCCGCGCGCAACCAGCCGAACCAGGTCGAGCTGCTGCGCGCCGTCGTCCGCGACTACCGGGTGGACCTCGTCGTGCTGTCCGTCGGTGGCAACGACCTCGGGCTCGGCGACCATCATCGCCGACTGCGTCAAGGGCTGCCTCTCCTCCTACGAGTGCGCGCCGAAGTGGGGGCCCACGATCGCCGGGCAGCTCGACCGGGTCCGCGCGGACGTCGGCGCCACGGTCAAGGCGATCGAGGAGGTGCTCGACGCGCCCAGGGCGCGGGCAGCTACCGGTTCGTCCTCCAGCCCTACCCCTCGCCGATGCCCGCCGCCGGCCGCTTCCGGATCCCCGAGAGCGGGTCGCGGTGGGCGGTGCCCGGTGTGGGACTCGGACGCCGACTGGGCGCGAGAGCACCTCGTGCCCACGATCGCCGGGACGCTCAAGCGCGTGGCCGCCGACCGGGGCGTGCGGTTCCTCGGCCTGCGGGACTCGTTCGACGGCCGCGAGGTGTGCCCCACGGACTCACGCCAGGCGACGAGGACCGACTCCGCCGCCAACCCCCTGCCCGGCACGGTGGCCGAGTGGGTGCGGTGGGTCGTCACCGGGTACGCGTCGCGGGGCGACCGCCAGGAGAGCATGCACCCCAACCACTACGGCCAGCGCGCTGGGCACGTGCCTGCGGCTGATGCACCAGAAGGCCACCGGTGACTTCGCGTGCCGCGACACCCCCGGCGCCGGCCCGGCACGGATGACGTCGACCGCCCTCACCACCCGAGGTGGTCGAGGGCTTGGCACGCCCCCGACCACCTCACCGGGTCCTCAGTAGACAGTGGCCTGCCGGGACGTCGACCTGATCCCGTTCGCGCCGTTGAAGATGCGGTTGCCCCAGGCGGTCAGGCCGGCGCGGTTGAAGCCGGTGACCATGTCGAGGTACTCGACACCGCCGCCGTTGCCGCTCCACGACCAGCCGAGGTAGCCGAGGCGCTGCGACTGGGCCGTGGCCATGATCGTGTCCTCGTCCGGGTTGCCGTCGGAGTGGTTGTCGCCGAACTCGCCGATCACGATCGGCAGCCGGGCGTTGACGAACGCGTTGAGGTACGAGGTCACCTCGGCCGCGGTGTCGTACACGCCGTACATGTGGATCGAGAAGACGGTGTTGCGCTGGGGGTCGGCGTTGAACACCGCGGACGCGTTGGCGCGCATGGTGTTCGACCAGTCCTGGCCCCAGTTCGGCGCGTCCACCATCAGCGTGTGCGTGAAGCCGTTGGACCGCAGCCGCGAGATGGCGTTGCGGGTGTCGTTGGTCCAGTTGCCGTAGTTGTTGTTGCCGTACGGCTCGTTGCCGACGTTGATGATGACGTACTTCTCCTGGCCGACCAGCGCGCTCTTGACGCCCAACCAGTAGTCCACCGCCTGGTTCAGCGTCACCGCGCCGCCCTGCTCGCCGTAGCCGGTGGTGTCGTGCGCTTCGAGCACGCACACCAGCTTGTCGGCCTTGCACTGCGAGACGATCGAGGAGACCGCCGAGGTGCTGGTCCACGTCCACCGCGCGCCCGTGCTCAGCACCACGCGCACGCTGTTCGCGCCCAGCGCCTTGACGTCCTTGAGCGCCTGCGCCGTCCGGTCGGGGTACCAGGCGTGCGCGTGGTTGACCCCGCGCATCACGAACTCGCTGCCGTTCGCGTCGTACAGCCGCCCGTTGCCGACGTAGAACCCGTTCGCGGCCGACGCCGCCGGGGTGCTGAGCAGCGGCACGACCAGCGCCGCCACCGCGACCGAAGCCCATCGTTTGACCACGTCCACCTCACCATGTCGTCGTTGACATCGTTGACGTCCGAACCGACGGGCCGGCGGCGGAGCACCCACCCGGTTCGGACGCGAATGCAATCAGTTAACCGGTTAAGCGGTCAAGGTCCAGACACGATCAGATGAACGTCACCAGCGGACATGAATCGGTTAAGCCATTGCTACGATCACGGGCCACGAACCGAGGAGGCCGAACGTGTCGTCAACGGTGCGGGACGCGCTGGTCGCCCTGGCCGCCCTGCTGGCCCCCGACGCGCCGGACGTCGCCGACCGCGTCACGAGCGCCCACGACGACCCCGCCACCTACCTCCGAACCCACGCCGAGCGCCTCGACGACCGCGGCATCGACGAACCCCTGCCCGAGCTGGCGTGGATCGCCCTGGTCGACGCGCTGACCGACCACGACCTGCTGGCCGAGGTGGACTGGAAGGAGGCGGCCGGCGAGATCGTCGCGCAGCTCCGGTCCCTGCGCTCCGGCCCCGCCGACCCGCGGGCGTGGGACTGGTTCGCTGGCCTCGACGAGGACCTGCCCGCATACGACTTCCTGGAGCGAGCGGGCCGCGAGCTCCGGGCCACCGGCACGACCCTCGCGGTGCTCGACATCGAGTCCGACTGCTACCCGCTCGTGCTGCTGCCCGATGAGCACGCCGACACCCTGCGCGAGCTGGCCACCGCGACGGGGTTCACCGCAGACGTCCTCGGCGAACCCGCTCGCCCTGCGACGCCGCCACCGACCTCCTGACTCCCTGTTCGCCCCCCGCTCCACCCGTGGTCGCCGCCGCCGGCCGTTTTATCCGGCTAACGTGAGAGATGCGGTTCGGGTTGTCCCAGGTTGCATCCTTCGCCCGATCGAGTGAGCGTCCCGCACCGGTTCACGGGGTGATGATCTCCAGGACCACCTGGCCGTACAGACCGGACAGGGAGCCCAGGCCCAGGTTGCACAGCAGGATGTTCGTGCTGGGGTAGACGATGGTGTGCACGAACGTCGCTCCCGCGAACACGCCCGAGGTGACCGTGCCGGTGGTGACGACGGTCAGCGTGACGCCACTGAGGCTCGACACGTTGTTGCCGGACAGGACGGACGTCTGACCGGTGTTCCAGGTGATGGTGATGGTGAGCGCGTTCGCGCCGAGCAGGCTCAGGCAGGTGGCCCCCGTGACCGCGCCGCCGGCGGTCGACTGGCCCGAGGTGATGTCCGGGTGGGTGGCCGAGACGCAGGGGCCGTACTGCCGGGACACCGTGAGCGTCATGTTCTGCGGGGAGCTGGTCGCGGGCGGGTCGAACAGCAGGCTCGCGCTGCTGGGCGGGGTGCACGTGAGGTCGAGCCCGGCAGCGCCGGCCGTGCCGGTGGCGACGAGCGGGACCGACGCGACGGTGATCAGGACCGCGGCGAGGAAGGAGGCGACTCGGGACATGGCGGTTCCCCTTTCCGAACACGAATTCCGCAGAAATGCGGATTCGCCGATATCGGCATTCCTCTATCGCGCACCGGACACCATCGTTACCGCACCTGCCCACCGAGGCCCGGACCCATGTCGAATCGAGCCGCCCCACACCCCCGCCCCCTCAACCAGCCATCTCCCGCACCCTGCAGCAAAGCTCCTGCGTACGAACCGCATCGGAGTAATCGCACAAGATCCGGCTCGGGTCCCGCTCCCGCACCGCGCTCAGGAACCGTTCATCCGCGACGACCAGCGGGTCGCGCCCGACCGGCACCTCATGGCCGCCGTCGGCGTCTTCCCACCGCAACGCCTTGTTCGTCAGCGTCACCTTCCTCCCCTCGCAGTGGAACTCGATGCCGGCGTCCACCGTCCCGTGCAGTACGCACGTCGCCGTGAACACACCCACCACTCCGGACTCGAACGCGAGGGTCGCGGCGCTGACCGTCGCCACGTCCAACCCCGGGTGGTCGCCGAGCGCCGAACGCCGCCCCACCGAGTGCAGGACCTCCGCTTCGCCCAGCAGGAACCGCGCCAAGTCGAACAGGTGCGTGGCCTGTTCCACGACCTGTCCGCCGCTCTCCGCCTCGACGCGCCACCACGGCACCGGCGGCACGAGGCCGTGCCAGGCGGCGCGCACCAGGTGCGGTGGCGTCTCGGCGAGCATGCGCCGCAGTTCGGGGATCACTTCCATGCCCCGCCAGTAGTAACCTGCCTCGACGATCAGCCCGCTCTCGCGCACCACCGCTTCGATCCGGCGCGGCCCGTCGACGTCCGTGCCGATCGGCTTCTCGACGTAGAACGGCACACCGGCTTCGACCAACGCCTGCTCGATCTCGCCGTGGGCAGCGGGAGGGACGCAGATCCACGCCGCGTCCACTTCCTCTGCCGCCAACAGACCGGCGGTGTCCCGGTACGCGCGACCGCCCCACCGGGCCGCCGCCTCGTCGACCCCCGACCTGCCGACGTGGCCGACGATCTCCACCCCCGCCCCGGTCAACGCCGCCGCGTGCCGCCCGGCGATGTAACCCGTCCCCACCAACGCCACCTTCATCAGACCTCCTCCTGCCGGACCGCGCCCGACTCCTCCCGCACCGCCCGCCACACCTCGACCCGACTGCGCCAGTCCTCGGTGTGCCCCGGCGCCTCCGGCGGCGGGAAGGCCGAGGGCAGCCCCACGGCCATCAACGCGGCCCCGGTCGTGACCGCGCCGTCGCCCGACCGCCGGTAACGCCGCCCGGCGTCCAACCCGCGCAACCGGAGTCGACGCGGTCCCTCCCCCACCACCCCGCGCACCTGGTACACGAACACCACCACCTCGTCCCGGTCACGGGACACGTACTGCACCGCGCACGGCCCCCTGTCCGACGGCGGCACGAGCCAGTGCTGGTCTCCGTCCTGGATGGTCGGTCTCACCCGCTTGTACTCGGCGATCAACCCCGCCGCCCGGGTCCGTTCGTCCTCGCCCCACGCCAGGATGTCGCCGGAGATCCCCAGCACGCCTTGCATCGCCACGTGGAACCGGAACTCCAGGGGGCTGGTGCGGCCGGTGGTGGGCTCCGGTGTGTCGGCCACCCACCCGACCATCGCCCTCGGCGCGTAAGCGCGGCTGAACCCGTGCTGCACGCGCAGCCGGTCCGACGGGTCGGTGTTGTCGCTGACCTGCGCCAGGTCGGCCACCCCGAGGATGCCCAGGTCGGCCCGCCCGCCACCGCCCGCACACGTCTCGATCATCAGGTCGGGGAACTCGGCGCGCAGCCGTGCGATCACCTCGTACACGCCCCGGACGTGACGCACCCACACCTCACGGCGTCGTTCGACCGGCGCCTGCGGCCAGCCGACCTCCGTGTAGGGCCGGTTGTGGTCCCACTTCACGAAGTCGATCCGGTGCTCGCGCAACAACGCGCGGACCTGCTCGACCACGCCTTCCCGCACGTCGTCGCGAGCGAAGTTGAGCACGAGCTGGTTGCGGGACAGGGTGGTCTCGCGGTCCGGCAGGTGCAGCACCCAGTCGGGGTGGGCGCGGTGGAGGTCGCTGTCGGGGTTGACCATCTCCGGTTCCAGCCAGATCCCGAACTTCATGCCCAACCGGTGGACCTCGTCGACCAGTTCGCCCAGCCCGCCGGGGAACTTCGCCGGGTCGACCACCCAGTCGCCGAGGCCGGCGTGGTCGTCCCGCCGCGCGCCGAACCAGCCGTCGTCGACGACGAACAGCTCAACGCCCAGCTCGGCCGCCCGCGTGGCGAGCTCGACCTGGTGCCCCACCTCCACGTCGAACGACGTGGCCAGCCACGTGTTGTAGTGCACGGGCGGGGGTGTCCCGCGGTGCCGTGCGGGCAGCACGTGGTCGCGCTGGTAGCGGTGCATCAGCCGGGCCGCGCCGTCGAGGCCGTCGTCGGCGTACCCGCAGACCAGCGGCGGGGTGCGGAAGCTCTCGCCGGGTTCGAGGTGCCAGGCCGAGTCGAACGGGTTGATCCCGGCGACCACGTGCAGCGCGTCGTTGCGCTCGGTCTCGAACACGATCGACCAGTTGCCGCTCCACGCCAGCGCGCCGAACCAGACCGGCCCGTCCTGCCCCGCCTCGGTCAGCGCGAACCAGGGGTTGGCCTCGTGGCTGGTGAACCCGCGCCGGCTGTCGAGCACCACCTTGCCCGGCATCAGGTCGCGTCGGGTGAGCTGGTACTCGTCACCCCACCGGCCGGTCAGGGTCCACGCCTGGTAGCGCGCGGGCGGCAGGCCGAGCACGGCACTGGCGATCCGCTCCACCCGCAGCGGCTGCGCGCCCCGGTTCTCGACCCGGACGTCGCGCACCACGATCCCGTGCTCGACCGCCGCCGCGAACCGGTGTTCCACCAGGAGACCCGAACCCGGGTCCTCGAACACGAGCCGCAGCACGTCGCCGTCGACGTGGTCCTCGCTCAACGTGAGCCGTGACACCGACGAGCCGTCCTGGCGCGCCACCACCAACCCTGGTTCCTTGAACGCCCGGTCGCCGTGCACCGAGTACGCCAACGGGACACCGTCGAGGAAGTGGGCTTGCGACGGCCGGTTCCACGGCGTGTGCGGCAAGTACGAGTCGCCGTTGAGGCCGCCGTCCAGGGCACCACCGTCACCGCCCCAGTGGTCCAGCACCAACGCCCCGCCGTCCGCGACGGACACCAGCATCGCGCTGCACGACGTCCGCACCAACCAGGCGGGCCGCCCGGCGCACGTGGTTCGGGTGACAGCAGGCATCGCTCTCCTCCGCGGAGTGGTTCCGGACCGACACGACCCCGTCA
This sequence comes from Saccharothrix sp. 6-C, assembly GCF_016695385.1. Taxonomy (NCBI): domain Bacteria; kingdom Bacillati; phylum Actinomycetota; class Actinomycetes; order Pseudonocardiales; family Pseudonocardiaceae; genus Saccharothrix; species Saccharothrix sp. 6-C. Next base: position 2,828,244 of record NZ_CP064192.1, on the reverse strand, counting down.
ACGATCAGCTCTCCGACGCGCCCGCCACGTCCGGCGCGAGCCGGGCGTCGACCGCCTCCGCCGAGAACACCTGGTCGATCACCATGTGCCGCGCCCCGTGGACACCGGCCCGATCTCCGAGCAGGCTCTCCACCACCGCCACGCTGCTGGCCAACGCCGACACGGTCCGCTCGTACAGCCGCTCCCGCACCCCGCCGAGGAGGTGCTCGCGGGTGAGCGCGAGGTCGCCGCCGATGACCACGACGGTAGGGTTGAGCAGCGCCACGGCCGTCGCCAGCACCTCGCCCAGCAGCCGGCCGGCGTCCCGGACCAGCGTGATGGCGTCCGCGTCGCCTTCCAGCACGAGCCGCACGACGTCACGGCTGGTGCGCGCCTCGATGCCCCGTTCGCGGAGCCGGGCCGCCAGGGCCGCGCCGCTCGCGTGCGCGGCCAGGCAGCCGGTCGCGCCGCACCGGCACCGGGCGCCGTCGACCGGCCGGGCGATCCGGATGTGGCCGATGTCGCCGCCCTGGCCGGTCGAGCCGCGCTCGGGCCGGCCGCCGAGGATCACCCCGGCGCCGATCCCGGTCCCGACCTTCACGAACAGCAGGTTGTCCACGTCGGGGTAGCGCTCGCGGACCTCGCCGAGGCCGAGGAGGTTGGCGTCGTTGTCGACGAACGCCGGGCAGCCCAGCGCGTCGGAGAGCGTCTTGGCCACCGCGGTGCCGTGCCAGCCGGGCATGATCGGCGGCTGCACCGGTCGTCCGGTCCGGAAGTCGACGGGCGCGGGCAGTCCCACGCCCACCCCGACGAGCCGGGCGCGGTCCCGCCCGGCGCTCTTCAGCAGCTCCCGCAACCGCCGCAGGACGATCTTCAGCACGACGTCGGGGTCCTGGTCGACCGGCAGGTCCTCGGTGCGCTCGCCCAGCACCCGCCCGCCCGCGTCGGTCAGCGCGAACCGCGCGTGGGTGGCGCCGAGGTCGGCCGCGAGCACCAGCTTGTCGCTCTCCTCGAACGACAGCACCTCGGCCGGTCGTCCCGCCGTGCCGCGCCGCTGTTCCACGGCCCGGATGTACCCGGCGGAGATGAGCTGGCTCAGGCGCAGCGCGACCGTGGAGCGCGACAGGCCGGTGAGCTCCTGGAGGTCTCGCCGCGTCCGGACCCGGCCGGACCGGACCAGTGCGAGGATCTCGCCCGGCGACGCCGTGAACCCGCTGCGCGCCACCCGGGATTCCTTCCCCGCCGGAGGTGTCGGACCCGCTGCCACCACCGCGGTCAGCCCTTCTCCGCGCCGCTGGTCAGCCCTTGGGAGAGTAGCCGTTCGGTCAGGAAGAACAGCAGCACCACCGGCACCGTGATGACGACCGAGCCGGCCATGAGCACGGTGGTGGGGATCTCGACGCTGCCGGACAGCTGCGCGAGGCCGAGGGAGACGGTCCAGCGGTCGCGTCGTTCGACCAGGAAGAGCAGGGCGAACAGGAACTCGTTCCAGGCGATCATGAACACGAAGACGCCGGTCGCGACGACCGAGGGCATGGCCAGCGGCAGGCTGATCCGCCGGATGACGCCGACCCGGCTCAGGCCGTCGACGAGGCCCGCTTCCTCGACGCTCGCCGGGATCGTCTCGAAGTAGTTCTTGAGCATGTAGATGGCGACGGGCACGGTCTGCGCGATGTAGACGAGCACCAGGCCGGCCGCCGAGCCGCGCAGCTGCATCCGGGTGAGCAGCACGAACAGCGGGATCGCCAGCACGATGGCCGGGAACAGGTACACGGCCAGGAACAGCGCGCTGACCTGCCGCCTGCCGAAGAACTCGAGCCTGCTCACCGCGTACGCGCCGGGGATGGCGATCGCCAGCGCCACGAGCACCGACGCCGTGGCGACGACCGCGCTGTTGCCCAGCAGGCCGAGGAAGCCCTGGCCGCCTTCCGCCACGGGCCGCAGCACGTCGGCGTAGGTCGCCAGGGTCAGCTGCCCCAGGTCGACCAGCAGCGAGTCCGGTCGCCGCAGCAGGTCCTCGATCGGCCGCAGCGACAGCATCAGCATGTAGTAGAACGGCAGCAGCGTGGCGATCAGGAAGCCCACGACGACCACCGGCCGCAGCACGGCGAGCACCGCCCGTTCGAACCGGTCGCGCGTCATGCCTTCGTCGCCTCCCGTCGCCGCAGCAGCCACAGGTAGGCGCCGAGCAGCAGCACCAGCACCGCCGCCAGCAGCACGGACTGGGCCGCCGCCGCGCCGACGTTGCGCTGCACGGTCAGCAGCTCGTACACCCGGACGCTCACCACCTCCGTGCCGGCCGCGCCGCCGGTGAGCAGGAAGATGTCGTCGAACTCGTTGAACGTCCAGATGGTGCGCAGCACCACGAGCACCGCGATCACCGGCATGAGCTGCGGCAGCACGATGTGGCGGAAGCGCTGCGTCGGTGTCGCGCCGTCCACGGTCGCGGCCTCCTCCAGGTCGCCGGGCAGGGCCGACAAGCGGGCCAGCAGGAACAGGAACGCGAACGGGAAGTACCGCCAGCCCTCGAACGCGATCACGGTCAGCAGGGCGGTGGGCACCGGCACGTCGAGCCCGAACAGGGTGATCTCGCCGCGTGCCTGCGACAGGAACGCGATCGGGTCGTCCCACCCGAACAGCCGCGTGCCCCAGCTGTTGACGATGCCGAACTCGGGGTTGAGCAGCACGCGCCAGACGAACGTGACCGCCACGACCGGGGCCACGTAGGGGATGAGCATCGCGGCGCGCACGAGCGACCGGCCCCGGAACGGCCGGCGCAGCGCCAGCGCCGCGACGAGGCCCAGCACGACGGCGAGGATCGTCGAGCCCGCCGTGTAGACGACCGTGGTGCGCAGGCTGTGCCACAGCACGTCCGAGGCGAGGACGCGGGCGAAGTTGTCCGGTGTCAGCTTCTCGAGCAGCCCGGTGCGGCCGATGTCGATCAGCCGCACCCGCTGGAACGCGATGAGCACCGACCACGCCAGCGGCACGAGCACGACCGCGAGCACGATCACCAGCGTCGGGGTGAGCAGCAGCAGCCCGGTGCGGGCGTCGTGCTGCTTCAGCGTGCGCGCCACCGCGGACCCGCTACTCGCCGAGTTCCCGGGCGATGCCGGCGGCCCGCTCGGTCGCCTCGCGCGCGGCGGCGGGCGCGTCGCCGCCGCCGTTCAGGGCCCCGGCCAGCGCCTTGGGCACGACCAGCTGGCCGGCGACGGCGCCCGCGAGTTCCGCCTTGCCCTGGGGGAAGCCCCACCGGCTGAAGCTGCGCGGGCTGTCCTGCACGACCCGCAGCGTCTGCGCGTCGTAGAACTCCGACAGCGGCGCTTTGGTGTCCACGCCGACGTCGAGGCCGAGCCACGCTTCGGCGTACTGGCGCGGGTTGTCCCCGGTGCCCGCGCGGACCGGCACCTTGCCCTCCGGCGCGATGGCCAGCCAGTCCCGGTAGCCGTCGCTCATCAGGTGTTCGACGAGCTTCTTGGCGTCGTCCGTCGCGGCGTCCTTGAGCACCGCGAACGACGCGGTCTCGCCGAACGTGGTCGGCTCGCCGCCGTCCGGTCCGCTCAGGGCGGCCACCACGCCGGTGTTCTTCGCCAGGAACGCCGGGTCGGCCTGGCACTGCGGGCAGGTGGGCAGCGCGTCGGCGCGCAGGCCCGCGAGTTCGTCGAGCAGGTACGACGACCAGATCACCATGGCGGACCTGCCCGCGAAGTACGTGGCGCGCGTGGTGTCGACGTCCTGGTTGCCCGCCACCGAGTGGCGGGTGAGGAGGTCGGTGTAGAACTGGAACGCGCCGACGCACGCGGGGCTGTCCAGCGCAACCCGCCCGTCGTCGTCGACGAGGTCGCAGCCGTTGGCGAGGGCCAGGTGCTCGAACGTCTGGTGGGTGAACACGTCGGCGGGCGTGGTGCTCGCGGTGATCCCCGCGACGTCGTCCCGGTCGAGCCGTTCGGCGGCCTGCCGGATGGCGTCGTAGGTGGTCGGCGGCGCCAACCCGGCCTGGGCGAACAGGTCCTTGCGGTAGAACAGGAGTTGCGCCCAGCCGTCGCTGGGCACGACGAGCTGCGTGTCGCCCTCCCGGGTCAGCTCCAGCGACTGCGCCGCGAACGTGTCCGCGCCGAGGGCGTCCACGACCTGCTTGGCCGCGTCGGTGTCGAGCAGGTCGTCGGTGCGCAACTGGCTCATGATCGGCAGCGAGATCGACCCGATGACGTCGGGCAGCTCGCCGGACGCGGCGGCCGAGGTCAGCACGGTGGTGAGCTGGTTCTCGGCGATCGCGACCACCTCGGTCTCGATGCCGGTCCGCTCGGTGAACGCCGCCAGCAGGCGTTCCTGGGCGCGCACCCGGTCGGCGGTGTCCTCGATGGTCCAGAAGACCAGCGGACCGTCCGCCGCGCCACCGGGGTCACCGCCGCCGCAGGCCGACAGCACGAGGGCGAGAGGCGTCGCGGCGGCGAGCGCGCGCAGTCCGCGTCGGGTCATCGGGTGCTCCCTTCCGGTGGTCCGCGACCTCTCACGGGCCAGGGCCGGGTGTTCGGTGGCGTCACTGAACACCCGGGTTTGTCCCGTGACAACCGCCAATCCGGACGTGACTTCGGGGCCGTACCAGGCGGTTGACGCGCTGTCGGCGGCTAAACCCGCGCGGGGATCGGGATGCCGCATTGTCGTTTTGACTGATCGCGGGATTAATGTCGCCATGCCGCAGTGGAAGATCGCCTGCCAGGAGCAGCTGCTGCCGGGCGCCTCGATCGAGCAGAAGTGGGAGTTCGCGCAGTCGGCGGGGTTCGACGGCATCGAGCTGCGCGCACGCGACGGCGAGGCGTTCGCGGCGAGGCTCGGCGTGCTCGAACGCGCGGCCGGGCGCGGTGTGGTGATGCCCTCGGTGTGCCTGGACGCGCTGCCGCTGGTCGGCGACGACCTCGGCGACGGGCTGCGGCAGGTGTCCTCGCTCGCGGCGCTGGGCACCCGGACCGTGGTGGTGCCGCTGTCGGACCTGCGCCGGGTGCCGCGGCAACGATCGTCCACCCCGGACCGGGACACGTGGTCGGACGGTCTGCGCCGCCTCGCCGAGCAGGCCGGGCGGGACGGCGTGTCGCTCTGCCTGCAACCGGTCAACCGCTACGAGGGCCGGCCCGTCAACACGCTCGACCAGGCCGCGCAGCTGTGCCGGGCGGCGGGGTCGCCGGCCGTGCGGGTGGCCGCCGGCACGTTCCACATGAACATCGAGGAGGCCGACCCGGCCGGCGCGCTGCTGGCGGCCGGGCCGTGGCTCGGGCACGTCGGGCTCGCCGACTCCACCGGGCTCGAACCCGGCGCGGGCCACGTCGACTGGCCGGCGCTGTTCGCGGCGCTCGACGCCGCCGGGTACGAGGGGTGGACGAGCCTCGCGTGCCGCCTGTCCGGTCCGGCCGAGGTCGTCCTGGGGGCGGCGGTCGGCGTGCTGCGGCAGGCCGGCGGGTGAGGTGGTGAGCATCGGGACGACGCCGGAGCCGCGGGCGCCGGACATCGCCGGCCTGCGGCGCGAGGCCGCCGCGACCCTGCTGCGGAACTGGCGCGGGTCGGCCACCGTGCCGACGACCGCGCTGTACCCGCACCAGTGGAGCTGGGACTCGGCGTTCATCGCGGTCGGCCAGGCGCACCTGAGCCCGCGCCGGGCGTTCGCGGAGCTGACCGCGTTGCACGGCGCGCAGTGGGGCGACGGGCGGGTGCCGCAGATCGTGTTCAACCCCGCCGTGCCGGCCGACGCCTACTTCCCCGGCCCGGCGTTCTGGCGACCGCTGCCGCGGCACGGGCCGCCGGCGGGGGTGTCGACCACGGGCCTGGTCCAGCCGCCGGTGCACGCCGCCGCGCTGCTCGCCGTCGTCGAACGCCACCCGGGCGCCGCCGCCGACGCGGCCGTCCGGCGCCTGTACCCGCGGCTCGCGCGCTCCCACGACTACCTGTTCGACCGGCGACGCGTGGCGTCCGGGCTGGTCGGCATCGTGCACCCGTGGGAGTCGGGGCTGGACAACAGCCCGTCGTGGGACGAACCGCTCGGCGCGGTCGACCCGGGTTTGGCCGACGACATCGCGGTGCTGCGGCGCGACCTGCGGCACGCCGACGCCGGGCACCGGCCGACGGACGACGACTACGCGCGTTACATGGGCATCGTCGCCGCCTACCGCGACCGCGGTTACGCCGACGACGACCTGCTCAGCCTGCCGTTCTGCACCGTGGACCCGTTGTTCTGCGCGGTGCTCGCCTGGTCGGAGCACGCGTTGGCGGCGCTCGCCCGCCGCATCGGCGTCGACCCGGGCAGGCACGTGGAGCGGGCGCGGGAGTTGACGCACCAGATCCACACGCGGCTGTTCGACCCGGTGCTGGGGTGCTACGTGGCGCTCGACGCGCGCACCGGCCGTCCCCTCGCCAAGCGCACGGTCTCCGGCCTGGTCCCGCTGCTGCTGCCCGGCGGGCACCGGTCGGCGCTGCTGGCGACCCTCACCGGACCGGCGTTCGCGGCCCCGGGCGTGCGCGGCGTGCCCAGCTACGACCTGACCGCCGCCGACGCCGACCCGCGCCGGTACTGGCGCGGACCGACGTGGCTCAACACCACCTGGCTGCTGTGGCGGGCGTTGCTGGCGCACGGCGAGACCGGGCACGCCGCCCGGCTGGCGGCCGACATGGTCGGCCTGGTCGCCGGCGCCGGGTTCCGGGAGTACTTCCACCCGGTGACCGGCGAGGGCCTCGGCTCGGACCACTTCAGCTGGACGGCGGCGCTCCTGCTGGACGTCCTCGCGCGTGAACCGGAAGGGCAAGGATGGCAACGGTAGTGCGGCTGGACGCGCCGGGGTGCGTCTCGATCGCGGAAGAGCCCGACCCGCCGCTGCACGCGACCGGCGTCCGACTGCGCACGCGGTACTCGGGCATCTCGGCGGGCACGGAGCTGACCCAGTACCGCGGCACCAACGCGCACGTCGTGAAGACGTGGGACCCCGACGCGCGCCTGTTCGTGCCGGGCCGGCCGGAGGTCGCGTACCCGGTGGTGGTGGGGTACGAGGAGGTCGGCGAGGTGGTGGAGGTCGGCGACGAGGTCACCGCGGTCCGGCCCGGCCAGGTCGTGTGGGGCGTGTGGGGTCACCGCTCGACGACCGTGGTGGAGGAGGAGTACGCGGCGGCACGCGTGCTCGACCCGGCGGCCGACCCGGTGCTGGGGATCTTCAGCCACATCGGCTCGGTGGCGCTCAACGTCGTGCTGGACGCCGACCTCCACGTCGGCGAGACCGCCGTGGTGTTCGGCCTCGGCGTGGTCGGGCAGATCGTCGCCCAGCTCGCCCGGCGCAACGGCGCGCGGGTGATCGGGGTCGACACCCTCCCCGACCGCCTGGCGCTGGCCCGGGACCTCGGCGCCGACGTGGCGCTGGACGCCGGCGAAGGCCGGATCGCCGAGCAGGTCCGCGCGGCGACCTCCGGTCGCGGCGCGGACGTCGCCCTGGAGGTCAGCGGCAACCCCAAGGCGCTGCACGAGGCGGTCCGCTCGGTCGCCTACAACTCGCGCGTCGTCACGGCCGGCTTCTACCAGGGCGAGGCGCGGGGGCTGTTCCTCGGCGAGGAGTTCCACCACAACCGGGTCGACCTGGTGTGCTCGCAGATCTCCGGCGTCGCACCCGGTCTCGCGCACCGCTGGGACCGCCGGCGACTCAACACCACCGTCATCGACCTGGCCGTCAGGGGCCGGCTGTCGCTGCGGCCGCTGGTGTCGCACGTCGTGCCGTTCACCGACGCCGCGTGGGCCTACGACCTGCTCGACACCCATCCGGAGCGGGTGACGCAGGTGGTGCTGGAGTTCCCCGCGCCGGATGGGTACGACCACCCGCGCGGTGACGCCTAGCGTCGCGCCCCGGCTCCGGGGCGCCGGCGGTGGGACATCGGTGGTTCCGCCGGTCCCCGCGCCGTCGCCGGCCGCGGGCGGGTCCGGTGTGCCGGATTCCGACGACGTCGCACCGAACCCACCTACGCCACCGGTGGAGAAGCCATGCGATTGCGCAGTGCGATCCTCACCGTCCTCGCCCTGGCCGGAGTGCTGACCGCGACGACCACCGGCCCGGTCGGCGCGGCGGCCGCACCCCGGACGCCGCTCTCGGTCCTCGGCGGCTCGGGCCCCTGCCCCGCGGGCTACGAGACGACCCTGCGGTTGACCAACCACACGATCTACCGACCCGACACCCTGCCGGCGGGCGTCAAGCTGCCCATCGTCGCCTGGGGCGACGGCGCGTGCCGCGCCGACGGGACGTGGTTCCGGAACATCCTGACCGGATGGGCCTCGCACGGCTTCCTGGTCATCGCCAACGGCAGGCCCGGCGGCAGCGGCTCCACCGACTCGGAGATGCTCACCGCCTCCACCGACTGGGCGGTCGCGGAGAACTCCCGGCGGACCGGCAAGTACTACGGGCGGATCGACACCACCAAGATCGCCGTGATGGGCCAATCGTGCGGCGGCATCGAGACCTACGAGGTGGCCGCCGACCCGCGCCTGACCACCACCGTGCTGTGGAACAGCGGCATGCTCGGCGACTCGCAGAACCACCTGTTGCAGCGGCTGCGCGTGCCGATCGCCTACTTCATCGGCGGACCGACCGACATCGCCTACGAGAACGCGATGGACCACCGGGGCCGGCTGCCGGCCGGGCTGCCCGCGTTCATGGGCAACCTCGACGTCGGGCACCTCGGCACGTTCGACCAGCCCGACGGCGGCGAGTTCGGCCGGGTCGGCGGGCACTGGCTGAAGTGGCAGCTCAAGGGCGACCAGGCGAGCAAGGCCCAGTTCGTCGGCCCGAACTGCGGCCTGTGCGCCACCGAGTGGGACGTGCTGCGGACGAACCTGACCTGACCCGCGCGCCAGGCACCCTGCCCGCCGCGGTCGCCGCGGCGGGCAGCTCCCGTGCAGGGGGAACCGGTCGGTGCTTGTGGTACGAACGGACCACAGTGCGCTGCCCCGGGTGCGGCTACGGTCGGCCGTGCGGTCAGGGCGACTTCGACCGCGCCCTTCCCGCGCGCACGCGCCGGCCCCGTTCAGCTCGAGGAGTGTCGTTCATGCAGGTCAACCGCACGCTGATCGCTTCCGTGGGCGCGCTCGCGCTGCTGCTGACGGCCTGCGGCGACGCCACCACGGGCACCGCCTCGCCCGGCGCCACCGAGGCGACGACCGAGACCACGACGAGCACCACGAGCACCACGTCGAAGAGCAAGGCGCCCGCCCCGGCCGACGACACACCCGTCAGCGACGTCACCGCGCCCGGCACCGAGCTCAAGGTCGGCGACCGCGCGGTGGTCCCGTTCAAGTACGGCACCGAGAAGAACGGCACGATCGCCATCACCGTCACCGCGATCGACCAGGGCGCCAACGCCGACCTGGCCGCGTTCGGCGAGAAGGCCAAGGGCATCACGCCGTTCTACATCAGGGTGACCGTGGAGAACGTCGGCGGCACCGACCTGTCCTACAGCTCGCTGAGCCTGCGGGCGCTCGGCGCGGACGGCAAGGGCACCGGCGTCATCATCAGCGGCGACACGAAGCAGTGCGAGTCGGAGACGGCGAAGAAGGACTTCACCACCGTGGGCGCGAAGTACGAGACGTGCGTGCTCCAGGGAGCCCGCGAGGGCGCCGCGGTCGCCGCCGCCGGCTACGCCAACGGCGACGGCTACGACAAGTCGCCCATCACCTGGTCCAAGTGACCTCGGGTCACGCCGTCGTCCTCGCCCTCCCGGGGGTCGGCGCCTGGCCGAGCAGGCGTTGCCGGAGCAGGCGGGCCTGCTTGGGCATGTTCCAGCCGAGCACGCCGACCGGCTCGCCCGCGAGCCGGTAGAGCGCGACGAACCGGCGCGCGGTGACGTCACCGTCCACGACGGACACCTCCGCGTCGACGGGCAGCCGGCCGAAGACCTGGAGCCTGGCGTCGAACTGGTCGGTCCAGAAGTACGGCACGGGCGTGTACGCGCGGTCCGCGCCGAGGATGTTGTCGGCCACCACCCCGGCCTGCTCGGTGGCGTTGGTCCGGTTCTCCAGGCGCAGCGACGAACCCAGGTGCTCGTGGTGCCACCGCGCCACGTCGCCGACCGCGTAGACGCCGGCCGCGGCACGGCACCTCGCGTCGCAGACCACGCCGTTGTCGAGCAGCAGGCCGCTGTCGAGCAGCCAGTCGGTGTTCGGGACCGCGCCCAGCGCGACCACGACGACGTCGGCCGGCAGCACGTCGCCGGTGGCCGGCCGCACGCCGGTGACGCGCCCGTCCCGCCCGGTCAGGCCGAGCACGGCGGCGCCGAGGCGCAGCCGGACACCGTGCGCGGCGTGCAGGTCGGCGAGCAGACCGGACACGAGCGGTCCGAGCTGGGCGGCCAGGGGCGCGGGCTGCGGCCCGGCGAGGGTGACGTCCAGGCCGAGGCCGCGCGCCGTGGCGGCGACCTCCGCGCCGAGCACGCCGTCGCCCACCACCACGAGCCGTTCGGCGGTGAGCAGGTCGGCCCGCAACGCGACCGCGTCGCCCACGGTGCGCAGCACGTGCACGCCGCCCAGACCCTCCTGGTCCGGCAGGGTCCTGGGCCGCGCGCCGGTCGCGACGACCACCGCGTCGGCCCGCAGCACGGTCCCCGACGCCGTGCGCACGCCGCGCGCGGCCGGGTCCAGCGACACGGCCGGGTCGCCGAGCACGAACCTCGCGCCCAGCCCGTCGAGCGCGTCCTGGCCGCGCAGCCGGGCGCGTCCGGGCTCCCACGCGCCGGACAGGACGTGCTTGGACAGCGGGGGACGGTCGTACGGCGGGTGCGCCTCGTCGCCGAGCAGGGTCAGCCCGCCGGTGTAGCCCTTGCGGCGCAACGCCTCGGCGGTGGCCAGGCCGGCGGCCGAGGCGCCGACGACGAGCACGTCGGCCACCTCGGGAGCGGGTGTCACGCCCGCTCGCCCAGCGCGATCGCCGCCGCCGGGCACACCTCGGCGGCCTCTCGGACCGCGGCGTGCAGGTGCTCGGCGGGTTCGGGGTCGAGCAGCACCACCACGCCGTCCTCGTCCCGCTGGTCGAACACGTCCGGCGCGGCCAGCACGCAGGAGCCCGCCCCGCAGCACTTGTCCTCGTCCACGGTGACCTTCATCTGTCGCCCTCCTCGGGTCTCGTCGCCGTCACCAGCGGACGGGCAGTTCCTGCAGACCGCCGACGACCAGGCCGTCGACGCGCTCCAGCTCGGCCGCGGGCACGGCCAGCTCCAGGGTCGGCAGGCGGCGCAGCAGCACCTCCAGCACGGCTTGCAGCTCGGTGCGGGCCAACGACTGCCCCAGGCACGCGTGCGCGCCCGAGCCGAACGCCAGGTGCGTGTTCGGGGTGCGCGCCAGGTCCAGCCCGGCGGCGTCGGCGAAGACGTCCTCGTCCCGGTTGGCCGCGGCCAGGTTGCACACCACGGTCGTGCCGCGCGGGATCACGCTGCCGCCGATCTCGGCGTCCTCGGTGATGTAGCGCGGGATGCCGAACCCGGGGTTGGCGTCGGCGCGCAACGCCTCTTCCACCGCCGTGCGCACCAGTGACGGGTCGGCCAGCAGCGCCTCCCACCGCGTCCGGTCGGCCAGCAGCATCCCGACCATCTTGCCGATCATGTTGGCCGTGGTCTCGTGCCCGGCCACCAGCAGGCCCTGCGAGGTGGCCAGCAGCGCCTCGTCCGGCATGACGTGGCCGGCGCCCGCCGCGGCGGTGATCAGCTCGCTGATCAGGTCGTCGCCCGGGTCCGCCCTGGTCGCGGCGATGTGGGCGCTCATGTAGGCGGCGAACTCGGCCTGCGCGGCGTCGATCTCGGCCTGCGCGTAGCGGGTGAGGCTGAGCAGGGTGTTCGACCAGTAGGCGAACTTGTCCCGGTCGCTCTCGGGCACGCCGAGCATGTCGCAGATGACCCACACCGGCAGCGGGAAGCCGAGCGCGGCCTTCAGGTCGGCGGGCGCGCCGCCCGCCACCATGTCGTCGAGCAGCCGCTCGGCCATCGCCTCGATGCCCGGCCGCAGCGCCGTCATGCGCTTGGCGGTGAACCACTTGCCGACCATGCGCCGCCACTGCTGGTGGTACTCCTCGCGCATGGCCTTGCCCAGGCCGCTGTTGAACACGCCACCGGACTCGTTCGCCGCGATCCGGGCCGCGTCCGGCGCGTCGAGGTTGCGGGTGAACCTGGGGTCCGCCAGCACCTGCTTGACGTCGTCGTAGCGGGTCAGCAGCCGGGCCGCGTCGCCGCTGGGCAGCCGGACGTGGGCGACCGGGCACCCCTGCCGCAGCTCGGCCCACTCCGCGGGCGGCTCCAGCGCGGCCGGACCGGGGATCGGGTAGTCCAGCACGTGGTCGGTGTCTCCGAGCGCCACCGCGACCGCCTCCTCGAGCTTGATTCAATCAACTGACTTAAGACTGCCGGCGATCGGCGCACGACGCAACGTGATCGGCCGACCGCGCCCCGGCACCGCTGCGTCACCGGCCGCGGTCGCCCGGTCAGCGGTAGTCGGCGCGAACCCGGAACCAGTAGAGAGGGACGGAGTAGTTCCGCGGAGGTGGAATCACGCGCGCTCGGCACGTCGAGCGGCACCCGGAGTCCGCGGTGGCGCGCCCGTCGACCCGGCAACGTGAGGACTGGCCCATGACGAGGACCGAGGCCCCGGAGCACCCCACGACGACGAACCGCCTCTCGGCCGGGATCGTGGTGGCCGCGCTCGCCATCGCGGCGGCGGTGACGGCCGTCCTCGTCGCCGCCATCGCGCAGCCCCACCCGCTGTGGCTGATCGGACCGGACTTCCGGGTCTACCACGTGGCCGGCTCGGCGGTGCTGCACGGCATCTCGCCCTACGACGTCGCGACCGTGGAGGGGTACCCCTTCACCTACCCGCCGTTCGGCGCGGTGGTGCTCTCCGTCCTGGGCCTGGCCGGCGTCCCCGTCGCGTTCGCCGGGTGGACCTTCGTCAACGTGCTCGCGCTCGAAGCGGCGATCTGGCTGGCCCTCGGGCTGGTGGCGCCCCGGTCGCGGGACCGGCGGGCGAAGGTCGCCCTCCTGGCCGCGGTCGCCGCGCTGCCCCTGGCGCCGGTGATGCTGAACTTCACCGTCGGCCAGATCAACATCCTGCTCCTGCTGCTGCTCGTGGCCGACCTGACCCGCCGGACCGGGCGCTTCCAGGGCGTCGCCATCGGGATCGCGGCCGGGATCAAGCTGCTGCCGCTCATCTTCATCGCCTACCTGCTGTTCACCCGGCGCGTCCGCGCCGCCGCGGTGGCCTCGGCGACGTTCGCGGCCACCGTGCTCGTCGGCTTCCTCGTGCTGCCCGGCCCGTCGGCGCGCTGGGCGGGCGGGCTCGTCGTCGACATCGGGCGGATGATGACGCCGGGCGCGGCGCCGTTCAACCAGTCGATCCGCGGTGTGCTCGCGCACCTGCCCGGTGTGCTGAGCACGCAGTGGTTCTGGCTGGCGTCGGCGGTCCCGGTCGGCGTCGCCGGGCTGGCGGTCGCCGCGTGGGCGAGCCGGCGCGGCCTGGAGGCGGTCGGCATCTTCACCTGCGCCGTCACCAGCCTGCTGGTGTCACCGGTGTCCTGGCCGTTCCACTGGGTGTGGGCGGCTCCCGGGCTCGCCGTCTGGCTGTGGTGGGCCTGGCGGCGCAGCGCAGCGCACGTGGCGGGCGCGGCGCTGACGTGGCTCGTGCTGGCCGCCTCGGGCGTGCTGACGTTCGTGATCGCGGTGGGCGCGCCGACCCAGACCTCCGCGGGCGAGGTGATGGCGGGCACCCTGACGACCGTCATCGTCCTCAACAGCCTGACCGTGGTCGCCGGCATCGTCTTCCTCGCCGCGCTCGCCGTCGCGCTGCGGCGCGCCGAGCGCCGGCCCGGCCCGCTGACGTCCCCGTCCTGAGCGCTAGCCCCGTGTCGCGGCCTCGTAGACCGACGCGAACTGCCGTTCGAGGGCCTTGTGCAGGCCGGCGCGCCAGTCGTCGGCCAGGCCCTGCGACAACGGGTCGGGGAAGATGTCCTCGGCGCCTTCCTCGATCCCGTCGAGGATGTTGCGCGCCACCAGTTCCGGTGACGCCTTCTCGGCGATCTCCAGCCCGGCGGTCATGTCCGTGTCCACCGGGCCGGTGAGGATCGAGTGCACGCTCACCCCCCGGGACGCCAGGATGGCGCGCAGCGACTGGGACATCGCGAGCACGGCCGCCTTCGAGATCGAGTAGGACGCGCTCAGCGGGAGCGCCACGAAACCGTTCACCGAGATGTTGCTCGCGACGGCGCCGCCGCCCTCCACCAGCTTGGGCAGGAACGCCATGGTCACGTCGCGCACGCCGTAGAAGTTGACCGCGAGCATCCGGTCGAGCAGCTCCCGGTCCGCCAGGTCGTCGAACTCCAGGACGCCGGCGTTGTTGACGAGGACGTCGAGGGTGTCGACCCGCTCGACGGCGGCGCGGATGTGCGCGGCGTCGGTGACGTCCAGGGTGACCGGCACGACGCGCCCGTCCGGGTGCGACAGGGGTCGGCGGGTGCCGGCGTAGACCCGCGCGACGCCCCGCCGCAGCGCCTCCTCGACCAACGCCTTCCCGATGCCGCGGTTGGCCCCGGTCACCAGGACCGCCTTGCCCGTGATGTCCATGCTGCTCCTCGCGTGGGGTGGACGACCGGAATCGGCCCGTGCGCTCCACGTTATGGTCGGGGCCTGCCCGGAACTACTCGCGGATTGCCTCCGCGCCCATCGGACGAAATTTCCGCGCACCCGGCCGGAATGTGCCGGGGAATGCCGAAAACGGCCGGGGAACCGTCGCCGCGGCCTTTCGAGAATGCCGTCCGCGCCCGCTACCGAACCGCGGCCCCGACGCGCGGGCGCAGCCCGAACCAGACGAGCACGATGCCGGTGAACGTGAAGACGACGTTCACCGCCAGGGCCAGGTGGATGCCGGCCAGCTCGGTGCTCCCGGTGGCCGCGACCGCGCTGAGGACGGGGATGCCGATCGTGATGGCGACCTGCTGGGTCATCGAGGTGAGGCCGGTGGCCAGGCCCTGCTCCTCGTTCGGCAGACCGGACGTGCCGGTCACGGTGTAGGCGACGATGGCCGCCACGTGGCCGAAGAAGCCGACGAACAGCGCCGGCAGCAGGATGACCAGGCCGAGGCGGTCGGCGCCGACGAACACCAGCGGCACCGTCGCGAGGGCCTGCACGGTCATGCCGGCGACCAGCACCTTGCGGTAGCCGTGCCGGCCGATGAAGCGCCCGGCGACCGGCCCCGCGAACACCGCCGCCAGCCCCGGCACGCCGAAGACCAGACCGGTGACCAGCGGGGTGAGCCCCAGGACGCGCTGCAGGTACAGCGTCATCAGGAAGATCATCGCCGTCTCCATGGTGAGGATGACGAGACCGGCGTAGTTGCCCCACTTCACCGTGGGGCGCCTGAGGATCCGCACCGGCGTCAACGGCGCGGCGGCACGCAGCTCGATCACCCAGAACGCGGCCAGCAGCACGACGCCGACGACCGCCGCGGCGACGCTGCGCTCCACGATCGCGTAGACCACGGCCAGCAGACCGCCGGTCACCGCGACCGCGCCGGGCACGTCCGGCTTCACCCGCTCCGGCTTCCTGCTCTCGCCGATCAGCATCGGCGTCGCCACCAGGATCAGCACCGCGACGGGGACGTTGATGAAGAACGCGGCGCGCCAGCTCAGCAGGCTGACCATGGCGCCGCCGACGAGCGCTCCGACGGTGAAGCCACCGGACTGGAGCGCGCCGTTGAGGCCCAGGACGCGGTCGCGCCGCGCGCCTTCCTCGAACGTCGTGGTCAGCAGGGACAGCGCCGCCGGGATGGTCATGGCGGTGGACAGCCCTTGGAGGGCGCGGGCGCTCAGCAGCATCCCGGGGTTGGTGGCGAAGCCGCCGAGCAGCGACGCGCCGGTCAGCAGCACCATGCCGGCCAGGAGCAGCCGGCGCCTGCCGAACAGGTCGGCCAACCGCCCGAACAGCAGGGTGAAGCCGGCGGCGGGCAGGGCGTAGGCGGAGGCGATCCACGGCAGCGCCGACAGGTCCAACCCGACGCCCTCGCCCACTTGGGGCAGCGCGACGTTGAGGATGGAGAAGTCGACGGACAGCATGAACCCGGCGCCGAGCAGGATCAGCAGGACCAGCCGCTCGCGACCGGTGAAGCGGGCCGGCGAGGTGGTGATCTCGGCGGTCAAGAGGTGTTCCCTTCTCCAGGAGCCGGCGTGGTCGACCTCGGCACGTCTCCGGGCCGGGCGCGCACCGCGAGAACCCTTCGGTCGCCACTGACCGCAATCGGATGGTTGCACACAGTGCGCAGGATGCGCAACTCATGAGTTGCACTCACCTCTGCCCGGCGACCAGCGCGAACCCACCCGAGGAGTGGTCGCACTCCGATGCGACGCCGATCCGCATCACCCGGACGACGCAACACCGGGCGCCCGCCTGCCGACTGAATGGCGCGACACCCCACTGCGCCGCCCTTAACAGACACCCACGCCCGGACGACACATTTTCCGGGCGAAGGGCAACCTGGAAGAAGCACTGACCGGTTCCGTAATACACGATGGCCATTACCGCACACCCGATGGAGACGTTCGCCCACGCCGCTTGGAATACCCGGCGAAATCGCAGAACGCGGTGGCCGCCGGCGTGCCCGGACGTTGGGAAGAGGATTGCGACGTGACGAGGAACAATGACCTGAAGATTTCGACGAGGACCTCCGCGGGCGCCACGCGGTCCGCCGTTCCCACCGACGCCGAGCTGGCCCGGTCGTTGGGTGGCGGGTTCCGCAGCGACCACGTCACCGTGGACGGCCTGCGCCTGCACTACGTCGCGGGCGGCACCGGCAAGCCGTTGCTCCTGCTGCCCGGCTGGCCGGAGACCTGGTGGGAGTTCCGCAAGGTCATGCCCGCGCTCGCCGCCGCCGGGCACCGCGTCATCGCGGCCGACCTGCCGGGCATGGGCACCTCCGCCAAACCGGCCGGCGGCTACGACAAGAAGAGCATGGCCACCGCGGTCCGCGGCCTGGTGCGGGCCCTGGGCTACGACCGGGTCGACATCGCGGGCCACGACATCGGCGCGCAGATCGCGTTCAGCTTCGCGGCCAACCACCCCGAGGCCACCGGCCGCATCGCCATGCTCGACATCCTCCACCCGGACGAGTCGGTGTACGAGCTGCGCATGGTGCCCCTGCCCGGACAGCCCTACCACCCCTGGTGGTTCGCGTTCAACCAGGTCGCCGGGCTGCCCGAACGGCTCCTCGCGGGGCGCTCGCGGCTGCTCGTCGACTGGATCTTCGACAACTTCCTGCTGAACCGCGACGCCGTCGGCGAGCTGGACCGCGCGGTGTACGCGCACCACTACGACGACCCGGACAACATCCGGGGCGGCAACGCCTGGTACGGCACGTTCGGGCAGGACGTGGTCGACCTCGCCGACTACGGCCGGGTGACGGCGCCGGTCCTGGGCATGGTGTCCAACCTCGCCGACGGCGCCTTCGCCGCGCAGATGCGGGCGACCCTGCCCAACCAGGCGACGGACGTGCGGGTCGTCGTCGTCCCCGACTCGGGCCACTACCTGGTCGAGGAGTCACCGCAGACCGTGATCGACCACTTCACCGAGTTCTTCGCCTGAACCCCGGAGCCCGCGGGCTCCCGTCCGGCCGTCCTACGCGGGGTCGGCGGTGTGCGGCGCCGTCCACAGCCCGGTGATCGCGTCGATCAGGCCGTTCGCCGTCTCGTCCCAAGTGGACCTCGGCGTCTCGGTCCCCTCCGCGAGCGCCCGTTCCCGCTCGGCGCACACGTGCACGATGAGGTGCCGGACCATGCCGGCGCGGTCCTCGCGCACGTCCGCGGGCATGTCGGGCAGCAGTCCGATCAGGTTCTCCACCACGTGGCGCAACGAGTCCTCGGCCAGCGCCTCCTCGGCCAGGATCACCCGGAACGCGGGGTCGGTCATCACCTGCGCGCTGAACCGGGCGAACCAGGTCGGGTCGCCCGACGAGGCCAGGTAGGTGGTCACCGGGCGGACCAGGCAGGCCACCCAGTCGCGGACGTCGCGCGACCCGGCGACGGCGGCCACCGCCTCCCGCCGCGACGACTCGATGCGGGAGGTGTGCCGGAGCATGATCGCCCGCACGAGGTCGGCCTTGGCGCCGAAGTGGTAGCCGACGGCGGTGTTGTTCCCCTGCCCGGCGGCGGCGCTGATCTGCCGGTTGGACACCGCGTACAGGCCCCGCTCCGCGAACAGCCGTTCCGCCGTGGCGAGGATCTGCTGCCGCGTAGCTCCGACCTGCTCCGCCCTGGGGGTCCTGCCGACGTCCGCCGCCACGGTCGACACCGTACCGGGACGAGCGCCGCCCGACGCGTGACCGACCGACCTCGTGCCGGGGTTCGGCCTTCTGCGCGGACCGGATCAGGTAGACAGAGGTGGTCGACGCGGCCGTCGACGTCGACTGGGAGGAGAACGCCATGGCCCCGGTTTCCGTGGTGACGGGCGCCGGTTCGGGCGTGGGGCGCGCGGTCGCCCGCGCGCTGCTCGACGCCGGTCACCGGGTCGCGCTCGCCGGGCGGCGCGCGGACGCGCTGGCCGGGACCGCCGACCGGGCGCCGGCCGGGCACGTCCTGGTCGTGCCGACCGACGTCACGGTCGAGGCGTCCGTCGACGCGCTCTTCACCACCGTGCGCGAGCGGTGGGGCCGGGTGGACCTGCTGGTCAACAACGCCGGGACGAACGTGCCCGCGACGCCGCTGGAGGACTTCACCGTCGAGCAGTGGTCCAGGGTGGTCGACACGAACCTGACCGGCGCGTTCCTGTGCGCCCGCGCCGCGTTCCGGGCGATGCGCGAGCAGGACCCGCAGGGCGGCCGGATCATCAACAACGGCTCGGTCTCCGCCCACACCCCGCGCCCCGACGCGGTGGCCTACAACGCGAGCAAGCACGCCATCACCGGGCTGACGAAGTCGATCTCCCTGGAGGGCCGCCGCCACCGCATCGCCTGCGGCCAGATCGACATCGGCAACGCCGCGACCCCGTTGACGGAGCGGATGTCCGCCGGGGTCCGGCAAGCCGACGACTCGATCGCCGCCGAACCGACCATGGACGTCTCGCACGTCGCCGACGCGGTCCGCTACATGGCCGGCCTGCCGCTGGACGCCAACGTGCAGTTCATGACGGTCATGGCCACCACGATGCCCTTCATCGGCCGCGGCTGACCCGCCCGGGCGCCGGCCCGATCAGCCCTTCAGCACGGCGGCCAGGTCGCGGATCGTGGCCGGGCCGACCTGGCAGCAGCCGCCGACCAGCCGGGCGCCGCCCGCCACCCAGCCGGCCACCCGCGCCGGGTCGAAGGCCGGTGCGCCGGTCCAGCTCCGGGTGGTGGCGTCCCAGCTCTCGCCGCTGTTCGGGTACACGACGACGGGTTTGCCGGTGACCTCCCGGGCGGTGGCCACGGCCTCGTCGACGTCGGCCGGGTCGCAGCAGTTGACGCCGACCGCGACCACCTCGGCCACCCCGCGCACCGCCTCGAACGCCTCCGCCAACGGCTGGCCGGCGCACGTCCGCGCGCCCCGCGCGCTGTAGGACAGCCACAGCGGGACGCCCGACCCGGCGACCACCCGCAGCACCGCCTCCGCCTCCTCCACGTCGGGGATCGTCTCGACCGCGAGCACGTCGGCCCCCGCCTCGGCCAGCACCTCGATCCGGGGCCGGTGGAACGACTCCAGCGCGCCCGGTCCCAGGCCGTACCGGCCGCGGTACTCCGAGCCGTCGGCGAGCATCGCGCCGTAAGGTCCCACCGACGCCGCCACCCACCGCGGCCCGTCCACTTCGGACGCGGCGCGGCGGGCCAGCGCCACGCTGTCGCGCAGCAGGCCCGCCGTCTCCGCCGCGGTGAGCCCGCGGCGGGCGAAGCCCTCGAACGTGGCCTGGTAGCCGGCCGTGATCGCGACCTCGGCGCCCGCCCGGTAGTAGGCCAGGTGCGCGGCCGTGATCGCGGCCGGGTCGGTGAGCAGCAGGCGGGCCGACCAGAGCGAGTCGGACAGGTCGTGGCCGGCGGCCGTGAGCGCGGTCGACAGCCCGCCGTCCACCACCACGACCCGGCGGGCCAGCACGTCGGTCAGCCGTTCCTCGGACACAGCCCGACCCTACATACCGGGCACCGGTCGGTCTTCCCGACAGCCGTCACACCCGACTCCCGGCCCGGACGGCGCACCGCGCGGACCCCCGCACGGCCGGCCGTCAGGCGGAGCGCGCGGCGGCGACGAACTCCCGCATGAGCCCGTGGTCCTTGACCCCGCGGCTCGCCTCGATGCCGCTCGACACGTCCACACCCCACGGCCGGGCGCGGACGACGGCCTCGGCGACGTCGTCCACGCCGAGACCACCCGCGAGCAGCCAGTGGCCGTCGGGTCGGGCGCCGTCGAGCGCGGACAGGTCCCACCGGTGGCCGGAACCCGCCTCGGGCGAGTCCAGCAGGAGCATCTGCTCGCCGTAGGCGCCGACCCGCACGTCCGTGTCCGCGGTCAACGTGACCGCCCGGACCAGCGGCACCCCCGCCGCGGCGAGCTCGTCGAACGCGGCACGCGGGTAGTCGCCGTGCAGCTGCGCCGCCCCGACACCGGACTCCTCGACGAGCCGGCGCACGTCCGCCGCCGCCACCCCCCTGAACACGCCGATGGTCAGCACGTGCGGCGGCGCCTCGCGCACCAGCCGCCGCGCGGTCGCGGGATCGACCTGCCGGACGCTCGCGCTGAGCACGAGACCGACCGCGTCCGCCCCCGCGTCCGCGGCGGCGGCGACGTCGGCCGGTGTGCGCAGTCCGCACAACTTGACGTACATGGCGCGAACAGTAGCGGTGGGCTTCCCGTGCCCGGACCTCGTGGTGATAGTGGAGTCGTGCTGCGTTCCCCGCGGCGGGGAGGCGGCGCGCGCGTGCGGCAGTGGCGGGAGCTGGTCGGGCGGGAGCCCGAGGCGGCGGTGGCGGCCGAGGTGCTCGACCGGGCGCGGGCGGGCTCGGCCTGCCTGGTCGTGTCCGGCGAGGCGGGCATCGGCAAGTCCGCGTTGTGGGAGCACGTGCTGCGGGACGCCGAACGGCGCGGGTACGCCGTGCTGGCCTGCCGGCCCGCGGAACCGGAGGCCCGGCTGTCCTACGGCGGCCTGATCGACCTGGTCGACCGCGTGGACGACGAGCTGATCGCCCGATTACCCGGGCCGCAGCGCACCGCGCTGGACGTCGCGCTGCTGCGCCGCGATGCCGAGCACGGGCCCGGCGACCCGCGCGCGGTGCACGTGGCCGTGCTCAACGTCGTGCGGGCGATGGCCGCGACCGCGCCGGTGGTGCTGGCCGTGGACGACGCGCAGTGGCTGGACGAGCCGACCGCCGCCGTCCTGGGGTACGTGGTGCGCCGGCTGGCCGACGAGCACGTCGCGGTGGTCGTGTCGGCACGCCCGCCCGACGTCCCGCTCGGCCTGGCCGCCCGTGACGACCTGGCGCACCTGCGGCTGGCCGGGTTGAGCGTCGGCGCGCTGCACCGGCTGGTCCGCGCGCACCTGGGCACGCCGCTGCCCCGGCCGACGCTGACCCGCCTGCGCCAGGCCAGCGGCGGCAACCCGTTCTACGCCTTGGAGATCGCCCGCGCGCTGCCCGATCCCGGCGAGGTCGGCGCGTTCGGCCTGCCGCTGCCCACCACGCGCGCGATCGAGGAGCTGCTCGCCGACCGGCTCGCCGTGCTGACCGACCACGGCCGGGACGCGCTGCTGTGCGCGGCGGCGTTGTCGCACCCGACCGTCGACCTGGTGCGCCGGGCGTCGGACGACCCGCGCCGGGCCGAGGACGCGCTGGTCGACGCCGAGGACCGCGGCGTGATCGAGATCGTGGCGGGCGCGGTCCGGTTCACCCACCCGCTGCTCAGCTCGACGTTGCTCGCCACCGCGTCGGGCAGCGGGCGCAGGCGGGTCCACCGCAGGCTCGCCGGGGTCGTCGACGACCCGGAGCCCCGCGCGCTGCACCTCGCGTTGAGCACCGACGGCCCGGACCCCGCGGTCGCCGACGCGTTGGACGAGGCCGCCCGCAGCGCCCAGGCCCGCAACGCGCCCGACGCGGCGGCCCGGTTGTGGGAGCTGGCCGGGACGCACGCGGCCGACCCGCGGCGACGGGCCGTCCTGCTGGCCTCGGCGGTGGTGTGCCGGTACTACGCCGGTGACGCGTCGGGCGCCCGCAAGCTGCTCGAGTCGTTCGACGTGGAGGACGTCCCGGCGGGTCCGGAGCGGGCGGCGGTGCTGATCGACCTGGCGGTCGTGGTGTTCTTCGAGGACGGCCCGGTGCGGGCGACGGCGTTGACCGACCAGGCGTTGGCCCAGGTCGGCGACGACCCGCTGCTGCGGGCGTCCGCCTACCTGCGGCGGTCGTTGTTCTGCCAGCACGACACCCGGCTGCGGTGCCGCAACACCGAGCAGGCGTTGGAGGCGATCACGGGCCACGAGGACGCCGCGCCGAGCGACCTGGTGGCGTGCATCCTGATCACCGGCGCCTACTACCGGCTGCTGGCCGGGGTGGGGCTGTTCGCCGACGACGTCGAGCGCGGCGCGGCGTTGGTGTCGGCGACCGGCCAGACCCGTGAGGCGCGGATGGCCCGCAGCACCCTGCGCGTGCTGACGAAGTACCTGGACCCGGTGCGGGGACGCGCGCTGGTCGAGGCGGCGCACCGGGAGGAGGTCGCGCGCGAGGACGAGGCGGTGGCCGTGCACGGGCTGGTGCACCTGGCCGAGCTGGACGTGTGGCTCGGCGACTGGGCGCGGGCGGGGCGGCGGGCGGCGGAGGCCGTGGAGGCGGCGGAGCAGTCCGGGCAGCGGCCGTGGTTCGCCTACGCGCTCTACACCCGCGCTCTGCTGGACGCGCACCGCGGCCGGTGGGAGCAGGCGCGTGAGGCGGCGACACGCGGGTTGGAGGTGGCCGCGGAGCTGGACGACCCGTGGGTCGCGGTGCACCAGCGTGCCGTGCTGGGGTTCGTCGAGCTGTCCCGGCGCGACCCGGGCGCGGCGCGCGGGCACCTGACGGCGGCGGTGGCGCTGTGCGCGGAGGTCGGCATGGCCGACTTCCCGATCAGCACCCTGTACGGCGACCTGGTCGAGGCGGTGGTCGAGCTGGGTGAGCACGCCGAGGCGACGCGGCTGCTGGCCGAGCTGGAGGAGCGTCGCGACCGGGCGCCACGTCCGTGGATCGCGGTGGTCGCGGCCAGGTCGCGGGCGCTCGTGCGGATGGCGTGGGGCGACCCGCAGGACGCGGAGGAGGCGTTGGCGGCGGCGGCCGAGGCGGCGGACCTGCTGCCGATGCCGTTCGAGCGGGCCCGCACTGACCTGGTGCGCGGCCGGGTGCTGCGTCGGCGGCGGTTGAAGCTCGCGGCGCGGGAGGCGCTCCTGGCGGCACGGGAGGTGTTCGACGGGCTGGGCGCGCCGTCGTGGGTGGCGGAGGTCGACGCCGAGCTGGCCACGCTCGGGCTGCGCCGCGGTGACGAGCACGAGCTGACCGCCGCGGAGCTGCGGATCGCGCGGTTGGTGGCGGCCGGGATGAGCAACCGGGAGGTCGCCGGGGCGGCGTACGTGACCGAGAAGACGGTCGAGGCCCACCTGACCCGCATCTACCGCAAGGCCGGTGTGCGCACGCGTCGCGAGCTGGCCCGGCTGGACTTCCTGCGCCAGGGGTAGCAACTGTGGGGTCGCTCCCCGATGCGCCGGCGGGGGCGCGGGGGTGAGAGTGCCCGCATGACCGTTGTCGGAGTGGAGCGGCCGACCAGGCTCTTCCTGGCGGAGTGCTACCTGCACGCGGCGAACCCGCGTGAGGTCGCCGCCGCGATGGCCGCGGTGCGCGCCGCCGCCGACCTGTGCGCACCGCCCGTCGTCCTGCGGTGCTGCCTCGCCGTCCCGGGTGACGACAGCTACTTCGGCGTCTTCGCCGCCGACGACGCCGAGGCGCTGGAACGGGTCTTCGACCGGGCGGGGGTGTCCTTCGAGCGGATCGTCGAAGCCTCCGCCGTGCCACTCGACCGGATCACCGGGCCGACCGGTCCCGAGTCCGCCCGCATCGGGTGACGGTGCCCCCGGCGGGGGCGGTGCTCAGGGGGAGCTACCGCCACCGCCGGCGATGACCGGTGGACAGCGGACCCACGTCCGCTCCCGCCGGACGGGGCCGGTGTCAACTCTGGGGGCTGGCACCGGCCCCACACCTCACGACCTCCCCCGCCGCCGTGACCGCCGCCACCGAGGTCGCCGGCGGGCCGCCCGACTGGCGATACTGGGCCGGTGACCGCGAAGGAGCCCCGCCTGGAGATCGAGTACTGCACGCAGTGCCGCTGGTTGCTGCGCGCCGGCTGGACGGCGCAGGAGCTGCTGACCACGTTCACCACCGAACTGGGCGAGGTCGCTCTCATCCCGGGCACGGGCGGCGTGTTCGACGTCCGGCTCGACGGCGAGACCCTGTGGTCCCGCAAGGCGCAGGACGGCTTCCCCGACCTGGCCGCCCTCAAGCAGCTGGTGCGCGACCGCATCGCCCCCGACCGCGACCTCGGCCACACCGACCGCCACCGGAAGGCCGCGGACCCGGCGACCGCGGACTGAGCAGCCGGTCACCCGATCGAGCGACGACATGGGAACGGGGCCCCGCGCGCGAACGCGGGGCCCCGTCCTCGGTGGAGCGTGGTTCAGCTGGTCGGGAAGTTGTCCGGCGTGCTGATCCGGCTCTTGAGCAACGCGCCGGAGTCGGTGAGCACACCGCTGCCGGAGTAGTCACCGCCGTTGCAGGTGCCCGGGCGGAACGCGGCGCTGCTCTCGTTCGCGTCCGAGTACGTCCAGTTCGCGTAACCGATCTTGAGCTGGTCCAGCAGGTCCAGCCAGGCGGTGGTGCTCGCCCGGTCGAACGTGCCGCCGCCGGTGGCCAGGACGGTGCCGAACTCCGTCACGAACAGCGGCAGGCGCTGCGCGGCACGGCTCACGGTCGCGCGGTAGTTGTCCTTGTGGCTCGCGGCGTAGAAGTGGAACGCGTACATGATGTTCGTGGCGTTGACCGGGTTGTTGACGACCTCGGTCTCGCTGGAGCCCTCCGACACGCCGAGCGACGACCAGGCGCGCGTGCCGACGATGACGACGGCGTCCGGGTCGGCGGCGCGGATCACCGGGATGACCTGCTCGGCGTAGCTCTTGATCGACGCCCAGCTCACGCCGTTCGGCTCGTTCGCGATCTCGTAGATCACGTTCTTCTTGCTCGCGTTGCGCTGCGCGACGGCGGCGAAGAAGGTCTTGGCCCGGTCGATGTTGTAGTTCGGGTCACCCGGCGTGAGGATGTGGAAGTCGATCATCGCGTACATGCCGCGCGCCTCGGCCATGTCGACCAGGCTGTTCACCCGGTTGGTGAACCCGGACGGGTTGGTCTCGTAGCCCTGTTCCTGCACGTACATCGCGATGCGGAGCAGGTCGGACTTCCAGTCGTTCGCCAGCGCGTCCAACGAGTTGTTGTTGTAGCACTTGTCGAACCACTGGATGCCGTGCGTGCTCATGCCGCGCAGCTGCACCGGGCGGTTGTACTGGTTGCACAGGTTGACGCCGCACACCCGCAGCTGGCCGTTGATCTCGACCGGGTTGCGGCCGACCGGCGGGTTCGTCGTCGTGGTGGTCGTCGTGGACGTGGTGGACGTGCCCGTGGTCGAACCGGTGCACGCGACGCCGTTGAGCGCGAACGACGTGGGCGTCGGGTTGCTGCCCGAGTAGGAGCCGACGAAACCCAGGTCGGTCGACGCGCCGGTGGACAGCGTCCGGTTCCAGTCGACGTTGGTGGCGGTGGCCGTGGAGCCGGACTGGGTCCAGGTGGCGTTCCAGCCCTGGGTGACCCGCTGGGAGCTGTTCGGGAACGCGACGGTCAGCGACCAGCCGCTGACCGGGTCACCGAGGTTGGTGACCTTGACGCCCGCCTGGAACCCGCCGGACCACTGGCTGGTGACGGCGTAGTCGACCTTGCAGCCCTGGGCGGCGGCCACGGCGTTCGGCAACATCGTCGCCGCTGAGCCGAGTGCCACCGCGCAAGCCGCGAGCAGTGCGGTGGAGCGCTTCACTGAGCCCCTCCTCATCTCGAAGGATGCCTGGGAGCGCTCCCAGACCCGCCGGGAACGTACACCGGGACACGCGCGCTCGTACAGAGCCTGTCTCACACCCTGACATTTCGCCGTGACGCTCCGTGTCGGCCGGTCAGCGTCCGATCAGCGGAAACCGGCCTGGGCGCACCGGCGGCAGACATGGGCCGACGCGGCGACCACGCCGTGCGACGCGGTGGCCGGCACGGCGGCGGCGCGGCCGGTCCGGCGGGTCTGGGCGACCAGGCCGTCGCGCACCCCTCCCGCATCATCGCGGCCTTCGCCCGCGGCGGGCCGGGCAGCGCCGCGGCCAACGCCGCCAGGTGGTCCTCGACCGGTCGACGCGCGGCGCTCGCGTGGCGCGCCTCGCGAACGGACCCAGGTCCAGGACCGCGCCGATCATCGCGGTGAAGTCGCGCCCCGGCTCGACGACGAGGCGTGACGTGCGCGGCGGCGGAGGGTCGACCGCGCGAAGCCCGGTGCGGGGACGACGCGGGTCCCCGCACCGGGCTTCGACCGGAGCGACTTCAGTCGTGCGCGATCAGCCGGCCGTGCACCTCGGCGAGATGCCCGAGGCCGAACCGGTGCCCTGGAAGCCGAACTCGGTCGACATCCCGGCCGCGACGCGACCGTTGTAGCTGACGTTGCGCCACTGGACGGTGCCGCTGGTGCCGGAGCGCTCGGCGCTCCACGCGTTGGTGACCGCCACGCCGGACGGCAGGTCGGTCGTGACCGTCCAGCTGTTGATCGCCGACGAGCCGGCGGTGACCTTCACCGTGGCGACGAAGCCGCCGTTCCACGAGTTCAGCGACACCGAGGCGGTGCAGCCGCCGTTACCGGGGATCGTGGTCGTCGTGGTGGTGGGGTCGGTCGGGTCCGTCGTGGACGTCGTCGTCGACGTGGGCACGGTGGAACCGCCGCTGTTGAGGGCGTTCAGCGTGGAGGTGTAGGCGGCCTTCTTGTTGCCCGAGCCGTCGAACAGCAGCGGGGTGCCCGAGGCGCGCCACGAGTCGGTGTCCCGGATGCCCCACACGGTGATGCCGGTGCAGCGCGTTACCGCGAGGCAGGCCTTGACGACCCGCTCGAAGTTGGCCGCCTGCGCGGAGCCGGAGCCCTCGATGTCCAGCTCGGTGATCTGCACGTCCACACCGAGGGCGGCGAAGCTCGACAGCGTGGTCTGGTAGTTGCCCGGCACCGGGCTCTGGCTGTTGAAGTGCGACTGCAGGCCCACGCAGTCGATCGGCACGCCGCGCTGCTTGAAGTCCTGCACCATCCGGTAGACGGCCTGGGTCTTCGCGTGCGTCCAGTCGTCGGTGTTGTAGTCGTTGTAGCAGAGCTTCGCGCCCGGGTCGGCCGCCCGCGCCGCGCGGAACGCCGCCTCGATCCAGTCGTTGCCCGTGCGCTGCAGGTTCGAGTCACGACGCCCGCCGCCGGAACCGTCGGCGAACGCCTCGTTCACCACGTCCCAGGCGTAGATCTTGCCCCGGTAGTAGGTGGCGACCTGGGTGACGTGGTTGAGCATCGCGTTGCGCAGCGCGGTGCCGGACATGTTCTGCATCCAGCCCGGCTGCTGCGAGTGCCACGCCAACGCGTGACCGCGCACCCGCATGCCCTGGGCACGGGCGTGGTTGACGATCCGGTCGCCGTTGCCGTAGCTGAACTGGTTCTGGTTCGGCTCCGTGGCGTCCATCTTCATCTCGTTCTCAGCCGTGACCATGTTGAACTCACGGTTGAGGATCCCGACGTACGTCGAGTCGCTGAGCCTGTTCGCGGCGACGGCCGTGCCGAAGTAGCGACCCGACTCGGCCGCGGAGGCGCCGAGGGTGGTCCCGGCGTTGGCCGACGTCGCCAGGAGCACCGCGGCGCCCGTGGTGGCGGTCACCAACGTCGACACGAGTGCCGCTCGCAACACTGACCTCGATGTCAGCTTCATGTTTGCACCTTCTGAGAGCACCTGCGGGTTCGGCAGGTGGTGGGGGTGGTTGCCGGGTCGACCCGAACCGCCGGGGCGGGGTGGTCCGGATCCGCACACTTGGCGAGGGAGGGCCCGGTGCCACGGGATTCCTCCACGCCAACGACAGGTCGTTGAGATGGTCCTCCAGAGCGTGCGCAGCGCAGGCGGACACCATCGGGGGCGGCACCCGACCGTGCCCGGCCTGAAACTTTTAGAAGTATTAACCGAAACAGATAGGTCTGGCAAGCACCGAAACGCGGCATCCTTGCGGGCCCACATCGGCCCGTAAGGGACAGTTCGGCAGGTCAACAGCCGGTCGAACTCGTCCACAACGACGTGTTCCGACTCGACCGACCAGGTCGAAACCCCTGTTTAGACACCATGTTCCGACAACCTGAACCGATACTGACCGAAGTGGTCCGACCGCCGGAGCCATATTCGGCAACCTTCGAAACTGTTCGAAAGAAGATTCGCAACTTTATCGGCGACCTGGTCCGAACACCGGCAGCCGGATTGCGCCGATCGCACCTGTCGGCCAGTGGCTACAGCGGCCAGCCCGTGTACGCCTCGGCGAGGTGCGTCGCGGCGGCCGTGCTGGAGGTGATCAGCTCCAGCTCGCCGAGCTGCCGCTTGACGTCGAACGGCGAACCGGCCGGGTCGGTGTGCAGCATCGACGTCATCCACCACGAGAAGTGCTGCGCCCGCCACACCCGCCGGGCCGCGGTCGGGCCGTAGGCGTCCAACGCCCCGGTGGACCCGGTGGCGAAGTACTCCTCCAACGCGCGGGCGAGCACCACCACGTCCGCCACGGCGAGGTTCAGTCCTTTCGCGCCGGTGGGCGGCACGACGTGCGCCGCGTCCCCGGCCAGGAACAGCCGGCCGTGCCGCATCGGCTCGCACACGTAGCTGCGCATCGGGATCACGCCCCGGTCGAAGATGCGGCCCTCCGCCAGGCTGAACCCGTCGCCCGCGACCCGCGCGTTCAGCTCCGCCCAGATCCGGTCGTCGCTCCAGTCGTCGGCGCGCTCGTCGGGGTCGCACTGGAAGTACATCCGCTGCACCTGGGGCGTCCGCGTGCTGATCAGCGCGAACCCCCGGTCGGAGTGGGCGTAGACCAGCTCCTTCGAGGACGGTGGCGCCTCGGCCAGGATGCCGAACCAGCCGAACGGGTAGGCGCGGAAGTAGTCGGTGCGGTCGCCGTCGGGAATGGACCGCCTGCTGACGCCCGACGAGCCGTCGCAGCCCGCGATCACGTCGCAGCGCAGCTCGACCCGCGTGCCGTCGGCGTCGGTGAAGGAGAGGACGGGCTCGTCGGACGTGATGCCGCGCAGCGCCACGTCGCTCGCCTCGAACCTGATGTCGGCGCCCGCCGCGAGCCGTGCCGCGATCAGGTCCTTGAGCACCTCGTGCTGCGGGTACAGCCAGACCGCCCGGCCGGTGAGGCCGCTGAAGTCGACCCGGTGACCGCGGCCGCCGAACCGCAGCTCGATCCCGTCGTGCCGGGCGCCCTCGGCCAGCACACGCGCGCCGACACCCATGGCGGTCAGCAGCTCCACCGTGCCCTGCTCCAGCACGCCGGCGCGGATCGTCTGCTCGATCGCCGCACGGCCGCGCGTCTCGACCACCACGGAGTCGATGCCGCGTTCGGCCAGCAAGTGGGACAGCACCAGGCCGGCGGGACCCGCGCCGACGATTCCGACTCTCGTTCGCATGGGTCAAGCCAAGGACGGCGTGCGGCCGTTCGCCAGGATCGACTTCCACTGGGTGAAAGTGGCGGTGAATCCGAACCGGACCCGCCGTTACGGTCGACGTCCGGCGTTCGAAGGAGAAGCTGCATGGCGGTCGACCGCGACGCGCCCCGGCGCTCGATGGCCGGGCGGGCGCTGGCGTTGCTGGGCGTGTTCGACGCCGAGCACCCGCGGCTCAGGCTGACCGAGCTGGCGCGGCGCGCGGACCTGCCGTTGCCGACGGTGCACCGGCTGGTCCGCGAACTGGTGTCGTGGGGCGCGCTGCAACGCGACGCGGACGGGAGCTACGGCATCGGCCTGCGGCTGTGGGAAGCGGCGACGCTGGCGCCGGTGGCCGGTCGGCTGCGGGAGGTCGCCCTGCCGTTCATGCAGGACCTGTACGAGGCGACGCGCGAGAACATCCACCTCGCCGTGCACGACGGGTTCGACGCGCTGTACGTGGAGAAGCTCGCCGGTCACCGCTCGGTGCCGATCGTCTCCCGCACCGGGGCGCGGCTGCCGTTGCACGCGACCGGGGTCGGCAAGGCCCTGCTGGCCCGCGCCGACCCCGCGTTCGTGCGCGCCTACCTCGAACGCCCGCTGCTGCGCTGCACCCGTTACACGATCACCGAACGGGCTCGGCTGGCGCGCGAGCTGCGGGCCACGGCCGCTCGCGGGTATGCGCTGACCAGCGAGGAGATGACGCTCGGCTCGTGCTCGGTCGCCGTCGCCATCCCGGCGGACGGGCAGGAACCGCCCGGCGCGCTGGGCATCGTGGTCCGCTCCGTGCGCACCGACCTGCACCGCCTCGTGCCGGACCTGCGTGCCGCCGCCGAGGCGATCGGGCGGCGGCTGGACGACCTGGCGCACCGCGCGGTCCGGTCGACCTGAGGGTTCAACCCGGGTGTCCTGAACGCAGGACACCCGGGTTCCGAACGCAGGACACCCGGGTTCCGAACGTAGGACACGCCTGTTCTGAAGGTAGGACACGCGCGGCGGCTCAGGGTTGGGGCAGTTGGCGCAGGGCGGCTTTGCGGACCTTGCCCGAGCCGGTTCGCGGCAGCCGGTCCACCAGGTCGACGTGCACCGGCACCTTGTACTTGGCCAGCCTGGTGAGCAGGAACGCCCGCAGCTCCTCCCGGGACGGCCCGCCACCGCCGGCGCACCGCACGAACGCCCGCCCGACCTCGCCCCACCTGGGGTCCGGGACGCCGATCACCGCGGCCTCCACCACGTCCGGGTGGGCGACCAGGGCGTTCTCCACCTCCGCCGGGTAGACGTTCTCGCCGCCGGAGATGAACATGTCCTTCAGCCGGTCCACCACGCGCAGGTGGCCCTCGTCGTCGAACTTCCCGACGTCGCCGGTGCGGAACCAGCCGTCGCGGGCGAACGCGGCGGCCGTCGCGCCGGGGTCGCGCCAGTAGCCCGGCGTCACGTTCGGGCCGCGCACCAGCACCTCCCCCGGCTCGTCCGCCTCCGCGTCCACGCCGTCGTCGCGCACGACCCGGACCTCGCCGAAGAACACCGGCACCCCCGCCGACCCGACCTTGCGGACGCTCTCCCCCGCTTCCAGGAACGTCGCGCCGGGCGCGGTCTCGGTGAGGCCGTAGCCCTGGCAGAACGTCAGCCCCCGCTCCTGGTAGGCGCGGATCAGCGAGTCCGGCACGGCCGCCCCGCCGCACAGCAGGTGCCGCAACGACGACAGGTCGGCCGTGGCCCAGCGCGGTGACGCGGCCAGGTCGGCGTACATCGTGGCCACGCCGAACGTCAGCGTGACCCGTTCCCGCTCGATGAGGTCGTACACCAAATCGACGTCCCACGACGAGGTGAGCACCGCCGTGCCGCCCTTGATGAACGTGGGCAGCAACGTCTGCGCGAGCGCGGCGACGTGGAACAGCGGCGCGGACACCAGGGTGCGCTCGGTGCTGGTGACGTCCACGCCCACCAGCAGGTTGTAGGTGTTCCAGACCAGGTTGGCGTGCGTGAGCATCGCGCCCTTCGGGCGACCGGTCGTGCCGGACGTGTAGAGGATGAGCGCCACGTCGTCGGGCGCCACCACCTCGTCGATCGGCGCGACGGCGCCCTCGGTCAACCACCGCTCGTAGCTCGGACCCACCGCGACGACCACACCGGTGAAAGCCGAACGGGCGACCTCCTCGCACTGCGGCGCGCACACCAGCACCGACGGCGCCGAGTCCGCCAGCACGTGCGCCACCTCGGGGGCGGTGAGACGGGAGTTCACCGGCACGAAGATCGCGCCGAGCACGTGGGCGGCGAACATCGACTCCACGAACGACGGGTGGTTGGGGCCCAGGTACGCGACCCGGTCGCCCCTGCCCACGCCGGCCCCGCGCAGCCGGTGCGCGAGGCGCGTGACGCGCTCGGCCAGCTCCGCGTAGGTCAGCTGTCCGGAGTGGACGATCGCCACCCGGTCCGGCGACATCAGCGCCCGCCGGTACGGCCAACTCCCGAGCCCCGAGTTCCTCACTTCGGTCCTCCTGTCACGACTCAGGCGAACAGCTCGGCAACAGCTCAGGAAACGGCGACCGCCCTGAGGTCTCGTGCGCCGGTCTCCTTCAACGCCAGCACGCACACCACGGTGAGCAGGCAGAACGCGGCGATGGTCGACGAGATGAGCGTCAGCCCCTGCCCGCCGGTGGCCCGCTGGATCGAGGCGAACAGCAGCGGCGCGACGCCCGCGCCCAGCCCGGCGACCTGGTAGCCGAGCGACGCGCCCGTGTACCGGTTCTCGGTGCTGAACAGCTCGCTGTAGAGGGCCGCGAGCGGCCCGTACATCATCGGGTGGATCACGCCCTGGCCCAGCACCAGCGCGACCGTCAGCAACACCGTGTCACCGCTGTCCACCAAGGGGAACAGCACGAACGCGTACGCGCCCATCGCGACCGCGCCCGCCACCACGACCGGCCGCCTGCCGAACCGGTCCGACGCGGCCGCCCACCCGAGGATGCCCACGACGGCGCAGACGGAGGACAGCGTGAGCGCGTTGAGCACGGTCTGGCGCGCGTGACCGGCCGCCACGCCG
This sequence comes from Saccharothrix sp. 6-C, assembly GCF_016695385.1. Classification (NCBI taxonomy): domain Bacteria; kingdom Bacillati; phylum Actinomycetota; class Actinomycetes; order Pseudonocardiales; family Pseudonocardiaceae; genus Saccharothrix; species Saccharothrix sp. 6-C. The sequence continues at coordinate 2,795,436 of NZ_CP064192.1, read as the reverse complement.
TGCGCCAGGACGAACGTCGTCAACGTCGACTGCGAGACGAACGCGGCCAGCCCCACGCCGATGCCCAGCAGGAGCACGCGCGGGTGGTCGCGCAACACCTCCACCACCGGGGCCCGGCGCTTGACGCCCGCGTCCCGCACGGCCCGGAACGCCGGCGTCTCCTCGACCCGGTGCCGCACGAACAGCCCGACGCCGAGCAGCACCACGGAGATCAGGAACGGGATGCGCCAGCCCCAGTCCAGGAAAGCCCGCTCGCCCACCAGCGCGGCGGTCGCCGTCAGCGCCAGCGTCGACAGCACCATCCCGCACGGCGCGCCGGCGTTGGTGAACCCGGCCCACAGCCCGCGCCTGCGGGTGGCGTGCTCGGCGGACATCAGCACCGCGCCGCCCCACTCGCCGCCGACCGCGATGCCCTGCACCACGCGCAGGACGACGAGGCCGACCGGCGCGAGCCAGCCCACCTGGGCGTAGGTCGGCAGCAGTCCGATGAGGAAGCTGGCCACCCCCATCAACGTCATGGTCAGCACGAGCATCCGCTTGCGGCCCAGCAGGTCGCCGAAGTGTCCGAACAGGACGCCGCCGAGCGGGCGGGCCAGGTAGCCGGTGGCGAACGTGCCGAAGCTCGCGATGACGGCCACGAGCGGGTCGAGGGAGGAGAAGAAGACCTTGTTGAACACCACGGCGGACGCGGTGGCGTAGAGCAGGAAGTCGTAGTACTCGATCACGCTGCCGATGAAGCTCGACGCGACGGCGCGGCGGAGTTGGACGTTGGGCGCGTCCGGCTGGTTCGACATGGTGGCCCCCTCAGGGGTAGTGCCGGTACACGGCGCGCGCGACGCACGCCGGTTTTTCCGTGCCGTCGATCTCGACGGTGAAGTCCAGCACCAGCTGGACGCCGTCGCCCGCGACCTCGTCGACCGAGACGACGCGGCCCGCGAGCCTGATCTTGTCGCCGACGCGCACCGGGCTGGGGAAGCGCACCTTGTCCAGCCCGTAGTTGACGCTCATCCGGACGCCCTCGACCGCCAGCAGCTCCCCGAACATGGGGATGATCAGCGACAGCGTGAGGTAGCCGTGCGCGATGGTGCCGCCGAACGGCCCGGCGGCCGCCCGCTCCGGGTCGACGTGGATCCACTGGTGGTCGTCGGCGGCGTCGGCGAAGGTGTCGACCCGGTCCTGGGTGATCTCGCGCCACCCGGTGTGCCCGAGGTCGTGCCCGGCCAGCGCGAGGAGCTCCGCCTGGCCGGTGACGGTGGTGGTCATGTGCGCTCCGAGTCTGTCGTGTCGAGGCCGAGCAGCCTGGCCGCGTTGTGCTTGAGGATCTTGGGGCGGACGGCGGGCTTGAGGTCGAGCGCCTCGAAGTCCGCCAGCCAGCGGTCCGGGGTGATCACCGGGTAGTCCGAGCCGAACAGCACCTTGTCCTGCAGCAGCGAGTCGGCGTAGCGGACGAGCTGCGGCGGGAAGTACTTGGGCGACCACCCGGACAGGTCGATGTGCACGTGCGGCTTGTGCGTGGCCACCGCCAACGCCGAGTCCTGCCACGGGAACGACGGGTGCGCCAGGACGATCCGCAGCTCCGGGAAGTCCACCGCGACGTCGTCCACGAGCATGGGGTCGGAGTACTTCAGGCGGATGCCGCCGCCACCGGGGACGCCCGCGCCGATGCCGGTCTGCCCGGTGTGGAACACCGCCGGCACGCCGAGCTCCTCGATGACCTCGTACAGCGGGTAGGCCATCGGGTCGTTCGGCGCGAAGCCCTGGAGGCTGGGGTGGAACTTGAAGCCGCGCACGCCGTGCCGCTCGACCAGCCGGCGCACCTCGCGCGCGCCCGCGCGGCCCTTCCAGGGGTCGACGCTCGCGAACGGGATGAGCACGTCGGGGTGCTCGGCGCAGTTCTCCGCGACCTCTTCGTTCGGGATGCGCGGGTGGCCGGTGGCGTGCTCGGCGTCGACGGTGAAGACGACCGCCGCCATCCGCCGCTCCCGGTAGTACGCCGCGGTCTCGTCGACGGTGGGTTGGCGGTGGCCGTGCGCGCCGAAGTACTTCGCGGAGGCGGCCAGCAGCTCGGGGCTCAACGACGGGTGGCCGTCCCTCGACACCTCCGCGTGGGTGTGGACGTCGATGGCCACCAGGTCGTCCAGGGCGAGGGTCATGTCAGGCCGCCGGCGGGGTCGGCGCGGGGATGCCGTAGGTCTCCGGTTCCACGCCGACACCGGTCGCCCACGACTCGGCGATGGTGTCCGCGGTCCACCCGCCGTCGGCGAGCGCCACCGCCTTCTCCCGGGGGTGCGCCCAGAGGGCGAGCCGGTCGCCGCCGATGCCGATGGCCTGCCCCGTGACGTGCCGCGCCGCGTCGGAGGCCAGGTAGACGATCAGCGACGCGACGTCCTCCACCGTGCCGAGGCCCTCGTCCCGGCGCAGCCAGTCGGGGAACGGCGCGCCGGTGCGCTCGGCCTCCTCGATGACGGGCGCGAACGCCGGGATGGTCCGGGTCATCTCGGTCGCGGCGACCGGCACCACGGCGTTGACCGCGATGTCCGCGCGGGCCAGCTCCAACGCCCAGGTGCGGGCCATGGCGACGATGCCCGCCTTGGCCGCCGCGTAGTTGGTCTGCCCGAAGTTGCCGCGCTGGCCGGCGGGCGAGGAGATCAGCACCAGGCTGCCGCCCCGGCCCTGCTCCCGCATCCGCACCGCCGCCGCGCGGGCGCAGGTGAACGTGCCGCGCAGGTGCACGTCGAGCACCGCGTCGAAGTCGTCGTCGGACATCTTCCACAGCACCCGGTCGCGCAGGATGCCCGCGTTGGCGACCAGGACGTCCAGCCCGCCGAACTCCTCGACGGCGGCCTCGACGAGCCGGTCGGCGGTCCCGGTCGGTCCGACGGGCGCGACCACGGCGACCGCGCGTCCCCCCTCGGCCGCGATCGCCTCCACGACCGCGCCCGCCGCCTCGGCGTCCACGTCGTTGACCACGACCGCCGCCCCCGCCCGCGCCAGGGCTTCCGCGTACGCCCGGCCCAGGCCGCGGCCACTGCCGGTGACCACGGCGACCTTCCCTCGCAGCTCCATGACGGCGAACATACGGCAGTTTCGTGACGGCGGTCCAGAGTCTGCCCAATATCAGTTCGGCGGTCGTCGCCCCCTTCGGGGAACGACGTCGGCGAGGTGTCGGGAGCGACCGGCGAGCGCGCGGCGACCGCGGTCGGGGTGCGGCGGGAAGGGCGCACGCCCGACCGGTGCGGGCCGTGCCGCGCGCGGGCGGCCGGACGGTCCGGCGGACACGACGCGGGCGGCCGGGCAGTCCGGTGGACACGACGCGGGCGGCCGGCGTCGTGCGGACGAGGGCGACCGGTGTCCGGCGCGGTGGTGGGAGCCACCGCGCCGGACCCGGGCTCAGAGCGCCCGCTCCAGGTGGTCCGACATCAGCCGGACGAAGCGGGACGGGTCGGGCAGGTCGCCGCCCTCGGCGAGCAGCGCCATGCCGTGCAGCAGCTCGGCCGACTCGGCGAGCGACGCGTCGTCCCCGCCGCGCTCGGCGAACGCCTGGCGCAGCCCGGCGACCAGGGCGTGGTCGGGGTTGAGCTCCAGGATCCGCTTGACCGGCGGCAGCTCCTGGCCCATCGCCCGGTACATCTTCTCCAGCGTCGGGGTCAGGTCGTGCGCGTCGCCGACGACGCACGCGGCCGACGTGGTGAGGCGCGAGGACAGCCGCACCTCCTTGACCTGGTCGGCCAGGGCGCCCGTCAGCCAGGCCAGGAAGTCGGCGAAGTCCTTCTGCCGCTCCTGCGCCTGGGCCTTCTCCTCCTCGGTCTCCAGGTCGACCTGCCCCTTGGCGATCGACTGGAACGTCATGTCCTTGTACCCCGGCACCGCGTCGACCCACATCTCGTCGATCGGGTCGGTGAGGATCAGCACCTCGAAGCCCTTGGCCCGCAGCGCTTCCAGGTGCGGCGAGTTCTCCACCGTGGCCCGCGAGTCGCCGGTCATGTAGTAGATGTGCCGCTGGTCGTCCTTCATCCGCTCGACGTACCCCGCGAGCGTGGTCGGCTTCTCCGCGTCGGCCGTCGAGGCGAACGAGGCGATGTCGAGGATGGCGTCGCGGTTGTCGGGGTCGGCGAGCAGGCCTTCCTTGACCGCGCCGCCGAACTCCCGCCAGAACGTCTCGTACGACTCGGGCTTGTCGGCCATCATGCCCTTGACGGTCGAGAGCACCTTCTTCACCAGCCGGCGGCGCACCTGCTGGATCTGGCGGTCGTGCTGCAGCAGCTCGCGCGACACGTTGAGCGTCAGGTCCTGGGCGTCCACGACACCCTTGACGAACCGGAGGTACTCCGGCATCAGCTCTTCGCAGTCGTCCATGATGAAGACGCGCTTGACGTAGAGCTGCACGCCCCGCTTGCGCTCGCGCATGAACAGGTCCAGCGGCGCCTGGGACGGGATGAACAGCAGCGCCTGGTACTCGAAGACGCCCTCGCCGTGCATCCGGATCGTCTCGAGCGGCTTGTTCCAGTCGTGGCTGACGTGCCGGTAGAACTCGGCGTACTCGTCCTCGGTGACCTCGGACGCGGGCCGCGCCCACAGCGCCTTGCGGGAGTTGATCGTGGCCGGCTCCGCGCCGTCCTCCTTCGCCATCCTGATCGGCCAGGTGATGAAGTCGGCGTACCGCTTGACGACCTCGGTGATCTTCGCCGTCGACGTGTAGTCGGCGAGGTGGTCCTCGGGGTCGGCAGGCTTGAGGTGGAGGGTGACGGAGGTGCCCTGCGGCGCGTCCTCGACGTCCTCGATCGTGTAGGTGCCCTCGCCGGTGGACTCCCACCGGACGCCCTCCGCGCGCGGGTGCCTGGTCACGAGCGTGACCTTGTCGGCGACCATGAACGAGGAGTAGAAGCCGATGCCGAACTGGCCGATGAGGTCCTGCGAGGCGGCGGAGTCCTTCGACTCCTTCAGCTTCTGCAGGAACTCGGCGGTGCCGGACTTGGCGATCGTGCCGATGAGCCCGATCACGTCCTCGCGGGTCATGCCGATGCCGTTGTCCCGGATCGTGAGGGTGCGCGCCTCCCGGTCCACCTCGATCGCGACGTGCAGGTCCGACGTGTCCGCGACCAGGTCCTTGTCCCGGAACGTCTCCAGCCTGAGCTTGTCCAGCGCGTCGGAGGCGTTGGACACCAACTCCCGCAGGAACGTGTCCTTGTTCGAGTAGACCGAGTGGATCATCAGCCGCAGGAGCTGACGCGCCTCCGACTGGAACTCGAGCGTCTCCACGTTCGTCCTTTCTCTTCGACCTTCGTCGAATCGTCATCGTATCCAGTCGCCCGGCCGGCCGGGACACCGCCGAAAACCGGTCGATGACCCGGCCAGGTGATCTCTATGGTTCACCCGAATCCAGTGGTGGGAGGGGTCATGCGCACGCCGTACCCGCGCACGCCGCACCTGCCGTGGTCGCCCGGCGCGTCGGCGGACGACGTGCGGGTCGCCGACCTGGACGCGATGCGCGGCCGTGAGGTGGTGGTCACCGAGAAGCTCGACGGCGAGAACACCACCCTCTACGCCGACGGTGTGCACGCGCGGTCGCTCGACTCGGCGCACCACCCGTCCCGGTCGTGGGTCAAGGCGCTCCAGGGCCGGATCGGGGCGCGGGTGCCCCGCGGGTGGCGGATCTGCGGCGAGAACGTCTACGCACGTCACTCGATCGGCTACGCGGACCTGGAGAGCTGGTTCTACGGGTTCTCCGTCTGGGACGGCGACCGCTGCCTGGACTGGGACCGGACCGCGCGCTTCCTGCGCGACCTGGGCGTGCCCGTGCCCCCGGTGCTGTGGCGCGGGGTGTTCGACGAGCGGGCGCTGCGCCGGCTGCGGGTGGACACGACGCGGCAGGAGGGGTTCGTGGTGCGGACCGTCGACGGGTTCGGGCGGGCCGACTTCGGCCGGCGGGTGGCGAAGTGGGTGCGCGCGCACCACGTGCGGACCGACGCGCACTGGATGACGGCGCCGGTGGTGGAGAACGGCCTCGGGCCCGGCTCCGTGCTGTGGGACGTGCGGTCCGGCGCGCCGTTCGACGTGTCCGCGCTGCTCGACGCGGTCGGGATCGCCGGTGACGCGGAGCCCGCGGCGGCGGTGGCGGCGCGGTCGACCGGGGAAGCCCGCCTGGTCGGCGTGCTGGCGGCGGCGGCGCACCGGCTTCGGCGCGGCCGGGTGATGTCGCTGCTCGCGGGCCCGGTCGGGGTCGGGGTGGCGCGGCGCGTCGGCGACCTCGTGGGTCTGCACCGGCTGCTGCACGAGCCGTTCCCGGACGAGGCGCGGCGGGCCGGGTTGCTGCGCTTCTCGACGGCGGTGGACCTCGACGTGCTGCACGCCGTGTCGGCCGCCGTCGCGCCCGACGCGGACGCGCGCGACCTCGTGGCCTGGTCGGCCCTGCACGCCGAGGACGTCGGGTCGTTCGACCGGCTGCGGTCGGGGCTGGGCGTGCACCCGGGCCCGGCCGCCGACCGGTGCTGGGCCGAGGCGCGGGACGCGAGCGTCCGGGCCGGGCGGGTGCTGGACGTGGCGGAGGCCGTCGCCGCGACGTGGCGGTGGCGGTCCGGCGACTTCCCGTCGTTGGTGCACCTGGTCGGGTTGTCGGGCAGCGGCAAGTCGACGTTCGCCGCCGGGGTGGCGGCGGACGCCCGGGTGTCGTTGGACGACCTGCGCGAGGAGGCGGGCGACCGGGCGGACCAGCGGGTCAACGGCCGGGTGCTGCGGGCGGGGCTCGACCGGCTCGACGCCGCCCTGCGCGCGCACCGGACCGTGGTCTGGGACGCGACCTCGCTGACCGGGCCGCAACGGGCGGTGGTGCACGCGGTCGCGCGGCGGCACGATGCGATGGTGACGCACGCGGTGGTGCTGGTCGACGAGCGGGAGGTGGCCCGGCGCAACGGGTCGCGGACGCACCCCGTGCCCGCCGCGGTGCTCGACGCGCAGGCCCACCGGTTCAGCCCGCCGTACCCGTGGCAGGCCCACCGGACCTGGTACGTCGGCGCGGGCGGCGCCGTGGACGACGCGGACACCGCCGGGGAGCCGTGATGCGCACCAGCGAAGAGGTCTACCACCAGGTCCGCTGGGACCCGCGGTTCGACCCGGCGCGGTTCGTGCTCGGCGTGCAGCAGCGCGGGGCGCGGCCCGAGCGGGTGGCGCTGCCCGCGTTCACCCCGGGCGGCGAGGTGCCGTGGCACCGGGTGCTGTTCGTGGAGGCGGACGGCGAGGTGGTGTGGGACCGGGCCACCGGGCTCGATCGCGTCGGCGAGTCGGGCGCGGGACGGGTGCGCGCGCCACGCCGCCTGCGTGCGCCGGTGTTCACCGCGAGCACCCCCCACGCCTGGGACCCGCTGCACGGCTGGACACCGACCCGCACCCCCTCGGCCACCGCGCGAAGGGCGGCACCCGAACCGACCCGCACCCCCTCGGCCACCCGCGAGGTCGTGCCGCGGGAGCAGCGGCCATCCACCACGGTCCTCACCTGGAACGTGTTGTGGGACCGCTACGACAGCGACCGCATCGACACCGCCCGCCGCCGTCCCCTGCTGTTCGGCGAGCTGGCGGCGGCCGACGCGGACGTCATCGCGTTGCAGGAGGTCGAGCCCGACCTGCTCGCCGCGCTCCTCGCCCAGCCGTGGGTGCGCGCCCGCTACACCCTCGACGTGGACCCGACCGGGCCGGACGTCGACCGCACCGGCCTGCTGGTGCTGAGCAGGCTGCCCGTCCTGGAGGCCGCCCGGTTCCCGCTGGGCGCGCACAAGGCCGTCGGCGCGATCGTGGTCGAGACGGCCGACGGGCCGCTCGTCGTCGCGGCCACCCACCTGACCAGCGACCACACCGCGAACGGGTCGGCCAAGCGGCGCGCCCAGCTCGGGCGGGTGGCGGAGGCGTTCGCCGGGGTGGCGGGCGACGTGGTGCTGGTCGGCGACTTCAACGACGGCAGCCGGCGGCCGGCCGCCGCGCTCGGGATGCGGGACGCGTGGCTGCAGGCGCGGGACGACGAGCCGCCGACGTTCGACCCGGTGGTGAACCCGCTGGCCGCGGTGTCCTCGCTGACCGGCCGGCGGTCGCGGCTGGACCGGGTGTTCCTGCGCGGCGGGTTGCGGTGCGCCGGCGCGGAGCTGGTCGGCGACCGGCCCGTCGACGGCCTGTTCGCCTCCGACCACTACGGGGTGCTGGCCCGGTTGACGCCCGCCGGGCCGGCCACCGGCGCGCTCGACTCGCCGCCGACGCCGCGGACCGCCGTGGTGTGGCTGCCGGGGCCGTGGGAGGAGGTCGAGCGGGTGCGGCGGGAGCACGAGCGCCGATCCGACCGCCGGCCGCCGCACGTGACGCTGCTGTCCGGGTTCGTGCCGGAGTCCGACTTCGACCGGGCCGTGCCGCTGCTGGCCGAGGCGGTCGCCGCCGTGCCGCCGTTCCCGGTGCGGGTGGACGGGGTGCGGCAGTTCGGGCGGGGCGTGGTGTGGCTCGACCCGGCCGCGGCCGGCCGCACGCCGTGGACGGCGCTGCACGACGCGGTGCGGCGGCCGTTCCCCGCTTGCCGGACCGGGGACGACTTCACCCCGCACCTCACCGTCGACGGGTCGGCGCAGGCGGCCGGGACGATCGGCGCGCGGTCCGACCGGGTGGACGAGGTGGTGCTGCTGTCGAAGCGGGGCGAAGGCCCCGTGCTGCCCCGTGCGGCGATCGCGCTCGGCACCGGCGAGGTGCGGTGGTTCGAAGAACCGGCCACCGCGCCCGGACCGTCGTTGGACGCGGTGGCCGACCGCGTCACCCGCGCCCTGTCGGCCGTGCTGGACGTGGTGCACGTCGTCGGTTCGCGGCGGATGGGCTGCGGGCTGCCCGACGCCGACCTGGACCTCGTCGCCGAGGTGGCGCAGCCGGCGGCGGTGGCCGGACGGGTGGCCTCCGCGCTGCCCGGCGCGGTCGTCCGGCCGGTGGTCGGCGCCCGCTCGCCCGGTGTCCGCCTGGTCGTGGACGGGCTCGGGGTGGACCTCGCGGTCGCCGCCGCCGACGGGGTGGCGCTGAGCGCGGTCGGTGACGCGGAGGCGGTGACGGCGGCGGTCGCCGGTCGGCAGGAGGACTTCGCGCGGCTCGCGCGGGCGGTCAAGGCGTGGGCACGGGCGCGTGGCCTGGACTCGGCGCCGTTCGGCGGCGTGCCGGGGCTGGGGTGGTCGGTGCTCGCGGCGCGGACCGTGCGCGAGTGGGACGGACCGGACCTGCTCGCCGGGTTCTTCGGGACGTGGGCGGCGTGGGACTGGCGCGACCCGATCGGTGTGACGACGGAGCCGGGCCGCACCGGCGCGCCGGTGACCATCATGACGCCGGCCGCGCCCGTGCGCTCGTGCACCGAGCAGGTCGGCCCGGGTTTCCGGGACCTGCTGACGGCCGAGCTGTACCGGGCCTGGGAGATCGTGTCGGCCGGCGCTCCCGGGCTGACCGCGCCGCCCGACGCGCACCGGACGCACGCCGCGTGGGCGCTGCTCACCGTGCCGCACGAGCTGGTCGGGCCGGTGCGCGGCCGGGTGCGGGCGTTGCTGACCGCGTTGGAGGTGGCCGGGACGCCGGACGCGCACGCGTGGCCGCGACCGGTCGAGCGGACGGCGGACTCGGTCCGGTACGCCATCGGGCTGGGCCGGCGCCCGGTGTCCGCCGCCGTGCTCGCCGATGTGGTTGCCTCGTGGCGGAGCGGGCTGCGCGGCGTCGACGTCGTCCGGGTGGGCAACGGCGACGTGCCGACGTTGCGCTGAGCCGTCGTCGGTCGACCGAGGAGGCGGGGTTCTCGTGGAGTTCCAGGACGTGGTCCGGCGCAGGCGGATGGTGCGGGAGTTCACCGACGAGCCGGTGCCGGACGAGAGCGTCCGGCGGATCATGCGCAACGCGCTGCGCGGCCCGTCGGCCGGGTACTCCCAAGGTCAGGCGTTCCTGGTGCTGCGCGGTGAGGAGACGGCCGGGTTCTACGAGTCGGTCGGGCAGCTGTGGGCCGCCGACACGGTCAAGACCGCGCCGGTGGTCGTGCTCGCGTTCGCGGTGAAGGACGCCTACCTGGACCGGTACGCCGAGGACCACTGGCCGGTGCCGTTCTGGTACGTCGACACCGGGATGGCCGTGCTGCTGATCCTGCAGACCGTCGTCGACGAAGGGCTCGGCGCGGTGTACTTCGGCATCGGCGAGGACGACTTCGACGAGGTGCGCGCGAGGTTCGGCGTGCCCGCGAACCACGTGCCGATCGGTGCGATCGCGATCGGGCACGGCGCCGAGGAGACCGTCTCGGCGGGCGCGTCCCCCCGGACGCGCAAGCGCCGGCCGTTCGAGGACGCCGTGCACTTCGGGCGCTGGTAGCCCGGCTCGGGCGCTCCCGCCCGTGCGGTCGCGGTGAACCGCACGGGGCGGCGCGGTCAGTTGACCTTCTGGCCGTACACCCGGTCGACCTCGATCGTCACGAGCACCCGCCGCTCCGCCACCATGACCGACCGGTACTCGGCCCAGTCCGGGTGCTCGCCCGCGGCGAGGCGGTAGTACTCCACCAGCGCCTCGACCTCCGGCCCGTGCGGGTCCGCGCCGGGACCGGTGATCGTGGCCGTGCCCTCGACCGTGGCCCACTCCCAGCCGTCCTCGCTGGTCACCTCCAGCGCGACCCGCGGGTCGCGGCGCAGGTTCGCGACCTTGGCGGTCCGGTCCGTGGTCGACACCCGGATCACGCCCGCGCCCTGGTCGTAGGAGGGCATGATCGGGGAGAGCTGGGGGCGTCCGTCGGCCTTGATGGTCGCGAGCACGCCGATCCGGCTCTTCGCGAGCAGCGCGTGCGGGTCGAACCCTGAGTCGGTCATGCCGGCACCAACCCGCGGCCCACCGTCGCCTATTCCCACCTCTCGCCACTCTTTCGGGTGAATGACGGGGAGTCCTGAGTGGACCGCTCGCGCAGGCAGGCTCCGTCGTCACCGCTTCCTCGGCAGGGTCGACAGCGAGACCGCCACCACGGCCAGGAGCAGCAGCATCGCGGTCGGGGCGAGGGCCGCCCACGGCGCGCGCTCCAGGTAGGGCAGGGACTCGGCCAGCATCAGCCCCCACTCCGGCGTCGGCGGCGGCGCGCCCAGGCCGAGGAAACCCAGCGACGCCAGGGCCAACGCGATGCCGGGCAGGCGCAGCACGGCGTGCCGGGCCACCGGACCGGCGACCGCGGGCAGGACGTGCCGGGTCGTGATCCAGAACGGCCCGGCGCCCAGCGCTCGCAACGCGGTGACGTGCGTGGCCGCGCGGTTCTCCCGGACCAGCGCCGCCGCGTGGGCGGCCAGCGGCGGCCAGGAGACCAGGCCGACCGCGAGGGACGCGCCGACCGTGCCCGGTCCGACGACCGCCGCGACCAGGATGCCCGCGATCACGGGCGGCACGGCGTTGGCGGTCTCCGCGGCGCCTTCGGCCAGGCCCGGCAGGAAGCCGACGACCACCGCGACCGCGAACGAGCACAGGCACACCAGGACCGTGACGCCGAGCGTGGCCGCCGCGCCGTGCCCCACCCTGGCCAGCACGTCACGGCCCAGCGCGTCCGTGCCCAACGGGTGCGCCCAGGCCGGGGACGCGAGCCTGGCGGCCGGGTCCACCCGCAGCGGCTCCCGCAGCAGCCCCCAGCAGATCACCACCGCCGGGACCAGCACGCCGACCGCGATCACCACGCGGTGCAGCCGGCCGACCGGGACCGTCACGGGCGGCGGGGCGGACAGGGCGGCGTCGCGCAACGCCTGCCCGAGCATCCGCCGCCGGACCCCGGCCACGAGCACGCCGCCCACCAGCCCGAGCAGCACCAGCGCGAGCACTGCCCCTTGCAGCAGCGGCAGGTCCTGGGCTTCCGCCGCGCCCAGCGCGGTCCGGCCGAGGCCCGGCACGGCGAACACCACCTCCACCGCGACCGCTCCCCCGGTCAACCCCACGGCGACCAGCCCGAACTGCGGCAGCACGGCGGGCAGCGCTCGACGTGCCGCGGCCCGGCCGACCACTCGCGGCGAACACCCCCAGGACCGCCACAGCACGACCCAGCGCTCCTCGAACACGGCGGGCAGCGCGTCGTCCACCAGCCGTCCCAGGACGCCCCCCGCCGGGAGGCCCAGCGCCAACGCGGGCAGCACCAGGTGCCGCGCCCCCTGCCAGCCGTAGGGCGGCAACCAGCCGAGCCACACCGACAGCACCACCAGCAGCACCGTGGCCAGCAGGAACTCGGGCAGGGCGGCGAGCACGGCCGCCGCAGCGCCGGTGCGCGCACGTGCCGTCCCCCGCGCACCGCGCGCGAACGTCGACGCGGACAGCGCGGCAGCCAGCGCCAACGCCACGACCAGCGCCGCGCCCATCAACGCCGACGACACGCCCAACGCCGACAGCACCGAGGGCAGCACCTCGCCGCCCCCGACCCACGACCGGCCGAGGTCGCCGCGCAGCACGCCGCCCAGCCAGTCGCCGAACAACGCCACCGGGCCGACGTCCAGGCCCAGCTCGCGGCGCACCGCGGCCAGCGCCTCGGCCGTCGGCTCCTGCTCGGCGGACCGGGCGCGCAGCACCGACAGCGCCGGGTCCCGCCCGGACAGCCACGGCAGCGACCCGATCACCGCGACGACCGCGGCCGGCCCGGCGACGCGGGACACCAGCGCACCGCGCCGACCGGCGCGGGAGGCCGGGGCGGCCCGACGGCCGATCCGAGAGGCCCACGCGCGACGCCGACCGGCCGGAGAGCCGGGCTCACCCGGCTGGCGGAGGCCGCTGCTTTGTGCGGGGCGGGCGTCCGGGGCGGGGCGGGGGTCCGGGGCGGGGCGGGCGTCCGGGGCGGGGCGGGCGTCCGGGGCGGTCACCGCAGCCGGGTCGAGGAGGTGATCAGCGTTCGCTCGCGCGGGTCCTTGGCCGAGTCGACCACCGACGTCGCGTCGCCCTGGATCACGCGCTCGTGCAGCATCGGGATCGCCGCGTCGGTCCGCAGCACCGCCGCCTCGGCCGCCAGGATCGCGGCCCGGCGCTGGTCGCCCGCCTCGGTGGCGGCGGCGGTCCGCACGGCCGCGTCCACCTCGCCGTCGCACAGCTGCGCGATGTTGAACGAGCCCGCGCAGGTGAAGTCCGACTGCACGTACGCGACGGGGTCGCCCGAGTCCAGCACCGTCGCCCGGGACAGGATGAACGCGTCGAACTTCCCGGCCAGCGCGTCCTCCTCGATGTGCGCGTACTCGCGCACGACCTGCGTGACGGTGAACCCGGCGTCCTGCAACTGCTGTTGCAGCACCGAGGCGACCTCGGGCAGCTCGGCGCGGTCGGAGAACGTGGCCAGGGTGATGGCGACGCCGGCGGGCGCGGTGGCCTCGGCGCGGCCGGCGAGCGGGGTGCGCCCGGCGGCGGCCCACGGCAGGGCGGGCCCGAGCAGCCCTTGGGCGACGTCGGCCCGGCCCTCGTAGACGCCCCGCACGATCTCGGCCGCGTCGATCGCCTCCCGAGCGGCGGCGCGCAACCCCTGGTCCCGGAACGGTCCGGTCTTCGTGTTCAGGTACAGGGTGTTGGTGCGCGGCATCGGCACCTCGGTGATCGTCGCCCGGTCGAGCAGCGCCGCCTGCGACACCGGCACGGCCTCCGCGATGTGCGCCTCACCGCTGCGGATCGCGGCGGCACGCGCGGTGCCGTCGGGGACGAACGACACGTCGATGCCCTCGGCGGCGGCCTTCGGTCCCCAGTAGCCGTCGTAGCGGTCGAGCGTGGCGGTCGTGGTGCCGTTCACCGCGACCAGCCGGAACGGTCCGGTGCCCGTGCCCACCGGGTCGACCTTGCCGTCCGCGCGGTAGGCGCTCTCCGCGAGGATCGCCAACTGCGGCGACGAGAGCCGTTGCGGCACCAGGGGGTCGGGGGCGGCGGTGGTGACGACGACGGCGTCGCCCGCCGGCTCGGCGGTCAGCTCGACGCCGTCGAGGATCCGCGGCTTGGGCGAGGCGGTGGTGGCGCGGGTGAGGGTGTTCGCGACGGCGGCCGAGGTCAACGCGGTGCCGTCGTGGAAGGTCACGCCCGGGCGGACGGTGAACTCCCAGGCGTGCTCGGAGATCCGCCGCCACCCGGTGGCCAGGCCGGGCCGGGCGTCGCCGGCCGCGTCGAGGGTGACCAGCGTCTCCGCGGTGGACCAGCGCGAGAGCTTGAACGCGTCGTCGCTGAACGGCGTCAGGCCCGACCGCGGCGGTTGCAGCATCGCGAGCTTGATCCGCCCGTCGGACGGTTCCGCGCCGGGGGCGAAGCACCCGGTCAGCAGCAGGGCACACGCCGCGAGGGCGGTGGAGGAGCGGTGGCGCACGGGTCGTCCCAGCGTTCGGTGACAGAGCACCGTGAACCTAACAACATGATTATCGTTATCGGTAGTTGGTGTGGGCACCGCCACGCGGGCGCGGGCCGGTCGGCCGCCGGCTACCATCCCCGCATGTCGGAACCCCGAGCGCTCGCGGACCTGCCGTTCGCCGCCTACCTGGAGGACCACGACGGCGGGCGGCTGGAGCCGGGCGGCGACTACAACGTCGTCCACCTCGCCGACCAGGAGTTCCCCGACCTCGCGGCGGGCAACGCGCGGTTCAGCGAATCGGCGCTGTCCACCGTCCGCTTCACCGACGGGTCGCTGCGGCGCGCCCGGTTCAACGACGTGTGGCTGCACGGCGTGCAGGTCATCGGCACCGACCTGGCCGAGACCGGGTGGCTCGACGCGGAAGTCGTGAACAGCGCGTTCGCCGGGGTGGCGATGTTCGAGGCCGGGTTGAGCCGCGTCACGTTCTTCGGCTGCAAGCTCGTCTCGGTCAACCTGCGCGGCGCGGTGCTGCGCGACGTCGCGTTCATCGGCTGCGTCCTGCGCGACGTCGACTTCACCGAAGCCCGGCTCACCGACGTCACGTTCCCGGGCTCGACGCTCGAAGACCTCCGGTTCGACGACGTGGAGCTGAAGAAGGTGGACCTCCGCGACGCGGCCGAACTGGGCATCCGCAGCGGGGTCGCCTCGCTGCGCGGCGCGACGATCACCTTCGCCCAGGCGATCGACCTCGCGCCGGCGTTCGCCCACACCCTCGGGATCACCGTCAAGGACAGCTGACCCGCGGTCGAACCCGGCCGCGGCGGACACCGCGCCGCCGACCGGTGTGCAGCGGATCGCGCTGGTGACCAGCGACGCCATTCCACGTGGACGGGCGATGCGCCGGTCCGCCCGCCCGCGCGACTGTCCGCTGTGGACTGGACGTCGGGCCGGGACGGGCCGCCGGGTGCCAGCAACAGCTCCGGGCTCCGGGCGGCGGACGGCGGACGGCGAGGTCTGCGCCCGAGCGGTCGGCCGTTCCCCGGTCGTGTCCCCGACCGTGCGGCCGCACCCTCAGCTCTTCGGGGCGGCCCTCATGCTGAAGTGCAGGTACGGCGAGCCGTCGGGCAGCGTGTAGAACACTACCGGCACCCACGGTTCGTGCTCGTTGCGCCGTGCCGCGAACAGGCCTTCCTCCACCGGCACGAGCACCGCGTTGGTCACCGCGTTGATCTCGGCGAGCTCGCCGATGCTCTCGCCGCGCAGGTTCAGCACGCCGTCCCGCTCGGTCACCTCCACGTCGTAGCCCTCGCGCACGTAGGAGCCGACGTACCGGGAGACGTCCACCACCGGCGGTTCGGCGGGCGGCGCGAAGTCCGGCACCACGACACCGGCGTGCTCGGCCAGCAGCTCGGTGAACAGCCGCTGGGACACCTCGGCGGGCACGCCGCCGTTGGTGAGCAGCGCGGCCGCCACGCCCGCGCCGGGCACGACCCGCAGGAACGCCTTCTGCCCGACCGTCGCGCCGTCGTGCCCGATCACCGGGCCGCCGGGCCAGTCGTAGACGATCCACCCGAGCCCCCAGCACATGCGGTGCGCCTGGCTCGCGGGCAGCTGCACCAGCGGCCGGTGCATCGCGGCCACCTGCTCGGCGGGCAGGATCACCGTGCCGTCGGGGGCGCGGCCGCCGTCCAGGTGCAGCTTGGCGAAGCGGACGACGTCGGCGGCGGTGGCGTTGATCGTCCCGGCCGGTCCGGCGGACCTCGCCAGCCCCCACAGGGGCGCGGGCACGGGCTCGTCGCCGGGTTCACCGAGGTGGCCCAGGGCCGAGCGGAACCTCAGCACGTCCTCGGCCAGGGTCATCGTGTCGTGCGCGCCGAGCGGGTCGAGCAGCCGTTCACGCAGGGCGTCGTCCCAGACCTGGCCGGTGAGCACCTCGATGATCCGGCCGAGCACGGTGAACCCGCTGTTGCAGTAGGACATCGTGACGCCCGGCGGGTGGTTCTGGCCGAGGTCCGCGCACGCCGCCACGTAGGCGGCCACGCAGTCGTCACCGCGCCCGGTGTCGCGGAAGAAGTCCCCGTCGATGCCGCTGGTGTGCGTCAGCAGGTGGCGGGGCGTCACGGTCTTGGTGGCCACGGGGTCGGCCACGGCGAACTCCGGCAGCACGGTGACCACCGGCGCGTCCAGGTCGAGCGCGCCTTCGGCGACCAGCTGCATGATCAAGGTGGCGGTGTAGAGCTTGGTGATCGAGCCGATCTGGAACAGCGAGTCCGCGGTCGCCTCGACCCCCGTGCCGCGGTGCAGCACACCGGTCGCGCACTCGTGGATCTCGCCGTCGACCAGGATCGCCAGTGAAGCTCCGGGCACCGTGTGCGCCTCGCACAGCTCCGCCAAACGTTGTTGCCAGTGGTTGATGTCCATCGCCCGCTCCCCCCGGATGGCGCGAAACTTTGCGAAATCCCTTCGCGTTGACCTCACCGTACCGATTTCCCCGTGCTGCGGCAGGGGTTTTCGCGCTACGACAGGGGTTCCTCGTCGGTCCAGGTGTAGTCCGGCGTCCGGTAGTCGGCGCAGCGCGTGAGGAGCCGGTCGAAGTCGTGATCCACCAGCAGCATGTCCCGGTAGGGCGGTTTGAGGAACCCCTCCTCCACCATGTGGTCGATCATCCTGATGAGGTGCGTGAAGTACCCGTCGACGTCCAGAAGTGCGACCGGTTTCGCGTGCAGGCCGAGTTGGGCCCACGTCCAGACCTCGAACAGCTCCTCCAACGTGCCCGCGCCGCCGGGCAGGGTCACGAAGGCGTCCGACAGCTCCGCCATCAACGCCTTGCGCTCGTGCATGGACGCCACGACGTGCAGCTCGGTCAGGTTCTCGTGCGCCACCTCCCAGTCGACCAGACTGCGCGGGATCACCCCGATGACCGAGCCGCCCGCCTCCAGCGCCCCATCGGCCAGCGCACCCATCGTCCCCACCCGACCGCCGCCGTAGACGACTTCGACGCCCCGCTCGGCCAGCGCGCGACCGACTTCCCGCGCCACCTCGACATGCCGGACCCGTCCGCTGGACGAGCCGCAGAACACACAGACCCGCATGGGGACACACGGTAGGTGAGGCGGGCAGGAATGGTTGGGCGGGTTTGGGTGGGTTTGGGCCGGGGGTGAGTTGGGCGAGGGGTGGGAGGGGGGTGGTGGTGCGGGCGGCTCGATTTGACATGGGGCCCTTACGGGCGCTCCAGGCAGGCCAAAGCCGGGCAGGCCTGGCGGATAAAGCGCCCGCCAAGCCTGTCCGGCTTCGACCAGCCTAAAGCACCCGAACCCATGTCAAATCGGGCCTGGGTGGGGATGTGGCGGGTCCGTTGGGGGGCAGGGTCGGGGGCGGGAGTGGGGGGCGGGAGTGGGGGGCGGGGGTTAGCGGCCGAGGTTGGCGCCGCCGTTGACGCCGATGACCTGGCCCGTCAGGTGGCCGGCTTCCGGGGAGGTCAGGAAGGTGACCGCGGCGGCGATGTCGGCCGGTGTGGCGGCGCGGCCGTTGGCCGGGTTGCCGACCAGTTTCTTGCGCCGCTCCTCGGACAGGGTGCCGCCGAAGAACTCGGTCTCCTCGGTGACGCCGGGCGACACGACGTTGACCGTGATCCCCCGCCCGCCCAGCGCGAACGCCAGGTCGGCGGTCCACGCTTCGATGGCCGCCTTGGCCGCGCCGTAGCTGCCGGAGCCCCGGCGGGCCGCGATGGAGCCGATCGTGACCACCCTGGCGTCGTCGGCCAGGCGTGGCTCCAGGGCGGTGGTCACCAGCACGGCGCTGAGCACGTTGGACTCGAAGTTCGCCAGCCACAGGTCGCGCACGTCCGCCAGGCCCTCGGGCGCCCCGCGGCGGCGGGCCATGTTGCCGCCGGCGTTGTTCACCAGGACGTCCACCCGGTCGGGCAGCGCGGCCAGCGCTTCGTCCACCCGGTCGGGGTCGGCGGCGTCGAAGGCGACCGCCCGCGCGCCGATCTCCGCGGCAGCGGCGGTCAGCACGTCCTCGCGCCTGCCCGTGACCACGACGTCCAACCCCCGCTTGACCAAGTCGGCGGCGACCGCCTTGCCGATACCCGTGCCACCACCGGTCACGACCGCTGTTCTCGTCATGCCTGGTTCCTATCAGCGCCGCCGACCGGGGTCGATCCGCTTCTCGGCCCAATTGACACCATTATTGTTCACATTCATGACCCGCTTCACATGTGTGACCAGAACTCACGGGTTCCAGGGGTTTCGTCATGCAACTCGGAGGTGGTGGTGTGCAGGTCAACCGGTGACTGGCACTGGTACTGGCAGGTGGTCCTGCGGAAGCCGACGGGTTCGCCGGTGGGATTGTTCGGGCTGCGGCGCGAATAGTGTTCTCGACCGGGTGCCGCGTGTCCGGTTCGACCGTTGATGATGGTTCGGATTGGTCATCGGGGAGCGCGAGGAGGAATGTGATGCGAGTGGTCGGCGGTGAGGTTCACTTCATGATCATCGAGGTCCGGGGCGCTGCGAGGGTGGTGGGGAGAGGGCGTCGGATGTCGAATTCGTTCGACGGATTCGTCGAACGGCGGGCGGTGGCGGAGTCGAATGATGTCGACTCGCGGCGGCGATTGCGAATTGGTGGCGACCGGTCCGGAGTCGATTAACGTCGAAACCCTTGCGTCACCCATCCGTTACCGCCAACATCATGGCGAGGCAGCGCTGGAACACGCCGCCGCGCCCGGTCCCCGCGGTCGTGGCGCGCGGGTGCGCCGGGCGGCGACCGGCGCATCCGGATATCCCACTGCGGCGGTTCACCGCTCGCGCGCGTTCGGTTCCCTCCCCTCCCGCTGCCGCACGCGATCACGAGGAGCGTCATGGCCGACATGCGAGACAAGCTGAGAAAAATCCGTTGGCGGGTTGGCCTGCTGGCCACCGGGATGGCCTCGTTGCTCGCGGGCATGGGCGTGGTCGCGGTGACCGATGCCCAGGCGGCTGCGGGCTGCCGGGTCGTGTACTCGGTGCCGAGCCAGTGGCAGGGCGGCTTCAGCGGCAACGTCAGCATCACCAACCTGGGCGACCCGATCACCAACGGGTGGCGGCTGACGTGGGCGTTCCCGTCCGGTCAGACGGTCACCCAGGCGTGGAGCGCCACCGTCACGGCGTCGGGCAGCCAGGTCACCGCGACCAACGTCGGCTACAACGCCTCCATCCCGACCAACGGCTCGGTGTCGTTCGGCTTCAACGGCTCGTGGACGGGCACGAACACGAACCCGTCGTCGTTCGCGCTCAACGGCGTCACCTGCACCGGTGACACCACGACGACCACCAGCACGACGACGACCACCACCACCACCACCACGACCACGACCACGAACCCGCCGGCGGGTGACGCCATGGCGCGGGTCGCGGAGATGCAGCCGGGCTGGAACCTGGGCAACTCGCTGGACGCCACGGGCGCCGACGAGACGTCGTGGGGCAACCCGCGCATCACCGAGGCGCTGCTGGACAACGTCCGCGCGCAGGGCTTCAAGAGCATCCGCATCCCGGTGACGTGGAGCGCGCACCAGGGCGGAGCGCCGAGCTACACCATCGAGGCGGCGTACCTGGCGCGGGTGAAGGAGGTCGTGAGCTGGGCGTTGGCGGACGGCTTCTACGTCATGATCAACATCCACCACGACTCGTGGCAGTGGATCAACGCCATGCCGACGGACCGCACGAACGTGCTGGCCCGCTACAACGCGGCGTGGACGCAGATCGCGACCGCGTTCCGGGACGCCTCGCCGAAGCTGATGCTGGAGAGCGTCAACGAGCCGCAGTTCGCCAACAGCTCGGGTGACGCGCAGAACGCGCAGCTGCTCAACGAGCTGAACACGTCGTTCCACCGGATCGTGCGCGGCTCCGGCGGCAACAACGCGACCCGCCTGCTCGTCCTGCCGACCCTGCACACGTCGTCGGAGCAGGCGCGGGTCGACGAGCTGGTGGCCACGTTCAACACCCTGAACGACCCGAACCTCATCGCCACGTTCCACTTCTACGGCTACTGGCCGTTCAGCGTGAACGTCGCGGGCGGCACGAAGTTCGACGCGGCCGTGCAGAAGGACCTGACCGACTCGTTCGACCGCGTGGCCAACGCGTTCGTGGCGCGCGGCATCCCGGTCATCCTGGGCGAGTACGGCCTGCTGGGCTTCGACCGGCACACGGGCACCATCCAGCAGGGCGAGAAGCTGAAGTTCTTCGAGTTCCTGGGCCACTACGCCCGGACGAAGAAGATCACCACCATGCTGTGGGACAACGGCCAGCACTTCGGCCGCACGTCGTACCAGTGGAGCGACCCGGAGCTGATCGCGCAGATCAAGTCGAGCTGGACGACCCGGTCCGGCACGGCGTCGTCGGACCAGGTGTTCAGCGCCAAGTCCTCGGCCATCACCGCCAAGACGCTGACGCTCAACCTGAACGGCACGTCGTTCGTCGGGTTGCGCCAGGGCAGCACCGACCTGGTGCGCGGCACGGACTACACGGTGAGCGGCGACCAGTTGACCATCACGGCGTCGGCGATCACCCGGCTGAGCGGATCGCGGGCGTACGGCACGAACGCGACGCTGTCGGCCCGGTTCTCGGCGGGCGTGCCGTGGCGGATCAACCTGGTCACCTACGACAAGCCGGTGCTGCAGAACGCGACCGGGACGACGAGCGCGTTCGCCATCCCGACCCAGTTCCGCGGCGACCAGCTGGCCACGATGGAGGCCAAGTACGCGGACGGCAGCAACGCCGGCCCGCACAACTGGACCTCGTACAAGGAGTTCGACGTCGCGTTCGCGCCCGACTACGCGGCGGGCGCCACGACGTTGAAGCCCGAGTTCTTCGCCGAGGTCACGGACGGCTCGCGGGTCACGCTGACGTTCCACTACTGGAGCGGCGCCACGGTGACCTACTACGTCACCAAGTCCGGCACGTCGGTCACGGGCACCCTCTCCTGACCGTTCGCCACCCCCGGCGGCCCGGAGCACCCCGCTCCGGGCCGCCGGGCTGCGTAGTCGTACTCATGCGCGGCGCCGGGCGGTCGGCGAGACTGGGCGCGTGATCGAGGTCGAGCGGCGGAAGCGGCCCGCGGTGGCGTTCGCGGGTTTCCTGGTGCCGTTCGCGGCGCAGCTCGCGGTGCTGGCGGCGTTCCGGGCGGAGTACTTCGCGGACGAGGGCTGGCACGGCGGCGAGTACGCGTACGCGTTCATCGGGGTCGCGGTCGGCTCGACCGTGCTCGGGTGCGCGGTCAAGTTCCTCCGGCCTCCGTGGAACTCGGTCGGCACCGGGTTGGTGCTGGCGGGCACCCTCGGCTTCGTGACCGTCCTCGTGGTCTTCGCGGTGTTCCTCGTCGCCCTCTCGCAGTGGGCCTCGACCACCTAGGCGCGGTGTCAGGGCCGTGTCAGGCCGGTGTCAGCGCGGTGTCCGGCCGCCCGGTGATCGTGGTCGCAACAGCCACCACGAGAGGACACCCCGATGAGTCGGACGGTTCCCGTCCCGCACGGTCTGCCCATGGAGCGCGACGCGGGCCCCTTCGACCCGCCCAGCCGGATCACCGAGCTGCGCGAGGCCCGCCCGGTCAGCCCGATGCTGTTCCCCGACGGTCACGAGGGTTGGCTCGTCACCGGTTACGACGCGGTCCGCCGGCTCATGGCCGACACCCGGTTCAGCTCCCGCCAGGACCTCGGCGTCGTCCACGTGCCGTACGAGACGCCCGGCATGCCCGCGCCGACCGAGCCGTCGCCGCAGATGCCCGGCCTGTTCATCAGCATGGACCCGCCGGACCACACCCGGTTGCGGCGGATGCTCACCGGCGCTTTCACCGTGAAGCGCATGAAGCAGCTCGAAGAGCACATCGCCGACATCGTGGAGCGGCAGCTGGACGAGCTGGCGCGCCTCGCCCCACCGGTCGACCTGGTCAAGGCGTTCGCGCTGCCGGTGCCGTCGCTGGTGATCTGCGAGCTGCTCGGCGTGCCCTACGAGGACCGGGAGAACTTCCAGGTCGACTCGGCCAGGTTCCTGGAGCGCGACATCGCGCTGGAGGAGAAGATGGCCGCGTTCGGCGCGATGAACGCGTTCCTCGCCGAGCTGGTCACGCGCAAGCGGGCCGAGCCCGCCGAGGACCTGCTGTCCGACCTGGCCCGCCACGACGACCTCTCCGTCGAGGAGCTGACCGGCATCGCGTTCCTGCTGCTGCTGGCGGGCCACGAGACCACCGCCAACATGCTGTCGCTGGGCACGTTCGCGCTGCTGGAGCACCCCGGGCAGCTGGCCGCCCTGCGCGAGGACCCGGAGCTGCTGCCCGGCGCCGTCGAGGAGCTGATGCGCTACCTGTCGGTGGCCGACATCTTCTACCGCTACGCGACGGAGGACGTCGAGCTGGGCGGGGAGACGATCACCAAGGGCTCGACCGTGGTCGTGTCGCTGCTGGCCGCCAACCACGACCCGCTGCGCTTCGAGGACGCCGGCGCGCTGGACGTCCGCCGCCAGGCGCGCGGCCACCTGTCCTTCGGCCACGGCATCCACCAGTGCCTCGGGCAGCAGCTGGCCCGCATCGAGATGCGGGCCGGTTTCGAGGGCCTGCTGCGCCGCTTCCCGACGCTGGCGCTCGCCGTCCCCGCCGACGAGGTGAGGCTCAAGTCCGACATGAACATCTACGGCGTGCACGAGCTGCCGGTCACCTGGACCGGGACGGCCGGGTAGGGCCGACGACGGCACCGGGGAAGAAGACGTCCCGGGTGGTCGGGCGGCATGCTCGGTGGCGGGGTGCCGCGCCGTCCGACAGGAGCGGTCAGTGGCAGAGGACCGGCCGTGAGCGCGGGGCAGCGGTGGGTGCTGGTGCTGGCGTCCGTCGGCTCCTTCGTGGTGGTGCTCGACCTGCTGGCCGTCGCCACCGCACCGACCGCGATCCAGCGCGACCTGGGCGCGTCCCTGGCGGACCTGGAGTGGACCGTCAACGCCTACACGCTGAGCTTCGCCGTCCTGCTGATGACCGGCGCGGCGCTGGGCGACCGGTTCGGCCGCCGGCGGCTGTTCGCGGGCGGGCCGGCGCTGTTCTCGCCGGCCTCGGCCGCGGGCGCGGTGGCGCCGTCGGCCGGCGCGCTGATCGCCGCGCGGACCGTTCAAGGCGTCGGCGCGGCCGTCGTCATGCCGCTCGCGCTCGGCCTGCTCAACGCCACGTTCCCGCCGCACCGCCGCGGCTGGGCGCTCGGCGTCCACGGCGGCGTCACGGGCTTGGCGGCGCTGCTCGGCCCGGTCATCGGCGGGGTGCTCACCCATGCCCTCAGCTGGGAGTGGATCTTCTGGCTCAACGTGCCGATCGGCCTCGTGGCGATGCCGCTGGTGCCGGCCCGCGTCAAGGAGAGCTTCGGCGCGGGCGCCGCGACCGACCCACCCGGCCTGCTGCTGTCCAGCGGGGCCGCGGTCGGCCTGGTCTGAGGGCTGGTGCGCGCCGAGGCCGCGGGCTGGGGCAGCGCCGAGGTCGTCGGCGCGCTCGTCGGCGGCGTGGTCCTCACCGGGCTCTTCGTGCTGCGGCAGACGCGTGCGGCCACGCCGATGCCGCCCGTGCGCCTGTTCCGGTCGCGGGCGTTCGCCGCGGGCAACGCCGTGATCTTCCTCCTCAACGGCTCGCTGACCGGTGCGATCTTCTTCATCGCCCAGTACCTCCAGGTCGCGCTCGGCCACGACCCGCTGGAGGCGGGCCTGCGCCTGCTGCCGTGGGGGTTGGCGCCGTTCCTGATCGCGCCCCGCGCCCCGCGCCCCGCGCCCCGCGCCGGCGCCCTCGCCGACCGGCTCGGCGAACGGCCGCTCGTCATGGCCGGTCTGACGTCGTACTCGGTCGGTTTGGCGTGGTTGGCGCTCGTGTCGACCGGCGATGCCCCGTACCTGTCGCTGGTCGGCCCCATGACGTTGGGCGGCATCGGCTTCGCGCCGGCCATCCCGGCGGTGACCAAGGCGGTGGTCAGCACCGGCGCGCCCGGCGACATCGGCAAGGCGTCCGGCGCGTTCGGCACCATGCGGCAGCTGGGCGCGGCGTTCGGCATCGCCACCCTGTCCGCCGCTTTCAGCGCGTCGGGCACCTACGCCACGGCGGACTCGTTCACCGACGGCTTCCGCACGGCCATCGCGGTCGCCGCCGGGCTGACGGTGGCGGGCGTGGTCTTCGGCGCGATGAATCCCCAAGGCCCACCGACGGCTGTGAACCGTTTCATTCGCTGTCGCTCAAGCTAGCCAGGTCGTGAGGGTGCGTCAAGGTAAGGATTCCTCAGCTAGGACGCGCCACAGCAGTCGGGCCGGTCACCGATGCGCTGATACGTTTCAGACCGTTGCGCGAGCCCGGTGGCCTGTGTACGGTCCCCATCCAGGCCGCTACGCAGCGTCGCGGCCGATCGTGAGATCGTCGCCGCCGCACGTGGTCGACCGGTTCGGTCACCGCGTGTCCTTTCCACGCCATAACAACGGAGTTATCGCACATGTGGAGGTAGCGTGCGCGCAAAGACCATCGGTCGCGGACTGGCCGCGGCCGTCCTCGTGGCGGCGTCGGTGTCGACGTCGGCCGCGGTGACCGCCCCGGCCGCGACATCGGCCCCGGGCGCGGGGACCCAGCAGGGCGAACGCCTGAACCGGGGTGTCGTCAGCGTCCACACCGGCACCGGGAACTACATCAGTTGGCGGGTGCTGGCGAGCGACGCGCCGGGCACCGCCTACAACCTCTACCGCGACGGCGTGAAGGTGAACGCGGCCCCGATCTCGGGGTCGTCCAACCACGTCGACCAGGGTGCGCCGGCGAACGCCGACTACGTCGTCCGGCCGGTCGTGGGCGGCGTCGAGCAGGTCTCCGCGGCGGACGCCGACCCGTCGCTGCGGTTCACCGCGACGACGGACGACGTCGGCATCGCGGCGAGCACGCGTGACGTGCCGTTGCAGATCCCGGCGGGCGGGCGGACGCCGTCCGGCGAGAACTACACCTACACCGCCAACGACGCCAGTGTCGGCGACCTCGACGGCGACGGCCAGTACGAGATCGTGCTGAAGTGGGACCCGACCAACGCCAAGGACAACTCGCAGTCCGGCTACACGGGCAACGTCTTCGTCGACGCCTACCGGCTGGACGGCACCCGGCTGTGGCGCATCGACCTGGGCCGCAACATCCGCGCCGGCGCGCACTACACGCAGTTCCAGGTGTTCGACTACGACGGCGACGGCCGGGCCGAGGTGGTCATGAAGACCGCCGACGGCACCCGTTCGGGCACCGGCCAGGTCATCGGCGACTCCGGCGCCGACCACCGCAACTCGTCGGGGTACGTCCTGGCCGGGCCGGAGTTCCTGACGGTGTTCCGGGGCAGCGACGGCGCGGTGCTCGCCACCGCGGACTACGTGCCGCCGCGCGGGACGGTCTCCTCGTGGGGCGACTCCTACGGCAACCGGGTGGACCGGTTCCTCGCGGGCACGGCGTACGTGGACGGCTCGCGGCCGAGCATCATCATGGCGCGCGGCTACTACACCCGGTCCGTGATCTCCGCGTGGGACTGGCGCAACGGCCAGCTCACCCGGCGGTGGACGTTCGACAGCAACAGCTCCACCAACGGCTCGGCGTGGGCGGGCCAGGGCAACCACAACCTGTCCGTCGCCGACGTCGACGCGGACGGCCGTGACGAGATCATCTACGGCGCGATGACCGTGGACGACAACGGCGCCGGCCTCTACACCACGCGGCTCGGGCACGGCGACGCGCTGCACGTGAGCGACTTCGTGCCCGGCCGGGCGGGGCTGGAGGTGTTCGACATCCACGAGAGCGGCGGCACCGGGTTCGAGCTGCACGACGCGCGGACCGGCGCGATCATCTTCTCGAAGCCGAACAACACCGGCGCGGAGGGCCCGGGTCGCGGTGTGGCCGCGGACATCTACGCGGGCAACGCGGGCGCGGAGTTCTGGGCGACCGGCGGTGGCGCGCCGTCGAACCTGCTCAACGCCTCGGGCAACAGCGTGGGCCGCATCCCGTCGTCGGCGAACTTCGTGATCTGGTGGGACGGCGACGCGCAGCGCGAGCTGCTCGACGGCACCCACATCGACAAGTACGGCACGAGCGGCGACACGCGGCTGCTGACCGGGTCCGGGGTGGCGTCCAACAACGGCACCAAGTCCACCCCCGCGCTGTCGGCCGACATCCTCGGCGACTGGCGCGAGGAGGTCATCTGGCGCACGTCGGACAACACGAAGCTGCGCATCTACGCCACCACGGACACCACGAGCATCTCGCGCCCGTCGCTGATGCAGGACCGGCAGTACCGGGTCGCCGTGGCCTGGCAGAACACCGCCTACAACCAGCCGCCCCACCCGAGCTTCCGCATCGGCTGAGGCGTCGGCACGACCACGTGAACGGGTGAGCGGTCCCGTGCCCGGCCGTCGGGCACGGGACCGCCTCGTCCGGTCGCACCCCGCAGGAGGACCCGCGCGAAGCCGGTGGGCCGGGCGCCTGGCGCCGGCCGTGCCGTCGTCGGCCTGTGCCGCTGCTCGGGCTGGTCGACCGATCCGGCGGCGACTCCTCACCCGGCGGTGGCCACGTAGCGGCGCCCGGCGCGAGCGGTGAAGGTGAGCGACTCGCCGTCGATCCGCGCCGCCACCCCCTGGCCGGTCCGAGCGTCCACGAGCCGGCCGCCGCCGCCGAACAGGGTGCTGCGCGCGGTGACGGGTCCGTCCTGGCCGGTGGTCAGCGCGATCTCCCGCGCCCGGCCGTCGGACCACCGCACGTCGACCGTGACGTCGCCGCGGGCCCGCAGGCCGGTGCAGGAGCCGTCGCGCCACTCCTCCGGCAGCGCCGGCAGCACGTGCACCACGCCGTCGTGGCTCTGCAACAACATCTCCGCCACGCCGGCCGTCGCGCCGAAGTTGCCGTCGACCTGGAACGGCGGGTGCGTGTCCCAGAGGTTCGCGGTGGTGCTGCCGGTCAGCTGCTCGGCCAGCATCCGGTGCGCGTGGTCGCCGTCGTGGAGCCGCGCCCAGAAGTTGATCTTCCAGGCCTTGCTCCACCCGGTGCCGCCGTCGCCGCGCGCGGTCAGCGAGGTCCGCGCGGCGGCGGCGAGTTCCGGTGTCCCCGACGGGCTGATGCCGTCGCCGGGGAACAACGCGAACAGGTGCGACACGTGCCGGTGGGTGTCGGCGGGGTCGTCCCAGTCCTCCTTCCACTCCCGCAGCTGGCCCCACGAGCCGATGCGCGTGCCGGGGTCGAGGCGGTCCAGCGCCCGGCGGACCTCGGCCCCGAACGCGGTGTCGCCCACGTCGTCGGCGGCGCGGACGACGTCGGCGAACAGCTGCCGGACGATCTGCTGCGACATCGCCGCGCCCGCGGAGAAGTCGCCGTGCTCGGGCGAGTAGCTCGGCGTGACGACGAGCCGGCCGTCGCGCGGGTCCACCCTCAGCGCGTCGAGCCAGAACCGCGCGAGCCCCTTCAGCACGGGGTAGGCGCGCTCGCGCAGGAACCCGCGGTCCCCGGTGAACAGGTAGTGCTCGTGGTAGTGCCGCGCCAGCCACGCGCCCGCTTCGGGGAACCAGAACGCGGTGGGCCAGTCGTGCACGCCGGTGAAGCCGAACGGGTTGGTCTCGTTGTGGACGACCCAGCCGCGGGCCCCGTGGGTCTGCCGGGCCGTGACCGCGCCCGGTTCGCGCAGCCCGTCCACGAAGTCGAACAGCGGTCCGGTGGTCTCGGCGAGGTTCGTCGTCTCGGCCGGCCAGTAGTTCATCTGCAGGTTGATGTTCACGTGGTAGTCGCCGCTCCACGGCGGCGCCACCGAGTCGTTCCACACCCCTTGCAGGTTCGCGGGCAGCGAGCCGGGCCGGGACGAGGCGATCAGCAGGTAGCGGCCGTACTGGAAGTAGAGGGCTTCCAGCGCGCGCCGGGCCGGCGCGGGCGCGGTGGCGTAACCGCGCAGCAGCTCGTCGGTCGGCACGTCGAGCGGCGCCCGGCCGAGGTCCAGGCGCACCCGGTCGAACAACGCGCGGTAGTCGCGCAGGTGGGCGTCGAGGAGCCGGTCCCACCCCTTCGCCGACGCGGCGTCGACGGTCCGCTGGACGCGGTCGTGCGGGTCCGGGCCGCGGTACGTCGGGTGGTGCCCGGCGTAGTCGGTGCCGGCGGCGAACACCAGCACCACGCTGTCGGCGTCGGCCGCGGTGAGCGAGCCGTCGGCGTTGTCGGTGCGCGTGCCGCCCTCGTTGAGCAGCTGGAGCTGCGACTCGAAGCGCAGGCCGTTGTCGTGCAGCGCGCCGGTGAAGGTGGCCCGGCCGCCGGCCGCGGTGAACCGCCGCGACCGGTTGTCCGGCGCGGTGATCGAGGCGGTGAACCCGATCCGGCCGGGCCGGTCGGCGCGGAGCCGGGCCACGAGC
This sequence comes from Saccharothrix sp. 6-C, assembly GCF_016695385.1. Taxonomy (NCBI): domain Bacteria; kingdom Bacillati; phylum Actinomycetota; class Actinomycetes; order Pseudonocardiales; family Pseudonocardiaceae; genus Saccharothrix; species Saccharothrix sp. 6-C. Next base: position 2,766,759 of record NZ_CP064192.1, on the reverse strand, counting down.
ACGCCGTCGGCCGCGCTGGCGAAGTACTCCCGGGTGTGCCGCACGCCGTCGGCCTCGTAGGACACCGACGCGACCGCGCGGGACAGGTCGAGGTCACGCCGGTACCCGGTGACCCCGGCGGGCGGGTCGGTGAGGGCCAGGACGAGCTCGCCGAACGGCTGGTACGCGCCGAACCCGCGCCGCGGCCGGCCCAGCACCGCCGCGACGGTCCCCGGCGCGACCCGGTGGTCACGCTCGACCAGCTCCTGGACCTCGCGCACCGCGCCCGGTCGCGGGCCGGGCGGGTTGCCGAAGTCGTAGCCCTCCGCCGAGCCTGGTCCACCGGTCCACAGGGTCTTCTCGTTGAGCTGGATCCGCTCCTCGGCCACGGCGCCGAACACGCCGCCGCCGAGGGCGCCGTTGCCGATGGGCAGCGACTCGGTCTCCCAGTCGGTGGCGGGCTCGTCGTACCAGAGCGCGAGCGTCCGCTGGTCCACCTCGGCTGCCACCGCGTCCTCCTCGGTCTTCGGCGGCGAAGATAACAAGACGTCCGAAGTGTCGGTACCCCTCGCGGCGCAAACGCCCGAACCGGGCCTGACAGCTCGACATACATCGGAGGCCTGAACCGTTCGGCGGATGTCCGGTTGGCGGGCCCGGACCCGGGAAGCCCAAGGGGACGCCGAGTCGGAGGAGCCGGGCCGTGGACGGTGAGGTCGAACTGCGCGTGGACGGTCGGCGCAGGCGGTTGCGCGTGGACACCAGGACCACGCTGCTGGACGCGTTGCGCGACGGTGTCGGGGCGAAGGCGCCGAAGAAGGGCTGCGACCACGGTCAGTGCGGCGCGTGCACCGTGCTGCTGGACGGGCGGCGCGCGATCACGTGCCTGACGTTCGCGGTGGCGCACGACGGGGCGGAGGTCACCACGGCCGAAGGCCTCGCGGAGGGCGGGCGGCTGCACCCGGTGCAGGAGGCGTTCGTCGAGCGGGACGCCCTCCAGTGCGGCTTCTGCACGCCGGGGCAGGTGTGCTCGGCGATCGGGGTGCTGGACGAGGTGGCCGCCGGTCACCCGAGCGTGGTCACGGACGACCTGGCGGGGCCCGTGGAGCTGACCGACGACGAGATCCGCGAGCGGATGAGCGGCAACCTGTGCCGCTGCGGCGCGTACGTCGCCATCGTGGACGCGGTGCGGGACGGTGCGCGGTGATGCCGTTCGACTACCGGCGCGCGCCCGACGCCGAGGGCGCCGTCGCCGCCGCGAGCGGGTGGGCGGGTGTCGCGTTCCTCGCCGGCGGGACCAACCTGGTCGACCACATGAAGCTCGGGCTCGCCGCGCCCGACGTCCTCGTCGACATCAGCCGGCTGCCGCTGGACACCGTGGACGAGCTGCCGGACGGCGGGCTGCGGATCGGCGCGACCGTGCGCAACGCCGACCTGGCCGCGCACCCCGTGGTGCGACGGGACTACCCGGTGCTGGCGCGCGCTCTGCTGTCGGGCGCGTCCGGGCAGATCCGGAACCTTGCCACGACCGGCGGGAACCTGCTCCAGCGCACCCGGTGCGCGTACTTCCAGGACCTCACCACGCCGTGCGACAAGCGCGAACCGGGCACGGGGTGTTCGGCGATCGGCGGGCACACGCGGCACCACGCCATCCTGGGCGCGTCCGCGCACTGCGTGGCCACGCACCCCTCGGACATGGCGGTGGCGATGGCGGCGCTCGACGCGCAGGTGGGCGTGCTCGGCATGGCGGGGCGGCGGGTCGTCCCGCTGGTCGAGCTGCACCGGCTGCCCGGCGACGAGCCGCACCGCGACACCGTGCTGGCGCCGTCGGACCTGATCACGTCGGTGGACCTGCCGCCGTTGCCGCCGGGCACGCGGTCGTCGTACCGGAAGGTGCGCGACCGGGCGTCGTTCGCGTTCGCGCTGGTGTCCGTCGCGGCCGTGCTGCGGGTCGAGGACGGCGTGGTGCGCGACGCGCGGATCGCGCTCGGCGGCGTCGCGCACAAGCCGTGGCGGGCCCGGCGGGCCGAGGACGTGCTGGTCGGCTCACCGGCCGACGAGGAGGTGTTCCGGCGGGCGGCCGACGCGGAGCTCGCGGGGGCGGCGCCGCTGCCGGGCAACGGTTTCAAGGTCCCGCTGACCCGCAACCTCGTGGTGTCCGCGTTGCGCGAGCTGAGCCGGGGGCGACGATGACGGACCCGCGGCGGCCCCGCGTGCTCGGCCGGTCGCCCCGGCGCGTCGACGGGCCGGCCAAGGTCGCCGGCACCGCGCGGTACGCGGGCGACCAGCACGTGGTGGACCCCGCCCACCTGCACCTGGTGCAGGCCGACGCGGCTCGCGGTGTGCTGACCGGCGTGGACGTCGACGCGGCCGAGGCGCTGGCCGGCGTGCTGGCGGTGCTGACACCGGACAACGCGCCGCGCCTGGCGTCCGCGCGGGACCGGGAGCTGGCGGCGCTCCAGTCGCACGAGGTGGCGTTCCGCGGCCAGGTCGTCGCGGCGGTGATCGCGCGGACCCGGGAGATCGCCCGCGAGGCGGCCGCGCTCGTCCGCGTCCGGATCGACGAGCAGCCGCACGACGTGCGCCTGAGCGCCGACCGCGACGACCTGTACGCGCCGGAGAAGGTGAACGCCGGCGCGGAGACCGACACCGCGCGGGGCGACGTCGCGACGGCCCTGGCCCACTCGCCGTTCACCCTCGACCAGACCTACACCACGGCCTGGTACGTCAACAACCCGATGGAACCGCACACCACCACCGCCCTGTGGCTGGACGGCGACCTCGTCCTGTACGACTCCACGCAGGGCGTGCACACCACGCGCGAGTCGACGGCGGAGGTCTTCGGGCTCGAACCGGGACGGGTGCACGTGATCGCGCCGCACGTCGGCGGCGGCTTCGGGTCCAAGGGCACGCCGCACGTCCACTCGGTGATCGCCGCGATGGCCGCGATGGCGGTGCCGGGCACGCCGGTCAAGCTCGCGCTCACCCGGCCGCAGATGTTCTCACTCGTCGGCTACCGCACGCCCACCGTCCAGCGGGTCAGGCTGGGGTGCGACGCGGCCGGGCGGCTGGCCGCCATCGCGGTCGACGCCGTCTCCCAGACCTCCCGGATCAAGGAGTTCGCCGAGCAGACCGCCGTGCCCAGCCGCACGATGTACGCCGCGCCGAACCGCCGCACCACCCACCGGGTGGCCGCGCTGGACGTCCCGGTGCCGTCGTGGATGCGCGCGCCCGGCGAGTGCCCCGGCATGTTCGGGCCCGAGGTGGCGGTGGACGAGCTGGCGAACGCGTGCGGCGTCGACCCGGTGGAGTTCCGCGTCCGCAACGAGCCGGACGTGGAACCGGAGTCGGGCAAGCCGTTCTCCAGCCGCAACCTGGTCGCGTGCCTGCGCGAGGGCGCCCGCCGGTTCGGCTGGGAGCACCGCGCGCCGGCGCCGCGCGCCCTCGTCGAGTCGGGCTGGCTGGTCGGCACGGGGGTGGCGGCGTCGACCTACCCGGTGAACCGGACGCCGGGTTCGGCCGCCACGATCCGCTGCACGGGCCCGGGGCGCTACCTGGTCCGGATCGGCGCGGCCGACATCGGCACCGGCACGTGGACGTCGCTCGCGCAGGTCGCGGCCGACGCGCTGGGCGTGGACTTCGCCGACGTGGAGCTGCGGATCGGCGACACGGCCTTGCCCAGGGCGTCGGTGGCGGGCGGCTCGTCCGGCGTCACGTCGTGGGGCTCGACCGTCGTCGCGGCGGCCGAGGCGTTCCGCCGGGAGTTCGGCGACCACCCGGCCGAGGGCGCCGAGGCCGGCGCGGAGATGCCCGAGGACGACGCGGCCGACACGCACGCGATGCACGCGTTCGGGGCGCAGTTCGCCGAGGTGCGGGTGCACGTCGACACCGGCGAGGTGCGGGTGCCCCGGCTGCTGGGCGTGTTCGCGGTCGGCCGGGTGGTCAACCCGCGCCTGGCCAGGTCGCAGCTCGTCGGCGGCATGACCATGGGCCTGTCCATGGCGCTGCACGAGCACGGCGTGCCGGACGAGCGGTTCGGGCACGTGGTCAACCACGACTTCGCCGAGTACCACATCGCCACCAACGCCGACGTGCCGCGCGTGCAGGCGCATTGGGTCGAGGAGCACGACCCGCACACGAACCCCATGGGCACCAAGGGCGTCGGTGAGATCGGCATCGTCGGCACCGCCGCCGCCATCGTCAACGCGGCGCACCACGCGACCGGCGTCCGCGTCCGCGACCTGCCGGTGACCCTCGACCACTTCCTCTGACGTCCGAACGGTGACGAGTTGGTCCGTTCGGATGTCGCCGACCACGCCGCGTAGTGCCTACGGTGCGAGCTCCCCCTTCACTCGGAGGTTCGCCGGATGGCCGCGAAGCACGTCGGAATGATCATGAAGCACGACCACGAGCGGGTCGTCGTCCTCCGGGTCGAGCTGACCCACGACGGCGCGGACGCCGTGATGGTCGCCCCGCTCGTCCACACCGCGCCGGCGGGCGACGCGCGGGCCGTCAAGGTGAAGACCTGGGTCGACGACTACTGGGTCCGACTCGACCGGACGCGCGTCGTCAAGGCCGCCGACGTGGTCCACGCCTGGACCGGTCCGGGTCAGCTCCGCCGGCCCGGCCTGACCGCCGTGATGAAGGAACTGCGGTGAGGGTGCGCGCGGCGGGCCGCGGCCCGCTCGACCACCTCACGGCAGCAGCACGTCCAGGAACGGGTTGCTGAACACCCGGTGCGGGTCGTGGGCGTCGAGCGCGGCCAGCGCCGCGTCCCAGCTCGGGTCCGGGCCTTGCCGGTAGCTGTCCGGCACGGTGGACGTGAGCACGGTGTGGTCGGCCCACGCCGCCTGGTCCGTGTAGGCCCAGCCCTTGGACCACTCGGCGCGGGTGGCCGCGTACGCGCCCGTGTAGTGGGTGAAGAAGAACTGCTCCAGCTCCCGGTAGAACGCCGCCGCGCCGGGGGCGGTCGGGAACGTCAGCACGTCGAACCACACCGCGACGTCCCACTCGGGGTGGTCCGCGCGTGGCCGCACCGCCGACAGCGCCGGCTTCCGCGCGCCCGCCACGCCCACGTGCGCCGGGTCGTCCAGGCCGCCGACGCGGATCTCCACCTGGCCGGTGACCGGGAACAGGCCGCGGCTCTGGTAGGACGCCAGGAGGTCCTGGTAGAACGCGGCGAAGTCGCTCACCACGCGCTGCACCTCGGCCCGGCTGGTCAGCACCGCGTACCCGTTGGCGGTCTCGCGCAGGGTGGTCGGCTTGACGTAGAGCAGCAGGTTCTTCGACGCGCCCCACAGGTCCGAGGTGAGCGTGGCGGTCAGCCCGGTGGCCGCGGTGGTGTACTGCAACTGGCCGAACGTCGGGGTGAGCGCCCACGCGCCGGTGATGAGCAGGTCGGCGAGGTCGGAGACGGGCTTGGGCACGTTGTCGGAGAACACGTAGTTGTACGGCGTGACGACGTGGCGCGAGGTGAGCGGCTTGGTCGGGGCGACGCTCCACGTCTTGAGCCACGGGCGGTCGGTGAAGGCGAACCAGATCGCCTCGACCCGCCCGGCCTGGTCGAGGAAGCTCGCGAACGTGCGGGTCGCGCCGCTGCCCGGCGGCGCGAACAGCTCGCTCACGGGGATGTCGACCCGGCTGACGCAGCGCAGGTTCTGGTTCGCGCCCACGCGGAGGGTGACCTCGGTCAGGAAGGCGCGGCCCACGTGGGTCAGCAGCGCGGCGCACTCGGGCTCGTCGCGCTGGAACGTGCGCAACCGGTACGCGGCGCCGTCCCAGACGACGGCGGTCAACGAGATGATCAGGTTGCTGAGCGAGCCGTAGGTGTGGCCCGGCGGCCGGGTCTCGCCGACGGCCGGGACGGACGTGCCGTGGCCGTTGATCGCGAGCACGCCGCCGACGGTCAGGTCGCCCGGCGCGGGCGTGTTGGTCACGCCGAGGTCCGCGTCCTCCAGGAACGCCAGCAGGTCGTCCATCGACGCGCCGGTCTGCGTCCGCACCGCGCCCGGCAGCGACGTCATGGCCGTGAGGTGCCGGGTGGTGTCGACGAGCACGACCCGGTCCGCGCCGGTGGTGCCCGCGGTGACGGTCAGCGGCGACCACCCGTGCCGGAAACCCCTCGGCCGCAAGGTGAAGCCCTGGCCGTGCGCCCAGTTCGCGAGCAGCACGACGTCTTCCGGGGTTCGCGGCGCGCACGTCCACAGGTCGTCGGTGTGGATCTCGCCCGCCCAATTCCGGTAGGACTGCCGGTACAGGTCGACGCCCGCCGGGAACGCGGGTGGCGGGTCGCCCGCGCCTTCGCCCGGGAGCAGCGCGCCGATCGGCAACCACGCGACGGCCGAGGCGCCGAGGAAATTGCGGCGGGAGAAGGCATCGCCGGAGTGGCTCATGGACCGACCCTAAGCGCGCCGGTGGCGCGCTGCGCGTCACCGGCGGGAGGTTGCGCCGAACAGCGCAGCGTCGTCGTCCCGCTCGGGCGGATCACCGCGCGGTTGGGCAACAAAACGGTCGCCGGGCACCGGCGGGTGGCGTTACGTTCCGGCGGTGGCGGAGATCCGTGGCACGTGCGATGACCGGTTCGGCCGGGTGCGCGACACGTTCGAGGCGTCCCTGGACGCGGACGACGTCGGCGCGTCGGTGGCCGTCTACGTGGACGGCGAGCCGGTGGTCGACCTCTGGGGCGGTCACGTCGACGCGGCGCGCACCACGCCGTGGGAACGCGACACGATCGTCAACGTCTGGTCCACCACCAAGACGATGGTGGCGTTGTGCGCGTTGATGCTCGCCGACCGGGGCGTGATCGACCTGGACGCGCCGGTCGCCGAGTACTGGCCGGAGTTCGCCGCCGCGGGCAAGGGCGGCGTGCGGCTGCGGCACGTGCTCGGCTACACCGCCGGGCTGCCGACCTGGGCCGAGCCGATCACCGTGCCCGAGCTGTTCGACTGGGAGGACGCGACGGCGCGGCTGGCCGCGCAGCCCGCCCGGTGGGCGCCGGGGGCGGTCGGCTGCTACCACCCGTTGACCCAGGGCTTCGTGATCGGCGAGGTGGTCCGCCGGGTCACCGGCCGCGGCCTGGGCGCGTTCTTCGCCGAGGAGGTGGCCGGGCCGCTCGGCGCCGACTTCCACATCGGCCTGCCCGCCGAGCACGACCACCGGGTCGCGCCGGTGATCCCGCCGCCCGGCGCGGCCGACACCCCCGCGCCGGGCCTGGACGGCGAGGCGCCCAACCCCGCCATCGTGGCGGAGGACGCCAACACCGCCGCGTGGCGCCGGGCCGAGATCCCGTCGGCGGGCGGGCACGGCAACGCGCGCTCGGTCGGCCTGGTGCAGTCGGTGCTGGCGTCCGGTGGCGCGGTCGGCGGCGTGCGGCTGCTGTCGGAGGCCGGGTGCCGCCGGGTGCTGGAGGAGCAGTACCGGGGCGTGGACCGCTACCTGGACGTGCCGATCCGGTACGGCCTCGGCTACCGGGTCGAGGGGCGGACGTGTTCCTGGGGCGGGTGGGGCGGTTCCGTCGTTGTGGTCGACCTGAACACCCGGCTGACGGTGGCGTACGCGATGAACCAGATGCTGGAGCAGGGCGCGCTGGGTGACAGCCGGGGTCTCGGTCTCGTGCTCGCCGCCTACCAGGGGCTCGCTACCGCAGCCTGACCGGCAGCGTGCGGTGGCCGTTGGAGATGAACGAGCGCACGGGTTCCAGCTCGTCGACGGGCACGGCCGGCGCGATGTCCGGGAAGCGGTCGAACAACGCGGGCAGCGCCACCTCGGCCTCGATGCGGGCCAGCGGCGCGCCCAGGCAGTGGTGCACGCCGTGGCCGAACGACAGGTGCGTCTTGTCCGCGCGGGTGAGGTCGAACCGCTCGGCGGTGCCGCCGTGGTGCGCCGGGTCGCGCCCGGCGGCGGCGTAGCCCGCGAGGATGGCCTCGCCCTCGCGGATCGTCACACCGGCCAGCTCGATGTCCTCGACGGCGTAGCGCAGCGGCAGGTTCGCCACCGGGGCCTGCCACCGCAGCGTCTCCTCGATCACGTCGCCCCAGCGGCGCTCGCCGGCGCGGACCAGGCGCAGCTGGTCGGGGTGGGTGAGCAGCGCGGTGATGGCCTGGTCGAGCAGGTTGACGGTGGTCTCGTGGCCGGCGGCGATCATCAGCAGGAGGGTGTCGACCAGTTCCTCCTCGGCCAACCCGGTGTCGGCCTCGTCCCGGGCGGCGATCAGGACGCTGGTCAGGTCGTCGCCGGGCACGGCCCGCTTGGCGGCCACCAGGTCGTGCAGGATCTCGTAGAGCCGCCCCTGGTTGGCGATCGCCTCCTCGGGCGTCGTCGTGGTCACGAAGAGGCTGTCCACGATCCGCCGCAGCTCGGGGCGGTCGTCGTCGGGCACGCCCATCAACCGGCTGATGACCTCGATCGGCAGCGGGTGGGCGAACCCGGCGCGCACGTCGACCAGGTCCGGTCCGGCGGCGAGCCGGTCGACCAGGTCGGCCGCGATCTCCTCCACCTGCGGGCGCAACGCCTCGGTGCGCCGGGCGGTGAACCCCTTGGAGATCAGCATCCGCAGCCTGCGGTGCTCCGAGCCGTAGGCGGTGAACATGTTGCGCGCCGCGACCCAGAGGTACAGCGGCCAGTCCTGCGGGATGTCCGCCATGGCGGGCCAGTGCCGGCGGGCGTCCTTGGACACGCGCGGGTCGGCGAGCAGCCGGCGCAGCAAACCGAGGTCGCCGACCCACCACGCCTCCACCCCGCCCGGGAGGCCGACCCGCGTCGCCGGTCCGCGACCGCGTAACTCCGCCGCTTCGGTCTGGATGTCGCGGCCCGTCGGGTCCAGCACGTAGGTTTCCATGCACTCATCGCTACCGCATGATCACTGCGCGTACAAGGCGCTGTGCGGGTTGTGCGGCCGGTACGCCCGCGACGCGTGCCGGTGGCTCGTGCGGCACGGACCCGACCAGCCGGCGCCTGACCGCGGTGGTGCTGGTCCGCGGTCAGGCGGACGGCCGCCCGGGTCCGTCAGCCGCGAACGGGTGGCGTGGCGAACACCAGGCCCTGGCTAGGCGGTGACGAGAGGTTGTACAGGTCCCGGGTCACGATCTTGACCCGGTGCTGGCTGTCCGGAGCCAGCCCGGTGATCGTGGCCTGCTTCTCGGTGACGAACGCGACCTTCACCCCGTCCAGGTGGACCTCGTAGCCCACGGTCTCGAACCACCACGGGACCGCGTACCAGGACAGCGAGGCGCTGGTCGGCGTCACGGCGGTCACCTGGAGCTGGGACGGCCGCACCGGGTGCTCGACGATGCTCGGCTCGGACTTCAGCGTGCCGAGCAGGGTGCTCTGCGCGGGGTCGGGCGCGCACGTGGCGGTGATCGTCCCCAGCGGCGTGCCGTCGGCCCGCTCCGGCCGCAGCGACAGCTCCAGGTCGCCGAGGTGGATGGCGTAGTCGCCGGCCTGCTGGACGCTCAGCCCCGGGAACCCGCCCGCCGCGGTCAGCGGCAGGCCGCCACCCGACGCGGTGACCCACGTCGGCGCGAACGCCAGCACGGCCTCGCTCTCCAGCGTGACCGGACCGGCGAAGCTCGCGGCGAGCGTCGCGGTGCTGTCGCCGTCCAACCGCACCCCGCCGCGCGCGGCCAACCCCGCCCGGTCGCCGCCGAGCGCCAGGTCCACGTCGATGAACGCCGGCTCGAAGTGCGGGACGTCGCCGCCCACCATCCCCTCGCGCGGCAGCACGAACGTGACGTCGACCGCGACGGTCAGCTGCGGCCCGGACGCGACCGCGCACGTGTAGTCCAGCTCCAGGCCCACCGGTCTGCCCGACGCGGCGTGCGCGATCCCCGTCGACATCCCGGTGCACAACAACGCCGCGGCCGCCGTCCCGATCACGACGCGCCGGACCTTCCTCGCTCCTCGCATGGTGCTCCCCTCAGCCGTGGCGGGAGGGACGACGCGCGCCGCTCCCGCCACACGATCGGCGGTGCCACGTCGATCGTCCTCGCGCCGGACCGGTCCGCCAACCCCGCACCGAACCACGACACCGAAGTCACCGGCAGGACCTCACGTGCCGGTCGTGCTTGTCCCGCAACAGTTTCGGGCCGGCAGCCCGGCCGGGCGAGACCGTCAGCCCCGCTCGCGCAAGCGCCACGCGGCCTGCGCGCCGAGTCGCCGCGGTCGACTTCCGGCGCCATCCGGCGGTAGCGGTCGGACTTGTCCCACAGGCCGTCCAGCGTCCGATCAGCAGCACGTTGTGCGAAGCCCGGCACAGGGCCGCGTGGAAGCGCCGGTGGGCCGGCAAATACTCGTGGTCGGGGTTGCCCGGCAGCGCGCGCAGCCCTTCCGCCGCCTCGCGGATCGCCTCGACGTCGGCGGCGGTCCGCCGTGCCGATCCCGATGGCCTCGGCCGACGTGAACTGGTTGATGCCCGGTCCGGGCGCCGGCTCGCCGTCGAGGATCCGCCGACGCAGGTAGCCGTAGGCGTGCCCGCTCTTCGTGGAGTACAACGCGGTCGGTTCTCCCCAGGGGCCCGACAACCGGGCCGCGCTACCGGACCGACGCCCCGCCGGACCGCGGTTTGTCGCCCAGCGCGAGGGCGAGCAGGGCTCCGCCGACCAGGCACGCGCCGACCAGCCACAGGCCGGCGCGCTGGCTGCCGGTGACGTCGCGCAGCCAGCCGGTGATGTAGGGCGCGGCGAACCCGCTGGTGTTGCCGAGCGAGTTGATCAGCGCGATGCCGCCCGCCGCGGCCGTGCCGGACAGGAAGTCCGACGGCAGCGCCCAGAACGTCGGCAGCGCGCAGCACACGCCCACCGCGCACACGGTGACGGCGGCCATCGCCGCATACGGGTTGCCGAGGTGCAGCGCGACGGGGATGGCGCACCCGCCGAGCAGCATCGGCAGCGCCACGTGCCACTTCCGCTCGTCCACCCGGTCGCCGTGGCGCGCCCAGAACACCATGACCGCCGCCGCGACCACGTACGGGACGGCGGTCACCAGCCCGGCCTGCGGCACGGTCAGCTTCGTCCCGAACTGCTCGCCGAACCCGGCGATGATGGTCGGCAGGAAGAACCCCAGCGCGTACAGGCCGTAGGCGATGGCGAAGTAGACGAACGCCAGGCCGAGGATCCGCGGGTGCAGCAACGCCTTGCGCAGCGGCCAGTGGTGCTCGGCCTCCTTCGCGCGGCGCTCGGCCTCCAGCTCCCCGGCGAGCCAGCGGCGTTCGTCCTCGGCCAGCCAGCCGGCCCGCTCCGGCCGGTCGGTCAGGTAGAACCAGGTGACGAACGCGAGCAGGATCGCCGGCACGCCCTCGACCAGGAACATGAACCGCCAGCCGGACAGCCCGAACACGCCGTCGCCGTGCGTGATGAGCAGGCTGGACACGGTGGACCCGATCGCCGAGGAGACGGGCACCGCCACCATGAACAGCGCGACCGCCTTCGCGCGCTGCGCGGCCGGGAACCAGTACGTCAGGTAGAGGATGATGCCGGGGAAGAACCCGGCCTCCGCGACGCCGAGCAGGAACCGCAGGACCACCAGGGTGGTCGCGTTGGGCACGAAGGCCATCGCGGTGGCCACCACACCCCAGCTGATCATGATCCGGGCCAGCCAGCGGCGCGCGCCGAACCGGTGCAGCGCGAGGTTGCTCGGCACCTCCAGCAGCAGGTAGCCGAGGAAGAAGATGCCGGAGGCGAACCCGAACGCCGTCGCGGTGAGCCCGAGCTCCTCGTTCAGCCCGTTCGGGGCGGCGAACCCGATGTTGACGCGGTCCAGGTAGTTGACGAAGTAGAGCAGCGCCAGGAACGGCAGGATCCGGACGGCGACCTTGGCGAGCACCCGGTCACCCATGGCGGTCGGTCCCATCGACATGATCGAATCCAAGGGCGTCCCGGGTCGTTCGTCAACCCGGCGGACCACGCCCCGGGCGCGACCTGGTGTCACCGGATGCCCGAGCCCATGGCGAACTTCCACGCCGAGTCCGGGGTGAGCGGGACGTCCCGCTCCACCGGGCGCACGTCGACCCCGAGCACGCCGAGGCCGCTCAACCACCCGGAGGGCTTCCCGTCGGTGTCCACCTGGGCGGCCCGCCGCGCCGCCTCCGGCCGGTCGGGCGTCCGCCCGGCCCGCTCGGCGAGCGCCTGGACCAGCGGACCCACCACGTCGTCCGCGCTGCCCTGCCGCCACGTGGTCACGGCGAACGTGCCGCCCGTCCGGAGCAGGCCCGCCAGGCGCGCCGCGGCCGCGTCCACGTCCGGCAGGAAGAAGACCCCGAACACGCACTGCACCCGGTCGTAGGGCAGGCCGTCCGCCGGGATGGCCGACGACCCGGCGCCGCAGCACACGTCGAGCACCCGTGCGCCCGGTCGACACCTCGACCGCGGCGGGGATCGACTCGGCCATCCACGTCCTCGCCGGCCGGACGGCACCCGGCGAACGCCACCGGTGTCGGCGCAGGGCGGTCGGCTCGGCGGGACGGTGCACTTCGGACGGTGGGCACCACCCGCCGACCCGGCGCGAGCCGCTCGGCGGTGCGGCGGCGACCCGGGTCCTAGGATGCGGTCCCGTGGAACTACGGCAGCTCCGGTACTTCGTCGCGGTCGCCGAGGAACTGCACTTCGGCCGGGCCGCGGCCCGGTTGCTGATCGCCGGGCCGTCGCTGTCGCAGCAGATCAAGGCGCTCGAACGCGACCTGGGCGTGCCGCTGTTCGCCCGCGACCGCCGCACGGTCGCCCTCACCTCGGCCGGCGCCGCGTTGCTGCCCGACGCGCGTGCGCTGCTCGACCGGGCCGACGAGCTGCGGCGCCGGGCGCGGCAGCTGTCCGGGGCCGACCCGGTGCGCCTCGGCTACGTCAACTGGCTGCCACCCGACCTGACCGCGCGCACGTCCGGGGTCGCGCAGCTGTACGTGGACACCTGGGTCGTGCCGTCGCACGCGCAGGCGGCCCGGGTCGCCGACGGCAGCCTCGACCTGGCCGTGTGCTGGGTGCGTGCCGCCGACCTCGCCCGCCACGGGCTGACGGCGCGGCTGCTCGGCGCGGACCGGCTCTACGCCGTGTCGACCGGCGCGGACACCGGTCCGGTGCGGGCCGCGGACACCACGGTGCTCGTGGACGACGACGTCACGTCGTGGTCGTCCTGGAACGAGTTCGCCGAGGAGTTCGCCGGCGACACCGGGGCCCGCGTCGTGCGCATCCACAACGGGGCGATCACCGGGCCCGCGTTCTTCGACCACGTGCGGGCGTGCGCCACCCCGGTGCTGAACTCGCCCAAGGGTCAGACCACCCCGCTGCCGCCGGACCTGGTCCGCCGCCCGGTGGTCGACCCGGAGGTGGTGTGGACGTGGTCCCTCGTCCGCCGCGACGACGAGGTCCGCCCCTCCGTGCTGGCCGTCGTCGACGCCGTCACCCGCGACGTGGGCGACCTCGGCCTGCGCCGGGCGGGCGCCTGGCTGCCCGCGGACGACCCCCACCGGGCTCTCGGAGGCTGAGCCTCCCACCCGGGAGGAAACGGGTCGTGGCAGGTCGGCCCGCCCGCGCGCACGATCGAGGAGCAAGCCCACCGCTCCTGCGAATCCGTCGAAAGCGGGTATCGGACATGACCACCACCCAGCCGGTCGCGATCATCACGGGCGCCTCCCAGGGCATCGGCGCCGCCCTCGTCCCGGCCTACCGCAAGCTCGGCCACGCCGTCGTGGCGACCTCCCGTTCGATCGACGCGTCGGACGACCCCGAAGTGCTGACCGTGCGCGCCGACCTGTCGCAGCCGGGCGACGGCACGCGGGTCGTCGAAGAGGCCCTCGCGCGGTTCGGCCGGGTCGACACGCTGGTGAACAACGCGGGCGTCTTCGTCGCCAAGCCGTTCACCGACTACACCGACGAGGACTTCGCCACGGTCGCGGGCACCAACCTGCGCGGCTTCTTCGACATCACCCGCAGCGCGGTCGCGGCGATGCTCGCCCGGGGCGACGGCGGCCACGTGGTGACCATGTCCACCAGCCTGGTCGACCACGCGCTGTCCCGGGTGCCGTCGGCGTTGGCCGCGCTGACCAAGGGCGGTCTGACCGCCGTCACCAGGTCGCTCGCGACCGAGTACGCGACCAGGAAGATCCGGGTCAACGCCGTCGCGCTCGGCGTCATCCGCACGCCGATGCACGCGCCGCAGACCCACGACTTCCTCGCCGCGCTGCACCCGATCGGCCGCCTCGGCGAGATCGACGAGGTCGTGGACGCGGTCGTCTTCCTGGAGCAGGCCGGTTTCGTCACCGGCGAGGTCCTGCACGTCGACGGCGGCCAGAACGCGGGCCACTGACGATGACCGCCGACGAGGTGCTGCGGGACGTCCTGGACCGGTGGAAGCACGCCGTGGACGCGCACGAACCCGACCGCGTTGCCGCGAACTTCGCCGAGGACGCGGTCTTCCAGGGGCTGCGCCCCTACGGCGTGGGCCGCGCGGCGGTGGCCGCGTACTACGCCTCCCAGCCGTTCGGGCTGACCGCGCAGTACCGGGTCCGCGAGACCCGCGAGCTGGCCGACGGCGTGGTGCTGGGCTACCTGGAGGTGGACTTCTCCTTCACCGACCGGCCCGCGCTGCGGGTCCACCTCGGCGTGGTCGTGAAGGACCGCCTGATCAGCCACTACCAGGTGACCGGGCTCGGCTGAGGCAGCCGGTGCGGCCCGCTCGTCCGGACGAGCGGGCCGCCACTGTGCACGTTCCCAGTCGATCAGGGCCGTTGAGACCTTGAGCTGAGCCACGATCTGCGCTTTCATGTCGTGCACGTGCACAGCCCATCGCCGCCGCTCCGCACCCTCGATCAAAGGAGATCGGATGTCCGGACCCACCCGGGCGGTCAAGGCCGCCCTCGCCCTGGCGACCGCCGTGCTGCCGCTGGCCGCGCTCACCCCGCCGGTCTCCGCGGCCGGTTCGCTGAGCATGCTCGGCGCCGACGTCTCGACCGCGCAACGCGCCCTCGACCTCGGCGCGAAGTACTACGACGCGTCCGGCGCCGCCCGGGATCCGCTCGACATCCTCAAGGGCGCGGGCGTCAACTACGTCCGCCTGCGCGTCTGGAACAACCCGCGCAGCGGCTACAACAACAAGGCCAAGGTCCTCGCCTACGCCAGGACGGTGAAGGCCAAGGGGCTCAAGCTGCTGATCGACTTCCACTACTCCGACACGTGGGCCGACCCCGGCAAGCAGTACAAGCCGGCCGCCTGGTCGAGCCACGGCATCGGCCAGTTGCAGACCGACGTCTACAACTACACCCACGACGTGTGCGCCAGCCTCAAGGCCCAGGGCACCACGCCGGACAGCGTGCAGATCGGCAACGAGATCAACGTCGGCATGCTGTGGAACGAGGGCAAGGTCGTCAACAACGACTTCACCAACCTCAGCCTGCTGCTGAAGGCCGGCTACAACGCCACCAAGGCGTGCAGCAGCGGCACCAAGGTCATGATCCACACGGCGAACGCGGACAGCCTCGACCACGCCCGCTGGTTCTACGACGGCATCAGGGCCAAGGGCGTGGCCTGGGACATCACCGCGCTGTCGTACTACTGCATGTGGCACGGCACGCTGGGCAACCTCTACAACGTGATCACCGACGTGCGCTCCCGCTACGGCAAGGACGTCGTGCTCGCGGAGACCGCCTACCCGTTCACCACCGGGAACGCCGACGGCACCGGCAACTCCATCACCTCCGGCTGCGCGGACTACCCGCTGACGTGGGCGGGCCAGGCGAAGAACTTCGCCCACGTCCAGAACACCGCGCGCAACGCGGGCGCCATCGGCGTCTTCTACTGGGAGCCGACCTGGTACGCCGTCCCCGGCAACGGCTGGGACCCCGCCGACATCGCCGACAGCGGCAACGGCTGGGACAACATGGCGACCTTCGACTGGTCCGGCCGCATCAACCCCGAGATCCGCTGGACGCCGTGACCCGACGCGGCGGGGGGACCGTCACGCCGACGGTCCCCCGTCCCCGCCCGCCAGCGCCTCCAGGCCTGGCCGGTCGAGCACGTCGAGCCGCTGCCCGTCCGCCGTGCCGGAGCGCTTGACCAGGCCCTTGCGCTCCAGGTGGCCCATGGTCTTGCGGAGCTTCTCGGTCACCAGCGAGCCCTTGCCCTTGGCCGCGAACTCGTTCTTCTGCGCCGCGGCCAGCATCGGCGCGACCTCCCGCTTCCACGCGGTCAGCAGCGCGGCGCGCGGCACCGACGTCGCGTCGCCCGCCACGTCCAGGACGATCCCGGCCAGCACGCGCCCGAAGTCGTCCTGCCGCGACGAGTGCCGCTGGACCAGTTCCTCCACCGACGTGCGCCCCTCGCCGTCGGAGGTGTCCGGCACGTCGAGCGTGGCCAGCCGCGCCCACAGCGCCCGGTCCGCCTCGGACGGCTCGGCGCCGCCGGCGAGCACCGCGGCCCGGTGGGCGTCGACCGCGGCGCCCAGGGCGAGCACGAGGTCGGTCAGCTCGTCGCGGACGTCGTCGCCGCGCAGCCGCCGGGCCGCCGCCGCGATCAGCCGGTGGTGCTCGCGCACCAACGTCTCGAAGTGGGCGGTCTTCGTGGCGCGGTTGGCGTCCTCGGCGGCGTCGCGCTGGTACTCGGCCTGGCTGATCTCCCCGTCGAGCGCCCGGGCCCGCGCGGTGGCGCGCTCGGCGGTGCGGTGCACGCGCGTCGCCGCGATCCGGTCGAGCATCGCCCGCAGCACCCGGTCGGTCTGCTCGACGTAGGCGTCGGAGGCCAGCAGCCGCCAGGTCTCGTCGTCACGGCTGCGCAGGGCGTTGTTGACGAAGCGGTCGGCGGCGTGGTCGTCGTCCGACCCGTAGGGCAAGGTCACGTGTCCTGATCCTCGATAGTGGGGGTGTGGTCCCCCGTCAGGGGGACAAGAGGGCCGGCTCGAACGGCCGGTCGCGGTGGTCGCGCACGCGGCACGACCGGCGGGTACGGCGCGACGGGGATCCGTCGAGCATAGGCGGCGGCCACCGCGCACGCGACCCGGCGTGCCCCTCGCGATGTGGGAGGCTGCGCCCCACAAAGCGGAGCCGGGGATGCCCGGCCTGGTGATTCGGAGATGCTGCCCGTGGTCGAGATCGTGCCCGGTGTGTCGCGGACGTTCAACGAGTTCTTGTTGCTGCCCAACCGGACCACGGCGGAGTGCACACCCGCGAAGGTCGACCTCGGCACGCCACTGGTGCGGCACGCCGTCGGTGAGCCGTCGTCGATCCGGCTGTCGGCGCCGTTCACCTCGGCGATCATGCAGGCGGTCAGCTCGCCCCGGTTGGCGGTGGCCCTGGCCCGGTCGGGCGGGCTGAGCTTCCTGCACCACAACCAGTCCGTGGAGCACCAGGCGGACGCGGTGCGGTTCGTGAAGAACTTCAAGGCGGGGTTCGTGGTCAGCGACACGACGGTCCGCCCGACCGACCCGCTGCGCCACCTCGTCGGCTTGATGAGGACCACCGGCCACAACACCGCCGCCGTGACCGAGGACGGCACGCCGCACGGCCGGTTCGTCGGCCTGGTCACCTCCCGCGACTTCCACTCCGACCGGCACGACCTCGACCTGCCGGTGGCCGACCGGATGCGCACCGCGGACACCCTGACCTGCGGCAAGGAGGGCATCACCCTCTCCGAGGCCAACACGCTGCTGTGGGAGGACCGCCTCGACTGCCTGCCCGTCGTGGACGGCGCGGGGCACCTGCAGCACCTCGTGTTCCGGTCGGACTACGCCGACCACAAGCAGTTCCCCGGCGCGGTGGTCGACGCGGCCAAGAGGTTCCGGGTCGGCGCGGGCGTGAACACGCACGACTACCGCGACCGGGTGCCCGCGCTGGTCGCGGCCGGCGCGGACGTGCTGTGCCTGGACTCGTCGGACGGCTACAGCGACTGGCAGGCCGAGGCGCTGCGGTGGGTCAAGCGCGAGTTCCCGGAGGTGCCGATCGGCGCGGGCAACGTCGTGGACGGCGAGGCGTTCCGGTTCCTGGCCGACGCGGGCGCGGACTTCGTGAAGGTGGGCATCGGCGGCGGCTCGATCTGCATCACGCGCGACCAGAAGGGCATCGGCCGGGGCCAGGCCAGCGCGGTCATGGACGTGGCCGAGGCCCGCGACGCCCACGCGCGCGCCACCGGCGAGTACGTGCCGATCTGCTCCGACGGCGGCCTGCTGCACGACTACCACATGGCACTGGCCCTGGCGATGGGCGCGGACTTCGTGATGATGGGCCGCTACTTCGCGCGGTTCGACCAGTCGCCGGGCAAGAAGGTGCGCATCGGCGGCTCGGTCTTCAAGGAGTACTGGGGCGAGGGCTCCAGCCGGGCCCGCAACTGGCAGCGCTACGACCAGGGCGAGGACAAGCTGCACTTCGAGGAGGGTGTCGACGGCTACGTGCCGTACGTCGGCGACCTCGGCGACGCGCTGGCGATGACCGTGGCCAAGATCAAGGCCACGATGGCGTCCTGCGGCGCGGCGACCATCCCGGTGTTCCAGTCCACCGCGCGCGTGACCCTCGTGTCGGAGCAGAGCTACCAGGAGAACGCCGCCGCG
Source organism: Saccharothrix sp. 6-C (assembly GCF_016695385.1). Taxonomy (NCBI): domain Bacteria; kingdom Bacillati; phylum Actinomycetota; class Actinomycetes; order Pseudonocardiales; family Pseudonocardiaceae; genus Saccharothrix; species Saccharothrix sp. 6-C. The sequence continues at coordinate 2,748,267 of NZ_CP064192.1, read as the reverse complement.
GTCGCCGTGCGCGACAACGCCGACACCACCCTGGACTGAGGCGCCCGGTGGCGGCGTCGTCGACGCCGCCACCGGACCCGTCACAGGTGCGGCAGCTCGACCCGCACGGTGCGGCCGTTCAACGGCTGCACGGGGCGGGCGTTGCCCCCGTGGAACAAGCCCTGGAAGCGGGAGACGGTGGCCTGGGTGACCGTCTTCTCCCCCATCAGGAACCACTGCACGCCCTCGGTGAAGGGCGCCGTGGTGAGCGAACCGGTGTAGCGGGCCGTGGCGCGGTTCACCGGCAGCAGGGTGTTCAGGTCGATGTCGGCCAGGTGCACCTCCTCGCCGCACTCGGGCGCGAGGCGCGACAGCACCTTGTCCACGGTGGACGCCGCGCCGACGCGCAGCGGCACGCCGACCACCAGCAGCGCGCCCGCCGCGCTGCGGTGCACCAGGTGCATCTCCAGCGGGTCGGCGTGGCCGCCGAACCGGTGCTCCGACGGGGTGTGGAAGTGGAACTGCACGAGGTCGTACCGGACGCCGGAGAGCGTGACGTGGCCGGCGCCGGGTTCGACCTCGAACTCCTCGGTCTCCTCGTGGTCGCGCACGGCGCAGCCGTCGGTGGCGGCGGCGTCCTTGCGGACGTAGTGGAGGTCGCCGGCGGCGTGGTGCCCGTAGGAGATCTGCAGTGGGGGCAGGTGCGGGTCGACGCGGATCGACGCCGGCGTGATGTCGATCGGGCTCTGCGACGGCGCCTGCGACCGGGCCGGTGCGACACCGGCGGTCATCAGCGCGCTGAGGACGACAGGGACGGCGAGGGCGACAATGCCTTTTCTAGCCACGGGTGCAGCCCTTCGGGACCTGGAAACCGGGCGGAGGCGTCCTACCCCGGCGGGACCGCACCATCTTTCACCCGTTCGAGTGACCCTCAATAGGTCAACAAATCACCCGAACGGACCGGAAAAGACATAACAACCTGTGCCATTCGTCACAGACCGCTATATCCGGACAATTCCTCTTCGCACCGAACGGGTCGCCCGCGCCATTGCCGGTTCCCGCCCGGAGTCGCCGCCCACCGCCGGACCGCCCGCCCTTCACCATCCTCGGACACCCGACTCACCGCCGAGAGTTTCGAAACTTCCGACACCTCGCGAGATCAGCCCTGGTTGTGGACCTACCTGGGGACTTGCGTCTCTATAGGTGAGGTTCACTGCTTGACTCCGGCGATCCTCCGGCCCTAGCTTCCGAAATAGCGCACCTGACGTATCGCAACTTTCGGTCGGCGATGCCTCGACCCGGTCGCTCCGGTCCGATCCCTTGGAGGAAGTGATGTCCGAAACTGCTGCCACCGACGCCGGCAGGCCGGTGACGCGTGGCGTGCGGCGCCGCGTCGCCGCGCTGGCCGGTGCGGTCGGGCTGCTCGGCGCGTTGGCCGTCGTGCTGCCGAACGCGGCCGCCGCCGCCGACTGCTCGGGCGGCTACGTCGCCCTGACCTACGACGACGGCCCCAAGGCGGGCACCACCACCGCGCTGCTCAACGCGCTGCGGTCGGCCGGGCTGCGGGCCACGTTCTTCAACCAGGGCAACAACGTCCAGTCCAACCAGGCCCTCGCCCGCAGCCAGCGCGACGCCGGCATGTGGATCGGGAACCACAGCTGGTCGCACCCCCACATGACCCAGCTCAGCCAGGCGCAGATGACCTCCGAGATCTCCCAGACCCAGCAGGTCGTCCAATCGGCCACCGGCGCCGCGCCCAAGCTGTTCCGCCCGCCCTACGGCGAGACCAACAGCACCCTCAAGGCCGTGCAGGCGCAATTCGGGCTCACCGAGGTGCTGTGGAGCGTCGACTCGCAGGACTGGAACAACGCGAGCACCGCCCAGATCGTCCAAGCCGCCTCCACGCTGCAGAACGGCGGCGTCATCCTCATGCACGACGGTTACCAGACCACCATCAACGCGATCCCCCAGATCGCCGCGAACCTCGCCGGCCGCAACCTGTGCGCGGGCATGATCTCGACGTCCACCGGTCGGGCCGTCGCGCCGTCGGACACCCCGCCGACCAGCACCACCACCACGACGACCACCAGCACGACCACGACCACCAGCACGTCGACCACGACGACGACCGCACCCCCGACCGGGGCGTGCACCGCCTCCTACCGCACGGTCAACTCGTGGCAGGGCGGTTTCCAGGCCGACGTCACGGTGACCGCCGCCTCGGCGATCTCCGGCTGGACCGTGCGGTGGACGCTGCCGTCCGGCCAGAGCATCACCCAGGTCTGGAGCGGCGTGTCCGTCGGCTCCGGCAGCCAGGCCGCGATCCGCAACGCCTCGTGGAACGGCTCGCTGGGCGCCAACGCCTCCACCACCTTCGGGTTCGTCGCCAACGGCACACCGGGGGCCACGAGCCTGAGCTGCACCAGCCCCTGACCGCGCGGTGACGCGAGCCGGTGCGCCTCTCACCGCTGTCGAGGGGCGCACCGGCCGTCGCCCCGCCTCGCGCCGGCCCGCCTACTGCCGAGGGCTGATCTGCCCACAGCAGCGCGACCCACCGACCGCACCGGCGCGTCGGCATGGTCGGGGCATGAGCGACAACGACAGGCAGCCCCTGTTCGACCACCGACTGCGGGACCGGTTCTTCAGCCGACGGGTCCTGGTGCTCGACGGCCCCCTCGACGACGACAACGGGACCGTGCTGGCCACGCAGCTGCTGTCCCTTGCCGCCGAGGACCCGGAGAAGGACATCGCGCTGTGGATCCACTCGCCGGGCGGTTCGGTCCCGGCCATGCTCGCGATCCGCGACGTGATGCGGCTCGTGCCGTGCGACGTGGCCACGCTCGCGCTGGGACTGGCGTGCAGCGCGGGACAGTTCCTGCTGTCGGCGGGCACACCGGGCAAGCGCTACGCCCTGCCCCACGCCCGCATCCTGATGCACCAGGGCTCGGCGGGGATCGGCGGGTCCGCCGTCGAGGTGCAGGTCCAGGCGGACGACCTGCGGCACACCCGGGACACGGTGCTCGGGCTCATCGCGGAGGACACCGGCCAGCCGGTCGACCGGATCTTCACCGACTCCCTGCACGACCGCTGGTTCACCACCGGGCAGGCGCTCGACTACGGCTTCATCGACCACGTCGTCGAGCGCCTCGACCAGGTCGTGCCCGTGCGCACGCACGAGCTGGGGCTGGGTTCGCGGACGGGGGTCCGCGCGTGAGCACCTACACCATCCCCAACGTCATCACCCGCGGCGTGGGCGGCGAACGCGTCATGGACGTGTACTCGCACCTGCTGTCCGAGCGGATCGTCTACCTCGGTACCGCGATCGACTCCGGTGTGGCCAACGCGCTGATCGCCCAGTTGCTGTACCTGGAGGCGGACAGCCCGGACCGCGAGATCAACCTGTACATCAACAACGAGGGCGGCGACCCGTCCGCGATGCTCGCGCTGTACGACACCATGCGCTACATCAAGGCCCCGGTGGCGACGACGTGCGTCGGCCAGGCGGTGGCGACCGGCGCGGTGCTGCTGGCGGCGGGCGAGGCCGGGCACCGGTTCGTGCTGCCCCACACCAGGGTGGTGCTGCACCAACCCGCGGCGCAGGGCCGCGGGACCATCCCGGACCTCATCCTCCAAGCCGACGAGGTGGTGCGCGTGCGGGCCCAGCTGGAGTCGATCCTCTCCCTGCACACCGGGCGCGAGGTCGCGGAACTGCGGCACGACACCGACCGCGACCGGGTGTTCGACGCGGTGGGCGCCATCCGCTACGGGCTCGCGGACCGCGTCCTCGAGCACCGGGTCTGAGACCGCGCCTCAGGCGGCCATGAGCACGGGTCCCGCCGGGCGCCGCCCGACCGCGGGGCGGCCCACCCCGGGGCCCGTGCCGCGCCGGCGCCGGACGTCGCCCGCGATGTCGGCGAGCAGGTCGACCAGCTCGACGCCGAGCGCGCCGGCGACAGCGGCGATCATCTCGCTGGACGGCTCCTTGCGGCCGCGTTCGATCTCCGACAGGTACTGCGGGGAGATGCCGGCCCGCTCCGCGACGTCGACGAGGCGGCTGCCCCGTTCCTCCCTGGCCGCGCGCAGGCTCCGGCCGAGCAGGTCGCGCCACAGCGGTTCCGGTTCGCGGTCCGGCGTGCGCTTCTGGTGGAAGGGGAGGATGTCCGCCATGCGGCCATCGTGACGCAGGTCCGGCCCCGCCGGCAGCGGTTCCGCTGCCGGCGGACACGGCGGTGATCGTTAGCACAACGTTGGCGCGGCGTTGGCGGCGATCACTTGACTGCCCGGGCCGGGCGTCCAGCCCGGAGCACCCGTCCCGGCTCGAACCCAGCGCTGTCGAGGAAGGTCCGGCTCATGGCAACAGGAACCGCCGCGTTGGCCCCCATGCGCACCGTGCGGAGGAAGATCGCGGCCAGGGCCGACGTCGACCAGCGGATCGAGGCGATCGGCGCGGAGGCGGCGGCCGAGCCGGACTCCGTGGTGGGCAGGCCCACCGGTGGCCAGTTCCCGGAGGACCCGTTCGCGAGCCTGCGAGGCGTCGCCGGGTGGGCGGTCGACTACGTGACCTTCCTTCGCGAGCCGATCGACCAGCTCCAAGGCGACCCGCAGAGCGTGCAGGCGACCGTGGACGCGATCCGTTCCGGTGCGGAGCGGATGCGCGAGCTGGCGTCGACGCAGCGCGACACGCTGGCCAAGCCCCAGGGGTGGACGGGCAAGGCGCAGGAGGCCTACCAGACCAGCATGGACGCCCTGGGCGGGGAGCTGGACTCGCTGGCCGGCGCGGTGGCGGTGAAGGGCGTGGTGGTCGAGAACAGCGGCGCGATGGTGCGGGCGCTGCGGGAGGCGCTGCTGCACACCGTCGGCCAGTACTCGCACTCGCTGGTGCCGGGTGCGATCAGCGCTTACGTCTTCGCGCCGATCACGTTCGGCGCGTCCATCGCCATGTTCCTGGCCTCGGTGGTGGACAGCGCGACCCAGCTCGGCACGAGCATCGCGGCGAAGATGGACGACTTGAACGCGGCCCTGACCCGCCAGGTCGACCGGGTCAAGCAGCTCGACGAGATCGCCGACGAGGTCGGCCGGGGGTGGGAGCGGTTCGAGGCCGCCTCGAGCGGCGGTTCGGAGGCGACCCCGGCGCACACCGCGTCCCGACGACTGCTGCGCGAAGGCGAGACCGCTCAGGAGCAGCTGCGCCCCATGCAGGCGACCCGGGCGATGGCGGTCGAGGAGACGGAGGCCCTGCGCCCCGTGCAGGCCACCCGCGCCATGGCCGTGGAAGAGGCGGAAGCCCTGCGCCCCGTGCACGCGGTGGCGGGCGAGCGGCTCACCGGTCGGCTCCTGCCCGAGGAACCCACCCATTTCGTGCGGGCGGAGGAGCCGGTCCAGGCGCGCCATGCCGTCCAGGCCGAGCCGATGATGCGAACGGCCCACGTGCAGGCGGAGCCGATGATGCGGACGGCCCACGTGCAGGCGGAGCCGATGATGCAGGCGACCCGCCTGGAGGCCCCCGTCCAGTACGAGCAAGGCGTTCGCGCCACCGAGCCGGCCACCCACTTCCGAGCCGCCGAGCAGGCGGAGGCGCGTGCGGTGACCGCCACCCACCACGCGACGGTCCGCAGGGTCGAGGAGACCGAGTAGGCGCGGGCGGTCCCCCGGGCCGCCCCGGCCGAGAACCTCCCCGTCCTTCCACTTCCCTGCGTTCCGCGGAGGCAACGCCATGGTCACCAACCTGACACCCACCACGATCAGCACGCCACCACCTCCCGGCGGCGACTCCGGTTTCACCCTGGACCCGGCCGCGATGGACACGCTCCAGCAGCAGGCCGGCGAGCTGCGCACGGGCTACGAAGAGGTCTCCTCGAAGCTGTCCGGCCAGGCCTTGGCGGGCAACGCCTTCGGCACCGCGGGCACGTTCGCCGTCGAAGCGTTCAACGCCTCCAACACCAGGTCGGTCGAGCTGACCGGTCGAGCCGCCTCGACGTTGGGGCTCGTCGGCGACGGCCTGAAGGCCACCGCGCAGACCCATCAGGACGCCGACCGGGCCAGCGGCGAGCAGTTCGCCCTGGTCGAACCCGCCACGATCGCCGACGGGCCGCGGGGCGCACCGGCAGGCGGCCCCGGCGGCACCCCGACGCCCCAGGGCCCGCCGGTCACCCCGACCCAGGAGATCCCGGGCGGTGCCGGAGGCGGCGCGGGCAGCGCCGCCCCACCCTCGGGCGCGCAAGTCCCGCCGCCGACCGACCTCCCCGGCCCGGACGGCACCACCCAAGCCTCGAACTACACGGCCCCGGAAACCCCGACAGGACAGTCCGGCACGCCCACGGGCCAGGGCGGCGGCGCACCGACCGGTCAGCCGGCCGGCGTCCCCACCGGTCAGGTGCCCCCGACGGCCACGATGCCGAACGCACCGACCGCCGAATCCCCGACGAAGCCCTCCACCCCGCCCCAGGCCGCAGCACCCCAAGCCGCACCGATCCCCGACTTCCCCGAGATCCCGGACCCGCCTCCCGTCCCCAACGGCTCCGGCAGCGGCACCACCCCCTCCGCCGACACCACACCGCCACCGACCCCTCCCATCCCGGAGGTGCCGAAGGACCTGTTCAAACAGCCAGGCATCCCCGACCCGGGCACGAGCGGCGGCTCGGCCGGCAGCGATACGGCCGGCGGCGGATCGACCGGCGGCGGATCACCCACACCGACCACCCCCGGCGCGACCACCCCGGCAGGCGGCACGACCCCACCGCCGATGCCACCCATCCCCGAAGCGCCCAAGGACCTGTTCAAGCAACCGGGAATCCCCGACCTGGGCACGGGCGGCTCGGCCGGCGGCACGACCCCGCCACCGACCCCTCCCATCCCGGAGGTGCCGAAGGACCTGTTCAAGCAGCCAGGCATCCCCGATCCGGGCACGGGCGGCGGCTCGGCCGGCGGCGGTACGCCTGGTGGTGGATCGACCGGTGGCGGATCACCCACGTCGACCACTCCCGGCGCGACGAGCCCGGCAGGCGGCACGACCCCACCGCCGATGCCACCCATCCCCGAAGTGCCGAAAGACCTGTTCAAGCAGCCAGGGATCCCCGACCTCGGCACCGGCGGCGGTGGTGCGGGTGGTGATCACCGGCCCGGTGAGCAGACGCCCGGCGACCAGGGTGGTCGTGGTGACCGCGACGCCTCGGACGACGAGCGCCCCGGCCGTGATCGAGAAGGCGGCGAGCACCGTGAGCGCGGCGAACACGGCGAGCGTGAAGACCGCGAGCACGGCCGGCACGGCGAGCACGGCGGTGGCGGGGAGGATGGCGGGCCCGGTGAGCGTGACCAGCACGGGTTCCCCATCACGTCGGTGGACGGGAAGCCCTGCCTCGACCTGCGCGACCTCCCGGCGGAGGAAGGCGAGCGCTGGCAGGAGAACATCCGCGACATCCTCGCCACCAAGGGCGAAGGGTCCTTCTTCTGGGCCGGCGACACCATCGACGCTCAGGGCCGGCGGCACTCCCTGATGGACCTGGCCGAGTTCATGACGAACCTGGACAGCCGCCCCGAGCCGGGTTCCGCTCCCGACGCCGCCGGGCGACCCGGGCCCGAGCGGGGGCTGTCGGACGACGTCGCGGCGAGCCCGGCGCGCAGCGCGAGCGGCGACGTCTACGTCCTCGTCGGCCCCAACCGCGCCGAGGGCGACCCGGTGGAGCTGGCGGACTTCCCGACGCTCCAGACCAACCCCCGGGTCGAACGGGTCTTCGCGATCGACGCCGTCACCGGCCGGGAGACGCAGATCCACCCGAAGGTCGGCTGATCCGACGGGCGCGGGCAGTCCCCGCGCCCGTCACCGGGAGGACCGGAGGTCGGACGTGGTCGGCCAGGGCGCGCCGGTGCCCGCCATGCTGTCGTAGAACGGGTGGCCGTCGGTGATCTCGCCCTGCTCGACCGTGCCGCCGGTGAACGCCGAGGCGTAGACGGCGGCGACGAACTCCATGGTCATCCTGGTGTCGGCGGTCGACACGGGTGGCGTCCCGCCGGTGTCGAGGGCGTCGAGCACGGCGGCGAGTTGGGCGGTGTGGCCGCTGGGCGTGTCGGTCGGGCCGCTGTCCCACGCCGAGGCGACGTCGGGCGCCGTGGGCGCGGCGGTGAACGTCCAGTGCGCGTCCGTGTAGCCGTAGAGGTGTTCCAGGTCGACGGTGGCCCGTTCGAAGTCGAAGCGCAACTGGCTGGTCTGGCGCGGCGAGACCAGCGAGTTGACCACGGTCGCCACCGCGCCGGACTCGAACCGCACGAGAGCGGCGGACACGTCCTCGGTGTCGGTCGGCCGGGCCTGGCGGGCGGCGATCGCGGTGACGCTGCGCCACGGGCCCAGGATCGACAGCAGCAGGTCGAACTGGTGGATGCCGTGCCCCATCGTCGGCCCGCCGCCCTCCAGCTCCCACTTCCCCCGCCACGGGACGGCGAAGTAGTCGTCGTCGCGGAACCACAACGTGCTCGCCGACGCCACCAGCGGCCGGCCCAGCGCGCCCTCGGCCACCAGCCGCCGCAGCCGCACCGCGCCGGACCCGAACCGGTGCTGGAACACGGTGGCCATCGGCACGCCGGTCGCCTCCTCGGCGGCGCGCAACCGGTCGACACCGGCCAACGACAGCACCGGCGGCTTCTCGACCACGGGCACCGCGCCCGCCGCCAGGCACTCCAGCGCGAGCGGCAGGTGCGTCCCCGGTGGCGTGCACACGTGGACCAGGTCGGGTCGCCCGTCCTGGAGCAGCGCGGCCGGCGTCGGGTAGGCGGGCACGTCCCAGGACGCGGCGAACGCGGCGGCCCGGTCGGCGTCGACGTCGACCGCGCCGACGAGCCGGGCCCGGCCGGCGAGCTGCGCGATGGCCTCGGCGTGGGCGCCGGCGATCGCGCCCGTGCCGACGATCGCGCAGGTGTAGCTGCGACTGGTCACGAGAGGTGCTCCTCGTCCGCTGCGACGGTCAGGGGGAAGCCCACGTCGACCGGGCGCAGCCGGCCGCACATGCCGAACACCCGCCGCGGCTCCGGTGCCCGCGTCACGGCCGCCCGCGCCAAGTGCGCGGCCACGCCCCGCGACAGGTCCTGCGTGATCGCGAGAGTGGTCTCGGCCTGGCCGAGCGGCCCGGCGCGCACGATGTCCGCCCAGGTCTGAGCCCGGTTCCGGACCAACGCCGCCGCCGACGCGTGGAACTGGCGCAGCGGAGCCGGGTCACCGCCGCGGAGGGCGTCCCGGAGCCGGACGAAGCCCTCCACCGCCAGGTCGCGGCGTCGGCGGGCGTCGGCGGCCCGTTCGGCTTCCGTCGCCCGGACCGGCAACGTCGCCGCGTCCCGGTAGCGGTCCGGGTCGGCGACGACCTCGGGCGGGAACGTCATCACCGCGTCACCCGCCTCGGGCAGCCCCGCGTTGCCCATCACCACGACCACCCGCAGACCGCCGTGGTTGACGGCGCGGTGGATCGTGCCGGGGGTGAACCACACCACCGAACCGGCGGCGAGCGGGATCTCGCGGCAGCCGTCGAGGGTCATCGCGTGCAGCTCGCCCTCACCGCCGACGACCACGTAGCACTCGGTCGACGCCAGGTGCAGGTGCGGGCTGCCGCCCACCACGCCGTCGGGCGCCGCGTCGTCGTAGACGTCGAGGAACGACAACGACGTCCCGCCGGGAAACGTGCTCACACCGACTCACCCAACACACCGCGCACCGAATCCGCCAGGGCGGCGGCGTCTTCCTCACCGCCGTCGGCCACCCCGACGCCGTAGCGGAACCGCACGGTCTCCCCGTCCGCGACGACGAGCTCCTCGCTGAAGAACGGAGCCGGGTTCAGGCACGCGAAGTTCTCGGACCGGGTGAACCACCGCGGCGGGTGGTGCGGGTTGGCCGCGTGGTCGACCATCAGGACCAGGGATCGCGCGTCGTCGCCGTCGTGGCGGCCCGCGAAGGCCATCCACTCGGACCGCCGGCCGCGCAGCTCGTCACCGCCGACGCCGTCGGGCGTCACGACCGCGCCGCCGGTGAAGGAGCGCGGCCCGCGCCAGAACAGGCCCCCGTACCCCGCGTTCTCCCGGCCGCGCGTGGTCGGCGAGCCGAACGCGACGTCCCGCCCCGAGGTGTTCGTCATCGTCGTGTCGAACGTCAGCGCCCACGCCTCGGCGGACAGCAGGGACGCGGCGATCGTCCGACGCTCGGTGATCACCGTCGCCCCGGCCTGGGTGATCCAGTCCAACTCGTGGGTGAACCCGGCCGTCTCCCCGTCCACGCCGACGTCGACCACGCGCCGGTGCAGCTGGGCGCCGTTGTTGGCCAGCTGCACGTAGGACCGCCCGTGCACGTAGGTCGGACCGCCCCAGAAGTTCTCGTCGCCCACGTTCGGCAACGACCAGGCGATCCCCTTGTGCCACACGTGGTCGTGCGGCCGGAACAGGCTCACCACCCGCCCCGCCCGCGTGCGGACCGGGTGCAGGTACGGCTTGGGCGACTCCAGCTCCGGCGTGTCGGGCACGTAGACGTAGCGCGCGAGGTCGACGTCGCCGGCGCGCAGGGTCAGCGCGGACCCGATGTCGTGCCGCACGGCCAGGGCGCTCACCGCGACCGCTCCGGCAGGTCGAGCCCGACTTGCTCCCGGATCGCGACGACGGCCTCTTCCACCCGGACCCCTTCGGTCGGAAAGCGCTTTCCGGCGAGTATTCCGGCCCGCCGCACCCCTCGTCAAGGGTCGTTCACCCGCTCGCCACCACTGCGGAAAGCGCTTTCCATCTCCGCCGGTCGCCTTCGGCTGCCCGCCACCGCGTCCCCCGGCAAGCGGGTCACGGCCGCCACCGGGCGTACCAGTCGGCCGCCGCGCGCAGCGGCGCCGGCAGCGGCGCGAGGTCGGGGTACCAGGCGCGTTCCCACTCCAGCGACACCCACCCCGACCAGTCCGCCAACAGCCGGCCGCACCGCGCCAACGGCACGTCGCCCGCACCCGGCACGACCGGCGTGGGGGCACCGGCGGCCACGTCCTTGACCTGGAAGTACCCCAGGTACTCCCCCAGCGACGCGCGCGTGCGCTCCGGCGGCTCGCCCGCGCGCCACGGGTGCACCGCGTCCCACAGCACCGCCACCCGCCCGGGGTCGCCGAACGGCGCGACCAGCCGCCTCGCCGCCTCGCCGGTCGGGTGGGAGTCGTGCGTCTCGACCAGCAGCCGGACGCCGGCGGAGCGCAGGTCGGGCAGCACGGCGGCGATGCGTTGCGACGCCCGCCCGTCCTCACCCGGGCGCTCGCCGCCGGGGAACACCCGCACCGACGGCGCACCGAGCGACGCCGCCAACTCCACCAGGGCGCGCAGCTCGTCCACCACCGGCCCGTCCGGTCCCGGCCGGCACACCTTCGGGTAGCCCGCGAGGCAGGCGACCGCCAAGCCGGCGTCGGCGATCCGGTCACGTGCCCGCGCCGCCCGCACGGGCGACATCCCGAGGTGGACCTCCTCGTCGGGGTGCACGCGGACCTCCAGGCCGTGACAGCCGTGCTCGGCCGCCACCCGCGCGCTGTCCGCGAGCGGCACACCGGGCGCGCCGAGCGTGCTCACCGCGAACCGCCACCCGGTCACCCGTGCACCACCTCCAGCGGCGCGAAGGACACCCTGGTCACCGTCCCGTCCGACCAGCGCGCCTCGACGGCGTCCGGCCCGGCGGCCACGACCGCCACCACGTCGGCGAGGTCCCCCGGGTCGACCGCGAGCACGGCCAGCGCGACGTGCGCGGAGGTGCCGTCCGAGGTCCCGAGCAGCCTCGGCACCCGCGCCGAGGCGGTGAACGCGGTGCCGCCCGGCGCGACGACCTCGTCGGCGGACTCCCAGCCGTGCAGGGGGCGCAGCACCGAGGACAGGTCGGGTCCGGCGGCCCAGCCGGTCAGCTCGACACCGGCCCCGGGCGGCGCGCCGACCACGCGGTGCACGCGCAGTTCGTGCGGTCCTCGGGCGACCACGACGCTCTCCACGCGCAGCGCGGGCAGCAACGGCGAGCCGCCGGGGAACACCGGCCGGTGCCACGAGGCGGCCCAGCCCCAGCCGTCGCCGTGGCCCGCGCCGAGCGGGTGGATGCGGCGGCGGGCGCCGCGCAGCCCGCGGTGCACGACGGCGAGGTGGTTGTCGGCCGGGTGGCCGGCGGGGGTCGGACCGGTGCGGGTCGAGTACGCGAACCGGCCGTAGTGCGGGTCGTCGCCCTCGGCGGTCTCCGCGTGGGTCGGGCGCACGTGGTCGCTGCCGTGGTTGTGCAGGCGGGCGATCCCGTCGGCGGCCGTGGTCTGCACGAGGAAGCCCGGCGCGGACAGGCCGAGCACGTGGTCGCGCTCCTCGACGGGCGCGTCCCGCTCCACCTCGGTCCACAGCGGGTCGTCGGGCCCGGCGAGCAGGCACACGAACGCCTTGGCCGCCCAGTACGGCGAGGCGGGCCCGGAGTAGCGCTGCACGGTCGGGGCGTGCGGGCCGTGCCAGCCGAGGCCGAGCAGGCCGCGGTCGTCCACCGCGCCCCGGTCGAGGAAGTGGCGCAGGCAGCCGCTGAGCAGCCGGCGGGACACCCCCGGCGCGAGCGGGGTGTGGCCGGTGACCGCGCCGAGGGCGACGGCCGCGCCGGCGGCGAACCGGTAGGTCAGCGACCTGCCGTGGTGCACGGGGGCGCCGTCGCCGCCGAACAGCAGCGAGAACCCGGCGAGGTGCTCGCGCAGCCGGTCGCCGTGCGGGGAGCCCGTCCCCGCCAGGTGCGCGTCGAGCACCGGGTACAGGTGCAGCGCCCAGCCGTTGTAGTGGTCGAAGGCCCGACCGTCGCCGTCGGAGTACCAGCCCTGGCCTCGGTACCACGCCTCCAGCAGGTCCAGGGCGCGCCGCCGGGCGCGGGCGGTGTCGGCGTCGCCCCGGCCGACCGCCTCGAGGAACCCGGCCACGGTGAACGGGAACAGGTACCAGTTGTTGGGCGCGGGCAGGGCGTGCAGCGCGTCCCGCAGCCAGGCTTCGACCCGGTCCCGGACGGTGTCGTCCAGCCGGTCCCACAGCCACGGCCGGCTCACCCGCAGGGCGAGCGCGACCGACGCCGCCTCGACCATCGGCTGGCCCCGCACGTGGTGGTCGCGGATCACCGGCCACGACTCGGCGTCGTCCGCGCCGGGCGTGCGGGTGCCCGCGTCGAGGCCGTCGGCGTACCGGGCCAGCCGGCCGTGCGGGTCGTCGCCGCCCGCGCCGGCGACCCGGAAGCCCGCGGCGAGGAGGGTCCGGGCGAACCCCTCCAGGCCGTCGCTGCGCACGCCGCTGCCCGACGCCGGGCCGGGCAGGTCCAGCCGGGCGCCGGCGGGGCTCGCCCACCGCCACGCCGCGTCGAGCAACGCGTCGGCGGCGGCCTCCCAGTGGGCGCGGGTGTACCCGGTGCGCGGGCTGAGCCGCCGGTCTTCCGCCAGGTCGGCCAAGGGGTTCACGCGGTGCATCCTCTCGTCGGACGAGCCGGTCACGCGATGTACGGCAGCCGCTCGGCCGCCACCCGCCCGACCAGCGGCACGCCCTTGACGAACCGGCCCACCTCGGCGACCGCGAACTCGCCGATGCGCCGCAGCTCGCGGCCCTGCGCGCCGGCCAGGTGCGGGGTGATCAGCACGTTGGGCAGGGCGAACAGCGGGTGCCCGGCGGGCAGCGGCTCCGGCTCGGTCACGTCCAGGACCGCCGAGATCCGGCCGGTGGCGCACACCCTGGTCAACGCGTCGGTGTCGATCAGCGAGCCGCGCGCGGTGTTGATCACGAGCGCGCCCTCGGGCAGCAGGTCCAGCCTGCGGCCGTCGAGCAGGTGCCGGGTCTCGGGCAGGGCCGGCGCGTGCACCGTGACCACGTCGCTGCGGCGGCAGAGGTCGTCCATCCCCACGGCCTCCGCGCCGAGGCGCGTGGCCTCCGCGCGGGTCACGTGCGGGTCGTGGAGCAGCACCTCCACGTCGAACGCCCGGAGCCGCCGCAGCACGAGGCGCCCGATCCGGGACGCGCCGACGACCCCAACCGCGCAGTCGTGCAGCCCGGTGCCGTCGCCGGGCAGCCAGTCCCGCGGCGCGCCCTCGGCGGCCGTCGCGTACCGCCGGGCGCGACCGAAGGCCCGCTTGGCGCCCAGCACCAGCATGGCCATCGTGTAGTCGGCCACCGGGACGGCGTTGGCCTCGGCGGCCGAGGAGACGACCACCCCGCGTTCGAACACGACGGGGTCGACGGACGACTTCACCGTGCCGGCGGCGTGCACGATCGCGCGCAGCCCCGGCGCGGCGGCCAGCACCCCGGCGTCGACGCGCGGGCAGCCCCACCCGGTGACCAGGACGTCCGCCTCTGCCAGGGCCGCGGCGGCGGCCGGCCCGTCGAACGAGGTGAACGTCGTCGTCGGGTCGATGTCGACCAGCTGCCGCAACCGGGTGACGAGGTCGGGTGGGAAGACGTCGGCGAACGCCCAGGGGGCGAGGGCGAAGACCGCGACAGGGCGCCGTGGCACGGAGTGGGCTCCTATCAGTGGGTCGGGCAGCGGCCGATCCATGTAAACGTTTGCATCCACAGGTCACTCTACGCACCACCCCTTCCGCTCACAATGCCCGCAACCTGACCGGAGCAGAGCAGCAGCACAGGCGAATACACCCAGCCTTACCAGCCACGCAAGGCGTTGACGAACCTGTGTAACCGTTTTATCTTCGTGACCATTCTGTTTCGGCTCGGCACCGCGAGAGAGGCGTTCGACGTGAACATGACGCGGGTCCGCGGCGGCACCGGTGGCGCCAGTCCCCCGACCGGGGAGGCGCCCGCCCCACCGGAGGGCGGTCGCCCGCGCCCCGGTCACCTGCGCCGCCTCCGGGCCGACCGGGTGCTGCTGCTCGTCGCCGCGCCGGGTCTGGCGTACTTCCTGTTCTTCCACTACGGCGCGCTGTTCGGCAACGTGCTGGCGTTCCAGGACTACGTGCCGTTCCTGGGCGTCCCGGGCAGCGAGTGGGTCGGTCTGGCGCACTTCGAGCGCATGGCCTCGGACCCGCTGTTCTGGAACGCGGTGGAGAACACGCTGCTGATCGCCGCGTTGCAGCTGGTGTTCTTCTTCCCCGCGCCGCTGGCGCTGGCGCTGCTGCTCAACAGCGTCGTGGGCGACACGCTGCGGCGCTTCGTGCAGAGCGTGGTGTACCTGCCGCACTTCCTGTCGTGGGTGATCGTGGTCGCGCTGTTCCAGCAGGTGCTGGGCGGCGCGGGCGTGGTGAACGGCTGGCTGTCGGACCTGGGCGTGGGCGGGGTGTCGATCATCGGCAACGCCGACGCGTACGGGCCGCTGGTGGTCGCGCAGCTGGTGTGGAAGGAGTGCGGCTGGGCCACCATCATCTTCCTGGCCGCGCTGTCGCAGGTGGACGAGCGGCAGTACGAGGCGGCGGCGCTGGACGGCGCGGGCTGGTGGCGCCGGGTGTGGCACGTGACGCTGCCCGCGATCAGGCCGGTGATCGTGCTGCTGCTGGTGCTGCGGCTGGGCGAGTTCCTCTCGATCGGGTTCGAGCAGTTCTTCCTCCAGCGCCAGTCGGTCGGCCCGGAGGCGGGCGAGGTGCTGGAGACGTTCGTGTACTTCACCGGCTTCGCGAACGGCGACTTCGGCTATGCGGCAGCGGTCGGGCTGTTCAAGGGCGTGGTCGGCGTGGCGCTCGTCTACGCGGCGAACAAGGTGGCCCACCGGCTGGGCGAACAGGGGGTCTACAAGGCATGAGCAGGACGACCGCGCCGGCCTGGATGGGCCGGCCGACCCCCGCGGTGCGCGTCGCCAAGGCCGTGGCGTTGACCGTGGTGGTCGCGCTGGTGGTCTTCCCGTTGTGGACGGTGCTGGCGACCAGCCTGGCCTCGCCGCAGAACGTGATCGCCGACGGCGGCTGGGTGCTCTGGCCCGACGAGTTCTCGTTCGACTCCTACGCCGAGATCCTCCAGGGCGGCATCATCAGCCGGGCGCTGCTGGTCAGCGCGGGCGTCACGGTCGTCGGCACGGCCCTGAGCCTGTTCTGCACGATCGGGCTGGCCTACACGTTGAGCCGGCCCGCGGTGTACGGCGGCAAACCGCTGCTGCTGCTGGTGCTGTTCACGTTCCTGTTCCCGCCGGGCATGGTGCCGCTGTTCCTGGTGGTGCAGGGCGCCGGGCTGTTCGACTCCTACGCCGCGCTGGTGCTGCCGTTCCTGGTCAACGTGTTCAACCTGGTCGTGATGCGCGGCTTCTTCCAGTCGATCCCCGGGGAGCTGATCGACGCCGCGCGCATCGACGGCGCGGGCGAGCTGGGCATCCTGCGCCTGGTCGTGCTGCCGCTGTCCAAGGCGGTCATCGCCGTGGTCGGCCTGTTCTACGCGGTCGCGTACTGGAACCGCTTCTTCGAGGCGATCATCTACTTCAACGACCAGGCCAAGTGGCCGATCGGCACCGTGCTGCGGCAGTACGTCACCGGCGGGGCGTCGCTCGCCGAGTCCTCGGGCGAGCTGGCGGCCACGTCGCCGCAGTCCGTGCAGATGGCCGTGGTGATGCTGGCGACGCTGCCCATCGTGTGCGTGTACCCGTTCCTGCAGCGCTACTTCGTCAAGGGTGTCGTCACCGGTGCCTTGAAGGCCTGACCCCTCCACCGCAACCACTCCTTTCGGCTTCCCGGCCGGGAGAGGAACCTCCTCATGGACCACCGCATCGGCCGCCGTTCCCTGCTCCGGCTGGCGGGCGTCGGCGCGCTCGGCCTCGCCGTCCCCTCCTTCCTCACGGCGTGCGGCGGCGGCCCCTCGGGTGGCGGCGTCTCCAACGCGGGCAAGGACCTGGCCCCGTGGCCGACGTACGTGCCGTTCACCGGCCCGACCCCGGACGCCCCCGGCGACGACTCCGGCGTGCAGCCGCTGTACCTGAAGTACCCCGAGCGGCTGGTGCGGTCGGTGGGCGACACCCCGGGCGACGGGTCCGTCGTGACGGTGATGGTGCTGTCCTACGGCGCGCCGCCCAAACCGGTCGGCGACAACCAGTACTGGCAGGCGGTCAACCGGGCGCTCGGCGTCAACCTGAAGGTCATCGTGGTGCCCGACCCCGAGTACGGGCAGAAGATGGCCACGCTGATGGCGTCGAGCGGCGACCTGCCGGACCTGGTCATGTTCTCGAACCTGGCGCTGCCGCACGCCGCCGAGTTCGTCCAGGCCCGGTGCGCCGACCTGTCGGAGTTCGTCGGCGGCGACGCGGTCAAGGAGTACCCCAACCTGGCCAACCTGCCCACCTACGCCTGGAAGGGCATGGGCCGCATCGGCGGCAAGCTGCACGGCGTCCCGCTGGAACGCCCGATGCCGGCCAACAGCCTGTTCGTCAACCGCACGGCGCTGGACGCGGCGGGCATACCCCTGGACTGGACGACCGAGCAGCACCTCGACGCGATGAAGCAGCTCACCGGCGACCGCAAGTGGGGCGTCGGCTGGTTCAAGACGCTGTTCGGCGGCCTGGGCGGCATCACCTACCACGCGGGCTCGCTCGGCGCGCCCAACACGTGGTCCGCGGACGGCGGCGCGTTCGCGCCGACCCTGGCCACGCCCCAGTTCGAGCAGGCGCTGGAGGTCATGCGCAAGCTGGTCGAGTCGGGCGCGCACTACCCCGACAGCCTCACCACCAGCTCCACGGACATGCAGAGCCACTTCCACAACGGCACGGTCGCCACCATGAACGACGGGTTCGGCTCGGTGAGCCTGGCGACCATGAAGAAGATCGACGGCCGGTTCGCCCTCGACCTCGGCCGCCCCTACGGGCCGCGGGCCACACCGTGGCAGGGTCCGGGCGTCTTCGGCCACGTCACGTTCAAGAAGGCCGAGCCGGCCCGCATCAAGCTGCTGCTGCGCATCGTCGACTACCTCAGCGCGCCGTTCGGCACCGAGGAGCACGAGCTGGCCAACTACGGCGTGGAGGGCGAGCACTTCACCAAGGACGCCGACGGCATCAGGACCACCGACCTCTACGGCCAGGAGAACAACTCGCTGCTGCCGACGAAGTACGTCGGCGCCGCGCCGGCGGTCCTCTACCTGCCCGGGTACCCGGACGCGGCCAAGGCCGTGCACGAGTGGCAGAAGGCCACGATGCCGCGCAGCGTGCGCAACCCCGCCACCGGGCTCCGGTCGGCCACCGAGGCGGGCAAGGGCGCCCAGCTGAGCCAGATCGTCGGGGACGGGATCGCCGCGGTCGCCTTCGGCCGCAAGCCCTTGTCGGCGTGGAAGGACGTCGTCACCCAGTGGCGGCAGGCGGGCGGCGACCGGGTCGCCGGGGAACTGGCCGAGGAGCACGCGGCGAACCGGTGACGCCGTCGGAGCTCCGGCCCCGCCCGGGAGCACCGGGTGGGGCCGGAGCTCCGGTCACGCCGGCAGGCGGTCGCCCACCAGGGCGAGGCACTGGATGGCGGCCAGGGCGTACTGCGCGGAGGCGTTGGTGCTGAAGTCGGCCTCGTCCACCGGCTTGAGCACCTTCGGCCCCTCGACCCGCCGCGACCCGAAGTCGTGGCCCTTCGGGTAGCCCGCGTGGCCCGTGTCGAACTCCGCCCAGGCCCGCTGGGCGAGCCTGGTGTCACCGAGCTTGGCGGCGGCGTAGGCGGTGAGCCGGGAGTGCGCCTGGCGCAGGTTCAGGCTGCCCCACGACTGCCCCGTCTCCGCCTGCTGCTCGGCGGCGGTGCCGTTGTAGAGGCGGCAGTACTGCAACCACGCCGCGGTGAACGCCTCGTCGCCGGTGAGCGAGATCAGCTCGCTGCACAGCTCGACCAGGCCGAACACCGCGCCCAGCGAACCGACGCCCACCGCGGGCTCCGTCGGCGTGAACGTGCCGTCGTCCAGGTCGTACAGGCCGCTGCCGCGCGCGAACCCGTTGGGCATCGCGGCGATGCTGCGCATCCCGTTGAGCAGCTTCTCGCGGGCGACCGGGTCGCCGCCGCGCTCCCACTCGGTCAGCCAGGCGAGCGCGAGCCCGCTCCAGTCGGTGCCGGTGCTGACGCCGAGGGCGTGCGGGTCGGGCTCGTACGGCCCGGTGCGGATCTTGCGGACGGGGTCCAGGGCCAGGAACGTCCGGTCGGCGTCCACGAGGTCGCGCATCAGGTCGCCGACGCGTTCGTCGGCGGTGAGGAAGTACAGGAACCGCCGGTAGCCGGCGTTGCTGATGCGCGCCTGCTTCGCGCTGTCGGCCCAGTGCTGCACCCCGTGCCGCGTGCCGAGGTCGCGCCACTTGCCGAGGTGGTAGACGTCGACCTCGCCGGTGTGGCGGGTCATCGCCTCGGCGAAGCGGAACGCCTCGGCCCGGCCGGTGCGCAGGTAGTGGTACCAGAGCCACAGGTCGGTGGACAGCTCCGAGTTGTCCCACGCGTAGCCGCCGACGTCGTAGCGCCACACGTGCCGGTCGGGGTCGTAGCTGTGCATGATGTCGCCGTAGTCCCAGAACCCGTACCAGGACCGCTGCTCCACCTGCGCGCTGTGGTGGGCGAACAGGAGGTCCAGCCGGTCCTCGATGCGAGCCCTCGCCGGGGTCGAGCGGTCCACCGGCGACCAGTCGCCGAACACGCCGGCGGCGTGCAGGTGCGCGGGCGGTGCGACGACCAGCGGCGGGGTGCGCACCGCGTCGGCCAGCTCGGCGATCCGCTCGGCGGGCGGCGTCGACGCCAACGCCCAGAACACCAGCTCCGTCGTGCGCGCGATCCCGTAGGGGGTGCCGAACCCCGGCTCGTAGTCCTCGTAGGTGATCTCCAGGCCCTCCAGCTGCTCGGGGTAGGTGTCCTGGCCCAGGCCGTCGTGGTAGAAGCGCAGGTCCATCGGCTCGGCGTCGGGCGACCACAGCCACACGGTGACCTCGGCCGTCCCGCCGGCCGCGCCCCGCACGTCGAGCTGGGTGGGGTGCAGCTGCCAGAAGTGCCGCAGGCCGAACGCGAAGCCGCCGCCGGGGCCGCCGACGTACCCGAGCCCGCCCGCCCGGCCGCCGGCGTCGACCGGGATCCACCCGTGGCCCGCCTTGGTGCGCTTGCGGACCTGGAACCCGTCGGCGGAGAGCTGGCGCAGCGAGTAGTCGCCGAAGGCGGGGACGAGGTGCAGCCGCGACGCCACCCTGGTGTCCCAAGTGGACACCGGTGGCGTGGCCCGGCCGGCGACCTGCGCCCGGCGGACCTCCGCGCCGGGGTCGCGGCGCAGTCCGGTGACGCCGCGCACCGCCTCGGACAGCACGCCGTCACCGGGTCCGGCGAAGCGCACGTGCCGGTCGTGGGGCTCGTCGCGCATCGGCACGTCGAACCGGATGCCCAGGCCGCGGACGAAGTCCTTCTTCTCGTCGCCGTCGTACGCGAAGCTGTGCACCGCGCGGACGCCGTCGCTGCCGGCGTAGAAGTACAGGCGCACGGTGAACGGCAGCCAGGTCCGGTTGCCGTGCCGGTGGCCGCCGTCGACCCGGACGACGGCGCGGACCGGCCCGGACTGCTCGACCGTCACCTTCTCCGTGCGGCCGGTGAACTTCTCCGCCTTCGCCGTGCCGCCCTCGTCGCCGCCCGGCTCGTCCTGCCGCAGGCACACCAGGCGGCCGTTGCGGGCGATCTCGCGGTCGCCCCGGAACAGGGCGCGGACCAGCTGGTCGCCCTTCCTGGGGATCACGCACCGGATGACGCCGGTGCTCACCTCGACCTCGTTGCGGCCGTCCTCGACCGTCACGGCCGTCGCGGGCACGGCGGGCGTGCCGCCGGTCAGCACGTACTTCTCAGCCGGCGGCACGTCCTCGCCGATGGCGTGCGCGGTCCACTTCAGCGAGCCGTCCGGCCAGTACGCCGTGGCCCACGTCTGCACGGGCACCTGCTGCCCCGCGGCCGTGCGCAGGGCGAACGCCTGCTCTTCGGGCACCGTGCCCTTCGGCCACGGCACGCCCCAGGTTGACCCGGCGGCCAGCCGCCGCGGCGTGCCGCCTTCCAGCCAGCCGAGCGGGACGCCGTCGGCCAAGGTGCCGCTCGCCGCGGCCGGTCGGGGGCCCGCGGCGTGCGCCGGCGCGGCGCCGTGACCGGCGTGCGCGGCGGCGCCGACCGCGGCCGCGCCGAGGATGAGGTTGCGTCGGGAGATCATCGCCATGGGTGCTCCACTCCGGCGGGGGCTCCGATGAGGTGATGAAAACGTTTACAGCGCGGTAATGCCAGCACGGGCCGCAGCCTCTGTCAAGACACCCGGCGATGGGAGGTATGCGGTTACCGCAAAGACGGGTCGGACGCGTCCGAACGGGCCCCGCTCCGGCCCGCCGCCGACCGCAATGGTGATTTGACACCGGGACAGTCCGCCGGAAGCATCGCGTGCAAGCGTTTTACCAGCGGCGTGCACCAGCGCAGACGGAGGCGGGATGGTTCGGCGAGCGGCGTCCGACAGCGGTGGACCCCGGCCGACGACGATCCGTGACGTGGCCGCCCACGCCGGGGTGTCCGTCGCCACCGTCTCCCGGATCCTGTCCGGCACCTACCCCGGCGCGCCGGCCACGCGGACCAGGGTGCTGCGGGCGGTGCGCGAGCTGGACTACGTGGCCAACGCCAACGCGCGCGGGCTGGCGGGCGCGAGCAGCCGCAGCGTCGCCATCATCGTCAACTCCGTCGTGTCGCCGCACTACGCCCACGTCGCGCAGGGCGTGCAGACCCAGGCCGCGATCGAGGGCAAGCTCTGCATCGTCGGCACGACCGGCAGCGACCCGGAGCGGGAGCTGGCCACGGTCCAGCTCATGCGCGAGGAGCACGCCGAGTGCGTGATCCTGGTCGGCAACGTGGTGGCGGACGAGGCGTACCGCGCCCGGATGGCCGAGTACGCCCGCGCGCTGGCGCTCGCCGGTTCCCAGCTGGTCCTGTGCGGACGCCCGCCGCTCGGGCCGGACGTGCCCGCCCTGGTCGTGGAGTACGACAACACCGGCGGCGCCTACGCCATCACCAGCCACCTGCTGTCGGCGGGCCACCAGCGCATCCTGTTCCTGGGCAGGCGCGACAACTACACCACCCCGGAGAGCCGCGTCGCCGGCTACCGCAAGGCCCTGGCCGACCACCACGTGGTCCACGACCCCGGGTTGGAGGTCGAGGGCAGCATGGAGCGGCACGAGGGCTACCGGATGATCAGCGAACGGCTCGCCGCCGGGCCGGCCGACTTCACCGCCGTGTTCGCCGGCAACGACCTCATCGCCGCCGGCGCCCGTCAGGCGTTGCTCGAGCACGGCCTGCGCATCCCCGACGACATCTCCATGGTGGGCTTCGACGACCTGCCGCCCGCGGCCGACATCGGCCTCACCACCGTCCACGTGCCGCACGAGGAGCTGGGCCGCACCGCGGTGCGCATGGCCCTGCAACGCGCACGGGACAAGTCGGGAACACCCGAACGGGTCATGCTCGGCACCCACATCGTGGTGCGCGACTCGGTGCGCCCCGTCGTGCGTTCCGGCGCCCGGTCGTGACCGACCCGCCCGAGGCGGACGAACCGTTCGACCGCACCCACTTCGACTACTCGCCCTGGTCGTTCCAAGACGAGGCCGACGAACCGGCGCGGCGACGGCAGCTCGACGTCCAGCGGCGCCTCGCCGAGCGGCGCGGCTACGAGATCGGCGAGCGCTGCTTCCTCTCCGGGCCGGCCTCCGTGCAGAACGAGGTGCTGCGCCTCGGCCCCGGCGGCTACGTCGCCGCGGGCGCCTACCTGAGCGGGTCGCCGCGCGCGGGGCGCGACTGCTCGATCAACCCGTACGCGGTGGTGCGCGGCGACATCCGGTTGGGCGACGCCGTGCGGATCGGCGCGCACACCTCGATCCTCGCGTTCAACCACACCGTCGACGACCCGGACACCGAGGTGTTCCGGCAGCCCCTCCGCTCGATCGGCATCACCGTCGGTGACGACGTCTGGATCGGGTCGCACGTCGTGGTCCTCGAGGGGGTGACGGTGGTGCCCGCGCTCGCGCCGCGAGGGACGACCTCGTCGGCGGGCTCACCGCGTTCGCCGAGACCGCCCGCGCCCAGGCCACCGGCGTGCTGGAGCGCTGCTGGAACCCCGACCTCGGCCTGTTCACCGACCGGCCGGGGGCGGCGCCGACCGTCCGCGCCCAGTGCGACGCGATCGAGATCGCCGACCTGCTGCTCGGCCGCGTGCCCGACCAGCTGCCCGCCCAGGCCCAGGTCGACCGGCTGCGCGGCCGGCAGGACCCGGAGACCGGGCTCGTCGGCGCGCTCGGCCCGGACGGCGCCACGCGACCGGTCGGGCGCGGTCCGGTCGACCCGGACGCCGCCTACCACGTCCTGTCCGTCGGCTACGCGCTCGACCTGCCTGGGTCGACGCCCTCGGCACCGTCCTGCACTGGAACCGGCGGCTCGGCGCACCGACCGCGCCCGGCGCGACCGAGGCCCTGTTCGGCTGGCTGGTCGTCAACGCCGACCGCCGCACCGGCATGTGGGGCCGACCGTCGCCCGGCGACGGCCTGCGCCGGCTCGTCAACGGCTGCTACCGGGCCTCGCGCGGCACGTTCGCCCAGTTCGACCTGCCCTTGCCGCACCCGGAACGCGTCGTGGACACGGTCCTGGAGCACGTCCGCGACGCCCGCTTCTTCCGCCCGGAGCAGCAGGACGCCTGCACGGTCCTCGACGTCGCCCACCCGCTCTGGCTGACCCGCCACACCGGGCACCGCGCCGACGAGGTCGCCGAGGTCGCGCGCCGGCTGCTCACCGACGCGCTGGGCCGCTGGTCCGCCGGCGCGGGCTTGGGCTTACGGGCGCCGCACCCACGACCGCGGGCCTCCCCGCCACGGCGCCGGGCCTTCAGGGCGCCGAGATGTGGCCGGCGGTGGTGTGGCTGCTCGCCGACCTCCTCGGGCTCGCCGACGCCCTGCGCTACCGGCCGCGAGGCGTCCACCGGCCAGAACCCGCGACCAGCGTCCCCTGACGGTCCGGCGCGCGGTCGGGGTCCGGTGTCACCGCGGAGGCGCGCAGGTGGTCGCGGCGGAGCACCGCCAGCACCGCCATGAGCGCCGCCACCAGGGCGAACCCCGACGCCGCGGTCAACGCGGACAGCGGGCCGGCGGCGCCGACGACCACGCCCGCCACCAGCAGGCCGACCACGCCCGAGCAGGTGGTGACCGCGCCGGCGGTGGCGACCACGCGTCCCCGGACCGCGTCCGAGGTCCTGGCCTCGACCAGGCCGTTCAGCGTCACGTTCTGCACCGAGCCGCACGCGCCGGCGACCAGCCACGCGACCGCCGTGACCACGAGGTGCGGCAGCCGGGCCGGCGCGGCCAGCGCCAGCGCCAGCACCAGGTTCGCGGCGGCGAAGGCCGCGACCAGCCCTCGCGTGGTGGTGACGCGGCGGGTCAGGTTCGCGCCGAGCAGCAGGCCCGCGCTCCAGCACGCCAGCACGGCGCCGTAGGTGAACTCGTTGCCCCCGATCGGGCCCAGGACCAGGAACACCTGGTTGACCAGCGCGATGGCCACGGCCACGCCGACCACGGCCTGCGCGACGACGCGGCCCAGCAGCAGCCGGTCGCTGCGCAGCAGCACCCAGCCGCTCCACTGGCCGCCCGGCGCGGCCGCGCCGCCGTCGTCCCGCCTCGGGTCCCGGTCCGCCCGCAGCCACACCACGACCAGCGCGAGGTGCGTGAACGCGCACACCGCGTCGAGCATCACGGCCCACTGCACGCCCGGCCCGGCCGCGATCACCCCGCCGAGCACGATGCCCGCCACGGACCCGGCGTTGCGCGCCGACGACAACACCGCGTGACCGCGTGCCGCGCCGTCCTCGCCCACGGCCACCGGCACCAGGGCGGACGCGCACGTCCACACGACCGCGCCGCACAGGCCGAGCAACGCCACCAGGCCGTACAGCACAGGCGGCCGCTGGTAGCCGAACAGCAGACCGACAGGCAGCAGCACCTGCGCGAACACCGCGACGACGAGCAGCAGCCGATGGGGTACCCGGTCCAGGGCCCACCCGGCGAGCGGCGTGCCGAGCACCGCGCCGAACGCGACGGCCACGAACAGCCCGGCCACGGCGAACGCGCCGGACCCGGCCAGCTCGGTGGTGAACCCGATCAGCGTGAGCTGCGCGCCGAGCCCGGCCACCCCGGACCCGCCCGCCAGCACCGCCAGGTCCCGGTTGTCCCGCAGATCCCCGAGCACTGCGACCATTCCGCTCCCCCGCCGCGTCGCCGGTACGGACCGAGGCGATCACCTCGGGGTGCCGATCATGCCCGAAGATCACCCCGGCCGGCGGCTGTGGTGGGTCAGTCCGCCCGAACGACGACCAACGGGCACGGCGCGTGGTAGACCAGCGCCTGGCTGGTGGAGCCGAGGAGCATCCCGGCGAAGCCGCCGCGGCCACGGCTGCCGACGACCAGGAGCCGCGCGTCGTGGGCGGCGTCGAGCAGGGCTTTCGCCGGGCGTTCGCGCACCACCCGCCGTTCGACCACGACGTCCGGGTACTCCTGCTGCCATCCCGCCAGGCGCTGCGCGAGCAGTTGCCGCTGCTGGTCCTCCACCTCGTCCCAGTCGACGCTCAGGCTCGCCGCGTACGGCGTCTCGGCGAGCAGCGCCGTCCACGCGAGCAGCGCGACGAGCGTCGTCCCGCGCACCGACGCCTCCGCGAACGCGAACGCGATCGCCTCCTCCCCCGCCGGTTCGCCGTCCACCCCGAGCACGACCGGGCCCGTGTCCCGGTACGCGCCGCGCACGATGGCCACCGGGCTCTTGCCGTGCGCGGCGACCGACACCGCCACCGACCCGATGATCAGCCCGGAGAACCCGCCGAGGCCCTGCGAGCCGAGCACGACGAGCCGGGCGCCCCGGGACGCGGCGATCATCGCGGCGGCGGGCCGGTCGACCACCAGCGACGTCCTCACCTCGGGCACGAGGTCCCGCACGGAGTCCGCCGCGTCCGCGAGCCACTGCCTGCCCTGCCGCTCGAACGCGTCCCGCACCTCGTGCCCGGTCAGCACCAGCTCGGGGTAACCGCGCCTCGGCAGCAGGTAGGCGTGCACGAGCTCCAGCGGCGCCCGGTGCCGGGCGGCTTCCTCCGCCGCCCACCGGACGGCCGTCAGCGCCGACGCCGATCCGTCCACTCCGACCACGATCGGGCCACTCATCACAGCTTCCCTCCGCCGACGTCCGCCAACAGGGACACCATCCGACGCCGACCGGCCGGCCGCACGTCGACAGCCGTCCGGCGCACCCGCGGCGCCCCCGTCCGCCAAGTGCCCTCCGGCGCCGTGCCCGCCGGATACGATCGCGCCGTGGACCCCGCCGACGACCTGCTGGCCTGGGCGCCCCCGCCCGGTTCGAGCGCCGCGGCGCCGGCCGTCGCGCTGCCGGGCTACCGCGACTTCCGGCTCGTCGCGCACGGCGGCGAGGGCACCGTGTACCGGGCCACGCAGGAAGGGCTCGACCGCGACGTCGCGGTGAAGGTGCTGGACGTGACCGATCAGGACACGGTCACCCGGTTCCACCGCGAGCTGGAGATCACCGTCCGGCTGGGCCGCCAGCACCCGCACATCGTGACCGTGCTCGACACCGGCGTCATCGGCGGCCGGCCGTGCATCGTGATGGAGTACCACGACCTCGGGTCGCTGCACGACCGGTTGCGGGAGCGCGGGCCGCTGCCCGTGCACGAGGTGGTCGCGGCCGGGATCGCGGTCGCCGACGCGCTGTCGTTCGCGCACGACCAGGGCATCCTGCACCGGGACGTGAAGCCGCAGAACATCCTGGTGCTGCCCACCTCCTACGTGCTGGCCGACTTCGGCATCGCGCGCGGCGCGGACGCGGCGCACACCGCGTCGTTGCAGCTGGTGAGCTACCGGCACGCCGCGCCGCAGATGGTGGACGGCCGCCCGCCCGCCGCCGCCGACGACCTGTGGTCGCTGGGCTCGACGCTGTTCACGCTGCTGGACGGCCAACCGCCGTTCGCGTCGGCCGACCCCGGCGAGGACACCATGCTCGCCTACCTCGGCCGGGTGCGCGAGGCGCGGCCGAGGTCGCTGCTGCGGCGGGACGTGCCGGTCGAGCTGGTGGCGATCATCCTGCGGTGCCTGCGCAAGGCGCGGGAGGAGCGGTTCCCGGACGCCGCCGCGCTGCGCGCCGCGCTGGCGTCGGTGCCGACGTGGTCGCCGCAGTCCACCGTGGACCCGGAGCACACCGCGGCGGTGCGGCACGTGACGCCGGAGCGCTACCCGGAGGGCCCGACCGAGCTGCCGGACTTCGGTCCGAAGCCGGTGCTCGACAGCGCGCCGGAACCGGTCGCCGCCGCGCCGGAGCCGGCGAAGACGTGGACCGAGGACCTGGCCGACCTGACCGTCCGGCACCACACCGAGCGCCGCCCGCCCGTGCCGCCGCCCGCGCCGCCGCTGGTGGAGCTGCCGGAGCCGCCGCCGCGGCCACGCCGGTCGTGGAAGCTCGCCGGGGCGAGCGCGGTGTTCGTCGGCGTGGCGGTCGGGGTGGCGTTGAGCCTGCCCGGCCGGTCGGAGCAGGTCGCGTCGCCGCTGTCCACGGCGACGACCACGACCACCACCACGGCCGTCACGACCACCTCCGCGACGGCCGGCCTGCCTCCGGGTGGTGATCCGCGGTTCACGCCGGTGCTCAAGCGGCTGGAGGACGACGGTGACCGGATCGAGCTGTTCTGGACGGACCCGAGCGAGGGCAACGCGCAGTTCGTCGTGGTCGACGTGACGGGTCCGGCGCCGAAGCCGTTGGTGACGGTGGCGGCCGGTGCGACGTCGCACGTGCTGGAGGGCCTGGAGCCGAAGGCGCCGCAGTACTGCTTCCAGGTGCTCGCGATCGGGCTGGACGACCCGGCCACGCAGCGCGGCGCGTCCGCCCGCACGTGCGCCGTGCGCAACGGCTGACGCCGCGCACCACGGCCGACCGCGCGCCTCGCGCCGACGCCTCGGGCTATCGCCGCCACAGGGGCCGCGGGTCGACCGCCCAGAACACCCTGCGGTACCAGGGAACCCCGCGCCGCAGCCCGCCGCGCACCTGCTTCGCCAACCACCACGCCGACGTCCGACCGCGCTCGTCGGCTCCCGGGATCTCCCCCGGCGTCCTCGGGGCGAAGGCGGCGTGCTCGGCCAGCCGCGCCAACTCCACCGCCGGCCCGGACCCCAGGCCCGCCGCGATGTCCGGCGCGGTCCGGTCGGCGGGCGGTGTCCGGCCCGCCAGCAGCAACCCGTCCAGCACGTAGGCCCATGCGCCGGTCGCGCCCCCGGCACGCAGGCGCCCGCGCCGCGCCAGCCGGGCCGACCCGAGCACCAGCAGGATCAGCACCGGCACCCCGCCGAGCACCGCGTGCCCGATCCACCGCTGCGACCCGGCGGGCGTCGCCCGCGCGGCGACGGGACTCGACGGGGTCACCAACAGCGGCGGCGCGGACAGCGGCGTGCTCGTCGGGGTGGCCGTGACCGACGCCAACCGGTCGAGCACCTCGCGCTTCCGCGCGGCGCTCGAACCGCCCGACGACACACCCGACACGGGGTCGAACGGCACCCAGCCCCACCCGGCGAAGTACACCTCCGGCCAGGCGGTCGCGTCGCTGCCGCGCACCACGCGTTCCTCGCCGTCGGCCGGCTGGAAGCCGACGACCACCCGGGTCGGCAACCCCACCGCCCGCGCCAGCACCGCGAACGCCGACGCGAACTGCTCCGCCGTGCCCGCGTTCGCGCCCGGCTCACCGGCGCCGCCGAACAGGAACCGCTCCAGCCGCGCGTACGACGACCCGACCGGGGCCTGCGCGTCCGGCGTCCGGCCCTGCTTCACCACCTGCTCGATCGCCACGGCCCGCTCGTAGGGCGACCGCGCGTTCTGCACGATCTGCCGCGCGTACTCGGCCAACGAGTAGGGCAGGCCCGGCAGCTCCAGGTACCGGCCCGCGTTCGTCGGCACGGCGGCGTCCAGCAGGTCCGTGTCGTCGGGCACGTCCACCACACCCCGCACCCGGTACGACAACCCGGGCGTCAGCTCCTCGCGCAGCACCAGCGAACCCGAGTCCGGGTCGACCATCGCGCCGGCCAACGTCACCGCCGTCGGCCGCCCGACCGTCGGCAACCACCGGCCGCCCAGCTCGCCGACGGTGATCTCCACCTCGGTCTCGTCCACCCGCGCGCCGGGCGGCAGGTCGGGCTCCGCCACGGCCCCGATCGGCCCGTACAGCGACGCCGCCCGCCACGCCGCGCCCGAGTAGTCCGACAACGCCACCAACCGCACCGCCCGCTCCGGGCCGCGCACCCGGAACAGCTCGGTGTCGCCCAGGTTCGCCCACGACGCCAACTGCGGCAGCGGACTCGCCACCCCCAGATCACCGACGGGCGGCTCCACCAACTCCCGGGGCTCGAACGCATCACCGGACGGCAAGACCACCGCGAGCGCCGCCACCACCGCCACCGGCACCGCCGGCAACCCCGACAACACCCGCCCCCGGCCGCCCGCCTCCACCCGGTCCACCACCAGCCACCCGGCCGCCGCCAACGCGACCAACCCGACCGCCACCAACCCGAACCGATCCGCCCGCCCCGCCGTCAACAACGCCGTGCACGTGTACAGCACCGCCGCGCCACCCACCGGCGCCACCAACGACCGCCCACGCCCCGCCACCGCCAGCACCACGACCAGGGACACCCCGAACACCAGCAGCGCGCCCGGCGCCAGCAGCTCGGGCGTCGCGGGCGCGGGACGGGCGGCGGTCAGCAGGCGCGGCACCAGGTCCAGCAGCACGGGCAGCGGATCGGCGGAGTCGACCGCCGTGTCCCGGGCCACCCAGTACCCGCCGACGAGCGCCGACGCCACCAGCGAGAACGCCACGAGCCCCGAAGGCATCCGCCGCCACCGCAACAACGGCAGGCACCCGAACGCCACCACCGCCGCGCCCGCGAACACCAGCGACGCGGTGAACCCCTGCCACCCCGACCCCAGGTGCAACGCCGCCACGACAACCACCAGGGCCGCCCAGCCCACCCTGGCCGCGCTCACGGCGGTGCTCACCGGCGTGGTGCTCACCGGCGTGGTGCTCACCGGCGTCGTGCTCGTGCGCTCGGTGCCCGGGGCGGCCGGCGTGCTTGTCCGGGTGGTGCTCGAGCTTGTCCGGGTGGTGCTCGAGTCGGCTGCGGTGCTTCCCGCGGCACTTCCCGCGGTGCCCGGGGTCGCGCTTGCTGGGGTGGTGCGGGGGGCGGGGTCGGCGGGTCTGTGGGCGTTCACGTGCCCACCGCCGCGACACACCCTGGGCCGGGGCGCCGCGCCTCCATACTTCCGGCAACAAAATCGGCGCTTCCATTCATCCCCGGCGGCCATGACGCTATCGGGTGATCTACGGCAGCGCCGGCGGTCATCGCGACACCGCCGTGTTCCAGGCGTCCAGGAGGCCCTCGGCCTTGGCGTGGCGCAGCAGCAGCACCGGGCCGACGGCCGAGATCGGCTGCGTCACCTCCGGATCCACGACCAGCACGACGCCCACCGAGGCACGTCCCGCCTCCAGCGCCAACGCGGACAGGCCGGCCCTCGCCCCGCACACCACGGCCACCACGTCCAGGTCCCGGATCGGCAGTGAGCGCACCGCCCCGGCCCCGTCGGCCGCCCGGAGATCCGCCAACGCCGCCAGCACCACCGACGCGTCCGCGTCGACCGCCCCCGCCGGCAGCTCCACGTCCACCGCGCCCGACGTCGACGCCAACCGCACGGGGTGGCCCTCGGCGATCGCCACCGCCACCAGCGACGCCGCCACCTCCACCGCGTCCTCCAGGTCCTTCGCCTCGGCGTACCCGTCCGCGTGGTCGTCGAGCACCACCGCCAGGTGCGGCCGGGCCGGGTCGGCGTCCTCCCGGATCATCAACGTCCCGGTCCGCGCGGACGTCGCCCAGTGCAGCCGCCGCAGGTCGTCACCGGGCACGTACTCGCGCAGCCCCACCAGGTCCGTCCCGCCGCGCTCCACCCGTTCCTCGGCGCCGACGTGCCCGCGCCGCACCCCGCCGGGCAGACCGCGCACCGGCAGCACGCGCGGCACCACCCGCACCTCCACCACGTCGCCCACGACGGTCCGGGCGCGCGCGAGACCCGCCAGACCCCGACGGCTCAACGTCAACGGCCCGACCTTCAGCAGGCCGCGCGCGTGCGTCGGGATCGGGTACTCCACCTTCACGTTCTGCCCCGGCGCCAGCAGCGGGATGTCGACCGGCACCGCCTCGCCCGCCACCTCGTCGGTCGCGTCGAACACCACCGGGAAGCGCTTGCTCGTGCCCGTCAGCTCCACCACTCCCGAGCAGGCGCCCAACCGCTGCACGGTCCGCGGCCGCACGGTCCGCTTCGGCGCGACCTGCGCCCGAGACAGCACCGACACCGCGCCGACCGCCACGAGCAGCACCAGGGCCAGCCCCAACCCCGCCACCCCCGGGTACCGCCACCACAACCCGAGACCCGCCAGCGGCACGCCCAGCAGCAGCGCGCCCGAGCCCCGCGCGGTGAGCCGCACGTTGGTCATCGCGCGGCCGGTCGCGGCACCGCCACGCCCGCCAGGACGTCGGCCAGGACCTCCCCGGTCGTCGTGCCCGCCAACTGCGCCTCGCGCGTCAGCACCAACCGGTGCGCCAACACCGGCACGGCCAACTCCTGCACGTCGCCCGGCACCACGAAGTGCCTGCCCCGGGCCGCCGCGTACACCTGCACGCACCGCACCAGGGAACGCAGCCCACGGGTGCTCGCGCCCAACCGCAACCGGCTGTCCTCTCGCGACGCGACGCCGATGTCGCTGATGTAGCGCAACAACGGGTCCGCCACGTGCAGCGTCGCCAGCCGACGTCCCTGCTCGGCGACGACGCGCGGGTTGCTCACCGTGGGCACCGCGCCCACCTGTCCCGCGCCGCTCCCGGGCCGCAGCACGTCCATCTCGTGCTCCACCGACGGGTAGCCGATGGACGTGCGCAGCATGAACCGGTCCAGCTGCGCCTCGGGCAGCCGGTACGTGCCGTCCAGGTCGATCGGGTTCTGCGTGGCCACCACCAGGAACGGCGCGGGCACGGCGTGCGCGACGCCGTCCACGGTCACCGTCCGCTCCTCCATGACCTCCAGCAGCGCCGACTGCGTCTTGGCCGCCGCGCGGTTGATCTCGTCGGCCAGCACGATGTTCGCGAACACCGGCCCCGGCCGGAACCGCACCTCGCCGGTCTGCGGGTCGTACACGGACGTGCCGGTGACGTCCGACGGCAGCAGGTCGGGTGTGAACTGCACCCGCCTCGACACGCCGCCCAGCGCGCCCGCCACGGCGCGCGCCAACGTCGTCTTGCCCGTGCCCGGCACGTCTTCCAGCAGCACGTGCCCGCCGGCGAACAGCGCGACCAGCACCAGGTCGACCACGTCCCGCTTGCCGCGCACCGCGGACTCGACCGCGTCACCGAGCCGCGCGTGCAGGGCGCGGAACTCCGCGATCTCGTCCTCGCCGATGGCCGGCACCGCCGTAGTCGTCACGTCACGCCCCTCGTCACTCCGACCCGCCGCGCCGCATCCGCCGGTTGCGCAGGGTCAGCAGCCACGCCGTGGCCAGCAGCCCGATGCCGCCGCCGACGAGCTGGTTGTCCTCCTCCGACGCGGGCACGCTCAGCGGCTGGCAGATCCTGCCGCCGCCGCAGTTCTCGATCGGCTCACGCACGCGCACCGGATACACCTTCGACTCCGCCACACCCGTCGGGCCGTGCGCCCGCACGAGCAGCGAGTTGAAGCCGGTGTCCACGTCGATCGTCACGGTGCCGCCGGCGCACGCGATCGGCACGCTGGTGCCCAAGGTCGTGTTGGCGACCTCGCACGTCCCGCTGTGGCTCGCCCAGTCCGCCGGCGGCGCCGTGGTCACCCTCCTCTCGTAGAGGTGGGAGCCCGCGCCGACCGTGCTGATCACCGCGGCGCCCGGGGTGGGCAGCGGCGGTGGCGGCGGTGGCGGCGGTGTGGTCGTCGTGGTGACCACAGGCGGCTCGGTCGTCGGTGGTGGCGGCGGTGGTGCGGCAGTCGTGGTCGTGACCACGGGCGGCTGGGTGGTCGTGGTCACGGCCGCCGGCCGGATCGTCCACGACGCGGTGCCCGCCTCGCCCGTGCCGAACCGGTTGTAGGCGGCCACCGAGACGTCCAGCTTCCCGCTCGCGCAGAACGTCGAGCCCGCACAGGGCAGCACCAGCTCGGCCGACGTGCCCGCCACCCGCGTCTCCCGGGACCCGCCCGAGAACGCGCCGGTCCCCGTCACCGCGTACCCCGAGATCGGCTCGCCGCCGTCCGGCGCCGCGCTCCAGCTCACCGCCACGACCACGGAGGCGCCGTCGTTGCCGCGCTGCGACACCGTCACGCCCGCGGGACGCCCGGGCGCAGCGCCCGACACGCCGGCGCTCGGCGTCGTCGTCACGGTCACCGGCGCGGTGGTCGGCTCCACGCCCCGGCCCTGCGTGTTCTGCCCGTTGCCCCGAGTCGGCGGGTCCGGGCGCGGCGGCGGAGGACTGGGCACGCTCGGGATCGGCGTGCGCTCCGGGTCCATGACCGGCAGCTCGGGGCTGCGGATCACCACGTCCCGGGTGCGCCCGTCGGAGTCCACGATGACGCCCGAGTCCGCGCCCGGCGTGTTGATGAACAGCTTGCCGTCGTCGAAGACCAGCGCCGGGTCGCCCGCACCGCCGGTTCGCACGTCGTCCGCGGCCTTCCGGCCCGCCCGGTCCAGCACCACGACCTTGCCCGAACCCAGGCACGGCACGTAGACCCGGTCGCGGAACACCGCCGGCCGTCCGGGCTCGGGGCAGTCGAACTGCCGCATGTCCACCCGGACCACCTCGTCACCGCTGACCAGCACGACCACCGACGCGTCCGGGACCGACGCCGGCACCAGGCCCGTCGGGCTCGTCTGCGCGGCCAGCACCTCGCCGGTGAACGACGCGGTGCTCGCGGTGAGGTCGCGGCCGGTGCCGTCGCGCACCACCACGCCGCCCTCCAACCCGAGCAGCGTCACGCCGCGCTCGTGCGGCACGAGCGCGGTGCGCGGTCCGGCGCCCGCCACGGCCTTGTTGCTGCGCTCCAGGAACTTCAGGTCTTCGTCGGACCACTCCAGCGAGTGGAGGTTGCCGCCGTGGTCGACGGCCCAGACCACCCCGCCGTCGTCGGCGACCACGTCGGCCAGCGGTTGGCCCGCGAGCCACGGCGGGCCGATGTCGGCCAGCGTCACCGGGTCCGCGTTGTGCACGGAGCCGGCCGCGCGGTCGACCACGAACACCCGGTCGAGCGCGATGAGGACCTTCGCCGACGGGCCGGCGGGCGCCTGGCGGCGACCGGAGGACAGCAGCGTGGCCAGGTCGATCACGGTGATCTGGCCGGTGCGGCGGTCGAGCACGATCAGCTTGTCGTCGGACTGCGCGATCTCCAGCCGCGCGTCCGCGCCGCTGACCTGCAGCCGCGTCTGGGGTTTCCCGGAGCTCGGGTTGACCTGCACGACCTCGCCGCGCTGGTCGTCGTTCAGCCAGGTGAGGCCGTCGGAGACCTCGACGGCGGTGCGCGAGATGCCGTCGCCCAGCGCGGCGCCGGCGAGCAGCAGCAGCCCCAGCGCGGCGGCGCTCACACCGGCCGACTCGCGCCGGCCCGCGCCGACGACCCGACGCGCGATCCTGCCCAGCTTCGCTCCCACGGGCCGGATGCTAACGGCCCGGTATGACAATTCCGGGACAACCGGCGAGCCTGCTCCGCTCGGCCCACACGCGGTTCGGCCGGATGCGTCCACATCGGACGGGTCGTCCCCCGCGCGTGGGATGACCGGCTTGTCACGCGGCCTCCCGGCGGGGCCTCACAGGTCGGCGAACTCCTCCCGCCGCGCCTTCGCGCACTCGACCGTCAACCCCGCGTCCACGGCCCGACTGATCTCCGCGAGCGACTGCAGCTGCGCGGGCGTCAACACGTCGAACAGGTGCTCCCGCACCGCCGTCACGTGCCCGGCCGCCGCGGCCTCCAGCACCCGGAACCCGGCGTCCGTCAGCACCGCGTTGGAGCCGCGGCGGTCCGACGGGCAGGCCTGGCGCTCGACCCAGCCCTCCTTCTCCAGCCGGGCCACCGCGTGGGAGAGCCTCGACCGCGACGAGTGGCACACCGACGCCAGCTCGCTCATCCGCAGCGAGCGCTCCGGTGCCTCGGACAGCGCGACGAGGATCTCGTAGTACGCCATCGGCATCCCGGAGTCGCGCTGCAACTGCCGGTCCAGGTGTCCGGTGAACTTGGTCACGGCGGTCATGAAGGCACGCCACACCTGCTGCTCTTCAGCGCTCAGCCACCGCACGTCGCTCATGTCTCCCATCATACGGGCGTTGTTGAACCTTCAACCAGGATGCGCTATGTTCTGTTGAGAGTTCAACCAGACCAACCCAGAAGGACCATCAATGACCTCGCAGACTGTGCAGATCCCCGGCTACCTCGCGGGCACGTGGGCGATCGACCCGGTGCACTCGGACATCTCCTTCGTGGTCCGCCACCTGGGCGTGTCCAAGGTCCGCGGCCACTTCGGCACGTTCGAGGGCACGATCGTGACGGCCGAGAACCCGCTGGAGTCCACGGTCACCGCGAAGATCGACGCCACCTCGGTCGACACGCGCAACGGCCAGCGCGACGCCCACGTCAAGGGCGAGGACTTCCTGGACGTGGAGAAGTTCCCCGAGCTGACCTTCACCTCCACCGGCGTGCGCGCACACGGCGAGGGCTTCCTCGTCGACGGCGAGCTGTCCCTGCACGGCGTGACCAAGACCGTGTCCCTGGAGCTGGAGATCAACGGCTTCGGCGACGGGTTCGAGGGCGCGAAGGTCGCGGGCTTCTCCGCCTCCACCGAGATCAACCGCCGCGAGTTCGGCGTGACCGGCGGCGCGGCGGGCGCGGTCGTCGGCGACAAGATCACGATCCTGCTCGAGATCGAGGCCGTCAAGCAGGCCTGAACCGGCCGCCGGTCTGCCGTCGACCGCGACGGCGAACCTGCCCGGCACTCGCGCTTCCCGGAAGGCCCGCCCGCACTCGACGGGGGCGGGCCTCCTTCCACGGATCGACCGGGACACCGCTGCCGACCTCTGCCACCCAGGCGTCGCCCGGCGGGCATCCCGTCGCTCGATCAGGCGATTTTCACGCCGCACCCGTTCGGTGACCGAGTGGGCCGCGCGGCGCGTCAATAGCTTCCACACCATGAAAACGGACCGCGTGGAAGCAGGCCCGGATCCGACGAGGGTCCTCGACCTCGCGCGCAGCGCCGAGGAGGACGGCTGCGACGGGTTCTGGGTGGCCGAGACGTCTCGTGACCCGTTCGTCGCGCTGGGCCGCGTCGCGGGCGAAGTGGAGCTGGAGCTGGGCACGGCCGTCGCGGTGGCGTTCGCGCGCAACCCGATGACCACCGCCATGGCGGCCAACGACCTCCAACTGCTCTCCTGCGGTCGCTTCCACCTGGGCCTGGGCACCCAGGTGGAAGCGCACGTCACCAACCGGTTCGGCATGCCGTGGTCACGGCCCGCGGCGCGCATGCGCGAGTTCGTCTTCGCGCTGCGCGCGATCTGGCACAGCTGGGCCACCCGGGAGCAGCTGCGGTTCTGCGGCGAGTTCTACACCCACACGCTGATGACTCCGGTCTTCGACCCGGGTCCCAACCCCTTCGGCAACCCCTCCGTGTGGCTGGCCGGGGTGGGCGAGCTCATGACCGAGGTCGCCGGCGAGGTCGCAGACGGCTTCCTCTGCCACAGCTTCACCACCGAGCGGTACCTGCGCGAGGTGACCCTGCCCGCGCTCGCCCGCGGCCGGGCCAGGGCAGGAGGGCTGCGGCCACTGGAGATCCAGGGCCCCTCCCTGATCGCCTACGACGACCGGTCGGTGGTCAAGATCCGGCGACTGATCGCGTTCTACGGCGCCACCCCCGCCTACCGCAAGGTCCTGGACCTGCACGGCTGGGGCGACCTGCACGAGGAGCTGCACCAACTGTCCCTGGACGGGCGGTGGAACGAGATGACCGGCCTCGTGCCCGATGAGGTGCTGCACGCGTTCGCCGTCGTCGGGACGCCGGCCGAGGTGCGCGCCGAGTACGCCCGCCGCTACGGCGGCCTGGTCACCAGGAGCGCCACGCCGACGCCGACGGTCGTCAGGACCGGATGAGGAACCGCCGGCTCGGCTCGTCACCGCGCGTCCCGTGCCGGCACAGCTGCGCCCCCGGACGCGCGGCCCCACCAACCTCCTCGCCCACCGCCTCCTCGCCCACCGCCCGGCCCGCGACGTCCTCGGTCGATTCCCGGCGGTCGGGGAACGGATCCTGATCGCCCGCCGTGGCGCGTCGACCCGCTTCGCGACGCCCCGGGCCACCACGAGTTCGCCTCGCCACCGACGTGCCGGGTCGGTCCGCCGGAAGACGTCCGGCTGCTCGGCGGCCCTCGCCACGCCACCTACCGTGCGTAGGGCGAGTAGCTGGACCGGGCGAAATCGAGCGTCATTCCATTTCACCGCGCATTTCGGTAACTTCTGCCGTGCCGCCGCAACCTGCCTGAACCGCGAGCCGTCTCCACCCGTAGTAGGTCGTGGGACCCGAGTTTTGCTTCGGTCGGCACTGAAGCGGTAGAACTCGGTGCGGACACAGTCCGCTCACGGTCGGTAGACCACGTGGGTGACATCGGACGCACCCATGGCACCATCTGGCGCAGCAACGCGCCGGACGCAGGCGAGGAGGATCGGTGTGAACGCCCAGACCGAACAGGTCGACGACCTTCGACTCGTCGCGCTGCCCACCGCGGTGAACGTGGCGGACCTATTCGTGCGCTTCTCGCTGGGCGAGTGGCGGCTGCGCGCGATGCAGGACGAGGCCGCGCAGACGGTCCGCCGGCTGGTCGGCGCCGCGGTCGACGTGGCCGACCGGCGGGCGCCCGGCTTCCTGCTGGTGCGCCTGCGGCTGACGGGCGCCTGCCTGGTGGTCGAGGTCGAGGGCAACCGCGTCGCGCTGCCGCCGGAGCTGGCCGGCTCCCGCGCGGGCCTGGTCGACCTCACCGCGGGCGGCCACCTGGCGTGGTGCGAACTGGCCCTGCCGTCGGGCATGAGCGCCTCGGCCGTGCCGCTGCCCCGCCGCGAACCCCGCCGCTCGCCCGCCGCCGAGGCGCTGGGCGACGAGCCGGACGTGGACCCCGAGGTCATCCAGCGCATCCTCTACGGCCTGGGCGGCGGGGCGCACCGGCCCGATTAGCGGGCCGTCACCACAGGTTCCCACCTTCGCGCAGGCAGTACCCCCGTTCGCCCTCTGCTCCGGCGACCGAATGGCGGTATGCCTGAGGTGCCCTCGCCACCGCGAGGCGCGCACCTCGGGAAAGGGACCGTTGATGATGATTCTCCGACGCGCCGCGAGGCGGATGGCCGTGGTGGCCGCCGCGATCGGAGTGGTGGCGGGCTCGACCGTCGCGCCCCCGGCCTCGGCCACGGCCACCACGGTGGTCCCGGACGGGGTCTACGGCATCGCCTTCCAGGGCGACGAGGACTCACTGCTGACCCACCTCTCGACCGGGGAAGGGTTGCCGACCGTCCTCCTGCCGGCGTTCGGCCGGCCCGGCTACCAGGAGTGGGAGGTCGTCCGGGACAGCCGGACCACCCAGATCATCAGGAACCTGCACAGCGGCCTCTACCTGGGGCTCGGCGGGGGCGTGCCGCAGCAGCACCGGCCCGTCGTCGCCACGCCGTACCCCTACTCGTGGACCATCCGCGCCGGCTCGGCGCCCGACCGCGTCCTCATCGCCTCCGCCGTTGGCGACGACCGGCTGCGGCTCGACCGGGCACCCACGTGGACCTACCCGCCGCGGGTCGACATCCAGCTGCCCCTCGACGACGGCAGCCAGGAGTGGCAGCTCACCCCGCACGAGTGACGCCCGGGGCCGGCGCCTCACTGGGGACGCCGGCCCCTCCGCTCACTTCCGCGCGAGCGCCACCAACGCCGCCGCCAGCACGCCCATCCCGCACCAGGACACGAGCGGCAGCCGCTCGTGCAGCACGACCACGCCCAGCACCGCCGCCACCGCGGGCTCGGCGAGCGTCAACGTGGTCGCCGCCGCCGCGCCGGTGTGGCGGAGCCCACGGGCGAACAGCAGGTACGCGGCGAACGTGGTGAACACCGCCAGGTGCGCGGTCACCGCCAGC
This sequence comes from Saccharothrix sp. 6-C, assembly GCF_016695385.1. Lineage (NCBI taxonomy): Bacteria > Bacillati > Actinomycetota > Actinomycetes > Pseudonocardiales > Pseudonocardiaceae > Saccharothrix > Saccharothrix sp. 6-C. The sequence goes on along the minus strand of NZ_CP064192.1, from coordinate 2,709,169 downwards.
CCCGACGGGCTCGCCAGCCACCCCACGCCCACCACCGACAGCACCGGCAGCGTCAGGGCCGACGCGCCGCCGAACACCACGCCCACCACGGCCCGGGACGGGTGCCCCGAGCCGATGAGGTGGGCGCAGACCACCGAGTACACGGCGTAGGACAAGCCCGCGACCAGCGCCAGCGCCACGCCGACCAGGTCGACGCGGGCGTCGCCGCCGCCCAGCACGAGCGCCGTGCAGCCGGCCACGGCGGCCGACGTGGGCAGCGGCCGCGACCGCAGGCCGAGCAGGATCGGCGCGACGGCCAGCGCCACGGTGGTGCCCACCGCCACACCCGTGCGCGCGACGGCCGGGTAGAACGCGAGCACGTAGCCCGCCACGGTCACCGCGCCGAGCAGCAACAACCGCCAGTCGGCGGTCCGCAGCACGGCGCGCGTGCCGCTGGCGGTCAGGAACAACAGGCAGCCACCCGCCACCAGCCCGGCCGCGCCCACCGCCGCGGTCGGTGCGGAAGCGGGCGCCATCGAGCTCGCGGTGCCGGTGGTGCCCCACAGGACGCACGCGGCCAGGATCGGCAGCGGTCCGCGGGTGGAACGAGCGCGTGATGGCATGACAGAGGTCGACACGAAGGTCTCCGTTCGCGAGACGAGGGGTGAAGAGGACGCGAACGGGCGCACCGCGTGACCGGGCCGGGCGGACGTGACCGGGGTCGGGATCTCGACCGGGTCGACGTGGCCGGGGCGGGTCAGGCAGGCGTGGAGGCGTGCGTCAGCGGGTGCGCCCGGTCAGGCGCACGGCGGCGGGAGGACCACGTGCCAGTGGGTGTTCACGGCCGGAATCGTAGCCGCACCGCCTGCCGGTATCGTGGGGATCATGGACATCGGCGTCGCGGATGACCTGCTGCGGCGGTCCCTCGTGGTCTACAAGTTCGCGGTCGACGAGCTCATGACGAAGCTGCGGATCCTCAGCGAGGAGTTCGACCTCGTCCACCGGCACGACCCCATCGAGCACGTCACGCACCGCGTGAAGCGGCCCGACGCGATCCTCGACAAGCTGCGGCGCAAGGGCCTGCCCGCGGACCTGGCGCTGGCCGCCGAGCACCTCGACGACGTCGCGGGCGTGCGGGTGGTGTGCCCCTTCGTGTCCGATGTGTACCGAGTGCGCGACATGCTGGCCCGGCAGAGCGACGTGGAGATCCTGCGGACCAAGGACTACATCGCCGCGCCGAAGCCCAACGGGTACCGCAGCCTGCACCTGATCGTGCGGATCCCGGTGTTCCTGTCCGACCGGGTGGAGCACGTGAAGGTCGAGGTTCAGCTGCGGACCATCGCGATGGACTTCTGGGCCACCCTGGAGCACAAGCTGTACTACAAGTACGACGACCAGGTGCCCGCCGGGTTCGTCGAGGAGCTGACCGCCACCGCCGCCATCGCCGCGGAGCTGGACGCCCGGATGCAGTCGCTGCACCTCGAGGTCCAGCGCGACTGACCGGCGCCGAGCGTTCAACTCGGGGTGCCCGGACGTAGGACTCACCTGTCCTGGACGTAGGACTCACGCGCTCCGGACGTAGGACTCACGCGTCGTGGGTGTAGGACTCACGCGCCCTGAACGCGGGACTCTCGCGGGCGGGCTTGTCGCGGATTAATCAAGACGTGTCGCACATCACTTAGCGACCGGCGAGCGCGCTACGCCCGAGTAACGTCAAACGACGTCAGACGGAGAAGGTTACGGCCATCCCAGAACATCTTCGAAAATCCGTCTGAACGGAGCACGAAGATATTTCATGCTTCCTGGATGGACAGCCTACGGACGCGTGCAATCCCCCGTCCGAGGCGCGCCGGGCGCGTTGACACGCGACTGCGAATAACCCTCGCGTACTGCACGTATTTACGAGACCCCACGGTCCAAACCGGCCGTTCGAGTGAATCGCGGAAGTGCTTCTTCCAACGCGGGGTCATGCTCCCCTCAAAATAGGGAATGACTTTACGGAGAATGCTCCGTTCGGCGGTCGCGACGAACTCCCGGCGACCGTCAACGTTGGCCCCGCGCCCGGTTACTCATTGACACTGTGGCTCATTCTCAGAGGATCACGCATGGACACCGACCGGATCTCCACCCGATTAGCGACGCTGACCCGCGAGCACCTCGTGCCCGGGGCGCAGCTCGCCGTGCACCACGAGGGACGCACGTGGACGCACGAGGTGGGCCTGGCCGCCGACGCGGCCGTGCCCATCGGCTCGATCACGAAGACGTTCACCGCGGCCGTCGCCATGGCCCTGGTCTCCGACGGGGACCTCGAGCTGGACGCGCCGCTGTCCGACCACCTGCCCGGGGTGGCGGCGGGCGAGCTCACGCTGCGCCACTTGCTCAGCCACACCGGCGGCCTGCCGTCGGACCCGGAGGACGTGCGCACCACGTCCCTGCGCCACCACGTCCGGCAGGCGCTGCGCGAGCTGCACCCCCTGCACGAGCCCGGCGCGGGCTTCTCGTACTCCAACATCGGCTACTCGCTGATCGGCCACCTGATCGAGGTAACGACCGGGATGTCCTGGTCGGAGGCGGTGGAGGCGGTCCTGCTGCGCCCGCTCGGGGTGCGCGCCCGGTTCATCACGAGCCCCGACGCCGACGTGGTCGCCGGCCACGCGGTCAACGCCGCCACGGGCCGCGTGGTGCCGGTGACGCAATCGCTTACGCCGGTCGACGCGCCCGCGGGCGCCCTGGCCGTGAGCGCCGCGGACCTGGTGGCGTTCGGCCGGATGCTCGGCGGCGCCGCGCCGCACATCATGTCCCCGGAGGACCTCGCGCTCATGCGCGAGCCCGTGCGGCACGCCGAGCCGTTCGGCATGGCCGACGGCTGGGGCCTCGGCCTCGCGCTCTTCCAGCGCGACGGCGTCCGCTGGGTCGGCCACGACGGCACCGCCGACGGCACGTCCTGCCACCTGCGGATCAACCCCGCCGACGGCACCTCGGTCGCGCTGACCACCAACGGCAGCAGCGGGTGGGGCCTGTGGCGCGAGCTCGTGCCGGAATTGGTCGACGCGGGCCTGCCGGTGGCCGATTACGACGGAATGAGCGGCCTGCACCACCGCATCGCCCCGCCGCCGGACTGCACCGGCCGCTTCCGCAACGGGGACGTCGAATACGCCGTGCGGGCCGTGGACCGGGAGCGCCTGGCGCTGACCGTGGACGGCGAGCCGTTCGCGGACCTGTCCCTGTTCGACGGCCTGGTGTTCGCCATGCGTGATTCCGACACCGGCGACACCAACCAGACCGGGCGTTTCCTGCGCGACCCGGGCGACGGCGGCATCCGCTGGATCCAGATCGGCGGCCGACTGGCGCGCCGGCAGGCCGCGAAAGTGTATTGAATTACACGTTTGAACCTCACGCGGAATGGGTAGGCCGCGCCCCCGAACCAGAAAGGCACTTCTCGCGATGACGCACGCCCGCACACTGCCGGAATTGATCGCCGCGCAGGCGCTGCGCACTCCGGACGCACCCGCGGTCATATCGGCCGGCGGTGTGGTCGGCTACCGGGAACTCGAAGAACGCGCGAACCGGCTCGCACACGTGCTCGTCGCCCTGGGGGCGCGGCGGGAGCGCGTGGTGGCGGTCGCCATGCCGCGGTCGGTGGACAACGTGGTGGCGCGGCTCGCGGTGCTCAAGAGCGGCGCCGCGTACCTGCCGATCGACCCGGACTACCCGGCCGACCGGATCTCCTTCATGGTCTCCGACGCCGAGCCGCTGCTCGTGCTCTCCGACCTGCCGCCGCTCGACGACCAGCCCGCCACCGCGCCCGACGTGGCGATCCGGCCGGAGGACCCGGCCTACGTGATCTACACGTCCGGGTCGACCGGCCGTCCCAAGGGCGTGGTGGTGCCGCACCGGGGCCTGCCGGCGTTCTCCGCCGCCGAGATCGCCCACTTCGACGTGCGGCCGGGCGACCGGGTCCTCCAGTTCTCCTCGCCCAGCTTCGACGCCTCGGTGCTGGAGCTGTGCATGGCGCTGCCCGCGGGCGCGGCGCTCGTGGTGCCGCCGCCCGGTCCGCTGCTCGGCGACCAGCTCGCGGAGGTGATCGCCGGGTTCGGCGTGACGCACGCGCTGATCCCGCCGGTCGCGCTGGCCACCGTGCCCGACGTCGAGCTGCCCTCGTTCCGCACCCTGGTCGTCGGCGGTGACGCCTGCCCGCCCGACCTGGTGGCGAAGTGGGCGCCCGGCCGTCGCATGATCAACGCCTACGGGCCGACCGAGTCCACCGTGGTCACGTCGTGGAGCGAGCCGCTGGAGCCGGGCGGCACGCCGCCCATCGGCCGTCCCATCCCGGGCACGGAGGTCCGCGTGCTGGACGACGAGCTGCGTCCCGCCGCCGAGGGCGAGCTGTACGTGACCGGCGTCGGCCTGGCGCGGGGCTACCTCGGCCGGCCGGGGCTGACCGCGCAGCGGTTCCTGGCCGACCCCCTGGGCCGGCCCGGCGCCCGCATGTACCGCACCGGCGACGTGGTCCGCACCCGCGCCGACGGCCAGCTCGAGTTCGTCGGCCGCGCCGACCACCAGGTGAAGATCCGGGGCTTCCGGGTCGAGCCCGGCGAGATCGAGGCGCTGCTGCGGCAGCGGCCCGGCGTGGAGCACGCCGTCGTCATCGCGCGCGGCGAGCCGAAGCGGCTGGTGGCCTACGTCGTCGGCACCGTGGAAGGGCTGCGGGACCACCTCGTCAGCAGACTGCCGGACTACCTCGTGCCCTCCGCCTTCGTGCCGCTGGAAGCGTTCCCACTCACGCCCAACGGGAAGCTGGACCGCGACGCGCTGCCCGAGCCGGTCGTCGGCGACGTCCCGGACGACCACGTCGAGCCGCGCACCGCCGCCGAGCGCCGGGTCGCCGACGTGTGGTTCGACGTCCTCGGCGTGCCCCAAGTCGGCGCGCACGACGACTTCTTCGCCCTCGGCGGCGACTCGATCCTGGCGGTGCGGGCGCTGTCACGGCTCGGCGGGCTGCCGGTGCGGGCGATGTTCGACCACCGCACGGTCGCCGCGCTCGCCGAGGCCCTGCCCGACCAGGACGGCGCGCCGATCCCGCGCGTGCCGCGGGGCGGGCCGCTGCCCCTCTCCCCCGCCCAGCGCCGCTTGTTCTCCCTGGACGGCACGGCCGAGCAGAACACCGCCGTCGGCATCCGGCTGACCGGTCGGCTGGACGTGCCGCGCCTCGCCCGGGCGCTGGACGCGCTGGCGTGCCGCCACGACGCGCTGCGCACGACGTTCGACGTGGTGGGCGACGAGCCGGTGCAGGTCATCGCGTCGCACGGCACGATCCCGCTGCGCGTGCTGCCCGCTCCGGCGGGCGCGGGAGCGACGACGGACCCGACCGAGCCGGGCTGGACCGAACCGGGCACGGCCGCGCCGGGCACGGGTGGACCCGCTTCGGCCGACCTCGGCCTCGACGAGCCGTTCGACCTGCGGCGGGGGCCGCTCACCCGGGCCGTGCTCCTCCCCCTCGGCCCGGACGAGCACCTGCTGGCCCTCGTCCAGCACCACATCGTCACCGACGGCTGGTCGGTGCAGGTGCTGTTGCGGGAGCTGGCCGAGCTGTACGCGGGCGGGCAGCCGGACGAGCCCCCCGTGCAGTACCCGGACTTCACCGCCTGGGACCGGGCCAGGCCCGCGGGCGACGTGGCCTACTGGCGCGACCGGCTCGACGGCATCGAGGCGCTCGACCTGCCCACCGACCGCCCCCGCCCGCCGCTGCGCACCACGGCCGGCGCGGTGCTGCGGCGCCCGTTGCCGGCGGACCTCGTCCGGCGGCTGACGGGCGTCGGCCGCGCGCACGACGCCACCCTGTTCATGACGCTCACCGCCGCCGTGCAGCTGCTGCTGTCGGCCCGCAGCCGGCAGCGGGACGTCGCCGTGGGCACGGTCAGCTCCGGCCGCGACCACGCCGACCTCGAACGCGCCGTCGGGTTCTTCGTCCGCACGCTGGTGCTGCGCTCCTGGGTGGACCCCGACCTGCCGTTCACCGCGTTCCTCGACCAGGTGCGGGACACGGCGCTGGAGGCCTTCGCGCACGACGACGTGCCGTTCGACCGGGTGGTGGAGGCGGTGCGCCCCGACCCGGACCCCAGCCGCACGCCGCTCGTGCAGGCCGTCGTCGCGCTCCAGCAGCCGCTGCTGCCCGGCCCCGCGTTCGGCGAGCTGACCGCGGCCGAGCACGACCTCCCGCGCCCCGTGGCCCGGTTCGACCTGGTGGTGGAGTTCTGGCCGCGCGGCGACGACCTCGCGCTGACCGTCGAGTACAACACCGACCTGTTCGACGCGGCCACGATCGACGCGCTGGGCGACGACCTGGAAGCGCTGCTGCGCCTGGTGGTGGACGACCCCGACCGCCCGCTGCGCGACCTCGTCACCCTCGACTTCCAGCCGGACGACGCGGTCCGCATCCGGGGCTCCCGGGTCGACCTGGCCGAGGTCGAGCGGGCGATCCGCCGTCACCACGACGTGACCGACGCCGCCGTGGTCGTGGCCGGCACCCGACTCGTCGCCTACGTGACGCCCCCGGTGAACGCCCCGGCGTTGCAGGGGTTCCTCGGCCAGGTGCTGCCCGCGCACGCCGTGCCCACCACGGTCGTCGGCCTCGACCACCTCGACCGCGACGCGCTGCCCACACCCCCGGACGACCGCGCGGAGGTCCGCTACGTGGCGCCGCGCACGCCCGTCGAGGCCGTGCTGGCCGACGTGTTCGCCGAGGTGCTCGGCGCGGCCCGGGTCGGCGTGCGGGACAACTTCTTCGCCCTGGGCGGCGACTCGATCCTGGGCATCCAGGTCGTCACCCGCGCCCGCCGCGCGGGCCTGGTGCTCACCTCGCTGGACATCTTCGCGCACCAGACCATCGCGGCCATCGCGCCGCACGTGACCCGCGACCTGCCGCCCGCCGCCGACCAGGGCGTGGTGACCGGCGACGCGCCGCTCACCCCGATCCAGCGCTGGTTCCTCGACAGCCACGCGGTGCGGCCGGAGCACTTCGACCAGTCCGTGGTGGTGGACCTCGACCCCGACCTCGACGTGCCCGCCCTCCGCACCGCCCTGGTCGCGCTGGTCGGGCACCACGACGCGCTGCGCACCCGGTTCGAGGGCGACCGCCAGGTGGTCGGCCCCGTCACGCACGCCGACCCGCTGGCGGTGGACCACTTCGACCTCACCCGCGGGCCGCTGCTGCGCGCCGAGGTCCTCGACGACGGGTCGGTCCGGCTGACCGCGCACCACCTCGTGGTCGACGGCGTGTCCTGGCGCGTGCTGGTCGAAGACCTGACCACCGCCTACCGCCAGGCCCGCGCCGGCGAGACCGTCCGCATCGGGCGCAAGACGACGTCGTTCCGCGACTGGGCGACCCGGCTCGCCGACCACGCCCCGCACGGCTTCGACGCCGAGCTGGCCCACTGGACGGCCGTGGCCGCCACCCCGACTGCCATCCCGGTCGACCGGACCGGCCCGAACACGGTCGGCTCGCAGCGGGAGGTCACCGTGCGGCTCACCGCGGCGGAGACCGACGCGCTGCTGCGCGACGTGCCCGGCGTGTACCGCACCCAGGTCAACGACGTGCTGCTGACCGCGCTGGGCCGGGTGCTGGCCGACTGGACGGGCCGCCCGCGCGTCCTGGTCGACCTGGAGGGCCACGGCCGCGAGGAGCTGTTCGCCGACGTCGACCTGTCCCGCACGGTCGGCTGGTTCACCACCGTCTTCCCCGTCGCGCTCGACCTGCCCGGGGACGACCGTGCGCCCGGAAGCGACTGGGGCACGGCGCTCAAGTCGGTGAAGGAGCAGCTGCGGGCCGTGCCCGGACGCGGCCTCGGCTATGGCGTGCTGCGCCACCTGGCCCGCACCGCGCCCGCCTGCGACCCCCGGGTCTCGTTCAACTACCTGGGCCGGTTCGACGCCGACCAGCGCGACCTGGAGCTGTTCGCCGACCCGCGCGCGCCGCGCCCGCACCTGCTCGACGTGGTCGGCCAGGTGCGCGGCGACCGGCTGGAGTTCCGCTTCCACTACAGCGAGAACGCCCACGACCGGGACACCGTCGCCCACCTCGCCGACGGGTTCGCCGCCGCGCTGCGCGGCATCGTGGCGCACTGCGCCGAGCCGGGCGCGGGCGGCCGCACGCCGTCGGACTTCCCGCTGGCGCGCCTGACCCAGGCCGAGGTGGACCTGATCACCGGCGAGGACGCCTACCCGCTCACCCCGATGCAGGCGGGCATGGTGTTCCACGGGCTCGGCGACAAGGGCGTGTACTTCCAGCAGACCACGTTCGTGGTGGACGGCGTGACCGACCCGGCCGCGTTCGCCGCCTCCTGGCAGCGGGTGGTCGACCGGACGCCGGTGCTGCGCAGCAGCGTGCTGTGGGAGGGCGTGCGGCAGCCGTTGCAGGTCGTGCACGAGCACGTGCGGGTGCCGTTCACGTTCCTGGACTGGAGCGGGCTGGACGAGGCGACCCGCGCCCGGCGGCTGCGCGACCTGCTGGCCGAGGACCGGGCCGAGGGCCTCGACCTGGCCGCGCCGCCGCTGATGCGGGTCGCCATCGCCCGCCTGTCGCCGACGAGCGTGCAGGTGCTGTGGACGTTCCACCACGTGCTGCTCGACGGCTGGAGCGTCTTCCACGTGCTGTCCGACGTGCTCGGCGAACCGGCGCAGCGGCGGCCGTTCCGCGACTACGTCGCCTGGACCGCCGAGCAGGACGAGGCGCAGGCGCAGGAGCACTGGCGGCGGGTGCTGGCCGGGTTCGACTCGCCCACGCCGCTGCCCGCCGACCGCCCGGCCGAGCACGGCACGTCGTCGCAGCGCCTCCGCGTCGAGCTGACCGACGAGGAGTCCGCTCGGCTCTACGAGTTCGCCCGCCGGCACCGCGTCACGCCCAGCGCGATCGTGCAGGGCGCGTGGGCGCTGCTGCTGGCCCGCTCCAGCGGCCGGCGGGACGTGTGCTTCGGCGCGACGGTCTCCGGCCGGCCGGCGGAGCTGCCCGGCGTGGACGCCATCACCGGCATCTTCATCAACACCCTGCCGGTCCGGGTCCGGGTCGACGGCGCCGAGCCGGTGGCCGACTGGCTGCGCGCGTTGCAGGACGCGCAGGTCGAGTCGCGGCGGTTCGAGCACGTGCCGCTGGCCGACATCCAGTCGTGGAGCGGTGTCGAGCGCGGCACGAACCTCTTCGACAGCGTCGTGGTGTTCGAGAACTACCCGGTCGAGCCGGCCGAGGACATGGGGCTGCGCGAGCTGTCCGCGGTCGAGACGACGAGCTTCCCGCTCAGCGCCACCGTCTACCCGGCCGAGCGGCTCGGCCTGCTGCTGGGCTACGAGCCCGCGATGTTCGAGCGGGCTGGGGTCGAGCGGCTCGGCGACCGGCTGCGCAGGCTGCTGGTCGGCCTCGTCGCCGACCCGGACCGGCCGGTGGCCGACGTGCCCTGGTTGTCCGAGGACGAGGTCCGCCAGGTGCTGGTCGACTGGAACGGCGCGGTCGCCGACGAGCCGACCACCACGATCCCCGAGCTGTTCGCCGCCCAGGCCGCCCGCACGCCGGACGCGGTCGCGGTGACGTGCGAGGGCGAGCACCTGACCTACCGCGAGCTGGACGAGCGGGCCAACCGGCTGGCCCACCACCTGGTCGGCCTGGGCGCCGGGCCCGAGCGGATCGTCGCGCTGCGGCTGCCCCGGTCGCTGGACCAGGTCGTCGCGGTGCTGGCGGTGCTCAAGTCGGGTGCGGCCTACCTGCCGCTGGACCCGGCGTACCCGGCCGAGCGGATCGCGGCCACCCTCGACGACGCCCGGCCGGTGGCCGTGCTGTCGGAGATCCCGGACCTCGCCGGTCAGCCGGCCACGGCTCCGACGCCGGCGCTGCGGCCCGACCACTCGGCCTACGTGATCTACACCTCCGGTTCCACCGGACGGCCCAAGGGCGTGGTCATCCCGCACGGCAACGTGGTGCGGCTGTTCTCGGCCACCGACCACTGGTTCCGGCTCGGCCCCGACGACGTGGTGTCGATGTTCCACAGCTACGCCTTCGACGTCTCGGTGTTCGAGCTGTGGGCCGCGCTGCTGCACGGCGGCCGGCTCGTGGTCGTGCCGTACGCGGTGTCGCGCTCGCCGCGCGACTTCGCCCGGCTGCTGGCCGACGAGGGCGTGACGATCCTGAGCCAGACGCCGTCGGCGTTCTACCAGCTGATCCCGGAGAAGCCGACCGGGCTGAGCCTGCGCTGCGTGATCTTCGCCGGCGAGGCGCTGGAGCCGGCCAAGCTGGAGGGCTGGGACGGCCCCGGCGCGCTGATCAACATGTACGGCATCACCGAGACCACCGTGCACGTCACCTACACCGAGGTCGACGGCAGCATCGGCGTGGCCATGCCGGACCTGCGGATCTACGTGCTGGACGAGGACCTGAACCCGGTGCCGCCGCGCGTGCCGGGCGAGATGTACGTGGCCGGGCCCGGGTTGGCCCGCGGCTACCTGCGCCGGCCGGGGCTGACCGCGTCGCGGTTCGTCGCGAACCCGTTCGGCCCGCCCGGTTCCCGCATGTACCGCAGCGGCGACCTGGCCCGGTGGGAGGACGGCGTGCTGCACTACCTGGGGCGCGCCGACCAGCAGGTGAAGATCCGCGGGTTCCGGATCGAACTCGGCGAGGTGGAATCGGTGCTCGCCGCGCATCCTGCCGTCGCCCAGGTCGTTGTAGTGGCGAACGAACAACGCTTGGTCGCGTACTACGTGCCGGACAAGCCGACTACGGCGTCGGAGCTGCGCGACCACACGGCCGAGGTCCTGCCCGACCACATGGTGCCCGCCGCGTTCGTCGCACTGGAAAGCCTGCCGTTGACCGTGAACGGCAAGCTCGACCGCGTCGCGCTCCCCGCGCCCGAGCGCGACGCGGTCACGTCCGGGGAGTACGTCGCGCCCCGGACCGAGACCGAGGACGCGATCGCCGCCATCTGGGCGGACGTGCTCGGCGTCGGCCGGGTCGGGGTCGAGGACAGCTTCTTCACCCTGGGCGGCGACTCCATCCGCAGCCTGCACATCACCTCCAGGACCAAGGCGGCGTTCGGCATCGACCTGTCCCCGCGCGACATCCTCACCTCCCGCACCGTGTCCGCCCTGGCCGATCTGGTCGAGGAACTGGTGCTCGCCGATCTCGAAGCCCTCGCTGCCGACACGGAGGCGTGACCCGTCATGACCGCGTCCAAGAACGACCGCATCTCCGCGCTGCCCGAACACCTCCGCGAGAAGCTCCGCGCCCGGCTCGCCGGCCGGGCCGCGCCCGTGGTCGACGTGATCCCGCCCGCGCCGCGCGACGAGCCGCTGCCGCTGTCGGCGGGCCAGCAGCGCCTGTGGTTCCTGGCCCAGTTCCAGCCCGGGAGCACCGAGTACACCAGCGCGGTCGCGCTGCGGCTCACCGGTCGGCTCGACCGGGAGAGGATGGCCGACGCCGTGCGCGGGCTGGTGCGCCGGCACGAGTCGCTGCGCACCACGTTCGACCAGGTCGACGGGCACCCGGTGCAGGTGGTGCACGACGACGTCGAGGTCGACCTGCTCGCCGTGGACGACCTGGGCGAGGTGCTGGACGAGCCGTTCGACCTGCGGCGCGGCCCGCTGTTCCGGGCGGCGCTGCGCACCGAGGCCGACGGCGCGCACGTGCTGCTGCTGGCCTCGCACCACATCGTCGTGGACGGCTGGTCGCTCGGCGTGCTGGGCGACGAGCTGGGCGCGCTGTACCGGGGCGAAGCCCTGCCCGAGCCCCGGTTGCAGTACGCCGACTACGCCGTCTGGCAGCGCGGCCGGCCGGTGGACACCGGGTTCTGGGTCGACCGGCTGGCCGGTGTCGTGCCGCTGGACCTGCCGACCGACCGGCCGCGGCCGGCGGAGCGCACCCCGGCGGGCGCGACGCACGAGTTCACCGTGCCCGCCCGGTTGGCCGGCGACCTGGCGGAGCTGGCCCGCGTGCACGAGACCACGCTGTTCACCGCCGTGATGGCGGCCTGCCAGCTGCTGCTGGCCCGCTACACCGGCCAGGACGACATCGCGGTCGGCACGGTCACCACCGGGCGCAACCGGCCGGAGCTGGCCGACCTGGTCGGCTTCCTGGTCGGCACCGTCGTGCTGCGGTCCACTGTGGACAGCTCGCGGTCGTTCGCCGAGTTCCTGGGCGAGGCGAACCGGACGGCGCTGGACGCGTTCGGCCACGACGACGTGCCGTTCGACCGGGTGGTGGAGGCGGTGGGGGCGTCCCGCGACCCCAGCCGCACGCCGCTGTTCGACGTGATGGTGGTGCTGCAGAACGCGGGCCGCGCCCTGCCCTCGTTACCGGGCCTGCGCGTCGAGGAGCACCCGCTCAGCCGCGCGTGGTCGAACTTCGACCTGACCTTCGAGTTCACCGAGACGCCCGAGGGGCTGCACGGCGCGGTCGAGTACAGCACCGACCTGTTCGACGCCGGCACGGTCGACCGGATGGCCCGGCACCTGCTCGCCCTGCTGGGCGCGATCACCACCGACCCGTACCGGCCGATGGCCGAGCTGTCGATGCTGCTCGGCGACGAGCCGGCCGGCCGCGGACCGGCGCTGGCCGTGCCGGACGTGACGTTCCCGGCGTTGTTCGAGGCGCAGGCCCGCCGCACGCCGGACGCCACCGCCCTGGTGTGCGACGGTGACTCCCTCACCTTCGCCGAGCTGGACGCCCGCGCCAACCGGCTCGCCCGCCGCCTGCTCGCCGACGGCGTGGAGCCCGAGCAGATCGTCGCGCTGGCCCTGCCGCGCGGCCTGGACTGGGTGGTCGCGGTCCTGGGCATCCTCAAGGCGGGCGCGGTGTACCTGCCCGTCGACCCCGGCCTGCCCGAGGCGCGGTACGCGTACCTGCTGGAGGACTCCGGCGCGGTGCGGGTGATCGACGCGCCGCTCGACACCGCCGGCCTGCCGGCGACCCCGCCTGACGTGCCGGTGCGGCCCGACAACGCCGCGTACGTCATCTACACGTCCGGTTCGACCGGCCGGCCCAAGGGCGTCGTGGTCGAGCACCGGCACCTGGTGAACCTGCTGCACAACCACCGCGAGACGTTCGCCGGCGACCGGATGCGCGTCGCGCTCAGCGCGGTGTTCTCGTTCGACACGTCGTGGGAGGGCGTGCTGCTCATGGCCGACGGCCACGAGCTGCACGTGCTCACCGACGACGTGCGGCTCGACGCCACCGCGTTGATCGGGTACGCCCGCGAGCACCGGATCGACCTGCTGGACCTGCCGCCGTCCTACGTCCGGCAGCTCCTGGCCGACGGCCTGCTGACCGCCGAGGACGGGCCGAAGGTGCTGGTGCTCGGCGGCGAGGCGCTGGGCACGGCGCTGTGGCGCGACCTGGTGGCCACCGGGCTGCGGGCGCACAACTTCTACGGCCCCACCGAGACCACGGTGGACGCCGTGTCGTGCCGCGTCACCGGCGACCGGCCGGTCATCGGCACGCCGCTGGGCAACGTGACCGCGTACGTGCTGGACGACGACCTGCGGCCGGCGCCGGTGGGCGTGCCGGGCGAGTTGTTCATCGCGGGCGCCCAGGTGGCCCGCGGCTACCTGGACCGGCCGGGGTTGACCGCGCAGCGGTTCCTGGCCGACCCGTTCGGCGGGCCCGGCGCACGCATGTACCGGACGGGCGACCGGGTGCGGTGGACTCCCGTCGGCGGAGCCGACGATCGGACTCCCGTCGGCGGAGCCGACGATCGGGCGCCGTCGCACGTCCTGGAGTTCCTGGGTCGCACCGACGACCAGGTCAAGATCCGCGGGTTCCGGGTGGAGCCCGGCGAGGTGGAAGCCGCCATCTCCACCCACCCGGAGGTCACCGAGGCGGTCGTCGTCGCCCGCGAGGACGGCGGGCACACCCGGCTCGTCGCCTACGTCGTCACCACCGGGCCGGTCGACCTGCGCGCGCACCTGCGCGACTCGTTGCCGGACTACCAGGTCCCGTCGGCGTTCGTGGAGCTCGACCGGCTGCCGCTGACGCCCAACGGAAAGCTGGACCGGGCCGCGCTGCCCGCGCCGCAGGCGGTGGCGGGCGGCGAGTTCGTGGCGCCGCGCACCCCCGCGGAGGCCGAGCTGGCCCGGATCTGGGCCGAGGTGCTCGGCGCGGAGCGGATCGGCGTCGAGGACAACTTCTTCGCGGTGGGCGGCGACTCGATCCTGTCCATCCAGCTGGTGTCGCGGGCGCGGCGGGCCGGGCTGCACCTGACCTCGCGGGACGTGTTCCGGCACCAGACGGTGGCCGAGCTGGCGCTGGTCGTGCGGGAGGCCGTGCGGACCGCGCCGGAGCCGGTGTTCACCGGTCCGGCGCCGCTCACCCCGATCCAGCGGTGGTTCTTCGCCGAGTACGGGCCGCTCGCCCACTTCACCATGTCGCTGCTGGTCGAGCTGGAGCCGGCGGTGGACGCGGAGGTGTTGCGCGGCGCCGTGCGGACCGTCGTCGGGCACCACGACGCGCTGCGGCTGCGGTTCCGCGAGGTCGACGGGCGGTGGGTACAGGAGGTCGCGGACACCGAGGTCGACGTGTTCCGGGTCGAGGTCGACGCGGACGTGGAGCCCGTGGCACGCGCGGCGCAACGCGGCCTGGACCTGGCCGCGGGACCGCTGCTGCACGCGGTGTTCTTCCCCGGCGCGCGGCCGAAGCTGCTGCTGACCGTGCACCACCTGGCGATGGACGGCGTGTCCTGGCGGGTCCTGCTCGGCGACCTGGAGCAGGCCTACCGGGGTGTGCCGCTGGAGCCCGTCGGGACGTCGTTCACGCAGTGGGCGCACCGGCTGGCCGAGCACGTGGCGTCCGGCGCGCTGGACGACGCGCGGGCGCACTGGGACTCGCTGCCCGCGCCCGAGCAGCTGCCGGTCGACCGGGACGGCGCGAACACCGCCGGGTCGACGCGCGTGGTGTCGGCGCGGCTGGACCGGGCGACCACGGAGGCGCTGCTGACCGCCGTGCCGCCGGTGTACCGGACGCAGGTCAACGACGTGCTGCTCAGCGCGCTGGGCCGCACGCTGGCCGAGTGGACCGGGCGGGACGCGGTGAGCGTGACGCTGGAGGGCCACGGCCGCGAAGAGCTGCTGCCCGGCGTGGACCTCAACCGCACGGTCGGCTGGTTCACCACGCAGTTCCCGGTGGTGCTGGAGCCGGGCGACGAGTGGGGCCGCACGCTGAAGTCGGTCAAGGAGTCGCTGCGCGCCGCGCCGCACCGGGGCCTGAGCTTCGAGGCGCTGGGCGGCGGCGCGCTGCCCCAGGTCTCGTTCAACTACCACGGCCGGTTCGACGTGGCCGACGGCGGTTTCTACCGGGCCCGGCGGGACGCGGTCGGCGAGGACGTGCCCGCCGACGGTCCGCGCACCCACCTGCTCGAGGTGACCGGCCTGGTCGAGCGCGGCGAGCTGGAGCTGAGCTGGCAGTACTCCGAGCACGTGCACGACGAGGAGACCGTGCGGCGGCTGGCCGAGCGGACCCTGCAGGCGCTGCGGGAGATCGTGGCGCACTGCGCCCAGCCCGGCGCCGGCGGTCGCACGCCCTCGGACTTCCCGCTGGCCCGGCTCACGCAGGAGCAGGTCGACGCGCTGGCCGGCCCGGACGTGGAGGACATCCTCCCGCTCACGCCGTTGCAGGCGGGCATGGTGTTCCACAGCCTGGTCGAGCCCGGCACCTACGTCGACCGGATGCGGCTGGTGCTCGACGGCGTGCGCGACCCGGCGGCGTTGCGCCAGGCGTGGCAGCGGGTCGTGGACCGGACGCCCGTGCTGCGGTCGAGCGTGGTGTGGGACGGGGTGGCCGAGCCGGTGCAGGTCGTGCACGGGCACGTGGAGCTGCCGGGCGGGCCGGTGGACGCCCCGTTCGACCTGGGTGTCGCGCCGCTGCTGCGGGTCGCGGTCACGCCGCTGGACGAGGACCGGGTCGAGCTGGTCTGGTCGTCGCACCACGTGATCCTGGACGGCTGGAGCACCGGGCAGGTGTTCGGCGAGGTGCTGGAGCAGTACCGGGCGATCGTCACCGGAACGCCCGCCCGGTTGCCCGCGCGGCGGCCGTTCCGGGACTACCTGCGCTGGCTGGCCGAGCAGGACCGGGCCGAGGCCGAGGCGCACTGGCGGTCCGTGCTGTCCGATGTGGACGGTCCGACGCCGTTGCCGTTCGACCGCGCGCCCGCGCGGGCCCACCGCTCGGAGGCGTCCGCGTCGGTCCGGTTCTCGCTGGACCTGGACGACGCCGCGCGGCGCGCGGGCCTGACGGTGAACACGGTGGTGCAGGGCGCGTGGGCGTTGCTGCTGGCCCGTGCCTGCGGCGAGGCCGACGTGGTGTTCGGCAGCACGGTGTCCGGCCGCCCGGCCGAGCTCGCCGGGGTCGAGTCCATGGTCGGCATGCTGATCAACACCGTGCCGACCAGGGCGGTCGTGGACGGCACCGCCGAGGTGGGCGCGTGGCTGCGCGAGCTGCAGGCCGCGCAGAGCGAGTCGCGGCGGTTCGAGCACACCTCGCTGGCCGAGATCCAGTCGTGGACCGGGACCACCCTGTTCGACTCCGTGGTGGTGTTCGAGAACTACCCGTTCGAGCGGGACGGCGACGGGCCGCGCGTGGTGGAGATCGACGCGGTCGACAACGCCACGCTGCCGTTGACGCTGAGCGCGTCGCTGACCGACCGGCTGAACCTGGACCTGGCCTACGACCCCGAGCTGTTCGACACCGCCACCGCCGAACGGCTGGCCGGGTGGCTGCGCGAGCTGGTCCGCGCCATCGCGGCCGACCCGACGGCGCGGATCGCCGACCTGCCGTGGCTGACCGAGGCCGAACGGCGCCGGGTGCTGGTGGAGTGGAACCGGACCGAGCGGGACACGCCCCGGGAGCTGTACCCGGAGGTGTTCGCCGGGCAGGCCCGCCGCACGCCGGACGCGACCGCGCTGGTGCACCACGACCGCACGGGGGCGCGCACCGCGTACACGTTCGCCGAGCTGGACGCCCGGGCGAACCGGCTGGCGCACCACCTGCTCGCGCGCGGCGCGGGTCCGGAGCGCGTGGTCGCGGTCGTGCTGCCGCGCTCGGCCGACCTGGTGGTGGCGGTGCTCGCGGTGCTCAAGGCGGGCGCGGTGTACCTGCCGGTCGACCCGCGGCTGCCCGCCGAGCGCATCGACTTCCTGCTGCGCGACGCGAACCCGGCGTCGGTGCTGGACGCGATGCCGGACTTCGCCGGGCCGGACCTGGCCGGGCTGCCGGACACGCCGCCGCCCGTCGCGCCGCGCCCGGAGCACGCCGCCTACCTGATCTACACGTCCGGGTCGACCGGCACGCCCAAGGGCGTCGTGGTCGAGCACCGGCAGCTCGCGAACCTGTACTACGCCAACAGCGCGGCCCTGATGCGCGAGCCGACCCGGTTCGCGGTCACCGCGACGTTCTCCTTCGACACGTCCTGGGAAGGGCTGCTGTTCCTGGCCGCGGGCAGCGAGCTGCACGTCATCGACGACGAGCTGCGGCTCGACCCGCCCGCGCTGGTCCGGTACGTCACCGAGCACGGCATCGGCACGGTCGACCTCACCCCGTCCTACGCGCGGCAGTTGGCGCAGGCCGGGCTGCTGGAGTCCGGCCTGCGCCGGATCATGCTGGGCGGCGAGGCGGTGGACGCGCCGCTGTGGCGGCAGATCGCCGAGTCGCCGGTGGAGGGCTTCAACTACTACGGCCCCACCGAGGTGACGGTGGACTCGGTGGCGACGCGGGTCGTCGGCGAGCGGCCGGTGATCGGCCGGCCGCTGGCCAACCTGTCCGCCTACGTGCTGGACGCCGACCTGCGGCCGGTGCCGCCCGGTGTGCCCGGCGAGCTGTTCATCGGCGGCACGCAGGTGGCGCGCGGCTACCTCGGCCGGCCCGGGCTGACCGCCCAGCGGTTCGTCGCCGACCCGTTCGGCCCGGCCGGCGCGCGCATGTACCGCACCGGCGACCGGGTGCGGTGGTCGGCGGTCGACGACCCGGCTCGGCCCGGCGTGCTCGAGTACCTCGGCCGGGCCGACGACCAGGTGAAGATCCGCGGTTTCCGGATCGAGCCCGGCGAGGTCGAGGCGGCGCTGCTGGACGTGCCCGGCGTGCGGGAGTCCGCCGTGGTGGTCCGGGACAACCGGCTGATCGGGTACGTGACCGGCGCGCCGGAGACCGACGCGCGTGACGCGCTGGCCCGCGCGCTGCCCGACTACCTGGTGCCGTCGGCGGTGGTGGTGCTGGACGAGCTGCCGTTGTCGCCCAGCGGCAAGCTGGACCGGCGGGCGCTGCCCGAACCGGACCTGTCCGGCGGGTTCGTCGAGCCGCGCACCGACGCCGAGCGGGTCGTGGCCGAGGTGATGGCCGACGTGCTCGGGGTGACGCGGGTCGGCGCGCTCGACGACTTCTTCCGCCTCGGCGGCGACTCGATCCTCAGCATCCGCGTGACCTCGCGGTTGCGCGCGGCGTTCGGCGTGCAGCTGTCGCCGCGCGCGGTGTTCGACCACCCCACAGTGTCCGGCCTCGCCTCCGCCATCAGCACCGGGGCGGGTTCCGGCCAGGATGCGGTGGACGCCATCCCGGTGATCCCGCGCGATGGCGTCCACCCTCCGCTCACCCACCCGCAGTCGCCCGCCCAGCGGCGGCTGTGGTTCCTGGACCAGTTCGAGCCGGGCGGCACGGAGTACGTCACGCCGACCGCGCTGCGCCTGAGCGGGCCGCTGGACCTGGCCGCGCTGCGGCGGGCCCTCGACGGCCTGGTGGTCCGGCACGAGTCGCTGCGCACCACGTTCGACGACGGCGTGCAGCTCGTGCACGAGCCGTTCGAGGTGCCGCTCGCGGTCGAGGACGGCTCGTGGGAGGCGGTGCTGCTCGACGAGGTCGGCACGCCGTTCGACCTGCGCGGAGGACCGCTGTTCCGGACCCGGCTGGTGCGCGTCGCCGCCGAGGAGCACGTGCTGGTGCTGACGCTGCACCACATCGTCACCGACGGCTGGTCGACCGGTGTGCTGGCCAAGGACCTCGGCGCGCTGTACGCGGGCGAGGAGCTGCCGCCGCTCGCCGTGCAGTACGTGGACTACACGGCCTGGCTGCCGGAGCCCGCGGTCGACTACTGGGCCGGCGCGCTGGCCGGCGTGCCGCCGCTGGAGCTGCCGACGGACCGGCCGCGGCCGGCGGTGCGCGGCACGACGGGCGCGATGCACGGGTTCACCGTGCCCGCGCCGCTCGCGAAGGCCGTGAAGGCGGTGGCCGCCGAGCACGGCGACACCCTGTTCACCGCGCTGCTCGCGGCCACGAAGGTGCTGCTGGCCCGCTACACCGGGCAGGACGACATCGCGGTCGGCACCGCGGTGTCCGGGCGCGGGCGGGCCGAGCTGGACGACGTGATCGGCCTGTTCGTGAACACCGTGGTGCTGCGGTCCGCGGTGGACACGAGGCGGTCGTTCACGGAGCTGCTGGCCGACGTGCGGACCACCGTGCGGGACGGTTTCGCGCACCAGGACGTGCCGTTCGAGCGGGTGGTGGACGCCGTCCGGCCGGACCGCGACCCCAGCCGCAACGCCTTGTTCGACGTCATGGTGCTGATGCAGAACTTCGGCGCCGACGTGCCCGAGCTGCCCGGCCTGCGGGTGGAGGACCTCCAGCTCCCGCTGGTGACCTCGACGTGCGACCTCACGTTCGAGTTCGGCGAGGTCGACGGCGAGCTGCGCGGCGCGGTGGAGTACAGCACCGACCTGTTCGACGCGGACACGGTGGACCGCATGGCGCGGCACCTGCTGGTGCTGCTGGAAGGCGTCACGGCCGCGCCGGACCGCCCGGTGGGCGAGCTGCCGCTGCTGCTCGGCGACGAGCCGGACGGGCGAGGGCCGCGGCTGGCCGTCCCCGAGACGACGTTCGCCGCGATCTTCGAGGAGCAGGCGCGGCGCACGCCCGACGCCGGCGCGCTGGTGTGCGGCGGCACCCGCCTCACCTTCGCCGAGGTCGACGCGCGGGCCAACCGGCTCGCGCACCACCTGCTGGCCGCCGGCGCGGGTCCGGAGCGGGTGGTCGCGGTGTCGTTGCCGCGGTCGGCCGACTCGGTGGTGGCGATCCTGGCCGTGCACAAGGCGGGCGCGGTGTACCTGCCGGTCGACCGCGACCTGCCGCGCGACCGGGTGGACTTCCTGCTCCGCGACGCCCGGCCGGCGTTCGTGCTCGACGTGATGCCCGACGTGTCGGGCTTCCCGGACACCCCGCCGGACGTCGTCGTGCGCCCGGACCAGGCCGCGTACGTGATCTACACGTCCGGCTCGACCGGTGTGCCCAAGGGTGTCGTGGTCGAGCACCGGCAGCTGACGAACCTGATCCACAACCACCACCGGGTGTTCGCCGACGACCCGATGCGGGTCGCGCTGACCGCCGTGTTCTCGTTCGACACGTCGTGGGAGGGGCCGCTGTTCATGGCGGGCGGCCACGAGCTGCACGTGCTGACCGACGACGTCCGCCTCGAACCGCAGGTGCTCGTCGAGTACGTGCGCGAGCACCGCGTCGACCTGCTGGACCTGACGCCGTCCTACGTCCAGCAGCTCCTCCCGCTCGGGCTCCTCGACGGCGACCACACCCCCAGGCACGTGATGCTGGGCGGCGAGGCGCTGCCGGGGTCGCTGTGGCGGACGCTGGCCGCGTCCCGCACCACCGCGCACAACTACTACGGCCCGACCGAGGTGGCGGTCGACTCGGTGTCCACCGTCGTCAGCGGGGACCGCGCGCTGATCGGCCGCCCGCTGCTCAACCTGGTGGCCCACGTGCTCGACGAGGACCTGCGCCCCGTCCCGGCCGGTGTGCCCGGCGAGCTCTACCTCGGCGGCGCGCAGGTGGCCCGCGGCTACCACGACCGGCCGGGCCTGACCGCCCAGCGGTTCCTGGCCGACCCGTTCGGCGAGCCCGGCGCCCGGATGTACCGCACCGGGGACAAGGTGCGGTGGGTTCCCGCCGGCGGAGCCGGTGATCGGACGCGGACAGCCGCCCTCGACTACCTGGGCCGCAACGACGACCAGGTGAAGATCCGCGGTTTCCGGGTCGAGCTGGGCGAGGTCGAGGCGGCGCTCCTGCACCACCCGGACGTGACGCAGGCGGCCGTGGTGGCGCGGGCGCACAACGGTCACCAGCGGCTCGTCGCCTACACCGCGGGCACGGCCGCCGACCTGGCGGGCTGGCTCAAGCAGCGGCTGCCGGACTACCTGGTGCCGTCGGCGTTCGTGGCGCTGGACGCGCTGCCGATGACCCCGGCGGGCAAGGTGGACCGGCGGGCGCTGCCCGCGCCGACGTTCACCGACGCCGGCTACGTCGCGCCCGAGCCGGGCGTCGCGGCCACCCTCGCCGACATCTGGGCCGACGTGCTCGGTGTGGAGCGGGTCGGCGCGCGGGACAACTTCTTCGCCCTGGGCGGCGACTCGATCCTGAGCATGCAGGTCGTGTCCCGGGCGCGGCAGGCCGGGCTGAAGCTGACGTCCAAGGACGTCTTCCTCCGCCAGACCGTCGGCGACCTCGCGCTCGCGGTCACCGACGACACCGCGACGACCCACGAGACGGTGACCGGGCCGGCGCCGCTGACCCCGATCCAGCGCTGGTTCTTCGCCGAGCAGGGACCGCTGGCGCACTTCACCATGTCGGTGGTGGTGCGGGTCGGCGACGCCGAGCCGGCCGCGGTGCGCGACGCCGTGCGGGCCGTGGTCGCCCACCACGACGCGCTGCGGCTGCGGTTCACCCGGGTGGACGGCGAATGGCGGCAGGAGGTGGCGGACGCGGAGTCCGCCGAGGTGTTCCGCCTCGCCTCGGGCGACCTGGCCGCCGAGGCGCACCAGGCCCGCACGAGCCTCGACCTGCGCCACGGCCCGCTGCTGCGCGCCGTCCTGTTCGACGACGGCAGGCTGTTCGTCACCGCCCACCACCTGGTGGTCGACGCGGTGTCGTGGCGGATCGTGCTGGAGGACCTGGACACCGCGCTCGCCGGCCGCGACCTCGGGCCGAAGAGCACGGCGTTCACCGACTGGGCGCACCGGCTCGACCGGCACGTGCGCGAGGGCCGGTTCGACCACGCCCTGCCGCACTGGGCGGACGTGCCCGCGGAGGAACCGGCGCCGACGTCGGCGGGCAGCGCGCGCAGCGTGTCCGTGCGGCTGGGCAAGGCCGAGACCGACGCGCTGCTGCACGCCGTGCCCGACGCCTACCGCACCCAGGTCAACGACGTCCTGCTCACCGCGCTGACCGCGGCGTTCGCCGGGCGGGCGCTGGTGGCGCTGGAGGGCCACGGCCGGGAGGAGCTGTTCGACGGCCTGGACCTGTCCCGCACGGTCGGCTGGTTCACCGCCGAGTTCCCGGTCGCGCTGGAGCTGCCCGGGGACGGCGGCGGCGCCGTCGACTGGGGCGCGGCGCTGAAGTCGGTCAAGGAGCAGCTGCGCGCCGTGCCGGACAAGGGGCTGAGCTACGAGGCCCTGAAGTACTGGGACCGCGGCGTGACCGGCCCGCTGCCGCGCGTGTGCTTCAACTACCTGGGCCAGTACGACGACGAGATCGACGACGTCGACCACGGCCGCGAGGTGCCGGACGACGCCGTCCGGCCGCACCTGCTCGACATCGGCGCCGCCGTGTCGTCGGGCGAGCTGGTGCTGGACTGGGAGTACTCCACCGAGGCGCACGACGAGGCCGCGGTGCGCGCGTTGGCCGACCGGATGGTCGACGCGCTGCGCGGGATCGTCGCGTTCTGCGCGAAACCGGACGCGTGGGGCCGCACGCCCTCGGACTTCCCGCTGGCGAAGCTCACCGCCGAGCAGGTGGACCGGATCGTCGACCGGGACGTGGAGGACGTCTACCCCCTCACCCCGTTGCAGGCGGGCATGGTGTTCCACAGCCTCGTGGACGACAGCACGGCCTACGTGAACCAGCTGCGGGTGCGGCTGTCCGGTGTGGACGACCCCCGGCGCTTCGCCCAGGCGTGGCAACGCGTGGTCGACCGCACGCCCATCCTCCGCACCGACGTGGTGTGGGAGGGCCTGGACGAGCCGGTGCAGGTGGTGCGGCGCGGCGTGACCGTGCCGGTGACCTACGCCGACGTCACCGACGAGGTGGTCGCGGCCGACGCGGCGGCCGGTGTCGACGTGACCACCGCGCCGCTGATGCGGCTGGTCGTCGGCCGGGCCTCGGACACCGAGGTGGACCTGTTGTGGACCTCGCACCACCTGCTGCTCGACGGGTGGAGCACCGCGCAGGTGTTCGGCGAGGTGCTCCACGAGTACGCGGGCGGCGCGGCGCCCGCGCGGCGGCCCTTCCGCGACTACCTGGCCTGGCTCGCCGAGGTCGACCAGTCGGCCGTCGAGTCGTACTGGCGGGGCGTGCTGGCCGGGTTCGAGACGCCCACCCCGCTGCCGTTCGACCGGCCGCCGACCGAGGCGCACCGCGCCGAGTCGTCCGCACAGGTCGTGCTCGACCTGCCCGCCGACCGGCTCGACGCGGTCGCCCGCACGCACGGCCTGACGGTGAACACGCTGGTCCAGGGCGCGTGGGCGGTGCTGCTGTCCCGCACCTCGGGTCAGCGGGACGTGGTGTTCGGCAGCACGGTGTCCGGCCGGCCGGCGGAGCTGCCCGGTGTCGAGTCGATCATCGGCATGTTCATCAACACCGTGCCCACGAGGGTGACGGTGGAGTCCGACGTCGAGGTGGTGACCTGGCTGCGCCGGTTGCAGGACTCGCAGACCGAGTCCCGGCAGTACGAACACGTGTCGCTGGCGCAGGTGCAGGTTCTGGCCAAGATCAGCTCAGGCTCGGGCACGCGCCTGTTCGACAGCCTGCTGGCGTTCGAGAACTACCCGGTCGAGAAGGACTCGCCGGACGGCGCGCCGGGCATCGGCGAGGTGGACAGCCTGGACACCACGTCGTTCCCGCTCACCGTGCGGGCGTACGTGGACGACTCGCTGCACGTGGAGCTGACCTACGACCCGCGGCTGTTCGACGCCGCCACGATCGGTCTGCTGGGCGAGCGGCTGGCCCGGCTGCTCGACGCGATCGGCGCGGACCCCCGGCGGCGGGTGTTCGAGCTGCCGTGGCTGTCCGACGACGAGCGGGACCGGGTGCTGGTGTCGTGGAACGGCACGTCGTCCGGCGCGGTGGTCGAGGACACCATCCCGTCGCTGTTCGCCGCACGGGCCGCGCGCACGCCGGACGCCGTCGCGGTGACGTGCGAGGGCGCGAGCCTCACCTACCGGGAGCTGGACGAGCGCGCGAACCGCCTGGCGCACCACCTCGTCGCGGCCGGAGCCGGCCCGGAGACGGTGGTGGCGCTGCGCTTCCCCCGTTCGTCCGACCTGGTGGTCGCGGTGCTGGGCGTGCTGAAGGCGGGCGCGGCCTACCTGCCGCTGGACGCCTCGTACCCGGCCGACCGGATCGCGCACATGATCGAGGACGCCCGGCCGACGGTGACCCTGGACGGGCTGCCCGACCTGTCCGGGCTGCCGACCGACGCGCCCGATGTGCCGCTGCGGCCCGAGAACGCCGCGTACGTGATCTACACGTCCGGGTCGACCGGGCGGCCGAAGGGCGTGGTGATCCCGCACTCGAACGTGGTGCGGCTGTTCTCCGGGACCGACCACTGGTTCGGCTTCGGACCCGACGACGTGTGGACGCTGTTCCACAGCTACGCCTTCGACTTCTCGGTCTGGGAGCTGTGGGGACCGCTGCTGCACGGCGGACGACTCGTCGTCGTCCCCTACGAGGTCTCGCGGTCGCCGCGCGACTTCGCCCGCCTGATCGCCGACGAAGGCGTGACCGTGCTCAACCAGACGCCCTCGGCGTTCTACCAGCTGCTGGAGGAAGCGCCCGACCTCGACGTCCGGTACGTGATCTTCGGCGGCGAGGCGCTGGACATGCGCAAGCTGTCGGCGTGGCGCGGCTCCGGCGAGTTGATCAACATGTACGGCATCACCGAGACGACCGTCCACGTCACGTGGACGCCCGCGGACGGCTCGATCGGCGTCCCCATCCCCGACCTGCGCGTCTACGTGCTCGACGACGAGCTGCAACCCGTCGCGCCCGGCGTGGTCGGCGAGATGTTCGTGGCCGGGCCGGGAGTGGCCCGCGGCTACCTCCACCGGCCGGGCCTGACCGCCCAGCGGTTCCCGGCCGACCCGTTCGGCGCGCCGGGGAGCCGGATGTACCGCACCGGCGACCTGGCCCGGTGGGTGGACGGCCGGCTGGAGTACTTCGGGCGCGCGGACCAGCAGGTGAAGATCCGCGGCTTCCGGATCGAGCTGGGCGAGATCGAGGCGGTGCTGGCCGCGCACGACGCCGTGGCCCAGGTCGCGGTGATCGTGCGCGAGGACCGGCTGGTCGCCTACCACGTGCCCGCCGGCACGGCCGAGGCCACCGGGCTGCGCGAGCACGCCGAGCGGTCGCTGCCGGACTACATGGTGCCCGCCGCGTACGTGGCGCTGGAGCGGTTGCCGCTCAACGCCAACGGCAAGCTGGACCGGGCCGCGCTGCCCGCGCCGGAGCGGGAGGCGTCGGCGGCGGGCGGGTTCGTCGCGCCGCGCACCGAGGCCGAACGCCTGGTCGCGGAGGTCTGGGCGGACGTGCTCGGCCTGGCCGAGGTCGGCGCGGAGGACAACTTCTTCACCCTCGGCGGCGACTCGATCTCCAGCATCCGGGTGGTGTCGCGGCTGCGGTCGTCGTTCGACGTGTCGCCGCGCGACCTGTTCGACCACCCGACCGTGGCCGCGCTCGCCGCCCGCCTGTCCGGGTCCGTCTCGGCCGACGGGGCGATCCCCCGCGTCGAGGGTGACGCGCCGCTGTCGTTCGCGCAGCAGCGGCTGTGGTTCCTCGACCAGTTCCAGCCCGGCGGCACCGAGTACGTGACACCGCTGGCCGTGCGGCTGCGCGGCGCGCTGGACGTGCGGAGGCTGGAGCGGGCGTTGCGGGCGCTGGTCGAGCGGCACGAGTCGCTGCGGACCACGTTCCCGGCGGTGGACGGGCTGCCCGTCACCTCCGTGCGGCCGGTCGACGTGACGCTGCCGGTGGTGGACGAGCTGCCCGCGCCGGAGCCGTTCGACCTGGCCGAGGGGCCGCTGTTCCGGCCCGTGCTGGTGCGCCGGGGACCCGACGACCACGTGCTCGCGCTCACGATGCACCACATCGTCACCGACGGCTGGTCCGGCGGGGTGCTGATGTCCGACCTGGCCGCGCTGTACGGCGGCGAGGAGCTCGCGCCGCTGCCCGTCCGGTACGGCGACTTCGCCGCCTGGCAGCGGCAGCAGCCGCTGGACGCGCAGCTGGACTACTGGCGCGAACGGCTGGCCGACGTGCCCGCGCTGGAGCTGCCGACGGACCGGCCCCGGCCGCCCGTGCAGACGACGGCGGGCGCGCAGACCGGGTTCGCGGTGCCGGCGCCGGTCGCGGAGCGGTTGCGCGAGCTGGCACGAACCGTGGACGGCACGCTGTTCATGGCGCTGGTCGCGGCCTGCGAGGTGCTGTTGCACCGGTGGACCGGGCAGGACGACTTCGCGCTCGGCACCGTGGCCTCCGGCCGCGACCGGCCCGAGACGCAGGACCTGGTCGGGTTCTTCGTCAACACGGTGACCCTGCGGGCGCGGGTCGAGCCGTCGGCGACGTTCCCCGAGTTCCTGGCCCGCACCCGGGCGACCGTGCTGGACGCGTTCGCGCACCAGGACGTGCCGTTCGAACGGGTGGTGGACGCGGTGCGCCCCGACCGCGACACCAGCCGCACGCCGCTGTTCCAGGCCGTGGTGGCGCTGCAGAACGCGCCCCAGGCGGCGGG
Source organism: Saccharothrix sp. 6-C (assembly GCF_016695385.1). Classification (NCBI taxonomy): domain Bacteria; kingdom Bacillati; phylum Actinomycetota; class Actinomycetes; order Pseudonocardiales; family Pseudonocardiaceae; genus Saccharothrix; species Saccharothrix sp. 6-C. Next base: position 2,682,395 of record NZ_CP064192.1, on the reverse strand, counting down.
CTTCCCCGGGCTCGACGCGGAGGACGTCGAGCAGCCCACGGTGAGCAGCAACTTCGACGTGACGATCGAGTTCACCGAGGACCCCGACGGGGGGCTGCACGGATCGGTCGAGTACAACACCGACCTGTTCGACGCGGGCACGGTCGAGCGGCTGGTCGAGCACCTGGGCGTGCTGCTGTCCGGCATCGCGGCCGACCCCGACCGCCCGCTGTGGGCGTTGCCGGTGCTGCCCGACTCCGAGCGGGAGCTGCTGGCGGCGTGGGGTTCCAGCGGTCCGGCGGTCGACGGCCCCGGCTTCGTGGAGCTGGTCGAGGCGCAGGTCGCGCGCACACCGGGCGCGTTGGCGCTGACCGGCGCGGCGGACGTGACCTACGCCGGGCTCAACGCCCGCGCGAACCGGTTGGCGCACCACCTGATCGGGCTGGGCGCGGGACCGGAGCGGATCGTCGCGCTGCGGCTGCCCCGGTCGGTCGACCTGCTGGTGGCGGAGCTGGCGGTGCTCAAGGCGGGCGCCGCGTTCCTGCCCGTCGACCCGGAGTACCCGGCCGAGCGGATCGCGTTCATGCTCGACGACGCCCGGCCGCTGGTGGTGCTGGACGGGCCGGTCGACGTGTCCGACCAGCCCGACGCGGACCCCGCCGTGGCGGTGCGGCCGGAGCATCCGGCGTACGTGATCTACACGTCCGGGTCGACCGGGCGGCCGAAGGGCGTGGTGGTGTCGCACGCCGGCCTGGCCACGTTCGCGGCGGCCGAGATCGCGCACTTCGACGTGCGGCCCGGCGACCGGGTGCTGGAGTTCTCCTCGCCCAGCTTCGACGCGTCCGTGCTGGAGCTGTGCATGGCCCTGCCCGCCGGCGCGGCGCTGGTCGTGCCGCCGCCGGGGCCGCTGCTGGGCGACCAGCTCGTCGAGGTGGTGAACGGGTTCGGCGTGACGCACGCGCTGATCCCGCCGGTCGCGCTGGCCACCGTGCCGGACGTGGCGCTGCCGACGTTCCGCACGCTGGTCGTGGGCGGCGACGCGTGCTCGGCGGACCTGGTGCGCCGCTGGGCGCCCGGCCGCCGGATGATCAACGCCTACGGGCCGACCGAGTCCACCGTGGTCACGTCGTGGAGCGAGCCGCTGGAGCCCGGCGGCGTGCCGCCGATCGGCCGGCCGATCCCCGGCACGACCGCGCACGTGCTCGACGGCGAGCTGCGGCCCGTGCCGGTGGGCGTCGCCGGCGAGCTGTACGTGTCCGGCGTCGGGCTGGCGCGCGGGTACCTGGACCGGCCGGGGCTGACCGCGCAGCGGTTCCTGGCGAACCCGTACGGGCCGCCCGGGTCGCGCATGTACCGCACGGGCGACGTGGTGCGGTGGACCGCCACCCCCGGCGACCGGACGTCCGGACAGCTGGAGTTCGTCGGCCGGGCCGACGAGCAGGTGAAGATCCGCGGGTTCCGCATCGAGCTCGGCGAGATCGAGACCGCCCTGCTGCGGCACCCGGACGTGCGTGAGGCGGTCGTCGTGGCCAGGGCGGACGCGCGGGGCCACAAGCGGCTCGTCGCCTACGTCGTGGGCGAGGTCGCGCAGTCGTTCCGGGTGGAGAAAGTCCGGGAGTTCCTGGGCGAGTCGCTGCCGGACTACCTGGTGCCGTCGGTGTTCACGCCGGTGGACGCCCTGCCGATCAGCCCCAACGGCAAGGTGGACCGGGCGAAGCTGCCCGAGCCGGACTTCGGCGCCCTCGCCGGCGCCGGGTACGTCGCGCCGTCCGGGCCGGTGGAGGAGGCGCTGGCCGCCGTCTGGGCCGACGTGCTCGGTGTGCCCAGGGTGGGCGCGCAGGACAACTTCTTCGCGCTGGGCGGCGACTCGATCCTGAGCATGCAGGTGGTGGCGCGGGCGCGGCAGGCCGGGTTCCGCTTCGCCACCCGCGACCTGTTCGTGCACCAGACCCCCGCCTCGCTCGCCCCGCACGTCACGGTGGAGGTGTCGTCGTCCGCCGACCGGGCGCCGGTGGTGGGCGAGGTGCCGCTGACGCCGATCCAGCACTGGTTCCTCACCTCGGGGCGGCACAACCCGCACCACTTCAACCAGTCGCACCTGGTGGAGCTGGACCCGGCGGTGGACGTCGCGGCGTTGCGGCGGGCGCTGGGCGTGCTCGTGGCGCACCACGACGCGTTGCGGCTGCGGTTCACGTCCGTCGACGGGGTGTGGCGGCAGCACAACGACGACGTGGACGACGTCGACGTGCTGACCGTCGTGGACGGAGCGGCGGAGCTGGAGCGGGTCGCGGACGAGGTCCACTCGTCGTTCGACCTGGCGACCGGGCCGCTGGTGCGGGCGGTGCTGTTCCAGGGCGAGCAGCCGCTGCTGTTGCTGGTCGGCCACCACCTGGTGGTCGACGGGGTGTCGTGGCGGATCCTGCTCGACGACCTGGAGACCGCGTACCGGGGCGAGGACCTGGGCGCCAAGACCACCTCCTACCAGGAGTGGTCGCGGCGGCTGGAGTCCCACGTGCTCGGCGGCGCGCTGGACGACGAGGTGGAGCACTGGGACCAGACCTTCCCGTCGTTCCCCCCGCCGTCCGGGACGGCCGAGTCGGTGACCGTGGAGCTGTCCGAGGAGGACACGGACGCGTTGCTGCGCGGCGCGCCGGTCGCCTACCGGACCCGGATCAACGACGTGCTGCTGGCCGCGCTGGCGTGGGCGCTGTCCCGGTGGACGGGGTCGTCGCGGGTCGCGGTCGACCTGGAGGGCCACGGCCGCGAGGACGTGCTCGACGTGGACCTCTCGCGGACCGTCGGCTGGTTCACCACGGTGTTCCCGGTGACGTTGGAGGTGCCGGACGGCGGCTGGCGCGACCGGGTGAAGGCGGTGCGGCGGCAGCTGCGGGCCGTGCCGGGCAACGGGTTCGGGTACGGGCCGCTGCGGCAGCACGGCCGGGTGCCCGACGGCGGGCGGCCCGCGGTGTCGTTCAACTACCTCGGCCAGTTCGACGGCGGCTCGGCCGAGTCGACCGGCCTGTACCGGGCGGTGCGGCCGTCCGTCGGCGCGGACCACGACCCGGCCGACGGCGGCGACCACGTGCTCGACGTGGTCGGCGAGGCCGGGAAGACGCTGGGCTTCGCCTTCTACCACTACCCGTCGACGCACTCGGCCGAGGAGATCGGCGCGGTGGCCGCCGACTTCGCCGCCGCGCTGCGGGCGATCGCCGCGGACTGCCGGGGTGCGCTGTGACGACGTCGCTGGCGCGCAACCGGAACTACACGCTGCTGTGGGGCGGCCAGGCGTTGGCCGAGGTGGGGTTCAGCGCCTCGATGCTGGCCCTGCCGCTGCTCGTGCTGGCGCTGACCGGGTCGCCGGTGCTGTCCGGGCTGGTCCTCACCGTGGACGCCACCGCGCAGCTCCTCGTCGGCCTGCCGGCCGGCGCGCTGGTCGACCGGTGGGACCGCAGGCGGATCATGCTGTGCTGCGAGGCCGTCCAGGTGGTCGCCCTGGGCGGGCTCGTGGTCGCGGTGTGGGCCGACGCGGTCACCATCCCGCACGTCATGGCGGTCGCCGCGGTGCTCGGCGTGTGCCGGGCGTTGTTCGAGCCCGCCGAGGACGCGTGCCTGCCCCGGCTCGTGCCCGAGTCGCAGCTGGCGACGGCCGTGGCGATGAACAGCGCGCGGTCCTCGTTGGGGCAGATGGCGGGGACGGCGCTGGGTGGCCTGCTGATCGCCGTGGCGCGGTGGCTGCCGTTCCTGGTGGACCTGGTCACGCACGTGGTGGCGTTCGTGGCGCTGCTGTTCCTGCGGGTGCCGCCGGCCGCGCCGGTCGAGGCGCACCCGCCCCTGCTGCGGTCGATCGGCGAGGGCCTGCGGTGGGTGTGGAGCCGGCGGGAGATCCGGGTGACGGCGCTGTGCGCGGTGGTGCTGAACCTGTTCTTCACCGCGTTCTACGTGGTCGTCATCGTGCTGGTCGAGGGCCGGGGCGCGTCGTTCGGCGAGATCGGCGTGATGGCGGCGATGCTCGGCGTCGGCGGCGTGCTCGGGGCGTTGGCCGCGCCGTGGCTGCACCGCGCGCTCGGCCCGCACCGGTCGATCGCGTCGGTGTTCTGGGTGCTGACCCTGCTGGTGCCGTGCGCGCTGCTGGTCGAGTCGGCCTACCTGGTCGGGGTGCTGTTCGCCCTGATGAGCTTCCTCGCGCCGACCGCCAACACCACCATCAGCACCCACCAGCTGCTGCTCACCCCCGACGAGCTGCGCGGACGGCTCAGCGGGGTGATGGGTGTCGTCGTGGGCGGCGCGGGCGCGGCCGGCCCCCTGGTCGGCGGCGTGCTGACCGAAGCGCTGTCGGCCCGCACCGCCGTCGTGGTGTGCGCGGCGGGCATCTTGTCCATCACGATTTTCGTCACAGTCAGCCCGACGTTGCGCGGGTATGCGAAAGCACAAGAGGAGAACAAGGCATGAGGGACGACATCACGTACCAGGTCCTGGTGAACGACGAGGGCCAGTACTCGTTGTGGCCCGCCCACCACGACGTGCCCGCCGGGTGGCGCTTCGAGGGCACGAAGGGCACCAAGGACGAGTGCTCGGCGCACGTCGACCAGGTGTGGACCGACATGCGGCCCGCGTCGTTGCGCGCGGCGATGGACTGAGGTCGGGTCGTCGGCGCCCCGGGCCCGCTCAGAGCAGCGGGACCAGGGCGCCGACGACGCCCGCGGCGACCAGCGCGCTCACCACGCCCCGGCGCAGCGCCAGCAGCCACAGCGCGGCGAGGCCGAGCAGGACGAACTGCCACGGCTCGTGCAGCGACCAGGCCAGCGGCACCGCGGAGCCCGCGATCGCCCCGATGGCCGCGGCGCCCGCGCCGGTGAGGAACGCCTGGGCCCGGCCGTCCTCCCGCAGGCGCGACAACCTCGGCCCGCCCGCGATGACCATCACGAACGACGGCGCGAACGCCACGAACGCGGCCAGCAGCCCGCCGCCGAGCCCGGCGGCGGCGTACCCGACGACCGCGACCGTCTGCACGACCGGTCCCGGCGTGATCTGCCCGAGCGCCACCGCGTTGAGGAACTGCGCGTCCGTCATCCACCCATAGGTGTGAACGGCGTCCTGCCGCATCAACGGGATGATCACGAAACCGCCGCCGTACGACAGCGCGCCGACCTTCGCCGCCACCCACGCCACCGCGCCCAACCCGCCGCCCGCCGCGGGCAGGGCCAGCACCACCGGCCAGTTCGCCGCCCGGCCGGGCGCGCGCACCGCGACCTCCACCAGCCCGGCGGTGACGAGCACGAGCACCAGCCACGGCCCGGTCACCGCCGCCGCCACCGCCCCCACCAGCAGGTACAACCCCCACCGCGCCCGCGCCACCCGTGCCGCGCCGACCCTGCGGTGGCTGCCGGGGATCAACCCCCACGCCGCGTGCAACGCCACCGCGGGCACCGCCGCCCCCGCCCCCGCCGCCGCGCCCGTCACCCACGCGGGCGCGTCGTCGGCCAGGAACAGCACCGCCAGCGCCAGGATCACCAGCAGGCCCGGCACGATGAAGCACACCCCGCCGACCACCGCCCCGACCGCACCGCGCAACCGCCACGCGCACAGGATCGCGAGCTGCGTGGAAGCGGGCCCGGGCAACAGGTTAGTGACCGCGACGCCGTCCTCGAACTCGCGGTCCGACAGCCACCCCCGCCGCGTCACGCACAGGTCGCGCAACAACGCGATGTGCGCGGGCGGCCCACCGAACCCGACGCACCCGATCCGCCCCCACTCGCGGACGATGGTCCCCAACCCGACCCGACCGCTCACGAGACACCCACCGCCGCCACTCCCGAAGCCGAACGTCACCCCGCCTCCCCCATCCTCTCCTCCCACCCACTTCCGGTCGCCCGGTGGCCGAGGAGTCGGGTGGCACGGGTGGCGTTACCTTCACCACCGTGAGCGCAGACGACTGGCTGACCGACACCAGGGCTTCCTACGACACGGTGGCCGACAGCTACCTCGACTTCACGCGCGAGGCACTGGCCGGGTCCCCGCTCCTGCGCGGCGTCCTGGCCCTGTTCGCCGAGGCCGCCCGCGACGTCGGCGGCCCCGTCGCCGACATCGGCTGCGGACCGGGCCTCATCACGTCCCACCTCCACGGGCTGGGCTTGGACGCATTCGGCGTCGACCTCTCACCCCGGATGGTCGAACTCGCCGCCCGGCAGTACCCCGACCTGCGGTTCCACGTCGGCTCGATGACCGACCTCGCCCTGGCCGACGACTCGGTCGGCGGGGTGCTGGCGTTCTACTCGATCATCCACGTCCCGGACCACGAGGTGCCGACCGTCCTCACCCACTTCCGGCGCGTGCTCCGGCCCGGCGGCGTCGTCATGCTGGGCTTCCACGTGGGCGACCGCGTCCGCCTCAAGACCGAGGGCTACGGCGGCCACCCGATGTCGCTGCACGTCCACCGGCGTCCGGTCGAGCGGGTGGCCGGCCGGCTGCGGGACGCGGGCTTCACCATCGAGGCGCAGGTCCTCCTGGGCCCGGACGACGAGGTGCCCGGCGGAATGCTCATCGCCCGGACCGGGTCTTGACCGACGACCCCCGCGCCGAACCGGCCCTGATCGCACCCACCACCCGCCTCCACCACGCCTGGTTGGCGGCCCGGGACGACTGGGGGCCGGGCGTCCACGAGGACGGCTTCGGCCTGCACCCGTCCGACGAGGTCGACTCAGCCCCGGGCTTCGCCGCCTGGGTGGCGCGCCTCACCGACGGGCCCGGCTCGGTGTGCCGCTGGATCGTCGAGGGCGACCGCGTGCTCGGTGGCATCGCGCTGCGGCTCGGTCCCGCCGACCACGTGCGGGCCTTCGGCCACCTCGGCTACGGCATCCGCCCGTCCGCTCGGGGGCGGGGCCTGGCCACCTGGGCCTTGGGCCGCATGCTGGTCGAGGCGGGCTCGCTCGGCCTGACCGAGGTGCTGCTGGTCTGCGAAGACCACAACACCGCGTCTGTGAAGACGATCGAGCGCAACGGCGGCGCCTTCGACGGCGTCCAGTCCACCGACCTCGGCCGCCTGCGCCGCTACCTGATCACGCTCCGCTGACCTCTCCGCTGACCTCTCCCCGATCCTCCTGCCCTCTCCTCGCCCTTCGGACCCTCGAATCCGAGGGCCTGCCCACCGGTGGTCGCCGCCGGCCGCCGTTTTTCCCGGCTAACGTGAGAAATGCGATTCAGGTTGTCTTCGGTTGCATTCTTCGCCCGGTCGAGTGAGCGAAACCTCGAAAATCCACCCCATCGGACCGAAACCAACCCGCCGGGCCCGATTTTACCGGGTTCGGGTGCCATAGGCGGGGTGCCCGTAAGGGCCCATGTCGAATCGAGCCCCCGACCCCTCACCTCGCCTCACGTCACCGGCACGATCCGCGCCGACACCAGCTCGCCCTCCACGACGTCGAGCAACCCGACCGTCCCGTGCGGCTGCCGGCGGCGGTCGGTGGGTGAGCCCGGGTTGAACACGCGCACACCGCCCGGGCCTTCGCCGGTGACGTCCATCGGGATGTGGGAGTGGCCGAACACCACCAGGTCGGCCTCCGGGAACCGGCGGCGCATGCGGGCCGCGCGTCCGACCGCCTGGCCGCTGTCGTGGATCATCGCCACGCGCAGGCCGGCGAGGTCCGGTTCGACCGTCTCGGGCGCGCCCCACTCGGCCACGTCGGGCCCGTCGTTGTTGCCGCGCACGGCGATCACCGGCGCGTACTGGGCCAGCTCGTCCAGCACGGACGCCACGCAGACGTCCCCCGCGTGCAGGATGACATCCGCGTGGCGCAGGTGTTCCGCCACTCGCGGAGGGCACGACTTCCACCGCCGGGGCCCGTGGGTGTCGGACAGCACGACTACCCGCACGGCGTGACTACCCGCACGGCACGACTGCCCGACTCGACCGGCCGGTCGAGTCGGTTCACGTCATCGCCGGGCCCGCGTCGGCGCTCCCGGTCAGCTCCTTCAAGAACTCGTGGCACTGCTTGGCGCGCGCGGAGTCCTCTTCCATCACGCGGCGGAAGAAGGCGGCGATCTCCTGCTTGCCCGCGTTCTCCGCGTCCCGCACGTACTGGCCGTAGTCGTGGCCCGCCTTGAGCGCGTGGTACTGCACGGAGATCAGGTCGTAGCTGACGTCGTCGAATCCGGTCTCACCGGTGGCCATGGACCCTCCTCGGTCGGTCGGTCGCCCTGTGCGGTACCCGCCATCCGGGCCGTCAACCCACCAAGCCGACCACACCGCCGGACAATCCACCGGATGAACCACGGACGGACCGCCGGACAAACCGCCTGGCGCCCGGGCGCGGTCTCGCTGAGTGGCAGGAGTCGGACATTGCTTGTAGCGTGCGAACCGGGTTGAGACGACAGCCTTGGTCTCGCGCGAGCCATTTCGCCGGCTGGAGGAACCCCCCATGAGGATCGCGGTCGTCTCGGCGCATGCGAACCCGCTGCCCGTTCTCGGAGACGCCGAAGAGGGCGGTCAGGACGTTCAGGTCGCCGATCTTTCGGCGGCATTGGTGGCGGCCGGGCACGACGTCGTGGTGCACACCCGACGTGACTCCCCTCGCTCACCCGATGTGGTGCGCACCCGGTTCGGTTACGACGTGGTGCACGTCGCCGCCGGGCCGCCGAGCCCGGTTCACCCGGACGAACTACTGCCTCACCTGGACGAGTTCACCCGGTTCCTGCGGTCGCAGTGGCGGGCCGACCCGCCGGACGTCGTGCACGCCCACTACTGGACGTCGGGGGTGGCGTCGGTGTTGGCCGCCAACGGTCTGGACGTGCCGGTGGTGCAGACGTTCCAATCGCTGGGCGTGACGGCGCAGCAGGCGGGTGACGAGGGCGTGCCGGAGGCCCGGCTGTCCACCGAGCGGCTGATCGGGCGTGAGGCGAGCCGGATCGTGGCCCAGTGCACGGAGGAGAAGACGCAGCTGGTGCACATGGGTGTGCCGCGGGCGCGGGTGGCCGTGGTGCCGCCGGGGGTGGACGTGGAGCGGTTCAAGCCGGACGGTCCTCGGCTGAACCGGCCGCTGCCGCACCGGCTGGTGTCGCCTTCGGGTGGCGCCGAGGACGTGATCACGGCGTTGCGATCGGTGTGGGACACCGAGTTGGTGGTCGTGGGCGGGCGGGCCGAGGAGGTGCGCAGGTTGCGCGAGCACGCGCGGTCGTCGGGCGTCGGTGACCGGGTCCGGTTGGTCGGTCGCGTGCCGCAGGTGGCGATGCCCGCGCTGCTGCGGTCCGCCGACGTGGTGGTCTGCGCCGGGTCGGGCTGCGCCGCCGTCACCCCGCTCGAGGCGATGGCGTGCGGCGTGCCGGTGGTGGCCGCGAGCGTCGGCGGTTCGACGGACACGGTCGTGGACGGTGTCACCGGCCTGCTCGTGCCGCCGAACGACCCGCGGGTGCTGGCCCGTGCGCTGCGCCCCCTGCTGTCCGACGATGCCCGCCGCGACGCCTACGGGATCGCCGCCACCGACCGCGTCGAGGCGAGGTTCAGCACGACCAGGATCGCCATCGAGACGGTCCACGTGTACCGCCAGGCCACCGGCCGCCCGGAGACCTTGGAAGCGTCGATCAGCGACGGCTGACCCCCGACCTCTCGTCGCCCACGCGGCCACGCTCGTCGATCCGGGTGTCACACCGGGTCGACGAGCGTCGGTGAGCGTCACGGCCGATAGGCACGCAGGCGGTCGGTCAGGTCGTCCGGTGTGCCGTACGCGCGCAACCGGATGGGCCTCGGGTCGCCCGGGTGGTCGCCGCGCCGCAACGCCGCCACGTACGCGGCCACCTCCGGCGCGGGCGGCAGCACGTCGCCGCCCCGGTAGGTGATCACCACCGGGGCCTCGGCCGGTCGGGGTCGGACGGCGGCGGCCCAGCCGTACTCCTCGTCCCACAGCAGGGCGAGGTCGCGGTCCGGGAACGACGGCAGGTTCCCGTGCACCGGCAGGTACGCCGTCGCGGGCGGACCGGGGTCGGCGCGCCAACACCCGCTCGCCGACCCCACCTCGACCGCGACGGCTCGCACGTACCGCTGGAGGCCCCGAGTCGGCGTGTCCCCGAACCCGGACCCGAACGCCGACTCCGACCCCACCGCCGTCGCCTCCCGACTCGCCCGTCCTGCCTCACTCGTCCGGGCTCACCCGTTCCCGGCGACCCGGTTCGGCCGAGCCGTTCGACCCAGCGCGAAGCCGAGCGCGATCATGCCGATGCCGAGCAGCAGGTGCAGCCAGTTGTCGGCGGTGTTCAGCGGCACGAAGTTGGCCGAGCTGTCGTGGTCGACGATCAGCCCGTACAACCACAGCAGCAGGTAGACGACGCCACCCGCGACGAGGTACAGGAACGCGTTGCGCATCGTCCGGGCCATCACCAGGCCGAGGACGCCGAACGCCAGGTGCACGATGTTGTGCAGGATCGACACGGCGAACACGCCGAGCAGCTTGGCGTGCGACTCGTGGCCCGCGAACTGCATCGTGTCGTAGTCGGTGGTGATGCCGGGGATGAACCCGGCGATCCCGACCACGAGGAACACCGCGCCCACCACCGTCGCCGCCAGTTGGACCGGTGTGCGTGTCGTCGCTGTTCCGGGTCTGGACATGTCGACTCCTGTCGCCTCGCGGAAACCCACTTCGGTTGCCGTCCGACTACCCGACGCGCGTGCGGGCAAACGACGCTCACCACGCCGGCGGGTCAGCGCGGGTCAGCGGGGCGGTTCGAACCGGGCCAGCCACGTGGTGAGGATCTGCTCCAACCGCCCGGCGTCGTCGGCGTCGAGGGCGTCGAGCAGCCGCCGCTCGTTGGCCATGTGCTCGGTGAACGCCTGGTCGATCACCTGCTTGCCCGCCTCGGTGAGCGCGACCACCCGCCGCCTGGCGTCGTCCCGCCCCGGCCTGCGGGTCACCAGGCCGTCCCGTTCCAGCCGGTCGATGCGCTTGGTGATCGCGCCCGTGGTCACCATCGTGTGCTGGGCCAGTTCGCCCGGTGCGCGCTCGTACGGGGCGCCCGCCCGGCGCAACGCGGCCAGCACGTCGAACTCGCCCTCGCCCAGCCCGTGCCGCCGGTACACGACGGCGAGCTGCTCGGTCAGCACGGCCGCGAGGCGGTGCAGCCTGCCGATGACGCCCTGGGGCGTGACGTCGAGGTCCGGGCGTTCCCGAGCCCATTCGGCCTGGATCCGGGCCACGCGGTCGAGTTCCATGCCACCACACTATAGCTTCCGTGGAAGCTATAGTGTCTTCCGTGGAAACTATCCGGTGGGGCCTGGTCACCGCGATCGCCCCGGTCGCGTGGGGCTCGACGTACTACGTCACCCGCCACTTCCTGCCCGCCGACCACCCGCTGTGGGGCGCGGTGCTGCGCGCGCTCCCCGCCGGCGTGCTGCTGCTCCTCCTGTGCCGCAGACGTCCGCGCGGCGCGTGGTGGTGGCGGTCGCTCGTGCTCGGCACGGTGAACATGGGCGTGTTCTTCACCCTCGTCTACCTCGCCGCGCAGCTGCTGCCGACCAGCCTGGCCTCGACGATCATGGCGACCTCACCGGTCGCGATGATCGCCCTGGCGTGGCCCCTGCTCGGTGAGCGACCCCGCGGTCGGACGGTCCTCGGCGCGCTCACGGGCGTCGCGGGCGTGGTGCTCATGCTCGCCTCGGGCGTGGACGCCGTCGACCCGCTCGGGGTGCTCGTGTCGGTCGCCGCGATGGCGATGTCCGCGTTCGGGCACATCCTCACCAAGCGCTGGGGCGGGCGCGGACGTGCTGTCGGTGACGTCGTGGCAGCTCGTCGCGGGTGGCGCGGTGCTCGTCGGACCGGCGCTCGTGGTCGAGGGCGCTCCCCCGCCGCTCACCGGCGCCACCCTGCCCGGTTTCGCGTTCGTGTCGGTGGTCGCCACCGCGGTCGCGTTCATCGCCTGGTTCAGCGGCCTCAGGCACCTGGACGCCGGGACGGTGGGGCTGATCGGCCTGCTCAACCCGGTCACCGGGGTCGTGCTCGGCCTGCTGTCGGCGGGTGAGTCGCTGGGCGCGCACCAGGCGCTGGGGCTGGTGCTCGTGCTGTCCGGCGTGCTGCTCGGGCAGAACACCCGCCCGCCCGCACCGTGCCCGCCCCCGGAGAGGCGGGCACGGCACCGCTCCCGACCCGGCCGAACCTGACTCAGCCGAACCCGACCCGGGCTCGGCCCGCCCGGCTCAGCCGGCCCGGTTCTCCCACCACTGCTGGTTCCACGGGCCGCAGTCCCACAACTGCACCTTGCCCCCGTTGCCGCCGGTGTTGGTGTCCGCGTCGAGGCACCGCTGGAAGCGCACGTTGTACACGGAGCCGTCGTCGCGGAGGACCCACTGCTGCTGGTTCCACGGGCCGCAGTCCCACAGCTGCACGATCCCGCCGTTGCCGCCGGTGTTGGTGTCCGCGTCCAGGCAGCGCTGGAAGCGCACGTTGTAGATGGAGCCGTCCGGCCGGACCTCCCAGTCCTGCTGGTTCCAGGGACCGCAGTCCCACAACTGCACCCTGCCGCCGTTGCCGCCGGTGTTCGTGTCCGCGTCCAGGCACCGCTGGAAGCGCACGTTGTAGAAGTGCCGCACCGCCGGCGCCGCCACGGCGACCGCGGGCCCGACGCCCTGCCCCGACACCGCGCCGGTCGGGGCCGCCTGCGCCGCCACCGCCGGTGCCGCGCCGATCACGGCGAACAGCAGCGCCGACAGCGCGACGGACGCACGAATCACTGGTTTCATCGCATTCCCCCCCAGAATGACGTGAAAATCCACCGATGCCCCCAGTGGACTGCCACCAAGGCAGACGAAGCCACCCCGCGCAGTCCAATGTGGTCACTCGAAAGGGGACACCCATCGCCCGATCGGGCAGCCGGTGCTCACGGTTGCGACCGCGCCACCAGCGACCACAAGTAGCTCAACGGCTCGCCGTCGGCCTCGTCGCGCTCCACGAACTCGGTGATCAGGGCGATCATCCGGGCGTTGAGCTCCGCCTGCGACCGCGCGCCGAGGCGCAGCACGCCCCGCGCGGTGTCCCGGTAGGCGTCCGGCCCGGCTTCGAGCACCTCGGCCCGGTGCGCGGCGAGCATCGCCAGGTCCACCAGCTGGACCAGGCCCTCGCCCTCGACGTCGACCAACCCGAGCCGCCACGTGCGGCCGGTCGACCGGTACGGCCGTTCCAGCGCGCCGCGCGCGCCGCTGCGCACCGGGTCGGCGGTCAGGAAGTCCTGCTTCACCAGTGCCCGCACGTGCCGCAGCACGGTCGCCGGGGCGATGCCGAGCCGGTCCGCCAGCTCCTTGTTCGTCAACGCCCGGTCCCAGCACAACCGCAGGATGCGCCAGCGCAACGGGTGTGCGAGCGCCTTGAGCTCCTCGACCGTGGCGTCGCGGGCGGGGTGGTCAGACGGGGCCGGCACGCCGCAGAGGCTAGCCCACCCCCGTCTTGCCGCCCTCACCGGTGATTTGGTTCACTGACATCGATTGCACAATCTGAAATCACTGGGGGGCGGCGTGGACGGACCGGCGCGGCAGGTGGACGAGGCGCTCGACGGGACGGCGGGCTGGACCGACTTCGAGTGGCTGACCGGCGCGGAGCCCAGCCCGGACGGCCGGGGCCTGGTGTACATCAGCGACGCCTCCGGCCGGCCGCAGCCGTGGGTGTCGACCCTGGACGGGCCCCCTCGTCACGTGGAGGTGGCCGGGTCGGTCCGCCGGTGCGTCTGGCGGCCCGACGGGACGCGGCTGCTGGTGCTGACCGACCCGGACGGCGGCGAGGACCACCGGCTGGCCGAGGTCGACCCCGGGACGGGCGAGGTGCGGTGGCTGGTCGCCGAGGACGGGGTGCGGTGCGAGATCGGCACGCCGCACGGCAGCAACGGGCGGCCCTACAGCCCGGACGGCGCGCTGCTCGCCTACGCGTCCAACGCCCGGGACCGCGAGGTGTTCGACGTGCTGGTGCGCGACCTGCGCACCGGCGACGAGCGGATCGTGCTGCCCGGCGACGACCGCTACCTGCCGATCGGCTTCTCCCCCGACGCGCGGCTGCTGCTCGTGCTGCGGCTGCACCAGAACACCGAGCAGGACCTGTTCGCGTGCGACCTCGCCACCGGCGAGGTCCGGCTGCTCACCCCGCACGACGGCCCGGCGAAGTACCACCCCTTCGCGTGGCTGCCCGACTCGTCCGGCGTCTACCTGTGCACCACCCGGGGCCGGGACTTCCTCGGTCTCGCCACGCTGTCCCTGGACGGTGAGCTGACCTGGCTCGACACCCCCGAGGCCGACGTGGAGGGCGGCGCCCTCTCACCGGACGGCACGCGGCTGGCGTGGGGCCTCAACGAGGACGGGTACACCCGGCTGCGGTGGGCGGAGGTCGGCGGCCCGCCGGCCGACGTGACCGGGCTGCCGCGCGGTGTCGCGGTCACCGAGTTCGGCCTCGACGGCTTCGCGCCGCGGTTCACCGCGTCCGGGGAGCTGCTGGTGCAGCTCGGCCGGCCGGACGGCGCGACCGACCTGTTCCTGGCGGACCTGCCGCGCGGCGAGGCCCGGCAGCTCACCGACTGCGGCGCGCGGTTGCCGGACGCGGTCGTGCCGCCGACGCTCGTCCACGCGACCAGCGCCGACGGCGAAACCGTGCCGTGCCTGCTGTACCGGCCGCCGTCGGCGGGCGCGGACCGGGCGACGCCGGTGGTGGTGAGCGTCCACGGTGGACCCGAGTACCAGGCGAAGCCGGTGTTCGACCCGCTGGTGCAGTCGCTGCTGGCGCGGGGCATCGGCGTGCTGGCGCCGAACTTCCGCGGCTCGTCCGGCTACGGGCTGCGCTACCAGCGGCTGATCTACCGCGACTGGGGCGGCGGGGACCTGGCCGACCTGGAGGCGTCGGCGCGGCTGCTGGACGACGTGCCGTGGGCGGACCCGACGCGGCTGGGGGTGCACGGCGCGTCGTACGGCGGGTTCGCCGCGCTGTCGTGCCTGACCAGGTTGCCGCACCTGTGGCGGGCCGGGGTGAGCGAGTGCGGGCCGTCGGACCTGCTCAGCGACATCGAGGGGTTCCCGCCGACCTGGCGCAAGCGGGCGGTGGACTGGATCGGCGATCCCGACGACCCGGTGGACGTGGCCGTCCTCACCGAGCGCAGCCCGCTCCGCAACGCGCACCGGCTCACCGCGCCGGTGCTGCTGATGCACGGCGAGAACGACGCCAACGTCGACCCGGCGGAGTCCGAGCGGATGTACGGCAGGCTGCGTGAGCTGGGCAAACCGACGCGGCTCGTGCTGCACCCCGGCGTCGGGCACGAGTGGGCCCGGGAAGGGCTCGCCGCCACCATCGGGCTGATCGTCTCCTGGTTCGCCGACCACCTCCGCTGACGACCCCGCACGCACGCCGACGCGAACCTCCCCGGCCGCCACCTCCGGCGGCACGGCCCCGCTCGGATCAGGACAGGGTCAGCAGCAGGTGCAGGCCGACCAGCAGGCCGCACGTGACGGTGTGCACGACCGGGTTCTGCGCCAGCAGGGCGGCGAACTCCCGCAGGAACGCGCTGGGCAGGAAGTACCACGCCGTCGGCGCGCCGATGATCTGCATGCGCAGCCGCAGCCGCCGGGCCAGCACGGCGGCGCGGAAGACGTGGAAGTTGTTGGTCACCGCGACCGCGCGGCCGGTCCACTCCCGGTCGGCGAGGAGCTTCGCGCTGTACTCCAGGTTCTGCTCGGTCGTCGTCGCGCGGTCCTCCAGGACGATCAGCCCGTCCGGCACGTCCCGGCGCAGCAGGTACTCGCGCATCGCCGCCGCCTCGGACACCGCCTCACCCGGGCCCTGCCCGCCGGAGACGACGAGCAGCGGCGTGCGGCCCGCGGCCACCTCCCGGCGGTACAGGTGCAGGCCGCGGTCCAGCCGGGCGGCCAGCAGCGGCGGCACCCGGTCGCCGATCAGGCCCGCGCCGAGCACGACGATCGCGTCGAACCCCGTGCGGCGGCCCACGCTGCCGTACACGAT
Source organism: Saccharothrix sp. 6-C (assembly GCF_016695385.1). Taxonomy (NCBI): domain Bacteria; kingdom Bacillati; phylum Actinomycetota; class Actinomycetes; order Pseudonocardiales; family Pseudonocardiaceae; genus Saccharothrix; species Saccharothrix sp. 6-C. Next base: position 2,666,451 of record NZ_CP064192.1, on the reverse strand, counting down.
CGAGTACAGCAGCAGGCTGACGAACAGGAACGCGACGTAGGCCGAGACGATCAGCAGCGACCCGATCACCGCGTCGACCACCGGCCCGGTGTGCGCGGTGGCGAACCCGAACGCGACCACCAGGCCGAAGATCGCGAGCCCGGCGAGCAACGAGAGCAGGTTCGCCAGGCCGAGACCCTCGCGGCGCAGCATCAGCACGCCGTTGGCGACCAGCGCGCTCGGCAGCACGAAACCAAGACCCAGCAGCAGGGCCACGAACGCGTAGCCGACGGCAACGGCGGCCCACCCGCCCGTCGCCGAGGCCCGGAACACCAGCCACAGCAGCAGGAGCACCAGCGTCACGCCGAGCCACACGGCGTTGCCGAGGCGCCGCCGGTCCCGGACGACGCCGACCACGAAGAACAGGGCGGGCACGAGCGCCGCGATCCCGAAGATCATGCCGGCCAATGTAGACGGCCGGTCACCCGAAGTCGTCGTCCCCGAGGGCGCTGTCGCGGTCCGACGCCTCCTGCCCGGGCAGCACGGTGGCGAGGTAGGAGCGCAGCGCGGCGGTGGTGCCCACGTCGCGGCCCGCGTTCTCGGACAGGAACCAGCGGTGCACCAGCACCTCGTGGAACAGCTCCGCCGGCGCCAGCACGCCGAGCAGGTCGGGCGGCACGGCGGCGACCACCGGGTCGTAGACCTCGTTGCGCCACAGGTGACCGGCGGTGGTCTCGGGCACGGGCGCGCCGTCGCGCTGCTCCAGGTAGGCGCGGAACGAGCGCAGGTCGTTGAGCAGGCGCCTGGCCTGGCCCTCCTGCACCTCCAGGCCGGTGAGCTTGAACAGCTCGCGGCGGCTCTGGCCGATCTCGGCGACCCGGATGTCCACCCGCAGCCGCGCGCCGCTGTCCGAGGTGACCAGCTCGACCTCGTCCACGTCGAAGCCGAGGTCGTTGAGCCGGCGCAGGCGCTCGGCGACCCGGTAGCGCTGCTCGTCGAGCTGGAAGAACTCCTCGCGGGTCACCTCGTCCCACAGCGCGGCGTAGCGGCGGGGCACGCTGTCGGCGACCTCGATCGGGTCGATGTCGGAGGGCAGCAGGCCGCCTGCTTCGAGGTCCATCAGCTCGCCGCCGATGCGCTCGCGGGCCAGGTCCACGTCGTAGGTGCGCTGACCGGCGGAGAGCTGCGGGTGCCGCTCGACGGTCTCGGCGTCCACCAGGTAGGCGGCCAGGTTGCCCGCGTCGAGCCGGAACAGCGTGTTCGACAGCGAGCAGTCGCCCCAGAACGTGCCGGACAGGTGCAGCCGCACCAGCAGCTCGACCAGCACGTCCACCAGGCGCTCGGCCGAGTGCTCGCCGCGCGGGCTGGAGAACAGGTAGCGGTAGGACATCGAGTGGTCGAGGTAGCGGGTGACCAGGATGGCCTGCTGGTCGTCCGGGCGGTCGACGCACAGCCCGAGCACCGCCACGGAGGGCATGCCCTCGCCCTCCAGGTCGCCGAGCACGGCGTACTCGTGGCGGGCCAGCGACTCGGCGATCTCCTTGAGCGCGTACACGCGGCCCTCGCTGGCGACGAACCGCACGACGTGCCGCGAGATGCCCCGCTGCGGGACGGTCAGCAGCAGCTTCTCGTCCCACTCCTCCAACGGCTGGGCCCACGGCAGGGTGAGCAGCCCACCGGCCTCGCTGGCGGGTGGGCGGAAGAGGAATCGCATGTGCTCCCCGTGGCTGGTGCGCGGCGGACGACGCCGAAACTACCTCGTCGCGGTGTCGTCGAGCCACGCGATGTGTCCTGGTCGTCACGATCCAGAAAGAGGTCGGCCCCGCCCGGTGGCCGCCGTCCGGGGCGGAGGGATACTGCCCGGTGTGGACGTTGGCGGAGTGCGGCGGGGCGACGGGCGGACGCGGGTCGGGCTGGTCGGGGTCGGCGCCATCGCCCGGACGCACCTGGAGGTGCTCGCCGAGCGGTCCGAGGTGGACCTCGTGTTCACCGTCGACCCGCACGCCGAGCCGCCGGTGTTCCGGGGCGCGACCCCCGCGCACCACCGGGACCTCGACGACGCGCTGGCGGCGCACCGACCGCACCTGGTGGTGGTCGCCACGCCGGCCGACTCGCACGCCGACCTCGCCGCGGCCGTGTTGACCGGTTCCGACGCGCGGGTGCTGGTGGAGAAACCGCTGGCGCCGGACCCGGCGTCGGTGGACCGGCTGCGCGGCGTGGCCGGCTCGCACGACCGGCTGTTCACCGCGCACCACTTCGCGTTCTCGCCGGAGGTGCGGTGGGCGGCCGACCTGGTGGCCGCCCACCCGGAGTGGGGGCCGGTCACCGCCGTCACGTCGGCGTTCAACGACCCGTACGTGCTCAAGGGCGAGCAGGCGTTCACGTCCTACCTCTCGGCGTGGACGGACTCGGGCATCAACCAGCTCACCGTCCTGGCCCGCCTGGTGCGGGTCGACGAGGTGACGTCGCTGCGGGACGAGCGCACGAGCTGCTGGGCGGTGGCGTCGTTCCGGTCGCGCGGCGCGGTGGGCGAGGCCCGGTTGCACACGAGCTGGCGCACCGGCGCGAGCAGCAAGTCCACCGCGTTCACCTGCGGTGACGTGGAGGTGTGGCTGGATCACACGGCGATGACCGGGTTCGCGTTCCGCGGCGGCGAGCTGCTGGCCGAGCACGGCGGTGACGGCCGCACGCCGCGCAAGGTCGCGCACTACCGCCCGTTGTACGCGAGCCTGCTGTCCGGCCGGCCGGACCCGATCCTCGGTCTCGCCGCCGCCGCGTCCCTGACCGACCTGCACGCCACCGCCGGCCGGCGGTCGTGAGCGGGGAGCCCGCGCCTCCGCGCCCGGCGGCCGACCGGGCCGGGCGGTAGCCCACCCCACCCGGCGCGGTGGCGCAGGTCACACCCGGGTGGTGCAACGGGGGACGTCCTCCGAGGGGTTTCCCGTCCGCGACGGAAACCAGGGAGCGGCGGAAGGGGGCGACGTGCTGGCCGACTACGACCAGTTCGTCACCGAGCGGCTTGATCGACTACTGCGGTACGCCACGGCGTTGACGTGCGACAAGCACCTCGCCCAGGACATCGTCCAGGACGTGCTGCTGCGCGCGCGGCAGAAGTGGGCGCGGATCGGCGCGGTCGACGTGCCCCACCTGTACGTCAAGCGGATGGTGACCAACGAGTACCTGTCGTGGCGTCGCCGCCGGGCGGCCCGGGACGTGTCCGCCACCCACGTCGTGCTCGACGACCTGGCGCCCGCCGTGGCCGACCCGGCCGTGCGCCACGCCGAACGGGACGCGATGCGCGCCCGGATCGCCGTGCTGCCGCGCAAGCAGCGGGCCGCGCTCGTGCTGCGCTACTACGAGGACAGCAGCGACGCCGAGATCGCCGGAATCCTGGGTTGCGCGGAGGGAACCGTCCGCAGCCACATCTCCCGCGCGCTGCACACGCTGCGGGTCAACGAGAACGCGCCGTCGGAGGTGCTGCGATGACCGACACCCGGCAGGAAGCCCTCATCCGCGACGCGATCGCGGCCGAGGCGGGCCAGGCCGTCGACCACCGGACCGTGCTGGCGACCCTGCACGGCGGGCGGACCCGGCGGCGGCCCTTCGCGTTGTTCGCCGCGGCCGGGCTGACCGTCGTCGCCGCGGTCGTCGCGGTGGTCGTGCCGCTGACCGTGGACCGCGGCGCGGCGCCGCCGGCCACCGACCCGGCCGCGCCACCGGTGACCGCGACCGCGACCGCGACCGCGTGGACCGTGCTGCTGATCGGCCTGGACGGGTCGGCGAACACCGACTCCGCGGTGCTGGCGAGGGTCGGCGCGGACGGCTCGGTGAGCGCGGCGGCGCTGCCCCGCGACGTCCTGGTCGACATCCCCGGGGAGGGCCCGGGGAGGCTGGGCTCGGCCTACGCGCGGGCCCACGCGGCGGCGCGGGCCGACGGGCGTGACGGCGACCTGGCGGGCGTGCAGTCGCTCGTCCGGACCGTCGAGGCGCTGACCGGCGTGGCGGTCGACCACTACGCGGCGGTCGACGTGGCGGCGTTCGGCGCGCTGTCCGACGCGGTCGGCGGTGTGCCCGTCTGCCTCAGGCGCCCGGCCCGCGACGAGCTCTCCGGCGTCGACCTGCCCGCCGGGCCGCAGACGGTCTCGGGCGCCCAGGCGCTGGCGTTCCTGCGGCAGCGCGAAGGGCTCGCCAACCGCGACCTCGACCGGATCGTGCGGCAGCTCGCGTTCCTGCGGTCGCTGGCGGGCGAGCTGGCCGAGGCCGGGCCCGCGGAGATCGCCCGGCTGGCGCGGGTGACGGCGACCGGCGTGCGCGTCGACCCCGGGCTGGACGTGCTCGAGCTCGCCGGGCGGCTCACCCCCGCCGTGCGGACCGCGATCATCCCGCTCGGCGACGAGGTCGACGCCGACGGGGGCAGGGCCCACCGGGTCGACCCGGCGGCGGTGCGGGCGTTCATGGCCGGGTTCTTCGCCGACGGCGCCACCGGCGCGCCCACCGGCGGCCACTCCGTCCCGCTGCCCGCCACGGAGACCGAGAAGCCCGGCCGGACGCCGCCGCCCGTCGACTGCGTGCGCTGACCCGGCTACAGCGGCAGCGGCTCGGTGATCTGCAGGCCGGCGTCCACGCTCGCCACCAGCAGCTCCACCTGGTGGGGCGAGTGGACGCCGGCCCAGCTGCGCAACGGGACGAGGAAGTCGGCCAGGTCGCGCTGCGCGGCGCGCAGCATCGCGGGCAGCGCGGTCCTGGGCAGGTCCACGTGCGGCACGTCGCGCCCTTCGGCCACCCACACGCGGACCACGTCCACGCCGACGTGCTCGACCCACGGCGCGGGCGGGCGGCCGAGGTCGACGGGCGCGCGGTGCAGCGCGTGCAGCCACGTGCGCCACTCGAACAGGTCGGTGCCGACGGGTTCGACGCGCACCCCGTCGCCGCCGTCGAGCAGCAGCCCGCCGAGCCCGCACAAGGTGTCGAAGCCGATCAGCTCGTGCACCGCCGCCGCCGCGGTCCGGGCGTCCCGGCCGCCGCTGTGCAGGTACAGCGTGCAGAGCACCGAGCCGACCTCGTCCTGCCCCACCGTCCCGTCCAGGTGCAGCCAGCCGCCGTCGCCGCCGGACACCGGCCACAGGTCGAAGCTCTCCGGCGCGTACCTGGTGATCACTGGCGAGAACCGGGCCACGTTCCCGAGGCTAGTGCGCGATCGCCCCGGCGACAGGGGCCGCCGGGGCGATCATGGTTCTCCAACTGCCGGTAGGGCTGGCCCTACCCCTGCTCGGCCCGCCACACCCGGTACTCGCGCATGCCGTAGAGCAGCGGCAGGTGGCCGTGCTCCTGCGCGACCTGGAACGCCTCGCCGAACACCACCGTGTGGTCGCCGACGGCCTCGGTCCGGCTGACCCGGCAGTCGACCACCGCGTGCGCGTCCCGCACCAGGTGCGGCCCGCCCCCGCTCGGCGGCACGAGCCACGGGACCAGGTCGAAGCGGTCCGGCGCGCCGGAGGCGAACAGCTCCGCGACGGGTTTGGCGTCGCCGTGCAGGAAGTTCACCGCGAACGCGCCGCGGGCCACCACCGCGTCCAGGGTCGGGCTGCCGTTGCGCAGGCAGACCAGCAGCGTCGGCGGCGACAACGTCACGCTGCACACCGAGGAGACGGTCATGCCGCGCGGCGAGTCGTCCTCGCCGGTCGTGGTGACGACCGCGACACCGGTCGGGAAGTGCGACATCAGGGTGCGGAACTCCGCGATCTCGATCGCGGGCAGCGACTGGGTCATGACCTGCTCCCGGGCAACTCGGGTACCGGCACGGGCTTCGGAGCGCGGGTGCGTTCGATGAGCGAGAGCAGCGGACCGGTCATGCCGGTGGTCGCCAACGCCATCACCACGAGGGCCAGGAACAGCTGCACGGACAGCAGCCCGGCGCTGTACCCGGCTTGCAACACGACGATCTCGGTCAGGCCGCGGGTGTTCACCAGCACGCCGACCGTCATCGCCGTGCGTCGGTCCTGACCGGCCAACCGCCCGCCCAGGTAACCGCCGCCGACCTTGCCGACGACGGCCAGCGCGATGGCGACGGCGATCGCGGTCCACGGCACCGAGCCGCGCGGCGCGTTCGCCACGCCCATGCCCGCCACCACGAAGAACACCGGCACCAGCAGCCGGCCGGTCGACGTGACGGCCCGCACGGCCCTGGCCCACACGCCGCCGGGGATCGCGAGGCCGACCACGAACGAGCCGAACACGGCGGTCAGGCCCCAGTGCTCGAACTGGAACGCCACCAGCAGCGCCACCCCGGCGATGCCGGCGCCCGTGGCGCGGGGGAAGCGCCCGGCCGCCGACACGGGCACCCGGGAGCGCAGGAGGACGCGGCCGACGACGGTCACCGCGACACCGAGGGCGACCAGGACCAGGGACACCACGAGACCGCCGGAGATGCCGACGGCCACCACGAGCAACACCCAGGCCGCCGAGTCGGTGACCACGGCGGCGGCCATGGCGAGCTTGCCCGCCGGGCTGTCCACCATGCCGCGGTCCTCCAGCACGCGGGCCAGCACGGGCACGGCGGTCACGCTCAACGCGACCGCGATCATCAGCACCAGCGCGGGCACCGGCGCGTCGCCGCGCAGGTCCGGGTCGGCCAACCAGACCACCCACGCGGCCATCACCAGGCCGGTGAGCAGGGCGGGCACGAACGAGCCCGCGGTCACCCAGCCGACCGCGCGGGCGCCGAGGCCGGAGCCGCCGTGCCGCAGCTCGTGCGCCACGCCGACCAGGAACAGCACCAGGCCGATCTGGCCGATCACCTTCAGCGGGCCGACCACGTCGGTGGGCAGCACCGCGGCGAGGGTCGGCGTCCCGCCGACCGCGAGGACCGCGGGCACCACCAGGATGCCCGCCAGGATCTCGCCGATGACCTCGGGCTGGCGCGCGGCGCGCGCCGCGACCCGACCCGAGTACGCCGCGACCAGCACGACCGCCAGCACGGCTGCCACGTGCCCGACCCGCACCAGGACCTCGGTCACGGTCGCGCCCCCGGTGACCGGGGGACGTGGTGTCTGGTCATCGACAGCGCGCGGCTGCCCGCGAAGTTGGGGATGCGCATGGTCACGGCGGGTTCCCTTCCCTATCGGTGGACGGCGCCTTTCGCTGTCGGGCCGCGAACGTCGGCGCCGGGGATGTGCGTGGGTGTGGGCGGGTCGGCTGCCGGTGGCCGGCGGGTCAGCCCCGGGGCTGGTGGCCGACGAGGTTGAAGAACACGTCGTCGAGGGTCGGGCGGCGCAGCGCGAAGTCCGCGACGTCCACCCCCGCGTCCCGCAGGGCGACGGCGGCGGCCGCGATGCCGTCCATGCCGTCGCGCAGCTGCAGCTTCACCAGGCCCCTGGCGGGGTCGGCGCCCGGCTCGTCCACGGCCAGCGGCGCGAGCACCGCCACCGCGTCGGCCACCCGGTCCGGCAGCGCCACGGCCACCTCCAGCCACTCCTGGCCGACCTTGCGCTTGAGCTCGTCCGGGGTGCCGTCGGCGATCACCTGGCCGGCGGCGATGACCACGATCTGGTCGGCCAGGTAGTCGGCCTCCTCCAGGTACTGGGTGGTCAGCAGCACGGTCATGCCGTCGGCGACCAGGCCGCGCACCGTGTTCCACAGCGACTGCCTGCTGGCCGGGTCGAGCCCGGTGGTCGGCTCGTCGAGGAACAGCACCCGCGGCCTACCGACCAGGCAGCCCGCCAGGTCGAGCCGGCGGCGCATGCCGCCGGAGTAGGTGCCGACGGGCCGGTCGGCCGCCCCGACGAGGTCGAAGCGCTCCAGCAGCTCGGCGGCGCGCGCCCGGGCGCCCCGGCCGCCCAGGTGCAGGAGCTTGCCGACGAGGACCAGGTTCTCCCGGCCGGTGAGCAGCTCGTCGACCGCGGCGTACTGCCCGGCCAGGCCGATCCGCCGGCGGACCTGCCCCGGTTGGCGCGTCACGTCGTAGCCGGCGACCTCGACCAGCCCGCTGTCCGGTGCGAGCAACGTCGTCATGACCCGCACGGCGGTCGTCTTGCCGGCGCCGTTGGGACCGAGCAGGCCCAGGACCGATCCCGGTTTGACGGTCAGGTCGACCCCGCGGAGGGCTTCGGTGCCCTTGTAGGTCTTCTTCAGTCCTTCAACGCGAATCGCGGCGTCCACGTCAGCCCGCCTCGCGCAGGCTCGCGGGCCGCATGTCGGTCCAGTTGCGCTCCACATAGGACAGCGCGGCGGCGCGGGGGCCGGCGTCGAGCGCGACGGTCCAGCCCGCGGGCACGTCCGCGAAGGTCGGCCACAGGCTGTGCCGGCCCTCGTCGTTCACCAGCACCAGGAACGTGCCGTCCTCGTCGTCAAAGGGGTTCACCACGTCAGTACTCCGTCCGCGTCGCCGGCGTCGGCCTCGGGTGCTCCCGATCCTGGTCACCACCGCTGACAGCGCACTGACGGATACCTGACCGGCCCCGCGCGGCACGTCCGGGCCGACGCAGCGGAACCTCCCGGGTCGTGGCGCGCCCTCGGGCGGCGTCACGACCCGGGAGGTCATCCCCCGGTCACCCCGTCACCTCGGCAGGTGCGCCTCCTCGGGCGACTGCGGCTGCGACTGCGGCTGCGGCTGCGGCTGCGGCTGCGGCTGCGGCTCGACGGTCGGGTGGACCGGCCGGCGCGACAGCTTCGACGGCCACCAGCCTGCCCGGCCCAGCAGGCGCATCGCCGACGGCAGCACCAGCAGCCGGATCACGAACGCGTCCAGCACCACGGCCACCGCCAGCCCCAGGCCCAGCTGCTTCATCTCCAGCAGGCCGGTGAACACGAAGCTGACGAACACCGACACCATGACCACCGCCGCGCTGGTCACCACCCCGGCGGAGCCCGCGATGCCCTCGCGCACCGCCTGCCACGACGGGATGCCGGTCTGCGCCACCTCGCGCACCCGGCTCAGCACGAACACGTGGTAGTCCATCGACAGCCCGAACAGGATCACGAACAGGAACAGCGGCACCCGCGAGACGATGAACCCGCCGGAGGTGAAGTCCAGCAGGTCCTCGGCCCAGCCGAGCTGGAACACCAGCACCAGCACGCCGAACGTGGCCGCGGTCGCGAGCAGGTTGAGCGCGATCGTCAGCAGCGCCATCACCACTGACCGGAACGCGACCACGATCATCACGAACGTCAGCAGCAGCACGAACAGCACCACGCGCAGCAGCTTGTCGGCCTGGTGCGCCACCGTGTCCACGTTGCGCGCCACGTCGCCGGACACCGCGTGCTCGAACCCGCCCACCGCCGCGGGCACCAGCTCGCCGCGCAGCTCCGCCAACGACTCCGCGGCCCGCGGCGACTCCGGCGAGAACGGGATCGGCAGCTCCAGCACGGTCACCCGGCCGTCCGCCGACACCCGCCGGGCGGCGCCGGGCGCGAACAGCGGGTCGCCCTGCGTCCGGGCCACCAGCCCGTCCACCGCCGACGCCACCTCCGCCGCCCGCGCCGGGTCGGCCCGTATCACCACCACGTGCCGCGCGCCCTCGCCGGGGAACGACGCCACCATCCGGTCGTGGGTGCGGATCTCCGCGACTTCCTTGGGCAGCGTGTCGTTGCCCGGCAACCCCAGCTCCATGCCCAACGCGGGCAGCGCGAGCAGCAGCAGCGCGCCCGTGGTGACCAGCAGGGTCCGCCCCGGCCGCGACATCGACGGCTCCAGCGCCCGGCGCCACACCCGGCCGTCACCGCGCCGGGTGAGCCGCCACAGCAGCGGCACGCGCGGCCGGTCGACCCACCGGCCGAACTTGGCCAGCAGCGCGGGCAGCACGGTGAGCGAGCTGACGACCGCCACCGCCACCACGATGATCGAGCCGGTGGCCAGCGACGAGAACACCACGTCGCCGACGAGGTAGAGACCGGCCATCGAGACCATGACCGCGAGACCGGACACCACGATCGCGCGGCCGGACGTCGCCGCCGCCAGCTCCACCGCGGTCACGTGGTCGACCCGGCCACCGCCGCGCGCGCGTTCCTCCCGTTCCCGCTTGAGGTAGAACAGGGAGTAGTCCACGCCGACGGCCATGCCCAGCAGCAGGATCACGTTCTTCGTCGCGCCCGCGTCGGGGAACACGTGCGAGGCCACCGCCGACAGCGCCATCGCCGTCACCACGGACGACAACCCCAGCAGCACGGGCACGCCGGCCGCGACCAGCGCGCCGAACACGACCAGCAGGATCAGCAGGGTCACCGGCAGCGTCAGCTTCTCCGCGAACGCCAGGTCCTCCGCCAGCTGCTCGTCGATGCCGACGTCGATCGACACGCCGCCGGTCTGCTCGACCACCAGCTCCGGGTGGGCGTCGCGCACCGCGGCCGTCTGGTCCAGCAGCGCCGCCACCTGTTCCATCGCCGTGCGGTCGGTGGCCTTCATGGTCACCTCGACCAGGACGGCGTCACCGTTCGGGGAGCGGGTCGGCGCGCCGACCGAGGACACCTCGGCCAGGGCCCGCATCCGGTCGGCGACCTCGCGGGCCGCGGCGTCGGCGGCGGCCTGGTCGAGCGGCCCGGACGGCGAGGTGACGAGCACCCGTTCCACGATCGGCTCCAGCAGCCCGCTGTCGGCCGCCACGGTCTCGGCGCGACCCGCCTCGCCGACCCGGTAGTCCTCGCTGGAGGCGTCGCGGACGCCCACGATGGCGCCCGCGGCGACGCACACCGCGACGAAGGCGAGCCACCCGATGATCGCGCGCCACGGGTGGGTGGCGCTCCACTTGGCGATTGACACGGTCACCGGCGAGCTGCCCACGACCCTCAACTCCTCCGTTGTGGCACTGTGCTTGTGATCCTTCCGCTGCGTGACCGGACCGGCACTGGTGGTGCCCACCGGCCCGGGGTAGGGCTGTCCCCACCCTTGGCCGGCCCGGCGCCGCGGGCGCGCGAGAACCCCGGCCCGGACGCCTGCCGCGGGGGCGACGTCCGGGTCGGGGTGGTCGGTCGGCGGTGGTCAGCGCAACGTCACCGGCAGGCTGGAGTAGCCGTGGACGAAGTTGGAGAACAGCCGGCGCGGCTTGCCGGCGAGCTCGATCCCGTCCACCAGGTCCCGCACCGCCTCCAGCACCGACCGCACGTGGGCGCGGCCGAGGTAGGCGCCCAGGCAGAAGTGCGGCCCGTGGCCGAACGCGATGTGCTTGTTCGGCGTGCGGGACAGGTCGAACGACATCGGGTCGGCGAACACCTCCTCGTCGAAGTTCGCCGAGCTGTTCCACAGCGTCACCACGTCGCCCGCCCTGATGAGCCGCCCGCCCAGCTCCACGTCCACGACGGCGCGGCGGCCGAAGTGCATGGCGGGCGTGGTCCAGCGCAGCACCTCCTCGGTGGCGGTGCCCAGGTCGACCGCGCCGTCCTTGAGCGCCCGCCACTGCTCCGGGTGCTGGTGCAGCGCCAGGAGACCGCCGATCGAGGACATGCGGCTGGACTCGTCCGCGCCCAGGATGAGGCTGTAGCAGTTGAAGACGATCTCGTCCTCGCTCAGCGGCGCGCCGTCCACCAGCCCGTTGGCCAGGGCGCTGACCACGTCGTCGCCGGGGCTGCGCCTGCGTTCCTCGGCCAGGCCCGAGAAGTAGAGCAGGATCTCGTTGCGGGCCAGCCACTCCTCCATCTCCGCGTCCTCGGAGCTGTAGCGGCTCAACGTCCGGTTGTTCCAGTCCACGAGCTTCGCCCGGTCGGCGACGGGCACGTCCATCAGGTCGCCGATGGTGTTGATCGGGATGTGGTCGGCCACGTCGGTCGCGAAGTCGAACGCCGGCCCGACCAGTCCGCCCACCAGCGCGCGGGTGCGCTGACGCACCCGGTCGGCGACCTTCTCCAGCACCCGCGGCGAGAACGACTTGATCATCAGGTTGCGCACGTCGCGGTGCCGGGGGCCGTCGGTGACCGCGAGCATCTTGCCCGACGCCGAGTCCGTGCCGCGCAACAAGGTCGCCAGCACGTTGCCGTGCTCGGAGGTGAACCTCTTGTTGTCCTTGTAGACCGCGACGATGTCGGCGTGGCGCGACAGCACCCAGAAGCCCGGCGTGCCCTCACCCGGCGGGTTCCAGTGCACGGGGTCCTCCTCGCGCAGCCGCCGCCACATCGAGTGCAGGTCCACGTCCAGGAACGTCTGCGGGTCGGCCAGGTCCAGGTCGGCCAGGTCGACGTCGGCCAGGTGGGCGGTCATGTCCGGGTCCTCCTCAGTTGGCGGTGCTCGCGTAGCGGCGCAGGCTGACGACCGAGGTCAGCAGGAACAGCAGGCCGAGGGTCACCACGACGACCACCTCGGGGTGGTCGGTCGGGAAACCGCCGCCGGTGGTGACCGGGTTGCCCCACAGCTGCCGGCAGGCCGTGGCCACCGCGCTGATCGGGTTCCAGGCCGCGACCGGCGCGAGCCACGCGGGCAGGTTCTGCTCGGACAGGAACGCGTTGGACAGGAACGGGAACACGACCACGACCAGCGGCGCGATCGAGTCGATCGTCTCCAGGCTCTTGGACGACATGCCCAGCAGCACGCCGACCCACGTCACCACGTAGCAGAACACGACCAGCACGCCGAACGCGGCGAGCGTGGACAGGAGGCCGGTGTGCGGGCGCCACCCCAGCACCAGGCCGACGCCGGTGACGACGGCCAGGCCGAGGACGGCGACCACGAGGTCCGCGATCGTGTGTCCGATGAGGACGGACGAGCGCGAGATCGGCAGCGACCGGAACCGGTCGATCAGCCCGCCCTTGAGGTCCGTCGCGACCGCGATGGCGGTCGGGCCCACGCCGGCGAGGCCGACCTGGATGGCCGCGCCCGCGAACAGGTACTCCTGGTAGCTGCCGCCGCCGGGGATGGAGATCGACTGCTGGAACAGGTAGCCCAGCACCAGCATGGACACCAGCGGGTTGAGCGTGACCCCGATGAACCGGCCGGGCGCCCGGCGCAGGTGCCGCAGCCTCCGACCGGTCACGGCGAGGACTTCGACCAGGGTCGCCCCGAGCCCGGGTTTGACGTCGACCAGTGCGTTCACGATTCCCCATTCCCGTTCGAGCGGGCCATCCCGGCCGCCACCGCCGCGCCGATCCGGGCCAGGTGGCCCGGGTCCATCATGTGGTCGTGCCCGCCGGGCAGGTGCTGCACGCGCAGCGCGCCGACGTGCGGCGTCCACAGGTCGATCCGCTCGGCCAGCTCGTCCTCGGCCAGCTCGCCGGAGGCCGCGAACAGCAGCACCTCGCCGTCGTAGCGGGACGGCCGGTACCGCTCGGAGAACCGCGAGTGGACCTTCATCACCTCGATCATCGCCAGCACCCGCTCGTCGCCGAGGCCGGCCAGCGGGCTGCCGTCGCGGCGCAGCGCCTCGACCACGTCCCGGGAGGTGATGTCGCGGCCCGCGAACTCCGACCGGTCGTGCCCGACCAGCTCCACCACCCAGCCCAGCATCGCCTGCTCGTCGCCGTGCGGGTCGTGCCTGCTCGGCGGGTAGGCGTCGAGGTTGGCCAGCACGCCGACCCGTTCGCCGTCGGCTTCCAGCCGCGCGGCCACCTCGTGGGCGAGGATGCCGCCGAACGACCAGCCCAGCAGGTGGTACGGACCCGTGGGCTGGATCGACCTGATCAGGTCGATGTAGTCCGAGGCCAGCTGCCCCAGCGACGTCGGCAGCTCGGCCAGCTCGGTGATGCTCGGCGACTGGAGGCCGATCAGCGGCGTGTCCGGGCCGACGTGCGGCGCCAGGCCGATGTAGGGCAGGGCGAAGCCGACGCCGCTGTGCAGGCAGAACAGCGCGGGCCCGGAGCCCGGCTTCATCCGCAGCACCGTGTCGAACGGCGTGGTCTCCTCCAGTCCGGCGAACTCGTCGAACACGCTGGAGATCGCCGCGGCCCGGGACGGCGCCCGGTCGTCCGCCGCGCCCGCCAGGTCGGCGACGGTCTGGTGGACGAACACGTCCGCGACGGCGATCGGCAGCCCCGCCTTGCGGGCCCGGGTGACGACCTGGATGGAGCTGATGCTGTCGCCGCCGACCGCGAAGAAGTTGTCGTCCACGCCGACCGACGGCACGCCGAGCACGTCCGCGACGATCCCGGCCAGCAGCTCCTCGCTCGGGGTGCGCGGCGCCCGCCCGGCGGGCAGGTGCGCGAAGTCCGCCGCCGGCAGGGCCTTGCGGTCCACCTTGCCGTTGGGGGTCAGCGGCAGGGCGTCGAGCACGACCAGCGCGGCGGGCACCATGTAGTCGGGCAGCGCCTCGCCCAGCTCCTTGCGCAGCAACGCGGTGTCGCCGTCCGCGGTGTCGTCGTCCAGCACGACGTAGCCGACGAGCCGCCGGTGGCCCTTGGCGTCGCCGCTGACGACCACCGCCGCGTCGCGCACGGCGGACAACGCCCGGGTCGCGGCCTCGACCTCGCCCAGCTCGATGCGGTGGCCGCGGATCTTGACCTGGTGGTCGCGCCGCTCCAGGAACTCCAGGTCGCCGTCGGCGCGCAGCACCACGCGGTCGCCCGTGCGGTACATCCGCGCGCCCGCGCCGAGCCCGGACTCCGCGGCGAACGGGTCGGGCAGGAACGTCACCGCCGTGCGCGCGGGGTCGCCGAGGTAGCCGCGCCCGACGCCGAGGCCGCCGACGTACAGCTCGCCCGGCACGCCGACGGGCAGGGGCCGCAGGTCGTCGCCCAGCACGTACAGCGCGGTGTTGCGGACCGGTTTGCCGATGGGCACGCGCGCGCCCGGCACCGGTCCGGTGATCACCGCGTGGGTCACGTCGTCGGAGCACTCGGTGGGCCCGTAGGCGTTGACCAGCGGGATGGTCGGGAACCGCGCGAACCACCGCTCGCACAGGTCGGCGGGCAGCGCCTCGCCGGTGACGACCAGCCGGCGCAGCGACGGCAGCTCCGGCGCCGAGCCGGTGGTGTCCCACACGTCCAGCGCGGCGCGCAGCAGCGACGGGACCACCTCGAGCACCGAGACGCGGTCGGCGGCCGTGACGCCGAACAACGCCTCCGGGTCCGCGGCGACCTCGCGGCCGACGACCCGCACCCGGCCGCCGACCACCAGCGGCGCCAGCATCTGCCACACCGAGATGTCGAACGTCACCGGCGCGTTGTGCACCAGCGTGTCCTGGTCGGACAGCCGCAGGTCGTCCACCTTGGCGAGCAGGTGGTTGACCATGCCGGCCCGGTGCACCATCGCGCCCTTCGGCTTGCCCGTCGACCCGGACGTGAAGATCACGTACGCGAGGTCGTCCGCCGCGCCCGACAGCGGCGGCGACGTGCCGTCCTCCGCGTCGTCCAGCACCACCACCCGCGCGGCGCCGGCCACCTGCTCGGCCAGGCCCCGGTGCGCGGCGTCGGTGAGCAGCACCCGCGCGCCGCTGTCGGCCAGCAACGCGGCCGTGCGGGCCACCGGTGCCTGCACGTCCAGCGGCAGGTAGGCGCCGCCGGAGCCGAGCGCGCCGAGCACGGCCGAGACGTACCGCGCGCCCGGCGCGGCCAGCACGGCGGCCGGCCCGCCGGTCAGCTCGCGGGACACGGCGGCGGCGCGGCGGACCAGCGTCGAGTAGGTCACCTCGCCGTCGTCGTCCACGACGGCCACGGCGTCGGGGGTGCGGGCCGCGACCTCGCGCACCCGCTCCGCCACGCCCCGGTACGCGTCCGGGCGGCGCGGTCCGGCGCCCGCGCCCAGCACCCGGTCGCGCTCCGCCGGCTCCAGCACGTCGATCCGGCTCAGCCGCGCGCCCGGGTCGGCCGCCGCCGCGCGCAGCAGCCGCGTCAGCCGCTGCGCGATCCGCTCGACCGTGGGCCGGGCGAACAGGTCGGTCGTGTACTCCAGCGCGCCCCGGATGCCCGAGGGCACGCCGTCGGTGAGCAGCTCGTCCAGCTGGAAGGTGAGGTCGAACTTGGCGCGCGGCGCGGCCACCGGCTGCACGCGGGCGTTCAGGCCGGGCAGCACGGCCGGGCCGTCACCGTCGTTCTGCAGCACCAGCATGACCTGGAACAGCGGCTGGCGGGCCAGCGACCGCACCGGGTTCAGCCTCTCCACCAGGTGCTCGAACGGCAGGTCCTGGTGCGCGTAGGCGCCGAGGTTCGCCTCCCGCACCCGGTGCAGCAGCTCCCGGAACGTCGGGTCGCCGCCGGTGTCGGTGCGCAGCACCACGGTGTTGACGAAGAACCCGACCAGCTCGTCGAGCGCCTCGTCGGCGCGACCCGCCACCGGGGTGCCGAGGGGGATGTCGGTGCCCGCGCCGAGCTTGGTCAGCAGGGCCGACACCGCCGCCTGGAACACCATGAACACGCTCGCGCCCGCCTCGCGCGCCAGCGCCACCAGGTCCGCGTACAGCGGGCCGTCGACCAGGAACTCGACCTCGCCGCCGTCGTGGGTGCTCACCGCCGGGCGCGGGAAGTCGGTGGGCAGGTCCAGTTCCTCGGGCAGGTCGGCGAGCGCCTCCGTCCAGTACGCGAGCTGCGTGGCGAGCAGGCTGCCCGGGTCGTCCTCGGCGCCGAGCAGCTCCCGCTGCCACAGCACGTAGTCCGCGTACTGCACCGGCAACGGCGCCAGGTCCGGCGCCGCGCCCGCGCACCGGGCCCGGTAGGCGTCGGTCAGGTCGCGGGCGAACGGCGCGATCGACCAGCCGTCGAACGCGATGTGGTGGAACACGACGAGCAGCACGTGCTCGTCCGGGCCGAGCCGGAACAGCTTGGCGCGCAGCGCGGGCTCGGCCGCCAGGTCGAACCCGCGGTCGGTCTCGGCGGTGAGCACGCGGTCCAGGTCGGCCTCGGCGAGGTCGACCACCTCCAGCGCCGGGTGCCCCGGCGGCAGGTCGGCGACCCGCTGGTGCGGCTTGCCGTCGACGTCCGGGAACACCGAGCGCAGCACCTCGTGCCTGGCCACGACGTCGCGCAGGGCGGCGCGCATCGCGTCGACCCTCAGCGCGCCGGTCAACCGCATCGCCAGCGGCACGTTGTAGGTGCCGGTGGCGTTCTCCTCCAGGCGGTTGAGGAACCACAGCCGCCGCTGCGCGAACGACAGGGGCGCCTCCGCGCCGCGCGGCACCGGCGCCAGGGCCGGTCGGGCGCCCTGCGCCCCGCGGACCTGCTCGGCCAGCGCCGCCACGGTGCGCGCCTCGAACAACGCCCGGATGGGCAGCTCCACGCCCAGCGCGGACCGGGCCCGGCTGATGACCCGCGTGGCCAGCAGGGAGTGCCCGCCCAGCTCGAAGAAGTCCTCGTCGACCCCGACCCGGGGCAGGCCGAGCACGTCGGCGAACAGCCCGCTCAGGATGTCCTCGACCGGGGTGCGCGGCGCGCGGCCCCGACCGCCGGCGGGCGCGCCGGCCCCCGGCGCGGGCAGCGCCTTGCGGTCCAGCTTGCCCTGCGGGGTCAGCGGCAGCTCGTCGAGCGCGACCAGCGCTGACGGCACCATGTACTCGGGCAGCGACTCGACCAGCAGCTCCCGCACGCCCTCGGGCACCGTGCCGGGCCGCCCGGCCGCGGACGCGTCCGGCACCAGGTAGCCGACCAGCCTGCGGTCGCCGTCGTCCTCGCGGAGCACGACCACGGCCTGGGCGACGGCGGGGTGCGACACCAGCGCCGACTCGATCTCGCCGAGCTCGACGCGGAAGCCCCGCAGCTGCACCTGGTCGTCCGCGCGGCCGACGTAGTCGAGCTGGCCGTCGGCGCGCCACCGGACCAGGTCGCCGGTGCGGTACGCGAACCCGCCCGGCGCGCCGAACGGGTCGGCGACGAACCGCTCGGAGGTCAGGCCGGGCCGGTCGAGGTAGCCGCGGGCGAGCCCGCCGCCGACGTACAGCTCGCCGGTCACGCCGACCGGCGCCGGTCGCAGCAGCGGGTCGAGCACGTACACCCGGTGCGCCGCGGTCGGCGTGCCGATGGGCGGCCTGCCCTCCCCGGTCAGGGGGCCGCCCACGGTCGAGGCGAGCACCGCCTCGGTCGGCCCGTACCCGTTGAACATCCGGTGCCTCGGCGCCCAGCGCGCCACCACCTCGGGCGGGCACGCCTCGCCGGCGACGACCATCACCAGGTCGTCGGGCAGGCGGGCGTCCTCGGGCAGCCCGCCCGCGACCACCGGCGGCAGCGCGGCGAGGTTGACCCGCCGGGTCCGGAGCAGGTCCAGCAGCGGCTGCCCCGGCGCGCGGGCGTCGTCGTCGGCGACCACCAGCGTGCCGCCGCCCAGCAGGGCCAGGCCCCACTCCCACACGGTCGCGTCGAAGCTGTAGGAGGCGAACTGGAGCACCCGCGTGTCGGGCGTGACGTCGAACTTCGCGATCAGGCTCTCGACCATGGCGACGAGCCCGGCGTGGTCGACCACGACGCCCTTGGGCCGCCCGGTGGACCCGGACGTGTAGATCACGTAGGCCGGGTGCCCCTGGCGCAGCGCCGGGTCCGGCGCGGTGGCGGGCAGGCCCTCCAGCTCGGCGAGCACCGCCGGGTCGTCCAGGAGCACCAGCGGCACGTCCAGGCCGGCCAGGTTCGCGCTCGTGTCCGCGGTGGACACCACGGTGATCGGCCGGGCGTCGTCCACCATGTAGGCGATCCGGTCCGGGGGCAGCTTCGCGTCGATCGGCAGGAACGCCGCGCCCGCCTTCAGCACGGCCAGCACCACCACCGCGGCCTCCAGCGAACGCGGCAGGGCGAACGCGACCACCCGCTCGGGACCCGCGCCCCGGGCCGCCAGCAGCCGGGCCAGCCGGTTCGCGCGGGCGTCCAACCCGGCGTAGGTCAGCTCCTCGTCGCGGAACACGGCGGCGAGCGCGTCCGGCGCCTGCGCGACCCGGTCGGCGAACATCCGGGGCGCGGTCACGTCCGGGATCGGCGCGATCCGCCCGCTCCACTCGCCCAGCAGCAGCTCCCGCTCCCCCGCCGCCAGCACGTCGACCCGGCCCACCGGGGTGTCCGGCGCGTCGACCACGGTCTCCAGCAGCCGCACGAACCGCTCGACCAGCACCCGCACGTCGTCCCGGGCGAACAGCCGGCCCCGGTACTGGGCGTGCAGCCGCATCCGCTCGCCGGGGTACACGCCCAGCGCGAACGGGTACTCGGCCACGACGCGCGCCTCGCCGCCGAGCACCTCCAGGTCCGGCACGAGGCCGCCCAGCTCGCGGGCGTCGGCCATCGGGTAGTTGTGGTAGCTGACCACCGTGTCGAACAGCTCGCCGATCCCGGCCAGCTGCTGCACCTCGGCCAACCCGAGGTGCAGGTGCGGCTCCAGGTCGACCTGCGCGGCGCCCAGGTCCGCCAGCAGCCGCGCGAGCGCCTGCGCCGGGTCGAGCGCCACCCGCACCGGCAGCGTGCCCAGGAACGGGCCGATCATCGTCTCCACGCCGGGCAGCTCGGCGGGCCGGCCGGACCGCACCGCGCCGAACACCACGTCCCGGCTCCCGGTCAGGGCGCCGAGCAGCACCGCCCAGCAGCCCTGCACGACCGTGCTGAGGGTGAGGTCGTTGGCCCGCGCCCAGTCGGTCAACCGGGCCGTCAGCGGCTCGGGCACGTCCACCAGCAGCTCGTCGGGCACGGCGGGCGTGCGGTCCGGGTCGACCGGCGCCAGCCGGGTCGCCTCGGTCAGCCCGGCCAGCGCCGCGCGCCACGCGCCACGCGCCGCCTCGACGTCCCGGTCGGCCAGCCACCGCAGGTAGTGGGCGTGCGGCGTGACCGGGGGCAGCGCCGACGCGTCGGCCCCGCCGGCGTAGAGGGTGAACAGCTCCCGGGCGAAGATCGGGTTGGACCAGCCGTCCACCAGCGAGTGGTGCACGGTCCAGGTCACGCGCGACGCCTCGCCGGTCAGCCGCACCGCGGTGAACCGCACCAGCGGCGGGGCCGTCAGGTCGAAGCGGCGCAGCCAGTCGGCGTCGGTGAGCCGGGCGAGCTCCCGGTCCCGGTCCGCCGGGTCCATCCCGGTCAGGTCGACCTCGTCCCACGACGGCTCGACCGCCGAGGGCACGACCAGGACGGCGTCACCGGACTCGCGGTGGTGGAAGGCGGCGCGCAGCAGGGGGTGCCGCGCCACCAGCGCCCGCGCGGCGGCGCGCAGCCGGGCCGGGTCGAGCGGGCCGGCCACGTCCACGGTCACCTGCAACGTGTAGGCGTCCACGCCGTCGCGGTCGTAGTCGGCCTGGAACAGCAGGCCCCGCTGCGACGGCGACAGCGGCAGCACGTCGTCCAGCGGACCCACGGACCGCTCGACGTCCTCGACCTCCCGCTGGGTCAGCGACACCAGCGGGAAGTCCGACGGCGTGCGGCCACCGGCCCGGTCCGCGTGCCGCTCGGCGTGCGCCACGAGCGCGGCGAGCACCTCGGTGAAGGTCTCGGCGATGCCCCGGACGTCCTCTTCGGACAGCAGCGCGCCCGCGTACCGCCAGTCGGACACGAGCACCGGGCCGTCCGGCCGGTCCTCGGTGACGGCGGCGACCTCCAGCGCGTACCGCAGGGGCACGTCGCGGTGCGCGTGCAGGCCGACGTCGCCGCGCAGCGACCACTCCCCCCGGTCCACGCCGAAGCGCCCGAGGTAGTTGAAACCGATCTGCGGTGGGGCGTAGCGGGCCAGCGCGCCCTGCGTCTGCGGGTTGAGGTGGCGCAGCAGCCCGAAGCCGAGGCCGTGGTCGGGCAGCGCGCGCAGCGCTTCCTTGACCCGCTTCACCACGCCCGGCACGTCCGAGGTGTCGCCGATGTCGAGGCGCACGGGGAACACGCTGGAGAACCAGCCGACCGTGCGCGCCAGGTCCACGTCCTCGGCGGTCTGCTCGCGGCCGTGGCCCTCCAGCTCGACCAGCACCGAGCCCAGGCCGCGCCGCCGGGCCACCGCCACCGCGAGGGCCGCCAGCAGCATCTCGTTGGCCTCGGCGTGGAACGCGGCGGGCACGGCGGTCGTCAGCGCCGCCGCGTCGGGCACCTCGAACCGGTGGTGGCCGGCGGTGCGCTCGACGTCCACGGCGGGGTCCAGCGGGCGTGCGCCCAGCAGCGGGTCGCCGCCGCGTGACTGCCCGGTCCACAGCGGCAGCTCGGCGGTGCGGGCGGCGGTGCGCGCCTGCTCCGACAGCAGCCGCGTCCAGCGGCGGTAGGAGGTGCCGACCGGCGGCAGCGCCCGTCCTTCGACGGCCGCGCGCAGGTCGGGCAGCAGGATCCGCCAGGACACGCCGTCCACGGCCAGGTGGTGGGCCACCACCAGCAGCTCGCCGTCGCTGAGGACGAACTGGACGACCACGCCGTCCTTGGGGGCCAGGCGTTCGCGCGCCGAGTCGAGCGTGCCGCCGGCGCTGACCACGTCGGCCGCCCGGACCGCGCCGCGCGGCCGGACCTCCAGCGCCCACAGCCCTTCGACCGGCTCGGCCAGCCGCAGCCGCAGCGCGTCGTGGTGGTCGAGCAGCACCTGCACGGCCGCGGTGAGCCGGTCGACGTCCAGCCCGGCGGGCACGGACACCGCGACGTGCTGGCTGTAGTCGCGGGTCAGCGCGGTGGGCGTCTCGCGCAGCTGGTGGGCGATCGGGGGCAGCTCGACCTCGCCCACCCCGTCGTCCGCGACCACCGCGACGGCGGAGACGGGTTCGGCGACCGCCGCGATGGCGGCCGGTGTCCGCAGCTGGAACACGTCCGCCGAGGTGACGACCAGACCGGCCGCGCGGGCGCGGCTGACGACCTGGATGGAGCTGATGCTGTCGCCGCCGAGGGCGAAGAAGCTGTCGTCGACGCCGACCGAGGCCACGCCGAGCACCTCGGCGAGCACACGGCAGAGGATCTCCTCCTGCGGCGTGCGGGCCGCGCGCGTCGTGGCGGGCGTGCCGAAGTCCAACGCCGGCAGCGCCTTGCGGTCCACCTTGCCGTGCGGGGTCAACGGCATCGCGTCCAGCACCACGAAGGTGGACGGGACCATGTACTCGGGCAGCAGCGCCGCCACCTGCTCGCGGACCGCCGCGGCTTCGCCCACGACGTAGCCGACGAGCCGCTTGTGCCCGGCCGGGTCGGTGACGGCGGCGACCGCCGCGTCCACCACGCCGGGGACCGTGCGGACCGCGGCCTCGACCTCGCCCAGCTCGATGCGGTGGCCGCGGATCTTGACCTGGAAGTCCCGCCGCTCCAGGAACTCCAGGTCGCCGTCGGCGCGCAGCACCACGCGGTCGCCCGTGCGGTACATGCGGTCGCCCGGTCCGCCGAACGGGTCCGGTGTGAACGCGACCGCGGTGCGTGCCGGGTCGCCGAGGTAGCCGTCGCCGACCCCGGCGCCGGCCACGTACAGCTCGCCGGGCACGCCCCGCGGCATCGGGCGCAGGTCGTCGCCCAGCACGTAGAGCCTGGTGTTGCGCACCGGGCGGCCGATCGGCGCGCGGGCGCCGCCGACCGGTCCGGTGATCACCGCGTGCGTCACGTCGTCCGAGCACTCGGTGGGCCCGTAGGCGTTGACCAGCGGCAACCCGGGGTAGCGGTCGAACCAGCGGGCGCACAGGTCGGCGGGCAGCACCTCGCCCGTGACCACCAGGTACCGCAGGCCGGGCAGCGGCGCGGCGACCCCGGCGGCGTCCCACGCGTCGAGCGCGGCGCGCAGCAGCGACGGCACGACCTCCAGCACGGTCACGCCCTCGGCCGCGGTGAGGCTGAACAGGGTGTCGGGGTCGGCGGCCTCGGCCGCGCCCACGACGCGCACCCGGCCGCCCACGACCAGCGGCGCGAGCATCTGCCAGACGGACACGTCGAAGGTGACCGGCGCGTTCTGCACGACGGTGTCGGCCGCCGTGAGCCCGAGGTCCTCGACCTTGGCCAGGAGGTGGTTGACGAGACCGCCCCGGTGCACCATCGCGCCCTTGGGCCGGCCCGTCGACCCGGACGTGAAGATCACGTACGCCAGGTCGTGCGCCGCGCCGGACAGCGGCGACAGCTCGTCGGCCTCGGCGTCGTCCAGCACCACCACCCGGGCGCCGCCGGCGAGGTCGGCCGCGAGCGCGCGGTGCGCCCGGTCGACCACCAGGCGCGTGGCGCCGCTGTCGGCCAGCAGTCCCGCGATCCGGGCGACCGGCGCGCGCACGTCCAGCGGCACGTAGGCGCCGCCCGCGCCGAGGGCGGCCAGCACCGCCGTGACGAAACCGGCGCCGGGCTCGGCGAGCACGGCGGTCAGGCCGGCGTCCAGCTCGTGCGACAGGGCCTCGGCGCGCGCGACGAGCTCGCCGTAGGTCACCGGTCCGGACCCGTCCACCACCGCGACCGCGTCGGGCCGCGCCTCGGCGACCGCGCGCACGCGCTCGACCACGCCGAGGTGCTCGTCCTCGCGCACCGGGCCGACGACCGCGCCGGCGCCCGCGAAGTCCACCCGGCTCAGCGCGGAGTCCGGCGCGACGCGCGCGAACCGCTCCAGGTAGGCGGCGAAGCGGGTGACGTGGCCGAGCATCTCGTCTTCCTCGTACAGGCCCGCGTTGCCGCTCAGGTGCAGCTCGAGGCCTCCGCCCGGCGCCTCCACGACCGTGGCCTCGAAGTCGTCCACCAGCCCGGTGGACAGGTTGTTGACCGTCATCACGCACGGCCCGAGCTTCAGCTCGGTCTCCTGCGGCAGGATGTTGACCAGCGGCCCGAACGGCCTGCGGTCGTCGCTGCGCAGGCCCATCGCGCCGCGGATGCGGCTGACCCGGTGCCGCTGGTGGCGCAGCACCCTGGTGACCTCGCGCGAGGTGTCGGCCAGCAGCCCGGCGCGCGTGGTCTCCGGGCCCACGGCGAGCCGCAGCGGCACGGTGTTGGCCACCATGCCGGGGATGGCGCGCATCCGGGCGCCCACCCGGGCCGTCACCGGCAACGTCAGCAGCACGTCGCGGACGCCGGTCATCCGCTGCGTGTAGGCCGCCATCGCGGCGGTCACCACGGTCGGCCACGTCACCTTCGCCTCGGCGGCGACCTCGCGGACCAGCCGGGCGGTCGCCTCGGGCACCACGGCGCTGCGGCGCACGAACCCGGGCGTGCGGGCGCCGTCCCGGTGCGACAGGCTGACCAGCTCGGGCGCGTCGGTGAACCGGCGCTCCCAGAACCGCCGGTCCCGCTCCGCCTGCCCGGACCCGCCGTAGGCCGCCTCCGCCTCGATCAGCTCCGCCAGCGGCGGCAGCTGGCCGTCGCCGACCGGCGCGCCCGCCAGCAGCGCCTCGTACAGCTCGCCGAGCCGGCGCCAGAACACCACCTGCGTGTAGCCGTCGCACAGGAAGTGGTGGATGCACATGTAGAAGAACGCCCGCTCGTCGGCGACGCGCAGCAGCGCCAGCCGGAACAGCGGGAAGTCGCCGAGGCCGAACGGCACGTCCAGGTCGGCCCGCACCCAGTCGCGGCCGGCCCGCTCCGGGTCGGCCTCGGCGCGCAGGTCCAGCACCCGCAGACCGGGGTCCGGCAGCGGCTCGACCACCTGGCCGGGCTCGCCGTCGACCTCGGTGAACCGGGCGCGCATGCACTCCGACTCGAACACCAGCCGCGCCACGGCCGCGCGGAACACCTCCAGGTCCAGCGGTCCCCGGATGTCCAGGTAGCCCGCCGTGTTGTAGGACGAGGTCCCGCCGGAGAGCTTCTCGTCGAACCAGATGTCGACCTGGCCGGCGGACAGGGGCAGCCGTCGGGTCATGGCAGTCTCCTCGCAAGCATCGCGTCCTCGGCGAGCAGTTCCGCGCCGTAGCTGTCGCTGATCCACTGGTCCCGGTAGACGGTGTCCAGGTAGCGGTCGCCGAGGTCCGGCGCGATCGCCACCGCGGTCACGTCGCCGTCGGGCCGGTTGCGGGTGAGCCAGTCGGCCGCGCCGGACAGCACCGTGCCGGTCGAGCCGCCGAACAGGAACCCGTGCCGCAGCAACGTCCGGCAGGCGCGCACCGTGTCCCGCTCCGCCACGTGCAGCACCTCGTCCACGAAGGACTCGTCCAGCAGCGTCGGGCGGACGCTGGTGCCCAGACCCGGCAGCAGCCGCGGCTGCGCGGGCGTGCCGAAGGTGACCGAGCCGACCGAGTCCACCGCGACGACCCGCACCGACGGCTTGGTCTCCTTGAAGTACCGCGCGCAGCCCATGAGGGTGCCGGTGCTGCCCGCGCCGATGAACACCACGTCGACCTCGGGGAAGCTCTTGAGGATCTCCGGGCCGGTGCTCTGGTAGTGCGCCATCCAGTTCGCCGGGTTGGCGTACTGGTTGAGCCACACGTGCCCCTCGTCCTCGCACACCTGCTTGACGTAGCGGATGCGGGCGCCGAGGTAGCCGTCCTGGGGGTCGGGCTCGGTGATGACGTGCACCCGCGCGCCCAACGCCTCCATCAGCTGTCTGGTGGCGAGGTTGCAGCGCGCGTCGGTGACGCACAGGAACCGGTAGCCGCGGCTCGCCGCCACCAGCGCCAGCGCCACCCCGAGGTTGCCCGACGAACTCTCCACCAGCGTGGCGCCCTCGCGCAGGGTGCCCGCGCGCACGGCGGCGGACACCATCTCGTTGGCGGCCTTGAGCTTGATGGACCCGGCGAAGTTGAACCCTTCGCACTTGAGGTACAGCGGGTGGCCCGAGAGCCGCCGGAGGTCCACGTAGAGGTCGTCCACGTTGAACTCCTGGGGCGTCGATATCACTGGCATGCGCCGACTCCTAGGCGAGGTGCACGGTCAGGCGGCTCAGCGCTTGCCGTAGCGGTCGAGGTCGTGGAAGAAGTCCGGGACCACGGCCAGCTCGCCCGCCCGCGACACCTCGTCGTAGACGTGCTTGCCGACCGCCAGGTCCAGCACGCCGAGGCCGAACGGGGAGAACACCAGCGGCCGGTCCGCCGGTGGCGTCACCGCGCCGGTCATGACGTCGTGCAACGTGCCGGACAGGAACTCCCGGTTGCCGGTGAGCTGCTCGGCCAGGTGCGGCGAGGTGTTCGCCTTCAGGCAGTGCTCCACGTCGTCCACCACGTTGGCGGACGCGAGGATCACCTCGGGCGACAGGTCGCGCAGCGACACGTGCAGCACCAGCGGGTTGTGGTCGAACCACGTCGGGTCGGTGACGTGCGGCGTGCCCGCGACGGTGGCGAACACGACCAGGTCGCTCGACCGGATCAGGCTCTCCGCGCTGTCGTGGACCCGCACCGCGCCGTCGCCCGCGTCCAGGGCGTACTCGCGGAAGCCGGTCGCGGAGTCGGCGCTCAGGTCGTGCACGCCGACCTCGTCGAAGCTCCACCCGGTCGCGGTCAGGTAGGTGTGGATGTAGCGGGCGATCAGGCCGGTGCCGACGAACCCGACCCGGGCGGGGCGGCCGGGGCCGCGGCCTCGGCTGAGCCAGTCGGCGGCGAGCGCGGCGGACGCGGCGGTGCGCACCGCGCTGACGATGGAGCTCTCCAGGCAGGCGATCGGGTAGCCGGTCTCGCGGTCGTTGAGGATCAGCACCGCGGACGCGCGCGGCAGCCCGGCGGCGACGTTCGCGGGGAAGCTGGAGATCCACTTCACCCCGTGCACGCCGATGTCGCCGCCGATGGACGCGGGCAGCGCGATGATCCGCGACGAGGGGTCTTCGGGGAACCGCAGGAAATAGGACGGAGGATTGATCGTGGCGCCTTCACCGTGCCACCGGTAGGCGGCCTCGATGAGTTCGAGAACGTGCTTCTCGCGCCCTCGCAATACCTCGTTCACCTGAGCGCCGGAAATCACCGCGAAGGCAGGTGCCACGTTACCGTCCCTTTCTCGTCCAGCCCTGATGAGCTGCGCCGACCCGGCCGGGCAGCGATCCCGACCACATACTCGCGAACACGGCTGACAAGCCGCTGACACGTCACTGACGGCGGTGCGTATAGAAAATTCATAGCCATTCGGGTTCAGGGTGGGTCCGGACACGGATTTCCGGGCACTCGCCCTTCGAACACCGGCAGCACCGCGACGGACGTCGGTTCCGCGGCCTTTGTCGTGATCATGACGGGAGGACAAACCTCGATGGAAGATCGTAGGATCAAGAAGGTCGTGGTGCTCGGTGGCGGCACCGCGGGCTGGATGGCCGCGGCGTACCTCGGCAAGGCGCTCGGCCCCGGTGTGACCATCACCGTGCTGGAGGCGCCCTCGATCCCCAAGATCGGTGTGGGCGAGGCGACCGTACCCAACCTGCACAAGACGTTCTTCGAGTTCCTCGGCATCGCCGAAGAGGACTGGATGCGCGAGTGCAACGCCAGCTACAAGATGGGCATCAAGTTCACCAACTGGCGCACCCCGGGCCGCGGCGAGGCGAACCCCCGGCCGTACGGCGACGGGACCGACCACTACTACCACCTGTTCGGCCTGCTGCCCAACCACGAGAACCACCCGCTGTCGCACTACTGGGCGCACAAGAAGCTCGGCGGCCAGACCGACGAGCCGTTCGACTACGCCTGCTACCGCGAGCCCCCGATCATGGACGCGAAGCTGTCGCCGCGGTTCATGGACGGCACGAAGTGGACCAACTACGCGTGGCACTTCGACACCAACCTGATCTCGCCGTTCCTGCGCAAGTGGGCCACCACCAACCAGGGCGCGATCCACATCCAGGACCTGATGACCGAAGCGGTCATCGACCAGCGCGGCAACATCTCGGCGCTCAAGACCGAGGGCGGGCTCACCATCGAGGGTGACCTGTTCATCGACTGCTCCGGCTTCCGCGGCCTGCTCATCAACCAGGCCATGAAGGAGCCGTTCCTGGACATGAGCGACCACCTGCTCAACGACAGCGCGGTCGCGACGCAGGTGCCGCACGACGACGCGGCCAACGGCGTCGAGCCGTACACGTCCTCGATCGCCATGTCGAGCGGGTGGGCGTGGAAGATCCCGATGCTGGGCCGGTTCGGCACGGGCTACGTCTTCTCCAGCCGCTTCCAGTCGCGCGACGACGCGACCCTGGAGTTCTGCACCATGTGGGGCCTCGACCCCGAGACGGCGAACCTGAACCAGATCAAGTTCCGGGTCGGCCGCAACCGCCGCGCGTGGGTGAAGAACGTCGTCTCGATCGGCCTCGCCTCCTGCTTCCTGGAGCCGCTGGAGTCGACCGGCATCTACTTCGTCTACGCGGCGCTGTACCAGCTGGCGAAGTACTTCCCGGACAAGAACTTCGACTCGGTCCTGCAAGACCGCTTCAACGCGGAGATCGAGACGATGTTCGACGACTCCCGCGACTTCGTGCAGGGCCACTTCAGCTTCGCGCCGCGCAACGACACGGCGTTCTGGCAGGCCTGCAAGGAGCTGCGGCTGGCGGACGACTTCCAGGAGAAGGTCCGCATGTACAAGGCGGGCCTGGCGGTGAACATGCCGATCACCGACGAGTCGACCTACTACGCGAACTTCGACGCGGAGTTCCGCAACTTCTGGAACAACTCCAACTACTACTGCATCTTCGCCGGGCTCGACTACCTGCCCGACCACTCGCTGCCCGCGCTGGCCGCGCGGCAGGACGTGCTGGACTCGGCCGAGCCGGTGTTCGCGCAGATCAAGCAGACGCAGAAGGAACTGCTGACCACGCTGCCCAGCACCTACGAGTACCTCAAGCAGCTGCACGGCAAGTAGGACCTCCCTCCCCCGGGAAACGACGAGCCCACCGGTCCCCCGACCCGGTGGGCTCGTCGCCGTCCGGGCGCCGCTTCGAGCCCCGGTACGACGGCACGACGTGGATGAGGGCTCGGCTCACGAGCCGGCTGGAGGAGTTCCGGGCGTGCCCGGAGGCGGTGCGCGCCCACCGCGGGCACCACGCCGAGTACCCCGACCGGTTGGCGCCGGTCGGGGTACTCGGGGTGCGGCGGCGGTCGGCCGCGGGGGTGGCGCGCGGGGTTCAGCGCGGTGAGCCGACGCTCACCCGGAACGGGTCGTCCCGGTCCAGCTTGCCGGTGAACAGGCCCTGGAACAGGTTCAGCTTCTGCATGTTCGACGTGCCCTCGATGAACTCCAGGCCGCGCGCGTCGCGGACCAGCTTGTCCAGCCGCGGGTGGTCGAAGCGGGCGCCGACGCCGAAGAACTCGCAGGCCGCGCGGGTGGCGTCGAGCGCCAGTTGCGACGCGCGGGCCTTCGCCGCCGACGCCAGGTAGCCGTCCGAGGTCCGGGCGTCCACCGCGCGGGCGGCCAGGTGCACGAGCGCGCGCGCCGCCGTGATCCGGCGGCCCAGCTCGTCGAGCCGGTCGCGCTCGTCGCGGCGCAACGTCGAGCGGTTCTCCGCGACGTACTCGTGCGCCGCCCGCGCGATGCCGAGCGCGATCGCCGCCACGCCCGGCCGGAGCAGGTTGAACGTCTGCACGAACGCCCACATGCCGCGCCGCGACGGCGAGAGGTGCCGTCCGACGAAGCGGGACGCCGGCACGTGCACGTCGTCCAGGGTGATCGCGCTGATCCGCGCGCCGCGCAGGCCGATGGTCTCCAGCGCGGTCGCCGAGAACCCCGGCGCCGGGGTCTCCACCAGGACCGCGTTGATGCCCAGCGGGCCGGAGCCGACGCGCGCGAACACCACCCCGAGCTGCGCCCGGCAGGCGTTGCCGACGTACCGCTTCTCGCCGGCGAGCACCGCGCCGCCCTCGACCGAGGTCAACGTCGTGGTCAGCCCGCCCGCGTCGGACCCGCGGTCGGGTTCGGTGAGCGCGAAGAACGTCCACAGCGGCTCGGCGAGCATCCGGCCGTAGAACCACTCCTTCTGCTCGTCGTCGGCGAGCAGGTCGACCAGCACGCCGGCCAGCAGCGGGCCGGGCGAGGCGACCAGCATGCCGACGTCGGCGCAGGCCAGCTCCTCCATGATGATCGCCCGTTCGAGGGCCAGCGTGCCGTAGAACCGGTTGCCCGCGATGGGGATGGGGACGTTGCCGTACTCCGGCGGGATGCCCATGGTCGACAGGTACCGGACCGCGGGGAGGTCGAAGTGGTCGCGGATGAGCTCCGGGTCGCGGTCCACCGCGAGCCCCAACCGGCGGAAGTCCGCCCCCCACTCGCGCACCTGGTCGCGCAACGCGACCAGCCGCGCGTCCAACGCGCTCACGACTCGACGCCCACGTGCGTCCCGGGCGTGCCCGACGCGGAATCCGCGGCGGCGCCCGAGGTCCGGTTTGCGGCGGGGCCCGCAGTGGGGCCCGAGGTCGGGTCTGCGGCGGGACCCGCGGCGGGACCCGCGGTGGGGCCTGCGGTGGGGTCTGCGGCGGGCTCCGGGGTCGGGCCGGGCACGTAGGCCTCCGCCAGCAGCTCCGACAGGTGCGCCACCTGCCCCGGGCCGCCGACCAGGTACCCGCTCGCGCCGAGCAGGTTCACCAGCCACCGGTCGGCCGCGGTGATCCTCGCGTGCAGGTGGGCCAGGATCACGCCGGGCAGCTCGCCCGCGTCCACGCCCGTCAGGACCGCCCGCACCTCCAGGTGCTCGATCAGCCCGTCGGCCACGGTCGACTTCACCATCTGCTGCTGCAGCAGGGTGGTGCTGCCGGTCCGCCTCCCGTTCAGGTAGCGCATGCACGTCTCGCGCAGCGCCTCCGACAGCCCCAGCCGCAGCCACACCAGGCCCAGGGCCCAGGCGGCGCGCTGGTCGGACGTGGCGGGGTCGGTCTCGGGGTCCGCTGCTCTCAACCGAGGTACGGGAACACCGTTTCCGTACATTCTCGGACCATCTTCACCCGATCGTGTACCCAGGACCCGCAGCAGCACGACCGCCCCGCCGGGCAGGTCGATCGTATCCACAGTGGACTCGGCCAGTCCAGGCCGGTCCACCACGACGCCGTCCACCCACACCCGGTCCGCCGACGCCGCGACCTCCTGCGGCACGACCGCGTGCCCACCCGGCCCGCACGGCAGCAGCCCCGGCGCCACGAGCGAACCCAGCACCGTCAACGCGGGCGCCAGCCCTTCCTCCCGCGCCGCCGAGTGGCACCTCGACAGCACCGCCGCGCCCAACCGCACCGACGTCGTCACCGGGTCACCCCCACCGCGGCCATGCCCAGGTCGCCGGTCGCCACGTCGTGCTCCACGAGCACCACGCGTCCCAGCGAGTCCGCCAAGCCCTCCCACAGCGCCGTGCACGGGTACCCGGCCGGCGCGGACCGCACCGTCCCGCCGTGCCGCACCAGCTCCGGGTCGACCCCGGCCCCGGCGACCACGGCCACCGGCACGCCCGGACCCACCAACGACGCCATCCCGGCCGCGACGGCGTCCGGCAGGTCCGCGACCGACACCCCGGGTGTGTGCACCATCGACAACGGCGCGCCTCCCGGCTCCAGCAGCAACGCCACCCCGGCATCGCCGACCGGCCGGTCACCGGCCTCGTCACCCAGCTCGTAGGGCAACGTGGCCTGGTCCGCGATCACCACCAGCGCGCGCGAGAACCCGTGCCGGGCCGCGTAGTCGGCCGCGATCCGCAACGCCGCGAACGGCGCGCACCGGCCGACGTCCGACACCGAGAACGACAACGGCGCGCCGGGCACCGCCTCGGCCAGGTACGTCGCCGCGGCCATCCGGCAGTCCAGGTCCGGCGTGGCGTGGGCCACGATCGCCAGCTCCACCGGCCCCAACGGCTCCAGGCCCGCGTGCAGCGACCGGGTCAGCGCGGTGAACGTGGTGCCCGGCGAGGCGAGCGCCTCGGGTCGCAGCGCGACGCCGTAACCGGAGGTCAGGTCGGTGAAGTGGCGCAACGAGAACTCGTCGGCCAGCGAGCGGTCGGGGGCGACGCGGGTCCGCACGACCCGCGCCAGGCCCAGCGTCCGCGCGCCCGCCGGCCGGGACAGCGTCGGCGCGGTGGTCCGGTACACGGCTAGCGGTCCATTTCCGCGGCGACGAAGTCGGCCAGCGAGCGGACCGTCTCGAAGTGCGCCATCTCCAGGTTGTCGGTGTCGAACTCGACCTCCAGCGCCTCCTCCAGCTGCATCAGCAGCTCGAAGACGCCGGTCGAGTCGAGGCCGAGCTCGTCGAACAGCCGGGACTGCTCGGTCAGCTCCGGCAGGTCGTAGTCCAGCACCTGGGCCAGCACGGCGGTGATGGCGCCGACGATCCGCTCGCGGGGGGCGACGGTGGTGGATTCGCTCATGATGCGGTTCCTTCGGTGAGAGCCGTGGCGGCGGCGCGGTCGGGGAGGTGTTGGTGGCGCAGCAGGTCCTCGGTGTCGTCACGGGTGCGCACCAGGTGCGCGCGCCCGTCGTGGACGAGCACTTCCGCCGGGTAGCCGTGGCTGAGGAACAGCACGGGCGAGGCGGTCGGGCCGTAGGCGCCGGAGCGCAGCACGCCGACGAGGTCGCCGGGTCGGACGGGCGGCAGCCGGACCTTCTTGCCGAGGGTGTCGTTGGGCGTGCACAGCGGTCCGGTGACGTGCCAGCTCTCGGTGGCGGGCTCGTCGACCCGGTTGAGCACCCGCATGGGGAAGTTCCGCTTGACGAACGACCCGATGCCCACCGCCGCCATGTGGTGGTTCGTGCCGCCGTCGGCGACCGCGAACCGCTCCCCCATGGACTCCTTGACGTACCGCACGCGCACCACGTACGTGCCGGACGTGGCGGTGAGGTAGCGGCCGAGCTCCATCACCAGCCGGGTGCCGGGGTGCCGGTCGGCGAACCCGTCGATGACCGGGTTGACGCGCGCGGCGAGCAGCGCGAGGTCGAGGTCGCGCTCGCCGTCGAAGTAGGCCACGCCGAGGCCGCCGCCGATGTCGACCAGCTCCAGCGGGATGCCGAGGTGCCCGGCCAGCCGGTCGGCCAGCTCGAAGATCCGCTCGGTGTTCTCGGCGACGGCCTCCTCGGACAGGATCCGGGTGCCCATGTAGACCTGCACGCCCATGAACCGCACGTTCGGGTGCCGTGCCACGAGGTCGTCGGACGCGAACAGCTGCGACTCGTCGATGCCGAACTGGCGCGGCTTGCCGCCCATGGTCAGGCCGGAGCCCTTGACCGAGAAGCTGGGGTTGACCCGCAGCGCGACCGGCGCGCGCATCCCGCGCAGCGCGGCGAACTCGTCGATCAGCGCCAGCTCGCCGAACGACTCGCACACGATCGCGTAGACGCCCTCGTCCAGGCAGGCGGCCAGCTCGTCGGCGCTCTTGCCCGGCCCGAGGAAGATGATGTCGGCGGGGTCGACGCCGGCGCGGCGCGCGGTGACCAGCTCGGCCATCGACGACACCTCGGCCCGCGCGCCCCGGGCGTGCAGCACGGACAGCACGCCGATGTTGGGGTTCGACTTGAGGGAGAAGAAGAACTCCAGCCGCGGGTGCAGCAGCTCCTTGAGCCCGTCCACCCGCGACTCCAGCTCGTCGCCGTCGTACAGGTACAGCGGTGTGCCGTACCGCTCGGCGATCTCGGTGATCCCGATGCCCTGGACCTCGAACTCGGCGCTCACGGTCGCGTCTCCAATCGGGCGGTGATGTCGTCGTCCACGCGGCGCAGCTCGTCGTCCGACGACGCGACGAGCAGGCCGTAGAGCCGTCCGTCGAACGCCGCGTCGGCGCGGTGGCCCGCGTTGACCGTGGCGAAGTTGTTGACCAGCAGGCCGGTGCCGCCGGCCCCGTCGAGCAGCAGGCCGCGCAGCAGGTCGCGCACCTCGGCGAACGGCAGCCTGCGGTGCAGCCGCACGGGGTAGTGCCGGGCCAGGGCGACCTGCCCGGGTCCGACGAACCGCTCCTGCACGCGTGCCTGGTAGGTGGACATGTTGTTGCGCGCGTTGATCTCCACGACCGGGTAGAGGCCGTCGTCGGGGTCGACCATGGCGTCCACGCCGACCACGCCGTAGTAGCCGTCCGCGGCGAGCTTCTTGCCCAGCCGGAGCGAGGTCTCGGCGAGTTCGCCGACCTGGGCGCCGGACAGCCTCGCGGGCATCCGATGTCCTTTGTGGACGCCGCCTTCGGTGTGCAGCTCCTTGACGAAGTCGAACCGCACGTCGCCGTCGCGGGCCACGGTGAACTGGTAGTTGAGGTCGGCGCGCTTGGCGACCCACTCCTCCACCACGAACGCGAGCCGCGGCCGGCCGGACTTCTCGACCTGCTTGGCGACCATGCCGAGCAGGCGGTCCATCCGGCGGTCGCTCTCCAGCACCGCGATGCCCTTGCCGGAGACGCCCAGCGCCTCCTTCACCACGACCTTGCGGCCGTCCGCGACCAGCGCGCGTGCCCGCTCGAACGCCTCGCGCAGCTCGTCGACGCTCTCGCAGGCCCACCCGGCGGGCTGCCGCAACCCCAGCTCGTCGGCCGCGCGGCGGCTGTAGACCTTGCTGTTGACCGCTTTGCACGTCGTGGCGTCCGGTGCGGCCAGGGCCATGCCGGTGCGTTCGGCGAGGCGTTCTTCCAGGTCGGACACGCCGTGCGCGGTCAGCCGGACGCCCTGCCGGGCCAGTCCCGCCACCGTCTCGACCGTGGCGGGGTCGGCGAGGGCGTCGGCGGTGACCGTGCGGCGCGGGTCGGAGTCCGCCACCACGTGCACGGTCGGCAGGTCGATGCCCAGCCCGGCGAGGTAGGCCAGGTAGTCGGGGTCGGGGGTGGCCTTGAGCACGACGTGGTCGTCGCCGCCGGCCAGCAGCAGCGCGAACTCGTCCATGTGGTTGACCACGGCCGCGCCGCTCTCGGCCGACAGCCGGGGCAGCGTGTGCTCGCCGAGCGCCCACCGCTGTTCGACCTCGAAGTTGCCGAGGAACGCGAGCGAGGCGTCCGGCGTGCCGAGCAGCGCCGTCTTGAGCCTGCGGGTGAAGTCCGGTTCGTCCATGTCTGCGCTCCGGGACATCTCAGTGCTCCAGGACCATCGCGGCGAACGTCTGACCGAGGCCGGCGGCCGTCATCAGGTACTTGTCGCCGGGCTTGAGCAGGCCGAGCTCGGTCACCGTCTGGTAGTTGATGAACGGGTCGGCGCAGAAGCAGTGGCCGGTGGCGCCGAGGTTGTCCAGGAAGAACCGGTCGTTGGGCAGGCCGAGGTTCTTCGCCGCGACCGTCCACGACACGCGGTTGACGTTGTGGGGCAGCACCAGGTCGAGGTCGGCGACGCCGATGCCCGCCTCGCCGGTGGCCGCACCGACGACCTCGGCCAGCGCGTCCTGGTAGATGCGGCGGGCGTCCTTGGCGATCTCGGGGGTCAGGTCGATCACGCCGTCGTCGCGGCCGTGGATGCGGCTGGCGTAGCCGCGCACGTGGTCGCGGTCGCCGTCGGCGGCCACCAGGATCGCGGCCATGCCCTCGCCCATGATCGACGTGTCGCGGACCCACTGGGTGAACGGCGTGAACGTCTTGTCGCCGGCCAGGATCAGCGCCAGCGCGTCGGGGTCGCCGTCGGCGGCGAGCAGCGTGCCAGCCACGTCCAGGGCGAGCAGGCCGGTGGCGCAGCCGTGGTCGGCGACGGAGAGGGTCGTCGCGTGCCGCAGGTTCAACGCCTCGCGGACCTCGTGCACCGGGCTGATCGGGTAGGGCGCGGTGGTGCGCATACCCTTGGCGCGGATGAGGTAGCGGACCCGGTCCTCCTGGCCGCGCAGCCCGTCGAGCTTCTCCGCGGCCGCGATCAGCAGTTGCGCCTCGGACAGGTCGGACTTGCAGATCCGGTCGAGGCCGTAGAGCCGGGTGAACCGGCGCACCTGCTGCTCGTCGAGCCCGAGCGACTCCTGCAGGTCCGCGACGGCCACCGTCTCCGGCAGGTGACTCGAGACCGCCACCAACGCCGTCATGTGCGTCCTCCTCGCCCTGGTCCGTTGCCGGATCAAGGTTCGCAAGGCCCACTGACACCGTGCTGACACCCGACTGACCGCCGAGAGTCCAACGCCCACGTCGCGAGAGTCCAACGCCCACGTCGCGAGAGTCCGACGTTCAGCGGCCCTGAGTTCAACGCTCGGCGTCGGGCGCGGGTGTCCGAGCGTTGAACTCAGGGCTCGCGAACGTTGGACTCTCGAGCCCTGAACGTTGGACTCTCGGGATGGCGAAGGCCACCTCGACCGGGGTCGAGGTGGCCCTTCATCCCCAGTGGACTGCTCAGGTGGCGGCCGTGCGGGAGGCCTGGTCCGGCTGCTGGTCACCGGCCGAGTCGCGCGGCCACCACCGGGTCGGCCGCGGCAGGAACGCGGCCAGCTCCGGGAAGTCGGTCGGCCGCTCGGTCATCCAGTTCCAGTAGCGCGGGATCGACCGGGCGTACTCGCAGTAGTACCGGCGCAGCGCGTCGATCAGCTGCCGGAGCGTGTTCGGGTGGATCGAGCCGGGCCGCCACACGAGCAGCAGCCTGCTGCGCAACGGCTCGGTCATCGCCACCAGGCTCACGTCCGACGTGGACCCGGTCGGCGTGGCCAACGCCGCCGCGCCCGCGTCCCGCACCCAGCTCATCGCCTCGGCGTGCCCGCCCGCGTAGTGCATGACCTCCGGCGTGGGGTGGTCGAGCCTGCGGAACAGGTGCTCCTCGACGACGTGGAACCAGTGGCCGGGCACGTGGTGCACCCAGCTCAGCGACAGCATGTGCCTTCGGCTCACCGTAGTCCTGCGCGCGAGCGCGTGGTCGCGCGGCAGCGCGAGCCAGATCGGCTCGCGCACGATGATCTCCTTGGCCAGTGTGGGATCGAGGTCCCGCACCCCGTCCACCGCCTCCGGGCTGGGCACGAGCGCCGCGGTGAGCTCGCCGCGGCTGACCGCGTCCACGCCGAGCGCCGGGTCCAGCGTCACCGTCTGCACCTCGACCGAGGGCAGCGACGACTGCAGCGCGCGCCGCAGCGTCACCGGTGTCCATTCGGCGTTGCCGATGCGGAGAATTCCGGAGGACAGCGAGGACGCCTCCGCCACCACCGCGTCGGCCCGGGTGGCCAGGTCCGCCAGCATCGGGATCAATCGCTCCCCCAGGGGTGTGGGAGTGATCCCGAAGGCCGACCGCACGAACAGGTCGCCGCCAACCGCCTTCTCGATCCGTCTCAATTGGGCGGTGAGGCTCGGTTGGGGCAGGGACAGCTTCGCCGCGGCCTTCGAGATGCTGCCGGCCTCGGCAAGGGTGGTGACCACCCTGGCATGACGTATCTCCAGGTGCATGCATCCAACCCCTTCGCGTCGTTACTCGGGGTCCACTAACTCCGGCGGGTTCGGGGATTTCCCGCACCCACCTCGTTCGTGCCGGGCGGCCGTTCCAACGTACCCCACGGGTGAACGCGTGAGGAGGAGTTCAGGTGACCGTCGACTATTCGTTGAGTCCTCAACAGAAATTATGGAAACAGTGTCTACGATCTCCGGCACGTACCTACTCAAAGGTCGGTCGCGCGTGGTCCCCGCAGCGATGCGGAGACGTGCTCCACCGGCGTGCCCGACCGGCGGTTCGGGGGACGGCACCAGTGCCACCGGCTTGATCCCGTCCGTATGGTCTGCGGCGCGTGCACACACCGATAGGTCCCACATGGGGAGCAAGAACGTGAATCAATCTCCGATTCAAGGCGTGGATGACGTCGTCCGACTGCATTCCGTCCGCAAGGTTTACGGCAATGAGCGGAACGGCGTAGTGGCCCTTGACGGAGTCACGCTCGGCATCGCGCGCGGCACCTTCACCGCGGTGATGGGCCCGTCCGGATCCGGCAAGAGCACCGCGCTGCACTGCGCCGCGGGCCTGGACAGACCCACCTCCGGCTCCGTGCTGCTCGACGGTCGCGAGATCACCGGCCTGAGCGAGCGCGAGCTGACCCGGTTACGCCGCGAACGCGTCGGCTTCGTCTTCCAGTCGTTCAACCTGCTGCCCGCGCTCACCGTGGTGGAGAACGTCCAGCTGCCGCTGCGCCTGGCCGGCCGCCGCCCGAAGCGCGCCCAGGTGGACGACGTCATCGCCCGCGTCGGGCTCTCCGAACGCCGCAAGCACCGCCCCGCCGAGCTGTCCGGCGGCCAGCAGCAGCGGGTGGCCATCGCCCGCGCGCTCGTCACCGAACCCGCGGTGATCTTCGGCGACGAGCCGACCGGCGCGCTCGACACCCGCACCACGCTCGAAGTCCTCGCCCTGCTGCGCCAGGCCGTGCGCGACGTCGGCCAGACCGTGGTGATCGTGACGCACGACCCGGTGGCCGCCGCGCACGCCGACCGCGTCGTCTTCCTCGCCGACGGCCGGATCGCGGGCGAGCTGGAGTCGCCGACCGCGCACGCCGTCAGCGAACGCATGACCCAGCTGGGCGCCTGGGCCGACGCGCCCACCGGCGACCTGGCCGACGGGGTGCGCTGATGCTGCGCCTCGCGTTGCGCACCCTGCGCTACCGCATCGGCGGGTTCACCGCGTCGTTCATCGCGCTGTTCATGGGCGCGGCGATCGTGATGGCGTGCGGCGGCCTGATGGAGACCGGCATCCGCGACGACGTGCCGCCGCAACGGCTCGCGGCGGCACCGCTGGTCGTCGCCGGCGACCCGGCGAACCTGGAGCGCGCCCCGGTCGACGCCGCGCTGGCCGCCAAGGCCGCGGCCGTCGCCGGGGTCGCCGAGGTCGTGCCCGACGTGGCGTTCCCGGTGCTCCTGCCCGGCGGCGCGGAGGCGACCGGCCACACGTGGTCCGGCGCACGCCTCGCGCCGTACGCGGTGGAGCAGGGCCGCGCGCCGCAGGGGCCGGGCGAGGTCGTGGTGGGCGCGAACTCCGGCATCGGCCCCGGCGGCACGGTCGCGCTGCGGATCGACTCGCGGGACGTCGACTACCGGGTGGTCGGCGTCGCCGGGGCGCCGGTCGAGGCCCAGGTCGTGTTCTTCGCCGACGACGAGGCACGGCGGCTGTACGCGAAACCCGGCAAGGTCGACCTGATCGGCGTGCTGCTCGAACCGGGCGCGACGGCGGACGGCGTGCGCGCGGGCCTGACGGCCGCGGTGTCCGGTCGGGACGTGGCCGTGCTCGCGGGCGACGAGCGCGGGCTCGCCGAGTTCTCCGACACCGGGGGCGGCGGCGAGGCGGTCATCACCCTGTCGGCGGTCTTCGGCGGGTTGGCGATCATGGTCGCGTTGTTCGTCGTGGCGGGCACGCTCGGCCTGTCCGTGCAGCAGCGGCACCGCGAGATGGCGCTGCTGCGGGCGATCGGCACCACGCCGGGCCAGCTGCGCAGGCTGGTGCTCGGCGAGACGGCGTTCGTGGCGGTGCTCGCGACCGCGCTGGGCTGGCCGTTGAGCGGGCGCCTCGGCGCGTGGCTGTTGACGCGGCTGTCGGACGCGGGCGTCGCGCCGCAGGCCATGGCGTACCGGCAGGGCTGGGTGCCCGTGGTGGCCGGTGTCGGCATCTCGCTGCTCAGCGCCCTGGTCGCGGCGTTCGTCGCCGGTCGGGGCGCGGCGGTGACCCGGCCGACCGAGGCGTTGATGGCCGCGGGACTGCAGACGCGCTGGTTCAGCGTGCCCCGGCTGGTGTTCGCGCTGCTGTGCCTGGGCGGCGGCACGGCGTTGAGCGTCATCACCGCGGTGGTCATGTCCGGGCCGGTGGCGGCGAGCACGGCCGGGCCCACGGCGATGCTGTGGGCGGCGGGCATCGCGCTGCTCTCCCCCGCCGCCGCGAGGGTGCTGATCGCGGTCCTGCGCTGGCCGGTGCGCGCCCTGTCCGGCCTGTCCGGTTACCTCGCCGTGCTGAACACCGGCGCGCGGCGGGTGCGCGTGGCGAGCGCCATCACGCCCGTCATGCTCGCCACCGGCCTGGCCACCGCGTTGCTCTACCTGCAGACCACCCAGGCGAGTGCCGCCACCGACGCGTTCGCGGAGAGCCTGCGCGCGGACGCCGTGGTCACCGGTGCCGCCGGCGGGGTGCCGCTGGAAGTGGTGGACGAGGTGCGCGCCCTGCCGGGTGTCGAGGCGGCGTCGGCGGTGGTCGACAGCGAGGCGTACTTCCCCGACCACGAGGACGGCGACGACGAGATCACCGTGCTCGGGGTGACGCCGAGCGGGGTCACGCGGACCATGGACGTGGACGTCACCGCCGGGTCGCTGGACGACCTGCGCGGCGACTCGGTCGCGCTGCCGACCGGCTGGGCGGAGGACCTGGGAGCCGCCGTCGGCGACCCGATCAGGATGAAGCTGGGTGACGGGGCGGTCGTCGACCTGGAGGTCGTGGCCGTGCACACGGGCTCGTTCGACGCGGCGTTGCTGCCCGCCGAACTGGTCGCCGCGCACACCACGGGCGGCCGGGCCACGCAGGTCCTGGTGAAGGGCCCGGAGTCGGCGTTGGCGCCGTTGACCGGGCGTCACCCGGACCTGGAGGTCGCCGGCCGCGAGGAGGCGCTCGCGGCGGGCGGCGGCGGCGAGCAGACCGGCGCGTGGGTGAACTACCTGCTGGTCGGCATGATCCTGGCGTACACGGTGATCTCGCTGGTGAACACCCTGGTGATCGCGACCGGTGAGCGGCGGCGCGAATTCGCGCTGCAACGGCTGATCGGCGCGACGCACGGGCAGATCCTGCGGATGGTCGGCGTCGAGTCGGTGGTGATCTCGCTGGGCGGGATCATCCTGGGCGCGATCGTGTCGCTGGTGACGCTGGTCCCGTTCGCCATCGCGTTGAACGGCACGTTCTGGCCGCAGGGCCCGATCGGGATCTACCTGGTCGTGGTCGGCTCGGCGACGGGGCTGACGCTGCTGTCGACCGTGCTGTCCACCGCGTACGTGCTGCGCACCCCGCCGGTGGAAGCCGCGGCGGCGCCGGCCTGACGGGTCACGGCCGGCGTCGGAGGTCCACTTCGGCGCCGGTCGCGGCCGACCGCGCGAGCGCCTGGCCCACCCGGGCGGTGCGCGCCGAGTGCGCCGGCGTCACCAGCGGCGTGACCCGCTCCCGGACCGCCTCGGCGAACGCGGCGGCCTGGTGCTCGTAGGCGTCGGCCGCGGGCACCGCCTCGTCGCGCACGCCGTCCAGCGTGACGACCGTGATCAGCCCTTCCTCGTCGGGTCGGGTCCACGCGTTGCGCACGGAGATCGAGCCGCGCGTGCCCTGGAACTCGTAGGTCGCCCGCGGGCCGTACTCGAGGCTGTAGTCCAGCACGGCCCACCGGCCGTCGCCGAAGTCGAGGGTGGCCACCGCGCTCAGGTCGACCTCCCGCGAGTGGAACCGGGCCCGCGCCGCGCGCGGCTCGGCGTCGAACGCCCACAGCGGGACGTCGAACGCGTAGCAGCCGACGTCCCAGGTCGCGCCGCCGCCCAGAGCCGGGTCGAACCGGATGTTCCCCTCGACCGCGGTCGGGTACGCGAACGCCGACCGCACCACCCGCAGCTCGCCGATCTCGCCGGAGGCCAGCAGGTCGGCCGCACGCCGCTGCTGCGGGTGGAAGCGGTACATGTACGCCTCCATCACCACGAGGTCGGCGGCGGCCCGCTCGACGCGCACGCAGTCCTCTTCGGACAGCGCCATCGGCTTCTCCACCAGCACGTGCTTGCCCGCGTCGAGCGCGCGCAACGTCCACGGGACGTGCTGGGTGTTGGGCAGCGCGATGTACACGGCCTCGACGTCCGGGTCGGCCAGCAGCTCGTCGTACCCGTCGTGCACGCGTGCCCCGAACGGCCGCGCCACCTCTTCCGCCTTCGCGCGCCTCCCGGCCCGGCTCGCCACGGCGACCACCGCGTTGCCCGCCGTCCGGTGGATCGCGGGCAGCACCCGGCTCGCGATGTGGGCGGTGGCCCCGAGGACACCCCAGCGCAGCGGCTTCACCCTCGCCACCTTAACCGCTTCACCGCGTGTCCTACACCCAGAACGCGCGTGTCCTACCTTCCCGTCGCGAGAGTCCTACGCTCACGTCGCGAGAGTCCTACGTTCAGGACAGCCGAGTTCAACGCTCAGCGCACCGCCCACCGCCCCCCGGGTCAGCCGCAGCCGCCCGCGTGCCCCTCGTCGGACGAACGCCCCAGACCGACCGCGCCGGACGACGCGGGCAACGCCGCCGCCGGCGCGAGCTTCGACCGCACGTGGGCGACGAAGTCCGGCAGCCGGTCGACGCCCCAGAACCGGGTGAACCGGTGCACGAAGAACGGCACGCCGAACGCGCCGTCCT
Source organism: Saccharothrix sp. 6-C (assembly GCF_016695385.1). Lineage (NCBI taxonomy): Bacteria > Bacillati > Actinomycetota > Actinomycetes > Pseudonocardiales > Pseudonocardiaceae > Saccharothrix > Saccharothrix sp. 6-C. The sequence goes on along the minus strand of NZ_CP064192.1, from coordinate 2,624,664 downwards.
CGCACACCCGCACGAGCAGCTCGACCCCGCGCGCCCGCAGCTCCGGGTCTTCGCTCGCGCCGGACACCTCGTCGGGGTCCAACCCCAGCTCCGCGGCGATCGAGGCGACCGTCTCCCGCGAGCAGATGTCACGCCCCTGCTCCCACCGCGCCCGGTACGCCGCCGCGATGTACTCCTGCCCCAGTCCCGCGCGCAACGCCACCAGGTAGCCCAGGTGCGGGACCTCCCACACCGGCTCGCGGTCCACCGGCCACTTCACCGCCAACCCGCGCGCCGCGGCCAACCTGGCCACGTCCTGCAGGATGTACAGGTGCTTCGCGCGGGACATCGCCGCGTACGGGAACTGCTCGCCGCGCTCGGCCAACGCGCGCTCGTTGCGCTCGTCGGGCTCCCAGAACGGCGCCCACTCGACCGCCCCCGCCACGTCCGGGTAGGACCGCAGCAGGTCGTGGTAGGCCAGCCACGAGTACGGGCTGCGCAGCGAGAAGTAGAACCGGGGCTGCCGCGCCACCTCAGATCACCAGCCCGCCGTCGACGCCGAACACCTGGCCGGTGACGTAGGACGCCTGGTCCGACACCAGGAACGACACCAGGTCGGCCACCTCTTCCGGCCGGCCGAACCGCCCGAGCGGGATCTGCGCCGCCATCCGGGCCGCGAAGTCCTCGCCCAGCCCGGCCACCATGTCGGTCTCGATGAACCCGGGCGCCACCGCGTTGACCCGGATGCCGTACTTGCCGACCTCCTTGGCCAGCGCCTTGCTGAACCCGATGATCCCCGCCTTGGACGCCGAGTAGTTGGTCTGCGTCGCGTTGCCGTGCACGCCCGCCACCGACGACAGCGTCACCACCGAGCCCGCTTTGCGCTTCATCATCGCGAACACCGCGGCCTTCGCCAGGTGGTACGTGCCGTCGAGGTTGACCCGCAGCACCCGCTGCCAGTCGTCTTCCTTCAGCAGCACCAGCGGGTTGTCGCGCACGATCCCCGCGCACGACACGACCGCGTGCACCGGTCCCAGCGCGCGTTCGGCGTCCTTGACGAACCGGTCCACCTCGGCTTTCTCGGCCACGTCCACCTGCGCGGTGTACACGGCCGCGCCCGCGGCGGCGGCTTCCTTCTCCACCACCTCGGCCGCGTCGCGGTTCGACTGGTAGCAGAACGCCACGTCGAACCCGTCGCGGGCGAGCCGGGTCACCACCCGGTGCCCGATGCCCCGCGACCCGCCGGTCACCAGCGCCACGCGCCTCATGCCAGTTCCTCCGCCCTGCGCCGTGCCATCGTGAACGAGCCGATCTCCAGCACCTTGCGCCCGTCGACCAGGCTGTGGCCGGCGAGGATCGCCGCGTCGGCCACCTGCCGGACGAGCCGGACGTGGTGCTCCACCACGTCGCCGGGCAGCACGTCGCCGTGCACGACGACGTCGCGGATGCCGCTGATCAGCTCGACCTTGTCCGCCCGCACGTCCGGGTTCGGCTGGTCCCAGCGGGTCAGCAGCACCGCGGACTGCGCCCACGACTCCATCAGCAGCCCCAACGGGTACGCGTCGTCGACGTCGGCCCCGGCGTAGCACGGCTCACGGCCGCTGACCGCCTTCAGCGTCACGATGCTGCTGCCCGGGTCCACTTCGGACACCCGGTCCACGAGCAGCACGGGGTGCCGGTGCGGGATGATCCGCCGGATCCCGGCGAGGCCGGTCACGACGCCACCAGCCGCAGCTTGAACTCGGCCACCGCGCCCGCGCCGGTGGACACCTCCGCCGCGCACCGCACGTGGTCCTCCTCGGCGGTCAGCTCGGTCGAGACGGTGAGCGTGTCGCCGGGGAACACCGGCCGCAGGAACTTCGCCCGGTCCAGCGCGATCACCCGGTGCCCGGGCAGCGCCGCCAGCACGTGGTCGAGCACGAACAGCCCCGGCAGGATCGGGAAGCCCGGGTAGTGCCCGGCGAACACGGGGTCCGCCGGGTCGACGCGCACGGTGCTCACGGCAGGTCCAGCACGACGCAGCCGACCGTGCCGTCGGGTTCGACGCCGGTCACCAGCGCGGCGCCCGACCGGCCCGACGCGACCGCCGCCGCGAGCTGGAAGCTCGCCACCGCCGCCGACGTGTCGCCGACCAGGGGCACGCACCGCAGCCACTCGGGCGTGCGGCCCAACGCCTCGACCACGGCCTGCTCCTCGGCCCCGTCGGTGGACACGAGCACCACGTCCGCCGGGTCGACCGCCGCCTCGGCCACCGCGGCGCGCACGCACTCGCGCAGCGCCTCCGCCGCGCCGCCGGGTTCGAAGAAGCCCCGGAACCGGGTGCTCACGACGCGGGCCAGCACCGGCCGCCCCTCCCGGGTCGACTCGCGTTCCAGCAGGAACACCGCGCCGCCCTCGCCGAGCGGGCCGGCCGCGCCCTCGCTGCCGCGCCACTCCAGCCACGCGCGCTGCTCGGAGTACTCCTCGGCCGCGCCGACCAGCACCCGGTCCGCGTGCCCGCCGCGCAGCAGCCGCGCCGCGTAGCTCAACGCGAGCAGCCCGGTCAGCGCGCCGCCCGCGATGGTGGTGTTCGGCCCTTTGATCTTGTGCCAGATGGCGCTCTGCCCGGCCGCGCGGTTCATCACCGTGTTGGGGAACAACGCCGGGTCGACGTGGTAGGGCTTGTCGCCGGTGAGGCCGTCCCGCGTGAAGTCCATGATGGACTGGACGCTGCCGGAGCCCGTGCCCAGCACCACGCCCACGCGTTCGGGCTGCTCCAGCAGCGCCGGACCGCACTCCTGCAGCAGCCGGCCGACCGTGCTGACGGCCAGCGCGGTGACCCGGTCCATGGTTCGGGTGCCCTTCTTGCCCAGCGCGCCGGCCGCGCTGAAGTCCGGCACGAGCGCCGCCCGCTCGAACGGGCCGCCGGGCGCGGGGGCGAGCGCCGGGACGCCCGCCCGCACGCCGTCCGCGAACGCCGCCGAGCCCATCCCGAACGGCGACACGGCCGACCACGCCGAGATGACCAGGCCGTCCACCGAGGGGGCCGTCACGACGCACCGCGCCCGCTGAGCGAGCCGGCCTTGCCGGTGATGGCGCCGACGAGGCGGTCGTCGAAGTCGACGAGGCTCCAGTCCTTGCGGTTCTCGATCACGGCCCAGCCGTGGGTGATGCGGCCGGTCGCGGTCGGCACCAGCTCGCCGTCGCGCAGCACGTAGCAGTCCATCCGGGCGGTGAAGGTGAACCGCTTGAAGACCTCTTCCACGGTGAACACCGTGTACAGCGTCTCCTCCATGTTCGCCTCGCCGAGGAACGTGATCCGCGAGTGCGGCACGACCGGGATCCAGTTCTGCTCGTCGAGCAGCGTCTTGATCGACGCGCCGCGGTCCTCGACGAACAGGTCGAGGATCTCCTCCATCTGGCGGAGGTAGCCCGACATCTGCACGCGCTCGGTGAAGTGGCAGTAGAAGTAGGGGATCCGCCAGGCCCAGGCGAACGCGTTCTTGCCGGCCGTGAGCAGGTCCAACGGGTCCGCGTCGCCGACCGTGACCGGCTCCGGGGCCCCGACCTTGGCGGCCGCGGCGGCGTCGGGCGCGCCGATCGCCTCGACCACGTGCGGTCGCAGCGCGGCCGGCGCGGGCTCGGCGTCGAACCCGTGCGGGTCGAGCCGGAACGACACCGACACCTTGGACTTGACCGCCTTCACCGCCTTGCCGTCGCGCGGCACGGTGAGCTCCACGAGGAGCTTGAGCGGACCGTCGCCCGCCACCCGCTGGACCGTCGCCTCCGCGAGGTCGTCGATGTGGAACGCGGTGAGGATCTTGGTGTCCAGGTCGGTGATGTCCGTGCACAGCCCGAACCGCTCGTAGAGCGCGCCCGCCGGGAACCCGCTCTGCCGCAGGTGGTCGAGCACCGCTTCCTCGACCATGTAGTTGACGTGCTTGAACCCGATCCAGGTGCAGATGTTCGAGCCCTCGTAGCGGGGCCGCAGCGAGACGGTCGTGGTGGTCACGTCAGCTCCAGTGTTCGTCGAGGAAGTCGCGGACCAGGGCCGCGAGGCGGTCGGGCTGTTCGATCATCGGGAAGTGGCCGCACCCGTCCAGCAGCTCGAACCGGGCGCGGGGCAGGCCCTTGGCCAGGGCGCGGCCGTCGTCGGGGCGGGCGGCGACGTCGTCCACGCCGCTCACCACGAGCACCGGCGCGTCCACCCGGGACAGGTCCAGGAACGGGGTGCGCAGGTAGGTCTCGAACCACCGCGTCCAGCCGTACGGGCCGACCTGGTCGCGCAGCGCCCTGGCCAGCCACTCGCGCTTGGCCTCGGGGAAGCGGGCGGTCTCGCCGACGCGCAGCGCCTCGGTGAACGTGCGGTGGAAGTCGTTGAGGTAGTAGGAGATCGCGGGCCAGTCGAAGTCGGCCGGCGCGGGCCGGTAGAACGGGCACAGCAGCACCGTGGGTCGCGGCGGCACGCGGCCGTCGGCGTAGCACTCCAGCAGCAGGTTCGCGCCGAGCGAGTGGGCCACCACGACGTCGTGCCCGGGCGTGACCACGTCGACCACGATCCGGCCGGGGTCCGGCAGGTGGCTCCACGCCGGGTCGGCCATGCCGTGCCACGGCAGCTCCGGCTTGTCCGCGGCGACCGGCAGGTCGAGCGCGTCCCACACCGCCGCCTTGCCCGCCAGGCCGTGCAGGAACAGCGTCCTGGCCCGCCGGCCGGCGACCATCACACCGCGTCCCGGTACCGGCCCAGGATCAGCACCGAGTTGTTGCCCGCGAACGCCAGCGCGTTGTTCTGCACCACGTTCAGCGTGGCCGGCCGCGCCTGGTTCGGCACGCAGTCCAGGCCCACCTCGGGGTCGGTCTCGGTGTGGTTGATGGTGGGCGGGATGAAGCCCTCCGTGATGGCCAGGGCGCACGCCGCCGACGCCAGCGCCGAGGCCGCGCCCATCGAGTGGCCGAGCATCGACTTGATCGACACGGTGGGCGGCGGCGCGTCGAACACCTGCCGGATCGCGCCGGACTCGGTGACGTCGTTGGCCTTGGTGCCGGTGCCGTGCGCGGAGATGAAGTCGACGTCCTCGGGCTTGACGCCCGCGTTGCGGTGCGCCAGCTCGATGCACCGGGCCAGGCTGTCCCGGTCCGGGGCGACGGGGTGGTTGGCGTCGCAGTTGAGGCCGTAGCCCAGCACCTCGGCGTAGATCCGGGCGCCGCGGGCCAGCGCGGACTCCAGCGACTCCAGCACGAGGATGCCGCCGCCCTCGCCGGTGAGGATGCCCTTGCGGTCCTTGTCGAACGGCGCGCACACCTGCGGCGCGATCGTGCCCAGCCGGTAGAAGCCGGTGAACGTCTTGCGGCACACCGCGTCCGCGCCGCCGACCAGCGCGACGTCCACCTCGCCCTCGCGGATGGCGTCGAAGCCGTTGCCGATGGCGTAGTTGCCCGCCGCGCACGCGGTCGGGATGGTCACCGCCTCCACGTCGGTCAGGGCCAGCTCGCGCACGATGCTGGACGACAACCGGCCCGCGGTGGAGCGGCGCGCGACGACCGGGTTCCACGACCCGGGGCCGTGCTCGATCTGCTGCGCGACGAGGTTGTCCAGGTCGCGCGACTCGGCGTCGGTCGTGCCGACGGACACCAGGGCCCGCTTGCCGCGCAGCTCCCGCACGCTCAGGCCCGCGTCGCCGACGGCCATCCGCGCGGCGGCGGCGGAGAACTGCCCGGCGCGGCCGAGCTCGTCGGGGTCCACCCGCTCCAGCCACGCGGCCGGGTCGAAGTCGGTGACCTCGGCGCCGTTGGCGTGGCTGAAGCCGGTGGTGTCGAACGAGGTGATGGGCGTGATCCCGCTGCGGCCCTCGCGCAGGCCGGCCAGGAACTCGGTGACGCCGATGCCGATGCTGGTGACCACGCCAAGACCCGTGATCACCACCCGGCGCGGCTGCCGCCCTCCGTCGTGCATCGTGTCCTCCAGGTCCGCTGCCGGACCGCTCGACGGGTGGGGTGGCTACTTGGCGGCCTGCGCCTCGGCGACGACCGCGATGACGCCTTCGAGGTTGACCATGCGGGTCAGCTCGGCCTGGTCGATCTCCACGCCGAACGTGCGCTCCAGCGCGGACAGGATCTCGATGGCGCCGAGCGAGTCGGCGTCGTGGTCCTCCTTGAAAAGGCTCGTGCCGGTCATCTCCCCGGCGTCGATCTCGAGGATTTCCGACACGATCTCCTTGATCTTCGCCTGGCCGTCCGCGTCGATCCGCACCGAACTGGTCACTGGGCACCTCCGGGAACACGGGTTTCTGCCTACCGGTTCCCAGAATGCTTTTCGGGGCTATATCCGGCCTATGCGGCGGGCTATACGGCCCCGCGCCGCGCTAGACCGCCACCCGGCGCGGGGAGGCCAGCACGGGGTCCGCGGTGAGGATCGCCAGGTGCACCTCGCGCAGCAGCGAGCCGGGGTCGATGCCCAGCTCGTCGGCGAGCATCCGGCGGCCCTCCTCGTAGAGCACGAGCGCGTCGGCCTGCCGGTCGCAGCGGTAGAACGTGGTCATGAGCTGGGCGCGGAACCGCTCCTGCAACGGGTGCTGGTGCACGAGCCTGGTCAGCTCGGGCAGCAGCTGGCCGTGCCTGCCCAGCGCGAGGTCGGCCTCGATGCGGCTCGCCAGCGCGGCGATCCGCGCCTCCTCCAGCCGCGGCGCCTCGGCGTCGGCCAGGTGCTCCGACACCCCCGTCAGCGCGGGGCCGCGCCACAGCCGCAACGCCGAGCGCAGCAGCCGGGCCGCGTCCTCGTAGTGGCCGGCGGCGAGCGCGGACTGGCCCCGCGCCGCCTGCTCCTCGAACTCCCGCAGGTCGAACGCGCACTCGGCGAGCCGCAATTCGTAACCGCGGGAACGGCGGGTGATGCCGACCTCGCGCCGCAGCGTTTTGCGCAATCGCGAGACGTAGGTGTAGATCTGCGCGTTGAACGTGGCGGGCGGGTGGTCACCCCACAGGAAATCGCTCATCTGGGTGTCGGAGACGGCGCCGTTGTCGGCGAGCAGCAACGCGGTGAGGACGGTGCGCGGTTTCGACCCGTCCAGCGGCACCTCCTGCCCGTCGTGGTGCACCTCGACCGGCCCCAAGACCCGGAACTCCAGCACTTCGCCTCCTACAGCAGTACCTGGTCGTGGACGAGGATCGCCTGGTAGAGCCGTCGCATGGCGCGGCCGGGCTCCAACCCGAGCTCGCTCGCCAGGCGCCTGCGCGTGTGGTGGAAGACGTCCAGCGCCTCCGTCTGCCTGCCGTTGCGGTACAGCGCGACCATCAGCTGCTCGCTGAACCGCTCCCGCTCCGGGTACTCGGCCGCGAGCTGCTTGAGCTCGGACACGACGCCGCGGTCCTCGCCGTTGGCGAGCTTGGCGGCGATGAGGTCCTCGCGGGCGCTGAGCCTGCGCTCGTCGAGCCGGGCGGCCTCGATGCGGAACCGCAGGCCGTCGCTCACGTCGAACAGCGCCGGTCCGTGCCACAGCCGCAACGCGCGTTCCAGCAGGTCGATCGCCTCGTCGGGGCGTTGCAGGACGAGGGCGGAGCCGAGGTCGGCCAGTTCGCGGAACAGGTGCGCGTCGACCGCCGCGGCCGGCAGGTCGAGCACGTAGCCGCTGCTCACCGTGCGGACCAGGCAGTCGCCCGGCACGTCGGCGAACTGCTCCAGCAGTTTGCGCAGCCGCACCACATTCGCCTGCAGCGCGTTGCGGGCGTTTCCCATCTGTTTACCCGCCCACAATTCCTCGACCAGCTGGTCGAACGGAACGGGGGTGCCCGGTGAAAGCGCCAGCAGCGCGAGCAGGGTGCGCACCTGACGAGCGGCGACACCCATCCGACGATCCTCACGTGCGAGGGCGACAGCACCGAGAATCTGCACCTGCATGGTCACGACCCCCAGTCTCTAGACGACGCAGAGCGCGCGGTAGCCGGCAGCCGAACCCCGAAATCTCCCGACTAAAGCGTTTGACATGGTGCCCAGCCCGTCACGATGGGGGGAAATATCATTTGAACCACCTGGAACGTGCCGCCGCGGTATGCCGCCGATCGGTGCAGCGCCGGACTCCGGCTGCTGGTACCGCGCTCGCCGAACTTGGGCCCGACGGCGGTCCCGGTGACAGCGCGTCACCGCCGTCTAGCCACTTCGGGTGATCAAGGAGTTCAGTGTGACCTGTCCGCGTGCCGATGGCCGGGGTGGGCGCGCTCGTAGGCGTCGAGCACGATCTCGGACAGCCGGCCGCGGTCGGAGATCCGGTAGCCGTGCGCGCGCGCCCACTGCCGGACGACCTGGGCCAGGTGGGCATCGGTGCTGCGTGGCGGTGCCGGCGCGGCGCCGGGCACCCGCCGGGCGGCGCGCACGAACCGGTCGAGGACGGCGCGCAGCGCGGCCGCGTTCGCGGCGCCGAGGCGGATCTCGAACCACACGCCGTCGAGGCCGAACGAGACCGGCCGGACGTCGTGCCCGGTGTGCCCATCCAAGTCGTCCACCGCCACGCGCACCACTTCCCCAGGGTTGACACTCACGCTCGGTATCGATCCCGCGGCACGTTACCGGTGAGTTGACCATGAAGGGGAAGTGGATCGCCAAGTATAGGAGAGGTATAGCGGGCGGCCGGAGTGTTGCCTTCGGGCAAACCCCCGGAGCCGGCCGTGACGGTCGGTCGCACCGGTGTTCCCCCGAGCGGCCGCCGTGCCTCGTCCGGCGACGTGGCCGACATTCTTCCACGTCCGCGCGCGGCGCGATTCCCGCATTCCCGGCACTTCGGTCCGACCTCCGGCGACCGGTCGTCGACCGCCAATTCCCGGCAATCGCGCGGAGCCGGTCGCCGATACCCGCGTGGTGCGTTCGACCCTTGACGGCGATGTGTTCGCCGCGAACTCCACGACCGCCGCGCGGCGCGGCCGGAACCGGATCGGGACCGGCGGGACGTGATTCGCGGTGACTGCGGAATCCCGGACCGGCCGCCGCACGCGACCCCCCTCACCGAGCGGTTCAGGGGCGATCAGCGAGACTTGAGGGCATGAACGACGAGCCCGACGACCGGACCAGCTTCGCCGACCTCGGGTTGCGCCCCGAACTGCTCCGGGCGCTGTCCGGCCTCGGCTACGAGGAGCCCACCCCCATCCAACGTGAAGCCATCCCGCCGCTGAGCGCCGGCCGCGACCTGCTCGGCCAGGCCGCCACCGGCACCGGCAAGACGGCCGCGTTCGCGTTGCCCGTGCTGGAGCGCATGGCGGGCGGCGAGCGCGACCGGCGCGCCCCGTTCGCGCTCGTGCTGGTGCCGACGCGGGAGCTGGCGGTGCAGGTCTCCGAAGCGGTGCACCGGTACGGCCGGGAGCTGGGCGCGCGGGTGCTGCCGATCTACGGCGGCCAGCCCATCGGGCGGCAGCTGCGGGTGCTGGAGCAGGGCGTGGACGTCGTGGTGGCCACGCCGGGCCGCGCGGTCGACCACCTCAGCCGGGGCACGCTGAAGCTGGAGCACCTGGAAGTCGTCGTGCTCGACGAGGCCGACGAGATGCTCGACATGGGCTTCGCCGAGGACCTGGACACGATCCTGGCCGAGACGCCGGCGGACCGGCAGACCGTGCTGTTCTCCGCGACGATGCCCGGCCGCATCGACCGCCTGGCCCGCACGCACCTGTCCGACCCGGTGCGCATCACCATCGGCCGCGAGCAGGCCGAGCCGGGCGAGGCGCCGCGGGTGCGGCAGAGCGCGTACGTCGTGCCCCGCGCGCACAAGCCGGCCGCGCTGGGCCGGGTGCTGGACGTCGAGGCGCCGACCGCGGCGATCGTGTTCTGCCGCACGCGCGACGAGGTCGACCAGCTCACCGAGACGCTGAACGGGCGCGGCTACCGGGCCGAGTCGCTGCACGGCGGCATCAGCCAGGAGCAGCGCGACCGCGTGATGACGCGGCTGCGCAACGGCACGGCGGACCTGCTGGTGGCCACCGACGTGGCGGCCCGCGGCCTGGACATCGAGCAGCTGACGCACGTCGTGAACTACAACGTGCCGTCCGCGCCGGAGTCCTACGTGCACCGCATCGGCCGGATCGGGCGCGCGGGCCGCGAGGGCGTGGCGATCACCCTGGCCGAGCCGCGCGAGCACGGCATGCTCAAGACCATCGAGCGCGTCACCAAGCAGCGCATCCACATGGAGAAGGTCCCGACGATCGCGGACCTGCGGGCGCGCAAGCTGGAGCTGACCCGCGCCGCGCTGCACGAGAGCCTGCTGGAGGACGACCTGGAGAGCTTCCGGGTCGTGGTGGAGACGCTGACCGACGAGTTCGACGTCATGGAGGTGGCGCTGGCGGCGGTCAAGCTCGCGCACGAGGCCACCGGCGCGGCGGCGGACGAGGAGGAGATCCCGGAGTACGTGCCGAGGTCCGGGCCGGCCGGCGAGCGCCGGGGACGCGAGGGCGGCGGCGAGCGCCGTGAGCCGCGCCGCCCACGCCGCCCGTCCGCGGGCATGACCAGGCTGTTCGTCGGCGCGGGCCGCAGCTCGGGCATCCGGCCGCAGGACCTGGTCGGCGCGATCGCGGGCGAGGCGCGGCTCAACGGCCGCGACATCGGCGCGATCGAGATCGCCGACCGGTTCTCGCTGGTGGAGGTGCCGGACTCGGCGGCGCAGCAGGTCATCGCGTCGTTGCGGGGCGCGACCATCAAGGGCCGCAAGGTGACCGTGCGGCGGGAGCGCGACGACCCGCGCTGACCCCCGGCCGTGGTCCGCGCGGTCCGTCCTGCGAACCGCGCGGTTCGCAGGACGGACCACCGGCCGCCGGCGAGGCGGTCAGGCGGGAGGCCGCACGGGGTGGTCGACGGGCACGGCGAGGTCGACGCCGCGCCACGGTTCGCGCCGGGCCCCGACGGCGTCGCCCCGGTGCCGGACACCGGTCCAGCCGGGGTCGCCGGTCGTGCAGAAGTCGACCCGGGCCCGCAGCATCCGTCGGGAGAGCGCGCGCTCGTCGTCACCGGCGGTGCCAGCGATGAGGCTGAACCCGTCTCCTCGGCCCGCTGCGCCGAGGTTGCCGAACGCGAACGGCACATCCGCCGTGTGCCAGGCGGGCGGGTGAACCGGGCCGGGAACGCCCGGCCGTGCGCCTCGGCGATCCTGGTGGTGGGTTCGGCGGACACGAAGTCGCCCGGCGGCGGCCGGAACGTGCCCACGGCGTCGAACAGCGCGTACTCGACATCCGTGTGGCACAGCAGGGCGTCGGTCCGGGCGGGCAGCGCGGGCAGCGCGTCGGCGACCGGCCCGAACCGCACCGGGTCGTAGCTCAACGGCCCCGTGCGCTGCGCGGCGGCCAGGGCGTCGGCCGACGCGACCGTCGACTCCGGCGTGCGGGTGTCGACCCACTCCGCGACCCGGCGGGCGAACCCCGGCGTGCAGACCCGGTCGGGCACGCTGTGCGTGATGACCCGCCGCACCGGTTCCCCCGCCGCCAGGAACAACGCCGACCCGGCGCCCGCCGACTGCCCGGCCACGGTGATCGCGCCCGGATCTCCCCCGACCACCCCGATGTGGTCCCGCACCCACCGCGGCGCGGCCGGTCGGTCGAGCGGGCCCCGGTTGTCCGGCTGCCCGTCGACGTGCCCGAAGCCCTCGAACCCGAGCCGGTGGTCGCAGGTCGCCACGACCAGCCCGGCCCGTCCGAAGTGGACGGCGCCCAGACGTCGAGGGTCGGCACGTCCTCGTCGCCCGGCCGCCACACCGGCGCGCCGGGCGGCCGCGCGGACTGCGGCGGGACCGGACCGAACTCCCGGCAGTCGCCCGCGGGGTCGGCGGGGACGGGCGCGGCGAACCGGCGCGGCCCGAACGGCGGCTCCGCCTACCGCACGCCCGGGAACGCGTCCACTTCGGTGTCGACGGCCGGGCCGCGGAACTGTCCACGTCGTGTCGTCAGCGCCTACCCTGCCATGATGGGTGATCCGCTGAACGCTCGAGAGGACGCCGCCGAGGCGCTGGGGATGGTGGCGCGGGCCGCCGGGACGTACCTCGACGCGCTGCCGCACCTGCCGGTGCGCGACGCCACGCACGCGCACCTGGTCGACGACCTCGACGGGCCGCTGCCCGAGGCCGGTGACGGCACCATCGCGGCCGTCGCGGACCTGCTGCGGATCGGCACGCGGGCCGCCACGCACTCGTCCGGTCCCCGGTTCTTCCACCTGGTGGTCGGCGGCGCGACGCCGGCGGCGCAGGCGGCGGACTGGGTGACGTCGCTGCTGGACCAGGCCGGCGGGCTGTGGGTGGCCTCGCCGTTGGCCGCGCACGCGGAGACGGTGGTGCTGCGGTGGTTGAAGGAGCTGTTCGGGCTGCCCGCCTCCTACGGCGGGGTGCTCACGCCGAGCGCGACGTTCGCGAACCTGACCGGGTTGACGTGCGCGCGGTACTGGTGGGCCCGGCGGCACGGGGTGGACGTGACCGCGGACGGCCTGGTCGGTCTGCCGCGGCTGCCGGTCTTCTCCAGCGGTTACGTGCACCCCAGCAGCCGCAAGGCGTTGCAGCTGCTGGGGTTGGGCCGGGACTCGGTGCGGACGCTCACCCGTGACGACGCGGGCCGGCTCGACGTGGACGCGCTGGACCGCGAGCTGGCGTCGTCGGGGCCGGCGGTGCTGATCGGCAACGCGGGCGAGGTCAACGCCGGCGACTTCGACCCGCTCGACGAGATGGCGGACCTGGCCGAGCGGCACGGGGCGTGGCTGCACGTGGACGGCGCGTTCGGCCTGTTCGCCGCGGTGTCCCCGCGCACGGCGGGGCTGGTGCGCGGGGTGGAGCGGGCCGACTCGGTGGCCGCGGACGGCCACAAGTGGCTCAACGTGCCGTACGAGAGCGGCATGGCGTTCGTGCGGGACCGGTCGCTGCTGGGCCGCGCGTTCGGCGGCTGGAACAGCCCGTACCTGCCGGAGCAGGACGAGGTGCGGGTCAACTACAACAGCCTGGGCCCGGAATCGTCGCGCCGGGCGCGTGCCTTCCCGATCTGGGCCACCCTGCGCGCCTACGGCCGGGACGGCCACCGCGCCATGGTCGAGCGGCACCAGGACCTGGCGCTGCGCCTGGGGCGGCGCATCGAGGAGTCGCCGGACCTCGAGCTGCTGGCCCCGATCACCGTGTTCGTCGTCTGCTTCCGCTACCGCCCGCCGGGAGTGCCGGAGGAAGCCCTCGACGACCTCAACCGCCGGCTGGGCGAGGAGCTGCTCGAGGACGGCCGGGTCTACGCGGGCACCACCGTGTACCGGGGCAAGGTCGCCCTGCGTCCCGCCATCGTCAACTGGCGGACCACGGACGAGGACGTGGACCTGCTGGCCTCCGTCGTCCGCGAGATCGGCGCCCGCCTGCTCACCGCCGAGGCGTGACGGCCGCCCCGTCCACGGTCGGCGGGCAAGTAGCATCGGCGGTGTGCGGAACGCGATCACCGACGTGCCGGGCGTGCTGGTCGGGCACGCCACGCGGATCGGCGGCGGGGCGTTGACCGGCACGACGGCCGTGCTGTTCCCGCCCGGCGCGCTCTCCACTGTGGACGTCCGCGGCGGTGCGCCGGCGACCCGGGACACGGCCGCGCTCGACCCGCGCCACGGCGGCCGGGAGGTGCGTGGCGTCCTGCTGACGGGCGGTAGCGCGTACGGGCTCGCGGCGGCCGACGGGGCGGCGCGCGAGCTGGGGTCGTTCGTGCCCGCCGCCGCGTTGTTCGACCTCGGCCGCGGCGGTGACTTCCACGCCCGTCCCGGGCCGGCCGAGGGCGCGGAGGCCGTGCGGGCCGCGGGCGCCGGGTTCGCCCAGGGCAACGTGGGCGCGGGCACGGGCGCGCTCAACGCGACGGTGAAAGGCGGCTTGGGCACGGCGAGCGCCACGCTGCCCGGCGGCGTCGTCGTCGGCGCGGTGGCCGTGCTCAACGCGGTCGGCCCGTCGGTCGACCCAGACGCGGGCCTGCCGTTCGCCGCGCACCTCGGCCTGCCCGGCGAGTTCCCGGCCTACCAGGGCGACGACCTGCGCGCGGCCCGGCGCGAGGCGCACGCCCAGCCGTTCAACACGGTCATCGGCGTGGTCGCCACGAACGCCCGCCTGCCGCACCTGTTCGCCCTCGCCAACGCCGCCCAGGACGGCCTCGCGACCGCCGTCCGCCCGGCGCACGGCCTGACCGACGGCGACACGGTCTTCGCCGCCTCGACCGGGACCCGCGACGCCGACCCCGCCGAAGTGCTCGACGCGGCCCGGCGGGTGTTCGCCCGGGCGCTGGTCCACGGCCTGCTCCGGGCGGACTCCGTCACCACACCCCGGGGACACCTCGCGGCCTACCGCGAGCTCTACCCGCGCACCGCCGCCACCTACCGGGGGACCTGACCATGCAAGCGATGCACTACGAGATCACCCTGCCCGCCGACTACGACATGGACGTCATCCGCACCCGCGTCGCCACCAGGGGCTCCGCGCTGGACGCGTTCCCCGGCCTGGGGCTCAAGGCCTACTGCGCGCGGGAACGCGGTGTCGACGGCTCGCCGGTCAACCAGTACGCGCCGTTCTACCTGTGGCGCACCGTCGAGGGCATGAACAGCTTCCTGTGGGGGCCGGGGTTCCGCGGCCTGAGCGCCGACTTCGGCCGCCCGACCGTGCAGCACTGGGCGGGTCTCGCCTTCGAACGCGGAGCCGCCGACCACGCCACCGCCGCCACCAAGCGCACGTGGCGCCTGGCCGCCGACGCCGACCCGGCCGAGGCGGTCGACCGGGCCCTCGACGACCTCGCGGGACTCCGAGGCGACCCCGCGCTGCACTCGACCGCGCTGGCGGTCGACCCCCGGAACTGGGAGCTGGTGCACTTCAGCCTGTGGAGCACCGCGCCCGACGTCGGGGTCCGCTTCCAGGTGCTGCACCTGTCGCGCCCCGAGCTGGACGACCTCAGCGCGGGCCGCCACTGGTAGGCCGCGACCGGCCCGCCCCGGGGTTGCGGGCGCGGTCGGCGTACGGCACGGCCACGTAGCCGACGAGGTCGAACACGCCGCCGCTGCTGCGGTCCAGCTCGCGGGCGAAGCCGACGATGCCGTGGTCGGCGCGGTCCATCAGCCACGCCAGCAGCACGACCACGACGTCCGCGAGCAGCCCGACCTGGAACGGCATGTCCTCCCGCCGGCCCGCGGTCACCGCGCTGGCGAAGTCGGTCATGCCGCGCTCGGTCAGCTCCAGCGGGCCGGTCTCGATCGCCCGCTTGATCGAGTCGACCACCAGCGGCACGACCGACGCCCACACCTCGCGCGGCGCGACCTCGCAGATCAGGCCGCCGCTCAGGGCCGCGGTCCACAGCGCCTCCGGGTCGCCCGCCCGGACCGCGCCGACGGCCAGGTGCGGCAGCAGCTCCGCGCCGCGCTCCCACGCGCCGGTCGCGACCAGCTTCTCCACGGCGTGCCGGTAGTGCCCCAGCGCCGCGCCGTGCTCGCCGCGCGCGCTCAGCACGCCGCCCAGGTCGTCGTGGAACGACGCCACCTCGGCCGCCGCGCCCACCTGCTCGGCCCGGGCCAGGCCCACGGCGGCGTAGTGCTGCGCGGTCTCCAGGTCGCCCCGGTCGCGGTGGCACGCGCCGAGCCGGCGCAACGCGGCCAGCTCCCGCCGGTCGTCGCCCAGGTCGCGGAACAGCTCCACGGCCCGCGACCCGGCCTCGATCGCCTCGGCGAGCTCGCCCCGCTCACGGCGGCGGTCGCACTCGGCGAGCTTGAACTCGGCCTGCCGGGCGCGGTCGCCCAGCTCCTCGGCCAGGTCGTGGCCCTCGACGGCGTACCGGACGGACGTCTCGGGGTCGGTGTCGCCGAGGCCGTCGAGCACGGCGATCGACTCCAGCTGCCCGGGCCCGTCACCCCGCGCCCGGTGCTCCTCGTACGCCAGCCGCGCCGCCTGTCCGGCTTCGTCGGTTCTGCCTTCGCGCATCAGCAGCCTCGCCATCCGCAGCAGGACGTCCGCTCGGTCGCGGCACGCGTCGCCCAAGCCCACACACCGTTCGAAGTCCGCGAGCGCGGCCCCGTATTCCCCGCGCCGCTCGGCGCGGGCGCCGGTCAGCTCGAACCTGGTCGCCCAGAGGGCTTCCAGCTCGTCCTCGGGCAGGTCGAGCCCGGCCAGCAGCGCGTCGACCCGCTCGACCAGGACGCCGGCCCGCTCGTCGTCGTCCTCCAGCTCCAGCTCGGCCAGCAGCACGTCGGCGTAGGCCGCGGTGCCGGTCGCCTCGCCCGTGTCGGCGACCTCGCGCAGCGCGGACAGCTCCCGGCGCAGCACGGGCGACAGGGGGTCCGAGTGGTCGCGGGCGGCGGCGGCCAGCAGCTCGCACCCGGTCAGCGCGGCCTCGGCGTCGGTGGTGGACCGGTCGCGCCACTCGTCCAGCCGGCCGTTGGCCGTGCCGACGTAGAGGTAGGACCGCTCGAGGCCGCCCGGCGTGCCGGTGTCGACGATGGCCCGCGCGGCGGGCGTCTCCTCGGCGGTGAGCCGCCGCACGACGGTGCGGGCGAACCCGGCGGCCAGGTTCGGCGGGATGGTCCACAGGGTGCCGATGTAGCCGCGCGCGCCGGCCCGGACGAACTCCCGGCCCAGCCGCGTCCACGACCGGCACGAGTTGTTGAACACGATCGGCCGGTGCCGCAGCGTCACCGGCAGGTCGTCGTCGGGCAGCGCGTGCCCGCCCAGCACGATCGCGCCGTCGGCGTCGTGGCAGTTGAAGAACACCAGCTCGACGGGCAGGTCCACGACCAGGTCGCGCAGCGCGTCCGGCGAGGCGTCCCGCTCGGACAGCACGATCGGGTGGGTGTGGTGGCCCGGCGACGCGGTCGCCTCGGGGTGCTCCTGGAACGCGCCGGAGTCGAACACCAGGCTGAACGCGCCGGGCTCGCGCGCCACGCCCGCGCGGTGCAGCTCGGTGAGCACGACCAGCGCCGGGTCGGCCACCACGTGCCCGATCGGCTTGCGCGCCCAGTTCACGTCCTCGGTGTGCACGAACGAGTAGGGCAGGCCGGAGGTGAACGCGGTCAGCCGCCGGTCGCCCACCTCCGCGACCGCCTCGGCGGGCACCTGCGCGGTGACCGCGGCCTCGACCGCCGCGTACGGGTCGTG
This sequence comes from Saccharothrix sp. 6-C, assembly GCF_016695385.1. NCBI lineage: Bacteria > Bacillati > Actinomycetota > Actinomycetes > Pseudonocardiales > Pseudonocardiaceae > Saccharothrix > Saccharothrix sp. 6-C. The sequence goes on along the minus strand of NZ_CP064192.1, from coordinate 2,607,619 downwards.
CCCGCCGTTGGACAGGTACCGCCACAGCGCCTCGACGAACCCGATGCCCTTGACCGCGTCGCCGATCGCGCCCGCCGCCGCGGTGACCCGCTCCTGCTCCTCGGCCACCACCGCGCCCACCACGGCCAGGTCCGGCTCCGGGACGACGACGAGCCGGGCGCCCCGGTGGTGCGCGTAGACGGCGGCCATCAGGCCGTCCGCCTCGCCGGCGCGCTCGACCAGCACGGCCTCGTCGCCGCGGTCGGGGTTGTGCTCGGCGAACGGCACCGGCGGCGCGTCCTCGTCCACGCGCAGCGCCGCGCCCGCGCGCAGGGCGGTGAACAGGGCGGCGACGAAGTCGGCGTCCGGCGCCACGTCGAGCGTGCGGGCGGGCTCGCCGCCGCGCAGCAGCTCCCACGCCTTGGCGGTCAGCCCGACGGGGTCCTCGCACGGCAGGTGCAGGTGTTCGGGCAGGTCGCCGAACAGCGGCTCGTCCGGTTCGGCGAGGAACACCGCGCGGCGCACGCCCGTCGTGCCGAGCAGGTGCGCCACCAGCCGGTCGTGCCGGTGCGACGAGGGGTCGCCGGGTCTCAGCGCGACGACGGGCGTGACGCGGTCCGCGGGCAGGCACGACACCACGACCGCGGCCTCCCGCAGCTGGTCCGGGCGGCACACCACGACCGTGTCGCCGACCTCGAACACGGGCTCGCTGATCACCGTGACGTCCAGGGTGGACTCGCCGGCGGGCAGCCGCACGCCCACGCCGCCGGGCACGACCTCGCACGGCGCCGAGCCGGACACCAGCAGCGTCACCGAGTCCGGCAGGGCGAACGACACGCCGTCGGGGGTCTCGGTGGCGGGCGCGTCCACGACGAGCCGCCACCGCGCGGGCGCGGGCAGGTCGAACCGCTGCCTCAGCACCGCGCGCACGTGCCCGTCCCGGGTCTCCTCGACCAGCAGGTCGCGGGCGCCGGCCTCGGCGGTCAGCTCCTCGCCCGCGTCGACGGGCGGTTTGCGGTGCGCGTCGAGCAGGACGGCACGCAGCAGCCCCGCTTCGAAGCGGAAGCGGATGCCGTGCGGGGCACCGAGGTCCACTGGCTCACGACCCTTGCAGGCGAGGAGGGTGTCCACCGTGTTCGGAGGTGGCGGGCAGAAACTACGCCACCGGAGGCCCGACCTGTAGCGGATCCGCCGGGTAGTCGCGGTTGTTACACCCCGGGACGTTCGGACCGGGCCGCCGGCGTCCACCGGGCGCGGCGGCGGCTGCCCGCCGACTGCGCCTGGTCGCGGCCGAGCCGCTTCGCCTCGTACAGCGCCGAGTCCGCCGCCGCGAGCAGCCCGGAGACGGTGTCCTCGGCGACCTCCGGCCACACCGCGATGCCGATGCTGACCGTGAGCCCCGCCACCACGCCGCCGTCGCCGACGTCCACGCGCACCCGGTGGACCTCGGAGCGCACCCGGTCGGCGACCGCGGTCGCTTCCTCGTGGTCCACGCCGGGCAGCAGCACGGCGAACTCCTCGCCGCCGAAGCGGCCCACCGCGTCGCCCCGCCGCACCGCGCTCTCCAACGCCGCCGCGATGCGCCGCAGCACGAGGTCGCCGGTCTGGTGGCCGTGCGTGTCGTTGATGTCCTTGAAGTGGTCGACGTCGATCATGAACAGGCCGACGCGCGCACCGGGCGGCTGCTGCCGGGTGCGCTGCAGTTCCAGCGTCGCCTGCAGGTGCCAGGCCTCGGCGTTGAGCAGGCCGGTCTTGGTGTCGGTGCGGGCGGCCAGCTCCAGCTGGTGGATCAGCACGGTGCGGTGCAGGGCGACGGCCGCGACGACCATCGGCAGCGCGAACCCGGGCCACCACGCCACGGCGAGGGCGACGAAGCCGCCCATCGCGAGCTGGCCCGCTTCGAGCAGGTTGTCCGCGCCGCTGCCGATGGCGTCCTTCACCGAGCGGGGCCGCACGGTCAGCAGGATGACCGCGGCCACCAGGGCGGTGTTGACCAGCCACTGCGCCGCGCCCGCGCCGACCAGGCCGACGAGGTCCAGCGCGCCGCCGGGCCGGCCGGCGAGGAGGTGCCCGCGCAGTCCGGTGAGGCCCGCCACGGCGCTCGCGGCGAGCGTGGCCAGCACCATCATCGACGTGGTGAACACGTTGCGGTGCGGTGGGCGTGAGGCGTCCCAGCGGCCGACGACCCACCAGCGGTGCGCGTACATCAGCACGACGAGCGCGACGGCGAGCGAGGGCGGCAGCACCAGGGCGCCGGCCAGGATCCAGATGCTGCACAGGTCGACGTGCGGCAGGTGGCTGTGGTCGCGGCGGATGCGCTCGATCCAGCGCGAGCAGTGCAGGTGCAGCGCGGCGCAGCCGGCGAGGACGGCGAACGTGGTCCACGAGCCGGCGGGCACGGGCCACGCGGTGGCCGCGGCGAGCGCGAGAACGGCGAGGAGATCCACCGACAGCACGTACACCAGGGCCTGCCCCGGCAGGGACCATAGTGACCAGCGTCGATCGCCCGACGACGTCGAACGCGCTCTGCCCATGGTTCCTCACGACTGTCTACCCCGGACCGTCATGGCGTCCGGACGGAGGGTCACAGTAATGGTGACCTGTGGCGATGTCAGCCGCTACCGGGGTGACGCGACCCACTGGAGGTGATCGCGGTGCGCGACAAGATCTGGTGACACCGCCGGTCGGAGGCCGTGTCGAGACGGAGGCGAGGTGTGGTCGTGCGCGACAAGATCTGGTGATCCCCCTGCTGCCGGTGTTCCCGCCGAGTGCCACGTCGAGGGGAGGTGCGCCGCCATGCGCGACAAGATCTGGTGAAGACGGGTTCCCACCCCGGTGAACGACACCACGCGGGCCGCGGCGAGCACCCGACTCCCGCGGCCGGCGCGCTCACCCGACGCGCGCCCGGACCAGCCACAGGCACGCCGTGGCGACGCCCAGGCCGCTGAGCAGGAGCGTCGCCCGCGGCCCGACGGCGTCGCCGAGCAGCCCGCCCGCCAGCGCGCCGGCGGGCGCGGTGCCCCAGACCGCGGTGCGGATGGTCGCGTTGACGCGGCCGTGCAGGGCGGCGGGCGTCGCCTCGTAGCGCACCGGCACCTGGTGCACGTTGTAGACCTGGAGCGCGAACCACATCACCGCCACCGCGCCGATCACCAGCTGGTCCGCCGCGACCGCCGCCTGCCCCGCGCCGGTGACGAGGATCGCGGCGACCATCGTCCGCCGCCTGCCCCACCACTCGCCCACCCGGGCCGCGACGAGCGCGCCGAGCAGCCCGCCGACGGCGCCGGCGGACAGCGTCAGCCCCGCCTGGGCCGCCGACAGGCCCAGCGCCGACACCAGGTGCAGCAGCACCACGACGGTGAAGGCGTTGAACCAGAAGACCTGCGTCGCGGTGCACAACGTGACCCGCCGCAACCCCTGGTGGCCGAACACCGCCCGCACGCCGGCCCCCATGCCGGCGCCGGGCTGCGGCCGTTCGACGACCCGGACCCACGCCAACGCCACCGCCGCGACCAGGAAGCTGAGCGAGTCGACCACCAGCGCGCCCGCCGCGGTGACCGCGCCGACCAGCCAGCCGCCCACCGCGGGCCCGGCCACCTGCGCCGTCGCCTGCCCCACCTCCACGACGCCCTGGGCGCGCGTCAGCTGCCCGGCGGGCACCACCATCGGCACCAGCGCCAGCCCGGCGATGTCGCCGAACACGGCGAACGTCCCCGCCACCGCCGCCACCGCGGCCAGCAACCCCACCGACAGCAGCCCCAGCCCCGCCGCCACCGGCACGACGCCCAGGCTCAGCGCCTGCCCCACCGCGCACACCCCGGCCACCACCCGCCGCGGCAACCGGTCGACCCACACCCCGGCGGGCAGCCCGAACACCAGGTACGGCAACCGCCCGCACGCGGTCACCACCCCGATCTCCCAGGCGCCCGCGCCCAACGTCCACGCCGCCACCAGCGGCACGGCGACCACCGTCACCTGGGACCCGACGAGGGACACGGACTGCCCGGCCCACAACAAGAGGAACGACCGATTGCGCCACAGCACGGCATCATGATCCCGGTGGGCCACGGCGAAGGGGGCGCGATGGAGGACGGACCCGGGTTACCCGGCGAGGTCGCGACGACCGCCAACTCGCTGTCCGGCGCGGTGACCGGGGCGGCGGTGCAGGCGGGGACCATCGGCGAGGTGCACGTGCACGGGCCGGCCGCCCGGCCCGGGGACGACTGGGTCGTCACCGGGATCTCGACCGCGGTGCCGACCGAACCCGGCCCGCCGGTCGCGCACGGGCGGGAGGCGGTCTTGGCCGACCTGCTCGACCGGGTGCTCGACCCGCGGCCCGGCGGTCCGCGCCTGCTGGTCGGGGCGGGCGGCATGGGCAAGTCGACGGTCGCGGGGATCGTCGCCCGGCGGGCGCAGCGGGAGCACGGGCGGCGGGTCTGGTGGATCAGCGCGGTCACCGAGGAGCACCTGTCCGGCGGGCTGGTCGGCCTGGCCCGCGACCTCGGTCTCGGCGTCGCCCACCAGGAGGCGATCCGGGCGCACCGGGTCGCGGGCCTCGGCGACGTCGCCGACCTGGTCTGGCGGCGGCTCGAGCGGATCGAGCCGGGCTGGCTGCTCGTCGTCGACAACGCGGACGTGCCGGAGCTGCTCGGCCCGCCCGACGGCACCGGCTGGGTCCGCGAGTCCGCGACCGGGCTGGTGCTGGTGACGTCGCGCCGGCACGACCGGTCGAGCTGGCCGGGGCACGTGGAGGCGACCCCGATCGGCCCGCTGGACCGGGCGGCGAGCGCGCGCGTGCTGCTGGACCTCGCGCCGCGCGCGGGCGACGAGCGGGCGGCGGACGCCCTCGCCGACCGGCTCGGCGGCCTGCCGCTGGCCCTGCGGATGGCGGGGCTGTACCTGGGCGGCGACTTCGTGGCCTGGCCGACGTTCGACCGGTACCGCCACGCGGTCGACGTCGACGGCGTGGCGGGCGTCTTCGACCTGTCCTCGAACCGGGGCCGCCGCGACCTGGTCGGCCAGACGTGGGAGCTGTCGCTGGACGCCCTGGCCGCGAGCGGCCTGCCTCACGCCAGGGAGCTGCTGTGGCTGCTGGCCTGCTACGCGCCCGGCGCGCCGGTGCCGGAGGAGCTGCTCACGGCGGTGGACCCGGAGGCGCCGGGACGGCGGCTGCTCACCCGCCGGCTGGACCTCGAGCCGTCACCGGCCGGCGACCTGGAGACGATCTTCACGGGGCTGCGCGGCCTGGCCTCGGTCGGTCTGGCGCAACGCCCCGAGGACGGCGGCGACGTCCCGGCGGTGCGGGTGCACCCGTTCATCGCCGAGGTCACCGGCGCGGTGCTCAACGCCCTCGCGCCCGGCGACCCCCGGCCCGCGCGGACCCGCCGGGTCGCGGTCGCCGCGATCGGCGCGGCGGTCGACGCGCTGCGGGTCGGCACCGCGGCGCACTGGCCGAGGTTCCACCTGCTCACCCCGCACGTGCACCACCTGCTCGCGCAGGTCGGCCCGCTCCTCGACCACCGGGACCGGGTGCGGCTGCTCGACTGCGTGACCACGTGCGCGACCGCGTACCTGTGGAGCCGCGCCGAGCGGCGGGCCGAGGACCTCGTGGTGCGGGCCATGGCCGTCGCCCGCGACCTGGGCTGCCACGCGGACCCGGCCTACCTGCGGCTGCGGCACGTGCGGGGGTGGGCGCTGCGGGAGCTGGGCGAGTTCGCCGAGGCGGAGCGGGTCCTGGGCGAGGTGCTGGCGGCGCAGGGCGCGCTGCCCGGCGGCGCCGACCGGCCCGACACCCTGCACACCCGCCACGACCTCGCGTGGACCACCGGGCGGCGGGGTGACTGGGCGCACGCGGAGCACGAGCTGCGCGCCGTCCGGGACCGGCGCCGCGCCCGGCCGGGCCTGGACCACGACGACATCGACATCCTGCACACCCGCTGCATGTTGTGCTGGAGCGTGGGCATGCAGGGCCGCTGGCCGGAGGCCGAGCGCGGCTACCGCGCGGTGCTGGCCGACCGCGCCGCGCTGATCGGCGCCGACCACCCCGACACCCTCGACACGCGGGAGAGCCTGGGCAAGACGCTGGCCTGGCAGGGCCGGTGGGACGAGGCGGCGGAGGAGTTCCACCTGCTGGCCACCGGCCGGGCACGGCACCTGGGTCGCCGCCACCCCGACGCCCTGCTCGCCCGGCAGCTGCACGCCTACGCCGTCGGCCGGCTCGCCCTGGCGCGGGACGACGCCACCCGGCTGCGGTGGGCGTCGCGCACGCTGCGCCGCACGCGGACGCTGCTCCGGGACGTCCGCGGTCCCGACCACCCGACCACGGCGCACACCGGCTCGTTCCTGGCCACGCTGGCGGGCCGCCACACGCCGGCGCTGCCCTGGCCGGGCGACGTCCCCCGGCCCTGACCGTCAGGCGACCGCGGCCGGCGCCACGCGGGACCACGCGGCGGTGGCGGTGAGGGCCAGGACGGTGCCCGCGACGCCCGCCACGGCGATCGCGGCGCCCGCCGAGCCCGTCGCGGACGCCAGCAGGCCGCCCGCGGCCACGCCGACGCCCTGCGCGGCGACCAGGCCGCTGCGGGCGAAGCCCAACGCCTGGCCGCGCTGCTCGTCCGGCACCAGGCGCACGAACGTCGCGCCCGCCGTCACCTGGTACGCGCTGAACACCCCGCTCACCGCCAGCAACGCCACCGCGCCGACGAGGTCCGGCGCGAACAGGTACCCGACCAGCGGCAACGCGGTGGCCACCGCGAGCAGCCCGAGCAGCCGCACCCGCGTCGACGCGGGCAGGAAGCGCAGCAGCACCGTGCCCAGCACCATCCCGGCCGGGTCGGCGGCCAGCAGCAGGCCGACACCCGCCGCGCCCGCGCCGACCTCCGCCGAGAACGGCGCGGCCAGCCCCTCCGGCACCACGGTGAACAGCGCCAGCCACCCGAGGCCGACCAGCAGCCGCAGCCGGCGGTCCCGCCACACCAGCGCGGCGCCCGCCCGGATCCGGGCCCGCGCGGCCGGCACGAACGCCGGCGCCGGGCGGTGCCGCAGGCCGAACCGCAGCAGCAGCGCCGACAGCGCGAACGTCACCCCGTCGGCGAGCAGCGCGCCGGACGTGCCCAGCCACGCCACCACCAGCCCGCCGCCGACGAACCCCAGCAGCAGCCCCGCCTGGTGGGTGATCAGGTGCACGGACTGCCCCGCCTCGTACCTCTCCCCCAGCACGGACGGCAGCAGCGCGCCCTGCGCGGCCGCGAACGGCGGCTCGGCCAGCTGCGACAGCACCAGCAGCGCCGCCACCAGCGGCAACGGCACGCCCGGCACCGCCATCACGGCCAGCAGCACGGCCCGCACCACGTCGGCGACCACCATCACGGTCCGCCGCGGGTACCGGTCGGCCAGCCCGGTCAGCAGCACCCCCGACACCAGCGCGGGCAGCATGGTCAACGCGTAGGTCGCCGCGGTCCACGCCGCGGACCCGGTGCGCTGGAACACCAGCACCGACAACGCCACCCGGGCCAGCTGGTCGCCCACGGTCGAGAGCACCGCGGCCGACCACAACACCCGGAACTCCGGCACCGCGAACACCGCGCGGAACCCCGTGCCCCCGACCACCTGCTCCCCCGATCCCACGGCGACCGATGAGTTTCCCGGGCCCGCCGAGTCACAACTTGTGCGGCGTGCGACCGGCACGCCACCGTACAAGCCCGGAGGGTGACCATGAGCGAGGTTGAGCAGATGACGGTCGACTTCACGCGAGAGGCCGAGCGGTACCGCCACGAGCTGCGGGTGCACTGCTACCGGCTGCTCGGCTCGTTCGACGAGGCCGAGGACCTCGTGCAGGAGACGTTCCTCAAGGCGTGGCGCGCCCGCGACACGTTCGAGGGCCGGTCGTCGTTCCGCGCCTGGCTCTACCGGATCGCCACGAACGCGTGCTTCGACGTGATCAACCGCAGGCCCGCGCAGGGCGTCACCGAGGAGGTGCCGGTGGCCGACGTGCCGTGGTTGCAGCCGTTCCCCGACGCCCTGCTGGACGCCGAGCCGCACGTGGAGGTGGTGGCGCGGGAGACGATCGAGCTGGCGTTCCTGGCCGCGGTGCAGCACCTGCCCGCCAAGCAGCGGGCGGTGCTGGTGCTGCGGGACGTGCTGGGCTGGCCGGCGAGCGAGACGGCGGCGCTGCTGGAGGACACGGTGCCCGCGGTGAACAGCGCGCTGCAACGCGCCCGCGTCACCATGCGCAAGCACCTGCCGCAACGGCGTGCCGACTGGACGGGCGGGCCGAACCCGAAGGAGAAGGCGGTGATCCGCCGGTTCGTCGAGGCCACCGAGCGCTGCGACCTGGACCTGATGGCCGCGGCGTTGCGCGAGGACGTCACCTGGACGATGCCGCCGCAGCCCGAGTGGCACCTCGGCCGGGACGCCGTGATGGACATCTGCGCGTCGGTGATGGTGGGCCCGCAGGCGTTCGGCGAGTGGAAGGTGGTCCAGACGTGGGCCAACCGCCAGCCCGCCCTCGCCAACTACGCCCGCAAGCCCGGCGAGGAGCACTTCCGGCCCGTGGCGCTGGACGTGCTGCGGATCGAGGACGGCGTGATCGCGGAGATCACCACGTTCCCGTCGGACCGGTTCCCGCTCTTCGGCCTCCCCGCGGCGCTGTGAGCTTCGACGTCCGGCTGGTGACCGTCGCGGGCGCCGACCCGTACGACCCCGACGAGTGGCGCGACGCGCTGGTGATCGTGCTCAGCGGCACCCTCGACCTGGACGGCGAGCTGTTCGGGGAGGGCTCGGTGCTGGCGTTGGCCGGGTTGCCGCTGCGGGTCCTGCGCCGGCACGGCGGGCAGCCCGCCGTGCTGGCCGCGGTGACCCGGTCAGCGCCCCGCGAACACGCCGCGGGCGAGGGCGACGAGTTCGGCGGGCGCCGACTCGGGGGAACCGGCCCGGTAGGGCGGCTCGGGGTCGTACTCGATGAGCAGCTGGGTGAACCGGGCCCGCTCGTCGCCCCAGATCAACCCGACGAGGGTGAGCGCCAGGTCGATCCCGGCGGACACCCCGGCGCCGGTGACGACGGACCCGTCGACCACCACCCGGTCGGTGGCGACCACCGCGCCCCGGGCGGCCAGCTCGTCGCGCAACGCCCAGTGCGTGGTCGCCGGGCGGCCGTCGAGGACACCGGCCTGCGCGAGCAGCGTCGACCCGCTGCACACCGACGCGGTCCAGGTCGCGGTCGGGTGCGCCACGCGCAGCCACGCCGCGACCACCCCCTCCTCCAGCACCTCCGCCCAGCCGCCGCCACCGGGCACCACGATCACGTCGGCGCGGTCCAGCTCGGCGAACGTGGCCGTCGGCACGACCACCAACCCTGCGTCGGTGGTCACCGGCTCGCGTGAGGCGGCGACGAAGTGCGAGGTCACCTCCGGTTGGTGGCCGAGCACCTCGTACGGCCCCACCAGGTCCAGCGCGGTCATCCTCGGGTAGAGCACGAAAGCCACGTCCACGTCGACACCCCTCGATCCTCGGTCTCGCTGCCTCAGGCCGCACCGGTGGCGCGGAACCTGTCGCGGTAACCGCCCGGCGTCACGCCGAGCACCCGCAGGAAGGCCCGGCGCAGCGTCTCCGCCGAGCCGAAACCCGTGCGCCTGGCGACGACGTCCAACCCCTCGTCGCCGGACTCCAACAACCCGGCGGCCGCCTCCACCCGGACCCGCTCGACGTACCGGGCGGGCGACACGCCGACCCGGCGCGGGAACACCCGGGCGAAGTGCCGGGGGCTCATCGCGGCGCGGCGGGCCATCCCCTCGACCGTCCACCCCGCCGCCGGGTCGTCGGTGATCGCGTCGAGCACCGCCCGCAGCCCCGGCTCCCGCACCGGCGGCACCCGCGACCGGACGCTGAACTGGGACTGGCCGCCGGGGCGTTGCAGGAACACCACCATCCACCGGGCGACCAGGCGGGCCAGGGCCGCGTCGTGGTCGCGCTCCACCAGCGCCAGCGCGAGGTCGATGCCCGCGGTGACACCGGCCGACGTGGCCAGCCGCCCGTCCCGCACGTAGATCGCGTCCGGCACCACGTCCACCGACGGGTGCTCGGCGGCGAGCCGGTCGCAGAACGCCCAGTGCGTCGTGGCCCGCGCGCCGTCCAGCAGCCCGGCCGCCGCGAGCACGAACGCGCCCGTGCACACGCTCGCCACCCGCCGCGCGCCGCCCGCGACCCGCCGCAGGTGGTGCAGCAGCTCGGCGTCGCGGGCCGCGTCGGCGAACGTGAAACCGCCGACCACGAGGACCGTGTCCACCCCTCCGGACACCTCCCGCAGGTCCTCGGCCGCCATCCGCAACCCGCCGGTCACCTCGAACCCGCCGCCGACCCCCGCCAACCGCACCCGGTAGCCGCCGTTCGCCCGGTCGGCCGCCAGCGCCCGGTTCGCGCCGTCGAACACGTCCGCCGGGCCGCCGATGTCGGTCAGCGCCGCACCGTCGTACCCGACCACCAGCACCTCGCGTTCCACACCGCCCACCCTCTCCGGCCCCCGGGACGGCGGCAACGACCGGCGACCCTCGATTCCCGCCACGCTACGGTCGTGCCCGTGCTGCCGAGGATCGAGATCGAGGGCCGACCGCCGACCGCCGACCAGGTCGTGCCCGGTCTGCTGGCCAACTACGGGCACTTCACCGCCATGCAGGTCCGCGACCGCCGGGTGAAGGGCCTGCCCCTGCACCTGCGCCGGCTCGACCAGGCCAACCGGGAGCTGTACGACGCGCCGTTGCCCGGCGACCGGGTCCGCGACCTGATCTCGCACGCGCTGGCCGACGACGTGCGTGACGCGGCCGTGCGGGTCGTCGTGTCCGGCCTCGACTCACCGTCGGTGATGGTCGTGGTGCGCCCGCCGGTCACGTCCCCGGCGACGCCGCGACGCCTGATGGCCGTCGACTACACGCGCCCGTTGCCGCACGTGAAGCACCTCGGCGGTTTCGGGCAGCGGCACCACGCCCGCCGCGCCGTCCGGGCCGGCTACGACGACGCGCTGCTCACCGGCGACGGCGTGGTGGTGGAAGGCTCGATCGCGAACATCGCGTTCTTCGACGGCGACGGCGTGGTGTGGCCCCGGGCGGACTGGCTGCACGGCGTCACCATGCAGCTGCTGGAACGGGAGCTGCCGTCGCGGCGCGAGCCGGTGCGGCTCGCCGACGTGGGCCGGTACCGGGGCGCGTTCCTGGCCAACTCGATCGGCGTGGTCGCGGTGTCGCGTATAGACGACGTCGAGTTCACCGTGGACGCCGAAGCCCTCGCCCGCGTCCAGGGCGCCTACGACGCGATCCCCGCCGACCCCGTCTGAGCGGCCGGTGCGACGCGCTCCCGGTCAGACCGCGGGCGGGCGGTCCTCGTACGGCGTGGACAGCACGACCGTGGTGCGGGTGGACACGTTCGCGACCTCGCGGATCTGCCTCAGCAGCTCCTCCAAGGCCGTCGGCGACGCGACCCGCACCCGCAGCACGTACGACGCGTCACCCGCGACGGAGTAGCACGCCTCGATCTGCGGCAGGTGCTCCAGCCGTTTCGGGTAGTCGTCCGGAGCCGCCGGGTCGATCGGGGTCAGCGAGATGAACGCGGTCAGCGGCAGGCCGACCTCGTCGCCGTCCAGCCGCGCCGCGTAGCCGCGCACCACGCCCCGCTGCTCCAGCCGCCGCACCCGCTGGTGCACGGCGGACACGCTCAGCCCGACCCGTTCCGCGAGGTCGGTGAAGCTGCACCGGCCGTCCGCGGCCAGTTCGCGCAGGATCGCCCGGTCGATCGGCTCCAGGTTCGTCACGTGGGCAACACCACCAGCTCGTGCGGTCGGTTGTTGACGCTCTCCACGCCGTCGGCGGTGGCGATCACGATGTCCTCGATCCGCGCGCCCCACCGCCCGGGCAGGTAGATGCCGGGTTCGACGCTGAACGCCATGCCCGGCTCGATCGGCAGGTCGTTGCCGCCGACGATGTAGGGGTCCTCGTGCACGTCCAGCCCGATGCCGTGGCCCGTGCGGTGCACGAAGTACTCGCCGAAACCCGCGTCGGCGATGATGTCGCGCGCGGCGGCGTCCACCGCCGCGCAGGTCACGCCGGGCCGCACCGCGTCGACGGCGGCCCGCTGCGCGGCCTGCAGGACCGCGTAGGTCTCCCACACGTCCGCGTCACGCGGCTCGCCGAGCACGTAGTCGCGGGTGGAGTCGGAGTGGTAGCCCTCCGCCACGGGGCCACCGATGTCGACCACCACCACGTCACCCGCCTCGATCACGCGGTCGGACAGGTCGTGGTGCGGCGACGCGCCGTTCGGGCCCGAGCCGACGATGACGAACTCGGCCAGCACGTGGCCCTCGGCGACGATCGCGGCGGCGATGTCGGCCCCCACCTCGGCCTCCGTGCGACCGGGGCGCAGCCACTCCGCCATCCGCGCGTGCACCCGGTCGATCGCCGCGCCCGCCTTGCGCAACGCGGCCACCTCGGCCGCGTCCTTGCGCATCCGCAGCTCCCGCAGCACCGGCCCGGCCAACACCTGCTCTCCCCCGACGACATCCCGCAACCGCAACGTGTGCAGCGCGGGCATCATGTCGGAGACCGCGGTCCGGTTCCCCTTCAAAGCCTTCTTGACCAGGGCGTACGGGTCTTCGCCGTCGACCCAGGTGGCGACCTCGACCCCGAGCTCGTCGGTGGGGACGGCGGCGTAGCCGGGGTGCTCCAACTTCGGCACCACCAGCACCGGCGACCCGCCGACCGGCACCACCAAGCAGGTCAACCGCTCGAACGACGTGCCGCCCGCGCCGAGGAGGTAGCGCAGGTCCGAACCGGGCGCGATGAGCAACGCGTCAACGCCCGCGATGGCAGCGGCAGCGGTAGCCCGGTCGAGGCGCGCGCGCAGGGCGTCCACGTCGACGGGCCCAACTTGGGTCGACATGCAGGGCAGCCTAGTGGTGCCGGCCCCGTCCCACGCCACAAGCCACCGCGCCGACCTCCCCGTCCCTCGTTCGGGTCAGCACCCCACCTCACCTGCCATTTCCCGTGCCCCTCAACCACGACCGGGTGATCGTCGAAAATCCCACGCAAAATAACGCCGTTTCCGACCTGGTGAAACGTCGGTTGAAACAACGAGGCCCGCCGCAACCACCCCCATGCCCACCAACCCCACTCACCCCCGCCCCCTCCCACCCCCCTCCCACCCCGCTCCCACACCCCTTCCCCTCCCTACCCCCTCCTCCCCATTCCTCCTTCCCTCCCCCTCTCTCCTTCCCTCCCCTCATCAGGCGCACCTGAACCGGCCCCGCCGGAACAGTTGCCCGGAGTTGTCCACAGGACCGGGCAGACCGGTCCGCGATGTCGGAGGACTCTGGCAAGCTGTCCCGGGTGAGCAACCCGCTGGTCCTGATGGACGCCGCCAGCCTGTACTTCCGGGCGTTCTACGCGCTGCCCGAGTCGATGACCGCACCGGACGGCACACCGGTCAACGCGGTGCGCGGGTTCGTCGACACGATCGCGAAGGTCATCACCGAGCGGAAGGCGAGCCGCCTGGTCGCCTGCCTGGACGCCGACTGGCGCCCGGAGTTCCGCGTCGCCGCCCTGCCGTCCTACAAGGCGCACCGCGTCGCCGAGGGAGCCACCGACGGCGAGGAGGAAGTGCCCGACACCCTCACCCCGCAGGTGCCGATCATCCTCGACGTGCTGGACGCGGTGGGCATCGCGACCGCCGAGGCCGACGGCTACGAGGCCGACGACGTCATCGGCACCCTCGCCGCCCGCGAGACCACCGACCCGGTCGAGGTGATCACCGGCGACCGCGACCTGTTCCAGGTCGTGCGCGAGGAGCCGACCCCGGTGCGAGTCCTGTACCTCGGCCGCGGCTGGGCCAAGGCCGAGCTGCTCGGACCGGAGGAGCTGGCCGCCAAGTACGCGCTGCCCGTGGAGGACGCCGGACGCGCGTACGCCGGGATGGCCGTGCTGCGCGGCGACCCGTCCGACGGCCTGCCCGGTGTCGCCGGCATCGGCGAGAAGACGGCCGCGAAGCTGATCAGCGAGTTCGGCTCGCTGCAAGCCGTCCTGGACGCCGTGCACGACGGCCGCGACCGCAAGCTGACCACCCGCGCCCGCACCGCCCTGCTCAACGCGCAGGACTACCTCGCCGTCGCACCGACCGTGGTCGACGTGGCAACCGACGCCAAGATCGTCATGGACCGCCCGGACGCCGTGCCGCCCGCTCCCGTCGACCCGGACCGCGTCGCCGAGCTGACCCGGCGTTGGGGCCTGGGCAGCTCGCTGCCCAGGCTGCTGTCCGCGCTGGAACGTCGCTAGCCGCAAAGCCGCGCCGGCATCAGCCGGTAGTCACCAGTGACAGGTGGCACGCGGGTCGGCGGTGGTGGGCGGGCTAGAAGTAGGTGCCGCTCCAGGGTGGGGTGGAGACCGCGAACAGCGCGTCGGCTCGGGCGGGGGCGGTGGGGGTCGGGGCGTCCAGGCGGCGGGCGGTGGCCAGGCTGGTGAACGACACGTCGCCCAGGTAGGCGGAGGCGAGCACGTCCACGTCCAGCACCAGTTCGGGCGCGTCGTCGACCCGGGTCGCGCCGTCCGCCGTGATGCGGTACGAGCCCGCGTTCTCCGGCAGGTACGCGTCACGCACGCCGAGGACGACCGGCTCGGCCTGGCGGTAGGTGCGGGCGGCCAGGGCGGTGGGGACGTCGAGCAGGCGCAGCCACGTCTCGTCGGCCTCGTCGACGATCCGGCACGCGCGCCGGTCGCCCAGGAGCCACTGCACGGGCTCGTCCAGCGGCCTGCCGAACGCGGAGATCTCCGCCACCAGGTCGATGCCGAGCACGAACAGCCACAGGTCGGCCCACGCCTCGGCGTTGCGCGCCCACAAGTCCAGGACCATCAGCGTGGTCGGTTTGCCCTCGTTCGGGTCGTGCGAACCGGGCACGACCTTGAACGCCACGTAGCCGTCGTCCTCGCCGGACGTGCCGGACGTGCCGGATCGGACGGCGATCTTGACGTTCTCCTCGGCCGCCACGCGCCGGACGTTCAGGCTCCACCAGGCGGGCCACCGGGCGATGGTGCCCGCGCGTCCCGGTGACAGCTCGTCGAACAGGCCGCGCGCGATCCGCTCCCCCGCCTCGCCCTCGACGAGCCGCACCCGGCCGACGGGGCGGGTGCGCGGCGCGGCTTTGAGCCGGTCGATGCGCAGGGCCCGGTACCTGGTGGCGACGCCGTAGCCGTACCGGCCGTAGATGGCGGTCTCGGAGGCGCGCAGGGTGGCGATCACGTCGCCGGCCGACCGCAGTGCCCGCAGTTGCGCTCGTTGCAGGGCGCTCAGCACGCCGCGGCGCGTCCAGTCCGCCCGCACCCCGACCCGGCTCACGGCAGCGTGCGGCAGCACGGCGCCGCCCGGCACGGCCAGTCGCGACGGGAACGACTGGAGCGTGCCGATCATCTCCCCGTCGGCGAACGCGCCGAACGCGCGACCCTCGTCGTAGGACTCCCGGGCGAACGCCCACTGGTCGTCGGGTGCCGCCGTGTGGTGCAGCGTGCCGCGGAACAGGGTGTGGGCGGTCCGGTACTGGGAGTCGTCCAGCACGCGGATGTCGTGGTCGGTCACCCCGGCATGGTGCCTCAGAGGTCGCTCGCATCGCTAACGAGTTCCATCGCCCGAGAATGCACGTCCCACCGGAGGGTGAGGGCCGGAGGGTGAGGGAAAGCACGAGGCCACCCCCGCGTGGACGGCGGGGGTGGACCGGGAGGTCAGCCGGCGGGCTGGCCGACCTCGTACTCGCCGTCCTCGGTCTTCACGGTGATCTTGACCGTCTTGTCCTTGCCGCCGACCTTCACCTTGCACTCGAAGGTCGTGTTCGGCTTGACCTCCTGCTCGGCGGGGCAGGTCGCGCCCTCGACGTCGGAGATCTTGTAGTCGTCCTTCAGCACGCCGACGACGCCGTTCTGCACGGCCGCCTGGTCGAAGACCTTGGTGTTGAAGAACCCCGGCGCGACGAATCCGGTGATGCCGACGGCCGCGACGACCAGCACGACCAGTGCGACCACGACCCAGAGCACGGCGCTGGACTTCTTCGGCGCGGGCGGCTGGCCGTACTGCCCCGGCTGCCCGTACTGACCCGGCTGCTGGCCGAACTGGCCGGGCTGCCCCGGCTGGCCGAACTGGCCCGGCTGCTGGCCGTACTGGCCCTGCTGCGGCTGCCCGTACGGGTTCGACTGCGGGTTGTTCGGGTCGTACCCGGCGGGGTACTGCTGCGTGTACGGCTGCTGACCCGGCTGCTGCCCCCACTGCTGCTGTTGCTGCTGCTGCGAGGGGTCCGGCTGCCCGTAGGGATTGGGCTGCTGAGCGGGGAAACCACCCGACGGCGTGCCCGGGTACCCACCACCGTAGGGCTGTTGCTGCTGGCCCCACTGCGGCTGCGGGTCGTTCCCTCCGGACGGTCCGTACGGACTGGTCATGCTCGGCCTCCGACGGTCGGTCTGGACAAGGTCGGTCTGAAAACGAACTGGACAAGCTGTTCAAGGCTTGCGGGCGCGATCAAACCACAGGTGTGCTGACAGTACCCACCCGCCCCGCAAAGCTTTGTCAAACGGTGGCCATCGCCACCACCCCGCGGCGCAACGCGTCCACCGCCTTCCGCGCGGCGGCGCCCACCGGATCACCGCCGCCGACGACGTCCCGGATCTGGTCCAGGAAGTCGATCACCTGCCGGCACCACCGCACGAAGTCGCCCGCGCCCAGCTCGGAGCCGTTCTCCTCCGCCGCGGACAGCACCTTCTCCAGCGACTCGCCGCGCGCCCACCGGTACACGGCCCACGCGAAGCCCGGGTCGGGCTGGCGGGTCCGGTCGAGGCGGTGCCTGCGCTCGTCGTCCTCCAGCTCGGCCCACAGCCGCGCGGTCGCGGTGAGGGCGTCCGCCACCTTGCCCGGTGGCAGCCTGGCTTCGAGCGGTCCGTCCCGGCGGGCCTCGTACACGAGCGCCGACACGACGGCGGCGAGTTCCGCCGGGTCGAGGTCGCGCCACACGCCGTGCCGCAGGCATTCCGCGGCCAGGAGGTCGGACTCGCTGTAGAGCCTGGTCAGCCGTTTGCCGTGGGCGGTGACTTCCTCGCCGGGCCCGTTCTCCTCGACGTGCAGGTAGCCGCGTTCGCGCAGCAGGCCGCGGATCCGGTCGAACTCGCGCGCCAGCGAGTGGGTGGTGGCCGCGACCTTGCGCTCGACCTGCTCGGTCTCGGCCAGCAGCCGGTGGTACCGCTCGCCCCAGCGGGCGTGCTCCTCGCGCTTCTCGCAGCCGTGGCACGGGTGCGCGCGCAACGCCCGCCGCAGCGTGGCCAGTTCCGCGTCGTCGTCCGCCGTGGAGCGGCGTTTCCGCATGGCCGGGGCGACGATCCCGGTGGCGCGCAACGATGCCGCGAGGTCGCGCCGCGACTTGGGCGAGCGGGTGTCGACCTGCTTCGGCAGGCGCATCTTGCCGAGCACTTCCACGGGCAGGGGGAAGTCCGCGGACGACAGCCGGCCCGCCCACCGGTCCTCGGTCACGACGAACGGGCGCGCCTCGCCGAGCGGTTCGAGGCCGGGGTCGATGACGACGGCCAGCCCGGAGCGGCGCCCGGACGGCACGGCGATCACGTCGCCCTTGCGCAGCCGCTCCAGGGACTGCGCCGCCTCGGCCCGCTTGGCGGAGGTGTTCTGCCGCGCCAACGCCTTCTCCCGCTCGGCGACCCGGCGGCGCAGTGACGCGTACTCGGTGAAGTCGCCCAGGTGGCAGGTCATCGCTTCGGCGTAGCCGTCGAGGGCTTCGCGGTTGCGCTCGATGCGGCGGGCCAGTCCGACGACCGACCGGTCGGCCTGGAACTGGGCGAACGACTGCTCGAGGATGTCCCGGGCCGCTGCCGCGCCCAGCTGGTTGACCAGGTTGACGGCCATGTTGTAGCCGGGCCGGAACGAGGACCGCAGCGGGTAGGTGCGGGTGGAGGCCAGGCCGCCGACGGCTTTCGGGTCGACGCCGGGCTGCCACACCACCACGGCGTGGCCTTCGACGTCGATGCCGCGCCGGCCCGCGCGTCCGGTGAGCTGGGTGTACTCGCCGGGGGTGAGGTCGACGTGCGCTTCGCCGTTGTACTTGACCAGTTTTTCCAGCACGACGGTGCGGGCGGGCATGTTGATGCCCAGCGCGAGCGTCTCGGTGGCGAACACGACCTTCACCAGGCCGTTGACGAACAGCTCCTCGACGGTTTCCTTGAACGCGGGCAGCAGGCCGGCGTGGTGGCTGGCGATGCCGCGTTCCAGGGCTTCGCGCCACTCCCAGTAGCCGAGCACCATCAGGTCGCCCTGGGGCAGGTCCTTGGTCTTCTCCTCGATGACGGCGCGGATCCGCTCGACCTCGTCGACGGAGGTGAGCCGCAGCCCGGAGCGCACGCACTGCAGGACGGCCGCGTCGCAGCCGGCGCGGCTGAAGACGAAGTCGATGGCGGGCAGCAGGCCCGCGCCGTCGAGGCGCTGCACGATGTCGACGCGGGAGGGCGGTTTGAACCCGGAGCCGCGCGGCGGCCGGCCCCGGTCCTTGTTGTTGCGGTTGCGGCTCCACGGCACGTGGAAGCGGGACAGGTCCTCGGTGTGCCGCAGCAGCTGGGGGTTGATGCGGTTGTGCCCGTCGGGGCCTTCGCCGGCGAACAGGTCCATCATCCGGCCGCCGGCCATCATGTGCTGCCACAGCGGCACGGGCCGGTGCTCGTCGACCACGACGGTCGTGTCGCCGCGCACCTCGACCAGCCACTCGCCGAACTCCTCGGCGTTGCTGACGGTGGCGGACAGGCCGACGAGCCGCACGGACTCGGGCAGGTGCAGGATCACTTCCTCCCACACCGGGCCGCGGAACCGGTCGGCCAGGTAGTGGATCTCGTCCATGACGACGTACGCGAGGGTGTTCAGCGTGGAGGAGCCCGCGTAGAGCATGTTGCGCAGGACCTCGGTGGTCATCACGACGATCGGCGCGTCGCCGTTGACGGAGGTGTCACCGGTGAGCAGGCCGACTTTCGCGGCGCCGTAGCGGGCGACCAGGTCGGCGTACTTCTGGTTCGACAGGGCCTTGATCGGCGTCGTGTAGAAGCACTTGCGGCCCTCGGAGAGGGCCAGGTGCACGGCGAACTCGCCGACGACCGTCTTGCCGGCGCCGGTCGGGGCGCAGACCAGCACGCCGTGCCCGTCCTCCAACGCCTCGCAGGCGCGTTCCTGGAACGGGTCGAGTTCGAACGAGATGACCCCCAGGAAGTCGGCCAGCTTGGGTCGGGACGAGCGGCGGCGGAAGTCCGCGTACGAGTCGGCTGGAGACCGCGGAGTGCTTGACACCTGTCCAGGCTGTCACACGGGACCGACAAAATCGCTTCAGATCCGCAGCGGACCCCGGATCGTCGGGAGGATGCGTCCCGGACCCGCTCTTTTAGTCAACACTGAAGCTATAGGGACCATAGGGGCTAAGCGTGCGGCAGACTCGACAGACGTGGAAGCGATCCCGTTGTCGGAGGGCGATCTCAGGTGGGTGTTCCCCGCCCTGGTCGAGGTCGACCCGGTGCTCGCCGTGCTGAGGCTGGCCGAGGCGCGGATCGGGCGGTTGGCGGGCCTGCTCGGCAGACCGGGCGCGGGGCTGGTGTTCGACCACCTGCCCGGCGCGCCCTACGCGGGGCTGTCGGCCCTCGCCGAGCTCGAGGAGGTGTCCTTCCACGTGCACGTCTCGCTGCCGCGCGATCCGCACCGCAACGTGGTCCGGCCGCCTCCGCCGTGGCAGGTGGACGGCGAGATCTCGGTGCGCTGCGACGCGATCCGGGACTGCGGCCGGCACGAGATCGAGACCGTCGAGTCGGCGCACGACAGCCCGCTGGACGCCGCGGACGGGGTGCTGGCCGTCGCCGGCTGGCTGTTCGACCGGGGCAGGGCCGAGCCGCACGCGTCCTGGCGCAAGCGCGACGTGCTCAGCCGGCACCGGTGACGCGCGCTCGGCCGGCGCCGGTGACGACGGTGAGCGCCCCCGGGACGCACGTGGTCGTCAACGGCACGCGGCTGAGCCGCTCACCGTCGGCGTAGGCCACCCACGTCGGCCCGGACAGCCGGGCGGAACGGGCCCGGAGCGTGCGCACGGCGGGGTGCTCCACGTGCCGGCCGGTGCGCAGCGTGGGCAGCATCCGCAGCAGGGTGCGGCGGGGCGCGGCCCGCACCACGGTCAGGTCGAACAGGCCGTCGGTCGCGGAGGCGTCCGGGCACACCGGGATGCCGCCGCCGTAGCTGGTCGTGTTGCCGACCGCGACCAGCAGCGCGTCCAGCTCCAGCACGTCGTCCTCGGTCTCGACGACCAGCCGTTGGGGTCGCAGCGCCGCCAGTTCGGCCAGGATCGCCAGGTCGTAGCGGCGGGGCCCGGCGGGCCAACGCATCGCGTTCGCGCGTTCGTTGACCGCCGAGTCGAAGCCCGCGCACAGCACGGTCGCGAACCAGGGGCCGTGCTCCACGCGCCCGAGGTCGAACCGGGCGCGGCGGCCCTCGCGCAACGCGACCACCACGTCGTCCACCGAGGCGGTGCCCAGCGCGGTGGCCAGGTCGTTGCCGGTGCCGGCGGGCACCACGGCCAGTGCGGTCGAGGACTGGGCGCACGCCTGGAGGGCCAGGTGCGCGCCGCCGTCGCCGCCGAGGACGACGAGCACGTCCACGCCGTCGGCGACCGCGCGCCGAGCGGCTTCGGTGGTGCCCTCGGCGGTGGGCGCCACGTGCAGGTCGAGCCGGTCGACCGCGCCGCGCAGCCGTTCCGCGACGGTGCCGGCCATGCGCGCGGCCCTGCCCTTGCCCGAGGCGGGGCACACCAGCAGGGCCGCCCGCGTTGACGTCGACATGGTGCCGAAGCCTACAAAGGCTTCACCGGATCGGGTGATCTCGCTCAGGTCACGTCGTCGTAGCGCACCCGGCCGGGCGGTTCCGGCGCCGGTTCCGGGGTCGGCACCGGTTCCGGCGTGGGCACCGGTTCGGGTGACGGAGGTTCGACCTCCGACGGCGTGTAGTCGAACGGCGCGGCCTCGTCGTCCGGGACGTCGTCCAGGCCCTCGGCCTTGCGCCGGCGCTCGACCCGCCGGTCGTGCACCCGGGCGAGCTGGATGGCCACCTCGAACAGCAGCACGAGCGCCACGGCCAGCGCGACCATGGAGATCGGGTCGGTGCCCGGGGTGGCGATGGCGGCGAAGATGAACAGGCCGAAGATGATGCCGCGCCGCCACTTGTTCAGCTTCTCGTAGCTGACCACGCCGACCTGGTTGAGCATCACCACGATCAGCGGCAGCTCGAAGCTGACGCCGAAGATGAGCAGCAGCGTCATGACGAAGCTGACGTACTCGCCGGCGGTGAGGGCGGTGATGAACCGGTCGTCACCGAAGCCGACCAGCACCGCCAGGCCCTGCGGCACGACGTAGAACGCCAGCGTGGCGCCCGCGATGAACAGCACGGACGCGCACGCCACGAAGACGACGGCGAAGCGCCGCTCCTTGGCGTAGAGGCCCGGCGAGATGAACCGCCACAGCTGGAACAGCCACAGCGGCGCGGTCACCGCCATGCCCGCGCCGGCGCCGACCTTCAGCCGGATCATGAAGACTTCGAACGGCTTGGTCTGCAGCAGCTGGCAGCCCTTGCCCTCCTGGGTGAGCCGCTGGGTCTCCGGGATGCCGCAGTACGGGTCGATGACGATCTGGCCGAGGCTGGGCAGGCCGAAGGGCTGCCAGCTCCACCAGATGAAGCCGAAGACCGCACCGCAGGCGATGAACAGCAGCGCCAGGCCGAGGCGGTGCCGCAGGTCGTAGAGGTGGTGCTTCAACGACATGGTGCCGTCCGGGTTGGCCCGGCGACTCGTGATCTTGCGGCGCTCCCGGCGCTGGGCCCACCACCGGACCGGACTTGCCCCCACCGTGCGGACCGTCCTTAGGCTCTCGTTGACGCGGTGTTAGTTGGTGTTCTGCTTGTTCTGCAGGTTCTGCGCGGTCTGCTCGATGGGCTGCGCCACCTGCGGCTGCACGGGCTGCGCCACGACGGGCTGCGCCACCTGCGGCTGCACGGGCTGCGCCACGACGGGCTGGGCGACCTGGGGCGGCGCGACCGGCTGCGGGGCCACCTGCGGCTGGGCGGCGGGCAGCTGCTGCGGCGCGGGGACCTGCTGCGCCGTCGTGGCGCCCTGCTGCTGGGAGTCGTCCTCGCTGCGCAGGCCCTTGGTCTCGGCCTTGAGGATCTTCGCCGAGCGGCCGATCGAGCGCGCCATGTCGGGCAGCTTCTTCGCGCCGAAGAGCAGGATGATCACCACGGCGATGATGATCAGCTCGGTTGGTCCGAGGTTAGGCACGGTTGTCCTCCTGTCTCCCCCGGTCCACCGATGGTACGCGGGGCTTGCCCTCGCGGGCGTGATCCGGACGCCGTTCGGCGAGGGCCACCCCGAGCGCGGCGGAGCGCGCTCGCAGCAGACCGACGCCATCGCCGACCCTGTCACCCACCAGAGTGCTTGCCGCGCGGAAGCGACGCAAGGATCGGATGACTCGGACCGCGGTCAGGACCAGCACGACCACCCCGAGGGCGATCAGCACCAGGCTCGGCAAGTACGGCACGGCACCACCGTACTTGCCCTAGGTTGCCGGGAGGTGATCCGCCCGGCGCAACGCCGCCTCCGCCTGCCGGGTGACCTCGGCCACCAGGTCGGGTGGCTGCTCCACGTGCGCTTCGCCGCCCAAGCCGAGCAGCAGCCGCACCATCCAGGCGGTGTCGGCGTACCGCATGAGCACCCTGGCGCGGCCTTCGGGCAGCTCGACGAGGCCGTCGGTCGGGTAGTACTCGGCCACCCAGCGGGCGTCCGGTTCGAGCACCAGCACGGCCGTGCGCTGCGACGGGTCCGGTTGGAACAACCCCTCCGACGTGTCGGTGGGCGTGGCGTGCGGCGGCGGGGCGGCGGGCTCGTCGAGCACGTCCACGGCGTCGATCCGGTCGAGGCGGAACAGGCGGACGCCGTCCGCCGCGCGGCACCAGGCTTCCAGGTAGCCGCGGCCTTCCACGAGCAGCATCCGCATCGGGTCCACGACTCGCGCGGTGATCTCGTCGCGTGACGGCGTGTAGTAGCGCAGGTGCAGGGCCCGGCCGCGGCGCACGCCGTCGGACACCGCGTCCCGCACGCGTGCCGTCTCCGGCGCTTCCCGCAGGGCCAGGCCCACGGCCACGCCGGCGGGCTGCGCCTGGCCGACCGCGGCCTCGATCTTCGCCACCGCGCGCTGCACGGCGTCCTGGTCGGCCACGCCGGGCGTCTCGACCAGCGCGCGCAGCGCCACCAGCAGCGACGTCGCCTCGGCGGCGGTCAGGCGCAGCGGGCGGCTCATGCCCGCGTCGAAGGTGACGGTGACCGTCTCGCCCTCGAACGACAGGTCGATCAGGTCGCCGGGGCCGTAGCCGGGCAGGCCGCACATCCACAGCAGTTCGAGGTCCTTGCGGATCTGCTTGGGCGTGACGTCGAAGTCGGCGGCGACCTCGTCGATCGGGATGCCGGGGCGGGCCAGCAGGTAGGGCACGAGGGCGAGCAGCCGGGGCAGCCGGTCGGTGGCGGCGTTCACGCGCGCACCCCCGCGCCGCGCAGGGCGCCGAGCAGCTTCTCCCGCACGGTCCTGGCCAGCACTCCCGGTTCCAGCACGACCACGTCGGGGCCGAAGCCCGCGATCCACCCGGCGGCCGAGTCGGGGAACCTCAGCTCGATCTCCAGCACGTCGCCGGGCTCGCCGTCGAAGTCCCGGGAGCCGACGACCTTCGCCCGCCGGCGCACGCCCTGCGCCCGGCCGCGGGCGACCCAGAGCGTGGCGGTGGCGGGTGGCTGGTCGGCGGCGGGCTGGTTGCGGACCACGAACGACAGCAGGTCGAACTGGTCGGGCCGGCCCACCGCGCCGGCCTTGCCGACCGCGCGGACGTCGCCGACGATGCGGGAGAGCCGGAAGCAGCGGGGGGCGTCGCGGTCGCGGTCGTGCCCGACGAGGTACCACCGGCCGCGCCAGGCGACCACGCCCCACGGCTCGACGGTGCGGGCGCGCACCTCGACCGGCGCCGGGCGGCGGTAGTCGAACTCGACCACGCGGCCTTCCTGCACGGCCGCGAGCAGCGGCGGGAACGCGGGTTCGCTGGTGCGGACCTTCGGCTCGACCGGCACGTGGACGTCCTGGTCGACGTCGACGCCCGCGGCGCGGAGCTTGATGAGGGCGCCGTGCGCGGCGCCGGTGAACTGCGGCGAGTCCCACAGCCGGGCGGCGAGCGCCACGGCGGCGGCCTCGTCCGGTTCCAGGTCGATGTCGCCGAGCTCGTAGTCCCGGCGGGCGATGCGGTACCCGTCGATCGCGTCGAAGCCCGTGCTGCGGCCGGTCTCCAGCGGCACGCCGAGGTCGCGCAGCTCGGTCTTGTCGCGTTCGAACATGCGGAAGAACGCCTCGTCCGTCGCGGCGTCGGCATAGCCGGGGACGATGGCGCGGATGCGCTCGGCGGTCAGGTACTGCCGGGTCGACAGCAGGCACAGCACCAGGTTGACGAGCCGTTCGGCACGTGCGATGGCCACACCGGAACCCTAACCCCGGACGAACACCCGGTGACGCCATCCCCGCCAGGAAGGCGGGTGAATGGTCCGTTCAGCCGATTGCCGGGCCGCGCGCCGACGCCCTTCGGGGCGTCTCCCGGGTCGTGTTCCACCCGGGAGACGCCCCGTCGACGCAGGTCAGAGCGTCGGGTCGGGTCAGCCGCCGATCGCGGTGAGGCCGGCGCGGGCGAAGCGCTCGTCCAGGTCGCCGCTGGGCGCGCCGCCGACGCCGATGCCGGCGACCGGCGCGCCGTCCGCCACCACGGGCACCCCACCGGCGAGGAACAGCGTGCCGGGGATGTCGCGCAGGGTCGCGCCGGCGCCGGTGACGCGGCCCGCCAGCACCGACGTCGGCGCGTTGAACGACACCGACGTGAACGCCTTGCGGCGCGCCGACTCCTCGCTCTGCGGTCCGGCGCCGTCGCCGTGCAGCAGCACGACCACGTCACCGGCCCGGTCGACGACGGCGACCGTGACGCGCTGCCCTTCCTTCTCGGCCGCGTCCAGCGCCGCCTGGGCCGCCTCGACGGCCGCGTCGACGGTGATGGTCGTCGCGGTCCGCACCGCGACGCCGCTGCGCCCGTGCTGCCGGTCGGCCACCGCGTACCCGCCGGAGCCCGCCACGGACAACGCCACCAGCACCGCGATCGTGGTCTTGCGCATCGCCACACCCTCCTCGTCCGGTTCCCGTCGTGCTCCAGCCTGGCGGGGCCGCACCGTCGCGACCTGGTGGTTCCGGTCGACACCGGGGTCAACCCATCGGTTGACCCGGTAGGCAGGAACCTGGCCTAAGGTCGGCGTCGTGTGGCTGCACCGGGCGATGCACGCGGGCTTCTACGCGTTGCTGACGGCGTCGGCGGCGCGGTACGTCGCGTACCACGGCGTCGTGCCCGTCGTGCTGGTCACCGCGGTCGTGCTGGGCGCGGCCTACCCGTTCGGGGTGCGGTGGACCGGGGCGCTGCCCGCGGTGCTGGCGTTGTGGCTGGTGGTGGTGTGGTTGGCGCCGAGCTTCGGCTGGTGCGCGATCCCGCTGTTCTTCCAGTGCCTGCGGCAGTTGCGCCCGCGCGTGGCGGTGCCGCTGGCCGCGGTGCTGACCGCCGCCGCGGTGCTGGCGCAGGTGCGGCTGGCCGAGGTGGTCGAGCCGAGCCTGGTGCTGGGGCCGGTCGGGGTCGCGGTGATCACCGCCGCCGTGTTCTTCGACCGCCGTCGCCTGCTGGAGCAGGCCGGTGTCCTGCGGGAGCGGCAGCGGTTGGCCCGGGAGATCCACGACACGCTCGCGCAGGGGCTGTCCAGCATCGGGCTGCTGCTCGAGCTCGGGGACGCCGACCGCGCCCGCGAGGTGGCCAAGGAGAACCTGGCCGAGGCGCGCCGGTTCGTCCGCGACCTCTCGCCGTTGCGCGGCCGCACGTTGACCGACGCGTTGCGCGCCCTGGGCGACCGGGTCGAGGTGGAGGGTGAGCCGTACCCGCTGCCGGTGCCGGTGGAGGTGGCGTTGCTGCGGGTGGCGCAGGGCGCGCTGGCCAACGTCCGCGAGCACGCCGAGGCCACCGCCGCGGTCATCACGCTGACGTACCTGGGTGACGCGGTGACGCTCGACGTGTGCGACGACGGCCGCGGGTTCGACCCGGCCGCGGTCCGCCCGGAGCCGGGTCGCGGCTACGGGTTGGACGCGATCCGCGACCGGGTCGCCGAGCTGGGCG
Source organism: Saccharothrix sp. 6-C (assembly GCF_016695385.1). Lineage (NCBI taxonomy): Bacteria > Bacillati > Actinomycetota > Actinomycetes > Pseudonocardiales > Pseudonocardiaceae > Saccharothrix > Saccharothrix sp. 6-C. The sequence goes on along the minus strand of NZ_CP064192.1, from coordinate 2,581,330 downwards.
GCACGGTGGCGGTGGAGAGCGCGCCGGGCGAGGGCACGGTGCTGGCCGTGCGGGTGCCGACGCCGTGACCGGGCCGTTGCGGGTGCTGGTGGTGGACGACCACCCGGTGGTCCGGTTCGGCCTGGCCGGTCTGCTGGCCCGTGACTTCGTGGTGGTCGGCGAGGCCGCCACGGGCGAGGAGGCGGTCCGCCTGGTCGCGCGCGGGGGTGTGGACGTGGTGCTGATGGACCTCCAGCTCGGCGCGGGCGTCGACGGCGTGGAGGCCACCCGGCGCGTGCGCGCGCTGCCCGACCCGCCGCAGGTGGTGGTGCTGACCACGTACGACTCGGACGCGGACGTGGTGCGGGCGGTCGAGGCGGGTGCGACCGGCTACCTGCTCAAGGACTGCCCGCCGGAGGAGCTGGCCGCCGCGGTGCGGCAGGCGTCGACGGGCCGCACGGTGCTGTCCCCCGACATCGCCCGCCGCCTGCTCCGGCCCGCGGCCACCCCGTCGGTGACCAAGCGCGAGGTGCAGATCCTCGACCACCTCGGCCGCGGCCTGTCGAACCGCGAGATCGCCAAGGCCCTGTTCATCAGCGAGGCGACGGTGAAGACGCACCTGGTGCGGATCTTCGACAAGCTGGGCGTGGACACCCGGACGGCGGCCGTGCGGACCGCCGTCGAGCTGAAGCTGATCCGCCTCAGCCCTCGGTGAGCATGCCCTCGGGCAGGCCGGGCACGTCGGGCCGGAGCCAGATCGGGCGCCAGACGGGCAGCTCGTGGAAGCGGCGCAGCTCCGCCACGCCCGACAGCCAGCCCGCCCAGGCGCCGTACGGCGGCTGCCCGGTGTCGAAGCCGCTCTGCACGAACGTGAGCCGCGTGCCGCCGTCGGACTCGGCCAGCTCCCAGGTCGACACCATGCCGCCCCAGTCGACGCCCATCCGCTTGCCGGGCTCGAAGTCGACGACCTTCGCGGGCTGCGGGTTCAGCTCCAGGCCGCCCATGGCGACCCGGCCGCCCTCCCACGCCTCGATGTCGATCTTCGCGCCGAACCACCGGGAGTACTCCTCGGCGTCGACCAGCGAGTGGGCCACCGCGGCGACCGGCGCGCCGATCAGCACCTCGCCGCGCATCTCGGTCGTGGCGAAGTCCACCTTCGGCGTCAGCGGGCGGCCTTCGACGTGGTCGACCAGGTTGGCCAGCGACAGGCACCAGTAGGTGTAGAGGTAGCCGAGCACGCTGGTCTCCGCGACGGCCGCGCCCCAGCCCGGGAAGTGGCTCTGCGACACGGTGACCACGGTGTCGCCGCCTTCTTCGGCCCAGCCGATCTCGACGGTGGTGTCCTCGCCGCCGATCGCCCAGTCGAACCGCAGCGAGTCGTCGTCGACGTGCCGCAGCGTCTGGCGCGGCGCGTCGCCCTCGGGGGTGTGGCGGCCCCAGAACTCGAACCGGTCGGGCAGTCGCACGGTCGCGTGCTCGGCCAGCCACGTGCCCAGCTCGCCGGCGTCGGTCAGGGCGCGGCGCACCCGGTCGACGGGCGCGGTGGTGCGGGCGCGAAGGACCACGGTCTCACTCATCGGTCTGCTCCTCGGTCGGGTAGCACGCCACGGCCAGCCGGAAGGCGTCGCCTTCCGCGCCGCCGTAGCGGGCGAACAGGTCCTGCAAAGTCGTCTTCAGGTCGTCGAAGAACCGCTGCCGCTGCTCGGGGCGCACCCGGATCTCGCCCGACACGCCGAGCGACGGCAGCTCGGGCCGGGTCCGGTCCAGGCCCGCGATGTCCGCCTGGACCTGTTCCACGAGGTCCAGCAGGTGTCCCAGGCTCAGCTCGTCCTGCGCGCGGCGCAGCCCGAGGCGGCCGACCAGCCCCGGTGACAGCCAGTACGAGCGGGCACTGGCCTGGTACACGCCTTCGTTGACGCCGCGCACGCGACGCTCGGTCACCTGCGTCACGAGACCGGCCTCGACCAGGCGTTTCACGTGGTAGTAGACCCGCTGCGGGGTCTGGTCGAGCGCCGCGGCCACCTCGGTGCACGAGTGCGGCTCGGCCAGTTGCCGCAGCACCTCGATGCGCTGCGGCTTGAGCAGTGCCTCGGCCTGCTCGATCTGCTCCAGGTACAGGACGTCTCTCATCGCGAAAATCATGTTGTACGTAAAAATCTATTTTGTCAATGGGGCCGGGAGAGACCCCGGGCCGCGTGGCCCGGGGTCGCCGTCCTCGTCGTTCCCGCTTCTAACGCCTGCTCAGCAGCCCCACCCGACCGTGCTCGCCCGCCGCCCAGCACACCGCGCCGGCGCAGTCGACGGTCTCGAAGCTGCCGGTGTCGAGGGACCTCCAGGTCCGGCCGCCGTCCCGGCTCAGGTCGCTGCCGGTCGGACCCACCACGACCACCGAGTCGCCCCACCAGGCCGCGCCCGGCCGGTAGCCGAACGGCGGCTGGGCGGGCCCGGTCCACGTCGCGCCGCCGTCACCGCTCCACGCGAGGCCGGCGATCCGCGACGTCGGGTTCTTGTAGTCGCCGCCCACGACGACGCCCTGCCGGGGCGACCGGAACGCCACCGCCATGGCGCCGGTGGTCGCCGAACTCGGCAACGGCGTGTCCGACACCGTCCAGTGCCTGCCGCCGTCGCCGGAGTGCAGGACGCGGGCGATCGGGCCGCCGCTGACGGCCATCCACGCGTCACGGGGCCCGGCGGTGCTCACGCACTGGCCGCTCGCGGCGAAGGCGAACTCCCCGACGACCGCGGGCGGGAAGTTCTCCTGCGGCACGCGCTGCCACGACCGGCCGCCGTCGGAGGTGGAGACCATCCGGAACCGGCCGTCCACCGTGTCGCTCACCGCGAGCCCGCGGAACCGGTCGAAGAACGCCATGCAGTCGTAGAACTCGGCCGGGTCGTCGTTCTTGAAGCTCAACGACCAGGTCCGGCCGCCGTCGGCGGTGCGGTAGACGCGGGAGGCCTCGCCCTGGCCGATGGCCAGCACGACCGCGTGCCAGGCGTCGAACGCCTCGACGTCCCGGAAGTCCAGGTCGGCCGTGTCCGCGGGGGCGACGGACCGCCACGACCGGCCGCCGTCGACGGTGCGCAGCACGGAGTTGCCGGCGCTGGTCCACGCGACGTGCGCGTTCACCGCGGACACCGCCCGCAGCTTCACGTCGACACCGGTGGGGCGCGGCTGCCAGGTCGCGTCGTGCGCCTGCGCCGGGGGCACGGCCAGCAGCGACGCCGCCGTGGCCGCCGCCAGGAGGAGGATCTTCATGAGGTGTGAGCCTCACGAAGATCCCCCGGCCGGCATACCGCTAGAGAGACGAGATCAGCCGCTCCACGCGCTCGTCCACCGCGCGGAACGGGTCCTTGCACAGCACGGTGCGCTGCGCCTGGTCGTTGAGCTTGAGGTGCACCCAGTCGACGGTGAAGTCGCGGCCCGCGGCCTGCGCGGCGGCGATGAAGTCGCCGCGCAGCTTGGCCCGCGTGGTCTGCGGCGGGGTGTCCTTGGCGGCCTCGATCTCGCCGTCGTCGGTCACCCGCTCCACCTGGTCCTTGCGCTGGAGCAGGTCGAAGATGCCCCGACCGCGCCGGATGTCGTGGTAGGCGAGGTCGAGCTGGGCGATGCGCGGGTTGGACAGGTCCATGTCGTGCTTGGCCTGGTAGCGCTCCATCAGCCGGTACTTGATGGCCCAGTCGATCTCGCGGTCGATCTTGGACAGGTCCTCCGACGCGACCGCGTCCAACGTGCGGCCCCACAGTTCCAGCACCCGTTCGGCCATGGGGTCCGGCGCGCGCTTGGCCACGTGCTCCACCGCGCGCTCGTAGTACTCGCGCTGGATGTCCAGCGCCGAGGCCTCCTTGCCGCCCGCCAGCCGCACGGTGCGCCTGCCGGTCAGGTCGTGGCTGATCTCGCGGATGGCGCGGATCGGGTTGTCCAGGCTGAAGTCGCGGAACTGGACGCCCTGCTCGATCATCTCGAGCACCAGGTTGGCGCTGCCCACCTTGAGCAGCGTGGTCACCTCGGACATGTTCGAGTCGCCGACGATCACGTGGAGCCTGCGGTAGCGCTCGGCGTCGGCGTGCGGCTCGTCGCGGGTGTTGATGATCGGCCGGGAGCGGGTGGTGGCGCTGGACACGCCCTCCCAGATGTGCTCGGCCCGCTGCGACAGGCAGTAGACCGCTCCGCGCGGCGTCTGGAGCACCTTGCCCGCGCCGCAGATGAGCTGCCTGGTCACCAGGAACGGCAGCAGGACGTCGGCGATGCGGGAGAACTCCCCCGCCCGCGCGACCAGGTAGTTCTCGTGGCAACCGTAGGAGTTGCCCGCGGAGTCGGTGTTGTTCTTGAACAGGAAGATGTCTCCCCCGATGCCCTCGTCGGCGAGCCTGCGCTCGGCGTCGACGAGCAGGTCTTCGAGGATCCGCTCACCAGCCTTGTCATGCGTGACGAGCTGGGCGAGGTCGTCGCATTCCGCCGTGGCGTACTCGGGGTGCGAGCCCACGTCCAGGTAGAGCCGAGAGCCGTTGCGCAGGAAGACGTTCGACGAGCGTCCCCACGAGACGACCCGGCGGAACAGATAACGCGCGACCTCATCCGGGGACAGCCTGCGCTGCCCGTGGAAGGTGCAGGTCACCCCGAACTCAGTCTCAATGCCGAAGATCCGCCGCTGCATCCCTCAACAGTAGGCGCATTCGGCGCTTTCCTCAGTGATCCAATCGGGCGTCACGCCGATTTCGCGGATAACGTTCTCGTCGTGCTCCGACGAGTGAACCGCCTGGACCTTGCCCTGATGACCCGAACCGGGGGTCTGCGCGCCTCTCCGTTCGACGTGGGCATGAAGAAGTTGTCCCGCGCCGCCAACCACAGCGTGTTGTGGCTCGTGGTGGCGGGTGTGCTGGCCTTGCGCAAAGGGGTGACGCGGCGGGCGGGGCTGCGCGGGGTGGCCGCGCTCGGTGGCGCGAGCTTCTCCGCGAGCCTGGTCGCGAAGCGCCTGTTCCCGCGCCGCCGGCCCGCCGCAGACCTGCTCTCGGCGCCCAGACGGCTGACCAGGCGTCCCACGTCGTCGTCGTTCCCGTCCGGGCACGCGGCGTCCGCGGCGGCGTTCACCACGGCGCTGGCGATGGAGTCGCCCGCGCTGGCGGTGGCGGTCGCGCCGGTCGCGGCGGCGGTGGCGTACTCGCGGGTGCACACGGGCGTGCACTGGCCGTCCGACGTGGCCGCGGGCGCCGCGATCGGGGTCGGCGCGGCCCTGCTGACCAGGCGTTGGTGGCCGTTGGGGCGCACCGAGCCCGCGTCGGCGCGCGAACACCGGTCGTTGGCGGCGCTGGTCGACGGCGAGGGTCTCGTGGTCGTGGTGAACCCGAGCGCGGGCATGGGCGCGGACGATCCGACGGACCAGATCGCCCACGAATGGCCCAAAGCCACGATCGTGGGAATCGAGGATCTCGACACGGTGATCGCCGATCACGCTCCGCAGGCACTGGGGGTGGCGGGCGGTGACGGGTCGGTGGCCGCGGTCGCCGCGCTGGCGGCGGCGCACCGGCTGCCGCTGGTCCTCGTGCCGGCCGGGACGTTGAACCACTTCGCGCGCGACGTGGGCGTCCAGGGGCTGGACGACGCCGCGCGGGCGGTCGCGGACGGTGACGGCGTGCTGGTGGACCTCGCGGCGGTGGCCGTCGACGGCGCCGCCCCGCGCTGGTTCGTCAACACCGCGAGCCTCGGCGGCTACCCCGACATGGTGCGGGTGAGGGAGAAGCTCCAGGACAAGTGGGGCAAGTGGCCGGCGGCGGCCATCGCGCTGGCCCGGGTGCTGCGCACGTCGCGGCCGATGCGGGTGGAGCTGAACGGCGAGCGGCGGCTGGTGTGGATGCTGTTCGTCGGCAACGGCCCGTACCGGCCGAAGGGCTTCGCGCCGACCATGCGGCCCGCCCTGGACGCGGGCCTGATGGACGTCCGGTACATCCGCGCCGACACCCGGTTCTCCCGGGCGCGGTTCTTCCTCGGCGCGTTGCTCGGCTCCCTGCACCGCAGCCGGACCTACGTGCACCTGGAGACGCGCTGGCTGGACGTGCGGCTGCTCGACGGCGCGGTGGCGATCGCGACGGACGGCGAGGTCGGCCCCACCGGGTCGACCTTCGAGTTCCGGTCGCGGCCGGCGGCCCTGGGCATCTACCGACCGCAGGGATAAGGTTGACTCCGTCAACGGTACTGTTGAGGGAGTCAACGATGACGGTCGCGGACGTCCGCGCGTTCAACCGCTTCTACACCGGCGTGATCGGCGTGCTCGACCGCGGCTACCTGGCCTCGCCGTACTCGCTGACCGAGGTCCGGGTGCTGTTCGAGCTGGCCTCGGGCGCGCGGGAGGCCGCCGACCTCCGCGCCGCGCTGGCCCTGGACGCCGGCTACCTCAGCCGCATCCTGACCTCCTTCGACCGCGCCGGCCTCGTCACCCGCACGGCCTCGGAACGCGACGCGCGCCGCCACGTCGTCGCCCTGACCCCGCGCGGCGAGTCGGTGTTCGCCGACCTGGACGCCCGGTCCGACGCCGGGATCGGCGCGCTGCTGGACCGGGTGGCGCCGGCGGACCGGGCGGAGCTGGCGGCGGCGATGCGGAAGATCGAACGCCTGCTCACCGGCACGCCCCGGGCGTACCTGCTGCGCCCGCTGCGCCCCGGCGACCTCGGGTGGGTGGTCAACCGGCACGGCGTCCGGTACGCGGAGGAGTGCGGCTTCGACCAGACCTTCGAGGCCCTGGTGGCGCGGGTCGCGGGCGAGTACGGGGAGCGCCACCGCCCCGACCGCGAGGCGGCGTGGATCGCCGAGGTCGACGGCGAACCGGTCGGCTCGATCTTCTGCACGAGGGTCGACGACCGCACCGCCAAGCTCCGCCTGCTCCTCGTCGAACCGGCCGCGCGGGGCCTGGGCATCGGCGCGCGGCTGGTCGAGGAGTGCCTCCGCTTCGCGCGCCGCGCCGGGTACGAGCGGATGGAGCTGTGGACCGTGGCGGGCCTGGCGGCGTCGCGGCACCTCTACGAGAAGGCCGGTTTCCGGGTGGACCGGAGCACGCCGGAGCGCCTGTTCGGGTGCGACGTGGAGGCGCAGACCTGGTCGCTGGAGCTGTGACGGCCCGCCCGGGGCGCACCACGGGGTCGCCCCGCGCGGCGGCGGGGCGACCCCGTGGTCACGGGAACAGCGGTGTCAGGGCTTGTACCAGGCCTGGTTGAGCCAGCCGTTGCAGTCCCACAGCTGCACCTTGCTGCCGTTGTGCGTGGTCGACGAGACGTCCAGGTCGAGGCACCGCCCGTCGTGCCGGCTCACGACCTGCCCGTTGGTGTAGATCGTCCACTTCTGGTTGTTCCACCCGTTGCAGTCCCAGACCTGCACCTTGGTGCCGTTGTGCGTGGTCGACGAGACGTCCGCGTCCAGGCAGCGGCCGTCGTGCGTGCTGCGGATGGTGTTGTCGGAGTAGTAGGTCCACTGCTGGTTGGTCCAGCCGTTGCAGTCCCAGATCTGCACCTTCGTGCCGTTGTGGGTCGACGACGAGACGTCCGAGTCCAGGCAGCGCCAGTCGTGCTGGTTGTAGATGGGCCCGTTCGCGGTCAGCGCGCCGACCGACGCGACCGGCGCGGCGGACGCGGTGGACGCGGCCGAGGCGCTCGACGGCGCGACGGCCAGGGCGGTGAGCAGCAGGCCCGCCACGGCGAGCAGCTTGGTCAGGTACTTCATCCCGGTTCCCCCCTAGGTTGCGGACCTGGAACGGTCGCAGGGCGGGGCGCGGGTTCGGCAGCACAAGGTGAGATATCACCGTGTGATGGACCGGTGCCCGCGCGTAACGCCCCCCTCCGCCCGGGGCGATTCCCCAGTGGGGGGAATTCGCATGGAACGAAGAGCAGGGTGGGTGTCGCGCGTGCCGGAGAGCCTGTGGTCGCGCCCCGAGGTCGTGGCCGCGCTGCGGGCGCGGGACATCGCGGGCCTGCTGGCGTTGATCAGGCGGCACGCCGGGTGCAGCCAGAACGACCTGGCCGGCGTCACCGGGATCGCGCAGGGACGGATCAGCGAGTACATGCGGGGGCGGCGGCTGCCCACGCTGGACACGATCGAGCGGATCGCGGACGGCGTCGACATGCCACCCGAGGGCCGCCGGCTGCTCGGCCTGGCCCCGGAACGCCGCTGACCGCCACGCGACAGCACGGGTTCGACATGGTCGAACGGGGACGCGGTAAAGTGAGCGCGTGCCCGGACCCATCCAGTCCATCGAACGGGCAGCCGCGGTGTTGCGGCTGCTGGCCAGCGGCGCGCGGCAGATGGGGGTGGCGGAGCTGGCCCGGGCCCTGGAGCTGCCCAAACCGACCGTGCACGGCATCCTCCGGACGCTGCAGCTGGTCGGGTTCGTCGAGCAGTCGCCGGACACGGGCAAGTACCGGCTCGGCGCGGCGCTGTTCCACATCGGCAGCAGCTACCTCGACGGCAACGAGCTGCGCACCCGCGCGCTGAACTGGTCGGACTCGCTGGCCTCGCGCAGCATGGAGAGCGTCCGCATCGGCACCCTGCACGAGAACCAGGTCCTGGTCGTGCACCACGTGTTCCGACCGGACAATTCGCGCCAGGTGCTCGAGGTCGGCGCGCTGCTGCCCGCGCACGCCAGCGCGTTGGGCAAGGTCCTGCTCGCCGACGACCCGGTCGGCCTCGGCCTCGCCGACGACGAGCCCCTGAAGGCCTACACCGCCGCCACCATCACCGGACTCGACCGGCTCGGCGACGCGTTGGAGCAGGTCAGGCAGCGCGGCTGGGCGGCCGAGGTCGAGGAGCTGGTCGAGGGCGAGGTGTCGCTGGCCGCGCCCATCCGGGACCGGCGGCTGGTGACGGTGGGCGCGGTCGGGATCTCCGGGCCCGTCGAGCGGCTGTGCGACGAGTCCAAGCAGCCGCGCACGGACCTCGTGTCGTACGTGCGGGAGGCCGCGCGGTCCATCTCGCGCGAGCTCGGCGCCATCCCCTGGTGACGCGGGCGTTCCGGAAGGGTTGACATCTTGTGAGCGTCGGCACAGGATTCACGCGCACCGTACGACATTGTCGAACGGCATTCAGGCCAGAGAGGGCGCGTGGATGACCAACCAGTCGATCTTCATCGGTGAGTTCCTCGGCACCGCACTGCTGTTGCTGCTCGGCAACGGCGTGGTCGCGGGCGTGGTGTTGGCGAAGTCGAAGTCCCACGGCGCCGGCTGGGCGGTGATCACGTTCGGCTGGGGCTTCGCGGTGCTCGCCGGCGCCTACGCGGTCGCGCCGCTGTCCGGCGCGCACCTCAACCCCGCCGTCACCGTCGGCCTGGCCATCCACAACGGCGACTGGGCCACCGTCCCGCTCTACCTGGCCGGCCAGTTCCTCGGCGCGTTCACCGGCGCCGTCCTGTGCTACCTCGCCTACCTCGGCCAGTTCCGCGCCAACACCGGCGACGTGCTCGGCGTCTTCGCCACCGGACCCGAGGTCCGCCACCGCGCGCAGAACCTGGCCACCGAGGTCATCGCCACGTTCGTGCTGGTGTTCGTCATCCTGGCGACCGGCCAGACCAAGGGCCTGGAGACCTCCGGCACCGGCGTGCTGATCGTCGCCCTGCTGGTCGTCGGCATCGGCATGTCCCTCGGCGGGCCCACCGGCTACGCCATCAACCCCGCGCGCGACCTCGGTCCGCGCCTCGCGCACGCCGTCCTGCCGATCCCCGGAAAGGGTGGATCGGACTGGGGGTACGCCTGGATCCCCGTCGTCGGTCCCCTGATCGGCGGAGCATTGGCCGGGCTCGTCGACATCGCCGTCTACTGAGGAGCGTCCCGTGAGCACCTACCCCGCTCGTTCTTTCGTGGCAGCCATCGACCAGGGCACGACCTCCTCGCGCTGCATCGTCTTCGACCACGGCGGCGCGATCGTCTCCGTGGCGCAGAAGGAGCACCGGCAGATCTTCCCCAAGCCCGGGTGGGTCGAGCACGACGCCGAGGAGATCTGGGCCAACGTGCTCGACGTCGTGCACGGCGCCCTGCAGAAGGCGTCGCTGACCGTGCACGACCTGGCCGCCGTCGGCATCACCAACCAGCGCGAGACCACGCTGGTGTGGGACAGGGCCACCGGCAAACCCGTGCACAACGCCATCGTCTGGCAGGACACCCGCACCGCCCAGCTGGTCAAGGAGCTGGGCGACCAGAACCGGTTCCGGGACAAGTGCGGCCTGCCGCTGGCCACCTACTTCTCCGGACCCAAGGTCCGCTGGCTGCTCGACCACGTCGACGGCCTGCGTGAGCGCGGCGAACGCGGCGAGGTGCTGTTCGGCACCATGGACACCTGGCTGATCTGGAAGCTCACCGGCCGCCACGTCACCGACGTCACCAACGCCGGCCGCACCATGCTGATGAACCTGGAGACGCTGGACTGGGACGACGAGCTGGTCGACGCGATCGGCGTGCCCCGGGCGATGCTGCCGGAGATCCGCTCCTCCGCCGAGGTCTACGGCACCGCGACCGGCACGCTGGCAGGCGTCCCCGTGGCGTCCGCGCTCGGCGACCAGCAGGCGGCGCTGTTCGGCCAGACCTGCTACTCGCCCGGCGAGGGCAAGTGCACCTACGGCACCGGCAGCTTCCTGCTGGTCAACACCGGCGACAAGCCGGTGGTCTCGGAGAACGGCCTGCTCACCACGGTCGCGTACAAGATCGGGGACCAGCCGGCCGCGTACGCGCTGGAAGGCGCGATCGCCGTCACCGGCGCGCTGGTGCAGTGGTTCCGGGACAAGATGGGGCTGATCTCCAGCGCCCCCGAGATCGAGACGCTGGCCCGGTCGGTGCGGGACAACGGCGGCGCGTACTTCGTGCCCGCGTTCTCCGGCCTGTTCGCGCCGCACTGGCGGTCCGACGCGCGCGGTGTCATCGCGGGCCTGACCGGCTACATCGACAAGGGCCACATCGCCCGCGCGGTGCTGGAGGCGACCGCGTGGCAGACCCGCGAGGTCGTGGACGCGATGAACGCCGACTCCGGCGTCGACCTGGTCGCGTTGAAGGTCGACGGCGGCATGACCGCCAACAACCTGCTCATGGGCTTCCTGGCCGACGTGCTGGACGTGCCCGTGGTGCGGCCGATCGTCGCCGAGACCACGTGCCTGGGCGCGGCCTACGCGGCGGGCCTGGCGGTCGGCTACTGGTCGGACACCGAGACCCTGCGCGAGAACTGGCACAAGGCGGCCGAGTGGCTGCCGACGATGGACGCGAAGACGCGTGACAAGGGCTACCGCAAGTGGAAGAAGGCGGTCGAGCGGACCGTCGGCTGGATTGACGAGGACGACAACGATGAGTGAGCAACGGGCCAGGGCGCGCGAGGCGCTGGGACACGGCGCCTTCGACCTGGTCGTGATCGGCGGCGGCGCGCTGGGCATCGCCACCACGTGGGCGGCGGCGCGGTCGGGCCTGCGGGTGGCGCTGGTGGAGGCGGGCGACTTCGCGGGCGCCACGTCCAGCGCGTCGTCCAAGCTCGTGCACGGCGGCCTGCGGTACCTGGCGATGGGTCCGGCCGCAGTGCCGATGGTGCGCGAGAACCACGCGGAACGGCGCGCGCTCGGCGACCACCTGGCGCCGCACCTGGTGCGACCGCTGCCGTTCCTGGTGCCGGTGTACCGGGGCGGGCCGCACTCGCGGTCGGTGCTCGGCGCGGGCGTGGTGCTGTACTCGGCGCTGTCCGGGTTCGGCGACGGCGTCGGCAAGGTGCTGTCGGCGAAGCGGGCCGTCGAGTACGTGCCCCACCTGCGCACGTCGGGTCTGCGCGGCGCCGCCCTGTACCACGACCACCAGATGAACGACTCGCGCGTGGCCATCACCGCGGCGCGTGCCGCGGCCGAGGCCGGCGCGGTGCTGCTCAACCACGTCGAGGTGGTGGGGCTGCGCAAGCGCGGCGACCGGGTGACCGGGGTGGAGCTGCGCGACAAGGTGGACGGCGGCGCGTTCGGGCTGGACGCGTCGGTGGTGGTCAACGCGACCGGGCCGTGGCTGGACGCGGTGCGGCGGCTGGAGGACCCGGCGGCCCCGCCGAGCATCCGGCTGTCCAAGGGCTCGCACCTGGTGCTGAGGACGGACACGCCGTGGCGCGCGGCGATGACCATCCCGGTGGACGACGTGCGGGTGTCGTTCGCGATCCCGTGGGAGGGCCAACTGCTGCTCGGCACGACCGACGAGCCCTACGAGGGCGACCCGGCCGACGTGCGGTGCTCGCCGGCCGACGTCGACCAGATCCTCGGCGAGGCGTCGGTCGGCATCGTCGGGTCGGCGCTGGACCGCTCCCGGCTGGCGTACACGTTCGCCGGGCTGCGCGTGCTGCCCGGCGGGTCCGGCGACACCAGCCACGCCAAGCGCGAGACCGTGATCACCCGCGGGCGCGGCGGGATGATCAGCGTGGCGGGCGGCAAGTGGACCACGTTCCGGCGCATCGGCGCGTCGGTGCTGGCCCGGGTCGGCGAGGCCCTGGGCCGGGACCTGACGCACGCGTTCGACGGCGTGCCGGCGGCGTTGCCCGGCGCGGCGTTGCCCGATCGGGTGAGCGCGCAGCTGGGGCGTGAGCTGCCGTCGGTGCCGGACGACGTGCTCCGGCACCTGGCCACGCACTACGGCACGGTGAGCCACGAGGTGCTGGCGCTGGCGCTGGACGACCCGTCGTTGCTGGACCGGGTTCACCCGGACGGGCCGGACATCTGGGCGCAGGTGGCGCACGCGCAGCGGTACGAGTGGGCGACCGAGGTGGACGACGTGCTGCGGCGGCGGACCACCGTGGTCGTGCGCGGGCTGGACACGCCGTCGGTGCGCGAGCGCACGGGCCGGTTGCTGGCCGAGGCGACCGCGTAGCCCGGGCGGGAGGCGTGGGCGGGTTGCGCATACTCGACCCATGCCCTTCACCACCACCACTCACGTGCGCTGGCCGGACGTCGACCAGAACGGCCACATGCGCACCACCGCGTACCTGGACGCGGCCGAGGACAACCGGATGCGGTACTTCGCGTCGGCCGGTTTCCCGGTCACCGAGTTCGCCGCCCGCCGGATCGGCCCGATCTCCCACGGCGACGACATCCGGTACCGGGCCGAGCTGCGCCTGCTCGACACCGTGGTGGTGGAACTGCGGCTGGCCGGCCTCGCGTCGGACGGCGCGCGGTTCCGCCTGCACAACAAGATCGTCAAAGCCGACGGCCGGACCGCCGCCACCGTCGTGACCACGGGCGGCTGGCTGGACCTGGACGCCCGCAAGCTCGTCGCGCCGGCGGACGACCTGCTCGCCGTCCTCACCGGCCTGGACCGCACCAAGGACTTCACCGAACTGCCGTCCCCCCTGGCCCGCGCGTGACGTGACGTGACGCGAAAGGGGCACTCACCCGTCGAGTGCCCCACCCGCTCCTCTTCACCTGCGGCGAGCGACCAGCGCGAGGACACCGAGCAGACCGATCTGCCCGGCGACCAGGGCCACCGCGGCCCACGTGGGGAAGTCCGGCGGGACCGCCCTCACCGTGAGCACCGGACACACCACGGCGCCCGCCGCAGCCAAGGCGACGACCACCGCGTCGAGCAGGCGGGACGTGTGGGCGGCGGGCACCGTCGCCTCCACGAGAAAACCCGACTTCTCCAGGCGTATCCGGGCCGCGCGGGTCGGATCGCCCCACCCCGCGGCCAGGTCGGACCCGACAGGTCCCGGGTCCGGTCTCACTTCACTCATCCGGTGCACCTTCTTCCCACATGACCCCCGATCGGCGGCAACCCCCTCGATCTACCGCCGGTTCTTCATCCAGAGTCGGGGAAGGGTGGAGTCATGTCGTCGACCGAGCGGCCCGCCGTGGCGGATCGGGTGAACGTGGCGCTGATCGCGGAGGCGGTCGAGGCGTTGGGCAAGCTGCAGGACCGGACCGGGCTCAAGAAGGTCGACCTGGTCAACCGGGCGCTGCTGATCTACGAGTTCGTCGACTCGGAACTGCGCGCGGGCAACCAGGTGGTACTGCGCGATCCCGAGGGACGCGATCAGCTGGTCAAGATCTTCCTGTGACGCGGCGAAGGCCCCCGGCGGTGTGCCGGGGGCCTTCGCGGTCTCGGGCGGGACCTACGCCTTGTCGTCGTTCGGCGGGAGGTTCACGTCCGTCACGGCCTTCTTCTTGCCGCCCTTGGCGGGCGGTTCCTCCGCCTCGGCCGCGGGCGCCGGGTCGTCGCCGGGCAGCAGGGCCGCCAGCGCGGCGCCCGTGATGCGGCGGAACGCGCGACGCGGCCGGGCGCGTTCCAGGACCGCGACCTCCAGCTTGCCGCGGTCGAGGAGGTCGGGCTTGCCGTTGCCGGTGGTGGTGCTGCCGGCGCTGAGGGCCTTCACCGCGGTGCGCACGGCGTCGGCCAGCGGCTGGGCCTCGGTGTAGGCGTCCTTGAGCGCGGTGCCCGTCGCCTCGGCCTGGCCGCCCATCACGACGTACTGCGGCTCTTCCACGATCGACCCGTCGTAGGTCAGCCGGTACAGCGTGTCCTGCTCGGGCTCGACGCCGACCTCGGCCACGCAGATCTCCACCTCGAGCGGCTTGATCTGCTCGGCGAAGATCGAGCCGAGGGTCTGCGCGTACACGTTCGCCAGCGAGCGGCCCGTCACGTCGCGCGGGTCGTTCTGGTACCCGCGGATGTCGGCGAACCGGATGCCCGCCTGGCGCAGGTTCTCGAACTCGCTGTAGCGGCCGACCGCGGCGAACGCGATGCGGTCGTAGATCTCGGACACCTTGTGCAGGGTCGCGGACGGGTTCTCCGCCACGAACAGCACGCCGTCGGCGTACCGGAGCACGACGACGCTCCGGCCTCGGGCGATGCCCTTCCGGGCGTACTCCGCGCGATCGCGGAGGATCTGCTCGGGTGAGGCGTACAACGGCATCGTCACTGCTGCGGCTCCCGGGCTCGGCGGATGCGGGTGGGGTGGGGGGTCGACACGGCGCTCAGCCCGCCGGCCTGGCCCGACGGCCCTCGACGACGGACTCGGCCAGCGTGGCGGTGTCCGCGTCGGGCAGGTGGACCGCGCCGTCGGCGGTGATCGTCACCACGACCGGGTAGATCTTGCGGATCACGTCCGGACCGCCGGTGCCCGAGTCGTCGTCCGCCGCGTCGTACAACGCCTCGATCGCCGTCCGGGCGGCGCCCTCGGCGTCCGCGTCGGGGTCGTAGAGCTTCTTCATCGCCGACTTCGCGAACAGCGAGCCGGAGCCGACGGCCTGGTAGCCCTGCGACTCCTCGTACCGGCCGCCGGTCACGTCGTAGGAGATGATGCGGCCCGCGCGGTCCGGGTCGGGCGCGTCGGTGTCGAAACCCGCGAACAGCGGCACGACGGCGAGGCCGGCGAGCGCGGCGTCGAGGTTGCCCTTGATCATCGCGGAGAGCCGGTTCGCCTTGCCGTCCAGCGACAGCGAGACGCCCTCGATCTTCTCGTAGTGCCGGAGCTCGACCGCGTAGAGCCGGACGATCTCCACCGCGATGCCCGCCGTGCCGGCGATGCCCACCGCCGAGTGGTCGTCGGTGATGAACACCTTCTTCATGTCGCGCTGGGCGATCACGTTGCCCATCGTGGCGCGCCGGTCGCCCGCGATCACCACGCCGCCCTTGAACGTGAGGGCGACGATGGTCGTGCCGTGCGGGGCCTGCACCACGCTGCCCTCGGGCAGCGGACGGCTCGACGGCAGCAGCTCGGGGGCCTGGGCGCGGAGGAAATCGGTGAACGACGACGACCCCGGCCTGAGGTAGGCCGGGGGCAACGACGCGGCCGGGTAGTGCCCGGTCGGGCTGTGGTCCATGTGTGCGTTTCTCTCCTGTCCCGCCGGCGGCTTCTTACTCGCCGCCCTTTTGCACGTACGCGCGGACGAAGTCCTCGGCGTTCTCCTCGAGCACGTCGTCGATCTCGTCGAGGATGGCGTCGACGTCCTCGCCGAGCTTCTCCCGGCGCTCCTGGCCGGCGCCGGCCGCGCCGTCGCCGTTCTCGTCGCCGTCACCGCCGCCTTGGCGCTGAACCTGTTCCTGGGCCATGTCGACCTCCCGGTCCTCGGGTCCTGCGAGTTAAACACTACCCACCAGGTACGACACCGTGCGCCTGCCACTCGGGTCTGTTGATCAGCCCCGGGTGAGCGCCTCCACCAGCTGCTCGGCTGTTTCCGAGGCCTCCAGCAGGGCTCCGACGTGCGCTTTCGTACCGCGCAGGGGTTCCAGGGTGGGGATCCGGACGAGTGATTCACGACCGAGGTCGAAGATCACCGAATCCCACGAGGCGGCGGCCACCGACGTGGGGTAGCGCTCCAGGCAGCGACCGCGGAAGTAGGCGCGGGTGTCCTCCGGCGGCGCGAGGATGGCGGCACGCACCTCTTCCTCGCTGACCAGGCGTTTCATCGAGCCGCGGGCCACCAGCCGGTTGTACAGGCCCTTGTCGAGCCGCACGTCGGAGTACTGCAGGTCGACCAGCGACAGCCGGGGCGAGCCCCAGGCCAGGCCGTCCCTGGAGCGATATCCTTCGAGCAACCGCAGTTTCGCCACCCAGTCGAGTCGGTCGGCGCACTCCTGCGGGTCGCGGGCCAGCGCGTCGAGCACCTCGCCCCACACCCTCAGCACGTCCCGGTCGCCGTGGCCCTCCTGCTCGACGAACGCGGAGGCCCGCTCGTAGTAGGCGAACTGCAGGTCCAACCCGGTGAACTTGCGCCCGTTCGCCAGCTCGACCTTCACCTTCAGGGTGGGGTCGTGGCTGATCTGGTGCACCGCCCGGACCGGCTCCTGCAACCGCAGGTCGTCGAACCGGCGACCGGCCTCGATCATGTCGAGCACGAGCGACGTGGAGCCGCACTTGATGTAGGTGGAGTACTCGGCCAGGTTCGCGTCGCCGATGATGACGTGCAGCCGCCGGTACTTGTCCGCGTCGGCGTGCGGCTCGTCGCGGGTGTTGATGATGCCGCGCTTGAGCGTGGTCTCGAGGCCGACCTCGACCTCGATGTAGTCGGAGCGCTGGGACAGCTGGTAGCCGGCCTCCTCGCCCGCCGCGCCGAGGCCGACGCGGCCGGAGCCGACCACGACCTGGCGGGACGCGAAGAACGGGGTGAGCCCGGCGATCACCGCGGTGAACGGCGTGCTGCGCTGCATCAGGTAGTTCTCGTGGGTGCCGTAGCTGGCGCCCTTGCCGTCCACGTTGTTCTTGTAGAGCTGCAGCCGTGGCTGGCCGGGGACGGTGGCCGCGCGCATCGCGGCCTCCTCCATCACCCGCTCCCCCGCCTTGTCCCAGATCACCGCGTCGCGCGCGTTGGTGACCTCGGGCGCGGAGTACTCCGGGTGCGCGTGGTCGACGTAGAGGCGCGCGCCGTTGGTGAGGATGACGTTGGCCGCGCCCAGGTCCTCGACATCGCTGTCGCCCGGGTGGCCGCCGGGCGCGCCGAGGTCGAAGCCGCGCGCGTCGCGCAGCGGCGATTCGACCTCGTAGTCCCAGCGCGCCCGGCGCGCCCGCGGTATGTCGGCGGCCGCCGCGTAGGCCAGCACGACCTGTGTCGAGGTGAGCACCGGGTTCGCCGTCGCGTCACCCGGCACCGAGATGCCGTACTCGACTTCGGTTCCCATGATCCGCCGCATGTACGCAGACTACGACCTTCCACCGGCACACCGCCCGTGCCCAGGTCACGTTTCAGCCGGCCGCGAGTCCCGCGGCGGGCCTGATCCGGGACGCGCCCCGGGCCGGCCCGAACGCCGCGAGCACCGCCAGGACCACCACGCCCGCGCCGCCGACCAGCAGCGGCAGCACCGCCGCCGTGGGCCACGCGAACACGCCGACGGCGGCCAGCGTCAGCTCCGCGTAGACGAGCCCGAACAGACCACCACCCAACACCCCCACCAGCGACAACAGCACCGCTTCGGCCACCACGCCACCCTGCAGGCCGCCCTTGGTCACGCCGAGGGCGCGCCGGAGCGCGAGCTCCTTGCGGCGCTCCTGCACGGAGATCGTCAACGCGGTGCCGATACCGGTCACGGCGACCGCGACGGACAGCCCGAGCAGCACCATCAGCATCACGATCCCCAGGTCGAGGTAGCGCTGGTTCTGCGCGGTCGTCTCGGCCTTCGTCTTCACCAGAACGGTGGGTGAGCCGGCCAGCGCCGCCCGCACGCCGGCCTCGTAGGCGGCGGGGTCCGCGCCCGGGTCGAACGCCACCAGCACCTTCGAGGCGGGCGCCAGGTCCGGTTCGGCCAGCACCACGTCGGCGTCGTCCAGCACCGATCCGGTGAACGTGCCCACGACCGTGGCGGTGCGCGGCCCGCCGGGCAGCCCTTCGACCGTGAACGGCCTGCCGACCTGCGCGCCGAACCGCTCGGCGTACCACTCCTCGAGCAGCACGGCGCCGGGCGCGAAGTCGTCGGCGGCGACGTGGTGGCCTTTCAGCCAGTCGCGCAGGGGTTCGGGGTCGGCACCGACGACCTGGGTCGGGAACGTGTGCCCCTCCGCGTCCCGCTGCTCGGCCTCGACGCCGTGCAGCACGACCGTCAGCGCCGCTTCCGGCCGGTTGGCCGCCGCGCCGACACCTCCGGCGAGCGCGCGCCCGCCGGAGTCCGCCACCACCGCGTCCGGCCGCGGCTCGTTGCTGAACTCGTCCTCCATGCGCTGCGCCGACCCCACCGTGACGGCGAAGAACGTGACCATGGCGGCGGCCAGGAGCAACGGCATCGCCACCGACGCCGACCGCTGCGGCACCCGCCGCACCTCGGCCGCCGCCAGCTTCCACTGCGCGCCGCCGAAGCGGCTCGCGACCGTGCCGAAGATCCGGCCCAGCGCGGGCACGACCACCGGCCCGAGCACGCCGAACAGTCCGAACACGGCGGTGATGCCGGAGAACAGGACCAGGAAGATCGCCGCCAGCGAGCCCTG
Organism: Saccharothrix sp. 6-C; assembly: GCF_016695385.1. Taxonomy (NCBI): domain Bacteria; kingdom Bacillati; phylum Actinomycetota; class Actinomycetes; order Pseudonocardiales; family Pseudonocardiaceae; genus Saccharothrix; species Saccharothrix sp. 6-C. Next base: position 2,562,465 of record NZ_CP064192.1, on the reverse strand, counting down.
GGCGAGCACGCCCAACCCGCCCATGAGGGCCGCGGCGGCCACGAGCACGATGCCGAAGATCCGCCGGCGGCGCACCACGGCCTGGTCGGGCGTCTGGCCTTCGGACGTCCGCAGTGCCGCGAGCGGCGAGATGCGGGCGGCGGCCAGCGCGGGCCGGACCGCGGCGAACGCGCTGAGCGTGGCCGCCGTGACGACGCCGATCACCAGCTGGCCGACCGCGGGCAGCAGCGGTGGGCTCAGCTCCACCGCGCCGAGCAGCGAGGACAGGCCGGTGCCGTCGAACAACCTGGCCAGCAGCCACGCCACCGACCCGCCGAGCACCGCGCCGACCACGCCCGCGACCGCGCCGGTGAGCAGCGCTTCGAACAGGTTCGCCCAGACCAGCGGGCCCCGGTGCGCGCCGAGGCAGCGCAGCAGCGCGGTGTGCCGCTGGCGTTGCGCGTAGACGGCGCGGTAGGTGGCGGAGGCGACGAAGACGGAGGTGGCCAGCGCCAGGATGCTGAACGGCAGCAGCACGGCCGCCAGGTCGTTGTCGGGCGGCTCCGCGGCGATCTCCGCCCTGGTGTCCACCGGCAGCCCTTCGCCGGCGGCCCGGGCCACGGCGGCGCGGTCGCCGCCGAGCACGTAGATCGCCTCGACGCGGGGCGTGCCGCCGAGCTTCGCGGCCAGGCCCTCGCCGACCACGATCATCGGCTCCTCGCCGAGCGAGCCGCGTTTGGTGATGCCCCGGACGACCACGTCCAGCGGCCTGCCCGCCGCGTCGGCCACCCGCACCGAGGCGCCCGGCTTGAGGCCGTGCTCGTAGGCGGTGACCCGGTCGATCGCGATCTCGCCGTCCGAGCCGGGCGAGCGGCCCTCCAGGATCGGCACGCGGTGCAGGTCGGCGCGGTCCGGCTCGATGTCGGCGGTGGCGCGCCGGTCGCCCGCCCGGCCGCCGTCGAGCAGCAGGTCCGCCCGGACCTCGCGGATCGGTTGCGCCACCGTCACCCCGGCGACCTGCGCCACCCGATCGGCGGTCGCCTGATCGAGGACCGCGGTCGTGCCGAAAAGCGGTGGGCGGACGACCAGGTCGACGCCGGCGGGCACGGCGGGCGCGCCCTCGTTCGTGGCGCGGACCATCGCGTCGCTGAGCATCAGGGCCGCCAGCAGGCAGGCGACGCCGACCACCAGGGCGACGCCGGGCAGCGCGGCGCGACCGGGCCGGTTGCGGAACTCGGCGACCGCGAGCCGCAGGGATGTGGGCACAACTCCTCCTCGTGACGCGAACGCCACGACGTTAGGAACCGGGGGCGTCGGCGGGCGTCGGCCCGGGGTAGCACGGCCCGGTACTACCTGGGGAGGATCCAGGCATGGAGCACGTAGTAGTGGTGGACCCGGACGGCACCCCCATCGGCACGGCGACCCGCGCCCGGATGCGCGCGGAAGGCCTGTGGCACGTGTGCGCGGTGATCGTCGTGCGCTCTCTCGACGGCACCAGGTTGTACGTGCACCGGCGCACCGACACCAAGGACGTCTACCCCGGGCTGCACGACCCGACGTGCGGCGGCGTCGTCGCGGCGGGTGAGACGCCGGACGAGTGCGCGGCGCGGGAGTTGGCCGAGGAGCTGGGGATCTCGGCGACGCCGGAGTTCCGGTTCAGGACGACGTTCGTGGACGGAACCATTCGCTACGTCGCGCACGTTTACGACGTGCGCAGCGACGGTCCGTTCGTCCACCAGCCGGAAGAAGTGGCGTGGGGCGGCTGGATGGGGGCGGACGAGGTGCGGGCGTTGGTCGAAGACCCCGGGTGGCCGGTCGTGCCGGACGGTCGGGCACTGATCCGGGAGTGGTTCACATGGGCATGATGTTCGCGATGTCGATCCCCGGCCTCGCCCTGCTGCTGCTCGTCCTCGCCGCCGGCGAGCGGCTGTGGCGGGCCGTCCGCCGGCGCCGAGGTCACCCGGTCGTGTCCGCGACCGCGATGGAGGAGTTCACCACCCTGTTCAACGGCAGCAAGCACATCGAGCTGCACCAGCGCCAGGTGGCGTTGATGCTCGGCGAGGACGAGGAGTCGGGCGCGCCGCCGCGCGGGCCGGTGGACCTCGACTCGGGCAGCGTCAGGCTCATCCCCAAGCCAGCGACCCCCGAGTAGCCCAGTACCGCTCGGCGGGCTCGGCGCAGCCCGCGAGCACGTCCGGCGCCAGGTCGACGTCCCGCGCCTCCAGGTTGGCGCGCAGCTGCTCCGGGCTCGCCGCGCCCGAGAGCACCACGTCGACCCACGGCTGCGCGCGCACGGCGGCCAACGCGATGGCGTCCGGGCCGACACCGTGCTCGGCGGCCAGGTCGCGCACCGGTGGTGGCGGGTCGACCGCGAGCCTGCCGTTGGCGAGGCCCTCCTTGACGAACACCTCCGCGCCGGACTCCCGGGCGAACGCCAGCGCCGGCCCCACCGAGGTTTCCAGGACGTTCCAGGTCGATTGGACGCTGTCGAACAGCCGACGGCCCTCGACGGCGAGCTCCAACGCGCGGCGGACCGTCTCGCCCTGGCGCGGACCCGAGGTGGAGAAGCCGAGGCGGACGCCCGAGTCGCGCAGGCCACCGAGGGCGAGGAGCAGGTCGGGGTCGCCGAAGAGCGGGCTGTCGGACGTCAGCGAGTGCACCTGGTAGAGGCCGACGTGCGCGCCGAGCAGCTCCTCGGTCTCCCGCCACTGCCGGGTGAACCGCTCGACGGAGTGCTCCTTCACCTCGTGGGTGTCCGCGTCCCGCCGCCAGTCGGCGACGTAGGCGTAACCCCACTTGCTCGACACCTGCACGTCCTGGTGGCCCCGTGCGGCCAGCCACTGGGCCAGGAACTCCTCCGCGCGGCCGTACGAGCGGGCCGCGTCGACCCGCCGCACCCCTTCCGCGTAGGCGGCGTCCAGGACGGCGTGGCAGTGGGCTCGCATGGCGTCCACGTCCCGGTCGTCGGGCAACGCGTGCTCACGGCCGAGGTTGATGTAGGCGGGGCGGCCGAGCGCGGCCAGGCCGAGGGCGAAATCGGGCACGCCCGACACCGTAACGGCCTGCCTCCCAAGCCGCCGTTCGCCGGACGTGGCGCGCCCGGACGCCTGGTCTGGCTTCCGGTGGACCGTGAGATGTCCAAGCCGCTCCCGCCGGGCGGCACCGGCTACGTGATCGGGACCTGCGCCGCACGTTCTGCGACACGAACCGACCTGCCCGCCGGCCGCCTCGGACTGCTCGACGGGTCGACTCGGGTCTTGGTGGCCGACCCGTTGTCCATGATCACGTGGATCGGTCCGCCGTCCGACCTGACCGCCCTGGTCGATGTCGGCGCGGCCAGGCCAGTCCGGCTACAACCGACGCCTGCACGCGGCGTTGCCGCTGGTCAAACAGGTCATGCGCTGGTTGGCGGCCGACACCGACCTGTGGACCGACACCACCTGGATCGTCGACTCCACCCCGGTCGAATGCGGACGCTCCCTGCCGACCGTGAAGCGCTCGGAGTTGGCCGGCTGGGCGAAATACGGCTTCTGCCGCTCCCACTCACGCTGGTTCCGGGGTCTGCGGCTGCACCTGGTCTGCACCCCGGCCGGGCTGCCGATCACCTGGGCGTCGGCCGATCCGAACATCGACGAGCCGCAGGTGCTCATGGCGATCTGCGACCACGAACCCCACCTGCTCGACGATCGACCCCGCCTGCTGATCATCGCCGACAAGGGTTACGTCTCCGCCGAACCGGACCGTTTCCCGGCCGAGCGCGGGGTCCGGCTGATCCGGCCGTCCTACCGCAACCGGACCCCGCATCCCGGTGAGCCGCTGCTCAAGTCCGTCCGCCACCTCATCGAGTCGGTCAACAACACGGTGAAGGGCCAGTTGAACCTGGAACAGCACGGCGGACGCACCATCGAGGGCGTCGGCGTCCGCATCGCCCAACGACAACTGGCCCGCACCGCCGCCATCCGGCACAACCGCGCTACCGGCCAACCGATCACCCGGTCCCTGACCACCTACGACCACTGACCCATTTACGCATTACTCGTCTAGCGCCAATACCGGTGACTTAAGGGTTGATCGGGTAGGTTGTGGGTTCTGGAGGTGTCTGGATGCCACGGCCTGGGCAGGTGAAGCCCGAGACGGATGCGCGGTTGTCGGATCGGATCGTGATCGGGTTGTTGACCAGGTCGTTTCCGCCGGAGTTGGTGGATCGGGTGATCGCCGAGACCGGGCGGGAGGGGCAGCGTGACCGGTTGCTGCCGCCGCGGGTGGTGGTCTACTTCGTGCTGGCGATGTGTCTGTTCTCCGGTCAGGGCTATGAAGAGGTGGCCCGGTTGTTGACCGAGGGCCTGTCGTGGGCGGCGCGGTGGTCGAAGCCGTGGCGGGTGCCGACCACGGCGGCGATCTCCCGGGCGCGGGTCAAGCTGGGCGCGGCGCCGTTGAAGGCGTTGTTCGAGCGGGTCGCGAAGCCGTTGGCCGCTCCGACGACGCGGGGGTCGTGGTATCGGACCTGGAGGGTGTTGGCGGTCGACGGCACGACCTTCGATGTGCCGGACACGCCGGAGAACGTGGAGCGGTTCGGGCGTCCGGGCAGCGCCCGTTCCGCGGCGAGCGGTGGTCGGGCGGCTTTTCCGCAGGTGCGGGTGGTGGCCGTGGCCGAGTGCGGCACCCACGCCGTCGTCGCGGCCACGCTGGGCCCGATCACCAAAGCGGAGGCGACCCTGGCCCGGGAGTTGTTCCCCGGCCTGGGCGAGGGCGAGCTGCTGATCGCCGACCGGGGGTTCGCGGGGTTGCCGTTGTGGCGGGCCGCGTCGGCGAACGGGACGGATCTGTTGTGGCGGGTGCGTGCCAACGTCGTGCTGCCGGTGCGCCGTGAGTTGCCCGATGGGTCGTATCTGTCGGAGATCGTGGCCACGGGCGACCACTACCGGCGCGCCGATCCGGTGACGGTGCGGGTGGTCGAGTACACGCTGGACGATCCGGCCCGCCCCGAACACGACGCGCCCTACCGGCTGATCACCACGATCCTCGACCACCGCAAGGCCCCGGCACGCGAGCTGGCGGCGTTGTACTGCCAACGCTGGGAGATCGAGACCGCGCTGGACGAACTCAAGACCCACCAACGCGGCCCCGGACAGGTGCTGCGCTCACGCTCACCCGACGGCGTCGAGCAGGAGGTCTGGGCACATCTGCTGGTGCACCACGCGATCCGGTCGCTGATGCACACCGCCGCCACCGACGCCGGCCTGGACCCCGACCGGCTCTCGTTCATCCGCACCCTGCGCCTGGCCCGCCGCCAGACCACCGCCCAGGCCGCGTTTTCCCCCTGAACGATTAGCTGTTCTGTCCGGGGAGGTTGTGAACGGTCCGACACGTAGTCGGATGATGTTGGAATGAGGGAGGGCCTCCGGGTTCGGTGTGGATTGCGACGTCTACACCTGACCGACGGAGGCCCTCGTGACCCACGCTAACGCACCGCTGACTCCGGCGGGCAGGCTGCGCCTGGCCCGGTGTGTCGTGGAGGACCGGTGGCCGTTGCGGCGGGCCGCGGAGCGGTTCCAGGTGTCGGTGTCCACCGCGAAACGCTGGACGGACCGCTACCGCGACCAGGGTGGTGCGGGCATGGTCGACCGGTCCTCGCGTCCGCGTACGAGTCCGCGCCGCACTCCGACCCGGACCGAGCGGCGGATCGTCAAGGTGCGGGTGCTGCGCCGGTGGGGCCCGGCCCGGATCGCCTCACATCTGGGCCTGGTGTGCTCGACGGTGCACCGGGTGCTGGTCCGCTACCGGTTGGCGCGGCTGTCACACCTGGACCGGGCCACCGGTCGCGCGGTGCGGCGCTACGAACACGCCGCGCCCGGCGACCTGGTCCACGTGGACATCAAGAAGCTCGGCAACATCCCCGACGGCGGCGGCCACAGGGTGCACGGCCGGCACGCGGGTCGGCGCAACAGCTCCGCCCATCGCGATCCCGACCGGCCCCGCACGACCCACCGCCATCCCAACCTGGGCTACTCCTACCTGCACAACGCCGTGGACGACCACAGCAGGCTCGCCTACACCGAGATCCTGCCCGACGAGACCAAGGGCACCGCGACCGCGTTCTGGACCAGGGCACAGGCGTTCTTCGCCGCCCACGGCATCACGGTCAAGCGGGTGCTGACCGACAACGGGTCCTGCTACCGCTCACGCCTGTGGCACGACACCCTCACCGGTGCCGGGATCACGCACAAACGCACCCGCCCCTACCGGCCCCAGACCAACGGCAAGGTCGAACGCTTCAACCGCACCCTGCTCGACGAATGGGCCTACGCCCAGCCCTACGCCTCGGAGGCCGAACGACGAGCGGCGCTGCCGCGATGGCTGCACACCTACAATCACCACCGCGGCCACACCGCACTCGCAGGCCAGCCACCCGCCAGCCGCGTCCCCAACCTCACGGGGCAGTACAATTAGCCGGCGCCCTGATCGAGGGAGTCCGTGAGATCCTGGCCCGACTCCTGCCTCGACGGCGACCACGCGGCAACCCCCGCGTGGTCAAACGCAAGATGTCCAACTACAAGCTCAAACGCGCCGAGCACCGGATCTGGCCACAGCCCACCCGTGACCCCGCCGAGGCGGTCCGGATCGCACCGCATTACCGCACCGCCTCCGCCAACAAGCAGCGCAAACCACTCTAAGTCACTGGTATTGCGTCTAGCGCGTGTTTCAAAGGTGAGGTGAGTAGCGGCGTGTCGGTGGCCGGAACATAGCGAGGTCTCCGGTAAGTGGGTCAGCGACCAAGCAAACCTGACACCGGAGACCTCGTGGTCAGCGTAGCGGCAGCGGGGCGGGCCGACCTGACCGACGCGCAGTGGGCGGTGCTGCAACCTCTGCTGCCCGTCGGTGCCAAGCCGGGCCGTCCGCCGAAGTGGAGCAAGCGGCAGTTGATCGACGGCATCCGGTGGCGGGTGCGTGTCGGGGCCCCGTGGCGTGACGTCCCGCCCGAGTACGGACCCTGGCAGACGGTCTACGGGTTGTTCCGCCGTTGGCAGCGGGCCGGGGTCTGGCGGCAGGTCCTGACCGCGTTGCAGGCCCGCGCCGATGCCGCCGGGTCGATCGTGTGGGACGTGTCGGTGGACTCCACGGTCATGCGGGCGCATCAGCACGCCGCCGGTGCGCGGAAAAGGGGGATCTCCAGGTCGAACCGCCCGACACGCCGGCCGGTGGCGCGGAACCGGACGACCACGGGTTGGGCGGTCGCGGGGCGGGTGGACCAGCAAGCTGCACCTGGCCTGTGAACAACGGCGGCGGCCATTGTCGCTGCTGCTTACCGCCGGTCAGCGGGGTGACAGCCCGCAGTTCACGCCTGTGATCGAGCAGATCTCGGTGCCGCGCGTCGGCCCCGGCCGGGCACGAACCCGACCGGACCGGGTCCTGACGGACAAGGCCTACAGCTCCAAGGCCAACCGCGCCTACCTGCGACACCGCGGGATCAAGGCCACCATCGACCAACCCCGCGACCAGGCCGCCCACCGCAAGGCCAAAGGCTCCGCTGGTAGACGGCCACCGACGATCGACCGGGAGAGCCACAAACAGCGCCACGCGGTGGAATGCGGCATCAACCTGCTCAAGCAGCACCGGGCGGTCGCCACCCGCTACGACAAACTCGCCGTCCGCTACCAGGCCACCATCGACATCGCCGCCATCAACATCTGGCAACGCCACATCTGAAACACGCGCTAGGCGTCGCGGCGGAGGAGGGTGATGGTGCCGGGGACCAGGGCGAGGACCAGGTAGGCGAGCATGACCAGGCCGGCGGCTGGTGGGGACAGTAGTGCGTCCGGGTAGTCGGCGGACAGTTGGGGCGCCAGGTTCGGCAGCATCACGGAGTACACGCGTTCATTCCAGGGCGACGGCAGGATCAGGGTCAGGGACGGCAGGACGAAGAGCAGGGCGCAGAGGGAGACCAGGGCGCCCGCCGTGGAACGCAGCAGGAAGCCCAGGCCCAGGCCGAGCAGGGCGAGCAGGACCAGCGACGCGGTGTTCGCCAGCAGGGTCGGCAGGGCGTCGGTGAACGAGCTGTACGCCGAGATCGGCTCGGGGCGGTCGCCGGTGATCAGCTCGCCGGTCTGGTAGGCGACGAGGACGGTCACCAGGCCGATCACCAGCGACGCGCCGGCCACCACGGCCGTCTTGGCCAGCAGGTAGGACTTGCGCTGCGGCACGGAGACGAGAGCGGTGCGGATCATGCCGCTGCCGTACTCGGAGGTGATCGTCAGGGCGCCCAGCACGCCGAGGCAGAACTGGGCGAACGGGACCACCATCACGCCCGGGTCGGCGGCGCCGAACTTCCGCTGCAGGTCCGGTGGCGAGGTGTCCCAGTCGGCCGTCATCAGGTACGACACCAGCCCGCCCACCAGCAGGCACAGGACGATGACGAGCAGGACGTAGGTGGTCGAGCGGACCGAGCGGAGCTTCAGCCACTCCGAGTTCAGCACGTCGGTCATCGGGCCGTCTCCTTCGTGCGGTACTCGACGCTGTCCTCGGTCAGTTCGAGGTAGGCGTCCTCCAGGGACGCGCTGCGCGGGGTCAGCTCGTGGATCGGGATGCCCCGCCGCGCGGCGAGGTCGGCGATGTCCTGCGCCTGCAGCCCTTGCACGAGCAGCGCGCCCTCCTCGGACCGGGTGCTCGCGCCGGCGGCGGTCAGGGCGGTCGCCAGCGCCTCCGGCGTGGGGGTGCGGACCAGCACGTCCTTCTTGAACTTCTCCTGGAGGTCCTGCATGGACGCCTCCAGGATCAGCCTGCCCCGGCCGATCACGATCACCCGGTCGGCGGTCAGGGCCATCTCGCTCATCAGGTGGCTGGACACGAGCACGGTGCGGCCCTCGCGGGCCAGGCCCCGCATCAGGTGCCGGATCCACCGGATGCCCTCCGGGTCGAGGCCGTTCACCGGCTCGTCGAACAGCAGCACGCCGGGGTCGCCGAGCAGGGCCGCCGCCACCCCGAGGCGTTGCTTCATGCCGAGCGACAGCGAGCCCACGCGTCTCTTCGCCACCCCCGCCAGGCCGACCTGCTCCAGGGTCGCGACGACCCGGCTGTCCTTGATGCCGTTGCTGCGGGCCAGCACGCGGAGGTGGTCGTAGGCGGACCGGCCGCCGTGCACCGCGCCCGCGTCGAGCAGCGCGCCGACGTGGTGCATGGGCCGGCGGATCCCGGCGTAACGGCGGCCGTCGACGAGCGCCTCGCCGCTGGTCGGCCGGTCCAGGCCGAGGATGGCCCGCATGGTGGTGGACTTGCCCGCGCCGTTGGGGCCGAGGAACCCGGCGACGTAGCCCGGTTCCACCTCGAACGAGAGGCCGTCCACGGCCCGGGTGGCGCGGTAGCGCTTGGTCAGCTGCCTTACTTCGATCATGGGGAGGAGCTTGCCGGGGGTGGGGTGGCGGGCGGATCGGACCGAGGTCTGCGATTCGAGGTCGGACCGTGGTCCGACGCCGGCGGCCTCCCGCGCCGATTACCGTGCCGTCCGTGACATCGCGAGTCCTGCGGATGCTGCCCACCGCCTACCTGTACGGGCTGGACGCGGCCACGGCCGTGGTCCTCGTCATGGTGTACCTGGATTTCGCCCGGATGAGCGACGTGCCGCCGTGGCTGGGCTACCCGCTGGCGATGCTGGTCGGGGCGCCGTTGGCGCTGCGCCGCAAGCGGCCCCTGCTCACGCTCGGCATCGTGCTCATGGCGCAGAACGTCGCCACCGTCACCCACATCACGCTGGAGCCCTACAGCGCCACCGCGTTCGCGATGTACATGGTGGCTTCGGCCTGCTCGTCGCGGGTGGCCGTGGGCGCGCTGGCCGCCACGCTGACCTCGGCGTGGGCGGCGGTGCTCATCGGCGAGGAGTGGCCGGAGTCCGCCGGGCTGTCGGTGTTCCTCGCCCTGGTGGTGTGCGCCGCGTGGGCGTTGGGGCGCACCACCCGGGTCCGCCGGTCCTACGAGGCGCGCCAGGCCGCCGAGGCGGCGTCCAGGGCGGTCGCCGAGGAGCGCATGCGCATCGCCCGCGAGCTGCACGACGTGGTCGCGCACAGCCTGAGCCTGATCACGGTCAAGGCCGGGGTCGCCGCGCACGTGGCGCCGTCGCGACCCGAGCAGGCCCAGGAGGCGCTCCAGGTCATCGAGAGAACCTCGCGCGGCACCCTGGTCGAGATGCGGCGGCTGCTGGGCGTGCTGCGGTCGGAGGACGCGGAGGCCGAACTGGCGCCGATGCCCGGCCTGGCCGACTTGCCCGAACTGGTGACGCGGGCGTCGCTGGCCGGGGTGACCGTGTCGCTGTCGGTGTCCGGCACGCTGCCCGAGGGGCTGGGCCTGACGGTGTACCGGATCGTGCAGGAGTCGGTCACCAACGTGGTCAAGCACGCGGCGCCGGCCGCCTGCGAGGTGTCGATCGTCGTCGGGGACGATGCGGTCGAGGTCCGCGTGGTCGACGACGGACCGGGTGAACGGGTGTTGGCCGGTGGCGGCGGGGGGCACGGGTTGATCGGGATGAGGGAACGGGTGGCGGTCTACGACGGGACGTTCTCGGCCGGTCCGCTGGCCGGCGGCGGGTTCGCGGTGCGCGCCGAGGTGCCGCTGTCATGACCGACGTGGTGGTCGTGGACGACCAGGCGCTGCTGCGCGGCAGCTTCCGGGTCCTCGTGGACTCCGCCGACGACCTGCGGGTCGTCGGCGAGGCCGGTGACGGCGCGGAGGCGGTGTCGGTGGTGCGGTCGACGTCGCCGGACGTGGTGTTGATGGACGTCCGGATGCCGGGCGTGGACGGGATCGCGGCCACCCGCGAGATCAGCTCGTTCAGCGCGGCCCGGGTGCTGATCCTGACCACGTTCGACCTGGACGAGTACGTGTACTCGGCGTTGCGGGCCGGCGCGAGCGGGTTCCTGCTCAAGGACACTCCCCCGGCCGACCTGCTGACCGCGATCCGCGTGGTGGCCGCCGGCGACGCCCTGCTGTCGCCCTCGGTGACCCGTCGCCTGGTCGCCGAGTTCTCCCGCACGCCCGCGCCCCGCGAGGTCCGCCTCGACGGCATCACCGAACGGGAGCAGGAGGTGTTGCTGCTGGTCGCCCGCGGGTTCTCCAACGCCGAGATCATGGACGAGCTGTACCTGTCGGCCGGCACGGTGAAGACCCACATCGGCCGCCTGCTGCACAAGCTCCGGGCCCGCGACCGGGCACAACTCGTCATCGCCGCCTACGAGTCCGGCCTGGTCACCGCCCGGTCCTGACGGCCGCCACCCGACCGCGACCCGCCGCCGCAGCACCGCGGGAGTCGTGCGGTGTCCACCACGAGGGTTGCTCGCCGCACCCCGCTCCCGTGGCTGCGGGCTGCTCAGGGACGGCTGGTCACCGCCCGCGAGGCGACCCGACGTGCCGCTTCGATGACGGGCCGCTGTCCGAGGGTTCGAGGGAGCGGGCCACCGAACAACCCGATCGGGTGACGGGGAGGGCGGTGGGACGTGAGGCCGGGTCGCCGGCGCGTCCACGCCCCGGAACGCGGACACCCCGCCCGGCGCGGTGGCCGGGCGGGTTGTCCAGGCGGGTTGACGGATGGCAGTGCGGTCCTACAGGTACTGACCGGTGTTCGTGGCCGTGTCGATGGCGCGACCCGACTCCTGGTTCTTGCCGGTCACCAGCGTGCGGATGTACACGATCCGCTCACCCTTCTTGCCCGAGATCCTGGCCCAGTCGTCCGGGTTGGTCGTGTTGGGCAGGTCCTCGTTCTCGGCGAACTCGTCCACGATCGCGTCCAGCAGGTGGCGCACCGACAAGCCCGGCTGCTTGGTGTCCAGCAGGCTCTTGATGGCCGCCTTCTTGGCGCGGTCGACGATGTTCTGGATCATCGCGCCCGAGTTGAAGTCCCGGAAGTACAGGACCTCCTTGTCACCGTTGGCGTAGGTGACCTCGAGGAAGCGGTTCTCCTCGGACTCCTCGTACATCCGCTCGACCGTGTGCTGCACCATGCCGTCGATGCAGGCCACCGGGTCGCCGCCGAACTCGGCCAGGTCGTCGGCGTGGATCGGCAGGTCGGGCGTGAGGTACTTGTTGAAGATGTCCTTGGCGCCTTCGGCGTCCGGACGCTCGATCTTGATCTTGACGTCGAGCCGGCCCGGCCGCAGGATCGCCGGGTCGATCATGTCCTCGCGGTTGGACGCGCCGATCACGATCACGTTCTCCAGGCCCTCGACGCCGTCGATCTCGCTGAGGAGCTGGGGCACGATCGTGGTCTCGACGTCGGACGACACGCCGCTGCCGCGGGTGCGGAAGATCGAGTCCATCTCGTCGAAGAACACGATCACCGGCGTGCCCTCGGAGGCCTTCTCCCGGGCGCGCTGGAAGATCAGCCGGATGTGCCGCTCGGTCTCGCCCACGAACTTGTTGAGCAGCTCGGGGCCCTTGATGTTGAGGAAGTAGCTCTTGGCTTCGCGGTGGTCCTCGCCCCTGGCGGCGTGGACCTGCTTGGCCAGGGAGTTCGCCACCGCTTTCGCGATGAGCGTCTTGCCGCAGCCGGGAGGGCCGTACAGCAGCACGCCCTTGGGCGGGCGCAGCTTGTACTCGCGGAACAGGTCGGCGTGCAGGAACGGCAGCTCCACGGCGTCGCGGATCTGCTCGATCTGCCGGTAGAGGCCACCGATGTCCTCGTACCGGACGTCGGGCACCTCCTCCAGCACCAGGTCTTCGACCTCGGCCTTCGGCACGCGCTCGTAGGCGAAGCCCGCCTTCGAGTCGACCAGCAGGGAGTCGCCGGCCTTCAGCGGCGAGTCCATCAGCGGCTGGGCGAGCCAGACGACCCGCTCCTCGTCGGCGTGGCCGACGACCAGGGCGCGGCCGATCGAGCTGTCGGCGGTCTCCGACGCCAGCACCTCGCGGAGCGTGCAGACCTCGCCGGTGCGCTCGAAGTCGCCGCCCTCGACCACGGTCAACGCCTCGTTCAGGCGCACCGACTGGCCGAGGACCAGCGACGGGGTCTCGACCGCGGGCGATACGGAGACCCGCATGCGGCGGCCGGAGGTGAACACGTCCACCGTGCCGTCGTCGAACCTGGCCAGGAACACGCCGTAACCGCTGGGCGGCTGCGCGAGGCGGTCCACTTCCTCACGCAGCGCGAGCAGCTGGCTCCGCGCTTCTCGAAGGGTGTCGATGAGCTTCGTGTTGCGCTCGGTCAGTTGGCTGACGCGCTCCGTCGCCTCCGCCAACCGCTGCTCCAACAGGCGGACGTGTCGTGGGGATTCCGTCAACTTGCGGCGCAGCAACGCGATCTCGTCCTCCAGGAACCTGATCTGCGCTGTCAGCTCACCAGAGTTATTGCCCTTGTTCAGCTCGCCGCCCTCATCGGGCTGGCTGCCGGGATGACCGTGCTGCATGTCGGCACCCTCCTCCCGTGTTCGTACGACAACGGTACCGGCGATCACCGACAAAAGCCGCCACCCAGCGGGTTCCCGGGCGTCGTGTGATCACACAAACCGCCCGCTCGGCCGGATCACTGCTCCATACCGGTGTCAGCCGGGACCTCCCACCCGCTACCGTGCGTCCAGTACCAGTCCCACGTGAGTGGTCCGGGCAGTGTCCACTGCCACCAGCGGAAAGTTCTAGGAGAACGTGATGTCCGTCCCGCCGCAGCAGCCGGGTCCCCATGGTCAGCAGCCGGGTCAGTTCGGCCAGCAACCAGGCCAATTCGGCCAGCAGCCGGGATACGGCCAGCAGCCCGGCGGGTACCCGCCGCCCGGCCAGGGGTTCCCACAGGGTGGGCAGCAACCGGGTTACGGTCCGCCACCCGGTGGCTACCCGCAGCAAGGCCAGCCGGGCCCCGGCCAGCCGCCGTACGGCCCGCCCGGCCAGTTCAACCAGCCCGGTTACGGCCAACCGGGTGGTTTCGGCGGCCCCTACGGCACGCCGCCGAAGAAGAGCCCCCTCCCCTGGATCCTGGGCGGTGTCGGCGCGGTGGCCGTGATCGCCGTCGTGGTCGTGCTGATCATGACGATGGGCGGTGGCGGCAACAGCAGCCCCAAGGACGCCGCCGACTCGTTCGCCGCGGCCGTCACGGCGAAGGACTTCGACAAGGTCCGTGCCCTGACCTGCGCCGACAAGCAGGACGAGGTCGACGACATGAAGAAGCTCTACGACCCGGCGACCCTCGGCGCGGAGATCGAGAAGCAGCTGGAGGGCCTGCCCGAGGAGATGCGCGAAGAGGCCAAGAAGTCGATCGACGCGGCGAAGAACGTCAAGATCACCCTCACCGTCAAGGACGTCGAGGAGAAGTCCGACACCGCGGCGGTGGCCAACGTCCTCATCAAGTACGAGAACGTGCCGGAGGACATGAAGACGATGATGAAGGACCAAGAGACCAAGATCGACTTCAAGAAGACCGACGACGGCTGGGTGGCCTGCGAGTAACGCGCTCCCGACCAGCGAGAACGGCCCCGCACTCGACTGAGCGCGGGGCCGTTCTCGCTGGTCGGGGCCCGGTCAGCCCTTGGACGGGCGGCGCTGCGGCCGGGGCGGGGTGACGCCGTCGGCGAGCCTGCGGGTGGTCAGCAGGAACGCGGTGTGCCCGATCATCCGGTGCTCCGGCCGCACGGCCAGGCCCACCACGTGCCACGGCCGCACGAGCGTCTCCCACGCGTGCGGCTCGGTCCAGTGCTGCTGCTCCCGGATCGCCTCGGTGACCTTCGACAGCTGCGTCGTGGTCGCCACGTACACCACCAGCACGCCGCCCGGGATGAGGCTGCGCGACACGGCGGGCAGCACGTCCCACGGCGCGAGCATGTCCAGGACGACCCGGTCGACCTCGCCCTCGTGCTCGTTCACGTCGGCCACGGTCAGCGACCAGTTGCCCGGCCGCTCGCCGAAGAACTGCTCGACGTTGCGGATGGCGTGGTCGGCGTGGTCCTGGCGGACCTCGTACGACGTCACGCTGCCCTTCTCGCCGACCGCGCGCAGCAACGAGCAGGTCAGCGCGCCCGACCCGGCGCCCGCCTCCAGCACCCGCGCGCCGGGGAACACGTCGCCGTACATGACGATCTGGGCGGCGTCCTTGGGGTAGATCACCTGGGCGCCGCGCGGCATGGACAGCACGTAGTCCGACAGCAGCGGGCGCAGCGCCAGGAACGACGTGCCGCCCACCGAGACGACCACGGACCCCTCGGGCTGCCCGATCAGCTTGTCGTGCGACAGCGCGCCGCGGTGCGTGTGGTACTCCTTGCCCGGTTCGAGCACGATCGTGTAGTGCCGTCCCTTCGGGTCGGTCAACTGCACCCGGTCACCCGGCTGGAACGGACCACTGGCGGTGCTCACCGCGGCGAACCTCCTGCTTAACACGTGTCAACGGCGCACGATGGTCGCACGGGGACCGGACACGGCCCGTAGCGGCCTACCGGCGCACGGCCACGCGTTCACTCGCCCTTCTCGGCCACCTCCTCCGCGCGCCGGCCCTTCACCAGCTCGGTGACCGTGTGGTACACGGGCCAGCCCACCAGCCAGATCACGCCGACGAGCGTGATGCTGCCCATCTGCCCCCACAGGGCCTGCGTGCGCTCCGGCGTGCCCACGACGTACATCAGCAGCAGCATCACCGAGCAGGCGATCGCCCACGCCACCGCGAACTTGCCCCACTCGCGCCACTCGTGGCGCACCTTCGCCAGGCCGTGCTTCGGCGGCTTCACCGGCGGCGGACCCCCGGCGAAGCGGTGGGCGACGCGCTGGTCGGCCCACCGCATCAGGCTGTGCCCGAACGCCACGCTGACCCCCAGGTAGATCGCGGCGAGCCCGTGCACGCTCGACGCCTCGCCCCCGGACCGCAGGTCGAACACGGTCGCGACGAGCAGCACCACGTCCACCAGGGGTGTGCAGGCCAGCAGGACCGCGCCCAGCCTGCGCATCCGCAGCACGTACCGGGCCAGCAGCCCGGCGCCCAGCACCACCCAGAACCCGATCTCGCACGCCACGATGAGGACGACCAACGGTTCAACCACGTCCTCAATGCTGCCGCCCGCGGATCCCGGGCGCGTCGGCGGGCCGACCGACCCCGGGTCATCAGTTCGTAGGACGCCACGGGCCCGGCCCTGTGCTGTGATGACGGGGTGCAGCTCCGCCCGAACCGCCGCGACGCGCTGATCGTGGGGGCGTTCTTCGCGGTGGGGCTGGTGGCCTACGGGCTCGGCCTGGACAGGGTGACGGGCGACCGGGACGGGCACACGCCGATGGGCGTTCGGGTGGCGGTGCTCGCGGTGGCGTGCGCCGGCCAGCTGTTGCGCCACCGGGCGCCGGTGGCGGCGTTGGGCGTGGTCGGGGTGGCCGCGGCGGCGGACTTCCACCTCGGTCTGAGCATGCCCGTGCTGATGGTCGGCATCGACGTGCTGTTCGTGGCGACCCTGGACGGGTCGCGCGGGCTGCGGCAGGTGCTCGTGGGCCTGGTGGCGGCGGCGACGGTCGGCGTCACGGCGGCGGTCGCGGCGATCGGCGACTGGCGGCTGTCGTTCTACACGGGGTTGCAGGTGTTCTCGCTGCTCGTGGTGCCCGTGTGGTGGGCGACGAACGTGCGGCGGCACCGGGAGAGCGCCGAGCAGGTCGCCCGCATCGCCGAGCTGGACCGGCGGGCCGCGGTGAACGCCGAGCGCAACCGGATGGCCCGCGACCTGCACGACGTGGTGGCCGGGCACATGTCGGCGATCGCGATCCAGTCCGAGGCCGTGCTGTCGCTGCGCTCGGGTGACCCGGAGACCGCGCGGGCGGTGTTGAAGTCGGTCCGGGAGAACAGCGTGCGGGCGTTGGCCGAGATGCGGACGATGATCGACGTGCTGCGGGCCGACGAGCCGGTGGACGAGCCGGTGGCGGTGCGGCTGGCCGACGCGGGCAGGCTGGTCGAGTCGGCCGCCGCGGCCGGGCTGGACGTGGAGCTGCGCGGCGCGGACCCGGGCGAGCTGCCGGTGGGGGTGGACGTCGCGGCGTACCGGATCGTGCAGGAGGCGTTGACCAACGCGGTGAAGCACGCGCCGGGCGCGCGCACGTCGGTGGCGCTGGAACGGCAGGTCATGCGGTTGGTGGTGGTCGTGCGCAACGACGTGGTGGACGGTCCGCGCGGCACGGGGACGGGAACGGGGTTGGTGAGCATGGCGGAACGCGCCCACCTGGTCGGCGGGGTGTTCTCCGCGGGTCTCGACGGGGCCGAGTGGGTCGTGCGGGCGGAGTTCCCGCTGTGATCCGGGTGGTGGTGGCCGACGACCACGCGGCGATCCGGGCCGGGCTGGTGATGATCCTCGACGACGCGGACGACGTGGAGGTGGTCGGCGAGGCGGCGGACGGCGCGACCGCGGTGCGGTTGGCCAAGCGGTTGGCGCCGGACGTGGTGCTGATGGACATCCGGATGCCCGGGGTGGACGGCATCGAGGCGACCAGGCAGCTCAGCGGTGTGTGCGACGTGCTGGTGCTGACGACGTTCGACCTGGACGAGTACGTGCGCGGCGCGCTGCGGGCGGGTGCCGCGGGGTTCCTGCTCAAGTCGGTGGAGGCGGCCGCGCTGGTGGACGCGGTGCGGCAGGTCGCGGCCGGTGACGGGGTGCTGGCGCCGAGCGTGACGCGGCGGGTGATGCGGGAGTTCGCCTCGGCCGCGCCGCGGGCGCGCCCGGCCGGGTTGGACGCGTTGACCGACCGCGAGGTGGAGGTGCTGCGCTGCCTCGGCGAAGGGCTGACGAACCACCAGATCGGGCGAAAGCTGCACATCGGCGAGACGACGGTGAAGACGCACGTGTCGCGGGTGCTGACGAAGCTGGGCCTGCGGTCGCGGGTGCAGGCGGCGATCCTGGCGCAGGAGGCCGGGGTGACCGGCGGCCAGGGCGGGGACGGCCAGGTCAGCGGCGGTGCAGCGCGGCCTTGAGGT
Source organism: Saccharothrix sp. 6-C (assembly GCF_016695385.1). Classification (NCBI taxonomy): domain Bacteria; kingdom Bacillati; phylum Actinomycetota; class Actinomycetes; order Pseudonocardiales; family Pseudonocardiaceae; genus Saccharothrix; species Saccharothrix sp. 6-C. The sequence continues at coordinate 2,544,590 of NZ_CP064192.1, read as the reverse complement.
CTTCGCGGCGCAGCACGCCCGCGGGCCGGCCTTCGAGGTCGACGACCAGGTACTCCCAGGCGGCGGTGCCGTGCACGCGGTCGACCACCTCGGCGCCGGTCTCGTTCTCCAGCAGCACGGTCTCCGGCCGGATCGGCACGGCGGCCTGCTCGGCGGGCGCGTGCGGCGAGGTGCTGGCCAGCCGGCGGGCCAGCTCGCGGTCGAGCAGGCCGGCGGCCACGCCGTCGGCGCGGACCAGGACCACGCCCCGGCCGGCGGACGCGGTGAGCGCGCCCGACACCGGGCTCTCGGCGGGCAGCTGGAGCACGGGCCGGACGAGTTCGCCCAGCGTGAGGCCGTCGGGCCAGGTGCTGCGGCGTTCGGCGGTGAACTCGCCGCGCGCGCCGGCCAGCACGAACCACGCGGTCAGCAGGCACACGCCGAAGCGCAGCCAGCGGTCCTCGGCGCCGTCGAGCACGCCCCAGACCGCCCAGACGACGAGCAGCGCGGCCACCACGCCGCCGCCGACCACGGCGGCCTTGGTGCCCGTCGCACGGCGGCCCGTGACGGCCCACACGCCCGCGCGCAGGATCCGGCCGCCGTCCAGCGGCAGGCCGGGCAGCAGGTTGAACACCGCGACGGCGGCGTTGGCGAACGCGGTCTGCGCGATCAGCAGCCAGGCCGCGTCGGGCTGCGGGATGGTGGAGGCGGCCACCGCGAACGCGCCCGCCAGGACGATCGAGACGATCGGACCGGCGGCGGCGATGGCGCCCTCGTGGCCGGGGCGGGTCGGGGTGCGCATCACCTCGGACACGCCGCCGAGCAGGAACAGGCGCAGCCGGCGCACGGGCAGGCCCAGGCGTAGCGCGACCAGGCTGTGGCCGAGCTCGTGCGCCAGCACGGACAGCCCGAGGAAGACCGCGAAGGTGGCGGCGAGGAGCACGCCGGCGAGGCCGCCCGTGCCGGGCGCGATGCGGCCGACCAGCGGCGCGTAGAGCACCACGATGGCCGCCGAGCCCAGCCACCACGAGGGCGCGAGCAGCACCGGTATGCCGGCCACGCGGAACAGCGGCAGCCCGCCGTCCCGGCCGACCTGCCGTCGCCAACCACCCGTCGTCGCCACGGGCAGAGCCTAGGCGGCCGGGTGTATCAGGACTGTGTTGGATCAGGGGTCGGATCAGGGCCGGGACCGGTCCGGGCGTCGATCCGGGCGCGCAGGCACCGCCGGGTACCGGTCGCCGCGCTCGTGCACCACCTCGGCGAGGATCACGCCGAGCCGGACGTGGTGGTGGAGATCGCGCCCGCCCTGCGCGGAGGTGGCGCGGCGGTCGGCTTCCGGGGCGAGACGCACCCGACCGCGCTGGAGCGCACGGGCGTGCTGGACCGGCTGCGCGGGATGCAGACCGGCGGCAGCCCGATGACGTTCGTCGAAGTGCTGCGCGGGACCTCCCGCGGGTGCTCCACGAGCACGGGAAGGACCAGGTGGACCACGTCTGTTGTCGGGCGACGAGTTCCTGCCGGGCCTGATGCCTCGCGCACGTCGCCGGGTAGCTCCCGCGCGGTTCGGACCCGATCTTGTCGGGGGGTTGGCCTATGGTTCTGGGCCATGGCAGTGCCGACGATCACCGAGCGCCCTGTTCGCAGGCCAGCGCTGTCGCCCTCGCGAGCGGGCGACTTCAAGCAGTGCCCGCTGCTCTACCGCTTCCGCGCCGTCGACCGGCTGCCCGAGAAGCCGACCAGGGCGCAGGTGCGCGGCACGGTGGTGCACGCGGTGCTGGAGGACCTGTTCGGCCTGCCCGCCGGCGAACGGCTGCCGGAGACCGCGCGGGCGCTGGTCGGTCCGGCGTGGGACCGGGTGCGGGCCGAGCGGCCGGAGTTCGCCGAGCTGTTCGCCGAGGGCGATCCCGAGCAGGAGCGGTGGCTGGCGTCGGCGGAGGAGCTGCTGGACGGCTACTTCGGGCTGGAGGACCCGCGCCGGTTCGACGCCGACGCCCGTGAGCTGCTGGTGGAGTGGGAGCTGCCCTCGGGCGTGCTGCTGCGCGGGTACGTCGACCGGGTGGACGTGGCGCCCACCGGCGAGATCCGGGTGGTCGACTACAAGACGGGCGCCGCGCCGCGCGAGGTCGGCGAGGCCAAGGCGTTGTTCCAGATGAAGTTCTACGCGTTGGTGCTGTGGCGGCTGCGCGGCGTGGTGCCGCGTCAGCTGCGGCTGATGTACCTGGCCGACCGGCAGGCGTTGGCCTACCAGCCCGACGAGGCGGAGCTGACCCGGTTCGAGCGCACGCTGGAGGCGATCTGGGACGCCATCCTGCGCGCGGCGAAGACCGGCGACTTCCGGCCGAACCCGGGCCGGCTGTGCGACTACTGCGACCACAAGGCGCTGTGCCCGGCGTTCGACGGCACCCCGCCGCCGTACCCGGGCTGGCCGGAGCCGGACGCCGGGTCGGAGACCGCGCTGGACCGGGCCGACTGACGGGCGAGGGCCGCGCGCCCGGGTGATCCGACGCCGATGGGGTTCCGCCGATGGGGTTCTGCTGATGGACGCGTTCTACGAACCGCTGGACGACGACCGGTTCGCCTCCACCGGGCACACCACCGGTCCGTGGGGCAATGACAGCCAGCACCTGGGGCCGCCGTCGGCGCTGCTGGTGCGGGCGTTGCAGCGGTGTGCGCCGCGACCGGAGGCGGTGCTGTCGCGGGTGGTGTTCGAGGTGCTCGGCCCGGTGCCGGTGGCGGACCTGACGGTGACCGCGTCGGTGGTGCGGCCGGGGCGTTCGGTGGAGCTGCTGTCGGCGGAGCTGGCGCACGAGGGCCGTCCGGCGCTGCGGGCGAGCGCGTGGCGGATCGTGGCGGGCGACACGGCGGCGGTGGCGTCCGACGCGGGCGCGCCGCCGGTCCCGCCGGCCGAGTGCGAGCCGATGGACCTGCCGGAGCACTGGCGGAGCGGCTACCTGGCCGCGATGGAGTGGCGCTCGGTCAGCGGCGGCGTCTTCACGCCCGGTGACGCGGTGGTGTGGGCGCGTCCGCTGGTGCGCGTGGTGGCCGGCGAGGAGCCGACCCCGGCGCAACGCCTGTTCACCGCGGCCGACTCGGCGAGCGGCGTGTCCAGCCGGTTGGACCTGCGCACGTGGTACGCCATCAACACCGACCTGACCGTGCACCTGCACCGCGAACCGGTCGGCGAGTGGTTCGCCCTGGACGCGCGCACGGTGATCGGATCGTCGGGGGTCGGTGTGGCGAGCAGCGTCCTGCACGACGAGCGCGGGCCCGTGGGGCGCAGCGCGCAGTCGCTGTTCGTGCGGGAGCGCTGACGGTCGCACCGGGCACGTGACGCGGGCACCATGGGGTGGTGAGGTTCGCGGACCGCTTCGACGCCGGCCGGGTGCTCGCCCGGGCGCTGGCCGGCGAGTCGTGGACCGACCCCCTGGTGCTCGGGTTGGCGCGCGGCGGGGTGCCGGTGGCGTTCGAGGTCGCCTCGGCGTTGGGCGGCGAGCTGGACGTGGCCGTCGCGCGCAAGATCGGCGCGCCCGGCCACCCCGAGTACGGCGTCGGGGCGGTCACCGCGGCCGGCGAGCCGATCTACGACGACGAGGCGCTGCGCGTGCTGGGCCTCACCCGCGAGGACCTGGCCGAGACGTGCGAGGCCGAGCGGCGGGAGGCCCGGCGGCGGCTGGAGCTGTACCGCGCCGGTCCGGTGCGGCTCGAAGGCCGTGACGTGCTGGTGGTGGACGACGGCCTGGCCACCGGCGTGACGGCCCGGGCCGCGTTGCGCGAAGCCCGGGGGCAGGGCCCGCGGCGCTTGGTGCTCGCGGTGCCGGTGGGCTCGGCGGAGGGGGTGCGGGCCCTGCGCGCGGATGCCGACCTGGTGGTCTGCCCGCACCCGCGGACGGATTTCCGGGCGGTCGGCCGGTTCTACGGCCACTTCGACCAGACCACCGACGACCAGGTCGTCGGGCTGCTGCGCCGTCAGGGCGCGCGGTAGTGCTCGACGGTCGGGAACGGGTCGTAGAAGTGGTGCAGCAGCGCCTTCCAGCGCGGGTACAGCGGGCCCTGCCGGAAACCGACCGTGTGGTCCTCCAGCCGTTCCCACCCCACCAGCAGCAGGTACCGGGACGGGTGCTCGACCGACCGCCGCAGGTCGAGCGAGACGAACCCGGGCGACCGGGCGATGACCTCCCGCGCCTGGTCGAAGGCCCGCTCGAAGTCCGCCTCCAGGCCGGGGCGGACGTCGAGCGCGGCGACTTCCAGGATCACAGGTGCCGGTAGACGTCTTCGAGGGTGAGACCGCGGCCGAGCATCAGCACCTGCACCCGGTACAGCAGCTGGGAGACCTCTTCGGCCAGGCGCTCGTCGGACTCGTGCTCCGCGGCGATCCAGACCTCGCCGGCCTCCTCCAGCACCTTCTTGCCCTGCGCATGCACCCCGGCCTCCAGAGCCGCGGCGGTGGCGGAGCCCTCAGGGCGGGTGCGTGCGCGTTCGCTCAGCTCGGCGAACAGCTCGTCGAAGGTCTTCACGGGGGCTGATCCTCCCATCCCCCGAACGGCCGCAGGCACCCAGGTCAGGCGGTGACCGGCCGCGCGGCGCGGACCCGGGCCCGCAGACCCGCGACCTGGGCCACCGCCGACGCCACCGCGAACACCACGCCCGGTCCGGGACGCGGCCCGACCATCGGCACGACGTGCCCGAAGATGTGGGACGCCTCGTCGTAGCCGGTCGCGACGACCACCGCCGCCGCCACCGCGACCACCGCGAACCCCGCCGAGACCGGCCGGGCGACCTTCGCCGACGCGTGCGCCGCGACCGCCGCGCCGAGGTAGGCCCACCACAGCGGCAAGCGGGACAGCTCGACGTCGATGTCGCCGTAGGTCGCCCACGGCACGAGCACGGCCAGCACGGTGAGGCAGATCGAGACGATGGTCCACTTGGCCAAGGGGGTCACCGGGCGAACCCTAGATGCCGTAGTGCGGGCCGGCGAAGGGCCACACCTCGGCGATCCACCTCGGCACGAACGCGTCCAGCGCGCGCTCCAGGTCGGTGCCCACGCGGTCGTCCACGACCCACCACGAGATCCGCGCGTCGACGCCTTCCTCGTCGTCGACGGGGTCGATGTAGACGCACCCGCGCAGCTCGGTCTCGTCGGCGTCGAAGACCGCGTAGTTGAACGACTCGTGCGCGTCCTGCTCCCGTTCGTGCCGGGCGAGGTCGACGCGGTCCTGCTCGTGGGTCATGTGGGCGGGCGGCCAACCCCACTTCTCGCCGTAGAGCGACCAGAGCCGCTGCCGCGAGCCCATCACGGCGGGGTAGTCGACGTCCACATCGGACTCGCGGATGGGCCTCAGGTGGTGCTCGGCGTCGAGCGGGACGCGGGTCGGGTGGGCGAAGTCAGCGGGGAGCCACGGCATGGCGCGGATTCTGCGCGGGCGGGGCCGGTGTCGCCACCGAAAATCCGGTGGCGCGACGTCCGACGCGCCCAACACACTGCCCTGATGACCGATGGGCTGGTGCTGCGGACCGCGCGCCCGGACGACCTCGACCAGATCGGCGCGCTGCTGGCCGACCGGGGTGAGCCGGCGGACGCCGTCGACCACCGCCTGGTGGTGGAGGACCCGGACGCGGGCTGGGAGGCGTGCGCGGTCGTCGTGGACGGCGACAAGGTCGTCTCGACCGCGACCCTGCTGGACGAGACGCTGGTGCTCGACGGGGTGCGGCTCCCGGCGGGCCAGGTCGAGCTGGTCGCCACGCACCGCGACTACGAGGGCCGCGGGTTGGTGCGCGCGCTGATGGGCTGGGCGCACGAGCGGTCCGCCGCGCGAGGCCAGCTGGTGAACGTGATGCTCGGCATCCCGTACTTCTACCGCCTGTTCGGCTACACCTACGCGATCCCGATCCGGCCCACCCGGCCGGTGACGAGCCGTCCCGACGGCGGCGGGCACGCGTTGCGCGAGGCGGGTGTCCCGGACATCCCGGCGATGGCCCGGCTCCAGGACGCCGAACAGGCGCGGGCCGACCTGCGGATGCCGCACTCCCCCGCCCTGTGGCGGTGGTTGGTGGCGCGGGACGGCAGCACGCAGTGGCTGGTGGAGCGCGACGGCGTGCCGGTCGCCACGGGTCGCACCACCCCGCCGGAGGAAGGCGGCCGGCTGGGCGAGCCGGCGGCCGTGGACGAGGCGGCGGCGCACGCGCTGCTCGCGCTGACCGGGGCCGCCGAGGTGACCGAGCGGCCCGGGTCGGTGGCGGGTGCGGCGCTGGAGCCGTTCCTCGGGCCCGCGGCGAGGGAGGCGAACTCGTACTACGTGCGGATCGGCGACCCGGTCGCGGTGCTGGAGCGCCTGCGGCCGGTGTTCGGGCGGCGGTTGGCGGCGGCCGGGTTCGCCGATCGGGTGGGCGAGGCGGTCGTCTCGTTCTACCGGTCGCACGTGCGGCTGCCGTTCGGGGCGGGCGAGGTCGGCCCGGTGTTGCAGGGCGGGCGGATGCAGGCGCCGGGCGCGGCCGGTGGCGCGGGCGTGGCGCCGGACCTGCTGGCGTCGCTGCTGTTCGGGCCGCACGGGATCGAGGGCCTGACCGAGCGGTTCCCGGACGTGTACCCGGGCCCGGACGCCGAGCTGATGCGCGCCCTGTTCCCGCCGGTGCGCGGCGACCTGATGACGTTCTACCTGGTGTAGGTCAGGTGGCGGTCCGGAACAGCTCCCGCGCCCGCGTGATCGACCGGGTCAACGCCCCGGGCTCCGGCCGCAGTCCCGCCACGATCGCGTCGACACCGCGCAGTCCCGCGTCCCGCAGGAGCCGCTTCTCGTTCGTCGTCCACTGGCCGCGGGCCGCGAGGACCGCGTGCCCGGTCTGCAGGGCGGCGGTGACCAGCGTGGCCGCGACTTCGGCCAGCCGGCCGCTGGGCGCGTGCGCGGACAGGGCGTAGTCGAGGGTCAGGGCCGCTTTCCCGCGCCACACCGGCGGCGCCGCCGCGCGCAGCGCCTCCGGGTAGGTCGGGCGGGGCAGGGTGCCGCGCAGCACCCGGTTGAGCGCGAGTTCGCCGACGACCAGGTAGCTCGGGATGCCGGCGAGGTGGAACATCAGCGGCTCCCAGTGGAAGCGGCCCCGTTCGGCTTCGGCGAGCTCGTGCTCGACCACGGCGAGGTCGCGGTAGTGGACGTCGACGCGCCGGCCGTCGACGGTGAGCCAGGCGCCGCCGTTGAACACGCCGCCGCCCCACGCGCCGACCTCCGAGACCTCGCCCTGCCAGCCGATCGCGCGCAGGTCGGCGGGGTCGAAGCCGCCCCGGTAGTAGACGGCGAGGTCCCAGTCGCTGTCCGGGGTGTGGGTGCCTTGGGCGCGCGACCCGCCGAGGGTGACGGCGTGCACGGCGGGCAGGGCCGCCAGCCGGTCGGCGAGGTGGTCGAGGAACGTCGCGTCGGTCGGGTGCACGCCGACATGCATAGTCCCGGGACCGGGGTCGCGTCAGCTCGATTACCGCGTCAGCTCGACCACAGGGTGGCGAACTCGACGCCCATCGCCACGCCCGCGAGCACCAGCAGCGCGCCGGCGGCGGTGAGGGCCCGCCGGTAGCCGGTGTCGGTCAGCCGGCGGCGGCCGCGGGCGACGAGCAGCGCGATCACCACCTTGCCGCCGACCAGGGTGAGGTAGAACCCGACCAGCAACCCCACCCCCGCGCCCGCCGACGCGCGCCAGGTGGTGACGGTGAGGGGACCGAGCGCCGTCGCCCACGCGATCCACGGGTGGGGGCTGAGCAGGTTCACCACCACCGCCCGCCGCAGGACCGCGAACTCCGCGGAGCCGGAATTGTCGGACCCCGGCGGTAGAATCGAATTCAGGGATCCCCTGGGCGGCGACCCCTGCGAAGCATGGTCTTCCAGCGCCGGTGGAGCCTGGTCTCCCGGCGGCGCCTGCGAAGCGTGGTCTTCCAGCGCCGGTGAAGTCCGGTCTTCCGGTGTCGCCGGTGAAGCGAGGGGGTCCGGGGTCTGCCGCGATGCGCGGTCCCCCGGAGTCGGGGGGCGGTCGGTCAGGGAGGCGGATCGCGCGTCCCGGACGGTCTGCACGCCGGTCCACACCACGAACACCGCGCCGACGACGCCGAGCACGCCCAGCGCGCGTCCGGGCAGGCGGTCCAGCAGGAGCAGGGTCACGGCGACCACGACGGCGTCCGAGAGCAGTGGCGCGCAGGCGGTCAGGCTGCCCGCCCTCCAGCCCGACCTCAGCGCCGACGTCACCACCAGCACCAACAGCGGGCCGGGGCTGATGCTCGCGGCCAGACCGAGGGCCAGTCCCAACCCCAGTGCGTCCACGGCGGCAGACTAGGCCACGTGTCCGAGTTCGCCCGTGTCCTGGCCACCCTGCGGCAGATCCGCGGCCTCAGCCCGTTCTTCGCCCTGGACGTCGGCCGGCCCGACGACACCTGGCACGACGGCGCGGCCCTGTCGCACGGCACCGCCCTGCCCGACACCCTAGACCTGATCTCCGCCCGCTACCGCACCCGGGAACGGCGGGTCGCCGGGTCGCTGTTCTTCCTCGGCTACACCGCACGACTGCTGAGCCCGGTCGTCGCGGCGCGCGCGGTCGGCGGGGCGGTGCCCGACATCCGACCCGGCAACCTGTGGTGGCGCTACACCCCGGAAGGGCTCCAGGTCCGGCTCAAGGACCCGGTCGCCGGCGTCGGCGTCGCCGAGTCGCTGGAGCCGGTGGTGGAGGCGGTGCACGCGGCCACGTCGGTGGCCCGCGGCCTGCTCTGGGGCAACGCCGGGTCGTCCGCGGCGGGCGCGCTGCGCACGATCAGCCGCAGCGGCGTCGACTGCGTCGCGTCGGCGGACGAGCTGTTCGCCGACCCGCCGCTCCAGGGTACCGGCGAGTTCATCCCGTTCCCCGGCGAGATCGCGTTCCGGCGGCGCAGCTGCTGCCTGTACTACCGGCTCGACGGCGGCGGCACGTGCGGGGACTGCCCGCTGTCGCCGCGCTGAGGCGGGAGGAGCACGACAACTCGTCTGGTCGGTTGTGCCGGCCCGCGATCCGCCTCTACGGTCGCAGCGCCGCAGTGGACGGGAAGCCGGTGTGAATCCGGCGCGGTCCTCGCCACTGTGACCGGGGAGCCAACCCGCCGAGAACGTCACTGGCCGCGTGAGGCGGCTGGGAAGACGCGGGGACGGCGTCGATCCGGGAGTCAGGAGACCGGCTGCGGCACGAGTTGTTGTTGACCTTCCACGAGGTATGGAGGAGGCCGTCATGACGAGCCCCGCGCACCCCCTTCCCACTCCCATCCCCAGGTGGGCCTACGCCGTCGCCCTGGTCGCGTTGACCGTGACCTGGCTGGTCCTTCAGGAGAACGGCATCGCGCTCGGCCACGCCGCCGAGACCGTGCACGAGTTCTTCCACGACGGGCGCCACGCGCTCGGCGTCCCGTGCCACTAGGCGCGGCCGCCATGTCGACGAACACGTACAAAGGCCTTCTGCTGCGCGGTGTCGGCGCGGGCGCGGTGGCCGGGCTGCTCGCGGGCCTGGTCGGCGTGCTGGTGGTCGAGGCGCCGATCCGGGCGGCGCTGGCCGTCGAGCAGGCGCGGCCCGACGCGGGTCACGGGCACGGCGAGCTGTTCAGCCGCGGCACGCAGGTGGTCGGCGGCGTGCTCGCCGCGGTGGTGGTGGGTCTGGCCGTCGGCGCGCTGTTCGCCACCGCCTACGCGGGGTCGCGGCGCTGGTTCACGTCGCAGGCCCCGTTCGTCCGGGCGGTGGCGCTGTCGGCGGCGGCGTTCGGCGCGGCGGCGTTGCTGCCGGCGGTGAAGTACCCGGCGAACCCGCCCGCGGTGGGCGACCCGGACACGGTGGGGTACCGCACGGTGCTCTACCTGGGGCTGATCGCGGCCGGGCTGCTGGTGGCGGTCGGCGCGAGCCACCTGGCCTCCCGGTTGGGCCACCTCGGCGCGCCGGTGCGGGCCACCGCCGTGGCGTCGGCCGTGGTGGCGGCGGTGGTCGTGCTGCTCGTCGTGTTCCCGGCGACGCCGGACGCGGTGCCGTCCGACCTGCCGGGCGGCGTGCTGTGGGAGTTCCGGCTCGCGTCGCTCGCCGAGACGGCCACGCTGTGGCTCGGTCTCGGCGTCGTGTTCGGCCTGCTCGTGGACCCGGCCACGCGCCGGGCGAAGCGGGTGTCAGCGCTGTAGCAGCGAGGCGAGCGTCGTGAGGTCCACGCCCACCAGGGACTCGCGGAACACGCGGCGCTCGCCCTGCTCCACCGGCACGTCGCACGGCACGACCAGGACGGTGCAGCCGGCGGCCACGGCGGAGGCGACGCCGGTGGGCGAGTCCTCGATCGCGACGCACCGGGTCGGGTCGACGCCGAGCAGCCGGGCGGCCCGCAGGTACGGGTCGGGCAGCGGCTTGTTGCGGCGCTCGACCTCGTCGCCGCACACCGTGGCGTCGAACAAATCACGCCCGATGGTGTCCAGCGCGACCTCGGTCAGCTGCCGCTCGGTCGACGTCACCAGGGCCATCTGCACACCCGAGTCGCGGACCGCGCGCAACGCCTCGCGCGCGCCCGGCCGCCACGGCAGGCCGGCGCGGAACACCTCCTCGGTGCGCCGCATGATCCAGGCCGCGCCGTCGGCGACCTCCTCCTCCGAGGGGTGCTCGACGCCCACTTCCGCGAACAGCATCGACATCGTCCGGGGCACGCTCGACCCGACCATCGCCTGCCTGGTCGCGAGCGACAACGTGCCGCCCAGCTTCTCGACGAACTCGTAGAGCGGGATGTCCCACAGCTTCTCGGAGTCCAGCAGCGTGCCGTCCATGTCCCACAGCACAGCCTCGACCGTCATGTACGTCCTTCGTTGAAGTACTTCGCTTCCGGGTGGTGCGCCACGAACCCGCCATTCACCTGTTCGACGTAAGTATCCCGCAGTGTTGCGCACGGAGTGTGATCGAGGGTGGTCGGCTGGACCTGCTCCGGCCGGACCGGCGACGGCGCCGCGGCCGTGCTCCTCAAAGGCCTCACGTGGGGGTTCGGCACCCCGACGTGACGGTCCGACGATCTTCCCCGGGCCGCCGGACGTGACCAGGTCCGCGCGATCGGCCCCGAAGGTGTCGGTCCCCACGGCGACCGCGCCCGCCCCACAGCGGGCCCGACCACCCGGCGCGCGCTGTCGGCCCCCGTGCCGGCGAGGATCTTGGTGTGACCCCCTTGACCTGCGCGATCATTCCGGATCGGGGCGGCGGGCCGCGTGATGGGGTTCGTCGCGCGGCCCGCGACGGGGACGCGGTCGGCGGGCGCGCCCGCGAGAGGCGGCGTGACACGAACCGACATGCGCCAAGCCTACGGCGTCGGGTGTGCGGCAGTGGTCGTAGTCTGGCCGCGTGACCGATCCGGACGAGGCCGCCCAGACCCCCTTCGACCCCAGCAAACCGCTCACCAACCCGATCATGGTGGCGGCGTTCGAGGGGTGGAACGACGCTGGCGACGCCGCCAGCACGGCGATCGAACACCTGCAACTCACGTGGGACGCGACGCCGCTGGTGGAGATCGATCCGGACGACTACTACGACTTCCAGGTGACGCGACCCACGGTCCGCATGGTGGACGGCGTCACCCGACGGGTTGAATTCCCGACGACGCGCCTGTCCGTCTGCCGGCCGCCCGGGTCGTCCACCGACGTGGTGCTCGTGCACGGCATCGAGCCGAACATGCGGTGGCGGAAGTTCGCCGCCGAGCTGCTCGGCCACATCGAGGACCTGGGCGTGACCACCGTCGTCACGCTGGGTGCGCTGCTGATGGACACCCCGCACACCCGGCCGGTGCCCGTGACGGGCACGGCGTACGACGAGGCCGCGGCGGCGAAGTACGGGCTGGAGCGGTCCCGGTACGAGGGGCCGACCGGGATCGTCGGCGTGTTCCAGGACCTGTGCGTGCAGGCGGGCGTGCCCGCGATGTCGTTCTGGGCGGCCGTGCCGCACTACGTCTCCCAGCCGCCCTCGCCGAAGGCGACGCTCGCGCTGCTGCACCGGGTCGAGGAGGTGCTGGACGTCGAGGTGCCGCTCGGCGCGCTGCCCGAGCAGGCCGAGGAGTGGGAGCGCACGGTCAGCGAGATGGCCGACGAGGACGAGGACGTGCGCAACTACGTGCGGGCGTTGGAGGAGCGCGGGGACGCGGAGATCCAGATCACCGAGGCCAGCGGTGACGCGATCGCCGCCGAGTTCGAGCGGTACCTGCGGCGGCGTGGCCGGGGCCCCGGACGCGGGCCGACCGGGATGTGACCGGGCCCGGCCGCACCACGACCGGGCCCGGCCGGACCACGCGGCTTCGCCGGCCCACGGCCCGACTCGGCCGGACCAGGCTCCGACTCGGCCTGGCCGCCACCCGGCTCGGCCCCACCGCGACCCGACTCGACCGCACAGCCACCCGGCTCGGCGGGACAGCGACCCGACTCAGCCGCACAGCCACGCGACTCGACCGGACCGCGACCGGGCTCGACCGGACCGCCGCCCGGCTCGGCCCCACCGCTACCCGACTCGGCCCCACAGCCACCCGGCTCGGCGGGACAGCGACCCGACTCAGCCGCACAGCCACGCGACTCGACCGGACCGCGACCGGGCTCGACCGGACCGCCGCCCGGCTCGGCCCCACCGCTACCCGACTCGGCCCCACAGCCACCCGGCTCGGCGGGACAGCCACCCGGCGCGGCCCCACCACGACCAGGTTCGGCCCCACAGCGACCTGGCGCGACCGCACAGCCACCCGGCGCGACCGCACAGCCACCCGGCGCGGCCCCACCACGACCAGGTTCGGCCCTACAGCGACCTGGCTCGGCGGGACAGCCGCCCGGCGCGGCCGGACCGCGCGGCTTCGCAGAGGTACTCGCCCAGGGGACCCCTGCTTTTACCCTGCCACGCAGGGCCGGCGATGTCGCCGGTGAAGTCGGCTCCTGTGGACAAGTCCCGGTCCCGGGTCCGGGTGGCGGCGTTGTACGCCGGTGGGTTCCTGGGGCCCTTCGGTGGCGCGATGACGGCGTCCGTGCTGCCCGAGGTGGGCGGGGACTTCGGTGTCCCGGCCGGCACGGCGGCGGCCACGCTGACCGGGTACCTGGTGCCGTTCGCGCTGCTCATGCTGGTCTCCGGCACGTTGGGTGAGCGGTGGGGCGCGCGGCGGACCGTTCGGGTCGCCTACGCCGTCTACGTCCTGGCGTCCGCGTTGTGCGCGGTGTCGTGGTCGTTCCCGGTGCTGATGGGCGGGCGGGCCGTGCAGGGGGCGGCGAACGCGTTCACCACTCCCCTGCTGCTGGCGGCGATCGCGGCGGTGACGCCGAAGGCCCGGTTGGGGCGGGCGCTGGGCGTGTTCGCGTCCATGCAGGCCGCCGGGCAGACGTCGGCGCCGCTGCTGGGCGGGCTGGCGGCCGAGGCGTCGTGGCGGTGGGCGTTCGTGGGCGCGGCGGTGGTGGCGGCCGCGTTGGCGGTGGTCGGGTTGCCCGCCGACCTGCCGCGGGAGGGCGAGCGGCCGAGGTTGCGCAGCGCGTGGCGGGCCCGGACGTTGCGGTTGGCCGCGGTCGGGTTCGTGGCCTGGGGGTGCCTGGGCGGGGTGTCGTTCCTGGTCGCCCTGCGGCTGGGTGACACGTTCGGGTTCAGCGCGGGGCAGCGCGGGCTGGTGCTGACCGGGTTCGGGCTGGTCGGGATCTTCACCGCGCGGCTGACCGGGTGGGCGATCGACCGGTTCGGCGCGCGGCGGTGGGCGGTGTTCGGCGCGGCGGTCGGCGGGGTGCTGCTGGTCGGCGTGGGCGTGCTGCCGTCGGTGGTGGCGGTCGGGGCGCTGTGGGCGGCGGCGGGCGCGTTCAGCCAGGCGGTGATCGTCGGGCTGAACGCGCTGGCGCTGTCCTCGGGCGAGGCGAACCGGGGCGGGGCGGTGTCGGTGGTGCAGTCGCTGCGGTTCCTGGGTGGCGCGGTGGCGCCGGTGGCGTTCGTGCCGCTGTACCACCTCGACCCGGTGAGCGCGTTCCTCGTGCCCGCCGGCCTGGTGCTGGCCGTGCCGCCCGTGCTGCTGCTCGGCCGCCGACCGCGGCGGTGAGCGCCTCAGCTGTGCCGGCCGGCCCGGTCGGCCCGCTCCCGCACGGTCACGTCGACCCGGTTGACGAAGTCGAGCGTGGCGATCATCAGCACGATGGCCGACAACTGCTCCTCGTCGTAGTGCGCCGCGGCTTCCTCCCACACGTCGTTCGGCGTCGGTGAAGAACGGCGCGTGCCGCTGACCAGGCCGACGGCGTCACGCCGGAGCAGGAGGTGCTGCTCGCGGACTCGGTGGGGCTCGCGCTGCTGGTCGTGCTGGAGGCGCTCACCCCGGCCGAACGCTCGCCGGCCGGACCCGTCGCGCGATCCTGTTCACGACGCTCACCGACGGCATCCGGCCCGCGCTGGTCGACGGTCATCCCGCCGCCGTGGCCGGGGTGGGCGGCGAGGTGATCCCGGTGGCGGTGCCCACCACCGCGCGCGGCCGGATCGTGGTGCTGGAGACCTCGCGCGACCCGGAGCGGCCGGCCCGGCTCGACATCACGTTCCTGGACGGCTGACCGGGGTCCGGGTGTCGAGGGTGGCCAGCGCCAGCACACCGGCCGCCAGGTAGAGCGCGGCCTGGGCGTTGAGCAGCGCGGACAGGCCGAGGACGGGGGTGAGGGCGCCGGCGAGCACCATGCCGAGCGCCTGGCCGCCGTCGTAGAGGCTGACGAACGTCGCCATCACCCGGCCGCGCACCTCGTCGGGGGCGTGCAGCTGGAGCACCGACATCATCCCCGCGCCCGCGACCACGCCCGGCACGCCCACCACGACGAACGCGGCCAGGTAGAACACCAGCGCGGTGGTCACGTGCGGACCGTTCCAGCCGAGCGCGGCGACCGCGGCGAAACCGACCAGTGACGCGCCCAGGAGCCTGCCGGGTTCGAGCCGGCGGGCCAGCGCGCCGACCAGCAGGCCGCCGAGGAGACCGCCGACCGCCTGGACGCCGCGCAGCAGCCCCACCTCGGCCGCGCCGCCGCCGAGCCGTTCGGTCACGAACACCACGAACAGCACCACGAACAGTCCCTGGCCGGTGGCCATCAACCCGACCACGGCGACCATCGGCCGCAACGGGCCGCGGATCTCGCGCAGGCCGTCCAGCCAGGCCCGCCACGCGGGTCCGCCCGAGGCGCGCGCCGGGTCGGTGGTGCCGAGCGTCGCGAGCAGGGCCGCCGCGAGCAGGAACGACGCCACGTCCACCAGCACCACGCCGGGCAGCCCGGTGCAGCCCAGGAGCAGGCCGCCCAGGGACGCGCCGACCAGTCGCGCCAGGTTGGCGTTCAGCGCCACCAGCCCGTTGGCCGCCGGCACCTGCTCGCGTGGCACCAGCGTCGGCAGCAACGCGTTCTTGGCGGGTTCGAACAGCGCCGCCAGCGCGGCCTGCACGGCCGTCACCACGTTCACCAGCACGAGGTCGCCGGTGAGCAGCGGCAGCAGGGTGACCGCTTGCGCGAGGCTGACCAGGAGCATCAGCTTCCGCCGGTCCCAGCGGTCGGCCAGCACGCCGGCCGGCGGTGACAGCGCCAGGCCCGGCAGCAGCGCGACCACGAACGTCGTCGCGGTCGCCGCCGCCGACCCGGTGCGCTGGTAGACGTAGACCGGCAGGGCGACGAGCACCACCCAGTCGCCGATCTCGGAGACGAACCCGGCGATCCACAGCCGGCGGAACGCGGGCACGCCCAGCGGGCCGTTCGCCCGACCGCTCACCGGGGGAACGCCCGGATGCCGACGTGGGCGGGCTGTGCGCCTTCGGGCGCGTCCCGGCGCACCGGCGCCAGGTACGGCCGCAGGATGTCGTCGATCATGCCGAGCAGCCCGGAGAGCTCTTCGGCGGTCACGTTGACCGTGTAGCCGTGCATCGCGGACGCTTCGAGCCACTCGCGCGGCAGCTCGTGCTGCCGGTCGAGGAACCGCTGCGCCAGCCGGTTGTCCTCGTTGAGGCCGATCGCGATCAGCGCGTCCTGCTGGGCGCGCACTTCGGGGTCGTCGTCGAACGCGCCGACGTCGTAGCCGACCGAGGTGGCCCGCCACGGCCGTTCGCGCCCGTCGCCCGCCTCGACCCGCTCGACGTGGCCGGACTTCGCCAGTTGGCGCAGGTGCCAGCTGCAGTTGGACGCGGTCGACCCGACCGCTTCGGCGCACTCGCTGGCCGTGCGGGGGCCGACGGCCAGCAGGTGGTTGAGCAACGACACGCGCAGCGGGTGCGCCAGCGCCTTGAGCGCGTCGACATCGGTGACCCGTCGGGGCCCTGGGAGGTCCATGACCCCGACGGTATACCTGAAAGCAATCTTTCGAAAGACCTCTTTCAGATCCTCAGCCGATGTCGCGCCTGCGGAAACCGGCGAACCCGATCGCCACCAGGGCCGCCGCGACCAGCGTCAACCACAGCAACGGGGTCGCCGTCAGCTCCGCGCCCGGCACCTTGGGGATGTGCGTGAACGGCGACAGGTCCATCGCCCACTGGTCGAGCTGGAGCAGCGGTCCGAGCTGGCCCAGCACCAGGAACACCACGATCACCGCCCAGCTCGCCGACGCCAGCTTCGGGACCAGAGCGAACAGCGCCAGCGCCAGGCCCGCGACCACCCACACCGCCGGGACGTGCGCCACCGCGGCGCCGACCAGCCGCACGACCTGGCCCCCGACGTCGCCGACGCGCGCGCCGTGCACCAGCCCCGCGCCCAGCCCGGCGGCGGCCAGCACGACGGCCGTGCCGGCGGTGGCGAACAGCACGTGGCTGCCGACCCACGCGAACCGGCTGACCGGCGTGGCCAGCACCGGCTCGGCGCGGAACGCGGTCTCCTCGGTGCGCAGCCGCAACGTCGACTGCACCACGTAGATCGCGCTGAACAGGGCGATGATGCCGATGATCGACGCCAGGTAGACGTCCACGATCGCGCCCGCCCCGCCCATCTGGGAGATGATCTTCTGCAGGGCGGGGTTGGCCTCCAGCATCTGCTCGACGCCCCGCGCGACCGACCCGTACACGACGCCGAGCGCGAACAGGCTCAGCGTCCAGCCGATCAGCGTGCCCCGCTGCAACCGCCAGGCCAGGCCGAACGCGCTGCCCAGCGAGCCGGGCGCGCGGGCCGGGCCGAGCCGGGTCGGCAGCAGGCCGCCGCCGTGGTCGCGCCTGGTCACCAGCACGGCCGCGACCGCGATCAGCGCCGCGAACGACACCACCGGCAGCACCAGCACCCAGAACCGGTCGCCCGCGAAGGCCCGCGTCCGCTCCAGCCACCCCAGCGGCGACAGCCAGGTCAGCCACGTCGGGCCCTCGTCGCCCGCCGCGTCGCCGACGGCGCGCAGCAGGTAGGCGACGCCGAGCACCGCGCCGGAGATCGAGTTGGCCGTGCGGGCGCTCTCCGACAGCTGCGCGCCGACCGCGCCGACACCGGTGAACACCCAGCCGACGGAGGCGAACGCGAGGCCGAGCGCGAACGACCCGGACGCCGACTCGCCGAGGCCGGTCAGGCCGAGCGCGACGAGCAGCCCGATCACCGTGCTCGCCAGCAGCGCGACCACCACGGCGGCGGCCAACGGCGCGTGCCGGGAGACGACGGCCGAGCCGATCAGCTCCAACCGGCCCGTCTCCTCCTCCGCCCTGGTGTGCCGGGTGATGAGGAACGCGCACATCAGGCCGACCAGCAGCCCGCCGAACACGCCCCACCGCCAGGCCAGCACGCCGCCGGTGCTCGACGCGTCGTACAGCGGGCCGAGCATGGCCAGGAACGCCGGGTTGCCGCCCGCCGTCGCGCCCAGCTGCTGCCGCGACTCGACCGAGCCGTACAGCTCGCCGACGGTCGACGCGGTGGACAGCGTGATGCCGACGAGCCCGACGACCCAGACGGCCAGCAGCAGCCGGTCGCGGCGCAGCGCCAGGCGCACCAGCGAGCCGAGGCCGGTCACGACGACATCGCCCCCTCGGCCCGCCCGGCGGGCAGCTCGTCCTCGTAGTGGCGCAGGAACAGCTCCTCCAGCGTGGGCGGCCGGCTGGTCAGCGTGCGCACGCCGCTGCCGACCAGCGCGCGCAGCGCCGCGTCCAGGTGGTCGGTGTCGACCTCGAACCGCACCCGGTTCCCCTCGACCACCAGGTCGTGCACGCCGGGCAGCCCGGCCAGCCCGGCGGGCGCGCCGACGAGCTCGGCGGAGACGCTGGTGCGGGTGAGGTGGCGCAGGTCGGCCAACGTGCCGGTCTCGACCGTCCGGCCGTTGCGGATGATGCTCACCCGGTCGCACAGCGCCTCGACCTCGGCCAGGATGTGGCTGGACAGCAGCACCGTCCGCTCGCCGCGCAGCTCGTGCACCGCCTCCTGGAACACGGCCTCCATCAGCGGGTCCAGCCCGGAGGTCGGCTCGTCCAGGATCAGCAGCTCCACGTCCGAGGCCAGCGCCGCGACCAGGGCCACCTTCTGCCGGTTGCCCTTGGAGTAGGTGCGGCCCTTCTTGCGCGGGTCCAGCTCGAAGCGCTCCAGCAGGTCGGCGCGGCGCTTCTCGTCCAGCCCGCCGCGCAGCCTGCCGAGCAGGTCGATGACCTCGCCGCCGGTCAGGTTCGGCCACAGGCTCACGTCGCCGGGCACGTAGGCGAGCCTGCGGTGCAGCTCGGCGGTGTCGCGCCACGGGTCGCCGCCCAGCAGCGACGCGGAGCCCGCGTCGGCGCGCAGCAGACCCAGCAGGACCCGGATGGTGGTCGACTTGCCCGACCCGTTGGGGCCGAGGAAGCCGTGCACCTCCCCCTCGCGGACGGTCAGGTCGAGACCGTCCAGTGCACGCGTCGGGCCGAACGTCTTGACCAGGCCCGACACGGATATCGCAGCAGTCATGCGCGGAAAGTTACAGTCATTTCACAAAGTCGTGAAGTTAAGGAAGCGTATAAACTGCCACCCGTTCAGCGGACCTCGAAGGGATGATCCGGCGGTGACACAGGTGGACGAGCGGGACGATCAGGCCGTGCTGCGCTTCATCGAGCGCTTCTCCTCGGTGTTCACCGAGTCGGGCATGGCGAGGATGCCCGCCCGGGTGTTCGTCGCGCTGCTGGCCGCCGACTCCGGCGAGATGACCTCCGCCGAGCTGGCGGACCTGCTGCGCGTCTCCCCCGCCGCCATCTCCGGCGCGGTCCGCTACCTCACCCAGGTCGGCCTGGTGAGCCGCGAGCGGGAGACGGGCACCCGCCGCGACATCTACCGCGTGCTCGACGACCTCTGGTACGAGGCGCTGTTCCGCCGCGACGAGATGCTCCGCCGGATGACCGGGCCGCTGCGGGAGGGCATCAGCGCGCTCGGCGCCGGCACGCCCGCGGGCAGGCGGATCTCCGAGACCCTGATGTTCTTCGAGTTCTTCCACGCCGAGCTGCCGAACATGCTCCGGCACTGGCGGACGTACCGGGACGAGCGACTGGGCGCGCCGGGTTCACCCGACCGGCCCACCGAGCCGTCCTGATCGGTCCCGATCGGGACCGATTCGACGTAGTTACGACTAACGGCGCTACTGGCCGGTCGGTTTTCTCCCGACCATGCATGTGACCAGGTCGCTACACCCCGTTCGCGCGGACGTCCCATCCCCTGCATCGCACGGCCGACCGGCGCACCCGCCCGGCACGGCCGCGCAGCCCTGCCCAAAAGGGAGAACCCTCCATGGGAGACGCCCGTACCACCAGAAGACTGGCCGTGCTCGGCCTGGCCGCCGTGTCGGCCGCCGCGCTGGCCCTGTCGAACGTCGGCGTGGCGGCGGCCGAGGGCGACGTGCTCGGCGCGCAGCGCGCCGACGCCGTCCCCGGCTCCTACATCGTGGCCCTCAACGAGGCGGCCTCACCGAGGTCCGCGTCCGCCTCGACCGCGTCCTCGCTGGTCGACAAGTACGGCGGCCAGGTCCGCGTGGCCTGGCGGCACGCGCTCAACGGCTTCCACGCCTCCATGTCCGCGGCGCAGGCCCGTCGCCTCGCCGCCGACCCGCGCGTGGCGTTCGTGCAGGCCGACCTGCCGATCTCGGTGGACGCGACCCAGCCGAACCCGCCGTCCTGGGGCATCGACCGCATCGACCAGCGCAACCTGCCGCTGGACAGCGCCTACAACTACGCCACGACCGCGAGCAACGTGCGGGCGTACATCATCGACACCGGCATCCGGACGACCCACTCCGACTTCGGCGGCCGGGCGACCTGGGGCACCAACACCGTCGACACGAACAACACCGACTGCAACGGCCACGGCACCCACGTCGCCGGCACCGTCGGCGGCACCGCGCACGGCGTCGCCAAGGGCGTGCAGCTGATCGCGGTCAAGGTGCTCAACTGCGCCGGTTCCGGCACCACGGCGGGCGTGGTGAACGGCGTCGACTGGGTCACCCAGAACGCCGTCAAGCCGGCCGTCGCGAACATGTCCCTCGGCGGCGGCGTCGACACCGCCCTGGACACCGCGGTGCGCAACTCCATCGCCTCGGGCGTCACCTACGCGGTCGCGTCGGGCAACTCCAACGCCAACGCGTGCAACTACTCCCCGGCGCGGGTCGCCGAGGCGCTGAGCGTGAACGCCTCGACCCGCACCGACGGGCGCGCGTCGTTCTCGAACTACGGCACCTGCACCGACGTCTTCGCGCCCGGCGAGGGCATCACGTCGTCGTGGAACACCAACGACACCTCCACCAACACGATCAGCGGCACGTCGATGGCGTCGCCGCACGTGGCGGGCGCCGCCGCGCTGTACCTGGCGGACAACCCGACCGCGACCCCGCCGGCGGTGCACTCGGCGATCGTCGCCGCCGCCACCGCCGACAAGATCACCAGCCCGGGCACCGGCTCGCCGAACAAGCTGCTGTTCACCGGCACCGCCACCCCCGGCGGCCCGTCGGTGACCAACCCGGGCAACCAGTCGACCGTCGTCGGCACGGCGGTCAGCCTCCAGCTGTCCGCCAGTGGCGGCACCGCGCCGTACGCGTTCACCGCCTCGGGCCTGCCCGCCGGCCTGTCGATCAGCTCCTCGGGCCTGATCAGCGGCACGCCGACGGCCACCGGCACGTCCACGGTCACGGTGACCGCGACCGACGCGGCGGCGCGCACCGGCAGCACCACGTTCTCGTGGACGGTCTCGTCCACCGGCGGGTCCTGCGACGCGGTGACCAACAACACCGACGTGACGATCGGCGACAACTCCGACGTCAACAGCCCCATCTCGCTGTCCTGCGCCACGAACGCCTCGTCGACCACGAGCGTGCAGGTCAACATCGTGCACACCTACATCGGTGACCTGGTCGTCGACCTGGTCGCGCCGGACGGCTCGGTCTACAACCTGCACAACCGCAGCGGCGGCGGCACCGACAACATCAACCGCACCTTCACCGTGAACGCCTCCTCCGAGGCCGCCGCGGGCACCTGGAAGCTGCGCGTCCGCGACCAGGCCACCCTGGACACGGGCTACATCAACAGCTGGACGCTCGACGTCTGAGCCTGACGCGACCGGCGGGGCCGCCTCCTCGGAGGCGGCCCCGCCGCCGTCGAGCCGACGAGGCCGGGCGGGCTAGAGCTCCACGCCCAGCAGCGAGTCGGCCGCGGTGCGGAAGAGCGTCGGGCCCGCCTGGTCCGACCCGCCGGTCGACAGGGCCTCGGCCGCCCACGCGTCCATCGCCGCCAACGCCCTGGGCGTGTCGAGGTCGTCGCCGAGGTGGTCGCGCAGGCGGGCCACGGTGGCGTCCGCGCTCGGCCCCGTCGACCGCGCCGCGGCGAGCCGCCACGTCGCGAGCCTCGCCTCCGCCTCGGCGAGCAGGGCGTCGCTCCACGGCCGGTCGGCGCGGTAGTGGCCCGCGAACAACGCCAGCCGCACCGCGTTCGGGTCGACCTTCTGCGCGCGCAGCTTGGACACGAACACCAGGTTGCCGCGCGACTTGGACATCTTCTCGCCGTCCAGCCCGATCATGCCCGCGTGCACGTAGTGCCGGGCGAACGGGTGCTCGCCGGTCACCGCCTCGGCGTGCGCGGCGGAGAACTCGTGGTGCGGGAAGATCAGGTCCGACCCGCCGCCCTGCACGTCGAACGACGTGCCGAGCCGGTTCAGCGCGATGGCGCTGCACTCGATGTGCCAGCCGGGCCGGCCGGGACCCAGTTCCGACGGCCACGACGGCTCGCCCTCCCGGGCCGCGCGCCACAGCAGCGCGTCCAGCGGGTGGCGCTTGCCCGGCCGGTCCGGGTCGCCGCCGCGTTCGGCGAAGAACCTGCCCATCGTCTCCAGGTCGTAGTTCGACTCGTAGCCGAACCGCCCGGTCGCCGTGTGGTCGAAGTACACGTCCGGGTACTCGGGGTCGTCGACCCGGTACGCCGCGCCGCCGGCCAGCAGCTTCCCGACGGCCTCGACCACCTCGGGGATCGCGTCGACCGCGCCCACGTAGTCGCGCGGCGGCAGCACCCGCAGCTCCACCATGTCCTCGCGGAACAGCGCGGTCTCCCGCATGCCCAGGACCACCCAGTCGTCCTGGTCGCGCTCGGCCCGCTCCAGCAGCGGGTCGTCGATGTCGGTCACGTTCTGCACGTAGTGCACGTCGTGGCCGTTGTCCAGCCACACCCGGTGGACCAGGTCGAACGCCAGGTAGGTGGCCGCGTGCCCCAGGTGGGTGGCGTCGTACGGGGTGATGCCGCAGACGTACATCCTGGCGGTGGCGCCGGGGGCGGTCGGGCGCACCTCGCCGGTGGCGGTGTCGAACAGCCGCAGGGGACGCGGCTCCCCCGCTACCCGCGGGACAGGAGTGGATGACCAGGTCTGCATGTGAACGACCCTAACTCGCCGATCGGATCGTGGACTAACGTCCACTCCCCACCACCCGGGCGCACCCTCTGACCTGGGAGAGGTCGCGATGATCCTCGCCATCGCCATCGCCATCGCCATCGGCGCGCCGGGCGTGCCCGCCCTCGGCGTCGAAGAAGCTGTCCGAGGTGGCCGCGGGGAGAACCCGTCCCTCGTGCCGCCGTCCCCGGTCGGGTTGCCCCGCGTCCTCGAACGGGGGTCAGGCGCGAGGGAACAGCAGGTCACGGTCCCCCGGCGGGGTTGAGCGTTTGCCCCGTGCGACGGACGGGGGGACGATGTGGTCTGGCTCACGTCGTCGGGACGAGGGAGGCGGCATGACCGCGCTCAAGCCGGAACCCGTGATCACCCACCCCGGTGCGGCCCGGCGACGGTCGAAGGGCTCGGTGCTGCTGGGGCTGCTCCGCACCACCGACCCCAAGCAGATCGGGCTGCTCTACCTGAGCACGTCGTTCGTGTTCTTCATGGTCGGCGGCGTGATGGCGCTGCTCATCCGGGGCGAGCTGGCCCGGCCGGGGTTGCAGTTCCTGTCCAACGAGCAGTACAACCAGCTGTTCACCATGCACGGCACGATCATGCTGCTGCTGTACGCGACGCCGATCCTGTTCGGCTTCGCCAACTACATCCTGCCGTTGCAGATCGGCGCGCCCGACGTGGCGTTCCCGCGGCTCAACGCGTTCTCCTACTGGCTGTTCCTGTTCGGCGGGCTGACCGTGATGGCCGGGTTCCTCACGCCGGGCGGCGCGGCGGACTTCGGCTGGACCGCCTACACGCCGTTGAGCAGCGCGGTGCACGCGCCGGGCGTCGGCCCCGACCTGTGGATCATGGGGCTGGCGGTGTCCGGTCTCGGCACGATCCTCGGCGGCGTGAACATGGTGACGACGGTGTGCTGCCTGCGCGCGCCCGGCATGACCATGTTCCGGATGCCGATCTTCACCTGGAACATCTTCGTCACCAGCATCCTGATCCTGCTGGCGTTCCCGATCCTCACCGCCGCGCTGATGGGCCTGGCCGCGGACCGGCACCTGGGCGCGCACGTGTTCGACCCCGCCAACGGCGGCGTGATCCTGTGGCAGCACCTGTTCTGGTTCTTCGGCCACCCCGAGGTCTACATCGTCGCGCTGCCGTTCTTCGGCATCGTGTCGGAGATCTTCCCGGTGTTCAGCCGGAAACCGCTGTTCGGCTACAAAGGACTGGTCTTCGCCACGTTCGCCATCGCGGCGCTGTCGGTGGCGGTGTGGGCCCACCACATGTTCGCCACCGGCGCGGTGCTGCTGCCGTTCTTCTCGCTGATGACGTTCCTGATCGCGGTGCCGACGGGCATCAAGTTCTTCAACTGGATCGGCACCATGTGGAAGGGGTCGATCACGATGGAGACGCCGATGCTGTTCAGCATCGGGTTCCTCGTCACGTTCCTGCTCGGCGGGCTGACCGGCATCATCCTGGCGTCGCCGCCGCTGGACTTCCACGTCACCGACACGTACTTCGTGGTGGCCCACTTCCACTACGTGCTGTTCGGCACGATCGTGTTCGCCACCTACGCGGGCCTGTACTTCTGGTTCCCCAAGATGACCGGGCGGATGCTGAACGAGCCGCTGGGCAAGCTGCACTTCTGGACCACGTTCCTCGGCTTCCACGGCACGTTCCTGATCCAGCACTGGCTCGGCAACATCGGCATGCCCCGCCGCTACGCCGACTACCTGCACAGCGACGGCTTCACCCTGATGAACACCATCTCCACGATCGGGGCATTCCTGCTGGGCGCGTCCGTGCTCCCGTTCGTGTGGAACGTGCTGCGCAGCTACCGGTTCGGCGACCCGGCCGGGCGCGACGACCCGTGGGGCTTCGGCAATTCCCTCGAATGGGCGACGACGTGCCCGCCGCCCCGGCACAACTTCACCGAGCTGCCGCGCATCCGGTCCGAGCGGCCCGCGTTCGAGCTGCACTACCCGCACATGGTGGAGCGCATGCGCGACGAGTCGCACTTCTCGATCACCCGGCCGGGCAAGCACCGGGTCGCCCCGGACGAGGCGACGGAGACGGCACTCGCGTCGACCGGCCGGGAGAGCAAGGACAAGGACGAGGACGACTGAGCCCGCTGCTCACGTGTCCCG
The DNA here is from genome assembly GCF_016695385.1 of Saccharothrix sp. 6-C. Lineage (NCBI taxonomy): Bacteria > Bacillati > Actinomycetota > Actinomycetes > Pseudonocardiales > Pseudonocardiaceae > Saccharothrix > Saccharothrix sp. 6-C. The sequence continues at coordinate 2,519,689 of NZ_CP064192.1, read as the reverse complement.
CTCGTGCTCCGTGCGGGCGGGCCCGAGGTCTTGCGGCGCGGCCCGCCGCACGGCCGTCGCGGGGTCCAGCTCCCAGCCCGCCGCGTACGCGGCGGCGAACCCGTCCCCGCCCAGCGCGGCCCGGCCCCGGCCGGTCAGGTCGCGGACCCGCGGGTCGGTCAGGTCGTGCGCGCCGCGCAGCCGGGCCGCCACCCCCAGCAGCACGGCCGACTCGTGGGGCCGCCCGGACAGCTCGGCGAGCGCGGCGGCCTGCACCGCCACCGGGGACAGCGCCGGGAGTTCCCCGGTGGCCCGCGCGGCCGCGTACGCGTCGCGCAGCGCCCGGTCCGCGCCGGGCAGGTCACCGAGCGCCAGGCGGAGCGCGGCCCGCGTGACGCCGACCAGCGTCCGGGCGTGGAACGCGGTGGCGCCGCGCAGCCCCCGTTCGGCGTGGTCGAGCAGGTCACCCGCCCGGTCCAGGTCGCCGAGCCGCACCCGCAGCGCGGCTTCGTGCGCGTCGACCAGGGCCGGCGGCTCCGAGGAGGACACCCGCTCCCGGGCCGGGCCGAGCAGGGCCAACGCCCGGTCGGTGTCGCCGCGCCGCAGGTGCAGGTCGACCCGGCGCAGGTCGCGGTCGAGCTGGTCGCCGGGGCTGGGCGAGCCGAACCCGTCCGCCAGCGCACCGGCCTCGGCCAGGTCGGCCGCCGCGCCGTCGAGGTCGTCGTAGCGGCGCAGGTGGGCGCGCATCGGCAGCACGGCGGCCTGGCTCCACCGGTCGCCCACCTGCCGGAAGCGGTCCAGGGCGGCTTCCACGTGCGCCCGCGTCCGGTCGAGCGCGCCCGCGTTCTCGGCGATCTCGGCCTGGAACAGGTGGGCCAGCCCGGCCGGCCACGGGTCGTCGGCCCCGGCGAGGCGCCGCAACGTCGTGGCCGCGGCCGCGGGGTCGTGCAGGAACAGCAGGGCCGCGCCGAACACCCGGTGGTGGCCGGGCAGCTCTTCGTGCGCGAGCACCCGGCCGGCCAGCTCGCGGGCCTGCGCCCGGTCGGACGCGGCTTCCCCGGCCGTGATGCCGGACCGCGCGTCCGCCCGGGTGAGCAGGTGCACGGCGCGGGCGCAGTCGCGTTCGGGCGACGGCCCGCCGCCGGGCGTCGCCAGTGCCTCGGCCAGCCAGTGGGTGGCGTCGGCGTGGCGGCCGGACATCTGCCAGTACCAGGTCAGGGCCAGCGCGAGGCGGAGCGCGCCGGCCGCGTCGTGGGTGGCGCACAGGTGGCGCAGGGCGGCGAGCGTGTTGTCGTACTCGGCGCCGACGACCTCCGCGGCCTCGAGCTGGGCGGGCCCGCGCAGCCGCGGGTCCTGCTCCGCGACCAGCTTCGCGAAGTGGGCGGCGGCCAGGTCGCGGGTCGGTCCGAGGTCGCCGGTGGCGGCCAGGCGGCCGACGCCGTACTCGCGGACGGTGTCGAGCATCCGGTGGCGGCCGGAGCCGGGCGCGAGCCGCAGCAGCGACCGGTCGACGAGGGTGGCGAGCAGGTCCAGGATGTCGGCGGCGGGCACGGCGGTGCCGGCGCAGACGGCGGTCGCCGAGGCGGGCGTGACGCCGCCGGGCAGGGTGGCGATCCGTTCCGCGACGGTGCGCTCGTGCTCGCCCAGCAGCTCCCAGCTCCAGGCGATGACGGCGCGCAGGGTGCGGTGCCGGGCCGGCGCGGTGCGGTGGCCGGTGGTGAGCAGCCGGAACCGGTCGGAGAGGCCGTCGGCCAGGTCGGGCAGCGCCAGGGTCCGCAACCGGGCGGCGGCCAGTTCGAGGGCCAGCGGCAGGCCGTCCAGGCCGCGCACCACGCGCAGGACGTCGGGCAGCGTGGTCTCGTCGACCTCGAACCCGGGTCGCACGGCGGCGGCACGTTCGGCGAACAGGCGCACCGAGGCCACCTGCCGGGCCTGGTCGACCCCATCGGCCGGGTCGGGCAGCGCGAGCGGGGCCAGCGGCACGAGTGACTCGCCGTCGACCGCGAGGGGTTCCCGGCTCGTGGCGAGCACGCGCAGCCGGGGGCAGCGGGGCAGCAGCGCCGCGACCAGGTGGGCCACGGCGTCGATCAGGTGCTCGCAGTTGTCGACCAGCAGCAGGCCCTCCCGGTCGCCGAGCACGCCGACGAGGACGTCCAGCTCGTCCTCTCCGGCCCGCTTGCGGGCGTCGAGCACCGGGCCGCCCCGCGACCCGGTCGCGGCGAGCACGGTCGAGGCGAGCTCCACCGGTTCGGTGACGGCCGCGAGGTCGACGAACCGGACGCCGTCGCGGTAGTCGCGGCGGTGGCGGCGGGCGGCCTCCAGCGCGAGCCGGGTCTTCCCGGCGCCACCCGGCCCCAGGACGGTGACCAGGCGGCCGCGGGCCAGCAGGGCGCCGATGAGGGTGAGCTCGTCGTCACGGCCGATGAAGCTGGTCAGCGGCGCGGGGAGGTCCGCCGGGGGGAGCCTGCCGGGGTCGGCTGCCCGGGTCGTGGCCGGCGTGCCGCGCGGCGACGGGTCGGGGCGCAGCAGGCGCAGGTGGCGTTCCCGCAGGGCCGCGCCCGGGTCGGCGCCGAGGACGTCGGCCAGCGTCCGGCGCACCCGGTCGTAGACGGCCAGCGCCTCCGCTTGCCGCCCGGCGGCGGTGAGCGCGTCCATCAGCAGCGCGGCCGCCCGCTCGTGGACCGGGTGCAGGGCCAGCAACCCGGTCAGCCTGGCCGCCGCGGCCTCGGTCCTCCCCAGCGAGAGCTCGGCGTCGGCGAGGTCGGCGACCGCCTCGACCGACACCCGGGCCAACCGGGTCGCGACCGCGGGCGCGACCTCGGCGATGAGCGCGGGTTCCGAGCCCGGCTCCTCGCCCCACAACGCCACGGCCGCGGTGAGGGCGGTGAGCGCGGCCTCCGGGTCACCCGCCCGCAGCCGCTCCCGACCGGCGGCGGTGAGCTGCTCGAAGCGCAGCGCGTCCACGCCGGCCGCGTCCACCGCCAACCGGTAGCCGCCCGCGACCCGCACGATGACGGCTCGGGCCGCGCCGGTCGGCGTGAGGGCGCCGCGCAGCCGCGACACGAGGGTCTGGAGGGCGGGGCCGGGACCGGACGGCGGGTCCCCGGCCCAGACCGCGTCGACCAGCACACCCGGCTCGACCACGCGACCGCCGGCGAGTGCCAGCCGGACGAGCAGGCCGCGCAGCCGCGCGCCCGGGACGGGCAGGACGGCGTCACCGCGCGACACCCGGAACGCGCCGAGCAGCGTGACCCGAAGCCCGGCGCCCCCGTCCATGCCCCGATCCTCGTCCGCCCACCCGCGAGACCTCAAATCAGCGCGGCCGCGTCAGCGCCCTGTCCGCCCTCGGCCGTCCGTGTTCGCGCCGTGTCCGCGCCGTGTGAGCGACCCGCTCCAGTCTTCGCGGCACCAGGACCACGAACCACGGAGGCATCCGATGACCGGCACGACCAACACCGACGGCTGGGTCCGGAGCTGGGGCGCGTCGCCCCAGGCCGCCCACGACGGGCTCGGCTCGCTCGACGACCACCCGCCGCTCGCCGACGTGACGCTGCGCCAGGTGGTGCGCCTCAGCGGCGGCGGGCGCCGGGCGCGCATCCGCTTCACCAACGAGTTCGGGACCGCGCCGTTCACCATCGGCGCGGCGCGGGTGGGACTCGCGACATCGGCGCCGGGTGCGGTGCGGCCGGGCAGCGAGCGCGTGCTGACCTTCTCCGGCGCGCCGGCCGTCACCGTCCCGGCGGGCGCGCCGATCCTCAGCGACCCGGTCGACCTGCGCCTGCCCGCCCTCGCCGAGCTGGTCGTCAGCCTCCACCTGCCGGGGCGCGTGGAGACCTGCACCTGCCACGACCCCGCGCTGGACACCGGCTGGGCGGTCCCGGGCGACGCCGTGGCCGCGACCGCCCTGCCGGCGAACGCCCGGGTGCTGCCGGTGCGGGCGTTGCTCTCCGCCGTCGACCTGCTGCCCGACACCCCGGCCAGGACCGTGGTCGCGGTCGGCGACTCCCGCACGGACGGCGCCGGGTCCACCCCGGGCACCCACCACAGCTGGCCGGAGCTGCTGGCCGAGCGCCTCGCCCCCACCGGCTACGTCGTCAACCAGGGCATCAGCGGCAACCGGCTGCTCCACGACGGCATCGGCGCCGCCGCGGCGGCGCGCTTCGACCGCGACGTGCTGGCGACACCCGGCCTCGGCCACGTGGTGCTCTCCATCGGCGCCAACGACATCGGCATCTCCTTCGCCCCACGCGAGGAGCACGGTCCCCTGGCCGACTTCCTGGGGATGTTCCCCGGCGCGCCGGTGACGGCGGACGACGTCATCGCGGGCTACCGCCAGTTGATCGCCCGCACGCACGGGCGCGGAGCGAAGGTCCACGCCACCACCATCGCGCCCTACGAAGGCGCGGAGATCTACACCACGGCGGGTGACGCCGCACGTCAGGCGGTCAACGAGTGGATGCGCACCAGCGGCGCCTTCGACGGCGTGCTCGACTTCGACGCCGTGTGGCGCGACCCGGACCGCCCCAGCCGGATCAGGGCCGACCTGCACTGCGGCGACCACCTGCACGGCAACGACGCGGGCTACCGGGCGCTGGCCGACGCCGTCGACCTGTCCCTGTTCGACTGAGCCGTTCCCGGGCCGCGGCGGCGCGCACCACGTGATCGTGGTGCGCGGCGCCGCCGCGCATCGTCCGGACGGCCGTCAGCGGCGCTTGCGCGCCCTCAGGTAGTCGCTCACCACGGCCGCGCCGAGGCCGTCCTCGTCGGGCGCGACAACCCGGCCGCCGGAGCGCCGCGCCACCGTGTCGACGAACCTGGTCAGCCTCGGGTCGTCGCCGAGCCGGAACACCGTGATCGACGCGCCGAGCCGCGCCAGGGCGTCGACCTCGACCAGGGTCTTGCCGAGGGTGCGCGGCAGCGGCGGGTAGTGGAACTCGGCGTCGCCGGTCGCCTCCAGGTGCGCGGTCGGCTCACCGTCGGTGACCACCAGGACCACCGGCTGCGCGTCGGGGTGCTTGCGGACGTGCCGACCGGCCAGCAGCAGCGCGTGGTGCAGGTTCGTGCCCTGCTCCCACACCCCTTCCAACGCGGTGAGCTGCCCGATGTCGACGGTCTCGGCGTGCCGGCCGAACGTGATCAGCTCCAGCGCGTCGGTCCGGAACCGGGTCCGCACCAGGTGGTGCAACGCCAGCGCGGTGCGCTTCATCGGCACCCACCGGCCGTCCTGCACCATCGACCACGACGTGTCCACGCACAACGCGACCACCGCGCGGGACCGCTGCTCGGTCTCGCTCACCTCGACGTCGACCACGTCGAGCTCGACCGGGCCGCCCGCCGACCGCAGCACGGCGTTCGTGACGGTCCGCGGCACGTTCCACGGCTCGGTGTCGCCGAACCGCCACGGCCGGGTCGACCCGATCAGCTCACCGGCCGCGCCGGCCGACGAGTTGTCCCGCTGACCCCGTTCGCGGGCGCTGTCGATCACGCCGCGCAACGCCGTCTCGCCCAGCCGCCGCAACGCCTTCGGCGTCAACCGCAGCGAGCCGTCCGGCGCGCGTTCCAGTAGGTTCTGCGACCGCAGCTCGCGTTCCAGCTCGGCCAGCCGCCGCGCGTCGACGCCCGCCTCGCCGCCGAGCTGCCGGACCAGCGCCTCCAGGTCGATGTCCTCCAGCCGCGCGCCGGGGTAGCCCTGGGAGAGCTGCTCGGCCAGCGCGTCCAGCTCGGCCAGGTCCGCCATCGCCTGCGCGCCCTCGCCCAACCCGAGCGGGTTGTCGCCGCGGAACCGCGCCGAACCGTTCCAGTCCTCGCCCGGCCGCAGCCCTTGCAGCAGGGCGTCGAGCCGGGACAGCTGCGAGCCGACGCCCGAGTCGCCGAACGCCTGCTGCGACAACGCCGACAGCTCCTGCCGCTGCTCCTCGGACATCGAGTTCATCATGCGCTGGGCGGCGGCGGACCGGGCGGCCAGCGCGTCGATCAGCTCGTCCACCGACTCCGGGTTCTCCGGGAAGAACTCGCCGTGCTCGCGCATGAACCGCTCGAACGACTCGGCCGTGTCCTCGCCGGCGGCGTGCGCGGCGAGCAGGGCGTTGAGGTCGTCCAGCATCGACTGGATGCGCTGCACGTCCTCGGGCCGGACGTTCTCCATGGCCTGCTTCATGCCCTGGAACCGCTGGTCCATGAGCTCCCGGCCGAGCAGGGTGCGGATCTGCTCGTAGGACTCGCGGGCCTGCGGCGAGCGCCAGTCGTACTCGGCCAGCTCGTTCACGGCCGCCGCCGTCGACTGCGGCAACGCGTCCAGCTGCGCCTCGCGGAACCGCGCCTCGTCGTCCGGGTCGGGGAACAACGCGGCCCGTTCGGCGGCCAGCGCCTCCTCCAGCAGCCGCTGGACCTCCTGCAACGTGCCGTCCAGGCGGTGACGGCGGGTGAGGGCGGCGCGCTTCTGCCACAGCCGCGCGGTCAGGTCGTCCAGGCCGCGGGTGCCGGGCAGGCCCCGGCGCAGCAGCTCGCGCAGCGCCGAGGCCGGTGACGCGCCCTCCATGACTTCACGGCCGAGCTCGTCCATGGCCGCGCGCAGGTCGGTCGGCGGGGCGAGCGGGTCGGGCCCGTCGACGTACCGGCCGTACCGGTAGCTGCTCATCCGTACACCGTTCGGTCGTCGTCGCTGTCCTTGGCCAGCTGACGGGTGAGGTAGAGCGATTCCAGGGCCAGCTCGACGGCCGACGCGATGCGTCCCGCCGGGTCCTTCGGGCCCGCGCCGACCCGCTGCGCCACGTCGTGCAGCACGGGCAGCTCCGGCAGCGCGGCCAGCAGGTCGCCGGGGTGCACGCGTTCGCCGGTGGCCACCGGGTGGCCGTCGGACACCAGCTCGGCCAGCGGCCGCAGGTCGACGCCCGCGAACGTGGACCTCGCCGTGTCCGCGACCGCCCGGCGCAGCAGGTGGACCAGCACCTCCTGCTCGCGGCCCTCCTCACCGGCCTCGAACTCCAGCTTGCCGCGCAGCACCTCCGTCACCGACTCCAGGTCGATCGGGCGGGCGATGGGCGGGTTCTCGCCGATCAGCGCGCTGCGGCGCAGCGCGCTGGCGGCCACCGTCTCCGCCGCCGCGACCGCGAACCGCGCCGAGACGCCGGAGCGCTGGTCGATCGAGGACGACTCGCGCAGGTACCGCACGAACCGGGCGATGACCTCCAGCAGGTGGTCGCCGACCTCGGCGACCAGGTGGGCCTCCTGGCGGACCAGCTCGACCTCGGCGTCGACCTCCAGCGGGTAGTGGGTGCGGATCTCCGCGCCGAAGCGGTCCTTCAGCGGCGTGATGATCCGGCCCCGGTTGGTGTAGTCCTCGGGGTTGGCGGTGGCGACGAGGAGGACGTCCAGCGGGAGCCGCAGCGTGTAGCCGCGGATCTGGATGTCGCGTTCCTCCATCACGTTCAGGAGGGCGACCTGGATGCGTTCGGCCAGGTCGGGCAGCTCGTTGACGGCGATGACGCCGCGGTGGGAGCGGGGCAGCAGGCCGTAGTGGATGGTCTCCGGGTCGCCGAGGCTGCGGCCCTGGGCGACCTTGACCGGGTCGACGTCGCCGACCAGGTCGCCGACGCTCGTGTCGGGGGTGGCGAGCTTCTCGGCGAACCGCTCGTCGCGGTGCTTCCAGGTGACGGGCAGGTCGTCGCCGAGCTCCTGGGCGCGGCGCTTCGACTCGGGGGTGATCGGGTCGAGCGGGTGCTCGTTCAGCTCGGCGCCCTCGATCACCGGGGTCCACTCGTCGAGCAGGCCGACGATGGTGCGCAGGAGCCGCGTCTTGCCCTGCCCGCGTTCACCGAGGAGCACCACGTCGTGCCCGGCGAGGAGGGCCCGCTCCAGCTGCGGCAGGACGGTGCGGTCGAAGCCGACGATGCCGGGCCAGGGGTCGCGGCCGTCGCGGAGAGCGGCCAGGAGGTTCTCCCGGATCTCGGCCTTGACCCCGCGCGGCGCGTAACCGGCCTCGCGGAGGGCACCTGCGGTAGTGGGGAGGTCAGAGGTCACCCCACCGAAGTTACGCACTGATGGGCGGTCGGTCGACGTGGACCGACTCCACCTCGGGTTTCCCGCCGGAAGCCCGCGACCGGACCGGAATTGTCGGACCCCTCTGGAAGAATGAAAACCAGGGGTCCCCTGGGCGGGGACTCCTGCGCGGCAACGCCCGCCAGCCCGTCCCCGCCAGCCCGTGCGCGCCGACCGCGAAGGCCGCGCCGCGAGGGCAGGCCGACGGGACGGGAAGTGCGGCTGGGCGCTTTGTCCGGTCGAGCGGGGCCTCGGGGTCGAGCGGTGCCGGCGGTGGGTGGAGCCGCAGAGCCGGTCGAAGTGCCGCCCGACTGCCCCGCCGAGGGCAGGTGGCCGGCCGAGTGGGTGGAGTGCGGCTGTGCGCGCGGTGGTCGAGCGGGACGGTGACGGGTGGCCGGTGGGCTGGGGTCAGTGGTCGGCGAGGGACAGCAGGTCGGTCCGGGTCCGGTCGTCGTCCAGGTAGGAGATGGCGATCATCGGGGCCAGGGCGCGGCACCAGTCGTGGAGGCGGGCGGGGTTCAGGTTGGTCGCGGCGGCGATGGCGGTGGCGCGGGTGGTGATGGTTCCGCGGCCCGTGGCGGTCAGGGCGTAGTCGACGACGTCGAAGCACGGGTCGCCCACGCACGGCCTCGGGTCGATCGCCACCAGGCCCCTGCCCGGACCGCCGTCCAGCACGTTGCCCAGGTGGAGGTCGCCGTGCAGCAGCACCTGCGGTTGCGTGTCGAGCAGCGCGCGGCAGCGGTCGAGGGCGCGGGCCCACATCCCGGTCGGGACGTGGGCGGCCACGGCCGGGTCGGTCAGGCGGCGGCCGATGCGGGCGAAGGCCTCCTCGCACCGGTCGCGCAGGGACAGCCAACGCCCTCCCCCGGGCGGCACGGTGTGCAGCGCGGTCACCAGGTCGGCCCACTCCCCGGGCGACGGCGGGATCGGCGCCTCGTCCACCGGCGTCCCCGGAAGGACGGCTGTCAGCAGCACCGCCCCGTCCTCCTCGGCCACCACCTCCGGCACACGACCGGAAGGGGCGAAGTGCCGCAGCACGGCCGCCTGCCCGGCCAGGAACACCAGGTCGGGGCTCAGCTTCAGCGCGAACCGCTCGTCACCCCGCGCGCACGCCACCACGACCGACGAAGCGCCCGGCGGCATCACCTCGCCCACCACGAGGTCCCAGCGCGCCGCGACCTCCGCCGCCCGCTCCGGCACGCGCGCGCACCACTCCGCCACCGGAGGGCCGAACCGCCGGGTCAACCGCTCGGTGATCTCGTCGACGTCCACCGACGCCACGGTAAAGGGCCGCGCGACCCGTTGACGCCCGCAGGCGGCGCCCGGAACGGACGCCGCCTGCGAGTGGTGCAGATCTATTCAGTTGTGGTGCCGGTCAGCCGATGGTCACAGCGCCGGGTAGGCGTTGCGCATGAGCTCCTGGAACTGGGCCGAGAACCAGTGGCCCGAGAGCGGCGCGTTGGCAAGGGCACCCGAGGGGTTGTTGCCGTTGCGCACGTTGCCGCCGTAGGTCGGGTCGCACATCCGGTCGAAGCCCTTGCCCTCGTCGTTCGGGATCTCGCTGGCCGCACCGTCGGACTCACCCGGCGGCTTGATCCAGACGTAGGCGTCGATGTACGGCTTCGGCGCGGCCTTCGGCCGCTCGCCCAGACCGGCGCCGGACTGGTTGCACCAGTTGCCCTTCTGGTAGCGGCGGTCGATGCGGGACTGGTTCACGTAGTCGTCCACGTTGGTCGAGGTCGACTTCGCGGTGGGCCGGTTGGCGCCGCCCCAGCCGTTGCGCGAGGTGTCGATCAGCATGCCGATGCCGCTGTCGAAGCCCTGCTTGACCAGCTCGGCGCGCATCGCCGTGGCGAAGCCGAGCTCACCGTTGAAGTCGTTCCAGTCGACCCACTTGGCCTTCTCCTTCACCACGCTGCCGCCGACGTTGTCGTCGACCGTCCAGTACGGCTCCTCCAGCGCGGAGTAGTTCGCCGTGTTCGTGATGAAGCCGTGGACCTTGTCCTTGGTGGCACCGTTCTTGCCCAGGATCGACGCCATCATCTTCGCCGAGGCGTAGAAGTTGTCGTACTCGGGCACCGTGTCGCCCCACCCGATCCAGCCGTGGTGGCCGGAGTCCAGGTAGTTGTACACGTTGCCGACGGCGCCGAGCTTGCCGACGGCGTACGAGACACCCTCGACGTAGTTGCCGTTGGCCTTCATCGTGTCGCAGTTCGCCACAGCCGTGGCGCGCGGCGAGACGTTGGTGACCAGGTTCGGCAGCGAGTCGATCTCGATGATCGGGACGATGCGCAGCTTCGAGTACTTCGAGTTGCTGATGATGCCGGCGATCTTGTCGATGTACTCGGTCTTGTAACGACCGATCTCGGTGGCACCGAGTTCACCGTTGGAGGCCAGCGCGGCGCAGTCGCGGCCGGGCAGGTTGTAGACGACGAACTGGAAGACCAACTGACCGTCCGAGCGGGCCGCGCGCTGCTTCTCGGCCTCGTCGAGGTGGGCTGCCAGGCCCATGTTGCCGGTGGTCGGCGAGCCGTTGCCGTCGAGAGAGCTGGTGCGGTCGAACCACACACCGGTGGGCTGGTTCGCGATCCGCGAGCCACCGCTCTCAGCGGCGGCCTGAGCCGACCACAGCGGGTTCACGTACACGCCCGCACCCACGTACGGGTTGTCCACCTTGGTGCCGGGGTTGCCGCCACCGGTCGTCGTGGTGGTCGTCGTGGTGCTGGTCGACGTCGAGGTGGACGTGGTCGTCGTCGTCGTGGTGGTGTCGACGCTCCCCGTGCACACCGTCCCGTTCAGCCGGAACGACGTGGGCACCGGGTTGGACCCGTTCCACGAGCCGTTGAAGCCGGGCGTCACCGAAGCGCCGGTGCCGAGGTTCCCGGCCCAAGAGGGGTTGCGGACCGTCACGCGGCTCCCGGACTGGGAGAACGTGCCGCTCCACCCCTGCTGGACCGTCTGGCCGGCGGCGAAGTCCCACTCCAGCGTCCAGCCGCCGGAGATGGCGTCACCGAGGTTGGTGACCGTGACGTTGGCGCCGAATCCGCCTTGCCACTGGTTCGTGATCTGGTACGCCACCCGACAACCGGGTGCGGCGTTGGCGGTGGCGGTCGAAGCCACCACCCCGGCAACGGACAGTGCCGCCACCGAGGTCACCGCCAATGCCCCGGTCAGTTTCCGGGAGCGTACGAATGTGCGCAGACTCATGCATCGCCTCCTTGCGAGCAACCCGCCATCTGGGAGCGCTCCCAGCGATTTCGCCGAATCGGGATTCGACGCGAGACCGAAACAGCTGCCTGGGAGCGCTCCCAGACGTACCGTAACGCACGACACCTCGTGTTGACGAGGGGTTGACCTGGACATAATCCGTCGCTATACCCGGGCGCGTACCCTGCCCCAAGGCCTCTGACCTGCACCGACAGCGGTTCACCCGATGCCGGCTTCCGTTGTTCCCGTTCAGCCGGAATCGATTCGGAGCGCGAATGGCCGTCGTGCCGATCGCCTGTTCAGCCCAGGTTCGGCACGGTTCGGACGCACGTTCGGAGTCGAATATTCGACTCGGCGTCCCGCATCGGGACAATCAGCCATTTCGAAGGTCGCCGAATAGCTGTCGAACATTCGACGATCCGTGCCGCCTAATGGCGGCCGGCGCCCTGATCCGAAAGGACTCGCACGGCTTCGTCCACAGCCGCGAGCCGGGCCCGCCGCACGGCCTCGGACAACGGCCGCAGCGCCTCGTCCCGCGCCCTCGTCGCGGTCGCCGACACGGCCCCGCCCGGCGCGTCGGACGCCGCCACGGTGAGGATCGCGGCGACCTCGGAGGCGCGCTGGAGCACGCGCAGGGCCCGCGACGGCATCCCGGCGGGCCACTCCAGCGCCGTGTGCTCCGCGGCCAGCGCGGCGATCTCGGCCCGCACGTTCGGCCGGTGCCGCGCCACGTCCAGCGTCACCAGCGCGGTGGCCGCCTCGCGCATCGCCGAGGACAGGCCGTGCTCGGCCTCGCCGATCGGCACGTGCTCGCCGGCGGGCGCGCCGGGCAGGTCGAACACCGTCCACCGCACGACGCCGTCGGCCACCAGCTTCGGCACCAGCCCCACGCCGACCTCCGGCAGCACGGCGGCCTCGCCGGCGCGCAACGCCGACTTGCCCAGCGGTCCGTTGGCGCCGAGCCCGCGGACGTCACCGGGCACGGGGATGACCAGCCGGGCGGTGGTCGCGGACGCGCGGCGCACCGCCGCCAGCAGCAGCGCGGGGCCTACCGGGGCCTCGTCGGGACCGGGCAGGTCCAGCGCCGTCGCGGTGCCGTCGTCGTCGGCCACCACTTCGTGCAGCCCGGCCCAGAATCCCAGGGCGTCGAGGACGTCGTCGGCCGCGGCCGCACCATGCAGCCAGGCTGACGTCCAGACCACCAGCGTCGCACTCGCACAAGACACGCCTGCCGAGGGTACGCGGGCGCTGAGCCGGCTCAGGCCGCCGGGCCGACGTGTTCCACCAGCAGGGACCGGAACTTCCCGACCGCCTCGGCGTCGGCGAACGCGCGGTGCGGCACGGCGTACACGGCGGTGGTGCCGGTCCGCAGCACGAAGCCGCGCGCCGTCTCCACCCAGCCGGGCAGTTCTGCCCAGCTCAGCTCGCTGCGCGCGGCCTCGCCGACGGACATCCGCAACGAGTGCGCGTCCGCCGTGCCGGTCACCGCCTTGGCCGCCAGCGGGTGGTTGTGGAAGTTCACCGCGGTGCCCACCGGGACGAGTGCGATGATGATCACAGCGAGGGCGAGCCCGAACACGCCCGCCCAGGTCATGCCCATCACCAGCACGACGACGCCCAGCACGCCGAGCACCGCGGCGAACCACGGCGCCCACCGGTACAGCGGCACGGAGGTGCGCAGCGCGTCACGCCAGTCGGCGGGCCGCGGCGACCAGCTGAAGTCCACGCTCACCGGCCCGCACCCGGCCGTTTCACCGGCTCGCAGCACCGGGTGGCGCAGAACGCGCCGTCGACCGTGCAGCCCAGCGCCGGGAAGTCGGAGAGCTTGCGCGCCGGGGCGTCCGCCACGTGCTCGGCGACGAGTTCCGCGACCAGCTCGGCGAACCGGGGGTCGTCGTTGGGGGTGGCCGCGCGGGCGAAGCCCATGCCCAGCTCCTGGGCGCGCTCGCGGGCCTCGGTGTCGAGGTCCCACACCACTTCCAGGTGATCGCTGACGAACCCGATCGGGCACACCACCACGTTGCGCACACCCTTGTCGTAGAGGGTGTCGAGGTGGTCCACGATGTCCGGCTCCAGCCACGGGACCTGCGGCGGCCCGGACCGCGACTGCCACACCACGTCGTGGTCGGCCGCGCCGACGGCCTCCGCGACGAGCCGGGACGCCTCGGCGACCTGGCGGGAGTAGAGGTGGCCGCCGGCCTCGGGCGGTCCGGCGGCCTTGTCCGCCGACACCGGCACCGAGTGCGCGGTGAACACCACCCGGTAGTCGTCGCCGGGCAGCTGCGCCGCGGCGGCGCGCACGGCGTCCGCGAACGACGCCACGAACAGCGGGTGGTCGAAGAACTGGCGCAGCTTGACCAGCTCGGGCGCGTCCTCGACCGCCGCACGCGCGCGCAGGACGTCCTCGTCGTACTGCCGGCACGCGGAGTAGCCGCCGTAGGCGCTGGTCGGGAAGACGAGGGCGCGGCGGACGCCCGCGGCCTTCATCTCGGCCAGGGTGTCCTCGACCATCGGGTGCCAGTTGCGGTTGCCGAAGTAGATCGGCAGGTCGACCAGGCCGCGCACGGCCTCGATGGCGGCGCGGTTGAGCGCGTTGATCGGCGACACGCCGCCGAAGTGCTGGTAGTGCTGCTCGACCTCGTCCAACCGCTCGGGCGGGACGCCTCGGCCGCGGGTCACGTTCTCGAGGAAGGGGCGGACGTCGTCGGGTCCTTCCGGTCCGCCGAAGGACAGCCAGAGCAGCGCGTCGTAACTCACCCGGACATCCTCGCGCCGCCACGCCCGGCCCGCACAACCGGGTCGGGGTGATCCGGCCGACCACCGACCGCGTCGATGTGGCATGAGGCCCTCACGGGCACTCCAGGCAGGCCTGGAAGCACCCGGACCCGGTCACGTCGGCGCGGCCGGCTACCGCGGCGCGGCTCTACAGGCCCAGGAAGTGCACGCCGCCGTCGACGAACACCATGGAGCCGGTGGTGGCGGGGAACCAGTCGGACAGCAGGCCGCACACCGACTTGGCGACCGGCGCCGGGTCGTCCACGTTCCAGCCCAGCGGCGCCTTCTCGCCCCACATGGCCTCCAGGGCCGGGAAGCCCGGGATCGACTTGGCGGCCATCGTGCGCACGGGGCCCGCCGAGACGAGGTTGATCCGGATGCCCTGGGGGCCGAGCTCGCGGGCCAGGTAGCGGTTGATCGACTCGAACGCCGCCTTCGTCGGGCCCATCCAGTTGTAGGCGGGCCACACCTGGCGGGCGTCGAAGTCGAGGCCGACCACCGACGCGCCGCGGCCCAGCAGCGGCAGGGTGGCGGTCACCAGCGACTTGTACGAGTACGCCGAGACGTGCATGGCCGTGGCCACGTCCTCCCACGGCGCGTCCATGAACGGCGCGCCCAGGCACGACGGCGGGGCGTAGCCGATCGCGTGCACCACGCCGTCCAGGCCGTCCACGTGCTCGCGCAGCCGGTCCGCCAACGTGTCCAGGTGCTCCTGGTTCTGCACGTCGAGCTCGACCACCGGCGCGGCCTGCGGCAGGCGCTTGGCGATCCGCTCCACGAGGCTCATCCGGCCGAAGCCGGTGAGCACGACCTGGGCGCCCTGCTCCTGGGCGACCTTGGCCACGTGGAAGGCGATCGACGCGTCCGTGATCACGCCCGTGATCAGCAGCCGCTTGCCTTCGAGCAGTCCCGTCACTGAAACCCGTCCTCCGAGATGTTGTGCTTGGTAGTGGTGCTCGCCCAGTGGTCCGGCGGCACGGTGGTCCGGCGGTTCAGTGGCCCATGCCGAGGCCGCCGTCGACCGGCAGCACCGCGCCGGTGATGTAGGCGGCGGCGTCGGAGGCCAGGAAGGTGACGGCGGCGGCGATCTCGTCGGTCGTGCCGTACCGGCCCGACGGCACCTGCGCGAGGATCTGCTTCTTGCGGTCCTCCGGCAGCGCGTCGGTCATGTCCGTGGTGATGAAGCCGGGCGCGACGACGTTCGCGGTGATGTTGCGGGTGCCGAGCTCGCGGGCGATCGACCGGGCGACGCCGACCAGGCCCGCCTTGCTGGCCGCGTAGTTGACCTGGCCCGCGCCGCCCATGAGGCCGACGACGGACGAGATGAACACGATACGGCCGTAGCGCTTGCGCAGCATGCCCTTGGACGCGCGCTGCGCGACCCGGAACGCGCCGGTCAGGTTGGCGTCGAGGACCCGGGTGAACTGGTCGTCGGTCATCCGCAGCAGCAGGGTGTCGTCGGTGATGCCGGCGTTGGCCACGAGCACCTCGACGGGCCCGTGCGCGGCCTCGACCTCGGCGAACGCCGCGTCGACCTCGGCGGAACCGGTCACGTCGCACTTGACGCCGAGCAGGCCCTCGGGCGCCCCGGACCCCCGGTGCGTCACGGCGACCTTGTCGCCCTGCGCGGCGAACGCCCGCGCGATCGCCAGACCGATGCCCCGGTTGCCGCCGGTGACCAGAACGGACCTCGACACGCTTGCTCCCATCGCTGCTGGTTGATGCGGGCGAGGCTATCCCCTACCCCCAAGTACGCCATCATTGGCCGGGGGTGGATCACAATCGGGCGGTGACCGGTTTCGTCGAGCACCTCAGGGCCGCGGTGGAGGGCGACGTGCTCGCCGACCCCGGCGACCGCGCGCTGTACTCCGTCGACGCGTCCAACTACCGCCACGTGCCGGCGGCCGTGGTGCGGCCCCGGTCGGTGGACGGGGTGGTGGCGGCCGTCGCGGTGGCGGTCGAGCACGGCGTGCCCGTCACCAACCGGGGCGCGGGCACGTCGGTCGCGGGCAACTCGGCGGGCGCCGGGCTGGTGATCGACTTCTCCCGGTACCTCGACCGGGTGATCTCGGTGGACCCGGTCGAGCGGGTCGCGGTGGTCCAGCCCGGGGTGGTGCTGGACCGCCTCAACGACGCGGCCCGGCCGCACGGGCTGGTGTTCGGGCCCGACCCGTCCACCCGGTCCCGCTGCACGCTCGGCGGCATGATCGGCAACGACGCGTGCGGCGCCCACTCGGTGGCCTGGGGCAAGACCAGCGACAACGTCCACGCGCTGGACGTGCTGCTGGCCGACGGCCGGCGGTTCGACACGCGCACTCCCCCGCCGCTGGACCTGCCGGCGGTGGACCCGGCGTGGTTCCCGGCGCTGGACCGGCGGGTGTCCGGCTACCGGCTGGACGCGCTGCCCGACCTGACCAGGGCGCTGGTCGGCTCGGAGGGCACCTGCGCGACCGTGCTCGGCGCGACCGTGCGGCTGGTGCAGGCGCCGCCGCGCCGGGTGCTGGCCGTGCTCGGCTTCGACGGCCCGTACGACGCCGCCGACCTGGCGCCGCAGCTGCGGGAGCTGGACGTGCTCACGATCGAGGGCCTGAACGCCGAGCTGGCGCGGGCGGCGGGCGAGTCGCGGCGACTGCTGCCGCGCGGTGAGAGCTGGCTGTTCGTCGAGGCGGCGGAGGACTCGGTCGCGCACCTGGCCGCCGCGCTCGCCCCGCACTCGGTGGTGGTGACCGATCCGGCGCGGCAGCGCGCGTTGTGGCGGGTGCGGGAGGACGGCGCGGGGCTGGCGACGCGGATGGCCGACGGCGGCGAGGCCTGGTCGGGGTGGGAGGACGCGGCCGTGCCCCCCGAGCGGCTGGGCGCCTACCTGCGGGAGTTCGACGCGCTGCTGGCCGGGCACGGCAGGCGCGGCGTCACCTACGGGCACTACGGCGAGGGCTGCCTGCACGTGCGGATCGACTTCGACTTCCGGCGCGGGCACCGGTCGTTCCTCCAGGACGCGGCGGACCTGGTGGTGGCGCACGGCGGGTCGCTGTCCGGCGAGCACGGCGACGGGCAGGCGCGGTCGGAGCTGCTGCCCCGGATGTACCCGCCGGCCGCGATCGAGGCGTTCGCGCGGTTCAAGGCGGCGTTCGACCCGGGCAACCGGATGAACCCGGGCCGGATCGTCGCGCCCGCGAAGCTGGACGACGACCTGCGCGTGCTGGTGGCTCCCCCGGTGATCCCGACCAGGGCGAAGCTCGCGCTGCGCGCCGACGGCGGCGACCTGGCGGCGGCGACGCGGCGGTGCGTCGGCGTCGGCAAGTGCCTGAACACCTCCGGCGGGGTGATGTGCCCGAGCTACCGGGTGACGAAGGAGGAGAAGCACTCCACCCGCGGCCGGGCCCGATTGCTGTTCGAGATGCTCGGCGGGCAGGTCGTGCGCGGCGGGTGGCGGTCGGAGGAGGTCCGCGACGCGCTGGACCTGTGCCTGGGCTGCAAGGGGTGCAAGCGGGACTGCCCGGTGGACGTGGACATGGCCACCTACAAGGCGGAGTTCCTGCACCACCACTACCGGGGACGGGTGCGGCCGGCGGCGCACTACTCGATGGGCTGGCTGCCGCTGTGGCTGCGGCTGCGGCTGGTGAACGGGCTCACCGCGCGGCTCGGCCGGTTCGGCGGCGTGGCGCCGGAACGGCCGCTGCCGACGCCGGTGCGCTCGTTCCAGTCGCGGTTCGCCGGCCGTGGCGGCGGCGGTGACCGGGTGCTGCTGTTCCCGGACACGTTCACCAACCACTTCGAGCCGGAGGTCGGGTTCGACGCGGCGGCGGTGCTCGGCCACGCGGGGCAGGCCGTCGAGGTGCCGCGCGGCGCGGTGTGCTGCGGGCTGACGTGGTTCTCCACCGGGCAGCTGGACGTGGCGCGGCGGGTGGTGCGCCGGACGGCCCGGGTGCTGCGGCCGTGGACGCGGGACGGCGTGCCGGTGGTGGGGCTGGAGCCGAGCTGCACGGCGTTCCTGCGGTCCGACGCGGTGGAGGTGGCGGGCGACGACCCGGACGTGGTGCGGCTGGCCGAGTCGGTGCGCACGTTCGCCGAGCACGTGTCGCCGCTGCTGGAGCCGGTGGCGGGCGCCGCGCGGGCGGTCGTGCAGCCGCACTGCCACCAGTACGCCGAGCTGGGGCTGGACGCGGACCGGGAGCTGCTGGCCAAGGCCGGGGTGAGCGCGTCGGTGCTGGCGGGGTGCTGCGGGCTGGCGGGCAACTTCGGCTTCGAGCGCGGGCACTACGACGTGTCGATGGCGGTGGGCGAGCAGACCCTGTTCCCCGCCGTGCGGGCCGCCGACGCGGACACCGCGGTCGTCGCGGACGGCTTCAGCTGCCGCACGCAGGTCCGGCACGGCTCGGACGCCGAACCCGTGCACACGGCCACCCTGCTCCGGCGGCGCCTGGGCCTCTGACCCGCGAGAGTCCTACGTCCACGCCGCGAGAGTCCTACGTCCACGCACCCCGAGTTCAACGCTCACGTCGGGCGGCACGGGTGGTGAGCGTTGAATTCAGAGGGCGTGAACGTAGGACTCTCGGGGCGTGAACGTAGGACTCTCGGGGTCAGGGGCGGGTCTGCTCGGTGAGCCACGCCAGGTAGTCGGGGTTGCCGCCGAGCACCGGCAGGGCCAGCACCTCGGGCACGTCGTAGGTGTGCCGCGCCCGGACGAACTCGGTCAGCTCGTCCACCCGGTCGTAGGCGGTCTTGATCCAGAGCTGCCACTCGCGGTCGTCGGCGACCTCGCCGTCCCACCGGTAGACGCTGCGGACCGGGCCGCTGATCTGCACGCACGCCGCCAGCCGCGCCTCGACGACCGCCTTCGCCAAGGTGTCGGCCGCGTCCTCGCTGTCGGTGGTGGTGATGACCACGACGTGGTTGTCGTCCATCCACCGGAGAGTAGCGGCGGCGGCCGCGGTCAGCGGGTCGTGCTGGCCCGTTCGGTCAGCCGGGGCGGCAGTAACGTCAGCGGCGGGGTCGGGGTCCGGTCGAGCTTGGCCATCAGCAGCGCCACCGCGTGGTGGCCCAGCTGCTCGGCGGGCACGGCCACCGAGGTGAGCGGCGGCATGAGGCGCTCGGCCTGGTCGTCCGGGCAGATCGCGATCACGGCGACGTCGTCGGGCACCTTGCGGCCCAGCGACCGCAGCACCTCGACCACCGACGGCAACGCGGCCTCGTTGTGCACTACCAGGCCCGTCACCCCGGGGTGGCGTTCCAGCAGGCCGGTGATCGCCACCCGCACCGACTCGTGGTCGGTCTCCGTGGGCAGCGTGGTCGAGGAGACGCCGCGCCGCATCGCCGCCGCGCTGAACCCGGCCATGGTCCGGTGCGCGAACCCGGTGTCGCGCTGGTAGACCGCCCGCGGCGCGCCGACCAGCGCGACGTAGGTGTGCCCGAGATCGGCCAGGTGGTCCACGCACCGCGAACCCGCCTCGGCGAAGTCCAGGTCCACGCAGGTCAGCCCGGCCGCGTCGGCGGGGAAGCCGATCAGCACCGACGGCCGGTCCAGTTCGCGCAGCACGGGCACGCGCTCGTCGTGCATCTCGACGTCCATCACGAGCAGCCCGTCGACCTGGGCGCTGCCCGCCACCCGGCGCAGGCCCGCCGCGCCCTGGTCGGCGGTCACCAGCAGCACGTCGTGGTCGTGCCGGCGGGCCGCGTTGGCGACCGCGACGACGAACTGCATCAGCACCGGCATGTGCATGCCCTCGCGCATCGGCAGCACGAGCGCGAGCACGTTCGCGCGGTTGCTGGCCAGCGACCTGGCGCCCGCGTGCGGGTGGTAGCCCAGCTCCCGCACGCTCGCCTCGACCCGCGCCTTGGTGGCCGTGGAGATCGAGCGGCGACCGGTGAGCACGTAGGACACGGTGCTGGGCGCGACCCCGGCGTGCCGCGCGACGTCGGCGATGGTGACCATGTCAGCGCACCTCCCGCACGCGCACGCCGGCCGCGGCGGCGGTGAGCACCAGCGACGTGCCCTCCACCGAGAGCCGGGTGTCCGGTGGCGCCGACCGCGCCCCGGGCGCCACGTCCCGGAAGGAGATCCACGCGCCCTCGCGGGTGAACACCACCTCGTCGTCCACCAGTCGCACCCCGTCGCAGTCGTCGAAGGTCAAGGCGGGCAACGCGCCCGTGCGCGGCGCGATGGTCTCCCCCGGCACGTCGGCCACCAGCCGGGCCCGGACGTCGCGGGAGGACGCCCCGACGAGGAGCTCGTACCGACCGGCCTCGACCACCCGACGGCCCGTGGTGACGTCCCAGTGCCACAGCTGGTCGGCCCGCAGCCGCACCACCGCGGTCCCGCCCGGCGCGAGGTGGACGCGGTGGAACGACTGGAGCTTGCGCACCGGCTGGCGCACCCGCGAGTCGAGCGCCGCGGAGTACAGCTGCACGACCTCCGCGCCCGCCACGTCGCCGGTGTTCGTGACCGAGACCTCGGCCACGCCGTCCGCCCACGTCAGGTCGGAGTACTCGAACGTGGTGTAGGACAGGCCGTGGCCGAACGGGAACAGCGGCTCGCCGGCGAAGTACAGGTAGGTGCTGCCCGCGCGGATGATGTCGTAGTCGAAGATGTCCGGCAGGTCGTCGTCGGACCGGTACCAGGTCTGGGTGAGCCTGCCCGACGGGGAGAACGCGCCGAACAACGCCTCCGCGACCGCCCGGCCCTGCTCCTGCCCGCCGTGCGCGGTCCACACGACGGCGGGCAGGTGCTCCTCCTCGCCGTCCAGCGCGTACGGGTAGCCGCTCACGAGCACCAGCACCGTGTTCGGGTTGGCCTCCCGCACCGCGCGCACCAGGTCCAGCGACGGCAGGCGCAACGTGGTGCGGTCCTCGGTCTCGCGGCCGTTGACGTGCGGGTCGTTGCCGAGCACCAGCACGGCGGTGTCGGCCCGCGCCGCGGCCTCGGCGGCGGCCGCGATCCCGTCCACCACGCGTTCGATCTCGAAGGGACCGGTGTCGGTGCCCTGGACCTTGTTGCGCAGCACCACACCCCCGTCGGTCAGCCGCGGTTCGAACAGCTCGCGCACGTCCCAGCCGCCGGGCATCGCGGCGGTGGCGACCAGGGTGCCGTCCTCGGCCACGCCCAGGTAGCGGCGCGAGCCCACGTCGCGCAGCGTCCACACGCCCTCGCCCCAGTCGAAGCGGTCGAACAGCGCCCGCTCGCCCAGCCCCACCACGCCGCCGCGCACCCCGAGGTGGCGGCCGTCCGCCGCGCGCAGCGCGATCCGGTCGACGCCCTCGGCGTGGACGACGGAGGAGGCGAACTCCTCCAGTCCTCTTCGGACGGTCACCTGGTACGGCAGCGTGCCGCTGTACCAGTCCTCGAACACCGTGTCGGCGTGCGTGCCGATCACGGCGAGCTTCGCGCCGCGCGCCAGCGGCAGCGCGGACTCGTTGCGCAGCAGCACGACCGCCTGCCGCGCGGCCTCCAGCGCCAACGCGCCGTGCGTGCCGATCACGTCGGAGGTGATCGCCCGGTAGGGGTCGACGTCCGCCGGGTGCGCCGGGTCCGCGGGCACGGGGTCGAACTCGCCGAGCCGGAACCGCAGCGCCAGCACCCGGCCGACGGCCCGCTCCACCACGGCCCGCTCCACCAGGCCGTCCTTGATCGCCGTGGTGACGCTCTCGATCGTCAGCGTCGGGTCGGCGTCCTGGTCGGTGAAGCTGTCCAGGCCCGCGTTCAGCAGCGCCGCGTGCCCCTCGGCCTGGGTCGGCAGGTACGCCTGCAACCCGGCCACGTTCGACGGCGCGTACGCGTCGCTGACGACCGCGACACCGTCCGGCGCCCACGTCCGCAGCTCCTGCTCGATCAACGGGCTCAGGTGCGCGGGACAGCCGTTGACCAGGTTGTACGACGGCATCACCGCCACCGCCGCGCCCGCCTCGACCGGTCCCCGGAAGCACGGCAGCTCGTACTCGTGCAGCACCCGGGGCCGCAGGTCGGACGACGTGACGCAGCGGTCGTTCTCGTTGTTGTAGCCCAGGAAGTGCTTCAGGGTCGGCGCCGTGCGCAGGTAGCGCGGGTGGTCGCCGCGCAGGCCGGTCGCGTACGCCGTGCCCATCGCGGCGGTCAGGGTCGGGTCCTCGGAGTAGCCCTCCTCGTTGCGGCCCCAACGCGGGTCGCGCAACGGGTTCACCACCGGCGCCCACACGTTCAGCCCGTGCGCGACCGGGTCGCGGTGGTGCAGGCCCCGCGCCTCCACCCCGGTCGCCTCGCCCACCCGCCGCACCAGTCCGGGGTCCCACGACGAAGCCAGCCCCACGGCTTGCGGGAACACCGTGGCGGGCCCGGCCCACGCGACGCCGTGCAGCACCTCCATGCCGGTGTGGAACGCCGCCAGCCCCAGTCTCGGCACGGCGGGCTGGTGCTGGTGCAGCAGCGCCACCTTCTCCTCGTCGGTCAGCCGGCCGAGCAGGTCGGTCACCCTGTCCTCGACCGGCAGACCCGGATCGCGGAATGGCAGCGGGTCCACGGCACACCTCTCGCGGTCGTCGAATTGTTCGAAGCTGCAGCTCACTGAATCGAATCGTTTCGATCGCTGCGACAACATCGCCGACCTGGGTCAGCGGGGCGGGGTGCCAGAAATGTGGCACAGCTCTCTCACCGGAGTCAACACCGAAGTTCCACGGTTGTTACACCGGCGCGTTCCGCGTCGAACGCGTTCGACCGTCGAGACGCTTCGAGACGCTTCGAGACGCTTCGAGACACGCCGAACACCCCCCTCACCACGTCGTGAGGGGGGTGTCGGCGACCTTCGCGGGTCTACCCGAACAGCTCCACGTGCAGCTGGAACGCCGTGGCGATCTCAGCTTGCGCCCAGAACCGGTGGTAGGTGAAGGTCGGCGCGGGGCCGCCGTCCAGGTAAGCCTGGACCTTGGGCCATTCCGGGTCCTGCTTGAACATCGAACGCATGTCCAAGAAGGACGCGCCGGGCTTGATCTGGTCGCCGTTGGGCATGTCGCCAGACCAGCCGGACGGGACGTACGGACCCTCACGCGTCGACGTGTTGTAGACGTCGTCGAAGCGGTTGTAGTCCTTGCGCTCCTCCGGCACCGTGATGCCCTTGGCGTCCTGGTGCGCCAGCAGCGCCGTCAAGAGGCCCTCACCGACGGTCTTCGCCTGGGCGTTGCCCGACTTGGCCGCGTAGTTGAGGAGCGTCTTGGCGTAGGACGCGGCGATGCCGACGTCCTGGCTGTGGTTCTGCACCGTGACGCGCAGGTTCGAGTTGGCGCCGGGGTTGGTGGCGTTCCAGGTGTCCGGAGCGCCGGTCCACTCCAGGTCGTTCGGGATCTGGAACGCGCCGCCGGTGCCGACGGTGGTGTTGGCGATGGCCCAGGGGACCCACTTGTCGAGGATCTTCTTGGCCGCCGCGTTGCCCGTCTTCTCGTACAGGGCGGCGGTGCGCTCCATCTGCCACGCCTGGAAGCCGAACCAGCGGTTCGACGGCGGGTCGCGCCACACCGGGTGCGGGTCGTAGTACATGCCGTAGAAGGTCGGCGTGCCCGAAGGCGGCGCGCTGTAGGAACCCTCCCAGCTGTTGGTGACACCACCGGCGATGGCGCCGTCGGACGACTGGAGCCACTGCAGCATCTCCAGCTGGCGGGTCATCGACGTGGCCCAGTCCTGCTGGCCGGTCGCCGACTTCGGCTTCAGCGCGGGCACGTTCGCCAACGCGTAGGCCGCGAGCGGGTTCTGGTAACCCTGGTGCGACGCGCCGTCACCGATGCGCCACGCCCAACCCGCGGACGTGTCGGTCGCGCCACCCCACGCGTAGTACCAGGACATCAGGTAGTGCGCGCTGTCCTTGCCGGTGCCGGCCGGGCAGCTGGTGCTGGCGCAGTTGCCGATCTTCTTGAAGTACTTGTCGAACATGGCGTAGCGGAGGTAGTCGCCCATCTTGGCGGCCTTCTCCAGCTCGGACGCGATCTCGCTGCCCTTGCCCTGCTCGGTCGCCCACTCCTGCGCCAGCATGGCCACCTGCACCGCACGCGCGTCGGCGTCCGGGGCGTTGGTGTACTTCCACTGCTTGGCGTAGCTGGCGTCCTTGGTGAACAGGTCGAGGAAGCCGTTGGGGCCACCGTGCGCGAAGGTGTCGCAGGACGGCTGCGGGATGGTCTCCCACACCGACTCCGACGAGCCGCGCTGGTAGGTGTTGATGTACGCGGGCAGCGCGTCCGACTCGTCGCCGCACCGGCCGAAGCCGTAGGTGTTGTCGACGTCGAGCAGCCAGTGCATGCCGTAGATGTCGCTGTTGCCGTAGGCCGACTTCAGCTCGGCGGCGATCGGGTCGCGGCCGACCGGCACGTTGGAGTCCAGCACCGACGGGTACTGGTCCATCCGCGGGTGCTCCGGCGCGTACGTCGCCGGCTTGGAGGCGTCGTACTTGTCGTTGGTCGGCTGGTCCGCCTTGGCCGGGATGATGTACTTCTCCATCGAGGCCCAGGCCTTCTTGAACGGAGCCCAGTCACCCACGATCTTGCCGTAGCTGGCTTCCAGCCACAGGTAGTAGCTGAACGCCTCGGACGTGGTCTGGTGACCGTGGTCCGGCGCCTCGACCATCAGCGTCTCGATCGAGTGGTACGGCACCTTCAGCCCGTCGGAGAAGGTGCGGAAGTAGCCGCTCGCCGGGTCGTTGATCTTGGCGTACTGGTCGAGGAAGGCCTGCTCGAAGTTCGAGGCGGACCCGGAGATCTCCTTGACCTCGACCGAGGCCGAGGTGGCGCCGGTGGCGCCGGCGGTGAACGTGGCCGTGGCCAGGTCGCCGCCGTTGGCCGCCGAGGTGACCGTGACGTTCTGCTTGGTCGCCCAGTTCGCCGTGGTGAACGTCAGCGAGGTCGGGCCGGCGGTCAGGTCGGTGCTGCCGGCCGAACGCGCGACGGTGACCGTCACCGACGAGGTGGGCGCGGTGGCCAGGGAGACGCCGAAGGTGCCGGTGCTGCCCTGCCGCACGCTCAGCGACTGCGGGCTGACCTGCACCGCTTGACCCGCGATGACGCGGATGCTGGCGATGCTGGAGTTGCCGATGCCGCCCTTGTCGTCGGTGGCGCGGGCCACGATCGCGTGCTCGCCCACGGTCGCGCCGGTCCACGAGCCCGTGTACGGGGCGCTCGTGTCGGTGGCGACGACCACGCCGTCGGCCAGGAACTCGACCTTGGCGACGGTGCCGTCGGTGTCGGCCGCGGTGGCCGCCAGCGGGACCGCCTGGCCGACCTGGAACGACTGCGCGGTCGTCGGCGACGTCAGCGACACCGTCGGGTTGGCGTTGACGTTCGGGCCGGTGCAGCGCGTGCCGTTGAGGGCGAAGTCCGTGGGCGGCCGGTTCTGACCGGTCCACGAGCCGTTGAAGCCCGGGGTCACGGTGGCGCCCGTGCCGAGGTTCGGCGCCCAGCCGGGCGCCGCCACGGTGACCGCGGCGCCGCTCTGCGAGAACGTGCCGCTCCAGCCCTGCTGAACGCGCTGCCCATCCGGGAAGGTCCACGTGAGGCGCCAGTTGTTCACCGGGTCGCCCTCGTTGCGGACGGACACGTTGGCGCCGAAGCCACCCTGCCACTGGTTGGTGACCTGGTAGTTGACCGTACATGCGACGGCCGCGTTCGCCACCGGCGCGACGAACGGCATAACACCCGCGGCAGTTGCCGCCGCGGCTATCAGCGCGAGCGGACCGGTGCGCAACCGTCCCGCTCTGGTGCGGTACCTCATGCGTCCTCCTCCTGCACGGATCAGCCATTGACCCGCGAGCTTGAAAGCGGCGTGGCGGAGAGTGGAGTCGGCACGGGACGCCTGGGCGCGCAGAACGTCCCGTGCCGAGTCTGGGTGCTAGGGCTCCGTGCCCCAGGCGAGGGTTCCGCCGGTGTAGGCGGTCACCCGGTCGAAGTCGGTGAGGGTCGCGCTGACCCGGTAGCTGTGGTCGTCGGCCTGGTTGAAGGTCGACCAGTCGGACTTGGCGATCCGCAACTGGATGTCGCCGGTGCTCGCGCCCGCGGCGAACGTGCCCGCGGCGAACGACACCTGGAGGTAGGAGTCGGCGCCCGGACGCGCGGCGGGCAGCTTCACGACGGTGGCGCGCACGTTCGCGCAACCGACCACCGCCCAGTCGCAGAAGACCTGGTAGTTGGCGTTGGCGCTGTCACCGGTGAACCAGTACCGGAGGGTGACCGCGGACCGGTCGACCGCCGTCGTGCCGCGGTTGACCACGGCCAGCGTCGCGCCGATCTGGTTGGCGCTCGCCGAGCCGTTGCCGCGCTGCTGCACGGCGACCGGGCCGGTCGCGCCGCCCGGCGTGGTCCGGAACGCCACCGCGGCGCTGGGCGAGGAGACGTTGCCGGAGGTGTCCTTGGCCCGCACGGTGAAGGTGTAGGCGGTGTCCGCGGTGAGGCCGGTCAGCTGGTGGCTCAGCCCCGCGGTGGTGGCGGCGACCGTCCCGTCCGGGCGGAGGACCTCGTAACCCGCCACGGCTTCGTTGTCGGTGGAGGCGGTCCACGTGAGCGTCGCGCCGGTGCTCGTGACCGAGGAGACGGACAGTCCACCAGGGACGGTCGGCGACTCGCGGTCGCCGGTGGTGTCCGAGGTGACCACGGTGATCACCGCGCTGGCGGCGGACCGGTTGCCCGCGGCGTCCTTGGCCCGCACGGTGAACGTGTGGGTGGTCGCCGGAGCGAGGCCGGAGAGCTGGAACGTCGGGGTGGCCGGGGCACCTACGGTCGTGCCATCCGCCCGGAGCACGTCGTAGCCGGTCACCCCGACGTTGTCGGTGGACGCGGTCCAGGTCAGCGTCGCGCTGGTGGCGCCGACGTTGGACGCGCGCAGCCCGGTCGGGACGGTGGGCGCCTCGCGGTCGACCACCGCCGCACCGGGTTCCTTGCCCCACTGCACCTGGCCGTCCTGGACCAGCACCAGGCGGTCGGTCAGCGCGACCGTGTTGCCCGTGCCGAGGCCCTCGAACGACCAGTCGTTGGAGGGGTCCCAGGTGCCCGCGCTGGTGATGCGGAACTGGACCTCGTGCTTGTGCGCGGACTGCCCGCCGGGGTACACGCCGGGGCACGGCACGTCGACGTAGTACACCGACCCGCTGTGCTGCTTGGGGCCGCTGGGGGTGCCGCACTGGTTGTAGTTGGTGGTGACGGTGACCTGGTCCGGCGTGGTGGCGCCGTCGAGGGTGAAGTAGTAGCGCAGCGAGCCGTTGAACATCCGGGCGGGCCACGCGGTCTTGTTGAGGACGAACGCCTTGATCTCGGTGAAGCCGGCCGCGCTCTGGTTGACCGAGGCCTGCACGGTCAGCTCGGGGCCGTCCGCGGCCTCGGCGACCGGGAAGTTCGCCAGCGGCGTGCCGCCGTACTCCTTGTAGAGCCGGGCCAGCGCGCCGGTGAAGCCGGCGTTGTAGTCCAGCGCGACCTCGTTGGCGACGAAGTCGGTGCGGTCGTCCTTGTACGCGTCGTTGTTCGTGCCGGGGCCGCCGACCAGCGCGCCGTACAGGACGTGCCTGCTGGTCACGGGATCCTGCATGGTGTCGGCCCACGCGCCGTGCGCGGTGCGGTGGTGCGGGTTGCGCGGCGGGGTGGAGCCGAAGCCGACGACGTAGCTGGCGTTGCGCGGGTTGTCGCCCAGCGCGTAATTGATCTGCCGCGCGCCGAAGTCGTGGTAGGCGGTGGCGCGGGCGGCGTCGCGCTCGCGCAGCCAGTCGCCGTAGACCAGCGCGACGAACGCGGTGTTGGCCGCGTACCGCAGCGAGCCCCAGGTGTCGAGGTGCGCCTGGCCGCCCGGCGAGTAGCGCACCCGGTTGCCGTTGTAGCCGGTGGTCCAGTAGTCCAGCCACCGGTTGGCGTCGGCGACGTACTCGGCCTCGCCGGTGAGCTTGGCCAGCAGCACGTACGCGCCGTAGGACTTGTCGTCCCACGCGATGGTCCACCGGTAGGACCGCGTGGTGGTCTGCGGCTCCGTGGACAGCTTCGGGTACTCCGCCTTGGCCTTCGCCAGGTAGCTCGTGTCGCCGGTGGCGCGGTACAGCCAGATCGCGCCCCACACGAGCTCGTCCTGGTAGCCGCTCCAGGAGTTGTAGAAGTTCGCCGAGTCGGTGATGCAGGCGCTGTACTTGCCGCGGTAGGTGTCGGCGAAGCTGTAGAGCTGCTTGGCGTGGGTCAGCAGCGTCGCCGAGTAGGTCGGGTCGGTCGCCTTGAACACCATCGAGGCCGACGCCATCGCCGCGGCGTACTCGCCCGCGAGGTCCGAGCCGG
Organism: Saccharothrix sp. 6-C; assembly: GCF_016695385.1. Taxonomy (NCBI): domain Bacteria; kingdom Bacillati; phylum Actinomycetota; class Actinomycetes; order Pseudonocardiales; family Pseudonocardiaceae; genus Saccharothrix; species Saccharothrix sp. 6-C. Next base: position 2,491,444 of record NZ_CP064192.1, on the reverse strand, counting down.
GGCAGGACGCGTCCACTTTGTACGACGGGCGGGCCATCTGCATGACCTCGGCCGCGCCCCACCACTTGTGGTCGTCGTCGCCCTTGCCGACCTGCCCGTACACCACGTTGGGCGACGGGTGGGCCTTGATGATCCAGTCCGTGCCCCACTTGAGGTTCGCCATCAGGTGCCGCAGCTGGCCCGAGCTCTCGTAGGCGTCGCGGTTCTCCACCGCGCCCCACGCCAGCATCGACATCGTGGCCGCGAACGGCAGGCCGAACTTGACGTGGTCGCCCGCGTCGTAGAAGCCGCCCGAGAGGTCGAGCCCGACGTCGCTGCCGTCGCGCAGCGCCGAGTCGCCGCGCCAGTTCACCCGGTTGTCCGCGGGCAGGTCACCGGACCTCTGGGCGTCGTAGAACCAGATCGACTTCTGCAGGGCCTCGCCGTAGTTGAACGCGGGCGCGGCCGTCGCGGACGGCTGGAACGGGGTCAGCGTCAAGGCGCTGACCAGCACGGCGAGCGTGCCGGCCAGCGCACCGGACATGCGTCGTCGCATGCGGTGCCTCCGAGGGGCAGGGCGGTGGAGGTTTCTGGGAGCGCTCCCAGTCCGGGACTGTAACGGCAACGAAACACCGTGAAAAGAGGGTTCAGCCACAAAGCCTTGACAAATTCGGCTTGCGGTCCCCGACCCCCTGGGCCGAACGTTGGCTCGCGCTGGGCTGAATGACCCAGTGTGGGGGAGCGCTCCCAGAACGTGACCACGAGGCGGCGCTACCTCGCCCGGCAGGTCAGCTCGGGCGTGGCCGCCGAACCGCTCGCGGTGTACCCGAAGGACCCCGAAGCGCCCGGCGCGAGCGTGCCGTTCCAGCCGACGTCGTCCACGGACACCGCCGTGCCGGTCTGGGTCAGCCTGCCGTTCCACAGCGAGTCGACCGTCTGGCCACCGGCCCTCGTCCAGGTGACGGTCCAGCCGTTCAGCCTGGTCGTGCCGGGGTTGGCGACGGTCACCTCGGCCTGGAACCCGCCCTGCCAGGAGCTGGTCACCCGGGCCGTGGCCACGCAGCCGCCGGGCGGCGGCGCGGAGGTCGTCGTGGTGGTCGTGGTCGTCGTCGTCGAGGTGGTGGTGGAAGTGCTGGTCGGGGTGGTACTGGTGGTGGTCGGGCGGTAGCTCAGGCCGTGCCCGAGCGGGTAGAGGGCGGCCTTGCCGTCACCGGCGTTGATCGGCTGCTGCGAGCCGCTGCCCATCCAGGTCACGGGCAGCTTGCCGGTGGGGTTGTAGTCGCCGAACAGCACGTCGGCCACGCCGCGGCCCTCGGTGCCGGGCAGCCAGGAGGCGAGCAGCGCGTCCCAGTCGCCGACCTGGTTCGCGACGTCCAGCGGACGCCCGGACACGAGCACGACGACCACCGGGACGCCCGTCGACCGGAGCCGGTTGATCGTCTCCAGGTCCTCTCGGTCGAGGCCGAGGCCGTAGGGCCGGTCGCCCTGGCCCTCGGCGTACGGGGTCTCCCCCACCACCGCGATGGCCGCGGTGTACGAGCCGTCGACCCCCGCGCCGTACCGGTCGTGGGTGACCGTCGCGCCGGAGCCGACCAGGTCCCGGATGCCCTGCAGGATCGTGGTGCCCGGCGTGGTGTTGCCGCTGCCGCCCTGCCAGGAGATCGTCCAGCCGCCGCTCTGGTTGCCGATGTCGTCGGCCGACTTGCCCGCCACGAAGTACCGGCCGGACTTGGCCAGCGGCAGCACGCCGTCGTTGCGCAGCAGCACCTGCGACTGCCGCACCGCCTGGCGGGCCAGGTCGCGGTGCGCGGCCGAGCCGACCGTCGAGGTCAGCGAGCGGTCGGTGAGGGGTCGCTCGAACAGGCCGAGCTCGAACTTCTTGGTCAGGATGCGGCGGTTGGCGTCGTCGATCCGGGCCGTGCTCACGCGGCCGGCCTGCACCTCGGCCTTGAGCAGGCCGGTGAACCGCTGGTAGTCCGTCGGCACCATGACCATGTCGATGCCCGCGTTGACCGCGGCGGCGACCTCGGCGCCGGTGAACCCGGTCGCGCCGTCGAGCTGGTCGATGCCCGCCCAGTCCGAGACCACGAACCCGGTGAAGCCCAGCTCGGTCTTGAGCAGGTCGGTGATCAGGTAGCGGTGGCCGTGCGCCTTCACGCCGTTCCAGCTGCTGTAGGAGATCATCACCGAGCCGACGCCACGGTCCACGGCGGCCTTGAACGGCGGCAGGTGCACCGAGCGCAGCTCCTGCTCGCCGATCCGCGCGTCGCCCTGGTCGTCGCCGCCCTCGGTGCCGCCGTCGCCGATGTAGTGCTTCGCGGTGGCGAGCACCGACTCGGGCGTGCCGCCGAGGGTCGCGCCCTGGAGGCCGTCGATGTAGGTGGTCATCGCGGTGGGGATCTCCGGCACCTCGCCGAACGACTCGTAGGTGCGCCCCCACCGGTCGTCGCGCGCCACGCACAGGCAGGGCGCGAAGTTCCAGTCGATGCCGGTGCCCGCGACCTCCTTCGCGGTGACCGCCCCGATGCGCTCGACCAGCGCCGGGTCCCGCGTCGCGCCCAGGCCGATGTTGTGCGGGAAGATCGTCGCGCCGCGCACGTTGTTGTGGCCGTGCACCGCGTCCACGCCGTAGACCAGCGGGATGCCCAGCGGCGTCGACAGGGCCGTGCGCTGGAAGTTGTCGTACATGTCGGCCCACGACTGGGCGGTGTTCGGGGTCGGCGCGGAGCCGCCGCCGGACAGCAGCGAGCCGATCCGGTAGGTGGCCAGGTCCGCGGTGGACTTGAGCGCGCCGCGGTCGACCTGGGTCATCTGGCCGACTTTGTCGTCCAACGACATGCGGGCGAGCAGCTGCTCGACCCGCGGGTCGGCCCGGGCCGCGACCTGCGCGGTGGCGACCGGTCGCAGGTGGGGCACCAGCACGGTGGCGGCGAGGGCGACGGCCGCCAGCAGGGCCGTCGTCGCGGCCACCGCGACAGGTCGGGAGGGAGTGCGCGTCATTGCGTTGCCTCCGGGTCGGGAACGGGGTCCGAGAGAAGGGCTGGGAGCGTTCCCAGAGTAGGAATGTCCGGTTTAAAGCACCAGGCTTGAGCTTCTCGGAGCAGCGTCGCCAGGACCGCGCGGCGTAATTCGACAACTTTTTCGACATCAACTTCGAACGTGCCGTGACTCGGATCTCATTCACCCTATCGGCCCAATGTGGGCGAAAAATTGTGACTGAAAGTGGCGAACCCCGCGTTCATCGGCGGGCGACCGGTCTCAGGTGCGGTTCATCCGGCGTTTTCTTCACGGACCGTATAAACCGGCGTGAGTCACCGGCCGATCACGGCCTCTTTTCTTCACCGTTTCCCACTGGCTACAGTCCTCCACCTGGGAGCGCTCCCAGGCCAGTCAGCCCCCGTTCAGCACCGACGCTGCGAGGACCCGATGCGAGCACACGACGCCCACGGCCCCGACCACCCGACCCACAAGCCGCGGCACAAGGCCAGGCTGGCGACGGCCGGCGCGCTGTCCAGCGCGTTGGTGGCCAGTGCGGTGGCCCTGGTCCTCGGCGGCGGCGCGACGACCGCGCAGGCGGCCGACTCCGCGTTCTACGTCGACCCGAACACGTCGAGTGCGAGGTGGGTCGCGGCCAATCCCGGTGATTCGCGTGCCGCGGTGATCCGTGATCGGATCGCGTCGGTGCCGGCGGCGCGGTGGTTCACCACGACGAACACCTCGACGGTGCGTTCGGAGGTCAGTTCCTACGTCGGTGCGGCGGCGTCGGCGGGCAAGATCCCGATCCTGGTGGTGTACAACATCCCCAACCGCGACTGCGGTGGCGCCAGCGGCGGCGGCGCGCCCTCGCACTCGGCCTACCGGGCGTGGGTGGACGAGGTCGCGGCGGGTCTGGCCGGTCGGCCGGCGGCGATCGTGCTGGAGCCGGACGTGCTGCCGATCATGAGCAACTGCCAGAGTTCGAGCCAGCAGGCCGAGACCAGTGCGTCGATGGCCTACGCGGGCAAGAAGCTCAAGTCCGGGTCCGGGCAGGCGAAGGTGTACTTCGACATCGGCAACTCGGCGTGGTTGACCCCGTCGGAGGCGGCCAACCGGTTGCGCGGCGCCGACGTTTCCAACAGCGCCGACGGTATCGCGTCGAACGTGTCGAACTACCGGCGCACGTCCGACGAGGTGGCCTACACCAAGAACATCCTCAACGCCCTGGGTGACGGCAGGCTGACCGCGGTGATCGACACCAGCCGCAACGGCAACGGCCCGCTGGGCACCGAGTGGTGCGACCCGGCCGGGCGCGCCATCGGCACGCCCAGCACGACCGACACGGGCGACTCCAAGATCGCCGCGTTCCTCTGGGTCAAGCTGCCCGGCGAGGCCGACGGCTGCATCGCCCAGGCCGGCCAGTTCGTGCCACAACGCGCCTACGACCTGGCCATCGCAGCCGGCCCGACGTCGACCACCACCACGACGTCGACCACCACTTCCACCACGACCACCACTACTTCCACGACCACTTCCACCACGACCACCACTCCGCCTCCAGGGGACGGATGCAGGGTGACGCACCGCGTGGTGAGCCAGTGGTCGGGCGGTTACACCGGCGAGATCGTCATCGAGAACCGGGGCGCGGCCCTCAGCGGCTGGACCCTGACGTTCTCCGCGCCCGGTGTGACCGTTTCCCAGGGCTGGAACGGGACGTGGTCCGACGGCGGCGACATCGTCCGCGTCGGCAACGCGGCCTGGAACGGCGGACTCGCGACCGGTGGTACCGCGACCATCGGGTACAACGCGAGCTTCAGCGGCAGTACCCCACCGTTCACTTCTCCCACTTTGAACGGTGCGGCGTGCGGCTGACGCCGTAGCACCAGCCCTCGATGCGGCTCCCCTCCCCGACTGGCAGTCAACGGGAGGGGAGCCGCTCTCCTTATATCCTGGCGCGCGTGACCGAACCGATGTCCGCGGCTGTGCGCGAGGCGCTGTCGACCGACCCGTCCGCGCCCGCCGGGGCGTTGGCGGCGCTCGCCGACGACCCGAGCCCGGTGATCCGCGCGAACCTGCTGACCAATCCGGCCGTGCCCGCCGACCTGCGGTACCAGGTGCACGCGTCGCTGTCGGCGGAGGCGGCGGCCGGTGACCGCGAGGCGGAGAACGCGCTGGCGTGGGTGCGCTACGACCGCTCCGGCCGCACCGCGTGCGACCGACCGGAATGAGCGGCGCCGGAGTGGGCGACCGCTGCCCGTGCGGGCGGGGTGAGCCGTACGCCGAGTGCTGCGGGCCGCTGCACCAGGGGCGGCGCGAGGCGCCGACCGCCGAGGCCCTCATGCGCTCCCGCTACAGCGCCTTCGCGGTGGGCGACGAGGACTACCTGCTGGCCACCTGGCACCCCGGCACCCGCCCGGCGTCGCTGGACCTCGACCCGGAGCAGCGCTGGACGCACCTGGAGATCCTCTCGCACACCGGCGGCACCCCGTTCCAGACGACGGGCACGGTCGAGTTCCGCGCCCACTACCGCCGGCGGGGGCAGCGGGACGTGCTGCACGAGAACAGCCGCTTCGTCCGCGAGGACGGCGCTTGGTCCTACGTCTCCCCCGCCTGAAACACCGGCCGCCCGCCCGACGATCTACCGGACATGGTCGAGCAGGCAGAGGGCAGCTCAGGAATCTACGACGCCTTCCCGGGTTATCGCCGTCCGGCCGAGGACGAGGTGGCGGAGGCCCTCCGCTCCGCGCTGGTCGTGGTCGACGCGAACGTGCTGCTCAACCTCTACCGGTACACCGAGTCCACGCGTGACGACCTGCTCGGCCTGCTGCGCGGGGTGGGCGACCGGCTGTGGGTGCCGCACCAGGTCATGCGCGAGTTCTGGCGCAACCGGCTGACGGTCCTGGCCGGCCGTGCGGCGGCGACCGACCAGGTGCTCACGGCGCTGGCCAAGCAGCAGCGGGCCGCTGACGACGCGCTGCACCAGTGGGCGAAGACCACGGCTTTGGCCGACGCGGTCCGCGACGACCTCAGGGGCAAGGTCGCCGCGCTGCACCAGGAACTGGTGGTGGCCATCGGGTCGCACACCCCGCCGTCGCCCGACTCGCCGGGCGTGCCGGGACGCGAGCCGGTGCTCGACCAGTTGGAGGCGTTGTTGCGCGGCAAGGTGGGCGCGCAACCGGACCACAGCCAGTGGAAGGCGTTCGTCCAGGAGGGCAGACGACGTGCCGCCGCCAAGGAGCCGCCCGGCTACCTCGACGCGGGCAAGGACGACTCGGCCCTCCCCGAGGGCTCGGCGGGCGACTACCTGGTGTGGGCGCAGGCGACGCAGGAGGCGGCGCGGCGCGACACCGACCTGCTCTTCGTGACCGGCGACGAGAAGGAGGACTGGTGGTGGCGCTACCGGTCGGACTTCCTCGGTCCGCGGGTCGAGCTGGTGGAGGAGTTCGCCGCCGCGTCCGGCAAGCAGCTCTACATGATGCGCCCGGTCGACCTGCTCAGGCGGGCGTCCGCGTTGGAGGTCTCGGTGCGCACCGAATCGGTGAACGACGTCGCCCGGGTGAGCGAGAGCCAGGAGACCTCGCTCTGGTCGGTCGAAGGGGTGGCCGAGCTGCTCCGCCACCTCGACTTCGAGGAACGGCCGCAGGCCGAGGCCATCCGCGGAGCGGCCCGCCGAGGCGGGTTCATCAACGTGAAGTCCATCTACAGCAGCGACACCATCGACGAGCAGACGCGGCAGAGCTTCACGAGCCCGGTCGAGCGCATCACCCGCATGTTGCAGAGCCGCGACGTCGTCGCGCGGGACGTCGAGCCGGTGCTGTCGGCGGTTCTCAGCGACTCGGAGGTGGTCGGGTTCACCATCCCGCGTGAGGTTGTCGTCGCGATCGGCCCCGACCCCGCGGGCGAGGACGGCGACTCCGCCTAGCGCGGGGCGTTCTGCGAGCCCCGGACGCCGGTGGCCGAGCCGCGCGGCAGGGTGCAGGCGGCGGAGGTGTTGAACGGGCCGGCGGTCGTGTCCAGACCGCTCCTGCGCGGGGTGGACTCGTAGCCCGCCTCGCACGGCGGCGGTTCGAAGAACGTCAGGGCCAGCCCGAACCGCGCCTGGCCGGAGGCGATGGTCGAAGCGCCCACCGAGACCGCGTCCGGCGCCGTCACCAGGACCTCCTCCAGCGCGCCCTGCCGGGTGACGAGCACGTCCGCCGTGGTCAGCAGGTTGGCCAGGACGACGCCCAGGTTCGGCCCCGACTCCCGCAGCAGGGCGCTCACCTCGGTCGACGCGCCCGGCACGGCCCCGATCAGCCGCCGCAGGTCGCCGTCCGACTCGCGCAGCCGCGACGCCACCAGCAGCGCGCTGTCGGCGAAGGAGTTGATCGCCGCCGAGTGGTCCAGCTGCGTCCGCAGCACGGCGACGGAGTCGTTCAGCAACCGCGTGGTCTGCGGCAGGTGCGCGCTCGCGGTCCCGATGAACTCCGTGGTCGCGTCCAGCAGCACCTGGAGGTCCGGCCCGGTGCCGCGCAACGCCTGGTCGAGCTCGTCCACCACGGTCCGCAGCGAGTCGACCGGCACCGAGCGCGCCAGGTCGTCCAGGCTGGTCAGGACCTGCTCCACCGGCAGCGGCAGCCTGGTCCGCGACCGCGCGATCACCGAGCCGTCGCCCAGGTACGGCCCGCCGCTCCCGCGGGGCCGGAGGTCGACGTACTGCTCGCCGACCGCGGAGCGGTTCGCGACCACGGCCTCCAGGTCCGCCGGGATCGGCGGGGCGCCCGCCGCGATCCGCAGCTCCACCTCGACCTGCCCGTCGCCCAGCCGGATCGGCCCGACCCGCCCCACCGGCACACCCCGGTACGTCACCTCGCCGCCGGTGAACAGGCCTCCGGTGCGGGCCAGCTCCAGCCGGACCGCGTACCCGTCGTCCACCACCACGAGCCCCACGTACTCCGCGCTCACGTACGTGACGCCGAGCAGCGCGATGACCGCGAACAACGCGACCCGCACCCTGATCCGCCGAGTGGTCATCAACGCGCTCCGGGTTCCAGGGTCAGGTAGGTGTTGAGGTAGTCGCCCTTGATGCCGTCCAGCACGGCGTCGGTGAACGGGAACGTCAGCAGCATCTCCAGCGACTGCGGCAGGTTCTGCCCCGACTCGGCGAGCCGCCGCAGCGTCGGCTCCAACGCCCGCAGGTCGGCGACCAGGTCCTCGCGGCTGCGGTCCACCGTGTCGACCGCGACGCCGGACAGCTCGCGCAACGCGTCCAGCAGCCCGACGAGCTGCCCGCGCTGGTCGTGCAGCACCCGCAGACCCGGCTCCAGTCCGTCCAGCACCACGCCGATGTCCCCCTTGCGCGACTCCAGGGACGACGCGAGCTCGTCCAGCCCGTCGAGGGCGCGCGTGATCTCGCCCTTGTGCGAGTCCAGCGCGCCCACGAACGTGTCCACAGTGGACAGGAGCGATCTCACCGCGGCCTCGTTGCCGGACAGCGCGGCGCTCAGCTCGCGCGAGATGTCCCGGATCTGCGCGATGCCGCCGCCGTTGAGCAGCATCGACAACGCGCCGAACACCTCCTCCACCTCGGGGTTGCGGTTGGTCCGCGTCACCGGGATCACCGCGCCGTCCACCAGCGGCGTGCCCGCCCGCTCGGCCGGCCCGGCCAGTTCCAGGTACTTCTCCCCCAGCAGGCTCGACTGCCGCAGCCGGGCCAGCGCGTTCGACGGCAGCAGCACGTCACCGCGCACCGCGACCCGCACCAACGCCGTGGAGCCGTCCTCGGACAACCCGATGTCCTCGACCTCGCCCACCGCCACGTCGTCGACCTTCACGCCGGCGTGCGGCACGAGGTCGAGCACGTCGTCGAACTCGACGGTCACCCGGTACGGCCGGTCGCCGAGGTCCGCGCCGCCGGGCAGCGGCAGGTCGTACGCGCTCGGCATCGCGGAGCACCCGGTCAGCACCAGGACCAGCGCCACCGCCGCGAGCCGCCTCACCGCGCGCCGCCGGGCACGCTCAGCAGGTCGGTCACGAACTCGTCGAGGTTGGCCCGCGCGTTGAGCGTCCCGGTCGCCGGGTCGTAGGCGTCGACCACGTTGTGCAACGCCACCGGCGCGACCTCCAGCACCTCGGTCAACGACTCCTGCTGGCGCACCAGGGTTCCGGTCAGCAGGGCCAGGTCCTCCACACCGGACTTCACCCGGTCGCGGTTGTCGTGCACGAAACCGCGCACCTGCTCCAGCGCCGTGGCCAGCTCGCCCAACGCCGCGCCCAGGTCGTCCCGCTCGGCGGCGAAGAACCCGGACACGTCGGCCAGCTGGTCGGCCAGGCGCCCCACCTGCTCGTCGTTCGCCGCGAGCATCGCCGTGAAGGTCTGGAGGTCGTCCACGGTGCCGAACAGGTCGTCCTTCGACCCGGCCAACGTCTTCGCCGCGTCCGCGAGCTGCCGGATCGACTCGCCCAGGGCCGCGCCGGTCCCGTCCAGGTTCTCCGCGCCGGTGCTCAGCAGGTCGGACAACGCGCCCTCCCGGTTGGCCCCGGTCGGGCCGAGCGCGGTCAGCAACGCGTCCAGGCTGGAGTACAGCTCGTCCAGCTCGACCGTCCCGGCCGTGCGCGCGCTGGTGATCACGGCGCCGGGCGCGATCTTGTCGCCCCCGGTGTAGACGGGGGTGAGCTGCACGTACCGGTCGGCCACGATGTTCGGTGACACGACCACGGCGCGGGCGTCCGCCGGCACCTCCACGTCGTGGTCGAGCTCGAGGTCCACCCGCACCGACCCGCCCTCGGGCAGCACGCCGGCCACCCGGCCGACCTTCACCCCGAGCACCCGCACGTCCGAGCCCTCGTACACGCCGACGGCGGCGGTGAAGTAGGCGACGACCCGGGTGGGCGACGGCCGCAGGAAGACCCACCACACCACCGCGGTCGCCACGAGGACCAGCGCGAATGCCTGTGCCAACGCCACCACCAGCCGGCGGCGGCCACGGGTGCGCACGAACATCAGCGGCCTCCCGTCGGGCAGTCGCGTCGCGCGCCGGGCTCGACCACGAGCCCGCACAGGTAGGTGTCCACCCACTCGCCGTTGCCGAGGGCGTTGTTCAGCACCCGGTAGTACGGCCCGGCCAGCGCGAGCCCGCGCTCCAGCGCGTCCTGGTTGTTCCGCAGCACGTCGGTGACCCGTTCCAGCTGCTCCAGCGCGGGCCGCAGCTGCTCGGCGTTGTCCGCGACGAGACCGGAGAGCTGCCGGGACAGCGCCCGCGTCCCGTCGAGCAGCGCCGCGATCGCGTCCCGGCGGCGGCCGATCTCCTCCAGCAGCAGCGTGCCGTCGGTGATGAGGGCGGCGAAGTCGGTGTTGCGCTCCGCCAGCGCCCCGCTGACCTTGCTCGCGCCCTCGATCAGCGACGCGAGCTGCTCGTCGCGCGAGGAGATGGTCTTCGACAGCGCCGACAGCCCTTCCAACGCCTGCTTCACGTGCTCGGGGGAGTCGCGGAAGGTGTCCGAGAGGACCTGGAAGCTCTGCGCCAGCCGGCCGGTGTCGATCCCGCCGACCGTGGTCGACAGCCCGTTGAACGCCTCGACCACGTCGTAGGGGGAGGTGGTGCGCTCGACCGGGATGGTGTCGGTGAGCGGGTCGCGACCCTCGGAGTCCAGCGCCAGGTACTTCTGCCCGAGCAGGGTCTTGATCCGGATCTCGGCCCGGCTGCGGTCGCCCAGCTCGACGCCGGCGACCCGGAACGTCACCCGCACCCGGCCGTCGTGCAGCTCGACGTCGGTCACCGAGCCGACCTTCATGCCCGCGACGCGGACCTCGTCGTCCACGCGCAGGCCGGCCGCCTCGGTGAACTCGGCGGTGTGCTCGGCGCCGCCGCCGAAGAACGGCAGGTCCTCGAGGAAGAAGGTGAGCAGGGCGGTGAGCGCGATGACCAGGAGGCCGACGGCTCCCAGCAGCACCGGTCGGCGTTGCAGCCTTCTGGGCGTCATCGGTGGCACCTCGATTCGGTGACGGGGATGCCGACCGGCGGCCCGCCGGGCGCGGGCGGCGCCTGCGAGGAGGCGAAGCACAGGTAGAAGTTGAGCCAGGAGCCGTAGGACGCGGTGCGGCCGATCGCCTCGAACTTCACCGGCAGGTTCCGGATGAACGGCTCCAGCTCGGGCGCGTCGCCGAGGTTGCCCGCGAGCAGGCCGAGCGCGGCGATGTCGTCCTTGAGCGGTTGGCGGCCCTGCTCCAGCAACGACGCCGTGCTGTCGCTCAACGCGGCCAGGCCGGTGATCGCGTTGCCGATCGGCTCCCGGTCGGCGGCGAACCCGGACACGAGCTGCCGCATCGAGGTCAGCAGCTCGCCGAACCGGTCGTCCCGCGAGTTCACCGTCTCCAGCACGGCGTTCAGGTTCGTCACGACCTTGCCGATGACGTCGTCCTTGGCGGCCAGCGCGGTGGTGAGCGACGCGGTGTGCGCGAGCAGGCTCTCCACCGTGCCGCCCTCGCCCTGCAGCACCTGGACGATCTCGTGCGACAGCTTGTTCACGTCCTCCGGGTTCAGCGCCTGGAACAGCGGCTTGAACCCGTTGAACAAGGTGGTCAGGTCCAGCGCCGGGGTGGTCCGCTCGACCGGGATGAGACCGCCGGGCGGCAGCTTCTCCCCCAGCCGGCCCGCGGGCTGCTCCAGCGCGACGTACCGTTGGCCGACCAGGTTGCGGTACTTGATGGTGGCGGTGACGTCGGCGGACAGCGACCGGCCGTCGGCGACCGAGAACGCGACGTCCACCAGCTCGTCGTCGACCAGCTCCATCGACTCGACCTGGCCCACCTTCACCCCGGACATGCGCACGTCGTCGCCCTCGGCCAACGCCGTGACGTCGGTGAACCGCGCCTGGTAGACGGCCGTCGAACCGACCCGGCTGCCCGCGACGGTCGCCGCGAGGAACCCGGTGGCGGCGACCGTGACCAGGACGAACACCAGGAACTTGGTCAGCGGCGCGGCGACGTCCCTCATCGGTGCCCCCCTTCCCCGCCGCCGGTCAGGAGACCCGCCCACTCGGGCACCCGGTCCGGCGCGACGGCGGTGGCCGGGCCGGACGGGCAGTGCGGGCCGCCGCCCCGGTGCACCGGGTCGTCCCGGCCGGGCACGTACTTCTCGGCCGGCGGCACGACGGTGAACTCGACGTGCACGCCCGGCTGGTCCGTGCCCTTGCCGAGCACCTGGTCCATCCGCGGCCGGATGGCGTTGACCGCGCTCAGCACGCAGCCGAACTCGGGCGAGTAGGTGGCGAGCAGCTCGAACGTCGGCCGCGACCGGTCCGCGAGCGCCACCACCGTCTCGCCGTTGGCGCGCAGGAACCCGGTCAGGTCCGCGGACGCGGTGGTGAGGCTGGAGTACACGGCGTCGAGGTCGGCGCGCTGCTCGGCGATGGTGCGGCTGACCGCGGTGGCGTCGCCCAGCGCCCGGAGCAGGTCCGGTCCCGCGTCGGCGTACACGCCGGTGACGTCGGCGAACTCGCTGATGTCCTCCTTGAGGACGGGCAGTTGCGGGTTCAGCTCGCGCAGGTAGGCGTCGAGCCGCACGATCGCCTGCCCCAGCGTCGCGCCGCGCCCGTCGAGCGCCTGCGCCATCGACGTCAGCGCGGAGGACAGCTTGTCCGGCCGCACGGCCTGCAACGTGGGCAGCAGGTCGGCGAGCACCCGTTCCAGCTCGACCGCGCCGGACGTGCGGTCCTGCTCGATCACGGAGCCGTCGCCGAGCGCGCCCGCCGGGTCGTCCGGCAGCTCCAGGCTGACGAACCGCTCGCCGAACAGCGTCTTCGGCAGCAGCCGGGCGGAGACGTTGGCCGGGATGCGGTCGACCTGGTCGGGGTGCAGGCCGAGCTCCACCTCGGCGCCGTCGCCGCGCGAGCGGATCGCCCGCACCTCGCCGACCAGCACGCCGAGCAGCTTCACGTCCGACTCGGCCTGGAGCTGGTTGCCGACGTGGTCGGTGCGCAGCAGCACGGTGACCCGGGGCGTGAACACCTTCTGGTACGCCGCGACGGACAAGCCGCACAGCGCGACGAGCAGGGCGGCGAACAGCAGCCCCGACAGGCGACGGCGTAATGCCACGGGTATTCTCCGAAAGTGCGGTGCGAATAAACCGAAATGACGTTACCGACGAGTACGTTACTAACGGGCGGTCCACCGCACAAGCACCCGAAACCTTTGTCAGGGACGTGACAAAGTTGGTGCGCGAAACACTCACCCGGCTGCACAAACCCGATCGGAGCCTGGCGCCCCGGCCCGCGGTGCGGCTAACAATGATCGGCGTGGTCGACGATCGGGGGTGCACGCTTGGCACAGTCGGCGCACTGCGTTCGGGTGACCCGCCGCGCCGGGACGGTCCAGCCGCGCCGGCCCGATCGGGCGCCGCGGCCACCGGTCGAGGCGCCCGCCCGGGACCCGGCGTCCGAACGGGTGTCCGGACAGGCCCCCGGACCGGTGTCGCGGCGGCTCGACGCGAGCCGGACGACCGGGTCGGCCGCACGGCTCCGGGCCGCGCCGCACCCGTGCCGGGGGTGCGCCCCGCGGCGGGGCGGACCGCCGGATCACCGGGCCGGGCGCGGCCGAGGCGCAGCCCCCGCCGGCCGGGCCGAGGCGGCCCGCCGCCGACGCCGTTCTTGTCACGCGGCGCACGACAACACCGGCGACTTCGTCAGGGCAGTGCGCCCTGGTTGACAACTTTTCTTGATCAAAAATACAGTGTTCGGAATCACACCCGACCGTTTGGTGGTGGGCGAACAGCATGAACAGAACCGGAGAACTCCGAGCCTCCGAGTTACCGCTCATCGGGAACGCGGACCTGTGGGAGCAACTGCCCGCCGACCTCGCGCCGAAGTTCCGCGCGCGGGCCGGCGACGTGGCCGTGGACATGGTCCGGGAAATCCAGAACCAGATCTCCGAATATTCACAGAAGTTGGAGGGGATGTTCGGCCAGGTGGTGGTCGAGGGAGTGGAACAGGCGATCCACCAGTTCATCGACCGGATGGTCGACCCGACCGCGCAGCGGGAGGACCGGGCCAAGCTGTTCCGGCTGCTCGGCAAGCTCGAGGTCAGCGCCGGGCGCAGCCTGGACCTGCTGCAGACCGCGTACCGGATCGGGGCGCGGGTCGCGTGGCGGCGGATCTCCGAGTTCGGGCAGACCGAACGCGTGCCGCTGGCCACCATGTGCCTGATCGCCGAGGCGATCTTCGCCTACATCGACGAGCTGTCGTTGCGGTCGATGGAGGGCTACGCCGAGGCGCAGGCCCGGCACGCGGGCGCGGTGCAGCGGCGGCGCAAGCGGCTGCTGGAGCTGCTCCTGGGCGAACCGGGCTACCACCCGAACGCGCTCACCGAGCTGGCCGAGGCCGCGCACTGGCCGTTGCCCGACAAGGTGCTGGTGGTGGCCCTGGAACGGCGCACCGACCAGCACCAGCTGCCGATACCGGTGCTGCACGAGGACATCCTGATGGACCTGGAGGGCAGCGAGCCGTGCCTGCTGCTCACCGACCCCGAACGGCAGCTGGTCGCGCTGGAGCAGAAGCTGGGCGGGTGGCGCGCGGCGGTCGGCCCGGTCGTGCCGCTGACGTCGGCCCGGCAGTCGCTGCGCTGGGCGCGCCGCACCATCACGCTGATCCAGTCGGGCGTGATCGCGGACCGGCCGATGGTGGACACCACCGAGCACCTGTCGACGTTGCTGCTGCTCGGCGACGAGGAGCTGGTGCGCGAGCTGGTGAAGCGGGCGCTCGCGCCGCTGGAAGGGCTCACGCCGAAGCAGCAGCAGCGGATGCGGGAGACGATGGCGGCGTGGGTGGAGACGCGCGGCAGCGCGCCGGAGGTCGCGTCGAGCCTCGCCGTGCACCCGCAGACGGTCCGCTACCGGTTGCGGCAGCTGGAGGAGCTGTTCGGGGCGAAGCTGCACGACCCGGACGCGTTGTTCGACATGGGCATCGCGCTGCGGGCGCTGCGGCTGCTGGGCGACGCGGCCGGGCAACCGCGGCGGCTCGGCCCGGCGGGGCCGCGGGGGTTCACGGGACCTCCGGGAGCAAGGTCAGCGTGAGGTCGAGCGCGTTGCCCGGTCCGGAGATCAGCCCGGTCAGCAGCGGGTCCAGCCGCTCGCGGCCCTGGCAGCCGCCGAAGGGCGGGATCGCGTAGACGCCGGTCATCCGCATCTTCGCCAGCTCGAACGGACCCTCCAGGTCGATCGACGCGGGTTCGACGGTCTCGCACGTCCCGCCGACGTCCAACGGCTGCCGGTCGACGGCGACGTCGGCGAGCTTGACGACGAGCCTGGTGCTCGCGCGGACGTAGCCGTCCACGATCTTCCCGGTGACCTCGACGACCGGGATCAGGTCGGCGCGCGCGGTGGTGGGCACGAAGCCGAACACGACGAAGTAGCCGAAGCTCGGCGGCAGCGACAGGTCGCCGGTGATGGTGCCGCTGACGAGGTCGATCTCGGCTTCGAGGATGCCGGGGCCGATGGCGAGCTCGGACTGGAGCTTGTGGATCCGGCTGACCCCCTCGACCCGGTAGACGACCTTGATGCCGGCCGTCAGCACCGGGGCGCGCACCTCGGCGTGGCGCACGACCCACGTCGGGGTGAGCGCCGCGCCCAGCAGCGCGGCGACCGCGGCCAGCACCACCGCGACCCTCACCGCCCGGCTCCGCCCATTCTTCGAAACTACTTTCCCGGCCTGGGCCGCACAAGCGCCGGCCATTGATTTGTCACGTGCGTGACAAACCTTTCCAGCCCTTTTGTCGCCCGTCTGACATCCCCGGAAAACGTGAGCGAAATACTTGCCCAACTCGGTCGACAAAGCTACTTTACTGACGAGTAGCTTCCGCCGCACTCCGAACACCCCGTTTTCGCACTGCTCTCGACGAGGAGACGCACATGCTGAAACTCACTGGCCGGACGGTCATCGGCGCACTCGCGGTCGCCACCGCCGTCATCGGATCGGTGGCGTTCGCCGGCGCGGGCACCGGCATGGCCGCCACCAAGAGCCTGACCCTGGCGTACAGCTGCCCGTTCCCGTTGATCGGCACGCAGGAGATGACGGTCCGCATCACCGTGGCCGACCTGGCCGACTCCGCGGTGGTCGGCCAGCCCGTCCCGGCCACGAGGGTGACCGCCGTCGCCACCGTGCCGTCGAGCGCGACCCTGGGACTCAGGCTGGTCGGCGCGACGACCGTCGAAGGCACCGCGGTGGCGAGCACCGCGGTGGACAACGCGGGCGCGGTGCAGGACGTCGTGGCCAACCTCGTGGTGGCCAAGACGAACATCCCGGCGTCCGGCTCGTTCAACACCATCGCCACGGGCGGCACGGCGCCGGTCACCTTCACCAGGGCGGGCACCACCACGGTCCGGGTCGGCGCCTTCAGCACCACGTTGACGCCGCGCCGGGCCGACGGCAGCTTGACCGGCCTCGGCACGTTCACCTCGCCCTGCACGCTCAAGGCGAACCAGAACACCCTGCTCCACACCTTCACCGTGTCGGCCGCCTGACCGTCGTCGACGGCACCGGGCAGTGATCCGACCGCGGGCGGGCCGGCGACGTCGCCGGCCCGCCCCGACGTTCTCGCAGGAGAGGACCTGACATGAGATTGCGGCACCGGGTGGCGGCGCTGGGCGTCGCCGCGGTGGTGGTCGGCGGATCGGCCCTGTGGGGCGCGGGCGTCGGCAGCGCGGCGACGGCGAGGCTCACCCTGGTCTACAACTGCCCGTTCCCGTTGATCGGCGCGCAGGACATGAGCGTCGAGATCGTGGTCGAGGACCTCCCGGACACCGCGGTGGTCGGCGAACCCGTCCCCGAGGCTCGGGTGACCGCCACCGCCACCGTGCCGGAGCTGGCGACGCAGGGCCTGCGGCTCGTCGGCGCGGTGAGCGTGGAAGGCACCGCGTCGGCGCAGACGGTGGTCGACAACGCGGGGTTGGTGCTCGACATCGTGCCCGACCTGACCGTGGCCAAGACCGCGGTCCCGGAGTCCGGCGCGTTCGACACGGTCGCCACGGGCACCACGCCGTCGCTGAGCTTCCCCTTCGCGGGCGCCACGACCATCGACGTCGGCGACTTCGTGACCACCCTGACCCCGCGCACCGCCGACGGTTCGGAGACGGGGTTGGGCACGTTCACCTCGCCGTGCACGCTCAAGCCGGGCCAGTCGACTCGTCTGCACGAGTTCACGGTGCGGCCCGAGGGCACCACGACGACGACCGAACCCACGACAACGACCACCACGACCACCACCACGGAGCCGACGACCACCACCACCGACTCCACAACCACAACCACGGAACCCACCACCACCACGACGACCACGACCTCGACCACCGATTCCACTACGACCGATCCCACCACGACGACCACGACGAGTCCGACGACCACCACCACCACCACCACGACCACCACTCGGCCGACCACCACCACGACGACGAGCACGACCACTGCTCAGCCGACCACCAGCACCACCACGAGGTCCACCACCACAACGGCTCCGACGTCCACCACCACGAGCGCCGCCACCAGCACCACGACGTCGGCCACCACCAGCAGCAGCACCACGACGACCACGTCGCAGACCGTGGTCCCGGTGTCGCACCCGGACAAGACGGGGCTCGCCTACACCGGCTCCTCCATCACCGGTCCGCTGGTCCTCGGCGGCGCGCTCCTGGCCCTGGGAGCCGGCGTGCTCCTGCGCCTGCGCCACACCCGCCGGCGCACCTGACGAAGCCGTTGCCCGCCAACGACATCGGCCCCCTCCGGGAACTCCGGAGGGGGCCGGTCCGCAGCGGGGTCAACCGGGCAGTTCGACGAGCTGCTCCGGCGTGGGCACGGCGATCTCGACCGGCTTGCCCCAGTCGCGGTAGCTCGCGACCCCCCGCACCGGCTCACCGCCCTCGACCGGCGTGCTCACCTCCGTCTTCACCGGCCGGTCCTGGTCGTCCACCCACAGCTCGAGCACCGACGCCCGCCCGTCCACCGCCACGTGCGCGGTGTAGCGGACGGTCTGCCTGCCGGACACCGACTCCTCGGCCCTCTCCACGATCCGCGCGCCCTCGGGCAGCGCCTTGCGGATGTCGGCGGCGTCGCGGACGCGCACGGCGACGTCCGCCATGGCACGCGCCAGCGCGTTGGTCGGGTCGTCCGGGTCGATCCTGAGCCACGACCTGTCCGGCTGCGGCGTCCGGGCCCGCGGTATCCGCACGAAGATGCCGTCGGGCACCATCACGTACGAGACCTCCGAGGCGTCGGCGACGGAGATCCGGCAGGACGCGGCGAAGTCGTCGGTGCGCACCTCGCAACTGCCCTTGCCGCTGCTCGCGAGGTCGAGGTCGACGGTGACCGACCCCTCGCGCTCGGCGGCCACCCGGTTCGCCTCGGCCAGCGCCTGCGGCGTGTCGAACGTCCTCATCGTCGACGGCGGGCCGTCGGTGCACGCGGTGAGCGCGACGGAGGCCACGACGACCAACCCCGCCGCGGCGACACGGTTCCCGCGCATACTCCTCCTCGAACCGGAATGGGGGAGAGCGACTTTCCGCCGGCCATTCTAACCGAATTCGAGAGCACCGGAACCGGGCAATTCACGCCTGTGCCGAAAACCAAAATTCTGATACGTCTTTTGTCAGGGGCATGACAATCAGGGTCTCCGGACCGAGGCGAGCAGGTTGCGGGCCACCTCGCGCAGCTTGATGTTGTGCTGCTGCGACTCGGTCACCAGCCGGGCGAACGCCTCCCGCTCGTCGACGCCGTGCGCGGCCATCAGCACGCCCTTGGCCTGGTCGATCTCGCCGCGCGACTCCAGCGCGCGCTGGAGGTGCTCGACCAGCCTGCGGGACCGCTCGTAGCGGCGGAAGCCGGTGATCGAGGTGATCGCGGCGGTGACGAACAGCCGCAACAACGCCTCGTCGAACGGGTCGAACGCCCGGTCCTCCGAGCTGTAGAGGTTCAGTGAGCCGAGCACGTCGTCCTCCACCGCGATCGGCGCGGACAGGTACGCCCGCACGCCCGCGCGCTCGGCCGCGGCGGCGAACTCGGGCCACATCACCCGGCCGCCCGCCACGGTGGCCCGCACCGGCCGCTGGGTCCTGGCCGCTTCGAGGCACGGCCCGTTGCCCGTCGCGTACTGGTCGCGGTCGATCGCGACGACCTTCTCGTCGGTCCAGGCCGCGGTGGACGCGCCCTCCGGGCCGATGAGGGTCACGGACACGTTCTCCGCGTCCGGGATGACCCGCGCCGCCGATTCGGCGAGCTGCTGGAGGGCGTCGTTCAGCGGCTGGCCGTCGGCCAGCACACCGGCCAGCTCCTCCAGCGCCTCACTCGCCTCGTCCAGCAGGGACGCAGGCACGTGTTCCTCAATGCTCACAGCCACTTGTTTACACCTCGGAGGCCATAATCGCCCCAACCAAAAGGGGGTGGACGGGTGCGCGTGCTGCTCGTCGAGGACGACGACGGGGTCGCGGACGCCTTGGTCGAGGCGCTCGAGGCCAACGACCACCGCCCGAGCCGGGTGGCGCGAGGCTCGGACGCGCTCCTGGTACACCGCGACTTCGACCTGCTGCTGCTCGACCTCGGGCTGCCCGACACGGACGGGTTGGAGGTGCTGCGCAAGATCCGCAAGGTGTCGCCGGTGCCGGTGCTGGTTCTCACAGCCCGGGGCGACGAGCGGTCCATAGTGCGTGGTCTGCGGCTCGGCGCCGACGACTACCTGGTGAAACCGGTCCGCCTCGGAGAGTTGCTCGCCCGGATGGACGCGGTCGCGCGGCGCAGCGCGGCGCTCACCGGGCCGAAGGACCGGACGGTGCGGATCGGCGACGTGGAGATCGACCTGGAGGGCCGGCGGGTGGTGGTGGCCGAGGCGGAGGTCTTGTTGACCACCAAGGAGTTCGACGTGCTGGCCGCGTTGGCCGGCCGCGCGGGCACGGCGGTCAGCCGCCAGCAGCTCATGGACGAGGTCTGGGGCGACGCCTACCTGGCCGTGTCGCGGTCGCTGGACGTGCACCTGGCGGGCCTGCGGGCCAAGCTGGGACGCCCCGGCCTGCTGACCACCATCCGCGGGTTCGGCTACCGGCTGGGCCCCGGCGGCGCCGACGACCGGACGGGGACGTGAATGCGCCGCCGCCTGCTGCTGGTGCTCCTGCTGTTCTCGGCCGCCGCCGTGGCCGCGTTCGCCGTACCGCTGCTGTCGTCGACGGCCACCGAGCGCACCCAGCGGTTCGTGCTCACGCGCACCGGTGACCTGGACCGGTTCGCCGCGCTCGCCCAGCAGGCCGAGACCACCGGCGACAAGGCCGCGCTGGAGGACGAGGTCGCCGCGTACGTCGCGCTGTACGGCGACCCGGTGGTGGTGGTCGACGCGCGCCGGCAGCCGGTCGCCCAGGCCGGTCTGACCTCGGACGACCCCGCCCTGGCGCGGGTGCTGGACGCGGCGCTGCGCAACCAGCCCGCGTCGGCCGTGCCGACGTTGACGCCGTGGTCGTCGGGGCACGTGGTGTTCGCCCGGCCGGTCGGCACCGGCACCAGGGTTGCCGGGGCGGTGGTGCTGCGCGCGTCGGTGGACCGCGCGGCGGGGGACGTGGCCGGGCGGTGGCTGCTGGTCCTCGGTGGCGCGCTCGCGGCGGCCGTCATCTCGATCCTGCTGGTGCTGGCCGTCACCCGCTGGCTGCTCAAGCCGCTCGCGGAGCTGGCGAACGGCGTGCGGGCGGTGGCCGCCGGCGAACGGCGGGCGCACGTGGCCAGCGGCAGCGGGCCCCCGGAGGTGCGCGAGCTGTCGGAGTCGTTCAACCGGATGTCCGACGCCGTCACCGAGGCCGCCGACCAGCAGCGACGGCTGATCGCGGACGCCTCGCACCAGCTGCGCAACCCGATGGCGGCGTTGCGGCTGCGGATGGACACGTTGAGCGGCCAGGTCAAGCCGGAGGGCGTGCGCGCCTACACGGCGGGGGTGGCCGAGATCGAACGGCTGGAGTCGCTGCTGGACGGGCTGCTGGCGCTGGCCTCGGCGGAGAGCGCGGCCACCGAGGTCGCGGCGGGCGGGCGCGAGCCGGAGCTGGCCGACGTCGGCGCGGTGGCCGTGGACCGGGCCGGGTTCTGGCAGGTGCCGCTGCCCGCGACACCCGCGTTGGCGGTGCTGGTGCGCTGCCCGGAGTCCGACCTCGCGCAGGTGCTGGACGTGCTGCTGGACAACGCGGTGAAGTACGGCGGCGCGGTGCGGGTGTCGCTCGGCGCGGACCGCGCGGCCGGCGTCGGCTGGGTGGAGGTGCACGACGACGGCCCCGGGCTGGACGAGGAGGAGCTGGCGTTGGCCACGTCGAGGTTCTGGCGCGGGCGGTCCGGGCAGCCGGGCACGGGGCTCGGCCTGGCGATCGCGGACCAGCTGGTCAGGGCGCGGCAGGGGGTGCTGGACCTGTCGTCGGCCGACGGGTTCACCGCCCGGGTCGCGCTGCCGCTGGAGCCGGCGCTGTGAACCGGCGGGTGTTCCTGCTCGGGCTGCTGGCCGCCGGGTGCGCGACCGGCGCGCCGTCGGGTGAGCTGGCCATCGCCGCCGGCGAGCGCGGGGGCCTGTACTTCGACTTCGCCACCCTGCTCGCGGAGCAGCTGGTGGACGTGCGCGGCCGGGCGCTGGAGACCGAGGGCAGCCTGGCGAACCTCGCGTTGCTGGCGTCGGGCGGGGCCCAGGTCGCGCTCGCGCTGGCCGACTCCGCGCTCGTCGCCGACCCGGGGCTGGAGCTGCGCGCCCTCGGCCGGGTGTACGAGAACTACCTCCAGCTGGTCGTGCGGGAGGACGATCCGGCGCGGACGCCCGCCGACCTGGCCGGGCGGACCGTGTCGCTGGGCGCGGAGGGCTCCGGCGCGTCGCTGTCCGGTGAGCGGATGCTCGCCGCGCTCGGGCTGGGCGACTCGGTGCGGGTGGAGCACCGCAAGCTCGGCGACGCGGCGGAGGCGTTGGCGGCGGGGCGGGTCGACGCGCTGCTGTGGTCGGGTGGCGTGCCGACGCCGGCGCTGGACGGGCTGCCCGGCATCCGCCTGCTGCCGCTGGCCGAGCTGGTGCCGCAGCTGCGCGCGGCGCACGGGTCGGTGTACGAGCAGGTGCCGGTGCCGATCGAGGTGTACGGCGCGACCCGCGAGGTGCCCACGATCGGGGTGGCGAACCTGCTGGTGTGCCGGGCGTCGCTGCCGGACGGGGCGGCCGCCGCGGTCACCCGCACGCTGATCTCCCGCGCCGCCGCCCTGGTGCCCCGGCAGGCGCTGGGCACCCAGTTCCTCGACGTGCGCAGCCTGATCGGCACCGCGGGCCTGCCGCTGCACCCCGGCGCCGCCGCCACCTACCGCGACCTACACGGCTGACCGCGAGAGTCCAACGCTCACGGCGCGAGAGTCCAACGCCCGGAGCACCTGAGTTCAACGCTCAGGACGTGGACCCCGGCGTGGTCGGCTCGTCCTCGTCGTCGCGTCGCGCCACCTCGGGCGTCGCCGGCGCGACCCGGACCGGGATGCCGAACGGCGGCGTGTCCACATCGGACACCACCGGCGGCGGCACGGGACCGGGCGGCGGCACGGCGGGCGACAGCCGACGCCGCCGGGTCAGCGCGATCGCCGTGCCCGCCGTCGCCGTGGCCACCGCGACACCGCCGCAGAGCACCGCCAACCCGATCAGCAGCGACGTGCCCCCGCCGGCCGACCCGCCCCGGTCGACCGCGAGCCGCCGGTACTCGGTCGCCTGCAGGTGTCCGGGCGACGCGGCCAGCACGTCGTCGAACCCCTCCACCGCGCCGTCGAAGTCGTCCGCGAAGTAGCGGTCCAGCGCGGTCCGGTAGTCGCGGTCGTGCGGGCCCGGCTCGGCCGACACGTCCTTGCCCGCCAACACGTCCGACAACGTCGACGACGCGGCGGCGAAGTTGAACGACTGCGTCTCCCCCGGCGCGCCCTGGCTGACCAGACCGACGATCCGGCCGTCCATGTCGACCACCGGCCCACCGCTCATCCCCTGCGTGGCGGCGGCGCTGAACTCGTAGAACGGGCGGTCGTTCTGCGTCCGACGGGCCGACACCTGGCCGTTCTTGTTGCTCGGCTCCAGGCTCGGGTCGACCGCCGCGCCCGCCGAGCCGGGGTAGCCGATGGCCAGGATCGGCGTGCCGACCGGCGTCTGGTCGGCCCTGATCGCCAACGACGGCAGGTGCTCGCGCGGCACCTTCAGCACCGCCACGTCGCCTTCGGTCGGCGCGACGAGGTCGACCACGGTGGCGGGCGCGACGTCCCGGATCGGCCCGTCGCCGGTGGCCTCCATCCGCTCGACCTGGATCGCCCGGTCGACCGGTCGGTCCGGGTCCGCGCCCTCGGCGACGGCGTGCTCGGCCAGCTGCGCCTTGGCCGCGGCCCGGTCCACCACCCGGCCCACCGCCGCGAGGTCCTCGATCGCCGCGTCGAACAACGCGCCCGCGCCGCCCTGCGGTCCGGTGTGGACGCAGTGGCTGGCGGTGGCCACGTGCCCGTCCGGCCGGATCACCACGCCGCTGCACGTCGCCTTCACGACGTAGCCGTCCGCGCCGCCGAACACCTCGCCGGTGCGCTTGTCCCGCACCCAGCCGTGCCACTCCACGGTGATGAACACGATCGCGGGCCGGGCGATGGCGGCGGCCAGCTCCTCCGGGCTCGACGGCTGCCCGGCGGCGGAGGCGATCGGAGCGGGCGCCGCGGCGGGTGCGGCGGCGAGCGCCAGCAACGCCGCCGCGACGAGCACCGCGCGCATCAGCCGTACACCCCGAACCCGGTGGTCCGGGCCCACACCGAGCGGTAGCCGCGGGAGTTGCTCTCCACGAGCTGGGCGCCCTGGCAGGCGTAGTCGTCCACCTCGTGCCGCGCCTGTTCGGAGGGGATCGTCTGGGTCTCCACCAGGCCGCGCTGGTCGTAGTAGGCCCAGGTGAACTCGGCCTTGGTCGGGGCGCCGTAGGTGATGGTCCCCTCCGTCGCGCTCCAGGTGAACTCGATGATCCCGTTGCCGACCAGCCGCAGCTCGTTGCCCTGGAACGTGCCCTGGAACACCACGTCGTCCATCCGCTCGGTCCCGGTGCCGTCCGGTCGGAACTCGTACGCCCGGCCGGAGGTGACGAACGGCAGCGGGTCCTCGTTGTTGTAGAACTTGACCATCACCTGCTCCTGCACCGTGCGCCACGAGCCGATCAGGCACAACGGGGGCCCGACGGGGCGGGTGGTGTCCGCGCGGGCGGTGGGCGAGGGCCTCCCCGCCGCCACCGGCGCGGCCTCGCGGGGCGACGCGTCGGCGAGGACCGCGGCGGTCAACCCGCCGGCCGCGAGGACGGCACAAGCGGCGACGACGAACAGCACCACGACGACGGATCGCGCCGGTAACCGGGGGGAATCGCTCACCGGGCCATCGTATTGACCGGCCCGCCCGCGCCGTGAGCCGGTTGATCCGGAAGTTTCCGCGCCGTGATCCGGCGCCCGCCCCGCCCGCGTGGAGGCCTCGCCGCCACTACCATGGACGTGTGATCTTCCTCAGCGTGGTCCTCACCCTGCTCGGGCTGAGCACACTGCTGTGGCGTGACGACGAGTTGGTCGGCCTGCCACCCGTCGTCGCCGGCTCCGCCCTGGTGGTGCTCGGCGTGGCGGCCGGTGTGCTGTGGGTGGTGCGCAGGCGGCGGCGGTGGGAGCGCAACGGCGAGCCGCGCCCGGTCGGCAACGTGTTCGACCGGGCGAAGGCCCTGCCCCGGCTGCTGCGCGAGCGCAAGGCCTACGGCCTGCCGACCAGCACGATGGCCACGTGGGGTTTCGCCGTGCTCTACCTCGTCTCCCCGATCGACCTGCTGCCCGAGCTGCTGCCGCTGATCGGCGTGACCGACGACGCGGGCGTCGCCGTGTGGCTGCTCACCAGCGTGTCCACCGTCACGGGCCAGTACCTGCGGTGGGAGCGGGAGCGCTCGGGCAAGGCAGGGAAGAGCCGCTGACCCTCAGCCGCCCGCGGGCCGGGGCAGTTCGCGCACGCCGCTGAGCAGCGCGGTCACCGCGTCCATGATCCGCGCGGTCGCCTCGTCCAGCACGGCCTTGGTCGGCTCCAGCCCGTACAGGTCGGACAGGTCGACCTCCGCGCCCGCCACCACGGACACCTTGCGCCACGGCCGCGGCACGAACTTCCCCGGCGGCAGCAGCTCCCGGGTGCCCCACTGCGCCACCGGCACGACCGGCGTGCGGGAGGCCAGCGCCAGCCGCGCGACGCCGTTCTTGCCGCGCATGGGCCAACCGTCGGGGTCGTTGGTGAAGGTCCCCTCGGGGTAGACGATCACGCACTGCCCCTCGTCCAACGACGTGCGCGCGCTGTCCAGCGCCCGACCGGCCCGCACGCTGTTGCGGTCGACCGGGATGTGCCGCCCCGACGACATCACCCACCCGAGCACCGGCGCCTTCCACAGGCTCGCCTTGGCCAGGTACCGGGGCACCCGGCCGGACGCCAGCGCGAACGCGGTCAGCGTCACCGGGTCGGCGAAGGACAGGTGGTTGGACGCCAGCAGCACCGCGCCCTCGCGCGGGATGTTCGTCCGGCCCGCCATCCTCATCCGCACGAACAGCACCACCAGCGGCCACAGCAGGTCGATCGCCACGGAGTACCAGAAACCGCGGCCCCGTCTGGGCAAGCGGGTCGTCAGCGCCACCATCTGGGAGAACGTCACGGCAGGATCTTCGGTCATGGGCGCGGACGCCCTCACCGCGCCCCACCGCACCGCCGTCGCCCGGGTCTGATCGAGTTCGACTAATCTCCTCCCCCGTGGCAGGGCTCCCCGCACCGCGGACCGCGGTGAACCGGATCAACGTGCTCCTCGTCGAAGACGACGAGGGCGACGCCGTGCTGGTCGAAGCCCTGTTGGACGAGGTGGAGGCGGACGTCGCCCTGCACCGGGCGCGGACGCTGCGGGAAGCCGAGGGCCTGCTGGCCAAGGCGGACTGCGTGCTGCTCGACCTCGGCCTGCCGGACACGACCGGCCTCGACGGCCTGACCAGGCTGCTCGCCGACCCGGCGCCGGTGGCGATCATCGTGCTCACCGGCCTCAACGACGAGCACCAGGGCACCAGGGCGGTCGCCCAGGGCGCGGAGGACTACCTGGTCAAGGGCCAGGTGGACGGCGTCGGCCTGGCCCGGAGCATCCGCTACGCGGTCGGCCGCAAGCGGGTCGAGGAGACCCAGCGCCAACTGCGCGACGAGAAGCTGCTCGCGGCCGAGAAGACCCGCCTGGAACGCGGCCTGCTGCCGTCGCCGATCATGCACGGCGACGACATCGGCTGGCAGGTCCGCTACCGCCCCGGCGGCAGCCGGATGCTGCTCGGCGGCGACTTCTACGACGTGGTGCGCACCGCCGACGGCACGCTCCAGGTGCTGATCGGCGACGTCTGCGGGCACGGCCCGGACGAGGCCGCGATCGGCGTGTTCCTGCGCATCGCCTGGCGGGCGCTGGTGCTGGCCGACCAGGAGCCGTCGCGGGTGCTGCGCACGTTGCACGAGATCCTGGAGCACGAACGCCACCAGCCCGGCCTGTTCACCACGGCGTGCATGGTGACGATCTCGCCGGACCGCCGGTGGGCGCGGGTCTACCTGGCCGGGCACCCGGAGCCGATGCTGCTGGTCGGCGACCGGGTGGTGGAGCTGCCCCGCGACCGGGCCGGGCTGCCGCTCGGGGTGCTGCCGGACAGCACGTGGAGCGGCTTGGACGTGCCGCTGCCGCCGGGCTGGGCGATGCTGCTCTACACCGACGGCCTGGTCGAGGGCCGGGTGCACGGCGACAGCGAGCGGTTGGGGTCGGAGCGGCTGATCGACCTGATCGGCGAGATCACCGGGGAGCGGCCGGACTGGGCGCGCACGCCGGCGACGCTGCTGGACGACCTCATCAGCCGGGTCAAGGAACTCAACGGCGGGGAGCTGGACGACGACATGGCAGTGCTGCTGATCTCGGACCGCGCCTGATGGACTACCGCAACCGCTGGCCCGCGAGCAAGCTCCTCATCGCCGCCGTCTCGGTCCTGATCGTGGTCTGCGCGGGCGCCATCGGCAGCCTCCTGGTCGCGTTGGACGGCCTGACCGACGCCCGCATCGAGCTGCTGGACCGGATCGACCCGGCGAGCCGCGAGGTCCTGGAGATGCAGACCGCGCTGGCCAACCAGGAGACCGGTCTGCGCGGGTACGTGCTCACCGCCAACCGGAACTTCCTCAGCCCCTACACCGACGGGCAGCAGGCCGAGCTGGACGCCGCGGCGTCCGCCCGGTCGCTGCTGACCGCGCGGCCGGAGCTGGTCCGCGAGCTGGAAGAGGTCGAGCGGGTGGCGGCCGACTGGCGGGAGAGCTACGCCGACCCGCTGATCGACCTGGTGTACGTGTCGGGCAACCCGCAGACCACCCTGGCCGATGCCGAGCGCGGCAAGGCGCTGTTCGACCGGGCGCGCGAGGCGATGGCGGGGTTGAAGACCAAGGTCGAGGAAGCGTCCGCGGTGGGCCGGGCGAACGTGATGAGCGTCGCGACCCAGGCGTTCTGGCTGGTGATCGGGCTCGGCGTGCTGCTGGTGCTGATCATCGCCGGGGTGGCGGTGATGCTGTACCGGATCGTCATCGCGCCGTTGACGGGGCTCGCGGCGGACGTGCGGCAGGTGTCGTCGGGCGACTACGCGCACGCGGTCGAGGCGGGCGGGCCCCGCGAGACGGTGATGCTGGGCCAGGACGTCGAGGCCATGCGGGTGCGCATCCTGTCCGACCTGGAGGAGCTGCGCCGGTCGAACTCGGAGCTGGAGCAGTTCGCCTACGTCGCCTCGCACGACCTCCAGGAGCCGCTGCGCAAGGTCGCGAGCTTCTGCCAGCTGCTGGAGCGGCGCTACTCGGGTCAGCTCGACGAGCGCGGCGAGCAGTACCTGAAGTTCGCGGTGGACGGCGCGAAGCGGATGCAGGTGCTGATCAACGACCTGCTGGCGTTCTCCCGGGTCGGCAGGCTCACCCGCGAGCAGACCCTGGTGGACTGCGACGAGCTGGTCGCCCAGGTGCTGGACAACTACTCCGAGGCCATCGAGCGGACCGGCGCGACGGTCGAGGTGGCGGACCTGCCGACGGTGCGCGGCGAGGCGTCGCTGCTCGGCGGGGTCTTCGGCAACCTGATCAGCAACGCGGTGAAGTTCCACGGCGACGACCCCCCGCACGTGCGCGTGGACGTGGAGCGAACGGGCGGATTCTGGACGTTCACGGTGAGCGACCACGGCATCGGCATCGATCCCGAGTACGCTGAACGGATCTTCGTGATCTTCCAGCGCCTGCACCACAAGGACGACTACCCCGGCACCGGGATCGGGCTGGCGATGTGCCGGAAGATCGTGGAGTACCACGGCGGCACCATCTGGCTGGACACCAGCGAGGGCGCCACCGGGACCACTTTCAAGTTCACGCTGCCGGCAGTAGAGGACGACGAGCAATGAGCAACCCGCTGAACGTGATCGACGTCCTGCTGGTGGAGGACGACCCCGGCGACGCGCTGATGACGCAGGAGGCGTTCGAGCACCACAAGATCCGCAACCAGCTGCACGTGGTCCGCGACGGCGTCGAGGCGCTGGAGTTCCTGCGCCGCGAGGGCCGCTACGAGGACGCGCCGCGGCCGGGGCTGATCCTGCTCGACCTGAACCTGCCGAAGATGGACGGCCGCGAGGTGCTGGCCGACATCAAGGCGGACGAGACGCTGCGGCCCATCCCGGTGGTGGTGCTGACCACGTCGGAGGCGGAGGAGGACATCCTGCGCAGCTACAACCTGCACGCCAACGCCTACGTCACCAAGCCGGTCGACTTCGACCGGTTCATCGAGGTCGTGCGGCAGATCGACGACTTCTTCGTGACCGTGGTGAAGCTGCCCCGCTAGACCGGCGCGTCAGCCCGTCGCGTACCGCACCACGCCCTCGTCCTCGGCGGCGGTCAGCAGCCCGCGGTGGACCAGCACGTCGAGGTGCGCGGCCGTCTCGCCGGTGGCCAGCACCTGGTTGAACAGGTCCAGCTCGGCGAACTTCCGACCGCGCCTGGTCCAGCCGAGCGCGCCCGCGGTCTCGAAGGCGGTGCCGGTGCCCGCCCGCACGGCGTCCAGCGTGGCCGTGAGCCGGTCCTCGTGGTGGACGAGCAGTTCCTCCACCCGGGCGTGGCTCGACTCGGTGACGGGGCCGTGAGCGGGCAGCAGCCGCAGGTCCGGGAAGTCGCGGACCAGGCGCAGCGAGTCGAGGTAGTCGCCCAGGGGCAGCGCGGGCCGGGCGGGTTCGAAGCCGATCGACGGCGTGATGTGCGGCAGCACGTGGTCGCCCGCGAACAGCAGCGACGACTCGACGTCGACGAACACCACGTGCCCGCGGGTGTGGCCGGGCGTCGGCAGGACGCGCAGCACCCGCTTCTCCAGGGCCAGGTCGCCCTCGCGGAGCCACTCGTCGGGCTCCTCGTAGTCGCGCAGCTCGGCTTCGCCGACCGACGCCACCACCGCCTCCCACCGCTCGGCCAGGTGCGGCGCGCCCCACCGGGCCAGGTCGCGGAAACCGTCCCGGCGCCGGCCGATGACCTTGGCCAGGGACGGCTGCTCCCCCGCGCCGAGCGCGATCTTCGTGCCGAACCGGCGACGCAGGGCCACAGCCATTGTGTAGTGGTCGCGGTGGACGTGCGTGACGAGGAAGCGCCGGACGTCCTCGAACCCGCGCCCGAGCGCGCCCAGCGCCGACTCCAGCGCCGTCTCGCCCGCGTCGAGGGCCCAGCCGGAGTCGATCAGGACGAGGCCGTCGCCGTCGTCGACCGCGTACACGTTGACGGTGTGCAGCCCGTCGTTGGGCAGGGGCAGCGGGATCCGGTGGACACCGGGCGCGACCTCGAAGACTCCGGGTTCGGTCCACTCCATCCCCGGATCCTACTTGCCGGTAACCTCGGCTTGGTCCGCCGGTGCCGCGTTCGTCGGCTCACGCCGCGCGACCGCCTTCACCACGAACGGGATCACGGCCAGCGTGAGCAGCGCCAACGCCGGGTAGGCCCAGCCGATCGCGGACAGGTAGCCGGGCCGCGGGATGGTCCAGATGGTGGGCTGCCGGTCGAGCTGGAAGGCGATCACGTCCCAGAACATCACCGGGCACCACAGCACCAGCAGCACGACCCGGGCCCACGGCGCGACCTTGGTGTGCACCAGCCAGATCAGCAGCGGCGCGATCCACACCCAGTGGTGGTCCCACGAGATCGGCGAGAGCAGCAGGCCGAGGACCTGCACGACCAGCACGCCGATCAGCACGTCGCCCGCCCGCACCGCGGCGCGCAGCGCGAACCCGGCGAGCACGGCCGACACCACCACCGCGAGCACCCACGGCCACGTCATCTCGACGTCGTAGCCGAGGGTCCGCGACAACGCGCCCCGCAACGACTGGTTGTGCGCGGTGCCGATCGGGCCGACCCGGTCGGCCGCGCCGAGCAGCTCGAACCAGTAGTGCCTGGCCTGCGCCGGGTCCACCAGGAAGCCGAGGCCGACGCTCGCCGCGAACGCCGCGACCGACCACAACGCCGCCGCGAACCTGCGCGTGGCCAGGAAGTACAGCCCGGAGATGGCGGGCACGAGCTTCACGCCCGCCGCCAGGCCGATGCCGGCGCCCGCGAGCCGGGAGTCCCGGGCCGTCATCGCGCCCAGCACCACGGCCGCCAGCAGCAGGTTGACCTGCCCGAAGTCGAACGTGTGCACCACGGGCTGCAGCCACAGCAGCACGGCGGTCCACAGCAGCGCCCGACGCCGCCACGTCGCCGCGTCCGTCGTCCAGCCCTCCCCCGCCACCAGGCGCAGGGCGACGCGCACCATCCAGTACAGGCACAGCCCGGACAGCAGCCGCAGCACCCACTGCGCGACGACCCACGGCAGCCACGTCATCGGCAGGAACACCAGCGCGCCGAACGGCGGGTAGGTGAACGGCAGCGGGAAGTCGGGCGGCGAGTTCGGCGACGTGACGTCGTAGAGGTCGCCGGAGAGCACGTGCGGCGCCAGCGCCCAGTACACGTACAGGTCGATCGTCTCGTTGCCGAACCCGGTGACGATGGTCCAGCCGCGGCCCACGATCGACGCCAGCAGCAGCACGGGCGCGGCGGCCGACAGCCACCGCTCGGCCTTCACGAGCACGCGCGCGGCGGACGGGGGCGGTTCAACCGACACTGGGCTCGACCTTCGACGTGGCAGGGGGCGGCGTGGCGCCGGCGGGCTCGCGGGTGTCGCCGCGCAGCCCCGACGGGATCACCGCGAGGGTGAGCAGCCCGAGCAGCGGGTAGCACCACCCGAGCGCGGCCAACGGCCACGGCCGGGGGATCTCCCAGATGGTCGGCTGCTGGTCGATCAGGAAGGTGATCAGGTCCGCGCCGGTCACCACGACCCACGCCGCCGCGACCGCCTGCACGGGCCACGAGCGGCGGGCGCCGTAGAACACCCACAGCACCAGGGGGATCACCCACACCCAGTGGTGGCTCCACGAGATCGGCGAGAGCAGCAGCCCGAACAGCTGCACGGCGACCACGGTGGCGAGCGTGTCGCGGGCCTTCACCGCGGCGCGCAGCGCGAACCCGGTCAGCACGGCCGACACCGCCACCGCGAGCAGCCACGGCCACGTCATCTCGACGTCGTGGCCGAGGGTCCGCGACAACGCGCCCCGCAACGACTGGTTGATCGCGGACCCCACCGGGCCGACCCGGTCGGCCGCGCCGAGCAGCTCGAACCAGTAGCGCCACGAGTCCGCCGCGGAGGCGGCGAAGCCGATGGCCACGGTGACCGCGAAGCCGACCAACGTCCACAGCGCCGCCTTGAACCGGCGCGTGACCAGGAAGTACAGGCCCGAGATCGCCGGGGTGAGCTTCAGCCCGGCCGCGACGCCGACGCCGAAACCCGCCACCAGGTGCCGGGTGGCGACCATGGCGGCGAACGTGCCGGCGATCAGCACCAGGTTGATCTGCCCGAAGTCGAGCGTCTTGCGCACCGGCTCGCACCACAGCGCGAGCGCCGTCCACAGCAGCGCGCGGCGCGACCAGGTGGCGTCGAACCGCTGCCCCGACCTGGCGGCGACCAGCGACAACGCGGTGCGGACCAGCCACCAGAGGCAGACCAGGGACAGCACCTGCCACACGATCCGCGCGGCCACCCACGGCAGCCAGGACAGCGGGAGGAACACCGCGGCCGCGAACGGCGGGTAGGTGAACGGCAGCGGGAAGTCCGCCGTGAACGGCATGTCGATCGTGTAGAGCTGGTCGGTGAGCAGGTTCGGCGCGAGGCTCCAGTAGACCTTGAGGTCGATCATGCCCCAGCCGCTCGGCACGCCGAGGCGCCAGAAGTACCAGCCCAGCGACAAGCACAACACCAGCGGGGCGAACCTCAGCACCCGCTGTTCAACCCGATCAACCACCCGTGCTCCCGCGCTGCGTCCCGGCCGCGTCCGGCTCGCCCGTCACGTCGTCGTCCTCGACGTCGGTCGGCACCTGCCGCACGACGGGCGGCGCCTGCTCGACGACCCGGGGCGCAGGCTCGACGAGCCGCTTCGGCTGGTCCGCCTCGCCCGACCGCGCCCGCAGCTCGCCCAGCAGCGACCACACGGACCGGCGGCCCAGCAGCGACCGGCCGACCCACACGCCGATCAGGACGGTGACGGCCAGGTAGGACCACCACACGACGGGGTTGGCCGAACCGTAGTGCCAGCGGGCGACGATGGTGCCGTCGGGGAGCGTGACGAGGACCATCCAGACCGAGAAGCCCGCGGCGCCCGCGAGCCACCGGTCCTTCCAGGCGAACGCGGCGGCGAGCGCCAAGACCCAGGTGAAGTACCACGGGAGGACGGACGGGGCCAGCACGGAAGCGGCGAGCAGGGCGATCGCGGCCCGCCGCACGGCGTCCACACCGCCCGCCCTGGCCAGCCACCACTGGCGGACCAGCACGGCGGCGAGCACGTACACGCCGACGGACCGGAAGAACCCGAGGAAACCCTCGTAGGTCGCGCCCGGGACGTGCCGGCCGACCGAGTAGTAGAGCAGCTCGGCGACGGCGCAGGGCAGCGACATCCAGGTCAGCAGCGGCGTCTGGCTCTGCAGCACGTTGACCCAGCCGAGGTCGACCCCGGCGATGATCGTGGACAGCGCGAAGACGCCGGCGAACGTGATGCCGCCCACCGCGCACGCCTGGAAGAACCGCTGGCGGGCCGGGCCGGACATCCGCGCCACCCACACCCAGACGAGGAACGGGATCACCAGCACGGCGGTGGCCTTGACCGCGGTCGCCAGGGCGATCACCGCGATGCCGCGCACGTGCTTGCCGTCCAGCACCATCAGCACGCCGACCGCCATCAGGCCGACCATCAGGATGTCGTTGTGCGCGCCGCCGATGCCGACGGCGATCACGAACGGGTTCGCCACGGTCAGCCACAGCGCCACCGACGTGCGCCCGCCGAGGTGCCGGACCAGTCCGGGCATCGCCCAGGCCAGCATCGCCAGGCCGCTGAACACGGCGAGCCGCATGAGGACCGCGCCGACGATGACGTTGTCCCCGGTGATCGCCACCACGCACTTGGCGACCAGGAGGAACAGCGGCCCGTACGGCGACGGCGTGTTCTGCCACAGCGACGCCACGTTGCCGCCCAGCGACAGGGGCAGCACGGACGCGCCGGAGGTGTAGGGGTCGAACCCGTGCAGCGCGACCGCGCCCTGCGCGAGGTAGCTGTAGACGTCCCGGCTGTACAGCGACGGGCCGATGAGCAGCGGTGCGGTCCACGCGGCGGCGGCCAGCACCACGCCGCGGCCGTCGACCTGGGCGGCGCGCACCATCCGCCCCAACCGGACCCACGAGTAGACCAGCAGGCCCACGCCGACGAACACCACGGCGGTGGCCAGGTCGCGGCCGTGGCCGTACCGCACCGCGTTGAGGATCGTGCCGGTCAGCAGCGGGTCCCGGCGGAGCACCGCGCCCGCGCCGACGCCGCCGAGCGCGATCAGCAGCCCGCCGAGCGCGCCGAGCCGCAACAACCTCGGGGGAACCTGCCGGATGACCTCCGACCACGTGCCCACCCTGCGGGTGGGTCCGTCCGTGCGCGCGCCACTTCCGCTCACCTCAGCGGTCACAGCCAGGCCCACCTCATCGGTCTCGTGATCGGTCCTCGTCCCCGTCGACCGCGTCTGCCGTCGACGACATCACCATCATGGCGGGGATCGAGCACGAGTGAGGCCACGATCGGTAATGTTGACACGATCAGCTACCACTGTTGACCAAAAGCCGCCTACTTAGCCGTGTTGTTACCCCCATTTGTGATGATTCACACGGAGGAGCAACCTCGACCGGGTATGAGCCGGTGAGCAGGTGCGCCTATTCGACTGACCGGCGCGCGGGCGCGGTCGGCCGTCATCCGGTCCCGAGCTCGGGGTGCTTCTCCAGGTAGCCGCGCACGAACGGGCACTCGGGCACGACGGCCAGGCCCTTCGCGCGCACGTCCTCCAACGCGTGGCGGACCAGCCGGCTGCCCAGGCCCTTGCCCTCGACGGCGACCTCGGTGTGGGTGAACGTGACGACGCCGTCCGCCGAGGTGTACTCGGCGAAGCCGCCCAGCTCGCCGTCCAGGCGGACCTCGTAGCGGGACTGCTCGGGGTTGTCGGACACGGACACTGCGGTCACGGGTGCTCCTCCACGCTCTGGTTCGGCCGGTGCCACGGTAGTCGCGGCGTGCAAGATTGTCTGATGGACGTGTACCTGCTGATCCTGGGCGACCACCTGCCCAACCCGTACACCGGCCGGGCCGTGACCGAGTGCGACCGGCTGCGGGCGATGGTCGAGCAGGCCGTCGTGGCGGAGGAAGCCGGCTTCACCGGGGTGGCCATCGGCGAGCACCACTTCACCCGGTACATCGTGTCGGCGCCGGAGCTGCTGCTGGCCACGATCGCCGACCGCACGTCGACGTTGCGGCTGTCCACCGGGGTGACGCTGCTGGCGCACCACGACCCGGTGCGGGTGGCGGAGAACCTGGCCACGCTGGACGTGCTGTCGCGGGGCCGGGCGGAGCTGATCGTGGCGCGGGGCGTGTCGCAGCGCACCGACGCGGCGTTCGGGGTGCAGGACGACCTGCGGGCGCGGTTCGACGAGAACCTGCGGCTGCTGCTGCGGCTGCTGGAGGAGAAGCACGTCACGTGGGAGGGCAAGTACCGCAGTCCGCTGGTGGACGTCACGACGACGCCGCGCCCGGTGCAGCAGCCCCGGCCGCTGGTGTGGATCGGCAGCGGGTCGGCGGTGTCGGCGGACCTGGCGGTGGAGCTGGGGCTGCCGCTGATGCTGCCGAGCACGTTGCGGGACCCGGGCACGCACCGGCCGGTGGTGGAGCGCTACCGGGCGGCGATGGGCGGGGGCGGGCGGGTGGCGTTGCCGAGCCACGTGTTCGTCGCGCCGACGGCGGCGGAGGCGCGGGCCACGTGGCGGCCCCACCTGGCGGCTTACGCGGAGTTCGCCGACCCGTGGCGCGGTG
The DNA here is from genome assembly GCF_016695385.1 of Saccharothrix sp. 6-C. NCBI lineage: Bacteria > Bacillati > Actinomycetota > Actinomycetes > Pseudonocardiales > Pseudonocardiaceae > Saccharothrix > Saccharothrix sp. 6-C. The sequence goes on along the minus strand of NZ_CP064192.1, from coordinate 2,455,993 downwards.
ACGGCGACGTGGACGTCGACCTGCTGATGGAGGGCGCGGCGGTGTGCGGCGACCCGGCGGAGGTGACCGAGCGGCTGAACCGGCTGACCGGGCTGCTGGGGCTGGACGCGCAGCTGGTGATGGTGGACATAGGGGGTCTCCCCCACCAGGCCGTGCTCGACGCGATCCGCCTGTTCGGCCGGGAGGTGCTGCCGAACCTGGACCCGTCGTCGGCCCGGGCGGCGGGCCGCGCGTCCTGAGCGTCGACATTCGCGCGCGAGTCGGTCGACTCCTCGACCGGACTCGTCCGCGAGGCCGCGTGAACGGCGGATCACCGAACCCGTGATCCCGTGCCCGGAATCGTCGTCGTTTCGGGTGGAACGGGCCCGTCGGGTGTGCTGAGCGTTGAATTCGGGTGTTCCGAACGCAGGACACGCGTGTTCTGAACGTAGGACACGCGAGGTTTGACGGTAGGACTCTCGCGTTTCGGATGTAGGACTCTCGCGGAGTGGGTAGTCCGGGTGCGAAGGAGGTTGCCATGGTCCAGCCACAACCGCCCGACCCGCGCCCCGTCCCCGTGCCGCCCCCGATGCCGCAGCCGCCTCGGGAGCCGTCACCCGGCACGGAGCCGCCGATCCCGCCCACCCCGGAGCCGCCACCGCCCAACCGGCCCGCGCCCAACGAGACCCCGCCCGCGGGGTGAGGGCGCGACCGGGGAGTCAGGGGACCGGCAGGTCCGGTGCCGCGCCGTGAGCACGGCCTTCGGTGAACGCCGAGGTGAAGGGCGCGGGACCTAGGGCGGCGCGGGTGGCCGTGGTGATCCGGGCCACGTCGCCGCGCTCGCCGGGCGGGAGAGGGGCGCCCGCTCCTTCCCGCAGGGCCGCGGCGGCGCCCAGCAGGCGGGCCGCTCGGCGGTGGTCGCCGGCCAGGGCCTCCGCGCCGGCCAGTCCTTCCAGCGCCAGGGCCACGGCACGCGGGTCGGTCGACTCGCGTGCCGCGGCCAGGCCCTCCAGGTGCAGGGCGCGGGCGGTCTCGGCGTCGCCGCGCCGTTCGGCGATGAAGCCCAGCTCGGCGACGACGAGGGCGATCGCGATGTCCGACTCGAGCTGCCGGTCGAAGAACCAGCCACATGCGCAACAGCGCCTCGGCCTCGTCGAGCCGGTCCTGGCGGCGCAGGCTCAGCGCCAGGCCCAGCTCGGCGAACTCCTCGCCGATCGTGTAGCCCTGCGCCGCGGCCCGCGAGCGGGCGCAGTCGTGCAGCTCGTCGGCTTGCTCGTGGTCGCCGGTCAGCAGCGCGAGGCGGCCCAGCGCGGACAGCTCGTCCACCACGTCGGTGCTCAGGCCCAGCTCCTCGGCGATCCGCAGGCCCTCGCGGTGCAGGGCCGCGGCACGCTCGTGGTCGCCGACGATCTCCGCGTGCGCGCCGAGCCCTGACGTCGCGTCCAGCAGCCCCCACCGGTCACCCACCCCGGTGAACAGGGCCATGCTGCGCTCGCCGTGCCGCGCCAGGGCTTCCAGGTCGCTGCGCATCCGCTCGTAGCGCGCGAGGGTGCCGAGCGCGGCGGCCGTGCCCCACCGGTCGTCCTGGGCCTGGAACACCGCCGGCGCCGACCGGACCAGGTCCTCGCCCACGCCCCGCTCGCCGATCCCCGCACCGACGAACCCGAGGAACCACTCGACCCTGGCCCGGCGTGCCGCGGCACCCCGGTCGGCGGGGCGGGTCCCGGGCGGCGGCACGAGGCCCGACGTCACGCCCGTGAGCAGGTTGGACGCGGTGTGCCAGGCCTGGACCGTGCCCGTCAGGGTCCTCCGGGCCGCCACCGGCGAGCGCCGCGGTGAACGCCCGCCGGCCCTCGCCGAGCCTGCCGCGCAGCACCCAGCACCAGGCCAGCGAGTCGACCAGCGGCAACGCCTCGCCGTCCCGGGCCGCGCGGTCGATCGCGGCGCGCAGGTCGGCCGCTTCGTCGTCGAGCCGGCGCAGCCACCGCCGCTGCTCCGGGCCGCGCGGGAACGGGTCGGCGGTCGCGGCCAGGCGCGCGTAGTGGTCGCGGTGCCGCCGTTCGACCAGCGCGGTCTCACCGGCCTCGCGCAGCCTGGCGGCCGAGTACTCGGCGACCGACTCGAGCAGCCGGTGGCGTGGCGGGGCGTCGCCGAGGGTGGCGGTGACCAGCGACCGGTCCACCAGGCGGGCCGGCAGGTCGGGCACGTCGAGGTCGTCGTCGCCGGCCACGGCCTCCGCGGCGCTCGACGTCCAGCCGTCCACGTGCGCGGACAGCCGGCGCAGCACGGTCCGCTCGGCGTCGGACAGCAGCTCCCAGCTCCAGTCGAGCACCGCCCGCAGGGTCCGCTGCCGGGCGGGCACGCCGCGGTGCCCGGCGGTCAGCACGCGGAACCGGTCGTCCAGCCGCGCCGGCACCTCGCGCCCGCCCCACGCGCGCACCCTGGTCGCGGCGAGCTCCAAGGCCGGCGGGATGCCGTCGAGCCGCCGGCCTTGGAGCTCGCCGCGACGGCGTCGACGTCGGCGGGGTCCAACGCGGAGCCCGGCGCGCCCGCCCCGCGCGGGCCGCGAACAGCTCGACGGCGCTCGGCCCGGCCGGCGTCGGCACGGGCCGCAGCAGCTCGCCGGCCACGTCGAGCGGACGTTGGCCGGTGGCCAGCACCCGCAGCCCCGGCGCGGCGCGCAGCAGCCGGGCGGCCAGCTCCCCCGCGGCCGGCGCGACGTGCTCGCAGTTGTCGAGCAGGAGCAGCATCCGCTTGGCGCGCACCGCCTCGGCCAGCGTGCCCGCCAGGTCGGTCGCCACGCCGTCGCGGATGCCCACGCTCGCCGCCACCAGGGCCGCCACCTCGTCCGGTGTCGCTGAAGCGGGCAGGGCGGCCAGCTCGACCAGCCAGGTCCCGTCCGGGAAGCCGGGCGCCAGCTCGCGCGCCACGGCCAGGGCCAGCCGGGTCTTGCCCACACCGCCGGGGCCGGTGAGGGTGACGAGCCGGTCCGCCGCGAGCAGCGCCCGCACCTCGTCGACGTCGGCGTCCCGGCCGACCAGGTCGCCGAGCGGGTGCGGCAGGTTCGTCGGCGGCTCCACCGCGCCGCCGAGCGACGGGTCCTGCTCCAGGATCGCCCGGTGCAGCGCGACCAGCCCCGGTCCGGGTTCGACGCCGAGCTCCGCGACCAGCCTGGCCCGCAGGTCGCGGTAGCCCATCAGGGCCTCGCCCTGCCGGCCTGCCCGGAAGAGGGCGCGCAGGTGGGCGGCGCGGAGGCGTTCGCGCAGCGGGTGCCTGGCCACCAGGTCGCCCAGCTCGTCGGCGAGCACGCCCGGTTCGCCGAACTCCAGCCGGGCCTCGGCGCGCTGCTCCCACGCGGTGAGCCGCAGCTCCTCCAGCCGGGCGGCGGCCTCGCGGGTGAACGCCTCGTCGGCGAAGTCGGCCAGCACCGGTCCCCGCCACAGCGCCAAGGCCTCGTCCAGCAGCTCGACCCGGGCGCGCGCGTCGCCGGTGGCCGCCCGGGCCAGGAGCGCTTCGAACCGGCCGGCGTCCACCGCGTCCGGCGCGACGTCGAGCAGGTAGCCGGGCGGGCGGGAGACGACGAGCCGCCGCGCGCCGGGTTCGGCGTCGTCCAGCGCGGCCCTCAGCTGGGACGCCCTGGTCTGCAACGCGCCGGCGGGGTTCGCGGGCAACCGGTCGCCCCACAGGCGGTCGATCAGCCGGTCGGCGGGCACCACGCGGCCCGCGTCGAGCGCCAACTGGGCCAGCAGCGCCCGGACCTTCACCTCGGGGACGCGCACGGGACGGGCGTCCGACGTCCACGCCGAGAGCGGGCCCAGCACCCCGAAACGCACGGTCCGACGGTACCCGAAGTCGATCTGGAGGGTTCCTGGAGCGGCGCCGGCCACCGTGGGTCGCACAGGGCGGGACCACCCGCCCGTGCGGTTCGAACAAGGGGAAAGAACACCATGTCTGTCGATGTCGGTGATCGGGCCGGTGCCAGGGAGTGGCTCGGGCTCGCGGTGCTGCTGCTGCCGACCGCGCTGCTGTTCCTGGCCATGACCGTGCTGTTCCTGGCCACCCCGCACATCGCCGCGGACCTGCGGCCGACCAGCGACCAGCTGCTGTGGGTCAACGACGTGTACGGGTTCGTGATGGCCGGGCTGCTGGTGGCCATGGGCACCGTCGGCGACCGGATCGGGCGGCGGCGGGTGCTGGTGTTCGGCGCGGTGGTGTTCGCGCTGGCCTCCATCGGGTCGGCGGTCGCGCCGAACGCCGAGCTGCTGATCGCGGCACGCGCGCTGATGGGCGTCGGCGCGGCGGCCGTCATGCCGTCCACGTTGTCGTTGGTCAGCACCATGTTCCGGGACGCGCGGCAGCGGGCGACGGCGATCGGGCTGTGGGCCGCGTCGGTGTCGGTCGGCGTCGCGGTCGGGCCGCTGGTCGGCGGGCTGCTGCTGGAGTCGTTCGGGTGGGGCGCGGCGCTGCTGATCGGGGTGCCGGTGATGGCGCTGGTGGTGGTCGTGGCGCCGCTGTCGGTGCCGGAGTACCGGGCGCCGGGGGTCGGGCTGCCGGACGTGCCCAGCGTGCTGCTGTCGATGGCGGCGCTGCTGCCGTTCGTCTACGGCGTCAAGGACTTCGCCAAGTCCGGGTTGACGGCGACGTCCGCGGTGGCGGTGGCCGCGGGTGTCGCGTTCGGGGTGCTGTTCGCCCGCCGGCAGCTCCGGCTGGACAACCCGCTGCTGGACGTGCGGCTGTTCGCGAACCGGACGTTCAGCGGCGCGTTGGGCGTGTTCCTGCTGTCCGCGATCGCGCTCGGCGGCATCTACCTGCTGTTCACGCAGTACCTGCAGCTGGTCGCCGGGCTGTCGCCGTTGGCGGCGGGGCTGTGGATCCTGCCCGCCGCGCTCGCGCTGGTGGCCGTGTCGGCGTTGTCGCCGATCATCGCGCGACGGGTGCGGCCCGCGTACGTGGTGGCGGGCGGCGCGGTGTTCTCGGTGGCCGGGTACGTGGTGCTGACGCAGGTCGGCAGCGTCGGCGGGCTGCCGCTGCTGATCACCGGCTTCTACCTGCTCTACCCCGGCATCGCGCCGACGATGGCGTTGACGACCACGCTGGTGATCACCGCCGCGCCGCCGGAGAAGGCGGGGGCCGCGTCGGCGGTCAACAGCACGGCGAGCGACCTCGGCGTGTCGCTCGGGATCGCGTTGATGGGCAGCGTCGGCACCGCCGTTTACCACGCCGCGATGCCGTCCGGTGTGCCCGCCGAGGCCGCGGACTCGTTGTCGGGCGCGCTGTCCGCCGCCGCCGGGTTGCCGGAGGCGGCGGCGCGGGCTCTGGTGGAGTCGGCGCGGGCGGCGTTCACCAGCGGGCTCAACGTGGCGGCGGTGGTGGCGGCGGTTTTGGTCGCGGGCGCCGCCGTGCTCGCGGTGACCGTGCTGCGCGACGTGCCCACGACCGCCGCGCCGACGGCCGAGCCGGCGACCGCGGACGCCTGACTCCCGGAGGTCTGCCGGGGACGCGGGCACGTCCCCGGCGGGCCGTCAGGTGCGCACCACGACCAGGCGGCGGGTGGCGCGGGTCAGGGCGACGTACCGCTCGGCCGGTGTCATGCGCTCCGGGTCGACCACGACGACCGTGTCGAACTCCAGGCCCTTGGCCGCGCGCGGGGTGAGCGGGCCGGTCGGGCTGATCACCGCGAACGTGCCGGTGGCCGGGCGGAACGACCGCGGGTCGGCGCCGGTGACCTCCAGGGGTGGTTCGCCGTGCCGCACGGACGTCGGCGCGACGGCGTCGGGGTCGACCTCGGCCAGCGCGCCGGCGGCGTAGGCCATGATCTCGGCGGGTGTGCGGTAGTTGACCGTGAGCCTGCGGTGCTGCCAGCGGCCGCGGGCGAGCGGGTCCAGCACCTTCCGCCAGTCGCGGGCGCCCGCTTCGGCCTGCCGCTGGGCCAGGTCGCCGACGATGGTCATGGACCGGTTCGGCCCGCGCCTGGCCAGCACCCGCCAGTCCATTTCGGACAGTTCCTGCGCCTCGTCGACCACGATGTGGCCGTAGGTCCACTCGCGGTCGGCGGCGGCGCGCTCGGCCAGGACCCGGTGGTCCGCGGCCGTGTGGCGGTCGGCCAGCCACTCGGCGTCGACCAGGTCCACGGCCCGCAGCTCGTCCTCGTGCATCGCCTGGTCGGTGTCGATGACGTGCAGCACGCCCTGCGCGTACTCGACGGCGCGCCTGCGTTCCGCCGCGGCGCGGCGCTCGGCCTCGCCGTCGGAGCCGAGCAGTTCGGCGGCCTCGTCCAGCAGCGGCACGTCGGAGATCGTCCACGCGTGCGGGTCGGCGCGGCGCAGCTCGGGGTGGCCCAGGGCGGCGCAGCGGCCCGCGTAGAGGTCGGCGAGCAGTTGCCGGGGCGTGAGGACCGGCCACAGCTCGGTGACGGCCCGCCGCACGTCGGGGTGGCCGGCGAGCTCGCGCCGCACGTCGGCCGCGAGTTCCGGCCAGTCCTCGCCGATGAGGTCGAGCGCGGGCGCGACCAGGGCGTCCACCAGGGCCCGGTGGAACACGGGTTGGGCCTCGTTGTGCCTGAGCCCGGCGGCGCGCGCCCGTTCCCGGGCCTGTCCGGCGATCGCGGCGGTCAGCGGGACGGTGACGTCCTCCAGTTCGACCGGGACGGGCTCGACAGGCAGCTCCTGCCGGTCGGCGACAGCCTCGACCAGCAGGTCGACGGCCGAGAGACCGCCCTTGAGTGCCTGGAGCTCCGGGGTGTCCTCGAGGTCGGTCCGGACGCCGGGGAACAGCTCGCCCGGCGTGGCGAACACGACGTCGGTCTCGCCCAGGGACGGCAGGACCTCGCCGATGTACCGCAGGAAGCCCGCGTTGGGGCCGACGACCAGCACGCCTTGGCGGGAGAGCCGTTCGCGTTGCACGTAGAGCAGGTAGGCCACGCGGTGCAGCGCCACGGCCGTCTTGCCGGTGCCCGGACCGCCCTCGATCACCAGCACGCCCCGGTGCGGCAGGCGGATCACCTCGTCCTGCTCGGCCTGGATGGTGGCCACGATGTCGCGCATGGTGGCGGAGCGGGGCGCGTTCAACGCGTCGAGCAGCGCTTTCGAGGTGAGCTGGAGCTCGTCGTCGTGGAAGCCCTCCAAGCGGCTGCCCCTGGTCCGGAAATGGCGGCGGCGGGTCACCCCTTCCGGGTTCGCCGCGGTCGCGGTGTAGAACGGGCGGGCGGCCGGCGCGCGCCAGTCGGTCAGCAGCGGCTCGTAGTCGCGCTCGGTGTCGAACAAGCCGACCCGGCCGACGTAGACGCGGTCGTCGGTGGTGTCGATGCGGCCGAAGCACAGGTTCTCCGCCGCCACGCTCAGGCGGCTGACCTGCGCGGACAGAGTGCGAACGGCCACTTCGCGGTGCCAGCGCTGCTCGTCGCCGTCCCGGAGCGCGGCGTCCAGCTCCGCTCGCGCGGCGGCCTGCTCCCGCGCCAGCCGATCGTGCAGGAAGGTGATCCGCTGTTGTTCGGCGGCCAATTCCCCGGTGGTCACGCTTGCCCCCTGTGATATACTGGCATTGTCTTTCCTTCGCCATTTCCGGCGATATCAACCTTTATGTCTAGCACATTCCCCGACGCATTTCACGGCACCTGCCTCGCACCCCCCGATCGCGTGAAATGATCGGCGACGTGGAATACGACGAGTTGGTGGTCGCCGTCGCGCAGCACGCGCCCGTGCCCGGTGACGTCGCGGAGAACGCGCGCCGCGCGGCCGACGTGGTCTCCGAGGCCGGCGACGCGGACCTGGTGCTGTTCCCGCTGCTGTCGCTGACCGGCTACGACCTGGACCGGCTCGCCGAGCAGGCGTGCTGGGTGACGGCCGACGACCCGCGGCTGGACGTGGTCCGCGAGGCGAGCCGGGCGCACGGGGTCACGGCGGTGGTCGGCGCGGCGTGGCTGGGGCCGGACGGTCGCCGGTTGCTGGCGTCGGTGGCGTTGTCCCCGGACGGTTCGGTCGACGTGGTCGGCAAGCAGTACCCGAGCCGGGCCGAGCGGGAGCTGTTCGAGCCGGACGAGCCCGCGCCGCCGCTGGACGTCCGGGGTTGGCGGGTGGCGCTGGCCGTCTGCTACGACGCGGCGGCCCCCGAGCACGCGCTGCGAGCCGCCCGGCGCGGCGCGGACGTGTACGCGGTGTCGGCGCTGTACACCGAGGGCCAGGAAGGGCGGCTCGACGTGCACCCGGCGGCCCGCGCGATGGACCACCGGATGTACGCGCTGGTGGCGAACCTGGCCGGGGCGGGTCCGGGGTGGCGTTCGTGCGGCGGCAGCGGGGTGTGGCACCCGGACGGGCGGCGGGTGGTCGCGGCGGGCGCGGGGCCGCGGGTCGTCACGGCCCGGCTGGAGCGCGCCGAGCTCGACCGGCTGCGCGCGGACGACCGGCGAGCCGGATACCGGGGGTAGCCGCCGGTCCCGGCCGGCGAGGCCGTGGTCGTGACCGGGGTGGGTCGCGGCTCGGGCATGCCCAACTTCGTCTGGATGGTCGACCCCGCATAGGGGTTGATCTGCGGGACGCTGTCCGTGGGCGGGTGAACACGGAGAGGACGTGGAAGTTGCGCAAAAAATGGACCCCCTTTCGCATCACCGCCTTGTCGCTGGTCTCGGCCCTGGCTGCGGCCGGGGCGCTGACGGGGGCCGCGAGCCCGGCGTCGGCGGACACGAGCGCGGTGCGCGTGGAGTACACCTGCACGACCTCCGCCGGTCCGGGCGCCCAGATGACCGTGTGGGTCGTCGGCGGCCTGCCGAACGATGGCGCCGGCTCGAACAGCGCACCCGGCAACCAGTACTTCTACATCGACGTGGACCTGGACATGCGCGAGCTGCGCCCGGTCCTGACCCTCGCCGAGGGGGTGCGCCTGGACGGTGACAGCACCGCGAGGCTCGGCGCGAGGATCGTCGGCCCGGACGGGACGCGGACCACCGAGGCCGCGTTCACCTTCGCGCCCAAGTGGTTGCAGACCACCCAGGGGACCGCGGTGCGGGCCGCGGGCGCCTTCCCGGCCCAGGTGCTGAGCGTTCCCGGCGGCTACGACGTGCGCGTGGACGACCTGGCGCTGACCCTGCGCCCCAAGCGCGCGGACGGCACGCCCCTCGGCACGATCACCGCCTCCTGCACGCACGACCCGGCGCAGAACGACCTGCTGGGCACCGTGCTGGTGCAGGGCCTGATCGCGGAGCGGCCACCGCGCCCGGACGGGCTGACGGTGGTCTCGTCGACCCCGACGTCGGTGACGCTGACCTGGCAGGGCTACCCCTGGTGGAACAAGATCGGGGGCTACGACGTGTACCTGGACGGTGACGGCGGGCACACCGGCTTCGTCACCGAGAACCAGGTCACGCTGACCGGGCTGACCCCGGACACGCAGCACCGGGCGAAGGTCGTCACGGTGGACGTGCAGGGCATCCGGTCGAAGATGAGCAAGGGCCTGATCTTCACCCTCCCGCGGGCCTGACCCGCACGACCCGCCGATCGCCGGGGTCCGCCACTCGCGGACCCCGGCGATCGGGCTGCGCGTGATGCCTTCGGTGCGGCTGCCGGCCCCTCAAAGGGCGCGCAGCACCGCCGCGCTGTCCGCGATGCAGTCGGCGAGGGGAGGCGGCTCTTCCTCGGCCACCCAGCGGGTGACGGCGACCTGGAACACCGTCACGGCGCTGTGCGCGGCGAGGTCGGCGACCTGGTCGGCGACGCCCCGCTCGCGCAACGTCCCGGCGGTCGCGCCGGCCAGCGCCGCGAGCTTGAGCAGCTCGCGTTCCCGCAGGCCCGGGTTGGCCTCGATCAAGCGGTTGCGCCGCACGGCGTGCTCGCGCCGGTCCTCCAGCAGCGCGCCCGCCGCGACCACGCCGGCCAACGCGGCGTCGAGGGGTTCGGCGGTGGGCGGCGCGCCGAGGATCGCGGTCGACGCCACCTGCTCCATCACCTGGGCCCCGTCGAAGAGCACCTCGCGCTTGTCGGCGAAGTGGCGGAAGAACGTCCGCTCGGTCACGCCGGCGCGTTCGGCGATGTCCCCGGCGGTGGTCTGCTCGAAGCCGCGCTCGGCGAAGAGGTCCATCGCGGCGCGGATCATCCGCCCGCGGGCGTCCGGCTCCCAGCGGCTCATGACCGCGAGTGTAGTGATGACAGTCGCTGACATGCCGTGCTACGGTCGATGTCAGTCACTGACATAGCGGAAGGAACGCCATGCGCGTCTTCGTCACCGGTGCCTCCGGCTGGATCGGCTCGGCCTTCACCGACGAACTGCTCGCCCACGACCACGAGGTGGTCGGCCTCGCCCGCAGCGCCGAGGCGGCTGCCGCCCTGCAGGCCAAGGGCGCGACCGCGCACCGCGGCAGCCTGGACGACGTCGACAGCCTGGCCGCCGGAGCGGTGGCCGCCGACGCCGTCGTCCACCTCGCCTTCAAGCACGACTTCACCGACTACGCCGGCGCCGGCCGCAGCGAGCACACCGCCGTGCGCCGGATGCTCGACGCCGTCGAGGGCAGCGGCAAACCGTTCCTGCTCGCCTCCGGCGTGGCCTCGGACATCGCGGACCGGCCGCTGACGGAGGACGACCCGTCGCCGCACCACGGCGCCGACTCGCCGCGCGGCGGCAGCGAGAACCTGGCCCTGTCCTACGCCGACCGCGGTGTCCGGCCGGTGGCGCTGCGCTTCGCCGCGTCCGTGCACGGCGCGGGCGACCCCGGCTTCGTCTCGGTCCTGGCGAAGGTCGCGAAGCACCGGGGCGCGGTCGGGTACCTCGGCGACGGCTCGAACCGCTGGCCCGCCGTGCACCGCTCCGACGCGGCACGGCTGGTCCGGCTCGCGCTGGACCGGGCGCCGGCGGGGTCGCGGGTGCACGCCGTGGCCGAGGAGGGCCTGCCGACCCGTGACATCGCCGCCGCCATCGGCGACTACCTGGGCCTGGACACGGTGTCCGTCCCGCGGGAGGACGCCGAGGCGCACTTCGGCTGGATCGGGCACTTCGCCGGCATGGACATCACCGCGTCCAGCGCCCGCACCCGGGACCTGCTGGGCTGGACGCCGACCGGCCCGACGCTGCTCGCCGACATCGCCGCCGGCGCCTACCGCCTGCCGGAGTGACCACCGCGCGGTGACGTGACCGCCGTGACGTGACGCGTTACGCGGTGACGCGCTGCCGCCGCAGCGGCACGACCAGGGGCGTGCCGGTCTCCGGGTCCTCGATCACCCGGCACGGCAGGCCGAACACGTCCTCCACCAGCTCGGCGGTCACGACGGCGGCGGGCTCGCCCTGCGCCACCACGCCGACACCGGGCTTCATCGCGATCAGGTGGGTGGCGTAGCGGCACGCCTGGTTCAGGTCGTGCAGCACGGCGACGAGCGTGTGGTTGCCGTCCTCGTGCAGGTCCGCGCACAGGTCGAGCACCTCGACCTGGTGCGCGATGTCGAGGAACGTGGTCGGCTCGTCCAGCAGCAGGATCGACGTCTGCTGCGCGAGCACCATGGCCAGCCACACGCGTTGCCGCTGCCCGCCGGACAGCTCGTCCACCAGGCGGTCGGCCAGGTCGTGCACGCCGGTCATCCGCATCGCGCCCGCGGTCACCTCCTCGTCCTCGGCGGACCACTGCCGCAGCAGCCGCTGGTGCGGGTACCGGCCCCGGGCCACGAGCTCGCCGACGGTGATGCCGCCGGGCGCGATGGAGGTCTGCGGCAGCAGGCCCAGCCGGCGGGCGACCTCCTTGGAGCGGTAGGCGGAGATGGCCCGGCCGTCGAGGTACACGGCCCCGGCGCGGGGTTTGAGCATCCGCGCCAACGCCTTGAGCACGGTGGACTTGCCGCACGCGTTGGGGCCCACGATGACGGTGAACGAGCCGTCCGGGATCTCGACGTCCAACCCGGACACCACGACGCGCTCGTCGTAGGACAGCGTCAGCTCCGCACCGCGCAGTCGCCCGGTGGTCGGCCCCGTCTTCGGCACGGTCACGTCGTGCTCCCCTTCCGCCACTCGTGGGCCAGCAGCCACACCAGGTAGAGCCCGCCGATGGCGCCGGTGGCGATGCCGACCGGCAGCTGGGTCGTCGGGAACAGCCGTTGCACCGCGAAGTCGCCGACGACCAGCAGCAGGCCGCCGGTGAGCGCCGACGCGGCCAGGCCGGGCCCGGACGCGCCGGTGAGCCGGCGGGCGACCTGCGGCGCGGCCAGGGCCACGAAGCTGATCGGCCCGGCGGCGGCGGTGGCGACGGCGGCCAGGCCGACGCTCACCGCGAGCAGCGCCAGCCGGGTGCGCTCGGCGTTCACGCCGAGGCCGGTGGCGGCGCTGTCGCCCATCTCCAGCAGCGCCAGCCGCCGTCCCAGCGCCAGCGCGCACGGCAGCAGCACGGCCAGCACGACCGCGATCACCTGGGCCTGGTCCCAGCCTCGGTTGTTCAGGCCGCCGACCAGCCACGTCTGCGCGGCCAGCGCGCTCTCCAGCGTGGCCCGCGTGATCAGGTAGGAGTTGACCGCGAGCATCATGGCGCTCACGCCGATGCCGATGAGCACCAGCCGGAAGCCCTGCACGCCCTGCTTGAGGGCCAGCAGGTACACGGCGGTGGAGGTGAGCAGGCCCGCGGCGGTCGCGCCGAGCGCGGTGGCCGCCATGCTGCCCTGCGCCAGCACGAGCACCGCGATCGCGCCGGTGGCCGCGCCCTGGGTGAAGCCGATGATGTCGGGGCTGGCCAGCGGGTTGCGGGACAGGGACTGGAGGATCGCGCCGCTGAGCGCGAGCGCGGCGCCGACCAGCAGGCCGGTGATCAGCCGTGGCAGGCGCAGCGTGAAGACGACGAAGTCGGCGTAGCCGTCGCCCTGCCCGGCGACCGTGGCCAGCACCTCGCCCACGGTCAGCGGGAAGTCGCCGGTGACCATGGTCGCGACGGCGGCGACCGCGGTCAGCACGGCGATGGCCGAGCTGACGAGCAGGGCCCGTTCGCTGATCCGCAGCGAGACGGCGGGGGTGCGGACGGTCCTCACAGCGTCGCCAACTTCCGGCGGCGGCACAGCGCGATGAACACCGGCGCGCCGATGAACGCGGTGATGATGCCGACCTCCATCTCCTGCGGGGCGATGACCACCCGGCCGACGACGTCCGAGCCGAGCAGCAGGATCGGCGAGAGCACCGCCGAGTACGCCAGCACCCAGCGCTGGTCGCTGCCGCCGATCATGCGGGCCACGTGCGGCACGGTCAGGCCGACGAACGCGATCGGCCCGGCGGCGGCGGTCGCGGCGCCCGCCATGAGCGTGACGGACAGGACGCCGAACGCGCGGGTGCGGTTGACGTTCGCGCCGAGCGCCTTGCCGGTGTGGTCGCCGAGCGCCAGCACGTTGAGGTTCCGGGCGAGCAGGAACGCGATGAGGATGCCGGGCAGCACGAACGGCGAGACCTGGCCGACCAGCTCGAAGTCCCGGCCGGCGAGCGAGCCGACGTTCCAGAACCGGAACGAGTCGAACGTGTGCGTGAACAACAGCAGGATCGCCGCGACGTAGGCGTAGAGCACCGCGGTGAGCGCCGCGCCGCTGAGCACCAGCCGGTCCGGGGTGGCCGCGCCCCGGCCCGCCGCGCCGAGGACGTAGACGACGGTCGCCGTGCCCGCCGCGCCGAGCAGCGCGAACCACACGTACCCGGTGGGGCTGGTGATGCCGAAGAACGCGATGGCGGACACGATCGCCGCCGCCGCGCCCATGTTCACACCGAGCAGGCCGGGATCGGCGAGCGGGTTGCGGGTCAGCGCCTGCATCACCGCGCCGGACAGGCCGAGCGCCGCGCCGACCAGCAGGCCGAGCACCGCCCGGGGCACGCGAACGTCGCGCACGATGGCCGCGTCGCCGGTGCCGTCGTCGGCGAGGAGCAGGGCGAAGGTGTCGGCGAAGGGGATGCTCTTGGTGCCGATCCACAGGCTGAGCAGCACGATCAGGCCGAGCACACCGGTCGACACCAGCAGGCCGACCCCTCGCACCGCGTCGCGCGACACCCGCACCTCCCCGAAGTTTAGGTAAGGCTAACCGACACGGGGACCGAGTCGATCGCCCGGTTGGCCTCGCGACGTGGACGAGGACGAGGGCAGCCGCGTGGCGCGGGCCGGCGGCGTGAGCTGGGCGATCGCCCCGACGACGCCCGCGCCCTTCGGCCGGCTCAACGCGAGCCGGTCCGACACGGCGAGACCGATGCCGGCCGGCACCATGAAGCCGCACGTGTAGAGCACGAGCGCACGGCCGACACCGGGCCGCCGGAACAGCAGCGTCTCCCACACGAACACCCGCAGGTGGATCCCCGCCGCCATCCCCGCGGCGACCTGGGCGACGGCGTTCACGACGACCACTCCCCCATCGTGATCCCGTGCCGCCCGACGACCTCCCGCAGCGCCGGCGCGGCGTCGGCCGGCGGCGCGTCGGCGGGCACCGCCCGGTCGACGTCGCGGAAGAACCGGCCCATCGCGCCGGTCAGGAAGAACGCCAGGGACTGCACGGACGGCGAGTGGACGGTGAACGTGGCCCACGGCGTGGCGTGCGGCGGCACGGTCGGCCCGCGCGGCGCGTCCACCTCGAACAGCTCGTAGGCGCCGCCGGTGTGCGCGGCGTTCCGGGTGGACGGCACGTGCTGGGGCGCGGCCGGTCTGGTGCGGCGCGGCGAGTTCACCGACCGGGAGGCCGCGTTCATCGCCTCCGTCGCGCCCGCGCCGGCCGCCGCGACGGTGGTGGCCGTCGAACGGGCGTCCGGCGGCGAGCTGCTCGGCCTGCTGCTCGCCGCCTACGGCCTCACCGCCCGCGAGCGGGAGGTGTGCCGCGAAGTGATCGCCGGACGGTCCACTTCGGACATGGCGGCCCGGCTCGCCCTCTCCGCGCACACCGTGCGGGACCACCTGAAGTCGGTGTTCGGCAAGGTCGACGTGCGCAGCCGGGGCGAGCTGGTCGCCAAGCTCCGGCCCGAGGATGGCCCGGCCGCGTCCTGACGCACCGGCCCGCGCGGCGCCGGGCGCCCGAACCACCTCTGGACACTTGGTCACGTCTGCCTGTAACACATGGTTGACAAGTACCGGCAGGAGTCCGAGGAGGTCCGATGGCGGCACGGGACATGGATCGGCGCACGCTGCTGCGCCACGCCGGGGCGGCGGGTGCGGTCGGGGCGCTCTCGACCCTGTTCGGTAACGTGCCGGCGATGGGTCAGCCCGCCACGACTCCGTTCGACCTGCACTTCGCGGTGACGCACAAGCACCGCCCGTTCGACCTGGTCGCACCGCGGTTCGTGCAGTACGACAGCGCCATCGCCCGACCGCCCGCCACCCCGGACACGCTGGTCAGCACCGGTGTGCGGCCCCGCGCCCCGTTCGGTTCGGTGCTGGTGGAGGTGCAGCGCGCGCAGGGCGTGGTGGTCGCGGGCCTGGCCGGCGGCGCCACCTCCGTGCTCGGCACGCTCGACACGACCACCGGCAAGGCCTCGATCGAGGTGACCGCCGGTGGCGCCACGACCGTGGTGAAGACCGCCGACGTGCGCGTGCTCGGCGCGTTCCGGTTCGCCGTCGTGGTCAACGAGAACGCGGTCACCGTCCTGGTCGACACCACCGGCACGGGCACCGGCTGGCAGCCGGTGCTGACCGAGCGGGACGGCGTGCGCGCGCTGGTCGACCTGCGGGTGCCCGCAGTGCTGGGCGGCCTCGACTACGTCTACGGCGGGCGCGGCGGCGACGTGCGGTTGGGCCGGGTGCGCGCGGGCTACTTCGGCCAGGCCGGCGTCCGCGACCCGCACGTGGTGCAGCACGCCGACGGCAGGCCGTTCATCCGCGACGGCAAGCTGTACCTGACCATGACCAACGCCGGGCTCGGCTTCTTCCAGCAGGCGCACTGGGCGGTGTGGACGATCGACCTGGCCGACCCGTCGAAGCTGGAGCAGGTCGCGATCCTGTTCTTCGAGCGCGACGGCGTGGTGCTGGGCGACCACGCCGGGCAGATCGTGCACGACGACCGCACCGGCCGGTTCATCCTGCTGATGAGCTCGTGGGGCGACTTCGCGTTCCAGGGCGTGCACGTGCGGCACACCACGACCACCGCGAACGTGCTGCGCGGCGTGCACGTCCTGCGCACCGAGCGGCTGCCGCTGCCGACCTCCGTCAGCTCGTGGGACCCGGCCCTGACCCGCGTGGGCGACCGCTGGCACCTGGCGTTCGTGGAGAGCGAGGCGCAGCAGCCGGCGTTCGTGTTCCACCCGGCGCTGGCCGTCGCGGCACCCGGCGCGGACTACACCGCCACGCGGCTCGTCGGCGCGGACCGCACCGTGGACCAGACCGAGGGGACGATCATCCAGCGGGTCGGCCGCGAGTGGTACCTGTTCGCCAGCGACGGCGACGCCCGCGAGTACCCGGTGTACGACCTGGCGATGCGCAAGCTGGGCACGCTCGACGCGCCGTACGGCACGAACATCCCGCACCCGGTGCTGCTGCCGGTCGGCCGCGAGTGGTGGCTGATCACGTTCGACGGCACGCAGTACGCCGAGCCCGTGCTGGGCTACGGCGGGCACGGCGACCTGATCGTGATGCGCAGCCCCGCCCCCGGGCGCGGGTAGCCGGGGGCGGGGGGCGCGCTACCCCTGGAGCTGCTTCTCCTTGGCGAAGAACTCCTTGATCAGGTTGTCGCGCACCTGGGCGCCGTTGCCCGCGTACGGGCCGCCGGGCCCGGTGAGCTGCTCGATCTGGTTGAACAGGACCAGGCTCTGGTCCCGCTGGGCCGGGTTCATGGTGAGCTGCTGCCCGCCCACGGTGACCGTGTTGCCCTGGATGTAGTCGCGCAGGCCGTTCCAGTCGGTCTGCGGCTGGCCCGACGGCGGCTGGTAGGACAGCCGCGGCGGGTTGCCGTTCGCGCCGTGGTGGGCGTTCTCGTTGATCAGCACGTTCTGGTACTCCAGCAACGTGTTCTGCGCGTTGTGGTTGTTGAAGCCGTGCTCGTTCTGCCGGGCGTGCCCGACCTCGTGCATCAACGTCGCGTTGTCGTTGTGCTGGTCGTCGAGCATGAGGAGGTTGCTGTCGCCGTTGTAGGCGCCGCCGCCCTGCATGTCGAGGGCGTCCTTGGCCGGGGTGCCCGCGAAGTCCGGGTCGGCCATGAGGTCCGGCGGGTAGCCCATCATCTCGCCGAGCGTCATCCCCTGCTGCTCGGGGGTGAGGCCGTGGCGGTTCTCCGGCGGCAGGTCCATGACCGGCGTGTCCAGGGTGTAGGGGCGGCCGTCCGGCCGGTTGCCCGTGGGCACGACGACCGCGCCGACGTCGTTGTTCACGCCGAGCTGCTGCCGGATGTCGCCGATGCGGTCGCCGATCGGCCTGGGGTCGGGGTTCGGCATCGGCGTGGCGTTCGGCGGCGGCGACATCGGGCCGTCACCGGGCACGTCGGGCGGCGGCGGCACGGTGTCGCCCTGGCCGTCGGTGGGCCGGCCGTCGGTGTCGCCGGGGCGGTGGTCGCCGCCTTCGGGGCGACCGCCCGACGAGCCGGGCGGTCCCTGGTAGACGTCGTTGTCCTGACCGATGCTGTTCAGGTCGTCGGTGATGGCGCTGTCGGTCGTGCGCATCGTCTCGGCCGAGTCGCGGACCTTCTGCGCGGCGTTCGCGGCGGCGTCGGCGGCGGCCTTGGTGGTGTCCGCGCCCTGGCTGATCGTCGTGTTCAGCGGTGACGCGATCATGCTGCCGAACGCGCCGTACGCCTCCGCCGTCGCCTGGTGCGAGCCGAGGTTCGTGCTCGTCGTGGCGAGGCCGTCGCCCAGGTTGTCCAGGTTCTGCGCCTGCCAGTCCAGGTTGTCCAGGCTCATCGCGCTGCCGTTGTCGCTGACCGCGTAGAAGTCGGAGAACGGGTTCGGCGAGGGCGGCGGGCTGATCTCGTGCCGGTCGCTGAACGGGTTGCTGGTCGTGCTGGTGGTGCTGTCGGGGCTGCCGGGCGGCGGCGAGGAGTCGCCCGAGGAGGAGCCGCCGCCTCCGTGGCGCGCCATCAGACGGCCGCCTTGGGCTGGTCGGTCCGCGGCGGCGCGCCGTTCTTGCCGTCGCCGTAGAAGTCGCCGTACCCGCCGCCTGCCTTCACGCCCTCGTGCACGATGCCGCCCGCGTCGCCGAACCGCGAGAAGCCCTGCCCGATCGAGCCCATCGAACCGCCGAGCTTGCCCAGCCGCGCGGCCTGCCTGCCCAGCGCGGCGATCAGCTTGGCGATCCGGGCGCCGATCTGCACCGCCAGCGCGGTGGCCGCGCCGACCGCGTAGCCGATGAACCCGACGATGGACGCGCCCAGGGTGAACACCGCGGCGGCCGCCGCGATCAGCGCGCCCTTGACGAGCTGCGCGAGCAGGCCGGCGATCAGGTCGCGCACGATGTCGCGCAGGATGATGATCAGCGTGCCGGTCACCGCGGTGACGCGCGCCGTGCCGTCCACGACCTCGGCCAGCGAGTCCAGCTCGCCGCCGAGCCGGTCCATGCTCTGCTTGAACGCCTCGGCCGCCTTGCCCTCCCAGCCGGTGAACTGGGCCATCGCGGTCTTGTGCAGCTCGGCCTGGTCGCGGATCTGCTTGGCGTCGGCCTTGACCAGCTCGATGTGCGCCTGGATGGCGTCGCGGTCGCCCATCAGCATGTCCAGCGGCTCGCGCAGGAAGCTGACGTGCTCGATCAGCCACCCGATGCCGGCCGCCAGCAGCGTGCCGATCGGGTCGATGACCAGCGCCACCGTGGAGGCGACCACGTCGATCGCGCCGAACGTGATGTCCAGGACGCGTTCGGTCTCGCTCTGCGCGTCGCCCTCGATCGTCTTGACGAAGCTCGAATAGCTCTCGAAGATCCCGGCTCCGGTCCACTGGTCGGTCATCGCCGGCCCTCCCCGGCCGCGTCGCCGCCGTGCCCTCGCGTTACCACGGAAATCGCTCCCCCTGCTCGGATTCGTTCAGGTGCAGTGGACACCGGCACGCCAACGACAGGCCAACGTCCGGCCAACGCCCGGTTCCGCCGTCGTCGTTTGGCATGCTCGTGGCGTGACGAACCACATCGACGAGGCGCTGCGGGCGTTGGCGGACGGCGACATCGGCGGCGCGAGGGAGGCGCTCCGGGGCGGGGGCACCCCGTTGGCGGCGGCGCTGGCCGAGCACCTGGCGGCGGCGCGGGACGGCTCGCTGTACGACCGGCCCGCGGCGTTCGAGGCGTTCATCGACGGCGGCGGCAACGTGGGGCTGTACGGGGCCGTCACCGAGGCGTTGGGGCGGGTGTGCGCCGAGGCGCGGCCGTCGAGCCTGCTGGACATCGGCTGCGGTGACGGGCGTGCGCTGCGACCCGTCATGGCCTCGACCCACGCGCCGGCCGCGGTGACGCTCGTCGAGCCCTCCACCGCGCTGCTGGACGAGGCGGTGCGGGCGTTGGCGGGCCACGACGTCGACGCCCGGAACACCAGGGTGGAGCCGTTCGCGGCGGAGCTGCCGGCGGACGCCGTGTTCGACGTGGCCCAGTCGACGTTCGCCCTGCACACCCTGCCGCACGAGGTGCGCGACCGCGTGCTGGCCGACCTGGTGGGGCACGTCGGCGTGCTCGCCGTGGTCGAGTTCGACGTGCCGGACCTGCCGCACGCGAGCCCGGAGCACCGCCGGTTCCTGGCCGAGGCCTACGAGCGCGGGCTGACCGAGTACGAGGCCGACCGGGACCTGGTGGCGCAGGGGTTCCTGATGCCGGTGCTGACCGGTCAGCTGGTGCCGGGGGCGACCCGGGCCACCTGGGAGCAGCCCGCGGCGCGGTGGGCGGAGCAGGTCGGGCGGGCCGGGTTCACCGAGGTCCGGGTCACCCGGCTGCACGACTACTGGTGGTCCCCCGCGTTCCTGCTCACCGCGTCAGGGTCGCCGGGGTCCGCGGCTTGAGGGTGGCCGACCCCGAGGTCTTCCGGGTCTCCCACAGCAACGACGCCGCCGTGACGAGCACCAGCACGGCCGCGGAGCCGTGCACGGCCAGCGCGTAGCCCACCGTGCCGCCGTTGGTCATCACGGCGACGCAGTCGCCGATCGGGATGATCGCGTCGGCGAGCACCACCCAGCCGAGGGCGCGGCGGTGCCGCAGCAGCAACAGGATGAGCGCGGTCAGCCCGTAGGCGAGGTCGCGCACGCCCTTGACCACGAAGTACCCGTTGCCCTCCGGCCACGGGTCGATGCCGAACCCCGACGCCGCGCCCGGCCCGTCGAGCAGGAAGTTGAGGCCGAAGGAGAACCCGGCGAGGACGACGAGCGCGGCGAGGACCGTGTTGATCCGCTGGTGGGTCATGACCCGACTCCAGGTGCTAGCAGTGCTAGGGACAAGAGCGACACTAGCTCCAGGTGCGCTCGAATGTCTAGCGTTGCTAGCATCGGGAGCGTGTCCATCCAGGAGCGCCGTGAGCGCGAACGCGCCGAGCGGCACCGGCTGATCGTCGACGCGGCCAGGGAGCTGGCCGAGGCGGAGGGGTGGGACGCGGTCACCACCCGCCGCCTGGCCGAGCGCGTCGAGTACAGCCAGCCGGTGCTCTACAGCCACTTCAAGGGCAAGGACGCGATCGTGCGCGCCGTGGCCGTGCAGGGTTTCGTCGACATCACCGAACGCATGCGCGCCGCCCGCACGGCCCACCGCTCACCCCGGCAGGCGCTGCGCGCGCTGGCGGGCGCCTACCTGGACTTCGCCGCCGAACGGCCCGCGTTGTACGAAGCCATGTTCGTGCGGGAGGTCGACCTGTCGTTCGGCTCCGGCGACACCCCGCCCGAGCTGCGGGCCGCGTTCGGCGAGTTCGTGGCCGTCGTCGAACCCCTGGCAGGCGACGACGTGGAGACCAGGATCGAGGTGTTCTGGAGCGCCCTGCACGGCCAAGCCACCCTCGACCACGGCCACCGCCTGCGCCCGACCCACCGCCGGGCCCGCCTCGACCTGCTGCTGAGCCTGTTCCCCTAGCGGGCGGTGGCGCGGTTGTGCCAGGTCCCGGCGGTGAGGGCCGGGAGTCGTGGGCGGCGCCGACTCCGACGCCGTGCGGGAACCGGTCCCTCCGAGCACCTGCCGCTCGTCGCTCTTCGGGTCCGCCGACGCCCGGGTCACCGGGAGCCCCGTTCGTCCGTCTACGACCACCGCCTCGACTTACGCGGTGCTCGCCCAGGCGTGGCCGAGGGTGTCGTCCCACTCGATGCGGTGGTCGAACTGCCAGGTGAACTTCGCCGGGTCGACGAACTTGAACGCCAGCGGCATCAGGGCGTCCCGCAGCAGGCGGCCGACGGGACCGGCGGCCTTGTCGCGGTTCGTCCGCGCGGCCTGGGCGATGATCCGCTCCACCCGGCCCCGCCGCAGCGCCTCGTAGGCCCGGAACGCCTCGTCGTGCGGCAGGTCCCGCAGGCAGCGGGCCAGCTGCACGGCGCTCTCGAACGCCAGCGAGGCGCCCTGGCCCGAGCTGGGCGACGTGGCGTGCGCGGCGTCGCCGACCAGGACCAGCCGACCGCGGCTCCACCTCGGCACGCTGGGCACGTCCTCCAACGCACCCGTCACGACGAGGTCGGCCGGGTCGGTGGCGGCGACCATGGCCGCGGCGGGCGTGCGGTCGGCGGCGAAGGCCTCGGCCAGCACGTCCAACCACTCCCGCGGGCTCGTGGCCCGCGCTTGCGCCGTGGTCAGCGGGGTCTTGCGGGGCAGGTTGGCGAACCAGCCGCCCGAGCCGTCGTCGTCGACCTGGTAGCCGAAGAACGCGCGCTTGCCCGACACGAGCCGCATCGCGCCGCCGGAGGACGCCTCACCGGTGCGCGCCAGCCGCGCGCCGAAGCCGAGCAGACCGGCGTAGCGCGGGCCCGGCGCGCCCGGGTCGATGATCCGCCGCACGGTCGACCGGATGCCGTCCGCGCCGACCAGCAGGTCGGAGTCCACCGCGGAACCGTCGGCGAACCGCGCCTTGACGTGCGTGCCGCGGTCCTCGGCGGCGACGAGCTCCTTGCCGTGCTCGACGGCGATCCCCCGCCGGGCCGCTTCCTCCCGCAGCACGCGGTACAGGTCGTAGCGCCACACCAGCAGCTGCGGCGGTTCGCTGCCGAACCGGCCGAGCGTCCGGCCCGTCCAGCTCTGCAGCTCCATCGCGGTCATCGGCGTGCCGATCGCGCGCACCGCGTCGGCCAGCCCCACCACCGCCAAGGCCTGCAACCCGTTGGGCGCGATGCTCAGCGCGCCGCCCGAGCCGTCGGCCGTGCGGTCGTACCGCTCGTGCACGGTCGCCTCGATCCCCGCTTTGCGCAGGGCCATCGCGGCGACGGGCCCGCCGATGCCGCCCCCGATCACGGTCGCCCTCATCGTTCCCCCTCGTGGAAGCCCGCCCACAGCGGGCGCCAGTCGTCGATGCGCGCCAGGAAGTGCCGGACGAACGCCACCTCGGCGTTCAGCAGCGCGACGCGGTACTCCTCCTCGACCAGGAACAGCGGGTGCGCGTCGGCGCCGGCCAGGATCGCCTCGGCCTCGTCCACCTGCCGGCGCAGCCCGTCGAGCCGGTCGCGCAGGAGCGCGACGACCTCGTCCGGGTGCAGGGCCGCGATCATGGACAGGGCCGCGACGAACCGCGGGTGCTCGTGCACCGGCTCGGCGACCAGCTCGCGCATCCAGTCCTTCAGCTCGGCGCGACCGGCGTCGGTCAACGCGTAGACCGTGCGCTCCGGCCGCTGCCCCTCCCGGGACGTCTCGTGCTCCACGATGAAGCCGGCCTTCTGGAGCTGCCCGAACACCATGTAGAGCGAGCCGTGGGTGAACTTGATGCTGCGGTCGCCGCCGTGCGCCCTCATGAGCCGGCTCAGCTCATAGGGGTGCAGGGGCTCGCGGACGAGATAGCCGAGCACCGCCAGCCCGAGCAGGTTGCCGACCTTCCGCTTGGACGCCACCGCCACCTCCTAGTCGACTCTAACTATCCAGGACCGACTAGTCAGCGTCAACTATTCGTTGTCGGCCGGGTCATGCACACCAGGCCCGGCCGGTCGTCCCAGGAGTCCACCCGGACGAAGCCGAGGCGTTCGTAGAGGCCGATGGCGTCCTGCCGCCACTGCCACACGGACAGCCGCACCGAGGCCGCACCGGTGTCGGCGGCGTGCCCGAGCACCGCCCCGACCAGCGCTTTCGCCGTGCCCCTGCCCCGACCGGCCGGGTCCACCCACAGCCGCTTGACCTCCAGCGAGCCGCCGGCCGACGCGGACGCCACCACGCAGCCCACCGCGGTCCCGCCGGTCTCGGCCACCCACACGGTGTCGGCGGCGAACGCGGCCCGCGGGTCGAGCACCTCGGCCCGGTAGCGCGGCGGCAGGTCACCGACCGCGGACACGGCGACGCCCTTCTCGGCCTCGGTCCGCAGGTGGTAGGCGAGCAGGAGGGGCGCGAGCGCCTGGTCACGCCACCGGGAAACGGTCGTCTCGGCTGTCATGGCCGCAGCTTCACACGGCCGAAGGACCCGATCACAGCCGCACAACCCTACGTATGGGGCTGGTGACGAACGGCTACGGCTGGTTCGTTGGGTGTCGGGAGCCTCCCCTGTCACACGGCTCCCTTTCCCTGTACCCCAAGGAGACCACAATGCTCGTACGAAAGGCCGTTGGCGTCCTCGCCGGCGTGCTGGGCCTGCTGCTGCCGCTGGTCGCGGTGGCCGCGCCGAGCGCGTCGGCGGAACCCCAGGTCCTGGCGCGCACCCTGTACTACGACGTGAGCCAGGCCCAGGAGTTCGTCGCGGACTGGGATCGCGCCGCGACGAACTGGAACAACTCGGTGTCCAACGTCAAGCTGGCCCGCCGGACCAGCACCTCGGGCGTCAACATCCGCATCCTGGCGGACGACGGCTGGCCCCGCGCGTACGTGTCGTCGCTCGGCAACGGCACCGTCTACATGGGACGCCAGGCCGTGCAGCAGGGCTACTACCGGCCGCGGATCTCGACCCACGAGATCGGGCACATCCTCGGCCTGCCGGACCGGCGGACCGGCCTGTGCGCCGACCTGATGTCCGGCTCCAGCGCGCCGGTGTCGTGCCGCAACGACCTGCCGAACGCCGCCGAGCGCGCCGAGGTCGAGCGCCGGTTCGCCGGCTCGTTCGCCCCGGCCGACGTGCGTGCGGCGGGCTTCACGGGCAGCAGCACGGAGTGCTACGTGTACTGACCCGCGTGACGGCGCCCCGCGGGGTGGCTCCGCGCCACCCCGCGGGGTCCGGGAACCGCACCGCTCCCCGGCCCGTTCGGGAGGTGTGGACGCGGTGGAGACGGTGTTGGCGTGGAGCATCCCCGGCGGGACGTTGTCGGTCGTCGGGGTGGCCGTCTACGAGCTGCTGCGCCAACGCCACCGCAAGCGCAAAGGCACACCGCTGGCCACGACGACCGTCAACGAGATCACCGCGATGTTCTACGGCTCCAAGCGGATGGAGCTCGACCACCGCGACTCCGTGGCCGTGATGCGTGAAGAAGACACCCAAGCCGCACCACCGCACGCGGTCGACCTCGACCACGGCGTGGCGCGCCTAGCCCGGTCCGACGCTGCCCGCCTGCACGACGCCCGCCGCGGTCCCGGCCACGACGTTCACGGTGACCGGCGAGGCGGAGACGCGGAGGGTGCGCCACAGCAGGACGAGCAGGACCGTCTGCCCTGACGAGACCGCGCACCCGAAGAACCACATGATCGCGGTGATCGACAACTCGTCCGTCATGTCGTCCCTTTCCACCCGTCCGGTCATCCCGGTTGCCACTAGCGTGGGTCACCCGGCGGACGTCCCGACAGCGAAGGGACGTTTCCGGGACACCGCAGGGGACACGCCGAGGGGTGACGAGTGGAGCCGTCCGGGCAGGAACGAGCCTTCGCCGCCGAGGTCGAGCGGCACCGCGCCGCCGCCCGCGTCACCCAGGAGTGGGTCGCGCAGCGCGTGGGACTGTCCCGCACCAAGGTGTCCGAGGTGTGCGGGGGCCGCTACCTGCCGAGCCGGCAGGTCCTGGACGCGCTCGTCACCGCGCTGGCCATGGACCGGGAACGGGCGGTCCAGCTGTGGAAGGCGGCGTGGGAGGGCCGCGAGCAGCGGCGCCGGGCCGAGAGGTCGAGCCGGCCGGAGGCCCCCGACGACTGGTCGTCGTTACCCGTCCTGCCCGCCGAGGTGCGCTCGCTGCTGCGGGCGCAGGAAGTCGCGGCCCGCGACCTGCCGTACCGGCTGCCCGGCGCGCGCAAGCCGTCGCTGGACACGGTGTACGTCCGCCAGGAACTGGGAACCGGGACCGAGGAAGCGCACGACGACCAGCACCGCACGGAGCCGGAGCTGGACGAGCGCGGCCTGCTGCGCGAACGGGCCGCCCCGAAGCCGCGGCTGACCGTCCGACCGCCGGCCCGCACGGTGCAGCAGGCGTTGGACGACGACGAGCACGTCCTGGTCACCGGCGGCCCGGGGCAGGGCAAGTCGACGCTCTCGCTCCGGCTCGCGGGTGAGATCGCCGCGCGGTGGTCAGGCGACGACGCCGCCGCGCCGTTGACCGAGCCGGTGGTCCCCCTGCGGCTCACCGCTCGCGAGCTGGCCACCCGCCTCGACCTGCCGTTCCCGAAGGCGCTGGTGGACAGCATCGCCGCCGACTACGGTTCGCTGCTGTGGTCCGAGGTCGGCACGGCGCAGGTGTCCGAACGGGTGGCCGGCTGCCGGTGGCTCCTGCTGATCGACGGCTTGGACGAGGTCGCCGACCCGAGCGACCAGAGCCGCCTGCTGCACGTGCTGGAGGCTTGCGCCGCGCCGGGGTCGCCCTACCGCGTCGTGGTCACGACCAGGCCGATCGAGGGCTCGATCCTCGCACCGCTCCAGCGCGCGTCCGCCGCCCGGTACGAGCTGCAACCGTTCGACGAGGAAGCACTGCGCCGGTTCGCGCGCAACTGGTTCGACGGCAGTTCCGAGGCCGACCGCTTCGTCCGCCAGCTCCGGGCCGCACACCTGGACGAGCTGGTCCGCGTGCCGCTGTTGGCCACCATCGCGGCGATCATCTTCGAGCAGTTCGGCGACCGACCGCTGCCGGACAACCAGTACGAGCTCTACAAGGCGTACCTCGACTACCTGCTCACCGCGCACCCGACGGTGCCCGGCCCCTTCGACCACCTGCGGGACGACCTGCTGGAACACCTGGGCCGCGTCCGCCTCCAGACCGACACCTCGCTGATGACCGCCGCCCGCACGTGGGTCTCCGAACGCCTGCCCGTGCGGGTCGGGTGGACCGACGAGCTGACGACCTTCCTCACCGCCGTGGGCCCGCTGGTGAAACGCGGCGACGACCTGCGATTCCTGCACCACAGCTTCGCCGAGCACCTGGCCGCCACCGCCCGGGCCCGCGAGCTGCCCGCCACCTTCAGCGACGGACACCACGACTTCAAGGCCCTGCTGCACACCGCTCTGCAAGGTGATCAGGGCCGCCATTCGCGGGCCGTGCTGCTGCACTACACGCGCCTGCACCCCGACCAGGCCGATCAGGTGGTGCGGTGGCTGCACGTCGGCGGCGCGCGCCACCACGTCCTGGCGGCGAAGCTGCTCGCCCAGCACCTCCCGGCCGGTCCCGAGGTCGTGGACGCCTTCCTGGCCACGACCAGGGCGTGGGCGCTGACCCGTGAGCACCTGGGCGCCGAGGTGCTGCGCCACGCGAGCCGTGCCGCCCACCACCCCGCCCTGATCCCGTGGCTGCTCGACCTGATGCGTGACGAGCGCGCGCCCTGGCAGTCCCGGATCGAGGCAGCCACCGCCCTGGCCACCCGTCTGCGCGCGGCCCACGCGGCGGAGGCCGTCACACTCCTGACCACTGTCACCGATGATGCCGCTGTCGCGGTGTCCGACCGCCTCGCCGCCGCCGAGGCGTTGTCGCAGTGCGGGAGTTCGGAGCGCGGTGCCGCTGCACGCGGCCTGCGGGCCGTGCTGGCCGCCCCTTACGCCGAGATGTCCGACTGCCGCACCGCCGCCGTCGTGCTCGCGAGCTTGAGCGCCGAGGGACGCGCCGACGCCACGACCGCCCTGTCGGACTTCCTCGACGATCCCCTCATGCCGAACAGCGACCTGGTCGAGATCGCGACCGGCTTGGTGGAGATCGGCGTCGAGTTCCACGACCGGTGCGCCGAGGTCTTCCTGTCGGTGTTGCGCGATCCGGTCGCTTCGATGATGGGACGCCGTGACGCCGCGATCGCCCTCGCGTCACTGGGCGCACAGCACGTGGAACACGCCGCCACCGCCCTCGTCGAGCTGATCGGGCGAAGGCGGCTCGCCCGCTTCCAGCGTGTCGCCGCAGCGGAAGTGCTGGCTGAACTCGGGCCGGAGCACCGCACCACCGCTGCGGAGCGCCTGCGGACCATGATGGCGGAATTGCACGTGTCGTACTCGGACCGGCACACCGTGCTCAAAGCACTGATCAACCTTGACGCCTACGACCTCCACGCTGCCGCGATCGTCTTGCGCGAGACGATCAACGACCACGAAGTGAACGAGAACGCTGTGTACTGGGCGGTTCGGACGCTCGCCGATCTCGGTCCGGAGTTCCACGAGGAAGCAGCGCGCCAGCTGCTGCGCATCGCCGACGACCCGTTGGTGACCGGCTATGAGCGCGGAGCGGCCTTCGGTCAGCTGGCCGAGTTCGGGGAACCGCACCGGACGGGTGCCATCAGCCGCCTTCGCCGTCATCTCACCGACCCGGACGCGGACCAGAGCTTGCGGTGCGACGTCGCCGGCGAGTTGAGCCGTCTGGGACCGGACTTCCACGGCGAAGTGGTGGAGAACCTGCTGGACATCCTCGCCGGTGACCTCCGGCCCTCCGACGCTTCCAAAGCTTGGCGGTTGCTCGCCTCCCTCGACGCCCGGTACGAGGAGCGGGCCGCCGACGCACAACTCGAACTTCTGACACCCATGACCAACGAAGACGCATACACAAGAATCATCGTCGATCTCTTGACGATCAACACCGACAACCTCGACCAGGCCGCCGGCACACTGCTCCACATCCTCGCTGACGCGAAAGTCTCGTGGTTGACCCGATACCGGGCGTGCGCCCAACTCGCGGGGTTACACCGCAGGTTCCACCCGCCCCTGGTGACCACCGTCATCGATCTCAGCGAGATCGACTCGGCCCACACCACGAAAACGCTGGCAAGCACATTGCTGGGAACAGCTCCGAAGGTGCGGGCCCGGTTGGCGAACCACATCCGTGACGTGGTCGGCACGAGCACCGATGCCGCTGCCGTCATCGCGGGGGTGGAGACGCTGATCGAACTCGGCCACCACGACGAATCGACCGCCTCGTTGGTGCGTGGCCTCATGCTGGACCAGGCGATTGAACCGGACACCCGCACCACGGCCGCGACCTTGCTGGCCCACCTCGACCACCGTCACGTAGCCGAAGCGATCGATGTCGTCACCGATGTCTCCCCGCACACATCGGCTGTGTCCTGGAAGTACGACTTGCTCCGACTGGCGGACTCGGGCGCCGACGTGACGGCCGACGCCGTCGCCCGATTGAACCAGGATTCCGACTGCGGCAGGAAGCAGGCAGCTGCCGAACTGGTGATCGATTTGCACGGGAAGCCCGATCCGGAGGCACTCCGCGAACTTCGCAGGCTGGCAGCCGACGTCCACCTCCCCTTCTCCTACCGCAGCGATGCCTTCATGACCTTGGCGCGGTTCGAACCGCCGAAGGCGGATGCCATCGGCTATCTCGAAGGCGTCCTGAACGACAGGGACGCGCCGGTCGACGAGCGCGGTCGAGCGGCCCGCTGCGTGATCCGGCTTGACCGGGCCCGGTGGCAGGACTGCGTGGCGACGCTGAAGCGGATGCTCGTCCAGCCGCTGGTGACCCTGGAAGAGCAGGTCGAGCTGGTGCGGTGGCTCCGCGAGCTCAACGCCCTTCGCCAGAGCGAGATCAACAAGCTCGACCTCGCGGTCGCGCACCACCCGTGCGCGTCTACCTTCACCAGGCGAAAAGCCCTCAACCGGGTAACCGATCAGGTGAGGAACACCATTCTGCCGGAACTCGTCACGGATGCCGCAGCACCGGTCGCGGCACGCCTTCCTCGGTACACCGATGCGTCGGTGACCGACGTGGTGATCACGGCCGCGCGTGACGTGTTGACCGCAATCGAGTGGAAACCCGCCGACCGCGTCGCGGCGGCGGTCGCGTTGGTCGCCGCGCGGCAGTCCGTACCGGAGGTGGTCGACGCGCTGACCCGCTTGACCCCGCACCACGGCACCCGGTTCCGCGCTTGGCGGGCGTTGGCGAGCTGCGGCACGCCGCACCGACGGGCAGTGCTGGCCCACGCGCGCGGTGTGATCGGGAGCGGCGCTGACCCCCTGCACGTGAAGTTCCGGGCCGTCGGGCTGATCATCGACCTCATGGGGGCGCCACCAACTGACGTGGTGGAGTTCCTGCGCCGGGTCGTCTCGGACGAGCGGGCCTCCCTGCGATGGCGGCTCGACGCGTTGTTCCTGCTCCGTCACGCGGACGGGTTGGACGGCATCCGAGCGATCCGCGACGACGAACGAATGGCTCCCGCCGTTCGATGGCAGGCCGCCACGAAGTTGATCGACTACCGGTCCGAGGACCGCGCCAGGGGAGCCGAAATCCTCCGGTCGATCGCGGTCGACACCGCGCAACGGCCGGCGTTGCGGTGCGCGGCCGTATCGGATCTCGCGCGGTTCGGTGCGCCCGGCCGAGCCCAGGCCGCGAAGATCGCGCACGCGATGGCCGTGGACACCACGTTGCCGACGACCAGCCGGGTCCGCGCGGCCGAAGTGCTGGCGGAGGCGGCGCGGAGCAGGCGACCAGAGGTGCAGGCGATCCTGCGCGAGCTGTGCGCGGTGGAGAACCCGCTGCACAGGCTGCACGCGTTGAATGCCATCGCGGACATCGCGCCGTTGGAGGCCACGCGCCCGTTGCGCGCGATGACCCGGGATCGCGACCTCCCTCCAGCGGTGCGGCTGTGTTGTGCCGAAGCGCTCGTCGCCAACCACCGGGAGCACCGCGAGCCGGCCGTCATCGCGGCCCGCGAGGTGGCCTTCGACGAGCAAGTGCCGAAGCACGTCCGAGTGCGTGCCGCGCGGAACCTCGCCCGGTGGAGCGAGGTGTTCCGCGACGACGCACGACAGCTGCTCCACGCCCTGCTGGGGCGCTGACTCAACGCAGCGACAGGGGGCGCAGGTCGGTCCAGTGCTCCTCCACGTAGGCGACGCAGGCGTCACGGGTGTCGGGGCCGAAGCGGCTGGTCCAGCCGGCGGGGATGTCGGCGAACGACGGCCACAGGGAGTGCTGGCCCTCGTGGTTGACCAGGACGTGGAAGCGGCCTTCGGGGTCTTCGAACGGGTTGGTCACGGTTGGATCCTCCGGTCGGGGTCGGTTGTCGCGCGGTGCAGGTGGCGCAGCACCGCGTCGGCCAGGTGGTGGGCGGTGGCCTCGGTGAACAGGTCGGTCGCGTAGAGGAGGTAGCACGGCACCGGGCCGTCGTCCCGCGGTTCGTAGAAGCTGACGGTCAGCTCGGCGGGTGTCGTGCCGGTCGGGACGGCTTCGAGCGTGCCCGTGCCGCCTTCCAGGGTCGACAGGACCGCCTTCTCGTGGTGCACGATCATGACCTGCGGCTCGGCCGGCACCGGCACGTCCGCGTGGTCGAACGCGGCCAGGTCGGTGGCGCGGACGCGGGCCAGCAGCTCGGTGTAGCTGGGCTGCCCGGCGGTGTCGGTGCGCAGCACGACCCGGTTGAAGAAGCAGCCGACCAGGTCGGCCAGCGCCTCCTCGGTCCGCCCGGCGACCATCGTGCCGATCGGCAGGTCGGTGCCGTACGGGGTCAGCGCCGCCGCCACCGCGGCTTGCACGACCATGAACACGCTGGTGCCGGTCCGGGTGGCCAGTCGGTCGATCGCCGCGTGCAGCGACGCGGGCAGCTCGAACGGGACCACGGCGGCGGGGTGGCGGCCGGGCCGCCGCTCGCCGGCGTAGGGCAGCGCCAGGTCGGGCAGGTCGCGCAGCGCGTCCCGCCAGAACGCGTGCTGCCGCTCCCCCACCGACTCCACCACGTCCACCGACCACAACGCGTAGTCGGCGTAGGTCACCGGCAGTTCGGTCCACTGTGGAGCTTCACCGCGCCGGCGGGCCGCGTAGGCGTGCTGGAGGTCGCGGAACAGCGGCACGACCGACCACTCGTCCACGGCGAGGTAGCTCATGGTCAGCAGCAGCGCCTGCGCGCCGGACGCGTCCACGGCCAGCCGGGCGCGCACGGGCGGGTGGCCCGGCTCCGCGGGCTCGGCGGCGAACGCGGGCAGTGCCTCGTCCAGCGCCACCACCGGCTCGACCTCCAGCGGCGGCACCGGCACGGCGCGTTGCACGCCGCCGTCCAGCACGGTGCGCAGCGGCTCGTGCCGACCGACGACGTCGGCGTACGCCTCGACCAGGGCGGGCACGTCGAACGGCGTCGTGGCCCGCAACGCCAGCGCGTGGTCCCAGACGACCGGTCCCCGCTGCACGGGCGCCATCGGCAGGTCCAGCGGCCGGTCGAAGCGGCGCAGCGGCGGCCGGGACGACGTGGCGCCGGTCAGCCGCCCGGCCAGCCCGGCGACGGTGGGCGAGTCGAACACGTCGCGCAACGCGAGGTCGACCCCGAACACCGACCGGATCTTGCCGACCAGCCGCATGGACGCCATCGAGTGGCCGCCGAGGGCGAAGAAGTTGTCGTGGATGCCGGGCGACACGCCGAGCAGTTCGGCGAACAGCTCCGCGATCGCCTTCTGCTCCGGTGTCACCGGCCGGTCGTCGCCGGTCAGCGCGGACCAGTCGGGTCGCGGCAGGGCCCGTCGGTCGAGCTTGCCGTTCGGGGTCAGCGGCAGCGGCCCGTCCAGGAAGACCACCGTCGCCGGGACCATGTACTCGGGCAGCCGTTCGGCGACGAGGGCGCGCAGGTCGTCCTCGGTCGAGCCGACCACGTACCCGACGAGCCTGGTCACCTCGCCCGTGCGGTCGGCGACCACGGCCGCCTGCGTCACGGCCGGGTGCCGGGTCAGGGCGGCTTCGACCTCGCCGAGCTCGATCCGGAAGCCCCGGATCTTGACCTGGGTGTCGACGCGGCCGAGGAAGTCGAGGTTGCCGTCCGCGCGCCAGCGCGCGCGGTCGCCCGTGCGGTACATGCGGGCCCCGGGCGGGCCGAACGGCGAGGCGACGAACCGGGACGCGGTCAGCGCGGACTGCCCGGTGTACCCGCGGGCCAGGCCCCGGCCGGACACGTACAGCTCGCCGACGACGCCGGGCGGCACCGGCCGCAGCCGGTCGTCCAGCACGTACACGGTGGTGTTGGGGTCGGGGACGCCGATCGGCACGGCCGAGTCCCACTCCGGCACGGCCTTCCACAGGGTGGAGTTGACGGTGGCCTCGGTGAGGCCGTAGGCGGCGAGCAGGGTGAGCCGGCCGGCCCAGCGCCCGATCACGTCCGGTGGCACGGTCTCGGTGCCGACCAGGACGGTGGAGCCCTCGGGCAGCTCGCAGTCGGCGGGCAGCGCGGACACCAGCGACGGCGGCAGGATCATGTGGGTGATCCGCCGGTCGCGCAGGAAGTCGGTCAGCTCCGGGCCGGCGACGCGCGCCTCGTCCGGCGCGAACACCAGCCGCCCGCCCACGCACAGCGCCATGGTCAGCTCGAACACGGCCACGTCGAAGCCGACGGACGCGAACTGCAGCACCCGGCTCTCCTCGGTGAGCCCCATCCGGTCGACAGCGGTCGCGGCGAGGCTGGCGATGCCCTCGTGCGGCACCACGACACCCTTGGGCCGGCCGGTCGAGCCGGACGTGTAGATCACGTACATCGCCGAGTCCAACGACCGGGGCCCGGTCGCGGGCGGGGCGTCCGACTCGGCGGACAGCTCGGCGCGCACCGCGTCGGAGTCGAGGAACAGGGTCTCGGCGACGTCCGGCACGGGAGCGGCCCGCGTGGTGACGACGAGCGTCGCGCCGGAGTCCTGGACCATGTACGCGACCCGGTCGGCCGGGTGCGAGAGGTCCAGCGGCAGGTAGGCCGCGCCGAGCTTCAGCGTGGCGACGACCGCGGCGACCATGTCCGCCGACTTGGGCACCGCGATGCCCACCACCGACTCGTGGCCGACACCGCGGGCCGCGAGCAGCCGGGCGATCCGGTCGGACCGGTCGTCCAGCCAGGCGTAGTCGACCGAGCGGTTGCGGTCGACCACGGCCACCGCGTCCGGTCGCGCGGCGACGCACCGGGCGAACATGGTCGTGAACGTCTCCTCCGGCACCGCCCGCGCGGTGCGGTTGAACTCGTCCACCACGCGCCGCCGCTCGTCGGGCGCGAGCAGGTCCACCGCGCTCACCGGCGTGGACGGCGCGGCCAGCACGGCGTCGACCAGCGTGGTCAGCCGCGCGCCGAGCCGTTCGACGGTCTCCCGGTCGAACAGGTCCGTCGCGTACTCCAGCCGGCACACCACCGGACCGTCGACGACCTCGGTGAAGCTGAACACCAGGTCGAACTTCGCGGTCGTGGTCTCGTGGCCCACCCACGTCACCGGCAGGCCGTCGAACGACCCGTCGTCGCCGCCCCGGCTGTGGTAGCCGACCATCACCTGGAACAGCGGGTTGCGCGCCGCCGACCGGGTCGGGTTGAGCCGGTCGACCACGGCCTCGAACGGCACGTCCTGGTGCGAGAACGCGGCCAGCGACGTCTCCTTCACCCGCGCGACCAGCTCGGCGAAGCCCGGGTCGCCGGACAGGTCGGCCCGCAGCACGAGCGTGTTGACGAAGAAGCCGACCAGGTCGTCCAGCGCCTCGTCGGTGCGGCCCGCGATCGGCGCGCCCAGCGGGATGTCGTCACCCGCGCCCAACCGGCCGAGCAGGGCGGCGACGGCGGCCTGCAACACCATGAACATCGACGCACCGGACGTCTGCGCGAACGCCCGCAGCGCGTCGACCGACGCGGGTTCGAACACGACTTCCACGTCGGAGCCGCGGAACGTCGGCCGTCCCGGGCGGGGGCGGTCGACGGGCAGCTCCAGCTCTTCCGGCGCGCCGGCCAACGCCCGCGCCCAGAAGTCCGACTGCTCGTCGCCGACGACGTCCAGCACGTCGCGCTGCCACACGGTGTAGTCCGCGTACTGCACGGGCAGCGGCTCCCACCCCGGCGCCGCACCGGCCCGCCGCGCCCGGTACGCGGTCGCGAGGTCGCGCAGGAACGGCCGGTCGGACCACTCGTCGGTGGTGATGTGGTGCAGCAGGACGACGATCAGGTGCCGCTCGGGGGCCAACTCCGCGATCGTCACCCGCAACGGCAGCTCGGCGCGCAGGTCGAACGGCCGCTCGACCTCGGCCCGCACGATGTCCGGCACCTCGTGCTCGTCGGCCGGACGCACGACCACCACGGGCGTGACGTCGTGCAGCACTCGCTGGAACGGCGTGCCCTCGTGCTCGCCGAACACCGTCCGCAACGCCTCGTGCCGGTCGACCACGTCGCCGACGGCGGCGGTGAACGCGGCCACGTCCAGCGGGCCGTGCAAGGTGAACACCAGCGGGAAGTTGTAGGCGGCGGACGTGCCCTCCATCTGCTGGATCAGCCACAACCGCTGCTGCGCCGACGACAGCGGCAGCTCGGCCGGCCGCCGCACGGGCACCAGCGGCGGCCTCGCCGACCCGCCGCAGGCGCGCAGGGCCAGCTCGGCGACCGTGGGCGCGTCGAACAGGTCGCGGATCGCCAGGTCCACGCCCAGCGCCGACCGGGCCCGGCTGATCAACCGGGTGGCGAGCAGCGAGTGGCCGCCGAGGTCGAAGAAGTCGTCGTCCACGCCCACCGCGGGCACGCCGAGCACGTCGGCGAACAGCCCGCACAGCACTTCCTCCTCGCGGGTCGCGGCGGCCCGGGACGACGCCGCGCCGGAGATCACCGGCTTGGGCAGCGCCCGCACGTCGAGCTTGCCGTTCACGGTGAGGGGCAGCGCGTCCACGGGCATGATCGCGGCGGGCACCATGTAGTCGGGCAGGCTGTTCTTCAGGCCCTCCCGCAGCACCGCCGGGTCGACCGCCGACACCACGTACCCGACCAGCCGCTTCACCCCGCCCGGCCCGGCGTCCACGACGACCGCCGCGTGCGTCACCCCCGGCAGGCCGGCCAGGGCGGACTCGACCTCGCCCAGCTCGACCCGGTAGCCGCGGATCTTGACCTGGTCGTCGGTGCGGCCGAGGAAGTCGAGGTTGCCGTCGGCACGCGCCCGCACCAGGTCGCCGGTGCGGTACATGCGGGTGCCGGGCGGGCCGTACGGGTCGGCGACGAACCGCTCGGCGGTGAGCCCGAACCGGTCGTGGTAGCCGCGGGCCAGGCCGACGCCCGCGACGTAGAGCTCGCCGGGCGAGCCGGGCGGCGCCGGCCGCAGGCGGGCGTCCAGCACGTACGCCCGGGTGTTCCAGATCGCCTTGCCGACGGTCGCCGTCCAGCTGTCCTCCGTGGACGCGCCCAGCGTGTTGATCGTGTACTCGGTCGGCCCGTACAGGTTGTAGCCGTACGTGCCGGGCGTCTCGCGCAGCCGCTGCCACACCGACTCGGGCACGGCCTCGCCGCCGAGCAGCACCAGCGCGGGCACGTGGCCCTCCAGCAGGCCCTCCTCGATGAGCAGCTGGGCGTAGGTCGGGGTCACGTTGACCACGTCGACGAGGTGCTCGTCGCAGTACGCGACCAGGGCCGCCGCGTCCCGGCGCAGCTCCTCGTCGCACACGTGCACCTCGTGGCCCTCGACCAGCCACAGCAGCTCTTCCCACGACATGTCGAACGCGAACGACACGGTGTGCGCGATGCGCAGCCGACGGCCGCCGGCGGCCGCGACGGCGGGCGCGAAGATCGCCTGCTGGTGGTTGAGCTGCATGTTCGTCAGGCCCCGGTAGGGCGTGACGACGCCCTTCGGCCGGCCGGTCGAGCCGGACGTGTAGATCACGTACGCCGGGTGGTCCGGCGAGAACACCGGCCACTCGACGTGGTCCGGCCCGTCGGGCAGGTCGTCCACGCACACCGCGTCCGGCACCAGCCCGACCGCGGTGGTCGAGAGCACGCACAGCGGCTCGGTGTCCTCGATCATCAGCAGCAGCCGGTCGGCCGGGTGGTCGAGGTCCAGCGGCAGGTAGGCGGCACCGGTGCGGAGCACCGCGAACAACGCCACCACCATCTCGGTGGTGCGCGGCAGCGCGAGCGCGACCACGCGTTCCGGCCCCGCGCCGAGGCTGATCAGCAGCCGGGCCAGGGTGTCGATCCGGTCCTGCAACTGCGCGTAGGTCAGCCGCTGGTCGCCGAACACGAGCGCGGTGGCGTCCGGCGTGCGGCGCGACTGCGCGGCGAGCAGGTCGGCGACGGTCTCGGGGACCACGGGGTTGGCGCCGGCGTCCCACTCGGCCTCCAGCGCGCGCCGCTCGTGGTCGGGCAGCACGTCGAGGGCGCCGATCAGCGCGTCCGGCGCGTCCACCAGGCGGCGCAGCACGGTGGTGTACCGGGTGAGCAGCGCTTCGGCGGTGTCGGCGGCGAAGACGTCCGGTCGGGACGCGAGCGTGACGCGGGTGCGCGCGCCGGGCGTGATGATGAGCGTCAGCGGGAAGTGCGTGCCGTCCACGTTGGACACGTCGAGCACGCCGTGCCGGGACGCGAACTCGTCCTGGCGGTCGGCGCCGTCGCCGGTGCGCAGCACGAACAGCGTGTCGAACAGCTGCCGGTGCCCGGCCTCCTGCTGGATCTCGCCGAGGCCGACGTGCTCGTAGGACATGAGCGCGGTCCGCTCGGCCTGCACGCGCCGCAGCAGCTCCAGCACGGTCTCGCGGGGGTCGAGCGCGATGCGGGTGGGGATGGTGTTGAGGAACATGCCGATGACGTGCTCGACGCCGTCGACCTCGACCGGTCGGCCCGCGACGGCGGTGCCGAACACCACGTCGTCCCGGCCGACCTGGCTCGCCAGCACCATCGCCCACGCGGCGTTGAACACGGCGTTCGCGGTCAGGCCGTGCCGCCGGGCCTGCGCGCGGACGCGGTCGGTCAGCTCCTCGTCCAGCTCCTGGTGGGACTCGGCCGGGATGACCGGCTCGCGCGACCGGTCGACGGGCGCGACGAGGGTCGGTTCGCGCAGGCCGGACAACGCGGTGCGCCACGCCCGCAGCGCCGCGTCGTGGTCCTGCCGGGCCAGCCACGCCAGGTAGTCGCGGTAGGTGCCGGGCGGCGGGAGCTGGGCGTCGAGGTCGCGGTACAGCTCCAGCAGCTGCTCCAGGAACAGCCACGCCGACCAGCCGTCCCAGAGGATCAGGTGGTGGGTGATGACGAGCCGGTCGCGGCCGTCGGGCAGCCGCAGCACCAGGAACCGGCACAGGGGCGGCGCGGCCAGGTCGAACCGCTCGCGCCGGTCGGCGGCCAGCAGTTCCGGCACCTCGGCGTCGTCGGCGTCGACCACGCGCAGCGGGATCTCCGGGCCGGCCGCGATGAACTGCACCGGGACGGGCACGCCGTCGCTGGTGAACCCGGCGCGCAGGCTCGGGTTGCGGGCCAGCAGCGCGGCGCCCGCGCGGCGCAGCCGGTCGACGTCGAGCCGGCCCGCGAAGTCCATCGTCTCCTGGGAGAGGTAGACGTCGAGCGCGCCGGTGTCGTAGCTGGAGTGGAAGTACAGGCCTTCCTGCAACGGCGAGAGCGGCCACACGTCCTCCGCCTCGGGCAGGGCGGCGCGCTGTTCGTCGGTCAGCACGAGCAGCGGCGCGTCGGCGGCGGTGTCCGCGGTCGTCTCGACGGCGGCCAGCGCGGCGACCGTGCGGTGCTCGAACACGTCGCGGGGGCTGATCCCGATGCCGAGTCCGCGCGCCCGGCTGGACACCGCGATGGACGTGATGCTGTCGCCGCCGAGCACGAAGAAGTCGTCGTCGACCCCGAGGTCGGCCAGGCCGAGCACGTCGGCGAACACCTCGCACAGCAGGCGTTCCCGGTCGGTCCCGGGCGCGCGTCGCCCGGTCTTCACGGGGGTCGGCGAGGGCAGCGCGGCCTGGTCGAGCTTGCCGCTGGGGGTGAGCGGGAAGTCGGGCAGCGCCACGACCGCGTGCGGGACCATCGCGGCGGGCAGGGCGGCGGCGACACCGGCGCGCACCGCGTCGAGGTCGACGTCGGCCGGCGTCACGTAGCCGAGGAGCTGGTCGCCGCGGACGACGACCGCGGCCCGACGCACACCGGGCTGCCCGGCGAGCGCCGACTCGACCTCGCCCGGCTCGATCCGGTTGCCGCGCACCTTGACCTGCCGGTCGGTGCGGCCGAGGTAGACGAGCACGCCGTCCGGGCGGCGCACCACCAGGTCGCCCGTGCGGTACATGCGTTCGCCGGGCGCGCCGAACGGGTCGGCCACGAACCGCTCGGCGGTGAGCGCGAAGCGGCCGTGGTAGCCGAGGGCGAGCTGGACGCCCGCCAGGTACAGCTCGCCGGGCACGTTCACCGGCACGGGCCGCAGGAACGGGTCGAGCACGTGCAGCCGCGTGTTCCAGACCGGGCGGCCGATCGGCACGGACGGGTGCGGCGCGGCGTCGTACTCGAAGTAGGTGACGTCGACGGCGGCCTCGGTGGGGCCGTACAGGTTGTGCAGCGGCACGGCGGTCAGCTCGAGCCACCGGCCGGCCACGTCGCCGGTCAACGCCTCGCCGCTGCTGAACGCGCGGCGCAGGCTCGCCGACCACGACCTGTCCTCGCGCACCTCGGGGACGCCGAGGAACGCGGCCAGCATGGACGGCACGAAGTGCAGCGTGGTGACGCGCTCGCGGCGGATCAGGTCGGCGAGGTAGGCGGGGTCGCGGTGGCCGTCCGGCTTGGCGAGCACGACGGCCGCGCCCTCGCACAGCGCCCA
Source organism: Saccharothrix sp. 6-C (assembly GCF_016695385.1). Lineage (NCBI taxonomy): Bacteria > Bacillati > Actinomycetota > Actinomycetes > Pseudonocardiales > Pseudonocardiaceae > Saccharothrix > Saccharothrix sp. 6-C. The sequence goes on along the minus strand of NZ_CP064192.1, from coordinate 2,417,183 downwards.
GAAGAACTCCCACACCGAGACGTCGAAGCTGGACGGCGTCTTCTGCAGCACGCGGTCGTCGGCGGTGAGGCCGTACTCGTGCTGCATCCACGCCAGCCGGTTGACGATCGCGCGGTGCGTGACGACGACGCCCTTGGGCCGCCCGGTCGAGCCGGAGGTGTAGATCAGGTAGGCGGGCTGGTCCGGGTGGGGCGCGGGGAGGTCGGCCGGCGGGGTGTCGGTGTCGGTGTCGGTGTCGGCGCAGTCCTCGGGCCGGACGACGGCGGTGGCGCCGGAGTCGGCGAGCATGAACTCGACGCGCTCGGCCGGGTAGTCGAGGTCGAGGGGCAGGTAGGCGGCGCCGGACTTGAGCACGGCCAGCAGCGCCACCAGCAGCTCGGCGGACCTCGGCACGGCGACGCCGACGACGCGGTGGCCGAGGAGCGTGCGGGCCAGCGAGGTGGCGCGCCGGTCCAGTTCGGCGTAGGTGAGGGTGACGTCGTCGCAGACGACCGCGACGGCGTCGGGGGTGCGGGCGGTCTGGGCGGCGATCCGGCTGACCAGCGTGCCCTCCGGCACGTCGGCGGTGGTCGCGTTGAGCCGGGCCAGCCACTCGGTCTCGGTGTCGGAGACGAGGTCGAGGCTCGCCACCGCCCGGTCGGGCGTGGTGGCGAACGCGGTCAGCAGGCGGACCAGCCGTTGGGCGAGGGCGGCCACCTCGGCGTCCGGGAGGCGGTGCTTGAGGCGCAGTTCGAGGCGTTCGCCGGGCAGCGCGATCAGGGCCAGCGGGTAGTGCACCTGGTCGCGGATCTCGACGTCGTCGACCACGTCCGGGAAGTTCTCGACCACGACGAGGGTGTCGAACAGCTCGCCGTGCCCGGTGACGCGCTGGATCTCGGCGAGGCCGAGGTGCTGGTGCTCCAGCAGCCGCGCCTGCTCGCTCTGCAGGTGCTGGAAGGTGGTGGCGAGGCTGTCGTCCCCCCGCCAGCGCTGGCGGACGGGGACGGTGTTGATGAACAGCCCGACCGCGTGCTCGATGCCCGGCACCTCCGCCGGCCGGCCCGCCACGGTGGTGCCGTAGACGACGTCCGCCCGTCCGGTGAGGCCGCCGAGGAGCAGGCCCCAGGCCCCGTGCAGGACCGTGCTGAGCGTCAGGCCCCGCCTCCTCGCCTCACCGGCGAGCGCCGCGCTGAGCTCGGCGGGCAACCGGACCCGGTGCTGCCCGTGCCTCGGCGACACCTCGGCCAACGGCAGCGCTTCGCGGGCGTCCCCTCCCAGGGGTCCCCTGCTGTTATTTTGCCGCCCGGGGCCGACGATTCCCGGCCGCGTGGAGGAGGGTGTGGACAGCCCGGCGATCCGGGTCGGCTCGTCCACATCGGACAGAGCGGCGCGCCAGGCCTCGTGCGCCGCGGCACGGTCACGGCTCGCCAGCCACGCGAAGTAGCGCCGGTGGTCGACCGGCTCGACCCGGCCACCGACCAGCTCGCGCCGCAGCAGGCCGACCGACCACCCGTCCAGCAGGATGTGGTGCAGGGTCAGCACCAGCCGGTCGCCGTGCCGGGCCGCGCGCACCAACGGCGGGCGGGACAGGTCGAAGGGGTCGGCGCGTTCCGCCGCCAGCACGGCCTCGACGTCGTCGGTGGCCGGGTACTCGCGCCACGGCAGCGTCGACGCCTCGGCGATCACCTGCTCCACGCGCCCGCGGTCGGTCTGGCGGAAACCCGCGCGCAGCAACGGGTGCCGGTCCAGCAGGCCCTGCACGGCGTCCCGGCCGACGGCCAGGTCCAGCACCTCCTGCACCACGTACGAGTCCTCGGTGTCGTACTGCGCGTGGAAGAAGAAGCCTTCCTGCAACGGCGACGCCGGCAGCACGTCCGACGGGAACCCGTCGAGGGAGGCGTCGCCGCCGCTCACCTCGCGCGCCACCCGCGCCAACCCGGCCACGGTCCGGTGCTCGAACACCTCGCGCGGCGTGAGCTCCAGGCCCGCGGCACGCGCCCGCGACACCAGCTGCATCGTGACGATGCTGTCGCCGCCCAGCTCGAAGAAGTTGTCGTGGATGCCGGGCGTCAGCCCGAGCACCGCCTCGACGAGGTCCACCAGCGTCTGCTCGACCGGGTTCGTGGCCGGCGCGTCACCGGCGAGCGCGGCCCAGTCCGGCTCCGGCAGGGCCGCGCGGTCCAGCTTGCCGTTCGGGGTCAGCGGCAGCGGACCGGGCAGCGGCACCACCGCGGACGGCACCATGTACTCCGGCAGCGCCGAGGCGACGTGCTCCCGCGCGTCCACCGGCGCGGCCGTGCCGACCACGTACGCGACGAGCCGCTTCACCCGCCGGTGGTCCTCCCGCACCAGCACGGCGGCCTGCGCGATCCGCGGGTGGGCCATGAGCACGCTCTCGACCTCGCCCGGCTCGATCCGGAACCCCCGGATCTTCACCTGGCCGTCGGACCGGCCCAGGAAGTCGAGGGCGCCGTCGGCGCGCCACCGGGCCCGGTCGCCCGTCCGGTACATGCGGGCGCCCGGTCCGGCGAACGGGTCGGCCACGAACCGGAACGCGGTCAGCGCCGGCTGTCCCCGGTAGCCCCGCGCGAGCCCGCGCCCGCCGACGTACAGCTCGCCCTCGACGCCCACCGGCACCGGCCGCAACGCCGAGTCGAGCACGTAGCAGCGGGTGTTGGGGTCCGGCACGCCGATCGGCACCGGACCGGTCCAGTCCGGCCGGGCGGCCCACAGCGTGGAGTTCACCGTGGCCTCGGTGAGGCCGTACGCGGCGACGACCCGCAGCCGCCGCGACCAGCGGGCGATCAGCTCGGTCGGCACGGTCTCCGTGCCCACGACCAGCACCGCGCCGGCGGGCAGCTCGCACTCCGGCGGCAGCGCGGCGACCAGCGACGGCGGCAGGATCATGTGGGTGGCGCGGTGCTCGGCGATGTAGGAGGTCAGCGCCTCGCCCGCGACCCGGCGGTGCGACGGCACGACGACCGCGCGCCCGCCGACGCCGAGCGACATGCACAGGTCCCACACGGCCACGTCGAAGCCGACGGACGCGAACTGCACGACCCGGCTGTCCGGGGTGATGCCGATCCGGTCCAGCGCGGTGGCGATGAGGCTGCCGATGCCCTCGTGCGTCACGACGACGCCCTTGGGCCGGCCGGTCGAGCCGGACGTGTAGATCACGTACGCGGCCTGGTCCAGCGCGATGTCCAGCCCCAGGTCGGAGCCGTCGTCGGGCAGCTCGAACCGGGTCTCCGGCGTGATGACCACCTTGGCGCCCGCGTCGGCGACCATGTGGTCGACGCGGTCACGGGGGTGGTCGAGGTCCAGCGGCAGGTAGGCCGCGCCGGCCTTCATCACCGCGAGCAGCGTGACGACCAGGTCGGCCGACCGGGGCAGGGCCACGCCCACCACGTCCTCGGGCCGCACCCCGGAGGCGACGAGCGCGCGGGCCAGCCGGTTCGCGGCGACGTTCAGCTCGGCGTAGGTCAGCGACACGTCCTCGCACACGACCGCGACGGCGTCGGGGCGCAGCGCGACCTGGCGTTCGACGGCGCCCGGCCACGTCACCTCGTCCACCTCGCGCGGTGACGTGCCGAAGTCCAGCAGGCGGGCGCGTTCCGCGTCGTCGACCAGGTCGATCAGCGCCACGGGCTGGTCGGGGTCGGCGTCGAGGACGCGCAGGAAGCGGCGTTGGTGGTCGGCCAGTTCCGCGGGCGTGCACACGGCGGCGTTCGCCTCGAACGTGACGACGAGCCGGCCGTCGGCGCGTCGCAGGAAGGACGTGGTGAGGTCGTTGACCGGGCCCAGCGACAGCATGTGGAACGCGGGGTCGAGGTCGGCGAAGCCCATCTCCCGGCCGAAGCCCAGGTAGTTGACCGTCGGCCCGACCAGCTCGGGGATGCCGTCGCGCAGGCCGAGCTCGCGGGCCAGGTCCTCGCCGCGGTAGGCGCTGCGCGGGACGACCTCGCGGATCTCGCGGTCGACGTCGGCGATCAAGCCGGTGATGGTGCTGTCCGGCCGCACGGTGACGCGCAGCGGCAGCACGGTGGACGCCATGCCGGGCGTGACCCGGCTGACCTGGTCACGCCGGCCGGTCACCGGCATGGCCAGCACCAGGTCCGACGCGCCGGTCACCCGGTGGGTGTAGGCGGCGACGGCGGCGATGGCCTGCCGCGAGGTCAACGGGTTCGGCAGCTCGACGGTGCGGCGGATGACCTCGCGGACCTGCCCGGCGGCCCGCGGCACGAGCCGCACCGGTTCGGGGTGGTCGGCCATCTTCGCGTGCCAGAACGCCCGGTCGGCCTCCCGGGCGGGCGAGTCGCGGTAGGCGAGGTCGGCGTCGACGAGGGCCTGCACGGGTTTCGGCCGCGGCTCGGTGGCGCCCTCGTACAGCTCACCGGCCCGGCGCGTGATCAGCACGCAGCCGTAGGCGTCGACCACGAGGTGGTGGTAGCGCTGGTACCAGAGCACGTGGTCGTCGGCGATGCGCAGCAGCGCGTGGTGGAACAGCGGGCCGGTCGAGACGTCGGTCAGCCGCGCCAGGTCGTCGTCCATCCAGGCCCGCGCGTCGGCGAGCGCGTCGAACGACCGGAGCGTGACGTCGGTGGTCGGCGGCGTCGGGACCTGGCCGTCCTCGGTGAACCGGACGTGCAGCGCGCCGGTCTCGCCGACGGTCTGCCGGACGGCCGCCTCCAGCCGGTCGTGGTCGACCGGTCCGCGCAGCTCCAGGTACCACGCCACGTTGTAGACGGGGTTGTCGGGCTCCAGCTGCTGTGCCAACCAGACACCGGTCTGGGCACCGGTCAAGGGCAGCGCCATGGTCAACCTTCCCGTTCCTTCCCGACTTCCCCGCACACACACCGCGGGTGGGGCTGCCGTCGGCACCCCCACCCGCGGTGGACCGCCGACTAGTTCTTGATCGCTTCGAGCAGCGGCACGACCTGCTCGATGCCGTAGGGCACGCTCAGCACCGTGTTGAACGACATGGCCGCGCCGATCGGCGGGTCCATGTAGGTGAGGAACAGGTCGCGCTTCTCGCTGACGACCTCGAGCCGCTGGTAGGCGGGCACGGACTTGACCCGCTCCCACGCGCTCTGGTCGAACATGAGCCACACCAGGCGGTCGGCGTCGAGCAGGTCGAACCGCTCCTCGCTGAACTCGGCCACGTTGAGCCGGCCGGCCAGTTCGCCGATCTCGTCCACGAGGGTGAAGCCCAGCTCCTTCATGAAGATGGCCTTCGGGTCGGTCGGCGCGAACGCGGAGTACTGGCCGGGTTTGAAGCTGTCGGCCACCACCATGGTCTTGCCGGCCCACTCGGGGTGCGCGGCCTTGGCGTCGGCGAACCGCTTCGCCACGCCGTCGATCAGCGCCCGCGCTTCCTCCTCCTTGCCCAGCGCCTTGCCGATGTGCAGGGTCTGGTCCTGCCAGGGCGCGGCGTAGTCCGGGAACGCCTTGGGCTGCGCGACCACGGGCGCGATCTTGGACAGCGTGTCGTACTGCTCCTGCTTCATGCCGGAGTAGACCGCGAGGATCAGGTCGGGCTTGAGGGCGGCGACCTTCTCCAGGTTGTACTCGTCGCGCTCGCCGACGATCTCCGGCTGCGCGTCGCCCCAGAGTTCCTCGGTCCACGGCCAGTTGCCGTAGGGCCGCTCCTTGAACCAGTCCACGACGCCGACCGGCTTGACGCCCAGGGCCAGCACCGGCTCCTGGTCGGACAGGCCGAGCGTGACGACCTTCCTCGGCTCGGTCTTGATCTCGGTGGTGCCGTACTTGTGCTCGACGGAGACCGGGAACGCGCCGGTGGCGGCGGCGTCGCCCTGGCTCGTCGCGCCGGGGCCGGCGTCGCCGCCGCCCCCGCAGGCGGCCAGCGCCAGCGCCGCGACCGACACGGCCGCGACCAGCTTGAACTTCGTGGACATCACAGGGTTTCCCTTTCGGAGGCGCGGCGGCGCGCCGCTGTACCAGCTCGGTTTGCTTGGCCTGACGAACTTCGGAGCGTGTCAGCTCACCCGTGAGACGCTGATCGCGTACTCGGGCCGCGCGGGCGCGGCCGGGGCGCGGCGGCCGAGCACGGACCGGAGGATCTCCCCCACCCTCACGGACGTGTTGGACAGCAACGACGACGAGATGCCGTGCGTGTGCTCGGTGCCGCCCTGGAGGTAGAGGCCGGCCAGCAGGTCGTCGTCGGTGTCGAGGCGGTAGTCGCGGCCGACGCCGAGCCTGCCGTGCGCGTCCCGGGCGCAGCGCCCGGCCAGGTCGCCCAGCAGCCCGGTCGGGTCGGCCTCGCGGTAGCCGGTGGCGTAGACGATCGCGTCGGCGTCGAGCACCTCGCGCGCGCCGGTGCCCAGCGACTCGACGGTCACCGCCACGCCGTCCTCGCGGTCGTCCAGCTCGGCCACGCGGGAGAGGTTGAGCAGCCGCAGCCGCTGCGCGCCCAGCACCTTCTCCCGGTACACCCGCCGGTACAGCTCGGCGATCAGCTCGTTGTCGACCACCGCGTAGTTGGTGTTGCCGTGGTAGTCCATCAGCTTGCGCTTGACCTGCTCGGGCGCGGCGAAGTAGTCGTCCACGGCGGCGGGGTCGAAGATCCGGTTCGCGAACGAGCTGTCGTCGGCCGGGCTGTAGCCGTAGCGGGCGAACACCGCGCACACCTCGGCGGTCGGGAACCGCTCGTGCAGGAACGCGGTGACCTCGGCGCCGCTCTGCCCGGCGCCGACGACGACGAGCCGGCGCGGGTCGGTCAGCGACTCGACGCGGTGCAGGAAGTCCCGGTTGTGCCAGACCCGCGCGGACGGCCGGACGCCCTCGGGCAACGCCGGGCGCAGACCGGTGGCCAGCACCAGGTTGCGGGCGCGGCGCACCTCCACCTCGCCGGTCGAGGTGCGCGAGACGACGTCGAGGTGCGTGATCACGCCGTCCTCGGTCACCGGCCGCACGTCCACCACGTCGTGGTCGTAGGACACCAGGTCGTCGACGCGGCCGGCGGCCCACTCGAAGTAGTCGTGGAACTCGACGCGCAGCGGGAACAGGTTCTTGTGGTTGATGAAGTCGACCAGCCGGCCCTTGCTGTGCAGGTAGCTCAGGAAGGTGAAGGTGCTGTGCGGGTTCCGCAGCGTCACCAGGTCCTTGAGGAACGACACCTGCATGGTGGCGTCGTCGATCAGCATCCCGCGGTGCCAGCCGAACCGCGGCTGCCGTTCCAGGAAGTGGGCGGTCACCACGTCTTCGGCGCGCGCGTCGGCGTTGTGCTCGGCGACTGCGATCGCCAGGGCCAGGTTGGACGGCCCGAAGCCGACGCCGAGGACGTCGAAGACTGGTGGCTGTGGCATGGCTGTCCCATCGGTGCGAAACGGGGTGATCGAACTTTGGTTACCCTAACCTAAGTTGATCCTTCGCGGGAGTGATCCAGGCCTCTTTCGTGATTAGGGTAGCCTCACCTCGCACTTCAGCGGAAGGCGGGCACCGGGGTGAAAACCGTCCACAGGACCGAGGTCCTCAAAGGGGCCGTGACCGGGCAGTGGAAGTCGGTGACCGTCGCCTCGGCGCTCGGCGCGGCGCACCAGGCCGGCGAGGCCGCCGTGCCCCTGCTCATCGGCGTGGTGATCGACGAGGCGGTGCGCACCGGCGCGAGCGGGCGCCTGGTCCTCTGGATCGGCGTGCTCGCGGCGGTGTTCGTGGCGCTGTCGCTGAGCTTCCGCTTCTCCTTGCGCAGCGGGGAGAAGGCGTCGCACCAGGCCGCGCACGAGGTGCGGTCGACCTTGGCCGCCCGGGTGCTGTCCGCGGACGGCGGCGCGGCCCGCGGCAGGCTGTCCGGCGAGCTGGCGAACATCGCGACCAGCGACGCGCAGCGCGTCGGGCAGGTGAACCTGGCGCTGCCGATCGCGTTCTCCGCGGTGGTCGGCGTCCTGGTGGGCGCGGTGGCGTTGCTGCGGGTGTCGTGGGTGCTCGGGCTGCTGGTGCTGGTGGCCGCGCCGGTCCTGCTCGGCCTGGCGCACGTGCTCGGCAAACCACTCGAACGGCGCAGCGACGCCGAGCAGGACCGGGCCGCGCTGGCGTCGGGCGTGGCGGCCGACCTGGTCGCCGGGCTGCGGGCGCTGAAGGGCATCGGCGCGGAGGCGACGGCGGCGCGGCGGTACCGGGCGACCAGCCGGTCGTCCATGGCCGCCGCGATCCGCGCGGCCGGGTCACGGGCCTGGCTGGACGGCTCCATGCTGGCGGTGACCGGCGTGTTCCTGGCGATCGTCGCGCTGGTCGGCGGGCACCTGGCCGCGTCCGGGACCATCACCGTCGGCGAGCTGGTGGCCGCGGTCGGGTTGGCGCAGTTCCTGCTGTGGCCGCTGTCGATCTTCTCGTGGGTCAACGGGCTGCTGGCGCAGGGCCGGGCGTCGGCCGCGCGGGTGGCCGAGGTGCTGGCCGCCCCACCGGAGGTGCCGCCCGGTTCGGCGCAGCTGCCGCCCACCGTCGCCGGGCGGGTGGAGCTGGCCGACGTCGTGTCGGGGTCGTTGCGCGGCGCGTCGTTGACGGTGTCGCCCGGCGAGCTGCTCGGCGTGGTGGCGCGCGACCCGGCGGACGCGGTGTCGCTGCTGGCCGTGCTGGCGCGCGAGGTGGACCCGGCGGGCGGCACGGTGACCCTGGACGGGCTGCCGCTGTCCACTGTGGAGGGTTCGGCGCTGCGGGCGGCGGTGCTGGTCGCGGCGCACGACGCGGACCTGTTCGAGGGCTCGGTGCGGGACAACGTCGCCGCGGGCGGACCCCGGGTCGACGAGGCGATGGACGCGGCCCGGGTCGACGACGTGGCGCGGGCGCTGCCCGACGGGCTGGACACGGTGATCTCGGCGCGCGGCCGGTCGCTGTCGGGCGGGCAGCGGCAACGGGTGGCGCTGGCCCGCGCCCTGGCCGCCGCGCCCCCGGTGCTGGTGGTGCACGACCCGACGACCGCCGTGGACGCGGTGACGGAGGTGTCGCTGGCCGCCGGGATCAAGCGGATGAGGGCGGGGCTGACGACGGTCGTGGTGGCGACGAGCCCGGCGCTGCTGGCCGCGGCGGACCGCGTGGTGTTCCTGGCTTCCGGTGTCGTCGCCTCGTCCGGCGCGCACGCGGACCTGGTGGCGGACGAGGACTACCGACTGGTGGTGTTGAGCTGATGCGCGAGTTGCTGGCGACCGCTTCCGGCGCCCGGACCTGGGCGGTGGTCGGCGAGCTGGTCCGACCGCGCCGCGCGTCGGCGTGGGCGGCGCTGCTGGTGCTGCTGGCTGGCACGGCGGTCGGCCTGCTCACCGCGCCGGTGCTGGGCCGGATCGTGGACCTGGTCGGCGCGGGCTCCTCCGCGATCACGTGGCCCGTGGTGGTGCTGGTGCTGGTCGCCGCCGTCCAGGGCGTGTCGACGGCGTTCGGCACGTCGTTGGTGGCGCGGCTGGGCGAGGGGATGCTCGCCGACCTGCGCGAGAAGTTCGTGCAACGGGCGCTGCACCTGCCGCTGGGGCGGGTGGAGGCGGCCGGCTCGGGCGACCTGACCTCGCGGGTGACGCGGGACGTGCAGGTGATCGCCGACGCGGTGCGCAACGCGCTGCCGGTGATGGCGCGGTCGGCGTTGACCATCGCGCTGACCGTGGTCGGCATCGCGGTGCTGGACTGGCGGTTCCTGATCCCCGTGCTGCTGGCGATGCCGATCCACGTGCACACCGTGCGGTGGTACGGCGGCCGGGCGGTGGAGCTGTACGCGGCGCAGCGGGTGGCCGTGGGCGTCCAGCAGCAGCAGTTGCTGGACTCCATCGGCGGCGCGGCGACGGTCCGGACGTTCGGGTTGGCCTCGTCGCACGTGGCGAGGGTGCGGTCGCGGTCGCGGGCGGCGGTCGACCTGGCGTTGCGCGGCATCCGGCTGCTGACCCGGTTCTACGGCAGGCTGAACGCGGCGGAGTTCATCGGGCTGGCCGGCGTGCTGGTCACCGGGTTCTGGTTGGTGGGCGCGGGTTCGGTGTCCGTGGGCACGGCGACCGCGGCGGCCCTGTACTTCCACAGCCTGTTCAACCCGGTCAACGCCGCCTTGGCGCTGGCCGACGACGCGCAGGCGGCCACCGCGTCGCTGTCCCGGCTGGTGGGCGTGACCGACGAGCCGATGCCCGTGCTGGAGGGCCGGGTGCGGCCGGCGGACACCACGATCAAGCTGGCCGGGGTGTCCTACTCCTACGTGGACGGCCACCCGGTGCTGCGGGACGTCGACCTGGAGCTGGCCGCCGGTGAGCGGGTCGCGCTGGTCGGCGCCTCCGGCGCGGGCAAGACGACGCTGGCGAAGCTCATCGCGGGCGTGCACGAGCCGACCGCCGGGTGCATCGCCATCGGCGGGGTGGAGCTGGGGTCGGCGGTCCGGTCGGTCGCGCTGATCACGCAGGAGGTGCACGTCTTCGCCGGCCCGCTGGCCGACGACCTGAGGCTGGCCCGCCCGGAAGCCACCGACGACGAGCTCTCGGCGGCGTTGGCGCGGGTCGGGGCGCTCGGCTGGGCCTCCGCGCTGCCGTCGGGCCTGGAGACCGTGGTCGGCGAGGGCGGGCACCGGTTGACCGTGACGCAGGCGCAGCAGCTCGCGCTGGCCCGGCTCGTGCTGGCCGATCCGCCGGTGGCGATCCTGGACGAGGCGACCGCGGACGCGGGCAGCGCGGGTGCGCGGGAGTTGGAGGAAGCGGCGGCGCGGGCACTGGACGGGCGGACCGGCCTGCTGGTGGCGCACCGGCTCACCCAGGCCGTGACGGCGGACCGCGTGGTCGTGATGGAAGCCGGACGGGTGGTGGAGAACGGCCCGCACGAGGAGCTGCTGGCCGCCGGCGGGCGGTACGCGGAGCTGTGGGCCGCCTGGTCGGGCACCCGGGCCTGAGTCGCGCCGGACGGCACGTTCTCCGCCGGCCGGCCGTCGGCGCCCGACCGACCAGGCCCGCCGGCGCCGGCGAGGGCGCCTACGGCTACCGCGACGGAGCCGTGCCCACGGGCCGCGGCGGGTGGACCAGGACGGTCCGACACCGCCCGCGGTGGGGACGTGCGGGCACGTCCCCACCACTCGCCGCGCGGAAGTGCCGCTGTGGCAACGGTTCTGCGTCGTCGTCGGACACCGGGTCAGAACAGCACGATCAGCAGGACGATCGCGAGGACCACCGCGATCACGGTCGGGATGGTGGCGGGTGACCTGCGGTAGTGCCGGTCCACCGACGTGGTGCGGAACCAGCTGTGCGGCAGGCGGCGGCGATGTCTTTCGACCCAGGGCATGTCGGCTCCCAACGTGGTTTCGTCCCCCGACGATCACGGTGGTGGTACCCAAGACGACCGGTCGCTAAGCCGAAACGTGTTCTGGCCGACGGGAAGCGCCGGCGGTCCGCGGACCACCGGCGCGGTCGAGGAGCGGGATCAGGCCTGGTCGGCGACCGGGGCGGGCCGCCGGCGCAGGGCCAGCGCGTCCGGCACCAGGGTCAGCAGGCCGAGCACGCCGAGGGCCGCGCCGATCCACAGCGGACCGCGCAGCCCCGTGCCCCAGTTCAGGCCGAGGCCGCCGATCCACGAGCCGACCATCACGCCGAGCATGATGCAGGCCGTGTGCACGGAGTTGACCAGCATGTTGTTCTGGCCCACCCGCGCGCCGCGGGTCACCAGGGCCGGGTTCATCGACACACCGGTCAGGCCGATCACCACCAGCGCGAGGACCGCGACCACGGCCGACTGGGCGAACAGCGCGAAGAGCACCATCGCCGCCACGGCCACGACCAGGCCGACCACGAGCACCTGGATGGTGAACCGGTCGGCCAGCCTGCCGACCACGTTGTTGCCCACGATCGTCGCCACGCCGTAGACCACGAGCAGCACCGGGACGACGCCCGCGGAGAACCCGCTGACCTCGGTCAGGATCGGCACGAAGTAGGTGAAGCCCGCGAAGGTGGCGCCGATCAGCAGCAGGCTCGTCGCGTAGATCGCCCACAGCTTGCCGCTGCGGAAGATCGCGAGCTGCCCCGCCATCGGCATCGGCGGCGGGGCCGGCATCGCGGGCAGCGCCTTGACCAGCAGCAGGCCGACCGCCAGCGCGACGCCCGCCACGACCAGGAAGCTGACCCGCCAGCCGAACCGCTCGCCGATCAGCGTCGCCGCCGGCAGGCCGAGGACGGTGCCGAACATCAGCCCGCCGAGCACCAGCGACGACGCCCGCGCGAACTTCTCGCCGCCGACCAGTTCGGCGCACGCGGTCAGCGCCACGCCGAAGAACGCCGCCGCCGCGACCGCGGTGACCAGACGGGCCACCACCATCGTCCCGTAACCCTGCGCCACCGCGCCGAGCACCTGGCCCACCACGAAGACCGCGACGAGGCCGAGCAGCGCGGTCTTGCGCGACATCTTCAGCAGCGCCACGGTCAGCAGCGGGCCGCCGACCGCCATCGCGCCCGCGTAGACGGTCACGAGGTAGCCGACGGCCGCGAACGACACCTCGAACTCGGCGGACAGCGCCGGCATCAGCCCCGACACCATGTACTCGCTGGTGGTCAGGGCGAAGATGCCCAGGCCGAGGACGTAGACGGCTAACGGCATCGGTACGGACTCCCGAAGAGGTTCAGCGGTGCGGCGACGCCGGCGCGGGCCGGCGACGCGTCAGATGTTGGTGATGATCCGGTCGATGAAGCCGTACTCCAAGGCCTCCTCGGCGGTGAACCACTTGTCGCGGTCCGCGTCCCGCTCGATGGTCTCGACCGTCTGACCGGTCTGCTCGGCGGTGATCCGGGCCATCCGCTTCTTCATCTGGGTGAAGATCGTCGCCTGGATCTCGATGTCGGTCGCCGTGCCGCCGATGCCCGCGGACGGCTGGTGCATCAGCACCCGCGTGCTGGGCAGCACGAAGCGCTTGCCGCGCGCGCCCGAGGACAGCAGGAACTGGCCCATCGAGGCCACGAAGCCGAGGCCGATCGTGGACACGTCGGGCTTGATGTGGTTCATCGTGTCGTAGATGGCCATGCCCGCCGTGACCGAACCGCCCGGCGAGTTGATGTACATCTGGATGTCGGCCTCGTCGTCCTCGGCCGCGAGCACCAGTAACTGCATGGTCAGCCGGTTGGCGACCTCGTCGTTCACCTCGGAGCCGAGCAGCACGATCCGCGACCGCAGCAGCTGCTCGTACAGCGGGTCGTGCGCCATCGGAGTTTGCGTGTTCGAGCGGGCCAGGATCGCTGCCGCGAGGTCCACCGTTCCCCCATGTTCCTTCTGTGAAGAATGCCGTTCGACTACGGAACGTAGCCTGATCGTCGCAACGCAATCAACTCGACGGCCCGCAGTTCGCTAGTGGCGAACCTACCGCCGGCGGGTCTCGGACGGCGCGTCGCCGAGCAGCACGGTCGCCGCGTAACCGAGCGAGTTGCCCCGCACGCGCACGACGGTCAGCCCGCACTCGCGCAGCAGCGCCCGGAACCGGGGCTCGCTGAACGACCTGGAGTAGAAGCCGTCGGCGCCGGTGAACAGCACGCCGCCGTCGCCGGTCAGCTCGAACTCCAGGCCGCGCACGCCGCACCTCGTGTAGTAGGCGTGCCGGACCTTCGTGGCCTCCAGGCTCTCGCCGAACACCGAGATGACCGCCGCGCCGGACGCGCCCGCCAGGGACCGCAGCAGCCGCAGCGGGTGGCGGAAGTTGCCCAGCAGGTTGAACGGCAGCATGTACAGCGGCCGCTCGCCCACCAGGTCCCGGTCCCACCGGTGGTGGTTGAACAGGTCGTCCACCAGCGTGCGCGCCCGTTCGCCCAGTCCCTCTCGCTCGATGCGCGCGGCGAGCGTGGCGACCGCCCGCGCGTCGAGGTCGACGCCCAGGTAGCGCGCGCCGAGGTGCCGTGCGACCTCCAGCGCGCGCCCGTCGTAGCAGCCGAGCTCGACCAGCGTGTCGCAGCCCAGGTAGGGCATGGCCTCGACGGTGGCCAGGCTCTCCATCTGCAGCAGCGGCAGGACGTCGTCGGGGAAGTTGGCCAGGGTCATGATGGTCGCCGGGCCCGCCGGGTGCGCGTAGAAGGCGGACTCCGGCTGGTGCTCGACCGCCAGCGCCTGGTGCTGGCCGATGTGTTCTTCGAACAGGTCCGACATCTGAAGCGCAGACTCCTCCGGTGTGGGCGGAACGATCACGCGCGCCTGACGCGTGGCGCGGTGAACCGCCGGTACACGACGTCGCGGAGCACGTCCTCGCCGCCTTCGACCAGCGAGACGTGGCGCAGGTCGCGCACCAGCGCGCCGATCGGGACCTCGTCGGTGTAGCCGAGGCCGCCGAACACCTCGGAGCCGGTGCCCGCCACCCGCCAGCCGGCCTGGCCGCAGAACACCTTGGCGACCAGCGCGGACTTCAGCGCGCCGCGCCGGGCGAACCGCCGCGCCGCGTCGGGGTCGGCCCGCACGGCGTCGAAGTCGTCCGCCGCGGTGCGGCACTGGCTGCGCATCGTCTCGATCTCGATCTCGACCTGGGCCATCTTGTCGGCGAACAGCGGGTGCTTGCCGAGCACGCCGTCGCGCAGCCGCCTGCCGGCGGCGAAGTCGAGGCACAGGTCGCGGACGCGCCTGGCCATGCCGACGGCGGTGGCCGCGATGAGCACGCGGCTGGCGTTGAGCCCCACCTCCAGCAGCCGCAGGCCGTGCCCGTCGAGCACGTTGCCCGCGGGCACGGCGCAGTCGGCCAGCGTGACCCGGTGCACCGGCGAGCCGGTCAGGCCGGTGGTGCGCCACGGCTCGGACACCACCACCCCGTCCGCGTCGCGCGGCACGACGACGGCCACGTGCGGGTGGTCGTCGGCGCCGGCTTCGTGCCGCGCCACCACGAGCAGGTAGCGGGCGCTGTCGGCGTTGGTGGAGAACAGCTTCTCGCCGGTGACGACCACGGTGTCGCCCTTGGGCACGGCCGTGGTCCGCAACCGGTCGAGCTCGCTGCCCGCGTCCCGCTCGGTGACGGCGGTGGCGAAGAAGCCGCCCTCCCGGCCGAGGTCGCCGAGCACGCCGTCGCGCAGCCGGTCGTCGCCGTAGAGCGACACCAGCGTCGAGCCGATCACGCCCACCAGGGACGAGAAGGCGAACCCGGCGTCGGCGTAGGCCAGCTCGTCGACCACGTCGACGCCTTCGCGCAGGGACAGGCCGCGGCCGCCGTGCTCGACGGGCAGCCACCAGTTCGCCAGCCCGGCGGCGTGCCAGGCCGCCGTGCGGGTCGCGAGGTCGGCGGGCCCGTCGAGCAGGTGCGTCCGGGCGAACGCGCGCACTTCCTGACGCAGGTCCATGACCTACGCGGACCGGGCCCTGGTGGCGAACCGGAGCAGCCCGCCGACGGTCTCCACCTCGTCCAGCTCCTCGTCCGAGGCGACGACCCCGAACTCCTTGCGGAGCTTCATCGCGAGCTCCACCAGGACCAGCGAGTCGAACCCCAGGTCCTCCAGCGGGGTGTCCGCCGTGATGTCCTCGGCGGGCACCTCGCTGATCTCGCTGATCAGCACGACGAGCCGGTCTTCGACCGCAGAACGCATGACTGGTTCCCCCTAGCTGCCGATGTCGGTGATCTTGGGCCAGCGCACCGCGACCGACCCCCAGGTCAGTCCCGCGCCGAACCCCGTGAGCACGACGTTGTGCCCCGATCTCAAGCCTTGGTGGCGCATCCCGTGCCCGAGCGCCAGCGGGATCGACGCGGCGACGGTGTTGCCGACGTCGGCGATGTTGCTGACCACGCGCTCGGCGGGCAGGTCGAGCTGGTCGGCGACGGCGGCCAGGATGCGGGCGTTGGCCTGGTGCGGCACCAGCCGGTCCACGTCCGCGGTCGTCCAGCCGACCTGGTCCAGCACCCGGTGCACCGAGTCGGTCATCGCGGTGACCGCCTTGGTGAACACCGGCTTGCCCTCCATGTGGAAGTAGCCGCGCGTCGTGCCCGCCGCCCGTTCGGCCCGGCCGACGGCGGGCACCTCGAGCAGCCCGACGTGCTCGCCGTCGCTGCCGAGGTCGAACGCGAGCAGCGCGCCGTCCTCGTCCGACTCGCCGGCGCGCAGCACGACCGCGCCCGCGCCGTCGCCGATGAGCGCCCGGGTGGCCCGGTCCGCCGGGTCCAGGGTCTCGCTGAACGTGTCCGCGCCGATGAACAGCGCGCTGTCGAACAGCCCCGCGTTGATCATGGACGCGCTGGTGGCCAGGCCGTAGACGAACCCGGTGCAGGCGGCCGACACGTCGAACGCGGGCGTGCCGGACATGCCCAGGCGCGACGCCACGGTGGGCGCGGTGGCCGGGCACTGCCGGTCCGGGGTGGTGGTGGCGACCACCACCAGGTCGACCCGCGTCACGCCCGCCGAGGCCAGCGCGCGTTCACCGGCCGCCACCGCCAGGTCGCCGGTGGTGGTCCGCTCGTCCGCGATGTGCCGCTGCCGGATGCCGGTGCGGGTGCGGATCCAGGTGTCGGAGGTGTCGAGCACCTCGGCGAGCATGTCGTTGGTCAGCACGTCGGGCGGCACGTGGGTGCCGAGCCCGGCGAGCACCGCGGCCCGTGCCACGGCTCAGCCCTGCACGATCGCGGCGGCGGCCTCGGCCCCGCCGAGCGCTTCCATGTGCTTGACCGGGTTCCAGAAGTCCCGGTACAGCGTGATGTGCTCGCCGTCCGTGCGCAGGACGGAGATGTAGTCCTGGGAGAGCGTGCCGCCGGACTGGGTGGCCGTGCCGTCGCCGTGGAACTCGCCGATGGCCAGGTCCTCGTCGGCGGTCGGGTAGAAGGTCACCTCGGTGAACTTCACCGTCAGGTGCTCGGGGAACTTCTGCATGTGCTGCCAGATGGCCTCGCGGCCCTCGAAGCGGTTGGGCCAGCCGGGCGGGGCGTAGGGGAACTCCAGCACGCCTTCGGGGTGGAACAGGTCGCACCAGCCGCGGGCGTCGCCGTTCTCCAGCAACTCCAGGCTGCGGGTCAGGATCTCCTGGGCGTTCATGCGGACGTCCTTCCGGTGAGCACGGGCTGGGGGGTGACGGGCACGCTGATCAGCGCGCGCAGGAACGTGATCGGCAGCCAGACCAGCTCGCCGTGCGGCACGGCCAGGCGCAGGTCCGGGAAGCGGTCGAGGAGCCTGCCGATCGCGACCCTGGCTTCGAGCCGGGCCAGCGGCGCGCCGACGCAGTAGTGCACGCCGTGGCCGTAGCCGAGGTGCCCGTCGGCCTTGCGGGTGAGGTCGAGCCGGTCCGGGTCGTCGAACCGCTCGGGGTCGTGGTTGGCGGTGAGGTTCGAGACCAGCACGTACTCCCCCGCCGGGATGGTGACGTCGCCGAGGTCGACGTCCTCGACGGTGAACCGGAGCATCGACGCGCGGACCGCGCTGTCGTAGCGGACCAGCTCCTCCAGCGCGTTGGGCAGCAGGTCGGGGTTCGCGCGCAGCGCCGCGGCCTGCCCGGGGTGCACGAGGAGCGTGACGACCGCGTTGCCGATCATGTTCATGGTCGTCTCGAACCCGGCCATGAGCAGCAGGTGCGACATGGCCACGAGCTCGGTCGGCGACAACCCGCCGTCCTCGTCCGCCGCCTGCACGAGCGCGCTGAACACGTCGTCGGCCGGGTCGCGGCGCTTGGCCTCCAGCAGGCCGCGCAGGTAGTCCGCCTGCTCCTCGGCCAACGCCTCGGCGGCCTCCGGCGACAGCAGCTCGGCCTGCCGCTCCCACGCCGAGCGCACGTGGTCGCGTTCGGCCGGCGGCACGCCGAGCAGCTCGCAGATCACGCCGATGGTCAGCGGGACGGCGAAGTCGCCCATCAGGTCGGCCTGCTCGCGCGCGGCCATCGCGTCCAGCAGCTCGTCGGTCAGCCGCTCGATGTGCGGGCGCAGCAGCTCGACCCGGCGGCTGGTGAACGCGCGGCCGACCAGGGCGCGCAGCCGGGTGTGGTCGGGCGGGTCGGCGTTGAGCATGTGGGCGGTGAGGGAGGCGCCGATGGCCGCCCGCTGCTCCCCCGTGCGCTCGGCGTACAGCTCGGCCGCCTGCTTCGCGTCCCGCCGCACGCCGGGGTGCGAGAGCACCTTCTTGGCGTCGGCGTACCGGGTGACGACCCACACCGGGTGGTCGGGCGCGAGGTGGGCGGGCCGGGGCGCGCCGTCGACCTGGAGGCCGTCGTAGAGCGGGTGCAGCGGCGAGATCAGCTCTTCGCCGAGCCGGAGTTCAGGACCCGACACGGTGCGCCTCCTGGTCGGTCGGGAGCGGGGTGACGATCTTGCTGAACATCGAGTCGACGGCGCGGTCGGGCAGCACCCGCGCCAGCACCGTGCCGCGCCGGACGTCGGCGCCGACCCGATAACGGGTCTTCGGCTTCACCGAGGTGAGCGCGGCCCGGATGGCGACGGCCACCTCGGCGGGCCGGGTCTTGCTGTCCTTCGCGGTCTGCTCGTTGAACCGCAGGAACCGCAGGAACGTCGCCCGGTAGAGGTCGGCGACCGCGGCGGGCGCGCCGGCCAGCGCGTCGTGGCCGTCCTGGGCGATCTTGGCCCAGATCGGGGTCCAGATGGAGCCGGGGCAGACCACGGACACCGCCACGCCCAGCGGGGCCAGCTCGCGGCGCAGCGCGTCGCTCATGCCCTCCTTGGCGAACTGCGCCGCCGAGTACGGCCCCAGGTACGGGATCGCGACGGTGCCGAGCCCGGAGGTCACGTTGACCAGCCGGCCGCGGGCGGCGCGCAGCAGCGGCAGGAACGCCTGCGTCACCGCGAGCTGGCCGACCACGTTGACCTCGAGCTGCCGGCGCAGCAGGTCGGTCGACACGACCTCCAGCGGCGCGGAGATGCAGATGCCCGCGTTGTTCACCAGGCCCCACAGGCCGCGGTCGCCGACCTTCTCGGCCACCTCGTCGGCCGCGGCGGTGATGGACGCCTGGTCGGTCACGTCGAGCACGACGTGCTCGGCCCGGCCGGACGGGCAGTCGGCCACGAGCCGGTCGCCGTCCTCGGTCTTGCGCACCGCGGCCAGGACCCGGAAGCCCCGCTCGGCCAGGTGCAGCGCGGCTTCCCGGCCGAGGCCGGTCGACGCGCCGGTGATCAGCACGGTCCTGCCGGTCGGCGGCAGTGCCTTGGCGGTGAACACCATCTACTCCTCACGCGCCCGCGGGCGAACTCTGGGTGATCTCCGACAGCAAGGTGCTCAGCGAGTCGTCCGCCAGCCGGCGCGCGCGCTCGTCCGGCACGGCGTCCGCGATGTGGGTGAAGTTCCAGAACAGCCGGCCGTGGCTGGAGTTGACGGTGGCCACGAAGTAGCCGTTGACCGAGATGCCGGTGAGGAACTGGGCGTCGGACACCCGCCACGGGCCGATCCGGTCGGGGAAGGCGTACCGGCCGATGTTGGACGAGCACAGGTTGATCGGGCCCTCGGCCTCCATGAACTCCAGGAACGGCCGCGCCTGCGCCACCGACGGCGGGCACGCGCCCACCACCATCGTGACCAGGTTGAAGTGGTCGCCCTTCGCCTTGCGCGCGGCGAGGTCCTCGGTGATCGCGCGGGCGAGGTCCCAGAACGGCAGCGCCGGGTCGACCACGGACGGCACGGTGGCCACGTAGGTGCCGACCTCGTCCGGGCGCACCGGCGGTTCCAGCTCGCCCCGGAAGTCGATCGGCGAGCCGACCGCGAAGTGGTCGTGCGCGTCCCCCGCGTCGGCGGCGGCGGCGCGCACCAGGGCAGCGGTGACGGCGCCGTGGACGGTGGTGCCGTGCTCCCGGGCCGCGCGGGCCACGGCGTCGAGCTGCTCGCCGGTCAGCTCCCGGTGCACCAGCCGGGACCGCCGGCCCTCCAGCGGCACGCGGCTGGTCGGCTCGACCCGGCCGGGCCGGGTGCGGGCCATCAGCTCCTCGTCCCGGGCGGTCTGCTCGGCCAGCCGCGCCGCGCCCTCCTCGCCGGTGTGGCGGGCGGGGCGCAGCTCGTCGGGCGGCGGCAGCTCGCGCGACGACTCCACCGGCCGGTCGGCGGCGGCCAGTTCCAGCCACTGCTGCGCCAGCGTGATCACCGTGGTGCCGTCGGCGATGATGTGCGGCACGACGACCAGCAGGTCGTGCACGTCGTCGTCGCCGCTGATCACCACGGCGCGGGCGAGCGGGCCGACCGCCGGGTCGACGCGGTCGGGCAGCTCGCGCTCGTTGATCTCGCGCACCCACTGGTCGTCGTGCTCGCGCCGCACCCGGCGCAGCGGGATGGAGCGGTCGGTCGGGACCCAGTGCGGGTCGAGGCCGTCGTCGTCGGTGATCGCCAGCCGCAGGAACGGGTGCCTGGCCTGCACGGCGTCCAGGCCGCGGCGCAGGACGTCGGCGGGCAGTTCGCCGCGCACCCTGGTGCGGGAGACGACGTTGAGCGTGGAGAGCTGGTCGCACATCCAGTACCAGCGCTCCACCGGCGACAGCGGGCGGATCGGCGTGGCCATCACTGCACTCCGGGGAAGATCAGGGCCTGCTCGTTCTGCCGGTCGAGCGTCCGCTCGGGGACGAACCGGAAGTACAGGCCGCGGGCGAAGGTCTGCAACGGGTTCTGGAGCTGCTCGGTGCGGCTGAGCCCGCGGGAGGCCAGCACCATGCCCCGCGCGCGGTCGCGTCGCCGGTCCTCGTAGGCGCGCAACGCGGTCTGCGGGTCGTCGATGGTCTTGAGGCAGTGCGCGAGCACCGCGCCGTCCTCGATGGCGATGGCGGCGCCCTGGCCGAGGCTGGTCAGCATCGGGTGGGCCGCGTCGCCGAGCAGGGTCACCGGCCCGTCGCCCCACCGCTCCAGGAACGGCCGGTCCTGCGCGGGCAGGCTGGTGATGCCCTCCTCCGGGGTGGCGGCGATGACCTGCTGCACCTCGTCGGCCCACCCGGCGTAGAGCTGCTGCACGCCCGCCTTGCCGCCCCGCCAGTCCGCCGCCTGCTCGGCGGGCATGTTCTTGGTGCCCCACCAGTAGACGTCGCCGCCGCCGATGTCGACCAGGCCGAACCGCTGGCCGCGGCCCCAGTAGTGGGCGGCGTAGGCGTGCGTGACCTTGGGGTGGCGGAACGCGGGCGTGGCACGCCACACGACGTAGTCGTAGTCCAGCGGGCGCTCGGGGCCGGCGATCTTGCGGCGGATGGCGGAGTTGAAGCCGTCCGCGCCGATCAGCACGTCGGCGCGCACCTCCCGGCCGTCCTCGAAGGCGACCACCACGCCGTCGCCGTCGCGGGTGTAGCCGGTGGCGGCGGCGCCCAGCTCGATCTTGGCGTCCGAGGCCTGCTCCAGCAGCGCCTGCTGGAGGCTCGCCCGGTGGATGGCCAGGTTCGGCTGCCCGATCCGGCGGGCCAGGTCGCCGAACCGGATCGCCCGGATGGGACGGCCCCGCTTGGTCAGGAAGCGCAGCGACTCGAACACCAGCGACCGGCCGGTGAACTCGGGCGTGACGCCGACCGCGGCCAGCGCGGTGAGCGCGTTGCTCATCAGCGACAGCGCCGAGCCGACCGGGCGCAGCTCCCGCGCCCGCTCGTACACCTCGACCTCGAAGCCGGCCCGGCCGAGCGCGGCGGCGGCCGTGAGACCGCCCATGCCCGCGCCGACGATGACGATCTTCTTGTGCTTGCTCACGGTGCGGTCCCCTCGGCCCGGTTCGGGCTCAGCAGCGTGGTGATGGCGTCGGCGACGCCCGCGACGTGCGGCTCCTCCATCAGCACCAGGTGGTCGCCGGAGACGTCGACGACGTCGAGCCGGCCGGTGGTCCAGTGCCGCCAGCCGTTGTCCGGCTCGGCGTGCAGGGTGCCCGCGGCCCGGTGCATCGGCTTGAGCGAGTCGGGCAGCGGGCCGTCCGCGCGCAGCAGCGTCACGTCCAGGTCGGTCACCGGCGGCCGGTAGTCGATCAACGCCCGCCAGTTGGCCCGGAACAGCTCGTACAGCCGCTTCACGGTGGCCCGCGACGTGCCCCAGGGCAGCACCCCGGTGCTCATCGCGCGGTCGAGGACGCGGTCGAGCTTCTCGTCCTCGGTGAAGTCCGCGGGCAGCTGCTCGACCGCGTCCAGGCTGCGCTCGAACCACACGAGCTCCCAGTAGAAGAACTCCATCAGCGCGTCGTCGCCGACCGTCACGTCGTGGTCGCGGCGCATGGTGATCGAGTCGAGCAGCACCAGCTCCGACACCGCGTCCGGGTCTTCCTCCCGCAGCACGCGCGCGATCTCGTAGGCGACGAACCCGCCGAACGACCAGCCGCCGAGCACGTACGGCCCTTCCGGGCGCACGCGCCGGATCGCGGCGAGGTAGGCGGCGGCCATCTCCTGGATGGACCGGGCGGGCGTGCTGCCCTGGTCGCTGCCCGCCGCCTGCAACGCGTAGACGGGCTGGTCCGGCGGCAGGTGGCGGGCGATGGGCAGGTAGCACAGCACGTGCCCGCCCAGCGGGTGCACGAGGAACAGCGGCGGCCGGTCGCCGTCGCGGCGGATCGGCACCAGCGGGTCGAACTCCGCCACCGCCGACTTCACCCGCAGCCGCTCGGCCAGCCCCGCCACGGTCGGCGTCTCGATCAGCGCGGCCAGCGGGACGCCGACGCCGTAGCGCTTCTCGATCGTGACGACGAGCCGCATCGCGGTCAGCGACGTGCCGCCGTTGGCGAAGAAGTCGTCGTCCACGCCGACCTCGGACAGGTCGAGCAGCTCGGTGAAGACCTCGGCGAGGTTGCGCTCGTACTCGTCGCGCGGCGCCACCCGCTCGGCGGAGTCGTCGCGGGTCAGCGGGATCTCGCGCAGGGCCGAGTCGTCGCGCTTGCCGCTGGGTGTCAGCGGGAAGGCGTCCAGCCACCCGAAGTACGACGGCACCATGTACTCCGGCAGCTCGGCCCGCAACGAGCCGGCCAGGTCCGCCAGGTCCACGCCGTCGGCGTCGCCGATGAGGAACGCGGCCAGGAACGCGTCGCCGTCGGGCCGCCTGCGGGCCACCACCGCCGCGCCGCGCAGCCCGGTGTGCCGCTCGGCCTGGCGCATGACCGCCAGCTCCACCTCGGCGGTCTCGATGCGGAAGCCGCGGACCTTCACCTGGGTGTCGGCCCGGCCCAGCCAGATCACGCTGCCGTCGGGCAGCAGCCGGGCGAGGTCGCCGGTGCGGTAGAGCCGGGCGCCCGCGCGCCACGGGTGCGGCAGGAACCGCTCCCGGGTGAGGTCCGGCGCGCGGTGGTAGCCGCGGGCCAGGCAGTCGCCGCCCAGGAACAGCTCGCCGGTCACGCCGACCGGCACCGGCTTCAGGTCGGCGTCGAGCACCTGCGCCTCGACGCCGTCCAGGGGCCGGCCGATGGGCGGCAGGTCGGGGAAGCGGGCCGGGTCGCCGGTGAGCGTGTGGTAGGTGACCTGGTGGGTCTCGGTCGGCCCGTACTGGTTCTCCAGCATCAGGCCGGGCACCGCGGCGGCGAACGCGCGGACCTCCTCGGTGATCCGCATCTGCTCGCCGGAGGACACGACCACGCGCAACGCCCCCGGTCGCACGCCCACCGCGTTGGACGCCTCCGCGAGCCGCTGGAACGCCACCGCGGGCAGCAGCACGCGCTGCACCCCGTGCCGGTCCAGCACCCGCAGCAGCGCGATCGGGTCGAGCCGCGTCTCGTCGGTCACCAGCCGCAGCTCGCCGCCGCCGCAGTGGGTCGAGAAGATCTCCTGGAACGACATGTCGAAGCTCAGCGGCGCGAACTGCAGCGTGCGCAGGCCCGGTTCGCCGCTGGGCACCCGCAGCTGCCACTGGGTGTACCCGGCCCACATCCGGTGGGTCAGCTCGACGCCCTTGGGCCGGCCGGTCGACCCGGAGGTGAACAGCAGCAGCGCCAGGTCGTCCAGGTCCGGGGTGGGCAGCTCGACGTGCTCCGCGGTGTCGGCGACGACCTCGGCGACCGGGATGACGATCCCGTCGTCCTGCGCCACGTGCGCGTGCGCGGGGTGCGCGACGACCCGGTGCGGCCGGGCCGTGTCCAGGATGAGCGCGAGCCGGTGCGCCGGGTAGCTGACGTCCAGCGGCACGCAGACCAGGCCGGCCCGCAGCACGCCCCAGATCACCGCGATCATCTCCGGCGACCGGTCGAGGGCCACCCCGATGGTCGCGCCGGGTTCCGCGCCGCCGCCGAGCAGCCGGGTCGCGACCGACCGGGACACCCGCTCCAGCTCCCGGTAGGTCCACGCGGTGTCGTCCCCGAACGTGACCGCGAGCGCGTCCGGCGTGGCCTCGGCCTGCCGCGCGAACCGGGTCACCACGTCGACCAGGGGCTCGGGGTGCGGCACGACGTCCTGGCGCGGGGCGAGGAACGAGAAGTCGACCGCGCCGTGCGGGTCGGCCACCAGCTCGCGCAGCACGCCGACGTAGGTGTCGGCGATCAGGGCCGCCTGGTCGCGGGTGATCGCGCGGCCGTCGGTGTCGACCCGCAGGAACGTGCCGTCGCCGACCGGGTCGGCGATGACGTTGACGAACAGCGGGAAGTTCGTCTCCTCCCACACCCGCAGGCCGGTCAGCTCCCGCAGCGGTTCCAGCACGTGCAGGTCGACGTAGTTGAACGCGGTCTGGAGCACGCCGCCGTGCGCCTGCTGGATCGCGCTGAGCGGGTAGCGCCGGTGCTCGTGCTCGTGCCCGTCCCGCTCCTGGCGGAACAGCTCGCGGGCCACGTCCAGCCGCGTGCGGCCGGCGATGTCGGTGCGGACCGGGACGGTGTTGAGGAACAGGCCCACCATCCGGTCGGCCTCGGGCAGGTCGGGCCTGCCGTGCGCGACCACGCCCGTGACCACCGTGCCGGCGCGGGAGAACAGGTGCAGGGTCAGGCAGTGCGCGGCCAGGACCAGCGACTTCACCGGCAACGAGTGCTCGGCGGCTCGCGCCCGGAGCTGGGCGAGCAGGTCCGCGGGCAGGTCGACGCGGTGCGACGCGAACCGCGGCTCCTCGACGGGCTCGTGCGCGCGGAACCCGTCCAGCGAGGTCATCGCCGCGCCGTCGAGCAGGTCCGCCCAGTAGCGGGCCGTCTCCGCCGACGCCAGCGCGCGGCGCTCCTCCTTCGCCTGCCAGGCCGGTGACGGCGCGGCGGGCGGCGCGGGGTCGCCCCGGTAGAGCGTCATCAGCTCGACGATGACGTTGGCCACGCTCCAGCCGTCGAGGATCGCGTGGTGGAAGCTGAGGACGAGGTCCAGCGCGTCGTCCCGGACGAACGCGGTGAACAGGTGCAGCGGCGCCCGGTCCGGTTCGTAGCGGTGGAACCGGCGCTGCTCGACGTGCTTGCCGATCACCGCCTCCGCGTCGGCGCGCCCGCGCAGGTCGACGACCTCCAGCCCGCCGGTCACGTGCTCGTGCACCCGTTGCAGCGGCTCGGAGGAGCCCGCCAGGTCGAACGACGACCGCAGCGCGGGGTGCCGGGCGAGGACGGCGTCGAACGCGCGGCGCAGCGCCCGCTCGTCCCACGCCACGTCGAACCGGTAGCGGAACACGTCGTGGTACACCGAGGAGTCCGGGTGCCTGCCGGAGTGGAACAGCAGCCCCAGGCTGAGCCGGTTGACCGGGAACGCGTCGGCGAGCCCGGCCAGCCTCGGCCGGTCCACTTCGGACACCAGCTCGAACGGCGCCAGCCGCGACTCGGGCGCCACGGTGGCCGACAGCCGGCCGGCCAGGCCGGCGACGGTCGGGTGGCGCAGCAGGTCGGCCGGTTCGAACCGCAGGCCGCGGCGTCCGGCGCGGGCCCGCAGGCGCAGCATGACGATCGAGTCGCCGCCCAGCGCGAAGTAGTTGTCGTGGATGCCGACCTCGGGCACGCCGAGCACGTCGGCCCACACCTCGGCCAGCTCCGCCTCGACCGCGGTGCGCGGCTTGCCGCCACGCGGCGCGCCGACGACCTCCGGCAGCCGCTTGCGGTCCAGCTTCCCGTTGGGCGACAGCGGGATCGCGTCGATCCGCACGAAGAAGGCGGGGATCAGGTGCTCGGGCACCGCCCGCGCCATGCCGGTCCGCAGCGCGGCGGGGTCCAGCTCGTCGTCCGCCACGCAGTAGGCGACCAGGTGCGCGCCGAGGGCGTCGGAGTGCCGGACGACCACCGCGGCGTCGCGCACGCCGGGCAGCGCGGCCACGTGGTCGCGCACCTCGCCCGGCTCGACCCGGTTGCCCCGGATCTTGACCTGGTCGTCCACCCGGCCCAGGTACTCCAGCGTGCCGTCGGCCAGCCGCCGCGCCCGGTCGCCGGTGCGGTAGAGCCGGCCCTCGCCGGCGAGGTGGTCGTGCACGAAGCGCTCGGCGGTGAGCGCGGGCTGGTTCAGGTAGCCGCGCGCCACGCCGACGCCGCCGATATGCAGCTCGCCGGGCGCGCCCGCCGGCTGCGGCCGGCCCGCGCGGTCCAGCACGTGCAGCCGGATGTTGTCGATGGGCGAGCCGATCGGGACGCGGGCCGGCGTGCCGGGCGGGCAGTCGTACGCCGAGACGTCGACCGTGGCCTCGGTCGGCCCGTAGAGGTTGACCAGCCGCGCGCCGTCGCCGAACACCCGGTTGAACCGGGCGACCTGCGCCGGCGGCAGCGCTTCGCCGCTGCAGAACACCAGCCGCAACGAGGACGCGGCGCGCCGGGCGTCCGGGTCCTCCTCCAGCAGCTCCAGCAGCGGCGCGAACATCGACGGCACGAAGTGGACCACGGTGACGCCGTCGCGCTCGACCGCGCGCAGCACCTCCCGCGGGTCCTTCTCGGCGCCGGGCGGCAGCAGCGACAGGCGGGCGCCGGTGAAGCCCCACCAGAACAGCTCCCACACGGACACGTCGAACGACACCGGCGTCTTCTGCAGCAGCACGTCGTGCTCGCCGATCGGGTACCGGCGCTGCATCCACCACAGCCGGTTCACCACCGAGCGGTGCTCGACCATCACGCCCTTGGGGCGGCCGGTGGAGCCGGACGTGTAGATGACGTAGGCCAGGTCCGTCGGGGACGCGAGCGGCGCGACCGGTTCGGCCCGCGGCAGGTCGGCCACCCGCAGCGCAGCGCCGACCGAGCCCAGCGCGGCGGGGTCCACCTCGACGTCGCCGAGGAGGGCGACCTTCGCGCCGCTGTCCTCCAGCAGCAGGCGGACCCGCTCGGCGGGGTAGGCGGGGTCGACCGGCACGTACGCGCCGCCCGCGAGCTGAGCGCCCAGCACGGCGGGCAGCAGGTGCGGTCCACGTTCGACCAGCACGGCCACCGGGTCGTCCCGGGTCACGCCCCGGGCCCGCAGCGCGGCGGCGACCGCGTTCACCCGCGCGGCCAGCCCGGCGTAGGTCACCGTGGCGCCGTCCGGCCCGACCAGCGCCACGCGGTCCGGTGTCAGCTCCACCTGGCGGGCGAACAGCTCGGGCAGGGTCGTGTCGTCCGGGAACGGCGCGTCGGTGGCGTTGTGCGCGTGGACGAGGTCGTGCCGCTCCTGCTCCGACAACGGGTCCAGCTCGCCGACCGGCTGCCCGCTCGACGTGGCCAGCGCCCGGAAGAGTGCCTGGATGTGCCGTGCGGCGGCCTCGATCGGGAAGTCCGCGTCGAACACGTCGGTCGCGCACTCCAGGTCGACCCGGGGGTCCTCGGCGCGGTCGAACTCCGAGACCCAGATCGCCAGCGCGTCCTGGTCGTGGGCGTGCGTCCGCGCCACCGTCTCGTAGGAGACGCCCGGCATCGGCGTGGCCGGCGGCTTGCCCAGGTAGGCCACGGTGGTGTCGAACAGCGGCCCGCCGGCTGCCAGGTCGCCCAGCGGCAGCCGTTGGTGCTTCAACAGGGCCCGGGTGTCCTGCCGCACGCGGGACAGCACCTCGGTCCCGGTCAGCTCGGCGCGGGTGTCCACGCGCAGCGGCAGCGTGTTCGCGAACTGGCCGACGGTCTGCTTGGCCAGGGCGCCCGAGCGGTTGAGCACCGGCACGCCGAGCACCACCTCGTCGACCTGGTGCACCTTCGCCAGGTACAGCGCGACGGCGGTGGAGAACACCACGAACGGCGACTCGCCCCGGTCGCGGACGGCGTCGACCAGCGCCCGCTCCAGCGGGAACGAGTACCGCCGGGTGCGCCTGCGTCCGCGCGGGCTGCGCCGCGTGAACAGCACGGGCTCGACGCCCGCCGTGGCCTGCTCGAAGAACGCCCGGTCCTCCTCGTGCCGCGCGGAACCCTCGTAGGTGTCCGCGGCGGTCAGCTCGGTGAACGACGGCGTCTCGGTCGCGGCGCCCAGGTACTCCGCGCGGACCCGCGCCAAGAACAGTTGCAGGCCCCACGCGTCGCAGATGATGTGGTGCGTCCGGACATATGCGTACACGCTCCCGCCCGCGTTCAGCAGGACGAGATCGACCAGCCGGTCACCGGTCAGGTCATAAGTAGTTGAAAATTCACCACCGAGCCATCGCCCGACTTCGGACTCCCGATTCAACCGCACCCGGCGAACCGTGAATTCTGCGTCGCCGGCGAGCCACTGGTACGGTTCGCCGTCCTCTTCGGAAAAGCGAAGCCGAAATGCGTCCGTCCGCCGCGCGGCCTCGGTCATGGCCTGGACCAGCCGGTCCTCGTCCACGTCACCGCGGTACCGGTCATAAATGAAGACGGTGTACTGGTCCAGCTCCGGAAATTGTGCCCCCGCCACCCAGATGTCTCGTTGGTAAGGCGACAGTCGAATACGAGCAGTACTACCCACCGATCCCCCAGTGTGCTGCACCGAACATGATCCGTGATTCGCGCCGGCTAGCGGGGCAACCGTATCAAGGCCCCTCGCGCGATTCCAGAGACGACGTTTGTCACTTGGCACAATTGTCATCGAGGACAAAAGAGCGGGTTTCGGCGCCGCCTCAGCGCTGCGGCGCGAGCCGGCGGTGCGTGCGGCTGATGAGCGCGGCGAGGAGCTTGCCCGCGCCGGAGACCGTCTGCGGGTGCAGGCCGGTCAGCGCGGCGATGCGGCGCAGCCGGTAGTCCACCGTGCGCGGGTGCACGGTCAGGTGCCGCGCCACCCGCTGCCGGTCCCGGTCGAACGCCAGGTACAGGTACAGCGTGTGGATGAAGTCCTGGTGGTCGGCCAGCGGGTCGAGCAGCGCCGTCATCGTGGAGGTCAGCTCGCCGTTGGCGAGCATCGCCTCCTCCAGCGGGTGCGCGTCCACGCTGGTCGGGCTGGCGGCCAGGGCGAGGCTCGCGTAGGTCGCCGCCCGGCGGGCCTCGGCCACCAGCTCGTCCCGCTCGGTCCCCCGGCCGACCCGGGAGACCCCGATCGGCAGGTTCGCGACCAGCTTCTCCAGCCGGCGCACCAGCCGGTCCTGCTCGGCGCGGACGGTGCGGGTCGACGTGCCGGAGACCAGCGCGGTCACGCAGCCCGGCGTGACCAGGTGGCCCGTGCAGCGGTCCAGCACGTCGGCGCAGACCTGTCTGCGCCGGTCCGGCCCGTCCGCGCACGTGGTGAAGTCGACGGTGACGGCCGCCAGGTGGGTGGTCCCCGCCGGCTCCTGCCCCTCGCCGCCCACCGGCACGTCGCCGTCGAAGCGCACGTGGACGCGGTGGTCGGGTTGGGCCGGGATGAGCGGGGCAGGATGCGATAACTCCGATTGCGGTGCCATGAACACTTCCCCCAGGGTTCTGCGACGATGCACAGCTCGTCACGGTCGGTGACGAGCCTGGTACACGGCTTCGAGTCAACCAACCGCCACATGAGCGTGCACCCGTCCAGACGGACCAATAGGGAGCGCTCGGCACCGACATCCGGGCTAACGCACGGCGATAGCGTTCCTGATAACGGGTGAGCGATCAGCCCGAACGGCGGGCGACGAAGGTCGTGGGCAGCACGACCGGTTCCCGCGTCGGCGCCGCGCCCTCGAGCCGCGACAGCAGCAGCCGCGCGGCGGCCTCGCCCATCTCCCTCATCGGCTGGCGCACGGTCGTCAGCTCGGCGTGGGCGGCGATCGGTATGTCGTCGAAGCCGACCACCGCGACGTCGTCGGGCACCTTCCGGCCGGCGGCGGCCAACGCCCTCATCGCGCCCAGCGCGGACAGGTCGTTCTGCGCGAAGACGGCGTCGAAGCGCAACCCGGTGGCCATCAGCTTCTCGGTCGCCACCGCGCCGCGGTCGGTGCCGAAGTCGCCCTCGACGACCAGCCTCGGGTCCACGTGCACGCCCGCGTCCCCGAGCGCGTCCAGGAACCCGTCCAGCCGTTCCCGCACACAGCCGAAGTTCGACGGCCCGGTCACCACGGCGAAGCCCGTGCGGCCGGCCGCCATCAGGTGCTGCGCCGCCGCCTGCGCGCCCTCGCGGTTCGTCGTGCACACCGACGGGAACCCGGGACGGCTGCCCCGGTCGTCGATCATCACCACGGGCAGCCCCTGGTCGTGCAGGGTCTCGATGTAGCTCAGCGTGTCCGGCGGCTCGATCACCAGCAGCCCGTCGAACGCCTTCGCGGACACGTGGCTGGCGAACTGCGCCAGCGACTCCGCGCCGCGGTTGACCGTGTAGAGCAGCAGCCCGTACCCCTCGGCCTCCAGCTCGTCCACCGCGCCCTGCACCACTTCGCCGGTCCACGGCCAGGTCAACGACGGCACCAGCATGCCGACCGTCCGCGCCCGCCCGCGCGCCAACCCGACCGCGCGGGCGCTGGGCACGTACCCGACGTCCGCGATCACCTGGCGCACCCGGGCCGCCGTCGCCGCGTCGACGTCCGGTTTGCCGTTGAGGACGCGGGACACGGTCGCCTTGCTGACCTGGGCGCGTTGGGCGACTTCGGCGATCGTGACTCGCACGGTGCACTCCTCGGACTACGGTCAACGGTGACCCCGTAACCGGTACCGAAACCGGTTACGGACACGCAGTCAACCGCGACGTGCACGCAGCGTCAAGAGTGGGCGTCCGGGGGACGACCCGGACACACCGGTCAGGCGCGCCCCATTCGGGTCCACCGGTCCGGTGCGGTCGTCGCGGCCCGGACCGCCGCGGTCAGGCGAGCACCGCGCGGCCCGCGGCCGTCAGCTCGGCCGGGACCCAAAGCCCGGACCCGTCACGTCGGGCCGGGCGCAGCAGCCCGGCGTGCGCCAGCTCCCGCGCCGCGCCCTGGTCGCTGCACAGCAGCCCGTCGACCTTCAGGTCGGGCTCGCAGCTGCGCGTCACCTCGGCGCGACCCGCCGCGACCGCCCGCAACAACGCCCGTGCCCGGAAGTTCAACTCGTCATCCATGATGGTCACCGTCATCCCCAGAAAAGATCCTTCACCAGGCATATCGCCGCAGCGCCCGGAACTCTTACCCCGGTAGGGTCGGTCGCATGGGGACGATCACGGCCGTCAGCCGGAGCGCGGAGCACACCTTCACCAAGCCCACCGGGGAGTCGATCACCCTGCTCGCCGGGCTCGGCGTCGAGGGCGACGCGCACCAGGGCGTCACCGTGAAGCACCGCTCGCGCGTGAAGCGCGACCCCACCCAGCCGAACCTCCGCCAGGTCCACCTGATGCACGCCGAGCTGCACGACGAGCTGGCCTCGTCCGGGTTCCGGGTCGCACCGGGCCAACTGGGCGAGAACGTGACCACGCGGGGCGTGGACCTGCTCTCGCTGCCGACCGGCACCCGACTGCGCCTGGGCCCGCACGCCGTCGTCGAGGTGACCGGCCTGCGCAACCCGTGCCCGCAGATCGAAGCCTTCCAGGACGGCCTGCTCAAGCAGGTCGTCGGCCGCGACGAGCACGGCGACGTGGTGCGCAAGGCCGGCATCATGTCGATCGTCCTGACGGGCGGCGAGATCCGCCCCGGCGACGAGATCCGCGTGGAGCTGCCCGACGGACCACACACCCCGCTGATCCCGGTCTGAGCGAAGGACGTCGCCACGCACCCGGTGGCGGACCGGATCGCCGGTCGCGGTGTCGAGCACTACTCTCCGCGCCGTGACAGGACTTCTCGCGGGCAAGGTCGCGCTCGTCACCGGGGCCGGCGGGCTCGTCGGGCGCGGGATCGCGTTGCGGTTCGCGCGGGCCGGGGCGGCGGTGGTGGCGCACAGCAGGCGCAGTGACGTGACGGCGCTCGTCGAGGAGATCGCGGCGGCCGGTGGGCGGGCGGTCGGGATGCGCGCCGACCTGGCCCACGAGGACGAGTGCCGGCGGCTGGTGCGCGCGGCCGCCGAGTGGTGCGGCGGGTTGGACGCCGTGGTGAACAACGCGGGCGTGCAGCCGGTGCAGGAGCTCGCGGGCATGACGGCCACACAGTGGCGCGCGGTGGTGGACGTGAACCTCACCAGTGCCTTCTCCTGCACGCAGGCCGCCGCGGAAGTGCTGCCGGCGGGCGGGTCGGTCACCCACATCGCCTCGATCGAGGGCACGCACCCCGCCGTCGGGCACGCGCACTACAGCGCGTCCAAGGCCGCCCTGATCATGCACGCGCGGTCGGCGGCGCTGGAGTACGGGCCGCGCGGCATCCGCATCAACACCGTCTCCCCCGGCCTCGTCGACCGCCCCGGGCTCGCCGAGGACTGGCCCGACGGGGTCGCCCGGTGGACCGGGGCCGCGCCGCTCGGTCGGCTCGGTCGACCCGAGGACGTTGGCGACGCCTGCGTTTTCCTCGCCTCGCCGATGGCGTCCTGGCTCACCGGAAATGACCTGGTAGTGGACGGCGGGATGAGCGCCCGACCCACTTGGTGAGCTATTCCCGACGAATTGGAAATGTTAATTCACAGATTACGACATCCCGGTGAGATGGGAATTCGAGCGAATACCCGCCACTCGATCGGGTCACCCCGGTGCCATGCGACGAACACGAACCCTCATGGCTTCCCTGTTCGCGTCCGGCCTGCTGGCCGCTCCGCTGATCGCCACCGGCACGGCATCCGCCGCGCCCTCGGAGACGGACCTCGTGCTGGCGGTCTACCAGGAGGAGACCGGAGTCGACAGCACCCGGCTGACCTGCGATCCGGCTGCCGGAGAGCATCGGGCCGCGCAGGCGGCGTGCGGTGAGATCGAGGCCGCCGACGGTGATTTCACGCAGTTGGCCGGCACCGAACCGCAGGTGTGCACCTTCGACTACCGGCCGGTGACCGTGGTCGCGTTCGGCTCGTGGCGCGGCACGCCCGTGCAGTACGTGGAGGAATTCGCGAACCGGTGCGTGATGGAGCAGGAGACCGGCGCCGTTTTCTCGTTCTGACCAGGTGACCCACTGACCACCCACTACCCGTGACGACCCCGCGGCCGCACCCCGGCCGCGGGGTCGTCGCATATTTTGCCATCATTTCGCGCCCGCGCGTGAGCGGCGCCGCGCACCGGGACGATTGTGGTTGCGAAGGTGGTTAGCCCTCCGCCACGGGGGTAGGTGGGTAGGCGAGAGCACGCCGACCTTGAGGAGTCAGTCGTGGACGAGAACCAGGTGGGCGCGGTCCGCGAGACCGCCGGGCAGGAGGGCGCAGCCGTGGCTCAGCACGCCAGGCAGGCCGCCGGAGAGGTGCGTTCGACTGCGCGCGACCAGGTCGGGCAGGTGGCCCACGAGGCGACGGGCCAGGCCAAGCACGTGGTGCACGACATGCGGGAACGGGTCGCGACCGAGGCCGAGGAGCAGGCGCGCCGGGTGTCGCGGCAGATCGACCGGATCGCCGACGAGCTGGGCACGATGGCCGACGGCTCCGGCCCCGACTCGCTGACCGCGGGCGCGTTGCGCCAGGTCTCCGACGCCGGCCGGCAGGCGGCGCGCTACCTCGACGAACGGGGTGCGCGCGGGCTGCTCGACTCCGCGCAGGACTTCGCGCGGCGCAAGCCGGGCACGTTCCTGATCGGCGCGGCGGTGGCCGGTTTCCTGGTCGCCCGCGCCGCGAAGAGCATGAGCGCCGGCAACGACGACCGGCAGGCGCAGCCCCAGCGCGGGTACACCGACCACGTGCCGACCACGCCGGTGAGCACGCAGGTGAGCACGCCGACCGCGGCCCCGCTGCCGACCTCGACGCCTTCCTCGCCGTCGCCGGTGCCGCCCGAGTACGGGATGCCCGCGCCGCAGGTGCCGGCCGACCACCACGCGCCGTCCCCGCGCGCCCCCTACCAGCCGGAGGGATCGCCGTATGTCCAGCGCTGAGACCCGGATGACCGGCGATCGCGTGCCCGACGGCCAGGGGCCGGGGAGCCACGTGCCGCCGAGCCGCGCGCCGAGCGGGGGCGTGCCCGTCACGGAGCCGGTGCCGCTCGCCGGGACGGTGCCCGCGACCGGGGCCATGCCACCGACCGGCGCCGCGCCGCACCCCCGCGCCGTCCCGCCGACCGGGGCGACACCGCCGCTCGGAGCCGTGCCGCCACGAGGAGCCGTGCCGCCGGCCGACGAGGAGGAGCCCACGCTGGGCCAGCTCGTCGGTGACCTGGCCGAGGACCTGTCCCGGCTGATGCGCCAGGAGCTCGAACTCGCCAAGGCCGAGATCCGGCAGGAGGCCACCAAGGCGGGCAAGGCGGCCGGGATGCTCGGCGCGGCCGGGTTCGCCGGCTACATGACCGCGGTCCTGCTCAGCTTCGCGCTGGCGTTCGGCCTGGGCAGCTTCATGGGCCTGGGCTGGGCGACGCTCGTCGTCGCCGTGCTGTGGGGCATCGGCGGATTCGCCCTGTACTCCACCGGCCGCGCCCGACTGCGCAAGGTGAACCCCAAGCCGGAGCGCACCATCGAAACCCTGAAGGAGGACGCGGAATGGGCCCGTCACCCGACCAGATAAGGCACGACATCGACCGGACCCGCGCCGAGCTGGTGGCGGACGCGAACCGGATCGTCGACCACGCCAGGCCGCGCAACATCGCGCATCGCCGGGCCGACCGGGTCCGGCACCGGATGAGCACGTTGAAGGAGCGAGTGATGGGCACGGTTCCGGAGACCGCGACGACGGTGCAGGACCGCACGGCGGGCATGGCGAACGCGGTCGGCGAGCGCGCGCACGACGCCGCCTCCACCGTCGGCGACAAGGCGCAGCAAGCCGCGACCGCCGTCGGCGAGAAGGCGCAGGAGGCGGCGCACGCCGTGCAGCAGGCGCCCCACCAGGCACGGCAGCAGGCGCGCGGCAACCCGCTCGCGGCGGGGTTGATCGCGTTCGGCGCGGGCGCGCTGGTCGCCACGCTGATCCCGGCGACGCGGGCCGAGCAGGACGCCGTCCGGCAGCTCGGCGAACGCGCGGGCAGCGCCCTGGAGCCGGTGAAGGAGGCGCTCACGGAGTCCGCCCAGAAGTTGAAGGACGACGCGAGCGCGGTGGTCGGCGAGGCCGCCGACCAGGTCAAGCAGGTCGCGCAGGACGCCACGCAGACGACCGTGGAGCAGGCCAAGGGCTCGGCCCAGGAGGTCGGCCAGCACGCCCGCGAGGCCGGGCAGCAGGTCAAGTCCGAGGCTCGCGGCACCTGACCCCGAGCCGCCGACGGCGCCGCCCTCGACCGGGGGCCGGCGCCGTCGGCGTGCGGTTCGGCGAAAGCGTTCCATCGGTCGCCGATGGAACGGTAGCGTCCCGGCGATGACGACCGAGTTCCTGCGCGACCAGCACTTCACCACCGCGTGGTTCGGCCTCATGGCCTTCGTGTGGTTCGGCTGGGCGCAGGAGGACCCGCCGAAGGCGTGGCGCGGGTGGCTCGGCCTGGGGTCCGGCCTCGGTGTCGTGATCGCCTTGGGCTTCGGCGCGCTCACCGGCCTGAACTGGGGCGAGCCGACCGCGCTGGAAGGCAGGTACGGCTGGTTCGGCCTGCTCGTCGCGGTCGAGGTCGTCGCCGCCGGCGTCGGCGGCCTGGTCCTCGCGAGACGCCGCGCGTCCCGCTGGACGGCGTGGTGGGTGGCAGCCGTCGTGGCCGCGCACTTCCTGCCGCTCGCCGTGCTGCTGGAGGACTGGGCGGTGGCCGTCGTGGGCTTCGCCCAACTGGCCCTGCTGTGCTCCCTGCTCCCCCGCCTGCGCCGCGACGGGCTGACGAGCAGCCGGCTGGTCGGCCCGGTGATGGGCGCGACCTTGCTGCTGAGCGCCGTCGTCGGCGCGGTGGCCGCGGTGGCGCGCTGACGCGTCAGGGCTCCGCCGGCAGGTCCGCCAGGATCGGCCGGGCCACGGCGAAGGCGCGGTTCGCGGCGGGCAGGCCCGCGTAGACGCCCACCTGCAGCAGGACTTCCTTGATCTCCTCCGCCGTCACGCCGTTGCGCACCGCCGCGCGCACGTGCATCGCCAGCTCGTGCTCCTGCCCCAGGACGGCGAGCATCGCCAGCGTGACGCACGACCGCACCCGGCGGTCCAGACCCGGCCGGGTCCACACCTCGCCCCACGCGTAGCGGGTGATGAAGTCCTGGAAGTCGGCGGTGAACGCGTCGGTGTCCGCGACCGCCCGGTCCACGTGCTCGTCGCCGAGCACCTCCCGCCGCACGCGCATGCCCTCGTCGTGGCTCACAGGTGCGCCTCCAGGATCGCCGACACCTCGTCGGCGGCCTCCACGTTCGCCAGGTGCGCCCCCGGCACGAGGTGGAACGACGCGCCCGGCACCGAGTCGGCGATGAAGCGCCCGCACGCCGGCGGCGTGGCCTCGTCGGCGGTGCCCGCGATGACCGCCGTCGGCGCCTCGATCACCGGCAGCACGGACCGCAAATCCATCACCGCCAACGCCTCGCAGCACCCCGCGTAACCCTCGTCGTCCACTTCGGACAGACCGGCTTCGAACGCGGCCGCCACCTCGGGCGACCGGGCGCGGAACGCCGGGGTGAACCAGCGGGCCGCCGCGGCCGACGCCACGGCGCCGGTGCCGGCCGACCGCACGGCCGCCGCCCGGTCCAGCCACATCCGCGCGCTCGGGAACCCGGCCGCCGTGCAGCACAGCACCAGCCGCTCGATCCGCTCCGGCGCGTGCCCGGCCAGCCACATGCCGACCATGGCGCCCATCGAGACGCCGCAGTACGACACGCGGGCCAGCCCCAGCGCGTCCAGCAGCTCCAGCACGTCGTCGGCGAGGTCGTCGATCCGGTACGGGCCGGGTTCCGCCCCGGAACCGCCGTGACCGCGGTGGTCGTAGCGCAGCACCCGGAACCGCCGGTGCAGCAAGGGCAGCTGCCGGTCCCACAACGCGGTCGTGGTGCCGAGCGAGTTGCCCAGGACGAGGACCGGCGCGTCCGGCGGCCCGCTCAGCTCGTAGTGCGGCTTCACGGCCGGTTCCTCCCCCGGTGCGCCGCGAGGGCGCGGTCGGTGAACTCGCCCGCGCTGCCGGTGTACCCGGCCGGGTCGAGCGCGTCGTCTATCTCCTTCTCCGACAAGCCGATCCGCAGGTCGGCGAGCAGCGCGTCGCGCAACGACCGCCCGGCCGCCACCGCGGTGCGGCACACCTCGGCGACCAGCTCCTGCGCCTCGGACCGGCCGATCCGGTCGGCCAGCCGCACGGCCACGTTCTCGGCCATCAGCAGCCCGCCGGTCAGGTCGAGGTTGCGGCGCATCCGCTCCGGGTCGACGCGCAGCCGCGACAGCAGCTCACGGGTGCCGCGCACCGCGCCGCCGACCAGCCGCAGCAGCTCGGTGACGGTCTGCCACTCGCTGTGCCACGCGCCGGCCGCGCGTTCGTGCTCCTGCGCCATCGACGACAGCACGGTCGCCACCAGGCCCGGCACGCGGCGGGCGCACGCGGTGACGAGCACCGCGCGGACCGGGTTGTGCTTGTGCGGCATCGCCGACGACGTGCCGCCGTCGGCCTCGGCCACCTCGGCGACCTCGGTCTGCGCGAGCAGCACCACGTCCTGCGCGATCTTGGCCAGCACCCCGGACGCCTCGCCGAGCGCGCCCGCCAGCTCCGCCACCCTGGTCCGGTTG
Organism: Saccharothrix sp. 6-C; assembly: GCF_016695385.1. Lineage (NCBI taxonomy): Bacteria > Bacillati > Actinomycetota > Actinomycetes > Pseudonocardiales > Pseudonocardiaceae > Saccharothrix > Saccharothrix sp. 6-C. Next base: position 2,379,542 of record NZ_CP064192.1, on the reverse strand, counting down.
GTGTGCCAGGGGATCAGCGGCGCGACCAGGCCGAGCTGGTCGGCCAGCTGCCCGGTCAGGTCGACGCCCGAGCGCACCGCGGCCTGCGTGCCCGCGGCGCCGCCGAACTGCACGGCCAGCCGCCGCGTGCGGACCCGGGTCAGCGCCGCCTCGGCCTCGTCCACCGCGACCAGCCAGCCCGCGCACTTGAGCCCGAACGTGGTGGGCAGCGCGTGCTGGGTCAGCGTGCGGCCGGCGATCAGCGTGTCCCGGTGCCGCCGCGCGAGCCGTTCGCACTCGGCGGCCACGCCGCGCAGCCCGTCCAGGATCGGCCCGAGGGCGCGGAAGGCGACCAGCGACAACGCCGTGTCGAGCACGTCCTGGCTGGTGGCGCCGTTGTGCACGGCCGCGCGGCCCTCCGCGGTGACGTGCGCGCCGATCGCCCGGACCAGCGGCACGACCGGCGTGCCCGACGTGAGGGCGCCCTCGCCGAGGGCGACCGGGTCGTAGTGGCCGACGTCGATGGCCGTGACCACCATCCGGGCGGCCTCCTCGGTCACGATGCCGGCCCTGGCCTGCACGATCGCCAGCGCGCGTTCGAAGTCCAGCATCGCGCGCAGCCACGCGCGGTCGCACGTCTCGTCGTCCACGTCCGGGTCGGTGAACAACGTGCCCCACAGCGAGCGGGTGCCCGGTTCTCGCGGCCCGGACGACCGGCCGCCGTGCTCAGAGGTCGAAGAAGACGGTTTCATGCTCCCCTTGCAGGTGGATGTCGAAGCGGTAGCCAGGTGGCTCGCTCTCGGCGATGAGCGTGGCCCGCCTGGCCGGGTCGATCGAGGTGAGCACCGGGTCGTCGGCGTTGGCCTCCTCGTCGGGGAAGTAGATCCGCGTGACCAGTCGCACCAGCATGCCCCGGCAGAACACCGACACGTCGAGGTGGGGTGCCTGCCGGCCGTCCGCCGCCGCACCGCCGCCGGTCACGGGCAGCGGGCCCGGTTTGACGGTCAGCAGCGAGTACCGCCCCGCGGGGTCCGTGGCACTGCGGCCGAAGCCGCGGAAATCCTTCCACCGCACCGCGCCGCGCGGGTCGTCGGGGTGGTCGAACCGGCCGTCCGGGTCGGCCTGCCAGGTCTCGACCACCGCGTCCGGCACCGGCGCGCCCGCGCCGTCGTACACCGTGCCGCCGATCCGGAACGCGCCCGGCGTGCCCTCGGGGACCACGAACGGGCCGTCGGCCCACACCAGGCCGAACGAGAAGAACGGGCCGACCGTCTGCGACGGGGTCGTCTGCAGCTCACCCATCGTCGTCCTCCTCTTCCAGCGGGGTGGGGTTCTTGCCGCGCAGCACGATGTCCCACCGGTAGCCGAGCGCCCACTCGGGCACTGTGGTGCCCAGGTCGAAGCGGGCCACCATCGCCGCGCGGGCCTTCGGGTCGCGGACCGAGTTGAAGATCGGGTCCCGGGTGAGCAGCGGGTCGCCCGGGAAGTACATCTGGGTGATCAGCCGCTGGGTGAACGCGGTGCCGAACAGCGAGAAGTGGATGTGCGCGGGCCGCCAGGCGTTGTCGTGGTTGCGCCACGGGTACGCGCCGGGCTGGATCGTGGTGAGCGAGTAGCGGCCCTCGGCGTCGGTCACGACCCGGCCGACGCCGGTGAAGTTCGGGTCGAGCGGCGCGGGGTGGCGGTCGGCGTCGTGCCGGTACCGGCCGCCCGCGTTGGCCTGCCACACCTCCAGCAGGGTGCCCGCGACCGGCCGGCCGTCGCCGTCGAGCACCCGGCCGGCGACGATGATGCGCTGGCCCTGCGGCTCGCCGTCGTGGCCGAGGGTCAGGTCGTGGTCGTGCGGTCCGACGCGGTCCTCGCCGAGCAGCGGCCCGGTGATCTCGCCCAGCCGCTGCGGCAGCAGCTGGAACGGCCGGTGCGGCGCGCGCAGCACGTTGGACCGGTACTCGGGGAAGGACGCGGGCGGGTGTGACGGCGCGTCCGGCCGGTAGGTGTGCGGCTGGTGGGTCGGCACCGGGTTCTCCTGTTCTTCGCGCCGAGGGGGATCGGCCGGCGGACCGGCAGATCGGCAGGGTCGGCAGATCGGCAGGGTCGGCAGGTCAGCGGGGGTCGGCAGGTCGGCGGGTGAGTTCGCGGAGCACGGCGAGTTCGTGGTCCGTCGGCGGCTCGCCCCGGCCCAGGTCGGCGGCGACCCGCAGGTCCCACCCGGTGCGCTCGTGCGCGGTCGCCACGTCGACGCCGGGGTGCAGCTCGGTCAGCACCAGCTCGCGGGTCACCGGGTCGGGCCGCAGCACACCGAGGTCGGTGATCACCAGCTGCGGCCCGGCGCCGGTCAGGCCCAGCCGCTCCCGCTCACCCGCCCCGGACCCGAAGCCGAACGAGGTGACGAAGTCGACCCGTTCCACGAACGCCCGCTCGGTCTGCCGCACCACGACCACGACCTCGCGGCACGACGCGGCGATCTCCGGCGCGCCGCCCGCGCCGGGCAGCCGCACACCGGGGTTGCGGTAGTCGCCGCCGATCACCGTCGTGTTGATGTTGCCGAACCGGTCGAGCTGGGCCGCGCCGAGGAAGCCGACGTCGATCCGGCCGGGTTGCAGCCAGTAGTTGAAGATCTCCGGCACGCCGACCACGCTGACCGCCGTGTCGGCCAGCACGCCGTCACCGATCGACAGCGGCAGCCGGTCCGGTTTCGCGCCGATCGTGCCGGACTCGTAGACCAGGACCAGGTTCCGCGCGTGCGTGCGGCGGGCGAGGTTCGCCGCGGTGCTGGGCAACCCGATGCCGACGAAGCACACCGCGCCGTCGCGCAGCGCCCGTGCCGCCGCGACCGTCATCATCTCGTCCGAGCTGTAGTCCCCGTGGTTCACGCCACGCTCCCCAACCACCGCGCGAACCTCTCCCGGTCCCGGCTGATCTCGTCCCACGCCACGTAGAAGTCGTTGTCCCGCACCGAGTAGTCGTGCGCGTAGGACGGGTGCGCACCGCCCGGCGCCTCGGCGACGTAGTCCACCACCCACGACGGCAGCACCACCGCGCCCGGCCGCGGCTCCAGCTCGTCCACGACCTCCTCGACGGTGACCAGCGAGCGGGTCGCGGCGAGCACCGCCTCCTTCTGCACGCCCGTGATGCCCCACAGCTGCACGTTGCCGTGCCGGTCGGCGCGTTGGGCGTGCACCACGGCGGCGTCCAGCTCCAGCGCGGCGACGGCGGTCAGCACCTCGCCGGTGAACGGGCAGGTCACCGAGGCGATGTTGGCGGTCCGGCCGGGCAGGTCGGTGCCGGTGTAGCCGCGCAGCACGGCGAACGGCAGCCCGGACGCGGCGGCCACGTACCGGTTGGCCATGCCCGCGTGGCTGTGCTCCTCCAGCTCCAGCGGGCGCGGCCAGCCGTTCTGCACGGCGTCGCGGAACCGGTGCAGCGAGCCGACACCGGGGTTGCCGCCCCACGAGAACACCAGCTTGCGGGCGCAGCCCGCGCCGATGAGCTGGTCGTACAGCACGTCGGGCGTCATCCGGACCAGGGTCAGCTCACGCCGGCCCTGCCGGATCACCTCGTGCCCGGCGGCGAACGGGATCAGGTGCGTGAACCCCTCGAACGCCACGGTGTCGCCGTCGCGCACGACGTGCGCGACGGCCTCCGCGAGGGGCGCGATGGTGGCCAATCGGACCTCCGGTTGTGGGTGGCCGGAACCGGCGGTGCCGTGCGGCGAACGTGGCCGAACGCTAGGGAGCGCCGCGGAACCCGGTCAACGGGATCTTCCACTCACCGGAAGCCGGGCCCCTTGCCGTCCCGGTGTCCACGAGAGGATGCGCCGGTGCTCCGGTGCCGAGTCCGTCCGAGCCGGTCGTGCCGCTCGGCGCGGTGGGTCGGGCGTCCGGGGCGGTGAGCGCCGGGTCAGTCCGGCAGGTCCTGGCGCCGCGCCGGGTACGACGGCCACGGGCCCAGCTCCGGCAGCGGCGCGGCGGAGGTCGGCGGCTCGTCGGGCCGCCGACCGGCCAGCCAGGCGGCGAGGTCGCGCACCCCGCCGGCCACCTCCGTGCCCGCGCCCCACGACCTCGCCACGTCCGTGGCCCGCAACGACACGCCGGCGGGCAGCCTCGGCCGCAGCACGCCGACGGTGTGCACGGCGAACTCCGCGCTCCACTCGGCCGGGCGGACGCCGAGGTCCAGGTCCAGCAGGTGGATCCACACCTCGCGCCAGCGGGTGAACACCGGCGGGACCGGGTCGTCCTCGTCCGGGTCGACCGGCGCCGACCAGTCCGCGACGCCCGCCCACGCCCGTTCCAGCCGTCCGGACATCCCGGCGGTGGCGGCCCGGTGCCCGTCCGCGTCGCGCGACGCGGTGGCCTCGATGATCGCGTCCCGCTCGCCGGGTTCCCACAGCGCGACCCGCTCGCCGCGCGACCAGTGCTCGACCACCCGGCCGCGGGCGCGGGCGGCGTCGGCGAGGTGGGCCAGCACGTGCCCGCGCGTCCAGCCGGGCAGCAGCGACGGTTCCGCGACCTGCGCGTCGGTCAGGTCGGCGATCACCTCGACCAACCGGCGGTGGGCGTGCGCGACCGCGTCCAGAGGTGGCTCCACACACCCGATCCTAGTGAGCGACGAGTCGCGTTCAGGGGGCCGCTTGCAGCACCAGGAGGGTCAGGTCGTCGTGCTCCGCCTCCCCGAGCCAGTCGAACACGACGCGCCGCAGGTGGTCGGACACCGCGTCGGCCGACAGCCCGGCGCAGTCCGCCAGCGCCGCCTTCAGCCGCGCGTCGCCGAACAGCTCCTGCCGGTCGTCGTACTTGCGCGCCTCGGTCAACCCGTCGCTGTAGAGCAGCAACGTCTCCCCCGGCGCGAGGGCGACGGTCGTCTGGTTGAACCGCACCTCCGGCAGCACGCCGACGATCCCGCCGTGCACGGGCACCTCGTCCACCCGCCCGTCGGCCCGCAGCACGAGCGGCGCCGGGTGGCCCCCGGCCGCCAGGGTCAACCGCAGGCCACCGGCCTGGACGGGCATCATCGTGCCGACGACGAGGGTGGTGAACAGCCGGCTGCCCGCCGCGCGCAGAGCGGCGTTGAGCAGGTACAGCAGCTGCGCGGGCCGCTGCTCCACCACGAGCAGGGTGTGCAGGCTCTGCCGGACCCGCCCGCTGTGCACGGCGGCCTCCAGCCCGTTGCCCGCCACGTCGCCGAGCACGAAGGCCGCGCTGCCGTCCTCACGCGGGTGGACGTCGTAGAAGTCGCCGCCGACCAGCGCCCGCCGGTGCGCCGGCTCGAACACACCGGCCAGGCGTGCGCCCAGGACGTCGGGCAGGGGCGTGGGCAGCAGGTCCGCCCGCAGCACCTCCACGGTGCGCTGCCGGTCGCTGAACAGGGTGCTCGCCTCGACCGCCGCGGCGGCCCGCGCCGCGAACCGCTTGAGCAGCTCGACGTGCCACGTGCCGCCGAAGCAGATCAGCGCGCCGCCCTCGGTCAGCGGCACGGCCACGCCGACCCCGGACGCGTTCCACGGGCCCTCGCCCAGCTCGGTCAGCTCGGCGTGGTCGACCAGCCGTTCCAGCACGGCGGTGAGGCCGGGCGCGGTGCCGGCGACCTGGCGGGTGGTGCGGGCCACGACCACGTCACCGGCGGGCGTGCGCCGCCACCACTCGAGCCGGCCCCGCAGGCCGGGCAGCACCACGACGGTGTGCTCGGCGGGCGCCAGCTCGACCACGGCGCGCACGGTGGCCGCGCGTTCCGTGAGCGACGACATCCGGCGTGTCGCGTCGTCCAGGAAGTCGTCGGCGCTGCGGTAGAGGGCGACCCAGCCGTCGCCCAGCTCCTGCCGCCGGCCGCGACGGGCGCCGTCGACGCCGTCACCGGGCGGCCCGAAGGCGTCGTCGGGCAAGGTCGAACCCGTTCGGGCCTGCGGGAACAGCACGGATGCGGGAGGGTTGGCCAGCCGGACGACACCTTCCGGGTCCAGCACGACGACGGCCTCGTGGAAGCCGTCGACCACGCGACGCCACGCGTCGAGGTCGAGGCCCGTGTCGGCGCCTTGCCGGTAGCCCTGGGCCATCACGGCTCCTGTGTGTCGGGTCGACCCAACCTATCGGACAAGTTGCCACCAACAGTGGCAGGCTTGGCGCAGTTCCGCTGACATCGGAGGCTCGTGTGACGACCGCCCAGGACGACACGGACGTGACCCTGTCCCGACTGCTGACCGCGATGCGTGAGATGAAGGACGGCAACTTCCGCCGTCGTCTCGTGGTCCCCAAGAGGGTCGAGCACCGCGACGGGGTGACAGCGGAACTGGCGATGGTCTTCAACGAGATCGCCGAGCGCAACCAGTGGTTGGTGGGCGAGCTGGTGCGGGTGCGCCAGTCCGTGGGCCAGGAGGGCAGGCTGGGCGAACGGCTGGCCCCGAGCACCTCGACCGGCGGCTGGGCGACGGCGGCCGACTCGGTGAACGGCCTGGTCGACGACCTGACCAAGCCGACCGCCGAGCTGAGCCGCGTGCTCGCCGCGGTCGCCGAGGGCGACCTGTCGCAGGAGATCGTGGTGGACGCGCGCGGCGAGGTCGCCGCGCTGGTCGAGAGCTTCAACTCGATGACGGCCACGCTGCGGACGTTCGCCGGGGAGGTCACGCGGGTGGCGCGCGAGATCGGCACCGACGGCCGGTTGGGCGGCACGGCGGTCGTGCCGGGGGTGGCCGGCACGTGGAAGGACCTGACCGACTCCGTCAACTTCATGTCCGACAACCTGACCAAGCAGGTCCGCGACATCGCCCAGGTGGCGACGGCGGTGGCGCAGGGCGACCTGTCGCAGAAGATCACCGTGACGGTGGCGGGCGAGATGCTGGAGCTGAAGGACACCGTCAACACGATGGTGGACCAGCTCTCCTCGTTCGCGGACGAGGTCACGCGCGTGGCGCGCGAGGTCGGCACCGACGGCCGGCTCGGCGGCCAGGCCCAGGTGCCCGGGGTCGCGGGCACCTGGCGCGACCTCACCGACAACGTGAACTTCATGGCGAACAACCTGACGTCGCAGGTCCGCAACATCGCCCAGGTGGCCACGGCGGTGGCGCAGGGCGACCTGTCCCAGAAGATCACCGTCGACGCGCGGGGCGAGATCCTGGAGCTGAAGTCGACCATCAACACGATGGTGGACCAGCTGTCCTCCTTCGCCGACGAAGTCACACGCGTGGCACGCGAGGTCGGCACCGACGGCCGGCTCGGCGGCCAGGCCCAGGTGCCGGGCGTCGCCGGGACCTGGCGGGACCTGACCGACTCGGTGAACTTCATGGCCGGCAACCTGACGTCGCAGGTCCGCAACATCGCGCAGGTGACGACGGCGGTCGCGCAGGGCGACCTGTCCCAGAAGATCGACGTGGACGCGCGCGGCGAGATCCTCCAGCTCAAGACGACGATCAACACGATGGTCGACCAGCTGTCCTCCTTCGCCGCCGAGGTCACGCGCGTGGCCCGGGAGGTCGGCAGCGACGGGCGGCTCGGCGGCCAGGCCCAGGTGCCCGGGGTCGCCGGGACCTGGCGGGACCTCACCGACTCGGTCAACTTCATGGCCGGCAACCTGACCTCCCAGGTCCGCAACATCGCCCAGGTCGCGACGGCGGTGGCGCGCGGCGACCTGTCGCAGAAGATCACGGTGAACGCGCGCGGCGAGATCCTGGAGCTGAAGGACACCATCAACACGATGGTCGACCAGCTCTCCTCCTTCGCCGACGAAGTCACACGCGTGGCACGCGAGGTCGGCACCGACGGCCGGCTCGGCGGCCAGGCCCAGGTGCCCGGGGTCGCGGGCACCTGGCGGGACCTGACCGACTCGGTCAACTTCATGGCCAACAACCTGACGGCGCAGGTCCGGTCGATCGCCCAGGTCACGACGGCGGTGGCCGGCGGCGACCTGTCCCAGAAGATCACCGTCGACGCGCGCGGCGAGATCCTGGAGCTGAAGTCGACCATCAACACGATGGTCGACCAGCTGTCCTCCTTCGCCGACGAAGTCACACGCGTGGCACGCGAGGTCGGCACCGACGGCCGGCTCGGCGGCCAAGCCCGGGTGCCCGGGGTCGCCGGCACGTGGAAAGACCTCACGGACAACGTCAACGTCATGGCCGACAACCTGTCCACGCAGGTCAGGTCCATCGCGGCGGTGGCGACGGCGGTCGCGGGCGGCGACCTGTCCAAGAAGATCGCGGTCGAGGCCAAGGGCGAGGTCGCCGCGCTGGCGGACACCATCAACGGCATGGTGGACACGCTGCGCGCGTTCGCCGACGAGGTCACCCGCGTGTCGCGCGAGGTCGGCACCGAGGGCATCCTCGGCGGCCAGGCCCGCGTGCCGAACGTGGCGGGCACCTGGAAGGACCTCACCGAGAACGTCAACTTCATGGCCAACAACCTGACCTCGCAGGTCCGCAACATCGCCCAGGTCACGACCGCGGTGGCGTTGGGCGACCTGTCGAAGAAGATCGACGTCGACGCGCGCGGCGAGATCCTGGAGCTGAAGACCACCATCAACACGATGGTCGACCAGCTCTCCTCGTTCGCCCAAGAGGTCACGCGCGTGGCCCGGGAAGTCGGCACCGAGGGCAAGCTCGGCGGCCAGGCCGAGGTGGAAGGCGTCTCGGGCACCTGGAAGCGGCTCACCGAGAACGTCAACGAGCTGGCCGGGAACCTGACCCGGCAGGTCCGCGCGATCGCGGTGGTGGCGACCGCGGTGACCGCGGGCGACCTGACCCGGCAGATCACCGTCGACGCCTCCGGCGAGGTCGCCGACCTCAAGGACAACATCAACCGGATGATCGGCAACCTGAGGGCGTCCACCCGCGCCAACCAGGAGCAGGACTGGCTGAAGACGAACCTGGCCAGGCTGTCCGGCCAGATGCAGGGCCACCGGGACCTCAACGCCATGGCGTCGCTGGTGATCAGCGAGCTGACGCCGCTGGTGTCGGCGCAGCACGGCGCGTTCTTCCTCGCCGACCCCGAGTCCAACGCCCTGGACCTCACCGCGGCCTACGGGTACTCGCCGCGCGGCGGCCGGCCCACCCGGTTCACGCGCGGCGAGTCGTTGATCGGGCAGGTCGCGGTGGAGAAGAAGACCGTGCTGGTCACCGACGTGCCGCCCGGGTACATCGAGATCGGCTCCGGGCTCGGGTCGGCGCCACCGGCGAACCTGGTGATCCTGCCGATCGTGTTCCAGGGCGAGACGCTCGGCGTGATCGAGCTGGGGTCGTTCGGCGAGTTCACCGAAGTGCACCTGGACCTGTTGGACCAGCTCAAGGAGAACATCGGCGTCAACCTGAACACGATGCTCGCGAACGCCCGGACCGACAGCCTGCTGGTCGAGTCGCAGCGGCTGACCGAGGAGCTGCGGGCCGGATCGGTCGAGCTGGAGGCGCGGGCGCGGCAGCTGTCGTCGGCGTCGAAGTACAAGTCCGAGTTCATGGCGAACATGTCCCACGAGCTGCGCACCCCGCTGAACAGCCTGCTGATCCTGGCGAAGCTGCTGGCGGACAACCTGGACGGCAACCTGAACCCGAAGCAGGTGGAGTTCGCCAAGACCATCCACTCCTCCGGCACGGACCTGCTGCAGCTGATCGACGACATCCTGGACCTCACCAAGGTCGAGGCCGGGCACATGCAGGTGCAGACGGACCCGGTGCACGTGACCGACGTCGTCGGGTACGTCGAGGCGCTCACCTCGCCGCTGGCCGCGGAGAAGGGGTTGGCGTTCGAGGTCGTGGTGGCGCCGGACGTGCCGTCCACCCTGCACACCGACGAGCACCGGTTGCAGCAGATCCTGCGGAACCTGCTGTCGAACGCGGTGAAGTTCACCCACGACGGTGAGATCAAGCTGCGGATCCGGGTCGTCGAGGGCTCGATCGCGTTCGACGTGCAGGACACCGGCATCGGCATCCCGGCGGACAAGCTGTCGGTGATCTTCGAGGCGTTCCAGCAGGCGGACGGCACGACGTCGCGGAAGTACGGCGGCACCGGGCTGGGCCTGTCGATCAGCCGGGAGCTGGCGGCGCTGCTCGACGGTCGGCTGGACGTCCGGTCCGAACCGGGCATCGGGTCGACGTTCACCCTGTACCTGCCGTTGGCGGAACAGGGCCTGGTGCCGGCGGTCGAGGTGGAGCCGGAGGTCGTGCCGGAGCTGCTGACGCCCGCCGACCACGCCACGCAGTCGCTCGTCGCGCCGTCGGAGCTGCCGCCCGCGCCGATGCGGTTCCACGGCGAGAAGGTGCTGATCGTCGACGACGACCTGCGCAACGTGTTCGCGTTGACGAGCGTGCTGGAGCTGCACGGGCTGCAGGTGATCTACGCGGACAACGGGATCACCGGTGTGCGGGCGCTGGAGCAGTACGACGACGTGACGCTGGTGCTGATGGACATCATGATGCCGGAGCTGGACGGCAACGCCACCATGGCCGCGATCCGGGCGATGTCGCGGTACGAGGACCTGCCGGTGATCGCGGTGACGGCCAAGGCGATGAAGGGCGACCGGGAGAAGTCGCTCGCCTCGGGGGCCACGGACTACGTGACCAAGCCGGTGGACACGGAGCACCTGCTGCGCCTGATCGCCTTCTACCTGGGCCTGGAACAGGACTGACCCGAGAGTCCAACCTCCACGCCGCGCGTGTCCAACGTTCGCGGCGTGAGAGTCCTACGTTCGGGATGGGTGTGTCCTACGTTCAGAACGCGCGTGTCCTACGTTCGGGATAGGTGAGTTGAACGTTCGGCGGTCGGTGTGGTGGTGCGGGCGGCTCGATTTGACATGGGGCCCTTACGGGCGCTCCAGGCAGGCCAAAGCCGGGCAGGCCTGGCGGATAGAGCGCCCGCCAAGCCTGTCCGGCTTCGACCAGCCTAAAGCACCCGAACCCATGTCAAATCGGGCCTCGGTGGGGTGGTGGCGGGTCCGTTGGGGACGGGGTGAGGGGCGGGGTCAGGGGTGGAGTGAGGGGCGGGGCGGGTGGGTGTGGGGGCGGGGTGAGGGTGAAGGTGGGGTGAGGGTGGGTGGGGTCAGGTCAGGGCGGTGATCAGGCGGTGGCAGCGGAGGGGGTCTTCGGTCAGGCCGGCGGCCAAGCCCCACAGCCAGTAGTCGACGGCGCGGAAGATGGTCCAGTTGCGGGCGTGGTCGGGGGCGAGGTCGGCGGCAGCGGTGGCGATGTGCAGGTGTTCGACGATCGCGGCGTCGTCCGGCATGTCGTCCAGCCTGGTCCAGAGGACCCTCGCCAGGTCGTAGGCGATGTCGCCGCGCAGCAGGATCGGGTCCACGGTCAGCCAGGGCTCGCGCGTCGCGGCCAGGACCTGGGCCGAGTGCAGGTCGCCGTTGACGGCGAGCGTCGAGTCGGTCGTCACCAGGGTCGCCACGGCCTCCTGCCCCGCGCGCAGGAACGCGCGGTCGAAGGGGCGGGATTGGCGCAGCCAGTCCGGTTCCAGGCTGTCGGCTCGGGCGAGGGCCAGGTCGGCCGTCGAACGGGCGGTCGGCGGGGCCGGCACGGCGAGGCGGCGGGCCATCGCGCCCAGCACCGCCATGGCCTCCTCGGACGGCAGGTCCACGGCGCTGTGGTGCAGGTCCAGGCGTTCCAGGAGCATGACGCCGGCGGTCGGGTCGGCGTCGACCAGCTGCACGGTGCCCCTCCCCCGCCAGAAGCGCAGCGCCTCGACGTGCGCCGTCACGTCCTCGCTCGGCGCGTTCACGCGCAGCACGAGGGGGACGCCCGCGCGGGTCACCGGGATGACCAGGGCGTGCGAGCCGTGCCGGGTGTCGCCGTCGGGGCGCAGGTCCCAGGTGTCCAGGTGGTGCTCGATGGCGGCGGGGAGGTTCGCCAGCCAGGTCCGGTCGCGCGGGATCGGCGAGTCGCGGAACGTCTCCGGGATCACGCGGTCGTCGTGGCCGACTCGACGGTCTCGTGGATGTGCATGACCTCGGTCAACTCGGTCAGGCGGAACAGCTTGTGCACGGAGGGCTGCATCGACGCCATCCGGAACTCGCCGCCCGCGCCGTCCAGTCTGCGGTGCCAGTCGAGCATCAGGGACAGGCCCGTCGTGTCCATGAACGGCACCTCGCTCAGGTCCACCACGACGTTGCCCGTGCTCTCCTCGAGGCGGTCGGACAGCACGGGGACCGTGTCCGCGTCCAGTTCGCCCGACACCGCGACGACCGTCCAGCCGCCCCGCACCTCACTGCGCACCTGCAACTCCATGGTGCACGAGCCTAGCCACCGGACAGGTCCCGTGCCGATACCGCATCACGACGCGCCGATCACCCGCGCGCCGTCGAACGCGGCCGAAGAGCCGGTCGGCGCGACCGCCCGGTGCCGCGACGGGTGGATGTGCGACCATGCGGTGACGGCCGATCAACGGGGAGCGGATGTGCGCAACGAGCCAGCGGCGCCGGTGGCCGTGACGCTGCCCGCCTCAGCGGGCGCATCGGCGCAAGCCCGCCAGGTGGTGGGTGACGCGGCGGTGGCCTGGGGACTGTCGGACGACGCCGCCGACGACGCCGCCCTGGTGGTCACGGAACTCGTGTCCAACGCGGTGGACCACGCGACGGGCCCGGTGGGGCTGACCGTGTCGCGGACCGACTCCGGGCTGCGGATCGAGGTGGCCGACGAGTCGTCCGCCCCGCCCCAGCCGAGACCCGTGCAGGTCGACTCGGCACGGGGGCGCGGGCTGATCATCGTGGCCGCCCTGAGCCGGTCGTGGGGCACCGAGCCGACCGCCGACGGCAAGGTCGTGTGGGCCGAGCTGGACGGCTGACACGCCCCGACCGGGCAGGGACCGGCCGGGGCGCTGCGGCGGGGTCAGGCAGCTCGTGGCGCGCTGACGCCGCGGCGGGTCACGACGAGCGTGCCGGCGGTGGTTGCGCAGGAGCACGGCCCGTGACGCGTCGTGTCACCGTGGTTCCCCCTCCAGCCGCCCCGGCAGGGGTGAGGCGGCCCTGTCCCACTGTGGGGCGACGCCCGGGCGGGAACAACCAGGGCAGTGGTCCGTAGGGGTACGGCACTTATTCGACGCCCGGAGGCCCCTGGGGTGGGAGTCGCGAGGTCGTCCGCGCACGAGAAAGGGCCGCCCTCGTCGAGAGGGCGGCCCTCGTCCGTCTTCGGGCCACTACTGGCCTTCGCGGAAACGGTCCAGGCCTTCCTTCGCCTTGTCCGTCCCCTTCCGGATGTGCTCGGAGTGCTCGCCTCCGGTGCGTTCGTCGACGAACTGGCCGGCCTTGTCGAGACCCTCGTCGGCCTTGTCGCCGTGCTGGCCGAGAGCGTCCTTGGCCTTGCCCTTCAAGTCTTCGAACTTGTCGCCAATGCCCATCTGCGCTCGAACCTCCTCAGGGTGTCCCTCGTGGACACTCCACAAGAAGGGCTACCGCCGTGGTCGGCCGTTGATGCGCGAGGACCGACAACTCACCCGGAAGAGTCAGGTGGGCGAGGCCGGGTCTCAGACCAGCTGGACGGAGACGGCGTGCGGGCCCTTGGCGCCCTCGCCGACCTCGTACCGGACCGCCTGGTTCTCGGCGAGACCGCGGTGGTCGTAGTCCTGGATCTCCGAGTAGTGCAGGAACAGGTCGGAGCCGCCGCCCTCGGGCGTGATGAAACCGAAGCCCTTGGCCCCGCTGAACCACTTGATCCGGCCCTGCGTCATTCGCGTGCTCCTGCCTGGTAGGACGCGACGGCCGCGTCCTGGTACGGGTAGTCGGGCACGCGGTGCTCGGCCGCACGCTGGTCCTGCGCCCGCTCGTTGCGCGTGCGCACGGGGGCGCCGTCCTCGGGCGGGTCGGGCAGGCCGAGCATCAGCAGCAGCTCGCGGCAGTCGTTCGCGTCGACCGAGTTGTCGGCGACGGTCCGGGCGGCCTGGTTGCGCTGGACGGTTTCGGCCCTGTCGGCCGCGGCCCTCGCGTCGGCGAAGCCGACCGCGGCACCCTGTGATCGACCAGGTCTGGTCTGCGTCATGACGAGCCCGCCTCCCCTGCCGGCAGGGCCGCGCCACGCGTCGAGGGAGCGTGGTGGATCGGACCGGCGTGCCTGCGGGCCGTAGGGGTAGATGATGTGAACGGATGGTCCGGCGACAAGCCGGTGCTCCCGTCCCCGGCCCTGGGATGCGGCCGGACTGGGTCGGGGACCGCGCCGACCGAGTGCCGACAGCTCGTGCCCCAACCAGTGGGACTCTACTCCACGGTCACCCGTCGAACGAGCACGACCACGTCTCGTCAGGTTCCAACCAACTACGGAGGTGTCTTGCCAAGAACCGCCGACTCGCGCTTGACTTGCTGCGCTTCGTCGGAGGTCGACCGGAGGTGGACGTGGTCAACGTCAGAGTCGCGGTGGTCGGTGCGCTGATCGGGCTGGTCGGCCTGGCGGCTCCCGCCGCCGCCGCGCCGCAGGCCGTCGCGCTGCCCGTGGTCGACATGGAGGCCGTGCTCAAGGCCGCGCAGATCGACCCGCGCCGGGCCGACTCGGCGATCACGCCGGGCAGCGGCGACAGCGTGCGGCTGGTGGAACGGGCGCTCGCCGCGGAGGGGCACCTGGCCTCGACGTACGTGGACGGGCACTTCGGCACCCGGACGATCGACGCCTACGCGGCCTACCAGCGCTCGCTCGGCTACACCGGCCTCGACGCGTCCGGGATGCCCGGACCCACCTCGTTGCGGCTGCTCGGCGAGACGACCTACACGGTGACCCGCGTGGTGTCGGCGGGCAGCCGGGTGACCTACCGCAGCGCGTTGATGAACACCCGCACGAAGGCCATGCTGGTCGAGGCGGAACGGCTGCTCGGCCGGTCGCTCGGCATCACCCAGGGCTCCTACAACCCGGGCGGCGTGCCGGGCTCGGCGGGCACCCACGACGGCGGCGGCGCGCTGGACATCTCGGTGTCGGGCATGACCGCGACGACGCGCACCACCGTGGCCCGAGTGCTGCGCCAGGTCGGGTTCGCGGCGTGGGTCCGCACGCCCGCGCAGGGCTTCGACTACCACATCCACGCGATCGCACTGGCCGACCCGGACCTGTCCACCGGCGCGCGCAACCAGGCAGGCGACTACTACCTCGGCTTCAACGGGCTGGCCGACCGGGGCGCGGACGACGGGCCCGCGGTGAGCCCGAAGCGGACGTGGGAGGAGTACCAGCGGCTCTAAGATGGCCGCATGGCCGTCCGAACGGGGTCGCGATGAGCAACGTGGAGACCGACCCGTCCGAGCTGATCTGCGAGAGCGCGTCCGGCGTCGCGGCGGTCGAGGTCCTCGGCCCCCGCGACGTGCCGCTGGGCGGGCCGCGGGCGATGACCGTGCGGCGCACGTTGCCGCAGCGGTCGCGGTCGATGATCGGCGCGTGGTGCTTCGCCGACCACTACGGGCCGGACGACGTGTCGGTCAGCGGCGGGATGGACGTCGCGCCGCACCCGCACACCGGGTTGCAGACCGCGAGCTGGCTGTTCAGCGGCGAGATCGAGCACCGCGACAGCCTCGGCGTGCACGCGGTGGTGCGGCCGGGCGAGCTGAACCTGATGACGGCCGGGCACGGCATCTGCCACTCCGAGGTGTCGACGCCGGGGACGTCCGTGCTGCACGGCGTGCAGCTGTGGATCGCGCTGCCCGACGCCCACCGCGACGCGCCCCGCGACTTCCAGCACTACGCGCCCGAGGCGGTGGCGTTGACCGGCGCGTCCGCCAGGGTGTTCCTGGGCACGGTCGCGGGCCGGACGTCGCCGGTGCGCACGTTCACGCCGTTGCTGGGCGCGGAACTCGTGCTGGAGCCCGGCGCGCGGCTGGCGCTCGACGTGGACGCGGCGTTCGAGCACGGCGTGCTGGTCGACGTCGGCGCGGTGGAGCTCGGCGGCACGGCGTTGGCGGGCGGCGCGCTCGGCTACGTCGGTCCGGGGCCGGAGGTGCTGCACCTGGCCAACGTCGCCGACACCCCGGCCCGGGTCGTCCTGCTCGGCGGCGAGCCGCTGGGCGAGGACCTGGTGATGTGGTGGAACTTCGTCGGCCGCAGCCACGAGGAGATCGCCCGCTTCCGCGACCAGTGGCAGGCGGGATCGGAGCGCTTCGGCCGGGTCGAGGGCTACCCGGGCGACCGGCTGCCCGCCCCGCCGCTGCCGACGGGCCGGCTGCGCCCGCGCGGCAACCCGCCACCGGCCTGATCAGGGCCGGTCGAGCAGGGCGGTGGCGATGGCGACCTGGACCGGGTTCAGCGCGGTCTCGCCGTCTGCCACGTCCCACAGCGCGTTCTGCAGCACGCGGCCCAGCGTCCACGCGGTGGCGCGGTCCCGGTCGAGGCCCAGCACGTCGGTGAGCAGGTCGAAGCGGCGGGTCACGGCCCGTGCCACGTCGCCGGTGGCGACCACGGCGTCCCAGCGGTTGTCCAGCGCGGGCAGCAGGTCGAAGCCGGGGTCGCCGGCCGGCGGCTCCGGGTCGATCGCCGGCCACGGCTCGCGGTCGCCCGCCAGCACGTTGTCGTAGTGCAGGTCCCAGTGCAGCAGCCGGTCGCCCGCCTCGCCCACCACCTCGGCCACGGCGGACGCGCACGTGCGCAGCAGGTCCCGGTCGGCCGCCGAGCGCAGCGCGGGCGCCGCGGCCGGCGCCTGGTCGAGCAGGGCGCGGGCGATGTCGGCCAGCCGCCGCACGCCCGGCGGCGCGGGGACGGCGACCAGGCGTGCCAGCAGGTCGGCGAGGATCCGCAGCACGACCGCGTCGTCGGCCACCGAGGACAGCGGGCGGCTCGCGTCCAGCCGTTCCAGCAGCATGGCGCCCGGCTCGTCGGCGAGCAGCCGGACCACGCCGTCGCCGTCCCACGTGCGCAGCCCGACCGGCGCGGCGGCGTTGTCCTCGGTGACGGGTTGGAGCTTGAGCACGGCGGGGGTGCCGTCCGCGCGCACGACCGGCAGCGCGGCGAGCCACGCGCGGCCCCGGTCGGTGCGGTGGTAGGACGCCGTCAGCGCCTCCGGGACGATCACGGGCGCGGCTCGTACATGATCACGGCCACGCCGACCAGGCAGATCGCCGCGCCGGCGTAGTCCCACCGGTCGGGCCGGAACTTGTCCACCACCACGCCCCAGGCCAGCGACCCGGCCACGAACACCCCGCCGTACGCGGCGAGGATGCGGCCGAAGTGCGCGTCGGGCTGCCACGTGGCCACGAACCCGTACAGGCCGAGCGCCGCCACGCCCGCGCCGATCCAGAGCAGGCCGCGGTGCTCGCGCACGCCCTGCCACACCAGCCACGCGCCGCCGATCTCGGCGAACGCGGCCAGCAGGAACAACACCAGCGAGCGGACCACGGTCATGGCCGCGACGATAGCCCGCGACCACGACCGCCACGACGCCGTGGACGGGTGCTCGACGTCGGCTGCGGCAACGGCCGGATCAGTCGGCTGGTGGCGCCGCGGGTCGCGCACGGCACGGGCATCGACCTGTCCGGCCCGACGCCCGCCCGCGCGCGAGCGAGTCCCCTGCGTCTTCCGCGGCCTGGCCGAGCCGGTGGGCGTGCCGGCGGACCGGGTCGAGGCCCTGGTCGCCACCGTGCTGCACGGCGCCACGCCGCGCTGACGCCGGGACGTCGCGGCCGATCGGGGTAACGACCCGTCGACCATTGCCGCACCGGCCGCCTGCGTGACGCAGAACACTGTGATCCCAAGGCTCGGACTCGGCGCGTTTTCGCCGCAACGGCATGTTTAAGCGCGTTTCACCACTCTGGCGGAGCACCTGGCACGCGGCGCACCCGGCGAACCGGACGGTGCCGCCCCGGCGGACCGGGTCACCCGGCGCGAACATTAGGAGCCCTCTGCTTCACCGGCGGCCCCCGCCACCCGCTCAGCGCAATGCCGCTCACGATCGGTGAAGCGATACGCATTCGTTCCCGATGGTACCGCAGGATGGCGGTCGGCGATCGGAGCAATTCACGGCCGCCTGATCGTCCGATGCCCCTTTCACAGGGATGCGCGGAGTGGGTGTCGTCTGCTTTATTTGTGTGGTCGCCGATCCCGGCGAAATCGAGAAGGATTCCCCACCAAGGAGAACTCGTGTTGAAGCGTCTTGCCTCGGGTGTCGCGCTGGCCGCCATGACCGGCGCGATGGTGTTCGGCGGCGGCTCGGCCGCCCAGGCCACCACCGTTCCCGACGCGTCGTGCATCAACTCCGACCCGACCGGCCTGGTCAACGTGATCGTGTGCACGATCAACACCACCGTGCAGGTGCCGATCGACCTGCCCGACTCGGTGATCACCATCGGTGACGTCCTCAGCGGCAACACCATCAAGGTGCTCAACGGCGCCGAGCTGGACGCGGTCGAGGTCACCATCAAGGACGTCATCGACGACGTGAACGTCGAGGACAACCTGATCTTCAAGAGCGCGCTGGTGAACGCCCTGAACGACGCCGACATCATCGACGACATCGACGTCTCCAAGGTCCTGGTCGACCTGCTCTGAGTTCTCCTCACAAATTGTTGACGGCGAGGACATCGCCCTCGGACACCTGAGTCACAAACGAATGGCGTCCCCGGCTCCGCGTACCGCCCCGAACCACCGGGCGGTACGCGGAGCAATTCGCGTTGCCCGAAATTGTGACCGGGTGAGCTATCGGCGAAAAGGCCGCGCTACGCCTCGTCGCCGTGGACGTAGTCGTCGGGCAGTGGGACGCCCTGTCGCCATTGCAGGCACAGACCCTCGGCCAAGCGGTGTTCCTCGGACCTGGTCGACGGCAGCGGCAGGCGCAGGGCGGTCAGCAGCGCGAAGCGGCCCAGGTCGAACGCCACGGTGATCGACTCGCCGTAGGCGATGGCGGCCCGCACCGCGCCGGCGTAGGAGAGCGCGCCGACCCCGAGCGGAACCAGGGCGAGCAGGCACCACCAGCCGCTGCGGGCCAGCAGGCCGGCGGACGCGACGGCGGTGAGCAGGCCCGTCAGCGCGAGCCGGGCGGTGCCGTCGAGGCTGTCGCGCCGGGCGTCCACCACGGCCCGCACCTGGTCGGTGAGCACGGGGTACAGGCGGGGCCACGCGACGACCGCGTCCCAGCCGTAGTTCGCGCCCGCCCGCTGTTCGGCGGCGGCCAGCACGTTGCCCAGCGCCGTCGCGCGCACGTGCGCCACGGCGGGGTAGTGCCGTTCGAGCCGCGTGCCCGCGAGGCCGGCGGCGAGGACCTGCGCGGGCGTGGGTTCGACGTCGCCGGGCAGCTCGGCCCGGCGCGCGAGCCTGCCCCGCCGCCACCGCTGCACCGCCCGCAGCAGCCGGTCCAGCGGGGCGAGCCACCACGGCCAGTACCCCTCCAGGAGTCGCACCACCGTCAGCTGCAACGGCATCAGCGCCACGGCCAGCAACGTCAGCGCCACCGCGAGGACGACGGCCTCGCCCACGCCGAGCGCGGCGGCGGTCTCCCAGGCGTGCGACCACGTCAGCGGACCGGGCGCGCCCGCCCAGACCAGCAGGAGCAGGAACACCGCCGCCGCGAACGACGGCAGGTAGCTCACCACGACGAAGCGCGGCGAGAACCCCTCGGTCGCCGGCTTGGCCAGTCCGGCGAGCGTCACCGCTCCGCCTCCATCGGGCCGTGGCCGTTCGGGCACTCCGGCGCGCCGGACATGCCGACGTGCACGCGGTAGGCCGTGGTCTCGCAGGTCTCACAGGCGAAGCGCAGCACCACGTACCGCGTCGACTCGCCGGGCAGGGTCGCGCCGTCGCCGTCGCCCGGCCCGCGCAGGACCGTGCCGCCCAACCGGTGCAGGTGCGCCCGGGTCGTCACCCCGACCTCGTCGTCGTCGACGCGCAACACCAGCGCCGGCGCCTCGGCGTCCACGGCGAAGACGGTCACGGCGGCCGAGGCGGCATCGGCCGGTTCCGTGCCGGGCGGCAGGTCCAGCAACGGCGCGTCCGATCGGGTGGCGCCGGGGTCCACCAGGACCCGGTAGAGCCAGGGCTCGCCGGTCATGGGCCGGACGATACCGGGGGTGACGGGCGATCAGCGGGGAGTGACACCCATCGGGGGAGGCCGGTGGTGGCACGTCGTGGCGGCCCGGTGGCCGATCCGCGACGCCACCGCCGGCGAGCTCGGCCGCGGCCGTGACGGCGTCACCGCGTCCGGGAGACGTCGCACCGCGCGTGATCGGCTGGTACACCTGACGACGTGACCGAGGTCCGCAACACCGCCGCCGGGCAGTTCGACGGCGACGTCGTGCAGATCGGTCAGCTGACCACGACCCTGCCGGAGGCCCGCCCGACCGCGGTCGCCGGGTTGCCGCCGCTCGCGGTGTTCGTCGGCCGGGAGGCCGAGCTGTCCCGGCTGACCGCCGCGCTGGAACCGGAGTCCCCGGACCCGGTGCTGGTGTGGTCCGTCGGCGGGCTGCCCGGCGTGGGCAAGACGGCGCTGGCCGTCGCGGCGGCGCGGCGCGCGGTCGCGGCCGGCTGGTTCCCGGGCGGGGTGGTGATGGCCGACCTGCGCGGCTACGACCAGCGGGTCACGGCGTCGGCCGCGGTGGCCTCGCTGCTGGGCGCGCTGGGCGTGGCGAGCGAGCACATCCCGCCGGAGGAGGCGGACCGGGTGAGGCTGTGGCGCTCGCTGCTCACCCGGCGGGAGCGGATGCTGGTGGTGGCGGACAACGTCTCCGGCGCCGACCAGGTCGTGCCGCTGCTGCCCGGCGACCCGCGACACCGGGTGCTGATCACCAGCAGGCACCGGTTGGCGGGCCTCGACCTCACCCGCCTGGTCGACCTGGACGTCCTGGGCGTGCCGGACGCGGTGCGGATGCTGGTCGAGGTGCTGCGGATGAGCGACCCCGACGACACCCGCGCCCACGACCTCGCGGCCGGTGACCAGGTCGCCCGGCTGTGCGGCGGGCTGCCGTTGGCCGTGCGCGTGGCGGCGGCCCTGCTGGTCGCCGACCCCGAGCGGAGCATGGCCGACCTGGCCGAAGCGCTGGCCGACGGCCGCCGGCGGCTGCGCGAGCTGCACTACGACGACAACCTCGCCGTGCGCGCCGCGTTCGACCTGTCCTACCGGCTCCTCGACCCCGACCAGGCCAGGGTGCTGCGCCTCACCGCCCTCGACCCCGGGCCGGACGTCGCCCTCGACGCCGTCGCCGCGATCGCCGACACCGACCGCGCCACCGCGGCCCGGCTCGTCCGGGGGTTGCGGGCGGCGCACCTGGTGCAGCCCGGCGGGTCCGCCGGGCGGTGGCGGATGCACGACCTGATCAGGCTGTACGCGCGGGACGAGGCCGCCGGGGACCCGGAACGCGACGGGGCCGTCGTCCGGCTGCTCGACCACTACCTGGCCGCGGTCCGGGCCACCACCGACGAGCACGGCGAGGTGAGAGCGGGCAGCGCGGAGGTCCGGGCGGTCGACGCGGAACGCGCCAAGCTGGTCCCGCTGGTCGACCTGGCCCGCGCCACCGGCCACGCCTCGCACGTGATCGCGCTGTCGACCGACCTCATCGAGTACTTCTCCCTGTACAAGCTCTGGAGCGAGTGGATCACCACCCACGAGCTGGCGTTGGAGGTCGCCCGGCGGACCGGTGACCGGGCAGGCGAGGCGCGCCTGCTGCACGGGCTCGGCGTCGGGCACGGCCAGATGCTGCGCACGGACCTCTCGGCGCGCTACCTGCGGGAGGCCATGTCCCTGGCCCGGCGGCTGGGTGACCGGCAGTTGTTCGGCCGCTCGCTCAACCGGCTCGGCCAGCGCTTCCGCAACACGGGCCGGCTGGCGTGGGCGATGGCCTGCCACCGGTGGGCGGCCGCGCTCTTCGTGGAGGCAGGCGACCAGCACTCGTACTTCAAGGCCCTGCACGACATGGCGGTCGTCCACCGGCGGCGGCGCGACCTCGACCAGGCGGTCGCCCTGCACCTGGAGTGCCTGTCGCTGGCCCGCGAGCACCGGTGGCCGCTGATCGAAGGACGGGTGCTGGACCACCTCGGCATCGCCTACCGGGAGATGAACCGCACGGCCGAGGCGATCGAGTGCCACCAGCGCAACCTGCGGATCGTCGAGGAGATGGCCGACCGCCACGGCCACGCGCGGACCATGGCGAACCTCGCCGTCACCTACCGGGTGGCGGACCGGCCGGCCGAGGCGGTGGACTGCCACCTGGAGGCGTTGCGCACGTTCCGGGACTTCGGCGCGGTCCACGCGGTGGGCAGCGTGCTGAAGGAGCTGGGCATCACCTACCGCGTGCTCGGTCGCGACGACGAGGCGGCCCGGTGCTGGACCGAGGCGCTCGCCATCTTCGAGGCGCTGCCCGCGGCGAGCGCCGCGCCGGTCGCGGAGCGCACCCGCCAGCACCTGGCCGAGCTCACCGCCGGGGCGACGACTCCTCCGGCGGCCAGTCGTCGTCGGCCTGCTCCTGGACCTCCGCGCCCACCAGGGACCGCCTGAGCAACGGCCGCAGCGCTTCGGACAGCGCCTCGACGGGGATGGCGGCGAGGTCCCGCAGCGGCACGGCCGTCACGTCGGGGATCTTCACTTCGATGTCGTCGCGCGGATCGGACACGGCGGCCTCCCGGACTCGGCACCCATCATGGCAGGCGCCGCCGTGATCGGGCAGGCCGTCGGCGACGCCACCGATCCCCCCACCCGTCCGACACCCCGGACGGCGGGCGGGAGCAGGTCCGGCCTGTGGCGCGAGCGAGGCCGAGCTGGTCGAACCGCACCGGCTGTGGGCATCGGCGACGTCGGACGACGCGGGCGTGCCCGGCGAGCCGGTGGCGCGACAGCTGCCCGCTCCCCCGACCTGGTTCGCCGGGCGGGAGCGGGAGCCGGCGCACGTCGCGTGCTCCGAGCACGCCGATGGCGAGGCGTGCACGTCGAACAACCCGGGCCACATCGCCCACCGCACCGGCGACCACGCGCGGGCGGTCGAGCACCTCCGGGAGGCCATCGCCGTGCTGCGCGGCCTCGACGACCGGGCGAGGAAGCGAGCACCTCGGACCTGTCGGCGGCTGTGTTCCCCGTGCGGTCAGCGACCGAGCGCGCTCCGGGTGCCGTGCGCGATCTCCAGGTCTTCGCGCGCGGTGACGACGAAGGTCCGGGCTTTCGCGTCCGGCCCGGTGATGTCGGTGTCGCCGTCGACGTGCTCGTTGCGCTCCGGGTCCACCGTGACGCCGAGGAACCCCAACCGCTCGGCGGCACGGCGGCGCACGGTGGCCGACTTCTCGCCGACACCGCCGGTGAACGCGAGGACGTCCAGCCCGCCGAGCGCGGCGGTCATCGAGGCGATGCCGCCGACCAGCCGGTGCGTGTAGACGTCCAGCGCCAGCACGGCGTCCGGGTCGCCGTCGGCCGCCGCCGCGTCGATCTCGCGCAGGTCGCCGGTGCCGGCCAGTGCGGTGAGCCCCGACTCCCGCTCCAGCGTGGTCGCGACCTCGTGCGGCGTCATCTCCTCGTGCTCCTCCAGCCACAGCACCAGGCCGGGGTCGACCGTGCCGGACCTGGTCGCCATCACCAGGCCCTCCAACGGGGTGAAACCCATGGTGGTGTCGACGCTGCGGCCGTCGGCGATCGCCGCCAGGGACGCGCCCGCACCCAGGTGGCAGGTGACGACCCGGAGGCCGGGCGACGCGAGTTCGGCCACCCGGCGCGCGCAGTAGGCGTGGGACAGGCCGTGGAAGCCGTACCGGCGGATCGCGTACCGGTCCCGCCACTCCCGGGGCACGGCGTACGTGGCCGCCGCCGCGGGGATCGTGGTGTGGAACGCGGTGTCGAAGCACGCGACCGCGGGCACGTCCGGCAGCAGCCGGTGCACCGCGTCCAGGCCCGCCAGCGACTTCGGCTGGTGCAGCGGCGCCAGCGAGGTCAGGTCGACCAACGCCTGCCGCACCAGGTCGTCCAGCACGACGGGTTCGGTGAACCGGGTGCCGCCGTGCACCACGCGGTGCCCGACGGCGTCCGGCGCGGGCCAGTCCTCCAGCACCTCGCCGAGCCGCCGCGGGTCCGGCTCGACGTCGGCGCTGCGCTCCACCTCGTCGTCGGCCGCCAGCAGCCGCAGCTTCAGGCTGGACGAGCCCGCGTTGACCACCAGGACGCGCACGTCAGGCCCACGTCCACCCGGCGATCGCCGGGTCGTCCTCGCCGTGCTCGCGGGTGTGCTGGCGTGCGGCGAGCCGGGCGTCCGCCATCCGCCGGCGCAACGACGCCGCCGCACCTCCCAGCGACGGCACCCGGTCGATCACGTCCATGACCAGGTGGAACCGGTCGAGGTCGTTGAGCATCACCATGTCGAACGGCGTGGTCGTGGTGCCTTCCTCCTTGTACCCGCGCACGTGCAGGTTGACGTGGTTCGCGCGCCGGTAGGTGAGGCGGTGGATGAGCCACGGGTAGCCGTGGAACGCGAAGATCACCGGCTTGTCCTCGGTGAACAGCGCGTCGAAGTCGCGGTCGGGCAGGCCGTGCGGGTGCTCGGTGTCCGGTTGCAGGCGCATGAGGTCCACGACGTTGACCACGCGCACCTTCAGGTCGGGCAGGTGCTCGCGCAGCAGCTTGGCGGCGGCCAGGGTCTCCAGCGTCGGGATGTCGCCCGCGCACGCCAGCACCACGTCCGGCTCGCCCTCGGCGGTGCCCGCCCAGTCCCAGACGCCGAGCCCGCGCGTGCAGTGCGCGATCGCGTCCGGCATGTCCAGGTACGTCAGCGCCGGTTGCTTGCCCGCCACGATCACGTTCACGTAGTGCTTGCTGCGCAGGCAGTGGTCGGCCACCGACAGCAGCGTGTTGGTGTCCGGCGGCAGGTAGACGCGGACGATCTCGGCTTTCTTGTTCACCACGTGGTCGAGGAAACCGGGGTCCTGGTGGCTGAACCCGTTGTGGTCCTGCCGCCAGACGTGCGAGGACAGCAGGTAGTTCAACGACGCCAGCGGCGCGCGCCACGGGATCGCCCGCGTCGTCTTGAGCCACTTGGCGTGCTGGTTGAGCATCGAGTCGACGATGTGGATGAACGCCTCGTAGCTGGTGAACAGGCCGTGCCTGCCGGTGAGCAGGTAGCCCTCCAGCCAGCCCTGGCACAGGTGCTCCGACAGCACCTCCAGCACCCGGCCGTCCGGCGCGAGGTGCTCGTCGCCGGGCACGGTGTCCGCCTGCCACTTGCGGCCCGTCACCTCGAACAAGGCGGACAGCCGGTTGGACGCCACCTCGTCGGGGCCCATGACGAGGAAGTTGTCCGGGTTGCCGCGCACCACGTCCCGCAGGAACGCGCCGAGCACCTTGGTGGCCTCGCTGCTCTCGACGGCGGGCCGCGCCACGGTGACCGCGTGCTCGCGGAAGTCGGGCATCGTCAGCTCGCGCAGCACCCGGCCGCCGTTGGTGTGCGGGTTGGCGCTCATCCGCCGGTCGCCGGTGGGCGCGAGGGCGCGCAGCTCGGGCACGAGCCTGCCGTCGTCGTCGAACAGCTCCTCGGGCCGGTAGCCGCGCAACCACTCCTCCAGCTGCGCGCGGTGCCCGGCGTCGGTGCGGGTAGCGGCGAGCGGGACCTGGTGCGCGTGGAACGTGCCCTCGACCCGCTTGCCGTCCACTTCGCGCGGGCCGGTCCAGCCCTTCGGCGTGCGCAGGACGATCACCGGCCACGGCGGGCGCCGGGTCGACCCCTTCATCTCGGCGATCTCGTCCAGTGCCCGGTCCAGTGTGGCCGCGAGCTGCTCGTGCACCGCCTTGGGCTCGTCGCCGACGACGAAGTGCGGCGTGTGGCCGTAGCCGCGCAGCAGGGAGGC
This sequence comes from Saccharothrix sp. 6-C, assembly GCF_016695385.1. Classification (NCBI taxonomy): domain Bacteria; kingdom Bacillati; phylum Actinomycetota; class Actinomycetes; order Pseudonocardiales; family Pseudonocardiaceae; genus Saccharothrix; species Saccharothrix sp. 6-C. The sequence continues at coordinate 2,353,894 of NZ_CP064192.1, read as the reverse complement.
CAGCTCGTCGTCCGGGATGCGCGCCAGCACCGTGGGATTGGCGATCTTGTAGCCGTTGAGGTGCAGCACGGGCAGCACCACGCCGTCCCGGGTGGGGTCGAGGAACTTGTTCGAGTGCCAGCTGGCGGCCAGGGGCCCGGTCTCCGCCTCACCGTCACCGACCACGCACAGCGCCAGCAGGTCGGGGTTGTCGAACACCGCGCCGTAGGCGTGCAGCAGGGCGTACCCGAGCTCGCCGCCTTCGTGGATCGAGCCGGGGGTCTCCGGCGCGACGTGGCTGGGGATGCCGCCGGGGAAGGAGAACTGGCGGAACAACGCGCGCAGGCCGGCCAGGTCCTCCCCGATGCCCGGGTAGACCTCGCTGTAGGTGCCTTCCAGGTAGGCGTTCGCGACCAGGCCGGGCCCGCCGTGGCCGGGACCGGTGACGTACAGGGCGTTCAGGTCGCGCTGCCGGATGGCGCGGTTCATGTGCGCGTAGAGCAGGTTCAGGCCGGGTGTCGTGCCCCAGTGCCCCAGCAGGCGGGGCTTGACGTGCCCGGGGAGGAGCGGTTCGCGCAGCAGCGGGTTGTCGAGCAGGTAGATCTGCCCGACGGAGAGGTAGTTGGCCGCACGCCAGTAGGCGTCCAGCAGGTCGAGGTCGTCCGCGGTCCGCTCGGTCGACGGCATGGTCCCGACGCTAGCTCCGATCACGGGGGCCCGAAACTCGAACGGCCCCGACCGGGGCCGGCGCCCGGACGGTCGCCGCCGACGGCCCGGCGGTGGCCCGCGACGACGCCGACGCGACGAGCGGCAGGTCCGGCGCGTGCACGGACGGGTGCGGGCGGCTGCGGGACGGGTGGCGGCGGGTGAGGATGGGGGTGGTCGGGGTGGGGAGGGCGGGATGGCCGGGGGCGCCGGCGTGCGGCAGGCGGGGTTGACCTCGGCGGAGGTCGCGGAGCGGGTGGCGGACGGGCGGACCAACGCCGTCCGCTCCCGCACCAGCCGCAGCGCCGGGCAGATCGCCCGCGCGAACGTCGTCACCCCGTTCAACGGGCTGCTGACCGCGTTGTTCCTGGTCATCCTGGCCACCGGGCGGTGGCAGAACGGCCTGTTCGGGCTGGTCGTGGTGGCCAACACGGCGATCGGCGTGATCCAGGAGCTGCGGGCCAAGCGCACCCTCGACCGCCTCGCCGTGCTCAACGCGCCACACGCCCAGGTGACGCGCGACGGTGTGACGTCCGAGGTCGAGGTCGGCGACGTGGTGGCCGACGACCTGGTCGACATGCGCACCGGTGACCAGGTCGTGGCGGACGGCGCGGTCACCGACGCCGACGGCCTGGAGGTGGACGAGTCGCTGCTCACCGGCGAGTCCGACCCGGTGCACAAGGCCGTCGGCGACGACGTGCGGTCCGGGTCGGTCGTCGTGGCCGGGTCGGGCCGGTTCCGGGCCACGGCGGTCGGCGCCGACGCCTACGCGACCCGGCTCACCGCCGACGCGCGGAGGTTCACCTCGGTCCGGTCGGAACTGGTCGCGGGCACCAACAAGCTGCTGCGGTGGATCTCCCTGATGATGCTGGTGGTCGGCCCGCTGCTGCTGTGGAGCCAGCTGCGCAGCCCGGACACCGACGACTGGCAGGAGGCGATGACCGGCGCGGTCGCGGCGCTGGTCGGCATGGTCCCCGAAGGCCTGGTGCTGCTCACCAGCCTGGCGTTCATGGTCGCGGCCGTGACCCTGGCCCGGAAGCAGACGCTGGTGCAGGAACTGCCCGCGGTGGAGGTGCTGGCCCGGGTCGACGTCGTCTGCCTGGACAAGACGGGCACCCTCACGCACGGCGACATCGTCTTCGACCAGCTGGTGGCGGACGGCCCGGAGGACGACGCGCGGCAGGCGCTGGCGCTGCTGGCGACGGCCCCCGACGCGAACGCGACCTCCGCCGCGTTGGCCGGCACGTTCACCTCCACCACCTGGCGGCGCACGGGCGGCGTGCCGTTCTCGTCGACCCGGAAGTGGTCCTCCGTGGACGCGGAGGGGCACGGCACGTGGGTGCTCGGCGCACCGGAGATGGTGTTCCCCGAAGGTGATCCGCTGGCCGAACGCGCCGCCGACTTCGCCGCGCGGGGCAAGCGCGTGCTGCTGCTCGCCTCCGCCCGGTCCCCCGCGCGGGAGACGTCGCTGCCCGCCGACCTGCACGCCCGCGCGCTGGTCGTGCTCGCCGAGCGCATCCGCGACGACGCCGCCGACGCGGTGCGGTTCTTCGCCGAGCAGGGCGTCACGCTGCGGGTGATCTCCGGCGACAACCCGCGCACGGTCGGCGCGGTCGCGGTGTCCGTCGGCGTGCCCGGCATCGCGGACGCGGGCGAGGCGGTGGACGCGCGCAAGTTGCCCGACGACCCGGACGCGCTCGCCGACGTGCTGGAGAGGTCCGCCGTGTTCGGGAGGGTCACGCCGCAGCAGAAGCGGGCCGTGGTGGGCGCGTTGCAGCGGCGCGGGCACGTGGTCGCGATGACCGGTGACGGCGTCAACGACGCGATGGCGTTGAAGGACGCCGACATCGGCGTGGCGATGGGCAACGGGGCCGCCGCGACCAGGGCGGTGGCGCAGCTGGTGCTGCTGGACAGCCGGTTCGCGCACCTGCCGGACGTCGTCGCGGAGGGCCGGCGGGTGATCGCCAACATCGAGCGCGCGGCGAACCTGTTCCTGGTGAAGAACGTGTACTCGCTGGTGTTGGCGCTGGTCGTGCTGGTCAGCGGGATCGCCTACCCGTTGGCCCCCATCCAGCTCACCATGATCTCGACGTTGACCATCGGCGTCCCGGGTTTCGTGCTCGCCCTCGGCCCGAACCGGCGGCGTTACGTGCCGGGGTTCCTGGGGCGCGTGCTGCGGCTGGCCGTGCCGACCGGCGTGGTGATCGGGCTGGCCGCGTTCGGCGGCGACCTGGCGATCCGCTCACTCGACCAGGACGGCGGCCGGGTGGCCGGGCAGACGGTGGCGACGGTGGTGGTGCTGGTGGCGTCGCTGTGGACGTTGTCGCTGCTCGCGCGGCCGTTGACGGGGTGGAAGGTGGCGCTGCTGGCCGGTCTGGCGGCGGTGGCGGCGGTGATCCTGACCGTGCCGGTGCTGGCGACGGACGTGTTCCTGCTGGAGGTGACGCCACAGCGGCTGCTGATGGGCCTGGCGGTGGGCGCGGTGGCGGCGGCGACGGTGGAACTCGTCGGCCGCTTCGTGCTGCGGCCGACGCGTGAGCCTTGACCGATCAGGCGCCTCAGGCGCCTCAGGCGCCTCAGGCGCCTCAGGCGCCCACCGTGCCGTCGATGCCTTCGCGGAGGAAGTCGGCGTGGCCGTTGTGCCGGGCGTACTCGTGGATCAGGTGGAGCATGACCAGGCGCAGCGACACCTCCTCGCCCCAGCGCTCGTGGTAGCCCGTGACGTCGAGCGACTCGGCTTCGCGCTCGATGCGGCGGGAGTGCCCGACCTCCGCCTGCCACGCCTCGAACGCCTCGGACCTGGTCGCGGTGGACGCGTCGTAGGCGACCTGGAAGTCGCCGTCGGCCGACCAGACCAGCGGGACGTCCTCCTGGTCGATCACGCGCCGGAACCAGGTCCGCTCGACCTCGGCCATGTGCCGGACCAGGCCGAGCAGGGTGAGCGTGGACGGCGGCATGGAGCGGCGGCGCAGGTCCTCGGTGGACAGGCCGTCGCACTTCATCGCCAGGGTGGCGCGGTGGTAGTCGAGGAACGCGCGCAGCGTTTCGCGTTCGTCGGCGCGCAGGGGTGGACCGATGCGTTCGGTGGTCATGGGTCCATCGTCCAAGCAGGGCTAGGGTCGGGCGCCATGGACCCGCTGGTGCCCCGGTACGGGGCCGGATCGCTCGCCGACGTCGTGCCGTCGCTGCTCGCCGGGCTCGGTGTGCCGGGGATGGTGGACGTGCTCGGCCTCGCCGGCCCGTCGCGGGTGTGCGTGCTGCTCGTGGACGGTCTCGGGTGGCGGTTGTTGCGGGAGCACGAGGAGGACGCGCCGTTCCTGGCGTCGTTGGCGGGTCCGCCGATCACGGCCGGGTTCCCGTCGACCACGGCGACCAGCCTGGCCGCGTTGGGCACCGGCGTGCCGACCGGTGAGCACGGGCTGGTCGGGTACTCGTTCGCCGAGGGCGGCGAGATGGTGAACGCGTTGCGGTGGTCGCGGCACGGGGCGGCCGCGCACGTCGACCTGCGGGACGTGCTCGTGCCGGAGGAGGTGCAGCCGAGGCGGACGGTGTTCGAGGCGGCGACCGACGCCGGGGTGGCGGTGCGGCTCGTGCTGCCGCGCGACCAGAAGGGCAGCGGACTGACGCGGGCCGTGCTGCGGGGTGGGCGGATCCAGGGCGTGCTCGGGTTCGGCGACCTCGTGGCGCGGGTGGCGGAGGCGATGCGGTCCGCCGACCGGGTGCTCTGCTACGCCTACCACGCCGACCTGGACGCGCTCGGGCACGTGTACGGGCCGGGCAGCGAGGCGTGGCGGTGGCAGTTGCGGTTCGTCGACCGGTTGGCGGCGGCGGTGGCGGACGGGTTGCCGGCGGGCGGGTCGCTGGTCGTGACGGCCGACCACGGGATGGTGGTGGCCGACGACCGGGTCGACTTCGACACCGACGACGTGCTGCGGGAGGGTGTTCGGGCGCTCGGCGGCGAGGCGCGGGTGCGGCACGTCTACACGTCGGAGGCGGAGCCCGTGCGGGACCGGTGGGAGTCGCGGTTGGGTGGGCGGGCGTGGATCGCGTCACGCGCGGAGGCCGTGGCGGCGGGCTGGTTCGGGCCCAGGGTGGACGACCACGTGCTGCCGCGGATCGGCGACCTGGTGGTGGCGGCCAAGGGGTCGCTGGCGGTGGTGCGCTCGACGGCGGAGCCGGGACTCGGTACCTTCGTCGGTCACCACGGCTCACTGACGGAGGAAGAACAGCACATCCCGGTCCTGCACACGATCGGGTGATCATGGCCGAAAAGGGTCCGGAAACACTGTTCCCGTACGTCGGTTGATCAGACCGAGCGCCGACCACCCCGAACCCTCCCCACCACCGCCGCCCGGACACGGCTCGGCATAGCATCACGTGTCGGCCGCCGCCGAGCCGCCGACACGACCGCGGCCGGGACGGGAGGCGACGAGTGGAGCACGGGTCGCCGGTGGTGGACACGTCGGTCGCCGGGGTCGTGGAAGCCAGGTGGGGCGTCCGCCCGGAGCCCGCCATCGCCCGGTACGCCGAGCCGGGCTGGCAGCTGTCCCCGCTGCCCGTCGACCGCCGGTGCCCGAAGTGCGAAGGTGAGCTGCACGGCCTGTACCGCGCCCACCCGGATCGCGGCCGGCAGCAGCTGCAAGCCGCCGTCGCGTGCCCCGCGTGCCCCGCGTCGTTCACGCTGCGGGAGTTGAAGCTCGCGCAGCGCTCGGTGCTCGGCGACCTGCGCCCGGACGCCGTGTCCCGCCGCCTCGCGGAGGACGCCCAGCTGGAAGCCCTGGCACGCAGCTCGCGCGCCGTCCGCCCACCGGCCGTCGACCGGCCCCGGAACGCGCCGCCCGAACCCCGGGAACCGTCGCGGAAACCGGCGACGCGACCCGATCAGGCGACCGCGCCGGGTGAGGGGAACGACGAGTTCGGCACCGGGCCGGACCTGCCGTGGGAGACGGATTCGGGGCGACCGGCGGCCGGGTCGGGGCGGGCTGGGTCGGGACAGGCGAGGTCGGGGTCAGGGTCGGGGCGGGCTGGGTCGCGGCGGCACGGGGCGGGCGCTGAAGCGCCGGAGGCGGGTGCGCGGGGGTCCGAGTCGCAGGAATCGGAGTCGCGGGGGTCTGGGACGCCGGAGACGGGTGCGCGGCGGGCGGGATCGGGTGCGGGGGTGCGGGAGGTTCGCTCGCGGCGGGTGGGGGCGGGGTCTGAGGGGGCGGGGTCTGAGGGGGCGGGGTCTGAGGGGGCGGGGTCTGAGGGGGCGGGGCAGGCAGGAGTTGGGGGTGGGGCGCGGGAGGTGGAGGCGCGGCGGTCCGGAGCGGCGGGTTCCGGGCGGCGGCGGGTGGGGGTGCAGGGTGACGGTGGGGGTGGGCGCGGGGGTGACGGGCCGGCGGTTGAGGGTGCGGAGCAGGACGCGGCGGGTGGCGGTGCGGCCGAGGGTGGTGGTGCGGCCGAGGGCGGCGGGATCGAGGGTGGCGGGATCGAGGGTGGCGGGATCGAGGGTGGCGGGGGCGCGGCGGATGGTGGGGTGGCGGGGCGGGTCCGGGTCGGGCGGCGGGTGTCCACCGTGGCGATGGCGGCTCGGATCCGGTCCATCCTCAGTGGTTCCGAGGTGGCGCCGGCGGTGCGGTCGGCGGCGGTGCCCGTGCTGCCGCCGGCGTTGGCGGCGTTGGAGTCGCGGCCCGTGTGGTGGCGCAAGGTGGTCGACCCCGACTTCGACGTGCCCGCGGTACCGACCGACGTGGACGCTCGGGTCCTTTTGCCTGATTCGTCCGAATTCCAGCCGTTGAAGGCACGGCTCGGAGCAGCCGGCGTGCCGTTCAGGGCCGTCCGCCACTGGCTGGAGCAGGAAGAGGTGTCCGCGACCGCCGCCACCGCCTGGCTGTCCGACGTGGGCGGCGTGGTGCCGGAGCGGTGCGAGGCGGTGGCGGGCGAGGGCGCCCGAGCCGCCCGGTTGGCCTTCGAGATGGTGTGGGACCTGCACGAACCGACCCCCGCCGCCGTGCCCGACCCGGTCCCGGTCGCCCGGCACGTCCCCGCCGACTGGGCGAGGTTCCTGCCGTTCCCGGTGCTCAACCCCGCCCAGGCCCAAGCCGCGCCGCACCTGGTGGACGGCGACTCCCACCTGCTGATCACCGCGCCGACGGGCGCCGGCAAGACCGCGATGGGGATGCTGGCCGTGCTGAAGGCGATCCTGCACGAGGGCCGCAAGGCCGCCTGGCTCGTGCCCCAGCGCTCGCTCACCGACGAGCTGGACCGCGAGCTCGAGGCGTGGCGCGACGAGGGCCTCCGCGTCGAACGCCTCTCCGGCGAGTACGCGGTCGACGTCGAGGCGGTCAAGGCGGCGGACCTCTGGGTCGCCACGACCGAGAAGTTCGAGGCGATCTGCCGCGCGTCGTCCCTGCAAGCGGCTCTCGGCGAGGTCGGCTGCCTCGTCGTGGACGAGATCCACCTGCTGGGCAGCCCGAACCGCGGCGCGTTGCTGGAGGCGCTGCTGGCGCGGGTCCGCGGCATCGACTCGCCGGTCCGCATCGTCGGGCTCTCGGCGACGGTGTCCAACGCCGCCGAGGTCGCCGAGTGGCTGGAAGCGGACCTCGTGGCCACGACCTGGCGGCCGTCCAGGGTGACCTGGCAGCTGCCGACGATCCCGGCCGCCTCCGGCTTCACGGCGAACAACCGGCTGCGCGAACAGGTGGTGCTCGACCTGACCCGGCGGCACACCGCGGAGGGCGGCAGCGTGCTGGTGTTCTGCGGTTCCAAGCGCAACGTCCGCTCGACCGCGATGGCGGTCGCCGCCGACCGGGGCGCGCCCGTGCACGCCGTCGCCGCCGATGACGTGGACGGCCTGACCAAGGTGTGCGCGGAGGTCGGTGTCCGCCTGCACTACGCCGACTACGAGCACAAGCACGCCGCCGAGCGGGCGTTCCGCGCCCGTGAGGCGGACGTCCTGGTCGCCACGTCCACCGTCGCGGCCGGGGTGAACCTGCCCGCGCGGGCGGTGGTCGTGCGTGACGTGTCGATCGGCGGTGAACCGATCGACACGTCCACGGTGCTGCAGATGTTCGGCCGGGCCGGGCGGATCGGCGCGGGCGAGACGGAGGGCTGGTCGTACCTCGTCGTCGACGAGACGCAGCGCGCCGACTGGCAGACGAGGCTGGTGGCGGGCTACTCGGTGTACTCGCGGATCCGCGACTCGCTGCCCGACCACGTGCTGGCCGAGGTGCTCCAGGGCCGGATCGGCACGATGGACGACGCGCAGGCGTGGTGGGTGGAGACGCTGGCGCACGCGCAGGGTGACGACGACCTGGAACCCGTGCAGGAGGCCGTGGCGTTCCTGGTGGACGAGGGTCACCTGACGATGGCCGGTGACCGGCTCGACATCACCGAGCTGGGCCGGCTCACCGCGCGGATGATGGTGTCGACCCAGACCGGCCACCGGTTGCGCCGCACGCTCGGCCTGCTGCCGGTGCCGCACGACGCGGACGAGGCGGAGAACGCGCTCAGCCTGGTGCTGTCGGTCGCGGTCCGCGACCTGGCGGGCATCCCGGTGCCGGAGCCGGTGCGGCCGGCCGTGGCGACGGTGATCAAGGCGGGTGGCAAGACGTCGCAGATCACCAACACCACGTCGGTGAAGGGGTTGGGTTCGCAGACGACGACCGCGCCGGGTGACCTGGCGTGGGCGGCGCTGCTGCTGGCGGCGCGGTCGCCGCACCTGTTCGACTCGCCGAGGCGGCGCGTGGCGGGCGGCATCCCGCTGGCCACGCTGCACCCGGTGTACGAGCAGGCGCCGAGGTTCCTGGCGTGGCTGGCCGCGCAGGGGGTGCTGGGCACCGTGCACCCGTGGATCGCGGTGGTGGCCGCCGATCTCGACCACCGGGTCCGCTGGCGGGGCCTCGCGCCGGGCCGCGGGGCGGGCAGGCTGCTGTGGATGTGCGAGGAGATGGCCACCCGCGCCCACCTGCGGGACGTGGTGCCGGGTTTGTGGCGCTCGGCGGTCGCCCGGGGTCTGCGCGCGCCGGACTGGCCGCCGGGGCGTTCGCCGGCGGGGTGCGTGCTCGACCACGCCGGCTACACCGCGCTGCTGCGCGAGCGCGCCACCAACCACGCCCTCGTCGCGCACGCCGACCACGCCACCGTCACGGGTGGCGCGGGCGTGGTCGCGGTCGCCTGGCGTGGCCGGGTCTGGACCGCGCCCGCGACGACCGCGTCGGTCGCGTATCCGCCGGCGGAGGACGACGACCCGACCGAGACGGGGGTGGCCGTGTTCACCCGGCGCGGCGACTACCGCGCCACGGGCTGGCTCGCCGCGTACACCGGTCTCCACGTCGAGGACAGCCCGCCGCCTCCGGCGCGTGCCCGCCGGGGGCTCGGCCGGTGACTACCCCCGGTTCAGCTCCTCCGCCAGCACCGGTGCGAGGCTGCGGCTGAACGCGGCGTTGAGGTGGTCGGCGTCGTAGTACACGGCGAGGCCGCCGACGACGCCGTGGCACTGGCGCTCGTCGCACAGGTAGTCGGTGAAGTCGATCAGGGACACGTCGGTGTTGCCGCTGGTGCGGGCGACTTCCGCCAGCGGGTCCGGGGGTTGCGCGGTGGCGCGGTCCACCGCGCACACCGCGGGGGTGCGGGGGTTGAGCGCCACGCACTGGGGGTCGCGCACGTCGCCGTTCAGCGGCGGGTCGCCCAGCACGACCACGCGTGCGCCCGCGTCGGTCCAGCGCCGCCACCGCGGTTCGAGCCCGTCGCGGTACTGCTCGGTCTGCGTGCGGCCGCTGCCGTCGTCCACGAACTCCCGGCGCGCGTGGAAGGAGGTCAGCACCAGCGACGGCGAGTCGGCCGCGATCACGTCGGTCACCCGCGCGGACCAGTCGGCGCAGTCGCGCCTGCCTTCTTCGGTGGCGGCGCCGCCGTAGCCGACGAAGTCGACGTCGGCCGGCGGGCACCCGCCCAGGTAGGCGTGCTTGAGCACCCAGCCGTGCTCGCGCGCCAGGTCCGTCACGGGTGGCTGCCACTGCTGGGCGTGCGAGTCGCCGACGAGCCAGACCACCCGCGCGGACGTCGCTCCCCTGCTGTAGTCGCACTTCGAGACGTCGACGAGGCCTTTCACGACGACGCAGCCGGGTGAGGGCTTGAAGTAGGCGTCGGCGGGTCCCAGGTGCACGACCTCGGCCGGTCCCAACGGGTCCGGGCACCTGTTGGCCGGGATCATCGCCTGCCCGCCGACGCACGACCCGGTGCGGAACTCCTGGGCCTTCCGCTCGGCTCGCGCCGCGTCCCGCGCGTAGGCCGCGCCCAGCCCGGCCGCGGCGGCGGACACGACGAGCAGGCCGACGGCCATCGCGGCGAACGTCGGCGCGGTCCCGAGGCGTGCGGCGACGCCCCGGTCCTCCACCAGCACCTTGGAGCAGTGGGCGAGCACGAGTGCCGTCGCGAGCACGGCGAGCAGCAGCGGCGTGGTCATCCGGCCCGCGTCCACCGCGTCGGCGAACACGAACGGCGCGACCACGACCAGCGGCCAGTGCCACAGGTACAGCGAGTAGCTGATGCCGCCCAGGAACTGCACCGGTGACGACGCCGTGACCGCCGTGTGCCACTGCCGTCCCGGGCGTTGGCCGGCCGCGATGACGAGGGCCGTGCCGATCGTCGGCGCCAGCGCGAGGTACCCGGGGAACGGGGTGGCGTGGTCGTAGAGGAACGCCGACCCGAGGATCAGCGCGAAGCCGACCGCCGACGCGATCCCGCCGAGCCGCTTCGACACGTGGACGCCGGTCAGGGCGACGAGGGCGCCCAGCGCGAACTCCCAGACGCGACCCTGCGTGACGAAGTACGCCTGGTTCGGCTCGACCTGCGTGTAGTGGACGCTGAACGCCAACGACGCCACGCCGACCGCCGCGATGCCGACGACCTGCGCCCGGCGCCGCCGGATCTTGAACAGCGCCACCAGGAGCACCGGCCAGACCAGGTAGAACTGCTCTTCCACCGACAGCGACCAGTAGTGCCGCACCGGGCCGGCCGTCGCGTTGACCGCCGAGTAGTCGACCGATTTCGCCGCGAGCAGCCAGTTCTCCCAGTACAGGGCGCCGGCGAACGCCTCGGTCGCGGTCGCTTCCCACCGGGGGTACGGCAGCAGGAAGTAGGCGGCGGCGACGCTGACGCCGAGCACCAGCAACGCGGCGGGCAGCAGCCGGCGGACGCGGCGGGCGTAGAAGCGGCCGAGGCGGACGCGGCCGGTGGCGGTGATCTCGCGGTCGAGGTGGGAGCTGATCAGGAAGCCGGAGATGACGAAGAAGACGTCGACGCCGACGTAACCGCCGGTGAGGGCGGTCGGCCAGAGGTGGTTGAGCACCACCGCGAGCACCGCGACGGCGCGCAGGGACTGGATGTCGGTGCGGAACGCGGACGGTCTTCGCGCCTCGGCGGGCGCGTGCTCCTCGATGGCGGTGACCACGCTGCGCCTGCCTTCGTCGGAACGCCACGCTGTCGGCTACTGGCGCGGCACAGTACCCGACCGTGCCGCGTCCGAGGCCCGTCACCACCGCCTGCCCGATGGTCGTGGTCGCCTCGGCGTCCGCCGCCGTCGAGCACACCGGCGGCCGAGGCCCCGCGACGGTGGTGGACGCGGTCCGGGCCGCGGTCATCTGCGCGTCGTCGCCGAAGATCAGTTCCCGTACGCTGGTCGCGTGCCGACACCAGGACGGCGGGTCACGCTGCGCGACATCGCCGACGCGGCGGGCGTGAGCATCATGACCGTGTCGAACGTCGTCAACGACAACCGGGCGCGGGTCTCACCGGAGACGATCGACCGGGTCCGGCGCATCGCCGCCGAGCTGGGGTACGTGCCGAGCGCGTCGGCGCGCAGCCTGGCCGCGCGGTCGTCCCGGCTGATCGGGCTGCTGGTGCCCGCGGCGGGCGAGGACAGCCTGATGATCAGCCCGCACAACGTGGCGATGGTCGGCCAGATCGAGCGCGAGCTGCGCAAGGGCGGCTACCACCTGCTGCTGCGCGGCATCACGGACCTCGGCGAGGTGACCGAGGCGCTGCGGTCGTGGAGCCTGGACGGCGCGATCCTGCTCGGCTTCCTGGACGAGGAGGTCGACCGGCTCACCGCCGACGTGGTGGGCGCGGTCCGGGTGCTGGCGATCGACAGCTACTCGGCGAACCCGCTCACCGCGGGCGCGCGGTCGGACGACTTCACCGGCGCCCGGCTCGCCGCGCGCCACCTGCTCGACCTGGGTCACCGCAGCGTCGTGTTCGCCGGGCCGTCGTTCTCGTCGGTGGGCGTGGTGCACCAGCGGTTCGAGGGCTTCCGGCAGGCGTTCGCCGACGTCGGCGTGGAGTGGGACGACCGGCTGGTGGCCACCGTCGACGCGACCACGCACGCCGAGGGGCTCGCGCTGGGGCGGCGGCTGCTGGTGGACCACCCGGAGACGACCGCGGTGTTCGCCACGGCCGACATCCTGGCGATCGGCGTGGTCGAGGGGCTGCTGTCCGACGGCGCTTCCGTGCCCGACGACGTGTCGGTGGTGGGGTTCGACAACCTCGACCTGTGCGAGTACGTGACACCCAAGCTGACCACGGTCGCGCAGGACATCGCGGGGAAGGCGATCACGGCGGTGCGGATGCTGCTGGACTCGGTGGAGACCGGCACGCTCGCGACGGCTGCGGTGACCATGGGGGTCCGCCTGGTGCGGCGCGAGTCGACCGCCCCCGTCGGCCGCTGACCCCGGGTCGAGCACGCCGCCGACCCGCTCCGGCGCGGCCCGAGCGCACCGCGGGGGTCGGCCGAGCCGACGGGACCGGCGCACCCGGCGCCGATCAGCCCGCGCGCCGGCGTCGGCCGTAGTCGCCCGGTGTGGTGCCGTGCCAGCGGCGGAAGGCGTGGATGAAGGCCGCCGTCTCCCCGTAGCCCAGACGGGCCGCGATCCGCTCCACCGGCAGGTCGTTCGTGGTCAGCAGCTCCTCCGCCCGCGCCTCGTCCAGCAGCTCCTGGTAGCTAGCCTGCCGCGGCTCTCGCCGCGGCTGGGCGCGTTGTGCCGCACCAACTCCGAGGCGGTGCTGGGCGTGCTGGTGCGCGACGGCGGGGCGGACCACTCGCCGGGGTCGCCATCACGTCGTCGTTCCACCCGGACGTGCACACGCACGTCGAACCCGTGCGGTACGGGCGGGGCAGCAGCCTGATGGGCCTGCTGATGACCGCGCTGGTCGACGGCGGGCCGCGGCGGCTGCGGCGAGGCGTGCGCGACCTGGCGCGCGGGTGGCGTGACCTCGGGTGGCTGCACGACCCGCGCCGGTGGTCGGAGCAGACCATCGCGCTGCTGGTGATGCAGAGCCTGAACAACTCGCTGACCACCGTGGAACACCGCGGCGGGTCGCGGCACGGGTCGGCGGCGTCGCGCGCGGTGCGTGGCCGGACCTGGCGGACGTGCCGCTGACCGGCCACCTGATCGGCGGGTGCGTGATCGGCGACTCGCCCCGGGGTGGTCGACCCGTGCCACCGGGTGCACGGCTACCCGGGCCCGCACGTGGTCGACGGTTCCGCGATCCCGGCGAACCTCGGCGTGAACCCGGCGTTGACCATCACCGCGCTCGCCGAGCGGGCGATGTCGTCGTGGCCCGACAATGGTGAACCGGACCCGCGGCCGGAGCCGGGCGCGGCGCACGTCCGGCTGCCGGCGGTCGCGCCGCGGCACCCGGTCGTGCCGCGGGCCGCTCCCGGCGCGTCGCGCCTGACCGTGAGGGGTGATCGATGAGCTATCCGCCGGAACCGTGGGTGCTGCACGGCCGCGCGTGCGTGTCGGTGTGGCTGGTCCGGGCGGCGGCGCTGCCACCGCTGCCGGTGCGGCCGGTGACGGTGCTCGGGCGGGCCGCGGTCGGCACGGCGTTCGTGGACTACCGGCCGCCCGGCATGGCGTACCACGAGGTGCTGGCCGCCGTGCTGGTGCGGCGGGGGTGGCGGTTCGGGGTGTCGATCACGCGCATCTGGGTGGACAGCCCGTCGTCCCGGGCGGGCGGCCGGGAGCTGTGGGGCATCCCGAAGGACCTGGCCGAGTTCGAGTGGGGCGGCGACCTCGCCGCGTCCGCCCGCGACGGGCACGGCCCCATCGCCTCGGTGCGGGCGCGGGCGCCCCGGTTCGACGTGCCGGCGCCGGCGGCGACGTCGACGTGGCAGGCGTTCGGCGACGGCGTGGCCCGCACACCCCTGCGCGCCACCGGCCGCGTGGCCCCGGTCCGGGCCCGCTGGCGCGTCGACCCGGCGGGCCCGCTGGCCTGGCTGCTCCCCCACCGGCCCCTGGTCAGCGTCGCCGTCCGCCGGATGCGGATGACGTTCGGCCCGCGCCACCGCTGACACGCCAGGACCCCGGCGCCGTCACGGCCGCTCCCGGCCTGGCCGGCGCGCTCCGACCGACCCGACCCGACCCCGCCCCGACCGGCGCAGACCGGTCGGGGCACGGACTCCCCACCATCGGGCGGGCCCTGCTCACCCGCGCCGCCGGCATCACGCCGGTCGGCTCGGCACGTCGGTGGTCGCCGCTAGGCCGAACGCAGGAACGAGCCCAACCCGTCGAGCAGCCGGTCCACCTCGGCCTCGGTCGAGTACGGCGCCAGCCCGACCCGCAGCCCGCCGGTGTCGCCGAGCCCCAGCCGGCGGGACGCCTCGATCGCGTAGAACGAGCCCGCCGGCGCGTTCACGCCCAACCCGGCCAGGTGCCGGTACGCGTCCGCCGCCGCGTGGTCGGCGAACGTCGCCAGCACCGTCGGCGTGCGCAGCCGGGCCCGCGACCACACCGTCACCCCGGGCAGCTCCGCCAGCCCCGCCTCGACCCTCTCCCGCAACCGGTCCTCGTGCTCGCCCACCGCCGCCAACGACGCCACGACGCGGTCCCGCCGGGTGCCGCCGGACGGGACCAGGTCGGCGATGAAGTCCACCGCGGCCGTGCAGCCCGCCAGCACCTCGTACGGCAACGTGCCCAGCTCGAACCGCTCCGGCACGGCGTCCGACGACGGCAGCAGCTTGTCCGGCCGCAGGTCCGCCAGCACCTCCGGCCGCCCCGCCACCACTCCGCAGTGCGGGCCGAAGAACTTGTACGGCGAGCACGCGAAGAAGTCCGCCCCCAACGCCGCCACGTCCACCGCGTCGTGCGCGGTGAGGTGCACGCCGTCCACGTAGAACAGCGCGCCGCGCTGGTGCGCCGCGGTGGCGATCCGCGCCAGCGGGGGCCGCGTGCCGATCAGGTTCGACGCCGCCGTGACGGCCACCAGCCGCGTCCGCTCCGACAGCGCCCCGGCGACGTCGTCCAGCTCACCGGTCGCCGGGTCGAACCCGACCCACCGCACCACCGCGCCCACCGCCTCGGCGGCCTGCACCCACGGCCGCACGTTCGCGTCGTGGTCGAGCCTGGTCACCACCACCTCGTCGCCGGGCCGCCAGGTGCGGGCCAGGGTGCGGGCGAAGTCGTAGGTCAGCTGCGTCATGCTGCGCCCGAACACGACGCCCTCCGGCGGCGCGCCGAGCAGGTCTGCCACCGCGCGCCGGGCGTCCAGCACGATCGTGTCGGCCGCGCGCTCGGCGTCGGTCACCGCGCCCCGGTTGGCCAGGGACGAGGTCATCGCGTCCCGCATGGCGTCCGCGACGGCGGCGGGCACCTGCGAGCCGCCCGGGCCGTCGAAGTGGGCGGTGCCGGTGGCGAGGGAGGGGAAGCGGGCGCGGACGGAGTCGACGTCGTAAGTCATGCCCCCACTCTGACCGCCGATCCACATCGGACTCCAGTAATCCGGGTCACGTTCCGGTCTTGACAGTGGTCCAACCATCGCACAACCCTATGGAAGCGCTCTCACGGACCCCGTCCGCGTCGGCGTCGACCGCCTGGCCGCCCTGAAACCGGCCCGGAGGTCGGGACCACCCCCTGCACCGAGGAGTCACCATGCGCACCCCGACGAGGTGGTTGAGCGCGTTCGCCGCGCTCGTCACATCGGCGTCACTGGCCGCCGCCACACCGGCCGCGGCCGTCGGACCGGACCTGCTGCCGCTCACGATCACCAACCACAGCGGCCGGTCCGAAGCCGTCCACCTGTACGTCCTCGGCACCGACATCCGCCCCGGCGGCCGGCTCGGGCACGTCGACCGGTCCGGCACGTTCACCCCGTGGCCGGCCGGCGCCAACCCGCCCTCGCCCGCGCCGGACGTGTCGATCGCGGGCCCGGCGAACGGCGGCAGCGTCACCGTGCGCGTGCCGCGGTTCATCTCCGGCCGCGTCTACCTGTCGTTCGGCGAGAAGCTGAAGTTCTTCCTGACCCCGGACGGCCTGGTGCAGCCCGCGCCGTGGTCGCCGAGCGACCCGAACCGGGACATCCTGTTCGACTGGAGCGAGTTCACCTACAACGACGCGGGCCTGTGGCTCAACAGCTCCCAGGTGGACATGTTCGCCGTGCCGCACGCGGTGAGCGTGACCGGTGCGAGCGGCGTGACGAAGAAGACCGGCGAACTCGTCGCGAACGGCCGGGACAACGTCATCGACGGCCTGCGCGGCCAAGCGGGCTGGGCCGGTTCGGTCCGCACCCGCGCCGACGGCACCGTGGTGCGCGTGCTCGCGCCGGGCAAGGCCGCCGACGCGGGCCTGTTCGCCCGCGACTACCTCGACCCCTACATCACGCAGGCGTGGAACGCCTACACCGCCAAGACGTTGACCGTGGTCCCGTTCGGCGACCGGCCGGACATCCGCTACTCCGGCCGCACCTCGGGCGCCACCATGACCTTCACCGACCCGTCGGGTCGTCAGGTGGCGTCGTTCGCCAAACCGTCCACTTCGGACGTGTGGGGTTGCGACGGCGCGCTGCACGCGCCCAACGACCAGGTCGTGGGCCCGATCGCGCGGACCCTGTGCGCCGCGCTGCACCGCTCCACGCTCGGCACGGTCGACACCCAGCCCGGCGGCGGTCCCGCCGACTTCTACCGGGGTGCGATCACCAACCACTACTCGCGGCTCGTGCACCGGAACATGGTGGACGGCAAGGCCTACGGCTTCGCGTTCGACGACGTGCAGGCGCAGGAGTCGTTGGTGCACGACGGCGACCCGCGTTCGGCGGGCATCACCCTGACCCCGTTCACCGGCGGCGGCGCCACTCCCCCGCCGGTGTCCGCGGGCGGCATCGTCAGCGCGTGGCACGGCAAGTGCGTCGACGTGCCGAACCGGGACTTCACCGACGGCCGGCGCCTGGTCGTGTGGGACTGCACCGGCGGCACCAACCAGCAGTGGGAGGCGACCGGCGGCACGTTGCGCATGCAGAACGACATGTGCATGGACGTGGCCTGGGGTTCGACCGCGAACGGCGCCGCCGTCCAGGTCGCGAGGTGCAGCGGCAACCCCGCCCAGCAGTTCGTCCTGACCGCCGCGGGAGA
Organism: Saccharothrix sp. 6-C; assembly: GCF_016695385.1. Taxonomy (NCBI): domain Bacteria; kingdom Bacillati; phylum Actinomycetota; class Actinomycetes; order Pseudonocardiales; family Pseudonocardiaceae; genus Saccharothrix; species Saccharothrix sp. 6-C. The sequence continues at coordinate 2,336,829 of NZ_CP064192.1, read as the reverse complement.
CCTCGTCAACCCGCAGGCGGGCAAGTGCCTGGACATCGCCGACTGGAACCCGGCCAACGGGGCGGTCCTGCAGCTGTGGGAGTGCGGCGGCACGGCGAACCAGAAGTGGCGCCGCGGCTAGGACCGCGCCACCGGCTGGACGCGGCGCGGCGCGGACACCGCGGTCGCGCCGCGTCCACCCCCGCGCCGCCAGAGGTCAGAGGAAGTCCCGGAACCACGTTCCCGCCAGGTGGGCGACCTGGTCCAGCGCGCCCGGCTCGACGAACAGGTGCGTCGCGCCCTCGACCACCTCGAGCCGCCACAGCACCGCCAACTCCTCGGCCGCCGCGCGGTTCAGCTCCAGCACTTCCTCGTCGTCGCCGCCGACCACCAGCAACGTCGGCGCGCGCACCCGCGACAGCGCGCGTCCCGCCAGGTCCGGCCGGCCACCCCGGGACACCACGGCCCGCACCAGGTACGTCCCGGCCGCCGCCACCAGCGCCGCCGCCGCGCCCGTGCTCGCGCCGAACAGGCCGATCGGCAACCCCCGCGTCGCCGGCGCCCTCGACGTCCACTCCACCGACGCCGCCACCCGCTCCGCCAGCAGCCCGATGTCGAACCGCAGCCGCCCGGTGACCCGGTCCTCCCGCTCCTCGCGCTCGGTCAGCAGGTCGAGCAGCAGGGTCGCGTAGCCGTCCCGCCGCAACGACTCCGCCACGGCCTGGTTGCGCCCGCTGTGCCGCGAGCTGCCCGATCCGTGCGCGAACACCACCACACCGGCCGGATCGGACGGAACGCCGAGGTCAGCGGCCAGGTCGACGCCCCAGGCGTCGACCGACACCGCCATCGTGCCGGTCCTCGTCATGACCTCCGGGTTCACCGGCTCGCGCACGCGCAAACGGAACAGTGTCCGACCGGCGTACCCGGGTAACCCGTCGGTGTGCCCCCTGACCGGCACGGGAGGAGCCCGACCATGGCCGACGACCGAGTGCGAGCCCACGGAGGACCGATGTCCGAGCAGCAGGAGGCAATGGAACCGCGATGGGGCGAGGGGGCGGGTCGCGAACCGCTGCACGACCCGGAAACCGCGGGCCCGCAGTACACCGCGCCCGACGACGACGGCGACTTCGTCGACGAGGAGCCGACGTCCATCGCGGCCGAGGCCGGGTCCGACTACCTCCGCGGCCCCGAGGACGCGGCCATGCACATCGTGGACGAGGACGGCCGCCCGACCGAATGACCGATGCCACCGAACGACCACGCAGAACACCCGATCAGGTGGACGTGCCACGGTCAGGGGATCCTCCATCGGGCACCGGGTGGTGAACCTAGCCTCCGCCCGTGCCCGAAACGCCGGCCAAGCCCGACACCGCCGTCACGCTCACCCACCAGGCCATCGCCCTGCGCGCCGCGGACCCCGCCGCGGCGCGCAGGCTGCTCGGCGTGGCGCTGGCCGAGGACGCCGAGTACGAACCCGCCTGGCGCTGGCTCGCCGAACTCGTCGCCGACGACGCCGAGCGCCTGTTCTGCCTGGACCGGGCGTACGCGATCAAGGCCGACCCGGCCACCGGCCGGGCCCGGCGCGCGCTGCGGGGCGTCGAACCGCAAGCGCCGCCCGAGGCCCGCGACGTGGTCGAGCCGCCTCGCCCGGACCCCGTCGACCACGCGCCGAAACGCCGCACGAAGCTGAAAGGGCTGCTCGCGGCGGGCGTCGTGGTGCTGGTGGCGGCGACCGGCGCGGGCGTGTGGACCGCGGTCGGCCAGGCCACCGACACCCCCGTGCACGTCGCCCTGGTGGTGGGCCTGACCGGGCGCGACCCGGCCGCCGCCGCCCACGTCGAGCGCGGCGTGCGGATGGGCCTGGAGGACGTCAACGCCGCCGGCGGCGTCAACGGGCACCCGGTGGAACTGCTCGTCTACGACGACGCCGACCAGCCCGAGCGGGCGGAGCGCATCGCCGAGGAGATCGTCCGCGAGGACCGGGCGCTGTACGTCATCGGGCACGGCGTCACGGTCACGTCGCTGGCCGCCGCCCCGATCTACCGCGCGGCCGGCATCCCCGCCGTCACGCCGTCGGCCAGCGGGTCGAGCGTCACCGACAGCAGCGACTGGTACTTCCGCAGCATGTTCGGCGACCGCACCCAGGGCGACTTCCTCGCCGTCTACACCGCCCGGGTGCTCGGCGCCCGCGAGGTCGCGGTCATCCACGACGACCACGCCTCGGGCCGGTCCGCGCAGGCCGCGTTCACGGCGTCCTACCGGCAGTTCGGCGAGGTCGTCGCCACCGTGGCCGTCGCCGACGACCCCCGGCCGGCGATCGACCGGGTCAAGGCCCTGCCCCCCGGCACGCCGGTCCTGCTCGCCACCGAGGACCGCAACGGCGTCCCGCTGGTCAAGGGCCTGCGGGAGGCGGGCGTGACCGCGCCGATCCTGGGCACCGCCTCCCTGGGCACCACGTCGTTCCACGACGCCCTGGGCGGCGCCACGCGCGACCTGCACCTGGCCACCCCGATGGCGCACGACTCGCTGTCCGGTCCCGCGCTGGCCTGGGCCGAGGACTACCAGCGGCGCTACGGCGAACGACCGCGCTGGCACGCCGCCACCGCGCGGGAAGCGCTCAACGTCGGCCTGCACGTCCTCACCACCGGCCGCATCGGCCTCGACGAGACGACCATCGCCGAGGACCGCGGGCGGCTGCGCGACGGCCTCGCGGCGTTGAAGGACAAGAAGAACGCGTTCCCGGCGCTGCTGGGCCCGCTGTACTTCACCGCCAACGGCTCGGCGCAGATGCCGGTGTCGTTCGTGACCAGCGACGGCACGCGGCTGGTGTCCGCGCCCGTGCAGCTGACGGTGTACGAGCCGCCGTCGCCGCAGGCGTTGGGCGCCGCCGTGGCCGACGGCACGGTGATCCCGGTCGGCGACCGGTACCTGACCCGCCGCCAGGTCGTGGCCACCGGCATCAACCTCAACGAGGTGCGGGACCTGGACACCCGCGACGGCACGTACTTCGTGGACTTCTTCCTGTGGCTGAAGTACACCGGCCCGCACACGGCGGCGGACGTGCAGTTCGTCAACGCGGTCGAGCCGGACCTGGAGCTGGGCGAGCCGCTGCGCGACGTCACCGACGACAACGGCACCTACCGGCTGTACCGGGTGGCCGACCGGTTCAAGAACGGCTTCGAGTTCCGCAGCTTCCCGTTCGACCACCAGCACCTGGAGGTCGTGCTGCAGAACCGGACCCGGACCGCCGACGAGGTCGTGTACGTGACCGACAAGGAGGTGCTGGACCAGCCGGCCGAGCACCACCTGCGCAGCGGCGCGGACGCGGAGGCCACGATCAACGCCATCCCGAACTGGCTGGCCACGTCGGCCCGGTTCTTCCAGCGGACCGTCGGCAGCAGCGACGCCCTCGGCAACGGCTCCGCGGCGGGCGTCGCCGAGGGCATCTACTACAGCCAGTACACGGGCGAGGTGGAGATCGTCCGCGACACGCTGCCGTTCCTGCTGAAGAACCTGCTGCCGTTGCTGCTGCTGATCTGCGTCACGTACCTGTCGCTGTTCTTCAAGGCCGCCGACGGCGCCGCGCCCGTGTCGATGGGTGTCACGGCGATCCTCAGCACCGCCGTGCTGCTGACCAACGTGACGTCGCAGCTGCCGTCGGTCAGCTACACGGTGGCGCTGGAGTGGGGCTACTACGCGTTCATCCTGCTGGCCGTCGGGTGCGTGCTGGTCGCCATGCTGCGCAAGCGGTTGGCGTCGGTGCGGCGGGACGACGCGGAACGGCGACTGGCCCGCGCCTCGCGCGTCGGCTACCCGGTCTACCTGCTCGCGGTGCTGGCGACGTACCTGGTGGCTTTCGCCTGACGTGCCGCGCGGGGGCCGGGGTGGTCGCGGTCAGCTCTCCGCCAGACCCGGTCCAGTGCGGCGTGACCCGCCGGTTCCCAGGTCGGTTCGCCCCCGGCCAGGCCGAGCCGTCCGTTCCGCCCGATCCCGATCAGGCCCAGGGCGCGCAGGACCGCCCAGCCGCGGGCCCGGGTGACGGTGGCGTCGTCGGCCTGCCCGTAGGCGTCGAGGAACCGGCTCGCCGCGCCGGCGGGCAGCAGGACCCAGGCGGCGGAGAGGTCCGTCGCGGGATCGCCCGCGCACAGCTCGCCGAAGTCGACCACCCCGGCGAGCGTCCCGTCCCGGACGACCACGTTCGCCGGGTGCAGGTCGCCGTGCAGCCAGAGCGGCGGGCCCGACCAGGCGGGAGCCGCCACGGCCCGCTCCCCCACCTCCCGCGCGCGGTCGGCGCCCGGGTGGTCGGCGATCAGCTCGAACCAGTCCCCCGCCCCGTCCCGCACCCCGGCCAGGGGGATGCCGCGCGTCGGGTTGGCCGGCGCGTCGGCGGGAGCCCGGTCGTGCAGCGCGTGCAGGAACCCCGCGAGGTCGCCGGCCGCGTCGGCGCCGGTGATCGGCGCGCGGTCGGCCGGTTCGCCCTCGACCCAGCGCGCGATCGTCCACGTGTGCTCGAACAGGCTCGACGGGTGGCCGGCGCGCACCGGGACCGGTGTCGGCAGCGGCAGCCGGTCCGCCGGCACCGGCGGCCACGTCCGCTCGGCGCGCAGCAGGGCGGGCGCGCGCTCGGTGCGCGGCAGGCGCACGGCCGGCTCGTCCCCGAGTCGCCACAGCTGGTTGTCCCAACCCCCCGTCCACGTCGCGCAGTCCGAGGTCCGCGAGATCCGGGTGCTGCTCCCGCAGCAGCGCCCGCACCAGGTCCTGCCCGAACCTGAGGTCGCCCGTCACCAAACCCTTGATCGCCGCATCGCGGGCGACGCCGGCACCGGCCGGCCACTAGGATCGCCGTGATGCCGGGCCGACCGCAGGAGGCACGCCGCCCGTGGCCGAGGCCCGCACGCTCGCCGAGGTGTACCGACGATTCGGCGAGGCCGCCGCCGGGACGTCGCCGCTGCACGAGCGCGTCGCCATCGCCCTCAGCGAGTCCGCCGAGGCGCTGCGCGCCATCGGCTCCGCCCCCGCGCGCAAGCGGCACCCCTCCTTGGTCCTCGCCGCGCTGCACGACCTCGCCCTCGCCGGACGTGCCCCGGCACTCGCCGGTGCCTACGCCACCGGGGACGGCGACGCCGCCGCCGGCGCGGCCGTCGACGCGCTGGTGCGCCTGACCGACCCGGTCGTCGACCTCGTCGCGCGCCGGCGGCTCCGCGCCGACGAGACCGGGCACGGCGCCGTGCTGTACCCGGCCGTCGCCGAGGTGGCCCGCCGGGCGGGCGCGGACGCGGTCGGGCTGGTCGACGTGGGCTGCTCGGCAGGTCTCGACCTCACGGTCGACCGCGTCGGCATCGCCTACGGCAACGGGCAGTCGCTCGGCGACCCCGCCTCCCCGGTGCGGCTGACGGCGTCGGTCGTGGGCGACCGGCCCGTGCCGACGCGGGCGCTGCCCGAGGTCGTCGCCAAGGTCGGCGTCGACCTGGACCCGCTCGACGTGACCGACCCGGACGACGTCCGCTGGCTGCGCGCCTGCGTGCCGCCCGACCGACCGGAGCGCGGGGCGAAGCTGGAGGCGGAGGTCGCGCTGGCCGCGGCGGACCCCCCGCTGCTGCTGCGCGGTGACGCCGTCGACGTGCTGCCCGACGCGGTCGCCCGGGTGCCGTCGGACGCCCTGCCGGTCGTCCTCACGACGTGGGCGTTGTCGAGCTTCCCGCTGGAGGGCCGGCTGCGCTTCCTGCACCGCCTCGACGACGCCGCGGCGGGCCGACCGGTGGCGTGGGTGTCGGTGGAAGGGGTCGGGGTCGCACCGTCGGTGCCGACGCTCGGCGACCGCCGCGCCTCCGGGCACAGCACCATCGGCCCGGTCGTGCTCGACGGGTCCACCCTGCACGCCGAGGCGGTCGGCCGCTGCTGGTCGCGGGGCGGCGTGCTGGCGTGGCTGGCGCGGTCCTGACCGGGCGGCGGCCGGGCGGCTAGCGCGCCGACCGGGCGGCGGTGTCCCACCAGTCGAGCACGCGTGTCCCGTACAGGGTCAGCCACTTCGACGGCTCCCCCGGCGGCACGTCGACCTCGAACCAGACGCGTCCCGGGTGCCGGCGCGCCTGGAGCCACGTGCCGTCGGGTTGCCGCTCGGCGCGGACCAGCTCGATCGCGTCGGCCATGCGCGGGTCCGGCGGCGTGCCGTCGAGCAGGGAGGCCTGGCGGAAGTGCTCGGCCGCGTTGAGCACGGAGTAGAACCAGCGGAACGGGTAGGAGAAGCGGTTCACCCACGGCGCCACCGGCTCGCCCGTGGACAGCCGGCGGAACAGCCCCCGTGCCAGCAGGTACTCCTCCCCGGCCCGGCGGGCGGCCCGCGTCGCGTCCGTGCCGCCGGTCGCGGCGTCGTAGGAGAGCAGTCCCTTGAGGGAGTTGAGGGTCGAGTGGAACGACGACCGCGTCGAACCCTCGACCCACTGGCAGTTCCAGCCGCCGTCGGGCAGGCGGTGCTCGACGAACCAGTCCACGATGCCGGTCACGTCCGCGCCGAGCCACAGGCCGTTCCGGACGGTCCACGCGTTGATGCAGCAGTCGACCTCACCGCCCCAGTACGGCAGGTCGTCGTACTCCCAGCGGCAGTTGCGGTCGAGCAGCTCGACCGTGCGGCGCTCGCGCAGGACCGCGGGGTCCATCCCCCACTCGCGCAACGAGTCCAGCGTCCACGTCGTCGCGGTCCAGGGCTGCCCGGCGCCCTCGGCCGCCTCCGGGCCGTGGAAGTCGAAGCCCGCCGGGAAGAACGCGCCGCCCGCCCACTGCCCGTCCGGGTCCTGGAGCGCGAGCAGGCGCGCGCCGAAGCCCTCGGTCGCGATCCTGGCCCGCGTCGCCTCCCAGACCTCGGGCGGTTCGTGGGCGAGGTCGCGCTCGACCTGCCAGCGCAGCGCCGGATCGGCGTCGAGCAGCCAAGAGAGCCTGGTCATGCGCGAACCCTAGTCGACCTGCTCGTCCTCCGGACCGCCTTCGGCGAGGGCGGCGAGCACGTCCAGCGCCGCGGTCAGCACAGGGGTCGAGGTGGAGGCGAGGGCGAGCCGGACGGCGTTCGGCGCGTGACCGGGCACGACCGCGAACGCGGCGGCGGGCGTGACGGCGATGCCCCGCCGTGCCGCGGCGGCCACGAACGTGTCGGCCCGCCACCGGTCCGGCAGCCGCCACCAGCAGTGGTAGGAGCCGGGGTCGGCGCCGAGGTCGAAGCCCGCCAGGCGGTCGCGCACGAGACGCTGCCGTTCGAGCGCGACGACGCGCTTGCGCTCCACCACGGCGTCCACCGTGCCGTCGGTGAGCCACTCGGTCGCGGCGGCGAGCGCGAAGCGGCCCGCGGTCCAGCCGCCGGAGCGCGCGGCGGCGGCGACCCGGTCGACCAGGTGCGCGGGCGGGACGGCGAACCCGACCGTGAGGCCGGGCGCGAGGCGTTTGGAGAGGCTGTCCACCACGGTCGTGCGCTCGGGCGCGAGCGGCGGCAGGTCGGGGCCGAGGAAGGCGTAGACGGCGTCCTCGACCACCTGGACGTCCAGCTCCCGCACGGTGTCGACGAGTTCGGCGCGGCGCTGGTCGGGCATGGTGGCGCCGAGCGGGTTGTGCAGGATCGGCTGGAGGTAGACCGCGCGCACGTCGGCCGCCCGGATCGCCCGCGGCAGCACGCCCGCTTCGTCCACCGGCAGCGGCACGAGCGTGACGCCCAGCCTGGCCGCGATCGCCTTCACCACCGGGTAGGTCACGGTCTCCACACCGAGCCGGCCGCCGACCGGCACCAAGGCCGCCACCGCGGCCGCGACGGCCTGCTTTCCGTTGCCGGTGAACAACACCCGGCTCTCGTCCGGCGTCCACCCGCCCCGTGCCAGCGTGCGCGCGACGGCGGCGCGTGCCTCCGGCGTGCCGCGGACGCCGACGGGCGTGAGCGCGTCGGCGAGCCCGTGCCGGACGAGCCGGTCGAGGCCGGGCGCCAGCAGGGCGGGCTGGTCGGGCAGCACGCAGAAGTTCAGCGCCAGGTCGACCCGCGCCCCGCCCGGTTCGGCCGGCGCGGGATCGACCGGCGGGCGCGCGGCCCGCACGAACGTGCCGCGCCCGACCTCGCCGACCGCGAGCCCGCGGCGGATCAGCTCGCCGTAGACGCGGGCCGCGGTGGACCCGGCGATGCGGTGGCGGCGGGCGAACGCGCGCTGCGGCGGCAGCCGGTCACCGGGCTTGAGCCGGCCGGCCGCGACCTCGGCGGCGAGCCGGTCGGCGATCAGGCGGTAGTCCGCCACGCGAGCACCCCACATTGCACCGAGAGCATTGTTTTCATTGCACCGAGCAGGGTCGCGTTCCTAGGCTCCTGACGTCAACCGGCGCTGGGGGGAACATGCGGGTCAACGACATCGACATCGCTTACGACGACGAGGGCGACGGCGTCCCGGTGCTGCTCGTGCACGGCCACCCGTTCAACCGCTCGATGTGGCGGCCCCAGGTCGAGCGGCTCCGCGCCCGGCACCGGGTCGTCGCACCCGACCTGCGCGGGTACGGCGAGTCGACGGTCGTGCCCGGCAAGACCCCGCTCGACGTGTTCGCCGACGACCTGATCGGGCTGCTCGACCGCCTCGGCCTGGACCGGGTGGTGCTGTGCGGGCTGTCGATGGGCGGCCAGATCGCGATGGAGCTGCACCGGTCGCACCCGGCGCGCGTCCGCGCGCTCGTGCTGGCGGACACGTTCCCGGAGGCGGACACGGCGGCGGGCCGCGACCTGCGCAACGACCTGGCGGCGCGGGTGCTGCGCGAGGGCATGGGCCCGTACGCCGACGAGGTGCTGGACAAGATGATCTCGCCGGCCAACGTCGTCGCGCTGCCCGCCGTCGCCGAGCACGTGCTGGGGATGATGCGCGGCACGTCGCCGGAGGGCGCGGCGGCGGGGTGGCGCGGACGTGCGGAGCGGCCCGACTACCTGGACTCGCTGTCCCGCGTCGCCGTGCCGGCGCTCGTGGTCGTCGGCGAGGAGGACGAGTACACGCCGGTCGCCGTGGCCGAGCGGATGCACGCGGCCATCCCCGGCTCGACGCTCGCGGTGATCCCCGGTGCGGGCCACCTGCCCAACCTCGAACGGCCGGCGGAGTTCACCGACGCGGTCGAGCGGTTCCTGGCCACGCTCTGAGAGGCGGGCCTCAGGCGGCGGGCCGGCTGGGGGTGCGGACACCGCACAGGAGCCGGTCGCGCGGCAGCGCGGCCGGCGCGGGGCGGAGCTCGTCGGCGACCCGGGCGGCCGAGGGACGGCGGCTCGGGGACGGCGACGTCATGAGCGCGATCAGTCGGCCCAGGCCGGTGGGCACCTCCTGCGGCACCCTGGGCGGGCGGTGCAGGCGGGCGATCGCGGCGTCCACCCGGTTGCCCGGGTACTCCCGGTAGCCGGTCAGGCACTCCAGCAGCAGCAGGCCGAGGGAGTAGACGTCGGCGGGCGGGCCGACCTCCTCGCCGCGCACCTGCTCCGGCGCCAGGTAGGCGGCGGTGCCGACGACCTCCCTGGTCTTGGTGACGCGGGTCGAGCCGAGCGGGTGGGCCAGGCCGAAGTCGGCCAGGTAGGCGGTGTCGGAGCCGTCGAGCAGGACGTTCGACGGCTTCACGTCCCGGTGCACGACGCGCTGCTCGTGCACGTGGGCGAGGGTGTCGGCGACCTGGTGGCCGAGAGCGCGCGCCTGCACGGGCGTGAACGTGCCGTCGAACAGCCGGTCGCGCAACGTCGTGCCCTCGACCAGCTGCATGACCACGTACGACGTCCCGTCGCACGAGCCGACGTCGTAGACCGACAGCAGCCCGGGGTGCGACAGCCCGGCCAGCGTGCGGACCTCGTTGTCGAACCGGCGCCCGTCCACCTCGTCGCCGTGGAACACCTTGACCGCGACGAACCGCCGCAGCAGCAGGTCCCACCCCCGGTGGACCTCGGCCGTGCCGCCCACGCCGAGCTTGCCCGTCAGCTGGTAGCGACCTTCGAGCACGCGGTCCTCGGTGGCCAACGACATGGCCCCACCCTTCGGTCGCCTATCCGGACGTCTGCCGAATTCCCGCCCGGCGAGGTGGTCAAACCGCCGGCCCCCGTCAGAGGACGTCCAGGCGCGGCGCGGCGGACGCGGACTGCGCGGCCTGGGCCACGGCCTGCGCGTCGGCCAGGTTGCGCACGCGGACGGCCATCGCGGGCACGGCCCGTTTCGTCGGTTTCGTCGTGTAGACGGCGAAGATCCTCGACGCCCGGTCGTAGGTGACCCCCTTGGCCTGGTTCCAGTCCACCTGGAGGACCTGCTTGCGCACCAGGCCGACGAAGAGGAACAGCAGCCGGTGGTTGGTGCAGGCGAGCACGCCGGAGCCCTCGCCCTGCGCGCCGGTCAGGGCCAGCACCCGCTCTTCCGGGCGGAGGTAGCCGCCGAGGAGGTTGACCTCCTTCATCGAGCCCACGAGCACGCCTCGCACCCGGTCGAGGGCCTGTGCCACGTCGGGCCGCAGGGTGGGGGCGGGCGGCGGCGGCGCGGACGGCGGCGGCGCGGCGGCCGCCACCTGGCGCACGGCCGTGTGGAAGGTCCAGCGGCGACCGTCCCAGTAGCGGACCAGCGCGTCGTCGAGGGGATCGGTCAGCCACGCGGCGGACGGGTGGGGCACGGTCACTCACCGCCGTCGTCGGACAGGTCGCCGTCCGCCCCGGCGTCGACGGCCGCGACCGCCGACAGCACCGGCTCGGGCCGCGCCGCGCCGCCGGCGAGCCGCCGGCCGGGGTCCGAGGCACGCCACTCGACGGCCTCCGCGGTGTCGTTGTACTCCAGGACGTGGTCGTCGCCCAACGCGACCAGGAGATCCCGGACCTCCGCCGGCGTGGCGTAGAAGAACTCGCGCCGAGGGTTGACCATGTTCACCCGCTTGTGGGTCAGCCGCTGGTGCAACGCGGTTTCCAGCGCGACCGCGTCCTCGGAGAAGAACAGGGCGTGGGTGTCGAACCGGAACGGCACCGACGCGTCGCCCAGCTCGCGCACCCGGTCCATCGGCTCCAGCCGCCGCGTCATGCCGATCTTGACCACGTCCGGTCCGAACGCGCCGACGTTGGAGATCACGTAGACGTAGCCCGCCCGCACGTTCGCCGCGCGGCGCTCCACCCCCGTGATCGCGTCGTCGACCGCCGCGAGCTGCTCCCGCGCCCGCGCCAGCCCCTCGGCGTCGCCCTTCGCCTCCAGCTTGGCCACGACGGTGGCGTAGTGCGACCGCTCCTTGGCCAACCTGGCCCGTTCGCGTTCGATCTCCTTCATCACCTTCGCCTGCTCGCGGAGCCGTTCGCGCTCCGCCCGGGCCGCGTCGCGCTCCGCCTCGACCTTGACCAGGTAGTCGGCGGTCAGGTCGATCTCGCGCAGCCGCAGCCGGTGGTAGTCCGGCGAGATGACGATGCGCATCAGCGCGCCGAGCTTGCCGATGGTGTCGCGGGTGGTGGTCAGCCGCTTCTTCACCGCCTCACGGGTGTGCGGCTTGACCGCGCGCACCGCGTTGTCGGCCTCGGCGTTGTAGGCGCGCAGCATCAGCTTGGCGATGTCGCGGCCCAGCTTCTGCCCCTCCTTGAGCGACCCGTTCACCGCCCAGTCGACCTGGCAGGCCACCGCGTCGTCCTTCGCCGCCGACTTGACCTGCTGTTTCACCTCGTCCAAGGCGCTCTTGTAGGCCAGCGCGTCGTCCAACGGGTGCGCGTACTCGTAGACCCCGACCTCCTGCAGCAGGGCCAGCTCACGGGTCTCGACCAGCCGCGCCCGCCAGGCGTCGACCTCGGCCACGAGCCGCCGCCGGGACTCGGCGAGCGTCGCGCCCTCCTTCTCGACCTGCTCCACCGCCGACCGCAGCCCCCGCAGCTCGGCCTCCAGCTCCCCCGTCTCCGCGCCGCGCAGGTGGCCCACCCACCCGCGCAGCTCGGCGATCGTCGCGTGCGCCGAGGCCAGCTGCTGCTGGAGCGCGGCGACCTCCGCGCTCTCCTTGTTGCCGAACAGTGCCACCCTGGTCCTCTCCCGGAGCCACGCCCGGAACCACGTGGGGCTCCGGGCCGTGTCACCGTGGATCGGCCTCCGGACCGCCCGCGTTACAGCGCGCGGCGGGCACGGGCGGACCGCTCGCCGACCGGCCTGACCGTCACCGGCGCAGCGCGGCGCACCGCTCGGCGCCCGGGCAGTTCCGCAGCAGCCGCACCTGCGGCGGGATGGTGACGGTGGCCGGTGGCGCGGTGGCGTTGCCCGGCCAGCGGATCGACACGGCCATGGCCGAGGCGTTGTTCGCGTAGGACTTCTCGACCAGGGTGCGGTCGCCGTTGACGACGTTCACCACGTCGTACACCCCGGAAGGCACCGCGGTGATGTCCAGCCACTGGAAGTCGACGGTGTGCAGGTAGTCGTCGCCGTGGCCGACCGAGATCCCCTGCACCACGCTCAACGCCCCCGGTGAGTGGTGGCCGCACCGGTTCACCTGCAACGCCGCCGCCAACCGGCTCTGCGGGCTGTCGTCCGCGGTCGGGCGGTTCGGCAGCCGGTCGCGGGTCTCGTACCGGTCGCCGAGGCAGAAGCCGGTCTTCCGGTCGGTGACCACCGTGTCACCCGAAGGTGTGCGGAGCTGGAAGTGCTCGAAGCCGAGCAGGTGCCAGTGCTCGTGCGTCGCCGCCGGCTCGTAGTACAGGGTGGCGGGCACGGGGTGCTGCGCCTGGTCGTAGGCCATCGGGATCGAACCGTCCACAGCGGACTGGAACGCCTGCCGCGCGGTCATCTCCCGCTGCCCGGCGTCCGCCCGGCTGCCGTGGATCAGCAACGGCCCGTCGCCGACGTTGTCCGCCGATGTGGTGAACCGCAGCCGGACTGCCCCGATCGGGCCCACTTGCACGCACTCGCCGTTCGGCGCGGCCGGGTCGGCGACCGGGCACACGTCCCAGTCGACGCACCACGACGGGTTGCCGGAGAACCCGCCGCCGCACCCCACCGGGGCCTGCCGCAGGTCCGGGAGCAGCACCTGCTCGGCCCCCTGCGCGTGCGACGGCCCCACGCCCGCCGCCACGAGCACCGCCGTGGTGATCAACGCCAGGTGTCTTCGCATCATCGAACTACCCGTCCACTCCAGAATGATCCACTCACCAACCTACTGAGCCGCACCGACAACTCGGGCCCAGCCACGGTCAAGTTCACTCGATCGACTGAGGCACAAGGGAAATCGACCACCGGGACTCTAACCTTCACCGCGATCGCGCCCCGGGCGCGCGTCGTCCGCGACTGGAGGTGGGTCCGATCGACCAGGGAGTCCCCGGCACCGTCACGATGGTGTGCGGCACCAGGCCGGAGCTGATCAAGCTCGCGCCGCTGATCCGCGTGATGGGCGCCAGCGCCACCGTCGTCTACACCGGACAGCACTACGACACCGCGATGTACCACCGGATCCGGCAGGACATCGGCCGCCCGGGGCGGTTCCACGAGCTGTCCGTCGGCGGCGGCACGCGCGGCGGCCAGCTCGGCGCGGCCGTCGCGGCCGTGGACGAGCTGCTGGCGCGGCACCCGACCAGGGCGGTGATCGTGCAGGGCGACACGACGTCCGCGCTCGCCGGCGCGCTGGCCGCCAACGCCAACGACGTGCCGCTGGTGCACGTCGAAGCGGGGCTGCGCAGCTTCGACCGGGCGATGCCCGAGGAGCACAACCGGGTCGCCATCGACCACCTCGCCGACCTGTGCTGCGCGCCGACCCCGCTCAACCACGCCAACCTGGTGGCCGAGCGCGTCCCCGAGGAGCGCATCGCGGTCACCGGCAACACCGTGGTCGAGGCCCTCGTGACGGCGCTGCCCGGCCGGGACGAGGAGGCCGTCGTCCTGGCCGCGCACGAGCTCGAGCGCGACGGCTACGTGCTGGCCACCGTGCACCGGCCGGAGAACGTGGACGACCCGGTCAGCCTGGAGGCGATCCTGCGCGAGCTGAACCGCCTGCCGCTGCCGGTGGTGCTGCCCCTGCACCCGCGCACGGCCAAGCGGGTCGAGGCGTTCGGCCTGAGCGCGCTGCTGCGCCCGCTGAAGGTGGTCGAGCCGCAGGCCTACCCGGCGTTCCTGGCGCTGGCCCGGTGCGCCGCGGTGGTCGTGTCCGACTCCGGCGGCATCCAGGAGGAGGTCAGCGTCCTCAAGCGGCCGGTGGTCGTGGTGCGCCGCAGCACGGAGCGCCCCGAGATCGAGGGCACGTTCGGGACCCTGGTGCCGCCGGGACCGCGGGTGCGCGCGGAGGTGCTGCGGTGGCTGGACGACGTGGCGGGCCACCGGGAACGCCTGGAGCACATCCCGTCGCCCTACGGCACCGGCTCGCCGTCGGCCCGGATCGCCGCCGCGCTCCGGCGGCTGGTCGGCGGCGAACCGGTGCACACCCGGCAGCTCAGCCCGGAACGGGTTGTGGTGCCCCCGCCAGCTTCTCGGCGACCCGTCGCGCCAGTCCCGCACTCGAGTTCCAGCTCGTGACGTCCGGGTAGACGTGCGCGGTGGTCGCCAGCAGCAGCGGGGTGCCGGCGACCACCACCGGGGGCCGCTGCGCCAGGTAGCCGAGCGGGTACACCGGTTCCACGAACGGCGCCTTGAACACCCGCACGTCCTCCACGTCCTCGCGGCACAACGAGGGGTGCAGCGCCAGCAGCTGCGACGTCCACCGCGCCGCGATCGCCGCGTCGTCCTCCCGGAACAACGCGGACTCCCGGTCGGTGTACCGCATCGCGTAGACGAGGTGCCGCCCGTCGTAGCGCTCCACGCCCGCCAGCGGGGTCATCTGGATCAGGCCGTCGAACTCCGTGCCGGACCGCACCACCGGCGTCCAGTAGTGCCCCGACAGCGGCCGGCGCAGGAAGAACAGCGCGTTCACCACGCCCTGGTACGGCAGCCGCACGTCCGGCAGCCGCGCGGCCAGGTCCTCGTCGGCGAGCTGCCGCAGCAACGGCAGGGGCAGCGTCGACACCACGTGGTCCGCCGTCACCGACTCGCCGCCGTCCAGGGCGATCCGCACCCGCCCGTCGGTCACGCCCATCCGCCGCACCGGCGCGCCCAGCCGCACCACGCCGCCGCCGGCCTCGATCGACGCCCTGAGCGCGTCGATGACGGCCCGGTAACCGCCCTCGGGGTACCCGCGCACCGACACGGCCCCCTCACGCCCCAGGCGCTGCCACAGGTACAGCGCGGGCACGTCGCCGAACCGCGCGCCGAACTTCGCGCCGAACAGGGGCGCGAGCAGCAGCTCCCACACCCGGTCGCCGTACAGGCCGCGCAGCCAGTCCTCGGTGCGCGTGCCGTCGAGGTCCTTGCCGCGGCCCAGCCGCCGCAGCAGCACCGAGACCGCGCCGAACCTCAGCCGGTCGAGCACGCCCAGCGGGGTGAACCCGAGCAGGTCCCGGGCCGTGTTGAACGGGAACGCGCGGCCGTCCACGACCATGCCCATCCGGGTGGGCCGCCACGTGACCGAGTCGCGCAGCCCCAGCTCGTCGAGCAGGTCGAGCAGGTGGTCGTCGGTCGGCATCACGCAGTGGTAGAAGCGCTCCACCCAGCGGTCGCGCCACGCGAAGAACGTGCCGAGCCCGCCGAGCTGGTCGCTGCCCTCCAACAACGTCACCCGCGCGCCGGTCCGCACCAGCCGGTGCGCGGCGGCGAGGCCGCAGATGCCGCCGCCGACCACCACCACGTGCCCGCCGTCCGCCGGCCGCATCACAGCGCCCGGTACGGCGCGGGCGTGAGCCGGTCGCGGACCAGCAGCTTCAGGTACTGCCCGATGGTGCGGACGAGCCGGATCTTGCTCGGGCCGTGCTTGCGGTCGTAGCGCAGGGCCAGCGGCACCTCGGTGACGACCGGCCGGCAGTGCCGCAGCTTGAGCAGCAGCTCGACCATGCACGCGAACCCGCGTTCCTCGATCAGCCGCTCGCCCCAGTGCCGCTCGGCGCGGGCCAGCAGGCTGACCCGGTAGGCGCGGAAGCCGCTGGTGCAGTCGCGGACGCCGTCCACCCGCAGCACGCGGCGGAAGAGCACCGCCGCGCCGCGCGAGAGCAGCCGGCGCAGCGGGGGCGCGGTCGCGTCGTCGCCGCCGTCGACGAACCTGGAGCAGATCACCACGTCCGCGCCCGCCGAGATCTCCTGCTCCATGCGGTGGATCAGGGCCGGGTCGTGGGTGTCGTCGGCGTCCATCACGACGACGACGTCCTCGTCGCCGGCCTCGGCCAGCACGGCGCGCAGCCCCGACTGGACGGCCTGGCCGAGACCGAGGTTGACCGGGTGGCTGACCAGCCGGACGTCCAGGCCCGGCCAGCCGTCGGCGACGACGTCGGCGGTGCCGTCGGACGAGCCGTCGTCCACGACCCAGGCGGTGAGCTTCCCGGCGAGGGCGGCCTCGGCGAGCCGGGTCAGCAGCGGCGGCAGCGACGCCGCTTCGTTGTAGGCGGGCAGCACGACGTGGGCGCGGGCGTGGGTGCGCGGGCCGTCGGAAAGGGCCGGTCCGGCCTCTTCCGACGCGGTGCGCACGTCTCCTTCATCGACGCTCAATGGGCCCCATTTCACTGGATGGCGGCTGACGGTCCAGAATTATTCGCCTCCGGACCGCCACGAGATTCGACCGCCCCGGTGGCTTTCTGTCGCACGTCTGGATGAATTACCGCAGGGCCCGAGCCGGACCGTCACCCACAAAGGAGAATAGACATCACCGACAGAGTGAACGAGAGCCGATGAATCACGCTTGATATACACCGAGTGAGCAGAGAGTCCCGTTCGGTTGATCTCGAACGGGTGACCAGATAAATCGGGTTCATGGTGGGAAGGACGTCGTCCGTATGTGGTGTGGCGTGGGCGGGACGCGCTCGGTCCCTGGCAAGGGCGGTCCGCGGTGAACGGGGTCGGCTCGGCGGCCACCCCGACCCTGGTGTCCAGGTGGCGGCACCAGCGGCCGCGCGAGGCGTCGGGGTCGGACCTGCTGCGGCGGGTGAACGCGGTGGCGGTGCTGCTGGTCGCGGTGGACCTGACCGCGGTCGCCGCCGTGGCGGCCCGGTACTCGCCGGGCGCGCGGTGGACCGCGGTGGTGGCGGCGGCGCTGCTCGGCGTGCGGGCCGCGTGCCGGCTGTACCGGCGGCGGCTGTGGCTGTCCTGGTTCCACGACCTGCCGCGCTCGCTCGCCGCGACGGCCGTGGCGTTCGCCCTGGTCACGCTGGCCGGCCTGGTCGGCGGCGCGCCGCCGGGGACCACCCTCGCCACGCAGTGGGCGGTGCTGGCGTTCGCCGCCCTGAGCGAACCGGCGCGGCTCGTCGTGTTCGCCTTCGGCCGCTGGTGCCGGCGGAGGTTCGACCGCTGCGACCGCACGATCGTGGTCGGCGCCGGGAAGGTCGGGGTCGACCTGGTCGGCGCGATGCTGGCGCACCCGGAGTTCGGCCTGCGCCCGGTCGGCTTCGTCGACCCGGAGCCCGCCCTGGACCGCGCCGCCCTGCCGGTCGGCCTGATGGACGAGGACCTGGCCGACGCGATCACCCGGCTGGGGGTCGGCACGGTCGTGCTGGCGTTCTCCCACGCCCGCGAGTCGTCGGTGGTCGACTCGGCCATCACCGCGCACCGGCTCGGCTGCACCACCCTGGTCGTGCCCCGGATGTTCGAGCTGTACCAGGACGGGCCCGACATCGAGCGGCTGCGCAGCTACCCCCTGATGCGGCTGGGCACCGCCCCCACCAGCAGGCCGAGCTGGTGGGTCAAGCGGGCCATGGACGTGCTGCTGGCCGCCGTGGCGCTGGTCGTGCTGTCCCCCGTGATCGGGCTGTGCGCGCTGGCCGTGCTGCTGGAGAGCGGCCGGCCGGTCGTCTTCCGCCAGGTCCGGGTCGGAATGGACGATCAGCCATTCGTGCTCTACAAGCTGCGCAGCGTGAGGATGAACGGCGAAGACGATTCCCAAGTCACCTGGTCGGTGGTCGGGGATCGCCGGGTCGGACCAGTGGGACGATTTTTGCGCAGCACGTCGCTGGACGAACTCCCCCAGTTGTGGAACATCCTCAAGGGCGACATGTCCATCGTCGGACCACGCCCGGAACGACCCGGTTTCGTTCGGGAGTTCTCGGCCATCCACGAGCTATACTGGGCCCGGCACCGGGTTCCCACGGGGCTGACCGGACTCGCGCAGGTGCACGGCCTACGGGGTGACACCTCGATTGTCGACAGGTCCCGATACGACAACTACTACATAGCCAACTGGTCGTTGTGGCTGGACGTGAAAATCCTGTTGCAGACGGTGGGTGAGCTGTTGTGCCGAAGGAACCGCTGAACCGACGACGATCCCGCCGGGTCCTCGGTCTGCTGTGCGCCGCCGCGCTGCTGGTGCCGAGCGCGGCGTGCACGGTGGGCGCCGCCGCCGGCAACCCGCCGCACTTCCCGCTCGGCCCCCTGCCGAAGCCGCTCGCGCCGTGCGGCTGGTGGTACGGCATCGGCGAGCCGCCGAGCACCCGTGACATCACGTTCGCCGCGCAGCACTACGGACTGGTGGTGCTCAACGCCACCGAGACGAAGTCGCTGCGCCGGCTCAAGCAGCTCAACCCGAAGGTGAAGGTGCTGGTCTACAAGGACTTCTCCAGCGCCCGCAACTACCCCGGGGCGGTCGTCGGCGACGTGGACGCGCCGTTCCTGCCCACCGGGATCGGCTACTTCAAGGCCGAGCGGGAGAACCCGCACTGGTTCGCGGTGGACACCAAGAACCACCGGATCGAGTGGAACTCCTACCCGAAGCACTGGCAGATGACCGTGTGGGACCCGGCTTACCAGAAGGCGTGGAGCGACGCCGTCACCGCCGAGGTGGTGCGCGAGGGCTGGGACGGCGTGCTGGCCGACAACGACTTCAGCTCCTTGAAGTACTACTCGTCGGCCGTGCTGAAGGGCACCGAGGACGCGGCCGAGTCCGACCGGGTGATCCGCGAGGGCATGGACACGTTCCTCACCACGGCCGGTGACGCCCTGCACAAGGCCGGGAAGATGCTGATCCCGAACGTGTCCGAGTCCCACCTGACCGCGGGACGGTGGACGGCGCACTCGCGCTACGACGGCGCGATGGAGGAGAACTTCGGCCTGCGCGACACCGGCACCGGCGAACTGCTCACGTTCAAGGGCAACGAGTGGAAGGAGCTGCGCTCGCAGGCCGCGCTGGGCGAGACGTGGCTCCTGCTGATCACCCACACCAAGGGGGCCCGCGAGGAGCGCGTCGGCTACGCCACCGCCGCCCTGCTGGCCAGCCCGCACACGTGCTGGTCGGGCGCCACCACCAAGGACTACCGCAACCCCGACTGGTCCCGCTACCAGGAGTCGAACCTGGGCGAGGCCGTGGAAACGGCGAACCGCCTCCCCTCCGGCGTGTGGGACCGCCGCTTCACCGGCGGCTACGTCGCGGTGAACCCCACCGGCAAAGCCGCGAGGATCACCCCACCACCGGGCCTGGTCAACCTGGACGGCGGCGCCGCCGCCCCGGCCACCGTCGAGATCGCCGCGGGCGACGCCATCGTCCTCGTCACCCCCACCGGCACCACCACCACCGTCGCCACCGCCACGACGACCACCGCGGCCACCCCCACCACCACCCCGACCACCCCGACCACCCCGACCACCACCACCGCCCCCATCACCACCGAACCAACCACCACCACCACCGAACCGGTGACCACCGAACCAACCACCCCACCAACCACCTCCGAACCAACCACCCCCACCACGTAACCGCCCCACCCACTCACCGCCCCACCCACTCACCCGCCGACCTCGCCGACCTTGTCGTCCTCTCCACCCAGCAGCCGGCGGTAGAGGTCGAGGTGGCGTCGCGCGCACACGTCCGGCGCGAACCGGGCCCGCGCCCGCTCGGCGAGTCCCGCTCCGATCCGCTCCGGGTGGGGTTCCTCGAACAACGCGCGCAACCGGGCAGCCAACCCGTCGACGTCCCCCGGCGCCGCGAGTGCCGCGCCGGGCCCGAGCATGTCGGCCACCCCGCCGGTGTCGGTCGCCACCACCGGCTTGCCCGCCGCCATCGCTTCCGCCACCACCAACGGCTGCTGCTCCAACGCGGACGGCAGCACGAGCGCGTCGTGGTGCCGCAGCAGGTCGGGCACATCGGCCCGGAACCCCAGGAATTCCACCCTGCCGCCCAACGCGCGCGCCAACTCCTCGGCCTTCGCCCGCTCCGGCCCGTCGCCCACCACGGTCAACGTGGCGTCCGCCGGCATCACCCCGGGCAACGCCAACGCCGTCAACAACGTGGCCAACCCCTTGCGCTGCACCAGCAACCCGACGAACACCAACCGCCGCACCACCCCCACCGGCGGTTGCACGTGCGCGGGCTCAACGCAGTTGTCGATGTGCGCCAACCTCGTCGCCGGCACCTTCAACCGCCCGCTCAGGAACCGTCCCATCGCCTGCGCCGGCACCACCGTCCGGTGCACCGCCCGCGCCACCACGGCATCCGCCGCCAACACGGTCCGCGTGTAGGCAGAAGGCCCTTCCGCGCCCCGCACACCGCGGAACCACTGCTCACCCACGTCATCCGGCACACCGTGGTACGTCTGGATCACCTTGTGCCGGAACCGCAACCCCGCACCGACCAACCCGGCCCGCCGATCCTGCGCGTGCACCACGTCCGGCCGCCACTCCCGCACCACCGCCCGCGCCCGCCGCCCGGCCCGGACATCGGCCTTGTCCCCCACCTCGACCACCTCGTGGTGCCCGCCCAACGCCTCCGCCCCACGCCGAGGCACGGGCCCGAACACCCGAACCTCCGCCTCACCGGACTCCGCCAACGCACGCGCCAACCGGACCGTGACGTCCACCGGCCCCCCACTGTCCTGCGTCAACAAGTACGCCACCCTCAACCGCCCGCTCACCTTCCACCCACCGAACTCCGCCCGACATCTCGACTACAACGGGCCCGCCACCTCCGCACCGAGGCCCGATTTGACATGGGTTCGGGTGCTTTAGGCTGATCGAAGCCGGGCAGGCTTGGCGGACGCCCTTCCCGCCAGGCCTGCCCGGCTTTGGCCTGCCTGGAGCGCCCGTAAGGGCCCCATGTCAAATCGAGCCGCCCCGCACCACCGATCACCCTGACCCTCACCGGGCCCCCACCATCAACTTGTCCACCAACGTCGCCACCTGATCCGCCACCTGCCGCCGATCGAACAGCAACTCCACCCGCCTCCGCCCGTGCGCACCTTCCAGATCCGCCGCCGAGGGGTCGGCCAGCCGCACCGCCACCGCTTCCGCCAACCCCTCCACGTCACCGGCGGCCAGCACCGCCCCCGCCTCGCCGACGCTCTGCCGCACCCCGCTCACGTCGAAGGCCACCACGGACCGGCCGCACGCCATCGCCTCCAACGGCACCAACGCCATCCCTTCCGCCCTCGACGGCATCACCACCACGTCCGCCGCCGCGTAGAAGTCAGCGACCGCGTCGTCGTGCCCCCACCACCACACGGACTCGTCGTCGCACGCGGCACGCCACCTCTCCCCCATCGGACCGTCCCCGACGAGCACCAGCCGCGCGCCCGGCACCTGCGCCCGCACCGCCGGCCACGCCGCGAGCAGCTGGTCCTGCCCCTTGTACGTCACCAACCTCCCCACGCACACCGCTGTCGGCACGTCCGGCAGCCCCAACCGACGCCGTGCCGCCACCCGGTCCGCCGGCCGGAACCGCTCGACGTCCACTCCGTTGCACACGACCTCCGCCGCACCTCGCACCCCGATCGCGCGTCCGGCGGCCAGTTCGTCGTCGCTCACGCACACCAGCTGGTGCGTCCACCGCGCCCCGGCCCGTTCCCACACCTTCGCCGCCCGCGCCACCACCCCGCCGGTGCTCTGGAACGACCACATGTGCGGCTGGAACATCGTCGGGCGACGTCCGCGCACCACCAGCCGTCCCACCAGACCGGCCTTGGAGCTGTGCAGGTGCACGACATCCGGGTCGAGCCCGCGCAGCACCCGCCGCAGCCGCACCGCCTCACCCACCGTCCTGATCCCCGGTTGCCGACGGGCCTGCCACTCCCGCACCTCCACCCCCAGCGCACGGGCCCGTTCGGCCAGTGGTCCGGGCGGGGACACCACGGTCACCGACCACCCGAGGTCCCGTTGCGCGCGGGCCAGTTCCAGCACCACCGCCGCCACCCCCGCCGTCACGGGCTGGCTCACGTGCACGACCCTCACCGACGCACCACCTCCGGGTTCGCCACCAGCACGGCCACGACGCACACCACCGCCAACACGACCCCTTCGCCCACTGCGGCCACCACCGATCCGGGTGGTCCGAACACGTCACCGATCCCGGACGCCACCGCCGCGCAGCACGCCGCCGCCGCGGCGACCCCGCCGATGCCGCGCACCAGCGAGGCCGGCGGCGGGCCTATTCCCCGCCGCGCCAACGACCACCACGTGCACGGGACCACCAGCCACGCCGCCGCGACCTGCACCAGCGCGACGGCCACCACCCCCTGTCGGGCGAACGCCAGCAGCCCGCCGACCAGCAGCACGAGGTGGCTCACTTCCAGGGCCAGGTAGCGTCGGGCGTGGCCGGCGGCTTTGAGCACCTGGTACCACAGGTGCAGCAGGCTGATCCCCAAGCCGTACAGGCACAGCAGGGCCAGCGGCAGGGCGGCCTCCGCCCAGCGCGCCCCGAACACCACCACCCGGTCGGCCAACGCCGCCGTCACCGCGTACAGGCCGCCGGTGAGCACCAGCACCGCCGTGGTGAACCGCCCGACCACCTGGGACAGCCCGACGCCCTCGCGGATCAGCTTGGCGCACAGCGGCAGCACCACGCCGCCCAGCACCACCGCGACCAGGATGTACGGCACCCAGGCGATCCGGTACGCCAACGAGTACACGCCGACCGCTTCCGGCCCGTGCGCCCGTGCGATCGCCAGGTAGTCCAGGTTGATCAGCAGCACGGCCACCACCGCGCCCGGTCCGACGACCGCGATCCAGCGCAGCGCCTCGGCCGCCGCGCCCGCGTCCCACACCGGCCGCACCCGCACGCCGACCACCGCACCGAGCAGGGGCTGCGCCACCGCCGTGCACAGCAACCCGACGACCAGCGAGTGCGGTCCGGCGCCGGTCACCGCCAGCACGACCGTGACCGCCGCGCCGAGCACCGCGCCGCCCGCGTCGGGCAGCAGCCGACGGCGGAAGTCCAGGTCCCGGTGCAGCAGCCCCATCTGCACCCCGGCCACCGCCGAGAACGGCAGGCTCGCCGCCGCCAGCCGCAGCAGCGGCGCGACCGACGGCGCGTCCAACGCGTGCGCGATGCCGTCGGCCGCGAGCGCCAGCGCCGACGCCAGCACCACCCCCGTGCCCGCGCTGAGCACGAGCAACGTGCCCGCCACCTGGCGCGGGTCGCGGTCGGTGCGGCTGACCACGTCGTAGACGCCCATCGACTGCACGACCTGGCCGATGTTGACCAGCGCGACGGCCAGCGCGACCAGCCCCAGCCCTTCTTCGGTGAGGAACGCGGCCAGCACCAGCGTGACGGCCATCTGGCTGCCCTTGCTGATCAGGTTGACCAGGAACAACCACCGCGTTCCCGCACCCACACCAGCCCCGACCCCCACCCCGGAACCAGAACCCGACTGAGAACCCGACCCCGCCCCAGTCCCCGTCCCCGTCTCCGACCCCGCCCCAGTCCCCATCTCCGGCCCAGACCCAGTCCCCGTCTCCGGCCCAGACCCCGGCGTCACGCTCGAACCGTGCCCACGGCCGAACACCGGCGCGTCGCCGCGAACACCGCCGCCGACACCCACGCCACCACCACAGCCACCCCGTCGACCGTCACGTCCACCCGCGCCCCCGTGACCTCCCGGATCGCCACGCTCACGAAGTGCAGGTGCGCGAACGGAACCAGCAGCAGCACCACCGACATCCCGAGCCGCCAGTCCCGTTCACACCGGCCCTGCCACCACACGACGCCGACCGCCACCAACGACGGCACGGCGATCAGCACGTCACCCGGCTGGTGCACCACCGCCGCCACCACCGCGAGGCACGTGAGCAGGTCCGCCGCCGCGGGCTGGCCCATCCGGTCCAGCCGCCGCACCAGCACCGCCGTCACCACCAGCACGGCCACCAGCGCGAACGGTTCCGCGCCGCCCGGCAGCCCGCCCGTGACCCGGTAGAGCACCGCCGCGAGGTCGATCCGCTGCGCCGTCATCGAGTCGACCGCGCCGTACGCGGTCTGGCTCGCGTGGGCCAGGTTCGCCGCGATCACGTCCAGGAACGGCCCGACGCCGCCGCCGCGAGCCACCAGCGGCACCACCACGACCAGGCCGGCGACCGCCGCGACCGCCGTCCCGGTCAACGCCACCCGCCGTGATCCGCGCACGAACAGCAGCACCGCCAGCGGCAGGCCGAACTGGGGCTTGAGCCACGCCAGCGCCAACGCGACCGCCGCCCACCGGGGCGCGTCGCGCCGGGCCAGCAACGCGCCCGCCGCGCCGACCGCGATCAGCGGGTTCACCTGGCCGACGTACAGCTGCGCCTTGCCGACCTGGCTGAGCAGGAGCAGGGTCGCGATCACCGCGGTGCCCAGCGCCATCGGCACGTGCGGGCGCAACCGGCCGGCCGCCAGCACCGCCAGCGCGACCAGCAGCACCAGCGACGCCAGCGCGAACGCGACCGCGCCGACCCGGTACCCCGGCAGCGCGAACGGGGCGTGCAGCAGCAGGTGGTAGGGCTGGTAGAGGTTGAAGCTCTGCCGCACCGGCCAGTGGTCCAGCATGGTCGCCGGGTGGTAGGGGTTGCCGCCCGCCAGGAACTCCCGGATCGGGAAGTACAGCGCGTCCCGGAAGTCCTGCATCCGCTCCTCGGCCAGGGTGTCCCCCGTCGGGAGCGGCGCCTGCCACGACGGCCGCAACGCGCGCCACGACGCCACCGCGCCGACCAGCACGACCAGTGCGGTGAGCACCCGCACCTTGTCCTTCACCGCCGCGGTCTTCAGCACGTCACCACCGCCACCAGGGTCGCCGTGGCGGGCAGCGCGCCGACCACGGTCGCCAGCTCCTCCTGCGGGCCCCCGTGGGGGACGACCGCGATCACCGCGTCACCGTCGGCCGGTTCACCGGTCTTCTCCGGCAGCTCCGCGGCCAGGGCTTCGGCGCGGTCGGCCAGTTCCGGCACCACCGCCACGACCCGCGCGGGCCGGGCCGACGCCTCGCACAGCAACGCGAGCCGTTGCGCCAGCCCGGGGTCGTCGTCGGGCAGCACGGCCACCGGCCGGCGCACGCCGCCGGCGTTGAGCGCGGCGCGCACCTGGTCGCGGGGCCGGGTCCGGCGCAGGTGGCCGACGGCGTGCGCGGCCAGACCCGCCAGGACGCCCGCGATCAGCGCCAGGCCGTAGGCCAGTGGCCGGTCGGGCGCGACCTGCGTGGTCTCGGGCCGGTCCAGCAGGCGCAGCCGGGCGGAGGGCGCGAACAGGTCGGCGTCCACCACGGTCCGCGCGATCCGGGTCGCGGCCTGCGCGGCCCGGTCGGCGGTCTCGGCGCGCACCGACAGCCGGGCCAGGCCGGAGGCGGGCACCAGCTCCACGGACACCCGGCGGGCCAGGTCGTCGATCGTGGTGCCCAGTTCCTCGGCCGGGACCCGCAGCACGGACGGGCTGCGCGACACCTCGACCAGGGCGGGCAGCGACAGGGCGACGACCTCGCCGAAGCTCGCCTCGGGCGGCTGGTCGGGGTCGCCGACGGCCGGCACGGCGAGCACGCCGACGCGGCTCTCGTACTCCTTGCCCGCCACCTCGACGGCGACCACCACGGCGGTCGCGACGAGCAGCGCGATCCCGAGGCTGAGCGCCAGCGGGCGCTTCAGGACGTCCGGGACGCGCAGCTCCTTCAGCGCGCCCAGGACCCGCGGCACGTTCAGCTCCATCATGACCTTCCGATCGCGGTGCGCAGCAGTTCGTCGTAGGACCGCATCAGCAGCCGCGGGTCGTGCTCGCGCCGCACGGACGCGCGGCCCGCCTCGGCCAGTTCCTCCCGGGCCCGGGGGTCGAACAGCAGTGACCGCAGCGCCTTGGCCGTCGCGCCGGGGTCGCGGCGCGGCACCACCACTCCCCCGCCGCCGGCCAGCGCCTGCCGCACGCCGTCCACGTCGGTCGCCACCACGGGGCGTCCGGCGGCCAGCGACTCCAGCACCGCGATCGGCATGCCCTCCCAGTCGCTGGTGAGCACGGTGACGTCGGCGGCGGCCAGCAGGTCGGGCACGTCGCAGCGGTTGCCGAGGAACCGCACCCGGTCCGCGATGCCCAGTTCGGCGGCGCGCACGCGCAGCACGTCCCCGAGGCTGCCGTCGCCCGCCAGCCACAGCACCGCGCCGCCGTCCACCTCCGCCCACGCCTCCAGCAGCACGTCGTGCCGCTTCTGCGGTTCCAGCCGGGCCGGGCACAGCGCGACCGGCGCGTCCGGTGCGACGCCGTGCACCGCGCGGACCGCGTTCCGGTCGACCCGTTCGGGTTGCGGGAACACCGCGTTCGGGATCACCACGGGGTCGGGCACGCCGGCCGCGCGCAGCCGGTCGGCCGTGGCGTCGGCGACCGCGACGACCGTGCGCGAGGTGCGCTTGAGGATGCGGGCCGCGCCGGTGTAGTCGGTCTCCGCGACGCCGTGGAACACCGTCAGCAGCGGCAGCCTGCCCGGCAGCACGGCGAGGCGCGCGACGACGCTGGCCGAGACGTTGTGCGCCAGCACCACCTCCGGCCGGAAGCTGCGGATCGCGGCCTTGGTGGCCGTGGTCGCGCGCAGCACGCCGGTCGCGCGGCGCCGCGCCACGGGCACGGTGAACGTCGGCACGCCGCACGCGCGCAACGCCTCGGCCCGGTGCCCGCCGCCGCTGGCCACGGCCGAGTGCCAGCCGAACTGCTCGCCCGACCTGGCCATCCCGGCGACGAGCGCCTCGGCGCCGCCGGTACCCATCTCACTGATCACGTGGAGCACACGCAACGTCGCTCGCTCTCCTCAGACGCAGGTCGGCCGCGGCCACGACCGCGACCAGCGACCACAACGGCAGGTAGTACTGCTGGGACAGGAAGGTGGAGGCGACCACGACCGCGATCAGGGACGCCTGGACGGCGACGATCGGCAGCGGGTCGTCGGTGGTGCGGCGCACGCGTTCGCTGGTGGCCGCGGTGAGCACGAGGAGCGCGGCGAACAGCGCGAAGCCGGGCACGCCGAGTTCGGCGGCGACCTCCAGGTACATGTTGTGCGCCACCGGGGTCTGCTCGTCGATCTCGGCGTTGTTCGACGCGGCGGGGTAGCCCTCGCGGAACCCGCCCGGTCCCACGCCGAGCACGGGGTGCTCGGCGACCATGCGCGCGGCGGCCTGCCAGCGCAGTTCGCGGGTGTCCACGTTGGTCCCGGCGACGTGGTTCTTCTCCCGCACCGCCCGGTCCAGCTCCGGTCCGGCGAACAGGACCGCGGCCACCCCGAGCACGGCCAGCGCCGCCACACCGCCCGCCAACGCCCTGAGCGGCACCGCGCGGCGGGCGAGCAGCCACGCCACGGCGGCGGTGAGGGCGAGCGCGCCGCCCCGGGAGAACGTCGCCGCCGCGCCCGCGGCGAGCACGACGGCCGCCACGGCGGTCGGCACGCGGTGGCGCAGCGCCACCACCAGCGGCAGGGCGGCGACCAGGAAGTAGGCCAGGTCGTTCGGGTCCTCCAGCGGCCCGGCGGCCCGCGTCTGCCCCTCGGCGACCAGGCCCGCCAACGCGCCGACCGCCGCGACCACCGCTCCGGCCACGGTCGCGACCAGCACCGCGCGCAGGGGCGCCTCCCGGGAGACGACGTCGATCAGCACCACCGTGATCAGCAGGAACGGCAGCCAGCGCACGGCGTACCCGGTCGCGAACGGACCGCCCGCGTGCACCGCCCAGGACGCCAGGAGCACGACGGCGAGCGCCGCGAGGACCACGTGCGCCGGGTGCGGCTCGGGCGCGCGGCGTTGCCGCGCCCTCAGCACGGCCCAGGCGAGCACGAGCAGCGCGGACGGCGCTTTGGCCAGGTGGCCGTGCACCTGGAGGAGGTAGCCCTCCAACGGCGCGGCGAACACCGTCGCACACGCCAGGACCCGCACCAGCCCCGCCAACCACCCCTCGACCCCCGCCGGACCCGCCGCCCACCCCACCGGCCGACCCGACGCACCCGACCGCCACGGCACACCCGAGCGCCACGGCACACCCGGTCGCCCCGGCGCGACCCGGTCCGTCACCCCGACACCACCCGGTCCGACGCCGCCCCCGCGCCACGGCCCGTCGCCCGGCCGGTCGCTCGCGACGCCGTCCGCCGCGTCACCCGCCGCACCGCGCCAGCAGCCCGGTGTCGTGCTCGCGCAGTCCCGCGTCGAGCCGGTCGACGTGCGCGCCGGTGCCGATCACCTCGAAGTGGTGCTCGCGCAGCGCGCCCAGCACCCACCCGAGGAACTCGACCTTCCGCGCGCCGGGCACCGCCATGCCGGGGAAGAACTCCATGCCGGGCGCTTCGGCCGCGCCGAGCACGTCCGTGGGGTGCAGCAACAGCGACGGCTGAACGCCCCGCGCCCGGCACAACCGCAACGCTGCGGTGAAGTACGCACGAGCCACCCGCGGCGAGAGCTGGTGCAGTTGCAGCAGGTAGGAGCCGTGGATCGGGACGCGCAGCAGCGGCATCGTGGTGACCGGCAGCTCGACCAGGCCCGAGCCGACCCGCCAGCGGTAGGCGCGGTTCGGCGCGCGGACGCGGGAGAAGCCGCCGAACAGGTCGCGTTCGCCGCCGGTCGGCGCGGTGCGGTTGTGGTAGGCGCGGGCGAGCGGGCCGATCCAGGTGGGCAGGGTGCTGGCGTCGTAGCGGTAGCCGCGCTCGGCGAGCAGCTCCAGCAGGTCGCGGGTGACGCTGTAGCCGGGGCCGCGGAACCCGGTCGGCCGCGGCGCGCCCGCCGCGACGATCGCCGCCTCGGTGCGGGCGAGCTCGGCTTCGAGCCGGTCGCGGGTGTAGCGGTGCAGCCAGGGTTCGTGGCCGTAGGAGTGGTTGCCGACCTCGTGCCCGGCGGCGGTGATGTCGGCGACGGCCCGCGCGCCGTCGTCGCGCTCGGCGTCCGCGCCGACGACGAAGACGGTCGTGGTGAGGCCGTGCGCGCCGAAGACCTCGAGCAGCCGCGGCACGGCGGTGGGCAGGAAGCTGGGACGGCGTTCCCACTCGGGGTCGCCGTGGGTCTTCAGGTAGGCCCAGAGGTTGTCGAGGTCGAGGGAGACGCTGGCGGTGTTCACCCGGCCACCTCCGCCGGCGCCTTGGCGAAGCGGTCGGCGTAGCCGAGCAGGAGCACGCCGGACACGACGAGCGCGACGCCCAGCGCCACCCACCACTCGCGGCCGGGCGTGATCGCGTCGCCGAGCGCGGCGATGCCGATGACCGAGGTGAGCACGACGGTGGTGGCGTCCATGGTGGCGACGGTCGAGGTGGCCGAGCCGCGGCGCAGGGCCAGCGCCAGGTAGGACTGGCCGACGAGCGCGGCGACGACCATCAGCCACGCCAGCGGGTACAGCGGGAGGGTCGGGAAGGGCTCGTCGGCCAGCGTGCGGCTGGTCATGGCGACCACCGCGAACGCCACCCCGGCGGCCGCGGCCAGCGGCACCACACCGCCGATCCGGCGCTGCGCCAGGGCGAGCGCGACCAGGGGCAGTCCGAACAGGACGATGCCGGGGCCCTGCGGCACGTCGTGCGCGGCCGACGGGGTGGCCGCCGCGACGAGCAGGACCAGCCCGGCCGCCATCACGACCAGCACCACGACCTCGACCACGCGGACCCGCCAGCCGAGCACCGCGATGCCGAACAGGGTGGCGAGGCCGACGGCGCACGACGAGCCGGCCTGGACGAGGTAGAGCGGCAGCCGGGCGCGGGCCAGGAACGCCAGCGCGAAGCCGCCCACCTGGCCCGCGAAGCCGAGCAGGTAGAGCCGGTCGCGGGCGAGCCTGGCGAGCAGCCCGAGCCCGCCGACGTCGTCGTCGGCGCGCCGGGAGGCGACCGCCTGGGCGACGACGCCCAGCGCGTACAGCACCGCGGACGCGGCGAGTTCGAGGTAGCCAGTCACGCGACCCTTCCCATCGAGATATCGGCCCGTGGGGACAGCCGGCGCGCGGAAGCGGTCGGTGTGATCCCGATATCGGAAGGGGAGCGTAGAACCCGAAAGACCTCGACTCGTTCGAGCGATAGGCGACTACACGATCGAGCTAACCCTCTGACTACTCAACGGTTTCCGCGTGGAACGGACCACCGGGCAGGGACCACCGGGCAGGGACCACCGGGACAGGAACCACCGCGGCGGGTGCCGCCACGGCACGGCCGTAGTTCGCCACGGTGCTCGCGCATACCGCCGGCAGCGGCCGGCGCTCGTCGCCGGAGGTGTCCGCCTCGACGGCCGACTCCGGTGGCGCCGCCACGGCCAGTGGGCGTACAGCGCGCACGCGGGGGTGCACCGGCGCCCGAGTTGCCGGATCGGCAACTTTGTTTGCCGGCCGACCGGGGTGGTCCGCACTATCGGGGCATGGACGCAACTGAGGAGTACTGGGAGACGTTCTACCGCGACCGCGGCCAGGTGTGGACCGGCAAGGCCAACGAGCTGCTGGTGCGCGAGGTCGCCCACCTGGACCCGGGCACCGCGCTGGACCTGGGCTGCGGCGAGGGCGGTGACGCGTTGTGGCTCGCCGAGCAGGGCTGGCGGGTGACCGCCGTCGACGTGTCCGCCGTGGCCCTGTCCAGGGGCGCGGCGCGGGCCACCGAGGTGGGGCTGGCCCCGCGCATCGACTGGCAGCGGCACGACCTGGCGCGCTCGTTCCCGACCGGGGTGTTCGACCTGGTCTCGGCGCAGTTCCTGCACTCGTCGGTGGCGGTGGAGGGCGAGCGGGAGGGCATCCTCGCGCGGGCCGCGGAGGCCGTCGCGCCCGGTGGGCGGCTGCTGGTCGTGGGCCACGCCGGCTGGCCGACGTGGCTGGCGGACAACCCGCCGGTGGAGTACCGGTTCCCGACCAACGCCGACGTGCTGGGCTCGCTGCGCCTCGGCCCGGAGTGGGTGGTGGAGGTGGACGAGTCGGTCGAGCGGGAGATCATCAGCCCGGAGCAGGTGCACGGCACGCGCACCGACGTCGTGCTCCGCTTGAAGCGCGGCTGAGGACGGCCGGCGTCCCGCCACGACGAGCACGACGACCCACGTCAGGCGGCGGCGCCGTGCCCGTCCTCGGCCGGCGCGGGCAGGCCGAGGCGGGCGGGGGTGTCCTCGTCGAACTCGTCCAGGAAGTCGTGCAGGGCGTCGGCGGCGTGCTCCAGCGAGGGCATCGCGTACAGCACCGGCTGGTACCCGGCGGCGGTGTAAGGGGTGGTCACGACCCGCGGCACGGCCCACGGCCGGATCTCGGCGCGGTGCAGCCGCCCCAGCTCGCCGTAGGAGGACAGCAGCGCCGCACCGTACGCCTTGACCCGGCCCCGCTCGACCGCGACGCCGTACTCCAGGGTGAACCAGTACACGCGGCTGATCAGGTCCAGGGCGGCCGCGCCGGACACCCGGGCCGCCGCCGTGCCGACCAGCCGGTAGAGGTCGGCGAACCACGGCGAGGACAGGTGCGTGCCGTGGCCGTGCACGTCGTGCAGGACGTCGGGCTCGGGCGTGTAGAGCGGCATCGCCGGGTGCCGCACGTACTGCACGGCGTGGAAGTACCCGCGCGCCATGGCGCCGAGGAACCGCTCGTCCGGCACGATCCCGCCGGCGAGGGTGAACCGGAACCCGGTCAGCTCGTGCAGGCGGTCGCCGACCTCGGCGTGCTGCGGCACGTGGTCGGCGGGGATGGGCGCGGTGTCCCGGGCGCGCAGCACCGCCCGGCACACCGCGTCCTCCTGGACCGCGGCCAGCGCGGTGTGCACCTGCCGCCAGGTCTCGTGCTCGCGCTCGGTGTAGGTGACCGGCGGCGAGGGCTCGCCCACCTCGTGGCCCTCGGCCCGCGCCACGATCGCGTCACGGCGCCGGAGGTAGGCGGGGTCGCTCAGGCCGGGGTGCAGCGGGGCGGCTCCCAGCGTCCCGTCCGGGGCCACCGGCGTCCGTGCCGGCACGTCGATGGTTTCGCTCGTCATGCACGGAGGCGTACCCGGGCCGTGTGCCGGCACTCGGCCGACGGACGCTGGTCACCCCGCCGGGTGATGTCGGGCCCCGGCTCGGGAACGGAGCGCTACAGCCGGGCGAGCAGCTCGGTCAGGGCTTGCCCCAAGGGGAGGTCGACGCGCACGGTCGCGTGGACGTCGCCCCTGGTCTCGCCCTTGTTGACGATGAGGACGGGCTTGCCGGCGGTGGCGGCGTGCCGCACGAACCGCAGGCCGGACATGACGGTCAGCGACGAGCCGAGCACGAGCAGCGCGTCGGCCTCGTCCACCAGGCGGTAGCACCGCTCGACGCGCGGGCGCGGCACGTTCTCGCCGAAGAACACCACGTCCGGCTTCAGCACGCCGCTCCCGCAGCCGGCGCACCCGACCAGCCGGAACGACCGCACCTCGTGCTCGGCGAGGTCCACGTCGCCGTCCGGGTTGATCCGGGTGGCGGTGGCCTCGAAGGCGGGGTTGGCGGCCCGGAACCGGCGGTCGAGGTCCTCCCGGGCGCTGACCTCGCGGCAGTCCAGGCAGACCACGCGGTCGAGGCTGCCGTGCAGCTCGACCACGTCGGGCGTGCCGGCCGCCTGGTGCAGGCCGTCGACGTTCTGCGTGATGACACCGGACAGGTGGCCGCGGGCGTGCAGCTCGGCCACGGCGTGGTGGCCGGTGTTGGGCGCGGCGCGGGCGATGGTCCGCCAGCCGAGGTGGCTGCGCGCCCAGTACCGGCGCCTGCCCTCCGCGCTGCCGACGAACTCGTCGTAGGTCATCGGGGTGTGCTTGCGCAGGCTGCCCGCCGCGCCCCGGTAGTCGGGGATGCCGGACTCGGTCGACAGCCCCGCGCCGCTGAGCACCAGCACCCGGCCGTCCGCGACCACCCGCACGACCTCGTCCAGGCTGGTCGTGCGCGGCAACGGCGCGCCGGTCGGCGTCCAGCTCAACGTCGGCCGGGTTCGCATGGCCTCCACCTTACGTGCGGTCGGGCGCCGGTCCGGTGGACTCGCGGACCACCAGTTCCGGCGGCCGGACGTCGACCGACGCGTCCTCGACCTCGCCCAGGGACGCGAGCAGCACGCGTGCCGCCGCGCGGCCCAGACCGATCAGGTCCTGGCGCACGGTGGTGAGCTGGGGGTAGACCAGCTCGCCGAGCGGCAGGTCGTCGTGGCCGACCACGGACAGCTCGCCGGGCACGTCGACGCCCAGCCGGCGGGCGGCGCTCATCCCGGCCACGGCCATCGAGTCGTTGGCGAACAGCACGGCGGTGGGGCGGCGGTGCTCCGCGAGGAGCTTCCCGATGGCGTCGACCGCGCCGGCGGCGGTGAAGTCGGACACGACCGAGTGGCTGGGGGCGAGGTCGTGCGCGGCCAGCGCGTCCTGGAACACGCGGCGCCGGTGGAGGGTGTGGACCCGGTCCTCGGGGCCGGACACGTAGGCGATGCGCCGGTGCCCGTGCGCGACGAGGTGCTCGACGGCCGCACGGATCCCGCTGTCCAGCCCCGTCGCCTGCACGGACGGCACCGGGTCGGCGCGCCACGGCGTGCCGATGAGCACGGTGCGCACGTCCAGGGTCCGCA
The DNA here is from genome assembly GCF_016695385.1 of Saccharothrix sp. 6-C. NCBI lineage: Bacteria > Bacillati > Actinomycetota > Actinomycetes > Pseudonocardiales > Pseudonocardiaceae > Saccharothrix > Saccharothrix sp. 6-C. Next base: position 2,303,157 of record NZ_CP064192.1, on the reverse strand, counting down.
GCAGCTCGAACCGGGTGTCGCCGATCCGGCTCTCGGTGAGCACGACGCCGTCGACCCGCCGTTCGTCGGCCAGCCTGCGGTAGGCGACCTCCTCCGCGCTCGGCTCCTCGCCGACGATGTGCAGCAGCAGGCCGTACCCGAGCGGGGACAGCTCGCCCTCGATGCCGGAGATCAGCAGGGTGAAGTGCGGGTCGGCGCTGAGCAGGTCCGGCGAGCGCCGGGCGACCATGCCGATGGCGCGCGTCTTCGCCGAGCGCAGGGCCACGGCGGCGGCGGACGGCGTCCACCGGAGCTTGCTCGCGGCGGTCAGGACGCGGTCGCGGGTCGGCGCGGAGATGCCCGCCTTGCCGTTGACGACCTTCGACACGGCCGCCACCGACACGCCGGCGAGAGCGGCGACGTCGGCGATCGTCGGCTTGCGGCTGGCCACTCGGTGAACGTTACACCGGCTGATCGCAGTGCCTCGACATACGTCAGGTTAAACGATATACCTGTGGCCATGCAGCGCAACTCCGCCAAGCTCGCCGGCCCCGACGTCTGGGTCGGGGTCAACTACTGGTCGCGGACCGGCGGCCCGTTGATGTGGCGCGACTACGACCCGTCCGTGGTGGACGAGGAGCTGCGCGTGATGCGCGAGCACGGGATCGGCCTGACCCGCAGCTTCTGCTACTGGCCGGACTTCATGCCGGCCGAGGACTCGCTGGACGGCGAGCTGCTGGCCCGGTACGACGACTTCCTCGACCGGCACCGCGCGTGGGGGATGCGGACGATCCCGACCTTCGTCGTCGGGCACATGTCGGGCCAGAACTGGGACCCGGCGTGGCGGGACGGCCGGGACGTCTTCACCGACGAGTCGTTCCTGGACCGGCAGCGCTGGTACGTCCGCGAGCTGACCGAGCGGTGGCACGACCACCCGGCGGTGGCGGGGTGGCTGCTGAGCAACGAGATCCCGATCTACGCCGACTGGCGGTCGCGGGGCATCGGCACGCTGGACGCGGACGCGGTCACGGCGTGGGCGGCGGCGTTGATCGGCGAGATCCGCGCGGCGGGCGCGACCCAGCCGGTGTCGGTGGGCGACGGCGCGTGGGGCGTGGAGGTCACCGGGCTGGACAACGGTTTCCGGGTGCGCGACCTGGCGCCGCTGATCGACTTCCACGGGCCGCACGTGTACCGGATGGACGACGACCAGGTGCGGCTGCACCTCGGCGCGGCGTTCGTCTGCGAGCTGCTCGACATCGGCGGCAAGCCCGTGGTGCTGGAGGAGTTCGGCGTGACGTCGGACTACGCGTCGGAGGAGAACGCCGCCCACTACTACCGGCAGGTGCTGCACACGACGTTGCTGGCGGGCGCGACCGGCTGGATACCGTGGAACAACACCGACTACGACCACCTGGCCGACCAGGAGCCGTACCGGCACCACCCGTTCGAGATGCACTTCGGGCTGACGGACTCCGAGGGGCGGCCGAAGGCGCAGCTGCGGGAGGTGCACGCGTTCACCGAAGTGCTGCGGCGCACGGACTTCGCGCGGCTGCGACGGCCGGACACCTCGATCGCGTTGCTGGTGTCGTCGTTCCTGGAAGCGCGGTACCCGTTCACGCAGCCCGAGGACGCGACCGCCGTGGCGGACAACTCGCGGCAGGCGTACATCGCGGCACGGGAGGCGGACCTGCCGGTGGGGGTGGTGCGCGAGCTGGACGGCGTGCCGGAGGACTGCGCGTTGTACCTCGTGCCGTCGGTCAAGCAGCTCACCGCGCCGACGTGGCGGACGTTGGTGGAGCGCGCCGCCGCGGGCGCGGTGGTCTACGCGTCGTACTTCGTGGGCGAGCACCGGACGCAGCGCGGGCCGTGGTGGCCCGACCTGGACGAGACGTTCGGCGTGGTGAAGCAGCTGCGGTACGGGCTGGTCGACCCGATCGAGGACGACTCGCTGCGGATGGTGTTCCAGCGGGACTTCGGCGGCATCGGCGCGGGCGAGGAGCTGGTGTTCCGGGTCGGCGGCACGGCCGAGTCGCGCGCGTTCCTGCCGGTGGCGCCGGACGGCGCGGAGGTGCTGGCGGTGGACGGGCACGGGCGGCCCGCGCTGCTGCGGCACCGGGTCGGCGACGGGTGGGTCGTGCTGTGCACGTACCCGTTGGAGCACATGGCCGCGATGACGCCGCGGGTGAACCCGGAGCCGACGTGGCGGTTGTACGCGGCGCTGGCCGCAGTCGCGGGCGTGCCGCCCGCCGTCCGGGTGGACGACCCGCTGGTGATGACGGGGCTCATGGAGCACTCGGTCGACGGGCGGGTGTTCGCGTGGTTCGTCAGCCAGCACGCCTCGCCGGTCGTGGTGCGACCGGTGCTCGACGGGCGGTTGGTGACGTTGGACGGCGCGCCGATGGCCGCCGTGGAGCTGGCCGCGTACGGCGTCGTCGTGGCGGAAGTGCGGGAGGTGCAGTCGTGAAGATCGCGGCGGTGGAGGTCGTGGTGACCTGTCCGGGGCGGAACTTCGTCACGCTCAGGGTCACCACCGAGGACGGGATCACCGGGCTGGGCGACGCCACGCTGAACGGGCGCGAGCTGGCGGTGGAGGCGTACCTGCGGGAGCACGTCGTGCCGCTGCTGGTCGGGCGGGACGCGTCGGCCATCGAGGACACCTGGCAGTACCTGTACCGGGGCGCCTACTGGCGGCGCGGTCCCGTGACGATGGCCGCGATCGCCGCCGTCGACACGGCCTTGTGGGACATCAAGGCACGTGCGGCGGGGATGCCGCTGTACCAGCTGCTCGGCGGGGCGTGCCGGGTCGGCGCGCTGGCCTACGGGCACGCGTCGGGGCGCGACCTGCCGGAGCTGTTCGACTCGATCCGGCTGCACCTGGAGCTGGGGTTCCGGGCGATCCGGGTGCAGACCGGCATCCCCGGGCTGGCGACGGTGTACGGGGTGGCGGCGTCGGCGGCCGGCGGCGGCGACCGGTACGACTACGAGCCGGCGCGGCCCACCGCGTCGCCGGTGGAGGAGAGCTGGGACACGCGGGCCTACCTGCGGCACGTGCCGTCGGTGTTCGAGGCGGTGCGGTCGGAGTTCGGCCCGGAGCTGCCGCTGCTGCACGACGGCCACCACCGGATGACCCCGATCGAGGCGGCCCGGCTGGGCAAGGCGTTGGAGCCGTACGACCTGTTCTGGTTGGAGGACGCGACGCCCGGCGAGGACCAGGCGGCGTTGCGGCTGATCCGGCAGCACACCACCACGCCGCTGGCGATCGGCGAGGTGTTCAACTCGGTGCACGACTACACGACGTTGCTGAGCGAGCGGTTGATCGACTACGTCCGGTCGGCGGTCACCCACACGGGCGGGGTGACGGCGTTGAAGAAGGTGCTGGACTTCGCCGCGGTGTACGGGGTCAAGTCGGGGATGCACGGGCCGACCGACATCTCCCCGGTCGGCATGGCCGCCGCGCTGCACCTGGACTTGGCCGTGCACAACTTCGGCATCCAGGAGTACATGCCGCACTCGGCGGAAACGCTGGAGGTGTTCCGCACGTCCTGCACGTTCACCGACGGCCTGCTGCACCCGTCCGACGCGCCGGGGCTGGGCGTGGAACTGGACGGGAACGCCGCCGCCCGCTTCCCCTACCGCGCCGCCTACCTGCCGGTCAACCGCCTGGCGGACGGCACCCTCCACGACTGGTGAGCCGTACGCTCGGAAGATCGGACACTCCCTCCGGTGTCGGTCGACGGGTTCTTCGAAGGGCTCGACGGCCCAGTCGACCGGCACTCGGTGGATGGCAAGCTGCACCGGCTCTCAACGCCGAGCACGTCGATGAGCGTACTCGAAGGGGCGGCGGATCTACGACCTGATGGACAAGCACTACCCGACTGCAGGCTGCTACGCGGCCGCCTCCCGGGGGTGGTGCAATCCGCCCGGATATGGCGTGGCATGCCCAGGGTCGTGTACTGACGGACGTGGGGGCAGTGGGACCGAACTCGACTATCGTGCGTGACGTGGTGCCGGAGGAGGTTCTGGCGTCGAAGGCTTCGGTGGGCGCGGACCTGGGGCGAGCGGCCGAACCTGGACGTCCCGTTGTGCCACCTCGGCCTGATCGACCATTACCGGGTGTACGTCCACTCCGTGCTGTTGTGCTGCAGGCAGCAGATTCAGGCCCGAGAACGACCAGGCGAACCTGGAGCTGATCGGGCCGCGAGCGTTCGACAACGGAGTGGTAACACTGCTCGACAGAGTCGCCAAATTTACAACTACTGGCTAGTTCAATTGAATAATACCGCTCGAAGACATGAAACACCGAGAGCTTACCGAGCCCGAATCAGTGGAAAACTAAACCATTTTCAGTCGCATTGAACCAACTCAAACTTAAGTCTAGATCGAGCCAGCGACACGCCATGAGCGGAACATATCCACGATAGTCATCATGGACGTAAGACATGAAGCGCCAACCGTATTTTGGCCGATCGCGGCAAGAGCAAACGATCTAGCATTCGCCGAGCTACCGACTAGAAGTCAGTAACCATCCAATCCACCGGAAATTTCGCGGCGTCACGTTGAATGATCGGACGGTGGTCGACCCGAGCGCGACCCACAGTTTCACGCCACGCAGACTTCAAATCGTCGTGAACCCGGAAAGCCCGATGACTTCCCTCGTTCTTCTCCGCATACTTGCCTGCCTGGGTATCAATAAACCTCAAACTTACATGTGAGGAAAGTTTGATTTTTGCCACCAATATATCACCGACACCTTCTTTGATTAGACGTACCGCGCGACTTGCAAGAATGTCAAAGCTAGACGCGATGGCCAAAGCCTGTTTACAGAAATTCTCGAGATCCACGGGCTGGATGTTCGTGGAAGTGCTGTGCGCGGCGCTGTGCCGGTTTTGTGCACCCTGATCAAATTGAGCCTTTAGTGGCAAGCTTCCGAAACCACAACGAGACGCTATGTTTGACATTTCATTCCACGCGTCCGCCACCTGTAGGCACCGCAGTATCTCGGCAATCTCTCCGCTTGATAGGTTTGACCCTTTATATCCAAAACTGTAGGGACTTATCTGCAATGCCCCCTGCCCCGTGCTCGCGATCTCCCCGGCCGCTTGCTGTATCAACGACAACGGGTCTTCTCCCGATCGCATCAGCATCAAGGCACGGCTATGAGCGGCGCGGGCCGCTTCCATGGTTGCGGCATGTTGCAACTCTTTTGGAAGATCCTCGAAGTGAACGATGGTCCGACTAAGATGAACAAGCAGTTCTGCAATCCTGTTTCTAATGAAATCTTCAAGAGTAGTAAAGGCAACGACCATCAGCCCGTTCCTGATGAGAGAAGCCCGCTGGTTATGCTCTTTTGCAGTAAGCTGCTTATCGATAAGAAGTTCTTCCTGCAAAGCTGCCCTGGTCACCGAGATACGATCGATGAGAGCGGCACGCGCAGGAGATAGTGTACTCATCGACCAACAGTCCTCAGTAGATCGTACATTCGTTCCACGCGTAGGCGCACCCGACTCGGCGTGTTGGTCGCCACTCGAACAGCTGTTTCGAATTCGTCATCATTGAAAAGATCACGAGTGCCATCGATCACGCTTGTACGCCTTCTCACCGCCGCTTCCGCCTGCTTGTCGGTCAGAAGACCGATGGCGACCATTTGAGCGTCATACATTCCCGCAAGAGCCTGATCACGCCAGCTATTCTTATCCGGACGCTTGAAGGCAAACTCACCCCAAATGCTCTCACAGTATCCTATAGACCTCTGGAAAGAAAGTTTATATTCCGCCACTTCACGAGAGCTCGCATCTTCGTGACGCTCCATGAAGTTATCCATTGATTTTCTATAATCACTGGAGAAGTTCTGCCACTCTTCTGTCAGAGTCAAGTACCTCAGAACAAACTCGACGTCAGTCATAGCCTGATAAGCTGGTGAGCGATCGTCCTTGATCTTGAGCTGTTTTCGCAAGAAGGAATTTTTTGACAGTTCGATCAGCGCGTCGTTGAGAAGGCCACGGTATATGACATTGCGGATCTCCTGGGCATTAAGAGGTTGTCCCCCTGAGTTCAGCCGGTGAAAGACCTCATACTTTGTTTGCCGCCCCGATTGACGCAAAATCGTGATAGCTCGGATATAAGGCCGAACGGTGAGTGCGTTCTGAAGACGTTTAGGGAGATCCGAGAAGTAAGCCCCCTGCACTTCCGGGAAACGGTCTATAAAGTTCAGCTGATAACCATTACGCATATAGTTGGCGATTGCAGTGATGCGCTGCTTGCCATCAATTACCGAATACTTGCCGAAGTCGTCCTCAGCGAGATAGACGGGCGGGACGGGAATGTTCAGCAAGAAAGATTCAATCAAGGCGGACTGTCGCGCGATGTCCCATCTTTCCCTACGTTGAAACTGCGGCCGGATGTCAATCGATTCCGCTTCGACCATTGCCGCAATAGTTTCGAGCGAAAGATCGGAGGCCTGTAGCACTAGCGCATTTTGCGCATCTTCAAATCTCTTAGTGATCTCTGCTTCTCGATTCACAAATACACCTGTCGTTCTGCGCGAATGAAAGTTACGATAGATTCCACGGGTGACTTCGAGTCTTCAGTTGCTAAAATTCACCAAACTGATCGTGTAAAGAAGCGCGCAACGTTCTGTCATAGAGCATCCTCCATGTCGCACGATGCCCCTTGTCGCCGATTCGTTGCCTGGGCCATGTATCGACAGCATGGGTTAGCTCCCGTGGTTGACAGGGTGCCTGCCTTCAACTCGGCCAGGCATAGCGTAGAGATCACGCGCGAAAGCATCGCATGCTTGGCCGGGTGCTGTCCGGCCAGTAGGCACGACGGCGCGAAGTGGTGGCCTGATGTCGAGTGCTGTGATCGTGAGACTGCGTGTTCTCGCTCACGGTGACCGCGTCTGATGGGCACGCGGGTCAGATCCCTATGCAGAGCGGTCAGAGGCGGAACTCGGCGCGGACCACGGCGGCGTCGAAGGCGCGGCTGCCCGACTGGACCGGCATGGTGTCCGGGGGGCGCGGGCCGATCAGGGCGGTCGCCTCGGCGGGCAGGCCGGCCCACTGGTCGGCCACGGCCACCTCCAGCGGCGTCCCGGGGTCCAGCTCGCAGGTGATCTCGCGACTGGACGGGCCGTAGAGGTCCAGCACCGAGCCGGGCAGGTCGGTGGAGCCGAGGCGGCACGCCCGCCGGCCGGGGTCGGACAGCGTCACGTGGGTCCGCCACGCCCGCGCGTTCGGCGTGACGCGGAACGTCACCGTCCGCACCGGGCCGTCGATGGCGGCCACCGCGGTCACGCCGGGCGCGGGCAGGCGCAGGTCGGGCGCGGCGGCGCGCATCATCGGCTTGTCCAGCGCCGGGTACGGCAGCGTCACCCGTTCCGGGTTCTCCCCCAGCACCCGCGAGGTCCACTCGTCGGGCGCCGGGTCGGCGGAGAGCCAGCTCGCGCCGCCCGTGTCCTGGAGGTAGACGAGCGAGTCGGGGCGCGGCTCGTCCGGCGCGAAGCCGAACCGCGCGGTCCCCACCGCGATCAGCGCCACGGCCACCGCGGTCACGCCGAGCGCCGGCCACCACGAACCCGAGGGCAGCAGCGGCAGCAGCAGCACACCGGCCAGTGCCGCGAACACCACCGCGACCGCGCTCAACGGCATGCCCAACGCCACCATCATCGTGCCGACCAGCGGCGGGAAGGTCGCCGCCGCCACCAGCGGCGCGACGAAGGCCAGCCGGGTCGTCCACAACGCGGGCAGGCCGAGCAGCAGCGTCCACTGGAACAGGAACCCGGCGCCCGGCACGGCCACCGTGGCGGCGGCCAGCAGCACGGCCGTCACCACCAGCACCCCGGCGACGACCTCGGCCGGCGACCACCGCCGCGCCACCCGCGCCGCCGCGACCAGCACCGCCGACCCGAGCACGCAGAACCCGGCGACGAACCAGCCCCGCTCGTGCGGCTCCGACAACGCCAGGAACCCCAGGCCCGGCCGCACCGCCGCCACCAGCGCCCACGCCCCGAACGACACCGCGCCCACCACGACCACCGCGCCGACCGCCACGCCGGCCACCCCGAGCACACCGGACCACCGCAGCCGGCCACTCCGGACACCCGCGACCAACGCCGACGCCAGCGCGACCACCGTCACCGCGGCCAACGCCACCGCGAGCCACGTCGGGTAGTGCACCAGCACCCGGGAGAACAGGTCGAAGTACACCGCGTCACCGCCACCGCCACCGGCCCGCAGGTCCCGGTCGCCCAGCGCCCGCACCAGCCCCACCATCGTCTCGCCGTGGTGCTGGAGGCTCCCCCGGTCCAGTCGCGACAGGTCGTCGTAAGGCGAGTGGTAGTCGTGCACGTGCTCGATGAACGCGCTGTTCAACCCCCGCGCGCCCGCGTCCTGGAAGATGGTGAAGTCGCTGTAGTTCGGCATCCTCCGGTAGACCTCGTAGGCGAACGAGTTCGCGATCGGCCTGCTGCTCGCCCGCCCGAACGCCGACACGAGCGGCGCGTTGTCCGCACCCGTCTGGAACATCCACACCGGCCCGCCGCTGCCCCGCGCCTCCCAGTTCAGCACCGCGCCGACGCCGTCGACCCCGTGGCGCCGCACGTACGCGTCCGCGCCGAGCGCGCCGGCCTCCTCGCCGTCGGTGAACAGGAACACCACGTCGTTGCGCACCCCGCCGGTGGTCAACGCGCGCAGCGTCTCCAGCATCGCGGCGACCGCCGCGCCGTCGTCGGCCGCGCCCGGACCGGTGGGCACCGAGTCGTAGTGCGCGACCAGCAGCAACGCCTTGCCGCCGCTCACCGAGGGCTCCGCGCCGGGCACGCGCGCGACGACGTTGTGCGTGGTGGCCACCCGGACCCCGCGCCACGGCCGCACGACGTCGTCGGACTCCACCGCGACGTCCGCGCCGAGGCCGCGGGCGGTGTCGACGATGTAGTCGCGGACGCGCTCGTTGTCCGCCGAACCGATCGGGTGCGGCCGCTGGGCGATGGCTGCCAGGTGCCGCTCGGCGCGCCCGGCGGCGAACTCCGCCGGCGGCGCGTCCGCCACGGGCGAGGGCGGCCGGAACCCCAGCACCGCCGTCACACCCACCCCGGCGATCACGATGAGCAGGACCAACACCCGACGGGCGCCTTCGACCATCCGGAGACCCTAACCCGGTCGAAACCCGATCGACAGGGCCCGGAAGCGCCGCGCACCATGTCCGCCATGGACGCCCTTCCCGCCGGTCACACCGTCCGGCCGCCGCGCGCGGACGACGCCGAGCCGATCCTCGGCCTGGTGCACGCCTGCACCACGGCGGTCGTCGGGTTCGCCGACTACACGCTCGACGAGATGCGGGACGAGCTGGCCCGGCCCGGGTTCGACCTGGCCCGCGACGCGTGGCTGGTGCTCGACGCGGCGGGCGCGCCGGTCGGGTACGCGACCGCGAACGGCAAGGGCGGCAGCGACCAGGTGGACGTCGAAGTGGTGTCCCGGGACCCGGTGCTGGTGGACTGGCTGTTCACCAGGGTGCTGCGCCGTGCCCGTGAGCTCGGGCAGGCCGGCGGGCACGACGCGGTGACCGTCGACCACGGCGTCTACCGGGACGACGTGGCGCTGCGGGAGCGGGTGGCCGCGCTGGGGTTCGAGGTCGCGACCACGTTCCACCGGATGCGGGTCGACCACGTCGGCGACGTGCCGCCGCCCGCGCCCGTGCCGGGGCTGGTGCTGCGGCAGGCCGTGGACCCGCGGGTCCGGCGGGCCGCGCACGAGGTGTGGAACGCGTCGTTCGCCGGGCACTTCGGGTTCGTGCCGAAGACCTACGGGGAGTGGCACGACGGGCAGGACCGCAAGTCGGTCTTCGACTGGTCGGGGCTGTGGCTGGCGGAGCTGGACGGCCGGCCGGCCGGGTTCCTGGAGCGCACCGACCAGTTCGCCGACGAGAACCGCGGCTACGTCGGCCACCTGGGCGTGCGGGCCGGGGCGCGGGGTCGCGGGGTGGCGAAGCACCTGCTGGGGCACGCCTTCCACCTGGACGCGCGCGACGGTCGCGTGGGCACGGTCCTGCACGTCGACTCGAACAACCCGACGCCCGCGCTCGGCCTCTACGAGTCGGTGGGGATGCGGCCGGTGCTGGTGATCGACGTGTGGCGCGGCCGGTTCGGGTGACCGGCCGCGACGCCGCCGGAGTCCGCTAGGCGGCCTGCTGACCGTCGATCGCCCACTGCCCGTTGATCTTGACCAACGTGTAGAGGTGCCGCTCGGTCTGGGTCTGGCCGGACTTGAACGTGTACGACACGGTCGCCGTCACCTGCTGCGGGCCGACGGCCTGCACGTCGCTGACGGACACCGCGCTCATCTGCCCCCAGAAGCCCTGGTAGGCGCCGAAGCTCGGCGACCTGGCGGCCTTGAACCCGTCGGTGAGGCGGCCGTAGGCGGTCTCCAGGTCGTTCGGCAGCAGGCCGTAGTACTCGCTCAGCGCCTGGTCCGGGCCGATCTCGACGGGCGGCTGGGTGGTGTCGGAGGTCGTCGGTCCGGGCGGCGGCGTGGTGGTCGTGGTCGGCTGCTCTTCCTCGGTGGTCTGGTCGGGTCGGGTCTCGGCGGGCGCGCCGGTGGTCGCCTCGGCGGTGGTCTGGCTGGTCGGGTCCGTCCCCGCGGCCGATGAGCCGTCCCCGTCCCGGGTGACCAGGTACGTCACGACGGCGATGGCGATCAGGGCCACGACGGCGAGGGCGATGAGCGCCTTGCGGTCGCCTCGCTTCTCCTCGTCCGGCGGCGCGGACCGGGCCGGTGCCGGCCGGGGCGGGTCCGGTGGGGACGGGTTCGGTTGCGGCGGCGCGGGCCGGACCGGGGCGGAACGGGCCGGGGTGGGCTGGACCGGGGCGGGCTGCACCGGAACCGGCTTGACCTGGGCGGGCTGGGGTTCGGGCGTCGGCTCGACGGGCGTCGGCTCGGGCGTGGGCACCGGATCGAGGGGTGAGGCCAGGATCGCGGTCGGCGTCGGGGACGGCGGCGCAGGCGGCGGCGTCGGGCCGTCGAACCGCACGTCGCGCAGCATGTCGGCGGCCTCGGGCATGCTCGGTCGGGTCTCCGGGTCCGTGTCGAGCAGGCGCATCAGCACCGGCGTCAGCGGACCGGCGTTGCGCGGCGGCGGGAACCGGCCGTCGGCGACCCGGTGCAGCAGGGCGATGGTGTTGCCGTCCACGCCGAACGGCGGCGTGCCCTCCAGCGCCGCGTACAGCGTCGCGCCCAGCGCGAACACGTCGGCCGGGAACTCGCCCTTCCCGCCGCGCGCCACCTCCGGGGCCAGGTAGGCGGGCGTGCCGACGAGCAGCCCGGACGCGGTGACGGTCGCCTCGTCGGTCGCGCGCGAGGTGCCGAAGTCGGTGACCTTGACCGTGCCGAACTCGGTGACCAGCACGTTGCCCGGCTTCACGTCACGGTGCGTGACACCCGCCCGGTGGGCGGCGGCCAGCCCGTCCGCCAGCTGCACGCCGAGCCGGGCCACCTCCTCGGCCGGCAGCGTGCCGCGTTCGCTCATCACCGTGGCCAGGCTGCGCGACGGCAGGTACTCCATGATCAGCCACGGGTGGCCGTCGTACTCGACCACGTCGTACAGGGCGATCACGTTGGGGTGCGACAGGCGGGCCGCGATGCGCCCCTCCCGGACCGCGCGGTCGATCGACTCCTGGTCGAACCCGGTGCGGGACAGCAGTTCCTTGACCGCGACGATGCGGCGCAGCCGCTGGTCCTCGGCCCGCCACACCACCCCCATCCCGCCCGTGCCGATCCGCTCGGTCAGCCGATACCGGCCTGCGATAGTGCGGTCCACCACCCGTGCTCCCAACGTCGCGCGCACGTCCGGCGACGGGGTACCCGATCGGGCTACCACTCGAACGTGCGTTTCAGTCGTAACACTTCCAGTGGTCGTTTGTCCCTTCACCACGCGGGTCGGTCACGCAGGTGAGCCGCGCGCCACCGAACCCTCGGGGGGCGTGTTCCGCGGACTCGACGGCACGGTCCTTTGTGGACTTCGCCGGTCGGCTCTCACCGCCAGCGGGGTTCGTCGGCGCCCCAGGCGGTCGGCGGGTGGTCCCACGTTCCGCCGTGGACGAGCGGCGGGCGGGCGTGGCGGAGGACGCCGTAGGGCGACGGGGTCTCGACCAGCCAGGGGTCGGGGTCGTAGGCGCCGCGCGCGGGTGAGGGTTCGGCGTCGTGCAGGAGCCAGGACGCGGTGGCGGCGAGCGACAGGTCCAGGCGCCGGCCCAGCGGTTCGGTGAGGGCCCGGAGGACGGCGGCGGCGAGCAGGTAGCCGGTGCCGTGGTCGAGGGCTTGGGCGGGCAGCACGCCGGGGGTGCCGCCCGGTCCGTCGGCGCGGCCCAGGCCGTCGGCGCTCTCGGCGGCGGCGATGCCGGTGGCGGCCTGGACCAGGCTGTCGAACCCGCGCCGGTCCGCCCAGTCGCCGGTGTGGCCCCAGGCCGTCAGCCGGGCGATCACCAGGTCGGGGCGTCGCGCGTGCAGTGCTTCCGGGCTCACGCCGTGGCGGTCGAGCGCGCCCGGCCGGTAGCCGGTGACGACGACGTCGGCGTGGTCGAGGAGGTCGTCGAACGCGCGCCGGCCGTGCCGGGTGGCCAGGTCGAGCAGGGTGGAGCGCTTGCCCATGCCGGTGTCGGCGTGGATGTCGGGGTCCTCGGGCAGGTGGGGCGGGTCGACGCGGAGGACGTCCGCGCCGAGGAACGCGAGGGTGCGGGTGGCGACCGGGCCCGCGATGACCCTGGTGAGATCGAGGACCCGGACGCCGTCGGCGGCGCGCGCGGCCGGCGGGAGGACGCGTTTCGCGGCGGGCGTGGGGCGGTCGTCGACCAGGGGACGCCGGGTGGGATCGGGTCCGGTGGCGACCGCGACCGCCAGGCCGCCCGCCGCGTAGACGGTCTCCTGGACCTCGACGGCTCGGCGGGTGGCCAGCTCATCGGCCAGGGCGGCGCGGTCGTCGGCCACGCCCAGGGCTCCGAGCAGGCGTTCCTTGTGGTGGGGGTAGTTGGCGTGGGTGCGGACCCAGCCGTCGGCGGTGCGCCAGAACCCGGACAGCGGCGCGAAGCCGCCGCCCGGGCGGCCGTCGACGCGGAGGTGGCGCTCGCTGGTGAACGCCGTGGCGACGGCGGCCTCGTGCACCGTCACCGGCGGGATCGGGGTGTGGTCGCGCGCGGCTTTCAGCTCGGCCGCGGCGAGGGCGCACACCCCCACGGTGGCGCGTGCCAGGTCGCGGACGGGCAGTCGGGCGCTGAGCACGTCGCCCGCCGAGGTGTAGTCGACCGTCAGGTCGGGTCGGCCGCCGAGGGCCGCCCAGGCGTGCGCTGTCACCGGGTCCACGGGTGCAGTGTGCGTCTTCCGGGGGCCTGTTGGTGGCGGGTCGCGGCGATAAGGTCGATCACCATGGACTACCCGATCGCGCGTCGTCCCGGGTTCGACCCTCCGGCGGAGTTCGCGTCGTTGCGGGTGGACGCGCCGGTGTGCCCGGTGTCGTTGCGGCACGGTCAGCAGGCGCACCTGGTGACGCGGTACGACGACGTGCGGGCGGTGCTGCGGGATCACGACCGGTTCTCGTCGGACCCGAGCACGCCCGGCTTCCCCCAGCTGCGGCCGGTGGTGGACCGCAAGGCCGCGCCGGGGAGCTTCCTCGTCACCGATCCGCCCGAGCACACGCGCTACCGCCGGATGGTGACCGGCGAGTTCACCGTGCGTCGGATGGAGGCGTTGCGCATCGAAGTGCAACGCATCACGGACGAACGCTTGGCCGCGCTGCGGTCGGGGCCTCGGCCGGCGGACCTGGTGAGCGCGTTCGCGCTGCCCGTGCCGTCGGACGTGATCTGCCTGCTGCTCGGCGTCCCGGTGTCGGACCAGGAGTTCTTCTCCACCCGGAGCCGCGCCCACCTGGACCGGTCGCTGTCCGCCGAGCGGGTGCGGGCGGCGTTGGACGAGCTGCACGCCTACCTGGCCGACCTGATCCGCGCCCGCCGCCTCGACCCCCGCGACGACCTGATCAGCCGCCTGGTGCGGGAGCCGGGGCTGACCGACGAGGAGGCGGTCGGGATGGCCGTGCTGCTGCTCGTCGGCGGGCACGAGACGACGGCGAACTCGATCGCGCTGTCCGTGCTGGCGCTGCAACGGGAGCCGGCGGCGTGGGAGGCGCTGGTCGCGGCACCCGGCCTGGTCGACAACGCGGTGGAGGAGCTGCTGAGGTTCTTGAGCCCCGTGCACCACGGGGTGGTGCGGGCGGTGGCGGGTGAGGCGACCGTCGGCGGGACGGTGCTCGCGGCGGGCGAAGGCGTGATCGCCTCCCTGTTCGCCGCCAACCGCGACCCGGCCGCGTTCCCCGACCCGGACCGCCTCGACCTGCGCCGGGACGCGCGGGCGCACCTCGCGTTCGGCAGCGGGGTGCACCAGTGCGTCGGGCAGCTGTTGGCGCGCCTGGAGATGCGCGTGGCCCTGCGGGCGCTGGTGACGCACCTGCCGACCCTGCGCCTCGCCGTGCCGTTCGAGGACGTCGAGTTCAAGTTCGACGCGCCGATCTACGGCCTCCGCTCGCTGCCGATCACCTGGTGAACCGGGCGGTGGGCAGTGGCCGGCGCCCACCGGCGCAGGTGGGCGCCGGCCTGGTCACTCGCCGGTGCTGAACGCGGCGTCGAAGGACGCGGCCGGCGGGTCGAACAGGTGCCGCCGGATGAACCCGACCGCCTCCTCCGCCCCGCGCAACCGGTCCATCCCGGCGTCCTCCCACTCCACCGAGATCGGCCCGCGGTACCCGATCGCGTTCAACGCGCGGAACGACTCCTCCCACGGCACGTCGCCGTGGCCGGTCGACACGAAGTCCCACCCGCGCCGCGGGTCGGCCCACGCCAGGTGCGACCCGAGCCGCCCGTTGCGCCCGTCGAAGCGCTTCTTCGTGTCCTTGCAGTCCACGTGGTAGATCCGGTCGGCGAAGTCGAGGATGAACCCGACCGGGTCCAGGTCCTGCCAGACGAAGTGCGACGGGTCCCAGTTCAGCCCGAACGCGGGCCGGTTGCCCACCGCGTCCAGGGCCTTCCGCGTCGTCCAGTAGTCGTACGCGATCTCCGACGGGTGCACCTCGTGCGCGAACCGCACCCCCACCTCGTCGAACACGTCCAGGATCGGGTTCCACCGCCGCGCGAAGTCGGCGTACCCCTCGTCGATCACGGCCTGCGGCACGGGCGGGAACATCGCCACGTACTTCCAGATCGACGAGCCGGTGAACCCGACCACCGTGCCCACGCCCAACCGGGCCGCCGCACGCGCGGTGTCCGCCATCTCGGCGGCCGCGCGCTGCCGCACGCCTTCCGGCTCGCCGTCGCCCCAGATGCGGGACGGCAGGATCGCCTTGTGCCGGAAGTCGATCGGGTCGTCGCACACCGCCTGCCCGACCAGGTGGTTGGAGATCGTGAACACGTCCAACCCGTACCGCGCCAGCATCGCGCGCTTCGCCGGCACGTAGTCGTCGTCCGCGAGCGCCTTGTCCACCTCGAAGTGGTCGCCCCCGCAGGCGATCTCCAGCCCGTCGTAGCCCCAGCCGGACGCGAGCCGGCACACCTCCTCGAACGGCAGGTCGGCCCACTGGCCGGTGAACAAGGTGACCGGTCGGCTCATCGGGGGTCTCCGATCATCGTCCACGTCGACTGCTGCCCGGCACTCTCCTCCACCGCCGCCAGCACCCGCTGCACGCGCAGGCCGTCGGTGAAGCTCGGCGCCGGGTCGACGCCACCGCCGATGGCGGTCAGGAAGTCCGCGGCCTCGTGCGTGAACGTGTGCTCGTAGCCGAGCAGGTGACCCGGCGGCCACCACGCGCCCACGTACGGGTGGTCGGCCTCGGTCACCAGGATCCGCCGGAACCCGGCCGCCGAGCCGTCGTCGGCCGAGAACACCGACAGCTCGTTCATCGACTCGAAGTCGAACGCCAGGCTGCCGCGCGTGCCGTTGACCTCCAGCCTCATCGAGTTCTTGCGGCCCAACGCGTACCGGGTCGCCTCGAACGTGCCCAGCGCGCCGGACGAGAAGCGGGCCAGGAACACGGCCGCGTCGTCCACCGTCACGTCGGCGAACCCGTCGCCGTCGGGCCGGGAGCGGACGAAGGTCTCCGTGGTGGCGCTGACACCGGTGATCAGGTCGCCGGTGACGAACTGCGCGGCGTCCACGATGTGCGCGCCGAGGTCGCCCAGCGCGCCCGACCCGGCCTTCTCCTTGCGCATCCGCCACGTCATCGGCGACGAGGGGTCCGACAGCCAGTCCTGCAGGTACACCGCGCGCACGTGCCGGACCTCGCCGATGCGGCCCTCCTCCACCAGCTTGCGGGCCAGCGCGATCGCGGGCACCCGCCGGTAGTTGAACGCGACCATCGACCGCACGCCGCGCCCGGCGGCCTCCTCCGCGGCGGCGGCCATCGCCTCGGCTTCCGCGACCGTGTTGGCCAGCGGCTTCTCGCACAGCACGTGCTTGCCGGCGGCGAGCGCGGCGAGCGCGATCTCGGCGTGCGTGTCGCCGGGGGTGCAGATGTCGACGAGGCCGACGTCGTCCCGGGCGACGAGCGCGCGCCAGTCGGTCTCGACGGCCGCCCAGCCGTACTTGGTCGCCGCGTCCTTGGTGCGCACCGGGTCACGCCCGCCGAGGACGGCCAGGCGAGGCGTCAGGGGCACGTCGAAGAACCGGTGGACGCTGCGCCAGGCGTGCGAGTGCACCGCGCCCATGAACGCGTGGCCGACCATGCCCACGCCGATCTCTTCCGTCATCAGCAGCCTTTCGCAGCAGTGTCGATCCGGTGACGGCGTCGGTCCGCCGACCCGGTCAGGAGTCGAAGCCGACGTCGAGGTACTGGTCGACGTTCTCCTTGGTCACCACGGCCGAGTAGGTGGTGATGGACGCGGGGATGTCGTGCTCGGCCATGTCGCCGATGCCCTTGGTCTGGCCGAGCAGCCTGGCCAGCGCGATCGCCGAGGACGCCATCGACGGGCTGTAGAGGACGGTCGCCTTGACCACGCCGCTGTCGGCCTTGATCAGGTCCATCATGTTGCGCGAGCCCGCGCCGCCGACCATGACGAACTCCTTGCGGCCGGCGCTGTCGATCGCGGCCATGACGCCGATGCCCTGGTCGTCGTCGTGGTTCCACAGCGCGTCCAGCTTGGGCGCCGACTGGAGCAGGTTGGCCGTCTGCTGCTCACCGGACTCGGACGTGAACGACGCCGAGACGCGCGGTCCGACGGCGAAGCCCGCCTTCGCCAGGGCGTCGCTGAAGCCCTTGCTGCGCTCCTGGGTCAGCGGCAGCGAGTCGATGCCGGCGACCTCGCCGATGATCGGGTTCGCGATGTTCTTGGCCTTCAGCTGCGAGGCGATGTACTCCCCCGCGTTGACGCCCATGCGGTAGTTGTCGCCGCCGATCCACAGCCGGTAGGCGAGCGGGGTGTCGAAGACCCGGTCCAGGTTGATCACCGGGATGCCCGCGTCCATGGCCTGGCGGCCGACCTCGGTGAGGGCCTTGCCGTCGAACGGCAGCACGACCAGCACGTCGACCTTGTCGTTGATCAGCGTCTCGACCTGGCCGATCTGCTGGTTGACGTCGTTGGTGCCCTCGGTGGCCTTGAACGTGACGTCGGAGAACTCGTCGGCCTGCGCCTTGGCGTTCTTCGTCATCGCGGCCATCCAGCCGTGGTCGGCGGCGGGCGCGGAGAAGCCGATGGTGACCTGTTTGCCCGGCTGGGTGTTCTGGCCCGAGCCGCCCGCGACGGCGTTCGGCGCGGTGTTGGCGGACTCGTTGGACGTGCACCCGGCCAGCAGGGCGGCGGTGCCGACGGCGGTGGTTCCCCAGAGGAAGCGGCGGCGGTCGAGTGAGGGCATGGCTGACTCCCGGGCGGTGTGTCGGGTCGGGTGTGGGGGTGGTGGGTGTGCCGTGCGCGTCAGGTGGCGCGTGTGCCGCGGCGGCGGGCGGTGGTGCGCTGGAGGAGCACCGCGGCGATGATGATCACGCCCTTGGCGATGTTCTGGATGTCGGTGTCGAGGTTGTTCTGGGTGAAGATGTTGCCCACCACGGTGAAGATGAGGACGCCGATCAGCGTGCCGATCAGCGAGCCCCGGCCGCCGCTGAGCAGGGTGCCGCCGATGACGACCGCGGCGATCGCGTCCAGCTCGTAGAACATGCCGTTGGTGGACGCGCCGGACGTGGTGCGGGCGACGACCATGAGCGCGGCGATGCCGCAGCACAGGCCGGCGATGCCGTAGACGAGCGCGGTGTGCCTGCGGACGTCGATGCCGGCCAGGCGGGCGGCTTCGGCGTTGCCGCCGACGGCGAACGTTCGGCGGCCGAACGTGGTGCGGTTGAGCAGCACCCAGCCGACCGCGAACACCGCGGCCAGCATCCAGATCAGCACCGGGACGCCGAGGATGTCGCCCCGGAAGAAGGTGGAGAACCCGGTCTCGGTGACGACCTGCGTGCGGCGGCCGGAGAGCCGTTCGGCCAGGCCCTTCGCCGACGCGTACATGGCGAGGGTGGCGATGAACGGCACGATCTTGCCGTAGGAGATCAGCACCCCGTTGACCAGGCCGCAGCCGAGGCCGACCAGCAGGGCGCACAGCACCATCACCACGGGCCCGTAGGACTGGGTGGCGACGGTGGTCATCCACACGCCGGACAACGCCACGATCGAGCCGACGGACAGGTCGATGCCGCCGCTGATGATCACGAACGTCATGCCGACGCTGACCACGCCGATCGCCGCGGCGAGCCGCAGCATGGTGGAGATGTTGGCCTCGGTGAGGAAGCTGTCGGGCCGGGTGGCGTAGCCGACGACGCACAGCACCACCAGCACGCCGAGCAGCCCGGTGAGCCTCAGGTCGAGGTTGCGCCGCTGCTTGGGCGGCTCCTGGGGTGCGGCGGATTTCGGGTCGAGGACCCTTGCCTCGGTCACGGGGTCTCCTCAGGCGCGTCATCTGGGGTGACGGCGGCTTCGGTGACGGCGCTGCCCGCCATCACCATGTCCAACACGGCGGATTCGGTGAGCTCGTCGGCGCGCCGGTCCGCGATCACCTCGCCGTCGCGCAGCACCAGCACCCGGTCGGCGAGGCCGAGCACCTCGGCGACCTCGCTGGACACCAGCACGACGGCCACGCCGGCCGCGGCCAGCTCGTGGATCACCCGGTACAGCTCGGCGCGCGCGCCCACGTCCACGCCGCGCGTCGGCTCGTCCAGGAGCAGCACCTTGCAGCCCCGGACCAGCCACCGGGCCACCACGGCCTTCTGCTGGTTGCCGCCGGAGAACTCGGCGACCAGCCGGCGCGGGTCGGCGGGACGCAGCTCGAGCCGTTCGAGGGTGGTCTTGGAGTCCTTCAGCTCGCGGGCCCGGTCCAGGAACCCGGCGCGGCTGTAGGCGGGGAGGCTGGACAGCGTCACGTTGTGCGCGACCGGCAGGTCCAGCAGCAGGGCCTGCGCCTTGCGCTCCTCGGGCGCCAGGCCGATGCCCGCCTTCACCGCGGCGACCACGCTGCCCGGCCGCACCGGTTTCCCGTCGACCGCGATGTGCCCGGCGTCGGGTTTCCGCGCGCCGAACACGGTCTCGAGGATCTCGCTGCGACCCGCGCCGACCAGGCCCGCGATGCCCAGGATCTCACCCGCGCGCACGTGGAAGCCGACGTCGCGGAACTCGCCCTCGCGGCTCAGTCCGGTGACCGTGAGCACCTCGCGCGTGGTGTCCGCGGTGGACGCCTCGCGGTGCGGGAACACCGTCTCGACCTTGCGGCCGGACATCAGGTCGACCAGGTCGGCGGTCGGGGTGTCGGCGGGGAGGTTCGCGGCGACCGTGCGGCCGTCCTTCAGGACGGTGACGCGGCTGCCGATGCGGCGGATCTCTTCGAGGCGGTGGGAGATGTAGAGGACGGCGACCCCGTCCTTGGTCAGCTCGCCGACGATGCGGAACAGGTTGTCCACCTCGTCGGCGGCCAGGGCGGCGGTCGGCTCGTCCATCACGATCAGCCGGGCGTCGTGCGCCAGCGCGCGTGCCATCGACACCAGCTGCTGACCGGCCGCGGACAGCAGGCCCACCTCGCGGTCGGGGCCGATCTCGGGGTGGCCGAGGCGGGTCATCAACGTCCTGGTGAGGTCGCGGGCCGCCCGGCGGCGGGTGAAGCCGAACCTGGCGGGCTCGTGGCCGAGGAACACGTTCTCCGCCACCGAGATGTCCGACACCAGGTCAAGCTCCTGGTACATGGTGGCGATGCCCAGCCGCAGCGCGGCGACCGGCGACGGCAGGGTGGTCCTCGTGCCGCGCCAGGAGATCTCGCCGTCGTCGGGCTGGTGCGCGCCGGCCAGCACCTTGATCAGGGTGGACTTGCCCGCGCCGTTCTGGCCGAGCAGGCAGTGCACCTCGCCCTCGGCGACTTCCAGGTCCACCTGGTCCAGGGCGCGCACGCCGGGGAACGTCTTGCCGATGCCGGCCATCCGGAGCAGGGTCATGCCGAATCCCCTTCTCGTGAGCCGCGCGTCTTCGGGTCGCTGTCCTGGTCCGGCGCCCGGCCGGCTGTCGACACGCCTTCGACGACGGCCTCGCGCCTGCCTTCGACCTGCGCCTGCATCGTGGCTCCGACTTCGTTGAGGGAGGCGATCGAACGGGGTGGTCCAGCTCACGTTCGGGGGTGGGTTGCGGCAGATCCTGACATTTGATCGCGCGGTCTGACAAGAACTTGGCCTCACTTTTGTCGATTCGTTGCAAAAGTAGGGTCGGTTTTGACGGAAGCTCGCGATTGCGGCTCCGAAACGGCCGGGCTGGGGAGCGGCGGGCGCTCGGGCGTGGGCGCGGCGGGACGCGGGCTCGGGACGGTCACGATGCCCGGGAGGCGCGCGGTACCCGGGGCGCGGATCGCAGCGGGTGGCGCGGTGAGGAGAGTCGCGGTGCCGGCGGGTGGTCCGGCGGCGGCCGGGGTGGCTCGGGGCTCGGGTGGCTATCCGGCCGGGGAGAAGGCGCGGTCGGTGGCGGACCACGCCGCGCCCGTCACGCCGGCCAGGTCGCCCAGCTCCGAGAGCACGATGGGCAGGTTGCCGGTGGCCAGGGGCAGGGAGCGGCGGTAGACGGCGCTGCGCACCTCGGCGAGCAGGGAGTGCCCCAGCCGGGAGACGCCGCCGCCGATGACGACCATGCCCGGGTTCAGGAAGCTGACCAGGGACGCGACCACGTGCCCGAGCCGCCTGCCGCCCTCGCGCACCAGGTTGGCCGCGGCGAAGTCACCGGCCGCGGCGGCGGTGCCGACGTCCTCGGCGGTGAGCAGGCCCTTGTCGTGCAGGGTGGTGGACAGGGCGACGGAACGACCGCTGCGGGCCAGGGTGGTGGCGTCACGGGCCAGCGCCGAGCCGCCGAAGTAGGCCTCCAGGCAGCCGACCTCGCCGCACGCGCAGGCCGGGCCGAAGTCGTCCAGCCTGATGTGCCCGATGTCGCCCGCGGTCCCGGCGACGCCCCGGTACACCTTCCCGCCGAGGACGATCCCGCAGCCGATGCCGGTGCCGACCTTGACGAAGATCAGGTCTTCCAGCGACCGGGCCACGCCCGCGTGGCGTTCGCCCAGCGCCATGGCGTTCACGTCGTTGTCGACCGTCACCGGGCAGCCCCACCGGCCCGCCAGCTCGTCGCGCACGGGGTAGCGGTCCCAGCCGGGCATGATCGGCGGTGCGACCGGCATGCCGTCGCGGAAGCTCACCGGGCCGGGCAGGCCGATGCCCGCGCCGATGAGCCGGCCCGACGCCTTGGCGTAGACGACGTCGGCCAGTTCGGCGACGCGGCTCAGCACCGGCGCCGGCCCGCCGCGCACGTCGCACTCCTCGCTGCGGCTCTCCAGCACCTCGCACCGGCCGTCCGTGACCGCCACCCGGACCGAGGTGGCGCCCACGTCCACGCCGAGCACGCGCAGGTCGTCGGCCAGGTGGACCAGCGTCGACCGCCGCCCGCCCCGGCTCGCCGCCGGTCCCCCGACCTGGACCAGGCCGACGTCCACCAACCTGCCCAGCTCGGCGGTCAACTTGGCCCGCGGCAACTCCAGCCGCTCGCCGAGCGCGACCCGGGACATCGCGCCCTCGTCGCGGAGCAGGCCCAGCAGCTCGGACTGCCTGCCGGAAACCACCCGCGGCTGCTGACCGCTGCCCGTCGCGCTGCTCATGGCACCAATTTACGGCCACCGGACCGCCCTGGTGCGCCACCACCGCCACGAACCCACCGGCAGTCCACCAGGCACGCGGCCGGCCGGCGCCGGCCGCGGTCCGCGAAGCCCGCAAGCGCCGGCACGGCCGGTGTGCGCCACAGCGCGACGACCAACACCCGCCGCACATCCAGGAAGTCCGCGATCATCGGCGCGGCCGGTGTCCGCCAAGGCGCGCAGCGATCAGCACTCGCCGGTCGCCCGCCGAGGGCGCGGCCATCGGCGCCCGCCGGAGCTTCGCCAAGCGCGCAGCCGTCAGGACGGCCGGCGGCCCGCCGAGCAGCGGGCCGCCAGTGCGGGTTGGTGGCCGGCCGAGTGCGTGATCAGCACGGCCCGAGGGCTTCCGCATGCGGTGGTCGACGCGGCTGGGGTCCGTTCGGCGGGCGGTGAATCGGGACGGCCGGCGGTTGGTCGGGTGGGCGGCGATCAGGGCGGCGTGGGAGAGCGGGGTGCGCAGGTCCGCCACGTCGTCACGCCCACCACCGACGCGCCGGGATGCGCCTCCGCCAACCACGCCGCGCCGCGCCGCCTGCCCGCCACCGACACCGACCCTCGACACGTGATGTGCCGAAGGGGTCCCACAATCCCGGGTGTCCACTCCGGACGTCCGGCGCCACCGGTCCCGTCGCCCGGGAAATTGACGGGCGTGGCGCGCTCGGCGGGTGTTGCATGCGGGTATGCCCATCGACCAGCACCTGCTCGTCCTGTTCACGGTGACCACCGTCGTCGCGATGATCACGCCCGGCCCGGACATGTTGTTCGTCCTCGGCTGCGGGATGCGCGGCGGCCCGCGCGCCGGGCTGCTGGCCACGGCCGGCGTCGCGACGAGCGAGGCCGTCCACGTCGTCGTCGCCGCCGCGGGGCTGGCGGCGCTGTTCGCCGCGGTGCCGGTGGCGTTCACCGTGGTCCGCACGGTCGGCGCGGCCTACCTCGTCTACCTGGGCGTGCAGGCCATCCGCCACCGCGGGCGCGTCGTGGCGGCCGAGCCGGCGGCGGGCGGCATCTCCGGCCGCCGGGCCTACCTCACCGGCATGGCGACCAACCTGCTGAACCCGAAGATGGTCACCTTCACGATCGCGTTCCTGCCGCAGTTCATCGACCCCGACCTGGGGCGGGTGTGGCTCCAGTTCGCCGTCCTCGGCGCGATCCTGATCGCGCTGGAGTTCCTGGTGGACGGCGCGGTCGGCGTGCTGGCCGGTCGCATCGGCGGTTGGCTGCGCCGCAGGCACGCCGCCCGACGCCGGATCGACGTCGTGACCGGCGGCGTGTTCATCGGGCTGGGTGTCCGGCTGGCCGTGGAGCGCTGACCAGCCAGGACCGCGAACGCCTCGAACAGCCGACCGCGGCAGCGGTTGCGGGTGGGGGCCCGGCTTGCGAGGGTGGCGTTCGACGAGCCCGTGCGGTGGAGACGGCCGCGACGACGCGTGCGAGCGACCCGCTCGGGCACGACGACGAGAAAGGTCATCAGTGACTCAGACGGTTCGTGGCGTGGTGGCCCGGGGCAAGGGCGTCCCGGTCGAGGTGACCGACATCGTGGTGCCCGACCCGGGACCGGGTGAGGCGGTGGTGCGGGTGCAGGCCTGCGGCGTGTGCCACACCGACCTGCACTACCGGGAAGGCGGCATCAACGACGAGTTCCCGTTCCTGCTCGGCCACGAGGCCGCCGGGGTCGTGGAGCAGGTCGGCGACGGCGTCACCGGTGTCGCGCCCGGCGATTTCGTGGTGCTGAACTGGCGCGCGGTGTGCGGCGCGTGCCGCGCGTGCCTGAAGGGCAGGCCCTGGTACTGCTTCGACACCCACAACGCGGCGCAGCCGATGACGTTGGCCGACGGCACGCCGCTGTCGCCCGCGCTCGGCATCGGCGCGTTCGCCGAGAAGACCCTCGTGCACGCCGGGCAGTGCACCAAGGTCGACCCGCGCGAGTCGCCCGCCGTGGCCGGGCTGCTCGGCTGCGGCGTGATGGCCGGGTTCGGCGCGGCGGTCAACACCGGCGGCGTCGGCCGGGGTGACAGCGTCGCCGTCATCGGCTGCGGCGGGGTCGGCGCGGCGGCGGTGGCGGGCGCCGCGCTCGCCGGGGCGACCACGATCATCGCCGTCGACCTCGACCCCCGGAAGCTGGAGTGGGCGGGCGGCCTCGGCGCCACCCACACCGTGGACGCCGGGTCGGAGGACGTGGTGGCCCGCGTCAAGGAGCTGACCGGCGGGTTCGGGGCGGACGTGGTGATCGACGCGGTCGGCCGGCCCGAGACGTGGCAGCAGGCGTTCTACGCCCGCGACCTGGCCGGCACCGTCGTGCTGGTCGGCGTGCCGACCCCGGACATGCGCATCGACCTCCCGCTGATCGACTTCTTCTCCCGGGGCGGCGCGCTGAAGTCGTCCTGGTACGGCGACTGCCTGCCCTCCCGCGACTTCCCGTACCTGGTCGACCTGCACCGGCAGGGCCGGCTGGACCTCGACGCGTTCGTCAGCGAGACCATCGCGCTCGACCAGGTCGAGGAGGCGTTCGCGAAGATGCACCACGGCGACGTGCTGCGCTCGGTGGTGGTCTTCTGATGGCCCGCGTCGACCACGCCGTCACGCGCGGCACGTTCAGCCTCGACGACCAGACGTTCGCCGTGGACAACAACGTCTGGGTCGTCGGCGACGACACCGAGTGCGTGGTGATCGACGCGCCGCACGACGTGGACGCGATCCTCCGCGTCGTCGGCGGCCGGGAGGTGAAGGCGATCCTCGCCACGCACGCCCACGACGACCACGTCCGCGTCGCGCCGGACCTGGCCCGCGCGACCGGCGCGCCCGTGCTGCTGCACCCCGCCGACCGAGTCCTGTGGGACCTGACGCACCCGGACGTGGCGCCGGACGGCGAGCTCGCCGACGGCCAGGTGGTGGAGGTGGCGGACATCGCGCTGCACGTGCTGCACACGCCCGGCCACGCGCCCGGCGCGTGCTGCTTCCACGTGCCCGCCCTGGGCGCGGTGTTCACCGGCGACACGCTGTTCCACGGCGGTCCGGGCGCGACCGGGCGGTCGTACTCCGACTTCGACCTGATCGTCGACTCGATCTCGCGGCGGCTGCTGACCCTGCCGGAGCGGACGGTCGTGCACACCGGCCACGGCGAGGACACGACGATCGGCGCGGAAGCTCCGCACCGGGGCGACTGGCTCACCCGAGGCCGGTGACCGCGCGGCGTCAGCAGATCCGGGTCGACGTGCAGATCACCGGTGAAGCCGGTGTCGACCACCGCGCCGACAGCGTCGAGGCACGCGAAGCAGCGACACGCTACTGAGAGGGCATCTGATCTTGGTTTGGGGTGATCTGTCCGGTTTGCCGACCGCTTTAAAGTTGATCAACTGTGAGCTCTCGGCGTGCGTACCCCAGTGACCTGTCCGATGCCCGGTGGGCGTTGATCGAGCCGACGTTGACGGCGTGGCGTGCCGCTCGGCGCGGGCCGGGAACCGCGGCACGGGTGCACGACCTGCGGGAGATCGTCAATGCGATCCTGTACGTGTGCCGGACCGGGATCGCGTGGGCCTACCTGCCGCACGACTTCCCGCCGTACAAGACGGTCTACGACTACTACGCCAAGTGGGAGACCGACGGCACCGCCGAGGCGTTACACGACCTACTCCGAGAACGGGTCCGTGTCGCAAGTGGACGCACGGCCTCCCCGACGGCGGCGATCCTCGACTCGCAGAGTGTGAAGAATTTTTGCAATGTCAACGAATCCGATCAGGGCATCGATGCGAACAAGAAGATCAAGGGCCGGAAGCGGCACATCGCCACCGACGTACTCGGCCTGCTGCTCGCGGTGATCGTGACCGCGGCCTCGGTCTCGGACTCGACCGCCGGTCGGCAGCTCTTGGAGCACGTGGCCGCCACGCAACCGGACGTGTCGATCGCCTGGGCGGACGGCGGCTACAACGACGAGGTCGTCCGCCACGGCGCTCGAAGGGGAATCCGCGTCAAGGTCGTCAAACGGATTGCCGCACAGGTTCCACGTGCTGCCCAAGAGGTGGGTGGTCGAACGGACCCTGGGTTGGCTGATGCAGCATCGCCGACTCGTGCGCGACTACGAGACCCTGCCGCAACGCTCACGCACGATGACCCACTGGGCGATGGCTAACATAATGAGCCGCGTTCTGACCGGAGAATCCACCCAAACGTGGCGAAACGATCTACGCAAAACAGACATACTCGCCCAAAGTAGATCAGATGCCCTCTTAGACCTCGCCGACCCGGCCGGACGACTGCTGTGGACCTCGCCCGCACTGCCCGGCTCGGCCCACGACCTGACCGCGGCCCGCACCCGCGGCATCATCGACGCTCTCACCGCGGCGGACACTCCGTGCTGGGCGTACAAGGCCAATCAAGGAGCGGGCACTCCGGCAGCAAGCGGTCAACCGCTCCCACACCCGCGTCCGCCCCCTCGGCGATCGAGCCGCCTCCACCCTCAAGACCTGGCGACTGCTACGCCGACTCCGCTGCTCCACCACCCCATCACCAACCTGACCAGAGCTGTCCTCGCACTCCACCTCGCCGCCGGATGAGGTTGGACACGGCTCACTAGCTGTACTGCCCTGGGAGGTTGTGGACACCGGGACACGTAGTCGGATGATGTTGGAATGAGGGAGGGCCTCCGGGTTCGGTGTGGATTGCGACATCTGCACCGAGCTGACGGAGGCCCTCGTGATCCACGCTAACGCACCGCTGACTCCGGTGGGCAGGCTGCGTCTGGCCCGGTGTGTCGTGGAGGAGGGTTGGCCGCTGCGGCGGGCGGCCGAGCGGTTCCAGGTCTCGCCGACCACCGCCGCCCGCTGGGCCTCCCGTTACCGCGAGCACGGGGAGGCCGGTCTGGTCGACCGTTCCAGCCGTCCCCGCCACAGTCCGCGTCGCCTGCCCACCCGCCGCGAACGCAGAATCGTCAAGGTCCGCCTGGCCCGCCGCTGGGGACCGGCCCGCATCGCCCACCTGCTCGGATTGAATCCCTCCACGGTGCACCGGGTGCTGCGCCGTTTCGGCCTGGCCCGCCTGGTCCACCTGGACCGCGCCACCGCCACGCCGGTGCGCCGCTACGAACACGCCGCACCGGGCGACCTGGTCCACGTCGACATCAAGAAGCTGGGCAACATCCCCGACGGCGGCGGCCACAAGATCCACGGACGGCAGGCCGGCGGGCGCAACAGCTCCGCCCACCGCGACCCGGGCAGGCCACGCAAGGCCCACGGCCGCCCCAACCTCGGCTACGCCTACCTGCACAACGCCGTGGACGACCACTCCCGCCTGGCCTACACCGAGATCCTGCCCGACGAGACCAAACAGACCGCCGCCGAGTTCTGGACCAGGGCGAACGCCTTCTTCCAGGCCGCCGGGATCACGGTGAAGCGGGTGCTGACCGACAACGGCTCCTGCTACCGCTCACACCTGTGGCGCGACACCCTCGCCGGCGCCGGCGTCACCCACAAACGCACCCGCGCCTACCGGCCCCAGACCAACGGCAAGGTCGAACGCTTCAACCGCACCCTGCTCGACGAATGGGCCTACGCCCAGCCCTACGCCTCGGAGGCCGAACGACGAGCGGCGCTACCGCGATGGCTGCATACCTACAATCACCACCGCGGCCACACCGCACTCGCAGGCCAACCACCCGCCACCCGCGTCCCCAACCTCACAGGACAGAACAACTAGCCGCCGATCGCGGTTTCCACCCCTACTCCGACGCCGAACCCGATCAGGGCCACGCCAGTCGCCTGCTCGAACGCCTTGCGAACGCGGCGTCGGGTCAAGGTCGCCTTCGCCAGCTCCACCAACGCCGCCACCAGGCTCAGCCACACGATGCCGAGCACCGCGTGGATCCCGACCAGGAGCATCGTCATCGGCAGCACGGCCGAGTCGGCGGGCACGAAGTTCGGCAGCAGCGACAGGTAGAACACACCGACCTTGGGGTTCAACAGGTTCGTCAGGAAGCCGGAGGAGAACGACTGCGCCGCCGACACACTCGGCGGCACCTCGCCGCCGTCCGTGATTTCGGGTAGCGGCTTGCGCGCGCTCCGGAGCGCTTGCACGCCCAGCCAGCACAGGTAGAGCGCACCGGCGATGCGCAGACCGTCGTACAGCACCGACGACGCGGCCAACAGCGCCGTAAGCCCCAGCGCGCTGGCCAAACCCCAGATGAAGCAGCCCGCCGTGATCCCGAGGGCGGACAGGAACGCTCGCGTCCAGCCCCCGCCGATGGCGGTGCGCATGACGACGGCGATGTCCGGACCCGGTGCGATGGTCAGCAAGGCCACCAGAGCGGTGAAACCGAGCAAAGACGAAGTGGTCACGACTCGTCAGTGTAGGGTTACACCCTGTCGCAAACAAGCGAGTCTGCGCTGACCGAAGGCTTCCACCCGGTCGTGTCAGGTTCCTGCCGGAGGCGGGACGACACTACCGGGAACGTCGTGCCACAACACACTCGTGGCATGACGTTCCCGGCAGTGTCCATCAGGGATCGAAGGGGTCAGGGGTCCAGCAACCCCTCTTCCACGAAACGCTCCCGCGAGCCGGGGATGTCCAGCACGCCGAGCTGCTCGAACAGCGCGACCGTCTTGGCCGAGGCGACCCGGATGCTCGCGGTGACTCCCGCGCGGTTGTAGGACTCCGCCACGATCTCCCGCGTTTTCGCCTCCGAGAACCCCGCCTTGAGCAACGCCGCGGTCGCGGGCCGAGTCGCGGGCTGGAGCGACTGCACGATGAGGCTGGGCAGGAAGGTGGCGACCAGGCGACGCGTCCCGTGGTCGAGTTGGCCCCACAAGTACTTGAAGAAGTTAGAGAAGTAGGCGTGGTGCCTGCCCTCGTCGATCGCGTGGTCCCGTACGGTCTCCCGGACAACCTCGATGACGCTCCGGTCGTTCGGGATGTCCATCAAGATCGACGTGATCAGCGTTTCGAACACCACCACCTGCAACAACTGAATCAGCAGACGGTAATCGGGGTACTCGTGGCCGACACCGTCGAGCTTGGCCAGGAACCGCTGGAAGTCGTACGGGAGCGCCTGGATGCCGGACCGCTCCTCGACCTGCCGCAGCACGTCGAGGCTGTACAGCGAGTGGTACCCCTCGTCGACGTAGATCTGGAACGCGACCAGGCAGGCCCAGTTCGGCAGTTCCAGGCCCGAGGAACCTTCGGCGATGCGCTGCGTGGCGCGGTTCACCACCGCCACCTCGAAGTGCGAGGTGAACCTGAGCCACTGGAACAGGTGCTGCGCGGACAGGTAGCGCTGGATTGGTCCCTCAGACTGCTGCACCTGGGGGTGGCCCAGGTGCGGCACGAGGTGCACGGGGAAGAACTCCTTAAGGATGTCCGCGTCCTCCGCGAAGGTGCGGCGCGGACCGGACCGCACGCCCGCGCGGTCGTACCAGGAGTCGAAGGCCTTGATGTTCTCCAGCCTGGGTTTCTCGTATGACAAGGTTAGCTCCCCACGGGCAATCAGCGCGCTGGCCGCCCAGAGCTGACGGTCGGCGACTACGGTGTGTCAGGCGGGCCGCACCGGGGTGCGGTGAGGGTGGTCGGGGTGCGGCTCGTGGCCGACCTTCGAGACGAGCAAGCCGTCCAAGTACAAGAAGTCCAGCTGGGTGCGGGCGAACGTCCGCAGCGCGTGCTCCGGCGTCTCGACGATCGGCTCGCCGTTGTCGTTGAACGACGTGTTGAGCACCAGCGGCACACCCGTGCGGCGGAAGAACCCGCTGATCAACTCGTGGTACTCGGGGCTGACATCCTGTCGCACGGTCTGCACCCGGGCGGTGCCGTCCACGTGCGTGATCGCTGGCACGGCCGCCTGCCGGTCCTCGCGGACACCGGGCACCAGGAGCATGAACGGGCTCTCACCCCGGCCGTCGAACCAGTCGGCCGCGTGCTCGTTGAGCACCGACGGCGCGTAGGGCCGGAACACCTCGCGGTGCTTGACGACCTCGTTGATGTAGTCGCGCATCCCGGGGTGCCGGGGGTCGGCGATCATGCTACGGTGGCCGAGTGCGCGCGGGCCCATCTCGGAGCCGCCGTTGACCCACCCCACCACGTAGTGCTGCGACACCAGTTCGGCGACCTCGTCGATGGCGGCCTCACGCCAGGTGAGCCTGCCCTCGTAGGGCTCCAGAGCCTTGAGCGCCTCCGCGCGGTCATAACGCCTGCCGAACGACGCGTGTCGCATCGGGACCCGCTTCGTGCCGCCCAACAGGTTGTGGTAGCCCCACAGCGCCGCGCCGATCGCGCAGCCGGCGTCGCCCGCGGGCGCAGGGATGAAGATGTCCTCGAACGGGCCTTCCTCGCGCACCCGCTGGTTGGCCACCGAGTTGAGCGTCACGCCGCCCGCCAGGCACAGGTACTTCTTGCCGGTCAGCTCGTGCGCTTGCCGCGCGAGGTGCAGGAACGCGTTCTCCAGTTCCTCCTGGATCTTGTACGCGATGTCCTTGGCGAACTGGTGCTGCCACGAGCCGCGCACCCCGGCGTCGTAGTCCTCGCCCTCCGAGACCAGGAGTTCCTGCCAGATCTTCTCCAGGTCGTCCTGCGACACCCTGATGTCCAGGCCGTCGTAGGTCAGCCAGGGCTTCCACTCCGGCCGGGGCCTCCCGTAGGGCGCGAGGCCCATCGTCTTGCCCGCCTCGGGGTAGCCGCCACAGCCGAAGACACCGAACTCCGGGGTGCCCCATCGGGTCAAGAAGTTCATCTTGGCAGTGAAGAAGTCGTAGAACAGGCCGAGGCTCAGGTCGGTGTAGTCGACCGGGTAGGTTGTCGCGGCGACGCTGCGCAGCGACACGCCCTCGCCGACCAGCACGGTGTGCTTCTCGATGTTCTTGGTACCGGGGAACCGGCTACCGGCCTGGTCCACCACGAGCACCGCGGCGTCCTCGAACGGCGCCGGGTAGAACGCGACGGCGGCGTGCGCCATGTGGTGCGACGGCACCGGAAGCTCGTGGATTTTGCTCTTGTCGCGGATAGGCAGCTCGTTGGTGATGCGCCGGACCGCGCCATCACCCAGCGGCCGGTTGCCCACCACCAGGCCGATGTCGTCGATGCCGATACCCGCCGCGTCCAGGCAGTAGGTGACCGACCGCATGGGTAGGGTTTTGGTCAACCGCTCGAAGTGGCCCTGGATCAGGAAGCCCTCGGTGTGCTTGATCCGGTCGAGGCGCTCTTCCTCGATCGCGACGACGACCTCGCCGTCCTTGATGATGGCGGCGGACCGGTCGTGGCTGAGGTTGAGTCCCAGGATGTAGGTCATCGTGACATCTCTCTGTGAGCCGGGGAGGGGTCGGACCTTCGTGGTGTGCCGAGCTTGGACCACATCTCATTCGGGGGTGTTGTGGGGCAACAGGTCCAACTCGTCGGCTCGGCGGTGGCAGATCACCGTGCAGGCCGGCTGGGTGAACGCGGTGAAGTGGGCCGCGTTGCGTTCGTAGCAGCGGGCGATCCGGGCGATGACGCCCCGACCGCCATGGTCAGCGGGATGCCGCCGCAGTCGCTCACCTCGTGGATCTTCGAGCCGGGTTTGCCCCGGTCGACCGGGCTGGGCCAGTCGGATCCCCCCGTTGACCGCGCGGACGTGCACGCTGTCCACCGACACCCGCGACCAGTCGATCGTCCCGGCGAAGCCGAGCAGGTCCAGCGTCGTACGGTGCAGTCGGGCGAGCACGTCCGCCTCGATCAACTCGGCGAACCGGCGATGCGCGGTGGGCGGAGGGCGAATTGATCCCGAATGAGGCGGGTGGCACCGACCATGTACAGCCGGTCCGGAGCACGTAAGGGACGGCCGCCAACACAGTCCGGCCCAGCCGACGACGGCCCCACCCTAATGGCGTTGCGGCGCGTCGTGCAGCAACGTCTTCGCCAACAGCCACAACCGTTCCGGGCACCACTGCTCCACTTCGTTCATCGCTGATCGAGATCTCGCCCACCCTGTAGCACTCCAAATGAGATGCGGTCTCAGACCGAAGCCGCTTCGACGGCGGTGCGGCGGTAGAGCGTTCCCTCGCTCCACACCAAACCGACGCGGCCCCACGCCAGGGCGGAGTCCACGTCCGGGAAGAAGCCGCTGCCGTTGAGGTTGGCGCTCGTGTTGCACAGCACGGGAATCCCGCTGAGCAGGTAGTAAGCGCGCAAGATCGCCTCCAGGGTCGGGTCGTCCCCGGTGCTGACGGTTTGCAGCCGTGCCGTGCCGTCCAAGTGCAGGATCGCGGGCACCCGGTCCACCCAGTCCGGTCGGACCCGGTGGTCGAACAGCATGTGCGGATCCGGCGTGCCGGGCGAGAAGATGTCCGGCGCGAACTCGGTGAGGCAGATCGGCGCGACGGGACGGTAGCTCTCCCGGAACTTGACCCGGTTCAACTCGTCCTTCATCCCGGGGTCCGTGGCGGGCGCGATGATGCTGCGACCGCCGAGCGCGCGCGGGCCGAGTTCGGCGCGACCGTTAAGCAGCACCACCGGTCGGCCGGTCTCGTGCAGGATCGCGGCCAGTTCGGCCGGTGTGCACGGCGAGACGTCCCAGCCCTCCGGGACCTTTCCGGTCGGCACGAGCGCCGGACCGCTGCGTGGATGCCAGTCGATCGCGCGGAGCCCGAACTGGCCGGCCAGACCGGCGGACGCGGTGCCGATCGCCGAACCCGAATCGTTCGGGAACGGCGGCACCCACACCCCGGCGAAGACGGGTAGTGCGCGCAACGCGCTGTTCCACTTGATGTTGAGCGCGCACCCGCCGATGAAGCAGAGGTTCCAGGGACCATCACCCTTCCACCGGGTCACCTTCTCGGTGATCCGCTCGACGAGCAGGCCTTCCAGGAATGTGTGCACGGAGGCCAGCACGTCCTCGTCGTTCGCGCCCAGCTCGTCGACGCGGGTGCGCACGTCCCGGAAGAACGCGTGCACGTAGTGCAGGGAGGGTTCGGAGTTGCTGCCCCACCCGCCGATCGCGGTTCGGTACGCCTGGGCTTTCGGCGTGTCCGCCTCGAAGTGCTCGTCGAACAGCTCGGCCAGCACCCGCAGCACATCGGGACGGGGCGTGCCCAGGGCGATGTAGGCCATGAGCTTGCCAGCGACGGACAGATCGTCCACCGTCCGCGACTCGTCGTGCCTGCGGAACGGCCCGAAGTGGTGCGCCGCGGTGGCGTAGCCGTGGCCGATCAGCGGGAACAGCTCACCGCCGTTGCTCACCCCGGTGTCCGGGTCGACGAAGTACAGCCGGGGAAACATACCGCCGTCCCACACCAGCACGAACGACGGCTCGCCGCGCTTGGCGAAGTCGCTGGAGCAGTAGGCGCTGACCAGGTGTCCCGTCACGTGCAGGAAGCTCGTGTAGGGCAAGACCTCGTCGCCGATGCGGAACTTCCCGGTGTAGCCCGGGGTCAGCAGATCCGGCACGGCGTCGTTCTCCCGGTACGGTGCGACCCGGATCGTCACCGGCGTGCCATCGTTGGACAGTTCGGCGATGCCGTGCTTCGAGCCGTCCCAGCCGTCGATGATCCACTGGTCGACGTCGGAGATCCGGTAGCCGTAGTCGGCCAGCAGCTTCGGCACGACGTCGAGGTCGGCCACCGGGCTGTACCTCGCGCCGTTGCCGAGTTTCTCCATCTCAATGCTGAACACGAGCTTGTCTCCGTGCAGCAGGGCGACGGCTCCGTCGTGCGTCAACTTCAAACCACAGACGATCACGGTGGTCGACTCCTCCTCAATCCGGTGCGACCGACGCGCGGACGGCCTTGGTGTGCAGGGAGTGCAGCTCTTGTAGCGGCAGCACGTCGGAGTCGCGATCGGCACCGGACCGGACGGCCCGGACCGTCGCCAGCAGACCGGGCACGGTCGTCACGCACGGCACGCCCCGTGCGGCGGCGGCGACTCGCAGTGCCCGTCCGCCCGGCTGGACCGGCCTGTTGGACACCGTGGTGACCACCAGATCGACCACCCGCCGGTCGACCAGTTCGGCCGCGCCGTCGATCGGCGCC
Organism: Saccharothrix sp. 6-C; assembly: GCF_016695385.1. Lineage (NCBI taxonomy): Bacteria > Bacillati > Actinomycetota > Actinomycetes > Pseudonocardiales > Pseudonocardiaceae > Saccharothrix > Saccharothrix sp. 6-C. The sequence continues at coordinate 2,268,992 of NZ_CP064192.1, read as the reverse complement.
ACCTCGACGTCGACCCCGTCGTGCCGCAGCCACTCCGCCGTCCGCTCGGTGGCGATGACGTTGAACCCCAGTTCCACCAGCGCTTTGACCGGTCCGACGCCTGAGCGCCGGTGCTCTTCGTCCAGCGAGACGAACACCGTTCCCCGGTCCGGCAGCCGCAATCCCGCCGCCGTCTGGGCCTTGGCGAACGCGCCTGCGAAGTCGACGTCGATGCCCATCACCTCGCCGGTCGACCGCATCTCCGGTCCGAGCACGGTGTCCACGCCGAGGCCGCGCACGTCCCGGAACCTGTTCCAGGGCAGCACGGCCTCCTTCACCGCGACGTGCCCAGGCGGGGGCGTGCCGTCCCCGGTTGCGGGCAGCAGACCTTCCGCGCGAAGCCCTGCGATCGTCGCGCCCAGCGAGATCCGGGCCGCAGCCTTGGCGAGCGGCACGGCGGTCGCCTTGGACACGAACGGCACGGTCCGCGATGCCCTCGGGTTAACCTCCAGCACGTGCAGGACGCCCGCCGCGAGCGCGAACTGGATGTTGACCAGGCCGCGCACCCCAAGGCCGCGCGAGAGGGTTTCGGTGTGCTCGCGCAGTCGGGCGAGCTGCGAGCCAGCCAGCGAGAACGGCGGCAGCGCGCACGCCGAGTCACCCGAGTGGACACCAGCCTGCTCGACGTGCTCCATCACCCCACCGAGGTACAGCTCCACGCCGTCGTACAGGGCGTCCACGTCGATCTCCACCGCGTCGTCGAGGAACTCGTCCACCAGAACGGGGTGCCGGGGCGAGATCTCGGTGGCCCGGCCGATGTAGTCGCGCAGCGCGTCGTCGTCGTAGACGATCTCCATGCCGCGCCCGCCGAGCACGTAGGACGGTCGCAGCAGGACCGGATACCCAATCCGTGCGGCGATGTCCCTAGCCTGGAGGAAGGACACGGCCGAGTCATGCCGCGGGGCGCGCAGACCCAAACGTCCCAGCAGCTTCCCGAACTCCGCGCGGTCTTCTGCGAGGTGGATCGCGGTCGGCGACGTGCCGACCACCGGCACGCCCGCCCGCTGGAGTTCCGCAGCCAGCCGCAGCGGGGTCTGCCCGCCGAGCTGGACGATGACGCCCGCGACTGGACCGGCCAGCCGCTCGGCGTGGACGACCTCCAGCACGTCCTCCAGCGTCAACGGCTCGAAGTACAGCCGGTCGGACGTGTCGTAGTCGGTGGACACGGTCTCCGGGTTGCAGTTGACCATCACAGCCTCGTACCCCGCCTCGCGCAGCGCGAGGCAGGCGTGCACGCACGAGTAGTCGAACTCGATGCCCTGGCCGATGCGGTTGGGCCCCGAGCCGAGGATGAGAACGGCGGGTGCCGTCCTCGACCGCACCTCGGTCTCGTCGTCGTAGGACGAGTAGTGGTACGGCGTGCGTGCGTCGAACTCGGCGGCGCACGTGTCTACTGTCTTGTACACCGGTCGAATTCCGTTGGCGTGCCTCAGTTCGCGAACCGTGGCAGGCTCGATTGACCTGATGGCGCCGATCTGCTCGTCGGAGAAGCCGTGCCGCTTCGCGTGGGCGAGCACGTCGCCGTCCAACTCGGTCGCCGCCGCGAGCCCGGCCGCGACCTCGTCCAGCAGCGCGAGCTGGTCGACGAACCACGGGTCGATCCCGGTGATCTGGACCACTTCCGCCACAGCGGCGCCGAGCTGGAGCGCTCGCAGCACTGCGTCGAGCCGACCCTCGGTCGGCACCGCCGCCTCGGCGAGCGCATCCGCCACGGATCCCTGCGGCTGCGCGGCCCAGGACAGCTCGCCGCCTCGCCGGTCCAGTGACCGCAGCGCCTTCTGCAGCGCCTCGGGGAACGATCGGCCGATCGCCATCGCCTCGCCGACGCTCTTCATGGCGGTGGTCAAAGAGGTGTCCGCGCCGGGGAACTTCTCGAACGCGAAGCGCGGCACCTTCACCACCACGTAGTCCAACGCGGGCTCGAAGCTCGCCGGGGTTCGTCCAGTGATGTCGTTGACGATCTCGTCCAACGCGTAGCCGATGGCGAGCTTCGTGGCGATCTTGGCGATCGGGAACCCGGTCGCCTTGGACGCCAACGCGCTCGACCTCGACACGCGCGGGTTCATTTCGATCACCACGATCCGGCCGTCGGCGGGATTGACCGCGAACTGGATGTTGCAGCCGCCGGTGTTCACCCCTACCTCGCGGATCACCGCGATGCCGATGTCCCGCAACCGCTGATACTCGCGGTCGGTCAGCGTCATCGCGGGCGCGACCGTGATCGAGTCGCCGGTGTGCACGCCCATCGGGTCGATGTTCTCGATCGAGCAAACGACAACGACGTTGTCGTCGCGATCGCGCATCAGCTCGAGCTCGTACTCCTTCCACCCCCGCACGCTCTCCTCAATCAGCACCTCCCCGATCGAGGAGAGGTGCAGGCCCTGGCCTGCCACCAGGGCCAACGAGGCCTCGTCGGACACGATCCCGGACCCCGCGCCGCCCATCGTGAACGACGGCCGCACGACGACTGGGAACCCACCGACCTCGCCGACCGCGGCCAGGCACTCGGCCAGGGAATGGCAGATGACCGAGCGCGCCGAGGTCGCGGCGGGCAGGCTCGTGCCGACCAGATCGACGATCTCGCGGAACTTCTGCCGGTCCTCGCCGGAGGCGATCGCATCCGCACTCGCGCCGATCAGCTCGACGCCGTAGCGCTCCAGCACGCCGGAACGCGCCAGCGCCATCGCGGTGTTGAGCCCGGTCTGGCCGCCCAGGGTCGGCAGCAGCGCGTCCGGGCGTTCCCGCGCGATGATCTTCTCTACGTACTCGGGGGTGATCGGCTCGACGTAGGTCACGTCGGCGAACTCCGGGTCGGTCATGATCGTCGCCGGGTTGGAGTTGACCAGCACCACGCGCAAACCCTCGTCGGCGAGCACCCGGCACGCCTGGGTGCCCGAGTAGTCGAACTCGCACGCCTGCCCGATCGCGATCGGACCGGATCCGATGACCAGCACCGAGGACAGGTCAGATCGTCTAGGCACGCGTGGCCTCCGACGTCGACGCGGCCATCGTCGCGACGAACTCGTCGAACGAGTGCGCGGCGTCGTGCGGTCCGGCCGCTGCCTCCGGGTGGTACTGGAGGCTGAGCGCGGGCACGTCCAGGCAGCGCAAGCCCTCGATGACGCCGTCGTTGAGGCACACGTGACTGACCTCGACACGGCCGAACGGCGTCCGCGTGACCTCGTCGAGCGGCGCGCGCACGGCGAACCCATGGTTGTGCGAGGTAATCTCGACGCGGCCGGTGCGCCGGTCCTTCACCGGCAGGTTGACGCCGTGGTGGCCGAAGTCGAGCTTGTAGGTGTCGAACCCCAGCGCCCGACCGAGCACCTGGTGTCCGAAGCAGATGCCGAACAGCGGAATCCGCCGCTCCAGCGCCGCCCGGACCAACCGGGCCGCGTGCCCGGTGGTCGCCGGGTCGCCGGGTCCATTGGACACGAACACGCCGTCGACCTCCAGGGCGAACAGGTCCTCGGCGTCCGCATGCGCAGGCAGCACGCACACCTCGACGCCGCGCCTGGTCAGCTCGCGCAACATGGTCCGCTTGACGCCCAAGTCCAACGCGGCGACCCGGAACCGCCGGTCGCCACCGCCCCCGGCCGGCGCGGTGTACGGGTGCGGCGCCGTGACCTCGCCAGCGAGGTCGGCGCCGACCATTCCCGGGCGCGCCCGCACCCGGTCGACGAGCACGTCGACGTCCGCGAGCGCCGCGCCGGAGAAGATGCCCGCGCGCAGCGCACCCCGGTCGCGCAGGTGGCGGGTGATCGCCCGGGTGTCGACGCCGCTGATGCCCACGACACCGTGGCGGACCAGCTCGTCGTCGAGACTGCCGCGACTGCGCCAGTTGGAGGCGAGCCTGGCGGGTTCGCGGACGACGTAACCGGCGACCCAGATGCGGGACGACTCGTCGTCCTCGTCGTTCCACCCGGTGTTGCCGATCTGCGGAGCGGTCTGCACCACGATCTGGCGGTGGTAGGACGGGTCGGTAAGCGTCTCCTGGTAGCCGGTCATCCCGGTGAAGAACACCGCTTCGCCGAAAGTCTGCCCGGTGGCACCGTAGGATCGGCCACGAAATTCGCGCCCGTCCTCGAGCACCAACAACGAGGGACTACGTCCGGGCGTCGTGATCACAGCCATACGCCACCTCCCAAATGCATTTCCAGTGTCCGACAGAGGTATTTTGGGCAGCAAAACCCACCCGTTCCGACCGAACGGGTCTTCAACGACTATCGGATCCGATCGACGGACATGTGTGAGCAGGGGAAGCGGTGGTCCGACAGGTCAGCGGGAAACCGGTCGACCCCGAAGGTCCACGCGTTAACTCGGCGAACGGCCGGAAAGCCCCCGATACGTCGACGCGAGTATCGACCGAACGAGCACGAGCGTCAGCCTGCGCGCCATAACGATTCCCCCAATTGTGCGTGTGAAAAGCGGATACCCCTCGAGCGGAAATTGACGCCCGCTTCCGGTGACCCCAAAGCTCGCGCTCCATCATTGCCAGACGATCCGCGCCACGGGAACCGCTCCGGCGATAGATTCACTCGAATGGGTCAAAGCATTCGGTGTGAAGTCGAATTCCTGACCATATCTCGGCTGGCTGTAAGTAGCTGTTTCCGAGCTACTGCTGTTGGGTGAGTCGGCGGGTGGTGATGCGGATCATGGACCAGCGGACCATGGCCTCGCGGTGATGACGGAGCCGTTCATAGTCGCGGACGCAGCGGCGATGTCCGGTAATCCACGCCAGGGTGCGCTCCACCACCCACCTGCGGGGCAGCACGGTGAAGTACGGCACTTGCGGGCGTTGGACGATCTCGACGACCAGACGAAGTGTCTTTCGTGCCCAGTCGATCAGAGGGCCGGTCTAGGCGCCGTCGGCCCACACCAGACGGACTCGCCCGCCGGCGGTGTCGCGCATCCGGCGCAGCAGGCTGCGGGCGGCGACCCGGTCCTGCGTCGAGGCAGGCGTCACCAACACGGCCAACAGCAAGCCGAGGGTGTCCACAACGATGCGCCGCTTGCGACCGGCGACCTTCTTCCCGCCGTCCCAACCGCGCGTGGCCCGGCCGACGGTCTCGGCCGCGCGCACCGGCTGCGAGTCCACGATCGCCGCCGACGGCGCCGCCTCCCGCCCCTCTGCGAGTCGGACGCGGTCGCGCAACGCGTCGAGCAGCCGGCGGCAGTGCCCCTCCCACCGCCCACCCCGACCCGATAGGCACGACGGATCGGGCAGCAACGGGTCCAGCTTGACCCACTGGGCGTCGGTGACGTCGGTGGGATGCCGGGCCGTCCGTTCGGTGGACCGGTGGGAGGCGGACAGACGACAGCACGGGGCACCCGCGACGGAACCGCCCGCGGGCATCGGGCACGATAACAACGGAACTCCTGGCAGAGCGGCGCTTCGACAACGTCCGATCTACCAGGAGTTCCTCGTCTGCGCACCAAAGGGGCCTTCACCAGCTCAAGCTCGGAAACGGGTACTGAAACCCTCCAGGCAGGTGCCGCACCACGTGCACCTGCTGCGCGACCATCTGCAGCTGAGCTCAGCATTCTTTCGGCGCAACCGCTTCAGCTCCGCGGACTCCTCCGTCGTGGTCCCCGCACGCTGCCCACCGTCGACCTCGGGTATGCAGCACCCAGTTGCGCAGCGTCTCGCCGGACACCCCGAAACGTCTCCGCGATCGAGCACATCGCCGCCCACTCCGACCAGTACTCACGAGGCCAGCGAGGTGGGCGCCTTGCCATCGGTTACCCGGAGCACGGCGGTGAACTTGTCGACCGGCCTGGCCGCCCGCGAAGCTGATCGCGCCGGCAACACATCGTCACCGCCGAGGTCCGCCATCCCGTCCAAATGTGGCCGGGTGAGACGGGGATGTCCCCGAGCTGGATCATGGCGTGCACGAACAGGTACAGGGCGTCGTAGGTCAGCGCGGCGTGCCCGTCCAGCGACGGGTTCGCGCCACCTTCGCACTCCTCCGGCACGAGCACCCGCAACGCCTGGTTCATCTCCGTCGCCGCCGCGCAGCCCTTGGCCCCGATAGCGAACGACACGTACTCGAACGGGATCTCCGGGTGCCGGCCGCGCAACGTGTCGTCGGCGGCGTAGCGGGCGATGTCGTCACCCGCGAGCAGCGCCGGCGGGTCGCCCTTGCACCCGGCGCTCACCCCGTCCATCAGCTTGCCGAAGTCCGCGGGCCGGCCGGCGAAGAACACCACCTCGTCGTCGCCGACCTCGCACAGCGACTGGCCGAGCCGCCTGGCGTCGGAGCCCTGCCCCGCCGACGACGGCTGGTAGGGCTCGTCGCGCACCCGCAGGCCCTGCTCGTCGAACCGCGCCGCCACGTCCAGGCGCAGGTTGGCCGCGTAGGAGTCCGCCTCGTCGCTGGAGTGCACGATCACCACGCCCCGCTTGTCGGGGTAGGCCGCGCGCACGTGCCGCGCCGCGACCTGCGCCTGGCGGTCGTTGGTCGGCGAGATCTGGAAGTACATCCGCGACGCGGTGGGCATCGCGTCGTCCGACAGGGTCGCGGCGACCACCGGCAGGCCGACCTCGCCGAGCACGGTGATCGTGTTCCTGGTCGGCGTGCTGCTCAACGCCATGCCGAGCACGCCGATGATGCTCTTGTCCTTCTCCAGCATCGACCGGAGCGTGCCGGCGACCGCGTCGCCGTGCTGCATGGCCGACCCGGCGTTGCCGAGCAGGATACGGACCAGCGGCTCGTCGGAGTCCGTCCGGTCGAGCTGCCGCGCCTGCCTGGCCGCGACCCCGACGAGCCGGGCGGTGTTGCTGGCCAGCGCGTCACGGGCCGCGCCCATCGCCGAGACGTACACGACGGTCGCGTAGGGGCGGCCGGGGTCGCGCGCGTGCGCTTCCAGCACCAGCCGGTTCTGCCGGACGATCAGGTCCTGGACGCGGTTGAAGCGCGTGAGGTCCTCGCTGTCGGCCTGGCCGAACAGCGGCACCTGCCCCGTGGTGACGCCGACGCAGTCGTCGCCGATCCGCTTGAGGGTGTGCGCGTCGGGGTTGTCGCGGTCCAGCCCGCAGTGCTCGTAGCGCCACGACTCGTTCGCCGCGACGACGTCGCGCACGTGCCGGTAGCCGACCGTGGCCACCGACGCGACCAGCAGCAGCACCACGATCGCGAGCACCGACGTGCGCGACCAGACCGGGGCCTGCCGCACGGACAGCGTGGCCGTGGGCGGCACCTCGCCGCGCACGACGCGCACGTCGGGCACCTGCAACGGCAGGAACCACGCGGTGGGCCGGCGCGCCCGGCTGTCGGTGGCCAGCTTGCGCGCCCACGTCTCGTAGGCGTGGCTCGCCTGGCTCACCGGAGCCGGTTCGCGCTCGGCGGTGGTCTCCGCGTCCGGCGGGACCTTGGCGCTGCCGCTGATGATCACCAGCGGGTCGAACGCGCCGGTGTCGTTGCGCACGTCGTTGATGATCTTCAGCACGGCGTAGCCGCCGTTGTCGCGGCGGATGCCGTCCAGCAGCACGACCGGGTACACGGTGCGGCGGGCCGACCTGATCCGCCACCACGACCGGCGGTAGGCGCGGCGCACGTCCTCCAGGAACGCGTTGACCAGCAGCTTGGCCAGTTGGCCGGTGTCCTCGCGCGGCTCGGCGCTCTGACCCGGCACCAGCGCGGAGGTCAGCCGCTCGGCGAAGCCGATGAACGTGCCCGGGTCGTGCGGCGCGAGGTAGGGCTGGCGCAGCAGCCACCGGTACTCGCTGCCCGGCACGAGCCCGCGCAGCTTCGCCCGGAACAGGAAGGACGGCACGAGCCGCACCACCAGCCGCACCCACCACGGCGCGGTCCCGGCGGCGTCGTCCAGCACGTCCTTGAGGTCGTCGCCGCTGCGGCGGCCCAGGTCCCGCTCCCGCAGCCGGGTCAGCAGGGTCACGGCCGACTCGGGGTCGGCGCCGTCCAGGCGCTGGTTCATCAGCCAGTAGACGAGCTCGAAGCGGCGGAACTCGTGCCGCCCGTAGCGGTCGTTCGCGCCGTGCGCCAGGTCACGGGCGACGCGCACCAGCACCGAGCCGACCGCTTCGAGCGTGCTGGTCCCGGCCGGTTCGACGCCGGGGGTCGCGTCGGGGAAGCGGTGGTAGGCGTGCGGCACCCGGCCGGGGTGCGCGCCGCGCAGGTGGGCCTGCAGCGCCGGGAGCAGGCCGTCGGCGGGCTCGCCGCGCACCAGGCAGACCAGCGGGATGCCCCGGTCGCCGCTCACCCGCGCGCCCGCCCGGCGGCCGGGCAGCTCGCCGAACCGCGGTCGTTCGGTGAGGTCCTGCAAGAGCTTCACCAGCTCGTCCACGACGTCGACCGACGATAATCGTTCCCCAGCACCGTGTTCGGCCACCGGACTCCTCGCGGACCAGCCTCGTCCCGCCCTCTCCGGCGTGACGCAGGACTTCCGACCTTAGCCGTCCGGACAGTCCGGTTCGGGCGGTTCCGGCACTGTCGCCGCACGTCACCGCACTCTTGCGGCGAGCGCGGGAACGGTCGTCACCGTCCGCTGTCACCCTCTTTCGAGCCCCGGCGAGCACCGGCGGTGTGACGGTGCGGACGCGCTTCTAGGCCGTTCAGGGCCGCCTTGATCCACCACCGTTACCGTCCTCACCCGTTAGTGGCACTCTCTGCAACAATCGGTAGTGGTTGCTCTCGGAAAACGTGACGAGTGTCACCCATTAACGTCCATGCCTTGCCTCCGCAAAACACGAACGGTTACGTTCTCGGCCGCAGATCACGGTTCCATCACCGAAGGGACACGGGCCCGACATCCCCCGATACGGCCCACGTCCACCTGGATCCCCCGCCAGGTCCGGTGACGGAGTTCCCCGACCGCAGGAGGCTGCACCCTTGGCTCGGCACGTCCGTCACAAGAACAAACGTGGGCAGACCACGTTCCAGGTACCCCCGCCGCCGCCCGGTTACAAGGGCGCGCACCGGGCAGAGGCCGAGCGGGTCCTCCCGCGCCGCATCGCCGGTGTCGCGGTCGCCGTCGGCATCGTCTCCGGCGCCGGGGCCGCGGCCCACGCGATGACCGGGACGTTCAGCCCGGTGGCCGGTGGCGCGGACCTCGGCGGTGTGCCGGACGAGACGGTGCGCACCGGCAAGGTCGACACGGTGCACGCCGTCGACCTCGGCTCGGAGACCGCCCGGATCATCCGCCAGGAGCAGCTGACCGCGCTGCACACGTTCAACCAGGCCAGCGGCATCGCCCAGGACGGCTACGCGGCGCGCAAGGCGGCCGAGGAGAAGGCGGCGCAGGAGGCGCGCGACGCCGAGGAGGCCCGCAAGCCGCCGAAGCAGCGCCAGGTCGAGGGGTGGATCCGCGAGGCGATCGGCGTCCTGGCCGCCAACGGCACCGCGATCGACGAGAGCAGCGTCGACGAGATCTACACGATCATCATCAAGGAGTCCAACGGCAACCCCAACGCCGTCAACACCTGGGACTCCAACGCCGCCCGCGGCACACCCTCCAAGGGCCTGATGCAGTGCATCGACCCGACGTTCCAGACGTACAAGCTGGCCGGGTACGACGACATCTACGCGCCGGTCGACAACATCATCGCGGGCGTCCGCTACACCTACGCGCGCTACGGCGGCTTCGGCAACCACCCCGGTCTCGTCGGCATCAACGCCGGCACCGGCTACGTCGGGTACTGAGCCCGGCCCCTCGACGCGGCTCACGGGCACGGCGGCCGCCGACGGCGCCGCCGTGCCCGGGGACGCCGCTCAGCCCAGGCGGAAGTCGGCCACCCGGATCGGCGACGGCGTGGTGCCGCTGGAGCGCTGCTGGTACTGGACCGACAGCACGCCGTCCGCGGCCAGCCTCGACGTGTCGACGTTGACCTCGCCGAACGCGTTCATCGACGGCTGGTCGAACACCAACGCCCAGTCGGTCCACCCGCTGGCCTTGCTCGCCGACACGATCCGGCCGCGCGGCATCACCAGGTAGGCGTTGTCGGCGCGGTCGAAGACGAGCTTCGTCCGCTGGGTGCTGCCCGGCGCCACGGGCACCTCCCGCTTGGTCCACGTGCCGTTCGAGCCGCGCACGACGTGGAACGTCCGGCCGTACTGGGTGCGCTGCTGCGCGTAGTTCGAGACGCACTGGGTGAACCGGCCCGGCACGTAGCTGATCACCACGTGGGGCGTGCCCGTCGAGTCCGCGCCCTGGCCCTCCTGGTTCATCAGGCCGTGGTTCGGGTCGAGCGGGTCCGCGACCAGTCCCGGCGAGCCGACCGACACGCGCGTGCCGCCGGTGGTCCCGACGACCGCGCCCGCCGCGTTGCGCCACGTCCGGCCGCGGTCGTCGCTGTAGACGTACCCGGTGTCGTGGTTGGTCAGCCCGCCGGGATTGCACAGCACGCCCGAGTTGCCCTCGCGCCAGGTGAACGCCGCGTGCAGCCGGCCGCGCCGGTCGTAGGTCAGGCCGTGCAGGTACATGTTGCGGGTCGTGGACACGACCCCGTTGGGCCCGGTGTAGCTGCCGGTGGCCGACGACCACCCGCCCAGCTTCCGCCACGCGCCGCCGGTGTACTCGGCCAGCTCGTTCACGCCGTTGCCCGACCTGCCGGTGCGGAAGCTGAACTGCAGCGCGCCCTCCGGCGTGACCACGAACTGCGGGTAGGTCATGGCGCCGAGCTCGACGCCGCCCAGGGTCCGCTGCACGGTCCCGAACACCGACGGCGACCAGGGGTGCGACCCGGGCTGTGACACCAGCCCCGCCACGGACTTCGAGTAGTGCAGCCGCGTGTCGTGGGTGTCCATCGCGACGTGCAGGGTGCCGTCCTGCGGCGAGATGCCCAGCGAGATCACGTTGTGCGAGTCGTCGGCGCTCAGCCGGTGCGGCAGCACCGCCTTCTCCCAGCTGCCGCCCAACGCCCGCCGGGCGATCACGGCGTTGCGGCCGGCCGTGTACCAGGCCGCGTACTGGTGGCCGTTGTAGGTGATCAGGGCGTCCTGGAACGCGTTGTTGTTGACCAGGCCGTCGTAGGACACGAAGTAGAGGGCCGACTGGTCGAGCAGCGTGTCGGACAACAGGGTGACGCCCGGCGCGGCGTCCGCGACGCCGGGCTGGACCAGGGACGCGGCGAGCACGACGGCCGCCGCGAGTGGTGCCTTCCTCATTGAAGACCTCGGGGATCGGTTGACGGGACGGCGGCGGACCACGACTCTCGCACAGGAGTGAAACGTTTCATAGCCCGACTCGGCCGACCCCGACCCCGCCGCACCGCGCCGGCGGCCGAAGCGCGTGCGCGCCCTGCCGCCGAGGCCCGCGCGCAACCGCCTGACGGCCGTACCCGGACCGCCGGCCGGCGGCTGAACGAATGATTGCCGGCTGGTCCACGCGCCAGCACGATGAGGGCAGCCGAACGTGAGGGGTCCGCGGTGGGGCGATACCGGTTGCACGTCAACGGCGAGCGGCGCGAGGTGGACGTGCCCGCGCAGACGCCGCTGCTGTGGGCGTTGCGGGAACAACTGGGCCTGCTCGGCCCCAAGTACGGCTGCGGGGTCGGCGCGTGCGGGGCCTGCACGTCCCTTGTGGACGGTCAGGCGGCGCGGCCGTGCGTCACACCGGTCGAGGAGGTGCGCGGCAAGCGCGTCACCACCATCGAGGGCCTGTCGGAGGACGGGGACCACCCGGTGCAGCGGGCCTGGCTGGAGCTGGGCGTCCCGCAGTGCGGCTACTGCCAGGCGGGTCAGATCATGTCGACGGTCGCGCTGCTGGCCGCCAACCCCGACCCCGACGACGCCGAGATCGACGCCGCCCTGCGCGACAACGTGTGCCGCTGCGGCACCTACACGCGGGTGCGGGCGGCCGTCCGGCGTGCCGCGGAGCTGAAGCGGGGTGAGCGGTGAGCATCAGCCGACGCGCGTTCCTCGGTGGCGTGCTGGTCGTGTCCGCGCCCGTCGCGCTGCCCAGCGCGGCCGAGGCCGCCGAGGAGTTCGCGCCCAACGTCTTCGTCCGGGTGGACGAGCGCGGCCGGATCACCGCGACCGTGCCCACGCCCGACTCCGGGCAGGGCGTGCGCACCATGGTGGCGCTGCTGGTCGCCGAGGAGCTGGCGGTCGGCCTGGACGACGTCCGGCTGGAGCAGGCGCACGGCGACCCGGCCCGGTTCGGCTCGCAGGGCGTCGGCAACTCCTTCTCCGCACGCCGGCTCCACGAGCCGATGCGCCGCGCCGCCGCGACCGCCCGGTGCCTGCTCGTCGCGGCCGCCGCGCGCCGGTGGGGTGTGCCCGTCGAGGAGTGCTCGGCGCGGGACGGCGCGGTCCGCCACGGGCGGCGCGTGCTGCGGTACGGCGACCTGGCGCGGGAGGCGGCGGCAGTGGACCCGGCGACCGTGCCGGTGACGCTGACCCCGCCGGAGCGGTGGCGCCTGCTCGGCCGCACCAGCGCCGGCGGGGTGGACGCGAAGGCGGTGGTGACCGGCAAGGCCCGGTACGGCATCGACACCCGCCCGCCGGGCGCGCTGGTCGCCGTCGTCCTCCGTCCGCAGTGGATCGGCGCGCTGGTCGACGCGGTGGACGACCGCGCGGCGAGGGCGGTGCCGGGCGTGGTCGCGGTGACGACGCTGGACCCGGCGACGTCCGGCCAGGGCGGGGTGGCGGTGATCGCCCGGTCGGTGCCGGAGGCGCTGCGCGGACGTGAGGCGTTGCGCGTGACGTGGCGCGGCGGCACGCCGACCGCGGACAGCAGGCAGTGGCTCGCGGACCTGGAGGCCGCGCTGCCCGCCGTGCCGACCGCGCCGGGGCCGGTGGCGTTCGAGGCCACCTACAAGCTGCCGCTGCTGGCGCACGCGCCGATGGAGCCGATGAACGCCACGGCGTACCTCACCGCCACCGGTCTCACCGTGTGGGCGCCCACCCAGGACCCGGGTTCGCTGCGGCGGGCCCTGGCCGGCCAGCTCGGGCTGGCCGAAGCGGACGTGCGGGTCGAGGCGACGTTGGCCGGCGGCGCGTTCGGCCGGCGGATCGAGTCCGACCCGGTGCTGGAGGCCGTCGCCTGCTCACGGGTCGCGGGCGCGCCGGTGAGCGTGCTGTGGACCCGTGACGACGACCTGCGGCACGACTCGTACCGGCCGATGTCGGTGCACCGGCTGTCCGCCGTGGTCGACGCGTCCGGCATGCCGACGTGGCGGGCGCACGGCGTCGCGACCTGGCCGTTGACCGTCTTCCCGTTCTTCGACAACCCCGCCGTCGTCAAGGCCGGTGGCGACCACTTCCCGTACGCCGTGCCGGGCCGGGTGGACGTGGCGCTGCGGGCCGCACCGCTGCGCACCGGCTTCTGGCGCGCGGTCTACGCCGGGCAGTTCCAGTACGTCGAGGAGAACTTCCTCAGCGAGCTCGGCCACCGCGCCGGGCTCGACCAGGTGGACCTGCGGCGTCGGCTGCTGCCCGCCGACTCGCGGCTGCGGCGGGCGCTGGACGCGGCGGCGGCGCGGGCCGGTGCCGTCCGGCCGGGCTTCACCCGCGGTGTGGCGTGCCACGACGACTACGGCTCGGTGATCGCGGTGGTCGCGGACGCCTCCGAGGGCCGGGTCCGCCGCGTCACGGCGGCTGTCGACGTGGGTCCGGTGCTGCACCCGTCCGGGGTGCGCGCGCAGGTCGAGGGCGGCGTGATGGACGCGCTGTCCACGGTGTCGGGCGCGCAGATCACCGTGCGGGACGGGAGGGTCGTGCAGTCCTCGTTCCGCGACTACGCGTGGGCGCGCATCGACCAGGCGCCGGACATCGACGTGGTGCTCGTGCGGTCGGACGCGCCCGTCGGCGGCCTGGGCGAGCTGGCCTACCCACCGGCCGCGGCGGCGATCGCGTCGGCCATCGGCCGGCCCGTCACCGGCATGCCGGTGAACGCGGAGGTGGGCTAGCGCGGAAGTCCGGTGGTGCGCCACGAAGATCGCGCGCGAGTGCGACACGCCCGTCGAGGGCGTCGGCTCCGTCACGCGGTTCGCCGGGCGGCGCCGCGGCGACACGTCCCTCCCCCTCCGCACGCCAAAGGAGACGCCGGCGGCCACCGCGCCCGCCCGCGCCGCGGTCGTCGGCGAGGACGGGTCGCGCCGCCGGGTCGCGTTCGACCTGACCCGCGACCCGCTCCCGCGTCGCTGCTGGACGTCACGCCTGCCGCCGTGCCCGTGGGCCCCGGACGCCGTCGCGTCCACCGCGCGGGTGGAGTCCGGCGGCCTCCCCGGGTGAACGCGCACAGTCCGCCGATGGTGCATTCGGGTGGCGGAACACCCTTCCAAAAGACGCTGACCGCACCGTGACGGGTGGCTAGCGTCGAGGCGTTGGGGGCATCGTCACCTTCCGGTCCACCGCCACCGCGGGTCTGCGACGCCCCGGACCGCGCGATCCATCGCGCGCGCCGAATCCGGGAGGTACGTGTGTCCAGACCACGAAAGCGCGGTAAAGCACTGGGAGCCGCCGTCCTGGCGGTGGGGCTCGTCGCCGCACCGGTCACGGGGGTGGCCGGCGCGGAGCCGGCGGCCCCCGCGAGAGCCGCCGGCCCGGCCGCGGGGACCGGCGTCCAGCCGCGGACCGTCACGCTCGTCACCGGCGACCGGGTCGTGGTGACCGGCGAGGCCGTCGGGTCGCTCCGGCCCGGTCCCGGCCGCGACAGGATCACCTTCCACTCGACCCACCGCGACGGTCGGCTGACCGTCGTGCCCGAGGACGCGCTCAAGGGCGTGGCCACCGGCAAGCTCGACCCGCGGCTGTTCGACGTGACGGGCCTGATCGAGGCCGGCTACGACGACGCCCGCAGCGACGACGTGCCGCTCATCGTCACCGGCACGCCGACCACCGGCCTGCGCTCCGCCCGCGCGCTGCCCGGCGCCCTGGCCACCCGGGCGCCCAAGGCCGACGCCGGCGCGGTGTTCCGCGACCTGCTCGCCGACCCCGGCGTGACCAAGGTGTGGCTCGACGGGGTGCTCCGCCCGTCCCTCGACCGCTCCACCGCCCAGATCGGCGCGCCCACCGCGTGGCAGGCCGGCCTGACCGGCAAGGGCGTCCGGGTCGCCGTGCTCGACGGCGGCGTCGACGGCGCGCACCCCGACCTCAAGGGCAAGGAGGTCGCCGAGCGCAACTTCACCGACGACCCCGACACCACCGACGTCACCGGGCACGGCACGCACGTCGCCGCCACCATCGCGAGCGGCGACCGGACCTACCGGGGCGTGGCGCCCGACGCGCGGATCCTCGACGGCAAGGTCTGCGGCGCCAACGGCTGCCCCGAGTCGGCGATCCTGGCCGGTGTGCGGTGGGCCGTCGACGAGGGCGCGGACATCGTCAACCTCAGCCTCGGCGGCTACGACTCGCCCGGCATCGACCCCCTCGAAGCCGCGGTCGACGAGCTGACCGAGAAGACCGGCACCCTGTTCGTCGTCGCGGCGGGCAACGGCGGGCGGTCCAGGTCGATCGACTCGCCGGGCAGCGCCGACGCCGCGCTCACCGTGGGCGCGGTCCGGCACGACGACGACCTCGCCCACTTCTCCAGCCGCGGCCCGCGCAACGGCGACGGCGCGGTGAAGCCCGACATCACCGCGCCCGGCCTGAACATCGTCGCCGCCAAGGCCGCCGAGGGCACCCTCGGCACGCCCGTCGGCAGGCGGCACACCTCCCTGTCCGGCACCTCGATGGCCACGCCGCACGTCGCCGGCGCGGCCGCCCTGCTCGCCCAGCGGCACCCCGACTGGACCGGCGCGCAGCTCAAGGCCGTCCTGATGGCCTCCGCCAAGCCGAACCCGGGGCTGTCCGTGTTCGACCAGGGCACCGGCCGGGTGGACCTGACGCGCGCGATCACCGCGAACGTCGGCGCCACGCCGGTGAGCGTCACCTTCGAAGAGCAGCTGTGGCCGCACCACGACGACACGCCGGTCACCAAGACCGTCACCTACCGCAACAGCGGCGCCGAGCCGGTCACGTTCGACCTCACCGCCGAGCTGCGGGGCCCCCACGGCGCCGCCGCGCCCGCCGGCCTGCTCACCGTGACCCCGTCGAAGGTGACCGTGCCCGCCGGCGGCACGACCGCGGTGGCCGTCACCGCGGACACCAGGGTCGGCGCGGTCGACGGCGTCTTCGCCGGCGCGCTGGTCGGCGGGCCGACGCGGGTCCCGGTCAGCCTCGCCCGCGAGGTCGAGAGCTACGACATCGCGATCGAGAACATCGACGCCGACGGCAACCCGGCGCTGGACAACTCGACCGCGCTCGTCGGCATGGACAACGACGTCTACGAGAACCTGTACGGCCCCGACGGCACCGCGACCACACGCGTCCCCAAGGGCCAGTACATGGCGCGCGCGGTCATCCGCGCGTGGCCCAGGACCGCGGTGCTCGCCCAGCCGGTCCTGACCGTGGACGCCGACCACACCCGCTACACCTTCGACGCCCGCGTGGCCCGGCCGGTGCAGGTCACCGCGCCCGACCCCGCCGCGGTGCCGATGATCGGCGACATCAACGTCTCCCGGCTCCTCAACGGCAGGCGCGTCGTGCTCAACACGGCGTTCATCGGCGGCTTCGGCGACATGACGCTCGGCCACGTCGGCCCGACCCTGACCGACGACGAGCTGACCGTCTCGATCGGCGCCCAGTTCCAGAGCCCCCCTGTCGACGGCACGCCGACGCACTACCGGTTCCGCTGGATGGCGCAGGGCGCGGTGCCCACCGGCTACACCCGCGCCCCGACCAGGGCCGAACTGGCCGAGGTGCGGACCACGTTCGCGCCCGGCCCGGCCGACCGGCAGTACCTGCACAGCGGCAACGCCAGCCCGCCGGACGGCTCGGGCGGCTGGTCCGTGGGCCTGCCGGTGCCCGCGGGCGGCGCGGTGGTCGACCTGGTCACGCCCGACCGGCTCACCTGGAGCTGGGGCTTCCAGCGGCTCTCGCCCCAGTACCGGACCGAGGCCGACTACTCCTCGTTCAACCGCACCTACCGGCTGGGCGAGCAGCACGCGGAGCGGTTCGGGCGCCCGGTGCTCGGCCCCGGCCTGTCCGGCTACTCGGCCACCTACCTCGGCGTGCACGAGGACCGGGTCACCGCCCAGATCCCGCTGATCAACGACCGCGACGGCAACCTCGGCCGGGGCAGCCACGAGTCGGCCCGCACCTCGGTGTACCGGGACGGGCGGCTGGTCGGCCAGATCCGCGACCAGTGGGGCGAGTTCACCGTGCCGGAGGGCGAGGGCCGCTACCGGGTGGAGCACGACGTCGTCCGCGACCCGGCGGCGCACGAGCTGACCACCAGGGTCAGCGGCGCGTGGACGTTCCGGATGGCGACGCTGCCCGACGGCCATGGCCGGCGGCTGCCCCTGTCGGTGGTGCGGTTCAACCCGGAGCTCGACGCGGACGGCGGCGCGCCCGCCGGCCGGCTGCTGAGCGTGCCGCTCGTCGTGGAGCAGCAGGACGGCGCGGACAACGGCGAGGTGGGCCAGGTCCGGGTCGACGTGTCGTTCGACGACGGCAAGAGCTGGCGGCGGGCGCCGGTCGCGGGCGGGGTCGCCCTGGTGCGGCACCCCGACGCGGCCGGGTACGTCTCGCTGAGGGCGTCCGGCGCCGACAGCGACGGCAACACGTTCGAGCACACCGTGATCCGCGCTTACAAGATCACCCGCGGGTAGCGCCCGGCGCCCCGGGCCGGTCGTGCGCCGGTCCGGGGCGTCAGCCGCGCCGCCTGCGCGCGACCAGGGTCAGCGCCGTCGCGCCCACGACCAGCAGCAGGCCGCCGACCAGCGCGGGCCGGACGACGTCCACGCCGGTGCCCGCCAGGGAGTCGTGGTCGTCACCGGGGCGTGCCGCGGCGGTCGGCGTGGTGGTGGTCGGTGTGGTCGTGGTCGGCGCGGTCGTGGTGTCCGTGGTCGGTCCGGTCGTGGTCGTCGTTTCGACGGTGGTGGTCGACGCGGTGGTGGTGGTCGGACTGGTGGCGGTGGTGGTCGGGCTGGTGGTGGGCAGGCCGCACGCGGGCAGGTCGCCGGTGAACGGGTAGGCGTGGAACTCGTTGCCGGTGCCGCCGCCCGCGCCGCCGTGGGTCAGCGAGCCGGTGGTGAAGAAGCGGCCGGCCAGTCCGGGCACGGTCACCGTCGTCGTGCTCGCCGGGTTGCCCACCAGCACGCTGCCCTGGAACTGGGCCGTGCCGCCGATCCCGGCCGTGGTGGCGTCCGGGAAGTTCCACAGCAACCGCTCGCGCAGCCGGTTGAGCGGCCCCTCGTCGGTCAGCTCGCCGGTGTAGGTGACGATCCGGCGGGCGTCGCCGACCAGGTTCACCAGCACCGTCGCGCCGTCCGGGACGCCCTCGAACACCAGGCCCTGCTGGCCGCCGGCGGGGCCGGCGAGGTCGAAGTCCACGGTGAACACCTGGAGGCCGGACGTGCCGTCGCCGGTGAACAGGGTCCGGTGGCCCTGGTTGACGGCGGTGCCCGTGACGGCCGCCGCCGCGTAGCACCGGCTCGCGGTGGTCAACTGCGCGGACAGCCCCTCGTACGGGGTGAACGCGGCGGGGTCCGGGTCGACCGCGCCGGAGACGACGCCGGTCAGCGGTCCCGCGTGGCGCACGACGCCGCCCTCGGCGACCAGGGTCTGGCCGGGCGCGACCGTGACCGCGCCGCCGGTCACCAGGAAGTCCGTCCCGTCCGGCGGCGGCACCCGGGAGCCGACGCCGACGATGCCGACGTTGTAGATCGAGGAGGCGCCCGGCGCCTTCGCCAGGTCGAAGTCGCCGCCGACGACGACCCGGCCCTCGGCCTCGGCCGCGCTCTGCCGGACCAGGAAGTCGCCGCCGACGAAGATGTTCACCGCCTCGTCCCGGCCGGCGAACGCGCCGTTGTGCACGGGCGGGAACTCCGCCGGGCACCTCGGTCCGAGGCACGGCCCGAGCCCGCCCGGCAACGGGTCGGCGAAGGCGACGGCGACGCCGGCCAGCGCGACGACCGCGACCAGCGCCGCCGCGCCGACGGCTCCGACCAAGCGGGTCCGGGACATGCGCTCAATGCTCGGCGACGCTCGGGTCCTCGCACCCCGAATCGCCGCGTGCTACCCGCTCGGGTGCCGAACCGCCCGCACCGGGTGAACCGCCGGTGTCACCCCCAGACCGGCAGCCACGCCTGCCAGCGGTCCTCCTCGCAGGAGTTCACCCGGCTGAACGACGCCGCGACCTCGACGCCGGCCAGCAGACCGGACACCTCGGCGCGTTGCGGGCCGAAGACGCGGTCGTAGCAGTTCGCGGTCGGCGGGGGCGGCTCGATGGTCCCCGGCGACGTGCGGATCGCGTCGCACGCCGCCCTGGCCCGCGGGTGGGTGCCGCCGTCCGGGTCGCAGGTGAGGCGGTACTCCCGGGCGACCGGCCCGAGCGGGTCGTGCACGGAGATGGTGAGCTCGGTGGTCGGGGCCGCGGTCGCGGTGGGCGCGAGCACGGCCCCGAGGGCGGCCGTGACGGCCAGCGCCGGCAGCAAGCCTCGGGCGGAACTGGTGACGGACAAGGTGGTCTCCTCCGGCTGATCGACGTTGATCATGGGGAACCGGGGCGCGGCGGCGGTCGCCCCCGCACCAGTAAACCACTTGTCCACTGTGGACTGATCAGTCCACGGGGTGTCGACCGAGCACGTCGGCGGCGTGCACCGCCTCCAGCGACAGCGTCTTGTACCCGACCTGCTCGAACAGCACGGTCAGCCGGTCGGTCTCGCTCTGCACCACCGTGCCGGCGCCCCACTCTCGGTGGTGCACGCGCGACTGGGCCGGGTACTCGGGGTTCGCCGACACACCGGTGCCCGCCTCGCCCCGCGCGCACGTGTCGCAGTTGCCGCACGCCCGCTCCAGCACCTCGCCGAAGTACCCCAGCAGGTGCTGCCGCCGGCACGCCCGGGTCTCCGCGAACGCCCGCAGCACCTCGATCCGCGACCGGTCCAGGCGTTGCAGCCGGTCCGCTTCCTCCACCGCCAGGTCGGCCGCCCGCTCCGGCTCGCCCACCAGCCGGAACCGGGACTTGGCGGCCTTCACCGCGCCCACCCGCTCCAGCAGGTTCACCCCGGAGGTGACCCGGTGGCGGGACCGCCCGCTCTCCCGCGCCAGCTCGGTGATCCGCAGCCCGGGGTGGTCGCGCACGCACGCCGCCAGGTCGGCCAAGGCGTCCCGGTCGACGTGCCGCGACCGCAGGAACCGCTGCAACCCCAGGTCCTGCGACCGGTAGAACAGCACCGCCTCGGCCGGTTCGCCGTCGCGCCCCGCCCGGCCGATCTCCTGGTAGTAGGCGTCCAGCGAGCCGGGTGCGGACGCGTGCGCGACGAACCGCACGTCCGGTTTGTCGATGCCCATGCCGAACGCCGAGGTGGCCACCACCACGTCCACCCGGCCGCGCATGAACGCGTCCTGCACGCGTTCCCGCTCGGCGGCCTTCATCCCGGCGTGGAACGGCTCGGCGACCACCCCCTTGGCGGCCAGCTCCTCCGCGTACCGGCGGGCGTCCTTGCGCGTGGCCACGTAGACCAGCCCGGGTTTCGGCGCCTCCCGCACCCAGTCGAGCACCGCTCGCCGCTTGTCGTCGTCCTCGACGAACGCGCGCACCTCCAGCGACAGGTTGGGCCGGTCGAACCCGACCGCCACGACGACCGGGTCGCGCAACCCCAGGTGGGCGATCACGTCCTCGCGCACGGTCGTGCCCGCCGTGGCGGTGAGCGCCAGCACGGGCGGCCGGCCGAGCCGCTCCACCGCCGACCCGAGCCGCAGGTAGTCGGGCCGGAAGTCGTGGCCCCACGCGGACACGCAGTGCGCTTCGTCCACGACGACCAACACGGGCCGGCCGACCCGGTCCGGCACGTCGGGCTTGGCCAGCTGCTCGGGCGAGACGAACAGGTACCGCACCTCGCCGCGCCCCACGGCCGCCCACGTCGCGTCGTTGTCCGCATCGGACTGCGCGGAGTTCACCAGGGCGGCGGTCGGCGCGCCCGCGGCGCGCAACGCCGTCACCTGGTCGCGCTGCAACGCGATCAGCGGCGACACCACGACGACCAGGCCGTCCAGCAGCACACCGGGCACCTGGTAGATCGCCGACTTGCCCGCGCCGGTGGGCAGCACCACGAACACGTCCCGCCCGGCCAGCACCTGCTCCATGGCGTCGATCTGCTCGTCGCGCAGCTC
Organism: Saccharothrix sp. 6-C; assembly: GCF_016695385.1. Classification (NCBI taxonomy): domain Bacteria; kingdom Bacillati; phylum Actinomycetota; class Actinomycetes; order Pseudonocardiales; family Pseudonocardiaceae; genus Saccharothrix; species Saccharothrix sp. 6-C. The sequence continues at coordinate 2,247,831 of NZ_CP064192.1, read as the reverse complement.
CGCCCACCCGAACACGTCCTCGGCGGCCCGGCGCAGTCGCTTCCGCACGCCGCTCACCGGCCCACCCGCTCCCGCGCGACGAGCAGGCCCAGCACGACCAGCACCGCGCCCAGCGCGAGGAACCCGAGGTCGTAGGCGAGCTCGTGCGGGCCGCCGCGCACGTGGTGCACGCCCAGGACCAGGTGGTCGACCACGCCTTCCACGAGGTTGAACACACCCCAGCCGGCCAGCACACCGCCCCACAGCACCCGGCGCGGCAGCGTGCCCGCGCGGTTGAGCATGGCCACGCCGACCACCACGAGCACCAGGCACAGCAGGTGGAACAGCCCGTCGGCCCGGGTGTTGAGGTGCAGGTCGTCGGGGTGCCAACCGGACAGCATGTGGTGCCAGCCCAGCAGTTGGTGCACGACGATGCCGTCCACGAACCCGCCGATCCCCAGGCCGAGCACCAGCGGCGCTCGCGTGCCTCTCGTCATGGCCGTGGAGTTGCCCGCCCAAGAGAGATCAAACTCCACGGGGGGTCAAACCCGGCGGTGATCACGCTCCCGCGCGGAGTCGACCAGCGCGGTGACGGCCGGGTGCCACTCCCGGCCCGGCGGTCCGCTCACCACCAGCCGGCGCACCACCCTCGGCCGCAGCGGCACCAGCGCCAGCCCCGGCACGAGCATCGACGCCACCAGGCCCGGCACGATCGAGATGCCGACGCCCGCCCGCACCATCGCCAGCAGCGTGCCCAGCTCGCGCACCCGGTGCAGCGGGTCGAACGGCAGGCCCGCGTGCACCTGCCGCACGTGCCGCTCGCACCCGCCGCACGACAGCAGGAACGGGTCGTCGGCCAGGTCCGCCACGTCGACCTCGCCCACCCCGGCCAACGGGTGGTCGGTGCGCAGCAGGGCGTGGAACGCGTCCTCGCCCACCAGCACGCCCGCGCCGGGCGGCGGGTCGACCGCCACCGCCATCTCCACCGTGCCGTTGGCCAGCCACTCGGCGACCTCGTCGTCCTCGCCCTCGAACACCCGCACCCGCACGTGCGGGTGTTCTGCCTCCCAGTGGGACATCAGCTGCGGCAGCAGGCCCTGGCACACGGTCGGCGGGGCGGCCAGCTTGATCGTGCCCCTGGCCGCGCCGCCGTGCCGCGCGGCGAGGTCCGTGATCGCCACCGACGCGGCCACCGCGGCGCGGGCGTGCGCCACGACCTGCGCGCCGAACGCCGTCGGTCGCGGCTTGCCGCGCCGCAGGAGCACCGGGTGGCCGAGGGTGCGTTCGAGCGCGGCCACCGCGTGCGACACGGCGGACTGCGTGAGGCCCAGCGCGTCGGCGGCCGTGCCGAAGCCGCCCTCGTCCACCACGGCGAGGAACGCGCGGAGCTGCGCGAGGTTCAGGGCCATGAACAACTCTCATGAGTAGGGGTGCGTCACTTGTTGGACTCATCATCGCAGGTGCGGCGATCCTCGCCCGGTGCAGACGTCCGGGAAGTTCGTGCTGCTGTCCGCGATCTGGGGCGGCAGCTTCGCGTTGATCAAGGTGGCGGTGGACGCGGGCGTGCCCCCGGTGTGGGTGGCGTCGGCGCGCTGCCTGTTCGGCGCGCTCACCCTGTGGGGGATCTGCCTGGCGCGGGGTGCGGCCGTGCCGCTGGACCGGCGCACGTGGGGTCACGCGGCGGTGGTCGCGCTGCTGCTCAACGCGGTGCCGTTCACGCTGCTGGCGCACGGCGAGACGCAGGTCAGCTCGGTGCTGGCGGGTGTCTTCAACGCCACCACGCCGTTGACCACACTGGTGTTCGTGCTGCTGGTCGTGCCGAGCGAGCGGATGACGCGGGCCCGGGTGGTCGGGCTGCTGGTCGGCTTCACGGGCGTGCTCGTGGTGCTGGGCGCGTGGCGCGGGTTGGCGGGCGACGTGCTCGGGGGCAGCCTCGCCTGCCTGGCCGCGACCGCGTGCTACGGCGCGGGGTTCGCCTACACCCGCCGGTTCTTCTCCGGCGGCGACCACAGCGCGAGCGCGTTGTCGGCCGTGCAGATCACCTGCGCGACGCTGCAACTGGCGGTGGTCGCGCCGATCCTGGGCGGCACGCCGTCGTGGCCGGGGACGTCGGCGGCGGTGGCGCTGCTCGTGCTCGGCGCGGCGGGCACCGGCCTGGCGTACGTGCTGAACCTGGACGTCATCAGAGCGACCGGACCGGCGGTCGCCTCGACCGTCACCTACGTCACGCCGCTGTGGTCGACGGCGATCGGCGCGGTGCTGCTCGGCGAGCACGTGGGCTGGAACACGCTGGTGGGCGGTGTGGTGGTGGTCGGCGGCGTGCTGCTGGCCCGGTCACGGCCGAATGTGAGGATCACCGCATGAACGCGATCTACGTCTTCGTGCCCGGCTCCAACAGCAACTCGTTCCACTTCTCGCCCCTGCTCCGCGAACTGACCCTGCTCGGCCGGCGCGCGCTCGCCGTCGACCTGCCCGGACACGGCTTCGACGCCACGTTCGCCACCTCCTACCAAGCGCCGCAGGACCCCGCCGCGCTGGCGACCGCGCCGGCCGGGCTCGAGGGCGCGACCCACGCCGACAACGTCGCGCACGTGATCGACGTCGTGCGGAGGGCCGGCGAGCACGGCCCGGTGGTCCTCGTCGGGCACAGCCGGGGCGGGATGACCCTGACCGGGGTGGCGAACGCGGTGCCGGAACTGCTGCACCGGGTCGTGTACGTGACCGCGTGGTGCTGCGTCGACCTGGGCGTCGGCGGGTACATGCAGGAGCCCGAGTACGCGTCGAGCGCGCTCAACGACCTCGGCGCGGGACTGCTCGCGGGCAACCCGGCCGAGCTGGGCGTGCTCCGGATGAACTGGCGCACCGCCGACCCGGTGCTGCTGGCCAAGCTGAAGACCGCGATGTTCGCCGACGGCACGGACGCGGAGTTCCTGGCCGCGCTGAACACGTTGGAGCCGGACGAGAGCCTGGACGGTGGCGACGACCGCGTCGACCCGGACGCGTGGGCGCGCCTGCCGCACACCTACGTCCGCGTGACCGGCGACCGCTCCATCCCGGTCGGGCTGCAGGACCGGTTCATCCGCGAGGCCGACGCGCTGCTCCCGGACAACCCGTTCGACGTGCGCAGCCTCGACACCAGCCACATGGGCTTCCTGGTCCGACCGCGGGAGGCCGCCGCGCTGCTGGCCGGGCTGGCGTAGTCCCGGTCCGGCCCACAAATCCCGGTTTGTCAAGTTATTGCGTGATGCTGCTCACTTCTTGCATGCTGATGCCGTCCCTCCAACGAAGGAGCGTGCGGTGCCCCTGTCACGCAGGACGTTCATCGGATCGGCCCTGGCCGCCTCCGCCCTCGCCTCCACCACGTCGACCCCGGCGGTCGCGGCCAGCCCACCGGGCGACGTGGTCGGCAAGATCACCGTCGGCTACCAGGGCTGGTTCGCGGCCCGCGGCGACAACTCCCCCGTCAACGGCTGGTGGCACTGGAGCGACAACTGGGGCCAGCCGCCGTCGCCGACCAACCACGCCCTCATGTCGTGGCCGGACATGACCGACTACACCGCCAAGTACCCGACGGCGTTCGGCTCCCTGGGCAACGGCCAACCGGCGACGGTCTTCTCCAACTACGACTACCAGACCGTGGACGTGCACTTCCGCTGGATGCGCGAGTACGGCTGCGACACCGCGGCCCTGCAGCGGTTCAACCCGACCGGCGGCGAGGGCCCGATCCGCGACGCCGTCACCGCCCACGTCCGGCGGGCCGCCGAGGCGCACGGCGTGAAGTTCTACGTCATGTACGACGTCACGAACTGGACGAACATGCAGTCGGAGATCAAGGCCGACTGGACGGAGAAGATGCGCGCGTACACCTCGTCACCGATGTACGCGCGGCAGAACGGCAAGCCGGTCGTGTGCGTCTGGGGCTTCGGCTTCAACGACCCGGGCCGCCCGTTCACCCCGCAGCAGTGCCAGGACGTGATCGACTGGTTCAAGGGCCAGGGCGTGTACCTGATCGGCGGCGTGCCGACGCACTGGCGGCGCGAGATCGAGGACTCGCGGCCCGGTTTCGCCCAGGTCTACCGCAGCTTCCACATGATCTCGCCGTGGATGGTCGGCCGGATCGGCAGCGTCGCCGACGCGGACAACTTCCACGCGAACGTCAACTCGCCGGACGTGGCCGAGTGCGCCCGGCTCGGCATCGACTACCAGCCGTGCGTGCTGCCCGGCGACCTGTCCCGGCGGCACCGGGCGCACGGCGACTTCATGTGGCGGCAGTTCTACAACATGTGCCGCCTCGGCGTGCAGGGCATCTACATCTCGATGTTCGACGAGTACAACGAGGCCAACCAGATCGCCAAGACGCCGGAGACGCAGGCGGGCATCCCCGCCGGCTCCGGTTTCCTGGCGCTGGACGAGGACGGCACGCGCTGCTCCTCGGACTACTACCTGCGCCTGACCGGCGACGGTGGCCGGATGCTCAAGGGCCAGATCGCGTTGACGGCGATCCGCCCGACGAAGCCGGTGCTCTCCGACACGCCACCGGTCGAGCGCGACCTGGCGGCGGGCCGGCCGACCACCCAGAGCAGCCAGACCCAGCACTACGACAGCCGGCTCGCGGTGGACGCCGACCCGAACACCTACTGGGAGAGCGCGAACGGCGCGTTCCCGCAGTGGATCGGGGTCGACCTGGGCGCGGTGGCCGCGCCGCGCCGGATGGTGCTGAGCCTGCCGCCGAACCCGGCGTGGGGCCGCCGCACCCAGACCATCGCGGTGGATGCGGGCGTGGACGGCTCGACGTTCACCTCGGTGCTCGGCGCGACCGGGTACGTGTTCGACCCGGCCGCGGGCAACTCGGTGACGGTCACCCTGCCCAGCGGGTTCAGCGCCCGCCACCTGCGGCTGCGGTTCAGCGGGAACACGGGTTGGCCGGCCGCGCAGCTGGCCCGGTGGCAGGTCGTCGGCTGACCGCCCCGGCGCTCGGCCGAACCCGGACTGGGAGCGCTCCCACGGTAGGCTCCGGCGCATGGTGAGCGTGTGGGTGACGGGGTCGGCGGACGGTATCGGCCGGGAGACGGCGGCGACGCTGGTGGCGCAGGGGCACCGGGTGGTGCTGCACGCGCGCGACGAGGCGCGGGCCGGGCAGGCGCTGGCCGCCGTGCCCGGCGCGGCCGGCGTGCTGGTCGGCGACCTCGCCTCGCTGGCCCGGACCAGGGAGCTGGCGGCGGCCGCCGAGCCCTTCGACGTGGTGGTCCACAACGCGGGGCTCGGCGGCGGGCTGCCCGAGCGGACCGTCACCGAGGACGGCCTGGAGCTGCTGTTCCAGGTCAACGTGCTGGCGCCCTACCTGCTCACGGCCCTGATGCCCCGGCCGCGGCGGCTGGTCTACCTGACGTCCGGGCTGGAGGCGCAGGGCGTGGCGGACCTCGACGACCTCCAGCACGAGCGCGGCCCCTGGGACGGCATGCAGGCCTACTCGGACTCCAAGCTGCTGGACGTGGCGCTGGCGTTCGCGGTGGCCCGCCGGTGGCCGGACGTGCTCAGCAACGCGGTCGACCCGGGCTGGATCAGGACCAAGCTGGGCGGCCCGAACGCCACCGACGACCTGCCGACGGGCGCGGACGCCCAGGTGTGGCTCGCGACGAGCGACGAGCCCGCCGCCACCGTCACCGGCCGCTACTTCAAGTGGCGCGAGGACCTGCGCGCCAACCCCGCCGCGTACGACGTGGAGGTCCAGGACCGCCTGCTCGACGCGTGCGCGGAGATCACCGGCGTCGAGCTGACGTGACCACCCGGCGGGGCGGCGGGCCGCCCTGCCCCGTGCCCCGCCGAAAAGGGCGCGCCGCCACCGGGTCCGGCTGCCTACGATCCCGGCGTGCCACGACCTCCGCGCACGGTGCTGTCCGCGTTCGGCGTCACGGCCGAGCCCGTCGCGCTGCCCGGTGGCCGGGGCGGGACGTGGCGCGCCGGCGGGGTGGTCCTCAAGCCGGTGGACTTCGAGCCCGAGACGCGGTGGCGGTCCGACGTGCTCGCCGCGCTGCCGCCGTCGGCCGGGTTCCGGGTCGCGCCTCCCGTGCGGTCCGCGTCCGGCGGCTGGGTGGTCGACGGGTGGGAGGCGTGCCGGTTCGTGCCGGGCGAGCCGGACACCGGCCGCGCGGACGACGTGCTGCGGGCCGGGATCGCGTTCCACGCCGCCGTGCGCGACGTGCCCCGACCCGCGTACCTCGACCTCCGCGACGACCCGTGGTCGGTCGGCGACCGGGTCGCGTGGGAGGAGTCGCCGGTGGACGTCGGCCCGGCGGCGCTCGGACTCCTGGAACCGCTCGTCACGGCTCGGCGCCCGGTGGACCTGCCGGCCCAGGTGGTGCACGGCGACCTGGCGGGCAACGTGCTGTTCGCCCCCGGCCTGCCGCCCGCGGTGATCGACTGGCCGCCGTACTGGCGGCCCGCGTCGTGGGCGGCGGCGGTCGTGGTGGCGGACTGCCTGTGCTGGTACGGCGCACCACCGGCGCTGCTCGACCGGTGGTCGCACCTGCCGGCGTGGCACCAGGTGGTGCTGCGGGCGCTGATCTACCGGATCGTCACCCGAGACCTGGCCGGCGGGGACCGGCCGGCGGACCAGGTCCGCGCCTACCGGCCCGCGGTCGACCTGGTGCTCGCCCGGCTCAGCGGGCCAGGGTCTCCTCGGTGACCTCCCACAGGCGGGTGGCCGCCTCCGGGTCGAGCGCGTAGGCCGCGACACCGCGGATCAGGGTCTCGCCCCGGCTCGGCAGCGCCTCGCCGCAGTCCTCGAAGTACCGGCCGCCCACGCCCTCCAGCAGCGGTGACGTCGCCAGCAGCACCGACGTGGCCGCGCCCTGCTCCGGCGTCTTCAGCCGGTACCCGTCCGCGGCTGCCCGCTCCCTCATCGCCCGCAACTGCCCGTCGTCGACGTGGCGCTGCAGGTTGGTGTCGATCCCACCGGGCATCAGGGCGTTCACCGTGATGCCGTCGGCCGCCCAGCGCTTGGTCGCCTCCACGGCGAAGAGCACGTTCGCGGTCTTCGACTGCCCGTACGCCGTCCACGGGTCGTAGGGGCGCTCGGTGTAGTGGATGTCCTCGAAGACGACCGGCGACATGAGGTGCGCGCTGGAGCTGACGGACACCACCCGCGCGCCCTCCGGCGCCAGGAACCGGTGCAGGCCCTTGGTCAGCGCGAAGTGGCCGAGGTGGTTGGTGGCGAACTGGAGTTCCCAGCCCTCCGGCGTGCGGGTCTCCGGCGCGGCCATCACGCCCGCGTTGTTCACCAGGATGTGCAGCGGGCCGTCCCAGTCGGCCACGAACGCCGCCACGGACGCCTGGTCCGCCAGGTCGAGCCGGGCGACCCGGACGTCGCGGCCGATCTCGTCGGCCACCCGTCGCCCGGCCCCGGTGTCGCGGACCGCCAGCGTGACCTCGGCGCCCGCCGACGCCAACGCCCGGGCGGTCTCGACGCCGATGCCGGACGCGCCGCCGGTGACCACCGCGCGCTTGCCGGTCAGGTCGATGCCCGCCACGACCTGCGCCGCGGTGGACTCCGCGCCGAACGGCGTGGTGATGTGCTCGGTCATGTCCGTTCCCCTGTCGTGCTGTCGTACACTGAAGCGGAGGTTCCTCCGTTACGTTCCACGTTAACCGGAGGTTCCTCCGTTTAGCACCGAGAGCCGCGTCACACCCATAGGGAGGCACCGTGTCCCGCCCACTGCGCGCGGACGCCCAGCGCAACCGCGACCGGTTGATCGAGACGGCGCTGGCCGCGTTCACCGACGAGGGCGCGGACGCCACGCTGGACGCGATCGCCAAGCGCGCGGGCGTCGGCATCGGCACGCTCTACCGCCACTTCCCCACCCGCGAGGCGCTGGTGGAAGCGGTCTACCGCAACGAGCTGGCCAAGCTCTGCGACGCCGTGCCCGACCTGCTGCGCACGCTGCCGCCGCACGAGGCGACCAGGGCGTGGATGGACCGGTTCGTCGAGTACATGGCCACCAAGCAGGGCATGGGCGACGCGTTGCGCGCGGTGATCGCGTCCGGCGGCGACCCGTACGCGCAGAGCAGGGACCGGCTGACCGAGGCGATGGGCACGCTGCTCGAGGCCGTCGACCGCCCCGACGTCGCGCCGCTGGACGTGATCGCCACCATCGCCGGCATCGCCCACACGGTGCCCGACGTCGGCCCGGCGGACGGCATGCTGGACCTCGTGATGGACGGCCTGCGCTACCGGCCGTGAGACGCGGGCAGCACCCTCGGCGTGCCGACGAGCTGGCGGCCCAGGTCGCCGCGCAACGTGGACACCGCGTCGAGCACGTAGTTCTGCCGGACCCGCCACGGATCCCGGTCACCCTGGCGCGGGAACGCGTCGACGGCGCGCTGGATGTAGCCGGAGGCCAGGTCCAGCAGCGGCCGGCGGGCCAGCGGGCGGTCCGGCGTGGGGACGACGGACGCGTAACCGTGCCGGTCCATGTGGGCGACCACCCGGCAGACCAGGCGTGAGGTCAGGTCGGCGCGCAACGTCCACGAGGCGTTCGTGTAGCCGACGCAGACCGCGAAGTTCGGCAGGCCGGTGATCATCGCGCCGCGCCAGATGAACTGCTCGGACAGCTCCACCCGGCGCCCGTCCACGCTCGGCGTGATGCCGCCGAACGCGAGCAGCCGCAGGCCCGTGGCCGTGACGACGACGTCGGCGGGCAGCTCCCGGCCGGACCTGAGCCGCACCCCGTCGGGCGTGAACGTGTCCACGTGGTCGGTGACGACCGACACCCGGCCGCGCTTGACGGCCCGGAACAGGTCCGCGTCCGGGACCGCGCAGAGCCGCTGGTCCCACGGGTCGTAGGTGGGGGTGAAGTGCTCGCGGATCGCGGCCTCGTCGTCGAGCACCTTGGTGGACAGCTTGGTCAGCACCTTGCGCGCGGCCTTCGGCCAGCGGCGGCAGAACTGGTAGAAGGCCAGGCTGAACAGGATGTTCTTGGTGCGGATCACCCGGTGCGCGGCGTTGGCGGGCAACAGCTCGCGGACCTTGTCGGCGAACTTGTCGCGACCCGGCACCACACCCATCCACGTCGGCGAGCGCTGGAGCATCGTGACGTGCGCGGCGGTCTCCGCCATGGACGGCACCACCGTCACCGCCGTCGCCCCGCTGCCGATCACCACCACCCGCTTGCCCGCGTAGTCGAGGTCGTCGGGCCAGAACTGCGGTCGCACCACCTCGCCGCGGAACGACCCGATGCCGGGGAACACCGGGTCGTGACCCTGGTCGTAGTCGTAGTAGCCGGCGCAGGAGTAGAGGAAGTCGCAGGTGACCACCCTGGTCTCGACGTCACCCCGCCCGTCGCGGCGGTGGAGCGTCAGCGTCCAGCGGGCGGTCTCGGTGGAGAAGTCGGCGGCCACCACCTTTGTCCGGTACCGCACGAGCCGGTCGATGCCGAACTGCGCGGCGGTGTCCCGGATGTAGGCGAGGATCGACGGGCCGTCCGCGATCGACTTCGCCTCCCGCCAGGGCTTGAACGGGTAGCCGAGGGTGAACATGTCCGAGTCGGACCGGATGCCCGGGTACCGGAAGAGGTCCCACGTCCCGCCCATCGCGTCGCGGGCTTCGAGGATCGCGACGGACTTGCCGGGGCACTCGGTGCGGAGCCGGTAGGCCGCGCCGACACCGGACAGTCCGGCGCCCACGATCACGACGTCGAGGTGCTCGGGTGTGGTCATGGCTCCCAGTGTGTCGGATGGCCGGCCCACCCCTCCTACCTGGGGTAACCTGAGGCGGGGCGAAGGTCGATCGTTCACGGACGGGTGAATCTGAACCGACCGATCAACCAAAACGCCGTTTTCTTCGCCGTTAAACGTCGGTTGAAGAAATGAGGCCCCCGACCAACCACCCCCACGCCACCAGCCCACCGCTCACCCACCCCGGCCCCGCCACCCCCAGGCCTCGGCCTCGCCCTCGCCCTCGCCGCCCAGCGGACACAGCGGGCACGCGCCGGACCGGACTGCCATCGGGCCGGACTGGCATCGGGCCAGACTGGTACTGGTGTCGAGCCGGACCGGCGAGGATTGATGGCGGGGTCCGGGGTGAGTGTCGTCGGTGAGCGTCGTCGAGGAGGCAGCATGTCCCAGCAGCTCTCGCGTTTCCGGTTCGCAGGCGGCACGGCGGTGGTGACGGGAGCGGCCAGCGGCATCGGGGAGCAGTTGGCGTACGGGCTGGCGCGGCGCGGTTGCGGGCTGGTGCTGATCGACCGCGACGCCGAGCGGCTCGCCGCGGTGGCGGGGAGGGTGCGGGGGGCGCGGGTGCGGACGTACGTCGCGGACCTGGCCGAGGTCGCCGGGCTGGGAGAACTCGTGGCGCGGGTGGTGGCCGAGAACCCCGGGATCACCCTGCTGGCGAACAACGCGGGCGTGGCGCTGGGCGGGACGTTCGACCAGGTGAACGCCGAGGAGTTCGACTGGGTGATGGACGTCAACTTCCGGGCGCCGGTGGCGTTGACCCGGTTGTTCCTGCCGACCCTGCTGGCCGCGCCGGGCAGCCACATCGTGAACGTGTCGAGCCTGTTCGGGCTCATCGGGCCGCCCGGCCAGACGGCCTACTCGGCCAGCAAGTTCGCGCTGCGCGGGTTCAGCGAGTCGTTGCGCCACGAGCTGGTCGACCGGGGCGTGGGCGTGACCTGCGTCCACCCGGGAGGCATCCGCACCAGGATCGCGGAGACCGCGCGGGTGGCGTCGGGGGTCGGCGAGGTCGAGGCGGCGCAGGGCAAGGCGAGCTTCGCCAAGCTGTTGACGTACCCCGCGGACAAGGCCGCCGAGCGGATCCTGGGCGGGGTGGCGAAGCGCGAGGGCCGGGCGCTGATCGCGTGGACGGCCGTCGTGCCGGACCTGCTCGCCCGCCTCTTCCCCACCTCCTACCTGGCCGTGATGAACCGGCTCGGGCCGTCCACCCGCACAGCCGTCCGCGATGCCGCCCGCAGAGCCGCGTCGCGCAACACGGCGGCTTAGCGCAGCACGACCTCCACCGGCGACTGAGCCACCTGGTCAGGCGACGTGATCACCGGCGTCACGCGGTAGGCGTCGGTGTCGAAGGCGGCCCGCACCTCCACCTCGGGCACTTGCAGGAGGGCCGCCGGCTCGTCCGCCGCCGCGACTTCCTCCTCGGACAGCTCCACCACGTCGCTCAACCCGCCCCACAAAATCATCTCGTGCTTGGTCAACGACACCAGGTCCTGCACGAGGCCGTGCCGCACCCGGGTCCACCTGCGGGTGCCGGGGACGGTCAGCCCGGGCGACACCACGAACCGTCGGCACGTCCATCAGGTCGACCGGCCAGGAACTGCGGGTCGACCAGCCGCCACCGCCGCCCGGCAGCAGCCCACGATCCGCTCGGTCGGCGCGCGCTCCTCCCCAACGGCGCGGGGTTCAGCGCGTGCAGCCGGGCCGGAATGTCCGCCGCGTACCGCAGGTCGACCTCCGCCAACCGCTACGCCGGCGCCGTCCAACCGCCCGGCCATCGGACCGGGGTCGGTGAACCGGCTCTGCGTGGTGTGGTCGATCACGTGAACTCCCCCTCGGTGCGGTCGTGCCGCCTTGTCCAACGCCTGCCCCCAGCGCACGGTCAAGCGGGGCCCGCGGTACTCCGCCGAGCGGATCTTCCGAGATGTGCGGTCACCGGGTCCGTGTTCCCGCGTAGAAATCAGGCATGGCGGAACGGCACAACGAGATCACCGGCGGGCACTTCACCGGTCCGGTCGTGCAGACGGGCAGCATCGACCACCTGACCGTCCGGTTCGAGGCCGCGCAGTCGGGGGAGGCCCCGCCGTTGACCTCCTGGTCGGACCGCCCGGCGCTGACCCCGGCGTTGCGGGACCTGCTGGAGGCGCAACGCCGGGCGACGGAGTCGCTGCCCTACAAGCTGCTCGGCGTGAAGCAGCCGGAGCTGACCCAGGTCTACGTGCAGCAGACCATGCGCCCGCAGGTCCTCGACCGCTCCCCCGAGCCCGAGCGCAAGCCCTCCGCCGAGTCGACCGAACGCACCCTGACCATCGCCGGCGCGCTCGACCGCAACGGGCACCTGATGATCACCGGGGAGCCGGGCAGCGGCAAGTCCACCGTCGGCTACCTGTACGTGCAGCAGATCTCGGAATTCTGGCTCAGCGGCAGCGATGGCCCGCCGCCCCTCACCGAACCGGTCCTGCCGCTGCGGGTGCCCGCACGGGCGTTGGCCCAGCACAAGGCGTGGGCAGACCTCCTGGCCGCGGGCACGGAGGACGCGCTGGGGCGGCTGCTCGGCGAACGCCCACCGGCCGCGTTGCTCGCCCGCCGCGCCCTGGGCGCGCGGTGGCTGGTGTTCATCGACGGCTTGGACGAGATCATCGAACCGGACACCAGGGCGCAGGTCATCGACGCGATCGCGCACCAGGTGCGGCGCGGGTCGGACCACCGGCTGGTGATCACCACCCGCCCGCTGCCCGGTGACGAGCTCAAGCCCTTGGAGCAGGCGGGCGTCGACAGCTACGCCATCCAGCCGTTCGGCCGGGTCGAGCTGGAGGAGTTCGCGCGGGCGTGGTTCCGGGCGCAGACCCCGATCACCGCGATGAGCTCGGCGGAGGCGTTCGTCCGGCAGGTGCGCGACGGCCGGTTGCGCGAACTGGTGCGCAACCCGCTGCTGGCCACGATCGCCGCCATCGCGAAAACCCTCGAACCGGACCGCCCGTTGCCCAACAACCGGGTCGACCTGTACGGGCGGTTCATGGAGTACCTGCTGGACGACGGCGCGAGCAGGCGCAACACGATCGCCGAACTGCGCCGCTCGGTGCGCGACGACCCGGACCGGCAGGCCCTGGTCGAGTGGATGCACCAGCATCGGACCGGGATCGTGGAGCACCTCGCGACCCACCGGCTGGACACCGAATCGCCGCTGTTCGAGGCCGCGTGCACGTGGGTGCGGGAGAACCACCCGGCCCTGCCGGACGAGTGGCAGGACGACCTGCGCGCACTCCTGGCCGGGACCGGCGTCTTCGTCCACGCCGACGACGACCTGCGCTTCCGGCACCACTCGTTCGCCGAGTTCCTGGCCGCGCGCCGGCGGGCCGGTGAGATCCCGGCGGACTTCCCGGACCTGGACGAGTGGATCGAACGCGGTCTGTCCGGGAACAACCGGGTCTTCGCCTTGTTCACCTTCGTGCTGTGGGGACGCGATGAGCGCGATCTCGGCCGCGTGCTGTCCGTGCTGCTCGCGGGCGCGAAGCCCGAGGTGCTGCTGGCCGGCCGGCTGCTCGCGGAGGGCGTGGCGGTCGACGAGACGCTGACCGCCGCTGTCGTGGACCGCGTCGTGGAGCTGATCCTGGCCAACGGTGTCCTGCCCGACCCGTGGGGCGACGTCGAAGAAGCGGGCGAGGTGCTCGTCTCCCTGCCCCCGGAGGCAGTGCCCCCGGCCGTGATGACCCGGCTGGGCGCCCTGCGGGACCGTGCGGAACTCGCCGAAGCCGTGCGCGTCGAGTCCGCCGTCGTGCTCGGCAAGCTCGAAGACCCGGACTCCGCGGCCCGGTGGCTGGAGGACTTCGCGGACCAGGCCAGTCCCGCCGGGATCAAGCGCGGCGTCGTGGCGTTGAAGGACCTCGTCCCGGAAGGCGCCGATCGCGCGGAACGCCTCCTCGTCCGACTGGCCGCCGAACCGGACTACGCGCAGGTGGTCGCGATCGTCTCGATCATGCTGGACACCGGGACGACGGAGGCCGCCGGGCCTCTGGTCCGCAGGCTGGTCCGCAGGCTGCGCGCCGATCCGGCGGTGACGGGCGACCGGGCACTGCCCCTGCCGTCGGTTGGTTCGGCGGCCGCGGACCTGTCCGGCGCCGGCCCCGCCGGTTGGGGCGCCCTCGCGAAGCTCGCCGCCAGGGCCAAGTGCCGTGACGAGGCATTGTGGGCTGCCGACCGGGCTTTCGCCGTGAGCACCCCGACCGTCGACGAGTTCCGCGACGCCGTCGGGGCGGTCCTGTCAGCGGCCGACTCCGACGGGGTGCCCATCGTGCTGACCGCCGCAGCGGCGAAGCCGGTCAAGTACCTGACCGCGGCGGCGCAGGCGCTCCAAGAAGCGCTGCAGCACGACGCGGCCGTCGAGGTGGCCCGCCGGGTGCTGTCGGAACGGCACGTCGATCCCTACGAGTTCTACAAGGCCGTCCAGGTCTACGTGCACTGCAACGCCGTGCCTGAACTCCTGCGGGTCGTGGAGGGGCAACCGCGGTTGAGCGTCCACCACCTGACGCAGGTCGCTTCCGCGCTCTCGGACACGAAGGACGCAGAGGCCGCACGCCGATTCGCCCGGTCCGCGTTGGCCGACCTCACCGCGGACAGGTGGGACTTCGAGAGAGCCGTTCGCGCGTTGTTCGACCCGGACGATCCGGCCACCGCGGCGGACATCACCGATGCAGCTCGTTCACGCAGTCCCGAGCACCGAGCCGTGGCGATCGAAGTGCTCAGCGGCGGTGAGCACGGTGAGCACGTCGGCGAGCTGATCAGGGGCCTGCTCGACACCGTGACCGAACCCGACCTGCTGGCCGATGTGGCGGCGGACCTCGTCGGCAATCGGAGGTTCGAGCTCGCCGACGGCCTGTTGACCGCAGCGATGGAAAGGCTCCTCGACTGCGACGGCTACCAGAAACACAAGATCATCAAGGCGCTCGTCGACAGCGGACGCAAGGAAGAAGCAGCCGCTTCGGCCGAGCGCGCGGCAGCGGCGACCATGCGCAGCGGTTACTGGTTCGACTACATCATCCGGGACTGGATGAGAGCCGCCGGCATCGACTGTGCCGACGAGATCGTGGCCAAGGCGCTGGCGCTCCCCGCGAGTCGCCGGGTGATGGTGGCGGATGTGCTGGCCTCGGAAGGGTTGCTGCATCCTGCGGTGACGTTGTGGTCGCACGTGGTCCGCGACCACGGCGAGGCCGTCGACCAGGGTGTGCTGGCGGCGTCCCGTCTGGTCCAGTGTGGACATCGGGACGAAGTGCTCGCGGTGCTCGACCGCGCACTGGACGAGCGGCGGACGGACCCTGCGCGTGCCCGGCTACGTGCGTTGCGGGCGTGGGCGGTGGGGTGAGTGGTCAGGTGGTGGTGGTGAACAGGACGTAGCCGTAGGTCAGCTCCCGCCGACCGGGGTTGGCGCGGACCCACGCGTCCACGACGTCGCCGGGGAACTCGATGCGCAGCACGGCTTCCAGTTCCGCCGCGTCACGGCACCGCCACGCCGACATCACCTCGGTCCGGGAGGCGCCCCGCGCCCGCCACCACGCGTCGGTCGTCTCCGCCGTCCCCTGCGCGGACGCCCACGGTGAGGCGGCGAGCAGGTCGGCGAACTCGCCGTGCCGCCAGTCGTTGTCGATCACGACCAGCGCGCCGCCGGGCCGCAGCACGCGCCGCACCTCGGCGAGACCGGGCTCGCCGTCGGGCGGGAAGAAGTAGGCGAACCGGGCGTGCACGACGTCCACGCTCGCATCGGGCAACGGGATGTGCTCGGCCGAGCCGTGCCGCGCGTCGCCCCGCTCGCGGGCCCTGACCACCAGGTCCGGATCGGGTTCCACGCCGATCACCGCGGCCGCGTCGACCGCGTACCGGGGCAGCCAGAACCCGGTGCCGCAGCCCAGGTCCAGCACCGTGCGACCGGCCCAGTCGGCCTGGTCGCGCAGTGCCCGCCACAGCAGACCCGCGGGGTCGATCGCCTCGTTCTCCCGCTCGTACAGGTCGGGGTGGTCGGCGATGTTGGGCGCGCGGTGGAAGTCGGGGAACACGCCGTCACGGTAGGGGATGCGCCCAGGGCACGCGTAGCGGAATTCACCGGGCCCACCAGGAAGCACGGTACGGCGACGTGGGCCGGCACGGCGCTCCACCACGGCCGGACGGGGCGTCGCCGGATCAGTTGCCCCGGGTCGAGTGCCGGACCCATTCGCGGTGGAAGCCTTCGACGTGGCGGGTGACCCTGGTGGCGGCCAGTTCGCCGTTGCCCGCTCGGACGGCGCGCAGGATCGACCGGTGCTCGCGGCGCAGCCGGACGGCGGTGCGGGACCAGTCCGGCAACGCCCGCACGGCGTCCAGCACGGTCCGGTGGATCGCGTCGCGCAGCGCCGCCATGATCGCGGTGTTGACGGCGTTGCCCGCGGCGGCGGTGAGGGCGACGTGGAAGTCGGCGTCGAGCTGGTGGAAGGTGTCCGCGTCCAGGTCGGGCGCGTCCATGCGGGTCAGCAGGTCGGCGGCGCGGGCCAGGTCGGGGTGGTCGGGACCGGCGGCCGCCGCGCGCACGGCGTGGCTCTCGATCATCACCCTGGTGCCGACGAGGTCGGCCATCGGCAGCCGGCGCGTGGCCAGGTGCAGGCGCAGGGCCGCGCCGAGCCCGCCCGCCGGGTCGGCGATGACGGTGGTGCCCGCGTCCGGGCCCGAGCCGACGCCGCTGCGCACCACGCCCATCGCCTGCAGCACCCGGATCGCCTCGCGCACGGTGGCGCGGCTGACGCCGAGGTCCTCGGCCAGCTTGCGCTCGGCGGGCAGCTGCTGCCCCACGCCGAGCCGGCCCGCGGTCAGCTCCGACTCGACGTGCCTGAGCACCGTGCCGTACCCGGACAAGCGGAACACCTCCGTCGTGTGGTCTGACCACAGCCTGGTGTGGTCAGACCACGGAGTCTAGAGTCGGCGCGGTGAGAGTCGCGCTGTTCGTCACGTGCCTGGTCGACGGCCTGTTCCCAGACGTCGGCAAGGCCACCGTCCGGCTGCTGGAACGGCTCGGCCACGAGGTGGTCGTCCCGTCCGCCCAGACCTGCTGCGGTCAGATGCACATCAACACCGGCTACGCCGGTCAGGCGATGCCGGTGATCCGCAACCACGTGGAGGCGTTCGAGGGCGCCGACGTGATCGTCGCGCCCTCCGGGTCGTGCGCGGGGTCGGTGCGCCACCAGCACGCCGACGTCGCCCGCGCGCACGGTGACGCGAAGCTGGCCGAGGCCGCCGCGGGCACCGCCGAGCGCACGTACGAGCTGTCGGAGTTCCTGGTGGACGTCCTGGGGGTCACCGACGTGGGCGCGTACTTCCCGCACCGGGTCACCTACCACCCCACCTGCCACTCGTTGCGCGTGCTGGACGTGCGGGACCGGCCGTTGCGGCTGCTGCGGGCGGTCGAGGGCATCGACCTGGTCGAGCTGCCGTCGGCCGAGACGTGCTGCGGGTTCGGCGGCACGTTCGCGCTGAAGAACTCCGACACGTCCACCGCCATGCTCGGCGACAAGATGAGCGCGGTGCTGAGCACGAAGGCCGGTGTGGTCACGGCGGGCGACTCGTCGTGCCTGATGCACATCGGCGGCGGGTTGAGCAGGCTGCGCAGCGGCGTCCGGCCGCTGCACCTGGCCCAGATCCTGGAGCAGACGCGATGACGACGTTCCTCGGGATGCCCGCCGGTGGCGGGAACCTGACCGGCGAGCCGTTCCCGAAGGCGGCGCGGGAGGCCCTCGGCAACGCCCAGCTGCGCCGCAACCTCGCCAAGGCCACGTCCACGATCCGGGCCAAGCGGGCGAACGTCGTCGGCGAGCTGCCGGACTGGGCGCAGCTGCGCGCGGCGGGCGCGGCGATCAAGGACGAGGTGCTGGCCGACCTGGACGAGCACCTGGTGCGGTTCGAGGAGGCGTTGACGAGCCGGGGCACCCGGGTGCACTGGGCGCGTGACGCCGAGGAGGCCAACCGGATCGTCTGCGACCTGGTGCGGGCGACCGGCACGCGCGAGGTGATCAAGGTCAAGTCGATGGCCACGGTCGAGATCGGGGTGAACGAGGCCCTGGCCGAGATCGGCGTGCACGCGGTGGAGACCGACCTGGCCGAGCTGATCGTCCAGTTGGGCGACGACAGGTCGAGCCACATCCTGGTGCCGGCGATCCACCGCAACCGGGCGGAGATCCGGGAGGTGTTCCGGCGCGCGATGCCGGGCGTGGACCCCGGGCTGACCGACGACCCGAGGGCGTTGGCCGAGGCGGCGCGCAAGCACCTGCGGCAGAAGTTCATGACGGTGGACGTGGCCATCTCGGGGGCGAACTTCGGCGTGGCCGAGACCGGGTCGCTGGTGGTGGTCGAGTCCGAGGGCAACGGCCGGATGTGCCTGACGCTGCCGCGCACCCTGATCAGCGTGGTGGGCATCGAGAAGCTGGTGCCGTCGTGGCGGGACCTGGAGGTGTTCCTGCAACTGCTGCCCCGGTCGTCGACCGGTGAGCGGATGAACCCGTACACGTCGGTGTGGACGGGGCCGACCGAGGGGCAGACCAGCCACGTGGTGCTGGTGGACAACGGCCGCACGGCCACCCTCGCGGACCCGGACGGGCGGGCGGCGCTGCGCTGCATCCGCTGTTCGGCGTGCCTGAACTCGTGCCCGGTGTACGAGCGGACCGGCGGGCACGCGTACGGCTCCACGTACCCGGGTCCGATCGGCGCGGTGCTGTCGCCGCAGCTCACCGGGGTGGACCGGAACCCGACGCTGCCGTTCGCGTCGTCGCTGTGCGGGGTCTGCTACGACGTGTGCCCGGTGGCGATCGACATCCCGTCGATGCTGGTGCACCTGCGGGAGCGGGTGGTGTCGGCGAAGCGGACCACACCGGAGTCGACGGCGATGCGGGCGTTGGCGTGGGCGATGTCGGACGCGCGGCGGTGGCGCCGGCTGCTGGGGTTGGGCAGGTTCGGCCGGGTGGCGAGCCGTCACGTGCCGCTGCCGGGCTGGTCGACGGCCCGTGACCTGCCCGAACCGCCGAAGGAGACGTTCCGCGACTGGTGGGGGTCCCGATGAGTGCCCGTGACGAGGTCTTGGCGAGGGTGCGGCGGGCGAAGGGGCCGCGCGAGGTGGCTCCCGTGCCCCGCGAGTACCGGGCGGCGGGCACCCGCGGTCCCGGTGACCTGGAGCTCTTCGCCGAACGCCTGCGCGACTACCGCGCCCTGGTCCGCGTGGTGGCCGCCGACGAGGTGGCCTCGGCCGTCGCCGGGGCCCTGAGGGAGCGCCGCGCCCACCACGTCGTGACCGCCCCCGGCGTCCCGCCCGAGTGGACGGCGGGATGGGTGGCCGGGGACGCGAGCGGGCGGGAGGCCCAGGGGCCGACCGGACCGACCGGACCGACCGCCGAGGGACCGGAATTGTCGGACCCCGCCGGTAGAATCACATCAAGGGTTCCCCTTGGCGGGGACGCTCGCGAAGCGCTTCCCGCGGGCAGGGACCAGGCCGGGGCGCATCCCCCGATCGACGACGTGCGCGAGGTGCGTCGCGTCGGCGGCGGCGACGCGTGGGCGGTGCTTCGCGAGGTCGTCGAAACGGCCGACGCGGTGGTCACGGCCTGTCACGTGGCGGTCGCGGAGACCGGCACGATCGTGCTCGACCACGACGCGGCCGACCAGGGTCCCCGGCTCCTCACCCTCGTGCCGGACTACCACTTGGTGGTCGTGCGGGCCGACCAGGTGGTGGCGGGCGTCCCGGACGCGGTCGCGGCGCTCGCCGGGGTGCTCACCCAGACGTGGATCAGCGGGCCGTCCGCGACCAGTGACATCGAGCTGGAACGGGTCGAGGGCGTGCACGGGCCGCGCACGCTGGAGGTCGTCATCACGCGCTGAAGCTCCGGAGATCGGGTTCTCACCCCTTGGGCGGTTCCGCCCACGATCGCGTGGTTCGCTAGGATCGGACTCCCGATCGAGAGGCGCTGCAACGGGTGACGAGCCCGCCACGCTCGGCCGGGGCTCGACGATCCGAAGGGCGCCTCCCAACCTGGGAGGCCGCGTGTCGGAAAACGCCCTGCGAGAGCTGCTGGACCAGCGCGTCGCGGTGCTGGACGGCGCCTGGGGCACGATGCTCCAAGCCGCCGGGCTCACCCCGGCCGACTACCGCGGCGACCTGCTCGGCGACCACACGCACGACGTCACCGGCGACCCGGACCTGCTGAACCTGACCCGCCCGGACGTCGTCCTCGACGTGCACCGCCAGTACCTGGCCGCGGGCGCGGACATCACCACCACCAACACGTTCACCGCGACCAGCATCGCGCAGGCCGACTACGGCCTGGAGAAGCTGGTCCGCGAGATGAACGTGCGCGGCGCGCAGCTCGCCCGCCAGGCCGCCGACGAGGCGGGCGGCCGGTTCGTGGCCGGCTCCGTCGGCCCGCTCAACGTCACCCTGTCCCTGTCGCCGCGGGTCGAGGACCCGGCGTACCGGACGGTGTCGTTCGACCAGGTCAAGGACGCCTACGCGGAGCAGATCGGCGCGCTCGCCGAGGGCGGCGTCGACCTGCTGCTCATCGAGACGATCTTCGACACGCTCAACGCGAAGGCCGCCGTCGCCGCGGCCCGCGAGGTCGCGCCCCACCTGCCGCTGTGGATCTCGGTCACCATCGTGGACCTGAGCGGGCGGACGCTGTCCGGGCAGACGGTCGAGGCGTTCTGGAACTCCGTCGCGCACGCCGAGCCGCTGGTCGTGGGCGTGAACTGCTCGCTGGGCGCGGCCGAGATGCGACCGCACGTCACCGAGATGTCCCGGATCGCCGGCACCTACACCGCGAGCCACCCCAATGCGGGGCTGCCCAACGCGTTCGGCGGCTACGACCAGACCCCGGAGGAGACCGCCGCGCTGCTGCACGGCTTCGCCGAGGAGGGCGTGGTCAACATCGTCGGCGGCTGCTGCGGCACGACGCCCGAGCACATCGGGCGGATCGCGGCGGCGGTCAAGGACCTGCCGCCGCGGCCGGTGGCGCGGGTCGCGGACCGGACCAGGTTCAGCGGCCTGGAGCCGTTCGAGATCGGCGCGGACACCGGGTTCGTGATGATCGGCGAGCGCACCAACGTGACCGGGTCGGCGAAGTTCCGCCGGCTGATCGAGGGCGACGACTACCAGGCGGCGGTGGACGTCGCGCTGGAGCAGGTGCGCGGCGGCGCGAACCTGCTGGACGTGAACATGGACGCCGACCTGCTCGACAGCGAGCGGGCGATGACCACGTTCCTCAACCTGATCGCCACCGAGCCGGAGATCGCCCGCGTGCCGATCATGGTCGACAGCTCGCGGTGGAGCGTGCTGGAAGCCGGGCTGAAGTGCGTGCAGGGCAAGGGCGTGGTCAACTCGATCAGCCTCAAGGAGGGCGAGGAGTCGTTCCTGGCCCAGGCCCGCCGCATCCGCGACTTCGGCGCGGGCGTGGTGGTGATGGCGTTCGACGAGCTGGGCCAGGCCGACACCGCGGAGCGCAAGGTCGAGATCTGCGGTCGCGCCTACGACCTGTTGACGCAGAAGGCGGACTTCCCGGCCGAGGACATCATCTTCGACCCGAACGTGCTGGCCGTCGCGACGGGCATCGCCGAGCACAACGGGTACGCCAAGGCGTTCCTGGACGCGATCCCGCTGATCAAGCAGCGCTGTCCGGGCGTGCGGATCAGCGGCGGCATCTCGAACCTGTCGTTCTCCTTCCGCGGCAACGACACCGTGCGGGAGGCGATGCACTCGTCGTTCCTGTACCACGGTGTGCGCGCGGGCCTGGACATGGGCATCGTCAACGCGGGCCAGCTCGCGGTCTACGAGGACATCCCGAAGGACCTGCTGGAGCTGGTCGAGGACGTGCTGTTCGACCGCCGCCCGGACGCGACGGACCGGCTGGTGTCCTTCGCCGAGACGGTGGCGGGCTCGGGCACGAAGCGCGTGGTCGACCTGGCGTGGCGCGAGGGTCCGGTGGCCAAGCGCCTCGAGCACGCGCTGGTGCACGGCATCGTCGACTTCATCATCGAGGACACCGAAGAGGCGCGGCTGGTGGCGGCACGTCCGCTGGACGTGATCGAGGGTCCGCTGATGGACGGCATGAAGGTCGTCGGCGACCTGTTCGGCGCGGGCAAGATGTTCCTGCCGCAGGTGGTGAAGAGCGCGCGGGTGATGAAGCGCGCGGTCGCGCACCTGGAGCCGTACATGGACGCGGAGAAGGAAGCCTCCGGCTCCACCCGCGGCAACGGCAAGGTCGTGCTGGCCACGGTGAAGGGCGACGTGCACGACATCGGCAAGAACATCGTCGGCGTGGTGCTCGGCTGCAACAACTACGACGTGGTCGACCTGGGCGTGATGGTGCCGGCGGCGAAGATCCTGGACACCGCGATCGCCGAGGGCGCGGACGCGATCGGCCTGTCCGGGCTGATCACGCCGTCGTTGGACGAGATGGTGTCGGTGGCGGCGGAGATGCAGCGGCGCGGGATGAAGCTGCCGCTGCTGATCGGCGGCGCGACGACGTCGCGGCAGCACACGGCGGTGCGGATCGCGCCCGTGTACGACCAGACCACCGTGCACGTGCTGGACGCGTCACGGGTGGCGGGCGTGGTGTCGGCGCTGCTGGACGACGAGCGCGCCGAGGAGCTGGCCGTGGCGACGCGGGTCGAGCAGCAGCGGTTGCGCGAGGAGCACGAGAACCGGCAGAGCACGCCGTTGCTGGCGGTGGAGCAGGCGCGGGCGAACGCCGAGGTGGTGTCGTTCGAGGAGCTGCCGACGCCCGCGTTCACCGGGCTGCGGGTCGTGGAGCCGTCGGTGGCCGAGCTGCGCGAGATGATCGACTGGACGTTCTTCTTCCTGGCCTGGGAGCTGAAGGGCAAGTTCCCGAAGATCCTGGAGACCAACCCGGCCGCGCAGGAGCTGTTCGACGACGCGAACGCGATGCTCGACCAGATCGTCGCGGACGGCTCGTTGCGGGCGAAGGGCGTGTACGGCTTCTGGCCGGCGCACGCCGAGGGCGACGACATCGTGGTGGACGGGCGGCGGCTGCCGATGCTGCGGCAGCAGACGCGGAAGCCGGCGAGCAGGCCCAACCGGAGCCTGGCCGACTACATCGCGCCGGCGGGCGACCACCTGGGCGGGTTCGCGGTGGCGATCCACGGCGCCGAGGAGCTGTCCGCGCGGTACGAGCGGGAGCAGGACGACTACAAGTCGATCATGGTGAAGGCGTTGGCGGACCGGCTGGCGGAGGCGTTCGCGGAGCACGTCCACCTCCGGGCGCGGCGGGACTGGTTCGAGCCGGACGCCGAGCCGGAGCTGGCCGACCTGCACGCCGAGCGGTTCCGGGGCATCCGGCCCGCGTTCGGGTACCCGGCCAGTCCGGACCACAGCGAGAAGGCGGACCTGTTCGCGATGCTGGAGGCCGAGCGGGTCGGCCTGGCGTTGACGGACTCGTTCGCCATGACGCCGGCGGCGGCGGTGAGCGGGGTGATCTTCGCGCACCCGGAGGCCCGCTACTTCACCGTGGGCCGGATCGGGCGCGACCAGGTGGTCGACTACGCGCGGCGGCGCGGGATGCCGGTCGAGGAGGTCGAGCGCTGGCTCCGGCCGAACCTCGCCTACGAGCCGGGCGCCTGATCGATCCGGTGTCGCGAATGCGCGACAATTGATCACGCAGGCCCTCGTCAACGGGTCGACGCAATCACACTGACGAGGGACTGCGAAAACGCGGCGGGCATGGCTATCGTCACCTTCGGGACCGTGAAAGGATCCCGAAGGGGGAACTGTGAAAAAGAATTCTTTGGTCGCTTCGCTGGGCGCCCTGATCGTTTTCGTCATGATGGCCCTGGCGCCGTCGTCCGCGTCCGCGGCCTCGTCGGCCGCACCGACGCCGACCGGCCACTCGGTGGACCGGTCGGCGGTGCCCGCCTGTTACGTCACACCCAAAGCGGGCGTGAGCGGCGTGAACGTCCGCTTGCGCACGAACGCCGGCTCAACCCGACTCGGCATCATCCAGCCCGGGCAGCGCGCCGCGGCGTCGTGCGAAGCCACCTCGGGCAGCAGCTACACCGCGTGCGGCGGCACGAGCAGCTGGTGGATCCAGGTGCAGTGGGACGGACGCACCGGTTACGTCGCCCAACTCTGCGTGGACTGGTACGAAGCCTGACCCGAGCATCCGCTGATCGACGGTCCCGGAACTGAAGAATGGTGCCGCCCTCTTCCGCGGAGAAGAGGGCGGCACCATCCCGCAATCAATTCGGAATCAGCCGCGTCGAATTCTTCCGGTCGAGCGGCGGCTCAGGCGGCGGCGCGTTCTTCGAGCAGGCGGCGGCGCAGGCGGGGCTGCTGCACGGCCGGTGTGCGGTAGTCCATGTCCAGGGCGCCCACGCCCGTGCCCGGCGGGACGACGGCGTCGATCCGGTCGAGCACGGCGTCGTCCAGCACGACGTCCGCGCCGGCGAGCAGGTCGTCCAGCTGCTCCTCGGTGCGCGGGCCGATGATCGCGGACGTGACGCCCGGGTGGGCGATCGCGAAGGCCATGGCCAGGTGGGTCAGGGACAGGCCGGCGTCCTCGGCGACGGGGACGAGCCGCTCGACCGCCTCGTGGCGGCGTTCGTCGGTCATGTGCGTGAAGCGGGCCCGCCTGCTCTCGGCGCCCGCGCCCTGGCGGAACCGGCCGGTGAGCAGGCCCTGGGCCAGCGGGCTCCAGACGAGCGTGCCCATGCCGTAGCGCTCGCAGACGGGCAGCACCTCGTTCTCGATGCGACGGTCGAGGATGGAGTACGGCGGCTGTTCGGTGCGGAACCGGGCCAGGCCGCGCCGTTCGGCGACCCACTGCGCCTCGACGATCTCCGAGGCGGGGAAGGTGGAGGACCCGATGGCCCGGACCTTCCCGGCGCGCATGAGGTCGGTGAGGACCGACAGCGTCTCCTCCACGTCGGTGTCCGGCGCGGGCCGGTGGACCTGGTAGAGGTCGACGTGGTCGGTCCGCAGGCGGCGCAGGGAGTCGTCGAGGGCGCGGACCAGCCAGCGCCGCGAGTTGCCCTGGTGGTTCGGGTCCTCGCCCATCGGCAGGTGCGCCTTGGTGGCCAGCACGACGTCGTCCCGGCGGCCTTCGAGGGCCTTGCCGACGATCTCCTCGGATTCGCCGTGCGAGTAGATGTCGGCGGTGTCGACGAAGTTGACGCCCGCGTCCAGCGCCTTGTGGATCATCCGGACCGAGTCGTCGTGGTCGGGGTTGCCCGCGGCGCCGAACATCATCGCGCCCAGGGCGTAGGGGCTGACCTTGATGCCGGTCCGGCCCAGCGTGCGGTACTTCATGGGTCTCCTCGTGCGTTGGCAGGTGCCCGGCGCAGCGCTACGCTGACACAAACGGAACAACGTTCAACTTCGACTATACGGAACAACGTTCCGCTTAGTCGGGCGGGGTGGTCGTGAGCGAGCGAGTCGACATCGGCGTGACCGGGGAGCGGTCGGGCAGACCCGTGCGCGCCGACGCGCGGCGCAACACCGACGCCCTGCTCAGCGCCGCCGCGGAGGTCTTCGCCACCTCGGGCGTGGACGCGCCCGTGCGGCAGATCACCGCCAAGGCCGGGGTGGGCGCGGGCACCCTCTACCGCCACTTCCCGCAACGCTCGGACCTCATCGCCGCGGTGTTCCGCCACGAGGTGGACGCCTGCGCCGACGCCGCGCCCGCCCTGACCGCCGAGCACGCACCGCTCGAAGCGCTGACCGCGTGGTTGTGGCGCTTCACCGGTTTCATCGGCACCAAGCACGGGCTCAGCGCCGCCCTGCACTCCGGCGACCCGGCCTACAGCAGCCTGCCCGCCTACTTCCAGCAGCGCTTCGTGCCCGTCCTGGGCGCGCTGCTCGACCGCGCGGCACGGGCCGGCGAGGTGCGGGCCGACGTCGACCCGTACGACCTGCTGCGCGCCACGGCCAACCTGGCCCTGCCCGCCCGGGAGGACGAGGGCCACACGCGACGGATGGTCGCGCTGCTCATCGACGGCCTGCGCTACGGAGCAGCCGGCAGGTGATCGGACGGCGGGTCGAGCCAGTCACGCCACTCCTCCAGCCCGACGCAGCACCCCGGCCCGGGGTGAGGTGACGGAAGCCCCGCCGCCCGGGTGGGGCGACGGGGCTTCCGGCGAACGGGACGAGCGGGCCGGCGAACGTCAGACGGTGACCGCCTCGCGGTCCTCGGCGGGGCGTTCGGCCTTGCGCGCCCGGCGGCGCTCCTTGCGGCCCTCGACCATCGAGTACAGCGTCGGCACGAGCACCAGGGTGAGCAGCGTGGAGCTGATCAGGCCGCCGATCACCACGATCGCCAGCGGCTTGCCGATGAACGCGCCCTCGCCGGTGATGCCCAACGCCATCGGCAGCAGCGCGAAGATCGTGGCCGCGGCGGTCATCAGGATGGGCCGCAACCGCCGCCGGCCGCCCTCGACCACCGCCTCGCGCACCGGCATCCCGTCCCGCCGGTACTGGTTGACCAGGTCGATCAGCACGATCGCGTTGGTCACCACGATCCCGACGAGCATCAGCATGCCGATCAGCGCGGGCAGGCCGAGCGGGGTGCCGGTGAGCAGCAGCAGGCCGATGGCGCCGGTCGCCGCGAACGGGATCGACACCAGCAGGATCAGCGGCTGCACCAGGCTGCGGAACGTCGCCACCATGATCAGGAACACGATCGCGATGGCCGCGAGCATCGCCAGCCCCAGGTCGGCGAACGTCTCGGCCTGGTCGGCGCTGACGCCGCCGATGCTGTGCGAGGCGCCCGAGGGCAGGTCCACCGCGTCCAGGCGAGACGTCAGGTCGGCCGTCACCGCACCCAGGTCGGACCCGGTGGCCTTGGCCGACACGGTGGCGCTGCGCGCGCCGTCGGTGCGCCGCACCTGCACCGGGCCGTCCACCACGGCCACCTCGGCGACCTGGCCGAGCGTGACGCCGCCCGGCAGCGGCAGCGCGCGCAACGCGTCCACGTCGGTCGGCGCGGCGCCCGTGCGCAGCAGGACCTGCTGCGACCGGCCGTCGATCGGCAGCTGGGCGACCGGCACGCCGCGCAGCGCCTGCGCCGCGAACTGGCCGATGGCCTGGCCGCTGAGCCCCCGGGCCGCCGCGGCGGCCTGGTCCACGGTCACCTGCACGCGCGGCGCGCTCACCGACAGGTCGTTGGTGACCTCGCCGACGCCGGGTGTCCCGGACACGGCCTGCTGCACGCGGTCGGCCGCGTCCCGCAGCGACTGCTCGTCGGGCGCGGTGACGAGCACGTCGATGGTGTCCGAGCCGAAACCGGACGCCGCCGCGCCGAACGCCACCTCGCCCGCGCCGGGCGTGTTCCCCAGCTGCTCGGTCAGCCGGTCCTGCAACGCCTCCAGGTCCGTGCCCTCGCGCACGGTGGCGCGCACGCTGGTGTCGCCGTCACCGCCGAAGCCGAACGCGGCCAGGCTGTTGTCCGTGCCGACGGTGACCTGGTAGGTCTCCACCTCGTCGGTCTCCGCCAGCACGGCTTCGAGCTTGCGCGCCGCCTCGTCCCGGGCGGTGAGGCTGGTGCCCGGCGGCAGCTCCTGGGTGCCCTGCAGGGCGGTGCCGCCCGCGTTGTCGATGAAGTTGGTCTGCAACGAGCCGGCCAGGCCGAGCGTGCCGCCGAAGATGAGCACGGCGATCAGCAACGTCACCCAGCGGCGGGTGGTGGCGAACCGCAGCACGGGCACGTAGGCGCGCTGCAACGGGCTGCGCTTCTCCTTCTCCAGCGCCGCCTCGCGCGCCCGCGCCGCCTCCTCCGGGTCGGTCGGCACGTC
Source organism: Saccharothrix sp. 6-C (assembly GCF_016695385.1). Classification (NCBI taxonomy): domain Bacteria; kingdom Bacillati; phylum Actinomycetota; class Actinomycetes; order Pseudonocardiales; family Pseudonocardiaceae; genus Saccharothrix; species Saccharothrix sp. 6-C. The sequence goes on along the minus strand of NZ_CP064192.1, from coordinate 2,220,330 downwards.
CGGGCGCTTGAGGAACCAGAACGCCAGCACCGGCACGATCGTCAACGACACCAGCAGCGACGCGAGCAGCGCCACCGTGACCGTGATGGAGAACGGCCCGAACAGCTCGCCCGCGATGCCGCCGACGAACGCGATCGGCAGGAACACCGCGACCGTGGTCAGCGTGGACGCGGTCACCGCGCCCGCCACCTCGCGCACGCCGTCGAGCACGGCGCGTTGCTTCTCCTCGCCGTAGCCGAGGTGCCGCTTGATGTTCTCCAGCACCACGATCGAGTCGTCCACCACCCGGCCGACCGCGATGGTGAGCGCGCCGAGGGTGAGCAGGTTCAGCGACAGGTCGCCGGTGTAGAGCGCGATCAGCGCGACCACCACGGACAGCGGGATCGACACCGCCGTCACCAGCGTGGACCGCACCGACAGCAGGAACAGCAGGATGACGACCACGGCGAAGAGCAGGCCGAGCAGGCCCTCGGTGGTCAGGCCGCTGATCGCCTTCTCCACCTGCGGGCCCTGGTCGAACGCGACGGTGAGCGTGGAGCCGGCCGCCTCGCCCCACTCGGCGAGCCGGTCGCGGACCTGCCGGGAGATCTCGACCGCGTTGCCGTCGGCGGTCATGGTGACGCTGATACCCAACGTCGCCTCGCCGTTGGTGCGGGTGAGCACGGTCGCCGCCTCGGGCGCGGACTCGACCCGGGCCACGTCGCCGAGCCTCACCGGGCCGGCGGGCGAGGCCAGCAGCAGGTTGCGCAGGTCCTCGACGGTGCCGACGGGGCTGCCGATCTGCACGGTCAGCGTCTTGTCCGCGTCCGGCACGGTGCCGGCGGGCACGACCGCGCCGGCCGTGGTCAGGGCGGCGGTCAGCGCCTGGGGGTCGACCCGGGCCGCGCCGAGGCGGGCGTAGTCGACGGTGACGCCGACCTGGCGGTCGCGCTCGCCGCTGACGGTGGCCTCCCGCACGCCGGGGATCGCCTCCAGGCCGGGCACGACCTCGGCGCGCAGCCGGGCCGCGGCGGCGATGTCGTCGTCACCGGAGGTCGCGGCGAGCGCGATCACCGGGATGTCGTCGGTGCTGCCCTGCGCGACGGTCGGCTCCACGCCCTGCGGCAGGCGCGGCTGGAGCCGGTTCACCGCCTGCTGCATCTTGGCCACGGCGGCGTCGATGTCGGTGCCGTAGGTGAACATCACCTGGACCGTCGCGGAGCTCTCGGCGGAGCGGGTGAACACCTGCTCGACGCCGTCGACGCCGCGCACGGCCGACTGGATGGGCTCGGCCACCTGGCTGTCCACCAGGTCGGGCGACGCGCCCGGGAAGGGCGCGATGACCACCGCGGCGGGCAGCTCGATGGACGGGAAGAGCTGCTGCTTGATCGAGGGCAGCGTGAACACACCGAAACCGATCACGAGCAGGCTGAGCAGCCCGACGAGACTTCGGTTGGCCAGGCTCAGCCGAGCCAGCACGGACATCGTGGGAATCTCCTTGGTGGGCGGACGTGCCGGCAGGCGACTGCGCGGGTGCCGCGGGCGGGTGTCCGAACGCTGGCACACGGCACCTGAGAACCGGCTCAGCCATGGGGTGACCGCACGCCTCCGGCGAGGCCTCTGACCTGCGCGGACGCCGGCCACCGCAAGATCACCCCAACCCGGTGATCTTTATCACGACCGGAACTTCGGCACCACTACTCCATTCAGGCGATTGTTCGTGACTGGTCGTAACAGCGTTCTCCACAGAGTGATGTCACCGGTATCGGACGTGTGACTGCCATCACTCTCACGAGGTGACCCATGCCGTTGAACGCGATCGCTCTGGAGAACCAGAAACCGGGCAACCCCCCGAGCGAGTGGGATCTGGGCGGACCCGCGTCGGAGACCATCGAGGGCTTCGCCACCCGCATGAGCGTCAACCGCGGCACGACGGTCGACTTCAAGATCGACACCGCGTCGTCGAACTACCGGGTCGACGTCTACCGGCTCGGGTACTACGGGGGTCTCGGCGCGCGGAAGGTCGCGACCCTCCAGCGCAACACCCCTTCGCCCCAGCCCGCGCCCGGCGGCGACCCCGCCATCGGCCTGTACGACGCGGGCAACTGGAGCGTGAGCGCGTCGTGGGCGGTCCCGGCCGACGCGGTGTCCGGCGTGTACCTGGCCAAGCTCGTCCGGCAGGACGGCGTCGCCGGCGCGTCCCACATCCCGTTCGTCGTGCGGGCCGACGGCACCCCGCACGACATCGGCTTCCAGACCTCCGACACCACCTGGCACGCCTACAACGGCTGGGGCGGGGCGAACCTGTACGGCGGCAACGCCACCGCCGCCCCCGACGGGCGCGCGTACAAGGTCAGCTACAACCGCCCGATCCGCACCCGCGACCGGATCGGCGCCGCCGCCGCGCCGCAGGACTACCTGCTCAGCGCCGAGTACGCGGCGATCCGCTGGCTGGAGCGCAACGGCTACGACGTCGCCTACCTCAGCGGCGTCGACACCGGCCCCGGCGCCGTGCCGCTGACCGCGTTCAAGGTGTTCCTGTCCACCGGGCACGACGAGTACTGGTCGGGCGACCAGCGCGCGCACGTCGAAGCGGCCCGGGACGCGGGCGTGCACCTGGTCTTCGCCAGCGGCAACGAGGTCTACTGGAAGACCCGCTGGGAGCCCGACCTCAACGGCACGCCCGACCGCACCCTGGTGTGCTACAAGGAGACCTGGGCCGGCGAGAAGATCGACCCCGCCCCGGCGTGGACCGGCACCTGGCGCGACCCCTCCTCGTCACCGCCGGCCGACGGCGGGCGGCCGGAGCACTCCCTGACCGGCACCGTGTTCCAGGTCGACTCCTACCGCTACGACGTCATCCGGGTGCCGCACGCGATGTCGCGGCCGAGGTTCTGGCGCAACACCGACGTCGCCCTGACCCCGCCCGGCGGCACGGCCGAGCTGGCGGCCGGGCTGCTGGGCTACGAGTGGGACGAGTCGCCCGACGACCGGTTCCGCCCGCCCGGCCTCATCCGCCTGTCCTCGACCTCGCTGGACGTGCACGCCTACCTGGTCGACTACGGCCGCACGACCGCGCCCGCGCCCGCCACCCACCACCTCACGCTCTACCGGGCGCCCAGCGGGGCCGTCGTGTTCGGCGCGGGCACCGTCTTCTGGGCCTTCGGGCTCGACGACCAGCACGACGAGACCAGCAACGGCACCTACCCCGCCGTCGTCGTGGACCGCGACGTCCAGCAGGCGATGGTGAACCTGTTCGCCGACATGACCGTGCAGCCGACGACGTTGCAGGGCGACCTGGTCGCGGCGAGCGCGTCGACCGACACCACGCCGCCGACCGCGGTCGTCACGTCGCCCGCGAACGGCGCCACGCTCGTGCAGCAGCAGAAGGTCGTGGTCAGCGGCACGGCGACCGACGTCGGCGGCGTCGTCGCGGCCGTGGAGGTCTCCACCGACGGCGGCACGTCCTGGCGGGCGGCGCAGGGCACGGCGAACTGGACGTTCGACTGGTGGCCCCGGCAGCCCGGGCAGCAGACGATCCGGGTCCGGGCGGTGGACGACAGCCTCAACACCCAGTCGCCGGCCGCGAGCGTGGCGGTGACGGTGACGCCCTCGGCGTCGGTCCGGCTGTTCGACCCGAGCGACGTGCCGTCCTCGCTGCGGTCCGCCGAGAGCGCCGCGCTGGAGCTGGGCGTGCGCTTCTCGACCAACACCCCCGGCAGCGCGACCGCCGTCCGGTTCTACAAGAACCTGCACATGACCGGCGCGCACACGGCGCACCTGTGGAGCGCCGACGGCACGCTGCTCGCCACGGCGGCGTTCACCGGCGAGACCGCGAGCGGCTGGCAGCAGGCGAACTTCGCCGCGCCCGTCCCGCTCTCCCCCGGCGCCACCTACGTCGCGTCCTACCACGGCACCGGCTTCTACTCCGCCGACCCGAACCACTTCCGGACCGCGCGTTCCACCGGCGCGTTGACGGCGCCCGCCGGCGACAACGGCGTGTACGCCTACGGCGCGTCCGGCACGTTCCCCGGCGGCACGTTCCGCAGCACCAACTACTGGGTCGACGTCGTCTTCGCCCGCGCGGGCGGCGCGGGCGACCTGCCGCCGGTCGCGGGCAACGACGGCGGGTTCGCCACGAACCAAGGTGTCGCGCTGGTGATCCCGGCCGCGGCGCTGCTGGCCAACGACTCCGACCCCAACGGCTACCCGCTGTCGGTCACCGGGGCGGACAACCCCGTCAACGGCACGGTGACGTGGTCCGCGGCCGCGCAGTCGGTGACGTTCACGCCCAGCGCGGGCTTCTCGGGGCTCGCGACGTTCCGCTACACGATCACCAACGGCCACAACGCGCCGGTGTCGGCGACCGTGTCGGTGTCCGTGCTGGCCACCGCCGTCCGGCAGACGCTGTTCAAGCCGACCGACGCGCCCGCGGTCGCGAGCTCCGGCGACGCCAACGCCGTCAACCTCGGCGTGCGGTTCCGCTGCACGACCGCCGGCGCCAAGGCCAAGGGCATCCGGTTCTACAAGGCGACGCAGAACACCGGCACGCACGTCGGCCGCCTGTGGGACGCGAACGGCACGCTGCTCGCCTCGGTCACGTTCGCCGGCGAGACCGCGAGCGGCTGGCAGGAGGCCACCTTCACGACACCGGTCGACCTGACCACGAACACCACCTACGTCGCGTCCTACCACACGGCGATCGGCAACTACTCCGCCACCGCGGGCTTCTTCACCACCTCGCACACCCGTGACGCCCTGGTCGCACCCGCCGACGGCGCGTCCGGGAACGGCGTGTTCGTCTACGGCCCGTCACCGGCCTTCCCCAACGCGACCTACAACGCCACGAACTACTGGGTGGACGTCGTGGTGGACGCGCCCGCACCGGTGCTGCGGACGTTGTTCGACGTCAGCGACGTGCCGCAGACCGTCACGGTGGCCGACGTGGGCCCGGTGCAGCTGGGCGCGAAGTTCCGCACGGCGGCGTCGGACGCGGCCGCCGTCGGGATCAGGTTCTACAAAGGACCGCAGAACACCGGCGCGCACACGGCCCACCTGTGGACCGCGGGCGGTGTGCTGCTCGCGTCGACCACGTTCACCGGCGAGACCGCGAGCGGCTGGCAGGAGGCCACGTTCGGCGCCCCGGTGCCGCTCACCGCCGGCACCACCTACATCGCGTCCTACCACACGACCACGCGCTACTCGGCGACCGCGGCCTTCTTCGGCGCCGACCGCGTGCGGGGGTCGTTGACCGCGCCGTCGAGCGCGAGCAGCGGCGGCAACGGGCTGTACACCTACGGCCCGGCGGGCAGCTTCCCCGGCTCCTCGTTCAACGCCACGAACTACTGGGTGGACGTCGTGGTGCGGTCGAGCTGAGCGCGGCCGGTGTGGCGCAGCCAGAGCAGGCCGAGCACCGGCAGCACGAGCGGGACGAACCCGTAGCCGCCGCCGAAGTCCGACCACACCGTGGCGTCCGGGAACGCGTCGGCGGACAGCAGGCTCGCCGCGCCGACCACGAGCACACCGGCCAGCTCGACACCGCACGCGAGGTAGGCGACCCGCCGGGACACGACGCCGGCCAGCGCGGCGGTGGCGACCACGTACACCACCGCCGCGAACGCCGACAGCGCGTACGCCAGCGGCGCCTGCTCGAACCGGGTGGCGAGCTGCACCGCGGAGCGGGCGGTCGCGGCGACGGCGAAGATCCCGTACACCGCGATGAGCATCCGCCCGGGGCCGGACCGGGTGGTCTCCGCGAGCGTGGCCGGTCGGTCGGGCCGGGCCGGCCCGCCCGGCTGGTCCCGGTCAGCCACGGTGCGCCCAGAGCTGGTCGAGCCGCAGGATCATCACCGGCACGCTCAGGCACGCCACCGCCAACACCCCGGCGCCCCACCGCGACCGGTCGCCGAGCGCCCAGAACGCGCCGACCGGCAGCACCGCCGCCACCGCGACCAGGTAGCCGAAGAACGTGGCCGTGTCGAGGCCGCCGCGGTCGGAGCCGAGCACGGTGACCGTGGCCGCCACCGCCTGCACGAGCAGCCCGGCTTCGAGCAGCACGACGACCCCGGCGAGGCCGAGGGTGGGTTTGGTGGCGAGCGTGATGGGCCGGTCGGTGACGACCAGCACCAGCGACCACAGGGCCGCGACGAGCGCCAGGACCGTCAACGCGGTCGCGAGGACTTGGATCATCGGAACTTCCCGGTCGAGCGGAGTTACCGCCGCAACCTACCCCCCGTCACGACAGCTCCAGCTTGAAGCCCTCGTGGGACTGGGCGAAGCCGAGGCGGCGGTAGAAGCGGTGCGCGTCCACCCGGCTCTTGTCCGACGTGAACTGGACGATCGCGCAACCGCGCGCCCGCGCCTCCTCGACCGCCCACCGCACCAGCCGCTCCCCCAACCCCTGCCCGCGCGTCGAGGACGCCACCCGCACCGCCTCGACCTGCGCCCTCGACGCGCCGCGGCGCGACAGCCCGCGCAGCACCGTGAGCTGGAGCGTGCCCACGACCGCACCGTCCCGTTCGGCCACCGCCAACAGCTCGTGGTCGGCCGAGTCGATCGCCTCGAACGCCCGCAGGTAGGGCCCCAGGTCGCCGGGCGACTCCCGCCGCGCGCCCAGCTCGTCGTCGGCGAGCATGGCCACGATGGCGGGGACGTCCTCGGCGGTGGCCCGGCGGACGACCACCGGCCCGGTCACCGCGGCCCCGCGCCGTGCAGGAGGGTGTCGACCACCCGGCGGGCCAACGCGTCGGGCCCGAGGCCGCTGTCCGGCCCGTGCACCGCCTCGCCGATCAACGCGTAGAAGACGCGGCGCGTCCAGTCGAGGTCGGTGGAGGCGTCGAGCAGCCCCTCCTCGCGCGCCCGGCGCAGCAGCACCAGGCAGCGGTCGTCGACCCGGCGCCTGCCCTCGGCGGCGGGCGAGTCGGCGTCGGTGAAGACGACGCCCATCGCGAACGGCCAACCGATCTTGACCCGCAGCACGTTCGCGGTGATCTCGTGCAGCGCGACCAGCGGCGGCGAGGTCTCCGGGCGGCCCGCGTCCATCACCTCGTCCAACTGACGCACCACGTCGGCGGTCATCGCCTCCACCAGCGCCTGTCGGTTGGCGAACCGCCGGTGCACGGTGGTGCGCGCGACCCCCGCGGCCTCGGCGACCTGCTCCATGGACGCGCCGGGGTTCGCCGACAGCACGCGCTCGGCGGCTTCGAGGATCGTCCGCACGCTGCGTTCGGCGTCGGCGCGCAACGGCCGCGTCGTTCCCAAGACTGTCTCCCTTCGTGCACACCGATGGTACAGCTATCGCAATAAGTGGAACATCGGTGTTGCGGTTCGGGCTACAACTGTGCCTAAGATGTCTCACATAACCCCGAGGCCTCTGGAGCTGACATGAACCCCACCGCCCTGGTCACCGGCGCGTCCGCCGGGCTCGGCGTCGAGTTCGCCACCCAACTCGCCCGGCGCGGCCACGACCTGGTCCTCGTCGCCCGCTCCGCCGACCGCCTCGACGCCGTCGCCGACCGCCTCCGCCACGAGCACGGCGTCGAGGTCGACGTGGTCGTGCAGGACCTGTCCGCGCCGGACGCGGCCGACTCGATCGCGGCCCGGCTGCGCGGCCCCGTCCACACGCTGGTGAACAACGCGGGCTTCGGCACCGCCGGCCGGTTCGAGGAGATCCCCGACGGCCACGACCGGGAGCAGCTGATGGTCAACGTCGTCTCGCTGGTCGCGCTCACCCGCGCGCTCGTGCCGGGCATGCTCGAAGCGGGCTCCGGCGCCGTGGTCAACGTCGGCTCCACGGCCGGGTTCCAGCCGTCGCCGTACTTCGCGACCTACAGCGCGGGCAAGGCGTTCGTGCTCGACTTCAGCCTCGCGCTGCGCCGGGAGTACCGGAACCGGGGCATCAAGGTGCTCGCCCTGTGCCCCGGCCCGACCGGGACCAGCTTCTTCGAGCGGGTCACCCCGCGCGCCGCGCTCGGCGGCCGGCTGATGAGCGCCGAGACCGTCGTGCGCGCGGGCCTCGACGGCCTGGACCGCGACCGCGCCTACGTCGCGCCGGGCCTGCGCAACGCGCTCAACGCCCACCTCGTCCCGCGCCGCCCGCGCACGCTGGTGGCCGCGATCGCCGAACGCGTCACGCGGTCCGTGCTCCAGGCCTGAGGCTCAGGACCCGCCCGACAGCGACAGGTCGCCGATCACCACGGTGGTGCGCGGTCGCGCGACGGCGTCCGCCACCCTGGCCACCACCTCGTCGAACACCGGGTCGTCGTAGTAGTCGCTGTGCCCGCGCAACGGCGAGGCGACCACGTCCGGGTCGGGGTCGAGGAACTCCGGGTCGCGCAGCCGCACGTCGTTGCCGCAGCGCACGCCCCACAGCTTCGGGTCGGCGGACAGCCGCTCCTCCGCCGTCTCCGGCCACACCTGCACCGGCCCGCCCAACGGGTCGGTGAGCCGGTGCACGTTCCACCACCGGTCGCCGAGGTCGTCGTGCAGGCGGGCGAGCTCGGCGTGGCCGAGGTAGTGCGGGAACAGCCGCGAGTACGCCCACTGCAACTGCGAGCCGTAGGTGACCAGGCCGACCCGGCGCAGCGCGGCGACCGCGTCCGCCTGCCTGATGTACCGCTCGCCGTCGGCCGGGTCGGGCCGCTCGCTCTCCCGGCGCAGCAACGACAACGCCGCGACGCACACCACGCTGCCCTGGCTGTGCCCCGACAGCACGACCGCGCCCACGCCGTGGTGCCCGGCCAGCCGGACCGCCCGGGACGTCAGCTCGATCGTGGCGCGACCGCCGTAGGGAGGCGGGCAGATCGGGTGCGCCAGCCTCGGCCAGAACGCCACCAGGTCCCACACGATGCCGACCACCGTGCGCATCCGGGCGTTCTGCCAGGTCCGCACGCCCAACAACAACAAGACCAGCACGACACCGGACACCACCAGGCTGCCCAACGCGCCCAGCTCCCGCGCCGGGACGGTCGACAGCCAGTCGGCCAGTCCCGGCGGCGGCGCGTCCCGCCAGCCCGGGTGCGCCAGCCGGGCCAGCGCGAGACCGCCGCCGGCCGCCACCAGCACACCGCCCAGCAGCGCGACCGCGCCGAGCAGCCAGTGGTAGCGGTACTTCGCCGACGCCAACCGCTGGGTGAGGGCCACCTTGCCGACACCCGGCCGGTCCGGGCGGCCCGGGTAGTCCGCCACCACACCCTCGCGGACCGCCACGCCGATCGCGTGCCGCATGCAGGACACCGTGCCGATCGCGTACAGGAGACCGGCGAGGACCACCGCCGCCCAGAACGCCCAGCCCGACGCCGACGTCCACCGCAGGGCCACCGCCGCCGCCGCGGCCACCGAACCGGCCGCGAACACCAGCGCGCTCGACACCTGCCGCACCATGGCCGCCACGACCGGCGCCACCAGCAGCGGGAACGCGATCGCCAGCACGCCCCACAGCCCCGCGCCGACCAGGTAGCTCGTGCTCAGCACCAGCCCCGGCCGCCCGGCGTCGGGCACCGGGTCGCCGACCCAGTCCACCACCCGGTACGCCAACCCGCCGCTGAACCCGACCGCCAACGTGGTGGCCACGGCCGCGATCACGACCGTCGCGTAACCGTGCCACAACGGCCGGAACCGCTTGTCCGCCACCATCAGCTCCACGCCGCGCGCGGAGCGCCGCAGCCGCACGCACGCCCCCAGCAGCACGACCAGCAGCAGCATCGCCGACGCCGACAGGGTGTTCGTGACCGCCTCGAACCCGGCCAGCGGCGTCACCGACCCGGACGCCTCGACCGGCACCCGCCACAGCGACGCCGTCGCCGCACCCGCCGCGAGCAGCAGGTACACCACCGACGCCCACTTGAGCGCCCGGGAGTTCACCTCCCGCCGGTCGGGCGACATCACCACGCACCCGACGGCCCACCCCAGCACCACCGCGCCCAGCCCGACCACCGCCCACGACAGCGCGTCGGCCGGCCGGTCCGGCTGCTCGGTCCGCAACGCGCCCGCGTACAGCACACCCACCACCGCGCACGCCGCGGCCACGTGCGCGTCGCGCAACACGGGTGTGCGCGGCGACGTGTGCCAGAACGCGTAGTCGCCCAGGCTGCCCGTGCGGGTCTCCCACACGTGGTGCGTGCCCTTCGGCTCGTACAGGAACGTCTGCCGGCCGAACCACCACAGCACGGTGATCACCAACCCCGGCGGGACCAGGCCGACCAGCAGCATCGCCCCGAACGGCCAGCCGTCGAAGAACCCCAGGCGCTCCGCCCGGCACGTCGCCGTGCCCGCGCACTGCCGCACCAGCAGCTCCAGCGACGCGTAGGCGGTGGCCGCGACCAGCATGCCCGTCAGCACCAGGCCGAGCAGCCGCAGCACCGCCTCGGCGAACCGGCTCGCGCCCAGCAGCGCGTACCGGGCCAGGTTCAGGATCGCGAACGGGATCAGCACCAGCCACAACGCCCGGCTCGCGCCTCCCGAGGTGAACCGGCCCCAGTGGAACGCCTCCACGGTCCGCGGCCGACCGTTGGACAGCGCCCGCACCGGCTTGCCCGCCCGCAGGAACCGGGCGACGTCGTCACCGGCCACCGGGGTCGGGAACGGGTCGCCGAGCATCGCTTCCGGTGGCGTGCCGGACACACCGTGCACCCGCAGTTCGACGACGTCCTCGGGACCCATGCTTCTCCCCCGCCGTAGGCAGCCCTGCGGTGTTGCCTACCTGATCGGGTCGGCGCGGTAGGCCGTTTCGGCACCGGAGGCACCCGGTTGGGCGATCCACGGGCTGGTGAGACCATCCTCGGTGACGTCCGGTCGCCGATCGCGCCCGGACGTGCTCACGGCCACGACCCGAAAGGCTGCCCACGGTGACCAAACCCGCCCGCCGCGACCCCAGCAAGCTCGTCGACGCCTCCGGGTTCCGCGAGTTCGTCCAGCGCGGCTGGGGTCCGGCCGACCGCGCCGCCCGCGTCACGCCCGGAGCCGCCCGGGCCGCCGCCGCGCACCGCGACCGGCTCAGCGCCGCGCTGCCCGGCGCGCGCGTCGCGGTGGCCGCCGGCTGGGCGCCGGTGCGGTCCAACGACACCGACTACGGCTTCCGGCCCGACAGCGACTTCTCCTGGCTGACGGGCTGCGCCGCGGAGGGCGCCGTGCTGGTGATGCACCCCGTCGCCGGTGGCCACGACGCGGAGCTGTTCCTGCGCCCGCCCGCCGGCCCGGACGAGCCGGACTTCTTCGCCAACGCCCGCGACGGCGAGCTGTGGGTCGGCCCGGTGCCCGGCCTCGCCGAGTGGGGCGAGGCCCTCGGGCTGCGCTGCCGCCCCCTGCACGAGCTGCCGTCGGCGCTGCGCGGCAGGCTGCCCGCCGTGCACGCGACAGCCGGCGTCGACCCGCTGCTGGACGCCCTGGCGGGCGCCGACCACACCGCCGAGCTGCGCACCGTGCTCGCCGAGCTGCGCCGGATCAAGGACGACTGGGAGGTCGACCAGCTCCAGGCCGCCGTGGACGCCACGCTCCTCGGGTTCGCCGACGTGGCCGCCGAGCTGCAGGCCGCCGTCAAGGGCGGTGGCGAGCGGTGGCTGCAGGGCACGTTCGACCGGCGCGCCCGCACCGCCGGCAACGGCCCGGGCTACGCCTCGATCGTGGCCGCCGGACCGCACGCGCCGGTCCTGCACTGGGTGCGCAACGACGGCCCCGTGCCCGAGGACGCCGTGCTGCTGCTGGACGCGGGCGTCGAGCTGGACACCCTCTACACCGCGGACATCACCCGGACGTTGCCGGTCTCGGGCTCCTACAGCCCCGCGCAGCGGCAGGTGCACGAGCTGGTCGAACGCGCGTCCGCGGCCGCGTTGGCGGTCGTGCGGCCGGGCGCGGCCTACCGGGACTTCCACCAGGAGGCCATGCGGGTGCTCGCCGAGGGCCTGCACGACTGGGGCCTGCTGCCCGTGTCGGTCGAGGAGTCGCTCGACCCGGACGGCCAGCACCACCGCCGCTACATCACGTGCGGCGTCGGCCACTTCCTCGGGCTGGACGTGCACGACTGCGCCAACTCCGGCTCCGCCGCCTACCACGAGGGCACGCTGGAGGCCGGCATGGCGCTGGCCGTCGAACCGGGCCTGTACTTCCACCCGAACGACGAGACCGTGCCGCCGGAGCTGCGCGGCATCGGCGTGCGGCTGGAGGAGAACGTCGTGGTGACCGCCTCGGGCAACCGGGTGCTGTCCTCCGCCCTGCCCCACGACGCGGCCGGCCTTGAGGCCTGGGTCGCGGCGGCGGGCCGGTAGTCAGCGCTTCCGCAGGCGCACCGACGTGATGGCGTGGTGCTCGACCTTCACCACCTCGACGGACCAGCCGGGCAGCGTGATCCGGTCACCCGGGCCCTCGGGGATGCGGCCGAGCACCACCAGCACCAGGCCCGCGATGGTGGCGTAGTCGCCCTCCGGCGGGTCGACCAGCTCCACGCCCAGGTCGACCAGGTCGTGCATCGGGAACGTGCCGGGCAGCACGAGGGAGCCGTCCGGGCCGTTGCGGACGGCCATCACGTCGCGGTCGGTCTCGTCCAGGATCTCGCCGACGACCTCCTCCAGCAGGTCCTCGAGCGTGACGATGCCGTCGACCGCGCCGTGCTCGTCCACGACCAGGCCGAGCTGCTCGCGTTCGGCCTTGAACCGGCGCAGCGCGTCGGACACCCGCACCGAGTCGGGGAACACCACCGGCGGGCGGGCCACGTCGACGAGCACGGCGTCGTCTTCGAGCAGGTCACGCAGGTGCACGACGCCCACCACGTCGTCCAGGTGCCCGCCGCGCGCGACCGGCGCCCGGGAGTGGCCGGAGGCGGCCAGCTCGGCGCGGGCGGACGGCACGTCCATCTCGGCGGCCAGCGTGACCACCGACCGGCGCGGCACCAGCACCTCGCGCAGCCGCCGCTCGCTGATCTCCAGCGCGCCGGTGATGATCATGCGCTGCTCGGCGTTGAGGCCCCGTTGGGCGGAGACCAGCTCGCGCAGCTCCTCGGACGACATCTGCTCGGACTCCGCGTCCGGTTTGCCGCCGAACAGCCGGACCACCACGTTCGTCGACGCGCTCAACGCCCACACCGCGGGCCGCGAGGCGGTCGACAGCACGTGCAGCGGCCGTGCCACCAGCAGCGCCCAGCGCAGCGCGTACTGCATCGCCAACCGCTTGGGCGCCAGCTCGCCGAACACCAGCGTCAGGAACGTCAGCACGACCGTGACCAGCGCGATCGCCACCGCGTTCGCCGCGTTGCCGAGGAACGACAGCGCCGGCACCAGCGGCTCGGCCAACGACACCGCCGCCGTCGCCGAGGCCAGGAACCCGGCCAGCGTGATGCCGATCTGGATGGTGGCCAGGAACCGGTTCGGGTCGCGCGCCAGCCGCACGAGCGTCTTCGCGGACGCCCGGTCGTCGCGCTCCAACGCCCGCAGCTGACCCTCGCGCAGGCTGATCAAGGCCATCTCGCTGCCCGCGAACACCGCGTTCAGCAACACCAACACCGCGACCAGCGCGATCGTCCACCCGTACCCGTCCACACCCGACTCCATACCCGAACCGGGGCGCCCCGCAACCGGAGGGTTGGTCATTTCGAGTGGCGCCGCTGCCCCCACACCCCTCCACTGGGCTACAACATGCGTGGGGAGGTCACATGGTGTCGGCTGCGGTGCACCGGTCGTTCGTCGTCGTGGACGTCGAGTCCTACGGCGACCCGACCAGGTCGTCACCCCAGCGCACCGCCGTGCGCGACGGCATGCGCCAGGCGCTGATGGCCGCGTTCGCCGACTGCGACCTGCCGTGGGACGACAAGGCGGTGGACGACGCGGGCGACAGCCTGCTGGTGCTGATGCCCGCCGACGTGCCCAAGTCCGTGCTGGTCGAGCGGTTGCCGGAGCGGGTCGTCGCCGCCCTGCGCAGGCACAACGAGATCCACGCCCACGGCGCGCGGCTGCGCGTGAGGATGGCCGTGCACGCCGGCGAGGTCCACTTCGACGAGCACGGCAAGACCAGCGAAGAGATGATCTTCACCTACCGGATCCTCGACGCGCCGGCCGCCAAGCAGGCCCTCAAGTCCTCGACCGGCACCCTGGTGCTCGTCGTCTCCGACCCGTTCTACCGCTCCGTGGTCCGCCACGACCCGGCCGCCAGGCCCGGCGACTACACCGCGGCGCAGGCCAAGGTGAAAGAAGCCGACGCCCGCGTCTGGGTCCGCCTGGTGGACGGCAAGCCGATCGCCGGCGACGCCACCACCCCGATCCGCACGGTCGCCGACGAGGCGCCGCTGACCCTCGCCGAACTGGGACCGATCGTCGACGTCCTGCTCCGCACCCCCGGCTTCGACACCCGCGAGGGACGTGACCTGGTGTTGCGCGAGGTGAAGTTCGCCGCCGCCATCAGCCGCCACAGCGCGAACCGGCCGGACACGGTCAGCATCGTCCGGACGTGCGCCCACTACCCGGGTGGCCTCAAAGCACTGCTCGAAGCGATCCGCTTCTACGCCGCCGGTTCCACCGAGATGGCCGAACTGGACACCCTGTTGGCCGAACGGATCAGTGGCGTTTAGTTGTCCCCTGCGGCGGCGAATACCACCATACGCACCACTTCCACAGTGTTTCATCGACATTACACTGGGTCATGCCATCGAAGGTGAATCCCACCGCGCGGGGGCGCCGCTGCCCGGTGGCCAACTCGGGAGGCCCGCTAGTGGATGAATCGGCAATTCGGGTCGACTCCGGCCTGGTCGACTTGACGAACGTTCCTCTCGACGCCTTGGACACGTTCGACGACGAGATCCTGATGGCGTCGACGGACCGTTTCCTCAGACAGGTGGACCACGCCAGCGGCAGCGTAGGCGGCCACTCTTGACCGGCGGACCCGGCACCGATGACAAGGGGCGACCACGAGGTGGCAGGCTGGAACTCCGCGTACGGGATGTCGCCGCCCACCCACGGCACGTCCCTGGCCCAGTTGGACGCCCTGGCGTCCGAACGAACCGATAACGACGCCTCCGCGTTGCTGCACCACGTCGAACAGACGCGACGACTACTCGCCTTGCGCCTGGTGCTTCGCCATGCCCGCCACCACGACACCGCGGGAAGTCCGTTGCCGCCGGTGGACGAGGCGTGGGAACTCCTGATCGCGGCCGAGCACGCCGACCCGGGAGCGGTGGCCGCGCTGCTGTCACGCCCACAGGTCGGCATGTGGGCAGCGCACGTCCTGCGTCGCCTCCGGAACAAGACCACCGACACCGCGCCGGGGTGGTTCCACATCGGCCAATTGCACCTGCTGGCGGCCGCGGCGGCCTTGTCCGCAAAACTGCGTTTCACGATGACAATTCCACTGTGGAATGGAATCTGCGTACTTCCCGGCCGGGGTTCCGTGCGAGTGCCCGATGTGACCGAATGGGGCCATGGCACGTTGGTCGCGGATGCGTCGGGGTTGACCGTGAAAACCAGCGACGGCACAGCCCATCCGGTCGGATTCGAGCCGATTCGCCATCTTGGGGACGAGGCGGGTTCCGTCGCGCCGCGCATCCACCTGGACGACACAGGACCGTACCGGGGATTGGATGTCCCCGAGCACCCCGACCCATTGTCGGAATCGTCGGCGACGCGGTGGAACGAGGTCTTCGCCGAGGCGTGGACGATCCTGGAGCGGAACCACCCGCATCGCGCGCAGGAGCTCTCCAGGGGCCTGTCGATGATCACACCGCGCCCCGCGGCCCACCGCTTCCGACCGTACAGCGGGTCGGTCGGCGAAGGCTACGGCGCCGCGATCATCTCCGAACCGCACGACGCGACACAGCTGGCCGTGACCATGGTGCACGAGTACCAGCACAGCAAGCTGAACGCGATCGGCCACCTGGCACCGCTGGTCGACGAGGACCCGTCCGCCACCTGCTACGCACCGTGGCGCGACGACCCACGCCCGGTATCCGGTCTGTACCAAGGGGTGAACGCCTTCCTCGCCGTCGCGGAGTTCTGGATGAGGCAACGCGAGCACCTGAGCGGTTCATCCGCCGCTCTGGCGCACTTCGAGTTCGCCCTCGTTCGCATCCAGGTGACCGAAGCGCTCCGTGCCCTGCGCCGACACCCGTCGCTGACCGATCTCGGGCGGAGGTTCGCCGCTCGCTTGGCGGAACGGCTGGAGGTTCTGGACAACGCCGCGGTGCCCGCCGAACTGCTCTCGGCCGCGGAAGCAGCAGCACTGGACCACCGCACGGCGTGGCGCGCCACGCACCTCCATCCGATGCGAGCACACGTATTGGAGTGCGCCGAGCGATGGCACGCGGGCGAGCCTGCGCCACCCCCTGGAACCCACTCCGCCGTGGTGGCCGCCACCACACCCCCCAGGCTGGACGCCAAAGCAATCCTCACCCGCGTCCTACTGGCGGGCCGAGCGGAGTTCGACGCGTTGCGGTCAGGCCCACCCGATCACGTCCACAAGACCACCGAAGACCTGACCGAGGCGGATTTCGCCCTCGTGGCCGGAGAGCACGAACGGGCGCACGCGCTGTACTCGGCGGAACTCGCCGAGGGCTCGAACCGGCCCGGCGCGTGGTCCGGCTTCGGGATCGCGGTGCACGAACTGTCGCCTGGTCCGGCGTCGCGGGCATTGCTCGAACGCCCGCAGCTCGTCCGCGCCGTGCGGAGCAGGATCGCCGCCACCGGCGAGGCGCCCGACGTGGAGCGCCTCGCCGAGTGGCTGGGGCCGGCGGGCTAGAGCGGCATCGGATCGATGTCGCAGTTCGCCCGCACCCGGGGGTCGCTCAGCTCGGACACCGCAGGATGGTGCTGACCGAGCCGTTCACGCAGGGCGGCTACCGCTCGCAGGTGGAGTTGGTCCGCCTCGTCGGTGCGCCCGAGTGAACGCAGGTCCTGCGCGAGGTTCACCTGGCAAGCCAGCGTGGTCGGGTGGTCGGCGCCGAAGACCGCCGTCACCCGACGCAGGCTCTCGACATCGGCGTCGTGGGCGCCTTGCACGTCGCCCAACGCGTGCAGGTCGCTGGCCAGGTTGATCCCGGTGACCAGAGTGGAGGGGTGGTCGTCACCCAGGCGGGTGCGGAAGCCCGCCAGGGTCGCCTGGTCGAGGTCGCGGGCACCTTCGAAGTCGCCCTTCAAGCGGCGGAGGATCGCCACGTTCACGGCCGCTGACAGGGTGTGGGGGTGATCGGCCCCCAACGTTTTGGCGTAGCGGGTCAGCGTGTTCTGCGCGAGCTGCGCGGCCGTTTCATGGCGACCCAAGTGCCTCAGCTCGACGGAGCGGGCCAGCGCGGCGGCGAGCACATCAGGGTGGTCGAGGTTGTACCGCCGCCGCAAACCCTCGAACGCTGTCTCCGCCGCGCGCATCGCGCCCTCGTGGTCACCCGCCCTGCTGCGCATCACGGCCAAGTGCCGCAAAGCGCGCAGCCACGTCGGGTTGAGCGGTCGCCCTTCGCTGAGCCGTTCGTAGATGCGCACGACCTCTTCCTGCTCGGCGCAGGCGTCCCGGTAGTCGCCGAGCTCCCTCTTGTCGATGGTGAGGCCGACCTGGGTGTAGAGCGGCACCTCGTGCTCCTGGCCGTAGATCTGCACCCTGCGGTCCCAGGTGTCGGCGTCGAGCGTGACAGCGGAGGCGAAGTCACCGACGAGGCGGAGGTTCACGCCGAGGTTGTGCGCCGCCTCGTGGGTCACCGGATCCTCGTCACCGAGGTAGCGCACGCAGATGTCGTAGCTGCGCTTCGACAGCTCCAGCGCGCCGACGAAGTCGCCCTCCGCCCGCTTGTCTGCCGCGACCTGGCCCATCGCCACGATGGTTGCCTCGTGCTCCTCGCCGTAGGTGCGGCGGTGCCGTTCCAGCAGTTCCAGGTTGAGCGGGATCGCCTCGGCATAACGGCCCTCCACCCAGAGCATGAAGCCGTACCAACGGCCCATCCGCAGGGTCTCCGGGTGATCCTCCCCCAGCCGCTCCAACCAGGTTCGGTAGATCTTCTCGGACAGTTCGGCGCTGCGCTTGTGCTCGCCCCACCGGTAGAGGAACTGGACTTGGTTGTGGAGCAGCGACCGGACCGACTCGGCATCGCTCTCGTAGGCGTTCGAAGCGGCCAGGTGCGCGCTCAGGTCGACGTAGGTCGGCCAGTTGTCGGGCTCTTCCGGCGCTTCCGGGTCGTTCTCGCCCAGGATCAGGTGCGCCGCGTTGCGCATGACCACGCGGTCGCCCTCGTTCATCTGGCTGATGAGCACGGCTTGGACGAGGCGGTGCAGCTCGATGGAGTTCGTGCGGTGGTCGACGCGCACCAACGCGAAGCGGTTGATGTCGCGGACCGCTTCGTTGAGCCGCAAGCGGTCGCGCAGGACCCGGGACAGCTCGACCGGCACACCGGTGATGTTGCGGCTGTAGCTGAACATCGTGCGGTTGATCGGCTCCGGCGACAGGAAGGCGCACACCTGGAGCAGCCGCAGCGCCGAGGGGTTCTTGCGCTTGAGCTCGTTGAGCGACAGGTCCCACATCGCCGCCACCGACTCGGGGTAGTCGAGGGTCGTGGTGACGTTGAGCAGTTCCAGCTGCTTCTCGGCCAGCAGTTCCAGGTACTCGTCGGCGGGCATGCCCGTCTCCACGCGCCACGCCGCCGCCTGCGCGATGGCGAGCGGCAGGTCGCCCAACGCCTCGGCCAGGCGACCGGCGTCCTCCTCGCTGAGTTCGGGGTCGCGTCGGCGCAGCAGCTGAACGCTTTCGGCGCGCTGGAAGACGTTGACCTCGAGCGGACGGGCGACGCTCAACCACTGCGAGTTGCGCGAGGTGACCAGGATGCGGCCCGTGCCGCCGGTGGGCAGGTACTCCTGCACGGCGTCGGGGCTGTCGGCGTTGTCGAAGATGAGCAGCCAGTTGGTCGGGACTTTGGCGTGGTTGCCGCTGCGCAGGGCGTCGAGCACCTGCTGGACCGCCACGTTGGACTCGGCGCCGCCTTCGAGGCCCAGGCGTTGGCCCAGTTCCACCAGCGAGTTGACGATCTTGACCGATCGCTCCGCCGGAACCCACCAGATCAGATCGAAGCTCGCGCGGTTGCGGTAGGCGTATTCGATGGCCAGGTGCGACTTGCCCACACCGCCCATGCCGTGCAGCGTTTCGGGCAGCACGGCCGCGGTCCCGCCCCGGACGAGGCGCCGTTCGAGCTCCTGGAGAAGGTCCGCCCGCCCGGTGAAGTTCACGTTCCTCGGCGGCACTCCGCCAAAGACGGGCGATGCGAGAGTCCTTCTCCTTTCTTCCTGCTCGACGGCAGTCACGTCTACTCCTCCTGCATTTCGCTCGACATCGACCGCGCTCTCGCGAACCCGGGCCAGCTCACCCAAGTCTCCGTGTATATCTCTGCGTGCGTCATCTTTGCGGACCGTCGCCGGCGGCTCGACCCGGGGGTGGGTTGGCATGGAATTCCGCAGGTGAACGCCTGACCAGGCCTTCAGCACAGCACGCTCGGCTTCCGCCACGTGACGTGGCGCGGCAATGGGTGAGGTCGCCGATACCGGCTCCGCGTCCAGCGGCCATTCGAACGCCGCCACCACCGGTTGGCGTTCTTCCAGGTAATGGCGGACCACCTTGCGCACTCGCTCGGTGTCGATACGACGCCCGTGTGCGAGCAGTTCCTCCCGAACACCCTCTCGCACAAACCTGAACATCACTCGATTTTCCTCGTTGCCGGAGCCGCCGGGGGCGATCTCCACCAGCGGGCCGCCGAGGAATTCCGCCAGGGTCGCGCGTCCGACTCCCGGGTGCAGCAGTTCGAGGATGCGGACGAGGAGGGGCACCTCCAGCGGTGCGACGGCCCAGTGGACGGCCAGGTCGAACACCACCTTCGACGCGGTCGTGCGGTACGCCGCGACGAGTTCCGCGACACTGAAGCTCGCGTCACCCGATCGAAGCGGTGCCACACCGGCCGGCGCGTCCGGTCGAACAGGCACAAGAGCCGCACCCAGGTTCGCCCACCCCGCCGCCGCAGCGAGGTCGGCCCACTCCCGCAGACCCGACGGGGACAGTTCCACGAACGGGACGGGCACGACGTCGCCGAGCCCGTCGTACAACCCCGGCACGTCGACCTGTGGCTCCCACTCGTAGAAGTGGTTCGGCGCGCCCGACTCGGACACCTTGAGCCGCAGTCGGTGCAGGTCCAGGCCGGTGCGGCAGGCCGCCCACCACGACAGCGGACTGACCACCGCGACCGAGTGCGCGGCACCCAGTCCGCGCAGCCAAGCCCACGCCCCACCCGACCGCCAGGTCGGGTCGACCGCGTCGGTCAGGGCCAGCAGCAGGCGCCCCCCGGAACCGGTCAGATCCGGCAGGGCACCCTCACCGGAGCCGCGCAGCACGGCTTGGCCGTTGTCCTCGACACCGAGTGCGCAGACGGTGACGTCACCGAAGACGCCGGACTCGGCGAGCGCACGCGTGAAGGACTCGACCGCCGACGCCCAGATCGACATCGCGGGGCCGTCGTCGACGGCGACCACCAGGTCGCGGGACTGGCCGACGAGGGGCGCGAGGACAGCCCTCAGCACGTCCGCCGTCCACTCTTGGACGTCCGGAACCGCGGCCGCACCACCCGCGGCACCGTCCTCAGGGTCGACGCGCACCGTCACATCCTTCCGGCGCGGGCACGACACCCGGGTTCGGATCGATGAGCCGATTCATGCCAGTGTGCCCTGGAATCAGGGGACCACGGCGTGCCCACTACCTTAGCGCCCGATCGCGACATGAGTGCGCGGTGACGAAGTGGATCGATTCCGAAGGGGAAGGGTAATCGGATCCGCGTCGTGGAATCCGCGCCTATCTCACCATTTCGAGTGAACAGGCAGTTACGCCTATCAGGTGAATAAGTAACCAATGTGCGTCCGGTATCGGGTGCATGCCGACTCTGCATCAGATACCTCCCTGCGAACCCCAACCAGAGGTCAGGGGTTCCGGTAGACGCTCTGCGTCGTCCCAGAGTACGGCAAGACTTCGACCCGCGTGCGGCCCATCCGACTCATTCGTCCGCAGTGCGTCCCGGCGCAATTGGGCCAATCTGTCCGGCAGGTGACGCACTTCGCCTGCGGCGAACAACTCGGTCACCGCTTCGTGGAAGTGGCTGGTCGAGCAGTCCTCGCGGTCCCAGACGATGATCGGGATCCCCGCCCTGAACGCCATCGCGGCCTCGTGCCACGCCCTGCCGCGCCGATCACCTGGGGGTTCGCTGAGCACCAGTGACACGATGGAGGTGTCGCTCAGGTCCACCGCCATCCCGGTGAGGTCCCACCCGCCGTTGGTCCGGCTCCAGTACGGGCGCGTGGCCTCCGCGGAGATCGCGTTCCAGCGCTGCTTCCACACCAGCCGGTACCGCTGCGCCCTCGTCCGCTCCAAGCTCCGCACCAGTACGGGGTGATCGACCGCCAACGGCACGCTGACGTCGGAGGGAGAGGCCTTCGGCCAGAACTCCACCGCGGTGTTGATCATCTCCCAGGGCAACGAGAACTCCACCACGATGGCGCTCACCCGCTCGGCGGCCGGAGTGATGCCCAACTCCGCCTCCAGCTCCGCGATGATCCGGTCGACCTCCGCCTCCAGGTCGTCCCGCCGGATCGCGGCGTCGCCGCGGCGACGGCCGTGCCAGCCGGAGCTCTGCCAGCTCAACCAGTGCGAGAGCACCACCTTGTCCTGGTCGACCGGATCCGGGTCGACTTCGAAGACGAGGTGCACCACGTCGGGCTCATCGCCCTCGATCTTGGCTTCGTTGCGCCACCGGGCTTGTTCGACCAGATCGGTCAACTCGAACTTCTCCGCGAGCCGCCAGTTGCAGCGACGCAACTCGGCGGCCAGCGCACCGTCCTCCAGGCGTCCGGCGAGGCAGTCCACCAGCACCATGGCGGGTAACAGGGCACCCGGACCTGCGTTGTGGTCGGCGAGGTGCAGGAACAGCGACCACACGGAACGGCACCGCGCGGGCAGGTCGTCGCAGTGCCCGTCGGTGGCCACGTCGGCCAGGCGGCGCAGCTCGCGTCGCTCTTCGAACGGGTCGTCGGTCAACCGCACCGACCGCAGCGCCTTCGCCAACCGGTCCCAGTCCCCCGTCGGCAAGGCCCGGAACGCGGCCCACTCGTCCCCCAGCTCGACCAGCTGGGAGATCTCGGGCGCGTGCGGGTCCAGCAACCTGAGGCAGTCGACCAGGCCGCGCAGCCCACCGGCGTGGCGGCAGCACCACCGGACGAGACCGAGGAGCTGGAGGTGGACCTCGGAACCCTCCAACGACACCGGCTCGCCGAGGATGTCGGACAGCAGGCTCACCAGCATGGTGCGTCCGCGCTCGGGGCGCAGGCTCTCGCAGCGCTCCAGCAAGGCGACGATCTCGCCTTGAAACCTCAGTTGGGCGGTGTTCACCCCTTCGTCCACGACCATGTGACCATCCCCCTCCACCGTCTGCCCGCCTCAGCGAGGGCAGGGGCCGACCTGAGAGAACCGTGACTCCCGGCCGTCACTGTTACACAGGCGCAATCGGGGTTGTCCGCAAAATGCGGTCAGACGACGGCGGTGGGGTGGGTGGTGGGGAGGGAGCGGCTGCTGGTGGTCAGTTCGGTGGCGACGCGGTCGACGGCGGCGGTGAAGGTGGGGGTGTCGCAGTGCCAGTCGGTGAGCTTGACGCGCAGCCAGCGGCGCCAGGCGGTGACCAGGTCGGCGAAGACCCGGGTGCCCTGGGGGGTGAAGAGGTAGTGCCCGCCGGTTTCCGTGACGTAGCCCCTGGTCTGGAGTTGGCGCGCCACCGGTTCGAAGACGCCGGCGGGGACGCGGGTGGCCTCGGCCAGCCGGTCGAGGGTGGCGTCGCCGTGCTCGACGCTCTGCCGGAACACCTTGACCACCAGCCACGCCTGCGCGTGGGTGAGCGGGACGCCCGAGTCGCGCAGCACGTCCGGTGTGGGGTCGCGGCGCTCGCGGCTGACGATGAGGGCGACCAGCTTCTCCAGCTCGTCCTCCGAGTCGGACGTGTGGGGCGCGGCGAAGTTGTCGCCCACCTCGGTCGCGGCGGCGCGGGCGGTGTCGCGCAGAGGCACTTCCTTCAGGAACAGCGCGACCACGAACGCGACGGCGGCGACCGGCGCGGCGGACAGGAACACCAGGTGCAGGGTGTCCGCGTAGGCGGCGATGATCGGGGCCTTCAGCTCGTCCGGCAGGGCGTGCAGGGCCTGCACGTTGGCCGCGGCGGCCGGGTCGACGCCCGGGGGGATGGCGGCGGCGAGGTTGGCCGGCAGGTTGCTCGCGTACACCGTCCCGAACACCGCCACCCCGAACGAACTGCCCAACGTGCGCAGGAAGCTCACGCCGGACGTGGCCACGCCCAGGTCCTCGTAGTCGGTGGTGCTCTGCACGACCACCATCGCCACCGGCATGCACATGCCGACACCCAGGCCGAGCACGAGCATGTACGTCGACGCCTGCCAGAACGAGGTCTGCGGGTCCAACCGGGACAGCAGGAACAGCCCGCCGATCATGAGCAGGCTGCCGACCACGGGGAACACCCGGTAGCGGCCGGTCTTGCTGATCACGTTGCCGGTCGTGACGGAGGCGATGAGCAGGCCGACCACCAGCGGCAGCATCTCCAGGCCCGACTGGGTGGCCGACGCGCCGTGCACGTACTGCAGGTAGGTGGGCAGGAACGTGACGCCGCCGAGCATGGCGAACCCGACCACGAAGCTCAGCACCGTGCACACGGTGAACACGCGGCTGCGGAACAGGCGCATGGGCAGCATCGGCTCGGCGGCCCGGTTCTCCACGACCACGAACAGGCCGAGCGCGATCAGCGACCCGATCGCCATCAGGACGATCGTCGGCGACGCCCACGGGTACTCGACGCCGCCCCAGCTGGTGACCAGGGTGAGGCCGGTCGAGGCCAGGGCGATGAGCAGGATGCCCAGGTAGTCGATCCGCGGCCGGCCCGCGCCGCGCACGCCGGGCAGCGCGAACGCGCCGACGGCCAGCACCACCACGCCCAGGGGCAGGTTGACGTAGAACGCCCAGCGCCAGCTCAGGTGGTCCACGAACAGGCCGCCGAGCAGCGGGCCGACCACCGTGGCCACGCCGAACACCGCGCCGATGAACCCCTGGTACTTGCCGCGCTCGGACAGCGGCACGACGTCCGCGATGACGGCGGCCGAGGTCACCATCAGCCCGCCCGCGCCGAGCCCCTGCACCGCGCGGGCCAGGATGAGCCACGTCATCGAGTCGGCCCAGCCGCACAGGAACGAGCCGGCCAGGAACAGCGCGACGCTGAGCAGGAACGCCCGCTTGCGGCCGAACAGGTCGCCGAACTTGCCGATCAGGGCGGTCATGATGGTCTCGGCCAGCAGGTAGGACGTGACCACCCAGGACAGGTGCCCGCCGCCGCCGAGGTCGCTGACGATGGTCGGCAGCGCGGTCGCCACGATCGTCTGGTCGAGCGCGGCGAGCAGCATCCCGAGCATGATCACCGCGACCACGGCGCGCCTCGCACCGCGGCCCACCTCGACCCGTTCGACCACGTGGACCTCCCGGCCCGACGATAAAACCGCCACCGCGCGACCGCCCGCCACGTCCACGGCCGGGTGATGTCCGGCGGGCAAACCCCCGGCGGCCGCATTTCTGCCGTGCGCGCGGCGAAATCCCTGTGCCCCTTAGGAATCGTCTCTGATGTCCGCACGGCGCGCGTTGCCCTACCGTCGCCGCCAGTGCCGACGATCCCGGCAGGCCGGCCGCCCACCCCGCACGCCACGGAGGCCCCGATGAAGGCGATCGTCCGGGACCGCCACGGCTCGTCCGACCAGTTGCGGCTGGAAGAGGTGGACAAACCGGCGCCGGCCGACGACGAGGTGCTCGTGCGGGTGCACGCGGCGTCGGTCGACGCGGCCGACTGGCACGTCATGCGCGGCGACCCGAGGGTGGCGCGCCTGGTGATGCCGGCGGCCTTCGGCCGGTCCGGCCCGAAGCGGCGGATCCGCGGCCGTGACTTCGCCGGCCGGGTGGAGGCGGTGGGTCGGCGCGTGGGCGGGTTCCAGCCCGGTGACGAGGTGTTCGGCGCCGAGGTGACCGCGGTGTGCAGCAGGAGGAACGTCGACCTGCTCCGCTCCCTCGGCGCGGACCACGTCGTGGACTACGCCGAGGAGGACTTCGCCGCCACGGGGCAGCGCCACGACGTCGTCTTCGACCTCGTGGCGAACCGCTCGCCGGCCGACCTCCGCCGGGCCCTGACGCCCGACGGGACCCTGGTGCTCAGCGGTGGTGGCGTCTCGGACGGCGGCAGCCTCGTCGGGCCGATGGGCCAGAGCGTCAGGGCCGCGCTGACGTCGCGCTTCGTCCGCCAGCGCTTCCTCGCGCTGAGCACGAAGACCAGCCGGACCTACCCGTTGGCCGAGGCGCCGGCCGCCGGCCGGTACCTCGAACTGGAGCACGCCCGGGCCGAGGTCGTCACCACCGTCGTCCCACCGGACTGACCCCGCCGACCCCGCCGACCCCGCCGACCCTGTCGGGGCACGACGTCGGCATTCACTCTTTCGAGTTGTCGAGGGGGTATTCCTTGTGATCACGGCAAGGCGCGGCGCAGCCTGAACCGGCGGGGAGACCGGGCAGCTCGCGAGGCGGCCACGTCCGGCTGAGGAGTGCGATGCCGCGGTTCAGACAGCGTCGGCGGGCCACGCAGTGGCGGGGAGGCGTCGAAGCCCTCGACGTCAGGGCGCGCACCGCGCTGCGGCCCGCCACCCTCTACCGGTTCGTCGACGTCGGGGACGGCGGCGGGCCGAGGGAGATGTCCACGTCGGAGCGTGACGCGCTCGGCGACCCGATGGCGACGACCTTCTTCCACCGAGAGCGGTTCCCGGTGACCGTCGCGGAGGTCATGGCCGGGCTCGACCAGGCCGGTGTCGTGCCGGAGACGAGGTCGTACCTGGTCAGCGAGGCCGGGCAGCTCGACGCCGCGCCGGGGCTGGTGAAGGACTTCCGCTTCGCCGTCGTGCGCGGGCGCGGCCCGGACGCGGACCTGATGATCAGCACGAGCGCCACGGACTCCACCGTGGCCGCGTTCCTCCAGGTGGCGGCGTGGGACCACCGGGCACGCCGGTTCAACTTCTACATGCGGGTCGACGAGGCCTGGGTGTGGTCCGGCGACTCCTACACCGCGCTGCGGCCCGAGTCGCGCGGGCGGGCGTGCTTCGACAGCCACGTCAACGGCAGCGTGGTGATGAAGGAGCTGAAGCAGCCGTGGCTGCACTGGCATTCCATGAGCGCCGCGATCCACCTCGCGGCCGACGACCCGGTCCGGACGAGCCCGCTGTTCGCGTTCCTCACCAACGCGGAGGTCCTGGAGCCGACGATCCGGGCCTGCGTCGACCGGTGGACCACCGCCCGGCTCGACGAGGCCACCGCGTCGGGCACGATCGAGCACCCGGACTGGTTGCTGCGCCAGCTCTTCACCACCACCACGGTCAACCTCGCGAGCAGCACCACCGAGTACAGCAGCCTCGACGACCGGCCGACCTTCGAGCCGCCGCTGGGTTTCTGGCTGCACAACGAGGCCCTGCTGGACGTCCTCGGCATCCCGGCCGACTTCGGCATACCGGCCATGTCGGCGCCGCTCTACCTGGACCGCCTCGCGCACTACGGCCACCGGCTGACCGACGGGGACTTCTCGCGGCCGGGTGACACGTTCTTCGCGTTCGCGGTGCCCGAGCCCGCGTTCGAGGACCTGCACGTGGTCGACCGGATGATCCAGACCGGCGTCCTGGACGCCCGGTTCGTCGCGTGCGCGCTGATGGTCGACTTCCAGAACCCGGTCTTCAGCGGGCGACGGGCGCGGCTGCTCGCGCACTGCCCGACCACGCCGGTGGCGGTGGGCGCCGGGTTGGCCGACCGGCTGGCGGCGGCGATCGTGGCGGCGGCGGGCGACGAGACCTCGCCCGAAGCCGAGTTCGCGGCGAACTGGGCGACGCCGGACTGGCCGGACCGCTTCGCCGAGCGGATCGGCGACTACCTGACGGCCGTCACCGCCCGCCTGGGCACCCCGGAGGGAACCGACGACTACGTCCGCCTGGCCGAGTCCCGCTGCCGGGAGTTCCGGCGCTCGAAGCTCGCGGAGTTCACCCTCACCGTGCCGCGGACCGCCATCCCGGACGACGCACCGCTGCTCGACATGGCGCCGGACGGCTCGGTCCGGCCGAAGACGTGACGCCACCGCGAAGGAGCCGACCATGCCACCGCTGCGCGCTTTCGACCCGCCCGGCAACCTGACCGACCTCGACGCGGAGGGCCGAGCGGCCTGGCACGCGTTCATCTCCGACACGACCGACCGGTCGATCGAGGGCAACACCGACCGCACGAACGACAGCCCCCGGGCCCAGTACTACAACCTCGCCAAGACGGCGACCGCCGACGACGCGGTGTTCCAGGACGTCACCTGGACCGCGTTCCCCCGCCAGGTGAAGGTGCGCGCCACCTCCGACCGGCAGCGCTGGACGGCCGCCGACCGGTCCCGCGACGTCCAGGACGAGTACTGCGAGTGGAGCGTCGTCCGCGACGGCGACGGCAAGATCACCAGGGTCACCTTCACCTGCGAGGGGCCGGAGTACTGGGAGGTGCTCGCCCGGACCGGCCCCGAGACCGTGCTGGCGCTGTACCGGGAGCACGTCGACGAGCGGGTGCGGGAGGCGGACCTCTTCGACGGCTCCGGCGCCTACATCAGGCGCAACCGGTGGAACGACGACACCGTCAACGGGGCCATGCACCTGGTCCAGGCCTCGAACACGCTGGGCGCCGAGATCGAGCTGTGCGCCGCCGCCAGCATCGTGCGCCGCGTCGACGGGAAGCTGCTCACCGACGAGCAGGAGCTGATCGCCTGCGGCGAGTACGGCGCGCCGCAGCGCAACAGCGACCCGCACATCGGCGGGGTGGTGAACTCCGTGGCGCGCCTCAAGGCGGACCTCGCGCTGAAGAACCCCGTCGGGCTGTACTTCGACGACCTGTCCGTGGCCGGCTGGGCGACCCCGGACGGCGCCGACCCGAAGAGCTTCTGGACCTGCGTCCGGGGCGACGCCGAGCACCCGGTCCGGGCGGTGTTCGAGGTACCCGCCGACGCCGGCTACGCGGTGGGCGACATCCGGATCCTCGGCCGGCCCGTCCTGTTCGGCGCGCAGATCGCGGACTTCGTCTCGATCAAGGCGACGGCGGTGGGGTGCCGGATCGGCCAGAGCACCGTCGAGCCGCTCACCGGCTGCGTGGCGCCGCTCGAGAACACCCGGCAGGCCGTCGGCGTCCTCGGCGGGCAGACGTCGTTCGCCGTGTCGCGGCTGCTCTGACCGCCGGGGTGGCGCTCCCTCTCCGACCACTGCCGCACCCATGACATTCGGCAGATTCTTGACGGCCGACAGCTTTGAGCCTAACTTCAGGGGGGTCGGCTCGGAGCGGGGAGGGTGCGAAGCCATGACGTTCGCGCGTGACCAGTGGTACGTGGCGGCTTACGGCCACGAGATCGGCCGCGACCTGTTCGCCCGGACGATCCTGGGCGAGCCGCTGGTGTTCTACCGCAGCGAGGCGGGCGAGGTCGTGGCGCTGGCCGACCGGTGCGTGCACCGGCGCTACCCGCTGTCGGAGAGCAGGCTGGAGGGCGACACGATCGTCTGCGGCTACCACGGCTTCACCTACGACCGGGCCGGCGCCTGCGTGTCCGTGCCGGGGCAGGCCCGGGTGCCGCGCACCGCCCGGGTGGCGTCCTACCCGGTGGTGGAGCAGGACTCGTTCGTCTGGGTGTGGATCGGCGAGCGCGACCGGGCCGACCGGACGCCGATCCCCCGCGCCCCCTGGCTCGTCGACCCCGGCTACGCGACGGTGTGCGGGATGGAGCCCTTGGCGGCGCGGTACGAGCTGCTGGTGGACAACCTGATGGACCTGTCGCACGAGACGTACCTGCACGGCGGGTACATCGGCACGCCCGAGGTGGCCGACACGCCGACCACCACCGAGGTGGACGAGGACGGCGGGATCATCTACGTCAGCCGGCACATGGCCGACGCCGCGTGCCCGCCGTTCTACGCGAAGTCCACCGGGATCGAAGGCCGGATCACCCGCTGGCAGGACATCGAGTACCACCCGCCGTGCCTGTACCTGCTGCACAGCCGGGTCGCGCCGGTCGGCGTGCTGCCCGAGGCCGACGGCTCGGACCCGCACGCCTTCCACGTCGAGGTCGTCTACGCCATCACCCCGGAGACCGAGCACAGCACGCACGACTTCTGGGCCGTGGCCAGGGACTTCGCGGTGGACGACCAGGAGGTGTCGGACTTCCTGCGGGAGAGCAACCGCACGGTGGTGCTCCAGGACGTCACCGCGCTGGACCTCCTGGAGCGAGTGGTCCAGGCCGAGCCCGCGGGCTACCAGGAGCTGTCCGTCAACATCGACACCGGCGGGCTGGCGGCGCGGCGCATCCTCAAGCGCATGGCGGCCGGCGACCGCGCGACGGCGGCCGGGGTGGGAACGACGGCGGCCGGGGCATGAGCGACCGGGTCGCCATGTTGCGCGGTGACACCGTCTACCGCGTCCACTGGATGCCGGGCTCCGACGTGCTGGTCGGCGTGTGCCACTGCGGAGCCGAGCGGCACTCCGAAGACCCCGTGCGGCTGTGGGACTGGTTGCTGGCCCACCCGGTGGGCCACGAACCGCCGGCCGCCGGGTCGTCGCCGGAGGTCGACCGGGACCCGGTCGGCGCCCGTGGCTGAGCGATGACCGGGCCGGAGCTCGACGTGCTGGTGGAGCGCAAGGAGGTCGTCGCCGACGGCGTCGTGCGGTTGACCCTGCGCCACGGCCGGGGCGAACCGCTGCCCGCCTGGACACCGGGCGCGCACGTGGACCTCGTGCTCGCGCCGGACCTCGTCCGCCAGTACTCGCTGTGCGGCGACCCGGCCGACCGCTCGACGTTGCAGGTGGCGGTGCTGCACGAGCCCGCCGGCCGCGGCGGATCGCGGCACGTGCACTCGGTGCTCGCCGAGGGCGCGACGGTCCGCCTTCGCGGGCCGCGCAACCACTTCCCGCTGGTGGCGGCGGAACGCTACCTGTTCGTCGCGGGCGGCATCGGCATCACGCCGATCGTGCCCATGCTCGCGGCGGCCACCGCTCGTGGCGCGTCCTGGCGGTTGCTGTACGGAGGGCGGACGCGGTCGTCCATGGCGTTCGCCGGGGAGCTGCGCGACCTCTACGGCGACCGGGTGGACGTGCGGCCCCAGGATGAGACCGGGTTGCTGGACCTGGACCCGTTCCTGGTGGGGGACGCCGAGGTCTACTGCTGCGGACCGGAACCGCTGCTCGCCGCCGTGGAGCAGCGCTCGCCCGTCAGGCCGCACGTCGAGCGCTTCACGCCCAAGGCCGTCGACGGCGGGCGCGCGTCGTTCGAGGTCGACCTGGCGAGGTCGGGCCGGACGCTGGTCGTGCCGGCGGGCGAGTCGGTGCTGGACGTGGTGGAGCGGGCCGGGATCGCGGTGTTGTCCTCGTGCCGGGAGGGGACCTGCGGCACGTGCGAGACGGGCGTGCTCGAAGGAGTTCCGGACCACCGGGACTCCGTGCTGGACGCCGGGGAACAAGCCGCCTGCGACGTGATGATGATCTGCGTGTCACGGTCGCGCGGCCCGCGCCTGGTCCTCGACCTGTGACCCCATCGCGGCGATCAGCCCGAATGTGACCGGACCTCCCGTTTCACCTGGTGGGCGCTGTTGCGCGGGTCCGCACGCGTCGGTTGACTCGCACCCGTGCAGCAGCAGGAACTCGAGGCCTTCTGGCCGAGTAGGCGTGGACGCCTGTTCGACGAGGGCTGTCCGTAGGCCGTGCCCGGCGAGCACCACCGGCCACGGCCTCCCGCGCGTCGACCGCTCCGGTTGCCCGCGGAGCGGACCCACTCCAGACAGGATGCGCAGCCATGTCCGTCACGGACGAACTCCTGGCCAACAACGCCGCTTACGTCGAGCAGTTCAGCGGCCCGCTCCCCCTCCCGCCCGCCAAGCACGTCGCCGTCCTGGCGTGCATGGACGCGCGGATCGACGTCTACCGGGTGCTCGGCCTCGACGAGGGCGAGGCGCACGTGATCCGCAACGCGGGTGGCGTCGTCACCGAGGACGAGATCCGCTCGCTCGCCATCAGCCAGCGGCTGCTCGGCACGGTCGAGATCATCCTGATCCACCACACCGACTGCGGGATGCTGACGTTCACCGACGACGAGTTCAAGAAGGCCATCCAGGACGAGGTCGGGGTGAAGCCGTCCTGGGCCGCCGAGTCGTTCACCGACCTCGACACCGACGTGCGCCAGTCCGTCGAGCGGATCAGGAACAGCCCGTACATCCCGGTGAAGGACTCGATCCGCGGGTTCGTGTTCGACGTCGCGACCGGGAAGCTCGACGAGGTCCTCTAGGCGACGGTGAACGTGAGCGCGGCGGTGTGCAGCTGCCCGCCGTGCCGGAACTCCAGGAACAGCCGGTGGTCGCCGGCCTCGCCGAACCACACGTCGAACGTCAGGGTTCCGCGCAGGACCGGGATGCCCACCATCTCCACCGGGTGCAGGTGGGTGGTGGACAGCTGCTCGGTGTGGAACGCCGTGATGTGCCCGTAGGCGCCGAGATGCGGTTCCAGCGACTCCACCGGGGCGCCGCCCGGCTCGCTGACCGCCAGCCGGATCTTCGCCGGGGCGCCGCGCGGCAGGGTGAGACCGCCCTGCACCACGACCCGGTAGCCGGAGTCGGTGGTGGTCTCCGTGCTCGGCGAGGGCAGCGCCGCCTTCGTCGCGTCACCGGGGATCTCGAACGGCACGCCGAGCACGACCGGCTCGGGGTGGCGGGCCGTGCTGGGCGGGATGAACTCGGCGTACATGCGGAAGTGGCCGTCGCCGGGCAGTGAGACCGCCGTGCGCCAGGTGTCGCCGTCCGGCTCGGGGTGCACGTGCCGGTACACGCTGAGGTCGTCCCGAACGACGAAGAAGTGCAGCTGCTTGGTCATGTTGAGCTGGAACCCGGTGGCGGGCCGCTGGTCGGGGCCGATGATCCGGAACGCGACCGGCAGGTCCTCGCCGTGCCGGTCGGGCACCTCGACCGGCACGAGCCGGTACCCCTCGGAGGAGTCCGACCGCCCTGCACCCGCCGCCGCGCTCGCCGCGGTAGCCGCCGGGTGGCCTTGGTGCGCCGGCAGGGCATCCTGCTGGAACACGATGATCGCCGTCACCACGAGGATCGCCACGGCCCCTCCGGCGATGGCCAGGTCGGCGATGCGTGATCTGCGCACGGTCGGTCCTCTCGACTCGGCGGACGCACCCGCGGCGGGACAGCGGAAGGCTGGACAACCTTACGGCTGGGCCGAAGCGGAGCGGACGTCGGCGCGGGACCGAAAAGTGGCGAGTTCCTGCCACACAAGACCCCGGTCACGACTTCCGCTCCTCCGGGCAACGCCCTGACCGGGGCACGGTGGCGCGCGGGCCGCGGCGCCCGAACAAGGGTGCTGTCGCTTCCACCGACATGTGATTACCGTTCATCGTGTTACGAGTCAGATCATCGTGTCGTCAGCCGGAAGGTGGTCGCACGTGACGCTCCGCAGCGCCCAGTGGTACGCGGGAGATCACCGCAACGCCTACATCCACCGCGCCTGGATGCGGCGGGGCGGGCCCGCGGACGCGTTCGACCGCCCCCAGATCGCCATCGCCAACACCGCCTCCGACCTCACGCCGTGCAACGCGCACCTCACCGAGGTCGCGCAGTCGGTGAAGAACGGCATCTACGAGGCCGGCGGCATCCCCCTGGAGCTGCCCGTGGTGTCGCTGGGCGAGACGCAGGTCCGCCCCACCGCGATGCTGTGGCGCAACATGGCCGCGATGGCCACCGAGGAGGTGCTGCGCGCCAACCCCGTCGACGGCGTCGTGCTGCTCGGCGGCTGCGACAAGACCATCCCGTCCCTGCTCATGGCCGCCGCGTCGGTCGACCTGCCCGCCGTGGTGGTGCCCGGCGGCCCGATGCTCACCGGCACCTTCCGCGGCGTGCCCCTCGGGTGCGGCACCGACGTGTGGCGGCTGTCGGAGGAAGTCCGGGCAGGCTCGCTGTCCAACGAGCAGTTCATCCGGTCGGAGTCGGCGATGATCCGCAGCCGGGGCCACTGCAACACCATGGGCACCGCCTCCACCATGGCGCTGGTCGCCGAAGCCCTGGGCACCGTGGTCCCCGGCGTCGCGGGCACCCCCGCCCCGGACAGCCGCCTGCTCGAGGCCGCCCACCGCACCGGCGGGCTGGCCGTGGAGCTGGTCACCGCCGACCGCCGCCCCGGCACGTTCCTCACCAAGGCGTCGTTCCACAACGCCATCGTCACCCTCGCCGCCATCGGCGGCTCCACCAACGCGGTGGTCCACCTGCTGGCCATCGCCGGCCGCCTCGGCGTCGACCTGACGCTGGACGACTTCGACCGCATCGGCTCGGGAGTGCCCGTGCTGGTCGACCTCCAGCCCGCCGGCCGGTTCCTCATGGACGACTTCCACCGCGCCGGCGGCCTGCTCGCCGTGTTGCGCGAGGTCCGCGACCTGCTCGACCCCGACGCGCGGACCGTGACGGGCAGGCCGCTCGTGGACTACCTGGACGACGCGCCGATCTGGGACCCGGAAGTCATCCGCTCCCGCACGTCGCCGCTGCTCGACCACGGGGGCATCGCCGTGCTGCGCGGCAACCTCGCCCCACGAGGAGCGCTGATCAAACCCGCCGCCGCCTCTCCCCACCTGCTCAAGCACCGCGGCCGGGCCGTCGTCTTCGACTCCGTCGAGGACTTCCACGCCCGCGTCGACGACCCGGACCTGGACGTCGACGCCGACTCCGTCCTCGTGCTGCGCGGCTGCGGCCCCAAGGGCTACCCCGGCATGCCCGAGGTCGCCAACATGCCGCTGCCCAAGAAGCTGCTCGAACGAGGTGTGCGCGACATGGTCCGCGTCTGCGACGGCCGCATGTCCGGCACCGCCTACGGCACCGTCGTCCTGCACGTCGCACCCGAGGCCGCCGCCGGCGGGCCACTCGCCCTCGTCCGCACCGGCGACGTGATCAACCTCGACGTCGAGGCGCGCCGCATCGACGTCGAGGTGCCCGACGAGGAGTGGGCCGCCCGCACCCCGAACGACGCCACGACCTCCGGGTACGCCAATCCCCGTCGGGGCTGGGAACGCCTCTACGTCGACCACGTGCTCCAGGCCGACACCGGCGCCGACCTCGACTTCCTCCTCGGCTCCAGCGGATCGCAGGTCAGCCGTGACTCGCACTGACCTGCCCTCCGCCGATCAGCGCGGTCGACGTCACGAGTCGAGGTAGGTGCCCCAGGTGACCGCTCGGTCGGGGGCCAGGAACGAGACGGTCGCCCTGGCGTACGCGGTCGGCAGGAAGGGGTCGTCCGGGTCCAGGGAGCTGACCATCAGGTAGTAGCCGTCCTGCGGGTAGAGGCAGTTCCCCCAGAAGTAGTCTTCCGCGATCAGGTCGATGCTCGTGATGTCCATTTCCACCCCACCGGCGAAAGCTCCCCACGTGTAGGTGCCGGCGGCGATGGCGATGGACCGCGCGGGCATGCACAACACCGCCATCGAGGGGTTCGGGTTCCAGGCGAGCGTGTGGGTGGCGTAGTGGGTCGCGCGCCCCTGCGCTTGGGCCGTCCCCGGTGCCGCCGCGGCGATCACCATTGCGACCAGCACCGCTGCCGACACGCTTCGCAGCCGACTGCGCACCATGCCTCCTCCTCCGGGCCCCGTCGACAAACCCTGGCATCACCCCGGAGCTGCTGACAATCCGGCGTCCGGGCGGCCTGTTCGCCTCTCGGATCCGGCACCCGCGGGGCCGGTGGGAGGTGACCGGTGCGGGTTCAGGCGACCGGGTGGAAGGTGACGGTGAAGCCGGTGCACTGGCGGCACTGGCGGACGACCTGGTTGCCCGGCTCGGTGTCGTGGCGGGACCAGGCGTAGGCCTTCGGGCAGCGGGACGACAGGGCGTCGCTGTAGGCGGTGCGGGCGTCGCGGTCCGGGTTGGTGCACAGCATCGGCCTGCCGTCGGCCCATCGGGTCGGGTTCTCCGGCGGGCAGTGCGGCAGCAGGTCCTCCGGGCAGCCGACCGCGGTGCACTCGGCGGAGCCCGGCGGGGTGACGCCGTCGCGGGCCTCGATGGTGATCGGCAGCGAGAACGCGTTGACGTAGCTGACGTCGTACCAGGGCGCGAGCCAGTCGCCGCGGTCGAAGTCGAGCTCCGCCAGGCCGACCGGTCGCTCACCGGTGGTGCAGCGGTCCGCGAGCGGGCCGCAGTCACCGACCTGGCAGTGGAACGTGCCGCCTGGCGTGCCGGTGCAGTCCTGGCGGGCGAAGAACGTGCCGCGCCAGTGGTTCGGCGAACCCGACTCCGGGATGGTGACCGTCGCCGACTGGCCGTGCCGCAACGTCGGCGAACCGGTCAGGGCGCGGGAGCCGTCGGCGTTCACCGTGCTGCCGACCCAGATGGTGCGTCCGGACTCAGGTGACGGACCGGTAGGCCACGCCGGTCGCGTTCGGCGTGGTCCCGTCGTACAGACCGGTGGGCGTGGTGCGGGTCGACAGCGAGAACCACGCGAACCGCTCCACGAACGACAAGCCGTTGAGCATCGCGCCGGAGCGCCGCGCGAAGTCGGACTGCCGGGCCTGGTCCGGGTACCGGGGCTGCGGGCCGGTGAAGTCGATCAGGCCGTACTCGGTGACCCAGATCGGCTTGCGGTAGCGGTCGTGCACCGCTTGCACGTAGCTCTGCAGGTGCCCGGTGGCCGCGGTCGAGAAGTCGCTGCCGTACCAGTGCAGCGGGATGAAGTCGACCCGGTACCCGCGGGCGGCGGCGCCGCTCATGAACCGGTCCAGCCAGCCGCCCGCCCGGTCGCCGCCGAACGCGACGGCGGGCGCGCCGAGCCGCATCCCGGTGGCCTGCAACCGCGGCCACAGCGACAGCGCCTGCTCGACCGTCAGGTTCGCCTGCCCGGCCATGTCCGGCTCGTTGAACCCCAGCAGGGTCGAGCCGAGTGACCTGGCACGGTTGAGGTCGGTGTCGTTCACCGCGCCCGCGCCCCAGATCATCGGCACGAACTCGATCCCGGCGGGGGTGGTGACGCCCCGGGTGTCGGACGCCCACGTGTAGTACCAACCGGCCCGCACGTCGGCGAGAGCGGCGGTCACGCCCGGGTGGTTGTTGACGCTCACGCCCTTCTTGCTCGCGACCGCCGCGGCCGGGGAGGTGAGCAGCCCGACGGCGGTGAGCACCGCCAGGGCGAGGGCGAGCCGTCGTCGCATGCACCTGCCTCCTGCGTGGTCCCGGCCGCGACCGCGAACGTGAGAGCGCTTCCACCCAGCCTGGGGGTGGTGCGGACCGCCGTCAATCGACCGGCCGGGCTACCGACGGCCCGAGACACCCCGCCCGGCCGAGGAAGCCCGCCGGGACGCGGTCGCCCGCCTCCGGCTCAGCCCTCCTGTCGGCGGGCCGGGACGCGAGGGCTGCCCGTGGACGCGGATCGCGCACCGATCAGCCCTCCGCGCCGCGCCCGCCCGCATGGGTGGAACGACCTCTGCCCGGGTGCGGCACCCGGCGCTCGTGGCAGCCAGGCGCCGCACCCGGGCGGCACGGGTCGGTGCGGGCGATTCGCCCGTTACCTCACACCCGTGGACGTGTGCGGTTCATAAGCCTTGTGGAGCGTGGACAGGAAGGTCTCCACCGGCTGGGCGCCGGAGACCGCGTACCGACCGTCGAAGACGACGAACGGCACACCGGTCGCACCGATCCGCGAGGCCTCGGCCTCGTCCCGCCTGACGTCCTCCGCGTGGGCGTCGCTGGTCGCCACCCGCTGGGCGTCGGCTTCCGGCACGCCGACCTCCACCGCGATGCGGGTCAGCACTTCGGGGTCGTTGATCGCCTCCCCGGTGACCAGCCGAGCGCTGAACAGCCGCTCGTGCATCTCGTCCCCGATCCCGTGCGCCATGGCCAGGTGGGCGAACCGGTGCGCGTCGAACGTGTTGACCGAGAGCGTGTTGTCGTAGTCGAAGGCCAACCCGTCACCGGCCGCGACCTTGGTGACGTTGCGGGTCAACGCCTTGGCCCGCTCGACGGTCCCGGTGAGCTTCTCGGCCAGGTACTCGTGGTCGGGCTGGCGGGTGCCCTTCGGGATGCGGGCGTTGAGCTCGAAGCTGCGCCACACGACCTCGACGTCGTCAGCGTGCTCGAACCGTGCCAACGCCCCTTCCAGCCTCCGCTTGCCGATGTAGCACCACGGGCAGGCGAAGTCGGACCAGACGTCGAGGCGCAGGGACTGGTTGCCGCTCACAGGCACCCCCCGCCCACCGAGCAGCACGAGCCGGACTCGCTGCCCAGCATCACCAGGCGATGGGGCTGCGCGTGCTCGGCGGACGCCTCGGCCGTTGTGCCGACCGGCGGTGGTTCCGCACCCGCGTCGTAGTCTGCTGTGGTTTCCACTCCAGTTGGCGCGGTCATCGACCCTCTCCTAGTTACTTCTTGTTAGCGACCCCATCTTGCGACACGATCGACATGACGGACAGGAGGCACATTGATGTCAGTAGGGCACACCGCTGTTCGCGGGCCGGTTTGCGTCAAGGACCAGGAGTGCCCCGTCCGAGAGGTGCTCGACCGCGTCGGCGACAAGTGGAGCGTGCTGGTCGTCATGCTGCTGAGCGAACGGCCGCACCGCTTCAGCGAGCTCAACCGGGCCATCGACACCATCAGCCAGCGGATGCTGACCTTCACCCTGCGCGCACTGGTGCGCGACGGGCTGGTCAGCCGCACGGCCTACCCGACGGTCCCGCAGAAGGTGGAGTACGCGCTCACCGACCTGGGCCGGACGCTGCTCGGCCCCATCCGCGTGCTGGACGAGTGGGCGGGCGAGCACCTCGACGCCATCCGAGCCTCCCGCAGGCGCCACGACCAGGCGGTGATCGACGAACTGGACGACCTGCCGGGCCAGGCGGTCGGGCCGGTGTCGGAGCTGCCGGCTCGCTGAAGCGAGGGTCCGGTCGATCCGCGACCGGGCCGGAAGCGGCACGAGCGGCGGCCTGTCGCAGCTCTCACCGGGCGAGGCCCGGCAACTCCCCTGAGTGCCAGGGGCTCAACGAAGATCCACATCACCGGCGCGGACGTCACCCCCGCCCGCCGGTCCACAGTCGACGGTCACCGGCACCGCACGCCTCGACGTGCCCACCGACCCGGCGGGGCGAGCTCCGCCGGGTCGCCGCGTTCCAGGACCCCCGTCGGAGCGCCTCCCGACACCGGAACGCACCGGTTCCGCCGTCCCCCCGGCAGGCGTGACCTCCCGGTCCGGCGAGCCAGTGGCCCACGTCCGTCGCACTTGGCGTTCCCACAGGTCAGAACCGGTTGACCGCGCTCGCGCGGCGCGCTGGGATGCACCGTTGAGGTACGTCAAATCTCGTACTTTGACAACTCTCGTATGATGAGAGCTGTCGTATTAACGGCGACGGACACGCCGACGATCGGAGCCCACTCCTCAGCGCCATCGACGCAGTGCCCTGCCCGGGCGTCGTACGGGAAAGGTCGGTGCTCGTGAGCGCCTGGAACGGGACGTGGTGGTCGTAGCGCCGTTCCACCAGCCGGCACCAGCACCAGCACCAGCGTTTCGGAAGCCTCACGGAAAGCCAGACCTCAGGAGGGGTCTCATGACGACAGCAGCTGCACCGGCCAAGAAGGCCGGCTTCGCGATGTTCCTGCTCGCGTTCTCCCAGTTCATCATCACCGTCGACTACAACATCGTGTACGTCGCGTTGCCGGACATCGGTACGGCTCTCGGCTTCTCCGAGCAGTACTTGCAGTGGGTCGTCTCGGCGTACGCGGTGTCGTTCGGCGGTCTGCTCCTGTTCGGCGGTCGCGCGGTCGACCGCATCGGTGCCCGGCGGCTGCTGATGATCGGCCTGTCCCTGTACGCCATCGCCTCGGTGCTGGGCGGTTTCGCGCCCAACCAGGCGCTGCTGATCGCGGCCCGCCTGATCCAGGGCATCGGCGGCGCGTTGCTCTTCCCCGCGGTCCTGGCCCTGATCGCCACCTCCTTCAAGGAGGGCGCCGAGCGCAACAAGGCGTTCGCGATGTGGGGCATGACCGGTTCGCTCGGCCTCGCGGCGGGCGCGCTGCTCGGCGGTGTGCTGACCGACTTGGCCTCCTGGCGCTGGGTCTTCCTCATCAACGTCCCGCTGGCGCTGATCATCCTGATCCCCGCCCCGAAGGTCCTGCGCCCGGACGGCCCGGCGTCGGGTCACAGCTTCGACATCCCGGGCGCGCTGCTCGCCACGGTCGGTGTCACCGCCCTGGTCACCGCCCTGGTCACCGGTCCGGACCTGGGTTGGGGCACGACCATCCCGCTGGCCGCGCTGATCATCGCGGTCGTCCTGCTGGCGGCGTTCTTCCTCACCGAGGCCAAGAGCCGCGACCCGCTGATGCCGCTGCGCCTGTTCAAGAACCGGCCGCTGGTGATCTCGATGTCCGTGCTGCTGGTGTTCCAGACCGCCCTGGCGGGCGGCTACTACGTGTTCACCACGTACCTCCAGCCGGTCCTGGGCTACTCGGCGATGCAGGCGGGCCTCGCCTTCCTGCCGCTGACGCTGCTGTCGATGATCGGTTCGGGCAAGCTGGCCCCGACGTTCATGGGCAAGTACGGCATGCGCGTCACGCTGTTCACCGGTATGATCATCAACGGTCTGGGCATCGGCCTCACGGCCGTGGTGATGAGCGTGGACGGTTCGTTCTACGCGCTGCTGCCGGGTTCCGTGCTGTGGGGCATCGGCGGTGGCCTCGTGTTCGTCTCCGTGTTCGCGTCGGCCGGTTCCGGCGTGGCCCCGGAGGAGCAGGGCGTGGCGGGCGCGATGGCGTCGACGTCGCAGCAGATCGGTGGCGCGGTCGGCTTGGCCGTCCTGGTCGCGATCGCGAACTCCGCGTTCGTCGGCAACTACGCGGACGCCAACAAGGCGGACCTGGTCGTCGGCACCCGGCTGGCGGGCCTCATCGCCGCGGGCCTGCTGATCGTCGGCGGTTTCCTCGCGCTGGCGATCAAGAAGCAGCCGGCGGCCGCCGCGCCCAAGGCGGCCGAGACCGACACCGACGCGGACGCGCAGCCCGCCGTCGGCTGACGCAGCAGACCACCCCATCCGGGGATCTCCACAGGGGAAGCGAGGGCCGCGACGTCCCAGGGTCGCGGTCCTCGCGCTTGTGCTCGTCCGCGGTGACGGCTACCGCGGGACCCTGCCCACGGCGAGCACGGCCCCTTCCGCGATGTAGGCGTCGGGCGCGTTCAACGGGTTGCGCCGGTCCCCGACGTCCAGGAACGGCGTCCAGTGCGGGTCGTCGCCCGCCTGCGCGGCGAGGCTCGCGCAGGACCGCGTGTAGAACTCCCGCTCCGCCGCGGTGAACGGCGCGAAGTGCTCGGAGATGCGCGTCTGTTGCCACACGTCGGAGAACCCCGCCTCCTTCAGGAACAGGTGCAGGTCCCTGGTGCGCAACAGGTTGTGCGCGTATCCCGAGTGGAGCGCGGCGCGGCGGAAGAAGTCGGTCACCAGGAACCGCGGTCCCGGGTGGACCGTGATCGCCGACGCGTCCAGGTCCTTCACCGCCACGAGGCCGCCGGGTTTCACGACCCGGCGCAGCTCCGCCAACGCGGTGCGCAACTGCTCGTCATCCAGGTACTGCACGGTGTTCGCGCACCACGCCGCGTCGAACTCGTCGTCCGGGAACGGGAGCGCCAGCAGGTCGCCCTGCCACGCGTCGGCCAGCGTCGGCCACCGCTCGCGGATCAGCGCCACGTTCTCCGCGGCGAGGTCCAGCGCGGTCAGTCGACCGCCCGGACCGACCAGCCCGGCCAGGTGGGGCAGGAACCGACCACCGCCGCTGCCCGCGTCCAGCACGTGCTGACCGGGTCGGAAACCCGCCGCGCGCACCAGTTCCAGGTAGGTCGGCAGGCACGCGTCGAAGTGCGCGTCGACGATGTCCGCGCGGGTGAACGCCAATCCGGTCGAGGTGGGGAACCCCCACTGGGCGTGATCGGCGGCGGTCATGAGTCCTCCCGTTGGTCCAGCAGCGACGCCAGGGCCTTGTCCACGACCTCGGGGGCTTCCAGCGGCAGCAGGTGGCCCGCGTCCGGCACGACCTCCAGCGCACCGCGCGGCAGGGTCGCGGCCATCGCGCGGGCGTCGTCCAGAGGCACGAGCGCGTCCTCCGCACCCGCGAGCACCACCGCCGGGCCGGTGTACGCGGCGAGCACGTCGAACGAGGCGGTCCGCGCCGCGATGGCCCGTTGCGCCCACGCCACGTCCGCAGGTGCGATGGAGCGCACCATCTCGTCGACGCGCCCTCGCAGGTCCGGTCGGCGGCGCCGGGTGCCGGCGCCGAGCAACAGCGGCGCGGTCGCGTCGACGAGCGCGGGCCCGAGCGCCGGATCGGTGACGCGCTCGGCGAACCCCAGCCGCCGCGCCCGCTCCTCGTCGGTGTCCGCGGCCGCCCGGGTGCCGATCAGACCCAACCCGCGCACGCGGTCGGGGTGGCGGCGGAGGAACGCCATCGCCGCGTACCCGCCGAACGAGCAACCCACGAGCACCGCGCGATCCTCGCCGCGGTCGTCGAGCAGCCGCGCCAGACCGTCCACGACGGTGTCCAGGGACGGTTCACCCGTGCCCAGCCGGTACAGGTCGGGCGTGAGCACGGGGTGCCCGGTCAACGTCCCGGCCCACATGCGAGCGTCGGCCGCCAGGGCGTGCAGCAGCACGACGGTCACGACACCACCAAGCCTTCGGCCGCCCGGACCAGGCGCCGCACGCGCTGCGGCGCGGTCGGCAGCCACACGAGGTTGATCACGGCCGGCCGCAGGTCGCGCACCGGCACGAGCGTGACGGTCGGCGGTGCGACGTGCGCGATGGACTGCACGGTCAGGTGCACCGCCGCCCCCGAGGCCACGGTCCGCATCAGCGCCGGCACCGCCGTGAACGGGTACCCGCGGGTGATCGGCCGCCCGCCGGGCGTCACCGGCGGCACGAGCTGGTCCCACACCTCGGCGGGCATGAACCCCGGCCGGTCGAAGCACGGGAACGCCGCGACCTCCTCCACCGACACCGACTCGCGCCCCGCCAGCGGGTGGTCGAGCGCGACCACCACCGCCCGCGGGTCCAGCCCGATCGGCTCGCTGTAGACCAGGTCCGGTTCGCGGTGGTCGAACTTGGACACCATCACGTCCACCCGCCCGCGCCGCAACGGCGTGAACGGGTCGCCCACGTCGTACTCCACGAACTCGACCCGCCCAGGGTCGTACCCGTCCGCGCGCACGGCGGCGTGCGGCAACTCCAGCGAACCGTGGTAGCCGAACCGCAGGTCAGGCACCACTCACCTCCTCGGTCAACGCCATCAGGGCGTGCAGCCTGCCGGGCGAGGCCGGATCGACGCCCACGCGCAGGGCGTCGAACGGGCCGGTCACCCCGATCAGCCGCGGCACCCGTCGCACCGTCAGCCGGTCCCCGGGTGCGAGCACACCGTCGAACACCGCTTCCACCAGCAGGTGGTTGAGGTGCACCAT
Organism: Saccharothrix sp. 6-C; assembly: GCF_016695385.1. Taxonomy (NCBI): domain Bacteria; kingdom Bacillati; phylum Actinomycetota; class Actinomycetes; order Pseudonocardiales; family Pseudonocardiaceae; genus Saccharothrix; species Saccharothrix sp. 6-C. The sequence goes on along the minus strand of NZ_CP064192.1, from coordinate 2,177,790 downwards.
CGCCCGCGCCACGGGCATCGCGCCCGCCACGTGCAGCACCCGGTGACGTCCGGGCGGTCCCGGCAGGTCGATCACCACGTCGCCGGGGACGTCGAGCTCGCGCTCGCCGACGAACGCCCGCAGGAGCTGCCGCAGCGGCAGGTGGGCGTCGGCGGGCGCGAGGTCGGTCCACGCGAGCCGGCCCGCCACGTGCCTGAACGCGAACCGGCCGGTCAGGCGCGCCGGGTTCCCGGCCAGGAACAGCGTCTTGGTGAACGACCGGCGCCAGGCGTCCACATCGGACAGGGAGGCCGCGAACGCCACCGTGCCGCGCACCCATTCGACGAGGTCGAACCCGCCGACGACCGCGACCACGGCGGTGTCGCTGACGGCGGCGATCTCCGCCTCCACCGCGCTCAGGCCGTCCACGGTGGACAGGTCGCGCCAGGCTGCGAGGTCGGGGCGGGCGCGGGCGATCCGCCGCACCACGTGGTCGTGCAGCAGGGCCTGGGTGACGGTCACGCGAACACCGCCTCCAGCAGTTCCCGAGACGGTGGGGGGCCGTGCCGGCCGAGCAGTCCTGTTGTCAGGCGGTAGGCGTCCACGTGCTCGCGGGTCTCGCCCCTCACGCCGCGCAGACCGGACAACAGGTCCAGGACGCGGTCCCAGCCGACGTCCTCGGCGGTGTCGAGCAGCTTCCGGGCCCGGGTGAGGTTGCGGTCCAGCAGGTCCACGCGGAACGAGTCGTGGTCTCCGGGCCCCAGGACGCCGACGAAGTACAGCCTCATGCCGAGCTTGAGCGCGGCCGGGTCGTGGTGCGGGGCGAACCGCTCCAGCAGGTCACGCGCGCTGGTGCCCTGCCAGCCGCCGTGGCGGGCGGAGGCGATGGTGCCGTCGACCGGGACTCGGCCCAGCGGCACGCGGTGCACCGGCCGGCCGCCGGTCCGCGCCAGGACCCGCTGCAGCAGCAGGTAGTCCGGCTCCAGGCCGCGGTCGTAGAGCAACACGGTCTCGTCGTGCTCGGTGACCAGCGGGAGCAGGTCCCGCAGTGCGCAGGCGAGGTAGTTCGGGCGGCCGTCCGCGGCGACGATCTGCCGCAGCGGGAGGCCGTCACGCGTGGCGTCGACGAACACCGGGCCGCCGTTGGCGCGCAGGTCCAGGCACAGGTCCGCCTCGTGGAGGCGGTCGATCGCCTCGTCCAGGGTCAGCGCGGGCGGTTGGCGCTCGGTCAGGCCGCCCGGGTCGCGCAACCCCAGCCCGCGGTACTGGTCCGCCCGCAGCTCTAGCAGCCGCGTGCTGGCCGGGTGCACCCAGCCGTGGCGTTCGATGGCGTCCAGGTAGGGCACGCAGGCCGAGAACGGCGCGCGTTCGCCGTTCGTCCGGTACCGCACGTACAGCCGGCCGATCTCGTCCTCCGACAGGCACGAGTAGTCCACATCGCCGACCGTGCGGTCCAGGTACTCCCAGAACCCCGCGGTCTGCTCGCACGGATCGAACACGGTGTGGCTGCTGCGGTGCGTGACGTCCGCGAGCGGCTCGGTGGCGCGCTGCACGACGTCCGTCCAGAACAACCCCTTGAGGTGACTCGGGGTCAGCGGTTTGGTCGGTGTGATGGTGACCGGCGCCAGCAACACCCTGCGGCGGCCGGCCGGAGCGCGGTCAGCGGTGGTCCGGGCCACTTCCAGCGTGGTCACGCGTTCCTCACTCCCCTTCGACGGCGGTGCTCCCGCGGCACGGCGGCCCTCGCCGGTCCGGTACCGGGACTCGGACTTCGGCACGCGCCCTCCCTCAAGGCGCGACCAGGGCGACCAGCTCGTCCCGGCTCGGCAGGCCGGGAGTGGACGCGGGTGGTCCTTCGGAGAGCAGGTCGCGCAGCCGCTGACCGAACCGCGGTTCGGTCAACGCCTCCGGCGGTGTCAGGCCCATCAGCACGCGGGTCAGGGTGTGCCACACCCCGACGTCACGACCGGCCACCGCACCGGCCAGCCGCACCGGTGTCGGCGCGCGGTCCACCGGCGCGCCGGCGGCCTCCCACCGGGCGACCCGGTCCGCGCTCTCCAGGCACGCCTGGCGGAACCACCCGCCGTGCAGCTCTTCCGCCAACGCCACCTGCGCGGTCGTCGAGTGCACCACCTCGGGCAGGCGGAAGCCGTGCGCCAACGCCAGGGACACGCCCCGGCCGAGGATCGGGTCCGTCACACAGGCGGCATCACCCACCGGCACCAGCCCGGCCAGCGGCGAACCGCGGCGCGCGAGGGCGTGGAACGCGTTGGGCGGGCACGTCATCGCCCGCACACCGGTCAACGGCTCCGCGTCGTGCATCCACTCGCGGATCCACGGTGTCGCGCGGGCCAGCGCGTCGATCGCCTGCGGTGCCAGCAAGCCGCGCGCGACCTCGTCACCGGGCAGCACGCCGAACGCGACGGAGAACGTCCCGTTGTCGCCCGGGTGGAGGACCCCGGCGTAGTGGTCGGCGAGCACGCCCGCCGCGTTGCCCCGGTTCAGCGGGCCCGGTGGACCCGAACGCCGGTAGTACCGGACGAAGGCGCTGGTCGCGGTCGGCTCGGTGGCGTCGACGGGCAGCTCGTACCCCAGCTCGCGCAGCCACCGGCGACCCAGCGCCCGCCGTCCCGTGGCGTCCACGACGACGTCCGCGGGCACCACCGCCCCCGATTCCAGCCGCACGCCCGCGACCCGCCCGCCGTAGGTCAGCAGGCCGGACACCGTCGTCCCGTAGCGCAGGTCGACGCGTTCGGCGGCGTACCGGTGCAGCACCACGTCGAACGTGGACCGGCGGCACGCCAGCGCCACCAGCTCCGGATCCTCGATCCCCGGCGCCGCGCGCGTGAGGTCCAGCAGCGACGCGCCCGCGTCGAGCAGCGCCCGCAACAGGGCCGGGGCATGGGCGCGCATCGTCGCGACGGCCGCGGAGGTGAGCGTGTGCGCCTGGCGGGTCTGCGGTGACAACGGCCGGTCCCACGCCGTCCCCGCCGCGGCGGGTGGACCGGGCGGCGGGGCCGGGTCGCGATCCAGCACGAGGACGCGGTGCCCGGCCCCCGACAACGCCAGGGCCGACGCCAGGCCCGCCGGTCCGGCGCCCGCGATGACGACGTCCACCGGCTACTTCCGCACGCCGCGGACGAAGAACACGCGGCGCACATCCGCCACGTCGCGCGGTGGCACCGGGTCGGGCCAGCGGCCGAAGTCCGCCCCGGGCTCGCCCGGCTGGTGGGCGACGGCGTCCACGCCGTGCCGCGCGAACAGCGACTCCGGCTCGTCGGAGCCGAACAGCCACGGGCAGCCCCAGCCCGCGAACAGGTCCAGCAGGCCCCGCATGTTCGGCAGGGTCAGCGCGGCGGCGTTGACCAGGTCGGCGGCGATCACGCTGCCCGGCGCGGTCACCCCGCGCACCCGCTCCAGCACGTGGTGCACGTCGTCCTCGGGGAGGTAGTACAGCAGCCCCTCCAGCAGCCACGTGGACGGCGCCGCGGGGTCGTAGCCGGCCGCGGCCAGCTCGTCCTCCCAGTCGTCGCGCAGGTCCACCGCGACCGTGGTGCGGTCCACGTGCGGTGTCGCGCCGATGTCGCGCAGGACGGCTTCCTTGAGCGCCACCACGGGCGGGCGGTCGATCTCGAACACCCGCACCCCTGCCGGCCAGTCCAGCCGGAACGGCCGCGTGTCCATTCCCGCCGGTGCGATCACCACCTGCCGCCCCTCGGGCGTGCGGGCGGCCTCGGACAGCAGGTCGTCGAAGAACCGGGTGCGGATGGCGTTGTAGTCGGGCGTGCTGGGCAGCGTGCGCGCGGCGTCCACCGGGAACGTCGTCGCCCGCAGCTCGGCCAGCAGGCCCGGTCCGACCGCACCCGCGAGCACCTCCGCGAACGGGTCCTCGTACAGCCGGTCGGGTCGACGCGTCTCGGCGGCGCGGAGCGCGGCGGTCAGCAGCGCGGTCCGTTCCACGGAGTCCAGCAGGCTGCCGGTGTCGGTGGTCATGTGGTGTCAGTCCTCCCCCTCGCGCGCGCCGACCAGCCGTTCCCAGTCGGCTTGGTCCTGGCGGAACAGCTTGTCCTTGACCTGTGCGGGACGGGTGCCTTCGGCCACCCGCCGGTGCCAGTCCCGCTGGAACGCGTCGGCGTCCAGGAGCGTGAGCTCCGGTCCGGCCAGTCGGCCCCGCGCCCGGGCGGAGTCGTAGCCGGCGGACCGGGCGCGCAACGCGGCGTCCAGGCGTTCACCGATCCGAGTGGTCTCGTCCCCGCTCCACGGCGTGTACGGGGCGAGCGCGAACTCGTAGCGCGGGGTGGCGCCGACGACCCGGCACGACGCGTTGCGCACCTCCAGGCCGGATTCGGCCAGGGCCGTGGACAACGCGCCCACCACGTGCGACTCGCGCAGCCGCTCCCCCACCGCGTCGCTGGGTGTCGCCCGGCCCGCGTACTCGACCCGGGCGACGCCGCCGAGTCCGTCCACCACCCGGACCACGTCGCCGCCCGCGTACCGGTACATACCGCCGACGTGGCTGTAGACGACCTGGTACTCCCCACCCGGCTCCAGCTCGTGCGCCTGCAGGGTCTCGGCGCCGGCGCCGATGGGCAGGTCCGCGGGCACGAACTCGTACACCGAAGCCGTGACGACGAGGCTGCCGGCGCGGGGGTGGCGGTCCAGCGTCACGGCGGTCGGGCCTTCGGACGCGGCCACAGGTGCGGGCAGCACGTCCACACCGATGCCGTAGTCCTCCCGCAGGCGCGGGAGGTACAGGGACGCGACGCCGCCCGTCCAGCAGAACACCACGCGCAGGTTGGGCCACACGTGGGCCGGGCGGACCGGCGAGAAACGCCGGGCCAGGGCCTCCAGCTCGGCCGCGCGGGCCGGATCGGGGTCGGCGACCGCCCGGCCGCCCACCGTGCCGTCGCGGACCTCGCGCACGATGCGCTCCCACCACAGCGTGAGCTGGTAGGGCAGTGCCGCGACCGCCGCCGGGTTGATCCCGATCACGCAGCGCAGGTCAGCCCCGACCGCCAGCCGCAGGCGCAGGTACGCCTTCTCCAGGTGGTCGTCCGCCGCGACCTCCACCGGCAGCGCCGCCCACCGCGCGGACGTCCCGGGTTCGGCCGACAGCGGCTCGCCGAACGCCGCGCCGAAGTCCACCTGGCTCGCGCCCAGGTGCGGGCGACCGTCCCCGGTCAGCTTCGGCACCGGCAGCGGGTCCTGCTTGAGGTTGAGCACCGCGTCCGCGCCCACGACATCGGGGTGGTGCTCGACCATCGACGCCCAGGCCGCGTAGAAGAACGGGAAGAAGCTCGTGCGCATGAACCTCGGCGTCACCGGCACCTTCTTGTGCGCCCCGGTGCTGCCGCTGCTGGTGAAGTACACGACGGGGTCGTCCGCGGTGAGGACGTTGCGCTCGCCGGCGGCCATCCGCTCGATCCACGGCTCCAGCCCGTCGTACCCGTGCACGGGTACGGCGCGGCGGTACTCGTCGAGCGTGCGGATGCGGCCGAAGCCGTGCTCGCGGCCGAACTCCGTGCCGGCGTTGAAGTCCAGCAGGTCGTGCAGCACCCGCTGCTGCCACGCCCGCGCCTCGCCCAGGGCGCGGGTCAGCACGTCACGCTCGTGGAAGACCCGTTTCCGGTAGTCACCCACGTGCGCGGCGCTCCAGCCCCGTTCAGGCGAACTCACGCCGCACCGCCTCCCGGACCCGCGTCACGGTCGCGTCGAGGTCCGACTCGGGCAGGTGCTCGACCGGCAGGTGCCCCGATTCCTCTTCGAGGAGGGCCCGCAAATCGGTCTGGAACAGCGCGAACGCGTCGCGGTCGACGTGCTCGCCGTGGAACTCGAGCTGGTTCGCCGCCGCGCCCCGGGAACTGCGCTCCCAGGCCGTCATCGGGTCGACGTCGAGGAAGAGCGCCCGGCTCGGCTGCGGGAACCCGCGCCACCAGCCGAACACCGCCGGGTCCGCGTCGATCAGGCGGCACTTGGCGAGGATCTTGTAGTAGTAGGAGTCCACGACGACCGGGTCCCCCGACCCGCCGGTGGGCAACTGGTCCCGCAGGTGCACCACGGCCGTCTGCAGCAGGCTCGCCACCACGTCGGCGGAGTGGTGTTTGCCCAGGCCGGGCAGCGTTTCGTTGAACAGGACCGACTTCAACCCGCGCATCGCGTCGTGCTCGGGAGCGAGGAACTGGTCGTCCACGGACACCAGCCGCCAGCCTGGCTCGTGCCGGGCCAGCTCACGCATCACCGCTGACTTCCCGGCGTAATCGGTACCCACCAGAACCAGGAAACCGGGGTCACCCAAGGTGCTTCCTTCCGTTGCGGGACAGAGATCGATCCACCGTGGCGAGCACGGGAGGGTCCGCCGACCGGCGGCGGCGCGCCGACGGCCCGACCAGGACCGCGAGGCGGGCGCACAGCGCCGGAACGGCGCGCGAACAGCACTGGAGGGCCGGCCGGGGCGCGGGATCCGGCCGGCCCTCCAGTGGCCGGGGGCCTCAGCCGAAGCGCAGCGGCAGCTCGTTCGGGCCGGTGATGCCCATCGCCGGGCGCCACGTCACCTCGCCCGCCACGTTCGGCGGAGGCAGGCGGCGCGCCAGCGCGGGCAGCGCCTCGGCCAGTTCGAGGCGGGCCAGCGGCGCGCCCAAGCAGTAGTGCGGGCCGCCGCCGAACTGGAGCACGGCGTTCTGGCGCGGCACCCGGATGTCGAACACGTCGCCGCCCGGGAACGCCCGCGGGTCGCGGTGGGCGGCCTGCACGCCGATCATGAACAGGAACCCGCCGGGCAGCGTCTCGCCCTTGAACTCGTAGTCGTCCGGGGTGAACCGGTAGACGGCGTTGGACGACGGCACCCAGCGCATGACCTCCTCGACGGCCTGCGCGGTCAGCTCCGGGTTCTCGCCGAGCAGCTTCCACTGGTCCTGGTGCTGGGAGAAGGTGTGCACCGCGTTGCCGAGCTGGAGCCGGGTGGTGTCGTGCGCGGCGAACACCATCGTCACCACGAGGTTGCGCAGCTCCGCCTCGGTCGCGGTCTGCTCGGCCTTCCGCACCGAGACCAGCGCCGAGATCAGGTCGTCGGTCGGGTTGGCCTCCTTGTCGGCCATCAGCTGGTCGACGTAGCCGTACAGCCCCTTGACCGCCGCTTCGACCTTCGCCGGGATGTCGCCGCCCGCGGCGAGGCTGAACACCAGGCCGATGTCGGAGCTCCACTGCCGGAACGTCGGGAAGTCCGCGGCGGGCACGCCCAGCAGTTCGGTCATCACGGCCAGCGGCACCTGGTCGGCGAAGGCCTCGATGAACTCGACCTCCCCGGCCTCGGCGAGCTCGTCCGCCAGGTGCTCGGCGCGCTGCTTGATCAGCGGGCGGAGGCCCTCGATCATGCGCGGGGTGAACGCCTTGTTCACCAGGCTCCGCAACCGGCGGTGCTCCGCGCCGTCGTGGTTGACCATCGCGGGCACGAACCAGTCGTAGGTGAAGGTGTCCTCGGCGATGCCGTTCTGCTCCATGAAGCCCTTGCCGTTGTGCGTCATCCGCGCGTCGCGGACCAGCTCCTGGGCTTCGGCGTAGCGCAGCACGAGGCGCGCGCCCAGCGGGGTGTCGGCGTACCAGTGCCGCTCCTGGGCCTGGGCGACCTCGGGTGAGTCGAACCGGAAGTCCGGGTCGACGACGTTGAGGAACGGGGCCTCGCCGGCCACCGGGACGGGAGGGGTTTCGGTCGACATGCCTTACCTCTCTGTTGACGCTCGACGGGCCGTGGAGCTGGCGGGGCTGACTCCGTTCGGACGAAGGTGACCTGACTCTCATACGAGAGGCATCGTAGTACGAGGAATGTCGAATTACGAGAGCTCGCGTAACATGGGCTTCGTGCTGGCGCACCCGGACCAGCCGACCCGAGCGAGGAGTGAGGGCGAACCGCCGTGGCGACCGTGACGAGCAGCCGAGACCTCCCCCACCCGTCACTGGAGGAGATCCGCCTCGAGAGCGTCCTGCACGCGCTGGCGGACCCGATCCGGATGCGCATGGTGCGCGATCTGGCGACGACCGACGGCGGCATGTCCTGCTCCGCCTTCGACGTGCCGGTCTCGGCGTCGACGGCGACCTACCACTTCCGGGTGCTGCGCGAGAGCGGCGTGATCCGGCAGGCCTACAAGGGCACCGCCAAGGTGAGCTGGCTGCGCCAGGACGACCTGGCCAAGCTGTTCCCCGGCCTCCTGGACTCCATGGTGGAGGCGTCCACGCGCCAGTCCGGCCGTCTCGGCGAGGCGTCCTAGCCTCCCGACCGCGCGGGCTCGCGGCGCGGTTCGGACCACAACCGGGTGAGCGGGCGCTCGACCACGGCGTAGAGCACCCAAGCCGCCAGCACTGAGGTCACCAGGAACGCGGCGATGAGCAGCACCGCCCAACCGGGGGCGAAGTACGTGTCGGCGAACAGGGAGCGGAAGTACAGCAGCACCAGCCAGTGCGCGAGGTAGAAGCTGTACGAGATCTTGCCGAGGAACTCCATCGGCCGGTTGCGGAACCAGGTGGCCCGGCCGTCCCGGTCCGCGATCGCACCGGCCGCGATGAGCATGGCGGCCGGGAACACCATCGTCGCCCGCAGCGAGTACAGCACCGGCACGGCGTAGGACAGCAGGTACCCGGCGAGCAGCAACGCCGACGCCGCCGGGACGCCCACGTTGCGCCAGCGGCCCAGGAGCACCGCCCGCGCCACGAAGATGCCGAGCGCGAAGTCGAACAGCCGCGCCGCCGGGAGGATGTAGGCGAACCAGAACTGGTCGAGCGACTGCGTCGGCTCGTTCCCGACGACCTCGTCACCGGCCGGGATCACGGCGTAGGTCACAACGCAGGTCAGCACGATCGAGGCGAACGTGCCCCCGATCCAGTACTTGAGCTGCGCGCCCGGCACCTTCCGGGCGACCACGTACAACACCGGGAACATCAGGTAGAAGAACGCCTCCACGGACAGCGACCAGCCGGGGCTGTTCAGCGCCCAGAAGGTGGAGACGTCGGGCACCCAGGACTGGAGCATGAAGATGTTGACGACGGCCTTCCACAGTTCCGTCTCCGGCGCCAGGACGGCCCAGGCGATGACCAGCGTCACCAGGTAAGGCGGGACGACCTTGGCCGCGCGGCGGCGCCAGAACCGCGGCGTGGTGTCGCCACCGCGGGCCGACCAGGTGAGGATGAAGCCGCTGAGCACGAAGAAGAACGTCACACCCAGCCCGCCCGCCGGGGCGAACACGCGGTAGACGTCCGCGACGAGGTCCTGGTCGGCGAACAGGGTGATGTTCGGGAACGGCAGCGAGACGTGGAACAGGAACACCGCGAGCGCGGCGACGAAACGCAGGCCGGTGAGCGACGGGAGTCGCGCGTTCCGGCCCTGCGGCACGGTTCTTCCGGTGGCGGGCACGACGCCGGTCGCGGTGGCCGTGGACTCCCCACCCAATCTGTCAACACTCATGAGACCCCTCACATCCTCATAAAGCCGTACCGGCGCCTTCGCGGACACCGGGACGCGCACGACCGCCGGCCGGCGACGCGCGGGCACCGCCGATCCGCGTGACCCGACGGCTGGCCGGCGGAATCACCACCGGCGCGACGCGCGGGCACGACCGACGCGACCGGCGAATTCCGGCGCGCGGATCAGCGCTCGGCGCGGTGGTGCGCGCGCCTGTTCGTTCATGGTTGTCGTCGAGGCTTCCACGCATTCACGTGGCCCTGCTTCCACCTGTTCTTGGTATTGTTTCCGAAGCTGCGGGTACGCATCCTCGAACACCATGTGACGCCCCCCGAGGACGATGACGAATAGTGTCGGCGGTGACCCTGTGGGAGTCAAGGTGGCCAATGTCAGGACTATGTCAGAGCTTTGTCAAGCAGTACGCGGGCCGGACCTGCGCCTCGGCCACACCGTGTCAGGCAATGTCAGGCGGCGGTGCGACCCGGGTGAGGACGGCGGAAAAGACCGGTACCGCGAGGGGTCGTCGAATTCATCCGGGAGACGGCTCTGCCGAGATCATCGGGGCGCCGAGCACGCGGCAGCCGGCGCCGCGGATGCCGCTCAGCGGGACGAGGGCGCGTTCCGGCCACTGTACGAGCATGCTTCGACTTTCGGTACGAATGCGTCCGGATACCGTCGGAGAGGAAGCCGTGAAGGTCGTCCTCCGCCTCGTCGGACCTCCTGGTGCGCCCGCCTGCGGAGGATAGTCCATCCGGGCGATCATAATTAATAGATAACACAGGTAGACTGTTACCGTGATGTAACCGGCGCATATTAGCGTCTCACCCAGGGGTGAACGAGCTTTTCCGGGCACCAGCCACGCCCGCAGTGGGCCGAGAACCAGCCGGCCGCGCCGATGTAAGACCTGGGGGTCTACATGCGCACGTCGTTGCAATTGTCCGGCGCCTGGTCCGACACCGTCACCCGAGCACCGGGGGCGACGGTAGACCCGTCGGGCAGTTCGATCGGGTATCCGCTTTCCGAGCGACCCGACACCCGGTCCTGCGGGGATGAGGCCGGGGGAATCCACGACGTGCCCGCGCGGCGGCCGTCGATAGGGGGCGTTCCCGAAGTGGCTCTTCCGGTATGCCGGCCGGGCCGAGCGCACCCCAGTATCTTCTCGGCGCACCGTGGGGCGACGAATCGCCCGGTACCCGTGCCGGCCACCGCAGGAAAGGCGCTGTCTGATGTCCTCGTCGAATCGCGGCGGGGTCGACGATGTCAGCGGCACGCCGTCCGGGCGCGGACGGCCGACGCTCGACCGGCGCGCACCCGTCGGACGTTTCAGCAGGTCGTTTCCCATCCGCCGCAGGCCGATCCCGGCGTCGCCCCGCTTACCGTCCGCACGCCGGGCCGGTCCCGGTGCGGCGCGTCCGGACCCGGCCCGTGCAAGCGGTTCCTCGACGGTGCGTCGCACGATTCGTCGTAGTGCACCGCACGCTCGTGTTCCACGGTCGATACGTCGCACGGCGATTGGTTTCCGAACGCCGGTCGGACCAGGCGCGGGACTGGGGTGCCCGTCGCGCTGCGGTGATCCACCCACCGATGGTGTGGGCATTCGTGAGTCCGGGTACGCGCATCACATCCGGCTGACGAAGTGGTGATCCACTTCGATTCCCCGAACATGCACGTCGCGACGCTATTCCGGCGAGGGATTATGGTACATGTACTTGTGGTAGAAGAGCGCGATGCTGTGGCCGAATCGATGATCCGCGGCCTTCGCCGTCAGGGTGGTTACGACGCCGACCAGGTCAGCACAGGTTCGGAAGCGCTGGAAACGTACCCGAAAGCAGATCTGGTGCTGCTCAGCCTCGAACTGCCCGACATCGACGGGCTGGAGGTCTGCCGGTCCATCAGAGCGGTCAGCGACGTTCCCATCATCGCCATCGCGGGCCGGGACACCGAACTCGACCGGGTCCTCGCGCTCCAGGCGGGATCGGACGACTGCGTCACCAAGACGTGCGGCTCACGCGAGATCATGGCGCGGATAGAGGCCGTGATGCGGCGGGCGTACCGCCCGACCCGTGCGTCCGACACCATCTCGCTGTGCCCGCTGCAGATAGACCGGCGGTCCAGAGAGGTCCTGCTGCGCGGCGAGAAGATCAACGTCACGGCCAAGGAGTTCGACCTCCTGTGCCTCCTCGCGACCAACCCGCAAACGGTCGTGTCGCGCAAGGAGCTGATGGCGACGATCTGGGACAACACGTGGACCGATTCGAGCCGGACGATCGACACGCACGTCAGCAGCCTGCGCGGCAAGCTCGGTGCCAGCACGTGGATATTGACCGTCCGCGGCGTCGGCTACCGGATGGGCCACGACTGCCCGAACGCCATCGCGGCCGGGTGAGGCGGACCGCGACCGGCGGGGTCCACGACGAGTGGGCCCCGCCCGCGCTCGTTCAGGCCGCCACCGGCTCCTGCGGTCCCAGCCGGGTCAGCAGGGGGTGCGTCGCGGGCAGTCCGACCTCGCGCAGCACCCACCACGCACTGGCGAGGTTGGACGACAGCAGCGCGCGCCCGGTCCCCCGCGCCAGGTGCGCCAGGGCGTCCAGGGTGAACATGCCGGTGCCCGTGCACAGCACCGCCGTGTCGTCGGGCAACTCCTCGCGGCCCAGCTTCTCCAGCAGCTGTTCGGTGGTCACCCGGTAGGGGTCGTAGCGCTCGCCCGCAGGCACGAGCACGACCCGGTCCACGGCCAGGCCCGCCTTGAGCCAGAACTCCCGCGACACGTCGGTGAGCCACGGCTCGTAAGGCGACACGAGCACCAGCCGGTCCACGCCCAGCGCCTCGCACGCCCGCAGGATCGCCTGGGTGGACGACGTCACCGGGTACCCGAGGCGCTCACCCAGTTCCGCGCAGAAGGCCCGGTCCCCGTCGGGCTCCAGCAGGTAGTGCGACGCGCTGCACGACACGATCGCCGCGTCCAGCGCCAAGGCGCCGAACCCGCCGAGGACGTCGGGAAGCACCTCGTTGTAGGTCCTGAGCATTTCCAGGAGCCCGAGGCCCGGCGTGACCGGGAAGCGGGACGTGTACAGGTTGACGTCCGAGCCGATCAACCGGCCGAACTCGGGCTCGGCGGTCGGGTTTTCCGGTGGGACGATGATCCCGAGCCGGGGAGCGGGTATCCGTGCCACGTTTCACACCTTCCTGTCGAAATGGACGATCGCGGCGCACGCGGCCGAGAGCCGGGAGGCGACGCCACCGGCGCGCGCGAGGTATCGATGACAGTTCGGTTGGAATCTCTCCGGGTGGCTCTTCGCGATTCCGCAGTGGGCTTCGGCCTGCCGTATTCGGCCATTCGCACCGACCTCTGCGGTCATCTCGTCCCCGCTGCGCGCCGCGGTTCAAGGAATTAGCAGTTCGCCCGCACCGCCGCTACCCCCACTAACACCCCTGACAGACTCATGACAAATTTTGACGTTTCTCTGACGTGCCCGCACTTGACGCCCCGTTGGCGACCTAAGAAGCTTGTTCCACAAGTTCGGCGCATAGCTTTCGAGCTGCCTCACGGACACCCGGCACATCTTTCCAGGATTAATCGGGAATCCGCAGTCGTCAATCAACAGAAGAAAAAGGGGTGATCAACCGTGACCGTGTCCGAGACCGGCGCGGGCCTGCGGCCTGACGCCGGTGGCGTCCGGGGCCCGACCCGGCCGCTGCCGCTGATCTCCGACGCCACGCTGCGGGACTCCGCGCACATGGCCGCCGTGGAGTTCCAACCCGAGGAGTCGGCGCGCATCGCGCGACTGCTGGTCACCGTCGGCATCGAGAAGGTCGAGGTCGGGATGATCTCCGGCCCGAACTCGCACGACGCCCCGCACATCCTCGCCGTGCACGAGGAGATCGGCGTGGACCGCAGCATGAGCCTGCTCATGGTGCGCGACCGCGACCAGGTCGCGAAGGCGTTGGACGAGGCTGAGCGGCTGGGTGTGAGGTCGTTGATGCTGTCCATCCCGACCTCGGCCGAGCACGCCGCGCTCAAACTCCGGTCGCCGAGCCTGAAGTACCTGCTCAACCTGCTCAAGCAGGCCATCGAGCAGTGCAAGGAACGCGACATGCACGTCACCTTCAGCGGCGAGGACGCGGCCCGCGCCGAGCAGCAGCGGCTCAACACCTACGTGGCGGCCGGGTTCGCGGCGGGCGGCGACCGGTTCCGGCTGGCCGAGACCGTGGCCTACCTGTCCCCCTGGCAGATGTACGACAAGATCAAGCCGCTGGCGGAGATCGACGGCGCGGAGATCGAGATCCACTCCCACAACATGCTCGGCATGGCCGTCGCCAACTCCCTGGCCGCCTACGAGGCGGGCGCGGCGTGGATCTCGGCGACGGTCGCCGGGGTGGGCGAGCGGGGCGGCAACGCACCCCTGGCCGAGATCCTCACGTCGCTGCGGGTCGTCTACGACGACAAGCGCTACGACCTGTCGCACCTGACCGAGCTCACCGCGAGCGTGCTGGACACCCGGACGACCGGCCTGGACCGGGGCTTCATGTCGGGCCCGACGACGCCGCACGCGTTCGCGTACGAATTGGCCGGCCAGCTCATGCACCCCTCCGCGTACGAAACGATCGCCCCCGAAGAAGTGGGCAACGAACGCGGTCTGCGCGTGCGCACGCGGCTCACCCCGGCACTGGTCGAATGGGCGCTACTGGGCTCGGACACCGAGGTGGACGACACCGCGGCGTTCACCAAGTGGCTCATCACCCGACAGGAGGAGGAAGGCGCCCCGCCGCTCGACCGGGAGGCCATCCGCGAGCACGCCGCCGAATTCCGGCTCAAGTGAAATCGTCCACGGAAACAGCACAGGAGAACAAGGCGATGTCCCAGCTCCTCACCGGCGTGTGCCCCGAGTGCGAAACCGATCTGACCACGCCGCCGCTCGTGACCGGCGAGACGTTGTCCTGTCCGGAATGCCTGCTGACGCTCCGCGTCGACGACATCCGGGATGGCCGGCTCTCGCTGCAGATGATCGAAGTCCAACTCCGCGACTGGGGCCAGTGAGCCATGAGCCGTGAACCGCTGTGAGCGAGCCACCGGAAGGGGTGCAGAAAATGGGCGGCAGAGTTGCCATCGTGGCGGACCGCATCAGCTGGGAGGAACGCAGGCTCCTCTCGGCGGGATCGGGCACCGGTTTGGAGATCGAGTGGGCCAATGACGAGGCGTTGTGCCTGGGCGACCCGGACGCGGCTGCGTTGAGCAGCTACGACGCCGTCCTCATCCGCAGCCGCAGCTACACCCGCGGCGGCCTGCTCGCGACGCTCGCGAAGTCGGCGAAGATCCTCACCCTCAACTCGCCCGAGGCCATCCACGCCTGCGAGAACAAGCTGATCCTGCGGGCGCTGCTGCGCGAGGCCGGGGTGCCGGTGCCGGACTTCCGGCTCGTGGTGTCCCGCAAGGACTTCGAGAAGGCGGTCACGGAACTGCCGTTCCCCCTCGTGCTCAAGCCGGTCTTCGGCGGCATGGGCAAGCGGGTGACGCTGCTGCGCGACGCCGACACGGCCCAGTCGGTCTACGACTACGTCGAGGACCTCGGCCACGCGTTCGAGCAGGCGTGCCTGGTCGAGCCCTACCTCGGCAGCCGGTCCGTGCGCTGCCTGGTCGTCGGCCGCGAGCCGGTCGCGATCGCCGAGTTCGAGTCCAACGGCACGGACTGGCGCAACAACGCGGCCATCGGCTCCACGCACCGCGCGCTGGCCGCCGAGCCGGCCCTGGTGGACCTCCTGGGCCAGGTGGTCGACTGCCTGGGCGAGGGCATCTACGGCGTGGACCTGTTCCGCACCGGGAACGGCTTCCTGGTCAACGAGGTCAACCACGCACCCGGCTTCCGGGCTGTCGCGACCGCGTCGGACATCGACGTGGCGGCGGCGATCTCGAAGTACGTGCGGGAGCGACTGGGATGACCGACCAGACGATCCGGGTCGGCGTGATCGGCGCGTCCGGTCTCGCCGGTGGCGAGCTGATCCGACTCATCCTGGGGCACCCGGACCTGACCCTGACCTACCTCGGCGGCAGCTCGAGCGCGGGCAGGCGCCCGTCGGAGCTGCACCCGGGGCTGCGGCAGGACCTCGGGCTGGTGATCGAGGCGGTGGACGTGGACGCCATCGCCCGGCGCTGCGACGTGGTGCTGCTGTCCACACCCGCCCCGGTGTCGGCGGAGCTGGCCGAGCGGCTCGTGGACCGCGTGCAGGCGGTGGTGGACCTCAGCGGCGCGTTCCGCATCCGGTCCTCCGAGCTGCACGACAAGTGGTACCCGAAGGTGAAGCGGTCACCGGAGCTGGTGGACCGGGCCGTGTACGGCGTGCCCGAGCTGATCGGTGACGAGCTGGTGGGCGCTTCCCTGATCTCGCTGCCCGGCTGCTACGCCACGGCGATCACGCTCGGCC
Source organism: Saccharothrix sp. 6-C (assembly GCF_016695385.1). Lineage (NCBI taxonomy): Bacteria > Bacillati > Actinomycetota > Actinomycetes > Pseudonocardiales > Pseudonocardiaceae > Saccharothrix > Saccharothrix sp. 6-C. The sequence goes on along the minus strand of NZ_CP064192.1, from coordinate 2,161,943 downwards.
TCGCACCGCTGGTGCTCTCCCTCGGCCTGAACCTCGACCGGGTCATCGTGGACGGCAAGTCCGGCTCCAGCGGCGGCGGCGTGCACCTGCGCACCGCGGACCTGCACCCGTACCGGGCGGGGGCCATCGCGCCGTACGCGCCCGGCGGGCACCGGCACGGCGCGGAGGTGGCCGACTTCCTGTCACGGCGCAAGCCCGGCACGATCCGGTCCGTGTCGATGTCCGCGCACGGCGTCGCGATCGTCCGCGGCCTGCTGGTGACGTGCTACGTGCTGACCGAGGACGAGGTGGACCACCGCACGTTGTCCCGCGCCTACCTGCGGTTCTACAAGGGGCACAAGTTCGTCCGCGTGCGCCGCCCCGACGAGACGCTGATCCCGGTGCCCGACCCGCAGGCGACGCACGGGTCCAACTACTGCGACGTCACGGCCGTGCACGACGTCGACGGCGACCGGATCGTCGTGCTGGCCGCGCTGGACAACCTGGTGAAGGGTGCGGCGGGCCAGGCGTTGCAAGTGATCAACAAGCGTTACGAGCTGCCCGAGGACACGGGCCTGACCATGCAGCCGGTGATGCCCGCATGACCGCCATCGACACCGTGGTGAAGCTCGGCGGCAGCAGCGTCGACCAGCTCACCGACCAGTGGTGGGACGACCTGGCGCGGCACGCGCGGACCAGCCGCATCGCGCTCGTCCACGGCTGGTCCAAGCCGTTGAAGCAGCTCAACCCCCGCTACACGCAGCCGGACGCGATCCTGCGCGACCGCTACGGCAACCAGAGCCGGTGGACCACGCCGGAGGTCATCGCCGACATCCACACCGTCAGCGACGACATCACCGGCCGGATCACCACCCTGCTGGACAAGCGCGACGTCGACGTGGCGCGCGTGCTGGGCAGCGACGGCGCGCTGTTCGCCGGTCCCGGTGAGCGCTGGTACTGGCGCGGCAAGGAACTCGTCGAGCTGGACAACCTGGTCGGTCCGATCGTGCGGGTGGATCCCGCGCCGCTGTCCGTGCCCGCGGGCGACCGACCGGGCGTGCTCGTCGTGACCCCGCTGGCGCGCGACCCCCGGGGCCGCGAGGTCAACGTCGACGGCGACCGGGCGGCGGCGGCCGTGGCCCGGGGCGCGGGGGCGTCCGCGCTCGTGCTCGTCACCGACGTGCCGTTCCTGCTGATCGACGACAAGCCGGTGCCGCGGATCAGCCGGCAGGACGCGGTGCGCTTCCGCGACCAGGGCGCGACCGGCGGGATGCGCAAGAAGCTGCGCGCCGCCGGCGAGGCGCTGGAGCACGGCGTGCGCCGCGTGATCATCGGCAGCGCCCCGCTGTCCGACCTGCTCGCCGAACGCACCGGCACCGTGATCACCGAGTCCGGAGAGGGGGAACAGGCATGAGCTCACCCCGTGTCCTCGTCGTGGACAACGGCAGCCTGTCCATCGACGCCGTGCAGAAGACGTTCCACGCCCTGGGCGTCGACAGCGACGTCACCAAGGCCACCGAGGTCCCGTCCGCGCTCGACGGCCGCTACCAAGGCCTCGTGCTCAGCGGGACGAAGGTGCGCGCCTACGACTCCGAGTACTACAAACCGCTGATCGACCTGGTCTTCAGCACGTCGGTCCCGGTGTGGGGCATCTGCGGCGGGATGCAGATCATCGCCACGGCCGCGGGTGCGGAGCTCAAGCCCGGCAAGTCGCGGGCGGGCACGCACGAGGCGCAGGTGGACCAGACCGAACCGGTGTTCGCCGAGGTCAAGCCGACCGTGCGGGTGTTCCAGCGGCACACCCTGTACGTGCAGGCCGCACCGGCGGGGTTCACCACCATCGGCTGGTCCGATGACGCGCCGGTGGAGTTCCTCCGCTCCGACGACGGCCGCATCTACGGCTCTCAGGCGCACCTGGAGTTCCGCAACGACGGGCGCAACATCCTCCGAGGTTTCGTCCAGCTCTTCAACTGACCGCCTCCACCACCCTGGGGAACGACACACCATGACTGTCCTGGAAGAAAAGCCGGGCATCGAGAGCACGACCGAGCCCGCGTTCGTAGTGCACCTCAACGGCGACAACGGCGGCCTCAAGGGCTGGGTCGTGGTCGACTCGCTCGTCGGCGGCTGGGCGATGGGCGGCACGCGGCTCACCGAGACGGTCACCGAGACCGAGGTGCGCGGCCTGGCCCGGGCCATGACGGACAAGCTGACGCTGGTCGGCCTTCCCGTCGGTGGCGCGAAGGCGGGCATCGTGGCGCCCGAGGCGGGCAAGGAGGAGGTCCTCAAGACCTACGGCCGCACCATCGCCCCGCTGCTGCACGGTGGTATCCACCTGGGCGCCGACATGGGCGTGGGGGCCAAGGAACGAGCCATCTTCTACGAGGCGGCGGGCTACGACCCGCGCAAGCGCCCGCGCGGCGTCGACATGCCCTACGACTGGAAGACCTACTACGAACCGTTGGTGGACGCCACCGGCCACAACGTGGGCCAAGCCGCCGCCGCCGCGCTGGAAGCGTCGCACCGCGACGAGCCGGCGCGCGTGGTCGTGCAGGGCTTCGGCGCGGTGGGTCGCGCGGTGGCGAAGTTCCTGGAGCAGCGCGGTCACCGGATCGTCGCCGTGGTCGACATCCTGGGCACCGTCAGCGCCGACGAGCTGCCGGTGGACGACCTGATCGCCATCACCGACCCGCAGGGCCGGGTGGACCGCTCGCGGCTGCCGCAGTCGGTGAAGGTCACGCCCGAGGCGGACGCGTGGCTGGACGTCGACGCCGACCTGATCATCCTGGCCGCGCAGAAGGACGCCATCAACTCGACGAACGTGCACCGGCTCAAGGCGGCCTTCGTGGTCGAGGGGGGCAACCTCGCCACCAGCCCCGAGGCGCGGCTCAAGGCCGCGGCCGCGGGCACGCTGCTGATCCCGGACGTCATCGCGAACGTCGGCGGCGCGGCGTCCGCCGGTCTCGCGCTGACCGGCACGGTGCCGTTCACGCTGCCCGGCGAGGCCCGGAAGGACTGGGTGTTCGACTGGATCGCGCAGCGCGTCCGCAAGAACACGCTCGACCTGCTGGAGATCGCGAACGGCAGTTCGGCCGAGCCGCTGCGCGAGCTGATCGCCGCGCGCCGCGACCAGCCGATCCCTCGCGACGCCAAGTTCTGATCGGTGGTCCGGGGCGGCGCCCGACCGGCCGCCGCCCCGGACCGTTCCCGTGAACTAGGGAGGTATCACGGTGACGCCCGCACTGAACCGACGACCGGATGACCTCGCCGAGCAGTACCGACTGCGCGGCTGGCACCGGGACGAGACGTTCTTCGACGACCTGTGGCGGCAGGTCCGGGAACGGCCTCACAAGACCGCGATCGTGGGCCGCAGACTGGCGGAGTCCCGGTCGGAGACGTTGGACTTCAAGGAGTTGGCCGGTGTCGCCGACCGGTTCGCGGGCGGGTTGCTGGAGCTGGGGGTCCGGCGCGGCGACTTCGTGGCGGTGCAGCTGCCCAACCGCTGGGAGATGGTGGCGCTGATGTTCGCGTGCATGCGCGTGGGCGCCGTGATCTGCCCGATCGCCCCGGTCTGCCCGCCCGACGAGCTGCGGCACCGGCTGGAGCTGACCGAGGCGCGCGTGCTGGTGACCATCCCCGAGTGGGACGGCGAGCAGGCCGCGGAGATCGCCGTGGGCCTGCGGGCGGAGCTGCCGAACCTGGAGCACGTCCTGGTGGCCGGGCGGTCCGCGGTGGACGCCGCGGACTTCCACGACCACTTCGTGACCGTGCCCTGGGAGGCCAAGCACAACTTCGACGGCTTGGCGCTGACCGCGGACGAGCCGTTCGTGGTGCTGTTCACCTCCGGCACCACCGGTGAGTCCAAGGGCGTGCTGCACAGCCAGAACTCGCTGTACGGCGCGGTCCAGGGCTACGTCGAGACGTTCGGCTTGGACGAGGACCTGGTGGCGTGCGTGTCCACGCCGCTGGTGCACTACTCGGGCTTCGTGCAGGGCGTGCTGACCGGCGTCCACGTCGGCGGCAAGACCGTCTTCCAGGACGTGAAGGACAACGCGGCCCTCACCGAGATCATCGAGGGCCACGGCGCGACGCTGCTGTACGGGCCGCCGCCGACCCACGCGGACGTGGTCGAGTCGCAGCTCGCCGACCCCAAGGACGTGCGGACGCTGCGGCAGGCCGTCGTGGGCTCGGCGCCCGTGCTGCCGCAGCTCGTGGACGCCCTGCGCGACGTGATGGGCGCCCGCACGTACTCGCTGTGGGGCATGTCGGAGTTCGGGCCCGTCACGATCACCCGGGCCAAGGATCCACGCGACATCGCGGGCTACAGCCACGGCCGTGCCATCGAGGGCCTCGAGGTGCGCATCGACCCCACCGCCGTGGCCGGTGACGGCGACATCGGCAAGCTGTGGGTGCGCGGCGCGGCCCAGAGCCTCGGCTACTACAAGCGGGAGGACGTGTTCGCGAGCGGGTTCGACGTCGACGGCTGGTTCGACACCGGCGACCTGGCGCGCGGTGACGGCCGGGGCGGCATCCGCATCGTCGGCCGGGCCAAGGACGCCATCTTCAAGCGGGGCCGCGTCGTGCCGATGGTGGACATCGAGGCGTTGCTGGAAGGGCACCCGCAGGTGCTGGAGGCCGCCCTGGTGGGACTGCCCGGCCCGGACGACGACCTGGTGTGCGCGGTGCTGGGGGTGACCGACTGCGACGGCCTCGACCTGGAGGCCGTGCGCACCTACCTGCGCCAGTCCGCGGTGGACGAAGCGTTCCTCCCCGAACGCGTCGAGCACGTGGCGGTCATCCCGCGCACCCTCACCGGGAAGATCCGCAAGGTCGTGCTGCGCGAGCGCTACTCGTAACGACAACCCGACGTTCTCGGAACAACCCGGATCGCACGACCGGCCCGAAGAACCCGGGAGAGAGGAAGGGCCGATCGTGTCCGAAGCCGTGATCATGTCCGCGACGCTCGCCGCGGAGGAGGTCCTGGAACGCAAGCGGCGCAACGGTCAACGGGTCCTCTCGCTGGCCAGCGGCGAGATCGGGTTGCCGGTGCACGCCTCGCTGAAGGACCGGCTGTCCGCCGCGGCGGACCAGAACGCCTACGGGCCGGTCGCGGGCAGCCCCGGGCTGCGCACGGCCGCCGCGGGCTACTGGGCGCGACGCGGTCTCGACGCGGACCCCGACCTGGTGATCGCCGGGCCGGGCAGCAAGGCACTGCTGTTCGCGGCGCTCATGGCGGTCGACGGCGACGTGGTCGTGCCGGTGCCGAGCTGGGTCAGCTACAGCGCGCACGTGCGGCTGATCGGCCGCGAGCCCCTGCCCGTGCCGATCGTGCCGGGTCACGGCGGGGTGCCCGACCCCGACCTGCTGCACGGCGCGGTGAGCGCGGCGCGCGCCCGCGGGCGCGAGGTGAAGGCCGTCGTGGTGACCATCCCGGACAACCCCACCGGGACGGTCGCCGCACCGGACATCGTGCGGCGGTTCGCCGAGGTGGCGTCCGAGCTGGACCTGGTGATCGTGTCCGACCAGATCTACACGGACCTGGTGTTCGACGCGACGGCGCCCGCCAGCTCGCCCGCCGAGTACGCGCCCGAGCGCACGGTGGTCACCACCGGGCTCACCAAGAGCCTGGCTCTGGGCGGGTGGCGCACCGGGGTGGCACGGCTGCCCGACGCCGATCTGCACCAGCGGCTGCGCACCATCGCCTCGCACATCTGGTCCAGCCCGCCCGCGCCCGTGCAGGCCGTCGCGGCCTACGCGTTCGACGAGCCGCCGGAACTGGTGTCCTGGGTCGCCGCCGCGCGCGCGTTGCACGAGAAGGTGGCGCGTGCGCTGGCGGCGCGCTTCACCGCCGCGGGCGCGTCCCTGGAGCCGGTGCACGCCACCTGCTACCTGTACCCGGACTTCGAACCGTTGCGGGAGCACCTGGAACGCGTGCACGGGGTGTCCGGCGGCCGCGGGCTCGCCGCGCTGCTGCTGGAGAAGCACCACGTGGGTGTGCTGGCGGCGAGCGAGTTCGGCGAGCCGGACCGCAAGCTCGGCGTGCGCGTGTCCACCAGCCACCTCTACGGCGACACCGACCGGCAGCGCACCGCCGCGCTGACCGCCGACGACCCGGTCGAGCTGCCGTGGATCAAGGCGTGCGTGGAGCACATCGGCTCCATCCTGACCGACCTGACCGGCCGGGCGACGTCCTGACCGACCACTGATCGCTGTCCACGGCCACAGGAGGCCCCACCCCATGTCAATCCTCTTCGAGACCGAGTACCAGGGCCGGCGGTTCGTCGGCTTCGAGCGGCCCGAGCCGGGCAAGGCGAGCGTGCTGCACCGCGTCGAGGAGGGCCAGCTCGCGGCCACCCTGAGCGAGGTGCGCGACCCCGCGGCGCTGCCCGACGCGATCCGCTCGCGCACCGCGTCGGTCACCGTCGCCGACGCGGACCTGAAGTTCCTGCCGCCGCTGCTGCCCACGTCGACCAACAACGCGCTGGTGAGCGGTTTCATGCAGACCCACTCGTCCAAGATGGACGGTCCGCGTCCGAGCGAGGGCGACGTGGACCCACCGAAGTGGTTCTTCAAGGGTTTCGGCTCGTGGCTGAAGCTGCCGGGTGAATCGCTGGTCGTGCCCGCGGAACCGAAGGCGCTGATCGAGGAGCCCGAGGTCGTGCTGGTGTACGCCAACGACGAGGACGGCACGCCGCACTACGCCGGCTACACGTTCGGCAACGACCTGTGCGACATCGGCCTGCACCGCTACAACCCCGCGTACAACCCCTACTGCAAGCTCTGCGACACGTCCATCTCGCCGTGGCTGCACCTGGGTGAACCCCCCACGGCCGTCAACGGCCGCACCACCATCAACCGCGACGGCGAGGTGGCGTGGGAGGGATCGTTCGACTGCGGGCTGGACGCGCTGTACTACACCACCGGTGACATGGCGGAGAACCTGCTGTCCACCTACCCGGCGGTGCGCCGGCCGGGCCTGGTGAACTACCTGATGCTCGGTGCGGACAGCGCCAGCTTCCACGCCGGGTTCCGGATCGCCGACGGCGACGTCGTGGACATCGAGTTCACCAGCCACGGCGTGCGGCTGGACAACCGGGTGGAGTTCGCCAAGCGCTCGGCCACGGTCTGACACCGCTCCAGGTCTCCGCCGCCTCGCCGGGGCGCCGGCGGCGGCGGAGACGTCCGCCCCTACCATTGGCACGTCGCGGCTGCCAACGGATACCGGCGGGCGGGCCGGTGCGGGATCCGGAACTGACTGGTCCTCGCACACGGTGGTTCCGCCTGGCGACCGTCATCGACTGCCCGACGCGGCCGTCGTCGCTCGTGCCGGTGCTGATCGACAGGTCGGGCGGAGCGGGTGCGCCAGTGGCGTGCCCGCCGGGGAGCCGAGCGCGTTCGACTCGGTCGCCGAAGGGCCGGCTCGCGGCAGCGGTTTGACCATCACATCAGTGGGAAGGTTCGAGTAAAGACCATGCCAAACCAGAGCACTCGGGTTCCCCCGGAGGCGACCGGGGGGCGGGCGTTACCCCTCGCGGCGTTGTTGGCGCTGACCACCGCCGCGTTCATCACGGTGCTGACCGAGGCCCTCCCCGCGGGCGTGCTCATCCCGATGAGTGCCGGACTGCGCGTCAGCGAGTCGGCCACGGGCCAGTTGGTCACCATCTACGCCATCGGCACGGCGGTGTCCGCGATCCCGCTGTCGATCGCCACGGCCACGTGGCGGCGCAAACGCCTCCTGCTGTTCGGCGTGGCCGGCTTCGCGGTCGCCAACACGGTCACGGCCGTCTCCGCGAACTTCCCCCTCACCTTGGGCGCCCGGTTCGTGGCCGGCGTCGCGGCGGGCGTCGTGTGGGCCCTGCTGGCCGGTTACGCGCGGCGCATGGCGCCCCCGCACCTGCAGGGAAAGGCCATCGCCATCGTCATGGCGGGCATTCCGGCCGCGCTGTCCCTCGGCATCCCGGCGGGCACCTTCCTCGGCGGGCTGCTCGGCTGGCGCCTGGCGTTCTGGCTGATGACCGCCGTGGCCGTGCTCCTGCTCGGCTGGATCGCCGCCCTCGTGCCCGACCAGCCCGGTCAGGCCGAACGGGGCAGCCGGCCACCGCTGCTGCGGACCTTGGCGGTCCCGGGTGTCGCACCGGTCCTGTTCGTCACGCTGATGTTCGTGCTCGCGCACACGATCCTCTACACCTACGTCGCCACGTTCCTCGACGAGATCGGCATGGGCGAGTCCATCGACGTCGTGCTGCTCGTCCTCGGCATCGCCTCGATGCTCAGCATCTGGATCGTCGGCGCCACCATCGAGCGCAAGCTGCGACTGCTCACCATCGCCAGCACCATCCTGGTCGCCGTGGCAGCCGGAGGGCTCGCCGTGGTGGCGGACAGCCCCGTGCTGGTCTACGTCGCCGTGACGCTGTGGGGCCTCGGCTGGGGCGGTGTGCCGACCCTGCTCCAGACCGCCGTGGGCGTCGCGGGCGGCGAAGCCTCCGACACCGCGCAGGCGATGCTGGTGACCCTGTGGAACGCCGCCATGGCCGGCGGCGGCGTCGTGGGTGGCATCATGCTGACCCAACTCGGCCCCCGCGCGTTCCCGTGGAGCGTGCTGGTCCTCCTGGCGCCGGTGCTCGTGGTGGCCATCGCGGCCCGGGTCCACGGCTTCCCCGCGACGAAGCTCAGCGAACGCGTATGACCTCGTGGCGGCCCGGTCCTCACCGGGCCGCCCGACCAGCTCAGTCACTCCGCCCCGCGACTCGGAACGACCGCGGCGACTACCGCGCGAGATCGTCCGGGCATCCCGCCGTGCGACTCGACGCGGTAACGCACCACGCAGGCCGCGTAGATCGACTCCGGTGACCGCGGCGGCCCGGTCGAAGTGCGCGCGGCCGGCCGGCCGTCACCGCGTGAACGGGCTCAGGTCGATCGACTCGGCCAGCGCCCGGGTGCCGGTGTCGTTCAGGTGGATGTGGTCGCCGCTGTCGTACTCGGGGCGCAGGCGGCTCGGGTCGGTGGGGTCGGCCACGGCGTCGAAGTCGGCGTGCGGGCCGAACTCCGTGCGCAGCCAAGCGTTTGCCTCGCGTCGGATCGCCTGGCCCCGCGGTGTGTCGTAGCCCGGGTAGGTGGTGCCGGCGTACGGGCCCAGGGTCGCCGCGACGACGGTCAGGCCGGCGGCACGCCCCCGTCGGGCCAGTTCGGTGAACCCGGCCACCAGGTCGTCGGCGGACGGCGGTGCGCCGGTCCCGAACCGGCCCGGCACGCCGAGGTCGTTGAGACCGAGGTGGAGGAGGACGTGCCGCGCGCCGGGCACGGCCAGCACGTCGCGGTCGAAGCGGGCCAGGGCGTGCTCACCGATCACGTCCGTGAGCAGGCGGTTGGTGCCGATGCCCTGGTTGACGAACCAGCCACGGGTCAGGCGCGCGGTGAGCAGGTCGGGCAGGCGGCCGTTGGTGTTCGGGGTCGTCCCGCGGCCCTCGAACCACGAGTCGCCGAACGCGACCGACACCGGGGTCCCCGCGGGGGCCAGGACGTCCACGCCGGCGACGAGGTAGCGCGACCCCAGTTCTCCCGCGGCCTCGAAGCGCGGTTCGGCGCACCGGTCGCCGGAGGTCACGTACGCGGTCTGGGCGGGTTGGTGGGAGTAGGTGACCGGGCCGGTGTCGCGGGGCAGGTACAGGCTGAGCACCAGGTCGGTGCCCGCCGTGACGGCCAGGTCGACCGGGTCGCTGGTGGTGGTCTCGCCCGGTGGCACGGCGGTCTCCGGGAACACCAGCGCCCGGTCGGTCGCCGGGTCGATGCCGCTGCCCCGCGTGCGCACGGCGATCCGCGCGCCGCCGAGCCGCAGGGGACGCCTGCCGTACTGGTTGGTCAGCGTGACCCGCACCGCCGCGCCGCCGCCTGCCAGGTGCAGCACCTGGCGCAGCGTCTCGTCGGCGAAAGCCCGGGACGGTGTGAGCTGGAACGGCTCGAACGGGCTCACCACACCGGTGCGGAACCCGGCGACCCAGGTCAGCTCAGCCACACGTCCCCCGCCGCCAGGGGTTCCAGAGCCGGGTAGCCGATCGCGGCCGGGGCGGGGCGCAGGACGGGGTCGACCGGGCTGGGCAACGCGCCGACGTCGAACCCGTCGCCGACCAGGCGGTCCGGGCCGTCCGGGGTGACCAGGCCCGCCGCGACCGCCTCGGGGAAGGTGCCCACGACGGTGGCGCAGACGTCCTCGCCGTCGAACACCGACCGCCAGTGCGCCGCCGGGTGGGCCGCGATCCGCTCGGCGACGGCCTCGGCCACCGCCGCCTCCTGCCCGGCGTCGTCCAGGTACTCGGCGGGCAGGTCGATCAGCTCCGCCAGCAGGCGCCAGAACTTCTCCTCCAACGACGCCACGGCCACGTGCCTGCCGTCGGCGGTCGGGTAGATCCGGTAGCGCGGGCTGCCGCCGGTGAGCAGGTCCGCGCCGGGCACGGGCCACCCACCGCCCGCCTGGTGGGTGGCGAAGTAGCCGTAGATCATGGTCTGCAGGTTGCGGGACATCGAGATGTCCAGGTGCGCGCCGACGCCCGTGGCGTCCCTGCGCCGCAGGGCCAGCAGGATGTTCACCACCGCCGGGTAGGTGCCGCCCGCGAGGTCGGCGATCACCGTCGGCGGCAGCGGCGGCGCGCCCGTGGCGTCGACCACCACATCCAGCAGCCCCATGCCCGCCAGGTAGTTGAGGTCGTGCCCGGCGCGCGTGGCGTGCGCCCCGGTCTGGCCGTAGCCGGTGATGGAGCAGTAGACGACACCCGGGTTGCGCGAGCGCACCGCCTCGTAGCCCAAGCCCAGCCGGTCCACCACGCCGGGGCGGAACTGCTCCACCACGACGTCGGCGGAGGTGGCCAGGGCGAGCACCCGGTCGCGGTCGGCCGGGTCCTTCAGATCGGCCGCGAAGGCCCGCTTGCCGCGGTTGAGGATCGCGTAGTTCGCGCTCGCCCCTCCCAGCTTCGGCTGGTAGGACCGCATCTCGTCACCGCGACCCGGGCGTTCGACCTTGACCACGTCCGCGCCCGCGTCGGCGAGCAGCAGCGTGGCCATCGGCCCGGGGAGCAGGGTCGACAGGTCCAGCACGCGCACCCCGTCGAGGCTCATGCCCCCTCCCCCGCGACGAGTTCGCGCAGCCGGTACTTCTGGATCTTCCCGCTCTGCGTGGTCGGCAACTCGGGCAGCAGGACCAGGCGCTCCGGCAGGTAGTGCTTGGACAGCCCGCCCGCCAGCAGGTAGTCGCACAGCGCGGGCAGCTCCAGCACCGCTCCGGGCCGGGCGACGAGCACCGCGCACGCCCGTTCGCCGAGCCGCTCGTCGGAGTAGCCGACCACGGCGGCGTCGAGCACGTCCGGGTGGTCGAACAGCAGCGACTCGACCTCCGTGACGGGGATGTTCTCGCCGCCGCGGATGATGACGTCCTTGGTACGCCCCCGCAGCGACAGCCGGCCGTGCTCGTCGAGGCTCGCCGTGTCGCCCGTGCGGAACCACAGGCCGGGCAGGAAAGACTCGTCGGTGGCGTCCGGCCGGTCGTAGTAGCCGACGATCACGCCGGGGCCGCGCATCAGGAGCTCACCCGTCACGCCCGGCGGCACGGCCCTGCCCTCGTCGTCCACGACGCGCACCTGCGAGCCGGGGAACACCGACCCGTCGGTGTGCTGGACGTCGTCGTCCTCCAGCGGGGTCGCGGAGGTCATGATGCTGCACTCGGTCATGCCCCACGCGGGCGCGATGTACGCGCCGAGGGCCCGCCCGGCTTTGGCCGGCAACGTGCGCGGTACCGGGGACCCGGCGACCACCAGGCACCGGAACGGGCAGTCGGGGTCGTCGGCGAGGTCGGTGCGCAGCATGTCCTGCAGGAACGTCGGCGCGCCGAAGAACGCCGTGATGCCCTCCGCGCGCACCACCTCCGCGCACCACCCGGGGTCCCAGTGGTCGACGTGCACGCCCGTCCCGGCGAGGTAGGCGGTGAACAGGATGCCCCACACGAACCCCGAGTGGTGCCCGGCGGGTGAGGCGACCAGCTGCACCATCGGGTCACCGAACGTGCCGGGCCCCAGGTGGTCGGCGAGGCCCTTCACCGCGTACAGCAGCGTGTCGTGGGTGTGCATCGCGCCCTTGGGCTCGCCGGTCGTGCCGGAGGTGAAACCGAAGTAGCACAGCTCGCCCGGCTCGCGCGGCGGGAACGCGGCGAGCGGCACGTCCACGAAGTCGTCCCAGAGGTGCTCCCCGGGCCCCGCCTCGAAGTCGTCGCCGACGACGACCACGTGTCGCAACGACGGCAGGTCCGCGCGCAGGCCGCGCACCAGGGCGAGGTGGTCGGTGGTGCGCCAGCGGCGCGGGATGATCAGCGCCACCGCCCGCGAGCGGCGCAGGATCGGGACGACCTGGCGCTCGCCGTAGGACACCGGGATGCCGGTGTAGACCGCGCCGACCTCGCTGATGCCGAACACCAGCGCGCCGTACTCCACCGAGTTGGGCAGCATCAGCGCCACCACGTCACCCTCGCCGACACCCAGGGCGTGCAGCGCGGACGCCACCCGGGTCGCGGCGAGGTCGAACGCCCGGTAGGTCTGGCGCACGGGCTCCCGCCCCGGCCGGTGGCCGACCAGCGCGACGCGGTCGGGGTGCCGCGCCGCCGCGTCGGACAGCAGGGCGCGGATCGGCGTGCCCGGCCACCACCCGGCGGCGCGGAACGCTTCGGCGTCCGCAGCGGTCACCGGCGTGTGCTGGCCGCGCAGCAGCAGCCCCGTCATGAAGCCTCCCAACCGGTGAGCGACGCCGCGCCCGTGCGGCGCGCGGTGGACACGTCACAGGCGGCGCGCAGTGACACCGCGTCCCGCAGCAGGCGTTCCACGCCGTACTCGACGAGGTAGCCGTAGCCGCCGTGGGCTTGCACGGCGTGCGCGCACGCGTCGAGGGCGTGCTCGCACGCCTGGTCGAGCACGGCCGCCGCCTGCCAGGGCGTCGCGGCCCGGAACACCTGCCGCCACGCGGTGAGCGCGACGCGGGCCGCGCCGAACAGGCCGTCGCGCACGATCGGCAGCGCGATCAGAGGTCCGCCGAACTGGACGCGCTGGGCGCTGTAGGCCAGCGCCGCCCCGGTCGCGGCGTCGGCGAGCCCGGCGGCGACGGCCGCGCCGCCCAACCTGAGCCGGACGCGGGCCGCGTCGGTGTCCACGTCGGTGAGCTCCACAACCGCGGTGGGCGCGACGAGCTCGGCGGACGAGGTGAGCGCCCCGTCCAGGCCGGTGCGCCGCAGCCGGCTGAAGCGCAGCGCGGTCGGCGGGATCACCCGCGCCGAGCGGTGGCCGAGCACCACCACGTGCGGGCGCTCCCCCGCGGCGTCCACGCGGTCGACCACCCCCGCCACCATGCCGTTCGCCTCGGTGAGCCGCACGGTGGGCGAGTCGGCGTCCACCGCGGCCACCGGGGTCTCCCCGTGCCGGACGTCCTCGCCCAGCACGTCCGCCGCCACGCGCGCCTGCACCGACGCCCACGCGAGTGCGGGCCAGTCCCGGCCCAACCGGGCCAGCACGACGGCCGCCAGGTCGTCCGGGCCATCGACCGCCCACAGCCCGGCGTCGTCCAGCCGGCGCCGCATCTCCGCCACCTCGTCCGGCCGTTCGTCACTCGGCCGCCGCCCGGCCACCACGGCGGTGACCAGGCCGGCGACGTCGGACTCCTCGTCGGTCAGCAGGGGCCGGGTCACGTCCAGAACCTCTGCGGCTCCGGTGCGCGGCGCTGCGCGAACGACTCGTTCACCTCGTGCGCCTCCTTGGTGGCCAGGTAGACGGTGAGGTACTGGTCGTGCGCCAGCCGCGCCTGACCGGACACCCCGTTGTGCCGGGCGGAGAACGCCGCCTTCAACGCGCCCAGCGCCATCGGGCTGCGCGTGGTCATCTCGCGCGCCACCTCGGCGGCCCGCGCCGACAGCTCGTCGGCCGGCACGACCTCGTTGACCAGGCCCATGGCCAGCGCCTGCGCGGCGGTGTACTTGCGGTTGAGGTACCACATCTCCTTGGCGCGCTTGCGGCCCACGGTGTCCTCCAGGTACCAGGTGCCGTACCCGGCGTCGAAGCTGCCCACCAGCGGACCGACCTGGCGGAACACCGCGTGCTCGGCGGCGATGGTCAGGTCGCACACGGTGTGCAGGACGTTCCCGCCGCCCACCGCGAACCCGTTCACCGCCGCCACCACCGGCTTCGCGACGGTGTCGATCGCCTGGTAGACATCGATGATCGGCAGCACCTGCGACTGGTCGAACGAGGTGGTCTCGTCGTGCTCGCCGCCGATGCAGAAGAACTTGTCCCCCGCCCCGGTCAGCACGGCCGCGCGCAGCGCCGGGTCGAGCCGGAACCGTCCCAGCGCGTCGGACAGCTCGAGGCACGTCCTCGTCCGCAGCTTGTTGCCCGCGTCCGGGCGCTCCAGGGTGATGGTCAGTACCGGCCCGTCGGTCATGACCGAGATGTCGGTGTAGTCGGTCATCCCGCGTTCTCCCCTCCAGTGCGGAAACCCCGCCCGCTCTTGGCGCCCAAGTACCCCGCCGCGACCATGCGGGTCAGCAGCGGCGGCGGTGCGAAGGCCGGGTCGTGCGTCGCCTCGTACGCGCGGCGCGCGGCGTGCTCGTGCACGTCCAAGCCGATCAGGTCGAGCAGTTCCAGCGGCCCGAGGCGGTAGCCCAGGCCCAACCGCATCGCCGTGTCCAGGTCGGCGGCGTCAGCGAGGTCCCGGTCGTACTCGGCCACGACGTCGTTGAGGTACGGGATGAGCAGGTGGTTGACCAGGAACCCCGGCCTGTCCCCGACCACCACGGCGTCCTTGCCCAACCCGGTCGCGAACTCCACCAGCGCGGTCACGGTCTCCGGCGCGGTGCGCAGTCCCGGCACCACCTCGACCACCTTCATCAGCGGCGCGGGGTTGAAGAAGTGCAGGCCCCCGAACCGCTCCGGGTGCGGCACGGACGCCGCCAGGTCGGTCACCGCCAGCGCCGAGGTGTTGGTCGCGATCAGCGCGTCGTCGGGGACCACGGCGGCTACCCGGCCGAGCAGCTCCCCCTTGACGTCCGCTCGTTCGGTCACCGCCTCGATCACCAGCGCCACCCCGGCCAGCTCCGCCACGTCGACGACCGGCCGCACCCGTGCCAGCACGGCGTCTCGCTCCTCGGCCGTGGTCTTGCCGCGCGCCACCCCGCCGTCCAGGAACGCCCGCAGCCGCGCCGACCCCTCGACGACGCGGTCGGCGTCGATCTCCAGCGCGACCACGTCCCTGCCGGACGCGGCCACGACGTGGGCGATGCCCGCGCCCATCACTCCCAGCCCCAGCACCGCCACCCTGTCGGTCATGCGCCCTCCCGTTCACGCGCCGAACAGCCGGTTGTCGTCGTAGGTGTAGAAGCCGCGCCCGGTCTTGCGGCCCAGATCGCCCGCCGCGACCATCCGGGCCACCATCGGCGGCGGGAAGAACCTCGGGTCGCGCAGCTGCTCGTACAGCCGGGTCGCGACCTGCTGGTGGATGTCCAGCCCGACCACGTCCAGCAGCCGGAACGGCCCCATCGGGTGCCCCAGCGCGCCGGTCACGGCGGTGTCGATGGACTCCTTGCTGCCCAACCCGGACTCCAGGGCGTCGATGCACCGGTTCTCCCACGGGATGAGGAACCGGTTGACGATGAACCCGGGCCGGTCCTTGGTGACCACGGTGGTCTTGCCCAGGCCCTCCAGGAAGCCCCGGGTGGCCTCGTGCGCCCAGCCGCCGGTGTACCGGCCGTCGGCGACCTCCACCAGCTTCATCAGCGGCGCGGGGTTGCAGTAGTGGGTGCCGACAACCCGCTCCGGGTGGCGCGAGCCGGCCGCGATGGCGGTGACCGACAGGGTGGAGGTGTTGGTGTGGAACAGGGTCCGGTCGCCCACGACACCGTCCAGCTCGGCGAACAGCGCCTGCTTGGCCGCCAGGTCCTCGTAGATCGCCTCGATCACCACGTCCGCGCGCGCCAAGTCGCGCAGCGAGGTCGTGCCCTCCACCCGATCGGCCGCGGCCCGTGCCTGCTCGTCGGTGAGCTTGCCGAGCTCCGCGCCGCGCGCGAGGAAGCCCCGGACGTTGTCCAAGCCCCGCTCCATGTTGGCCTCGTCCACGTCGTGCAGCACGGTGCGGTGCCCGGCCCGCGCGGTGACGGTCGCGATGCCCGACCCCATGGTGCCCGCGCCCAGCACGGCCACGGTCGTCATCGCGCCACCTGTCCGCCGTCGATCACGATCGTCTCGCCCGTCATGAAGTCCGACGCCTCCCCCGCCAGCAACAGCAGCCACGGCGCCAGCTCGTGCGGTTCGCCGAACCGGCGCGTCGGGATCACCCGCAGCACGTGGGCCATCAACTCCTCGTCGGCGCGCAGCTCGGCGTTGAGCGGGGTGGCGAAGTAGCCGGGCGCGAGCGCGTTGACGCTGATGCCGTAACGGGCCCACTCCACGGCCATCGTCTTGGTCAGCGAGATGACACCCGCCTTGGACGCCGAGTAGGCCGCGAACTCGGCGACCCCGATCAGCGCGTGGTTGGAGGCGATGTTGATGACCTTCCCGGACCGCTGTGGCACCATGTGCCGCCCGGCGGCGCGGGTGGCCAGGTAGGTGCCGCGCAGGTTCGTCGCCATGATCAGGTCCCACTCGTCGGGTTCCAGCTCCAGCAACGGGGTGGTGACGACGATCCCGGAGTTGTTGACCAGGATGTCCAGCTTCCCGAAGCGGGCCACGGTCGAGTCCACCATGTGGTCCACCGCGTCCGCGTCGGTGATGTCGGTCGGCACGGCCAGCGCCTCGCGGCCCGACTCGGCCTGCTCGGCGACGAACCCGTCCAGCTCGGCGCAGGTTCGCGCGGCCACGGCGACCCTCGCACCCGCCGCGGCGAGCGCGCCGGCCATCGCCCGGCCCAGTCCGCGGCCCGCACCGGTGACGAGGGCGACCTTCCCGTTCAGCGACTGCTCCATCACCGCTCTTCCCTCGCCCGCGCAGTGTCGCGGGCGATCAGCATCCGTTGGATCTCGTTGGTGCCGTCGTAGATCCTCGTCACGGCGGCGTCGCGCAGGCAGCGCTCGACACCGGGTCCGACCAGGTCGCCGTACGGCCCGAGGATGCGCACCGCCTCGCGGGCGGCGTACCACCCGAGGTCGGTGCACGACTGCTTCATGATCGCGATCTGGCCGGTCGGCGGTTCGGCGGCGACGTCGACCTGCCGTGCGACGGCGTGCAGCAGCAACCGTCCCTGCAGGATCCGGCCGCGCAGCCCGGCCAGAGCGAACGCCGCCTCCGGTGAGAGGTGGCGACCCAGGGCGCTCAGGGTGCGCGCGTAGGCCGCGCGGGCCAGGCCGACCCCCTGGGCGGCAGCGCTGATCCGGGACTTGACCACGGAGTCCAAGAGCACCCGCCACCCGCCGCCGACCTCGCCCAGCACGTGGTCGCCGGGGACCTCCACGCCGTCGAGGAAGACCTCGGCGGTGGTGGAGCCGTGCATGCCGAGCTTGGCGAACGGGGCGCCCCGGGACAGGCCGGGTGACGCGCCGTCCACCACGAACGCCGTCACACCCCGCCGACCCAGTGCCCGGTCCGCGGTGGCGAAGCAGACCAGCACGTCGGCCTTGTCACCGGTGGTGATGAACGTCTTGGACCCCGTGAGCCGGAACCCGTCCCCGTGCGGGGTGGCGGTGGTGCGCAGGGCGGCGGCGTCGCTGCCCGCGTCCGGCTCGGTGACCGCCAGCGACCCGTACCGCTCGCCGGACAGCAGGCCGGGGACGTACTCGCGGGCCAGGGCGTTCGTGCCCGCCGCGGTGATCGGGGTCGCGGTGTGCGCCTGGGTCATGTAGATCAAGCTGGTGGACGCGCAGCCCGCGGTGATCTCCTCGATCGCCACGGCGTAGGCGACCGTGGAGTCCGCCGTGCCGCCCAGCTCCTCGGGGAAGGTCAGCCCGGCCAGCCCGGCGCGGGCCAGGGCCTGGTAGCCGTCGTGCACGAACTCGTGCTCGTGCTCGGCACGGGGCACGACCTCGTGCGCGACGACCTCGCGGACCTGCCGCCGCACGTCCAGCTCGCGTTCGGTGAGCAGCGCGTCGGCGGCCGACTCGTCCAGCGACCGGTGCAGCGCGAGGTGGGCCTCGGGCGTCATGGGGTGACCGCCTCGAAGCACGGTCGCCGCTTCTCCTTGAAGGCACGCACGCCCTCGTCCGACTCGCTGCCGCCCACAGCGTCCGCGGCCAGCCGGGTCTCCAGCGCCAGCGCGTCGTCCAGCGGGCTGTCCAGGCCGACGTCCACGGCGTCCACGATCGCGCGTACCGCCCGCGGCCCCATCCCGGCGACCTTGCGCGCCTGCGCCACGGCCAGCGCGCGCAGGGCGTCGGGGTGCACCGGCGGCAGCACGACCACGCCCAGCTCATAGGCGCGCAGGGCGTCCAAGCGGTGCCCGGTCAGCATCACGTGACGCGCCGCGGCCGGTCCGGTGACCCGGGCCAGCCTTTGGGTGCCGCCGTAGCCGGGGATCAGGCCCAAGCCGGGCTCGGGCAGCGCGAACGCCGCCTCCGTCGAGGCCACCGCGAACGAGCACGCCAGCACGAGCTCGAACCCGCCGCCCAGGGCCAGGCCGTTGACCGCGGCGATCACCGGCGCGGGCGAGCGTTCGATGCCGCGCAGCACCGCCTGCCCGGCACGGAGCACCGGTTCGGCGTCGGCGGCGCTCAGACCGACCAGCTCGTCCAGGTCGGCGCCGGCGCTGAACGCGCGGCGGCCCGACCCGGTCAGCACGATCGCGCGGGCCTTGCCCGGCAGGTCGGTCATCACCGCGTGGAGCCGGCGCAGCACGTCGGCGTTGAGGGCGTTGTGCCGCTCGGGCCGGTCGATGCGCACGACGGCGACAGCACCGTCCCGTTCCACCACCACGCTCATGGTCGCCGTCCTTCCGCACGGCCGTCCTCGACGGCCTGCCGCTCGATCAGCCACCCGATCTCGTCCGGGCTGAACCCGTTCTCCGCCAGCACTTCCACCGTGTGCGCGCCCAGGTCCGGGAACCGGGCGTTGCGCGGATGCGGTATCGAGGCGAGCCGGAACGGTCCGCGCACCACCCGGGCGTCCGCGCCGGGCACCTCCAGCAGGCTCCCCCGGGCCAGCACCTGAGGATCGCTCACCACCTCGGACAGCGACTGCACCAGCGAGCACGGGATGCCCGCGTCACCCAGCACGCGCCGCCAGTGCGCGGCGGGCCGCTCGCACAGCTTCGCCGACACCGCCTCGACCAGCTCGGCGCGGTGGTCGCGGCGGCCCGGGTTGTCCGCCAGTTCGGGGCGCTCGGCCAGGCCGGGCAGCCCGACCGCCACGCAGAACCGCCGCCACATCGCGTCGTTGCCCACGGCCACCACGAGGTCCCGGTCCGCGGTGGGGAACGCCTGGTACACCGCGAGCACCGAGTCGGTGCCGCCACTGGGCGCGGGTTCCGGCTCGCCCGCCAGGAATCCGGCGATCCGGGGCGCCATCACGGCCAGTGCGGAGTCGAGCAACGACACGTCGATCAGGTCGCCCTGCCCGGTCCCGCGCTGCCGCACCACCGCCGCGGCCACGGCCAGTGCCGCGCACATGCCCGTGACCACATCGGACAGCGCGGTGGACACCCGTTGCGGCGACCCGCCCTTGGCGCCGGTCACCGACATCAGACCCGACCGCGCCTGGGCGGCCAGGTCGTAGCCGGGCAGGTTGCGGTCGGGTCCGTCCTGGCCGAACCCGGACATCGCGCAGTAGATCAGGTGGGGGAACTCGGCGCGCAGGCTCTCGTGGTCGATGCCGAGCGCTTCGAGCTTGCCGGGGTTGAAGTTCTCGATGAAGACGTCCGCCCGCCCGATCAGGGTGCGCAGCGTCGCGATGCCGTCCGGGTCGCGGAGGTTCACCACGACCGAGCGCTTGTTGCGGTTGGCCGAGGCGAACCACGCGGACGCGGAGCCCACGAAGGGCGGGCCCCACGTCCGCGTGTCGTCGCCCCCGCCGGGGCGCTCGACCTTGACCACGTCCGCCCCCAGGTCCGCCAGGTACATGGCGGCCGTGGGTCCCGCGTAGGAGGTGGTCAGGTCGACGACCTTCAGGCCCGCCAGCGGTCCGCTCGACGCGTCGCGGTCGTCCACGTGGTCCTCCATGTCAGGCGACGGTCGCCGGCCCGTGGGCGCCGGAGTCCGCCGCGGGGGTGTCCGCCTTCACGATCTCGTCCTCGTACGACTCGCGGGCGATCCACACGGCCACGGCCGTGATCACGCCGCCCAGGATGATGTAGAGCGCGAGCGGCCACGACGCGCCGGCCCAGGCGAACAGCGCGGCGGCCACGAACGGCGTCGGGCCGCTCATCACCATGGCGCCGACGTGGTAGCCGATCGCTGAACCGCTGTAGCGCAAACGGGTCTCGAACAGCTCGGGCAGGAAGACCGCCATGGGCGAGCCGGTCAGCGCGTGCACCACCGACAGCGCCAGCACCATCGCGATGATGATCGCCACCGGCTCGCCGGAGTCGACCAGCCAGAAGAACGGGAACGCCACCAGCACGGTCAGCAGCGAGCCGGCCAGCAGCACCGGCCGCCTGCCGTGCCGGTCGGCGAGGCCGGCGACGATCGGGATGGTGAAGATCTGCAGGAACGCGCCGATCGCGACCGCGAGCAGCATCGTGCCCCGCGACGCGCCGGCCTGCGTCACGCCGTAGCTCAGCGCGAACACCGCCGCCGAGTAGAACATGATGCTGTTGGCGGCCATGGAGAACACCGCGATCGCCAGCGAGCCGCCCGCCTTGCGGAACACCTCGCCCGCCGGGTAGCGCGACACCTCGTCGCGCTCCTGCACGGCCCGGAACGCGGGCGACTCCGCGATCTTGAGCCGGATGTACAGGCCGACCACCACGAGCACCGCGCTGGCCAGGAACGGCACGCGCCAGCCCCAGCTCATCATGGCGTCCCGGGGCAACTGCTCGACCAGGTAGAACGACGCCGTGGACAGCACCAGCCCGGCGGGCACGCCGCGCTGCGGCCAGCTCGCGTAGAAGGCCCGTTTGCGCGCCGGGGCGTGCTCCACGGCCATGAGCACCGCGCCGCTCCACTCGCCGCTGACCGCGATGCCCTGCAGCACGCGGGAGAACACCAGCAGGACCGGCGCCCAGATCCCGATCATGGCGTAGGTCGGCAGCAGCCCGACCATGGTCGTGCCCACGCCCATGATGACCAGGCTCAGCGCGAGCATCCTCTTGCGTCCCAATCGATCCCCGAAGTGGCCGAAGACCGCCGCGCCGAGCGGTCGGACCAGGAACGCCACGCCGAAGGACGCGAACGCGGCCAGCGTGCCGATCAGCGGGTCGAGGGAGGGGAAGAACAGCTTGTTGAAGATCAGCGCGGAGGCCGTGCTGAAGATGCCGAAGTCGAAGAACTCGATGGTGGTGCCGATGAAGCTCGCGAACGCCACGTTGCGGGGGGATGAGGCTTGACGTCCCATGCGCTGACCTCCTGCGGACCGGCCACACACGCTCTACCTGGTCGTGAACGGTAGGTCATTGAACAGAGGTGTACAAGGTCCAACTTTTACCAACTACGAGAAAGGCCGCCCCGCACTGCGGAGCGGCCTCGGGACTACCGGCTGACGTGCACCGCGATGTGTTTTCGCAGGTAGGTCAGGTGCTCGATGATGGCGGCCTCGGCGGCGTCGGGGTCCCGGTCGGCGATGGCGTCGACGATCGCCTTGTGCTGCCGGACCGTGGCGCGGCCGACCTCCGGGGACAGGTCGAGGTAGTGCACCGGCTCGGTCTCGTGGTGCAGGGCCGCGACGAACGAGTGCAGCACCCGGTTGCCCGAGGCCTGCGCGATCAGCGAGTGGAACTGCTCGTCCAGCTTGGGCACCTCGGGGTCGTCCACCGAGGCCCGCTTCTGCCGCCGGACGATGTCCCGCAGCAGCTCCAGGTCTTCGGCGCTGCGGTTGGCCGCGGCCAGCCTCACCGCCGGGACCTCCAGGTGCTGCCGCACCTCCGCGACCTCGGCGAACTCGATGCTGCCCAGCTTGAGCAGGTTGTGCACCGAGTCGATGACGACCGAGCCGAGCGAGCGGTGGTCCACCGACTGGACGAAGTTGCCGCCGCGCGAGCCGGGGATCTTGTAGATCAGCCCCTGGGTGGTCAGCGACCGCAGGGCCTCGCGCAGCGTCGTGCGGCTGACGTTGAACTGGCGCGCCAGCTCCACCTCGGGCGGCAGGATGTCGCCGGACTTGAGCTCGCCGGACAGGATCGTGCCCCGGATGCGCTCCTCGACCTGCTCCCTGGGTCGCAGCACCTTCTGCCCGATGACCCGGGACCGGGCGCTCTCGCGATCAGCCACGGTCCGTCCCCCCGTCCCCGCAATGACCAGCAGTCATTGTTGAACATTAACATCAGCCGCCGATCATCATCAGGGCGCTGGACGGCATCTGTCCGGTTCGACTTTGACAGTTGTGGTAAAAGTCGTACAGTTGCCGGTCAACCGACCTCCTTGGTGGGAGTGGTGACAGTGCGGGACATCGCGTTCATCGGCGTGGGTCGCATGGCGGGCCCCATGGCGCGGCGGTTCACGGCGCGGGGGTGGCCGGTCCACCTGCTCGACCCCGACCCCGAGGCGGTGCGACCGTTCCGGGACGACCCGTTGGCGCGCGTGCACGCCACCGTCGAGGAAGTCGCCGGGCACGCGGACGTGGCGCTGCTCAGCCTGCCCACGCCGGCGGCGCTGGAGGAAGTCGGCGAGCAGCTGACCGCGCCCGTCGCGAACCGGAAGCTCCGCTACGTCGTCAACACGTCCACCGCGGGCGTCGACACCACGCGTGACATCGCGGCGGCGCTGGAGGACGTGGGCCTGTCCTTCGTGGACGCCCCGGTCAGCGGCGGAGGGGCGGGCGCCGCGCGCGGCTCGCTGTCGGTCATCGTCTCCGGCGACCCCGACGCGGTGGCGGCGTGCCACCCGCTGTTCGAGGTGATCGGCTCGCACGTCACGGTCGTCGGCGAGCACCCCGGCCAGGCGCAAGTGGTGAAGCTCGCCAACAACGTGCTCTCGCTGGGCGCACTGGCCGCGACCGCCGAGGCCACCACGCTGACCAGCCGCGCTGGCATACCGCTGGACCTGGCGATCCGGGTGCTCGACGTCTCCTCCGGCCGCAACTCCTCCACCGCCGAGAAGTTCCCCGACGAGGTCCTCACCGGCCGGTACGACTTCGGGCACCCGGCGCGCGCGGCGCTCAAGGACGTCGCCCTGTTCACCTCGCTGGCCGACGAGCTGGGCCTGACCACGCCGCTGGCGCGGGCTGTGGCGGACACGTGGCGGCTCGCCGTCACCGAGGGCTACGGCGACCAGGACTGCACCCGCATCGTCACCATGTTCCAACGGCTGAACGGTGTCGACCGTGGCTGAGCACCTCGACGCCCTGTGGCGCACCGTGCACCGCCAGGCGGCCACCGCCGACCCGGCCGCGGTGGACCGCGCGGCGGGCTGCCTCGCGGTGGCGCTGTCGGAGATCGTGCTGTCGGCGCGCGTGCCCGCGCACCGGGCGGCGGCGGAGGCGCTGGCCGCCGCCCCCGGTCCGTGCCGCATCGGCGGTGTGGACCGGCTCACCGACCTCACCGGCGCGGTCACCGCCAACGCCTACCTGATGCACGCGCGGCTGACCGACGACTCCTACCGCGTGGCCGCCCACCCCGGGCTGGCCGTGGTGCCCGTCGCGCTGGCCGTGGTCGAACGGGACGGCGTCGTCTCCGGTGAACGCCTGCTGCGCGCCGTCATCGGCGGCTACGAGTGCGCGTGCCGCCTGGCCGAGGCGTTGCTGCCCGACGTGTCGCGCCGCGGCTGGCGCGTCACGTCGGTGGTCGCGCCGCTGGCCGCCGCCGCGACGTACGCGCTCGTCACGGAGATGTCGGAGGACGACGCGGTAGCCGCCCTGGCCCTGGCCACGGGGACGGTCGGCGGCCCGCTGGGCGTGGTGGCGACCGATGGCGACGGCTGGCGCCTGCAACCCGCGCTGGCCGTGCAGGCCGGTGTGTCCGCGGCCATCGCCGCGGGAGCGGGCCTGCGCGGGGGCGACGGCGCGCTGGCCGGGCCGTCCGGGATGTACTCGCTGTTCGGCACCGGTCGACCCGCGGGCACGTCCGCGCGGGCGGCGATCCACGACGTGACGTTCAAGCGGTACCCGGTGGCGATGTACGGGCAGTCGATCTTCGACGCGTTCCGCAGCCACCCGGCGCTGCCCGCGGCGCGGCGGGTGACGGTGCGCGTCGCGCCCTTCGCGGTGGACTACGGGCGTGACGCGGCGGTGAACTCGATCTCGAGCGTGGAGGGCATCGCGCGGGCGGCGCTGCGCGCGTTCCACCCGGCGGTGACACCGGAGGCGGTGGAGGTGGTCGCCGACCCGGCGCTGCCGGACCTGAGCGCGACCGTGACGGTGACCCTGGCCGACGGCGCGGACCTGACGTTGACCGGTGACGGCGACACCAGCGCATGGCGACCGGCGGACCTCCGCGCGCACTGCGCCGACCTGCTCGGCGACACCGGCGACGCCCTGGCCCGGGCGTCCGCCGCGCTCCGCACTCCGACCGGCCTGGCCGACCTGGCCGCACTCTGGCGGACCGCACGCTGACCGCAGCCGCGTCCCGACCACCGGCGAGCGGTGGTCGGGGCGCGCGTCAGTCCCGCTTGGGCGTGCTCTCCAGGGCGCCCGGCGCGTCCGGGACGGCCACGGTGCCTCCGTCCACCACGATCGTGGCCCCGGTGGTGCTGGCGGAGTGGTCGGACAGCAGGAACACGATGGCCGCCGCGATCTCGGCGGGGTCCACCGCGCGACCCAGGGGGATCGCGCCGTCCATCCGGGCCCTCGCCTGCTCCGGGGTGAGGCCGTCGCGTTCACTGATCTTCGCGACGCGCGCCTCGTAGCGGTCGGTGGCGGTCGCACCGGGGACAACGGTGTTGACCCGGATGCGGCGGTCCGCGAGTTCCGCCGCGTAGTGCGCCGACAGCGTCTGCACGGCCGCGTTCACGACGCTCACGTGCGGCGCGCCCGCCCAGTAGCGCAGCGCGGCCACGCCGGAGATGTTGACGAACGCCCCGCCGTCGCGCACGTGCGGCAGCGCCGCCTGGACGACCGACTCGTAGCCGAGCAACTTCAGCTCGAACAGCGACAGCCACGCCGCGCGGTCCGGGTGCCCCTTCTCCGGGGAGAACGCCGCCGCGTTGTTGACCACGCCGTCGAGCGCGCCGAACCGCTCCACGGCCGCCGCGACGGCGATCGCGCCACCCTCCGGCGCACTCAGGTCGCACGCCGCGAACCCCACGTGCGGGTGGTCGTCCAGCGACTGGCGGGCCCGGTCCAGGGACGCCTGCGTGCGCGCGGCGACCAGCACCGACGCGCCCTCCTCCAGCAGGAGCCTCGTGGTGGCCAGGCCGATGCCGCGCGATCCGCCGGTCACCAGGAACGCCCGGTCCTTCAAGCCCAGGTCCATCAGTGGTCCTCCGCCGCGGTGAGCTTCCGGATGTACTCGACGGTCTCGTCCAGGCTGATCACGTCGGCGTACTTCATGTGGATGTCGAATAAGTTGATCTTGTGTGAGATCTGGCTGCGGTCGGCCGTGCACTCGAACGGCACGACCACGTGGAAGTTGTGCTGGAAGGCGTCGACGACGGTCGCCCGCACGCAGCCGCTCGTGGTCATGCCGGTGACGATCACCGTGTCGCACCCGGCGTGCACCAGGTACGACGCGAGCGGTGTGCCGTAGAACCCGCTGGGCTTCGTGCCCTTGTCGATCACGACCTCGTCGGGCAGCGGGGCCAGCCGTTCGTCGATCACGTCACCGGGCGGCGTGCCCTCGGGCAACGGCTCGGGCGCGCGGTTGAGCTTCCACCGGCCGACCTCCACGGGCCGCCGGACGTGGTCGGGCGTCGCGAAGGCCTTGGTGAAGAACACCGGCACCCCCGAACCCCGTGCCACGGCCAACAGCCGAGCGGTGGCCTCCGCGGCAGGCTGCCCGGTGGGGCTCCACCCCGTCGGGTAAGCCGAGTCCACGAACGCGCGAGTCATGTCGACCACCACGACAGCGGGCCGCGCCCCAGCGGTGATCGGCCTCTCCTGCCGGTCGAACTCCCGCCCGAACGCGGCGACGTCCTCCTCGGGAACGACCCCGTCCCACGGCTTGCCCACTACGCCACCGCCTCCGACGTAACGATCCACTATTAGACAGATACGTAATCTGTCGAACATTAGGACCCGCCGCGCGGAGGTGTCAACGGGCGGCGGACCGGCTCGACCTCCAGCGCGGGGAAGTCCTGCGGCAGAGCACGGCGGAGCGTCCCCCACGCGGTCCGACCCGACGGGCGGGACGTGCGGGCCGCGGTGATGTCGAGGCACGTCTAGGCCGAACGGGGCGTGGTTCGTCAAAGTGATCCTCACCCGCACCCGCTGTTCTATCGTGCGTGAGTGATCGCTGGTGAGGGGGACACCGGGCCCTTCGCCCACGGGGCCGAACGGTGGCGGGTCAGGGTGCGCGACCGCGGTGGTGGCGAGGTGCTGGGCGCCGGTGTCTTGTTGGACCGGGAGCACGTGCTCACCTGCGCGCACGTCGCGCTGGCCGCCGAGGCGCTCGCCGTCGATCTGGTGGGCCTGCCCGGCGCGCCCACCAGCGATGCCCGCATCGTCGCCCACGTTCCGCCGGACGGGGACGACCGCGGTGACGTGGCGGTCCTGAAGCTCGCGACCAGGCAGCCGGCCGGGCTCGGCGCCACGCTCCGCCGGGCCGCGCTCACCTGGGACCGGCCCGTCCACACCCACGGCTACCCGCACGGCCAAGGCCTCGACATCGGGGTCTGGGCACGCATGACGCTCGCCGCCTGGGCCGGGTCCGAGTGGCTCCAGATGAACCGCCGCTCCCCCGGCGAGCAGCGGGTCCGCGCCGGGTTCAGCGGCTCCGGCGTCGCCGACGACGCCACCGGCGACGTGCTCGGCATCGTGGTCAGCGAGTACACCGACGACGACGCCGGCCTGGCGTGGATGATGCCCGTCGCCACCATCGAGGCCCACCTCCCGCTCGTCTCCCAGTGGGCGGTCGGCGACCGCGGCGTCGACCCGGACAGGTTCCCCGCTCCCGCCGACAGCACGCACCTCGCCGAACGCGTCCGCGAGATCATGGCCTGGCTCTCCCGCCGGGAGGACGGCGCCGCGGTGTTGATCGTCGTCGGTGGTGAGCGGACCGACCTGCGGCACGCCGTCGCGCTGTCCAGCGTCGGCGACTCACCCGATCCGGACCTCGCCCTGGACGTGGAAGGGCTCACCGTCGAAGAGGTCTCCCGGCGCATCGTCGACCGGGCCGGGCTCGCCACCGACGGCTCCAGCACCCGACGCGTGCAGGCGGGCACTCCGCCGATGACCGTCGTGGTGGACGGCGTCGACCAGACCGACGAACCCCAGGCATTGCTCGACGAGGTGTTCGAGCCGATGGTGCGGCACGGCGCACGCCTCGTCTTCAGCTTCGACCAGGACGACTCCGCGGGCATCGACGCCGCACGGGCCCTGGCCAGAGCCGCGGTCACCGGGCGACTCGACGGGTTCGCCGAACGCATCGCGGTGCTGCTGGCCGACAGCCCGGACACCGATGCGAGCAGGCTGCGCATCGCGCTCAGCGGCCTGCGCCGTGCCGCCGCCGCGGACTGGACGCTCGTCGCCGAACGGCTGCCCCGGTTCGACCGCGCGATCACCCGGGTCGAGAGCGGTCGCGCCGACGCGCGGCAAGTCGCAGAAGCGATGTCCGACCTGCGCGGCCAACTCGAGGGGTGGAAGGCGAAAGCGGGCGACGGCGGTCTGGCGGAGCACATCGGCTCCGCCACGGCCTACCGCAGGGCCCACGCGCTGCTGGCGGCCGACCCGGTCGACGGTGACGCCGTCCGCGAGGCGGTGAAGGAGTACCAGGACTTGGTGCGCCGGGCGTTGGCGAAGGGGGAACCGGGATGACGGCCTGCACGAGGGTGGACTGCGACGGTTCGATCGACGAGACCGACTACTGCGACACCTGCGGGCGCCCGGCCGAGACGCGGCCCTCGTCCTCGTCGAGCAGCACGGGCAGCCGCCGGTCGCGCAGCGACGACCCGGCTTCGCTGCCCGTCTTCGACTTCCCCGATCCGACCAGCCGCATCCTCACCGATCCGCAGGTCCCGGTCCGGGCCCGGCGCTGCGGCAACCCCGACTGCCCCGACCCGAAGGCCCTGCCCGCGCAGGGCGCCGGGTTCTGCCTGGCGTGCGGCACGGCGTTCTCGTTCCTGCCCAGCCTCGCGCCCGGTGACCTGGTCGCCGACCAGTACCTCGTGGTCGGCTGCTTCGCCCGCGGCGGGCTCGGGTGGATCTACCTGGCCAAGGACACGCACCTGGACGACAACCCGGTGGTCCTCAAAGGACTGATCGATGTCGCGGACGAGGACCTGGCCACCGCCGAGCGCCAGGCGCTGACCACGATCGACCACCCGAACATCGTCCGCATCTTCAACTTCGTCAGCCACCCCGACATCCACACCGGCACGCCGCGCGCTTACATCGTCATGGAGTACGTGGACGGCCTGGTGCTCAACGAGGTCGCCGAGCAGTCCCGCCTCGGCACGCTGCCGTTGGGCGAGCCGCTGCGCACCGAGCACGTCATCGCCGCGGGCCTGCAGGTCCTCGCCGCGTTCGACTACCTGCACGAACGCGGCCTGCTCTACTGCGACCTCAAACCGGACAACGTGATCATCCGCTCGGGCAGGCACGGCGAGCGCGGCAACCGGGTCAAGCTCATCGACCTCGGCGCCGTGCGGCGGGTCGGCGACCGGTCCGGCAAGGTCGTGGGCACCCGCCCCTACCAGGTGTCCGACGCCGAGATCGCGGAGCGCGGCCTCACCGTCCAGTCCGACCTGCACACCGTCGGCGAGACGCTGCGCAGGCTCTACCTGGAGACCGCGGACCACCGCGCCGGCCAGTACAGCGCCGCCGAGCGCCGGCGCATCGAGGTCGGGCTCGAATCGTTCCGCCGCGTCTACACCAAGGCCCTGCACAAGGACCCGGACCACCGGTTCGCCTCGTCCGCCGACATGGCCGACCAGCTGCGCGGAGTGCTGCGCGAGATCGCCTCGCTGCGCGACGGGCAGCCGCGGCCGGAGCCGTCGACCCGGTTCGTGCACACCGCCACGCTCCTCGACGACGGCCTCGGGGTCGTCCCGCCGTTGAGCCGGTGGATCGGCGAGCTGCCCGAGGACCTGCCGCTCGACCTCGGCCGCCCGGCTCCCGCCGTCGTGGCGATCGGCCTGCCCGTGCCGCGCGCCACCGCCGACGACCCGGCGGCCGACGTCCTGGCCGCCGCCGACGCCGAAGACCCGCGCCGCCTGCTGGACCGGCTCGACACGGCGGGCCTGCGGACACCCGAGACGGCGTTCGTCCGGTGCCGCGCGGCACTCGCCGCAGGTGACGTGGACGCGGCCGTCGAGAGCCTGAGCCAGGCGGGGAACCTGCTCGGTGACGACCGCGACTGGCGGCTGCGGTGGCACGAAGGCCTCATCGCGCTGGCCGACGGCGACGTCGAGGAAGCCAGGTCGGCGTTCGACGCGGGCTACGCCGAACTGCCCGGCGAGGACGCGCCGAAGCTCGCGCTGGCCTACTGCGACGAGCACAGCGGGGCGTTCGCCAAGGCCGAGGCCCGCTACGGCTCGGTGTGGCGACGCGACCGGTCCGTGGTGAGCGCCGTGTTCGGCCTCGCCCGGGTCCGGCTGGCGCAGGGCGACCGGGCGGGCGCGGTCACCCTGCTCGACGAGACGCCACCGGTGTCCCGGCACTACGACGCCGCCCGCATCGCGGCCGTGCGCGTCCTCAGCGGCGCGCTCGCCCGCTCCGGGCAGCTCGACCGCCCGCACGCCGCGGAACTGGCCGCCGCCAACGACCGGTTGTCCCGGCTCTACCTCGACGGCGGCGCGACCACCGGGCAGTCCCGCGTCCGGTTGGAGGCGGTGGTGCAGGAGGCCGAGCTCGCTGCGGCGATGGCGGGCGACGAGGTGCTCCGGCGCCACGAAGACGCGCTGCGGCAACGCCTGGAGCGGTCGTACCGCGCGCTCGCCAGGCAGGCCGACACCCAAGCCGAGCGCTCCGACCTGGTCGACCTCGCCAACACGTACCGGCCGGTGACCTTCCGATGAGCCACGGGGACGACGACATGGACGACAACGCGCCCGGATTCAGCCTGGCGGTCAGCCAGAACCGCTACCTGTCCACCGAGGACGACGAGATGCACGCCATCCTCACCGTGACCGCCCAGGGCGTGCCGGGCGCCGATGTCACGGCCGAGGTGGCCGAGGTGATCGCCATCGACTGCTCCGGCTCGATGGCGTACCCGCCGACGAAGATCGCGGCGGCGCAACGGGCGACGAAGGCCGCGATCGACGCCCTGCGCGACGGTGCGCTGTTCGCGGTGATCGAGGGCACGCACCTCGCCCGGGTGATCTACCCGACCGGGCCGCGCCTGGTCGCCGCGACGCCCGCGACCCGACGCGCGGCGAAGAAGGCGGTGAGCCAGTTGCAGGCCGGCGGCGGCACGAACATGGGTGAGTGGCTCGGGCTGGCCCGCGGCCTGCTCTCCGACCACCCGACCGCCGTGCGCCACGTCATCATGCTCACCGACGGGCAGAACAGCGAGGCCGACGTCAGGCTCGACGTCGAGCTGCCCGCGTGCGCGCGGGTGTTCACCTGCGACGCCCGCGGCATCGGCGCGGACTGGGAGAAGCGCGAGCTGCTGCGCATCGCGGCGGCGCTGCACGGCACGGCCGACGCCGTCCGGCAGCCCGCCGACCTCGTCGCCGACTTCGAGGCCATGACCAAGACCGCGATGGGGAAGGTCGTCCCGGAGG
Organism: Saccharothrix sp. 6-C; assembly: GCF_016695385.1. NCBI lineage: Bacteria > Bacillati > Actinomycetota > Actinomycetes > Pseudonocardiales > Pseudonocardiaceae > Saccharothrix > Saccharothrix sp. 6-C. Next base: position 2,131,057 of record NZ_CP064192.1, on the reverse strand, counting down.
TCCGGGTGGTCGTGAAGACCACGACCCGCTCGGAGGTGGACTTCCTGCGGCAGACGTTCCCCACCGAGGCCCGACTCGTCGGCGACGAGGTCGACGCGCGCACCACCGCGTTCGGCACCGGGTCGTGGGGCGCGGAGAGCCGCGAGTTCCACCTCCGGCTCAAGGTCGACTCGTCGGACGCGGAACCGGACACCGACATCCGGGTGGGCCGGGTCGACCTGGAGGTGCGCCGGGCGGGTGCGACGGAGTTCGACCGCGCGTGCCCACCCGCGGTCGTCCTGGTGCGGTGGACCGACGACATGAAGAAGTCCAGCATCATGGACCCGAAGGTCGCCCACTACACCGACCAGGCTGAGCTGGGGCAAGCCGTGCTGCGCGGGTGCGACGCCCACGACACGGGAGACCTGGCGACCGCGGCGGCCGAGTGGGGCCGTGCGGTCGCCCTCGCCACCGCGTTGGACAACGACAAGGTGTTGCAGCGACTGCTGCGGTTGGTCGACGTCGTCGGTGAACCGGCCGACGGCGTGGTGCGGCTGAAGGACGACCTCGCCGCCGTCGACCTGCTGTCCGTGGGCATGAGCTCGGTCATGTCCAGCATGAGCCCCGAGATGCCGTCGGCGGCCTCACCCTCGCCCGCCGCGAGGGCGACGACCGGAGGCACGACGGGGGGCGCCACGAAGGCCGCGCCCGAGAGGACGTGCCCGAACTGCGGGAAGAGCTGGCCCGCGACCGCCCGGTTCTGCGGCGACTGCCGCACGGCGATGACCACCTGACGATCGAGCACACCGAGGAGAAGACCCCGTGACCACGGAACACCCGCACTCGAAGCTCCTGCGGTTCGCGCTGGCCGACGGCGGCACGGTCCTCGTCGAGGTGGACGAGCGGCCGGGCGTCTCCCCGGCGGGCCGGTCCTCGGCGCGGGTGCTCCAAGAGGCCCGCGCCACGTTCGAGCAGGCGGTCGCCGGTGTCCGGGACGCCGCAGCGGCGGCCCTCGCCCAGTTCGCGTCGATGACCCGCGCGCCCGACGAGGTCGAGCTGAAGTTCGGGCTCAAGCTGGACGCCGAAGCGGGCGCGGTGATCGCCCGCACCGGCGTCCAAGGCCAGTTCGAGGTCAAGCTCCGGTGGCGTCGCGACGGCCTGCCGGTCGAGGAGGAGGTCGTCGAGGAGCCGTGACGGCTCAGTCGGCGTAGGTGACGGGCGGCAGGTCGAGCGGCGGTCCGGGCACGTCCAGCCCGGCTGCCCGCACCTCGTCGACGAACCACCTGTCGCGCGAGGCCGCCAGGCTGCCGTCGGCGCGCATCCGCTCCAGCACGCCGTTCACGAACCGGATCAGGTCCGGGTGGTCCTTGCTCATCGCGACGCCCGCCTGCCCGCCGCCCTGGCCGCGCAGGTCGACCAGGGTCGTGCCGGGATCCTGGAGCTGGAGTCCCTGCAGGATCGGGAAGTCGGTGTAGACGGCGTCGACGAGGCCGCGTTGCAGCAGCATCAGGCACTCGCTGGAGTCCGGCACCGACACGGGCAGGATCCCGGTACTCGGCCTCAGCGCGAGCAGGTCGGCGATGCTCGTCGTGGCCGACGCCGCGCACACCTTCCGCCCGGACAGGTCGGCCAGCGACGACCGCCGCTCGGCGCCCGTGCGGGTCAACAGGCCCGCGTTCGTCGTCAGGTAGGGGGCGGAGTACATGACGTCGTGGGTGTAGACCCGACCGCAGGTCAACGTCACGTCGGCGAGGACCATGTGGACCTCCGGCACCTCGGCGAGCTTCGGGTCGGCCTTGCGCGCCGCGTCGTTCTTGCCCGTCCTCAGCGCCAGCAGCCTGCTGCCGGTCGGCATCGTCACCAGCCGCAGGCGCGGGTCACCGGGGGCGAACCCCGGGCCGAACAACTCGGTCGCGATCCGGTGGATGATGTCGAGCTCGTAGCCCTCCATCTCCCCCGTCACCTGGTTGCGCCGGCTGAGCAGCGGCGTGGTCTGGCTGACGCCGACCACCAGCCCGTCACGGCGGATCTCGTCCAGCGTCGGCCCCACGGGCGCGCCCGCGGCGTCACGCCCCAGGGCGGCCGGGTTGAGGGTGCGGCGCGGGTCGAACTCCAGCCGACCCTCCGCCGTCTCGCACGCCTCGATGGGCGTGGCCTCCGATCCCGGATCGGCGTAGCCGTAGGGCAGCACGAGCGGCGCGGCACGTTCCTCCTGCGGCGCGCCGGTCGGGGCCGAGCACCCCGCCAGCAGCAGGGCGAGAGCGGCCGTCACCGCACGCGCCCTCACCGGTAGTACTCCGCGATCCGGGGCCACAGCCCGGCCACCGCCGCGCCCGCCGCGGCGACCATCAGCAGGGCGAAACCGACCGCGAGCCCGTCGAGCGCCGCCCGCGCGGACGCCGTGGCCTCGGCGGAACTCCTGGTGTAGGCGGAGATCGCAGCCGTGAGGTGCTCGTCGACCTGCTCGGCGTGGGTCTTCCCGCCACCCGTCGGCGGTGTCACGATCGCGACCGTCTCGGGGTAGGTCAACGGGTTCGAGGTGTCCATCACCCGGGCGTCGGCGTCGACCCACGATGCCAGCGCCGCCGCGGCCTGCTCGACCCGGTCCCGGTCCGGGCCCGGTTCGGTGACCGGTGTGACGTCGCCGATGAGTGCGCCGATCCTGGCCAGGTCGTTCCGCAGCGCTTCGACGTCACCCAGGGTGGGGTAGATCAACATGCGTGCCTCGTTGCTGTCGGCGGACCTGCCGACGTTGCGAGCCTCCGCCAGTGGCGCCACGACCTTCTCCCGTTGCACGATGCTGTCCTCCGCGCTGCCCGAGGCGACGAGCAGCGCCGTCGGCAGCCAGACCAGGGCGACCAGCGTGAGCCCGGCCGCGGCCAGCAGACCGACGTTGACCCTGCGCCGGGTGCGCCGGGCCGTGAACCGGTGCGCCATGCCGAGGACCACCAGCACGACCACGCCCAACAGGTAGGTGGACCAGGCGTGGGAGGAGGCGTCCTCCTGGGCTTCGGTGAGTGCCCTGATCTGCTCGTCGTGCAGCTCGTCGGCGTCCTTCAGGATGGTGCCGCGCACCAGGAACGAGGCCTGGGCGAGGTAGTTCGTGCCGACGGAGTGGTTGTTGCGGCTGGCACTCCACCCGGTCTCGACCAGCTGCACGTACTGGGGCACGAGATCCGTCAGCCGCCGCACCCGATCGGCCGAACTGCCCCCGGCGTCCCGTGACGCGGCCTCGCGCAACGCGTCCACCGCGTCGAAGACGTCCTCGCGGAACTTCTGCTGGAGCCCGGGTGAGCGCTGCTGGTCGACCAGGACCGCGTCGAGCGACGTGGCGTCGGCGTCGGCGAACGTGCGGTAGATGTCGAGCGCGGCGGACGTCAGCGCTCCCCTCCGGTCGACCGCGTCGTCGAGCAGCGCCTGCCGGTCGCCCACCACGGTCATCCCGACCAGGCCGAGCGCCAGCGCGAACGCCGCGGCACAAGCCGCGATCAGCGTGAACTTGCCCTCGGTGCGCCGGAGGTGAGCACCGAAACCCTCGCGGATCAACGCCACCTCCTCCAACACCCGCACAATTGCGGTGTGCCAACGGCCTTCGCCCCGGTGAACGGTCAAGTCAAGCACAGCGATCCCGCGGTGTCGCCGGATTCGACGAACCCGTTCCGCTCCTCCACGGGGCCACCGGGCCGGGCAGCCGTGAGTGGCTGGACAGCGTCGACAGGTTCGCCTCGGTGATCTCGCACGGCAACGACGTCTCTGGGCCGACCATCAGGCTCCCGGTGGTGCCTGCTCGGCTCACCGTCCGAGCACGTCCGGACGTGCTGTTCGACCGCGCCGGTCCTAGCGATGCCCTCCGACGGAACGTCGTTACCTAGATCGAACCAGCGACGGAACCTCGCCAGCTCTGCCGCCCGGCGGTCACGGTGTTCTCCCTCTGCGCCCGGTTACGCCAGGCCGTGCCCTCCCGATCTCAGGTGCAGCCGAACGCGGAAACACCTTGTCCGCAGAAGTGCGTGATCACCTCGGTCGGATTCGGCTATGCCTTGGATTCGCACGTGATGGCGTCGAGGCGCCAGAGGGGACCGTCATGGGGAGAGGTTCCCAGGCTGACGATGGTGACGGATCGGACGCCGCTACGCGACGGGATTCTCCCGGGACGGCGGATCGTCGTGGTCGTGCTGTCCGGCAGCGGGGTCGGGCCTCGTCCTCCGGTGCCGTGGTCCAGGCGGGTCGGGACGCGGTGGTCACGTTCGAGCAGCACGTCCACCACCGGGTATCGGTGATTCGATCGGCATCGGCGGGGATCACCGTGCTGGTGGCCGCATGCGGTGTGGTCGTCGCCGTCGGCATCGCCATCGTCATCCGCAGTGGTCTGCTGCTGAAGCCGGTGCCCGCGTGGACGATTCCCGCAGTGGTGTCGCTCGTAGCCGTTCCGCTTCTGCTGCGCCGGAGGGCGCGGAAGCCGGGCACGCGTCAAGTATTCCTGGTGACCTCGGCTTTCAGTCAGAAGTACTGGGTCGCCGAGTTCGTGCAACGCCTGCACCGGGCGCTGGACCGCAAGGGCATCAACCTGGTGTTGAAGGTGCCCGACCGGGACTACGACGCTGCTTCGCAGGGTCACGACCTGCGGAGGGTGCTCAACACCAGGGGCAGCTACTTGGGTGGTGTCGTCGTCCCGACCGAGCTGCACCGGATGCGCTCGCTGCTGGTGGAGTTCTGCGCCGAGCTGGCGCTGCCGGTGGTGTTCACCGATGTCGAGCCGTTCGACGAGGAGAGCGAGTATCCCGCGAACACCGCGTTCGTCGGCTACGCCAGCTCCGACCTCGGGGCGGAAGCGGGCCGTTGGCTGGTAAACCATCTGCGGCGACGTGGGGTGCGGCGGCCGCACGTGTTGATCGTCGCCAGCCGTGAGCACTCCGATCGTCAGGAGTCTTGTGCGGACGTCCTGCGAACCGGCTTGGGCAACGTGTCGATCAGCCTCGACGACACCTGCGCCTTCAGCCGCTCACGTGCCTACAACGCTGTCCAGGCCCACATCCGGTCGCAAGCCGTGCGGTCGCCCCGTCTGGACGCCGTGTTCTGCACCAACGACGAGATGGCGCTGGGGGCGGTCGACGCACTGCGCGCGACGGAATCACCGCTCACCGGGGAGACCACGGTCATCGGTGTCGACGGGATCCCCGAGGCCCGACACCTCATCGCGACCGCCGCAAGCCCGCTGCGGGCCACGGTGGTCCAGGATCCCCACCGCCTCACCGAGAGCGCCGTCGAGGTGCTGCAGAGGTTGCTCGATGGTCGACAGACGGCGACGCGAACGATTCTCAAGCCTGAGGTGTACCAAGTCCGGTGAACATCTCCGGGCTTGACCGGAGTGCACGTCGCGACGAACTGAAGTGTCGTGGACTCCGGAACAGCGCGCACCAACACGGAGATGTCCACCGGCGTGCCCGCTTCCCAGTCGAGAACGTCGAACAACCTGCCGCACGTCAACCGACCTTCGTGATCGCACACCGCCGTCGCGCGACGACGCTGGTGCGGTGAGCGCATCGGCGGCAGTTCGACCGGGCCGAGTGCCGATCGAGGCACGCGCGAAGGCCGAGGGTGCGGCGATCACGTGGGTCGACCAGTGCGGTCTGCGCTCCGATGCTGCACGGATGCGACTCGAAGGACAGCGGTCAGACTTCGACGTCCCGCGTGGCGCGGCGGGCGGGTGGTTGTAAGTCGGGCGGTTTCCACCACGGGTGCCCCTGCTGCCGCCTGGTGACGTCCCACCAGCCCGTCCGAAGGACAAGGCGGTATCGCACCGACGTCACCGACAGCCAGTGGGCCGAGCTGGATCCGCTGCTACCGATCCGGCGTGCGTGGCCGGCCGTGGCGGGCGGTGGGAGAAGCACTGCCGCCGGGTGATAGTGGCCGCGATCCTCTACGTGGTCGACAACGGCGTCGACTGGCGGGCACTTCCCGTGGATTTCCCGCCGTGGCCCACGGTCTACGAGCGCTTCGCCGCCTGGGAGGAGGTCGGTGCCACGCAGCGGATGCCCGACGCGTTGCGCGACCGGGCCCGGCTCGCGCTCGACGCAGGACCGGGTCGCCGCGCGCAGCCTGGTGGTGGAGATCGTCCAACGTCCCGATCTGCCGTACTCCACCGTGCTGCCGAGAAGGCGGGTGGTGGGACGCACTCCGGCCTGGATCACCGGACACCGCCGCTGCGTCCGCGACCACGAACGCCTACCCCACCATCGTCCGCTGGTCATGATCCGCATCACCAGCCGCCGACTCACCCAACAGCAGTAGCTCGGAAAGAGCTATCAAGGCCAACCGCGCCTACCTGCGACACCGCGGGATCAAGGCGACCATCGACCAACCCCGCGACCAGGCCGCCCACCGCAAGGCCAAAGGCTCCGCTGGTGGACGGCCACCCACGATCGACCGGGAAATCTACAAACAGCGCCACGCCGTCGAATGCGGCATCAACCTGCTCAAGCAGCACCGGGCGGTCGCCACCCGCTACGACAGACTCACCGTCCGCTACCAGGCCACCATCCATACCGCCGCCATCGACGTCTGGCTACGCCACATCTGAAACGCGACCTAGTGGCTCGGGCGGCGGCGGGGAACGGCGGCGTGCCGGTCAGATCCCCACTCGGGCCCCGATGCCCTCGTAGATGTAGCCGTAGTTGGTGGTCGAGTCGACCACCTCGGCCCAGCTCGTCGTGTGGAAGTGGTCGGTGGTGGTCCCGTGCCGCAAGCGGTAGAACGGCACGCCCATGGTCGAATCCGCCGGGTAGACGTAGGCGCCGATGCCCTCGTACACGTAGTTGTCCCAGCTGGTCACCCTGACGACTTCCGCCCAGCTCGTCGTGTGGAAGTGGTCCGGGGAATTGCGGTGCCGCACGCGGTAGAAGGGGACCGTTCCCGCTTCCTGCACGGAGAAGACGACCCCGTCGACGCCCTCGTAGCGGTAGCCGTCCCGGCTGGTCGCGGTGACGACCTCGTTCCAGTCCGTCGTGTGGAAGTGGTCCCTGACCGTTTTCGCCAAGCGGTGGAACTGCACGATGGCCTGCGTCGTCACCTCCGACGCGGCGGGCGTCGTGGCCGCGATCTGCGCCGAGGCGGGCGCGGGCACGATCACGCCGCCGCCGAGGCCGAAGACGACCGCGAGCAGGAGGCCGGACGCCGCTCGGACGGCGGCGGGACGCGTTCTGGGCTGACTCAAGTCATTCCTCCAAGGGTGAGCTGTTCCGGTGCGGGCCGGACGAGACCGGCCAGGTCCTCCGGGCGGTGGTCGCCGGTCCGCTCCTCGTGGTCCCGTGCCCCGCCACGCCTGCCACGTTGCTCGACCGACCGAACGAAAACCTGCGGGAAACCTGCAACCGCCGGACGTCGCTGCTAGACCGGTACCAACCGGGCCGGTCGGCGAGGGGGGTTCCGTGGTGGCGGTCGAGTTCCGCGTGCTGGGGCCGGTGCGGGCGAGCATCGGCGAGCGGCCCGTCGACCTGGGCCACGCCCGGCAGCGGTGCGTGCTGGCGGTGCTGCTGGTCGAGGCCAACCAGTGGTTGTCCGCCGACCAACTGCTCGACCGGGCGTGGGGTGACCGGGTGCCGCCCGGTGGCCGGAGCACCCTCTACGGCTACCTGTCACGCCTGCGCCGGGCCCTGCGCGCCACCCGGCAGGCCGACATCGTGCACCGGGCGAACGGCTACGAGATAGTCGTGGACGAGGACGCGGTGGACGTGCACCGGTTCCGCCGGTTGGTCGCCCTCGCCCGCGCCGAGACGGACCAGGTCCGCGCGCTCGAACTGGCCGAGCGCGCATCGGGGCTGTGGCGGGGCGAGGCGCTGCTGGGACTGGACACGCCGTGGACCACGGCGGTGCGCAACGGGCTGGAGCGGGAGCGGTTCGCCGCCGACACCGACCGCCTGGACCTGGCCCTGCGGCTCGGTCGGCATTCCGCGCTGCTGCCCGAACTCACCGACCGCGCCACCGCGCACCCGCTGAACGAGCACGTGGCCGCCCAGCTCATGCTCGCGCTCTACCGCGCCGGTCGCCAGGCCGAGGCCCTGGATGAGTACCGGCAACTGCGCGCCCGCCTGGCCGACGAACTGGGCGCCGAGCCGGGGCAGGAGCTGCGGCGGCTCCACCAGCAGGTGCTGTCCGCGGACGCCGACCTGACCGCTCCGGCGGCGGACCGGTCACCGGTGGTTCCCCGCCAACTGCCCGCCGCGCCCGCGCCGTTCACCGGGCGCGTCCCGGAGCTGGCCGAACTCGACCGCGCCCTGCTCGCGGCACCGCGCGGGCAGGCGAGCGGAACGGTGGCGGTCGGCGGTGTCGGCGGGATCGGCAAGACCTGGCTCGCGCTGTCCTGGGCGCACCGCAACCTGCACCGGTTCCCCGACGGGCAACTGTTCGTGGACCTGCACGGGTTCAGCCCCACCGGAGAGCCGATCGACCCGGCTGACGCGCTGCGCGGCTTCCTCACGGCGCTGGGCGTCGCCCCCGACCGGGCCCAGGCGGACCCGGGCGCGCTGTACCGCGGCCTGATGGCCGGGCGACGGGCGCTGGTGGTGCTGGACAACGCCGCCACCGCCGACCAGGTCGTCCCGCTGCTGCCGGGCAGCCCGACCTGCACCGTGCTGGTCACCAGCCGGACCAGCCTGCCGTCGGTGATCGACCGGCACGGTGCGCACCACCTGCCGCTGGGCGTGCTCACCTCCGTCGAATCCCGCGCGCTGCTGACGTCACGCCTGGGCGAGCACCGCGCCGACGCCGAACCCGGCGCCGTGGACGAGCTGGTCGGGCTGTGCGGCCGGCACCCCCTGGCCCTGGTGATCACCGCACGGCACGCCGCCACCCGCCCCCGGCTCCCGCTGGCCGAGCTGGCCGCGGAACTGCGCGAGCCGGGACTGGAGGTGCTCGACCACGAGACCGACGTCACCGCCAGCCTGCCCGCCGTGCTGTCCTGGTCCCTGCACCGCCTCACCGCGCAACAGCGCGCGGTGTTCGTGCTGCTCGGCATCGCGCCCGGCCCGGACATCGACCTGCCCGCCGCCGCCTCCCTCACCGGCCTGACCACGACCGAGGCACGCCGGGCACTGCGCGTCCTGGAGGACCACTCGCTGCTCGACCGGCACCCGCACGGCCGCCACGCGATGCACGACCTGGTCCGCGCCTACGCCACCACCACCGCCGCCGACCACCTGCCCGAACCGGAGCGGGAGGCCGCGCTGGAGCGGTTGGCGGACTTCTACCTGCACACGGCCCACACCGCCGAACGGTCCCTGAACCCCCACCGCCCGCCGATCCACCTCGACCCGCCCGCTCCCGGGACCCACTCCCACCCGCTGCCCGACCGCGCCGCCGCACTGGCCTGGATGGACGCCCACCACCCCCACCTCCTGGCGGTCCAGCACGACGCCGCCACCCGGCGCCGCCACCGGACCGCGTGGCGGATCGCCTGGACCCTGGCCACCTTCCACCGCCTGCGCGGGCACATCCACGACGACCTGGCCGTGTGGCAGGCCGCCGCCGACGCCGCCGGCCACCTGCCCGAACCCGGCGCCCGGATCCTCGCCCACCGCCTCCTCGGCCACGCCCTCGCCGAACTGGGGCGGCACGACGACGCCATCGCCAACCTGCACCAAGCCCTCGCCCTCGCCCGCCGGCACCACGACCTCACCCAGCAGGCCCACACCGAGCACGCCCTCACCTGGGCCTGGGAGCAGCGCGGCGACGACCACAAGGCCCTGGAGCACGCCCGGCACGCCCTGGACCTCTTCCGCGCCCTCGACCAGCCGGTGTGGGAGGCCACCGCGCTCAACATGGTGGGCTGGTACGCCGCCCGGGTGGGCGAGTACGACCACGCCCGCGAGCACTGCCAGGCGGCCCTCGACCTCTACCGCCGCCACGACGACCCCGACGGCGAGGCGGACACCCTGGACAGCTTCGGCTGGATCGAGCACCACACCGGCCACCACCACCGGGCCATCGACCACTACCGGCAAGCCCTGGCCCTGTACCGCACCGTCGGCAACGCCACCGAGGCCGCCGACACCCTGGACAACCTCGGCCACCCCCACACCGCCCTCGGCGACCACGCCCCGGCCCGCGCCGCCTGGCAGGAAGCGCTCGACCTCTACCGGCGGCAGGGCCGCCACACCGACGCCGAACGCGTCCGACGACAACTCGCCGAACTCGACGTGGCGCCGGCCGGGCGGTCCGGGGCGTCAGCGGACCCGCCCGGGGGATGCGCGCCCGGAGCCGGATAGGCCTCCGCAAAGCCCAACATCAAGGTCGGAAGTCGACAGCGCGCCTTCACCGCGTGAATATGGCGTCGGTCTGCCTCCACGTTTCGGCAGCCCCCGCCCCCGTCCTCTCGTACACGGCCAGTTCAGCCCAGCTCACCCGCCGCCCCCCATCGACCGTGAGGAGAGTCCGAACAGCGTCCGGGCGTTCTCCGCGCTCTGGGAGTGCAGTGGGAAGCCACCTTCCACCGAGTTGACGTCAGCGCGGTCCTCGAAGGCCAAGCCGTAGCCCGCCACGCGGGCGTCTTCGGCCTCCGACATCGACACGGGCGCCCGAGGGCTCGCCCTGCGCGACCGCGCACTGCTGCTGACCGGCGTCGCCATCGCCACCCGCCGCTCCGAACTCGCCGCGCCCCGGGCCGCCGACCTCCACCTCGAACCACGCGGTATGACCGTCACCGCGCGTGCCGGCGAACCCGGCGCCGGCACTGCCCGCGTGCCCGTCCTCACAGCGCCGACCCCCGCCACCCTCCCGGTACGGGCCTAGCGGTCTGGGACGCCGCCCTGCGCGGACACCCCGGAGAACACACCAGCGGCCCCCGCCGTGCGTTAGCCGGTGGCACGCCACGTAGATGAGGTACCGGTTGGGTCTGCTGCACCGATAGGTGACATCCGAGTTGGCTTGCCGTGATGGTGAGCTGGGAGGATGTCGCTGTGCCCAAGCCCTACCCCCAGGAGTTCCGCGACGGTGTCGTGCGGGTCGCGCGTGACCGCGAGCCCGGCTTGACCGTCATTTGTCGCAGGCGGACCTGCCGGGGAATGGCTCTACCCGCTCGTGAGCGAGCTCGCCGCCGACGGGATTTCCCGTCTCGGTGACGTGCGGGGTACTCGACATCGCTCGACAGCCGTACTACCGGTGGCGTGGCTGGCCGGTCACCGGGACGGAACTCGATCAGGCGTATCGGGCGAACGTGCGGTTCGACGCCCACCGCGACGACCCGGAGTTCGGTTACCGGTTCCTGGTTGACGAGGCGCGCGCCGTGGGCCTGTCGATGGCGGATCGGACCGCGTGGCGGATCTGCTCGTCCACGGGCTGGTGGAGTGCCTTCGGCAAGAAACGCGGTCCCAACGGGAAGAAGGCCGGTCCGCCGGTCCATGACGACCTCGTCCGCCGCGACTTCACCGCCACCGCACCGAACCGGCTGTGGCCGGCCGACATCACCGAACACCGCACCACAGAGGGAAAGCTGTACCTGTGCGCGGTCAAGGATGTCCGCTCCAACCGGATCGTCGGCTACTCCATCGACTCCCGGATGAGGTCCCGCCTCGCCGTCGCCGCGCTCACCAACGCCGTCGCCCTCCGCGGTGAGATCGTCGGCTGCGTGGTGCACACCGACCGCGGCCAGCCAGGCTGCGTGACTACAACTGTCACCTATTCGTGCAGCAGACCCGAGCACGTTCGGGTGCCCGGTCGAGCAGCCTTGCCATGCGCAGCTCGGCGAGTAGTCATCCGTGCAGTTGCCGCCACCCTGCGGCCTCGTGTGAACGTCCGCCCCAACCCAACCTCGATCTCCGGCCGCCGGATCGCCCATCACCCGGCAAGTCACATCTCTACCGCCGATCGCCGGTCGAAGATCCGCTGTGCGGACACACCGCCCCCTGCGATCGCGGCGGCCGGGGCCGACGCCTCGGATACCGATGGCCGGCCGGACGACGAGGCCGGCGGCACCGCTCGGTTCCAGCTCGCGATGCTGCGCGAACACCTGGCTGCCGACCGACCCCCGCCGGCTGCTCCGGATCCTCCCGGCTGATCACCGACGGCAAGCTGGACGCGGCGGAGCTACCGCTACCGGTCAACGCGCCGGCAAAGACCGCCGACGCCCTGACCAGGAACGAGGACCCAGCCTCGAAGCTGCGCGAGCTGTGGGCGCGGTGCTGGGCGTGCCAGGGGGGCTGAATGACGACTTCTTCGAACTGGGCGGCAACGCTGTTCGCGGAGCGCATCGGAGCGCGTCGGAGCGCGGATACGCGAAGGCGGACGGCCGCCGCTGCAGCTGCGCGAGCCGTACCCGCCACCGACGATCCGCTCGGTGCTCACCGCTCTCGGGCGACGACCACAGACGGCTGACCGCGGCCATGAGGGCTGACCGGCTGACCGAGGTCGCACCGTTCGGTCGATGTTCCGGTTCTCCCGACCGGTGATGCTGGATACGGCACTTCCGGATCACATCACCCAAAGGGGTCGAACTCGTGCGGAAACTGTCTCACGCCCTCGTAGCCGCCATCGGAGTCTTGGCCCTGGTCACCCTGCCCTCGACAGCCCAGGCCGGTTCCCCCGTCGGTGCCCAGGCTGCCGGCCTGGAGTGCACGATCTACCCCTACTGGACCTACCCGCCCGTCTACAGCAACTCCTGCGTCTCGCCGCGACCGTCGTACAGCTCCACCATCCAGTTCCGGGTCCAGTCCCCGACCCCCGGCGCCACCTACTCCTGGTCACTGAGCGGCGCCCCGCTCCCGGCGAGCTGCACGTCCACGTCATCGACCTGCACCGTGGCAGTGAACACCACCAGAACCGACCGCCACGTCACGGCGACCGTCACCTCCTCCAGCGGCGGCCTGATCTCCGACGCCTGGGCACTCGCCGCCTGCCCCGGACCGACCGGCGTCGAGTTCTGCTGAGAGGTCGTCCACCGCTCGACCGGCACGGCACGGGAATGCCCGCAGGCCAGGGTGACACGGGCGTGGCCGACGACGAGGTCGACACCGAGGAGCAGTCGCACTGGCAAGGCGTCGACGGCGACCCCCGCTACACCCGCGATGGCCCGGCCGACGATGCCCACCCCGCGCGGCCGGTCACCGGGTGGCCTACCTGCCCGGCCTGACCATGCGTCGCATCGCCGACCTCTACCGGGACGCGCGAAGACCGACGCCCGCGACGCCTTCGTCATCGCCAACGCCACCCGCAACCGGCCTACCGGAAGCCGAGCGTTTCCGGCTCAACAGGTAGTTATATCGATCAGGTCTGCAGAGGTGACACACCAGCGCAGCCAAAAGGTCGATTCCACGTCCCAAAAGGCCGGGGCAGTGGACCCTGACGGTGTAGTGAACGAGAAACCCTGGGTCGAAGCTATCGCCCGCAAGGTCAGGTGGACGCCGTCGTAGTCCTTCGCGATATCCGTCCACCGCGGGTAGATCAAGCCTGCTTCGCGGTCAGGGTACGCCTGCACCAGATCGGCCCATTGCTGTGCCGAGGATATCTCCAACACTGAACCGGCCGTCCGGACGAGCCACGTGCGCCATGGCAGCGGATACAGGTCCGAACCGGAGTACAAGTCGAGGTAGGTCCGCCAACTGCTCTTGCCGGTACGGGTGGCCGTAGAAGTGAACATCCCGATGTTGAAAGGCTTGGTGCTGCGCCGCCCTGGTGACGTACTGGTCGGTTCGATGAAATGCGCTCGTCTGGGTGGCCAGCTGTGGCGTGCGGTAGCGATCCAGTGCTGTCGTTCGTGATCCAGAGGCCCGGAGACCAGGCCGCCCTCGTCTCGTGCGATGACGTTGAGCAGTCGACATTCGGCTGCCAGTTCGTCGGCATCGGCGGGAACGAGGGCGGCCTGATCCTCAGGCATGCTCGTGTTGGTGTACGAGCCCATGACCGAAGCGAAGCACGCAAGTCCGGATTCGGTTTCGGGTAGCGGATCGGCATCCAACTCCGCGAAGCGCCGCCTCAGTGTTTCGAGTGCCCGGTACGCCACCCTTGACCCCAACTCCGTGTTCGCAGTGGTGCTCGTGACGAGGCTATCAGCAGGTGATGGCCCTGGTCGGCCCGAAGCCGGAGCTCGCCCCCGTAGGCGGAACGTAGCCGGCGGGGAACTGCACGACGTAGGACATCCAGCCCTGGTACGTCGCCCCGTGGCACGGCTCCGCCGCGTTGTTCTGCGCGGACCTCGCGCCGTAGACACTCTTCGCCCCGGAGTCCTTGACCAGACTGCCGCTGCGATAGAGCGCCGCGCGAATCGAGATATAGGGTACGGGTGCGGTGCACGACAGCGTGACCACGACGTTGACGGTACCGGGCACGTGTGTGGAGTTGTGCGGGCTCTGCACGTTCGGCGTACAGGTAATTACGGCTGCGGCGCCGAACTGTCCCGGCGTGCTCGACGTGGCGGTGAGACTCGGCCACGTCGCCGTGGTGATCGAATTCGTCGGTGGCGTGACTGAGACTTCCGTCGCGGAGGCCGTCCCGTTCCCTGCCGCCATGGACAGACACGCCAAGATCGTCAGTAAGAATGCTTTGGTTTTCACAACAAATCCCCCTTTGGTGATACCAATTCTCGGGGGCGAATCGAGCGTTGCGTGCGGAGTGCCGCCTGCGACGGTGTCGCTTGCTTCTTGTCCAGAGTCGAGCCGTGTTCAGCAGTGATGCTGCACAGGCGAAATTCCCCCCGAAGACTCCCCCGAGTCAGACGACGACTCTATGTTGAGCGATACCCGAAACGCCATACTCCGATCGGGTGGCGCGTTCTTTTCCATGCCACATTTTTGCGGTTGATCGGCACCGTAGTTCGCTGTAGCGCACTTCGACGCATCAGTGTTAGGCAGCTGAAAGTCGGCTGCCAAACGCTCTGCAGTGGATCAGGAAGCCGTGACCAGGCAAGACGCCTGAGGTTCACGTGCCGTGCACAGGACTGCAGGCATACGCAGCAACCGCATGGCGCGGATCGGTCTGGTCGTCTGACGGCCTCGGACTGGTGGCGCTACGTCCGCGCACTGCGCGCGCCAACGCGTCAAGTCGGATGGGTCACCAGTCGTGCGCGCAGCGCAGTAGAGCGGCACGACGGCGCCGACACGCCGATCCGTCGGCCTCGGGTGCACATGGCCGGGGAACGCGCCTGCTGCAGCGGCGCCCTCTTTCATCATGCCTGGTCAGGCGCTTCCCGCTGTTCCGCCGCCGCAGCGGAAGCGGCAGCCGCTTGGGCTTCAGCGTCCCGCCGCGATGTCCAGCCTGGCCGCGCGTTCCAGATGCGGCCCCCGGTAGCGGCGCTCCGCCGGGTCCTCGGCCGGATCGCGGGTGATGTCGGTCTTGGTCGCTGGGCCGCGCGGCACCGACACCGGCTGGCGGCTCGACGGGCGTCGGTGACAGCTGGAGCAGCAGCCGGCGACCAGGTAGGCGGGTTGCCCGACTCACCCCGCGCGCTGGCATACGACGCCACGTACACCGGCCGGCTGCGCCGCAGGGTCCGGTGCCGGGGTAGCGGCCGGCCCAGGCGCACGCCGGGACCGCACTTCTTTTTTTCCTGGTCGCGACCGCCTCGCGCACCATCGTCTCGGCGACCGCGTCCAGCGCCGCGCCGGGGTGCAGCGCCCAGCAGTCGGACAACTGGCGGCGGTCGACGAACTACCGTGCCACCAGCACCTCGTCGATCCACTCCCAACAGCGTCCAGGTCAGTTCGGCTTGATCTGCGGCGAGACCCACCCAGCACACCGGAGTGGCTCGAGCGGTCGCCCGCCCGACGTGTCACCCCGCCGGGAAGACGGCGAGTACGACTCGATTACGCACGGCCACCGCCAGGGCAGTCGGTGGGCCGTGCCCGGAATCGGGCACGGTATTTGGGTCGGTGGTTGGCTGTGGTCATGCTGGAGCCCGTGGGAGACGAGGTGCCGGAGGAGTTGCTCCGGCACGTGGTCAGGACGACGGGGTTGCCCGGCGGGCTCGCGCGGCGGGTTGTGTCGGATGTCATGGGCTACTTCGTCGAGACGGCGGAGGAGTACGTGGTGCGCCGGCACGCCGAGTTGAGGCGCGCCGGGGTCGGCAACGCCCGGATCTGGGTGTTGTTGCGGGAGGAGCTGGACGTGCGGCCCGTGGCCGCGCCGCCGCTGTCCGAACGGCAGCTGCGCCGGATCGTCTACGGCTAGGCCGACGAAGAGGGAGAGCACCGGGTATGTGCGGAATCGTCGGGTACGTGGGTCCGAGGGACGCCGTGCCCGTGCTGCTGGAGGGTCTGCACCGGCTGGAGTACCGGGGCTACGACTCGGCCGGCATCGCGGTCGTGGACGGGGACGGGTTGCGGGTCGTCAAGACCGCCGGGCGCGTCGGGGAGCTGCGCAAGGCCGTTCCCGAGGGCACGGCCGGCCGCACGGGCATCGCGCACACCAGGTGGGCCACCCACGGGGAGCCCACCGACCGCAACGCCCACCCGCACGTGGACACCGCCGGACGGGTCGCCATCGTCCACAACGGCGTGTTCGAGAACTCCGACCGGCTGCGCGCGCAGCTGGCGGCCGACGGCGTGGCGCTGGCCTCCGACACCGACAGCGAGGTCCTCGCCCACCTGGTCGCCCGCAGCGCCGCGAGCACCTTGGAAGGCGCCGTGCGCGAGGCGTTGGCGCAGGTCGAGGGCACCTACGGGGTGATCGTGACGGACGCCGACCGGCCGGGTGAGCTGGTCGCCGCGCGCCGGGGCAGCCCGGTCGTGCTCGGCGTCGGCGAGCAGGAGATGCTGGTCGCCTCCGACGTCACCGCCCTGGTCCGCTTCACCCGGCAGGTGATCTACCTGGACGACGACGAGATCGCCGTGGTCACCGCCGACGGCTACCGCACGTCCACCATGGACGCCCGCGCCACCAGCACCACCCGCTCCCCCACCTCGATCGACGTCGCGAGCACCGAGTACGAGCTGGGCGAGCACCCCGACTTCATGTACAAGGAGATGCAGGAGCAGCCCGACGCGGTGGACCGCTGCCTGCGCGGGCGGCTGGACCACCGGTTCTCCTCGGCGCGGCTGGACGGCGTCGGCCTCACCCCGCAGGACTACCAGCGCATCCGCCGGGTCAAGCTGCTCGGCTGCGGCTCGGCGTACTACGCGGGCCAGCTGGGCGCGCAGCTGGTCGAAGAGCTGGCCCGCATCCCGGCCGACGCCGAGCCGGCGTCCGAGTTCCGCTACCGCAACCCCGTGGTCGACCCGGACACGCTGTACGTCGCGATCAGCCAGTCGGGCGAGACGCTGGACACGCTCGCGGCCGTGCAGGAGCTCAAGCGCAAGGGCGGGCACGTCATCGGCGTGGTCAACGCGGTGGGCAGCACGATCGCCCGCGAGTGCGGCCACGGTGTCTTCCTGCACGCGGGCCCGGAGGTGTCCGTGGCGGCGACGAAGTCGTTCACCACGATGGCCGTGGCGCTGGCGATGCTGGCGCTGGACCTGGGCCGGGTGCGCGACCTGTCCATCACCGAGGGCAGGCGGCTCGTGGCCGGGCTGGCGCAGCTGCCGCACCAGATCGCTCAGGTGCTGGCCGCCGAGGACGACATCGCGGCCGTCGCGCGGAAGTACGCCGACGCGCGGCACATGTTCTTCGTCGGCCGGGTGCGCGGCTGGCCCGCCGCGCGGGAGGGCGCGCAGAAGCTGAAGGAGATCTCCTACGTGCACGCCGAGGCCTACCAGGCCTCCGAGCTGAAGCACGGGCCGCTGGCGCTGATCAACCCGGAGATGCCGACCGTGGTGCTGGTGCCGGACGACGAGCTGCTGGCCAAGAACACCGCCACGATCGAGGAGATCAAGGCGCGCGGCGGGCCGGTCATCGCGGTCACCGACGCCGAGCTGCCGCCCGGCCTGGCCACGGACGTCATCCGGGTGCCGAAGGCGCACGACGCGCTGGCCCCGATCACGCTGTCGGTGCCGTTGCAGCTGTTCGCCTACCACCTCGCGCACGCGCTGGGCCGCGACGTGGACCGGCCGCGCAACCTGGCCAAGAGCGTGACCGTCGAGTAGCGCTTGAGGGCGACCGGGGCGGGCTGCACCGTTCAGGCGCGGCCATTCGCGTGACGCATCGGGGATCGCTATCGGCCCATACCGCCCAGGTCCCGGGAGGAGTTGACCTGCGTCGTCCCGCGCGGAACTGTTTGCGTATTTTCGCCGACAACGAACTGCGGGGGACGCCGTGAACCACTTATCGTTCGGGATCACGCTGGCTACACCGGCCACGCACGACGCGCTCGTCGAGTCGTGCCGGGCGGCCGAGGGCTACGGGTTCGACTCCGTGCTGGCCGTCGACCACCTCGGGCCGAACCGGACGTCGCCGTTCTCGGTGCTGAACCTCGCCGCCCAGGTCTCGCCCACCCTCCAGGTCGGCACCTACGTGCTCAACGGGGCCTTCTGGAACTCGTCGCTGCTGTCCAGGGAGGTGCAGACCGTGCAGCGGATGAGCGGGGGGCGGCTGCAGCTCGGGATCGGCGCGGGGATCATCAAGCAGGAGTTCGACCTGGCCGGCATCCCGTGGACGCCGATGGACGCGCGGGTCGAGCACGTCGGCTCGCTGCTGGACGACCTGCGGAAGCTGCTGGACGCGGAAGCCGACGTGGAGCACCCGCCGGTGCTGATCGGCGGCACCGGTGACCGGATGCTGCGCCTGGCCGCCGAACGCGCCGACGTGGTCAGCGTGGGCGGCATCAAGCACATCAAGGGCAAGCCGACGGGGAACTTCCGCGTCATCGGCTCGGACGAGACCGAGGAGCGCGTGGCGTTCGTGCGGGACGCGGCGGCGGGGCGGGACGTCACGCTCAACGCGTTCGTCCAGGTGGTCGAGCTGACCGACGACCGGGAGGCGGCGGCCGCGCGGATCGCGGCGGACTGGGAGCTGACGGCGGAGGTGGTGCTCGACTCGCCGTACATGCTGATCGGCTCGTCGGACGAGATCGCGGCGCAGGTCGCGGCGTCCCACGCCCGGTTCGGGTTCACGTCGTTCAACGTGCAGCGGCCGTACCTCGACGCCCTGGGGCCGTCGATCGCGCTCGCCCGCGCCGCGGTCGCATGACCGGCGCGAAGGGCGGTCGGCTGACCGTCGGCCAGGGCACCGCCATGTACGTCGGCGCGGTGCTGGGCACGGGTGTGATCGCGCTGCCCGCGCTGGCGGCGGAGATGGCGGGTCCGGCGTCGCTGCTGGCGTGGCTGGCGCTCGTGGTGCTGTCGGCCCCGCTGGCGGCGACGTTCGCGGCGCTGGGCGCCCGGCACCCGGACGCGGGCGGCGTCTCGACCTACGCGCGGCTGGCGTTCGGCGAACGCCTGTCCGCCGTGGTGGGCTGGTGCTTCTACTTCGCCGTGCCGCCGGGCACGACCGCGGCGGCCCTGTTCGCCGGCGCGTACGTCGAGCAGGCCGTCGGCGGCGGGCAGTGGACGGTCGTGGTGACCGCGCTGGCGCTGCTGACCAGCATGGCCGTGACGAACTGGATCGGCCTGCGCGCGTCGGGCGCGGTGCAGTTCGTGCTGGCCGCGCTCCTGGTGTTCCTGGTGCTCGGTTCGGTGCTGCTGGCCGTGCCGCACGTCGACATGGGCAACCTGACCCCGTTCGCGCCGCACGGCTGGCTCGCCATCGCGCCGGCCGCGGGCCTGCTGGTGTGGAGCTTCGCCGGGTGGGAGGCGATCACGCACCTGGCGCAGGAGTTCCGGCACCCGGCGCGCGACCTGCCGCGCGCCACGGGCATCGCCGTCGCGATCGTGGGCCTGCTGTACCTGTCGGTGGCGTTCGCGATCATCGCGGTGCTCGGCCCGGCGGCCGCCGAGTCGGAGGCGCCGCTGGGTCAGCTGATCGCGCGCACGGTCGGCGGTGACGTGAAGGTGGTGGCGGCCGTCGCGGCGGTGCTGCTGACCATCGGGTCGATCAACGCCTACATGGCCAGCGCGTCGAAGCTGAGCGCGGCGCTGGCGCGGGACGGCGCGTTCCCGCGCAACCTGTCCGGTGGCACGGTCGCGGGCGAGGTGCCCCGCCGCAGCCTGGTGGTCGTGGTGGCGCTGTGCTTCCTGTCGCTGGCGGTGGCCATCGGCACGGGCACGGGCGCGAAGCTGCTGGTCCTGCTGACCACCGGCCAGTTCGTGGCGGTGTACCTGCTGGGCACGGCGGCGGCGTTGAAGCTGCTGCCCACGCGGTCGCCCGCGTGGTACGCCGCGCTGGTGGCGTTCCTCGGCGTGGTGGGGCTGACGGTCGCCACGGCGGTGTACATGCTGTGGCCGCTGGTGGTGACGGCGACGGCGCTGCTGTTCCTGCGGTGGAACCGGAAGCGGCGCCAGGACCCGGTGGGCGAAGTCGTGCCGTGACGGGGAGGTCCGGGGTCGCCGCGACGGGCGGCGACCCCGGACTCGTCACACGGTGCCGGTGAACCGGTCGTCCAGGTAGGCGATCTTGGCCTGCTCGTCCCGGTCGGAGTAGAGGTAGCGGATCCACGCCTGCTGCTCGTGCAGCACCGCGCCCATCTCCCACACGCAGAGCACCTCGCGGTGCTTGCCCTGCTCCAAACGGCGGTAGCTGTCGTGCTGCTTGACGTCCCGGATGTAGACGGTCTCCCACATCTCGTTCTCGCGCCGCCAGGTGCAGACGATGAGGAAGTAGAAGTCGCCCCGGCACAGGTGGTGGACGACGAAGCCGAGGTCGCCGGAGATGTCCAGCTCGCCGGAGGCCGCCTCCTCGCGCAGGAACGCCCTGCCCTCCTCGCGCAGCCCCGGGTCCACCACGTCCTGCGGCTCGCGCACCTCGTACCACTTCAGGTGCGCGTCGGGCAGGGCGAGGTCGTGGTCGGGGAGCGCGATGACGTCCTTGGGGTAGTGGCGGTAGTCGGCGTCGACGTTGGCGATGGCCGCGAGGTGCGACAGGTTCCTGGTCACCGGCGGAATCCTAGTGCCGTGACCGGCGGGTTCCACCGCTGTGCCGGGCGCCTCACGGCGCTAGGCGAACGCGCCGGGCTCGGACAGGAGCTTGACCGTGCTCTCCGGCACGGGCAGCAGCGCCGTGCTGTAGTCGGCCATCATCTCGCCGACCGGGTCGCCGTACTCGGCCCACTCGGGGTGTTCGTACAGCGAGCCGGCGAGGCGGACGCGCTCGTCCAGGCCGGGGAACGCGCGCACCAGCTGCCACTCGTCCTCGTCCAAAGGGGACGGTCCGAACGAGAGCACCGTGATGCCGATGCGGCGCATGAGCGGGATGGTGCCGTCCCGGCTGATGCGGTCGAACTCGGCTCGGGTGCCGGGCTTGAGCTTGAACACGCGGATCTCCAGCAACCAGGGCTCGGTCATGGGTGGCACTCCAAGGACGCGGCGGTACGCCGTAGTGGGTTTTGGGGTGCGCGCAGCTGGGGCGGGCCGAACGCCGGGCTCGCCGACGTTTCTACCGACGAGCACGCCGGCGCGCAAGGGGCCGACTAGGGTGCCGCGTCGTGAAACCGGATCTGACCACCCTGCGCGCCGCCGTGTCCGAGTTCGGCGGCTTCACCACCCCGGAGAAGTCCTGGGCCGTCCTGACGGCGGCGACCGCGCCGGAGTTCGACCTGGGCGTCGCCGCGCACCGGGAAGCCGCGCACGTGTGGCTCAACGCGTGGGGCTGCCGCATCCGCACGCCCCGCCCCGGTGAGCCGCGCGTGCTGGACGAGAGCCTGGCGGCCTGGTGGGCGACGTGGCGGGACGCCCTGCCCGGCGCCGAGACGTGGCTCGCCGACCTGGCCGACGAGCAGGTGGCGCGGCTGGCCGACGGCTTCGCCGCGCTGTCGGCGAGCACGGCGGCGGCCACCCCGCGCGGCACCCGGACGCTGGGGCCGACGGCGGCGTCGAAGCTGCTGTTCGCGTTGCGGCCCAACAGCCTGCCGCCGTGGGACAACATGATCGCCGACCGGCTGCACGGCGGTCGCGACGGCGCGGCGTACCGGGCGCACCTGCTGCTCACCCGAGGCTGGGCGGTCGACCTGCTGGCCGAGGCGGGCGTGCCCGAGCCCGAGCTGCTCGACGACCTCGGGCGACCGGGCCGCTCGCTGGCGAAGGTCATCGACGAGTACTGCTACCTGGCCTGCACCCGCGGCTGGACGGCGCCGCGCCGGGGCGTCACGGCCGAGGACGTGCGCCGGATCGCCCGAGCCCTCCCCCGCACGGAGGAGGCGCTGGTCCGCGACCGGGTCAAATACCGCATCGGACGCATCGTGTACCTCGCCCTGTCACCGGACGAGCTGACCATGGGATTCGCGTTCCCCAAGGAGGAGCGGGCGGCGCTGATTGCCTCGGACCCCGACAAATTCCATCCCCCGGTCCCTTCGGACGAGCGGTACAACTGGGTTCGGGCCACCTTGTCTCAACTGGACGAGGCGGAGTTGACCGAGTTGGTGGTAGACGCCTGGCGAATGTGCGTGCCGAAGCGCGTCGCGCGTGATTACCTGGGGCGATAGCCGCGCCGACACCGCCGGACGGGCGAAACGGCGCCTCCGGGAAGCTGCCCGAGCGGGTCATCAGCGTTTCCTGGGTAGGGCCTATAAGGGAACCGAATTGGGCCGTTGACGACGCACAACTCGTGTTTACGATCCTCCCTATCAAGCAGGAGGGGTCGCCGCATGGCCAGTTTGACTCGTTCCGAAGCAGCCGCCCGGGGCGCTTTGTTGGAGATCGACTCGTATCACGTGGACCTGGATCTGACCGGCGATGGGAAAGTATTTCGGTCGACGACGAAAATCTCGTTCACCGCCGGGGAGGGCGGGTCGACCTTCGTGGACGTCAAGCCGGAGGCGCTGCTGGGCGCCCGGCTCAACGACCGCGAGCTGGACGTGTCCGCGCTGGTCGACGGCCGGTTGCCGCTGACCGGGCTGGCCGCCGCCAACGAGCTGGTCGTCGTCGCGGACATGGCCTACTCGCGGGAGTCGAAGGGCCTGCACCGCTACGTCGACCCGGCCGACGAGCAGGTGTACGTGTACGGAGCGGTGTTCCTCGACCACGCTCCGCGCATCTTCGCCTGCTTCGACCAGCCCGACCTGAAAGCGCCGTTCACGTTCGACCTCACCGTCCCCGACGAGTGGACGGTCCTGGGCACGGGTGCGGCCACGAAGGTGTCGGCCGGGCGCTGGCGGGTCGTGCAGGACGTGGCTCAGGCCACGTACCTGACCACGGTCGTCGCCGGGCCGTACGCCTCGTTCGAGACCGTGCACGACGGCGTGCCGCTCGGCGTGCACTGCCGGGCGTCGGTGGCCGAGGCGCTGGAGGCCGACATCCAGGAGGTCTTCGACGTCACGGCCCAGTGCCTCGACGAGTTCCACCGCCTGTTCGGCGTGCGCTACCCGTTCGGCCGGTTCGACCAGGTCTTCGCGCCCGAGTTCAGCTACCTGTCGCTGGACCACCCCGGCTGCGTGCTGCTCAAGGAGCTGTACCTGTTCCGCACCCCTGCGCCGCGCAGCGAGCACGAGACCCGCGCGGTGGTCATCGCGCACGGCCTGTCGCTGATGTGGTGGGCGGGCCTGGTGACCAACAAGTGGTGGGACGACCTGTGGCTGGGCCAGGCGTTCGCCGACTACCTGGCGCACCGGGTGCCCAGCGAGGTCACCGAGTTCACCGGCCCGCTGACGACGTTCTCCGCCCGACGCAAGGGCCAGGCGTACACGGCCGACCAGCGGCCCTCGACCCACCCGGTGTGGATCGACGGCGCGGACGCCATGTCGGCGCTGCTGGACCTGGACCGGATCTCGTACTTCAAGGGCTCGTCGGCGCTGCGGCAGCTCGCGCACCACATCGGCGACGACGCGATGCGCGAGGCGCTGCGGATCTTCTTCGCCCGGCACGCGTACGGCGCGGCGACGTTCGCGGACTTCAACGCGGCGATCGGCGAGGCCGTCGGCCGGGACATGACCGACTGGGCGAACCGCTGGCTCGGCACCGCCAACGTCACCACGCTGGCCCCGGAGCTCACCGCCGAGGACGGCGTGATCACGTCGTTCGCCGTGACGCAGACCGCGCCGGACTCGCACCCGGCGCTGCGGCCGCACACCATCGACATCGGCCTGTACGGCGACACCCACGAGACGGTCCGGGTGACCGTGGACGGGCCGCGCACCGAGCTGCCCGAGCTGGTGGGCCGCGGGGTCCCGAAGTTC
The DNA here is from genome assembly GCF_016695385.1 of Saccharothrix sp. 6-C. Taxonomy (NCBI): domain Bacteria; kingdom Bacillati; phylum Actinomycetota; class Actinomycetes; order Pseudonocardiales; family Pseudonocardiaceae; genus Saccharothrix; species Saccharothrix sp. 6-C. Next base: position 2,106,960 of record NZ_CP064192.1, on the reverse strand, counting down.
CTGCTGCTCAACGAGAACGACCTGACCTACGCGAAGATCCGCTACGACGACGCGTCGCGCCGGGCGCTGCCCGAGGTGCTGCCGTCGCTCGCGCCGATCGACCGGGCGATGGTGTGGGCGCAGCTGCTGCAGGGCGTGGTGGACGGCGCCGTGCCGGCGACCGACCACCTGGACCTGGTGACGCGGATGCTCGGCTACGAGACCGAGCTGTCGATCGTGATCGAGGTGCTCGAACAGGCCCGCGTCGACGTGGCCGACCGGCTGCTGGACCCCGAGCTGCGGCCGGGCCTGCTCAAGGCCGTGGCGGACGCGGCGCGCGACCGGCTGTCCCGCGTCGCGCCGCGGGACGAGCTCGGCCTGGCGCTGGCGCGGGGCCTGGTGGAGTTCACCTCCGACACCTCGGAGCTGCGCGGCTGGCTGGACGGCGTGCCGCTGCCGGCCGGGCTGGAGCTGGACGCCGACCTCGCCTGGCGGGTGCGCTACCGGCTCGCGGTGCTGGGCGCGTTCACCGAGGCGGAGATCGACGAGGCGTACGCGGCGGACCCGAGCACGCACACCGAGCAGTTCGCGGTGAAGGCGCGGGCGGCGATCCCGACGGCCGAGGCCAAGGCGGCCGCGTGGGCCGCGATCACCACCGACGCCGAGCTGTCGAGCTACCGGCTGTGGTCCACCGCCGAGGGGTTCTGGCAGCCGGAGCAGCGGGAGCTGACCGCGCCGTACGTGACCAGGTTCTTCGCCGAGATCGTGGACGTCGCGCGGCTGCGCGAGGACAAGGTGCTGGACACGCTCGTGCTGTGGCTCTACCCGCGCTACGCCACCGAGCAGGCCACGATCGAAGCGGCCGAGGAGCTGTTCGGGCGCGACGACCTGCCGCTGCCGCTGCGCCGACGGGGCGCGGACCTCACCGACGACCTGCGCCGCGCCGTGCACGCGAGGCGCGGGTGAGAGCCGCGGTGGTCGGCGGCGGCGTCGCGGGCGCCGCACTGGCCTGGCGGCTGCGGACGGCCGGCGCGGACGTGACGGTCTACGCGCCGGGCGCCGCCGACGCCTCGGGCGCGTCCGGCGGGCTGGTGCGCGGGTTCGAGGTGGACGGGGACGCGGCGCGCGACGCCGCCGAGTCGCTGGCCGAGCTGCGGGCCGACGACCTGGTCCGCGACTGGGCCGGGTACCGGGAGACCGGGTCGGTGTACGTGACGGCGGACGACGTCACGCCGTCCGTGGCCGCCGTCGAGGCGGTGCTGCCGGGTTCGGCGTCCGTCGTGGACGGTGCCGAGCTGGCGCGGCGCTTCGGGTTCCGGGACCTGCCCGCCGACGCGGCCGGCGTCGTGGAGCGGCACGCCGGGCACTTCTCCCCCGACCGGTTCCGCGAGCACGCGCTGCGGTGGCTGGCCGGGCACGGCGGCGACGTCCGGACCGAGCGGGTTGCCGAAGTGCTGCCGGGACCGGCGGTTCGGACCTCCGCCGGCGTGACGGCGTTCGACGCGGTGGTCGTCGCGGCCGGCGCGTGGACGCCCCGGCTGGTCGGCGGCGAGCCGTTGCGGGCCAAGCAGATCCAGTACGGCCTCTACCGGTTGCCGATCCCGTGCGCGGCGTCGTTCGTGGACGACCGGACCGGCCTGTACGGGCGGCCGGACCGCGACGGCGCCTTCCTGCTGGGCATGGGGTGCGACCGCTGGGACGTCGACCCCGACGGGGTGACGCCCGACCACGACCTGGCCGCGCGGGTGCTCGACACGGCCCGACGACGGTTCGGCGTCGCGGGCGGCGAGGTCGTCGCGGACCGCGTGGTGGCGTCGTTCGACTGCTACCGCTCACCGGGCGGGTTGCGCCTGGTCGACGCGGGCGGCGGGGTGTCCACGTTCACCGGCGGCAGCGGCGGCGCGGCGAAGACCGTGCTGGCGGCGAGCCGGCGCGCGGCGGCGGAGCTGGTGGCGTCGTGATCCTCGGCCTCGACCACGTCGGCCTGCTCACCGCGGACGCCGAGGGGGTGGGCGCGCTGCTCGCCGTGCTCGGACTGTCCAAAGCGGACAGCGGGGTCGCGGGCGACTACGGCGTCTCGTGCGACTTCTGGCAGGTGGGCGCGGACCTCGCGGCCCCGGCCGTGGAGGTGGTCGCGCCGGTGCGGGAGGACTCGGCGGTGGCCGGGCGGCTCGCGCGCGGACCGGGGCTCTACCACCTCGCGTTCGAAGTGGACGACCTCGGCGCCGAGGCGTCCCGCTTGCGCGCCAACGGTTTCGCGCTCGTGGACGCGGAACCGTGCCGGGGGGCGCGGGAGGGCATGGCGGTGCAGTACCTGTACGCGCCCAAGCCCGCCGGCGTGCTCGTGGAGCTCGTGCAGTACGCCACCGCGCGCCGCGGCCTATCGCAGCCATCGGGAAACCCGATCAGCGCACCGCCGAAAAGCGGTCTCTGAATATTGCTTCCGGCGCGCCGGCAGTAAATAATTAACGGAGACGGTGAGCCACTCACCGCGCAATCCGACTGACTGGGCTCGTCGCACCAGGATTGCTTTCACCGCACCATCCACGCACGTCAGGACGTCGCAGACGTCAGGGGTGACGTCTGCGACGCACATTCCACCACTTCTCTCACAACTTTTTCCCGGCCTGGCGCGAATTGCGCCGGGCGGGCCTTCATCGTGCCGAAAAGCAGTCACAGGACAGGAGTGCTCATGGCCAGCCAGCTCGTGGATTTCGGAGTCGCGGGCTTCGGGTACGCCACCGGCGAGGACCAGGACGTCGCGCAGACGGCCGGTGACTACGTGGGCGACCCCGAACGCGTCGTCCGCTGGGGCTACCACACGTTCCACCGGGCACCGGACGGCGTGACCGCGACCGACCTGGCCACGCTCGCCGGGCAGGACGCGCTGGACCGCCTCGGCCTCGCCCCCAACGACGTCGACCTCGTCGTGGTGGCCGCCTCCGAGGTGCCGGACTACCACCACTGGGACACGTCGGCCGCCGTCGCGCGCCGGCTCAAGGTCGAGGGCACGACCCAGACGATGCTGCTCACCGAGGGCTGCGCGTGCGGCGTCACGGGCCTCGGCTACGTCGCCGGTCAGCTCGCGCTCCAGCCGGAGCTGCGGACGGTGCTGTTCATCGCGGTCAACCGGGTCAGCGAGTTCCACCGCAACCGGATGAACGTCAACAACGCCGTGCACAGCGACGGCGCGGTGGCCGCGGTCCTCAAGCGCGGCCACGAGGGCGTCAAGTGGCTGGCCACGGACCAGTTCGTGGACCCGGACCTGTCGGACTTCTTCCGCACGGAGGTCGGCGGCGCGGCCAACCCGCTCCCGTTCGACGGCTGGACGGCCAAGGACGCGCCTCCCGGGCACGCCCGCATCCAGGCGCACTTCGACAAGGACCCGGCGAAGCTGCGCGAGTTCGTCGCGACGCTGAACCAGCGCATCACCGACACCATCGACAACGCGCTGCGCCGCGCGGACCTGACCCGCGACGACCTCAAGCACGTCATCTACATCAACGACTCCACCGACACGATCGAGGAGGTCGCGGAGCCGTTCGGCGTCACGGTCGAGCACACCAACGCCGAGCTGTCGCTCAGCCACGGCCACATGGGCGCGGCCGACCAGCTGTTCTGCCTCGGCGAGCACATCGAGCGCGGCGACGTGAAGTCCGGCGACGTCGTGGCCCTGTGCGGGATCTCCATCGGCATGCGCTGGTACTGCACGCTGGTGCGGATCTGATGAGCGACCGGGCGGACTTGCTGGAGTCGTTGCGCGCGGCCGTCGCCGAGGGTCGCGCGCCGTCACCCGCGGACCTGACGCGGCTGGCGCTGGTGACCGACCCGATGGTGCTGCGCAAGGCGGGCAAGCTGTTGGCCCGCCTGGAGGACGCCGAGGGACTGCGGCCGCTGCGCGTGGCCGTGCTCGCGACCTGCACGATCGGGTCCTACGAGCAGATCCTGCGGGCGAGCCTGGTGTCGGCGGGCGTCCTGCCGGAGCTGGCGCCCGGCCCGTACGGGATGTTCGAGCTGACGCTGGCCACCGACCCGTTCGACGGCGTCGACGTGATCACCCTGCTGCTGGACGAGACCGCCTTCCTGCCGCACGACTGGGCCGCGACGGACGTCGACGGCCTGGCCGGGCACCTCGAAGCCCGGCTGGCGGACCTGCGGGGCCTGGTGCTCTCGGCCGTCGAGCGCTGCACCGCGACGGTGCTGCTGCACACCGTGCCGCTGCCCGCCCAGGTGCGGGACTCGGTGATCAGCTGGCGGGCGCGGGCCGCGCTGTCCAAGGCGTGGGCGAAGCTCAACGAGGGCCTGCTGGACCTCGCCGCGCAGCACCGCCAGGTGGCCGTGACCGACCTCGTGTCGGTGCTGGCGGACTCGCCGCACGCGGCGCGTGACGACCGGCTGCACCGCTACGGCGACCTGCCCTACACCGACGGCGCGCTGTACCTGCTGGCGCGGGAGGTGCGGCGGTTCGCCCAGGTCCGCGCCGGCCTGTCGCGCAAGGTGCTGGCGCTGGACCTGGACAACACGCTGTGGGGCGGTGTGCTCGGCGAGGTCGGCGCGGAGGGCGTGCAGCTCGGCGGCCTCTACCCGGGCAACGCCTACCAGGAGGTGCAGCGCACCGCGAGCCGGCTGCGCGACCAGGGCGTGGTGCTGGTGCTGGCCAGCAAGAACGACGCCGACCTGGTGGACGAGGCGCTGACCGCGCACCCGGAGGTGCTGCTGCGGCCGGAGGCGTTCTCCGCGAAGGCCGTCAACTGGTCGCCGAAGGCGGGCAACCTGCGCGAGGCGGCGTCCGCGCTGGGGCTGGGCATCGGGTCGTTCGTGTTCCTGGACGACTCGCCGTTCGAACGCGGCCACGTCGAGGAGGAGCTGCCCGAGGTCGTGGTGCTGGCCGCCGACGGCGACCCCGCGCACATCGTGCGGACGCTGCTGGCGCAGGGCTGGTTCGACGTCGCGGAGCTGACCGAGACCGACCTGGCGCGGCCGGAGCTGTACCGCAGCCGGACGCTGCGCAACGACTTCGCGGGCGGCTTCGGCTCCTCGGAGGACTACCTGCACGCGTTGCAGGTGCGGTTGGTCGTCGAGGAGGCGGACGGCTTCGCCGTGGCGCGGGTCGCGCAGCTGGCCGCCCGCACCAACCAGTTCAACCTGACCGGCCTTCGGTTCGACGAGGCCGAGACCGGCCGGCGCATCGCGGACCCGGACCACCTGGTCGTCACCTTCGCGGTGGCCGACCGGTTCGGCGACGAGGGCGTCATCGGCGCGGCGTGGGTCGACCGCTCCGACGCGGAGTGGCACGTCGACAACCTCGTGCTCAGCTGCCGGGTGCTGGGGCGCGGCGTGGAGCTGGCGATCGCCGCCTGGCTCGCCCGCCGGGCGCACGCCGCCGGCGCCACCGCGCTGCGCGGGCGGTACGTGCCGTCGAAGAAGAACGGCCTGGCCAAGGGCTTCTGGACCGACGCCGGGTTCACCGGCGAGGGCGACGGCGCGTACGCGCTGGCCCTGGACTCCGACACCGGGCTGCCCGGCACGCCCGCGTGGATCAACCTGCTGGAAGGGAACGAGGTAGCCCGATGACCGAGATCACGGTGGAGCAGTCCGTGCTGGAGATCCTGGCCGGCGCGCTCGACGTGAGCGTCGACGTGCTGCGCGGCGAGCCGGTGCTGGCCCGGCACGAGTGGGACAGCATCAGCTCGCTGGACGCCCTGGCCCAGCTGGAGAACCGGTTGGACGTCACGCTGGACCTGCGCGCGTTCCACGCCGCCCGGACCGTCGACGACGTCGTGGCGCTGGTGCGCCCCACCTCCTGACCCACCTTCCCGACGCCGGGGCCGCACGACGTCCCCGGCGACGCGGACCGGGCCGCGCACCCGCGCCCCGTCCGCACGTCCCGCACGCCGGCACCGCCGCCGCGGCGCCGCCCGACAAGGCTTGGAGACTGAGTTGGACCACCAGGATGTAGAACTGCTCGCGATCGGAGCGGGCCCCGCGAACCTGGCCCTCGCCGTCGCGCTGGAGGAGCTGTCCCCCGACCTCGCCCAACGGACCCTCGTCACCGAGCAGCACGACGACATCGTGTGGCAGCGCGGGATGCTGCTGCCCTGGTCGCGCAGCCAGGTGTCCTTCCTCAAGGACCTGGTGACGCTGCGGAACCCGACCAGCCCGTACTCGTTCGTCAACTACCTGCACTCGACGGGCCGGCTGGACGAGTTCATCAACCTCGGCACCTTCACGCCCTACCGCCTGGAGATCTCGGGCTACCTGGCGTGGGTGGCGAAGTCGCTGACCAAGGTGCGGTTGCAGCACGGCAGGCGCGCGGTGGCCGTGGAGCCGCAGCGCGGCGAAGCGGGCTCCGTGGACCGCTGGCTGGTGCGGTTCGCCGACGGCGGCACGGTGTCGTGCGCGACGCTGGTCATCGGCGTGGGCCGCGACCCGCACCTGCCGACCGAGTTCGCGGCGCTGCCGCGGGAGCGGGTGGTGCACAGCACCGAGTTCGTGCCCCGGATCGGTGAGCTGGACCCGCAGGGCGAGCACCGCATCGTCGTGGTCGGCGGCGCGCAGAGCGCGGCGGAGATGCTGTGGTCGGCGCACTCGACCTTCCCGCGCGCCGAGGTCACCATGGTGATGCGCTCGATCGGCCTGAACGGCTACGAGAGCAGCAAGTTCACCAACGAGCTGTTCTACCCGTCCTTCGTGGACAAGTTCAACGAGGCGCAGCCGGAGGCGCGGTCGCAGCTGCTGCGCGAGATGCACCGCACCAACTACGCGGGCCTGTCGCCCTCGATGCTGGACAACCTCTACAACACGATGTACCTGGAGAAGCTCACCGGCACGCAGCGGCTGTCGATGATCACCATGGCGGAGATCGTCGACTCCGCGCTGGTGGACGACGAGGTCGTGCTGACCCTGCTGGACCGCCGCACGGGCGAGCGCAGCGAGCTGCGCTGCGACCGGGTGATGCTCGGCACCGGCTTCGACAAGCGGATGCCGACGCTGGTCCGCGCGATGGCCGCCGAGGTCGGCCAGGAGGACTTCGCCGTCACCCGCGGCTACCGCCTCCAGCTGCCCGAGGCGGTGTCCGCCCGCGTGTACCTGCAGGGCGTGAACGAGGCCACGCACGGCATCGCCGACTCGCTGATCAGCGTGCTGGCGATCCGCGCGGCGGAGATCGTCGCCGACCTCGCCCAGGGCCCCGAGGACACCGTGCCGGTGGTGTCGCAACGCGTCACCGAGCTGTTCGCCGAGGCACCCCAACCCGCTTGACCCGAGAGGAGTCGTCACCATGATGGAAATCCGCCCCCTGGACCGGGACAACCTCAAGCTCGACAACGGCCTGGACGCCCAGCGCCTGATGCCGTGGGACCTGGTCAACGCGCCGTTCGAGGGCTCGTGGTGCGTGGTGCGCCCCGGCGCCGAGTCGGGCGCCCACGGCCACCACGAGTACGAGATCTGGGTCGCCATGACCGGCGAGGCCGAGATCATCACGCAGGCGGGCGCCACCCCGTTCAAGGCCGGTGACGTCGTGCACTTCACGCCGCACGAGAAGCACCAGGTCGTCAACAAGGGCGCCGAGGACTTCCAGTTCTACGCGATCTGGTGGGACGCCGAGCTGGCTGGGAAGTTCGCCGCCCGCCACGAGGGAGCCGCCTCGTGACGACCCGTTCCCGACCGGCGATCGTCGTCGCCGCGACACCCACGTCGAACGGCGACCTGCACGTCGGTCACATGTCGGGCCCTTACCTGGGCGGCGACGTGTACGCGCGCTACCTGCGCGCCACCGGTCGCCAGGTGCTCTACACGACGTGCACCGACGACAGCCAGAGCTACGTGGTGTCCACCGCGCACCGGCGCGGCCTGGCGCCCGACGAGCTGGTCCGGACGTCGATGGCGAAGATCGAGCGCTCGCTCGACGCGATGGGCACGCTGATGCCGGGCCTGCCGCCCATCGACGACCGGTACCGCGCGACGGTGCTGGACTTCCTCAAGGAGCTGCACGCCGCCGGCCGGTTCCACCTGCGCAAGGTGCAGCTGCCGTACGCGCGCAACGCCGGCGCGTTCCTCTACGACGGCCTCGTCACCGGCACCTGCCCGTCCTGCCTGGCCTCCAGCTGCGGCGGCGCGTGCGAGAACTGCGGCCACCCGAACAACTTCGACGAGCTGCTCGACCCGAAGTACACCATCGACCCGAGCGACACCGTGGTGTACCGGGAGTGCGAGATCCTCGTGCTGCCGATGGAGGACTACCGCGAGCGGCTCACGTCCTACTACGCGGCGCGCACGCCGCGCTGGCGCCCGCACGCCCGGCAGCTGATCGGCGAGCTGCTGTCCAAGCCGCTGCCGGACATCCCGGTGACGATCCCCGGCACGTGGGGCATCGCCGCGCCGTTCCCGGAGACCCCGGGCCAGATCGTCTACCCGTGGGTCGAGGCGATGCCCGCCTCGATGTACGCCACGTGGTGGACGGCGACGCAGCTGGGCCGCCCCACGGCGGAGGTCGACGAGCTCTGGCGCGCCGACCACGACGCGGAGCTCGTGTACTTCCACGGCTTCGACAACGTCTACCACTGGGGCCTGGTCGACCTGGTGATGCTGCTCGCGCACGGCGACAAGTACACGACGCCGGAGTCCAACGTCTGCAACGAGTTCTACGACCTGGACGGCGAGAAGTTCTCCACCAGCCGCAACCACCTGATCTGGAGCGCGGACCTGCTGGCGGAGGTGCCGCGCGACCTGGTGCGGTTCTACCTGGCGCTGACCGGCCCGGAGTTCCAGCGGGCGAACTTCACCCGCGAGTCGCTGCACACGACGACCACGCGCCGGCTGATCACGCCGTGGAACGACCTGGCGGAGGCCATCGCGCTGGCGATGGTCGGGGTGGACGGCACCCGTCCGCTGGTGACCACGGAGGCCGGGCGCTGGCGCGCGGCGACCGTGCTCAAGCGGTTCCGGCTGTGCTACGACCTGCCCGGGTTCAGCATGGGCCGGGCCGCGGAGACGATCGTGACGCAGCTCGGGCGGCTGCGGTCGCTGGCCGACGCGGTGGACCACCGCCGCAACGGCGCGGCGCCGACGCAGCCGGGCGACCTGCTGCTGGAGGCGCGCACGCTGCTCGCGTGCGCCGCGCCGATCCTGGTCGACGTGGCGGCGGACGTGTCCGCGCAGGGCGTCGACCTGTCCATCAGCGACGACATGCCGGCCGAGATCCGGCCGTTCCGGTTCCCGTCGCTGCCCGGCACGCACGCGCACGCCGGCCAGCACGTGGCCCTCGACGGCGTGAGCTAGGAGGAGTGCGCACCGTGAAGCTGCTGACCATCGAGACCCGCCAGTACCTGGAGTACTACCACTCGCGCTACCGGCAGGTGCAGGACCTGGGCGTGGACCTGTACGTGCTCAACGGCGAGGGCACCGAGGACTTCTGGCCCGCCGACCACTACCGCCTGGTCGGGTCGAAGAACATCGACGACATGATCGCCACCGCCAAGCAGTGGCACGCCACCGAGGCGTTCGACGGCGTGATCACGTTCTCCGAGGCGGCCGTCGTGGCGGTCGCGGCGATCGCGGAGGCGCTGGGGCTGCCCGGCATCGGCGTCGAGGCGGCGCTGAACAGCCGCAACAAGTACCTGATGCGGCAGGCGCACGAGAAGGCGGGCGCGCCGATCCCCGGTTTCCGGTTCGTCACGTCGCTGGCGGAGGCCAAGTCGGCGGCGGGCGAGTTCGGCTACCCGGTGATCGTCAAGCCGACGCTGGGCGCGGGCAGCCACTTCGTGTTCCGCTGCGACGACGAGGCCGAGCTGACCGAGCACTACGAGCAGGCCGCGCAGGGCATCCAGGACCTCTTCTGGGCCAACTCCGAGGCGGACGGGATCGACCTGGGCCCCAACGGGCTGCTGGTCGAGTCCTTCCTGGACGGCAAGGAGTACCTGATGGAGGCCGTCGCGTGGGACGGCGAGGTGTACCTCGGGTCGGTGGTGGACCGCATCACCGCCGAGGGCGGGACGTTCGACGACGACGTGCACCACGCGCCGACGTCGATGAGCCCGGACGACCTGAAGGCCGTGCACGAGGTCGTCACGGCGGGCGCGCTGGCGCAGGGCCTCACCCACAGCGTGATGCACGCCGAGGTCCGCTTCCACGGCGGCAAGCCCTACCTGCTGGAGATCGCGGCCCGGGTCGGCGGCGGCGGGCTGGACATGATCGCCCGCATCACCGCCGAGCACGACCCGATCGCGGCCGTGGTGGACATCGGCGCGGGGCGGCGGCCGAGCGTGCGCCACTTCCAGCCCACCGGCACGCACATCGCCGCGATGTGCCTGATCTCCGACGCCGGCGTGGTGCGGGAGGTGCGGGTGCCCGAGGAGGTGTCCGGCTCGGACCGCGTGTTCCTGCTGAAGATCACCGCACGACCCGGCGACGTGGTCAAGCGCCCGCCGGACGGCAACACGATCATCGGTTTCCTCGGCGCCACCGGCACGTCGGAGGCCGACGCGTTCGCCCTGATGAACGACTACGCGGCGAAGATCGAGGTCGATTTCCAGTAGCTCCACACCGCAGGCGTCGCCGGGCCCTCCGCGTCACATGTGGCGGACCGGTGGCGCCCCCGGCCAGAGAGGACTCCACCGCCGTGTCCGACCCCGCCCAACGCACCGCGCGCCGCCGCAGGTACCTGATGTGCCCGCCGGAGCACTTCGACGTCTCCTACTCCATCAACCCGTGGATGAACCCCGAGAAGCCGACCGACGCGTCCATCGCCCTGCTCCAGTGGAGCCGGCTGCGGTCGCTGTACCTGGACCTCGGCCACGACGTCGAGCTGATCGACCCCGAGCCGGGGCTGCCGGACATGGTGTTCGCCGCGAACGGGGCGACCGTCGTGGACGGGCGGGTGCTGTCGGCGAGGTTCCGGTTCCGGCAGCGCGAAGCGGAGGGTCCCGCGTACCTGGAGTGGTTCCGCGAGAACGGCTTCCGCACGCACGAGGCGTTCTGGGTGAACGAGGGCGAGGGCGACTACCTGCTGGTGGGCGACCGGATCCTGGCGGGCACGGGTTTCCGCACCGACGAGCGCTCGCACGTGGAGGCGGCCCGGTTCTTCCGGCGCGAGGTCGTGACGCTGGACCTGGTGGACCCGCGGTTCTACCACCTGGACACGGCGTTGGCGGTCCTGGACGACGACCTGATCATGTACTACCCCGAGGCGTTCTCGACGTGGAGCAGGGGCGTGCTGCGCTCCCTGTACCCCGACGCCGTGATCGCCGGCGACCACGACGCCGAGGTGTTCGGCCTCAACGCGGTCAGCGACGGCAAGCACGTCCTGCTGGCGCAGGAGGCCACGAACCTGGCGGACCAGCTCGCCGACCGGGGCTTCACGCCCATCGGTGTCGACCTGTCCGAACTTCTCAAATCCGGCGGCAGCGCGAAGTGCTGCACGCTCGAACTGCGTGGGGAGCCAGCTCGATGATCAACTACGACGGCAAGAGGTTCCACCCGGTCACCGGTGGCGGCCCCGAGGAGAGCCGGGTCGCCGTGTACCACCAGGACGGTGACCTGCTCTGGGGCGAGTTCCTCGGCGGCAAGGCGCGCCGCGGCGCCCTGACCGGCACCGCGCGGCCCGACGGCGCGCTCGACTTCGCCTACTGCATGGTGCTCGACGACGGCCAGGTCATCTCCGGGCACTGCCGCAGCACGCCGAAGGTGCTCGACGACGGCCGCATCCGCCTCGACGAGGTGTGGGAGCGCTTCGGCGAGCACGCCGCGTCCGGCGTCTCGACCATCGAGGAAATCCCCGCCCAGACCACGAACTGACCCGAGAGGCCGACGAGCAGCCATGACTTCCGCGAGCACCATCACCGCCGGCACGGACGCCACGCCGCGCAAGGGCGGCGTCGTCACGTGGGCGTGCGCGCCGGGCTTCCCGCCCGCCGTGATCTTCCCGTTCACGCCGGCCGAGCGCATGGGCACCCGCAACATCCTGGAGTTCCAGGCGCTGATGTACCGGACGCTGTACTACTTCGGCAGCGACGGCACCCCGAACGTCGACTACGCGCAGAGCATCGGCGAGGAGCCGGTGTGGAGCGAGGACGGCCTGACCGTGCGGGTCAAGGTCAAGCCCTGGAAGTGGTCCAACGGCGAGACCCTGTCCGCCGAGAACGTGCTGTTCTGGGTGAACCTGATGAAGGTCAAGGGCGCCCGGTACGGCGAGTACGTCCCGGGCTACTTCCCCGACAACCTGACCGACTACGGCAAGGTGGCCGACGACGAGGTGTTCTTCACCTTCGACAAGGTCTACTCCAAGCACTGGGTGCTCTACAACCAGCTCAGCACGATCACGCCGCTGCCCAGGGCGTGGGACCGGACCGACGCGGGCCCGGCGAACGCCTCCGGCGACCTCGCCGACGTCGAGGCGGTCTACGAGTACCTGATGGCGCAGCAGGGCAACATCGTCGACGAGGGCAACGCCCACCGCACCAAGTGGGCCGACAGCCCCATCTGGAGCATCGTGAGCGGCCCGTGGCGGCTCAAGAGCTACACGCTGGAGGGCGTGGTCACGTTCGTGCCCAACGAGCACTACTCGGGCCCGAACAAGCCGTACCTGGACGAGTTCCGCCAGGTGCCGACGTTCTCCGACGAGGAGCAGTACGAGATGCTGAAGGCGGGCCCGGACGCCGAGAACGGCATCCAGGTCGGCTACCTGCCGCTGAGCTTCGCCACGGAGCCGGCGATCGACCCGGTGGTCGGCGGGCCGAACCCGCTGACCGAGTACACGATGTTCCCGCAGTCGGCGTTCTGCATCCGGTACATCTCGCTGAACTTCAACAACCCGACCGTGGTCGGCAAGATGTTCGCGCAGACCTACATCCGCCAGGCCCTGCAGTCCTCCCTGGACCAGGACACCGCGGTGCGCGACATCTACCAGGGCTACGCGTACCGGCAGAACGGCCCGGTGCCGATGTACCCGAAGACCGACTACGTCTCGCCGCGCCAGCGCGAGGGCGCGTGGCCGCTGCCGTTCTCCCCCGGGAACGCCAAGGCGCTGCTGGAGGCGAACGGCTGGGACACCAGCGTCACGCCCGCGGTGTGCGTGCGGCCGGGCACGGGTCCGGGCGAGGCGGGCGCGGGCATCCCGGCGGGCACGAAGCTGTCGATCCTGCTGCGCTACGTCGAGGGCCGCCCGGCGCTGACCCGGGTGATGGAGAACTTCCGCGACGCCGCCGCGGAGGCGGGCATCGAGCTGCGGCTCGAAGAGGTGTACGGCTCGATCCTCGTGGCCGAGGACGGCCCGTGCGAGCCGACCGCCACCACCCCGTGCACGTGGGAGATGTGCTGCTGGAACGGCGGCTGGGCCTACCACCACCCGACCGGCGAGATCCTGTTCTCCACCAAGGCGGGCGGCAACTTCGGCTTCTACACCGACCCGAAGGCCGACGAGCTGATCGAGCGCACCGTCACCAGCGACGACCTGGACGTGCTCTACGAGTACCAGGACTACATCGCCAACGAGGTGCCGGTCATCTTCACGCCGAACTTCCCGATCCGGCTGTTCGAGGTCGCCAACACCCTCGGCGGGTTCGGGCCGATCAACCCCTACGGGATGATCAACCCGGAGAACTGGTACTACCGCGACTGATCCCCCGCGGTGCGGGTCCGCACCGGTCCCGCGCCGCCTCTCCACCGCTCAACAGGGGGTCCACCGTGGTCCTGTCCGCCGCGCCGCCGAGCACGCTCGGGGCGCACCCGTTGCTCATGTTCCTGCTCCAGGTCGCCGTGCTCCTGGGCGTGGCCCTCGTGCTCGGGCGGCTCGCCGTCCGGCTCGGGATGCCCGCCGTCGTCGGCGAGCTGGCCTCCGGCGTCGTGCTCGGGCCGTCCCTGCTCGGCACGTTCGCCCCGGTGTTCGACGACCCCGCGCAACTGCACCTGCTCGACGCCGTCGGCCAGTTCGGGGTGCTGCTGCTGGTGGGGTTCACCGGCATGCACCTCGACCTCGGCCTGGCGCGCCGGCAGCGCCGGGCCGCCACCTGGGTCGGCGCGGGAGGGCTGCTCCTGCCGCTGGCGCTCGGCGTCGGCGCCGGGTTCCTCTTACCCGCCGCCATGCTCGGCCCGGCGGCGGACCGGCCGGTCTTCGCCCTGTTCCTGGGCGTGGCGGTGTGCGTGAGCGCCATCCCGGTGATCGCCAAGGTGCTGCTGGAGATGAACCTGCTGCACCGCGACATCGGGCAGCTCACCGTGACCGCCGCCGCCGTGGACGACGTGGTCGGCTGGTCGCTGCTGGCCGTGGTGTCCGGGATGGCCGCCTCCGGGCTGACCGCCGGGCACGTGGCGTGGTCGCTGGGCGCGCTGGCGCTGGTCCTCGTCCTCGCGCTGGTCGCGTTGCGGCCCGCGGCTCGCGGGGCGTTGCGGCTCGCGGAGCGCTCCGGTGATCCCGGGGTGACCGTGGCGGTGGTCGTGTTGCTGGTGATAGCGTCCGCCGCCGGCACGCACGCCTTGGACCTCGAGCCGGTGCTGGGGGCGTTCGTGTGCGGCTTGGTCATCTCGTCGGTCGGCGGTGTCGCCCGACTGCCGCTGACCGTGCTGCGGACGTTCGTGATGGGTGTCCTGGCGCCGCTGTTCTTCGCGACGGCGGGGCTGCGGATGGACCTCACGGCCCTGCGGCACCCGGCGGTGCTCGGCACGGCGCTGGCCGTGCTGCTGCTGGCCGTGGTCGGCAAGTTCGCGGGCGCCTACGCGGGCGCCCGGCTGGCCCGGCTCACCCACTGGGAAGGTCTCGCGCTCGGCGCGGGGCTCAACGCGCGTGGTGTCATCGGCGTGATCGTGGCGCTGGTGGGGCTGCGGCTGGAGGTGCTGTCGACCGAGGCTTACACGGTCGTGGTGCTGGTGTCGGTCGTGACGTCGCTGATGGCGCCGCCGACGTTGCGGTACGCGGCACGGCGGATCGCCGTGACCGACGAGGAACGCGAGCGCGAGAAGGCGTTCGGCGGTGTGCAAGTCCTATCGAGAGTGGAGCCCCGATGAGCAAGACCGACCAGCGGCCCCTGCTGCTCGTGGTCGCGACCGGAATGCGGTTGTACCGCGAGTACCTGCTGCGCTCGATCAGCGCGGAGTACCGGGTGCACCTGTTCCTGACCGCCGAGCCCGAGTGGGAGAAGGAGTACGTGTCCGGCTGGACCGTGCTGCCCTCGACCACCGACGGGCCGGCGATGGCGGCGGCGGCGGCCGAGATCCACGCCGGGACGCCGTTCTCCGGCGTGCTGTGCTGGGACGAGGTGCGCATCCACGCCACGGCGTTCGTGGCGCGGGCACTGGGCCTGCGCAACGGCGACCCGGACGTGATCTGGCGCCTGCGCGACAAGGGCGGCACGCGGGCGGCGCTGAAGGCGTCGGGCGTGCCGCAGCCCCGGTCGATCCCCGTCAAGACGGTGGACGACGCGGTCGCGGCGGCGCAGGAGGTCGGGTACCCGGCGATCCTCAAGCCGCGCGGCCTCGGCGCGAGCCTCGGCGTGATCAAGGTGCACGACGAGCGCGAGGTGCGCGCCAACTTCGCGTTCACCGAGGCGGCGCAGGGTCCGGAGCCGGTGGTGTTCGACACCGACCAGCCGATCCTGGTCGAGGAGTTCGTGTCGGGCGAGGAGATCAGCGTCGACTCGGTGGTGCGCGACGGTGTCGTGACGCCGCTGTTCATCGGCCGCAAGGTGGTCGGCTACCACCCGTACGCCGAGGAGGTCGGCCACTTCGTGGACGCCTCCGACCCGCTGCTGACCGACGACGTGCTGCTCGACGTGGCGCAGCGCACGCACAAGGCGCTGGGCTTCACCGACGGCATCACCCACGCCGAGTACATGCTGACCGACGAGGGCCCCAAGGTCATCGAGGTCAACGGCCGCCTGGGCGGTGACATGATCCCCTACCTGGGCCTGCTGGCCACGGGCGTGGACCCGGGTCTGGTCGCGGCCGGCGCGGCCACCGGCCGCGGGGTGGACGTCGCGCACGCGCACGACCGCGTCGCGGGCATCCGCTTCTTCTACGTCGAGGAAGAGGACACCACGCTCGGCTCCCTGGCGTTCGACCCCGCCCGGCTGCCCGAGGGCATCGACCGCGTCGTCACGGTCGCGCAGCCGGGCGCCGTCGTCTCGCCGCCGCCCAAGGGCACGGTCTGGGGCCGCATCGCTTTCGCCATCGCCACCGGTGACTCTCGTGACGAGGTCGCCACCCGACTCGACGCGGCCGAGGCCGCGCTGGATGTGAAGAGCGCCTGATGACCACCGCGAAAAGCACCGACCAGGGCATCTGGCAGACGTTCGTCGAGTCGCCGCCGGCGGTGAAGGCCGTGCTGGCCGGCGTCTTCGTCAACAAGGTCGGTGGGTTCCTCAACATCTTCCTGGTGCTGTTCCTGACCTCCCAGGGCTACTCGGCCGGCCAGGCGGCCACGGCCCTGGGCGTCTACGGCGTCGGCAACGTCATCGGCGTGCTCGTCGGCGGCGCGCTGGCCGACCGGCTGGGCGCGCGCAACTCCACCGTGCTCAGCATGGGCGGCGCGGCGCTGCTCACCGCCGCGCTGCTCTACCTGCCCGACTACGCCCTGCTCGTCGCGGCGGTGGCCCTGCTCGGCGCGGTCTCCCAGATCTACCGGCCCGCGTCGGCCACCCTGCTCTCCGAGCTCACGCCCGACGACCGGCAGGTCATGGTGTTCGCCATGTACCGGTTCGGCCTGAACCTGGGCACGACCGCCGCGCCGCTGATCGGTTTCGGCCTCTACCAGCTCGGCGGTGACGACTACACGCTGCTGTTCTGGGGCGAGGCGGTGGTCGCGGCGGCGTACGCCCTGGTGGCGTTCCGCGTGCTGCCCGCGAAGACGGGCGAGAAGGGCGCGGCCGCCGCCGAGGCGCCCGCCGGCAGCTACACCGACGTGCTGCGCGACCGCCGCTACCTGGTGTACCTGGCGGCGACGTTCTTCAACGCCGTGGTCTACGTGCAGTACCTGTCGACGCTGCCGCTGGACGTCCAGGCGTCCGGCGTGCCGATCTTCTGGTACACGCTGGCGGTCGCGCTGAACGGCGGCGCGGTCATCCTGTTCGAGCTGGTGGTCACCAAGAAGACGCAGCACATGCGGCCCAAGCTGGTCGTCGGCGTCGCCTACGCGCTGGTCGGCATCGGTGTCGCGGTGTACGCGCTGCCGCTGGGCCCGGCGGTGATCGTCGCGGGCACGCTGATCTGGACGCTCGGCGAGATCATCGGCGGCCCCGTGGTGTTCGCCTACCCCGGCATGGCCGGTCCCGCGCACCTCAAGGGCCGCTACATCGGCAGCTTCCAGTTCGTCTACGGGCTGGGCGCGGCCGTCGGCCCGGTCCTCGGCGGTTTCCTGTTCCTCCAGCTGGGTCACGGCGCGTGGCCGGTGCTGGCGGTGTTCGGGCTGGCGGCGGCGGTCGCCGGGTACGTGGCCACCCGGGACCGCGCGGAGGTGCGGGACGGTGGGTGACTTCGACTTCCTCACCGGCCGCTGGTCGATCCACAACCGCAGGCTGCGCCGGCGGTTGGCGGGCAGCGACGACTGGGAGGAGTTCACCTCCACCTCGGACGTGCGGCCGATCTTCGGCGGCGCGGGGAACGTGGACGAGATCACGTTCCCCGACGGCACGTCCGGCCTGACCGTGCGGCTGTTCGACGCCGCCACCGGCCGCTGGTCGTTGAACTGGGCGAGCAGCGACTCGGGGGTGTTCTTCCCGCCGCTGTTCGGCTCCTTCGCCGACGGCGTCGGCACGTTCCACGGCGACGAGGTGCAGGACGGCACGCCCGTGCTCATCCGCTTCCTGTGGCACCGCATCACCGGTGACTCGGCGCGGTGGGAGCAGGCCATGTCGGCCGACGACGGGCAGACGTGGGAGACCAACTGGTACATGGACATCACCCGCCAGGCCTGACCCCGTGCGACCGCACCGCCCCCGTCCTGGTCCCAGGGCGGGGGCGGTGTCGCGTCCGGCGGCTACAGGCGGCGGAGCAGGGCGGCCAGCGTCGCGATCTCCCGCGCGGAGAGCTTGTCGGTGAGGTGTCGGCGCACGGCGGCGTCCAGGGCGGGGCGCACGGCGGCGACGGCCTCGCGTCCGGCGTCGGTGAGGAGCACCGTGACCGCGCCGGCGCGCTCCCGGGTGACGAGTCCGCGCTCGCCCATGCGGGTGAGCTGGTGGGAGGTGCGGGTGCGGTCCCAGCCGAGCGACGCGGCGAGCCCGCTCTGGCGCAGGGAGCCTCCCGCCTTGTCGAGGGTGACGAGGATCGTCAGGTCCGGTTCGGACAGGCCCGCCGCCTCCGCGGTGTCCGTGACCACCCGGGTGCGGACGAGTTCGTGGGCGCGTTTGAAGGCGGACCAGAGGTCGACGGGCCCGGGTGCGGGGTCGTCCGGGTCGGCGACGCCACCGCTCGGTGTTGACATATCAACGCATCTCTTCCTAGTGTTGAGATGTCAACACTAACAAGCGGGTGTTCCCTCACCGGCGCGCCCGGGGCACGGCCGGCACACCGCGTCGAGCAGGCCCCCGCCGGACCGACCTCGTCACGGGACGTCGACGCCACCCACCCCGGAGAACAGGCTGCGAACCATGAGCACATCACCGTCGTCCCTCGTCGAGCGCGCCCGGTCCGGGAAGCCGATCGGAGTGGGGATCATCGGCCTCGGGGCGCAGGGGGGCTGGGCCGGGCGCTCCCACCTGCCGGCCCTGCGCGCCGTCCCGGGTTACGAGGTGCGGGCCCTGAGCACGAGCTCGGCGCGGTCCGCGCAGCGCTCCGGCCACGAGCACGGCGTGCCCCGCGCCTTCGGGTCGGCGGCCGAACTGGTCGCCTGCGACGAGGTGGACCTCGTGGTCGTGGCGGTGAAGGTGCCGCACCACCGGGAACTCGTGCGCACCGCGCTGGACGCCGGCAAGGCCGTGCTGTGCGAGTGGCCGCTGGGCAACGGTCTCGCGGAGGCCGAGGAGCTGGCGCGGCACGCCGGTGACCGCGGGGTCCGGACCGCCGTCGGGCTCCAGGCGCGGTCGCACCCGGTGCTCACCCACGCTCGGGACCTCGTGGCCGACGGCTACGTGGGCGAGGTGCTGTCCACGACGGTCGTCGGCTCGGGCGGCGCCTGGGGCGCCACCGTCGGCCCCGGCGACCACCACGTGCTCGACGCCGCCAACGGCACGACGCTGCTGACCGTGCCGTTCGCCCACGCCCTCGACGGGCTGGCCTCCGTCCTGGGTGAGCCCGAGGAGCTGACGATCCGACTGGCGTCGCGGCGCACGTCCGCCGTGGACACCGGGAGCGGGCGGCGCGTGCCGATGACCGCCGCGGACCAGGTCGTCGCCTCGGGGCGGCTGCCGGGCGGCGCGGTGGCCACCTTCCACTACCGGGGCGGCACGGCCCGGGGCACGAACTTCCGCTGGGAGATCAACGGCACCGAGGGCGACCTCGTCCTCACCGCCCCGATCGGCCACCTCCAGCTCAGCCCGATCACCCTCGAAGGCGGTCGCGGCACGTCCACCGGGCTCGCTCCCCTGGCGGTGCCGGAGTCCCACGTCCGCGTCCCGCGGCTGGACCCCCACGCCGACGCGCCGGCCTACGCGGTCGCCCACGCCTACCGGCGGTTGCTGGACGACCTGCGCGAGGGCACATCGGGCGTGCCCGACTTCGCGCACGGGGCCGCCCGGCACCGCAGCATCGGCTGACCGCTCGACCGGACGCGCGGCCCCGACGGCGGTCCGGCGGGCTCAGGCCGCGACGGGTTCCCCGGCGTCGACGGCGTTCGGGTCGGGCTGCAACGCCACCAGGACGATCGCGCCGAGCGTGAGCGCGACGCTGACCAGGATGACCGGCAGGTAGCTGCCCGCCGCGTCGGCCAGGACGGCGCCGAGCTGGCTGCCCACCGCGACGGCGACCATGTGCAGCGCCCACAGCACGCCGATCGCCGTGCCCTTGCGCCCGCGCGGCAGGATCTTCGCGATCCACATCGTGGTGGCGACGACCGTGACCAGGTAGCTGGCGCCGAACAGCGCGCCGAACACCAGCACGGTGAACTCGGCGGCGAAGAACGGCGCGATCATCATCGACGCGGCGCGCAGCGCGTAGCCGCCGATCAGCGTGGCCCGGATCAGCCCCTTGTCGCACAACCGGCCCGCCACCAGCGAGCCGACGATCTCCAGGCCGCCCAGCAGCACGAACGCCACCGAGCTGGTCACCGGCGCGACCCCGTGGTCGTGCATGTGCGGGAACAGGTGCACGTCGATGAACGCCATCGTGGTGCCGCAGGCGAAGAACGGCAGGATGAGGCCGCGCACCCGCTTGTCCGCCAACGCCATCCGGATGCCGGCCCAGAAGCCGTGCTCGGCGGGCGTGGTCGGCGTGGCGTTGCGGTTCGAGTAGCGCACCAGCAGCAACGACAGCGGCAGCATCACGACCAGGAACACCACGCCGACGCCCAGCAGGATCTGCTGCCACGACGTGACCGTGCCCAGGAACGTCCACAGCGGCACCAGCACCATGAACCCGACCGCCGCGCCGTTGGTCAGCACCGCGTACAGGAAACCGGCGTTGCGGCCCTGGAAGAGCTGGTCGGCCAGCACGCCCAGCGGCACGAACGACAGCATCGTGCAGCCGACCGCGCCGAGCACGCCGTAGGTCGGGACGAACACCCAGATGTCCTTCGCCAGCGCGCAGACCACCAGCACCACGCCGGTGATGCCCGCGCCGATCGCCAGCACGGGCACCGCGCCGATCCGGTCGGCCAGGTGGCCCACCGCCGACGACGCGAGCGCCGTCACCACGGCGAACAGCGTCGTGCCGACCGCGAGCGTGCCGCGGCTGACGTCGAAGTCGTCCGCGATCGGCAGGAACAACACCTGGACGGTGGACTTCATCGACGAGCCCGCCATGGAGATGACGAAGCTGACGGTGGTCGCGAACACCGCGAACGCGGTGATGCCGGACGCGACTTTCGGCACGGTGCTCATTGTTCTCCAGATCCGCCGCGCGGTAGCCGTCCGCCGGGCCCGTTCATGCTGCCACGTGCCGTGTGCAGCGAAAACACCTCTTCACCTATCGCGCGTTGCGCTGAACAGACCAGCGCCGGCGGGTGTCGGGCGGTGACCTGACGCGGATCCATAGGGAATCCCGATGACCCCGACCGGCGGCACGCCCGCTGCGCCGGGCGCACGCACCGGCACCGCCTATCCTGTTCGCCGTACGCGGCCGGTCGACGTGGAGGCTCGGGAGATGTCGAGGATCGTCAAGGCAGTGGTCGCCACCGGCAAGGGCGAGCCGGTCCGCAGCCACGACATCGTCGTCCCCGATCCCGGCCCCGGCGAGGCGACCGTCCGCGTCCTGGCCTCCGGCGTCTGCCACACCGACCTGCACTACCGCGACGGCGTGATCGGCGACGCCTTCCCGTACCTGCTGGGCCACGAGGCGTCCGGCATCGTCGAGCAGGTCGGGCCCGGCGTCCACCACGTGGAGCCCGGCGACTTCGTGGTGCTGAACTGGCGGGCGGTCTGCGGGCGCTGCCGCGCGTGCCGCCGGGGCAGGCCCGAGGCCTGCGTGGACGACCACACCGCGTCGACGGCAATGACCCTCCTCGACGGCACGCCGCTGCGACCGGCGCTGGGCATCGGCGCGTTCACCGAGCTGACGCTCGTGCACGCCGGCCAGTGCACCCCGGTCTCGCCCAAGGCCGACCCGGCCGTCGCCGCGCTCCTGGGGTGCGGGGTCATGTCCGGCCTGGGCGCGGCGATGAACACCGGCGGCGTCACCACCGGCGACACGGTCGCCGTGATCGGCGTGGGCGGTGTCGGCTGCGCGGCCGTCGCGGGCGCGAAGCTCGCCGGCGCCACCACGATCATCGCGGTGGACCTCGACGAGCGGAAGCTGTGCCACGCCCGCGCGCTGGGCGCGACGGACGTGGTCGACGCCCGCCAGACGCCGGACGTGGTGGCCGCCGTCCGCGCCCTGACCGACGACCTCGGCGCGGACGTGGTGATCGACGCCGCCGGCACGCCCGAGACGTGGCGGCAGGCGTTCTACGCGCGGGCCCTCGGCGGCACGTTCGTGCTGGTGGCCCGACCCGACTCCGGGATGCGCCTGGAGATGCCGCTGCTGGACACGTTCCTGCGCAACGGCACCTACCGCACGAGCTGGTACGGCGACTGCCTCCCGTCGCGCGACTTCGCGCCGCTGATCGACCTGCACCTGCAGGGCCGCCTCCCCTTGGACCACTTCGTCACCGAACGCATCGGCGTGACCGAGGTGGAGCAGGCGTTCACCGCCATGCGCTCCGGCGACGTGCTGCGCAGCGTCGTCGTCTTCGACTGACGGGGACCTTCGCCTGCCGGGACATTTAGGTTAGCCTAACCTGCATGCCCCGGTACTCGACGTTGGACCAGTTGCAGCTCAAGGTGCTCACCAAGGCCGCCGGCCTGGTCACCGCGACGCCCAACCAGCGCGACGTGTTCGACCAGTTCGCCATGACGGTCACGGCGGTCGCCGACCTCGCGCCGCACCTGCGCCGGGTGACGTTCCGGGCACCGGAGTTCGCCGAGTACCGCGTGACCGGCCCGGACGAGTGCTTCGGCCTGCTGATGCCGCCGGCCGACCGGCCGTTGACGATGCCGAGCCCGGACCGCGTCAACGTCCGCACCGCGATCCGCGCCCTGCCCGCCGAGGACCGGCCGGACCTGCGCTGGTACACGGTCCGCGCGCACCGGCCCGAGCTGACCGAGGTCGACGTGGACTTCGTGCTGCACGGCGACGCGGGTCCGGGCACCCGCTGGGCCACCCGGGCGGAGGTGGGCCGGTCGGTGGGCTTCCGCGCGGGCAACTCCGGTTACCGCGCCCCGTCGACCGGCGCGGTGCTGCTGGCCGCCGACGAGACCGCGCTGCCCGCGCTGTGCGCGATCCTGGAGTCGGGTGTGCCCGCGGACGCCCGGATCTTCGCCGAGGTCCCCGACGAGGGCTATCACGTGCCCGTCGACGCGCCCGTCACGTGGCTGCACCGCGGCGCCGACGCCCCCGGCTCGCACCTGCTCCGCGCGGTGACCGGGCTGCCGTCCCCCGCGCCGGACTACGCGTGGGTGTGCGGCGAGTCGACCCTGGCCACCGGCGTCCGCCGGCACCTGGTGAAGGAGCGCGGCGTGGACCGCCGCTCCGTGGTGTTCAGCGGCTACTGGAAGCTCGGTGCCGCCCGGCTGTGACCTACCACCCGCGGCGGGGCGGCCGGTTGCCCGGCTGCTCGTCCCGGCTGCGGTAGACGATGTAGGGGCGGGTGAGGTAGCCCAACGGCATCGAGAACACGTGCACGAGCCGGCTGAACGGCCAGAACGCGAACAGCGCCCAGGCCGCCAGCGCGTGCAGCCGGAACCCGAGCGGCGCGGCGGCCATCAGCTCCGGCTCCGGCCGGAGGTAGAAGATCGACCGGAACCACGGCGAGACCGACTCGCGGTAGTCGTGGGGGTGGTCGGTGAGGTTGCCGAGGACCGTGGTGCCGAGACCCAGCACGATGGCGCCGACCAGCAGCACGTACATCACCTTGTCGTTGCGCGTGGTGGCGGAGAACACCGGGCCGACGGTGCGGCGCCGGTAGACCAGGATCGCCGCGCCCACGAGCGTGCAGGCCCCGGCCAGCACCCCGAGCCCGACCGCGACCGCGTGGTAGGCGGTCTCGCTGATGCCGATCGCCTCGGTCCACGACTTCGGCACCAGCAGGCCGCCGACGTGGCCGAGCGCGACGAGCAGGATGCCGAAGTGGAACAGCGGGCTGCCCAGGCGCAGCAGCCTGCTCTCGTAGAGCTGGGAGGACCGCGTGGTCCAGCCGAACTTGTCGTAGCGGTAACGCCACACGTGCCCCACCACGAACACCGCGATCGCCACGTACGGCACGACGACCCACAGCATGATGTCGAGCGTGCTCGGCGGCGCGGTCACCACGAGCCCCCGTGCGGCAGCGGCCCGAACCCGGACAGGGCGGTCATCGCGGCCCTCCCCGCGGTTGCGGCATGTGCTCGGGTGGGGCGAACGGGGCCAGGCCGACCTCTTCCTCCGGCGGTCCCTCGGCGATCAGCCGGGCGATCGCCTCGTGCTCGTGGCGGCCCAGGGGCGGCAGCGTCGCCGACACCGACTCCAGGACGTGCGCCCACGGCGAGCCGGCCTCCCTCAGCCCGAGGCGGATCAGCTCCAGCCCGGCGCGGTGCTCGCCCAGCAGCCGCAGGCCGGTCGCCGGGTCGCCGGTGGCGGCGAACTCCAGCACCACGGCCAGGTGGTCGGGCAGCTCGCCGTCGTCCAGTTCGAGGCCGGCGGCCCGGTAGGCGTGCTTGAACCGCAGCAGCGCCATGCCCCTCTTGCGCGTGTCGCCGTAGGCGAAGTAGGTCAGGTAAGGGCTGAACCGCTTGCGGTGGTCGAAGGTCGCCACGTAGTCGACCGCGAGGTCGGTCGGCGAGGTGGCCGCCACGTGGTCCAGGAACGCGTCCAGCGGCACGGCGAGCGGCGCGGGCAACGTGCCGGTCGCGGCGCGCAGCAACGGCAGCCGGGCGAACCACGGCTCGTCGGGGTAGCCCAGCAGCAACGACTGGACCTGCCACGCGGTGGCGCGCTGCGCGTCGGTGGGGGTCACGGCTTCGGCTCCACCTCGCCGGCCGGGTCTCCCCCGCCGGGCCGCTCCGCCGGCGGGAACAGGCCGTCCGGGCGGCCCTTGCCGTCCCAGTTCAGCAGGTTGACCCGGCTGCCCTTGTCGACCGGCGCGGCGAGGCTGTCGGTCGTCTGCCGGTCGCGCAACATCCGGAAGTTCTCCACCGCGATCGGCGACGTGCCGCCCGAGCCCTCGCCGAACGGGCCGGAGCCGCCCATGCCGGGCCCGCCCTCGTAGTCGAGGCTGCACTCGGCGGCCAGTTCCTCCAACCCGTGCGCCTGCTCGGCGTGCGCGGGCGGGATGACGTAGCGCTCGTCGTACTTGGCGAGCGCCAGCAGCCGGTACATGTCGTAGACCTGCTCGCCGGTCATGCCGACCTTCGCCGCGATGGCCTCCTGCGGTTCACGGCCGAGGTTGATGTCGCGCATGTAGCTGCGCATCGCGGCGAGCCGGCGCAGCACGGCGTCCACCGGCCCGACGTCGCCGGCGGTGAACAGGTTCGCCAGGTACTCGACCGGGATGCGCAGCGCCTCGACGGCGGCGAACAGGTTGCCGTGGTCCTCGGCGTCGTGGCCCGTGTCGCGGACGACGTCGACCACCGGCGACAGCGGCGGGATGTACCAGACCATCGGCATGGTGCGGTACTCCGGGTGCAGCGGCAGCGCCACCTTGAAGGTGGTGATCAGCGCGTGGATCGGCGAGCGCTGGGCGGCCTCGATCCAGTCGCGCTGGATGCCGGCGCGTTCGGCCTCGCGGACCACCACCGGGTCGTTCGGGTCGAGGAACACCCGCCGCTGCGCCTCGTACAGGTCCTTCTCGTCCGGTGTCGAGGCGGCTTCGAGCACCCGGTCGGCGTCGTAGAGGACCAGCCCGATGTACCGCAGGCGTCCCACGCACGTCTCCGCGCAGACGGTGGGGATGCCGACCTCGACGCGGGGGAAGCAGAACGTGCACTTCTCCGCCTTGCCGGTGCGGTGGTTGAAGTAGACCTTCTTGTACGGGCAGCCCGACACGCACATCCGCCAGCCGCGGCAGCGGTCCTGGTCGACCAGCACGATGCCGTCCTCGGTGCGCTTGTAGATCGCGCCGGACGGGCACGACGCGGCGCACGAGGGGTTGAGGCAGTGCTCGCAGATGCGCGGCAGGTAGAACATGAACGTCCGCTCGAACTCGAACTTCACCTTGTCCGCGATGCCCTGGAGCATCGGGTCCTGGTCGCCGTGGTCGGGCGAGCCGCCGAGGTCGTCGTCCCAGTTCGCCGACCAGGTGATCTTGGTCGGTTCGCCGCTGATCAACGACCGGGGCCGGGCGACGGGGGTGTGCTCCTGCGCCGGCGCGTTGGTGAGGGTGTCGTAGTCGTAGGTCCAGGGCTCGTAGTAGTCGTCGAGGCCGGGCATCTTCGGGTTGCTGAAGATGGTGAGCAGCTTGCGCAGCCGGCCGCCGCCCTTGAGCTTCAACCGCCCGCGCCTGGTCAGCGCCCAGCCGCCGCGCCAGCGCTCCTGGTCCTCGTAGCGGCGCGGGTAGCCCTGCCCGGGCCGGGTCTCGACGTTGTTGAACCACACGTACTCGACGCCGGAGCGGTTGGTCCAGGCCTGTTTGCAGGTGACCGAGCAGGTGTGGCAGCCGATGCACTTGTCCAGGTTCATCACCATCGCCAGTTGGGCCATCACGCGCATCAGTACCGCACCTCCTGGGCACGACGGCGGATCACGGTCACCTCGTCGCGCTGGTTCCCGGTCGGGCCGAGGTAGTTGAACGCGAACGACAGCTGGGCGTAGCCGCCGATCAGGTGCGACGGCTTGACCAGCAGCCTGGTCAGCGAGTTGTGGATGCCGCCGCGCTTGCCGGACGCCTCGGCCCGGGGCACGTCGATCAGCCGGTCCTGGGCGTGGTGCATGTAGGCGGTGCCCTCGGGCATCCGGTGCGACACGACCGCCCGCGCGACGACGACGCCGTTGCGGTTGACGGCCTCGATCCAGTCGTTGTCGGCCACGCCGATCTTCGCCGCGTCCTCCTGGGACAGCCAGATGGTCTGCCCGCCGCGCGACAGGCTGAGCATGAACAGGTTGTCCTGGTACTCGGAGTGGATGGACCACTTGGAGTGCGGCGTCAGGTAGCGGACGGTGATGCCCAGCTCGCCCTGCTCGCCCACGCGGGGTTCGCCGAACAGCGCGTGCATGTCCAGCGGCGGGCGGAACACCGGCAGCTGCTCGCCCAGCTCGGCCATCCAGTCGTGGTCGAGGTAGAAGTGCTGGCGGCCGGTGAGGGTGTGCCAGGGCTTGAGGCGCTCGACGTTGATGGTGAACGGCGAGTAGCGGCGTCCGCCGGTCTCCGAGCCGGACCACTCGGGCGAGGTGATCACCGGCACCGGCGCGGCCTGCGTGTCGGCGAAGGTGATCCGCTTGCCCTCGTGCTCGGCGGCGAGGTCGGCCAGCGGCGTCCCGGTGCGCTGTTCGAGCGTGTGGAAGCCCTGGGTGGCGAGGTGGCCGTTGGTGGTGCCGGACAGGGCGAGGATCGCCTCGCACGCGTGCACGTCGCGCACCAGCGACGGCCGGCCGTCCGCGGGACCGCCCCGCACGGCGCCGTTCTGCTGCCGCAGGTACTCCACCTCCCGCTCGACCCGGAAGGTGACGCCCTTGGTGGTCGCGCCGAGCGAGTCGGCCAGCGGACCCAGCGCGCCCATCTTCGCCGCGACGGCGGTGTAGTCGCGCTCCACCACCGCGAGCCTCGGCATGGTGACGCCCGGGATCGGCTCGCACTCGCCGGCCTTCCAGTCGCGCACCACGCCGTGCGGGGTGGCCAGCTCGTCGGGGGTGTCGTGCATCAGCGGCGTGGCCACGACGTCCTCGCGCACGCCCAGGTGCTTCTCCGCCAGCGCGCTGAAGGCCCGCGCGATGGTCTGGAACGCGCCCCAGTCGGTCCGGGTCTGCCACGGTGGCGCGATGGCCGGGTTGAACGAGTGCACGAACGGGTGCATGTCGGTGGTGTTGAGGTCGTGCTTCTCGTACCAGGTCGCGGCGGGCAGCACGACGTCGGAGAAGAGGGTGGTGCTGGTCATCCGGAAGTCCAGCGACAGCAGCAGGTCCAGCTTGCCGACGGGCGCCTCGTCGCGCCAGACCACGTCCTTCGGCCGGTGCTCCGGCGGGGTCTGCTCGGCGCGCAGCGAGTGGTCCGCGCCCAGCAGGTGCTTGAGGAAGTACTCGTTGCCCTTGCCGGAGGAGCCGAGCAGGTTGGCCCGCCAGATGCTCAGCACGCGCGGGAAGTTCTCCGGCGCGTCCGGGTCCTCGCAGGCGAACCGCAGCCGCCCGGCCTTCAGCTCCGACACCACGTGCTCGGCGGCGGGCACGCCGGCGCGTCGCGCCTCGTCGGCCAGGTCCAGCGGGTTGCGGTCGAACGTCGGGTAGGACGGCATCCACCCCATCCGCGCGGACTGGGCGATCACGTCCGCGGTGGTCTTGCCGGCCAGCTGTCCGCCCGCGGTGGCGGCGGCGAGGGTGTCCGCGCCGAAGCGGTCGTAGCGGAACTGGTCGGTGTGCAGGTACCAGTAGGCGGTCTGGATCATCTGCCGCGGCGGGCGCGACCAGTCCAGCCCGAACGCCAGCTGCGACCAGCCGGTGATCGGGCGGCACTTCTCCTGCCCGACGTAGTGCGCCCACCCGCCGCCGTTGACGCCCTGGCAGCCGGTGAGCGTGGTCAGGGCGAGGAACGCGCGGTAGATCGTGTCGGAGTGGAACCAGTGGTTGGTCCCGGCGCCCATGATGATCATCGACCGGCCGCGGGTCTCCTCCGCGTTGGCGGCGAACTCGCGGCCGATCCGGGCGGCGGCCTGCGCGGGCACGCCGGTGATGGCCTCCTGCCAGGCGGGCGTGCACGGCTGCCCGGCGTCGTCGTAGCCCGCGGGCCACTCGCCGGGCAGCCCTTCGCGGTGCACGCCGTACTGGGCCAGCAGCAGGTCGAACACCGTCGTGACCAGGTGCCCGCCGACCCGGCGCACCGGCACCCCGCGCCGCAGCACCGCCGCCGAGCCGTCCGGGGCGTCGAAGCGCGGCAGCTCCACCACGACCGACTCCCCCGGCCCGACCGACAGCAGCGGGTCGACGTCGCCCAGGTCCAGGTTCCAGCGGCCCGCGCCCTGCTCGCCGAAGCGGAACCCGAGGGAGCCGCCCGGCACGACCGGCTCGCCGGTGGCGGAGTCGAGCAGGACGGTCTTGAACGCCGCGTGCTCCCGACCGGCCTGCGCGGGCGGGTCGGGCAGGTCGGCGGCGGTGAGGAACTTGCCGGGCCGGCGCACGTCGCCGTGCTCGTCGAGCCGGACCAGGAACGGCAGGTCGGTGTAGCGCTTGACGTAGTCGGCGAAGTAGGGCGCCTGGCGGTCCACGAAGAACTCGCGCAGGATGACGTGGCCCATCGCCATGGCCAGGGCGCCGTCCGTGCCGGGCTGCGCCGCGAGCCACTCGTCGGCGAACTTCACGTTGTCGGCGTAGTCCGGCGACACCGCGACGACCTTCTGCCCCCGGTAGCGGGCCTCGGCCATCCAGTGCGCGTCGGGCGTGCGGGTGACCGGCAGGTTCGAGCCCCACATGACCAGGTAGCCGGCGTCCCACCAGTCACCGGACTCGGGCACGTCGGTCTGGTCGCCGAACACCTGCGGCGAGGCCACCGGCAGGTCGGCGTACCAGTCGTAGAACGACAGCATCGCGCCGCCGATCAGCGACACGAACCGGGCGCCCGAGGCGTGCGACACCATCGACATGGCGGGGATCGGGGAGAAGCCGGCGACCCGGTCCGGCCCGTGGGCCTTGATCGTGTGCACGTGCGCGGCGGCGATCATCTCGGTCGCCTCGTCCCACGACGCGCGCACCAGGCCGCCCTTGCCGCGCGCGGCCTTGTACCGCCGGGCGCGTTCGGGGTCCTCCACGACGTCGGCCCAGGCCAGCACGGGATCGCCGGTGCGCGCCTTGGCCTCCCGGTACATCTCCAGCAGCACGCCCCGCACGTACGGGTAGCGCACGCGGGTCGGCGAGTAGGTGTACCAGGAGAACGCGGCGCCGCGCGGGCAGCCGCGCGGCTCGTACTCCGGGCGGTCGGGGCCCGCGGACGGGTAGTCGGTCTGCTGCGCCTCCCAGGTGATGATCCCGTCCTTGACGTAGACCTTCCACGAGCACGACCCGGTGCAGTTCACCCCGTGGGTGGAACGCACCACCTTGTCGTGGCTCCACCGGTCCCGGTAGAAGTCGTCCGCCTGCCGCCCGCCGATCTTGTGCAGGGTCCGCAGGTCCGGGGAGATGTCGGCGCGGGTGAAGAAGCGGCGGGTGCGCACCAGTGCCTCGGCCAGCCCTCCGTCCAGCCCGGCGTGCCCCGGCGGTGGTCCGGTCCCGGTGCTCATGGCGCACGCCTTCCCTCGGGGGCGACCGCCCGCACGGCACGGCGCACCGAGGTCGCGGTGAACAGCAGCGAGGCCAGGGCGACGACGGCGAGCGCGGCGAGCCCGAGCGCGTACGAGGACATCGCGCCGTAGAGGGCGCCCATCACCAGCGGAGGCACGAACCCGCCGAGCCCGCCGGCCGCGCCGACCACGCCGGTGACCGCGCCGACCTTGTCCGCCGGCGCGAGCAGGGCGACCAGCGCGAACACCGCGCCGCTGCCCCCGCCGAGCGCGGCGGCCATGGCCAGGAACGCGATGGTGCCCAGCGGCATCAGCGGCGGCGTGAACGCCTGCACGACCGCGCCCACCGTCACCACCGCCAGGCAGGCGACGAGGACCCGGGCGGGGTCCCACCGGTCCGACAGCCAACCGCCCACCGGCCGCATCACGACCGCGAGCAGCACGAACCCGGCCATCCGGTTGGCCGCGTCGGCCTGCGCCAGGCCGTAGGCGGCGCCCAGGTAGGCGGGCAGGTAGACGGAGAACGCGACGAACCCGCCGAACGCCACCGCGTACAGCGCCGAGGCCTGCCAGGTGAGGGGCAGCCGCGCGGTGGCGGCCATCCGGGCGGTCACCGACCCGGTCGGCGCCGTCCGCCCCGGCGCGTCGCGCAGCAGCACGGCGGCGACCACCGCGTAGAGCGCCAGCGCCACCGCCGTCACCGCGAACGGGGTCGCCACGCCCCACCGCTCGACCAGCTTCACCGTGGTCAGGGCGCTGATCGCGGTGCCGCCCATGCCCGCGCCGAAGATCCCGATCGCCAGGCCGCGCCGCTCGGGCGGGAACCAGAGGTTGACGAACGGCACGCCGACCGCGAACGCGGTGCCGCCCACGCCCAGGAAGAACCCGCCGACCAGCAGCGCGGCCAGCGACGTGTGCCCGACCAGCCCGAGGAACAGCACCGGCACGATCGTCACCGCCGAGACCAGCGGGAACATCACCCGGCCGCCGAACCGGTCGGTGAGCGCGCCCACCGGTATCCGCCCGACCGACCCGACCACCACGGGGACCGCGACGAGCAGCGCCTGCTGGAACGCGCTCAGCCCCAGGTCGTCCTTGAACCGCGGCCCCAGCGGGCTCAGCAGCGCCCAGGCCCAGAAGTTCAGCGCGAACCCGATCGTGGCCAGGCCGAGCATCAACGCCCGCCGACCGGTGGTCGGTGGCCGGTGATCCGTGACCGGCACTGCTGACAAGCCCATGGCCGAGTCCTCGTCCGTGCTCCGGGTGCGCTTCGGCCATCGTCACCCTGAGTCGGGGTCACCGCACCTCGACGTCACCCCGCCCGGTGGTCACAGCAGGCCGCGCCGGTACGCGGCCACCAGTCGGCGCGGCACCGCCACCTCGCGACCGTCCAAGGTGGTCACGGGGACGAGGTCGGGCACCGAGGCCTTCCACCGCGCCCGGCGGTGGCGGGTGTTGCTGCGCGAGGTCCTGCGCTTGGGGACGGCCATGTCAGCGGCTCCTCCTGCCGTAGCGGCGGTTGAACTTCTCCACGCGGCCCGCGGTGTCCACGACCCGCTG
Organism: Saccharothrix sp. 6-C; assembly: GCF_016695385.1. Classification (NCBI taxonomy): domain Bacteria; kingdom Bacillati; phylum Actinomycetota; class Actinomycetes; order Pseudonocardiales; family Pseudonocardiaceae; genus Saccharothrix; species Saccharothrix sp. 6-C. The sequence goes on along the minus strand of NZ_CP064192.1, from coordinate 2,075,416 downwards.
GTTGCCGGTCCAGAACGGGTGCGAGTCCGCGGTGATGTCCACGGTGATCAACGGGTAGGTGCGGCCGTCCTCCCAGTCGATCGTGCGGCTCGACGTGGCCGTCGACCGGGTGAGGAACGCCTTGCCCGTCGACTGGTCCTGGAAGACCACCGGGTGGTAGTCGGGGTGGATGCCCTGCTTCACAGCTCCTCCATCTGGTCGTGCCACTCGGCGAACGGGTCGACGAACTCCAGCTCGTCGACCAGCGCCGACTCCTCGTCGGTCACCAGCGCCTCGCGCAGCGCCTCCGCGATCTCGTCCGGCGCGGCGGAGGCGGTGATCACCACCAGCTCCTGCGACCGGTCGCCGTGCTCCGCGTCCCAGCGGGCCGCCGCCGACGCCCGGCGCTCGGCGTCCACTTCGGACCAGTCGTCCACGGCCGCCAACCACGGGCCGAGCGTGCCGACGTTCAGGGCGCCCCCGGCGGATTCCAGCCACAGCGCGACGTCCGGTCGGCTCGCCACCCAGAACCGGCCGCGGGTCCGCACCACGCCGTCGAGCAGCACGTCCAGGGCCTGGTGCAACCGCATCGGGTGAAACGGGCGCCGGGCCGTGAAGTGGACGACGGACGCGCCGGGCGCCGGGTCCAGCGGCGGCCGGCCGCGCAGCAGCGGCCCGAAGCCGTCGTCGACGCGGCCCCGGCGCGCGTCGGGCGGGATCGCGGCGAGCAGGGCGGGCACGTCCAGCGTGCCCAGGTCGTGGCGCGGCGCGAGCGGCGACAGGCGGTCGAGCACGGCGTCCAGCGCCTCGCCGCCGCCGACGCCCGTCATCACCAACGCGTCGGCGAACTCCGCCTGACCCACCACGACCTGCGCCACGGTCCGCTCGTCGGTCGCGGCCGCGGCCAGGCCGCGTTCGGCCAGCGTGACCTCGCCGGTGGCGTCGGTCAGCCACGTGGTCCGGTCGACCACCGTGATGACGGCCTCGACCCGGACGTCGAGCCCGCTCAGGGCGAAGCAGACGGCTTCCGGCTCCAGCGCCGGGTCCAGGTGCACGACCACTCGGCCGCCCAGGCGTTCGAGCAGCGGCAGCAGGTCCAGGCGCAGCGTGCACGAGACGCACCCGTGCGCCAGTTCCAGCACGGTCAGCCGGCCGTCGACCCAGCGGCGCACCACGCCCTCGGCCAGGTCGCTCAGGTCGTGGCGGACCAGCGCCGACCCCGGTGACGCGCGCCAGACCTCGTCGGCGACGTCGTGGTGCGCGAGCCCGGCCACCAGTACCACCTCGGTTCCCATGTGGGGTACCGTAACTGGAAACGATTGTCATTTCAATTCAGGAGGTCGTGTGTCCTCGCGCCACTGCCGGCTGACCGGCCGCAAGCCGGGCTTCGGCAACCAGGTCTCGCACTCGAACCGGCGCACGTCGCGGCGCTGGCTGCCCAACACCCAGCGCCGCCGCTACTGGCTGCCCTCGGAGAACCGGCACGTCGTGCTCACCCTGTCCACCAAGGCGATCAAGACCGTCGACCGGCGCGGCATCGAGTCGGTCGTCGCGGAGCTGCGCGCGCGGGGGGAGAAGGTCTGATGGCGAAGTCCACCGACGTGCGGCCGATCATCAAGCTCCGGTCCACCGCGGGCACCGGCTACACCTACGTCACCCGCAAGAACCGCCGCAACGACCCCGACCGCATGGTGCTGCGCAAGTTCGACCCCGTCGTGCGCCGCCACGTCGACTTCCGCGAGGAGCGCTGATGGCCAAGAAGTCCAAGATCGCCAAGGACCGGCAGCGGCGGGAGGTGGTCGCCCGGCACGCCGAGCGCCGCGCGGAGCTGAAGGAGGTCATCCGCACCGACCCCGAGCGGCGCGGCGAGGCGCAGCGGGCACTGCGGAAGCTGCCCCGCGACGCCAGCCCCACGCGGCTGCGCAACCGGGACGCCGTGGACGGCCGCCCCCGGGCGTTCCACCGCGCGTTCGGCCTGTCCCGCATCCGGCTGCGCGAGATGGCGCACCGGGGCGAGCTGCCCGGCGTCGGCAAGGCGAGCTGGTGAGCCGGGCGCCCCGGGGCGAACGCGCGCCGAAACGCCGGGTAAACCTACTGGCCGGGGAGGGCGTCGCCGAGGTGGACTGGAAGGACGCGGCCCTGCTGCGGAAGTTCGTCTCCGACCGCGGCAAGATCCGCTCCCGCCGGGTCACCGGCCTCACCCCGAAGCAGCAGCGCCGGGTCGCCACGGCGATCAAGAACGCCCGCGAGATGGCCCTGCTCCCCTACCCCGGCCAGGGGCGGTGACCAGGCGGGCCGCCGTCTTCGGGGGGACGGCGGCCCCTCGTCCGCCGCGGGCCGCCCGCCGCCACCGCGGCGGCGGCCCGTCCACCATTTGACCATCTCTTTACTCTTCGGTCGTCGTGCCCGATACTGGGCGCCGAGGGGAGTACTTCCCAAGCGCCCGACCGGTCAGTACGGACATCCCGAGAGGTGTCCCCGGCGGGCCGCCCGTCAGGGTGAAGGAGACCTCGAACCGCAACGTTCGAGGAGCCTCGATGCCCGTGCACGTCCTCGCTTCGGCGAGCCCCGCCGACTCCGTCGGGTCGCCCGGCCTGTGGTTGATCAGCATCGCCGTCCTGGTCGCGCTGCTGGTCGCCGACTTCGTGGTCACCCGCCGTCCGCACGACGTGTCGATGCGGGAAGCGGCGGGGTGGTCGGTGTTCTACCTCACGCTGCCGGTGGCGTTCGGGCTCTGGCTGTGGAGCTTCGCCGGCAGCGACCGCGCCCTGGAGTTCATGACCGGGTTCGTGGTCGAGAAGTCGCTGTCGGTGGACAACCTGTTCGTGTTCATGCTGCTGCTCGCGGCCTTCGCGGTCCCCACCGCCGTTCAGCAGCGCGTGCTGCTCTACGGCATCGTCGGGGCGCTGGTGCTGCGGGGCGTGTTCATCGCGGCCGGCGCGGCGATGCTGTCGGCCGGCACGTGGGCGTTCCTGGTGTTCGGGCTGGTCCTGTTCGCCTCGGCGGTGAAGCTGCTGCACGACGCGGTCAGCGGACCCGCCGCCGAGCGCGACGTCTCCCGGATGCGGTCCGTGCGGCTGCTGCGGCGGCTCATGCCGGTGACCGACGACTACCGCGGCACCCGGCTGACGGTGCGCGAGCACGGACGGCGCGCGCTCACGCCGCTGGCGGTCGTGGTGGTCGCGGTCTTCGCCACCGACGTGGTGTTCGCCGTCGACTCGGTGCCCGCGGTCTACGGCATCACCGACGACCCCTACCTGGTGTTCGCCACGAACGCGTTCGCCCTGCTCGGCCTGCGCGCCCTGTACTTCGTGCTGCACTCCGCCCTGGCCAAGCTCGTCCACCTCAACCACGGGCTGGCGATCATCCTGGCGTTCATCGGGGCGAAGCTGGTGCTGCACTGGGCGCACGGCATCTGGCCGGGCGTGCCGGAGATCCCCACCCCCGTCTCGCTGGTGGTGATCATCGGCGTGCTCGTCGTCGTCACGGTCACCAGCCTGCGCTCCCGGCGGCGCGCCGACGACGAGCAGGCCGCCGCGCCGCGGGGCTGAGCACCACCGCCGGTCGACCGCCCGGCGCGGGACGGTCGACCGGCGCGTGCCGGTCAGCCCCGGTCGCCCAGGTCCAGGCGGTCGGCCAGGCCGGCGGCGGCGAACGCGGCCACCAGGTCGTCACGGCCCTCGGTGAAGTGGGCCCAGCCGTCGTAGTGGACGGGCACCACCTGGCGCGCGCCGAGGATGCCGGCGGCCTCGGCGGCCTGCGCGCTGTCGAGGACGATCACCGCGCCGTCGAAGAGGACCGGGAACCGGGGCGCGCCGGCGAACAGGACGGCCGTGTCCACCGGGCCGAAGCGGTCGGCGACCTGCCGGACCGCGTCGAGCGAGGCGTTGTCGCCGCTGACGTAGACCGTGGGCAGGCCCTCCCCGGTCAGCACGAAGCCGACGACCTGGCCGGTGAGCGGCTCGACCTCGGCGCGGGTCAGCGGGCCGTGGACGGCGGGCACCCCGGTCACCGTGACCGTGCCGCCGCCGGGGCGGTCCAGCTCGACCGACTCCCAGTCGGCGAGCCCCTTGGCCCCACCCCCCAGCCGCTGCCCGCCGCCGGGCGTGGTGAGGGTGAGCGGGACGGCGGCGAGCAGCGCCCGACCGGCCCGGTCGAGGTTGTCCGGGTGCTCGTCGTGGGAGAGCAGGACGACGTCGACCCGGCCCAGGTCCGCGGGCGTGGCGGCGGAGGGCGCGGTCTTGGTCAGCGTGCCGCGCGGCACGGGGTAGTCGCCGGGCTCGTCGAACGTGGGGTCGGTCAGGAAGCGCAGCCCGCCGTGCTCGAACAGGGCGGTCGGGCCGCCGAAGACGCGGACGGCGAGCCGATCGCTGGTGGTGCCGGTCATCAGAACCTCACGGATGATCAAAGGGCTATCCGTGAGGGACGGTAGCCGCTTCTCACGGAAGAACACAACTCGTACCATGAGACCCATGAGGGACGCCCCGGTCGACGACGCCGTGCTGCCACCCGCCCCCGGCGCGGAGGACTACCTGGCCGTCGACTTCGTCAACAGCGCCGTCGCGCTGCCCGGCGGGCAGTTCGCCGACTTCCTCGGCACACCCGGCGGCACGAACCAGTGGCTCTTCGACCGCGGTCTCGCGCCCGCCGACGCCGGGGTGCGGGAGATGTGCGCGTCGCAGCTGCGCTCGTTGCGCGAGAACCTCAGGTCGCTGTTCGCCGCCCGGGTCGCCGGGGTGCCCGCCCTGCCGGCGGCGCTGTCCGCCGTCAACGACGCGCTGAGCAAGGCGCCGACGGCCGCCCTGCTGCGGTGGGACGAGCGGACCGGCCCTTACCGCGCCACCCCGTGCCCCACCGACGAGATCCTGGACCGTGCGCTCGCGACGCTCGCCGCCAACGCCGCCGACCTCCTCACCTCACCCGACGCCGACCGCCTCACCCACTGCGGTTCGACCCCGTGCAACCGCTACCTGCTGCGCCACGGCCGCCGCCACTGGTGCTCCACCCGCTGCGGCGACCGCGCCCGCGCCGCCCGCTCCTACGCCCGGCGGACGGTGAAGGCGAGCTGACCGGGCGGCCCCACCGCACGCCGCGCCTCACCACACGATGTCGCTCAACGCCTCCAGCGGTGCGCGCTCGTCCAGGGACTCCGGCACGACGAGGGTGTCCGCGGCCGTCAACGCCGTCGGGAACGTGAAGCCGCAGCGCTGTTCGACCTCACCCAACCGCACCTGGAACACCCGGAACTCGTCCAGGTCCAGCGACTCCAGCTGGTCGAGGTTCTGGGTCAGCACGAACGCCCGCGCCTTCAGCGTGCCCGCCGATGTGAAGGCGATGACCTTCCAGTACTCGCGCGGCAGCGCCACGCCCCGGAACACGCGGTCGTCGGGTCGGAACACCGGGCCGCCGTAGACGCTCACGCGGAGGTCGTCGACGTCCACGTCGGACATCACCGCGTCCTCGAGCCGGCCCCACAGCCCCTGCCGCATGCTCTGGTTGAAGTCGTCCATCTGGGGCGTGATGTTGGTGAAGAAGAACGAGTCCACGTTCGCCTTCTGCGCCACCGCCTTCGGCCCCCAGAGCAGGTCGGCGCGCCGGGCCAGGTGGCCGCGGTCGAGCCGGTTGCCCCGGTACAGCTCGTCGCCCACCTGGAACTGCGCCGGCAGCCGCGGGTCGAGCACGAACGGGATGCCGGTGCGGTTGATCGACTTCAGGTCGCCGCCGTCGATGTTCCACGCCACCCAGAACGCGAACCGCCGCGACTTGCTCTGCGCCAACGAGAAGTGCGTGTAGTCGACCACCACCGACCCGTCCAGCTCGACCGCGTCGGCCCGCGCCGCCGTGCCGAGCTCCGGCACGCCCACCGGCGTGCCGAGGAAGTTCTCGTCGAACCCGACCAGCGCGGCCGCCTCGACCCGCCGCGGCGGCGTGAGCGTGATGCCCAGCTTCTCGAACACCGAGCCGGGCAGGCACGCCAGCGCGTGCTCGTCCGGGCTGTCGCCCGACTCGCCCGCGAAGTGCAGGCCCGCCATGGTCTTGCCGGTCCGGCCGTTGGCCGCCTTGAACAGCCACGCGGAGCCGGAGTCGCCGCCCATGCTGATCTCGCCGTCGGCGGCGGGCCGCGCCGGGTCGGGCCCGATCTCGAAGCAGCCGATCTGCCGCTGACCCACACCCGGCCCGTAGTCGATCTTGACGAGGGTGTCGACGCGCCGGACCACGCCGTGCGTCACGCCGGTCGTCCGGCCGCTCTTGACGACCTTGTCGCCCAGCTCCGGCTCGCCGAGCTGCTCCACGGCCACGCCGAGGTCGAGGACCTCCGCCTCGAACCGCCGGTCCTCGATGGTGGCGACGGCGCAGTCCCCCGCCGCGCCGAGGTGCGACCGGACGAGCCGGCCCAGCCGGTTGCGGTCGGTGCGGTTGTCGTCGTGCACGCCGGGCTGCACCACGTCCTCGCCCAGCGCGCCGTTCGGGCCGTGCAGCACGTGCCAGTTGCTCAGCACGTACGGGGTGCCGTCGACCCGGTCGTAGACGACGCAGCCGAAGGTGCCCGCGGAGACGCGGACGTGCCCCAGGCTCACGCCCGGCGCGACCGGGTCGACGCGCGTCTTGCGCACGTCGCCGACCGCCTCCCCCACCACGTGGAAGTCGACCCGGTAGTCGCGTTGCAGCACGTCGGTGGGCACGGGCACGCCGTCTACCTCGATCACCTCGGGCAGCGGCGCGGTGCCGAGCGCGCGCAACGCCTCGGGTTCGGCGACCTTCTGCCGGACGGTGAACTGGATGGCGATCCGGTCCGTCGGCTTGCCGTCGGCCACCTTGTAGCCGATGCCGATCGAGGACACGTTCGGGTCGCGCAGGTAGTCGGCGCCCTTGGTGCGCACGAACCGCCTCAGCGACGCCTGCAGACCGTTCTTCTTCTTGACCATGAGCGCAACCCCCTGTGTGTGCGCGCCGGTGGCCTTGCTGTCGACGTCACCCGATCCGGTGTTAGCTCGAACCCGTCGCGTTCACCCATTCAGCCCAACGTCTGACCACCGAATGCAGTCTGCACCCTCGAGAAGGCGGAAAGTTGACCATCGGACGACTGATCTTTGAACTCTGATCGGACCTGTCGCCGCCCCGGTGCACGTGCTGTGGTTCAAGGACGAGCACGTTCCCCGACGAAACCCTGCCTGTTGGAGGAGCTGTGAAGATCAGACACGTCACCGTGGCGGGCGCGCTGTTGGCCGGCCTCGTCGCCCCGACCGCGCACGCCGCCCCCGCACCGCACGCCGGTCCCGCTCCCGTGCTGCACGCCGACCGGGCGCACGCCGTGGCGGGCAGCTACATCGTGGTGCTGAAGCGGCACGAGGACCTGGCCGCCGCCCGGTCCGCGGCGGCCAACGTCACGTTCACCTACCGGACGGCCCTGCCCGGCTTCGCGGTGCGCGCGACCGCCGCGGAGGTCGACCGGCTCGCCGCCGACCCCCGTGTCGCCTACATCGCGCAGGACGCGCGCGTCCGGCTCGACGCCCGCGACCTGGCCGCGCCGGACGTCACCGCGCAGGACCTGGTGGTCCAACCGGACCCGCCGTCCTGGGGCCTGGACCGGATCGACCAGCACTCCCTGCCGCTGGACCACAAGTACTTCCACCCGAACACCGCGTCGACCGTGCGGGCGTACGTCTTCGGCACCGGCATCCGGTACACGCACCAGGAGTTCGCCGGCCGGGCCGTGCCGGGGCTCGACACGGTCGGCGGCGTCACCCCGCCCGGCAACGACTGCAACGGCCACGGCACGCACATGGCGGGCACAGTCGGCGGCGGGACCACCGGCGTGGCGAAGGACGTGACCCTGGTGTCCGTGCGGGTGCTGAACTGCCAGGGCTCCGGCACGTACTCGCAGATCATCGCGGGCATCGACTGGGCGACGCAGGACGCGGCGGCGAGCGGCCGGCCGGCGGTCGCGCTGATGACGCTCGGCGGCACGGCGAACCAGGCGTTCAACGACGCCATCACCAGGTCGATCAACGCCAACGTGCACTACTCGGTGGTGTCCGGCGGCTCCAACGCCAACGCGTGCGCCTACTCGCCCGGCAGCACGCCGTTGGCCACCACGGTCGGCGCGACGGACGCCAACGACGCGAAGGCGAGCTTCTCCAACTACGGCACGTGCATCGACGTGTGGGCGCCGGGCGTGAACATCACGTCGGCGTGGGGCACCTCGGACACCGCGTACTCGACCATCAGCGGCTCCACGGCGTCCGCTCACGCGGCGGGCGTGGCGGCGCTGTGGCGGCACCGGTTCCCGGGCGACTCGGCGGTGGCCGTGGCCGAGGCGCTGCGGGCCAACGCCACCCCCGGCGTGGTCGCCAACCCCGGCACGGGATCGCCGAACCTGCTGCTGTTCATGGGCATGATCCCGGTCTAGCCCGCTCGCGCGGGCCCGGTCGCGGGTGTCGACGGCGGCCTGCGTGCGACCACGCAGGCCGCCGCCTGAGGGTGGCGAGGTGCGGCGCCGGCCGATCCGGCGGTTCGCGCGACCGCCGACCGCCGGCCACCGGGCATCGGCCACCGGCGGACGCGCCTCGGCGGAGGCAGTTCCCCAGGGCGAGCGGCGAGGGCAAGGGGCAAGGATGCCGGGAGTCCTGGGCCCGGGCATCGGGAGTCGTGGTGTGTCGATGCCGGAGACCCCGGAGGCTGCCGCGGGTCGTCCCCTGCCGGCAGTACGTCGCCTTCCGATGTCCCGCAGCAGTACGCCGCTTCTCCGATGCCCGGCGCCGGTGCCCCGCGCTTCGATCCGATCCCGGGCTGCCGGTCGGGGCGCAGGCTTCGGTGGTTGAGGGCGGCCTCTTTGTTCAACCGACGTTTCAGGGTTCCAGAAACGCCGTTATCTTTGATCGGGTTGGTGAGATTCACCCGATCGTGGTGGTCGGACTACCCGGCCAGCCGCCCGGCCACGACCAGCAGCGCCGCGATCACGGCGATCGCCGCGTAGGGCACGTACACGCGGGGCCGGCCGCGCGTGCCCGCCCACGTCAGCACCGCCGAACCCGCCCACACCAACGCGGTGCCGCCGGCCGCGACGATCATCGGCACCCGCCCGTACGAGCAAACACCCGACACCGGGTAGTCGCAACTACCCGTCGGGGTGAACGCCATCAGCCCGTACACCATGGCGATCGGCGCGAAGACGCACAGCAGCACCGTGCCGAGCACGGCGAACCGTTTCATGGGCCCGCACGGTAGCAGCACCACCGTGCGGGTCCACAAAGGACTAGGGCGTCCAGGGCGCGGTCACGGCCCAGCTCACGTCCGCGTCGTACGACGCGGGGTTGTCGTACGCGTGGGCGCCGCCGTTCACCGCCACCCACACCTCCTCCGCGTAGTGCCGGACGCTCGCGCCCAACTCGTTCACCGACGCCAACCGCACGCCGCCGGCCGCGGGCTGGGCGCAGAACGTGGCGTCCCGCCGGAACAGGTCGCTGCCGTCCGACGCGCCCAACCGGACCCGGAACGCCGCGTGCCGCAGGTACTGGCCCGGCACGTTCCTCGACTCGAACGAGTAGCAGGACGGGTCCGACAGGCCGCGCCGCACGACGAACGTCGCGTCGCCCTTCGCCAACGCCGGACTGGCGGCGTCGACCACGTCGGTGCGCGCCAGGCCGTCCCGGTGCCGCAGGTAGCGGTCCGTGAAGCCGGGGGTGGTCACCCGGAACGACCGCGCCTGGTCCAGCGGCAGGTCCGCGCCGCTGCGCCAGAGCGGCACGACCGCCGCCCAGGTGGTGTCCGCCGCGAAGCTCGTGGAGCTGTCCCACGGGTTCGTCCCGCCGGGGCGCGCCAGGTAGACGCCCTCCTGGTAGTGCCGGATGAACCGGCCGGGCAGGTTGCGGGACTCCAGGACGGTCCCGCCGGCCCCGGCGCGCGCGCAGAACGTGGCGTCGGAGGAGAACCCGGCTGTCCCGTCGTGGGCGTCCGACCGCACCCGTGACGCGGAGTGCCGCAGGTACCGCCCGGGGAAGTTGCGCGACTCGAACGACAGGCACGCCGCGTCCGCCAACCCGGGCCGGGCCCAGAAGGTGGCGTCCAACCGGCCCAGGTCGTCGGCGATGACGTCGGTGCGCGCCAGTCCGTCCCGGTGCCGCAGGTGCCGGTCGGTGTAGCCGGGCGTGGTCACCCGCAGGGAGATCACCTCGCCACGTCCGACCTCGGTGCCGTCGGCCAGGGCGAGCACCCGTCGGTTGACCTCCCGCACCCGCGCCTCGGACATCTTCAGCACCTGGCGGTCGTAGGTGTAGAAGCCGTTGACCTCGTTCTCCACGTCGTACGGCTCGGTGTACACCGAGGCCGACAGCCCGCGCGTGTGCACGAACCGGCCGACTTCCTTGGTGATCTCCACGTACCGCCCGGTCAGCGACGCCTCGTCCGGGTACAGGTCGCCGTAGGCGAAGCCGGCGCCCGGCTGCCACTCGTGGCCGGCGACCCGCCGCCCCAGTCCGCCGTACTCGCCCAGCACCGCGACCCGGGTGGCGTCGGGCGGCCGGGTGGCGGCGGACATCTGGTAGGCGTGGTCGTCGATGACGTCGCCGTTGCCCGGGTCGGGGTCGGAGACGCAGCAGTTCGAGCCCGAGTTGTGGTTGATCAGCCGGGTGTTGTCGACGGATCGGACCAGGTCGACGATCCGGCCGGCGTCGTACTCGCCCCACCCCTCGTTGAACGGCACCCACTGCACGATCGACGTGATGCCCTTGAGCTGGTCGAGGATGCGCCGCAGCTCGGACTCGAAGTTGGCGTGCCCGCCGGGAACCTCGTCGACCGCGTCGAGCGCAGGCATGTCCTGCCACACCATCAGCCCGAGCCGGTCGGCGTGGTAGAACCACCGCGCCGGTTCGACCTTGATGTGCTTGCGCACCATGTTGAAGCCGAGCGCCTTCTGCCGTTCCAGGTCGAAGCGCAGCGCGGCGTCGGTGGGCGCGGTGTAGATGCCGTCGGGCCAGTAGCCCTGGTCGAGGGTGCCGAGCTGGAACACGAACTTGCCGTTGAGCAGCGGTCGCATCACGCCGCCGACCATCGCCTTGCCCAGCGACCTCATGCCGAAGTAGCCGGTGACGACGTCGCCGCCCAGGGTGACGCGCAGGTCGTAGAGGTACGGGTCGTCCGGCGACCACAGCCTCGCGTTGGGCACCGGCACGCGCAGGTGGGAGCCGACCGTGCCGACGGCCGTGCCGACGACCTGCCCGCCGGACAGCGCCTCGGCGCGCACCGACTGGCCGGCCGTGCCCTGCACGACGAGGTCGAGCACGCCCGCCGGCACGTCCGGTGTGGTGTCCAGGCGGGTGATGTGGTCGGCCGCGACCGGTTCGAGCCACACCGTCTGCCAGATGCCGGACGCGGCGGTGTAGAAGATGCCGCCGGGGTTGCGGCGCTGCTTGCCGATGGGGTGGAGGTTGCCGTCCACTGTGGATCGCACGCCGACGACGACCTCGTTCGCGCCCGCGCGCAGCGCGGAGGTGATGTCGAACGAGAACGCGTCGAACCCGCCGGTGTGGGCGCCGACGCCGACGCCGTTGACCCAGACGCGGGTCTCCCAGGTGACCGCGCCGAAGTTCAGCTTCACCCGGCGGCCGCTCCACCCGGTCGGGGTGGTGAAGGTGCGGCGGTAGTACATGTGGTCCTCGTGCCGTTTGATGCCCGACAGGGCGGACTCGATCGGGTAGGGCACCAGGACGGCCTCGGCGAGGGTGCGGCCGAAGGGCGGTGAGGACAGGTCGGGCGCGCCGGCGAACTCCCACACGCCGTTGAGGGTGAGCCAGTCGGGCCGGACCAGCTGCGGGCGCGGGTACTCGGGCAGCGCGTTGGTGGGCGACACCTGTGCCGTCCAGGGGGTGGTGAGCGGCGCCGGTTTGGGCTGCCAGACCGCCGCGCCGGCGGTGGCGGGCAGGGCGACGAGGAGGGTGCTGAGGACCAGCAGTCCGGTCAGGCCGGACAACAGCTTGCGCATGGGTGGCTCCACGGTCGGCAGGGTGCTGGTGACGTGGGTGCTCGTGACGCGAGTGCTCGTGACCTGGGTCACTTGCCGTTCCTACCTCGTTGATACAACGTTGTAAAGCTCCTGACCGGCCGGCTAGGATCCCGGTCGTTCCCGAGAATCGGCACCGACCCACGACCCGCACCCGCACCGGAGGCACCGATTGGCCACGCTCAAGGACGTCGCGGCGCTGGCCGGCGTGTCGGTGAAGACGGTGTCGAACGTGGTCAACGGCTACGCGTTCGTGAAGCCGGAGAACCGCCGCCGGGTCGAGGAGGCGCTCGCCGCCACCGGCTACCGGCCCAACCTGGGCGCGCGCAACCTGCGCCGCGGCCGGACCGGTTTCGTGGCCCTCGTGCTGCCCGAGCTGGTCGTGCCGTACTTCGCGGAGCTGGCCGGGCTGGTGCTCGGCGCGGCGCAGCAGCACGAGTGGAACGTGCTGATCGAGCAGACCCTCGGCACCCGCGAGGGCGAGCGGGACACGCTTGCCTCGCTCGGCTCGCACATGATCGACGGCGCGATCGTCAGCCCGGAGTCGCTGGAGGCGCGCGACTTCGGCGAGCTGGCGCCCGGCATCCCGGTGGTGATGCTCGGCGAGCACTCGGTGGACCTGCCGATCGACCACGTCGGCATCGACAACGTGGAGGCGGCGCGGGTGGCCGTGGCGCACCTGGTCGGCCTCGGCCGGACCCGGATCGCGGCCATCGGCGCGCACCCCCACCGCGGCACGGCGGCGCAACGCCTGGAGGGCTACCGCGAGGCCCACGCCGAGGCCGGCCTGCCCGTGCGCGACGACCTGGTCGCGACCGCGTTGAACTACCACCGCCGCGACGGCGCGGAGGCGATGGCCCGCCTGCTCGCCGCCGACGAGCCGCCGGACGCGGTGTTCTGCTTCAACGACCTGCTGGCCGCGGGGGCGGTGCGGGCCGCGGCCGAGCGGGGTGTGCGGGTGCCCGACGACCTGGCGGTGGTCGGGTTCGACAACACCGAGGAGGGCACGTACAGCCTGCCGACGCTGACCACGGTCGCGCCGGACAAGGCCGCGATCGCCCGGGCCGCGGTCGACCTGCTGCGGCGGCGCGTCGACGACCCGGGACGGGCGCCGGAGCACGTGCGCACGCCGTTCTCGCTCGAGGTCAGGGAAAGCACGGGGGGTGGCGCGTGACGCGGGACGGGGTCTTCGAGGCGCCGGGGCGGATCAACCTGATCGGCGAGCACACCGACTACAACGACGGGTTCGTGCTGCCGATCGCGCTGCCGCACGTCGTGCGGGTCACCGCGGCCCGGCGGGACGACGGGGTGCTGCGGCTGTCCTCGCGCCAGGCGCACGGCGTGGCCGAGGTCCGGGTGGCCGACCTCGTGCCGGGCGCGGTCACCGGGTGGGCGGCCTACGTGGCGGGCGTGGTGTGGGCGTTGCGCGAGGAGGGTCACCCGATCGGCGGGTTCGGGTTGCTCGTGGACGGCCGGGTGCCGCTGGGGGCGGGGTTGTCGTCCTCTGCGGCGCTGGAGAGCGCGACCGCGTTGGCGGTGACCGAGCTGTCGGGCGTCGGGCTGGACCGCCGCGAGCTCGCCCGGATCGCGCAGCGGGCGGAGAACGAGTTCGTCGGCATGCCGTGCGGGATCATGGACCAGTCGGCGTCGCTGTTGGCGCGGGAGCGGCACGCGTTGCTGCTCGACACGCGCTCGATGGAGACCGAGCACATCCCGTTCGACCTCGCGCCGGCCGGGCTCGCGCTGCTGGTCGTGGACACGAAGGCGCCGCACCGGCTGGTGGACGGGGAGTACGCGGCGCGGCGGCGGGACTGCCACCGCGCGGCGGAGCTGCTGGGCGTGCCCGCGCTGCGGGACCTGACCGGGGCCGAGCAGGACCTGCCGGACCGGCTCGCGCGGCGGGTGCGGCACGTGGTGACGGAGAACGAGCGGGTGGCGCGGGTGGCGGACCTGCTGCGCGCCGGCCGGGTGCGGGAGATCGGGCCGGCGCTGACCGAGTCGCACGTGTCGTTGCGCGAGGACTACGAGGTGACCGTGCCGGAGCTGGACGTCGCGGTGGAGGCGTTGCTGGCGGCGGGCGCGGCGGGCGCCCGGATGACCGGCGGCGGGTTCGGCGGCTGCGTGATCGCGCTGGCGGCGGAGGCGGACGTGGAGGCGTGCGCGGCGGCGGTGCGGGCGGCGTTCGCCGGGCGCGGGTTCGGGGAGCCGGAGTGCTGGACCGCGGTGGCGGCGGCCGGGGCGCGTCGAGCGGGTGACGTCCCGGCGCGGTGAGCGGCGGGCGCCGCCCGCGTCACGGGAATCGTCGATCGACCGGGTGCGACCCCTCTGCCAGGTTTTTCGGTAACCGGTACACCAGCTAGTTGGACATCTCTTCACCTGCGGTGTCGTCCGCCGGCTCCGGCGCGCCCTCCTCACGGGGCTTCGGCCGGTCCACCGGACGTACACGTCGGGGATGGCCACTGATCACCTCCGGCGTGTACGCAGTACCGGAACGCGTTCTTCCCGGCCCTGCACCGAAGGAGAGCTGTGTCCCCACTGACCCGACGAACGCTCATCGCCGGCGGCATCGCGAGCGCCGGCGTGACGGTCCTCGCCCCCACCGCCGCGAACGCCGTCTCCTACCCGTTCACGCTGGGCGTCGCCTCCGGTGAGCCCGTCGCGGACGGCTTCGTCATCTGGACGCGCCTCGCGCCCGACCCGCTCGCCGCCGACGGCCTCGGCGGCATGGGCAGCGCCTCGGTCGCGGTCGAGTGGCAGGTCGCGGCCGACCAGCGGTTCACCCAGCTCGCCCGCAGCGGCACGGCGACCGCGACGCAGTCGTGGGCGCACAGCGTGCACGTCGAGGTGTCCGGCCTCCAGCCCGGCCGCGAGTACTTCTACCGCTTCCGCGCCGCCGGGCACATCTCCCCCGTCGGCCGCGGCGTCACCGCGCCCGCGGTCGGCACCAGCCCGTCGCTGACCATGCTGTTCGCCTCCTGCGCGCACTACGAGGAGGGCTACTTCACCGCGTACCGGCGGATGGCCGAGGAGAACCCGGACCTGATCCTGCACCTGGGCGACTACATCTACGAGGGCGCGGCGACCACCACGAAGGTGCGCAAGTTCGCGCCCGGCGCGGAGATCGCGGGCCTGGCCGACTACCGGGTCCGCCACGCTCAGTACAAGGCGGACGTCGACCTCCAGGCCGCGCACGCCGCCGCGCCGTGGCTGGTCGTGTGGGACGACCACGAAGTCGAGAACAACTACGCGGGACTGGTGCGCGCCAACACGTCGCCCGCCGGTGACTTCAAGGCGCGGCGCGCGGCGGCGTACAAGGCGTACTTCGAGCACATGCCGCTGCGCGCGGCGCAGGCGCCGGTCGCGGAGAACATGCAGCTCTACCGGCGGGTCCGCTGGGGCAGCCTGGCCACGTTCCACATGCTCGACACCCGCCAGCACCGCGACGACCAGGCGTGCGGCGACGGCACGAAGGTCTGCCCGGAGGCCGACGACCCGGCACGCACGCTGCTCGGCGGCACGCAGGAGGCGTGGCTGCTCGACGGGATGCGGCAGAAGCTGGGCACCTGGGACTTCCTCGGCCAGCAGGTGTTCTTCGCGCAGAAGCTGGCCTCGGCCGACGGCGCGAAGTCCATGGACTCGTGGGACGGCTACAGCGCCAACCGCGGCCGGTTGCAGCGCGGGTGGGACGCGGCGGGCCTGCGCAACACCGTCGTGCTGACCGGTGACGTGCACCGGTCGTGGGCCGCCGACCTGATGAACGACTACGCCGCGCAGGACCGGGTCGTCGGCACCGAGCTGGTGACCACGTCGGTGACCTCCGGCGGCGACGGCAACGCCGCGGACAACGGCGTGTCCGGCCTCAACCCGCACGTGAAGTTCTACAAGAACCTGCGCGGCTACGTCCGCACCGTCACCACACCGACCCGGATGGACGTCGACTTCCGCTTCCTGGACCGCGTCACCACGCGTGACTACCCGGTCCGGACCTTGCAGAGCTACGTCGTCCAGGCGGGCAACCCCGGATTGCAGGCGCCGTGAAGAAGCTGATGACCATGATCGTGGCGCTCATGCTGGTGGGCGCCGGAACCGCGTCGGCGGCGGTCACCTGGACCGCCGCGAACAGCACCGCCACGGGCGACCAGGACAACGCCGCCGTGGCCGCGGTGCGCAACGGCTGGACCGCCGTGGTGTGGGAGGACGACCGCGACGACGTCGCGCCCACCGACCCCGTGCACAGCGACGTGTGGATCCGCCTGTTCAAGGACGGCGTGTCCCGGTACGAGAAAAAGCTGTCCACCGGCGGCACGGGCGACTGGCGGCACGTCCAGCCGGACGTGGCGGTGCACGACAACGGCGTCGCGGTCGTCGTGTGGGCCGACGACGGCGAGGGCAACGGCTACTACAACATCCAGGTGCGGGAGCTGAGCACCAGCGGCGCCGTGACCGGGTCGGCCAGGGCCAACGCCGACACCGGCGGGCAGCAGCTGAACCCGGCCGTGGCCGCCGACCCCGACGGCGCCGGGTTCGCCGTGACCTGGGAGGACGTGCAGACCGCCGCCGACCCGACGGTCCGCGTCGCCGGGTTCGCCTCCGTGACGTCGAAGACCTACGAGGCCCAGGTGCACGCGACCGGCGGCGCCCACCAGCGGCCGGACGTGGCCATGGGCGCGGCGGGCAACGCGATCGTGGTGTGGGACGAGGACGGCGACGGCAACGGCTCCTTCAACGTCGGCCGCAAGATCCTCACCCCGTCGGGTGGCGTGAAGCTCGCCCAGGGGACCGCCAACGCCGCCGGTGACGGTCAGCAGCGACGGCCGGTCGTGGCGGCGAACTTCAACGGCGACCACGCGGTGGCCTGGGAGACCGACCACACCGGCACGGCGCAGGTGGGCGTGCGCTCCTTCGCGGCCGGTGGCGCCGCCCGGACGGCCGCGGACGCGGTGCTGGCGGGAACCGACCCGCAGATCGGCATCGACGACCAGGTGAACGTCGTGGTGTCCTCGGTCGAGGCGCAGGACGTGGTGACCCAGGGCCTCAACCCGGACGGCACGGTCGCGGGCAGGCTGCCGCGCCAGGCGACGGTGTCGACGGCGACGGGCAGGCAGGACGAGCCCGCGGTCGGCGTGGACGCGTGGGGACGGATCACCGTCGTCTACACCGACGACAACGACGGCAACGGGTTCGACCAGGTGTACCTGGGCACCGGGATGGTCAACAGCACCTGGTGACGCGCGACGCGGCCGACTGATCGTTGGCGTCGCCAACGTCTGCCGTGTACCGTTGGTCTCACCAACATTGGTGAGACCAACGGAGTGTCGCATGATCACGCCTTTCGTCCTCGACGTGCCGCAGGCCGAGCTGGACGACCTGACCGACCGGTTGGCGCGGACCCGGTGGCCCGAGGAGCTGCCGGAGGCCGGGTCCGACTACGGGTTCCCGCTGAGCGAGGTCCGCGCGCTGGCGGACCGCTGGCTGAACGGCTACGACTGGCGGCGGCACGAGGCGGAGCTGAACGCGCTGCCGCAGTTCACCACCGAGGTCGACGGCCAGCGCGTGCACTTCCTGCACGTCCGCTCGGCCGCCGAGGACGCGCTGCCGCTCGTGCTGGTCCACGGCTGGCCGGGCTCGGTCTGGGAGTTCTCGGACGTCATCGGGCCGCTGTCGCGGGACTTCCACCTCGTCATCCCCTCCATCCCCGGCTTCGGGCTGTCCGGGCCCACCACCTCGCGCGGCTGGGACATCCACCGCGTGGCGAGGGCGTTCACCGAGGTGATGAACCGGCTCGGCTACCGGCGGTACGGCACGCAGGGCGGCGACTGGGGATCCGGGATCGCGCGGGCGATGGCCGCGGCCGCGCCCGGGAACGTGGTGGCGGTGCACGTGAACTACCTGCCCACACCACCCGTCGACGGGGTCGAGCTGTCCGAGGAGGACGGTCGGCGGCTCGACCGGATCAAAGCCATGATGCGCGACCGGCCCGGGTACCAGGTGTTGCACGCGACGCGACCGCAGACCGTCTCCTACGCGTTGACGGATTCCCCGGTCGGCCAGTTGGCGTGGATCGCGGAGAAGTTCGCCGAGTGGGCCGACCCGGCCTCGGGGATCGACGTCGACCGCGTGCTGACGAACGTGACGCTGTACTGGCTCACCGGGACCGCGGGCTCGTCGGCCCGGCTGGCCAGGGAGACCGGGATCGTGGCCAGCGACTGCGCCGCGCCGTTGGGCGTGGCCGTGTTCGCGCACGACATCGTGCTGCCGGTGCGGCCGTTGGCGGAGCGGGCGTACCGGGTCGAGCACTGGAGCGAGTTCGCGCGGGGCGGGCACTTCGCCGCGATGGAGGTGCCCGACCTGCTGGTCGGGGACATCCGGACGTTCTTCGCCGGCCGCGAGTAATGCCCGATCGGGGCCCTCGCTTCACCCGGACGTGGAGCTAGACCTAGGTAGAGTTCGACCATGGTCAGTTCACGACGAGGGCCGCGGATGACGCTTCCCGCGCAGCTCGTGCTGGGCGTCCTGCTGCAGGACCCCGCGGTGGCGCGGTACGGGCTGGAGATCTGCCAGATCGCCGGGCTGCCGAGCGGCACGGTCCACCCCATCCTGGCCCGCCTGGAGCAGTGCGGGTGGGTCACCAGCCGGTGGGAGGACGTCGACCCGAGCGAGCAGGGCCGGCCCCGGCGCCGGTACTACCTGCTCGACCCGGACAGCGTCGCCCACGTGCGGTCGGCCCTGGCGCGGGCCAGGACCCCGGTCTCCCGGCTGGGCCTGCTGCGACCGCACGCGGCGGGTGGCACGTGACCAGGCGGCGGCGGCTCGCGCACGTCAGCGCGCTCGCGCGTGAGCTGGAGACCGCGCTGGACGGCAAGCTCGACCGCATCCTCGACCGCAAGCTCGCCCACGACCTGGCGCTGGAGCTGCGCCGGGCGATCGAGCGCAGCCGCGTGGTCGACGTGCGCCTGGTCGAGGTCTGCGAACGGGTGCGGGCGCTGGAGTCGGCGGTCGAGGTGAACTTCCGCGGCACCACCAGCTTCGGCCCGCTGCTGGACCGCGCGCGGTCGATCCGGGTCGGGCTGGAGGAGGTCGAGCGGACCTCCGCCGAGGCCGGTCCGGCGAACCGGCTGATCGAGACGGCCGTCGCGGTGTTGCCGGCGCACCACCGGGCCCGGTACGGCGAGGAGTTCCGCGCCGAGCTCGCGGATCTGCCGCGCCACCGGCGGATCCCGCACGCGATCGGGTTGGTCAGCCGGTCGTTGCGGCTGCGGCGCGCGCTGCTCGACGCGCGGGCGACGAAGTCGGCGCGGCCATGAGCATCGCCCCGGCCGTGGTGTCGTGGGCGTGGCGGCGGCTGTGGCCCGCGCGGCGCCCGCCCGGCCCGGAGCACCGGTCCATCCTCGTGGTCGACATCGCGGGTTTCGGGCGGTGGCACGACCCCGCGCAGATCGAGGCGCGGCACGTGCTCACCCACGCCGTGCGCACCGGGTTCCGCGCCGCCGGGATCCGGTGGTCCGACCTGGCAGTGCAGGACCGCGGCGACGGGATGATGGTCCTGATCCCGGCGGCGGTGTCCAAACTGGACCTCCTCGACCCGGTCGTCCCCCGGCTCGTGGCGGCGCTGCGGCAGCACAACCAGGCGGTCGCGCCGGACCTGCGCATCCGGGTCCGGGTCGGCCTGCACGCGGGCGAGGTCCACCGCGACCCGCACGGCTGGGTCGGCACCGACCTCAACACGACGTGCCGACTGGTCGACAGCGCGCCGGTGCGGGAACGGCTGGTGGACCACGCGGTGCTCGTCGTGTCGGAGGTGATCCACCAGGGCGTGGTGCGGCACGGCTACCGCCGGGTCGACCCGGCCTCCTACAGCTCCGTCGACGTCGCGGTGAAGGAGGTCCGGGAACGGGCCTGGGTCACCACCCGGTTCTAGAGGACCAGGGAGATGCCGGTCGCCGTGACCACGACGGCGACCGACGCGTCCAGGACGCGCCACGCCAGGGGACGGGCGAACGCGCCGGACAGCCAACGCGCGCCGAACCCGAGCGCGCTGAACCACAGCACGCTGCCCGTGATCGCGCCGGCCGCGAACCACCACCGATCGCCGCCGAACCCGGTGGACGCCGTGCCCAGCAGCAGTACGGTGTCCAGGTAGACGTGCGGGTTGAGCCACGTCAACGCCAGGCAGGTGACGATCACCGCCGCGCCCGCCGCCCCCGCGCCGTCCGGTGCCGGCGACGACGGCCGCAGCACCCGCCGCGCCGCCTGCACGCCGTAGCCGACCAGGAACGCCGCGCCGCCCCACCGCGCCACCGCCAACGCCGACGGCCACGCGGTGAGCACCGCGCCGGCGCCGCCGACACCGAGCGCGATGAGCAGCGCGTCCGAGCCCGCGCAGATCGCCACGATCGCGGGCACCTGCCGGCGCAGCACGCCTTGCCGCAGCACCAAGGCGTTCTGCGCGCCGATCACGACGATGAGGGACAGCCCGGTGCCGAGACCGGCGAGCAGCGCGTACATCACCTCGCCGACGTTAGGAACCGACGGTCGGTAAGGCCAGCTATCTTTTCTTCAGTACCATCAGCGTTCGTGATGCTCGATCCGGAGTGCGTGCGGACCCTGCTGGCCGTCGTCGACGAAGGCACCCTCGACGCCGCCGCCAAGGCGCTGCACGTCACACCGTCGGCCGTGAGCCAGCGGATCAAGCTGCTGGAGCAGCGCACCGGCCGCGTGCTGCTGGTCCGCTCCAAACCGGCCCGGCTGACCGACTCCGGGGCGGTGATCGCCCGGTACGGCAGGCAGCAGGCGTTGCTGGACCGCGACGCCCGCGACGCGCTCGGCCTGGTCGAGGACCCGACGCCGATCCCGGTCGCGGTCAACGCCGACTCGCTCGGCACCTGGTTCCGCCGCGTGGTCCGGGAACTCGCCACCGACGACGGCCTGGTGCTCACCGTGCGGCGCGACGACCAGGACCACACCGCCGACCTGCTGCGCCAAGGCCTCGTCGTGGGCGCGGTCACCTCCTCGCCCCGGCCGGTGCAGGGCTGCGCCGTCCGGCCGCTCGGGAGCATCCGCTACCACGCCGTGGCGGCCAAGCGGTTCGTCCGGCGCCGGCTGGCCGACGGGCAGCCGCTGCACGACGCGCCGGTGATCGTGTTCGACGAGAAGGACGACCTGCAGGACCGCTTCTGCCGCGAGCTGTCCGGCCACGACGCCTCCGCGCACCGGCACCACCTGCCCGACGGCCACGTGTTCGAGGACGCCGTGGTCGCGGGCGCGGGGTGGGCACTGTTGACCGAGCACCAGATCGCCGCGCACCGCGGGCTCGTGCACCTGGCCCCCGACCGGCCCGTGGACGTGCTGCTGCACTGGCAGCAGTGGAAGCTCGACTCCCCGCCGCTGGCCCGGGTCGCCGACGCCGTGTTCCGCGCGGCGGCGGCCGAGCTGCACTGAACCCCGACCCCGGTCGGATTCGCGGAACCCGACGAACCGGCCGGCTCGTTCCGCCACCATGGCGGCATGAGCGAGCAGCCGCGGCAGGTGAGCCGTGTCGTCCTCGGTTTCCCCCGCGGGCGGCGCGTGCGGCGGGCACTGGCAGCGATGGCCCTGCTCGCCGCGGTGGCGGGCCTCGCGCCCCCGTGGTGGTGGCAGGCGGCGGTGGCGGCCGGGCGGTGGGCGGGCCGGCACTGGCCGGTGGTGGTCCTCGTCCTGGTGGCCGGCGCGTTGTCGGTCGGAGGACGGCGGCACCCCTCGGTGACGATGCTCGGCCGCCGGCCGCGCACGCCCGCGATGCCGCTGCTCGTGCACGTGGCGTTGCTGCTGGGGTCGGCCGCGGCGATCGCGGCGGGCGCGGGGGTGGTGCTGTGGGACCTGCTCGGGCAGCCGACCGACCGTCCTCAGGCGCCCGGCGCGCCCCCCACGCCGACGTGGGGCGTCCAGGAGCGGCTCGACGCGGTGAAGGTCGTGCTGACCGTGGTCGGGGGCGTCGGCGCGGTCGTGGCGTTGACCGTCGCCTACCGCAGGCAACGCCTCACCGAGGCCGACTCCCACCGCGAGGACACCAAGGTGGTGCTCGACCGCTACACCAAGGCCGCCGAGCTGCTGGGCGCGGCCGACGCCCCGGTCCGCGTCGCGGGCGTGTACGCGTTCGCCGCGCTGGCCAACGACGCGCCCGACGCGCGCCAGGGCTGCATCGACGTGCTCTGCGCCTACCTGCGGCAGCCGTACGGCACCGCGGCCGACCCCGGGCCGCACGACCCCGGTCAGGAGCGCCAGGTGCGGCTCACCGTCATCCGGCTCATCCGCGACAACCTGCACCTGGCCGACGACGCCCCCGCAGTTGGCGCGGCCACGACTTCGACTTCACCGGCGCGGTCTTCGACGGCGGCGACTTCGCCGGCGCGACCTTCGCCGAACCCGGCCAGGTCACCTTCGCCGAGGCCACCATCACCGGCGGCCTGTCGTTCGACCGGGCCACGGTCGCCGGCGGTGTCGTCTCCTTCGACCGCACCCGGTTCGCCGGGGGCACGGTGTCTTTCAAGGACGCCCGGTTGACCGGGGGCCGGGTGTCGTTCGAGGACGTGCGGTTCGTCGGGGGCGCGGTGTCGTTGACGGACGCGCGGTTCGCCGGCGGTGTGGTCGACCTCTCGGGCGTCGACCCGGAGTCGTCGACCGAGCTGTGGCCGGCCGGCACCCCGGCGCCTCGTGGCCTGCGGTTGCCGGCCGCCCGGCCCACCTCTCGAACCTGAATCTTTTTTGTCTACACTGAAGCTATAAAGGATTTCGCATTCGACTCCCCTGTCCGGTGGACACCACCGGCCCAGCGGCGTTACCCCGCGCAGCGGGTTCCTGGTCTGGACCTGTGATGGGAGAATCGTCTCCTGACAACGTTGTCAGGCCTCCTACCCCTGCCGGAGGTTCCAATGCGTCTCCGCACCGCGGCTCTCGCCGCACTCACCCTCGCCGCACTCGCCGTCCCGGTCCAGACCGGCACGGCGCTCGCCATCACCGATCCCGCCCAGCACGTCAACCCGTTCGTCGGCACCAAGCCCGGTGGTCCCGACTTCGGGCACGGCGGCGGCGCGGGCAACACCTTCCCCGGCGCCGTCGCGCCGTTCGGCATGCTCCAGTGGAGCCCCGACACGGTGACCCACCAGCACGGCGGCTACCACTACGACGACAACCGCATCCGCGGCTTCAGCCTCACCCACCTGTCGGGGCCGGGGTGCAGCGACTTCGGCAACGTGCCGTTCATGCCGTCCCTCGGCACGACACCCGCGTCCTACTCGACGTTCACCCACGCCAACGAGCAGTCCTCACCCGGCTACTACTCGGTCCGCTTCGACAACGGCATCCGCACCGAGCTGACCGCGAACCAGCGGTCCGGCGTGGCGCGCTTCACCTACCCGGCCGGGCAGCGGGCCTCGCTCACCGTCGACGCGGCGCGTGCGTTCAACGCGGCGAGCGGCTCCGTCACCGTCGGGACCGACAGCCTCTCCGGCTACACCGACAGCGGCGGGTTCTGCGGCGCGGGCAACCGGTACCGGCTGCACTTCCACGTCACCTTCGACCAGCCGTTCGCCTCCACCGCCACCATCGCCGACGGCGAGGTGACGCCGGACGGCCGCGAGGTCGAGGGCAGCAGCACGGGCAGCGTCCCGGGCTCGCCCAAGACCGCCGGGACGCAGCACGTGCCCGCGCCGTCCGCCACCACCCAGGACGTGCGGCCGTTCGCCGCGTCGGCGTTCGTGTCGTTCAACGCGACGACGGTCACCGCCCGGGTCGGCATCTCGTTCGTGAGCCTGGACAACGCCAAGGCCAACCTGTCCGCCGAGACGGGCACGCGGTCGTTCGACGAGGTCCGGACCGCCGCCCGCGCCGCGTGGAACGGCTGGCTCGGCCGGATCGACGTCACCGGCGGCACGTCGACCCAGCTCCGCACGCTCTACACCTCGCTGTACCACTCCCTGCTGCACCCCAACGTGTTCAGCGACGTCAACGGGCAGTACACGGGCTTCGACCGGGTGACGCACACGACCGCGAGGACCCAGTACGCGAACTTCTCCGGCTGGGACGTCTACCGGTCCCAGATCGCGCTGGTCGCGTTGCTGGGGCCGAGGGAGGCCGCCGACATCGCGCAGTCCGCGGTGAACCAGGCCGCCCAGGGCGGGTACTTCGACCGCTGGACCGTCGCCAACGGCGGCACGGGCGTGATGAACGGCGACCCGATGGCGATCATCGTGTCGACCGCGCACGCGTTCGGCGGCACGGACTTCGACACCGCGGACGCGTTGCGCCGCATGGTGGCAGGGGTGAACGACATCCGCCAGCGCCCGGGGTGGTTGCAGCTCAACGACTACGGGTACGTGCCGACGGGCCTGGGCGACGTGTGGGGCTCGGCCGCGACCACGTTGGAGTACACCAGCGCGGACTTCGCCATCTCCCAGTTCGCGGCCCGGCTGAACGACACGGGCACCGCCGAGAGATTCCTGCGGCGCGCGCAGAACTGGCGCAGCCTGTTCAACTCGGGCAGCAAGTACCTGCAACCGCGCAACACCGACCTGACGTGGCCGGGGTTCAGCCCGACGCAGGAGAACGAGTACGTCGAGGGCAACGCCGCGCAGTACACCTGGATGGTGCCGTACAACCACCGCGGGCTGTTCGACGCGATGGGCGGCAACGCCGCGGTCACGTCCCGGCTGGACACGTTCTTCACCGAGCTGAACGCCGGGCCGAAGAAGCCGTACGCCTACCTGGGCAACGAGCCGACGCTCAACACGCCCTGGGCCTACGCGTACGCGGGCGCGCCGCACAAGACGCAGGACGTGGTGCGGCGCGCGTTGACGTCGATCTTCCCGCCGACGCCCGAGGGCCTGGTGGGCAACGACGACCTGGGCGAGATGTCGTCGTGGGCGGTGTGGGCGGCGTTGGGCCTGTACCCGCAGGCTCCGGGACGGGCCGAGCTGGTGCTGGCGAGCCCTCAGTTCCCGACCACGACCATCAAGCGCGGCAACGGCGCCACCCTCACCATCACCGCCCCGAACGCATCGGACAGCGTGAAGTACGTCCAGTCGCTGCGGGTCAACGGCACGGCGTCCACCAAGCCTTGGGTGCCCGCGTCGTTCGTCGCGTCGGGCGGCACGCTCGACTTCACCCTGGGCGCGACGGCCTCGACGTGGGGCAGCGCCCCGGCCGACGCGCCGCCGTCGTTCGACGTGGGACCCGACCCGGCGCGCTCCGGCGCGGTGGTCGGCCTGGCCGGCAAGTGCGCGGACGGCGAGCCGGCGGGCCCGACCGACGGCGCGCCCGTGCGGCTGTGGGACTGCAACTCCTCCGCCGCGCAGCAGTGGACGCTGGCGTCGGACGGCACGGTGCGGGCGCTCGGGCGGTGCCTGGACGTCAGCGGCAGCGCGCGGGCCGACGGCACGAAGGTGCAGCTGTGGACGTGCAACGGGACCGCCGCCCAGCAGTGGTGGCCCAAGGGGTCGACGCTGGTGAACTCGCCGTCCGGCAAGTGCCTGGACGTGCCGAACAGCACCACCGCGAACGGCACCCAGCTGCAGATCCACGGCTGCAACGGCACCGGCGCGCAGCAGTGGCGCCTGCCCTGACCCGGCCGGGACGTTGATTGGCCGGTCGCCACGGCTCTCCCAACACGTGGCGACCGGCCGGTGACACCGCGCGGCGGCTACTTGACGCCACCTGCGGTCAAGCCTGCGATGATCCTCCGCTGGAACAGCAGCACCACCACGACCAGCGGCACGGTCACGATCACGCCGGCGGCCATCTGCGTGCCGAACGGCTGGTCGAAACCGTACGCCCCGGTGAACCGGGAGATCGCGACGGTAGCAGTCTGCATGGTGCTGTCGTTGACCATCGACAAAGCGATGATGAACTCGTTCCACGCCGCGATGAACGTGATGATCGCGGTGGTGAAGATGCCCGGCGCGGCCAGCGGCAGGATGACCTTGCGGAACGCCTGGCCACGCGTGCAGCCGTCGATCATGGCCGCCTGCTCGAGCTCCTCCGGCATCTGCCGGAAGAACGCGGTCAGGTTCCACACCGCCAGCGGCAGCGCGAACGACAGGCTCGGCACGATCATCGACTGGTAGGTGTTGATCCAGCCGATGTCGGTGAACAGCGCCAGCAGCGGCACCAGCAGGGAGATGCCGGGGAACATCGAGGTGGCGATGATCAGCGCCGCGACCGCGTTCTTGAACCGGAAGTTCAACCGGGCCAGCGCGTACGCCGCCGACACGCCGATGACCAGCGTGAGGATCGTGGTGACCCCCGCGACGACCAGGCTGTTGAGCAGCGACCGGCCGAACCCGACGGCGGGCGAGAACACCGCGGTCAGGTTGTCGAGCGAGAACGGCGCGGGCAGCGCCGTCAGCTCGAACTGGTCGGACGGGCGGCGGAACGCCGACACCGCCATCCAGTAGAACGGGGCCAGGCAGTAGAGCAGGATCAGCCCGAGCCCGGCGAACGTCAGCACCTTGCGCGGCGTGGAGGCGTTGCCCCGGGTGGCGGTCATTTGCGCGACCTTTCCCGAGCGGCTCCGATGACGTCCGCGCCGAGCAACCGCACGAACACGAGCGCGGTGACGGCCACGTAGGCGAACAATATCGTCGCGTACGCGGCGGCGGGTCCGAACCGGAGGCTCGACGCCTCGTCGAAGGCCACCATGGACAGCGTCTCCACCGACTCCTTGCGGCTGCCGATGAGCACGAACGGCAGGTCGAACATCCGCAGCGCGTCCAGCACCCGGAACAGCACGGCCACCAGCAGCGCGGGCTTCACCAGCGGGAGCGTGATCCGCCAGAACTGCCGCCACGGTGACGCGCCGTCGACACGTGCCGCCTCGTAGACGTCGTTCGGGATGATCTGGAGCCCGGCGAGCACCAGCAGGCCGACGAACGGCGCGGTCTTCCACACGTCCGCGAGGATGACCGCGAACTTCGCCTGCCAGCCTTCGGTGGTCCACAAGATCTGCCGGCCGATCACCGCGTTCGCCACGCCGTCGGCCTGGAAGATCCAGCGCCACAGCAGCGCCGAGACCGCGGTGGGCACCGCCCAGGGCACCAGGATGCTGGCCCGCACGACACCGCGCCAGCGGATCGCGTGGTGCATCACCAGCGCCATCCCGACGCCGAGCAGCACCTCCAGCGCCACCGTGATGACGGTGAACACCGTGGTGTTGCCGAACGCGTTCCAGAACCGGGTGGCGGACTCGCCGGCGAAGATCGCGGCGTAGTTGTCGAGGCCGACGAACCGCGCGCCCTCGACGACGAACCCGCTCTCGTCGAGGTCCGTCCCCTCTTGGAACACCGACTCGCGCAGCGCCGCCACCAGCGGGTACCCGACCACCAGGCCGAGCACGACGAAGGTGGGTGACAACAGCGCCGCGGCGAGTCGCCCCGCGCCCGAGGTCGCACCCCGGGCGCGGCGAGCGACCGCCGTCACTTAAGCAGCTCCTGCAACTTGGTCTGCAGCTCCTTCAGCGCCACGTCGCTGGTCTTCGCACCGGTCAACGCGGCGTAGGCGGACTCCTGGATGGCCTGGGTGACGTCGCCGTAGCGGACGGCCTGCGGGCGCGGCTTCGCCGACAGGATCGACTCCTTCAGCGTCGGCAGGTACGGGAACTGCTTCACCAGCTCGGCGTCCTCGTACAGGCTCGCCAGGGTCGGCGCCTGCGAGGTGGCCACCAGGTTGGAGCGCTGCGAGGCCTCGCTGGTGAAGAACTTGATGAAGTCCAGCGCGGTCGCCTTGTTCTTGCCGAACGCGGAGATGGCGAAGTTGTGGCCGCCCAGGGTGGAGCTGCCCGGGCCGTTGAGACCGGGCAGGGGCGCGACGTCGAACTTGCCGGCGACCTGCGAGGAGCCGTCGGTCTTGGCGGCCAGCGCCCACTGGTAGGGCCACTGGCGGTGGAACAGGAGCTCGCCCGCCTGGAACGCGCGGCGGCCCTCCTCCTCCTTGTAGGTGATGGCCTTCTCCGGGATGACGCCCTGCTGGAACCCGGTGACCAGGGCGTCCAGACCGGCCTTCGCCTCGGGCGAGTCGACCACGGCCTTGCCGTCGGCGTCGACCACGTCGCCGCCCGCGGAGTGCACGGCCTCGTCGAAGTTGACCGTCAGGCCCTCGTACTTCTCGAACTGCCCGGCGTAGCAGCCGATCGCGGGCTGCGCCGCCTTGACCGCCTGGCAGGCGGTGGTCAGCTCGGCCCACGTCTTCGGCGGCTTCTGGCCCACCGCGTCGAGCAGGTCCTTGCGGTAGTACAGCAGGCCGCCGTCGGAGTACATCGGCGCGGCGTAGAGCTTGTCGCGGTACTGCGCGGTCTTCACCGCGGGCTGGAGGAACTTGTCCAGCTGGAACTCGGCGGCGGGCAGCTCGACGACCCAGCGGTTGGCCGCGAACTCGGCCGTCCACACCACGTCGAGGTTGAGGATCGTGTACGCGTCGGACTTGACCTGCGCGTTCTGCACCATCTGCTGGCGCTGGGCGTCCGCGGACTCGGGCAGCTCGATGATCCGGACCTGCTCGTTCGCGTGCGCGGCGTTCCACTCGTCGACGAGCTTCTGCATGTTGCCGGAGGTGTCCTTGCCGGTGGCGAAGGTGACCTCGCCCCGGCCTTCGAGCGCACCGCCGGGCTGCCCGCCGCCCTGGTCCCCTCCGCTGCTGCACGACGCGAGGAGGACTGCCACACCCAGCGCCGCGGTTGCCCGCACCGCCGTTGTCCGAACGCCCATTACCGAGACTCCCATTCGTTCAAGTCTTGCCCTGTCGAGCGGATCGGGGCACTGACGCGGCCGATGACCTCGCCGCGCGGTAGCACGCCCCGATCGCTGTTCGCACTGGTGGTGGTGCTGTGGCCAGTGCTGGTTGTCGTGCTGTCGGTGCGCTCCGAGAGGTCCACCGCGATGCGGGCGGACCTCTCCGCGGAGTGCCGCACCGGGTGGGCACCACCGTCCACAACGGAGGCCGGCGGTGCGTCGTCGAGACCCGTCACCGCGACGTCCGTCGCCGGCCGGAGCCCCTGGCGGCGCACTTCACGGTGCACACCTACCGCAAGCGGGTCGCTCACGCGATCACCACGTCCGGCGGGACTTCGGGGTCCAGCAGGTCTCGCATCGCCGTGCCGCCCGCTCCGGCGGCGCCGGCCGCCGCGGGCACGAGCCGGCCCGCGGGCAGGTCGAGGGCGGTGCGGACGTCGATGTCGGCGGTTCCCGTCATGCCGGTCGTGCCGGTCGCGCCGGCCCTGTCGGTGAGGAGGAGCACATGGCGGCCGGAGTCTGCCACTTCCGAGGTCGGCGGGTACCGGGAACGGTCGAGCGCGGTGGACCCGGTCCGGCGCGGGTCCTCGGCGTGCGGCGCCGCCTGGCGGGTCGTCACCGGAGCGCCGGGACGCGCCATGGCCTGCTCCCCCTCCCCCGGTTCGAGCTGGTCGGTGCCGTTCGAGCTGGTCGGTGCCGATCGCTCGCGTCTCGTGCCCGCGTCGCGGCGGTCACGCAGCGCACCCGCCTGAACACTTTGCCACCCGTTCGACCGCTCAAAATCGGCGGTACTGTGTCGCGGGCCACAGCGCTGTGTCAAGGAGTGGGACGGCTGCGTGACCGGACCGCAACTTCTTCGCTGCGCGACGGCGGAATGCCGACCGTCCGACGAGGACCGCCGTGCCGGCGGGAACGGCCGTTCACCACGCCCTGGGACCGTTCCCAGTCGCGGTGGGACGGACCTGAGCGTTCAACTCGGGTGTTCCGGACGTAGGACACGGGTGTTCCCGGCGTGGGACACGCGCGGGTCAGCGGGCTTTGGTGAGGGTGGCGCGGATGGCCAGGGCGGCGCCCGAACGCGCCCACTCGCTGAAGTCGAAGGGCCGCACGTCCAGGTCGATCAGCGCCGGGTCGGCCTCGAAGCTCGCCGCGATCCCGTCCGCCACGCGCCGCTCCGACACCTCGTGGAGCGGGAGCCCGTCACCCGTCAGCAGGACCTTCCGCGGGTCCAGGAAGTTCGCGACGGTGCCGATCAGCACGCCCAGCGCGTAGCCCGCGTTGTCGAAGACCTCCTTGGCGACCGGGTCACCCGCCAGCGCCCGCTCGACCGCTTCCCCGTACGTCGGGTCGCCGTCCAGCTGCCGCAGCATCACGTGCGTCATGAGGTAGCTCGACGCGCAGCCGCGGTGGCCGTACCCGCACTGCGGGCCGCTCGGGTCGACCAGGATGTGCGCGATCCGGGGCGTGAGGCCGTGCGAGCCCCGCACCAGCTTGCCGTCGACGACCACGCCGCAGCCGACGCCCGCGCCCACCGTGATGAGGACCATCGAGTCGAGCCCCGCGCCCGCGCCGAACCAGTGCTCGGCCGACGTGAGCGCCTGCACGTCGTTGTCGACGACGACCGGCACGGCGGTCGCCTCGACCAGGGCGTCCCGCAGCGGCACGTCCACCCACCGCAGGAACTCCGCCTCGGCCACCACCCCGCCGGACACGATGCCGCCCAGCGTCACGCCGATGGCCGTCAGCCCCGGGAAGCCCGCCGCGACTTCGGCGATCTGGGCGGTGACGTCCGCCGGGTCGTTCGAGCGCAGCGGCTGGTCGGTGGTCGCGGTCACCGTCGCCGTCAGGTCCGTCACGGCCGCGAACAGCCGGTCGGCGGTGAGCTTCACGCCGAGGAAGTGGTGGGAGTCGCCGCGCACGTGGAGGATCTCCGAGGGCCTGCCGGTGGACGAGCGCAGTTGCGTTTCGCCCTCGACGAGCAGTCCGTGGAGCACGAGCGTGCGGGTCACCCGGGTGAGGGTGGGCCGGGACAGGTGCAGGCGGGTGGCGAGCTCGGACCGGGGCATCGCGCCGTGGACGAGGACCTCCAGCAGCACGTCACGGGCGACTTCGGGCAGGTCCGGCCAGGACGGGGCGGTACGTGGGTCGGTTCCCGGAGTCACCGGCCGAACATACCCGGACCAGGCACGACCGGTCGCCGACCGGATCGCGGACCGGGCAGTGTCCCAAGCGGTGACCCGGACCGTCGCCGGGCCGGCCGGGTCAGGCCGACCGCCGGCCGGGTCGGGGTCGTGGGTCGGACCATGGTCCGGGTCGGGGGCCGGACCATGGTCCAGGTCTGAGGGCCCCGGCCCGGGCTCCAGGTGAGACCGCGGGCCGGGGCTCCGTCGCCGGACTAGCAGATGGACTGCCTGCTGTTGACCAGCGTGTTGTTGCGGAACGTGGTGTTGGTGCCGCACGGGTTCTCGGTGATCGCCGAGTTGGTGACGGTCAGGTTCTGGATGGTGATGTCCCGCGTCACCGGGAACTCGCTGCGCGCCGCCAGCCGGATCTCGCCGCCGCCGCTGACGCTGCCGCTCTGGGCGGCCAGGTTCACGTTGTAGCAGTTCTCGATCAGGATCGCGTTGTTGCCGGTGTTGCTGATGGTGAGCCGGTCGACCTGGAGGCCGCCGCTCTCCGACACGCAGAAGATGCCGCGCCCGCCGCCGCGGGCGATGACCTGCCCGACCCGGACGTTGATCGGGTAGCTGCTGCCGATCCGGCCGTTGCGGTTGGCGGTGCGGAACGCGGCGTAGCCGGTGCCGGCGCCCGCGTTCTCGGCGTCGACCGTGCCCACCGTGGCGTTGATCGTCTGGTTGAGCAGCAGGCCGGACTCGCCGACGTTGCGCGCCACCACCGTGCCGATGGTCAGGCCGTCGACCCCGTAGGTCTCCACGGCGTGCGAGCTGGCGCCCTGCACGTAGGCGTAGTCGAGGCGGATGTTGCGGCTCCACTGGCTGGTGTCGCCGCGGTTGTCGATGCGCACGCCCAGCCCCCTGGACAGGCGCATGTTCACGGTGCCGATGACCACGTTGGTGACGTTGCGCATGAAGATGCCGTACACCGGGGTGCCGGTGACGGTGAGGTTCTGCACCTCGATGTCCCGGACGCCGCGCGCGTAGACCGGCGCGTAGTCGCCCGAGCCGGAACCGGTGACGTCGATGGTGCCGCACAGGTCGATGGTGGTGTAGCTGCGCATCGAGTACCGCTCGCCCGCGGGGATGGAGCCGGACGCCCGGACGACGATCCGCTCCTTGGACGTGCGGTTCGCGGTGAGGCTGTCGTTGGCCGCCTGGAGCGCGGCGCGCAGGCTGCTGCCGGTGTAGACCGTGCTGTTGCCCCGGCGTGCGGTGAAGCTGCTGCCGGAGCCGGTCACCTCGGCCTGGTACGAGCCGTCGCCGCAGGCGGCCTGCGCCTCCGGCGCGGCGACCTGGAGGAGCGCCGCGGTCAACGCTGACACGGCGAGTAGTGCTTTCATAGGACGATCTCCTGAGGTTGGTAAGCGCTTTCCTGCGGTGGCGGCGGAGATCCGGGCGGTCGACGGCATCGGGTGGGAGTGGTGGCGGCCCGCCGAGGGACGTGACGGGCCACCACCGGGCTTCCGCGCTGGGAGCGTTCCCAGGACTATCCGGTAGTGAATCGGACATCGGAATGCCCGTCAAGGCCCTGCTTCAGGTCGGGCGGTTCGTCGCGGGTGACGACGCGGGCGTGGCCGTGGACCTCCCGCGGGTGGCCGACGCCGTCGCCGACGGTCGGGTGGGCGCCGTGCCGGCCGCCGGACACCGATCGGACTAGCGGGTGATGACGTAGGCGATGCCGCCCGAGCCGCCGGCCACGGAGCCGTCCGCGCGGTAGCGCTTCGTGCGCAGCCAGACGTTCTCGAACTGCGCGCGGTCGTAGACGCGGCGCACCGCCTCGTCCGACGACGACGCGGGGTCGTTGGCGATCACGTCGCCGTCCTCGGTGAAGCCGACCACGACCATGATGTGACCGGCCGTCCCGTACCCGGCGCCGGCCAGCTCGTCCGCCCGGAACGACTGCGAGGTGATCACGGGCACGCCCCGCGCGACGAGCTGCTCCACTTCGGACAGCGACCGCAGGCGCGTGACGTGGCCCCGCAGGCCGAAGCTCGCCGCGTACGCCGTGTTGAACGGCCAGTTGCCCGCGCCGCGGTAGTCGTGGTCGTAGGTGTGCCGCGCGGCGTGGTCCACGGTCCGGTCGACGTGGGCGGGGTCCAACCAGGACAGGTCCTCGGCGCTCGGGCCGCGCCCGTAGTACTCCACGACCATCTCGGTGGACGTGGGGCTGCACCACGCCTCGCCGCCGCCGTCGTACTCCGGGTAGTGGCCTTCGTGGACGTTCTGCGAGTAGCGCGGCACGGGCAGTTCGACGCCCCGCGCGACGCCCGGCGCGCTCGTGGGCACGGTGAAGCGGTCCGGGACGGCGGAGGCCATCGCGCCGGCCATCCGCAGCAGCGGTGACGTCCGGGTGCCGGCGAGGCGGTAGAGGGTGACGCGCAGCCGGTAGGCACGCAGGGGCCGTTTGGCCACGAAGGTGTCCACGTCCACCGACCCGTGCTCGTCGTCCTGGCCGGGGACCGTGGTCCGCTCGACGTCCTGGTCGCCGAGCGCCCAGCGGGCCATGACGTACCAGGGGGTGTCGTCGCCGCGCAGTTCCACCTGGAGCCACGTGCCGGGCGGGGTGTCGGCGTTCCAGGAGGCGACGGCCTGGGTCGCGGCGAAGCCGGTGACCCGGCGCGGCGACGTCCACCGCGCGTAGTCGTAACCGTCCCGCACGCCGATCGGCCGGTGGATCGCGAGGCCGCCGGGCACGGGCGCGGTCCCTTCGTGCTCGCCCTGGACGAGCTGCGCGGAGCGCCATTCGCGGTAGTCGACGCGTGCGCCCTCGGCCACCGCCGGAGGAGCCGCGGTGAGGCCGAGGGCGAGCACGGCGGACAGGACCGACACGACACGGAACGTCATGTCGGAAATTGTCGCGCTAGCGCATTAACTTGTAATCTACCGACAGAGTGGTCGTGCGGACCACGGCTCCGGTCAGGCGCGACCGCGCCGCTTGGTCCACACGTCGTAGGCGACGGCGGCCAGCAGCACCAGGCCCTTGACCAGCATCACCCGCTCGCTGGGCGCGCCGATCAACGACATGCCGTTGTTGATCACGCCCATGATCAGGCCGCCGGTGATCGCGCCGACCACCCGGCCCACGCCGCCCTGCACCGCCGCGCCGCCGATGAACGCCGCCGCGATCGCGTCCAGCTCGAACGCGTTGCCCGCGGTCGGGCCGGCCTGGTTGAGCCGGCCGGCGAAGATCACGCCCGCCAGCGCGGACAGCACGCCCATGTTCACGAACACCCAGAACGTGACCTGCTTGACCTTCACGCCGGACAGCGTCGCGGCCTGGAGGTTGCCGCCGATGGCGTAGATGTGCCGGCCGAAGACCGACTTGTTCGCCATCACCGAGTAGCCCAGCGCCAGCACCGCGAGCAGCACCAGCACCCAGGGCAGGTTGCGGAACCGGGCCAGCTGCACCACCACGGCCAGCACCACGGCCGCCGCGAGCGCGATCTTCGCCACGAAGATCGGGAACGGGTCGACGACCTGCCCGTAGCTCAGCCGGGCCTTGCGGTTGCGCCACTGGTTGAACGCGAACCCGACCACCACCGCGACCCCGACGAGCAGGCTGACCAGGTCGGCGCCGCCCAGCGGGCCGAGGCCGACGTTGCCGAGGTAGCCCTCGGTGAAGCCGTTGGCCAGGGTGCGGATCTGGTCCGGGAACGGGCCGATGCCCTGGTTGCCCAGCACGGTCAGGGTGAGCGCGCGGAACACGAGCATGCCGCCGAGCGTCACGATGAACGCCGGGATGCCGAAGAACGCCACCCAGTAGCCCTGGGCGGCGCCGATCACCGCGCCCGCGAGCAGCGTGATCAGCACCGCCAGCGGCCACGGCAGGCCCATCTGCACGGTCAGCACCGCGCAGATCGCGCCGGTCAGCGCCACCACCGAGCCCACCGACAGGTCGATGTGCCCGCCGATGATCACCAGGATCATGCCGATGGCCAGGATCAGCACGTACGAGTTCTGCACGATGATGTTGGAGATGTTCTGCGGTGTGAGCAGGGCGCCGTCCGTCAGCACCGTGAAGAGCACCACGATCAACGCGAACGCGATGTAGATGCCGGACTGCCGCAGGTTGAACGTGAACCTGCGCTGCGGCGCGCCGGCCTGCTGCCCCGCCGGCGTGGTCGCGGTCTTGGTGGTCATGAGGTCTGTCCCTGGGTCATGTGGTGCATCAAGCGTTCCTGGGTGGCTTCCGCCCGGTCGAACTCGCCGGTGATGCGGCCCTCGGACAGGGTGTAGACCCGGTCGCACAGGCCGAGCAGCTCCGGCAGCTCGGAGGAGATGACCAGCACCGCGCGGCCCTGGTCGGCCAGGTCGTTGATGATCGAGTAGATCTCGTACTTCGCGCCGACGTCGATGCCGCGGGTCGGCTCGTCGAGGATGAGCACGTCCGGGTCGGTGAACATCCACTTCG
This sequence comes from Saccharothrix sp. 6-C, assembly GCF_016695385.1. Lineage (NCBI taxonomy): Bacteria > Bacillati > Actinomycetota > Actinomycetes > Pseudonocardiales > Pseudonocardiaceae > Saccharothrix > Saccharothrix sp. 6-C. The sequence continues at coordinate 2,040,097 of NZ_CP064192.1, read as the reverse complement.
CCAGCACGACCTTCTGCTGGTTGCCGCCCGACAGCGACGACGTCGTGGTGCCCACGCCGGGCGCCTTGATGTTCATCGAGCGCCGGTACTTCTCCGCGACCGAGTGCTCCTCGTTCTCGTTCACCCAGCCGCGCGGCGCCAGCTTGTGCAACCCGGCCGCGGACACGTTGAGCTTGACGTCCTGGATCAGGTTGAGCCCGTAGCGCTTGCGGTCCTCGCTGACGTAGGCGAGGCCGTGGTCGATGGCCTTGCGGACGGTGCGCGTGTCGATCTCGCGGCCGTCCTTGACCACCCGACCGGAGACGCCGACGCCGTAGGACCGCCCGAACACGCTCATCGCGAGCTCGGTGCGGCCCGCGCCCATGAGCCCGGCGAGACCCACGATCTCGCCGCGGCGCAACGACAGCGTGGCGCTGTCCACCACGACCCGGTCGGGCTGGGACGGGCTGTGCACGGTCCAGTCCTCGATGCGCAGCACCTCCTCGCCGATCTCGGGCGTGCGCGGCGGGAAGCGGTTCTCCAGGTCGCGGCCGACCATGCCGGAGATGATCCGGTCCTCGCTCACGTCCTTCGCGGGCAGCGTCTCGATCGTGCGGCCGTCGCGCAGGATCGTGATGCTGTCGGCGATCCTGGTCACCTCGTTGAGCTTGTGCGAGATGATCACCGAGGTGATGCCCTCGTCGCGCAGCCCGTCGAGCAGGTCGAGCAGGTGCGCGGAGTCGTCGTCGTTCAACGCCGCGGTCGGCTCGTCCAGGATCAGCAGCTTCACGTCCTTGGCCAGGGCCTTGGCGATCTCGACCAGCTGCTGCTTGCCGACGCCGAGGTCGTGGACGGGCGTCGTCGGGTTCTCCCGCAGGCCCACGCGGGCGAGCAGGGCGCCCGCCGCGTGGTTGGTGCGGTTCCAGTCGATGAAGCCGCGCTTGGCCCGCTCGTTGCCGAGGAACAGGTTCTCCGCGACGGACAGCTGACCGCACAGCGCCAGTTCCTGGTGGATGATCACGATGCCGCGCCGCTCGCTGTCGCGGACGCCGCCGAACGAGCAGGGTTCGCCCTCGAAGACGATCTCGCCCTCGTACGAGCCGTGCGGGTGCACGCCGGAGAGCACCTTCATCAGCGTGGACTTGCCCGCGCCGTTCTCACCGCAGATCGCGTGGATCTCACCGCGCCGCACGCCGAGCGTGACGTCGTGCAGCGCGGTGACCCCGGCGAACCGCTTGGTGATGCCGCGCATCACCAGGATTTCGTCGGACATGGTGTGCAAACCTACTTCAGCTGATCCGCGGTGTAGTAGCCGCTGTCGACGAGCACCTTCTGGTAGTTGCCCTTGTCCACGATCACCGACTCGAGCAGGTACGACGGCACGACCTTCTTGCCGTTGTCGTAGTCCTTCTCGTTGTTGACCTCGGGCTTGCCGCCCTTGAGCACGGCGTCGGCCATCTTCACGGTGGTCGCCGCGAGCTCGCGGGTGTCCTTGTAGATGGTCGAGTACTGCTCGCCGCCGATGATCGACTTCACCGACGCGACCTCGGCGTCCTGGCCGGTGACGATCGGGTACGGGTTGCCGCCGGTGCCGTAGCCGCTGCTCTTGAGCGCGGACAGGATGCCGATGGACAGGCCGTCGTACGGCGACAGCACGCCGTGCACCTGCGCGCCGCCGTAGGACGAGGTCAGCAGGTCCTCCATGCGCTTCTGGGCCGTGGCCGGGTCCCAGCGCAGGATGGCGACCGTCTTGAAGTCGGTCTGGCCGCTCTTGACCACCAGCGTGCCCTTGTCGATGTGCGGCTGGAGCACCGACATCGCGCCGTTGAAGAAGAACGTGGCGTTGTTGTCGTCCGGCGAACCGGCGAACAGCTCCACGTTCAGCGGGCCGGTCGCGGTGCCCGGGGTGCCGTCGGCGTTGAGCACCTTCAGACCGGTCAGCAGCGACGTCGCCTGCTGCACGCCGACCTTGAAGTTGTCGAAGGTGGCGTAGTAGTCGACGCTGTCGGTGTTGCGCAGCAGCCGGTCGTAGGCGATGACCGGGATGTTGGCGTCCTGCGCCTGCTGCAGCTGCGACGTGATCGCGGTGCCGTCGATCGAGGCCACGATGAGCAGCTTCGCGCCCTTGGTGATCTGGTTCTCGATCTGGTTGGCCTGCGTCGGGATGTCGTTCTCGGCGTACTGGAGGTCGACCTTGTAGCCCTTCTCCTCCAACGCCTTCTTGATGTTGTCGCCGTCGTGGATCCAGCGCTCCGACGAGCGGGTCGGCATGGTCACGCCGACGAGCGCGCCCTCCGTGGACCCGGTCTGCTGGTCGACGGACTTCTCCGCCGACCCGCAGGCGGCGAGCATCAGGCCGGCCGCGGTGATGGCGGCGATCCGCGGAAACCTCATTGTTTCTCTCTCTCCCTAGATGTGGTGCTTGGCCCGGCGCCGGCCGGCTCGGGGCCGGCCGGTCCGGGACCGGCTAGCGCATTCCCTGCGCGAGTCGGAAGTACGCCTGGTTCCAGCGCAGGCGGTCGCCGAACGACGCGGTCGTCGTGTCCTGGTCGATGACCACCAGTTCGGTGTTCACCATGGTCGCGAAGTCGCGCAGCGTATCCGAGCCCACGGCCTGCGTCATCACGGTGTGGTGCGGTCCACCGGCGGTCAGCCACGACTCGGCCGACGTGGACAGCGACGGCGCGGGCTTCCACACCGCGCGCGCCACCGGCAGGTTCGGCAGCGGCTCGTCCGGCGGCACGACCTCGACCTCGTTGGCCACCAACCGGAACCGCTCGCCCAGGTCGGCCAGGCCGACCACGACGGCGGGGCCCGCGGCCGCGTCGAACACCAGGCGCACCGGGTCCTCCCGGCCGCCGATGCCGAGCGCGTGCACCTCGCACGACGGCTGGTCGGCCGCGATGGTCGGGCAGACCTCCAGCATGTGCGCGCCGAGGATCTTCGGCTCGCCCGGCCCGAAGTGGTAGGTGTAGTCCTCCATGAAGGACGTGCCGCGGCCCGTGCCCGCGCCCATCGCCTTCACCGCGGCCAGCAGGGCGGAGGTCTTCCAGTCGCCCTCGCCGCCGAAGCCGTAGCCGTCGGCCATCAGCCGCTGCACGGCCAGGCCCGGCAGCTGCCGCAGCCCGCCCAGGTCCTCGAAGTTCGTGGTGAACGCGCCGAAGCCGCCCTCGGTGAGGAAGCGGCGCAGGCCGGCCTCGATGCGGGCGCCGTAGCGCAGCGAGTCGTGCCGCTCGGCGCCCTTGTGCAGCTCGGGCGCGAGCCGGTAGGTGTCGGCGTACTCGGCGACCAGGAGGTCGATCTCCTCCTCGCCGACCGCGTCCACCAGCTCGACGAGGTCGTTCACGCCGTAGGTGTTCACCGAGACGCCGAAGCGCAGCTCGGCCTCCACCTTGTCGCCCTCGGTCACCGCGACGCCGCGCATGTTGTCGCCGAACCGGGCCAGCTTCATCCCGTTCAGGTGGCTGTAGCCGGTGGCGGCGCGCACCCAGCCGTCGATCCGGGTGGCCAGCACCGGGTCGCTGGCGTGGCCCGCCACGGTCTTGCGCGGCACGCCGAGCCTGGTCTGGATGAACCCGAACTCGCGGTCGCCGTGCGCGGCCTGGTTGAGGTTCATGAAGTCCATGTCGATGGTCGACCACGGCAGGGCTTCGTTGAGCTGCGTGTGCAGGTGCAGCAGCGGCTTGCGCAGCGCGTCCAGCCCGGTGATCCACATCTTCGCGGGCGAGAAGGTGTGCATCCACGCGATCACGCCGATGCACGACGGGTCCGCGTTCGCCGCGAGCATGACGTCGCGGATGGCGGCGGTGTCGGTCAGCACCGGCTGCCACACCACCTCCGCGGCGATCCGGCCCGACTCGGTGAGCATCCGCTGGATCTGCTGCGACTGCTGGGCGACCTGCTCGAGCGTTTCCGGGCCGTAGAGGTGCTGGCTCCCGGTCAGGAACCAGACCTGCGGCTTCCCAGCACGCGACATGCGGGGCTCCCCTCGTGGGCTCATTGCCCGTAGACGTTCTGGTAACGGGCGTACAGGCTGTCGATGTGGTGCTGCTCGATCGGTTTCGGCGTGCCGAGCTGGTGTGCGAAGTGGACGGTGCGGGCCACGTCCTCCACCATCACCGCGGCCTTCACCGCCGCACGCGCGTCCTTGCCGATGGTGAACGGGCCGTGGTTGCGCATCAGCACGGCCGGCGACCGGCTCCCGCTCAGCGTCTCCACGATGCCGCGGCCGATCGAGTCGTCGCCGATCAGCGCGAACGGGCCCACCGGGACGTCGCCGCCGAACTCGTCGGCGATCATCGTGAGCACGCACGGGATCGGCTCGCCGCGCGCCGCCCACGCCGTGGCGTACGGGGAGTGCGTGTGCACCACTCCCCCGACCTCGGGCATGTGCCGGTACACGTAGGCGTGCGCGGCGGTGTCCGACGACGGCGAGTGGTCGCCCTCCACCAGGTTGCCGTGCAGGTCGGTGACGACCATGGCCTCGGGGGTCAGCTCGTCGTAGGACACGCCGGACGGCTTGATGACCATCAGGTCCTGGCCGGGCACGCGGGCCGAGACGTTGCCCGCGGTCCAGATCACCAGCTCGTAGCGGGTCAGCTCGCGGTGCAGGTCGGCGACCGTGCGGCGCAGCTCGGAGATGGCGGACGCCGTCACGCTCCCACCTCGCCCTTCGCCGTGTCCGTCTTCGTGGCCAGCCGCCGGGCCTTGAGCCGGTGCATGACCTCGTTCGCGCCGCGGCCGAAGTAGTCGTGCAGCTCCTGGTACTCCACGAACATCCGCTCGTAGGCCTCGACGTTGTCCGGGATCGGCAGGTACGCGCCGCGCTTGATCGAGCCCATCGCCTTGGCCGCGGCGTGGATGTCGTCGTAGGCCTTCGCCGCGACGGCCGCGTGCATCGCCGAGCCCAGCGCAGGCCCCTGCTCGGAGCCGATCACCGACAGCGGCAGGTTCGTCACGTCGGCGTAGATCTGCATCAGCAGCGGGTTGCGCAGCAGGCCGCCCGCGATGACCAGCTCGGTCACCGGGATGCCCGCGTCGGTGTAGGAGTCCACGATCACGCGCGTGCCGTAGGCGGTGGCCTCCAGCAGCGCCCGGTAGGTGTCCTCGGCGCGGGTGGCCAGCGTCTGTCCGACGATGACGCCCGACAGCTCGTGGTCCACCAGCACCGAGCGGTTGCCGCTGTGCCAGTCCAGCGCGATCAGGCCGTGCTCGCCGATGCGCTGCTGAGCGGCCAGCTCGGTCAGCAGCTCGTGCACCGAGATGCCGCGCGCCCGCGCCTGCTCGTGGTACTCCCCGGGCACGCCGTGCTCGACGAACCAGGCGAAGATGTCGCCCACGCCGCTCTGCCCGGACTCGTAGCCCCAGAGGCCGGGCACGATCCCGCCGTCCACCACGCCGCACATGCCCGGCACGTCGGCCAGCACGTCGGCGTTCATCACGTGGCACGTGGAGGTGCCCATGATCGCGACCATCTGGCCGGGTTCGACGGCCCGCGCGGCGGGCGCGGTCACGTGCGCGTCGACGTTGCCGACGGCCACCGCGATGCCGGGCTTGAGGCCGGTCCACTCGGCGGCCTGCTCGGTGAGCCCGCCCGCCCGGTCGCCGAGCTGGCCGAGCTGGTGCTCCAGCTTGTCGGAGACGAACGTCGCGAAGTCGGGGTTGAGCGCGGACAGGAAGTCCGCGGACGGGTAGCCGTCCTGGTAGATGCCCTTGTAACCGGCCGTGCACGCGTTGCGCACGTAGGTGCCGGCGAGCTGCCAGACGATCCAGTCGGCGGCCTCGACCCAGTGGTCCATCGCCGCGTAGACCTCGGGGGCCTCTTCGAGCAGCTGCAGGCCCTTGGCGAACTCCCACTCCGAGGAGATCAGGCCGCCGTAGCGGGGCAGCCAGCCCTCGCCGCGCTGCGCGGCCAGGTGGTTGATCCGGTCCGCCTGCGGCTGGGCCGCGTGGTGCTTCCACAGCTTCACGTACGCGTGCGGGTTGCCGGCGAACTCGGGCAGCTCGTTGAGCGGCGTGCCGTCGGCCTTGACCGGGACCATCGTGCACGCGGTGAAGTCCGTGCCGATGCCGATCACGTCGGCCGGGTCGACCCCGGCGTCGACGATGGCCGCGGGCACCGCGTGCCGCAGCACGTCCACGTAGTCCTGGGGCACCTGCAACGCCCAGTCGGGGGGCAACGGGCGCCCGTCGGGCAGGGCGCGGTCCAGCACGCCGTGCCGGTAGTCGTGCACCGCGGTGCCGAGTTCGAGGCCGTCGCGCACCCGCACGACCACCGCGCGGCCGGACAACGTGCCGAAGTCGACACCCACCACCAATGGATCGCTCGCCATGATGGGCAGTGTTATCGCTAACATTCGTGACGTCAAGACCTGCCCGCAACGTGGTCTTAACGGTTTGGTGAGCGTGCACAAAACCCGGTGTTCAGCGGGGTGCGGCGCTGCTGCCGTCGCACCCCAGCCTAGGCGGGTTCGGGCCTGGCGCGGACCCGCAGATGCGCGGAAGACCGGACGAAAAAGTTGCGGGACCGGCCCCGGTCGCGCCGGACGGCGCCCGGCCCGACCCACCGCGAGGGTCGCGGAACCGTATCCGGCCCGCCGGCCCGCCCCACGACCGGCACCGCTGTGCCCCACGACACCGTGCTCTGCGACACCCCGCCTCGCCTCACCGCGCCCGTGACGCAGCTACCCAGGACCCGCGCCGCACACGACCCGGCGCTCGACGGCACCGCGCCGACCAGAACCCGTGCGACGGGCGGTGTGCGTGCGGCAGGCCGCACGCCCGTCCGGGTCACGCGACCCCCGGCCCCACCGCGAGGGCGGCACGACGCTGTGCCGCCACCCCGGGGTCACTGCACGGGTGGCGCGACGCTGTCCCGCTTCACCAGGGCCGGCGGGACGTTGCGCTGCGGCGCGCCCACCTCCCCGTCGGCCACCTGCGCCAGCAGCAGCTCCAGCGTCTCCTTGGCGACGGCGTGGAAGTCCGGCCGGATGGTCGTCAGCGGCGGGATGAAGTAGGCCGCCTCCGGCACGTCGTCGAACCCGACGATGCTCACGTCGTGCGGCACCCGGCGACCGCGCTCGCTCATGGCCCGCAGGATGCCGAGCGCCAGGTGGTCGTTCGCCGCGAAGATCGCGGTCACCTCCGGCATCCGGGCGAGCATCTGGCCCGCCCGGTAGCCCGAGGCCGCGCTCCAGTCCGCCGGCACGACCGGCGGCACCTCCAGGCCCGCCGTCTCCAGCGCCGACCGCCAACCCCTTATGCGGCCGAGGCTGTCGAACCAGTCCGACGGCCCCGAGACGTGCCACACCGTGCGGTGGCCCGCCTCCAGCAGGTGGGTGGTCGCCGCGAACGCGCCCGCCGCCTGGTCGACCGTGACCAGCGGCGTGGAGCGCTCCGGGTCGCCGTCCACCGTGACCAGCGGGATGCCGGCGGACACGTCGCCGACGGCGTCGTTGGCCGACGCGGTCGGCGCGATGACCACTATCCCGGCGACCCGCTGGTCGCGGTGGCGTTCCACGGCGTCGGAGATGGAGTTGCGGTCGAGCACGTTGACCCGGCCCACGCTCACCGCGAACCCCGCCTCGGCCGCCGCCGCCTCGAACGCGGCCAGCAGCGACGCGGGGCCGTAGAGCGTCGAGTTCTGCGCCACCACCCCGATCAGCTGCGACCGGCCGGTCACCAGCGCGCGGGCCGCCTTGTTGGGCCGGTAGCCCAGTTCCGCGATGGCCGCGCGCACCCGCAGCCGGGTCTGCTCCCGGACGTTGGGGTGCCCGTTCAGCACCCTCGACACCGTCTGGTGCGAGACCCCGGCGAGTCGGGCGACATCCGTCATCGCGGGATCGCGCGAGGTCCTGTGCTCCACTAGCGCCCCATCTCCCCTGTCGACATGCAAGCCTTCGAACTCGATGTTAGCGATAACACGCCCGGTCGACCGCGAAGGCACTCCCGGACATTGTCCACCAAGGACCGCTCCTACCTGCGCAGGACGCGTCAGGACACCCTGAATGTCGCACGTTCCCGGGCGCGTCGGTCACCGCCCGGCTTGGACACCGCCAACCGCCCGGTGTCGTGCGCGAGGTAGGCGTCCTGGTCGGCCGCCAGTCGCAACGACACCCCGTCACGGTCGGTCAGGCCCGGCGCCCGCACGAACGACGCGGCCCGGCCGTAGGCGTCGGTGTCCTCGAACGGGTCGACCCGGACCACGCCGCCGTCGACCCGCGCGTAGCGGTCCGGGAAGTTGACCGACTGCACCGCCACCGTGCCCGCGCCGAGGAAGCCGGGCACGAACCGGAACTGCGAGTCGGCCAGGTCGCGCACGTTGCCGTCCACCCGGAGCTTGTACTCGAAGTGCCGCACGAACAGGGCCGGCGCGTCGGCGGGCGACAGCCGCACCACCGGCCCGCCCTTCCCGACCGGCACGCCGAAGCTGGGCGTGCCGTCGGCGTTCCAGCGCAGCTCCTGCACGCGGGTGTGCCGGTTCGGGTCGAACAGCGGGTCGCCGGTGATCGCCCGGTAGTCGCGGGCGTGGTAGACCAGCACGTCCCGGTCCCCGACCGTGGTGAACGAGTTGTGCCCCGGGCCGTACTGCCGGGTGGCGTCGTTGGTGGTGAAGACCGGCGTCGGCGTCTTGGTCCACGACCGCGCGTCGAGCAGGTCGGCGTTCTCGTCCGCGGTGAGCAGCCCCATGCAGTAGCGGGCGTCGGTGGCGCTGGCGGAGAAGGTGACGAAGACCCGGCCGTTGCGGATGAGCACCGCCGCGCCCTCGTTGACCCGGAAGCCCTGCACCTCCCAGTCCAGCGTGGGCGTGGCGATGCGCACCGGCGTCGTCTTCAGCGCGAGCGGCGAGGCCATCTCGGCGATGTAGAGGTTGGTGTTGGTGTCGATGCCCGGTTCGTGCTGCGCCCACAGGAAGTACCGCTTGCCGCGGTGCTCGAACGTGGTCGCGTCGAGGGTGAAGGTCTCCCACGCGGTGACCACCTGCCCCTTCAGCTCCCAGCCTCCCTCGCGCGGGTCGTCCTTGGCCGACTCCAGCACGTAGGTGCGGATGCGGAACGGGTCGTCGGAGTCGCCCGCGGCGAAGTAGACGTACCACTTGCCGTCGATGCGGTGCAGCTCCGGCGCCCAGATGTAGCCGCCCATCTTCCCGGACGACGGCCGCCGCCAGATGGTGCGCTCGCGGGCGTCCGCGAGCCCGTCGAGGGTGGCGGCGCCCCGGATCACCACCCGGTCGTACTCGGGGACCGAGCCGGTGAGGTAGTACATGCCGTTCACCGGCCGGGTGATGAACGGGTCGGCGCGCTGCTCGACCAGGGGGTTGCGGGTGGGCAGCCCGCCGGGGGCGGCGGCCGCGGCCTCGGGCTCCCCCTGCGCGGAGACGGCCGACGCGGAGGCGGTCAGGCCGCCCGCCACGGCCAGCGCGCCGCCGGCGCGGAACAGGCTTCTGCGGTCCAGGGACACGGGAGCTCCAATCGCGGAGGTGCTGGGCGTGGTCATCGACGGCGGTCCTTGATGCGCAGGAACGTGACCGAGTTCGGCGGGAACGTGTGGGTGAACGAGCTCGACACCCGCACCTGCGTCTGCCTCGCCTTGACCGGCTGGGTGAACTCGGTGTTGACGTCGTCGGGCAGGCCCTCCAGCACGGTGGCACTCGCGGTCGGCACCACCCAGGCGCCCCTGCCCAGGTCGATCTTCGTGCGGGCGGCGTTCGACTGCGCGTTGACGACCTTGACGATCAGCTCGCCGGTCGCCTCGTCGCGGGTGACCACCTGGCGGAACGGCTCCGGGTTCTTGTTCGCCTCGTCGGTGAACGAGGCCCACAGCCGCCCGTCGACGAAGAGCCGCACGGTCCGGTCGCGCACCTCGACGCGCAGGTCGTAGGTCCGACCGGTCTCGATCCTGGTGTCGTCGGCGTGGAACACGCGCGAGGAGTTGCCGCCGTCCACCGCGGAGCGGGTGTTGTTCCAGCCGCCGAGGTTCCACCAGAACGGGTTGCCCGTGCCGTTGACCGCGAACGGGATCAGGAAGCCCTCGCTGCCGGACAGCTTGGTGGCCTTCACGCTGAACGTGAAGTCGCTCCACGTCGGGTCGCCCGCCGTCATCAGGGGGTTGGTCGCCGCGGTGTCGGACTGCACGAACCGCCCGTCCACCACGCCCCAGTTGCCGGCGCCGTTGCCCGTCCAGGAGCCGCCGTCGACGGAGAAGTCGTCGGCGAACAGCTCACGGCCGTCCGCCGAGGTGACCTTCACGTCGTCGTAGGCCACCGAGGTGGCCCAGGAGGAGAGGCCGATGGCGCCGGTGATCGGCGTGGGGCTCCACGGCGTGCCGGACGCGGTGCTCTCGACCACGTGGTCGCCGACGTTGGTCATGAACAGCTTCTGCACCTCGTAGGAGGTCGAGCCCCACGACGCGTGGTTGTTGAACCAGATCATGTCCGGCCGCCACTGCACGTAGTCCTCGTTCGACAGCAGCGGCGCGTAGGAGGCGAGCTTGACCACGTCGGCGTTGCGCTCCAGGCCGGTCATGAACGCGGCCTCGGCGAGGGCGTTGAAGTACCGGTTGTCCTGCGAGGCGTACTCGCCCAGGAACACCTTGGGGCCGTTGCGGTCGTAGCTGTCGTAGCGGTCGTTGTTCTCCAGGAACCAGCTGGGGCTGTTGTAGTAGTGCTCGTCCACCAGGTCGACGCCCGCGTCGCGGTTGAGCTGCCACAGCCGGTCGAAGTTGGCGCCGGTGTCGTCGGGCCCGGAGTTGCCGACGACCGTGATGTCCGGGTACCTCGCCTCGATGGCGGCGCGGAACCGGGTGAACCGGCTGAAGAACTCGTCGGCCAGGTTCTCCTCGTTGCCGACGGCCACGTGGGTGAGCCCGAAGGGCTCCGGGTGGCCCATCTCGGCCCGCTTGCGACCCCAGGTGGAGTCGGCGGGGCCGTTCGCGAACTCGATCAGGTCCAGGGTGTCCTGGATGTGCCGCCGCAACAGCTCGGGGTCGTCGGTGGCGCGGTTCTGGCCGCAGCCGGTGACCAGGGCGGGCACCACGGGCAGCGGCATCGCGCCGACGTCCTCGGAGAACTGGAAGTACTCGTAGTAGCCCAAACCGTAGGACTGGTTGTAGCCCCAGAAGTTCCAGTTGGTGGCGCGCTGCTCGACCGGCCCGATGGTGTCCTTCCACTGGAAGGAGCGGCGGCGCTCGAAGTCCGGCGCCTCGTAGCCGCGGTGGCTGCCGGTGTTGACCAGGCACCCGCCGGGGAAGCGGACGAAGCCCGGGTCCAGCGCCGCGATCTTCTCCGCCAGGTCCTTGCGCAGGCCGTGGCCCTTGAAGGTGTCCTGCGGGAACAGGGAGACCATGTCCAGCCGGAGCGTGCCCGTCCCTCCCGCGTCGAGCAGCAGCCGACCGGTCGTGGACGACTCGCGCGCGGCGAACGTGCCGGTGTACTTGGTCCAGCCGTCGCCCTTGACCCGGACCTCCACCGGCGGCGCGAGGTCCTTGCCCGCCGGGTCGGTCAGGCCGACGTGCACCGGCGTGCCGGCGGGCTGGTCCGAGCGGGCCCAGGCGGAGAAGTCGTAGCGCTTGCCCTTCTCCACCGCGAGGCCCGAGTTGTAGCCCGAGTTGATCACGCCGGCGGGCAGGCCGAGGCGCAGGTAGTTGCGGTTGCGCTCGTTCATCCGGGCGTCGTCGTCCACCACGTCGAGCGTGCCGCCGGTCGGCGCCCACCCCGTCAGCGGCGTGTAGGCGGCGTTGTCGGCGGTGCTGTACTCGAACGACCTGTTCTGCACCAGCTCGGCGTACAGGCCGCCGTCGGCGGCGCGGTTGATGTCCTCGAAGAAGACGCCGTACATCGTGTCGTCGATCGTCGCGCCCTTGGCGGTGGGATCGATGGCGAGGGTGTAGTCGGTGTCGGCGGCCGTGCCCGAGGCGGGCACGGCGACGAGCAGGCTCGCGGTCAGAGCCGCGGCCATCACGACGCGGGACATGCGTGCTCCATGCTCCTGTGCGGGGTCAGGGGTCGTGGCGGCGGGTCGGGGTCGTGGCGGCGGGTCAGGGGAAGGCGGCGCGGACGCGGTCGAGCTCGGCCTTCGTGACCGGCAGCACGGTGCCGTGCCGGGGCCTGCCGGGCAGCTCGTAGCCGGTGGCGGGGGTCCACCGCCCGGTGGCGAGGTCGGTGGTCTCGAACGGCACGTAGCCGCGGCCGCCGAACTCGTCGATGAACAGGTACCAGCGGTCCTCGGTGTTGGACTTGAACACCGTCGGGCCCTCGCCCTGGTTGATCGCGCCCTTGCCGATGCAGTCGGCCACGAAGTCGTAGGACGTGTCGCGCAGCTGCGCCGACTTCTCGGCCAGGACGAACTTGCTGCACGGCGTGGTGGACGTGTTGTTCCGCTCGTCCTTGGTGAACCGGTAGTACTCGCCGCCGTGCTTGATCACGGTCGAGTCGATGACGGAGTAGCCCGGGTCGACCCACACCTGCGGCTCGCTGAACGTGCGGAAGTCGCGCGTGGTCGCGTACAGCATCTTGTTGTAGGTGTTGCCGGTGTGCCCCGGGTCGTCCTCGGCGTAGAGCTTCGAGGCCCAGAACACGACGTAGGCGCCGATCGACTCGTCGTAGTACGCCTCGGGCGCCCACGTGTTGCCCGCCGTCTCCGGCGAGACCGGCACGTGGCGCTGCTTGCCCCAGTCGACGAGGTCGGTCGACTCCCACACCTCGACGTACCGGCTGCCCTTGCGCTGCACGAGGTCCCAGTTGCCGTTGCCGTGCATCTTCAGGTCGGTGGCGATGAGGTAGAACTTGTCGCCCTCCGGCGACCGGATGATGAACGGGTCGCGCACGCCCTTGTCGCCCAGCGACGACGTCAGCACGGGGTTGCCCTTGTTCAGCTCGTCCCACTTGAGCGCGTCGTTGCCCCGGCTGGCGGCGAAGTGGACCTGCTCGCCGGTGGCCGAGCCCTCGCCGGTGAAGTAGCCGAACAGGTAGCCCTCGTAGTCCTGCCGCCGCGGCAGGGGCGTGACGGTGACCTTGAACTTCTTGCGGGTCGTCTCCCGGCCCGCCCGGATCTCGGCGGTGAGCTGCACCTTCACCGGCTTGTCGCCGAACGCGGGCCGGGTGACCTCGCCGGTGGGCGTGATGGTCCCGGGCTTGTTGCTCTTCCAGGTGATCGCGGTGCCGTGCAGGCCGGTCGTGGGCAGGGTGATGTTGCCCCGGATGTCGTCCTCGTCCCACACCACCAGCGCGGCATCGGCCTCGGCGACCTTCTCGTCGTCGGTCAGCCCCGGGCGCACGGTGACCCGGAAGTCCCGGGTCTGCCCGGACGCGGTCGCGGTGAGCGTCACGGTCGCGGCCGGGCGGCCGGGCGCGGGCCGGGTGACGACGCCGTCGGCGGACACGACCGCCGGGTCGCCGGAGCGCCAGGTGATGGCGGAGCCGTAGGGGCCGGTGGTCGGCAGGGTCAGGTTCGCGGTGACGGCGGAGGTGTCGCCGAGGTCGATCGCGGCCAGGTCGCGGCGGCCCTTCTCGTCGTCGGCGATGAAGCCGAGGTCGTGCGCCTCGGCCGCGGTGAGGGCGCGGTCGTAGAGGCGGAAGTCGCGGACCGCGCCCTTGAGGCGGCGGTCGCCGCTGTAGACGGAGCGGCCGATGTAGTTGGCGGTCGTCGTGCCGCCGCCGATCATCGCCGGGGTGATCGTGACGCCGGTCTTGCGGGCGACCTCGACACCGTCCTCGTACAGCACGGCGGTGCCGCCGCCGAGCGTGTAAGTAAGCGTTTTCCACACACCCCTGGCGAGATCGCGGCCGGCCGTCGCGGTCTGCTCCGTCGACCAGTTCCCGGTGGCGATCGACGAGCGGTAGGCGTTCCCGGTGGTGAACAGGTAGCCGTTACCGGTGGTGCCCGAGGAGTTGCCGAGGCCGTACACGAAATAGGGCGTCGCCTGGTCGGGCGCGATGCGCACCTGGAGCGAGACGCTGACTTCGACCAAGCCCCTCAGCACGTCGTCGGGCAATTTCACGTGGCCGTCCACGCCGCCCAGCTGAAGGCCTTCAGCACCGCCCGGGGTGGCGTCGCCGATAACGGTTGCGTTGCGACCTCCGCCCGAGGTGTCGGCCACGACGGCCCCGTCGGTTTCGGTGAGGGGGTAGTGCAGCACGAGCCCGTCGGCCGCGGATGCCGGCGGGGCGCTCAGAGCCGCCGCGACCACCGCCGCGACGAGAGTCGCGACCAGGGTGCGTGGACGATGACGAAGGGTGACCATGTGAGGGCGTCGCTCTCGTCTTGCGCGCGGCGCGAAGCCGCGGATGAACAGGGCATCCGGGAGTCGAGGTGTGTTGAGTCACAAAAGTGAGCGCTAACATACGACCGGCCTAACAAACGTGTCAAGGATGCGAAGTTGACGTTTCCGGGGGGTTGACTGGCCGATTGTGAGCGTTCACTCTTGTGCCCCAGGTGACCACCGTCACGCGGTTCGCCGTTCCCGTCAGTGTCTCGGGTTCACACGGAGGAAGACCAGTGTTGAAGAAGATCACGACCGCCGCCGCCGCGGTCCTGTTGGCCGCGTTGACCGCGTGCGGATCCGGTGGGTCCGGGGACGCGGGGTCGACGGGCGCCCCCAAGGGCAACGACGACGGCAAGATCACCATGGGCTTCGCCCAGGTGGGCGCCGAGAGCGGCTGGCGCACCGCGAACACCAAGTCGGTCCAGGAAGAGGCCGCGGCCGCCGGGATCGACCTCAAGTTCTCCGACGCGCAGCAGAAGCAGGAGAACCAGATCAAGGCGATCCGGTCCTACATCCAGCAGAAGGTGGACGTCATCGCCTTCAGCCCGGTGGTGGAGACCGGCTGGGACGCCGTGCTGCTCGAGGCCAAGCGCGCGAACATCCCGGTGATCCTGACCGACCGCGCGGTCGACTCCGACGACACGTCGCTGTACAAGACGTTCCTCGGCTCCGACTTCGTGGAAGAGGGCAAGAAGGCCGGCGAGTGGCTGAAGACCAACGCGGCGGGCGCGAAGAACGTCGTCGAGCTCCAGGGCACCACGGGCGCGGCGCCGGCGATCGACCGCAAGAAGGGCTTCGAGGACGCCATCGCGGGCACCGACCTGAAGATCGTGGCCACGCAGACCGGTGACTTCACGCGGTCGGGCGGCAAGCAGGTCATGGAGGCGTTCCTGAAGTCGGTGCCGCAGATCGACGTGGTCTACGCGCACAACGACGACATGGGCCTGGGCGCCATCGAGGCGATCAAGGCCGCGGGCAAGGTGCCCGGCAAGGACATCAAGATCATCACCGTGGACGCGGTGAAGGACGGCATGACCGCGCTGGCCGCCGGTGAGATCAACTTCATCGTCGAGTGCAACCCGCTGCTCGGCAAGCAGCTGATGGAGCTGGCGAAGAAGGTCGTCGCGGGCGAGGAGGTGCCGCCGCGGGTCGTGACCGAGGAGGGCACGTTCACCGTCGAGCAGGCGAAGACCGAGCTCCCCAACCGCAAGTACTGATCCCGAGCCGCGGCCCCCGCCACCCTCCGGGTGTGGTGGCGGGGGCCGCTCCCGTCGTTTTCGTGTGAGGGTCTTGTCGTGAGGTTCTTGTGGTGAGGGTCGCGTGAGGGGAGTTGTCCGGTGACCGAGCCGGTCGTCGACATGCGGGGCATCTCGGTGGAGTTCCCCGGAGTGAAAGCCCTGCAAGAGGTGGATTTCCGGCTGTTCCCCGGCGAGGTCCACGCGCTGATGGGCGAGAACGGAGCGGGCAAGTCGACGCTCATCAAGGCGCTGACGGGCGTGCACCCGCTCGCGGCGGGCGAGATCCACTACGCGGGCCGGTCCGTCTCGTTCCACGGTCCCGCGCAGGCGCAGGCCGCCGGGATCAGCACCGTGTACCAAGAGGTCAACCTGTGCGGGAACCTCACCGTGGCGGAGAACATCCTGCTCGGGCGTGAGCCGCGCAAGTTCGGCCGCATCGACGGCCGGGCGATGCGCGCCCGCGCCGCCGAGCTGCTCGCGCGCATCGGGCTGCACATCGACCCGGGCTCGGTGCTGGAGAGCCACCCGATCGCCGTGCAGCAGCTCGTCGCCATCGCGCGGGCCGTCGCGGTGGACGCGCGGGTGCTCGTGCTGGACGAGCCGACGTCGAGCCTGGACTCCGACGAGGTCGCGGAGCTGTTCCGGATCATCCGGGTGCTGCGCGACGAGGGCGTCGCGGTGCTGTTCGTGACGCACTTCCTGGAGCAGGTCTACGAGATCTCCGACCGGATGACGGTGCTGCGCAACGGCCGCCTGGTCGGCGAGCACATGACCGCGTCGCTGAGCCGGATCGACCTGGTGTCCGCGATGCTGGGCCGCGAGATGGGCGTGCTGGAGGAGATCGAGCGCCGCTCCGGCAAGCCGGGCCAGGCGTTCCTGGTCGCGGAGGGCGTGGGGCGCAAGGGCTCCGTCGCGCCGTTCGACCTGGAGGTCAGGTCGGGCGAGGTGGTCGGGCTGGCCGGGCTGCTCGGCTCGGGCCGCACCGAGGTGGCGCGGCTGCTGTTCGGCGCCGACAAGGCCGACTCGGGCCAGGTGCTGGTGAACGGCAAGCCGCTGCGGCTGACCGGGCCGAGGGCGGCGATCGAGGTCGGCATCGCGTTCTCGTCGGAGGACCGCAAGGCCGAGGGCATCGTGGCCGACCTGAGCGTGCGGGACAACCTGATCCTGGCGATGCAGGCCGCGCGCGGCTGGGCCAGGCCCGTGCCGCGCAAGCTGGCCGACGAGCTGGTCGCGAAGTACATCGAGCTGCTGGACATCCGGCCCGCCGACCCCGACCGCGCGGTCGGCAACCTGTCCGGCGGCAACCAGCAGAAGGTGCTGCTGGCCCGCTGGCTGGTGACCGAGCCGAAGCTGCTGATCCTGGACGAGCCGACGCGCGGCATCGACGTCGGCGCGAAGGCGCAGATCCAGAAGGTCGTCGCGGACCTGGCCGCGGAGGGCATGGCCGTGCTGTTCATCTCCGCCGAGCTGGAGGAGGTGGTGCGCGTGTCCGACCGCGTCGTGGTGATGCGCGACCGGCACAAGGTGGCCGAGCTGGACGGCGACGTGGGCGTGGACGACGTGATGGCGCTCATCGCGGGCGGCGGCGACCACGGCGTGGACAAGGACGTGCGGAAGGCGGTGGTGTCGTGAAGAACCGACTGCTGTGGCCGGTGCTCGCGCTGGTCGCGCTGCTGGTGCTGAACGTGGTGGTGACGCCGTCGTTCTTCTCGCTGCGGCTGCAGGACGGCCACCTCTACGGCAGCCTGATCGACATCCTGCGCAACGGCGCGCCGACGCTGCTGATCGCGCTGGGCATGACGCTGGTGATCGCGACCCGGGGCATCGACCTGTCGGTGGGCGCGGTCGCGGCCATCGCCGGCGCGGTGACCTGCACCTACATCGCCTCGGGCGGTGACGCGTGGATCGGCATGGGCCTGGCGCTCCTGCTGTGCGGCGTGCTGGGCCTGTGGAACGGGTTCCTGGTGTCGGTGCTGGGCATCCAGCCGATCATCGCCACCCTCGTGCTGATGACGGCCGGACGCGGCATCGCGATGCTGATCACCGAGGGGCAGATCGTCACGGTGGACTCGCCGACCTTCCGGGAGGTGGGCGCGGGGTTCGTGGTGCTGCCGATCGCGATCCTGATCAGCCTGGCGGTGCTGGGCCTGGTCGCGCTGGTGACGCGGCGCACGGCGCTGGGGATGCTGATCGAGTCGGTCGGGGTCAACCCGTCGGCGTCGCGGCTGGCCGGCGTGCGGGCGCGCACGATCATCTGGACGGTGTACGTGTTCGCGGCCCTGTGCGCGGCCGTGGCCGGGTTGATGATCAGCTCGAACGTGAGCGCGGCGGACGCCAACAACGCCGGCCTGTGGATCGAGATGGACGCGATCCTGGCCGTCGTCATCGGCGGCACGTCGCTGGCGGGCGGCCGGTACTCGTTGACCGGCACGCTGCTCGGCGCGTTGATCATCCAGACGTTGACCACGACGGTCTACACGATCGGCATCGCGCCGGAGATCACGCTGGTCTTCAAGGCGATCGTGGTGATCGCGGTGTGCCTGTTGCAGGCGCCGGTCCGGATTCGGGTTCGTGGGGTTCGTGGGAAGCAAGGGGTGCCCGCGTGAAGCAGCAGACAGTGGTCGTGGAGCCGGAGGTCGTCGCGCCGGGCGCGCCGGGTCGGTCCCGTGGGCGCGTGAGCGTGCCCAAGCGGTTCCTGCCGGTGATCGCGACGTTCGTGGTGTTCGTGGCGACGTTCGGCGTCGGTTCGGTGCGGTACGAGGGGTTCGCGTCCGGGCAGGTGCTGGCGAACCTGTTCATCGACAACGCGTTCCTGATCGTGCTCGCGGTCGGGATGACGTTCGTGATCCTCACCGGCGGCATCGACCTGTCGGTCGGGTCGGTGGTGGCGTTGTCCACGATGATCGCGGCGTCGTCGTTGCAGGCCGGGTGGCCGGTGTGGCTGGTCGTGCTCACGGTGCTCGCGGCCGGTTCCGGGCTGGGGCTGGCGATGGGCTGGGTGATCCACCGGTTCGGCGTGCAGCCGTTCATCGTGACGTTGGCGGGCATGTTCCTGGCGCGCGGGCTGTGCTTCGTGATCAGCGTCGAGTCGGTGTCGATCAAGGACCCGACGTTCCGCGCGATGGCCACGGGGTCGATCGAGCTGCCGGGCGGGGTGACCATCACCTACGGCGTGGTGATCGCGCTGGTGGCGGTGCTCGCGGCGCTGTACGTGCTGCACCTGACGCGGTTCGGGCGCACGGTGTACGCGGTGGGCGGCAGTGAGTCGTCCGCCCGGCTGATGGGCCTGGCGACCGCCCGGGTGAAGATCGGCGTCTACGTGATCAGCGGGTTCTGCTCGGCGCTGGGCGGGTTGCTGTTCAGCCTCTACATGCTCTCCGGCTACAGCCTGCACGCGGTGGGCATGGAGCTGGACGCGATCGCGGCGGTCGTCGTCGGCGGCAGCCTGCTGTCCGGCGGGGTCGGGTTCGTGATCGGGTCGGTCGTGGGCGTGCTGGTGCTGGGCACGATCCAGACGCTGATCTCGTTCGAGGGCACGCTGTCGTCCTGGTGGACGAAGATCGTGATCGGCGCGCTGCTGCTGGCCTTCATCGCGTTGCAGCGGATCATCGTGCGGCGCACCTAGGTTCGTCGGCTCCGATGTCGAGACCCGTCGCCCGGTCGGTCCGGGCGGCGGGTCTTCGCGTTGTCCGGCCTCGCGGCGGCGGTGCCGGGGGTGGCGGCGGTGTCGGGGGCGCGGCCTCGCGGCGGGGCGGTCAGGGTGTTTCCCAGCCCGCCAGCAGGTCGGCCGCCTCCCTGGTGCGCGGGTGGTTCTCGCCCTGGACCTCGGACATCTCCGCCAGCACGGCGCGCAGCTCGGCGACCGCCTCGTCGCGGCGTCCGGCGCGGTGCAGGAGGTGGGCTCGTTGTTGGCGGATGCGCAGCGCACGGGGGTGGTCGGGGCCGAAGACCCGCTCCACCGCGGCGCGCAGGGCGGTCAGGTGGTCCAGCGCGCCGGGGTCGCCGGCCATCCCCTGCCAGAACACCAGGTTCGACCGGTAGGTGAGGGTGGTCGGGTGGCCGTCGCCCAGGGCGCGTTCGGCGTCGGCGGCGGCGAGGTCGAACTCGGTGATCGCCCGCGGCAGGTCGCCCGCCACGGCCCGCCAGTAGGCGAGGTTGTGCCGGGCGATGAACGTGTCGTGGTGGGCGCGCCCGGCCACCGCCTCCAGGCCGTCGACGGCTTCCTGGTAGGTGTCCACGGCGAGCCGGGCGTCGCCGGTCTCGCCGATCCACCGGCCCAGGCCGAGCATCACGCGCAACGTCTGCTTGTGCCTCGGGCCCAGCTCCTCCCGCAGCACGGTGACGAGCGCGTCCGACGCGTCACGCGCGCCGACGAGGTCGCCCGACAGCCCCAGGCACAGCGCGCGGTCGTCCTCGGCGGCCACCACGAGCGGGTGGGCGGCGGGCAGGTCGCAGGACTCGACCAGGGACGTCAGCTCGGCCAGCGCGGTCTCGATGAGGCCCGTCTCCAGGCGGTAGGTGGCCTGGTGGAAGCGGGCCCACAGGGCGTCCTCGTCGGTGGGGCCGAGGTCGCGCTCGGCGGTGGCGCGGATCTCGGCGAAGTGCGCCAGGGCGGTCGCCGGGTCGCCCAGGTCGCCGATCGCCTTCGCCACCTGGGTGCGCAGGGCCACGACGTCACGCGGGTCGGTGGCGTGCGCCAGGAGGTCGGCCGCGACGTCGCGCGCCGCGGCGGGCCTGCCGATCTCGGCGAGGTGCCGGCCGAGCCGGCGCAGGACGGGGTGCATGCCGCCGCCCCACAGGTGCTCCCCCGCGACGGAGCGCAGGACCTCGGCGTTGCGGAACAGCGCGGCGGCGGTGTCGGGGTCGGCGGTGGACCACGCGCGCTCGATCGCGTCGGCCGCCGTCACGGCGACCGGCGCCAGGTCACCGACCAGGTCGCGCGCGGTGCGCTGGACGAGCGCGTGCGCCTCGACCCGGCGGTCCTGGTGGGTGACGAGGTTGAGCCGGTGCAACGCGCGCAGCGCGGGCAGGCCCCGGCCGCCGTCGAGCAGCACGGCTTCGGGGATGCCGTCCGGCGCGAGGACCGAGACCAGGCCGAGCAGGTCGACCGCGCCGGCGGCCAGGGACTCCGCCCGTTCCACCGCCAGCCGGACGGAGCCCGCGACGGTGTCGTGGTGCTCGTCGGCGGGCGAGGTCGGCGGGAACAGGTCGGCGACGCGGTGCCGCCGGTCGGCCAGCAGGTCCAGGTAGGCGGGCACGTCGGTGCCGCTGTCGATGAGGAACGCGGCGGCCTGCGAGAGCGCGAGGGGGAAGCAGCCGAGGGCGTCGGCGAGGACGGCCAGCTGGTCCGGGTCGTGCCGCGGGTCGACGGCGAGGCGGGCCGAGAGGTAGGCGGTGGCCTCCTCCGGGTCGAACATGCCGACGCCGATCACCCGCGAGTCGGGGCGGAGGAGCGACGCGTCGCGTCGCTGCGTGGTGACCAGGCTGCGGCCCGCGTCGCCGGTGGGCCACAGCCCGGCCAGTTCCGCCGGGTCGTCCACGTCGTCGAGCACCACCAGCCACGACGTGTCGGTGGACCGCAGCCAGGCGAGGAACAGGTCGGCCTGCGCCTCGTCGTCGGTGCCGGCGGCGGACTTCAGCGCGCGCCAGGCGCGCGCGTAGCCGGTGAGCACGGACTGCCTGGTCCGGGCGCCGACCCAGACGAGCACGTCGGCGCGGGCGCGGTGGAACGCGGCGGTCGCCAGCTGCGACTTGCCGACGCCGCCGGGGCCGGTGAGGAGGACCTGGCGGACGTCCCGCTCCCGTGACGCGGCGTCGATCGCGTCGGCCAGCTCGGCGCGGTCGCGCAACGCCGCCGCGTCGCTGGGCGGACGGCCCACGACCACGCGGCCCGACTTCGGGGTGGCGCGGCGGTCCTGGTGCGCGGCACGCCACAGCTCGCGCAGGTCGTTGAGCTTCGGCACGCCGCCGGTCGCGAGGGCGACCGCCAGCACGCCGTCGAAGTCGCGGGGCACGGACTGGCCGCCGACCCACTCGCCCAAGCGCCGGGCGTTCACCGCGACCCGTCGACCGGACGGCAGCACGACCGCGCTCGCGCGCCGCGCCAGCGCCTCGTCGGACAGGTCGGGCAGCCGTTCCCGCAGCCGCGCCAGCGCCTGCGCGAACGCCGCTTTCGGGTCGCTCACCGCCACCTCCCCAGGTGATCACCAGTCTAGATCCCCGCAACGGCCCGGAACGGGGTGCCGGCGACCTGCGACCGACGCCGACGAGCGCGGCGGTGCCCGCTCCCGGGGTGGTCGAGCGGAAGGGGGAACGGCCCGATCGCGCCGCGGCCCGGCCGCTCGCCACATCCAGCCGACTCCCGACGCCCTGCCGGGTTCCGACGCCCTGCCGGGTTCCGACGCCCTGCCGGGTTCCGACGCCCTGCCGAACCCGACACCCGACCGCCCGACCGATCGCGACCGAAGGCCGCCCGGCACCGGACGAGGCTTCCGCGATGTCGGGGTGATGGCGCGTCGCCGGGTTGGTGCGGATGGCCTACTCGGGCGTCTGACCGTTGACTTTCCCGCCGGGGCTCTGCAACGCTGCGATCCGGTTACGCAAGAAATCGACAAGTGTGCGGAACTTTCTGACAAGAGCCCCGGAATTGCCCTAACGAGAAGGGCCAGCACGACGATGTCAACGACGACTCGCGCCCGATCACGCCTCCTCTCCTCCCTGATCGCCCTGACCCTCACCGCGTTCACCCTGAGCCCCCCTGCCGCTCAGGCCGCGCCGACGGCCGGGGTGCTCGACCTCGGCAGACCGACCCGCATCGACCAGGTCCGGCTGTCGTTGCCGGACGACGACGCCACGTTCTCCGTCCAGACCAGCCTCGACGGCAAGGGGTTCGCCGTCCTGGTGCCGTCCGCGCCGCGCCACGGCGAGGACCAGGCGTTCGACTTCGACCCCACGCTGGTGCGCTACGTGCGCGTGGACGGCGCGCCGGTCCGGGACATCGAGGTCCGCCAGGCCGCCGACGTCGCCGCCCAGCTCGCCGCCACGTACAGCGCGAGCACCACCAACGACGTCTACCAGGCGTCCAACGCCGGTGACGGCAACCAGGCCACCTACTGGGAGAGCGCCAACAACGCGTTCCCGCAGTGGCTGCGGGCCGACCTGGGCGCGGCGGTCAAGGTCGACCGGGTCGTGCTCAAGCTGCCGACGTCGGGGTGGGGCGCCCGCACGCAGACGTTGGCCGTGCAGCACAGCACCGACGGCCAGAACTTCGGCGACCTCGTGCCGTCGGCGCAGCACTCGTTCAACCCGACCGCGAACAACACGGTGACGATCCAGTTCACCGCGACCACCACGCGGTTCGTGCGGCTGCTGATCACCGGCAACTCCGCGTGGCCCGCCGGCCAGATCTCGGAGTTCGAGGTGCACGGCCCGAGCACCGGCGACACGCAGGCGCCGACCGCGCCGACGAACCTCGCCTACACCTCGCCGCAGTCCGGGCAGATCCGGCTGACCTGGTCGGCCGCCACCGACAACACCGGTGTGACCGGCTACGACGTCTACGCCAACGGCGCGCTGCGCACCAGCCTGCCGGGCACCGCGCTGACCTACACCGACTCCCAGCCGGACGGCGTCGCCGTCACCTACCACGTGATCGCCAAGGACGCGGCGGGCAACCAGTCACCGCCCAGCGGCTCCGTGACCCGGCCCGGTTCGCCGAACTCCGGCACGAACCTGGCCAAGGGCAGGCCGATCACGTCCTCCTCCCACACGTTCACCTTCGTCGCCACGAACGCCAACGACGACGACGTGAACACGTACTGGGAAGGCGCGACCTACCCGAACACGCTGACCACCCAGCTCGGCTCGAACGCCGACCTCAGCTCCGTCGTGCTCAAGCTCAACCCGTCGTCGGCGTGGGGCGCCCGCACGCAGAACATCCAGGTGCTGGGCCGTGAGCAGAGCGCCTCCGGCTTCACGAGCCTGGTGGCCGCGCGCGACTACGCGTTCAACCCGGCGTCCGGCAACACGGTCACCATCCCGCTGGCCGCGCGGGTCGCGGACGTGCAGCTGCGCATCACGTCCAACACCGGCGCGCCCGGCGGCCAGGTCGCCGAGTTCCAGGTGTTCGGCGTGGCCGCGCCCAACCCGGACCTGACGGTGAGCGCGACGTCGTTCACGCCCGCCAGTCCGGTCGAGACGACCGCGATCACGCTGTCCGCGACCGTGCGCAACGCGGGCACGGCGGCCTCCGGCGCGACCGACGTGACGTTCTTCCTCGGCGACACCGCCGTGGGCACCGCCCAGGTCGGCGCCCTCGCGGCGGGCGCGTCGGCGACCGTCACCGCGAACATCGGCCCGCGCGGCTCCGGCTCCTACCAGTACACCGCGAAGGTCGACGAGACGAAGAAGGTCGTCGAGCAGAACGAGGCCAACAACGCCCGCCTGCACCCGAGCGCCCTCGTCGTCACGCCCGTGCCCAGCTCCGACCTGGTCGGCGCGCTGAGCTGGTCGCCGAACAACCCGGCCAACGGCCAGAGCACCACCTTCAGCGTCGTGCTGCGCAACGAAGGTTCGATCGCCACGGCGAGCGGCGCGCACGGCGTCACCCTCACCCTCGTCAACGCCACCACGGGCGCGACCGTGCGCACGTTCACCGGCAGCCACACCGGCGCGCTCCAGCCGGGCCAGTCGGCGCCGGCGATCACGCTCGGCTCCTGGGCGGCGGCCAACGGCAAGTACACGTTGCGCACCGAGGTCGTGGTCGACGCCAACGAGATCGCGGCCCGGCAGGCGAACAACCTGACCACCCAGTCGCTGTTCGTCGGGCGCGGCGCGAACGTGCCGTGGGAGCACGTCGAAGCCGAGGACGCCGTCACCGCGGGCGGCGCGCAGAAGATCGGCCCGAACCGCACCATCGGCGACCTGGCCGGTGAGGCGTCCGGTCGGCGCGCGGTGACGCTCAACAGCACCGGGTCGTCGGTCGAGTTCACCACCACCGGGTCGACCAACACCCTCGTCACCCGCTTCTCCATCCCGGACTCGGCGGGCGGCGGCGGCATCGACGCCTCGCTGAACGTGTACGTCAACGGGTCGTTCCACAAGGCGATCACCCTCACCTCGCGGCACATCTGGCTCTACGGCAACGAAGCGTCGCCGGGCAACTCCCCCGGCGCCGGCGGGCCCCGGCACATCTACGACGAGGCGAACGTGATGCTCAACAGCACGTTCCCGGCCGGCACGAAGATCAAGCTGCAGAAGGACGCGGCGAACACCACCAACTACGCCATCGACTTCGTCGACTTCGAGAACGCGGTGGCGCGGGCCAACCCTGACCCGGCCCGGTACATCACGCCGACCGGGTTCGGCCACCAGGACGTGCAGAACGCCCTGGACCGGTTCCGCATGGACACCAGCGGCACCCTGCTCGGCGTGTACCTGCCGGCCGGCACGTACACCACAACGCAGAAGTTCCAGGTGTACGGCAAGCCGGTGCGGGTGATCGGCGCGGGGCCGTGGTTCACGAAGTTCGTCGTGCCGACCACGCAGGAGAACACCGACGCGGGCTTCCGGGCCGAGCAGTCGGTGAACGGGTCGACGTTCAGCGGGTTCGCGTTCTTCGGCAACTACACGTCCCGCATCGACGGGCCGGGCAAGGTGTTCGACTTCGCGAACGTCTCGAACATCACCATCGAGAACATCTGGGCCGAGCACATGGTGTGCCTCTACTGGGGCGCGAATACCGACTTCATGACCATCAAGGACTCCCGGATCCGGAACATGTTCGCCGACGGCATCAACATGACCAACGGCAGCACGGACAACCGGGTGGCCAACATCGAAGCCCGCTCGACCGGTGACGACAGCTTCGCCCTGTTCTCCGCGATCGACGCGGGCGGGGCGGACGAGAAGAACAACGTCTACGAGAACCTGTCGTCGTTGACGACCTGGCGCGCGGCGGGGTTGGCCGTCTACGGCGGTTTCCTCAACACGTTCCGCAACATCTACATCGCCGACACGTTGACCTACTCGGGCGTCACGATCAGCTCGCTGGACTTCGGGTACCCGATGAACGGCTTCGGCCCCGAGCCGACCACGTTCAGCGGGATCACGCTGGTGCGCACCGGCGGGCACTTCTGGAACGGGCAGACGTTCCCGGGGATCTGGATGTTCTCGGCGTCGAAGCCGTTCCGGGGCATCCGGGTCGACGACGTCGACATCATCGACCCGACCTACGCCGGCATCATGTTCCAGACGAAGTACAACGGGTCGGCGCCCGAGAACCCGATCCAGGACACGGTGCTGACCAACATCTCGATCTCCGGCGCCAGGCTGAGCGGTGACCAGTTCGAGCACAAGTCGGGCATCGGGGTGTGGGCCAACGAGCTGCCGGAAGCCGGCCAAGGACCCGCGGTCGGCTCGGTGACCTTCAACAACCTCCGGCTGAGCAACAACGCCGAGAACATCCGCAACCGGACCTCGACGTTCACCATCACCATCAACCCGTAGTCCCGCTCGACCGCGAAGCGCCGCCCTGTCCCCCGGGGCGGCGCTTCCGCGCTCTCCGCCGCCTTCTCCGGCTTCTCCGGGTTCCCGCGCACGGCGGCTCGGCCCTCACCTCCGGCCCGCGACCACCGACGCGCCTGCCCTACAGGCGCGCGCAACGCCGCAGGCTCGCGCAACGCCGCAGGCGCGGGCGTCGTCGCAGGCGGGCATCACCGCGTCCTACCGCGCGCTCGCCCCTGGGGCCCACCGCGCACCGTCGGCAACGCGCCGCCGACAACGCGCCGCCGACAACGCGCCGCCTACCGCGCGCTCGCGCCCCTGGCTCCCGCGCGCCCCCAGCCCCAGCCACCGCCCGCCTGGCCCTGACTGCCCTCGACGTCCAGCGCACCCTGCCCTCGGGCCGACCGACGTCCCCTGCCCGTAAGCCGCTCCGGGGGGGCCGCCTCCTTACTATCCCGGCAACGTCAATGGTGCGGCAGAAGTTTCCGGATTGGGTTCCATTCACGCACGATTCGCTCGACCGGGTGATCGAGTGACCATCATAACCGCAGCTCAGAGGCCCGCGGCAGAAGACGTACTGTGCGCACGGGGGCGGCCCCTGGCTGGGAGAGGTTGCCAGGGGCCGCCGGACGGCAGGGTGGTGAGCCGAACGCTCAGCCGACCTTGCCCACGCCCGCACCGCTCTGCACGACCGACTTCACGCCGGAGCACGAGTCGAGCGCGTAGGAGTACGGGATCGACTTGACGCTGCCACCCTGGTCACCCGATCCCGAGTTGACCATGTGGTTGTTGCGCGCCACCAGGTTGGCGGGGTCGGAGTCGCCCTCGCCGCGGTGGAACGGGTCGCGCGTGTTCTCGAAGTAGTTGCACTCCACGAGCACGCCCGCTTCCTGCGTGGAAGCGACACCGTACGACGTCACGCCGCCGTAGTAGTTGTTGTAGACGTGCACGGGGTTGCCGAAGCGGACCCGGGGGTGGCGCTGGTTGGTGCCGTCGAACCAGTTGTGGTGGTAGCTGACGCGCAGCTTGCCGCGGTCCTCGCCGCCGTTGTCGTCGCTGTGACCCAGCAGCATCGTCTTGTCGTGGGAGCTGACCTTGTTCCACGACACGGTCACGCAGTCGGAGGCGCGCTTGATGTCGATCGCGCCGTCATAGCCGTTGCGCAGGCTGTTGTGGTCGATCCAGACCCTGGTCGAGTACTGGACGTTGATCGCGTCGTCGGCCCAGTCCCTGAAGTTCAGGTTCCGGATGATGACGTTGGACGCGCTGGCGACGTTCAGGCCGTGCCCGGCGATGGTGGCGCCGGAGCCGACCCCGATGACCGTCTTGTTCGACGCGATCTTGGTCATGCTGGACAACGTGATGGTGCCCGAGACCTTGATGGTCTGCGTGGTCGTGGACTTGGCCGCGTTGATGAACGACGTGGCGTCGCTCACCGTCACCGTGCCACCACCGGAACCACCGGTGGTGCCACCGCACTGCGTACCCCAGCCCTCGAGGTTGAACGACGCGGCGTCGGCCGCGGGCGCCATGACCGCGGTAGCGGCCAGTGCCGTGGCCGCGAGCAGCGCACGGGAGATCTTGCGGGACATGCGGTTTCCTCCATACGACTGTGGATGAAAAGGGAACCGGCGGCGGGATTTCCACGTGGCGGCGACCGAAGGGCTACACCGGACTCACCACCTCTCCACGGTGTGCTGGCGGATGTGCTCGACGTCGAACTCGTCACCGAGACCGGGAGAGGAGGTCAGGGTGACGTGCCCGTCCGCGTCGAGCGGGTCGGCCATCGCGAGCCGGTGCGGCGGCACGCGGTCGAAGTCGTGCAGCGGGTGCAGCAGGCCGCGTTCGTACCAGCGGCCGTTGTCGGTGCCGCCGAGCACGGCCAGGCTCGCCGAGCCGTCGCCGTGGATCTCGCAGTCGACGTTGAACGCCTCGGCCAGGTGCAGGGCTTTCACCGTCGGCGAGATGCCGCCGACGTCGGTCGGGCCGGCGCGGAGGATGTCGCAGGCGCCGGAGGTGATCCACTCGGCTCGGGTCAGGTGCTTGCCCCACGCGACCTCCGGGCCGATCACCGGGATGGACAGCTGCTCGGCCAGCCACCGGTAGGAGCTGATGGACGCTTCTTCCATCGGCTCCTCGAACCAGTAGAAGCCCAGCCGCTCCAGGGCCCGGCCCAGTTCCAGCGCCTCGGTGCGCGAGTACCAGTGGTTGGCGTCGAGCATCAGCTCGACGTCGGGCCCGACGGCGTCGCGCACCGCTTCGCAGGCCGCGATGTCGGCGCGCACGCTGGGCGCGCCGGGCACCGGCGGCATCCACGTGTGCAGCTTGATCGCCCGGTAGCCGCGCTCGACCAGCTGCTTCGCGAACGCCGCGTAGTCGCCGGGCGTGCTCAGCCCGCCGGGGATCTCGTCGCCGCACATGGTGCTGGCGTAGGCCGGGACGCGGGACCGGGCGCCGCCGAGCAGCTTCCACACCGGCTGCCCGACCTTCTTGCCCACCAGGTCCCACAACGCGGTGTCGACGTAGCCGAGCGCCCGGTCGGTGAACCGGCCGTGGGAGCCGCGCTGCTTGCGCGCCATCTTGCGCCACAGCCCTTCCCGGTCCCACGGGTCCGCGCCGAGGAGCACGGGTTTCACGATCGAGTCGAGCACGGCGGGCCGCAGCTGGTCGGGGTGCACCTGGACACGTCCGACGACGCCGTCGGAGTCGGTGATCTCGAGCAGCGCCTCGCGGATCTCGTGCTCGGCGCTCGGGTGCCGGTGCCCGTGCGGGTCCACCGCGGTCCACGCGGTGGTCGTGAACACCGACACCTCGACGCGCTCGATCATTTGCGCTCCTCCCACTCCTTCTCCGCCTCGGTGAGCTTCTTGGCCATGTCGTCCAGGAACTGCTGGCCGGTCAGCTCGCCGAGGAGCACCTTCTGGTACTGGGGCTCGCTCTCGGTCTTGGTGATGGACGAGTACTGGGGCAGGTAGACGGGCGCGGGCACGAGGATGGTGGCCGGGTCTTCCAGGACGCCGAGCGCCATCTTCACGTGGGCGGCGGTGTCGATCCAGGCGGCGCTGCGCACGTCGGTGTTCGCGGGGATCTGGCCGACCTTCTCGTTCCAGTAGCTGTTGGACTCGGCGGAGGTGAGGAACTCGGCGAACTTCCAGGCCGCGTCCTGGTTCTCGCTGTTCTTGAACACCGCGAAGCCGTCGGTCGGGTTGGGCACGACGGTGCGCTTGCCGCTCGGGCCGACCGGCAGCGGCATGGCGGCGACCTTGTCGCCGAGGGCCTTGGTGACGTCGCTGTAGGAGCCGAGGTTGTGGTGCATCATCGCGACCGAGCCGCCGGTGAACTGGGCGATCATCTGGGTGAAGCTGTTGTTGACGTCGGCCTCGGGGGTGGCCTTCTTGTAGAGGTCGGCGACCTTGTCGACGAGCTCGGCGTTGGCCGGGTCGTTGAGGGTGCTCTTGCCGTCCTTGAAGAAGTTGTCCACGCCGGAGTAGGCGTAGGCCTCGGTGATCAGCTGGAACACGGAGCCGGCGCCGCCGCGGATGGTGTAGCCGTACTTGTTGGCGCCCGTGTCGGTGAGCTTCTCGGCGGTGGTGATGAACTCGTCCCAGGTCTTCGGGGCTTCCAGGCCCGCGTCCTTGAACCAGTCGGTGCGGTACCAGATGATGTCCATGTTGGCCGAGGACGGCACGATGTAGAGCTTGCCGTCGGGCGCGGTCTGGCGGACGGTCTCGACGAGGGACGGGAGCAGCTTGTCCTTCAGCGGGCCGCTGTTGATGCGGTCGTCGAGGGGGGCCAGCGCTTCCTGGCCGACCAGGTGCGCGAGGTACGAGGTGGTGACGCCGCCGACGTCGGGCGTCTCGCCGCCGGCGATGGCGGTGTCGTACTTCTGCTGCACCGACGCGCTGGGGATGCCGACGTACTCGACCTTGATGTTCGGGTTGGCCGACTCGAAGCGCGAGATCAGCTCCTTGTAGATCGGCTCGCGGGCGGGCCCGCCGTTGTTGTCCCAGAACGTGATGGTGACGTTGCCGTCGGTCCCCCCACCTCCCTCGGACGAGCAGGCGGACAGCGCCAGGGCGGCGGCGGCCACGGCGACCAGCAGTTTTCTCATGATGCTCCCTATCCCTTGACAGCCCCGGCGCTGAGCCCCTGCACCAGGAACCGCTGCACGACGGCGAAAACGAGGACTACCGGCACGGCCGCGACCACGCCGCCGGCGGCGAGTGCTCCGAAGTCGGTGTTGAACTCACCCAGCGTGTAGCTCAGGCCGACCGGCAGGGTGAACTTGTCCTGCCGCGTCGCGAACATCAGCGCGAACAGGAACTGGTTCCAGGCGCCGATGAACGCGAACGACCCGACTGCCACCAGGGCGGGCTTGAGCTGTGGGAGGACGACGGCGAAGAAGGCGCGCAGGCGCGAGCAGCCGTCGACCATGGCGGCTTCTTCGAGCTCCACGGAGATGTTGCGGATGAACCCGCTCATCAGGATCAGCGACAGCGGCAGTTGGAAGGCCACCTCCGCGATGACCAGGCCGGTGATGCTGTTGAGCAGCCCGATGCCCTTGAAGATCACGAACAGCGGGATGAGCATCATGGCGCCGGGGATGAACTGGCTGCACAGCATCGCCAGCAGGAACACCCGCTGGCCGCGGAACTTGAACCGCGCGAGGGCGTAGCCGCCCATCACCGACAGGATGGTCACGAACACGAGCACGCCGAGGCCCATGACCACGCTGTTGTAGAAGAAGATGCCGAACCCGATGTCGTTCCACACGGTGTCGAAGTGCTCGAACGAGATCGGCCAGGGCACGAGCTGCGTGGAGCCGGCCGGCCGGACCGCGAACACGAGCATCCAGTAGAACGGGATGAGCGTGAACAGCAGGTACAGGAACAGCGGCACGCGGATCATCCACGGCTTGCCCGGTTCCTCGGCCACGGCCCGGCGGCGGCGTCGCCTGGGGGGTGGGGGCGCGTGCGTGGTGCCGGCGACCTCCCGCACCAGGGTGCCGGTCTTGCCCAGGGTCTCGGTCATGCTCGGCTCCCGAACTTCGACACCCGCAGGTACGCGATGGAGAAGAACAACAGGATGAGGAACCCGGCGACGGTGAGCGCCGAGCCGTACCCGAAGTTGTGCGAGTCGACGGCCTGCCTGGCGACGTACAGCGGCAGCGTGGTGGTCTGGTTCGCGGGACCGCCGCCGGTGAGGGTGTAGATGAGGTCGACGTTGTTGAACTCCCACACCGCGCGCAGCAGCGTCGACAGGATGATCGCGTCCTTGAGGTGCGGCAGGGTGACGCTGGTGAAGCGCCGCCACCGGCTCGCGCCGTCGACGGACGCCGCCTCGTAGAGGTCTTTGGGGATGCTCTGGAGGTCGGCGAGCAGCAGGATCGCGAAGAACGGCACGCCGCGCCACAGCTCGGTCACCACCAGGGCGTCGAAGACGGTGTCGGGGTTGCCGAGCACCGAGGTGCCGGGCGAGCCGATGCCGAGGTTCGACAGCTCCTGGAAGATGCCGGTGGACGGGTTGAGCAGCAGGATCCAGATGCCCGTGGTGAGCACGCCGGACACCGCCCACGGTGAGAACACCAGTGCCCGTGCCATGCCCCGGCCGATGAACGTCTCGTTGACGATCAGGGCCAGCACGAGGCCCAGCAGCAGTTGCAGCCCGACTTCGACGAACACCCACTTGGCGCTGAACGCCAGGCTCTGCCAGAACAGCGGGTCGTCGAACAGCATCTGCTTGAAGTTGTCCAGCCCCGCGAAGCCGTTCTTCCACGGCTGCGTGACGTTGTACCGCTGGAGGCTGTAGTAGACGACGCTCCCGATCGGGTAGACCAGGAAGATCGCCATCAGCACCAGCGTCGGTGCGATCAGGGCGTAGGGCGCCCACGTGCGTGTTCTCATGCGGGGTTCCAGTCGCCGAGGTACGCGCGCAGGGTGTGCTGCGAGGCTTGGTCGTGGGTGAGCTGCGGCCGGTCGGCGCCGGGTGCGGCGCCGGGGCCGGAGTTGCGGAACTCGGCGAACCGGGCGTCGCGCCAGGAGAAGCCGGACATGTCGGTCCACGGCGCGGTCTTCACCGCGGCGGGCAGTTTGGTGTCGCGGATGACGACCGAGGCGATGGCGTCCGGGTCGCCGCCGGGGTGCCACGGCCTGCCCAGGTAGTAGGTGCCCGCCGGGGCGTCGCTCAGGACCGTGGAGTTCATGATCAGGAAGCCGTGCGGGTTGTCGCGGCGGGTGCTGGCGGCCGTGATGTAGCCCGCCGGAACTCCGCCGGGGTGGCTGTCGCCCCGGTTCAGCGCCCGGATGGTGACCTGGTCGAACACGGCGGTGGCGCGGCCGAAGACGAAGTCGACGTCACCGACGATCTCGCCGCCCCGGTAGTACTGGCGGGCCTTCGTGCCCGCGGCGCGCGTGTCGGCGTACAGGGTGTCCTGGTGGCCGAGGAAGCGGACGCGGTCGTAGTACTGCCGGTCGCCGGTCGCCTTGACCGCGACGGCCTGCGTGCCGGTGATCTCGGGGTGCGCGGCCCGGTCGAACGAGTTGCTGAAGGTCAGGTCGCGCGCGGTGAAGCCGTCGGCTTCGATCGTCGCGGTCGCGGAGCCGGTGGTGCCGTAGGTGGTGCCGTCGGGCTTCTTGGTGCCGTTGGCGTTGTCGTAGTCGATGACGACGTCGCGGGCGGTGCCGGTGGAGCCCTTGAGGGTCAGGTCGGGTTTGGTCGCGGGCACCCGGACGACCTCGCGGTACACGCCCTTGCCGATGGTGATGGTGGTGCCGGGCGGGGCGGCGTCGATCGCGGCCTGCACGGTGTCGAAGTCCGTGCCCTTGGCCACGTGGTAGCGGTCGCGCTGCTGCGCGCCCGCCTTGAGGTTCTTCACCCGGGAGGTGGGCTCCAGGCCGCGGGTGAACTCGGGGGTCCAGCCGGCGTCACCGGCGAGCTGCGCGGTCGGGTTGGCCGCGTTGAACGCGTCGAGCACGTCGACCGGTCGCCCGTCGACGAGCGTGCCGACCTCGGTGATGGCCGTGCCGCCCCAGTTGTAGATCAGGTCCTCGACCGCGCCGCCGTTGCCGAGCTTGACGTAGTTGTTCTCCACGTAGAGCTTCGACTGCACGCCGACGCCCCAGGCGTAGACGAACGTCGGTCCGGGCTCGTACAGGTTGTTGTAGACGTGCACCTGGCCGAACCGGACGCGCGGCAGTCGCTCCTCGACGTTGCGGAACACGTTGTGGTGCACGGACACCCGCAGTTTGCCGGGGTCGGTGGTCGAGGTGTTCGACGAGCCGATGAGCATCGTCTTGCCGTGGTCGGTGAACAGGTTGTACGACGCGGTGACCAGGTCGGTGCCGCTGGTCATGTCGAGCGAGCCGTCGTGCTGCTGGTAGGGGCGGCCGAAGTAGCTCGGGCCCGCGCTGTCCGGGAACGGCTGGTCGGTGAACGTGTTGTGGTCGACCCACACGTTCGTGGCGCGCTGGAGGGACACCGCGTCGTAGTCGGAGTTCCAGTTGCCGGTGGCGCCGTCGGTCGGGTCCCACTGCGGGAAGCAGTCGCGGGTGTCGCGGAACGTGAGGTTGCGGACGATCACGTTGCCGGCGCCGTGGATGCGGAGGGTCGCGCCGGTGATGCCCGCGCCCTTGCCGTCGCCGACGATGGTGGTGTCGGAGCCGACGGTGAAGGCGATGGCCTCCGCCTGGCGGCGGGCGGACGCGGCGCGGGCGTCTTCCAGCGGGCCGCTCGGCTCGTTCTCCCTGCCCCAAACGGCGGGGTCGTATGCGGCCAAGTAGTCGGTGAGCGTGTAGCCGTCCGTGGCATAGGTTGCGCAGTCAGCCCTGACGTCGATCACGCCGCGCACTTTGACGAGGCGGGGCGCGGGCGCCGCCAGGGCGGCCCGCAGCTCTGCCGCCGTGCGCACGACGTGCTCGGTGGTGGCGGCTGATCCACCGGTGGTCCCGGTGCCGCTCGATGCCCAGCCGTCACCGGGTTGGAGAACCTGTCTCCCCAGGTCAAGGCCTGCGTGCGCGGGTGCCGCCGCGATCACGCCAAGGGCGCAGGAAAGCACGAGCGCTGTACTGAGTATCCGCATGGCGAGGGGCCTTCCCCGGCGAATTTGTTCATAAATGTGAACACGTTCCAGATGTGCGAACAGAGTATTGCGAAAGTGTCCGCCGCACGTCAACGACGTAACTTCGTTCGATCGCCGTTCGACCACAGGATTCGACATCGGGTCGAATTCGAGTCGAATTCGATCGCGCGACCGGCCCACCGCGGGGCCCGCCCGGACGCGAACCGCCCCCGACCTGGGTCAAGTCGGGGGCGGTGTGGATGGCGGAACCGGTGCCGGGGAAGGAAGAACCGGCGTCAGACCGGTGGGGTGAAGGCGGCGATGCCGGCGGAGAGGGCGCGGGCGTGCGCGTTGCCCGGGTGGCGGTCGGCCAGGCGGCGCAGCGGGCGCAACCGGTCGGCGACGCGGGTCGAGCGGATCGTGCCCGCCAGGGCGAGGGCCCGCGCGCCCACGTCGGCCGCGTGGTCGAAGTCGCCGTCGAGCAGGTGGTTCGCGGCCAACGCCATCAGGCTGAACGCGCGGCTGCGCGTCATGCCCTCCGGGTAGCCGGACACGGCGGCGGTGAGCGAGTCGATCGCGGCGGCGGTGAGCGACGGGTCGACCGTTCGGGCCAGCTCGGTCAGCACCACGCCGCTCAACCCGCACAGGTCCGTCTCGTCGAAGAAGCGCGCCCATCCCGGCGCCGGACCGGACGCGCGGGCGAGCTCGTCGTGCGCCAGGTCCAGCAGCCGCACCGCCTCGTCCGCGTCGCCCAACCCCGCGTGCGCCCACGCCTGGTTCGCGCGCAGCATCGCGACGGCACGCCGTGAGCCCGCCCGGCGGGCCGCCACGAGGCCGGACGCGAAGGCCTCCAGCGCCTCGCGCCTCCGTCCGCCGTGCAGCCGCATCCGGCCGACCCGGT
Organism: Saccharothrix sp. 6-C; assembly: GCF_016695385.1. NCBI lineage: Bacteria > Bacillati > Actinomycetota > Actinomycetes > Pseudonocardiales > Pseudonocardiaceae > Saccharothrix > Saccharothrix sp. 6-C. The sequence continues at coordinate 2,005,161 of NZ_CP064192.1, read as the reverse complement.
AGTGCACGTTGGCCGCCAGGTCGTGGTGCTCGACCTCCACCGCCATCCCCAGCGCCCGGTCCCAGTGCCGCGCGGCCGCCACCTCGAACCCGGTGTCGAAGCACGTCCACGCGGCCAGGTTGTGCAGGTCGGCCAACGCGACCAGCAGCCGTTCGCGCACCGCGCCCGAGGCGGCGACGCCCAGCAGCCGGTCGTGCCGGCTCGCGCACCCGACGGCCGAGTCGCGGCACGCGCCGCCGCCCCGCCGGTAGTCCACGCCGCGCAGGCGTTCGGTCTCGGCCGCCAAGCGCTGGACGTCCTCGACCCCGATGCGTGCCGGGACGTGCTGAGGTCCTGCCATCGCCGCACCTCGCAATTCCACTAGAGCGGTGGAGAAGCCGACAGGGATGTGGCTGCGGGGTACCCAGGGTGACAGCGGCGCCACCGCGACGGGAGCCGCCGACAGGGCCCTTAGCTCCCCCTTCGACGGCTCCGAACGGCGTCGCGGACCGTCGCCGTCGACTCGATCGCCATTCCACGCCAACATGACTGCCTGTCGCGCAGTCCATCCACAGTGGAATGAACGACGCGTGGTCTACCTCCCCGCGCCGGCGAGCGCCGGGTACTGCACGGCCACGTCCTGGGCCAGGGAGGCCTTCACCCGGCGGGTCAGCTCGTCGGCCAGCACCTCGAAGGCGTCGGTCTCGATGCCGTCCAGCGCCGCCTCGGCGACGTCGCGGGGAGCGCTCTTGGGCGCGTCGAGGCCGGCGGTCATGTCGGTGTCGACGTAGCCGACGTGCAGCCCGGTGACCCGGATGCCGCGCGGGAGCAGGTCCAGGCGCAGGGAGTTGGTCTGCGACCACAGGGCGGCCTTCGACGCGCTGTACGAGCCGCTGATCGCCGCCCAGGACAGCACCGAGGCGACGTTGAGCAGGTGGCCGCCGCCGTTGCGCTCGATGACCGGCACGAACGCGCGGGCCACGTGCAGCGGGCCGTAGAAGTTGGTCTCGAACTCGCGGCGGACGTCCTCCAGCGGCGAGTCCAGGAAGGACGCCTTCACCAGCCCGCCCGCGTTGTTGATCACGATGGTCACGTCGTCGGCCAGGGCCGCGGCGGCGGCGACCGAGTCGGGGTCGGTGACCTCCAGCGCGACCGGGACGGCGTCCGGGTGCGTGACGGCGCGCGGGTCGCGGGCGGTGGCGTAGACCTTCCGGGCGCCCCGCGCGTACAGGGCCTCGACCAGGGCCTTGCCGATGCCCCGGTTGCCGCCGGTGACCAGTGCGGTCGCCCCGTTGATCGTGGTCATGCTGATCCCTCCCAAGATGGAAACCGATCGGTTTCCACCGACTGTAGACCGATCGGTTTCCACACGGCAACCCCCGGCGGTAGCCTGGAGGTGTGACCACCACCCCACGGGACCGGTTGCTGGACGCGGCGGGCGAGCTGTTCTACCGGGAAGGCGTCGGCGTCGGCGTCGACGCGCTGTGCAAGGCGGCCGGCGTCTCCAAGCGGTCGATGTACCTGCTGTTCGACAGCAAGGACGAGCTGATCGCGGCCAGCCTCGACCGGCGCGCGCCCGGCTACGACGCCGCGCTGCTGCCCCCGGACGGCGGCACGCCGCGCGAGCGGATCCTGCACGTGTTCCGCGCGCAGGACGGGCTGACCGGGAAACCGACCTACCGGGGCTGCCCGATGGTCGCCACGGCGACCGAGCTCAAGGACGCCACGCACCCCGCCAACGCCGTGGCCCGCCGGCACAAGCAGGCCATGACGGACTTCTTCGCCGCCGAGGCGCGGGCGGCGGGCGCGCCGGACCCGGACACGCTGGCCGCGCAGCTCACGGTGGTGTTCGACGGCGCGGCGGCCCGCGCCGTCGTGCGGGCCGAGCCGCTGGCCGGTCTCGGCGTCACCACCGCGACGGCGCTGCTCGACGCGGCCGGGATCGGCTGAGCCGGGACCGGGTCAGCCCCGGTCGGCGCGCCCGTTCCGGTCGGCGCGCCACTGCCGCACCACGTGCTCGACGTCGTACGGCATCAGGTTCAGCGGCGGACCCGACATCGGCTTGCGGATCGCCTCGACGATCCTGGCGTTGACGTCGGCCAGGATCGACCGCACCTCGGCCTCGGTGCGCGCCCGACCGGCGGCCTCCCGCGCGGCGGCGGCCTCCTTGCGCAGCAGCAGGGTCGGCGGCAGCGCGGTGCCCTCCTCGCGGCGCAGCTTCTCCTTCACCCACCACAGCTCGTCGTGCGGCTCGTGCAGCCCCGGCAACGGCTTGCCCGCGCCCGGCAGGTCCTCGAACTCGCCGCGGTCCTGCGCCTCGCGGATCTGCCGCTCGATCCACGTCTCGAAGCCGACACCGGCCGGTTTGCGCTCGGTCACGGCGCACCACCCCCGGTCGAGGGTACCGGCGGGTGGCGCGGCGGGCTCGCGGTTGTGCCCGGCGCCGGGCACAACCGCGAGGTCCGGTCAGGACAGCGCGCAGGTGGGCGTCGGCGTCCACCCGGTCGCGTCACCATTGCCGGTGAACCCGACCTTGACCGTCCCGGCCGGCGGGATGGCGCCGTTCCAGGAGGTGTTGGCCACCGTCACCGACGTGCCGCTCTGGGTGAAGGAGCCGTTCCAGCCCTGGGCGAGGGACATCCCGGCGCGGAACGAGAACCCGACCTTCCAGCCGCGGCTCGCCGTGCCGCCGCCGTTGCGGATGGCGATGTCCGCCTGGAAACCGCCCTGCCACTGGTTGACGACCTTGATCTCGACGTCGCACGCGCCTCCGGGAACGGAAGTCGTGGTGGTCGTCGTCGTGGTCGTCGTTGTTGTAGTAGTGGACGTAGTAGTGGACGTGGGCGTGGTGCCGTTGAGCGCGGACACCACGGCCGGGATCCACTTGTCCGCGATCTTGCGATCACCGGACGCGTTCGGGTGAACGCCGTCGTAGGTGTCACTGGCGGTGGCGAACCCCGCCCACTGGTCGACCACGGTGACCGGCGACTGCGCGGTGGACTTGCCCGCCGCCCAGCCCGGGATCGCCGCATTCAGGTCCACCACCCGCTGGGGGCACTCCGCGCACGCGCTCGCCGCCATCGGGATGATCTTGGCGACGATCACCTTCATGCTCGCGTTGTTGGCGCGCATCTGGTCGACCAGCTTGCCGTAGGCGGCCAGGATGGTCGCGGTCGACCGGTTGCTCCACACGTCGTTGGTCCCGAAGTGCATGAGCACCACGTTCGGGTTGGTGGCGGCCAGCCACCCGACGAGCTGGTTCTGGTCGGCCACCGCGGTCACCAGCGCGCCGCCGTGCCCCTCGTTCTGGCTGTCGTAGGCGAACCCGCAGCCGTCACCGGGCAACGTGCCCACGAAGTCGATGTTCGTGTGCCCGGCCGCGCGCAGGTCCCGGTCCATCAGGGCCCGCCAGCAGCCCGGCGACCCGGTGATCGAGTCGCCCAGGGCCATGATCCGCGTCGGCGCGGCGGCCTCGACCGCCTGACCGGGCGCGGCCACCAGAAGGCCCACGAGCGTGGCCAACGCCGCCAACAACGCCGCGACAGCGGCTCTTCTCGACATCGTGCCCTCCTAGGCCGTCGCGCAGGTGGCGCCGTTGAGCGTGAACGCGGTGGGCGCCGAGTTGGTGCCGTTCCACGACCCGATGAAGCCGAAGCTGACCGAGCCGTTCACCGGGATGGAGCCGGTGTAGGACACGTTGGTCGCGCTCAGCGTGGCGCCGGACTGGGTCGTGGTGGCGCCCCAGGACTGGCTGACCGTCTGGCCGTTGGCCCACGTCCAGCGCAGCGTCCAGCCGTTCACCGCGGCCGTGCCGGTGTTGGCGATCTTCACGTCGCCCTGGAAGCCGCCCTGCCACTGGCCCGCCAGCTTGTACGTGACCGCGCACGACGCGGGGCCGCCGCCACCGGCCTGGGTGGTGACGTTGACCGTGCTCGAACGGGTGGACCGGTTGCCCGCCGCGTCCCGCGCGTACACGGCGAACGTGTAGGTGGTGCTCGCGGTCAGGCCGGAGACGGTCGTCGTCGTGGTGGCGGTGCTGGCCGCCGCGGTCTCCGTGGTGCCGTTGACGCGGACCACGTCGTAGCCGCTGACGCCGACGTTGTCGGTGGACGCGGTCCAGGACAGCGTGGCGCTGGTGGACGTGACGCCCGACGCGGACGGGGCGCCGGGCGTGGACGGCGGGGTGGTGTCGGTCGGGTCGCCGCCACTGCCGTAGACGCTCGCCTCACGCGAGGTGGCCTTGATGCCGTTGGCGCCGTTGATCGCGCGCTGGCCCCAGGTCGTGAGCTGGGCGGCGTTGAAACCGGTGACCATGTCGAGGTACTCGACGCCGCCGCCGTTGCCCGACCAGGACCACGCCAGGTAGCCCAGCTTGAGCGACTGCGTGGTGGCGAAGATCGTGTCCTCGTCCGGGTTGCCGTCGGAGTGGTCGTTGCCGAACTCGCCGACCACGATCGGCAGCTTCGCCGTGACGAACCGGTTCAGGTAGTCGTTGATCTCGGCGGCCGTGTCGAACACGCCGTACATGTGGATGGAGAACACCGTGTTGCGCTGCGGGTCGGCGGCGAACACCGAGGCGGCGTTGTCGCGCATCGTGAAGGCCCAGTCCTGGCCCCAGTTCGGCGCGTCCACCATGATCGTGTGCTGGAAGCCCGCGGCGCGCAGGGACGTGATGGCGTCCTTGGTCGCCTGGGTCCAGCCGGTGTAGCCGGTGTTGCCCCACGGCTCGTTGCCGATGTTGAGGATGACGTACTTCTCCTGGCCGGCCAGGGCGCTCTGGATGCTCTTCCAGTACTCCACGGCACGGGCCAGCGTCACGGCGCCGCTCTGCTCCTGGTAGCCGGTGGTGTCGTGCACCTCCAGCACGCAGATGAGCTTGTTGGCCTTGCACTGGCTGATGACGCCTGCGACGTCCGAGGCGGTGTTGAGGGTCCACCGGTCGCCGGAGCTGAGGACCACGCGGACCGTGTTGGCGCCGGTGGCCTTGATGTCCTTGAGCGCCTGGGTCGTGCGGTCGGCGTACCAGGTGTGCGCGTGGTTCACGCCACGCATCACGAAGTCGTTGCCGTTGGCGTCGAGGAGACGGCCGTTGGCGACGGTGAAGCCGGCCGCGGCGTGTGCCGGTGCCACCGTCAGCAGTGACAGGACCAAGGTGGCGACGGCCGCGCCCACCAAGGCGAATCGCTTGCGCATGGATGTACCTCGCGTAGTTGTCGACGTTGACGTAGCGAGCGCAGGGCAGCGCGCCTGCCTGCGGCAGGCCCCAACACCAAAGCAATTAACCGCTTAAGTGTCAACGTCCCGCTTCAGTGCCGAACCCCCTGCCGACACCCGTGCGACGGCACCACGAGCCGACCTTCTGGGACCGCTCCCAGAACGTCTTGCGCAAGTCTCCTACACCAGCGCCCCACCCCGCCACCCCCACCACCCGAGAGTCGTCCCCTCACCCCTCGCGTGTCCTACCTCCAGAACGCGCGTGTCCTACGTTGAGAGCGTGCGTGTCCTACGTTCGGAACACCCGAGTTCAACGCTCAGAACACGCGACCTGGGGTTTCGCCGCACGACGGCAAGATCGACCGGAACGCGGGACACGCCTAACGCGAACGTAGGACACACGCGTTCCGAACGTAGGACACACGCGTTCCGAACGTAGGACACGCGCGTTCCGGACGTAGGACACACGCGTTCTGGGCGTAGGACACGCGCGAGGTGGAGGGACGACTCTCGCGATTACGGGAGTGGGGGGTGGGCGGTGCTGGAGCGGGGGACCAGCTCGGGGTCCGAGGTCTTCACCTGCTCCGCCGGGGCGCCGTTAATCACGTCCAGCAGCAGGCGCACGGCGGCGGCGCCGCGCTCGGCGATCGGCCGGCGCACCGCGGACAGCGCCGGCCGGACCAGGCGGCACAGCGCGGAGTCGTCCCACGCGACGAGGGACAGCTGGTCGGGGACGGTCAGGCCCAGCTCGTGGGCCACGCCCAGCGCGGACACGGCCATCACGTCGTTGTCGAACACCAGGGCGGTGGGCGCGGTCCCGCTCGTCAGCACGCGCCGGGTCACGCGGGCGGCGGCTTCGTCGGAGTAGTCGGCGTGCACCACGCGGGCGTCGGGCAGGCCGAGGCGCGCGGCGGCCGTGGTGAACGCGCGGGAACGGGTCTGGGTGTGCACGAACTTGGTGGGCCCGGCGACCCGGACGATGCGGCGGTGCCCGAGCGCGACCAGGTACTCCAGCACCTCTTCCACGGCCAGCTCGTCGTCGGTCCACACGCACGGCAGGTCCGGCACGACGGGCTCGCCGAGCACGACCGCGGGCAGCCGCAGCTCCCGCACCAGCTCGACCCGGGGGTCGTTCTGGACCAGGTCGACCAGCAGCACGCCGTCGACCCGCCGCTCGCCCCACCACCGCCGGTACGCCGCCAGCTCGGCGGCGGAGTTGTCCGTCACCTGCAGCAGCAGGGACGTCGGCCCGCCGGCCAGCGCGCCCTGGATGCCGGAGATCAGCTGCATGAAGTACGGCTCGACGCCGATCACCCGGGCGGGCCGGTCGACCACCAGCCCGATCGCGTTCGCCCGACCGTCGCTCAACGACCGCGCCGCGCTGCTGGGCACCCAGCCGAGGCGGTCGGCGATGTCCATGATCCGGCGGCGCGTGGGCTCCGAGACACCGGGCCGGTTGTTGAGCGCGTAGGACACCGCGCCGGTGGACACGCCCGCGGCCTTGGCGATGTCCGAGATGGTCGGACGCTTACCACCTGCCACCCGCGCCTCCTCGGTCGTGATCATCGAGTCTAGCCGCGGTCCGGGCGGCCTGGCCCGGTAGGGTAATTAAGCGCTTAACGGATGATGTGAAAGGGGACCGCCGTGCCCTGGTTCGACCTCTCCGAGCGGGAGTTGGCGCTCTACCGGACCGACACCGCCGAACCGGACAACCTCGACCTGTGGTGGAAGGCCCGGTTGGACGAGGCGCACGCCGCCTCCCTGCCTCCGGTCCTCACCCCGTACGCGGCCGACGCCTACGGTCCGCTCTCCGTCTGGGACGTGGAGTTCTCCGGGTACGGCGGCGACCGGGTGCGCGGCTGGTACATCCGCCCCGCCGGCTCCGGCGTCGAGTCGCTGCCGACCGTGGTCTGCTACATCGGTTACGGCGGCGGGCGCGGGCTGCCGTCGGAGCACGCGCTGCTGCCGTCCGTCGGCTACGCGGTGTTCGTGATGGACACGCGGGGCCAGGGCGGGCGGTGGACGCTCGGCGCCACCCCGGACTCCGGCCTGGCGGGCCCGGAGCACCCCGGCGTGATGACGCGCGGCATCGCCAGCCCCGAGACCTACTACGTCACGCGCCTGATGGTGGACGCGGCCCGCGCCGTGGAGGTGGCCGCTTCCCTGGACGGGGTGGACGAGACGCGGATCGCGGTGTCCGGCGGCAGCCAGGGCGGCGGGCTGGCGCTGGCCGCCGCCGCGCTCAACGGCGAGGCGGTGAAGGTGTGCCACGCGGACGTGCCGTTCCTGTGCGACTTCCAGCGGGCCATCACCCTGACCGACGCCGAGCCGTACGCGGAGATCGCGAAGTTCCTGGCGCACCACGTCGACCTGATCCCGGCCGCCCGCGACACGCTGCGGTACGTGGACGGCGCGCTGTTGGCCAAGCGGATCACCGCGACGTCGCTGCTGAGCGTCGGCCTGATGGACGAGGTGTGCCCGCCGTCCACGGTGTACGCGGCCTACAACGAGATCACCGCGCCGAAGGAGATGGCGGTGTTCCCGTTCAGCGGCCACACCACGCCGCGGGTGCACGACGAGCGCAAGCTGCGCCACCTGCGCGCGCACCTGTGAGAAGGCGGGGCGTGAGGGGGGCCACCGCCATAGTCCCCCTCACGCCCCAGCCCGGTCAGTGGACTCGACGGCTCTCCGGGGGTCCCAGGTAGCTCGACCTGAGACCTCCTGAGTCCACGACCAGCTTCTGGACCACCACGGTGGGGTCGACCATCCAGAACTTGAGCGTGTGCGCGCCCGCGTCCAGCCGGTGCCCGGTGGCGGTTCGGTTGACGTTGTCGGAGGTGTTGCGCTCCCACTGGCGGTTCATGGTGGTGTCGTCCGCGCCGGTGGCGGCGGTGATGTCCACGACCTGCGGCGGCTGGTCGTCGAACGACACCGCGTACCGCAGGCCCGGGCCCGGCAGCACGGGGTTGCGCGGCGACAGGTGCGCCCACACCGTCACCGGCCCGTCGGACCGCACGGTCAGGTCGTACTCCAGCCGCGGCCCGGTCCGGGTCAGCGGCTCACGGCTCGGCGCGGTCACCGGGAACGGCTCCATGGCGTCGCCCGGGCGGCCGAGGTCGGGTATCCGCCGCCACCGCACGCCGTCGCCGTCCACGACCCGGGTCGCGTTGGCGGCCTCGATCGACACGTACCCGTTGGCCTCCACGAATCCCCGCGGCGCCACCAGGTCGTGCTCGACCACCGCGTGCACGGTCACCAGCACCCCCGCGCCGGTGATCTTGATCGGGACGGTGGTCCGGCCCTTCGGCGCGCGCGACCAGTCCACCCGCACGTCGAGCCGGACCTGGTCGTCGACCGTGCCGTGCGGCCGGTCGACGTGCAGCCAGGCGGCGCCGGGCGTGGCCCAGTAGTCGAACGGGATCGTGCCCCGGTTGAACACGTCGACGTACTGGCCCGGCTGGGACTGGTGCGGGCTGAACGCGGGCAGCGCCGGCGACCCGCCGGCCGCCGGCCACCACTGGTCCGACCCGTCCACGGCCACGCCCATCTCGGCCACCTGCGGCAGGTCGACGCGTTCGACGGCGGGGAACACCGCGTCCGGCAGCGCTTCGCCGTCGCGCTCGGGCTGCTGCCACGACGCGGTCGGCCCGTACCGGGCCACGTCGCCGTAGCCGATCTTCGGCTGGGTCTGGAAGCCGTGCCACTTGCCGCCCGCGAGCACGGTGTCGTAGTGGTCCGACATCGCCCGGTCCTCGGCGAACCGCGCGTCGGTGGCGTCGGCCAGCGGGTTCGCCGACGCACGGCCCTGCTTCGCGTAGAGCAGGTTGGTGAACTCCGCCAGCCGCAACGCGTACAGGTTCGCCGTCGCCTTCACCGGGTAGTGCACCAGCTGGTGGTAGGCGTCCAGCGACGTCTGCGGCAACGCGCCGCGGATGCGCTCGGCCCGGTCCGCCAGCCGCTGCCACTGCCCGGTGACGCGGTCGATCTCGCGGTAGTCGGTCAGGCTGAACGGTGAGGCCCGGTCGTCGTAGGTGATCGCGGACCCGGCGTCGGAGGCCTTGCGGTTGAGCAGTTCGGGTTTGCGGAGGGACTGGAGGGTGGCGTACTCGCGCAGCACCGAGGCGATCTCGCCGGCGTGGCGCGGGCCGAAGTTCTGCGCCGCGTAGCGCTTCTCCCACTCCCCCAGCTCCTCCACCGGCCAGCGCCGCGGGTCCCAGGCGTAGTCGAGGAAGAACTGCAGCGGCAGCTCGTTGCCCTTCAGGTCGCCGGCGTTGACGACCCAGAGCCGGTCGACGCCGTACTCGTAGGACTGGTGCAGCTGGTCCCACGCGTTCGGCAGCAGGGTCGTGTCGACCCACTTGTAGCTGCGCCCGCCGCCGACGTAGTCGAAGTGGTAGTAGAGGCCGTAGCCGCCGGCGCGCTCGGGCAGCGACGGGTCGGGCAGCTTGCGCATGTTGCCCCAGTTGTCGTCCGCGAACACGACGGTCACGTCGTCCGGCGGCCGGAGCCCTTGTTCCCAGTAGCGCTGGACTTCCTTGTAGAGGGTCTGCACCTGCGGGGCCGCCGAGAGCCCTTCGCGGTCGAGGATCTCCCGCTGGGCGGCGAGGATCTCGCGCATCAGCTCGATGCCGTCGCCGTCGGGCAGGCTCACGTCGCCGTTGCCGCGCATGCCGAGGGTGATCACGCCCTCGAAGCCCTCGGCCTTCATGCGCCGCGCGCCGTCGGCCCAGTACCGCTCGATGGCGTCGCGGTTGCGGCGGAAGCTCCACTCGCCGTTGCCGCCGTACGGGTCGCCCGTGCCCGCCTCGGAGTGCCGGTTCCACTCCTCGATGCCGCGCATCATCGGCGCCTCGTGCGAGGTGCCCATGACGACGCCGTACTCCTTGGCGGTCGCGTGGTTGAGCGGGTCGTCCTCGGCGAACGCCCGGCCCCACACCGCGGGCCACAGGTAGTTGGCCTTGAGCCGCAGCAGGGTCTCGAAGACCTTGGCGTAGAAGTGGTGGTTGAAGCCCGCGGGGAAACCCGGCGCGTGGCCGCCGCCGAAGTGGCGCGGCGCCCAGCGGCCCAGCGCCGGGTTCTCGTCGTTGACGAAGAACCCGCGGTACTTCACCGCGGGCGTGCCCTGGCCGTGCCGGCCCGGCAGCACGTGCAGCTCGGCGCGGTGGGCCGGGGGGACGTCGGCCCACCAGTGCCAAGGTGACACGCCGATCTCGCGCGAGACGTCGTACGCGCCGAAGATCGTGCCGCGCTGGTCGCTGCCCGCGATGACGAACGCGCGCCGCACGCCCGGGATCGGGTCGTGCACGACCTGCTGGAGCGAGGTCTCCCACCGGCCCGCGATGGTCGACACGTCGAGCTTGCCGCGCTCCACCAGGCCGTCGATCAACGGGCTCCGGCCGACCGTGCCGACGATGACCACGTCGCCGCGCGGCGCCGCGGTCCGGCCGGACGTCCCGTCGAGGGTGGCGACCTCCGGCCGGACGCCGGTGACGCGCTCGACGTCGTCGCGCAGGTCGCCGACGACCCGCACGACGCCCGGGTGGTCGGCGTCGCTGACCAGGATGGCGGCGGCCCTGCCCCGGGACGCCAGCGGGAAGCGTCCCGGTCCGGGTCGGTCGACGACGTAGCCCTCGACCCGGCTCGGGCCGTTCGGGGTGGGGCTCGCCGCCGCCGGCGCCGCGGGCGCGAGGAGCGCCAGCGGCACCAGCAAGGGCACTAACCTCATGGTCACCTCATCGTGACGTGGTGGTCACCGGGGTCACGAGCACGCGGTCGTGCCCGACCACGCGCGGCTCGCCGGTCACCTGGACCGGGTGCTCCCAGCGGATGTCCTCGCTCGATCGGCCGACCTGCAGCACGACCTGGCCGGTCTCGACGACCCGCTTGCCGTCGCGGCCGGTGAACGAGGTGCGGTCGGCGTGCAGCCGGAACGTCACCTCGGTGGCGGCGCCCGCGTCCAGCTCGACCCGGGCGAACCCGACGAGCTGGCGCACCGGGCGGGTCACGCTCGCGACCGGGTCGTGCAGGTAGAGCTGGACGACCTCGGCGCCGGACCGGTCGCCGGTGTTGCGCACCAGGCACGACACCTCGACCTCGCCGTCGGCCGGGAACTCCGCGCCGCCGGTGAAGTCGGACAGCTCGAACGTCGTGTACGACAGGCCGTGCCCGAACGGGAAGGCGGGCGACGGGTCGACCGAGCTGACCCCGCCCGGACCGCCGAGCGGCGGGTGCAGGTAGGTGGTCGGCTGGCCGCCGGAGCCGCGCGGCACCTGCACGGGCAGCCTGCCGGACGGGTTGACCCGCCCGCTGAGCACGCCGGCGACCGCGCCCGCGCCCTCCTCGCCGGGGAAGAAGGCCTGGACGATCGCGGCGGGCCGGGTGCCCGCCACGTCGGCGCCGGGCCCGGTGTAGCGCCCCAGCGCGTACGGGCGGCCGGTCAGCAGCACCAGCACGACCGGCACGTCCAGCGCCAGCAGCCGGTCCAGCAGCTCGCCCTGCACGCCGGGCAGGTTCAGGTCCTCGGCGTCGCAGCCCTCGCCGGACGTGCCGCGGCCGAACAGCCCGGCCCGGTCGCCCAGCACGGCCAGCACCACGTCGGCCTCGCGCGCCACGGCGACGGCGTCCTCGATGCCCGACCGGTCGAGGCCGTCGACCTCGCAGCCCTTGGCGGTGGACACCTCGGCGCCCGGGAACTCCTTCAGCACGGCCTGGACCATCGTGTCCATGTCGACGCCGAGCGGCACGTCCGGGTGCTGCACGCCCACGTGGTTCGGGAACGCGTAGCAGCCCATCAGCGCCAGCAGGTCGTCCGCGCACGGTCCGACCACGGCGACCTTGCCGGTGTCGGCCAGCGGCAGCACGTCCGAGGCGTTGTCCAGCAGCACCACGGAGCGCTCGGCCATCGTGCGGGCCAGGTCGCGCAGCGCGGGCGGGTCGAGGTCGACCGGCTCGCCGCGCAGCACCGCGGGCGACTCCGGCTGCCAGCCCTCGTCGAGCAGGCCGAGCTCGCACTTCTGGGTGAGCACGCGGACCACCGCGCGGTCCACCAGCGCCTCGTCGACCTGCCCGGACCGCACCAGCTCGGCCAGCGGCTCGCCGAAGCAGCGCACGCTGGGCAGCTCGACGTCGATGCCGGCGGCCAGGGCCAGCGAGGCGGCTTCACCGGGCGAGCCGGCGACGCCGTGCGCGGTCTCCAGGAACGACACCGCGAAGTAGTCCGCGACCACCACGCCGGTGAAGCCCCACTGCTCCCGCAGCAGGTCGTGGAGCAGGGTCGGGTCGGAGGCGGCGGGCACGCCGTCGACCTCGGCGTAGGAGTTCATCACCGAGCGGGCGCCACCCAGGCGCAGGGCCATCTCGAACGGCGGCAGCACCACGTCGGCGAACTCGCGCGGGCCCATGTGGACGGGCGCGTGGTTGCGCCCGCCGCGCGAGGCGGAGTAGCCCGCGAAGTGCTTGAGCGTGGCCACGATCCCGCTGGACTCCAGGCCCTTGGTGTAGGCGGCACCGAGGAGACCGACGAGGTACGGGTCCTCGCTGATGGTCTCCTCGGTGCGTCCCCAGCGCGGGTCGCGCGACACGTCGAGCACCGGCGCCAATCCCTGGTGGACGCCGACGTCGCGCATCACGAGGCCCACCTCGCGTGCCATCCGCTCGACCGTCTCCGGGTCGAAGGACGCGCCCCACGCGAGCGGGGTCGGGAAAACGGTGGCCTGCCACGCGGTGAAACCGGACAGGCACTCCTCGTGAGCCATGGCCGGGATGCCGAACCGGGTGTTCGCGACCAGCTTGCGCTGGGTCTCGGCCAGCACCTTCGCGGCCACCAGCGGGTCGATCGGCCCGGTGCCGAACACGCGGGTCAGCTGCCCGAGGCCGGGCTTGGTCAGCTCGTCCCACGGCGGCAGCGGCTCGGCGAACTCGTGCTGCGCGGGGGCGACCTCCTCACCCTCGGAGATGCCCACCCACACGCCCACCAGCTGGGCCAGCTTCTCCTCCAGGGTCAGCTCGGCCAGCAGGGCGGCGACCCGCTCACCGGTCGGCCTTCCGGGATCGGCCCAGGGGTTCAGCACGGCGGCTCCTTCGTTGACGATCGGACGACGAGTTCGGTGGCCAGTTCCACCCGTTCGGTCTCCACGGGGCGACCCGCGATCAGGTCGGCGAGCATGCGGCCCGCGTGGCGGCCCATCTCGGTGAGTGGCTGGCGCACGGTGGTGAGGGCGGGCGAGGACCACACCGCGACCGGCAGGTCGTCGAAGCCGACCACGCTCAGGTCGTGCGGCACGGACAGCCCGACGACGCGGGCCGCCTCGATCACGCCTAAAGCCTGCTCGTCGTTGCCGGCGAAGATCGCCGTCGGCCGGTCCGGCAGCGCCAGCAGCTCGGCCGCGCGGCGGAACCCGCCCTCGTGCTTGAAGTCCCCGTGCTTGACCAGCTCGGGGTTGAACGCGATGCCCGCGCGGTCCAGCGCGGCGCGGTAGCCGTCGACCCGCGCGCGGCTGCACAGCATGCCGGCCGGTCCGCCGATGACGCCGACCCGGCGGTGGCCGAGGCGCAGGAGGTGCTCGGTGGCGGCCAGGCCGCCCGCCCAGTTGGTGGCGCCGACGCTGGGCACGTTCGGCTGCGGCAGGTCGACCGGGTCGATGACCACGACGGGGATGCGGGAGTTGGCCAGCACCCGGCGGTCGGCGGCGGTCAGCTGGGAGGTGACCAGGAGCGCTCCCGCGCGCCTGGCCTCGACCAGCGACGCCGCCCACGACGTGTGCTGACGGGGTTTGTCGGTGGACGACACCACGACGTGCAGCCCGGTGTCGACGACGCCACGGATGATCTCCACCGCCCAGGGGCTGTCCAGGGCGGTGAACACGAGGTCCACCAGCAGATGACCGGAGGCCCTGCGGGACCCGACCGGCACGTAGTCATACTCGGCCAGGAGCTGCCGCACGCGGGCCCGGGTCTCTGCGCCGACGTCGTCCTTCCCGTTGAGGACTTTGGACACCGTCGGGAGAGACACCCCCGCTGCTGCAGCAATCGTGGCCAACGTGGCTCGACGCATGGCCCGATAGTATCGAAACTCGATCGAAACACAAGAGTGACCTCTTGACGTGCAGAAACGTCACCTGGACGCGCCGAATGGTGACGCTTGACACCGGTTGGACACGGGCCTAAGGTCTGCGCAAGTCGTGGATGTTTCGAAATGTTTCGATGCCACGAACAAATCCGCAGCGTGGCAGAAGGGTGGCGGTCGCATGTCCCGCCGTTCATGGGTGCGTCCCCTCATCGCGATGGGGCTCGTCGCCGTGACAGCAGTGGTGTCCGCGTGTGGCACGTCCGGTCCGGGCGAGACCACCAGCGGCGCCCTCAAGATCTGGGCGCTCGAGGACCCGGTCCTCAACAAGATCGAGAACAAGTCGATCGACTCGTTCAAGGCGGGTGGCGGCAACGCCTCGCTGGAGACGTTCGGCAACGACCCGTACAAGCAGCGGCTCCGGGTGGCCATCGGCTCCCCGCAGGCCCCCGACCTGTTCTTCAACTGGGGCGGTGGCAACCTCAAGGAGTACGTCGACGCCGGCAAGGTGGCCGACCTCACCTCCGTGCTCGAGGAGAACAAGGCCGTCAAGGACGCGTTCATCCCGAGCGTCCTGAACGGCGCCAAGCTCGGCGACAAGTACTACGGCGTGCCGATGCGCGGCATGCAGCCGGTGCTGCTGTTCTTCAACAAGAAGGTCTTCAGCGAGGCCGGCGCGAAGCCGCCGACCACGTGGGACGAGCTGCTCACCGCCGTCGACACCTTCAAGGCGAAGGGCATCACCCCGATCGCCCTCGCCGGCACGCAGGCGTGGACCGAGCTGATGTGGGCCGAGTACGTGCTCGACCGCGTCGCCGGCCCCGAGGTGTTCAAGAACATCCGGGACAAGGGCCCCGAGGGCTGGAAGGACCCGGCCGTGGTCGAGTCCATGACCAAGCTCAAGGACCTGATCGACCGCGGCGCGTTCGGCAGCAGCTTCGCCTCCGTCGGCTACGACGCCGGTGGCGCGTCGACCATCCTGGCGCAGGGCAAGGCCGCCATGCACCTCATGGGCTCGTGGGAGTACACCAACCAGCTCGACCAGAGCCCGGACTTCGTGAAGAACGGCGACCTGGGCTGGGTGGCGTTCCCGTCGGTCCCCGGCGGCAAGGGCGACGCGGGCAACCTCGTCGGCAACGTGAGCAACTTCTACTCGGCGACCCAGGACTCGAAGAGCCTGGACGCGGCCAAGAAGTTCGTCACCACCGAGCTGCACAAGGACTCCTACGTCGAGGCGCTGATCGAGGCCGGTGACGTCCCGCCGGTGGTGGGCGCCGAGGAGAAGCTGAAGAAGTCGCCGAACCCGGAGTACGCGTCGTTCATCTACGACCTGGTGCTGGACTCGAAGAACTTCCAGCTGTCCTGGGACCAGGACCTCCCGGCCGACGACGCCACCTTCATGCTGACCCAGCTCCAGGAGTTCTTCCTGGGCAAGGTCTCGCCGCAGCAGTTCGTCGACGCGGTGGCCGCGCGCTGATGTCGTCCCAGCGGCCTTCGGCCTGGTATGCCGTGCCGGCGTTCGGATTCTTCGCCCTGTTCGCCGTGTTGCCCATGCTGCTCGTGATCTACCTGAGCTTCACCGCTTGGGACGGTCTGGGCACGCCGGCGCTCAACGGGGGCGAGAACTGGTCCCGGCTGCTCGAAGACAGCGAGGCGCGTGCCTCGGTGTGGCGGACCCTGGTGCTGATGGTCGTGTCGTGGCTCGTCCAGACCCCGATCGCGTTGCTGATCGGGGTCTGGGCGGCCGGCAAGCAGCGGTCCCGGGCGGTGCTCAGCTCGATCTTCTTCCTCCCGCTGCTGCTGTCCACGGCCGCCATCGCGTTGTTGTGGCAGGCGCTGCTCGAGCCGAACTTCGGCGCGTTCGTCGGCGGACCGCTGTTCCTGGGCGACCCCGACATCGCGCTCTACACGGTGGTGCTCGTCATCTCGTGGCAGTTCATCCCGTTCCACACCCTGCTCTACCAAGGTGCGGCGCGGGCGGTGCCGCCCTCGCTGTACGAGGCGGCGACCATCGACGGCGCGTCACGGGTGAGCAAGTTCCGGCACATCACGCTGCCGCAGCTGCGGTACACCATCGTCACGTCGTCGGTGCTGATGCTGGTCGGCTCGCTGACCACGTTCGACACCGTGCTGATCCTGACCAACGGCGGACCGGGCACCGCGACCCGCATCCTGCCGCTGCACATGTACATCACCGGCTTCAGCGGGTTCGAGATGGGCTACGCGAGCGCGATCGCGGTCGTGCTGGTCGTCCTCGGCACCGCGCTGTCGCTGGCGGTCATGCGCTGGAGCGGGTTCCGCCAGATGACCAGCCAGCAGGAGGGGTCGTGAAGTCTCGTCCCAACTGGCCCGCCGGGATCTTCGCCCTGGTGTGGCTGGCGATCGTCGTCGGGCCGCTGCTCTACCTGGTCACGGTGTCGCTGCGCTCCCGCGCCGAGTACCTCGGCAAGAGCGTGTGGGCGATGCCGGACGCGTTGTCGCTGGACAACTACGTCACCGTGCTGACCGGCGGCTTCGGCCAGTACCTGCTGAACAACGTGATCGTGACCGTCGCGACGGTGGCGATCGTGGTGCTGGTGACGGTGCCCGCCGCGTACGCGGTGGTGCGCAACACCAGCCCGTTCGTGCAGCGCGGGTTCACCCTGCTCCTGATGGGCTTGGCGATCCCCGCGCAGGCCACGATCATCCCGGTGTACCTGATGATCACGCGGATGCAGCTGTACGACACGTTGACCGCGATCATCCTGCCGACGGCGGCGTTCGCGCTGCCGGTGGCGATGCTGGTGCTGGTCAACAGCCTGCGCGACGTGCCGCGCGAGCTGTACGAGGCGCAGGCGATCGACGGTGCCGGCCCGATGCGGGTGCTGGTGTCGCTGGTCCTGCCGCTGGCGCGGCCGGCGATCATGACGGTCGTCGTCTACACGGCGCTCAACGCGTGGAACGGGTTCCTCTTCCCGCTGGTGCTCACCCAGTCGGAGTCGTCCCGGGTGCTCACCCTCGGGTTGTGGGACTTCCAGGGGCAGTTCGGCACGAACGTGCCCGCGCTGCTCGCCGCGGTGACGCTGTCCGTGCTGCCGATCTTCGCGGTGTACCTGATCGGCCGGCGGTTCCTGCTCAGCGGCCTCACCGCCGGTTTCGGCAAGTAGCACGTCCGGACCGGAGGGACGCTCATGCCCGACGACCCGACCGTTCCGGTCACCGGTTCCGCCGCCGTCGCACCCGCGACGGCGGCGGAACCCCCGCTCCGGCGGCTCGCGGAGCCGCACGGCCTCGCGCTCGGCACGGCCGTCGACCTGACGGCGTTGGCCGAGGACCCCGCGTACCGGGCGTGGGTGGCGGAGCAGTTCGACACCGTCACGGCCGAGAACGCCATGAAGTGGGCCGAGCTGGAACCGACCCGCGGCCGGTACGAGTGGGGCCCGACCGACGCGTTCTTCGCGTTCGCCCGGGCCAACGGGCAGCGCGTGCGCGGCCACACGCTGGTCTGGCACAACCAGAACCCGGCGTGGCTGGCCGACGTGCCGCCCGACGAGCTGGGCGACGTGCTGAAGACCCACGTCCAGACCACCGTGCGGCGGTTCAAGGGCCGGGTCTGGCAGTGGGACGTGGTGAACGAGGCGTTCGAGGACGACGGGACGCTGCGCGACACCGTCTGGCTACGGGCGCTCGGTCCCGGCTACCTCGCGGACGCGTTCCGGTGGGCGCACGAAGCCGACCCGGACGCGCTGCTGTTCTACAACGACTACGACGTCGAGGACGTCAACGCCAAGAGCGACGGCGTGTACGACCTCGTGCGCGAACTCGTGCGACAGGACGTGCCGATCCACGGCGTCGGCGTGCAGGCCCACTGCTCGGTGCGGCACGCGCCGACGACGCTGCCGGAGAACCTGCGGCGGTTCGACGCCCTGGGGTTGCACACCGCGGTGACGGAAGCCGACGTGCGGGTGGCGCTGCCGTCCGACCCGGTGAAGGCGCAGGCCCAGGCGAACGTCTACCGCTCGCTGCTGCGGGCGTGCCTGCTAACGCCGCGCTGCCTGTCGTTCACGGTCTGGGGGTACACGGACAAGTACTCCTGGGTGCCCGGGTGGTTCGAGGGTGAGGGTGCGGCCGGCATCCTCGACGAGAACTTCGCCGCGAAGCCCGCTGATCGGGCCCTGCGCGAGGACCTCTCGTTCGGCGGCGCACGCCGCCGGAGCTGACCCGACCGGGGCTCGGGCCCGCACACCTCTCCCAGCGGGCCCGAGCCCCCCACCCCACCACGGCCGTCCGGAACGCTCAACTCGCCTGTCCGGAACGTAGGACACGCGCGTCCGGAACGTAGGACACGCGCGGCGTGAACGTACGACTCTCGCGCGTGTCCTACGTTCGGAACGGGTGTGTCCTACGTTCGGAACGGGTGAGTTGAACGCTCGCACGGGCGCGGACGAGGTCGGTGGCGGTCCGGTTTCGAGCCGGATCGGTGACCGCGTTGCGGTAGCCTCGACGGTGCGGCCGAGTGGGAGCAATCGGACATTCGACAGTTTCGATCACAATGTCGAACGTTTCGAACGCGTTACGGACACGCCAAGTGACGAACGACCCACCACCGCTCCCCCGCGTCTAGCGGCCAGAACTGGGCGGGGCTGCCGTAGACTGCCCCCATGCCGACCAAAGCCGACCCGTCACCCTCGGATGGCACAGCCTCGGGCAAGATCACCATTGCCGCCATCGCGGCCGAAGCCGGGGTCTCGGTTCCGACTGTTTCGAAGGTGATGAACGGTCGCGCCGACGTCGCGCCGCACACCCGCGAACGGGTCGAGGCGATCATCCGGCGGCACGGCTACCAGAGGCGGGCGGACGAGCGGTCGCGGCGGTCCAACCTGGTGGAACTGATGTTCCACGAGCTGGAGAGCGCCTGGGCGCTGGAGATCATCCGGGGCGCCGAGCAGGTCGCCTCCGAGCAGGGCCTGGCGCTGGTGCTGTCGGAGTCGCAGGGCAGGCTCACCCCCGGCCACGGCTGGCTCGAAGGCGTCATCGCCCGCAAGCCCCTGGCCGTGATCTCCGTCTTCTCCGACCTCACGTCCTCGCAGCTGGCGAAGCTGCGCGCGCGGGACATCCCGGTCGTCGTGGTCGACCCGATCGGGGAACCCCAGCTGGAGACGCCCTCCATAGGAGCCACCAACTGGAACGGCGGCCTGACCGCCACCCGCCACCTCATCGAGCTGGGCCACCGCCGCATCGCCATGATCGGCGGCCCGGAACGGGTCCTGTGCAGCCGCGCCCGCGTGGACGGCTACCGCGCCGCGCTGGAGACCGCGGGCCTGGCCTACGACCCGGACCTGGTCCGCTACGGCGACTTCCACGTCGAGTCCGGTCGGGCCCAGTTCGCGCCGCTGCTCGACCTGCCGGACCCGCCCACCGCGGTCTTCGCCGGGTCGGACCTGCAGGCCCTCGGCGTCTACGAGGCGGCACGAGCGGCCGGCCTGCGGATCCCGGAGGACCTCAGCGTCATCGGTTTCGACGACCTCCCGGTCGCGCAATGGGTGGGCCCGCCGCTGACCACGGTCCGGCAGCCGCTGCAGGACATGGCCGCGGCGGGCACCCGTCTCGCCATCACGTTGGCACGTGGTGAAGAGCCCGAACACCGCCGAATCGAGCTTGCCACCACGCTGGTGGTGCGTCAGAGCACCGCCGCGCCACGCTGACGAGCCGCCTCTAGTGGTGGTGGCCCGGTTTCTGGACGTAGGTGCACCCCTCCGCCTCCGCGGGCAGGGTGTGGCCCACGTCCGCACCGGGCTCCACCGGTGTGCAACGCAGTTCGTGCAGTCCCAGCAGCTCCAGGCCGAGCGTGCCGCTCAGCGCGAAGCCGTTGCCGAACCCGAAGTCCGGGTTGTCCGACACCTCGCCGCCGGCCAGCGCCCCCTGCCAGGAGCGCTGGAAGTCCGGCAGCTTCTCGCGCTGGAACACGACCAGCCCGAGCCGCTCGTAGGGCCCCGCCTCGCACGTCGCCCACTCCGCCACGTACGGCGCGTAGAGCTTCGCCCGCAGCGGGCCGACGAACTCGGCGAACTCCTCCATCGTGCGAGGCACCACGTCGTCGCACTGCCCGGTCTTCTCCTGCACCCACTCCCCGACCGCGGCGGGCGTGCCCAGCGGCGGGCCGAGGGCGTTGGAGCCCAGGCCGGTGGAGTCGGTCGCCGCCGAAGAACAGGCGACCGACCCCACCAGGAGCGCGACCAGGGCCGCGCACCGACCCAACATCAGGCCGCGGCGCAGGAAGCGCCGTTGAGGGCGAACGACGACGGGTTCGCGGGTGTCCCCTGCGACGTGCCGTTGAACCCGAAGCTCACCGTCTGGCCCGGCTGGATGTTCTGGTTCCAGGTGGCGCCCTTCGCGGTGGCCTTGCCCGCCGCGACGGCGACCTCGGCCGACCACGCCTGGCCGATCCCCTGACCCGTCGGGACGTCCCAGACCAGCTGCCACGCGTTGACCGCGCTGGTGCCCGTGTTCTTCACCGACACGTTGGCGGTGAAGCCGCCGGACCACGAGCTGGGCACGTTGTAGGTCACCGCGCAGGCGCCCGGCGTCGTGCCGCCGCCCGTGCCGGTCCGCACCGACACCGCGGTCGACGGGGGCGAGGTGTTGCCCGCCGCGTCCCGCGCCACCACGTAGAACTGGTACGCGGTGTCGGCGGTGAGGCCGGTGACGGTGGCCGTGGTGCCCGAGGTCGTCGCGACCGCCACGTCGGTGGCGCCCGCCTCGCGGTAGACCTGGTAGCCGCTCACGCCGGTGTTGTCCGACGCCGCGGACCAGCTCAACGACACGGAGTTCGCGGTGGCGGTCGCGGTGGGCGTGCCCGGGGCCGTCGGCGCCTGGGTGTCACCGCCGCTGTTGCCGCCGCTGAAGACCACGTCCGAGCAGCTGTAGAACGCCTCGGGGCTGTCGTTGCGCTGCCAGATCGAGTAGATGATGTGGCGGCCGCTCTTGTTCGGCAGGGTGCCGTTCCAGGAGTACTCGCCGCCGACCGCGACCGGGTTGGTGATGCTGTCGAACGGCGCCGGCTCCAGGTCCGACCACTTCAGCGGCTGCGTGACGTCGAAGCCGTCCTTGGTGACGTACTGGTCCCAGGTGCCGGGGTGCGGCGCCCACGCGTTGTACTTGAAGTTGATCCGGGCGCCGGCCTGCAACGTGGTGACCGGCCAGTCGGCGCGGGCCAGGTTGTAGGCGTCGTACTTGGTCGTGGGGCCGCACAGGTCGCCGTCGGCGATGATCTCGCGGTGCTTGCCGCCGGCCAGGCTGATCAGGTTGCCGTACCAGTCCCACAGCGGCTGCTTCCCGCCGATCTGCACCGCGGCGACGCACGCCGGGTTCGTCGGGTTCAGGTCACCGCCGCCGCTGCCCGCCCTGCCGTCTTCGTAGCAGGCGTAGGTGCGGCTTGCGGGGTACGTCATCGACCCGTGTGCCAACGCCACGCCGCTCTGGACGACGACGCTGGTCACACCGACGATACCGAGCGCGGCGAGTGCCAACGCCCCAAAGCGCTTGAGTCGCAAGGACCTTCTCCTTCAGATCGACGGTGATCTGTGAACCACAGGACTGGGAGCGCTCCCAGAATCACGATCGCATTACCGGTGACGCCACGTCAACGGCCCGTTTCAACTGGTGGCCACCGGGTACCGCTCGACCATGCGCATCGCGGTGGTCGGTCAGATAGCCCGTGACCTGGTCTTGGTGGTGCCCGAGGTGCCCGGACCGGGTGCCCGCGCGGGGGTCCTGGAACGTCGGGAAATGCTCGGCGGGAAGGGCGCGAACATCGCCCGGGGCACGAGGCAGCTCGGCGCAACGGCCGCGCTGGTCGGCGTCGTGGGAGACGACCGGGAGGGCCGCCTGCTGGTCGAGCGGCTCGACGCGGACGGCGTAGCGACGTCCGCCGTGGTGTGCCGGGCGGGCGTGCGGACCGCCCTGATGGTGGACCTCGTGTGCGACGGCGCGTACCGGTACCTGGAGGACGTGCCCGAGCCGACCTTGGTGACGGTGGACGACGTGCGGGCGGCGGCGTCGACGTTGGCCGGCGCGGACGCGGTGGTCGTGCAGCTCCAGCAGCCGGCCGAGGCGGCGCTGGCGGCGGTCCGCGCGGCGACCGGGCTGGTCGTGCTGGACGGCGCGCCGGCCGGGCGCGAGGCCGAGCTGCTGGCCGCGGCGGACGTGGTGCGGGCCGACCACCACGAGGCGGAGCTGGTGACGGGGCGGTCGATCACCGGGGCGGACGCGGCCGTGCGGGCGGGGCGGGAGCTGCTGGCGCGCGGGCCGTCGGTGGTGGCGCTGGAGGTGCCGGGCGAGGCCAACGTGCTGACGTGGGCCGAGGGCTCGGTGGTGGTCCCGCTGACCGAGGAGGAGGTCGTGGACACGACCGGCGGCGGTGACGCGTTCGTGGCCGCGTTGACCGTGGCGCTGGTGCGCGGTGACGACCCCGCGGACGCGGGCCGGCTGGCCACGGCCGCCGCCGGCCGCGCGGTGGGCCACCCCGGCGGGCGGACGGACCTGACGGGGCTCGCGCTAGCCGCGCGTCAGCTCGGCTAGGTACTGGAAGAACCGGTGCGCCGGCCCGAGGTGGCTCGGGTCCTCGGTGAACATCGCGCGGTGCACGTAGGCGTAGAAGACGACGGCCGGGCCGTCCGCGAGGACGAACCTGGTCAACGGGTGCTCGGCGCCGGGGCAGTGCTCGGTCCCGCGCGGGATGACGCGGACCGTGACGTCGGCGCGGTCGACGGCGGAGCCCTCCAGCACGTAGGCCGTGCAGCGGTCGGCGTCGAGCTGGTCGAGGGACGGGTGGAGGCCCAGCGGCGCGTAGACGTCGATCCGCTCGGCGGTGCGGCACAGCACGTTGATCACGCTGGTCGCCTCGGCGCCCCAGGCGCACCACATGGTCGGGTCCGGGCTCGGCGAGGCGGCGACGCCGTCCTCCAGGCGCTGGATCCGGTGCGGGGACTGCCTGGTCCGTGAGGCGAGCTCGGCCACGGTCAGGCCGGCCGCCTCGCGGACCCGGCGCAGTTCGAGGCCGAGCAGGCGGCCACGCAGCGTCGGCTTGTGGTCCATCAGGTCATCACCTCGGCTGCGGGACACTTCTCGTGCGTGACCCGAAGCTATATTGATAATTATCCCGATGTCGACTCATCGGACGGGTGCGGTGTCGCTACCCTCTGCATCGCTCCGGGCCACCGAATCCGACGGGACGAGGACATGGGCGACGACGCCCCGATCTCCAGCACCGTGCAGGCGTGGGAGCTCGGGTTGAGGCTCCGGGACCACCGGGACCGGCTCGGGCTCACGGCGGCGGCGGTCGGCAAGTCCACGGGCATCGGCGGCACGAACCTCTCCGCGATCGAGTCCGGCAAGCGCCGGCTCACGGCGGCGAAGCTCGGCGACCTGGCCGACGCGTACGAGCTGGCCGAGGACGAGCGCGCCGGGCTCGAGGCGCTGCGGGAGCAGACCGAGCGGCGGGAGTGGTGGTACGACTACGCCCGCCTCTACTCGGACGATTTCCTGCGGCTGCTGGGCCTGGAGGCGGGGGCCGCGAAGGTCTGCGAGTACGCGCCGGACATCATCCCCGGGCTCCTGCAGACCGCCGACTACGCGCGGGCGGTGGTGCGGGCCGGCACGCCGTACATCCGGCCGGTCGACGTCGGCCCGAGGCTGGAGACGCGGCTGGCGCGGCAGGGCCGGCTGGACGGCGAGCACCCGGTGCGGCTCGACGTCGTGCTGGGCGAAGCGGCGTTGCGGCAGCTCGTCGGCGATCCCCGCGTGATGCGCGGGCAACTCGCCCACCTGCTCGACGTCCTCGACCGCAAGGGCGGTCACGTCCGGGTCCGGGTCATCCCGTTCGCGGCGGGGGCGCACCCGCTGCTCGGGGCGGCGTTGAAGATCCTTTCCTTTGGCTCCAACAGGCTCGGCGACCTGATGTACCAGGAGACCGCGATCAGCGGTGTCATCATCGACAAGCGCCAAGTGATACTCGAGTCGACGGCGAGCTTCGCGGAGACGTTCGACCGAGCGCTCGGCGACCGCGACTCGCGGGAGTTCATCGACGCGGTCTACCACGAGATGGAGCGGTTCTGATGCCCTACAGCCCCTCGGCCACGGCGCGTGGTTGGTTCAAGAGCAGCTTCAGCACGGCGTCGGGTGACTGCGTCGAGGTCAGGTTCGACGGCGACGTGGTCCAGGTGCGGGACACCAAGGACCAGGGCAGCGGACCGGTGCTCACCCTGGCCGCCCCCGCGTGGGACGACTTCCTGCGCCGGTTGCTGTCGGGTTCGGTCGAGGAGGACGGCGCGTTGACGGTCCTGCCGGCGCCGCGCGGCGGCGCGATCCTGCGTGCGCGCGAGGACGGCGCCGCGCTGCGCTACACGCGCGGCGAGTGGGAGATGTTCATGCGGGGCGTGCGCGCGGGCGAGTTCAGCCACTCCGCCGTCGTCGCCCGCGCCAGTTGACGGACGCGACCCGACGGGGAACGCGGCGGAAGCAGACCCCTTATGGACGAGCGCCAAGCGGTTCCGTAACCTGTCCGAGACCCTGGGCGGGTGTAACCCGTTCGGGGACCCAGCCGGCTCAAGGAGGATTGCGCGAACCGTGGCGTCGAAATCCGCTCAGCGCACCGCCCGCGCAGCCCTGACGGCCACGGCCGTCTCCGCGCTGCTCGGCGCCGCCCTGCCCCTCCCCCACGCCGCGGCCGACCCCGAGACGCCGTCCGACGCCTCGGCGGCGTTGCAGAAGTACAACGACCTCTCCCACCAGGCCGAGGCGCTGAACGAAGAGCACCTGCGCGCGCAGGAGACGCTGTCCAACGCCCAGGGCTCGCTCGACCAGGCCAACCGCGACATCACCACGGCCCAGCAGGCGCAGGAAGCGCTGCGCGGCCAGGTCGACCTGCTCACCGAGGCCTCCTTCGAGGGGGCGCGGTTCAACGAGCTGTCCGCGTTGCTCGTCAGCGACTCGCGGCAGGACTTCCTCAACCGCATGTCCGCCCTCGGCGTGCTGGCGGGCGACAACGCGGAAGCCCTGCAAGGGCTCAGCGACGCCGTCGACCTGGCCAACGACGCCGCCCGCCGCGCGACCGAGGCCGCCGACGCCGCGAACCAGGCCATCGCGGACATCGACCAGCGCAAGGCCGCGCTCGACGGGCAGATCACCGAAGCCCGCGAGGCCTACCGCTCGTTGAGCTCGGCGGAGCGGGCCGCGCTGAACAACGCGGGCGACATGAGCGCCATCCCCGTCCCGGCGGGCAAGGCCGGCGAGGCGCTGGCGTTCGCGCTCGCCCAGCGCGGCAAGGACTACGTGTACGGCTCGAACGGCCCGAACACCTGGGACTGCTCCAGCCTCATGCAGGCGGCGTACCGGTCGGTGGGCATCGCGATCCCGCGCACCACCTACAGCCAGGCCACCATCGGCCGGCAGGTGTCGCGCAACGACGTCAAGGCCGGCGACCTGATCATCTACTACTCCGGCCAGACGCACGTGGCCATGGCGATCGACGGCATCCGCGCCGTGCACGCGTCCACCGAGGGCGTGCCGGTGAAGGTGCAGGACATCGAGTCCATCGGACCGGTGAACGTCATCCGGCGCGTGGTCGGCTAGCGCCTGCCCGGTCGGGCGCGCGGCCGGGATCGGGCAGGTCACGGCCGGTGGACGAGTTGCACCGGTCCTGACGGGCGCTCACAGTTCTCCTGGGCCTAGGCTGGACGCGGTTGAGCAGGCAGCCGCACCTGCCGACCACACCCAGGGGTGGACATGGACGATTTCACCGATGCCGTCGCGCTCACGGCGCGCGAGGTGTCCACCGGCGTGGTGGTCGTCGCCGTGGCCGGCGAACTGGACATGGCGACGGTGCCCGAGGTGGAGCAGTACGTCCGCGACCGGCTCGGCGACGCGAGCCGGGTGCTCGTGCTCGACCTCTCCGGCGTGACGTTCCTCGGGTCGACCGGCATCAACCTGCTGATCGCCCTGCGGGCGGCGTGCGACGAGGCCGGGGTGGCGCTGCGGTTGGTGGCGACGACGAAGGCCGTGCTGCACCCGTTGGAGCTGACGGACCTCACCGACCACTTCACCATCGTCACGGCGGTGAGCGAGGCAGGCTGACGGGCCCGGCGGTCAGCCGTCGAGGACGGCCCAGACGACCTTGCCGCCGTGCGGCCACGGGTAGCAGCCCCACGTGCGGCTCAGCGACGACACGATCGTGAGGCCCCAGCCGCCCGGCCGCAGCGGCTCGGCCTTCGGCTCCCGGGGAGGGTCGAGGCTCTCGTCGCGGACCGCGACGGTCAGCCGGCGGCCCCGCAGCTCCAGGCGCAGCACCGGCGCCGAGCGGGCGTGGCGGACGGCGTTCTCGACCAGCTCGGTGGCGACCGTGACCGCGTCGTGGACCAGGTGGGTGACGTGCCGGCGTTGGCACGTCTCGCGCACGAAGTGCCTCGCCAGCAGGCCGCTGAGCAGCGAGTCGGGCAGCTGTGTCTCGTCGCGCGTGCGCTCGGGCGGTCGTTCGACGGCGGCCAGGGCTGCGGTCAGCGCGGTGAACCGCAGCACCACGCCCAAGGCGCCGACCGCGAGCGCGCGGCGGTGGCAGGGCGACTCGCCGACCAGCATCACCGGCACGCCCGGCCACTCCGACACGCGCAGCCCCACCGTGGCGAAGACCGACATGAACGCGGGGGTGGCGCACTCGAAACCGTCGTCCAGCCGCACGATCACGGCGGTGGGCTCGTCCACGGCGCACTTGAGCAGCCCGTCGCGCAGCTCGCGGTAGGTGGTCAGGTCGAGCCGGCCGGTCGGGCGCACCACCGCCGCGCCGTCGACGTCCGTGCGGTGGAGCGCGAGCGCGGCGACGACGCCGGCTCCCCGCCCCCGGTCTCGCGTTGGCATGAGGTCACCCCGCTCGGTGGATACCCGAGCGGGGTGACCCTATTCGCCTGGTCGCGCCACGCGGTCGGTCCGGCTGGCCGACCTCACCGGGCGGGCGAGGCGACCTTCGGCTTCGGGGTCCACTGGGTGTAGCCGGCGCGCTCGGCCTCGGCGACCGAGCCGAAGGTGACGTCGCCCTTCATGCGCTTGTAGTACGGCGAGTCCGGGGTGTGGAAGATCATCGACTTGGAGTTCGCCTTGACCTCCAGCGTCACCGACTCACCCGCCACCACCACGGGGCCGGCGAGGGGCGCGGGCGCGACCTCGGGTGCGGCTTCGACGGCGGGCGCGGGTGCCTCGACCTCGGCGACGGGCAGGGCGACGGGCGCAGGCACGGCGACGGGCGCGACTTCCTCGACCGGCTCCGCAACCGCAACGACGGGCGCGACTTCCTCGACCGGCTCCGCAACCGCAACGACGGGCGCGACTTCCTCGACCGGCTCGGCGACTGCTGCGGCGGGGACGACTTCCTCGACCTCGACGGCGGGGGCGGGGGCGGGGGGCTCGATCTCGGCGGCGGGGGTGGCGGCTTCGGCAGGCTGCTCGACCACGACGGCTTCTTCGATCGCGACGGGCTGCTCGATCGCGACGGGCTCCTCGGTCGCGACGACTTCCTCTGCGGGCGCTTCGACTTCCGCCGCGATCCCGGGCTCGGGCTCCTGGGCGGCCTTCGGCTCCGGAGCGGTCTCGGGCTCCGCCGCGGGCGCAGCGACCTGAACGACCTCGGCGGGTTCCGGAGTGGGCTCGGCGGCGGCCGGGACCACGACGGCGGCAGCGGTGATCGGCTCAGCGGTGATCGGCTCAGCGGTGATCGGCTGAGCGGTGGTCGGCTCGGAGTTGGTCGGCTCAGGGGTGGCGGTCGGCTCGACGGCGGCCGGCTCGGCCAGGCGGGCGCGCAGGTCCCGGATGGTGGGGTTGAGGCGCAGCCAGACGACGGCCGCGCCCGCCAGGAACGCCGCCACGCACAGGACGATGGTGAACAACCAGGACACTGCCAACTCCTACGGCCACAGCTTGCGGAACAGGGACGTCGACCGGACGCGTCGCGACGGGCCGCGCACGCCCTCGGTCCGCAGGTCGGCGTCACGGGCGTTGCCACCCGAAGTCACGACGCCACACCACCAGCTCGACCCGAAAGCACACGACCCGTCGGCCGAATTCACCGTGTCGGGAACCACAGACTAAGGACGTGTCAAGCGGCGTTCGGCAGCACCCCCTGCCTGCACCCGCACCGACTGCACACCGGGTGGGCGGGCAGCCGCACGTCGGCCAGCAGCGTGCGGGCATCGTCGAACGTCGGGACCCGCTGCCCCGGCACCAGCAGACCGTCCAGCACCTCCTGCCGCCGCCGCGCCAGCTCGCGCGACCGCTCCACCGGGTCCTTCAGCCGCGCCCGCACCCGCTCCCGCGACTGCTCGCGCGCCAAGCTGCCCGCCGCGCTCAACGGCCGCCGCGCGCGCGGCTCGGTCAGGCGGGCGTTGCGCCGGTTGATGCGCCACCAGGCGCCCAGCGTCATGCCCGCCACCGGGGGGCGCGCACGCCGCGCGCCCCCCTGCCACCACGACCGCAGCCGCGCACGGAGGAAGTCGTGCGCTACCTGGTCGCGGTTCCTCGGGCTGCCCTGCCTGGTGCCGTCAGGCCTGCGGTCGACCGCCGCCAGCAGGGCATCGACGCTCCACCCCTCGGCGAACCACGGCTCGACGACCCGGCGCACGGCGGCGCGGTGGGCATCGGGCCAGGTCGCGCGCAGGCAGAGCGCCTCGACCGCCGTGTCGATCTCGGCGTCGGTCTCGGGGATGACACGGCCGGGCCACTGACGGGGATCTAGTCGAACTCGCATCTCATGGCTCCCTTCGAACGCGTACCGAACATCCGTTCGAGATAGTGCCACCGACCACCGACAATTCCCGAGCCTTAGATTTGACTTATATAAGCCCAGACTGAAAGATGCTGGTCGTGCACGCGTTCGACGTCCTCGGCGACCCCGTCCGTCGCCGCATCTTGGAGTTGCTCGCCGACGGCGAGCAGACCTCCGGCGCGGTCACGGAGGTGGTCCGCCGGGAGTTCGGCATCTCGCAGCCGGCCGTCTCCCAGCACCTGCGGGTGCTGCGCGAGAACGGCTTCGCCCGCGTCCGCGCCGAGGGCACCCGGCGCCTCTACGCGGTGGACGACCAAGGCCTGCGCGAGGTGGACGAGTGGCTCGACCGGTTCCGCCGGTTCTGGAGCGGGCACCTCGACGCGCTGGCCACCGAACTCGCGCGCGGCAAGCGCGAGAGGCGACTCAAGGAGGAACAACAGTGATCGACATCGCCGACCAGCTCAAGGCCATCCACCGCGGGGTGCACGAGGGCTCGGACGAGACCGTCGGCGTGCTGCTGCGGCGCACCTACGACGCGGCGGCGGCGGACGTGTGGGACGCGGTGACCGACCCGGACCGGCTCAAGCGCTGGTTCCTGCCGGTCAGCGGCGACCTGAGGGAGGGCGGGACCTTCCAGGTGGAGCACAACGCGAGCGGCAGCGTCCTCACCTGCTCGCCGCCGAAGCTGCTGCGGCTGACGTGGGGCGCCGACACCAGCATCGTGGAACTGCGCCTGACCGAGGACGGCGACGAGCGGACCACGGTCGAGCTGGAGCACACCGTGCCCAAGGCGATGGCGGGCAGCGGCGCGGGCGCGCTCTACGTCGGCCCCGGCTGGGACGGCGGGTTCCTCGGCCTCGGCCTCTACCTCGCGGGCGAGGTGCACGACGGCTTCGACCCGGTCGCCGCCGCCGACGCGCCGGAAACCCGGCGGTTCAACGCCGGGTCCATCGACGCGTGGGCGGCGGCGGTCGCCGAGTCGGGCACCGCCTCGGCCGACGAGCTGGCCGAGGCGGTCGCGGTGGCGAAGGCGCAGTACACCCCCGACGTCGGCTGACGCGCTACGGCTCGGCGACCTCGGCTTCGACACCGTCCAGCGTCGTCTCGATGCCGTCGAAACCGGGGTCCGCCGGCGGCGCGCCCTCGGCGCGGCACCCGACCACGGCGAAGAGCAGCACGACAGCCGCCACCGCGGCCCTCACTTGACGCCGCAGTGGTCGGCCTGGAACTTGTCGACGCGGCGCTGGGCGTCGCCGAGCTTGGTCAGCTGGCCCTCGCGCCGCTGCAGCCGCTGCTCCAGCCGCTCGGCACGGGCGGTCCGGCCCGCGTCGCGCGCCTGCTGCGCCTGGGCCCGCAGCCACGCCGTCGACCCGGGCACCTCCGGTCCGGCGTTGATGCGGGTGGTGAGCCGGGTGACGCGCTCCTCGATGCGCGGAGCCCGCTTCTCGCACAGCTGCTTCACCTGGTCGGGGCTGATCGTCATGGGCGCGTAGCTGGTGTCCTGCGCGACGGCGACCCCGGACGAGCAGAGCCCGAACGCGGCGGTCGCGACGACGGCGAGGCGAATCCCTGTCTTCATGACGACCACGATCACCGCTCACGGTGTGGAGCACGTGCGGCGGATGTTCGGATCGCGCAAAGATCGCGGCGCCCGCGGCCCGCGTTTCACCCCTCGGCGCGGCGGCAACCCCCTTCTTCATGACCGGCACCTTGTGGGACGACTTCCACCGCGTGGTGAACATGACCTCGCACGAGCTGGAGGACTGGCTGCGCACCCGCTCGGCCGACGAGGACAGCGAGACCGTGCCCGACCAAGCGGGCATCGACCAAGCCGGCACCGACCAAGCCGGCATCGACCAAGCGGGCACCGACCAAGCGGGCACGCCGACCGGCCAGGAGGTGCTGCGGGTCCTGCGCAAGCGGCGCACGGACCTGACCACCGAGGACGTCAAGGTGATGCGCGAGGTCGTGGAGCGGGTGCGGGCGCAGCGGCGCGAGGACCTGGAGCCGACGGCGGGCGAGGCGCGCTGGCGGCACCGGTTGATGTCCCTCGGCCACGACCCGCTCAAGCCGGCCTGAGCGTCAGCCCCGGTTGGCGACGGCGGCTTTCTCGACGTCCCCCAGCCGCACGCCCGCCTCGGGGACCAGCCCGAACTGCACCACCTGCCGGCGGGCGAGGAGGTCGGTGAGCCAGTCGACGGCCACCCGCAGCCGGTTGCCCGGCATCGCCAGCAGGTGGTAGCCGCGCGCCACGGCCTTCGCGGGCAGGCCGGTCAGCGGGATGTGCAGCGGGTTGGCCACCGCCTGCGCGCCCGCCAGGTCGACCACGAACCCCAGGTCGCGGTGCCGGTAGGTGCCCACCGGGCCGTGGCCGAGCGAGGCCGCGACGTTGCGCCCGGCGAGCTTGCCCTGGCGCTGCGCGTGCTGCGCGGTCATCGGCGTCGGCTTGCCGTCGTTGAACACGTCCGGCACGGCCGCCACGTCACCGGCCGCGAACACGTGCGGGTGCGTCGGCACGGCCAACGTCGGGTCGACCACCACCCGGCCCTTCACCGTGGACAGCGCGATCGACTTCACCAGCGGGTCCGGTTGCACGCCCACGCACCACACCAGCGTGCGCGTCGGGATCCGGCTGCCGTCGGTCAGCTTCGCGCACTCCTCGGTGACCTCCTCGACGCTGGTGCCCAGCCGCAGGTCCACGCCGCGCGACCGCAGCACCCGCGCGGCGGGCCCGGACAGCCGCTCGTCCAGGCCGGGCAGCACGCGCGGGGCCATGTCCACCAGCACCCACTTCACCTCGGACTCCGACAGGCCGGTGCGCCCGCGCAACGCCGATCGGGTCAGCTGCATGCCCTGCGCCACCAGTTCCGTGCCCGTGTACCCGGCGCCGACCACGACGAACGTCGCCCGCGCCGCCCGTTCGTCCGGGTCGCTCGCCTGCTCGGCCAGCTCCACCTGCCGCAGCACGTGGTCGCGCAGGAACACCGCCTCGGCGACCGACTTGAAGCCGAACGCGTGCTCGGCCACGCCCGGGATGGACAGCAGCCGGGTCACCGAGCCGGCCGTCAGCACGAGCCGGTCCCACTCCAGCACCTGCTCACGCCCCTCGACGTCGACCGCCGTGCACGTGCGCGCGGGCAGGTCGATCCCGGTGACGTGCGCCTGCACCAAGCGCGTGCGCGGCAGCTTGGGCCGCAGCGGCACGGCCACCCGGCGCGGGTCGAGCGAGCCGCCCGCGACCTCCGGCAGCAACGGCACGTAGAGCATGTAGTCGGTGGGGTTCACCGCCACCAGCTCGGCGGCGTCGGCCGGGAGCACGCGTTCCAGCGTGCGCAGGCAGTGGTAGCCCGCGAAGCCCGTTCCGACGACCAGCACGCGTGGCTTGCCCATGGCTCGATCCCTCCGCCGGTATCCGTTCCGCCAGCGGGTACCCCGCAGCGAGAAGGGGTAGACAACGACCATGGCCCTGGGACTGCCCGACGCGATCACCGCCTGCCTCTTCGACCTCGACGGCGTGCTGACGAGCACGGCCGTGGTGCACCGCCGCGCGTGGCGGCGCACCTTCGACGAGTTCCTGCGCCCGCGCGGCGAGCCGCCGTTCACCGAGGCGGACTACCTGGAGCACGTGGACGGCAGGCCCCGCTACGACGGCGTGCGGGAGTTCCTGGCGTCGCGCGGCATCACGCTGCCCGAGGGCGAGCCGGACGACCCTCCCGACGCCGACACCGTGCACGGCGTGGGCAACCGCAAGAACGACCTGCTGGAGGCGATCATCCGACACGAAGGCGTGACCCCCTACCCGGGCACGGCGCCGTACCTGCGCGCGGTGCAGGCCCGAGGGCTGAGCATCGGCGTGGTGACGTCCTCGGCCAACGCCCGCAAGGTCCTCGACGCGGCCGGTCTGAGCCCGTTCGTGCAGGCCCTGGTGGACGGCGTGGTCATCGGCCGCGACGGGCTCAAGGGCAAGCCCGCGCCGGACTCGTTCCTGGCGGGCGCGCGGCTGCTGGGCGTGAGCCCGGAGCACGCGGCCGTGTTCGAGGACGCGCTGGCGGGCGTGGCGGCCGGGCGGGCGGGCGGCTTCGGGCACGTGGTGGGCGTCGACCGGA
This sequence comes from Saccharothrix sp. 6-C, assembly GCF_016695385.1. Lineage (NCBI taxonomy): Bacteria > Bacillati > Actinomycetota > Actinomycetes > Pseudonocardiales > Pseudonocardiaceae > Saccharothrix > Saccharothrix sp. 6-C. The sequence goes on along the minus strand of NZ_CP064192.1, from coordinate 1,972,013 downwards.
CCGGGCAGCGGGAGGCGTTGCGGGCGCACGGCGCGGACGTGGTCGTCGAGGACTTGGCGGAGCTGCTGTGACCGGTTGGGAGATCCACCCCTGGATGGTGCGCTGGGACGGCCTCGCGGTGGACCAGCTCCGCCGGACCGAGTCGGTGTTCGCGCTGTCCAACGGGCACATCGGCATGCGCGGCACGCTGGACGAGGGCGAGCCGCGCGGGCTGCCGGGCACCTACCTCAACGGCTTCTACGAGGAGCACGCGCTGCCCTACGGCGAGTCCGGCTACGGCTACCCCGAGGCCGGCGAGACCGTCGTCAACGTCACCGACGGCAAGGTGATCCGGCTGCTGGTCGAGGACGAGCCGCTGGACATGCGCTACGGCCGGGCGCACGCGCACCAGCGGGAGCTGGACTTCCGCACCGGGACGCTGCGCCGCTGCACGGAGTGGGAGTCGCCGACCGGGCGCCGGGTGACCGTGCGCACCGAACGGCTGGTGTCGCTCACGCAGCGGGCCGTCGCGGCGATCCACTACGAGGTCGTGCCGACCGAGGACCTGCAGCTGGTGGTGCAGTCCGACCTGCTGGCCAACGAACCGGTCGAGAACGAGGGCGACGACCCCAGGGTGGCCGCCGCGCTGAACGAGCCGCTGGTCGCGGACTTCGCGCACGCCGAGGACTACCGGGCCGTGCTGGCGCACCACGCGCGCAACTCCGGGCTGCGGATGGCCGCCGCGATGGACCACGAGCTCCACGTCGACGACGGCGTGCGCACGGAGATCCGCGCCGAGGGCGACCTGGCCCGCTTCACCGCGGCCGTGGACGTGCCGGCGGGCGGGCGGCTGCGGCTGGTGAAGTACCTGGGTTACGGCTGGTCCGCGCAACGGTCGGTGCCGGCGCTGCGCGCGCAGGTCGAGGCGGCGCTGGCGGGCGCGCGGCAGACCGGGTGGGAAGGGCTGCTGGCCGAGCAGCGGCGGTTCCTGGACGACTTCTGGGAGGCCGCGGACATCGAGCTGCACGGGGACGACGAGCTTCAGCAGGCGCTGCGGTTCGCGTTGTTCCACATCATGCAGGCGGCGGTGCGCGGCGAGAGCCGGGCGATCCCCGGCAAGGGCCTGACCGGGCCGGGGTACGACGGGCACGCGTTCTGGGACACCGAGATGTTCGTGCTGCCCGTGCTGGCCTACACCGTGCCGGAGGCCGCCCGGGACGCGTTGCGGTGGCGGCACTCGACGTTGGGCAAGGCGCGCGAGCGGGCCCGGGTGCTCGGCCAGGGCGGCGCGGCGTTCCCGTGGCGGTCGATCAGCGGCGCGGAGTGCTCGGCGTACTGGCCGGCGAGCACGGCCGCGTTCCACGTCAACGGCGACGTCGCGCACGCCGTGGCGCAGTACGTCAACGCGACCGGCGACCGGGCGTTCGAGCGCGAGTGCGGCGCCGAGATCCTGGTCGAGACCGCCCGGCTGTGGACCTCGCTGGGCCACCACGACCAGCACGGCGGGTTCCGCATCGACGGCGTGACCGGGCCGGACGAGTACTCGGCCGTGGTGGACAACAACGTCTACACCAACCTCATCGCGCAGAAGAACCTGCGCGGCGCGGCGGACGCCTGCGAGCGGTGCCCGGACGTGGTCGAACGGCTCGAGGTCACCCCCGAGGAGGTGCGGGGCTGGCGCAAGGCCGCCGACGGGATGCGGATCCCGTTCGACGAGCTGCTCGACGTGCACCAGCAGAGCGACGGGTTCACCTCGCACGCCGAGTGGGACTTCGAGGGCACCGACCCCGACGAGTACCCGTTGCTGCTCAACCGGCCCTACTTCGACCTGTACCGCAAGCAGGTGGTCAAGCAGGCCGACCTGGTGCTGGCCATGCACGTGCGCGGCGACGCGTTCACCGCCGGGCAGAAGGCCCGCAACTTCGCCTACTACGAGTCGCGGACGGTGCGCGACTCGTCGCTGTCGGCCGCCACGCAGGCGGTGCTGGCGGCCGAGGTCGGCGCGTCGCGGCTGGCCTACGACTACCTGGCGGAGGCGGCGTTCACCGACCTGCACGACCTGCACCGCAACGTCCACAACGGACTGCACATGGCGTCGTTGGCGGGTGCGTGGATCGCCCTGGTGGCCGGGTTCGGCGGGATGCGCGACCACGACGGCGAGCTGTCGTTCGCGCCGCGCCTGCCGCCGGGGCTGACCGGGATGGCGTTCCGGATGGAGTGGCGCGGGACCCGGTTGGCGGTGGAGGTCGAGGAGGGCTCGGTCACCTACCGGATCGTCGCGGGCGGGGCGTTGCGCGCCCACCACCACGGCGAGCCGATCGTGGTCGAGCCGGGCACGTCGGTCACGATGTCCACTCCGGACGCGCCCGAACCGCCCGAGCTGCGCCAGCCGCCGCACCGCGCGCCCGCCCGGCGGTCGCCGTCGGTCCGGGAGCCGTTCACAGCCGTTCCGGGGGAACCCGGAACGGAAACCGCGCCGGTGCAACGAGATCGGGGATGAGGTGCCCGGCCGGACTCTTGGGGGGAGGGGAGTCCGGCCGGGACTTGTCAGGCGGCCAACGGGGGGCGGTGGCCGCCTAAGGCCTCATCGCAGGCACGGGTACCCCTGTTACCGGGGTTCAATCAAGGATTCCGATGGCGGCTGCGTGACCCCCGTCGTCACGGGGCCGCCACGACCGGCCCACGGGGCGTCCGCACTCCTGCGGCGGGCGCGGTGACCAGCGCGGACGATCTCCGCAGGAGTGCGGCTCCCACCGGCCAATGCGTAACCCACAGGAGTGAGAAGTGCAGCGCTGGGGGCCGCGGCCGGACAGGATGCGCAAACGTGAGCTCAACACCGATCTACGACGAGTTGGCGGCGACCTACCTCGCCGACCTGATCCCCGCGCCCGGCGAGCCCACCGGGTCGGGCGAGCCCGCCGTACCCGCCGTGCCCGCCGTGCCTGAGCAACCGGGCGAGCAGGAGGTCGCGGCCACCGCTCCCGAGTCCGCCACCCCGGCGCCCGACCGGCCCCGACCGCGCGCCCGGCCGAAGGTCTGAACCACCTCCGATCTTGACACCACGTCGCGCAGCGGAGTAGGACGAGCGCAGCCCGTAAAGGTCGCCTACCCCGAAGGGTGGAGCGGAATGCGTGGACGAGCGCTGCTCCTGGCAGCGATCCTGTTCGCCGCCGGTGCGTGCAACGCAGAGCAGACCGAGACCCCCGACCAGGTGACACTGACCTGGTGGGACTACCTCAACCACTCCCCCATGGCGAACCAGGCCGTGGACAGCCTCCTCGCCCGTTACCGGCAGGAACACCCGGACGTGCGGATCGAGCGCACCTCCCTGCCCTACCCCGAGTTCCGGGCCAAGCTCGCCGAAGCGACCGCGTCCGGCGTGTTCCCCGACATCGCCGCGGTCGACTCCACCGACCTGCCCCGGCTGGCCGAGGGCAACGCCCTGGCCGACCTCACGGACCGCTTCGAGCGGTGGGACCTCGCGGACGGGTTCCTCCCGCCGGTGCGGGAGAGCGTCACCCACCACGGCCGCGTCCACGGCGTGCCGCTGCGCAGCACCACCACCGCGCTGGTCTACAACCGCGACCACTTCGCCGCGGCCGGCCTCACGCAGCCGCCGACGACGTGGGACGGGCTGCGGACCGCCGCGAAGGCCCTGACCACGGCCGACCGGTCCGGCCTGTGCTTCGGCGGGAAGGGCGACGACCTGACCGTCACGTTCCTGCCGGTGCTGTGGCAGGCGGGTGGCGACGTCGACCGGCTCGGCGACCAGGCGTCCCTCGACGCCCTCGCGCACCTGGACGGCCTGGTGAACACCGACCGCAGCACACCGGCGGACGTGCTGGGCTGGACCGACGCCGACGTGCGGCAGCGGTTCGCCGAGGGCCGGTGCGCGATGGCGATCACCGGTCCGGCCGCGGTGCCGGAGCTCAACCAGGCGGGGCTGGACTGGACGTCCGCGCCGCTGCCGCAGGGCGCGGCGGGTGGCGCGGGCCCGCTCGGCGGCGAGACGTGGGTGATCGGCCGCAACGGCCGGGTCGACCGGGCGTGGGACGTGCTGACCTGGCTGGCCGAGCAGCCGGACAACGTCACCGAGTTCGGCGGCGGCCTCGGCGCGCTGCCCAACCGCGCCGACACCGTGGACGCCCTGGCCTGGCAGTGGGACCCGAGCGTGGCGGGCTTCACCGAGCAGTTGCGGTCGGCGCGGACCCGCACCGCGCACGGCGCGCGGTACCCGGAGGTCTCCCGCGCCCTCGCCGCCATGGCCACCGGGGTGCTCACCGGCGAGCGACCACCCGATCAGGCGACCGCGGAGGCGAAGGCGGAGATCGACCGGCTGCCGCGCTAGACCGCGCCGCCGAGCGCCCCGCCGCTGGTGGCGCCCCGGACCCCCGACCGGCGACCCGCCGGTCGGCCGTAATGCCGGACCGTGATGGGCGATATGACCCATAGGGGGAAGCCGCGGGGACCGAGGATGAGCCGAATGGACCCGGGTAACCCCAGGTCATGCGGAACGAGGCGGCCGTGCGTGAACGGCGAACGGGGAAGAGGGCGGGGCTGCGGCCCCAGGCCGACGAGCGCTCCTTCAGCCGGGCGCAGCTGCTCGCACTCGTGGTCGGCCTGCTCCAGGTCGTCATGGCCTCCATCCCGTTCCTCCCCATGGGCGAGGGCTCCGGTCACACCCTGTACGTGTGCACCGGCCTGGCCGGTGTCGTGCTCGCGTGGCGGCACGGGCACGCGCGGTGCTACGGCGTCCTGCTCCTGCTGCTCTACGGTCACCTGTTCATCAGCGACGCCGACGAGACCGGCGCCTTCGGCCTGCCCACGTGGGAGACGCTGGCGTACGGCCGGGCCGCCCTGGCGGGCGTGGTGATCGCGCTGATCCCGGCGTTCAAGCGGCGGTAGTCGCCCGCGGTCATGGTGCCGTCCGGGTGGAAGCGCAGCTTGGCGTCCCCGCTGAGGGCGATCGACTCGAACATGGCGAGGTCGGACTTGGTGGTCGGCCGCCAGTACATGTGCGCGCCGTGGGTGACGGCCATGTCCATCGACATCATGGTCGCCACGGCCCGGTCGTAGCGGTGCCGGCTCAGGTCCGTGCCGCCGGAAGCGCGGATGTCGAACACGTCGTGGTCCCCGGTCAGGGGCCGCAGCCCGCCGCGCCGGTCGAAGCCGTGCACCACGCCGTCACGCACCACGTACTCCCCGCGCCGCTCGAACCGGTCCATCTTCTCGCGCAACGCCTCGAACTCGACGCGCCGCTGGTCGTACCGGCGCAGCAGCCGGTCGTGGAGGTCGACGTGGGGTAACTCGGGCCGGAAGTAGCCGACGAGGCCGCGGTGGCGCCGGGCCGCGCCGAGCCGGACGTCCAGGTCGTCGATGGTCTTGGCCTTCACCGCCTCGGGTTTGGGCAGCGCGCCCTCGCGCAGCCACGCCACCGCGTGCGGGTTCGTCGCCCGCACGTCGATGACGAGGTCCTGCTCGGCGGCCACCTGCTGGAACTTGCGGGCGTTCTCGGTCGGCATGCCGAAAACCGGCTCCACCGACGCCAGGGGGAAGAGGTGATCAGTGCGCACGGCTATTAAGGTCCGCCCGAAATGGGCGTGCACCAGCCCGCCGGCTTCGGTTAGCTCGAAGCGTGACCCCTGATGCACTGATCGGACTGCTGGCCGAACCCGAGCGGTTGCGCGTGGCCGCCGCGCTGGTCCTCGGCGCCCGCACCGCGGCGGACATCGCCGAGGCGACCGGGTTGGACGCCCGGCGGGTCGAGAACTCGTTGCGCCGGCTGCGGTCGGCGGGCCTCGTCGTGACCGACGGGTCGGGCTTGCGGTTGCGCGAGGAGCTGTTCAAGGAGGCCACCCGGGTCGACCAGGCGAACCGGGCCCAGGAGGACCCGTTCGTGCGGGATGGGCGGCTGGTGAAGCTCCCCGCGCAGCGCGGGCGCAGGCGGGCGGTGCTCGAACAGGTGAGCACCGCGTTCGAGCCGGGTAGACGGTACCCCGAGCGGGACGTCGTGGACGTGCTGAAGAGGTGGTGCGACGGCGGTGAGGTCGACCACGTGACCGTGCGCCGGTACCTCGTGGACGAAGGTCTGCTCAGCCGGGACGCCGGCGTGTACTGGCGCACCGGCGGCCCGGTGAGCGTCTAGGTCGTCGCACCGGCCGGACGTGCGGTGGTGGGATCGTCCGCTGTCCGGCCGGTCAGCCGAAGGTGTCGGGGTCGGGGCCGGTGCGCTCGCCCCGGTCCAACTCCCGGATGCGACCCATGTCCTCGGCGTCGAGCTCGAAGTCGAACAGGGCGAAGTTCTCCGCGATCCGGCTCGGCGTCACCGACTTGGGGATGACCACGTTGTCCAGCTGCACGTGCCAGCGCAGCACGACCTGCGCGGGCGTGCGACCGTGCTTCTCCGCGATCCCGGTGATGACCGGGTCGGCGAGCAGCGCGCCCTGCGCCAGCGGGCTCCACGCCTCGGTCGCGATGCCCAGCCGGGCGTGCACGGCCCGCAGCTCGGCCTGCTGGAGCCGGGGGTGCAGCTCGACCTGGTTCACCGCGGGCACCGCGCCGGTCGCGTCCACGATCCGCGCCAGGTGCGCGGGCTGGAAGTTGGACACGCCGATCGCCCGCACCCGGCCGTCGGCGTGCAGCTTGCCCAGCGCGCGCCAGGTGTCGACGTACCGGTCCTGCGCGGGCGCGGGCCAGTGCACGAGGTACAGGTCGACCCGGTCCAGGCCGAGCCGCTCGGCGCTCGCGTCGAACGCGCGCAGCGCCTCGTCGTAGCCCTGGTCGGAGTTCCACAGCTTGGTGGTCACGAAGATCTCGTCACGCGGCACGGGCGAGTCGGCGATGGCCCGCCCCACCTGCTCCTCGTTGCGGTAGGCGGCGGCCGTGTCGATGCTGCGGTAGCCGACGCGCAACGCCTCGGTCACCGCGCCCCGGGTGTCCTCAGTGGACACCTGGAAGACGCCGAAACCGAGCTGCGGCATGGTGACGCCGTTGTTCAGGGTGATGGTCCTCATGGGCCTCATCATGCCCGTTGTCAACGCCTCCCACGTGCTGGAACGCGTTGACCGGCGTCCCGCCCCACTGGTCCGATCACCACCGTGACGGCATTGCCCGAGGTGGCGGAGGTCGAGGTGAGGGTGGTCGTCCGCGTCTCCGCGACCGGCCCGAGGGTCGCGGACGCGGCGGGGCGGCTGGCCGAGGCGCTGCGCTCGGCGCTCGACCTGCCCGACGCGGACGTGGTGCTCGACCCGCCGGTCGCGCGGGTCGAGCCGGAGCTGCGGATCATCGCCGACTCGCGGCGCGTGCTGCGCCGCGGCGTGCCGGTGGAGCTGACCAGGCTGGAGTTCGACCTGCTGCACCACCTGTGCGCGAACCCGCACCGGGTGCACCGGCGGACCGCGCTGATGGCGAGCGTGTGGCGCACGAAGGGCATCGGGGACACCCGGACGGTGGACGTGCACGTGCGGCGGCTGCGGCACAAGCTGGGCGAGGCGGCGTCCGTCATCACGACCGTGCGCGGCGTCGGCTACCGGGTCGACCACGCCGGCGAGGTCGTCGTGGAGCGGGAGACGCCGGTCGGCCGGTGACGCGGCGGCTGCGGCCGGTCGCCACCGCCGTCCCGGACACCGGCGAGTGCTCCTCTGGCGAGTAGTGGTTACTCGCCGGCTCCACGGGTAGGCCCAGCTCATGGGATTCGAACGAGCGGTGGTGACGGGCGGGGCCGGCTTCCTCGGGTCGCACGTGTGCGAAGCGCTGCTCAAGCGCGGCACGCGGGTGGTGTGCGTCGACGACTTCCGCACCGGGTCGCCGGACAACCTGCCCCACGACCCCAGGCTGGGCGTGGTGGTCGAGGACGTGACCAAGCCGCTCGACCTGCTCGGCCACGTGGACCTGGTGATGCACCTGGCGTGCCCGGCGTCGCCGGTCGACTACCTGCGCATGCCCGTCGAGACGCTCAAGACGGGCGGTTTCGGCACGCTGCACGCGCTGGAGCTGGCGCGGCGCAAGAACGCCCGGATCGTCATCGCCTCCACCAGCGAGGTGTACGGCGACCCGCTGGAGCACCCTCAGCGCGAGACGTACTGGGGCAACGTCAACCCGATCGGCCCGCGCAGCGTCTACGACGAGGCCAAGCGCTTCGGCGAAGCCATGACCAGCGCGTTCCGCGGCGAGTACGGCGTGGACACGGGCATCGTGCGCATCTTCAACACCTACGGCGCGCGGATGCGCCCCGACGACGGCCGGATGATCCCGACGTTCGTGCGGCAGGCCCGCGCCGGCGAGCCGCTGACCGTGCACGGCGACGGCGCGCAGACCCGGTCGCTGTGCCACGTGGACGACCTGGTGCGCGGCCTGCTGTCGATGGCGGAGTGCGACCACCCCGGCCCGGTGAACCTCGGCAACCCCGAGGAGGTCACCGTGCTGGAGGTGGCCCGCAAGGTCGTCGAGCTGGTCGGCAGCACCTCCACGATCGAGCACGTCGACGCGATGACCGACGACCCGCGCCGCCGCCGACCGGACATCTCGCTGGCCCGGCGGGTGCTGTGCTGGCAGCCGGAGATCGGGCTGGACGAGGGGCTGCGGCGCTCGTTTGACCGGCAACTCGTCGGGTAGTCGTCCGACAGCGGTCCGCGACGGCCCCATTACACGAGGTCCGTGCGGGAGTCGGTCCACACAGGAGTTGAGCGAAAGGGGAAAGCCGTGCGGGTGCTCGGAATCAACGCGGTCTTCCACGACCCCGCCGCCGCCCTCGTGGTGGACGGCGAGGTGGTGGCCGCCGCCGAGGAGGAACGCTTCTCCCGGCGCAAGCACGGCAAGCGGCCGGTGCCGTTCTCCGCGTGGGAACAGCCCGAGCAGGCCGCCCGCTGGTGCCTGGAGCACGCCGGGCTGACCCCGGCCGACCTCGACGCGGTCGCCTACTCCTACGACCCGGACCTGGTCGAGCCGAGCGACGTGCCGTGGGAGGACCTGCGCACCGAGTACGCCCGCCGCGCCCCCTACTTCCTGGCCACCGCGCTGCCGGGGCTGGACCCGGCGATCGTGCGGTTCGTGCCGCACCACGTGGCGCACGCAGCCTCGGCGGGCCTGGCCGCGCCGTTCGACGGCGACTGCGCCGTGCTGGTCAACGACGGCCGCGGCGAGTGCCGCTCGCACCTGGCCGGCAGCTACCGCGGCCACCGGCTGGAGACGCTGGCCGCGCAGCACCTGCCGCACTCGCTGGGCCTGTTCTACGAGGACCTGACCGAGCACCTCGGTTTCCTGCGCTCCAGCGACGAGTACAAGGTGATGGCGCTGGCCTCCTACGCCGAGCCCAAGCACCTGGACCTGCTGCGCGAGCACGTCCGCGCGACCGAGGACGGCGGGTTCCGCATCACGCCGCTGGACTGGGCGACGCTGGCCAAGCGCCGCGACCCGGACGGCGAGGTGACCCGCGAGCACGCCGAGCTGGCGGCCAGCGTGCAGGTCCGCGTCGAGGAGGTGCTGCTGGACCTGGTCCGGTGGCTGCACGAGCGGACCGGGCAGAAGCGGCTGACCATGGCGGGCGGTGTGGCGCTCAACTGCGTGGCGAACACGCGGATCTTCGCCGAGGGGCCGTTCGACGAGGTGTGGGTGCAGCCGGCCGCCGGTGACGCGGGCACCGCGCTGGGCGCGGCGTTGCAGGTGGCGGCGGACGCCGGTGAGCCGGCCGCCGCGCTCACGGGCGCGGACCTGGGCCGGTCGTGGACCGACACGGAGATCGAGGACTGCCTGCGCGCCGCCGAGGTCTCCTACGAAGAGCCGGACGACGTGGCCGTCGCGGTGGCCGAGGCGTTGGCCGACGACCGGGTGGTGGCCTGGTTCCAGGGTCGCAGCGAGTACGGGCCGCGGGCGTTGGGCCGCCGGTCGCTGCTCGCGCACCCCGGCAAGGCGGAGAACCTGGAACGGCTCAACAACGTGAAGGGGCGCGAGCAGTTCCGGCCGATCGCGCCGATGGTGTCGGCCGACCGCGCGGCCGACCTGTTCGACCGGGGACCGCTGCCGAGCCCTTACATGCTGTTCGTGCACGACGTGCGGCCCGAGTGGCGTGACCGGATCCCGGCGGTCGTGCACGTGGACGGCACCGCGCGCGTGCAGACCGTCGACCCGGCGACCGAGCCGCTGATGGCCCGGGTGATCCGCGAGTTCGACCGGCGCACGGGCGTGCCCGTCGTGGTGAACACGAGCCTGAACACGGCCGGGCGGCCGATGGTGGACGACCCGCGTGACGCGCTGGAGTGCTTCGGTTCGGCACCGGTCGACCTGCTGGCGATCGGCCGGTTCGTGGTGCGGCGGTCATGAGCGTCGACTACGCGGTGGTGATCCCGACCGTCGGCCGGGACAGCCTGCGCGTCGTGCTGGACGCCCTGGAGCACGGCGTCGGCCCGCCGCCGCGCGAGATCATCGTGGTGGACGACCGGCCCGAGCCCGGACCGCTGCCGGCGACGCACTCGGCGCGCGTGCTGCGCACCGGTGGTCGCGGCCCGGCCGCCGCGCGCAACGCCGGCTGGCGGGCCGCGTGCTGCGAGTGGGTCGCGTTCCTGGACGACGACGTGGTGCCGCCGCGTGACTGGAAGCTGCGGCTGGCCGAGGACCTCGCGCGGCTGGGGTTGGACGTGGGGGCGTCGCAGGCGCGGATCGTCGTGCCGCTGCCCCCGGACCGCGCGCCGACCGACTGGGAGCGCGGCACGGCGGGGCTGGCCGACGCTCGGTGGATCACCGCGGACATGGCTTACCGGCGGGCCGCGCTGGCGCACGCCGGCGGCTTCGACGAGCGGTTCCCGCGCGCGTACCGGGAGGACGCCGAGCTGGCGTTGCGCGTGCAGGCGCGCGGGTACCGGATCGTGAACGGCGACCGGGTGACCACGCACCCGGTGCGGGAGGCGGGGTTCTTCGCCAGCCTGAAGCAGCAGCACGGCAACGCCGACGACGCGTTGGTGCGGCGGTTGCTGGGGCCCGGGTGGCGTGCCCGGATCGGTGGCGCGCCCGGCCGGCTGCCCTGGCACGTGGCGACCGCGGCGGCCGGGGCGGTGGCGGTCCTCTGCGGGCTGGTCGGGTGGCGGAAGGCCGCGGTGGCGTTCGGCGGCACGTGGGCCGGGTTGACCGGGTGGTTCGCCGCGCGTCGGATCGCGCCCGGACCCCGGACCCGGGACGAGGTGGCGAGGATGGTGGTGACCAGCGTCGCGATCCCGCCGGCGGCGTGCTGGCACCGGTTGCGCGGCGAGCTGCGCCACCGGTCCGTGCCCGCGGTGGGGGGCCCGCGCCGCCGGGTCGTGCTGGTGGCCGACGCGCTGGACCGGCTGCGATCGCGGAGCGAGCCACGACCGGTGGCGCGCACGACCACGCCCGCACCGGGGTCCGGGAGGTGGCGGCGGTGAGAGTCCTCGTCCTGCGCGCACTCGGCCTCGGCGACCTGCTGACCGCGGTCCCGGCGCTGCGCGGCTTGCGCCGAGCCCACCCCGGAGCCGAGATCACCCTGGCCGCGCCGGGTTGGTTGGCCGACGCGGTGGACCGGATCGACGCGGTCGACCGCCTGGTGCCCACCGAAGGGCTCGTGCCCATCGACTACGAGTCGCCGGACCTGGCGGTCAACCTGCACGGACGCGGGCCGCGGAGCACCGAGCTGCTGCGCGCCACCCACCCCGCCCGGCTGATCACGCACGGCGTGCACGTGCCCTGGCCGCCGCACCAGCACGAGGTGCTGCGGTGGTGCCGGCTGCTGGGCCAGTTCGGCATCGCCTGCGACCCGGTCGAGCTGCGCCTGCCGCCGGTGCCCCGCCACGACGCGATCGTCGTGCACCCCGGCGCGAGCCACGGCGCCCGCCGCTGGCCCGCCGACCGGTTCGCGGCGGTGGCGCGGGCGTTGGGCCCGGACGTGGTGGTGACCGGCAGCCCAGCCGAGGAGGCGCTGGTGCGCGAGGTCGCGCCGGGGCGGACGCGGACGGGCGACCTGGCCGGGTTGCTCGACCTGGTGGGCGGCGCGCGGCTCGTCGTCTGCGGCGACACCGGCGTGGCGCACGTCGCCACCGCCTACGGCACGCCGTCCGTGGTGCTGTTCGGCCCGGTGCCCCCGGCCGAGTGGGGGCCGAGGTCGGGGCCGCACCACGTGCTGTGGCACGGCACGACCGGCGACACGTTCGCCGACCGGCCCGACCCGGGGCTGCTCCGGATCACCGCGGACGAGGTGCTCGACGCCGCGCGATCGCTGCTGGGAGGTGGACCGTGGCCAGGATCGGCGTCATCGGCGCGGGCTATGTCGGGCTGACGACCGCGGCCTGCTTCGCCCGGCTCGGGCACACCGTGGTGTGCGCCGACGTGGACGAGGCGAAGGTGGCGGCGCTCGGCCGGGCGGAGATCGGCGCGTACGAGCCGGGCCTCGCGGACCTGGTCGCGGAGGGTTCGCGGGCCGGTCGGCTGCGGTTCGTGCTCGGCAACGCCGAGGCCCTGGCCGAGGTGGACTTCGTGTTCCTGTGCGTGCCGACACCGACCGGTGTGGACGGCGCGGCCGACCTCACCGCGGTGCACGCGGTGCTGCGCGAGGCGCGGGAGGCGGTCCGGCCCGGCTGCGTCCTGGTGATCAAGTCGACCGTGCCCGCCGGCACGACCGAGCGGGTGGCGGACCTGGTGGGCCGGCCGGACGTGCGGGTGGTGTCCAACCCGGAGTTCCTGCGCGAGGGCCACGCGGTCGACGACTTCCTGCGGCCCCAACGGGTCGTGGTCGGCTCGGAGGAGGAAGGGGCGGCCCGGCGGGTGGTCGCGCTGTACGCGGGCACCGGCGCGCCGGCGCTGGTCACCGGCAGCGCGAGCGCGGAGCTGGTGAAGTACGCCAGCAACTGCTTCCTCGCCATGAAGCTGTCCTACGTCAACAGCCTGGCCGAGCTGTGCGAGCGGGTCGGCGCGGACATCGGCGACGTGACCGAGGGCATGCGGCTGGACGACCGGATCGGGTCGTCGTTCCTGGACCCGGGACCCGGCTGGGGTGGTTCGTGCTTCCCGAAGGACACCAGGGCGCTGCTGTCCACGGCGGAGGACGCGCGGGTCGACTTCCCGTTGCTGCGCGCGACCATCGGCACCAACGGCCACCAGGCGCACCGCGTGGTCGCCATGGTGCGCGAAGCGGTGGGCGGTCGGCTGGCCGGCGTGCGGCTCGGGTTGCTCGGGCTCACGTTCAAGGCGGGCACCGACGACCTGCGCGACTCGCCCGCCCTGGCGGTGGCCTCGCTGCTGGCGACGGAGGGGGCGTGGCTGACCGGCTACGACCCGTGCGTCGCGCGGGACTGCGGCCCGGTGCGGGTGCTGGCCTCGGCCGAGGCGGTGGCCGCGAACGCGGACGGCCTGGTGGTGCTGACCGAGTGGCCGGAGTTCGCCGAGCTGGACTGGCCGAACCTGGCCGCCGCGATGGCCCGCCCGGTCATCGTGGACACCCGCAACCTGCTGCCCGTCGAGAAGGTGGCCGAGGCCGGGTTCCACCTGGTCTCGCTGGGCCGGCCGACCCCGGCCCGACCGGGCAGGACCGGTCCCGACCCACATCGCCTCTGACGTCGCGCCCGACGGGCACCCCACCGTGACGCCCTGGACCCGGAGCGCCGACATCTCCCCCGCCTACCCGCGCGGGTCCCAGCGGAAGTAGCGGGCGGCCAGGGCGGTCGCGGCGACCGTCCACAGCACCACGGACAGGGCGGCCGGGCCGACCTGGTCGGTCGGGCCGCCCCACGCGGCGCCGACCAGCGAACCCAGGCCCGTGCCCGGCACGAGGAACACCACCAGGTCCACGTGGCCGTTCGAGCCGAACAGGCCGCCGACGACCAGGGCGAAGAAGAACGGCGCGGTGGTGATCTGGGCCAGTTCCGCCGTGCCGGTCACCCCGCTGGTGAACACGCCCGCCGCGCAGCCCAGCGCCACGCCGCCGACCAGCGCCGACGCCAGCAGCTCGGGCCGGGCGGGCACGGGCGCGCCCGCCGCCACGCTGATGCCCAGCAGCACGACCGCCTGCGCGAGGCCCAGCAGGACCACGGGTAGCAGGATGCCGGTCAGCACGACCACGTCCGACGCCGCGCCCGTCCGCAGCCGCTTGAGGTAGAGGTCCTGCCGGCGGGCGGTCAACGCGGTCGTCACCGTGACGTAGACGGTGAACCCGAACGAGAACAGCAGTTGGAGCGTGACGACCATCGTCCACCCGGTCTGCTCGCCGTCCATCGCCAGCGCGAAGTACAGGCCGGCGGCCATCGGCATCAGCACGGCCAACGCGGCGGCGGTGCGGTTGCGCAGCAGGAGCTTCAGCTCGGCCACGCCCAGTGCGGTGATCATGCGGCCACTACCTCCTTGCCCGTCCGGGCGCTGTGGAACACGTCTTCCAGCGACGCGTGGTGCGCCCGGATCCGACCCAACCGCAGGCCTTCCCGCCGGGCCCACGCCAACAGCTCCGCCATGTCGTCCTGCAGCTCGCCGGTGCGCACCTCGACCCGGCCGGTCGGCCGGTGCACCACGTCGCCGGACAGCATCGGCAACGCGCCCACGTCGAGCCGGTCCGGCAGGTCGAACTCGATCCGCGCGGGCTGGGCCGCCAGCACGTCCACCAGCGCGCCGGACACCGCCACCAGGCCCTCGTGCATGATCGCGAGCCGGTGCGCGAGCGACTCGGCTTCCTCCAGGTAGTGCGTGGTCAGCACCACGGTCGTGCCCTCGGCCAGCAGCCCGCGCACCACCTCCCACGTCCGCTGCCGCGACTCGGGGTCCAGCCCGGTCGTCGGCTCGTCCAGGAACAGCAGCTCCGGCCGGCCGAGCACGGCCAGCGCGAGGTCCAGCCGCCGCCGCTCGCCGCCGGAGAGCTGCTTGATCCGCACGTCGCGCCGGTGCCCCAGGTCCAGCCGCTCCAGCACGTCCTCGGTGGCGCGCCGGCCGCTCGTGACGCTCCACAGCGCCACCATCTCGCGCGCGGTCAGGTCGGCCGGGAAACCGCTGTCCTGCAACATGATCCCGGTGCGGGAGCGCAACGCCGCCCGGTCCTTGAACGGGTCGAGCCCCAGCACCCGCACGGTGCCGCCGAACGGGGCGCGCAGCCCCTCCACGGTCTCCATGGTCGTGGTCTTGCCCGCGCCGTTCGTGCCCAGCAGCGCGAACAGCTCCCCCCGCCGCACCTCGAAGTCGACCCCGCGCACGGCTTCGAAGTCACCGTAGCGGCACCTGAGGTCCGCCACGTCGATCACCGTTTCTCCCATGACCGCCATCGTGGTCGCGGGCGGGCGCGGCACCCAGTGCCGTCGCGCACCGGTCCCTGTGACAGATGTCAGCAGACAGGCGTGCGACCCGGCTCGTAGATTCGTCGGTGTGACTCCCCTGAACAGGCTCCGCCGCTACACGTGGTGGACCGTGGTGGCCGGCGGCGTGGTGGTCGGCCTCGGCACGGTGCTCGACCTGTTCGCCCAGGACTACGGCGTGCTGAAGTCGGCGCTGCTGGCGGTGGCCGTGGCCGTGGTGATCGCCCAGCACGCCCGGTACATGCAGCGGGCCATGCTCGGGCTCGGACGTGGCGACGGCCCGGCGTGGGAGCACGCGGCGACGTTCGCGGTGGCGTTGGCGGCGTGGGCGGTGACGAGCGGCGCGGACGGGTTCCTGCCCGTCTGGGCCACCCTGCCCGCCCTGGTGGTCGCGCACGTCGGCGCGATCCTGCCCTCGCGCAGCCGCTGGCCGGCGGTGGCCCTGATGGCGGTGCTCTCCGTCGCGGTCGGCGGGCTGTTCGGCGGCGACGAGGCCCCCGTGGCGATGCTCCTGGCCGGGTTCATGGTCATCGCGCTGGTGTTCGCCGACCTGGCCCAGCTGTGGATCTGGGACATGGCGCTGAGGCAGGACCAGGCCCGCAGGACCGCCGAGGCGCTGGCCGTGGCCGAGGAGCGGTTGCGCTTCGCCGCCGACCTGCACGACATCCAGGGGCACCACCTCCAGGCGATCGCGTTGAAGGGCGAGCTGGCGCAGCGGCTGATCGGCCGGGACGACGAGCTGGCCAGGCAGCACGCGGGCGAGGTGGCCGAGCTGGCGCGCACCGCGTTGAAGGAGACCCGCGAGGTGGTGCAGGGCTACCGGCGGGCGAGCCTGGGCACCGAGATCTCCAACGCGGTGGGCGTGCTGCGGGCGGCGGGCATCGAGACGACGGTCGAGGGTGACGCGGCGGGCGTGCCGCCGCCGTTGCAGCCCCTGTTCGGGGCGCTGGTGAGGGAGGGCACGACGAACGTGCTGCGGCACAGCCGGGCGCGGCGCTGCGCCGTGCTGATCGAGGTGGTCGACGGCCAGGTGTGCGTGCGGCTGCGCAACGACGGGGTACCAGCCGACTTCGCGGGCGCCGACGACGTGGGCGAGGACGGCGCGGGGCTGGCCGGGCTGCGCGAGCGGTTCGCCGCGGTGGGCGGGCGGGTCGAGGGCGGCCCGGCCGGGCCGGAGGGGTTCGAGCTGGTCGGGAAGGCCGGGGTGGGCCGGTGATCCGCGTGGTGCTGGCCGACGACGAGGGCCTGATCCGGGGCGCGCTGGCGGCGTTGCTGGAGCTGGAGGACGACATCGAGGTGGTCGCGCAGGCCAGCGACGGTGACGCGGCGGTCGCGGCGGTGCGGGCCCACCGGCCCGACATCGCGGTGTTCGACCTGGAGATGCCCCGGCGCGACGGCGTGCTGGCGGCCGAGGCGGTGCGCGGGCTCGACGGGGTGGCGGTGGTGATCGTGACCCGGCACGCGCGGCCGGGTGTGCTGCGGCGGGCGTTGAGCGCGGGGGTGCGCGGGTTCGTGCCCAAGACGACGCCGGCCGCGCAACTCGCCTCGATCCTGCGGGACGTGCACGCGGGCCGGCGTTACGTGGACTCCGAGATCGCCGCCGCCGCGTTGACCGAGGGCGCGTGCCCGCTGACCGCCCGGGAGCTGGACGTGCTGCGGTACGCGCTCCAAGGCGGCACGGTGGCCTCGATCGCCGCCGAAGCGCACCTGGCCGCGGGCACGGTGCGCAACTACCTGTCGTCGGCGATGACGAAGCTCGGCGTCACCACCCGCTACGAGGCCGCCCGGCTGGCCTGGGACGAGGGGTGGATCTGAGCCTGGCCCAGGTGCACGACCTTGACCGTCGTCAGCTCGTCCAGCAGCTCGGGCCCGTAGCCGAACCCGGTGCCGGACAACCGGCGCGGCTGGGCGGCGCCGCCGGGCGCCCCGCCGAACACCGCGTTGACCTTCACCGTGCCGACGGGCAACGCGCGCCACGCGTGCTGGGCGTTCGCCATCGACCCCGTGAGCACGGTCGCGGCCAGGCCGTGCTCGTCCACGCACGCCTCGGCCAGGCCGTCCTCGAACGAGGCCACCACGCGCACGGGCGCGACCGGCCCGAAGGTCTCCTCCCGCATCACGCGCATGTCCGGCGTGCAGCGGTCGAGCACGGTGGCCGGGTAGTACGCGCCTTCGCGGTCCGGCACCTCGCCGCCCACCAGCGGGTGCGCGCCGTCCGCCACGGCCTCGGCGACGTGCGCGTGCACGTGCTCCCGCATCCGGAGGTCCACCAGGGGCTGCGGGTCGGCGTTCCAGCGGCGGGCCTGCTCGCACAGCGCGGCCAGGAACTCCTCGGCCACGGCCTGGTGCACGAAGATCCGCTCCACGGACGTGCACAGCTGGCCCGCGTTGGTGAACGCGCCGATCGCCGCCTGCTCGGCCGCCCACACCGGGTCCACGTCGGCGTCGACCAGCAGCGGGTCGTTGCCGCCGTTCTCCAGCAGCGCCTTCGCGCCGGTCCGGGCGCACGCGGCGGCGATCGAGCGGCCGGTCGCCGTGCCGCCGACGTGCGCGACGACGTCCACGTGCGGTGAGGCGGCCAGCGCCGCGCCCACCGAGGCGTCGCCGGTGAGGCTCTGGAGCACGCCCGGCGGGAAGTGGTCGACCATGAGCTGCGCGAGCAGCACCCCCGTGTGGGGGCAGCGCTCACTCGGCTTGTGCACCACGGCGTTGCCGGTGACCAGGGCCGCGCCGACCAGGCCGCAGGAGACGGCGACCGGGTCGTTCCACGGCGTCAGCGCGACGACCACCCCGCGCGGCCCGGGGACCATGAAGTCCGCCGCGTCGGGCGAGCCTTGGAGCGACCGGCCGCGGTGGACCGGGCCCAGCTCGGCGTACTGCTCCAACGTGGACACACCGGCCAGCACACCGTCCAGTGCGGACGCGGCCGGGCGGCCGGTCTCGGCGTGCAGGACGTCCGCCAGTTCGGCCGCGTGCTCGCGGATCGCCCGGGCGGCGGCTTTCAGCGCGGTTCCCCGTTCGGCGGCGGGCGTCGCCGCCCAACCGGGTTGCGCCTCACGCGCGGTGAGCACCGAGCCGGCCACGTCCTCGTCCGTGGCGGTGGGCAGCCAGCCGATCAGCTGACCGTCGACCGGGCTGTGGACGTCGAGTGCGTCGACACGCATGTCCGTCATGGGCTCCGGGTACCCCCGTGCCCGAGGTGAAACCCGAGGCGGAGCCACGAGGAGGACAGCCATGCCCGGACGTGAGGAGTTGCCGAGCACCGTCGCCCGCTCGCCCAAGAAGGCGCAGCGGACCTGGATCAAGGCGCACGACTCGGCCGTGCGGACCTACGGCGAAGGCCGGCGCTCGCACCGGACCGCGTTCGCCGCGTTGAAGCACTCGTTCGAGAAGGTGGGCGACCACTGGGAGCCCAAGGCGCAGAAGGGGCCGTCCGACGCGCAGGCCGCGCGCAGCACGCCGAAGCCGGGCCGGACGGCGGGCGGCGTGGACGCCAACGCCGGCAAGCAGCACCTCTACGACCTGGCCAAGCGGCTGGACGTGCCCGGCCGGTCGAGCATGACCAAGCAGCAGCTCGTGGAGGCGATCGGCAAGGCGAACAACCGCAAGACCGCCAAGGCCCGGTCGTAGCTCCGGCAGACGGGATCACCGCCCCGGCAACCCGCTGCGCCCCGGCGGGCCCGGTGGCGGTGGCCGCCACCGCGGCGGCGCTGGTCGGCTCCTGGCGGCCTCAGAGGTCCTCAGAGGTCGAGCCACGAGCGGTCGGGCAGGAGCTGGCTCGCCTGCGGGCCCATGAGCGTCATCCCGCCGTCCACGACGAACGACGCGCCGGTCACGTAACCCGCCGCCGGCGTGGCCAGGAAGGCGACGACGGCGGCCACCTCGCTCGCGTGACCCGGACGTCCCAGCGGCACGCCCGGTCGAGGCTGGGTGCGCGGGTCCACGTCCTGCTGGCCCGTCATAGGCGTGGAGATCTCGCCGGGCGCGACCGAGTTCACCGTGATCGCGTGCTCGGCCAGCTCCAGCGCCAGCACCTTCGTCAACGCGCCGAGCCCCGCCTTGGCCGCGCAGTACGGCGCCGCGCCCACCCTCGGCTGGTGCTCGTGGACCGACGTGATGTTGATGATCCGACCGCCCCGACCAGCTTCGACCATGTGCTTCGCGGCGCGCTGCGAGCACAGGAACGCGCCGTCGAGGTCCACCGACAGCACGCCCCGCCAGGTGTCGAAGTCCATGTCCAGGGCCTTCTGCGCGGTGCCCGTGCCGGCGCAGTTGACCAGCACGTCGAGGCCGCCCAGCTCGGCGGCGAGGTCGTCGACCGCGGTCGCGGCGGCGGGCAGGTCGGTCAGGTCGAGCTGCCGCACGGCCGCTCGGACGCCCTGCTCCCGGACCTCGCGAGCGGTGGCCTCCGCGCCGTCGGCGTCGGTGTGGAACGTGATGCCGACGTCCACGCCGCCACCCGCCAACGCCACCGCGACGGCCCTGCCGATGCCGGAGTCGGACCCGGTCACGACCGCGCGCAGCGGCGCGCCCGCCCGCTCCTGGGGAAGTGGTGCGCTCATGGGCCGCGGGGTACCCCCGGCCGGGTTTGCCACACGCCGTGCCGGGAACGCTCCGGGCAGTCGACCTCGCCGGGCGACCCGGCAGTCCGAGCTCGGCGGCAAGCGGGAGGAGCACCGATGAAGGCCGTCACCTGGCACGGCAAGCGGGACGTGCGCGTGGACACCGTGCCGGATCCGATCCTGAAGGAGCCGACCGACGTCATCGTCCGCATCACGTCCACCGGCCTGTGCGGTTCCGACCTGCACCTGTACGAGGTGATGGGCCCGTTCATCGACGAGGGCGACATCCTCGGGCACGAGCCGATGGGCGTGGTCGAGGAGGTCGGCGCGGAGGTCACCGCGGTCGCCCCGGGCGACCGGGTCGTGGTGCCGTTCAACATCTCCTGCGGCTCGTGCTTCATGTGCGACCGCGGCCTGCAGTCGCAGTGCGAGACGACCCAGGTGCGCGAGCAGGGGTCGGGCGCGGCGCTGTTCGGCTACACCAAGCTGTACGGGCAGGTGCCCGGCGGGCAGGCCGAGTACCTGCGGGTGCCGTTCGGCAACACGCTGCCGATCAAGGTGCCGGACGGCCCGCCGGACGACCGGTTCGTCTACCTGTCCGACGTGCTGCCCACCGCGTGGCAGGCGGTGGAGTACGCGGGCACGCGGGACAGCCTGGTCGTGCTCGGGCTCGGCCCGATCGGCGACATGGCGACCCGGATCGCGCAGCACCGCGGCGTCGAGACGGTCATCGGCGTCGACCTCGTGCCGGAGCGCATGGCGCGGGCGCGCGGGCACGGCGTGACCGTGCTGAACGTGCGCGACAGCCACCTGGTCGACCACATCCGGGAGCTCACCGGCGGGCGCGGCCCGGAGGCCGTGATCGACGCCGTGGGCATGGAGGCGCACGGCGCCCCGGTCGCGAAGCTCGCCCACCAGGCCGTCGGCCTGCTGCCGGACGCGATCGCGGCCCCGTTCATGCGGACGGCGGGCGTGGACCGGCTGCACGCGCTGCGGCTGGCCATCGACATCGTGCGGCGCGGCGGCACCATCTCGGTGTCCGGTGTGTACGGCGGGATGGCGGACCCGATGCCGATGCTGACCCTGTTCGACAAGCAGGTGCAGCTGCGCATGGGCCAGGCCAACGTGTGGCGCTGGGTGCCGGAGATCCTGCCGCTGCTCACCGACGACGACCCGCTCGGCGTCGACTCCTTCGCCACCCACCACCTGCCGCTCGACCAGGCACCGCACGCCTACGAGATCTTCCAGCGCAAGCAGGACAGCGCCGTCAAGGTGCTGCTGCGCCCCTGAAGGTCTATCGTCCAGCCATGATCCGCTTTCGGTGGTTGCCCGCCGTGGCGTTGCCGGTGGCACTGGTCGCAGGCGGGTGCGGCACGGGATCGGACGACCTGGTCCGGCGCACGGCGGAGGAGTTCACGGCGGCGGTCTCGGCGGGTGACACCGACCGCGCCTGCGGGCTGCTGACCGAACGGGCGCGCGAGGACGTGGAGTGCCCGTCGCTCGACGTGCCCGCCGGCGCGGTGCGGACGGTCGAGGTCTGGGGGGACGCGGCGCAGGTCCGCACGTCCGGCGGCGTGCTGTTCCTGCGGGAGCTGGCGTCGGGGTGGCGGGTGTCCGGCGCCGGCTGCGAGTCGCGGGGCGAGCGGCCCTACCACTGCGAGGTGGGTGGGCCGTGACGCAGCGCGGGATGTTCTACGTCTACCTGGTGGGCGTGCTGGCACTGCTGGTGTACTTCAGCGTCATCGGGCTGGTGGGAGCGTGAAGAGGTTCCTGCGGGACAACGGCTTGGGGCTGGTGTTCGGCCTGCTGTTCCTCGGTGCGCTGGTGGGCCAGGCGTTCTCCGGCAACGCCGACCTGAACGCCCACCGGCTCACCGACGGCGGCGACCCGATCGGCTTGTGGCAGTACGTCACCTCGTCGGACTTCGCGGTGGACGTCGCCGAGAACTGGCAGTCCGAGTACCTCCAGTTCTTCCTGTTCATCTTCGCCACGGTGTGGTTGATGCAGCGCGGGTCGCCCGAGTCGAAGCCCGCCGACCGGATGGGCGCGGAGTCCGACGAGGACCAGCTGGTCGGCGCGCACGCGAAGGAGCAGTCGCCGCCGTGGGCGAAGGCGGGCGGCTGGCGCACGGCGCTGTACTCGAACTCGCTCGGCCTGGTGATGCTCGGCCTGTTCGTCGGCTCGTGGCTGGCCCAGTCCATCGCCGGGCGCAGCTCGTACAACAACGACCAGCTCAACACCTTCCAGGACCCGGTGTCGTGGTGGGACTACGTGTTGTCGGCCGACTTCTGGAACCGCTCGCTGCAGAACTGGCAGTCGGAGTTCCTGGCCATCGGCTCGATGGTGGTGCTGAGCGTCTACCTGCGACAGCGGGGATCGCCGGAGTCCAAGCCCGTCGGCACGCCGCACCACAGCACGGACGAGACGGGCTGACCGGTCCGCCTACTCGACGCGGTCCTCGTCGGGCACGTCGTCGTTCCTGATGGTGTCCCGGCTCCGCTCGCGCCACGGCCACGCGAACCACAGCGTGCCGAACAGCACGGCCGCGAACGCGCCGACCACGACGGCCACCCAGCCGCCGATGACGACCTCGGCGAGCAGCAGGATCGTGCCCACCATGGCGACCGCGAGGTTCGCCAGGCCGATGATCGCGAAGCGGTTCGCCACCTCGATCACGTCTTCCCGCCTGCCCCGCCGGAACAGCAGCCGGTGCCAGGCCGCGGGCGCGGTGAGCAGCGCGACGGCGCACGCGGCGAACAGGATGGTGATCAGGTGGGTGGCGCGGATGTAGCCGTCGGCCGACGCGTACCGCTCGGTGAAGGCGATCGACAGCAGGAAGCCGAACAGGATCTGGACGCCGGCCTGCGCCACGCGCAGCTCCTGCAACAACTCGTTGAGGTTGCGGGCCAACCTCCGTTGGTGTGACTCCTCAGCCTGACTCACCGCCACCACGTACCCCATGACCAGGCAGTTCAATCATTACTACGTGTGACGAAATGCGGCCCGAAGTGATTCAGCGTCACGGGCAGCGGGGCCCGCCGGCGGACCGGGGTCGTCCGGCGCGGGCCGGTTCTGCGGCGTGCGGGCGTCCGCGTGGGGCACCCCGTCGGGGTCGCGGTGGAAGCACGGGGTGAACACGACGAACGTGGTGCCCGCCGGCAGCCACGTGCGCTCGTCGAACCGGCGGTGCGGCGTCGAGCAGCAGCGCGACGCCGCGCCCGGTCACCCGCCGGGAGGCTACGGCCACGACCCCTCCTCGGCGTGCGCGACGACGAGTTCGCGGACCTCGCAGCCCTCGGGCTGGCGCAACGCGAACACGATCGCGTCCGCGACCCGCTCGGGCGGGTTGAGCTTGCTGTCGTCCGGCGGCCGGTACTGCTCGGCCCGGTAGTCGAAGAAGTGGGTGCGCATGCCGCCGGGGATCACCAGCGTGACGCCGACCCGCCCGGCCGTCTCGGCGGCCAGGGCCCTGGTGAAACCGACCACGCCGAACTTCGAGGCGCAGTACGCGGTGGCGTCGCTGACCGCCTTGATGCCGAGGGTGGACGCGATGGTCACCACCCGACCGCCGGCCAGCATGGGCAACGCCGTCCGCACCACCGCCGCGGTGCCGAGCAGGTTGACCATCACCACCCGGTCCCAGTCCGCGCCGGACACCTCGTCCAGCCGGCCGCACGCGTCCGTGCCCGCCGCCGTGACGACGGCCCGCAGGCCGCCGTTGCGCTCGGCGATCGCCTTCACCGCGCGTTCCGCCGCCCTGGTGTCGGACAGGTCGACGGACTCGAAGTCCGCCACCTCCGGGGCCGACGGGGCGGCCTTGTCCAGCACCAGCGGTCGCCCGCCCATCTCGTGCACCGCGCGCACCACGGCCGCGCCCAAGCCGGACGCGCCTCCGGTCACCAGCACCTGACCGAGCATCAGCCCCTCCTCGACAGCATCTCGGTGGTCGAACGGCCCCGGTGGTAGGGCACGACGACGGTCCGCCCGCCCCAGCCCTCCACCAGCTCCGCTTCCGGCAGCGATTCGGCGGTGTAGTCGCCGCCCTTGACCCACACGTCCGGGCGCAGGGCGGCCAGCACGCGCTCCGGCGTGTCGTCCTCGAACACCACCACGTCGTCCACGCAGCCCAACGCGCGCAGCACCTCGACGCGGTCCTGCTCCTTCGTCACGGGCCGGTCCGGGCCCTTGAGCCGGCGCACGGACGCGTCGGAGTTCAGGCACACCACCAGGCAGTCGCCGAGCGACCGGGCGGCGCGCAGGGTGCGGACGTGGCCGGCGTGCAGCAGGTCGAAGCAGCCGCCGGTGGCGACGATCGTGCCGCCGCGGGCCCGGACCACGTCCACCGACGACAGCCGGTCGTCCGGCCGGTAGCCGGACGCGCCGCCGCCGCGCAGGAACTCGGCGGCGGACGTCACGGCGTCGGCGACCGCGTCGTCCATCGCGGCGCCGCGCATGAGGCGGACCGCGACCGTCGCCGCGAACCGGTCGCCCGCGCCGCACGGGTCGACCACGGGCACGCGCGGCGCGGGGACGGCGACAGGGGTGCCGCCACCGTGCAGCAACGCGCCGTCGGCGCCGAGCGTGACCACGACGGCCCGCGCCCGCCACTGCGCGCGCAGGGCTTCGAGGGCGTCCATCGGGTCGGCGTGGCCGCTGAACGCCTTGGCCTCGGCCGCGTTCGGCGTGACCAGGCGGGCGCCGGGCACCGGGGCGGGGCCGCGCGGGTGCGGGTCCCAGACCACCGGGCGCCGGGCGAGCACGCCGCGGAGCCGTTCGTCGCGCACCAGCCCGCGGCCGTAGTCGGAGACGAGCACGCAGTCCGCTTCGAGGACGGCGTCGAGCATGTCGTCGGTGGCGTGGGGCGCGCCGGGACCGCCGCCCCGGTCGAGCCGGGCGATCGACTGGTCGCCGCAGCGCAGCCTGGTCTTGACCGGGGTGGGCGTCGGCGAGGGCCCCAGCACGGACCGCACCCCGGCCAGCTCGTCCCGCAGCCGCCTGCCGTCCTCGTCGTCGGCGACGGCGGTGACGAGCGTGACGTCCACGCCGTCGGCGGCGGCCAGGGCGGCGGCCAGTCCCGCGCCGCCGGGCCGGGCGCGTTCTTCCTCGACGTCCAGGACGGGCGCGGGGGCGTCCGGGCACAGGCGTTCGGCGGTGCCCAGGACGTCCACGTCGAGCAGCGAGTCACCGACGACGACCAGTTTCACGAGACCCTCCGTGCCGAGGAGGGCAGGGCGGCCTCGAACGCCGCGCACAGGGCGTGGACCGCGACCAGCTGGGCTTCCTGCACGTTCGCGGGGTCCCCGGGCAGTGCCAGCACCTCGTCCACCGCCTCCGCCAGCGGGTTCGGGGCGGGACCGGTCATCGCCCACACGTGCGCGCCCGCCTGCCTGGCCGCTTTCGCCGCCTCGATCAGGTTGGGGCTGCACCCGCTGGTCGACAGCAGCACGACCACGTCCTGCGGCCGGGCGTGGGCGGTGACCTGCCGGGCGAACACCTGGTCGTAGCCGTAGTCGTTGCCGATCGCGGTGACGCTGGACGACTCCGCGCACAGCGCGATCGCCGAGAAGGGCCGCCGGTCGTCGCGGAACCGGCCGACGAGCTCGGCGGTCAGGTGCTGCGCCTCGGCGGCCGACCCGCCGTTGCCCGCCGCCAGCAGCCGGCCGCCGTCGCTGAGCCTGCGGGCCAGCACACCGCCCCAGCGGGTCAGCCGCGGCGCCTGGGCGCGCAACCCGGCCAGCGACTGGGCCAGCCCGGTCAGGTGGGTCTCGACGCTCATCGCGCGCCTCCCACGGCCACCGGCCGACCCGCCGTGACCCGCGCGTAGACGCGTTCGGTGTCCTCGGCGATCCGGCTCCACGTGTAGCGCACGCCGACCCGGTCCAGGCCCGCGAGCCCGCACGCCTCCCGCCGGGCCTGGTCGGCGAGCAGCGAGTGCAGCGCGCGGGCCAGCGCGGACGGGTCGCGCGGCGGCACGAGCACGCCGGTCACGCCGTCCACCACGGTGTCGATCAGGCCGCCGACGGCGCTCGCCACCACCGGCACCCCGCACGCCATGGCCTCCAGCGGCACGATGCCGAACGGCTCGTACCAGGGCACGCACGCCACCGCGTCGGCCGAGCGCAGCAAGGCGGGCATGGCGTCCCGCGACACCTGGCCGGCCAGGCACAGCCGGTGCCGCACGCCGAGGCGTTCCGCGTGCGCGGCCAGCCGCCGCGCCTCCGGGTCGGACTCCACGTCCACCGGGCCGCCCGCGATGACCAGCTCGGTGTCCGGCAGCGACCGCAACGCGGTGATCAGGTCTTGGAAACCCTTGCGCGGCACCAGCCTGCCGACGGAGACGACGCGGTGCGGGAGGCGGCGGCGGAGGGCGGGGCCCTCGGGCCGGAAGCGCGTCGGGTCCACCCCGCACGGCACGACGGAGATCCGGGACCGCCGCACGCCCATGCGCATCAGCTCGACCACCTCGTCGTCGCACGTCGCGGCGATCCGGTCGGCCTCGCGCCCGATCATCCGCTCGATGCCGATCCGCTGGGGCGGGCTGGTGTCGTCCGCGCCCTGGTGGCGGCGCTTCACCGTGCCCAGGGCGTGGTAGGTCTGCACGACGGGCACGCCGACCTTGCGCGCGGCGAGCACCGAGGCCAGGCCGGACATCCAGAAGTGCGCGTGCACGACGTCCGGTCGTTCCTCCTGCCACTGCTGCTCCAGGAAGCGGGCGAAGTCCCCCATGTGCGGCAGCAGCTCGTCCTTCGGCACCGGGTGGGCGGGACCGGCGGGCACGTGCACGACGTCGTAGCCCTGCTCGGTGCGCACGCGCTCTGGCAGGCCCGGGTCGTCGCGACGGGTGTGCACCACCACGTCGTGCCCCAGTGCCGACAGCGCCTCCGACAGCGCGGCGACGTGCACGTTCTGCCCGCCCGCGTCGACACCGCCCAGGGCGGCCAGCGGGCCGGCGTGCTCGGACACCATCGCGATCCTCATCCGCTCACTCCTGTCAGCAACCGGTCCCAACTCCGCAGGAAGGCGTCGAGTCCGTACCTGGCCAGGGCGAACTCCCTGGCCTGCTTCCCCTTCTGCCTGGCCAGGGCGGGGTCCGCGACCAGCTCGACCACGGCCCGCACCAGCTCGTCCACGTCGGTGGACACCACGCCCGCCTCCGGCGGCACCGCGCGCACCGCCTCGGTGCACGCCAGCGCCACCACGGGCATCCCCAGGTGCATCGCCTCGATCAGCGACAGCCCCAGCGACGTCCACCGCACCGGGTGCAGGTAGAGCCGCCGCAGGGCCAGTTCGCGGTGCAGCGACCCCAGGTCGTGGTCACCGCGACCCATCGCGCCCAGCTTGTGGGTCTTCATGCCGTAGACGTCCAGCGGCGCCGCCTCGGCGAACCGGGGCAGCAGGTCCGTGCCGACCGCCCGGCCCCGGCGCACCGGGTCGTTGACCACGACGGCGGCGCGGGGCAGCTCACCGGTGTAGAGGAGGCCGGGGTCGACCACGCCGTGCTCGATGACGACCGTGCGCGCGGTGCCGCAGTCCCACATCAGGTCGTTGAAGTGGGTGACGTGGACGATGGTGCCCGGCCAGTCCTTGAGCGGGTGGACCTGGTTCGGGAACCGGGGCGTGTTGTGCTCCAGGTACACGACCGGGACGCCGGTGGGCACCAGGCCGACCTCGACCGGCCGTTGCAGCACCGCGAGGTCGGCGTCCACTTCGGACACGTCCACCTCGCGGGCGGCCGGCCAGTCGCGCCCGGACAGGCCGATGCCGTGGGGCGGCCCGGGGATCAGGTACTCGTGACCGCCCCGGACGAACGCGTTCGTCCACGAGCCGTGCACGTGCCACAGCAGGATCTTCACGTCCGCACCCCCACGAGGTCGGCGACGGCGGTGACGACCCGGTCGGCCGTCACCCGGTCAAGGCACGGGTGTCCGGGCACCGGGCAGACCCGTGCGCGCGAGTCGCGGCACGGTGCGTCCTGGTCGCCGAGCAGCACGTGCGGCCCGTGCGGCGCCCACCGGTGGGCGGGCACGACGGGTGAGAACAAGGACACGACCGGCGTGCCGACCGCGGCGGCGAGATGAGCGGGCCCGGTGTTGCCGACCACGACGGCGTCCGCGCGGGCCAGCAGCCCGGCCAGTTCGGCGAACGTCGTCCGGCCGCCGAGGTCCACGCCGCGCGTGCCGGCCACGTGCCTGGTCAGCGCGGTCTCGTTCGGGCCGCCGGTGACCAGGACGCGGTGCCCGGCCTCGGCGAGCGCGGTGACGGCCTCGGCGCACCGGTCGGGCGACCAGGCGCGGGCGGGCACGGAGGCTCCCGGGTGCAGGACGACGTACGGGCCGAGCTCGGCCGGCTCCGGCGGTGTGGTGACGGCGAGCCGGCCGTCGTCGCCGGGCGGGAGGTCGAACCCGGCGGCGCGGGCGACTTCCAGCGCCCGTTCGGCTTCCGGCAGCTCGGGGTCGTCGCGCAGCCGGACGTCGAGGAGCGAGCCCGGGTAGTCGGTGGAGCGGGCCACGACCTTCGGCACGCCGGCGAGCTTGAGGAGCAGCGCGAGCGGCAGCGGGCTCTGGTGGAAGGAGGTGAGGACCAGCGCGACGTCGGCGCGGATTCCCTTGAGCAGCGCGACGATCCCCTCGATGTCCGGGGTGCGGACGTCCGGCGGCGGGTAGGTGATCCACGGGCAGTCCCACCGCACGACGCGGTGCACGCCGGGCAGCAGTTCGGCCGCCTGCGCGCCGGAGTGCCCGCACAGCAGCACGACTTCGCCCGCGTGGGCGGCGGCGCGCACGGCCGGGCCGGCGAGCAGGACGTCGCCGTCGTTGTCGAGCCGGGCCACCAGCGTCCTCATAGGACCATCGCCAGCGCGGATCGCAGGTCGGGCGCGGTGAGGGGCGCCCGGTCGACCTCGTCGGGCAGGGTGACGGGCGTGGGCACGAGGATCGGGGTCGCGCCGGCGGCGAGGGCGGCTTCGACGTCGGCCTCGATGTCACCGATGAAGTAGGTGCGCTCCGGGCGCGCGCCGAGGGCGGCGCAGGCGCGGAGGATCATCGTGGGCGCGGGTTTGCGGCACTCGCAGCCGTCGTCCGGGTGGTGCGGGCAGACCTGCCACGTGCCGAACCGCCCGAGCAGGTCCTCGACCTTGGCGTTCACCGCGTCCACCTGGGCGCGGGTGAGCAGGCCGCGGCCGATGCCGGACTGGTTGCTGACGACTCCCGTGCGCACTCCGCGCTCCCGCAGCGCCCGCAGGACGTCGCCCGCGCCGGGCATCGGGCGCACCCGCTCCGGGTCGCCGTTGTAGGGCACGTCGCTGATGAGCGTGCCGTCGCGGTCGAAGAGAACCGCGTCGGGGTACTGGTCCACAGAGGAGAGTTAGCCGGTGCGAGTGGAAGCAAACGCTTATCGGCGGAGGCGCTACTCACCGTCACTCAGTGGTGGAACGGATGTGTGTGGAACCGCTCGGACGGGTAACCGGGTGTCGAACTCGATTCCCGAGGAGAGGTTGTTGCAGTGACGACGATCGAGAAGTCCGTGGACGTCGAGGTCCCGGTCACGACCGCGTACAACCAGTGGACGCAGTTCGAGTCGTTCCCGCAGTTCATGGAGGGCGTCGAGCGCATCACGCAGATCACCCCGACCCGGACGCACTGGGTCACCAAGATCGGTGGTGTGACGCGCGAGTTCGACGCCGAGATCACCGAGCAGCACCCGGACGAGCGCGTCGCCTGGCACACGGTCGACGGTCCGCCCCAGGGTGGCGTGGTGACGTTCCACCGGATCGACGACCGGCACACCCGTGTGCACGTGCAGATGGAGTTCGACCCGCAGACGCTCACCGAGAAGGCCGGTGCGGCGATGGGCGTGGTCGGGCACCGCGTGTCCGGCGACCTGGACCGGTTCAAGGAGTTCATCGAGGGACGCGGCGCGGAGACCGGCGCGTGGCGGGGTGACGTGAGCCGCCCGCCGCAGGCCGGCGAGACGCGCCACGACCTGCCGGACGCCGGACGCCCGGGCGATCCGCTGCGATGAGCGCGCAGGCGGGTCGGGTGCTGGCGGACCGGAGCGGGTCGAACCCGCCGATCCCCCGCCCCCGCCCGCCGGTCGACGACGGTTGACCACTCGCGGGAGCCCCGCCGGACCTGGTCCGGCGGGGCTCCCGCACGTTCGGGGCTGGTCGGGCGCGGACGGGTCGGCGTGGTGGGGCTGCGGCGCGGCGAGAGGCCGGCGTGACGGCCCGGTTCGGTGGGCGGTACTCCGATCCGCACCGGCGCCTGAGGCCGGGCGACATCCCGGGGGGCAGTCGCTGGCGGCCGGCCGACGAGCGGCACGTGCGCCGAGGCCCGCAGGCGCAACCGCCTGCGGGCCTCGATGGACGTGCAATGGCTCCTCGCTAGCCGTCCTTCAGCCGGTCGAACAGCTGCCCCACCGACCGGCGCAGCGCCGAGGCCGCGTCACCGAGCAGCGACCCCGGGTCGGGAGGGCCGTCGACGGCCGGTTCGCCCTCACCGGGGGCCTGCGGCTCGACGTCCTGGGCCAGCAGCTCCCGCAGGACCTCCAGCACCACCTCCGGGTGCCCGAGCGGCACGGGGGCGGCGAAGGTCTGGGCGGAGGTGATCAGGTCCTGGTGGCGGTGGATCAGCTCCCCGACGCCGGAACCGGCCGCCGCGCCCGCCACCAGGTGCACCGGCACCGCGCGGTCGGCGAACTCGGACAGCACCTCGTCCACCTCCTGCCACGGCTCGTCCGCCGCGGGCAGTCGGCACCACATGACCTGCAGGTGCTCCGTCAACGGGCGCCACGTGCCCGGCAGGTCGCCGTGCCTGCCGACCCCCGCCGGGTCGAGGACGACCACCGCCGGCGCGTCCGGCGGGCCCGCCCACACCACGGACGGGCCGCCCGCCCTCGGTTCCTCCTCCATGCGGCTACACCTCCACCACGGCGGGTTCCACGCAGTAGACCGTGTAAGCCGACCGGATCACCGGCTGCGCGACGTTGCGCACCCGCACGCCGCCGGGCGTCATGCCGTGCTCGTTGCCGAAGTGCGCGTGCCCGTGCACGGCCAGCTGCGTGCCGCCGGCGTCGATCGCCTCGCCGAGCAGGTAGGAGCCGAGGAACGGGTAGATCTCCGGCGGCTCGCCGCGCAACGTGTCCGGCACCGGCGAGTAGTGCGTCAACGCCACCTTCACGTCCGTGTCGAGGCTGTCGAGGGCGACGCGGAGCGAGTCAGCGATCTCGGTGGTGTGCCGGATGAACGCCTTCATCTCCGGCTCGCCGAACGCGCTGCCGCACTTGCCCGCGAACCCGCCGCCGAAGCCCTTCACCCCGGCGACGCCCAGCGTGTGGCCGTCCACGCCGATGGTGGTCGTCTCGCCCTCCAGCACGGTGATGCCCGCGTCCCTCAGCACGGCGGTCACCTCGTGCGGCTTGTCGTCGTGGTGGTCGTGGTTGCCGAGCACCGCGACCACGGGCACGGGCAGCCCGCCGAACTCGTCGGCCACCACCCGCGCCTCGGACACCGTGCCGTGCCGGGTCAGGTCGCCGGCCAGCAGCAGCACGTCGGCGCAGTCGCCGAGCTCGTCCAGCGCGGGCCGCAGGCGGCCGCGCGCGTCCTCGCCCAGGTGCACGTCACCCACCGCGGCGATGCGGATCATCGAATCTCCTCTCGGCCGACCGGCGCGTCGGACGGCACCACCTTCACGTCGTCGAGCACGGTCAGCTCCGGCGCCACGTCGTGGATCACGGCTTCGAGCTCGGCGCGCCGCTCCGGGCTCGCCACGTCACCGGACAGCAGCACGTGGTCGCCGCGCACGGTCACCCGCACGCCCAGCTCCGTGGTGCGCGGGTCCTCGGCCAGCGCTTGGCGCAGCCGGGCGGAGAGATATTGCTCTGCGGTCATCAGGCGCTCCTGGTCATCGGTGAGTGCAGGAGGTCGAGGCGTTCGACCAGCACGAGGAACGCCTCGGCGTACGGGGAGTGCTTCGTGGCTTCGCGGACGCGTTCCCAGTCGATCTGCTCGCGCAGCGCGCGGGCGAACGGCAGCAGCTCGCTGAAGTCGCAGCGGTGGCCGTCGAGGACGAGCAGCTTGCCGATCAGCACCTCGGTGGCGGGCATGACCGGCAGCACCACGGACCCGACCTGCAGTTCCTCGGCCCGCGACAGCGTCGCGTCGGTCACCGGCACCTCGTTGGGCCGGAACAGCAGGTCCACCAGCGAATCGCCGTCGTAGACCTTCAGCAGCCAGTCCTCGGGTGGCGTCGCGGCCCTCATGCCCGCTTCGACGAGCGCGCTCACCGCCGCGCGGGCGTCCTCTTCCCGCACCAGGATGTCCACGTCGTGCTCCGTCGCGGGACCGCCTCTGGCGTACACCGCGCACCCGCCCGCCAAGGCGAACGGGATGTCGTGCGAGCGCAGGGCTTTGGCGACTTTGGTCAAGGTGCGCAGCAACTCGTTTTGGACACCGCTCATGCCTGCTGACTACCCGTACGGCTGGGTGTTCACACGGCTGCGGGTAGTGGCGCCCGCACGGGGTAGCCCATCCGGCATGACTGCCACACCGCCCGACCCCGACCCGGACCGCACGCCCGGTCTGGAACCCGGTGGCGGAGTCTCCCCCGGCGAGACGCCGCCCGACTCCGGCCAGACGTCCGGCCTGTCCCACCCTCAACCCATGCCGTCCCGGCGCGCCCCGATCGTCACGCTGGTGGCCGTGCTGATCGTGACGCTGCTGGCGCTGGCCTTCGTCGTGGCCCAGGTGATGGGGTGGACGAACCTGTTCGAGGGCTACTGAGCAGGGGCGGAGGGCTCGCGGGTCAGGGCTTCAGCGGAGGGCTGGGCTGGAGGCCTTGCTCGCGGCCGATGCCGTCGAGGAGCTGCCTGAGGGTGTCGCGGGCGTTGTGCCGGGGCGCCCAGCCCAGCCGGGTGAACGCCTTGGTCGCGTCCAGCAGCGGCGCGGTGAGGGCCAGGTCGACCCAGCCGTGCGAGGTCGGTTGCAGGCGCAGGTGCCAGCTGATCCGGGCGGCGTTGCGCAGGACCGCGGGTGGGATCACCACGTGCCGCGTGCCCATGACCTCGGCGAGCACCTGCGGCGTCACGACCGGGTCGGTGACGAGGTTGAACGCGCCCTCGGCCCTGGTGGCGAGGATCTTCACCAGGGCGTCGGCCACGTCGTCGGCGTGCACGAACTGCAGCACCATCGTGCGCGGCAGGGGCAGCACGGGCAGCTTGGCGAGGACGTCGGGGCGGAACAGGGCGTGCGGCACCAGGGGTCCGAGGAAGTACCGCTTGATCTCGGCGGCGGCGGCCGGCTGGAGCACCAGGCCGGGGCGGACCCGGGTGACGACGAGCCGGGGGTGTTCGCGTTCCACCCGGTCGAGCAGGTGCTCGACGGCGGCCTTGTGCCGGCTGTAGTAGGAGTTCACGAGACCGTCGGTCGGCCAGGTCTCGTCCACGGTCCGGTTCTTCGAGGCCGGCGAGTAGGCGCCGACGGACGACATGTGGACGAGGTGCGGGACGCCCGCTTTCGCCGCAGCGGTGAACACGCGCTCGCTGCCGGCGACGTTGGCCTGGTAGAGGGCCCGTTCGTCGTGGCCCGGCTGGATGCGCCAGGCGAGGTGCACGACGGCGTCGGCGTCGCGGAAGGCCTCGGTGAGCGGCTCCTCCGCGCCGTCGCGGCTGAGGTCGACCGGGGTCCAGGTGACCGCGTCGTACGGTGGTCCGGGCTCGGGCGGGCGGCGGGAGACGCCGTGGGCGGTGATGTCCGGTTCGTCGGCGATGCGGCGCAGCAGGGCGGTGCCCAGGTTGCCGGTGGCGCCGGTGACGACGATCCTCATGGCGGTCGGGTACCCGCTCGACGCGGTGTGACACGGGGAGGCCGGGTGCTGCAGGCGGCGGGTTGGGGGTTGCTGGCCGGGTCCGCGCTGCTGCTCGGCGCGCTGGTGGGCTACCTGGCGCGGGTGCCGCGCGGTGTGGTCGCCGGGGTGATGGGCTTCGGCAGCGGCGTGCTGATGTCGGCGGTGGCGTTCGACCTGATCGCCGAGGCGCACGAGCTGGGCGGGCTGCTGCCCACGGCGTCCGGCGCGGCGATCGGGGCCCTGGTCTACACGGCGGCGAACGTGGCGCTGGCCAAGCGCGGCGCGCGCCACCGCAAGCGGTCGGGCGGGTTGCAGCCCTCGGAGTCGGAGCAGGGCGGGTCGGGCACGGCCATCGCGGTCGGCGCGCTGCTGGACGGCATCCCGGAGTCGGTGGTGATCGGCGCGAGCCTGCTCGCCGGCGGCGGGGTGAGCGCGGTGACCGTGGCGGCGGTGTTCGTCAGCAACGTGCCGGAGGGGCTGTCGTCGGCGGCGGGCATGCGCGGGGCCGGCCGGTCACCGCGCTACGTGTTCGGCCTGTGGACCGGGATCGCCGTGGTGAGCGGCCTGGCGGCGATGGCGGGCTACGGGCTGCTGGCCGGCGCGCCGCCCCAGTGGCTCGCCGGGATCACCGCGTTCGCCGGCGGGGCGATCCTGTCGATGATCACCGACACGATGATCCCCGAGGCGTTCGACGACGCCCACCTGCTGGTGGGCGTCGTGACGGTGGCCGGTTTCCTGAGCGCCTTCGCCCTGTCCCACCTCTGAGCGGCTCCACCCTGTCCGAGCGGCTCTACCTGATCAAGGGGATGCCGAGGAACAGCAGGCCGCCGAACAGCGTTGCCACGGCAACACCCACCAGGATCGGCTGTACCCAGTCCTCCCTCTTGCGGGCGAACCAGGCGAACCCCAGGAAGACCACCACTAACGCGATCAGTCGCCAGTCGACCACGACACCTCCCCGCCGAATATTCGCGAACATTCGCGAATGATGCGAACGACGGTACGCTGGCGTGTGCCGAACTGGCAACACGGGAGAGTGCGATGACCGAATTGCGGCCGATGACCGACCAGAAGGAGTCGGAGAAGCGGCTTCTGGACGAACTGCGCGAGCTGTACATCCGCCGCGGCAGGCCGGCCATGCGCGAGCTGGCCGACTCGTCCAAGCGCGCCGCGTCGACGATCCACGGCGTCCTGGTGTCCGGCCGGATCGCCAAGTGGCCGGTCGTCGAGGACATCGTGATCGCGCTGGAAGGCGACGTCGACCGCTTCCGCAGGCTGTACGAGGTGATCGACGCCGAACGCCTCGGGCTCGACGACCGCGCGGAGGAGTTGGGCTCGGAACTCGGCTTGCCCACCGGCCAAGTCACCCGGTACGGCAACACGAACATCGAGGTGCACCACGGCTCGGTGTACCTGCAGTCGGGCGGCGTGCCACCGTTCGACCCGTTGACCGCGGTCGCCCCGCCGGAGCTGGTCTCGATCTACGAGGCGGCCTGCACCGCCCACTCGACCGGGGCGCACGCGGCCACCCTGGGGCTGGTCAGGTCGCTGGTCGAGGCGGTCGGTGCGCGCGAGACGCACCACTCCGACCCGCTGGGCGGCTTGCACGCGCTGCGCGAGCGGGACGTGATCCCGCCGCACGTGCTGTTCCGGGGCGAAGAAGTGCACCGGATGGCGTCCGAGGTCGTGCGCGGCCACCGGCCACCTCGCCCGGACGACTCCGCCCTCGCGCTGACGTTGGCGCTGGCCCTGCTGTCCTGCGTGTACCTCGACCGCACGCGTTGAGGATCAGCCCGACGACGGCGGGGGCGGGATCGGGGTCCTGGCCAGCGCCGTGGCGACCGCGTGCAGGTTGGCGGCCATCGCCTCGCCGGTGCTCTTGGACCAGTCGTGGCCGTGGTCGGTGTCCGGGTAGTCCGGTCCGGGGCCGGGGCCCATGTTCCAGTAGGTCCACGCCTGGCCCGGGACGGTGTAGCCGATGTCCCCGAGCGCGCCGCACACCTCGCTGATCACGTGGTGCGCGCCGTCCTCGTTGCCGGTCACCACGACGCCCGCCACCCGGTTGTACGCGACCGGACGGCCCTCGTCGTCCTGCTCGGAGATCATCGCGTCCATCCGCTCGATCACGCGCTGCGCGATGGACGACGGGTGGCCGACCCACGTGGGCGTGGCGACGACCAGGATCTCCGCGTCCAGCAGCGCGTCGTGCAGCGTCGGCCACTCGTCGCCCTCGCCGAGGTCGGTGACGACACCCGGCGGCACGGCGTGGTCCACCACCCGGAACGTCCGCACCTCGACGTCCCGCCGTTCGAGCGCTTCGACGACGACGTCGGCCAGCAGCTGGGTGTTGGACGGGTCCGGCGACTTCTTCAACGTGCAGTTGAGCACCACGGCCCTCATAGGGGCACCTCCGCATCCAGGTCTGCCAACCGCCGGAATACCCCCGGCGGCGGTGAAAATGCGTTGCCGCGACCGCCGGTGGTGGACAGGCTCGGGACATGGTCGACTCCCCCGGCGGACGTGCCGGCATCCCCGACGGACGTGCCGGCATCGACGCCGGGCTGGTGGCACGGCTGGTCGCGGCCCAGTTCCCGCAGTGGGCGGGGCTGCCCGTGACCCCGGTCGAGGTCGACGGGTGGGACAACCGCACCTACCGGCTGGGCGACGACATGACGGTGCGCCTGCCGACCGCCGAGGGGTACGCGCCGGCGGTCCGCAAGGAGCACCGGTGGCTGCCGGTCCTCGCGCCGTCGTTGCCGGTCCCGGTGCCCGTGCCGCTGGCCCTGGGCGTGCCGGGCGAGGGCTACCCGTTCCCCTGGTCGGTCCGGCGCTGGCTGGACGGGCGGACCGCGTCGCCGGACCGCGTCGAGGACCTGGTGGGGTTCGCCGAGTCGGTCGCCGGGTTCATCCGCGCGTTGCAGCGCGCCGACGCGACGGACGGGCCGGAGGCCGGCGCGCACAGCTTCTACCGGGGCGCGTCGCCGGGCCACTACGACGACGGGACGCGGCGGGCGCTGGCCGCGTTGGCGGGTCGCGTCGACACCGCACGGGCGGCGGCGGTGTGGGAGGACGCGGTGAGCGCGCCGGAGCGGTCCGGGCCGCCGGTGTGGTTCCACGGCGACATCGCGCACGGGAACCTGCTGGTCGACGGCGGGAAGCTGGCCGCGGTGATCGACTTCGGCACGTCCGGGGTCGGGGACCCGGCCTGCGACCTGGTGATCGCCTACACGATGTTCTCGGGCGAGAGCAGGCGGGCGTTCCGCGAGGCGGTCGCGGCGGACGACGCGACGTGGGCGCGTGCGCGCGGGTGGGCGTTGTGGAAGGCCCTGATCACGCTCGCGGACGGTGACGAGCGGTCGCGGCGGGTCGTCGAGGAAGTGCTCGGCGACGCGCCGCGGTGAAAGGAGGCGCCCCCGCGGCCGGAGGCGCCCCCTTTCGGACTCGCGTCAGCGGTTGACCGTCAGGTCGCGCGCCGAGGCGTAGCGGTCCCGGACCCACGGGGTCGGGTCGGCTTCGACGGACGTCGAGGCCAGCTCCGACCAGTGGGGCGGGGTGTCCGCGCCGCCGACCGCCCACGCCGCCTGCCTGGCGGCGCCGTCGGCCACGTACTCGCTCGGCTCCGGCACCAGGACCGGGCAGCCGAAGATCGCCGGCGCGAGCTGCCGGACGGCGGGCATCCGGGCCCCGCCGCCGATCAGCAGCACGCGGGTGACCGGCATGCCGAGCGCCCGCAGCGCGTCGATCGCGTCCGCCAGGCTGCACAGCAGGCCCTCGACCGCGGCGCGCGCCAGGTGCGCCGGGGTCATGGTGTCCAGCCTCAGGCCGTGCAGCGCGCCGGTGGAGTCGGGCTTGTTCGGCGTCCGCTCCCCCTCCAGGTACGGCACGAACACGAGGCCGTCCGCGCCCGCCGGCGCGGTGAGGGCCAGGTCCGACAGGTCCGCCAGGTCGACGCCGAGCACGGCCGACGTCGACGTGAGCA
This sequence comes from Saccharothrix sp. 6-C, assembly GCF_016695385.1. Taxonomy (NCBI): domain Bacteria; kingdom Bacillati; phylum Actinomycetota; class Actinomycetes; order Pseudonocardiales; family Pseudonocardiaceae; genus Saccharothrix; species Saccharothrix sp. 6-C. Next base: position 1,934,380 of record NZ_CP064192.1, on the reverse strand, counting down.
CCCGTGAGGCGTTCAGGGTGCACACGAGCGGCAGGTGGCCGCCCTCCGCGTCGGCGAAGCCGTTGACGATGCCGGTGCCGTCGGCGACAGGGTCCGGCCAGCGCGCGAACGCCGTGCCGGACGTGCCGATGGACACCACGACGTCACCCGGCTGCGCCTGCACGCCGAGGGCCGCCGCCGCGTTGTCGCCCGCGCCCGCGCCGAACCGGCCGCCGACCAGGTCCGCCGGGCCGACCACGCGCGGCAGCGCGACGACCTTGCCGAGTGCCAGTTCGAGCAGGTCCGGGCGGTAGTCCCCGGTGGACGGCGACCAGTAGCCCGTGCCGCTGGCGTCGCTGCGGTCGGTGGTCAGCGCGTCGAGGGACGTGCCGCCGGACAGCTTCCACGTCAGCCAGTCGTGCGGGAGGCAGACCGCCGCGGTGCGGGCGACCGACTCCGGCTCTTCGTCCGCCAGCCACCGCAGCTTGGTCACGGTGAGCGAGGCGACCGGCACGCTGCCGATCGCCTTCGCCCACGCGTCCGGGCCGCCCAGCTCGGTGGTGAGGTCGGCCGCCGCCTGCGCGGAACGGGTGTCGTTCCACAGCAGCGCCGGCCGGACCACCTCGCCGGCCTCGTCGAGCGTCACCATGCCGTGCTGCTGCGCGGCCACCGACACGGCGGCCACGTCGTCCAGGCCGCCCGCGTCCGCGATGGCGGTCTGCAGCGCGTCCCACCACGCGGAGGGATGCACCTCGGTGCCCGTCGGGTGCGTCGCGCGCCCTTGTCGAACAAGGGCGCCGGTGTCCGCGTCGCGGACCACAACCTTGCAGGACTGGGTGGACGAGTCGACGCCCGCGACGAGCGCCATCAGCGCGCGCCCAGCAGGTGCTCGGTCGCCAGCTGCGCCAGGCGCACGAACCCGAAGCCGCGCTCGGCGGCCGTCTCCGGGTCGAAGTCCTCGCCCTTGAGGAAGTCCGCGATCGACTCGCCCTCGTTCAGGGTCGGCTCGGCCAGCTCGTACACGCCGCTGTACTTCAGCGCCTCCTGCACCTCGGGGTCGGCGCGGAACGCCGCCGCCCGCTCGCGCAGCAGCTTGTAGGTGCGCATGTTGGCCGCCGCGCTCTCCCACACGCCGTCGAGGTCCTCGGTGCGCAACGGCTTGTAGTCGAAGTGCCGGGGCCCGTCGTAGCCGCCGTTCTCCAGCAGGTCGACCAGGAAGAACGCGGACAGCAGGTCGCCCTGGCCGAACACGAAGTCCTGGTCGTAGCGCGGGCCCTTCTGGCCGTTGAGGTCGATGTGGAAGAGCTTGCCCTGCCACAGCGCCTGGCCGATGCCGTGCACGAAGTTGAGGCCCGCCATCTGCTCGTGGCCGACCTCGGGGTTCACGCCCACCAGCTCGTGGTGCTCCAGCGTCGAGATGAACGCCAGCGCGTGGCCGATCGTCGGCAGCAGGATGTCGCCGCGGGGCTCGTTCGGCTTGGGCTCCAGCGCGAAGCGGAAGCCGTAGCCCTGGTCGACCGAGTACTGCGCGACCGTGTCGACGGCCTCGCGGTAGCGGTCGAGGGCGGCGGACACGGGCTTGCCCGCGTCGACCTCGGAGCCTTCCCGGCCGCCCCACATCACGATGGTCTGGGCGCCGAGCTCGGCCGCCAGTTCCAGGTTCCGCAGCACCTTCCGCAGGGCGAAGCGGCGGATCGAGCGGTCGTTGCTGGTGAAGCCGCCGTCCTTGAACACCGGGTGGGTGAACAGGTTGGTGGTCACCATGGGCACGACCATGCCGGTCTCGTCCAGCGCCGAGCGGAACGCGGCGACCCGCTTGCCCACCTCGGCCGCGTCGGCGCCGAAGGGGAACAGGTCGTCGTCGTGGAACGTGATGCCCCACGCACCGAGCTCCGAGAGCTTGCGCACCGCCAACGGCGCGTCCAGCACGGGGCGGGTCGCGTCGCCGAACGGGTCGCGTCCCTGCCAGCCGACCGTCCACAGGCCGAAGCTGAAGTTGTCCACGAGGGCACCTCCAATAAGTTTGATGCCTGAACTTATCGCACTCAGCCGCTAGTATCCAGTGGTGTCCAGACCGCAGCCCGCGAGCCAGCACACCGTGCGCCGGCACAACTCCGCCCTCGTGCTCGACGCCATCGCCGAGGCGCCCGGCTCGTCGCGCGCGGCCGTGGCCGCCCACACCGGGCTGACCAAGGCCACCGTGTCGAGCCTGGTCGACCGGATGATCGGCGCCGGGCTCGTGGCCGAGGGCGAGGCCCAGGCCAGGTCCGGTCCCGGGCGGCGCGGCACGGCGCTGCACCTGTCGCCCACCGGGCCGCACGGGCTCGGGGTGGAGATCGGGGTCGACTACCTGGCCACGTGCCTGGTCGACCTCACCGGCCGGGTGCGGGCGCGGTGGGTGCGGCCCAGCGACAATCGTGCCTCCTCCCCCGCCCGCGTGCTGGCCAAGGTGGCGACGGCGGTGCGCACGGCGGCGAAGCAGGACGTGCCGATCGGCGGGGTGGGCGTGGCCGTGCCGGGCCTGGTGGAGGTGGCCGGCGGGACGTTGCGGGTCGCGCCGAACCTGGGCTGGCGCGAGGTGGACGTCCGGGGCGAGGTGACCCGCCGGGTCGAGCTGGACGTGCCGGTGCTGGTGGGCAACGAGGCGAACCTGGCCGCGCTGGCCGAGCTGTGGCACGGGGACGTGGCGGCGGACTTCCTGCACGTCTCCGGCGAGATCGGCATCGGCGCGGGCATCGTCGTCGGCGGGGCGCTGTTCGAGGGCGTGTCCGGGTTCGGCGGCGAGATCGGGCACCTGTCCGTCGACCCGCGCGGGCCGCAGTGCGCGTGCGGGTCGCGCGGGTGCCTGGAGCGGCTGGCCGGGCAGGACGAGATCGTGCGCGCGGCCGGCGTGTCGGGGGTGGACGAGCTGCTGGCCAGGCTGGCCGCGGGTGAGCGGACGGCCACGACGGCGGTGCGTTCGGCGGCGCGGTGGCTCGGCGTGGCGCTGGCCGGCGCGGTGAACCTGCTGGACCTGCCCACGGTGGTGCTGGGCGGCACGTACGCCCGCCTGGAGCCGTGGCTGCAGGAGCCGTTGCACGCGGAGCTGGACCGGCGGGTGGTCAGCGGCGAGTGGTCGCCCGTGCGGGTGGTCGCCTCGTCGTTGGGCGCGGAGGCCGCCATGCGGGGCGCCGCGACCACCGCCGTGCGCGCGATCCTCGCCGACCCCGACCCCTACGTGACCACCGCCCTGTCCTGAGCGTTCACCCCACTTGTCCCGAGCGTTCAACTCACCTGTCCCGAACGTTGGACTCTCGCGCCCTGAACGTACGACTCTCGCGAGAGTCGTACGTTCAGGGCGGGCGTGTCCTACGCCCCGGCGCCCCGGGTCGGGCGTTCGAGGACGGCCAGGAGCGCCCGGCAGGTGTGCTCCGGGTCACCCTCGACGGAGGGGATGACCGCGGGCGCGCGGGTGGCGATGATCGTTCGCAGGGTGTCGTGCATGGCCGACAGCTCGGCCGGGGTGGCCCGCACGGTGCCGCGCTCGGTGAAGCGGCGGATCGCGTTGGCCTTGGTGTCGTTCAGGACGACCTCGTGGTACGCCGTCCCACCTCGGCCGCCGGCGCGGCGAGGCGGTCGAGGAACTCCGGCACGACCACGTCGTGACCGGACGTCAGGTGCACGCGGTCGGCGGCGACGGCGATGTCGCGCGCCAACCGACCGGCCTCACGCCGAGGTCGCCCGCGATCAGGCCGCGCACCCGGGCGGGCCGTTCAGCGCGATCAGCCGGGGCACCCGGCGAACCTGGCGGCGGGGACGGTGCCCCCTGGTCACCGTCCCCGCCCCGCACACCTTGCCGATCACCGGCGCACTCCGGTGCGCACACCGCCGGTATCGGTGTCACTACGTTGTGTCCACGCGGCACGCTGTCACCCGAATGCAGTCGCCCGAAGTGGGCGCACGGCGGGGCCGCGTCTGACAGCCTGGACGGCACGTTTGCCACTGCGGACGTGCCGCCGACAGATGCCAGGGGGGTGGACCGGTTGCCGCGCGGAGAACGCCCGTTGGACGTCGGTGACAGCCCGTTGCTCAAGTTCGCCGCCGACCTGAGGTCCTTGCGGGACAAGGCGGGCGGGCACAGCTACCGGCAGCTCGGCGCGCGCGCCCACTACTCGGCGACGACGTTGTCCGACGCGGCGGGCGGGCGCAGGCTGCCCACCCTCGCGGTGACGCTGGCCTACGTGCGCGCCTGCGAGGGCGACGTGGCCGAGTGGGAGGACCGGTGGCGGCAGGTCGCCGCCGAGGTGCTGCCCGGCGCCGACCCGGATCCCGACGAGGGCCACCCGCCGTACGCGGGCCTGGCGGCCTACGGCACCGAGGACGCCGAGTGGTTCTTCGGGCGCGACCACGTGCTGGACGACCTGGAGCAGCGACTCGCGCACCGCCGGTTCGTCGCGGTGTTCGGCGCGTCGGGCGCGGGCAAGTCGTCCCTGCTGCGCGCCGGCCTGGTGCCGCGGGTGACCGGCCGGGTCGTGGTCACCGCGCCGAGCGAGACCGCCGATCCCGACCTGGACGCCGACCTGCTCATCGTGGACCAGTTCGAGGAGGTCTTCACGCTGTGGGCGGACGTCGAGCAGCGCGCCTCCTACGTCGACGCCCTGCTGACCGCGCGGTGCAAGGTCGTGGTCGGCGTGCGGGCCGACTTCTACGGTCACTGCGCGCAGCACCCGGCGCTGGTGGAGGCGCTGGCCGACGGCCAGCTGCTGCTCGGGCCGATGGGCGCCGAGGAGCTGCGCCAGGTGATCATGCAGCCCGCCGTGAAGGCGTCCTGCACGGTGGAGACGGCGCTGGTGTCGCGGCTCATCGCGGACGCCACCGGCCAGGCGGGCGTGCTGCCGCTGATGTCGCACGCGCTGCTGGAGACCTGGCGGCGACGGCGCGGCACCACCTTGACGCTGGCCGGCTACGAGGCCGCGGGCGGCGTCCAGCACGCCATCGCGCAGACCGCCGAACGCACCTACACCTCCCTGGAACGGCACCAGCGCGCCTTGGCGCGGCAGGTGTTCCTGCGGCTCACCGCGCTCGGCGACGGCACCGAGGACACCAAGCGCCGGCTGCCGCGCGCCGAGCTGGACGACGACGTGGACGTCGACGTGGTGCTCGACCGGCTCGCCCACGCCCGGCTGCTCACCCTGGACCGCGACAGCGTGGAGATCGCGCACGAGGCGCTGATCCGCTCCTGGCCGCGGCTGCGCGGCTGGCTCGCCGAGGACCGGGAAGGGCTGCGCACCATGCGCAGGCTCACGGAGGCCGCGGCCACCTGGGAGTCGCTGGGCCGCGACCCGGACGCGCTGTACCGGGGCACGCGGCTGGACACCGCGGTCGAGTGGACGCAGCGCGACGGCGTGCGCACCAGCGCGCAGGAGCGCGACTTCCTGGCCGAGAGCCTCCAGTCCCGCGACCGGGAACGGCTGCTCGCCCACCGGCGCACCCGCAGGCTGCGCCAGCTCGTGGCGCTGCTGGCGGTGCTGCTCCTGCTCGCCGGCACCGCCGTGGTGATCGCGATCACCGCGCAGAAGGAGGCCGCGGCGGGCTGGCGGTCGTCGGCCGCCTGGTACGTGGCCAACCAGTCGCAGAGCCTGCGCAGCAGCGACGCGCGGCTGGCGGACCAGCTCGCCATCGTCGCCCACGACCTCAACCCGAACGACGAGACGCGCAACGGCGTGCTGACCGCGCACGCGACGGACGAGCTGGACACCGCCACCCGCGCCGCGTTCGCCTCCGCCCAGGCGCTGTCGGACCCGGACCGCGAGCAGGACCCGCTGCGCCGCGTGCTCGGGCCCGCCGACGAGACGGTGACCTCCATCGCCGTGAACGGCGCCGGTCAGGCGTTCGCCACGACGGCCGTCGACGGGCGGGGGAAGGTCTGGGACGTCACCGACCTGACCCCGGAGGTGACGCACACCTTCGACTTCCCGGTCGACCGGATCGCGTTCGACCCGGCCCGCGCCCGCACGCTGGTCACCGTGTCGGAGCTGTCCGGGGTCGTGGTGTGGGACTGGTCGGACCCGGCCAAGCCGGTCGAGGCGGCCCGGCTGACCGACCAGCCGCACCGGGTGGTCGGCGTCGTCCACAGCCCGGACGGCCGGATCCTCGTCACCTTCGACGTCATGGGCGTGGTCCGGTTGTGGGACCTGTCCGACCTCAAGGCCCCGGAGCCGCTCGTGAAGCTGGACACCGGGCGGGACATCACCTCGGTCGCCCTGTCGCACGACCACCGCACGCTCGCGCTCGGCACCGCCAAGGGCGACATCCGGCTGTACGACGTGAGCGCGCCGGCCGATCCCGCGGAGCTGTGGTCCGGCCGGGCGCACCGGGGCGCGGTGCAGGCGATGGGCTTCGACCGGACCGGTGACGCGCTCGCCACGGTCGGCACGCAGGACGTGGTGGCGCTGTGGGACGTGTCGGACCCGCGGCAGGCGGCGGGCCGCGGCCGGATCAACGGGCTCACCGAGGGCGTCTACGCGGTGGGGTTCGGCGACACGGCGACCGACGTGGTGACGTCGAAGTCGAACGGCACGACGCGGTCCTGGGAGTTCGACTACGACACGGCGGTGGCCGAGATGTGCGCCGAGGTCACCGCCCACATCACCCGCGAGGAGTGGCAGCAGTACGTGGGCGCGGTCGGCGTGCTGGACTACGACCGCCCGTGCGGTTGATTGGCGGCCCGGCACGGGCGGGCCGATAATCACCGCGTGACCACCCCCCGCGACGACGACCGCACCGCGGCGCTGCCGACCGGCCCGATCCCCGACGGTCCGCCCCTGGTGGACCCGCGCGGACCGGGCGCCGTGGAGCCCTCGGTCGTCGGCGGGCCGGAACGGCCGGCCGAGCCGCGGGTGAAGCTGAGGCCGACCAGGATCAGCGGCACGTGGGTCGCGGTGCTGGCCTCGATCGTGGTGCTGATCGTGCTGCTGGTGTTCATCCTGCAGAACCTCGCCGACGCCACGATCCACTTCCTGGGCGCGGCGGGCACGCTGCCGCTGGGCGTGGCGCTGCTGTTCGCGGCGATCGCCGGGGCGATCTTGGTGGCCCTGGTCGGCGCAGCCCGGATAATGCAGCTGCGCCGCCAGGCCAAACGAGGGCTGCGCTAGTCGTCCTCAGTGCTCAGCCCGAGAAACAGGACCTACCGTTCAGCGTGAAGCCGGTGGGTGCGACGTTGCTGCCCTGCCAGCTCGCCTGGAATCCGAAGTCCACCGAGCCACCCGCTCCGATGGTCCCGTTCCAGCCCTCGTTGGTCACCGTCACGGCAGCGCCGCTCTGCGACGCCTTGCCGTTCCAACTGTTGGTGATCTGCTGGCCGTTCGCGAACGTCCAGCCCAGGTTCCAGCCCGTGATGGCCCTGGAGTCCCGGTTGGTGATCTTCACCGATCCGGTGAAGCCTCCTCCCCACTGGCTGGCGACCTGGTACTTCACCGAGCAGCCGGGTGGCGGCTGGTCGGTCACGGTCGTCACAGTGGTGGTGGTCGTGGTGGTCGTCGTCGTGGTGGTGCTCGACGACGAGTCCGTGGGGTGCGTGTTGCTGCTGCTGCTGGTGCCGCCGCTCGGCTCGGCCACCAGGATGCCCCGGCCGTTCGTGCCCAGGTAGACGCGGCCGTAGACGCGCGGGTCGCCGGTGATCGCCTCGCCAATGTTCCCGTACTGGTGCCGGTCGTCGTTGATGCGGACCCAGCTCGCGGCCTCGTCGTCGGACCGGTAGACGCCGGTCTTGCCGTCGACGGTCAGCACCGCGTACAGCGACGGGTAGCGCTTGTCGAACGCGGCCTTGCCGAAGCCGATGTTGACGCCCGACGTCACGCCGGCGACCGCGGTGACCGTCTTGCCGCCGTCGGTCGAGCGGAACAGGCCGCCGTCGCCGACCAGCCACAGGTGGCCCTCGTTGCCGGGCACGGCGTGCAGCTTGCCCACGTCGGCGGTCGCGCCGGCGGTGAACGTCGCGCCGCCGTCCGTGCTGACGTAGACGGTGTCGTTGGCCAGGCCGTAGAACTTGTTCGGGTTGACGCGGTCGGACTCCACCACGGCGCCCGCCGGGATGCCGGTGGACGGCGTCCAGGTGTGGCCGAAGCCCACCGAGTGGTGCACCGCCGCGCCCGCCGGGCTCCACACGAACCGGGAGCCGTCCGCCGCCGCCGCGACCGTGCCGCCGCCGGTGACGCCGCCGGGCTCGCTGCCCGCGAACCAGGTGCCGCCGTTGGTGGAGAACGCGACGTGGGCCGCGCCGTCGACGTTGCCGGAGCGCACCATGACCTGCGGGTTCAGCTCGGCGAAGTCGAGGCTGGTGGTGGAGGTGAAGTTCGGCTGCTCGTACATCATCGACGGCACGGTGGTCAGGCTCGCGTGCCGGAACCCGCCGATGTCACCGAGACCGCTGAACAGCGGCACGCCCGCGGGCGGGCTGATCAGGTCGAGCACCGCGGTCTCCTCCAGGCCCGCCGCGGTCGGCTTGATCGTGATCTGGCCGCCGCTGTCCCACTTGAGCAGGTCCGTGGTCCCGTAGACGGTGGCGCCGGTGCCGTACATCATCCGGTTGGAGTCGAACGGGTCGATCTCCAGCGACTCCACCATCCAGCCCAGCTTGGGCGTGACCTCCGGCGGCTGCGGGTTCGCGCCCCAGCTCAGCCACGGCGACGTCCGGATGTCCATGGTGTAGCGGAAGCTGCGGTCCGGGTAGCTGGTGAAGTCCCACGCCCGCGTCCACGTCGCGCCGCCGTCGGTGCTGCGGAAGATGATGATGTCCGGCCACCAGGAGATCTGGGTGGCGACCATCAGCGTGTCCGGGTCCTGCCGGTCGATGGTCAGGCCGCTGTAGCCGAAGTAGTCGTCCGCGCTGGTGGAGGGGACGGGGCTGATCCGCGTCCAGGCGCCGGTGGCGGTGTCGTACTTCCACACGTCGCCCTTGCCGCCGTCGTACGGGCCGCCGGTGTCGCTGGTGGCGAGGTACAGGAACCCGCCCTTGGTGTCCAGCTCGCCCTGGTGCGCGATGTAGCCGGTCGGCTGGCCCGCCAGCCGGGTCCACGTCGCGCCCGCGTCCGTGCTGCGGTAGACCGTGTTCTCCTTGTCGGCCACGCCGACGTAGATGGTCCTGGTCGCGCTGCCCGCCGTCGACGACCTCGGGTCGTAGGTCACCCAGACCACGCCCTGGATGTCGTTGGCGTAGCCGTTGGCGTCGTTCGGGTCGGCCACGTAGTTGCCGGGGTTGGGGAAGGTCGTCACCTGCGACCACGTGGCGCCGCTGTCGGTGCTGCGCCACAGGCCCTTGCCGCTCGGCGCGCCGAAGTACAGCACCCGGCCGTCGTTGGGGTCGACGGACAGCCGCTCGCCCATGCCGCGGCCCGGCATGTTGCCGCCGAGCTTGAACGGCAGCTCCGTGCGCTGCCAGGTGGCGCCCCGGTCGGCGGAGCGCAGGATCGCGCCGTTGTGGGGGTCCCAGCTGTTGGTGTACATGCCGACGGCGGCGTAGACCTTGTCGGCGTTCTCGGGGTCGGGCGCGATGCTCGCGACGCCATTGTAGCCCCACTCGTCCCAGCCGACCCAGTCCAGCAGCGGGATCCACCGGCCGGTGGCCTGGTCCCACCGGTACGCGCCGCCGATGTCGGTGCGGGCGTAGATCAGGTCCTTCTCGGCCGGGCTGAACACGATGCCGGGCACGAACCCACCGCCCTGGATCTCCACGTTGCGCCAGGTGTGCGGCTGCTCGGGCACGGCGGCGGCGGTCGGCGTCGCGGGACTCGCCGCCGCCGTCACCAGCACCACGCCGAGCGCGGCCACGACGGCGGCGGTCAACGCCAGGAGCCGCGTGAGCGGGGTGCGTCGGGCCATCGTGCTGCGCTCCTTTGCGCGGGGGGTGGGAGGAGGCGGTGGGCGAGAGGGATCCGCCTCCCCCCTGGCTTCGGGGAGTCAGGGCTCTGGAGGTCGAGCGCCCGGCCGCACGGGCGCCGACCGGTCCGTCCGTTCTGGGAGCGCTCCCAGAGAGGGCAGGATTGGACGGTAGCCAGGTTGATCGACTGACGGCAAGAGTCGGAGCTACGCCATCCGAGTGAACTGTGGTTTCAGAGCGTCCCGGGCGCGTCGAACGCGTCGATACGGACATCGAATCGCTTCGAAATGCCGCGGCCCGGACCAGCCGGTCCGGGCCGCGGAGAGTGCTTCGAGGTCGTGCTCAGGCGCTCGAACGGGTGACCATCGCGGTCGGGAGGAGCAGGAACGGCGGGAGGTTCTCCTCGCCGGCCAGCTCCGCCATGAGCCGCCACGTCATCGTGCGCCCCAACTGCTCCACGTCCTGGCGGACCGTGGTCAGCGGCGGCACGGCGGTCGACGCGATCATCAGGTCGTCGAACCCGACCACGGCGACGTCCTGCGGCACCCGCTTGCCGTGCGCGTGCAGGGTCTGCAACGCGCCGAGCGCCATGATGTCCGCGCCGACGAACACCGCGTCCAGGTCCGGGGCCTGTTCGAGCAGGTCGGCCATGGCCGCGGCGCCGCTCTCCGGCGTGAAGTCGCCGTAGGCGACCAGACCGGTCTCGACCCTGGCCTGGCTGAGCCCGCGCTTCCAGCCCGAGAGCCGGTCCATGCCCACGGCCATGTCCCGGGGGCCGGCGATGGTGCCGATGCGCTTGTGACCCCGCGCGACCAGGTAGCGAGCCGCTTCCATGGCGCCGTTGAAGTTGTCCGAGTCCACATAGGGCACTCCGCCGGCGCCGAGGGGCCTGCCGCAGACCACGGTCGGCAGGCCCGCGTCGGCGAGCGTGCGGGGCAGCGGGTCCTGGCCGTGCAGGCTGATCACCAGCACGCCGTCCACGTGGCCACCGCACAGGTAGTTCACCAGGTCCTGCTCGTCGCCCTCCTTGCTCATCATGAGGACGAGCTGGACCCGCTTGCCCGCGAGTTCGGCGTGCACACCGCGGAGCACACCGGCGAAGAACGGGTCGTTCAGGACCCGGCTGCCCTGCTCGGAGACGACCATGGCGATGCAGTTCGCCCGGCTGCCCGCGAGCGTCCGGGCCGCCTGGTTCGGGCTGTACCCGAGCTTCCCGATGGCCTGGTGGACGGCTTCACGCGCCCTGGAGCTGACGTACGGCTCGCCGTTGATCACCCGGGAGACGGTCGACTTCGACACCCCGGCTGCCCGAGCGACCTCCTCGAGCCGGGTGTTGGGTCGTCGCGCCTTGGGCGGGTCAACGGCATCTGTCACGGAGCGACCGTCGCCGCGAGAACGTTGCCACGGGCAACCTGCGAGTACCACATGGCACTCATCTTAGGCGTCCGCACCTGGGTCTCGTAGTCGACATGCACGATCCCGAACCGCTTGGCGTAGCCCTCGGCCCATTCGAAGTTGTCCATGAGCGACCACGCGAAGTAACCGCGCAGGTCGACACCCGCCTCGATGGCCGCGTGCGCGGCCCTGAGGTGCGACTCGATGTAACCGAGGCGCTCGGGGTCGTTGATCGACCCGTCGTCGCTGATGGAGTCGACGTAGGCCGCGCCGTTCTCGGTCACGTAGAGCGGGATGCTGGGGTAGTCCTGGTGCACCCGCATGAGGACCTTGAACAGGCCGTCCGGCTGCACCTCCCAGTCCATGTCGGTGCGCGGCAGGCCGCGGCTGGGGAACGACACGTGCTCCGCGCCCACCCACGGCGACCCGGTCGGGCGACGGCCGTTGGTCTGGACCGGCGCTTCGGGCTCGGGCGTGCTGCTGACGAAGTGCTCGGCGTAGTAGTTGACGCCCAGCTGGTCCAGCGGCGCGGAGATGATCTCCAGGTCGTTCTCGCGGATGTGCTTCGAGAAGCCGTAAGGCTCCAGGTCCTCCACGATGTCCGCCGGGTACTCGCCCTTGAACAGCGGGTCCAGGAAGATCCGGTTCTGCAGGCCGTCGAGCCGGCGGGCGGCGTCGAGGTCGGCCGGGTTGTCCGGGTCCGCCGGGATGATCGGGTACATGTTGAGCGTGATGCCGATCTTGGCGTTCGGCGCCTGCTCCCGGATGGCCGAGGTGGCCAGGCCGTGCGCCAGCAGCAGGTGGTGCACGGCCGCGACGGCGGCCTCCGGCTCCTGGCGGCCGGGCGCGTGCACGCCGGCGGCGTAGCTGAGCAGCGACGAGCACCACGGCTCGTTGAGCGTGGTCCAGTTGTCCACCCGGTCGCCGAGCGCGCCGACGACGGACTCCGCGTACTCCGCGAAGCGGTACGCGGTGTCGCGGTTGGCCCAACCGCCGGCGTCCTCCAGCGTCTGCGGGAGGTCCCAGTGGTAGAGGGTCAGCCACGGGGTGATGCCGGCTTCGAGCAGCTTGTCGACCAGCCGCGAGTAGAAGTCCAGGCCGGGCTGGTTGACCGGGCCGGCGTCCGGGCGGATGCGCGGCCACGCGGTGGAGAACCGGTAGGCGTGCAGCCCGAGGTCGACCATCAGCTGGACGTCCTCGTCCACGCGGTGGTAGTGGTCGGCGGCGGGGTCACCCGTGTCACCGCCCACCACCGCGCCCGGAAGCTGGCAGAACGTGTCCCAGATGGACGCGGTGCGACCGTCCGCGGTGGTCGCGCCTTCGATCTGGAACGCCGCGGTCGCGGCGCCCCACACGAATCCCTCGGGAAAGGAAATCGACTCCACAGCTACCCCTTCACAGCACCCTGCATGATCCCGGCGACGATCTGCCGACCGAGTACGAGGAAGACGATCAGAATCGGGACCGTGGCCAGCGTGGTCCCGGCGAGCACTAGCGAGTTGTCGACGTAGTAGCCGCTCTGCAACTTCTCCAGGGCGACCTGCATCGTCGGGTTGTCCGCGTTGAGCACGATCAGCGGCCAGAGGAAGTCGTTCCACGACGTCATGAACGTGAAGATGCCCAGCATGGCGGCGGCCGGGCGCACCGCGGGCAGGCACACGTGCCAGAACGTGCGGATCATGCTGCAGCCGTCCATGCGGGCCGCCTCGATCAGCTCGTCCGGCACGGCGTCGGCGATGTACTGGCGCATCCAGAACACGCCGAACGCGGTCACCAGGTTGGGGATGATGACCGCGCCGAGGGTGCCGGACCAGCCGTACTCCGCCATCGCCATGTACAGCGGGATGATGCCCAGCTGCGTCGGCACGGCGAGGGTGGCGACCACGAACACCATCAGCGGTCCGCGGCCCTTGAAGCGCAGCTTGGCGAACGCGAAGCCGGCCAGGGTCGAGAGCACCACGACCGACACGGTGACCGTGCCGGAGACGAGGACGCTGTTGCCCAGCGCCTTCCAGAACGGGATCGTGTCGAGCACGCGGCCCGCGTTGTGGAAGAAGTTGCCGCCGGGCAGCAGGGGCGCGTCCGCGGTGAACTTCGCGTCGTCGTGGCTGGCCACGAGGAACGACCAGTAGAACGGGAACGCCGAGCCGAGGATGAACGCGATCAGGATGCCGTAGACGACGAAGCCGGGGCGCCGCTCGGAGAGCGACACCGCCTTCGAGCGCTTCGGCTTGGCGCCCCTGGTCCCGGTGGCGGACGGGCGATCGGTGATGGTGGCCATCACGCCTCCCCACTGGACGCGAGCCTGCGGGTGAGCAGGAAGTTGATCCCCGCGATCGCGATGACGACGATGAACAGGACCCAGGCCATCGCCGAGGCGTAGCCGAGGTCGAGGCTCTGGAAGCCGGATTGGTACATGTAGAGCACCACCGTCTGGTACTGGTGGGTCGCACCGCCGTTGGCGCCCGCCGAGGGCGAGAACAGCAACGGCTCGGTGAAGATCTGGAGGCCGCCGATGGTCGACGTGACGATCACGAAGATCAGCGTCGGGCGCAGCATCGGCAGCGTGATGCTGAGGAACTGGCGCACCTTGCTCGCGCCGTCGACCCAGGCCGCCTCGTAGACGTCGCGCGGGATGGCCTGCATGGCGGCCAGCACGATCAGGGCGTTGTAGCCCGTCCAGCGCCAGTTGACCATGGTGGCGATGGCGACGTGGCTCCACCAGCGGTCGGCCTGCCAGTCGATGCGGTCGAAGCCGAACCACTCGACGATGTTGTTCACGGTGCCGTACTGCACGCCGAACAGGTCGCCGAAGATGATGGTGAGGGCGACGAGGCTGGCCACGTAGGGCAGCAGCACGCCCATCCGCCAGCCGGTGCGACCGCGCAGGGCGGTGTTGAGCAGCGCGGCCAGCAGCACCGCGATGATGATCTGGGGGATCGTCGAGATCGCGAAGATGCTCAACGTGTTGACCATCGCGTTCCAGAACTGCGAGTCGGCCAACAGCTCGGTGTAGTTGCCCAGCCCGAGGAACTCCTGCTCGTCCGCGCCGAGCTCCCAGTCGAACAGGGAGATGTAGGCCGTGTAGAGCAGCGGGAAGAGGCCCACCACCGCGAACAGGACGAAGAACGGGGCGATGTAGATGTACGGCGAGAACTTCACGTCCAGGCGGGTCAGCCGGTAACGCCAGCTCAGCTTGGCCGGACCGATGTCATCGTTGTCGTCGCGCCGCGGCGGGCGGGGCTCGGCGCCCCGCCCGCGCGCGACCGAAAGCTCGGTCGTCATTACTTGGCAGCCTTCTTGGCTCCCTCGATGACCTTCGACCACGCCTCGTCGGGCGACGTGCCCTGCTCGACCGAGGTCAGCGCCGGGGAGACCACGTTGTCCTGGATCTCACCGTCCTGCGGGCCCTTGTACTGGGCCGCCGCGACCTTGTTGGCCTGCTCGGCGAACAGCAGGCCGACCTTCTCGCCGCCGAAGTACTCGCTGGTCTGGTTGAGCAGCTCCGGGGAGATCAGCGCGTTGGTCTGGCTCGGGAAGGTGCCCTTGGCCTTGAACGCCTTGATCTGCTGCTCCGGCGCGGTCAGCCACGCGGCCAGCTTGGCGGCCTCGGCCTTGTTCTTGCCCTGCTTCGGGACGGTCAGGTACGAGCCGCCCCAGTTGCCGCCGCCGCCGGGGAACGCCGCGGTGACGGCCCACTTGCCCTTGTGGTCGGGACCGGCGTTGCCCTCGATGACACCCAGCATCCAGGACGGGCAGGTCTTGGTGGCGAACGCCGACTCCTTGAAGCCGGTCTCCCACTCGGGGCTCCACGCGGCGAGCTTGGCCGACTGGCCGCCCGCGACCGCGGCGGTGACCTGGTCCCAGATCTTCTTGTCGTCGTTGGTCTCGATCACGAGCTTGTCGTCGCGGTCGAAGTAGCCGGTGCTCGCCTGGTTGTGCATCGGGTTGAAGATCTGCGCGGCCGAGTCGAACCACGGCTTGCCGGTCGCCTTGACGTAGGCGTCACCGGCGGAGAAGTACGAGTCCCAGGTCGCGAACAGGGCCTTCACGCCCTCGGGGTCGGACGGCAGCTTCGCGGCCTCGAGGAGGTCCTTGCGGTAGCACATGGCCAGCGGGCCGATGTCGGTGCCGTAGCCGATGAGCTTGTTGTCCTTGGTCGTGACCGCGTCGACCTTCCACTGCAGCCAGCGGTCCTCGCGGACGTCCTTCGGGCCGATCTCCTTCAGGTCCTCGAACTGGCCGGACTTGGCCATGACCTGGCTGAGGAAGCCCTCTTCGACGGCTTCGACATCGGCGAGACCGGAGCCCGCGCCCAGCTTGGTGAACAGGTTCTGGTGGTGCGGCGCGCCCTGGCCGGTCTTGCGCTGCGTGACCTTGACGTTCGGGTTCGCGGCCTCGTACTCCTTGAGGAGCTCCTCGTAGCCGAACTCGTTGAAGGTCGCGATGGTCAGCTCGACCTTGCCATCAGGCGACGTGCCGGACCCTCCCGAGCCACAGGCCGTGGCGACTGCGGCAAGCACTGCGGTGCAGGCCAGGACTTTGGCCAAGCCTGCTCGACGGTAGCGCACGAGAACTCCTCAGTTGATCGGCGGTGAACGTTCTGGGAGCGCTCCCAGGTTTTGGGGGAGTGTGGTTCGCACCACGGAGTTGTGTCAAGCTCCCGTGTCCGCGCTGTTACCGACGTTGGGTCATTTGCCTTGCTGGACCGATTCTGCTAGCGGTGTGCCCAGTAGTCCGATCAGGCACTGTTCGTAGACCGGTCGGACACGCTCGGTTCATCTCCGCGTCGAACAGCCCGAAAAGATTCACGAGTCGCGCACCCACTCACCCGCCACCAGTCTGCACCGGAAGTGCGCACACGTCGGCCACCACCCCACCGCGAGTCGCGGGCAGTGGCGCGCGGAGTCGTCCGGACGGGTAGCGCGAGTCGGCCGACCGGGTGGCGTCACCGGCCGGCCGAGTCACCTCCGGACGGGCCTCACCGCGAGCTGAGACGTCCATTCAGGACCAATGATCCACCGAAGTGTTTCGTCACGCGCGCGAGGGCGTCCGAATATAGGGGTACCCCTCATGATCGAATCGTTTTCGCGGCGTTATAGGGCGCGCCCGGGCGGCCCGCCGGCTCAGCGGCCGTCCTCGAGATCACCCTCGGTTTCCAGGTACGCCTTTCGCAGCGCTTCCAGCGTCTCCGGCTCCGGGTGCTCCCACATACCCCGTTCGGCCGCCTCCAGGAGCCGTTCGGAGATGCCGTGCAGCGCCCAGGGGTTGGACCGGGCCAGGAACTCCCGGTTCACCGGGTCCAGCACGTAGCTCGCCACGAGCTGCTCGTACATCCAGTCCGCGACCACGCCGGTGGTGGCGTCGTAGCCGAACAGGTAGTCGACGGTGGCCGCGAGTTCGAACGCGCCCTTGTAACCGTGCTCGCGCATCGCGGCCAACCACCTCGGGTTGACCACGCGGGCGCGGAAGATCCGGTTCGTCTCCTCGTTGAGCGTTCTGGTGCGCACCGCATCGGGCCGCGTGCTGTCGCCGACATAAGCCGCGGGCGCTTTGCCGGTGAGCGCGCGCACGGTCGCGATCATGCCACCGTGATATTGGAAGTAGTCGTCGGAATCGGCGATGTCGTGCTCACGCGTGTCGATGTTCTTCGCCGCCACCGCGATGCGCTTGTAGGCGCTCTCCATGGCCGGCCGCGCTTCGACTCCGTCGAGTTCGCGGCCGTAGGCGTAGCCGCCCCACACCGCGTACACCTCGGCCAAGTCGGCGTCGTCGCGCCAGTTGCGGCTGTCGATGAGCGGGAGCAGGCCGGCGCCGTACGCACCCGGTTTGCTGCCGAAGATCCGCATTGTCGCCCGACGCGGGTCGTCGTGCTGCGCCAGATCGGCTTGGGCGTGCGCCCGGACGTAGTTGTCCGACGCCGACTCGTCCAAGTTCGCGACCAGTCGCACAGCGTCGTCGATCAGTGCCACAACGTGCGGGAATGCGTCGCGGAAGAAGCCGCTGATCCGGACCGTGACGTCGATTCGCGGCCGGTTCAACTCGGCGAGCGGGATCGCTTCCAGACCGGTCACCCGACGGGACTGATCGTCCCATTCGGGCCGGACGCCCAGCAGCGCCAGCACCTCGGCGACGTCGTCACCGGCGGTGCGCATCGCGCTCGTGCCCCAGACCGACAGGCCGACCGACGGCGGCCACTCCCCCGTGTCCGCGCGGTAGCGCTCCAGCAGCGACTCGGCCATCGCCTGGCCGGTCTCCCAGGCCAGCCGGGACGGCACCGCCTTGGGGTCGACCGAGTAGAAGTTGCGGCCGGTCGGCAGCACGTTCACCAGGCCGCGCAGCGGCGAGCCGCTCGGACCGGCCGGCACGTAGCCGCCGTCCAGGGCGTGCAGCACGTTCGTCAGCTCGTCCGTGGTGCGGGCCAGCCGGGGCACGACCTCCAGCGCGGCGAACTCCAGGATGCGCGCCACGTCCTCGTCGTCGGTGAGGCCGCGGGCCGCGGCCACCTCCCACCCGGCGTCCTCCATCGCCTGGACGAGCGCGCGGGCCTGCTCCTCGACCCGGTCGGTGGCGGTCCGGTCGTTGCCGGACTCGGCCAGGCCCAGCGCCTCCCGCAGGCCGGGCAGGGCCGCGACCTCGCCCGCCCACATCTGCTTGGCCTGCAGGATCGACAGCACCAGGTTGACCCTGGTCGCGCCGGTGGGCGCCTGGCCCAGGACGTGCAGGCCGTCGCGGATCTGGACGTCCTTGACCTCGCACAGCCAGCCGTCGACGTGCAGGATCAGCTCGTCGAACCCGTCGTCGGCCGGCCGGTCGGACAGGCCGAGGTCGTGGTCGAGCTTGGCGGCCTGGATCAGGGTCCAGATCTGGGCCCGGATCGCCGGCAGCTTCGCCGGGTCCATCGCGGCGATGTTGCCGTGCTCGTCCAGCAGCTGCTCCAGCCGGGCGATGTCGCCGTAGCTGTCGGCCCTGGCCATCGGCGGCACGAGGTGGTCGACCAGGGTGGCGTGCGCCCGGCGCTTCGCCTGGGTGCCCTCGCCCGGGTCGTTGACCAGGAACGGGTAGATCAGCGGGAGGTCGCCCAGGGCCGCGTCCGGGCCGCACCCGGCCGACATGCCGACGGTCTTGCCGGGCAGCCACTCCAGGTTGCCGTGCTTGCCCACGTGCACCACGGCGTCGGCGCCGAACTCGTCGGACAGCCAGCGGTAGGCGGCGAGGTAGTGGTGGCTCGGCGGCAGGTCCGGGTCGTGGTAGATGGCGATGGGGTTCTCGCCGAAGCCGCGCGGCGGCTGGACCATGACCACGACGTTGCCGGAGCGCAGGGCGGCCAGGACGATCTCGCCGTCGGGGTCCCGCGACCGGTCGACGAACAGCTCGCCGGGCGCCTCGCCCCAGTGCCGCTCCATCCCCTGGCGCGTGTCCTCCGGGAGGGTGGCGTACCACTGCCGGTACCGGGCCGCCGGCAGCCGGACGGGGTTGCCCCGCAACTGCTCCTCGGTGAGCCAGTCGGCGTCCTGGCCGCCGGCCGCGATGAGGGCGTGGATCAGCGCGTCGCCGTCGAGGTCGGCCACCCCGGGCAGCTCGTCGCCGATGTCGTAGCCCTGCTCCCGCATCGCGGTGAGCAGCCGCACGACGCTGGCGGGGGTGTCCAGGCCGACCGCGTTGCCGATGCGGGAGTGCTTGGTCGGGTAGGCCGACAGCATCACCGCGATGCGCCGTTCGGCCGGGGGGATGTGGCGCAGCCTGCCGTGGCGCACCGCGATGCCCGCGACCCGCGCCGCGCGCTCGTCGTCGGCGACGTAGACCGTGAGGCCGTCGTCGTCGACCTCCTTGAACGAGAACGGCACCGTGATGATCCGGCCGTCGAACTCCGGGATCGCGACCTGGGTGGCGGTGTCCAGGGGGGACAGCCCGTCGTCGTTCTCGTCCCAGGCGGCACGGCTGCTGGTCAGGCACAGGGCTTGGAGGACCGGCACGTCGAGGGCGGCCAGCGCGCCCACGTCCCAGGCGTCGTCGTCACCGCCGGCGGACGCGGCGGCGGGCTTGCTGCCGCCGGCCGCGAGCACCGTGACGACCAGGGCGTCCGCGGCGCCCAGCTCGGCCAGCAGCGCCGGCTCGGCGGTGCGGAGGGAGGCGCAGAAGACCGGCAGCGGACGGCCGCCCTTGGCCACGATCGCGTCGCACAGGGCGTGCACGAACGCCGTGTTGCCGGCCACGTGGTGGGCGCGGTAGTAGAGCACGGCGATGGTCGGCCCCTCGACCTCGTCCTGCCGCTCCAGCACGCCCCAGGTGGGCGTCGGCTCGGGCGGCGCGAAGCCGTGGCCGGTGAGCAGGACCGTGTCGGAGAGGAACCGGTGCAGCTGGGTGAGGTTCGCCGCGCCGCCGTGCGCCAGGTAGGCGTGCGCCTCGGCGCAGACGCCGCCGGGCACGGTCGACAGCTCCATCAGCGGCGCGTCGGGGTTCTGCTCACCGCCCAGCACGACGACCGGCAGGCCGGAGGCGAGCAGCCAGTCCAGCCCCTCCTCCCACATCCGGCGTCCGCCGAGGATGCGCACGACCACCAGGTCGACGCCCGCCACCAGGGTCGGCAGGTCGTCCACGGCGGTGCGGGCGGGGTTGGCCAGGCGGTAGTCGGCGCCGCCGGCGCGGGCGGACAGCAGGTCCGTGTCGGAGGTCGACAACAGCAGGATCACGTGCGGGCTCCATCCCTCGGGGGTCCTCGCCCCGGTCGTGGGTACGGCGAGCGGAGTTCCTGACTCCCGGGACCTGCCCGGTCACAGTGGCGGGACCGCGCCGGATTCACACCGGCTTCCTCCTGCTGCTTCGCCGTTCGGAGGTCACCCTAACGGCAGTTAGCATCCAGTCCATGCCCACGGATCGAACTCACCCGGACGCCTGCCCCGGCGCCGTCGACGTGCACCAGGCCGCCGACGGCGGGTTGGCGCGCGTGCGGGTGCCCGGCGGGACGTTGGACGCCGTGCGGGTCGACGCGCTGCGCGCCGCCGCGGTGGACCTCGGCGACGGGTTCCTCGAGTTGACCTCACGGGCGAACTTGCAGATCAGGGGCTTGGCGCCGGGGGCGGAGCACGAGCTGGGCGCGCGGCTGCGCGACGTCGGCCTGCTGCCCTCGATGAGCCACGAGCGGATGCGGAACATCGTGGCCGCCCCGTTGGACGACAACCAGGCGCTGGTCGACGAGATCGACGCCGCGCTGCTCGCGGCGCCGGACCTGGCGTCCCTGCCCGGGCGTTTCCTGGTCACGGTGGGTGGCGCGGTCAGCGGCCTGTCGGGTGACATCGGGCTGGTCGGCGACGCGTTGTTCCTGGCAGGGCACGATTCAGGGCTGCGCGTGACCGATCCCGTCGGGGCCGTGGTGACCGCCGCGCGGCTGTTCGGGCAGCTCCGCGGCGACGCGTGGCGGCTGTCCGAAGTGGACGGCGGTGTGCGGAAGATCACGGCGGCGTTGGGCGTTCCGGGTGACGCCCGGATCGAGCCGGGTGTGACGCCCGTCGCACCCGGCGAGCACGGTTCCGCCGTCGTGGCGGGCGTGCCGTTCGGGCGGTGGGACGCGCGGCTCCTGGCCGGCGTGCCGGTCCGGCTCACGCCGTGGCGGAGCCTGGTGCTGCCGGCCGGGAGCGACACGACCGGCCTGTTCACCTCGCCGGACTCGCCGTGGCACGGGGTCAGCGCGTGCACCGGCCGTCCGGGGTGCGCCAAGTCGCTGGCCGACGTGCGCGCCGACGCGGCCCGCTGGATCGGCGCCCGGACCACGCCCGGCCGGGCGCACTGGTCGGGCTGCGCACGCCGGTGCGGTCGGCCCGCCGGCGACGTGGTGGAGTTCGTCGCGACCGGCGACGGGTACGAGGAGATCAGGTGACCAGCTACGTCAAGGACGGCGCGGAGATCTACCGCCGTTCCTTCGCCACCATCCGCGCCGAGGCAGACCTGGCGCGGTTCCCGTCGGACGTGGCGCGGGTGGTGGTGCGCATGATCCACGCCTGCGGGATGGTCGACCTGGTGTCGGACGTCGACTTCTCGCCGCACGCGGTGCGCGACGCGCGGGCGGCGCTGCTGGCCGGCGCGCCGATCCTGTGCGACGCGCAGATGGTCGCGGCGGGCGTGACGCGGCGTCGGCTGCCCGCGGACAACGAGGTCGTGTGCGCGTTGGGCGACCCCCGCGTGCCGGAGCTGGCGGCCGAGCTGGGCACCACGCGCAGCGCGGCGGCGTTGGAGCTGTGGGGCGACAAGCTGGCCGGCGCGGTGGTCGCCATCGGCAACGCGCCGACCGCGTTGTTCCACCTGCTGGACATGATCGCGGCGGGCGCGCCCCGGCCCGCCGCCGTGCTGGGGGTGCCGGTGGGGTTCATCGGCGCGGCCGAGTCGAAGGACGCGCTGGCGGCCAACGACCTCGGGGTGGAGTACCTGGTCGTGCGCGGGCGGCGGGGCGGCAGCGCCATGACCGCGGCGGCGCTCAACGCGATCGCGAGCGAGGAAGAATGACGGGCAAGCTGTACGGGGTCGGGGTGGGTCCGGGCGACCCGGAGCTGGTGACCGTGAAGGCGGCGCGGCTGATCGGCGAGGCGGACGTGGTCGTCTTCCACAGCGCGCGGCACGGTCGGAGCGTGGCACGCCGGATCGCCGCGCCGTACCTGCGGGACGGCCAGGTCGAGGAGCAGCTGGTCTACCCCGTCACGACCGAGGACTCCGACGACTACCAGGGCGAGATCGACGCGTTCTACGAGGAGTGCGCGCAGCGGTTGGCCGCGCACCTGGACGCCGGGCGCACGGTCGTGGTGCTGGCGGCGGGCGACCCGTTCTTCTACGGCTCCTACATGCACCTGCACAAGCGGTTGGCGCACCGGTACGAGGCCGAGGTCGTGCCCGGCGTGACGTCGGTGAGCGCGGGCGCGGCGGTGATCGGGCGGCCGCTGGTGGAGCGGGACGAGGTGCTGACCGTGCTGCCCGGCACGTTGTCGGCGGACGCGCTGGTGGAGCACCTGGCCGGCGGCGACCCGGTGGCGATCATGAAGCTGGGGCGGACGTTCCCGCAGGTGCGGGAGGCGTTGGCGCGGGCGGGCCGGCTGGACGGTGCCTGGTACGTGGAGCGGGCGACGACCGGCGCGCAGCGCACCGCCCCGCTGTCCGAAGTGGACGCCGAGGGCGTGCCGTACTTCTCGTTGGCGCTGCTGCCGAGCGAGCCCGCCCGGCGGTCGGCGGACGAGGGCCGGGTCGTGGTGGTCGGGCTCGGTCCGGCCGGGCCCGAGTGGTTGACGCCGCAGGCGCGGCGGGCGTTGGCGGAGGCCGACGACCTGGTCGGGTACGTGACCTACCTGGACCGGGTGCCGGCGAACCCCCGGCAGCGGCGGCACGCGTCGGACAACAAGGTGGAGGCCGAGCGGGCGGCCTTCGCGCTGGACCTGGCCAAGCGCGGGCGGCGGGTGGCCGTGGTGTCCTCGGGCGACCCGGGCGTGTTCGCGATGGCCAGCGCGGTGCTGGAGGTGGCGACCGAGGACCAGTTCGCGGACGTGCCGGTGACGGTGCTGCCGGGGTTGACCGCGGCGCACGCGGTGGCGAGCCGGGTCGGCGCGCCGCTGGGGCACGACTACTGCGTGGTGTCGCTGTCCGACCGGCTCAAGCCGTGGGACGTGATCGAGGGGCGGCTGGAGGCGGCGGCGCGGGCGGACCTGGTGCTGGCGATCTACAACCCGGCCTCGCGCAGCCGCACGTGGCAGGTGGACAAGGCGCGGGACGTGCTGCTGCGGCACCGCTCCGCCGACACGCCGGTGGTCGTGGGCCGTGACGTCGGCGGCCCGGAGGAGTCCGTGCGGGTGGTGCGGTTGGCCGACCTGGACGCGTCCACTGTGGACATGCGGTGCCTGCTGCTGGTCGGTTCCTCGCAGACCCGGGTCAGCTCGCGCGGCACGGTGTTCACCCCGCGCCGCTACCCCGGGTGAGCCGGTCGACGGCCTCGGCCACGGTCTCCACCAGCGGCGCGTCCGGCGGCGGTGGTCGGCGCACGACGACGACCGGGATGCCGAGGTGACGGGCGGCGGTCAGCTTGGCCGCCGTCATCGGTCCGCCGCTGTCCTTGGTGACCAGCACCTCGACCCGGTGCTCGCGCATCAGCGCGAGCTCGCCGTCCACTGTGTACGGCCCGCGGTCCAGCACGAGGCGCAGGCGCGGGTTCGGCGGGTCGGGCGGGTCGACGGTGCGCGCGACACCGCTGGTGAAGGCGCCCAGCTCCTGCCGCCCGGTGGTGATGAACGCCCGGCGGCCGGCGACGAGCGCGGCGGCCTCGGCGACGCTGTCCACGTACTCCCAGCCGTCCTCGGGCGGCCAGCCGGGTCGGCGCAGGACGAGGAACGGCGTCCCGGTGGCGGTGGTGGCGGCGAGGGCGTTGGCGGTGATGCGGTCGGCGAACGGGTGGGTGGCGTCGACCACGGCGTCCACGCGTTCGGCCCGCAGGTAGGCCACGAGCCCTTCGACACCGCCGAAGCCGCCGACGCGGACCTCGCCGTCGGGCAGCTTCGGGTCGGCCACCCGGCCGGCCAGCGACGAGATGACCCGCACGCCGGCGAGCGCGGCGGCGAGCGCGGCGGCGAGCGCCCGCGCCTCACCCGTGCCACCCAGTACCAGCACGGTCTTCACGGCTGTTGCATCCTGTCGTCGTGAGCACGAACCTGCGCTTCGGCTGGACCACCGGCGCCTGCGCCACCGCCGCCACCACGGCGGCCTACACCGCGTTGCTCACCGGCGAGTTCCCCGACCCGGTCGGGATCGTGCTGCCGAAGGGCCAGACGCCGTCCTTCGCGCTGGCCCGCGAGGAGCTCGCCCGGGACGAGTCGGGCGCCGACCGGGCGTTCGCCGCGATCGTGAAGGACGCGGGCGACGACCCGGACGTCACGCACCTGGCGCTGGTCGGGTCCTCGGTCCGGCACGGCGCGCCGGGCAGCGGGGTGGTGTTCGAGGCCGGCCCGGGGGTGGGCACGGTGACCAAGCCCGGCCTGCCGCTGGCGGTCGGCGAGCCGGCGATCAACCCCGTGCCGAGGCAGATGATGCGCGAGCACGTCGCGCGGGTCGCGGCGCAGCACGGCGGCAGCGGGGACGTGGTCGTGTCGATCTCGGTCGAGCACGGCGCGGAGCTGGCGCGCAAGACGTGGAACCCGCGGCTGGGAATCCTGGGCGGGCTGTCGATCCTGGGCACGACGGGGATCGTGGTGCCGTACTCGTGCTCGGCGTGGATCGACAGCATCCGGCGCGGGATCGACGTGGCGCGGGCGCAGGGCTACGAGCACGTGGCCGGGTGCACCGGCAGCACGTCGGAGAAGGTCGCGGCGGCGGTGCACGGGCTGCCGGAGGACGCGCTGCTGGACATGGGCGACTTCGCCGGCGCGGTGCTGAAGTACCTGCGCCGCCACCCCGTGCCCCGGCTGACGGTCGCGGGCGGGATCGGGAAGCTGTCCAAGCTCGCGGACGGGCACCTCGACCTGCACTCCGGGCGTTCCCAGGTCGACCTGGGCTTCCTGGCGTCCCTGGCGGGCGACCCGGACCTGGCGGCGGCCATCACCGGCGCCAACACGGCGCTCGGCGCGCTGCGGGTGTGCCAGGCGGCGGGCGTGCCGCTGGGCGACCTGGTCGCGGCCCGCGCCAAGGCCGCGGCGGAGGACGTGCTGCGCGGCGCGCCGGTGGCCGTGGACGTGATCGTGATCGACCGCGCGGGCGTCGTCGTCGGCCGGGCGTGACGCCGTCACGACCGGCTGCGGGCGGTCGAGTAGAGGTGGCTGTCCGGGAAGCCCTCGGCGGTCAGCACCCGGCCCACGACGATGACGGCCGTCCGCTTCACGCCCGCCGCCCGCACCTGGTCGGCGATGTCGGCGAGGGTGCCGCGCAGGACCACCTCGTCGTCCCGGCTCGCGCGCGCCACCACGGCGACCGGGCAGTCCGCGCCGTAGTTCGGCAGCAGGTCGGCCACCACCTCCAGGATGCGCTGCACGGCCAGGTGCAGCACCATCGTGGCGCCGGGCCGGCCCAGCGTCGGGAGGTCCTCCCCCGGCGGCATGGGCGTGGCGCGGGCCGCCGTGCGGGTCAGGATCACCGTCTGCCCGACGCCCGGCACGGTCAGCTCGCGGTTCAGCGACGCGGCGGCGGCGGCGAAGGCGGGCACGCCCGGCGTCACGTCGTAGGCGATGCCCAGGGCGTCCAGCCGGCGCATCTGCTCGGCCACCGCGCTGAACACCGACGGGTCGCCGGAGTGCAGGCGGGCCACGTCGTGACCGGCGGCGTGCGCGGCGGCCAGCTCGGCCGTGATCTCGTCGAGGTCCAGGTCCGCGGTGTCGACCAGGCGCGCGCCGGGCGGGCAGTGCGCCAGGACCTCGACCGGCACCAGCGCGCCCGCGTAGAGGCAGACAGGCGACTCGGCGAGCAGCCGCGCCGCCCGCAGGGTCAGCAGGTCGGCCGCGCCTGGACCGGCGCCGATGAAGTGGACGGTCACGCGTTCTCCTTCGTCACTGCCCACGTGGTCACGGGCATCTGCGGGCGCCAACCGGTGAAGCCGCCGATGGCGGTCGCCCGGCTCACCTCGATCCTGGTCAGGTCGCCGCCCAGCCTGCCGTGCCACCGGGTCAGCACGGCCTCCGACTCCAGCGTCACGGCGTTGGCCACGAGCCGCCCGCCGGGTTTCACCGCGTCCCAGCAGCGCTCCACCACGCCGTCGGCGGTCAGGCCGCCGCCGATGAACACCGCGTCGGGCGCCTCCAGGTCGAGCACGTCCGGCGAGGAGCCGACGACGACCTCGATCCCCGGCACGCCCAGCGCCGTCGCGTTGCGGCCGATCCGCGCGGCGCGCCCGGGGTGCCGCTCCACCGCGACGGCCCGGCAGCTCGGGTGGGTCCGGCACCACTCCACCGCGATGCTGCCCGCACCCGCGCCGACGTCCCACAGCAGCTCGCCGGGGCGCGGCGCGAGCAGCGCCAACGTCACCGCCCGCACCTCGCGCTTGGTCAGCTGCCCGTCGTGCTCGAACTCCTCGTCCGGCCGGCCGG
Source organism: Saccharothrix sp. 6-C (assembly GCF_016695385.1). Taxonomy (NCBI): domain Bacteria; kingdom Bacillati; phylum Actinomycetota; class Actinomycetes; order Pseudonocardiales; family Pseudonocardiaceae; genus Saccharothrix; species Saccharothrix sp. 6-C. Next base: position 1,908,109 of record NZ_CP064192.1, on the reverse strand, counting down.
GCGTCAACGACGCGCCGTCCGCGCCGCACTCGACCGCGAGCACGTGCAGCGGGTCGGCGTCGTCGAGCGAGTGGTGCACCCGCTCCCCCGGTCCGCCCAGCTGCTCCAGCACGGTCAGCCGCGCGTCCGGCGCCAGGGCGGCGACCTCGCGCGGGTCACCGCCGAGCACGAGCACGCGCCGTCCCGGGTGCAGGTGGGGCACGACGAGCGCGGCGGGTTTGCCGACCAGGCTCACCACCTCCACGTCGTTCAGGGCCCACCCCAGCCGCGCGCACGCCAGCGACACCGACGACGGGTGCGGCACGACGCGGACCCGGGCCGCGCCCAGCAGCCGCACCAGGGTGGAGCCGATGCCGTGGCACATCGGGTCGCCGCTGGCCAGCACGGCGACCCGGCGGCCCTCGTGCCGCTCCAGCAGCCCGGGCAGCGCGGGCACCAGCGGCGAGGGCCACGCCACCCGTTCGACCGGGCGGTCCGGGTCGAACGCGGGGACCAGGTCGAGCTGCCGGGTGCTGCCCATCAGCACCTCGCACGACTCGATCTCGTGCCTCGACGCGGGCGGCAGGCCCTCCCAGCCGTCGGCGCCGATGCCGATGACCGTGACGCTCACACCGTCCCCAGCACGCGGGTGACGGCGATCTCGATCACCACGCGCCGCGGGTTGGGCCGGGGCGTGCGGTAGCGGGCGGCGTAGCGCCGCTCGGCGTCCTCGACCACCTCGGGCTCCTGGCGCACGACCGCGCGGCCCTCCAGCGTCGACCACCGGCGTCCGTCCACTTGGCACACGGCCGCGGGAGCGCTGCCCGCCGCCAGGATCTGCCGCACCTTGTGCGAATCGCCCGAGGTGATCACCCTGGCGGTGGCCGTCTCCACGTCCAGCGTGACGCCGACCGGCACGACGTGCGGCGTGCCGTCCGGTCGGATCGTGGTCAGCGTGCACAGGTGGCGCTCGGTCCAGAACGCGCGGAAGCCCTCGCCCTTGCTCGACAACATGAGTGCATCATGCGCCACGCGCGGGCTGTCGCGGAAAACGTGACGCGCCGGTTCAGCCGGCCGGCGCCATCACCCGCGCCGCCCGGTGCACGCGCCGCACCGGCGAGGACCGCATGTTCCGCCTGGCCCTCGGCCTCGGGCCGGACCGGCTGCCGATGCTGCGCGAAGCCGTCCCGGACATCCGGCTCCTGTCCTCTGACGACCACGGGTGGCCGCCCGGCTGCAGGACCTCACCCCGTGCCGGCCGGATGTCCAGGCACCCGGCGATCACCGGCTCGGCGCGCGACCCAGGACCCTCACCGACGACGAGGCCAACGCCGCCCGTGACGCCGCCGGGCGCGAAGGTGATCAGCTCCTGATCTCGTTGAGGTAGTTGTAGATCGTGTACCGGGTCACGCCGAGCACGCCCGCCAGGTGGTCCACGGAGTCGCGGATGAGGAACAGGCCGGCCTCGTCCAGGACCCGCACCACCTGGGACTTGTGGGACTTCTTCATCAGGTCCACGGGCACGCCGACGGCGGACACCGCGCGTTCGACCAGGAGGCGCTGGAGCGTGTCGACGTCGCCGGGGAACGCCTCGACCGCCGACCCGGCGGGCTCCGGGGTCTCCGGGCGGCGGTCGGGTCCGGGATCGCTGTTCACGCACAGGCAGCCGACGGCCACGCCCTCGGCGTCGCGCAGGAACACGGTGGACGAGTGGATCACCCGCCCGTCCGGCGCGTAGGTCTCGTAACCGGCCAGGTCGTGGGTGGTGCCGCGGCGGACCAGGCCGAGCAGCAGGTCGGTCATCGGGCCTCCGACCTTGCGGCCGGTGAGGTCGCCCGCGATGGCGATGATCGAGTTGGGCAGGGCGCCGAGGTCGTGCAGCACGACCTCGGTGCCCGGTCCCAGCGCGGCGGCCAGGCTGTTCACCGTCGGGATCAGGGCGGTGAGCACCTCGGAGGTCACCGGCGGGGCCGGCGCGGGCGTGGCGGCCGGCTTGCGCAGCTCCTTCACCGCGGCGGCGAAGCGGGCCACGGTGTCCGACGTCGTGGAGGCATGCGGCGACAGGCGGACGTGCTCCGGCCGCACGGTCGCCGCCACGCCCGCGTCCGCCAGCGCCGCCCCGACCACCGACGGCGGGTGGTCGGGCAGCGTGAACGCGAGGATGCCCGCGCGGCGGTCCAGCGCGGAGACGACCTCGCCGCCGGCCGCGCGGATCACCTCGACCAGTTCGTCGGATCGTTCAACGATCCGCGCGTGGATGGCCCCGACGCCGGCCACCTCGACCAGCTCCAGCCCCGCCGCCAACGCGCCCGACGCGATCGGGCTCAGGTTGGTGATCGACCAGCCCGCCGCCCCCTCGCCCACCGCGTGGATGCCGTTGTCGAACAGACCGGGGTCCTCGGCTCCGGTCCACCCCGACAGCACCGGGTCCAGCCTGCTCAGCGCCCGGTCCGACAGCGTCATGAACCCCGTCGACCACCCCGCCCGCAGCCACTTCTGCCCGCCGACCACCAGCACGTCGGCCACTTCCCACGGCTCGTCGACCACCCCGAAGCCCTGGATGCCGTCCACCACCAGCAGCCGGTCGCCGACCACCTCGCGCAACGCCGCCAGGTCCGCCCGGTAGCCGGTGCGGAAGTCCACCGCGCTCACCGCGACCGCAACCGTGCCCGGCGTCAACGCCGCCCGCACCGCGTCGGGCGTCACCGGGCCGGGCGGCAGCCACGACACGTCGACGGACGGCGACCGCGCCCACGGGTAGGTGTTCGCCGGGAACTCCCCCGCCGACACCAGCACCTCGCCGGTCACCGCCAGCGCCGCCTGGAACAGCCCGGTGCTGGTGTTCGGCAGCAGCGTCACGTGGTCGGTGTCGCCGCGGCACAGCCGGGCCACCGCCGCTTTCGCGCGCAGCTCCTGCCGCATCAGGTCGTCCACCGTGGACGGCCCGGCCGACACCGCCGCCTCCACCAGCCGCGTGGAGGCGTCCACCACGGCGAACGACGGCGGCCCGAAGCGGGCGAAGTCCAGGTACCCCTCCGGCTCGTGGAACTGGACGAGGTAGGACGACGGGATGCGCATGACCACCTAGAGCACCTTCGCGAGGAACTGCTGCGTGCGTTGCTGTCGCGGATTGTCCAGCACCTGGCCCGGCGGCCCGGTCTCGACCACCGCGCCGTCCACCATGAACACCACCGAGTCGGCCACCTGCCGGGCGAACCCGATCTCGTGCGTGACCACGATCATGGTCATGCCATCGCGGGCGAGGCCCGCCATCACCTCCAGCACCTCGCCGACCAGCTCCGGGTCCAGCGCCGAGGTCGGCTCGTCGAACAGCATGAGCTTCGGCCGCATGGCCAGCGCCCGCGCGATCGCCACCCGCTGCTGCTGGCCGCCGGACAGCTGGTGCGGGTAGGCGTCGGCCTTGTCCGCCAGCCCGACCCGGTCCAGCAACGCCCGCGCCTGCGCCACGGCCTCCTTCCGGGCCGTCCGCAGCACGTGCACCGGCCCCTCGGCCACGTTCTCCACCGCCGTGCGGTGCGGGAACAAGGTTGAACCGCTGGAACACCATGCCGACACCGCGCCGCTGCCGCGCCACCTCCCGCTCGCGCAGCTCGTGCAGCTTCCCGCCGCGCGAGGTGAACCCGACCGGTTCGCCGTCGACCCAGATCCGGCCCGCGTCGATCGTCTCCAGGTGGTTCACGCAGCGCAGGAACGTCGACTTGCCCGCGCCCGAAGGCCCGAGCAGGCACACGACCTGGCCCGCGTCCACGGTGAGGTCCATTCCGCGCAGCACTTCCACCCGGTTGCCGCCGGCGGGAGTCACCCGCCCGAACGACTTGCGCACGCCCACCGCCCGCACGAGGCTCACCGGGCCACCCCCTTGCCGTAGTAGCGCTCCAGGAAGTGCTGCCCGACGCTCGCCACGCTGACCACGACCATGTACCACGCGGCGGCGGCCAGCAGCGTCTCCATGATCTGGAGGTTGCGCGAGGCGATGTTGTTGGCGGCGTGGATCAGCTCCAGGAAGCCGATGACCGACGCCATGGACGTGCCCTTGAGCATGTTGATGAAGTTGTTGCCGGTCGGCGGGATGATCACCCGCATGGCCTGCGGCAGCACGACCCGCCGCAGCGTGGTCGCGGGCGTCATGCCGATCGCCTTGGCCGCCTCGACCTGGCCGTGGTCCACGCTGTTCAGCCCGGCCCGGACGATCTCCGCCATGTAGGCGCTCTCGTTGAGGCCCAGCCCGAGCAGGGCCGCCACGAACGCGGTCACCAGGACGTTGGTCTTCTCCTCGAACAGGCCTGGGATGGAGATGTTCTCGAACACCAGCGCCAGGTTGAACCACAGCAGGATCTGCAGCAGCACCGGCAGGCCGCGGAACAGCCACACGTAGCCGGCGGCGAACCAGCGGGCGACCGGGTTCGCCGAGCGGCGCAGCAGCGCGATCACCACGCCGAGCACGATCGCGCCCGCCTGCGCGGCCAGCGCCAGCACGACCGTGTTGGCCAGGCCGCGCAGCATGATGTCGTGGGTGAAGAACCCCGGCACGGCGGCGTAGTCGATCTTCGCGTCGGCCAGCGCCCAGCCGAGCGCGCCGAGCAGCGCCAGGATCACCGCGCCGACGACCCACCGCCCCCAGTGCCGCAGGGGGACGACGACCAGGTCGTCGACTGCCTTCACGTCGTCACTCGCCATTGACGGTCGCCTTCGTGACCGCGCCCTGCCGGACGTCCCAGGCGTCGAGGATCTTGCCGTAGGTGCCGTCGTCGATCAGCGCCTGCAACGCCTTGCTCAACGCGGCCGTCAGCTCGGGGGTGCTCTTGTCGACGCCGATGCCGTACGGGCCGCCGTTGATCGGGGCCAGGTCCACGACCTCGAAGAACTCGCCGTCACCGGCGGTCTTGGCCACGTACACGGCGGTGGGCAGGTCGTTGAGGATGGCGGCGACGCGGCCGGTGCGCAGCTGGTTCTGGTTCTGCGTGTCGCTGTCGGTGGCGGTCACCGCGATGGGGTCGCCGGACAGGCACTGGAACTCCTTGGCGTAGGTCTCCTGGCTGGAGCCGAGGTTGACCGCGACCGACTTGCCGCACAGGTCGTCGGGGCTCTTGATGCCCTCCGGGTTGCCCTTCCGCACCATGATCGTGATGCCGGAGGTGAAGTAGTCGACGAAGTCGATCGCCTGCTGCCGCTCCGGGGTGTCGTTCATCGCGGCCATGGTCACGTCGATGCGGCCCGCCTGGAGGCTCGTGATGAGCGAGCCGAACGCCATGTCCTGGTGCTCGACGGTCAACCCGAGCTTGGCGCCGAGCGCCTTGGCCAGGTCGACCTCCGAGCCGACCGGGGTCTTGCCGTCGGCGGCGTAGAAGTTGTTCGGCGGGTTCTGGATGTTCGAGCCGACGCGCAGCTTGCCCGCTTGGGCGATCGCGGCCGGCAGGGTCGCGGCCAGGGCGTCGTCCTTCTTCACCGACTCCACGATCGACGAGGACGCCGGCAGGTCCCCGGCGGGCCCGGGCGCCGGGTCCTCGGCGGGCGAACCGCACGCGACCAGCGCGAACAGGGACAGGGCGAGGGCTGTGCTGATCCTCTTGCGGTTCCTGCGCACGGGACACCTCCTGCATTCGGGTGAACCGAAAGCTACAACGTTCTGTTGAAGGCGTCCACTGCTCGTTGAAGGGAATTGTGGCGGGCCGGCCTTCGTTGGTCCGGGTACGAGGGGGGGCGACCCCTGTGTCCACAGCAAGGAGGACCTATGGCCACCGTGGAGCTGACCGCGGAGAACTTCGACGAGGTTGTCGGCGGCTCCGAGATGGTCCTGGTCGATTTCTGGGCGGGCTGGTGCGGGCCGTGCGTCCAGTTCGCCCCGACCTACGAGAAGTCCGCCCAGAAGCACACCGACATCGTGTTCGGCAAGGTCGACACCGAGGCGCAGCAGCAGCTCGCCGCGGCGTTCCAGATCCGGTCGATCCCGACCCTCATGATCGTGCGCGACGGCGTCGTGCTCTACGCGCAGCCGGGCGCGCTGCCGGAGTCGGCGCTCGAGGACCTCATCGACCAGGCCCGCAAGGTCGACATGGAGGAAGTCCGCAAGCAGGTCTCGGCGGAGCCGCAGGCCTGAGCCCGCCGGCCAGGTCCTGATCCCGCGGGTCAGGGCCTGCTCCAGCGGGCTCCCCCGAGAACAGGCCGGATCGAGCACGAGCCAGGTCGGATCAGGCCGGGCGGGATCAGGCCGGGCCGGGGTCGAGCCGGGCCGGGGTCAGGCAGGGGTCAGGACAGCGCAGCCGTGTCGCGGGGCGGGGCCACCGGGTCCCGCTCCTCGGGCTGCCCGGCCTCCATCCGCCTGCCCCGCTCCAGCTCCGCGTCCAGCTCGGCGCCGAGCAGCAGGGCCAGGTTCGAGATCCACAGCCAGACCAGGAAGATGATCACACCGGCCAGTGAGCCGTAGGTCTTGTTGTAGGAGCCGAAGTTCGCCGCGTAGAACGCGAAGCCGAGCGACGCGGCGACCCACACGACCACGGTCAGCAGGCCGCCCGGGGTGATCCACAGGAAGCTGGGCTGCCGCACGTTCGGCGAGGCCCAGAACAGCAGGCCGATCGCCAGGCTCGCGAGCAGGAGCAGCACCGGCCACTTCGCGATGCCCCACACCGTCACGAAGGTCGAGCCGAGCCCGAGCGCCTCGCCCAGCCACTCGGCCACGCCGCCGGTGAGCGTCACGCCCAGCGCCGTGGCCGCCAGCAGCAGCACCACGCCGATGGTCAGGCCCAGCCGCAGCGGGATGACCTTCCAGAACGGCCTGCCCTCCTCGACGTCGTAGATCGAGTTCGCGGCGCGCATGAACGCGCCCACGTAGCCGGAGGCCGACCAGAGCGCGGTCACCAGGCCGACGATCGCGAGCAGGCCGCTGGCCTGTGACTTCTGGAGGTTCTCGATCGCGCCCGCGACGGTGTCCTTCGCCTCGCCGGGCCCCAGCGCGTCCAGGCTGTCCACAAGGGACTTGGTCGCGTCCGGGCCGAGCAGCCCCAGCAGCGCGGTCAGCAGCAGCAGGCCGGGGAACAGGGACAGCACCGCGTAGTAGGTGAGAGCGGCGGCCCAGTCGGTCAGGTTGTCGTCGTTGAACTCCTTGATCGTCCGCTTCAGCACAGCCCACCAGGAGCGCTTCGGCAATTGGGCGGGTGTCTCCGGTGCGTGCGCCATGGGCGACGGGTTTCCCCCGAACACTGTGCGTACACCACCGCGTTTTCGGGTAGTCGGTGGGCGAGTGGAGAGAGGAGACGGCCATGAGTCACGTCGCCGCCACCCGCGCGGCTGACACAAGCGCCGATCGGGTTACCGAGCGTGCCGCCAAGCGTGTCGCCGAGCGGGAACCGTCCACCGCGGAACTGGTGAACAGGCTGTCCGACCAGGTGAGCAGGCTGGCCCGGGACGAGATCCGGCTGGCCGTGGCCGAGATGCGCACGAAGGGCAAGCGCGTCGGCACGGGCGCCGGGCTGCTCGGCGGCGCGGGCGTCCTGGCCTGGTTCGGCCTGATGACGGTGCTCGCGGGGCTGGTGCTGCTGCTGGCCACCGCCATGCCGGCGTGGATCGCGGCGTTCGTCGTCGCGGTGGCCGTCTTCGCGGTCGCGGGCGTGCTCGCGCTGGTCGGCCGCAAGCAGATCCGACGTGGCACGCCTCCCGTGCCGGAAGAGGCCGTGGCGAGCATCAAGCAGGACATCGCCACCGTGAGCGAGAGGGCACACCGATGAGCGGCAAGGACGGCCCCACCGACCCGGACGAGCTGCGCGCCGACGTCGAGAAGACCCGGCGCGAGCTCGGCGACACCGTGGAAGCGCTGGTGCACAAGACCGACGTGCCCGGACGGGTGAAGGACAAGGCGCATGAAGGAGTGGAACAGGTGAAGGAGACCGCTACCCGGGCCAACGCGGCGGTGTCCGCCGCGGCGGGCAAGGCCACCGCCAAGGCGAGCCAGGCCACCGACAAGGCGGGCGAGCAGGTCGGCAAGGCGGGCGCGGCGGCCAACGCGGCCGGCGCGGCCGTCGGCGAGAAGGCCGCCGTGATCGGCGAGAAGGCGGGCGCCGCGGCGACCCAGGTCGGCCACAAGGCGAGTGAGGTCGCCGAGCAGGTCGGCCACAAGGCGAGCGAGGTCGCCGGGCAGGTGAGCCACAAGGCGAGCGAGGTCGCCGACCAGGTCAGCCTCAAGGCCGGTGTGGTCGCGGAGCAGGTCGGCACGAAGGCCGCGCAGGCCGTCGAGTCGCTGCCGCCGCCCGTGCAGGAGCGCGTCGAGCAGGGCGTGCGGCAGGCGCGCAAGCACCCGGCGGCGGTCGCGGCCGGTGTCGCGGCGGTGGTGCTGGTGCTGTGGAAGCTCCTGCGGAGGGGGCGGTGAACGTGAACAAGCTCCTGTACCGGCCGCTCGGCATGCTGTTCGGCGTGCTCGGCGGTCTGGCCGCCAGCGCGTTGTTCGGCCAGGTCTGGAAGCTGATGACCGGCACCAAGGAGGCGCCGACCCCCACCCAGAAGGACCGCGGCTGGGGCGAGGTCCTCTTGGCCGCGTCCATCCAGGGCGCGATCTTCGGCGTGGTGAAGGCCGCGATCGACCGGGGCGGCGCGACCGGCTACGACCGGCTCACCGGCGAGTGGCCCGGCGACACGAACAAGAACGACGGCGACTGACCGATCGGGTGATCGTGCGGGGAGTGCCCTCTGCTCGCGGAGGGCACTCCCCCGTCGTCGTCAGGACGGCGGCTCGTCCTCTTCCCCGCGCCGCTCGCCCTCGTCGAGGAACTGCTCCGGGTCCACGTCGAGGTCGGGCGGCTCCGGCGTGCCCGGCGAACGCGGCGGATCAGGGTTGATGTGCTGGTCCGGGTCGTTCGGGTCGCCTTCGATCGGGTGGTGCGGGTGTTCGTCCATGCGGTCGAGATACCCGCGTGCCGCGGTTCAGAACCTCGGCGTCCGCTTCTCCAGGAACGCCGCCACACCCTCCGCGTAGTCCACGCTGTGCACGGCTTCGTCGTACAGCGCCCGCACCGCGTCGTCCTCGGCGTGCTGCCCGTCGGTGATCCGGTCGACGATCTGCTTCGCGCCGCGGACGCTGACCCGGGCGCGGGTCGCGATGGTCCCGGTCAGCTCCTCGACCCGGGCCTCCAGGGCGTCGGGCGGGTGGACCTCGTTGACCAGGCCGATGCGCAGCGCGGTCGCCGCGTCGATGATCTCGCCGGTGAACAGGATCTGCTTGGCCCACGCCGGACCGACCGCGTCGACCAAGCGCTGGGTGGACGTGAAGTTGTAGACGATGCCGAGCTTCGCGGGCGTGATGCCGAACCGGGCGTCGGCCGCCGCCACGCGCAGGTCGCAGGCCAGGGCGATCTCGCAGCCGCCGCCGACGCAGAAACCCGTGACGGCGGCGACGGTCGGCTTGCCGAGGGTGGCGATGGCGCGTTCGCCGCGGTGCACGGCCTCGCTGTACCTCGCCGCGCCGTCCGCACCGTGGCGGAGGGTGGAGAACTCGCTGATGTCCGCGCCAGCCGAGAAGTGCTCGCCACCGCGGACGACGAGCACGCGCACGTCGTCGTCGCGCCGGACCTCGGCCAGCAGGCCGGGCAGCGCCGACCACATGGCGTAGCTCATGGCGTTGCGCTTGGCCGGGCGATCGATGGTCAACGTGGCCACCGGGCCTGCGGTGTCGAGCCTCAGCGTCATCACCGGAGGGTAGATCCTCACCGGTCGTGACCGGGCGTAACGGCGCTCACATCCCCGTGAGCAGCCAGAACGCCGCGCCGCCGACCAGCGCGCCCATCACCGTGCCGACCGTGACCTGCGCCTTCGTGTGATCGCCGAGCACGACGCGTGACCAGGCCACCAGCGCCACCAGCGGCGCGGCCAGCAGCACCCAGGGGCCGTAGGTGATCGCGAGGATCGCCACCGCGCCGGCCGCGACCGCCGCGTGGAAGGAGACCTTCCAGCCGCGCCCGCCGTTCACCGGGAGGACGAACGTCACCGTCAGGCAGGCCAGCAGGCTGAGGAACATCGCCAGCGCCAGCGCGACCATGGCCTTCGGCGCGCCGCCGAACACCAGCGCCGCGATGCCGATCCCGAGGGACGCCACGCACACGAGCATCGGCACCAGCCGTCCCTCGCGGTTCGTGACGTGGTGCCCGTCCCACTTGCCCTGGCGCGCGCCCCGCACGATGACCGCCATCGGCACCACCGACCCGGTCACCCCGACGATCGCGCCCCACAGCAGGCCCTCCGCCACGCTCCTCGTCGCGCTCCACGCCACCAGCAGCGGCAACCCCAGCACCAACACCCAGGGCGCCAGCACCTCCGTGGCCACCCGGGCCACCCTGACCGTCATCGTCACCCACCAACCTTAAACCGCGCGTGTCCTACGTTCCGGTCGCGCGTGTCCTACGTTCCGGTACCCCGAGTTGAGCATTCAGGACAGCCGGGCACCTTCCTGAATGCTCAACTCGGGTGTTCCGAACGTAGGACACGCGCGTTCTGGACGTAGGACACGCGCGGTTCGGGGGTTAGCGGTAGGGGTTGCGGAGGTAGGTGAGGGAGAAGGAGCCGCGGTTGGCGAAGTAGACGGAGACGACGTAGGCCGGGTCGGTGGCCAGCAGGCCGCGCTGGAGGTCGCTGCCGTCGTTGCCGTCGTCCCAGCCCCAGGCGCTGTTCGCGGCGTTGTCCTTGCCGTTGTCACCCCGGAACGTGCCCCAGCTCGCGAACGTCGCGGAGCTGTTGCGCTGCGCCCACAACCCGCCCGCCGCGAACGCGTCCACCAGCCGGTAGCCGACCGAGCGGTCGTTGCCGCCCGACGGCACCTCGCCGGTCGCGCTCGGCACGTACACCACGCCGTCGCCGCCCGGGAACTCGGCGCCGTTCCACGCGTACAGGCCGTGGCCCTTCGCCTCCTGGCGCGTGGTCGGCCGGGTGCCGGACAGCCGCAACGTGCCGTCGACGCTCTCCCGCCCGGACGTGAACGTGCTGTCGGCGGGCACGTACGAGTAGAAGTCGCTGTGCGCCACCGTGATCACGGCTTCGAGCTTGCCGAACGCCGTGCCGTCCTTGCGCACGGTCGCCAGCAGGCCCTCCATGTCATTCTCGTGGGTGAACTGCTCGAACGGATCGGCGAAGTCCTCCCAGTCGCGCGGGTGGTAGAAGCTGTAGACGAGGAACCAGTGCGTGGACGTCTCCACCACCGAGTAGTAGGCGGCACCGGTGAGGCGCGCCAACGAGTCGTCCTGCGCCTCCCAGTTGTTCAGCGTGTTCCACTCGCCGTCGAAGTCCACGGTGGACAGGTAGTCGGCGTCGTAGTCGGACGAGTCGGTGTCCTGGTAGTGCACCGGCGCCCAGTGGAACGCGAGCTCGGCGTCGGTCGCCGCGTGCGCGGGTGTCGTGAGGACCGCCGAGAGCGCGGCCGCCGCGAACAGGGACGCGGCGATCTTGCGGGCAGGGGACATGCTCCACCTCCGTCGGGGTTGCCCGTCGGAGCCAACGGGCCGCGCCGAACCCTGGGGTGAAGCGGTGACCGGCACAAGGGGTGATTCGAGTGATCGTTCACGGTGAGGTGCGCGGGAGGCGGCGGCGGGCTTCGGGACACCGCAGGGCGGACCGGGGTGGTCGAAGTGCCCCGGTCCGCCCCGCGCCCACCTCAGCCGTGCTCCGGCGGGCTGATCGACGACTCCGGGATCGCCGAGTCCCCGGCGCCCCACTTGTCGAGGATTCGCGCGTACGCGCCGTCGGCGATGAGCTTGTTGACCGCCGCTTGGAGCGCGGGTGCGAGCGGTGAGCCCTTGGGCAGCGCGAAGCCGACGTCCAGGCGCTTGAACTCGCCGAGGAACTCCAGGTTCGGCTGGTGGGCCGCCGCGTGCCGCAAACCGTTGATCGTGCTCATGACCACGTCGATGTGGCGCTGCTGCAACCCCAGGAAGATCGCCGCGTCCTCGGCGAAGCTCAGCACTTCGTAGTCCGGCTTCCCCGCCTCACCGCACACGTGCTTCTCCCGCTCCAACGTCGCCTCGAACGTCGTGCCCGCGCCGGTGCCGATCTTCAGGCCGCACAACGAGACCAGGCCGTCCACCCGGGTCACGCGGTCGTCGTCGGCCCGCACCGCGAAGCCCTGCCCGTCGTTGACGTAGGTGACGAAGTCGATCGTCTTCTTCCGCGCCTCGGTCACGCCGAAGTTGCCGGTGCCGACGTCGTACTTCCCGCCGGCCAACGACGGCAGGATGGTCTCGAAGCTCGCGACCTCCCGCTCGACGCGCACCCCCAGGGTCCTCGCGACCGCTTCGGACATGTCGGCGTCCAGGCCGAGCACCGTCTTGTTGTCCTCCGCGTAGTAGGACGACGGTGGCTGCCCGCCCACCGACGACCCGAACCGCACCACGCCCGCCGCGCGCACGGCGGGTGGCAGCAGTGCGGCGGTCGACTCGTCCCGCACCACCGTCGACAGCACGTCCGCGGTCGGCCGCACGCCGGGCGCGGGCGGGTCGACGGCGTCCGCGGGCAGGGCGCACCCGGAGACCACGAGCGCGAGCACGGCGGTGAGCATCAGCAGGCAACGTGTGCGCATGGGGCACCCAAGTCCTTCTCGAACGGCAGGTGGCCGATCGTCAGCGGGTCGGCGGTCAGGTCGAACAGCGGCGCGTACCCGGTGGCCAGGTACAGCGCGCGGGCCTCCGGCTGCCGGGGGCCGGTGGTCAGGTAGAGGCGCGAGTAGCCCAGGGCGACGGCGTCGCGCTCCAGCTCGACGAGGACGCGCCGGGCCAGGCCGCGTCGGCGGTGGCGTGAGTGGGTCCAGATGCGCTTCAGCTCGGCGGTGCGCTCGTCGTGCCGCATGAACGCCCCGCCCGCCACCGCCTCGCCGTCCTCGAACAGCAGCACCAGCGTGCCGTGCGGCGGCGTGAAGACGGCCGGGTCGTACCGGGTCAGCTCGGCCCGCGCCCCGTCGCCGTACCGGGTCACGTACTCGTGCGTCAGCTCCTCTTTCAACGGCCCGGTGGCCGGGTCCTCCCAGCGGACCCGGCGGGCGACGGGGGTGTCGGTCACGCGGTCATCCGTCCACCGCGATCTCACGCGGCTCCGGCACGGCGGCGGCGCGCTCCCGGTCGCGCTTGGCGACTTCCTCGCGCACGATCGGGATCACGTGCCGGCCGAAGTCGATCGTGTCGTTCACCATGTCGTAGCCGCGCGCGGACAGGATGTCCACGCCGAGGTCGTAGTAGTCGAGCAGCGCCTGGGCCACGGTCTCGGGGGTGCCGACGAGCGCGTTGGAGTTGCCCGCCCCTCCGGTCGCGGCGGCGGTCGGCGTCCACAGGGCGCGGTCGAAGCGCTCACCGCGTCCGGCGATCTCCAGCAGCCGCTGGGAGCCCGTGTTCTCGGGGTTCTTCAACGAGTGCCTGCGGGTCAGCGGGTTCACTCCCCCGGTGCGCGCCTTGATCGCGTCCACCGTCCGGTGCGCCTTCTCCCAGGCCAGTTCCTCGGTCGCGCCGAGGATCGGGCGGAACGCGACCTGGATGCGCGGCAGGTCGGTCCGGCCCGCGTCCCGCGCGGCTCGGCGCACGGCGTCGATCTGCGCGGCCGTGTCGGCCAGCGGTTCGCCCCACAGGCAGAAGATGTCGGCTTCCGCGCCGCCGGCCCGGTAGGCGGCGGGCGACGACCCGCCGAACGACACCCGCGGCCGGGGCCGCTGCACCGGGAACACGTCGCTCACGAAGTCGGCGAACCTGTAGTGCTCGCCCTCGTGGTCGAACGGCTCCCGTGACGTCCAGGCCTTCTTGACGATCCGGATGTACTCCTCGGTGCGCGAGTAGCGCTCGTCCTTGGTCAGGTAGTCGCCTTCGCGCTGCTGCTCGTGGTCCGTGCCGCCGGTGATGAAGTGCACGGTGAGCCTGCCGTCGCTGATCCGGTCCAGCGTGGCGAACGTCTTCGCGGCGAACGTCGGGTAGGACACGTTCGGTCGGTGCGCCAGGAGGATCTGCAGCTTGTCGAGCTTGGTGGCGACGTACGCGGCGGCTTGCGCCGGTTCGGGCGAGCCGGAGCCGTAGGCGAACAGGACCCGGTCCCAGCCGTGGTCTTCGTGGGCTCGGGCCAACCGCAGCGTGTAGTCCTTGTCGAACGCGGGGCCGCTGCGCGGGTGCGTTTCGGAACCGTCGTTGGTGCCGCCGATCCCCAGGAACTCAACAGGCACGTCAGTACCTTCCGTCAGGTGGGAGAAGACGTCGACGCGCCCGCGACGTTGAGGGAGACGGCGCGGGGTCGACGGGAGGGGTGGAACGCGGGCGTCAGCCCCGACAGGAGGCCGACCACACCCGACCGAAGTCGATGTGGTCGCGGGTGACGAGCCGCGGGTTGTCCACGGCCCCAGTGCAACAGCGGCACGGGTCGTCGTCAACGGACGTCCGACCGCGTCCAGATACCGGAATGCCTTGACCGGCCTCGCCGACGCGCGCTTACGATCACCGCGCGGCGTTGAGGGACGCGGCACCGACGTCGTGTTCCCTCTGCTCTGGAGCCACCGATGAGCGCGTCCGCCCTCTTCTCGCCACCGCGGTCCGACGAGACCGCCTCGATCGTCCCCCTCCGCCGTCCCTGGCGCCGGGCCTCCGCCGCGCTCGTGGTCGCCGCGGTCGGTGTCGTGCTGTGGTCGGCGGCGACCAACGAGCGGTTCCAGTGGCACGTGGTGCTCCGCTACTTCGCCACCGACGCCGTGCTGCGCGGGCTGTGGCTGACGTTGTGGCTGACCGCGGTGACGGTGGTGCTCGGTTTCGCCATCGGCGGGGTGCTGGCCGTCATGCGGTTGTCCGGCAACCCGGTGTTGGCCGGCGTGAGCTGGGGCTACGTCTGGTTGTTCCGCTCGGTGCCGCTGCTGGTGCAGCTGCTGTTCTGGTTCAACTTCGGCGCCCTGTACCCGGCGTTGTCCGGCGCCACGCCGGTGATCGGCCCCATGACGTCGGTGATCATCGGCTTGGTGCTGCACGAGGCCGCCTACGCCGCCGAGATCGTGCGCGGCGGCATCCTGTCCGTGGACTCGGGCCAGGCCGAAGCGGCGGCGGCGCTGGGGCTGCGGCGGTGGCGGGTGCTGCGCCGGATCGTGCTGCCGCAGGCGATGCGGTCGATCGTGCCGGCGGCGGGCAACCTGCTCATCGGCACGTTGAAGGGCACGTCGATCGTGAGCGTGCTGGCCGTGCAGGACCTGCTGTACTCCGTCCAGCTGATCTACAACCGCAATTACCTGATCATCCCGCTGCTGCTCGTCGCCACCGTCTGGTACGTCGTCGTCACGAGCCTGCTCGGCGTCGGTCAGCACTACGTCGAGCGCTACTACGGGCGTGGCGCGCGATGAGCGCCGTCGTCCTGGTGGGGGCCGGACCTCGGGCGTCCGGAATCCTGGAGCGCTTGGGCGCAAACGCTTCCGGGCTGTTCGACGGGCCGCTGGAGGTGCACCTGGTCGACCCGTTCCCGGCCGGTGCGGGCCGGGTGTGGCGGCACGAGCAGTCGCCGTTGCTGCGGATGAACTCCATGGCCGAGGACGTCACGGTGTTCACCGACTCGTCGGTGACGTGCGCGGGTCCGATCCGGCCGGGGCCGTCGCTCGCGCACTGGGCGGCGTCGTGCCTGTCCGGCGTGGAGCTGGCGCCGGAGGTCCGGGCGGAGCTTGCGGCGATGGGGCCCACGTCGTTCCCGAGCAGGCGGGTGCAGAGCGCGTACCTGAAGTGGTTCCACGAGCGTGCGGTGTCGTCGTTGCCCGACGGCAGTTCGGTGACGACGCACGCGACGAAGGTGGTGCGGATCACCGGGTCGGCGCAGGTGCGGCAGCGGGTGTGGCTCGCGGACCGCGCCGAGCCGCTGGTGGCCGACGTGGTCGTGCTCGTGCTGGGGCACCTGGACACCGTGGTCGCGCCCGAGCACCGGGAGCTCGCCGACCACGCCGCCGCCCACGGGCTCACCTACCTGCCGCCGGGCTACACGGCCGACGCGGACCTCTCGGTGGTGCCGGCCGGCGCGGACGTCGTGGTGCGGGGCATGGGGTTGGCGTTCGTCGACCTCGCGGTGCTGCTGGGCGAGGGGCGCGGCGGCCGGTTCGTGCGGGACGACGGGGTGCTGCGGTACGTCCCGTCCGGCCGTGAACCCCGTCTGCACGTCGGCTCGCGCCGCGGCGCGCCGTACCACTCCAAGACCGGCTACCGGCTGCTCGGGGAACCGCCGGGGCCGCCGAGGTTCTTCGTCGCGTCGCGGCTGCCGGCACGTCCCGGCGGGCTCGACTTCCGCCGGGACGTGTGGCCGCTGATGGCCAAGGAGATCGCGTACGGGCACTACCGCGAGCTGTTCACCGGGCACCCGTCGCGGGTGCGCGAGCCGTGGGAGGCGTTCTCGGCGCGGTTCGCCGAGCTGGGCTGGGACAGCGGCGAGATGCGGGCGCTGGTGCGCGACAGCGTGCCGGCGGAGGCGGATCGCCTCGACCTCGACCGGCTGGACCGACCTCTCGACGGCCTGCGGTTCCCCTCGTCGGACGCCTTCCAGGAGTTCCTGCGCGCCCACGTCACGGCGGACGTCGCGCGGCGCTCGGATCGGGCGTTCAGCGCGGACCTGGGCGCGTTCCTGGCGCTGCTGGGCGTGTACGGCCAGTTCGCGGCGCTGTCCGCGACCGGACGGCTGCGCGGCGAGGACGGGTGGTGGCACGGGTTCTTCAGCTCGATCGCGAGCGGGCCGCCGCCGGACCGGTTGGAGGAGCTGGTGGCGCTGTCCCGCGCGGGCGTGGTGCGGTTCCTGGGCGCGGACGTGTGGGTCCGCGCGGAGGACGGGGTGTTCGTGGCCGGCAGTCCGAGCGTGCCCTCGCACGTCGTGCGGGCGACCGGGCTGATCGAGGCGCGGCTGCCCGTGCACACCTTGGCGCACACCGCCGACCCGTTGCTGAGGTCGATGGCCGCGGCCGGTGACGTGACCGACGTCGACGGCCTCGTGCTGGTCGACCCGTCCGACAGCCGGGTCGTCGACGCCACCGGCACGCCGCACGCGCGGCGCTTCGCGATCGGTCCCTACACGACCCGAAAGGCGTATGCGGCGTTCGCCCGGCCCGGCACCGACGCGCCGAACTTCCGGCAGAACGACGAGGTCGCGCGGGAGGTCCTGCACTTCCTCGCCGCGGCGGCCGGGCGTGCGGGCGAGTCGGTGGCCTGAACCTGCGGACGGCGGTCCTGCCGCACGGGTGCCGGGTGCCCGCCTCGATCCGATCCGGCGCGGGAGCCGGGCGAGGGGTTGCCGACGAGGCCGCCGACGACGAGCGGCCGGCTCGGGAGCCGGGCACGCGGGCGTCGTCGGCGGTCCTCGATGTCCACCGCCGTGCGGGCTCAGCCCGTCCTGGGCAGCCCCGGCGGGTTGATCTCGCTCTTCTCCACGGCCTCGTCACCCAGGCCCCACCGGTCGAGCACCTCGGCGTACCGGCCGGTCGCGATCAGGTGGTCGACGGCCTCGGCGACCGGCTCCACCAGGCCGCTGCCCTTCTTGGTGGTGGCGGCGATCTTGCCCACGATCGAGCCGCCGCCCGAGAAGGTGCCGATCACCTCGGTCTTGCCGGACGTGGTGACGTGGTAGGCCGAAGTCGGGTTCGGGCCCAGGAAGGCCTCGATCCGGCCGGACTCCAGCGCCAGGTAGTAGTCCGCCGGGTTCTGGAAGTACTTGACGTCCGTGGCGGGCAGGCCCTTCGCCTGGTTGGCCCTGCTCCAGTCGACCAGGATCTTCTCCTGGTTCGTGCCGGACTGGACCGCGATGACCTTGCCCGCCACGTCCTCGGGCCCGGCCACGCGCCACGTCCCGCCCTTCTTCGCCTCGAACGCCAGGGTGTCGAGCCGGTAGGTGGCGAAGTCGTACTTCTCCTTGCGCTCCTCGGTGACGGTGATGTTGGACAGGGCCAGCGGGTAGGCGCCGCTGTCCAGGCTGATGAACAGGTTCTCCCAGGACGTGCTCTCCAACCGCGGCTGCAACCCGAGCACGCCCGCGATCAGCACCGCGAGGTCGGTCTCGACCCCGATGGGCGTCTTGTCGTCGGTGGCGAAGAAGCGCAGCGGCGGCGCGGTGCTGACCGACCCGCCGATGACGAGCACGCCGCTCCGGCGGATCTCCTCGGGCACCTTCGCCGCGATGGCGTCCACCTCGTCGGCCGTCACGCGCCGCTGGTCCGGGCCCAGGTTCACGGTCTTGCCGCCGGCGACCACCTGCTCCTCGGTCGTCCCGCCGGCGGCGCCGCAGGCGACGAGCGAGACGGCGGCGGTGACGGCAGCGGCTATCTTCAGGAAGGACAACGGGACTCCCGGGTGTGGTCAGAGCACTTTGGACAGGAACGCGCGGGTGCGCGGGTGTTGTGGCTCGTCCAGGACCTGGGCCGGCGGTCCCTGTTCGACCACGACGCCGGCGTCCATGAAGACCACGGTGTCGGCCACGTCGCGGGCGAACCCGATCTCGTGCGTGACGACGATCATGGTGGTGCCGCTGCGGGCCAGGTCCCGGATCACGTCGAGCACCTCGCCGACCAGCTCCGGGTCCAGCGCGGAGGTCGGCTCGTCGAACAGCAGCACCTTCGGTTCCAGCGCCAGGGCGCGGGCGATCGCGACGCGCTGCTGCTGGCCGCCGGACAGGTGCCGCGGGTAGGCGGACTCCTTGTCGGACAGGCCGACGCGGTCCAGGAGCCGACGGGCCTGCGCACGGGCTTCGGCCGGGGGCTTCCGGCGCGTCGCCACCGGCGCCTCCACGATGTTCTCCAGCACCGTGAGGTGCGGGAACAGGTTGAAGTTCTGGAACACGAAACCGACGTGGGCACGTTGCCGGAGCACGTCGCGCTCCCGCAGCTCGTACAGCTTGTCGCCGCGACGGCGGTAGCCGATCAGGTCGCCGTCGATGCCGACCAGGCCGCGGTCGGCCTTCTCCAGGTGGTTGATGGTGCGCAGCAGCGTGGACTTGCCCGAGCCGGACGGCCCCAGCACGACCACCACCTCGCCCGCGCCGACCCGGAGGTCGACGCCGCGCAGCACCTCGTTGTCCCCGAAACTCTTGTGGACGCCGCGGACGTCCACCATCACCTCGCCCATCTCCACCCGTCCTCGTTCCTGGTCGCGCCCTTGGCGTAGTGCTTCTCGACGTAGTGCTGGACGATCGACAGCAGGGTGGTCAGCGCGATGTACCACGCGGTGGCGACCATGAGCAGCGCGACCACCCGCGCGTTGCGGCCGTAGATCACCTGGACCTGGTAGAACAGCTCGCCGATGGCCACCACGGAGACCACGGACGTGCCCTTGAAGAGGCTGATCACCTCGTTGGTGGCGTTCGGCAGGATCGAGCGCATGGCCTGCGGCAGCACGATCCGGCGCAGCTGGCGCGACCGGGGGATGCCGAGCGCGGCGGCGGCTTCGAGCTGGCCGTGGTCCACCGAGATGACCCCGGAGCGCACGATCTCCGCCGCGTACGCCGCCTGGTGCAGCGCGAGTCCCAGCACGGCCGCGCCCATCGGGCTGATCAGGTCCTTGGTCGGGAAGCCGAAGAACGTCGGACCGAACGGGACGCCGAAGTTCAGCTCCTCGTAGAGGTAGGAGATGTTGAACCAGAACAGCAGTTGCACGATCAGCGGGATCGAGCGGAAGGCCCAGACGTAGGTCCAGCTCACCGCTTCCAGGAAACGGCTGCGCGACAACCGCATCAGGGCCAGCACCATGCCCAGGGCGAAGCCGATGACGGTGCCGTAGAGCGTCAGCTCCAGGGTGACCACGACCGCGTCCAGGACGGATCGGGCGGTGATGAAGCGGGCGAACGTGGCCCAGTCCCACCCGGGGTTGGTCGCCAGGCCGTGGACGAACTGGGCCAGCAGGACCAGCACGACCGCGATCCCCACCCACCGCCACGGGTGGCGGGCGGCGACGACCTTCAGCGCCGGCGAGTCGAGGGCACGCGGGCGTGGTCGCGCGGACACGCTCATGGCGGAGTCCTTCCGGGGAGGGGAGGGCGCTGCGGCGCGAAGGACCGCTGGGGGCCACTGCGATGGGGCCGCCGCCCGGGGATGGGCGGAAACGTAGCCACCCCGCCGGCGCGCGAACAAGGACGCCCACGTGCTGAACGATGTGGTCAGGTGGTTGACAAACCGGCCGCGTCACCCGAACCGACGAACGCCGGAGCGGTCGCTCCGGTCCACAGAGGAATGTCGCGGTCCGACGGATCGGGCGGGCGTGGTCGCGCCGGGGAAGTCCTGCGGCGGCAGCGATCCCGGCAGCGATCCCGGCGGTGGTCTCGGCGGTGGTCTCGGTGGTGCCGGGCGGTCCCGGTTACTGCTCGGGGAACATCCGGGACATGCCCGGCGGTGGGGTGAAGCGGCGCCAGCGGGTGGGGCGTTGGGACAGGCGGTCGGCGATCAGCCAGAGGACGGTGGCGTTGTAGCCGTAGCCCAGGTGGCTGGAGGTGACGGCGACGTTCTCCTGGCGGGCTCTGGGGGCGGAGATGCAGGTCTGCCAGGCGACGATGCCGTCGGACTTCGAGTAGACCGACGTGGACGGCACCGGGAAGGGCGGGCGGGTGTGCTCGGGTGGCGGCATGTCGGCGCCGGCGACGTAGAACCTGGCCAGGAGCCGGTAGACGGGGTTGACCCTGGTCTGGTTCAGGTCGGTCATGGCGTAGGGGCTGCCCAGGGTGATGACCTGGCGGACCGTGCCGGGGTGGTCGCGGGCCAGTTCGCGGGCGAAGATGCCGCCCAGCGACCAGCCCACGATGCTGACCTTGCCGTTCACGGCCAGTTCCCGCAGCAGGTCGCGCATCCCGCGCACGACCCCGACCGACGGGCCGATGTTCAGGCCGAGGCCCCAGCCGTGCACGTCGTAGCCCAGGCCGGTGAGGAACTTGCGCAGCGTCGCGGTCGAGGCGTCGGTCGCGCCCAGGCCCGGCAGCACCAGGACGGTGTGGCCGTCGCCGCTGGGCGCGGCTTTCAGCAAGGAGCGGGTGGCCGCGAACTGGCCGATGCCGACGGCGGTGCGGGTCGGTTCGGTGAGGTACCAGAGCAGGCCCGGCGCCGGATCGGGCCCGGCGGTCGGCTCTTCGTGCAGGTCAGGGTGGTCCGGTGGGACGTGCGGCAGTGCTGACATGGCCCCTCCCCGCTCCGCGTCGAGCGCGAACCCCAGGTGACCATGATGTTTCGTGGCGGTTGATTGCGCCAGTACCGGCAAGTCTCGATTTCTGCGCGCCACCTGCCTGGACCAGCGGGCCGCCACGGGCCTACGGTCGGGCGATGGACCGGATGAGCGCCATGGACGCGGGTTTCTTCTTCATCGAGGACGAGAACGTGCCCATGCACGTCGGGTCGGTCTTGGTCTTCGAAGGTCCGGCGCCGTCGTACGGCGACGTGGTGCGGTTGTTCGCGGCGAAGCTGGGCACGGTGCCTCGCTACCGGCAGCGGGTGAAGGCACTGCCGCTGCACGTCGGCCGACCGGTGTGGGTGGACGACGAGCACTTCCAGATCCTCTACCACGTCCGGCACACCGCGGTGCCGTCGCCGGGCGCGGACGACCAGCTCCGCAACCTCGCGGGCCGGCTCTTCGCGCAACGCCTGGACCTGGCCAAGCCGTTGTGGGAGGTCTGGCTGGTCGAGGGCTTGGAAGGCGGCCGGTGGGCGATCATCTCGAAGGTCCACCACTGCCTGATCGACGGCATCGCGGGCAGCGACCTCATGCAGGTGCTGCTGGACTGGCGGGAGGACGCGCCGCTCCCCGAGCCGGTGCGGTGGCAGCCCGCCGACAGCCCGTCGACCTTGGACCTGGTCGTGGACGGCGTGCGCGACGCGGTGCTGACGCCGGTCACGCACCTGGCCAAGTTCCCGGCGCTGGCCAAGCGGTTGCGCAGCGGCTCGGAGGTGCTGGACTTCGGCCGGGCCGTGCTGGGCAGCCTGCCGACGACCGCCCGTCGACTCGTCGCCGGCACCCCGAAGACCTTGAACGGGCCGATCGGACCGCACCGGCGCTGGGTGTGGGCCCGGGCGGACCTCGCCGAGATCAAGGCCGTCCGCCGGGTCACCGGTGGCACGGTGAACGACGTCATCCTCGCGGCGGTGACGCGCGGTTTCCGCGACCTGCTCGCCAAGCGCGACGACCTAGCCGACGGTCAGGTGGTGCGCAGCATGGTGCCGGTGTCGATGCGGTCGTCCGCCGAGCGCGGCGTGCTGAACAACCGGGTCAGTGCCGTGTTGGTGAACCTCCCTGTCAGTGAGCCGGATCCGCTGGCACGACTGGCGTCGATCCGGGAGCAGATGGACGACCTCAAGGGCAGCCGCCAGGCGGCCGGGGCGGATGTGCTCACGAACCTGTCGAACTTCGCCGCGCCCACCCTGCTGGCCCTCGGTTCGCGCACCGCCATGCGCTTCCCGCAGCAGCTGTTGCAGACGGTCACGACGAACGTCCCCGGTCCCCGCATCCCGTTGTTCATGCTGGGCAGGCGGCTGTCCGAGATCTACCCGTACGTGCCGATCGCCAGCACCATGCGCGTCAGCGTGGGCATCTTCTCCTACCTCGACCAGATCACCTTCGGCATCAACGCGGACTTCGACGGCGTGCCGGACGTCCAGGTGCTCGCCGACGGCATCCGCGCGGGCTTCGACGAACTGGTCACGACGACCGCGAACTGAGGCGATCGGCCGCCGCCGCGCCCGCCGACTCGACCGCCTCCGCCGCCACCTCGCTGATCCTGGTCAGGGCTTTCGGGTCGATGTACAGCTCCACGTCCTGACCGATCTTGAACACCACCGCACCTCCTCCCGGCTCCACCTCGTAGTTGATCCACACATCGCCCGGCACCTGCACCCACAGGTGAACTTGAGCCCGACCCATGACTTCTCCCGTCTCCGCCCTCTGTTAAGATCGTGCCGAGGTTTGGTAATATTAGCAAGTGGCACAACCCGATCGGGTGATAAATCATGGCCATGTCACCGTCTGTAGCCGGCTGGGAGCTGGGTCTCCGCCTGCGCGAGCGCCGCGAGCTCATGGACGTCACCGCCGTGTCGGCCGGCAAGGCCATCGACACGAGCCAGTCGTACATCTCGGGCATCGAGAACGGGAAGCTGAAGATCAACGCGAGCAAGCTGGCCGAGCTCGCCACCGTGCTCGAGTTCGACGAAGCGGAGATCGAGGAGCTGCAAGCACTCCGGGAGGCGGCGGGTAAGCGCGCCTGGTGGAGCCCCTACTCCGCCATGTTCAGCTCGGACATGCTGCGCTACTTCGGCTTCGAGCACGGGGCCGAGGGCATCCGCGCCTACAACGCGGGCTTGATCAGCGGACTGCTCCAGACCAAGGACTACGCCCTGGCGGTCATGCACGGAGGCGGGCCCAGCATCCGGCTCGCCGAGGCGAACCGCCGGGTCGAGGTGCGCATGAAGCGCCAGGAACGCCTCGACGACGAGGACGACCCGCTCCGGTTCACCGCGCTCATCGCCGAGTCCGCGCTGCGGCAGCAGGTCGGCGGGCGCGAGGTGATGGCCGGGCAGCTGCGGCACCTGGTGGACAGGATCGAGCGGCTGCCGGACACGCTCGACGTGCGGATCGTGCCGTTCTCCGCCGACTACTACAACGCCCTCGGCGGCTCGAACTTCTACATCTTCGGCTTCGCCAGCAGCCGGCTGCCCGAGCTGGTGTGGCAGGAGACGATCACGTCCACGGATCTGATTGATCAACCGATGCGGATGCGCGAGTACAATCTGGCTCACGACCAGGCCATGGGTTACGCCCTCGGCCGGACCGAATCGCTTGGTCTGATCGAGCAGATCCGCAGGGAGCTTGAGTGAGGGACCGCACCGACCGCAGTGGCTGGTTCAAGTCGAGTCGCAGTGCGGACAATCCGTCGTGCGTCGAGGTGCGGTTCGTGCCCGACGCGATCGACGTCCGCGACTCCAAGAACCCCACCGGGCCGGTGCTGTCGTTCCCGCGTGACGCCTGGGCGAAGTTCCTCAGCCGGTGAGGCTCCCGGCGGCGAGCCACTCCTTGATCCGCGTCGCCACCAGCTCGGGCACCTCCAGCTGCGGCACGTGGCCGACGCCCTCCAGCACGTCGAAGCGCCACGACGGGTTGCGGCGCGCCGCTTCCCGGGCCGATGCCACGGGCACCAGCCGGTCCTTGTCGCCCGCCATCAGGTACACCGGCACGCGCACCTTGCTCATCGCCGCGTAGTACCGCCGCCGGGTGGCCCCGGTCCACACGACCGACCGGGCCGCCGTCAGGAACGCCTCGTCCAGGCCCGGGATCTCGGCGCGCTGCTCCAGCAGCGACATCGAGGCCAGGATCATCTCCTCCGGCACCGACTTCGCGTTCGCGCACACCAGGTTCAGCACCCGCTTGACCTGCCGCCGCGTCGACACCCCGGCCCGCGACTTCGCCAGGAACCACTGCCCCACGCCGGGCACGGCGTACATCGCGAACGCCGCCGCCACCTGCGGGTCCAGCCGCGCGCCCAGCGCCAGCGGCACGGCCGGGTCCAGCAGCGCCAGCGCGGTCACCGACGCGGGACGGCGGGCGGCGTGCAGGATGGCGACCATCCCGCCCATCGAGTTGCCGACGAGCACCGCCGGCTCGCCGACCACCTCGGCCAGGAACCGCTCCAGCAGCCGCGCGTTGGCGGGCACGGTCGTGGCGCGACCCTCGGGGTGGGTGAGCCCGAACCCGGCGAGGTCGACGGCCAGCACCCGGTAGCGGTCGACCAGGTGGGGCGCGAGCAGGCACCAGTTCAGGTGCGAACCGCCCAGTCCGTGCACGAGCACCATCGGCGGTCCGTCGCCGCCGAAGTCGACGTAGTGCACCGGAGCGCCGTCCAGGTCGACGTGCCGGCTCGTACCGCCCCAGTGGTCGAGTGTCGTCATACCGGTCAGTATGTCCCGGACGGGTGACGGTCGGGACCGGGGCCCTCGCCTAAGAACTCCTAACAGAATGATCTTGGGTATGCTGTGATCTTGTCGGATGTGGTGTTGGTCCGGTGGGAGGTTGGTGTGGCCCGGCGTCGGCCGTGGGAGGTCGAGGACGAGCTGTGGGAGTTGATCGAACCGCTGTTGCCGAAGGTCGAGCGGCGGTTCCGGTATCCCGGTCGTAGGCGGTTGGACGATCGCAAGGCGTTGTGCGGCATCCTGTTCGTGCTCTACACGGGCATCCAGTGGGAGTTCCTGCCCCAGGAGCTGGGCTACGGGTCGGGCATGACGTGTTGGCGGCGGTTGCGGGACTGGAACGCCGCAGGGGTGTGGTCCCGGCTGCACGAGCTGCTGTTGGCGAGGTTGCAGGCCGCGGGGGCGTTGGACTGGTCTCGGGCGGTGGTGGACTCCTCGTCGATCAGGGCGGTGAAGGGCGGCCCAAAACCGGGCCGAGCCCGGTCGACCGTGCCCGGGCGGGCTCCAAGCACCACGTGATCACCGACGGCGGCGGCGTGCCCTTGGCGGTGACGTTGACCGGCGCGAACCGTAACGACATCACCCAGTTGATGCCGCTGATCCACGCCGTCCCGCCCGTGCGTGGACGGGTGGGACGACCGCGGCGTAGGCCCGGCCGGTTGTTCGCCGACCGGGCCTACGACCACGACAAGTACCGCCGCCAACTCCGCGCCCAGGGCATCCGGCCGGTCATCGCCCGCCGCGGCGTCGAACACGGCTCGGGTCTGGGCGTCCACCGCTGGGTGGTCGAACAGACCCTCGCGCTGCTGCACTGGTTCCGCCGCCTGCGCGTCCGCTGGGAGATCCGCGACGACATCCACGAGGCCTTCCTCAGCATCGCCTGCTCGATCATCTGCTGGCGACGCCTCCAACGCCACCACTCATTGCGTTAGGAGTTCTAATGTGGTGAACATGATCGTGTGGATCAACGGCGCCTTCGGCGCGGGCAAGACGACCTTGGCCGAGGAGCTGCGCCGCCGCCTCCCGGACGCGCTGTCGTTCGACCCGGAGCACATCGGGTTCCTGCTCCGGGTGTCGGCTCCCCCGGCGGAGACCGGCGACTTCCAGGACCTCCCGGCCTGGCGCAAGCTGACCGCCGAGTTCGCGATCACCCTGCACCGCGAGTACGGGCGGCACCTGATCACGCCCATGACGCTGGTCGAGCCGACCTACCGGGAGGAGGTCTTCAAGCTCCTCGCCGCCGCGGACGTCCCGCTGCGGCACGTCTTCCTGGACGTGCCGGCCGACGAGCTGCGCCGGCGCATCGAGGCCCAGGTGATGGACCCGTACAACGAGGAGGCCGACGCGCGGATCCGCGAGTTCCGGCTGGGCAACGTCGACCGCTGCGTCGCCGCACGGGCCGCCCTACCCGCGGACGCGCTGGTCCTCCAGGCCGACCGGCACACCCCGGAGGAGCTGGCCGACCAGGTCCTCGCCACCCTCTAGGAGGACGTGCGCGCCGGGCCGAGGCGCACGCCTCGGCCACCTCCCGCACACGGGTCACGTCACCGCGGCCACGCGGGACGCGGCCCAGGTGCCGAGCGCGATCTCCGCGGTGATGCCGGGGCCGAAACCGGCGATGACGCCGCGTGCGCCGTGCCCGGCCCCGCCGTCGGCGAAGAGCCGTTCCAGGGCGTCGAAGATGACGACGCTGGCCACGTTGCCGCGTTCGGTGAGCGTCGTGCGGCTGTACCGGAACGTCTCCGGCGGCAGCCGCAGGTACTTGCCGAGGTCGTCGAGGATCCGCGGCCCGCCCGCGTGCACGATGTAGAAGTCGAGGTCGGCGATGTCCCAGCCGTGCGGCTCGGCCACGTCCCGCATGGCGGGCGCGAGCACGGACATCGTGCCCGGCACCCGCTTGTCGAGCAGGAAGTGGAAGCCGGTCTCCCGGACTTCGTAGGCGATCCAGCTCTCGGTGTCGGGCACCAGGCGCGAGCTGTTCCGCTCGATCCGCACGCCCTCGCCGCCCTCGCCCCGCACCACGGCGGCGGCCAGCGCGTCGCCGAACAGGCCGTTGGACAGCAGGTTGCCGATGCCGAGGTCGGTCGGCTGGTACAGCAGCGAGCAGAACTCGCACGCCACGATCAGCACGTTCGACCGGGGGTAGGCGGTGCAGAAGTCGTGCGCGCGGTTGATCGCCGCACCGCCGGCGGCGCAGCCCAGCTGCGCGATCGGGAGCTGCCTGGTCGAGGACCGGAACCCCATCGCGTTGATCAGCCAGGCGGTCATCGACGGCATCATGAAGCCGGTGCACGAGACGTACACGATGAGGTCGATGTCGGTGGCCGTGAGGTCGGCGTGGTCCAGCGCCCGGCGCACCACGTCCGGCACCCTGGACTTGGCCTCCTTCTCGTAGAGGGCGTTGCGCACGGCGAAGCCGGGGTGTTCCAGGGTGTCCCCGATCGGCTGGAGGATGTGCCTGGTCTGGACGCCGGTGTTGTCGATGAGCCGCAGCGCGAGGTCCAGCTGCGGGTGGTCGTGGTGCAGGACCTTGGCCAGCGCCAGGGTCTGCTCCCGGGTGATGAGGTGCTCCGGCACCGCGATGGCGGGCCGGCACAGGGTGGCCACGTCGCCGCCCCTCACCAGGCGACGGGCAGCGTCAGCGGGTACCGCCAGATCGAGGCGGTGCTCCACCGCACGTCCCGCGCCGGCACGGCCAACCGCAGGGTCGGGAACCGGGCCAGCAGCCCGCCGATGGCCACTTGGAGGACCATCCGGGCCAGGTGGGAGCCGAGGCAGTGGTGGCTGCCGTGGCCGAACGCCAGGTGCGGCACCGGGTCGTCGCGGTCGAAGTCGATCTCGTCGGGCCGGTCGTAGGCGAACCCGTCGCGGTTCGCGGCCAGGTACGACACGTGGACCGCCTCACCCGCCCTGATCGTCACGCCGCCCACCTCGACGTCCTCCAGCGCGACGCGCGGGATGCCGACGCCCTGGCGGAACGGGATGAACCGCAGCAGCTCCTCGATGGCCCGGGGCAGCGACTCCGGCCCCGACCGCAGCCGCGCCAGGTGCCCGGGGTGGGTGAGCAGCGTGTACGTGATGTCGCAGATCTCGTAGGTGGTGGTGTCGTGGCCGGTGACGACCAGCAGCATGGCCAGCACGGACAGCTCCGCGTCGGTCAGCACGTCGCCGTTCACGCGGGCGGTGGCGAGGGCGCTGACCAGGTCGTCGCCGGGGTCGCGGCGGCGGGCGGCGGTGAGCCGGTCGAAGTAGGCGCGCATCGCGATCTTGGCGCCGGCGGCGGTGACCCGGTCGGCGAGGCGCATCGACATCATGGCCGCCGCCCACCGCCGCAGCGCGGGCCGGTCGGGTTCGGGGATGTCCAGCAGCTCGCAGATCGTCATCAGGGGCAGCCGGGCCGCCAGGTGCTCGACCACGTCCGCCGGCGGGCCGTGCTCGACCATGGTGTCGAGCAGGGTGTCCACGGTCCGCCGTGCCCACGGTCGCAGCGCCTCGACCTGGGGCGTGGACAACGCCTTGGCGACCAGCCTGCGGACCCGGTTGAGGGCGGGCGGGTCCATCAGGTTGATCGCCTCGCGCTGCGCGATGGGCGCGGGGGTGATGCGCGGGAAGTCCCGGCCGATCAGCGCGGCCCGGCTGAACCGGCGGTCGGAGGTGACCGCGCGGACGTCGTCGTGGCGCGTCACGAGCCACGCGTCGCCCTCGCCGTAGGGCAGTCGGACCTTGGCGACGGGCGAGTCGGTCCGCATCCGGGTCAGGAAGGGGTCGGGCTCCAGGGCTTCGTCGTGACGAAAGGGACAGCTGGGCACGACCTCGCGGTGGTGCGTCTGGACGTTCACAACGTCGTCCCCCTCTGCGGTGATCTGCGGCGGTCCGGGTCGGAAACTCATCCTTCCCATCAGACACGTTGTCGGACCGCCACGTCGCTCCGCGGGCGCGGGTTCATCAGTTGTCGCGGTTCTCCCACCGGTTCGTGACCGGCGACCGCGGGCCCGCTCACTCTCCGAGCCGGCTCTCCCCACACGTCCAGGCGCTCAAACACCCTCCTTCGAGCACCGGCTCGGTGCGCCACAACCGCGCAAAGTAGATCAGCACGACCCGCAGCTGGCGTCCTCGGCCGCAGCCGCGAACGGGATCGGGCAGGACGGCGCGTGGGCGCACGTGAGCAGGTCGTCACAGCCGAAGTCGAGCGCGCTGCGCAGGGTGTCGCGGATGACGCCGAGGTCGGCGATCCTGGCCTCCACCTCGGCGAGCTTGGTCGCGACCCGGTCCCGCAACCCCGGCTCACGGCGCGCGCCGAGCCCCCGGCGGCGCGCGTCGAGCAGGTCGGAGATCTCGTCCAGGGTGAACCCGAGCCGCTGCGCCGCCTTGATCATCCGCAGCACGGTGAGCGCTTCCGGCGGGTAGAGGCGGTGGCCGCCCGGCGTCCGGTCCGGCTCGGACAGCAGGCCCCGGCGCTCGTAGTAGCGCAACGTCTGGTGGTTCACCCCGGCCGCCTCGGCGAGCCGGCCGCTGCTGAACGCGGTCACGCCCGCTCACCCGCCCGCTCCTGCAAGGCGTCGAGCACGTCGACGTGCTCGCCGGTGACGGTGACGTCCAGCCGCACCTGCCCGGCCGAGGCCACGACGGCGAACGTGAAGAACGAGCAGCACCCGGTCTCGCGCACGGCCAGCGCCGCCGCCCGCGCCGCCACCTCCGGCGTCGGGTCGAGGGTGATGCGCAGGTGGGTCGGGTCCGGGCGCCGCACGTCGCCGGTGGTGAACAGGCGGTCGAACTCCGCTTCCCGCAGCGGGCGTTCCGCGGTCGGCAGCGCGCACGCCGCCGGCGCCCACGTGGCCCGGGGTTGATCTGTGCTCATGACGCCAAGGTAAGCCTGTACCCCGGTACCGGGTGCAACCTCAGAACAGGGGCGTGAAGACGCACTCGAAACCGGTTCTCAGCCCCGGCTTGTGGGTGGCGGCCATCCAGAACTCGCCGGGACGCACGACGCCGCCCAGGTGACCATCGGCGACGTGGCCGACGACGGTGGTGGGCGGGCTCTGCGGCCCCACCAGCAACCGGACCCGCGCGGTCCGGCCGGTGACGAAGTACACGGACACGTACCCGAAGGTCCTGGCCTGGTAGACGGTGTCCAGGGCGGCCGGGAAGCGCGGTTCGCCGATCCCCGCCGCAGCCGCCCGCCCCGCCGGTGACCCGAGTGCGCTCTCCGCGCGTTCGGCCGGCTCGGCCGGCCGCGCGTGCCGCTCCACGTCCTCGGTCAGCTTGCCCAGCAGGCCGGCCAGCTGCTCGACGCGGCCTTCCAGCTCCCGGACCCGCGCGTGCAGCGCTTCGTCCCTCGACCCGACCACCAGTCCCACCCCTCGTCGCGTTCCGGGGAACCCCGTTGACGACGTTATGACGCGGTCGACGCCCTACCGTTCCCGAAGTCTGCCGCGAGGTGGCGCCCAGGTGGTGGTGAACGCGGCCCACAGGAGCGGCGAGCAGGTGGGATCGCCCGTCTCCTCCCACCGGGTGGCGGCGGCGCGTTGCCAGTCGTTGAGCGCGGTCACCGGGTCGGGTGCGCGGTGGGCGGCGTCGACGGCGACCACGGTCGGCCCGAGGACGGGGGTCGCCGGGAACCCGGGCACCAGGCGGCGCAGCCCTTCGTCGGTCGGCAACGTCCACCTGGTCGCGGTCACGTGCTCCGCGCCGCCGTGCACCATGGCCGTGACCAGGCCGGACGGTTCGGCGAAGCGGACGTCGCCGCCGCTCTCGCAGGCCACCAGGGCGACCCGGGCCGGTATCCGCCACGGGCGCACCGGGCCGGGGCGGTGGCCCAGCACGAGGTCGGCGGCGGCCAGGGGGCGGTGCGCGCCGAGCGGTGCGGCCCGGCCCGTGGTGTCCGCCGTGCACGACAGGTGCAGGCGTGCGTCCAGGCCGTGGCCGCCGGTGGTCACGTGCCCGACGTAGAGGAAGCGCGAGGCGGTGGCCAGCGCCCGTTCGAGGTGGTCGCGGTCGATGTCGTCGCGGCGCACGCCACCGGGCGCGAGCGCGGCCAGTTCCGGGGTCGGGTGGCCGAGCACCGAACCGAGGCCGGACGCGTCGGAGAACCCGGGCACGACCGGGTCCAGCACGCTGACGACCGGTCCCCGCGGGTCGAAGTCGCGCACCCGACGGCCCACCGCGTTGCCGACGGTCGCCGGTGGGAGCACGGAGACGGTGGTGTCGTGCACCGCGCGTCGACCTTCGTCGACCCTCAGCGCTTCCCAAGGCACCAGGGCGGTCGAGGGGGATGGCTGGACGCGCAGGTGCGGCCGGATGCCCCGGGTCAGCCAGGAGTTCAGCTCGGCCGCCAGACGGTGCGGGATCAGCGCGCGCGCCATCCGCGTCGCCAGGTCGAGCTCGCGGGCGTGGTCGACGAGCGGGCCGTTCGTGAGCGCCCGCCGCAGGGCGTGGTCGGCGGTCTCGCCCGGCAGCGGCGACGGCACCGCCGCGGCCCACTCGTCCAACGTGCCCTGCACGAGGTCGCGCGGCACGGCGATGACGCGGGGTTCGGCCGGTTCGTGCTCCCACCGCCACGACACGTACAGGTCGCCCGCGTCCACGAGCTTGAGCTGCACGGTCACCACGACGCCACCGCCCGTGCCGACCGCACCGCGAACCCGTAGCGCTGCTCGGTCACGTCGATCCAGGCGTCCAGGGCGGTCGGCACGGCCGGGTCGAGCCGGACCCTCGGCGGCAGTTCGAAACCGGTGGAGTGGAAAGCGGGGTCCGCGCCCGTGGCGAACCCGGAGGCCGCGTAGGGCAGGTGCGCCCCGGTGGTGGGGGGCGGTGGCAGTCCGACCAGGTCGCCGCGCTGCACCGGCACGGTGACGCCGTCCGCGTGCAGGGACACCGCGCCGGCCACGTGGTCGACGTACTCCGCCGCCAACGCGGAGTCGCCGAGCGCCCGGATGGCCAGGAACGCCGACCGGGTGGCGGGCGCGGAGGCCAGGGCCACCCACTGCTCGCGCAGGGGCCCGTGCGGGAACCGCTGCCGGACCGCTTCCGCGGCCAGCGCGGCGGGCAGGGCGAGGTCCAGCGCCCGGTGGGCGAGCCGCTGCCGTTCCTCGCCGGTGGCGTCGGCGGCCCGGCGGATCAACGCGTCCGCGCGCCACCACGCCATGCCCAGCGCGACGTGCCACAGGCCGGCCGCCTCGCACAGCGCCTCCGCTTCGGCGTAGCAGGACTCGGCCTCGGCGAAGTCCCGGGCCGCCTCGAACGCCGAGCCGCGCACTTGGTGCCACGCCAACGACTCCAGCGGGGTCGGCGACTCCACGAGGGCCAGTGCCCGGTCCGTCGACGCCAGGGCCGCCCGGGGCTCGCCGCGCAGGACCGCGACGGCCGCCCGACCGTGCAGGCACGCGGCCAACCGGCGGGGGTCGTCGGCGAGGAGCGCTTCCGCCTCGTCGTACCACGCGTCCGCCCGGTCGAGGTCCGCGGCGAGGTAGGCCAGCCGGGCGGAGCTGAGCAGGGCGGTGGCGACCCCGGCGACGTCACCGGTGGCGGCGCTGAGGTCGCGGGCCAGGGCGAGGTGTTCGGTGGCGCCGGGGAGGTCGCCGGTGGCGCTCGCGATCTCGGCCAGGGTGGCGTGGACGGACGCGGCCATGGTGGGGGCGGCGGTGTAGGCGAGGTCCAGCGCGGCCCGCGCTTCGTCGGCCGCTTCGGCGAACCACCCGCCGACGGCGAGGACGCGGGCCCGGGAGGCGCGGACGGTGGCTTCGAACGAGTCGGCGTCCTCGGCCCGGGTCACCAGGTCGAGGGCTTCGTCGAGGTCGGTCAGCGCTTCGGGCAGGTGCGTCTGCGTGAGGCGGGCCGCGGCGCGGGAGAGCAGGGCGTTCACCAGGACCGTGGCCGAGCCGTAGGCGTCGCCGACGATCGTGAGCGCCGTCCGGGCCGCCTCGACGGCTTCGGTGCTCCAGCGGACGGCTTCCTCGGGGTGGTCGGCGACCCCGGCCAGGTTGCCCGCGACCCCGGCGCGGCAGACCAGGGCTTCGACGTCGTCCACCGCGGCCGGGTCGGTCCCGGAGGCGTCGGCGGGTTCGGAGGCGTCGACGGGTTCGGAGGCGTCGGCGGGCTCGGGTGGTTCGCGCAGCGGCACTTCGAGGGTTTCGCGGTGTGCGGCGGCGAAGGCGGTCCTGGCGGCGTCCCGGTCACCCGACGACAGCAGGACCGCGCCCTCGGTGTTCAGCTCCACGAACCGCTGCCACCGGGGTCCGAGCGGTTGCCTGCCCGGGTTGTCCGACAGCACCCGGTACGCCGCCGCACGGCCCTCGTCCCCCGCTTCGTCGGCGAGGAGCGCCAGGTTCGCGTAGAGGTTCGCCAGGTACTCGGGCGCGTGCCGCCCGGCCAGCTCGACCGCCTCGACGGCCTCCGCCTCGGCCTCCGCGAGGTGACCGGCCATCATCAGCAGCCCCACCCGGGTGTTGCGCAGCACCACCTGCTGCGCCGGGTCGACGTCGACGAGCGCCTCCTCGACGTCCCGCCACGCCTCGTCCCACCGGCCGAGCCACGGCAGCAGGTCCGCGCGCGACGCGACGGCCGTCAGCCTGACGACCCCCTCCCCCGACGCGATGGCCTCGGTCAGCAGGTCCACGGCGCGTTCCCGCTCGTCGAGCGCGTTCACCACGTGCGCCAGGTTCACCATGACCTGCGCGCGGTCCTCCGGTGGCGACGCGGCGAGCGCCGCCTCCAACACCGAGCGCGCGCCCACCAGGTCACCGGCGCCGGCCAGCCGCACGCCTTCGTCGTTCAGGTCCGACAGGTCGGTCAGGTCAGCCGGGTCGGTCACCGGGCGGTCCGTTCGGTCGTGGTCGCGGTCGGTGAGCCGAGCCGGGACCGGGCGTAGGCGATGATCGCGGCACGGCGCGCGGGAGCGTCCGGGTCGGGCGCGGTCGGTTCGGCGAAGCCCGGCGCGTAGACGGTCAGCACGCGCCGGTCCGGCGGCAGCAGCAACACCGCCGCCGACACGGGCGCGGCGCCGGTGAGCCACCCCGCCGCGTCGACCCCGTCCACCGCCACCTCGACGTCGCCGAACCGGGCCGCCAAACGGGTCCCCGGCGCGGGTCCGGGCACCACCGACACCTCCAGCACCGTGCTCCCCTGCCGCCGCACGACGGCCCACCGAGCCGGCGCGGCGGCGTCGACCGCGCCGTGCGGCACCAACGCCCAGTCCACAGAGGACGAACCGGACAGGGCCGTGACACCGGCCGCGCCGTCCGCGCCTCCGGCGGCCAGCGCGAACGCGGCCCTGCTCGGCGCTTCGGCCGGCCGCGGCTCCACGCCGTAGTCCTCGGCCAGCTCGGCGACCCGCTCGGCCAACGCGGCCAGCTCCGGGTCGGACGTCGGCACGGCGAGCGGCACGACCGGGGCCAACGCCCGCTCGACCGCCTCCGGGTCGTCCAGCAGGTGCTCCACGGCGGACAGGGCGACCGCGCGTTCCGCGTGCAGCACGGCGGGGTCCAACGGGGGCACGCCGGCGGTGACCGACGCGGGCCACCACGCGCGCGCCCAGTCCAGCTGCGCCGCCCGGCGGCAGGCGTCCCGGACCCGCCAGTCGCCGACCCCGGGCACCGCCACCTCGGCCGCGCCACCGAGGATCGCCTCGGCGGCGTCGCCGTAGACCTCCCACAGCCACTCGGACGCGCGCTCGGGGTCGTGCACGCGCGCGGCGGGCACGGCGTCCTCGGCCAGGACGTCCCACGCGAGCGAGGCGCCCGAGCCTTCGAGCAGCGCCACGACCTCGGGCGACGTGGGCCAGTCGCCGACGACCAGGTCGGAACCCCGCGTCACCCTCACGCCACCGCCTCCCGCTCCAGCACCGAGCGCAACCGGTCGCGCTGGTCCAGGATCACCGAGCGCAGCACGCCGTCGAGCACGTCCCACACCTGGTCGGACGTCACGGTCTCGTGCCGCAGTTCCCGGCCGTGCACGCGCACCCACAACCGCCGCAGGTACGCCTCCCGCACACCGCGCACGTCCGCGCGGAGTTCCGCGGGCACGGCCGACGGCATCCGCAGCGCGCGGTGCACGTACGCCTCGCGCTCCCACCGCGACCGCAGCCGGGCCGCCGCCGAGCCCGGACCACCCGTCGGCGGGCCCACGAGGTCGGCGGACGCGTCCCGCCCCAGCACCACGACGAGCCGGCTGCGCTCCTCGGCGAGCTGCCACGGCCCGGCCGACCGGGCGATCTCGCGCCGCGCCAACGTCGGCACGTCCGCCAGCCCGGCCCGCTGGAACGCGTTGGTCAGCGGCGCGAACAGGCGTTCCACGATCGACCGGTCGAACGGCTTGGGCAGGTTCGCCTTCGACGCGCCGCGCCCCAGCTCGGGGCGCACGGGCCGCTCACGCGAGGTCAGCCCGTGTGCCAGCGCCACCCCCGGCCGGTCGAGGTCCGCCGCGGCCGCGCTGCCCGCCGAGCCGGTGACGAGCGCGTCGAACAGGTCCCGGTCGGGCGTGACGGCGCAGGTGGCCAGGAACGAGGAGGTCGCCGCCGACACCGCGGCGGAAGCCGGCGGCGCACCGGATGGGCGGGCGGCGGACCAGGCGGTGTCGAGCAGGCGGTTCAGCTCGGCGGCGTGCTCCGGGTCGGTCACGTGGTCGCGCAGCGCGGCGACGGTCGGCCCGTCCTGCTCGTGGACCTCCGCCAGCACGGCCGCGGCCACGTCGGCGGCGTCCGGCCCGGGTTCGCCGTGCGCGGTGGCCAGCTCGAAGCAGCGCTGGAAGTAGAGGTCCTGCGGGTTGCCGTCGGTGATCCAGCGGCGGCGGCGTTCCTTCTTCAGCACCGCGAACCAGCTCGCGGTCGCGGCCAGCACCGGGCCGGCCTCGGCGATCCGGGAGGTCAGGGCGTCGGCGTGCTCGGCGGCGATCGCGCCCGCCGCGAACTCCGGGTGGAGCACCGGGCGCAGCACGAGCGGGTCGAGGATCAGCTTCACCGTGCGGGTCAGCGGGCGGCCCGCCGCGTTGCTCAGCGGCGCGACCGCGTCGCCCAGGCCGGCCCACGCCCGGGCGACCAGCGCACCGCGCGGAAGCGTCGCGACTCGGACGGTGCTCACCAGACCGAGCCTAGTCGAACCGGATCACCGCTGGTGGCGGACTCGCGCAGCCCGTTCCTGGGACCGGTAGGCGAGATGCCAGGTCGACGCTACCCGCACCACGGCCGAACGGGGGAACCGATGTACCGGACACCGCAGCAGTACTCGCCGGTGATGCCCTACGAGACCCCACCGCGTCGGCGTCGCCGGGCGCTGCCGCTGTTCCTGGTGCCGCCGGCGCTGGTCGCGCTGCTGCTCTTCGGCGGGTCCTACGCGGTCTCCCCGGAGCCGGAGGTCGAGATGCAGGCCGGTTTCGCGTTCGCCGAGATCGACGGGCGGGACGTGGTGCTGGCGCCGTACGCGCGGCACGGCGTGCGCGGCATGTTCCAGATGATGACGCAGGACCTGTTCCAGGTGCGGCTGGCGGCCACCGACCCGGCGACCGGCGAGGTGCTGTGGGACAGGCAGCTGTCCGACCGGCTGGTCTGGGAGGCGTCGGTGCTGGCGGCCGGGCGGCGCTACGCCTACCTGGCCACCGATTCGGGGCTGGTCGTCGTCGGGTTGGCGGACGGGTCGGTCGTCGCCGAGGGCGCGGGCGTCCAGGGGTTGGGCGATGCGTACGCCACGGCGCGGACCGCCTACGCGTACGACCGGGAGAACAGCCGCTTGATGGCCATGACCGCCACCGGAGGGGTGTTGGCGATCGGGCTGGACGAGGTGGTGGCCACCCCGGTGGACGCGCAGACCGCCGCGACGTGGTCCGGCCGGCTCTCCGTGCAGCGCGGACCGGGCGCGCCGACCGCGGCGACCGGCGTCGAAGCCGCGTTGGACGCCGGGGCCGAGCGGGTGGCGCTGCGGCAGGCGCCGGGGGCCGTGCCGGGCAGCGTGCTGGTCCGCGTCACGGTCGACGGGCGGGAGGTCCCGGTGGGCGCGACCACGTTCCAGGGCGCCCGGCTGGTGGTCGACGGCGTGACCGCGGTCGCCGCCGCCACCGGGCACGTGCTGGTCGAGCACCAGCGCTCGGTGAACGACGCGGGCGTCGCGCTGAGCCTGGTCTCCCTGGCCACCGGGCAGGTCACCGCCACGTTGGCGGTCGACTCCCGGGTCGACCGCGCGCTCGTCGGCCCCGACGGCATCACGGCGCTGACCGCGGGCGAGGTGTTCGCCGCGGCCCGGGGCGACGGCCGGGTCGTGTCGCTCGAGGTGGGCCTGTCGGACTTCTTCGGTTCCCACCGCTGACTCGGAAAGGACAACGACCATGAAGGTGCTCACCTGGTCCGGGCTCACCGTCGGACTCGGCCTCACCGCGGCCTGGGTCGCCGAAGGGCTGGCGGGTGACGACGTGTTCGCCTGGCTCAACGGCTGGCTGGTCGGCCCGATCATCCTGCTGTCCGTGGTGCCGACGCTGTTCTCCGCGGACCGGCTCCTCGGCGGCGGCCTCGCGGCCCTGACCGGCGGCGTGCCCAAGGCGTTGCGCGGCGCGCCGATCGGCATGGGCACGGTCGTCGGCGTGGCGCGGACCGGCCTGAGCGTCAACGACCAGCCGCAGCTCGACATCCGGTTGCGGGTCGACACCGCGGACGGCCGCACGTTCGCCGCGACCGCGCGGCAGGTCGTCGACCTCACCGAGCTGTCCCTGGTGCAGGTGGGCGCGATCCTGCCGGTCCGCTACCTGCCCGACGGGCGCGCGGCGCTCGCCACCGACGCGCCGCCGCACGAGCTGCAAGCCGCGCTCGACCGCGTGCAGGTGGCCAAGGGTCACCTGACGCCGCAGCAGTTGCGCATCACCGAGCAGGGCGTGGACGCCCGTGCCGTCGTGCTGGACATGGTGCCGACCGGGCAGACGCCGGACGGCCGCACGGAGCTGCGCCTGAGCCTGCGCGTGACCCGCCCGGACGGCAGCGTGTTCGACGTGACGCAGGACAAGAAGCTGCCGCCGATGTCGATCCCGCAGGTGCAGCGGGGCATGGTGGTGCGGGTGAAGTACCTGCCGCACGACGAGTCGGACGTCGCCGTCCTCACCACGCTGATGTGACGACCCGGGCCGGGGTCGGGCGCTTCACCAGGTCGGGCGGCCGAGGGCGCCGTCGGGTCCGGGCCCCGGCGCAGCAGCCCGGCCGCCGCGCTCCGGCCGCTCGGCCCCGAGAGGTCGCTGTCGACCTCGTTCAGCCACAGGACGGTGCACGGCTCCAGCCGGTCGCCCTGCCCCGCCGGTGATCGAGGTCGGTCCGGTCGGGGTGCCCGAACGTGGCCCGGTGGGCAGGGCACAATGGCTCGCTGTGACCACAGCCATTCACCAGAGGATCGCCGAGGAGCTCGGGGTGCGGGCCGGGCAGGTCAGCGCCGCCGTCGACCTGCTCGACGGTGGTTCCACCGTCCCCTTCATCGCCCGCTACCGCAAGGAAGCGACCGGCGCGCTCGACGACACCCAGCTCCGCACGCTGGAGGAACGGCTGGGCTACCTGAGGGAGCTGGAGGAACGCCGGGCGGCTGTGCTCGAGTCCATCCGGTCGCAGGGCAAGCTGGACGAGGCGCTGGAGTCCTCGATCCTGGCCGCCGACTCCAAGGCCCGCCTCGAAGACCTCTACCTGCCCTACAAGCCGAAGCGGCGGACCAAGGCGCAGATCGCGCGCGAGCAGGGCCTCGAACCGCTCGCCGAAGGCCTGCTGGACGACCCGACGCAGGACCCGCAGGAGGTGGCGAAGGCGTTCGTGACCGAGGAGGTCGCCGACGTCGCCGCCGCGCTGCTGGGCGCGCGGGCGATCCTGGTCGAGCGGTTCGGCGAGGACGGCGACCTCATCGGCGAGCTGCGCGAGCGCATGTGGACCCAGGGGCGGCTCGCGTCGAAGGTCCGGGAGGGCAAGGAGGAGGACGGGGCGAAGTTCGCCGACTACTTCGACTTCTCCGAGCCGTTCGGCAAGCTCCCCTCGCACCGCATCCTCGCGCTGCTGCGCGGCGAGAAGGAAGAGGTGCTGGACCTCCAGTTCGACCCGGCCGACGAGAACGAGCCCACCGGCTACGAAGCGCGCATCGCGTCCCGGTTCGGCGTGGACGACCGGGGCCGCCCGGCCGACCGCTGGCTCGGCGACACCGTGCGCTGGGCGTGGCGCACCCGCATCCTCGTGCACCTCGGCATCGACCTGCGGTCGCGGCTGCGGGCCTTCGCCGAGGACGAGGCCGTGAAGGTGTTCGCCTCCAACCTGCGCGACCTGCTGCTGGCCGCGCCCGCCGGCACCCGCGCCACGATGGGCCTGGACCCCGGTTTCCGCACCGGCGTCAAGGTGGCCGTGGTCGACGCGACCGGCAAGGTCGTCGACACGGACGTGATCTACCCGCACGTGCCCGCGAACCGCTGGGACGAGTCGATCGCCAAGCTGGCCGTGCTGGCGCGCAAGCACGACGTCGAGCTGATCTCCATCGGCAACGGCACCGCGTCGCGCGAGACCGACAAGCTGGCCGTCGACCTGCTCAAGCGGCACCCGGAGCTGAAGCTGACCAAGGCCGTGGTGTCGGAGGCGGGCGCGTCGGTGTACTCGGCGTCGGCGTTCGCCTCGGCCGAGCTGCCGGGCATGGACGTGTCGCTGCGCGGCGCGGTGTCCATCGCGCGGCGGTTGCAGGACCCGCTGGCCGAGCTGGTGAAGATCGACCCGAAGTCGATCGGCGTCGGCCAGTACCAGCACGACCTGTCCGAGACGAAGCTGTCGAAGTCGTTGGACGCGGTGGTCGAGGACTGCGTGAACGCGGTCGGCGTCGACCTCAACACCGCCTCCGCGCCGCTGCTGACCCGCGTCTCCGGCATC
Source organism: Saccharothrix sp. 6-C (assembly GCF_016695385.1). Taxonomy (NCBI): domain Bacteria; kingdom Bacillati; phylum Actinomycetota; class Actinomycetes; order Pseudonocardiales; family Pseudonocardiaceae; genus Saccharothrix; species Saccharothrix sp. 6-C. The sequence goes on along the minus strand of NZ_CP064192.1, from coordinate 1,868,396 downwards.
ACCGCCGGGCTGGCCGAGAACATCGTGCAGCACCGCGACAGCAACGGCCCGTTCCGCTCGCGGCGCGCGTTGAAGGACGTGGCGCGGCTGGGACCGAAGGCGTTCGAGCAGTGCGCGGGCTTCCTGCGCATCCCGAACGGCGACGACCCGCTCGACGCCTCCTCCGTGCACCCCGAGGCGTACCCGGTGGTGCGGCGGATGCAGGAGCGCGCGGGCGGCGAGCAGCTGATCGGCAACACGGCGGTGCTGAAGTCGCTGCGCCCCCAGGAGTTCGTGGACGACACGTTCGGCCTGCCGACCGTCACCGACATCCTGCGCGAGCTGGAGAAGCCGGGCCGCGACCCGCGACCCGCGTTCAAGACGGCGACGTTCGCCGAAGGCGTGGAGAAGATCGCCGACCTCAAGCCCGGCATGGTGCTGGAGGGCGTGGTGACGAACGTGGCCGCGTTCGGCGCGTTCGTGGACGTCGGCGTGCACCAGGACGGCCTGGTGCACATCTCGGCGCTGTCCAACACCTACGTCAAGGACCCGCGTGACGTCGTCAAGTCCGGCGACGTGGTGCGGGTGAAGGTGCTGGAGGTCGACATCCCGCGCAAGCGGATCGGGTTGACGCTGCGGCTGGAGGACGAGCCGGGCCGCAAGCCGCCGCGCGAGCAGCGCGACGACCGGCGCGGCGGTGACGGCCAGCGCGGCGGGCAGCGCAACGGCGGTGGTCAGCGCGGTGGCGGCAAGCCGCGCCAGCAGGAGCGGCCGCCGGCGAACGGCGCGATGGCCGAGGCGCTGCGGCGCGCGGGGCTTGGCGGCGCGAAGTAGGGGTACCCGGCGGCCATGAGGGTCGTCGTCACGGGTGCCAGCGGCAACGTGGGGACGGCCCTGCGCCGGGTGCTCGCCGCCGCGGGCGACCAGGTGGTCGGCATCGCGCGGCGGATACCCGTCGGATCACCCGGGTGGGTGAGCTGCGACGTGGGCGCGCCGGCCGCCGAAGCCGTGTTGAGCAGGGCGTTCGCCGGTGCGGACGCGGTGGTGCACCTGGCGTGGGCGGTGCAGCCCACGTCGGGTGAGCCCGCCATGCGGCGCACCAACATCACCGGCACCGCGCACGTGCTGCGCGCCGCCGAGCGCGCCGCGGTGCCGCACGTGGTGGTGCTGTCCTCGGTGGCGGCGTACACGCCCGGCGCGGGACCGGTCGACGAGTCGTGGCCGTGCGGCGGCGTGCCCGGCAGCGCGTACGGCGCGCAGAAGGCCGAGCTGGAGCGCATGGTCGCCGGCCGGGACCGGGTGGCGGTGCTGCGGCCGTGCGCGATCGTGCAGCCGGACGCGGGCGGTGAGCTCGGCCGGTGGGTGCTGAGCCCGTTGCTGCCGGGCCGGGTGCTGGGCCGGCGGTGGCTGCCCGTGCCGCTGTGGCGGGGGTTGCGGGCGCAGGTCGTGCACGCGGAAGACGTGGCGCGGGCGATCCGGGTGGTGCTGGCGCGTCGCGCGGTCGGCGCGTTCAACGTCGCCGCCGACCCCCCGCTGGGCGTGCGCGAGCTGGCCGCGGTGTTCGGCGGGTTCCTGGTGCCGGTGCCGTTGGCGTTGGTGCGGGCGGTGGCGTGGTCGACGTGGCGGCTGGGCCTGCAACCCGTGCACCCGGGGTGGCTGCGGGTGGCGGACCAGGCGTCCCTTGTGGACAGTTCACGGCTGCGGGCGCTGGGGTGGGCGCCCGGGCACGAGCCGCGCGAGGCGTTGGCGGCGGCGATCGCGGCGATCGCGGAAGGACGTGGCACGTGGGGTCCCCTCGCGCCGCGTCGGGTGGGGCGGTGGCGGGGGTTGGGGTTCGGTCGTCCGGTGCAGCAGAGCCAGGGAGACGTGCGTTGAGCGATGTCGTGGACGCGGTGGTCATCGGTTCCGGCCCGAACGGGCTGGTGGCGGCCAACCTGTTGGCCGATGCCGGGTGGGACGTGCTGGTGCTGGAAGCCGCCGACGAGCCAGGCGGCGCGGTGCGGACCGCGGAGTTGACCGAGCCGGGGTTCCGGCACGACCTGTTCAGCGCGTTCTACCCGCTGGGCGCGGCGTCGCCGGTGATCTCCGGGCTGGGCCTGGAACGGCACGGGTTGCGGTGGCGGCGGGCGCCCGAAGTGCTGGCGCACGTGCTGCCGGACGACCGGGCCGCGGTGCTGTCGCAGGACGTCGACCGGACGGCCGCGTCGGTCGACGCGTTCGCGGCGGGCGACGGCGACGCCTGGCGGGCCGAGTACGCGTTGTGGCAGCGGGTCAGGTCGGAACTGGTCGAGGCGCTGATGCGGCCGTTCCCGCCCGTGCGGGCCGGCGCCGGGTTGGCGGGGGCGCTGGGCGCGGGCGGGACGTTGCGGTTCGCGCGGTCGTTCCTGCAGTCGGTGCGGGCGTTCGGGGACGAGCGGTTCTCCGGCGAGGGCGCGCCGCTGCTGATGGCGGGCAACGCGATGCACACCGACCTGGGACCGGACCAGGCGGGCGGCGCCGCGTTCGGGTGGCTGCTGTCGATGTTGGCGCAGGACGTCGGGTACCCGGTGCCGGAAGGCGGGGCCGGCGCGTTGACGGGCGCGCTCGTGCGGCGGCTGGGCGGTGTCGTGGAGTGCGGTCGGGCGGTGGACCGGGTCGTGGTGGCCGGCGGGCGCGCCCTCGGGGTGCGTGACGCCGAAGGCGGGTACGTGCGGGCGCGCAAGGCGGTGCTGGCGGACGTTCCCGCGCCGACGCTGTACCTCGGGCTGGTGGGGGCGGAGCACCTGCCGTCGCGGCTGGTGTCGGACCTGGGCGCGTTCGAGTGGGATGACGCGACGATCAAGGTGGACTGGGCGCTGGACGGGCCGGTGCCGTGGACGGCGGAAGGGGCGCGAGGCGCCGGGACCGTCCACCTGGGAGGGGACTTCAACGGGCTGGCCATGTTCAACGCGGAGATCGCGTGCGGGCGGGTGCCGCGGACCCCGTTCGTGATCATGGGGCAGATGACGACGACCGACCCCACCCGGTCACCGGCCGGCACGGAGACCGCTTGGGCCTACACGCACGTGCCGCGCGGTGAGCGGTGGTCCGCCGACCGGTTGCGGCGGCGTGCCGACCGGGTCGAGCAGCTGGTCGAGGAGCACGCGCCGGGCTTCCGCGACCTGATCCGGGCGCGCGTGGTGCACGGGCCGTCCGACCTGGAGGGCCGCAACCCCAGCCTGGTCGGCGGTTCGATCAACTCGGGCACGGCGGCGATCCACCAGCAGCTGGTGTTCCGGCCCGTGCCGGGCCTGGGCCGTGCCGACACCCCCGTCGACCGCCTGTACCTGACGTCCGCCTCGGCGCACCCCGGCGGCGGCGTCCACGGGGCCGCCGGCGCCAACGCCGCCCGTGCCGCCCTGGCCCGCAACGCCCTGGCCGGCGACTTCTACCACCTCTTCCTCCGCACCCTCCACCACCACCTCTACTAACCCGCGAGAGTCCAACGCTCAGAGCGCGAGAGTCCAACGTTCACGGACCCCGAGTTCAACACTCAGCGCTCGGGCTCGGTGCCGCCGCGCTGCGTGAGCGTTGAATTCAGGTGTCCTGAACGTAGGACTCTCGCGCCGTGGACGTTGGACTCTCGCGCCGTGAAGGTACGACTCACGCGGCGTGGAGGTTGGACTCTCGCGGGGTCAGGTGGGTTTGCGGGTGGATTGGGCGGAGAGGCGGGTCAGGGTCTCGCGGTTGCGGGGGACGAGGAAGAGCGACTGGGCCGGGGCGGGCAGCAGGGAGAGCGGGCCCTTGATCGCCTCTTCGAGCATGGTGACCTCGCAGCCGTCCGAAGTGGCCTTCAGGTCGAAGCGGATGCGGGCCGCGCCCAACGGCCACAGGCGGGCCTCCAGCTCCAGCATCCGGGGCGGGTCGACGTCCAGCACCGTGGTCACGTCCTGCACCGCCACCGGCCACGCGCCGACGCTGTGGTGGATGCGCGTGCCGGTGCCCGGCCACCCCGCGTCCACCTCGCGGATGTGCGCGGCGCCCACCACCCACCCCGCGTAGGACCAGCCGTCGGCCAGCACCGCGAACACCTGCTCCACGGACGTGGGCACCGCCATGCGCACCTCGATCATGCGCCTCGGATTCCCCGCGCGGACCGGCGGAAACTACCCACCAGGGCTACTTCGCGCGCGTGCCCTTGAGCTTCACCAGGTCCGACTCGAACAGGTCGGCGACGACGGCCAGCCCGCCGGGTGTCGCCGGGTCGGGGCGCGCGATGTAGGACTGCGTCGCCGACGGCCGCCCCACCAGGGAGAACCGCAGCTGCCCGGTCAGGCTCCGGGTGTCCACCTCGTTGGTGTCCTGGAACGCCCGCAGCACCCCGTCGCGCGTCAGGTCGCGCTCGCCGCACGCCTTCTCCAGGATCGCCGCGAACGCCATCCCGATGACGTACCCGTGGTCCACCGACCCGGTCGGCTCCAGGTCCGGGTACTTGCGCGTGAACGCCTCCGCCACGGCGCGCGGCCCCGGCAGGTCGGTGGCGAACGGCGCGATCGGCGACACCACCTGCACCCGTTCGACCACGGCCGCCGCCGCGGGCGTCTGCAGGATCGACGGGTCGTAGCCCACCGCGTTCACCAGGAACGGCACGTCCCAGCCGAGCCGTTCGGCGGTGGCGACGGCGGTCGCGGTCTGCTGCGGCGACGTGCTCAGGAACACCGCCTTCGCCCCCGCCGCGCGCAGCTCGCCGACCTGCGCGGCCACGTCCGCGGTCTCCGAGACGCTCTTCGCGATCAGCTCCATGCCCCACTGCCCGGCGGCGAACGCGCTGCCTTCCAGCGCGTTGAGCCCGTAGTCGCTGTCGACGTGGATGTGCCCGATGGTGTCGCCGGCGCCGATCAGACCCGAGCGCTTGACGTGGTCCAGCCCGTTGATCACGTCGAGGTCGTAGGTCGTGCCGACGATGACCATGTGCGGGTTGCCGAGCAGGCTCGCCGACCACGACGCGGGCGCGGCGATGGCGCGGGTCTGCATCAGGTCCGGCTCGATGGCCTCGGTCATCGGCGTGCCGGTGACGTCGATGAACCCGAGCACCTGCGGCTCCAGCTCGAAGTACGCCTGCAACGCCCGGTCGACGTCGTAGCCGTGGTCCGCCTGCTTGAGCTCGACCTTGCGCCCGCAGATGCCGCCGCGCTCGTTCAGCTCGCCCAGGAACAGCTCGTAGCCCTTGATCCGGATGAGCGACGTGGCCGAGAACGGTCCCGTCATGTCGGTGAGCACGCCCAGCGAGATGGTGTCGTCGGTGACGCCGGGGCCTGCCTTGACCGGTGGTGGTTCCGCCGCGCCGCAGCCGGCGGCCAGCACCGCGAGCACGGTGGATCCGACGACGAGGTTGCGCACCAACGGAACTCCCACCACTCAGGTTACCGACGGGTAAGGAGTATTGACAGACATCACCCGGTTCGCCTAATCATGTGACATACCGCACGGTCGGTGAGCTTTTCCGCATCGATTCCGCACCCGATCGCCACATATGCCACCCGAACAGCCCTCTAACCTCACCGGAGCGCGAGGGGGTGCTCTCACCGAACGATTCGGGTTCTAATACAGGGGTCCGGTCGATCTCCTCGGCGAGTGCCTGGAGTGCGCATGACGCCACCGCGAACCACTTCGCCCGTCCTGGTGGGCCGGGGCGAAGAGCTGGCCGCGCTGGTGGACGCCGTCACGTCCCAGCCGTCCGTGGTGCTGGTGGCGGGCGAGGCCGGTGTCGGCAAGAGCAGGCTGGTGCGGGAGCTGCTCGCCCGGCCGGAGTTGCGGCCGCTGCGCGTGCTGACCGGGTGCTGCCAGCCGCTGCGCGAGCCGTTCCCGTACGGGGCGGTGCTCGACGCGTTGCGCACCGTGGGCGGGTACCTGAGCCGGGTGTCGCTGAGCCCGGTGACCGGGGTGCTGGGACCCCTGCTGCCGGAGCTGACCGGCCACCTGCCCCAGCCGCCCGAACGCCCCGACGACCCCCGGCACGAGCGCCACCACCTGTTCCGCGCGGTGCGCGAGCTGCTCGCCGCCCTGGGACCCGTCCTGCTGGTGGTCGAGGACCTGCACTGGGCCGACGACGGGTGCCGCCACCTGCTGCGGTTCCTGATGGCCGCCCCACCGCCGAACCTGACCACCCTGGTCACCTACCGGCGCGAGGACGCGCCCGGCGGGATGCCGCTGGGCAGCGCCTACCGCCCGCCCGCCGGGGTGGCGTCCGCGCTGGTGGAGCTGGGCCCGCTGGACGTCGGCCAGGTGCACGACCTCGCCGCCGCGATCCTCGACGTGGACGCCGTGCCCGCCGAGTTCGCCGCCCGGCTGCACGAGCGCACGGCCGGCATCCCGTTCGTGGTCGAGGAGATGCTGCGGGCGTTGCGCGACCCGGACTGGCGCCTGCTGGACGCGGTCGAGGTGCCAGCGCTGCTGCGCGACGCGATGGCCGAACGCCTGGCCCGGCTGCCGGTCACGGGCCGGCGCATCGCCGAGGCCGCCGCCGTGCTGGGCGTGCCCGCCACCGAGCAGCTCCTCGCCGAGGTCGGCGCCGTGGCGCCCGACCGGGCCGGCGCCGCGCTCACCCACGCCCTGCACAGCGGCGTGCTGCACGAGACGGACGTCCGCTACGGCTTCCGCCACGCCCTCGCCCAGCAGGCCGTCTACGACACGCTCACCGGTCCCGAACGCCAACGCCTGCACCTGCGCGCGCTGCGCGCCCTCGACCACGCCACGCCGCGCCCGTTCATGCAGCTGGCCGAGCACAGCCGCCGCGCCGGGCTCCTGCCCGACTGGCTGCGGCACGGCGAGGCCGCCGCGGACCGGGCGCTGGAGGTCGGCGACCCGGCCACCGCCACCCACCTCTACCAGCGGCTGCTGGACGAGGCGTCGCTGACGCCCGCCGACGTGGACCGGCTCGCCGTCAAGCTCGGCCAGGTCGCCCGGGGCGGTCTCGACCAGCGGGACCCGCGGGCCACCCTGGAACGGCTCCTCGACGACCACCGGCTGTCCACGGCCGCGCGCGGCGAGGTGCGGCTGAACCTCGGCTTCCTGCTGATCCGCCAGTTCGACGGGCCGAAGCACGGCCGCGTCGTCTTCGAGCGCGCCATCGGGGAGCTGGCCGCGCGCCCCGACCTGGCGATGGGCGCGCGGGCCGTGCTCGCCCAGCCGTTCGTCGGCGCCACGCCGTTGGCCGAGCACCTGCGCTGGATGCGCGAGGTGGAGGCGTTCATCGACTCGTGCGAGGACGACGAGGTGCGGTTCGCGCTGCTGGCCAACCAGCTCGGGTCGCGGATGTGCACCGGCGACCACACCGTGATGTCGCGGCTGGACCGGTTGCCCGACACGGCGGCGGACGTGGCGGTGCGGCGGCACCTGGCGCGGGCGCACTGCAACCTGGCCGACGCGTTCGCCCTGATCGGGCACTTCGACCTGGCGCGGGACTTCCTCGACCGCGGCCTGCGGCTCACCGTCGGCGCGGGCGTGCCGTTCACCGAGGGCACCGGCCAGTCCACCCGCGTCCACCTCGACTGGTACCGCGGCGACTGGGGCACGCTGCAGGACCGGGCCACGCGGCTGCTGGAGGAGTACCGGGAGCTGCTGCCGGTCGCCGGGGAGATCAACCTGGTGCTGGGGTGCCTGGCGGTGGCGCGCGGCGACTGGGAGGCGGCCGAGCGGCACCTGGCGGACAGCGGCGTGCGGTCGGTGGAGAACTCGATCACGCCGGTGGCGCTGGGCGGTTTCGCCGCGCTGACCAGGATGTGGTCCGACCGCGGCGACCTGGCGCGGGCGTGCGCCGAGGCGGACCGGGGGCTGGAGCTGGCCCGGCGCAAGGGCGTGTGGGCGTGGCTCGGCGAGCTGGCGCCGGCCGCGGTGGACGCCTACCGCGCCGCCGGGCGGCTGGAGGACGCGGTCAAGCTGGTGGAGGAGCTGGACGCGGGGCTGGTCGACCGGGACGCGCCGCTGGCGCACGTGGCGTTGAAGGCGTGCCGGGCGTTGCTGGCGCGGCCGGACGAGCCGTGGCTGCTGGAGGACGCCCGCCGGGCCGCCGACGAGCTGGGGCTGCGGTACTACTCGGCGGTGCTGTCGGAGCGGATCGCGCTGGCGGCGTTGGAGCGCGGTGACGACGACGCGGTGGTCGCGCTGGGCGAGGTGGCGGCGCGGTTCGACTCCCTGGGCGCGAGCCGTGACGCGGCGCGGTGCCGGCACCTGGTGCGCGGCGCGGGCGTGGCGACGCCGTCGCGGCGCGGCAGGCGCGGGTACGGCAACGCGTTGTCGCCGCGCGAGCAGGACGTGGCGCGGCTCCTGGCCCAGGGGCGCACGAACCGCGAGATCGCCGACGTGCTGTTCCTGTCGCCGCGCACGGTGGAGCAGCACGTGGCACGGGTGCTGCGCAAGCTCGGCGTGGCGTCGCGGGCGGAGCTGCTGGCCTGAGCGCGGTGAGCGCCGTGAGGACCTCCGGGGGTCTCCCGTCGATCCTCACGGCCCTGCGTCCATGACCGGTACGTGCGCCTAGAGGTACGAGCGCTGGCCCCACGGCATCGCCGCGGCGAGCTGCGCCCGCCTGCCGATGTCGAGCTTGCGGTAGATGCGGGTGATGTGGAGTTCGACGGCCCGGGTCGACACCGAGAAGTGCTCGGCGATCTGCCGGTTCGTCATCCCCTCCAACATCATCAGCGCGATCCGGTGCTCGTGCGGCGTCAACGGCTCGCGCGAGCGCGCCTCGGCGCTCTGCCCATCGCGCGGCCGGACGATGCCCGGCACGCGCTCACCTTCCGGCACACCCAGCAGCACGTGCCACTGGCGTATGCGCACCTCTGCGATCGACTGCGATCGCACGTACGGGTCACCGCGCACCAGGTCCCGGGCCGCGGCGTCGTCGGGCACCTGCACGATGAGCAGCACGCCGGAACCGTCGGCCCAAGGGCCGGTTCCGACGAGCACACCCTGCTCGGCGAGCGGACGCCAATATTCCCGGTGTGCGAGATGAATGGATCTCCGCACCTGGCGCGCATCACGAAATGTCAACTCAACGGCGAAAGCCACTGGACTGATCCCCATTTCATTCCGCGGCCGACTTTCGCCACATACTCAACTGGGGCGTTTATTCACTGTCAAGTGAGACACATCACAACAGTGATATGGGAACCCGATGGCCCCTATAGCCGCTTTTCGAACCAGTGCTCCGCATAGCGGTCGTCGTTGAACGCCGACACCTCACGGTAGCCGTGCCGCGCGTACAACGCCCGCGCTTCGACCAGGTCAGTACGGGTGTCGAGGCGAATGGCCGCGGCACCAAATGAGACGGCCGCTTCCTCGACCGCCGCGAGCAGCGCCGCGCCGCCGCCGGTGCCCCTAGCCGCCGGATCGACGAACATCCGCTTCATCTCCGCCGTTTCGCGGTCTACCAGGCGGAACCCGACGCATCCTCGCACCGCCCCGGCGCGGCGGCCGACGAAGAACCGGACCAGGTCGTCGGTCGGGTCGTCGGCGATCGCCAGGTCGACCTCCGCGGGCGTGGCGGGCCGGCCGTGGTAGCGCCCGATGATCTCGGCCAGGTAGGTGCGGATCACCGCCACGGCGGTCGGGCTGTCAACCGGTTCGGGCTGAACGGTCCAGGAACTCATTGACAGATTTTCACCCGCACTGGGCCATTCGGACACCTGGTTTTCCCCATTCCGGACGCGTGTAAAATCCACGCCCGTGGCAGCGCAACAGGTTCGGCTGGAGCGGGACGCCGCGGGGCTCGCCGTGCTCACCGTCGACGCTCCCCCGCTGAACCTCTTCACCGCCGGGCTGCACGACCTGCTGGAGGCGGCGGTCGAGGACCTGGAGCGGCGCCCCGCGCGGGCGCTGCTGGTCCGCTTCGAGGGCAAGGTCGTCAGCGGCGGCGTCGACGTGGCCCTGTTCGCCGCGCAGGAGACCTCCGCGCGGGCCAAGGCCCTGCTCGACCGGATGCTGGAACTGCCCGAACGGGTGGCCGCGCTGCCGTTCCCGACCGTGTTCGCCGCGCACGGGCTGTGCCTGACGTGGGCGTTCGAGGTCGCGGTGGCGTGCGACCTCGTGCTGGCCGCGCGGCGGGCGACGTTCGGGTTGGTGGAGAAGGTCGTCGGGCTGACCCCGACCATGGGCGGCACGCAGCGGCTGGCCGCGCGGGCGGGCGTCGGTCGGGCCAAGGAGCTGGTGATGACCGGCGAGCGCTACGACGCGGCCACGCTGGAGCGGTGGGGCGTGGTCAACCGGGTGCTGCCGGACGAGGGCTTCGACGACGCGGCGCTGGAGTTCACCGCGGCGCTGGCGGCCGGGCCCACGCTGGCGCACGCGGCGACCAAGCGGGTGCTGGCGCACTTCGAGCGCGGCGGCGTGGCCGAGGCGGACGAGCACGTCACCACGATCGCGGCCGGGCTGTTCGACAGCGAGGACCTGCGGGGCGCGGTGCGGTCGTTCCTGACCGACGGCCCCGGCAAGGCGACGTTCAGCGGTCGTTGACCGGCCGGCGCGGCCTACCGGGGGTCGTAGACGGTGGAGCCGTACCAGGCCAGGGCGGAGCGCAGCTCGACCACGTCGCGGTCGCGGCGCTTGCGGTAGCGCTCGTGCGAGATCGGGTAGACGCGCAGGCCGCCCTTGTGCTTGGTGAAGCTGCCGCGTCCCAGCGTGTCCGGCGTCTTGGCGGCGGCGACCAGCCAGACCATGAGCCACGGGCGGGCGTGGTGCGCGTCCACCTTGACGCGGGCGATGGCGTACCACGGGAGGCGGTGGGACTCCTCGCCGTTGGACAGCGTGATGCCGTCCGGGCCGACGTCGAGGGTGAGCGGCGCGCGCGCCGCGCCGATCAGGAGGCGGGTGCCGGCCAGCGCGAACGCCACGAACGCGATGGCCGAGGCCAGTCGCACGGCGGGAGGCGCGCCGTTGGCGGGGTCGGCGATGGAGAGGGTCACCAGGGAGGCGAGCACGTGCGCGCCGGCCCAGCTCAGGCCGACGGCGCGGGAGGTCTTGAAGCGGACGCCGGTGGGGCGGACCTCCTTGCGCTCGGGCTCGACGCGGGTCGGCGCCTGCCGCACCGGCGCGGGGGTGGCCGGCGTCGGCGGTTTGGGCGGCGGTTCCTCCACCATCACCCGGGTGGGCGGCTTGGCGGGCAGCTTGCCCAGCTCGGTGTGCCGTTGCTCGACCATGGTGCGGACGCGCGCGGGCAGCCAGGACGGTTCGGCGGACGGCGGGCCGATCGCCTCCAGCAGCCGTGCGGGCGTCGGGCGGTTCACCGGCTCGCGGACCAGGCACGGCACGATCAGCGGCACCAGGCCCGGCGGCACTCGGGACAGGTCCGGCTCCTGGTGGACCACGCGGTAGACCAGCGCGGAGGTGGCGCCCTCGCCGAACGGCCCGCCGCCGGTCGCGGCGTAGACCAGCACCGAGCCGAGCGCGAACACGTCGCTCTGGGTGGTGATCTTCTGGCCGATGACCTGCTCGGGTGACAGGTAGCCGGGGGTGCCGAACACGATGCCCGCTTCGGTGAGCGCGGAGTGCTCCAAGGCGCGGGCGATGCCGAAGTCGATCACGCGGGGGCCGTCGTCGGCCAGCAGCACGTTGGACGGCTTGAGGTCGCGGTGCACCAGGCCCGCGCCGTGGATCGCGACCAGCGCCTCGGCCAGGCCGCCGGCGAGGCGGCGCACCGCGCGTTCGGGCAGCGGGCCGTGGTCCTGGACGGCCTGCTGGAGGCTCGGGCCGGGGATGTACTCGGTGGCCATCCACGGCCGGTCGGCGTCGGGGTCGGCGTCCACCACGGTCGCGGTCCAGAAACCGCCGACCGCGCGGGCCATCTCGACCTCGCGGCGGAAGCGCTCGCGGAACTCCGGGTTGTCGGCCAGCTCGGCGCGCGAGACCTTGACCGCGATCGGCCGCCCGCCGCGTGACCGCGCCAGGTAGACCGACCCCATCGCACCGCGGCCGAGGGCGGCGAGCAGCGTGTAGTCGCCGATCCGCGACGGGGCGTTCGGGGGCAGTGGCTCCACGACACCCACACTAGATGCGCCGGCCACCCTTCCTGGGCAAGACGGGCCGGTTCGCGGCGCAACACACAGTGACGCAACCTCGCGCCGGGTCGCGTAGTCGAGGGTGCCTCAGCACCCCGCCGGGGTGCGCCGAGCGTTCAACTCGGGTGTTCCGAACGTAGGACTCACGCGTTCTGAACGTAGGACTCACGCGTTCTGGAGGTAGGACACGCGCGGGGTGGAGGTAGGACTCACGGGGTGGTCAGGGTCAGCAGGGTGCGGGTGCGGGCCTGCCAGGAGTGGGGTTCGACGGAGGCGCGGAGGGTGCGCGGGGGCAGGAGGGGACCGGCGGCCAGGGTGGCGCGGAGGGCGTCGACGAACTCGGCGTGGGAGCGGGCGGCGCGGACCCGGTCGGTGTAGCCCGCCAGCTCGGCGAAGTCGGTGCTGACCACCGGGAGGCCCAGCGCCAGGTACTCCTTCAGCTTGATCGGGTTGGACCGCTTGATCCAGTCGTTGTCCTGCCACGGCATGATCGCCACGTCGAACGCCGAGCCGTAGGCCGGGATGGCGGAGTAGGGCCGGAAGCCCAGCCAGTGCACGTTGGGGTGCTTGTCGAAGCGCTCCATCGGGTGGGTGGCGTCGCCGATCAGCACCAGGGACGCCTGCGGCAGCTCGACGGCGACGCGTTCCAGCAGGTCGAAGTCGACCACGAAGTCGTCCAGCGCGCCGAAGAAGCCGATGCGCGGGCCGGGGAGCGCGCGGACGTCGTCCGGCCACTCGGCCTCCGGCCGCGCGGTGAAGTGGTCCACGTCCACGCCGTGGTCGAGGAAGTGGGCGCGGGAGCCGGTGCGCGGCAGCTCCTCCTCCATCAGCGCGTGGCTGACGTAGACGACGTGGTCGGCGTTGGCCAGGAGCTGGTTCTCCAGCACCTCGATCGACGCGCGGTCGGCCTCGGGGAAGTCCGAGTGCCGGTCCGAGCGGTTGAACACCAGGCTGCGCCGGCGCATCGGGGCGACCACGTCCCAGGCGGTCGGGATCGTCACCATGATCACCGGCGTGCGCAGGCCCAGCGCGAAGGCGACCAGCCGCACCTGGGCGCGGACCAGGACGGCGTTGACCCCGCGCAGGAACGGCGAGCCGTAGAACGGCAGCGGCAGCGGGGACATCACGTAGAAGTCAGGCATCGGCCGGCGCACGAACTTGGCCACGCTGCGCAGCTTGCGCAGGATGCGCCGGGCCACGTGCGTGCTGTTGCCGCGGGTCGGCATCCGCATGCCGATGCTGTTGACCACGAGCACCCGGCGGTGCGCGGCCATCGACCGCATCAGCTGGAAGTCCGAGTGCGCCCGGTTGTGGTACCACCAGTCCTGCGCGGAGAAGCACACCCAGCCGGGCTCGGAGCCGCCCGCGCCCGGTCGGACCGGCCACCGCCGCCAGCGCAGCAGGTCCCGCACGGCCGTGCGGTGCTTGGCGCCGCGCGGCGCCCGCAGCAGCTCGTTCAGCAGCACGGCCCACCACATCGCGAACGCGGCGGGCCTGCCGTGGCGCTCGCGGACCATCCGGACCCGGTTCGTGGTGGCCATCGACCACAGCACCGGCGACGTCGACTGCTCGCCGCCCAGGTGCACGGCACGCGCCCGCGGTTCGTAGCGGATGGCGTAGCCGCGCTTGCCCGCGCGCAACATGTACTCGGTCTCCTCCGAGTACAGGAAGTACCGCTCCTCCAGCACGCCGATCGCCTCGCGGGCCTCGCGGGAGATCAGCCACGCCGCGCCGGTCGCCCAGTCCGCGACGCCGGCCGTCTCGTACCGGAGGGGGTCGACCACCAGCTCGCCGAGCGCCTCGGAACGGCCGGCCCGCGTGCCGCCGAGGATCGCCTCGCCGAGCGCGCGCACCGGGTTCGGCGCGCGGCGCAACGACAGCTGCGGCGCGCCGTCCGGACCGGCCAGCCGGGGCACCGCGATGCCGGTGCCGGGCAGCGCGAGCGCGGCGCGCAGCAGCGTGACGGCGTCGCGGTGCAGCCGCACGTCCGGGTTGAGCACCAGCACGTCGCAGTCCGGCGCGGCGGCGAACCCGGCGTTGACGCCCGCCGCGAAGCCGTCGTTGGACGCGCGGGCGACGACCTGGGCGTGCGGCGCGACCCGCGCCACGATCGCCAGGGTGTCGTCGGTGGAGGCGTTGTCCACCACCACGACCCGGCTGTCCGGAATGGACCGCAACGCGACGGCGACGGACTCCAGGCAGTCTTCGACGACCTCCGCGCTGTGGTAGGTCACGACGACGACGGCAAGCGGCACTTCTACTCCCCGGTCCGGGTGCCGACGCGGTCGGCGGTCGTCTGGGCGCCGACCGCGTCCGCGGGCTGGTGGCCGGCGGTGGTCGGGCGGCGGAACCGGGTGCGCAGCGCGCCCCCGAGCAGGCGGAACGCGAACGGCAGGTCGTCGCGCAGGTAGCGCTTGGCCAGGCGGCGCGGTTCGAGCGCGAGGCGGTGCAGCCACTCCGCGCCCAGCTTCTGCACCACGCCGGAGGCGCGCTTGAACTCGCCCGCGGCCATCGGGATGCCCGCGCCGCAGCCGAGGAACCACGACGCCGGCAGGTCCGCGCGCAGCAGCCGGATCAGGCGTTCCTGCTTGGGGAAGCCGAGGCCCACGAACACCAGGTCCGGTGCGGCCGCCACCACCTTCGCCACGGTCTCGGCGGTGCTGTCGGCGGAGGTCTCGAACCCGAACGGCGGCGAGTCCGTGCCCACGACGCGCAGCCCCGGGTAGCGGGCGCACAGCGCCTCGGCGGCCTTCTCCGGCACGCCCGGCTCACCGCCCAGCAGGTACAGGGAACGGCCTTCGCGGGCGGCGGCTTCGGCGAGGGTGAACACCAGGGACGACCCGGTCACCCGCTCGGGCACCGGGACGCCGGCGAGCCTGCCCGCCCACACGACCGGCATCCCGTCGGCGACGACGAGCTCCGACTCGGCGATCAGCGCCGCGAGTTCGGGACGGCGGGTCGCGGCGCGCACGATGTCCACGTTGGCCGTGACGATCGCGCCGCCCTCGGCCCGTCGCCAGGCCTCGGCCACGTGATCGGCGACACCGGACTCTCGGACGGACCACACGTCGACGGCGCCCACGCGGACGCGGGGCTGCGCTATGTCCGGCATACCCGCGTCATCGGGTTCCGGGCGGTCCCCGTTACGACGTGGCCGGACGCCGGTAACGGCTACCGCACGTGACCGATAACGGGAGCATGTACGTTGCGTCCGTCCGGCCCAGCGAGCGGGTCAAGGGCAGGGTCCCCGGCACCGTGGTCGCGTTGGGCGCGGTGAGCCTGCTGACCGACGTCTCGGCCGAGATGGTCACCGCGTTCATGCCGGTCTACCTGCTGTTCACGCTCAACATGGGCTATGCGCAGTTCGGCGTGCTGGACGGTCTGTACACCGGCGCGACGGCGGTGCTGAGGCTCGTCGGCGGCCACCTCTCGGACCGCACGCACCGGCACAAGGCCGTCGCCGCGGTCGGTTACGGGCTGTCGGCGGTGACGAAGCTCATCTTCCCGCTCGTGGGCGCGTCGGCGTTCGGGATCGGCGCGACCATGGCGGCGGACCGCGCGGGCAAGGGCCTGCGCACCGCGCCGCGCGACGCGCTGATCTCCCTGGCCACGCCGCCGGACCGGTTGGGCGCGGCGTTCGGGTTGCACCGCGGCATGGACACGGTGGGCGCGCTGCTCGGGCCGCTGATGACGTTCCTGCTGATGTACTGGGTCGGCACGGTGGCGGGTCCGGTGTTCGTGGTCAGCGCCTGCTTCGCCGTGGTCGGGCTGATCGTGCTGGTGGCGTTCGTGCGGGAGAACCCGCGCCCCGCGACGGCCGGCCCGCGCCCGTCGGTGCGGGCGGGGGTGGCGTTGCTGCGGGAGCCGGGCTACCGGCGGCTGGCGGTCGGGTCGGCGGTGCTGGGTCTGGCCACGCTGTCGGACGCGTTCGTGTTCATCCTGGTGCAGAAGGCCACCGGTGCGCCGCTGCACCTGTTGCCGCTGCTGCCGTTGGGCACGGCGTTGGTGTTCCTGGTGGCCGCCGCGCCGGTGGGGCGGCTGGCGGACCGGATCGGGCGGTGGCCGGTGTTCCTGGGCGGGCACGTGCTGCTGCTGGGCGTGTACGTGCTGCTGCTCGCCGCCGGCACCGGCTACGTCGGGGTCGGCGTGGCCTTGTTGCTGCACGGGCTCTTCTACGCCGCTACGGACGGCGTCCTGTCCGCCCGGGTGAGCGCCCTCGTGCCGGAGTCGTTGCGCGCGTCGGGCTTGGCGGTGGTCCAGACGGGACAGGCGGTGGCGCGCCTGGTGTCGTCCGTGGGTTTCGGCTTCCTGCTCCAGTTCGCCGCCTTCGGCACCGCCGTGCACGCGGCCATCGGCTCGCTCCTCGTCGCCGTGGTGGTGGCGTGGCGGCTCAACGCGGAACGCCGGGCCGGGTGATCCGGCCGGGTTTCGCCGCCCGGCCGGATCACCCCGTTCGACCTGCCTTTCCCGTCGTGCTCAGAGCAGGGTGAGGGCGATCGAGCCGTGCGCGGCGGACCGGCCGTGGGTCAGGTCGCCCGCGTGGCTTGCCGTGTAGCCCTGGAGCAGGGTGGCCAAGCCCACCAGCAGGGGGACGTTGGCGTCGCACCGCGCCTTGCCGTAGGCGTTCGTGGTGGCGGTGCAGAGCGGGTGCCCCTTGACCGTGCGGAACGTGATCTGCTTGCCCGCGACGGGTTTGCCGGTGTGGGACTCGGTGAGGGTGGCGTCCAGGCCGCGCGCGGTGAAGCCGAGCAGGCGCAGTTGCAGTTGGCCGTGACCGGCGGTCAGCTTGGTGGCGGCCGGCGGGACGGCGTGGATCGCGATGCCCACCGGGTCGACGCCGACGGGGACGGAGGCGACGACGGACAAGGTGGCGGTGTCGACGATCGACACCGTGCCGCTGACGAAGTTCGTCACGTAGGCCCTGGCGCCGTCAGGGGTGAGGGAGACGCTGATCGGCCTGCTGCCCACCGGGATCTGGGCGACCGGCGCGAGCGCGCCGATGTCGACCACCGACAGGCTGTGCCCCTCGCTGTTGGTCACGTAGGCGCGCGTGCCGTCCGGGGAGATCGCCACGCCGTGCGGGATGAAGCTGACCGGGATCGTGCCGATCACCGCGTTGGACGCGGTGTCGACCACGGACACGTTGTTGGACAGCTTGTTGACCACGACCAGCTTCGCGCCGTCGGGGGTCACGGCCACGGCGGTCGGGGTGTGGCCGGTCGGGATCTCGGCGACCTCGGTGTTCGTCGCGGTGTCCACCACGGAGACCGTGCCCGGCCCGGCGACGTCGTGGGCGACGTAGAGCCGCTTGCCGTTCGGCGTGATCGCGATGCCGTCGGCGTTCGGGCCGACCGGGATCGTCTCGGTGGTGGCCAGCGTGGCCGCGTCCACGACGGACACCGTGCCCGCCAGGTAGTTCGACACGTACACGTGCCCACCGGACGGCGACACCACGACGCCGGCGGGTCCGTCGCCGACCGGCACGGACGCGCCCACGGTGTTGGTCGGCGTGTCGATGACCGTGAGCGTGTCGTCGCGGACGTTCGTCACGTAGGCGCGCGTGCCGTCGAACGCGACACCGACGCCGTAGGGCGAGTCGCCCGTGGAGTCGATGAGCGTGGTGGTGACCGCGTTCGTGGCGGTGTCCAGCACCGACACCCCGCCGCCGTTGTTGGCGACGTAGCCGAGCACCCGCACGGTGTCCGCGGCGGCCGTCCCGGGTGGCGCGAGCAGCAACGCCGCGCCCAACGCGACCGCGCCGCACACCGCCGGCGTCTTGCGGATCTTCCTGAGCAGCACGATCGGCCTCCGTGGGGTTCGGGTCACGCACTGCCCCAATCGCCGGCCGGGTCTGCGCCGTTAGCCCGTCAGAACCGGTACACGTGGACTTGGTACGGACCGAAGTCGTCCACGATCCGGCCGTCGACGATCGGCACGGTCCGGTCCTCGTCCACCACGGTGGCCGTGCCCGACGACACCGGCACGGTCAGCGTGACGCGGGCGGCGCGGCTGCGGGGGTGGTCCTTGGTGCCGTCGGTCTGGGCCAAGGCCCAGCGCGCGTCGCCGACCTGCTTGTGCATGCCCAGATCCTTGTAGAGCACGGAGACCGGGATGCCGTTGTCGCTCGACGCGGTCACCCCCGGCAGGTTCGGCGCGTTGAGCACCGGGGCCAACGACTTCAGCCTCGCGTTCACCGCGGCGACGCGGGCGGTGATCGCGGGTCGGGTCAGGATGCTGGAGTACTCGCCGGTCCCGTCGGTGTGGAAGCTGTGCGCGAAGTAGTTGACGCCGGTGGCGCCGTGCAGGACCGTGTTCCACACCGCCGACTCCAGCTGGTCGGGGTCGATGGTCTCGCCGCGGTCGTGCGGGTGCCCGGTCTCGACGAACCCGTAGAGCGGCTTGTCCGGGCCGCACCACTTGCGCATGGTGTCGATGACCTGCCCGTAGCTGTACGCGCCGACGGTGTGGTTGCGGTCGGGGTGCGTCCAGCCGTAGTAGTCGGCCGAAGCGATGTCCGCGGCCGAGCAGTAGGTCCGCATGTCCTCTTCGTAGGACTCCTCGATGTGGCCGTAGCCGACCTCACCGGTCGGCGTGCCCATCCACGGGCTGAAGTTGAGGTACGTCGGCCGGGACGGGTCCTTGGCGCGCACCGCGTCGGCCGCCTCCACGATCGCCGACGGCTGCATGTCGGGGTGGAACACGTCGCCGTAGACCTTGGTCATGTCCGGTTCGTCCGCGATCAGGTAGCCGACGTAGTTGCGGGCGTGCGCGGTGTCCGCCAGGACCGCGTCGACCCGCGTGCCGTCCACGTACACGCGCCAGTCGGTCTCGTGGAGCCCCTCCTGGCGGAGGTACCACCACTCGTCCTCCCACAGCCCGATGCCGAAGTCGACGCCGATCGCCGGGAACGCCCGGCCGAGCTTCTCGCCGTTCTCGACGCCGGACGGGTCCTGCATCCAGACGTTGATCGGGAACACGGCCGGGTCGCCGGTCGGGTTGGGTCCGTTGACCCACTTCCGGTAGTAGTCGACCGACGGACTGGCGGGCACGGGCGCGGGTGTCGGCCCGGCCGGCCGTCGCGCATCGGCCGTGCAAGCGCTCAACGCGAGGACCGCTACCAGCACCACGCGCGTCAACGTCACCTCGGCGTCCGCGCGGCCAGCACCTGCTTCGCCTTCTCGAAGCCACCCGGGCCGAGCAGCCGCAGCGCCGTGGTCTTGGCCAGGTACCTGGCCCCGTCGCGCGCCGACCGCAGCGGGTGGCCGACGAACCGGTCGCGGGCCAGCACGCCGCCGGCGGGTTCCGGCACGTCGTCCAGCGCGTCGCCGAACAGCGGCCGGTACGGCGCGGGCGCGACCAGCCTGCCCCGCGTGCGATTGCTCACGTTCCCGCCGTGCACGACCTGGAGCCAGCCGGGCGGTCCGCCCAGGGACACCACCTCGGCGTGCCGGTGCAGCCGGTTGTGCCAGTCGGCCCAGCACGTCACCGGCGCGTCCCAGCTCTCCCGCATCGACGCGAACGCGTTGTCGCGGTCGTGGTGCGCGAACAGCCCGGTCGGGCTCTTGACCAGCCCGTTCGCCAGGTAGAGGGCGGTGCGGCGGCCGGTGGGGCGCTCGGCTTGGAGCCGGGCGACGAAGTCCGCGGCGAGCCCGTCGTCGTTGTCGAGGTTGGTGGTGATCAGCTCGTCGCCCTTGACCGGGAAGAGCGCCGAGATGTCCTCGATCAGCTCGTCGCGGCCGACCTGCGTGCGGAACACCGGCGTGTAGGCGTCGCCGTGCGCCTCGATGCGGTCCTTGAGCCACCGCGGGCTCTCCGGGTCGAAGTAGATGAGCCACCGGAAGTCCGAAGACGTCTGCGCCGCCACCGAGGGCAGGCAGTACCGCTCGAACAACCCGACGCGTTCGGTCAACCACCCCTCGCGCGCCCGCACGACGCTCTCCGCGCCGACGGACGGCAGGTTGAAACGCGTCAGCACGACGTGGTCCATGGAACCCCTTCCCCTATGTCCTCCTACATCGGGATCGGGGCCGCGCCGTTAACGATCCGCGGTCGAACACGATGAGTAGGGCGTGACAGAGCCCCCGGCACGACCAACGGTCGACGTCGTCATCCCGTGCTACAACTACGCCCGGTTCCTGCGTGCCTGCGTGACGAGCGCGCTCGACCAACCCGGTGTCGACGTGCGCGTGCTGATCATCGACGACACGTCGAGCGACGAGACGCCCGAGGTCGTGGCCGAGCTGACGCGGGACCCCCGGGTCGAGGGCCGCAGGCACGAGGTCAACCAGGGGCACATCGCGACCTACAACGAGGGCCTGCTGGAGTGGGCCAAGGCCGACTACACCGTGCTGCTGTCCGCCGACGACCTGCTGGCGCCGGGCGCGCTGGCCCGTGCCGCCGAGGTCTTCGAGGCGCACCCGAACGTCGGCATGGTGTACGGACGTGTCGTGAATTACACCGACCACGCGGAGCTGCCGTCCGTGGTCGCCGCCCCGGCCGGCCGCACGGTCTGGTCCGGCGTGGACTGGATCGAGGCGCGCTGCCGCACCGGGCAGAACGTGCTGTCCTCCCCCGAGGCCGTGGTGCGCACGTCGGTGCAGCAGGAGGTCGGCGGCTACCGGCCGGACCTGCCGCACGCGGGCGACCTGGAGATGTGGCTGCGCATCGCCGCGGTGTCCGACATCGGCTACGTGCGCGGCGAGCCCGCCGCGTACTACCGGGTGCACCAGCAGAGCATGATGCGCACCCGGTTCTCCTCCCTGTTCACCGACCTGGAGCAACGGCAGGCGGTCTTCGAGCGGTTCTTCGCCGAGCACCCCGGGCTGCCGGCGCGGCTGCGGTCGCTGGCCGACCGGTCCATCGCCAAGGACGCGTTGTGGCGGGCCGTGCGCGCCTACGACCGCGACAAGCTGGACGAGGTGCCGGTGGACGAGCTGGAGGCGTTCGCCCGGCGGGTCCACCCCGACGTCGCGCGCCTGCCCGAGTACCGGGCGCTGCGGCGGCGGCGGCTGTTGGGGCCGAAGGTGTGCAGCCGCACGCAGCTGTTCGTCGGCAGCCACCTGGTCAAGCGCGGCGCGGGCGTCGTGGGCGGGCAGGTCCGGAAGTGGCGCGGCCAGTGACCACCGAGGCGGAGCCGACCGAGGCCGAGCGCCCCGAGCTGCGGCGCAAGGTCGGTTCGGCGATCAGGTGGAGCGCGATCAACAGCCTGGTGCAGCGGTTCAGCCAGGTGGGCGTGGGCGTCCTGCTGGCCAGGCTCATCGCGCCCGAGCAGTTCGGCGTGTTCGCGGTCGCGCTGGTGGTGCTCAACATCGTGATGAGCGTCAGCGAGATGGGCGTGAGCGTCGCCCTGGTGCGCACCGACCGGCCGGTCGAGGAGCTCGCGCCCACGGTGACGACGCTCTCCATCGCGTCCGGCGCGCTGCTGGCGCTCGTGTGCGTGCTCGGCGCGCCGTGGTTCGCCGGGGCGATGGACACCCCCCAGGCGACCGGTGTGATCCAGCTCATGTCGCTGTCGCTGGTGATCGCGGGGGCCTCGGCGGTGCCGGGCGCGTTGCTGCAGCGCGAGTTCCGGCAGGACCACAAGTTCGTCGCGGACACGTCGGCGTTCGTCGTCGGCACGGCCGTGGTGGTCGTGCTGGCCCTGCTGGGCTTCGGCGCGTGGAGCCTGGCGTGGTCGCGGATCGCGACGAACCTCGTCGCCGCGGTGGTGATGTTCGCCTACACGCCGAAGCGCTACCGGCCCGGGTTCGACCGGGTCCAGGCCCGCGGGCTGCTGGCGTTCGGGCTGCCGCTGGCGGGCGCGAGCCTGCTGGTGTTCGGCGTGCTCAACGTCGACTACATCATCGTCGGCAGCGTGCTGGGCACGGTCCCGCTGGGGTTCTACCTGCTCGCGTTCAACCTGGCGAACTGGCCGGTCGGCGCGTTCTCGCAGCCGGTGCGCAGCGTGTCACTGGCGGCGTTCTCGCAGGTCAGAGACCACCCTGAGCTGTTCGCGCGAACGTTCTCGCGGGCGTTGCGGCTGCTCGCGCTGGTGACGGTGCCCGCGTGCGTGCTGCTGGCGGCGTTGGCCGACCCGCTCGTGCGCACCGTGTACGGCGAGCGGTGGGCGCCGGCCGCGCAGGCGTTGGCGCTGCTGGTGCTGCTGGGCGCGCTGCGGGTGGCGCTGGAGCTGGGGTACGACTACCTGGCCAGCGCCGGGCGGTCGCGCGCGATCCTGGTCATCCACCTGCTGTGGCTGGCCGCGCTCGTGCCGCTGCTGGCGCTGGGCGCGCACCTGGACGGCATCCGGGGCGTGGCGCTGGCGCAGAGCGTGGTCGTGCTCCTGGTGATCGTGCCCGCGTACCTGGTCGCGTTCCGCCCCTACGGGCTGCGGGCGCGTGCCCTGGGCGCGGCGGTCGCGCGGCCGGTGGCGGGCGGGCTGGCGATGGTCGTGGTGACGACGGGCGTGCAGTGGCTGGTCGACGGCGCCCTGTGGCGGCTGCTGGTCGGTGGCGCGTTGGCGTCCCTGGCGTACGCGGCCGTGGTGTTCCCCCTGCGCCACGAGGTGCTGGGTCTGTTGCGGAGGAGTGGCGCGTGAGGGTCGTCCAGCAGTTGCGGCGACGGGCGCACCAGGTCACGCGGATCGTGCGTGAACAGGGTGTGCGTCAGGTCGGGGCCCGTGCGCTCGGCCGGGCTGCCCGCAGGCTCGGCGCGGACGCCGAGGTGTTCCCGGTGCGCTGGGAGGACGTGCGCGCGGCGGACGTCGGCGTGCGGCGGCCGGTGGTCGTGCCGGCAGTGCCGGCGGACGGGCGGCTGACGGTCAACTGGGTCAGCACTCCCCCCTCACCCGGCTCGGGCGGGCACACCACGATGTTCCGGCTGATCGAGCACCTGGAGTCGCTGGGGCACACGTGCCGGCTGTACCTGTACGACGTGTACGGCAGCCGTGCGGCGGACCACGAGCCGGTGATCAGGTCGGCGTTCCCGGGTTTCCGCGGGTCGGTGCACGACGTGGCGGACGGGATGGCCGACGCGCACGCCGTGTTCGCCACCGCGTGGATGACGGCCTACCCGGTGTTCAACGACCCGTGCGCGGGCAGGCGGTTCTACCTCGTGCAGGACTACGAACCGTGGTTCTTCCCGGTCGGCGGGCTGTCGGCGCTGGCGGAGAACACCTACCGGATGGGGTTGCACGGCTTCACCGCCGGCCGGTTCCTGGCCGAGAAGCTGCGGGCCGAGACGGGCATGCAGGCCGACTCCTTCGACTTCGGCTGCGACGTGGACCGCTACCGCCTGGAGGAGGGCGCGCGACGCGACGGCGTCGTGTTCTACGCGCGTCGGCTGGCGCCCCGGCGGGCGATCGAGATCGGGCTGCTGGCGTTGGAGGTCTTCGCCGAGCGGCACCCGGACGTCGTGATCCACACGTACGGCGAGAAGATCGGGTCGTTGGGCCCCCGGCACGTCGACCACGGGCTCGTCACCCCGGATCGGCTCAACGAGATCTACAACCGGTGCTACGCGGGCCTCACGCTGTCGATGACGAACGTCTCGCTGGTGCCGCACGAGATGCTGGCCGCGGGGTGCCTGCCGGTCGTCAACGAGGCCGCGCACAACCGGGTCGTGCTGGACAACGACCACGTCCGGTACGCGCCCGCGACACCGCACGACCTGGCCCGCGCGCTGTCCGAGGTGGTCACGACGCCCGACTTCGCCGCGGTGGCGCGGGCCGCGTCCGCCAGCGTGTCCGGCCGGTCCTGGGACGCGGCCGGGCACGAGTTGGAGAAGGTGCTCAGGCGGGAGCTGTCGCTCTGAGCAGGCGTCGCTGCGCCGGCCGTTCGACGAGCCGGTGCAGCAGCCACGCCAGGACCAGCGAGCAGGCCAGGAGGGCGACCGCCATCCCGGTCGCCGCGCCCAGGCCGACGGCGTGCGGGCCGAACGCCTCCGCGAGCCGCATCACCACCTGGTGCACCAGGTAGAAGGCGAACGAGACCTCGCCGAGGAACACCGCCGTGCGACCGCGCCACGGTGACCACGCGCCGGTGAGGTCGGCGGTCGCGGCGGCCGGGATGAGCAGCGCCAGCGGGACCACCGTGCCCGCGACGTAGCCGAACGCGCCGGGCAGGTGGCCGGAGACCGCGTAGCCGGCCACGGCCAGCGCGCCCGCCCGCCACAGCGGCAGCCTGATCCAGAGGCCCGCGCGCACGATCCGCGCCAGCGCCATGCCCAGCACGAACTCCAGCGCCCGGGTGACCGGGAAGACGTAGACGAACCAGTACTCCAGGTCCGCCGGCAGGGGCAGCGCGACCACCGGGACCAGGACCACCGCGGCCATGAGGCCGATCGCGAGCGCCCAGAGCCTCCTCCGCGGCACGCGGTCCACGCGGGCCAGGAGCCAGGCGAACGCCGTGTAGAACGCCGCTTCGCACGACAGCGACCACGCCGGCGTGTTGACCCCGAAGTAGATCGACTGGACCGGCACCCAGGCTTGCAGCAGGACCAGCCCCAGCACGCCGCCCAGCACGGACGCGCCGCCCAGCCAGGCGAGGCCGGCGAACACGACGACCCAGGCCACCACGTGGTTGGGCAGGACCCTGGCCGCCCGCCGCCGCAGGCCGACGCCCGCCGGCGTCCCCGCCCGCGCCGACCAGGTGAGCACGAAACCGGACAGGAGGAAGAAGAACCCGACACCGGTCGCGCCCTGCCCGAACACCGCCCCCACCACCCCTTCGGCCCCGGTGCCCGCGAACAGGCCGCCGGCGTGCAGGTGGAAGCCGAAGACGACGAACGCGCCGAGGAAGCGCAAACCGGTGAGGGACGGCAATCGCGCCGGGAAGACGGTCGGGGGTCCGGTCGTGATCGGCGCGGTCACCGGCGAGGTGCGGTGTCGGCGGGGCGGTGGGCGCGCGGCGTGCGGGGGTGGGGTGGTGCGGCCGGGTGGCCTACCGGAGTGGTGCGGGCGGCGCGTCTTCGAAGATCGACCTGCGCGTTCCCCTTCGCGGGTAACACGATTCTTGCGGCGTGGTATTCATTCTTCGCCAGGAATAACAACTTCAGCCTCCGAAAGCCGCGAATCCCTTGTGACACAGAGGGATCGCGGCATTCCGGAGAGGCGTTAGCCGAAGATCAGCTCGGCGACGGGGAGGTGGCCTCGCCGATCACGAGCACGGCGGCGGCCGAGCCGTCGGCGGGCACCACGTGGATCGACGCGAGCTTGGCGTCCTTCGGCACGGCGGCGAACGCGATCCGCTCGTCGTCCAACCAGGTGGCCTGGTCGTCGACCCCGGCGGTGCCCGGCAGCCTGCGCTCCTCGCCGGTCTCCAGGTCCAGCACGGCCAGCTCCCACGGGCCCAGCCGGCCGATCCGCTTCTTGTAGGCGACCTTCGTGCCGTCCGGCGACAGGGACGGGCACTCCGCGTCACGCCGCAGCGACTCCAGGCGACGTTCCACCAGGTCGCCCTTGACCAGCCAGGTGTACCCGCCCGAGGCCAGGGTCGCGTAGAACGTCCGGTCGTCGGCGGCGACCGTCAGGCCCCAGTAGTTCACGTCCTGCGCGCCGTGCGGCCGATCCTCGATCACGGCGGCGAAACCCTCCAGCGACTCCACCACCTCGCCGGAGCGCAGGTCCAGGTACCCGGTCCGGGTGGAGAACCCGCCGGGCACCGCGTAGGAGTCGCCGGTCACGAACGACGTCCAGGTGACCACCTGGCCCGACGCCGACACCTTCGCCCGGCTCGGCACCCCGGGCAGGGGCACGGTCCGCACCACGGCGCCGTCGCGCGTCACCTCGGCCGCATAGGTCGGGCCCGGCCCGGCCAGCTCCAGGCACACCGTCGTGCCACCGGCCCGGTACACCCGCCGGCACGTCAACGGCGTCGCGCTGCGGGCGGCGGGATCGGCCAGGCGCGCCTGCTCGACCCGGCCGCGCCCGTCGGCGAGGTCCACGAACATCAGGTCGCCGTCGACCGCCGCCACCGGCACGGGCGGGGTGTCGCGCACGACGGATGTCACGTAAACCGCCCCGGCTCCGATGACCAGTACGATGGCCGCGACGGCGAACACCACGCGCCGGAAGGCCAAGTCCATCACCACCTGTAACGACTGGGCGCGAGTCGGCCGATTTCAGGGTAACAACACCTCGCGCGCACCTACGCGGGGTAAACGTGGATCGGGGAGCGGATGGACTTCTGGGGCGCCGTGCGAACGCTGCGCAGGCGGTGGTACATCGCCCTGCCGGCGGCGATCACGGCTGTCGCCGTGGCCGCCGGTGTGTTCCTGTCCATCCCGACGCGCTACCAGTCCTCCGGCGTAATGGTGCTCACATCGCCGGCGGCCGGTGGCACGTTCAAGGAGAAGATCTCGCCCGAGGACGCGGTGCAGGTGAACCCGCTGCTGGCGTTCGACGGCAGCCTGACGACCACCGCGCAGATCCTCGCGCAGATCCTGGCCGACCCGAAGACCCGCAAGGAGTCGCTCGGCCTCGGCAAGGACTCGACGGAGAACTTCACCGCGGCCGGTGGCGGGATGAGCGGCCCGTTCCTGTTCGTGACCGCCGACGGCAGCACGCCCGAGTCGGCCGAGCGCCTGGTCACCACGGTGATGGAGTTCGCGACGAAGGAGCTGGACAAGCAGCAGACGTCGTTGAAGGCGCCGGCGACGACGTTCATCACCTCGCAGGTGATCGTCAACCCGACCGAGGCCGAGGCGCAGATCGGCGGCAAGGTCCGGTACGCGGGCGCGGCGTTCGTGCTGCTGATGCTGCTGACCACGGCGGCCACGTTCGGCGGCGACAGCGTGCTCAACCACCTGCGCCGCCGCCGTGAGGCGCGTGAGGGCAAGGCCGCGGAGGACGACGACGCCCCGTCCGCGCCGCCCGCGCCCGCCGCCCGCAAAGCGCCCCAGCCCGCCCAGCCGTCTCAGCCGGCCCAGACCTCCCCATCCGCGCAGGCGCCTCCTCCCGTGGCGAAGCAGCCGGTGCCGCCGCCCAACGGCGCGCCGCGCCGGCCACCCGGCCCGCCGGGCCGCCGCCCGCAGCCGACGGCCAGCGAGCAGACGGTGAAGATCGCCGCGCCGGGTCCGCGCAACCCCGGCAACCCGGGAGCTCCGGCGTGGCCGACCAACGACGACAAACCCTGACCGTGGCCGAGCGGTTCCTGCCGGACCAGCCCGGGCGGCGGCGGGCCGACGGCGCCACGCTCGTGAGCCTGTTCCTGCTGGCGCTGCTGATCATCCCGGCCCGGCTGGTGCTGTCGTTCGTGCCGATGACGCTGCCGCCCGCGTTGGTGGTGGCGTTGCTGCTGGGCGTGTTCTGGGTGTCCGGGCAGATGGTCGACAACGTCGGCATGGGCAAGGGGCGCAACCTCGTGCGCACGGCCGTGGCGCTGTACCTGGCGTCGCAGCTCGCGACCTACGGCGTGGCCACCCGGCGCTGGCTGCCGACCGACGAGCTGACCGTGGCCGACAGCAGCATCATCCGGATCACGTCGATGATCGCGGTCGCGGTGTTCGTGTGCGACGCCGTGCGCACCAAGGAACGGCTGGACCGGGTGCTCAAGCTGCTGCTGGCGTGCGCGGCGGTGATCGCGTTCGTGGGGCTGGTGCAGTTCGGGCTCGGCGTGGACCTGGCGTCGTACGTGTCGCTGCCGGGGCTGCGCGTGCAGGACAACGGGTACTCGGCGATGGAGGCCCGGTCGATCTTCCGGCGGCCGACGGGCACCACGAACCACCCGATCGAGTTCGGCCTGGTGTGCGCGATGGCCGTGCCGCTGGGCGTGCACTACGTGTTCAAGGCCCGGGACGACGGCACGCCGCACGTGCGCTGGTTCGCGTGCCTGGCGCTGGTGGGCCTGGGCGCGCTGCTGTCGTTGTCGCGGACGGCGTTGCTGTGCATGGCGGTCGGCGCGGTGATCATGATCATCGCCTTGCCGCGGCCGCGCAAGATCGCCACGGCGGTGGTGGGCGGCGGGTGCTTCCTGGGCGCGACGCTGGTGGTGCCGGGGCTGTTCGGGACGTTGCGCGGGATGTTCTCCAACATCGAGGACGACCCGAGCGTGAAGGCCCGCACGGCGGACTACGAGGCGGCGTGGGAGCAGATCGACCTGAACCCGTTGCTGGGGCGCGGGTTCGGCACGTACCTGCCGACGAAGTACACGATCCTGGACAACCAGTTCCTGCTGACGATGATCGAGAACGGCTACCTGGGGCTGTTCGCGCTGATCGGGATGTTCCTGGCGGCGGCGTTCGCGGCGATCCGGGTGCGGATGATCAGCCGGGACGAGCAGCTGCGGAGCCTGGCGAGCGCCCTGGTGGCGGCCGTGATCTCGGGCGGGATCGCCTCGGTGACGTTCGACCTGCTGGGCTTCGGCGTGGCGACCGGGCTGGTGTTCACCATGCTCGGCGCGTCGGGGGCGTTGCTGCGGGTGGCCACGGAGCAACGGCGGCGCGCTCCGGCGGAGCCCGCGACCCAGGACGCGTGACCGCGCCGGTCAGCCGTCGACGTGAGGAACCGTGGGGCCCGCCTGGTGCAGGGCTTCCGGGCGACCCGAGGAGGGGCGAAACCCGCGCCCGCGTGTGCTGAGCGTTCAACTCAGGTGTTCTGAACGTAGGACACGGTCGTTCTGAACGTAGGACACGCGCGGGGTGGGGGTAGGACTCTCGCGGGTGGGGCGGACGGGTGGAGGCCCGTCCGCCCCACCCGGGGTCAGCCGGTGGTGAAGACGACGTCGACCCAGTAGTTGCTGCCCGCGTAGGACGACTCCGGGAAGCCGGGGCCGGCGCGGTAGACGCCGTTGCGGGCGCCCTCGGCCGTGGCGGGCGCGCTCAGCGGCGGGCTGGTCACGGCCTTGCCCATGAAGTACCCGGCGTCCACGGAGTACCGGCCGTTCGGCGCGGTGTAGGACGCCACGTAGCTCGTGCCCGCGATGACCGTCACCGGGGTGGCGAACGTGAGCGTCTGCCAGCCGCCGGCCGTCTCGTTCGAGAACGTGCCGGTGGCCAGCGGGTTGCCCGCCGCGTCCCACACCGTGCCGGTGTGCGTGCCGGTGTTGCCCGCGCCCTTGTAGAACCGCACCCCGGTGACGGAGCCGGTCACCGACGGCACGAACCGGACGCCCAGCTCGTAGGAGCCGGTGTCGTCGGCCTCCGCCACGGTGGGCACGGTCGCCGCGCTGAACAGCGAGCACGGGCAGCTCCCGGACGTGGTCGTGGTGAACGACCACGTCGTCGGCGCGGCCATCAGGTTGCCGTAGACGTCGGCGATCCGCAGGCTCGCGGTGTAGGTCATGCCGCCGCCCAGCGCCGCCGCCGGCGTCCACGTCACCTGCTGCTGGTTCGCCGACAGCGACAACGTGCCCGCGATCCTCGCGCCGCCGGCGTCGGCGAGCGTGAACTGGGCGGAGGTGAGGTCCACCGGCTCGTCGAACGTCGTGGTCAGCAGCGAGGTGCGGGACACCTCGCCGGCGCCGTCGAGCGGCGTGCGCCCGTTGACCACCGGCGGCGCGTTGTCCTCGTTGGGCAGGAAGACGACGTCGACCCAGTAGTTGCCGCCCGCGTAGGAGTTCGTCGGGTGGCCCGCGCCGGCGCGGTAGACGCCGTTGCCGCCGTCCAGGCCCGACGGCGCGCTCAGCGGACCGCTGGTCACCGCGTAGCCGTCGAAGTACCCGGCGTCGACGGCGTAGTGGCCGGTGGTCGTGCTGTAGGACGCGGTGTACGTCTGGCCCGCCGTGACGAACACCGGCGTGGCGAAGGTCAACGTCTGCCAGCCGGCCGCGCTCTCACCGGTGAACGTGCCGGTGGCCAGCTGCCCGCCGCTCGGCGACCACAGCGTGCCGGTGTGCGTGCCGGTGTTGCCCTCCCCCTTGTAGAACTTCACCGCGGTGATCCGGCCGCCCGAGGTGGGGGTGAACCGGACACCCAGCTCGTACGGGCCGCCGTCGTCGCTGGAGGTGATCGTGGGCAGGGTCGCCGCGCTGAACAGCGAGCACGGGCAGATGACGGTCGCGTCGGTGGTGAACGACCACGTCACCGGGTCCGGCATCGGGTTGCCGTTGGCGTCGGCGATCAACGCGCTGGCGGTGTAGCGGGTGTTCGGCATGAGCTTGCCGGTCGGCGTCCAGGTGACCGTGCGCTGGTCGCCGGACAGCGACACCGAACCGGTCAGCTGCGTGCCGCGCGGGTCGGTCAGCCAGATCTGGGCGCTGGCCGGGTCGACGGGCTCGCTGAACGTCGAGGTCACCGGGGCGGTGGCGACGACGTTCGTGGCGTTCACGGCCGGCGAGCGGTTGGTCAGCGCCGGCGGCGTGGTGTCGCCGTTGAGGCCGTTGCGGAAGACGACGTCGACCCAGTAGTTCGTCGCGTTGTACGACGCCGTCGGCGCGAACCCGCCGGTGCCGTAGCGGTAGACGCCGTTGTGCCCGTCGACGCCGTCGGCGAGCGCCCGCAGGCCCGCGTAGCTCGCGCCCTTGCCGCTGAAGTAGCCGCCGCTGACCGCGTAACGCCCGTTGGGCGCGTGGTAGGACACGATGTAGGTGGTGTTCGCCTGCACGATCACCGGCGAGGCGAACGTCAGCTTCTGCCAGCCGCTCGCGCTCTCGTTGCCGAACGTCCCGGTGGCCAGGAGCAGGCCGGTGGAGGACCACAGCGAGCCGGTGTGCGTGCCGGTGTTGCCGGTGCCCTTGAAGAAGCGGACGCCGAGCACCTCGCCCTTGCCGTTGAAGCGGACCTTCGTGCCGACCTCGATCGGCGCGCTGTCGGTCGAGGAGTACTCGGCCGGCCGGGCGAAGTCGTCCCAGACCGTGCACGGGCACGTCGCGGGTCGGACCGCGCCGGTGGTGAACGACCACGTCGACTGCGTCGCCTGGTTGCCCGCCGCGTCCGACACGCGCACCGCCACCGCGTAGCCGGTGTTCGGGGCGAGCGCCTGGCCCGCGGTGAAGGTGACGGTCTTGTTGCCGTTGGACAGCGCCAGCGAGCCGGACACCGCGCCGCTCGGCCCGGTCACGGTGAACTGGGCGGAGCCGGGCAGGACCGCCTCGTCGTAGGTGGCGGAGACGACGGGGTTGAGCGAGACCGTGCCCTCGCCGCCGACCGGCGTGGTGGACGCGAGCAGCGGCGCGCGCTGGTCGGGGCCGGGGTCCGGCGCCCACACCACGTCCACCCAGTAGTTGCTGCCCCAGTGGGACTGGGTCGGGAAGCCGGGGCCGCCGAACCGGAACAGGCCGTTCGGGCCGTCCTCGCCGTTCTTCAGGCCGGTGACCGGTTCGAGGTAGCGGTTCTGCTGGAGGAAGTACTCCAGGTCGTAGGAGTAGTGGCCGTTGGGCGCGAAGTACGACACGACGTACGTGGTGCCCGCGGTCACCGGCACGGGCATCGCGAAGACCAGCGTCTGCCAGCCGCTCGCGGTCTCGTTGGTGAACGTGCCCGTGGCGATCGGGGTGCCGTTGCGGTCCCACAACGTGCCGGTGTGCGTGCCGGTGTTGCCCGGCCCCTTGTAGAACCGCACGCCGCGCACGTAGCCGTCGCTGCCCGCACGCCACTTCACACCCAGCTCCAGCGGCGACGCGTCACCGCTGTCGGCCACGTCGGGCGTGTCGGCGTTGGTCCACAGGCCGCACGGGCAGGTGCGCGGGTTCACCCCCGGCGTGGACGCCACGGGCGTCGACAGGTTCGCCGAGTCGTCCACGGCCCGCACCCGCAGGCTCGCCGGACCGGACGCGCTCGGGGTGTAGGTGTAGCTCCACGCCGTCTTGCCGGCCTGCCAGACGGCCGGGTGCCAGCGCGTGCCGCCGTCGGTGGACACCTCGACGCCGCCGACCTGGCCGCCTCCGCCGTCGGTCACCGTGCCGGCGAACGTGTACGCCGCGCCCACCGCGGAGATGGCCGGCACGCTGGTGAACGCCACCGTCGGCGCCTGGGTGTCGGTGCTCTTCGTCGCCTGCGTCAGCCCGGCCTGCAAGGTGGTCGCCTGCACGCCCATGTCGGCCAGGAAGTTGACCGTGGCCTGCTTCATCCGCACGTCGGAGGTCGGCGTGTTGGTGAGGAACGCGTGCTCGTCGTCCACGCCCCACGCCCACTGGACGGTGCCCGCGCCGAACACCAGCGAGCCGCTCGGGTGCTTGTAGTAGGTGATGGCGTGGGTCTTGGTGTCCGGGGTGTAGAGGTCGCCGTGGTTCTGCAGCACGTACGGGCCCTCGGGCATGTTCACCGTGGTGCGGGAGAGCTGCGCCACGCCCGGCGGCTGGGAGGCGTTGTCCTCCACCGAGTTCCACTCGTAGCCGAGCGTGCCGGGCTGGAAGGTGTAGGTGGTGTCGGCGGCCAGGTCCTTGAGCGAGGTGTGCCGCCACAGCCGCATCCTGCCGTACGCGGCCGGCACCTTGAGCGCGTCCTCGCGGCGGCCGTTGACCGTGAAGAGGTTGCCGAGCAGCGCGTTCTCCGGGCGACCGCCGTCCTGGTCGGGGTAGCGCGGGTCGCGCCACGTGCCGGTCCAGTCGGGCAGGTTGTCGTTCTGGGCTCCCTTGGTCTCCTTGTAGCAGGCGATGGTGCGCCAGTCGGTGGCGGAGGAGTCGATGCTCTTCTCCCACCGGTGCTTCCAGAAGATCTCGTTGCCGGTCAGGAACGCCAGGTGCACGCCCGCGTTCCGGGCCGCCTCCACGTTGGCGCGCTGCTCGTTGGACCAGTACTCGTCGTGGCCGACGGCCATGAACACCTGGTGGTTCCTGATCAGGTGGCCGCGCCGGGCCGAGTCGGCGTCCGTGGTGTAGCTGAGGTCGTACCCGTTGGCCTCCAGGAAGCGCAGCATCGGGTACTCGGCGTTGAAGATGAAGTTGTCGTCGCCGTCGCCGCCGGTGTACGGGCGGTTGTAGCTGACCTTGTAGGCCTGCCCGCCCTGGCCGGGGCCGTCGCCGAAGTACAGGCTGTTGCCGCCGTAGCGGTTGTAGGCCACCCAGGTCGAGTCGGAGGTCTGGAACAGGATCTTCGAGGTGCTGGTGTCGTCGCGGACGACGAACACGATCTCGTTCTCCGCGCCGTTGTCGTTGCGGTGCGTGCGCGCGTAGTAGATGCCCGACACCGCGGTGGTCGGCACGTTCCAGCTCAGCGACACCTGCCAGTTGCCGCAGTCGATCAACGCGCTGCCGTCGGTGGCGCGCAGGCACGGGTCCTGGTTCTGCGCGCCGTTGCGGGAGATCCGCTCCTGGAAGCGGGCGCCGACGCCGCCGTAGTAGCCGAGCCGGTAGATGTCGATGTAGTAGGACGACGCGCTGGTGAGCATCTTGAAGTCGACCCGGCCACCGGGGTTGACGCTGATGTCGGTGGTGTAGCCGAGGATGCCGTCGTCCCGGTACGACACCTGCCAGTCGGGCGTGCCCAGCTTGGTGTTCTCGCAGGCGACCTTGTTGACCACCGGCGCGTCGCACGGCGCGGCGGCGGCCTCGGGCGCGCGCAGCAGACCGACGACCGCGATCGTGGACGCCACGAGGGCGGTCACGACCACCAGGCGCAGCAGTAGTACCGATAGCGCGGACCTGCTCCGCGTCTGGCCGGCGGTCATGGGTGATTCACCTCTCGGGGGCAAAGCGGCCGTGACTGCGAGTGATCCGGTGCGCACTACGTCGATCAGCGGAGGCCTGTTGCTCCGAAGGTCGCGGGAACCGCACTTCGCGTTACAGCACAACGTGATCGGCGCTCGGATGAGCACGATGCGTGACGCCCGGCGCGATCAGGTGGCGCGGTGGGGCGGTCCGGCGAGGTCATCGCGCGCGGCGAGCCTGGCAGCCGGCGCCTCGGCGCGGGCCGCCGGCGCACGATCGCGTCCGGTGTGGACAGCCGGACCAGGCCGACGGTCGCGCCCAGCTCGCGCGACCGCGTCGACCGCCGGGCCATCTCCACGTCCAGGGCGCACAGGCGGCACAGGCGCAGCCCGGGGGTGGCCTGCGCGTCGCGCACCGGGTTCCACCCTCAGTTGCCGGCGTCGACGACCACGATGCCGATCGGCCGGTCCGTCCCGCTCTCACCGCTCGCCGCTCACCGCCGTCGCCGTCGCCATCGGACGGTTCGCGACGGCGGTCGTCCTCAGTAGGCGCCCTGGCCGCCGAACACGGCGCGGAAGGTCTTCCACAGGATCAGCGCGTCCAGGGCGAGCGACCACTCCTCCACGTACCGGAGGTCGAGCCGCACCGACTCCTCCCACGACAGGTCGCTGCGCCCGGAGACCTGCCACAGCCCGGTCAGGCCCGGCTTCACCAGCAGCCTGCGGCGCATGTCGGGACCGTACTTCGCGCTCTCCTCCGGCAGCGGGGGCCGCGGGCCGACCAGCGACATGGGACCGGTGAGGACGTTGAACAGCTGCGGCAGCTCGTCGATCGAGTAGCGCCGCAGGAACCGGCCGACGGCGGTGACGCGGGGGTCGCGGCGCATCTTGAACAGCACGCCCGCGCCCTCGTTCACGGCGAGGAGCTTGGTGCGCAGCGCTTCGGCGTCGGTGACCATGGTGCGGAACTTCAGGATGGTGAACGGCACGCCGTCCTTGCCGACCCGGCGCTGCCGGTAGAGCACCGGTCCCCTGGTGTCGATCATGATGGCCACCGCGACGGCCAGCAGCACCGGGCTCAGCAGCGCGACCAGCAGCAGCGCGCCGACCTTGTCCACGGCCGTCTTGACCACGCGGCGGAAGCCGGTGAACTTCGGTTCGCTCACCCGCAGCAGCGGCATCCCGAGCACGCCGGTGACGTGCAGCCGGGGTCCGGCGAAGTCCATCAGGGCGGGTGCGACGACCATCTCGGTGCCGGTGCCCTCCAGGTCCCAGGCGAGTTGCTGGAGCCGGCGCGGCGTCCAGTAGGCGTCGGCGGTGACCGCGACGACCCGGTAGCCGCCGCGGCGGACCTGCTCGCCGAGGTCGCCGAACCGGCCGACGACCGGCACGCCGTCGAGCTCCAGGCCGATCTCCGCGCGTCCGTCGACCGTGCACACGGCGTCCACGCGCCAGCCGAGGTGGGGCGCGCGGCGGGTGCGGCCGATCAGGTCGGCGACGGTGTCGATGTTGCCCGCGGCGAGCACCGGCAGCAGGCAGCGGCCCTCGCCGCGGGCGCGGTGCAGCGGGCGGCGCAGCAGGTAGCGGGCCGGGAAGGCGACCAGCGCGACGGCCGGACCGACCACGAACACCCACAGCCGGGCGCCGGGCAGCTCGGCCGCGAGCGCGCCGAGGCCCAGCACGACGACGGAGGCGAGCAGCCCTCGGCCGAGTCGGCGGAACTCCTCCGCGCCCTGGCCGAGCACCATGGGGTTCCAGACCCGGCTGAGGAACAGCGATCCGACGATCACTGCGATGGTGACGGCTTCCAGCCCTAACAACGACAGCGGTCCGACCGAGGCGTGGCGGGCGGACAGCACGAAGCCCGCGAGCACGACGACCAGGACGGTGCAGAGGATGTCGGCGGCGATGACGCCGTAGCGGTAGGCGGGCTCCCAGCTGCCGACGGTCGGGCTCGTGGTGCGTTGGGCGGTGCGCCGAGCGGCGGGCTCGGTGGTGCGCTGGGTGGTGCCGACCCCCGCGACCGGTCTGGGTCGCGTGGGCTGGACCTGCTCGCTCATCGTAGCTCTCCCCGGGTTGGGCCGGTTCGGACGTGCACGTTCGCAGGGCATCCCCGACGGACCCGCGTGGTGTACGGCAAATGTGCCGGCCGGCGATTTCTCGCCTCGCCAAACGGTGATTCGTCGAGCCGGCGGCGCGCGTTACACACACAGTGAACTTCCGTCGGGCTTCATTCCTCGGTGCGACAGTCGGCGCGCACCCAGACGGGTCGTCGGGTGACTTCCGGTTACCACGACGGGTACTGGAAAAGGCTTGCCGAAGCACCGGGACACCGAAGTCCACAGTGGCCGGTGACCGCCCGCGTGGGCACGCGGACACGTCCATCGAATTTGGGACGGCTTCCGTTACAGGGGGTTCGACGAAGCTCGTGCCCGACCCCGGAAAGGGTTCCGATAACGACTCGGCACCACGCGGCGAGACCGCACCGCGGCGGACTGGAGTCACCCTTTCACAGTGCGGCAGCAGCTATTCGGCGCAACGGATCGGCCGCTTCGGGCGAGGAACTGCCCGGCATTTCCCCGGACCGGCCGATCGGGAGTGACCGCGACCACTTTTCGGGCCCGCAATGGTCCGGCGGACCTCGGGTGGTGACCGTCGGGCCGCCGGGCGTCGTCCACGGCGGGTGGGCGTGGCGGCTCCGCGTCACCCGCGGTGCCGGCGCGCTGTGACGCACGCCACGTGCCCCCCGGGGATCAGAACCAGTGCAGGCAGTGCGGTGGGCGCTCGGCGCGGAAGAGGGTGTCGGCCAGGGTGGCGGCGTCCGGGTGGTGGGCCCGGATGTGGCCCGCTCGCACGAGCTTGCTCGGCGCGGTGCCGCCGAGGTAGATCGAGCCCAGGTCGCGCACGTCCAGCGACAGGTCCGGTTCGCGGTCCGTCGGCACGCACCCCGCCCTGCCCTCCCGGACGGTCAGCAGGTAGCGGTCGCGTTCGCCGAGGAACGGGTCGTCCACGTCGAGGACGAGGTCGCCGTCGGCGGACCAGCCGCGCGCGGTCAGGGCGCGGGGCACGTCCAGCAGGCGCACGTAGAGCCAGTCGGTGTCGTGGCCGACCTCGCCGGCGCGGAAGTCCGCGAGCTGCCAGCGCAGCGGGTGCTCGGGCGGGCAGTGCCGGAACACGACCCGGTCCACCAAGTCGTGCTCCAGCACGAACCGGGCCAGGGCCGCGGCGACGGCGTCGTCGGTGGCGATGGTCTCGTCGACGACCAAGGTGTCGGGCTCGCCCAACGAGTAGCTGGCGTACCCGTCCGGCACGCCGTCGGCGTCACGGTGGACCGCGACGTAGCGCGGCGCCGGGGAGATCGGCGGCTGGCCCGCGCGCAACGCCCACCAGCGCGGGGGCCGCGACAGCGCGCCCGGCTGCGCGCGGCGGTACCGGTCGTAGACCTCCGCCAGGACGTCACCGCACTCGGCGCGCCGCAGCACCTCGACCGAGCCGGGCGCGGCGTCGCGGCCCGCCCGGGGCTCCGCGAGAACGGCCTGGTGGCGCTGGACGGTCAGCCGGTGCGTGTAGGTCGCCGGCCCGTAGCCGAACCGGCCGTAGATCGGGGCCTCGCTGGCCAGCAGCACGGAGAGGAACTCGCCCCGCCCGCGCAGCTCCGCGAGCTGGAACCGCATCATCGCGCTGAGCACGCCGCGCCGCCGGTGCGACGGCAGCACGCCGACGGCGGACACGCCGGCGGCGGGCACGACGACCGGACCGGGCAGGGTGAGCTCGAACGAGTACGCGGTGGCGGTGCCGACGGGTCGCCCGTCCTCCGTCGACGCGAGCACGCCGCGGTCCATCTCGATCGCCGACCACCAGAGCCCGCCGCCGTCGACCGGGGTCTCCGGGAAGCGCGCGA
Organism: Saccharothrix sp. 6-C; assembly: GCF_016695385.1. Taxonomy (NCBI): domain Bacteria; kingdom Bacillati; phylum Actinomycetota; class Actinomycetes; order Pseudonocardiales; family Pseudonocardiaceae; genus Saccharothrix; species Saccharothrix sp. 6-C. The sequence continues at coordinate 1,831,009 of NZ_CP064192.1, read as the reverse complement.
ACGCGGCGTGGAGCGTGTCGACGAAGACGTCGCGGTCGTCGTCGGTCGTGGAACGGATCTCCATCGCGGCGTTGCCTCCCGGTACCGGCGCCACGACGCGCGACGCCGGGCCACAGTGCAGTCCCCGCCCGCGAGCGGATCAACCGAATTACCGCCGGCCGGGGGGCCGACGCGGCCCCGGTGCTAGCGACCGGTAACCAAGCGGGCCTTCTCCTCGCCCACGGCGATCACGTCGCCGTCGTGCAGCTGGGCGCCGCGTCGGGTCTCCAGCCGGCCGTTCACCGAGACCTCCTCGGATTCGACCAGGTCACGGGCGTGCGCGCCGTTGTCCGCCAAGCCGGCCAGCTTGAGGAACTGACCCAACCTGATCATGTCGTCGGAAATCTCGACCTCGCGGATGCGCATCGCCCCATCATCCTCCAGGCCCCCTGGAGCCGCGCATGTGCGGTGGTTAACGAGGATTGCACGGACTCGAAACACGCCCGACATCATCCGAACGTGGTTCGGTCTACGGTTCCCGGGATGTGAGCACAGGCAGCTCTGACCCGGAGCCGACCGGCGGCGAGCGCAGACGCCGCCGGTCCCTGCGCGGGGACGTCGGCACGACCGGCGCCCGGTTCGGCTCCCCCTCGCTGCGGCGCAGTCTCGACGAAGAGCCTACGGAACAGCCCAAGCCGCCCCGGCGGCGGAGGTCCCTGAGGGGCGAGGTCGGCGCCACGGGCGCCCGGTTCGGCTCGGCGGCGCTCCGGCGCAGCCTGGAGGAACCGCCCGACGACCCGTCGGCCGAGACCGCGCCGTTCGACCGCGACCTCTCCTTCGACCCGGCGCCCATGCCGGTCGTCCGGCAGCGCGGACCCGAGCCGGAGCCGGCCGTCGAGGAGTTCTCCGGTCCCCTGGTCCGCCCCTACGCGTGGACGGGCGGCCGCACGGCGCCCGGCTACGACCTGAGGATGGAGACGCTGGTCTCGCTGGAGGAGGACGGCATCGCGATCGCCATGCGCGACACCACCGCCGAGCAGCGGTCGATCGTGGAGATGTGCGCGAACCCCCGGTCGGTGGCGGAGGTGTCGGCGCTGCTGGCCGTGCCGCTGGGCGTGGCGCGGGTGCTGCTCGGCGACCTCATCTCGATGGGCGTGGTCGCCGTGCACGACAACGCCGTCGCGGCCGGCGGCGCGGACTTCACGCTGCTGGAACGGGTGCTAGTCGGCCTGCGCAACCTCTAGCCGCAACCGGCCGAAGACCTCGGCCAGGGCGGGCAGCTGGTAGTGCGCGTTGAGCCCGCTGGGGTTCGGCAGCACCCACAGCCGCGACGACGCGATCGTCTCGTCCTGCGGGCCGATCGCCGCCGCCTTGCGCCCGAACGCCGCCCGGTACGCCGTCACGCCGACGACCGCCACCACCTTCGGCCGGTGCCGTCGCGCCACCGACGTCAGCCGCGCGCCGCCCGCCCGCAGCTCCTCGGCCGTCAGCTCGTCGGCCCGCGCCGTCGGCCGCGCGACCAGGTTCGTGATGCCCAGCCCGTAGCGCGGCAGCTCGTCCTGCTCGGCGGGCGTCAGCAGGCGCGGCGTGAACCCGGACAGGTGCAGCGCGGGCCAGAACCGGTTGCCCGGCCGGGCGAAGTGCTGCCCCTTGGCGGCCGACATCAGGCCGGGGTTGATGCCGCAGAACAGCACGTCCAACCCCGGCCCCAGGACGTCCGGCAGGCCGGGTGGCGTCGTCGGCTCGTGGCTCATCCGCCGACGACCACCGGCGCGCCGTCGACGACCAGCCGCCAGTCGACCCGGTGGAACGCGGCCGGGTCGATCTCGCCGCGCTCGCGGACCCGGTCGATGATCAGCTGCCGGATCTCCAGCTGCTGGTTGTGCAGCACCGGCGCGGTCGCGATGTGCGGGAAGTTGCCGCCGCCGGACTGCCGGTAGTTGTTCACCGCCACCGCGAACGCCTGCTCCGGCGTCACCGCGACGCCGTCGTAGGCCAGCCCGGTGATCCGCTGCCCGACCGGCCGCGCCAGGTCGATGTCGTAGGTCAGCGGCGCGTCCAGGCCGGCCGCCACGTCGTAGAGGTAGTCCGGCGTGCCGCCCGCGTTGGTCAGCGCGTCCGGCTGGTGCGGTCCCGGTGTCGTCACGGCCTTGAAGTACCCCGCGGACCGCTCCAGGTAGTCCTTCAACTGCGCGCCGGTGAGCCGCACGCCGAACAGGGTGTTGTCGAAGACGTAGAGACCGGCCACGTCGCGCACCGACACGTCGCCCGCCGGGATCGCCGCCGCCTTGTTGAACGGCGAGGCCAGCGACAGCACCGGCAACGCCTCGGTCAGCGTCGCCTTCAGCGCCGCGCCCTGCACGAGGTTGACGAAGTCGAGCGCGGCGGTGTCCTCGTACCGCGCGGTCGCGGCGGACATCGCCGACCGGCACGTGCCGATCTTCGAGTTGACGTAGGCGACGACCTTGTCGTGGTCGGCGCGCAGCCGGCGCACGATGACCGGGTCCTCGGGCACGGTGTTGCTGTCGAGCACCTGCGAGCGGGACGCCTCGGCGCGCCAGCCCCGCCCCGGCGTCCACGCCAGGTCGAACTCCATCAGGCTCAGCCGCTTGCCCCAGAACAGCGGCTCGGTGAGCAGCACCTGCCTGCCGGTGGCCTTGTTGGTGACGTGCCGCTGCGCGATCTCGGTGTGCGCGTGGCCGACCAGGATCGCGTCGATGCCCGGCACCTCCTCGGCGACCAGCGCGGAGCAGTTCTCCGGGAAGGGCAGCAGGTCGCCCAACGACGAGGACAGGTCGGCGCCGGAGTGCGCGGCGACCACCACGACGTCCGCGCCCGCCGCGCGCACCTTCGGCACCCACTCGCGGGCCTGCTCCAGCACGCCGGGGAAGGTCATCTTCCCGTCCACGTGCGCCTTGTCCCAGATCGCGATGCCGGGGTTGGTCAGGCCGAGGATGCCGACCCGCAGCGGCGCCGCGCCGGTGCGCCACACCGTCTTGACCACGTACGGGCGGAACGCGGGGCGGCCGGTGGCCGCGTCGATCGCGTTCGCGGCGAGCAGCGGGAAGTCGAGCTGCTTCTCGAACGCCCGCAGCAGGGGGATGCCGTAGTTGAACTCGTGGTTGCCCAGCGCGGCGGCGTCGTAGCCGAGCTCGTTCATCGCGGCGGCCATCGGGTGCACCCGGCGGCGGCCGATGGGCTCGACCTTGGCGTAGTAGTAGGCCAGCGGGGTGCCCTGGATGGTGTCCCCGGCGTCCACGAGCAGGGTGCGGTGCGCGCCGCGCTCCTCCCGGACGGCCTTGACCAGGGTGGACAGCTTGGCCAGGCCCACGTCGTTGTGCCCGGAGTCGTCGTACTCGCGGTCGGCGAAGTAGTCCCAGTTGAAGACGTTGCCGTGCAGGTCCGTGGTGCCCAGGACGGTGAGGGTGAAGCGCCGCCCGCCGGTCCGGTCGTCCGGCGCGGCGTGGGCCGCCGTGCGGAACCCGGCGGCGGCGAGCACGGCCGCGGCGCCGCCCGCGAGCAGGACGCGGCGGTGCAGAGGAGATCCGGTCATGGGCCGACCGTAGTCATTGACCGTTGACTACTCGGCCGGTTCGGCGCCGCGCTTCGCGCGCCGGCTCAGGCCGACGCCGACCGCGACGCCGATCACCGCCACCACCGCCGCGACCGCGATCCACACCCACAGCGGCACGCCGCCTTCGTCACCACCGGCGGGGGTGGCGACCGGGGACGACGTCGGGGTGGCCGGCGCGTCGAGCGTGGCCACCGAGCCGGTGGCGGCGGCCGGTGAGGTGGTCGGCGCGGCGTCCCCCGACGTCACGGCGGGTGGCGCGGCGGGTGTGGTCGCGGCCGGTGGCTGCTGCGCCGCCGGCGGCGCGGTCACGGTGAAGGCGAACGTGCCGTCGACGAAGTCGCCGTCCAGCGACTCGACGGTCCACCTCACGGTGTGCTGCCCGGCGGGCGACCCGGACTCCGGCAGGGGCACGGTCAGCGTCGCGCCGTCGGCGGTGACCTCGCCCGTCGGCCACGCGCTGCCGTCGGCGGCCAGCACGGTGATCTGGGCGCTCTCGGCGGGCACCGGCTCGGTGAACGTCAGCTTCAGCAGCGTGGGCCGCTGCGGCAGCGACGCGCCGCTCGCCGGGTCGCTCGACACCAGCTCGGTGTGCGCCTGAGCCTGGGGGGACACCCCGAACAGGACCAACAGTGCCAGCAGTGCCGAGAGCGCCAGTCGGGTCATACCGGTAGTTCTACCGGGTCGGCGGGGTCCCCTGCTGGTCGGTCGGGCCGCCCTGCCGGTCCTGCTTCACGGGTGGCTGGCCGTTGCCCTGCCTCGGTCCGCCGCGCATCACGTCACCTTTCATGATGCTGTCCGCGGTGGCCTCGCCGTCGGCGGCCTCGGTGGCGATGACGGTCACGACGTCGCCCCGCTCGATGTCGTCCAGGTCGCCCTGACCGCCGTTGACCCGCGTGTCGCCGTCGACCGAGTAGGTCTCGCTGAACCCGTCGCCGCTCTTGACCGTGATGGAGGCGTCGCCGACCTCGGTGACCTCGCCGTTCTGGAACTCGCCGTGCTGGGTGTCGCCGAACGGGCCGCCCATCATCACCAGGCCGCCGCCGGGCCCGCGGCCGTAGCCGCCGGGTCCGCCCATGCCCCGGGCGGCGTCGGAGTTGCTCGCGGCGTAGATGACACCACCGCCGACGGCCGCGATGCCCACGGCGATCGCGACCGCGGCGAGGGTCTTGCGGCCGCTCCAGCCGGTTCCCGCAGCGGCGGCCCGCGGCGGCGGCTCCTCGCCCCACGTCGGTTGCTGCTCGGTTTCGGTAGTCATGGCGGCCACGGTCTCGGGCGAGCCTGTGAGCCGGCTGTGCGGCCGTTGGGCGCCGCCTGTGCGTGCGCCACGACCGACGGCGGCGTCGTCCGCGCGTGCGTCACGGCCGGTCTCGTGGTTCCACAGGTGGTACACAGGATCGGCACAGGTCCGGCTCAAGCGCCGGGCCCAGGATCGGGAGCATGCGCCCAGTGCCCGCTTCGAGGACGTTCCCCGAGCTCCGCCGCCCGGACGGGAGTCCGGTGCGGGTCCTCGTCGTGGACGACGAGTCCACCCTGGCCGAGCTGATGTCCATGGCGTTGCGGATGGAGCGCTGGGAGGTCCGCACCGCGCTGGACGGCACGTCCGCCGTGCGGACCGCCCGCGACTTCCGGCCCGACGTGGTGGTGCTGGACGTGATGCTGCCCGACTTCGACGGGCTGGAGGTGCTGCGCCGCCTGCGCGCGGACCTGCCCGGCCTGCCGGTGCTGTTCCTCACCGCGAAGGACGCGGTGGAGGACCGGATCGCCGGGCTCACCGCGGGCGGCGACGACTACGTGACCAAGCCGTTCAGCCTGGAGGAGGTCGTGCTGCGGCTGCGCGGCCTGCTGCGCCGCACCGGCGTCACGGAGGCGAGCGCGGGCACCGAGCTCGTGGTGGGCGACCTGGTGCTGGACGAGGAGACGCGCGAGGTGCGTCGCGGCGGCGCCGCGATCGACCTGACCGCGACCGAGTTCGAGCTGCTGCGGTACCTGATGCGCAACCCCAGGCGGGTGCTGTCGAAGGCTCAGATCCTGGACCGGGTGTGGAGCTACGACTTCGGCGGGCAGGCCAACATCGTCGAGCTGTACATCTCCTACCTGCGCAAGAAGATCGACGCGGGCCGGCCGCCCATGATCCACACGATGCGGGGCGCGGGCTATGTCCTCAAGCCCTCCCCCTGAGCACGCGACGCGGACCAGGAGCTGGCCGCTGCGGACCAAGCTGGTGGCGGCCCAGGTGGTCCTGCTGGCGGTCGTGTGCGCGATCATCGGCGTGGCGACCGGGCTCGCGCTGCGCGACACCATGATCGCCCGGTTGGACGACCAGCTGGCCGAGGCGTCGGTCAAGGTGCGGCGGGACGTCCCGCCGCCGCCGATGCCCGGCCGGGCCGCCAACCCGCTGGACGGGCCGGGGTTCGGGCCGGGCACGCTGGTGCTGATCAAGCACCCCGACGGCGGCGTCGACGCCGAGCGGATCACCCGGGACAGCGGTGACCGCACCAGGCTGTCGACCGACGTGGCGCAGCGGGCCGAGGCCGTGCCCGCGGACGGCAGGCCGCGCACCGTGTGGCTGGGTGACGAGCTGGGCGACCACCGGATCGTCGCGACCACCACGCCGATCGGCGTGGTGGTGATCACCGGGCTGCCGATGGCCGACGTCGACAGCACGGTGTCGCGGATGGCGTGGACCGTCGGCGGCGTGGCGCTGGCCGGGCTGGTCGCCGTGAGCCTGGCCGGGGCGCTGATCGTGCGCCGCACGCTGCGCCCGCTGGAGCGGGTGGCCGCGACCGCGAGCCGGGTCGCCGAGCTGCCGCTGCACCAGGGCGAGGTGGCGCTGGCCGAACGGGTGCCCGACGAGTACGCCGACCCGGACACCGAGGTCGGCCAGGTCGGCCTCGCGCTGAACCGGATGATCGGCCACGTCGGCGGCGCGCTGGCCGCCCGGCACGCCAGCGAGACGCGGGTCCGGCAGTTCGTCGCCGACGCGAGCCACGAGCTGCGCACGCCCCTGACCGCGATCCGCGGGTACGCCGAGCTGACCCGCCGCTCGTCCGAGGAGGTGCCGCCCCAGGTCGCGCACGCGATGCGGCGGGTGGAGTCGGAGGCGGTGCGGATGACGTCGCTGGTCGAGGACCTGTTGTTGTTGGCGCGGCTGGACGCGGGACGTCCGCTGGCCCGTGACCGGGTGGACCTGTCGCGGCTGGTCATCGACACGGTCAGCGACGCCCGGATCGCCGGGCCCGACCACGAGTGGCGGCTGGAGCTGCCGCCGGACGCCGTCCAGGTGCCCGGTGACGCGCACAAGCTGCACCAGGTGCTGGCGAACCTGCTGTCCAACGCGCGCACGCACACGCCGCCGGGCACGACGGTCACCACGTCGCTGTCCACTGTGGAAGCCGGGGTGCGGGTGGCGGTGAGCGACGACGGGCCGGGCATCCCCGCCGGGTCGCAGGACGAGGTGTTCGAGCGGTTCAGCCGGGGCGACACGTCGCGGTCGCGGGCCGCCGGGAGCACCGGGCTGGGCCTGTCGATCGTGGCCGCGGTCGTGGCCTCGCACCACGGTTCCGTGCGGTTGGCCAGCAGGCCGGGCCGGACCACGTTCACCGTCCACCTGCCGCGCTGACCGCGCACAGCGGGCTCACAGGCGGCGCACAAGGACCGCCCAGGGTCCGCCGACAGGCTCGACCCCATGCGAGCGCGACTCCCCCTGTTGCTGTTGTCGGCCGGGACGGCGGTGCTGTACCTGTGGCGGTTGGGCGACTCCGGTTGGGCCAACGCCTACTACTCCGCGGCCGCCCAGGCCGGCGCCGAGAGCTGGCACGCGTGGTTCTTCGGCGCGACCGACCCGGCCGGCGCGATCACCGTCGACAAGGCGCCCGCCGCGACCTGGGTCATGGGGTTGTCGGCCCGGCTGTTCGGCGTCAACGCCTGGAGCGTCCTGGTGCCGCAGGCGTTGATGGGCGTCGCCTCCGTGTGGCTGCTGCACGCGGCGGTGCGCCGCACGGCCGGTGAGGCGGCCGGCCTGATCGCGGGCGCGGTGCTGGCGCTGACACCGGTGGCGGTGTTGATGTTCCGGTTCAACAACCCCGACGCGCTGATGGTGCTGCTGCTCGTGGCAGGGGCCTACGGCACGGTCCGCGCCACCGAGGAGGCGTCGGCGCGCTGGCTGGCCCTGGCCGGCGCGGCGGTCGGGTTCGCGTTCCTGGCGAAGATGCTCCAGGCGTTCCTGGTGCTGCCCGCGTTCGGGTCGGTGTACCTGGCGTTCGCGCCGGCCACGTGGTGGCGCAAGGTCCGGCACCTGGCCGCGGCGCTGGGCGCGGTGGTCGTCGCCGGCGGCTGGTGGGTGCTGGCGGTGGAGCTGACGCCCGCCGGGTCACGGCCCTACGTGGGCGGCTCGCAGGGCGACAGCGTGCTGGAGCTGGCGTTGGGCTACAACGGTCTCGGCCGGTTGACCGGCGAGGAGGTCGGCAGCGTCGGCGGCGGCGGCCGGGGGTCGAGCGGGTGGGCCAGGCTGCTCGGCGCCGAGATGGGCGGTCAGATCGCCTGGCTGCTGCCGACCTCGCTGGTGCTGCTGGCGGCCGGCTGGTGGGCCGGGCGCGCGACCGAGCGGATCGGGCTCGCGCTGTGGGGTGGCTGGCTGGCGGTCACCGCCGCGGTGTTCAGCTTCATGAACGGCATCATCCACGCCTACTACACGGTCGCGCTGGCCCCGGCGATCGGCGCGGTGACCGGGATCGGCGCGGTCGCGCTGTGGCGCAGGCGGCGGGAACCCGTCGCGGCGGCGGCGTTGTCCGGGGCGCTGGCCGTCACCGCGTTGCAGTGCTGCCTGCTGCTGCTCGACTGGTCCGCCCCGCTGGCCGCGGTCGTGCTGGTCCTCGGCCTGGTCGGCGCGGTGGGGCTGTTCCTGGCCGCCGCCGCGCCCGCCGCCGCGGTCGTGCCGGTCGCCGTCGTCGCCGCGCTGCTCGGACCGGGCGCCTACTCGGTGGCCACGGCCGCGACCCCGCACTCCGGCGCGATCCCCAGCGCCGGTCCCGCCCTGGCGAACCGGCCGGGCGGGCCGGTCCTCGTCGGGCCGGGCGGCGCGACGGGCAACGTCCGGGGCGGCGGTGGCGGGATGGGCGGTCTGCTCAGCGCGCCGACGCCGGGTGACGAGCTGGTGGCGTTGCTGCGCGACAGCGAGGGCCGCACGTGGGCGGCGGCGGCCGTCGGCTCCAACAACGCGGCGGGCTACCAGCTCGGCAGCGGCGCGCCGGTGATGGCCGTCGGCGGGTTCAACGGCACCGATCCCGCGCCCACCCTCGAGGAGTTCCAGGAGCTGGTCCGGAGTGGACGGATCCACTACTTCCTCGGCGGCGCCATGATGCCCGCGGAGACGGGCAGCGACGCGGCCGAGCGGATCGCCGACTGGGTGGCGGAGACGTTCACCGCGACGACCGTGGACGGCGTCGACGTCCACGACCTCACAGCCGGCGCACAGCGATGACACACGAGCCGCCCAGCCGAGCGCCCGAGGGTGGGCCCATGACCACGCTCACGACGACCACCGTGCTCGACGTGGTGGTGCCGGTGCACAACGAAGAACGAGACCTCGGGCCGTGCGTGCGCGAGCTGCACGCCGACCTCACGCGGACGTTCCCCTACCCGTTCCGCATCACCATCGCGAACAACGCGAGCACGGACGGCACGCGTGCGGTCGCCGACGAGCTGGCCCTCGAACTGCCCGGGGTGGCCGCGGTGCACCTGGCGGAGAAGGGTCGCGGCCGGGCGTTGAAAGCGGTCTGGACCGCGTCGGACGCCGCCGTGCTGGCGTACATGGACGTCGACCTGTCCACCGACCTGGCCGCCCTGGCGCCGCTGGTGGCGTCGTTGACCTCCGGGCACTCCGACCTGGCGATCGGCAGCCGGCTGGCGCGCGGCGCGCGGGTGGTGCGCGGGCCGAAGCGCGAGCTCATCTCCCGCTGCTACAACCTGATCCTGCGCGGCGCGCTCGCCACCCGGTTCACCGACGCGCAGTGCGGGTTCAAGGCGATCCGGGCCGACGTCGCCCGGCGCCTGCTGCCGCACGTCGAGGACACCGGGTGGTTCTTCGACACCGAACTGCTGGTGCTCGCCGAACGGGCCGGCGCGCGCATCCACGAGGTGCCGGTGGACTGGGTCGACGACCCGGACAGCCGGGTGGACGTCGTGTCGACCGCCGTGGCCGACCTGAAGGGCGTCGCCCGGGTGGCCCGCGGTTTGGTGAGCGGGCGGATCCCCATCGGCGACCTGCGCGCGCAACTGGAGAGGGAGCCGTTGGAACCGGAGACGCCGGGTGTGCCCGCCGGGTTGCTCAAGCAGCTGGTCCGGTTCGCCGCGGTCGGCGTGATCAGCACGCTGGCCTACCTGCTGCTGTTCGTGTCGCTGCGCGGCGGGCTCGGCGCGCAGGGCGCGAACCTGGTGGCGCTGCTGGTCACCGCCGTCGCCAACACCGCGGCCAACCGCCGGTTCACGTTCGGCGTGCGTGGCCGGCGCGGCGCGGGCCGCCACCAGTTCGAAGGGCTGCTCGTGTTCGGCCTCGGCCTCGCGCTGACCAGCGGCTCGCTCGCCCTGCTGCACCTGTTCGCCGAACCCGGCGGCCCGGCCGAGCTGCTCGCGGTCGTCGGGGCCAACCTCCTCGCCACCGTGCTGCGCTTCCTGCTGCTGCGCAACTGGGTCTTCCGGCCACGCCGCGCCGCGCGAACCGCTTCATGACCACACCGCCGACCCTAGGGAACCCTTCCATGACCACCGCAACCCTGACGGCGCCCGCACCCACCGCGGAGTCGCCGCCGTCGGGCCGGAACTGGACCACGCCCGCGCTGGTCGTGCTGCTGGCCGGCACGGCGGTGCTGTACCTGTGGAACACCACCGCGTCCGGCTGGGGCAACGGCTACTACGCCGCCGCGACCCAGGCCGGCGCGCAGAGCTGGACCGCGTGGCTGTTCGGCGGCCTGGACGCCGGCGGCGTGATCACGGTCGACAAGCCGCCGGCCGCGCTGTGGGTGAGCGGGCTGTTCGCCCGCGCCTTCGGGTTCTCCAGCTGGACCGTGCTGGCGCCGCAGGCCATCGAGGGCGTGCTGGCGGTGTGGCTGCTGCACGCCGCGGTGAAGCGCACGTCCGGCGCGGTGGCCGGGCTGATCGCGGGCGCGGCGCTCGCGGTGACGCCGGTGGCGGTGCTGATGTTCCGGTTCAACCTGCCGGACGCGTTGCTGGTGCTGCTGATGGTCGCCGCCGCGTACTGCACCGTGCGCGCGGTGGAGCGGGGGTCCGGCCGGTGGCTCGCGCTGGCGGGCGTCGCGATCGGGTTCGCGTTCCTGGCCAAGATGGGGCAGGCGCTGCTGGTGCTGCCCGCGTTCACCGCCGCCTACCTCCTCGCCGCGCCGACCACCCTGCTCAAGCGGTTCCTGCACCTGCTGGGCGCGGGTCTCGCCGCGGTCGTGTCCGCCGGGTGGTTCATCGCGCTGGTCGAGCTGTGGCCGCGCGAGTCCCGCCCGTACATCGGCGGGTCGGACGACGACTCGCTGTGGGAGCTGGCCATGGGCTACAACGGGCTCGGCCGGATCTTCGGCGGCCGGGGCGGCGGTGGCGGCGCGGTCGTCGGGGGCGGCGGCAACGCGAACCTCGGCTTCGGCGGCGAGACCGGCATCGGCCGGCTGTTCGGCGCGAGCATGGGCGCGGAGATCTCCTGGCTGCTCCCGGCCGCCCTCGTCGGGCTGGTGGCGGGGCTGTGGTTCACCCGCCGGCTGCCGCGCACCGACCGCACGCGCGCGGCCCTGGTGCTGTGGGGCCTGTGGGTGCTGGGCAACGGGATCGTGTTCAGCTTCATGAGCGGCATCACGCACCCGTACTACACCGTCGCCGTCGCGCCGGGCGTCGCCGCGCTCGTCGCCATCGCCGGTCGGGAGCTGTGGCGCGGCCGGGAGCACCCGCCGGCGCGCGTGGCGTTGGCGACGATGGTCGCCGCCGCCGGGTTCTGGGGCTTCGCGCTGCTCCAGCGCTTCGGCGAGTGGCTGCCCGCGCTGCGCTGGGTGGTGGCGGCGCTGACCGTGCTGGTGGCCACGGCGGTCGTGATGGGCGTGCGCCGGGTCGCCGTGCTCGCGCTGACCACCTCGGTCCTCGCCACCGCGGCCTTCGGCGTGGCCACCGCCGCCACGCCGCACGCCGGGTCGATCCCGATGTCCGGTCCCCCGTCCTACTCCGGCGACGGCGGCGTGGGCGGCGGGCCGATGGGCGAGCCGTCCGCCGAGCTGGTCGACCTGCTGAAGGCCACCACCGGCACGTGGGCGGCGGCGACGATGAGCGCGCAGGGCGCGGCGGGCCTGTCGCTGGCCTCGGGCAAGGCCGTGATCGGCATCGGCGGCTGGAGCGGCGGCGACCCCGCGCCGACGCTGGACGAGTTCCGGCAGTACGTGGCGGACGGCCGGATCGGCTACTTCGTCGCCGGCGGCGGCATGGGCGGCGGCAACGAGATCGGCGAGTGGGTCGCGGCGAACTACGAGGCCACCACGGTCGGCGGGTCGACCGTCTACGACCTCGGCTGACGCCACCCGGACGGGGCGGTGGCCGGCCCGGCCACCGCCTCCGTCGCGACGTACGGGGCGGGCTCCGGGTGACCGGCCCACGAGCGGTACACGATCGTGGCCGCGTACGGCACCAGGTCGCGGCCACGTCGCCACAGCCACGGGAGCCCTTTCACCACCAGCCACCCCGCGTGGTGCCACGGCCTCACCTCGAGTCCGCCCGTGCAGACCGGCGACACCCGGCCCGGCACCTCGCACCCGGCTCGCGCCAACCGCGCCGCGAACGCCGCCGCGAGCCGGCGGTGCCCCGCCTCCGACGGGTGCAGCCGGTCCACCGCCCACGTCCGCGGCGAGTAGGCGCCCTCCACCAGGTCCAGGTCGACGCACTCGATCCCGTGCCGCCGCACCACCGCGTCGACGATCCCGTTGAGCTCGGCGATCCGCGCCCGCAACGCCCGCCGCAACGCGCCCGGCAGCCGGAACACCCGGCTGTGGTCGTGGAACCGCACCGTGACGACGACGGCGCCCGCCGAGACCAGCGCGCCCACGATCGCGTCCAGGTCCTCGTGCAGCCGCCGGCCGTCGAAGTCGGACCGCAGCACGTCGTTCATCCCGACCAGCAGCACGGCCGCGTCGGGCCGCGCGGGCAGGACCTTCGGCAGCTGCTCGTGCCGCACCGACGCCACCCGCGCACCCGTGACGGAGGCGTTCAGGTAGCGCGCCCGCGGCAGCGCCGCCGCGAGCAGCGGGCCGACGCCACGCCACCCGCCGGGGACGGGATCGCCCACGCCCACCGTCGTCGAGTCACCCAGGACCACCAGGCTGCGCACCGTCTTGGCCACACCGCAACGATCGCGCGGCCACGTGACGGGCCGGGGACCACCGGCCCAACGCTAGCGGAATGCCGGGTACAGCGGCAGTTCCGCGGCCCGCGCGCCGTACCGCGACACCAGCGCCGCGATGACGTCGTCGGCGTGCGCGGCGATGTGCTTCGCGCCCGCCGCCAGCGCGTCCTGCCGCAGCCGCACCCACCGCGCGGTCAGCACGACCACGCGCGGCGGCGAGTCCAGCGGCCGGTGCCCCGACGGCAGCGACGAGTCCAGGCCGGGCAGCCCGCGCCACGTGCCGAGCCACACCCACAGCAGCTGCGCCTCCAGCAGCCGGGGCAGGAACACCGCGTCGTCGTCCAGGTCCGGCCACACCGACGACACCTCGGCCCGCCACGCCGCGACCATCGCCTCCGACATGCCGGCGGGCAGCCCGTAGGCGCACCAGCACGACGGGAACGGCACCCGCAGGCACGCCGCGTCGAACACGATGTCGCGCACGCACCCGCCCTCGAAGTCGAGGAACCGGACGCCCTTGCTGGTCACCAGGTGGTTGTCCGGGCACGACGTGGACGGGCTGAACGCACGCCGGCGGGACGTGACGAACCCCCGCACCGCCTGCTCCGCGAACGTGCGCACGGAGTCGGGCGTGTCGACCTCCAGCTCGTCGAAGAGCAGCTCGGGCAGGCCCGCCAACGCCGTGTGCACGTCCACCACGATCGGGTCGGCGCAGCACTGGGAGCCCTGGCGGCGCATCAACGCGTCGAAGTCCGCGTCCCGGCCGGCGGTCGTCGCGTGCAGCCGCCCCATGGCGTGCGCCCACGACAGCAGCCCGCGCTCGGCGGCCCGCGCGTCGGAGCCGAGCAGCTTCTCCGCCAGCCGCGGCGCCTTGCCCAGGTCTTCGAGCACGACCAGCCGCTTGGCGTTGTCCTGCGCGACCAGCTCGGGCGTGAGGCGCTCCTCGGACGGCAGCGCGGTGAGCAGCTTGTGGCTCACCACCTCGTGCGCGAACGGGTCGCGGTCGGCCACCGGCGACGGGTAGCGCTTGACCACGAGCGTGCGCGGCAGCGAGAACGGGGTGTGGGCCACCCGGACGCGCGCGACCACGGACCGGCCGGCACCCCCGAGGTCCTCGGGGTCGGCCAGCCGAACCGGTGCGCCGAACCTCTTGCTCAACACCGACTCGGCCGCTGCCACCGCGTCGTCAAGCTCGGAGGGTGCAGCGTCGTCGATGTCCTGCGGGCCGGCGGTGATCTCCACGCTCATCCCCTCCGACCCTACTCCGGGTGGCGACCGGCCTGACAGAACCCGTCCGGGCACCGTGACGGTAGTGCTCACGGTCCCGCGCCTCCACCTTTTGTGGAAATCCGCGCGCGGTCAACCGCCGGCGAGCGGTCGTCCCAGGTCGCGGACCTGCGCGCGGCGGTTGCGCAGCGCCAGGACCAGCGCCGCCGCCGCCACGACGCCGCCGAGGTTCACCGCGAGCTGTGCAATCGACTGGAGACATATGTCCCACTGGCCGAGAACACCGGCCACCGCCGCGTAGCCGGCGGCGGGCACCGTGGTGACCGAAATGAACACCCCGACGAGCGCGGCCGACTTCGCCGACGTCATCGACAGCATCCCGGCCGCGCCCGCGAGCAGCGCCACGATCAACGAGAACGGCCCGACCTCGAAGACGAAGTCGAGCTCGTGCCCGGCCAGCACGAGGTCCCGGTCGAACAGGCCGGTGCGCGAACCGAGCCACGCGCCGACCGCGGTGACCAGCATCGCGGCCGGGAACCCGACCGCCAGCGCGAGGGCCGCCCGCCGCACCAGGTCCCAGCGCCGCAGCACCAGGCCCACGGCGACCGCGGCCAGCGGCCCGAACTCCGGGCCGACCACCATCGCGCCGACCAGCGTCACCGGCGAGTCGGTGACCACGGCGACCGCGGTGAGCAGGCACGCGATGGTCAGGAACGCCAGGAACGTCACGTTGAGGCGGGACTCCTCGCCCGTGCGGGCCAGCAGCTCCTCCCACACCACGGCGTCCGCGCCGTCACCGGGCGCCGCCGCCTCGGCGCGGTCGGCCGCGTCGGACAGGGCGGTGTCGACCTGCTCGAGCGTGACGCCGCCGTCCCGGTCGACGCCCAGCTCGCACAGGGAGGCCACCACCTCGTCGGTGGCCTCCCGGGCGAGGTCGGCTTCCACCACGTCGCCCGCCGGGTCGACGGCCGCGCCGCGCAGGAGCACGACGTGCGTGACGCCGGTGTCCCGCTTCAGCAGGTCCAGGACCGCGTCGGTGCGTTCGACCGGGCAGATGACCCGCAGGTGCAGCACGGCGCTACTGCGCGACCTTCGGCTGAGCTGCCTGCTCCGAGCCGGGCTTCTCCTGGGCGGTCTTCTCCTGGGCGGGCTTCTCCGCCGGCGCGGGCTTGAAGTCGACGCCCGCCTCCTTGCGCTGCTGCGCGGTGATCGGCGCGGGCGCGGCGGTCAGCGGGTCGTAACCGCCGCCGCTCTTCGGGAACGCGATGACCTCGCGGATCGAGTCGTACCCGCCGAGCAGCATGGCGATCCGGTCCCAGCCGAACGCGATGCCGCCGTGCGGCGGCGCGCCGTAGGAGAAGGCGTCGAGCAGGAAGCCGAACTTCTCCTGCGCCTCCTCGGGCGTGATGCCCATGACCTGGAACGCGCGCTGCTGCACGTCCGCGCGGTGGATACGGATCGACCCGCCGCCGATCTCGTTGCCGTTGCAGACGATGTCGTAGGCGTAGGCCAGGGCGTTGCCCGGGTCGGACTCGAACCGGTCGACCCACTCCGGCGTCGGCGAGGTGAACGCGTGGTGCAGCGCGGTCCACTTGCCGCTGCCCACCGCCACGTCGTCGCCGATCTTGTCGACGGCCTCGAACATCGGGAAGTCCACGACCCAGACGAACGACCAGGCGTTCTCGTCGATCAGGCCGACCCGGTTCGCGATCTCCACGCGGGCCGCGCCGAGCAGGGCGCGCGCGCCGTCCGGGTCGCCCGCGCCGAAGAACACGCAGTCGCCCGGGTTCGCGCCGACGGCCTTGGCCAGGCCGTCGCGCTCCGCGTCGGAGAGGTTCTTGGCGACCGGGCCGCCGAGCGTGCCGTCCTCGTTGACCAGCACGTACGCCAGGCCGCGGGCGCCGCGCTGCTTGGCCCACTCCTGCCAGGCGTCGAGCGTGCGGCGGGGCTGCGACGCGCCGCCGGGCATGACGACCGCGCCGACGTAGGCGGCCTGGAACACCCGGAACGGGGTGTCCTTGAAGTACTCGGTCAGCTCGGTCAGCTCGAGGTCGAAGCGCAGGTCCGGCTTGTCCGTGCCGTACTTGGCCATCGCCTCGGCGTAGGAGATGCGGCGGAACGGCCGGGCGATCTCGTGGTCGGCCAGGTCCTTCCACAGCGCGGAGACGATCTTCTCGCCGAGCGCGATCACGTCGTCCTGCTCGACGAAGCTCATCTCGATGTCGAGCTGGGTGAACTCCGGCTGCCGGTCGGCGCGGAAGTCCTCGTCGCGGTAGCAGCGCGCGATCTGGTAGTACCGCTCCAGGCCGCCGACCATCAGCAGCTGCTTGAACAGCTGCGGCGACTGCGGCAGCGCGTACCAGGAGCCGGGGCGCAGGCGGGCGGGCACCAGGAAGTCGCGCGCGCCCTCGGGGGTGGAGCGGGTCAGGGTCGGGGTCTCGACCTCGACGAAGTCCTCGGCGTGCAGCACCTCGCGGGCGATCCGGTTGGCCTCGCTGCGCAGCCGCATGGCCTTGGCCGGGCCGCTGCGGCGCAGGTCGAGGTAGCGGTGCCGCAGGCGCGCCTCCTCGCCGACCTCCAGGTGCTCGTCCAGCTGGAACGGCAGCGGCGCGGCCTCGTTGAGCACCACCAGCTCGGCGGCGTAGACCTCGATGTCACCGGTGGGCAGCTCCGGGTTCTCGCTGCCCTCGGGGCGGCGGGTCACCTCGCCGACGACCTTGACCACGTACTCCGAGCGCAGCTTGTGCGCGCGCTCGGCCATCTCGCCCTCGCGGAAGACGACCTGGGCCACGCCGGAGGCGTCCCGGAGGTCGATGAAGATCACGCCGCCGTGATCGCGCCTGCGTGCCACCCACCCGGTCAGGGTGACGGACTGCCCGGCGTGCTCGGCGCGGAGCTTCCCGGCCTCGTGCGTGCGCATCACGGGAACTGCTCTCCTCAGGGTTTGCTTCTGCTGGGTGGGCCGCTGCTGCGGTCGACTCGACCGACGGCTGGCCCTCAAGGCTAGCCAACGACCCGCCGGTCGACGCCACCAGGTTTCCCGACGCGGAACACCACCCCGCGCAGCACCGCGAAGTTGACGGCCGTCGCCACGCCCTGGGCCATCAGCCACGCCACCGCGTACTCCACTCGAAAGGGTGGCAAAAGGTGCAGGGCGAGCGCGTTGACCAATACGTTGGCGACGAACGTGGTGAGGTACAGCAGGGCGAAGGCCGCGACCTGTCGGGCGCCTGCCGCCGGAACACCGAACGTGAACCGCCGATTGAGGAAGAACGCCGCCGTCGTGCCGAGCGCGAAACTGGCCGCCTTGGCGGCGTGCACCGGGGTGTCGACTGCGAGCAGAGCGCTGTACACGCCGTAGTCGATCACCATGCAACACCCGCCCACCAGCCCGAACGTGACCGCCTGCCGGGTCACGCCGCCGTTTCGCGCCACCGTTGTCACCTTTCTTGGATGGAATAGCGATGTCCGTTTCCCCGCGCCGATGCTAACCAGGCTCTCCGGCTGGGGCCGGACCTCGCCGACGGTCGCCCGGGTCGTTTCACCGCGCGATGTCGAGACCCTCGCGAACGTGCTGGAACAATCGCGCGAGCGCGGCGTGATCGCCCGCGGCCTCGGCCGCAGCTACGGCGACCCGGCGCAGAACGCGGGCGGCGTCGTGCTGGACATGACCCGGTTCGACCGCATTCGCCGGGTCGAGGTGGACGACGGCCTCGTCGACGTCGAGGCGGGCGTTTCGCTGGACGCCCTGGTGCGGGCGCTGCTGCCGCTCGGGCTGTGGCCGCCGGTGCTGCCCGGGACGCGCCAGGTCACGGTGGGCGGCGCGATCGCCGCCGACGTGCACGGCAAGGGCCACCACGTCGTGGGCAGCTTCGGCGACCACGTGCGGTCGCTCGACCTGCTCACCGCGGACGGCTCGGTCCGCACGCTCACCCCCGACGGCGACGGCTCGGCGTTGTTCTGGGCGACCGTCGGCGGCATGGGCCTGACCGGCGTGGTGCTGCGCGCGACGCTGCGCGTCGTCCCGGTGGAGACCTCCTACTTCGTGGTGGACACCGAGCGCGCGGGCGACCTGGACGACCTGCTGGCCCGCCAGTCCGCCGACGACGACCGGTACGCCGAGTCGGTGTCGTGGTTCGACGCCACCGCCACCGGGTCGCGGCTGGGCCGGGGCGTGCTGACCAGGGCGAACCACGCCCGGCTCGACGACCTGCCGGCCAAGCTGCGGCGCGACCCGCTGGCGTTCGACGCGCCGCGGCTGTTCACCGTGCCGGACGTGCTGCCGTCCGGGCTGCTCAACCGGGCGACCGGCCGGGCGTTCAGCGAGCTCTGGTACCGCAGGTCGCCGACCCGGCACGGGCAGGTGCAGAACATCACGGAGTTCCTGCACCCGCTCGACGTGGTCGGCGAGTGGAACCGGGGCTACGGCCCGCGCGGGTTCGTCCAGTACCAGTTCGCGGTGCCGTTCGCCGCGGTCGACGTGATCCGGCGGGCGGTGCGGCGGATCGCCTCGTCCGGACACGTGTCGGCGTTGAACGTGCTCAAGCGGTTCGGGCCGGGCAACCGCGCGCCGCTGTCGTTCCCCGCGCCGGGCTGGACGCTGTGCGTGGACCTGCCGGTCCGGCCGGGCCTCGGCGAGCTGTGCGACGAGCTGGACGAGCTGGTGCTCGGCGCGGGCGGGCGGCACTACCTGGCCAAGGAGTCGCGGACCACGGCCGAGGCCGTCCGGCGCGGCTACCCCCGATTCGCGGAGTGGCGCGCGGTGCGCGCTTCGGTCGACCCGGACGGCGTTTTCGCGTCCGACATGTCCAGGAGGTTGGAGCTGTGATCGACGCGGTGGGCAATCCGCAGGCCCTGCTGGTGCTGGGCGGCACGTCCGAGATCGCGCTGGCGGTGGTCCGGCGCTACACCGCCGCCCGCAAGCCGCGCGTGGTCCTGGCCGCCCGGCCCTCGCCCCGCCGGGACGCGGCGGTGGCCGAGCTGGCGGCGGCGGGCGTGCCGGTGACGGCGGTGGACTTCGACGCGCGTGACGTCGCCGGGCACCCCGCCGCGCTGGACAAGGCCTTCGCCGACGGCGGGATCGACGTGGCGCTGGTGGCGTTCGGGGTGCTGGGCGACGCCGAGCGCGCCTGGCAGGACCCGGCGGCGGCGGTCGAGCTGGCCGAGGTCAACTACACCGGCGCGGTGTCGGTCGGCGTCGGGCTCGCCGAACGGCTGCGCGAGCAGGGGCACGGCGTGATCGTGGCGCTGTCCTCGGTGGCGGGCGAGCGGGTGCGGCGGTCGAACTTCGTCTACGGGTCGACCAAGGCCGGGATGGACGCGTTCTACCTGGGGCTGGGCGAGGCGCTGCGCCCGCACGGCGTCACCGTCACGGTGGTGCGGCCGGGGTTCGTGCGCACCCGGATGACCGAGGGCCTGCGGCCGGCGCCGTTGTCGAGCACCGCCGAGCAGGTGGCCGAGGTGGTCGTGCACGCGGTCCGCGACCGGCGCGAGCTGGTGTGGGCGCCCGCGCCGCTGCGCCTGGTGATGTCGGCGCTGCGGCACCTGCCCCGCGCCGTGTTCCGGAGGTTGCCGGCATGACCGCGACGACCGTTCCGGAGCAGCGCGCCGCCGACGTCCCGCCGGCGGGTCGGGCGCGCCGCGGGCGGTGGGTCGCCCCGGTGGCCGGCGGCACGGCGCTGATCGCGGCGCACGGCGCGCTGTACGGCAACTGGCTGGTGGACGACGCGGCGATCACCTTCGCGTACGCGCGCACGATCACCGACGGCGCGGGCGCGGTGCTGCAACCGGGCGCCGAGCCGGCGGAGGCGTACTCGAACCCGGCCTGGTTGGCGTTGCTGGCGCTGGGCCGGGTGGTGGGCCTGTTCGACCGCGGCTCGATCTTCGGCGTGCCGGACTACGTGCTGTTCCCGAAGGCGCTCGCGGTGCTGTGCTGCGCGGGCGTGCTGCTGGCGTGCCACACCGCCGCGCGCCGGGTGTTCCGCCGGCCGGGGCTGGTGACGGTGGCGTTCGGCGCGGTGCTGGCGGCGGTGCCCTCGTTCGTCATCTGGGTGTTCTCCGGGTTGGAGAACCCGCTGTACGCGCTGGTGACGTGCTGGCCGGCGGTGGTGCTGTCGGGGGCGGTGCTGGACGACCGGCTGCTGTCCGGGCGGGTCGCCGTCCTGGTCGGGGCGCTGGTCGCGGTGGCCGCGCTGACCCGGCCGGACGGGCTGGTCTACGCCGGGGCGTACCCGTTGCTGGTGCTGCTGACGGCGCGCCGGGCGGGGCTCGCGGCGGCGGCGCGGTCGGTGGCGTTGTCCACGGCGGCGTTCCTGGTGCCGTTCGGCGCTTACGTGCTGTGGCGGCGGGTGGAGTTCGGCCGGTGGCTGGCGCTGCCCGCGTCGGCGAAGAGCCAGGACCCGCCCGACCTCGCGCAGTTCACCCGGGTGGGCGAGCTGGTGCAGTACGCGGGGGCGTTGGCCGTGCTGGTGGTGGCGGCGTG
Source organism: Saccharothrix sp. 6-C (assembly GCF_016695385.1). Lineage (NCBI taxonomy): Bacteria > Bacillati > Actinomycetota > Actinomycetes > Pseudonocardiales > Pseudonocardiaceae > Saccharothrix > Saccharothrix sp. 6-C. Next base: position 1,810,369 of record NZ_CP064192.1, on the reverse strand, counting down.
CGCGGGGATGGCGCTGGCGCGGGGTTCCCGGCTGGGTTCGGCGCTGGTCGCGCTGCTGGTGCCGCTGGGGTTGTCGTCGGTGGCGTTCGCGGTACTGGCGCACGACTGGATGGGCGAGCTGCGGTTCGCCACGCCGGTGTGGGTGCTGGGCGCGCTGGTCGCGGTCTTCGCCGTGGCGCGGGTGCTGGGACGTGGCACCGCGCGGCGGCGCGCGGTGCTGTCGGTGCTCCTCGCCGTCGCGCTGCTGCCGTCGGCGGCCCGCTTCACCGCCGCCGCCCGCGAGTTCCGCGCCGCGCCGACCGTGCCGATGTGCCTGGTGGTCGAGATGTACGGGCGCGGCTTCAACGGTCTGGCGGACGTCCTCGGGGTCGAGCGCGGCAGCCTGCTGCTGCCGGACGTCGGCGGCGCCGCGCTGACGTCCCGGCTCGCCCTGGTCGACCTCGCCGGCCTGGCCGAGCCGAGGCTGGCGGACCTGTGGGGCGCCCGCGACGTGGCCGGGCTGCGGGACTACGTGTTCGACCGGGTCAAGCCGACGTTCATCCACTCGCACGAGGGGTGGTCGCAGACCACCGGCATCGCGGACGACCCGAGGATGGCGGCGGACTACTACGTGCTCTCGGCGGGCCGGACCGCGCAGGACTGGGTGCGCCGGGACGCGGTCGCGGACGGTGCGCGGCTGGCCGAGCTGCGCGACTACGTCCGGACCGAGCTGGCCGCCGCCACCCGTGCCGGGCTGGACGCGCCGCGGAGCCGGTGCGGCCCGACCCTCCGCCCCGGTCAACGACTCGGCCGATGACCCGGCCGGCCACCCGTCCCGCCGACCCGCCACCGCCACCACAGCCGGCACGACCGGCCGCACCGCACCACCGGCACCCGCCCGCACCACGTCCGCCCGCACGTCGCGCCACCGACCGCAGGAGAGCCGCCATGTCTGCCGAGATCACCGTCCTGAGCCAGGTGCAGAGCGCGCTCGGCCACCGGCTGGTGGTGGCGTCGGCGCGAGGGCTGTCGTGGTTCGGCGAGCACGGCGCCGGGTGGTTGGCGCTGGGGCTCGCGGGCGCGGCGGTGGATCGGGGGCGGCGGCGGGACTGGTTGGTGGCGACCGCCGGGGTCGCCGGGTCGCACGCGGTCGCCGTCGCGGTCAAGCGGGTGGTCCGGCGGCGGCGGCCGGACCACGGGTCGGTCGCCGTGCTGGTCCGGACGCCCAGCCGGCTGAGCTTCCCGTCCGCGCACGCCGTGTCGACCGCCGCCGCCGCGGTGCTGTTCTCCGGGCTCACCGGGCGGCGGCTGGAACCGGTGCTCGTGCCGCCCATGCTGGTGTCCCGGCTGGTGCTCGGCGTGCACTACCCCACCGACGTGGTGGCGGGCGCGGCGTTGGGCGCGGTGCTCGGCGGGCTCGTCCGCCGCCGGCTCGACGGCGGTGCGGCCGGATGAGCGGCGCCACCGCCACCCGACCCGCCGGCGCGGCCGTCGGGCTGCTCCACGCGGCCCGGCCGCACCAGTGGGTGAAGAACTTCCTCGTGCTGGCCGCGCCGTTCGCGGCGAACCGGCTCGGTGAGCCGGCCGTGCTGCTGGACACCGGGCTGGCCCTGGTCGCGTTCTGCCTCGCGGCTTCCGCGGTGTACCTCGTCAACGACGCGATCGACGTGGACGCCGACCGCGCCCACCCGACCAAGCGGCACCGCCCGATCGCGGCCGGCGCGGTCTCGGCGCGCACGGCGTGCGTCACGGCGGCGGCGCTGTTCGCCGCGGCCGTCGGTGTCGCCCTGTGCTCCGGCCCGCCGCTGGTCGTGGTGATCGGCGTCTACTGCGCCGCGCAACTGGGCTACTGCCTCGGGTGGAAGCACCAGCCGGTGATCGACCTGTGCATCGTCGCGTCGGGGTTCCTGCTGCGCGCCATCGCGGGCGGCATCGCGGCCGGCATCCCGCTGTCGCAGTGGTTCCTGCTGGTGACGGCGTTCGGCTCGCTGTTCATGGTGGCGGGCAAGAGGTACGCCGAGATCGTGCTGTTCGAGCGGACGGGCGCGGAGATCCGCGCGTCGCTGCGCCGCTACTCGGCCAGCTACCTGCGGTTCGTGTGGGCCACCGCCGCCGCGATCATGATCCTGGCCTACGCGCTGTGGGCGTTCGAGATGCGGGAGCGGGCCGACTACGACGCCGGCTGGGCGATGCTGTCGATCGTGCCGTTCGTGGTGGCCGTGCTGCGGTACGCGGTCGACGTGGACGACGGCGGCGCGGGCGAGCCCGAGCGCATCGCCCTGCGCGACCACGTGCTCCAGGTGATCGGGGCCTGCTGGGTGGTCTCGCTCGCGCTGTCGATCTACGCGTGACGGACGCGGCCGGGGCCGCCCCTCGCAGGAGGGACGGCCCCGGTCGTGGTGATCGGTGACGAGGTGATCAGGCGGTGGGCGCCAGGTAGAGCAGGCGGTTCGGGGAACCGGTGCCCGGGCTGCCCACCACGCTCGGGGTGGCCTGACCGGTCAGGTAGCTGGCCACCTGGGCCGGGGTGGCCGACCGGTTGTTCTGCAGGTAGCGGGCCGCCGCGCCGGCGACGTGCGGCGTCGCCATCGAGGTGCCGCTGATGGTGTTGGTGGCCGAGTCGCTGGTGTTCCACGCCGAGGTGATCGACGTGCCGGGCGCGAAGATGTCCAGCACCGAGCCGTAGTTCGAGTAGCTGGCGCGGGCGTCGGTGTTGGTGGTCGCGCCCACCGTGATGGCGGCGGCGACGCGGGCCGGCGAGAAGCTGGACGCGTTGGCGTTGCTGTTGCCCGCCGCGATGGCGTAGGTGACGCCCGCCGAGATCGAGCGGCTGACGGCCGAGTCGATCGTGGTGGAGACGCCGCCGCCGAGGCTCATGTTCGCGACGGCCGGCTTGACGTGGTTGTTGGTCACCCAGTCGATGCCCTCGATCACGTCGGCGAGGGTGCCGCTGCCGGCGTTGTTCAGCACGCGCACGCCGTAGATCGTCGCGCCCTTGGCGACGCCGTACTGGCTGCCCGCGATGGTGCCGGCGACGTGCGTGCCGTGGCCGTTGCCGTCCTGGGCGACGCTGTCGTTGTCGACCGCGTCGTAGCCGTTGCGGGCCCGACCGCCGAACGTGCTGTGGGAGATGCGGACGCCGGTGTCGATGACGTAGACGTTCACGCCGGTGCCGGTCGAGGTGTAGCTGTAGGACGAGTTCAGCGGCAGGTTGCGCTGGTCGATGCGGTCCAGGCCCCACGACGGCGGGTTGGTCTGCGTCGCCTGCGTGGTGAAGACCTGGTCCTGCTCGACGTACTCGACGGCCGGGTTGGCCGCGAGCCGCTTGGCCGCCTTCTCCGGCAGCGAGACGGCGAAGCCGTTCAACACGGTGCGGTACACGGTGTCGACCTGGCCGCCGTACTGGTTCGCCAGGCTCTGCGGGGACGCGGAGGCGCCGTCCTTGAGCTTGACGACGAAGTGGTTCTGGACCTTGTTCGCCGCGTCGGCGGCGCGGATCTCGCCCTCGGCGGCCTGCGCCGGGGCGGCCAACAGGGAGGACGCGGTGACGGCGAGCGCCGTGACCCCGACCCCGGCCAGGACCCGGACCTGTCGTGACTGTCGCATGCGGGATTCCGTTCTTGAACGGTGACCCCAACTCACCCCGAGGAGCTGTGCAGGGCTCGGGGGTGACGTTGGGCCACCTTGCCCTCGCTGACAGTCATCACCGTAGGCAACCGACGCGTTAACTCGGAAGTGTGAACATTTGCCAGTTGAGCGGTCACCGTCAATAAACCGCCTGACCTGCGTCTTCCCATAATCCGGGCGCGGTCGGGTGAGCGCGGCGCTACCGTCCGGACATGCGTTTGGAACCGGTCACCGAGGACAACTACCGGGCCGTCATCGGCCTGGAGGTCCACGAGGAGCAGCGGGCGTTCGTCGCGACGAACCTCAAGTCGATCGCGGACGCCTGGATCTACCGCCCGAAGCTGCAACCCCTTGCGCTGTACGGCGCAGCGGAGCTCGTCGGCTTCACCCTCCTGGAGCGCGACCGGCCCGAGGTGCTGCACATCGTCCGGTTCATGGTCGACCGACGCGCGCAGGGCCGCGGGCTGGGCCGCAAGGGCCTGGCCGCGATCGCCGACGTGGCGCGCGCCGAGGGCCGCACCGAGCTGGTGCTGAGCGTCGTGCCCGGCAACGCGGTGGCCCGCGGCCTGTACGCGGCGTTCGGCTTCACCGACACCGGCGAGGTGGACGGCGGCGAGCTCGTGATGCGCCACGAGCTCGCCCCGTCGACCCCGTCGGCTCACCTCGCCGAGCAGTAGGTCACCGGACGGGCGACCAGTACAGCAGTCGGCCCCACGACAGCGGCGTCGCCTCGGAGACGACCGCCGAGTGCACCTGCGCGGGGGTGGCGGTCGGGTTGAGCTGGAGGAAGCGCAGCGTCACGCCGGTGACGTACGCGGTGGACAGCGACGTGCCGCTGAGCGTGTTCGTGGCGGTGTCGCCGGAGTTCCACGCCACGGTGACGCTCACGCCGGGCGCGTAGACGTCGACCACCGAGCCGTAGTTGGAGAACGTGGCCCGGGTGTCGGTCCTGGTGGCCGCGCCGGAGGTGAGCGCCTCCCGCACGCGGGCGGGCGAGAAGTTGGCCGCGTCGGCGTTGCTGCCGCCCGCCGTGACCGATGCCGTGACGCCCGCGGCGATCAGCCGGCGCACCGCGTCGTCCATCGCGGTGGACGCGCCGCCGCCCAGGCTGAGGTTGGCCGAGGCGGGCTTGACGTGGTTGCGCGCCACCCAGTCGATGCCCGCCAGCACGCCCGCGGTCGTGCCGCTGCCGGAGCCGTTGAGCACCCGGACGCCGCACACCGCCGCCTGCTTCGCGACGCCGTTCACGCTGCCCGCGATGAGGGACGCGACGGCCGTGCCGTGGCCGTTGTCGTCCTGCGGCACGGTGTCGTTGTCGATCACGTCGTAGCCCGGGCACGTGCGGCCCGAGAACTCGGCGTGCGTGGTCCGGATGCCCGTGTCGATCACGTACGCGCGGGTGCGCAGCCCGGTCGAGGTGTAGCTGTAGCCGCCGTCGACGGGCAGCGCGCGCTGGTCGATCCGGTCGAGGCCGAACGGCGCGTTGGGCTGGGTGGTGTGCGCCCGCACGACCTGGTCCTGCTCGACGTAGGCCACCGCCGGGTCGGCGGCGAGCCGGCGGGCCTGCTTCGCGGTCAACGTCGCGGCGAAGCCGTGCAGCGACGGGAACTCGCGGGAGACCCGGCCGTCGAGCCGGGCGGCGACCGCGCCGGCGGCGGCCGTGTCCGCGAGCTTGACGATGTAGCTGCCGGGCACGGCGGTGGCCGAGCCGGCGTGCAGGACGGCGCCTTCCGCTTGGGCGGGCGCGGTGAGGGTGACGGCGGCGAGAGCGGCGACGCCCAGGCCGGACAGCAGTGCTCGCATGGCGGGTTCCTTCGCAGGGTGAGGAGGGCGGGCGGTCACCGGGTGGGCGACCAGTGCAGGATCCGGCCGCCCCACGGTTGCGGTTGCGGGCCGGTCAGCTCGGTGTGCACCAGGGCGGGTGGCGCGGTGGGAGCGGACTGGAGGTACCGGGCGGCGACACCGGTGACGAACCCGGTCGCCATGGAGGTGCCGCTGAGCGTGTTCGTGGCGGTGTCGCCGGTGTGCCACGCCGACGTGATGCCGACGCCGGCCGCGTACAGGTCCACGCCCGCGCCGTGGTTCGAGAACGAGGCCCTGGCGTCGGTCTGCGCGTGGGCGCCCGACGTGATCGCCTCGGCGACCCGGGCGGGCGAGGTGCTGCCGACACCGGTGTTGCCGCCGCCCGCGGTGACCGACGCGGTGATGCCCGAGGCGATCAGCCGGCGCACCGCGTCGTCCAGCGCGGTGGACGCGCCGCCGCCCAGGCTGAAGTTCGCCACGGCGGGCCGGCTCGCGTTCAGCCGCACCCAGTCCACGCCCGCGATGACGCCGGCGACCGTGCCGCTGCCCTGGCCGTCGAGCACGCGCACGCCCGCCACCCGCGCGCCCTTCGCCACGCCGTGCGTGCGGCCGGCGATGATGCCCGCGACGTGCGTGCCGTGGCCGTTGTCGTCCTGGGCGACGGGGTCGTTGTCCACCGCGTCGTAGCCGTGCACGGCCCGGCCGCCGAACTCGACGTGCGTGACCCGGATGCCGGTGTCGATCACGTAGGCGGTGACGCCGGCGCCGGTGGTGGCGTAGCTGTAGGTGGTGTCCAGCGGCAGGGCGGCCTGGTCGACGCGGTCCAGGCCCCACGGCGCGCCGGTCTGGGTGGTGTGCGCCCGCACGACCTGGTCCTGCTCGACGTAGGCCACCGCCGGGTCGGCGGCGAGCCGGCGGGCCTGCTCCGGGGTGAGCGACGCGGCGAAGCCGCCGAACGCGGCGTACTCGCGGGTCACCCGCCCGGCGAGGCGACTCGTCACGGCGCCGGCCGCGGCGAGGTCCGCGAGCTTGACGATGTAGCTGCCCGGCACGGCGGTGGCCGAGCCCGCGTGCAGGACGGCGCCCTCGGCGTACGAGGGCGCGGGGAGCAGGGTGAGGGTCAGCGCGGCCACGGCGACGCCCGGTAAGAGCTTTCGCATACGGCTTTCCTTTGCGGGGTAAGGGATCCCCGGCGCGGATCACGCGCGGGGCTGCCAGTGTGCCGAACCCGGCGCGGCGGAGGCCCGTCCGGGAGGCGGGTCGGTTCGGGGAACCACCGACCGGGATCGTCGGCGCGAGATCGCCGGGACGGGACCGCACTACGGCGGAGAAGCGCGCGCGGCGAACTCGGACAACGTGATTGAGAAGCGATTCAACGCTGTGGAGAAAATACGGCCGAAGGGTCCGCCGAAACGAGAGGCGAGCGTCTCCGGGCCCACTGCGGAGAAGTTCTTCGGGATGACCGCGCATCGGTTGGGCCGGCGATCCGCGGCCGGGGCGGCGCGGGTCACCACCCCGACGATCGGCGCGAGGTCCACCACCAGCGGCGACACCGGGCCGCGAGTATTGTCCCGACGGTCAACGTGAGCTTGGGCATAGGCGTTTCCGTCCTGGTCGCGCACGGTCGCCGGCACCGGTCGGGCCAGTGGTCGGAGGCCGCGGTCACGCGGGGTGTGCCAGGCGTCACCCCACGTACCCGAGGTTATGGGCCGGGTCGGCTACCGGGAAGCGACCGGATGCCCGAGCGCGGTGCGGCGATCGCGGTAGCGGACGCCTTCACACCCCCGCTCCCACCAGCTGTTAATGAGAATTCAAACATTCCACAGCCAACCGGATTTACGGTCCGTTTCGGTCAAATTCGGGGCGGGAAACCCGATCGGCTGTACCGCGCCGGCGATTTCGCACGATAACGTCGCTCGCCTTGTCCTTGGGAGAACGGAGCGAAGATGCCTACGCCAGTCGTCGGACCGGAATCGCGGACGCGCGATCCCCGACGGATCGAAGCGGGGGCCGACCCCTTCGCGGACGCATTGCGTGCGGCGATCCGCGCCAAAGGGCTCAGCCTGGAACGCATCCAGCACAAGCTGCGGGCGCGCGGCGTGGCGGTCAGCATCGCCGCGCTGAGCTACTGGCAGTCCGGCCGCAGGCGGCCGGAACGACCGGACTCGCTCACCGCCGTCAGCCACCTGGAGGAGATCCTGGACGTCGGCGCGGGCGGGTTGAGCTCCCTGCTCGGACCACCGCGGCCACGCGGCAAGGCCCGACCGCGCACCCGCGTGTCCGGCCCCGAGGGGTGGGTCGGCGAGAGCGACTACGCGACCATCGCGGAACTGCTGGCCGACGTCGACACCAGCACCGACCAGGACCTCACCCGGCTCAGCCTGCGCGACCAGGTGGAGCTCGCGATGGACGGCAGCACGCGCCGGGTGCGGTCGCGCCAGGTGCTGCGCGCCGAGCGCTCGGGCGTCGACCGGGTCCTGCTCGGCTACGACACCCGGCTGCCCGGCGACCCGCTGCCGGTCATCGGCACGCTGCGCTCGTGCAGACTCGGGCGGGTTTCCGCCGACCCGCGCAACGGCCTGATGGTCGCCGAACTGCTGCTCGACCGCCCGCTGCGCCGGGGCGAGCGGACGGCCGTCGAGTACGAGCTGATCCACGTGGCGCCGCACCACCCCACGTTCGACAACACGCACTCGCGGCGGTTCCGCCACCCCGTGCGCGAGTACGTCCTGGAGGTCCGGTACGACTCACGGTGCCGACCCGCGCGTTGTGAACAGTTCACGACCGGTTTGACCGGTGAAGGACCGACCGACGTGCGCGAGACCCCGGTGGACACCTGGGGCTACGCGTACGCGGTCGCGCTGGACTTCGGTCCCGGCGTAGTCGGCCTGCGCTGGGAATGGACCTGACTCAGTAGGAGCGCGGCAACCTCAGCGTGTGCTGCGCCACGAAGTTGAGGATCATCTCCCGGCTGACCGGGGCGATGCGGGACAACCGGGACGCGGCCAGCATGGCGCCGAGTCCGTAGTCGGACGACAGCCCGTTGCCGCCGTGGACCTGGATGGCCTGGTCCACCGCACCCGCCACCGCCTCCCCCGCCGCGTACTTGGCCATGTTGGCCGCCTCACCAGCAGCCCGGTCCTCCCCAGCGTCGTAGAGAGCCGCGGCCTTCTGGGTCATCAGCCTCGCCAGCTCGACCTGGATCGCGCACTGCGCCAACGGGTGCGCGATGCCCTGGTGCGCGCCGATCGGCGTGTCCCAGACCGTCCTGGTGCGGGCGTACTCGCTCGCCTGGTCGAGTGCGCGGCGGGCCATGCCGGTGGCGAAGGACGCCGCCATGATCCGCTCCGGGTTCAGCCCGGCGAACAGCTGGGCCAACCCCGCGTCCTCGGAGCCGACCAGCGCGTCCGCCGGCAGGCGCACGTCGTCGAAGAAGCAGGTGAACTGCTTCTCGGGCGAGAGCACCTCCATCGGGATGTGCTGGTAGGTGAAGCCGGGCGCGTCGGTCGGCACGATCATCAAGGAGGGGAGCAGCCGCTGGCCGGTGGCGTCGACGTGCCGGGCGACGACCATGACCGCCTCGACCTCGTCGACGCCGGAGATGTAGGACTTGCCGCCGCCGAGGACCCACTCGTCGCCGTCGCGGTGGACGGCGGTGGCGAGCTTGTGCGAGTTGGAGCCCGCGTCGGACTCGGTGATGGCGAAGGCCATCTTGGTGGTGCCGTCGGCGAACCCGGGCAGCCACCGCCGCTTCTGCTCGGCGGTGCCGAACCGGGAGATGATCGTGGCGCAGATGGCGGGCGAGACGACCGTCAGCAGCAGCGGGCAGCCCGCCCTGGCCAGCTCCTCGCACACCGCGGCCAGGTCGCCGATCCCGCCGCCACCGCCGCCGTACTCCTCGGGCACGGCCACGCCGAGGTAGCCCAGCTCGCCCGCCTCGGCCCACAGCTCGTCGGTCTTCTCCCCCGCCTTGGCCTTGGCGGTGAAGTACTCGTGGCCGTACTTGCCGGCGAGGTCGGCGACGGCCCTGCGCAACGCCTGCCGCTCCTCGCTCTCGGTGAAGTTGATCGTCATGACCCGCCCGTCCTCCCGGTCGACCCCTCGCGCGGCTCTCCGGCCACGACCGCGAGCACGTCGCCCGCGTCGACCTGTTGCCCCGCCTGCACGAGCACTTCCGCGACCGCGCCGCCGGTGGTGGCGAGCACGCGGTGCTCCATCTTCATCGCTTCCAGCACCAGCAGCTCCGCGCCGGCCTCGACCCGTTGCCCCGGCTCGACCGCGACCCGCACCACCGTGCCGGGCATCGGCGCGACGGTCGCGCCTTCGGCGAGGGTGGCCCGCGGCTCCGGGAACCGGGGCAGGAGGTCGAGCGACACCGGACCCACCTCGACCCGGTCGCCGTACACCGCCACGGGGTACGTCGTGCGCACGCCGTCGCGCTCGAACGTCACCGCGTCGGGCGAAGCGGCGACGACCGCCAGGTCCAGGCTCGTCCGCACGCCCTCGCGGGTGTGCCGGTAGTCGACCTCGACCTGGTCGTCGCCGTGCGCGAACACGGCTCGCTGCGGCTGGGACGCGAGGTTGCGCCAGCCCGGCGGGAGGCTGGTGCGCCGCCGTTCGGCGAGCGCGAGGGCGGCGGCGAGCGCGGCGGGCCGGACGTCGACCGGTCCGGGGGTGGTGAGGCCGTGCTCGTCGAGGAACCCGGTGTGCGTGGCGCCCGCGCCGAACGCGGGGTGCCGCAGCGTGCGGACCAGCAGGTCGCGGTTGGTGACCAGGCCGTGCAGCTCGGCGCGGTCGAGGGCGGCGGCCAGCTTGCGGACCGCCGCGTGCCGGGTCGGCGCCCAGGCGATCACCTTGGCCAGCATGGGGTCGTAGTGCACGCCGACCTCGCTGCCGTCCTCCACGCCGCTGTCCACGCGCACGCCGCCCGGCACGGCGAACCGGTGCAGGGTGCCGCTCGCGGGCCGCCAGTCGTGCGCGGGGTCCTCGGCGTAGAGGCGGGCTTCGACGGCGTGGCCGTTCGGGGCGGGCAGTTCGGCGGGCAGGCGGGCGCCTTCGGCGACGGCGAGCTGCCAGGCGACCAGGTCGACGCCGAACACCTCCTCGGTGACCGGGTGCTCCACCTGCAGGCGGGTGTTGACCTCCAGGAAGTGGAACGAGCCGTCGTCGGTGAAGAGGAACTCCACCGTGCCCGCGCCGACGTACCCGATGGCCTCGGCGGCGCTGGTGGCGGCGGCGAACAGCCGCTCGCGGGCCTGCGGTGTCACGGCCGGGCTCGGCGTCTCCTCGATGATCTTCTGGTGGCGGCGCTGGATGGAGCACTCCCGCTCGCCCAGCGCCCACACCGTGCCGTGCGCGTCGGCGAGGATCTGCACCTCGACGTGCCGCGCGTGCTCCAGCAGGGGTTCGCAGAAGACGGTGCCGTCGCCGAACGCCGACTCGGCCTCGCGGCGGGCGGCGGCCACCTGCTCCGCCAGCTCGGACGCGGACCGCACCACGCGCATCCCGCGCCCGCCGCCGCCGGCGGAGGCCTTGACGAGCAGGGGGAACTCGTCGGCCGACCCGGGGTCCAGCTCGGGCAGCACCGGCACGCCCGCCGCCGCCAGCCTCTTCTTCGCCGCGACCTTCGACCCCATCGCGTCGATGACCTCGGGGTCGGGCCCGACCCACGTCAGCCCGGCGGCGAGGACGGCGCGGGCGAAGGAGGCGTTCTCGGACAGGAACCCGTACCCGGGGTGCACCGCGTCCGTGCCGGCCGCGAGCGCGGCGGCCACCAGCAGGTCGGCGCGCAGGTAGGTGTCGGCCGGGGCCGCGCCGGGCAGCCGGACCGCCGCGTCCGCCTCCCGGACGTGCGGCGAGCGCTCGTCGGGGTCGGAGAACACGGCGACCGGCGAGATGCCGACCTCGCGGCACGTGCGGATCACCCGGCGGGCGATCTCGCCCCGGTTGGCGATCAACAGCTTGCGGATCATCGTGTCCCTCACATCCGGAAGACGCCGTAGCGGTCCGCGCCCTCGACCGGTCCGCTGTGGATGGCCGACAGGCACAGGCCCAGCACGGTGCGGGTGTCGCGGGGGTCGATCACGCCGTCGTCGTAGAGGCGGCCGGACAGGAAGGCGGCCAGGGACTGCTGCTCGATCTGGCCCTCGACCATCTCGCGCATGGCCGCGTCGTGCTCCTCGCGGTAGTCCTGGCCCTTCGCGGCGGCCGCCTGGCGGGCCACGATCGACAGCACCCCGGCCAGCTGCTTCGGGCCCATCACGGCCGACTTGGCGTTCGGCCAGGTGAACAGGAACCTCGGGTCGTAGGCCCGACCGCACATGCCGTAGTTGCCCGCGCCGTACGACGCGCCCATCACCACGGTCAGGTGGGGCACGCGGCTGTTCGACACGGCGTTGATCATCATCGCGCCGTGCTTGATGATCCCGCCCTGCTCGTACCGCGCGCCGACCATGTACCCGGTCGTGTTCTGCAGGAACAGCAGCGGCGTGTCGCTCGCGTTCGCCAGCTGGATGAACTGCGCGGCCTTCTGCGCCTCTTCGCTGAACAGCACGCCGCGCGCGTTGGCCAGCACCCCGATCGGGTACCCGTGCAGATCGGCCCACCCCGTCACGAGGCTGCCGCCGTAGTCGGGCTTGAACTCGTCGAACCGCGACCCGTCCACGATCCGGGCGATCACCTCGCGCGGGTCGAACGGGACGCGCAGGTCCGCCGGCACCAGCCCGAGCAGGTCCTCCTCGTCGTGCCGCGGCGGCTCGACGGCCTTCGGCGCGGGACCGCGCTTGCGCCAGTTGAGCCGGGCCACCACGCGGCGGGTCAGCCGGAGCGCGTCCACCTCGTCCTCGGCCACGAAGTCGGCCAGCCCGGACGTCGTGCCGTGCATCCGCGCGCCGCCGAGCGACTCGTCGTCGGACTCCTCGCCCGTGGCCATCTTCACCAGCGGCGGCCCGCCGAGGAACACCTTCGAGCGGTCCTTGATCATCACCACGTAGTCCGACATGCCCGGCACGTACGCCCCGCCTGCGGTCGCGTTGCCGAACACCGCGCTGATCGTCGGGATGCCCGCCGCCGACAGCCGGGTCAGGTCCCGGAACGCCCGACCGCCCGGGATGAAGATCTCGCTCTGGCTCGGCAGGTCCGCGCCGCCGGACTCGACCAGCCCGATCAGCGGCAGCCGGTTCTGCAGGGCGATGTCGTTGGCCCGGAACGTCTTGCGCAACGTCCACGGGTTGCTCGCGCCGCCCCGCACGGTCGGGTCGTTGGCCACGATGACGCACTCGACGCCCTCGACCACCCCGATCCCGGTGACCACGCTCGCGCCCACGGGGTAGTCGGTGCCCCACGCGGCCAGCGGCGACAGCTCCAGGAACGGGCTGTCCGGGTCCACCAGCAGCTCGATCCGCTCGCGGGCCAGCAGCTTGCCGCGCCGGTGGTGCCGCTCGGTGTACTTCGGCCCGCCGCCCGCCAACGCCTTGGCCTGCTCGACGTCCAGCTCGGCGATCCTGGCCAGCAACGCCTCCCGGTTCTCGGCGTACCCCGGCGACCGGCGGTCCACCGCCGTGCGCAACACACTCATGCCGTGTACCCCAATCGCCGTGCCGCCAGCTCCGTCATCACCTCGGTCGCGCCGCCCCCGATGCCGAGGATCCGCGCGTCCCGGTAGTGCCGCTCGACCTCGACCCCGCGGAGGTAGCCCGCGCCGCCGTGCAGCTGCACCGCCGCGTCCACGACGAACGAGCACGCCTCCACGGCCGCGTTCTTCGCGAAGCACACCTGCGCCACGACCTCCTCGCCGGCCAGCACCTTCGCCGCCACCTCCCGCGTGTACGCGCGGACGAGGTCGACGCGCTGCGCCATCTCCACCAGCCGGTGCCGGACCACCTGCCGCGCGATGAGCGGCTTGCCGAACGTCTCGCGCCGCCGCGCGTGGGCCAACGCCAGGTCGAGGCACCGCTGGGCGGTGGCGTAGGCCTGCACGGCCAGCGAGATCCGCTCCACCTGGAACTGCCGCATGACCAGCGCGAACCCGGCGTGCTCGACGCCGACCAGGTTCGCCACCGGCACCCGGGCGTCCACGAAGGACAGCTCGGCGGTGTCGGAGCAGTGCCAGCCCATCTTCTCCAGCCGCCGGTCCACCGCGAACCCCGGCGTGCCCTTCTCGACCACCAGCAGGCTGATGCCCTGGTAGCCCGGCCCGCCGGTGCGCACGGCCGTCGTCACGAAGTCCGCCCGGCCACCCGAGGTGATGAACGCCTTCGTCCCGTTCACCACGTAGTGGTCACCGTCGCGACGGGCCGTGGTGCGCAGGGCCGCCACGTCCGAACCACCACCCGGTTCGGTGATGGCGAGCGCCCCGATCAGCTCTCCCACCAACGTCGGCCGCACGAACCGGTCGATCAACGACGCGTCGCCGGAGTCCACGATGTGCGGTACCGCGATGCCGTGCGTGAGCAGCCCCGCGACCAGCCCGGACGACCCGCCGGCCTGGATCAGCTCCTCGGTGGCCACGACGGTGTCCAGCAGGTCGCCCGCGCCGCCGACGGCCTCGGGGAACCCGAGGCCGAGCAACCCGATCTCCGCCGCCGCGCGGTGCAGCGACCGGGGCAGCTCGCCGGCGCGCTCCCAGTCGGACAGGTGCGGCACGACCTCCCGCTCGGTGAACTTCCGCACCACCGCGCGCAGGTCGCGCCGCTCGGGCGTGTCGAACAACTCCGACGTGGTCGTCACAGCAGCGCCTCCGGGATCTCCACGTGCCGGGAGCGCAGCCACTCGCCCAGCCCCTTGGCCTGCGGGTCGAAGCGGGTGGACGACGCCACGCCGTCACCGAGCAGGCCGTGCAGCACGAAGTTCAGCGCGCGCAGGTTCGGCAGCTCGTGCCGGTCGACCTCGCCCGCCTCCGGCAGCAGCTCCTTCAGCCGTTCGACGGTCAGTTCCGCCCGCAGCCACTCGTACTGCGCGTCCGTGCGGACCCACACGCCGAGGTTGGCGTCACCGCCCTTGTCCCCCGAGCGCGCTCCGGCGACCAGACCCAGCGGCATCTTCTTCGGGGAGACCTTCTTCGGGGAAACGCTCATACCTCGACCACCTTCCCGTCCGGCAGCACGGCCCGGTGCGGCACCGACGACCGCGGCACGTACGCGGCCCGGTAGACGCCGAACGGCGTGCCGTCGCCGGGCGGCGCGGTGACGTGGAACCCGGGGTACGACGCCAGCGCCAGCTCGATCCCCGCCCGCGAGAACGCCTTGGCCCGCTTCGGGTCCGCCGTCTTGACGGTCACGTGCAGCAGCGCGCTCGCCGTCTCCTCGGTGGCCGCGTCGGCGTGATCGGTCCGGGCCAGCGTCCACGTCAGGTCCGCGGGCCCGATCGCCGACTCGAGCTGGCGCCGGACCAGGTCCGCCTTGGCCTCGACGTCCAGCCCGGTCAGCACGAACGTGGTGGAGTTGCGGAACCCGCCCAGCGCGTTGAGGCAGACCTTGAGCGTGTCCGGCGGCGCGGAGCCCTTCACCCCCGAGATCCGCACGCCCCGCTCGTGCGGGTCGAGCCGGATCGTGTCGAAGTGGCTGACCACGTCCGGTCCGAGGTAGGCGGGCGCGCCGATCTCGTAGAGCAGCTGCGCGGTGACGGTGTCGACGGTGACCGCGCCGCCCGTGCCGTCGTGCTTGGTGATGAGCGACGAGCCGTCCGCCTCGACCTCCGCGATCGGGAAACCGGGCCTGGCCGCGTCGATCGAGGTGAAGAACGAGTAGTTGCCGCCGGTGGCCTGCGTGCCGCACTCCAGCACGTGGCCGGCGACCGTCGCGCCGGCCAGCGCGTCGAAGTCCTCCCGGCCCCAGCCGAAGTGCGCGGCGGCCGGCCCGACGACCAGCGACGCGTCGGTGACCCGGCCGGTGACCACGACGTCCGCCCCCGCGGCCAGGCACTCGGCGATGCCCCACGCGCCGAGGTAGGCGTTGGCGGTCAACGCCTCCGGGAACCGCTCGCGCACGTCGTCGCCGGTCACGTGGGCGACCTTCGCGCCGAGCCCGAGCCGGTCGATCGCCTCGGCCAGCCCTTCCGGGTTCAGCCCGCCCGCGTTGGAGACGATCTTGACGCCGCGGGCCAGCGCGTCGGCCAGGTTCTCCTCCAACTGGCGCAGGAACGTGCGGGCGTAGCCGAGGTGGGCGTCCTTCACGCGGTCGCGGCCCAGGATGAGCATGGTGAGCTCGGCCAGGTAGTCGCCGGTGAGGACGTCCAGCTCGCCGTCGGTCAGCATCTCGCGGACGGCGGAGAACCGGTCGCCGTAGAAGCCCGAGGCGTTGCCGATGCGGATCACGGCCGCCGCCGGGGAGCGCGGCCCGCGCCGGGAGCGCCGGCGAACGCCTGCGCGATCGGCGCCCAGGCGCCCGCGGCCTCGCCGACCACGGTGACGTCCAGGTCGTCGCGGTGCCGCCGCTGGGTGGCGAGCAGGCAGAAGTCCAGGGCGGGACCGGTGATCCGGTCCTCGGCGTCCTCCGGGCCCCACGTCCACGCCTCGCCGTCCGGCGCGACCAGCTCCACCCGGACCGGGACCCGCGGCGCGGTCAGCCCGTTGACCACGAACGACCAGCCGAACGTGCGGACCGCGATGTGCGCGACGTGCCTGAGGCGGTGGGTGGGCTCGCGGGTGACGCCGAGCGCGTCGGCCACGTCCTGGCCGTGCGCCCACGTCTCCATCAGCCGGGCGGTGGCCATGGACGTCGCGCTCATCGGCGGACCGAACCACGGCATCTTGACGCCCGGCGGCAGCGCCGCGAGGGCTTCGGCCAGCTCGACGCGGCCCGCCCGCCACTGCGCCAACGTGACCGGCTCCCGTGCGCCCTCGTCCACCGCGTCCGGACTGGCGCCCCTCAACGCCTCGGCGAAGGCCTCCGGGTCGCGGGCGGCGAGCGCGGCCACCCGGTCGGTCCAGCGCAGGTGGCTGATCTGGTTGGCGATCGTCCACCCCTCGGCGGGCGTCGGGACGGTCCAGTCGTCGAGCGGCGCGACCAGGTCGTCCAGCACCCGGCTCTCGGCCCGCAGGTCGTCCAGGAGTTCGGTGATCACGGTGCCTGCCCTTCGAGGAGTTCCTCCAGCACCCGCGCCCAGTGCCGGACGATGCGGCTGCGCCGCTTGCCGTCGTCGGTGAGCTGGTTGGCCAGCGCGAGGCCGCGCACCAGGTCCAGGGTGAGCTGCACCGTCTCGCGGACGCCCGGCTTGGCCTCGTCGGCGCCCAGCAGCTCGACGGCGAGGCGGTGCGTCTCGCGGCCGAGGCGGACCTCCAGCGGCACCACCACGGTCTTGAGGTCGGGATCGGTGCGCGCGGCGACCCACAGCTCCAGCGCGGCGGTGAACAGGTCGCTGGCGTAGAAGTCGGCGATCAGCTCGACCACGGCGACCGTGCTGCCGTTGACCCGGCTCGCGCGCTCCTTCAGGTCGAGGACGCTCTCCGCGCCGAGGTGCTCGACCGCGGCGGCGACCAGCTCGCCGCGGGTGCGGAAGTGGTGCAGCTGGGCGCCGCGCGACACACCGGCGCGTTCGGCCACCTCCGTCGTCGTCGTGCCCGCCCAGCCGCGCTCGACCAGGCACTCGACCGTGGCCTCCATGAGCTTGCGCCGGGTCTCGCGGCTGCGGTCGGCCTGGCGCCTGGTGTCCCGCTGGCCGGTTTCGGTGGACATGCGGCCGAGTGTCGCGCCCCCACTAACAAACAGTCAAGACTGATTGTTAGTTGGGCGGCGAACGCGCCCGCCCCGGACCGGTCCGGGGCGGGCGCGGCGTGGGCACTCCCCTCCCGACTACCAGCCGCCCTGGACCATGGTCTGGAACCGCCACGTGCCGTCGGCCTTCACCAGCAGGTCGCCGTATCGCACGACCTGGGAGAACTCACCGGCGGTGATGGTCGCGTCGGTGATCACGAACACCAGGTCCGCGTTGACGAACACCGGGGTCCGGACCGACTCCATCCGCACGTCGCCGTCGCCGAGCGTGGCCCCCATGTCGGCGAGGAACCGCGCCCGGTCCCACGACTGCGCCGACCCGTCGGTCACCGCGTTGACCGGGAACAACGCCATGTCGGCCATCGCCTCGACGTCCTTGGCCTCGGCCAGGGCGTCCCACTTCTCGAACCACGCGAGCACGCCCGCCACGTCTTCGTCGGTCGGCACGAACCCCGCTCCACTACCCGGCACAGCACTCATGTCGTACATTGTACCGTACGCTGTACGGCGACGACCGCGCTCGACCGCCGAGAGGCCTTCACGGGAGTGGCGGCGCAGGTCAGGCGGGCCAGGCGGCCAGGGCGAGGTCGACCATCCGGTGCAGCCGCCCGGCGTCGACGCCGTCCGCCGCCTGCACCGAGATCCCCTGCGCGACCAGCACCACGAACTTCGCCAGGTCCGCCGCGTCCGCCCCGGCGGGGAGGTCGCCCTCGGCCTGGGCCCGCTCGAAGCGGTCCCGCAGCCCGGCCTCGCCGTCGCGCCGCCAGTCGGCGAGCCGCTCGCGGGTCGCCTCGGCGTCCGCGCCCATGGCGAGACCGCCTTGCAGGCTCAGGCAACCGGCGGGACAGCCGGGCGTGGTCGACACCTCGACCGCGCCGCGCAACATGCGCTCGGCGGCGGCCCGGGCGGTCGGCCGGTCGAGCGCGTCCCGCACGTGGACCGCCTTGCGGTCGGTGTAGTGCTGCAACGCCTTGCGGAACAGCGATTCCTTGTTGCCGAAGGCCGCGTACAGACTGGGGCGGTTGATGCCCATCGCCTCGGTCAGGTCCGACAGGGCCGCGCCCTCGTAGCCGCGCCGCCAGAAGACGCGCACGGCCTGGTCCAGTGCCTCGTCGACGTCGAACTCACGCGGACGACCGCCGGCCATCGACCCATCACCTCGCTCCAGCCCTTGTCCGCACGGTACTCGATCGGGCCTGGTGAGGGCCGCCACACGTTCTTGACCGATCAGTACAGAACCTCAATTGTGTACCTCATGGTAAATAACTCGGGCAGGCTGGCCGGACGGCGTGCGCTCGTCACCGGCGGCACGCGGGGCATCGGTGCGGGGATCGTGCGGAAACTGGCCGCCGAGGGCGCGGTCGTGCTGACCACGGCCCGTTCGGCCGGCGACGCGGAACTGCCCGCGGGGGTGCTCTTCACCACCGCGGACGCGGCCGACCCGGACTCCGCGCCGCGCCTGGCCGACGAGGCGGTCAGGCAGCTCGGCGGGGTGGACATCCTGGTGGACAACGCCGGCGGCGGCCAGGCGAAGCCCGGCGGCTACGGCGACATCGACGACAAGGCGTGGCAGGAGGTCCTGGAGACGAACCTGCTCGGCGCGGTCCGGCTCGACCGCGCGATCCTGCCGGGGATGGTCGAGCGCGGCTCGGGCGTGATCATCCACATCTCGTCGTCCTCGGCGCACGTGCCCGTCGGCCCGCTGCTGCACTACTCGGCCGCCAAGGCGGCGCTGTCGAACTACAGCAAGGGACTGGCCGAGCAGGTGGCCGCCCGGGGCGTGCGGGTCAACCGGGTCTCCCCCGGCATGACCGAGACCTCGGCGGTGGCCGCGGTGATCGGCGACCTCGCCGCGAGCGCGAGCGGCGACCACGACGCCGCCCGCGCCGAGTTGGTCGAGCTGATCGGCGGCATCCCGATGGGTCACACCGGCACGCCGGAGGACATCGCCAACCTGGTGGCGTTCCTGGTGTCCGACGAGGCGTCCTGGATCACCGGGGCGGACTACGTCATCGACGGCGGCACCCTCAAGGCCGCGTAGCCCGCGTCGACCGGCGCTCGACCGGCCCTCGACGGTCCGACCCCCGGCGGCTCGCCCGCGGCGGTGCCGGCAGCGGTCCGAACAGCGGTGCCGCGGTGATCGGCCGCCTTGTTCGATGGGTGCGGGCCGACGAGGGCCGACGAGGAGGTCGCAGTGGCGGTGTCGCGGCGGGACGTGTTGTGGTGGACGGGCGCGGCGGTGGCCGCGGGCGGCGCGGTGGCAGCGGGGGGCGCACCGGCGGCGGCCGGGCGCGGGAGGTGGGCGCGGTTGCGCGCCCACCTGGCCGGCGAGCTGCTGCTCCCCGGTGACGGCGGCTACGACGCCGCGCGGCTGCCGTTCAACTCGCTGTTCGACCACCACCGGCCGGCCGCGATCGCCCGCTGCGTGCGCGTGGAGGACGTGCAGCGGTGCCTGGAGGAGGCCCGGCGCGGCGGGGTCCGGGTGGCGGCGCGCGGCGGCGGGCACAGCTACGCCGCCTACTCGACCCCGCACGACGGCCTGGTGGTCGACCTCGGGCCGATGAACGGCGTCGAGGTGCGGCCCGACGGCACCGCCGTGATCGGCGCGGGCGCACGCCTCGGCGACGTCTACGCGGCGCTGGCGGCGGCCGGCCGGTGCCTGCCGCTGGGCAACTGCCCGTCGGTCGGCATCGCCGGCCTCACCCTGGGCGGCGGCCTCGGCTGGGTGGACCGCGCGTACGGCCTCACGTGCGACTGGCTGCGGGCCGCCCGCGTGGTCACCGTCGACAGCCGCCGGGTCACCGCCTCGGCGGACCGCGAACCCGACCTGTTCTGGGCGTTGCGCGGAGGCGGTGGCGGCAACTTCGGCGTGGTCACGTCCTTCGAGTTCGCCACCGCGCCCGCCCCGGAGGTGCTCACCGTGTTCCGGCTGCGGTTCCCGGCCGGGTCGGCGGCCGACGTGCTCGGCGCGTGGCAGCCGTGGAGCTCCGGCGCGCCCGACCACGTGTCCAGCACCTGCGTGGTCCTGCCCGACGGGTCGGTCGACCTCACCGGCTGCTCGACCGGACCAGGAGGACCGCTGCTCGCGGAACTGGCCCGCCTGGGCCTGGACGCGCCGCTCGAGCACGCCGAGGTCGACTACCCGACCGCGACGGCGATCATGACCCAGGGCCACCCGCCCCGCAACGCCTTCCGCGCGTCCTCACGCATCGCGGACGGCCTGTGGGACGACCCGGCGGCCGTGGCGGGCACGGTGCGGGACAAGGGCAGCGCGCTGCTCATCGTGGGCGCGCTCGGTGGCGCGATCGACCGGCTCGGCCCCACCGACACGGCCTACCCCCACCGCGGCGCGCCGACGTCCGTCGAGGTCTTCGGCACCGTCGGCGACCTGCCGCGCGAGCAGGTCACCCGGGAGGTGGACGACGCGCAGGCGGAGCTGGCGGGCCTGATCGGCGCCGGCACCTACATCAACTACCTGGACCCGGAGCAGGAGGACTGGGCGCAGACGGCCTACCGGCACAACCTGCCCCGGCTGCGCGCCGTCGCCCGCCGCTACGACCCGGACCGCGTGCTGCGGTTCCCGCAGGCGGTCAGAGGGCGTTGATCTCGACGCTGCCCAGGCGTCGGACGGGCGCGCCGCGCTTCGCCACCGCCAGCATCGCCCGACCGAGCTGCTCGGTGGTCGTGGTGTGCCCGGGCAGCAGTCGGGACAGCACCGGGTACAGCCGCCGCGCCACCGCGTACAGGCCCCGGTACCAGCGGACCTTCGACTCGACGCCGTGCAGCGGCTGGATGAAGCCGGGCCGGAACGCGTACCCCTGGAGCGGCAGGGCGATCACGTCGTCCTCGGTGCGGCCCTTGACCCGCGCCCACCTGGCGCGGCCGTGCGGGTCGGTGCCCGCGCCGGAGACGTAGACGAACGTCGACCCCGGGTTCACCTCGGCGAGCACGCGGGCGGCGGCCAGCGTGTAGTCGTAGGTGATGTGCTCGTACTCGCGCGGCGGCCTGCCGACGGACGACACGCCCAGGCAGTAGAAGCACGCGTCGTAACCGGTGAGCCGGTCGGCCACCCCGGTGAAGTCGGTGAAGTCCCGGTGGGTCAGCCCGGTCAGCTTCGGGTCGGACACGCCGGTGCCGCCGCGGCCCACCGCGAGCACGGCCGTCACGTCCGGGTCGAGCAGGCACTCGCGCAGCACGCCCTGCCCCACCATGCCGGTGGCGCCGAACACGATCACCTTCATGCGGCGAGCGTAGCTCTAGAGGAGGGTCAGCTGCTCCTGCACGACCGGGGCGGTCGGGGTCGAGGCGGGCAGGCTGCCCTCGGGCCACACGCCCTCGTCGTCGCCCGGCACGCCGACCGCGTCGCGGCCGCCGCGCGCGTCCAGGCCGTGCCGCCGCAGCAACGGCTGGAGGCGCTCCGCCAGCCACCGCCGGTACCGGACGTCCACATAGGACCCGCGCGCGTACAGCCGCCGGTAGACGTCCACCAGGTCCGGCCGCTCGCGCGCCAGCCACCGGGCGAACCACTCGCGCGCGCCCGGCCGCAGGTGCAGCGGCAGGACCGTCACGCCCGTGGCGCCCGCCTCGGCGATCGAGGCCAGCAGCTCGTCCAGCTGCTCCACCGAGTCGGTCAGCCGGGGCAGCACGGGCGCGACGAACACCCCGCACGGCAACCCGGCGTCCCGGACGCGGCGCACCAGCTCCAGCCTCGCCTGCGGGCTGGGCGTGCCCGGTTCCAGCCCGGACTGCAGCTCGCGGTCCAGCAACGCCAACGACACCCCGATGCCCACCGACACCGAGGTCGCCGCCCGCGCCAACAGCGGGATGTCCCGCGACAGCACCGTCCCCTTGGTGAGGATCGAGAACGGCGTGCCGGAGTCGGCCAGCGCCCGGATGATGCCCGGCATCAACGCGTACCGGCCCTCGGCCCGCTGGTACGGGTCGGTGTTCGTGCCCATCGCCACGTGCTCGCGCCGCCACCGCTTGGACCGCAGCTGGCCTTCGAGCACCTCGACCGCGTTGACCTTCACCACGACCTGCGTGTCGAAGTCGTGCCCAGCGTCGAGGTCGAGGTAGGTGTGCGTGTTGCGGGCGAAGCAGTTGTGGCTGACCAGGCCGTTGGCCACGAAGTCGCCGGTGCCGGTGGTGATGTCGTACAACGTCCGCGTCACGCCCAGCGACTCCACCGACACCACCGCCAGGTCGGGCGTCGCGGGCACCGCCACGCCCTCCACCGCGTTGCCGCACGACACCGCCGGGCCCACCAGGTGCAGGAACCGCAACCGCTCGGCCAGCCCGCCGGTGATCCGCACCCCGCGCACCTCGACCACGTGCGGCACTCGCAGCCGCATCAGCGCCAGCACCGCCGCCTCGAACACCGCGCTGTCCGAACTGGACATCACCAGCTCGCCGCCGCTGGAGCTGCCCCGCCCGTCGAACAAGCCCGCCAGGAAGCCCTTCGACCACTCCTCCCCCGGCTCGACCGGTCGGTCCACCAGCTCGCTCTCGCGCGGCACCCCGCCGCCGGCGAACTCGCGCACGCGGCGCAGCACGTCCGGGTCGCTGGGCAGGCCGCCGCGCACCGCGCCCCACAGGTAGCCCACGCGGTACTCCCCGCCCTGCGCGGGCGGCGTGGCGAACCGGCCCGTCCCGACCAGCCGGGAGCCCTTGACCAGGAACGGCCGCTCCTCGAAGTCGTCGCACCGGCCGGGTGTGACGTGCTTCCAGCCCTCGTCGGTGAGGAACCGGTGGTCGCCGCCCGCCACGACCTGCGTGCCGTCGCTCAACGTGACCCGGTAGGCGGGCTTGGAGGTCTTCCAGTGCGCCTGCACTCGGGTCACCGCGAACCGGCCCTGCGACGTGCCGAACACCTCCTCGCCGACGGCCAGGTCGGCGATGGGCTTGGTGCGGCCGTTCGCCAGCAGCACCGGCGTGTCACCCGTCAGGCAGTACGTGCAACCGTGCGTGCACCCTCGGTAGGGATTGACCGTCCAGCCGAACGGGAGACCGCCGCCAGGCACTTTGTTGAGCACGGACTTGGCGTTCACCTCGTGGAACACGACGTCGGCGAAGTCGGGAGTTCGTACGCTGCGCACCAGCCCCGGCAACCCCGGCAGAGCCTGCTGCCGGTCCGCCCCGTCCTTCTGCCCGTCCCATCGCATGTCCACATTCGAACACGTGTTCGAACAACGGTCAATCGGAGTGCCCGTGTCTGTGCTGGACGTCATCCTGTGGCCCTTCAACAACGCCGCGTTCACCTTCGCCGGCGCCCCCACGAGCTGGGGCGAGGTGGCCGGTTTCGTGACCGGCGCGCTCTGCGTCTGGCTGGTGGCCCGGCAGAACGCGCTCAACTGGCCGATCGGCATCCTCAACAACCTCGCCTTCCTCGTGTTGTTCGCGACCAGCGGCCTCTACGCGGACTCCGGCCTCCAGGTCGTCTACGTGGTGCTCGCGCTGTACGGCTGGTGGGCCTGGCTGCGCGGCGGCGTCGAGCACACCCCGCTGCCGGTCAGCCGGACCACGCGCGAGCAGTGGTGGTGGCTGCTCGCGGCCGGCGTGGCGGGCACCCTGCTGCTGGTGTGGCTGCTCACCTCGGTCAGCAACTCGACCGTGCCGTGGGCGGATTCCGTGACCACCGTGCTCTCCCTGCTGGCCACGTGGGGCCAGACTCGCAAGAAGGTCGAGTGCTGGTGGCTGTGGATCGCCGCGGACGTGATCTACGTTCCTTTGTACGCCTACAAAGACCTGTGGCTGACCGCGATCCTCTACGTCGGCTTCATGGCTCTGTGCGTGCTCGGCCTGCGCAACTGGACGAAGGCGTTGCGCCAGGACGAGTCGGTGCCCGCGTGACCGACTTCGACCACGCGCTGGTGCTCGGCAAGTTCTACCCCCCGCACGCCGGCCACCACCATCTCATCCGCACGGCCGCCGCGCGGAGCCGACGCACGACCGTGACCGTGTTGGCATCGGGCGCGGAGTCCATTCCGGTCGCCGACCGCGTGTCGTGGCTGCGCGCCGAGCACGCGGGCACGCCCGGTCTCGTCGTGCTCGGCGACGTGGACGACCACGAGATGGACTTCCACAGCGACGCGGTGTGGGAACTGCACATGGGCGTGGCGCGGGCGGTGCTCGCGCGGCGGGCCATCCTGGACGGCGACCCGGCGTCCGCGGCGGTCGACGCGGTGTTCTCCAGCGAGCGCTACGGCGACGAGATGGCCAAGCGGCTGGGCGCCCGGCACGTGCTGGTGGACCTCGACCGCGGCGCCGTTCCCGTGTCGGGGACGGCGGTGCGGGCCGATCCGCGCGGGCAGTGGGGCCGGCTCGGGCGGGCCACCCAGGTCGGGCTGTGCGCCCGGATCGTGGTGGTGGGGGCCGAGAGCACGGGCACGACGACGTTGTCGCGGCAGTTGGCGGAGGCGTTGGGCGCACCGTGGGTGCCCGAGTACGGGCGGGAGCACACCGAGCTGAAGCTGGCCGCCGCACGGGCGTTCGACCCCGGCGCGGGCGTCGACGGTCTGGTGTGGACGGTCGGCGACTTCCAGGACGTGGCGCGCAGGCAGCGGGAGCTGGCCGACGCGGCGGTCGACGGGCCGATCCTGGTGTGCGACAACGACTCGTGGGCGGCGACCGTGTGGGGCCACCGGTACCTCGGCGCGCCGCGCACGGACATCGCGCCGGACGCCCACCGGCCCGCCCTGTACCTGCTGACCGATCACGTCGGCGTGCCGTTCGAGCAGGACGGGTGGCGGGACGGTGAGCACCTGCGGCCGTGGATGACGGGCCTGTTCCGGGTCGGGTTGGTGGGGAGGGGCGTGCCGTGGCGGCTGGTGACGGGGTCGCCGGAGCAGCGGCTGCGGCAGGCGCTGGCGGCGTGCGAGGAGGCGGTGGCGGCGCACTTCCGGTTCGCTGATCCTCTGACGCCGGTGACGTGAGGCGGTGGGGTGAGGTGGGCCGTGGGTGAGGTGGGGTGGTGCGGGGGTCCGCTCAGATGGTGGTGAGGACTTGGTCCAGGGACTTGCGGACCAGGTTCGGCACCACGCAGTCGTCGGCCGGGTAGCCGATCGGGATCACCGCGAACGCCTTCTCGTTGCGCGGGCGGCCCAGCACGTCGCCGAGGAACTTCATCGGCGACGGCGTGTGGGTCAGCGCGGCGAGCCCGGACAGGTGCAGGGCGGTCAGCAGCATCCCGACCGCGATGCCGACCGACTCGTCCACGTAGTAGTGCTTGCGTCGGCCCCCGTCGGGCTCCAGGTGGTACCGCTGCTGGAACACGACGACCAGCTCCGGCGCGTCGGTCAGGTGCGGCTTGACGTCGTCGGTGCCGAGCGGGCGCAGCGCGTCCAGCCACTCGTCGCCGAGCCTGCCCCCGTAGGAGACGCGTTCCTCGTGCTCGGCGGCCTCGCGGATGCGGCGACGCACCGCGGGGTCCTTGACGAGCACGAACGTCCAGGGTTGCTGGTGGGCGCCGCTGGGCGCGGTGGAGGCGACCTCGATGGCGTCGCGCACCACCTGGTCGGGAACCGGGTCGGAGGAGAACATGCGCACCGTGCGGCGGTCCCTCATGCGGGCGCGCAGGTCGGCGGCCGTGCGCAGGGACTCGTCGACCGGCATCCTGGCCGGTCGGTACGGGACCGGCTCGAAGGACCGGCCGTGGATGGGTGTCCAGTTCGTGGTCACGCGGCGAGCGTGGCACCCACGAGGTCCCGGTTGAAGGGTTCGCCCCGAAATTCGCACCGAACTGTCCGACATGCGGACGACTGGGGTGGGCGGGCAGTATGTGCGCGTGCGCGCCAAGGACCTCATCGCCGCCCATGGACACGGCCACGGGCACGGCCCCGTCGAGCCGGCTTCCCGACCCGTGCGGAAACTGCTGCTGGTCCTGCTGCTGCCGCTCGTGCTCGCGACCGTGGTCGGCGCGCTGCTGCTGTACCCGTTCGGGCACGAGCAGCGCACGGGCGCGGAGGCGGGGCTCGCGCAGGTGCCCGTGCGCGGCGACGTGACGGCCGTGGCGAAGGGCGGGTGCGGCCCGGACGCGGGCGAGGTCGGCGGCACCGGGTGCGTGCTGGTGACCGTGAAGATGAGCGACGGCGTGGCGACGGGCCGGGAGGTCCGGGTCCCGGTGCCGGACCAGCCGGGCACGCCGACGTTCACCGTCGGCGACGCCGTGGTGCTCTCCTTCGGCGGGGGCGACCCGAACGACAGCACGTCCTACCAGCTGGCCGACTTCCAGCGCGGAGCGCCGTTGCTGCTGCTGGGCGTGCTGTTCGCGGCGGCCGTGCTGCTGCTGGGCCGCTGGCAGGGCCTGGCGGCGCTGGGCGCGCTGGCGTTGAGCTTCGTGGTGCTGGTGCTGTTCGTGCTGCCCGCCATCCTGGCCGGGGAGAGCCCGCTCGCCGTGGCCGTGGTCGGCGCGGGGCTGATCATGTTCGTGGTGCTGTACCTGACGCACGGGCTGTCCGCGCGGACGTCCACGGCGGTGCTGGGCACGTTGGTCAGCCTCGCGTTGATCGGCGTGCTGGGCGCGCTGTTCTCGGCCTTCGCCAAGCTGACCGGGCTCGACCAGGAGACGGCGAACCTGGTGTCGCTGCTCGGCCACGGCATCGACACGCGCGGGCTGCTGCTGGCGGGCACGATCATCGGCGCGCTCGGCGTGCTGGACGACGTGACCGTGACGCAGACCAGCTCGGTGTGGGAGCTGCGGCGGGCCAACCCGGCGCTGGGGTTCCGGGAGCTGTACGCGGCGGGGTCGCGGATCGGCCGCGACCACCTGTCGTCCGTGGTGAACACGCTGGTCATGGCCTACGCGGGCGCGGCGCTGCCGTTGCTGCTGGCGTTCATGCTGTCGGGGCGGACCCTGGGCGAGATCCTGACCGCGCAGGAAGTGGCGCAGGAGGTCGTGCGGACCCTGGTGGGCAGCATCGGGCTCGTGGCGGCGGTGCCGATCACGACCGCGTTGGCGGCGTGGGTGGCCGGTCGTGAACCGGTGGGTGAGCCCGGCTCGGGTGGGGCGGGTGGCTCGGGTGGCTCGGGTGGGGCGGGTGGCTCGGGTGGGTCGGAGGACTTGGTTGAGCCGGTGCGCGAGCGGGCTGTCGCTGATCCGCTGTGGCGCAAGCACGTGCGAGGCGACCTGCGCACCGGCTACGACCCGGCGAAGGGACCGTGGCGTCGCCCGGCTACCTCGCCAGCAGGACCAGCGACAACGCGATCGCGGCGGGCACGGACTGCACGAGGAGGATCCGACGGCTGACCGTCGCCGCCCCGTACAGGCCCGCGATGATCACGCAGATCAGGAAGAACACCGCGAACGCGAACCCGGTCGTGCCGCGCGCGATCAGCGCGAAGATCAGCCCGGCCGCCAGGAAGCCGTTGTACAGGCCCTGGTTGGCGGCCAGCACCTTCGACTCGGCGGCGAACTCGGGCGTGGTGCCGAACGCGGCACGGCCGCGCGGGGTGTTCCAGAGGAACATCTCCAGCACGACGATGTAGAGGTGGATGGCCGCGACGAGCGCGGTGAGTACGTCTGCGGCGAGCTGCACGGATGGGTACCGTACCGGCCTGCCGCGAACCGTGCTGGAGGACCGGGAGCGGCGCACGCGGTCGTTACCGGGATAATCACCGGGTGGGACGGATCCGGAAAGCCGACGACACCATCAGCCGGGAGGTCGACTCGGGCATCGCGGAACTGATCCCGGACCCCGACGTGCCGAGGGCGTGGATGCTCCGCCTCAACGGCACGCCCCAGTCCCACGTCGACCTGGACGACCCGGGACACCTGGAGTTCGAGTACCTGCGCCGGTTGGGTCACGTGGCCGATCTGGTCGCGCCGGGCAGCGAGCCGATCCGGGCGTTGCACCTGGGCGGCGGCGCGCTCACCCTGCCCCGGTACATCGCGGTGACCCGACCGCGGTCCAGCCAGCAGGTGGTGGAGATCGACGCGGCGCTGGTCGACCTGGTGCGCGGCGTGCTGCCGCTGGACCGGAACTGGCGGCTGCGGATCCGCAACGGCGACGCCCGGGCGGTGCTGGAGAAGGCGCCCGAGGCGGCGTTCGACCTGGTGGTGACGGACGTGTTCGCCGGGTCGCGGACACCGGCGCACCTGACGTCGGTGGAGTTCGTGGCGTTGGCGTCGCGGGCGCTGCGGGCCGGGGGTGTCTACGCGGCCAACATCGGTGACGGAGGGAAGCTGGCGTTCGCCAGGGCCCAGGCCGCGACGGTCCGGGCGGTGTTCCCGCACGTGTGCGTGCTGGCCGAACCGGCCGTGTTCAAGGGGCGGCGGTTCGGCAACTTCGTGCTGGTCGGGTCGCACGTCGAACTGCCGGTGGCGGCGCTGACCCGGCTGACGGCCGGCGACCCGTTCCCCGGGCGGGTGGAGCACGACGATTCGCTGATCCGGTTCATCGGCGGCGCGCCGGCCACCACGGACGCGACGGCGACCCAGTCCCCCGCCCCGCCGAAGGGCACGTGGGGTCTGCCGGACGATTGAACCGGACGTCAGGACCAAGACGTTTCAAGGTTCGTGGGACCGCATGATCCGGTTGGCTTTGGCGGCGGCGCGGACGACGTCGTCCCACCTGGGGTCGGCGAGGTAGGCCGCGTCCGACTGGGCGCCCAGGTCGTCGATCAGCGCGGAGAACAACTCGCCCAGTTCGGCCAGTGGTTCGACCTCGTCGGGGTGGAGGACGCTCCCCACGGCTGACGCCGGGTCGGGCAGCACCGCGGAGTCGTCGAACAGGATTCGGAGAGCGATTCGACGGCGGCCAGGACCTGGGTTCGGATTCCGGGGTATTCGATGGTGGTCATGGCGGTCCTGGTGGTCATGGTGGCTCCGGGTGGAGGAAAGATAAAAGAGTCCTCGCCGGACGGGCAGATCAGCAGGATGACCGGGTTCGTGGTGATGTGCCGGGTCCGTTGTGGGTCGGGTTTCGTGTCATCCCACCGACCTCCCTACGGGCTACCACACGTATCAAGGGGGCGGCCCCCGGTGAATGCCGCGGGCAGAGGTGAACCGGCCCCCTTGACACGCGCGGTAGGGCGGAGCCAGGTCGGCGGGATGACACGAAGCCCTTCCACTGGGGAGAGCAGGCCAGTGGGCGATCGTGGGAAGAGCGGGCCAGTGGGCGATCGGCGGGGTGGTGGCGTCAGCGATACGTAAGAGGCTGATGGGATTATCCGGGATGTCGGCCTGCGCGGTTCTCGTCCGGGCCGACGGGGAAGACGCAGGGGCCCGCTACTCCTCTCCCGAGTAGCGGGCCCCTGCGTGTTCGTGCGGGTGGGTCAGGCGACCGCGACCGACTCGAACTTGACTTCCTTGTTCGGCTTGCCACCGCCCGGGCTCGGGTCGAACGAGCCGTCGTGGCCCGCGCGGGCCACGTCGTCGATCAGCTTCAGGCCCGCCTCGTCGATGCTGCCGAAGACGGTGTAGTCGGGCGACAGCTGGGCATCGCCGTAGACGATGAAGAACTGGCTGCCGTTCGTGCCCTTCTGCGTCGCCTGGTCGAGACCGGCGTTCGCCATGGCCAGGTAGCCGCGGCCGTAGGTCAGTTCCGGCCAGGTCTCGTTGTCGAACGTGTAGCCGGGGCCGCCGGTGCCGGTGCCCGTCGGGTCACCGCACTGGAGCATCTGGAGGCCTTCGGTGCCGATGCGGTGGCACGTGCTGCCGTCGTAGTAGCCCTGCTTGACCAGGCTGACGAAGCTGTTGACGGCGCACGGCGCGAGGGCGCGGTCCAGGGTCAGCTTCAGCTCGCCGATGTTGGCCTTGATGGTGGCGGTGGCGGTGCCGGTCGCGGAGGCGCTCGCCTCGGGGGCCTTGGTGCCCTCCTTGGAGGCGGGCTCCGTCGACGCGCGGTACTCGCACGTGGCCGGGTCCGCGATGGGCGTCGGGCGCGTCGGGAGCGCCTTCACCTCGGTCGGGATCTCGATCGGTGCCGGGGTGGTCGAGCTGGCGGCGGCATCGTCGCCGGTGCTGCTGAAGTCGGTCGTGGCGAGGAAGTAAACACCGCCCGCGATCACGACGACGATGACCGCCGTCGCGACGACTGCGATCACCCGGCGCCGCTTCGCGCGCTCCGCCCTGCGGACGAGCTGGCGTTCCAGCTTCCGCTTGGCCTGCTCGCGGCGCTGCACGTTGGTCGGCACCTGCAACCTCCCTGATCTCTGCGTCGACGGCGACGATCGGTCAGCAGTCTAGGGGGCACGTATGTGACTGGTGTATGCCGGATAGGCTGCTTGACGTGGTCCACAGCGATCCGTTGTCGATCCGTTGCCGTCGAGAGGTGATCCCGTGCTGGTGATCGGGTTCCCGACCGGCGCTCTCCAGGCCAACTGCTTCGTGCTGGCCACGGGCGCGGGCGGGCCGTGCGTGGTGGTCGACCCCGGCCAGGACGCGGCCGAGCCGGTCACCGAGGCGTTGCGCGAGCACCGGCTCTCGCCGGTCGCGGTGCTGCTGACGCACGGGCACTTCGACCACACGTTCTCCGTCGCGCCCGTCTGCGACGGCAACGACGTCCCGGCGTGGATCCACCCCGACGACCGCGAGATGCTGTCCGACCCGCTCAAGGGCATGAGCGCGCAGTCACGGGCGGCCTTCTTCGGCGGCAAGCTGGAGATGCGGGAGCCGCGCGAGGTGCGCGAGCTGGCCGACGGGGCCGAGCTGGACCTGGCCGGTCTCCGGCTGACCGTCGACCACACACCCGGCCATACCGGCGGGTCGGTGATGTTCCGCGCCGGCACCGAAGAGGGCGGACGGCTCGTGCTGTCCGGCGACACCCTCTTCGCCGGCTCCATCGGACGCACCGACCTGCCGGGCGGCGACCACCGCGAGATGCTGACGTCACTGCGCACGAAGGTGCTGACGTTGGCCGACGACACGGTGGTGCTGCCCGGCCACGGACCGACGACGACCATCGGTCGCGAGCGCGTGAGCAACCCGTTCCTGCTGGAGCTGGGCTCACCGGGCGCGCCGGACGCACCGCACCGAGGACTGTAGAGAACAGTGACGACCCCCTTCGCCGCCCCCAAGGGCGTTCCCGACTACTTCCCGCCCACCTCGGCGTCGTTCCTGGCGGTGCGCGACACGCTGGTGGAGTCGGCCCGCCGCGCCGGCTACGGCTACATCGAGCTGCCCGTCTTCGAGGACACCGCGTTGTTCGCGCGGGGTGTCGGCGAGTCGACCGACGTGGTCAGCAAGGAGATGTACACGTTCACCGACCGGGGCGGGCGGTCCATCACGCTGCGGCCCGAAGGCACCGCGGGCGTCATGCGGGCCGTCATCGAACACGGCCTGGACCGCGGCCAGCTGCCCGTGAAGCTCGCGTACGCGGGGCAGTTCTTCCGCGCCGAGCAGCCCCAGGCGGGCCGCTACCGGCAGTTCCACCAGGTCGGCATCGAAGCCGTGGGCGTCGACGACCCGGCCTTGGACGCCGAGGTCATCGCCGTGGCCGACGCCGGGTTCCGGGCGCTCGGGTTGACCGGTTTCCGGTTGGAGCTGACGTCGCTGGGCGACTCGACGTGCCGCCCGCAGTACCGGGAGAAGCTCCAGGAGTTCCTGGCGAAGCTGCCCCTGGACGAGGAGACGCGCCGGCGTGCCGAGCTGAACCCGCTGCGCGTGCTGGACGACAAGCGGCCGGAGGTGCGCGCGCTCGTCGCCGACGCGCCCCTCATGGTGGACAACCTGTCCGCCGAGTCGCTGGCCCACTACGAGCAGGTCAAGGGCTACCTGAACGACCTGGGCGTGAAGTTCGTGGAGAACCCGCGGATGGTGCGCGGGCTGGACTACTACACGAAGACGACGTTCGAGTTCGTGCACGACGGGCTGGGCGCGCAGTCCGGCATCGGCGGCGGCGGGCGTTACGACGGCCTGATGGAGCAGCTCGGCGGGCAGCCGCTGTCCGGCGTCGGTTTCGGCCTCGGCGTGGACCGGGCGCTGCTCGCGTGCCAGGCCGAGGGCGTCTCCCCGGGTGACGTGACCCGCTGCGACGTCTACGGCGTGCCGTTGGGCGAGGCGGCGAAGTCGCGGCTGGTCGCGTTGTCCGCGCCGCTGCGCGCCGCCGGCGTCCGGTTCGACCTGGCTTACGGTGGCAAGGGCCTCAAGGGCGCGATGAAGGGCGCCGACCGCTCCGGTGCGCGTTTCGCGCTGGTGCTGGGCGAACGCGACATCGAGGCCGGCGTCGTGCAGGTGAAGGAGCTGTCGTCGGGCGACCAGCGCGAGGTGCCGCTGGTGGACGTGGTGACCTCGGTACTGGAGGCGTTGGGCCGGTGAGCGAGCGGATTGCCCTTGACCTGCTCGACCCCAAAGCGGTGCGCAAGCGCGCACGCACGGTGGCCATCGGCGCGCTGATCGTCGCCGCCGCGTTCGGCGGGTTGCTGGGGCTGCTCGCGGGCCGGACGGCCGGCCTGGTCACGGCGGCGGTCTTCGCCGTCCCCCTTCTCCTGCTGGCCTGGTCGGAGGCCCGCCGCAGGGTGTGGCTGGAAGGCCACGTCCTCTCCGTCCGGGCCTTCGGCACGCGTTCGGTGGACCTGCACACCGCCGACCAGCTGGACCTGCTGGTGACCGACGTCCGAGGCGCCCGCACCGTGGGCCTCTTCGTCCGCGGCGGCGGCAAGGCGATCAACCTCGCCCTGGCCATCTACGCCGGCACCGGCGGCCGTGAGCAGGGCATCCTCCCGCTGCGCAACCTGGCCGACGTCCTGGCCGGCCGGGGTGACGCGCCGGGCCTCGTCTTCTCCGAACTGCTGGTCGCCCAGCTCCGCGCCGAAGCCCGGGGCCTCGCCGCCGCCGACCGCCCCCTCTACCAACTGGGCTCCATGGCCCCGACCGGTCGCCTGGCGCAGAAGCTGAACCCGGACGCCATCTCCCGCTTCGTCTCCACCCTCGACCAGCCCTGACCGTCACATCCCCATCCCGATCCCGCCCATGTTGTCCGGCTCACCCCTGGGTGGCCTCGTCGGGATGGGCGGCGGCCGGAACAACCCGGCCACCTGGCGGTCCGGATAACCGGCGAACAAGTCGTGCAACGCGACCGCCGCACCCGCACCACCGCCCTCGGCGAGGGCACGTGCACGCTCCCGGCCGAGAGCAGTGGTCTCGTAGCGATCCGACCCGTGCCGCCTCCGGACCAGGTCCTTGAGGCCGTAGGGCCGCCCGGCCGTGAAGATCACCGGGAACAACGCCCCGAAGGCAGTGGCCAGGCAGGGTGTGAAGGCGATGAGCACGGCGGCCGAGCCCACCGTGACGGCGATGGCCGCCACCATCGCCCGCGGAGCCCACCGGAGCCCCGTGTAGAGATCGCGGCGGCGGAGCAGATCCGAGTCCACCAGCGCCCGCACCAGCCGGTCCAGGTCACCGGTGTCCCGACGCCTCCCGATGACCCGGGACTCGAAGTCGTCCCGCGCCTGCGCTCCCGGCACCGGCGTGATCTCGACGGAGTCCTCGCCCTCGGCCAAGGTGATCGCCCCACGCGCGTGCAGCCTGGCCACGGCCACGGCCCACGTCCGCTGAACCCCGGCCGCCATCACCGCGACGGCGTAGTCGACCGGCAACCCGTCCGGCAGCACGAGCGGCCGCCGCCGCGCCCGCACCCGCCGCCACCGCTCCCGGCACCACACCCACAGCAACGGCCCCAACGCGACCGCCACGACCAAGCCGTACCCGACCACGCCCAAGACCAGCCCGAAGAGCCCCACAGCGCCATCGTCGTGACCACTCGACCCGCCGTCAGCAACCGAACGGGTCACACCCGACAACCCCCCGCCGACCCCACCTCTCTTTCCCCAGTGAAAGGGCTTCGTGTCATCCCGCCGACCTGGCTCCGCCCTACCGCGCGTGTCAAGGGGGCCGGTTCACCTCTACCCGCGGCATTCACCGAGGGCCGCCCCCTTGATACGTGTGGTAGCCCGTAGGGAGGTCGGTGGGATGACACGAAACCCGACCCACAACGGACCCGGCGCATCACCACGAACCCGGTCATCCTGCTGATCTGCCCGTCCGGCGAGGACTCTTTTATCTTTTATTCAAACCCCGGTCAGGACTTCCTGACCTTCATCTTCAAACCCCGGTCAGGACTTCCCGACCTTCATCTTCAAACCCCGGTCAGCACTCTCCGACCTTCAACCCCGAGCCTTCCGGAAGCCGACACCCCAGCTCAAGTAAGCGGCGTGCGCCCCGAACAGCACTACCCAGAGCCCGGTGAGCAGTCCCGGCACGTGCGACTCGTCGCGGGCCACGAACTCCTGCACCGGCCAGGCCAGGGCGAGGCACCACAGGAGCGCCAAGACGCCCGACACGGCGGCCCTCGCACGCCGGTTCCGCCGGGCGACGGTGAAGTCGTGGAAGGCGAAGACGATCAACAGCAGGACGCCGCCGACGACGCACTCGAAGGGCTCCCACGCGCCTTCGGCGGACGAGGTGCTCAGCACGGCGGCGAGCGCGGCGGCCAGCAGCGCCACCTGGTCGACCTTCATCGACGCCCCGGCCTTGGCCTCCTCAGCCTCGGACTCGGCCCTCGATCCTGCCCCGGACTTGGCTCCGGCTTTGGCTCCCATCGACCCCCCAGTCCGACCCCAGTCCGACCCCCAGTCCGAGCAGCACGGCGGCAGCGCGCTGTCGACACCGACGTCGACATCGGCCCTGGAGCCGGCGCTGTCAGCCGATCACGACGCCGACGTCACCCGGTACACGTCGTACACGCCCTCCACGCTCCGCACGGCCTTCAGCACGTGGCCGAGGTGCTTCGGGTCGCCCATCTCGAACGAGAACCGCGACACCGCGACCCGGTCCCGCGACGTCGTCACCGAAGCCGACAGGATGTTCACCTTCTCGTCGGCCAGCACCTTCGTCACGTCCGACAGCAGCCGGTGCCGGTCCAGGGCCTCCACCTGGATCGCCACCAGGAACACCGAGGACGACGACGGCGCCCACTCGACGTCCAGCAGCCGTTCGGGGGTCCTGAGCAGCTCGTCCGCGTTGGTGCAGTCGGTCCGGTGCACCGACACCCCGCCACCGCGGGTCACGAAGCCGAGGATGTCGTCACCGGGCACGGGCGTGCAGCAGCGCGCCAGCTTGACCCACACGTCGGCCGCGTCCTTGACGATGACACCCGCGTCGCCGGTGACCCGGCGCCGCGCCACGGTGGACGGCGTGGACCGCTCCGCCAGCTCGTCCTCGGCGTGCTCGACGCCGCCGAGCTGCGCGACCAGCCGCTGCACGACGTGCCGCGCGGAGGTGTGCCCCTCCCCCACGGCCGCGTACAGCGCCGACACGTCGGGGTAGTGCAGTTCCTTCGACAGCGCGCCCATCGAATCGGCCGAGACGAGCCTCTGCAGCGGCAGCCCGACGCGTCGGACCTCCTTCGCGATGGCGTCCTTGCCGACCTCGATGGCCTCTTCCTTGCGCTCCTTCGCGAACCACTGCTTGATCTTGGCCTTGGCCCTGGGCGAGGCCGCGAACGACAGCCAGTCGCGCGACGGGCCCGCGCCCTCCGCCTTCGAGGTGAAGATCTCGATGACCTCGCCGTTCTCGAGCTTGCGCTCGAGCGCGACGAGCCGACCGTTGACCCTGGCGCCGATGCACCGGTGCCCCACCTCGGTGTGCACGGCGTACGCGAAGTCGACCGGCGTGGACCCGGTCGGCAACGTCACCACGTCGCCCTTCGGCGTGAAGACGAAGATCTCCCGGGCGGCCAGGTCGAACCGCAGCGACTCCAGGAACTCGCCCGGGTCGGCGGCCTCGCGCTGCCAGTCGAGCAGCTGGCGCATCCACGCCATCTCGTCGACCTCGACGCCCTTGCCGGTGTGCGTGCCCCGGGTCTCCTTGTACCGCCAGTGCGCCGCGATGCCGTACTCGGCGGTCCGGTGCATGTCGTAGGTCCGGATCTGCACTTCCAGCGGCTTGCCGTCCGGTCCGATGACCGTCGTGTGCAACGACTGGTAGACCCCGAAGCGGGGCTGCGCGATGTAGTCCTTGAACCGGCCCGGCATCGGCTGCCACAGCGCGTGCACGACGCCCATCGCCGCGTAGCAGTCGCGGACCTCGTCCACCTGGATGCGCACGCCCACCAGGTCGTGGATGTCGTCGAAGTCCCGACCGCGCACGATCATCTTCTGGTGGATCGAGTAGTAGTGCTTGGGCCTGCCCTCGACCTTGGCGGTGATCCGGGCGCCCTCCAGCTGCTGGGACAGCTCCGTGATGACACCGCCCAGGTACGTGTCCCGGGACGGCGCGCGGTTGGCCACCAGGCGCACGATCTCGTCGTACTTCTTGGGCTGGAGGATCGCGAACGCCAGGTCCTCCAGCTCCCACTTGACCGTGGCCATGCCGAGGCGGTGCGCCAGCGGGGCCAGCACCTCCAGCGTCTCGCGCGCCTTGCGGGCCTGCTTCTCCGGCGGGAGGAACCGCATGGTGCGCATGTTGTGCAGCCGGTCGGCGAGCTTGATGACCAGCACTCGCGGGTCCTTGGCCATGGCGATGACCATCTTGCGGATGGTCTCCGCCTCGGCCGCCGCGCCGAGCTTGACCTTGTCGAGCTTGGTGACGCCGTCCACGAGGAGCGAGACCTCGGTGCCGAAGTCGACCCGCAGCTGGTCGAGCGAGTAGTCGGTGTCCTCCACCGTGTCGTGCAGGAGGGCCGCGACCAGGGTGGTCGTGTCCATGCCCAGCTCGGCCAGGATCGTCGCCACGGCGAGCGGGTGCGTGATGTAGGGGTCGCCGGACTTGCGCCGCTGGGGGCGGTGCTTCTCCTCCGCCACGTCGTAGGCGTGCTGGAGCAGCGCCAAGTCGGCCTTGGGGTGCAGGTCGCGGTGGACGGCCGCCAGCGGTTCGAGGACCTGTTTGACCGGCGCGGCGCGCTGGGCGGTGATCCGACGTGCCAGCCGCGCGCGCACGCGCCTCGTCGCCGACGGCGGCCGTGCGGGCACGGGCTGCGACGTCTGGGCGGGTTCGGTGTCCTGGCTCAACCACGCTCCTCGGGTCTAGGAACCGAGGATAACTCCGTTGGCGGCCTCACTCCGGCGGCGAGCCGATGAGCGGTGCAGTTCACACGGTGAGCAGCACCTGTGATTCACCTGGACCAATCGGTTCCACCAGGCTCAACCCGACGGCTGGTCGTTCTCGATGGCCGTCAAGAACGCCGCGAACCTCTCCTGGGGGCCTCACGCGAACCCCGTCCGGGGCACTCATCCGCCCCGCTTCCGGTCGCTTGCCGTCCCTGACCGGTCAAGACGTCGATGGACACGGTCAACCGGCTGCTGTCCGGCGGCCACCTGCCGCGGCCGCCCAGTGCTCCTGGCGATCAGGATGGCGGTCGAGGCGACCGCGACCGCTTCGGCGTGTCGACCGAGCCCGCGCATGGCAGCCGTGGGCGCTTGGCAGCGAACCGGGCGCGCAAGCCGGAAACCGCGGCGGCACCGCAACGGCTCGAACGGACATCCTCACCGTCGTGACTTCGCATCACTGTCTGCACGGCGAACGGGCGACCTGACCGACAGGACGGAAACAGGACGAAAACTGGACAAGCGGGACCACCGGCCAAGAGCATCCGAATTATGAGGAGTTCGCACTTCCCGGTCGCCCGTCCACCGAGCCATTCGACTGACGGCATACCACGCCTTCGACAGAGCGTTCACCAAGGCATCAAGCGCCATCCAAAGCGGTGGTCCATCCGGGGGTACACCACTACGCCATGTCACGTATCATCGGGACTTGCCTTCACACCCGGCCACCTCGACCGACAGTTCCGCTCGCCTTGGACTATGGTTGCCCGAATACATCTCCTGCCAGTAAGCTGGCGGACTACCATTCACGTTACCGGGGAGGCAGGTGGCGCGCCATGTCCACACGATGGGAAGCCGATCCTCGAGCAACGCTATCACGACGACTGGGCAAATCTGCGAAAACTCTCGGAATGACCGACGAAGCCAATGGCTGTCCGGACATCTGGGAACTCAGCAATGGTGATATCGCCGTCATCGGCCGCGACCTGTCGGCGACGTACCGCCACAACCTGCCCGACGACGTGACCATCGCACCCGATGAGCGACTGGTCGTGATACCTCGCGCCATGCTGCTGTCGACGAAACCGGACCTGCCCGATGCCTGACCGCGTGGACAGAGTCGAGGGCGAGACCTTCGACCTCGCCTCCTACCAGCACGAGTTCAACCGGCGGTTCGAGCGGATGACCGACTCGATCTCGTGGAAGTTCGAACGGCAGCAGACCTTCAGACAGCCCTCCAGCCCGAGCTGGACCGCGTTCTCCGTCGGCGACTGGGCCGAGGCGGTGCGGCTGCTCGAAGCCAACCGCCCGAGACTGACCAAGATGTTCGACGGCCTGTCAGCTCGCGGGTCCGCCCTCCACCGGGTCAGGATCGTCGAAAAGCCGATCAGCCCGTACCTGCACTGGGAACTTCATTCACTGCGCATCCGCGCCCAGTGCGGCGAACACATACGCGTCGCTCCACCGGATTCTTTCCGACACCTCGAAGAGAGCCACCCCCTGCCGGAGATCATCACCATCGGGGTCGACGGTTTCTTCGAGATACTCTACGACTCGGACGGCATCCTCACCGGAGGCATGTGGGTGGCTGATCGCGATGCGGTGACGAACTGGGTCGACCACATCAGATCGCTGTACGACTCGGGCGAGCCGCTCCTGGACTATTTCGACAGAGAGATCAAGCACCTCCCCCCGCCGACCGGGCAGCAGTGAGCGTTCGACGTGTCCACTCACGAGCACCGCGATAACCCGGACAACTCGACCAACCCGGATCTTTCCGGATCTGCGAACGATGTCGTGCAGGCCCGCGACGTGCACGGCGGCGTGCACTTCCACAGCACTCGGCGACCAGGGCGGAATTCGCCCGTGCCGAAACAGCTGCCCGGTGATGTGCACTACTTCGTCAACCGAGGCGCGGAAATCACCAAGCTCAACCAGTTCGCGACCTCCGAAAGCCGGACGAACGCCCACGGGGCCGTCTCCGTCATAGTCATCACCGGGACAGCGGGCGTAGGCAAGACTTCGCTGGCGCTGCACTGGGCACATCAAGTCCGCGACCAGTTCCCCGATGGTCAGCTCTACGTCAACCTGCGTGGTTACGACCCGGGACAACCCATCACCCCGGGGCAAGCGCTCGACAGGTTCCTCCGGGCCCTGGGCGTGCCCGCCTCCGCCATTCCCACCGATGTGGAGACCGCCGCCGAGGCGTACCGGTCGATCATCGCCGACCAGCGCATCCTCATCGTCCTCGACAACGCGGCCAACCTCGCCCAGGTGCGGCCCCTGCTGCCCGGCACCGCGTCCTGCCTCGTCCTGGTGACCAGCCGCAGCCGGCTCTCCGGCCTCGCGGTCTGGAGCGGCGCCCAGAAGGTGTTCGTGGACGTCTTCCCGGAGGACGAGGCGGTCAACCTCCTGGTCACCACCACCAGCGATCACCGCAGCCACGACAGCGTCGGCGACCTGGTCCAGCTGGCGAGGCTCTGCGCTCGCCTCCCGCTCGCGCTCCGCATCGCGGCCGAGCGGGCCGCGAGCCGGCCGCGCATGCCGTTGGGTGAGCTGGTCAGGGACCTGCGCAACGAGTCGACCCTGTGGGACGCGCTCGCCACCGACGACGGAGCGGGGGAAACGATCCGAAGTGTCTTCGCCTGGTCCTACCGCGCCCTTCCCGCCGATGTCGCCAAGCTCTTCAGGTCACTGGGCATGCATCCCGGCCTGGATTTCGACTCGTCCTCCGCAGCCGCCTTGTCGGGCTTCTCGCCGGACCACGTGCGGCAGTTGATGGACGTCCTGGTCGGCGCGCACCTGGTCGAGCAGACGGGGAGCGACCGGTACCAGTTCCACGACTTGCTGAAGGTCTACGCGGTCAGCGAGGCCAACCGGGACGAGACACCCGAAGAACGCGCGGCTGCCTTGCACCGGCTCCTGGCGTGGTTCCTGCGGTCCGCCCACGCGGCGGCTTCCGCCATAGACTCCCACTTCCGCTCCCCCGCACTTCCCGAGTTCCCCTTCACCGTCCACGCGCGGACCTTCCGCGACCTGGACGACGCAATCGACTGGTACCACTCAGAGGCGCCCAACCTCGTCGCCGTCACCAAGGCAGCGGCCCGGATCGAGGAGTACGACCTCGCCTGGCGGTTGTCCGCGGTCCTGCGCAAGATCTACGCCTTCCACAATCCCGTCGAGGACTGGATCACCGTCGCCACGATCGGCCTCTCCGCAGCGAGGAAGAGCGGGGACCCGGCCGGCGAGGCGGACAACCTGGACAGCCTCGGCATGGCCTACGCGCAGTCCGGGAAGCCGGACCGGGGCCTGGACCTGCACCTCGCCGCCTTGGAGTTGTGGAGCGCGGTGGCGGACCCGCACGGCCAAGCCGTGTGCCACAACTCCATAGGCCTGATCCACCTGCGCGCCCGTCGACTGCATCAGGCCAACGACCACTTCACGAGCTGCCTCGACCTCGTGCGGCAGCTGCGTGACCGCCGTTGGGAGGGGATCGCCCTCGGCAACATCGGCAACACCTTGCAGTACCTGGGACGGACCGACGAAGCCCTGCCCCTGGTCGAGCAGGCGCTCGAGATCCATCGTGAGACCGGGAACAGGGTCAGCGAAGGCGGCTCCCTCATCGTGCTGGGCGCGATCAACCAGGCGCTGGGCAACCACCACCAAGCGCTCGCCGACGTCCGATCCGCGGTCGAGATCAGCCGGGAGCTCAAGAGTTCGGCACGGGAGAGCTTCGGTCTCCTGCACCTCGGTCAGCTCGAAATAGAGGTCGGTCGCCCCGAGGACGCCCTCGTGACGTTCCAGCGGGCGGCCGTGCTGCTGCGACAGCTCCGCGACCGCAACCGCGAGGCTCAAGCCTTCGACGGCACCGG
This sequence comes from Saccharothrix sp. 6-C, assembly GCF_016695385.1. Lineage (NCBI taxonomy): Bacteria > Bacillati > Actinomycetota > Actinomycetes > Pseudonocardiales > Pseudonocardiaceae > Saccharothrix > Saccharothrix sp. 6-C. The sequence continues at coordinate 1,769,397 of NZ_CP064192.1, read as the reverse complement.
GCGCGCCTATCGGGAACTCGGGCGCCCGGCGGAGGCCCTCGACTTCCACCGACGGGCTGTGCAGTTGCACCGGGATTCGAACGACCAGTGGCAATTGGCGCTCGCGCTCGACCAACTGGCGGTCACGTTGGACGCCGACGGGGACCGGCAGGCGGCGCTGCGCCACTGGGGCGAGGCACGAAGACTTCTCGATCCGTACCAGAATGCGCAGGCTGCCGAGATACGCGCCAGGATCGATCCCCTGCTGCCGAATTAGCCCTCGACCCGGAAGCGACATTTCATGCGGATAGCGTTGATCGCCGCGAGGGCACAGGTCTTCCACACCCTCCACACCACTTGCGTGCAATCGGGCCACACCCCCGTCGCATACGTTTACGCGCGCTCCGCGCGCCCCGGTTCTCCGCACTCACCCATTGCCACGACGAGGATCTCCGAAATAGTCGAGTCCAGCCCTCCGGGCATGGACGTCATCCTGCCCGGCAAGACTGCCGGGATCACCAAGGCGCTTTCCGGCTACGACCTGGACCTCATCGTGGTGTACGGGCTGCCGTGGCGGCTGCCGCGCCCCGTCCTGGAAATACCCCGCCACGGCGCCGTCAACGTCCACGCTTCATCCCTGCCGAAGTACCGAGGCCCCATCCCGGTGCACTGGGCGATCCGCAACGGCGACCCCGACTTCGGGGTGACCATCCACCGGATGACCGAGGCGTTCGACAGCGGCAACGTCCTGGCAGCCAAGCACGGGATCGCCCTCGCCGAGGACCAGACGTTCGTCGACGCGTCGACGAAGATCGAGTCAGCCGCGCGTGAACTGCTCGGCACAGCGTTGGCACGCGTTGCCGACGGGGATCCGGGCGAGCCTCAGGACGAGCGCCTCGCCTCGCACGCGGGCTGGATGGAGCCCGAGTTCTCGTCGGTCGACTGGTCTTGGACGCCGACGAGGATCCACAACCAAGTGCGCACCTTCCGCTACGGCATGGCCACCGGACCGGGGCCTCTCGCACAGGTCGACGGCCGGGTCGTCAGGGTGTTGAAGACCAGTCTCACCGAGGACGAGCGCGGCATCGAAGTCGCCTGCGCGGGTGGCTCGATCTGGCTGACCGAGTGGGAGGACGCGCCGCGGTCCGCCGATCAGGTCACACCGTCAGCAGGGCGTTGACCTCGTGGCCGACCAGCCGCTCACGGCCGCCCAGGCCCGGGATCTCCAGCACCACCGACACGCCCGTCACGACACCGCCGGCCCGTTCGACCAGCTCGCACGCCGCGGCGGCCGTGCCGCCGGTCGCCAGCACGTCGTCCACCACGACCACGTGCTGACCGGGCACCACGGCCTCCGCCGGCAGCTCCAGCGTGGCCGTGCCGTACTCCAGGTCGTAGGTCACCCGGTGGGCCACCGCGGGCAGCTTGCCCGGCTTCCGCAACGGCACGACGCCGTAGTGCCAGCCGTACCCCAGAGCGGCGCCCAGCAGGAATCCCCGCGACTCGATCGCGGCCACTACCTGGGTGTCGGGGTGGATCTTGTCCTGCAGGGCGTCGACCACGGCGCGCAGCGCGTCCGGGTCGGCGAGGACCGGCGTGAGGTCCCGGAAGACGACCCCCGGCAGGGGGAAGTCCGGGACCTCACGCAGCAGCCCTAGGGCGCGGTCGAGCTTCAACGGTGCTTCTTGCCCGTCGGGCGGCGACGCGTGTCGGTCGACTTGCCGGTGCGCGCGGGCACACCCGCCGCGGCCGCCATGGCCTTCTCCTTGCGCAGCTCGGCCTGCAACGACTCGTCGTCGGTCGACTCGACGATGTCGCCACCGCTGAGCACCTCGGCGGTCGCCTCGCCGGCGGCGGCCTTGCGGGCCAGGTTGTCCCGACGCGCCTGCACCCGGGCGGCCTGCGCCTTGTACCGGGCGTCGCGCATCTTCAGGTCCACCGCGACCGGGGTCGCGATGTAGATGGACGACAGCGCGCCGATGATGATGCCGGTGAGCTGCACCAGCGCCAGGTCCTTCAGGGTGCCGACGCCGAGCAGCCCGACGCCGATCGCCAGCAGGCCCAGCACCGGCAGCACCGCGATCAACGACGTGTTGATCGAGCGCATCAGGGTCTGGTTGACCGCCAGGTTCGCGGCCTCGCCGTAGGTGCGGCGGGTGAGGCCGAGCAGGCCGCGGGTGTTCTCCCGGACCTTGTCGAACACCACCACCGTGTCGTACAGCGAGAAACCGAGGATGGTGAGCAGGCCGATCACCGTCGCCGGCGAGACCTCGAAGCCGACGATGGAGTACACGCCGGCCGTGATCAGCACGTCGTGCAGCACCGCGACGAGCGCGGCGATCGCCATCGACAGCTCGAAGTACAGCGCCAGGAAGATCATCACCGCGATGAAGAACACGATGAGCGCGATCAGCGCCTGGCTGGTGATCTCACCGCCCCACGAGGCGGACACGGCGCTGTCGCTGATGGCGTCGACGCCGCCGTTGGGCTGGAGGTCGTCGTTCAGCGTGGTCTTGAGCTTCAGGACCTCGTCGGCGTTCAGCGTCTCCGACCGGATCTGGATGGTCGCCGCGTCACCGGTGCCGACGGTCTGCGTGGCGGCCGGCTCCTTGCCGACGGCCTTCTCGAACGACGCCTTGGCCTCTTCGACGCCGATCGTCCCGGAGGAGCTGATCGCGGGCATCTGGATGCGCGTGCCGCCGGTGAAGTCGATGCCCAGGTTGAAGCCCCGGAACACGATCGACCCGATGCAGATCAGCAGGATCAGGCCGAACACCAGGTACCAGCGCTTGCGCTTGCCGACGATGTCGAACGCGCCGTTGCCGACGTAGAGCCGCTGGAAAACGTTGCGCTTCTTCGTCTCGGCCACGTCAGACCTCCTTCACAGCGGTGCTCTTCGCACCCGACAGCGCGCGGTCGTCGACCGAGGCCTGGACGGCGCCGCCGAGGCCCGAGAGCTTCGGGTTGGACAGGCGCTTCGACTTCGAGATCATGCTGACCAGCGGGTGGGTGACCAGGAAGACCACGACCAGGTCCAGCACGGTCGACATGCCGAGGGTGAACGCGAAGCCCTTCACCTGGCCGACGGCGAGCACGTACAGGATGGCCGCGGCGAGGAAGCTGACCATGTCCGCGGACAGGATCGTGCGCCGCGAGCGGACCCAGGCGCGCGGCACCGCGGACCGGAACGACCGGCCCTCGCGCATCTCGTCCTTCAACCGTTCGAAGAACACGACGAACGAGTCCGCGGTGATACCGATCGACACGATGAAACCGGCGATGCCCGCGAGGTCGAGGGTGAACCCGATCCAGCGGCCGAGCAGCACCAGCACCGCGTAGACGATCACGCCGGACAGGACGAGCGACAGGATCGTCAGCACGCCGAGCAGGCGGTAGTAGAACAGGCAGTACACGAACACCAGCGCGAGGCCGATGCCGCCCGCGATCAGGCCGGCCTCCAGCGAGGCGAGGCCCAGCGTCGCGGACACGGTCTCAGCCTCGGAGGCCTCGAACGACAGCGGCAGCGAGCCGTACTTGAGCACGTTGGCGAGGCTGTTCGCCTCGGCCTGGGTGAACTTGCCGCTGATCTGCGTCGAACCGCCGAGGATGGGCTCGTTGATGTTCGGCGCGGACACGACCTGGGTGTCGAGCACGACGGCGACCTGCTGCGAGACGTTCGCCGAGGTGAACTTGCCCCACTTGTCGCCGCCCTCGCCCTTGAAGGTCAGGTCGACCACGAAGCCCGCGCCCTGCGGGTCGGTGCCGGACACCGCGTTGTCGATGTCCTCGCCGCTCAGCCGCGAGTACAGGCTGAAGTCGTCGTCCTTGACGCTGCCGTCGGTCGGCGGGGTGACCGGGGCCAGCACGTACTTCTCGGTGCGGTCCTGGTCGCAGGTCAGCAGCGGCAGCGCCGGGTCGTCGTTGCCGATCAGCGGGTCGACCGCGGGGCAGGTGAACGCGGCGAGCGCCTGGGACACGGTCTGCGCGTCCAGCGTGGTCAGCTGCGGGTCCTGCCGGCAGGTGCGGGACTCCTCGATCGCCTTGGTGGGGTCGTCGGAGTACTGGCCCTGGAAGACCGCGCGGCAGTCGACCTGCGACTCGGCGGGCGGCTGCTCACCGGCGGGCGCGTTCGGGTCCACCGGCGCGTTCGGGTCCGCGGCCGGCGGGGTCGTCGTCTCCGGCTGGGCCTCGAACGCCGGGGCGGGGCGGCCCTGGGCGGTCGTGGTCGGCGCGGCGGAGCCGGCGGACTCGGTCGGCGCGGCCGAACCGGTCGTGGTCGGCACGGCCGAGCCCGACACGGACGGCGTCGCGCTGTCGGACGGCGCGGGCTCCGGCGCGTTGGGCACCGGCGAGCCGATGACCTTGCGGAAGTTGAGCTTCGCCGTCTGGCCGAGGCGCTTGGCGCCCTCGCTGTCGGAGCCGGGGACCGTGATCACCAGGTTGGTGCCGTCCCGGATGACCTCGGGGCCGGCCACACCGAGACCGTTTACCCGGGTCTCGATGAGGGTACGTGCCTGGTTGAGGGACTCCTCCGAGGGCGTTTTCCCATCAGGAGCCCGGGCGGTCAGCGTGACACGGGTGCCACCCTGCAGGTCGATGCCGAGCTTGGGGGTCGCCTTGCCGTTCCCGGTGAAGAACACCAGGGAGTACAGCGCGACCACGATGAGGACAAATGCGCCCAGGTACTTCGCGGGGCGGATTTGCCCGGCCGGAGGTGCCACGGTCCGTCCGTCTCCTGATAGTTGACAAGGTCAGCGAGGCCGCAGCGTACCCCTGATGGTGTGAGCTGCGCGTCACTGCCTGGAGTCGGCACGTTGACAGTTGCCGGCTCCAGGCGAGGCCTCCGCTGGTTACTTCTGGTTACTTCTTGCTCTCCTGCTGTGCGCGTTCGACGTCCGCGGTCTCGTCCACGACGTCGACGTCCTCGACGTCGTCCACGACCGCGTCGGACTCGGTGTCCACGACAACCTTCTCGCGGATGGCCTGGCGCAGCCAAGTGGTGATGACACCGTCGGCGATCTCGAGCTCGATCGTGTTGTCGTCGTCGTTCACGCCGGCCACCGTCGCGTACAGCCCGGAGGTGGTCATGACCCGGTCACCCGGCTCCAGCGAGTTCAGCAGCGCCTGCTGTTCGGCGACGGCCCGCTTCTGCTTGCGGGCGCTGAGGAACAGCGGCACCGCGAGCAGCACGAGCAGCAGCGGGAACATCAAGGAGGACAGGTCCATCATTCTCCGATCAACCGGACGGGGCGGGCGCGATCAGCGCCCGGTACGTCCGAATTTCTGGGATGCCTCCGCCGATTGTGCCAGGTGAGTCATCCCGATCACTCGGTGGCGTCGTCGAACAGGGATCGGGTCGCCTCCCCCGGCGCCCGGGGCGGCGGCTGCAGGCCGAGGTGCAACCAGGCCGTCGCGGTGGCGACCCGGCCACGCGGCGTGCGCGCCAGCATGCCCGCCCGGACCAGGTACGGCTCGCAGACCTCCTCGACCGTGGTGGGTTCCTCACCCACCGCGACGGCCAGCGTGGAGACGCCGACGGGTCCGCCGCCGAACGAACGGACCAACGCGTCCAGGACCGCCCGGTCCAACCGGTCCAGGCCCAGCTCGTCCACGTCGTAGACCTTCAGGGCGTCGCGGGCGACCTCCAGGGTCACCGCGCCGTCCGCGCGCACCTCTGCGTAGTCCCGAACCCGCCGGAGCAGGCGGTTCGCGATGCGGGGCGTGCCGCGCGACCGGCCCGCGATCTCCCGGCCGCCGTCCTCGCGCAGGTCGACGCCGAGGATGCCGGCGGACCGGCGGATGATCAGTTCCAGCTCTCCGGGGCTGTAGAACTCCATGTGCCCGGTGAAGCCGAACCGGTCGCGCAGCGGCCCGGTCAGCGCGCCGGACCGGGTGGTGGCGCCGACCAGCGTGAACGGGGCGATGTCGAGCGGGATGCTGGTCGCTCCCGGCCCCTTGCCGACGACCACGTCGACCCGGAAGTCCTCCATCGCCAGGTACAGCATCTCCTCGGCGGGCCGGGCCATCCGGTGGATCTCGTCGATGAACAGCACGTCGCCCTCGACCAGGTTCGACAGCATCGCGGCCAGGTCGCCCGCGCGTTCGAGGGCGGGGCCGGAGGTGATGCGCAGCGACGCGCCCAGCTCGGCGGCGATGATCATGGCGAGGCTGGTCTTGCCCAGCCCGGGAGGGCCGGACAGCAGCACGTGGTCGGGGGGCGAGCCGCGTTGCATCGCGCCCTGCAGGACGAGTTCGAGCTGTTCGCGAACCTTCGGCTGGCCGACGAACTCGTGCAGGTCCTTCGGCCGCAGCGTGGTCTCGAGGTCCCGCTCGGTCGGGTCGGGCAGCGGGTTGAGGGTGTCGTCCTCGTCGAAGTTCATCGCTTGCGGCCCAGGGTGGCCAGGGAGCGGCGGAGGACCTCGGACGTGCCCAGCGCGCCGTCGGCGGCCAGCACGGCGTCCACGGCCTGCTCGGCCTGCTTGGCCGGGAAGCCGAGGCCGAGCAGCGCCTCGGTGACCTGGGTCCGGACGACCTGGCCGGTGTCGCCGGCGGCGGTCGGGGCGGCGGCGAGTTGGCCGACCTTGTCGCGCAGCTCGATGATCAGGCGCTCGGCGCCCTTGCGGCCGATGCCGGGCACCTGGGTGAGCACGGTGATGTTGCCCTCGGCGAGGGCGGCGCGCAGCTTGTCCGGCTCCAGCACGGCCAGCGTCGCCAGCGCCAGCCGCGGCCCGATCCCGGACACGGTCTGGAGCAGGCCGAACAGCTCGCGGGCGTCGGTGTCGGCGAAGCCGAACAGGGTCAGCGAGTCCTCGCGCACCACGAGCGCCGTGGCCAGTTGGGTCTCTTCGCCGCGGCGCAGCGTGGCCAGCGTGGCGGGGGTGGCCTGCACGGCGTAGCCGATGCCGCCGACCTCGACGACGACGTGGTCGAGCCCGATGGACAGCACCTGCCCGCGCAGTGACGAGATCACTGGGTCTTCCCTCCGGTGTTCGCGGCCTCGGCCGACGCGACGTCGGTCGAGGCGACCTCCGCCGCCGCGGCCTCGGCCGGGACGGCTTCGGTCGAGACGGCCTCGCCCGAGACGGCCTTGGCCGACGTGGCTCCGGTCGACGCGGCCCTGGTCGAGACGGTCCTGGTCGAGAGGGCCTTGGCCGACGCGGCCCCGGTCGGCGTGGCCGCCGCGGCCTTGGCCCGCGCCGTCGGCCGGGTGGCCGTCGGCGTGGCCGGTGCCTTCGCACCCGCCTGCGCCAGTCTCGCGCGGTGCGTCCGGGCGATCTCAGCCGCCCTCGCCTGCGCCTCCTCCAGGCGTGACCGCATGGGTGCGCGCCACAGGTGGCAGATGGCCAGCGCGAGCGCGTCGGCGGCGTCGGCGGGCTTCGGCGCGGTCTTCAGCCCGAGCAGCTTGGTGACCATGGCGGTGACCTGGGCCTTGTCCGCCCGGCCGGAGCCGGTGACGGCGGCCTTGACCTCGCTCGGCGTGTGGAACACGACCGGCAGGCCGCGGCGGGCCGCCGACAGCGCCACCACGCCGCCCGCCTGCGCGGTGCCCATCGCGGTGCGCACGTTGTGCTGGCTGAACACCCGCTCGATGGCCACCACCTGCGGCTCGTAGCGATCGAGCCACCGCTCGACCGCGTCGGAGAGCTGGAGCAGCCGCAGCGCCAGGTCCTCGTCCGCCGGCGTGCGCACCACGTCCACCGCGATCGGCCGCACCGTCCGGCCCGGACCGCCGTCGACCACCCCGAACCCGCACCGGGTCAGGCCGGGGTCGACTCCGAACACGCGCACGCTGGTCCTCTCAGCCGCTCAACCGCCGGTCGACGCCGACGAACACCAGTTCGAAACCTTAGAGGGTGATCACGACGACCGGCCCGGTGACACGCGCACAGCCCGGTCCGCCGACAGGCGCACCGCCCGGCTCGGTGACCACGCGGACGGTGACGAAGAGGCACCCCCAGATCGACACAGCGTCACGGGGTCATTACAGTGGCTCGGTCAACTGATCGACTCCAGTGGCGGCATGAGCGGGGTGCCATGACCCTGAGGCGGTTCGGCGTCGTCTCCGGTGCCGTCTGCGCCCTGGTCTTCGGCCTCGTCTGCCTCGTCGTCTCCGGGGTGTTCGACCGGCCGACGTCCGTCGCGATCGACAAGCTCACCCAGCTGCTCGCCGCGTCCGCCGCGATGGTGTCGTACTGGCGGGCCGCGCGGGTGCGGCAGGGCGTGGCGCGGCGCTGGCGGCTGTGGATGGTCGCGGCCATGGCGAGCCTGGCCGTCGGGCTGGCCGTGTGGATCTGGGGCCAGGTGATCCTCGGGGTGGCGCTGCCCTCGTCCACGCTGGCGCCGATCGGGTTCATGCTCGTGCCGGGGCTGACGCTGTGCGCGATCCTGGTGCTGGCCCACGGCGGGTCGGGCAAGCTGCCGGGCCACCGCAGCAGGCTGGTCGTCGCGCTGGACGGGCTGATCGTGGTCGGCTCGCTGTTCGTGCTCACGTGGGTGTCGCTGCTGGAGTCGATGGTCCGCGCCTGGGCCACCTCCGGCCCCGGTTTCGCGACCGTGGTGGCGCACCCGGCGGCGTACCTGGTGATGCTGGTCGTGCTGCTGGTGTCCTCGTGGACGCACCGGTCGGTGCGGCAGCTGCCGGTGCTGTTCATCGCGCTGGCGGGCCTGGCGCAGTCCGGGTCGGGCTGGGTGTTCGCGTACCTGGTGAGCAAGGGCGCGACCGCCATCCCGACGGCCGCCGACATCGGGTTCATGGTGTGCCCGGCGTTGTTCTTCCTCAGCTCGATCGCGCCGGGCAACGCCGCGCGGGAACGGGTCGGCGCGGCCCGGCTGCGCGCGGGCGAGCTGCTGCACCTGCTGGTGCCGTACCTGCCGATGCTGGTCACGGGCCTGTTCATCGTGGTCGGCACGGCGACGGGCGTGCGGCTCAACCCGCTGGAGATCTACGTCGGGCTCGGCGTGGTGCTGCTGGTGATCGCGCGGCAGCTGCTGACCCTGATCGACAACGTGAAGCTGCTGGAGCAGCTGCGGGACAGCCGCGAACGGCTGCGGCACCAGGCCTACCACGACCCGTTGACCGGCGTGCCGAACCGGGCGCTGTTCCGGGAACGGCTGGACGCGGCGCTGGCCGGGACGTCGCCGGTGGTGGTGCTGTTCATCGACGTGGACGGGTTCAAGGACGTCAACGACAACTTCGGGCACGCCGAGGGCGACGCGGTGCTGCGGATCGTGGCGTCGCGGTTGCAGGCGTGCGTGCGGTCGCAGGACGTGGTGGCGCGGCTGGGCGGCGACGAGTTCGGCGTGCTGGTCGACGGCTACCCGCAGCCGCCGGAGGAGATCGGGCGGCGGGTGCTCGACGCGCTGGACGAGCCGCACCGCACGGCGAACGGCACGCACGTGATCCGCGCGTCGATCGGCATCTCGCACCGCGAGGGGTTCGACCCGTCGTTGAGCGCCGACGACCTGCTCGGCTCGGCGGACGCGGCGATGTACACGGCGAAGCGGCTCGGCAAGGGCATGGTCGTGGTGCACGGATCGGTGGAGGCGGAACTGACGTGAACGCCGAGGACGTCATCGCGGCGCTGGGCCTGGTCGAGCTGCCGGTGGAAGGCGGGTGGTTCGGGCAGTCCTGGCGGTCGCCCGAGGCCTCCGCGATCTACTACCTGCTGCGGGAGGGCGAGTTCTCCGGCGTGCACAAGCTCGACCACCTGGAGGTCTACGCCTACCACCGCGGCGCGCCGCTGCGGATGCTGCTGCTGCACCCGGACGGCGCGGTGACCACGCCCGTGCTGGGGCCGGACCTCGCGGCGGGCCAGCGACCGCAGGTGGTGGTGCCCGCCGGGGTGTGGCAGGCCAGTGAGCCGGCCGGCGAGTGGTCGTTGGCCGGCACGGTCGTGGTGCCGCCCTACACCGACGACGTGGTCACCTTCGGCGAGGCCGACACCCTCGCGCCGCGCTACCCTTCGCACGCCGACCTGGTCCGCCGGCTCTGCCGCCGCTGACCGGCCGGCCCGGGGTCGGCCCGTCGACCGACCACCGACCGATGTCCGACCGGGGGCCGGTCAGCCCATCGTCTTCTGGCCGTCGATGGTCTCGCGGATGATGTCCGCGTGGCCGGCGTGCTGCGACGTCTCGGCGATCAGGTGCAGCACCACGCGGCGGACGGTCCACGTGGCGCCCTGCTCGAACCACGGCGCGACGGGCAGCGGGTGGGCGGTGTCCAGGTCCAGCTCCTCCAGCAGCCGCTCGGTCTTCGCCGCCGTCTCCTCGTAGTCCGCGAGCAGCCCGGCCAGCGTCTCGTGCTCGAGCATCCGGAAGCCGTTCACCCAGTCCGACTGGACGCTCTCCATCAGCTCCGCGCCGCCGACCGCGAAGCGCATCCACGCCTCTTCCACGGTGCGGACGTGCTTGATGAGGCCACCGAGGGAGAGCTCGCTCGCCGTGGGCGTCTGCCGCGCCTGCTCGTCGCTCATCCCGCGCACCGTGACGCGGAGGAACTCGCGGTGCCTGGTCAGGCTCGACCGCAGGTCGGTGAGTTCGGTCGAGAGGGTCGCGGTGGTGCTCATGGTGGTTCTGCCTTCCGTTGCGGTGATGAGACCACCCTATGAGGCATTGCGGACAACTTCCGCCCTCGATGCCGCTCCACGGTGAAGTCCACTCCTTCGAATTACGCTCGGCCCGTGGACCTCCCCGTGATGCCGCCGGTGCGGCCGATGCTCGCCAAGGCCGTGCACGCGGTGCCGCGCGAGCCCGGGCTCGTCTTCGAGCCGAAGTGGGACGGGTTCCGGTGCGTGGTGTTCCGCGACGGCGACGAGCTGGAGCTCGGCTCGCGCAACGACCGGCCGTTGACCAGGTACTTCCCCGAGGTGGTGGAGGCGCTGTCGGCGGGGTTGCCGCCGCGGTGCGTGGTGGACGGCGAGATCGTCATCGTCACGCCCGAGGGGTTGAGCTTCGACCTGCTGCAACTGCGGCTGCACCCGGCCGCGTCGCGGGTGCGCAAGCTGGCCGTCGACACGCCCGCCGGGTTCGTCGCGTTCGACCTGCTCGCGCTGGGCGACCGGGACCTGACCGGCACGCCGTTCGGCGAACGGCGGCGGCTGCTCGAAGGCGTGCTGGCCGACGTGCCGGGGCTGTACCTGACGCCCGCGACGGACGACCCCGACCAGGCCGAGGACTGGTTCACCCGGTTCGAGGGCGCGGGGTTCGACGGGGTGGTGGCCAAGCGGACCGACCTGGCCTACGAGCAGGACAAGCGGGTGATGTGGAAGGTCAAGCACGAGCGGACGGCCGACTGCGTGGTGGCCGGGTACCGGCCGCACAAGGACGGGGTCGGGGTCGGCTCGCTGCTGCTCGGGCTGTTCGACGACGCCGGGGCGCTGCACCACGTCGGCGTGGCCAGCAGCTTCACCGCCGCGCGCCGCCATGAGCTGGTGGAGGAGTTGGCGCCCTACCGGCGGGACGCGCTGGTCGGGCACCCGTGGGCGGAGTGGGCCTCGATCGACGCGGCCACGCCGGGCGCGCAGAGCCGGTGGAACCCGACCAAGACGCTGACCTGGGAGCCCCTGCGGCCGGAGCTGGTCGCCGAGGTGCGCTACGAGCACCTCCAGGCACGGCGGTTCCGGCACACGAGCAGGCTGGTCCGCTTCCGCCCGGACCGCACCCCCGAGTCGTGCACGTACGCGCAGCTCGAAGAAGTCGCGCCCGCGGAGCTGCGGGAGCTGTTCGGGAAGTAGGACGGGGCCGGTCGGGAAGTAGGACGGGACCTGTCCCACCCGTCGGGCATCCTTGGCCGCGTGACCGACACCGCGGGCCGGCTGCTCTCCCTGTTGTCCCTGCTCCAGCTACCGCGCGAGTGGCCGGGCAGCGAGTTGGCGCGGCGGCTGGAGGTCAGCCCGCGCACGATCCGCCGCGACGTCGACCGGCTGCGCGAGCTCGGCTACCCGGTGGAGGCGTCGATGGGCGCCGAGGGCGGTTACCGGCTGGTCGCGGGCGCGGCCATGCCGCCGTTGCTGCTGGACGACGAGGAGGCCGTGGCCATCGCGGTCGGGTTGCGCACGGCGGCGCGGCAGACCGTGGCCGGCATCGAGGAGGCGTCGGTGCGGGCCTTGGCGAAGCTGGAGCAGGTGCTGCCGGCCCGGCTGCGGCGGCGGGTGGGCGCGCTGGGCGCGGCGACGTTGCCGGTGGTGCTGGGAGCCGACGGGGTCACCGTGGACCCCGGGCACCTGACCGTGCTGGCGTCCGCCATCGCGAACCGGGAACGGCTGCGGTTCCGGTACGCGGCGGCGGACGGCGCGGAGAGCGGGCGGCACGTCGAGCCGCTGCACCTGGTGCCGTCCGGGCGGCGCTGGTACCTGGTGGCGTTCGACCCGGACCGCGACGACTGGCGGTTCTTCCGGGTCGACCGGATGACCTCGCCGGCGCCCACCGGGGCGCGGTTCGCGCCGCGCGCGCTGCCCTCCGACGACCCGGCGGCCTACCTGGCGGAGCACATGCTCAGCCGAGCGCCCACCTACCGGCTCGTCGCGACGGTCCACCTGCCCGCCGGGGACGTGCGGGCCCGGTTCCCGGGCGTGGCCGTCGAGGTCGTCGACGAGCGGACCTGCGTGATCAGGGACCTCACCGACACCGTCGAGTACCTGGCGTTCCACCTGGTGCAGCTGGGCGGCGAGTTCCAGGTGCACGAGCCGCCCGAGCTGGTCCGGCACCTGCGCGAGCTGCGCGACCGGATCGGCCGGGCGGTCAGTTCAGGCTGAGGATGCTCGCGTTCAACGCGGTCGCGAAGCCCACCCAGGCCAGGTACGGCACGAGCAGCACCGCGGCGAGCCGGTGCCTGCGGCCGAACACGACGATCAGCGCGACGATCGAGACGAGCAGCGCGATGATGTCGGCCAGCGCCAGGCCGTAGCGCCCGGCGGCGAAGAACAACGGCGTCCAGGCGGCGTTGAGGACCAGTTGGACGGCGAACAGGACGAGTTCCCGGCTCGCGCCGTGCCGCTTCCAGAACAGCCAGCCGGACAGCGCGATCATCACGTACAGCGCCGTCCACACCGGGCCGAACAGCCAGGACGGCGGCGCCCACGACGGCGTGCGCAGCGCCTCGTACTCCGCCGAGGAGGAGACCGCCGCCAGGGAGCCGATGACGGCGGTCGCGGCGACGGCGGCGGCGAACACCGCCAGTCCGGCCAGGGGTCGTCGTACCGACAGGTGTGCCATGTGCCAAGGCTAGGAAGGGCGGGCGCGGTCCGCATGACGGATCGCGGCCCGGGTCGGCCTCGCCGGGCCGCGAGGGCGGGGCGCCGGTGCTCAGTCGGCCGCCTCGGCCGCCTGCCGGCAGGCGGCGACGAGCTGCGGCCACCGGCCCGCCCGGTCCCGGTTGATGGACAGCGGCGACGGGTGGGGCGCGTTGAACACCTTCAGCTTGTGGCCGCGGCCGGACAGCGTCCAGCCGGTGCCGGCGGGCCTGCCCAGCACGACGACCGCCTTGAGCGCGGTCAGCATCCGCAGCAGCTCCACCAGGTACGGCACCGCCGCGCGCAGGTCGGCGGGCGACGGCTCGCGGTTGGCGAGGTACCAGGGCACCACGTTCCAGCTCAGGCTCACCCGCCGGGACAGGCCCGCTTCGGCCATCGCGGCGAACACGTTGGCGGCGGTCGGGTCGTCGTTGTCCGGCGAGTTGAGGCCCGAGCCCGACGACGCGGACCCGGGCGACTCCAGCAGCAGCAGGACCTTGGCGTTCACGCCGCCGCTCGCCGGGTCGAACAGCGGCACGTCGGCCTTGCGCTCGGTGGCGATGCGCTGCGCGAACTCCGTCAACTTCGCCAGGTGGGGCGCTTTGAGCAGAGCCATCTTCCGAGCGACGACCACGGGGTTCCGGTGTGCCCTCGGGGTGGAGGGGAAGACGTCCATGGGCGCTAGCGTTCCCGTCTTGATCAGGCACTACCATCCGCCGTCCGGGCGGCGCACCGGGAGGATCGCGCCGGCGTCAGGCGAAGTGGGTGCGGGGCCGCTCCTCCAGCACGCCGTCGACGTAGGTGTCGACCTTCTCGTTGTAGAACGCGACCAGGCCCGTGACCTGCCGGCTCTCCGGCAGCGGGTTGCGGTAGCCCCAGACGACGTTCTCGTGCGTCTGCTCGCCGACCACCACCGACCAGTACTCGGCGGTCCCCTTGTACGGGCAGCTGGTCCGCAGGTCCGTCGGCCGCAGCAGGTCCAGCCGGACGTCGGTCATCGGCAGGTAGTAGCGGGCGGGCAGCCCGGTCTCGAACAGGATCACCGGCCGGTGCGAGTTCGCGACCTCGACGCCGCCGACCTCCACCCGGATGTGCCTGCTGCTGGGCAGCGCGTCGACCCTGGTGTACGGGTCGCGCGGGTGGACGTAGACCGGCTCGTCCTCCTCGAACCACTCGTCCATCGCGTCCCAGTCCAGCCGGACCAGGTCGCGCAGCGCCTCCAGCGGCGAGTCCGGGTACCGCAGCCCCGCGCCCGCCGCCGACGCCGAGCCGGTCTTCACGTCGAGCAGCTCGCCGTTGCCCCGGCTGGGCGAGCGCTTCACCTCGCCCGTGGGCGCCAGGTCGGCCCGCACGTCCTCCGCCGGGAAGTAGTACGTGGGGTAGTACGGCTTCTCCCACACCAGCACCGGTCGTGTGGTGTCCACGACCAGTTCGCCCGCCAGGTAGGCCCGGACCCGCTTGGTCCCGGTCTCCACCCGCACGCGTCCGCGTTCCGCAGCACTCATGATTCCGAAAGTACGCCCGAGCGCGGCACGCCGGGAGGCGACCCGTTTCTCCGGTGTTGCCGAACGTCCCGCGGTGTCGCCCGACCCGGGCCGTGGACCCGGCGCGACCGCCGAACCCGTTGCGCCGGGCGGCCGAGCGCCGGTTCGCCCGCTCGCCGGCGGTGCGGCCGGCTAGGCTCGGCCGGTGATCGAGGTGGTCGACAACGGGTCGGCGCCGCGTCTGGTCGTCTTCGACCTGGACGGGACGCTCTACCCGCGCGAGCTGTACACCGGGCTGGTGCTGGACGTGATCGGCGCGATGCTCGTGGAGCTGCGGGGCGAGCCGCCCGACCGCGCCGCGCGCGAGGTGGCGGAGCTGCGCGAGCTGATGCGCACCGACTGGTCGCGCACCTCGGCCACCGCGTTCGTCCTCGCCCACGGCGTCGGCGTGGACCAGTGGCGCGAGTACCGCGACGCGCACCTGTCGATCGCGGACGGCGTCCGGCCCGACGAGCGGGTGGTGCGCGAGCTGGCGCGGCTGCGCGCGGTGGTGCCCATCGCGTTGCTCACCAACAACACCAGCGGTGCGGCGGAGGCGATCCTCGACCGGATCGGTGTCGGCGCGCGCGGCTTCACCGCCGTGGTGAGCGCGGACGACGTGGGAGGCAGGCCGAAGCCCGACCCCGGCGCGTTCCGCGTGGTGCTGGAGCGGTTCGGCGTCGACGCCCGCCACGCGTGGGGCGTGGGCGACCGCCACGACATCGACATCAAGCCGCTGCGCGAGCTGGGCGGGGCGGGGATCGCGGTCGACGGACCGGCCGACCTGCCGGCGGCGGTCGACCACCTCGTCGGGCTCCTCTCCTCGGGGTGAGTCCTAAGGCGACACCGCCCCCAGTCGCGAGGTCTGCTCGGCGCGGGCCGCGGCGATCGACGCCGCCAGGTCACGGGTCTCCGGGTCCGCGCCGCTGTCCTGCTCGCCGCGGGCCAGCAGCGCCGACTGATCCAGGTGCTCGCGCAGCTTCGCGGGCAGGCCGGTCGGGTCCAGGCGCAGGCCCGCCAGGTCCACCTCCGACACCAGGCCGGGCATCTGGTGCCCGGCGTGCGGGTTCTCGTCCGACAGCCCGGCCCGCGCGCGCAACCGCTTGAGCTGGACCAGTTCCTCCTCGTGCGACACCTTCAGCTCCGCCGCGAGCGGCGCGAGCCCGGGTGGCGCGAGGGCGAGCGCGGGCAGCAGCTGCTCGTTCATCGGGATCATCAGCTGGATCCACGCGGTGTCGGTGGCGTTGAACGGGGACGCCTCCGCCGGTGGCGCCGGGGTCGGAGCCGGCGCGCACGCGGCCAGGATCAGCAGCGCGGCACCCCAGAGCGCCCGAAGGCGCCCCGGGGTGGACGGGATCGTCGTCACCGCGGCAGCCGGTAGTCCGGCCCGAGGGCGGCGCCCCGTTGCGGCTTGTACTGGTCGTACCCGCGCGGGTCGCACTGCAGGCCGCCGTTGACGCAGTGGCTGACCAACGCCTGCAACGTGGGCGCGTCCCACGCGTTCATGAAGTCGTAGTGCCAGGTGTAGCCGCGCCCGCTGGCCAGCCGCACGCGCGACATGTCGCCCGACACCGGGAACGCGATCTTGAACTCCAGCATCGGCACGGGCACCGGGTGCGTGGACGGGCACACCAGCGTCGCCCGGTCCGGGTACGCCATGTGCGACTTGTGGTCCGCCGAGTCGAGGTCGCGCCCGTTCCAGCAGCTCGGCGCCTGGTAGCGGACGTTGAGCTGGGTGCCCGGCGGGCAGTAGGACGGGAAGTCCCAGTTGTGGGAGCTGTTGCCGCACTCCCAGCCCTCGACCGCGCCGGGCGCGGTGCGGAACTGGTCCTGCGTCGCGGTGGGGCTGCCCACCACGAACCGGATCCCGGCCGGGAACGACCGGACCTCCTGGTACTTCAGGATGCCGGACTTGTAGTAGATGACCTGCGGGAAGTCGGGCACGATCAGCTGGTCGCCGTTGTAGAGCGACGGGAACCAGTACGCCGACTTGTCGTCCGGGGTCTTGCAGTTGGTCTGCCCGGTCTTCAGCGACGCGTTGGTGCTGCTCGCGTTGGTGGAGTTGTTGCCCAGGAACGTGTGCATGTGCGACGCGCCGGGCAACCCGGGGAAGACGATCGGGTCGTCCGGCCGGTGCACCGTGACCGAGCAGTTGGCCTGGAACTCGTGGTGCGTGACCAGCTCATCGGCCTGGGCCGGTTGGGTGACGACCGCCAGGACGCTCGTCAGTAGGCCGACCGCAGCGGTCGCGGCCAGCGCGCGGAGTTTTCGGGACACCTTTGTCCTCCTGCCGACGTGGGGAACGTGGCTGGGAGAGCGCTCTCCCAAATGAGGTTGCCCGCCCGTGACCGAGGTGTCAAGAGGACGGTCATTGACAGATCCGTAGTCGGTTCGTAACACTTCGAGCCGGGTTGAGAGAGCGCTCTCCCGCACCTCGATCCGACAATCCCGGCAGGAGACGCCATGTACCGCCTCCGATCCGCCAGCAGAGTGCTCGTCACGCTGCTGGGGTCCGCGCTGCTCGTGGGACTCGCAGTCGTCCCCGGCACCGCGAACGCCGCACCCGTGCTGCTCTCCCAGGGCAAGCCGGCCACGGCGTCCTCGACCGAAGGCGCGGGCACGCCCGCGTCGGCGGCCGTGGACGGCAACGCCGGCACCCGGTGGGCCAGCGCGTGGAGCGACCCGCAGTGGCTGCGGGTGGACCTCGGCGCCACCTCGACCCTCAGCCGCGTCGAGCTGGACTGGGAGGCCGCGTACGCGACCTCGTTCCAGGTCCAGGTCTCCGACGACGGCGCCACCTGGACCCCGGTCCACACCACGACCGCCGGCACCGGCGGCAAGCAGGGCTTCACCGTCACCGGCTCCGGCCGGTACGTCCGCGTGCACGGCACCCAGCGCGCCAACGGCTACGGCTACTCGCTGTGGGAGTTCCGCGTCTACGGCACCCAGGGCGACACTCCCCCGCCCGGCACGGGCGTGCACGTCACCGGCTCCCAGGGCAACTGGCAGCTCATGGTGGACGGCCGGCCGTGGACGGTGAAGGGCCTCACCTGGGGCCCGCCGGCGGCGGACGCGGCCCGGTACATGCCGGAGCTGAAGTCCATGGGCGTCAACACGTTGCGCACCTGGGGCACCGACGCCACCACCAAGCCGCTGCTGGACGCCTCGGCGGCCAACGGCATCAAGGTGATGGCCGGGTTCTGGTTGCAGCCGGGCGGCGGCCCCGGCTCGGGCGGCTGCGTCAACTACGTCACCGACGCCACCTACAAGAACGACATGATGACCACGATCAAGCAGTGGGTCACCACCTACAAGGACCACCCCGGCGTGCTCATGTGGAACGTCGGCAACGAGTCCATCCTCGGCCTGCAGAACTGCTACTCCGGCGCCGAGCTGGAGAATCAGCGCGTCGCGTACGCCAAGTACGTCAACGAGGCCGCGCGCGCCATCCACGCCATCGACACCAACCACCCGGTCACCAACACCGACGCGTGGACCGGCGCCTGGACCTACCTCAAGGCGCACGCGCCCGACCTCGACCTGTACTCGGTGAACTCCTACGGCAACGTGTGCCAGGTCCGGCAGGACTGGGTCAACGGCGGCCACACCAAGCCCTACATCCTCACCGAGGCCGGTCCGGCCGGCGAGTGGGAGGTGCCCAACGACGTCAACGGCGTGCCGAGCGAGCCGACGGACGTGCAGAAGCGGGACGGCTACACGCGGGCGTGGGAGTGCATCACCGGCCACACCGGCGTGTCGTTCGGCGGCACGTTGTTCCACTACGGCACGGAGTACGACTTCGGCGCGGTGTGGTTCAACCTGACCCCGGCGGGCAAGAAGCGGCTCTCGTTCTACGCGGTGCAGCGGGCGTTCGGCGGCGCGACGCCCGCCAACACCCCGCCGGTGATCAGCGCGATGAACCTGCCCACCAGCGTCGCGGCGGGCGCGCAGCTGAGCATCGACGTGGCCGCGAGCGACCCGAACGGCGACGCGATCGCCTGGTCGGCGGCGTTCAACAGCAAGTACATCGACAACAGCGGCGGCCTGGGCTTCACGCCCGTGCAGGTCAACGGCAACCGGCTCACCGTCACCGCGCCCGACCGGCTCGGGGTGTGGAAGGTGTACGTGATGGCCGAGGACGGCCGGGGCAACATCGGCATCGAGACGAAGTCGGTGCGGGTCGTCGCGCCGCAGCCGGCGGGCGTGAACGTGGCCCGGGGCAAGGCGACCACGGCCTCGTCCTACCAGCAGGTGGGCGACGGCGCGCCGTTCCCGCCCTCGAACGCGGTGGACGGCAACGCGGGCACCCGCTGGGCCACCGACTGGTCCGACCCGCAGTGGCTGCGGGTCGACCTGGGCGCGGTGACCACGTTCCAGCACGTGCAGCTGGTGTGGGAGGGCGCGTACGGCCGGGCGTACGAGATCCAGGTGTCCGACGACGGCACGACCTGGCGCTCGGTGTACGGCACCACGACCGGCAACGGGGGCGTCGACTCGATCGACGTCACCGCGACCGGCCGGTACGTGCGGCTGCACGCCACGCAGCGCGGCACCGGGTGGGGTTACTCGCTCTACGAGCTCGGCGTCTACCGGCGCTGACGGGGAAGGGCGGAGGGCCGGCGGGAGCACGTCCCCCGGCCCTTCCGCCGTCGGCTCGTGCGCCGACACCCGCCGGCAAGGCCACGGGGTCGAAGCGGGCACGCTCCCCTCCCCCTCAGCCGACAAGCCGCACACCGGCACCGGCGCGGACGTACAGACAGACGCAGACGGGCAAGACCGAAGGGCCGGAGGGCTCACGTCCCCCGGCCCTTCGGCCGTCGCGCCACCGGGTGCGGCCACTCCGGCGACGGTGCGCGGCCGAAGGGCGTGCCGCGGGAGTCCCGCCGCACGCCCCCCCCAGCCGCCCGATCAGCTGCCGCGGACGCGGCGAATCGTGTCCCGGTACCACAGCGCGCTGCTCTTCAGGGTGCGGACCTGGGTGTCGTAGTCCACGTGCACCAGGCCGAACCGCTTGTCGTAGCCGTAGGACCACTCGAAGTTGTCCATCAGGGACCACGCGAAGTAGCCGCGCACGTCCGCGCCCGCCGTCCGCGCCTTGGCCACGGCCGCGATGTGCGAGTCCAGGTACGCGGTGCGGTCGTCGTCCCGGACGAACCCGGACTCGCCGGCCTCGTCGTCGAACGCCGCGCCGTTCTCCGTGATGACCATCGGCACGCCGGGGTAGTCCTCGCCGATCTGCACCAGCAGGTTGGTGAAGCCCTCGGGGACGATCTCCCAGTCCATCGCGGTGACCGGGCGGCCGTAGCGGACCTCCCGGCAGACCGGCACGCCGTCGGCGTCCTCGGTGTTGCCCGCCTCGTCCACGCCGGAGAACTTGGAGCTGGAGTAGTAGTTCACGCCCAGCACGTCGATCGGCTGCTTGATGATCTCCAGGTCGCCCGGCTCCACGGGGATCTCCACCCCGCGCGCGGACAGGTCCGCCACCACGTCGGCCGGGTACTCGCCGCGCACCAGCGGGTCGAGGTAGATCCGGCGGGACAGGCCGTCCGCCCGGCGGGCCGCGTCGTGGTCGGCCGCGCTGTCGGTGGCGGGGCTGGCGTGGCTCATGTTCAGCGTGATGCCGAACTCCATGGGCTCCCCGGCCGCCTCGCGCATCCGCTGCGTGGCCAGGCCGTGGCCGAGCAGCAGGTGGTGCACGGCGTGGATGGCGGCGCCGAAGTCCTGCCTGCCGGGCGCCTGGCGGCCCTCGTAGTAGCCGAGCATCGCCGAGCACCACGGCTCGTTGAGCGTGGTCCAGTTGCGCACCCGGTCCGACAGCGCGTCGAACACGAGCATCGAGTAGTCGGCGAACCGGTAGGCGGTGTCGCGGACCGGCCAGCCGCCCGCGTCCTCCAGCTCCTGCGGCAGGTCCCAGTGGTAGAGCGTGACCCACGGGTCGATGCCCTTGGCCAGCAGCTCGTCCACCAGCCGGTCGTAGAACGCCATGCCGGGCGCGTTGACCGGGCCCTTGCCGCCCGGCTGCACGCGCGGCCAGGCGACGGAGAACCGGTAGGTGTCCACGCCGAGGGAGCCGATCAGCGCGACGTCCTCGGGCATCCGGTGGTAGTGGTCGCACGCGACGTCGCCGTTGTCGCCGTTGTGCACCATGCCGGGCGTGCGGCAGTAGGTGTCCCAGATGGACGGTCCGCGACCGTCCTCCTCATGAGCTCCCTCGATCTGGTACGCGGAAGTCGCCACGCCCCAGCGGAACGAGGCGGGCAGGGTGTCGATCGCGGGGTCGAGCCCGACGGTCGACGCCGTGGTGTCGGTTGAACTCTCCACTTGGGGAAACTCCTCTGGAGGTCGGAACCCGTTGTCGTGAACGGGATCACAGCCCGTGGTCGTGAACGGGGTGCAGCCAGCAGGCCACGGTGCGGTCGGCGGGCCCCTCGTGGGTCGTGTGGTTCTTCTCGGGGGGAACGCCGAGCACCGGGACCTCCACACCGCAACGCTCCATTGCGTGCGGACAACGTGGGTGGAACGCGCAGCCCGCGGGCATGGCGCGCAGGTCGGGCGGTGAGCCGGGGATGCCGGTCAGCTCGCGCTTCGGCCCGCGCAGCGCGGGGAACGAGTTGAGCAGGCCGTGGCTGTAGGGGTGCAGCGGGTCCCGGTAGAGGTCGGCCGAGGCCGCCTCCTCCACGATCCGGCCGCCGTACATGATCGCGATCCGGTCGGAGAACTCGACCAGCAGCGACAGGTCGTGGGTGATGAAGACGACCGAGAACCCGAGGCGCTCGCGCAGCTCGACGAGCTGGCGCAGGATCTGCCGCTGCACCACCACGTCCAGCGCGGTGGTCGGCTCGTCCATGATGACGACCTTCGGCTCCAGCGCCAGCGCCATGCCGATCATCACGCGCTGCCGCATGCCGCCGGAGAGCTGGTGCGGGTAGCTGTCCAGCCGGTCGGCGGAGATGCCGACCAGGTGCAGCAGCTCGCGGGCCCGGGCCAGCCGGGACGCGCTGCTGCCGCGCGGGTCGTGCGCCTTGATCACGTCGGTGAGCTGGGTGGAGATCCGGTGCACCGGGTTGAGCGAGTTCATCGCGCCCTGGAAGACGATCGCCGTCTCCGCCCACCGGAACCTGCGCAGCTCCGGGTGGGTCATCCGGAGCACGTCCACCGGGTCGCCGCCGTCGGGGTGGTACCGCACCTCGCCGCCGGTGATCACGCCCGGCGGCGGGAGGAGCCTGGTGAGGCCGTAGGCCAGGGTGGACTTGCCGCTGCCGCTCTCGCCCGCGAGGCCGAGGACTTCGCCCCGGTGCAGCGTGAGGTCCACGTCGCGGATGGCGTGCACGGCCTCGTCGCCGAGCCCGTAGTCCACGTTCAGGCCGCGGATCTCCAGCACCGCGTCGGTCACGGCGTCTCCCTTCCCTCGGACCGGGCCTTCGTCGCGAGCACCGGCGTGAAGCCGACGCGCATCCGGACCGTGTGGCCGTCGGCGGTCTTGACGTTGGTCTTGCCGCCGCCGCGCAGCCGCGGGCTGACGAACTCGTCGATGCCGAAGTTCACCAGCGACAGCGCGGTGCCCAGCAGCGCGATGGCCAGGCCCGCGGGGACGAACCACCACCACGCGCCCTGCGCGAGGGCCTGCTGGCTCTGCGCCCAGTACAGGACCGTGCCCCAGTTCCAGTCGCCGCCCGCGCCGATGCCGATGAACGCCAGCGTGATCTCCAGGGTCACCGCGAAGATGACCGTGCCGACGAAGCCGGAGGCGATGACCGCGGTGAGGTTCGGCAGGATCTCGAACAGGATGATCCGCGACGACTTCTCGCCGGTCGCCCGCGCGGCCTCCACGTAGTCGCGCCCGCGCAACGACAGCGTTTGCGCGCGCAGCACCCGGGCGCCCCAGGCCCACGACGTGAGGCCGATGACCAGGGCGATGGTGAGCGTGCCGGTCTCCGGCAGGGTCGACGTGATGATGATCATCAGTGGCAGCGCCGGGAGCACCAGGAACACGTTCGACAGCGCGGAGAGCACCTCGCTGCCCGCGCCGGCCAGGTAACCGGACGTGACGCCGACCAGGATCGACAGGATCGTGGCCACGATGCCCGCGACGAACCCGACGACCATGACGCTGCGCGTGCCGACCAGGACCTGGCTGAAGATGTCCTGGCCGAGGTGGGTGGTGCCGAACCAGTGCGCGGCCGACGGCCCTTGGAGCAGGTCGTTGCTGCGCCCCGACGGGTCGTACGGCGCGATCCACGGCCCGATGACCGCGACCAGGGCGAAGAAGCCCAGGATGACCAGGCCGACGGTGGCCTTGGGGTTGGCCACGAACCGCAGCCTGCGGCGCTTCACCGGCGCCGCGACCGGGGTGGCGGTCCCGGTGGTGGGTACCACGGTCACGGCTCAGCCCTCCCGTCGGGTGCGCGGGTCGAGCGCGAGGTAGGCCACGTCGGCGAGGAAGTTCGCCAGCAGCACGGACAGCGTGATGATCAGGAAGATCCCCTGCATGAGCGGGTAGTCCTTGGCGCCGACGGCCTGGAACAGCTGCAAGCCGAGACCCGGGTAGGAGAACACGATCTCCACCAGCAGCGTGCCGCCGACGATGAAGCCGAGCGACAGCGCGAAACCGGAGACGTTGGGCAGCAGCGCGTTGCGCGCCGCGTAGGACACCATCACGCGCCGGTCGGACAGGCCCTTGGCGTGCGCGACGGTCACGTAGTCCTCGGAGGCCACCGTCACCATCATGTTGCGCATGGACAGGATCCAGCCCGCCATGGACGAGATCAGGATGGTGAACGCGGGCAGGATGCCGTGCCGCAGCACGCTGCCGATGAACTGCAGGTCCGGGTTGGGCACCAGGCCGTTGTCGTAGGCGCCGGAGGCCGGGAAGAAGCTGTCCGGGCCGGTCAGCAGCGCGATGGCGATCAGGCCGAGCCAGAAGTACGGGATGGACGACACGAACGTGGTCACCGGGATGAGCGCGTCGGCCCAGGAGCCGCGCCGCCAGCCGATGCCCGTGCCCAGGGCCGTGCCGATGAGGAACCCCAGGACGGTGGTGATGCCGACCAGGCCCAGCGTCCACGGCAGGCCGTCGCCGAGCACCTGCGACACCGGTGACGGGAAGTAGGTGAACGACAGGCCGAGGTCGCCGCTGAGCAGCTGGCCCAGGTAGCTGAAGTACTGCTCCACCAGGCTCGCGTCCTTGTCGAGCCCGAACAGCACGTACAGCGACTGCACGGCCTCGCTGGTCATCTGGCCGCGCGACCGGGTGATCAGCGCCTGCACCGGGTCGCCGGGGATGACGCGCGGGATGAAGAAGTTGATGGTGATCGCGGCCCACGCGGTGAACAGGTAGAACGCGATCCGCTTGAGGAGGTAGCTCACGACACCTCCTCGACCGGGCGCAGCTTCGCCTTGTCCTCGTCCGACAGGCCGGCGTCGTAGAGCCAGCACGCCGCGAAGTGCCCGTCGCCGTCGCCGATGGCGAACCGCGGCGGCACCTTCCGCGCGCAGACCTCCATCGCGTACGGGCACCGCGGGTTGAACCGGCAGCCCGTCGGCGGGTTGATCAGCGACGGCGGCTCGCCCGTGCCGCCGTCCTTCTCCTGAGCGGCGGGCCGGTCGGGGTCCGGCGCGGAGTCGATCAGGAGTTGGGTGTACGGGTGCGCGGGCCGTTGGGTGACGGTCTCGCTGTCGCCGCCCTCGACCACCCGCCCGGCGTACATCACGAACGTCTCGTCGGCGAAGTAGCGGGCCGACGCGATGTCGTGGGTGATGTAGAGGATCGCGAGGTGCAGGCGTTCCTTGAGGTCGCGCAACAGGTTCAGCACGCCGAGCCGGATGGAGACGTCCAGCATCGACACGGGCTCGTCGGCCAGCAGCACCTCGGGGTCGGCGCCGAGGGCGCGCGCGATGGCCACGCGCTGGCGCTGGCCGCCGGACAGCTCGTGCGGGAACTTGTCCACGTACCGCTCGGGCGGGGTGAGCTGCACGCGGGTGAGCAGGTGGGCCAGCGCCTCCTCCAGCTCCTGCGGCGTCTTGCCCGCGTTGCCGTGGATCTTCAGCGCGCGGGTGAGGTGGTAGCGCACGGTGTGCACGGGGTTCAGCGAGGCGAACGGGTCCTGGAAGATCATCTGGACGCGCTTGCTGTACGCCCGGAAGCGCCTGCCGCCCTTGGCGTCGACCGGCTCGCCGCGCAGCCGGATCGAGCCGGCGGTCTGGGGGTAGAGCTGCGCCAGCAGGCGGGCCACCGTCGACTTGCCCGAACCGGACTCGCCGACCAGCGCGGTGACCCGGCCGCGGTGCAGCCTGAGCGTCACGTCCTCGACCGCGCGCACCGAGCGCGCGGTCCGGGACAGCAGCTCTCGCCCGCGCTTGCGGACCGGGAAGTGCTTGGTCAGGCCATCGGCCTCCAGGACCACTTCAGTGGTCCCGGAGGCCGACGGTGGAGTGCTCGTCGTCATGCGGCCGGCTTCAGGTGCAGGACGACGTCGAGCGCGTTCTCCAGCGTGGGCTGCAGCGGCGCGTACTGGTTGGACTCGTCGGGCCAGCCCACCCAGTTCTTCGTGCTGTACTGGCCGCCCGCGTTGGCCGCGGAGGTGATGGCGACCGGCATGTCGCGCACGTGGATCTGCTGGATCTTGTGCAGCGCCGCGGTGCGCGCCGCGTCGTCGGCGGCGTTGGCGTACTCGTTGAGCAGCGCGGTCGCCTCGGGGTTCTCGTAACGGCCGTAGTTGCCGTTGATGCCGCCCTCGCCGATCGGCTTGTACAGCGCGCCGTTCATGATGTTCTCGTAGATGTCGTACGGCGTCGGACCGTTGTTGGTCCAGTGCAGCGCGGCCTGGAAGTCACCGGTGTCCAGCGCCTTGCTCCACGCGTCGGCGTTCGGCAGGTCGACGGTCGCCTCGATGCCGATCTTGGACACGTTGTCCTTGATGATCTCGAGGTTCGTCACGTAGTCCGACCAGCCGGACGGCACGGTCATCTTCAACGTGACGGGCTTGCCCGTCGGGTCCACCAGCTTCTCGCCCTGGAACGTGAAGCCGGCCGCGGCCAGTTCCTTCTTCGCGCCGTCGACGTCGACGTTGACGATCTTGCTCTTGAACTCCGGCGCGATGTAGGAGTCGCCGGCGGGCGTCGGGATGCCGGTGATGTTGTCGACCTTCGGGTAGAAGTACCCGGCCTCGCCCTGGGTGAAGATGTCGTCGCGGTTGATCACCATGTTGACCGCGCGGCGCAGCGCGGCGTTGTCCCACGGCGCGACCTTGGTGTTGAACCACAGGCCGTGGATGCCGAGCACCGGCGGGAAGTAGAGCTTGTAGTGCTCCGGGTCCTTCGAGGTGTAGACGGCCTCGTAGTTCGGGATGAACACGAAGCTCCACTCGGCCGCGCCGGTGGCCAGCGCGGTGGTCTGCGCGTTGTTGTCGCTGTAGGAGGTGTAGCGGACCTCCTTGACCTTCGGCAGTTCCTGCCAGTACGAGTCGCGCACGGTCAGCGTGACGGTCTGCGGCGTGAACGTCTTGAGCGTGTACGGGCCGCTGCCGACGGGGTTCTTGAGCGTGTCCGTGCTCGGGTTCTCGATCGTCGACCAGATGTGCTTGGGCACGATCAGCTGCTCGAGGATCTTCTTCTGGTTGACGAACTGCGACCTCGGGAAGCCGACCTCGACCTTGCTGCCCGACGCGGTGATCGTGTCGTAGGGCACGGAGTCGACGTTCAGGCCGGGGTTCTTCTTCAGCAGCTCGAAGGTGAACGCCACGTCCTCGGCGGTCAGCGGCTTGCCGTCCGACCACGTCGCGCCGTCGCGGATGGTCAGGCTCAATTTGTGGAAGTTGTCCGACCACTCCCACTCCGTCGCCAGCCACGGCTTGGCCTTGTCCGCCGGCTTGGTCTCGTTGACCATGGCCAGCGGCTCGAAGAGCAGCCGGCGGTAGCCGAGCGAGCTGGCCGCGGACGTGTTCAGGAACGGGTTGTTGTTCTCGGTCTGCGGACCGTTCGGCATGCCGACGTTCAGCACGCCTTCGTTCGTGCTGTTCGCGCCGGGGTTCGAGGTCGAACAGGCTGCCGAGAACAGCAGTGCTGCCGCGACGGCGAGGGCGGACGTTCGCCTGAGTCGCATGGGTTCTCCTTGTCGGGCGGGGGAAGGGCGAGCGCTCGGGAGTGCGGGCCGCGGGTGCCATCGCGGCTGGGACGCCGGGGGGCGTCCTCGTGTCGTTGCAGACTCAACCCCGGTGAGCCAAGTCACGTCAATCACGAACAGGTTACAAACTTAGACTAATTTTAAGTCGCAAACTAAGGTCCGTGGCGTGGCACCGAAGCGCACCACCGTCCGCGACCTGCGTCGGCAGAACCGCTCGACCCTCCTGTCGACGCTGTTCTTCGACGGGCCTCTGAGCAGGTTCGAGCTGTCCCGGCTGTCCGGGCTGTCGGCGGCGACGGTGTCCAACGTGACCGGCGAGCTGGTCGACGACGGGCTCGTGGTCGAAGCCGGCTCGGTGGACTCGGACGGTGGCCGGCCGCGCGTGCTGCTGCGCGTCAACCCCGCGTTCGCGCACGTCGTCGGGGTCGACGTCGGCGAGACCGGGATCAAGGTCGAGCTGTTCGACCTGGCGCTGACCCAGGTGGCCGCCCTCGACCACGCCCTGTCGCCGTCCTCGCCCGCGGCCGTCGCGTCGTTGATCGCGTCGTCGGTCCGGGACGTGGTCGCCGCGGCGGGCGTGCCGGCGTCGACCGTGCTCGGGGTCGGGATCGGTGTTCCGGGCACGGTGGAGCAGGGCCCCACGGCGGTCGTGCACGCGCCCACCATCGGCTGGGACGGCGTGCGGCTCGAGGAGCTGGTCGCCGCCGCGTCGGAGTCCGCCTGGCCGCTGTACGTGGAGAACGGGGCGAAGACGCAGGGGCAGGCCGAGATGTGGTTCGGCGCGGGACAGGGCGCCAAGCACGTCGTCATAGCCCTCATCGGCTCCGGCGTCGGCGCGGCCGTCGTCACCGACGGCGGGGTGTACCGGGGCGCCACCAGCTCGGCCGGCGAGTGGGGGCACACGACCATCGTCTACGGCGGCCGGCCGTGCCGGTGCGGGGCTCTGGGCTGCCTGGAGGCCTACGTGGGGGCCGAGGGCATCCTCGACCGGTACCGCAAGGCGCGCGGGCGCGAGCTGCCGGACGGCGACGAGCAGTCGACCGTGGCGGCCCTGATCGACGCCGCGTCCCGCTCGAAGACCGCGGCCCGCGTGCTCGACGAGACCGCCGGCTACCTGGGCGCGGGCATCGCGAACCTGGTGAACCTGTTCAACCCCGAGCGCATCGTGCTCGGCGGGTGGGCGGGCCTGGCCCTCGGCTCCCACCAGCTGGACCGGATCGTCGCCGCCACCCGCGCCCACGCCCTGCGCCACCCGTACGAGCAGATCTCGATCGAACTGGGCCGGCTGGGCCCGGACGCCGTCGCCGTGGGCGCCGCCACCCTGCCCGTCGCCGCCCTCTTGGACCGCGCCGCCGACCCGCGCAAGCCGGCCGCGCCCGACCTGGCGGTCGACTTCGGCCTGCCCGACCGCCGCACCCGCGCCTTCTGACCCTCGAGAGTCCAACCCCCACCCCGCGCGAGTCCTACGTTCAGAACACCCGTGTCCTACGTTCAGAACACCCGAGTTGAACACTCAGGTGGTTGACACGGCGACCCGTGTGGCCTGACGCTAGCCGGGAGAGCGCTCTCCGAGGCAAGGGGTTGGGTGTGGACGAGCCGGATCTGGGTCTGCTGGTCGACAAGTTGGACGTGACGCGCAAGGTCCGGCTGCTGACCGGCGCCGCGGGGTGGCGGACGCACGACGAACCGGACATCGGCCTGCGGTCCGTCGTGGTGTCGGACGGGCCGATCGGCGTGCGCGGCCAGAGGTGGGACGAGCGCAGCACGTCGCTGGCCCTGCCCTCCCCCACCGCGCTGGCCGCCACCTGGGACGTCGACCTGGTGCGCCGGCTGGGCGTGCTGCTGGCGGCCGAGGCGCGGCGCAAGGGCGTCGACGTGCTGCTCGCGCCCACCCTCAACCTGCACCGCTCGCCGTTCGCCGGCCGGCACTTCGAGTGCTACTCCGAAGACCCGCTGCTCACCGCGCGCATCGGCGCCGCCTACATCACCGGCGTGCAGAGCGGCGGGGTGGCCGCCACCGCCAAGCACTACGTGGCCAACGACTCCGAGACCGAACGCATGACGCTGGACGCCCACGTCGACGAACGCACCCTGCACGAGGTGTACCTGGTCCCGTTCGAGGCCGCCGTCGAAGCCGGCGTGTGGGTCGTGATGTCGGCCTACAACGGCGTCAACGGCGTCACCATGTCGGAGAACCCGCTGCTCGACGAGCCGTTGAAGGGCTCCTGGGGCTTCGACGGCCTGGTCGTCTCCGACTGGGGCGCGATCCGGTCCACCGCGCCGTCCGCGCTCGCCGCCCAGGACCTCGCCATGCCCGGCCCCGAGAGCCCGTGGAACGACCTGGCCACCGCCGTCGAGAACGGCGAGGTGCCGGAGAGCGCGCTGGACCTGAAGGTCGAACGACTGCTCCGCCTGGCCTCCAGGGTCGGCGCCCTCAACGGCGGCACCGCCCGGAAACCCCAGGTCGACGCCCCCTTGGACCTGCTGCGCGAAGCCGTCGCCGCCGGCACCGTGCTGCTGAGCAACGACGGCGTACTCCCGTTGGCGCCCGGCGTGAAGATCGCCGTCCTCGGCCCCAACGCCGCCACCGCCCGCATCCAGGGCGGCGGCAGCGCGGGCGTCTACCCCGAGTCGGTCGTGTCGTTCGTGGACGGCCTGAAAGAGGTCGCCGAGGTCGTGCACACCGCCGGCGTCCGCCTCCAGGACCGCCCCGCGCCCCTGACCACCGCCAACGCCCGGCACCCGCACCACGGCGAGCCCGGCGTGCTGGTCCGCCTCCTCGACGCCGACGGCGCGGAGGTGTCCGCCGAGCACCGCTTCCTCGGCCGCGTCCTGGAGGTGCCGCTGGTCGACGGCGCCCGCGCCATCGAGGTCCACGCCAAGCTCGACGTGGACGTGACCGGCGAGTGGACGATCTCCGTCGCCGGCTTCGGCCGCCTCACCGTCGACCTGGACGGCACCCGCCTGGTGGACGAAGACGTCCCGCTCGACACCGACGACCCGGCCGTCATCCACCTGACCCCGCCGTACCGGCAGGCCACCGCGCACCTCGAAGCGGGCACCTCGGTCGACCTCGTCGCCCGCCGTGAGCTGCGTGAGAACACCGGCACCGCGACCGTCCTCGCGGCCGACCCGCCACGCCTGAGCGACGCCGACGAACTGGCCCGCGCCGTCGGCCTGGCCCGCACCAGCGACGTCGCCGTGGTCGTCGTCGGCACCACGGACGAGATCGAGAGCGAGGGCTTCGACCGCACGTCACTGGCCCTGCCGGGACGCCAGGACGAGCTGGTGCGCGCGGTCCGCGCGGTGAACGACCGGACGGTGGTCGTCGTCAACTCCGGCGGCCCGGTCGAGCTGCCGTGGCGCGACGAGGTGGCCGCCGTGCTGCTGACCTGGTTCCCGGGCCAGGAAGCCGGCCACGGCCTCGCCGACGTGCTGCTCGGCGTCCGCGAACCGGGCGGCCGGCTACCGACGACCTGGCCCGCCGCGCAGCAGGACGTGCCGGTGTCGAACGTCCGACCGGACCACGGCGTCCTCCGTTACGACGAGGGCCTCCACGTGGGCTACCGCGCCTGGCACCGTGCCGGGACCGCCCCGGCCTACTGGTTCGGCCACGGCCTCGGCTACACCACGTGGGCCTACGAAACCGTCACCGCCACCGAGTCCGGCGTCCGCGTCCGCCTCCGCAACACGGGCAACCGCCCGGGCCGCGAGGTCGTGCAGGTCTACGTGACGCGGCCGACCAGCACGATCGACCGCCCCCACCGCTGGCTGGCCGCCTGGACCACCACCACCGCCGCCCCCGGCGAAACCGTCGAGGCCGACATCGACATCCCCGAACGCGCCTACCAACACTGGACCACCACCGGCTGGACCACCGAACCAGGCCACTTCACCCTCCTCGTCGGCCCCTCCTCCGCCACCACACCCCTCACCCTCCAACACCACCCCTGACCCCCACCCCATCAGACCCGCCACAACCCCACCCAGGCCCGATTTGACATGGGTTCGGGTGCTTTAGAACTCCTAACGCAATGAGTGGTGGCGTTGGAGGCGTCGCCAGCAGATGATCGAGCAGGCGATGCTGAGGAAGGCCTCGTGGATGTCGTCGCGGATCTCCCAGCGGACGCGCAGGCGGCGGAACCAGTGCAGCAGCGCGAGGGTCTGTTCGACCACCCAGCGGTGGACGCCCAGACCCGAGCCGTGTTCGACGCCGCGGCGGGCGATGACCGGCCGGATGCCCTGGGCGCGGAGTTGGCGGCGGTACTTGTCGTGGTCGTAGGCCCGGTCGGCGAACAACCGGCCGGGCCTACGCCGCGGTCGTCCCACCCGTCCACGCACGGGCGGGACGGCGTGGATCAGCGGCATCAACTGGGTGATGTCGTTACGGTTCGCGCCGGTCAACGTCACCGCCAAGGGCACGCCGCCGCCGTCGGTGATCACGTGGTGCTTGGAGCCCGCCCGGGCACGGTCGACCGGGCTCGGCCCGGTTTTGGGCCGCCCTTCACCGCCCTGATCGACGAGGAGTCCACCACCGCCCGAGACCAGTCCAACGCCCCCGCGGCCTGCAACCTCGCCAACAGCAGCTCGTGCAGCCGGGACCACACCCCTGCGGCGTTCCAGTCCCGCAACCGCCGCCAACACGTCATGCCCGACCCGTAGCCCAGCTCCTGGGGCAGGAACTCCCACTGGATGCCCGTGTAGAGCACGAACAGGATGCCGCACAACGCCTTGCGATCGTCCAACCGCCTACGACCGGGATACCGGAACCGCCGCTCGACCTTCGGCAACAGCGGTTCGATCAACTCCCACAGCTCGTCCTCGACCTCCCACGGCCGACGCCGGGCCACACCAACCTCCCACCGGACCAACACCACATCCGACAAGATCACAGCATACCCAAGATCATTCTGTTAGGAGTTCTTAGGCTGGACGAAGCCGGCAGGCCCGGCGGGACGCTTTACCCCGCCGGGCCTGCCGGCTTCGTCCTGCCTGGAGCACCCGTAAGGGCCCCATGTCAAATCGAACCCCACCACCGAGCCGCACCACAGGTGCCCAACGTCGAACTCACCCCTCACCAACGTTGAACTCACCTCTCACCAACGTTGGACTCTCGCACCCTCACCGTTGGACTCTCGCCACCCTCAACGCTCAACTCGACCAACCGGAACGTAGGACACGCACGTTCTGGACGTAGGACACGCGCGTTCGGAAGGTAGGACACGCGCGAGGAGAGCGCTCTCCGGGACGTGGCAGAATGAGGAGCATGAGCAGATCGCCGACGACCCCGCCGACGTTGGAAGACGTGGCGCGGGTCGCCGGCGTGTCCCGCGCCACCGTCTCCCGCGTCATCAACGGCACCCGCAACGTCGACCGCAAGATCCAGGAGGTCGTCCGCGCCGCCATCGACCAGACGGGCTACGCGCCCAACCGCGCCGCCCGCTCCCTGGTCACGAAGCGCGCGGGGACGATCGCCTTGGTGGTCTCCGGCGCGGGCGAGCCGGGTGACGAGGACGCGTTCGCCGCCCGCGTGTTCTCCGACCCGTTCTTCGGGCGTGTGGCCAGCGGCGTGCTGGGCTTCCTGCGCACGCGTGGCGTGCACCCCGTGCTCATGGTCGCCGACACGGAAGCGGCCCGTGAGGACGTCCTGTCGTTCCTCCGCCAGGGCAGCGCGGACGGGGCGCTGCTCGTCTCGACCCACGCCGAGGACCCGCTGCCCGCCCGCCTGGTCGAAGCCGAGCTGCCGGCCGTGCTGTTCGCGCGCCCGGCCCGGCCGGTGCCGATCAGCTACGTCGACCTCGACCACCAGGCCGGCGCGAAGCTCGCCGCCGACCACCTGGTGGGTCGCGGCTGCACGCAGGTCGCGACGATCGCCGGCCCGTTGGACGTGCCCGCGTCCCAGGATCGGCTGACCGGGTTCCGCGACGCCATGGCGCGGCACGGTTTCCCGTACGTCCCGATCGCCGAGGGCGGGTTCACCTCGGGCAGCGGCGAGGCCGCGATGGAACGGCTGCTGGCCGAGCACCCCGGCATCGACGGCGTGTTCGCGGCCAACGACCTGATGGCGCAGGGCGCGTTGATGGTGCTGCACAAGCACCGCCGGCTCGTGCCGGAGGAGGTCGCGCTGGTGGGTTTCGACGACAGCGGCCCGGCGCTGGCCTGCCGACCGCGGTTGACCACGGTGCGGCAGCCGGTGGAGGACATGGCGGCCGGGATGTCCCGGTTGCTGCTGGACCACGTCGAGGAACCGGGACTGCGCCCCAGGTCCGTCATCTTCGAACCGGCTCTCGTGGTGCGGGACTCCGCCTGAACCGTCGTTGACGTCTTCGCAACATCGGCGTTACGCTCCGAGAGAGCGCTCTCTCAGCGCCTCCGGTGCCACGGAGGCACAGCTCCGGGCCTTCTCGCGGCCCTTACCTCGTCAGGTAGGACAATGAGTTCTCCCCGTTCCCTGTCACGGGTCCTGACCGCCGCGCTGGCACTCGGCCTCGCCGCGGTGCTCAGCCCCGTGATCACCCAGTCCGCGCAGGCCGCCGAGTGCGGCACGACCAACGCCGCGCTGAACCGCCCGGCCACCGCGTCCTCCGTCGAGAACGGCGGCACCCCTGCCGCCGCCGCGGTCGACGGCAACACCGGCACCCGCTGGTCCAGCGCGTTCACCGACCCGCAGTGGGTCCAGGTGGACCTCGGCTCCTCGCAGCAGGTGTGCCGGGTGACGCTGACCTGGGAGGCCGCGTACGGCCGGGCGTTCCAGGTGCAGCTGTCGGACAACGCGTCCACTTGGAACACCGTCTACTCCACCACCACCAGCACCGGTGGCGTGCAGAACCTGACCGTCACGGGCACCGGCCGTTACGTGCGGGTCTACGGCACGGCTCGCGCCACCGGCTACGGCTACTCGTTGTGGGAGCTCGCCGTCAACACCGAGACCACCGGCGGGCCCGTCGTGCCGCCGACCGACCCGCGCAACCCGGACTTCGGCCCGAACGTGCTCGTCTACGGCCCGGGTTACGACCGCGCCGCCATGCAGACGCGGTTGGACCAGATCGCCACCCAGATGAAGACCAACCAGTTCGGCAGCG
The DNA here is from genome assembly GCF_016695385.1 of Saccharothrix sp. 6-C. Lineage (NCBI taxonomy): Bacteria > Bacillati > Actinomycetota > Actinomycetes > Pseudonocardiales > Pseudonocardiaceae > Saccharothrix > Saccharothrix sp. 6-C. The sequence goes on along the minus strand of NZ_CP064192.1, from coordinate 1,735,463 downwards.
AGCGCTACGCCGTGCTGTACAAGCCGGGTGTGTACGACGCGGACGTCAACCTCCGCTTCTACACCCAGGTCGCGGGCCTCGGCCTGCGGCCGGACGACGTGCGCCTCAACGGCCACGTGCGCGTCGAGGCCGACTGGCTCCAGCAGGGCGACAACCCGAACAACCTCGGCAACGCGACGCAGAACTTCTGGCGCCAGGCCGAGAACCTGAACGTCAACCTGCCTGCCGGGCAGATCGAGCGGTGGGCCGTGTCGCAGGCCGCGTCCTACCGGCGGATGCACCTCAGCGGCCAGATCCACCTGTGGAACGGCGGCGACGGCTGGGCGTCGGGCGGCCTGATCGTGGACAGCAAGATCGACGGTGTCGCGGTGTCCGGTTCGCAGCAGCAGTTCCTGACCCGCAACAGCAACCTCGCGGGCGGCTGGAGCGGCTCGGTGTGGAACATGGTGTTCGTCGGCACGCAGGGCGCGCCCGCGCAGCACTTCCCGAACCCGTCGCACACCACCGTCGACACCAGCCCGGTCGTGCGCGAGAAGCCGTTCCTGTACTTCGAGAACGGCGAGTACAAGGTGTTCGTCCCGGCGCTGCGGCAGAACGCCCGCGGCACGAGCTGGGAGTCGGGCACCCCGGCCGGCCAGTCGATCTCGCTGGCCGACTTCTTCATCGTCAAGCCCGGCACGCCGGTGGCGACGACGAACGCGGCGCTGGCGCAGGGCAAGCACCTGCTGCTGACGCCCGGCGTGCACCACCTGACCGACACGATCAACGTGACCCGGCCGAACACGGTGGTGCTGGGCCTGGGTCTGGCGACCCTGTCCCCCGACACCGGCAAGGCCGCGATGGCCGTGTCCGATGTGGACGGCGTCAAGCTGGCCGGCTTCCTGATCGACGCCGGTGTGCAGAACTCCCCCGTGCTGCTGCAGCTGGGCCCGACGAACTCGTCGGCCTCGCACGCCGCCAACCCCACCTCGATGCACGACGTGTACCTGCGCGTCGGCGGTCCCCAGGCGGGCAAGGCGACGGTGTCGCTGGAGGTCAACTCCGACAACGTGATCATCGACCACACGTGGGTGTGGCGCGCCGACCACGGCACGGGCCCCACGGGCTGGACCGCCAACACCGGCCGCAACGGCGTCGTCGTCAACGGTGACAACGTGACGGCGTACGGGTTGTTCGTCGAGCACTACCAGCAGTACAACACGGTGTGGAACGGCAACGGCGGCCGCACGTACTTCTACCAGAACGAGCTGCCGTACGACCCGCCGAACCAGGCCGCGTGGATGAACGGCTCGCAGCTCGGCTGGGCCGGCTACAAGGTCGCCGACAGCGTGACGACCCACGAGGCGTGGGGCATGGGCGTGTACTCGTTCAACCAGGCCGACCCGAGCATCCGCACGGCCAACGGCTTCGAGGTGCCCAACAAGCCCGGCGTGCGGTTGCACGACCTGGTGACGGTCTCGCTCGGCGGTGTCGGCACGATCGACAACGTCGTGAACGGCATCGGCGGCGCGGCGAACATGGCCACGCAGCAGCGTTACGTGGTCAACTACCCGTGACCCCGTGACCCCGTGACCCGGTGACCGCGTGACCGCGTGACCGGACCGCCCCGTCGAGGCCCTCGTCCTCGGCGGGGCGGTCCGCTTTCAGCTGAAGGGTGTCGCTCGCGCGAGCGGTCCGCGTCGCGCGAAGAGGCCGCGGGCGCCGTGCTGGAACGTAACGTGACGCGTCGCACCGGGGACCGGGCCGACGCGAGGCGCTAGCCGGCCGACAGCGGCACGGAGTTCGTCGGTAGGCGCACCGTGCGCAGGAACGCGGGCAGCAGCCACGGGCGGCGGCCGGTGATGCGCAGTTTGCCCGTCAGGACGGCGCGGGCGCGGCTGACGCGGCCGAACAGGACCAGGTTCAGCACGGCCGGGTCGAAGCTCAGGCGCACGTCGACCGGTTCGCCCGGCTCGCCGACCGTGACCCGGCCCCGGTGCAGGACGATCGTCACCGGGGTCGTGTGGGGGGACCGGAAGGCGACGGCGATCCGGCGGTCGCCGGGCGGTTGGCCGTCGAGCACGCTGCCCACGTCGTTGCGCATCATGCCGACCAGGAACAGCTCGAAGAACAGCGCGGCCTCGCCCGGCGGGACGGACCACGGCGTGCCGACGCCGCGCGCGATGTCCCAGCCGTGGATCAGCAGTTCGTTGACGAGGTGGGCCAGCACGCCCGCGACCGGCACCTTGGACGCGCCCAGCCACGGCACCGTCCGCTCCGGGTCGGTCCCCGCCGTCCGGTCCAGGATCGTGGCCACCATCGACCGCAGCATCGCGGCCAGGGCGGCGGGGTCGCGCTCGGTGAACCGCCGCAGCGCCAGGTCGTTCAGGTCGGCGACGGTGTCCACCGTGACGGTGGGGATGCGCGCGGCCAGCGCCGGGTCGGTCAGCTCGGCGCCGCCCGGCACCAGCAACGTGGTGTAGATCGAGGCGATGGCGACGACGTGCGCCGCCGTGTCGGCCACCGTCCAGTCGGGGGTGGCGAGCGCGTCCGGGTCCGACGCGGCGACGAGGTCCGCGAACCGCCCCGTCACGTCGGACAGCACGTCCCGCACCACCGGCCACTGCTGGGAAACCACGGCACCCCCCAAGTCGCTCGACCGGACGATAACAGCGTTTCAACGCTGCCGGCTACCGATCGCCCGAGCCGGCTACACCGGGGCCGACCGTCGTTGCGGCGCCCGGTAGGCCCAGTCCCACACCGTCTCCACCGGTCCCCGCTCGAACCGCCCCATCCACCACGACGCGCCCCCCAGCAGCAAGGCGGCGACCAGCAGCCACACGGCCCCGGTGAACCACGGGCCGAGGTGTCCCCAGCGGCGGGCCAGGCCGAGGCCCCAGTCGTAGCAGAGCGCGGACGCGAGCACGTTCTGCCCGACGTAGCAGCTCAACGCCGACCGGCCGACCGCGGTGAGGCCACGACGCACCGGCCCCGCCTCGGCCCGCATCCGGTGCACCAGCGACGCGATCCCGCCGAGCAGCCCGAACGCGACCAGCGGCGCGCACACGTACCGGTCGACGGCGAACCAGTCCGCGCCGGCCAGCGTGGTGGCGACGTTCGCCGGCACGCCGACCCCGAGGCCCCACGCCACCAGCCGCCGGCGGATGCCGGCGCCGCGCGCGGAGTCCTCCAACGCGCCCGCCGCGAACAGCCGCGCGCCCGCCAGGAACAGCAGGGCGCTCAACGGCAGCACCAGGAAACCCTCGGCCCGGAAGACCGCGAAGTGCTCGACCCGCGCCTGCACGCCGCCCCACCAGCTGTCCGTGGCCACCGCGAACCCCGGGTCGCCGACGGTCGTGGCGCCGCTCAGCAGCGCTGCCGTGATCAGCCCGACGACCGCCGCGTTCAGCGCGCCCATCGCGACCATCCAGCCGACCTGGACCCGGCCGCCGCGCCCCACCAGGTAGGCGACCAGCACGGACACCACCGCGTAGAACATCAGCACGTCGAACTCGAAGACCAGCACGTAGTGCAGCACGCCCTCGACCAGCAGCAGCGCCGAGCGCCACAGGTACCAGCCGGGCCAGCGCCGACCCCGCCGCACGGCCGAGCGGTGCTGGATCGCCAGGCCGATGCCGAACATGATCGACAGCAGGCCCAGGAACTTCCCGTTGCTGACCACCTGGAGCAACGCCGTCGCGGTGTCGCCCGCTCCCGAGCCGAAGTCGGCCAGGAAGCCCGTCACGCCCCGCGGGTGCGTGAAGGCCCACACGTTGGTCCCGAACGTCCCCAGGATCGCCACACCGCGCAGCACGTCCAGCGCCACGATTCGCCCGCCCATGACCCTCCTCCCCGAACTGCTCGCCGTCCGAACGTAGGACGGGGGGCGGTCCGCGGTCGTCGGCCGAAGGTGCCCGACCCCGTCGCACCTTCGGACGATGGCGGCGGCCGAACGGATGACACGGCGACAGCGGATGGTGAGCCCGGTAGGTCACAAGTGCATACCGTGCGCATTTGGCCACGCGAACGTAACCTCGCGCGCCCGGCACGCAACACGCGGTTCATACCTTCTCGGTTCCACCTGCCCGAAAGGAGCCGCCGGTGCGTTCCAGAACCCTCAGCCGCGGACTGCTCGTCCTCCTGCTGCCCGCCCTCCTCGCGACGGCCTGCGTCGACGAGCCCGGCGGCGGCGCGGGGGCCTCCGGTGACGAGATCAAGGTCGGCCTCCTGCACTCCTTGAGCGGGACGATGGCCATCAGCGAGGTGACCGTGCGCGACGCGGAGCTGCTGGCCGTCGAGGAGATCAACGCCAAGGGCGGTGTGCTGGGCAAGAAGGTCGTGCCGGTCACCGAGGACGGCGCGTCGGACTGGCCCACGTTCGCCGAGAAGGCGCAGAAGCTGATCTCGCAGGACCGGGTGGCGACGGTGTTCGGCGGCTGGACCTCCGCCAGCCGCAAGGCGATGCTGCCGGTGTTCGAGCGCAACAAGGCGCTGCTGTGGTACCCGGTGCAGTACGAGGGGCTGGAGAGCTCGCCGTACATCTTCTACACCGGCGCGACGACGAACCAGCAGATCGTGCCCGCGCTGGACTACCTGGCTTCGCAGGGCAAGAAGAAGATGTTCCTGGTGGGCAGCGACTACGTCTTCCCGCGCACCGCCAACAAGATCATCAAGGCGTACGCCGCCGCCAAGGGCATCGAGGTGCTGGGCGAGGAGTACACGCCGCTGGGCCACACCGAGTACAGCACCCTGGTCAACAAGATCGCCGACGCCGGTCCGGACGCGGTGTTCAACACCCTCAACGGCGACAGCAACGTGGCGTTCTTCAAGCAGCTGCGCGGTTCCGGCCTCACGCCGCAGACCACGCCGGTGGTGTCGGTGAGCGTCGCGGAGGAAGAGGTCAAGGGCATCGGGCCGGAGAACGTGGCCGGGCACCTGGTGGCGTGGAACTACTACCAGACCACCACCACGCCCGCGAACGACGCGTTCGTCAAGGCGTTCAAGGCGAAGTACGGCGCGGACAAGGTGACGTCCGACCCGATGGAAGCCGGCTACAACGCCGTGTACCTGTGGGCGGAGGCGGTGAAGAAGGCGGGCACGACGGAGGTCGAGGCGGTGAGGAAGGCCGCGGGCGGCATCACGATCGAGGCGCCCGAGGGCACCACCACCATCGACGGCGACAACCAGCACGTCGCCAAGACCGCCCGGATCGGCCTGGTACAGGCGGACGGGCAGATCAAGGAGGTGTGGTCCTCCCCCGGCCCGATCAAGCCGGACCCGTACCTGAAGGGCTACGACTGGGCCGGCGGCCTGGGCTGAGCCGGCGACCGGCACGGACGGGAGGCGAGGGGACACATGGGGGCATTGGCGAACCAGCTGCCCATCGGGCTGAGCATCGCCGCGGTGCTGCTGCTCATCGCGCTCGGGCTGACGTTCACGTTCGGCCAGATGGGCGTGATCAACATGGCGCACGGCGAGTTCATCATGGCGGGCGCGTACACCGCGTACCTGTTGCAGGGCTTGACCAGCCAGTCGTTCCTCGTCGCGCTGCCGGTCGCGTTCGCCGTGGCCGGGGTGATGGGGCTGCTGCTGGAGTGGTCGCTGGTCCGGCGGTTCTACGGCCGGCCGCTGGACACGCTGTTGCTGACCTGGGGTGTGAGCCTGGTGCTGCAACAGCTCGCGCGTGACGTCTTCGGCGCGCCGAACGTGCAGGTGACAGCGCCGGGCTGGCTGGTCGGCGGCGTCGACGTGCTCGGCGTGCGGCTGCCCTACAACCGGGTGTTCATCATCGTGCTGGCCGCGGTGTGCGTGGTCGGGGTGTGGCTGTACCTGACCAGGCTGCCCGCCGGGCGCCGGATGCGGGCGGTGGTGCAGGACCGGGAGCTGGCCGCCTACAGCGGCATCGCCACCGGGCGGGTCGACCGGTTCACGTTCCTGCTCGGCTCGGGGCTGGCCGGGGTGGCGGGCGTCGCGCTGACGCTCGTCGGCCCGGTCGGCCCGAGCCTGGGCACCTTCTACATCGTGGACGCGTTCCTGGTCGTGGTCGCGGGTGGGCTCGGCCAGCTGCGCGGCGCGGTGCTGGCGGCGCTCGCCCTCGGGTTCCTCAACAGCTACCTGGAGTTCTGGACGGACGCGAGCCTGGCCAAGGTGCTGGTGTTCGTGGCGATCATCGCGTTCCTCCAGGTCCGGCCGCAGGGCATGTTCGTGCTGAAGGGGAGGGCGTTGGTATGACGTGGGGTCGGATCTCCCTCGTGGCGTGCGTGGTGCTGCTGGCGGTGGCGCCGTTGGCGCTCTCGCCGTTCCGGCTCGGGCTGCTGGCGAAGTACCTGTGCTTCGCGATCGTCGCGGTCGGCATCGCGCTGGCCTGGGGCCGGGGCGGGATGCTGACGCTCGGGCAGGGCGTGTTCTTCGGCCTGGGCGGCTACGCCATGGCCATGTACCTGAAGCTGGAGGAAGCCGGGCCGGGCGGGTTGCCGGACTTCATGGTGTGGAGCGGGGTCGAGGAGCTGCCCGCGCTGTGGAAGCCGTTCGGCAACCCGGTGTTCGCGCTGGCGGCGGTGGTGCTCGTGCCGGGTCTGGTCGCGTTCCTGCTGGGGCTGCTGGTGTTCCGGCAGCGGGTGCGCGGCGCGTACTTCGCGATCCTGTCCCAGGCGTTGGCGGCGGCGTTCGTGATCCTGCTGATCGGGCAGCAGGGGCTGACCGGCGGCACGAACGGGATGACGAACTTCAGCCGGTTCTTCGGGCTGGACCTCACCGACCCGAACGGGCAGCGCGCGGTGTACGCGATCACGGCGCTCCTGCTGGGCGCGATGTTCCTGGTGGCGAAGCTGCTGGTGCGCAGCCGGTTCGGGCGGCTGCTGGTGGCCGTGCGCGACGGCGAGGACCGGGTGCGCTTCCTCGGCTACGACCCGGCCGTGGTCAAGACGGTCACGTTCACCGTCTCGGCGGTGATGGCGGGGCTGGCGGGCGCGTTGTTCGTGCCGGTGGTCGGGATCATCTCCCCCGCCCTGCTCGGCATCGTGCCGTCGCTGGAGCTGCTGGTCGGTGTCGCGGTCGGCGGCCGGTTCGTGCTGGCGGGCGCCATCGCCGGGGCCATCGCGGTCAACTACGCCAAGACGCTGTTCAGCGAGGACTTCGCCGAGGGCTGGCTGTACCTGCAGGGCGGGCTGTTCGTGCTCGTGCTGGTGTTCGCGCCCAAGGGCCTGGCCGGTGTCGTCGACTCGCTGCGACACCGCTGGTCCTCCCGCGGAAGCGCCGCTCCGACCCCGGTGGAGGTGGCGGCGTGACGGCGTTGCTGGAGGTGCGCGGCCTGCGCGTGGTGTTCGACGGTTTCGCGGCGATCGACGGGCTGGACCTCACCGTCGAGGAGGGCGAGCTGCGGTTCCTGATCGGGCCGAACGGCGCGGGCAAGACGACGTTGATCGACGTGGTCACCGGGCTGACCAGACCGGCGGCGGGCAGCGTGCGGTTCGGCGGCCAGGAGCTGGTGGGCCGGCGGGAGCACCGGATCGTGCGGATGGGCGTCGGCCGCACGTTCCAGACCGCCACCGTGTTCGAGGAGCTGACCGTGGTGGAGAACCTCGACCTCGCGGACAGCTTCCGGCTGCCGCTGCGGTCGTTGCTGCGCCGGCGGCGCGGGGTGTCCGACGCGGTGGCCTCGGCGTTGGAGACGGCGGAGCTGACCGCGTTGGCCGACAAGCCCGCCGGTGTGCTCTCGCACGGGCAGCGGCAGTGGCTGGAGATCGGGATGCTGCTGGTGCAGCAGCCGAAGCTGCTGCTGTTGGACGAGCCGGTGGCGGGCATGAGCCGGTCGGAGCGTGAGCGCACCGGCGAGCTGCTGCACCGGATCGCGTCGACGCACACGGTGGTCGTGGTGGAGCACGACATGGAGTTCCTGCGCAAGTACGCGCGCAAGGTCACCGTGCTGCACCAGGGCCACGTGCTGCGCGAGGGTTCCGTCACCGAGGTGCAGGAGGACCCCCGGGTGCGCGAGGTGTACCTGGGTCGGGCCAAGGGGAAGGCGGTGACGTGATGCTGTCGGTGTCCGAGGTGGACGCCGCCTACGGGCGGGCGCGGGTGCTGTTCGGCGTGGGGCTGGAGGTGCCCGCGGGGTCGCTGGTGTGCGTGATGGGGCGCAACGGGGTCGGCAAGACGACGTTGCTCAAGACCGTGATGGGCACGCTCACGCCCACGGCCGGCCGGATCACGTTCGACGGGCAGGACATCACCCGGCTGCCGACGCACCTGCGGGTGCGCGCGGGCATGGCGTACGTGCCGCAGGGCCACGTCTCGTTCCCGCAGCTGACCGCCTGGGAGAACCTGCGGGTGACGTTGGAGGCCACCGGGCACCGCGACCCGGCGGCGGTGGACGAGGCGCTGGACGTGTTCCCGGCGCTGCGGGAGTTGCTCAAGCGCCCGGCCGGTTTCCTGTCCGGCGGTCAGCGGCAGCAGTTGGCGATCGCGCGGGCGTTGATCACCCGGCCCCGGCTGCTGCTGCTCGACGAGCCGACGGAGGGCGTCCAGCCGTCCGTGATCGACGAGATCGAGGCGGCGATCGAACGGCTGCACCGGGAGGCGGGCGTGACCGTGCTGCTGGTGGAGCAGTACCTGGACTTCGCGTTGCGGCTGGCCGACAGCTTCGTGGTGCTGGACGCGGGCGAGGTCGTGCACGCGGGCGCGGCGCGGGAGCTGCACGACGAGGAGGTGCGCCGGATGCTGGCCGTCTGACCTACCGCCGCCTGCTCGCGGCCTGGCGGGCGAGCGCGCCCGCGGCCAGGATCAGGATGATCGCCACCAGGCCCCAGCGCCGTTGGTCGCGCAGGACGTTGTTGGTCGGCGCCAACGTCTCCACCCGCCGGTCCGGCACCTCGATGTCGGCCGGTGGTGGGGGCGGCGGAGGCGGCGGCTGCGGGGGTGGCGGGTTCTCCGGCGGCGGGTTCTCCGGCGGCGGTGGGTTCTCCGGCGGGGGCGGCGGGATGTTCGGGGGCGCCGCGGGCTCGGGAGGGACCGTGGTGGTCGTCGTCCGGGCGATGGTGGTGGTCGGCGGCGGGGTCGTGGTCGTCGTGGTGGTGGTCTGCGGGATGGTGGTCGTCGTCTGCGGGATGGTCGTCGTCGTCTTCGTCGTGGGCGGTGTGGTCGTCGTCGTGGGCGGTGTGGTCGTCGTGGTGGTGGGCGGTGTCGTCGTGGTCGTCGTGGGCGGGGTCGTGGTGGTCGTCGTGGGCGGGGTCGTGGTGGTCGTGGGGATGGGGAGGGTCGTCAGGCAGCCCGAGGAGTCGATGGTGTGCAGGGCCGTCCTGGACGAGATCTCCGTGACCACGCCCGAGCCGTCCAGCGCCACCCGCCACAACGTGCTCCGGCCGCCGTTGCTGTTGTTCGTGGCGTACAGCGCGCCGTCCGGGGCCAGGGTCACCGCGCCGTAGCCGCTGCCGCCGGGCAGCCGGCCCGCGCCGGGGACGGCCTCCGTCCTGCCGGTGCGCGGGTCGATGGTGACCACCACGCCGCGGCCGTGCTCGTGCGTGGCGACGCCGTAGAGCAGGCCGTCGTCCGGGTTGACGTCGAAGTCGTCGACCGTCACCCCCTCCCACGGCCACAGCCACGCGTCGTGCACGACGCGGCCGAACGTGGGGCTGCCCGGGTCGATGTCGATCGAGCGCAGCCACGGACCGGCCCGCACGACCAGCTGCTCGTCCACCACCACGCCCGCGGTCGCGTGCCGCAGCAGCGGTGACGGCGACGTCGGCTCGCCGACCACCCGACCGGCGCGGTCGAGGGCGACGAGCCGGCCCCGGTCGTCCAACCCGTACACGAGGTTCTGCTCCGCCGAGAAGCCGATGGCGTTCAACCGCACGTCGAGCGCGTTCAACGAGGTCGTCTCACCGGACGGCAGCCGCACCTGGAAGACGGTCGACGGGCCGTGGGCCCCGGCCTCCACCTGGATGACGGTGCACACGACCTGCGCGAACGCCTCGATCATCCGAATCGCTCCACGGCGGCCTCGAACGCCGCGGGACTGACCCCGGCGCCACCGCCGAACGGGTTCTGCAGCTGGTAGGTGGCGTACAGCAGCAGCGTGATGGTCGCGGCCAGGGTCGCCACGATGAGCACGTGCGTGCGGATGCGCGCCCCGCCGAACAGCAGCGGCAGGCACACGGCGAGCACGCTGCCCGCGATCAGCACGAACCAGACCACCGAGCTGACCCCGCCGCCCGCCGCGTCCAGCCGCTCCTGCCTGGCCTGGTACACCTGCCAGAGCTGGTTCGCGGCCTCGACCTTGCGGTCGACCTGCCACTCGTCGGTGGTGGGCGCCTCGGCCACGACCCGGCGCAGCTCGTCGAGCTGCGACCAGCCCGCCGACTCGAACGAGGTGCCCGCCGTCATGCCCGGCCACTCGTCGTCGATCACCGTGACGGCGTAGTCGCGGGACAGGTCGCGCACCTTCGCGCCGATCTCCGGGGACAGCGAGTCGCTCGCCCAGGTGGCGGCCACCAGGCCGTCCGCCTCGCGGTAGGAGGCGTCACCGGCCTGCGTGACGGCGTCGAACAGGGCGATGAGCACGAACGCCACCAGGACCGCGTGCAGGCCGCCCACGATCGTGAAGACCTGACCCGCGGACTCGTTGTTCGCCGAGCGACCTTCCAGCTCGCCGTACTTGCGGATCAGGTACGCCATGACGGCGGCCACGACGGCGGCGCCGCCGACCCACAGCAGACCTGTGAGGTAAATGCTCATCGACACCCTTTCGTCACTCGGGATGAATTCCACAGATCCGCCGATTCACTCATCAGAAAGCTAGTGATCGACCCGATCCGGTGAGAAGTGCGTTCATCCGAGTGCCGGCAAACCCCAAGCTGTCAGGTGACACGGTCACCCCTTACCACCAGCGTCGCCAGTCGGAAGCCGCGAAAATGCGGCGAAATCCAGCTCATCGAGTTAATTGGCTAGCCCGATCGAGTTGTTTGGATCGCGACTGTCAGTCGCGGGATGGGAAATCCTCCGCTCAGCCGGCGAACAGCAGTGCCAAGCCACCCGAGGTGTAGGCGACCATGAGCGCCAACAGCGGCGCCTGGCCGGTCAGGTGCCGGGCGGGCGGCAGCAGCCGCAACGCGCGGTCGTGCGCGGCCACCACGGCCAGCAGGTGCCCGGCGAGCACCGCCCCGAGCTGCACCGACGCCACCAGGGCCGGCGCCGCGAGCGTGTCGTCGGGCGTGAAGCCGCCGACCCCGAACAGCAGTGCGACGGCCCGCTGCCCCTCCACGGCCAGCAGCGAGAAGTAGTGCGCCACCACGTACCCGGCGACGATCGGCGCCATCGAGTGGGCGAGCTGCCCGCCGAACGGGCGGCAGGCCCACAGGTAGCTGCCCGCGACCAGCGCCACGGTCGCCGCCAGCCCCGCCGAGTCCGGCACGGACAGGCGTTCCCAGGCGGGGGTGGAGCCGAGGCTGTCGAACGCGGTCGAGCCGAGCAGCACCGCCACCACCGCGACCAGGCCGGGCCGGACGGGCGTGGCGACGAGCGCGCGGAACGGGTTGCCTCGCAGCGGCGACAGCCGGCCCACCAGCGTCGAGAACACCTCGAACCCGTCGGCCCGCTCGAACCACGTGCCGCCGAACACCACGCCGCCGGCCGCGTTCACCACCGCGTGGACCACCAGGAACCACGGCAGCGCGGCCGGTGACACCAGCTCCACCCAGGTGAACGCGAGCAGGCCGAGCGCGGCGGGCCAGTGGCCGAGCCGTTCGGGGTACGCGCGGCCGAGCGTGACGCGGGCGGCCAGGCGCAGCGGGTTGACCGCCCGCCACACCGGGCCGAACAGCACCGACAGCACCGGCACGCCCACCCACAGCAGCACGAACACCAGGTGCGGCCACGCCGGCGCGGGCACGAGCGCCAACCCGGCCGCGACCAGCAGCCGCACCGGCCACCGGTCGCGGTCGGGACGCGGCTCGGCGGCGTCGAACCGGGGCTTCGTCCACAGCAGGCCCAGGGCCAGGAACGAGGCCAGCAGCGCGACCGCCGCGCCCTGCAGCACCAGGTCGAGGGGGAGCGGCAGGTCGTGCCGAGCGCCGACCCCGTGGGCGAGGACCGTCACCGCACGACCAGTCGCACGAGCAGCGTGTCGGGGTGCGCCTCCACGTCGAACGTGCCGGTCCGCGCCAGGGTGAACGCCAGCACGGCGGGTTTCCCCCGCTCCGCCCTGGCCAGCACGTCGACGCCGTGCACGTGCACGTCCACCGGCTCCTCGCTGGTGACGGTCAGCTCGACGGCCTGCCCGCGCACCGCTTCCACCGTCTGCGGCGAGGCCTGGTCGACCGACAGGGCGAGCACCAGCGGGTCGGCGGCGGGCGGTGCGGCTTCGGGCCCGGACGAGCAGCCCGCCAGCACGAGCAGCGCGAGCACCAGGGCGTGAACGGTCTTCATGTGGTCGGGCCAGTCCTTCTCAGGTAGTCGAACCCGCCGGCGGCGAGGCCGAGCCCGCCGCCCAGGGTGAGTGCCACGAGCAACCGGTCCAGGTCGGCCGGACCGGCGAACGGCAGCTGGGAGAACCGGAAGCTGTCGAAGTCCGGTATGCCCGCCACCACCAGCATCGCGCCCACGACGGCCGCCACGAACGCCGTCGCGGGCCTGCGCCGCACCGCCGCCACCGCGGCGACCGCGCTCAGCGGCCACGCCACCAGGCCGACGCCGCTCGCGCCGAGCAGCAGCGGCACGAACGACCCGCCCGTCACGGCGAGCGCCGAGCCGACCGCGTGCCACGCGTGCGCGGCCGTCACCACGACGACGCCCGCGCCGAGCAGCGCCCGCCTGCGGCCCAGGAGGTGGCCGCCCGCGGCGAGCGCGACCGTGATCAGCAGCCACCACAACGGGTTCGGCCCCGGTGCGACGTCGACCCGGCCCTCGATCACCGACCGGTCGAGCGGCACTTCCCACCGCGACGCGGTGGTGCGCTCGTCGCGGAAGCGGTAGGTCTCGCCCGGCCCGATCACGTGGTCGGCCGCCCGGTCGCCGCCGCCGACGGTGACCGGGACGTCGCCCCCGTTGCGGACTTCGAGCTGCGAGCCGTGGTTGACCATCGCCGCCGTGACGCCGGGCAGCGGCGGTGCGATCCCGGTGACCCGGCTCAGGTGGTCCTGCGGCGTGAGGCCGCCCGCGTGCGCGTGAGCCGGGCCGGCGGTGGCGGTCAGCAGGACGAGCGCCGCCAGCAGCGCCCTCACCGACGGGCGGTCGGCACGAGCACCACCGCCATCAGCACGGCGTGCAGCGCGGCCATGACCGGCGCGCCGGTCCACATCTCGGTGACGCTCGGCGTCGTGCCCTGGTCGATGATCGCCGTCGCGAAGAACACCGCCCACGTGGCGAAGGAGGCCGCACCGGCGAAGATCCGGTACTCCTTGACCCGGTCCTCCGACGGGCGCAGCTTCAGCACCAGCACGTCGATGAGGACGCCGGAGACGATGAACCCGATCGCGGTGCTGATGTTCTCGTAGTCGGCCACCGCGGTGCTGAGCAGCATCACCACGAACGCGAGCAGGGTCGCCGCGCCGAACGGCAGCCGGAACCGGCGCACGGCCAGCAGCAGCGGCACGATCATGATCAGGTTGGTGACCATGACCGAGGCGGCCAGCTCGGCGGCCCGGCCGATGCCGTTGGCGCCCTTCTCGAAGCTGAACGCTCTGATCACCTGCTCGCCGGTGAACACGGTCGCGTCGGCGTACCCGGCGAACAGCAGCACCAGCGAGGTGGTGAAGGACAGCGCCAGCCCGGCGGGCAGGAACCGCTTCAGGGACGGGCTCACCACGTCCCGGTCGCTCCACAGCGTGCGCAGCGGCGCGGTCAGGATCAGCACCATCGACGTGATCAGCACCAGGTGGGTCGGGCTGAACAGGATGTCGATGCCCTGCTCGATACCGATGAACGTGTGCCACAGGTAGTCGCCGACACCCGCCGCGGCGAACAGCGGCAGCGCCACCACCGCCGGGCCGTAGCCGACCGGCACCGCGTCCAGGCCGCGCAGGCCCTGCTGGTGGTTGCGCCACAGCACCCAGAGGATCCACGCGCCGGTCGCCGCGAACCCCGAGTAGAACACCGCGTGCCACGGCGTGAAGAACGACTCGAGCTCGGGCACGTTGGAGTGCGCCCACGCGTCGAGGAACAACCCGATCGAGAACCAGGTGCCGAGCAGCACCGTGACCAGGTCCGTGCGGTAGTCGGCGCGGGGACGCCTGCTCGTGGTGAGGCTCCCCGCCGGTTCGTCAACTTCTGCTTCGCGCCCCGGTGTCATGGGACGAGCCTGCTCGCGCCGGGGGTCTGCCCGGAATCGTGCCACCCCCACCGCGTGGTGCGGCTAACCGCACCTTTCAGGCGTTGAGGTAGCGCAGGACGGCGAGCACGCGGCGGTGGTCGTGCGGGCTCGCGGTCAGCTCCAGCTTGGTGAAGATGCCGGTGCAGTGCTTCTCCACGGTCCGCTCCGCGATGAACAGCCGCTGCGCGATGGCCTGGTTGGTGCGCCCTTCCGCCATCAGCGCGAGCACGGCCCGTTCCCGGTCGGTGAGCCGGTCGTCGCTGTCGTCGCGCCGCCGCACCAGCAACCGGCTCACCACGTCCGGGTCGAACGCCGAGCCGCCCGCGCCCACCCGCCGGATCGCGGCGGCGAACTCGGCGAGGTCCGACACCCGGTCCTTGAGCAGGTAGCCGACGCCGTCCGCGCCCGCGTCCAGCAGCTCGGCCGCGTAGCTCACCCGGACGTACTGCGACAGCACGAGCACGCCCGTCCCGGGGTAGCGGCGGCGCAGCGCCACCGCCGCCCGCAGGCCTTCGTCGGTGTGCGTCGGCGGCATCCGGATGTCCACGACGGCCACGTCCGGCCGGTGCCCGTCCACCGCCGCCATCAGCGCCGGCGCGTCCTCCACCGCCGCCACCACGTCGAACCCGGCCTCGGCGAGCAGCCGCGCCAACCCCTCGCGCAGCAACGTCGAGTCCTCCGCGATCACGACCCGCACGGCAGCACCACCCGCAGGCTCGTGCCCGTCGCCTCCGCGCTGACCACCCGCATCGTGCCCCCGTTCGCTTCCACCCGTTCGCTCAAGCCGCGCAGCCCCGAGCCGAGCACCGGGTCCGCTCCCCCGCGCCCGTCGTCGTCGACCTCCACCACCAGCCGCCCGCCCCCGCCGCTGATCACGACCTTCGTCCGGGACGCCTCGGCGTGCTTGGCGATGTTCGCCAACGCCTCGGCGACGACGTAGTACGCGGTCGTCTCCACCAGCGGCGGCACGGTGTCCGGCAGGTCCAGGGTCAGGTCGACCCGCGGGTCGGCCAGCGCGGTCAGCTCGCGCACCGCGCCGTGCAGGCCGCGTTCGGTCAGCACCGGCGGGTGGATGCCGTGGCACACCGCGCGCACGTCGTCGATGGTCGCCAGCACCGCCTGCTTGGCCTCGGCGGCGAGCGCCCTGGCGCGCTCCGGCGGCACGGTCTCGGCCAGCCCCAACGTCATCGCCGCCGACAGCAGCCGCTGCTGGACGCCGTCGTGCAGGTCGCGCTCCAGCCGCCGGCGCCCGTCCTCGACCGCCCGCAGCACCTTCGCGCGCGACTCGGCCAGCTGCCGGACCTTGGCCCGCAGCTCGGCGGTGAGCCGCTCGTTCTCCAGCGCCAGGCCGACGGCGGCGCACGCGGCGTCCACGAGCTCCAGGTCCAGCACCGGGTCGTGCAGCAGCACGGCGACCGGCGCGCCGGCCCGGTCCACCCTGGTGTGCGCGGAGTCCGGCGCGACCGGCCGCCCGTCCACGTCCACGTACCGCTCCTGCTCGGCCACCCAGTACGCCACGCGCAGGCCGGGGTCGTGCAGGGTGGCGGCCAGCGCCTCCTGCACGCCGTCGCGCCGGTTGTCGCCGCTGAGCCGCACCACCAGGTCGGCCACCTCGCCGCGGTCCATCCGGCGGCGCAGCAGCCCGGCCAGGTAGGCGAACGGGATGCCGCTCAGCGCCAGCGTCAGCACCACGTACGGCGGTTCGAGGCCGGCGCGTTCCACCGGCTCCCACACCACGAACGCGAGGATCGCGACCGCGGTCGCGCCGAGCATCGCGGTCAGGGTCCGCCGCTGCGCGATGCTGCTGCACCGCCAGCGGTGCAGTTGCAGCACCAGCATGGAGATGCCGACGACACCGGTCATCATCGTCTCGGACTCGACGATCCCGGCGGCCCACGGCCGGCTCTGGTACTCCGCGGCCACGGTCAGCACCACGCTCTCCGCGTACCCGGCGCCGACGACCAGCCGGCGCGGCAGCGTGCGCAGCCTGCCCGTCGGGAACGCGACCAGCGCGTGCCCGAGCAGCGAGGGCCACCCCTTGGCGGCCAGCATCAGCAGCATCGAACCGTCGCCGACGAGGTAGTCGAGCAGCCAGCCGACCCCGACGAGCACGAACAGCAGCCCGATCCGGTTGCGCGGCTGCGCACGGCGGCTGAGCACACCCGCGATCACGTAGACCGCGCTCACCGCGAACATCGCGAACGGCAGCAGCATGTGCCCAAGGTAGCCGGGCCGGCGGACCGGCCGGCTCAGCTCCGGCGCACACCCCCGACCACGACGCGCGCCAGCACGTCCGGGCGCAGGATCGACGACGGCGGCTGGAGCAGCCCGATGGTGCGGATGAACGCGGTGGCGGCCACCGGGTCGTGCGTGGCGACGCGTTGCAGCCGGGCGACGTACCGGTTCAGCGCCTTGGTGGACAGCGACCGGTGGCCGGTGATCTCCGGCAGCGCCAGGTCGCCGAGCGCGTTGAGCTGCCACACCGGGTCGATGATCTTGGCCGCGGCGCGGAAGAACCGGCCCGCCAGGTCCGCCTCGCCGTCCCGCAGGCACTTCCGCAGCGCCTCGGACTCCATCGCCGCGACGGTCATGCCCTGGCCGTAGATCGGGTTGAAGCTGCACATCGCGTCACCGAAGACCAGCAGGCCGGGCGGGAACTGCCGCAGCCGCTCGTACCGGCGGCGCAGGCTGGCCGGGAACCGGTGCGTGCGGATCCCGGTCAGCGGCGCCGAAGCGGCGACGGCGTCCAGCACGTCCGGCGGCGCGGACCGCTCGAGGAACGCCAGGAAACCCGCCTCGTCGGTGGGCGGGTGGTCGCCGGCCATGCCGACCTGGGTGACCATCCACTGGCCGTGCTCCTGCGCGGCGAACGCGAACCCGGTCGGCCGGCCGGGCACCGGGCCGACGAGCACCAGCTTGTCCGGGAACGGCACGGGCGGGCGCACCAGCCGGCTCGCGTACATCATGTCGACCTCGATCCGGTCCTCGGCGGGCGTCGGCAGGCCCAGGGACGCCAACCAGGCCCGTGCCCGACCCGACCGGCCCATCGCGTCGATCACCAGGTCGGCGGCCAGCACCTCCTCCGCGCCGTCCCGGGCGACCTTCACGCCGACCACCCGCCCGTTCTCGAACACCGGGCCGACCACGTCGTGGTCCGGCAGGAGCCGCACGCCGGGGTGCTGCGCGACCTTCGCCCGGACCGCGCCCTCCAGCACGGGCCGGGTCGTCTGGATGTCGGACGCGCCGGTGTCCGCGCGCACCATGGGGTGGCCCGCGAGGACGAACCGCGCGTCGACGTTGAACCCGACGCGCAGCGCTCCCGCGGCGACCAGCTCGTCGGTCAGGCCGGGGAACATCCCGTCGAGTGCCTGCTCGCCGCGCAACAGGATCGTGTGGAAGTGCTTGGCCTGCGGCACACCGCGCCGGTGCCCGCCGTCCTCCGGGAGCGGGTCGCGGTCGACCACCGTGATCCGGTCGTAGGAGCCGACCAACGCGCGCGCTGCCAGCAGCCCGCCCATGCTCGCGCCCAACACCACCGCATGCGTCATCCGGCGACTGTGACAGCGCCGGCCGCCCGGGGGCTTCTTCCGCTGTGCGGACCTCGACGAGCGGCCCCGCCCGGGTGCTCCGGGCGGGGCCGCCTGCCGGGGTCGTGCGGCGGTCGGTCAGAAGGTGAGCCGCCAGGCGTCCACGTAGCCGGTGTCCGCGCTGTAGACGTCCTGGACCTTGAGCCGCCACGTGCCGTTGGCGACCTCGGACGAGGCGTTCACGGTGTAGGTGGCGACCACGTCGGGCGTGCTGGAGCTGCTGGAGCTCTTGACCCGGTAGGTGGAGCCGTCCGGCGCGACCAGGTCGATCACCAGGTCGCCGCTGTAGCTGTGCTTGATGTCCACGCCGACCTTGAGGGTGGACGGCGCGTTGCCCGCGATGCCGCTCACGGTGACGTTGCTGTAGACCGCCGCGCCCGCGTCGGGGATGGTGACGTTGTCGAGGTTCTCGAAGACCTTGCCGGGGGGCTGCGTGCCGCCGAGGTTGGCCGCCGCCTGGTTGATGGCCGCCGCGAACGTGCTCACCTCGGTGTAGACGCCCGGGTTCTCCGCCCGCGCGCACCCGTTGCCGTGGCTGACGATGCCGACCTGCACCCACGCGCCGTTGTTGTCGCGGCGGAACATGGGGCCGCCCGAGTCGCCCTGGCAGGTGTCGACGCCGCCCGCGAGCTTGCCCGCGCACAGCTCGGCGGCCGGGATCAGGTCCGCGTAGTACGGGTCGGAGTTCTTGCACGTGGTGTCGTCGATGTAGTCGACGTTCGCCTTGAGCAGGTAGCGGGACTGGCCGCCGCCCTCCCGCGTGGCGCCCCAGCCGGCCACGGTGAACACGCCGGTGTTGTAGGTGGCGGTGGTGGCGATGGGCAGCAGCGCCGCGCCGGTGATGGGACTGGCCAGCTTGATGATCGCCCAGTCGCCGCCGGTGGCCGTGTCGTAGGTGGCCGAGCGGTGCACGTAGGTGGACGTGCGGGTGACGCGGGTCGTGTCCTGCAGGTCCGCCACGCCGTAGGTGGCGGTGATGGAGGTGTTGTTGCCGGTGCGGCTGACGCAGTGCGCCGCCGTCAGCACCAGCTGGTCGGTCAGCATCGAGCCGCCGCAGCCCATGGACAGGCGGACCATCCAGGGGAACTCGCCCTTGGCGGCCTGGGTGCCGCCGACGACCATGGGCGTGGGTGTGCCGGTGTCCGGTTGCGGTGGAGCGGCGAGCGCCTGGCCCCCGAAGGCGGCCAGGGCGGCGACGACGCCCACGCCGAGGGCGAGCGTCTTTCTCAAGGTGTCGCGCACGGTTGGTCCTTCCCGCGCCCGGCCGGGGTCGTGCTCGCAGGGTGGCCGGACGTCGAGATCGCAGGGAACTATCCAGCCGGCCCCTCTGCCGGCGACTCATCGTGCGCGGCGGACGGCCTGCTCACAATCCGTCGATCGACGGGACTTCTTGCGGTGTGGCCCGTGGTAAGGCGTGGTTCTGCCGCGCTACCGGATGGTGGAGCCGGTGACGACCGGCTCGGCCGCGCCGAGGAAGAAGATGCCCCGGTAGCCCGGCGTCTCGAAGCCGGCGCTCGGGTTGCGGCGCAGCGTGGAGGACTCGACCGCCAGCGTGCCGGAGCGGTCGTTGCTGACGAAGAAGACCGCGCCGCCGCCCTCGTTGGCTTTGTTGTCCTCCAAGACGCTGCCGGCGATGCGGACGGTGAACGCGTTGCCGTCCGCGTAGACCGCGCCGCCGCTGCCACCGCCCGGGGTGCCGGGGCGGGCCGGGTTCGCGCCGTCGCCGGTGGCGGAGTTGTTGCGCAGCAGGCTGTTCAGCACGACCCAGGACACGCCGATGCTGCTCAACGCGCCGCCGTTGGCGCACGTGCCGCCCTCGAACGTGCTGCCGACCACGAACACCGGCCGGCCCGCCGACTGGCTGAGCACGCGCAGCCCCGCGCCGCCGAGGTCCGGCCCGGTCGCGCCGCACCGGTTGCGCAGGAACGTCGAGTTCACCACCTTCACCCGACCGCCGCGCACGAACACCGCGCCACCGCCCTCCGCCGCGCCGGCCGCGTTGCCGTCCGCGAGCGTGAGGTTCTGGATGATCAGCCGGGGGTGGTCCTGGTCCTGGCAGTGGGACGTCGTGATGCCCAACGCCTCGTCGCACGTGTTCTGGTAGAGGATCCGCCGCTGTCCCGCGCCGCTGAGCGTGACCAGTCCCCCGCCGTCCAGCACGACTTCGGGTACGGCGTCGTTGCGGACCTGCGCGGTCACGGTCATGGTGATGGTGACCGGCTCCGGGCCGCACTCGAAGGTGATGACCCCGCCGGCCGCCACCGCCGCGACCACGGCCTGGGACGTGCACCCGGCCGGTGTGCCGTCGCCGATCACCCGGGTGGGGTGGGACGTGTCCGCGGCCGCGGCCTCGGGCGGCACCGGCACGCCGCCGTCCGGGTTGCCGGCGGGCGGGGGCGTGAACCGGGTCGTGGTGGTGACGGTGGTGGTCACGGCGGCGGTCGTCGTCGTGGTGGTCGTCGGTGACGTGGCGGTGGGCGGATCGGTGCTCGGCGACGCGGCGAACGGGGGTGCCGACGTGCACGCGGCCAGCAGGAAGACCAGCACTAACACACCACGGGACATGGAGGCGACCTTAACGTGCGCCGACACCGGGACCGACTTGACTTCCGACAGGTGTGAGTGGTTGATTACACTCGTGCCAGCCGCAGCGAGCGAACGTCGACTGTCGACCGCCGAGGAGCGTCGCGAGACGGTCCTGCGCACCGCCATCGGCGCGTTCGCCGCCCGCGGCTACTACGGCACCACCACCGGCGAGGTCGCGAAGTCGGCCGGCATCTCCCAGGCCTACGTCTACCGGTTGTTCCCCGACAAGGAGGCCCTGTTCCTGGCCGTGGTGGAGCACAGCTTCGCGCGGGTCCGGGAACGGTTCGCGGACGGGGTCGCCGAGGCAAAGGGGAGCACGCCCGAGGCCGTCCTGTCCGCGATGGGCGACGCCTACGCGCACCTGATCTCCGAGGAGAGCACGCTCCTGCTGGTCCAGATGCACGCCCAGTGCGCGGCGATCTCCGAGCCGTCCGTGCGCGAGGTCTTCCAGCGCGGGGTCGCGCGGACGGTCGAGTACGTGCGCGGGGTGTCGGGCGGCAGCGAGGAGCAGGTGCAGCGGTTCTTCGCCACGGGCATGCTGTGCCACCTGGTGATGGCGACGCGCGCGGACGACGTCGACGCGCCGTGGGCCCGGACCCTGTCGAACGGCATCCGCCACTACTGAGCCGCTCCACCCTCCGGTGTGCGATCGACCAGTCAGGGCCCTGACCGTCCACAACAGACACCCTTTCCGCGGCCTTCTCCCGCGCCACCGTTGACCGGGACGACCGCCATCCCTACGTTCGGGAACGACACCGCCTCGTCAACGTCGTCGAGGAAAGGGCTTTCCGTGACACTGAGTCGACGTGATCTCCTGGTGGCCGGCGGCGCCGGCCTGGCCGCCCTCGGCACCTCCGGCCTCCGCGCGTCCGGGGTCGGGCGGGCCGCCGCCTGGGAAACCGTCATCGACGGTTCGTTCGCGAACTACAGCACGTTGGAATCGGCCTGGAACTACCGCTACCCGTGGGGTTCGGACCACAACGGCACGGCCCGGATGTACGCCGGACCCTCCGACCACAACCACGTCTACCTCGAAGGGTCGACGCTGGTCGTCAAGGCGACCCGGATCACCTGGGACGAGGGCACCAGCTCGGCCGACCCGCACCTGCCGATCCGCTACCACTCCGGCGCGGTGCACGCCCGGCAGCAGGTGCTGGTCGACGACCAGTTCCCGAACTGGGAGGTGCGCGGCGACTTCCAGGCCCCGTCCGCACGCGGCACGTGGCCCGCGTTCTGGCTCACGGGCGTCAATTCGTGGCCGCCGGAGAGCGACATCCTGGAGTACAAGGGTGACGCGCGGAACTGGTTCAACACCTACAAGAACGCCTCGGGCGGCTGGTCGAACACCATCCGGTCGGTCTCGTCGCCCGGGTCGTGGCACACCTACAAGGCGTGGATCGCGAAGGTCGGCGCGACGGACGTGGACATCCACTACTACCTCGACGGCACCTGGGTCGGGCAGCACCGGGGCGCCAACTTCGCCGGCAAACCGATGTGGATCATCATCAACCTCCAGACGGAGGGTTCGTCCGGCGCCTCCGGCCCGACCACCGACACCTACTACCGGGCCCGCGACGTCTACGTGGGCCGCACCCGGGCCTGGCTCGGGTCGCTCGCCCGCGGCGACCGGATGAGGTGGGCGGCGCGCCCGGCCCGCCTCCCCCGCGCCGGGGAAGACGGGCCGGGTCCGGTGGTCAGCCGTTCGGGGTGGTGATCACCGCGAAGGTCGACCGCAGGCTCGCGTAGCGCGCCTGGATGTCGGTCAGGATGGTGTCGATCGGCACGTAGTTGTTCAGCTCGCCGGAGGCGCAGGCGCCCGTGCGGGACTGCTGGTTGCCTTCCAGGATGCCCAGCGCGGTGTGGTCGACCTGGCTGAACAGCGGTCCGCCGCTGTCACCCGGGCGGGCGCAGAGGTCGGTGTTGATGCCGACGTCGGTGGACAGGACCCGGCCGCAGCGGGTGCCCACGAGGTAGCCCTTCCCGGCTCCGCTGTCGATCGCGCCCGGGTCGTCGGCCGCGTTGGAGCCGGAACCGGTGGCGCACACCACCCAGCCCGCCTTGACCTGGGCCAACGCGTGGGTGCCGGTGATGTGCTCGTCAGCGGACGTGGCCTGCTCGCCGCACGGCGTGTCGGAGTTGCTGTCCGTGCCGCCGTTGCGGCAGTACTTCAGGACCCGGTTGCGGCCCGTGTGGTTCTCCAGCCACGTCTCGCGGGTCGGGGTGTCGACGTACAGCAGGGCCGCGTAGTCGTACGGGTAGGCGTTGCGCTCGATGCCGTGCTGCTGGAGCACGGGCACGCCGTTGTGCTGCGTCGGCGTGTTGTTGGTCTTGGTCGCCATGCAGTGCCCCGCGGTCAGCACCCACGCCTTGCCGGGGTGCCCGCCACCGGTGGAGCGCAGGTTGAAGCCGGCCGTGCAGCCGCCCCACGTGCCGTCGTCCCGCTTCATGTCCAGCCGCAGACCACCGCGCATCGGCCCGTAATCCTGGCACGCGAGCGGGTGGCAGACGCCCTGGTCGGGGTACGTGGCCGCCAGCGGGTTCGGCTTGGGCAGCACCCTGGTCCGCACGGTCACGCCGGACTCGTCGGCCACGGCCCGTCGTGCCACGTCGCCTTCCCGGGCGACCGCGGCCCCGATGGAGGCCTTCTCACGCGCAACCCACTCGCGCTCCCACAGGACGACCTCGTTGGCCCGCTCGTCGACCGCGGGCAGGTACACCGCGTCGGCCCCGGCGCCCACCTTCGCGGCGAGCCGGTCCTTGGCGGCGGTCAGGTCGGCCAACGAGTGTCGCACGACCCGGGTCCGGACGCGCGCCCGGTCCGGCGACTCGGCCAGGCGCCGGTTCGCGGCGGCCGGGTCGGTCAGGGCGACCACCAGCTCACCGGAGGTCTGGTCGAGCCACATGCCGCCGTACTCGGCCGGGTTCTCCCGGCGCAGCACGCCGTCCAAGCGGACCGACTCCTGCTGGAGGTCGAGCCGGCGCAGCGCCTCCCGTTCGCTGACGCCGTAGTTGTCGACGAGGTACCGCACGGACTCCGCGACCACCGCCGGGTCCAGCGCGGCACGTGCCGACGGCGCGGCGGTGGCTCCTCCAGTCGCGCTCACCACGGTCGCCGCGACGACCAGCGAGGCGAACAGGGCCCCCAAGCCCCTTGCTCTACCCACAACATCTCCTTGCTCGGTGGATGGGAACACGGGCATTCAACCCGACGTGGACCTGCCCACCCCGGTGAAGCCCGGTCGTGGCTCGTGACGAGCCACGAAGTCGGGGAAACCCGGTCAGACGTCGAGGAAGGGGATCAACTGCTCCTCCTCGTAGTCCAGGTGGGCTTCCAGCTCGCCGATCAGCTGGTCGACGTCCCCGCGCAGGGTCGCCACGTCGCCGCGGTCGAGGGTCTCCCGCAGCCGCGCCAGCAACGCGGCGATGGCGCCGTGCTCCTCGGCCAGCCGGTCGAGGGTCGGCGCGAGCTCCGGGAACCGGTCCCGCAGCATCGGGAACATGCCGCTGTCCTCCGACGTGTGGTGGAAGCTCAGGCCCTGGCACGCGGTCAGGCAGTTGACCTTGAGCTGCGCGCCCAGCGTCGGCTTCGACGCGGCGACCTCGCGGCGGATGGTGGCGAGCTCCCGGCGGAACGCGCCGTGCACGAGCTTGAGCGCCGCGCCCCAGCTCGACGCGTTCGGCGGGCCGCCGGCGACCTGCGTCAACGCCACCACGGGGAGCTGTCGGGACGTCTTGGCCTGGTAGTCGGCCCAACCCCGGTCGGTCTCGACCGCCCGCGCCCACAGCTCGTCGCGTTCCGGGCCGGCCAGGACGGTGGCCTTGGCGTCGTAGGTGAAGACGCCGTCCTCGACCTGCACCACGGGGTTCGCCACCAGGTTGTGGAACCAGTCGGGGTGGCGCGGCGAGCCGCCGGCGGACGCGATGACGACGATCCGGTCGCCGTCCGGCAGGTAGCCGACGGGGTTCGTGCGGCGTGCGCCGGTCCGCGCGCCGGTGGTGGTCAGCAGGATGAGCCTGCCTCCTTCGAAGGGTCCGCCGACGCGGCCCGCGTTGGCGCGGAACTCGTCGATCACCTGCTGGTTGAAATCCATCTGCGGTTCGTCTCCTGATTTTGGGCATGACCGGATCACCACGGGTGAATAGCGCCGTGGTTTTCGGTGAAGGTTTTGTGGAGGCGCGCGGGCACAGCCGTCCCGCGCGATGAGGTGTGCAGCACTTCCGCGCGTGCGGCGGCGTGCGTGCCCGCGGGCAGGCACGCGCCGATGCGCTGGATGTGCTGGTGCGAGGAGGAACCGGGTGCGTCGCTGCTCCGTGGAACCACGTGCGCGGAAACCCGGGGGAACCCCGGCGTGCGGCGGGCCTCTGGCCCACCCGGCGGTCAAACCTTGGCCGGGTGACTCTCTCGCTCGTGGCTCAAGGCCGACCCGGCAGTCACGGGTGCGAGCTTATCCCGTGAATGCGCGGTCGGGCAACCGGCCGCATTGTGCGACGATCGGCGGCGTGCCCCGACTTCTTTTCCTGCTGTTGTTCGTCGTGTCCGCGTGCACCGCCGCCCCGCCGGCTCCCCCGACCCCGTCCCCGTCCCCGTCCGCCTGCCCGACCGGCGTGGAGTACGCGGTGGCGGGTGAGGACGCGGCCTCGGGCCTGCGGGTGCTGACGCTGGAGCTGACGAACTGCGGCACGGAGGCGTTGGAGCTGGAGGGCTACCCGTCCGTCACGGTCCTGGACGCCGACCACGCGCCGCTGCCGATCGCGGTCGGCAACGGGTCGTCCGGGATCTCCGCGGTCGAAGCGTTCGACACCACCCCCCTGCCGGTGACGGTGGGCCCCGGCGAGTCGGCGGTGACCGGGTTGCTGTGGCGCAACACCTACACGGACACCTCCACCCCGCCGGTGGTGGGCGAACACCTGGAACTCGCCCTCACCGCCGGCGGACCGTCACAGGTGTTCACCCCGACCCGGGAAGGGGACGGCACCGCCCTCACCATCGACCTCGGCAGCACGGGCGAACTGGGCCTGCGCCCCTGGACCGCCGCACCCTGACCTCCGCGGTGCGAACGCCCGAGTTCCCGAAGCGCCGCGTCAGGCCCGCATGACGGTGGAGATCGGGATTCGCGCGGCGCGCAGGGCGGGGACCAGGCCGCCCAGGACGCCGGCGACCAGGCCCGCGATCACACCGGCCACGCCGGCCTGCCACGGGAACGCGGTGCCTTCCAGGGTGGGGAACTGGGAGCCGAACACGATCAGCGCCAGTTTCAGCCCCAGCACGCCCGTGCCGATCGCCAGCGCCGCCGTGAGCAGACCGGTCAGCAGCGTCTCCGCCAGCACGATGCCCGCCAGCAGCAAGCGGGGTGTGCCGACGGCCCGGCGCAGCGCGAACTCCTCGATGCGCTCGCCGACGGTGGCCAGGCCGACGTTCAGGATGCCGGCCACGCCGATCAGCAGCACCAGCGCCGCCATGCCGAGGAAGATCCACCGCATCAGCGCCAGCTCGGTGGACATCCGCTTCAGCGTCTCCACCGTGGTCACGCGGATGCTGTCCTCGGGTGTGCCCGCCGCGACGAGCCTGGCCCGCAGGACGTGCTCCACCTCGACCGCCGACGGCGCCATCAGCACCTGCAGGCCGGGGCCGGACCGGCTGTCGCTCATGCTGGTCGCGGGCAGCCAGTTCAGCAGCTCGTCGGCCCGCACGTAGGCGGTCGGCTGGTAGCCGCCGTCGTCGATCACGCCGACGAACCGGGGCGTGGGGTGGGCGGTCGCGCCGTCGACCCTCATCTCGGCCGGCACCTGGTAGCGGCTGAAGGCCTTCGCCGCTTCCTGGTTGAGCACGAGCCTGGGCGCCAGCGACGGCACGCCGCCGAAGTCGAGCCACTGGCCCTGGGACGCGCGGAACGGCCGGAACTGGCGGATGTCGCCGGTCAGGCCGACGAGTTGCAGCTCGATCGCCTGCCCTCGGGGCAGGGCGTCGCCGTCGTCGATCGGGCGGCAGCCGCTCTCGTCGCACGTCATCCGCGGCCCGCCGGGCTGGTCGACCGGGCCGCCGCCCTCGTTGATCGGCTTCACGCCGGGTTCGCCGATGATCGCCCGCGCGGTGGTCATGGCGACCGCGTCGGTGCGGCCTTCGAGCACCTCCAACGCCACCGGCACGGTCTGACCCTCCGGCGACAGGTACACCTGCCGGGTGCCGTCCTTGCCCTCGTACAGCTCGACGTCGGCGAGCATGGCCCGGTTCGCGATCTCCGCGCCCGCCTGCACGACGACCACGGCCAGCACGCCGAGGAACAGGCTGACCATGGACAGGAACGTGCGCAGCTTGCGGGCCCGGATGCCCTGGCCGCCGATGATCAGCGACGCCCGGAGCCTGCCCGACAGCCCGATCACGCGACCACCGGCTGTCCGGCCGGGCGCAGCAGGCCGTCGGACAGGTGCAGCACCCGCCCCATCTTCGCCGCGTGGTCGTGGTCGTGGGTGACGAGCACGAGCCCGCAGCCCACGTCGGTGGCCTGGCGCAGGACTTCCACGACGAGGTTGCCGGTCTCGGTGTCCAGCGCGCCGGTCGGCTCGTCGGCCAGCAGGATGCGCGGCTCGCGCACCAGGGCGCGGGCGATGGCGACGCGTTGCTGCTCGCCGCCGGACAGCCGGGGCGGCTTGTGCTTGGCCAGGTGGCCGATGCCGACGCGGTCCAGCGCCGCCAGCACCTTGGCCTTGCGCTTGCGCCGCGGCAGCCAGCCCTGGCCGTTGACCAGCGCCATGGCCACGTTCTGCGCCGCGGTGAGGTGCTTGAGCAGGAAGAAGCGCTGGAACACGAACCCGAACTCGGCGCTGCGCAGCGCGGCGGCCTTGCGTTCGGGGATCTTCGTGATGTCCCGGTCCCCCAACAGGTACCGGCCGCCGTCGGGCCGGTCGAACAGGCCGATGAGGCTGAGCAGCGTGCTCTTGCCGGAGCCGGAGCGGCCGAGGATGGCGACGCTGTCGCCCGCGTGCACGGTGAGGTCGACGCCCGCGAGGATGGCGCGCGGCTCGTCCTGGCCCTTGAGGGTCTTGGTCAGGCCGGTGAGGTGGATCAGCGGGGGCGCCGCGGCGGGCGGTGGCGGCGGGACGAACGGGGGTGGCGTGGTCACCTGCGCCCCGCTCCCGGCTCGACCTGGCCCGCGGGGTCGCCCGGCGGCAGGTTCGGTCCGGGCACGGCGAGCGTCTCCTCGCCCGTGAGGCCCGACTTGATCTCCACGACCTTGCCGTCGGTGAGGCCGAGCTCGACGTCCGTGGTCACCTTGGCGCCGTCGGCTCCGACCACGTCGACCTTGCCCTTGCCCTGGCCGCCCGCGACCGCCTCGACCGGCACGACCAGCGCGTTCTGCGCGGACGCGGTGACCAGTTCGAGGGTGGCGGAGGCGCCGTTGACCATCTTGACGTCGGCGGGCGCGGTGCACACCAGGCGCAGCCCGGTCGGCTCGGAGGAGGTGTCCGGCTCCTGCTGCCGGGGAGGCGGCGCGGGGGTCTCGGCGCCGGTGGCGTCGCGGTCGTCGGTGTCGGGCTGCGCGGGCGGCGGCGCGGGCACGGTGCCGACGGGCAGGGCCGCGATCGTGCCGAGCAGGGCGCACGGGAACGGGCCGGGGCCGTTCTTGATCTGCGCCTGCACGGTGCCCTGCGCGGCGTCGGAGATCCGGTAGGCCTGCTCGCCGTCGACCTCGGCGACGATGCCGTAGCCCGCGTGCTTCGCCGACGCGATCGGCATGCCCGCGGTGACCGTGGCGCGGTCGTCGACCAGGCGGCCGCCGAACGTGGAGCCGGCGGGCACGTCGACGTTGGTGGGTTGGCCGTCGGTCCAGACGGTGGCGATCCGGGTCGGCCTGGTCGGGGTGGCGGTCGGTTCCGCCACCGTCCAGTAGCGCACCTGGCCCGCGACCGGCGCCACGATCCCGTAGAGCGGGTTCATGGTGACCTTGCCGGTGAGGCTGACCTTGTTGGTCAGGTCCTGCCTGGTCGGCGTGGCCGTGGTCTGCACGGTGCCGCGCGGCGCGAGCCCCGGGTCGACCGGCTCGGCTCCGGTCGACGTGCACGAGGTCGCGGCGAGCACCGCCGCGGCCAGCCCGCACACGCGGACGAAGGCAGATGTGGACACCGGTCCCCCCAAAGCGATTTCCCCTATCCGGTTTCGCCGATTCACCCATAGGACGCCGGCGGGATCATCGAGGTTGCGCGCCAACGCGAAACCGCTCCCACCCCGGTCGGGGTGGGAGCGGTTCGCGGTGCTCAGGTGCCTTATGCGACGGCGTGCAGGTTGCCGTCCGCGCCGGCGAGGCAGCGGGCCGAGCCGGCGCCGCCGTCGACGAACTCGGTGATGCAGCGGCCGAGCTGCTCGTGGCCGGCGGCGTTCGGGTGGAACGACTGCTGCGCCAGGTGCAGGCCGATCGCGTCCAGGCCGCCGGTCACCAGCGCGTACGGGTCGACGGTGAGCCTGCGCTGCCACTCGCCCGCGGAGCTCTCGCCCTTGCTGCACGCCTCGCGGTTCTCCGTGGCGCGGGAGAAGTCGAGGAACTTCACGCCGGACCGGGTCGCCACGCCGCGCAGCGCCTCCGACAGCTGCGGCACGGCGGTCGTGCGGCCGTAGCCCGCGTCGGCGAGGCGCAGCGGGCAGCCCTGCGGGCCGTGCAGGTAGCGGTCCATCTTCTCGGTCACCGGCGAGGCGTAGGAGGTGAGGACCAGGTTGTAGGCGGAGGTGGCGTACCCGGCCTGGGTCATCGCGGAGCGGACGTCGCGCAGGGCGTTCTCCACCTTGGGCGCCATCGCGGCCAGCCGGCCGGACCACTCGCGCTCCAGCGTGGAGCGGCAGCTGGAGCCGAACGGGTTCGCCCACGCGGCCACGCAGTCGACCATGGTGTCGGCGAACCGCACGTCGTCGTTCGCGCCGACCTGCACCACGACCGTGGTGACGCGGTACTGGCGGGCGATGTCGATCAGCCGCCGCGCCTGCGAGCCCTCGGTGTAGTGCACGGTGTCGGCCAGCGACACGTTCGCCGAGTCCGCGCCGGAGCACGCCAGGTTGATCGTGCGGTCGGCGAGCTGGGTGCGGTGGACCATGGCCTGGGTGGAGCGGTGGCACCAGTTGCCGTTCTCGCCCGCGGTGCCCGGCTCGTAGGAGCCGGCGCCCTCGCCGGACATCGCGCTGTCGCCGAGCGACACCACGGCGGTCGGCCGGTCGTCGACGGCGTTCGCCGTGACGGGGACCGCGAAGAAGGTGGAGCCGGTGAGCAAGAGCGCGCCGACGACGGCGCCAACCTGTTTCCGCGACACCGCAGGCCTCCAAGAAGGGGTTGCCGTCGATCGGGCGTCATCCGACCGTAGGGCGCGCGTAACGTGCCGACAACGTCCGATCGGCTGTTTCACGCGAACCTTCGGCTGTCCGCACGCGGCCCGCCGGGAGAGCACGGCCCCACCGGCGGCCCGGGACGGTCCACAGAGGACAGCGGGCCGATCGGCCCCGGGCGGCCGGGCGGTCGGAACAGACCCGGGACACCTCGGCCTCGTCGGCCCCGCCGGCGAGGCGGCTCATCGGCGGGCCCGCCGCGGTCTCGGCGGGCACCTCGCGCGGTCCTCGCCGCTGAGCCCGGCCACGCACGCAGGCCGTCACCGTCGTACCCCTCGACCAGCTTCGGCGTGGGAACCAGCGCGGTTCCGCCGTCGTGGACCCCGTCGCACGGACGACGGGGTCCACGGGACGTCGGGCTCAGTCGAGCCAGGGGCTGAAGTGGTCGGCCACGACCGTGGTCAGGCCGCCCACGCTGAGCCGGCCGTCGACCTCGACCACCCGCAGGCCGTGTTCCCGCGCCCGGTCGACCACGTCCTCGGCGAGCAGTCGGTCGCGTTCGAGGCGGTTGGCCTGAGCGCGTTCCGGGTCGCTCACCGCGACGGAGATCGTCGCGGCCCGGGGCAGCTCCCGCAGCTGCCGCTGCCGGAACGCCTCGGTCGGCACCAGGAACACGGCCTGGCGCGGGTCGGCGAGCAGCGGCGCGACGAGTTCCGGCCGCAGACCCCACCCCTCGGCGACGAGCGGACGGCCGCTGGACAGGGCTCGCAGGTCGTCGAGCACCATGCCGAAGCGCTCGACGTGGCCGTGCTTGGTGTGCTCGGCCATCTCCCCCGGTGACGGCCGCACCCACGTCGTGTCGGGGTCGTGCGCCTGGAGGGTCTGCCACGCGTGCCGGTGCGGGTAGCGGCCGGCCCGCGCCAGGGCGCGGTCGTAGTGGCCCCGGGCGTCGTGGAAGTCGTAGTGGTAGGCGGTCAGTCCGAATCGGCGCGACAGGAGCCAGGCGACGGTCGACTTGCCCGACCACTGCGCGCCGCCGATCCACAGGACAGTGCTGAGCTCACCAGAAGGTCCCCACCTCATGGTGGCAAGGGTGACCCTCCCCCACGGCCGGCGCAAGTCTTGTTTTTGCAGGTCAGACATGGTTTAGTGGAAGAGTCAGCCGGTGGTTCCCGGTCCCCGCCTCAGCCGCCGGCGACCCGCGTCGCGGGCTCGGTGTGCACGGTGACGGCCGTCAGGCGCGGGACGGCGCGCTTGAGGTGGTGCTCGACCTCGTGCGCGATGCGGTGGCCCTGCTCGACGCTCAGCCCCGCGTCGACCCCGATCGCCAGCTCCGCCCGCAGCACGTGGCCCGTCCAGCGCATGCGCACCCGGTCGGCCCGCACCACGCCCTCGACCTGCGCGGCGGCTCGTTCGGCCAGCTCCACCGACGCCGGGTCGACCGCGTCGAGCAGCCGGCCGAAGACCTCGCCGGCCGCGTCGCGCAGGACGAACAGGATGGCCACCGTCATGCCGAGGCCGACGAGCGGGTCGGCGGCGGGGAAGCCGAGGGCCACGCCGACGCCGCCCAGCACGACGGCCAGCGAGGTGAAGCCGTCGGTGCGGGCGTGCAGGCCGTCGGCCACCAGCGCCGCCGAGCCGATGTCCCGGCCGACCCGCATGCGGTAGCGGGCGACCAGCTCGTTGCCGAGGAACCCGACCACGCCGGCCGCCGCGACGACCCACAGGTGCCGCACCGGCTGCGGGTCGAGCAGGCCGCGCACCGACTCGTACCCCGCGTAGACCGCCGAGGCGGCGATCACCAGCACGATCACGACGCCGGCCAGGTCTTCCGCGCGACCCAGGCCGTAGGTGAAGCGGCGGGACGCGGCCCGGCGGCCCAGCACGAACGCGATGGCCAGCGGGACCGAGGTGAGGGCGTCGGCGACGTTGTGGACGGTGTCGCCCAGGAGCGCGACCGAGCCGGTGACCAGCACCAGCACCGCTTGGACGACCGCGGTGGCGAGCAGTGCGACGAACGAGACGACCAGCGCCCGCATCCCGCGCCTGCTGCTCTCCAGGGCGGTGTCCACGCGGTCCGCCGAGCGGTGGCCGTGGCCGTGCCCGTGTCCGTGGCCATGTCCCTGAGTTCTGCCGGTCACCGTTCCACCTTTGGTCGACCTCCGAGTGCGACCCTGTCACCATACCTGCGCAGTCACGCAGATACGCAAGCAAGTAGGCTGACCCTCATGCACACCGCGCTGTCGGACTTCGACATGCCCAACGACGAGCAGGTCCACCTGGCCGCCGAGTCGTTCCGCCTGCTGGCCGACCCGACCCGGATCAAGGTGCTGTGGGCGTTGTTGCAGGGCGAGTCGTCGGTGGCCTGCCTCGCCGAGCTGGCGGGCGCCGCGCCGACCGCGGTGAGCCAGCACCTGGCCAAGCTGCGCCTCGCGGGTCTGGTGAAGGGCCGCCGCGAAGGCACGTTCGTCTACTACTCCGCCGCCAACGACCACGTGAAGTCCCTCCTGGCGCAAGCGCTCTTCCACGCCGACCACGTCGACCGGGGCCTCCCGCCCGCCGACGACGCCGAGCAGGAAGTCGCGCACCACAAGCGCCGCGGCCACTGAGCGCCACCGGCCACTTCACCCTTACGTCGCAACGAATCGGGCATATCAGCGCAGCTCAACGGGTATCCGAAGCTCCCCAGCCGGTTCGACGAGGAGCAGGACTATGGGCACCTCTCCCCTTCGCGACAGGAGGTCGTGATGGCGCAGTCACGGGACCTGATCGACATCCGCAGCGGAGACCTCTTCCACCAACCCACCCCCTACGGCCTGGTGTACCCGACGTGCCTGGCGGACGGCGAAGCGCCGCCCAGCCAACGCGGCCGGACCTGGGAACACCTGACCGCGTCGGGCCGCGTCCTCCAACCGGTGGGCCGGTGAGGCGCGGCAGCTGTCCCCCGACGGGGCCGTGGGCAACCGCCCGCGGCCCCGTTTCCGTTGTCCCGCAGGAAGAAGGGTGACGGCGAGGCTCCCGCCCGGCGGCGCGCCGAGCCCGCCGCGGCGAAAAGTCGCGTGACCGTCGGTGGTGATCGGTAGGCTCCGAGGTGCGGACCACAGCGGAGGAGGCCGAGTGACGGCGAGCGACGGGCGGTTGGTCGGCGACCTGGCCAGGGCCATCGACGAGTCGGACTTCGCCTGGTCGCTGGTGCTCGTCGGCGAGGACCAGCGCGACAAGCTGGCCGCCCTGACCAGCGACCTGCTCAACAAGCCGTCGACCAGCGGCGACGGCAAGCAGATCACCTCCGGCTACGCCTACTGGGGCATCGGGCCGACGATCGCCTGGGCGCACGCCTGCGCGGACCCGTTCTACCTGGTGATGAAGCAGAGCCTGGACTCGTTCACCCGCCGCTGGGGCCGGGTGCGCGGCCGGGTCGGCGAGGGGTTCCACCACGTCAGCTTCGGCGTCGGCACCGGCCACAAGGACCGGCTGGTCCTGGAGCACCTGCTGGAGCGCAACCCGGGCCTGCTCTACGTGCCGGTCGACATGAGTTCGGAGATGCTGCGGCTCGGCACGCAGGAGGCCACGCACCGCGTCGGCCTGCGCGGGCACCGGGTGGTGCCGGTGCAGCTCGACTTCTCCATCCCCGACAACCTGGCCGAGCTGCGCGAGCTGGTCCACCGGCTGGTCGGCGACGAACCGGTGCTGTACTCGCTGCTGGGCAACACGCTGGCGAACTTCGACCAGGACGACGAGCTGCTCGCGAACCTCACCGCGCTGGCCCGGCCGCAGGACCTGTTCCTGCTGGAGGTCGCCACCACCGAGGCAGTCGACGACGACCTGGCGCAGGACGCGGTCGAGGAGTACGCCCGCAGCCGCGCCTACCGCGAGTTCGTGACCAGCGCGCTGCTGCACAACACCGACCTGACGATCAACGTGGACGCGGTGCAGTTCCGCGGCGCGGTCGAGGGCGACCGGGCGTTGAAGGTGAAGGTCGTCTACCGGAACCAGACCGGCGGCGACATCATGATGATGCTGCCCGACCGCAACCGGGTGCCGTTCCCCGACCGGGACACCATCCGGCTCTACCTGACCCGCAAGTACGCGCGCAAGGCGTTGGACGGCATCGTGCGCGAGGCCGGGATGCGCAAGGTCACCGGCACGCACTCCGACTTCGGGGTGCCGCGCTCGTCGCAGGGCTTCGGCATGGACCTGCTGCTGCTCGCGCCCGGTGAGCCGGTGCCCGCGCCGAGGGCGGACGACGACGTGGCCGACGTCATCTGGGGGAACTGACCGCCGATGACCCGGATCGCGATCACGGCGCTCACGTTCGGCGCGCTCGCGGTGGCGATGGCGCTGGGCGTCACCTGGTTCGTCGTGTCGCCGCCCGGTGAGCGGTGGGAGCCCGCGGTGAACTCGTTCGCGCTGCTCGCGGGCATCACCGGCATCTTCGCCGAGCGGTGGGCGGCGCAGCGCGAGCAGCGCAACCAGGCGATCGGGTCGATCCGGCTGGAGATGGCGCGCAACCGGGAGACGCTGGACGGCGAGGCGTTCAGCGCGTCCGCCTCCCGCGGCCGGCGGGTGTACCCGAGGCTGGTGCAGTCGGCGGTGGACTCGGCGCTGTCCTCGGGGGCGCTCAGCCCGCACCGCGACGCCGACCTGATCGACCTGCTGCACCGGTGGCGCACCGCGGTCGCGTCGGTGAACCGGCGGCTGGAGCTGACCGAGATGCTGGTCTTCACCAGCGCGTCGGAGGAGAAGGCCGAGCAGTTCCACACGGCGCTGCACCGCGCCAACGGCTTCTTCCAGGGCGTGCGGGCGCTCCTCGACGAGGCGCAGGCCGCCCTCGGCGACCCGGCGCGACCCTAGCCGCAGGCCGGCTCCCCGCGGCTCAGCTCGCAGCCAGCAGCTCGGTGTCGCCGATGACGAGGCCGAGCCCGTCGACCCAGCGGGCGACGGCGGCGGGGTCGGGCCGGATCGGGCCGCGCAGCCTGGCCAGCACGAACGGCGGCTCGGCGCTGTCGGCCTCCACCGCGACCGCCCAGCCGCGGGCCTCGTCCCACAGCAGCGCCACGTCCCGGTCGGCGAAACCGGGCAGGTGGCCGTCGAGCGCGAGGTAGGCGTTGAGGCGGGTCCCGTCGGCCTGCACGTACGAGCACTCGCCGCTGAGGCCGAGCGCCCGCGTCACCGCCGAGACGTAACCCAGCAACGCGCGCACCGCGCTGTCGTCATCGAGTTCCCAGTCCATCGCGCACCACCGTCCCCGCCCCGCTGTTCCCCGACCTCGCGCCGGCATCCCGGCGCGGTTCGGGATAGCCCGATCGTGCGGTTTCAAAACACGGACGTCCGGATTGTTTGGCCGGGGCGTCGTCAGGGAGCGGCCGGACCAGGCTTTTCGTGCAGGTAGGAGCCCACCCAGTCGACCGCGTCACGGGTCGGTTCCGCCGGTGGGGCGGCCACGAAGTTCGCCGCGTCGTCGATGCTGCCGGTGCCGTCGTAGCGGGCGGTCAGCGGGTACGGGAACACCGGCCGGGTGCGCACCGCGTCACCGGCCCGGCCCGCGGCGACGACCCGGTCCGGCGCGACCCCCCGCTCCACCCAGGCCAGCAGCTCGCGGACCGGGTCGAACGAGGTCAGCGTGGCGCCGCCGCCGCAGTGGTACAGGCCGGGGACCATGAACACCCTGGCCCAGGACCGGAGGTCGCCGTCGCGCCGGGTCAGCCGTTCGTAGTAGTCGAGCAGGGCGCGCGGCGGGACGCCCTGGTCGCTCCAGCCGTGCCAGAGGATCAGCTTGCCGCCCGCGTCGCGGAACTCGTCCAGGTCGAGGCTCATCGCGTTGCCGCGCACACCCTCGACGTTGAGCAGGGCGAGCTGCTCGGCGGTGAACTCGACGTCGGCCAGCGACGAGGCGGGCGAGCCGACCGGGAAGCCCATGTGCTGGAGGAAGTTGTCCGCGAGCAGGGCGGAGAACGTGGCGGCGCGCGCGTCGGTGGTCGGCGTGATCCAGTCCTCCCACGCCAACTCGGAGCCGCGTTCCTGCCCGGCCGGGTAGAGCCGCCTGCCGTCGGCGTCCTTCGGGCCCGCGTACAGCTCGCGCACCACGGCCAGCTGCCGGGGCGTGAGGCACTTGCCGCCGTCACCGGCGCACCCCAGCGGCGCGGGGTCGTAGTCGCAGCGGCGGGGGTCGTCGATCTGGCCGTCCACCAGGCCGTCGACGCGGTCGCAGTGCCGCATCACGGCGTCGTGCAGCAGGGGCAGCAGGTCCGCGGTGAGCACCGGCAGGCCGTCCGCGCCGGTGTTCGTGCGGGCCAGCCACGCCTGGTAGAGCACGAGCGGGCTCTGGTAGTTGGCGGGCGCGCCGGCGATGACGCCGTCGAAGTCGTGCGGGTAGCGCTGGGCCAGCAGCAGCCCCTCCCGGCCGCCGTTGGAGCAGCCGGCGAAGTAGGAGAACGCGGGCGGGTCGCCGTAGAAGTCCTCGATGACCCGCTTGGCGGCCATCGACACCACGTGCGGCGCGCGGAACGCGAAGTCGTCGCGGGCGGCCTGGTTCGCGGCGGCGGGCCTGCCGTCGGCCGACCGGACCGCGCCGCGGCCGACGTGCCCGTCGTCGGTGGAGGCGACCGCGACGCCGCCGATGTCCGGGCCGCAGTCGGGGAACGAGGGCGGCACGAGCTCGCCGCAGAACCCGCCGCAGCCGTACTGGAGGTAGCGGCCGGTGTAGGTCGTGGTCGGCAGCTTCAGCTGGAACCGGACCTCCGGCTCGACGTAGCCGAGCACGGCGCAGTGGGCGGCCTCGTGACCCCGCGCCACCGGTTCCGCCTGCGTCACGTGCGCGCGCGTGCCGGGGATCTCGAAGTCGCCCACCAGGTCCGCGCACTCGGCCTCCGGCCGGATCGTCGCGCCCTGCTCGGCGGGTGCGGCGGCGAGAGCGGCGACCAGGGCCACCACCATGCCGACCAGCACGCCCCACCGGATCACTCGCGCCTCCATCCCCCGCCCATTCTGCCGATCACCGGCGCACCGACCGGATCCCGGGGGCCGGCCAGGGGCGCGCGTGCGGAGTATCCCCTGTTCGGGGTGTCGACGGACGGGGAACGGGTCAGGGGCGGGGTGTGAGGACCGCGACGGCCGCGATGTCGTCCAAGTACTCGGCGGTGAAGCCGCCGGCCACGTTCTCCGCCTCGGCGATCACGACCGTGACGCCGTCGACCACGGTGGAGTCGTAGTTGAGCGCGGTGAACGGGACGTCTTCGATCCGCAACAAGGACCCCGACAGCGGGACCAGATCACCGGTGCCGTGGACGTCCTCCAGCCGTTTGAACTCGGCTGCCTTGTCCCGGTCGTCGAACTCGATCCAGGCGACGAACACGACCGCCGTCCCGCCCTTGTCGTCGGTGACGGTGAGCAGCATCCGGTCGAGCGCCACGCAGGGCACGGCCTTCAGCAGCTCCTGCACCTGCCCGAACGAGTGGGACGCGCACTCGTCGTCGGCCCGGGTCGCCCGGTCGACGACCCGGAGCCCGGTGTCGCGCCACACCTCGTCGGGGTCGCCGGGCGCGGCGAGCCCGCCCGCCCCCGCGGCGACCACGCCGACCAGCGCGGCGGCGGCGATCAACC
This sequence comes from Saccharothrix sp. 6-C, assembly GCF_016695385.1. Lineage (NCBI taxonomy): Bacteria > Bacillati > Actinomycetota > Actinomycetes > Pseudonocardiales > Pseudonocardiaceae > Saccharothrix > Saccharothrix sp. 6-C. Next base: position 1,698,103 of record NZ_CP064192.1, on the reverse strand, counting down.
CACCGGACCCCACCCTGCCACCTCCACCGCCGACCGGCACCTGTCCCGCACTGGTACCCGGTTCGACCGTAACCCTCACCTGCCGACTTCGGACAGGCCCACCACCACCCCGCCGACCTCCTCAGCCGGGCTGTTCAGCAGGCGGGCCGACCGGCCTGCTCAGGAGCCGAACGCCGCGATCACCGACGCCATGTCCGCCCCGTCGCCCACCTTCCCCGCCGCCACCCGGTAGTGCTCGTTCACCACCCGCATCAGCCGATCGTCCGTGCCCGCCGCCGCCATCGCCGCCACGATCAGCTCGCCGTCCTTGACCGCGCCGTCCACCCCGAACGACGCCGAGAACTCGCCGTCGATCATCGCCCGGCCCTTGACCTGCGCGTAGGTGCTGTCCACCGGACCGCCGGCGATCACTTCCAGGAACGCGTCGGGGTCCAGCCCCAACCCCCGCGTCAACGCCACGGCCTGCGCGGTCGCGGCGGTGATCGACAGCACCCACGAGTTGGCCGCCAACTTGAGCCGCTGCCCGTCGCCGGGCCGCTCACCCGCCCACACCGTCCGCAGCGCGACGGCGTCGAACACCGGCGCGAGGAACTCCCGCACCTCCACCGGCCCGGCCGCCAGCACGGTCAGCTTCCCCTGCTCGGCGGGCGTGCGCGTGCCCAGGACGGGCGCGTCCACGAACGGCACGCCGTACGCCGCGGCCAGCTCCGCCAGGTGGTCGACACCGGCCAAGCCGACCGTGCCGCACTGCACCCACACCGCGCCGCGCTCGACCGACGGCAACGCCTCGGCCATCACCCCGGCGGTCGCGTCGGCGTCGAACAGCATCGTGAGCACGACGTCCGCGCCGACGACCGCGCTCTTCGGGTCGTCGGCGACCACCGCGCCCTCGTCTGCCAGCGGCCGAGCCTTGACCAGGCTCCGGTTCCACACCGCGACGTCCACCTTGGACCGCAGCAGGCTCCGCGCCATCCCGGCGCCCATCAGACCCGTTCCCAACACCGCCACGCGCATGCACCCAACATCGCACCGCGGACGGCGAACCGCATCACGAAGGCTTGTCACGCCAGGGAAGTAGCTCGATCAGGGGGTCGACGTGGCCAGGTACCCCGGCGCCCGACGCGCGTGCGCCGCCTGTTCGAACGCGGCGGCGAACCGCAGCACGGTCGCGTCCGCCCCGTGACCCGCCATGAACGACACCCCGATCGGCAGCGGTCCGGCGAACCCCGCCGGCACGGTCGCGTTCGGGTAGCCGGACACGGCCGCCGGCGTCGACGACCCCAGCTCGAACGCGTCGCCGTCGCCGTACCCGGTCCGCCACGCCGGCCCGTTCGTCGGCGCCATGATCACGTCCAGGCGGTGCGCGGCGAGCACCTCGTCGATCGACCGGCGGGCGAGCGAGGTCGCGGTCCGGCGCTGCTCGACGTACACCGGATCGGTCACCGGCGGGGCCTGCGCCGCCTCGACGAAGATCTCCTGCCCGAACTTCGACAGCTCCACCGGGTCGGCCTCGTTGAACGCGATCAGCCCGGCCACCGTGCGCGGCGCGCCCGGCCGCGTCTTCAGGTACCGCTCCAGGTCGTGCTTGAACTCCGTGACCAGCGCCGGGAACTCGGCGGCCTCGACCTGCCGCTGGTACGGCAGGTCGACCTCGACCACCTCAGCGCCGGACCGCCGCAGCACGTCCACCGCGTCGGCCACGACCCGGTCGGCCTCGGCGTCGCGACCGGCCAGGCGCCACACGCCGACCCGCTTGCCGGCCACCGTCGCCGACCCGAGGTCCGCCGCGTAGTCGACGCCCGCGCCCTCCAACGCGGACAGCAGGATCGCGGCGTCCACCACGTGCCGCGCCATCGGACCGGCCGTGTCCTGCCACGACGAGATGGGCACGATGCCGTCGCCGCTGACCCGGCCGAGGGTGGGCTTGAGGCCGACCACCCCGTTCTGCCCGGCCGGGCACACGATCGAGCCGTCGGTCTCCGTGCCCACCGCGACCTGCGCCAACGACGCCGCCACCGCCGCGCCCGAACCGGACGACGAGCCGCACGGGTTGCGGTCCAGGACGTGCGGGTTGTTCGTCTGCCCGCCGACCGCGGACCACCCGGACGTGGAGGAGGTGGAGCGGAAGTTCGCCCACTCCGACAGGTTCGTCTTGCCCAGGACCACCGCGCCCGCGGCACGCAGGCGGCGCACCAGTTCGGCGTCGTCACGCGGCGGCACGCGCAGCGCGCGGGAACCGGCGGTGGCGCCCATGGCCCTGGTGTCGATGTTGTCCTTGAGCAGCACCGGGATGCCGTCCATCGGGCCCCGGGCCTTGCCGTGGCGCCGTCGCCGGTCGCTCTCGGCGGCCTGGGCGAGCGCTTCGGGGTTCACCGCGACGACCGAGCGCACCTTCCGGTCGACGGTCTCGATGCGCCGCAGGTAGGCGCGGGCGAGGTCGACGGCGGTGAGGGTGCCCGCGTCCATCCGGCGGACCAGCTGCGGGATGGTGGCCGCGTCCAGGTTCTCGACCGGGCGGGTGTGGGCGTTGGCCTGCGGCGCGACGGCGAGCACGCACAGCAGGGCCCCGAGCAGGGATCGCATGGTGGTCACCCCAGCCCCGGGGACCGGTCCCGGTCAACCCGTCGACGGTCGGCGCTTCGGCTCACCTCGACGTTCCCGGCTCGCCTCCCACCTGCTCGACCCGGGCGTGCAGCCGGGCGCGGACCTCGTCGGGCGTGTAGGCGCGGCGCTTGCGCTCCGCGCGGGCGATCACCACCCCGGTCGCCGCGACACCCGCGACACCGGCCAGGCCGAGCAGCTTCCACCAGCGCATCTGCCTAGGCTACCGGGATGGCTGGAACGAAGATCGGTCTGGACGAGGCGGTCGAGCTCACCCGCACCGGTGACGTGTGGTTGTTCCGCGGCAGCTCCGCGGCCGACCGGGCGATCCGGGTGACGACGAACAGCCCGGTCAACCACGTCGGCATGACCGTGGCCGTCGAAGACCTGCCGCCGTTGATGTGGCACGCCGAGATGGGCCGCTCCCTGCCGGACGTGTGGACCGGCACGCACCACCGGGGGGTGCAGCTGCACGACCTGCGTGACGCGGTGCTGGTGTGGGCGCGCAAGTACGGGCAGCGGGCGTGGCTGCGGCAGCTCGACCGGCCGACGACGCGGGAGGAGGACGACGCGGTGCTGAAGACCGTGGCCCGGCTCAACGGCACGCCGTTCCCGTCCACGGCGCGGTTGGCCAGTCGGTGGTTGCGCGGACGGCTGCCGAACCTGCGCAAGTCCTCGGACGCGACGCTGGAGACCGCGTACTGCGCCGAGGTGGTGGCGGTGACCTACGAGGAGATGGGGCTGCTGCCGGGCGGGCGCCGGGCGAACTGGTACGACCCGGGCCGGTTCTGGAGCGGGGACGAGCTGGACCTGGCGGGCGGGGCGCGGCTGGGCGAGGAGATCGCGGTGGAGATCCCGCCGACCACGTGACCGTCCCCGGCGGTGGGTCACTCGACCAAGCGAAGAGTGCAACCGGAAGCAACCTGAACCGCATTACTCGTGTTAGCCGGATAAAACGGCCGGCCCGGCGGCGACCATCGGCGGGCAGGCGCGGTTCACGGGTAGGCAGGCGCGGTTCACGGGAGGGCAGGCACGGTTCACGGGAGGGCAGGCGCGGTCCGCGAGCAGGCAGGCGCGGTTCACGGGAGGGCAGGCGCGGTCCGCGGGCGGGCGTAGGCGGTTCGCGCGGCGTCTTCGGTGAAACGGGAGTGTCGAGGGAGGTTCGGACCTAGCATTCGGTCGGTGAACAAGCGTGCGAGCGCGGCGCTGGTCGCCGTCCTGCTGGCCGGTGCCGGGTGCGCCGCCGAGGCCGAGACGCCACCGGCCCCGCCCCGGACCGGGCTGCTGGGCGCGCTGGCGGACGTGCGGGCCACCGCCGAGTCGTCCGTCCTGGTCGAGTACGGGGACGTGGCGGCCGTGCGGGCGCTGCTCGCCGAGGACGCCGAGCGCTTCCGCGGCCTGCAGGGCTACGGGTACTCCGACCTGGCAGGCCACAGCCGCGTGCTGCCCGACCTGGTCGGGTTCGACCCGGCCCAGGCCACCACGGCGCTGCGGGTGGGGCAGCCGCCGAGGTGGGTCGCGGTGCTGCGGATGGACGTCGACGTGCCGGCGGTGGAGGCCAAGCTCGAGGGGTTGGGCGGGCGGCGTGGTGGCTCGGGCGTGTGGACGACCGGCGAGGACGACGAGCTGGACCCGGACGGGCCGTTGACGCGGGCCGGGATCGTGACCGGGTTCCAGCAGGTGCGGGTGGAGGCGGGCTCGGTGGTCCGCTCCCCCGCCGGTGAGTCGCTGAAGTGGGTCACCGAGCCGCCGGGTGGGAGGTCGTTGGCCGACGACCCCATGATCGGCGAGTTGGCGCGCTGCCTCGGTGACGTGTCCGCCGCGTTGATCAGCAAGCCGAAGAGCGGGTTGCCGGTGGCGGCGGGGGTGCGCACGACCCCGGCGGGTGAGGGGACCGAGGTCGTGTGCGTGCCCGACGAGAACCCCAACGCGCTCAAGGACGTGGTGCGGACGAACCTGGAGGCCGCGCCCTGGGCGGGGGTGCTGCCCGGCGCGACGGTGGAGCAGCCCGCGGACCAGACGGGGCTGGTGCGGGTGCTCGCGCCGGACGCGCCGGGCTCGCGGATCGGTCGGGTGCTCCAGGCGTCGCAGCGCGGTGAGCTGCCGGGGCTGTTCGGCTGAGCGATCAGCCGAGCCGTTGGGCCACCTTGTCCCGGCGGGCCGCGACGGAGGCGCCCGACTCGCGCCGGGCCATCCGGCGCAGGGCGACGGACGCGAGGGCCAGGCCCACCACCGCCCACGCGCCGAGGGCGATCACGGTCTCCAGGTGGCGCCAGGAGCCGCCGATCTCGGCCGCCGCGACCGCGTCCGGCAGCAGGGCGGACCGCAGGCCGAGCCCCAGCCAGTAGAGCGGGAACGCCTGGCCGACCCACTGGACCCACTCGGGCAGGGCGGTGATCGGGTAGAACACGCCCGACACCACCACCAGGGCCATGACCAGCAGGGTGACGAAGCCGAGGCTCTGGGTGTCGCCGAACAGCGCGCCCACGATCGCCCCGATCGGCAGGACCGCGAGCAGGCCGAGGACCAGCACCCACGCCAGGGTGGCCCAGGTCGACGCGCGGCCGGGTTCGAGGCCGTCGAACAGGAACATCGCGGGCACCAGGACGAGCACGAGCACGGCGACCGTCATCGCCGCCTTGGCCAGCACCTTGCCGATGACGTACGCGAGGACGCCGTTCGGCGTGGCCTTCGCCCGCAGCAACGTGCCGTCCTCGCGGTCCATGGTGAGGGTCATCGCGAGCCCCATCAGGCCGGAGAACACGGTGCTCATCGCGAGGATGCCGGGCACGGCCTGGGCGCCCACCGGGAAGTCCACGCCGGGCGTGGAGCCGTCGCCGAACGCGTACATCACGACCAGCGCGACCACCGGCAGCCACAGCCAGCCCATCAGCTCGCCCGCGTTGCCCATGGTCTGGCCGAACTCGATGCGTCCGCGCCGCACGCCGGCGCGCACGGCCACCACCCGGGCGTTCACGCGGTCACCAGCTCGGACTCGCGCACCAGCGCCAGGTACACGTCTTCCAGGCTCGCGCGCCGCACCTCGAGGTCGTCGACCGCGGTGCCGTGCTCGGCGAACAGGTCCCGCACGTAGCCGGTGGAGTCGGCCACGGACAGCACGTGCCGCTCACCGCCCAGCCGGTAGCGCACCTCGGCTTCGCCGGCGATCCGGGCGGCCAGTTCCGCCGCCGTGCCGTCGGCGACGACCCGTCCGGCGACGAGGATCACGATGCGGTCGGCGAGCTTCTCCGCTTCGGCGAGGTCGTGGGTGGTGAGCAGGATGGTGGTGCCGGGCAGGCCGCGCACCAGTTCGTGGAACTCGCGCCGGGCTTCGGGGTCGAAGCCGACCGTCGGTTCGTCCAGGAACAGCAGGTCGGGTTGTCCGATGAGGCCGACGGCGACGTCCAGCCGCCGCCGCTGCCCGCCGGACAGGGTGCCGATCCGCTTCCCGGCGTGGTCGGTGAGGCCGACCGACCCGATCAGCTCGTCGAGGTCGAACGCCCGCGCGCGGTACGGCTCGTAGCACAGGCTCAGGTAGGACAGCAGTTCCCGCACCCGCCACCGACCGTGGTCGCGCCACGACTGCAGGACCACGCCCAGCCTGGCTCGCCACGTCTCGTCGCCGTGGTCGGGGTCGACGCCGAGCACTTCGACGTCGCCGGCGGACCGCTTGCGGAAGCCTTCCAGGACCTCGATGGTGGTGGTCTTGCCCGCGCCGTTGGGCCCGAGCAGCGCCACCACCTCGCCCGGTGCGACGGTCAGGTCGACGCCCTTGAGCACGTCGGTGGAGCCGTACCGCATGCGCAGGCCGCGCACGTGCACAACCGACGGTTTCCGCTGGTTGTCGTTGGTTCTCATGACTTGAACCGTATCGTTGAAGTACCATGTTTAAGGTTTCGGCGAGTTGCTCCAGCAAGGTGGCCGGCAACCTTCAAATTCCCGTTGAACCCGAGTGCGTGTGGGGGTGCTTGCCGGTGGGGCTCCGCCCGGTGGATCTGGCCCGTGCCGCGGGCATCTCGGCCCAGCAGGTGCGCAACTACCTCGACGCCGGGGTGCTGCCGCCGGCCGGACGCTCGCCGGCGGGGTACCGGGTGTTCGACGAGCGGCACCGGCAGGCCGTGACGACGTACCGGGCGTTGGGGCGCGGGTACGGGTGGGAGGCCGCCAAGGCCATCATGCGCTCGGTCCACGCCGGTGCGCCGGACGCGGCGTTGGGCAGGGTGGACGAGGAGCACGCGGCGGCGCACGGGCAGCGGCTGGCGTTGCGGGCGACGGCCGAGGCGCTGGAGGCGGTGGCCGGGCACCCGCCGGACACGGTGCCGCGGAGCGGGTTGCGGGTGGGTGAGCTGGCCGCGCGGCTGGGGGTGCGGCCGTCGGCGTTGCGGGTGTGGGAGGCGGCGGGTCTGCTGCTGCCGGGGCGGGACCGCGACGGGCACCGGCGGTTCGGTCCGACGGACGTCCGGGACGCGCGGCTGGTGGCGACGCTGCGGCAGAGCCGGTATCCGCTGCCGGCGATCAAGCCGATCATGGACGAGTTCCGCAGTTCGGGCGGCGCGGACGCGTTGCGGGCCGCGATCACCGCCCGGGAGGCGGAGCTGGGGCGGCGGGCGCGGGCGATGGTCGAGGCCGCCGCCGCCCTGCACGGCTACTTGGCGGTGGTGAGCCCGGCTTCGTAGGCGAGGATCGCGGCCTGCACCCGGTTGGTCACGTCGAGGCGGTGCAGGATCGCGCTGACGTGCGCCTTCACCGTGCCCTCGGTGACGGTCAGGCGTCGTGCGATGTCCTGGTTGGACAGTCCTTCCCCGACGAGCGCCAGCACTTCGCGTTCGCGTCCGGTCAGGACGGCGACCCGTTTGCGGGCGTGGTCGTGGCGGGTGAGGCGTCCGCCGCGCAGGTCGGCGACCACGCGTCGGGCGATCCTGGGTGACAGGTAGGCCGCGCCTTCCGCGACCGCGTGCACGCCGATGAGGAGTTCCCTCGGGTCGGAGGCCTTGAGGAGGAAGCCGTCGGCTCCTTCGCCCAGCGCCCGCGCGACGTACTCGTCCTCGTCGAACGTCGTCAGCACGACCACCGCGACGTCCGGCATGGCGTGGCGCAGTTCCGCGGCGGCCGACAGGCCGTCCAGGCGGGGCATCCGGATGTCCAGCAGCACCACGTCCGGCTGGTGCGCTCGCGCCAGCTCGACCGCCTCGCGCCCGTCGACGGCCTCGGCGACCACTTCGATGCCGGGGTCGGTGTCGAGGATGGCCCGCACGCCGGCGCGGACCATCGCCTCGTCGTCGGCGAGCAGCACGCGGATCACGCTTCACCTTCCAGCGGCAGTCGGGCGGTCACCGTGAAGCGGCCGTCGGCGACGCCCGACCGCAGCGTGCCCCCGAGCAGCCGGACCCGCTCGGCCAGGCCCGCCAAGCCGCTGCCGTCTCCCGAGGGCGTCCGGTGGGCCGGGTTGGTCACGGTGAGCAGCACTTCGCCGGTGATGTCCAGCTCCACGGTGACGGGCGCTCCGGGTGCGTGCCGGGCGGCGTTGGTCAGCGCTTCCTGCACCACCCGGTGCACGGCGCGGTCCAGCAGGGGCGGCAAGGGGGTGGTGTCGCCGGTCCGGGTCAGGGCCACCGGCAACCCGGCCTCGGCGGCCCGTTCCACCAGTGCCGTCACGGTCTCGTCGGGCGGTTCGACCGTGGGCGCGCCTTCCCGCAGCACGCCGACGGTGCGGCGCAGGCGGTCGGTGGCGGTCACGGCCGACTCGCGCAGCCCGGTCGCGGCCCGGCGGACGGGTTCGGTGTCGGCGGTCAGCTCCAGGGCGCCGGCGCGCAGCGCGATCAACGTCAGCTCGTGGCCGAGGGAGTCGTGCATGTCGGCCGCGATCCTGGCCCGCTCGCGCAGCCGGGCCCGGTCGGCGACCAGTTCCTGCGCCCGTTCCAGCTGCGCGATCCGCTCCCGTCCCGCCTCGATCAGCTCGGCCTGCTGCCGCCGGAACCGGCCGGCGAGCCAGGGCAGCACCACGAACAGGCCCAGGCTCCCCAGCGCGCCGACGCCTTCCCAGACGCGCACCGCGGCGATCAGCAGCCCGGCCGCCGCCACCGCGCCGACGACCAGCTCGCCGCGGCGCACCGGCCGGTGCCGGGCGTGCAGGTAGACCAGCACGGCCAGCACCGGGTAGAGCAACTGCCGCCACACCGGCAGCACGTCCGTGGCCAGCCCGTTGACCAGCCCCGTGACCGCGAGCGCCGCGAGGACCACGCCGTTCCGCATGGTGCGGACCCTACCGAGCGTCATCCCGCGTGGGCCGTCGCGCGGAGGCGGAGCAGCCGGGCGGTCGCCGTCGCCACCCCGGCCAGGGCCGCCACCACCACCGTGATCGTCAACGGCAGGGGGAAGTAGGTCAGCTGCGCCCACGTGACCGTGCGGCCGTCCATCAGGATCGTGATCAGGTCCGGGTAGGCCGCGAGCAGTGCCGCGGGCACGAGCAGCGGCAGGAACCTCGACGCCACCCGCCACGCCGGTGTGCCCGCACGGCGTCGTGCCCAGCGGCCCGACCGCCGCACACCGAGCACGCCCAGGCCGGTGGCCGCCAACGCGATCAAGCCGAGCACCAGCTCGATCGACTGCCGGCCGCCGCCGGGTCGTTCCGGGTCGCGGCCCTGGCTCAACGCGATGAGTCCGTTGAGGACGTCGTAGGTCTCGTCGTACAGCGACGCGCTGTTGGCCAGCACCGCGAACCCCTGCCCGGTGGCGGGCACGATCGCCTGCACGGCCGAGTAGGTGAACAGGTTGCCGGGGTGGATGAGCTGCTCGACGCCGTCCGGTCCGCGGTGGGGGATCCAGCCCATCGCGTAGTAGTCCACAGTGGACGAGGTGTGCATGACGCGCAGGCTCTCGGGCGAGACGAGCGGCGTGCCGTTGCCGGTCTGGCTGATCAGCCACCGGCCCATGTCGGCGGCTGTCGTGACGACCCCGCCCGAGCCGCCGGAGGCCAGGAAGCCGGGCAGCTCGGGCCTGCTCAGCCAGGCGCCGAACACCGAGTTGTAGCCGTCGGCAGGCGGGACGTCCGCACCCACCGTGCTGCGCGACATGCCCAACGGCCCGAACACGCGCTCCTTCAGGTAGTCCTCGAACGGCCGGCCGCTCGCCACCTCGACCAGCCGTGCGGCCAGGTCGTAGTTCACGTTGCAGTACTCGTAGCGGGTGCCCGGGTCGGCGGCCAGGGACCCGGCGGCCAGCTTGGCGGTGTGGTCGGCGAGGGAGGTCGAGGTCTCCAGCTCGGTGACGTCGATCGTCGTGTCGGACAAGCCCGAGGTCTGGTTGAGCAGGTGCCGGACGGTGACGTCGGCGAACCGGGGATCGGCCATCGTGAAGCCGGGCAACTGGTCGGCCACCGGCTCGTCCAGCGCGATCCGGCCGTCCTCCACCAGCGTCATCACCGCCATCGCGGTGAACGACTTGCTGACCGACGCGATCCGCATCGGCGTGTCCTCAGTGACGGGCGCACCTTGTGAGTCCTCGCCGTACCCGGCGGCGTGCACCACGCGGTCGCCTCGGGTCACGACCACCGACAGGCCGGGCACGCCGGTTTCGCCCATGACTTCGGCCAGGTAGTCGTCGATGGACGGCGGCGCGGCACGGGCAGCGGGCGTCAGGAGCGCCGTGGCGGCGACCGCGATCAAGATCGGCATTGCCTTCATGCCGCGAACCTAGGAACCCCACTCCTGCGCGGACATCAGGCCACGGACCGGCGTCACCCCCCGACGAAAGTGGTGGACGGGCCTGAGCCCGGTCAGGCCCGTCCACGTTCAGCGCTTGAGGGTGAAGGTGAAGTCGCCGGAGAGCTTCCCGCCCAACCGGACCGCCGACACCAGCTTCCCCTCCACGAGCCACCGCTCCACCTCACCCCGCGCCACACCGCAGCCGTCGGCGATCAGGCGCACCGGCCGGACGGGCACCCGTGCCGCGAACCGGACCGAGACGTCGATCACCTCGTGCTCCAGGTCGACCGGACCACCGGTGTCGAGCCGCCACGCGCCGTCCCAGTCGAGGGTGACGCGGTTGCGGTGTTGCAGCACCGGGTCCTGGAGCAACTCGGCGACCAGGCCGCGGTCGTTGACGTGCAACCGGTCCAGGAAGTCAGGCCGCACGGAACGCACGTTGACCCGATCCAGGACCGTGAGCTTCACCGTGTCACCGCACTCGGTGCAGAGCAGGAGGAGCCAGGCGTCGATGACCTTGTGATTGGCGTTGACCCGGAACTTGCCACTCGCCCGGAAGCGTTCGGACGCGCACACGTGACAACGGCGGCGCACGAGCGGGAGACGGGTGGGCACGACCAGCCAGTTTTTGAGCACAGCACTACACCGGTTCTGTGAGAAGTCCGCAGCGAAGAAGCGCAAGCGCACAGGGGCGACGCGCGTCAGATCAGCTCTTGGGAGGTCTCACAGGGTGTACAACGGCGGGCCCTTCAACCAGACGACTCGTTCTCCCGCACGTTAACCACGAACCCCAACACCACTCCACCGATTTTCCTCGACCAACCCACCCCATCGGACCCGCCACATCCCCACCGAGGCCCGATTTGACATGGGTTCGGGTGCTTTAGAACTCCTAACGCAATGAGTGGTGGCGTTGGAGGCGTCGCCAGCAGATGATCGAGCAGGCGATGCTGAGGAAGGCCTCGTGGATGTCGTCGCGGATCTCCCAGCGGACGCGCAGGCGGCGGAACCAGTGCAGCAGCGCGAGGGTCTGTTCGACCACCCAGCGGTGGACGCCCAGACCCGAGCCGTGTTCGACCCCGCGGCGGGCGATGACCGGCCGAATGCCCTGGGCGCGGAGTTGGCGGCGGTACTTGTCGTGGTCGTAGGCCCGGTCGGCGAACAACCGGCCGGGCCTACGCCGCGGTCGTCCCACCCGTCCACGCACGGGCGGGACGGCGTGGATCAGCGGCATCAACTGGGTGATGTCGTTACGGTTCGCGCCGGTCAACGTCACCGCCAAGGGCACGCCGCCGCCGTCGGTGATCACGTGGTGCTTGGAGCCCGCCCGGGCACGGTCGACCGGGCTCGGCCCGGTTTTGGGCCGCCCTTCACCGCCCTGATCGACGAGGAGTCCACCACCGCCCGAGACCAGTCCAACGCCCCCGCGGCCTGCAACCTCGCCAACAGCAGCTCGTGCAGCCGGGACCACACCCCTGCGGCGTTCCAGTCCCGCAACCGCCGCCAACACGTCATGCCCGACCCGTAGCCCAGCTCCTGGGGCAGGAACTCCCACTGGATGCCCGTGTAGAGCACGAACAGGATGCCGCACAACGCCTTGCGATCGTCCAACCGCCTACGACCGGGATACCGGAACCGCCGCTCGACCTTCGGCAACAGCGGTTCGATCAACTCCCACAGCTCGTCCTCGACCTCCCACGGCCGACGCCGGGCCACACCAACCTCCCACCGGACCAACACCACATCCGACAAGATCACAGCATACCCAAGATCATTCTGTTAGGAGTTCTTAGGCTGGTCGAAGCCGGGCAGGCTTGGCGGGCGCTTTATCCGCCAGGCCTGCCCGGCTTTGGCCTGCCTGGAGCGCCCGTAAGGGCCCCATGTCAAATCGAGCCGGCCTTCACCACCAACCACCGAACGTTGAACTCACCTCTCACCAACGTTGGACTCTCGCACCCTCACCGTTGGACTCTCGCCACCCTCAACGCTCAACTCGACCAACCGGAACGTAGGACACGCGCGTTCTGGACGTAGGACACGCGCGTTCGGAAGGTAGGACACGCCGGTTAGCCCCAGGTGGGGTCTGGGGTGGTGGAGACGTCCACGACGAGGTGACCGCCCCGTTCGACGAAGTCCGCCGTCAGCCACGACTGGGCGTGCGATCGGCCGTTCAAAGCCGCGCCGCGCACGTACACGTGGGAAGGCGAAGCGGCGGGCGCGCTGATGGTGAGAGTCGGCGCGTCCTTCCGGTTGAGCTTCGCCCGGGGGAACATCGGGCTGGACAACGACAGCTCCGCCCCGCTCGCCGTGCGCGGGTACACGCCGAGCGCCGCGAACACGTACCACGCCGACATCGTGCCGAGGTCGTCGTTGCCGGGCAGTCCGCCCGGTCCCGTCCGGTATACCAGGGACGCCATGGCGCGCACGGTTTCCTGGGTCTTCCACGGCTGTCCCAACGCGTTGTAGAGCCACGGGACGTGGATGCCGGGCTCGTTGGTCGGGTCGTAGCGCAGGCCGTCGCCGCCGGTCGCCCACGATCCGTCCGCTTTGCGGAAGAACGCGTCCAACCGCTGGACCGCCCGCTCCGGCCCGCCCATCGCCGCCGCGAGGCCGGTCACGTCGTGGCGCACCATCCACGTGTAGGTCGCGCTCGTGCCCTGGGCGAACCCGAGGTCCGACGACGGGCTGAACGGCGACACCCACGTGCCGTCGGCCCGCCGCGCCTGCTGGTGGCCGCCGTCCCCCGCCGCCGGGTTGAAGGTGTTGCGCCACCAGCCCGCCCGGGGCAGCAGCACGTCGCGCACGTCGTCACGTCCGAGCCGCCGCGCCCAGTCGGCCAACGCGAAGTCGGCCGTGGCGTCTTCCAACGTCTCCGCCGCGCCGCCCCAGCAGTGGCACGTGTCCTGCGGCGCGTAGCCCAGGCGCAGGTACTCGGCGAGGTTCGGCCGCTGCCCCTCGCACTGGCCCGGGCACCCCTTGTCGGACAGGCCGTCCGGGTGCGGCACGGTGGCCTGGCGCACCAGCGACTCGAACGCCGCTCGCACGTCGAAGTCCCGCGCGCCCATGGCGTGCATCCCGGCGAGCGCCGGCGCGGACGGGTCGCCGGTCATCACGTGCGTCGGTCCGTTGACGTGCACCCAGCGGTCCCACACGCCGCCGTTCTGGCGGGCCAGGTTGAGCAGTGACTGGGCGTAGTCGGAGGCGATCTGCGGCTCCAGGAGCGCCAGCAGCTGGGTGTGGGCGCGGTACTGGTCCCAGCCGGAGAAGTTGCCGTACTGGGCGCGTTGGCCGTGTTCGAGGCGGTGCACGCGGCGGTCGCTGCCGAGGTACGTGCCGTCCACGTCGCTGGTCACGTTCGGTTGCAGGAACACGTGGTAGAGGGCCGTGTAGAACGTGGTGCGCAGGGCGTCCGCGCCGCCGGAGACCTCGACGGCCCGCAGTTGCCGCGCCCACTCGCGGCGGGCGTCGGCGGCGATGTCGTCCACGTCGTCGTGCGGGCGGATCTCGCGGTCCAGGTTGCGGCGTGCGGCGTCCGCGCTGGTGTACGAGATGCCGACGCGCACGCGCACGTCGTCGTCGCGGGAGGTGTCGAACGTGACGTAGCCGCCCGACCCGCGCCCTCGCCGCGCCGCGCCGGTCTCGTAGCCCTCGCCGCCGCGCGCGGTGGTGCCGCCGGGCTGGAGCGTGCCGTCGACCCACGTGCCGGTGCCCGCGAACGCCCGGTCGAACGACGCGGTGAAGTGCAGCCGGTAGTAGGTCTTCTTGTTGTTCGCGCCGCCGTTGGCCCGCCGGCCGCAGAACGCGCCCGTCAGCACCGACCCCGACACGGTGCGGGTGTCCGGGTCGATGGTGACCTCGGCGTCCTCGCTGCCGTTGAGCGAGTTCGAGACCCGGAACAGCAGGGCGGCGGGCCGGTCGCGCGGGAAGGTGAAGTCGCCGACGCCCGCCCGGGTGGTCACGCTCAGGTCGGCCGACGCGCCGGAGGCCAGTGCCACCGAGTACCGGCCCGGTGTGGCCGTCTCGTCGGCGTGGGAGAAGTCCGCGGCGTAGACCTCGTCGCGGACGTCGGCCGTGGGCGAGCCGGTGACCTCGCCGACGAACGGCATGATCGGCACGTCGCCCGCCGCGCCGGGGTGGCAGCCCGCGCCGTTGACGTGGGTGAGGCTGAACCCGCGGACCCTGGTGGCGTCGTAGGCGTAGCCGTTGGCCGCGCCGGTGTCGGTCTGGTCGCCTCGGGTGCTGGTGGGGCTCCACGAGATCATCCCGAACGGCCGCACCGCGCCGGGGTAGGTGTTGCCGCCGCCCGCCGACCCGATCAGCGGGTCGACGTGGTCCACCGCCGACCCAGCCGACCCATCCGGTCCCGCCGACCCCGACGGCCCCGACGGCCCCGCCGTCGACCCTGCCGCCGAGCCCACCCCTGGTGTCAGCCCTGACACCAGGACGACCACCAACCCGGCCGTGAACACCCGCACCGCGTCCCGCACGACGTCCCGCCTCCCAGCCGCCCTGCCCTCGCCCCTCGCCCCTCGGGTCTACCCAACCCGCCAGGCGGTGCGGAAGGCCCGGCACGGGTTCTGTCCGCTGTTGTCATGGGAGCGCTCTCCCCCGTTGGCCGGCCCGTCACCCGGCGTCCACCGGGGACGGTGCGGCTAGGGTCGCGGCATGCCGGGTCAGGTCGAGACGGAGCTCCTGACCGCCATCGCGCGGTTCGCCGGACCGGTCCGCGGTGTCGGCGTCAGCCTGATCAGCGTGTTCGGCGTGCTGTCGGTGCCGACCGAGGCCCTGCCGCTCGGGCTGGGGCTGCTCGGCCTGGTGCTGATCGGCGCGGTCGCGGACTTCAGGTCGCCACGGCTGTCGTTCGTGCTCGCGGTCGTGCGGGTGGTGGCGCTGTGCGCGGCGCACGACGAGCTCGGCGGCACGGGCCAGTGGACGTTCAACGTGCTCACCACCACCGCGATCACCGCGCAGTGGCAGTGGTCGCCGAAGGTCACCGTGCCGACGACGGCCGCGCTGCTGGCGGTGTACGTCACCGCGGCCGGGTTCGACGGCGCCGCGGTGCTGCGGGTGGTCGTGGAGTGCGCGGTGGCGCTGGCGGCGTTCCGGCTGGTGCGCCGGTCGTCACGGCGGGTGGACGAGCTGCGGACGAGGCGGGCCGCGATGGAGCGGGCCGAGGCGGTGGCGCTGGAGCGGCGCGGGCGTGAGCGCGAGTACCTGGCGTTGCTGCACGACACGGCGTCGGCGACGTTCCTGGTGGTGGCGGTCGACGGGCGGGAAGCCGACCAGGCCGAGGTCGCCGGGTACGCGCGGCGGGACCTCGACCTGCTGACCGGCACGTCGGGTGTGCCGAGGGACAGCGCGGTGGACGTCGGGTCGTCGTTGCGGGCGGTGGTGGAGCACAGCCCGTTGGCCGTCGACGCGCGGTGGGAGAGCGCGCTCGTGCCGGCTTCGGTGGCGTTGGCGCTGGTGCGGGCGGTGCGGGAGGCGTTGGCGAACGTGGAGCGGCACGCGGGCACGGGGGCGGCCGAGGTGCACGTGAGGGCGATCGGCGGTGGTGTCGAGGTGCGGGTGGCGGACTCGGGGCGGGGGTTCGACGTCGGGGCGGTGTCGGACCACCGGCGGGGCATCCGGGGGTCGGTGGTGGAGCGGATGGCGGCGGTCGGCGGCACCGCCGAGGTGACCTCCCGGCCGGGCCGGACGACCGTGCGGCTGGCGTGGCCCCGTGGCTGAGGACCTCGCTCGGACGACCCGCCCCGCCGACCTCGGACCGACGCACCGGAACCCCCACCCGCGACGGCACCGCTGGGCGGAGCCGGCCGGGGACGAGAGCCGTGAGGCCGAGGCGCACGTGTTCGCCAGCCTGCGGCTGGTCCTGCTCGTCCTGACCGCCGTGGTGCAGCCGAGCCTCGGCCTCGCGCCCTTCCTCGCCCACGCGCACGGGCCGGCCGAGCGGGTCGCGTTCGCCGTCCCCGCGCTGGTCACGCTGCTGTGCGCGGTGTGGGTGGTGAGGCGCAAGCCGCTGCCCGCGCCGGTGGTGGCGGGTGGTGTGGTGGCGGTGGTGGTCGTCTCCGGGGTGGCGACCGCGGCGTTGCCGCCGAACGCCCACTTCGGCCCGGCGGACTGGGCGTACGGGCTGGTCGGCTGGCACCTGCTGCTGTTGCTGCTGGACCGGGTGCCCGCGCTGCTCACCTCGCTGGCCGCCCTCCTCGTGCTCAACGTCGCCCAGTGGCTGCTCAGCGGCACGCCCGACCGGGCCGAGATCGGCAACGCGGGCGTGGTCGTGCTCAGCGTGACCAGCCTCCAGCTCGGTGTCGTGGCGATGTCCCGCATCCTGCTGCGCAGCGCGCGCCAAGCCGCCGAGGTCGCCGCCGAACGCGAGCGCGCGGCGACCCGGGCCGCGTTGGCCGAGCAGTGGGAGCACGACCTGCGCGCCGGGTTCGCCGGGCAGCTCGGCGCCACCCTGCCGCTGCTCGCGGACCTCGCCGACGGCGTGCTCGACCCCCGCGCCGAGGACACCCGGCGGCGGTGCGCGCTCGCGGCCACGCAGCTGCGGCGGTTGTTCGCCGAGAACGACGACGTGCCCGACCCCCTGGTGCACGAGGTCACGGCGTGCGTGCACGTCGCCGAACGGCGCGGGGTGGCGGTGTCGCTCGCGGTCAGCGGCGCGCCGGTGCCGGTGCCGACCGACGTGCGGCGCGCGCTGACCGGGCCGCTGGCGGAGGCGTTGTCGGCGGCGCGGGAGCGGGCCCGGGTGAGCCTGCTGCGCACCGAGGGCGAGGTGCGGGTGGCGGTGATCGCCGACGCGGGCGTCGAGGTGGGAACCGCGACCGGTCCGGTGGAGGTCGAAAGCGGGACGTACGGTCGGCACACGCGAATGGAGGCCAGATGGCGGACGAGCTGAGCGCGGTGGTGGTGGACGACCACCCCGCGGTGCGGGCGGGCGTCGCCTACTGGCTGTCCTGCGGCACGCCACCGATCCGGGTGGCCGCGAGCGGCGAGGACGTGCGCTCGGCGTGGCTCGGCGAGGGCGCGGACGCCGACGTGGTGATCCTCGACCTGCACCTGGGCGGACCGACGCCGGTGCTCGGCGACCTGCGGCGGCTGGTCGAGGCGGGCCGGCGGGTGGTCGTGTACTCGATGCGCGCCGACGACGACATCGCGTTGCAGTGCCTGGAGCTGGGCGCGTTGTGCTACCTGACCAAGGCGGAGGGCGCGGAGCACCTCGTGCAGGCGACCCGGGCGGCGGCGGAGGGCCGGTCGTACACGCCGCCGTCGCTGGCGGGCGCGTTGGCGGGCGACCGGTCCGACCACCGGCCCGCGTTGTCGGCGCGCGAGGTCGAGGTGCTGGTCGAGTGGTTCCAGTCGGAGTCCAAGGAGTTCGTGGCGCAGCGGCTGGGGATCTCGCTGAGCACGGTGAACTCGCACCTGGAGCGGATCCGGGTCAAGTACGCGCTGATCGGCCGGGAGGCGCCGACGAAGGCCGCGCTGGTGGCGCGGGCGATCCAGGACGGGCTGATCGGCGTGGACGACCTCTGACCCGGACTCCGTGATCACGGTCGGGCGTCGTGCCCGCGCGGTACGGTGGCAGCACACCGCCTCCCTCACCTCGTCGTGATCACCGGAGGTAGCAGTACATGAGATCCCTCATCCGCGTCGGCCACGCGCTGACGGCGGTCGCGATCGCCGCCGGCCTCACCGTCACCACCCCGGCCGGCGCGAGCACCGCGCCGCACTGGTCGCCCCGCCTGGACAACCCGTACGTCGGCGCCCGCCCCTACGTCAACCCCGAGTGGTCCGCGCGGGCCGCCGCCGAACCGGGCGGCACGGCCGTGTCCGACCGGCCGACCGGCGTGTGGCTCGGCAGCATCGCGTCCGTCCAGGGCGCCGACGGGAAGATGGGCCTGCGCGCCCACCTGGACGAAGCGCTGCGGCAGAACGCCAACCTGGTCCAGCTCGTGCTGTGGGACCTGCCGGGCCGCGACTGCGGCCGACTGGCCCCCGGCGGCGAGCTGGCCTGGAACGAGCTGCCGCGCTACAAGCAGGAGTTCGTCGACCCGATCGCCGCGATCCTGGCCGACCCGGCGTACGCGCCGCTGCGGATCGTCACGGTCGTGGAGCCCGACTCGTTGCCGTTCCTCGTCACCCACGTCCTGCCGCGCAACGACGCCACCCTCGGCTGCGAGTACGTCAAGTCGTCCGGCGCGTACACCGAGGGCATCGGGTACGCGCTGGCGAAGCTCGGCGCGATCCGCAACGTCTACAACTACCTCGACATCAGCCACCACGGCCACATCGGCTGGGACGAGGACCGCGAGCTGACGCTGGCGCTGCTGGTGAAGGCGGCGACCTCGGGCGGCAGCCGGCTCGGCGCCGTGCACGGTTTCATCGCCAACACCGCCGACTACTCCGCGCTGCGGGAGGAGTTCATCGTCAAGGCGACGATCAGCGGCCAGCACATCCGGCAGAGCAGGTGGATCGACTGGAACCCGTTCATCGACGAGCTGTCGTTCGCGGACGCCTTCCGGTCCGAGGCGGTGGCGGCGGGCTTCGACCCGCGCGTCGGCGTGCTGGTCGACACCTCCCGCAACGGCTGGGGCGGCCCCGACCGGCCGACCGAGCCGGGTTACGAGACGAACGTGGACACCTACGTCGACACCAGCCGGATCGACCGCAGGACCCGGATCTACAACTGGTGCAACCAGACCGGCACGGGCCTGGGCGAACGCCCGGTCGCCGCGCCGCGGCCGAACGTGGACGCGTACGTGTGGATGAAGCCGCCGGGCGAGTCGGACGGCGCGAGCATCCCGCTGCCGATCGCCGACGAGCCGTTCACCCGGGAGTGCGACCCCACCTACACCGGTCGCCCGGACGCCACGCCGGACCCGACCGACGCGTGGCCGGACGCGCCACCGGCCGGTCGCTGGCACTCGGCGCAGTTCCAGGAGCTGCTGCGCAACGCCCACCCGGCACTCTGAAACAGGTTTCTTGCGGATAATCCGGTGCTGTCCGACTAGCTAGACTGGGGCCATGTCCGCCATGGCCCCAGCCCGCACCGAATCCGACCTGTCGTTCCTCCTGGACCACACCAGCCACGTGCTGCGCACCCGGATCGCGGCGGCGCTGGCCGAGATCGGGCTGACCGCGCGGATGCACTGCGTCCTCGTGCACGCCTTGCAGGAGGAGCGCACGCAGATCCAGCTGGCCGAGCTCGGGGACATGGACAAGACCACGATGGTGGTCACGGTGGACGCGCTGGAGAAGGCCGGGCTCGCCGAGCGCCGACCGTCCACCACCGACCGGCGGGCCCGGATCATCGCCGTCACCGAGAAGGGCGCCGAGCTGGCCGCGCGGAGCCAGGCGGTCGTGGACGGGGTGCACCGGGCCGCTCTGGAGTCGCTGCCCGGCAAAGATCGCGAAGCTCTGCTGGCCGCGCTGAACCTGCTGGTCGGCGGCCATCTGTCGACCCCGATCCCGGCGCCGCAGACTGCCCGCCGCGCCCGCGAGAGCACCAGGTGAGTCCGAGCTAGATTGTCTGTAACAAAACTATCCGCTACGGTTCCTCCTGTCACCGCCGGAACAGGAGAGAACCATGTCGTCCTCGCTCGACCAGCCGCTCGGCGCACCGCACGACCGCCCCCGACCCAACCGCTGGTCCGCGCTGGTCGTGCTGTCCGCCGCGATGCTGATGACCGTCCTCGACGGCAGCATCGTCACCGTGGCGATGCCCGCCATCCAGCACGACCTCGGCTTCTCCCCCGCCGGCCTGAGCTGGACCGTCAACGCCTACCTGATCGCGTTCGGCGGCCTGCTGCTGCTCGCCGGCCGGCTCGGCGACCTGGTCGGCCGCAAGGCGATGTTCCTGGCCGGCACCGCCGTCTTCACCGCCGCGTCGCTGCTGGCGGGCGCGGCCGGCACGCCGGGGCTGCTCATCGCGGCCCGGTTCCTCCAGGGCGCGGGCAGCGCGATGACGTCGGCGGTCGTGCTCGGCATCCTGGTCACCCTGTTCACCGACCCGGCGGAACGCGCCAAGGCCATCGGCGTGTTCAGCTTCACCGGCGCGGCGGGCGCGTCCATCGGGCAGGTGCTGGGCGGTGTGCTGACCGACGCGTTGAGCTGGCACTGGATCTTCTTCATCAACCTGCCGATCGGTGTGGCCACCGTGCTGCTCGCGATCCGCGTGCTGCCGGCCCACCGGGGCGCGGGCCTGTCCGCCGGGGCCGACGTGCTCGGCGCGGCGCTGGTCACGAGCGGCCTGGTGCTCGGCCTCTACACCGTGGTGAAGGTCGAGCAGCACGGCTGGACGGCGGCGCACACGCTCGGCCTCGGGGCCGTGTCGGTCGCGTTGCTGGCCGCGTTCACCGTGCGGCAGGCCCGTGCGCGCACGCCGTTGATGCCGCTGCGGATCCTGCGTTCCCGCAACGTGGTCGGCGCGAACCTGGTGCAGGTCCTCACCCTGTCGGCGATGTTCGCGTTCCAGGTCATCGTGGCGCTGTTCATGCAGGAGGTGCTGGCCTACGGCGCGCTGGCCACCGGGCTGGCGATGCTGCCGGCGGCGGTCGCGATCGGCGGTGTGTCGCTGTTCGCCTCGGCCCGGTTGACCACGCGGTTCGGCGAGCGCGCGGTGCTGCTGGTCGGACTGGCGCTGCTGGCGGGCGCGATGGTGAAGCTGACCTCCGTCCCGGTGGACGCCGACTACGCCACCGACCTGCTGCCCGTCATGCTGCTGGTCGCCGGTGGCGGGCTCGTGCTGCCGGCGCTGGCGTCGCTGGGCATGTCCGACGCCCGGCCGGACGACGCGGGCCTGGTGTCCGGCCTGTTCAACACCACGCAGCAGGTCGGCATGGCCGTGGGCGTGGCCGTGCTGTCCACGCTGGCCGCCGCGCGGATCGGGGAGGAGCGGGCGTCGGGCGCCACCGGGCCGGTCGCGCTGACCGCCGGGTACCACATGGCGTTCACCGTCGCCGCCGCGTTGCTCGTCGCCGCCTTCACGGTCGCCCTGATCGTCCTGCGCAAGCGTTCCGCCTGACTCCCCCGAGGAGATCGACATGACCGTCAACGCCGGCCCCGCGCCCCGCACCCTGACCGACGACGAACTGGTGGACCTGCTCGGCGGGCAGCGGTTCGGCGTGCTCGCGACCGTGAAGCGCAGCGGCCACCCCCACCTGTCCACCGTGCTCTACCAGTGGGACGCCGACGAGCGGGTGATCCGGGTGTCGACCACCGCCGACCGCCTGAAAGCCCGCCAGATCCGGGCCGACCCGAAGGTCTCGCTGCACGTGAGCGGGCCGGACGTGTGGTCGTTCGCGGTGGTGGAGGGCGACGCGGAGCTGGTGGAGGCGGCGGACGGACCGGACCTCGCCCCGGATCGCCGCCTGACCATCACGATCGCCGCGACCCGCCTCTACGGCACCGCGCTGGACGTGGGGCCCCGGGTCGGGAGCTGACCCGGGCCGATCCCGGTGGTGTGAGCGGGGAACACCAGCGACAGCCGGAAGCCCGACGCCGCCTCCCGGACACTGGCTCACCGGGCTCCGCATCGACCCGACCGCAGCGGCCGGCGGCGGCGCGACGACCTCGGGACCGATCGCCATCCAGCGAGAAACCACGGGCCTCACCAGCGGGTTCCGCGCCCGTCGGCGGTGACCTGTGAGCAGTGGCACGCGGTGCGCGTGCGGCCGGTCCGGAGCGAACCGGCTAAAATAGTTTCGCTGGCTAAGCAATCTACGTCGCGCGGTCACTGTCGACTCGGGACAGCTGACAGGAGCGATGCATGACGGCGACCGCCGGGTCCACTGCCACCCGTCGCGGCAACGGCGGCGGGGCCGCCATGGTCGCGCTGGCGCTGGGCGGGTTCGCCATCGGGACCACCGAGTTCGCCACGATGGGCCTGCTGCCGCAGATGGCGGCCACGTTCGACATCTCCATCCCCACCGCCGGCCACGCGATCAGCCTGTACGCGCTCGGCGTGGTGGTCGGCGCGCCGCTCATCGCCGGACTGGCCGCGAAGCTGCCCCGCAAGGGCCTGCTGATCGGGCTGACCCTCGCCCTGGCGCTGGGCAACGGCCTGTCCGCCATCGCGCCCAACACCGCCCTGCTGATGACCGCGCGGTTCGTGGCCGGGTTGCCCCACGGCGCGTACTTCGGCATCGCGGCCGTGGTCGCGACCACCCTCGTGCCACCGGAGCGGCGTGGCACGGCGGTCGCCCGGATCATGATCGGCCTGACCGTGGCCAACCTGGTCGGCGTGCCGGTCGCCACCGCCGCCGGTCAGCAGATCGGGTGGCGGGTCGCGTACCTCGCGGTGGCCGTGATCGCCGTCGCGACGGCGGTGGCGGTGGCCAGGTGGCTGCCCCGGGTGCCCGCGCCGAGGGACGCCGGCATGGCCGCCGAGCTGAGCGCGTTCCGCCGGCCCCAGGTGTGGTTCGCGCTGCTCACCGGCATGATCGGGTTCGGCGGCATGTTCGCCGTCTACTCCTACATCTCCCCCATCACCACCGAGGTCACCGCCCTGTCCGCCTCCGCCGTGCCGTGGGTGCTCGCGGTGTTCGGGCTCGGCATGACGATCGGCGCCACGGTCGGCGGCCGGTTCGTGGACCGCTCCGTCATGGGCACGGTGTTCGGGTCGCTGATCGCGGTGACGGGCGTGCTCGTGGTGTTCGCGCTGACCGCGACCTCGCCGGTGATGGCGTTCACGACCGTGTTCCTCATCGGGCTCGTGTCACAAGTCCTGGCGTCGGCGTTGCAGGTGCGGCTGATGGACGCCTCACCGGACGCGCCGTCGCTGGCGTCGTCGTCGAACCACTCGGCGTTGAACATCGCCAACGGCGCGGGCGCGTGGCTGGGCGGCCTGGCCATCAACGCGGGCTGGGGCTACACGTCCACCGCGTGGGTCGGGGTGGCGTTGAGCCTGGCCGGGCTGGCGGTGGCCGCCCTGTCCGTCCTCACCTCCCGTTCCCGCGTGCCCGCCTGACCCCGGCACGAGCTCCTCGTGCACGCCGCCGGACCGGCCGGCCGGTCCCGCCTCGACCGAGACGGGACCGGCCGGAGCCCACGCCCGCGAACCCGGCTCAGCCCTCCCCCAGCACCTCCCGCAGCCGGACCGCGAACCGCCGCGGGTCCTCGGCGAAGCCGACGTGACCACCGGGGAACCTGGTCGGCTCGACACCGAGACCGCGGGCCAACGCCTCCGACGTGCGCTCGCACAGCTCGCCGCCCGAGTCCTCGCCGATGCCGACCACGATCCGGGTCGACGCCGACCGCAGCGCGTCGAGGTCGGGCACCCACCGCACGGTCGGCCGGAGCATGTGCTCGTACTGGAACCGCTCGTCGGCGAGGTCCTGCGCCGAGCGCTCACCGCCGAACATCCGCTCGACCACCTCGTCGGGCATGTCGATGTCCGCGATGGCCATGAACTGACGCCACGCCCCGAGCGGGTCGCCGGACAGGTAGGTCGCGACCATCTCGTCGGTCCGCCGGAGCAGGTCCTCGCGGTCCGCCACGAGCTGGTCCAGCGGCGGCTCGTGGGCGATCACGGTGCGCGCCAGCCCGGGGTGCGCCTGCGCCAGCGCCAGCACGCTCACCGCGCCGCCGCTGGAGCCGAGCACGGCCGCCGCCGGGCCGACGTCGAGGTGCCGGATGAGCCGGGCCAGGTCGTCGGCGCGCAGTTCCGGCGTGGCGTCGGCGTCCGGGTCGTCCACCTGGCTGCGGTAGATGCCGCGCGGGTCCGTGGTGAGCACGGTGTGGTCCGCGGCGAGCAGGTCGGCCAGCGGCTCGAACGACCTGGCGTCCATCGGCGCGGCGGCGAGCACCACCAGCGGTCCCCGGCCGCGCACCTCGTAGTGCAGCAGCGCGTCGGGCACCCGCAGGGTGTCGGTGACGGCGGTCTCGGTCATCGCGGATCCTCCTGGAACTGGCGGTGCGGTGCTCGTACGCCGGTAGTGACTCCCCGCCTGGGGCAGAATCGTCGCTCGTGGACGAAGTTCTTGCGACGAGTTCCGCCGAGGGCGCCGAAGACACCGACCTGACGCGGGCGCGCGCGGGCGACGGTGCGGCGTTCACGCGCCTCGTCGAGCCGCTGCGCCGGGAGCTGCACGCCCACTGCTACCGCATGCTCGGTTCCACCCACGACGCCGATGATGCGCTCCAGGACGCGCTGCTGCGCGCGTGGCGCGGGCTGGCGGGCTTCGAAGGGCGCGGCTCGCTGCGCTCGTGGCTGTACAAAGTGGCCACCCGCACCTGCCTGGACACCGTCGAGAGCCGTGGCCGGCGCGCGCTGCCGGTGGACCTCGGGCCGGCCGCCGACCGCACCGTGCTCGACGACGTGCCCCTGACCGACGTGGCCTGGCTCGGGCCGTACCCGGACGCGGGCCTGCGCGACAGCGGGCCGGCCGGGCGCTACGCGCAGCGCGAGGCCGTCGAGCTGGCCTTCGTCGCCGCGTTGCAGCACCTGCCGGGCAACCAGCGGGCGGCGTTGCTGCTGTTCGAGGTGCTCGGGTTCGCCGCGGCCGAGATCGCCGCGATGATGGGCACCTCGGCCACGTCGGTGAACTCCGCCCTGGCCAGGGCCCGCCGGGTGATCGCCGAGAAGGCGCCCGAGCACGGCCGGCAGCAGGCGTTGCGGCTGATCGACGACGCCCGGCTGCGGCAGGTCGTGGCCGACTACGCCGGCGCGCTGGAACGCGGCGACGCCGACGCCATGGTCGCGTTGCTGACCGAGGACGTCACCTGGTCGATGCCGCCGCTGCCGCACTGGTACCGCGGCATCGAGGCGGTCGCCGACTTCGTCGCGCGGGTGCCGGTGGGCGGCTGCCCGCCCTGGCGGCACCGGGTGACCAGCGCCAACGCCCAGCCCGCCGTCGCCTGCTACCTGTGGGACGACGACGCGGGCGCCTACCTGGCGTGGGCGGTCAACGTGCTGACGCTGCGCGGCGACCTCATCCGGGACGTCACGTCGTTCGTCGGCGCGGAGCACTTCCCGCTGTTCGGCCTGCCCGCCTCACTGCCGTGACCTCACCAGCCGGCGGCGCGCACCACCTCGTGCGCGATCTCCACCACCGACCTGCCGTGCGTCGCGACGCGAACGGTGCCGGGCGGCGCGAGCTGTTGAGCCGATCTCACGGTGGGCGAGGCGTTCGCGGATCATCGGCTCTCCAGCACGCTGACCGTGTTCGTGCAGATGAGCCGCCGCTGACCGAGCGCGGCGTAGTCGGCGCACACCGCGGCCAGGTCGCGCTCGGTGATCCGGGTGCGGTGCGGGTCGCCGGCGGGCGCCGGGTGGAGCACACCGGCCGGCCGGCCACGGCCCAGCCCGCCGCGACACCGGGTTCCGGCCTGCTCCGCGTGCCGTCATGTGGCACGATCGCGCACGTGACCAGCACCTCCGCCGCGACGCAGCACCTGCGCGACCTGGCCAGGTTGCGCCGCGTCCGCGACCGGATGGACCGCGAGTACGCGCAGCCGCTGGACGTCGAGGCGCTCGCGCGCGGCGTGAACATGTCCGCCGGGCACCTCAGCCGCCAGTTCCGGCGCGCCTACGGCGAGTCACCGTACTCGTACCTGATGACGCGGCGCATCGAACGCGCGATGGCGTTGCTGCGGCGGGGCGACCTCAGCGTCACCGAGGTCTGCTTCGCGGTCGGCTGCTCGTCGCTGGGCACGTTCAGCACCCGGTTCACCGAGCTGGTCGGCGTGCCGCCCAGCGAGTACCGGCGGGAGGCCACCGGCGCGACGGGCGGCATGCCGGCGTGCGTGGCCAAGCAGGTCACCAGACCGGTCAGGAATCGAGAAGCGTCCGCTCCGGGCCCCGACCTAGCGTGACCGCCATGGACATCAGCATTCACCAGACCTTCCTCCCGCAGGACGACCCGGACGCCGCGCTCGCCTTCTACCGCGACACCCTCGGCTTCGAGGTGCGCAACGACGTCGGCTACGAGGGCATGCGCTGGATCACGGTCGGCCCCGCCGGCCAACCCGGCACCTCGATCGTGCTGCACCCGCCGGCCGCCGACCCCGGCGTCACCGACGAGGAGCGCCGCACCATCACCGAGATGATGGCCAAGGGCACCTACGCCGCGATCAACCTCGCCACCAAGGACCTCGACGGCACGTTCGACGAGCTCCAGGCCGGTGGGGCCGAAGTCGTCCAGGAACCGACCGAGCACCCCTACGGCGTGCGCGACTGCGCGTTCCGCGACCCGGCGGGCAACCTGATCCGCATCCAGCAGCTGCGCTGAGCCGCGCCGCACCCCGCCGTGAGCCGCCCCGCTCCCACGTCCGCAGGAGCGGGGCCGCCGCACCCCGAACGCGCCCGGCACAACCAGATGGAGACACGATGAGCAAGGCCACCAGGACGGACGCGCGGTCGCCCGAGCCGCACCTCGCCGACCGCCACGACCTGATCCGCGTGCAGGGCGCGCGCGTGAACAACCTCAAGGACATCAGCGTCGAGATCCCGAAACGCCGGCTGACGGTGTTCACCGGCGTGTCCGGCTCGGGCAAGAGCTCGCTGGTGTTCGGCACCATCGCCGCCGAGTCGCAGCGGATGATCAACGAGACCTACAGCGCGTTCGTGCAGGGCTTCATGCCCACGCTGGCGCGGCCCGAGGTCGACGTGCTCGACGGGCTGACGACGGCGATCATCGTCGACCAGGAGCGGCTGGGCGCGAACCCGCGCTCGACGGTCGGCACCGTCACCGACGCCAACGCCATGCTGCGCATCCTGTTCAGCAGGCTCGGCACGCCGCACATCGGCCCGCCCAACGCGTACGCGTTCAACGTGCCGTCGGTCAAGGCCAGCGGCGCGATCACGGTCGAGCGCGGCGGCAGGACCAAGGCCGAGAAGGCGACGTTCAACCGGCTCGGCGGCATGTGCCCGCGCTGCGAGGGCATGGGCTCGGTCAACGACTTCGACCTGACCGCGCTCTACGACGACAGCAAGTCGCTCAACGAGGGCGCGCTCACCATCCCCGGCTACAGCATGGACGGCTGGTACGGCCGCATCTACCGCGGCTGCGGCTTCTTCGACCCGGACAAGCCGATCCGCAAGTACACCAAGAAGGAACTGCACGACCTCCTCCACAAGGAACCGACCAAGATCAAGGTCGACGGGGTCAACCTGACCTACTCGGGGCTGATCCCGCAGATCCAGAAGTCGTACCTGTCCAAGGACGTCGACGCGATGCAGCCGCACATCCGCGCGTTCGTGGAGCGGGCGGTGACGTTCACGACCTGTCCCGAGTGCGGCGGGACGCGGTTGGCCAAGGAAGCCCTCGCGTCCAAGATCAAGGGCAAGAACATCGCCGACCTGTGCGAGATGCAGATCAGCGACCTGGCCCAGTGGGTGCGCGACCTCGACGAGCCGTCGGTGGCGCCGCTGCTCGTGACGCTGCGGCGGGCGCTCGACTCGTTCGTGGACATCGGGCTCGGCTACCTCTCGCTCGACCGGCCCTCCGGCACGCTGTCCGGCGGCGAGGCGCAGCGCACCAAGATGATCCGCCACCTCGGCTCGTCGCTCACCGACGTCACCTACGTCTTCGACGAGCCCACCATCGGGCTGCACCCGCACGACATCGAGCGGATGAACGAGCTGCTGCTCCGGTTGCGGGACAAGGGCAACACCGTGCTGGTGGTCGAGCACAAGCCCGAGGTGATCGCGATCGCCGACCACGTGGTCGACCTCGGGCCCAAGGCGGGCACCGGCGGCGGCGAGGTGGTGTTCGAGGGGACCGTCGAAGGGCTGCGCGCCAGTGACACCCTCACCGGGCGGCACCTGGACGACCGGGCGTCGTTGAAGGCGTCGGTGCGGACGCCGTCCGGCGCGCTGGAGGTGCGTGGCGCCGACACCCACAACCTGCGTGACGTGGACGTCGACATCCCGCTCGGCGTGCTCTGCGTGCTCACCGGCGTGGCCGGGTCCGGCAAGAGCTCGCTGGTGCACGGCTCGGTGGCCGGCCGCGACGGCGTGGTGGTGATCGACCAGGGCGCGATCCGCGGCTCGCGGCGCAGCAACCCGGCCACGTACACCGGCCTGCTCGAACCGATCCGCAAGGCGTTCGCCAAGGCCAACGGCGTGAAGCCGGCGTTGTTCAGCTCCAACTCCGAGGGCGCCTGCCCCACGTGCAACGGCGCGGGCGTCATCTACACCGAGCTGGGCGTGATGGCCACCGTCGAGACCACGTGCGAGGACTGCGAGGGCAAGCGGTTCCAGGCGTCCGTGCTGGAGTACGAGCTGGGCGGGCGGAACATCGCCGAGGTGCTCGCGATGTCCGCGGTCGAGGCGGAGGCGTTCTTCGGGGCGGGTGACGCGCGGGTGCCGGCCGCGCACAAGGTCCTCGACCGGCTGGTGGACGTCGGCCTCGGCTACCTGTCGCTGGGGCAGCCGCTGACCACGTTGTCCGGCGGTGAGCGGCAGCGGCTGAAGCTGGCCGCGCAGATGGCCGAGAAGGGCGAGGTCTACGTCCTCGACGAGCCGACCACCGGCCTGCACCTGGCCGACGTCCAACAGCTGCTCGGCCTGCTGGACCGGCTGGTCGACTCGGGCAAGTCGGTCATCGTCATCGAGCACCACCAGGCGGTCATGGCGCACGCCGACTGGATCATCGACCTCGGTCCCGGCGCGGGCCACGACGGCGGCCGGATCGTCTTCGAGGGCACGCCCGCCGACCTGGTCGCCGAACGCGCCACCCTGACCGGCGAACACCTCTCCACCTACGTCACCCCCTGACCCCCGAGAGTCCAACCCCCACAGCCCGTGAGTCCAACCCCCGGGGCCCGAGAGTCCAACGTTCGCGGGCCCCGAATTCAACGCTCAGCGCTCGGCCCCGTGCGCTGAGCGTTGAATTCACCCCCTCTGGACGTTGGACTCTCGCGGCGTGGACGTTGGACTCTCGCGGTCAGGTGGTGGGGGTCAGGCGCAGGGCGGTCCAGGAGACGGGCGGCAGGACGACGCGCAGGTCGCCGTCGGCGATGGTGGCGGTCTGCGGCCGCGGCACGACGCGGTCCGGGTCGTCCTCGGTGTTGGTGGCCGAACCGTCCGGGTCGTGCACGGTCCACGCCTCGGCCACCTCGACGTCGCCGAACGCGGCCAGCGCCACCTTCAGGTCGACCGGCTCCGACCGGTGCCGGTTGACCACGAACACCACCGTGTCACCGGTCTCCTCGTCGTGCGTGGCGACCGAGTCGAC
This sequence comes from Saccharothrix sp. 6-C, assembly GCF_016695385.1. NCBI lineage: Bacteria > Bacillati > Actinomycetota > Actinomycetes > Pseudonocardiales > Pseudonocardiaceae > Saccharothrix > Saccharothrix sp. 6-C. The sequence goes on along the minus strand of NZ_CP064192.1, from coordinate 1,668,618 downwards.
CACCGGGACGTCACCGAAGCGCTGGGTCGAGTACGTCGGCGACGACGTCTCCACCCGCAGCACCTGGCCCCGCGCCAGCCGCGACGTCAGCGCGAACGGGTGGAACGTCGTCTGCCGCCACGCCGGGCCGCCCGGCTCGCTGCGGATCGGCGCGATCACGTTCACCAGCTGCGCCTGGCACGCCACCGCCACCCGGTCGCTGTGGCGCAGCAGCGAGATGAGCAGGTTGCCGACGACCACGGCGTCGGTGACGTCGTACTGGTCCTCGATGACCCGCGGCGCGACCTCCCACTCCGTGCGCGGCTCGGCCTGGAACCGCTTCATGTACCAGACGTTCCACTCGTCGAACGAGAGCGTGATCTTCTTCTTGCTCTTGAGCCGCGCGCCGACCGCGTCTGCGGTGGCCACCACGCTGTCGATGAAGTGGTCCATGTCGGCGGCGGAGGCCAGGAAGCTGTCCACGTCGCCGTCGAGCACCTCGTAGTAGGCGTGCAGCGAGATGTGGTCCACCTCGTCGTACGCCAGCTCCAGCACGGTGGACTCCCACTCGCCGAACGTCGGCATGGACGAGCTGGAGCTGCCGCACGCCACCAGCTCCAGGTCCGGCTCGGCCTGCCGCAGCGCGCGGGCCGTCTCGGCGGCCAGCCGGCCGTACTCGTGCGCGGTCTTGTGGCCGAGCTGCCACGGGCCGTCCAGCTCGTTGCCCAGGCACCACAGCTTCACGCCGTGCGGCTTCTCGGAGCCGTGCTCGCGGCGCAGGTCGGACAGGCGCGTGCCGCCTTCGTGGTTCATGTACTCGTGCACGTCGAGCGCCTCGGCGACGCCGCGCGTGCCGAGGTTGACCGCGTACATGACCTCGACGTCGGCCTTGCGCGCCCAGCGGACGAACTCGTCGACGCCGACCTCGTTGGTCTCCAGGCTGTGCCAGGCCAGCTCGCGGCGCACGGGCCGCTGCGAGACGGGTCCGACGCCGTCCTCCCAGCGGTAGCCGGAGACGAAGTTGCCGCCGGGGTAGCGGACCAGCTCGACCCCCATCTCTCGGGTCAGCTCCAGCACGTCGCCCCGGAAACCGTCCTCGTCGGCGGTCGGGTGGCCGGGTTCGTAGATGCCGGTGTAGACGCACCGGCCCATGTGCTCGACGAACGACCCGAAGAGCCGGCGTCGCACGGGCGCGATGACGTAGTCGGGGTTGAGGGCAAGAGAGGCGTTGAGCACGGTGCTCCTACTTCAGGGCGCCTGCCGCCGCGCCGCTGCGCCAGAAGCGCTGCAGCAGGACGAAGGCGACGATGAGCGGGACGATGGCCAGCAGTGAGCCGGTCACCACGAGGTTGAACAGCATCCGGGTGCCTGCCTCCTGCTGGGCGGTGTTGAACCAGGTGGTCAGACCCACGGTAAGGGGGTACAGGTCGCTGTCGCTGAGCATCACCAGCGGCAGGAAGTAGTTGTTCCAGGTCGCGACGAGGGTGAACAGGAACACGGTGACGAGGGCGGGCCGCATCATCGGCACCGCGATCTGCCAGAAGATGCGCAGCTCGCCCGCCCGGTCGATGCGGGCGGCGTCGATCAGCTCCACCGGCACGCTCTCGTCCACGTACACGCGGATGAGGTATGCGCCGAACGGGCTGAGCAGCGACGGCAGGATGACCGCCCACATCGTGTCGACGAGCTCCACCTCGGACAGGATCAGGTACGTCGGCAGCACCAGCGCGGTGGCCGGCACCATGATCATGCCCAGCAGGGCGGTCTCGAACAGCCTCTTGCCCGGGAACTGGAACCGGGCCAGGCCGTAGCCCGCCGCCGCCGCGAGGACCGTCGCGCCCACCGCGCTGAGACCGGAGTACAGCGCGGTGTTGACCAGCCACTTGCCGTAGGCGCCGTCGTCCTCGCGGAACAGCAGCCCGATGTTCTCGAACAGGTTGAACTCGGCGAACCACAGCGCGGGGCTGTCGAGCAGGTCGGGCTGGCTCTTGGTGGCCGCGACGAGCACCCAGAGCAGCGGGACGAGGAAGTACAGGATGCCGACGCCCATCAGCAGGTGCGGGAGCCGGGTGTTCAGCCTGGGCCGGTCGTCGGCTTTGCCGAGGGTCATGCGCGCTTCCCCCGCCTGCGGTTGTTGACGATCACGAACGCGTAGGCCACGACGAACACCAGGAAGCCGAGCGCGAAGGACAGCGCGGCGGAGTAGTGGAAGTCCGAGTAGGCGAACGCCTGGTTGTAGGCGTAGAGGTTCGGCGTGTAGCCGGCCGAGATCTGCGGCGCGAACCTGGCCATGATCTGCGGTTCGGTGAAGAACTGCATGGTGCCGATGACGGTGAAGATCGCGGCCAGCGTGATGGCCTGCTTGATCGCGGGCACCTTGACCCGCAGCGCGACCTGCACGGGCGTGGCGCCGTCGATCACCGCGGCCTCGTACATCTCGCGCGGCACGCCCTGCAGCGCCGAGTACAGGATGATCATGTTGTAGCCGGTCCACGCCCACGTCACGATGTTGCCCAGCGACACCAGCAGCAGCGAGGTGCCGAAGAAGTCGATCGGGTCGCCGCCGACCAGCGTCGGCAGGTCGGCGAACGGGCCGAACGTGCGGCTGTAGAGGAAACCCCACATGAGCGCGCCGACGACGGCGGGCACCGCGTAGGGCATGAACGCGATGAGCCGGAACGCCAGGGCGAACTTCGTGGTCACGGCGTCCAGCACGAGCGCGCCCGCCAGCGCGATGCCGAGCATGACCGGGATCTGCACGAGTCCGAAGAGGACGACCCGCAGCAGGCCGTCGAGCAGCAGCGGGTCGGTGAACGCGCGCACGTAGTTGTCGATGCCGCTGAACCGCGTGCCGAGCGCGAGGCTCCGGCTGGACAGGCTGAGCCAGAACGCGTAGCCCAGCGGCACCACCAGGAACGCGACGACGACGAGGAAGAACGGCAGGACGAACAGCATCCCGGCCACCGGGTGCGCGGTGACCCGGCGCGACCGGCGCCGCGCGCGGGACTCGACCGGCGCGAGCGGCGGGTCGTCGGCCTCGGGCGCCGCGATCGACGTGGACCGCGTCACGGTGAACCTCCTGACTTGGCCAGGGCCCGTCACGGCGTCGAGCTCGCCGCGACGGGCCGCCGGAGCGCTACTCGCTGACCTTGAAGCCCTGCTGCTCGGCGTAGGCGACGACGTTCTTCTGCGTCTCCTCCAGCACCGTGCTCCACGACCTGCTGCCCGACATGGCCTCGGCGCTGCGGTCGTTCAGCTCGCCGAACACGAAGTCCTGGAACGGCGTGTACTGGAACTCGCCGAGCTTCTCCGACACCGGCACGAAGATCTCGTTCACCTTCTGGCCGTTGAAGAACTCGTAGGCCTTGCCGGTGAACGCCGGGTCCGCCGCCACGTCCTTGACCAGCGGGTAGAGGAACGCCTTGTTCAACCCGATGTCCCAGGCGGCCTTGGACTTGCCGAACAGCTCGCGCGCCACGGTGGTGGCCGCCTTCGGGTTCTTGGCCTGCTTGGTCACGGTGAACGTGGAGCCGCCCCAGTCGCCCTGCTCGTCGGCGCCCGCGGTCCACTGCGGCATCGGGGCGACCGCCCACTTGCCCGCCGTGTTCTTCAGGGAGCCCGCGACGTAGCCGGGGGTCCAGCCGGCCGCGGCCCAGGTCCAGTACTTGCCCGAGTCGAGCGCGGCGGTGGCGTCGGCGGTGAAGAACGGGTCCTTGGCCATCAGACCCTTGTCGACCAGGTCGCCGTAGAAGTCGAAGACCTTCCGGCACTCCGGCGCGGTGAGGTTGATCTTCACCTGGTCCTTGGCGGTGGCCTGCGAGTAGCCGTAGGGCCGGCAGCCCGCCTGCCACATCAGGCCGTTGATCCAGCCGCCGTCGCTGCCGAAGCTGGCGACGTGCCCGTCCGGGTCCACGGCCTTGATCTTCGCGGCGGCCTCGCCGTACTCGGCCCAGGTGGTCGGTACCTTGATCCCGTGCTGGTCGAAGAGGTCCTTGCGGTACATCAGCGCCATCGGGCCGCCGTCGACCGGGATCGCGTAGACCTTCTCGCCGTCGGTGGCCTGCTTCCACGCCCACTCGGCGTAGAGGTCCTCGTCGTCGTTGGCGCCGTGCTCACCCATGTCGACCAGGGCGTCGAGGATGATGAACGTGGGGATCTGCTGGAACTCCACCATCGCCACGTCCGGCGCGCCCTTGCCGGCGGTGAACGCGGTCTTGAGCTTGGCGTACTGGTCCGGTCCGGTGCCGACGTTGGTCCACTCGACCTTGATGTCCGGGTGCGAGGCGTTGAAGGCCTCGACCACCCCCTTGAACTCCGGGTACCAGGCCCAGACGGACACCGTCACGGGTCCGCCGTCGTCGCCGTCGTCGCCGCCGGCCCCGCCGCACGCGGCCACGGCGAGCAGGCCGCAGGCGGCGAGCCCCCCTCGGAGTTTCGCCAACCATGTGGTGCCGAGCATGAGTGCGCCTTTCCGTCGCGGCATGCGTCAGTGCATGCGCGACCGCGATCACGGTGCGTGAGCGAGACGTACAAGGTGTGCGGCGACCCCGCGAGGCGCGGTCTGGTGCCTCGGGGTCGTGGTCCGGGTGTCGCGCCACGGCCGGCGGGTTCGGGGGAACCGACCGTGGTCGCCGCCGTGGCACCGGGTCTTGCTGCGCTGCAAAGCACTATGTACGGGGTTTTGCCGCGCTGCAAGACCTCACCTGAAGTTAATCCAAACGAGACTTGAACCCGGTGCGGATCACCGGCGGGTCGGGGCTTGTCGCGGCGCGGGCCGGCGTGCACACTCCTTTGCAGCGCTGTAGCGGTAGGGCCGCCGCGCCGGTCCGACGGAGGAGAACGATGCGCGACGCCACGCTGCGTGACGTAGCAGAGCTCGCGGGGGTGTCCGCGCGGACGGTCTCGAACGTGGTCAACGGCTACGCCAAGGTCACCGAGCGGACCCGGGAGAAGGTGGAGCGGGCGATCGCCGAGCTGGGCTACCGGCCCAACGTGCTGGCCCGCAACCTGGCCAACGGCCGGTCCGGGCAGATCGCGGTGGTCGTGCCCTACCTGGACACGCCCTACTTCGCGGAGCTGTTGCAGGCGATCATCCCGGAGGCCCGCGAGCGCGGGTACAACGTGCTGATCGACCAGACCGACGGCGACCCGGCGCACGAGCGCGAGCTGATCCGGCGCGGGGCGCGGGCGCTGCTGTTCGACGGCATGATCTTCAGCCCGCTCGGGCTGGCGCAGGAGGACCTGGACGACGGCGACCCCGCGCTGCCGCTGGTCGTGCTGGGCGAGCGGACGTCCAACGGCACGTTCGACCACGTGGGCATCGACGACGTGGCGGCGTCACGGGAAGCCACCGCGCACCTGATCGGCCTGGGCAGGCGGCGGATCGCCGCCATCGGCGACCAGCCGTACCCGACCGGCGAGGCGGCGCAGCTGCGCACGCTCGGCTACCGGCAGGCCCACGCCGAGGCCGGGTTGCCGGTGGACGAGTCGTTGATAATCCACACCCCGAGGTTCAACCGGGCCGACGGCTCCGGCGCGATGCGGCTGCTGCTGGACCGGGCCGACCCGCCGGACGCCGTGTTCTGCTACAGCGACCTCGTCGCGCTCGGCGCGCTGCACGAGGTGCTGGAACGCGGCCTGCGCGTGCCCGAGGACATCGCCCTCATCGGGTACGACGACATCGAGGAAGGCCGCTACTCCAACCCGACGATCAGCACCATCTCGCCGGACAAGGTGACCATAGCGACCACGGCGGTGGACCGGCTGCTCGCGCGCATCGGCAGCCCCGAGCCGTTGCCGGGCGTCGAGGTGCGCGCCGCGCACAAGCTGATCGCCCGCCAGAGCACCCTGGGCCGCGCTCCGCGCTGACCTGAACGTTCAACTCGCCTGTTCCGAACGTAGGACACGCGCGTCCGGAACGTAGGACACGCGCGACGCGAACGTAGGACTCTCGCGTGAGTCCTACGTTCGGAACGCGCGTGTCCTACGTTCAGGTACCCCGAGTTGAACGTTCAGAGGGGCGGGATGGTGGAGAGAAAGCGCTTTTCGAGAGGTACGCCTCGGCGTGGGCGACCGGATCAGCCCCGGGAACGGGGGACGACCAGGCCCGACTCGTAGGCCGCGACCACCGCCTGGGTGCGGTCGCGCAGGCCGAGCTTGTTCAGCACCCGGCTCACGTGCGTCTTCACCGTCTCCTCCGTCACCACCAGCCGGGCCGCCACCTCCGTGTTCGACAGGCCCTCCGCGATCAGCCGCAGCACCTGGGTCTCCCGCGGCGTGAGGGTGGACACGGCGGAGGCGGGCGTGACGGGCTCCGGCCGCAGGCGGGTGAACTCGCCGATCAGGCGCCGGGTGACGGTCGGCGCCAGCAACGCCTCGCCGGCCGCGACGACCCGCACCGCGTCGAACAGCCGCTCCGCCGTCACGTCCTTGAGCAGGAACCCGCTGGCGCCCGCGCGCAACGCGTCGTAGACATATTCGTCCAGGTCGAACGTGGTCAGGATCAGCACCCTCGGCCCGTCCGCGAGCCGGCGGGTGGCTTCGATGCCGTCCACGCCCGGCATCCGCACGTCCATCAGCACCACGTCGGGCGACAGCTCCCGGCAGACCCGCACCGCCTCGCCGCCGTCGGACGCCGTGCCGACGACGGTGAAGTCGGCCTGCGTGTCGAGCAGCGCGGCGTACCCGGTGCGGATCACCTGGTGGTCGTCGGCGACCACGATCCGGACGGCGCTCACCCGGTCGCCCCCGCCGGGAGGCTGGCCTCGACGAGGAACCCGCCCACGGCGGTCGTGCCCGTGCGCAACCGGCCGCCGACGGCCGCCGCCCGTTCCCGCATCCCGGTCAGCCCGTGCCCGCCGGGCGGTGACGCGGCACGTGGGCCCGGCCCGTTGTCCCTGATGCGCAACCGCAACGCCTCCTCGGTGTAGTGCAGCTCCACGTCGACCGCCGCGCCGGGCGCGTGCCGCCGCGCGTTGGTGAGGGCTTCCTGGACGATCCGGTACGCGGCCAGTTCCACGCCGGGGTCCAGTTCGGCGGGCGTGCCGGAGACGATGAGCCGCGCGCCCGCGCCGGACGTGTCGCGCGCGTCGTCGATCAGGTCGTTGAGCTGCGGCAGCCCCGGCTGCGGGTGCCGGTCCGCGACGTCCGCCGGCGCGTCCTCCCGCAGCACGCCCAGCAGCCGCCGCATCTCGGTCAGCCCGGCCCGCGCGGTGTCGCCGATCTCCGACAGCCGCTGCGCGCCGGCGGCGGGCATGCCGGGCGTGGTCAGCCGAGCCGTCTCCGCCTGCACCGCGATCATCGAGATGTGGTGCGCCACGACGTCGTGCAGCTCGCGGGCGATCCGGGCCCGTTCACCCCGGGCGGTGTGCTCCAGCAGGCTCCCGGCCACGGCTTGGCGGGCGGCCCGGTGCGCCAGCGCCTCGCCGCGCGCCCACTGGGCGATCCCGACCCACGCCGCCGCCAGCGCCGACGACGCCGCCAGCACGGTCATCGCGTCCGCGTCGCGCACGAGGGCCAGCACCGGGTACGGCGCGGCCAGGCAGGTCGCCGGGACCTGGCCGCCCACCCGGCCCAGCCGGTGCAGCACGACCAGCTGCGCGCCGAGCCCCGCCACCGTGAGGCCGTGGAACAGCCCGAGCGACAGCACGCCCGCCGCCGACACCGCGACCGCGGCGGGCAGCGGGCGCAGGAACGCCGCCGGCGCGGTGGTCCCCAGCGCCAGCACCCCGAGCACCAGCACGAGCCGCGGGTCCGCGCCGCCGGTCACCGCCCGCGCCACCGCCTCGCCCACCGCGGCCGCGCCCAGCGCCAGCACGGCGGCCACCGGCACGTGCGGGCCGTCGGCCGGCCGCCGGCCCCACCCCTCTTCGCTCACCCGGACCATTCTCGTCGTCGACCTGGTCCGACGCGTCACCGCAGGTGGTGACGCCGGCATCCCTCTCAGGAGGGACGGCCCTCCCCCCTGTCAGCGAGGCGGGGACGGCTCTCCCGCGTGACGACCGGACCGGGGCCGCGCTCCTAGCCTTCGCGGCATGGAAGCAACCATCGAAGTGTCCGGGCTGCGCAAGCGGTACGGGCCGACCGTGGCGCTGGACGGGATGACGTTCACCGTCGCACCGGGCAAGGTCACCGGCTTCGTCGGCCCCAACGGCGCGGGCAAGTCCACCACCATGCGGGTCGTCCTGGGCCTGGACTCGGTCGACGAGGGCCACGCGCTGGTCGGCGGCCGGCCGTACCGGACCTTGCGGCACCCGCTGCGGCAGGTCGGGTCGCTGCTGGACGCGTCGGCGCTGCAACCGAGCCGCACCGGCCGCAACCACCTGCTGTGGCTGGCCCACTCGCAGGGCCTCGGCGCGCGGCGGGTGGACGAGGTCGCCGAACGGGTCGGCCTGACCTCGGCGATCCGGCGCAAGGCGGGCGGCTACTCGCTGGGCATGCGGCAGCGGCTGGGCATCGCGGCGGCGCTGCTCGGCGACCCGCCGGTGCTCGTGCTGGACGAGCCGGTCAACGGCATGGACCCCGAGGGCATCCGGTGGATGCGCGGGTTCCTGCGGTCGCTGGCGGCCGAGGGCCGGGCGGTGCTGGTGTCCAGCCACCTGATGAGCGAGTTGCAGGACACCGCCGACCACGTGGTGGTCGTGGGCCGGGGCAGGGTGATCGCGGACGTCGGCGTGGCCGAGCTGATCGAGGCCGCGTCCGGTGAGCGGGTCACGTTGCGCACCAACGCGCGCACGCAGGCGATGACGATGCTGGCACGGGCGGGCGCGACGGTCGCCGTGACCGGGGCGGACGCGCTGACCGTCGCCGGGCTGTCCGGGGAGCGGGTGGTCGCGTTGCTGGGCGAGGGCGCGGTGCCGTTCTCCGAGGTGTCGGCGCACCGCGCGTCCCTCGAAGAGGCGTACATGGAGCTGACCAGGGACGCGGTCGAGTTCCACGCGGGCGAGGGCGCGCGATGAGCGCGTGGCGCGGGTTCGGGCAGGCGCTGCGGGCGGAGTGGACGAAGCTGCGCACCGTGCGCGGCTGGGTGGCCGGCCTGGTCTCGGCCGCGCTGGTGATCGTGCTGATGGGGTTGTTCGCGGCGGCGGCGAGCACCTTCTCGTGCAGCGGTCCGGACGGCGAGCCGTGCGCGGGCGCCAAGCCGACGACGGGCCCGGACGGCGAGCCGGTGGTCGACGACTTCTCGTTCGCGCACCAGGCGATGACCGGCGACGGCAGCATCACCGCCCGCGTGACGTCGCTGACCGCCGTGTCCTCTTCGGACGGTCGGGCGCCGGTCGAGGACACGCAGCCGTGGACCAAGGGCGGGATCATCGTCAAGGCGAGCACCACCCCCGGGTCGCCGTACGCCGCGCTGACCCTGACCGGCGGTCACGGCGTGCGGTTGCAGCACAACTTCACCGGCGACGTCGCGGGCACGTCCCGCGCGACGCCGACGTGGCTGCGCCTGACCAGGTCGGGTGACACGGTCACCGGCCACGAGTCGCCCGACGGCGAGACCTGGCGCCTCGTCGGCGCGGTCACCCTGCCCGGGTTGCCGTCGACCGTGCGGGCCGGGCTGTTCGCGACCTCGCCGCACCACGAGGTGATCACCGAGTCGTTCGCCGGCGCCAGTGGCACCAGCTACCCGACGCTGGCGACGGCCTCGTTCGACCGGATCGACCTGGAGGGGTCGTGGCCGGACCGGGAGTGGGTGGGCGACACCGTCGGCGGCGGTCCGGGCGGTCGGGGTGGTCCGGGCGGTCCGGGCACGGGTCCGGGGGTCGGGTTCGAGGAGACCGCCGACGGCGTCACGGTGAGCGGGTCGGGCGACATCGCGCCGGTCGTGGCCGGGCGGGGCGGGCTGGGCAAGACGGTCGAGGGTCGGCTGGTGGGCGCGTTCGCCGGGCTGATCGCGGTCATCGTGGTGGCGGCGACGTTCATGACGTCGGAGTACCGGCGCGGGGTGATCCGCACGAGCCTCAGCGCCGACCCGCGGCGAGGCCGGGTGCTGGCGGCGAAGTCGGTGGTGGTCGGCGGGGCCACGTTCGTCACCGCGCTGGCCGCCGCCCTGGTGGCGGTGCCGCTGGTCCGGGCGGTGGAGGTGGACAAGGGGTTCTTCCTGTTCCCGGTGCCGACCGCGACCGGGCTGCGGGTGGTCGTCGGCACGGCGGCGCTGCTCGCGGTGGCGTCGGTGCTCAGCCTGGCCGTCGGCACCGTGCTGCGGCGCAGCGCGGGCGCGGTGACGGTGGTGATCGTGGCGATCGTGCTGCCCTACATCCTGGCGATCGCGTCCGTGCTGCCCGCGGGGACGTCGGACTGGCTGCTGCGGGTCACACCGGCCGCCGCGTTCGCCGTCCAGCAGAGCCTGCCCGAGTACCAACAGGTCACGGCGAGCTACGCGCCCGCGGACGGCTACTTCCCGTTGAGCCCGTTGGGTGGTTTCGCGGTGCTGTGCGGGTACACGGCGGTCGCGCTGGGCGTGGCGTGGCACGTGCTGCGGCGGAGGGACGCGTGAAGGCCGCGCTGCACGTGGAGTGGACGAAGCTGCGCACGGTGGCGGGCACGGCGTGGCTGGTGGCGGCCGTGGTGCTGCTGACCTCGGCGCTGGGTGTCGCGGCGTCGGCGGCGTGCGCCGGCACCGGGTGCGGCGACCCGACGAAGACCAGCCTGACCGGGATCGCGTTCGGCCAGGCCGTGGTCGCCGTGCTGGCGGTGCTCGCGGTGAGCGGCGAGTACGGCACGGGGATGATCCGGGTGACGTTCGCCGCGCTGCCGCGCCGGTCCGCCGTGCTGGCGGCCAAGGGCGCCGTGGTCGGCGCGGTGGTGCTGGTGGCGGGCGCGGCGGCGGTGCTCGTGTCGGTGTCGGTGGGGCGGGGTGTCTCGTCGGAGGTCTCGGCGCTGTCGTCGGCGGACGTGCGCGCGGCCGTCGGGTCGGTGCTCTACCTGGTGCTGGTGGGTCTGCTGAGCCTGGGCGTGGCCACCGTCGTGCGTGACGCGGCGGCGGCCGTCGGGGTGGTGCTCGGGCTGCTGTACCTGTTCCCGATCGTCGCCGCCGTGGTGTCCGACCCGGACTGGTTCCGGCGGTTGCAGCGGATCAGCCCGATGACGGCGGGCCTGGCGGTGCAGGCCACCACGAACGTCGACCGCCTGCCCATCAGCCCGTGGGCCGGACTGGGTGTGCTCGGGCTGTGGGCGGCCGGCGCGCTGCTGGCCGGCGGTGTGGCGCTGCGGCTGCGTGACGCCTAGCGCTTGGCCGGCCTGGGCAGCAGGAAGTGCACCGAGAAGGCCGCCAAGGTCGTCAGGACGGCCTGGTAGAGGATCGAGAGCCGCGGGTCGCCGCCGAGCGTGAACACGGCGTCCAGCCCGGTCGTCGCCACACCGGCCAGGGTGAGCAGGCCGGTCACGTGCCAGCCGAAGAACCCGGCCGACCAGGCGACCAGGGGCCAGCGGTTGCGGTCGGGGCGGCGCAGGACCAGGTAGGTCGAGAACGCGGCGGCGGCGTTGAGGACCACGCCGACGACCACGAGTTCGGCCAGGTCGCCGGACAGCAGGGTGGAGAGCGTCTGCGCGACGACGAGCGCGAGCACCGACCAGCAGCCGGCCCGGATTTTGTCCACGGCGCGGATGCTAGGACAACGGCGGGGCGGCGGTCGGGCGCGGGCCGGTGACGACGCGGGTGACGGGCAGCGGTTCGCGGGCAGCGCGGTGGCGCGGGCCGGGAATTCCGCGCGGTGTGGGCGCGGTGGATCTATAGGCTGGCTCGATGCGCGTGTTGTTCACCTTCATCGGCGGGTTGGGGCACTTCCAACCCCTGGTGCCGTTCGCCTCGGCCGTCGCCGCCGCCGGGCACACCGTGGCGGTCGCCGCCGGTCCGGACCGGTGCGCGGCGGTGCGGGCCGCCGGGTTCACCGCGATCCCGGTCGGTGAGGGTCGGGCCGAGCCGTCGCGGGTCGGACCGTTGCTCGCGCCCGACCGGCAGCGGGACGACGAGGAGTTGCGGGACGGGTTCGTGCGGCGGGGTGCGGCGCGGCGGGCGCCGCTGTACCTGGAGCTGTTCCAGCGGTGGCGGCCCGATGTGGTCGGGTGCGAGGAAGTGGACTTCGGGAGCGTGCTCGCGGCCGAGAAGCTCGGGTTGCCCTACGTGAACGTGCAGGTCATCGCGTCGGGCGCGTTCGTCCGGCCGGCGGTGGTGAGCGAGCCGGTCGCGGAGCTGCGGGCCGGGCTGGGCCTGCCGCCCGACCCGGAGCTGGCGATGCTGCACCGCCACCTGCTGCTGTCGCCGTTCCCGCCGAGCTTCCGCGACCCGGCGTTCCCCCTGCCGGCCACGGCCTTCCCGATCCGCCCGCCGGTGGGTCCGGTCGGCCGGTCCGACCCGCCGACCGTGTACTTCACCCTCGGCACGGCGTTCAACTCCGAGTCCGGCGACCTGTTCTCGCGGGTGCCGGCCGGGCTGAGCGACCTGCCGGTGAGGGTGGTCGCCACCGTCGGCAGGCACCTCGACCCGGCCGAGCTCGGCCCGCAACGGCCCGGTGTGCGCGTGGAGCGCTACCTGCCGCAGGAGACGGTGCTGCCGCACTGCGACCTGGTGATCTCGCACGGCGGTTCGGGCAGCGTCATCGGCGCGTTGGCGCACGGCCTGCCGACCGTGCTGCTGCCCTTGGGCGCCGACCAGCCGCAGAACGCCGAGCAGTGCGCTCGGCTGGGTGTGGGCCGGGAGCTGGACCCCGTCGCCGCCACGCCGCGCGACGTGCGGGCCGCGGTCGAGGAGGTGTTGGCGGAGCCGGGTCACCGGCGGGCGGCGCGACGCGTCCGCGCCGAGATGCTCGACCTGCCCGAGCCCGCGCGGGCGGTGCCGCTGCTGGAGCGGTTGGCCGGCTGACTACCCGGGCCGGTCGCGGTTGCCCGTCGGCACGATGAGGCCGCTCTCGTAGGCGACCACGACGGCCTGCGCGCGGCTGGACAGGGCGAGCTTGCCCATCATCCGCTTGACGTGCGTCTTCACCGTCGCCTCGCTGAGCACGAGGCGTTGGGCGATCTGGCCGTTGGTGAGCCCGTTGCCGACCAGGCGGAGCACCTCGGTCTCCCGCGCGGTCAGGGCGGCCAGCTGCGGCGCGCCGACCGCGGTGGCGCGGTGGTGCTGGGCGTAGGTCTCGATGAGCCGGTGGGTGATGTGCGGCGCGACCAGGATGTCGCCCGCGGCGATGGTGCGGACGGCGGAGATGATCCGCTCGGGCGGGGTGTCCTTGACCAGGAAGCCGGACGCGCCCTCGCTCAACGCGGTGTAGACGTACTCGGGCAGGTCGAACGTGGTCAGCACGACGACGCGCGGCGGGTCCTCGCGGGCGGGCTGCCGGTCCCGGCCGGTCGAGCGGTCGGCGGCGTCGCGGTCGGCGGTGTCCCGGTCGGCGGCGTCGCGGTGGGCGGCCAGGATCTGCCGGGTGGCGTCGATGCCGTCCAGCACCGGCATCCGGATGTCCATCAGGATCACGTCCGGCGAGGTCTGCGCGGCCAGCGCGACGGCCTGCCCGCCGTCGACCGCCTCGCCGACGACCTCGAAGCCCGGCGCGGCGGTGAACAGGGCCACCAGGCCCGCCCGGATGAGCGCCTGGTCGTCGGCGATGAGCACGCGGATCGTCACCGGGCCGCCACCTCGCCCATCGGCAGCCGCAGGACCACGCCGAAACCGCCGTCGGCCGTGGGACCCGCGCTGAGCACGCCGCCGTACAGCTCGGCGCGTTCCCGCATCCCCCGGATGCCGTGCGGCTCGTGGTCCGGACCGGACGCGCCCGCCGCCGCCCGGCCGTTGTCGGTCACCTTCAGCACCAGCGTCTGCTCGCCGTAGTCGACGTCGATGCGCGCCTCGGCCGGCCCCGCGTGCTTCAGCACGTTGGTCAGGGACTCCTGCACCACCCGGTAAGCGCACAGGTCCGGTCCCGGCCGGAGCTCACGCGCCTCACCGGTGACGGTCACCTCCACCGGCAACCCGGCGCCGCGCGCGCGTTCCACCAGCCCGTCCAGCGCCGCCAACCCGGGTTGCGGCCGGTAGTCGTCGTCGTGGTCCACGCGCAGCACGTCGAGCAGGCGGCGCATCTCCGTCAACGCCTCGCGGCTCGTGGCGCCGACCGTGGTGATCGCCTGGCGCGCCGTCGCCAGGTCGCTGTCCAGCACGTACTGCGCCACACCGGCCTGCAGCGAGATCACCTACATGTGGTGCGCGACGATGTCGTGCAGCTCGCGCGCGATGCGCACCCGTTCGTCCGCCACCGCCCGCGCCGCCTCCTCCGCCGACCGCTCGGCCCGGCGCGCCCAGCGCCGCGTGCCCTCACCGAGCATCCACGCGCCCATCACCACCAGCACCGACTGCGCCACCTCGGACCACGAGACCACGGCGGCCCCGAGGAACGCCACGACCATGACCACCGTCGTCACCGAGAACACGACCGCGGCCGTCGACCGGGGCCGCAGCGTGGCCACGGTGAACATGCCGACCAGCACACCGACCCCGGCGCTGGGCAGGCCGTCGAACGCGAACAGGCTGTAGGCCGCCAGCGCGCCGAGCATGACCGCCATCGTGGCCAGCGGCGCGAGCTGGCGCAGCGCGATCGGCGCGACGGTGAGCGCGGCGAGCACGTAAGCCACCCGGTCGACCGGGCCGGCCTGGTTCGCCGTGGTCACCACGGTCAACGTGGTCAGCACCACCGCGAGCAGCAGGTCCAGCCGGATCGGCGTGATTTTCGCCAGCACCCGCCCAAGGTAGTGCCGCGCCGCGTCCCCCGTCGCCACCCCGTGGGCGGATCCGCCACTACCCCCGGAGGGGTAGGTGGAGATGCCGTCGCAGGGCGACGACGCGGGCGCCGCGCGTGCATAGCGTCAGGTGACATGAAACGAGTTCTCGCGACAGCGGTGATCGCGGCACTGACCCTGACCGCGGTGGGCACGGCCAACGCCGAGCACCGGCCCGACACCAGGACCCTCCAGCGGCACGCCGACGCGTTGCTGCGACAGGGCGCGCCCGGCGTGCTGGTCGAAGTGGACACCCCGCGCGGTGACGTGCGGGTGCGCAGCGGTTACGGCGACGTCGACCGGCGCACGCCCGTGCCGTGGCAGGCGAAGTTCCGCATCGGCAGCTACACCAAGACGTTCGTGGCGGCGACCGTGCTGCAACTGGTCGGCGAGGGCCGCATGTCCCTGGACGACACGGTCGAGCGGTGGCTGCCCGGTGTCGTCGCCGGCAACGGCAACGACGGCACGAAGATCACCGTGCGGCACCTGTTGCAGCACACCAGCGGCCTGAACAACTACGTGGGCCAACTGCCGGAGCTGTTCCTGGAGGACCGGTTCGACGAGATCCGGTTCCGGACCCACCGCCCCGAGCAGCTCGTCGCGCTCGCCACGCGGGTGCCGCCGGACTTCCAGCCCGGCGAGCAGTGGAACTACTCCAACACCGGCTACCTCCTGGCCGGGATGATCGTCGAACGGGTCACCGGCAACACCTGGCAGCACGAGGTGCGCACCCGCATCGTGCAGCCGCTCGGCCTGCGGGACACCTCCCTGCCGGGCACGTCCGCGTTCCTGCCGGGGCCGCACGCCACGGCGTACGAGCGGTTCCCGGAGAAGGGCCTGGAAGCCGACCCGACCGACCCGCGGTACGGCCGGGCGCTCGACGTGACGCACTACAACCCGTCCTGGGGCGGCGCGGCCGGCGACATGATCAGCACCACCGAGGACGGCAACAAGTTCCTCAAGGCGCTGATCGGCGGCAAGGTGCTGCGTCCCGCGCAGCTCGCCGAGATGACGAAGACGGTGCGCGCGCCGAAGCTCGACCCGGGGTGGGCGGGCGCCGAGTACGGGCTCGGTCTCATGTGGATCCCGAACTCGTGCGGCGGCCACTGGTCGCACGGCGGCAACATCCCCGGCTTCATGACCCGCAACGGCGTGACGGCG
Source organism: Saccharothrix sp. 6-C (assembly GCF_016695385.1). Classification (NCBI taxonomy): domain Bacteria; kingdom Bacillati; phylum Actinomycetota; class Actinomycetes; order Pseudonocardiales; family Pseudonocardiaceae; genus Saccharothrix; species Saccharothrix sp. 6-C. Next base: position 1,652,715 of record NZ_CP064192.1, on the reverse strand, counting down.
GACGGCAAGCGCAGCGTGATGGTGTCGGTCAACACCGACTCGATGGTGGCCGAGCCCGGTGCGCCCCGGTTGACGAAGGAAGTCACCGTGGACCTGGTCGACCACGCGCTCTGCGGTCTGAAGTAGACCCCCCCGACCGGCGGTGGGACGTCCGCGTGGCGCCCCACCGCCGTGTCACGTCCGCGAGGCGTCCCGGACCAGCAGCGCCGCCTGCACCCGGTTCTGGCAGCCCAGCTTGGCCAGGATGCGGCTCACGTAGGTCTTGATCGTGGCTTCGCTCATGTGCACGCGGCGGCCCACCTCGGCGTTCGACAGCCCTTGCGCGACCAGCGCGGCGATGTCCGACTCGCGCGGCGTGAGCGCGGCGAGCCTGCGTGCCGCGTCCTCGGCGCCACCGTCCACCGCGACCATCCCGAGCACGTGCCGCGTCACGGCGGGCGACAGGTACGCCTCACCGGCGTGCACGGCCCGCACGGCGCGGATCAGCTCGTCCGGCGCGCAGTTCTTGAGCACGAACCCGTCGACCCCCTGGCGCAGCGCCAACCGCACGTTGGCCTCGTCGCCGAACGCGGTCAGCACCACCACGCGCGGCCCGCTCAACGCGGCGGCCGCGGCCAGGCCGCCCATCACCGGCATGGCGAGGTCGAGGAGCGCCACGTCCACGCGGTGCCGGCGGGCGGCGTCCACGGCTTCGCGGCCGTCGGCGGCCACCGCCACCACGTCGAGGTCGCCCGCCGACTCCAGCACCGCCCGGATGCCCGCCGTGATCAGCGGCTCGTCGTCGGCGACCAGCACCTTGATCACGGGACGGCCTCGACCCGCTCCGGCGCCACGGGCAGCATCGCGACCAGGCGGAACCCGCCCGGCTCGGCGCGCACGCGCAGCAGGCCGCCGGCCGACCGGACCCGTTCGGCCAGGCCCGCCAGCCCCGTTCCCCCGGCGCCGCCGACCTGCTCGCGCGTCGGGTTGGCCACGGCCACCAGCAGCGCGTCGGGCTGCCAGGTCAGCGACACCACCACCGGCTCGCCGGGCGCGTGCCGGGCGGCGTTGGTCAGCCCTTCCTGCACGACCCGGTAGGCGGCGTGGCCCGCGTCGCCGGTCGCGAGCGGCCGGGCGGGGCCCGAGCGCTCGACGGTCACCGCGACGCCCGCGCGGCGGAACTGCGCCACCACGTCGTCGACGCCCTCCAGGCCGGGCGACGCGCGGAGGGTGGCCACGACGGCGTGCAGCTCGTCCACGGCGGTGCGGGCGGCGTGCGCGAGGTTGCGCGCCACCGGGCGCTGGTCGGCCGGCAGCGGGGCCACCTCCAGCGCCGCGGCCTGCACCGAGACCAGGCTGAGCCACCGGCCGAGCGAGTCGTGCATGTCCGCCGCGATGCGCCGCCGTTCCCGCGACCGCTCCCGCTCGGCGTGCAGCCGCCGTTCCCGGCGCAGCCGCTCGGCCTGCCTGGTGAAGTGCACACCCGCGACCAGCGGCATCGCCACCAGCAGCGCGATGCGGGCCAGCGCGGGGTACGGCTCGGTCGCGGGCAGCGGCGTCGGCGCCAGCAGCACGACCGGGTAGGCGATGGCGGCGGTGACGGTCAGGACCAGCTGCCGGCGGGAGGTCACGTGCCGGCCCGCCTGGTAGCTCGTGCACGCCAGCAGGGCCAGCGCGCCGCCGGTGAGCAGCGCCGACGCCAGCGCGATCGGGAACGCCACGAGCGGGCGGCGGGCGGCCAGGAGCATCACCGCGGCGGTCAGCGCGGCCCACGCGGCCAGTCCCGCGGCCGACGTGCCGACCAGCCACCCGAACCCCGTGTCGGCCACCACCACTGCGAGCGGCAGCGCAGTCCTCGCCATGGCCGCCACCCTAGCCATGCGACCGACGGGTCCACTTTGGTGAACACCGCCGGCGACGATCGCGGACAGCCGCGGGAGGCGAGGGCTTCCTAGCGTGGTCGGCGTGATCAAACTCCTGCTACCGCTGCTGCTCGTCGTGCCCGCGCACGTCGACCGGCCACCCGCGCTCGACTGGCAGCCCTGTCCCGGTGACAGCGCGGTCGCCGCCCAGTGCGCCGACCTGGCCGTGCCCCTCACCGCCACCCGCGCCATCACGGTGAAGCTGGGCCGCCTGCCCGCCACCGGCGTCCGCAAGGGCACGGTCCTGGTCAACTTCGGCGGGCCCCAGGGCGACCAGATCGCGATCATGCGGTCCCGGCCGCGGATCTTCGACCGGATCCGCGAGTCCATGGACGTCGTCACGTGGGACCCGCGCGGCTACCCCGGTCTGAGCGGTCCGGTGCTGGACTGCGACTGGCGGACGCTGCGCACGCCCCGCTTCCCCACCGACCAGGCCGGGTTCGACCGGCTCGTCGCCGAGAACCGCGCGCGGGGCGACCGGTGCCGCGACACCGACCCCGAGCTGGTCGACCGGATGGACTCCGGCAGCGACGCCCGTGACGTCGAGGTGATCCGGGTCGCGCTCGGCGAGCCCAGGGTGAACTTCATCGGCACGTCCTACGGCGGCGTGATCGCGCAGTCCTACGCCCGGCAGTTCCCGCACCGGGTGCGCACGGTCTACGTCGACGGCACGGGCAACCACAGCACGCGTGACTGGGACCGGGAGCTCGACGCCATGGCCCGGGACTACGAAGCGGTCGTGCGGCGGTTCCTCGACTGGGCCGGGCCGGGCGTCGAGGAGCGCTGGCAGGCCCTGGTCGCCAAGGCCGACGCCGAGCCGGTCCCCGCGCCCTCGGTGGGCACCTCGTACGACGGCACCCAGTTGCAGGCGCTCGCGTTCGCCAAGCTCAGGCCCGGTCCGAGCCGGTGGGACGAGGCCCTGCGGGCCGTCACGGCGGCCGAGGCCGGTGACGCGTCCGGTTTCGCGCCGCCCGGCCGCGACCCGGACCCGGGGCTGCCCGGCGGCGGTGTGAAGGAGTGCCTGGACTTCCCTCGCTCGGACTTCCGGCAGGTCGAGCGCACCGTCGAACGGCTGCGGCGGATCGCGCCGAACATCGGCGCGGCGTTCCCCATGGCCTGGCACCTGCCGCTGACGTGCGCGGGCTGGCCGACGCCGACCACCAACCCGCCCGCGCCGCTGCCGTCGACGCTGCCGCCGTTCCTGGGCGCGGGCACCTGGCAGGACTACGGGCTCACGACCCGGGTCACCGACCAGGTCCGGGGCAGCCGCGCGATCTACCACGACGGTCCGGGCCACAACCTGTTCGCGGGCATGGCGAACCCGTGCGTCATCGAGCACGTGAGCGCCTACGTCACCGACCGGCGCCTGCCGCCCGCGGGCACCACCTGCCCCTGACCGCCGCCCGCCCGGCGACCGCCGCCGATCCGGCCGCGCCACCGGTCCGGGCCCGGACAGGTCATGATGTAGGCGTGGAGTCCACCCGTGTGGACCGCTGGCTGTGGGCGGTCCGACTGACCAAGACGCGATCCGATGCCGCGGCGGCGTGCAAGGGCGGGCACGTGCGCGTCAACGACCGGCCGGCCAAACCCGCCACGGCGGTGTCACCCGGTGACGAGGTGCGCGCGCGAGTGGGTGACACGACCCGGATCGTGGAGGTCGTCCGGGTGATCCAGAAACGGGTCGGCGCGGCCGACGCGGTCGGCTGCTTCATCGACCGGACCCCGCCGCCACCGCCGCCGACGGAAGCTCCCGCGCAGGTCGCCCGCCGTGAGCGCGGCGCGGGTCGACCGACCAAGCGGGAACGCCGGGTCCTGGACAAGTTCCGCACCGGCCAGTTCTGACGGCGCAGGGGCCCGCCACCCGGTGGCGGGCCCCTGCGCCGGCCGGAAAGCGCGCAGTCGACCTGGACCGTTCAGGTGAATCAGGTGACGTCCGTCTAACGGGCGATCAAGTCGAGGCGATCAAGGAAAGGAAGGCGTTCTCTCGCGTGGGCGGTCCGCACCGCCACGATGGGGAGGTGCGGTGGACCGGAAGCGGCGGGACGAGCGCAACGAACGGGTCGGGCCGGCGCGCTGGCGGCTGCGGGAAGGCGATTCGGCGGTGATCGCCGGCCGGTTCCCGGAGGCCGCCGACCAGTACGCCGTCGCCGTCTACGAGCTGGACGGCCTGGACCGCCGCGACCACGAAGTCGCCGTGCTGCTCGCCCAGGCCCTGGCCGGGCACGGGCGGATGGACGTGGAGCTCGGCAACCCGCACCGCGCGTTGCAGACCTTGACGACCGCCCTGGACCTGGTCGAGCAGGCCGAGCCGAACGGTCTGCTGCACGCGAACGCGCTCGCTTCCCTTGGGTGCGCGCTGCGCGACACGGGAGCGTTGGACGACGCGGTCGTGGCGTTCAACGACGCGTTGGCCATCCAGCGGGCCGCGGACCGGACCGGCGAGACGGTGATCCGCACGCTCAACGACCTGTCCCGCGCTTTCCGGTCGCTGGGCGAGGGGCGGGCCGCGGAGCGCGCCGCCCGGGAGGCCGTCGAGCTGGCCGAGCGGATCGCGCCCGGCGGCCTCGCGGCGGCGGTCAGCCACCACGCCCTGCGGCAGGCGCTGGACGACCTCGGGCGGGCGGACGAGGCCGAGGCGCACCTCGTGCGCGGCATCGACCTGCTGCTGCGGCACGCGCCGGACGCGTCCGTGACCGCCGACGCCGTCGACCGGTGGTGCGAGGTGCTGCTGGCGAGGGAAGGCCCGCACGACGCCCTGCCCGGCATCGACCGGCACCTCGCGGTGATCGAGCCGCGGGCGCCCGGCGCGCCGGTGGTCGGCGTGCTGCGGCTGTGGCGGGGCGTCGGCCTGGCCGCGATCGGCTCCGACGAGGCGGACACCGAGGCGTTGCGCGAGTTCGACACCGCCGAACGCGTCCTGTCCGCCCGGCCGGACCAGGCGGAGCGCGCCGCCCGGGCCAGGACCGGCCGGACGAGGTTGCTGGCGTGGCACCAGCACCCGGAGTCCGCCGAACGACCCACGTTCTAGCGCCGCGCGAACCCGCGGCACCGCGCGGCCACCGCCTCCGCCGACGCGACGACGTCGAGCAACGTCAGCGAGTCCACCCGGGAGCGTCGACGTGCGGTCGCCGACAAAAATCGCGCGCGACCTGCCCGCGCCCGGGGCATACTCGTCCGCGGACCACGCGCCTCAGGGGGACTCTTGGCGGAGAACGTCGCCTTCACCAACGCCGGTGTGGTGCTGGCCGGGACGCTGACCCTGCCGGAGGGCGGTGCGCCGGCGCCGGGCGTGGTCATGGTCGGCGGGTCGGGGCCGTCGGACCGGGACAACGACACGCACTTCCCGCCGATCCGCCGGCACCTGGTCGACGCCGGGATCGCCGTGCTGTCCTACGACAAGCGCGGCGTCGGCGAGTCCTCCGGCGACTGGCTCGACGCGACGGTCGACGACCTGGCGTCCGACGCCGCCGCCGCGCTGGACTTCCTGCGGGCGCGGCCGGAGGTGCGCGGCGGGGCGGTCGGGCTGTTCGGGCACAGCGAAGGCGGCTGGGTCGTCCTGCGGGCCGCCGCGCTGCGCGACGACGTGCCGTGGGTCGTCACCAACGGCGGTCCCGGCACGACACCCGCCGTGCAGGACCGCTACGCGCTGGCCAACGCCCTGCGGCGGACCGAGGGGATCACCGACGAGGAGGTCGACGCCGCGCTGGCCGGCTACGACCGCGTGGTCGAGGCCGGTCGGCGCGACGCCGACTTCGCCGAGGCGCTCCGCATCGCCCAGTCGCCGCCGACCGCGTTCAGCGAGCACGCCGCCGAAGTGGACGAGCGCCTCTGGGCGTTCCTCAAGCGCAAGCAGGACCACGACCCCGTGCCGGACGCGGTGCGCCTGCGCTGCCCGCACCTGGCGCTCTTCGGCGCGGCCGACGACGTGGTCCCGGTCGCCGACAGCGTCCAGCTGTTCACCGCCGCCGCCTGCCACCCCGACCGCGATCCCCGGGCGGGTTTGGCCGTCGGGGTGTTCCCCGGCGCCGACCACCGCGTCCGGACCGACGGCGGCACCCGCCTGGCGCCCGGCTACCTCGACGCCCTGACCCGGTGGATCACCGACCGGACCGACGACCGGGGCGCCTGAGCCGAGCGAGAGGAGTTCCCCATGGGTTCGTTCGACGTGCCGCTGGAGGACGGGCGCACGCAGCTCGAAGCGTTCGTCGAGGAGCACCGCGCCGCCATCGAGGCCGCTCTCGACGGCCTGTCCGAGGACCAGGCGCGCCGCCGGCTCGTCCCGTCGGCGACGACGTTGCTCGGGCTGCTCAAGCACGTCACGTGGATGCAGCGGGTGTGGTTCGAGGAGTGCGTCGGCGGCACGTCCCGCCGGGAGCTGGGCCTGGTGGGGAACCCGGACGAGTCCTTCCGGCTCTCCGACGACGACACCGTCGCCTCGGTCACGGCGGCCCACCGGGAAGCCTGCGCCACGGCCCGGGCGGCGGTCGCGGACCTGCCGCTGGACGCCGTCGTGACCGGCCACCGGACCGGACCGCGCACGCTGCACTGGGTGTACCTGCAAGTGCTGCGGGAGCTGGCCCAGCACTGCGGGCACGCCGACATCCTGCGCGAGCAGGTGCTCGCCGGCTGAGCGCCGGCCCTCAGGCGCCGGGTCCGGACCCGGCGCGCGCCGCCCCGGTCGCCCCGGGAGCGGGGTGGAGGTACTGGCGGGCCTCGTCCGCGGCGCGGGCGATGCTCCGGGAGACGAAGTCGAGGAAGCGGGCGATGTTCTCCAGGCGGGCGGCGGCCCCGGAGTCCGGGCCGAGCACGCCGACGCCCTGCCGCGCGATCTCCACGAGGTGCGCGGTGGTGCGGGCGCTGGACATCATCGACTGGTACAAGACGTCGTTGTCCACGACGTAGCGCTCGCGTCGGCGTTCGTCGCGTTCCCGGCGGACGTGGCTCAGCCCTTCCAGGACCGTGATCGCCTTGGAGACCGACGCCGGGCTGACCTGGAGCCGCTGCGCGAGCTCGGCGGCGGTGAGGCTGCCCGTGTCGGCGATGGTCAGGCAGGCCAGCACCCGGGCCGTCATCCGGGGCAGCCCCGACTGCACGAAGACGGTCGCGAACATCTCCTCGTACTCGCGCACGGCCTCGGCGTCGCCGCCGCGCGCCAGGGGGCCCGGCGGCCCGGCCTTGCGGCGCCGGCGGGCGCGGCGCCCGGTGGCGTGGTGGGCCAGGTCGGCGCGGTAGGTGGCGGGACCGCCGTTGCGCGTCACCTCCCGCGTGACGGTCGACGTCGGCCGGTCGAGGTGGCGGGCGATCTCCGCGTACGCCAGGCCTTCGGCCAGCCCCAGCGCGATCCGCCGGCGCTCCTGCTGGGTGAGCCTGCCTCCGGGCACCGCGACCTCCTCCGTGCGACGTCACGCCCACCGTAGCGTTCACGTCCGACTCATTGCAAAGATCACCTGGTGATCGTTGCGTTGACTTCAGATCCATTGCAAGGATTCGAGACGTTCGACCAGCAGAGATGAGCTTCGAATGCAACGAGATCATTGAGCGCTGCCGAAAAGCTCCTTAGCGTTTCCGTTGCCGGAAACAGCGAGGCAACTACGGCGCGAGGAGATCGACGATGGGACACCGCACGAGCGGGTTCACCGAGGCGGGACTGCGCAGGCTGCGCGACCTGCTGGCGCGGCACGTCAAGTCGAGGAAGATCCCCGGGCTGGTCGCCCTGGTCAGCCGCGGCGGCCGGACGCACGTCGAGGCGATGGGGACGATGAGCCACGACGGTGGCGCGCCGATGCGCCGGGACACGATCTTCCGGATGGCGTCGACGTCCAAGCCGGTCACGATGGCGGCGGCGATGGTGCTGCTCGACGAGTGCCGCTTGCGGCTGGACGACCCGGTCGACCCGTGGCTGCCCGAGCTCGCCGACCGCCGGGTGCTGGAGCGGCCCGACGGCCCGCTGGACGAGACCGTGCCCGCCCGGCGGCCGATCACCGTGCGGGACCTGCTGACCTCCACGTTCGGGCTCGGCGTGGACTTCGAGCTGATGGACTCGCCGATCAGGGACGCGACCTTCGAGCGGACCGACTACAGCGTGGTGTCCGGGCCGGCGCCCGAGCCGGACGAGTGGATGCGCCGCCTCGGCGAGCTGCCGCTGTCGCACCAGCCCGGCGAGCGGTGGCAGTACGACCTGAGCAACGAGGTGGTCGGCGTGCTCGTCGCCAGGGTCGCGGGCCGGTCGTTGGAGGCGTTCCTGCGCGAACGCGTCCTCGACCCGCTGGGCATGGTGGACACCGGTTTCCACGTGCCCGCCGACGGGATCGACCGGTTGCCGCCCCTGTACGGGCCCGATCCCCGGACCGGGGAGTTCCTCGTGTGGGACGAGGCGGCGGGCGGACGGGTCAGCAGGCCGCCGGTGTTCCAGGGCGGCGGCGGCGGGCTGGTCTCCACCGTCGACGACTACCACGCCTACTTCGCGATGCTGCTGAACCGCGGTGCGCACGGCAACGAGCGGATCCTGTCCCGGCCCGCGGTCGAGCTGATGACCACCAACCGCCTCACGCCGGAGCAGGAAGCCGCCCGCACCGCCATGTACCGGTCCATGGCCCACCTGTCGTCCGGTCAGGGTCAGCACGGCGGCTGGGGCTTCGGGATGGCGGTGCGCACCCGGCGCGGCGACTACGCGCCCGTCGGCCAGTTCGGCTGGGACGGCGGCACCGGCACCTCCGCCTACGCGGACCGGACCACCGGGCTCACCGGGGTCCTGCTGACCCAGGTCGGGATGTCGACCCCGGACTCGCCACGCGCCATCCACGACTTCTGGGCCACGGTCTACCAGGCGCTCGACGACTGACTCAGGACCTCGGCTCGCCCAGCTTCACGGCCACCACCCCGGCGAGGATCGACGCGCCACCGGCGAGTTGGACCAGGCCCGGCGCCTCGCCGAGCAGCAGCCAGGCGAAGATCAACGCCATCACGACCTCGGTCAGCGCCACGAACGACGACAGGCGCGAGCCGAGCCGCCTGGTCGCCGCGATGCCGGCGACGTACGCGAGGGCCGCCGTCACCACGCCGAGCACGAGCACCGGCAGCCACCACGACACGGCGAACCCGTCGAACGCGACCGGTGCGGCCGACACCGTGAACGGGACGATCCCGACCGCGCCCGCCAGCACGAGCACGACACCGCCCAGCAGCAACCCGCCGGCGGCCAGCACGGTCCCGGGCAGCCCTTCGGCGTCACGCGCGTTGAGCACGAAGTACGCCGCCGCGCCCACCATCGCGCCCAACGCCCACAGCACGCCCACGACGCTGACCCGCGCGCCGGACACGACGTCGAGCACCAGCAGCAGCCCGAGCAGGCCCAGGGCGCCGCCGAGCACCGTCAGCCGGGTGGGCCGCTGACCGTGCCGCAGCCACAGCCAGCCGACCACGGCCACCGGCGCGGTGTACTCGACCAGCAGCGCGACCCCGACCTCCATGTGCGCGACGGCGTTGAAGAACGCCAACTGGCAACCGGCCACCGCGACCAGCCCGTACACCGTGATCAGCGGCGCGGTGCGGCGCAGCAGGACCCACCGGCCGCGCAGCTGCACGACCGCGATCGGCGTCAGCACCAGGGCGGCCAGCAGCACGCGCACCGCGACCGCGGCGGCCGACGACCAGCCCGCGTCCATCAGCCCGCGGCCCAGCGGTCCGGACAACCCGAAGGACGACGCGGACAGCAGCGCGAACCCCAGCCCGGCCCGCAGGCCGGTCACCGGCCTGCCATGCGTCATCGTCGTCATGGCTGATGACGCTATGGACCCCGGGAGTAATGTGTCAACATGCTTTTCACCCATGACACGACCGCGTCGCTCGTGGCCGCGGTCGCCTTGGTGAACTCGGCCGAGGAGCCGGACACGCTGACCGACCGGGCCCAGCTCGACGCGTTCTACGCCGAGCACGGCTACACCGGCTCCCGTGCCCACGACGCGACCGAGCTGGAAGCCGTCCGCGCGCTGCGCGCCCCGTTGCGCCGCCTCCTGACCAGCGACCGCGACACGGCCGCGGGGATCGTGAACGACATCCTGGCGCGGCACCACGTCGTGCCGCAGCTCGTGCGGCACGACGGCTTCGACTACCACCTGCACGCCACCGACCCCGCCACGCCGCCGGCCGACCGGATCGCCGTCGAGACGGCCCTGGCGATGGTCGACGTGATCCGGACCGACGAGCTGAGCCGGCTGTCCGTCTGCGCCGACGACACGTGCGACGGGCTCGTGCTCGACCTGTCGCGCAACCGCTCGCGGCGCTACTGCAGCACCGCGTGCGGCAACCGGATCGCCGTCGCGGCCTACCGGGCGCGCAAGAACTGATGCCCGCTCGCACTTCGACCGCGAAGGAGGACCGACCGAACCACCAGTGAGCCACATCACTCGATTGGCGGCCTCGTCACCGGACTGATAATGATTACCATTCTCCCAGTCCTGGATCGACGCCCCCTTCGGAGGAGCACGCGTGGCGCACTTGTTGATGATCGAGAGCTGGGTCGGCGCGATGAGTTCGCTGCTGCCACGGGCGATCCACGAGTCCGGCCACCGGTTCACCTTCCTCACCCGCGACCTGCAGCACTACCTGCGGTCCGCCCCCGCGCACCCGCACCCCTTGCTGGCGGCGGACAACGTGCTCACCGCCGAGACCAACGACGTGCCGTCGCTGCTGTCCTATGTGGAGCGGATGCACGGCGTGCTGGCGTTCGACGGCGTGATCTCCTCCTGCGACTACTACCTCTCCACGGTCGCCGCCGTCGCCGCGCACCTCGGCCTGCCCGGAGCGGACCCCCGGGCCGTCGAACGCGCCTACCGCAAGGACCTCACCCGCGCGACCACCTCGGCGGCGGGCGTGCCCGGACCGCGGTTCGCGCTGACCCGGGACTGGCCCGCGACCGCCAAGGCCGCCGCCGAGCTGGGCTACCCGCTGGTGGTCAAGCCGGTCGACCTGTGCGCGGGGATGCACGTGCGCGACGTGCGCGACGAGACGGCCCTGCGCGAGGCCTACCTGGCGCTGGAGGCGTTCCCCGTCAACGCCCGCGGCCAGGAGCGGGTGCCGACCGTGCTGCTGGAGGAGCTGCTCGTCGGCCCCGAGGTGAGCGTGGAGACGGTGACCGCGGCCGGCACCACCTACGTGATCGGGGTGACCGACAAGAGCCTGGCCGGGCGGCCGTGGTTCGTGGAGAGCGGCCACATGTTCCCGGCCGCGCTCGCCGACGCCGACCGGGACGCGGCCGTGGACACCGCGGTGAACGCGATCGACGCGCTCGGCCTCGACCACGCGGTCGCGCACACCGAGGTCAAGCTGACCGCCGACGGACCCCGGCTGATCGAGGTCAACCCGCGCCCGGCGGGCAACCGGATCACCGAGCTGGTCCGCCGGGTGACCGGCGTCGACCTGCCGTCGGTGTTCGCCGAGCTCGCCGTCGGCCGCCAACCCGACCTGCGGGCCCGGGAGACCGGCGTGCGCAGCGCCGCGATCTCGTTCCTGCTGCCGCCGCGGGCGGGGGTGGTGGCGGGCATCGACGGCGTGGCCGCCCTGGCCTCGAACCCCGAGGTGGTCGACTGGTCCGCGAAGCCCGCCGGTCACCGCGCCGGCGAGCCGACCAGCAACAACAGCTACCTCGGGCACGTCATGGTCACCTCCCCCGACCTGAACGCCCGCGCCCGCGCCGAACGCGTCGTGGGCACGCTGGACGTCCGCTACGCGGAGCCCACCGCGTGACCGCGCAGGCAGACCGGCGCCCGCTGTCGGGCGTCACCGAGCTGGTCGCGCTGGCGCGGGCGGGGGCGTTGGGGCCCGACCCGGCCGAGTCCCGGGTCAGCGTCGCGTTCACCACCAGGCAGGGCGCGCGGCACGTCTCGCGGGGTCAGGCGTACCGCAACACGGTGGTCAGCGTGCGCGTCGGCGACGCGGTCGGCTCGTGCGCGGTCGAACCGGAGGGCGCGGACGACGCCGGCGTGACCGACTGCGTCGGGGAGACCGTGGCCGACCTGCTCGCCCACCCCGACACGGCGATCCGCACGGCCGTCCTGGACGCGTACCTCATGCACGCGCACCCGCACCACCTCTCCGCCGCCCGCCACGTCGTGATCGGCGCCGGCGACTCGCTGGCCAAGTCGATGGCCCGCGCGTCGGCGGTGGTCGACCTGCTCGACGCCCGGCCGGGGCAACGTGTGCTGGTCGTCGGCGTGGTCAACTCGCTGCTCCACCACCTGCGCGCCCGAGGCCTGCGCTACGTGCCGTGCGACCTCAAGGGCGGTCGCACCGAGTGGGACGAGCCGATCGTGACCGACGCGCTCGCCGCCGTCGACGACTGCGACCTGGTGCTGGCCTCCGGCATGACGGTCGGCAACGGCAGCTTCGAACCCCTGTTGCGCGCGTCCGTCGCGGCCGACCGGCCCCTGGTGGTGTTCGCCCAGACCGCGAGCGCGATCGTGCCGTGGTTCCTCGGCTCGGGCGTCACGGCGGTGTCGGCCGAGCCGTTCCCGTTCTTCTGGCTGCACGGCGGCCCGACCACGGTGCACCACTACCGGGCGCCGGGGCGTGCCCGGTGACCGCTCTCCCCCGGTCGGGCATGCGCAACCCCCACCTGTTCGACCTGCTCGGCAACACCCCGGTGGCCCGCATCGACATTCCCCTGCCCCACCGGCACGGCGGGTTCTGGGCGAAGCTGGAGTGCCTGAGCGCGGGCGGCATGAAGGCGCGGTCGGCGGTCGCGATGCTGTTAGCCGCCCGGGATCGCGGCGAGCTGCGCCCCGGCGCGGTCGTCGTGGAGTCGACCAGCGGCACGCTCGGCCTCGGCTTGGTGTTCGCCGGCCAGGCGTTGGGGCACCCGGTCGTGCTGGTGGTGGACCACGAGCTGGAGCCGTCGATGCGCGCGCTGCTGAGGGCGCACGGCGCGCGGCTGGAGGTGGTGGACCGGCCGCACCCGACCGGCGGCTGGCAGCAGGCCAGGCTGGACCGGCTGCACGCCGTGCTGCGCGGGCTGCCCGGCGCGTACTGGCCCGACCAGTACAACAACCCGGACAACCCCGCCGGGTACGCGGGCCTGGCCCGGGAGCTCGCGGCCCAGCTCGACCACGCGGACGTGCTGGTGTGCAGCGTCGGCACGGGCGGGCACAGCGCGGGCGTCGTCACGGCCCTGCGCCGGCACTGGCCGGACGTGCGGCTGATCGGCGTGGACGCGGTCGGCTCGACCATCTTCGGCCAACCCGCCCGGTCGCGGGTCATGCGCGGGCTGGGCAGCAGCATCCACCCCCGCAACGTCGCTCACGAGGAGTTCGACGAAGTGCACTGGCTGGGACCGGTCGAGGTGGTCGACGCGTGCCGCCGGCTGGCGCGGGACGGCTTCGTCACCGGCGGCTGGAGCACCGGCGCGGTCGCGCTGGTGTCGGCGTGGGCGGCGCGCGTCGAGCCGGGCGCGACCGTGGTGACGATCTTCCCGGACGGCCCGCACCGCTACCTGGGCACCATCTTCGACGACGACTTCTGCCGCTCCCGCGGGTTGCTGGCCACCCCGGCGGACCGGCCCGTCGAGATCGCGGACACCGCCGAGATCGAGGTCACCAGCTGGGCCAGGTGCCGGGCCGTCTACGCGCCCAAGGCCGTCGGGGTGCCCGCGTGAAGCTCGACTGGACGGTGTACGGGCTGGAGCTGCGCTCGCCGTTGCGCATCTCCAGGTCGGTGATGGCGCGTCGTGACGCCGTGCGCGTGATCCTGGGGTGGGAGGGGGTCCGCGGCCACGGCGAGGTCGTGACCAGCCGGTACTACGGGCTGGACGTGGACCGGATCACCGGGCTGCTGCGGGACCTCGCGCCCGTGGTCGCCTCCTGCGCGGACCCCGACGAGCTGCGGGCACGCCTGCCCGAGCTGCCGCCGGGCGTGCTCGCCGCGGTGGACGCTGCGCTGCACGACCTCGAAGCGCTGCGCGCCGGCGTCCCGGTGCACGCCGTCCTGGGCATTCCACAGTGGACGGACGTGCCGACGGCGCGCACGATCGGCATCGGCTCGGTGCGCGACGCGGCCACCGAAGCCGGCGCGTTGGCCACGCGCGGGTTCCGCGTGCTCAAGGTCAAGGTCGGCGCGGAGGACGACGTGGCCCGGGTCGAAGCGGTCCGGGCCGCCGCGCCCGACGCCCGGCTCGTCCTCGACCCGAACGGCGGCTGGACCGCCGAGCAGGCCGTGCGCGTGGTCGACCGGCTCACCGGTGTCGACGCCTTGGAGCAGCCGATCCCGCCGGGTCGGTGGGACGAGCTGGCGTGGCTGCGCGAGCGGTGCCCGGTGCCGTTGATCGCGGACGAGGACGCCGCCACGGTCGCCGACGTGCGGGCGCTGGCGGACCTGGTCGACGGGGTGAACGTCAAGCTGGCCAAGTGCGGCGGCCTCACCGCGGCGCGCGAGATCGTCGACGTCGCGCGGGCATGCGGCCTGGACGTGATGCTGGGCTGCCTGGTGGCCAGCTCGTTGGGCATCGCGCCCGCCGTGCACCTCACCGGTCACGCGCGGTGGGTCGACCTGGACGGCCACCTGCTGCTGGCCGACGACCCCTGGACCGGCATCGGCGGCGAGGACGGCACGCTGCGGCTGACCGGCGCGCCGGGGCTCGGCGTGGTGGCCCGATGAGGCGCTTCCCGCTGTCGGTGCGCCTGCTGCTGGTCAACCAGTTCGGCGTGAACACCGGCTTCTACCTGCTCATCCCCTACCTGGCGGCGCACCTGGGCGACCTGGGCCTGTCCGTGGCGACCATCGGCGTGGTCCTCGGCGTGCGGACGTTGAGCCAGCAGGGGCTGTTCCTGGTCGGCGGCACGGCGTCCGACCGGCTCGGGCCGCGCCGGGTCATCATCGCGGGCTGCGCGGTCCGGGCCGTCGGGTTCGGGCTGTTCGCGGCGGGCGAGTCGGTGGCGGTGCTGTTGGCCGCGTCCGTCCTCAGCGGGCTGGCGGGCGCGTTGTTCAACCCGGCCGTGCGCGCCTACATCGCCGAGGAGTCCGAGGACCGGGCCGGCGCGTTCGCGCTGTTCAACACCTACGGGCAGGCGGGGGCGCTGGCCGGGCCGCTGCTGGGCGGCCTGCTGCTGCTGTGGGACTTCCGGCTCGCGGCGCTGGTCGCGGCCGGCATCTTCGCCGCGCTCACCGTCGCGCAGGCCGTGGTGCTGCCCGACCGCCCCGCGGCGCCGCACCGGGGCACGGTGCTGGACGACTGGCGCGAGTGCCTGACCGACCGGCGGTTCCTGGCGTTCACCGGCGCGTTGACGGGCGTGTTCGTGTTGCAGAACCAGCTCTACCTGGTGCTGCCGCTGGAGGCGCGACGGCTGAGCGGGTCGTCGTTCGCCGTCGCCGCGGTGTTCCTGGTGTCGACCGTCGCCACCCTGCTGTTCCAGGTGCGCATCACCCGGGCGCTGGACCGGTTCGCGCGCGGGCGGGCCATCGCGCTCGGCATCGCGGTGATGGGGCTGGGTTTCGTCGCCACGGCGGTGAGCCACCTGGGGTCGCTCGGCGGCATCACGCCGGTGCTCGTCGCCACGCTGCTGCTGTCGCTCGGCGTGATGATCTCCCAGCCGTTCGTCTACGAGTTGATCCCGGCGTTCGGCCGCACCGGGTTGGCGGGCACCTACTTCGGCGTGTTCTACCTGGCCTCCGGTCTCGCCGCGGCACTGGGGAACGCGGTGATCGGCTGGGTGTTCGGCCGGTCGGCCCCGGCCGCGTCGCTGCTGTGCGTGGCGGTCGGGCTCGGCTGCGCGGCGGCCGTGGCCCGGCTGCACCGGCGTGGCGTGCTGACCGCGAACCGAGAGGTGGCCACATGAGCGAGAACCTGCTGACCGACAACCCCGGCCTGTACGAGCAGCAGTTCCCCGACCCCGACCACGTCGCCGCCCGGTTCACGCACGACGTTGTGACGCGGTTCGGCGGGGGCCGGGCCCTGCTGGACGTCGGCTGCGGCACCGGCCGCGACGCCGGCCACCTGGCGGGCCTCGGCTACGACGTGGTCGGCCTGGACAGCTCCGAGCGCATGGTCCAGCACGCCCGCGCGCACCACCCGGCGGTCGAGTTCGCGCTCGGCGACATGCGGACGTTCGACCTCGGCCGGCGCTTCGACGTGATCACGTGCCTGGACAGCGCCCTGCTGTACTGCCACACGAACGCCGACCTGGACGAGTTCCTGCGCCGCTGCCGCGAGCACCTGGAACCGGGCGGCCTGCTGGTGGCGGAGATGCGCAACGGCGCGTTCTTCCTCGGCAGCACCGAGCTGCTCGACGACGTCCGCACCCGCACGGTCGTCTGGGAAGGCGTCTCCTACACCTCGCACACCCGGCTCTGGATCGACCACGCCGCCCAACTGCTGCGCCGCCGCCGCGAGTGGTGGTGGCCCGGCGCGCAGCCGCTGGTGCAGCGCTCGGCGTGGCGGCTGCTGTTCCCGCAGGAGCTGCGGCACTTCCTCGACCACGCCGGCTTCGACGTGCTCGCCCTGTTCGACTCGCCGGGACCGCGTACCGAACCTCCCTGGGCGCCCGACCGGCCGTGGACGGCCGACGCCGAACCGGGCGCAGCCCTCTCCGGCGACCGCCTGCACCTCGTCGCGCGCCTGCGCCACTGAAAGGAACGACATGCACCCCCTCAACCGCCGCGGTTTCCTCGGCCTCACCGCCGGCCTCTCGATCGCCGCCCTCACCGGGTGCGGCGCCGCCGAGCCGACCTCCTCCGCGTCCGCCCCGCGCGCCGGTGGCCGGCTGCGCGCCGCGTTCGCCGGCGGCGGCGCCAAGGAGGTGCTCGACCCGCACCTGGCGAACCTGTTCGTCGAGGCCGCCCGGTCCAAGGCGCTGTTCGACAAGCTCGCCGACCTCGGCCCGGACGTCTCCGCCCAGCCCAGACTCGCCGAGAAGTGGGAGCCGGACGCCACCCTGACCCGCTGGCGGATCACGCTGCGGCCGGCCACGTTCCACAACGGGCAGCCGGTGCGCGCGCAGGACGTGCTGGCCAGCTACGCCCGCATCCTCGACCCGGCCCGCGCGTTCCGGGCCAAGTCCAGCCTCGCGCTGATCGACCTGCCGAACAGCCGCGCGGTGGACGAGCGGACGGTGGAGTTCGCGCTGAAGCGGCCGTTCGTGGAGTTCCCGAACGTGCTGGCGGCGTTCGGCGCGTACATCGTGCCCGCCGGCACGGAGGACTTCACCACGCCCGTCGGCTCCGGGCCGTTCCGCTTCGTGTCGTTCGAGCCGGGCAAGTCGGTGCTGCTCAAGAAGCACGACGGGTACTGGGAGGGCGCGCCGCACCTGGACGAGCTGGAGTTCGTGATCGCCAACGAGGAGTCGGCGCGGGCGAACGCGCTGCTCGGCGGCCAGGTCGAGTACGCCCACGACCTCACCCCGACCACCGCGCGCAGCCACGCGGCGGGCGACCGGATGGCGATCCACCGCGCGCCCAACAGCGCCGTGCAGGCGTTCGCGATGAAGCTGGACCGGCCGCCGTTCGACAACCGGGACCTGCGCGAGGCGATGTTCCTGCTCGCCGACCGGCCGCAGCTGGTCGAGTCGGTGCTCGCGGGCAGCGGGCAGGTGGGCAACGACCTGTTCGGCAAGGGCTACCAGCACTACGCCGACGACATCCCGCAGCGCACGCGCGACCTGGACAAGGCGAAGTTCCTGATCCGCCGCGCGGGCGCCGAGGGCCTCACGGTGAAGCTGGACACCTCCACCGCCGCGGCCGGCATGGTCGAGGCCGCCACGGTGTTCGCCGACCAGGTCAAGGGCTCGGGGCTGACCGTCGAGGTGGTCACCGGCAACAAGGACAGCTACTGGTCCGACACGCTCAAGAACGGCTCGCTGTCGAGCTTCCGGTCCGGCGCGATGCCCATCGAGACCCACATCGCGCAACGCCTGCTCAGCGGTTCGGGCACCAACATGACCAAGTGGACCCGTCCCGGGTTCGACGCCCTGTACGACCAGGCGGTGTCCACTGTGGACGACAAGGGGCGCGGTGAGGTGTACCGGGAGATGCAGCGCTCCCTGCACGCCGAGGGCGGCTACCTGATGTGGGGCTTCGCGGACTGGATCGTCGGCGCCGCGCCGAACGTCGGCGGCATCTCCACCGCGCCCGCGAACACGCTCGACTGGGCGCGGTTCGACCGGGTGTGGCTGGGATGAGCTTGCGCCGGTACGCGGCCCGGCGGCTGGCCATCGGCCTGGTCCAGGTGCTCGCCGTCGTCACCGCGGTGTTCCTGCTGGTGCAGGCGTTGCCGGGCGACGCGGCGGTGGCGTTGGCCGGCGACAACCCGGACCCGGCGCGGATCGAGCAGATCCGCGCCGCGATGGGCCTGGACCGGCCCGCGGTGCAGCGGTTCGGCGACTGGCTGTGGGGGTTGGCGCGGGGCGACTTCGGCGAGTCGCTGATCTCCGGGCGGCCGGTGGCCGAGTTCCTGCACGACGGGTTGGGGCCGACGCTCGTGCTGGCCGTGCTCGCCCTGGTGCTGCTGGTCCCCCTGGCGGTGCTGCTGGGCGTGCTGGCGGCGTTGCGCGAGGGCGGCCCGCTGGACAAGGCGGTCACGACGGTGACCGTGGGCCTGCACTCGATCCCCGAGTTCGCGCTGGCCGTGGTGCTGATCGCGGTGTTCGGGGTGCAGCTCCGGTGGCTGCCGCCCACCGCGGTCGGCGCCGACCTGCTCGGGCAGCCCGCCGTGCTGGTGCTGCCGCTGGTGGTGCTGGTCGCGCGGCCGCTGTGCTCGATCAGCCGGCTCGTCCGGGCCGGGATGATCGACGCGCTGGCCTCCGACCACGTCCGGCACGCGCGGCGGCTGGGCATCGGGGTGGCGCGGGTCCGGTTCGCGCACGCGTTGCCGACCGCGCTGGCCCCGGCCGTGCAGCAGGTGGCGCGGACCACCGACTGGCTGCTCGGCGGCGTGATCGTGGTCGAGGCGGTGTTCGTCATCCCCGGCCTGGGCACGATCCTGGTCGACGCGGTCGCGGGCCGCGACCTGCCGGTGGTGCAGGGCCTCGCGGTGGTGTTCGCGGTGACCACGGTGGTGGTGAACCTGGTCGCGGACCTGCTCGTGTTCCGGCTCGCGCCGCGATCGGTGGCGATCGCGTGAGGGGCGTCGGCCGGCTGCTCCTGGTGGTGCCGCTGGCGTTGGCGCTGGTGGGGCCGTGGTTCGTGCCGGACGAGCCGACGCGCGGCGCGCCGTTCGCGGAGAACGCGTCGCTGGGCACGGACTTCGTCGGCCGGGACGTGTGGCACCAGGTGCTCGCGGGCGGGCAGACGGTGGTGCTGGTGGCGTTGCTGGCGTCGGTGTCGTCCTACCTGCTGGGCGTGCCGTGGGGGGTGGTCGCCGCGATGACCCGCCTGCGGATCGTGGACGAGGTGCTGATGCGGCCCCTCGACCTGCTGCTCGCGGTGCCGTCGCTGCTGGTGCTGATCCTGGTCGCGGCGATCGCCGGGCCGGGGCTGCCGGTGCTCGTCGGCGTGGTGGCGCTGGTCAACTTCCCGGACGTGGCGCGGATCTCGCGGGCCGCTGCGCTGGAGATCGCCGGGCGGCCCGCGCTGGAGGCGATGCGGTTGCAGGGCGAGACGTGGTGGCGGACGTCCATCGTCTACACGGGACGGTCGATGCTGCGGACCCTGGCGGCCGACCTCGGCGTGCGGCTGACCGGCGCGCTGTACCTGGTCGCCTCAGCCAGCTTCCTCGGTGTCGGCGTCGCGCCGGACGCCGCCGACTGGGCCGTCATGGTCGACCGCAACCGGGTGGGGCTGTTCATCCAGCCGTGGGCGGTGGTCGTGCCCGCGTTGCTGATCGTGGCGTTGTCGGTGGGGTTGAACCTGGTGTTCGACCGGGCGTTGCGGGCGGAGGCGCGGACGTGACGACTGTGGTGCACGTGGAGGGCCTGCGCGCGGTGGCCGGGTCGCGGACGCTGGTCGACGGCGTCAGCTTCGCGCTGTCCGCCGGGCAGGTGGTGGCGCTGGTCGGCGCGTCCGGCAGCGGCAAGACCACCACCGGGTTGGCGCTGCTCGGCGAGCACGCGCCCGGGGTGACGGTGACCGGGCGGATCACGGTGACCGGGCGGGTCGGGTTCGTGCCGCAGCAGCCCTCGGCGGCGCTGAACCCGGTGCGGCGGCTCGGTGGCGTGTTCCGGGAGATCGCCGCGCTGCACCCCGGCGACCGCGACGCGGTGATCGCCGACGCGCTGCGCCGGGCCCGGGTGCCGGTGGAGCTGCTGCGCCGCTACCCGCACGAGCTGTCCGGCGGCCAGCAGCAGCGGGTGGTGCTGGCGCAGGCGCTGGTCGGCGCCCCGGCGGTGCTGGTCGCGGACGAGCCGACCACCGGCCAGGACCCGATCACCCGGGCCGAGGTGGTGGACGAGCTGTCGTCGGTCGTGGCGCAGGGCGTGGCGTTGGTGCTGCTCACCCACGACCTGGACGTGGTGCGGGCGTTGGCCGACGAGGTCGTGGTGCTGCGGGCGGGCCAGGTGGTGGAGGCGGGTCCGGTGGCCGACGTGCTCGACCGGCCGCGGTCGGCCTACACCGCCGCGCTGGTCGCGGCGCAGCCCCGGGTCGCGGTGCCCGCCGAGCGGCCCGCCGCGCCGGACCGACTGGAGACGCGCGCGGTCACGGCCCGGCACCGCGCCACGACCGTGCTGCACGACGTGGACGTCCGGGTGGGCGCCGGCGAGTGCCTGGCCGTCGTGGGGCGGTCCGGGAGCGGCAAGACCACGCTGGCCCGGTGCGTCGCCGGGCTGCACGCCGGGTTCACCGGTGACGTGCTGCTCGACGGGCGCCCGCTGCCCCGGTCGTTGCGCCGCCGTTCACGGGCGCAGCTGGCGGCGGTGCAGTACGTGTTCCAGGACGCCCGCGCGTCGTTCGACGCCCACCGCACCGTGCTCGACCAGGTCGGCCGGACCGCCGTGCGGCTCGGCGGGGTGGCCGACGCGCGTTCGGCGGCGTTGGCGGAGCTGGCGGCCGTGGGGCTGGACGAGGCGACCGTGACCCGGCGACCGGCCGCGCTGTCCGGTGGCGAGCTGCAACGCGCGGCGCTGGTGCGGGCGCTGCTGGCCCGGCCGGACGTGCTGGTGTGCGACGAGATCACCTCCGGCCTCGACACCCTGACCCAGGCGAGCCTGCTCGACCAGCTCGCCGCGCTGACCTGCACCGTGGTGCTGATCAGCCACGACCTGGCCGTCGTCGCGCGGCTGGCCGACCGCGTCGCCGTGCTGCACCGGGGGCACGTCGTCGAGCACGGCCCGGCGGGCGACGTCCTGGGCTCCCCCACCCACCCGGTGACCATCGGCCTGCTGGGCCGCTCGATGGAAGGAACAGAGGAGAGGAAGACATGACCGTGTACCACCGCGAAGTAGGGCCCTACGAGGTCCGCCTGGCTTCGCCGTCCGATGTGGACGGCGCGCGCAGCGTCATGCTGGACACGTTCTACCAGGAGTTCGGTTACGGCTACCGGCCCGAGTGGCACCGCGACGTGGTCGACCTCGACGGCGCGTACCTGCGGCCGGCGCGGCACGCGTTGTTCGTCGCGGTCAAGGGCGACGAGGTGGTGGGCACGACCGGTGTGCGCGCCACGGCGCCGGCCAGCCCGCCGCACCCCGCGTGGCTGGCCGCGCGGTACGCCGACGGCAGCACGGCGCAGTTGTTCCGCGTGTACGTGCGGCCCGACCACCGCCGGGCCGGGCTGGCGCGGGCGCTGGTCGGGATGGCCACCGCGTTCGTCGCGGCCACGCCCGGCTACGAGCAGCTCTACCTGCACACCGACACCCGGATCGCGGGGGCCGAGCCGTTCTGGCGTTCCGTGGCCGAGGAGGTGCACGACGCTCGTGACGGCGACCCGATCAGCTTCCAGACCGTCCACTTCGAGATCCCGCTGGCGCGCTGATCCCGTTCACCCGTCACGTCGTCGGCGCAGCAGGTCCGCCAACGACGTGGCGGGGTGGCCGGTGAGGGCCGGCACGGCGTCGGTGACCTCGGCCAGCTCGCCGGCGGCGATGGCGGTGTAGGTGGAGACCCAGGCGTCGAGCTGCCAGTCCGGCGCGCCGTACCCCGCGCGCGAGCGGTAGGCCTCTTCGACGGTCTCGGGGTGGTAGGTGATCGTCCGGCCGGTGGCCGCGGACAGCACGTCGGCGACTTCGCCCAGCGTGAGCGCGGCCGGGCCGGTGAGCTCGTAGGTGCGACCGGCGTGAGGGCCGGGGTCGGTGAGCACGGCGGTGGCGGCGTCGGCGATGTCGTCCTGCGCCACGGCGGCCACGCGACCGTTCCCGGCGGGTCCGCGCAGCACGTCGTCGTCCCCGACCATGGCGGGCAGGAAGTCGGCGTAGAGGTTGTCGCGCAGGAAGGTGAACCCCAGGCCGCTGGCCTCGATGTGCCGCTCGGTGGCCCAGTGGTCGCGGGCGAGCGTGAAGGTGGCGTCCGGCGCGGCGCCCGCGAACGAGATGTAGACCAGGTGGGCGACCCCGGCCGCCGCGGCGGCGTCGACGAAGGCCCGGTGCCGGTCCACCCGGTCGGTCGATTCGGCGGCCGAGACCATCAGCACCGTCGGGATGCCGTCGAGCGCCCGGCGCACGGCGTCGTGATCGGCGAACTCGGCCGCGGCGACGGTCACGCCGGCCAACCGGGGCGCGCGGGCCGGGTCGCGGACGAGCAACGACTGGGACCGGCCCGCGTCCGCGAGGCGGCGGGCGACCCGCCCCCCGAGGTTGCCGGTGGCTCCGGTGACGGCGATCGGGGACATGCTCGGGTTCCTCTCGACGGGCTCCGCGGAGTCTCCCACCGGGCCGAGCCGGCGGCGCGCCGTGTGCATGCGATCGCCATTCGACGACCATTCGCGAATTCGTCGAAATACCGGTTCCCCTTCACGTCCATGAATGTTCTGCACAACTGCGACCGCTCGGGTCTACGCTTCCTGGGAGCGCTCCCAGAAATGTCCTGCCCGCAAGGAGGCGACGCGAGATGACGCTGACCGGCACGCGCAAGAGAAAGCTGACCGGCACGGTCGCGGCGATCACCGCCGCGACCTCGGTGACCGCGATGGCCGCGGCGATGGTGGTGGCGGGCGGGCAAAGCGCCTACGCGGCCGTCGGGTGCCGCGTCGACTACACCGTCACGAACCAGTGGGGCGGCGGGTTCGGCGCGAACGTCACGATCACCAACCTGGGTGACGCCCTGTCGAGCTGGAACCTGGAGTGGGCCTTCACCGCCGGCCAGCGCGTCGACCAGCTGTGGGGCGGCGAGTTCAGCCAGTCCGGCAGCACGGTGACCGTCCGCAACGCGAGCTACAACGGCTCCCTCGCCACGGGCGCGAGCACGACGCCCGGCTTCAACGGCACGTGGTCCGGCTCGAACCCCGCGCCGACCTCGTTCAAGCTCAACGGGGTGACGTGCACCGGCTCGCCGACCGGCACCTCCACCTCCACCACCACGTCGCGCACGACGACGACCACCAGCCGGACCACGACCACCACCACGACGTCCAACCCCGGTGGCGGCGACGGCAGCGGTTCCTGGCCGAGTGACACCGGCAGCGTGCACCAGACCACGACCCGCGACGCCGGCACGTTCTTCGACGGCGGCATGAAGCGGTACTACGGCATCGGCGACGGCGGCCAGGGCGAGGGCCAGGACCCGATGTTCGAGGTCGCCAACGGGGGCACGATCCAGAACGTGATCATCGACGCGCCGGCCGGTGACGGGATCCACTGCCTGGGCTCCTGCACCATCCGCAACGTCTGGTGGAACGACGTCGGCGAGGACGCCGCCACGTTCCTGGGCTCCAGTTCCTCGGCCACCTACCTGGTGGACGGCGGCGGCGCGAAGTCGGGCGCGGACAAGGTGTTCCAGCACAACGGTGCCGGCACCGTGACCATCCGGAACTTCCAGGTGCACAGCAGCGGCAAGCTCTACCGCGCCTGCGGCAACTGCTCCACGTCCTACCAGCGCCACGTGGTCATGGACGGCGTCACCGCCCGCAGCACGAAGGTCCTGGCGGGCATCAACACCAACTGGGGCGACACCGCCCGCTTCTCCCGCATCACGGTCTACGGCACGACGTCGATCTGCGACAAGTACAAGGGCGTCCCGAAGGGCAGCGAGCCGACCAAGATCGGCTCCGGCGCGGACGGCGTGAACTGCTTCTACTCGCCGTCCGACATCACCCAGCGGTAGCGACACCCGGATCGGTGACGCGGGCGCGACAACCCCTCGAACGCCGCGCCCGCGTCACCGATCACCAGTGCAGGTCCGGCAGCTCCGCGATCCGGACCAGGTCGGTCTCCGCCAGCGGCGGCGTCGGGCGGCTCGGCGCGGCGGACCCGCCGCCGGTGTCCGCGGCGTTGGAGGTCTGGACGCTCACCCACGTGCCGTCCGCCGCCCGCGCGTTCAGCGACAGCCTGGTCACGCCGCCGTCCACCGCGGTCTCCAGCGCCGCCTTGCGGCCGTCCGACAGGTCGACCAGGCGGCACGTGGCACGACCTCCGCAGGTCACCTCGCCGTCACCGGGCTTCTCCAGGTCGACCATCACCCAGCCGCGACCCGCCGGGTCGGTCAGGTTCGCGATCGCGCGGTAGCCGCCCTGCCGGACGCGGAACACCAGCGCCTCGTCGGCGGGTGTCCGCTCGACCTCCAGGCCGGGCGGCATGGCGCCGACCAGCACCGCGCCCAGCTCGGCCGCACGGCGGTCCGACGGGGCGGCGGGCACCGCGCGGCCCGTCGACCGCACCTCCAGCTGCGGCGCGACGGCGATGGCGGTCAGCTGGTCGTCGTCGAGGACCCTGCTCACCGAGCCCCTGCCGCCGGTCTCCATGACGTGCACGTACGTGCCGTCGGTGCGCCACACGTCGGCGCTGACCAAAGTCGCCTCCGCACCCGGTTCCACCGTGACCCGTGCCGTGGAGCCGTCGGGGAGCACCTTGACGGAGCACTGCGTCTCCGGCGTGAACAGGACGCACTCGCCGGGCGGCTGGCCGCCGAGCGGCCGGACGTAGACGAAGACCGACCGGTCTCCGGTGATCCTGAAGTCACCGCCCCAGCTGCCGTCGATGGCGCACAACCGCAGGGGTGTCGCCTCGACCCCCGCCGGCAGCGGCAGCGCGAACTGCCGGAACGCCTCGGTGAGCCGACCCGACTCGGCCAGCTCCGCCGGTGTCGCCGTGCCGCGCGGCCGGTCGGGGAACCCCCCGGTCATCGCCTCCACGACGCAGCCAAGCGCCGCCGCGACGGACGACGTCGCGCTCGTCGGGGAGGTGGACAGCACCCCGGCGGCGGGGGCCGAGGTCTGCGCGAACGTCCCGCTCACCGCGACCGCGGCCACCGCGACGACGCCCACCGCCGCGACGGTCAGCACGCCGAGCCGCCGCCTGGCCCGCCGCTTGCGCCCGTCCTCGACGACCTGCTCGAACGCCAGGCCCAACGCGGGCTCGTCCGCCAACGCCGACCTGATCATGTCCCGCACCTCGTCGCTCACGAGCCCTCCCACAGCACGGTCCGCTTGGTGGCCAGCGCCCGGCGCAGGGCGCCCAACCCCTTGGCCACCTGGCTCTTCACCGTTCCCTCGCTACAGCCCAGCGCCGCCGCCGTCTCCGCGACCGGCAGGTCCTCCCAGTACCGCAGCACGACCGCGGCGCGTTGCCTCGGCGGCAGCGCGGCCAGCGCCCGCCGCACGTCCATGGCCTCCTCGACCCCGGTGGACGCCTCGGCCACCTCCGGCACCGCCTCGACCACCGTCTCCGGCCGCCGTCCCCGCCACCGCGAGTCGTCGATCACGGCCCGCACCAAAACCTTGCGCACGTACGCGTCGACCCGCCCGTCCCGGTCCAACCGCCCCCAGTGCACGTAGACCTTGGCCAGCGCGGTCTGCGCCAGGTCCTCGGCCCGGTGCCAGTCGCCGCACAACAGGTAGGCGGTCCGCCGCACGACGGCCGCCCGTGCCTCGAAGTACGCCCGGAACTCGCGGTCCCGATCGTGCACGTGACACCTCCTCCACTCGGTCACCTCCTATACGGCGACCGCGCCCACCCCGTTGCCCGTAACTTTGCGTGACCACGCCGCCGGGCCCGTGCGCATCCCGCACGGGCCCGGCGAACCGCCTCGTTCCCCGATCAGCCGGCGGGCTTCACCCCGATGGCGTCCACGACCCCGGTGGTGACCGAGGTGAACTCCAGCACGGTCCCGGCCTCGAAGTCGTCCACGTCGTCGGTCGCGACCTGCCGCTCGCCGATGAACCCGCCGGTCTCCGGGTCGACGATGATCTCCTTCCGCCGCTCGCCGTCGTCGACGCCCAGCGCGATGCCGACCCGGCCGCCCAGGTCGGCCCGCTGCTCGGTCACCTCCAGGCCCCTGATCCTGGTCAGCGCCTGGTAGAGCGCGGCCCGCACGTCCTTGCCGACCAGCCCGCTGCGCAACGCGTCGGCGGCGTAGGTCAGCAGCGCGGCGTCGCCCCGGTCGTTGTCCGGTGCGTCGGCCCGCAACCGGTCGAACAACGCGGCCGGGTCGGTCGGCAGGCCCGCCTGCCACTCGGCGGTCGGGTTCTGCCAGGAGCCGCCGTGGCACTTCGACTCGCCGTGGAAGTCGCCGCAGGCCGCGCGCCACTCCCCCGCCGGCAGGCCGCGCTGGTCGGCCACGCCGGCCGCCCTGGCCTCCTCCTCCGTGCCGACGACCCACTGCCGGTTGCCGGTCACCTCCCGGCGCAGCATCCACTCGTCGCGCGGGTTCGCGGGCACCCACGTCTCCAGCAGGTTCTCCGTGAGCAGGGCGAAGCTCCTGTCCTCCGTCGAGGTGGTGCCCATCCACCAGGCGCGCGTGGCGACGTAGCGGTACCGGCCGGGTCCGACGGGCTCGTCCACCGCGCCGAGGGCCCGGGTCGCCGCGCGGTCGAGCGTCTGCACGGCTTCGGCGGTCGCCGGGGCGGGAGGGCCGAACGACACGGTCTGCGCGATGAGCCCGCCGGCCACCAGCACGACGACCGCCGCCGCGCCGGCCAGCCGGCGCCGGATCGTCCGGCGAGGTGGCGCTTCCAACGCCGCGGTCACCCCGGCTCCCTCGATGGTCGCGAGCAGCGCCGCCCTGGCCTTGACGAGCACCGGCCCGTCCGCGCGGACGTCGGCGTTCAAGGCGTCCAGCGCGGAGTCCAGCTCGTCCTCGGTCCAGAGGCGGCGGATGTCGTCGTCACTCATCGCCGCTCCTCGTGTGTTCGGTGGTCGACGCGTGCGCCCGCAGCCGGCGCCGCACGCGGTGCAGCCGGGAGCGGACCGTGCCGACGGGGATGCCGAGCGCTTCGGCGACCTCGTTCGAGTCGAGCCCGGCCCAGCTGGTCAGCAGCAGCACGTCCCGGTCGCCCGGGTCCAGCTCGACGAGCGCGCCGGCCAGCAGCCGGGCGCGGGTCGAGGCGTCGACCTCGGCGGCCACCCGGGCGCCGTG
Source organism: Saccharothrix sp. 6-C (assembly GCF_016695385.1). Classification (NCBI taxonomy): domain Bacteria; kingdom Bacillati; phylum Actinomycetota; class Actinomycetes; order Pseudonocardiales; family Pseudonocardiaceae; genus Saccharothrix; species Saccharothrix sp. 6-C. The sequence goes on along the minus strand of NZ_CP064192.1, from coordinate 1,625,398 downwards.
GTCCTCGACGCCCGCCGCCGACCCGGCCGCCCGCGCCGCCGCGCGCAACCCGCGCACCTCCTGCCGCACGTGCCTGCGCAGCAGGTTCGTGGCGATGCCGTAGAGCCAGGAACGCGCCGTGCCGCGGCCCGGGTCGTAGCCCGCGCGGGTCTGGAACGCGATCAGGAACGTCTCGCCGACCAGGTCGTCGGCCAGGTCGCCGACCCGTCGCGCCAGGTACCGGTGCAGCGGCCGGGAGTGCCGGTCGAACAGCTGCCCGAAGAGCCACGACGGGTGCGGTCCGGCCAGGTCCGGCCGGTCGTCGGCGGCCGTGGCCCCGCCGCCCGCGTGCTCGCTCGTCATCCTCACACCAGGTGTTGCCCGCAGCGCGCCGTCACGTTCACGGCCCGAGGGCGACGGCGCGGTCCGCCGGCAAGTGCGCGGCCGGCGCGGTCCCGACGCGCGGGTGCCCCGCTCGCGGCGGGCGAGCGGGACATCCGGTGCGACCGGGCGGCTACGCCTCCCTGGACCACGCCTTGGCCAGCGCGAGCTTGCCGCCGGTGTGCAGCAGCGACCCCGAGTACACGCGACTGGCCAGCATCACGGTCAGCACGACCGTCCCGGCCAGCAGCCCCATCGCCAGCAGCGGCTCCCACAGCGCCGCGTCGCCGGCGAACAGCCGCACCGGCATCGCGATCGCCGACGAGAACGGCAGGAACGACAGCACGGTGAGCACGGCCACGTTGTCGGAGAAGAACATCACGCCGAAGTACGGCCCCATCACCAGGAGCATCACCAGGCCCATGCTCGACCCCAGGTCCTCCTGCCTGCTGACCAGCGACCCGGCCACCGCCCACATCGCGGCCAGCAGCACGAACCCCAGCACCAGGAACGGCACGAACCAGCCCAGCGCGGGCGCGACGAGCGCCAGCAGCTCCGAGTGCCCGCCCAGCCGCATCGCCACCGGCGCGGCCACCGCGATCACCAGGACCTGGCCGATCGTCAGCAGCGAGTGCCCCACGATCTTGCCCGCCAGCAGCGCGCGCACCGGCACCGTCGACACCAGGATCTCCACGATCCGCGTCTGCTTCTCGGTGACCGTGCTCTGCGCGATCGCCGTCCCGCTCATCCCGAACATGAGGAACACCAAGGCGAACACCATGATCACGAGCTGCCGCTGCCCCTGGCCGACCTCGGCCGGGTCGAGCAGGTCGACCGGCGGCGCGGTGCGCAGCGCGGCCACGACGTCGGTCGGCGGGTCGGCGAGCGCGACCACGCGGATGCCCGTGGCCGACTCGCCCGTGGTGTCCGGCACGACCGCCGCCTCCACCTCCTCCGACCGCACCAACGCCTCGGCGGCGGCCAGGTCGTCGACCGCGCGGACCTCCACCCCGGTGCCGGTCAACGCCTCGGCGGCCGGCGCGCCGACCGTGGCCACCTTGGTCTCGCCGCCGCCGAGCACCGTCGGCAGGATCGACATCGCGAACAGCCCCACCACGATCACGCCGAGCCCGATCCAGAAGGCCTTGGCGCGCAGGAAGGTCTTCATCTCCCGCTCGGCGACCAGCCTGGTGGCCGCGGCGAACCCGCGCGACCCGCCGTCCCGCTCCCGCTCCGTCACGCCGGTCATCAGATCGCCTCCATGAAGATCTCGCCGAGCGTCGGCACGACGGGGGTGAAGCTGCGCACGGAACCCCGGCGCAGGGCGGCTTCCAGCACCACTTGGTCCACCTGGTCCACCCCGGCGCCACCGTCCGGTTCGAACACCACGCGCGGACCGTCCACGTCGACCACCCGCACGCCCGGCACGTCGCGCACCCACCCGGCGTCGGACGCCACCACCAGCTCGAACCGGGTGGCGCCGTAGCGGGCGCGCAGCTCGTCGCGCGCGCCGCTGACCGCGATCCGGCCACCGGAGATGATCACCACGTCGTCGCACAGCCGTTCCACCACCGACAACTGGTGGCTGGAGAACAGCACGGGCACGCCGTTCGCGGCCCGCTCGCGCAGCACGCCGAGCACCGTCTCGACCGCGATCGGGTCCAGCCCGGAGAACGGCTCGTCCAGGATCAGCATGACCGGGTCGTGCACCAGCGCGGCGGCGACCTGGGCGCGCTGCTGGTTGCCCAGCGACAGCTCCTCGAGCTTGTCCTTGGCCCGGTGCCCCAGTTCGAGCTGGTCGAGCAGGCGTTCGGTGTTGCGCCGCGCGGTGTCCTTGTCGAGGCCGTGCAGCTGCCCGAGCCACGCGATCTGCTCGCCGACGGCCATCTTCGGGTACAGGCCGCGTTCCTCGGGCATGTACCCGAACCGCTGCCGCACCCCGCCGGTCACCGGCGAGCCGTGCCAGGCGACCGTGCCGCCGTGCGCGGCGAGGACGCCCAGGACGATGCGCATGGTGGTGGTCTTGCCGGAACCGTTCGCGCCCAGGAACCCGGTCATGCGGCCGGGTCGGACCTCGAAGGACACCTCGTCGAGGACCTGGAGGTCGCCGAAGCTCCGGCTCACCGACGTCACTGTCAACATGGGCGCAACGCTAGGCCGCGCGCGCCCGCGGCACGTCCGGCGCGAGATCGACTCCGGGGGTCATCCTCGCGGAGGACCCCCTTGGCCCGGTTCCACGATCCCGTGCTCGTAGGCGAACACGACGGCGTGCGTGCGGTCGCGCAGGCCCAGCTTGGCCAGGATGCGCGACACGTGCGTCTTCACCGTCGTCTCGCCCAGGTACAGCGCACCGGCGATCTCCGCGTTGCTCGCGCCGCGCGCGAGGTGGACCAGCACCTCGAACTCGCGGTCGGTCAGCTCCGCGGGCCGGCGCGCGGGCGTGGCGGGCGACGGCCCGGCGAACCGGGCGATGACGCGCCGGGTGACCTCGGGCGAGAGCAGGGCGTCACCCCGGGCGACGACCCGGACCGAGTCGACCAGGTCCTCCGGCGAGGCGTTCTTGAGCAGGAAGCCGCTCGCGCCCGCGCGCAGCGCCTCGAACAGGTAGTCCTCGCGGTCGAACGTGGTGAGGATGACGACCTTGATCGGGTGGCCCGCGCCGGCCGGGCCGAGGATGCGCCGGGTGGCCTCCAGCCCGTCGACGCCGGGCATCTGCACGTCCATCAGCACGACGTCCGGCCGCAGCCGGCCGACCACCGCCACGGCCTCGACGCCGTCCCTGGCCTCGCCGACCACCTCGATGTCGTCCTCGGTGCCGAGGATCACCCGGAAGCCCGCCCGCACCAGGTCCTGGTCGTCGGCGAGCACCACGCGCAAGGGGGTCGTCATGCCGGGAACCTCGCACGGACCCGGTACCCGGCGTCACGGCGGGGTCCGGCTTCGAGCTCGCCGCCGTGCACCGCGACCCGTTCCCGCATGCCGACCAGCCCGAACCCGGCCCGGCCCGGCGCCGTGCCCGGTCGTCCCCGGCCGTCGTCGGCCACCTCGACCTCCAGCGAGCTGTCCAGGAACCGCACCCGCACGTCGGCCTTGCGCGCGTCCGCGTGCTTCACCACGTTCGTCAGCGACTCCTGCACGATCCGGTACACCGACAGCGCGACGCCCTCCGGCACCGGCCGGGGCTCGCCGTACACGCCGTGCTCCACGTCGAGCCCGGCCGACCGCGCCAGCTCGGCCAGCTCGGGCAGCTGGTCCAGCCCCGGCGACGACGTCTCGCCCGCCTGGGCCGGCGTCTCGTCCTGGTCGGCGCGCAGCACGCCCAGCAGGCCGCGCAGCTCGCCGATGGCGGTGCGCGCGGTGCCTTCGACGGTCCGCAACGCCTCGCGGGCCAGGTCGGGGTCGCGGTCGAGCACCCGCCGCGCCGCGCCCGCCTGCACGCCCATCACCGACACGTGGTGCGCCACGACGTCGTGCAGGTCGCGGGCGATGCGGATGCGTTCGGCGACGATCGCGCCACGGGTGTTCTGCTCCTGCGACCGGCGCAGCTGCTCGGCGTGGTGCGCCAGCTCGGCCTGCCGGCGGGCCGACTCCCACGCCATGTCGCCGAAGAAGTAGGCGGACAGGAAGAACAGCAGGTTGAACCCGATGCCGTAGAGCACCGACGCGATCACCGGGTCCAGCGGGCCCGTCGCGCCCTCGAACGGCGGCGCCGGGTGCACCAGGAACTGCACGAGCGAGAACCCGAGCCACGCGAACATCGCCACGATCACCGCGATGCGCGCCCACCGCGCCCGCGCCCGGTCCTGCCCCCAGGCGCCCGCGCTGAACATGGCCAGGAACAACGCGACCGAGGGCACGAGGTTGTCGCCCACCCGCCGGGCCTGCGCCGCGATCAGCACCGCGCCGACCACGAGCAGCACGACCAGCGGGAAGCGCCGCCGCGCCACCAGCGGCACCGTCATGGCCGCGCCCCAGAGGAGCTGCTCGACCAGCGACGGCCCGCCGTCCCACGGGCTCGCGCCCATGCTGCTGACCAGCAAGGTCACCGCCGCGGCGCCCACCAGCGCCGCGAGCGCGAGCCACACGTCGTGCCGCCGCTGGGCCGCGGTGGGCCCGGGACGCCGCCATCGCGCCCACACGGGCTCGTCACCGCCCTCACGCGACCATTCGTCCGACATGTCCGAGAACGTAACCCGACCCGCGTCCGCCCGACGCGCCGGACCACCGCGGCTCACCGGAGGTCACCGCGAGGCGTGGACGGGTCACGACCTCGTGGCGGTGATCACGACGGCCGTGTAGGCCATCGTGAAGCTGCCGCCCGCCGCGTCGATGACCGCGCCGACGCCGGCCTGCGCCTCGGCCAGCTCCTCGGGCCGCAGCAGGGCGGCCGCGCCCGAGGTCGGCAGCTGGTCCAGCCACTCGTCCCGGGTGTAGGTCCGGGTCCAGTCGAAGCTCCACTGCTCGTGGTCGCCGAACGCGCCCGCCCGCCGGATGCCGTCGACCGCGCGGTCGGTGAACGGCGAGTACCCGGTCGTGGTGGACGCGCGGGCGGGCGGGGAGTCCGGCAGCACGCGGCGGTAGACGTCGGCGAAGGACTCGGCCAGGGCGGGCGGGGGTTGGGCGACGTTCCAGAACACGGCCAGCCGGCCGCCGGGCCGCAGCACGCGCGCCGCCTTGGCCGCGCCCGCGACCGGGTCCACCCAGTGCCAGGTCTGCCCGGACACGACGGCGTCGAACAGCCGGCCGGCGGGCTCCCAGTCCTCGAACGAGGACACCTCGACGTCGAGGCCGCGCCGCCGGGCCCAGGCGGCCATCCGGGGGTCCACCTCGACGCCGAGCACGCGGCACCCGGCCGCCTGGAACTGCCGGGCCGCGATGCCGGTGCCCGTGCCGACGTCCACCACGTCGGGGCCGGGACTGGCGGCGACGACCGCCTCCACCAGGGCGTCCGGGTAGGTGGGTCGGGTGCGGTCGTAGCGCTCGGGGTCGGTGCCGAACGACTCGGCCATCCCGCGGGCGTGGTGAGGTTCCGAAGGTATCGTGGGCATGTGCCCACTATGAGTGGGCAAGCGCCCACTCGTCAACCGAGAGGAGCACCGTGCCCACCGGTGTGGCCATCCGCGACGTGCGCGAGCAGCTGTTCGACGCCGCCGACCGCATCCTGCTGCGGGACGGTCCCAGCGCGTTGACCAGCCGTGCCGTCACCACCGAGGCGGGCTGCGCCAAGGGCGTCCTGCACCGGCACTTCGAGGACTTCGACGCCTTCCTGGCCGAGTTCGTGCTCGACCGCGTGCACCGGATGGACGCCCAGGCCGCCGCCCTGCGCGAGGCCGCGGGCTCCGGCACGGTCACCGACAACCTCACCGACGCGCTGATCGCCCTGTTCGGGTCCGTCGCGGTGGCGATCGTCGCCCTGGTGACCTTCCGGGACGAGCTGCGCGCCCGGCTGCGGCGGGCGTGGCCGGCGGGGGTGCCGGTGCTGACGGAGGCGGTGACCACGATCGCGACCTACCTCGCCGCCGAACGCGACCTCGGCCGCATCGCGCCGGACGCCCCGGTCGACGCCCTCGCGCCCACCCTCATCGGCACCGCGCACCTGCTGTTCGCCGACCGGGGCGCGCGGCCGGGGCGCGACGCCGTGCGCACGGCGGTGACGACGGTCGTCGCCGCCGTGCTCTGACCAGGCCCCGGCGGTCGCAGCGCCTACAGGACGGCGGCCAGCTCCTCGATCGCCGCCAGCGGGTCCGGGCCGACCGGGAAGAGCACGGCGCTGTCCACACCGGCCGCGAACAGCTCTTCGAGCCGGGTCCGCGCGTCCTCCGGTGTGCCGGTCACCGCGAGTTGCCGCACCCACTCCTCCGGCAGCCGGCGCACGAACTCGTCCCGGCTCCCGGACTCCCGCCGCAACGCCGCGAACTCCGCCGCGAACGGCAGCGGGGCGATGTGCGGCGCCCAGTCCGGCTCGCCGATCCACTCCAGCCCCGCCCGGACCGCCTCGACCGCCACCGACGCGTCGGCGTGCACCGCGGCCACGTTGTAGCCGACGAGCCGGTGCGGCCGGCGCGCGTCGACCCGGGCCAGCGCCGCCCGCGCGTACTCCGGCGTCGTCGGCTCGGCCAGGACCGTCCCGTCCGCCGCCCGCCCGGACACCGCCAGCGACCGCGGGCCACGCACGCCGGCCAGCACGCGCGGCGGGGTCCCGGGCACGCACCCGGGCTCCAGCCGGACCCCGTCCAGCCGGACGTGGTCACCCGGCTCGACCGACTCACCCCGCACCAGGGCCGTCACCGCGCCCAGGTACTCCTCGAGCAACGTCAACGGGCTGGCGGGCCACTCGCCCACCGACCGCATCCACCCCGGCATGCCGTGCCCGATGCCGATGTCGACCCGGCCGGGGAACAGCTGGGCCAGCGTCGCCACCTCCATCGCGGCGAACGCGGCGTTGCGGGCGCCCGCAGGCAGCAGGCCGATGCCGACCCGGATGCGCTCGGTCACCGCCAGCACCGCCGCCGCCTGGCTGATCCCGCCGCGGAAACCCAGGTCCTCCACCACCCACAGCTCGTCGAACCCGAGCTCGTCGGCGCGCTTCGCGAACGGCAGCACCCGCGACGGCGCGAGGTCGCGGGGCAGGATCAGCCCGACAGCTCCGGAACGACTCACCACGTGCTCCTAGGTCCGCAGGTACGAAGCGCCGTTGAGGTCGAGCACGGCGCCGGACGCCCACTCGGCCGCCGGCGAGGCGAGGTAGACCACGGCGGCGGCCACCTCCTCCGGTGTCGCCACCCGCCCGAACGGGCTCTGCGCCAGCACCTCGTCGGTCACCAGCTCCGCCACCCGGTCGGTGCCGACGAACCCGGGCGCCACCGACGCCACCGCGATGCCGTGCGGCGCGAGGGACACCGCCAGCGACTGGCCCATCGAGTGCAACGCCGCCTTGCTCGCGCCGTACGCGGGCATGTCCGGCTCGCCGCGGAACGCGCCGCGCGAACCCACGTTGACGATCCGCCCGCGCGTGCCGCGCGAGATCATGTGCCGGGCCACGCAGTACGACATGTCCGCCGCGCCGAACACGTTCACCGCGAACGTGCGCCGCCACAACGCCTGCCACTGCGCGTACGGGAGGTCCAGCGAGCCGAGCTCCACCAGGCCCGCGTTGTTCACCAGGACGTCGACGCCGCCGAGCGCATCCGCCGCCGAGTCGACCACCCGCTCGACCGCCGCCGGGTCGGCCAGGTCGACGTCCGAAGAGGACAGTGCGACCACCTCGTCACCGAGGTCCCGAAAGGCTCGGACGATCGCCGCGCCGATGCCGCGACTGCCCCCGGTGACCAGCACGCCGCGGCTCACCTGGCGAACACCTGCGACTCGTCCTTGAAGGCCTTGAACTCCAGCGCGTTGCCCGCCGGGTCGCGGAAGAACATCGTCCACTGCTCGCCCGGCTCGCCCTCGAACCGCAGGTACGGCTCGATCACGAAGGCCGTGCCCGCCGCGCGCAGCCGCTCGGCCAGCGCGTGGAACTCGGGGATCGGCAGGAGCAGGCCGAAGTGCGGCACGGGCACGTCGTGGCCGTCGACCGGGTTGCGACCGGCGTCGTCGCGCGGTCCGGGCACGACGTGCGTCACGAACTGGTGGCCGTAGAAGTCCCAGTCGACCCACTTCTCGGCCGATCGGCCCTCTTCGAGCCCGAGCACGCCGCCGTAGAACTCGCGGGCCCTGGCCAGGTCGTCGACGGGGACGGCGAGGTGGAAACCGGGTCTCATGCCCTCACCTTGACCAACGACCCGGCCGATGTCAACATTCGACATCATGCAGCTGCGCAAGGCCGACCGGCGGGGCCTCGCGGACGAGGCCGCCGACCTGATCCGGGAAGCGATCTTCGCGGGCGTGTTCCCGCCCGGCTCGCCGGTGCGCGAGGTGGAGCTGGCCGCGTCGCTGGACGTCAGTCGCGGCTCGGTGCGCGAAGGCCTCGCCGTGCTGGCGCGCGAAGGGCTCGTGCGCAGCGCCTGGCACCGGGGAGCCAGGGTCGTCGACCTCACCGCGCAGGACGCCGAGGAGGTCTACTCGGTCCGCGCCGCGCTGGAGGGGCTGGCGGGCCGCCGCGCGATCGGGCGGGTCGACCTGGACGCGCTCGGCGCGCTGGTCGACGACATGGCCCGCCGGCTGGCCGCGGGCGCGCCGAGCGACGAGCTGCTCGCGCTGGACATGGAGTTCCACGACACGATCTACCGCTCCGCCGACAACCGGCGCCTGCTCGAGGCGTGGCGCGCCGTGCGGTCGCAGGTGCACCTGTTCCAGCTCACCCGCATCCGCCTCGGCCACCACGACTACCGCGCGGTGGTCGTGGACGAGCACCGGCAGATCGTGCGCCTGCTCGACGCGGGCGACGCCGCCGAGGTCACCCGCTTCGCCGAGGAGCACGTCCACTCGGCGATGCGGGTGCTCGTCGGTCAGCTCGACGGTTCGACGACCGAGACCTCCGGGTAGCTCGCCGACGCCCGGTCCAGCAGCGGCTGCGGCTCACCGCGCAGGTGCAGGTCGAAGAACGCCCGCACGTACGCGCGGGTGATCGCCGCGCCGCGCTCGCCGCCCACCTCCGCGCCGAAGTCCAGGCCCAGCTGCGGCCCCACCACCCCGAGGTCGGTGAACGACGGGTGCTCCGCGCCTGCCACCACCAGCCACCGCTTCCAGCCGGTCAGCGACGGCCAGTGCGCCGCCCAGGTGTCGGCCGCGCCGCCGGGCGCGCCCGGCGCGTAGGCGTTCCGCCGGCCCAGCAGCATGACCGGGCGGGACAGGGCCGGTTCGGTCCCGAGGGTGTCGATGGAGCCGTCCACGTCGATCGCGGCGCGGAGGCGCCCGTCGGCGCGGGCCGCGGCGAGGCTGCTCGCACCGCCGACCGAGTGGCCGCCCACGGCGATCCGCGAGGCGTCGACCAGGTTCGCGCCGGGCCGGTGGCGCAGCGGCCCGGTGAGCTGGTCCAGCACGAACGACACGTCCGCCGCCCGCCCGTCCCGGAGCTTCACCCAGAACTCGATGTCGTGCCGGCCGCAGGCGGCGCACGGCGTGACCCGCCCGTCCGGGAACGTGGTGGCGACGTTCTCGTAGGTGTGGTCGACCACCACGACGACGTAACCGTGGCTCGCCAGGTCTTCCGCCAGCGCGGTCAGGGTGGCGCGCGGCCTCTTGAACCCGGGCGACAGCACGACCAGCGGCAGGCCGTGCCGACGGCCCGCCGGTCGCGCGTCCACGACGGCGTGGGTCCGGACGGTGCTCAACACGTCGGCCGGCAGGGTGGTGACGCCCGCCTCGTCGAGCACCGCCGCCGACTCGGCCGCCGTCAGGTACTGCTTCTTCGGCCCGCGCGCCGACGCCGCCGGGTAGAAGAGGGAGACCATCAGCTCCCGGTTCGTCGTCGGCACCCACGGGTCGGGCCGCGAGGGGTCGGTCAGGTGCAGCGAGGTCGTGCCCACCGCGTGCCGGCCGGTCGGCGCGGGCAGGCGGGGCGTCGGGTCGTCGGCGGCGGGGCCGGAGCCGGCCGACGAGGCGGACGCGGGCGTGGCGGACAGGACGAGCGCCAGTGCGATCAGGACTGTGGGACCGCGCATGGTTTCCCCCTTCGTGATGGTGTCAGGACAGGTGGCGCAGCCGGCGGAAGCAGAACCACGTCACCAGCGCCGACAACGCGAGGTACAGCGCCAGTTCGACCCATTGGAGGGGCCAGAACCGGCTCGCGGGCTGGTAGGCCAGGTGCTGCCGGTAGCCGAGGTCGTCCAGGCGGGCGAAGCACCCGCGGATCCGGTCGAGGTCCGGCGGGGTGACGGGGTCCGCCGGCGAGGACGGCAGGCAGTCGTCCACCAAGGAGGGCAGCGGGTGCGCCGCGACGCCGTCCGCGTCCGCGGTCTCGTTCGCCAGCACCCAGGCGCCCGCGGGTTCGACGACCCGCAACGCCTGGGGCACCTCGCCGTTCGGCCCGGTCTTCGTCTGGATGCCCGCGATGGTGCGCGCGGTGAGCGTGACGGACTCCTCGACGGGCGGCAGCACGTGGGGGCGGACCGCGACCGGGACCACCAGCTGCACGGCGACGTACACCACGAGCGTCACCGCCATCGCGGTCACGGTGCGGCGCAACAGGATCGCGATGGCGACGCCCAGCACGAACGCGAACGCGGCGTACCCGACGGGCGCGATCCCCCGCGCGGCGAACACCACCGGCGTGACGCGCGGCTCGAAGCCCCGTCCGGTGTCGAGGCCCGCCGCCGTGTCGATCGGGTCGGCCCACCACGTGACCAGCAGGCTGAGCAGGCCCGCCGCGACCACGGCGGCCGGCGCGCCGACGCCGAGCTTGACCGCGAGCCACCGGGAGCGGGTGACGCTCTGGTTCCACACCAGGGTGTGCGTGCCGGCCTCCAGCTCGCGGGCGATCATCGGCACGCCCCAGAACACGCCGAGGACGGCCGGCAGCAGCTGCACGGCGAGCAGGCTGCCGAGGTAGCGGAACTCCTGGTCGCCGAAGTCGCCGTGGACCGGGCGGCCGACCGCCAGCACCACGCCGGCCAGCGCGAGCGCCGCGTACACCGACGCCACCGGGAAGCGCAGCTGCCGCCACGTCAACCAGGTCATCGGACCACTCCCAGGTCCGGGCGCCCGACGCCGGGGTCGGCCAGGTAGGCCAGCACCAGGTCCTCCAGGCCGAGCTCGCCGACGTCCCAGGCGGGGTCGAGGATCGGCGCCTCCGTCCGCACCAGCACGGTGGTCTGGCGGTCGGTGTGGCGCGCGGAGACGACCCGCTGGTCCCCGGGCAGGGTGTCCACGTCCCGACGCGGGCCGGTCAGCCTGCGGTGCGTGGCGAGCAGCTCGTCGACGTCGCCGATGAGCCGGACCCGGGAGTCCACCAGCACGATGAGGTGGTCGCACACGCGTTCCAGGTCGGCGACCAGGTGCGAGGACATCACCACGCTCAGCCCGTGCTCGGCGACGGCCTCCATGAGGTCCCGGAGGAACTCCCGGCGCGCCAACGGGTCCAGCGAGGCGACCGGCTCGTCCAGCAGCAGCAGTTCGGGCCGCTTCGCGATGCCCAGGGTGAGCGCGAGCTGGGCGCGTTGGCCGCCGGACAGCTTGCCCGCGGCCAGCGCCGGGTCGAGCCCGATCCGCGCGATCCGGGCCCGCGCCAGCCCGTCGTCCCAGCCGGGGTTGAGGCGCGCGCCGAGGCGCAGGTGCTCCTCGACGGTCAGGTTCGCGTAGACGGGGGCGTCCTGCGCGACGAAGCCGACCTTCGCCAGCTGGGTCGGACCGCTGCCCGGCACGCCGCCGCACACCTCGATCGTGCCGCTCGACGGTTCGAGCATCCCGGCCGCGAGGCCGAGCAGCGTCGACTTGCCCGCGCCGTTCGGGCCGACCAGCCCGGTCACGTGCCCGGCGGGCACGTCCAGCGTGCAACCGGCCAACGCCCAGCGCCGCTTGTACTTCTTGCCCAACCCCTCGGCGCGCAGCGCGGTCACGCGATGTCCTCCGCGGCCGCGGCGCGGAACGTGGTGAGGAACAACGCCTCGACGCCCTCGTCGTCCAGGCCGGCGCGGCGGGCCTTGGCGAGCCAGCGCCGCAGGTCCTGGCGCAGGGGCGCGAGCGCGGCGGGCGAAGTGCCGGACAGCGTGCCCGTGACGAAGGTGCCCACGCCGGGACGGGCGGCGACCAGGCCGTCGTGCTCGAGTTCGCGGTAGGCCTTGAGCACCGTGTTCGGGTTGATCGCGAGGTCCGCCACCACGTCCTTCACCTTCGGCAGCTGGTCGCCCTCGCGCAGCAGGCCCAGCCGCAGCGCGTGCCGCACCTGCCGGACAAGCTGCTGGTACGGCGACAGGCCCGACCTGCCGTCCAGGTGGAACTCGATCACGCACACCTCCATTTATCTACCTACCTAGCACTATAGGTACCTAGGAAGAGCGTGTCGAGTCGGCCACCGGTCAGCGGGCGGTCAGCAGGCGCCTTGACGGTGGTGCGCACAGGAATTCCACCGTCCACAGGGAGCACCATGAGCACCAAGCACACGGCCGTCGCGGCCGTCGCGGCCCTTGCCGGCGCGCTGATCGCGGTCGCCGCGCCGGCCGCGTCCGCCGCGACGTGCGCGCCGAGCTACCTCGCGCTGCCGGCGGACCTGCCCGACGGCGCCGTCACGGCCGCCGACAGCGGGGGCGGCTACGCGGGCTACGGCTGGGCGGTCAAGAGCGGCTGGTCCATCACGATGAGGGCGATGCGCTGGGTCGACGGCCAGGCCACCGACCTCGGCCGGTTCGGGGGCGTCAACCCGGCGGTGACCGACGTGAACCGGCAGGGCACCGTGGTCGGCTCCGCCGCCGGGCGTGCCATCCGCTCACGCGGCGGTGCGCTGGAGGCGCTGCCCACGCCGGCCGGTTTCAGCGGCGCGGCGGCCGAGGGCGTCAACGACAACGGCGACATCGTCGGCAACGCGTCCAGCACACCACCGGACACCGCGCCGCACTCCATCTCCACACCCGTGCTGTGGCCCGCGAACGGCTCCGCGCCGGTGCTGTTGACCGGGCTGCCGACCACCGGGCACGCGCGGGCCAAGGCGATCGACCAGGACGGCACGGTGCTCGTCGAACACCTGCCGACCCGCGACTCCGGCTCGGCCACCGCGCTGTACCTATGGAAGGCGGGCACGGCCCGCAAGCTCGCCAACCCTTCCGGCACGGTCACCGTGCGGGGCCGGGACCTGTCCAACGGTCGCGTCGCGGGCGAGACCTACCCCGCGTCGGGTTACGACGGCAAGGGCGCGCTGTGGAACCAGGACGGCGTCCCGTCCCGGCCGGCGGGCAGCGCCTACGTGCACTCGGTCAACCGGGCCGGTCAGTCGGTCGGCTGGTCCGAGGGCACCGGCACCTGGGCGTGTGGCGGTTCGACGCCCAGACCGCCGCGCTGACCGACCAGCCGAGCGCGGACGTGTCCGCCGACGACGGCGCCGTCGCCGGGCGCAGCGTGCCCGCGCCGGGCGCCAGGCAGCTGCCCACGGTCTGGCGCTGCGGGTAGCGCCGGGCACGACGGCGGGGCTGGACGTCGTGCCCGGCCCCGCCTCGGTGCCGGACCTAGAAACGCGCTCCCACGTCGGCGCCGTTGGCCGGGCGCAGGAAGGTGGAGGACGGGATCGAGCCGTCGGCGGCGCGCGGACCCGTGATCGTGCCCGGGTCCGTGCTCGCGAACGACCACGAGCCGCCGAGGTCCCAGGAGTTGCCGCTGCCGCCGGAGTTCGAGCCGAGCGAGACGTTCGCGCCGTTGGCCGCGGCCAGGTTCTTGGTCAGCGCGGCGGCCGAGCGGTCGAACTGGAACCCGGTCTTCGGGTTGTCCCACGCGGTGCTGCGCTCGACCCGGTGCCGGCCGGGGTTGTTGTTGTCCACGAAGCCGCCGGCCGCGTTGTCCCACGTCATCGTGTTGCGCACGGTGTGGTCGGCGGCGACGCCGTTGCCGCCCAGCTTGAACCCGTTGCCGTCGCCGGTGAACCCGGGCAGGTTCCAGCGGTTGAAGCCGTTGCCCCAGGCCAGGCTGTTCTCCAGCAGGATCGGCGAGGAGAACATCCAGTAGTCCAGGCCGTCGTCGGAGTTGTTCCAGAGCCGCGCGCCGCGCACGACGTTGCCGGAGCCGGAGCCTTCCTTGATGGCCAGGCCGTCGGCGCTCTCGCCGTTCTTGCGCGGGTCGCGGTTGCCGTACGCGTCCAGGTTGATGATCTGGTTGTCGCTCGACGCGCCTTGGAGGTGCAGGCCGGACTCGTAGTTGTCGCGCGTGACGAGCCGGTCGAAGACGGTGTTGCCGACGTCCAGGCCGAACACGCCGTAAGGGCCGTGCACGATCTCCAGACCGATCAGCCGCCAGTGGTCGCCCTCGATGTGGACGGCGCCGCGTTCCGCGCGCGGGATGCTGGAGCCGACCGCGCCCGGCGTGTGCGGCATGTTCTCGCCGTCGATGACCACGCGTTCGCCGTCGTGGGCGCGCAGGGTGATCGGCGCGCTCGCGGTGCCGTTCTTGAGCAGCTGGATGTTCGTGCTCGGCGCGTACGTGCCGCCGCGGACGGTGATCGTGTCACCGGGCTCGGCCAGGTCGACGCCGCGCTGGATGGTGCGCAGGGGCGCGGCGAGCGTGCCGGGGTTGCCGTCGTCGCCGTCGGTCGCCACGTACAGCGCGCCGGCGGGCGGCGGCGTGCCGTCCTGGGTGAAGTCCAGGTGGTCGACGTTCGGCAGGCCGGCCGAGGTGATGGGGCTGAGCCGGATGGTGACGGCGCCCGCCGGCACCGTCACGGACAGGGTCTTCGAGGCCCAGGTCGACCACGCGCCCGTCGCCTCGAACGAGACCGCCTGCGCGGTGGAGCCGTTGACCACGAGGTCGGCGGCGCGGGCGGACGTGCCGCCGTTGGCGAACCGGACCAGGACGGTCGCGGCACCCGCGGCCGGCGCGGTGACGGTGAACTGCGCGTGGGCGCCGACGGCGTTGTCCGCGTTGCAGAAGCCCGTGCCCGAGTAACCCGACCAGTTGCTCTCGATGACGCCCGAACACACCGCCGGCGCGGTTTCGGCTTCGTGGTGCGTGGTCGCCGCGGTCGCGGTGGCGCCGGGTGACCCGAGGGCCGCGACCGCGCTCACCGCGGCGGCGACGACAAAGGGTTTCAACCTCATTGTTTCTCCCTTGGGATGACGCGAAGCGGCCTGGGTTCACGCTTCTGAACTGCGCAAACCCATTCTGGGAGCGATCCCGGGCACGCTAACGCACATCTTCGGAAGCACGCAATGTCCGGTGCGGACGACCCTGCGGTTTCACAATGATGAACGGCGGTTTCACAATGATGAACGAATTGCCGCGACCGTCGGACCGGGCGCGGGGACGAATGCCGCCCCCGCGCCCGCCGATCGCTAGTGCGGGGCCTCTTCGGCCTTGCCCGCCTTGACCATGAACGAACCGGCCACCGCGACCAGCGACAGGATCGCCGCCAGCACGATCGCGGAGTGCATGCCGCCCATCTCGGCGCCGGTGGTCGCCCCGCCGGCCGCGGCCAGCTCGGCGGCACGCGCGCTCATCACGCTGACCAGCAACGCCACGCCCGCCGCGGCGGCGAGCTGCTGGGTCGTGCTGAAGATCGCGCTGCCGTGCGAGTAGAGCCGGGCGGGCAGGGCGCCGAGGCCGGAGGAGAACAGCGGCGTGAACGAGAACGCCAGGCCCAGGCTCAGCACGAGGTGGAACACCAGCACGAGCGGCGTGGGCGTGCCCTCGTCGAACGTCGTGGCGAACCACAGCGAGCCGCTGGTGGCGACCGTGCCGACGATGAGCAGGACGCGCGGCCCCACCCGGTCGTAGAGGCGGCCGACGAACGGCGACAGCAGCCCCATCAGCAGACCGCCCGGCAGCAGCAGCAGGCCGGTGGCGAGCGGGTCGAGCCCCAGCACGTTCTGGGTGTAGATCGGCAGGATCGTGACGACGCCGAGCAGCAGGCCCATCATCACCATCATCAGGGCGCTGGCCAGCGTGAACGTGCGGAAGGCGAACGTGCGCAGGTCGAGCAGCGCCCGTTCGTGCCGCTGCAACCGCACCTGCCGCAGCACGAACGCGACGATGCCGAGCACGCCGACCGCGAGCGACGCCCACAGCGTGGCGGACGAGCCGCCGCCGCTGTGCCCGATGCTCGACAGGCCGTAGACCAGGCCGCCGAAGCCGAACACCGACAGCACGACCGACACGACGTCGAGCGGCGCGCTGCTCGCCTCGCCGATGCGGGTGACCCAGCGCAGCCCGAGCACCAGCGCGGCCACCGAGATCGGCAGCACGACCCAGAACATGGCGCGCCAGCTGAACATGTCGAGCACCACACCGGACACCGTCGGCCCGATGGCGGGCGCGACGGAGATGACGATGGAGATGTTGCCCATCACCGCGCCGCGCCGGGCCGGCGGCACGAGCGTCATGACGGTCGTCATGAGCAGCGGCAGCATGATGGCCGTGCCGCAGGCCTGCACGACGCGTGCCGCGAGGAGCACCGTGAAGCCGGGCGCCAGCGCCGCGAGCAGCGTGCCGGCGCTGAACAGGCCCATCGCCACGCCGTAGAGCACGCGCGTGGAGACCCGTTGGATGAGGTAGCCGGTGATCGGGATGACCACCGACATGGTCAGCAGGAAGCCGGCGGTGAGCCACTGCCCCACGGCGGCGGTCACGTTCAGCTCGGTCAGCAGCACGGGCAGTGCGACGCCCATGATGGTCTCGTTCAGGATGACCACGAACGTGGCCACGAGCAGCACGCCGATCACGGCGCGGTCGGCGCGGGTGAGCGCGGGCGGCGACGTCACGGCGTCGGACACACCTGCGGAAGTCATGCGTGGATCCCCCAGAGGAAAAGAAGGGCGCGACGAAGAGGCGACGGCGCCCCGAACCCCTCAACCCTACCTCCGGAGTTCCCGACACCACCTCACTTTTTCCCGTCGGCGAACTCGCGGGCACAGTCCACAGAGGTGGTGACGGCCGGCGTTCAGCCGGTCACCCGCGCGAGGAAGGCGGCGAGCTTCGCCGCGGTCCGGTCGGCTTTCTCGGCCGAGGTGAGCGACTCGTGCAGCCGCGCGCCGGGGCCGGCGTCCTTCTTGCCGCGCAGGTAGAGCGAGCAGGCCAGGTCGGCGCACAGGTAGACGCCCACGGAGTTGCCCTGCTGGCCCTCGCGCCCGGTCTTGCGCGCCGTCATGAGGGAGACACCGCCGCCTTGGTGCGTGGTCAGGCACAGCGAGCACATGGTGCGGCGGGGCCGGCCGGCGTGCGGTGCGGCCAGGCGCAGCGCCACGCCCACCAGGCCGTCACCGGACGGGGTCACCAGGTAGGCGCGCTGCGGTGACGCCGGGTCGCGCCAGCCCAGGAAGTCCAGGTCGTCCCACGGTCGCGTGGCCAGGTCACCCGGCACGGACAGGCGTTTCGCCTCGCCCTTGGTGCAGTTGACGAAGGACGCGCGGATCTCGCGCTCGGTCACGGGTTCCATGCCCGCCAAACTACGTCAGCTAGCCAGAAGCGACAAATGTATAAGTGTTAGCCTAGGACCCCTAGGTTGAGGGAGGGCGACATGGCACGCGCGGGGCTGACCGTCGAACGACTGGTCCAGGCGGCGGCGGAACTGGCGGACGAGATCGGGTTCGACCACCTGACCGTCTCCGCGCTCGCCCGCCGGTTCGGCGTCAAGGACGCGAGCCTGTACTCCCACCTGAAGAACGCGCGGGACCTCCGGGAGCGGGTGGCCGTGCTGGCGTTGTCCGAGCTCGCCGACCGCGCCGCCTCCGCACTGGCCGGGCGCGCGGGCAAGGACGCGCTGGTCGCCTTCGCCAACGCCTACCGCGACTACGCCCGGCAGCACCCCGGGCGCTACGCCGCCATGCGGGTCGACCTGACCCCGGAGATCGCGGCCACCAGCCGGGCGGACCGGCACTCCGAGATGACCCGCGCCATCCTGCGCGGCTACCACCTGCCCGAGCCGGCCGAGACCGACGCCGTGCGGATGCTGCACAGCACGCTGCACGGCTACACGACCCTGGAGGCGTCGGGCGGCTTCGGCCACCACCCGCGCGACACCGAGGCGTCGTGGTCGAAGACCCTCGACGTGCTCCACGTGGCCCTCGGCAACTGGCCGTCCTGACGGGCGCACCGCCGCTCCACACGTCCGCGTGGAGCGTGACGCCGCCGACCGCCCGTGCTCCAGCACGAGAGCGGGAGTCGAAACTTTCGACACCCGCTGACATGGGCTGATGACGGTTCGTGCTGCGCTGCCGGCCCGCCGAAAGGCCGCTCCAGCCGCGTCCGAATGGCCTCTACCAGCGAACTCTCCCTCCCACGGTATGCGTCGGTACACCTCCAGTTCATTGACGTGACACCGTGGTGCCCCCTATCGTTTCGAACCAGTTCCCGAAAGTTTACCCGAATATTCGAAAGTTTCGGCGACCGTCCTGCAGACCCCCGCCAAGAAGCGGGCGGTGCCCAGCCGACCTCGGCACGCGGCTGTAGGAGGAACGAACGAGATGTCCCAACTCGTCCTGTTCGCGATCGACATCTGTGCGGTGGCGCTGCTCGTCTTCGGGCTCTACTTCCCACGACATCGCCGCCGTGACCTGGTCGTCGCCTACCTGGGTGTCAACATCGGCGTGCTCGCCGTCGCGAGCGCGCTGAGCACCAGCAACACCGGCGCGGGCATCGGGCTCGGCATGGCGCTGTTCGGCGTGCTGTCGATCATCCGCCTGCGGTCGACGGAGCTCGACCAGCACGAGGTGGCGTACTACTTCTCCGCCCTGGCCCTGGGCCTGCTCGGCGCGTTGAGCACGTCCTCGCTGTGGCTCAACGGCGGCCTCATGGCGCTGATCGTCGTGGTGATGTTCCTCGGCGACAACCGGAGGCTGTTCCGCCACTACCGGCACCAGGTCCTGGTCCTGGACTCGGCCATCACCGACCACGTCACGCTCGTGGCGCACCTGGAGCAACTGCTCAACGCCAGGGTGCACTCCGTCACGGTGCAGCGGCTGGACCTGGTGAACGAGACCACGATCGTCGACGTCCGGTACGCGCTGACCGAGCACGCCCTCACCAAGGCGCCCGCCGCGACCGCACACCCCGGAGCGCGCCGATGACCACGACGACCGCCATGCCCGCCCTCGCGCGGATGAGCCCGGTCGGGCTGGCCGAGCTGATCGAGCGGGCCGCGCTGCAGACCAGGGTCGACCGCAAGTACGTCGTGCCGGCCGCGACGCTGCCGCACCTGCTGGAGCAGCTCGCGCCGCACGCGCGGGTGCTCGACATCGGCGGTGAGCGGACGTTCCGCTACGAGTCGGTCTACTTCGACACGCCGCGGCTGGACAGCTACCACTCCGCGGCCTACCGCAGGCGACGCCGGTTCAAGGTGCGCACCCGCACGTACCTCGACTCCGCCGAGTGCTGGCTGGAGGTCAAGATCAGCGGCGCCCGGGGCAGCATCACCAAGCACCGGCTGCCCTACCACCCGGGCGACTGCGACACGGTCCGCCCGGGACGCGACTTCGTCGACGAGGCGCTCTCCCGCGAGTCGATCGCGCCCGGCGACGACGGCTCGCTCGACCCGGTCCTGGTCACCGGCTACCAGCGCACCACGCTGCTGCTGCCGGAGTCCGCGAGCCGGGTCACCATCGACACCGCGCTGTCCTGGCGGCACGACGCCGCCGCGCTGCGCCTGTCCGGCTTGGCCGTGATCGAGACCAAGACCGCGTCGGCCGCGTCGCCGGTCGACCGGATGCTGTGGCAGCGAGGGGTGCGTCCCGCCCGGATCTCCAAGTACGCCACCGGTCTGGCCGCGCTCCGCCTCGACCTGCCCGACGCGCCGTGGCGGCGGACGTTGCGCCGCCACTTCCGCGACGCCACGTCGTCGGCGGGCGCGGCACCGACCACCCCGTCCCACCGACCCGAACAGGAGGCATCGTGCGTTTGACCTCCCGCAGCAACGGCGCCGCGGCAACCCACAAGGCCCAGGGCCTGGCGGTCGCCGCCGTGCTCCTCACCGGTCTGCTCATCCCGTTGTCGGCAGGCGCCGAACCGGGCTCCCCCGCCGGGTCCGCCGGCGGCACGGCCGCCGCCGACGCCATCGCCGCCGCGACGGCGGCCGAGGACCTGGTCGGGGACATCACGTTCTCCGTGCCCAGCGGCACGTTCCAGGGACAGGTGTCGGTGTCGCTGAGCACCGCGATCGCCGGCGCCCAGATCCGCTACACCACCAACGGCCAGCTGCCCGACGCCCAGTCGACGCCCTACCAGGGCTCACCGGTGCAGCTCACCCGGACCACCCAGTTGCGCGCGCAGGCGTTCGTCGCCAACGCGGCGTCCGGCCGTCCCGGCACGGCGATGTACGTCGCCCGCGAGGCCACCGCCACGGCGCACGACCTGCCGGTGGTCGCGATCGACTCCTACGGCGCGGGCAAGCCCCAGCGCGAGTACTTCGACGGCGCCACCATGATCTTCGAACCGCAGGCGGGCGGCACGACGTCGTTGGCCGCGACCCCGACGGTCGCCACGCGCGGCGGGTTCAAGCTGCGCGGGCAGTCGTCGGCCTCGTTCGAGAAGGCGCCGTACCGGCTGGAGTTCTGGGACAACGCGGGCGACGACGCCGACTACCCGGTGCTCGGCATGCCCGCCGACTCCGACTGGGTGCTGCGCGGCCCGTTCACCGACAAGTCCCTGATCCGCGAGGCGTTCATCTACGACCTCGGCCGCGAGATGGGGCTCAAGGCGCCCCGGTACAAGTTCGTCGAGTTCTACCTCAACACCGACGCCACCCCCGTGGGCGCCGGTGACTACATGGGCGTCTACATGATGGTCGAGACCATCAAGAACTCGAAGAACCGGTTGGACCTCAAGGGACTGGACGAGGACGACACCACCCTGCCCAAGATCCAGGGCGGGTACATCTTCAAGTTCGAGTGGATGGCGGCCGAGGAGCCGACGCTGGCGTGCACCGGGCCGACGAACACCTGTTGGAACTACCTGGAGGTGGCCGACCCCGACCCGTTGAACACCCAGCAGCGGGACTGGTTGCGCGGTCACATCCAGGAGTTCCACGACGTGCTCCGGGCGCCGAACTTCGCCGACCCGACCACCGGGTACCAGAAGTACATCGACGTACCGTCGTTCGTCGACCACATGATCGTCAACGAGCTGAGCCGCGGCATGGACGCCTACCTCCGCAGCGCCCACTTCTACAAGGACCGGGACAGCAAGATCTTCGCCGGGCCGCTGTGGGACTTCGACCTCACCTTCGGCGTCGGCGGGTTCTTCCAGAACGACCAGGTCGCCGGCTGGCAGCACCTGCAGACCCGGCAGCCGATCGCCAACGACTGGTACGCGCAGCTGCTGCGCGACCCGGCGTTCGTCAACCAGGTCAAGTCGCGCTGGCAGTCGTTGCGGCGCGGCCTGCTCTCCGACTCCTCGCTGGCGGCCCGGGTCGACGCCCTGTCCCGGCCGCTGACCAACGGCGCGCAGCGCAACTTCCAGCGCTGGCCGAACCTCAGCTCGCCGACCGTCAGCTTCTTCCGCACCCCGACCGCGCCCACCTGGCAGGGCCAGGTGCAGGCGATGCGGGACTGGATGCAGCGCCGCATCACGTGGCTCGACTCGACGTCGGGCTGGGGCGGTTCGACCACGCCGACGTCGACCACGACGCCGACCTCCACGACCACGGGCACCACCACCACGACCACCACTACGACGACGACCACGACCACCCAGCCCGGCGGTGCGCGGTGTTCGGCCGCGTACGCGGTGGTCAACCAGTGGCAAGGCGGGTTCCAGGGCGAGGTCCGCGTCACCGCGGGCACGTCGCCGATCGGCAACTGGACCGTCTCGTGGACCTACGCGGGCGGCGAGACGGTCACCCAGGCCTGGAACGCCACCGTGACCAGCCAGGGCTCGACGGTCACCGCCCGCAACGCCGCGCACAACGGCTCGGTCGGCGCGGGCGCCGCCACCACGTTCGGGTTCCTCGGGTCGTCCGCGGGCGCGCCGAGCACACCAACGCTCACCTGCACCGCCGGCTGACGCCCGGCGGACCCGCGTGCCCGACACCACTCGCGGTGCCGGGCACGCGGGCATGGGCGAATGCATTCCGACTCGACCACCTGAATCCGATCTACCGCCCCGACCGGAAAGTTTCGCAAACCGTTGACAGCTCCGGGCGTCGACTTGATGCTATTTCCCGTCGATCAGCAGCGCTGCTGAAAGGAATTTCGCCGATGTCAGGCAAGATCAGAGGCGGGAGGCTGCTCCCGTTGACGGCGATCACTTTCCTGCTCATGGCAATCGTGACGTCGAACGCCCAGGCGGCCGTGACCACCAATCAAACGGGCACCAACAACGGGTACTTCTTCTCGTTCTGGACCGACAGCCAGGGCACGGTCTCGATGGACCTGGGCTCCGGCGGCAACTACAGCACGTCGTGGCGCAACACCGGCAACTTCGTGGCGGGCAAGGGCTGGGCCACCGGCAGTCGGCGGACGGTCAACTACTCCGGCAGCTTCAACCCGTCGGGCAACGCCTACCTCACCCTCTACGGCTGGACCCGCAACCCGCTCGTCGAGTACTACATCGTCGACAACTGGGGCACTTACCGCCCGACCGGCACGTACAAGGGCACGGTCACCACCGACGGCGGCACTTACGACATCTACAAGACGACCCGGTACAACGCGCCGTCGATCGAGGGGAACAAGACCTTCGACCAGTACTGGAGCGTCCGGCAGTCGAAGAAGACGGGCGGCAGCATCACGTCCGGCAACCACTTCGACGCGTGGGCCCGCAACGGGATGAACCTGGGCAGCCACGACTACATGATCCTGGCGACCGAGGGCTACCAGAGCAGCGGCAGCTCGAACATCACCGTCGACGGCACCTCCACCGGCAACCCCGGCAACCCGGGCACGGGCGGCTGCACCGCCTCCCTGTCGGCGGGCGACAAGTGGAGCGACCGCTACAACCTCAACGTCTCGGTCAGCGGCTCGTCCAACTGGACCGTGACGATGAACGTGCCGTCGCCCGCGAAGGTCCTGTCGACCTGGAACATCAGCGCGAGCTACCCGAACGCGCAGACGTTGACCGCGAAGCCCAACGGCAGCGGCAACAACTTCGGCGTGACGATCCAGGCGAACGGCAACTGGACCTGGCCCTCGGTCTCCTGCGCCGCCGGCTGACCCCCCTGATACGAGACACCCGCACCTCCGTGGCGCGGCGGCCCCGGCCGCCGCGCCACCGCGCTGTCCGCGGCGTGGCCGGCCCGGCTCAGGGGCGCACCCGCTGAGCCAGGAGGGCGGCGAACTCGGCCCGCTGCTCCTCGGTCATCAGGTGCTTGTGGACCGCCAGGGCCTGCACCTTGCTGATCACCAGGAACCACGCGTCGGGCTGCTCCTCGACCCGCTGGACCGTCGACCAGGCCATCCGCTGCGCGTACGCCTCGGCCTCCATGGTGAAGCCGGCGTCGTCCACGACCAGCTGGTAGCCCTGCCGGACGACGGGGTTCTGGGCGCGCAGGCTCTGCCGCACCATGAACGGCTCCAGCGCGAACGCGTAGAGCAGACCCAGGCCGATCAGCAGGAGCGGCACCAGCGGGCCGACGCCCAGGAGCAGCAGCAGGACGCCGAGCGGCGCCATGACCGCGCCCGCGAGGCGCAGCTTCTTGACCGACGGGCGCAGCACGAACTTGATCGTCCGGCGCAGGCGCTGCTCGTCATAGGGGACCTGGAGGATAATCCGCACTCGCGGATGCTAGTCGGGTCGCGGCGGTGACGACGGCGGATCACCGGCCCTCACCAGGAGAGCTCGCCGCGTTCGAAGGCCAGCAGCGCGCGCTTGCGCTCGATGCCGCCGCCGTACCCGGTCAGACCGCCGGTCGAGCCGACGACCCGGTGGCAGGGCACGATGATGCTGACGGGGTTCCTGCCGTTGGCCAGCCCGACCGCGCGGGGCGCGGTGGGCCGGCCGATGCGGGCGGCCAGCTCGCCGTAGGACGTCGTCTCGCCGTGCGGGATCTCCTTCAGCGCGTCCCACACCGTCCGCTGGAACGGGGTGCCCGTCATCGCCAGCGGCAGGTCGAACACCGTCCGCCGGCCCGCGAAGTACTCCTCCAGCTGGGCGACCACCTCGCCGAACGGCGACGCGTCCCGCTCGCCGAAGGTCTCCAGCGCCGGCCGGTGGCGGTGTTCCGGCAGGTACAGACCCGCGAGCACACCGCCCCGCGCCACCAGCGTGAGCCGGCCGACCGGGCTGTCGACCACCGCGTGCACGACCACCGCGTGCACGACCACCGCGTGCACGGCCACCGCATCCGGCACGGGCGTCACCACGCGAGCACGCCGCGCGGGCGACCGGTCCTCGTGCGGGTCGCGCCGCGCGTCGGCCTCGACTTCGTTGCCGTGCATGGAGAAGGCGCCTTCCGCCGGGGTGGAACGGCGCATCGTAACAGCGCGGGTCAGCGGTTGGCGTCGTCCCGGGCCAGGCGCAGCCACCCCAGCAGCAGGGCGCCGCCCGCCCAGCAGAGCATGGTGACCACCGAGGACGTCCGCGTCATCCCGGGCACTTCCCCGATCAGCAGGAACGCCGCCCCCGAACCGGGCAGCAGGTCGGCGAGCGCGGACGTCCACTCGTAGCCGAAGTTCGGCAGCATCAGCGGCAGCACGAGCATCAGCAGGAACACCGTGACCAGGGTGCCCGCGGTGTTGCGGAGCAGGAAGCCGAGCCCGAGCGCGAACGCCGACCCGGCGGCGAAGACGAACGCGACGTCGGGCAGCACGTCCCAGCCGCCCGCCAGGGTGAGCAGCGGCCGTGCCGCGACGAAGGACGCGAGGGTCGCGGCGGACGCCAGCAGCACGCCGACGACCGTGGCCGCGCCCACCGCCACGCTCGCCCGGGACAGGAACAGGACCGCGCGCCGCGGCGTCCACTGGAGACTGGGCACGATCCCGCCCGTCGCGTAGTCGGACGTCACGGCGGTGAGGGCGAGGGCGAGCAGCGCGAACTGGCCCGGCAAGCCGGTGACGGCCGCCGCCGTCCACGCCGTGCCGCCCGGCGTCGGATCGGGGTCGGCGGCCGCTTCCAGGCCCGCGATGGTGGCGATGCCCACCATCGTCACGGCCGCCGCCGCCAGGAACCACCAGGTCGCCTTCACCGTCCACAGCCGCGTCCACTCGGCGGCGCAGGCGCGCGCGAACACGCGGCCGACGCCGACCTCTCGCGCCGTCGCCGTCACCGTGCCTCCTCCGTCGTGAGCACGGGCTCGCGGCCGTGGTACTCGACACTGCTGTTGGTCAGTTCCAGGTAAGCGTCCTCAAGGGACTGTCGCACCTCGGACAGGTGGTGCAGCGGGACGTTGAGCGCGTGGGCGAGCCCGCCGACCTCCTCGGCGGTGCCGCCGTCGACCCGCAGCTCGCGCGCGCCGACCCGCTGCGCGTCGAACCCGTGCTCGCGGAGCCCGGCGAGCAGGTGGTCCGGTTCGGGGCTCAGCACGCGCACCTGGACGTGCCCGAGCCCGCTCAGGATCTGCTCCGTCGTGGCGTCGGCGATGAGCCGGCCGCGGCCGATGACGACCAGCCGGTCGGCGATCTGCTCCATCTCGCCGAGCAGGTGGCTGGAGATCAGCACGGTGCGGCCCTCGTCGGCGAGCTGCCGCAGCAGGCCGCGGATCCACCGGACGCCGTCGAGGTCGAGCCCGTTGATCGGCTCGTCGAACATCAGCACGGCGGGGTCGCCGATCAACGCCGTCGCGATGCCCAGCCGCTGCCTCATGCCGAGCGAGTAGCCCTTGATCCGCCGGCGTGCCGCGCGACCGAGGCCCACCCGTTCGATCACCTCCTCCACCCGGCGGCGCGGGAGGCCGTTCGACCGGGCGGCCACGCGCAGGTGAGCGCGCCCGGTGCGGCCGGGGTGCGCCGCGCCGGGGTCGAGCAGCGCGCCGACCTCCCGGAGCGGCTCGGCGAACGCCGCGTACGGCCGCCCGTTCACCAGCGCCGTGCCGGAGGTCGGCCGGTCGAGGCCGAGCACGACCCGCATCGTGGTGGACTTGCCCGCGCCGTTCGGGCCGAGGAACCCGGTCACCTTGCCGGGCTCGACGGTGAAGCTCAGGTCGTCCACCGCGAGCACGTCGCCGTACCGCCTGGTCAGTCCGCGCACCTCGATCACCGGTCGCCCTCGTCCCCGGTCGGGGCGACGATGACGCCGTCCTCGTCGTCGTCCACCCATTCGAGCAGGTCGCCGGGCTGGCACTCCAGCACCCGGCACATGGCTTCCAGCGTGCTGAACCGCACCGCCTTCGCCCGCCCGTTCTTCAGCACCGCCACGTTCGACGGCGTGAGCCCGATCCGCTCGGCGAACTCGCCGACGCTCATCTTGCGCTTGGCCAACTCGACGTCGATGCGCACGATGATCGCCATCAGATCACCTGCTCCATGTCGGACCGCAGCGTGGTGGCCTGCCGCAGCAGCGCGCGCATCACCACCATCAGCAGCCCCACCACGGTGATGCCGATCGACATGAGGAACAGCACGAGCGGCACGCCGGGGTCGTCCGCGTTGAAGCCGACGTAGAGGAAGAAGCACTGGAACACGACCCACGCGGCGGCGATGGCCCACACGATCGCGTCCACCCACTTCAACGACGCCTCGCTGAAGATGCGGTCCTTCTCGACCAGGGTGAGCAGCTTCCAGATGGACACCACGACGACCTGCACGCACAGCACCCAGAACACCGACACGGCGGTCAGCGGCCACCTCAGGTGGGCCAGGTCCGGCGACTCCTCGGCCATGTGCCGGAACTGCCCCGGCAGCGACATGACTTGGAACAGGACCAGGACGCCGAACATCAGCACGAGGAACACCCGGAGCGCGACAACCGCTCGATGCGTTGTGACCATGCATCGAGTCTCGCGCGCTACCTATCGAATGTCAATCGGTACCTATCGTTTCACGTTGGGTCAACGGTTCGTCACGGTTGGTCAGCCGACGAGCCGGCGACCTCCTCCTCGCGCTCGGCCGCGACGTCCCGCGTCCAGGTAAGCTTGATCTTCAGGTGGCCCTCCACCCCGGTCTTCGCGATCACCGCGCCGGCCTGCGCGGTGAGCTTCACGCCGAACTCCACCTGCACCTCGTCCGGCCGCACGTCCATCTCGCGGAAGTTCGCCAACGCGGTCGACGCGGCGGCGCGGACGTGCCGCAGCGCGCCGTCCAGCGACGTCGCGGCGGATCGGATCACGTCGCCGCCGCGCGAGACCGGCGAGATCTCCGGCCCGTCGGACTCCACCTCGACCAGCACCGCGTCGTCGTCGGGCAGGGAAAAGCTGATCAGCTCGGGCACACGTCCCCCTGGTAGGCGTCCTGCGGCACCATCTTCCGGACCGCGTCGTCGGTGTTCGGGTCGGCGAGCAACCCGCACAGCCGGTCCATGATCTCGTCGGTGGACCGCTGCTCGCGCACCGGCTCCACCGCGAGCACCCGGTCCAACGGCGACGGCCGGTCCGCGTGCGGCAGCACCAGGCCGACCGTGCTGGTGCTGACCAGCGCGAGGGGGCCGGTCGCGAGGTCCGCCAGCGGCACCAGGTAGGACCAGCTGTGGTCGTACGCCACCGTGCCCCGCTTCTCCCCCGTCGGCAACGCCCACGTGGACAGGAAGTCACGCCGCGTGCCGGCGACGTCCCTGAGGTCGGTGGAGGTCGCGTCGTAGCCGGCCGACCAGTGGACCAGCAGGGTGGAGCCGGCGGCGTCGAGCCCGACGGCGCCCAACCCCTCTTCCCGGGACAGGCCGCCCACCCGCGTGGTCACGGCACGGGAACGCGCGTCCCAGACGACGACCTCGCGGCCCGTGTCCGATGTGGACACCGTGGCGACGAAGGTGGTCCAGTCCAGGCTGACGGCGGTCGTCGCGGTGTGGCCGGTGATCTCCCGCCTGGTCGACTCGCCGGCGAGGTCGACGTCCGACAGCACCGTCCGGAGGGACGGCGCGGCCGCGTCGGCCACGGTCTCCCGCAGCACCGCGTCGCGCCCGCCCGGTCCCAGCCACAGGCCGGTGATCCAGCTGTGCCACGGCAACCGCCGCGCTTCGCGCTTCTCCCCGGTGCGCAGGTCCCACGACACCAGGTCGTTCTCGGTGGCCCCCGGCCCGAGCGAGGAGTGCTTCGACAGCACGACGGCGACCACCTCGTCGTCCCGGTCGATGCTCAGCACCGCGTTCACGAACGTGAACCCGCCGAGCTGCACGGCGGACGCGACGCGGCGCTCGTCGAGGTCGTAGACCACCAGGCAGGCCAGCGAGGAAGCCATGCTGGCCGGCACGCACGTGGGGTAGTCGGCCGGGTCGATGCGGGGCAGGCCCTCGAGGTCGACCGGCCCGGTGACCGAGCTCTTGGTGCTGTTCCAGCTGACCGACTGCGTGAAGGCGACGTACCGGCCGCCGCGACTGATCGTCACCTCCGACGCGACGTCGGACGGGCCGAACAGGTGACCGAGCGGGATGGCCGTGACCCGATCGCCCGCCACCTCCCACACCACCACGTGGCGGGCGGAGTCCGTGGTCGCGAAGCGACGGCCGTCGGCGCTGACCTTCTTGGACATCCGGACGACGTCGACGGACTTCGAGGACGGGTCCTGGGCCGACGTGCCGGACCCGACCGCGGTGTAGTCCGGCAGCAGGCGGTCCGCCGGGTCGACGCCCCAGTCCGGTGACCGGGTGAACCGGACCTCGGGGTCGGTCCGGTAGGCGCGCAGCGCCAGTTGCACGCCGCCGTGGCTGTCGGCGGCGTGCAGCGCCTCGGACTTCGCCACCAGGTCGCCCGCCGCGAGCGCCGCCCGCCGCTCGTCGACCGTGCGGTAGGTGAGCACGGCCGCGACCAGGGCCACGACCAGGACGGCCGCCGTGCCCGCGGTCCGCCGTCGCCGCCTGCGGTTGCCCGCCGCCAGGTAGGCGCGTTCGGCGGGGGCCAGGTCCGCGTGGTGCTCGCGCGCCCAGCGGTTGGCGTCCCGCAGGTCCGGGCCGGCCAGGAGGCGGCGGGGCGCGAACCGCTCGTCCGTCCAGCGCCGCATCCGCTCGCGCAGGCTTTCCTGCCACGTGCGGAACTTCCGGTGCTCCGCGGCGGCGTCGCGCAGGTGCCCCCACTGGGTCAGCAGGGATTCGTGCGCCAGCTCGACACCCGGTTCGGGCTCGACGCGCAGCACCAGCAGGCGGGTGCTCGCGAGCCGTTGGGCGATGGCCCACTGGTCCTCGTCCAGCTCGTCGCGGCGGGCCGTGCGGCGGACCGCGAGGTCGCCGTCGGGCAGCGGGCGGACCAGTTGCACCAGCAGGCGGGTCGCGACCCGGCGCGACGCGGGGTCCAGCGCGGCCCAGACGTCCTGGGCGTAGCCGGCGAGCGCGCCGCGCACACCGCCCAGCTCGTCGTAGGCCTGGTGCAGGAGCAGCCCGCGGCGGCGGCGCGCCCACAGCTCCGTCAGGGCGAACTGGAGCAGCGGCAGCGGGCCGGCGGCGCGCTGCACGTCCTCCACCAGCCGGTCGACCAGACCCGGCTCGTAGGCCACGGTGCCGATCCGGGCCAGCGGCGCGGTGATCACCCGGCGCAGCTGGGACGACGTCAGCTCGCCGACCGTGACCGGCAGCCAGCCCGCGGCCAGCTCCACCGTCGCCGGGTTGCGCAGGCCGGCGCCGAGGAACGTGTCGCGCAGGTTCAGCAGCACGGACCACCGGGCGGCCGGCCGGAGCGCGGCCCGCAGCACACCGGTGAACTCCGCCTGGTCGGCCGCCGGGTAGCCGAAGACCTCCTCGAACTGGTCGACGGCCACCACCAGCCGGTCGTGGCCCGACCGCTCCAGGACGGCGGCGACGACGTCCGCGACACCGCCGCCGGTCAACCGCTCCACCAGCCCGTCCACGCGTTCGGGCGACGTGCCGCCCGGGGTGAGGAGCCGGTCGAGCGCGCCGGCCAGCGACCGCAGGGGCGTGCCGGCGTCCGAGGGGCGCAGCACGGCCACCGCCGCGTCCGATCGGAGCCTCGGCAGCACACCGGCGCGCAACAAGGACGACTTGCCGACCCCCGACGGCCCCACCACGCACACCGCGGGAGCGGCACGCGCCAGCTTCACCAGCTGCTCGGCCTGCTCCTCGCGTCCGAAGTACAGCTCGGCGTCCTGCTCGTCGAAGGGCCGCAACGCCCGGAACGGCGGCTCCCGCTCGATCACCTCGGCCAGCTCCGGCCACGCGGACAGCACCGTGTCCACGGTGATCATGTACCCCATCTTGGGCGGCGCGCCGGTGATCCTCCGGACCACCATGCCGACCGCGGCGTCCAGCTCCGGACCCCACACCGGCGAACCGGAGAACCCCGGCTCCAACGCGGACTCGCGGCCGGGTTCGCAGTGGATCTCCACCCACCCCGTGGCCACCGGGCCGCCCCGCCGGCCGTAGACCCAGCTGCCCATCTCCAGCCGCCGCGGGAACCCCACCATCACCAACTGGTCTGGGGTGACCCCGCCCGACCTCGTGAGCACCAGCGGGGCGGCGCCGGCCGGCGGCGGCCCGACCAGCTCCAGGCCGGCGACGTCCCCGCGCAGGTCCTCGTCCACCGGAGCCCAGGCCACCACCCGGCCGGACACCCGCCGACCGGCGGCCACCAACGGGAAGTCGACCTCGACCGGCCCGGCCGGCCACTCGCCGTCGACCCCGCCGAGCGCGTCGGCGACCACGTGCGCGGCCGTGACCACGTGCCGGGGCCCGGCGAGGAACCCCGCGCCGACCACCACCTCACCGCGCCAGACCCGGACCAACGCCGCTTCGACCGGAACCCGTCCCACGCCACACCCCCTGGTCACGGCCGATCAAGGCTACCCAAACGCCGCCTCCGGGGTGGTGGAACGGGCTAGCCTGGCCCGAGGGCGACACAGGGGACGGCTCCGGCCGGGATGAGGGGTGCCTGATGCCAGGTTCCGCACGCTCGTGGAAGCGCTTCGCGGCGATCGGCGCGGTCGCCGCCGTCGCGCTCACGGGGGTCACGACGCCGGCCGGCGCGGCCACGTCCACGACCTTCGGGCCGGTGACGATCACCGGCGTGCCGCCCCTGGGCAAGAAGATCCACCTGGTCCGGGAGCTGGGCCGGATCGAGGCGTCGATGACCGCCGGGCAGACCGCCTACGTCTACTCGACCCTGCGCGCGTACGACTCCGGGCACGTCAACCTGGTCGACAACGAGGTGCGCTGCGCCGGCGCGGGCGGCAGCAACGTCGTCGTGGGCGAGAACATCGACCCCGCCGGCACCGCCAACCCCGGCCGCGGCGACATCACGCTCGTCAACCGGTTCCTGGTCTCCGCCACGACGACCGGCACGCTGTCGTGCACCCTCTACCTCCGGACCCACTCGTTGGCCGAGGCCACGTCCTCGTTCACGGTCAGCGGCACGCTGCGGTTCGCCTCCCTCCAGGTCGCGGAGGACGTGAACGGGACGGCGATGCAGACGTCGCTGCCCAACGGCAACATCGTGGTCGGGAGCGACGACGTCTACACCCCCGTCCTCGACCGGAGGATCGGGACCGGCCACTCGCAGGTCGCCGTCATCGCGGACGTGGAGTACATGTCCTGCCTCCCCGCCGTGTGCAAGTACTCCTACACGACGTCGAGCGCGCGCTTCACGTTGTTCGCCCACCAGATGAACGGCGACGCCTTCTGCTCCTCCGCGGAGATCGCCCAGACGAGCGTGACGGTCAACCGGCAGACCCACCACAAGGTCGTCCCCCTCTACACCACGATCCCCCTGGTCCCGGGCTGCGACCGGATCTACGCCTACGTGCGGGCCGAGTACCAGGGCGGCCCCACCGGCGCCATCCAAGGACAGGCGGACAACCTGACCGACGAAACCGGCTCCGCCGGCCCCGGCGTGCCGCAGCACAACTCGGCGATGACGCACCTGTTCGCCGTGCCCAGCTAGCGGCGCGTCTCGGAGGGTTGACCCGGTGGTCGGTCCTCGACCTCTGCGACCACCGGCCCGACGACGGACGTGTGATCTGCCTGGACGGCCTACGACCGCCGTCACGGCGTGATGCACGTGCTCGCCGCCATCGTCGCGTTCATCCGCCGGAGAAGGGCTCGTCGGCGGTGCAGTCCTTCGCGGTCCGCCCGATCCGGGCCGGCTCCCGGCCCTCCTCGACTGACAACGGCCGGACGGACACTTCCGGACGACGAGCCGCTACCGCCTCTCGCACACGATCTGCATGACCAGCCTGGCCTGTCAGCCCACCACGCCCGATCACCGGGTCGACGTGCAGAGACGCAGCACAAGCTCGGGCACTGCTCGGGAGTCACGGGAGCAAGCGCCCCGACGGTGGATCGCCCGCCGCCCCGAGCCTGGCCCGCAGAGCGGCGGCGCGGTGGTCGCCGAAGTCGTCCAGGATCTCCAACGCCCGGTGCCGGCAGCTCGCCGCCCGCTCCGAGTCGCCGACGTGCAGCGCGGAGGCGCCCAGGGTGTCGAAGGCGGCGGCCAGGTCGGGTCGGTAGGCGTGCTCGGGCCCGATGGCGATCGCCTGCTCGCACAGGGCGATGGCCTTCCCGTGGTCCCCCAGCGCCTGCCACACGCGGGCCAACCGGTCCAGCGTGAAGACTTCCCCCTCGCGGTCATCGGACCGCCGGCGCAGGACCAAGGCGCGTTCGGCGTGGGCGAGGGCTTCGTCGTGGCGTCCCAGCCCGGCCAGTGCCCGGCTGCGGTTCGTCCGGACGAACGCCTCCTGCCGCCCGTTGTCCGTGCCGCGGCTCAACGGCAGCGCGAGGTCGAGGTGCGCCGGCGCGTCCCGGTACCGGCCCTGCCGCAGGCAGATGTCGCCGAGGTCGTTGAGCGCGTACGCGATCAGGTACGGGTCGTCGACCTCGCGCGCCAGGGCCAACGCGGCGTGGAGGTCGGCGGCGGCCCGCTCCCAGCCGGACACCTGGAGCCGGGCCCAGCCCGACCTGATCAGGAACCACGCCTCGTCGGCGCGGTCCCCGCCGTGCCGCGCGGCGGCGATGCCGAGCACGCAGACGTCGAACAACTCGGTCCACCGCGCCTGGTGGTACAGGAACGTCTCGGTCGCGTGCACCAGGCGGACCACCAAGCGGCGGTGCGCCGTCCCCCGGAGCGGATCAACGCGACCAGGTTCGCGCGCTCGGTCTCCACCCACGCCGGCGCGTCGGTGCGGTTCGCCGGGAGCGGCCGGGTGGTCGGTGGTCCGACGGGTTCCGGCGCCCGGTGCACGTAGGCGGGGAACGCCACCCGGTCCGCCGCCACCGCGTTGTGGGCGTACCACTCGAACAACGCGGCCAGCGCGCGATCGCGGACCTCGGGCGGGTCGAGGCGGTCGGCTCGGTCACGGGCGTAGTCGCGCACCAGGTCGTGGCACCGGAAGCGGCCACCGGTTCGACGAGGTGGACCTCGGCGAGGTCGTCGAGCAGCCGGCGGGCGCGCGTCACCGGCACGCCGGCGACCGCCGCGACGGCGGGCAACCCGATGTCGGGTGCAGGCCGAGGCGGCGGAACAACCGGGCCTGGTCGGCCCCGAGCTCGCGGTAGGACAGTCGAACACGCGCGTCACCCCGAACGCCCCGGTCCGCTCAACGCCGCCAACCGGTCGTCGGCCAGGTCGGCGACGACGTCGCCGACGCGCAGGTGGGGACGCGAGGTGATCCGGCTGCCGACGATCCGCAACGCCGGCGGCAGCCCACCGCACACCCCGGCCAGCCGCACCACGTCGTCCTCCTCGGCGCCGGCCCGGCGCGGGCCGATGATCCGGCGCAGCAGCTCGACGGACTCCGTCCCGGGCATCACGGCGAGCTTCACCGGCATCGCGGCCTGGGAGATCAGCAGCCCGCTGAGCGCGGCCCGGTTGGTCACCACCACGAGACACCCCGGCGCGCCCGGCAGCAGCGGCCGGACCTGCTCCGCGGCGCGCGCGTTGTCGAGCACGACCAGCACCCGCGAGCCCGCGAGCAGCGACCGGTACAGCGCCGGCTGCTCCTCCACCCCGGGCGGCACCGCCTTCGGGCCGACGCCGAGCGCGCGCAGGAAGCGGAACAGGACCTCGGCCGGGGTCGCCGGTTCGCCGCGGCCGTAGCCGCGCAGGTCCGCGTGCAGCGTCCCGTGGGGGAAGCGCTCCTGCACCCGGTGCGACCAGTGCAGGGCCAGCGCGGTCTTGCCCACGCCGGCGGCGTCCGCGACCACCGCGACCGCCGAGGGACCGTTGTCCGCCACGCGGGCCGCCGGCGCGTCCAGGGCCGCCACGTGCTCGGCGCGGCCGGTGAAGTCGCCGACCGCCGCGGGCAGCTGCCTCGGCACGGGCAGGCGCCGGCCGTCCCCCACGGCCAACGTCAGGTGGCCGATCGAGCCGGCCTGCACCACCGCGCCGTTCACCACGCCGTGCACCTCGTTGCGCACCTCGGCGTGGCCGGTCGACGTCTAGGGCACGGCGACCAGTGTGTCGCCGCGCGCGTCGCGGTGTGGCGGATCAGGTGATCTCTTCACCCCAAAGGCCCATGACCGGCCCGGAGTCGCCCCAGGATTGCCGCTTGATCCGTTTGGGCACACCACCCTGGTGACTACGACACGGGATGCGCGGCAGGTGGTCGTCGTCGAGCGGTTCGTGGTGCGGAGCGCGGTGTCGTTGGTGGCCGCTTCCGCCGCCGGTGTCGCGTTCGCGGTGGTCATGGCCGTCGTGTGGACGGGGTGGGCGCCCGTGCGCGAGGTCGACCAGGCGATCTCGGAAGGGCTCACGCGCTGGGTCGGCGGGTCCGGTGGTCTCGGCGCGGTGCTGGGCGGGATCACGCGGCTCGGTGACACGGCGACGCTCACCGGTGTGACGGCGCTGGCGGTGGCGTGGCTGCTGCTGCGCCGGCGGCCCCGGGTGGCGGCGCACGTGGTCGTCACGACGGTCGGCGGCGGGTTGCTCGGCGTGGTGGTGAAGGAGCTGGTCGGGCGGCTGCGGCCGCTGGTGGAGGTCGAGGTGGCCACCGCGCCGGGCTGGAGCTTCCCCAGCGGTCACACGTTGGGCGCCACCGTCACCTACGGCGTGCTGTTGCTGGTGTTCGCGTCCGCGCGGCGGGCACGTCGCCGGTTGACCTCGCTGGTCGTCGTGGTCGTGGTGCTGGTCGGCTGCACGAGGGTGGCGCTCGGCGTGCACTACGCCACCGACGTCCTCGGCGGCTGGCTGCTCGGCCTGGTGTGGTTGGCCCTGACCACCGAGGTGTTCCGCCAGTGGCGGCGCGACGAGGGCCTGCCGGAGGCGCCGCTGTCCGGTGGCCTGGCGCCCGAGGCGGCGGACGACCTGCGGCCGTTGGCCGGACGCCCGGTCCACGTGCCGTCCGACCTCCGGCTCGTGGCGGCCCGGCTGCTGGTGGTCTGGGTGCTGCTGCTGGGCGCGTTGTTCGCCCTCGGCTCGTGGCTCACCGCCGCCGGCCCGGACGTGCCGACCGCGTGGGACCGGGGCGTCGTCGAGTGGATCGCCGAACGCCGCGTCCCCGGCTGGGACGCGGCGATGGGCAAGGTCGAGGC
Organism: Saccharothrix sp. 6-C; assembly: GCF_016695385.1. NCBI lineage: Bacteria > Bacillati > Actinomycetota > Actinomycetes > Pseudonocardiales > Pseudonocardiaceae > Saccharothrix > Saccharothrix sp. 6-C. Next base: position 1,589,986 of record NZ_CP064192.1, on the reverse strand, counting down.
CTTCAGCGGCACGTGGCCGGTGATGGGCGCGGCGGTGGTCGTCTGCGTGCTGGCGCTGGCCAGGACGCGCTCCTGGCGGCCCGTGCTGCTGGTCGTCCTGGGGATGCTGGGCGAGGTCACGCTGTTCCTGCTCACCACCGCGATCATCGAACGCGCGCGCCCGGCGGCCAAGCTCCCCGAGCACCTGCCGCCCACGTCGAGCTTCCCGTCCGGTCACGTCGCCGCGTCGTTGGTGCTCGGCGCGTCGGTGGCCGTCCTGGTCGTGCGCGGCACGACCAGGTGGTGGCGGTGGGTGGTGGCGGCGGCCGCCCTGGCGGTGCCCGTGGTGGTCGCCGCGCAACGGCTCTACACCGGCGTCCACTACCCCACCGACCTGCTCGGCAGCCTCCTGCTGGCCCTGCCGTGGGTCACCGCGGTGGCCCTGGCGACGATCAGCGCAGCTCCGCCGGCAGCAGGTTCGGGTCCGCGGCCGTGGAGCAGGCCGCGCTGAGCAGGTACGCCGTGCCGCCGCGCACCTGCACGCCGTTGGCGCCGAGGAACCCGGTGGCGGCGAGCTCCGGCGCGGCCGACCGGACCTTCGCCGGGCCACGGCGCGGCGGCACGGTCGTGATGGTGCCGAGCACGGAGTCGGTGATGTAGAACGTGCCGGCGCGCTCGTCGTGGGCCAGGCCGTTGGGCAGGCCGTCGTCCGGCAGTGCGGCGACGCGCCGCGCGACGCCACCGTGCCGCAGCCGGTAGGGGCCGGTGGGAGCCGCGTCACCGCCGGCGTAGAGGCGTCGTCCTGGTGCTGCCCGGACGACCGGCGTTGCTCGGCCGGTCCGGCGCGGCCGGGTCGAGGTCCGCGGGGCAGGTCTCGACGCCGCCGGTCCGCTCAGCCACACCCTGTCGGTGCGTGCCGGGACGCGGTGGACAACGGGGGTGCGGGCGGCGACCGGTTCGTGACCGGCGCGGCGGCCTTCGGATGGCCAATGGCCCGTCCGTGCTCGAGACCCGGGCGCGGTTTTGGTTCCTCGACCATTCGAAAGCATTCGAAGTCGAATGCGGTCGAATGGGCTCGGAAGAGGCTCGTTCCGGGCGCTTCCGGGCGATATGGAATATGCGGGGCATTGATCGATTAACCGGTAAAGCTCTTCCGGGCCAGTCGTTTCCCTGCTAACGTCCGAATTCTGGGAGCGTTACCGAAAAAAATCCGCCGCCACCTGTTCCGATCATCCGACCAGGGAGCCGAAGATGCCACTGAAGTCATCACCAGGCCTGACCGGCAGGCGGCGGGCGCGTCGCGGGATCGCGGCGGCCGCGGCACTCACGTTCGCCGCGGCCATGACGCTCGGGGCGGGCCCGGCCGCCGCGGACGTGACGGCCGCGGCGCGCGTGGACAACCCGTACGCGGGCGCGTCGGTGTACGTGAACCCGGACTGGTCCGCGAAGGCGCGGGCCGACGGCGGGTCGGCCATCGCCAACCAGCCGACGTTCATCTGGATGGACCGGATCGCCGCCATCAACGGCGTGAACGGGACGCGGGGCCTGCGCTCGCACCTGGACAACGCCCTGAGCCAGGCGGCCGGGCGCACCATGGTCGTCCAGTTCGTCATCTACAACCTGCCCGGCCGCGACTGCGCCGCGCTCGCCTCCAACGGCGAGCTGGGCCCGGACGACCTGCCGCGCTACAAGACCGAGTACATCGACCCGATCGCCGCGATCATGCGCGAGTCGAAGTACGCGAACCTGCGCATCGTGACGATCATCGAGATCGACTCGCTGCCCAACCTCGTGACGAACGTCGGCGGGCGCCCGACCGCCACCGCGGCGTGCGACCGGATGCTGCAGAACGGCAACTACGTCAACGGCGTCGGGTACGCGCTGGCGAAGCTCGGCGCGATCGGCAACGTGTACAACTACATCGACGCCGCCCACCACGGCTGGATCGGCTGGGACGACAACTTCGGCGCTTCCGCGACGCTGTTCGCCCAGGCCGCCCGCGCCTCGGGCAGCACGGTCAACAACGTCACCGGGTTCATCGCGAACACGGCGAACTACGGCGTGCTGAAAGAAGACCACTTCACCATCAACGACACCGTGAACGGCACGTCCGTGCGCCAGTCGAAGTGGGTTGACTGGAACCGCTACGTGGATGAGCTGTCGTTCGCCCAGGCGTTCCGCACGCAATTGATCAGCGCCGGATTCCCGTCGAACATCGGCATGCTGATCGACACTTCGCGCAACGGCTGGGGCGGTTCCCAGCGCCCGACCGCGAAGGGGCCGACGACGAGCGTGGACGCTTACGTCGACGGTGGCCGGTACGACCGCCGCATCCACCTCGGCAACTGGTGCAACCAGTCCGGGGCCGGCATCGGCGAGCGGCCGAAGGCGAGCCCGGCCTCGGGCATCGACGCCTACGTGTGGGCCAAGCCGCCGGGCGAGTCCGACGGCGCGAGCCGGGAGATCCCGAACGACGAGGGCAAGGGCTTCGACCGGATGTGCGACCCCACCTACACGGGCAACCCGCGCAACGGCAACAACCTGTCCGGCGCGCTGGCCAACGCCCCGCTGTCCGGCCACTGGTTCTCCGCCCAGTTCCGCCAGCTGATCGCGAACGCCTACCCGCGGCTCTGAGCCGGCAGGGGTTCCGGGCCGACCACGCCCGGAACCCCTGTCCGACGCCCCTCACCGGGCTGCGGCCGTCAGCCGGTGGCGATCTGCCGCTCCGCCAGCCGCTCCGCCGCCTGGCGGCGCGCGGGCGTGAACGGGTCGGCGGGCGCGGCCCGGTCCGGCGCGCCGACCCACCCGCCGATCTTGCCCGCGACCCTGGTCAGCAGGTTCCCGGGGCGCACGTCCACCCGGAAGTGGCCCTCCTGCGGGTGCTCCCGGGAGTCACCACCCCAGCGGACCACGCCCTCGCACTCGGCGAGGACGTCGCGGACGATCGCCAGCTCGTGCGGGAACAGGCCACCGGTCGCCCCCGCCGGGTACTTGGCGGGCAGCACGGCGATGGCGGTCCCGGAGCGGTGGTCGGCCGCGAACGGCGTGCCGGCCGGTGGCTCGGCGTAGCCGGTGATGTCGTTCGCCCGCAGCGCGGCGACCTCGTAGTGGAAGCGCCGGGCCACGTGCAGCAGCACGACGGCGGACGGCCCGGACAGCAGCGTCACGGACGCGTTGGAGCCCTCGACCGGGAACGTGGCGAGGCCGTCCGGACGAGCGGGCGGCGCGGCGGGGACGGGCGGCGCGGCGGGGACGGCCGCCGCGGGCACGGCCAGGCCGACCGACGCGGCCACGGCGAGGCTGCCGGTGATGGTGAGGAACCGGCGACGCCCGAACGGGCTCGCGTCCTCGGCGGGTTCGGTCATGGTGGCTCACTGCTCCTCGCGGGATCGGGGGTTTCGGCGGGCGGCGACGGCCAGTCCCGCGAACAGCGCGGTCGCGGTGAGCAGCACGACGACCGCCGGGTTCACGTAGGCGGGCACGAGGTCCTGGTAGGCGTTGCACCGGCGGGACAGCGGGAAGTAGGTCACCTGCCCGTAGGCCCGGTCCCACCCGCCGTGCGCCAGGGCGCACGTCTCCCGGAGGTCCGGCGTGTACAGGTGGATCGCACCCCAGGCGTAGACCAGGAACGCCGCGAACGGCGCGCACGAGGCGGCGACCGCCCAGCGCCGGGCCGTTCCCGGTACGCGCACGGCTCCTCCTCCTCGCACGCCACCCGGGCGTGCCGTCAGCTGCGCGACAACCTCTCGATCGTCTCCGCGTAGCCTTGCAGGAAGGGTTCGAGCTTCGCCGAGGGCAGCTGCGCGGGCAGCAGGCAGACCCCGCCGGTCCTGCGGATCGCGGCCTCGGTGAGCGCGGCGAGCTGCGAGTCCGCGGTGCTGCCGCCCAGCGCGTTCCAGGCGGCGTCCCGGACGCCGGTCACCGTGCCCCCGTAGCGGCCGAGGTAGAACTGCCGGAACCTGGTCCGGTGCCCGTCGGTGAGGTGGGCCCGGATCGCCTGGTCGATCCGGGCGCCGGCGCGCACCGCGCTGCCGATCAGGTAGCCGTCGACGTCCTCCACGAGGTCGTTGAGCGGGAACGACGACAGCACGGTGATCTTGGCCAGGCGGTCGGCGCAGAACGCGTACCCCGAGGCGTACTCCTCGCCGTGCGACCGCCACTCGCCGTAGAACGTGGCCAGGTCGCCCGACCAGCCGCCGAAGTCGCCCCGCCCGCCGTTGCCCTTGAGGTAGACCGCGTTGGCGGTGGCGCCGAAGTGGTCGACGTTGACGGTGACGCCGAGCGACGGGTCCACATAGGACTCGACCCTGGCCGGGGCGTGGGCCTGCGCGTGGTCGATCCACGCCTGGTCGACGTTGCCGATCAAGGTCTCCCAACCGGACCAGAGACCGTTGTACGCCGGGTACCGCAGGTACTCCATGACCCGCTGGTTCGGGTTGCCGCCGTAGGCCACCGCCGTCGCGTAGAGGCCGTCGACGTACCGCAGGTAGGCGTCGACGGGCGAGTCGCCGCCGCCGACGTTCTCCGGGCCGACGCCCCGGTCGTTGCCCCGGAGGACGTCGCGGTCGAGCGCGAAGACGTCGCCGCCCGCGTCGAAGTCGAACTCCTTGATCTGGTTGAACGACCAGTTCGCGGGAAGCGGGAAGCCCAGGTTGCCGGAGAAGCCCCACGACATGCCGGACACGAACGAGTACCGCGCGAACGCCTGGTCGCTGACCTGCGCGCACACGTTGCGGGAGCCGTAGACGCCCGCGACGTACCGCTTGCCGCGGGTGCCGAGACCGGCCTGGATGCCTTGGAAGTAGGGGATGACGTGGCTCGCGATCTGCTCGCCGGTGGCGTCGTAGTCGACCGCGAAGTAGATCACCGTGCCCCGGTTGAAGCCGTAGCCGACAGCCCGGTCGTGTGCCCGCAGCGCGTGGTCGTAGCCGTTGGACCAGGTGAAGTCCTCGACCGAGTCGGCGGCGTACTGCGAGATGGGGAACACCCGCATGCCGCCGGTGAAGATGGCGTCCAGCTCGCCGGGCTGGAGCTCCTTGTCGAGGGTGCTCCACGGGTCTTCGTCGAGGTAGCGGCCGACCACCTCGTACCCCGCCGCCTTCAACGCCCGCGCGCGCGAGACGCTGATGTGGAACCGGGTGTCGCTCGCGCCCGCCGGCCGGTCCGGGTCGCCGGTCGACACCAGCAGCTGCGCCCAGGTGGCGTAGTCGCCGATGCCGGTGCGGGCGAGGACGGAGAACTCCTGGAACAGGCCGACGAAGTCGCCCAGCGCCGCGTCCCAGCTGGAGGTGAACGCGGCGAACGCACCGCCGACACCGCCGTTGAACACGCAGGCGGCGCTGAACAGCTGCACCCAGGCCGCCGGGGAGCCGGGCCGCACGGTGTTGGCGCGCAGGCCGTTCTGGGTGCCGGGCCCGAAGTTGCCGGTGGCCTGGTCCTCCGGGATGCCGATCTGGTACTGGATTGCCCGCATCAGCGCGACCTGCACGTCCCGCGTGTAGTGGCCGTCGCACGGGATGACGAAGAACGTCGACTTGGTGATGTAGGTGGCGTTGAGCCAACGCTGGATGTCCCGCACCTCGACCCGGCCGCCCGACAGCAGCACGTAGGCGTCCATGTTGAGGATCGCCTTGAAGACCTTCGGCGGGAGGTAGCCGTCGGCGGCGAACCCGATGTCGCCCTTGAGTTCGCGCACCGCGTCGTACACGTCGGTGTCGTAGACGCCGGTCGACGTGTCGCCCGCCCAATAGCCCTTGCAGAACAGACCGTGCTTCACGATTCGCACGATGTTCGCATTGGTGTAGCCGGGGCCGACGTTGCCCCGCTCGGCGAGCCTGCCCAACGTGGTCGGACCGAACGAGTCGGAGAGGGTGGCGATGCCCAGTTCGTGCTGCAACGCGCGGGTCAGCGAGAACATCACGTCCCACCCGGTCACCCCGTTCTCCGCGCAGCGCGCGTAGCCCGGCACCGAACCGTAGGTCGAGTTCACCCAGCGCTGGGCTTCGAGCACCTTCGGGTCAGCCATCGTCCGTGTCCCCCCCCGGATCGACCGACCGCCGCCGCGATCCTGCGGAGGCAGCCGGGAATCGGAAATCGCCACTCGGCGAACGCCGCGCGAACGCACACCGGGCACGACAGGTCCGCGGTGATCGGCGATCACGGTTCCCGGCGGTGCACGCCACCCCCAGGCAGCGAAAAATGACGCTAACGACGCCCCAGAGGGCCGTCAAGCGACTGTGATCGTGGTGTGGAGATCCCGGGGTGGACCCGTGCGGGCGGGCCATACCGCCGGCGGGACCGGAGAGTGGTGTGCGCAGATCCGAGGCGCGGAAATCCGAGGCGCGGAAATCCGCGGCGCGGGGAGCCTAGGCCGCGCCACGGCCGGCCGCTGCCAGCACGGACGGCGCGAGGGCGTCGGCGATGAGCGCGTACCCGGCGGGCGAGGGGTGGAAGCGGTCGGCGGAGAAGAGGGTCGGGTCGGTGGCGAAGCGGCCGGACAGCGCCGGCCCGGCCGCCGCCACCACGCCGCCCGCGCGGAGCACCGCGTCGGCCTGCGCGCGTGCGTAGAGACCGCTGGCCTGCGACACGAAAGCCCGGTACGCGGGCGGCACGTGCGAGACGACGCCGAGGTCGGGCGCCGTCGCCACCACCACCTGCCCGCCCGCGCGGCGCAGGGCGAGCACGGCGTCGTGCAGCAGGCCCGCGCCGACCGCCGGCGGCGTGAACGACGTCAGGTCGTTCGCCCCGATCACGACCAGCGCGACGTCGACACCGGTCCGCACGGCCGCGCGCACCTGCGCGTCCAGGCCGGCGGACCGCGCGCCGGACACCGCGTGCACGCCCAGCTCGACGGGGTGCCCCGCCGAGCGGAGCACCGCCGCCAACCGCTCGCCCAACGTCTCCTCGGGTCGGTCGCACCCCACGCCGGCGGCGAGCGAGTCACCCAGGACGCGGAACCGGAGTCGTCCAGTCATCACACCACTGCCAACGCCCGCGACCGCTCCGGTACTCCCGGGATCAGGTGCACGCGGCGGTGAGGTTCGCGACCTTGGTCGCCTTGTCCTCCAGCCACGCCGCCGGTTGCAGGACCAGGTCTTCCAGCGTCACCGCGCGCAGCGTGGCGGCCACGGCGGTGACGGCTTCGTTGATCGTCGTGTCGGCGGCGTCCGCGGCCAACGCGCTCAGGCTGTCCGCGGCGGAGTGCGCCTGCTCGACGGCCCGCTCCGGGCTGTCGGTGTCGAAAGCGGTGGTGGCCTGCGCCAACGCCTCCGTGCACAACTGCACCGTGGACGCGGTGTCGGCGACGGCGCCGGCGGCCTGCGAGGCGTCCTGGAGCGTGCCGCAGGCGGTCAACGCGGTGACGGCGGCGATGGTGGTGACAGCGGCGGCTAGACGGGTGGTGACGCGCATGGCGTGCTCCTCCGGCTCAGGTCCCGAACCAGAGGTCTCCCCGACCGCCGAACCCGGCGGCGCCGTGACCGGACCGCTGCGGAGCGGCCGTAATGACGATCACGGGCAGAGTGGGTACTCCCCTCTGCCACCAGGATGCCGGTTCCACCACCCCCCGGTCAAAGTGACGGGGATAACCTCGCGGATGCGCGACGGCGGGCAACCCGGCGGCGCGGTGCGACTCCGGCGGCTCTCGGCGAACAGCGGTCGAGGCCGCGGGCCGCGCCCCTAAGTTGGCTCCATGAGCGTCATCCCGGACAGCCACCGAGACCTCCTGGAACGGCCGCTGTACACCCACCTGGCGACGGTCCGGCCGGACGGGACGCCGCAGGTCAACCCGATGTGGTTCACCTGGGACGGCGAGCACGTGCGCTTCACGAGCACGACGCGCCGCCAGAAGCACCGGAACGTGGCGCTGCGCCCGGAGATCGCGTTGTCCGTCAACGACCCGGAGCAGCCGACCAGGTACCTGGAGGTGCGGGGCGTGGTCGAGCGGGTCGAGGACGACTCGGAGGGCCGGTTCTTCCTCGAGGTGGCCGCGCGCTACGGGTTCCGCTTCGACGGCCCGCCGGCGGACGCCCGGCACCGCGTCGTCTACGTCGTGAAGCCGAAGTCGGTGAGCACCCAGTAGCACCGGGCGGGACGTCCCGCCGGGACCAGGCCGTCAGGCCGCCGTGCGGTCGAGGAAGTCGGCGACCAGCGGCGCGATCACCGGGAGCTGGTCCTCCAGGGCGAAGTGTCCCGCGTCGAGCAGGTGGAGCGCGGCGTCCGGCACGTCGCGCAGGTACGCCCGCGCGCCCGCCTCGGTGAAGAACGGGTCGTGCACGCCCCACGCGATCAACGTGGGCGGGCGGTGCTCCCGCAGCCACGCCTGCCAGTCGGGGTAGGCCTCGACGTTGCGGCGGTAGTCGTAGGCCGGCGCGAGCTGCGCCTCACGGCGGCCGGGCCGGTCCAGGAACAGCTGGTCGAGCAGCCACCCCTCCGGCGCGAGCAGGGCGGGATCGGCCGTGCCGCCCTCGTACTGGCCGCGGGTCGCTTCCAGCGTGAACAGGTCCAGAACGGTCTGCTCGCGGTCGGGCGTGACGGCGATGAAGTCCCGTGCCGCGTCCGACAGGCCCTCGGCGTAGGCGTTGCCGTTCTGCACGACCAGCCCGGCGACCCGGCCCGGGCGGCGCAGCGCCAGCCGGAAGCCCACCGGCGCGCCGAAGTCGAACAGGTACAGCGCGAAGCGGGTCAACCCCAGGCGGTCGACGAAGCCCTCGACGACGTCGGCGAGGCGGTCGAACGAGTAGGTGAACCCGTCGGGGACCTCGGTGTGGCCGGAGCCGGGGTGGTCGGGCGCGACGAGCCGGTAGCGCGAGCCGAGGGCGTCGACCAGGCGGCGGAACTGGTGCGAGGCGGACGGGGAACCGTGCAGCAGCAGGAGGACCGGCGCGTCGGGGCGGTCCGGCAGCGACTCCCGGTAGAAGACCCGGACCCCGTCCACGTCGACGTGGCGGTGGGCGACCCGAGCGATCATGTCACATGCCTCCTTGGCGAGAAGATGCGTTAGGTATAGCCGGGTCGACCTAATGGGTCAAGCGGGGTTGATAGCATTAGTGCCATGAGTGACACCGGCCCGCTCACCGGCGAGCACCTCGCGTTGGACCTGGTCAACACCCGACCCTCGACCGAGGACGGGCGCGCCGACCTGCTGGACACCCCGGCGCGGCTGGCCGCCTGGCTGACGCTCGAACCGGCGCTCGCGGCGGAGGTGGGCGACGCCGTCCCGACGGCGGCCGACCTCGCCCCCGTGCACGCGGTGCGCGAGCACGTCGACGCGGTCGTCCGCGCGCTGCTGCGCGGGACCCGGCCGCCGAAGGCCGCCCTGCGCGGCCTGACCGAGGCGGCACGCGCGGCGCCGGCGGTGCGCGAACTGGGCTGGGACGGCGTCGCCGTCACCGCGGCGCGCCGACGCGCCGGCCGGCTCGGCGTCCGCCTGGCCGCCCGCCTGGCCGAAGCCGCCGCGGACCTGCTCACCGACGACGCGGTCGGGCGCCTCAAGCGGTGCGAGGCCGAGGACTGCGTGCTGGTCTTCCTGCCGGCGCACCCCCGCCGGCGCTGGTGCTCGCCGACGCGCTGCGGCAACCGCGCCCGGGTCGCCCGCTACTACCGGCGCCACAAGAACCCGACGCCGTGACCGCGCGACCCCGAAGCGGGCCGTTGCGGCCGCATCCGGCCGGGAGCTATCTTGGAACGACCATTCCAAGATAGCGAGGCGGACATGCCGGACGTGAAGCACTTCGACCCCGAGGCGGTGCTCGACTCGGTGGAGGAGCTCTTCTGGCGGCGGGGCGCGTCGACGACCGGCGTGCAGGACATCGTGTCGGCGACCGGCGTCAACCGGTCCAGCCTGTACGCCACGTTCGGCGGCAAGCGGGAGCTCTACGTCGCCGCGTTGCGCCGCTACGCCGACCGGCGTTCGGGCCCGGTCTTCCGGCGGCTCGCCGAGGACGACCGCGGTCTGCCGGCGATCGCGGACTTCTTCCGCGCGCTGATCGGCGTCCGCTGCGCCGGCGAGCACGCCCGGTGGGGCTGCATGGTCACCAACGCGCACGCCGGCGCGGAGAACGACGACCCGGACGTCCGGGCCGTCCTGCACGACCACCACGACCGGTTGCGGGCGGCGATGGGCGCGGCGTTGGAACGCGCGCGGGCCGCCGGCGAGCTGCGACCGGGCGTGGTGCCCGCGACGTCGGCCGACGTGCTCTCGCTGCTGGCCTACGGGGTGAACGTGCGCTCCCGCGCGGGCGCGACCCCGCAAGCGCTGGGCGACACCGTCACGGCCGTGCTCGACTCACTGGCGAACCGACCCGAGGAGATCCGCTGACATGGTGCAGTTCACCGTTCACGACGAGAACACCGCGCCCGAGGACGCCCGCCCCTACCTGGAAGCCGGCAAGCGCCGCCTGGGCTTCGTCAGCACGCTCAACGCCGTGATGGCGGAGTCGCCGGAGCTCCTGGCCGGCTACAACGCGCTGGCCGAGCAGTTCGGCAAGTCCTCGCTGTCCGGGCCCGCGAAGCACGTCGTGTGGATCACCACCAGCGTCCTGAACGGCTGCGAGTACTGCGTGGCCGCGCACTCCACGCTCGCGGTGAAGACCGGCGTGGACGAGGGGACCGTGCAGGCCCTGCGCGCCGGCAAGCCGTTGTCGGACAACGCCTTGGAGGCCGTCCGCCGGTTCACCGAGCGCGTGGTCACCGACCGGGGCTGGGTGGGCGACCAGGAGGTGGAGGAGTTCCTGGCCGCGGGCCACACCCGCCGCCAGGTGCTGGACGTGATCCTCGGCGTCGGGATGAAGACGCTGTCCAACTACACCAACCACATCGCCCACACGCCGCTCGACCCGGCGTGGCAGGACCAGGAGTGGAAGCGCGACGAGGCCTAGGAGGACGCACCGGCGGGACCGGCCACCCGGCCGGTCCCGCCGGTGCGCTCAGCTCCTGGCCGGGAGCACCCGGACCGCCGGGGCGATCACGGTGTTGTCGGCCGACAGCGCGTCGCGGACGCCCGCGGGCTCGGCGACCACCTTGAACACGACGGTGCCCTCCGCCAGGTCCGCCGCGGTGAACGCGTAGTCGAACGTGAACGCCACCGTGCGGTTCTGCCGGGCGGGCACCGGCTTGGTGAGCGTGCCGACCACCTGGTAGCCGGCCGAACCGCCGCGGTGGAGGGTGACGGTCACCGTCTCGTCGTACCGGGTGTCGGCCACGGACACCGTCAGCGGTCTCGTCGTGCCGACCCGGGCCGTGGCCGGCACGGAGAACCCGGTGATGCCCACGTCGTGCGTGCGGACCGACACCGTCCTGGTGATCGTCGCGGTGCGCCCGCCCTGTCCGCTGACCGTCATCCGCGCGGTGTAGTCGCCGTCGGCGGCGTACCGGTGGTAGGCGTACCCGTCCGTCGGGTCGACGACCGTGCCGTCACCGAAGTCCAGCTCGTCGATGGCGGTCCCGCCTCCCTCGGGGTCGTCGGAGTAGTCGGTGAACCGGACGTCGTCGTGGATCGACGGCGCCTCCGGCGAGACCCGCAGGTCCGGCCGCAACGGCTGCGCGAGCCGCAGCCCGAGCACCACCTCGTCGGCGGTCGCGTGGGCCGCGTTGAACTGGAAGTGCAGCGGACGGCCCGCCTCGGCGCGGAACAACGTCCGGTAGCCGGTGCAGACCACCTCGGTCAGGTCGCCCAACGACGTGCCGGTGTAGGCCGCGGCGACGGCGTTGTGGCCGCCCCACGAGTCCGCGTCGAGCGCGATCACCTCGGTCTCGACGGGCGTGTAGGTGTACCAGACCGACGGCGAGCCGGGGTTGAGGTCGCAACTCGCGGCCGGCTCACCCGCCTCGACCGTGGCCGCCGCCAGCGACACCCGGTTCAGCGCGGGCAGGGCGTCGACGACCGCGCGGTCGGCGAAGTGGTCGTTGGCGGGCGCCGGCACCGCCTCGGCGGTGATCCGGACGAGGCCCTGCCACGGCGAGGCCGCCAGCTTCAGGTAGTACGTGACCCCCGCGCGGGCGTCCAGCTCGCGGGTCATCCAGCCCGACTCGCACGTGCCGGGAACCCAGGCCAGCCCGCCACGCGTGCCGGTGAAGATCGCGGTCTCCACGTAGGTGTCGTGGACGTCGATGCGCAGCGTCACGTCCTCGGTCGACGTGAAGGAGTACCAGGCGGACCCGGACTCCAGCTGGTGGCACGGGTTCGGGTCGTCCGGCGCGCCGGTGGCCTCCCCCATGTCGACCTCGTGCGTGAACGGCAGGCCGCTGATCGCCACGGCGTGGTCGAAGTCGTCGTTCGCCGGCGGAGCCGCCTGCGCCACACCGGGCGTCAGCACCGACGCGACCAAGGCGGCGGCGATCACCGCGACCAGTCGCCCACGTCCGCGGTCCACCCGCTGCCCCTCCACGGCGCGCCGCCTCATCGGACCGACTCGCTGACGGACTGGCCGCTGAGCGCGGGGAGGACCGTCGCCGCGGGCGCGACGGCCTCGTTGTCGATCGGCCGGGCGTCGCGGACGCCCTGGCCCAGCGTGACCACGGCGCGGAAGGTGACCCGGCCGACCACCGCGTCCTCGGGCGTGAACGTGTAGTTGAACGGGAACGCCACCGTGCGCGTGGGTCGGGCGGGCACGTACTGCGTGGCGCGGGCGATCTCGGTGAAGCCGCCGGGAGTGCCGCGGTAGAGGATGACGGTCGCGTTCTCCGGGAGCCGCTGGTTGCCGACGGTCACCTCGACGGACCTGGTCTGGCCCGGTCTGCCCCTGGTGGGCGCGGTGAACGAGGCGATCCCCACGTCGTGCGTGCGCACGACCAGGGTCCGGGACATCGTGCCCGTTCGGCCGTCGGCGGAGGTGACGTCCATCCGGACGGCGTAGTCGCCGTCCGCGGCGAACCGGTGCTCGACCTGGCGGCCGGTGGCCGTGGTCCCGTCGCCGAAGTCCCACTCGGTCCGGGTGATCGCCTGGCCCGTCTCGTCGTAGCTCTGGTCGACGAAGTCCACCACGTCCAGGGTCGACGGGTCCGAGCGGTTCTGCCCGAAGTAGACCCTCAACGGTGGCGCGAGCGCCAGGGCGATCACGGTGGGCGTGGTCCGCGGCGCCAGGTTCGTCACTTGGACGCGGTAGGTCTGCCCGGCGGTGACGACCAGGACGCGTCGGTAGTAGCGCTCGCAGAACACCTCGGTCACCGCGCCGAGGGAGTCCCCGGTGTAGACGGCGACCGTGGTCTCGTAGTCGTCGCCGGGCTGGTCGAGGGTGATCGCCTCCGTGCGCGGGGCGGTGAAGGCGAACCACGCCGACGGGCTCGGGAGGGTCGTGCCGCCGCACGTCGGGACAGGTTCGCCCGGCTGCGCGGTGGCCGCGGCCAACCGGGTCTCGGCGGTGGCGGGCACGGCCGTGATCGGCGTGGCGGCGGCGAAGTCGTCGTTGGCCGGCGGGAGCACCTCGCCGACGGCGAGCCGGACGGACCCGCTCCACCAGTCGTCGACGACGACCATGAAGTGGTAGGTGGCGCCGGCCGTGACCCGCAGCAGCTCCGGGCCGTCCCAACTGCTCCAGCAGCTGGTGTCCGGCACCCGCTGCACCGCGCCGCGCGGCCCGGTGTAGATCGCGACGCCGGCGGACCCGCCGCCGCCGGTCACGTCGACCTCCAGCACGCCGGCGGAGCCCGCGGTGTAGTCGAACCAGACCGAGGCCACGTCACCCGTCGTGCACACCGGGTCGTCCTCGGCCCTCGTCGCCTCGGTGAAGTCGACGTCGGCCGCGAACGGCAGCGCGGTGATCGCGCCCGCCTGGTCGAAGTCGTCGTTCGCCGGCGGCGACGCCTGTGCCACCCCCGGCACCAGCGCCGCCAGCGCGACCGCGCCCGTGACCGCGGCCGCGATCCGGGCCCGTAATCGTGTCCGTCCCCCTGAGGACAGGTTCATCCGTCTTCCTCCCCTGAGTCGGGCTCCGCCGCTGTGGCGGACACCCTCACCGGTATATCGATCTACGAGGACCCGATGTGACAAACGGGTCTCGTAACGCCGCCGGGGGTTGCGCCGAACCACTGTCGAGCGGCGAGGGGATCTTCATGGTGCGGTCACTGGTGGTTGCGGCACTGCTGGCGGGAGCGGTGACGGCGACGGCCCCGTCACCGGCCGAGGCGCGGGCCGAGGGGACGGCGCCCGTCGGGGTGTCGGTCGAGTTGTCCACCTCGCCGGTGCCCGTCGGCACGGCGGTCCGCGCGACGGCCGCGGTGGACCCGACCGAACCGGACCCGACCGAGGTCGGCGGCACGGTCCGGTTCACCGTCGACGGGACTCCCGTCGGGAACCCCGTGGCGCTGGTCGGCGGTCAGGCGACGGCCGTGCTGCCGCCGGCCGCGGTCGGCGCGCACCGCGTCGGCGCGGTGTACGGCGGCGACCAGCGCTTCGCGGCGGGCGACGCCGGTCCGGGCGCGAAGCTCGTCGTCACCCCGGCGGGGTCGAGCCGGTTCGTCGCGCTGCCGCCCGCGCGCGTCCTCGACACCCGGGACGGCACGGGCCGCGCCGGTGGCAGGCCGGCCGCGGGCACGACCGTCCGCTTCCACCCGGGCGTGCCGGGCGGCGCGACCGCGGTGGCGCTCAACGTGACGGTGACCGACGCGGCCGGACCGGGTCACGTCACCGCCTGGTCGGGCGAGGGCACGCGGCCGGCCACCTCGAACCTGAACGTGGAGCGGGCCGGCGACACGATCGCCAACCTGGTCGTGGTCCCCCTGTCCGCCGGCGGGGACGTCGGCCTGCACACCACCACGGCCGCGGACCTGATCGCCGACGTGGCGGGCTACTTCGTGACGTCCTCGTCGGCGACGGCGGGACGCCTCGCGCCGTTGACCCCGGCCCGGCTCGCGGACACCCGCACCGGGCCGCGACCCGCGGCCGGGGCGACGATCACCGTCCGGGCCGCCGGGGTGGGCGGTGTGCCGCCGGCGGGCGCGGCGGGCGTGGTGCTCAACGTGACCGCCACGGAGGTCGCCGGTCCGGGGCACGTGACGGTGTGGCCCGCCGACCGGTCCCGGCCGACGGCCTCGAACCTCAACACCACCCGGGCCGGCCAGACCATCCCCAACGCGGTGTGGGCGCCGTTGTCGGCCGACGGGTCGGTCAACCTGTTCACCTCGGCGCCGGCGCACCTGGTGGTGGACGTCGCGGGCTGGTTCACCGGCGAGACCGCCGGGTCGGGCACCGCCGGGCTGTTCGTGCCCACCACGCCCACCCGCCTGCTGGACACCCGGCCCGACTCCCGGATCGGGTACCAGGGAGGCAAACCCGTCGCGTCGAGCGCGGTGG
Organism: Saccharothrix sp. 6-C; assembly: GCF_016695385.1. NCBI lineage: Bacteria > Bacillati > Actinomycetota > Actinomycetes > Pseudonocardiales > Pseudonocardiaceae > Saccharothrix > Saccharothrix sp. 6-C. Next base: position 1,574,718 of record NZ_CP064192.1, on the reverse strand, counting down.
TCGCCGGGTTGGCCGGACGCGCGCCGGTGCCGGCGGGCGCGGCGGCCGTCGTGGCGAACGTGACCGTCACCGAGGCCGAGCGGCCCGGGCACGTCACCGTCCACCCCGGCGGCACGGCCCGGCCGACGGCGTCGAGCCTGAACATCGACACCGCCGGCCAGACCCGCCCCAACCTGGTGACGGTGCCGTTGGGCGGTGGGGCGGTGGAGCTGTTCCCGACCGCGCCCACGCACCTGGTCCTGGACGTGGCCGGGTACTTCACCGCCGACCTCGACCCCGACGCGCCGGCCACCTCGCACGAGGACGTGGCCCCGGCGGCGTCGACCGTCGTGCTCGACCCGCCCGCCGTGACCGCGCTGACCGCAACGACGGTGACGCTGGCCGCGGGTGTCGCGCGCCCCGCCGTCGGCGCCGGCCTGGTGCTGCGGGGCGGCGGGGCGCTCGCGCCCCAAGGCCGGACGGGGACGGTGACCGCGGTGGCGTCCGGGCCGGGCGGGACGACCGTGGCGACGCTCGCCGCCGCGCCGCTGGAACGGCTGTACGACCGGGTCGACATCGCCTACGACGGACCGGCCGACCTCCTGCCGCCCACGCCGGCCGCCTCCACGCGCGGCGTCGGCGTGGAGGTGCCCGTCGACGAGTCGGTGATGGACCTGGGCCGGCCGGGCGCGTTCACGTGCTCCGCCGGGACCGGGACCACCCTGTCCGCGGCGCTGGTGCGGTTCGACCACACCCGGGTCCGGTTCGAGCAGCGGTTCGGGCCGCTGACGGCGCCGTTCATGCACGTCTCGGTGGAGACCGAGCCGGTGGTGCGGTTCGCGGCCGAGTTCACCGGCAAGGTCACGTGCGAGCTGTCCCCCGCCGTCCGCGACCGGGTCCGGCTGGTGTGGCGGCTGCCGACGAGCGTGCCGATCACGGTCGACCTCGCGCCCGTGCTGCGGTTCGAGGCGAGCGCGGCGGTGACCGCGGACCTGACCGTGCGGCTGCGCCGCATGGTCGGCTTCGAGACCAACCCGGACCTGTCGCTGCGCGCCTTGAACTCCTCCTCGCACCGCAACGAGGGGACGTCGCTGTCCGGTCAGGTGGCCGTGTCGGTGCTGATGGGCGCGGACGTGTCGGTGAAGGTCCTCGACATCGCGGGTGTCGGCTTCACCATCGGGCCGCAGTTCACCGCCGCGCTGGACACCTCCGGCTGCCTGACCCTGTCGGTGGCGATGCGGTTCGAGCTCGACGTGCGCGTCGACCTGCTGTTCATCCACGCCAAGAAAACCCTGATCAGCATCGTGATCGGGCCGTGGACGCTGCTCACGTCGTGCCAGGGCGGTTCGGCCGGGCCGCTGCGGGTGGCCGTGTCGACGTTGCCGCTGGGGTTCGTCGGCAAGGCGTACCGGGCGACGCTGACCGCGTCCGGCGGCGCCGCGCCGTACACGTGGCAGGTCTCCTCCGGCCCGGCGTGGCTGCGCTGGGACGACACCGGCCACCTCGGCGGCACGCCGACCGCGCCGGGCGGCGAGCAGCTCTGGGTGCAGGTGACCGACGCGGCGGGCGCCCAGCGCACCGCCTCCGTGCAACTGGTCGTCGCCACCACCGGCGGCGGCGGCGCCGAACTGCTGTCGGTGACGCCGTCCGGCGCCCCGGGCAACGCGTCAGCGGGTCGGGCCATGATCGGCGCGGACGGCCGGTTCGCCTACTTCGAGTCCGCCGCCACCGACCTCACCGCCAGCCCGCTGACCCGGCAGCCGTCGGTGTTCGTCCGCGACCGGGTCACCCGCACGACGACGCGCATCGACCCGCCCGGCGACACCGGCGCCCGCCACGAGCTGCGCGCGATCTCCACCAACGGCCGCTACTCCCTCATCCACTCGACCCTGGACCGCCCGCAGCAGTCCGCGATCTGGCGGCACGACCTCGTCACCGGCGCCTCCACCCGGCTCGTCCTGGCGGACGACCTGCTGGCGGGGAGCACGTCCCGGGAGAACTCGATCTCCGACGACGGTGACGTGGTGTACCTCGGCTACGGCCGCCTGGTGCGGTTGTCGACCCAGGCCGTCACGCAGTTGCGCTGCCCCGCCTCCACCACCCCGATCGGCGACTTCGCCCACGACGTGCGGTTCGCCGGCGACGCGTCCTCGGTCTTCTTCATCTCCGACCGCTGCGGCCAGGCCTACGACTCCGGCTACCGCTTCGACACCGCCACCGGCGCCGCCCAGCCGGTGCTGCACGCCTGGTGCGGCTGGAACGCGGGCAGCCAGTGCCTGGAGCGCCTGGTCCCCACCGCCGCCGGCGACTTCACCGCGAGCCTCGACGTGAGCAGCACCCAGTCGGCGCTGTACATCGGCGCCGGCGCCACACCGGTGCGCAGTCCGCTGGTCATGCCGTGCGGCCTGGCCGAGGACTCGGCGAGGGTGGCGTTCCTGGCCGACTCGACCCTGCTGCCGGGAGGCGACCCCCGCGGCTGGGACCTGTACTCCTACAACCGGGGGGCCGACGCGATCAGCCGGGTCGCCGCGGGCGCGGGCTGCACCACCCACTCGTACGCGGGCCGGTCGAACGAGGTCGCCTACGTCCACGACGCCCAGGTCTACGTGCGGCCGGTCCGGTGATCGACCGCCGCGCCGGCTGACGGGCGGTGCGGGGGTGCGCGGTTCCGACGCCCCGCGACGGCGTTCGTCGATACCGTTGGGTGCGGTGCTGCCCGGCGGTCAGGAGCGCGCATGAGACGTCCACGGGGTGCGTTGGTCACCGCGGAGGTGGCGCTGGTCTTCCTGACCGGGCTGGCGATCAACGCGGCGAGCGAGCACCTGCCCCCGTGGATGACCGTCTCGTGGGTCGTGTGGCCGGTGCTGGTCGCCGTGCTCGGCGTGACGCTCGCGGTCACCCTCCGGCGGGAGCCGGCCGGGCCGAGCCTGCCGCCGGTGTGGAGCGTGCCGCCGCGCAACCCGAACTTCACCGGCCGCGCGGAGGAGCAGCGGTGGCTGCGGGACCGGCTCAAGCGCGACCGGAACGTCTCCGTGCACGCGATGCGCGGCATGGGAGGCGTCGGCAAGAGCCAGGTGGTGATCGAGTTCTGCCACCGCCGGGCGGGCCGGTACCGGGCGGTCTGGTGGATCACCGCCGAGGACGCGGCCCTCGTGCCCGGCCAGCTGGCGCTGCTCGGCCGGGCGCTCGGGCTCACGCTGCCCGCCAACGTCGAGGAGTCCGTCGGCGTGGTGCTCGCGGAGCTGCGCCGGCGGCGGGACTGGCTGCTGGTCTTCGACAACGCCGAGACCGTCTCCGGTGTGCGCCGGTACCTCCCGTCGGGCGCCGGCCACGTGCTGGTGACGACCCGGCGGGCGGGGTTCGAGGCGATCGCCGCGGTCAGGCACGTCGACACGTTCCGCCGGCCGGACTCGGTGTCGCTGCTGAGGCGGCGCGTGCCCGCGATGTCCGACGGGCAGGCCGACGAGCTGGCCGAGCTGCTCGGCGACCTGCCGCTCGCGCTGGAGCAGGCCGCCGCCTACCTCCAGCAGACCTCCACGCCCGTGCCGGACTACCTCGACCGGTTGCGCCGCAGTCCCGACACCGCCGCCGATCGCGGGCGCGACGCGCACCGCACGCCGGACCACGACACGCTCGCCTCGCTGTGGGAGCTGCCGCTGCGGCTGATCGAGGAGTCGTTCCCGGCGTCCGCGCGGCTCCTGGAGATCTGCTCCTACCTCGCGTCCGAGGCGATACCCCTCGACCTGTTCGCCGACAACGCCTCCGCGCTGCCGCAGGCCCTGGAGTCGGCGGTCGCGGACCGGTCGGGCGAGTTCGCGGACACCGTCGGCGTGCTCGTCGACTACTCGCTGCTGCGGCGGGTGGACGACAGCGTGCGGGTGCACCGCATGGTGCAACTCGCCGTCCGCGCGCGGGTGGCCGGCCTGCCACCCGCCGCCGGGGCGCACCCGCAGGCCGTCGCGGCGGGGCTGCTCGTGGCGGACCTGCGCGAGCGGCACCCGAGGTCGACGTCGGCGTGGCCGCGCTGGCGGCTGATGCTGCCGCACGTGCTGGCCTGCGTCGGCTTCGACGTCGACCCGAGGGTCGGCGGGTGGCTGCTCGGCCGGGCCGGGGCGTACCTGTTCGAGACGGGGCAGCTGAACGACGCGCGGCTGTTGTTCACCAAGGCGTTGGAGGGTGGCGAGGCGGCCTTCGGACCGGACCACCCCGGCGCGGCCGTCCACCTCAGCAACCTGGGCGTCGTGCTGAGCGAGCTGGGTCAGCCGGAGCGGGCGCGGCCGTTCCTGGACCGGGCCCTGGCTCTCACCGAAGCCGCCTACGGGCCGCACCACCCCGCCGTGGCCGTGCGGCTGAACAACCTCGGGCTGGCCCTCCACGACCTCCGCAGGCCGGGCGAGGCGTTGCCGCTGATGCAGCGGGCGCTGGCGATCACCGAGGCGGCCTACGGCCCGGACCGGCCGATCGTCGCCCTCAGGCTGGACAACCTCGGGCTCGTCATGCGCGACCTGGCGCCCGAGCACGTCCAGGAGGCCGAGGCCCTGCACCGGCGGGCCCTGGCCATCACCGAGGCCGCGCACGGACCCGACCACCCCGACGTGGCCAGGGCGCTGCACAACCTGGGCGCGGCCCTGGTCGACCGCGGCTACCCGCTCGACGCGCGACGGTTGTTCGAACGCGCGCTGGCGGTCAAGGAGGCCGCCTACGGGCTCGACCACCCGGAGGTCGCCGGCACGTTGAGCGATCTCGCCATGGTGCTGCGCAGGCTGCACAGCCCGGCCGACGACACCCTGCTGGTGACGGCGCAGGCCCTGCTGACGCGCTCGCTGGCCATCAGCGAGGCGGTGTTCGGCGGCGACCACCCGGTCGTCGCGGTGCGGCTGGGCAACCTGGGCCTGGTCCTGAGCGACCTGGGCCGGGCGGGAGAGGCGACGCGGCTGCACGAGCGCGCGCTGGCGATCGCCGAGGCCGCGCACGGCGCCGACCACCCCGACGTGACCAAGCACCTGGACGGCCTCGCCGGCGCCTGGCGGGCGCAGGGCCACCCCGACCTCGCCATCCCGCTGATGGAGCGGGCGTTGAAGATCACCGAGGCGTGGCACCGCGGCGACGACCACCACGACGTCGCCACGAGGTTGAGCCGGCTGGGCCTGGCCCTGAGCCTCATGGACCGCGAGGACGAAGCCGGCCACCTGATCACCCGCGCCCGCGACATGCGCGCACGCCTGCGGGCGTGACGCGCCGTTCCGGCCGTCACCGCCGTGCCCCCTCCAGCCCCCGCCTCCGCACGGGCCGGGCAGCCGCATCAACCCGAGTCCCCATCCGACCAGCCCGCCCGGCGCCGGACGCCCGACGGCGTCCGCGGTCCTCAGTCGAGGCAGAACTCGTTGCCTTCGACGTCCCGCATCACGATGCACGACTCCTCGACGCCGTCCGCGTACAGGGTTCGCACGTGCGCCGCGCCGAGCGCGACCAGCCGTGCGCGCTCGGCTTCGAGCGCGGCGAGGCGTTCCCCACCCACCAGCCCGGTGCCGACCCGCACGTCGAGGTGCACCCGGTTCTTGACGACCTTGCCCTCGGGAACGCGCTGGAAGAACAGCCGCGGACCGACCCCCGCGGGGTCGACGCAGGCGAACGCCGCGCCCCGGCGCTCGACCGGCAACGAGCGGTCGTGGTCGTCCCAGGTGGCGAACCCCTCCGGCGGCGAGGGCACGACGTACCCCAGCACCTCGCACCAGAACCGGGCGACCCGCTCGGGTTCCGCGCAGTCGAAGGTGACCTGGACCTGCCTGACCGACGCCATGCGCCCACGATAGTTCCGGCTGCCACCGCGCACGCCACTCGTCACCGGGGGCGGTGGGCCCGGTTCGGCCCCGGCCCACCGCCGTCTCCCGCTACGGCGCCAGCATCGGCTGGTCCAGGACCCACAGCCACGAACCGTCCGGCTGGCGGCGGGCGACCTCGACGGTCAGCTCGCCGCTGGTCAGGGTCGACATCGTGAGCGCCAGGTCGCCGCTCACCAGCGCCGGGTGCTGCCGGCCGGGGGTGAGCACCGGCGCGGCGGCGACGAACTGCTCGTAGACCTCGCGGATCCGCGCGTGGCCGGTGGCGAGGTTGCCCGGCGGGAACGCCAGCACGGCGTCCGGTTCGTACAACGCCACCAGGCCGTCGACGTCCCCCGCGTTGCCGCGCTCGATGAAGTGCTTGCCCAGGTCGTTCGGCTCGAGGGCCGCGTTCTCGCTTGTCATGCCGGTAAGCCTCCAAGCAATACACGACACCCTGTGTCACGTATTCCGATAAGGTTCGCCCGTGCGTGCCGACCGGCTGGTGTCGCTGGTGCTGCTGCTGCGCCGGCACGGTCGGCTCTCCGCGACGGCGCTGGCCCGCGAGCTGGAGGTGTCCACCCGCACCGTGCTGCGGGACGTCGAGGCGCTGTCCGCGGCCGGTGTCCCGGTCTACGCCGAACGCGGCCGGCACGGCGGTTTCGCGCTGCTGCCCGGTTTCCAGACCGAGCTGACCGGGCTGAACCACGACGAGGCGCTCGCCCTGCTGGTCGCCGGGTCGCGGCGCGGCGCGCAGGCGTTCGGCCTCGGCGCGGCGCTCGCCTCGGCCATGCGCAAGGTGGTCGACGCGCTGCCCGAGCACCACCGGTCCACCGCGGCGGGTGCGGCGCGGCGGTTGCTCATCGACCCGGGCACCGACCTGCTGGCACGCCGGCAGGCCGTCGAGGAGGTGCCCGACGCCGTGGTCGCCCAGGTCCGGCGCGCGGTGTTCGCCGGGCACAAGCTGCGCATCCACTACGCGGCCGCGGACCAGGCCCCGAAGTGGCGCACGGTGGACCCGATCGGCCTGGTCACCGTCCGCGAGCAGGGCTACCTGCTGGCCACCAGGTCCGGTGAGGACCGCACCTACCGGCTGTCCCGCATCCGGGCCGCCGAAGAGCTGGCCGAACCCGCGCAGCGACCGGACCTGGTCGACCTGGACCGGGCCTGGCAGGAACGCGGCACGCGGTTCCGGGCGGGCGCCGACCAGGTCACCGCGCTGGTGCGGGTGCACCCGGCGCGCCGGAAGGACCTGGTGGACACCGCGCTGGCCGTGCACGCCGAGGAGACCGACGCGGACGGGTGGCTGCGGCTGGAGGTGGCGTTCCAGGACCCGCGGCACGCCGAGTGGGCGTTGTGGCAGCTCTCGACGGGCGCGGAAGCCCTGACCCCGCCGTGGCTGCGCACGACCCTGCGCGACCGCGCCACCGCCATCGCCACCCGCTACGGAGCGCCTTCCTGAGCGCCGACCTCCGGCGGCGCGGCGGCGGCCGGCGACCCGGCGAGCTCCGGCGAGCCGGTGACCAGCCGGTGGACGAGGGCGCGGTAGGCGTCCCTCACCGGCAGGTCGTGCTCGACGTGGACGCGCCGCCGGGTGGTGGTGACGTCGACTCCCCGCACGGGGTCGCGGCCGGCGCGGCTGTGCTCCTCCCACCACAGGCCGATGCCGCGCCGCTGCCAGGCGGGCAGGTCGTCGAAGTCGGTCCCGTGCCCGAGCAGCAGCTCGTGCTTGGCGGCGGTGGTCGTGCCCTCCAGCCGGCCGGTGGCCTCCCGGCGGGACGCGCCCGCCTTGCGCAGGGTCCAGTAGCACCAGCCGTTGAGCGCGCAGCGGGTGGCGTCGGCCTGCCGCCAGGACACGTAGTCGAGCACGTCGCCCGGACCCGCGCCGATCCAGACCCGGCTGTCGAAGTGCGCGGGCTCGCCGACGGCGTGGGTGAACGCGGCGGAGGCGACGCCGGCCGAGACCGACACGAGCTTCTCCACGCCGCGCCCGAACATGTCGTGACGCGGGTCGAGCACGATGGAGATCTCATCGCTCTCGGTGTAGGCGTAGCGGGCCCCGAACCCGGTCAGCAGCGCCTGCGCGGTCTCCACCATCAGCCCGGAGAACCGCACGTCGAACGGCTTGTCGAAGCGCTCCTCGGTGAACCGGGAGAACCCGCGCCCGTCCACCCGCACGACCACCCACATCCCGGACGGCGCGGTCAACCCGTGGAACCACTCCCTGGCACGTTGCCCGGACTCCAGGTCGGACCACCGCATCGTCACTCCTCCCAGGGCCGCACGTCGAACCCGCCGCGGCCGTCGAACCGCACGACCGACAACTCGTCGAACCCGTCGGCCGGTCGTGGCCGCCGCAGTCGCTTAACCGTCGCATAAAGCCCCACGTCGGGCACCCTGGTTTTGTCGTCCCTGGCGGCGTTGCGCGCCATCGACGCGGTGAGATCCGGCGGGAACCAGTATCCGACGATCCGCGCGCCGCGCTCCCGACCGGCCGCGATGAGCGGCGCCCATTCCTCGGCCGACGGATTGGTGTTGTCGACCGCGACCTTGAACCCGGCGTCCAGAGCCTCCCTGATCAGCCGCAACTGCCTCGCCTGCCGCCGTCGCGCATTAGGGAACGCGTCCTTGCTGACGTGCGCGTGGGTGCCCGCCAGCGAGGTGCGGTAGAAAGTCGTCTTCCCCGAGGCCTGAAGCCCGATCAAGATCGCGACCTCGGTCACCGCGCAATCCTATGCGGCACGCCCGAGCGGCGCGCGCCGACCACCTCACCACACTGTCCACAATGGACATATGGTATTGGTATTCCCGGTGAGTTACTCCTATCGGAGGGAGACTGGCGGAACCACTTGGCGGCCGATGAAGTCCCGTGATAAAGATTCAGACCCTGCTGACGCACTGGTATCCGGCAGCTCGCCCGCACCAGAGGAATTGATGGACCAACAAACACTCGCGGTGGCGTTCTGGTTCCTGCTCGCCATCGTGCTGATCGTCGTGTTCCTGCTGGTACGCCAACGACGGACCACCCGCGCGTTACAGATCCGGGCCGAGGAGGCCGAGGCGCGGGAACGCAGCCGCGCCGAGGAGGAGCGGCACCTGGTCGACGCCCGGCTGCCCGCGCTGGCGGAGTCGCTGAACCACCGGCCCGTCGAGGTGCCCGGACCCCGGCACCCCCGGGTCGCCGAGGCGCACGAGCCGGTGTTCGCCCTGTTCGCGGACTCGGTCCGGCAGGCGGGCGCCCGCGGCGAGCAGTCGGCCCGCGCCACGCTCAAGGCCATGATGCGCGCGGTGCAGAGCCTGTCCAACGAGCAGCAGGTCGCGATCTCGGCCATGCAGGAGCGGCACGACGACCCGGACGTGCTGGCCGGGCTGATGCGCATCGACCACATGAACTCCCAGCTCAACCGCCGGGCCCAGGCCACGGCGGTGCTCTGCGGCTCCTGGCCGGGGCAGCAGCGGTCGGCGTCGTCGCTGACCGACGTGGCGCGCGGCGCCACCTCCCGGATCCGCGACTACCTGCGGGTCAACGTGCCGGCCGAGTCCGACGTCGCGGTGGTCAGCCGCGCGGTCGAGCCCGTCGTGCTGACCGTGGCGGAGCTGCTCGACAACGGCGCGCGGCACTCGCCGCCCAACACCAGCGTCGAGGTCAACTTCCAGCAGGCGCACAACGGCATGGTGGTGATGATCGACGACGGCGGCGTCGGCATGACCGTCGAGGAGCTGCACCGCGCGGCCCGCCTGCTGGCCGGCGACGGCGGCAACGACATCAACCGGCTCGGCGACCCGCCTCAGGTCGGCTTCGCCGTCATCGGCGTGCTGGCCAAGCGCTACGGCTTCCGCGTCTCGGTGGACACGCGCTCGCCCTACGGCGGTGTGCGCGCGGTCGTGTTCCTGCCGAACGAGCTGCTCACCCGGGTCAGCAAGCCGACCATGCCCGACCACGCCGTGGCGCTGCCGCCCGAGCGGGCGCCGGTCGCCCCGGCGCCGCCCGCCGAGCTGGAACGCACCCCTGGCGGCCTGCCCCGGCGGCGGCGGACGCAGACCGTCGACCAGGGCGCGCCGCCGCAGGCCCCGACCGTCCCGGCGCCGGCCGACCAGCGGATCGCGACCGGGCTGGCCGCCTGGAAGCGCGGCACCGACTCCGGCCGGGCCACCACGCCGCCGCCTGTCGCTGAAGGGAACACCCAGGCATGAACACTTTGGGTTGGATGCTCGACGACGCCTTGACGATGCCGGAGACGCGGCACGCCGTCCTGCTCTCGGCCGACGGGCTGCTGATGGCGCACTCCGCCGGCATCGACCGGGACGACGCGGAACGGCACGCCGCCGCGATGTCCGCGCTGCAGGCGCTGGCCCGCGCCACCGCCGAGTTCTGCGGGCAGACCAGCGCGGACTGGCGCCAGACGGTCAGCGAGTTCGCCGGCGGCTACGTGTTCCTGGCCGCCGCCGGTCCGGGCGCATACCTGGCCGTGTCGGCGGGCGCGCGGGTCGACATGGAGGCGGTGTCCTTCCGGATCCAGGAGCTGGTCCAACGGCTGGGCAAGGAGCTGACCAGCCCGCCCAGGCAGGTCGAGCGGACGAGTCCGCCGCAGCGCGAGGCAGGCAGCCCGGCGTGAGCGGCGCGAGCGGCGGGAGGCGACTGCGGGGGCTGGTGCGACCGTACGTCGTGACCGGCGGCCGAGCACACGCCAGCCGCAACACCTTCGACGCGGTCACGGTCGTGATCGCGACCCGCGAGCAGGTCTCCGGGTTGTCGCCGGAGAAGAAGCGGCTGATGGAGCTGTGCCGGGGCGGCGCGCTGTCGGTCGCCGAGATCGCCGCGCACCTCTCGCTGCCGATGAGCGTGACCAAGGTGCTGCTGTCCGACCTGGTCGACAGCGGCCACATCGCCACGCACGCCGCGGTCTCGCACACCGCCCGCCCGGACATGAAGCTGCTGAAGGACGTGCTCGATGGCCTCCGTGCTCGCCTCTGACGGCGTCTACCTGCGCGACACCGTGCGGACGACGGTGAAACTGCTGGTCGTCGGTCCGTTCGCGGTCGGCAAGACCACCTTCGTCGGCACCCTCTCGGAGATCCGCCCGCTGCGCACCGAGGAGACGATGACGCAGGCCGGCGCCCTCGTCGACGACCTCGCCGGGGTGGACGACAAGAGCACCACCACGGTCGCGCTCGACTTCGGCCGGCTGACGCTCACCGACGAGCTGGTGCTCTACCTGTTCGGCGCGCCCGGCCAGCAGCGGTTCACCCCGATCTGGAAGGACATCGCGCTCGGCGCGCTCGGCGCGCTCGTGCTCACCGACACCCGACGCCTCGAGCAGTCGTTCGAGGTCATGGGTCTGCTGGAGGAGCTCCGCATCCCGTACGCGGTGGCGGTCAACTCCTTCGACGGCGCGCCCGCGTTCCCCGGCGAGGAGCTGCGGGACGCGCTGGACCTGCTGCCCGAGACCCCGCTCATGTTCTGCGACGCCCGCGACGTGACGTCGTCCACGCAGGCACTCGTCACCCTCGTCGAGTACTTGTTGACCCGCAACCAGGAGAACGCGTGACCTCGCAAGCCGCCCCCGGGCAGGCATGTCCCGCACACCAAGGCCGGATGCCGCTGCACGGCCCCGAGTTCGCCGCCGACCCGGCCGCGACGTACCAGGCGCTGCGCGCGCACGGGCCCGTCGCGCCGGTCGAGCTGGCGCCCGGTGTGCCCGCCAACCTCGTCGTCGGCTACACCGCCGCGCTGGACGTCCTGCGCAACCCCAGCGCGTTCCCGCGCGACCCGCGCCGGTGGCAGGCGAAGATGCCGCCGGACTCCCCCGTGCTGCCGATGATGATGTACCGGCCGAACTGCCTGTTCACCGACGGCGCCCAGCACGCCCGGCTGCGCGCCGTGGTCACCGACAGCCTCGCCCGGGTCGACCCGAACGCGCTGCGCGCCCAGGTCGAGCAGACCGCGGACCGGCTGATCTCGCGGTTCGCCGGCAAGGGCGAGGCCGACCTGCTCGGCGAGTACGCGAAGCTGCTGCCGCTGATGATGTTCAACCACCTCTACGGCTGCCCGCCGGAGCTCGGCGACCGGCTGGTCGTCGCCATGCGCAACATCTTCGACATGATCGACCCGGAGCAGGCCAACGTCGAGCTGACGCAGTGCATGGTGGAGCTGGTCACGCTCAAGCGTGAGCGGCCCGACCACGACATGCCCTCGTGGATGATGGCCCACCCGGCCAGGCTCAACGACGAGGAGCTGATCCACCAGCTCGTCCTGCTGATGGGCGCGGGCACCGAGCCCGAGCAGAACCTGATCGCCAACGGCATCCGGTTGCTGCTGGCCGACGACCGGTTCGCGGGCGACCTCTCCGGCGGCAGCATGCCGGTCGAGGAGGCGCTCGACGAGGTGCTGTGGACCGATCCGCCGATGGCGAACTACTCGGCCAGCTACCCGGTCGAGGACGTCGACTTCGCCGGTGTCCGGCTGCCCGCCGCCGAGCCGGTGGTGATCAGCTTCGCGGCGGCCAACAACGACCCCGCGCTGGCGGGCCAGCAGCGCTCCGGCAACCGGGCCCACCTCGCGTGGAGCGCGGGCGTCCACTCCTGCCCGGCGCAGCAGCCCGCGCGGCTGATCGCGTCGGTGGCGATGGAGAAGATCCTCGACGCCCTGCCCGACATGCGGTTGGCGGTCCCCGCCGACGAGCTGGTCTGGCGGCCCGGACCGTTCCACCGGGCACTGACCGCGCTCCCCGTGCGTTTCACCCCGGTAGCCGTGCCCGCCCAGCCCGACGAGTCACCTGGAGACACCCGTTGGAACGTGCAGCCGACCCCATCGTCCTCGACCCCACCGGCCGTGACCTCCACGCCGAGTCCGCAGCCATCGCCGCGCGAGGCCCGGCGACCCTGGTGGAGCTCCCTGGCCAGGTTCCTGCGTGGGCGGTGACCCGCCAGGAGACATTACGCGAGCTGCTCGGTGATCCCCGGGTCTCGAAGGACCCACGGCAGCACTGGCCCGCGTTCAGCAACGGCGAGCTGCCCGCGGACTGGCCGCTGCACCTGTGGGTGTCGGTGCAGAACATGTTCACCGCCTACGGCGGCGACCACCGGCGCCTCCGCTCCCTGGTGTCCAAGGCGTTCACGCCGCGGCGGGTGGCGGCGATGCGACCGTGGATCGAGCAGATCACCGAGCAGCTGCTGGACCGGCTCGACGCGGCGGAGCAGCCGGTCGACCTCCGGGAGGCCTTCGCCTACCCGATCCCGATCGAGGTGATCTGCCAGCTGTTCGGCGTGCCCGCCGAGGCGCGGTCGCGGCTGCGGAAGGTGGTCGACGGGGTCTTCGACACCTCGATCACGGCCGAGGCGGCGCAGGCGAACGTCGTGCAGCTGTACGGGATCATGCACGAGCTGGTCGCGGCGAAGCGGGAAACGCCCGGCGACGACCTGACCAGCGGCCTGATCGCGGTGAGCGAGGACGACGGCTCGAAGCTGGACGAGGCCGAGCTCGTCGACACCCTGATCCTGATGATCTCGGCGGGCTACGAGACCACGGTGAACCTGCTCGACCAGGCGATCACCGCCCTGCTGACCCACCCCGAGCAGCTGGCGGCGGTGCGCGCGGGCACCAGCGGCTGGATGGACGTGATCGAGGAGACCCTGCGCTGGCAGGCCCCGATCGCCAACCTGCCGCTGCGCTACGCCGTGGAGGACATCGAGGTCGGCGGTGTCCCGATCCGCAAGGGCGAGGCGATCCTGGCGGGTTACGCGGCGGCGGGCCGTGACCGGTCGGTGCACGGCGACACCGCCGACGAGTTCGACATCACCAGGGCCGACAAGACCCACCTGGCGTTCGGCCACGGCGTCCACTACTGCCTGGGCTCCCCCTTGGCGCGGATGGAGGCGGAGATCGCCCTCCCCGCCCTGTTCGCCCGGTTCCCGGCGATGGAGCTGGCGGTCGCGCCGCACGAGCTGGAGCCGAGCCAGTCCTTCATCTCCAACGGCCACCGCTCCCTGCCGGTGCGGCTGAAGTGACGTGTCGACCGGACCGGGGGCGCGTCACGAGCGGTGACCCGCCCCCGGTCCGGTCCGCGGTGACCACGTCGTCCTCGACGAAGAAGTAGGCCAGGTCCACTTCGTCGGTGCGCCCCCGCACCGGGCGGGTTCGCGCTCGTCAGAGGCCTGCCGGCGCTCCGTGACACAATCGGCCACGTGCAGATCGGGACGCTGGGGCCATTCGAGGTTCGCACCGACGACGGCGTCTCGGTCGACGTGCCGGGCGCGCGGTTGCGCGGGTTGTTGATCGCCCTCGCGCTCGAACCGGGCCACGTGGTCCCGAAGACGTCGCTGGTCGACTGGATCTGGGGCGAGAACCCGCCCGCCGACGCGACGAACGCCTTGCAGCGCCTGGTCTCCCGGCTGCGGAAGGTGCTGCCGGAGGGTGTGGTCGAGGGGCAGCCGAACGGCTACCGCCTGCTGGTGGCGCCCGACGCCGTCGACGCCGTCCGGTTCGAACGCCTCGTCACGCGGGCCCGCGGCGAAGAGGCGCCGCAGCGGGTGCGGCTGCTGCGCGAGGCCCTGGCGCTGTGGCGCGGCGCGGCCATGCAGGACGTCGGCCTGCAGGACAGCGAGGCGTTCGACGCGGCCGTCACCCGGCTCGACGGGCTGCGCCTGACCGCCGCGGAGGACCGGTTCGACGCGGAGGTGGGGCTCGGCGCGGACGTCGTCCCGGAGCTGACCGACCTGGCCGCCGCCCACCCGATGCGGGAGCGGTTCGCCGTCGCGCTGATGCGCGCCCTCATCGCGGCCGGCCGCGACGCCGAGGCGCTGCTCGTCTACGAGCGCACGCGGGAAGCCCTGGCCGACGCGCTCGGCGTCGACCCGTCGCCGGAGCTGTCCGCGCTGCACGTGGCGCTGCTGCGCGGCGAGGTGAGCCGGCGCGAGGAGGACCGCAAGACCAACCTGCGCGCCGAGCTGACCAGCTTCGTCGGCAAGGACGCCGACGTGGCCGTGGTCCGCGGGCTCGTCGCCGAGCAGCGGCTCACCACCCTGATCGGGCCGGGCGGCTCGGGGAAGACCCGGCTGGCCACCGAGACCGCGCGCACGCTGCTCGACGACCTGCCGGACGGCGCCTGGCTGGTGGAGCTCGCGGCCATCGGCGCGGACGGCGACGTGGCGCAGGCGGCGCTCGCCGGACTCGGCCTGCGGGACGCCCTGCTCGGCGACACCCCGAACGCGGAGCCGACGGACCGGCTCGTCGCCGCGCTCCGCGACCGGGAGGCGCTGCTGGTCCTGGACAACTGCGAGCACGTGATCGAGTCGGCGGCCGCGTTCGCGCACCGGGTGCTCGGCGAGTGCCGGCGGCTGCGAGTCCTGGCCACCAGCCGGGAGCCGCTCGGCATCACCGGCGAGGCGCTGTGGCTGGTCGAGCCGCTCGGCGTGCCGGAGGAGGGCGCCGGCGCGGACGAGGTCGAGGCGTCGCCCGCCGTCCGGCTGCTGCGGGACCGGGCGAGCGCGGTGCGCAAGGACCTCGCGGTCGACGCCGACGCGAGGTCGACCATGGTGCGGATCTGCCGGGCGCTGGACGGGATGCCGCTGGCGATCGAGCTGGCCGCGGCCAGGTTGCGCACCATGACCCTCGACCAGTTCGCCAACCGGCTCGACGACCGGTTCCGGCTGCTGACCGGCGGCAGCCGCACCGCGCTGCCGCGGCACCGCACGCTGCGTGCGATGGTGGACTGGAGCTGGGAGCTGCTCACCGACGCGGAGCGGATCGTGCTGCGCAGGCTCTCCGTGTTCGCGGGCGGCGCGAGCCTGGAGGCGGCCGAGCGGGTCTGCGCCGACGACGCGGTCGAGCCGGACGAGGTGCTCGAACTGCTCACCACGTTGGCCGAGAAGTCGTTGCTGGTCGCGGCGGGCGACGGCGCGCCGCGCTACCGGATGCTCGGCACGATCAAGGAGTACGCCGCCCAGCGCCTCGCGGAGGCGGGCGAAGCGGACCTGGCGCGCCACGCGCACCTCGCCTACTTCACCGAGCTGGCCGAGACCGCGGAACCCCGGCTCCGCCGCGCCGACCAGCTGACGTGGCTCGCCGTGCTCAAGGCCGAGCACGACAACATCGGCGCCGCGATGCGGGGCGCGCTGGCGGCCGGCGAGGCGGCCGGCGCGATGCGGCTCGCGGCGGCCTCCGGCTGGTACTGGTGGCTGGCCGGGCACAAGTCCGAGGGCGTGGAGCTGATCCTCGCGGCCACCGGCACGCCCGGCGACGTGCCGGACGACGTCCGGGCCATGGTCTACAGCCTCATGACGATGTTCGTGAACTCCGGCCTCGGCGACGAGCACCAGGCGGCGGAGTGGATCCACAAGGCGTACGAGCACCGCCGGCGGGTCGAGCGGAGCAACCCGATCCTGGCGCTGGTCGTCCCGCTGGAACACATGCTGCGCGAGCCGGGCGCGTTCCTGCCCTCGTGGGAACCGTTGCTGGACAACGAAGACCCGTGGGTGCGGGCGCTGGGCCGGCTGCACCTGGGCAAGATGCGGATCGTCCTCGGGCACGGCGGCCGTGACGCGGACGAGTACCTCGAGACCGCGCTGAGCGAGTTCCGGGCCATCGGCGAGCGGTTCGGCATCTCGTTCGCCCTGACGTCGTTGGCCGACCGCATCGCCACGCGCGGCGAGTTCGCCGCCGCGTGCGAGCACTACGAGCAGGCGATCGCGGTCGTCGCCGAGATCGGCGCGACCGAGGACGTCATCCGGATGCGGTCGCGGCAGGCGCAGCTGTACTGGCTGATGGGCGACGAGGACGCCGGCGAGGCCGCGATGGCCGAGGCGCAGCGGGCCGCGGCAGGGGTCACCTGGCCGGACGCGCTGGCCGAGCTGGCGCTGGCGAAGGCGGCGCTCGCCCGGTGGACCGGTGACGCCGAGGAGGCACGCCGGCAGCTCGACACCGCGACGGCTTCGTTGGGCGCCAACGCGGAACGGGCGCACATCCGCGCGATCACCCACGACCTGCTCGGCTACCTCGCCGACGACCTGGCCGAGTCCCGGGCCCACCGCGAAGCGGCCTGCCAGGCGGTGTCGGAGGCGGGGCACCCGACCACGACCGCGCTGGTCCTCGTCGGGATCGCGGACCTGGCGCTGCGCCGGGACCGGCCCGAGCAGGCGGTCCGGCTGCTCGCGGCGAGCGCCGCCGTGGGCGGGCTCCAGGACCGCGCCCACCCGGACGTGGCGCGGATCGAGGAGAGCGCGCGCGGCCGCCTCGGCGACGCGCGGTTCGCCGAGGCGGCTCGGGAGGGCGCGGAGACGAGCTGGTCCGAGCTGGCGCGAGCCGCGCTCGTCCCCTGAGCGCGGCGTCGCGGGTCAGCCCGCCGCACGCTGGACGATGATGTCGCCGTGCCGCGTGCGGGCGTGGACGGTGACCTCGTGGCCGGTGGCGGCCAGGTCGTCCCGCGAGGACAGCGAGTCGCGCACCGCGCCCCGCTTGCTCTCGGCGTCCACCAGGGCCGCGACGCCCTCGCCGACGCCGACCTCGATGTCGCCCGAGCGGTTCGTCAGCTCCGCCCGACCGCGGGTCAACCGGCCGATCCGGATGGCGCCGCTGCCGGTCTTGGCGGTGACGCCGCCGTCGGCGCGGTCGACGTCGAACCCGCCGCTGCCGCTGCTGAGGTCGAGGTCGGCCGCGGCGTGGCCGATCCACGTCCGGCCGCCCGAGGTCGAGCACCTGACCGTGCCGCGGACCTCGCCGATGCGCGCCTCGACCACGCTGCCCTCGATGTCGACGCGGCCGGCGACGTGGCCGACCGCGACCTCGCCGGCCGAGATGGTCGCCCGCAGCGCCTCGACGCGGTCCAGCTCGACCCGGCTCGACGCCGTGTGCAGCTCGCACTCGCCGAACGAGCCGTCGGCCCGGACGGTGGAGTTCGCCAGGTAGGTGACGAGGCCGGAACCGGCGGGCAGGTCGATCGTGATGGCCACGGACCCGGTTCCGCGCCCGGAAACGGTGGTCTTGACCGACAGGTGCCCGCCGGCGAAGGCGACCTTCGTCCCACCGGCCACCTCGACGTCCGACTCGCTGGTCGGGTCGACGGGTGTGACCAGCACCGAGGTGTCGGTCCGGTCGCTCGCGTCGACCCGCACCCCGGCGCCGGCGACGACGATGGTGGCGGTGATGGGACCGGGAGTGGCGAAAGAAGGCATGACGACTCGTTTCTCGTTCGGTGAGGGTGGCGACGACTTCGATCGCCGAACTCATGCGGGCAACTGTCGGCGGCCCGCCTGTCACCGCCCCGCCACGACCCTGACACCGCCCCTGACACGGCCTCGCACCACGTCGCCGCAGGCCACGACCTGGCCGTGCGGGCTCGTCGTCGTCGCGACCCGGTGTCGCGTTGACGGGTCGCCGGCCGGCCGAGTAGAAGTCGGCCATGCCCACGGTCTCCGTCATCACCGCCGCCTACGGCCCGAGCGCCCACCACCTCGCCGAGACCGCGCGGGGCGTGCGGGCGCAACAGCTGCCGCCGGGCTGGTCGCTGGAGTGGGTCGTCCAGGAGGACGGTGAGCGCCCCGTCCTGGCCGACGCGCTCGGCGCACAGGCCGAGTACGGCCACAACGGCACCCGGCTGGGCATCGCCGCCACCCGCAACCTCGCCCTGGCCCGCGCCAGCGGCGCGCTGGTCCAGAACCTCGACCACGACGACGTGCTGCTGCCCCACGCCCTGGCCACCCTCATCCGCCGCTTCGAGGAGCACCCGATCCACTGGGCGGTCGGCGCGGCCGACGACCTCCTCGAGGACGGCGCCCGCCGGTCCTGGGACTCCGCGATGCCCTTCGGCCTGCTGCCCGCCGGCGACGTCAACCGGTGGGCCGAGCGGCACGGCGGGAACTGGCCCGTGCACGGCGGCGGCCTCATGATGCGCGCCGACACCCTCCGCGCCATCGGCGGCTGGACCGGCATCCCGGTGGACGACGACCTCGCCGCCCTCGTGGCGGTCTCCGAGCTCGCCGACGGCTGGAACGACCCCACCGTCACCTGGCTCTACCGCAAGCACCCGGCGCAGACCACGCGCAACTCCCACTACCCGGGGCTGGAGGACACCGGCCGCCGCATCGCGCTGCAACGCGCCAAGGCGCTCCGCAACGCCGGGCTCGCCCTCACCGCGCCGCCCTCGTTCGACGGCGGCGGCACGGACGTCCGAGTGGGGCCGAACATCAAGCCGGCCCCGACCGGCTAGCGGGAACGTCCCGAACACCGAGGCTCCCGGTGCGAGGGGACGGGGGCGAGCGGAGATCATGGGGCATGCGCCCGGACGGCTGGCACCTCACCGAAGACGTCGACGACTTCCTCGCCCGGGCCGGGGACTTCCTCCGCTCACGCCCCGCCCTGCACACGATGCCGTTGACGGTGACCGAGAAGCTGAGATCGGGCCACGCGGACGGCACCGTGCTCGGCCGGCTGGTCCAGGGCGACGAAGTCCGCGCCACCTGCTACCGCCGCCCGACCCACCACCTGAGCGTCACCGCCCTCTCCCCCGGGCAGGCCGACGCCCTCGCCGCCCACCTGGCCGGCCTGGGCCTCCCCCTCTCCGGCGTCACGGCCGTGCGCGACACCGCCACCGCTTTCGCCGACGCCTGGCGACGGCACACCGGCGCGGAACCGGTCGACGGCCCGCCGGTCCGCCTCTACCGCCTCGGCACGCTCACCCCGCCGGAGCCGGTCCCGGAGGGCCGTGCCCACGTCGCGGACGCGCGAGACCTCGCGAAGGTAGTCCGCTGGTGCGGCGAGTTCGCCGCCGCCGTCGGCGAGTCTCCTGCCCTGGACGCCGGAACGTGGGCGGCCTCGCGTTACGCCGACAAGCGCTACACGTTCTGGGAGACCCCGGACGGCGTCACCGCCGCCATGGCGGGCGCCACGTCGATGATCGCCGGCATGGTCCGGGTCGACCCGGTCTACACCCCGACCCACCTGCGCGGGCGCGGTTACGCGGGCGCGGTCACGGTCGAGGTGAGCCGGGCCGCGACGGCGGCGGGCGCGACCGACGTCGTGCTGTTCGCGGACCCGGGCAACGCCACCAGCAACGCCCTCTACCGGCGCCTCGGCTACGTCCCGATCGCCGACTTCGCCTCGTGCCGGTTCCCCGGCGGCGCCGGGCGTTGAAGCTCAGTCCGCGGCGGCCAACGCGGTCCGCGCGAGCTCGCGCAACCAGAGGTGCGCGCGGTCGGTGTCGTAACGCTGCCGCCACAACAGGTACACCCGCGCCGGCGGCAGCTCCAAGGGCAGCGGGAGCAGCTCCAGGTCCGCGGCCGCTGACCGCGCCGTCGACTCCGGGACCGTGACGACGAGGTCCGTGCCGCGGACGAACGCGAACGCGGCCGCTTCGGTCGGCGCGGCGGCCACCACGCGCCGGGTGAGCCCGAGCCGTGCCAGGGCCTCGTCGAGGGCGTTGCCGAGCCGTCCGCGTCGCGAGACGGTGAGGTGCTCGGCGGCGGCGTACCGCGCGGCGGTGACGGTCCCGACGCGGGTCAGCGGGTGCCCACCGAGCAGGTCGTCCGCGGCCTGCCGGCGGACCTCGGCCGGCACGAGGACTGGATCACGGACCTCGGCGGCATCGAGACGGCGCGGGCCACCGAGGCCGCGGTCCTGTTCGTGCCGCACGTGATCCGGTCCGGCGGGTTCGCGCCGTTCGCCGTCTCGACCGCCCGCTGACCCCCCGAACGCCCGTGTGACCGGCCGGCAACCATCCACCCGCCTCGACTGGTAGTACCAGCGAGGCGGTTGGTGGATGGGGGCTCGGTGGAGGTACCTGAGGGGTTCGAGGAGTTCGTGGCGGGCGCGTCGTCGCGCCTGTTGCGCACCGCGTTCCTGTTGACGCGCGACGCCGGGCACGCCGAGGACCTGGTGCAGGCGGCGCTGACGAAGGCGTGGCTGGCGTGGCGGCGGGTGGACGGCGACCCGGAGCCGTACGTGCGCCGGATCATCGTCAACACCTACGCCACGTGGTGGAGGAGGCGCTGGCACGGCGAGGAGCCGACCGACGTGCTGCCGGAACCGGTCGGACTGCCCCCGCAGGCCGCCGTGGACGAGCGAGACCGCCTGTGGCGGGCGATGGGGACGCTGCCGCGCCGCCAGCGGGCGGTGCTGGTGCTGCGCTTCTACGAGGACCTGACCGAGGCGCAGACGGCGCACCTGCTCGGCGTCTCGGTGGGCACGGTCAAGAGCCAGACGAGCAAGGCGCTCGCCCGGCTGCGGGAGGACCCGTCGTTCGACGGGCGGTTCGACGGCGAGATCCACGGGAAAGGGGTGCACAGGTGAACCCGCACGACGTGAGCGACGTGTTGCACCACCGCGCCGGCCCGCCGGAGATCCCCCACGCCGCCCGCATGGACGGTGTGCGCGCCAGGGTCCGCAGGGTGCGGCGGCGCCGGGCGTTCGTCGCGGTCGCGTGCGCCGTGCTGGCCCTGGTCGGCGGGACCCTGGTGACGAGGCCGGCGCTGCTCGACTCCCGGCCCGCCGCGCCCGAGCCGTTCCCCGAGTACCTGCTGAGCTCGCGCGTCCTCGCGCAGACCTGGGGTCACACCCCCGAGCCGCTCACGATCAGGTTCACGCCCACTTCCGCTCCCGAGGACCTCACGCTGATCTTCAGGTGCGACTTCGGCGACCGGCACACCACCGGGGACAAGCAGTCCTTGAGCGTGGCGATCTCGGTCGACGGGCAGGAGGTGGCGCGGACCGCGTGCCGGGACGACGCGACTTCGACGGGCGACCGGGCGCTGGCCGGCAGCCTGCGAACCGGGCGGGAGTCCCTCGTGCGGCTGACCGTGCTCGGGCACATGTCCGAGCCGCCGGTGGGGACGACGACGCCCGCGGTGGGCCCGGCGCCGGACGGGATCGCGATCCGGCTGGCCGTCGGCGAGCACGTGCCGGTCACCGAGTACCCGCTGCCGCCACCGCCGGAGGAGCCGGTGCGGGTCGACGAGTACGTGGGTGGCGACGCCGACATCGTCCTGCGCGCCGACCCGCTCGACCCGAACAAGCCGCAGAAGGTCGTCGTCGCGTGGCGCGGCCTGTCCTCCATGGTGCTGATGAACGGCTCGCCCGGCCGCCTGCGGGTGCTGGTCGGCGACGTCACCGTCGCCGATGCCAGCAACTACGGCTACACGCCCAGCGGCGTCACCGGCAGCGTCGGCTTCGACCCGACCGGCCTCGTCCCGGGGCAACCGGTCGAGATCAGCGTCGTGCCGGAAGGAGCGCAAGGCGACTGGGTGCTGGCGCTGTGGGAGGAGGACTGACCGCGGCGCCCCGCTCGCGAACCTCCACCCCGTGACGGGACCTCCCGCCGCACGGCGAACTTGCACCGGCACCGCTATCCAGTGGTACCAGGTACCGGTAGTCAGCAACACAGAGTAGCCGGACGGGCCGGGCACACCGCGCCAGGAGGTAGGCGACCACGGGCATTTTCGGACCTCGCCACGAAGGTCATCGGCGACAAGCGGCGATGGCGGGCGTACAAGGCGCGCACGCGCCAGCTCCCCGCGCACTACCGCACCGCGGTCGACCTGCTGGAGCGCTTCTCCCCGACCGACGCCGGCGCGCAGAGGGTGTCGACCTACTCGAGCGGGATGCGCCGCCGCCTGGACATCGCGATGAGCCTCGTCGGGAACCCGCCGGTGAAGGACGGGCATGGCCAAGGACTTCCGCGAGGACACCGCCGTCCTCTTGGGACGGTCGCTGCGCCACATCGCGCGCAGCCCGGACACCGTGTGGTCCTGCTCGTCGCCCTCCTCATGGGTTTCCGCAGCGACGCCGGGCCGACCGCGTGGCCGGCGGCCGCGGGCATCCTGCTCCTGTTCACCGTGGCGTCGACCTGGCTCGCCGTCATCCCCGGCCTCACCGCGAAGTCCGTTGACGGCGCGAGCGCGTTCTCCTACCCGCTCATCTTCCTGCCGTTCCTCAGTTCGGCCTTCGTGCCCACCGACACCATGCCCGGTCCCCTGCGCGCCTTCGCCGAGCACCGGCCGGTCACCTCCATCGTCAACGCCATCCGCGACCTGTTCGGACCTCTGGCCCGCCCTCGCCTGGTGCGTCGGCGTCCTGGCCGTCGCGCACTTCTCCGCCACGGTCTTCCACCGCCGCAGGACAGGCCCTAGGAGGCGGGGCCGCCGGACAGGAACGACGCCAGTTCCCGCCCTTCCTCGGCCACGGCGGCGTGCTCGGTCCGGGAGAAGCGGCGCAGCGGGGTCACGAGCGCGGCGCCCGCCTCGACCGTCCACGTGGCGGCGACCCGACCGTCGACGAGGACGACGCGCGCGCCGGCGACCGACAAGCCCCGGTGGGCGTGGTCGACGATCCGGGCGCGGTCGTGGTAGCCGAGGACCGCGTTGTCGAACGCGGGCAGGAACCGCACCGGGGCGGGCGTGTCGGGGTCGGGGCGCGGGCCGTCCGGGAGGTCCAGCAGTTCCCGGCCGTGCTCGTCGCGGAAGGCGACCAGCCGCTCGCGCGTCGCGGCCACCGCGCGCGGCAGCCCGGCGAGGCCGCACCAGGCGCGCAGATCGGTCGTGGTGGCCGGGCCGAACGCGGCCAGGTAGCGCAGCACCAGCGCCTCCCCCACCGGGTCGGAGCCGTCCGGTGCGGGCGGGTCGACCTCGCGCCCCAGCCACGATTCGAGCAACGCGGTGCGCGCGCCCGCCTTGCGGCGCCACAAGCCGCGCGGCGGCAGCTGCACCGTCGGGAGGAGGGCGGCGATCCCCATCTCACCCAACGCCCGGGACCCGACGGCCGGCCAGCGCGCGGCGAGCGCCCGGCCGAGCTCGGGCATCGTCCGCGGCTCCCCGTCCGCCATCGCCTCCCGTGCCGCCGCCGCGACCTCGTCCAGGTCCACCCCCTCGAACTCGCGGCGGTAGACCCCGAGGACCCGTTGGCGCAGCATCGGACCGTGGCGGGCGCGCCACGCCAGCGCGTCGTCGGCGGTGACCAGGTGGACGGTGCGGCGCATGAGGTGGGTCCGCACCACGTGCCGCCCGGTCACCAGGTCGTCCAGCGCCGTCGGGTCGAAGGCGCGCAGCCGTGACCACAACCCGACGAAGGGCTCCTGGGGTTCCTGCGCTTGCAGGCCGCACAAGTGCCCCACGGCGGCGAGCACCGGCACGTCGGCCCGATCGAGCAGCAACTGCCGCGCGAGCGTCGCGCGGTTGAGCGCCCTGGCGTCCAGCACCGTCATGCCGCGGCCCGCCCGTCGGCCGGACGACGGCACGACGCCGCGTGCTCCACGGTCTCCGACACCGGCCGGTCGGACGCGCCGGTGGCGCGGACCTCGCCGCCGCGCACGAGGTCGGGCGGGGTGTCCCCGGTGCCGCTGCGCGGACCGGGACGGCCGAGGGGGTGCGTCTTCATGGTGGCGGTGTCCTGTCAGGTGTCCGGTCATCGTCCCATGGTCGGCCGCGGGCGGGAGCGTGCGCACCCACCCGCGGCCGGGGTCGGGCTAGGCGTGGTGCCCGCTGACGACGTCGAGGACCCAGACGACGCCGAAGCGGTCGCGCAGCATCCCGTAAGCCGGGGCCCAGCCCGCCGGACCCAGCGGGACCACGACGGTCGCGCCGTCGCGGAGCCGCTCCCAGCAGCCGGTGACCTCCTCGGCGGTCTCGCCGCGCACGGAGACGAAGAACGAGTTCTCGCCCCGCTCGTAGGCCGTGCGCGAGGGCACGTCGTAGGCCATCACGTGGAAGCCGTCGTCCCCGAGCACCTGGCCCCACATCACGTGGTCGGCCTCGGACTCCTCGTGGACGTCGCCGGCGTCCTGGTACGTGACGACGGCGAGGTGGCCGCCGAACACGGAGCGGTAGAACTCCAGCGCCGCGCGGGCGTCACCGCGGAAGTTCAGGTGGGCGGTGGTCGTGACGGACAAGCTCACTCCTCAGGTCGACTCGCTGACTGACGTGGGCAACCCTCGCAGGAGTAGTGGCCAGGTCGTGTCCTCTTCTCTCCGGCACAATGGCGGCCATGCCGAAGACCTCAGCACGACTGCTGTCGCTGCTGTCGCTGTTGCAGGCGCGTCGGGACTGGCCGGGCGCGCTGTTGGCCGAGCGGTTGCGGGTCAGTCCGCGCACCGTGCGCCGCGACGTCGACCGACTGCGCGAGCTGGGCTACCCCATCGTGACCGCCAAGGGCCCGGAGGGCGGTTACCGGCTCGGTGTCGGCTCCCGGCTGCCGCCCCTGCTGTTCGACGACGAGCAGGCCGTGGCCCTGTCCGTGGCGCTGCGGATCGCCACCACCGCCGGCGCGGGCATCGAGGAGGCCGCGGCGCGGGCCCTGCACACGGTCCGGCAGGTCATGCCCGCCCGCCTGCGCCACCGCATCGACACCTTCCAGGTCACGGCGGTCGAACGGGCCGCCGCGCCGCAGGTCGGCAGCGGCGTGCTGATGGCGATCAGCGGCGCGGTCCACGCCCGCGAGGTGCTGCGCTTCGACTACGCGGGCGGCGACGCCGAGGCCCCACCGCGCCGGGTCGAGCCCCACCACCTCGTCACCCGCGCCGGCCGCTGGTACCTCGTCGCCTGGGACCTCGACCGCGCCGACTGGCGCACGTTCCGCGCCGACCGGATCACCCCGCGCACCCCCACCGGTCCCCGCTTCGCCCCGCGTGACCTGCCGGCCGCGGACGTGGCCGCCTTCGTCACCGACCGGTTCGCCGGCTCCGACGGCTCCGGCTCGGCCGGCCCACCGTGCCTCGGCGAGGTGGTCCTCGCCCTGCCGGCGGCCGACGTGTCGCCGTTCGCCCAGGACGGCGTGGTCGAAGAACTCGCCCCGGACCGCTGCCGGCTGACCCTGGGCTCGTGGTCGTGGCCCGCCCTGGCCGCCACCCTCGGCCGGTTCGACGCCGACATCGAGGTCGTCGGGCCGCCCGAGCTCAAGGCCGCCTTCGCCCACCTGGCACGCCGTTACGCCAAGGCAGCGAGGTGAGGTCACCGCACGAGGGCGCGGAAGTGCTCGATCACCTCGACCAGGTTCCCGCTCCGCCTTCACCCGGGGCATCGACCTGCCCTCGAACCCGGTCCCCGTCCTCGTCGCGGTGAGCGGAGAACCTGCTGCAGGAGAACCAAGTCGTCCGCCGGCCGAACCTGCCACGCCGGGCGAAGAACCGCGCCCGCCCCGATTCCAGACCCCCGCGCACAGCGAGCGCGCGGGTGTCGCCGCACGGTGAGGTCGTGGAGCGCGCCGGACGTGCCGCAGTGCAGACGATCGGAGGTTATCCCGGCGCGCCACAGCTCCTACTGTCGGAGGTGATCGGAAAACCCTGCACCCGGCCGCGTCACCGCGTCCGGGATTTCCGGGAGGAGTGCTACTCCGATGAAGATCCTGCGCATGACGGGGTTGGCGGTGCTGATCGCCTCCATGGTGGCGATGTCCATGACCGCGGCTTCCGCGCACGACCCCGACACCCCCGAAGGACAGGCCGCCGTCCGGGCCTTCCTCACCGACCACCTGCCGGCCGACCGGCACGCCGTCGTCGGCACGGCGGCCGGCGCGCCGTGCGTCAACGGCAAGGCCGACATCTACCCCTGCAAGAACGTGGACCTGCTCAGCGTGCTGCCGCTCGCCTCCATCGGCGGCGGCAACGGCAACGACATCTGGGGGTGGACCGATCCCTCCTCCGGCAAGGAGTACGCCGTCGTCGGCCGCACCAACGGCACCGCGTTCGTCGACGTGAGCACGCCGACCTCGCCCAGGTACCTCGGCAACCTGCCGTCCAACGGCGGCAGCAGCAGCTGGCGCGACATGAAGGTGTACCGCAACCACGCGTTCATCGTCGCCGACGCCATCAGCGGCCACGGGATGCAGGTGTTCGACCTGACCCGGCTGCGGACCGTCACCACGCCGCAGACGTTCACCGCGGACGCGCTGTACCGGGGTTTCGGCCCCGCGCACAACATCGCCATCAACGAGGAGACCGGCTTCGCCTACGCGATCGGCTCCAACACGTGCAGCGGCGGCCCGCACATCGTCGACATCCGCACGCCGAAGTCGCCGACCCAGGCCGGGTGCGTGTCACAGGACGGCTACACCCACGACACCCAGTGCGTCGTCTACCGCGGCCCGGACCAGGCGTACCGGGGCCGGGAGATCTGCTTCAACTCCAACGAGGACACGCTGACCATCGTCGACGTGACCACCAAGTCCGCGCCCGTGCAGATCGTCCGCAAGGCCTACTCCGGCGCGCAGTACTCGCACCAGGGCTGGCTGACCGAGGACCAGCGGTACTTCCTGCTGGACGACGAGCTGGACGAGTCGCGCGGCACCGACAAGCGCACCAAGACCTACATCTGGGACCTGGCGAAGCTCTCCTCCCCCGTGCACACGGGCACCTACAACTCGCCGGCCACCGCGATCGACCACAACCAGTACATCAAGGGCCGGTACTCCTACCAGGCCAACTACCAGGCGGGGCTGCGCATCCTGGACGTCAGCGCGGTCTCCTCGGCGCGACTGACCGAAGCCGGGTACTTCGACATCTACCCGGCGAGCGACACGGCGCGGTTCAACGGGGCGTGGAGCAACTACCCGTACTTCGCCAGCGGCATCGTCCTGGTCAACGGCATCGAGCAGGGCCTGGTCGTGGTCCGGCCGAACCTCGCTCAGCGGTGACGTGTCCTCCCCCGTGCGCGGCCACCCGGCCGCGCACGGGGGCCGCCGTCCCACCGGACCTGAGGAGTGATGATGCGCCACCTGCGCCTCACCGACTGGGTGTTCGTCGTCCTGGCCGTCGCGATCGTGGTGGCCGGCGCGCTCGCGCTGGTGCGGTCCCCGGCCGGCCCCGCCCACTCGGCGCACCAGCGATCGGCCGACTTCGTGCCCGCCGCGCACAGCGACGGCCTGTCGGAAGCCGAGAGCGGCTACCGGTTCGAGCGGGTCACCGTGCCGTCCACCCGCGGCCCGGCGGTGCCGGTCGCGTTCCGCGTCCTCGGACCCGACGACCGGCCGCGGACCCGCTTCCTGGACAACCAGACCAAGCAGCTGCACTTCTTCGTCATCCGCGACGACATGCACGTCTTCCAGCACCTGCACCCGACCCTGGTCGGCGACACGTGGCACGTCGACGTGCGGCTCGACGACGGCGGCGCGTACCGCATGTTCGCCGAGTTCGTCCCGCTCGACACCAAGGACCCCCGGCACCCGGTGGTGCTCGGCGTCCCGTTCAGCGTGCCCGGGGACACCACCCTGGTCCCGGTGCCCGCGCCCGACGCCGGAGCGACGACCGCCACCGGGTTCACCGTGACGCGAGTGGACGAGCCGGCTCAACCCGCCCCGATGCGGCCCCAGGAGCTGCGCTTCGCCATCCGCGCCCCCGACGGCTCGCCGGTCCGCACGCTCGACCCGCACCTGGGCGCCTACGGGCACATGACCGGCTTCCACACGATGCTGCTGTCGGCCACCCACCTGCACCCGGTCCAGCCGCTGGGCGTGCCGCTGGTCGACGGCGAGCTGACGTTCCAGGCCACCTTCGCCGACCGCGGCGAGTACCGGCTGTTCCTGGAGTTCGCCCACGGCGGCGTCGTGCACACGGCCGCGTTCACGATCGCCGTCACCTGACCCGTCGACCGGGCCTGAGGGCGGTGCCGGAGGTGTGCCCGCGTTCCACAGTGGACCCGACGTCGGCGGCACGCGTCCGGCGGGTCAGACCTCACCCTCCCGGGGGTGGCCGCACACGCCGGCGGCGATCAGGGCCTGACCGGCGAGGTAGGTCAGCATCACCCAGAAGCCCGGCGCCGGCGGGTCGTACCAGCCGGCGAAGGCTTCGAGGGCGATGAGCCCGTCGGACACGAAGAACACCGCGCCGCCGATCCCCACCACCCGGCCCACGCCGGTGGCCAGCACGGCCATCAGCGTCAGGCACAGGCCGTAGCCGACCACCGGGCCGAGCAGGGCGCCCGCGCCGGGCCCGCAGGCCGCCAGCAGCGCACCGAACGCGAGCACGTACCAGACCACGGCGGGCCGGCGCAGCGCCGAACGGCGTCGCCACGGCCAGAACGCCGCCACGTAGACGACCTGGGCGCACAGGAACAGCCCGACCATGGTCAGGAACCGGGCGTCGCCGGAGAAGAAGGCCGGGACGCTGTCGCCGAGCCAGGAGAAGGCGAGCGCGAGCAGCACCAGGCGCACCGCCCGAGAGCGGGGCGCGCCGGTGGTCGCGGACCATACGGCCGCGGCGAGCACCGGCATGAGCAGCCACTGGCTGATCCGGGCGGCCCCGCCGGCCCCGACGAGTTGGGCGACGAGGTGCCCGGCGGAAAGCACGCCGAACAGCACGCCGGCGGCCAGGACCGTCGGCGTGGCGGACAGCGGAAAACGGTCGTGAACCCGGGTCATGGTACTCCTGAGGCTGGGGCGGTCGGCGCCGATCGTGTCACGCCGCGGGCCCTCCGGAAACCACCCGGGAATTCTCTCCACGAGCACCGGAATCCCGAGAAAGCGCGCGACATTGACCGAATTCACATTGAAATACTCGTCGACGAACACGCGAGAATGGCCCGGAGTCGACCGGCGAGGAGCCTCCGACAGCACCCGCGCGGACCCGCCCGCAGCACCGCTACGCGCCCGTGGCGTGCGCGAACACGGTGCCGGACGCGGGTATTCCCTCCTGTCCCGATTTCTACTGAACGGCGTACTCGCCCCTGGGCACCGGTTACGCCGAGTGGCAAAATATTCCATCCGACGTTGATACTTCCAGGCCGCGACCACGGGGCAATGCAGAAGAAGCGCGGCTCCCGGCGGTTCCGGAAGTCTGGGCAGTGGATTCTTCGGAAAACTATTAAGGAGAGGACATGTCGACTGTCGTCGTCCCGTCTTCAGAAGAACTGGTGCACAGGGTTTCCGAGATAGCGCCGGTGCTCCGGGCAAATGCCGAATGGTCGGTGGAGAACAGGCGACTGCACGAGGAGACAGTCAAGGCCCTCACCGACACGGGTGTGTTCCGGATGCGCATCCCCAAGCGGTACGGCGGGTTCGAGAGCGACGCTCGGGCCATGGTCGCCGTGGCGGACGCGATCGCGCAGGCCGACGGCTCCGCGGCGTGGGTGGTGGCCTGCTCCTGGGTCGCCACCTGGGGCCTGGGGCTGTACCCGGACGAGGTCCAGGACGAACTGTTCGCCGATCCCGACGTGCAGGTGTGCACCACCATCGGACCGGGCACCGCGACGGCCGTCCCCGTGGACGGCGGCATCCTGGTCAACGGCACGTGGCCCTCGATCAGCGGTGCGCTGAGCAGCAAGTACCAGCAGATCGGCGCCATCTTCCTCAACCCGGACGGTGAGCCGTACCCGGTGATGGGCCCGGTGCCGATGTCGGAGCTGGAGATCACCGACGACTGGCACACCAACGGCTTCCGCGGCACGGGGAGCGTCGGCACGGCCGCGAAGGACGTGTTCATCCCGCAGGAGCGCATCCTCCCCGCGCCGGCCGTGCTCACCGGCCAGTCGGCCTCGAAGGCCAACGCCGGCTCGCAGATGTATCGGGCCCCGTTCATCGCCGTGGGCGCGGCGTCCACGGTGGGCGTGGTCACGGGCATGGCGAAGGCGATCCGGGACAGCTTCTTCGAGCGGCTGCCCAACCGGAAGGTGACCTACACCAACTACCCGAGCCAGGCCGAGGCGCCCGTGACCCACCTGCGGATCGCCGAGGCCATGATGAAGATCGACGAGGCCGAGTTCCACGCGCAGCGGCTGGCCGCGACGGTGGACGCCAAGTCCGCCGCCAACGAGCCGCTGGAACTGGTGGAGCGCGGGCGCATCCGGGCGGACGAGGGCGCGGCCGTGAAGCTGTCCAAGGAGGCGGCGGAGATCTTCGCCGGGTCCAGCGGCGGTTCCTCGGCCTACACCAAGGTGCCGATCCAGCGGTTCGTCAACGACCTGAACGCGGTCGCCCTGCACGCGATGATGATCCCGGACGTCAACGCCGAGATCTACGGTCGGGTGCTCTGCGGCCTCGATCCCAACACCTACTACATCTGACCGGCGCGCTCCAGCGCCCGCACGCACCACGGCCCGCCACTCGCGAAGTGGCGGGCCGGCGGTGTGCGCGGGCGCTTTTCCTCGCACAGAGCCAGAACCGCGGCGCTACCGGACCAACAGGACGGCAGCGCCGCCGGGGTGCGGGCACCGCAGAGCCGGAGCCCGGAGCCCGGAGCCCGGAGCCCGGAGCCCGGAGCCCGGAGCCACACGACCACGGTCCCCAGCGCGCACGGGCGTCGAGTCACCTGCGCGTGCCGTGCCGTCGATGCGAAAAAGCCTTGGGCGCCTCCGGTGATCGGAGGCGCCCAAGGCCGGCCGGCGGAAAGCTCACGCAACGCGTGGAGCGGCGGTCACAGGAAGTCGGTGTTCGGTTCGAAGCCGAGCTTCACGCGACCGAGGGTCTCCAGGTTCGTGTTCGGGTACATGATCGCGTGGCGCTGGAGGACGCCGATGTCCCGCTGGATCCGCTGCAGCGGCACGTGCGAGTAGACCGACGAGGCGCCCGAGGAGTTGGCGAGGATGTCCACCGCCTGCTTGGCCCGGCCGACGGCCGCGCCCGCGTCCATGCGCGCGATGGCCTTCTCCTCGACCGTCCACGGCTCGCCGCTCGCCGACTTGGCCTCCAGGACGTCGACCACCCGGTACAGGTGGTACTCGGCCTCGCCGATGAGCTGGATCGCCTCACCCAGTTGCAGGTGCGTGATCGGCGCGTCGACCTGGCGGTCGTAGTGGGTGTAGGTGATCTTCCGGTTCGGCACCCGCTCCAGGAAGTTCTCCAGCGCGGCGCGCGCCATGCCGATCGCGGGCGCGGCGGCGACCGCGATGGCCATCTGCATGAACGGCACCCGCCACGCCTGGTAGTCCGCGTTGAGCTTGGTCTCCAGCTTGCCCTCCAGGGCCATCGGGAGCACCCGCACCAGCCAGCCCTCGGGGACGAAGAGGTCCTTCGCGGCGGTCGACCGGCTGCCCGTGCCGCGCAGGCCCGAGGTGTGCCAGTCGTCGGTCACCTCCAGGTCCGAGAGCCGGACCACGGCGAGAGCCGGCTCGCCCGTGCCGTCCGGGTTCTTCAGCACGGCGAAGTGGGCGACCCACGTGGCGTGCGGCGAGCCGGTCTGGAAGTGCCAGTTGCCGTTGAGGAGGTAGCCGCCCTCGGTCGGCTCGGCGACGCCGTTCAGCTCGACGGACCCGCAGAACCGGACGTCCGGGTCGGCCCAGATCTCGTCCTGCGCCTCGTCGGGGACCAGCGACGACAACCAGGAGGCCATCGTGAACGAGACGCACGTCCAACCGACGGAGCCGTCGGCGCGGGCGAGCTCGGCGATCACGTCGACCACCGTGCGCATGTCCGGCACGCTGCCGCCGTACCGCGCCGGGATCCGCATCTTCAACAGTTCGTTCTCGGTCAACGCGTCCAGGACCTCCGGGTGCAGTTCCCGGTGCTCCTCGTGCCACCCGGAGTGCTTCCGGATCATTTCCACCAGACCCGTTGCCCGGCTGACGAGGTCGGGCCTCGGCTGGGACATGATCAAACTCATGCTGCACTGCTCCTCGATGCGATGGCGGGATGCGAGAAATGGATCCTGCGCGCGGCGGCGCGGCGCCGGCGGGTGTCGACCGCCCGGTGCGGACGGGCCCACCCACCGCGTTGAATTGCCACTCCGAGTGGAATTTCCGGCCCACTCGAACCCGGGTGACCGGGCCTACCGGTCGGCGTGCCGCTGCCGGTTGTCGAGATCGTCAATTCGGCCATCTTCACTTCGGCGGACGAGTTCAGGTCGCGGCGTCGACTGACAAGAGTCGACGGTCACCTCTTGCCAGGTTAGTGGGCTCGCGAACCGCGCCACCTCTCCGAGATTGCTGCGTGCAAAACCGCTGCCACCTGCGCCGATGCCGTGGCCGGGCACTTTCGAAGAAGACCGCGATCATCGGCCGTGGCACAGTGGCTCGCGGGTGCGCAGAAACGGCCTACATGCCTCGTGAAAGACCTGCGACATGACGCCGATCCGACTCGAACGCCGTTGCGACGTCCGAGTGACGAAGGGCCGCGATGAGCTGGACGACATTCCCCCGCGCAGGCCCGGACTCGCCCATGATTCCGGTCGACCAGGAATAAACACCGGACGTTCGCAAATCTTTCCGTCACCCGCTGCCCACCTTCTCCACTCCCCTGGAGCAGCGTGAGCACCCACTGCCGTAACTCGCTGCACAGAAGGGCCACCCCGTGAAATACCACGAGATCGTCGACATGGTGAACACCGATCCGGTGATACAAACCCTCATGGCGGAGCCGATCCCGATCCGGCTCGCCTACCTGGGGCTGGACGGCGCTCCCCGGTCGGTGCCGATCAACCACGTCTGGAACGGGAAGGCGTTCCTGTTCGCCACCCCGAACCTGGCCTACAAGGTGCGGGCCATCGAGGCGAACCCGCGGGTCGCCTTCACCCTCGACGTCGGCGCCGGCCGGCCGGGGCGCGAGACGCGCGCCAAGGTCTCGGCGCTGATCGGCCCGCCGCCCGCGGCCTACGACTTCGCGCCGATCGCCATCCACGGGCGCGGCATCGCCACCGTCGAGATGACGCCGGGGGTCCCCCAGGAGCACCTCGACGCCTCCCGGCGGATGATCGGCGACGACGAGAAGTGGGCCGAGTGGGCCCGGGTCCGCCGCGCGGAGACGAGCGGC
Source organism: Saccharothrix sp. 6-C (assembly GCF_016695385.1). NCBI lineage: Bacteria > Bacillati > Actinomycetota > Actinomycetes > Pseudonocardiales > Pseudonocardiaceae > Saccharothrix > Saccharothrix sp. 6-C. The sequence goes on along the minus strand of NZ_CP064192.1, from coordinate 1,541,271 downwards.
ATGGCGCTGATCACGATCGTGCCGACCCACCTCGTCGTGGTCGACTTCGTCACGCGGTTCCCACCGCCGGCCGACGTCAACGTGACCGCGTTCGGCGCGGACCAGCTCGACGCCGCGACGGGCCGGGTCAAGGCCGCCGAGAGCGTCTAGGTCGCCGCGATCCGCCCCGGATCGCACAGCCGCCCGACCCGCCGGGACGTCGATCCCGGCGGGTCGAGTGCTGTTCGCGCGAAGGCGCGTCCCAGACGGGACCCCCGCGTATACTCCACGCCGCGATGTGGACACGGAGTGTCACCGCACCTCAATCGGCGTTCGGGTCGTAGCACCCTGGGAAAACTCGAGGAACACTCATGGGAAATGAACCAACCCGCCTCGGCTGGCCGACGTTCGGCGCCGAGGCGCCGGCGCTGCCCGAGGTGGTCGACCGGTCCACCTTCCAGGCCCGGCTGGACGAGCTGCGCATCCGGGAGAAGGCGCACACGAGGGAGGGCGTGGCCATCGCCGCCGCCCGCCGCCGCCTGCCCATGGTCGAGGTGGACGGCGCCACCGAGCTGATCGGGCCGGACGGTCCGGTCACGCTGCTCGACGCGTTCGAGGGGCGTCCGCAGCTCGTCACGTACTACTTCATGTGGTACCCGGGCCGACCGGCGGCCCAGCAGTGCGAGGGCTGCACCTGGAACAACGCCCAGATCTCGGAGCTGTCCTACCTGCACTCGCGGGGCATCACCTACGCGGTCTTCTGCCAGGGGCCGTTCGACGAGAGCTACCGCTACCGGGAGTTCATGGGCTGGCGGATGCCCTGGTACTCGGCGCAGGGCTCGCTCGACACGCTGCTCGCCGGCAAGCAGGTCGGGATGATGCACATCGTCTGCTACGTGCGGGAGGGCGACCGGGTCTTCGAGACCTACTGGACGAGCCGCCGCGGCGTGGAGGTGCTGGACTACAGCTACGCGCTCATGGACCTCACCGTGTGGGGGCGCCAGGAGCCGCAGGAGGACTCGCTGCCCGGCTGGCCGCAGCAGTGGGGCATCGGGGTCGGCGCCACCGAGCACGTGACGCGGTACGACGGACGGCCCATCCCCCACTGGTCGCGCCTCGGCGCCGGCCGTTCCGACGACCTCACCGTCGAATCCTGACCCTTTCGACTCACGACGTCGACGCACACCCCACCGGCCGGCGGCAGCACGGCGAAAGCATTCCAAATGGCCTGAAATATTTCCCTTCACGCTCCTCCGCCGATCACCGCGAGTGACGATCGGGCAATTCCGAAGAGAAGTCGACAACCGTCGGTGATGACATAGTTGACATATACAATCAGCCGACTGCCGCACCACCGCCTACGGTGAGGAGAAAGCGTGATCACAGCCGGCAAGGCAGTGCTGGTGACCGGGGCCAATCGCGGTATCGGCAAGGCGCTGGTCGACGAGGCGTTGAGGCGGGGTGCGAGACGGGTCTACGCGGGCACGCGCCAACCGCTGGCGCACCCCGACGACCGGGTCACGCCCGTGACCCTGGACGTGACCGACGTGACGCACATCCGGGCCGCCGTCGAGCGGGTCGACTCCCTCGACGTCCTGATCAACAACGCCGGCATCGCCGCGGTGGACGACCTGACCGACACCACCGTGCTCGACCGGATGCTCGCCGTCAACTTCTACGGCGCGCACCACGTGACCCAGGCGTTCCTGCCGCTGCTGACCGAGTCCGCGGGGGCCATCGCCACCAACATGTCGTTGACCGCCATCGCCCCCTACCCGCTCGCCGCGTCCTACTCGATCTCGAAGGCGGCCGTGCTCGCGATGACGCAGTCGCTGCGGGCCATCCTGGCGTCGCGCGGCGTGCGGGTCCACGCGATCCTCACCGGCCCGGCGGACACCGACATGGGCGCGCGCTTCGACGTCCTCCCGAGGACGCCGCCGGAACTGGTGGCGCGCAACATCTTCGAGGGCATCGAGGACGAGGTCGAGGACATCTTCCCCGACCCCATGTCGCAGGACATGGCCGACTCCTGGCACAACGGCTCGACCAAGGAGCTGGAACGCAGGCTCGCGGAGATGTACGCGGAACGCGTTTAGGCCGACGCCCGAGCACCCTGCGCCAAGACCGAACCGGCTGTCCGGTGTGGACGAACCGGTCCACACCGGACAGCCGGTTCCGTCTCACGCAGGACAAGCACCACGCCGGCGGCGGGCAGCGGACCGATCTCCCGGCCTCTACAAGGGACGGTCGAGCGCCGGATCGTGTCGGTCCGCTCGCACAGCGTGACGGCGGAATCATTCGACCGACCGACGCGTTGCACGGGCGTGAAGAAAATCGGCTTCCTGTCCTTCGGGCACTGGTCCGACACGCCGCACTCGCGCACGAGGACGGCGGGCGACGCGTTGACGCAGGCCATCGACCTCGCCGTGGCCGCGGAGGAGCTCGGGGCGGACGGCGCCTACTTCCGGGTGCACCACTTCGCCAGGCAGCTCGCCTCGCCCTTCCCGCTGCTGGCCGCGATCGGCGCCCGGACCGAGCGCATCGAGATCGGCACCGGCGTGATCGACATGCGCTACGAGAACCCGATGTACATGGCCGAGGACGCCGGCGCCGCGGACCTCATCTCCGCCGGCAGGCTCCAGCTCGGCATCTCCCGGGGCTCGCCGGAGCAGGTGATCGACGGGTGGCGCTACTTCGGCTACCGCCCCGGCGAGGGCGACACGGAGGCCGACATGGCCCGCAAGCACGCCGAGGTGCTGCTGACGGTCCTGGAGGGCGACGGCTTCGCCCAGCCCGAGCCGCGCCCGATGTTCCCCAACCCCCCGGGGCTGCTGCGCGTCGAGCCGCACTCGCCGGGCCTGCGGGAGCGGATCTGGTGGGGCGCAGGCTCCAACGGCACCGCGGTGTGGGCGGCGCGGCAAGGCATGAACCTGATGAGCTCGACCCTGAAGAACGACGAGGGCGGGGCGCCGTTCCACGTGCAGCAGGCCGAGCAGATCCGGGCGTTCCGCAAGGCGTGGACCGAGGCCGGGTGGCCGCGCGAGCCGCGCGTCTCGGTCTCGCGCAGCATCTTCGCGCTCACCACCGACCTGGACCACGCCTACTTCGGCGACGACTCCGACAGCACCGACAAAATCGGCTACCTCGACGCCGACACCAGGGCGGTCTTCGGCCGCACCTACGCCGCCGAACCGGACGTGCTGGTCGGGCAGCTGGCCGAGGACGAGGCCATCGCCGAGGCCGACACGTTGCTGCTGACCGTGCCGAACCAGCTCGGCGTCGACTACAACACCCACCTGCTCGACGACCTCCTCACCCACGTCGCACCGGCCCTCGGCTGGCGCTGACCCGGGCCGGTCACCCCGCGCGGTAGCGGGCCAGGACGTCCTCGCGCAGCAGCGCGCCGAAACCGGCCGCCTGCAACCGCAGGCCCAGTTGCGGCTCGGTGATGCCGAGGGCGGCCGCGGTGGTCGCGAGGCGCCAGTGGTGGGCGGCCAGGTTGGTCAGCAGGTGGCCCCGGCGGATCTGGGCCTCCGACAGGCGGAAGGTCTTCAGGTACGCCGTGCGGCCGTCCCGGTCGGTGATCAGCTCGCCGATGTGGTTCTCCTCCTTGACGCGGAACGTCGGCAGGAAGCGGGACAGCGCGAAGTCGCCCATCCGGTGCACGCGGCTCGTCGCGTAGCTCTCGCCGAGCAGGCCGCCCGCCATCGTCAGGTCGTGGAAGCGCGCCCACTCCGCCTGCTCCCGCGCCGCCGCCGCGCGCAGGTCGGCCAGCGACGCCACGTCGTCGGGCAGCCGCACGTCGAACGGGGGCGCGGGCGTCGCCAGGGTCGCGTAGTGGTGCACCAGCTCGCCGTACAGGTCCTGGAGGAGAGTGGTGTGCAGCGCGCGGTAGTCGTCCGGGTGGGGCACGACGAACGCCGCGGCCAGCGCGTCGGCCACGTAGACCAGGACACCGCACTGGTCCGGGTGGATCTCGAAGTGCTTCACCGCGTCCGCCAGGCCCTCGACCTCCGCGCCCACGTACGCCTCTTCCACGCGCGGCGACAGGCCGCGGCGGACCGCGCGCTGCGACCACTCCTCCCACACGACCTCCGGGCCGCCGAAGTGCAGCGCCAGGTATCCCTCGACCGCCACGTGCAGGGGCAGGAACCGCAAGCGGTTGCGCTCGACCCGGCGCGCCGTGCGGCGGTGCAGGCGCAACCTCATGCCGTGCGGCGGCTTCCCGACGGCCGTGCTCCGCTCCAGCTGCGTGCCGTACGCCGCGACGGGGGTGTCGTCGTCGGACCACGTCGCCACGAAACCGTGCGGCACGTAGGACACGTAGTGCGTGCGCCGGTCCACCTCGACCACACCCACCTGGTCCCCGTAGACGCGGGCGTGCAGCCGCAGGCCGGCGACCGGCTCGTCGCGCGTCAACGGCACGAGCCGGACGCCGCCCCACACCTGCGCCGCCCGCGTGGTCAGCCCGGTCAGGTCGAGCTCCACCGTCACCCCTCCTCCAGGAACCTGGCCACCCGCGCGTCGAAGTGCGCCCGCAGGCCGGCGATCCCGGTCCGGCCTTCGGTGAACCGGGCGAACTCGACGAGCGCGGGCACGTCCTCCGCGTCGCGCACGCCGACGGTGGGCACCGCCTCGGCGAGCCGCTTCACGTCGAAGTCGGCCGCGTCGTACACCGGGTTCAGGTGCACCGCCGCCACCCGGCGTCCCGGGTCGAGCTTCGTCCGCCACACCCGCAGCACCTCCGACGCGAGCCCGTGCGGCGCGTTGTCCCAGCCGTCGGACACGATCAGCAGCCGGTCCGGCGCCTGCTCCAGCGCGTCGAGCACCCGCTCGCCCAGCGGCGTCATCCCGTACGGGTGGGCCAGCAGGGCGTCCGTGCGCCCCGACGTCCACAGCGGGACGTACTCCGTCGCCAACTCCGCCAGCAGGTGGTGGCACGCCAGCGCGACCGCCAGCGGTCGGCGGCGCTTCTGCGCGGACCCGGACGCCGAGAAGCTGTCGTCCAGCACGGCTGCGACCCGGCCCCACCGCCCCGCGTCCCGCCCGGCGGCCCGGACCGCCGCCGCGCGCAGCGCGCCCGTCAGCTCGTCCCGCCGTTCGACCCGCTCGGCCACCGGCCGGGACAGGACGTAGGACGCCAGGCGGGTGAGCGGCATCGACCCGAGGTCGACCGCCACCGCGGCCCGGTCCCGACGCGCGGACTCCTGCGACCGGAGCCGTTCCAGCCTGGTCATCCGGGGCTCGATGCGCTTGAGGAACGTCGTCCGGTCGATCCCGTGCTTCGCGGCGAACCCCTCGGCCACGGTGTACGGCAGCCCGTACACCGACGCCTGCTCGTAGTGCGCCCGCCGCCACGTCTCCAGCAGCGGCGTGGCGTACCGGCCGTGGTGGCCGGACGTGAACAGGAACGGGCCCAGCTCGCCGGCCGGCGCGACGTGCGCGTGCCGCAGCGCCCGCTTCAGGCCGGTGCGGTACTTCACCGCGTCGAACGCCGGGTCCGGCCGACCCGCGACCCACTCGCGGATGATCGCGCGGGTGCGCCGGTTGTTCACCCGGGCCCGGCGCAACGCGCGGAACAGGTCGTACACGCGCTGCGGCGGCAGCGCGCGCAGCCGTCGGGCGATCAGGCGGCCCTCGACGCGCCGCTGGTCCGCGGTGGCGTCGCCGGTGGTCTCCAGCAGCTTGCGGACGATCAGCGCGGCGTTGTGGTCGTTGATGTCCAGCGCGAGGGCCGCCGCGTAGAGGTCGCGGTAGTTGCCGATCACGTAGTCGTGCAGGAAGTCCAGCGACAGCCGCTGGTCGTCGGCGTCGCCGTGGAACTCGCGCTGCGACGTCGACGTGGTCGCCGCGTTGATGAACATCAGCATGTCGTCGGCGGCGAGGGCGTCCATGCGGTCACTCCGGGTGGTGTCGGGGCCGGCCGGGGAATGGGGGCGCGATCAGCGAATCATCGCTTCAGAGGCGGGTTCCGGAAGTCGCGCCGAAGTCCCGCGGCCGGCCGGGGAACCCTAGCAACCACCTGGCCGCCCGCGCCCGCGATTTGCCGGCCACCACGATGACGAGGTGGCGACGCCGGAGGCCCGCGCGCCCTGCCGGGGGTTGGCCGGAATCCGTTGGCACCTGGCGTTCCGGCCACTGGTCGGCTTTTCCGCACCCCAGCAGGATCGATCCCGTGATCACCACTCCCGCAACGCTGGCCGAGCCGTTCGCCCGCGCCACGCTGGACTTCCTGCGCGCCTCGGTGTCCCCGGCCGTGGTCAACCACAGCATCCGCGCCTACGCCTACGCCGAGTTCCTGGTGGACCGGTGGGACGCCCGCGGGCACGAGGAGTACGACCCGCGGGCGGTGTTCTTCGCCGCGGTGCTGCACGACCTCGGCCTGAGCGCCGCCGGCCGGACCGGTTCGAGGTCGCGGGCGCGGACCTGGCCGTCGAGCACCTGCGCGACCACGACGTCGACGCGGGCACGGCGGACCTGGTGTGGGAGGCCATCGCCCTGCACACCTCCACCGGCATCGCGCACCGCCGCGGCCTGCTGTGCCGCGTGGTCGCCGCCGGCACGGCGCTGGACTTCGGCGCGGACTCCGAGGCCGTCACCGACGAGGTGGCCGCCTACCTCCACACCCGCTACCCGCGCCTGGACACCTCCTCGGCCCTGCGCGCCGCGATCGTCGGCCAGGCGCGGGCGCTGCCCACCAAGGCCCCGGTGGGCTCGCTGGCCAAGTACCTGCTGAAGACCGACGAGCTGGGCGCGCCGACCGACATCCCGGCGCGCTGGGGCGACTGAGCGGCGCCCGGAGTCCGGGAGTCGTCAGCCGGGCTCGACGGACGCGGCGAAGATCGCGTCGAACAGCCCTTCCTCGCTGCCGCAGCAGGCGCAGGGCCGTGTCGGTGCGGGCCGCGGCGGCGATCCTGAGGTGCGCCGGGACCACCGTGCGGGAACCGCTCGGCGTGGGGCCGGGCGTCCGGGTGGCGGGCGCCCTCGAACGCCCGGGGCGCGACGACGCCCGCCACCGCTTCGTCCTCGACCTGTCCGACCGCACCCGCCTCCCGGACGCGGATCAGTAGTGGGCCCAGATGGTGAAGCTGCGCATCGTCGTCGCGCCGGGGCAGTAAGCCACCGCGGAGGACCCGAACCGGGTCACGTCGCTGCTGTGGACGCTGCCGTCACTGCACAGCACCGAGACCGAGAACCCGGCCGCGCCGCCGCCGATCTGGTGGCAGTCGACCCACACGGTGGAGTTCCGACCGGGGTAGTAGCTCCACACGCAGCCGATCGACGAGGTCTCGACCTTGCCCTCGGCGGGCTTGAGCGGCGGCACCGGCAGGGTGGTCACCTCCCGCTGCACCAACGCCGCCGACGCCTGCGCGCCCATCGCGCCGAACCCGGCCAACGCCAGGACCGCGAACACCACCGTCACCACTCGCTGAACGGTTCTCGACACCGGGTCCACCCTCTCGAAGTCCGGAAAAGCCCTTGCGGGGCCAAGGATCACCTCCCGTCCGGGCTTTCCGGAACAGCCGACACTCGATCAGAGCAGAACCCCCGCAGCACCGGCGTCCGCGCACCGAATCCCGTGGCGCCGAACGTGTATCAGGCCCGGACGACGGACATCCTCCTTCGCCACCCGCGCGGGCTCCGGTCCGCGAAAACCGGTGGCGCGGTGCGCGATGATGGTGCCGATGTCCATCCAACTGGCTTTCGGCGTGACCGCCGGACCCGGGTCGCGCTGCTGGCTCCCCGTGTCGGGCGGCCGAGCCGTGCCCGCCGGCGACCGGGCCGGCGCGCACCCCCCTGGCGCCCCGGTGGCCGTCGGCCCCGCCGACGCCGGACCGGACGTGGTGCGGGAAGCGATCAGGCGGCTCGTCCTGCTCGTGGTCGACGGGACCGAGACGGCCGCGGCGGCGGGTGTCGACCTCGGCGGCGGCTTCACCTCCGCGCGCTTGGCCGGCGCCCGCGGCGACCGGCGTGACGCGGTGCTCGCCGCGCTGGAGGTCCTCGGCGACGACGGCGCGCACCGGCTGGGCGACCGGACCGCCGGCCTGGTGGCGCTGTTCGGGCCGTCGGCGACCAAGCGGGTCGGCTCGGCCGCGCACGCGGCGGTCGCCGAGCAGCGCTGGGCGGCGCTGCGACTGGCCTCGGCGGCGTCCGACCTCCTCGGACCGGAGCAGGTGGAGCGCGTGCTCGAACTGCGCGCCCCGGACGGGGTCGACCCGTTCCCGCGCGGCGCGGCGTCCACGCTCGCCGACCACCTGTCCCGCGCGCTGTCCGGGTACCCGCGACCGCGGCGGCTGGCACTGGTCCTGAGCCTGTGGGAGCACGTGTGCGCGTCGCAGGTCGAGCGGCGGCGCGCGCGACTCCGCGCCGCGTCGCAGACCCGCCTCGATCGGATCGGCAAGCTCCGCGAGCGCCACCGCGACCACTTCGAGGAACCGGTCCTGCAGCAACTGGTCCGGGCGGTCGGCGGTCGCCCGACGCTGGTCGCCGCGGCTCGCTGGCAGCCGCCGCTGTCGTGGACCGCGCAGGAGCTCGCCCGCCTGCTGCACGACGCCGTCGCGGCGACCGCGCTGCTGCGCTTCGCCAAGACCCTGTCCGACGAAGGCCTCGCGGTCGCTGTCGAGAAGCACCGCGACGAGCTCGTCGCGGCCGACGCCTGCCTCACCGAGGACGAGCGGTCCGGGGCCGCGCGCCGCGTCCCGGGCGGCTACAGCCACCCGGCGCGACCGGGGTGCTACGTCCACCAGCTGGTGGAGGCGCTCGGTCCGGATCGGACGGTCACCGCGAAGACCGAGACGTACGTGAAGACACGCGTCGCCATGGCCCGCAACTACGGCGTGGTCGTCTTCGACGCCGTGGCCGGACTGCTCACCGAGCTGGACGACCGACCGCTGCACAACTGCTGGGACACCTGTGCGCCGTGGCAGGTGGCCCAGCTCCGGCGGTGGCGCGACGCGGCGGGTTTCGCGCGGGCGCCGGAGAGCTGGGAGCAACCGCCGCTGGCCGACGGGCACGCCGACGGCCCGGCGGGGACGTTGGCGCAGCGGCTCGCCACCGGCGGCCCGGCGGACGCGGCCTCGGTGGAAGCACCGCACGACCTGCTCTGGTTCGCCGACCTCGCCGACGCGCTGGCGCCGTTCCACGGCAACACCTCCGCCGCGGTGCGGCACGAACCGCCCGTGCCGGAGCTGGTCTACGACGCGCCCGCGCCACAGCCGGAACCCGGCAGGCCACGAGCCGACTCCGTGCCGCTCGCGGCCGCCGGGGTCGCGCAGCTGATCATGTTCGGCGCGACGCCACCGCCCCGCTGCGGCAGCTGGGCCGAGCTGGCGGCCGGGGTCGGCGCGGACGCGGTGATCGTCGAGGCCGGCATCGGCGCCTTCCCGGTCCCGTCCGAGGTGTCCGTCGTGGACACCCGGGTCGTGCCGGGCACGGACCTGGTCGTGGAAGTGGGCCGGGAGCCGCGGAAGCTGGCCGAGTGGTCCGCCTACATGGGCAACTGCATCGGCGAGTCGTGGTACGCCGACCAGGCGCGCAAGGGCCAGTGCGTGCTGATGGCGTTGCGCGACCCGGTCGAGGGCCGCATCGTCGCCAACCTCGACATCCGGCGGCGCACCGGCGGCTGGCACGTCCACGAGCTGCGCGCGCGGTTCAACGACGCCGTCGACCCGGCGTTGCGGGAGCACGTCAAGCAGTGGGTGGACGGCCTCCCGATGCCGGGGGCGCCCGCGCCGGAACCGGTGTTGCCGGTGCCGCCGGTGCGGGCCCGGGGCGGTTCGGGCCGCCGTCCCGCGGCGGGACGCCTGCCCGCCGCGCTGACCGACGCGGTGGTCCCGGCGGTGGAGCGGGAGCTGACCTCGGCCGCGGCCGAGTCCGCGCGCCGCGCCTACGCCACGCTGGCGCGCGGGCTCGGGCAGGGCGCCGACTTCGACCCGGACGCGGCCGTGGTCGCGTTGAAGCGCCTCGGTCCGGGCGGGCACGTCGCGCTGCTCCGCGCGGGGCTCGACGCCGGGCTCGACGCGTCGGTCCTGTGGCGGGCGACCCGCGTCCGGCCGCTCGCCGCCGCGGTGGGCCGGCTCGATCCCGGGCTGCGCGAGCACGACCGGCTCCGGGCGCTCACCGAAGGCTCGCCGCTGCCGCGGACGCTGCGCACCCTCGTGCGCCGCCCGGAGATCGCGCCCGCCCACGCCATGGACGTGGTGGCGCGCGCGGTCCGCGCCGCCATGGGCGGGCTGGTCGGCGACGACGCGCTGGCCCGCTCGGTGGCACGCCGGCCCTCGACCGAGCTGGTGTGCGCGCTGGCCATCGCCACCACCTGCGCCGCTCCGTCCACAACGGACACGGTGCGGGTGGTCGCCCCTGGACAGACGTCGGTGCCCGGTTTCCCCGCCAGTGACCTCGCCGACGAGAACGGGCCGTGGCAGCGGGCACGGGCCGCGGCGGTCGACCTCGGCGCGCCCGCGGAGCTGGTGGAGGACCGCGTCGCCGAGCACGGCCTGCTCGTCCCCGCCGCGCTGCTCGGCACGGGCGGCTGGCCCGCCCTCTGGCGCCGCGCGCACCGCTGACGGCGCGCGCGGGCCGGCTCGGGCGCCTACTCCTCCGGGCGTTGCCACCTCGGGTCGTGGGAGGGCGGCGTGACCGGGAGGACGGACGGACGCGGCACGTCGACCGGGGCCAGCCCGACGGACGTGGGCGAGACGACCTCGGGCGGCGCGACGAAGCCCGGCGAGGACTGCCAAGCGCTGATCCTGCGCACCACGAGCACCGCCGGCGTGGCCGCGGCCACCGAGAGCAGCGCCACCACCACGAGCATCGCCGCGCCACTGGCGAACCCGTCCGCGGTCTCGCTCCTGGCCAGCATCCGGTCCGCGATCCGGTCGATCACCTGGTAGGCGATGAACAGGCCCCACCACCAGTTGACCTCGGCCCGGTCGCGACCGCGCTCGGCCGAGGGGGCGCTGACCTCCCAGACGTCCGCCAACACCCGGCGCGGGATCCAGAAGCTGATGATCGGCAGCCAGCCCCACACGGCCCAGTGCCTGGCGTGCCGGTGGGCGTCCGGGGCGACCAGGTCGGCGTTGGCGCGCACCCGCCACGTCCACACCACGAACACGACGCCCGTCGCGAGGTACAGCGCGGCGTTGCCGAGGTCGAACAGGTTGGTGGCGGAGAGCGTGCGGTCGAGCTCTGCCTCCCCGATCCGGTCGTCGAGGTAGTCCTCCAGCACGCCGTGCACGCGCCACACCCACCCGGCCATGATCAGGTCGGACAAGGCGGTCAAGGCGACCAGCACGGAGAACGCGGCCCCAAGGCCGCGCACGGATCGGAACACGGAAATCTCCACTCAGAAGGTCCCCCGACCCGGAGCGCAGCCTACGTGACGGGTCCTCGGCTGCGGACGGCTTTTCGCCCGGCTCGCGACGCCGCCCGCGGGGTTGCGGCGGGTGCCCGTCCGCCGCTCCCGCGGCGACTTGTCATGCGGACCCGCCGGCGGGCTCTTACTGTCGACGCGTGCGAGCCGCGGAGGTGGGATGAGAAGCCAGTACGAGTACCTGGCCGTGCTGGCCGTGTGCCTGCTCGTGACGGCGCCGTTGGAGTGGGTGGGTCGCGGGGTGTACCGCCGGGGGCCGGACGTGGCCCGGACGGTCGTGCCCGTGCTGCTGGTGCTGGTCGTGTGGGACGTGGTGGCGATCGCGCGCGGGCACTGGAGCTTCCACCGCGACGGCACGACGGGTGTGGTGCTGGCCGGTGTCCTGCCGATCGAAGAGGTGTTGTTCTTCGTGGCCATCCCGCTGTGCGCGCTGCTGACCTACGAGGCCGTCGGCCGATTGCTGCGCGATGGCTAGGGAGTACCTGCTGGCCGCGGTGACCGCGGCGGTCCTGGTGGTGTTGTGGGAGCTCTTGGTGCTGCGCACGGGCTTGTTCCGACGCCTCGCCTACTGGGTCACGATGGCGATCGTGCTCGCCTTCCAGGTCCCGGTGGACGGGTGGTTGACCAAGCTCGACGCGCCGATCGTGCTGTACGCGGACTGGGCGATCAGCGGCGTGCGGGTGCCGTGGGACATCCCGGTCGAGGACTTCCTGTACGGGTTCGCGATGGTGACCGCGGTGCTGCTGCTGTGGGAGCGGAGGAGGAGAGCGCATGACACGGCTGAGCGCCGCTGAGGTGCCGGGGTCGTTCGACGACGCGGCACGGGACTACGACCGGCTGGTCGGTCTGAACCCCGGTTACCACCGGGCGTTGCGGACTTCGGCGCGGGCGCTCGGCCTGCGGGGCAGCGGGGCCGGGCAACGCGTGCTCGACCTGGGCTGCGGCACGGGCGCGTCTACCGCGGCGCTGCTGGCCGTGGCGCCGGACGTGGAGGTCGTCGCGGTGGACGCCTCCGCCGGGATGCTCGCGCGGGCACGGGCCAAGCGGTGGCCGGACACCGTCACGTTCGTGCACAGCCGCGTCGAGGACCTGGACGCGCACGGGCCGTTCGACGCGGTGTTCGCCGCCTACCTGGTGCGCAACCTGCCCGACCCCGACGCCACGCTGCGGGCGGTGCGCGGTCTGCTCGCGCCGGGTGCGCGCCTGGTGCTGCACGAGTACTCGGTGCGCGACTCCCCGCTGAGCACGGCGGTCTGGACCGCGATGTGCGGGCTCGTCGTCGTGCCCGCCGGGTGGCTGCTCACCGGCGACCGCTCGCTCTACACCTACCTGTGGCGCAGCGTGCTGCGGTTCGCCGGCGCGAGCGCGTTGCGCGACCGGCTGCGGCGCGAAGGCTTCGTCGGCGTGCGCAGCCGCCCGGTGCCGGGGTGGCAGCTCGGCGTCGTGCACACCTTCGTCGGGCTCGCGCCGGAACGGGCGCGGTCGTGATCCCCCGCGACCGCAGGGCGGTGCGGGTCGCCGCGCCCGCCGGACGCGCGCGGTTCGACGGGGAGGCCCCGACGGTGGTCGTGGTCGGGGCGGGCATCGCGGGGCTGGCCGCCGCGACGGTCCTGGCCGAGCGCGGCGCGCGGGTCGTGGTGTGCGAGCGGGAGCACCACCTCGGCGGCCGGGTGGGCGGGTGGCCGACCACGCTCGCCGACGGCAGCGAGGTCACGATGACCCGCGGCTTCCACGCGTTCTTCCGGCAGTACTACAACCTGCGCGCGTTGCTGCGCCGGGTCGACCCCGGCGGCCGGGCGCTGGTGGGCCTGCCCGACTACCCGTTGTGGCACACCGGCGGGCACCGGGACGGGTTCGCCGGGCTGCCGACGACCCTGCCGTGGAACGCGCTGGCCTTCCTGCGCCGCAGCCCGACGTTCCGGTGGTCCGACCTGCCGTCGGTGGACGCGCGGGCCGCGCTGCCGCTGCTGGACGTGTCGGTGCCGGAGGTGTACCGGGAGCTCGACGGGCTGGACGCGGCGACCTACCTGGAGCGGATCCGCTTCCCCCGGCCCGCGCACGCGCTGGCGTTCGAGGTGTTCTCGCGCAGCTTCTTCGCCCACCCGAGCCGCATGTCGGCGGCCGAGCTGGCGGTGATGTTCCACATCTACTTCCTCGGTTCGGCGGAAGGCCTGCTGTTCGACGTGGCGGCCGACCCGTTCCCGCACGCCCTGTGGGAACCGCTCGGTCGCCACCTCGCCGAGCTGGGCGCCACCGTGCGGCGGGGCGTCGAGGTGGGGTCGGTGCAACCCGGCGGGCCCAAGCGGTTCGCGGTGGACGTGTCCGGCGACGTGCTCGACGCGGACGCCGTCGTGCTGGCCGCCGACGTGCCCGGGCTGCGCCGGGTCGTCGCCGCGTCGCCCCGGCTGGGCGACGCCGCGTGGCGCGAGCGGATCGCGGAGCTGCGCACGGCGCCGCCGTTCCTGGTGTCGCGGTACTGGCTCGACCGGCCGGTGGACCCGGACCGCCCCGGCTTCCTGGGCACCAGCGGGTACGGCCTGCTGGACAACGTGAGCGTGCTGGACCACTACGAGCACGAGGCGCGGGCGTGGGCCGCGCGCACCGGCGGTTCGGTGGTGGAGCTGCACGGGTACGCGCTGCCGGCCGACGAGCCCGATCCCCGGGCGCGGCTGTGGGAGCAGCTCACCGAGGTCTACCCCGAGACCAAGCGGGCGAACGTCGTGGACGAGCGGCACGAGCTGCGGGCCGACTGCCCGCTGTTCCCGGCCGGCGGGTTCGCCCGCCGGCCCACCGTGACCACGCCGGACGACCACCTCGTGCTGGCGGGCGACCTGGTGCGGATCGACCTGCCCGTCGCGCTGATGGAACGCGCGGCGACCACGGGGTTCGACGCGGCGAACCGGCTGTTGAGCCGGTGGGGCGTCGCCGGGACGGAGCTGTGGAGCGTGCCGACGGCGGGCCGGGGTCCGGTGCTGCGCGCCGTGGCCCGGCGGTGGGGCCGGACGCCGGTGGACGGAGGTCCGCACCGGGCCTGACGCGGTGCCGCCGCGGGGTCGGCCCGGCGGCTCGCCGGCCCGTCCGGCACGCGTTCGAGCCCGTGGCGGAACCCGTCGCCGCGCGACCGCTCCGGCGGCACTTCCGCCGGGCTCGGCGACCGGGCGGGCGCCTACCGGCGGGAGGGCGTCGAGATCACCGCCTCGGAGCACGACGGCGTCCCGCACCTGCGGTACGCGTTCGTCGACGGCATGGCGGCCCTCGCCCCGCCGATCGAGTCGGACCTGGTCCCGGTGTCGGAGGCGGTGCTCGCGAGCCGGGCCGACGGCACCGGCCGCGTCCGCGTCGGCATGCGCGCGACACCGAAGACCGGCTGACCGGGGTCAGCCGCGGATCAGGTCGACGACCAGGCGGACGGCCTCGGTCAGCGTGGCCGGACGCCGCACGGACGCGGGCAGCGCGAGACCCGCCCAGCCGGGACCGGCGGTCACCAGCACGGCCTCGGTGTCGCGGCGCAGCTCCTCGATCGGCACGGCCGCGGCGAAGTCGGCGTGGTGCGCCCAGATCACCACCACGGCCGGGCGCAGGCGTTCCAGCGCGTCGCGCAACGCCGTCGGCGGCACCCGCGCGCCGAGGCTGCGCCACAGGCAGTCCTCTTCGGACAGTGCGGCGCCGAGCGCTTCCAGCGCCAGCGTGTGCTGCTCGTCCGGCGCGCACGACAGCAACGCGGTCAGCACGCCGTCGCGGTCCGGGTAGGGCACGGCGCGCAGCGCGTGCAGCAGGCCGGCGCTGGCCAGGTGCTCGACCTCGACGCCGGCGCCGCGCCGGTGCACGCGCTCGCCCAGCTCCACGAGGAACGGCGCGAGCACCGCCTGCCAGGCCGCCACAACACCGTGCGCGGTGATCAGCTCGTCCGCCAGCCAGCGCACCCGCGGCTCGTCGAGCCGGTCGGCGGCGGTCAGGAAGCCCCGGCGGACGGACCGGGCCGCGTCGGCGGTGAGCACGGGTCTGGTCGGCGGCGCCGCCGCCGGGACCCGTTGCCGTGACTGCCGCGCCGCGTCGGCGGGTGCGATGCCTTGCGCGGTCAGCGCGACCATCCGCCGCAGCTGGTCGACCTCGTCGTCGCGGTAGCGGCGGTGACCGCCCGCGGTGCGGTCGGACGGGCCCAGCCCGTAGCGCTGGTCCCACGTGCGCAGCGTGGTCGGCGAGATGCCGAGCATCGCCGCGACCGCGCGGGGTGTCCAGCTCATCGACTACAAGCTCACTTCCTGGCGCGTTCGGAGAGCATAGCCCGCAGTTCGCTCTCGCCCAGGCCGCCCCAGATGCCGAACGTCTCGTGCACTTCGAGGGCGTGCTCGCGGCACTGGCGCATCACGGGGCACCGCTGGCAGATCGACTTGGCCATGGCTTCGCGCTGCTCACGGGCGGAGCCGCGCTCGTTGGGCGTGTGGAAGAAGTAGGTGCTGTCCATGCCGCGGCACAGACCGGAGAGCTGCCAGTCCCAGGACTCGGCGACGGGGCGGGGCAGGCGGGAGAGCTCGGGCATGGCGCACGTCCTTCGCGAGTCGACGACGATGACGGACCCATCGTAAAATCGACTCAAAACCGATTCAACTCGGGGGTGCCTCAACCGGGCAGCACGCCCTTCGACCGGAGGGCGTACCGGCGCTCGGCGTAGGCGAGGTCGTCGCGCCACAGCCGTGCGGCGGTCCACCGCATCGCCGGCCGGATCGCCGGCGCCACCCTGTTGACCAGCGCGAACCCACGTCGATCGGACTGCGCGATGGTCGCCTCGACCACCGCCGTCCGGCCCTCGCCCAGCGGTGTGGCGTGGGTCTCCACCACGCTGCCCTCGCCCTCGCCGGAGACGATCCGCATCACCACCGTGCGCGGTTCGGGGCAGGTGAACTCGGCGGTCACCGGCACGCCGAACCTGCCCACGACCCGGAACGTCACCTCGACCAGGAACCGGTCCAGCTCCTCGGTGGGCGTCTCGAGCACCCGGAGGTTCGCGAACGAGTAGGGGTGGAACCACGCGCCGTGCCACGGATCGAGCCGGTTCGCGATCACGTCCTCGGGCTCGCACCGGCCGATCAGCGTGGCGACCGCGTCGAGCACCTTGCCCGCCGGCCGCGCGGGCAGCACCGGCTCGGGCAGCGGTTCCTCGCCGCCCACGTCGTCCAGGCGCACCCAGGCGAGCACGCCGTCGTCGTGCGCGGGGAACGGGCTCCACCCGCCGAACCGCTCGCCGCCCAGCGCGAGCCCGTGCCAGCGGCAGACCAGCTCGCCCCCGACCACCGCCCCGTCGCACAGCGGCGCGCCCAGGTGCGGGCACGACCCGGGACCGGCCACCAGCACGTCACCCGGCCCGCGCCAGAGCACCACCTCGCGCCCGGCGACGGTCCGGCCGAACGGCTTGCCGCGCACGACGTCGCGGCTCGCGCCGACCACGAACCAGTTGCCGGAGGGCCGGGCGGTGGCGCGTTTCAGCGCCGCCTCGATGAGCGCGGGCTTCGCGTCCCGCCAGGTCGGTTCCTGCTTCGACCAGGGCGGGCTGGTGAACGCGCGCAGCGGCAGGCGGTCGGGCATGTCTCTCCTCCGGTGATCAGGCCGTGCGGGCGAGCACGGCCCTGGCGAACGCGGGCAGCGCGACCGCGAGCCGTCGGCCGTTCGACACCGCGACGCGTCGGGACAGCACGTCGTAGTCCGCTTCCTCGACCAGGTCGAGGATGCGGCCGTAGAGCCGGTACGCGGTGCTCACGCACGGCCGCGACCGGGGCGCGAGCATCGCGATGCCCGGCAGCGCCCGCGCGTAGACCTGGCGCGTGCGGTGGACCTGGTCGCGCAGCGCCGCCCGGACCCGGTCGTCGACCCGGCCGGCGGCGCGGGCCCACGACAGCCGGTCCCGGTCGACGCCGAACGCCGCCAGCTCGTCGGCGGGCAGGTACACCCGGTCGCGGTCGAGGTCCTCGCCGATGTCGCGGATGAAGTTGGTGAGCTGGAAGGCGATCCCCAGCGCGGCGGCGGCGGGCTCCGCCTCCTGCCTCGGCACGACCGTCCCGAGCACCGGCAGCACCTGCAGGCCGATGACCGCCGCCGAGCCGTGCACGTACCGCAGCAGCTCGGCGCGGGTCGCGTAGTCGGTGACGGTCAGGTCCATCCGCATGGACGCCATGAAGTCGCGGAAGTGCGCGGTGGGGATGTCGTACCGGCGCACGGTGTCCGACAACGCCGTGACGACCGGGTCCGTGGCCGTGCCGCGCTCCAGCGCGGCGTCGAGGTCGGCCTCGACCGCCGCGAGGCCCTCGACCTTGCGCGGCAACCCGCTGTCGAGGTCGTCCACGATGTCGTCCACGCGGCGGGCGAACCCGTACAGGCCGTGGATCGCGGGCCGCTGCGCCGGGCTGAGCATCCTCGTGGCCAGGAAGTAGGTGCGGCCGTGCTCGGCGTTGAGCGCGCGGCACCGCCGATAGGCGTCGCGCAGCCGCGGCTCGGTGATGCCCGCGGCATCCAGTTCCCGGTCTGCGGACATGTGTGGGCGTTCCCTCCGCGATGGCACCTCCTCACGCTAAGTCGGCCCGGGTCGCTCCGCACAACCAGCGCCGCTCGTTGTGCGGGGCGCGGGTCGCGCTGCTTAGCTCGATCCACTGAGCACCGACCCCACCACGCGAGGGAGCGACGATGTCGCTGTTGGCCGGCGTCGACACCCGCACGCCCACTCCCCCGGCGCCCGACTCGTTCGCGGCGCGGTTCGCGGACGAGCTGGACGACTTCTTCCGCACCCGCCCGGAGGTCGACGCCGCGCGGGAGCTGGCCGAAGAGGTCCGCGCGCTCGTCCTCGCCGGCGGCAAGCGGATCCGACCCGCGTTCGCCTGGTGGGGCTGGCGCGCCGCGGGCGGCGAGGTGCGCGGCGACACGTCCGAAGCCGTGGTGCGCGCGCTGGTGGCGTTGGAGCTGTTGCAGTGCTGCGCGCTGGTGCACGACGACGTGATGGACCGCTCGGCGACCCGGCGCGGCCGGCCGGCCGTGCACGAGTCGTTCGCGGCGCGGCACCGGCGGTCGCGGTGGTCCGGCAGCGCCCGCCGCTTCGGCGACTCCACCGCGGTCCTGGTCGGCGACCTCGCGCTGGCCTGGGCGGACGACGCGCTCGTCACGGCCGGCCTGCCCGCCGACGCGTTGCAGCGCGCCTGGCGGCCGTGGCAGCGGATGCGCACGGAGATGATGGCCGGTCAGCACCTCGACCTGCTCGCGACCGCCGGGCGCGACGAGTCGTTGGAGGGCGCGTTGCGGGTGGCGGCGCTGAAGACCGCCGCGTACACCGTCGAACGGCCGCTGCACCTCGGCGCCGCGCTCGCGGGCGCGCCCGCCGACGTGGTGGAGTGCCTGCGGGTGTTCGGCCGCGACGTCGGCGTGGCGTTCCAGCTGCGCGACGACCTGATCGGCATGTTCGGCGACCCGGCGGTGACCGGCAAACCCGTCGGCGAGGACCTGCGCGAGGGCAAGCGCACCCCGTTGATGGCGATCGCGATCGCCCAGGCCACCGCGGCGGGCGACCACCGGGCGGCGCGGACGCTGCTGCGCTGCCTCGACGGTGTGACCGTGACGGACGGGACCGTGGCCGCCGTGCGGGAGCTGCTGGTCGACCACGGCGCCGTGGAGGCCGTCGAGGAGCACATCGAGGCGCTGGCCGCGAGCGGACTCGCCGCGCTCGACCGGGCGGCCGTCGACGAGGTCGCCCGCACGCACCTGAGGCAGCTGGCGGCCAAGGCCGTCCGCCGCCGCGACTGACGGGAGGGGAACGCCGTGGCGCACCTGGTGAAGGGCCGGACCGACTCGGTCGTCGTGATCGGCGCGGGCCTGTCCGGCCTGTCCGCCGCGCTGCACCTGCGCGGGGCCGGGCACGAGGTGACGGTGCTGGAGCGGCACGGCCACCCCGGCGGCCTGGCGGGCCGGCTGGACGTGGCCGGGCACCTCATCGACACCGGGCCGACCGTGCTGACCATGCCGGAGCTGCTGGAGGACGCGTTCGCGGCGGTGGGCGCACGGCTCGCCGACCACCTGGACCTGGTGCCGCTGCACCCCGCCTACCGCGCCGAGTTCGCCGACGGCAGCGCGCTGGACGTGCACACCGACGCCGACGCGATGGGCCAGGCGATCGCCGGGTTCGCCGGCGACCGCGAAGCCGAGGGCTACCGCGAGCTCCGCGCCTGGCTGACCCGGCTGTACCAGGTCGAGCGCGACCGGTTCATCGGCGCGAGCTTCGACTCGCCGCTCGACCTGCTCGGCCGCGACCTGGTCGCGCTCGCGGGGCTCGGCGGCTTCGGCTCCCTGTCCCGGGCGGTGGGCCGGTTCGTCCACGACGACCGGCTGCGCCGGGTCTTCACGTTCCAGGCCCTGTACGCCGGGGTGTCCCCCGCCGACGCGCTCGCCGCGTACGCCGTGATCGCCTACATGGACACGGTCGCGGGCGTCTGGTTCCCGCGCGGCGGCATGCGCGCGGTCCCGCAGGCCCTCGCCGACGCCGCCGCCGATGCGGGAGTCCGGTTCCACTACGACACCGAGGTGGTCTCGCTCGACCGCACCGGCCCGCGCGTGACCGCCGTCCGCACCACGACCGACCGCGTCCCGTGCGACGCCGTCGTGCTCGCCACGGGTCCCGCGCAGAGCACGCGGCTGCTGCGCGGCGAACCGCGGCGCCCGCGCCCGCTGCGCTGGTCGCCGTCCGCGGTGGTGGTGCACCTCGGCGCCCCGCGGGTGGTCGAGGGGACGGCCCACCACACCATCTCGTTCGGCACCGCGTGGGAGACCACGTTCGACGAGATCATCCGCCAGGGCCGCCTCATGGGCGACCCGTCCCTGCTGCTCACCACGCCGACCGTCACCGACCCCGGGCTCGCCCCGGCGGGACGGCACCTGCAGTACGCGCTGGCCCCGTGCCCGAACCTGGACGCCGCGCCGATCAGGTGGGACGTCGTCGGACCGCGCTACGCCGCGCAGGTCGTCGACGAACTCGTCACCCGCAAGCTGGTGGACCCGGACGTCGAGATCCTGTCCGTGACGACGCCGGACGACTGGGCGCGGGACGGCCAAGCCGCCGGCACCCCGTTCTCGGCGGCGCACACGTTCACCCAGACGGGTCCGTTCCGGCCGCGCAACCTGCCGTTCCGCGACGGCAACGTGGTGCTCGCCGGCAGCGGCACCACACCCGGCGTCGGCATCCCGCCGGTGCTCATCTCCGGCAGGCTGGCCGCCGAACGGCTCCGGCGGCGGTGACGGGCCGACACCCCGGCGTCAGTCCTTGAGGGGGTCGTGCCCCCAGTTCATCAGCGAGTAGCGCCACCTCGTGCGCTCCACGTCCCCGTCCGGGCGTTGCGCGAGGTGGCGGTGGACGTACCCGACGACCTTGCGCATGTGCGCGTGGTCGTCCTCGGTCAACTCGCCCTTCTTCGCGCGCAGCAGCGCCACGATCCGCCTGCCGGACTCGTGCCCGACCGACTCGCCGCCGTCGGACTGGCCGACGGACCGGGACTCGTCGGTCTCCAGCCACCGCGCCAGCTCGGTCGCCGTCATGTTCACCGCGTCCTCGAACTCGTCGCTCACGAGTCGTCCTCCAACGCCGACGGCTTGTGCACGGCGTCCTTGCCGCTCTTGTCGCTGCGCACCCGGTACTGCGGCTCCTCCTTCGACGCGCGCACCTGCCTGCCCGCGGCCTCGGTGTCCTCGGTGATCTCCTCGACCACCTCGCCGTGCACCGTCTGCCCGTGGCTGGACCACGTGACCTCGTCGCCCTTGTGCACCTTCTTCTCGCCCATGGCCGAATTCTGGGTGGCCGCGTCGGGCCGTGCACGGCGGTGGCGCGCGGACCGGACGCGCGACGCGCCCACGTTCACCCGGTGGGGTGGTCCTCTGCCGCGGTCGGGCGGGACAGGGCGTCGAGCAGGTTCGCGAGCAGGTCGCGGTCGTCGGCGCGCAGCCTGCCCGTGGAGGGCGCGAGGGCCGAGCGGACCTCGCCCTCCAGCAGCTCCGCGAGGTCGCGGCCCGCCGGGGTGATGACCACGTCGACCACCCGGCGGTCCGCCGGGGACTTGTCCCGGGCCACGAGGCCCCGGCGCTCGGCCCGTTCGACGAGGCCGGACATCGTGGACTTGTCCAGCCCCAGGAACGCGGCCAGGTCGGTCATCCGCGGTCGGCGGTCGCGCAGGACGCCGAGCAGCCGCAGCTGGGTGAGGGACAGGTCGTGCTCGGCGCCGATGCGGGTGAGCACGGCCATCACCCGGAAGGACATCCGGACGAGGGCGTCCTCCAGCGCGTCGTCACGTGTCATCGCGCGAGCCTACTCGACATTGTTTGCAGTACCAACCAATGTCGGGGTGGGTCGGCTCCACCACGGTGCCGCCGGAGCCGGCCGCGGCCGTGCGGGCCGCGGCCGTCCGCGACGGCGGCTTGGACCGCCGCGGACGGCACCGCGTTCGGATCGACCCGGGTTCAGGGAGCGGAGCGGAGGAGGTCGAGGATGACGTCCGGGTCCTGGGCGCCGGCCACACCCCGGTTGCCCACCACGTAGGTCGGGACGGAGCGGACGCCGATGGCCACGCCCTCGGCCAGCTCGTCGCGGAGGCGGGCGGCCAGGGCGTCGTCGGCCAAGGCGTCGGCGGCGCCGGTCAGACCGGTCTGCCCGGCGAGGCGGACGAGGGTCTCGGGGTCGCCCAGGTTCTCGCCCTCGACGAAGTGGGCGCGGAAGAAGCGCTCCTTGACCTCGTGCTGCACGCCCTGCTCAAGGGCCAGCGACACGAGCCGGTGGGCGTCGAAGGTGTTGGCGGCGATCGCCTTCGACATCTCGTAGCGCAGGCCCTCGGACTCCGCCGCCGTCGTCGAGCGGTGCATCGCCTGCTCGGCGACGGCCTCGCTGCCGAGCTTGCCCGCCAAGACCTCGCGCACGGCCGCACCCGTGCTCTTGAGCTGCGGGTTCAACTCGAACGGCCGCCACACGACCTCCACCGGCTCACCGTCCCACCGGTCCAACGCCCGTTCCAGCTTCCGCTTCCCGATGTAGCACCACGGGCACACCACGTCAGACCACACGTCTAGTCGCACGGTGCGGTCAACGCGTCGCCCACAGCACTTGTTCCCCGTTCCGGCCGTCGGGTTCGACCGCCGTCGAAGCGTCGGCCCGGAGTTGTCGGGGGCCGCTGCTACGGTCCCCGGCGCGGGCCGGGGCGGTTCACGACAGAGGGGGAGAGCCAGTGGCAGAGGTGGCGTTGCGGCCGGTCAGGGATGCGGACCTCGACGCGTTGTTCGAGCAGATGCGCGACCCGGAGTCGGTCCGGATGGCCGCCTTCACCGCCGAGGACCCCGACGACCGCGAGGCGTTCGACCTCCACCTGGCGAAGATCAGGGCCGCCCACGACACCACGCTGCGCGCGGTGACCCTCGACGGGCGGCTCGTCGGCAGCATCTCCAGCTTCGTCGTGGAGGGCGACACCGAGATCACCTACTGGCTCGACCGCTCGGTGTGGGGTCGGGGGATCGCCGGCCGGGCCCTGGCCCTGTTCCTCGACACCGTCGAGGTCCGGCCGCTGCACGCCCGCGCGGCCAGTGACAACGCCGGTTCCCTCAAGGTCCTGCGGAGGGCTGGCTTCACGGTCGTCGGCACCGAGATCTCCTACGCCCCCGCCCGCGGCGCGGAGATCGAGGAAACCGTCCTGCGCCTCGACTGACCTCCGGACACGCGACGAGCCCGGCCGATCGGCCGGGCTCGTCGGTCGGTGCGGATCAGGCGAGGTCGAACCGGTCGAGCTCCATGACCTTGGTCCAAGCGGCCACGAAGTCGGCCACGAACTTCTCGCGGGCGTCCTCGCTGGCGTAGACCTCGGCCAGGGCCCGCAGCTGGGAGTTGGACCCGAAGACGAGGTCGACCGAGGTGGCGGTCCACTTCAGCTCGTCGGTGGCCGCGTCCCGGATCTCGTACACGTGCTCCTCGGACTCCGACGCCTGCCAGCGGGTGCCCGTCGACAGCAGGTTGGTGAAGAAGTCGTTGGTGAGCACGCCGGGCCGGTCGGTGAGGACGCCGTGCCGGGTGCCGTTGTGGTTCGTCTCGAGCGAGCGCAGACCGCCGAGCAGGACGGTCATCTCCGGCGCCGTCAGGTCGAGCATGTAGGCGCGGTCGACCAGCAGCACCTCCGGCTGGAGCTTCTCGCCGGCGCGCACGTAGTTGCGGAAGCCGTCGGCGCGCGGCTCCAGGAAGCGGAACGACTCGACGTCGGTCTGCTCCTGGTCGGCGTCGGTGCGGCCCGGGCGGAAGGGCACGGTCACGTCGAAGCCGGCCTCGCGCGCCGCGTTCTCGACGGCCGTCGAGCCGGCCAGCACGATCAGGTCGGCGAGGGAGATCTGCGCGCCGCCCGCGGCGTTGAACTCCCGCTGGATGCCTTCGAGGGTCTCCAGGACCTTCGCGAGCTGCTCGGGCTGGTTGACCTCCCAGTTGCGCTGGGGTTCGAGGCGGATGCGGGCGCCGTTGGCGCCGCCGCGCTTGTCCGTGGACCGGAAGCTCGCCGCGGAGGCCCAGGCGGTGCCGACCAGCTGGGCGGTGCTCAGGCCGGAGTCGGCGATCTTCGCCTTGAGGGCGTCGACGTCCGCGTCGCCCACGAGCTCGTGCGTGACGGCCGGCACCGGGTCCTGCCACAGCTGGACCTCGGGGACCCACGGCCCGAGGAAGCGGCTGACCGGGCCCATGTCGCGGTGCAGCAGCTTGTACCACGCCTTGGCGAACGCCAGGGCGAACTCGTCGGGGTTCTCCAGGAAGCGGCGGGAGATCTTCTCGTACGCCGGGTCCACGCGCAGCGACAGGTCCGTCGTGAGCATGGTCGGCAGGTGCTTCTTCGACGGGTCGTGGGCGTCCGGGATGATCGCCTCGGCGTCCTTGGCGACCCACTGCTTGGCGCCGCCGGGGCTCGTGGTGAGCTCCCACTCGTAGCCGAAGAGGATCTCGAAGAAGCGGTTGCTCCACTGCGTCGGCCGGTCGGTCCAGGTCACCTCGAGACCGCTGGTGATCGTGTCGCCGCCCTTGCCGCTGCCGTGGGTGCTCAGCCAGCCCAGGCCCTGCGCCTCCAGCGGCGCGCCCTCGGGCTCCGCGCCCACGTGGTCGTCGGCGACACCGGCGCCGTGGGTCTTGCCGAAGGTGTGGCCACCGGCGATGAGGGCCACGGTCTCCTCGTCGTTCATCGCCATCCGGCCGAAGGTCTCCCGGATGAAGTGCGCCGCCGCCAAGGGGTCCGCGTTGCCGCGGGGGCCCTCGGGGTTGACGTAGATGAGGCCCATCTCGGTCGCCCCGACCTCGGGCGCCATCTCGGCCTCGCTGACGTAGCGCTCGTCACCCAGCCACGCGTCCTCCGGGCCCCAGAAGATCTCCTCCGGCTCCCAGACGTCCTCGCGGCCGAAGCCGAAGCCGAAGGTCTTGAAGCCCATCGACTCCAGGGCGACGTTGCCGGCGAGCACGAGCAGGTCGGCCCACGAGACCCGCTGGCCGTACTTCTGCTTGACCGGCCACAGCAGGCGACGGGCCTTGTCCAGGTTGGCGTTGTCGGGCCAGCTGTTGAGCGGGGCGAACCGCTGGCCGCCGTCGCCCGCGCCACCGCGGCCGTCGTGGGTGCGGTAGGTGCCGGCCGCGTGCCAGCTCATCCGGATCATCAGGCCGCCGTAGTGGCCGAAGTCGGCGGGCCACCAGTCCTGCGAGGTGGTGAGCACCTCGGTGATGTCGCGCTTGAGGGCCTCGACGTCGAGCTTGGCGAACTGCTCGGCGTAGCTGAAGTCCGCGCCGAGCGGGTTGCTCTTCGTGGAGTGTACGCGCAGCACGGAGAGGTCGAGCTGGTTGGGCCACCAGTCCCGGTTGGTGCGCGGGCGGCCGCCCGTCTTCGGGGTCGGGGAGTCGATCGCCGGGTTCTCGCTCT
Source organism: Saccharothrix sp. 6-C (assembly GCF_016695385.1). Lineage (NCBI taxonomy): Bacteria > Bacillati > Actinomycetota > Actinomycetes > Pseudonocardiales > Pseudonocardiaceae > Saccharothrix > Saccharothrix sp. 6-C. The sequence continues at coordinate 1,515,984 of NZ_CP064192.1, read as the reverse complement.
CGCTGCCGTGCGCGGTCGCCGAGTCGTGCGCGACCGGGCAGCCGACCGCGGCCTTCTGGTCCACGCCCTGCGCGCTTGAGGGGGGCGTCTTCCCGAGGTCGCTCAATTTACTTCCTTCCAGCGGGCGGTTCATTGGCGGTGGTGTTGCGGGTCGAGCAGTCGGGGCAGGTGCCCCAAAAGACGACCTCGGCCTCGTCGACGACGTAGCCGCCGTCGTCCGAGGCCGTGAGACAGGGGCTGTGGCCGACCGCGCAGTCGACGTCCGCGATCGCGCCGCAGGAACGGCACACGACGTGGTGGTGGTTGTCGCCCACCCGGGACTCGTAGCGGGCCGTCGCGCCGGCGGGCTGGATGCGCCGCACCAGGCCGGTGTCGGTCAACGCCCGCAGCACGTCGTAGACGGCCTGGTGGGACACCGTCGGGTGGTCGGCCCGGACCAACGTGATCACCGTCTCGGTGTCGACGTGCGGGTGGTCGCGCAGCGCGGCGAGCACGGCCAACCGGGGCCGGGTCACGCGCAACGAGACCGACCGCAGCTGCGCCTCGAAGTCGGATGTCACCCCACAACCCTAGACGTCTTGTCTGGAACGAATCAAAATAGCCTTCGTCACACCGAACTACGAACACTGCGTGTAGTTCCTCGACTACGCAACAGAAACGCGGTGGCGACCCCGTCCCGCGGTGGACGATCATCGTCCACAATGGACAGAAGATTGCGCCGCGCCGCCCGGACCGCCGCGCCCCGGTGCTAGTTTGCCCGGATGAGCCTCCTCGATGACGTCGCCGAGCGCGACGGCTGGCGGTGCTGGGTGTGCGACGAGCCCGTCGACCCCGACATGTCGGTGAACGACCCGCGAGGGCCCAGCGTCGACAGCCGGACCGCCGACCGGAAGGCCAAGGTCGCCGAACGGCTCGCGCACCGCGCGTGCAACACCCGCAAGGGCGCGGTCAAGGTGGTCATCGCGTGGCCGGACCGCCTGCACGTGGCCGACCCCGCGCCGCTGATCACCGTCGCCGGGCGGCTGGAGCGCAAGGGCGGCCGCGAGGTGGTGGCCCGCTGCCCGACCAGGGCGGACGCCCAGGAGGCGGCCGAGTGGCTGGTGGACCGGTTCTCCCGGCTGACCCCGGACCTGCCGGTGACCGCCGGCGTCGAGGCGGGCGGCGGCCAGTTCCTCGTCGTCCTGACCACCGGCCGCCGCTGATCTCGCCGCTACCTGCCGGGGTGAAAACGCGGCCCGGGCGGGTGAAAAGGGTCCTCACGTGACGCGTGCGCGAGCGCGGTGCTGCCAGATTGGCCGGGTTGTCCGACGACCGCACCGGTGCGGCCCTCAGGCCGGCGCGCTCGGCAGCGGCTCAGCCCGTTGGCGGCACTGGGGATCCGGTCGACGACGACGAACGCGGCCCTGCCGCACGGATGTGTCGGACGACCACACGCAGATCGGGATGATGCCGGATGACGTTGCTGCACACCATTCTGGACGAGGCGGTGTCGGCCGCCCCGGACGCCGCGGCCGTCCGGGATGGCGACGGGGCCTGGACGTACGCGCGACTCGGGGAGGTCGGCGACGTCCTGGCGGGGTGGCTGCGCGAGCGGGGCGTGACGACCGGGGACCGGGTCGTCGCGCACGCGCGCCCGTCACGCCACCTGATCGCCCTGATGTACGCGACCTCGCGCGCCGGCGCGGTCTTCGTGCCCCTCAACCCCGAGATGCGGTCGTTCCACCTGCGCTCCGTGCTGGACAACGCCGACCCGCGGCTGGTCGTCGCCGACGACGACGCGCGGCTGCGGCCGCTGACGTCGGCCGAGGTGTGCGGGACGGGAGCGCTGCGGCGGGCGGCCGAGCGGACCTCGCGCCCCGGCGGGCGCGCCGACCGGCCCGGCGGCGTCACGCCGGACGACGTCGCGCTGCTGATCTACACCTCGGGCAGCACGGCCACCCCGAAGGCCGTGGTGTCGCCGCACGCCCAGGTGGTGTTCGCGGCCTCGGCCATCAACGAGGTGCTCGGCTACCGGCCGGGTGACGTCGTCTACTCGGCGCTGCCGCTGTCCTTCGACTACGGGCTCTACCAGTCGCCGCTGTGCTGCCTCGGGCGCTGCGAGCTGGTGCTGGGCGACGGCGCGGACCTGGCCGCGATCCGGCGCATGCGCGCCGTGGGCGCCACCGTGGTGCCCTTGGTCCCCTCGCTGGCGACCCTGCTCACGGCGCTCGCCGGCCGCGACCCCGGCGCCCCGCCACCGGTGCGCCTGATCACCAGCACCGGCGCGGTCCTGCCGCGGGCGACGATCGATGCGCTGCGCGAGTCCTTCCCCTCGGCGCGGGTCGTGCGCCAGTTCGGCCAGACGGAGTGCAAGCGGATCACCATCATGCCGCCCGAGCAGGACCGCGAGCGCCCGGACTCGGTCGGCCTGCCGCTGCCCGGGACGGCGGTGCGCGTCGTGGACGCCGACGGCGTCGCGCTGCCCGCCGGGCAGACCGGCGAGATCGTCGTGGAGGGACCGCACCTGATGCGGGGGTACTGGCGGGAGCCCGAGCTGACCGCGCGCGCGTTCCGGCGCGACCCGGCCACCGGCTCGCCCCGGCTGCACACCGGGGACTACGGCCACCTCGACGACGACGGGTACCTCTACTTCGGCGGCCGGCGGGACGCCGTGTTCAAGCGCCGGGGCGCCCGGATGAGCACGGTCGAGATCGAGGCGGCGGCGATGGACGTGCCCGGTGTCCGCGCCGCGGCCGTCCTGCGCCCGACCGCCGACCGCGACCTCACCCTGTTCGTGGACAGCGACCTGGCGCCCCAGGCCGTGCTCCGCGAGCTGGCGGCCCGCCTGGAACCGGCCAAGGTGCCCGCGGCCTGCCACCGGGTCGCGGACTTCCCGCTCACCCCGCACGGCAAGCACGCGACCGCGGAGCTGGAGCTGCTCCTGGACAGGATGCCGACGTGACCGACCACCGCTCGCTGGCCGCGCGTTTCGGCACCCCCCTCTACGTCTACGACCTCGACGACGTCGCCGCCGCGCATGGTGCGCTGCGCGCCGCGCTGCCGGACCCGTGCGAGCTGTTCTACGCGTTCAAGGCCAACCCTCACCCGGACGTCGCCCGCGCACTGCGCGAGGGCGGCGGCCGCGCGTGCGGCGCCGAGATCAGCTCGACCGGTGAGCTGGCGGCCGCCCGCGCGGCCGGCTACCCGACGTCGTCGTGCCTGTACACCGGGCCGGGCAAGACCCGGGCCGAGCTGGCGGAAGCCGTCGCCGGCGGGGTGCGGCTGTTCTCCGCCGAGTCCGAGACGGACCTGCGGCGCATCGGCGCGGCGGCGGACGAGCGCCAGGTGGTGGTGGACTGCCTGCTGCGCGTCAACAGCCCCGCGTCGGCCGCGGCCACCGGACTGCGGATGACCGGCGTCCCCTCGCGGTTCGGCATCGACGCCGAGACCCTGCCGGACGCGCTCCCCCGCCTGCTCGACGTGCCGGGCACGCGGGTGATCGGCGCGCACTTCTTCCCGCTCAGCAACGCCGACGACGAGCAGAGCCTGGTGGACGAGTTCCGCCGCACGGTCGAGGTCGCCGCGCGGCTGCGCGACGACGCCGGCCTGCCCCTGCGGTTCCTCGACCTCGGCGGCGGTTTCGCGGCGCCCTACGGGGTGCCGGGCGAACGCCCGGCCTACCCGAAGCTGCGCGCCGAGCTGGAGGACGCCCTGGACCTCCACCTGCCGGGCTGGCGGGAGGGCCGGCCGCGGCTCGCGTTCGAGTCCGGCCGCCACCTGGTCGGCGGCAGCGGGTCGCTCGTGGCCGAGGTGCTCGACGTCAAGCACAGCCGGGGGCAGGTGTTCGTCGTGCTCGACGCCGGCATCAACGCCTTCGGCGGGCTGTCCGGGCTGGGCAGGCTGCTGCCCGCCTCGGTGCGTCCCGTCGGAGGTGGTCGCGGGTCCGTGGTCGCCACCCTCACCGGACCGCTGTGCACCCCCGGCGACCTGCTGGGCCGTGACCTGACCCTGCCGGACCTGGCGGTCGGCGACGTCGTGGCGATCCCCAACGCGGGCGCCTACGGCCTGACCGCGAGCCTGGTGCGCTTCCTGGGCCGGGAAGCGCCGGCCGAGGTCGTCGTCCGGGGCGACACCGTGGTGTCGGTCTCCCGCCTCGACCACCGCCGTGAGTACGCGGTGACGGGGCCCTCGACCCCCGGAGGAGCACAGCCCTAGGTCACGCCGTCACGACGCGCTCCGGGCAGCGCCGCCCGGAGCGGGGTCGTGGCGCCACGGGACCTCGGCTCAGTCCGGCACCACGACGGCCCGGCTGCGCCCGGTGTGGGCCCACGCGTCACCGACCCGGCTCAGCGGGTACGCGGTGTAGGGCACGCTCAGGGAACCGTCGGCGAAGCGGGCCATGACCTCGGGCGCGGCGGCGAGCATCTCCTCGACGGACACCGAGCCGGCGCCGCTCCCGCTGATCCGGATCCGCCGACTGCGCAGCAGCTCCCCGGGCAGCGAGGCCCGCGCGCCCGCGAGCGAGCCGATCTGCACGTAGGCCGTGTCCGCCTCGGCGTCCGCGCCGCCCCGACCCACCGCGGCGAAGGCGGCCTCGGCGACCGGGCCCCACAGGTAGTCCAGCACGAGACCGGGCGACCTGTCGGCGAGCGCACCGGCCAAGGCCTCCTCCAGGGCGTCCGGCCCGTCCTGGGCCAGCGACACCGTCGTCGCTCCCACACCGCGCAACCGCTCCAGCGACTCCGGGTCGCGCCCGGCGGCGACGACCCGTTCCGCCCCGAGCGCCAACGCGCCCTGCACGGCGAGGCCGCCCGACATCCCGGTCGCGCCCAGCACCAGCACGGTGCCCAGCGCGCCCACCTCGCGGCGGCGCGAGGTGAGCACCATCCAGCCCGAGAGGCCGGGGTTCATGCCGGCGGCGATGGCCAGCGGGTCCGCCCCCGCCGGGACCTCCACCTGGTGCGGGGCGAGCAGCCGTTCGGCCATCGTCCCGAACGGTGGCCGCGCGTAGCCGGCGTAGACCAGGCGCCCGTCACCGGTGCGGGCGACCGCGTCGATCCCCGGCACCAGCGGGTAGGCCATCCGGCCCTGGTAGTGCCGTCCGGAGGCCAGCCCGCGCACGATGTTGTGCAGACCCGCTCCGACCAGGTGCAACGGTTCGCGGCCAGGCGGCACCTCCGGCTCGGGGACGTCCTCGCAGACGGGTGGGGCATCGGGGTTCGTGACGATCGCGGCGCGCATCGACCTCTCCTTAACTAAGTTCAGTGAGGCCTCCAGGCTTCCTGAACATCGTTAAGCTGTCAACCATGACCAAGGGCATCACCCGGCAGCGGATCGTGGCGGCGGCGCTCGAACTGCTCGACGACAAGGGGATCGACGGCCTCACCGTCCGCGCGCTCGCCACCCGGCTCGACGTCCGCGCGCCCGCCCTGTACTGGCACGTGCGCGACAAGCAGGAACTGCTCGACGAGATGGCCACCGAGGTCATGCGCCGCGTCACCGGCGCCCTCGCGGCGATCCCGCCCGGCGCCGGGTGGCGCGACGACCTCGCCGCCTACGCCCGCGTCCTGCGCGCCGAGTACCTGCTGCACCGCGACGGCGCCCGCACGTTCAGCGGCACGCGGCTCACCGACCCCGACGTGGTCCGCTTGAAGGAGCCGTGGTTCGAGCGGTGGGCGGCGGCCGGCTGGACGCCCGCCGACGCCGACGACGCCGTCGACCTGGTCACCGCGTTCGTCGTCGGTTTCGTCATCGAGGAGCAGGAACGGCGCCAGGCCGCCGAGACCGATCCGGCGCGGCACTCGCCCGCCCGGCGCGAGGACTGGCTGGGCGACGGCGTGGCACTGGTCAAGGAAGCCGGGCGGCTGCTCGACGACGGCGACCGGCGGTTCGACCGGCACCTCGGCATCGTGCTGGACGGCCTCGCGGCCCGGCCGGTCGGCTGAGGCCGCCGTCCTCGCCCGGCGACGGGGCCGGATTGTCGGACCCCCTGGGTACAGTCCCCGGACATCAGGTTTCCGGCTCGGGTTCAGGGGATTCTCGTGGTGCGCAGGTGGGAGCTCGTCTCGGGCGGTTCGGCCAAGTTCTGGGAGGTCGACCGGGCCGGTGTCACGGTGACCGTCCGCTTCGGACGGCTGGGCGCCAACGGCCAGACCCAGACCAAGGACCTCGCGTCCGCCGAGGCGGCCGAGGCGCACGTCGCGAAACTGGTGGCGGAGAAGGAGAAGAAGGGCTACCGGGCCACCGGCTCGCCCGGGGTCGCGCGGGAGCCGGGCACGACCACCACCGACCCGACCGCCGCCGACCGGCCGGCGAGCCCCTCCCCCGCAGCCGCCGCGCCGACCTCTTCGTCGGCTGCCCTGCCCGCCACCACACCCGCCTCCCAGCCGACCGGGTCGGCCGCCGCCGAACCCGCCGCCCCCGCCGTCGTCGACGAGGACACCTGGGTCATGCCCAAGGCCTGGCTGCGCGAAGTGGTGCGGCAGCGCGGGTTCCACCCGGCGCCGGTGTTCGCCGTCGACGCCGGGTCGGCGGCGCGAGGGCGTGGCGCGGTCGACCAGGCCACCCTCGACCGGGTGCTGTCCGCGCCGGAGTCCGATCCGGAGCTCGTCCGGGCCGTGCGGGAGCACCTCGCCGGGCGGCCGGACCCCGTCGGCGCGGCGGCGGTCGCGATCGTGACGAAGCACCTCGTCCCGTGCTTCCACGCCTGGCTCGTCGACCACGGGTTGGCGTTCGCGGTGGAGGCGGTGATCGAGTCCTTGTCGATCGACTGCTCCCGGCGGTGGCGTCCCCGCGAGCAGGACTGGACCGGCGTGCACCTGCACCGCCACAACGCCACGAACATCAACCCCGGCGACTCGACGGGCCTGCTGCTCACGACGGTCCGGTACGCCATCGCGGTCGCGGACGAGACCGAACGCGAAGCGGCGGAAGCGGTGCTGGCCCGGCAGCGCGCCCACACCGTGGTCCGCGCGTACCTGATGCCCGAACGGGCCGACTGGTTCGACGAGGCGTGCCGGGTGCCGCAGCGCTCGCCGCGGTGGTGGATGCTCCCGTGCACCGCCAACACCCCCGAGCAGTTCGAGCAAGCGCAGGTGTCGCTCAACGACGGGGCGTTCCTGCTGCACACGGCGCTCTACGTGCTCGGCCCGGCGGTCGCGCCGCTGCTCGCGGCGGCGCTCGACCACCAGGACCAGCGCGCGGAGCGCCGCAAGCTGGTGCTGAAGATCCTCGCGGCGCTGCCCACCGACGAGGCGTTCACCGTCCTGCTCGACCGGCTCGACACCCAGCACGTGCGGCCGGCGCTGCTGGCCGCGATGTCGGCCTTCCCCGCCCGGGCGGCCCGGCTGCTGGCGGCGCGGGAACCCGGGAACGCCGAGGTGCGCCAACTGCTCAGCGTGCACCTCATGACCTACTCGCACCTGGCCAAGCCCGAGGGCTTCACCGCGGTCGAGCTCACCGCCGTGCCGGAGGCGCCCGAGGCGGAGCTGCCCCCGCTGCTGGCCTCACCGCCGTGGCTGCGCCGCAAGCCGCCGGTGGCGCCCGCGGTGGTGCCGGACCTCCCGGTGCCCGACCCGTCGGTGGTGTGGCGGCCGGGTGAGCGCGAGCAGTGGCTGACCGACGGCCACTGGGACGCCCAACGCCGGCAGAACTGGCGGCACTGGCTGGCGGAGTACCACGCGGGCCGCATCGGCTACCGCATGATCGACCTGCTCATCGGCGCGCCCGAGGCCGAGGTGCGGCCCCTGCTCGCGGACTGGGAGCCGAACCTGGACTGGAACGCCGAGTCCGCGGGCAAGCGACTGGCCGCGAAGTTCGGCTTCGACGCGCTGCCCGCGCTGGTGCGGGTCGTGCGGGGCAACTCGGGCGCCGCGGTGGTCGTGCTGCCGTTCGCCACGCCCGAGGTGGCCGCGCTGATGGCGGACTGGCTGGTGCGGCTCAAGCAGGTGCGCGGGGTCGCGCTGGAGTGGCTGGCCCGGCACCGGGAGACGGCCGCCCGCTTCCTGATCCCCGCCGCGCTGGGCGAGCCGGGCGCCGGGCGCCGCAACGCCGAGACCGCGCTGCGCCACCTGCACGCCCTGGGGGTGGACGTGGCGGCGCTCGCCCCGACCGCCGACGCCGGCGCGGCCCTGCGGACGTTCCTGGCCGTCGACCCGGTCGACGTGCTCCCGGCCAAGCTGCCGGTGATCGCCGAGTGGGCGGACACCCGGCTGCTGCCCCGGGTGCTGCTGCGCGACCGCAGGCAGGGGCTGTCCCCGGCCGCCGCGAAGAACCTGCTGATCATGGCCGCGCTGTCCAAGCCGAACGACGTCTACGCCGGTCTGCCGGTGGTCCGCGAGGCGCTCGACCGGGCGTCGCTGGCGGAGTTCGCGTGGGCGGTGCACCTGCGCTGGCACGAGGCGGGCGCGCCGTCGAAGGACAGCTGGGCGCTGACCGCGCTCGGCTGGTTGGGCGACGACTCCACGGTCCGCGCGCTGTCGCCGCTGATCCGGGCCTGGCCGGGGGAGAGCCGGCACGCCAGGGCCGTGACGGGGCTGGACGTGCTGGCCGACATCGGCACCGAGGTGGCCCTGTCCCACCTCAACGGCATCGCCGAGAAGGTGAAGTTCCGGGGGCTCAAGCTGAAGGCCCAGGAGAAGGTGTCCCGGATCGCGGCCGAGCTGGGCCTGTCCCGCGACCAGCTGGCGGACCGGCTGGTGCCCCGCCTCGGTCTCGACGACGCCGCGAGCCTGGTGGTCGACTACGGCCCGCGCCGGTTCACCGTCGGCTTCGACGAGCAGCTCAAGCCCTACGTGCTGGACCCGGACGGCAAGCGCCGCAAGGACCTGCCCAAGCCCGGCGCGAAGGACGACCAGGACCTCGCCCCGCTGGAGCACAAGCGGTTCGCGGCGCTGAAGAAGGACGTCCGCACGATCGCGTCGGACCAGATCCAGCGCCTGGAACGGGCGATGGTCGACCAGCGCACGTGGACCGCCGAGGAGTTCCGGGCGGTGCTCGCCGCGCACCCGCTGCTGTGGCACCTGGTCCGCCGGCTGGTGTGGATCACCGACGGGGGCGTGTCGTTCCGCCTGGCCGAGGACCGCACGCTCGCCGACTCGGCGGACGACGAGTTCGCCCTGCCCGACGACGCCACCGTCCGGGTCGCGCACCCGGTCGACCTGCGGGACACGGCGGCGGTGTGGGGCGAGGTCTTCGCCGACTACGAGATCCTCCAGCCGTTCCCGCAGCTGGGCCGCCCGGTTCACCTGCTGGAGTCGGCCGACGGGCTCCTCCCCCGGCTCAAGGAGTACTGCGCCACCCCGTACCCGATCGGCAAGATCCTCGGCCTGACCAAGAAGGGCTGGGTCCGCGGCACGCCGCAGGACGCGGGCGTCGAGTGCTGGATCACCCGGCCGTTCCCGGCCGGCGGCGCCCTCGTCGCCTCGCTGGACCCGGGCATCGCGGTGGGCGCCATGGACGTCTTCCCCGAGGTCGGTTTCCGCGACGTGTGGTTCTCGCCCAGCGGTCACGGCGACTGGTCCGCCCCGGGCAACGCGCCCACCACCTACGAGATCGACCCGATCACCTGCTCCGAGCTCCTCGCCGAACTGGAGGCCCTGCGGTCATGAGCAGCACCCGGACGACGCAGCGCCCGCCCGCCGAGGTCCGCTTCGCCGACGAGCTGGCCCGCCTGCGCGAGGCGGACACCGCGCCCAAGCCGCCGGGCTGGGTGCTGAGCCTCGCCGCCGCGCGCCGGTTCGTGGTGGGCGACGACCAGCACGGCGTCACCAAGAAGTTCGTCGGCGACCCGTCCCTCGTGGACCGGGCGCTGGTCACGCTGGCCACCAGCCGCGGCCTGATGCTCGTCGGCGAACCGGGCACGGCGAAGTCGCTGCTGTCCGAGCTGATCGCGGCGGCGGTGTGCGGCGAGTCGACGCTGACCATCCAGGGCGGCGCGGCGACCACCGAGGACCAGATCAAGTACTCGTGGAACTACGCGCTGCTGGTGGCCGAGGGGCCGTCGCCGCGCTCGCTCGTGCCCGCGCCGATGCTGCGGGGCATGGCCGAGGGCAAGGTCGTGCGGTTCGAGGAGATCACCCGCTGCCCGCTCGAGGTGCAGGACTGCATGCTGTCGATGCTGTCCGACCGCGTGATGGCGATCGGCGAGCTGGACGGCCCGGACGGCATGGTGTTCGCGCAGGACGGGTTCAACGTGATCGCCACGGCCAACACCCGCGACCGGGGCGTCAACGAGATGAGCGCGGCGCTGAAGCGCCGGTTCAACTTCGAGACGGTGTTCCCGATCGCCGACTTCGACACCGAGCTGGCGCTGGTCGAGCAGGAGGCGGCGAAGCTGCTGGCGAGGTCCGGGGTGCCGCCGGCGCCGAAGCGGGACGTGCTGGAAGTCCTCGTGCGCGCGTTCCGCGACCTGCGCGAGGGCAGCGACCGGCTCACGACCGTGATGAGCACGGCCGAAGCGGTGTCGGTGGCGCACGCGGTGGGGGTGCGTGGCTGGTTCCTGCGCGGCGAGGCGGGTTCGGCCGCGGACGTCGTCGAGTGCCTGGCGGGCACCGCGGCGAAGGACAACGCGGAGGACCTGGCGCGGCTGCGGCGGTACCTGGAGCAGCACGCTCCCCGGCGCAAGGGCGAGCAGTGGCAGGAGCTGCACCGGGCGCGGCACCTGCTGCCCGGCTGATGGGCGCCGTGTTCGTCGGCGTCCGGCACCACAGTCCCGCCTGTGCCCGGCTGGTCGCCGCCACCATCGAGGCGCAGCGGCCCGCGTACGTGCTGGTCGAAGGTCCCGCCGACTTCAACGGGCGCCTGGACGAGCTGCTGCTGGGGCACGAGCTGCCCGTCGCGCTGTTCAGCTACTCCGACGAGCACGCGTCGTGGTCGCCGTTCTGCGACTACTCGCCCGAGTGGGTCGCGATCACCGGAGCGCGCCGCTGCGGGGCGCAGGTCAGGTTCATCGACCTGCCCGCGTGGCACGAGGCGTTCCACGCCGTCGGCAACAGGTACGCCGACGCGGAGCTGCGGTACGCCGAGGTGGTCGAGCGGTTGTGCCGCGAGTTCGCGGTCGACAACGTGGACGTCCTGTGGGACCACCTGTTCGAGGGCGCGGCCGAGCCGGAGGGCCTGGCCGAGTACTTCGACCTGCTGCGCGGCGCGGTCGACCCGGACGAGGGCGACTCGGCGCGCGAGGAGTACATGGCGCGCTGGGTCCGGGCGGCGGTCAGGGCCGCCGGGGACCGGCCCGTCGTCGTGGTCACCGGCGGCTTCCACACCGCCGCCCTCAAGGCCAGGCTCGACGGCGACGCCGAGTGGCCGGAGGTGCCGGAACGGGACCGCGGCGCCAGCTACCTCGTCCCGTACTCGCACGCGCGCCTGGACGCGTTCACCGGCTACCAGTCGGGCATGCCGTCGCCGGGCTACTACCAGCAGGTGTGGGAGACCGGGGCGCGGCGCGCGGCGGACTGGCTCGTCGAGTCGGTGGCGACGCGGCTGCGCCGCAGGGGGCAGCCGGTGTCGACGGCGGACCTCATCGCGGCGCGCACCCAGGCCGGCGCCCTGGCCCGGTTGCGCGGGCACGAGCACCCGACGCGCACCGACGTGCTGGACGGGCTGACCAGCGCGTTGATCTCCGAGGACCTGTCGCAGCCGCCACCGTGGACGCGACGCGGCACGCTGCGGCCCGGCGCGCACCCGGCGCTGGTCGAGATGGTCGCGGCGCTGCGGGGCGACAAGGTCGGGCGGCTGCACCCGGACACGCCCGCGCCGCCGCTGGTCGAGGCGGTGCGGGAGCTGCTGCGGACCCACGAGCTCGACCGGGAGGGCGAGGTCGCGCTCGACCTCACCGACGCGACGGCGTCGACGCGGAGCCGGGTCCTGCACCGCTTGCGGGTCCTGCGCATCCCCGGTTTCGAGCGCACGAGCGGGCCGGCCGAGGGCGCCGAGCCCCGGTTGGACGAGCGGTGGACGCTCACGCCGGTCGAGGGGCGGCTGACGGCGCTGATCGAGGCCGCCGAGCACGGCGCCACCCTGGAGGAAGCCGCCGGGGCGCTGCTGACCCGCCGGGCGCGGCACGCGGGGCTCGATCAGCTGGCCGCCGTCCTCTTCGACGCGGTGCTGTGCGGGATCTCCACGTTGTCCGGTCACGTCGAGGAAGCGCTCAACGAGGGCGTCCGGGAGACGGGCGACCTCGCGGCGCTGGGCCACGTGCTGAGCGGCGTCATCGGGCTGTGGCGGCACGACCGGTTGTTCGGCGTCCAGCAGGACCCGCTGCTCGGCGCGGTGATCGACACGGGCACGGCGCGGGTGCTGTGGCTGGTCGAGGGCCTGCACGGCGGACCGGCGCCGGCCGACCCGCACCGCCTCCGGGCGATGGCGGCCACGCGGGACGCCGTGCGGCACGCCAAGGCCGCGCTGTCGCTGGACGCGGCGGACGTCACGGGCGTGGCGACCCGGGTGAGCGACGACGGGCAGGCGCCGCCGGACCTGCGCGGCGCGGCGCTCGGCCTCGCGTGGGCGCTCGGCGCCAAGCCGGACGTGCGGAAGGTGCGCGGCGTCGAGGCGCTCGGCGACTGGCTGGCCGGGCTGTTCGCGGTCGCCCGGGAGGAGGTCCTGGCGAGCCCGGACCTGGTCGGGGTGCTCGACGAGCTGGTCAGCGCGATGACGGAGGAGGAGTTCCTGGTGGCGCTGCCCGCGTTGCGGCTCGCCTTCAGCTACTTCCCGCCCGGCGAGCGGGAGGCCATCGCGACCGCGGTGCTCGCCCATCGCGGCGTCGCGGGCAGCGCCGGGGACGTCACCCGCCTCCAGGTCGACCCGGTGGTCGTGGCCGAGGCGATGGCGGTGGAGAAGCGCGTGGACGCGTTGCTGGCGAAGGGCGGCCTGGCATGACGGACCTGGAACGGTGGCGGCTGATCCTCGGCGAACCCGCGGCGCGCCGCACCGGCGGCCTGCGGGACGAGGACGCGCGCCGGGACGCGGCGCTCCAGTGGCTCTACGGGCGCGATCCCGACCTCGCCGACCGCGGCGTGCGCCAGGGTGGCAGCGGGGACGCGGTGCTGCGGACCGTCGACTGGCTCGACGAGGTGCACAGCCTGTTCCCGAGGGAGACGATCGAACGCCTGGAGCGCGACGCGGTCGAGCGCTACGAGATCACCGACGTGGTCACCGACCCCGAGGTGCTGCGGCGGATCGAGCCGAACCCGGCGCTGCTGCGCGCCGTGCTGCGGACCAAGCACCTGATGAACCCCGCCGTGCTCGCGATGGCGCGCAAGATCGTCGAGGCGGTGGTCGAGCAGCTGGTGGCGAAGCTGAGGACCGAGGTGCGCACGGCGTTCAGCGGCGCCAGGTCGCGCCGGCCGAGCATCCACCGCAACTCCCGCAACTTCGACTTCCGCGCCACGATCAGGGCGAACCTGCGCCGCTACCAGCCCGCCGAGCGCAAGCTCGCGATCGAGCACCCGAAGTTCGTCTCGCGCGCCAAGCGGCACCTGGAGCCGTGGCAGGTGGTCCTGCTCGTGGACCAGTCGGGGTCGATGACCAGCTCGGTGATCCACTCGGCGGTCACCGCGGCCTGCCTGTGGGGGCTGCCGGGGATCAAGACGCACCTCGTCGCCTTCGACACCGACGTGGTCGACCTGACCTCGGACGTCACGGACCCGGTCGAGCTGCTGATGAAGGTGCAGCTGGGCGGCGGCACGCACATCGCCAAAGCCGTGGCGTACGGGGCGGGCCTGGTGGACAGCCCGCGCCGGTCGATCGTGGTGCTCATCAGCGACTTCTACGAGGGCGGCAGCGAATCGGACCTCGTCCGCGCCGTCAAGGGCCTGTGCGAGCAGGGCACGCACGTGCTGTGCCTGGCCGCGTTGGACGACGAGGCGAACCCGGCCTACGACCGCGCGCTGGCCCAGCGCCTGGCGAACGTCGGCGCCCACGTCGGCGCGATGACCCCGGGTCAGCTCGCGGAGTTCGTCGCGGAGAAGCTCGGATGACCAGACCCGACCTGCTGGCCCTGACCCCGGACGCGCTCGCGGCACTGGCCAACCGCGGCCTGGTGAAGCGTGCCGTGAAGGACCTGGACGCGGGCGTCGTCCCGGTGCTCGACACCGACCCGGACGGCGCCGTGCGGGGCAGGTTCCCGGACGGCACCACGACCACGCTGCCGCTCGGCGCCTCCCTCGACGCGGCGGGGTGCGGCTGCGGCGCGGCGGGCGTGTGCCGGCACCGCATCGCGGTCGTCCTGGCGTACCAGCGCACCCGGGAGAGCAGCGCGCCCGCCGCGCCGTGGTCGCCCGGCGCGGTGACGGACGACGACCTGGCGGGGCTGATGGGTGAACGCACGCTGCGCCGTGCCCGCCGGGTCCTCCAGGCCGGCTACCGCGCCAAGCTGCGCCGCCCCACCGCGGAGGACGCGACGGCGCAGGCCGAGCTGCCCACCTGCACGGTGACGTTCCTCGTGCCCGACGACCTGTCCTACGTCCACACGGACGCGGTCAACCGCGACGAGGCGACGGCGCTGGCGGTGTGGGCGTTCCGCGAGGCCGACGCGCGGGGCGTCGACGTCGTCGACGTGGGCGGCTCCCCCACCACCGCGACGGACCTGACGGCGGTGACGGACCTGCTCGACCAGCTGCTGCTCGACGGCGCCGCGAACGCGAGCGAGGTGCTGGACGTGGCGTGGCGACGCCTGCACCGCGACCTGACGGCCCAGCGCCTGCACTGGCCGGCCGCGGTGATCGCCGAGCTGCTCGACCAGCTCGCCGCGTACCGCGGGCGCACCGCCGACTACCGGGCGGAGCGGTTCGCCGCCCTGCTCACCGAGCTGCACGCGCGGAGCACCGCGAACGGTCCGCGCGCCGAGGTCCTCGGTCCGGACGAGCCCGCCGAGACGCCGTTGCGCCGGGTCCGGCTGACGGCGCTGGGCGCCCGGCTGCGCTCCGGGTCCGCGGCGGACGTCTACTTCGCCTCGGGTGACGTGGTGCTGGTGCAGCGGGCCACCCCCCTGCGCGCCGGCCGGCTCCTGGCCGCGTCGAACGTGGTCTCCGAGTCGGCGACCCGCAGCGCGAGCCGCGCGGTGACGTTGAAGACCGGCCGGGTCGCCAAGACCTCGCTCACCCCGGTCGGCACGTCCTGGGACGACCTGCCGCGGGCCTTGGTGGTCGACGACTGCGCCACGGCCGCGGCACGGCTGGCCGAGCTGCCGCCGCGGCAGGTCCGCGCGAGGGTCGAGGCGGAACTGGTCCGCGTGGTCCGCGTCGCCGCGGTCTCCGACCTGGCCTACGACCCGGCCGCGCAACGCCTCACCGCCACGCTGCACGACCCCACCGGCGCCTCGTGCGTCCTGGAGGCCACGCACCGCGCCGTGGCGCCGCAGTCGCTCGACGCGCTGGCCGCGGCGCTGCACGCCGACCCGACGGCGGTCACCGGCTCCGTCCGCCGCCACCGCGGCGCCCTGGTCGTCGACCCGCTGGCCGTCCGCACCCGGGCCGGTGTGGTCGTCCCGGACCTGGCGACGGACACCGCGCCGCAACCGCTGCCGCTGGGCGTCACGGCGGTGGATCCGTTGAGCGCGACCGTGGACAGCGCGTTGACCGTGTTGGCCGAGGCCGCGCATCGCGGTCTGGAGCACCTGACGGACGGCCTGCTCGCCCGCCTGCGCGAGCTGGGCGACCACCTGCGCGGCACGGGCCTGCGCACGGCGGCGGCCCACGTGACCGCGTTCGCCGACGACCCGTCCGCGGCCACCTGGCTCGGCGCGCACCTCCGGCTGCTGGTCACCGCCGACGCCCGCTGAGCCGGCACGGGGCGCCGGTGCGCGAAGGGCCGGCGCCCCACCCGGTGAGGGGTGGAGCGCCGGCCCGGTTCGAGTCGACTTCGCGTCAGGCGATCAGCGCTGGAGCGTCAGCACGCCCGGGCGGTACGGCAGCAGGCCGTAGTCCACGCCGTTGGAGCGGGGGTCGCGGCCCTGGTAGAGCAGTTGCAGGTTGCAGGGGTTGATGGTCTTGGTCTGGTCGGCGTTGGTGCGGATGAGGTCGCCGTGGCTGATGTCGTTGGTCCAGCTAGCGCCGCTGTTGGCCTTGCCGGCGAAGGGGTTGGACTCGGTGGCGGCCTGCGGGGTCCAGGAGCCGCTGAGGCTGCTGGAGGTGAAGGACCGGAAGTAGCGGCCGTTGGAGCCGATGGCCTCGACGATCATCAGGTACTGGTTCTGGCCCTGGACCTTGTAGACCTCGGGCGCCTCGAACAGGTTGTTCGTGGTGTCGCTCATGATGGTCGTGTAGGAGGAGCCGAAGCTGCCCGGGAAGTTGCCCAGGGGCATGACCTGGCGGTAGATCTTGCCGTTGTCACCGGCGAAGAACAGGTACATGTTCTGGCCGTCGCCGATGAGCGTCTGGTCGATCGGCCCCGTGCCGGAGCCGGAGATGCTCGCCGTCGACAGCACCTGCGGCGAGGACCAGCCGTTGGGGTTGGTGGGGTCGCTGGAGGTGCGGTAGGTGAACGCGGTCCCGCCCCACTGGTAGGCGAGCACCCAGATGTTCTTCGGGGCGAAGTAGATCAGCGTGGGCGCGACGGTGCCGGAGTTCATGGCCTGCTGCGGCGCCGAGGCCATGTCCGACCAGTTGGTGAACAGCCCGAAGTTCATCGACCCCCACGACGAGCCCATGTCGTGCGTGGTGCCGTAGACCAGGTGCTTGCCGTTGTAGGGCACGTAGGTGAAGTCCTTGAGCGAGACCCACCCGGACCTCGGGTTCGCCAACGACCCGGTCGACGACCAGCGGTAGGTCGACGGCAGCGAGCACGTGCCGGGGTTCGAGGTCGTGGTCGTGGTCGTCGGGTTCGTCCCGCCGCCGACGCGCACGAGCTGCCACTGCTGGTTGGCGCCGCCCCAGTCGCTGTACTGCACGACGTTGCCGCCGTCGGCGGTGGACGCGCCCTGCACCTCGACCGCCTTGTTGCTGTTGCGGTTGACCAGGCGCACGTAGCCGCCGTCGGAGTCGGCGAGCCGGAACTGCTGGTTGGTGCCGTTGCCGTCGGCCCACTGCACGATGTTGGCGCCGTCGGCGGTGGAGAAGTTGTAGACGTCCAGCACCTTGCCCGACAGCCTCGACTTCACCCGGTAGTAGCCGCCGCCGGAGTCGACGAACTGCCACTGCTGCTGGTTGCCGTCGTTGCGCGCCCACTGGGTGATGCGGGCGCCGTCGTTCGTGGCCAGGTTGTAGACGTCCAACGCCTTGCCGCTGTTGCGGTTCACCAGCACGTACCAGGCGTTCGTGTCGACGGTCGCCGCCGACGCGGGCGCCGCGCTGAACGCCGCCACGAGCCCGCCGAGCAGCACGGCGACGACGGCGGTGACGCCGATCGCGCGCCGTCTGGGGGCACGTGGGTCGGCGGTGGTCGGGTGATGGCCTGATCCGGCCATGGGCGGGCTCCTCTTCGTCGAGGTGGGGGACAAACCGCGGCACGGGCACGCTCGGACGACCGCTTGCGCCGAGTGGTCCATCACGTGCCCTCTGAACGAACGACGATTACGTCGGCGTGGACGACTCGAGGACCGAAAAGGGGCGCACGGACTGAGGCGCCACTGCCGCGGGTGCCGATCGCATTCACCAGACTGTGAAGGATGATTTCCGTGCGGTCAAGACGCGACGAAAAAGTTTCGCCCGGTAATCAGTCGACCAACCGCGACACATTGTGGACTGCTAAAAACAACGCCGAAAATTTAGCTCCACCGACCCACAACCGCCCAGGTCAGACCACTCGCCCCACCGAGCCCGCAGCACCGTCGCGCCAACGCTGGAACTGCTAAACTTTAGCGCCGCTAACCGCCGTGCCGCCACTTCGCCGACGCTACCCGAACACGTCCCGACGATACGCCCACCACAATGCCGCGCACCACGTGCCACCCCGCCGGCCCGAGCCGCGATCGAGTCCTGCGCCGCGCCCCGACGGATTCGGCACCCCGCAGCCGACGACCCGTGACCGCCGCCCGCGCGGTGAGCTGCTCGACGCCGAGTGCGGCCGAACGGACGCGTTGCCGCGGTAGGGGCACGCACCTGCCCACCCACCAGAACGCCGATGCCGCCCACGCGACCGGAGGTGCGTGTGCGGCATCGGCCGGCACGAGGGCGATCGGCCCGCGACTACGCCCGGTGGGGGCGGTTCAGGGGCACCGCCTTCGGGGTGGGCAGCGGAGCCCGGACCGACGCGGTCGAGGCCGAGGACGTCGGCCCGTCCAGGAAGAACGTGCCGACGACGTCCACCAGGACGTGGGTCGAGCCGTGGTTGTTGTAGACGTGGAACCCGTTCTCCGGGCCGATCATCGTCTGCACCGCGTTCGGCACGATCGTCCCGGCGGACGGGTTGAGGTTGGACGTCTCGGGCCGCTCCAGCCCGGTGTACCCCGCCGGCCACACCGTCAGGAAGGTGGACGCGGTCGGCGCGACCGCGGTGACGTTGGTCGCCAACGCCCACGTCGCGGCGCCGGCGACCGAACCCGGCGCGACGATCGTCGCCGTGGCGCCGTGGCCGAGCGCCGACGACCAGCCCAGGCCCTCGCGCGTGTCGGTGATCCGCTCGGGCACGACCGGCACGAAGCGCAGCCCACCCGGCAACGTGCTGTCGTCGTAGAAGCCCACGATGTCCACGATGACGTGGCTGTCCTGGCTGGTGTACACGCCGATGGACGGCGCGTTCGACCCACCGCAGTCGGAGCACCTCATGGTCGGCACGACCGCGAAGTTCGTCACGGTGTCGTCGGCCCCGTAGTTCAACGTGGACGTGGCGGGCAGGCCCGGGCCCCAGCCGTTCCAGGCGGTGACGTAGCCCGGCGCACGCGTGTCGGTGACGGTGATGTTGACCGCGAAGGCGCGGACCGTCCAGTTGGTGGAGGAGTCCCACGACGCGGGCACGGTGACGTAGTAGCCCGCCGGGAGCCGGCCGATGCCCCACTCGCGGGTGTCGGCCAGGCGCACCGGGCTCGCCAACGGCTGGTACTGCCCGCCCTGGTAGCTCGGCCGGCCCTTGGAGTAGAAGCCGTTGATGTCGGCGACGAGGTGCACGGCCGCGCCGTGGTTGTACAGGGTGACCGCGCCGTCCGCGCCCACCTTCACCGTCACCGAGTTCGCCCCGGTCCACCCCCGCGCGTAGTTCAACGACGACACCGTCGGCCGCGCCACACCGGTCGGGTAGACGGAGATGTGGCCCGCGCCGGACGGCTCGGTGACGGTCACGTTCAGCACGACCGTGGACGCCTCGACCGGCACCCCGCCCTGGCCCGTCAACTGCAGGCGCAGCGACTGGCCGGAACCGACCACGGCCCGCGGCGCGCCCTGACCGGAACGGGTGTCCAGCACGCGGTGAGGCGTCACCGGGAAGTAGGTGCCCCGGTCACCGCGGGCGTCGTAGCCGTTCAGCTTCAGCAGGCGCCTGACCGAGCCGCCGAAGGAGTCCTCCGGCAGGGTCAGCAGCGCCGTCTGCTCGCCCTTCCCGAAGGCCGACGGCGTGACGGTCAGCGAGCACTTCTGCCCGTAGGAGAGGGTTCTGCCCGAGCAGGTGTCCGCCGTGACCTGGAACGAGCCGGGGTTCGCGCCCGACAACACCGCCGTGCCGAAGGTCGACGGCAGGGTGCCGTTGACCTCGACCGGCACCTCCATCGGCGTGCCCGTCCGTCCCCACGGCTGGTCGCCGAACCGGAGCTGGTGGTCCCAGCTGTCGACGGCCCGGTAGTCGAGGGCCGACCGGAACCTGATCTGGCCCTTGGCCGTGCGGTCGGGGTTGGCGCACCGCATCGAGTAGTCGGCCGCGAACGTGGTGAACTGGCCGGTGGCCTCGTCGTAGCCGACCTCGTGGACGTCGAGCGTGCCCGAGCCGGGCCCGGGCGCCGCACACCCCCGCCCGTCGCCGCTGATGTTGAACACCGTGATCGAGTCCAGCGGCGAGTAGGACGTCGCCGTCGGGTACGACCGGCCCGCCTCGAACCGCGTCCCGTTCGGCGGCGAGACGTCGAAGTGGTGCCAGTGGCCGGTGACGTACCCGTGCATCGACAACGCGTACCCGTTGGTCGTCTGCTGGTAGACGTTGACCGTGCTGCGGGACGGCTCGTAGGAGAAGCTCCCGTCCACGTCCCAGCCCTCGAAGTGCACCGTCAGAGCCGTGTGCGGCGCAACCGGCGGCCCCGCCGCGACCGCTGCCGGCGCCCCCACCACCAACGTCGTCCCCACGAGAAGCGCGGCGGCGCAGGCTCTGGCGCCACGGAAAGTGCGCACGAATTTCCCCCCGGTGAAGTGGTCGCGGCAGAAACAACGCCCGCGTCCCGCGCACAATAAGCAACCGCCGCCGGCCGGGGCAACAACTGCCGATGCCCCGCCTGGACACGTCCGGGAACCCGGACCCGCGCACCCGGAGTGCGGTCCCACCGGCGCCTCGGGTCAGCCCAGTCTGGCGGAGATCAGCTCGGCTTAAGCGGTGCGGTTCTGCGCGACGTAGAGGCTGAGCGCCCGTCGCCACTGCGTTGTCGCCGCAGCCACGTCCACGGCGGCGTAAGCATCTCCGAGGCTCGCCGTGGCGTCGGCCTCCTTGTAGGTGTTCTGCAGGAACCGGAAGCCCGCCACCGCCTCCTGGTAATGCGCCACGGCCCGGTCGTGGCGGCCGCTCATGTGGTCGACGTAACCGAGGCAGGCCGCCGCCTCGGCAACGCCGTACCGGTTGCCGTGCAGGCGCTGCACCCGCATCGACTCCACGCCGAAGTTCCGGGCCTCCGCGTGATTGCCCACTCCCGCCTGCGCCCAGGCCGCGGTCGTGAGACCGAGCGCGGTCCTCAACGGGTTCCCGAGCCTCCGATACCGGTCCAGGGCTTCGAGCGCGTGGACGACCGCTTGGCCGTGCCGGCCGCGGCGGGAGGAGTTGCGGGAGAGCGTGCGCAGCGCGGCGGCTTCGCACGACAGGTCGACGCTGCGGGCCAGGCCGATGGCCGCGCGGAGCCGGTCCTCGGCCTCGTCGAACCGGCCCAGCCGGGAGCACGCCTGCCCCATCTGCCGGTGCGCCCAGGCCAGTCGGTGACGGTCACCCAGGCCTCGTGCGGCTTCCAGGGCGGTCGTCCACGTGTCGTAGTAGTCGTGCAGGCGTCCCTGCCAGCGCTGGAAGTCCGTGAGGTGCCAAGCCAGGCTCCAGGCCCGCTCGTACCACTTGCGCCGCAGGGCCTCCTGCTGCACGGCCAGCAGGTTGCGGTGTTCCGCGCCGAACCACGGCAGCACGTCGGATGCGTCGATGCCGGCGGCCGGACCGTCGGCGGCGGACGCCGTCTTGTACGGGGACAGCAGGAGATCCGCCGCCCGCGCGGTGCTCAGGTAGTGGTCGACGAGACGTCGGAGTGCGGTGTCGTCCCCACCGGCCGACTCCCAGGCGTACAGGCGGACCAGGTCGTGCATCCGGTAGCGGCCCTCGTCGACCCACTGGACGAGATTCATCGTCTCCAGGTTGTCGAGCAGCGGGACGATGTCGTCCGCGGGACGGTCGGCGAGGGCAGCCAAGGCGGTCACGTGGAGGTCCTGCCCGGGGCTCACGGCCAGCAACCCGAAGATTTCACGTGCCTCGTCGGTGAGTGCCGCGGCCGAGTTGGCGAGCACCTCGCGCACGCTCTCCGAACCGTCCTTCGTCTTCATCGCCTCAAGTCCTCGGGCCGCCAGCTCCCGGGCGAGGGCGGACAGCGACAAGGTCGGGCGGTCGATCGCACGCCCGGCCGCGATCAGCAGCGGCAACGGCCACTGCCCGCAGCGCCGGGCGATCTCGGCCACGGCTGCGGGCTCGGCCACCAGTCGGTCGTCGCCCTCGGGCAGCGACCGCTCGAACAGGGCGCCCGCCTCGACGACGCTCAGCGCGTCCAGCCGTCGCAGGCTGAACCCGCTGATCCGCAGGCCGTCCAGGTGGGCCCGACCGGCCGCGATCAACGTGGCGTGCGAAGAGCCCGGCAGCAACGCCCGGATCTGCTCCGGAGACTCCGCGTTGTCCGCGAAGACCAGCACCCTCCGCCGGCCGAGAACCGTCCGGTAGTGCTTGCCGAGCTCCTCCGGATCCCGGGGGATCGACTCGTCCGGCTCGCCGAGCGCCTCCAGGAAGCGGCGGAGCACGGCACCGACCGCCGGTCGGACCGCCGACGCGTCGGGACCGCGCAGGTCCACGTACAACTGGCCGTCTTCGTACCGGTCCCGACGCGAGTGCGCCCAGTGCAGGAGGAGCCCCGTCTTGCCCGTCCCACCGATACCGCTCACGTACGGCGCGTGCCCGTCGGCAACCACCTGGTCCAGCCACCGCAGCTCCGCGGACCGCCCGACGAACGACGGAGGCCCTTTCGGCAACTGCGCGGGCCTACCCGGCGGGTGCCTGGGAACCGAGATGTGGACGCCACCCGTGATCCGCCCCGCCTGCACCGCGATCCCGACGGACTCGGCATCGACCTTGTTGCGCCATGAGGCGGCGTCATCACCGGCCCGGTCCACTCGCCAACGGTAACCCACCGGTCCGGCATCACCGCGCCGCCGGCCGCCACCGGCCACGAGGTCTTCAAGGGCAGACTTCGCGTTCCTGTCGTGATCGACAGCTTCCGCGCCCGCAGGGGCTGGGAAGGTGATCGGACCGCCGCTCCCCGGCCCAGGAAGGATCCGATGAAGCGAAACCGATCACGGCTCGCCCTGTTGTGCGTTGCCGCCGCACTCGTGGCCACCGGTCCGGCGGCAGCGTCCCCGGACGACCGAGACCTCCTCTACGAGGTGCACGCCCCGCTGGGCGCCGAGCAGGCGCTGTTCGCCGGCGGTTTCGACGTGATGGAGCACCGCGAAGGCGACAGCCTGTTCGTGCTGGGCGACTCGGCCACGGGCGCCGCGCTCGAACGGGCCGGGTTCACCGCCGCCGTCGACCAGGTGCTGCCCGAGCCGTCCGCCGGGTTCACGGCCGGCGCCGACACCTTCTTCGGCGGCTACCACACGGTCGACGCCCACCGGCAGCACCTGGACCAGGTCGCCCACGACCACCCCGACCTCGCCACCGTCGTCGACTACGGCGACTCCTGGCGGAAGACCCGGAACCGCGGCGGGCACGACCTGCTCGCCATCTGCATCACCCGCAAGCGCACCGGTGACTGCGCGCTCACCCCCGACGCGCCCAAGCCCCGCTTCTTCGTCATGGGCCAGCTCCACTCCCGCGAGCTGACCACCGGCGAGGTCGCCTGGCGCTGGATCGACCACCTCGTCGGCAGCACCGACCCGGAGGTCGCCGCCCTGTTGGACACCACCGAGTTCTGGGTCGTGCCGGTCGCCAACCCCGACGGCGTGCAGAACGTCCAACAAGGCGGTGACTCGCCGGTCTCGCACCGCAAGAACGGCAACGACACCGACCACCAGGGCACCACCTGCGGCACGGTGTCGCACAGCCACCACGGGGTCGACCTCAACCGCAACACCGGCTCGAACTGGGGTCTGCAGAACGCCTCCGACGGGCAGTGCGACCAGACCTACCGCGGCACCGGGCCCGAGTCGGAGCCGGAAACCCAGGCGCTGCAAGCGCTGTGGCGTTCCCTGTACCGCGACCGCCGTGCGGCCGATCCCGCCCAGCCCGCGCCCACCGACACGACGGGTCTCGTGCTGTCACTGCACAGCTACGGCAATTACGTGCTGTTCCCGTGGAGCGGCGGCGCGCCCGACCGGCGCACCGGCAACGACGCCCCGCTGCGCGACCTCGCCCAGCGGTTGGCCGAGCTGGCGGGCCCCGGCTGGCAGTACGGGCAGTCCGGCCAGGTGCTCTACTCCGCGTCCGGCACCACCGACGACTGGGTCTACGACGACCTCGGCGTCGCCTCCTTCGTGTGGGAGATGGGCCCGCCGCCGGAGCAGGCGTGCGGCGGCTTCTTCCCCGCCCACTCCTGCCAGGACGGTTTCTTCTGGCCCAAGGCGCTGCCCATGCTGCTGCACTCGGCCCGCCACACCGCCGCCCCGTACGCGCCGGTGCCCGAGCCGCCGGCCGACTGCGCCACCCGGATCGACGACACCGACACCCCGATCATCACCCGCACCCCGCCGGTGACCGTGAGCCTCACCGTCACGGGCTG
The DNA here is from genome assembly GCF_016695385.1 of Saccharothrix sp. 6-C. Classification (NCBI taxonomy): domain Bacteria; kingdom Bacillati; phylum Actinomycetota; class Actinomycetes; order Pseudonocardiales; family Pseudonocardiaceae; genus Saccharothrix; species Saccharothrix sp. 6-C. Next base: position 1,491,926 of record NZ_CP064192.1, on the reverse strand, counting down.
CGCCGGTGACGCCCGCTCCGCCTCGCAGGTCGAGGTGCACTTCAAGAACCTGACGGGCTCCATCATCACGCTGGACCTGATCGCCCCCGACGGCACCGCCTACCGCCTCCAGCACCAGCGGGTGAGCTCCCTGCCGGACCCCGGCGGCTCCTTCACCGTCGACCTGTCCCGCGAGTCCCGTGACGGCACCTGGCAGCTGCGGGTGCACAACGTCATCTGGGTGGGCACCGGCGACCTCGACCGCTGGAGCCTGACCCTGTAACGCCTACCAGGAGGGATCGCCGCCGCCACCGCCACGCGCCGCGCCGGCGGCGATCCCCCTGGTGAAGCCGCGGAGTCGGTCGTGGAGGCCGGGCACGTCGAGCTGGGCCGCCAAGCGGTTCATGGCGCGCACGTGGCGCGCACGCCGCGCGTCGGTGGTGACGTGGGTGAGGTGGGCGTGGGTCCAGGCCTGGGAGTAGCGGTCGTGGATCGACTCGTAGAGCTCCAACGCCTGGCGGTAGAGGGCGCCGGCGGCGGCGCTGTCCGATTGGCGGAAGGCGATCCGGCCCAGCCCGTTGAGGGTGTTGGCTTCACCCAGCACGTCACCCACCCGCTTGAACAACGGCAAGGCGTGGTCGTACCGGACGCGGGCGGTGGCGTCGTCCGACTCGTCGAACGCGATGTCGCCGAGCCGGCTCAGGGTGTTGGCCTCGCCCAGCACCGAACCGACCTGCCGGTACAGCGGCAGAGCCCGGTCGTAGAGGGCACGGGCAGCGGCGCCCGACTCGCGGGACGCGATGTTGCCGAGCGAGCTCAGGATGTTCGCCTCGCCCAGCACCGAACCGACCTGCCGGTACAGCGGCAAGGCCTGGTCGTAGAGGGCACGGGCAGCGGTGTCGTCGGACTTGATGAACGCGATGTTGCCGAGGTCCTTCAGCGTGTTGGCTTCACCCTGCACGTCACCCAACCGCTTGAACAGCCGCAGCGCCTGGTCGTAGCGGGCGCGGGCGGTGCCGTTGGCCGACTCGCGGAACGAGAGCCGGCCGAGGTTCACCAGCGTGTTGGCCTCGCCCAGCACCGAGCCGACTTGCCGGTACAGCGGCAGCGCTTGGTCGTACAGGGCGCGGGCGGCGGCGTCGTCGGACTCGATGAACGCGATGTTGCCGAGGTCCTTCAAGGTGTCGGCTTCACCCAGCACGTCACCCACCTGCCTGGACAGCGGCAGGGCCCGGCCGTGCAGGGCTCGGGCGTGGGCGTGGTCGCCGCGGGTGAAGTGCAGCTGGGCGAGGGCCCGCGTGGTGCGGGCCCGCAGTGCGGGGTCGGCGGTGTGGCCGAGGGCGTGGTGCCCGAGGTGGTGGTCGCCGAGGCCGGTGCACCGCTGGAAGTCCAGCAGGTCGGGCACGAGGGTGGCGTAGTCGGGGATCGTGGGCAGGGCCGTGCGGATCAGGTCGACGAGGTTGCCGAACTCCGGCACCGTCTCCGCGACCGCCCGTGCCCCGTCGGCGAGCCCGATCCGCGCGGCGCGGGTGGTGAGTCGTCGTGCGGGTTCGAGGAGCAGGCGCAGGGTGTCGGGGCCGGCGGGGTGGTGGGCGCGGACGTGCTCGCGCAGGGGCGCGAGGCAGCGGTGGCGGTGCTCGTCGTGGTGGATCATGGCGCGCTGCTCCAGCTCCACCAGGCCCGCCGCCATGACGTCGGGCAGGTAGAGCCCGCTCCGGTCCGCGGGCCACCCGTCGGGCAGCAACGCGGCGGCGGACAGGGCGGTGCGCGCGGCGGGGCCCAGGCGGTCCCAGGAGAGTTCGATCGAGACGGGCAGGCTGGACGTACGGTCGGGTCTGGCGCCGTGGTGGAGCAGGTCGGTGCGGGTGGCCCGCCACGCCGCCGCCAGCACGCCCAGGGCTCCGGTGGTGTCGGCGAGACCGGCCAGCAGCGTGATCGCCAGCGGCACCCCGTCCAGGCCGGCCACCAACGACGCCAGGTGCGGGTCCCGGTGCAGGTGCGTGCCGGCCACCTCCAGGAACAGCTCGACCGCCACCGACGCCGGCAACGGCCCCACGCGCACCTTCACCGCCCCGGCGCCCGCAGCGGGCACACCGCCGCGTGACCCCACCCCCACCGCCACTGCGCCCAACGCCCTCAGCTGGCCGAGCAGCTCCACCGCGCCCGCCGGGTCGGTGTCGGTCAGGGTCTCGAAGTTGTCCCACACCACCACCGCCGGCCCCGCCGCCAGGAACTCGAGCACCCGGTTGCGCACGTGCTCGCCGAGCGGCACGCCGAGGACCAGCGCAGCCTTGTCCATCACCGCGCCGGCCGACGTGACGCCCTCGCAGGACACCAGGAACCGGCGCGGCCCGAACGCCGCCTTCACCGCCGGGTCGTCCAGAGCGGCGGCCAGCAGGGTCGACTTCCCCATGCCCGGTCCACCGGACACCACCACCCACCGCTGCGAGCACCACCCGCGCACCACCGACGCGACCTCCCCGGCACGCCCCAGCACGAGTCCGGGCACGGGCGGAGGCACCGGCGCCGACCCACCGGCGCCGGCCATGTCCAGCACGACGTCCCCGCCCGCCTGAACCACGAGCGAGCCCGCCGAGGCCACCGCGCTCTGCTCCACAGCGCCCACCGCCTCGTCACGACGACCGCCCGCGCTCGGACGGCCACCCGGGAACCGATCCACCTACGACATCCCGCGCCGGCCCCGCCGCACAAGGCACAATTGCGGACTCCGGCGCAGTGCGCCCCGGCGCGACCGAACACACCGAGGACGGCGATGCGACCACTGACCTTCAGCGACGGGAGGGGCAACGCGCAGCAGTGGCTCCCCGACAGCCCTCAGTCCGCCCTCGACGCGTTCCAGGACTTCCTCACCCGACACCGCGGTGACGACAACTCGTCGTTCCGCATCGAGGACGAGGAGAACGAAGAGGCGCTGGTGCTCCACCTCGACGCCGGGACCGTCTGCCGGGTCAAGGGGACGCAGGACCCGCGGGCCGAGTACCGCCTCGTCGGCAACGACGGCGCCCACCGCAGGCACGTGCTCATGTTCGTCCACGGCGGCTTCACCGCCCTCGACCGCCACGGTCCCTGGCTGCCGGACGCCGCGGCCCTCGCCCGGGCACGTCTCCGCGTCGAGTTCGACGGTTCCGCGCTGCGCCGCACCCACCCGCGCGAACTGCGCCGTCGGCTGGAGATCCTGACCCGCGTCGACGGGCGGGAGCCGATCACGGTCGACGACGTCACGCGCTTCGGCTTCGGCAACGGCGGTGGCGACACTGTCAACGCCTGGTTCACCGCGGGCGGTCGTGGCCTGGTGGTGACTTTCGACCACACCAGCGCGCTCAACCTGACCGACGACCCGCGGGCGCAGGCGGCGCTGTACGACGGCGTGCCGCCCGACCTCCTCGCTCTGGTGCGGGACGTGCCGGGGACGGGCACGACGCTCGACGTCCCGCATCCCGACGGCGGCACCTCGGTCGCGGCCACCGGCGTCTTCACCTTCTCCGGTCCCTGCGCCATGGCGGACGGCCTGGTGGCCCGCTTGCAGGCCGCACAGCTGCGCATCGAGGACACCGGGGTCGGCCGGCTGGTCGAGGACTTCCTGACGATGGGGGACTTCACCCCCGCCGCGGTCGCGGAGGCAGCGAAGTGGTGGACCGCCGAAGCCATCGAGCGAGGCTTCGCCGCGACCCCCGGGCAGGAGGAACCCGCGCCACTCGACCGGAGGGCGACCGAACGCTTCTGCCGGCTCTGGGCCGACTCCGGGTACAACGATCGCTGGGACGTGCACTACGTCCTCTTCGACGGCGACACCGTCGAAGAGGCGGGCGAGGCCCGGGACGAACTCCTCGAGGTGATCCGGACGCTCGGACTCCAGCGCGTCGACGCCCCACCGGGGGCCGCGACCGGCGAGGTGTGGGTCCGCACGGACCCCCGCATCGACGCCGAGCTCGGGCACTGGTCGTGACCGGGGGCGCGGGCGAAGTCCTCTTCGCCCGGGAGAACGGCTGGATCCCGCAGGTGATCCGGGTCGACGGCGAGCTCGAGCTCCGACTCGGCGCCGGGGCCGACGCCAACCACGACCCCCGCACGTTCCACGTTCCGCTCTCCGAGGCCCACCTCGACGTGATCCGGGGCGACCTGACCCGCCACTTGCTGCTGTGGAGCGCGATCCTGCCCTTGTGCACGGCCGCCGGCACCCGTGGCCCCCTCGACGAACGCGCGGCGGTCGCGCTGCTGGACCCGGTCCTCTTCGGCACGCCCGACGACGTCGAGTCGTTGTTCCGGGACATCCCCTGGGACAAGCGGCAGCTCATCGCGCACGGCGCGGACGTCGGGATGCTCGACCGCGGCCAGGTGCTCGCCGCGCTGCGTTCGGCGACCGAGCAGTCCGACTGGCGTCGCGTCCACACCTACGACGCGGACCGCGACCGCGCCCGCCGCGGCGTGCGACTCACCCCGCTCGACGCGGCGCTCCTCAAGTACACGGGCCGCTACCTGCACGGCGGGCGGATCCCGACCCGCGAGCCCGACGCCGTCGACCCCGACCTGCTGCCCGAGGTCATGCGGGTCATCGCGACCGCCGAGCAGGCGTGCGCCGGGATGGGGATCTCCCCTGATCGGCGCGCGGGCCGGAACCACTCGAACAAGGATAGCGAGTGGACCCTGATGGAGCGGGCGGTCGACCACGCGGTTCGCCGCGCCTACCCGGACCTCGTCGACGACGCGGTGCGCACCGTGAGCTTCCTGATGTGCTCCGAAGCCGCCGCCCGGGCACGGAGGTCCTGAGGTTCGCGTCGTCGCCCTCCACCGCTCACGACGCAGGCGCCCTCGTCAACGAGGTCCCGGGATTCTGCTTCGGTCTTGACCGCCGGCAACCGACGTGAACCAATTTCACGTCAGATCGGCCGTCAACGAGGAGGTCGTCATGCCCCTGCTTCGACGCCCGGCGCTGACGACGGCGCTCGCCGTCGTCCTCGCCTGGTCCGGTGTCACCGCCGCCGCCGAACCCGCTCCGGCAGCCGCCGCGCTCCCCACCGCCGCCGTCGCGATCGGCGACAGCTTCATCAGCGGCGAGGGCGCCGGCGCCTACCAGCCGGTGACCGACGTCAACGGCGTGCTCCAGGGGTTCCCGGGCTGGTCCGCGCCGAACGACAACGCCTTCTTCTGCCACCGGTCCGCCAACGCCTCCCTGCACCGGGCCGACCTGCCCGGCATCCAGGCCAGGTTCAACCTCGCCTGCTCGGGCGGGCAGCCGCACGACGTGCTCAACCCGTCGGGCAGCCGGACCAAGGGGCGCGCCGTCACCTCCCAGCTCGACCAGCTCCGCGCGGTGGCCGCCACCCACGACATCGACCTGGTCCTGGTCGGCCTCGGCTCGAACAACAGCTCGTTCACCTTCGGCGACGTGGCCACGCTGTGCGCCAACCGCTTCATCGCCGACGCCTGGACCGGGTGGTGGGAGTTCTGGGCCTACCTCGGCGGCCCGGTGCCGCAGGAGCCGTGCGCGGTGTCCGACCTGGCCACCGAGGCGGAGATCGCGTCGGCCACCGCCGAGACCACCGCCGCCCTGCGGTCCCTGCTCACCACCCTCGCCCAGGTCGACGCCGACGGCCGCCACCGCATCGTCTTCCAGGACTACACCAACCCCCTGCCGCTGGACCTCGCCGCCCGCTACCACGAGGAGGACGGGCGCAGCGACACCCGCGACAAGTTCCGCGACCTGGGCGCCGAGCGTTACGCCGCGGGCTGCCCGGTGCACCGCGCGAGCCTCGCCCCGGGTCACGTGTTCTCCGCCCGGTTGGGCACCGTGGTGCAGGGCGCGCACGCGGCCCTGTCCGCCGAGTTCCCCGGAGCCGACCTGGTCTACGTCAACGTGCAACGCGCGTTCGACGGCGCACGGCTGTGCGAGCAGGACGGGAGCCCGGCCAACTCGCTGGCCACCCCCATCCGGCTCCAGGACGGCCCGAGCGGCACGTTCGTCACCAGCCTCTCCGGCAAGGACAAGCTGGACGTGCAGCGGATCGCCAACACCTGCGTCACCTACTTCCAGACGTGCCAGGAGTCGTGGCACCCGAACGCCGCGGGCCACACCGCCCTCGGCCGCTGCCTCACCGGCGCCGCCACCGCCACAGCCCGAGCCGTGACCTGTGTCCGGGCCGCGGACGGCACGATCACCGTCGGCTAGCTGTCCCACCCCGCCCCTCACCGATGAGGGGCGGGGTGCGACGAGGACCGGGGCTAAGCACGTCGGACTGAGAGGCCGGCGACCTCGTCCGCCCGCTCCCCCGTCGACAGGTCGGCGGCGATGACGACCCGGGCGGCGAAGCCCAGGGTGAGCAAGGCCTCGATGATCGACACCGCGAGCAGGTCGGTGCGAACGTCGCCGGTGGCCCAGTAGAGCGCCGTCGACAACAGCGACGGGACCGCGAACATCAGCAGGTCCACCACCAGCTGCGTGACCTTGTCGAGGCGCCGCAGCGGGCTGTGCCGGTGAACGGACTCCCACGCGAACAGCCCACCCAGGCGACCGTTGGTCGCCACCAGCGCCGGGGCGAGGTGTCGACGCAGGTACGCGCCGATCGCCGAGATCTTCTGGTCGTTGGCGAGGTACGTCCACCCGAGGATCACGCACACCAGAGGCAGCAGAAGCAGCAGGTGCGGCCGGCCAGCCGGTTGGATCACCAGCGCCAGCGCCGCCGTGAGGGAGGCAAGAGCGGCATACGTCAGTCGGTCGCGCAACGCGATTCGCGACTTCTGCTCGGCTTTGAGCGCGTCGTACTCCGCCAACAGGACGTCCCTGACCACGTCTTCCGGCTCGGTCCCACCAACTCGGGTTCCGTTCATCTGGGGTCGTCGCTCCTTCCGGATCGGTTTCGCACTCGTGAGCGCCCGTCCGGGCGGCAGGAGGTGCGATGTGGGGAACGGGCGCACATCACTCGGACCAGGCGTGCGACCACAGCGCTCGACGGTCGCGTTCCAGGTCGATCCACGCGGGCCCCTGATGAGCGACGGCCTCCAGGACCGGGAGAGCCGCGTCCATACCGGAGGTGGCTGCCGCGAGCCGCTCCAGTTCTGCTTTGTCGTCCACTTCCGCGTCGTCCTCGATGTCGAGACGCTCGTTGATCCTGATGATCTCCGCGCCGTCCAGGAGGCGGAGTTTGAACTCGCGATTGCGCACCTTGCGAGACGGCTCACCCGGCACCTTCTTGGCCGTCCTCTCGAGGACGCGCAGTGATGCGGACGCGATGCGGTCGTATCCGAAGACATCCCAGTTCTCGTTCTTGAACTCACCCGTAGTGAAATCCAGGTACACACGCGAGGCGCGGACACCGTGTCTGGTGAGCAGGATGACGGTAACCAGGTATGCGGTGTAGCGCGGCGGACCGTGGGGCACCAGTCCGCGCCGGGCGCCGGGCGCCAGCTGGTTGATGACCACGTGCGAAACGAGGTCGCGCTCCGCGATGTTGCCCGCACGCAGCGCCTCGGCCTTGAGGTGCGCCTTGTCCAGCGCCAGCCAGCGGGCCATCTCGCTGTCGATCGGCCGGTCGGCCAACACCTTCCGCCACCGTTGGTACTCGGCCTTCTCCTCCTCGAACAGCTCGTTCGCCTCTTTGCGCGGAAGCAGGGCCGCACGGCCGGCTGCGACGACTTCCACCAACGTGGGCATGGCGAACCAACCGCCTACCAGGATCGGCACGGCCTGCAGGCGCTGCGCCGCGAACAGCAGCAGGAGCGAACCCGCCACGGCGACCAGTGCGCCGGCGGCCTGCCACAGGCGGGCGCCACCGGGGGCGGTGGGCTCCGGTTGACCGTAGGGGTCGTGGTGGGGCCACCGCTCCGCAACCCGCCGGGCATGCCAGTCGAACAGCCACTTCAGCTCTCTGACGTCCTGTCCGCTGCGCCCGATCTGGGCGTTGAAGCGCTGCTTGAGGCGTGTGCGATACCCGATGGCGTATCGCGGCCAGTCCTTGGCGTACTCGGGGCGCGCTTCTCGGAAACAGCGTTCGATGAGCTTGTCGACGGGCGTAGGTCCGGACTGCTCGCCCTCGACCTCCGCGGTGTCGCGCCGGAGAGCCAGGTTCAACAAGTGCACCGTGTGCTCGATGCCGTAACGGGCCATGACGACGCAACCTGTCACCAACAGCAGCACCCCTCCCCAGAGGGAGAACGTCTTCGCGCCGAAGAACAGACTGGCGAACGCGAGCGCCGCGACCACGGCCCCGATGATCGCGCGCCTGCGGTCCTTGGCTTCACGGAGGAGCATCCGAGGCTCGTACCGGGGAGGTGGCGCGGGATTGGGCTCGAAGAACTTCTTCGCCCGGTCGATCCGGTTCCCGGAAAAGCGCTCAGCGCTGACCTCGTGCTTCCGCTCGGCGTTCAACTGCTGCTCGACCAGGCCGTCCACCAGCATCGACAGGTGTCTGCTGATCTCGTCCTGCCGCTCGGCGGAGAGCCTGCCGAACGCGGCCACCGCCGTGAACGACCGCTGAGCGTCAGCCGAGCGGACGTGATCGAGAATCTCCCAAACGACGCGGTGAGCCCGTTTCCACCGGTCCTCCGGCAACGAATCACAGATCTTCCAGGCATCGCGGATGCCGGCGACCAGTTCCGCGGTGAGATCTCCGAACCCGCGCTCGCTGAGCACTGCCAGTACGTAGTAATAGGTCCGCTCGGTCGACGGGTGGCTCCCGAAGACGAGGTCGCCGAACAGTTCCTCGGCCCGCCGCGGGACACCTCCGGCCAGGTAGGCCAGCGCGACCTCGTGTCGACGGTCGGGCCCGGCTCCCTTGTCGACGGTGTAGATCTTGGTCTCGTGGTAGACGCTCTCCACGTACTGCACGCCGATCTGCTGCTCGACGTAGGCGTTGTCGGACGCGACGTTCTGGTTGTCGACGTCGAAGTCGGCTAAGTCTTCCGTCATCGGAACCTCCTGGTGGAGCCGAAGTTGACGCCGATCTGCTGCCCGACCCGGGCGTTGTCCCGCGCGGTGTTGGTGTTGTGGACGACCGGGACCGCGGAGGGCGGTTCCTCGTCGACGGGGACGTCCTCGTCGGGTTCGAGCGCGGTGATCAGCGCGATGGCGAACGCGGCGGCGTTGCGGGCGGCGAGGCGCTGTCCGCCTGCCCGGTCGGCTTTGGCCTTGCGTCCGTCGGCGTGGTCGCTGATGCCGCGCACCGCCATCGCGTGCACCTGGTTGCCCAGATGAGCCGCGTGCGCGAACCCGGAGCCCTCCATCTCGACGGCCACCGCGTCGTTGTAGGAGGTGCGCAGCCGGTGGGCCAACTCCGACGTGCGGGAGTCGAGCACGACATCGCCCACCGCGATGGGGTCGAAGTGGGCGGCCGGCGTCGAGTCCCCGACCCCACCGGGCAGGAAGGAGTGCCAGGCGTCGCCACGCCGCAGTCTCCTCGCCTCCTGGTCGAGGCGGTGCGAGACGGACCAGGCGGAGGGACGTACCAGGAACTCGTCCCTCTCGCTACGACCCCCCTGATAGGAGTAGATCTTGGTAGCCACGACGACGTCGCCGATGGCCAGCCAATCCCTCAGGCCGCCGGCGACGCCGACGAACACCATGGCCGCGGGAGCGAACTCCGCGTTGGCCCGTTCGGTGAGCGTGGCGGCCGCGGTGGTGCCCGGCCCGGTCAGCGCCAGTGCGAGGCGATGCCTCGGGTGGCCTGCCACCACACCGACGTCGAACACGGTGCCGGACGGATGCCGATGCGGCCTCACATCGTCCAGGTGTTCGAGTACGGCCTCGTGTTCCACATCCAGCGCAGTCATGATGACGTTCACCGATTCTCACTCCAACACGATTCGGGGCGCCCTGGGATCGGACACCTGCGAGACGTTCGCAAGATCGGGCGTGGTGTGACGGCGACATTGGGCCATGCCCGCGACACCGCGCTTATTGTCATAGTGACATCAACTGGCGATCGACGCAAGTCACCCTGTAGAGCCAATGGTCAGATTGACAAGAACGATCTCAGGCGCCGAAGCGGGACCGCATCATCGGTGGGACCAACTCCGTCGCCCCGCCGGCGCGGTACAGGGCCGCGGGCCTGCCGTTCGGGGACGGCCGCTTGTCGCCGGTGGGCTCGACGAAGCCGTCGGCGTCGGTGACCTTGCGGTGGAAGTTCGGCTTGTCCAACGCCACCCCCCAGACCGCCTCGTACACCTCACGCAGGTCGCCGATGGTGAACTCGGGGCCGCAGAAAGCGGTGGCGATCGTGCTGAACTGCAACAGCGTGCGCGCCAGGTCCACGGCGTCCACCAGGATGCGGTCGTGATCGAAGGCCAGCGCGGCACAGGTGGCCTCGGCGACCGGTACCCACCGGGCCGCGCGCGCGTCCGATCCGGCGACCGGCACCGGCAGGTTGGGGGCGATCGCGAGGTAGGCACAGGTCACCACCCGGGGATGGCGCGGATCTCGACCGGGCTCGGAGTAGACGCCCACCTGCCGCAACCGCATCGTCCCGGCGTCGAGACCGGTCTCCTCGGCCAGCTCCCTCGCGGCTGTCCGCTCAAGGGACTCGTCACCGCGCAGGAACCCACCGGGCAACGCCAACCGCCCCTGGAACGGCTCGTTCTCCCGCTCGACGAGCAGCACGGTCAACGCACCTTCCCGAATGGTCAGTATGACCAAGTCGGCAGTGAGGGTGACCGTCTGTCGTGCGCGGCTCATGCGCGGAGACTACCTACCGAGCCCTCATCCCACGCTCGACGCCGGAAGTCGTACCGGCTCGTGACTGCCGACGGGCACCCGGATCGACGCGACGGCAGGTGCCGGTGTGGGAGAAACCGCACCCGCTCCAAGCCCCGACCAGCGCTCCGGTCAACGTGTCGACCAAGATCGAGTCCAGTAAGCCCGCCCACAGGACGTACACCACCACCAGCACCACCACGACGACCCGCAACAACCCGTACCCGATGACCGAAAGCATGGCTTCCTCCTCGCTCGACTCGCCCCACCCACTGTGACCAGGGGGCACGCCCGCGAACAGGGGTGATCGATCGCCACCGCGACAGGCAACAGGAAACAGTGGGCCCTGGGTGCGGGTGGATGAGAGGGTGGAGCATGAACAACCAGAGCGGGGTGTTCGGCGTCGAGTTGCGGAGGCGGCGCGTCGCCGCGGGGAAGTCGCTCATGGCCTTGTCCGGCGACCTCCACTACAGCAAGGGCCACATCAGCAAGATCGAAACCGGCATGAAGCAGCCGACTGCGCAGTTCGCGCGCTTGGCGGACGCGGTCCTGGATGCCGACGGCGCACTGAGCAGGCTGGTGCCCGCGGACCTGCCGGACACCACGAGCCAGGACGACCCTCTCGTGCCGCTGTGGGACCTGCCGCAACTGCGGGTGAGCCGGACCGCGGCCGAGACCGTCGCGGAGGACGACGCGACGGAGCAACTGCTGCGCGCCCAGTTCGACGGTATCCGCGACATGGGCAAGCGCCTGGCACCCGAATTGGTCATCCCGGCACTCACCGCGCAGATACAGGTGGTGCAGGCGGTGCTGCGCGGTGCGCGGAACCCGGAAACTCGACGCCGGCTCGGTCTGCTGGCGGCGCGGTCGGTGGAGTACATGGGGTGGATGGCCCAGGAAGCAGGGATGCAGGAGGAGTCGAAGAAGCGGACCATGCAGTTCGCGGCGCTCGCGGTGGCCGCGGGAGATCCAGGGCTCGCCTCGTACGGCTTGGTGCGGCGCGCGGAGCTGGCGATGTACGTGGGCGATGCGATCAGCACGGTCGAACTGGCACAGCGGGCACTTCGGGACCCGCACGCGGACGCGCGCATCCGGGGCCTGGCGCTGCACCGACTGGCACAGGGATACGCGCAGCGCGGCGAGTACTCGCTGTGCCGCGCCGCGCTGGACGACGCCGAACGGGCGCTCGACGAGTCGTCGTCGGACGCCGGACCTGGCGGTCCGGTGCTCGGTTCGTCGACGATCGCCGACTTGGGCGCCGTGGTCGCGGGTTGGTGCCTGTATGACCTCGGCCGCCCCGCGGAGGCGGCCGAACTCCTCGAACGCGCGCTGTCGCGCACCCAACCGGAGGCCCGCCGGGCCCGTGCGCTGCACGGCGCACGCCTCGCTCTCGCCTACGAGGCGGCGGGTGAACTGGACCGGATGTGCGAGACCGCACTGCAGGCGTTGGAAGCCGCCCGACCGCTCGGCTCGACGACGGTCCGCAGCCAGCTGTCCCGCCTGTCCTGGGCGGTGCAGCGCAGGCACAGCCACCGGCCGGCCCGCGAACTGCACGTCGAGATCATCGCCGCCTTGCACGACGATCCGGTCTAGGGTTTCCCGTTTCCTCCGCGAGACGCGACCGGCAACCACTTACGAACCCCTTCGGGACGGTTGATCCTGGTGTGCACACCGGTGATTCACCAAACAGACCCTCTCCAAAGGAGTGCAATCATGGAGCCGCACCTGTTCATCGCCCTGCTCGCCCTGCTGCTCGGCTGATCAGAACTCGTCGTGAAATGGCGTGGCCGTCGTGGCGGTCACGCCATTTCCGTTTCTGCGAATTGTTCGACTTCGGGCACCCACCGTTCCGTCCACCCGACCCCGTCCCGAACGGCCGGAGCCCCCACCACCGCGTCAATCGATCACGGAACCGCAGCAGCCCTGCGAACCGACGGGTCGCCCGTCCCTCCGACAGCAACTCGTGGCGGACCGCCGGAGACCGCCTCTCTCCAGCCCGAACACCCGCTTCGAACCCTCTTCCCCTGGTCCGTTCGACCCCGGTTTTCCGTGGTGCGATAGACGGGGGAAATGGACACCGAGGGGCAGGTCTTCCGCATCCGGTGCCACACCGTGTTGGATTGACGGATGGACCGCGAGAACCACCCGACCTGGCGACGGTTGACCACGCGCGCAGTGCGCACGACCCCGTGGTTCGAGGTCCGTGAAGACAACGTCGTTCGCCCCGACGGGGTGCACGACGTGTACCACCACGTGGTGTCCCCGGGCTCCATCACAGTGGTCGCCGTGGACGACGACGACCGGGTCGCGGTGACCCGGCAGTGGATCTACACCCATGCGGCCCGGCAGTGGCGCCTGCCGGCCGGCGCGATCGACGCCGTCGACGTCGATCCGCGCGCCGCCGCGGAGCGGGAACTGGCCGAGGAGACCGGCGTCCGCGCCGTCCGCTGGGAGCCGGTTGCCCAGGTCAACGGCGCGGACAGTTTCACCAACCACGTCGACCACGTCTTCCTCGCCACCGGCCTGACGCTCGGCACGCCGAGCAGGGAAGCCGCCGAGGCCGACATGGACGTGCACTGGGTGCCCATGCGCAAGGCGCTGGAACTGGTGGCCGACGGTGGGATCCGGCACGCCGGCAGTGTGTGCGGACTGCTCGCCGTCGGCATTCGCCGGGAGGCCACCGACCGGTGGTGACCCCGGTCTGAGGTGTCAACCGGTGTCACGTTCTCGACCTGTCGTGTCATCTCGTCGCCGACCACAATGCGGTCATGAGCTCCCCACCTGGCCGGACGAGGAGGCTTGCGATGCCGGACGAGGTCGTCTTCGTCAACTACCGGCAGAACGAGTTGCGGGACGGCGCGCTCGTCAGGTTGCCGCACGTGCAGGTGGTCGAGGCGGTGACCGAGCGCCTGCGTCGCCACTTCGGCGCGGACCAGGTGTTCCTGGACACCGGCATCCGAGCGGGTGAGCACTACCCCAGCGCGCTGCGCGACAAGCTGGCGAAGGCCGAACTGCTCGTCGTCGTGCTGCACCGGTCCTGGTCCCGGGACCTGGAGCAGCGGACGGGCTCCGAGGGCGTCGACTGGGTGCGGCACGAGATCAGGACCGCGCTGGACACGGGCACGCACGTCTTACCGGTGCTGATCGACCAGGCAGGCCTCCCCGACCCGACCGCCCTTCCCGAAGACATCAGGCCGGTCGCGCTCAAGCAATCACGGCGGATCGACTTCGGCCACTGGGAGCGCGATGTGCGGCTCCTGATCCAAGAGGTCGAGCACTACGTGTCGCCGGTCGTGCTGCCGGTCCGCGAGGAGCCCGCGATCCCGGCGCCGCGGCGGTGGGCGGAGTTGCCCCTGGCGTGGTCGACGGGGGCGCTGCTGCCGTTCGCGGTGATCACCGCGCTCATGCGGTCGGCCGACGACCGCACCGCGTGGCTCATCGCGTTGGCCGGCACGTGGGTGTTCCTGCTGCTCGTGATCGCCGGGACGAGCGCACTGGCCTACTGGGGACGGCACGTCATCGACCTGCTGAACCGCGAGTACGGCGCGGTGCCGCACAACCTCAAGCTGCACGTCCTCATCGGTGTGGTGATCGCCTCCATAGCGATCCTGACCCTCGGCACGCTGCCGGTGGTCGACCTGGAACTGCGCATGGCCGTGTTCGGCGGCCTGGAGATGGTGGTGATCGTCTCCGGCGCGGTGCTGCTGCGCGCCTCGCGCGTGGAGATCACCTGGCCGCGGTCGCGGTTGAAGGTGGACGCCGTGAGCGTGGTGGTCGCGTTCAACGAAGTGTCGTGGCACCTCGACGAGTTCGCACCACAGCTGAACCGCCTGCAACGCGAGCAGGCGTGCTTCGCCCTCGACTTGGTCGAGGACGCTTTGACCCGGATGCGCGAGTCCGTTGCCCGCAGCCGGCTCACCTGGCTGCGCGCGGCGTCACCCTGGATCACCGTCACGCACGGGGTGCTGGCCGGCAGCGCGGTCGGCACCTCGGTGGCGGCCCTGGCCACTTACTGGGCCACCGGCTACCGCCATTGGTCAGCGCCGATCTGGTTCGGCGCGGGACTGCTGTCCGGCGTCGCGTTCTACCTGATGGCCATCGAAGCGGCCTACCGGTTGCGGCGCTCGGGCGAGGAAGCGGTCCTGGAGAAGCTGCCCGCGGAGTTGGCACGGCTGCGCACCCGGGTCGAGGAGTCCAGCATTCCACCGCCACCGGCGAGATCCGGACACCCGAACGGCGCCCGGACAGACGGAAACGGACATTACGACCACCTTCCCGTCCTGGCCCACCGTTCAAGAGACGAACAGCGGCACTGACCCGCCGACCACTTCGTTCCGAGTCGCACTCATAACCATCCGAATGAACCCGCGAAGTCGTTGATCACAACGACCGACCGGATACCACTGAAGAGCCGGAAGTAATCCGCACAATTGCGGTTGGACAAAATCGGAACGTCCGGCCAACGACCATCGAACTGTGGTAATCATTATCCCGGCAGTCCGGGCCATTGCCCGCCGCGCTGCGGCGATCAGCGCGAGCGCCAGTCGAAGTGGGGAAGCAGCATGCTCGGCCGAGTTTCCGCGGCGCTCCTGGCCGTCGCGCTCGTCGCGCCTCCGGCGACGGCGGAACAGGCCGTGCCGAACCCTCCCTGGCCGGCGCGGTGCCCGTTGGCGGTCGGCCTCCTGATCGACCAGTCCGGCTCCATGTCGGGCCGATTCGGCGAAGTGCGACAAGCAACCCGGAACGTCGTCGACGCACTGCGCGACAAGCCCTCGAAGGTCACGATCATCGGATTCGGCACGGTCGCACGGACCGTCCGGTCGGACGTGGACGTTTCGGACGACGACAGCAGGAGACAACTCAAGGACGACGTCGACCTCCTCGAAGTCGGCGAGGGCACCGGCAGTGCGACGAACTGGGAGGCCGCGCTCGCCGCGGCCGCGGCGCACGACCTCGACCTCGTCGTGCTGGTCACCGACGGGGTGCCGACCGCGTACGGCGACCCGGCGCAGGACGGCCCGGACACCCCGCTGGCCGCTGCCGTCGCCACCGCGGACCGCCTCAAGAGCGCGGGCACCCGGGTGGTCGCGGTCGGCATCGACCTGGCAACCGGCGCGGACGGCAACCTCGCCGCCGTCACCGGGCCGCAGGCGGAGCAGGATTACTTCATCGGAGAGCAGTCCAGCCTGCTGCGCCGCCTGTACGACATCATGGCGAGCGCCTGCGGCGTCCCGTTCGACGCCCTGGCCAAGCCCGAACCGGCGGTGTTCCCCTGGCGGAACGCGCTGCTCGCTGCCCTCGCCGTCGTGGTGGCGATCGGCCTGCTCGCCTTCCTGCTGTACCGCAGGAGGCGCGTCCCGGTCCGGGTGGACGAACCGGTGAGACCGACCAAGGCCGATGCCCCGTCCGCCATCGACCACGCTCACCTCGCCCAGAGGTTGCGCGACAGCGGCAAGGGCGTGGACGCACCCCACAGCGGAGGCGGAACAGGCCGGAGCAGTGAGCCCGGCGAAGGCGGTGACGACCCGACGCCGCCGGCACGGCGGTCCATGCCCCTCGACTTCCTCGACCGGAAACCACCCACCAAGAAGGACAACAATCCATGACCCGTCGTCCTGTTCTCGGCATCGACCTGGGAACGACCTACTCCTGCGTCGCCTCTCTCGACGAGAACCACCGGGTGTCCGTACTGCCCAACCAGGAAGGCGACCTGACCACGCCGTCCGTGGTGTTCTTCGAGCACAGCGGGAACGTCACGGTGGGCAAGTTCGCGAAGAACGAGCTGAAGAGCGAGCCGGGCAGGGTCATCTCGCTCATCAAGCGCCACATGGGCGTGGAGGGGTACACGGTCGAGATCGACGACCGCGAGCTGTACCCCCAGCAGGTGTCCGCGATCATCCTGCGACAGATCGTCGAGGACGCGCTGAACGTGCTGGGCCTCGAAGCACCGGCGGACGGCACGCTCGCCGACGTCGTGATCACCGTGCCCGCCTACTTCGGCGCCGCCGAGCGCCAGGCCACCAGGGACGCCGGCGAGATGGCCGGCCTCCAGGTGGTCAACATCATCAACGAGCCGACGGCGGCGGCGATCGCGTACGGGCTGATGTCCGAGGGCGACGAGCGCAGCGTGCTCGTCTACGACCTCGGCGGCGGCACGTTCGACGTCACGATCATCAAGGTCTCGCCGACCGAGATCAGGGTCGTGGCCACGGGCGGCGACCACCAGCTCGGTGGCGCCGACTGGGACGCGCGGCTGGTCGACCTGGTGTGCGACAAGTTCACCGAGCAGTACCCGGGTTCCGACCCGCGCACCGACCTCGACGCGGCGGGGTCCATCGAGCTGCTGGCCGAGGAGGCCAAGAAGGCCCTCAGCCGACGCGACACCTACGGCACCACGGTGATCGCCGACGGTCGACGCGCCAAGATCGAGATCACTCGGGCGGAGTACGAGGAGGCGACCGCCGACCTCATCGGCAAGACCCTCGACTTCACCCGGGACGTGCTCCGGCACGCCGCGGCGAAGGAAGTCGCCCACATCGACGAGTTCCTGCTCGTCGGCGGCATGTCCCACTCCCCCGCGATCAAGGATCGGTTGCGGGCGGAGTTCCCCGACCTGCCGATCCCGCAGCTCACCGATCCGGACCAGATCGTCGCGAAGGGCGCGGCGCTGTTCGCGGCCAACAGCGTCGCCGAGACCGACGGTGTCGAGTCGCCGGCCCGCGGACTGCCGGGCGGCAACGCCCTCCCCAACATCGTCAACGTGACGTCCAAGGGTTACGGCGTCGCGGTCGTTCGCGACAGCCGCAAGTCCGACAGCGACCTGGTGGTGGCCTGGCTGATCAAGCCGAACGACGAGATCCCGGCACGCCCGCGGGACACCTTCCGCACCGTGCACGACCGGCAGCGGGAGGTGGACGTCTCGGTCTACGAGTCGACCACCGACGTGCTGAGCGACGAACTCCCGGACAACCTCGAGCTGGTCGAGGGCACGTTGCGCAACCTGCCGCCGGGACCGGCGGGCCAGCCCCTGGAGATCTCGTTCAACCTGGAGGCCGACGGCATCCTGCACATCACCGCGACCGCTGCCGACGGTCAGGAGATCAAGCTGGAGGCGAAGATCAGCGGCATGGTGCCCGAGGAGGTCAAGCGGGCGCCGCTGCCCGCGATCCAGCGGTGACCACCTGGCGGTTCGACGAGGCCAGGTTCGTCGACGAGGTGCTCAAGCCGGTGCAGGACGGCTGGCGGCCGGACGAGGACCTGTTCCGCGTTTACCTGTTACCCGTCGAGGTGACCGATCGGGACACGATCGGAACCGCGGTGGCCGAAGTCGGCAAGCAGTTCACCAAGCAGCAGTACCGGGCCTTCCGCCGTGCTCTGGAGATCCTGCGCGGGCAGCACGCGGCGGTGTCCGAGACGCTGCTCGACCCGGCTCGGCGCACCGCGCACCGATCCCGCGTCGAGGCGGCGCGGGGCAAGCTCGCGACCACCCTCCGATCGCGGTTGGACGGCGCGCCCGGGCTCCCCCCGACCGAGGTCGACGCCCAGGCTCGGACGCTGAAGCTGCCCCGCAGCGCCGTCCTGGCCGCGCTGCGGCAGTGTGGAGGCGACGAGCGGGAACCCGCGGAGCTCCCGCGTCCGGCCGAACCCGGCCGGTGGGCCGACACCCGCGGCCACTTGGCACAGCTGCGGCACGACTCACTGTGGGACTACCTCGCGGGTCTCGGTGGCCCGACCACGACCGAGCACCACCTCGCACAGCGGCGCGGGAAGCTCCGCGTCTCGCGGTCCTCCGACAGTGCCGCGGAGACCACGCTCCTGCGCCTGATCCAGGGGTGGCTGGAGCAGGGCAGCCTCGGGGACGTGCTCCGCCACGAAGTCCTCGGCTACCTGGCGGACCGTGCGGCCTACGGGTACGCCGAAGCCGTGGACGCCGCCGAAGCGGCGGCCGACCGGTTGCGGGCGCTGGGCATCGGTTCGGACCCGCTCTCAGTGGCGTACGCGGTGTGGTGCGAGCGCCGGTTCTCCGCATCGGCGGAACCGAGCTGGCAGGAGAACTACCAGCGCGCCGTGCACGACCTGCGACTGCGGGCCGCGCTGGCGGTCCTCGAACAGCAGCCGGGACTACCCGGTGAGTGGCCGCGTCGGCGCGCGGAGCTGGAGCAACGGCTGGCCGAGCTGGACTCGGAACTCGAACGGTGCCGTGCCGCGGAGCAGACCGATGTCGAGGCGGCCGTAGCCGGCTACCACCGCCTTCGCGAGTCGTTGGTCGACGACCGGATCGACACCGCGCTGGAGCGGTGCCGTCCGGCGGCGCCACCGTCCGCGACGGCAGTGGTGCGCGGAAGTCGGGTCGTCGTGACGTGGCGGCCGAGCAGTGCGACGGCCGGACGCATCGCCTACCGCGTGAGCCGGGACGGCACCGTGCTGAGCGAGAGCACCACAGCGGGCGAGGTAGTCGACCCGGACCCGCCGAACGGCACACCTCTGGTCTACCAGGTGCACACCCTGCGGGACGGCAACCCGTCGTCGCACGCCGCGCACACCACGCCCGTCACCGTGCTCGGCGATGTGCTGGACGCGGAGGCGCACGGCGACGCGGACTCCGTCTCCGGCCGCTGGCGGCTGCCCGACGGCGCCATCGGTGTGCTGGTCACCCGCTCCGACGGGGAAGTCCGGGACGTCTACCCGACCTCGTTCTCCGATCACGACGTGCGACCCGGCGAGTCCTACCAGTACCTGGTCCGGGCGCGCTATCGGCTGCCCGACGGCGCGACCGCGCTCAGCGCCGGCGTGCGGTTGACCGCGACCTGCCAGGAGGTGCCGGTCGCGGTGGTCGACCTCGTCGCCGAGTTCGACGGGGAGGACCTGGTGGCGAGGTGGACCCCGCCGCGGCGTGGCGACGTCGAACTGTTGGAGCTGAGGGCCGGCGAGGACCCTCCCGAGCCCAGGGTCGTGTCCGCGGGGCGGGCCCGCCGGCACGGCGTGCCCGTGCGTGCCGATCTGAGCGGGCGCGGAACGTTGCGGGGGCGGGCCTCCGCGCCCGGCAAGCAGCGCACGTTCGTGCCCATCACGGTGCTCGGCGACCTCGCCGCCATCGGCACGCCGTTCGAGCTGGACGCGCGACGCAGACCGGTGACCGCGCTGCGGCTCGACCGGCTGGGCTCGACGGTGCGGCTCACGTGGGAGTGGCCCGAAGGCGCCAGTGCGGCGCGCGTGGTGTGGCGGCGGACGGTCAAGCCGGTCGGACCGACCGACCCCCAAGCGTCGGTCAGGGACGTCACCAGGGTCGACTACGACAGCCGGGGTGTGTCCGTCCCGGTGCCGGCGGGTGACTACTGGTTCGGGGTGTGCACCTCGCACTCGGTCGACGGTGTGCCGAGCTTCGGTCCGCTCACCCTCGGCCGGGAGGTCGCCACCGGCACCACCCACTACTCGATCCGCCGCGCCCACCTGTTCTCGCGCCGACGCGTCCTGTCGGTGGAGGGCGACCAACCGGACCTCGTCGTGGTGGCGAAGTCGGGTGTCCGGCCGATGAGCGCCGACGACGGCGAAGTGCTCCTGCGGGTGGAAGGCGGTGAAGCGGCGCACGACGGGGAGTTCGAGGTGCCTCGGACCCTGCGCAGACCGGTGCACCTGCGGGCGTTCTCGCTCGACGAGCACGTCGTGCTCGTCCCGTCGCGACCCGACGACCTGATCGTGCGAGGAACATGATGGCGACTACGAAGTGTCCCTACTGCTGGACCACGCACAAGCGCGCCGACCTCCGGATGAGCTGTGGTGAGCGCTGTGGCGACCAGGCCACCAGGTTCGCGGAGCGCGACCTGAAGAAGGGCCGCTGCCCCCACGGCAACCTGCCCCAAGGCCGTCGGGTGTGCCCGGAGTGCGGGAAGGATCTTCTGCGGGAGTACATCGACAGCGGCGGACGCAACATCGCGGTCATCGGTTCGTCGGACTCCGGCAAGAGCACCTGGGTCGGCGTGCTGGTGCACGAGTTCCAGCGCGGCGACGTCAGCGCGCGGTTCACCGGCATGTCGCTCGACCTGCTGGGCGAGGCGTCCAGGGTGCGCTACGCACGCGACTTCGCCACGCCGCTGTTCGACGAGGGTCGTCCGGTCAACCCGACGCCCACCGCGCTGCGGACCACCCCGGAGCCGCTGATGTTCAGCCTCCGATTCCCACAGCAGCGCCGGATCGGCCCGGCGCGCGTGGCGCCGGTGGTGACGGTCTTCTACGACACCGCCGGTGAGGACGTGGCCCGCGCGCAGGCGATGGACCAGCTGATCAGTTACCTGCACGCGGCCGAGGGGATCGTCCTGCTCCTCGACCCGGTGCAGATGCCCAGGGTGAGGGAGATGATCGGAACCACCGCCAAGACCGGCTTCACCGAGCAGCTCCACGTCGTGAACCGCTTGGGCGAGCTGCTGCGCGAACGCGGCCACGGCGCCCCTGCCAAGCTGCTCCGCACACCGCTCGCGATCGCGCTCACCAAAGTCGACTTGCTGCGCGACACGTTCGGGCCGGAGTCGCCGCTGCGCAGGCCGTCCCGCCACGACGGCGTCTACGACGAGCACGACGGCCGCGATGTCCACGAGGAGATCCGCAGCTGGCTCGACCGATGGTACGACCCGGCGTTCGACCGCACAGTCGCCAACTCGTTCCGGACCTACCGGTACTTCGGGCTGTCCGCGCTCGGCGCCGCGCCGGTCAGCGGCACCCGGCTGGCGCCCGCCGGTGTGCACCCCTATCGCTTGGAGGACCCCATGTTGTGGTTGTTGGCCCGGTTCGGGGCGATCAGGTCCAGGGGGAAGTGATGGCGGTACGCCAACTGCACTACACCTCGTGCGAGGACGGCCTGGAAGGCATCCAGGGTTTCCAGGTCAGCGCGATGACGCCCGGCACGCCGCGACCGCTGGTGGAGCTCGCTGTCCGGGCCAGCGCTTACGAACCCGGTCCCGGTCTGGTGGGTCGGCTGCACGAGCACGACCTCAGCGGCTTCCCCGTCGCGTTCGGCTACGCGGCGACGGGTCGCGGTGCGGCGGTGTTCCAGAGCCAGTACACGGGCGCGGACTTCACCGGCCGGATGGGCAACTACTTCGCGCACGCCCTGCTGTTCGACGACGTGGAGCGCGAACTGGTTGACGTGCTGCCGATCGACCTGTGGCGCAGTCGGGCTTGGGTGAACTCCAGGATCAACGGCAGCGCTTTGCCCGAGCTGACGTCGCTCACGCCGGGCGACGAGGCGAATGAGGTGAACACGCGGCGGTTCGTCACCGCCCCGGGTGGCACCGACGGGCTGGAGCAGGTGATCAGCGGGATCCAGCGCGCACTCACCGGCAGACGTGGTCGGTTGGTTCTGGTGGTGCCGGACGACCGGACTGCCGCGCTGTGGGTCGCCGCCGCCTGCCGGTCCTTCCCGCACCCGTTGTGCCTGGACATCTCGTTCACCACCTACACGGCGCGGCCAGAGGAGTCCGGCGCGCTGCTCAGCTGCACGACGCCCGATGTCCGGCTGCCCGCCTACGGTGATTTCACCACGATCGACCTGACCACCCGGCTACGGCGCGACCCCAACGGGACACGGTACGCGTCAGCCATCGGTCAGCTCTGGGAACGCGGCGCGGTGGCCTCCGCCCTGGCCTTCGCGAACCAGGTGGAACCGCGTCTCACGGTGGCCGAGTTGGACACGTTCGCGGTACTGCTCGAGATGTCGGACGACTTGCCGGTGGGCACGCAGCCGGACGAGGAGATGCTGCTGGCGGCCGTTCGGCTCGTCGTGGGCCGGCTATCGGGTGGCCTGCCCGCGCACGTCTGGCAGCGGATCGGGGACGCGGTGCAGGACGCCGGAGGCCCGGCGGACGTCGTGGCCTGGTCGGAGGTGCTGCGCACCGCACGGCAGCGGGGTGAGCCGGTGCCCGCGAAGCTGTTCGGCACCTACTTCATCGCGGCACTGGGCAGCCAGGACCGGTTGTGGTTGCCGGAGCTGTCACAGGCAGACCTGGACGACATCGCGGAGAACGTCGTCCTGCCCTCGTTGCGCGCTTCGCCACCCGACTCGGTCGTGCAGCGCCTGTGCGAACAGCGCCCTCTCCTCGGCGCACTGGCCCGCGTGCTGGAGCTCAAGCTCGCCAACCAGGACGAAACCGCCCGGTTGGCCGCCAAGTTGCCGTCGGAGGTGGCGCGGGCGCTCGAGGCAGGAGCATCCGAACGGGTGAAGCTGCTCGTGGACCTCGTGCTCGTCCGGAGCGGTGATCGGGACCCGGTGCAGGTGGTGACGGACCCGTACCGCCGTCACGCGGTCGACTGGCGCCGGTTCGGTTCGCTGCTGTGGCCGCAGGACCCGTCACCCGACGAGGCGGTCCGGCTGCTGCGCCAGATGCCGGCGAGCGTCGTCATCGACAGCGGGCTCGGCATGCGGATCGTCGCTCGTGCCCTCGACCTGGCGAGCCGCGACGGCTTGGGCGCCAAGGACGCCAAACTCGTCGACGAACTGCTCAACTCCCCGATCGCGGTACAGCTCGAGCGGACCGACCGCGCCGGGCTCGACGCGGCCAGGAGGATCGCGTACTTCCAGGGCTCCACCCCCGGTGGCGGCAGTGTCCAGGTCGTGCTGTCCGCCCTCGAAGCCGCGGGTTCTGCGGACAGGGAGCTCGGACGCAGGCTGATCGCCGCCGCGGCGGCGTTCGTGCTTCGTGCGGACAACCGCCTTCACCGGGACCTGCTCGATGCGGCCCTCGGAGCACACGCGGCAGTGTTCCTGCCCGCGTACCGGGACGCCGCGCGCGAGTACCTGGCCGGCGCCCAGCCTCGTCAGGTCGCGGCGGTGATCGCCGCGTGGCGTGGCCTGGCCGGCCGGTCCACCCGTGACTCCCTCATCGAGGAAACACTGGCCCAAGCCCTGCTCAGGCGCCGGCGCAAGCACCTGGACAAGATCGGTGCGGAGCTCAAGCCGATGGCGGACATGCTGGACGTGTCCACACCCAAGCCGAACTGGAACCGTTGGTGGCAGAGCTGGCGGGGACGGCACGAGCGCCGCGGGCCGCTGTCGTTCTTCCGTCGCAGAGAGGTGTGACGTGCCGCTTCCGTTACTGCTCATCCTGCTCTTGGCGCTGTGCTCGGTAGGGCCCTACGTGTTGGGGTTCACCATGCTCGTCGGAGCGCTGATCGCCTTCGTCATCGGCTTGGTCGAGTACGTGACTGCCGCCATCGCCGGGTTCGCACCCGGCGGACCGATCGCACACCTGCGGATCGAGCCTCCCGACGAGTCCGAGAAGGGACCGGACCCGGCGTTCCGCAGTTACTACGCGGGCCCCGTGCTCCGCGACTACCGGAAGGTGCTCACCACCACGTTCCAGCAGGTGTGGGCCAAGATCGTGGCGAAGGGTCCGGACGATGGGACGCGCGTCCTACCAGTGCCGCTGGTGGGCCGCGTGTGGCAGTGGCGGGAGCGGACCACGACACCCGCGCTCCTGGCGGTGCCGATCGCGCTCGCGGCGACGGTGGGACTGGTCGGTGGCGCGTTCTCCGCCATCGCGTTCGTGGGGACCGCGTCCGCGGTGTTTCTGGTGCTGTTGGTGGCACTGGTGATCGGCGCGCTGCTCACTGCGGGTGGCTCACGGCTGGTGGAGTTCGGCCTGCTGTTCCTGCGCGGCATCACCGTCGAGTGCCCGTCGTGCCACGAGCGGGTGACGCGTCCGATCTATCGCTGTCCGGGGTGCGGCGCGGCGCACCGGAAGCTGGTGCCGGGACTGGCAGGTGTGCTGCGGCGGACCTGCCGGTGCCACAACACCCTGCCCACCCTGCTCGCGCTGGGCAAGACCAGGTTGAGCGCCCAGTGCGGCCGGTGCCGGTACGAGCTGCCCGCGAAAGGGCTGTCCGCACCGACAGCGCACATCCCGGTGATCGCGGGCCCCAAGGCGGGCAAGTCGGTTTTCATGCACAGCGCGGTCTCACGGCTGATGCTGACCGACGAGGACTTCGAGTTCGCCGACCCTCGGGCGAAGGACTCCTTCGAGCGCAACGTCGAGCTGGGAGTACTCCAAGATCCCAGTCGTGCGCTCAAGACGGCGACCGTGAAACCCCGTGCCTACAACGTGTTCGTCGGCTCGGGTCGGGCTCGACGACTGCTCTACCTCTACGACCCCGCAGGCGAGCACGTCGAGAGCGTCGACCACATGGCCGACGCCCAGTTCCTGGAGTTCACCAAAGGTGTGGTGTTCATCGTCGACCCCTTCTCGCTGCGCCAGGTGCGGTCCGAGACCGACCGCTCGGTGCTGGGCAAGGTGAGCGCGTCCAACACCGCGCCCAAGGACGTGCTGGAGCGGTTCGTCGAGGCGTTGGTCGAAAGGGGGTTCTCCCGCCGGGGGAACCGGATGACCATCCCGGTGGCCGTGGTGCTGACCAAGTGCGACGGGCTCCTCGACCCCTCCGGGACGACCCACCCGTACAGCGGGTTGGGACGCGTGGGACGCGAAGACCGCGACCGGGTCGTCCGCACCTGGTTGGCGGAGGTCGGCCAGCGGGACCTGATCACCTCGTTGGACAACCACTTCGCCACCGTGTCGTGCTTCGCGGTCAGCTACCAGGACGCCATCGAGGTGGCCGAGCGTGGGGCCGCCGTCAACGACGACCCGGCTGCCCCACTGAGGTGGCTGCTCAACCGGAAGGAACCGACATGACCGGTCAGGTGCCCGCCTCGGTCGCCACCGGGCGCAAGGTGTCGATGGCGCTGCTGGTGACGGCCGTGCTCGTCACGACGCTGTTCGCGCTGTGGATGCTGGCGCTGTGGGTCACGGCGCCGGTGGTGGTGTGAACTTGGAGACGACGACCTCCGCGAACCGGACCACCTTCGTGTCCACCCGGTACCCCGGGCGGCGGACTTCGGCGATGCGGCCGTCGAGGTCGGGCGTGTCCGTTGGTCGGGTGCCGACCGACCGCTGCTCGTGGCGGTCGAACTCGGCGCCGACCTCGGCGTGGAACTCGTCGACGCCTTGGCGCTCCAACACCAGGGTCACGTCCTCGACGATCTCGTCACACAGCCGGACGAGGTCCGCACCACCGTCCACCTCGAGCGCGGCCCGCCGACTGCGCCAGTCATCGGCCAGCTTGACCAACTCACGCAGCGCGGGCTGGAGGCCACGCTGCGCCTCGGCGTTGCGCAGCCTCTCGTTCTCCGCGTGCAGGCGGTCGATCACCTCGTTGAGGAACTTGCTCTGCGCGTGCAGCCCGGCGAGTTCGGAATTGATCCCGGCGAGCACTGATTCGATGTCGTCGACCACAACCAGAACATAATGAACGAGACGGCGTCGGACAAGCTCTCCGACGCCCTGGAATCAGAGTTGCACCCACCGGGCGCACCTCTGGTTGGCATTCATGGAGAAAGACTTGAGTGGAATATTCATCAACTACCGGCACGGTCCGCATTCCGTCGCGGTCGCCGCTCTCGCCGAACGACTCAGCATGCACTTCGGCCGTGATCGTGTTTTCGTGGATCACCGGATGAACTCGGGCAGTCATTACCCGGACGAATTGCGCGCGCGCTTGGCGGACGCCGACGTGCTGGTGGCCGTCGTCCACCAGGGGTGGGCGGACGAGTTCGGCCGCCGCGACCCCGACTGGGTGCGGCGGGAGATCGCGCAAGCGCTGTCCGACGCCACGGAGGTGGTGCCGGTGTACCTGGAGGACGTCGACACCCCGACGCAGGGGGCCTTGCCCGAGGACATCCGAGCGTTCGCCTTGCTGCAGGGTGCCCGCCTGCGAGCGGCCCACCTGGCCGAGGACATGGACCGACTCGTCCTGAACCTGGAGCGCTGGATCGCACCGGACCTTCCCCCGCGGCCACGCGAGGAGGCCCGTCACCGGGCGTGGTGGCTCCGCACCGCCCACCTGTGGGCATGCGCCCTCGTCCTGCCGTTCGCGCCACCGCTGCTCGTCGACGGAGGTGCGGAAGAATTCGCCATGATGGCGCTCATGTCACTCTTCGCCATGATCGCGTATCTGATGGTGCTGACCGCCCTGACCCTGGCCCTCAAGCCGGTCCACCGACTGGAGGTCCGCCTCAACTCAATGCCCTACCGGCAGTACATCCGCAAGACTTGGATCACCCTGGGGCTGCTCGGCGTAATGCTGACGAGCGTGCTGGTGGATTTTGTCCGAAAGGGTGCGTACTGGCGATTCTCCCTCGTCCTGGCGATCGCCGTGTGCGTCGTCTTCTGGAGTCACCAACTGCTGCGCCGATATACCGACCACGACGAGGAGTGGCCACCGCAGCCGTCCGCGGAACGCCATCAGATCCGCCGCACCGCGATCCGCCTGCGGGAGCGCCTGACCACCTGGCCGGACTGGCGGCCGCCGCGCTCCCGACTTCACCAGGAACAGGCGGCACAGGTCTACCTGGACCTGGCAGAGGCCAAGGTGGCACTGCTCGCCAGGCGGGACTGCCCGTGGAGGTCCTGGCTCACGGCGGAGCACAGCAACTACCCGCTCGTCTTCGCCGCCTGGGCAGTGGGCGTCATCAGCCTGATGGTGACCGCAGCTGCGATGCACACCGATCCCGCACGCTTGCTGCTGTCGACCGGGGTGATCGCCCTGGTGGCTTCGGCCGTGGCCGCGGCCTGCATCACCTTGGACCGCTTGGTCAAGCGGCGTGACGCCGGGTGGCTGGCAGCCGAGCTCACCGAATGGCAGCGGACTGTCGGCCCTCTCGTGTTCCTCCGCGAGCACATCCGAGGACGTTGACGCGACCCCGCACTCCCGGATCGGCACCACCGAGCCGTGTTCCAGCTGTGGCGTAGCCAGATGCCGATGACGGTGACCGTGACGGTGGTCTGTCTGGTGACGGGCGGCGAGGTGGCGTGGCGGACGGCCACCCCCGTGCTGCTTGGCCGAGCTCATACCGCACTCGACCGCGTGGCGCCGCCCGTAGATCTCCCCGTCGATCGTCGGCGGCCGTTACCTGCGGAGCCCTTGACCTTGCAACCGCAGGCCTTCTCGGCAACGGGCCTCGTCGGCCTGGCCCTAGGCCCGGGTCGCCCGTCCGACTCGCGAGGGACGGATCGGTTCGCGGGAGCACGTCCTCAACTTCGGCCAGGTGATCCGTGTCCGCCGAGCGCTCCTCCGCCTGTGCCGGTCGCATCCCGACCAGGTCGGGCACCGCCGGAGCGCCCGTGGGCAGGACCGTGGTGGTCTGCGTCCTCGTCGGAGAAGCCGAGGGCTTGAGCGCCGTCGAGGTGACCGTCGCCGTGCCGCACGCCACCGTCAGCAGCAGTGCGGACGTCGCTTTGTCGTTCCCCGGACGGTGCGATGCTGGAGGTGGCGAGTCGCTCCGTCAGTTCGGCGAGTCGTGCCGGCACGGCTCGTACCACCACCGACCGCTGCCAGCGCTGACGCAGGAACGCGAACTCGGTGCAACCCCACAGGGATGCGGCTGCTGTGACACAGGCGAGCAGCCCGAGCGGCGGCGCCCACCACGCCGTCCCACCACCGACCAGGTAGTTCACCACCGATCCGACCGCTGCCCCCCAGACGGCTCCGATCAGCAGCGCGTTCGCCCAGCCCCAGGGCACGGCGGACCGCAGCCACTCCCACCGTCCGCGCGCGGCCAGGCGCTCCAGCACCGCGGTCGTCTCCTCGATCTGCCGCAACGAGAACATCGCCTGGTCACGCTGGAGTCGGGTCAGCAACGGCTCGTGGCCGGAGATGTGCTTGGCGACCAGGTCCAGCTCCGCTCGGACGTTCGTGGTGGAGGCGGGCAGCTCCGACTTCGGCCAGTCCTGCGGCGTGCGGAACCGCAAGATCCACTTCGCGCCCGAGGTGATGGCGATGGCGACGATCGCGGCGAGGAGCAGGATGCGCGTCTGGCTGTCGAACGTGTTGTCGGTGAACAGGAACGCGACGGCGAACCCGGCGACGGTCGAACCGATGATCACCGCGCTCTTCTGGTCGTGGGCGATCTTGGCCGCCGCCTCGTCCACGGTGTCCAACCACCGGCGTATCCGGTACAGCAGGAACAGACCACCGGCCCAAAGGACCATCATCAGCAGCACGACGATCGTCAACGCGGTGAGGAACACCGCGCGTTCCCACGGATCGTCCTGCAACAACCAGGTCATCCCCACCGGAAGCAGCACGCCGAGCAGGAAAGCCGCAGCGAATTCCCACCTCGGTCGAAGCGCCGGTTCGGCGGGTACCTTCATCTCAGGCACCGCCGCGGCCCTGACGTGGTGTTCCAGCGCCTGGATCAGCAACCGGAGATCCTGCTCCCAGGACCCGAACCGGATCCACCGCGCCTGCGCGAAGCTCATGTCCCTGATGTCCTCGGGCAACCGGTTCCTCGGCGGCAGCTCCGCTTCGCCGATGAGCAACGGGAACACGTGGATGCCCTCGCGCAGGGCGATGCCGATCTCCTGGTGCACCCAGTCGTACTCGTCGGGTCTCAACCGCATCCGCCGGTCCGTCAGGTCGTCGGTCCAGCCGGGGTGGAGGACGGCGACCAACACCTCGCTCTCGCGCAGTTTGCGCCGCAGTTCGGACGGGTAGTGCGCACCGGTCCGGAGCTCCGTGTCCAAGAAGACGACGTGCGCGCCGAAGTGCCTGCGCAGGCGGTCCGCGATCGCCTCTACGAGTTGGGCGTGCGGGACCTTCTCCAGGTCGTCGCGCTCGGGTGACGCGTAGCGGTTCTGCCGGTAGTTGAGGAAGATTCCCCGACGGTCCAAGTCAGTCACCTTCGGTGGTGATGGCGATCTCGAAGCCGAGTCGCTTGTTCAGAGCGATGAACAGGGCGGGGGTGTCGGGATCCGCGCACTCGATCAGGTCGGCTTCGCGCGCCGCGGCCGTGATCTTGTCCGCCGGGGCGAGGTGGGACGGCTGCCGGCCTGACCCCGACGATCGCACCGAGAGCCCTGGTCGACCGGAGCAGCCCGTATCGAAGTCGACCTCCAGCTCCACCCTTGCATTATGGGGCCGTTCGAGGCATCGGGGACAGGGCAGAAGCCGCGGGCCGTGGGACGTGGAGTTGTCGCGTCGTGCCCGGTTCGCACGTGGTGGGACCGTCCTGTGGTGCCGGCGAGCCGATCCTGGCCGGCGGTACCGTCCGTGGTGCGCGTCGACCCCGTGGCGCGACCCGGCGTGAGGATGGGAGCCTGATGTCCGACGTCCCCGGAGGCACGAGCGGCGGCATCTTCCTCAACTACCGCTCAGGCGAGCACAAGAAGACCGTGCAGGCGCTCCACAAGGCGCTGCAGAACGTCTTCGGCCTGGGAAGGGTGTTCTTGGACGAGTTCTCCATCGACCTGGGTACCGAGTACACGTTCGACCTGGAGAACCGACTGCAGGATGCCAACGCCGTCGTCGCGATCGTCCACCCCACCTGGTTGCGGGACTTGAACGTCCACAAAGCGGCGCGCAACTGGCTGGTGGAAGAGCTGCAACTCGCCAAGAGGCGCGACATCCCGGTCTACCCCGTGCTCGTCGACGGTGCCGAGTTCCCCGGCGAGCAGGAGTTCCCGCCCGAGTTGCGCTGGTTGTCGCAACGACAGTACCGCTCGGTGCGCTCCGAGTCCGACGTCGACGCCTTGGTCGAAGAACTGGTCACCGTGGTGCCGGAGAGGTTCGAGCCCGCGCCGCCGGAACGCGCGAGATCCTCACAACCCACGATCCGGGCGGTGCTTTCCGCGTCGCTGTCAGGTCTGGCGGCCCTGGTCCTCGGGCTCGCACTGTCGCCGCTCGAGCCGTACCGGCTGTTGGCGGCGTCAGTGCTGTGCCTCGTCGTGGTCGCGGTCCTGACCGGTGTGATGTACGCGGTCGCCCGGGGAACGTCGCGGGTCGAGGCCGACCTCCACCTGATGCCGGCGGAGCCCTACTTGATCAGAGCGGGGTTGCCGATCGGGATCTCCGGGATGGTGGCGCTCGGTGCGCTGATCGCGGTGTCTTCGCCGCTCCCGGTGACTGCGGTCACCCTGGGCGTGGGAGTGATCGCATTCACGATCATGGTGGTGTCGGCGCGACAGGATGGCGTTCGGAGGGAGGAGCAGCGGGTTCGCCTGTGGCCGCAACAGCTCTCCACGCCGGTGCGGCCGGTGGCGTTGCGGCGGGAAGTGGCGCTTCTGGAGGCACAGCTGGCCGAGCACCGCGGCAACCACAGGCGATTGCCGACGCGGGTCCGCGTGCGCTGCGCCTACGCCCTCGGATCACTGGCGGAAGGCGTCGACCGCCTCAGAAGCGACGCCAGGCGAAGCCGTGCTCGATGGGCCTTGGCGGACCACCCGGTGCAGAGCACCGGTTACCTGGCTTGGGTGGCCGCGACCGTCGGCCTCGCACGCGGCGCATGGCAGCTCGTCGCCATCACGCTGGGGCTCGCCGCGGTGACCGTCGAACTCCTGTACCGGCAACAGCGCCGGGTCCGGGTAGACGCCGCCGCGGAGCTGGACGCACACGTGACATCACTGCGGAAGCAGTGGAGCGATGTGAACGTCACCCGCTCCTGACCAGACGGTGCTCCGGTTCGACTGCACGCCGGTCGATCACCACTGGGCTCTGCATGTGTTCCTACAGGTGGTGGCAGAACACGGTGTGCCCGTCATGGGTCAAGACATGACAGAACGGATGTCATACGCTGTCACACCCGAAGTCGCCACTGCGGGACCTATTCGAGATGGCAGGGAATGTTCGTGCCGGACGTGAAGCCGATCGTGCTGAAGACGCTGGAGACGCTCCGGAAGGGGCGAGGATTGCTCGAAAGCGATCTGGACGAGCGGATCGACCCCGAATTCCGAGCACTGTTCGCAGCTCCCCTCGACGACGCCGCAACCCTCCGTGCACGGTTGGTCGACTACTTGGAGGAACTGGTCGTCGGCCTACCCACCCGTGAACAGCGGGTCACCCGCGTCTCCCTCAACCTGACGTCCGACCGCGAACGCAACCTCCAGCAGCGCTTGGAGGGGCTCTCCGCCGAACTCCACGTGGACCTCCGCACCGTGCGGCGGTGGATGAACCACGCCTACCGACTCGTCGCGGAAGCCGCCGCCGGCGAACGACTCGGTCCCGACGACGGCCGCAGCAGCGCGGGATGGTACGTCGACACGTTCGACGTGACGCTGCGCTTCGACGTCGCCACGCCGGAAGCGATCGAACGCAGCACCATCGTGGTCACCGCACCCGAACTGGAGCAGATCACGATTTCCGCGGACGTACCTCGGTCGGGGAACGGGAGCCAGTCGCCCAACAGCCTCGATTGGGAAGTCGTGCACGGTGGCACGCTGATCGGCAACGACCGCCGGTCGAGCACCCACGTCAGCGCCGTTGTCGAACTCTCCAAACCTCTGGTTCGCGGTGAACGCCACATGTACGAAATGATCGCGCGCATTCCCCCGGGTCAGTCGATGGCACCGCGGTACGTGTGCGTGCCCTTACGGAAGTACCGGCATTTCGTGCTCCGCGTCCGATTCGACCCGGCTCGGCTGCCCAGTCTGGTGTGGAAGCACGACGGCGACCCGCACAGCGCGGTGCAGGACGGCGTTCCGGGAGAATTGCTCACCATGAACCGCGCGCACGAGGTCCACGTCGAGTTCCGGGACCTCTTCACCGGGTACTGCTACGGCGTGCAGTGGCGCTGATCCGAGTCGGGCGCGCGGTCACCCTGATGCCCGAACGCGTCGCAGGCCCGCTGATCACGAGCTTCGATCAGACACCGCCGGGACGGCGCCGGCCGAGCCTTCCGCGGACCTGAGCTCATCCCCACCCGGAGGCACACCGCCGGACCCTGTCGCCGGGTCCGGCGGTGTGCCCCGGATCAGTTCTTCCGCTCCACGTACAGGCAGTACAGGTCGGGCCCGCCGGCGGTGGCGTCGAACTGCTTGACCAGCTCCCCGCTGAGCTCGAACTCGGCGAGCAGGTGGTGGGTGCCCTCACCCAGGCCGACGGCGAACAGGGGCCGCCCGGCGGGCGAGTCGCAGGCGTCCGCACCGGTGCCGGGCGCGTGGGACTCCGGGCAGGTCGTGCACGGCGGCAGGGTGAACTCGTGCGCGGTGGAGCCCGCCAGCTTGATGGTGATCGAGCTGTTGACGGTGTTGTAGAAGGTGATCGTGATCGGGCCGCCCGTGCCGAGGGGCGCGGGCACCTGCACCTGCGCGTCGGTGCCGATGGCCACCTGGGCGGCGATCCGCGCCGACTGGGCCTGCGGCAGGCCGCCGTGGTCCGGGAAGGTCCTGGTGAACCGGTCGAGGGTGGTGAGCGAGGTCGACGCCTGGCCGTCGCGCAGCTGGCTCAACGCGCAGTCGAGCATGGCGCTCGGGTACTGCTCCTTCGCCTGGCCCACCACCTTCGTGGCGGCCTTGCTGGTCAGACCCGCGAAGTAGGCGAGGACGTCCACCGCCTGGCACGGCACGCCGGCGGCGAGCGGCGCGGTGGCCGCCGCGTAGAGCGCGTCGAACGCCGCGGGCACCTCCTCGGCGGACGGCGTGTCAGCGAACTCGTCGGCGATCGCCTCGAGCGCGGTGGCGCCCGCGCCGGCGCTGACGGGCGGTTCGGAGGTGACCTTCTTCGCCAGCCGCAGGTAGGCGTCCGCGACCTCGTCGCCGAACGACTCGTCCTCGGCGAGCAGGTCGCGGTAGACCTTGATCGAGTCGGCCAACCGGCCTTCGTCACGCAGGCCGCGCGCCCAGGTCGTGTAGGTCTCGACGAGTTCGTCGTGGACGAACGGCTTCAGCGGGCTGTCCGGGTGGTCGTCGCGGAACTGGACGAAGCGCCGCACCGCGACTTCCCCGTCCTCGGACTCGGCCGCGCGGGTGAAGTCCGCGCACTCGACCAGGCCGCGATCCGCCGCGGCGACGTCCGAGCTGAGCGTCACCTCGTAGGGCCCGGTCACCGCCTTGAACCGGTCGGTCGCGACCGCGCAGTCACCTCGCCCCTGAGCGGCGAGCCCGTCGTCGTAGGCGCTGCGGCCCAGCACGCCGTAACCGGTGTACGCGCCCACCACGGCGACCACCGCGACCGCCCCGACCACCACGGGCCGGCGGTTCGCGACCGGCGGGTGCTTCACCGCGATCCGCCGCGCGTCGAGCACCAGGATCACGAGCCAGACCGCCGCCAGGCCCCGCCACAACCACGGGTCGGCCGACGCGTTGGTGGCGAAGGCGACCACGACGAGCACGACGGCGAGAACGACCGCCGTCCACGCCCGCCACCGGCGGCGCAGGTAGAAGTAACCGGCGCCGACCCCGGTCAGGTTCAGCAGCACGGCGGCCGCGGTGGACTTCGGCTCGGGCAACGGCAGGAGGATCCGCGGGATCGGGTCGGTCGGCGTCGGGTCGACCCACACGGCCTGCTCCTGCGGCCCGTCCGGCCGCGCCCACGGATTCGCCGCCACGGCGGGGTGGGCCGAAACCTCGGTCACCGGTCCGGACTCCCCCGCCGGCCCCGCAACCGCGCCCTCAGCCTGTGCCGGTTCCACAACAGGCCCTGGCACTACCACTTCCTCCGAAGGCCCAGCCGCCGGTGGCTGTGCCTTCGATCTGTCTTCACTCATCCCAAACCCCCCACAACGGTGTCCCCGACCGGGCGATAGGGGACCACACCGCTGTCATCGGGTGCATGGCTTTTGTCAGAGGTAAGGCGTTCGCCCCCTGCCCGCCCACCACCGCCTGGGCAAGGAGGCGGCAGTCCCCCGGTGCGAGGCCGCGGCGGTGAAGCATTCGACGCCACGTCCCTGACCTGGTTCCTCATCGTGTCGGTGGTCAAGGCCCGCCGAGGTGTTCGACGTCTCACAAATTCCGAGCGTGGCCGCCGACGCGGCCGGGCGGACGCATACCTGCAATGCCGTGGCACGGGAGTTCCCGATGCCAGGGGACGCCTCCGACTCCCGGCAGTGAATCATCTTCACCGCCGGGCGAGCACAACACCGCATGTTTGACGAAAACGGACTGAAATCGCACGAAACAGCTCGTCGAGCCACGTCCGACCGTCCCGCCCGACGTCTTGAGCACCGCTTCGTCAACACACAACTTCCGTGTGCAAGCGAGCGCACCTCACCTGCCACGACCGGTCACGGCAATAGCACCTCACCTCCGACCCCCGCCGACGGAGAGGATCCGGTCGAGCGTTGCTCGCATTTCTGGTGCGCTACCTGCGGTTCCGCAATATTGCGGCAGCGACAGGAGATGGGAACCCTTCTCGCGCGGCACACCTCTTCGGTTACGATCCCTAAAGGGTGATTGTCACCCGGCGATCCGTCAGTAACGGGTGCCGAAGTGCGCGCGATAGCGGTGAAGGTCGCAGTCCGGCACTGTGCCGTTTGCACCGACAAGTGGGAGCGAGGTTCGGGTGAGGCCTACGAGCGCGGTCGCGGCCGAGTTGAGGGAGTTGGCCGGTCGACCCGCCTACCGCAACTGCGCCCCGGCGCTGACCCGGCTGGCCGGTGACCTCGACGCGGGGAACACGACACCGTGGCGGAAGGTCGACCTGTTGGCGTTCTTCGACGCCGACCTCGTCACCGGCAACGGCACAGGCGCGGGCGCGCGACTCGCCCGGCACGTCGAACTGGTCCGCAACCTGCTGTTGTTCCTGCCGCTGCTGATCACCTGGGGCGGCATCTACTTCGCGGTGCAGGCGTACCGCTCGTTGCTCAACGCGCCGGCCGCCGAGCAGGCCCAGTTCGCCGACGCGTCCTTCCTCCAGATGTGGACCCGCGGGTTCGGTGACCGCACCTGGATCACCCTCGACGTGGTCGCCCTGCTGGACTCCGGCGCGATCCTCGGCGTCATCGTCTTCTCCCTCCTGGGCACGTGGCTGCAACGCAAGGCCGAAGCCGCTGAGGAGGACGACAGGCTGGCGAGGGTCGACGCCCTCCAGGTCCTGCTGATCGAGGCAGGGCTCGCGGTGCACCTCGACGGTGGCGACGCGATCGACCGCCTGGCCGCGAAGACGGAGAAGCTGCTCCCCCTCTACCAGGACACGCTCGACCACCTCGTCACCACCCAGCGCGAGATGATCGGGCTCGTCGACGCCGGCCGCGGCAACATCGCCGAGCTCTCCCGCATCACGGGCGACCTCGCGCACACCGGCTCCACGATCGCCGCGAGCGTGAAGGACCTGGAAGACCCGACGGCCGCGCTCACCGCCCATGTGCGAGAGGTCGACACCGCGGTCGGCTCGCTGGTGTCCGGCCTGTCCGGCGTGACCACCGGGCTGCCGGGCGCACGTGACGCGCTGCACCAGGTGGTGGCTCAAGTCGAAGGCCTGAACCGCGACCTGCGCGAGGTCTACGCGGGTCGGATCGAGGAGTTGCGGTCCGAGACCGCGGCCCACGGCGCCGCGGCCACCGAGCTGGCACACGCCAGGGAGGAACTGGCGTCCTCGCTCGACCGGGGGCGCGTCGACGTCGCCGAGCTGGCGCGTGCCGCGCGAACCATGGCAGACAGCAGTGGTGCCATCTCCGACAGCTCAGATCACCTCCGGGCCAACCTCACGACGCTCACAACGACGACAGCCGAGTTCGGTGGCCACGTCCAGTCGTTGGTGCAGGAGTCGCGCGGGGTGAACGAGAAGTTGCCCGCTGCCCAGCAAGGCGTGCTGGACGTCTTGACGGGTGTCCGCGACCTGGGTCGGAAACTGGACGACATCTACGCCCGGCAGGAGGTCGTCACGCAGGAGCTGGGCTACTTCGTCGACATCCCGCTCGCCACCGTGCAGGCCGTCAAGCGCTCGGTGGACGAGGCCCGGCGGATCGAGGAGGCGCTGCAGGCCGCGGTGCAAGCCCTGCCGGTCCAGATGGACCGACTGCGAGAGGCCGTCCTGACCGCGCTCGACCGTGAACTGGACGAGCGGCGATCCGCCGCCGGCGAGGTCGGTGGGGCGCTGGGCCAGTTCAACGGGGCGGCGGTGCAGGCGGCCCAGGCCTTGCGGGAAGCCGCGGACGAGTTCCGCGCGGCGCCCGAGTCCATCGCACCAGACCTGCGGGCGGCGTCCGACGGGCTCGCGCGCAGCCTCGATCAGAGTCGCGAGCTGGTCGAGTCGCTCAACCGGCTCGCCGAGCACAACGGCAGCACCTCGTCGCAGGGCTCGGGGCCGAAACGGCGCCGATGGCCTTGGTCCGGGTCGGGCCGGGTCGACGGTCGGGTGGCCGGGTGAAGCGCTCGAAGCGCCGCGGGAGTCGATCCGACGGCAACCTCGTCGGTGTCGTCGGGTGGATCTTCGCCGACACGCTGCTGGTGCTGGTGGTGGTGTTCCTGGCGACCCAGACGGGTGGCGCGGTGAGCCTGCCCGCGCCGACCACCTCGACCACCACTCCCACTACGACTACGTCCACCGCCCCACCGGCTGTGGACAGCGGCTACGTGTGCTTCCTCGTCACCGCCGACGTGGTGCTGAGGGACAAGTCGCCATCACCGCAGCGCGACGCCGCTCTGAAGTCGGTCGAGGACCAGATGTGGGCCCGGTTGGCCCAGCCCGACCTGGCCGGTCGGCGGGCCGGCGTCGTGCTCACGTTCGGCACCGCCGACCACGCGGATCCCGGCGAAGTCAGCGCGGCCGCGTTCAACGCCGAGGTCCTGCCCCGTCTCGGCCGGTTCTCGCACCGCGAGGACGGCAGTGTGGTCGCCAGCCGTGCCTTCTGGGGAGGCAACCCCAAGGAGGGCGAGCCGGACGGTGCGATCACGGTGAACGTCTACCCGCTGATCGAAGGCGCGCACGGCCCGTTGACCGAACCGCCCCCGGTGAACTGCTGATCCCACCGATTCTTCAGACCGATCACACCAGGCTCCGGCGTCCTCACGGGACTGCCGTCGCCCCGGACAGGAGTTCGACATGGTTTCCGACCTTCCCGGTGGGGGCGTCTCCCATCGGCCACTCCGCTTCTTCTGGATGCTCGACGTGTCCGGCTCGATGGCCGGCCAGAAGATCGGCGAGCTGAACCACGCCATCCGCGAGTCCCTGGACGACATGAAATCCTCGGCGAGCGAGAACCCGCACGCGGCGGTAGAGGTGCGGGCGATGACGTTCAGCACCGGCTTCCAGTGGATGACTCCCAAACCGGTGGCGCTGGGCGACTTCGTCTGGACCGACGTGTCGGTCAGCGGGATCACCGACATGGGGGCGGCGCTGAAGGGCATGGCGGCCGAGCTCTCCGTCGGGAACATGCCGGAACGAGGGCTGCCACCGGTGATCGTGCTGGTGTCCGACGGCCAGCCCACCGACGACTTCGACAGCGGGTTGCGCGCGCTGCTGGACGAGCCGTGGGGCAAGCGCGCGGTGCGGATCGCCATCGCGATCGGCGACGACGCCGACCAGGAGGTGCTGCGCAAGTTCATCGCACACCCCGAGATCGAGCCGTTGACGGCGAAGAACCCGCAGGACCTGGTGCGCTTCATCAGGTATGCGTCCACGACCGTGCTCAAGTCGGCATCAGCGCCCGCCAGCCAGACCGCGGGCACCCAGTTGATCGGCACCCCGCCGCCGCCTCCGCCCCCGCCGCCGACCCTGGCCGACAAGGACGTCGTCTGGTGAAGATGCCCTGGCCGCGGAAGACGAGCCGTGAGGTGAGGACCGACCATGCGCTGTCGTGGCGGACGGTGCACCACTCGACCACCGGCGCCGCCCACCTGAACAACGCGATCGGCTGCCAGGACAGCAGCGCCAGTCGTGTCCTGGACGACGGCCGGTGGGCCTATGCGGTGGTGGCGGACGGTCATGGATCCGAGCGCTACTTCCGCAGCGAACGCGGCGCCGCGTTCGCCGTCCAGGTCGTGGAGGAGGTAATCACCTCCTTCCGCGACCGGCTGGCGGAGCTGGACGGCGAGCCCACGATCGGGGCGCTGGCGGAGCTGTGGCAGGCCGAGAGCGCCGGTGTGGTTCCGAGGTGGCGCGAACTGGTGCACGCCGACCTCGTCGCCGACCCACCGCTGCTACCCGGTCCCGACGGCGGCGAGCCGGGCGTCATCCGGTTCCTCGACAAGTTCGTCGCGGACCGCCGGCATACCCAGAACTACCAGCTCTACCTGCAACTGCACTGGTTCGCCGAGTACGCCCGGGAACTCCGCGATCTCGCTCCGGCGTCACTCGGCCCCCTGCCCCTGCCGACCGATCCGACCTGGAACGCCGCGAAGCTGGGCAGCTGGCAGGCCCGGGCGTACGGCACCACGGTGCTGGCCGTGCTCATCGGCCCCAGGTCGATGCACTGGATCAGGCTGGGCGACGGCGCGATGGTGGAAATCGTCGGTGGCAAGGCCCGGCACCTGGTCGGGCCACCCGCCGAGGCGTTCGCGAACGAGACCCCTTCGCTGTGCGAGGACGACGCCGATCTGAAGATCGTCATCGACTCGGTGCCGATCGAGGAGCGCGACGTGCCGTCGGCGGTCATCCTGACCACGGACGGTCTGCCGAACTCGTACGAGGACGGTGAGCGGTTCCTGGGGTTCTGCGAGGACCTGGCCGACCGCGCGCGGTCGGGCGCCGACCTGGCCGAGGGCTTGAGCCGGTGGTTGCCCGAGCTCTCGCGCCGGGGCAGCGGGGACGACATGACCGTCGCGCTGGCGTGGGCCACGGAGCTGCCGTCCCGGCAGACCGGCGATCCCGACCCTTCGGCAGCCACTGAGCCCGGACCGGAGCGGCTCGCTCCGACCGCGACCGCGGACCCGCTCCCGGCGGCGGACCAGGTCGATCCGGCCGTCGAGGAACACGCCGACCCGACGCCGCCGGAGCCCTCGGCTGCCCGGGTGGTGGAGAGGCCGGCCCCGGCCGACCGGCCCGGCGGCCCGATCCACGAGGTCGTCGTCCAGGACGAAGGACCGGAGGCAGGCGTGAACCCGCACGTCGACCAGCCCACGGAAATGCCCGACAGAGAGGAGTTCGACCACGATGCTGACCACGGGCATGCAGCTCAGCACTGAGGCCGGCGAGTCGATCACGGTCGGAGACCTGCTCGGCACCGGCGGGCAGGGGGAGGTCTACTCCGGACTGACCGCCGACGGTCGGGAGGTCGCGATCAAGTGGTACCTGCCGCACTTCCAAACTCAGGAGCTGCAAGAGAACATCACCGCGCTCGTGCAGGTGCAGTCACCGTCACCGCTGTTCCTCTGGCCCACCGACATCGCGCTCGACGAGGAGCAGTTCGGCTACGTCATGCCCCTGCGCCCGAACGGCTACGTCGGCATGGCGGAGGTGCTCGGGCGGAAGGTGCCGATCAAGTTCCGCGAGTTGGTCCGCGCCGCGGGGCACATCGTCGCGGCGTTCAAGGCCCTGCAGGCCAAGGGGTTGTTCTACTGCGACATCTCGGATGCCAACCTGTTCCTCGACCCCGCCACCGGTGACGTCCTGATCTGCGACAACGACAACGTCGGCTCGACCAGGACCGTGCCACGTGTGCTCGGCACGCCGCGGTTCATGGCGCCGGAGATCGTGCGCGGCGAGAAGAAGCCCTCGGCGTTGACCGACAGCTTCTCCATGGCCGTGTTGCTCTTCCTGCTGTTGATGAACGACCACCCGCTGCACGGCGCGGCCGAGGCGCGCATCCACGTGTTCGACGCCGCCGCGATGAAGCAGATCTACGGCGACAACCCGGTGTTCATCTTCGACCCGAACAACAACACCAACCGTCCAGTGGGTGGTGTGCACCTGAACGCGCCGGTCTTCTGGCAGCTCTACCCTCAGGCGGTGCGGGACATCTTCACCAAGGTGTTCACCGACGGGATGGCCAGCCCCGGGCAGCGGCCCTCGTTCGGGCAGTGGGAAAGCGCGCTCTTCTCGGCGTTGGACGCGGTCTTCGAGTGCCACGACTGCGGCCGGCAGAACTTCTACTGCTCCACCTTCCCCGACCGCAGGTGTTGGGGGTGCGACACGCCGTTCCGCACGCCGCCGAGGCTGGTCGTGGACGGGCGACGGGTCGTCGTGCTCAACCCCGACACCAGGTTGTTCGAGCGGCACCTGGGCGGTCGTGGCAGTGCGGCGGGCGGCTCGCCGATCGCCGAGCTCGCCAAACACCCCGTCCACGACCTGTACGGGCTGAAGAACCTGAGCGGCTCGCAGTGGTTCGCGACGCCACCCGACGCGAAGGCGACGCGGCCGATCGCGCCAGGGCAGTCGATCGCGCTGCAACCGGGGACCCAGATCGGCTTCGGCTCGATCAACGCCGTGGTCGAGGTCTGACGGGGCGGTCCTCCGGGTTGGGACCAGGTTCCACCCGGAGGACCTCTCGACTAGCGGTCCTCGATCGCGGCGAAGGATTCGATCGTTCCTTCAGGTGTGCCGTACGAACGGCACGGGGGCCACCCGCAATGCCATCCCCGCTCATCTCTCGACCAGCAACTGAACTTGCCGCACAACCGGCACAGGACGAAAGAAGAAGCCCTGCACTGCGGGCATCCGGGGAATTCGTAATCGACGATCAGCGGACCCGTGAGGGTGTGCGCTTCGTATTTCTCTTTGCGCGCCTTGCCTTCGTTGATCGAAAAGGCCCAGGTCGCATACCAGCCATCCGGACGGGACTCGATCCTCAACCCGTACAACCCCGAAGTCCGCCCACACCGCGCGAGCAACACGTCCGCCCTCATCCGATCAGCATAGTGCACGTGCCACACCGGTGAGGACTGATTGTCGGGCCGTAACCAGGCGGCCACCGACTCGCGGCGGACTACCGGAATAACGGTATACCCGGAATACCGAGCACCTCTCACCGATCGAGTGGCCGCCCTCGGCTTTCACCGGCAATGTCCCTTCGCCACCGGCATTGCACCGAAGCCTCTCGATTCCCGCTGCCGCGGGCCCGGTCGTCGACCGGTACCCCCACTACTACCGGTCGCACCCACACGACATCGGTCGCCACGCACCAGGCGGGCTACAGCCACCGTTCCACGAGGTGCCGGGGCGTGTCGTGCGGCACGTACCAGCGCTTGGCCCCGGCGTCCCACCGGGCTTTCGCCGTCTTCTTGGCCGCTTCCTTCTCCTCGAACGGCACGTTCAGGTACAAGCGGCCGGCACCGGTGGCGCCCGGCTCGGACGTGGCCCGCACCTCGGAGCGAGCGGACCCGCCCGGACGAAGCGGCGCGTCGGGGTGGGCGCGCCCGACGATGTGGCGCACGCGTTCGCAGGCCCCGGGATCGGTGATGCGCATCATCAGGTCGGTGGGCCCGGTGCGGGCGAACAGGTTGAGCGAGCCGTGCCAGAGCACCTCGTCGTCGACGATCACGACCTTCTCGTGCATGCGTTCGCGTCGCACCACGGTGCAACCCGCTGCCTCCAGCGCCGAGATCTGCTTCTCGTCGTCCGATCGCCGGGCCGGTCGGGTGTGGACGGTGACGCGCAGCCCGCTGTCGATCCGGGGTCTCAGCTTCGAGAGCCAGCGTTCGACCGGGGTGGGGTCGAGGAACGCGCAGTAGATCTCGATGCTGCGCCGGGCGTGCGCGATGTCCCAGGCGACGGCGCGCGGCACCTCGTCGGCCGGGAAGAAGGCCGGCCTGGTCAGTTCGTGCGGGCCGAGGCCCGCGAGGTCGGCGGCCGCGCGGAACGGGACGAGGTCGCCGACGTCGAGCCGGTGCGCGTGCCGCTGGAGGTAGTCCACCATCCGGGCGGCTTCGCCGTGGGGCTTGAGGTTGCGGTTCAGGAAGTCGACGTCGGCGACCACCACGAGGTGGTCCTGCGCGCGGCTCACCGCCACGTTGAGCAGCCGGCAGGTCGCGGACGACAGGCCCGTTCCCTCGTAGAAGAAGCCGACCTTGTCGCCGGCGCCGGCGACGGTGTCGATCACCACCAGGGGTCGCTGGCTGCCCTGGAACCGGTGCACGGTGTCGACGACACCGTCGTAGTCGGCGCCGAACCGATAG
The DNA here is from genome assembly GCF_016695385.1 of Saccharothrix sp. 6-C. Classification (NCBI taxonomy): domain Bacteria; kingdom Bacillati; phylum Actinomycetota; class Actinomycetes; order Pseudonocardiales; family Pseudonocardiaceae; genus Saccharothrix; species Saccharothrix sp. 6-C. The sequence goes on along the minus strand of NZ_CP064192.1, from coordinate 1,449,443 downwards.
GCGAGGCTCCCCTGCAACGCCCTGACCTGGTCGCGGTAGGGGGCGATGACCGCCATCCGGGCGGCAGGCCGGGCATCGGGCGGCCCGCCGTCCTCCTTGCGCGCGGGCAGCACCCCGTCGTGCTGGAGTCCCCGGACGAGCTCATGGATCACGGCTTCGTGCACCGGGTTGGACCTGTGGCCGCCCGCGCCGCCCCGTGCGGCCGAGCGCCGAGACGCGGTGTCGACCAGCACCAGCGGCGCCTCCAGCAACGGCGACGGCGGCAACCGGCTGGTGTCGGGCCGCCCGGTGATCAACGGCGCGTCGGGGTAGGCGATCGTGTTCACGACCGCGCAGATCGCCGTGTGCATCCGGTACTGGGTGTTCAGCCCGACCAGGCAGTCGTGTGGCCGCACCCGCCCCCGGCCGTCGACGAGTCCGACCGCGTGGAAGGCGTCGCGATCCATCCAGAGTTCCGAGTGCGACCGCGTCTCCGGGCTGGAGTTGCGGTCACTGGACGCCCGGGTCACCGCGGGGAGCTGCCGGAAGTCACCGGCCACCACCACCCGCTTCTTGGCCAGCGCGGCCGCGTACCACGCCGAGGGGAGGTTGACCATGCCCGCTTCGTCGATGACGACGGTGTCGAACTTGTCGATCAGGGACCGGGTCTGCACCGCCTTGGCCACCGTCGTCCCCAAGACGCGGCAGTTGCCGCGAACCACCTCCACGACGGTGCGGAGCTCCTCCTGGCGCGCTTCGAGGCGTTCCCGCAGATTCTTCGCCGTCGTGGCGAGTTGGTCGGCGGGCGCGATCCCTGCCAGCTTGGGCAGGAGCGCGTTCACCTTGCGCTCGGCGGCCTCCGCCTGCGCCGTGCAGCGCTGCTGTTCGGCAGTGGCGAACTGGTGCTGCGCGGCCAGGTTGGCGATGCCCTGGTTGACCGCCTGGAGCTGGACGAGGAGTTCGTCCCGTCGTCGCGCCTGCCGGGCGGCGAACAGGCCGGACGGCACCCCGATCCCGGTCAGCTCGGCGTGCAGCCGGGCCACCTCCCGTCCGGCCTGGTCGGTCTGGGCCGCGGCCGCGGCGGCGTTCCGCGCGGCCTGCCCGGCGGCGGCGCGCAGTCGCGCGGAGCTACGCGCGAGTTCCGCGTACTCGCGGTGCAACGCCAAGCGGCCGTCGACGACGTCGAGCTGGTCGCGCAGCGCGTCGATCTCGGCGGTCAGGGCTGCGCTCAACCGGGCCACGATCTTCTGCGGCTCGATCTGGTCGCCGTACTTCTCCTTGAGCGAGTCCACCGCGATGTCCCCGGCCCGTTGGACGAGCCCGTCGGCGAATCCGCTCTCGCCGCTCAACAGCTCGCACAGCCGCTCCACCGCCTGGTCGACGGCGACCTTGGTGGGCGCGAGGAACAGCACCCGGTGCCCCTGCCGGTAGTTGCCCTCCACGACGTGGCCGACGACCTCTGTCTTGCCCGTGCCGGGCGGCCCCCAGATGAAGGTGAGATCGCTGCCCAGGGCGCGGACCACCGCAGCCCGCTGGCGGCCGTTGAGCTGAAGGGTCCGCCAGTCGCGCACGTACCGCTCCGGGTTCGGGCACTGACCCGCGGTCGGCAGGTCCCGGCCGACCAGCCACCCGGCCGCGGTCAGGTTCAACCCGCCGGATCCGGAGGTGGCCTGGTCGAGCTGCTCGGCCAGCGTCACGAGACCGGACGTGTCGTCCTCGCGGAGTTCGGCCTTCTCCCCCAGCACGGCGGACGTGCGCAGGCGTAACCGGCCGCGTTCGGCGACCACGAGCTCCGCCGGCTCCCAATCCGCACGCGGCCGGGCCCGACGCACCAGCAGCGGCCGGTCGGAGAACGAGTCCTTCCAGCCACGGGCGGCGAACGAGTACTCGTGCTGCTCGCCGTCACCGCCCACCGCCCGACCATCGGTCAAGACCACCTTGTCGAACCCGGTCTCCGAGCCGAGGGTCGCATCGATCTCCGCGCGGACCGCGCGCAACAGCTCAGCCAGCTCCGGCCGGCCCCCAGCTGCCTCGGCGGTCACCTCGAGCACCCCGATTCCCTCAACGCACACGACCGGTGACTCAGCGTACCGGGCGTGAACGATCGGACGTCACCGATCCGAGGGATGCGAGGTGGATGTGTCTCGTTGCTGCGCGCATCGCGGCGTCGTCGAGCAGCGCGCCACCTGATGTTCATCCGCCCTGCGCCGCCCGTGCCGCGAAACGTGCCGCCGACTGCTCACCCCACGAGGCAGAGGTGACGGCGAGTACACCGATCGGGGACAGCAGGTTGAGCCGATCCGGTCATCTTGGGAGCGAAGTGGCACGGCGCATCGTCCCAGGCGCAGTAGCTTGGCCCGGATCTTCACGTCACCGGAGGGGAGCCGATGACCGATCCGTTGGCCAACGTGCAGCGCTTGGTGGACGACTGGGAGCGTGACGTCGAGGAGAAGGCCGCCCGGTACGAGTCGATGCGGCAGGAGGTCGAGCGGATCTCCATCACCGCGTCTGCCGCTGGTGGCGCGGTGAGCGTGACCGTGGGACCCAACGGCATCCCCAGCGCGGTGACGATGACCGACGGGGTGAGCCGGTTGCGGCCGGAGCAGATCGCCGCGGCCGTGATGGAGGCGATGGGCAAGGCCCAGGCCGGTTACCCGGCCGAGCTGGCGCGCATCGTCGGGGAAACGGTGGGCCAGACCCCTTCGGGGCAGCACATCGTGGCGGTGGCCGAGCGGAACTTCCCCCAGCCGGAGCCGGACGCACCGTCGCCTCCGCGGCGTCGACGGCCCGGTGATGACGGTGACTTCACCGACGAGAGCTACCTGAGGTGACGCGATGACCGGGTACGAGGCCGTCACCGGAGAGATCGCCGCGTTGGCCGGTCGGGTGGAAGGCCTGGCAGACCGGTTGCGCACGGCCGCCGACGCGGCCCGGACGGTGGCGATGAACGACTCCGCCTACGGCGTGGTGTGCCAACCGTTCGCGATGCTGCTCCAGCCCTTCGAGGACATGGGCGTGCAGGTGCTGACCAAGGCCGCGGAGACGGTGTCGGACAACGCGGCCGAGCTGCGGGAGACCTCCCGCGCCTACGACGCCCAGGAGACTGGTGAGTCGGCGCGCTTCGACGGGATGAACACGTGAACAACCCTCTCGTCGCGACGGCGGAGAGCGACACGACGGCGGTCACCGGCATCGGCATCGCCGAGTCCGCGAACGACCTGGCGCAGGGCATCTCCGACGGCAGCTGGGTCGCGGCCGGGCTGGGCGGCATCGGCGTCGGCCTGGAAGTGCTGTCGATGGTGCTCGACCCCATCGGCACCGTCGCCTCCTACGGGGTGTCGTGGCTGATCGAGCACGTGCAGCCGCTCAAGGAGGCGCTGGACTGGTTCGCGGGCGACCCGCCGGTGATCCGCTCGTTCAGCGAGACCTGGTCCAACGTCGCCGCCGAGGTCGCCCGCATCGCCGAGGAGCTGGGCACGCAGCACGCGCCGGGCTGGCGGGGCCCGGCGGCCGACGGCTACCGCGGTCACGCCGCCCAGACCGCGGACGCCATCGCCGGCGCGGGCTCGCTGGCCGAGGGCGTCGGCGCCGGTGTGATGATCATGGGTGAGGTGGTCGCCGCCGTCCGGGAGATCATCCGCGACCTCGTCGCCGAAGTCGTCGGCAAGCTCATCGCCTGGGCTTTGGAAGCCGTCGCCACCCTCGGCCTGGCCACCCCGCTCATCGTCGCCCAGGCCACCTCCACCATCGCCAAGGTCTGCAACCGCATCGCCGACCTCGTCCGCAAACTCGTCAAGACCATCGGCAACGTCACCCCCCGCATCCGCAAAGTCCTCGACAAGCTCGGCGAGATCATGGAGAAGCTGGCCAAGCTCGGTCGTCGCGCCGACGGCGGTCCCGGCGCCACACCGGGCGGGGCCGGACCCGACGCCCCCACCGTCCGCGATCCCGATGCGCCCGGCTCCTCCCACGAGGGCGTGGACTCCATGTCGGGCGACGGGCAGGACTACGACAACTACCTCGCCAACGACCAGGGCGTCGTCTACCGCGACGACCGGATGTCCATCGGCAACGATCCGGAGACCCAGCGGGTGCGCGACAACGTGCGCAACGAGGGACACCACGACGTGGTCGTGCACGGCTCGTCCGACGGCTGGCCGGTCCCGGGGCACGGGCACAACACGAACCCGGAGCAGATCGTCGAGGCGATCAGGAACAACCCGCACCGCGACCCCAGCCAGCCGATCCGGCTCCTGGCCTGCCACAGCGGCAACGACGTGGGCTGGGCACAGCACGTCGCGGACCGGCTCGGCGTGCCGGTCATGGCGCCGGTGGACGCGGTCGGTGTGGCTCGAAGGCCGGACTCCGTCGCCAGGGTGCGCGGGCACGAGCCGGGCGCGGGCTGGCGCTGGTTCCTGCCGAACTACAGTGGGAGTTGACCGACAATGGATGGTGGATTTCGTGGTTGAGCTTCGCCCGGTGGGCATCTACGCCGAGTCCTACGCCCAGCCCAGGCCGGAGCTGCCCTCGGTGCGGCAGCAGCCGGTGGAGATCGCGGACCGCGCGCGGGTCGTCGACTACATGCGGGCGGTCACGCCGGCGTTCGACGTGCTCGACGTGACCGTGGACCTGGTCGACGGCACCACCAAGGTCAAGAGCGGCTCGTCGTTGGTGACCGACGGGGTGTGGGTCTGGCGCACCGACTCGATTCGACACCTGGCCGCGCACGGTCTGCCGATCGACCCCGATTTCCTCGACCACGTCCGTGCCCACGACTACCGGGCGGTCGATGACGTCGAGGTCACCGACGAGCTCGAGACCGCACTCCTGCGGTACTACTGACCCTGCGGGGCCGGTCAGTGGCCCCGGTCGGCGCGGTGTCGACCGGTTGACGGCCTCGGCACGCGCGGGCGAGGGGGCAGGTCACGGGTTGATGGCCGATGGACCGGTCACCAACGCCGCACTCCGCTCCCCCTCGTCCACTCCCTGCCCCATCGCCTTGCGTGGTCGGCCTGCGCGGTTCGTCAAGGACGGGTGGTGAAGGTGGTTCCGTTGGCGGTCAGGGTTCGGGCGACGCGGCCGGTGGGCGGGGCTTGCAGGACGAACTGGAACGGCACGGGTGCGGCCGACTCCGCTGACGCCGCCAGCACGCCGAGGCCCGTGGCCAGGACCTCGTCCGCCTCGTCCGCGAGCAGGTCGTCTGCGTCTTCGACGACCAGCAGGTAAGCCTCGGCCGGCACCCAGCTCAGGTCCGACAGCACGTCGCGCAGCGCGTTCCAGTTGCCGCCGAAGTGCGCGGGGAACTGGAGCGCCGCCGCCATCTCGTCGAACAGCGCTGTCGCGGTCCGGCACCGGGTTCCCCTGATCCGGCGCACCGCCGCGGTCCGCCGTTCGAGGGTCAGCTCGACGGCGGACTTGCCGAGGACGGCGTGGCTCGCGCCGGTCAGGTGGAACGACGGCGGTCCGGCGCGGAGAAGGTCGGCGAGCCCGCTCATGCGATTCTCCTGAAGGTCTTGTAGTGGTCGCTGGTGTAGTACTTGTTGCCGTCGGAGCCGACCACCACCCGCTCGCCGCCTCGCTCGTAGGTGAAGGTGAACGGCCGGATGTCGTATTCCCGGTAGTGGATCTGCGCGTTGGTGGTGTTGTCGACGACCGGGAGGATCATGGCGCCGCCGGAGTTGTTGAAGTTCATCCCACCGACGTAGCGGTCACGGACGACACCGGCGGGCAGCGGCGGCAGGGTGTGCTCGTTCAGCGGTGGCAGCGGCTCGGCGATGGCGCTGATGTGCGCGAAGAGCACCGGTTGGCCGATCGGGCCGAAGTGCACGTCGCTCGACGCCACCGTCGTACCGCCCCACACGGGGTCCGCTGACACGGTCGCGTACCTGAGGTTGGCCAAGGACTGACCGCCGGCCCCGTTGAGGAAGAAGTCGGTGTTCTGCCCCGAGTCGGCGATCGTCTTGAGCAGCTTGCCCGCCAGCGCCGTGTTGCCCTGCAGGGCGGCTTGGCCGTGCAGGGCGGGCACGCCTTGCGGTGCGGTCGCGCGGCACGCGTCGAGCACGTCGAGCAGCACGGCGCCGACGGCCGCGGCCTCCGACAGCAGCTTCGGCACCTCGGTGGGCACGTCGGCGGCGACCAGCAAGGCCTTCAACGCGGCCGGATCGGGTTGCAGCGCGACGCCGCTTCGCAGTGCCGTCAGCAGCTTGGTGGTGCCCGGGTTCTCCCGACCCATGGCGGTGAACAGGTCATCCGGGATCTTGTTCACCTGCGGGGCGCCGGGACGCCCGTTGAGGGTGGTGATGATGCTGTCGACGTCCAGCAGCCGGCCCTTGATCGCGTCGACGCACCGGTCGATGGTGACGAGCCGGCTGTCGGGCATGTGGTTGTCGAGCAGCGCCACCGGTCTCGGTTCGGTGATCTGGCTGTTCGCCAGCAACCAGAGGTCGGCGGTGAGGGGGTCGGTCTCCACGACGATCCCACCGCGGAACCCGGCGGCGAACTGCTTGACCGCCGCCATCCGGGCGACCGGCCGACGTGAGGTGGCCAACTGGTCCCGGAGAGTCGCGATCACGCCTTGGATGCGGTTTTCCTCGGCCGTCAGCTTGACCGGGTTGTTCTGGAGGCTGTCCCTGATGTCGTCGACCTCGTCGGCGAGCGCCACGGCCAGCCGGTGCACCTCGTCGCGGTCGAACACGATCTCGGCGATCACGCTGTTGGTGATCACGTCGTCGTCGCGGTCGACGCTCTTGCCGAACGCCGCCTTCAGCAGCACGTCGGCGTCCGCCCTCAGCTTGGTCACCCTCTGCTGAGGGGTCAGCGGTTTCGCCTTCTGCTGCTGCGGATTCGTCCCCTTGGTCTTGGCCAGGCCCGGCTGGGCCGGGTTCTTCGGCGCGGTGTTGGACGGTTTGGTCGGCTTGCCCGCGGCGGGCTTCCCGGTGGTCGGCTGGCGCTTCTTCGGCGGCATCGCTGGTCCTCCTTCGTCGTCAGACCGCTGCGGCCCGGTAGGCCAGCACCAGGCCGAGGCCCGTCAGGTCCTGTTTGTCGCCGTCGAGCGCGAAGGTCCAGTCGTCGCCGACGCGCAGGTCCGGGGTGAGGAGCAACTTGCCCTCGGTGAGCACCGTCGACCGGTCGCCGTTCAACGTCAGCCGCGGCGCGGTGCCGGCGGCCGTGCCGAAGTGCGGGTAGACGCCGATGACGTGGCGGCCGGTGAGACCGGGCAGCAGGTCCGCGGTGACCGGGAGGGTCAGCTCGTCCGCTTCTCCCTCGACGAACTCCCGCCACTGGTCCGGGAACTCGGTCGCGATGTCGAGGAAGCGGGCCGCCGGGTAGGGCTTGAGCATCCCCTTCACCGCGTTCGCGAACACCTCGCCGCCCTGCGCTGCCGTGTACCGCAGGGTCAGCACGACGTCCCGCACCCTCGTCGACCGACGTCCGGTCAGCTCCAGGCGCCACGTGGACACCGCGCCCGTGCCCTCGAACGGCAGGTAGCGCGAGTCGTCGTAGCGCAGCTCGAACAGCCCGTTGTTCTCTTGGCCTTCCGGTTGGGACAGCGCGATCTGCTGGCTCGCGCGCCAGTCGCCGCGCAGGGTGTCGGGCGGCGGCTCCTTCGGGTCGAGCAGGTGGCGCACCGCTTTCGGGTCGGGTGCCAGCACCGTCTTGTGCCCGAGCTGGGTGAGGGTGGCGTTGGGCTGGGCCGCTTCGCCGTCGGCGCCCACGAAGGTGAGGGTCACGGTCCGGATCTGGCGCCGGAAGTGGCCGGGGAAGTCGCGGTCGAACAGTTCCTCGGGGAGGGTGAACTCGCACGACCCGCTCCCGGTCAGCCGCAGCGCCGCGGCCGGGTCCAGCTCCAGCAGCGACACCTGCTTGGTGATCTCCAGGTCGCGGGCGCCGGTGTCGGCGTGCGCCTGGCCCAACCGGTCCAGGTCCACCGCGAGGCTTTCCCCGGCGAGCAGTCCGGCGCGGCGGCTGTCCCAGTGCAGCGGACGGATGAACGTGGACTCGGCGTCGTTCAGGCCCCGTTCGAACCGCAACGCCCGTTCGGCGGCCCGTGCGGTGTCGTAGGCCATCGAGTAGGCCTGGAAGTACAGCCCGGACAGCCGGCCGGCCATCCACCCGTAGAGCTCGGCGCTGGTGAACTTGTCCTTCAGCAGCGCGCCGACGGCCTGGTTGTGCGTGATCTCCTGGGCGTGGACCTCGGCTTCACGACGTGCGTTCGACAGCTGGTGCTCGGCCTCGGTCACCCGGTGGTCGATCTGCGCGAGGTCGCTCCCGGCGGTGGCGAGCTGGAACTCCCACTCCTGGTGCGTGCGTTCCTGCTCGGCGCGCACGCCGAGCAGCTCACCGGTGACCGAGAACCCCTCGCCCAGCACCTGGGGTATCTCGGCGGCCTTGTCCAGCACGTTGCCCAGGTGGTGCCCGCCCCACGTGGTGCCGAGGCTGAACGGGCCGATCGTGGTCTGCGGGACGGCGTGCGCGATGGCCGCGGCGACCTTGAGCACGCCCGAGGTCAGGTGCATGGCGGCGGCCGTGCCCATGATCCCGAGCTGGGCCTGCTCCAGCGAGGTGAGCCCGTTCGTGATCAGCTGTTGGTAGTGGGCGATCCGCTGGTTGGCCGCGTCACGGCTGGCCAGCAGCTCGCGCAGGTTCGCCGCGGAGGCTTCGACCTGCGCGTTCTTGATCGCCCGGGTCATCTCCAGGATCACGCCCTCCTGCCGGTTCTGCAGCAGGCCGAGCTCCTCGGAGTCCCGGCGCTCCAGCACCGACTGCAGCTCACCGCCGAACTGGCGGAGCCGGTCGACCATCTCCTGGGCGCGGCGGAACGTGGCCTCGAACCGGTAGTGCGGGACCGCGACGGAGGAGACCGCGGTGACGGCCCGGTCCACGCCGACGCCGGCGGCGACGCTGCGGACCAGGTCCATCGGGTCGACCGGCGGCTCGAACAGGGGCAGCGGCTGGCTGATGCCCAGGATGTCGAGCGACTGCCTGATCTTGCGCAGCCGGTCTTCCACCCGGTCCCAGTAGGCGGTGAACACGGTGTTGTCCGGGATCCGGAAGTAGCGGTTGGCCACCCCGGCGTGGACGCGGCCCGGTCCTTCGAGCAGCCGCCCGCCGTCGGTCAGCTCGGTCAGCAGGTCGAGGTCGCCCGGCTCGTCGTCCAGCTGCCGGTAGGTGCGCGACGCGGTGAGCGGCAGCTTCCCGGGCAGCTCGGGCCGCAGGCCCAGCAGGTCCCAGGCGAAGACGTAGAGCATCCGCGCCTCGTCGACGCTCTCCCCGGTGTGCCGGCGGAAGAGCATGTCGCCCCAGTCGAGCAGGTTGTCGACGTAGGCCATCACCACCGCCCGGCGGTGGGACACCGGGCGCAGGTCGGCGATGGCGTGCGGGTCGAACGGGTCGCTGCGGTAGGCGTCGACGAGCCGGTCGCGGTCGCTCACGAGGTCGTAGTGCCGCCGGAGGTCCGCGATCAGCGCGGCGCGCTCCTGCACCTGCTCGACGGCCCGCACGACCCCCAGCCACTGGCTGCGCTTCGGCTCGCGGGTGCGGGGGGTGATCCGGGCTGCCGCGGCGGTCGCCGCGTCCGCGAGCAGCAGGTGCAGCTGCGGGGACGACAGCCGGTCGAGCACCACCAGTTCCGCTTCGTCCAACGTGCGGTTCTCCCGGAACGCGGGCGTCAGCCGCTCCAGGTCCGCCACGACCCGGGCCAGTTCGGCGGCCGGCGCGGCCTGCTGGTCGAACCCGGCGGCGGTGAGCCGCTCGGCCAGCTCCGCCACGTCCCGCCGCACCCGGTCGGCCAGCGCGGCGAGGTCCACCGCGAGGAACGGCAGGAACCGCCAGTGCCGGTCGGGTTCGGTGGGGTCGAAGACGTACTCGTACCACTGCCGCGCGTCGGCGAACCGCTGCGCGTCGTTGAACGCCTGCGCGATGAGGACGGGCGCGTGGAAGAAGATCTCCCAGTAGTAGATCCCGTTGGCGCTCTCGAAGTCCAGGTGCGCGCCGGCGGGCAGCCGGTTCGCCACGACCCGGTCGGCGCGGACCTGGATTGTGTTGCGCTCCGACCGGTCGGTCCGGAACGCCGGGCGCTCGTCGAGCTCCTGGCCGGCCGGGTCCAGCAGGGCCGCCACGCCACCGGCCAGCAGCCGCTGGTTGAGCTGCGCGGCCGTGCTGGTGGTCAGGCGGACGACCTCGATGGGCAACGCGGCCCGCTCGAACGGCCGCGGCACGCCGATCGTGGTCGGGTAGGCCAGGTAACCCGCGCCGAGGAACAGGTAGAGGTGCCGGTCGGACTCGCTGTCCAACAACCCGGTGAACTCGGCGGCGAAGTCCTCGGGCAGGTCACCCCAGTTGCCCTCGATCGGGGCGAACCCGGTGAGGTCGGCCAGGCCGGACGACAGGCGCGCGTAGTGGCCGCCGCTGAACGCGTAGCGGCGCGGGCCGCGCCGGAACACGGCGGTCACCGGCCAGGGCAGGTCCTGCGGGTAGCCCTCGTCCACGACGTCCGGCGCCGAGCCGTCTTCGGGCAGGGTGTAGCGGACGACCTGCTTGCCGCTGGTCAGGTACAGGAACCCGGCCTCGACGTGAGCGGAGTCCACCGTGGCGAGGCCGCCGGCCGTCGCGCCCCGGTTCAGGTCCCGGCTCGGCCAGGTCGTCTCGACGCGCTTCGGGTCAGCGCCCTTCGGATCAGCGCCCTTCGGGTCGGCGTGCTTCGGGTCGGCGTGCTTCGCCCTGGGGTGCGGGCGGCGGTCCGGCGGTGGCACGACCTTGACCTCGGTGCACAGCCGGGTCGAGTCGTCGAAGTACCAGGACGTGTCACCCAGCCGCAGGGCCGCGCCGATCATCGGCCACTTCGGGAAGGTCTCGTCGCTCTCGGCGATCTTGTGCGCGCGGTTCCCGTCGGGCGCGCGGTAGTCCTTGCCGGAGTAGCGGACGTAGTCCTCCCCGACGAACACGTAGGTGTGCTGCGCGTCGACGTCGACGACGGCCGCGTCGAACCGATGGGGTCCGGCCCCGTCGGCGAACAGACCGGTCACCGGGGTGCCGATGCTGCCGCTGCGCTCCATCCGGCCCGCGCCGGCACCGGAGTAGAACCACTCGGTGCCGTTGAGGTCGGTGAACGCGGCGTCGATCCGCTCCCAGCGCGGGAAGTCCTCGTCGTTGGTGACGATGTCCTTGGGGTATCCGGGGTCGAGCGCCCCGAACACGCCGCGGTAGCGGAAGTACTGGCCGCCCGAGAACACGTAGGTGTGCTCGCGGTCGCCTTCGCCGCGGCGCAGGACGGCGTCCACCGCGCCGGTGCGGGCCAGGTGGGTCGCACCGCGCCCCCAGCGGTCCGCGGTGGTCCCGCCGGCGCCGGGCCTGCCACCGGTGACGGCGACGTAGCGCCGGGCCTGGTTGTCGAAGAAGAGCCGGGTGCCGCCGGGGAGTTCGACCGCGGCGTCGACCCGGGTCCACCCGGTCAGGCCGAGGTCGTCGAGCGGACGCCGCGCGACCGGTTCGGCCGGGGCCACGGCGGCCGGTCGGCACAGGAAGCTGCCGCCCTTGTGGTCGATGCTGAACCAGGGGCCGTAGTCGGCCCCGCTCGGGCTGGTGAACCGGACCACGCGGGGCCGGTGCGCCGCGCCCGCCCCGGTGGCCGCGGCGATCTCGGCCGCGGCGAGGACCTCGTGCATCGGATCGGCGGCCGGGACGACGCCACCGGGCGTCCCCGCGCCGAGGGCGCGCACCGGGAACACCTCCTCCACCAGTTCCGGGGTCAGCGCGGCGGCCTGGACGTGCGTCGACTTGGTCAGGACAGGCGCGGCCCCGGCCTCACCGGGCTCCGTGGTGATCACCGAGTACGTGCAGGTCACCACGATCGACTCGGGACCGCCGGCGCGGGAGCCGGCCACCTCCACGGCCAGCCGGGCGTCGTAGATGGCGCCGTCGCTGCGGGTGTCCAGGGCCAACGTCTGCGCCGGCACCCACTCGCCGTTCAAGTTGCCGAACGAGTAGTGGATCTTGACGCGCTCGGTCGCGGGAGGTGCGGTGATCTCCTGGCCGTCGCCCTGCTCGCGGGTGAGCAGGGTGGTCGTGGAGGGCGTGGCCGGTGCGACGGACTCCACCGTGGTCCAGAACACGAACACCCGGTTGAACGCGTGGACCGGGTGCACCTCGTCGGCGTCGATCTGGACGTCGACGTCGAGCCACGGCTCCCACGACCCGGTGAGCTTGTCGGCGCTGCGGAACCGGGCGCGCCGGTAGTAGTAGCGCCGGGGCTGGGTCCGGGTGCGGCCGAACAGCACCAGGTCGCGGCTGCCCTCGTCGCCCGCCGCGTAGACGTGGCCGCCCGCGATCGCCAGGCGGGACACCTCGGTGTACTCGTCCAGGTAGCGCTTGTAGGCGCGCTCCACCGACTCGGGCGTGATCTCACCCTGCAACAGGTCGGCTTCCAGCGCCTCGAACGCCGGCGTCTTGCCGGCCCGCAGCTCGGGGCGCAGGTAGTTCTCCGGGTAGAGGAAGACCTTGCGGTTGGCCTCCCAGACCCGGTAGTTGCGCATCCAGGTCCACCACGTCCGCAGCCGGTCGCGCACCTGCGCGTCCGTCCCGCCGGTGGGCGAAACCTCTTCCAGGTCCAGGAAGTAGCGGTGCAGGAACAGCTGGGTGGCCGCGATGGCCTCCCGGATCGGGGAGGTCGTGCCCCGGCTGCCCATGTCGACGTCGATCAGCAACCGCTGGAACAGCTCGCGCGAGGTGTCCGCGCCGGTCTTGGCCAGCACGGCCGGCACCAGCGCGTCGCGTTCGACCACGTTCAGCTCGTCGTGGACCTGGCGGGAGAGCACCGCCCAGTCCTGCGGGCTGTGCCGGCGCGCCAGCAGGTCGTGCAGCAGCGTGGCCGTGGCGGCGTCGGAGGGCTGCCCGCCGTGCAGCCCGGACCAGACGTCGAACACGGTGGCGGGCCCCGCGCCCAGCGCGTCGGCCACGGCGAACACGTCGACCAGCTTCAGCAGCAGTTCCAGCTCGACCCGGTCGTCGACGGGCGTGCCGGTGAGCAGGGCGCGGCGCCGGACGAGCCAGCGCAGGTCCTCCGGGTCCCAGCCCATGATCCCGGCGAGCCCGCTGTAGGGGTCGGCGACCGTGCCCGGACCGGTCGCGACGAACTCCGCCAGCCCGTCACGGGTGCGAGCCGCGCCCGCGAACCGGGCGATCGTGCGGATGTCCTCGATCCGGTAGTCCGCCGCGGCCGACCACCGCTGCCGGAACACCTGCGGGTAGGTCCGGTCGACCTGCCGGTACCCGTCGCCGGAGTAGCGGACGTACTGCTCGCCCCGGCCGAGGTAGGTCCGTCCACCGAGGACGAACGCGGTGTCGACGCCCTCCTCGAACGCGGCGGGCAGGTCGCCCCAGTCGTCGCGCACCGTGCGGGGGAACCCGTCGTCGACGAACTCGCGGTCCTCGCCGCTGTAGCGGGCGTACTGCCCGCCCCGGAACACGTACAGCTCACCACCCTCGGCGACGAAGGCCGCGTCGACGCCGGGGTGGTCGGTGAACGCGTTGCGGACCCGGCCCCAGACGCCGGCGACCGGCCGGACGTCGGGCCGCCGCACGTCGATCCAGTGCGGGCCGGCGAACAGGCGGACGCCGCCGTCACCGCCGCGGAACGCCGCGTCGACGCCGTCGCGCAGCTGCTCGGGCAGGGTGGTGATGCCGAGTTCGGCCGGCAGCGAGGTCTCGATCGCCCGGGGGTAGCCCTCGTCGACGAACGACAGGTCGTCGCCGGAGTAGCGGACGTACTGGTCGCCGCTGAACAGGTAGGTGCGGCCGTCGTCGACCAGCGCGGCGTCCACCCGGCCCCGCTCGGCGAGCGTGTTGCGGACCCGGCCCAGGCCCAGTTCGGCGAGGTCGTAGGTCGCGGTCAGGGCGCGGGAGACGACGTGGCAGTCACCGCCGACGAACATGAACGCGGTGCGCCGGTTGGCGACGACGGCATCGACCACGGCGCGGGCGCCCGCCTCGATCCGCGCGGCGACCGCGTCCTCGAACGTGTCGGGCAGGTTCGCGAACGCGTCCTCGTCGCGCAGGTTGTCGGCGATCAGCTTGGGGTAGCCCGGGTCGGCGTGGCGGTAGGCGGCGCCGGTGTAGCGGACGTACTGGTCGCCGGAGAACAGGAACGTCGTCCGGCCCGAGTCCACGAACGCGGCGTCGACCCGGCCGCCGGCCGCGAAGTTGTTGCGCGACAGGCCCCAGGCGTCCCGGATCGGCCGGTGCGGCGCGACCGCGCCCGCGGCGACGCGGGTGAACCGGTCCGCGAAGAACAGGTAGGTCGCGGCGTCCGGCCCGGTGAACGCGGCGGTCACCGCGCCCGGCCAGTCGCGCTCGACACCGGGCCACAGCCGGCTCACCGGCCGGGGCGGCGACCACGCGCCGGTGTCCTCGTCGCGCGCCAGGAACTCGTCGCCGACCAGCACCAGCATGGTCCGGCCCTCGAACAGCACCGCGTCGGGCGCGGTGAAACCGGCGGGCCGCAGGTCGGCGGGGACGTCCCAGGAGGCCGCTTCGACGCGCGACGGGTAGCCCTCGTCCGCCCGCGTGTAGTCGGCCCCGGAGAACACCAGGTGGCGCTGGGCGCCCCGGGCGTCCGGCTTCTCGAACACGTGGGTCAGGCCGTCCCGGACGTAGGCCAGGGTCACGCTGGTCAGGCCGGCCCAGTGTTCGGCGATCGACCGCGGTTCGCCGACGATGTGCGCGTCGGCGACCTGGGAGCCCTCGTAGACGACGAACTGGTCGCCGCTGAAGACGTAGGTGCGCCCGTCGCGCCCGACGAACGCGGCGTCGACGTGATTGTCCAGCGCGATGGTGTTGCGGCCGCGTCCCCAGTCCTCGGCGAGCGGGTACTCCCGGTTCAGCCGCACGTCGAAGCACGAAGTGCCCTTGAACAGGTAGGTGTTGCCGTCGGCGCCGCGCAGCACGGCGTCCAAGCCGGTGCGGAACCCCGCCGGCGCCGTGCGCAGGACCCGCGGCCGCACGGGGGTCTTGGTGACGGTCGCGCCCTCCAAGGCGCTGTAGCGCCGCCAGCCCTCGGCGCCTTCGACCAGGACCGAGCCGTCCTCGATGAACGCGCACCCGACGTCGCCGAAGTCCTGGTAGCGGCGGTGCAGGGTGTCGGACACGGCGTGGCAGCGGCCGTCGACCACCAGGTAGGCGGTGCGCCGGTCGGCGAAGGCCACCTCGACCGGACCGGTCAGCGGCCCGGGCAGCCCGGCGAACCTCGGCTCGGACCGCAGCGCCTCCAGCGACCTGGGGTAGCCGTCGGCGACGGTCGAGTGGTCCGCGCCGTCGTAGCGCACGTACTGGTTGCCGCTGAACAGGTAGGTGGCGGAGTCCAGCACCAGCGTGGCGTCGACGCGGCCGTGCCGGGCGATGGTGTTGACGACGTTGCCCCAGGCTGCCGTGTTCGAGGCCGGGTAGCGGTCGTCGAAGCCGGAGTGGTCGTGGCCGGAGTAGCGGACGTGACGGGTGCCCGAGAAGACGTACGTCCTGCCGTCCCTGCCCACGAACGCCGCGTCGACGCGGTCGAACGGCAGGCTGTCCCACCGGTCGCCCAGCGGCCTCGGCTCGGACCACCAGCGCCGCTTGTTGTCGAACACGACGTACTGGCCGCCCGAGAACAGGTAGGTCCGGTCATCCTGGCCGGTGAACACCGCGTCGACGGTGGAGAACCCCTCGTCGGGCAAGTTCCACCAGTTCTCGGCCAACGGCCTCGGGTAGCCGGGGTCGGGTGCCGCGTAGGCACGGGTCGAGTAGCGGACGTGGTACTGGACGTCCTGCCCGGGATCGGCTCGCACCTCGACCTTGTCGGTCGCCCGCCGCAGGACGAGCCTGATCCCCTTCTCCGCCTGCAGACGCCATTCCGGCGCGGCGCCGGTGACGCGCGTGTCCACGGCGACGGTGATCCCGTGCTCTTGGAGCAGGTCGCGCAGCGCCCGGGACACGGCGCCCGCGGCCAGGTCGGGCTCGTGCTCGACCGGGAGGTCGAACAGCGCTCCGCCCGCGCCGAACAAGTGGGTCGCGCCGTCCAGCACGAAGGACGCGCCGACCCGCCGCAACCCGCCCCAGTCGGGGGCGATGCGCCGCGGGTGGCCCGAGTCGACCACCGAGTAGTCGGCGCCGGAGTACCGCAGGTACTTGTCGCCGCTGAACAGGTAGGTCATGCCGTCCAGGCCCACGAACGCGGCGTCGACCGCGCCGTCGGCGAGGACCGGCCCCAGCACACCCCAGCGCTGCGCGGTCGGGGCCGGTGCGACCGGCGCCGCCGCACCGGCCCCGCCGGGCTCCAGCGCGACCGTGCGGCCGTCCTTGAACAGGTGCACCACCCCCGCGGCGTCGGCGAAGGCCGCGTCCAGCGCGCCGTCGAAGCCGACCGGCACACCGGGCAGGTAGGACTCGATCGAGCGCGGGAAGGTCTCGTCGACGAGGACGCCGTCGTTCTCGACGCTGTCGGAGTAGCGCACCACCTGGTTGCCCGAGAACAGCACGAGCGACGACGCCTCGGCGAAACCCGCGTCGACCCGCCCGGTGTCGGCCAGCGCGTTGCGGACCCGGCCCCAGACCTCGGCGCTCGGCCGCTCGGCCGGCACGTCGCCCACGGCCAGCCACCGATCGCCCGAGAACAGGTGGGTCGTGCCGTCGCGGTCCTGGAACGACGCGTCCACCGCGGTCCGGAACCGGTCGGGCAACGGCGCGTGCCGCCCCTCCCCCTCCCACCACTCGCCGATCGCGCGGGGATAGCCCTCGTCCACGAACGTGTAGTCCGTGCCGGAGTAGCGCACGTACTGGTCGCCCCGGAACAGGTAGGTCCGGCCTTCCCCGTCCACGAAGGCGCTGTCGATCCGGGACGGCTCGCCGCCGAAGGTGTTGCGGACCGCGCCCCAGACCTGCGTGGTGCGGTCCCAGTGCGCGGCGCCGGGCTTCCGGACGAAGGCGTGCGACCCGCTGGCGTCGTGCCCGACGACCCAGTCCGCGCCCTGCGCGTCGGTGAACGCGGCGTCCACGCCGTCGAGCCCGGCGAACCGGGGCGACAGCTCGGCCAGCGGCCTCGGCCCGGTCGCGACCTCGGCGCCGTCCGGGTAGGTCCACCACCCGGTGCCGCGGAACAGGTGGCGGTCGCCGTCTGCGGAGTCCAGCAGGGCGTCGACGCGGTCGACGCCGGCCGGCAGCACGAGCGGCTCGGCGAACTTGCCCGCCAGGTCCTGGTCGTGGAAGGCGATGCGGACCTGGGTGGCGTCCAGACCCAGCCGGGTGACCAGCAGCGCGAACCGCCGGATGCGGTGGTAGGCGCGGCGGCCGGCCGATCCCGGCGCCGGCAGCACGTCGAACGCCTCGGGCACTCCGCCGCACACCCCCGCGCAGAGCGCTTCGACCGTCGTCACGGGCTGCCCGGTCGCGTCCGCCAGCACTTCCAGCAGGGCGGCGCGCTGCACGTCCGCCCGGGCGGTCAGGGCGGCGGTCACCTCCGCGACACCCGCCACCAGCTCACGGGCGGCGATGTGCAGCAGGTAGAAGACGTCGGTGGCGTAGTCCTCCAACGCGGGCAGGGCGTAGCCGAGGGCGTTGGACGGGGTGGCGAACCAGGCGAGCCGGTCGGCGGGCACCGAGAGGTCGTCGCGGAGATCGCCCCGGGCGACGAGGACCTCCACGAGCCGGGTGGTCTCGTCGGCGTCGAAGCCCAGCTCGGCGACCGCGTCGAGGTCGAACCGGTAGGGCCGCTGGTCGGTCAGGACGGTGGCGATCCGGTGGGTGATCGTCGCCAGGTCGCCGGCGGAGAACAGCCGCGCCCAGGGCGACCCGGCGAGGGACACCACGTTGTCCGGATCGGCGAAGAAGGCCCGGGTCTCCCGGGGCGCCACGTCGTCGTCGAGGTACGTGCCGGCCAGGGCCTCGGCCACCGCGCGTGCGGTGGCGCCGTCGGCGATCTCCCCGAACCGCTCCGCGTCCACGGTGAGCGCCGCCGTGCGGGCCGAGGCGAGCTGGCCCTGGATGGCGTGCAGGACGGCCGCGCGGTGCGGGTGGAACGTGATGGCGAGACCGAACCCGTCGAGGGGCAGGCGGACGAGCGCCGCGGGGTCGACGTAGTTGTCCTCGTCATCGGTGTAGCCGTTGAACCGCAGGCTTTCCAGCAGCTCGCCCCGCTGCTGCGCGGTGAGCGCCACCTCGGCGAAGATCTCCGGGTCGAGCGCCACCGGCTCGCTCCACACCCGCTCGGCGAGCCCGTGCAGCAGGTCGAACACCTCCGGCGCGACGGCGTCGAGGGGCACGGTGACCGCGAACTCGGCGACGTTCTCCGGCGCCAGGAAGAAGTCCGGCGTGCGGATCTCACCCGACGGGGCGAGGTGGCCCAGCACGACCAGGTTGTCGTACAGCTCCGCCTGGCGCTCCTCGGCGAGTCCGCCCAGCGTCGCGAGGTCCGAGGGGTAGAAGCCGGGCAGGTCGCCCGCGCAACGCTCGGCGACGAGGGCGAACAGCGGTTCCCCGACGTCCTGGAAGTCGCCCGCCGCCTCGAACCGCGCGGCCGTCGACGGGAGCCGGTCGACCACCAGCACACCCGAGGAGTCGAGCGTGCCGCTGAGCACGAGGTTGGTGAAGACCTTGCCCGCCAGCGCTTCGGCCGCCCCGAGACCGCGGAAGTCCTCCTCGACGACCGCCGCCAGGCCGGTCACGGCGTCGTACACCGCCCCCTGCACCAGCGCAGGGTCGAGCCGCAGCACGCGGGGATCGCGTGCGACGACACCATCGGACCAGGTGAGCGCGTCGTGCAGGACCTGGGCGGCGCGCCGCCCGAACCGCTCGGACACGAACAGCTCAGGGGTCAGCCCGACCTCGTCCAGCTTGTCGTCCACCCGGCCGCGGACCGCGTCCCAGTCCTCGTCGACCTCACCCGGTGCGGTGCCGCCCAGGACGTCGCCGAGCTCCGCGCTGTCCATGCCGAGCGCCTGCATCCACCTCACGACACCGAGCAGCAGTTGCGCCAGGCACAGGCCCGAACCGACGTCGGGGGCTTCGAGCATCCGGTACAGGTCCGACGTCACCGGTTCGGTGTCGAGCAGCCCGCCGAAGGCGCCGGCGTGCCTGCTCGACGGCTCGTCGTCCAACGCGTCCAGGACGCCGAACAGCTCGGTGGCGGTGAGGTCGAGCGCACGGGTGAGCCGCCCGACCCGGTGCAGCAAGGACAGCGCGTCCAAGCCGACGTCGTCGTGGTCGAACGGACCCGACTGCGCCACGGTGCCCGCGTACCGCTGCCGCACCCGCCGGACCGTGGTGGCGAGGTCGGCTTCCGACAGGCCCACCGCGCGGCTGACGCGGACGCGGTAGTCCTTGTTGCGCGGCGCCAGGATGTCACCGGAGACGCCCAGCACCCGCACACCGTCCGACGGCCGCGTCGCGGGCCCGGCGATCACCGTGCGCTCGGCGGCGAACGGCTCGTTGAACACGCGCTCGAACAGGTCGTCGTCGATCGGTCCCGCCAGACCGGTGACGACGTCGACCGGCAGGTCCAGGCCGCGGTGCAGGTGGACGACGACGGCCAGCACGCGCAGGGCGGCCAGGTCGATCCGGTTGCCGCAGCAGCGGCGCAGCACCACGTCGGCCTCGGCGAGGGTCAAGCCGCTGCGGCGGGCCAGCCGGACGAACCTGCCGACCCGCTCGAACCACTCCGGCGGAACGGGACCCGAGCCGTCACCCCAGACCAGTTCCCTGCCCGTGGCGTCGACGGTCACGCACGGCCCGCCCTGGTGGACGAACGCGTCGGCGCCCAGGTGGACCAGCGCGTCGAACTCGGTGGCGGTCAACCGCGTGGCGCGGATGAAGGCGAGGACGTCTTGGAGGTCGGCGAAAGACCCGTTGACGCCGTAGTAGGTCGTCAGCAAGTCGTCCGCGTCGGTGACGACCGTGGTCACCAGCGACACGTCGACCGCGGAAAGACCCAGGAACTCGCGTGCGACGACATCGCGGTCCGGCCGGTGCGCGAACAACTCGTACAGCTCGACCGGACCGACCCGGAAGTGGTCCAGGTAGCGGCGCACCTTTTCCCGGTCCAGGTCGAACGGAAGCGCGAACGGGAATCGCAGCCGCTTCAGCTCCTGGTGCGCGTCCGGACCGATGACGGCGGCGAGCACCCGGTTCACGACATCGAGATACGGTGACTCCGCGTAGGCGTGCTCGCCGTCCAGCGGAATCCCGACGAGGTCCGGCCGCCGATCCGCGCCGGTCAGCGGGTCGCCGTCGAAGTTGTCGTCGATCAGTTCGAGGAGATCCGCCAGGTAGGCCGCCGGCGAGTAGACCGAACGCCCCTCGTCGACCGCGCGGAAGTCGAGCGCTCCGAAAAGCTGCTCGTAGGTCGGCAAGGAATGGTCACGACGCACTAGGGCCCCTCATGGCGAATTGGTGAACACAGTGACTCGGCTGCGAACCGAAAACGTTGGCGCACAAGACGATCAGCGACGGATCGACGTGGTCATGCGACGCGGTGGAGCACGGTGAGATCAGGGGTGGGGTCGAGCGTTTTCACCGGCTGTTCGCCGGTGTGGTGTGAACGAGCACCCTACAACCGTCACCACAACGCACAAACGAACCATCCGCCCTTCCCGGGCACCAAGCGGAAACAGGTGCCCGCCCCCTAGAAGCCGACATCGCCACACCCCGACCCACCGCTACGCCCACACGACGTATTTGGACCGGATGGCCGCGACCGGTGGCGCGTCAGGGGTAACGCGGACGGCCAGGTGGCGGATGATCATGGGCCCACCAGGCCCGAACCGCCCCGGCGCTACCTTTGCGGTCTTGTCGTGCAGGGGAAGGGGCCGGGGATGCGGGTGTCGGTGCTGACCGCCGGGTCGAGAGGTGACGTCGAGCCGTTCCTCGCCCTGGGCGGACGGCTGCGCGCGGAGGGGCACGGGGTGCGGCTGGTGACGCACCGCGAGTTCGAGCCCGTCGTGCGCGCCGCCGGGCTCGACTTCGCCGAGTTGCCCGGCGACCCCAAGGCCACCCTCGCCGGACCGCAGGGGCAGGCGCTGCTCGCCGCCCGCAACCCGGTCACGCTGGTTCGGAGGCTGCGCGAGGTGGTCGGCCCGGAGCTGCGCAGGTCGCTGACGGCGGCGGTCGACGCGTGCCGCGACGCCGACGTCATCGTCTACTCCACGCTGGTGGCGTTCGGCCCGACCGTTGCCGAGCACCTGGACGTGCCCGTCGCCGCCGCCCACCTGTCCCCGAACACGCCGACCAGGGCGTTCCCGATGACGGCCCTGCCCCGGCCGGTGCCCGCCGTCCTCAACCACGCCACCTGGCGGTTCTCCGAAGCCCTGCTGTGGCGCGCTTTCCGCCCCCTGCTGGACGACCAGCGCGCCGACCTCGGCCTCCCGCCGCTGCCCCGCCGCACCCCGCCGCCGCGACGCCGGGCGCCCCGCCTGTACGGCTTCAGCCCCTCCCTGGTCCCGCCCCCGCGGGACTGGACGCCGACCGACCACGTCACCGGCTACTGGTTCACCGACACCGACAGCACCCTGCCGCCCGCCCTGACCGACTTCCTCGACGCCGGCGAACCCCCGGTGTACCTGGGTTTCGGCAGCATGCCCGATCCGGACCCCGCGGCCGCCGCCGACCTGCTGCTCACCGCCGCCCGCCGGGTCGGCAGGCGAGCCGTGCTGCTGTCGGGCTGGAGCGGTCTGCGCCACGCCGACACCGACGACGACGTGCTGGTCGTCGACGACGTCCCGCACCGCGCCCTGTTCCCGCGCTGCGCCGCCGCCGTCCACCACGGCGGCGCCGGCACCACGGCCGCCGCCGTGCTGGCCGGCATCCCATCGGTCGTCGTGCCGTTCTTCGCCGACCAGTTCTTCTGGGGCCGCCGCGTCACCGAACTGGGAGTCGGCACCACCACCCCCACCCGAACCCGCACAACCGCCGACGTCCTCACCGACGCCCTGCGCACCACCCTGTCCCGCACCCCCTCAGCCCGCGCCCTGGCCACCCGCGTGGCAACGGAAGACGGCCCCGGCACAGCCGTCACCGTGCTGGAACACCTGGCCAACCCAACACCCTCCCAGTAGTGCCGCACAGGCAGGTCCACCACCCCGCGGACAGTGCCGGACCGCTACACGGCCCACTACGACCACCGCCGACCCCACCGAGCCCTCAACGGCTGATCACGAGCCTGAGAGCTCTTCCGCCAGCGCCTGTGCTCGAGGTGAGGAGATGCGACGGTAGATGTCGAGCGCCTGGCGCAGCGCCGCGGCCGCCGACGTGGTGTCGCTCGCGCAGCGACCCAAGCCCGCCCAGGACTCGGCTTCCTCGTGCTGGGCGGCAATGGCGTGGGCGATGCCGAGACTTTCCTGGAAGCGCTCTCGCGCCCCTGCCGGGTCCCCGCTGTCCAGTGCCAGTTCACCCAGGCTGATCAGCGTCCGGGTTTGGCCGTGGCGGTTGCTCGACTCGCGGTGCAATCGCAGCGACTGGGCTTGGCAGGCCGCGGCGGCTTCGTGTTCCCCGATGAGGCGCTGCACCTCACCCAGGTAGTTCAGCGCGTTGGCCTCGCCGTGGCGGTTGCCGAGTTCCCGGTACAGCGCCAGCGCCCGTGTCTGGC
Organism: Saccharothrix sp. 6-C; assembly: GCF_016695385.1. NCBI lineage: Bacteria > Bacillati > Actinomycetota > Actinomycetes > Pseudonocardiales > Pseudonocardiaceae > Saccharothrix > Saccharothrix sp. 6-C. The sequence continues at coordinate 1,426,864 of NZ_CP064192.1, read as the reverse complement.
TGGTCATGGCGGCGGGGTGGTCGCCGAGGAGGCGTTGCACGTCGCCGAGGTAGTTCAGCGCGTTGGCCTCGCCGTGGCGGTTGCCCAGGTCGCAGAACAGGGTCAACGCCTTGTTCAGGATCGTCGATGCCGCTTCGTAGTCGCCCAGTACGCGCAGAGCTTCGCCTTGTGAGGTGAGGACGTTGGCCTCGCCGATCCGGTCGCCCAGAGCGCGGAACAAGGCCAAGGCCTGTGCTTGGCCTGCCATGGCCGCGCGGTAGTCACCGGTCAGTCGTTGCACGTCGCCCAGGTAGTTCAGCGCACTGGCTTCGCCGTGCTCGTCCCCCAGTTCGCGGTACAGCTCCAGGGCTCGCTTCAGGCTCACCGCCGAAGCCGGGTACTCACCCGTGCGACGCTGCACGAAGCCCAAGTCGGTGAGCACGTCGGCTTCGCCGAGCGTGTCGGCGAGACCGTGGAACAGGTCCAGCGCTCCGTGGAGGCTGGCCACCGAAGCCTGGAACTGCCCCATCAGTCGTTGCACCTCGCCCAAGCGGTGCAGGGCGTTGGCCTCGCCGGCGCGGTCGCCGATCTTGCGTGCTTCGGTGATGGCCAGATTCTGCAGCACGATGTCCTGGTCCCAGTATCCGTGCACCCGCAGGAATCCGTGCATCGTGGCCACGAGGCTGACGGTGTCACCGGGCAGCCCGTGACCGGCGACGTGGTCTGCCATGACCTGCAGGTTCAACCGCTCGGCAGTCATCCAGTCGACCGCTTCGCTTCGGCTGGTGAACCGTCGTAACGGTGTCGGCAGCCGACCGGTGTCACGGTCCCGGTTGCGCGAACGTCGTGCCAGGTGGCGGTCGGCGGCGTCCGCGGTGGCCAGGTAGTAGCGCAGGAGCCTGCAGATGGCGTCCTTGCGGCCCTCGGGCTCCTCGGCTTGGACCAGGCTCCGTGCGTGCGCCCGGATGAGGTCGTGGAACGAGTACCTTCCACGGGTGACCTCCTCGACCAGGTGACAGGAGAACAGCGAGTCCAGGATCCGCCGGGTCGCCGCTGTGTCGAGATCACCGAGGGCAGCGGCGGCGTGGACGTCGAAGTCGCCGCCCGGGTGCAGGCCGAGCCGTCGGAACATCCGTCGCTGGTCGGTGGCCAGTTCCCGGTAGGACAGGTCGAAGGCGGTGGCGACCGAATCATCTTCGGCGTACATCGCCTCCAGCCCTCCGGTGACGGCGTCCAACTCGTCCAGCAGGTGCCTCGGCGTCCACGCCTGATGGTGTTTCAGGTATCCGGCCATCAGGCTGATCGCCAAGGGCAGGTACCCGCACGACCGCACTATGCCGGCGACGCTGTCGTCCCGGGCGTCGAGACCGGCGAGTTGCAGGAAGAGCGTTTCGGCTTCGTCGGAGTCCAGCAGCCCGAGAGTGATGGGCATTGCGTCGTACAGGAGGCTGAGTCGACGGCGACTGGTCAACAGCACCAGGTTGCCCGCCCCACCCGGGAGGAGCGGCCTGATCTGGGCGCTCCCCGTGGCGTCGTCGAACAGCAACAACAGCCTTGTGTGCGCGGACCGATCCCGCCACAGCGCTGCGCGGGCGTCGAGGCCGGGTGGGATCTTGTGCGGGGCCACACCCATCGTGATCAGCAGGGTGTAGAGCGCGTCCGACGGATCCGCCGGTTGATGCCCGGGGGTGTGACCGTACAGGCGAAGGAAGATCTGTCCGTCCGGGAAACGAGGGGCCAACTGGTGGGCGACGTGCACGGCGAAAGCCGTCTTGCCCACACCTGCCATACCATCGATCACGATGATTTTGACGACCTTGCCCGGGACCGCACTTCCGAAGGCGTCCGAGAGAACTCGTTCGAATTCCGCGTGGCGCCCGGTGAAGGAGGCGATGTCGCCGGGCAGGGTGCGGACCGCCGCAGCGGGCAGGTCCGCCGAGCCGTGGATGCTCACGCCGCCGTGGATGACGCCGACCTGGATCAACTGACCGGCCGAGGTGGCTATGTTTCGGGACTCGACGTTGTCCGTGGAGTCGGACGGCACAATCGACATCGATCACGACCCTTCCCCTGCCCTGCGGCGGCCCGCCCCTCGCCGAGCGCCGTCCTGCGTCACACCTCTCCGACATCACCCGCGTCCCACTCGAGGAAGAACTCGTGCAGGAACCGCTCCAGCACCAGGTGCCGGCGGTCGGCGACGACACGGGCGGTCTTGGTGTTCATCCTCTCCTTGAGCAGGAGAAGCTTCTCGGAGAAGTGGTTGATCACCGTCCCCTTGCGGTTCAGGTAGTCTTCGTGGGTCGCGTGGAACCGGGGTTGCAGGTCGGGGTCGTGCATCATCTGACCCACGTATCCGCCATACGCGAACGTCCGCCCGATGCCGATGGCGCCCAGTGCGTCGAGGCGATCGGCGTCCTGGACGACTTTTCCCTCGATCGTGCTCATCGGGGTGGGCGTGCCCGCCCCCTTGAACGAGATAGTGGCGATGATCTCCGACACCGCGGCGGCTCGGACCTGGTCTTCCCCGATGCTGACCAACCACTCGAAAGCGATCTGCGGCCCCTTCTCGTGGTCGCCTCCGTTGAGCTTGTAGTCGGAGATGTCGTGCAACAGGGCGGCCAGCTCGGTGATGTGGAGATCGGCCCCTTCCTTCCGGCCAAGGGCAAGGGCGAGCTCCCGCACCCGGTGTGCGTGCCACCAATCATGGCCCGATGATTCGGCGAACAGCTCGTTGCGCACGAATTCGGCCGTCTCGTTGACAATCAGAGCGTCAGTCATGTTCTGCTTTCGGTGTCGGGATTACTGCGGGTGAGTGGCGACGGATCGAGGAGGTCGGGCGAACGGAACCCGTCGTAGTCACAGTTCTGACACGGCTTCAGACCGCGTCGTTCACCCCGGAGGAGACTGTCCCGGTATTGTTCAAAATTCGGCGACTGCCAGATCTCGCGGATTGACTGATGGGTCACGTCGCCTATCGCCACGGATCCGTAAGCGTCGAAGGAGCACAGGTTGACCACTCCGGTGTAACTGACGAACAGATCCGTGAAGGGCAGCGCACAGAACCCTCGGGGAGTGGAGGACGGCGCAGGCTTGTTGGGTGCCAGGCCGGCTCGCATGGTGAGCACTTCCGTTCGATCGCGCACGCTGACACGGAGGTCGTGAGGCAGCAGGGCGTCGGCGGATCGAAGCAACCGACGGGTGGTCGCCGTGAGGTGGCGACCGTCGGTGTAGTTGTTTATCGTGAGCGTGTCGAGGCCCGCTTCGAACAGTTCGAGCACCCGCGAAACAGTGCCGAGCGTACCGTTGGACAGTATTCTGAGGTCACTCCGGGGACAGGCCTGACGGAACAAGCGGACGATCTGCGGGAGCCGCGGGTCCAGGAACGGTTCGTTATTCCCGAATAACGCTATCCGGCCCGATAAGCCTGACGACGCGAGGTCCTCTGCGATCTTGCGCAAGAGATCAATGCCCATCATTCCAGGTGGACGCGAGTCGACGTTCTTGGCCACCGGGCAGAAGGAACAGGTGTGGTTACAACCGGAACTGGTCTCGATCGACACCAACTGGAATGGCGCATGGGAACCCGGGCGCCACCGGTCCTCGAAAACAGGCCTTATCCGCTCCTCGACCAGGGCGAACTGCTCAGGTCCATTCTTCTCGCGCTCGACAGCGATGAACCGAGGATTCGTCGTGACCTGGACTCCCCGGGCCGAGAGGAGTTCGGAGAGTCCCGCCGGAACCCCGCGTGGGAAGCGGATGCGGATCACCGACTCCTCCACAACTCGACCGACACCGACATGTTGCGCGTAGACGTCATGAGGATCCACCCATCCGACGAGCAATCGACTCTAGCAGGGACGACAACGACCGACGTGAACTTGAGCGAAGACCGATACACCCGATAGTGGAGTCTGAACGCGGAAGACCGGGTGACATCCACGAATGATCACCCAATCGAGCGGACAACATGCCTACCCGGACCTTCGATCGTAGAACCCGGGACATCATGTCCGTCCGCTAAAGTGCGGCCCGACCGCAGCCCCTCCCGTTGTCCCACCACACCCAAGGACGATCACCAGGGCGCGCGTTCGATGTCATGATCCTGATTACAAGATCAGATCACGCAGGACTTCCGCCAATGTCCGTCGGCGATATCCGGCCTGACGCAGGACAACCTCAAGACAAGGCGGTTGGAAAGACCGGCATCGACAAACCGCGTGCCGCTCGACAACTCTCAAGATCGGCTCTGGACCACTTTCCGGTGGCGCGGTGGCGCAGGCCGTGATGGGCTTGAGGGTCTCGTGATCATCTATGGCTCACGTGTTCACGGGTCGGGTTCCCCATCCCGTGATCGGGGCTCACCGCCGTGCGGGTCCTTGCGCCCGGCCGTGGTCGGTCGTGCTGCTCCGGCCGGCTTATCTGAGGGCGACCAACGCGTTCGCGCTACTGCGCCCGCTGCCCCGCGACCAACCGGGACCCTTGGCACGGAGATCCTGGCGCTGCGGCCCATGCACGACGACCGAGAGTTCGCCGCGACCCTGCTACACCGGCTTCCGGCTGCCACGCTTCATCGGCTCCGGCCACCGGTACGTCCGAAGACGGTGTTGTGATGGCACTGGGACCTCATCGCACCACGTCACGCCGCCAAGTCCCGTCCCCAGAGTGACGGGCCCCGAACCGGTCGCTCCCACGTCGCCTCCGTCGCGCTCGGGTAGCCCGTCGGCACAGGCCCCCTCGGTTACCACAGAAGCGGAACTCTCAACGCAGCGCTGCACAGATCACCGACGAGCGCGGTTGCACCGACCGGAAAGTGCTCCGCACCATCGACGACGAACTGCGCGCCGAAGCCTCCCGATGAGGTCCGCGACAACCGATTCATACGGCGACCAGATCCGGAACCGGATTCGCGGCGGGCCTGGGCATAGCCCGACGAGTGGCCTGCCTGGCTGTTCGCCCCCACCCACTGCTGACGGCCGCGTACGCGGACGTGCACCCCGACTTACCTGGTTAAGCTGCCGCACTTCGTTGGCGGGCCAACTCCTGACACCACCGCAGCACCCCTCGATGGGCCGTCGAACGGTCCTCAGTGACTTGATCAACGAGCACGACCCCGCAGCAGCCCCAACACCACGTGGCCGACTATTGACACCCACACCTGTCGTGACGTGCCTGCTCGACGTCAACGAACCTCAGGTCGTCTCCTCGGACCACAACGCCAGGGCACCGCCCGGAGTGGACACGACCAGCAGTTTGGCCGGGCCTGACAGCATCCACGGCTCGTACTCCTGCGAGCTGTCGACCATGAGCCTGCTGCCGTCGGCGAAGGACATCGTCAGGTGCCCGTCATCGAAAGCGAGTGCCTCCACGACCGACGTGCGCGTGCAGGCGAGCACCGGACCCAACCCCGTCGGGTCGGTCTCCGGGCTCAACACGACCTCGACGCCCTCGGCCGGCACGAAGGCGAAGTCCTCCGAGATCCGCAGGTCGTAGATCCCGTCCGGGGCGTCGAAGCTGAAGGTCACCGCGTAGTCGACGCGGCACTGCGCGACGGGCAGCCCCGCCAAGGGCAGGCGCCAAGCATCGCCTGCCCGAACCAAACCTGCGATTACTGGGGCCATGACGGCCAGTCATCCTTGGTACTCGACGGGATGTGCGTGTCGGCCTTCGACCCCGGTTTGCCGTTGACGTCGACCGGCTGAGCGCATGTCAGCGTTCGCTGTCGCTCCCGGGCGTTGGTCGATGATGCCCTTGCCGTTCGTCGCCGGGGCTCCCACCCAGTTCTTGGGGACGTCGTACACGGTCCCTTGAGGAGTGGCTACGAACGTCCGGCCGGACGAGGGGATCACACCGGCTCTGCTGGCCTTCTCCGCCGCGCGTCAGCCCGATCGCAGCCGCCTCCAGCTCCCGGCACTCGGCCGACCCGCAGGTGACAACGAGCGGGATCGGCGGACCCGGGCAGTTGACCTCCGCGATCGCCTGCGGCCACCCGAGCCCGGCGTTCAGAGCTCGACAATCGGCGCGGGTGTGCGTCCCGTGCCGGTGTGGCGGGGGGCGGGCCAGGAGGCGAGGTCCGCCGGGTCGGTCGGGGCGGTGGGGCACAGGACGTAGTGGCGTGGGGTGAGGACCGCCGGGTGGTCGGGAAGTGCGGCCATGCAGCGGGCGTGGGCCTGTTCAGGAGTGCTGACGTCGTCCGTGATGGTCACGTAGGCCACCAAGGGGTGACCGTCGGCTTCGGCGAAGACCCGGGTGACGGCCGGGGCCAGGGCGTCGTCCAAGAGGGACTGGACCTGGCGCAGGTCGACCCGGCACGAGTCGAGCAGCAGCCAGTTCGCCGAGCGCTCGGCCGTCGGCAACCCGATGAGGTCGTGCATCCGCGCGGTGGTCAGGTCTTCGTGCGCCGCGGCCACCAGGACGCGTTCGAACGCCAGCAGCAGTGACTCCGCTTCCTGACGCGGGACCACGCCGTCGTCCTCGACCCACAGGTCGAGCACCAGCCGCTCGTCGAGTTGGTTGAGGTTGAAGCGGACCGGTTTCGCGTTGCGCTGCACCGGACGCCAGCGCAGCTCGGTGTGGGCGAGTGCGGCCCGGAGTTCGTCGGTGCCGGGCAAAGCGCCGGGCGAGGTACCGGGACCGGGCTCGGGGGCGAGGTTGTTGAACAGCGGTTCGTAGCGGAACAGCAGGCCGCGTTCGTGGGCTATCCGCTCGTCCAGCCGGGCTCGTTCGGCCGCGTCGTACCGGGCGTGCCTGCTGGCCTCCAGGACCGTGGTCCACGTGTGCGTGACCAGCGCGTCGAAGTCGCGCCCGGCGACGCCGACGGAGGCGATCGTGCCCTGGGCCAGCGAGCCGACGTAGTCGAGCAGGTGGCGGTCGAAGCGGTTGCCCGACATCAGGGGCAGCACGATCTCCTCGTCGCCGGTGCGGTGGGCCAGCACAGCGCAGATCGCGGCCAGCACGACGCTCGGCCGGCTGGCGCGGGTGCGGGCCGCCACCCGACGCACCGCCGCGGCGGCGGCCGGTGAGGACAGCTCCACGGCCAGCGGATCGCCGCCGGGGCTGGTGTCGGGCATGTGGTAGAGCAGGCGGGGGATCTTCGAGGTCTGGCGCTGGAGGTAGACCTGCGCCGCCCGCGCCCGGTGCCGCTCGGCGGGGGTCGCCTCCAGTCGCGCCTGGTCCAGTGGCTGGTGGCGGGGTGTGCCGACGTGCCGGCGGGAGGGGTCGCCGACCAGTTCGGCGAACTCGCGCCGCAGGACCTCGATCGCGCCGTGGTCGACCGCCATGTGCGAGAACGCGCCCGCGCACGCGATGACCCTGCCGTCCTCGTCGGGAGAGACCGCGACCACGACCCGCATCGCCGGCCGATCCGGGTCGGGGTTGTCGCGCAGCAGGCGGAGGAGCGTCCCGGCCACCGACGTGCGGTCGCGCGGACCCCACCGGCCCTGACCGAGCACGCAGACCTCGAGCGGGAGCGTGCCGGACGCCGCGACCAGCTGCCGCTTCACCTCGCCGAGGTCGTAGGAGGTGCGCAGCGCCTCGTGCCGCGCGCCCAGCACGGCGATGGTCTCGACCACGTCGTCCACCGAGGCGACGGCCGGCACCGGGAGCTCGACGCAGAGCACCGAGTAGAAGTGGCCGGGGACCTGGCTCAGCCACTGCGCGATGTTGATTTGACCGAGGGTGAGCGGTCCCTCGGCCTCCCGCGAGCCGGTGACGGGTACCTGGATCGTGCGCTGCGGTGTCAGCCGCACCCGCTGCCGGCGGTGCTGCCCCGGGTCCGCCACGACGGTCACGGTTCTCACCCCACCCGGTCGCGGAAGGCGGCGAGGCGCGTGACCGATCCGGCCCGGGAGGACGGGAGGGCGTGATCACCCGAGTGGACGGCGAGGTGGTGCCACGACGCTTCGTCGTGCACCACGAGGTCGGGCGTCGGCGGTGGCATGCGCCCCATTCTCAGTGCCGCCATGGCCGCAGTCCATAGGGCGTGGCGAAGGAGCGCGCCGACCGGGAGCAGCTCCGACCGCGCCCACGGGCACGGCCACCTTGGCGTTCTGGCAGGCGTCGGTGAAGGCCCGGTAGCTGTACTGCCGCACTTGGACGAGGGGCGCTCGCCGGTTCGGGTGATCGGCTGGTGTCCCCGACCTGCGGCGCGACTTTCGCGGCCGATGCCCGCGGGCGCCTGACCGCGATGACGGGTCGGTACCGCGCCGCGACAACACGCAGCGTCGTCGTCTGCGGCGGACCGTTCCCGGGGCGGGAGGCGGGCTCCGCCCCGGGAACGGGAGGTCACCGCTTCCAGAACGGCTTGCGCCGGCGGGGCTCGGCCGGCCGGGATCGGCCTGACGGGGCTTCGGCCAGGGTCTCCAGCGTCGCGATCGCGTGCCGCAGGCGGCGGTCGACCTCGGTGGGGTCGGTGGTGGGCACGGCGAGTTCCGCGGCCAGGTCCGACAGCGTCCGCAGCGCCTCGGCGGGCGCGCCCGCAGCCCGCCACGACGGGAGGTGGCGGCCGATGGCCTGGTGCAGGCGTTCGAGCAGGGCCGCAGCCGGCTCTCGCGCTTCGCGCAGCCCGGTCAACGCGTCCGCGGCGAACTCCGCCGGCGCGGGGACGGGCGGCGCGGGGACGGGCGGCGCGGGGACGGGCGGCGCGGGTGCGACGGGCCCGGGTGCGGCCAGGTCCGCGCTGCTCGCCACGGCCGCTTCGAGACCGGCACGGGCCCGCGCCTTCCGCGCGCGGGGTGCCGCCGGGGCCGGGGCGGGGACGAACGGCATGGCCGCCATCGGCGCCCTCGCCACCGGCATCCCGGCCGGAGCCGCGCCGTAGCCGCCTCCGCCGGCGAACGCGGGGACGGATGACCAGCCGTCGGGCAGTTCGACCGGCTGCGTCACCCGCCGCACCCGACCGCCCTCGTTGACGACCCGTTCGTCCACCGCGACGAACGCGGTGAACCGGGACAGCACGCCGTGCTCCAGCGATGTTCTCACGACCTGCCGCTCCAGGGCGTCGAGGTCGCCCGCGCCCACGACGTAGCGGTCCTCCAGGTCGCGCACCCGAGCCCTGGCCCACAGCGCGGCCAGCCCGGCGTTGTCGCTCGCCACCGCCACCACCCGCTGCCGCCACCCACCCGAGCCGGTGACCTCCACCGCGCCCGACGGCTCGCCCGCGTACCTGCCGGTGACCACGACCGGGACGCCGGGGAACAAGTCGGGCAGCGGCGCGGGGGCCAGCGACCCCTCCTCCACGGCCAGGCCGTCGGCCCGCACCGCCAGGCCGGTCAGCACGGGCGCGCCGATGCGGTGGTGGATGGCACGCATGGCCTCGTCCAGCCGGTCCTCCGACTCGACCAGCTCGCAGCGGCCGGTCGAGCCCGCGAGTCGTTGCAGGAACGCCGCGTTGACCGCGCGGTCGATGCCGACGGTGTGCACCCGCACGCCCGCCAGGCTCGTGGCGACCTCGCGCAGCAACCGGTCCTCGTCGCCCACCTGGCCGTCGGTCACCAGCACCAGCACGCGTTCCCGATCGCCCTCCGCGCCGAGCAGACCGGCCGCGCGCTGGAGGGGGTTCAGCATCTCGGTGCCGCCCCGGGCCTCCAGGCCGGCCAGGAACTCCACCGCGCGGTAGCGGTTGCGGTCGGTGGCCGCGACCAGGCCGGCGGGCAGCTCGTCCGGGCTGTCCAGCCGGTCGTCGAACGCCAGCACGGCGAACCGGTCGTCCGCGCGCAGCGAGTCGACCACGCGGCTCGCGGCCCGGCGCGCCGCGACCACCTTCCAGCCGTGCATCGATCCCGACCGGTCCAGCACCAGCACCACGTCCCGGCTCGGCAGCCGGCCGCCGGCCGCCGGGGGCAGCACGGTCAGCGCGAACGTGCCGCCCTCGCCGTCCTCGTCCGGGCGCACGGCCAGCGACGTGCGGACCACGTCGGAGTCGGCGAAGCGCAGGCGCAGCAGGAAGTCGCGGTCCACGCGCGCGCCCGGCTCGACCCGCACGCGGAACCCGCCGGCGGTCTCCTCGGTGACGGTGGCGTGCAGGCTGGCCGAGGGTTCGGCGGGTGGCAGGCCGGCCAGGTCGACGTCCACCACCAGGGACAGGCGGACCGGGTTCGGGAAACCGGGCAGCAGCACCGGAGGGCTGATGCGGGAGGCGTCGGGCACCGCGTCGGTGTCGCGGGCCACGCCGTCGCCGACCTGGTCGCCGGGCAGCGGGGCGCCGGGGACGTAGCGGGGTGCGACGACCAGCGGCAGGCGGTACTCGGCGGTGTCGTCCTCGTAGGCGAGCACGCCCACGATCGTGAGGCGCACGGTGATCCGCTCGCCGGGCACGATGTTGCCGACGCGCGTGGTGAACACGCCCGGCCGCTCCTCCTCGGCGATGGCGGCGCGCTTGCCGTCGGAGACGGCCTGGTCGTAGTCGGCCCGCGCGGCCGCGCGTTCCTTGAGCATGCCCTCCACCACGCGGCCGTCGGCCTCCACGCGCAGCGCGGTCACCGCGGCACGGGCGGGCAGCGGGAAGACGTAGGTCGCTTCGAGGGGGTCGGGGTGCGGGTTGTGGAAGGTCTGCGTGATGGTGGTGCGCGAGGCCAGCCCGGTGATGGTCGCGTGGACGTCGACGGCTTCCAGCGGGAGGTTGCCGCGCTCGGTGCGCAGGCAGCCCAGGCCGTCGTCCTCGGTGGGCCGGGTGGCCCCGACGTCTCCCACGACTGCGATGCGGGTGCTCATCCGTTGTCCTCTCCAGTGGTCGGGGCCAGACCCGTGCGGGCGAGCAGGTCGAGCAGGGGCGCCGCGGCGGTTTCGATGGCGGCGAGTTCGGCCGCGTCGGGGACGCGGTCGGCGGCGTGGAGCACGAGGGTGACGCCGGGTCCCAGGCGCAGACCGGGCACGACCCGGGTGACGCCGGCGGCCGGGGCCGCGGAGGTCACCGGTGCGGGAGCGGCCGGCGGCGTCACGGCGGGTGGCGCGGGCGGCGACGACGCGGGCCGGTCCCGCCAGAAGGCCCCGCTGCGGGACGCCGCGGCACCGTCGTCCGACCGTCCCGCAGGTTCGGCTCGTCCAACCGGCTCGACCTGCCGGGTCACCCCGGCCAGCTCGGCGAGCCTGCCGTCGTCCGCGCCCACCACCACCGCCTGGATCTCCGCCAGCGTGTGCCCCGCCGCCTGCAACCTCTTGACCGCGACCACCTGCAGCAGGTGCCGCCGCCCGTACAGCGCGGCTCGTCCCCGGTACGCCACCGGCCGATCCACCAACCCGATGGTCGTGTACCACCGGATGGCGCGCCCGTTCGGCAACTCCCGCACCCGGCCGCTCCGCTGGCCCCCGTAATCGTCGGCGAGCAGCGCGGCGACCCGGTCCGGCAGCTGCCCGATCGTCCACAGCTCCTCATCGCTCACGACACGACTGTAACTGACACTGTCAATATGACAGTGTCAACTTCACCTACCAGTTCGGTGGGCCCCGACGACGTCCCTGCTGTCAGCGAGTGCCTGTGGGGTGCCAGAACTCTGCGCCGGGATGCCAAGCTGCGACGATCGCGCACGCCGGACCTCCAGGCCACGGTCGTGACGGCTGCACGAGCACCGGTTGGTGACACCGGGAACCATCCTGCGGTGGCCTCGACACCTGATCTCGAGGAGTGGACCTTGTGCTTACCGAAACTGTCATCCGCACAGGGCCGGACCGCAGCGCTGACTCCTGATCCCCGCAGGCAGTCGGCGCTCCACGAGAAGCGAGGGGACGGAGCATCAGGTCCCATCGCCCTCGTTATCTGTGTAGATGCAATCTATGTAGATCCCATCTACAGTAATGTCCATGTCGGGTTTCGTAGGCAGACAGGCCGAGCTGCGCCTCTTGCGCAAGCGCCTCGAGCGGGTGGTCACCTCACGGGAGGGGGCCGCGATCGCCATCCGCGGGCGACGGCAGGTGGGCAAGTCCCGGCTGGTCCAGGAGTTCTGCGACCGGGCCGACGTCCCCTACTTCTACTTCGCCGCCACCAAGGGCGCGTCCTCGATCGAATCGACCACCGCCTTCCTCGCCGAACTCGCCGACTCGTCCCTGGCCGCCGGCCAGGTCGGTCCGCCCACCGGGGTCACCGGCGGATGGCCCGACGCGTTCCGCGTCCTGGGCGCGACGCTGCCGGACGCCCCGGCGGTCGTGGTGCTCGACGAGTTGCCGTGGCTGGCGGAACAGGACGACGTCTTCGACGGCGCGTTGCAGACCGCCTGGGACCGCATGTGGTCGCGGCACCCGGTGTTGCTGGTGCTGCTGGGCAGCGACCTGCACATGATGGAACGCCTCACCGCCTACGACCGCCCCTTCTACGGCCGCGCCGACAACCTCGTGCTCGGACCGCTCAACCCCGCCGAGACCGGCCACGCCCTCGGCCTGGCCGCGGCGGACGCCATCGACGCCCACCTCGTCACCGGCGGACTGCCCGGCATCATCCGCACCTGGCCTCACGCCATGCCGGCCGCCGACTTCCTGCGCCGGGAATGCGACGACCCAGCCGCCCCGCTGTTCGGCGTGCCTGAGTCCTCCCTGCTGGCCGAGTTCCCCTCACCCGACCAGGCCCACCGCGTCGTGGAATCGATCGGCGGCGACAACCGCACCCACGCCAACATCGCCGCCACCGCCGGCAACGGCCAAGCACAGATCCCCTCCGGCACGTTGTCGCCGCTGCTGCGCCGACTGACCGAGGAGAAACGGGTCCTGGCGGTGGACCACCCGCTCTCCACCAAACCCGGCAAACCGGCGCTCTACCGGATCGCCGACAGCAACCTGCGCTTCTACCTGCCCATCGGACGCGCCGTCCAGGAACAAGCCCGCCGAGGCCGCCCCCACATCGGCGCACGCATCCTGCAACGCCAATGGACCAGCTGGCGCGGACGCGCCGTCGAACCACTCATCCGTGAAGCACTGGAACTCGCCGGTCAGGCCGGCGAACTGCCCTGGCCCGACAGCGCCGCGGTGGGCGGCTGGTGGAACCGACAGCACAACCCCGAGATCGACCTCGTCGGAGCCGACCGCTCCCCCGTCGCCAACCGCATCGACTTCGCCGGGTCGATCAAGTGGACCGGCAGCGCCGTCGACCGCCACGACCTCGAAACGCTCCGCCACTCCGCCAACCACATCCCCGGCTACGAACCAGGCCGCTCCGGCCTGGCCGTCGTGTCCTCGTCCGGAGCCGACATCACCACCGACGACGTCGACCTCATATGGGGACCGCAAGAAATCATGGACTGCTGGAAACCTGGCTGAGCAATCCGACATCCTGTGCCGCTTGAGCGCAAATCAAGTGACCGGGTTTGCGAACTTGCGTCGACGTCTGCCCACCCGAACGGCAGGTTGAGGGGCGAGACCACCGGTCGGGGCAAGCGGTTGGGCCGATCCGGTCATCTTGGGGACGAATCGGTACGGGGCGTCGTCCCAGGCGCAGTAGCTTTGCCGGACCGCTACGTCACCGGAGGGGAGCCGATGACCGACCCGTTGGCCAACGTGCAGCGCTTGGTGGACGACTGGGAGCGCAACGCGGAGGAGAAGGCTGCCCGGTACGAGTCGATGCGGCAGGAGGTCGAGCGGATCTCGATCACCGCGTCGGCGGCCGGCGGCGCGGTGAGTGTGACCGTCGGCCCGAACGGCATCCCCAGTGCGGTGACCATGACCGAGGGGGTGTCGCGGTTGCGGCCGGAGCAGATCGCCGCGGCCGTGATGGAGGCGATGGGCAAGGCCCAGGCCGGCTATCCGGCCGAGCTGGCGCGCATCGTCGGGGAAACGGTGGGCCAGACCCCCTCCGGGCAGCACATCGTCGCCGTCGCCGAGCGGAACTTCCCCCAGCCCGAGCCGGACGCGCGACCGTCGACGCCGCCGCGTCGGCCCGGTGATGACGGTGACTTCACCGACGAGAGCTACCTGAGGTGACGCGATGACCGGCTATGAGGCGGTGACCGGTGAGATCGGGGCGTTGGCCGGTCGGGTGGAAGGTCTGGCGGACCGGTTGCGCACGGCGGCGGACGCGGCGCGGACGGTGGCGATGAACGACTCCGCCTACGGCGTGGTCTGCCAACCGTTCGCGATGCTGTTGCAGCCGTTCGAGGAGATGGGCGTGGCGGCCCTGTCCAAGGCGGCGGAGACGGTGTCGGACAACGCCGCGAAGCTGCGCGAGACCTCCCGTGACTACGACGCCCAGGAATCCGGCGAGTCGGCGCGGTTCGACGGGATGAACACGTGAACAACCCCCTGGTCGCGACGGCGAAGAGCGACACGACGGCGGTCACCGGCATCGGCATCGCCGAGTCCGCGAACGACCTGGCGCAGGGCATCTCCGACGGCAGCTGGGTCGCCGCCGGCCTCGGCGGCATCGGCGTCGGCCTGGAAGTCCTGTCGATGGTCATCGACCCCATCGGCACCGTCGCCTCCTACGGGGTGTCGTGGCTGATCGAGCACGTGCAGCCGCTCAAGGAAGCCCTGGACTGGTTCGCCGGCGACCCGCCGGTGATCCGCTCGTTCAGCGAGACCTGGTCCAACGTCGCCGCCGAGGTCGCCCGCATCGCCGAGGAGCTGGGCACGCAGGACGCGCCGGGCTGGCAGGGCGCGGCGGCCGACACCTACCGCGGGCACGCCGCCCAGACCGCCGACGCCATCGCCGGCGCGGGCACGCTGGCCGAAGGCGTCGGCGCCGGCGTCATGATCATGGGCGAAGTCGTCGCCGCCGTCCGCGAGATCATCCGCGACCTCGTCGCCGAAGTCGTCGGCAAACTCATCACCTGGGCACTGGAAGCCGTCGCCACCCTCGGCCTGGCCACCCCGTTGATCGTCGCCCAGGCCACCTCCACCATCGCCCGTGTCTGCAACCGCATCGCCGACCTGGTCCGCAAACTCGTCAAGACCATCGGCAACGTCACCCCCCGCATCCGCAAAGTCCTCGACAAGCTCGGCGAGATCATGGAGAAGCTGGGCAAACTCGGCCGCCGCGCCGACACCCCCAGCAGCCCCGGAACCACCAGCCCATCAGGCGCACCGAGCACGCCTGACGCACCCACCGTCAAGGGTGCGGACGGCACCACATCGCCGTCCGGCACGACTTCCCCCTCCGGCACCACGTCGCCCTCCGGCACCACGTCGCCCTCGGGCACGACCTCGCCATCGGGAACCACCTCACCGTCCGGCACAGCACCGAGCGGCACCAGCCCGGACAGTTCGCCCAATGGGGGCACCACACCGTCGGGAAGCCCACAGCCCGGCTCCGGCAAGCCGGGGACCTCGACCTCCCCCGACCAGCCGGCGCCCAGCAGGCCGACCGACCCGGACACCAGCCGGACACCAGAGGACCAGCGCCGCTGCGTCAACGACCCGATCGACGTGGCCACGGGCGAGATGGTGATCGCCAAGACCGACTTGGCGCTCCCTGGGGTGCTCCAGGTCGTGCTGCGCAGGGTTCACGTGTCCGGCTACCGCGCGGGCAGGCTGTTCGGCCCGAGTTGGGCGTCGACGCTCGACCAACGGGTGGAGGTTGACCCACTCGGTGTCGTCTACGTCGCCGAGGACGGGATGCGCCTGGTCTACCCAAGGCCCGCCGACGGCCCAGTCCTGCCGGTGGCGGGACCGCGTTGGCCGCTGCGCCGCACGCCGTCCGGCTACACCGTGACCGAACCGGGCACTGGGGTGACCCGCCACTTCGACGGCGGCGGGTCCGACATCCCGTTGACGGCGCTGAGCCACCGTTCCGGACAGCGCATCGAGGTGCACCGCTCGGCCGACCGGATCGACCTGCGCCACTCCGGTGGCTACCACGTCGCGGTACTGGTCACCGACGGCCTCGCGGGCGCGCTCGGGGTCGTCGGCGCCGACGGCACGACTGCGGTGGCGGCGTACGAGTACGACGACGCTCGTCACCTGGTCGCGATCCGGAATTCGTCGGGTGCCGCTCTCCTGTACGACTACGACGACGCGGGGCGGATCACCGGCTGGCAGGACCGCAGCGGCAGTTGGTACCGCTACGTGTACGACGAGCAGGGCCGTTGCGTGCGCAATGTCGGCAGCAACGGCTTCCTCGACGGCACGTTCGACTACCGGCCCGACCGGACGGTCTTCACCGACTCACTCGGCCACTCCACGACGTTCCACCTCAACGACCGCAGGCAGATCGTCGCCGAGGTCGATCCGCTGGGCAACACTGTCCGCACCGAGTGGGACGCGTTCGACCGCCCGTTGCGCCGGATCGACGCCCTCGGCGGAATCCACGCGTATCGCTACGACAGCGACGGCAACCTCATCGAGGTGATCCGTCCCGACGGGTACCGGTCGACGGCCGAGTTCGACGCCGACGGTCAGCCGACCCGCATCGCGGACGCGGACGGCCACGAGTGGACCTGGTCCTATGACGGCGCCGGCCGGTTGCTGGCCGCCACTGACCCGACGGGTGCGACCACGCGTTACGCCTACGACGAGCACGGCGGGCTCTCGGAGGTGACCGACGCCGAGGGCGGGACCCGCCGCGTCCGGTGCGATGCCGCCGGTCTCCCGGTCGAGGTCACCGTGGCCACGGGCGCGACCACTCGCTACGAACGCGACAGCTTCGGTCGGGTCATCGCCGTCCGGGACCCGGTCGGCGGGACGACGCGGGCTTCGTGGACCATCGAGGGCAAGCTGGCCCGCCGCACCTTCCCGGACGGCACCGTCGAGCGCTTCGCCTACGACGGCGAGGGCAACCTGGTCGAGCACGTCGACGCACTGGGCCAGTCGAGCCGCATGGAGTACGGCCCCTTCGACATGATCGTCAGCGAGACCGGACCGGACGGTGCCCGGGTCGCCTTCGCCTACGACACCACTCTGCGGTTGGTCGCGGTCACCAACGCCAACGGCGAGACCTGGCGCTACCACCACGACCCGGCGGGAAGGCTCCTGCGCGAGACCGACTTCGCGGGTCGCGAGACCCGATACACCCACGACGCCGCGGGCCGGGTCGTCTCCCGGACCAACGGTGCCGGGCAGACCGTGCGAATCGTCCGCGACGCGATGGGGCACGTCGTCGAGCAGAGCGGCCCGGATTCGACCGCGGTGTTCCGCCGGGACAGCGCGGGCCGCGTGCTGGAGGCCCGCAACGACGACACCCACCTGGTCATCGAACGCGACCCTCTCGGCCGGGTCCTCCGGGAGACTGTCAACGACGAGTCTGTCATCTCCACCTACGACCGCGTCGGGCGCAGGCTCTCCCGCCGCACCCCGTCCGGCGCGGAGAGCCGATGGGTCTACGACCAGGCAGGCGCGCCGGTCGAAATGCACACCGCGGGGCACTCCTTGCGGTTCCGGTACGACGCGGCGGGCCGTGAGGTCGAACGAACGCTCGCCGACGCCGCGGTCCTCACGCAGACCTGGGACACCAACCACTGGTTGAGGGCACAGGCCGTCACCGGGCCGGGCACCACCGGGCTGATCCAGCGACGGTCCTACAACTACCGCGGCGACGGGTACGTGAACAGGATCATCGACCAGCTCAGCGGAGTCCGGGAGTACTCCCTCGACCCGGTGGGGCGCGTCACCTCGGTCGACGGTCCGCAGTGGAGTGAGCGCTACGCCTACGACCCCGCCGGCAACATCACCGCGGGCCACTGGCCGGCCGACGAGCACGACGCGTCACTGGTGGGTGCCCGGGAGTTCGCCGGTGGGCAGGTCCGGCGCGCGGGTGCCGCGACCTTCGAGCACGACGCGCAAGGCAGGGTGGTGGCCCGGCGCAGCCGCACGCTCTCCGGCAAGGTCCGGCAGTGGAGCTTCACGTGGTCCAGTGAGGACCGGCTGATCGAGGCCGTCACCCCGGACGGCGCCCGCTGGCGCTACCGCTACGACCCGCTGGGCCGCCGGGTCGCCAAGGACCGGCTGGCACCGAACGGGTCGGTAGCCGATTCCGTGCGGTTCGCCTGGGACGGCCCCGTGCTCGCCGAGCAGCGGCACAGCTCCGGTTCCAGCACGGTGTGGGAGTGGCAGCCGGGCACCTTCCGCGCGGTCAGCCAGCTCGACCAGGACGAAGTGGACGCCCGCTTCTACGCCATCGTCACCGATGTCGTCGGCACGCCGACCGAACTGGTCGACAGCAGCGGTGCGGTGGCCTGGCACGCGCGCCCGGGCATCTGGGGCGCCGGCATCGTCCGCACCGGCCCGGTCACCTGTCCGCTGCGGTTCCCCGGCCAGTACCACGACCCGGAAACCGGCCTGCACTACAACCACCACCGCTACTACGACCCGTCCACGGCCCGGTACACCAGCGTCGACCCGCTCGGGTTGACCCCGTCGCCCAACCCGTACGCCTACGTGTTCAACCCGATGGGGTGGACCGACCCGCTCGGGTTGGAGAAGTGCATCGACAACCGGTCGTTCAACAGCCGCCAAGAGGCACTGGACGCCGCGTACGACCGGGCGGGCATTCCCCGCGGCTCCGAGCCGGACGCCCGTTGGGAGGTCGGCGGCGACCCGACACGCCGGGGCGAGCCGGGCTACCGGTACTCGGAGGACCCAGGAGCGCACGGCAACTACTCACAATTCGAGACACCGGACGGCTCCCGCGTCATCGCCGAGCACACCAACGACCCGAGGGCGCCGCAACCGCACTTCCACGCCGGGCAGCCCAAGGGAGACCCGGCTCGCGACGGCGTCGACTTCGGTTGGGGCGGCAGCTCGGAGTTCGAGAGGTACGGTCAGGTCGACGGCAAGCACCACTACTACTACCCGGAGGGCACCTAGAGATGGTCGACCGCACGGCGATGCTCACCGCAGCAGGCCTGGAGGTCCTCGGCACCCGCGACCTCGCGGGGGACCTGGCGCCGACGGAAGCGTGGCGCCGGGTCATCTCCGGCACCGCCCGCCCCACGGTCGAGATCCCCGACGACACCGCCGACGCGGACGACCGAGTCGACGCCGAATGGCGGGAACTGGCCCTGCGACACGGCGTGCTGGCCGACGACGGCACCTTCCTGATCAGCCCTCCGGGACCCGGCGCGTTCACCGCACCGTGGACCGCTGTCCGACTCACCGACCACACCCACCTCGCCCGCCACCTCACCACCAACCCCAACGAGCCCGAATTCGTCACGGCCTCCGCCGACGGGACCGTGATCCTCGGCGTCACCACCGAGGAGTACGCCGTCTGGCTCGTCATCAACTGACTTCGGGCGACCTCACCACCGGAAAGCCTGTGGGGTGTCAACACTCTGCACTGAGGCACTTGAGCTGCGATGATCGCGCACCACGTGTTGTAGGAGCATGATCGTGAGGCGTGGCGCTACGACTGCTTTACCTGATCTTCGTCCGACTCGGTGACTGGCTGGTCTTGCTCGGCCGGTCCTCAGCGGCCAAGGACGTCGAACTGCTGGTACTGCGGCATGAAGTCGCCGTGCTGCGCCGGACCAACCCTCGCCAGCGACTGGATTGGGCCGATCGTGCGATGCTCGCCGCGTTGGTGCGACGCCTACCCGACTGGTTACGACACCACCGGCTGGTGACGCCGGGCACCGTCCTGCGGTGGCACCGGCGACTGGTCGCGAAGAAGTGGACCTACCCGAACCACACCGGCTGACCACGGATCGACGATGCCGTGGTGGCGTTGATCGAGCGGATGGCGGGGGAGAACACCTGTGGGGTGCCAGAACTCTGCGCTGAGGCGCTGAGCTGCGGCGATCGCGCACGACGTGCTGCAGGAGCATGATCGTGAGGCGTGGCGCTACGACTGCTTTACCTGATCTTCGTCCGGGTCGTCGGCTGGTTGGTTCTGCAGGGTCGGTCATCGGCGGCCAAGGACTTGGAGCTGCTTGTGCTGCGGCACGAAGTCGCCGTGCTGCGTCGGGTCAGTCCCCGCCCGCAGTTGGACTGGGCCGATCGCGCGGTGCTCGCCGCGTTGGTCGGACGCCTACCCGACTGGTTACGACACCACCGGCTGGTGACACCGGGCACCGTCCTGCGGTGGCACCGGCGTCTGGTCGCGAGGAAGTGGACCTACCCGAACCGTACCGGCCGACCTCCGATCGACGACACCATCGTGGTGATGATCGAACGGATGGCACAGGAGAACACCGGGTGGGGCTACCGCCGGATCCAGGGCGAGCTGCTCAAGCTCGGCCACCGGGTATCCGCGTCAACGGTTCGCCGTGTGCTCAAGCGCCTGCCCCTCTTGGTCAGACTGGTGCGAGACACCTCGTGTGATCGAGGTTCGTGATCAAGGGCGGGATCGGAGATTCTTGTGCTCGTGTCCACCCCATCCGACAAGCAGTCCCGGCGTTCCTCCGGCGCGACACCCACCGATCCGGCCGCGCGTCCGTCCCGGCGGACGTTCACCACCGAGTACAAGCTCGCTTTGGTCGCGGAGTACGAGAATGCCCCGAACGGGGAGAAGGGCGCGATCCTGCGCCGCGAGGGCCTGTACTCCTCGCACGTCATCGAGTGGACCCGGGCTCGAGACGCGGGCCGGTTGGGCGGTGCGGCGGCGGAATCGACGGCCTCGGCGACACCGGCGCGCAGGTCGGCCGAGCAGGTCGAGCTGGAGAAGCTGCGCCGGCAGAACGAGAAGTTGGCCTCCGACCTGGTCAGGACCCGGATGGCGCTGGACATCATGGGAAAAGCTCACGCGCTCTTGCGGGAACTCTCCGTGAGCACGGACGAGGGCAGGCCGCCCAGGACGTGACGGCGGCCGCGTTCGCCGAGCTGCGCGCCGCCGACGTCCCGGTAACCACGTCGTGCGCGCTGACCGGCAGGTCCCGGGCCACGCACTACCGCCACGCCGGGATGACGGGCCCGCCGTCCGGCCCCCGGCCGCGACGTCGTCCGCCGCCGCACGCCCTGGACGCAGCCGAACGCACCGAGGTGTTGGAGGTGTTGACCAGCCCTGTCTACCGGGACCTGGCGATCCCGCAGGTGTGGGCACGCGAGTTGGACGAGGGCCGTTACCGGTGCTCGATCTCCACGATGTACCGGATCGCCCGCGCCGCCGGGCAGGTCCGCGAACGCCGCCGCACCGCCACCCACCCGCCCCGGACACGCCCGGAACTGCTCGCCCGTGGTCCGAGCCAGGTGTGGTCGTGGGACATCACCGCGTTGAAAGGGCCGGTGAAAGGCATCTGGTACCGCTGTTACGTCGTGCTGGACATCTTCTCCCGGTACGTCACCGGGTGGCTGGTCGCCGCCGCGGAGGACGCGGTCGTGGCCAGGGACTTCCTCGCCGACGCCGTCGCCCGCAACGGCACCGCGCCACACACGGTCCACGCCGACCGCGGCGGCGCCATGGTCTCCAAACCGGTCTCCGCGCTCCTGGTCGACCTCGGCGTGCTCCGCTCGCATTCCCGTCCCCGCGTCTCGAACGACAACCCCTATTCCGAAGCCCAGTTCAAGACGATGAAGTACGTGCCCGACTTCCCCGAACGGTTCGGCTCCCTGGCCGACGCCCGCGCGTTCTGCGAGGAGTTCTTCCTCGCCTACAACCACGAACACCGTCACTCCGGCATCGGCATGCACACCCCCGCGTCCGTCCACTTCGGAACCGCAGAACAGATCCGCGACCAACGCCAGGCCACTCTCGACCGCGCCCACACCCGACACCCACAACGCTTCGCACACCGACCCCGACCACCCCGACTGCCCGAGACAGCCTGGATCAACCAGCCTGTCGAGCAACCGCAACCGACCCCGTAAACACAACCTGTCTCATCTGAATTGACAACTACCGGAGCGGCCTCGCCAAGGCCCGCCTTGATGGAGTGAAGCAAGCTTGAACGCGTGAACGGCGATAGTGAGCAGTCAGCAGCGAGGCCATAGTCACCCAGTTAGTCACTCACCGCCGTGAGACGACACCAAGATCAAATCAAGATCCACGGCCAAACGCAAAAGAGCCCGCTGACCAGGCGTTTTACCTGAATCAGCGGGCTCTTTCGGCCGTCGGGACGACAGGATTTGAACCTGCGACCCCTTGACCCCCAGTCAAGTGCGCTACCAAGCTGCGCCACGTCCCGGCCGCATCCCGTTTGTGGGGTGCGCGGATAGCTTAGCGCACTCCCGACAGGCCCCCGACACGGCCCCCCAGGTCCGCCGATCAAGCGGTCTACCTGGGGATATGGCAGGGGCCCGCCGGTGGCGGGCCCCTGGTCCCCTCGGTGTCGCCTGTCCCCCCGGTTCGACGCCTCGGGACCACTATGCGTTCGCCGGGTTTCGTGCACTACCGCCGAAAGTCGAGTCATCTGCGTCAACTTTCGACGGACCCGTCGGTAGGGCCGCGTCGACGGTGAAGCCGCCGTCCGCGTGCGCGGTGGTGGTGAGGGTTCCTCCGGCTTGGGTGACGCGTTCCTTCAGGCCGTGCAGTCCGTGGCCGCCTTGGTCCGACGGCGGTGGTGGGGTTGTGGGGCGGGTGTTGGTCACCGTCACGCGCAGTCGTCCATCCTCTTGCGACAGTCGCACGTGGACGGGGGCGGTGGGGGCGTGTTTGGTGACGTTGGTCAGGGCTTCTTGCACTACGCGGTAGGCGGCGCGGCCGGTGGCCGGTGCCGGTGGGTGGCCGCTCCGGTCCTCGAAGCGGACGGTCAGGCCGGCTGACCGCGCGCGGTCGATGAGGGGTTCGATGCCGTCGTAGCCGGGGCTCGGCTCGGTGTTGAGCAGGCCCAGGGCGGCACGCATCTCGGCCAGGGCTTCTTTCGCCGACGCACGCAGGCGCAGCGCGGTGTCGCGGGTCTTGGCGTCCTCGGTGGTGGCGGCCAGGGCGGCTGCCTCCACGGCGATGAGCGTGGCGTGGTGGCCCACGGCGTCGTGGATCTCGCGGGCGATCCGGGCGCGTTCCGACGCACGGGCGCCGGCCTCGCGGGCCTCCACCTCGGCGGTCCGCGCCCGTGACGCCTCGGCGAGGCTGGCGGTCAGTTCGCGCCTGGTGGTGATCAGGGCGCCGAGGGCGGTCGGCGCGCCGGCCATGAAGAGGCTGAACGCGAAGGTCAGGAGCGCGGCGCCGGGGGGCAGGCCTTGGCTGACGACGACCAGCGTGGACGGCAGCGCGGTCGCCAGCGCCACCCACGTGATCATCACCGGCACGGTGGACTTGCGGCCGATGCGGTAGAGGGCGACGACGGTGGGTGGCAGGCCCAGGCCGCCCACCAGGCCCGGCAGGCACGCGAGGGCCGCGACCCACGGCCATCGACGGCGCACCGGCAGCAGCGCGCACGCCGCCAGCGCCGTCGGGATCGACCACGCGTACGGGACGTGGTCGGCGAGCAGGACCATCGCGGCGGGCACCAGGACGGCCAGGACTTCCAGGACGATCACCACGTGCCCACCTGGTGGGCGACGAGGGCGGCTTGGACGCGGTTCTCGACGCCGAGCTTCGTGAGGACGGTGGACACGTAGCTCTTCACCGTCGCCTCGCTCAGGCCGAGGGACGCGGCGATGGCGCTGTTCGGCTGGCCGCTCGCGAGGAGTCCGAGCACTTGCCGCTCGCGCGCGCTGAGGCCGTCGAGCTGCGGGCTGCGCCGCAGTCGGGCGGCGCGCATCCTGGGCAGCAGCCGGGCGGTGATCCGGGGGTCGAGCACGGCTCCCCCGGCGGCCAGGTCGAGCACGGCGCGCACCAGGGCGTCCGGCTCGGCGTCCTTGAGCAGGAAGCCCTGGGCGCCGAGTTCGAGCGCCGTGGCGACGTAGTCGTCCAGGTCGAACGTCGTCAGCACGGCCAGCGCGGGCGGGTCGGGCCAGGCGAGCAGCGCCCGCAGCGCGGCCAGCCCGTCCATGCCCGGCATCTGCACGTCGACGAGGGCGACGTCCGGCCGGTGCCGGCGGACGGCGTCCAGCAGGCCGGCGCCGTCCGCGGCTTCCGCCACGACCTCGACCCGGCCGTCCGCTTCCAGCAGGACCTTCAGCCCTCGGCGGAGCAGCGCTTCGTCATCGGCGAGGACCAATCGCACCGGCACGACGCCAGGCAACAGCATTCCGCCTGCCGGAGCAACCTGCCGCGACGAACGGCCCCCGTCCGGCGGATCACTTCTTCGTGCGCTTCTCCCGCACGCGCACCGAGATGCGCACCGGGCTGCCCTGGAAGTCGAACTCCTCGCGCAGCCTGCGTTCGATGAACCGCCGGTACCCGGCCTCCAGGAAACCGGTGGTGAACAGCACGAACGTCGGCGGGCGGGTGCTGGCCTGGGTGGCGAACAGGACCTTCGGCTGCTTGCCGCTGCGCACCGGGGGCGGGGTGGCGGCGATCAGGTCGGTCAGCCACGAGTTCAGCTGCCCGGTCGGCACGCGGGTGTCCCAGGACTTCAACGCGGTCCGCAGGGCGGGGGCGAGCTTGCGCACCGCGCGTCCCGTCAGGGCCGAGATGTTCACCTTCTCCGCCCACGGGACCCGGACGAGGCCGCGTTCCAGCTCGCGCACCATGGCGTGGCGCCGGTCCTCGTCCACGAGGTCCCACTTGTTGAACGCCAGCACGCACGCCCGCCCGGAGTCCACGACCATGGTCAGCACCCGCAGGTCCTGCTCGCTGATCGGCTCGGACGCGTCCAGCAGCACGATCGCCACCTCGGCGGACTCGATCGCGGCCTTCGTGCGCAGCGAGGCGTAGTACTCGGCGCCGGAGGCGAAGTTGACCCGCTTGCGCAGGCCGGCGGTGTCGACGAACCGCCACATCTCGTCGTCCAGCTCGACCAGCGAGTCGACCGGGTCGACGGTGGTGCCCGCGACGTCGTGCACTACCGACCGGTTCTCCCCGGTGAGGCGGTTGAGCAGGGACGACTTGCCGACGTTCGGCCGGCCGACGAGCGCGACCCGGCGGGGGCCGCCGCGGACGGCCTCGAAGGTTTCGCGGGGCGTCTCGGGCAGGGCTTTGAGGATCGCGTCGAGCATGTCGCCGGAACCGCGGCCGTGCAGGCCGGAGACGGGGATCGGCTCGCCGAGGCCGAGTGACCACAGCGACGCGACCTCGGACATCAGCCGTTCGTCGTCGACCTTGTTCGCGACCAGCAGCACGGGCCGCTTGGACCGGCGCAGCAGTTTGACGGCGGCCTCGTCGTTGGTGGTCGCGCCGACGGCGGCGTCGACGACGAACAGGATCGCGTCGGCGGTGGCCATGGCCAGTTCCGCCTGGGCGGCGACGGCGGCCATCATGCCGACCGCGTCGGGTTCCCAGCCGCCGGTGTCGACGACGGTGAACTTGCGGCCGTTCCACAGCGCGTCGTAGGCGACCCGGTCGCGGGTCACGCCGGGCACGTCCTGCACGACCGCTTCACGTCGGCCGATGATGCGGTTGACCAGGGTCGACTTACCGACGTTCGGCCGGCCGACCACGGCCAGCACGGGCATGGGCGGCGTGCCGCCCTCCTCGCCTTCCACCGTCTCGTCGAACGCGGTCCAGTCGGACTCGTCCGCCCAGGTGCCGTCCAAGTCCGTCATGTGACTTCTCCTCGCTGGCTGTCGAGCTCGGCCACCAGCGTGGCCAAGCGGTCGCGGACCTGCTCGGTGGCCTTCACGAGCGCCTGGCGACCTTTGTCGCTCGGCAGCTCGAACGGCTCACCCACGAGCACGTCCACCACGGGCCGGAACCGCCGTCGGGTTCCGGCCGGGCGCAGGGTGCCCCGGCACGCGACGGGCACGACGACCGCGCCGGTCGAGCGGGCGAGCCACGCGGCGCCCGCCTGCGCCTCGGCCACGTCGCCCGTGCCGCGGGTGCCCTCGGGGAACACACCGACCACGCCACCGGCTCGCAGCACTTTCTGCGCGGCGAGCAGCGGCGCCCGGTCGGGCGCGCCGCGCCGCACGGCCAGCTGGCCGATCTTGCGCAGCAGCGTGCCCGCCACGCCCTTGAACATCTCCTGCTTGATCAAGAAGACCACACGTCTCGGCAGCAGGCCGAAGAGGATCGGTCCGTCGACCATCGAGCTGTGGTTGGCCACGAAGACCACGGGGCCTTCGAGCGGGATCCGGGAGATGCCGCGCGCCCGGACGCGGAACCCCGACCGCAGTGGCACGCGCCCGATCCACCGGCCGACTTCGTGCAGCCAGGGCGACGCCCCCTCGGGAAGCTGTCCGGTCACCCGCGCACCCGTCCGCTCGGCTGGGCCAGCAGCCCGCGGGCGTCGACCAGGTCGAGCAACGCGGCCAGCGTGCCCGGGAGGTCGAGCGACGTGGTGTCGAGCACGACCGCGTCCTCGGCGGCGCGCAGGGGCGACACCGCGCGTGACGAGTCGTAGGCGTCACGCCGCTGCACGTCGGCGAGGGTGGCGTCCAGCGTGGACTCGCGGCCGGACGCGCTGTCCTGCTTGGCGCGGCGTTGGGCGCGGGCTTCGGCGTCCGCGGTGAGGTAGACCTTGAGGGGCGCGTCGGGGACGACGGCGGTGCCGATGTCCCGGCCTTCCACGACGATGCCGCCCGCCTCGTCCAGCGCTTCGGCGATGATCCGGCGTTGTTCGGCGACGAGCAGCTCGCGCACCGCGGGCACGGCCGACACCGGTGACACGGCCAGTGTCACCTCGGGGCCGCGGATCTCCGCGCCGACGTCGGCGCCGTCGAGGTGGGTGGTCGAGCGGTCCGGGTCGGTGCCCTGCACGACGAGCGCGGCGGAGGCGACGTCGGCGACCACGCCGGTGTCGGCGAGGTCGACGCCGGCGCGCAGCACGGCCAGCGTGACCGCGCGGTACATCGCGCCGGTGTCGAGGTAGCGCGCGCCCAGCGTGGCCGCGAGGCGGCGCGCCGCGGAGGACTTGCCGGTGCCGGACGGCCCGTCGAGGGCCACCACGCCACGCAGCTCACCGTGTTCCACGGGGTTTCCTCCTCAACGCGACGACGGTCGTCGGCCTCCAATTGTGCCTGGTGTGGCCCGTCACACCCGCATCAGGTGGCCAGTCCTCGCCTCGGTCGACGGGCGACTCCCGCCCGGTCGCGCCGGATGTGCCGGTAGGGGCGGGAAGAGCGCGGTCGCGGCGACCTCGTCCGACGTGACCGGGCGACGTGCCGGCGGGCGGGTCGTGGCGTCGGCGGGCGGTCGGGCAGCACCCCGGTTCCCTCGTCGTGGACGGACGGAGTCGTCGTCGGGCGCGAAATGAGCTGGCATGCCGAAAGGTCCACTCGCCACAGGTCCGGGAGGGCTGCTCACGCCAGGTCGGCGAGCAGCAGACCGCTGCGCGGCTTGGGCGTGAAGTAGGTGCTCTTGCGCGGCATCCGGCCGCCCGCCTCGTGCACGGCCAGCACGTCCGCCAGCGGCACGGGGGCGATCAGCAGCACGGCGTCCACGCCCTCGGTGGGCGCCTCGCCGGTCACCGGGCGCACGTGCGGGCTCTCCGGGTCCAGGCCGAGCGCCTCGCCCAGCAGCACGGTCTCGACGAGCGCGTGGTCCACGCCGGCGGACGGCAGTTCGACGCGCACCGCGGACGACCCGGCCACCGCGACCACCACTCCGGGTGACGGGCGGGTCGCGGCGTCGACCGGTGTCACCGCCAGCCCGTGCGCGCGCCACGCGACCGCCATGTCCGCCAGCGACAGCCCGGTGCCCGCCAGGGCCCGGTGGATCGGCCCGATCCGCAGGTCCGGACCGGCGGTGACCAGCGCCAACAGGCCTGACAGCCCGGCTGACGCCGCGACCCGGTGGTTGCCGTCGGCGACCATCAACGGGTGCTCGCCCGCGGCTCGCAGCAGGGCGTCCTGCCGCTCCCCGGGGCCCACCAGCCACAGCCAGTGGCGCCGGCCACCGGGGTCGACGACGGACACGGCGGGCTCGTCGTCCACCTCCGCCACGAGCCGCGTCAGCCGGACCTCGCGGGCCACCGGCACCAGCATCGCGGCGCTCGTCACACAGCCGAGGCCGGACAGCACGCGGGCGCGTTCGGCGACGACGTCCGGGTACACGTCCTCGGTGTGCCCGACCGCGGCCGGGTCGACCAGGCACAGCAGCCCGTGGGCGGTGCCGTCCGGGCCGTCCACCCGGTACGGCGCGACCACGTCCCGCACCTCCCGGTAGGCGGTGCGCCGCAGGTGGGCGAGTTCGGCGACGGCGTGCGGCAGGGCGTCGAGCAGCGAGGACCCGGCGGCCAGCGCGGCGGGGGTGCGGTGCGGGTGCTGCACGGCGAGCAGCGTGCCGGGGCGGGCGCGGGCCAGGGCGGCGACGACGCGTTCGGGCTCGGCGAATTCGTCCACGTCCGGGCCGGGAACCTGGTCGCGAACCACCCAACCGCGACTTATCGCCCGAACACGTGTACGCATTCGTCTAGGATCACATGCTGTGAACGTCGAGGTGACGCCGCTTCCGGGGATCGGCACCCGTCAGGACTTCATGATCCGCGCGGGCCGTCGGATCGGGGTGATCACCCACCGTGACGGCAAGTTCGAGCTGATCGTCTCGTCGTTGGACGATCCCGACGACTGCACGGCGTCGATACCGCTGACCCCCGCCGAGGCGAGCACCCTCGCCGGGCTGCTCGGCTCGCCGCAGCTCGTCGCGCACCTGCAGGAGCAGCACCGCGAGGTCGCGGGCATCTCCACCAAGCAGTTCCCGATCGTGCCCGGCTCCCGGTTCGACGGCAGCCCGCTGGCCGAGACCGAGCTGCGCACCCGCACCGGCGCGTCCATCGTGGCCGTCGTGCGCGCGGGTTCGGTGCACCCGTCGCCGCGCCCGGACTTCGTCTTCGGCGGCGGCGACCTCGTGGTCGTGGTCGGCACGGCGGACGGCCTCGGCGCCGCGGCCGAGCTCCTGGGCGGTGGCTGAACACCTTGCACAGCACCGCACTCGCACTGATCCAACTCGGCGCGGTCTTCTTCGGGCTGGGCCTGCTCGGCAAGATGGCGTGGCGGATCGGCATCTCCCCGATCCCGCTCTACCTGATCGGCGGCCTGGCCTTCGGGCAGGGCGGCCTGGTGCCGTTGCACGGCATCGAAGCGTTCACGCACATCTCCAGCGAGATCGGCGTGATCCTCCTGCTGCTCCTGCTCGGCCTGGAGTACTCGGCCGCCGAGCTGGTGACGGGCCTCAAGCGGTCGTGGACGGCCGGGCTCATGGACATCGTGCTGAACGCGACGCCGGGCGTGATCGCGGCGCTGATCCTGGGCTGGGGTCCGCTCGGGGCGCTGGCGATGGGCGGCGTCACCTACATCTCGTCGTCCGGGATCATCGCGAAGGTCCTCGGGGACCTGGGCCGGCTGGGCAACCGGGAGACCCCGGTGGTGCTGTCGGTGCTGGTGTTCGAGGACCTGGCGATGGCGGTGTACCTGCCGATCCTGACGGCCGTGCTGGCGGGCGTGAGCTTCGCCGGCGGGTTGACCGCGGTGGGCATCTCGCTGGCCGCGATCACGGTCGTGCTGGTGATCGCGCTGAAGTTCGGCCGGTACGTGTCGGCGCTGGTCGACAGCCCCGACCCGGAGGTGTTCCTGCTCAAGGTGCTCGGCGCGGCGCTGCTGGTCGCCGGGGTGGCCTCGGAGCTGCAGGTGTCGGCGGCGGTGGGCGCGTTCCTGCTCGGCATCGCCATCTCGGGGTCGACGGCGGAGAACGCCACCCGGATGCTGGAACCGCTGCGGGACCTGTTCGCGGCGATGTTCTTCGTGGTGTTCGGCCTGAACACCGATCCGGCGTCGATCCCGCCGGTGCTGGCGCTCGCGGTGGCGCTGGCCGTGGTGACGACGCTGACGAAGGTCGCCACCGGGTGGTGGGCGGCACGGCGGCAGGGCATCGGGCGGATGGGTCGGGCGCGGGCCGGGGCGGCGCTGGTGGCGCGCGGCGAGTTCTCGATCGTGATCGCGTCGTTGACGGTGGCGTCCGGCGCGGTGGACCAGCAGCTGGCGGCGTTGGCGACGGCTTACGTGCTGCTCATGGCGGTGCTGGGCCCGGTCGCGGCGCGGGTCGTCGAACCACTGGCCAAGAAGTTCACCCGAAAGCGTGGTACGGCTCCGGCGACCGCCTGACCTGTATCTCTTCGGGTGCTGACGGCTCCACTACGGCATACGAACACGCTCGGGCTCGCGGCCAACTCTTCCGGCCGATTGAGCCCGGGCGTGCTCCGGGGTTACACCTGACTGCCGTCCAACCCCGAAGGGGGTCGTCATGTCACAACCAACGGACGCCGAAACCACCGGCCGCTACCTCGTGCTCCTCGACGACAAGTCGGTCGCGGCGGGCGCGCGGGAGATGAACCGGGTCGCCGGGATCAGCGCGGCGAGCACCGCGGACTCGGCCACGAGGGCCGAGCTGGCCGCCGCCGACGGCGTCATCTTCCAGGACCTCGGCATCGCCGTGGTCAACGCGACGCCGGACCAGGTCCAGCAGCTGACCCGGGCCGCCGACGCGCCGGGCCCGATCTCCGTGGTCGAGGCCGAACGGGTCGTGCACGCCTACACCGCGCCGCCGGACACGGGCGTCGACCAGGCCGCGGCGCCCGCCGTGGACGAGTCCGTGTTCACGTGGGGCTTGCAGGCCGTCGGCGCGAGCATCAGCTCCGCCACCGGCAAGGGCGTGCGCATCGCCGTGCTCGACACCGGTTTCACCGTCGCGCACCCCGACTTCGCGGGCCGCGCCGTGATGACGCAGTCGTTCATCGCCGGTGAGACGGTGGACGACGCCCACGGCCACGGCACGCACTGCATCGGCTCCGCCGCGGGCCCGCGCAAAGCCGCCAGTGGCGGGCCCGGGTACGGCGTGGCGCACGAGGCCGAGATCTATGCGGGCAAGGTGCTGTCGAACCAGGGCAGCGGCTCCGACAGCGGCATCCTGGCGGGCATCGAGTGGGCCATCGCCAACGGCTGCGCGGTCGTCTCGATGTCGCTGGGCGCGAGCGTGCGGCCGGGCACGCCGTACTCGCAGGTCTTCGAGCAGGCCGCCACGCGCGCCATGGCCAAGGGCACGTTGATCATCGCGGCGGCGGGCAACGAGAGCAACCGGCCGGGCAAGGTCGCGCCGGTCGGGCACCCGGCCAACTGCCCGTCGATCCTGTCCGTCGGCGCGGTGGACGTGCAGCGGGCCATCGCGTTCTTCTCCTGCGGGACGGTCGACAGCGTGGGCCAGGTCGACATCGTCGGCCCCGGTGTGGACATCTACTCCAGCTGGAACAAGGACGACGGCGGCCTGGGCCCGCACAAGCGCATCCAGGGCACGAGCATGGCCACACCGCACGTCGCGGGCGTCGCGGCGCTCATCGCGGAGAAGCACAACGCGCGCGGGTGGGAGCTGTGGGCGCGGTTGGCGCAGACCGGTCGTCGACTGGGCTTGCCTTCCACGGACGTGGGTGCAGGATTGGTGCAAGCTCCCTGAGCCCCTGACGGAGGCGCCCGTGGACAAGGTCGTGGTCTCGGTCGCCGACGGCAGCGCGGCGGACCTGCCGGCCGTCGTCTCGGCGTTGCGCGACGCCGGGATGGTGGTCGAGCAGGTGCTGGAGGGGTTGGGCGTGGTCACCGGGTCGGTCGCGCCGGGTGTGGGCGACCTGCTCGGTGCCGTGCCCGGTGTCGCGCACGTGGAGGTGGACCGGACGGTCCGCCTGCCGCCGGACGGGTCGTGACGCCCGCCCCCTCCGGTCTGGCCTGACCAGCGCGTTTCACAGTGCACCGGATCGGCGTCACCCGGTCGGGGGACAACAGGTTTGGTGTGGCCACCTCGGGTAGCCGGTTGCTGGAGACGAACCGGTCGTCCGAGGAGGTCGTAGACGATGGAAACCCTGCTCGCCGTGCAGACGGCGCAGGCTCAAGGCATCGGTGACGCCACCGGTGACGCCCTGCGCAACGTGGTGACCTTCCTGCCGAAACTCGTCGGGTTCATCGTCGTGCTGCTCATCGGGTGGATCGTCGCCCGGGTGCTGCGCGCGGCGGTGCACAAGCTGCTGGACCGCCTGCACTTCGACCGCGCCGTGCAGCGCGGCGGGCTCGGCGACGCGATGGCGCGGTCCAAGTTCGACGCCTCGGGACTGGTCGCGCAGATCGTGTACTACGCCGTGCTGCTGATCGCGTTGCAGATCGCGTTCGGGGTCTTCGGCTCGAACCCGGTGAGCACCCTGTTGACCGAGATCGTCGCCTGGTTGCCGCGGGCGATCGTGGCGATCGTGATCATCGTGGTGGCCTTCGCCGTCGCGCGGGCCGTGCAGGACATCGCCACGCGCGCGCTCGGCGGGCTGTCCTACGGGCCGACGCTCGGCAAGGCCGCCTCGTGGTTCATCATCGCGCTCGGCGTGATCGCGGCGCTGAACCAGATCGGCGTCGCCACCACCGTCACCACCCCGATCCTGATCACCATCCTGGCCACGGTCGGCGGTATCGCGGTCATCGGTGTGGGCGGCGGCCTGATCAAGCCGATGCAGCAGCGGTGGGAGGGCTGGCTGACGAAGGCCGAGAACGAGGCGCCGCAGGCCAAGGCCCAGGCGGAGGCCTACCAGCGCGGCCGTGAGGACGTCCAGCGGACGGCTCAGGGCGTGTCGCCGGCCGAGCAGACCACCCGGATGAGCGAGACGCCGGCGCACGCGGCGAGCATGCCGACGCCGCCGGTCGGCACCCCGATGCAGCCGGGACCGTCCACCGTCCAGCCGACCCGGCCGGTCCAGCCGCACCCGGGCCAGTTCCCGCCCGGCGAGCAGCGCTGACCTCCACCACCACCGGCGGCGCACCCGCCACCGGCTGAACGCCTCACCCGAACGCTACGCAGGGGTCCTCGCCCAGGGGACCCCTGCTTTTATTTTGCCGGCGACCACCGACAAAAACGGCCGGCTGATCCCGCGCATGGGGAAATGCGGAAATGAATCGGTCGATATGACCGGCTCGAATCGGACCGCTCGGAGTGAGCGCCGGTCAGGCTCGGCGGCGTGAGGAGCCGGGGTTCAGGCTTCGAGTGCCGGCTCGTCACGCCGGGCGAGGTGGCAGACGGAGGCCAGTCTCAGCGTCAGCCAGTCCGCGTTCGCCCAGTCCACGATCGCCGGCGGTGTCCAGCCGTGCGCCTGCGCCTCGTCGAGCACACCCTTGGCGTACCCGGCCAGCAGCACCGCGCCGGCCACCGCCGCCGCGGGCACGCCGAACGCGAGGATGTCGCGCACCGCCGCGCCGTGCTGGTCGATCGCCGCCAGCACCCCGGGCGCCAGGACGCCAGGCGCCAGCACCGCCGCGATACCGAGTTCGTCGCTCAACCGGTCCAAGAACCGGCGAGCGGGG
Organism: Saccharothrix sp. 6-C; assembly: GCF_016695385.1. Lineage (NCBI taxonomy): Bacteria > Bacillati > Actinomycetota > Actinomycetes > Pseudonocardiales > Pseudonocardiaceae > Saccharothrix > Saccharothrix sp. 6-C. The sequence goes on along the minus strand of NZ_CP064192.1, from coordinate 1,393,801 downwards.
AAGTCCCTCCAACCACTCACAAGGCCGACACCCTACGCTGTGCGGGGCAATCGACCCACCATCGAACACGTGTTCTATGATCACGCCGGGTCGAGCCGGATGCGCAGAGAGGACAACGAGAACGTGCAGGCGGACACGCTCGTGGAGCAGGAAGAGACGGTGGACGCCGAGGCGCCCGCCGCACCCGTGCAGCAGGAGGTCGCACCCGTGGCACAGGCAGAGCAGGCCGAACAGCCCGCGGAGGCCGAGGCCAAGCCGGTGAAGCGGCCCAAGTCGACGGCCAAGAAGACCCGCACGGTCGAGCTGACGCTGACCGTCACCGGGACCGCCGACGGCGAGTGGCAGGCCGACCTGGTGCACGGCACCAAGCGGGTCGTCCAGGGCCTGGCCATCTCGGCCGCGGCGGTGTCGCGGGCGGCCAAGGAGCTGCACGACGACATCGCGGGCGGCATCGACGAGGTCATCGAGACGGCCCGCGCCCAGCACCGCACGCGGATGGAAGAGCTGGAAGCCGAGCTCGCGAAGGTCAAGGCCGCTCTGGCCGAACTGAGCGACTGATCCCACTGCCGAACGGGTGCCGTGCCGTGAGCAACGGCACCCGTTCTGCGTGTCCCAGGCCCGTGCTCCGCGTCAGTCGGCGTCAATCCGGTGGACGAGCTGGTAGCGCTCGCTACTCGCGCGTAGGCCCCGCCGGGCCGGTGTCGGCGTCTTCGAGCCGGGTGCCGCCGGCGATCCCGACCGGCAGGTACGACACGGCGAGTCGCACCATTTCGCCGTCGGCGCGCATGACCCGGTCCCGGACGACCACCGGCGCCGGCAGTCCCGGCCGGCCTGGTCAGCGTGACGGGTCGAGGACGAGTTTGCCGGTGGTGCGGCGGGCGCGCAGGTCCTCATGCGCGCGGCGCACCTCGGACATCCCGTACTCGCCGCCCGGCACGGCGCGCAGGTCGCCCGCCAAGACCAGGTCGAACAGCTCGCCCATGGCCCGGTGCACGACGCGGCCGGGCAGCTTGAACGCGTGCGGCAGCCACATGCCCGCGATGGCGGCCGACTTGACCAGCAGCTTGCCCGGCGCGACGGGCGTCGGCTGTTCCCGGCTGGCCATCCCGTAGAACGCGAGCCGGCCGAACGGCGCCAGCGCGGCGAGGCTCTGGTCGGTCACCGTGCCGCCCGTCATGTCGAGCACGACGTCGACCCGCCGGCCGCCGTTGGCCTCGCGCAGCACGTCGGTCATGTTCTCCGCGGTGGAGTCGACGGCGACGTCCGCGCCGAGGTCCAGCGCCAGCGCGCGCTTGTCCTCGGTGCTGGCGGTGGCGATGACGCGGCCCGCGCCCCACTTCTTCGCCAGCTGCACGGCCAGCGACCCGACACCGCCGGCCGCCGCGTGCACGACGACGCTCTCCCCCGGCTCCAGGTGCGCGCTGCGACGCAGCAGCAGCCAGGCCGTCGCGCCCTGCACGACGAGGCTCAACGCGGTCAGGTCGTCCACGCCGTCCGGCACGTCGAACGCGGTCGCCTCGGGCACCACGGCCTTCTGCGCGTAGCCGCCGAAGTTGGTCAGGCCGACCACGCGCCGCTCGCCCGCCGTGCCGACGACCTCGCCGCCGGGCACCATCGGCAGCTCCATCTTCGACAGGTAGGAGTTCTCGGCCTGGTGGGTGTCGGCGTAGTTGAGGCCCGCGCGGCTGACGTCGACGAGCAGTTCGCCCTCCCCGGCGACGGGGTCGGGCAGCTCGACCTCGTTGAGGACCTCGGGTCCGCCGAACTCGGTGATCTGGATGGCGCGCACGGTGGTCAGTTCTCCTTGGCGATCGGGTCGTGCTCGAGCCGCACGCGTTCGCCGGTGGCGGTGCGCGGGCCGGGCGGGTTGGGGAAGGTGAACGGCGCGCTGGGGCGTCCGGCCTGCACGAACCAGCATTCACCTGGTTTGCCTTCGCGCAACACGGAGACGAACGCGTCGACCACGTCGTCCACGCTCATGACCGGCATCCCCGCGGACTCCAGGGTGGACTTGAAGCCGGTGATGATGGCGGTGTCGGCGAAGGACGGGCACACCGCGTTGACGGTGACGCCGTCGGCGGCGGCGACCGGGCCCAGGCCGCGGACCAGTCCGACGACGGCGGCCTTGTTCGCGCCGTAGAGGGGGTCCATGGGCATGGCCATCAGACCGGCCATGCTGGCGGTGGCGACGATGCGTCCGCCCCGCTTCTTCAGCTCGGGCAACGCCGCGTGCGCGCCGAACACGACACCGTCGAGGTTGATGCCCATGACCGTGCGGTACCGCTCGGCGTCGAAGTCGTCGCCCAGGCCGAAGCCGGTGGCGATGCCCGCGTTGAGCACGGCGATGTCGAGCCCGCCGAACCGCGCCACGGCCGTCGCGACCGCCGCCTCGTTCTGCCGGGGGTCGCGCACGTCGCAGTGCGCGTACACGCCGCCCACCTCGTCGGCCACGGCTTCGCCCCGCGCGTCGTCCACGTCGGCGACGACGACGGACGCGCCGGCGGCGGCGAGGCGGCGGGCCACTCCCGCGCCGATGCCGTTCGCGGCTCCGATGACCAGTGCGACCTTGCCCGAGAACTCCACCGCGCCTCCTCTGGCTGACATTCCGACCAGTCGGTATGGTTCTCCTGACACGCTCTGGCGTCAAGGCGACGTCGCCGGTAGGTTACTAAGCGGTTGCTTAGGCCCGCAGATCAAGGAGGACTGACCGTGGCCGAGACGGACGCACGGGTGGCCATCGTCACCGGTGCCGCACGCGGCATCGGCGCCGCCGTAGCCACGCGGCTCGCGCAGGACGGCCTGGCCGTCGCGCTGCTCGACCTCGACGAGGGCAGCTGCGCCGAGGCCGTGGAGAAGATCAAGGCCTCCGGCGGGACCGCCATCGCGGTGGGCGTCGACGTCAGCGACAGCGCGGCGGTGGACGCGGCCGTGCAGCGGGTGGCCGACGAGCTCGGCGCGCCGACCGTCCTGGTCAACAACGCGGGCATCCTGCGGGACAACCTGCTGTTCAAGATGACCGACGACGACTGGGACGCGGTGATCAACGTCCACCTGCGCGGCACGTTCCTGATGAGCCGGGCGGTGCAGAAGTTCCAGACCGAGGCGAAGTGGGGCCGGATCGTCAACCTGTCCAGCACGTCGGCGCTGGGCAACCGGGGCCAGGCGAACTACTCGGCCGCCAAGGCGGGCCTGCAGGGGTTCACCAAGACGTTGGCGATCGAGCTGGGCAAGTTCAACGTGACGGTGAACGCGATCGCGCCCGGGTTCATCGCGACCGACATGACCGCCGCGACGGCCGCCCGGGTCGGCATCGACTTCGAGGACTTCAAGAAGGGCGCGGCCGCGGCGATCCCCGTGCAGCGCGTCGGCACGCCCGAGGACATCGCGCACACGGCGTCGTTCCTGGTCAGTGAAGGGGCCGGGTTCGTGTCCGGTCAGGTCGTCTACGTCGCCGGCGGACCGAAGGACTGACATGCGGGTATTCGCTGACCTGGAGGAACTGGCCGCCGCCGAGGGCGAGCACCTCGGCCACGGCGAGTGGCACGAGATCACGCAGGCGGAGATCGGCCTGTTCGCCGACGCCACCGGCGACCACCAGTGGATCCACGTCGACCTGGAGAAGGCCGCCGCGGGGCCGTTCGGCGCTCCCGTCGCGCACGGCTACCTGACGCTGTCGCTGATCCCGTTGCTGGTGCGGGACATCTACACGGTGCAGGGGCTGGCGATGGGCGTGAACTACGGGTTGAACAAGGTGCGCTTCCCGAGCCCGGTCGTCGTCGGGTCGCGGGTGCGGGCCGGCGCCGAGCTGGTGGAGATCACCGACGTGGCGCAGGGCAAGCAGGCCGTGGTGAAGGTGACCGTCGAGATCGAGGGCAACCCGAAACCGGGGTGCGTCGCGGACACCGTGGTCCTGCTGGTTCCGGCCGCCTGAACCCGACGGCTGGAGCGGGGGCCCCGCCGAGGAGGCGCCCGCTCCGGCCGCGCGTCGGCGCGGAGCCGGCAGAACGACCAGGCTTCGGCGACGCGGTCTAGCGGTCGGCGTCTCGGGCTAGCGGTCGGCGTCGCGGGCGACCTTCTCCAGCTTCGCGCGGTAGGTCTCCCACTCCACCGACGGCATGTTGTCGTTGTCCGGGCGCAGGCCCGCCGCGCCGTCGACCAGCTCGCGCACGATGTCGGCGTGCCCCGCGTGGCGGTTGGTCTCCGCGATCATGTGGACCAGCACGAGGTGCAGGGTGACCGCCCGGCGCTCCCGCGACCACCACGGCACCTCGCCGGCCGACTCCAGGTCCAGCGCGTCGATCGTTGCGTCCGCGTGCCCGCACGCCCGCCGGTAGAGCCCGACGACGTCCTCACGCGACTCGTCGGCGGTGGCCCACATGTCCGCGTTGGGCTCGGCGTCCTCGCCCATCCACTCGAACCGCTCGCCGAACGGCCGGTCGAACGTGTCGCCGAAGTAGCCGACCTCCATCGCGGCCAGGTGCTTGACCAGGCCCAGCAGGTTCGTGCCGGTCGGCGTCAACGGACGGCGCACGTCGTAGGTCGACGCGCCCTCCAGCTTCCACAGCATCGCCTCGCGCGCCGTGCGCAGGTAGCGGTGCAGGTCGGACTTCACGAAGAACCCCCCGGAACGGGACGCAGGGACGCCAGCAGCAGGTCCGCGAAGTGGCGTCCCACCTGCTTGGCCGACAACGGGCCGTCGGCGCTGTACCACTGGCCGAGGTGGTGCACGGTGCCGAAGAAGTAGTGCACGGTCAGGTCCGCGGGCACGTCCGCGCGGAACACGCCGGCGGCCTGCCCCTCCTCCACCAGCGACCGGAACCGCTCGTGGTAGCGCCGCCGTTCCGCCCGCATCTCGAGCCGCTTGTCCTCGGCCAGGTGGTCGGCCGAGCGGAAGTACACGCGCGCCTGGTCGAAGTTGTCCACCGACGTGACCACGACGTCGACCGCCGCCGCGTGCAGCCGCTCGGCCACCGGCGCGGACCCGGACGCGAAGTGGTCCAGCCGCTCGGTCTGCATCCGCAGCAGGCTGCCGTAGATCTCGTGCAGCAGGTCGTCCTTGGACCCGAAGTAGTGGTACATGGCGCCCTTGGTGACGCCCGCCAGGTCCACGATGTCCTGCACCGCGACCCGGTCGAAGCCCTTGTCGGCGAACAACCGCGTCGCGGCGTCGATCAGCCGCTCCGGTACCGATGCCATGGGCCAAGCATCGCACGCCAGGTCACTGGAACATCGCGATCGGTCGGATGACGAGGTGCTGGTCGTCCGCCTTCCACGCCTGCACCTTGCCCAGGCACCGCGCCTGGAACCCGCCCTCGGGCACGGCGTCGTCGCGCAGCCCGGCGTTGTAGCACTCGACCCGCACCTGCGGGCCCGACTCGGGGTCGTCCGGGTCGCCGAACGCCGCCAGGAACACGGTCGTGCCGTCACCGTCGGACGTCACCCGGAACACGCCCTTCACCGACACGTAGGAGTCGATCCGCCGCAGCCGCACCACGCCGGCGTGCTTCTGGTGCTGTTCGAGGTGCTGCTCCAAGGCGGTGTTCCGGCGCACGGACAGGTCGCGCAGGTCGACGTGCACGACCCCGGACGCCGCCTCCAGCGCGTCGAGCAGCACGCCGACCACCGCGATCGGCTCGTACTGCTCGATGTAGGTCTTCACGACCTCGCGCCCGGACGTCCGCGCGCCCTCCACGCCCAGGTCGAGGCCCTTCAACGCGATCTTGCCGTCCTTGGTGACGCCGACCCGGTCCACGACCTCCTTGGTCATCGCGTCGCCGTACCGCCCGACCTGGTAGAGGTCCATCACGGACTTCTCGTGCAGGTAGATGGTCAACCCGGGCACCTCGCGCGACGGCGTGAACCGGCGCCGCGACCGCCACGTCCACAGGCCGACGCCGAGGGCCGCGGCGAGCGCCAGCGCCGTCACGACCCACAGCACCACCCACGGCCACCACACCGACCACCACAGCGCTCTATCGACAGCCACGGATCTCCTTCACCGCTTCCAGCAGCGACCCCGAGCCCGCGTCGACCACGCGCCCGCCGGTCGCCCGCGCCACCCGGTCCAGTTCCACCGGGTCGGCCTCGCCGAACCGGATCGCGTACGTGCGCGCCGGCGGGTGCGGCCACGCGGCCAGGAACTCGTCCGCGCTCATCCCCGCGTTGTTCTCGCCGTCGGTCATCAGCACCACCGTGCCGTCGCCGACGACCCGGTAGGCGTGGTCGAGGGCCGACCAGATCGCGGTGCCGTCGTCGGCCAGTTCCGCCGAGGTCAGGGCGACGGCCAGCGCCTCCAGGTCGGCGGCGCCACGGACGACGACGCTGCGCTCCTCCTTCACGGTCCCCGCGAACCGCACCAGCACGACCGTCTCGCCCAGCCGGAACCGGTCGAAGCCGCCCGCCCGGCTCAACGTGGCGAACGCCTCGCGCAGCCCGGCGATCCGCGCGCCCGCCATGGACGTCGAGTGGTCCAGCACGAACACCACCCGACCGGACTGGCCGGCGCGGTCGTAGGCGGCGAGCAGGGTGTCCACGACCGCCTGCGTGCCCGGGAAGTACAGCGCGGTGCCGATCGGCTCGCGCAGCGCCTCCACGCGCGGCACCTGCGGGTCGGACGGGCGGCGGAAGGTCCGCTCCATGATCGCCCGCTGGGCCGACGGCGAGCGCAGCCAGTCCACGACCCGGTCGTAGGCGGCCCGCTTGTCCGGTTTCAGCAGCATCAACGGGTAGTCGGACAGCACGATGCCGTCCCTCGGGTACACGACCTCCAGCGGTTCGCGGAGCTGCCCGGACGCGTTGAGCGACAGCACCGTCGACTCGTACGCGACCACGGCGTCCACCTCGTCCTGCCGCTGCACGTACTCGTCGCCGACCTCCGCCGCGCCGGCCGCGCCGAACACCCGTCCGGTGAGGAAGCCCTGGAGCTTGTCGCAGGTGACGTCCTCGGCGCGCAGGGCGGCGCCGGTGCCGGCGGCGGCCGTGGCCACCCCGATCAACGCCGCCATCCCGCTGCCGGACACCCTCGGGTCGGCCATCCCGAACCGCAGCTCACCGGCCGCCGCGCGGCTCGCCACGTCGGCCCACGACGCGTCGCGCACCACGTCCGCCTTGCCCGCCTTCACGCCCAGGACCAGCGGGGAGATCATCGTGCTGGTGGACAGCGGCAGGTCCGCCGCCTTCAGCCGCAGGTACCGGTTCGTGGCCAGCCAGGCGAGGTCGTGGTCGACGCCCGCCGCCAGGTCGTCGCTCGCCCGCACGGTGCCGCGCCGGTCGAGCTTCAGCTCGACGCCGGTGTCACGGCGCAGGTCGGCCAGCACCGGCGCGAGGTCCGCCAGCTCCGAACTGGCCAGCACGGTCAGCGTGACCGGCTCGGGGGCGGCGGTGGTGCAGCCGGCCAGCGCCGCCACGACCACGAGCGACGCGGCCAGGGCAGCCCTCACAGCGGCACCCCGCTCGGGCAGGAGCCGAGTTCCTCGATCATCGTCGCGAGGGCGTCGGGCTTGGCCACGAACGTCTCCGTGTCGCCCTGGCCGGGGTTGCCCTTGGGGATGCCGCGTTCGTCCAGCACGGTCCCGACCGACGCGCTGCCCGCCCGGCCGAGGCGGAAGCCGAGCTCCAACGCGCGCCGCTGCAGCCGGGAGTCCTCCTGCAGCAGGCGTCCCACCTTCTCCCCCTGCTCGCTGAACGCGATCAGCCACGGCTCGGCGTGGTGGTGCGCGTCGGGGTAGAGCAGCACGCGGTCGTGGTCGACCGAGCCCGTCTGCTCCTTGGTGCGGATCTGGTAGGCCAGGTACTGGTGCTCGTACATGACGCCGACCGGGGCGAACGTGCGGCCGTCCGGCGAGAAGAACGTGCGGCCGATGCCCGCGCCGAACTGGCCCTCGACCTCGAACAGCGGTTTGATCTTCGTGGCGACCGCCTTGGCCTCCGCCGCGGTCGGCGCGTGCTTGTCGTTCGCGGCGAACGCGACCACGGCCAGGTAGGCGGCGCCGGAGTAGGCCCGGCACGGGTCCGGCGACTGGGCGATGATCTGGTTCGCGTTCGTCAGGCCGCCGTCCGGGATGCTGTTCCAGGTCTCGCCGTCCAACGTGAGCATGACGAACTTCGTCATGTCCAGGGTGTAGTACAGCCCGTCGGTGTCCTCCTGCGGTGTGGCCACCCCCCGCTTGGCCAGCGCTTTCGCGTAGTCGCTGAAGGCGGCGACGACCAGCGGCGTGGTGAACGGGTAGAACGGCTTGCCGCCCACCCGGTCGTGGATCTGCCGCGCGGTGAGCTGGCCGGACGGCATGACGAAGTCGAACGACGTGGGGTTCGCCCGCTCCTTGGCGATCTCCGTCGAGCCGCCGGAGTCGGTCACGTGCACCTGCACGCCGTTGGCCATCAGGACGCGGCGGACCTCCGGGTCGGCGAAGAACTCGGACTTGGAGGCCATCATGGCGCGGACGACCGTGACGCCCTGGAACGGCAGCGCCGCGACGCCGTTGGCGAACAGCACGAAGGCGCCGACGAGCGCGATGGCCGCCGATACGCCGAACGGCAGCAGGAAGCGCTTGCGGCGGAAGACCGACCTGGGCGGGTCGAGGACGACTAATGCGGGCTCTTCGGTCGAGCGGCTCACGACCACCGGAACTCCCCCGTGCGAACGGCGATCTTCCCTGCCTACGCAGGCTAGATCGCCGTGCCGCCGCGGTGGGTCACAAGTCGGGAATTCAGCCGCCGAGCGTGACGCCGCCGTCCACCACGAACGTCGCGCCCGTGGTGTAGCCGCCGGCCGCCGACGCTAGGAACACGACGGCCGCGGCCAGTTCCTCCGGGTCGCCGACCCGGCCCAGCGGCAGGCGCGAGATGTGCCCTTCGAGGTAGCCCTCGGGGTACTGGTCGGTCATCTCGGAGGCGAAGTAGCCGGGCGCGAGCGCGTTGACCCGGATGCCCTTGCGGCCGGTCCACTGCTGCGCCAGGTCGCGGGTCAGGCCGAGCAGCCCCGCCTTGGACGCCGAGTACGCGGCCTGCGGCAGCCCGCCGGAGACCAGGCCCAGCACGCTGGAGACGTTGACGATCGAACCGCCGTCCGCCATCACGGCCGCCGCCGCCTGCGCCATCCAGTACGCGCCGTTGAGGTTGACGTCCATGACGCCGAGGAACTGCTCGGGCGTCTCCCGGGACGCGGGCACCGCCGACGCGACACCGGCGTTGTTCACCAGCACGCGCACCGGGCCGAACTCCGCCGCGGCACGGGCGACCTCGCGGCAGTCGTCCGGCTGCGCCACGTCCGCCTGCACGACCAGCGCGCGCCGCCCGGTGTCCTCCACGAGCTTCGCGGTGTCCTCGAGCCGGTCCACCCGCCGGGCGGCGAGCACGACGTCCGCGCCCGCCTCGGCCAGGCCCTTGGCGAACGCCACGCCCAGGCCGGAGGACGCGCCGGTGACGATCGCGACCTGCCCGTCCAGCCGGAACTTGTCCAGGATTCCCATTCAGCTCAACCTCTCCAGGATGATCGCCATGCCCTGACCGCCGCCGACGCACATCGTCTCCAGCCCGAACCGGGCGTCGCGGGCGCGCATCCCGTTGATCAGGGTGGTCATGATGCGGGCGCCGGTGGAGCCGAACGGGTGGCCCAGCGCGATGGCGCCGCCGTGCACGTTCAGCTTGTCCATGTCGATGCCGAGCGCGCGCTGACTGGCCAGCACCTGCACCGCGAACGCCTCGTTGATCTCGACCAGGTCGATGTCGTCGATGGTGAGGTTCGCGTGCGCGAGCGCCTGCTTGGTGGCGTCGACCGGGCCGAGGCCCATGACCTCCGGCGAGAGACCGGACACGCCGGTGGACACGATGCGCGCCAACGGGGTCAAGCCGAGCTCCTTGGCCCGCACGTCGCTCATCACGACCACGGCCGCCGCGCCGTCGTTGAGCGGGCAGCAGTTGCCGGGCGTGACGGTCCCCTGTGGACGGAACGACGGGTTGAGCGCCGCCACGGCTTCGTAGGTGACGCCCGTGCGCGGGCCGTCGTCGGTGGAGACCACCGTGCCGTCCGGGAGGGTGACCGGGGTGATCTCGCGGGCGAAGAAGCCGTCCGCGATGGCCTTCTCCGCCAGGTTGTGCGAGCGGACGCCGAACTCGTCCTGGTCGCGGCGGCTGATGCCGAGCGAGGTGGCGACGTTCTCGGCGGTCTGGCCCATCGAGATGTAGTAGTCCGGCAGCTCGCCGTCCTCACGCGGGTCGTGCCACGGCTCGTTGGTCTCGGCGGTGAGCCGGGTGCGTTCACGGGCGGCGTCGAACAGCGGGTTGGCGTGCGGGTCGCCGTGCCGGTAGCGGGAGACGCACTCCACGCCGGCGCTGACGAACGCGTGGCCCTCGCCTGCCTTGATGGCGTGGAAGGCCATCCGCGCGGTCTGCACGGACGACGCGCAGAACCGGTTGACCGTGGTGCCGGGCAGGGAGTCCAGGCCGAGCTGCACGGCGATGCGCCTGGCCACGTTCTGGCCGTGCTCGTCCTGCGGCTCGGCGCACCCCAGGTGCAGGTCGGTGAGCTCGGCGCGGTCCAGCTGCGGGACCTGGTCCAGCGCGGCGGCGACGATCTGCGCGGCCAGGTCGTCCGGGCGCAGGTCGACCAGCGACCCCTTGCGCGCCCGACCGATCGGCGAGCGCGAGGTGGCGACGATGACAGCCTCGGGCATGGCGGTGCTCCTGTGTCTAGAGGCCGAGGTCGCGGCCGATGAGTTCCTTCATGATCTCGTTGGAGCCGGCCCAGATCCGGGTCACCCGGGCGTCCATCCAGGCGCGGGCCACGCGGTACTCGGTCATGTAGCCGTAGCCGCCGTGCAGCTGCACGCACGCGTCGATGACGTCGTTCTGCACGTCCGCGCTCCACCACTTGGCCTTCGCCGCGTCCACGGCGGTCAGCTCGCGGCGGGTGTGCGCGTCGGTGCACTGGTCCAGGAACGCCTGCGTCACGTCGATCTTGGTGACGAGCTCGGCGAGGGTGAACTTGTTGTGCTGGAACGAGCCGATGGCCTGGCCGAACGCCTTGCGCTCCTTGGTGTAGGCGATCGTCTCCAGCAGGATCTGCTTGGCGTGCGCGAGGTTGGAGATCGCGCCGCCGAGGCGTTCCTGCGGCAGGCGCTCCATCATGTAGATGAAGCCCTGGTCGACCTCGCCGATCACGTTCTCGTGCGGCACGCGCACGTCCTCGAAGAACAGCTCCGCGGTGTCGGACTCGGGCTGGCCGACCTTGTCCAGCTTGCGGCCGCGCTCGAAGCCCTTCATGCCGGTCTCGACCGCGAACAGGGTGATGCCCCTGGCCTTCTTCTCCGGGCTGGTGCGCGCGGCGACCACGACCAGGTCGGCCGAGAAGCCGTTGGTGATGAACGTCTTGGAACCGTTGAGGACCCAGTCGCCGCCGGCGCGCACCGCCGTGCTCTTGAGCGCGGCCAGGTCGGAGCCGCCGGAGGGCTCGGTCATGCCGATGCCGGTGGTCAGCTCGCCCGAGCAGAACCGCGGCAGCCAGCGCTGCTTCTGCTCGTCGGTGCACAGGTCGACCAGGTAGGGCGCGACGACGTCGCCGTGGATGCCCAGGCAGGACGACATGCCGGCGCTGACCTTCGACAGCTCCTCGCCGAGCACGGCGTTGAACCGGTAGTCGTTCGCGCCGCTGCCGCCGTGCTCCTCGGGGACCTCCAGGCCGAGCAGGCCCTGCTTGCCCGCTTCCAGCCAGACGTCGCGGTCGATGTGCCGCTGCTCGACGAACCGCTCGTAGTTCGGGGTGAGGGTGCGGTCGCAGAACGCGCGCGCCGTCTCGCGGAACGCTTCGTGGTCGGGTTCGAACAGCGTGCGGCGCACTCTCGCATCCTCCATACTAAGCGGTTGCTTAGGTCTAAGCGTCTGCTTAGCCTGCGGTATCGTTCGGGTTCGTGTCAAGGAGGGCCGGCTGTGACGACGACCAGTGGTGAGTTCGCGCTCCTGGATGAGACGTGGTCCTCGGTGACGCCGCCGGCGGCCAGGCGGATGCTGATCGCCGCCGCCGCCGCGTTCTCGGTGCGCGGGTACCACGCGACGACGACCCGTGACATCGCGGCGCAGGCCGGCATGTCACCGGCCGCGGTGTACATCCACTACCGGTCCAAAGAGGAGCTGCTGTTCCAGATCTCGCGGATCGGGCACGCCACGTCGTTGTCGCTGCTGACGGGCGTGACGGAGGCGGACCCGGTGGCGCGGCTGGCGGAGGCGGTGCGGGCGTTCGCGTCGTGGCACGCCGAGTACCACACGACGGCGCGGGTCGTGCAGTACGAGCTGAGCGCGTTGACGCCGGAGCACCTGGCCGAGGTGGTGGAGCTGCGGCGGCGGATCGAGACCGCCGTGCGCGACATGGTCTCCGACGGCGTCGACGCGGGCGTGTTCGACGTCCCCGACGTGCGGGGCGCGACCCTGGCGGTCCTCTCGCTGTGCATCGACGTGGCCCGCTGGTACCAACCGACGGGCCGCCGCACCCCGGCCGAGATCGGCGACCTCTACGCCGACCTGGTCCTCCGCATGGTCGGCACCCCTTAACGCCCGGCAATCAGCCCAGGTCGTCGAGGTCCCGGCCCGCGAACCACTCCTCCACCCCCTCCGCGCGGTCGTCGAACGACGTGGTCATCGTCTGCATCCGCTCGGTGGCCGCGGTGCCGTGCCTGCGGAGCAGAGTGGCGACCTGCGGGTCCCGACCACCGATCCACTGCAGCTCGTCGAGTTGACCAATCGTCATCCGGGCCAGCGACGACCAGGCGCCCGCGTCGGTGACGAATTCCCGCGTGCGGTTGGCCGCCGATGCCGCCACCAACGTGTAGAAGGCCTCGTTCGGAGTCGTCGGCACCTTGCCCACGAGCCGATCGAGCGACTGCTTCAACTGCATCCTCGTCCAGGGCTGGACGGGCAGGCAGCTCAGGCCCCACGAGACTTCCGCCGCGAACACGCGGTTGGTCGGCAACGGCGGCTCGACCAAGGGAATCTCGGCGGTGGCTCCCACCCGCCGCACCGCCGCGGCGGCCCAGCCGATCTGCACCCAGTGCTGCACCTCGTCGCGGACCGGGAAGCTCTCGACCGCCGTTCCGATCGCCCGGGCCAGGCACTCGGCGACGTCAGCGTGCCCGTACCCGTGCCGCTGCAACCACAGCAGCAGCCGGGGCGCCGCCTCCAGGTCGAGCCGGCGCACGAGGTGGTCCGGGTCCGCGTCCTCGATGACCGCGACGATCGGGTCGACCAAGTGCTCCGCGTCGCAGGCCAGCAGCATCGTCAGCAAGCCCGGCAGTGCCTTGAGGTCAGCCGACAACATGTGCCGCAGCCGGGTGGCGATCCGCTCGGTGTCGACGCGCTCGGCCGCCCGCCGCGCCCAGTCCTCGTCCCAGAGGCGCAGCATCCGCAGGACCTCCGTCACGAACCGCGGTCCGCGCAGTGAGGGCATCGTGCCGAGCCGGATGTCGAACGCCTTCTCCATCCAGGAGGTGTGGCGGGTGCCGTACCTCAGCCCCACCGCGTGCAGGTGCCGGGCAACGGTCCACTGCTGGGTCGGGTTCTGGAGGTGCTGGACCTCGTTGGCGAACCACTTCCACGTCTGCTGGTCCTTGAGCGCGGAGGCCAGCAGCCTCTGCCCCACCCCCTCGGCGACTCGCTCCGATGCTTCCATCAGGTTGGCCGCTCCGAGGTGGTCGAAGTTCATCCCGTACCGCACACGGTCCGCGAGCACGTTCCGCTCTCGGCCTGCGGCGTCGCGCCCGATAGTGGTCGAGAGCCGGTCTACTTCCCCGGCCGTGTACAACGGGTCCAGCCGCGTCATCAACCGGATCGACTCGGCGAGTTCGCTGGGCGACATGAAGGCGTTCAACTGCGCGAGGAACCTGCTCTTGCCCTTGAGCTTGCGGGCGGCTTCGAAGACGGCGCTCGAAGCCTCGTCCGCGCCGGCGAGGCGCAGCGTCTTCCCGACCTCCAGCACGTGGTTCAGCGACGCGTTGATCGACCCGCGCAGCACCACCCCGTCCTGGCGGTACTGAGCGAGGTAGGCGCTCGCCGCCTCCGGATGCAGGATCCGTCCGAGGCGGTGGAAGAAGGTCCGGGCGTCAGTGGAGCCCGCTTTGGTCATCCCCTCCAGGATCCGGGCGAGCCGCACCTCGAGCCGCAACCGGTCGATGAAATCGCGGGCCACCTCCGGGTCTTCCGCAATGATCAGTGCCAGCTGCGGTCCCCACGGCCGCAGCGTGGAGCGGATGGAGTTCGCCACCGACTCGACCGCCGCGTCGAGCACGCGATCGGCGAATGTGGTGCGCGCCCGCCACATGCCTTTGATCAGGTGGCTCACCACCGACGGTCGCACGTCGTTCGCGACCTGGGCGAGGAACCACTCCTCGCCGAGCTGCTGCGCCAGTTCGTGCGCGAAACCCGTAGCGGGATTGCCCTTCCAGTCGTCCAGTTGGTAGGCGGCGGCGAGCAGCATTCCCGCGCCCTTGTTGTCCCCGGTGTCGATGATCACAGACGCCAGATCCTTCGCGAGGGACTTGCGCGGCGTGTTCTGACCGGAGGCGTTCGCCGGGGAACTGTCCTGGTAGAGCACCTCGAACGCCAACCGGGCGTGGCGGCTGGTCAGCGTCTGCAGCAACAGGGCCGACTCCACCGCCAGGGCGTTCTTCCCGATGAGGGTGCGCAGTCGTGCGTTGAGGTGTGGCACCGAGTTCAGGAGCCGGACGCAGAACGCCGGGTTGCACGCGTGCAGGTCAGCGATGGCGTAGCGCAGTTCCTGCACGTCGGTGTACCGCAGTGAGCTCGCGATGTCCTGGCTGTGCCGGCGCAGCCACGCGTCCCAGTCCTCGATGTGCTCCAACCCGAGCTTGAGCGTCAGCCACGCCAGGATCAGCGGCAGGCCGCGGCGCGCGGGGACGTGGTGGTCGAGCAGCTTGCGCACGGACGGCTCTTCGACGGTGAGGTCGACCTCGATCTGCGCGTGCCGACCGGCCTGCTTCACCAACCGGTCGACCCGGCGCGCCGTGCTGTAGTCCTGGACGATGTCGGGGTTGAGGCCCTGCAGCACAGCCAGCCCGCGCTCGGCGACCAGTCGGTTGAACCCCGGGTACTGGAAGCGCAGCAGGCTGTCGAGCAGTCGGTGCGCGCCGCGGCCGCGCCGTTCCTCCACGGAAGCGAACAACCGGGTCAGCTCCGGGACGAGGCTCTCCAGGCAGGCGTTCAGGTCCGCCTGCACGTCGGAGCGGACGTGCCACAGCGCGCGCAGCACCAGCTGCATGTCGCCGACGCTGGCCGAGGCGAGCTCCTGGCACCGGTTGACCAGCTTCGACGCCAGCTGCTGCTGCAGGTGGTACGGCAGGATCCCGTCACCGACCACCACCAGCTCGCTGATCGCCTGCACCTCCACCTGCTCCAGCCACAGTTCGAAGTTGTCCTTGAACCTGCTGTCCTCGAGCAGCTTGCGGCACACCGTCTCGTCGGCTTGTCGGCAACACCTCAGGAACGTGACAACCCGGCTGGGCTGTTGCTTCATGACGTGCGCGAGTTCCAGGGTCACCAAGCGGACGACCTCGTGGCTCATCGCATCGTCGTCCCGCCGGTCGCCGCCGGGCCGATCGGCACCCGCGTGCCGGCCACCGCCGTCGTGCCGGTTCCTGCCGTGGGAGAGGATGTCCCGGCACAGGTCCGGGCTGGCCAGCCGCCACCCGTTGTGCCGCGTCGACGACACCCCGCCCGCAGCGCTCAGCACGTCTTCGTCGAGCGGCCACAGGTCTTCTAGCAGAACCTCGTTGTTCAGCAGCGATACGGCGGCGAGCTTCCGCAAGGCGTCGTGCCCGTTCTCGCCGAGCCCGCGGATCGTCGCGTCAAGGTCGTCGCCCGCCGGGCGGCCGGGACCGGCCTGCGCCGCGGTCCGCATGGCGTTGGTGAGCCGCCGCAGGTCCCGGTGGTACTTCCGGACCAGGTCGGCCAGGTGCGGTCGGGCACCGCCGAGAAGTTCCTCGTTGGCGGCGGTCAGCGTCTTCGCGAAGCTGAGCGTGTGAGACTGCCCCACGACCGCGTGGGTCACCGAGGTCTCGTCGGTCCGCCAGCTCGCCGCGCGGATCTCGTACTGCAACGCCGCCAGCACCCCGATCCCCAGCCGCGTGCTCACGTCGCGCAGCAGGGTGTCCACGTCGGCGTCCTGTGCTTGGCCCACCGGGATGATGTTCTCCAGCACGAGCATGTGGTGCTGGGCGTCACCGCCCAGCAGCGCCGTGCGCGCTACCTGCACGATGAGGTCTTCGTCCGGCAGCCGACCGTTGTTCGGCGACACCGCGACGACCTTCCACCCCTGCTCGCGCAACGACTTCGCCACCATCCGGATGATCGTGGACTTCCCGGTGCTGGTGGGCCCACCGATCATGACGGTGGCGGTCGGCCTGGCCGCGAACATCCGCTCCAGGTAGCCGACTTGTTCGATCCTCGTGTCCGGGACCGCCTGGTTCGGGTCCTCTTCGAGGTCGACGGTGGTGAAGCGCAGTCGTTCGAGCACCATCGACCGGCGGCCGGCGGCCCAGTCCGCCCACTTCCGACCCCACAGCACACCGGCCGCCGCCTCCAGGCTCCGGTCGCCGGTCTCGAACACCACGGGCTCCTCCTGCCCGACGTGCCACAGCTGCCAACCAGTCGCCGTCGGCACGACCAACCCGAGGCCCAAGTCCGACGCCGCCTCGCGACGCCGCTTGACCTCCGCCTCCGGCAGCGGCGCGAACGCGCCGTCGACCAGCGCGCCCGCAGCGACCAGCTCGACACGGGACCCACTCCACGGCACGAAGTGCGCCAGCGCGCCCAGTGCGACGGGCAGCGCGAGCTCGTCGTCGTCGAGGTCCGCGTCGAGGTGGTCTCCCGTGAGCGCCAGCTCGACGCCGACCGCGCCGCTGCGCCCCAGCAGATCCAGCAGGTCCTCCACCTCGGCGCGCGCTGCCTCGACCGCGGCGACCGTCCTCGGCCCGAACCCCTGGGTCTCCGCATGCGCCACGTCGGTGACCGCCAAGTCGACGCCCAGCGACACCAAGTGGCCCGAACCACGCTCGGTGACACCCACCGGCAGGCACGTCCCGGTGACCGAGGAGTCGGCGCGCCACTCCGCGAAGATCAGCTCGATGCGTTCGGCGAGCTCCTCGACCGCCGACAGCGAGGCCCCGTCGACCGGGCTGGCCGGTCTGGTCGCCGCGTCAAGGAGTGCCTCGCTCAACCGTCCGCCGTCCGGCATGTCTGCCAGCCAGTTCGGTGGCACCAGACCGTCGGTGGACTGCTCGGCCGACCACCGCACCAATCGGGAGGTCGCCACCGCCACCAGGTCGTCATCGTCCGCCGCGATCGCCCGGCGCAGCGCTGCCAGTGCCAGCACCAGTGCGTTCCGCTCGGCGCAGCGCTTGTCAGCCTTCATCGGTTCCTCCAAGATCACGGTCGAGGGTCAGCTGGGCCAAGCCGTCGGCCGCGGCCAACAGCACCGTGTCGTCGTCGAGGAAGGCGACCCCGGTGAGTTCGGTGGGCAGCACCAGTTCCAGCACTCGCACTGCCCCGTGCTCGATGTCGTGCACCGCCAGGCTCGGTCGCCTGCCGCCTCCGGCGACGACCAGCCAGCGGTCGCTGACCGCGACCCGAGCCGGGTGGGTGATCCCTAGCCGCGCCACCTGCTCGTGCGTGGTGACCCTGTGCACGGTGAGCGTGCCGCCCGCGCCCACCACCGAGACGGTGTCGCCGCCGGGCGACGTGGACAGGTGGGTGACCGCCTCGTCACCGCGGTAGAGCACACCGGTCACCGTCTGGCGAAAGTGGTCGCGCACGAGCACGTCTCCGCTCCTGGTGCCGACCACCAGCACTGGCCGCTCGGGTGTGGCGACGGTGACGCGGTCCAACTTCAGCGTGGTGGGCGCCCACAACCGCCGTGTCGTCCCGCTTCCGGTGTCGAGGCAGGACAGGCCCGACGCGTGCGTGAAGACGAGCGTGGCCTCGTCGACGAAAGCCATCGACTCGACGGGACGGCCCTCCACCGCGAGCAGTTCCACGGCAGGCCCCATCCCGGCGGCGAGGACGGTGATCCGCCGGTTCCTCCTCGCCACCACAGCCGAGGGGTGCTCACCCGGTGCCACCGCCAGAGCGCTGACCAGGTAGTCGCCTTCGTCGACCACGACTCCCAGAGCGCCGCCGCCCGGCGGTAACGACCACAGGGTGGCGGTGCCGTCGTCGTGACCGGTGACCGCAGTGCGGCGGTGCACGGCGAGGTGGACGATCGCGCCGCGGTCCCGGTCGGACGGCATCGCCCAGTCCACGCGAACGAACGGCCGGCCCACCTCCACCCCGTCGATCTCCAGCTCGCGCCAGCCGACCAGGAGGGCGAGCAGCAGGCGCCTCTCCTCGGTCGCCATGCCGGCGGCGTGCACCGAGTGCCACGCCTCCAGCAGCGCTTTGATGTCCTTGCCCTGGTTGCCTACCTGACCTGCGATCGGCACCGGGCGCACGTTGACCAGCAGTTCCTGGTCCGCCAGCAGGGACTCCAAGAGGTCCGCCTTGAGCGAGGACCACAGCACCAGCAGGCGCAGCAGCTCCGGGTGCGCGGACGGCCACCGGTACCGGCCCGCCTCCTTCGGCACGACGGCCAAGAGCAGGTCCGTCACCCCCTGGACCGGCCAGTCCAGCCTGGGTGGCGGGACGCGCAGGCGCCACCACGGCTCGTCTTCGACGACCTTCCGCTCGAGCAGCGACCCGGCGGCGTCGGCTACCGCCCCGATCTCCGCCGCGGTGTGCCGGTGCACCCCGGACGCGGCAGCCAGGTCGATCCACAACGACTCGGGCAACCACGCGCCGCCGTCCAGCCGCAGCGGTGCGAACAGGTTCGCGGTTTCCGGGACCACGTCACCCACCGCTTGGCGGAACAACCCGAAGACCAACTCGCCGACGCGCTTCTGCCAGTCCGCGCCGGTCTCGGTCAGCCACCGCTTGTGGGTGTGCGCGCCGGTCAGGTCGTTCGCGATCAGCGCGGCTATGCCGAAGTTCGAGGCGCACATCGGCGCGACCCAATGAGTCACGCTCCGGACCAGGTCCTCCCGCCCGGCGAGCGGTGCGTCCTCCGTCCTAGTGGCCCTGAGCACCAGGTAGTCCGTCAGCTCCCGGACACCGGCCGGGTGCGCCGAGTCAAGGTCCACCACACGGGCTCCACCGATGTCCAACGGCGTACGGGCACTCATGACGAGGCGTACGCCGGTCGTGGCCAGCGGCACGATGAGCGTCTCGGCCAACTCGTCGGGCCGCTCGCACCGGTCGACGTCGTCCAGCACGATGCCGACCACGCCGCGTTGCTCGGCGATCGCCGCCACGAGCTCCGCAGGCGTGCCCGCTCGGACACCGAGTTGGTCGGCAAGGCGGGTAGCGATGTCGTCGACCGACCACGACTGCCGGATCCGCATCGCGGCGCGCACGGCGCCGGGCGCGGGCAGGTGGCCGCGACGGGCGATGGGCGGCATCTCGCTACCCGGCATTCCCGCCAGCACGAGCCGGCCCAGCAGCGCCGACTTGCCGGAGCCCATCCCACCGACAACCAGCTGGGGCACCGGGCGCACCTCGGCGGGGTCGAGCGCCGCGACGAGGTCCACCAGGACGTCACCGCGCCCGGTGAAGTACCACCCGGCGCGGTCCGCGGCGGGCACACCGCGCGCCACCGCGCTCCACTCCTGCCACTCGCCCGGTAACCAGTCCGGTGGGTGTTTCGTCATGTGAGCCGGGTTGGGCAACACCTTTCCCTCGCTCGCCCTCGTCGTGCGCAGCGGGGCGGCCCGCTGGGCCGGCGGCAGGAACCCGTTGATGCGCTCGCACAGCTCCAGGACCGGGAGGTTCTCCCTGTCGCGCGGCCCGCCCGACAACGCGGCGCGGAACGCGCGCACGAACGTCATCTCCTCGGCCATCTGGTTTCTGTACGACGACGAGAGGATCCACAGGCTCAGGTCTTCCGCGAGACTCGCCCACTGGTTCAAGAGCGCGTCCATGGTGCCCGTGGACCCGGCTTCGGACATGCACGAGTCGAGCACGAGCATGACCTCGGCGACGACACCCGGGCGGCGGATGAGCGGCAGGATGAGCTCGACCGGTTCCAGCAGACCGTTGCGTCTCTTCGGGTCGAACTCCCGACCGGTGAGGTACCACTGGTTCCTCGAGTTCTCGGGCCAGTAGCCGTGGCCGGAGACGTAGACGAACACCAGTGGCGGCTCCACGCGCTCGCCGCCGGCCTGCTCTTGTTCCGCCGCACGCGCGTCGACCCAGTCGTGCAGGACGTCTTTGAGCTCGAACGGATCGATCTCCGCCCGGTCCGCCAGCTGCGGTGCGCCGTCCTGGAAACCGAGGGACGACAGCAAGACTCGCATGTCCCTGAGCTCCTCGGGCACCAGCGGGAGGTCGTGGGTGCTGTCCTGGTAAGTGCCGACGCCCGCCAGGAAGAAGATCCGCTCAGGCGATGGCATCCGCGATCGCCTCGCTGGTGCGCGCGGTGGCGAGGTACCGCACCGCGAGGTGGGCTTTGATCCGCGAGTTGCGGACCTCTTCGTCGGCGATCTCCGCTCCGTAGAACGGCTTGAGTTCCTTGACCACTGCCACGGCGTCCTCCGTGGCCGCGACGTTGACCCACCGCCGGACACCGGGTGGCCAGTTCTCCGCGGCGTCCGCCGCGATGCCGAGCCGTTCGCGGACGACGCGCAGCCCCAGGGGCGACCCCACCGTGATCAGGGTGTCGACCCGCAACCCCGGCTCGTCCCGCAGGATCTCGTAGGCCACGACGCTGCCCAGGGAGTGCGCCACCACCACCGACGGGCCCGTCTTCAGCGCGCTGAGCACCTCAGCTTGGACGCCCGCGCGCAACTCGACGTCGGCGAAGTACCGACCGACTTGCTTGACGAACTTGAGGATCGCGTAGTGGCCGAGACCGGCGAAGAAGTCCGTCGACTCCAACGCCCGCAACGCCCACTGCACCCCGCCCGGCAAGTAGGTCTTGCCGCCGGTCGGCGGCTCACCCGCCAGCTCACGGAGGAAGGACTCCTCGAACCCGTCGAGGTCGGCTCGGGGCTCGGCGCCCTTGTGCCGGGTGACCGCGTTGTAGAGGTGACCGTAGAAAGCGGGCTCGAAAACGAACGTGGCGTGTTTCGAGCTGCGTACGTTGTGCAGCCCGGCCGCTATGTGGCCTCGCCAGAGGTCGATCATCTTGTCGCGGCTCTCGAACTGCCACCCCACGCCGTGCACGCCGACCACATCTGCCACGACCGACTCCGATCAGGTGTCACCACATGTATGGACACCTTCGGAGGTCGACCACACTCCGTTACCTACGCCACTCGAATGGGCTAAGGGCGTGCCTGACATGACGAACAGGGCCCGCCGAAACCCCGGCGGGCCCTGTTCGAGGTACTTGGTCTAACGGACGGATTTCTTGCCGTAGAACCCGGCGACGAGGCTGACGCCGATGGCGGCGAGGATCACCTGCACGATGACCTCGATCCAGTCGATCCCGGGCGTGTCCTCCACGCCCAGCGCCCGGGCGATGAACGTGCCCAGGAACGCCGCCACGATGCCGACGATGATCGTCAGCCAGATGGGGATGGCCTGCTTGCCCGGCGCGACGAGCTTGCCCAGCAAACCGATGATGAGACCCACGATCAGAGCGCTGATCACACCGCCGATGCCCACGATGCCTCCTGCGGGTTAGTCGCCTTCGAAGAAGTCCCCGACCTCGCCGAGGGCCTCACCGCCCATCATCCCCACCGGGCACGCCGGCCGCAGCGCCAGCGGCGAACGGACCAACGCGCCCACGTGCCGCGACGGCGTCCGCGAGGGCCGCGCTAGTGGCCGAAACCGTGGGAAGATCGCCTGCCGGAGACCTGGTCCATCCACTGGTGCAGCAACGCCGCCCAGTCCGTGCGGATCACCTCATCGTGGGACATGGCGAAGTGCCCGAACGAGTCACCGCCGGCCCGGAACAGACCACCGCGGCGGTCCGCCTCCAGCACCACGAACAGCCGGTGCGGGTCGGCCACGAAGGTCAGCTCCAGCTGGCTGATCTTGGCCAGGAACTGCCCCGGCGGCAGGAACTCGATCTCCTGGTAGAACGGCAGCTGCTGCGGCACGCCGTGGATGCGCCCCGACTCGTTGTCCGCGCGCTGGAAGCGGAACCCGAGCGCGCCGAACGCGTTCAGCACGTGCTCCTGTGACCGGATCGGGTGAATGGCCACCGGGTCGAGGTCGCCGGGGTCGAGGGCGCCGCGCACCTCCAGCTCCGTGCGCAGGCCCATCGTCATGCCGTGCAGGTGCTGCCCGTGCACGACGGTCAGCGGCGTCTCCAGCGGCACCGGGAACTGGAACGGCAGGGCCAGGTTCTGCCCGGGCGCGACGGCGATCCGCTGACCGACCACGACCCGCGCGAACTCGACGTCGCGGTTGTGCTCGTTGTCGCCGCTCTCCACCTCGACCCGGGTCACGAGCGAGAGCTTCACCTGGTCGATGTCGGCCGGGTGGTCACCGCCCGCGATCCGCACCTCGCCGGTCAGCAGCTCGCCCGGCCGGGCGTTCGGGTTGGCCAGCACCGTGTCCACCGAGGGACCGCCGACTCCGAACGCGCGCAACATCCTCTTGAAAACCACGGTGGGTGCCTCCTGGCCTGCTGTGGGTCACGCCCTTGAGCTCGCGTTGCTCCAAGGACGCCTTGAGAGATGCATCGGTTCCCTCTGGACGAACGCTAAGCGCGGGTGCCACTATGCGACCGCGGTCACATACTAAGCGGTCGCTCAGGAGGTTGAAGTGCCCACGCTGCTCGTCGCCAACCGGGGAGAGATCGCCGTCCGGGTGCTGCGCGCCGCCGCCGACCTCGGCTGGCGGACCGTCGCCCTGGTCACCGACTCCGACGACGCGCACGGCCGGTTCGCCGACCGCGCCGTCCGCTTGCAAGGCTCCTACCTGGACGTGGACGCCGTGCTCGCCGCCGCCGACGGGTGCGACCTGGTGCACCCCGGCTACGGGTTCCTGGCCGAGAACGCCCGCTTCGCCCGCCGCTGCGCCGAGGCCGGGCTGACGTTCGTCGGACCGCCGCCGGAAGTGCTGGAGCTGCTCGGCGACAAGAGCCGGGCCCGCGCCCTGGCCGCCGAGGTGGGCGTGCCGGTGCTCGCGGGCGCCGAGGACGGGTTCGAGGACTTCTTCCGCGCGCACGGCGCGGTGGTCGTGAAGGCCGTGGCCGGTGGCGGCGGCAAGGGCGTGCGGGTGGTGCGCCGCCTGGCCGACCTCGCCGCCGCCGTCGAGCGGTGCCGGGCCGAGGCGCTGGCCGCGTTCGGCGACGGCGCCGTGTTCGTGGAGGAGCTGCTCGAACCGGCCCGGCACGTCGAGGTGCAGCTGGTCGGCACCACGGTGCTCGGCGACCGGGACTGCTCGTTGCAGGTCAGGCACCAGAAGCTGGTCGAGGTCGCCCCCGCGCCCGACCTGTCCCCCGACCTGCGCTCCGCGCTGCACGACGCGGCGGCGACGATCGCGCGCGCCGTCCGGTACACCGGGCTGGGCACGGTGGAGTTCCTGGTCGCGCCGGACGGCCGGTTCGCGTTCCTGGAGGCCAACCCGAGGCTCCAGGTCGAGCACACCGTCACCGAGCAGGTCACCGGGCTGGACCTGGTGCGGGCGCAGCTGCTGCTGGCGGCCGAGGTCGAGCCGGACCTGGCGCACACGCCACGTGGCAGCGCGCTGCAACTGCGCGTGAGCCTGACGTCCACGGGACGGCTGTCGGCGTTCGTCCCGCCAACGGGACCGGGTGTGCGGGTCGACACGCACGCCTCCGTCGGCTACCGGGCGGGCCTGGGCTTCGACCCGCTGCTGGCGAAGGTCGTGGTGCACGCCGACGACCTGGAGACCGCGCTGCGCCGCGCCCGCCGTGCGCTGGACGAGTTCACCGTGGACGGCGCGCGGACGAACATCGGTTTCCTGCGCGGGCTCCTGGACCACCCGGACGTCCTCAAAGCACACACGGGCCTCGTCGACTCGCTGCCCCGTGAGGACACCGGAGCGCGCGCTCCCGTGCAGGGAACGGTCGTCGCGATCGAGTCCGGCTCGGTCGTCGTGGAAGCGATGAAGATGCAGCACGTCGTGCCGATCGGTGACGCGCGCGTGCTGGTCGAGGTCGGCGACACGGTCGCGGAAGGCGCGTTGCTCGCCGAGGGCGTGGACCTGGCCGTCGAGGAGAAGGCCGTCGAGGTCGACCTGGACGACGTGCGGCCCGACCTCGCCGAGACGATGGCGCGGCACGACTTCACGCGGCCCGAGGCGGAGGCGAAGCGGCACGCGGCCAACCGCCGCACGGTCCGGGAGAACATCGCCGACCTGTGCGAGGAGTTCGTCGAGTACGGCGGGCTGGCCATCGCCGCGCAACGCCGCCGCCGGTCGTTGGACGAGCTGGTCGAGCGCACGCCCGCGGACGGGCTGGTCGCGGGCGTCGGGCGGGTGAACGGCGGCCAGGTCGTCGCGCTCTCCTACGACTACACGGTCATGGCGGGCACGCAGGGCCTGCGCAACCACGCCAAGAAGGACCGGATGTTCGAGCTGGCCGAGCAGCGGCGGCTGCCCGTGGTGCTGTTCGCCGAGGGCGGCGGCGGGCGGCCCGGCGACACCGACCACGGCGGGGTCAGCGGGTTGGACTGCATGGCGTTCCACCTGTTCGCGAAGCTGTCCGGGCTGGTGCCGCTGGTCGGCATCGCGTCCGGCCGCTGCTTCGCCGGCAACGCGGTGCTGCTCGGCACGTGCGACGTGGTCATCGCGACCCGGGACGCGACCATCGGCATGGGCGGCCCGGCGATGATCGAGGGCGGCGGGCTCGGCGTGTTCCGGCCCGAAGAGGTCGGGCCGGTCGACGTGCAGGTGCCCAACGGCGTCATCGACGTGCTCGTGGCCGACGAGGCCGAGGCCGTCGCCGTGGCCAAGAAGTACCTGTCGTACTTCCAGGGCCACGCCGAGGGGACGCGCACCGACACCTGGGAGTGCGGCGACCAGCGGCTGCTGCGCCACCTCGTGCCCGAGAACCGGGTCCGCGCCTACGACGTGCGGGCCGTGGTGGAAACCCTCGCCGACACCGGCTCGGTGCTGGAGCTGCGGCCGGAGTTCGGCCGGGGCATCGTCACCGCCCTCGTCCGGGTCGAGGGCAGGCCGTTGGGGCTGATCGCGAACGACCCCGGCCACCTCGGCGGCGCGATCGACGCCGACGCCGCCGACAAGGCCGCCCGGTTCCTGCACTTGTGCGACGCGTTCGACCTGCCGGTGGTGTCGCTGTGCGACACGCCGGGGTTCATGGTCGGGCCGGACGCCGAGCGCACCGCGACCGTGCGGCACCTGACCCGGATGCTCGTGGCCGGCGCGAACCTCGACGTGCCGTTCGGGTTCATCGCGCTGCGCAAGGCGTACGGGCTGGGCGCGCAGGCGATGGCGGCGGGCAGCTTGAAGGTGCCGCTGTTCGCCGTGTCGTGGCCCAGCGGCGAGTTCGGCCCGATGGGGCTGGAAGGCGCGGTGCGGCTCGGGTACCGGCGCGAGCTGGACGCCATCGACGACCCCGCGCAGCGCAAGGAGATGTTCGAGGCGATGGTCTCGGCCGCCTACGAGCACGGCAAGGCGCTCAACGTGGCGTCCGCGTACGAGATCGACGACGTGATCGACCCGGCCGACACCCGGCGCTGGATCACCACCCTGCTCACCGGTCCCGACCCCGCCCCGGTCCGGACCGGCAAGAAACGCCCGTTCGTGGACACCTGGTGAAAGGGAACAGCACATGGTCACGACCGCTCCTCCCGAGCGGCGCACGTTGCGCAAACTCATGGCGGCCGGGCTCGTCGGCTCGTCGCTCGAGTGGTACGACTTCTTCATCTACGCGACCGCCGCGGCGCTGGTGTTCCCGAAGTTGTTCTTCCCCGAGGCGTCCGCTCTGGTCGGGCTGCTGCTGTCGTTCAGCACGTTCTGGGCGGGGTTCGTCGCCCGACCGGTCGGCGGGCTGGTGTTCGGCCACGTCGGCGACCGGTTCGGCCGCAAGCCCGCGCTGGTGACGTGCCTGGCGCTGATGGCGTCGGCGACGTTCCTGATCGGGTTGCTGCCGACGAGCGCCACGCTGGGCGTGCTGGCGCCGGTGCTGCTCGTGCTGCTCCGGTTCCTCCAGGGCATCGCGGTGGGCGGGCAGTGGGGCGGCGTCGTGCTGCTGCTGACCGAGACGGCAGGGCCGCGGCGGCGCGGGTTCGCCGGCACGTTCGGGCAGGCGGGCGTGCCGCTCGGGGTGATCCTGGGCAACGTGGCGTTCCTCGTCGTGGGCGCGACGGTGCCGGCCGCTTCGTTCGCGACCTGGGGGTGGCGGGTGCCGTTCCTGGCGAGCGCGCTGCTGTTCCCCGTGGTGCTGTTCATCCAGCTGAAGGTGGAGGACAGCCCGGTGTTCCGGGACATCAAGGAACGGCGCGGCGACGGACCCGCGCCCGCGCCGCTGGGCGAGGTGCTGCGGACCCACCGGCGGCCGGTGCTGCTCGGGGCCGGGCTGATGTTCGCGTCGAACGCGGTGTTCTACGTCAGCATCGCGGGCGTGCTCGACTACGCGACCCGCGAACTGGGGCTGGCGCGGAACTCGGTGCTGGTCGTGACGCTGCTGTCGTCGCTGGTCAGCGTGCCGGTCATCCTGCTGGCCGGGCGCTGGTCGGACCGGCACGGCAGGCGTCCGCTGATCATCGTGGGCGCGGCGGCGATGATCGTGTGGGCGTTCCCGTACTTCTGGCTGGTCGACACCGCGTCGTTGGGCCTGATGTTCGTCGCGCTGGCCGTGTCCGGTGTCGGGTCGAGCCTGGTCTACGGCCCGGTCGCGGCCTACCTGGCGGAGCTGTTCGAGCCGCAGGTGCGCTACTCGGGCGCCTCGTTGGCCTACCAGCTGGCATCGATCCTGGTCAGCGGCGGCACGCCGTTCATCATGACGGCTCTGCTGGTGGCCACCGGCACGTCCGCCTCGGTGTCGGCGTTCCTGCTGGTCATGGGCGTGGTGACGCTGGCGTCCGTGCTCGGGCTGCGGGAGACGCACAAGGCATGACCACCCGCCGGGTGAAGGTGCGCGCGGGCCTCCGGTCCCGTGCGCACTTGCCCGCTTACCGGACAGCAGTCACAATTCGGGCGCTCGCACGGCTCCGAGGCCCCGCCGCGGCACGAGATCGACTCGTCCGGCGAGTGAACTGTCAACCGGGTGACGTGCGGAACGTTGTGGACTTGCCGTACGTTGCCGTGCCGTGACCACTCTCCTGGGACGGTTCAAGCAGCGGATGCGGCGGTTCGCGCAGAAGCCCGGCTCCGCCGACCTCACGCCCTACCGGAAGCTGCTCGACGAGGTCAACGAGCAGTCCGAGCGCGTGAAGAAGCTCAGCGACGAGGAACTGACGGCCGCGGCCGCGAAGCTGCGCGACAAGTCGGACTTCGGCCGCCCCGAGCTGGTGGAGGTGTGCGCGCTCGGCCGCGAGGCCGCCGACCGCGCGCTCGGCCTGCGCCCGTTCGACGTGCAGATCCTCGGCGCGCTGGGCCTCCTGGAGGGCCACGTGGTCGAGATGGCCACCGGTGAGGGCAAGACGCTCTCCGGCGCCATCGCCGCGGCCGGCTTCGCGCTGCGCGGCGACCAGGTGCACGTGGTCTCGGTCAACGACTACCTCGCCCAGCGCGACGCCGAGTGGATGGGCCCGCTCTACGAGCTCATGGGCGTGAAGGTCGGCTGGATCAACCAGAGCTCCAAGCCGGAGGAGCGCCGCGCCGCCTACCAGGCCGAGGTCATGTACGCCTCGGTCTCCGAGATCGGGTTCGACGTGCTGCGCGACCGGCTGGCCACCGACGAGGGCAACCTCATCGTGCCGAAGCCGCGTGTCGCCCTCGTCGACGAGGCGGACTCGGTCCTGGTGGACGAGGCGCGCGTGCCGCTGGTGCTGGCCGGCTCCACGGCGGGCCCCGCGGTCGACCCGGCGCTGGCCGACCTGGTCAAGCGGCTGCGCCGCGACCTGCACTTCGAGATCGACGACGAAGAGCGCAACGTCTACCTCACCGGCGCGGGCAGCGAGCTGGTCGAACGGGCGCTCGGCGGCATCGACCTGTACTCC
This sequence comes from Saccharothrix sp. 6-C, assembly GCF_016695385.1. NCBI lineage: Bacteria > Bacillati > Actinomycetota > Actinomycetes > Pseudonocardiales > Pseudonocardiaceae > Saccharothrix > Saccharothrix sp. 6-C. Next base: position 1,365,671 of record NZ_CP064192.1, on the reverse strand, counting down.
GACGAGCACGTCTCGACCACGCTGAGCAAGGTGAACGTGGCCCTGCACGCGCAGGTCCTGCTGCACCGCGACGTGGACTACATCGTCCGCGACGGCAAGGTGCACCTGATCAACGACACCCGCGGCCGGATCGCGAAGCTCCAGCGCTGGCCCGACGGCCTGCAGGCCGCGGTCGAGGCCAAGGAGAACGTGGCCACCACGGACGCGGGCGAGGTGCTGGACTCGATCACCGTCCAGGCGCTGCTCAGCCGCTACCCCGCGGTGTGCGGCATGACCGGCACCGCGGTGGCCGTGGCGGAGCAGCTGCGCGACTTCTACCAGCTGGAAGTGCTGGTCATCCCGCCGAACGTGGAGACGATCCGGAAGGACGAGGCGCCCCGGCTGTACGCGACGCTGGAGCAGAAGGAAGCGGCCGTCGTCGCCGAGATCAAGGAGGTCCACGAGTCGGGCCGGCCGATCCTGGTCGGCACGCTGGACGTGGCCGAGTCCGAGCGGCTGTCCCGCAAGCTCGCCGAGGCGGGCCTGGAGTGCGTGGTCCTCAACGCCAAGAACGACGCCGAGGAAGCCTCGATCATCGCCGACGCGGGCTCGTTCCAGCGGGTCACCGTGTCGACCCAGATGGCGGGCCGCGGCACGGACATCCGGCTCGGCGGGCACGACTCGACCGACCGGGAGCGCATCGCCGAGCTCGGCGGCCTCTACGTGATCGGCACCGGCCGGCACTCCAGCAGCCGGTTGGACGACCAGCTGCGCGGTCGCGCGGGCCGGCAGGGCGACCCCGGCGGGTCGGTGTTCTTCTCCTCCTTGCAGGACGACCTGGTCACGCAGTACGTGCCCGACCACGACGAGCCGGCCGAGGTGGACGACGACGGCCGCGTCACCGACGCGGGCACGCTGCACACCGTGGAGCACGGGCAGCGCGTCGCCGAGGGCGTGCACCTGGAGATCCACCGCAACACCTGGCGGTACAACAAGCTGATCGAGCACCAGCGCCAGCTGCTGCTGGAGTACCGGGACAAGCTGCTGCGCACCGACCTGGCGTGGAAGGAGCTGGCCGAGCGCAAGCCGGACAAGGCGCACGAGATCAAGGAGCTGGCGGAGGACGTCAAGGTCACCGCGGCCCGCCTGATCGCGCTGCACCACCTCGACCAGCGGTGGAGCGACCACCTGACGTTCCTGACGGACCTGCGCGAGGGCATCCACCTGCGGGCGCTGGCGCGGCAGAACCCGCTGGACGAGTTCCACCGCGAGGCGATCCCGGCCTATCACAAGATCATCCCGGACGCGTGGGACGAGGCGGAGGAGACCTTCGCCAAGGTGCAGATCGACGCCGACGGCGCGCACCTGGCCGAGGCGGGCGTGCAGCGCCCGAACACCACCTGGACCTACCTGGTCAACGACAACCCGTTCTCCTCCGGCCTCGAGGAGACGTTCAAGGGCCTGGTCAAGCTGGTCCGCCGCCGCTGACGGCGCCCGTGCGCGGGCCGGGTCGGGGCCGGCCCGCGCAGGCGCTCAGCGGACCGGCGCGGAGAGCTTCCCGTCCTCGACCGGCGCCGCTTGGCGGGGCAGCTTGGCCGGTCTCGGCATCCGCTGCGCCACCGCCTGCTCGGTCAGCGCGCGGATCTCCGCCAGGATGTCCAGGTGCTGCTGGGACGGCGGCGGACCGACGAGGTTGGAGTGGTCGAACGCGGTGCGTTCGGCACGGTGGGCCAGGTTCTGGATGCGCCGGATCAGGTCCCACTCCTGGTCTGTGCGCGTAGAGCGCCGTTGCTCAGTCACCCCGGAAGCAGACACCTCACGCCGGGTGAACGTAAATCACCTGGCAGTGCGAACTTCGCTGGGTCAACTCAGCTACCCCCGCCTGGACCCCCGAAACGCACCGAACGTGGTACTCAAGCCTCCACCGCCGGGCGAGCAGCCACACCGCGCACGCGGGGACGTCCAGGACAGGGCCGTTCGGACGGTCGTGGGGATCGGTGACGGTCCGGTCATGCGCCGATCGACGTCACCCGTGACAGTGAATTGCCCGATTACCCCTCATGGTCACGCGATGTCGAGACAACTCCCGGTCCGAGGGTCACTCGCAGGTGTGCCGCCGATGGCTCCGCGCACCACATCCGCCCCGCCGGCCATGGCGTCCGGAGCCATTCCGCGGCCCGGCGAGCCGTTTTACCGTGCCTCGGGTGAACATCGCCGTTCCGCTGATCGCAGCGCTCCTCGCGACGACGGCGCAGGCCGTTCCCGCGTCCGCCGACGGATGCGGTCCCCTGCGCGTTCCCGGTGCCGAGCACCAGGAACTGACCCACCTCGCCGACCTGTCCACCGCCGGTGGCCGCACCGATCCCGCCGATTGGGCCGGGTTGACCCCGGCGGGCCTGCCCGCGCCGACGCCCGTGCCCGGCACGCAGGTGGACGGCTACTTCCCCGACTCCTCCACCGGCAACACCAACCACGGCTGGGCGCACGACTCGCAGTTCGTGATCCGGCTGCCGGCGCGCTGGAACGGCGGGCTCGTCGTGGCGGGCTCGCCCGGCGTGCGCGAGCAGTACGCCAACGACCGCGCCATCAGCGACTTCGTGCTGGCCCGCGGGTACGCGTTCGCGTCGACCGACAAGGGCAACACGGGCGCGACCTTCTACCGCGACGGCTCGCGGCCGGGCGACGCGATCGCCGAGTGGAACCACCGGGTCACCCAGCTGACCCGGGCGGCGAAGGCCGTGGTGGCGCAGCGGTACTGCCGGCCGCCGTCGCGCACCCTGGCCACCGGCCTGTCCAACGGCGGCTACCTGGTGCGGTGGCAGCTGGAGAACCGCCCCGAGCTGTACGACGGCGGGGTGGACTGGGAGGGCACGCTGTGGACCGCGCGGGGGCCGAACCTGCTGACGTTCCTGCCGCCCGCGCTGAAGGGCTACGCCACCGGCGACAAGGCGGCGGTGGTCGCCGCCGGCTTCCCGGCCGAGTCGGAGTTCCTGTGGCAGTTCCACCACCAGTACTACTGGGACCTGACGCAGCGCATCTACCGCGAGGAGCTGGACCCGGCCTGGGACGGTGACGCGGAGGCCGGCACGCCGTTCTGCGCGCCCGGCACGCCGCTGTGCGACGCGGACTACGACTACGCGGCACGGCCCGGGGCGCGGCGGGCCGTCGAGCGGATCGCGCTGACGGGCCGGATCGGCAAGCCGCTGCTCACCCTGCACGGCACGTTGGACGTGCTGCTGCCCATCTCCCGCGACTCCGACGTGTACGCGGACATGGTGCGCCGGGAGGGGCGCGGGGCGCTGTTCCGCTACTACCGCATCGAGGGCGGCACCCACGTGGACTCGCTGTTCGACGCGTTCCCGGATCGGCTGCGGCCGTTGACGCCGTGCCACCGGTCGGCGTTCGTCGCGCTGGAGGGGTGGCTGTCGGGCACGCGACCGCCCGCGTCGGCGACCGTCCCCAGGCCGGCGGCGGTGAGCGCCGCGGAGTGCGCGCTGTCGTGACCGGAGGTGTCCCGCCGCTCGGCGCGCTCCGGGGGCGGCCGAGCGGCGGGACCCGCGTGCCGCGCACAGCGCGGTCGGTCAGGGGCCGAGCACCTTCATCAGCTTGAGCGCCAACTGGACTTCGAGCACCCGTTCCGGCGACTGCCAGTCGTCGCCCAGCAGGCTCGCCACCCGGTCCAGCCGCTGCACCACCGTGTTCACGTGCACGTGCAGCTCTTCCTTGGCGCGGCTGAGGTTGGCGCCGCACGCGAAGTACGCCGTGACGGTCCGGACCAGCTCGGTGCCCCGGCTGGAGTCGTAGTCCAGCAGGGGGCCGAGGGTGGACCGGACGTACCCGGCGACGTCCGCCCGGTCGCCCAGCAGCACGCCGACGAAACCGAGGTCCGCGAGCGTGCCGCCGGTGCCCTTGCGGCCCAGCTGCAACAACGCCTTCAGGCACCGCACCGCCTCGGCGTGCGCGGCGGCCACGCCTTCCGGGCCGTGCGCCGGACCGCCGGAGCCCACGGTCACCGGCAGGCCGACCGCCTTGCCCAGCACCCGCGCCGCGTCCCGCGCCGCGCACGCCGGGTCCGCGCCGGGCAGCACCAGCACCACGTGCTCGCCGTGCACGCCGGCCAAGCCGCGACAGGCCGACGCGTGGTGCGCGGCGGCGGCGAGGAGCCGGTCACGCGGGCCGTCCGCGACCAGCACCACGTGGTCGGCCGCCAGTTCCACGCCGACCCGGCGGGCACGGGCGCGCACCGCGACCGAGTCCACCGCCGCCGTGAGCAGGTCGGTGATCAGCTCGCCGCGCACCTTGTTCTCCGCCTCGGCGACCGTGCGGCGCAACAGGAGCAGCAGGGCGGTGACGACGCCCGCGCGTTCGAACAGCCTGCGGTCGGCGTCGCCGAGGTCCGGGCGGTCGGTGAGCGTGATGCCGCCCAGCAGCTCGCGGCCCGCCAGCACCGCGCACACCCACGTGCCGTCCTGCGGGATGGCCCGGCCGCTGGCGCGGGACGCGTTGACCGCCGCACGGGGCGTGAGCGCGCTGGTCGTGCCGATGCGGGCCAGCTCGACGCCGTCGCTGTCGTGCACCACGATCCCGCCGTCGAGCACCTTGGCCACGGCGGCGGCCACCTCGGGCACGTCCGCGCCGCGCAGCACCAGGTCGGTGAGCCGGTCGTGGGCGTCCTCGGCGCGGCGCATGGCCTCGTTGTGCGCGCTGATCGTCTCGCCCGCGGCCCGGGTCTCCTCCAGCAGGTGCGCGGTGTCCAGCGCGATGGCGGCGTGGTCGGCCAGCGACGACAGCAGCGCCACCTCGTCGGGCGGGAACTGGCGCGGCGAGCGGTTGGCCGCGTAGAGCACGCCGATCACCCGGCGGTCCAGCTTGAGCGGCACGCCCAGAATCGCGACCAGGCCCTCGTCGCGCACGGCCGCGTCGATCGGGCCGGTGTGGTTGAACCGGTCGTCGGCGAAGTAGTCGGCGGTCACGTACGGCCGGGCGGTCTGCGCCACCAGCCCGCCGAGCCCTTCGCCCATGCCGAGCCGGACCTGTTGGAACAACGCGGAGATCGAGCCGTCGGTGACCCTCATGTACGTGCCGCGACCCGGCTCGTTCATGCTCAGGTAGGCGATGTCCGCGCCGAGCAGCAGCCGGGCGCGCCGCACGATGGACCGCAGCACGGCGTCCGGGTCGCGCACGCCCGCCAGGTCGTTCGCGGTGTCGAACAGCGCTTCCAGCTCGGCTTCCCGGCGGCGGTGCGCGGTGAGGGTGCGGCGGATCCGCAACGCCCACTCCGAGGCGCGGGCGATGCGGTCCAGCTCGTGGTCCGGCACCCCCGCCGCGCGGGCCGCGGGGAGCACCGCCGCCAGCTGCTCGCTGCCCGCGTCGGTCGCGAGCAGGCCGAGCAGCTCCAACAGGTGCTCCACCGCGTCCGCCTCGCTCATGCCCTCATGCTCGCACTGAGGGGATCTCGGCGTCGGTCCGGTTCAGGGAGCTGCCCTTCGTCTCCTTCGCCACCACCACGGCGATCACCGTCAGCACGCACATGGCGAGCACGTACAGCACGATCGGGAACGAGCTGTCGTAGGCGGCGAGCAGCGCGGTCGCGATGAGCGGCGCCACCGCGCCCGCGCCGATCGACGCCAGCTGGTAGCCGATGGACGCGCCCGAGTAGCGCACCTTCGTGCCGAACAGCTCGGAGAAGAACGCGGCCTGCGGGCCGTACATCGCGCCGTGCAGGAAGAGGCCGATGGTGACCGCGAGCGTCATCGGGAAGAACGACTTCGTGTCCAGCAGCGCGAAGAACACGAACATCCACAGGCCGATGCCGACCGTGCCGATCAGGTAGGTGGTGCGGCGGCCGATCCGGTCCGACAGCGCACCCCACAGCGGGATGGTGACCAGGTGCACGAACGAGGCGATCAGCACCGCGTTCAGCCCGGCCGAGCGCGGCATCCCCAGCTCCGAGGTGATGTAGACCAGGATGAACGCCGTGATCACGTAGTAGGACACGTTCTCCGCCATGCGGGCGCCCATCGCGATCAGCACCTCGCGCCAGTGGTCGCGCACGACGGCCACGATCGGCGGCTTCTGCTTCAGCCCGGCAGCTTTGCCGGCCGCGACCTTCTGCTGTTCCGCCTTCCTCTGGGCTTCCAGGAACACCGGCGACTCGGACACGCTGAGCCGGATCCACAGTCCGATCAGGACGAGCACGCCGGACAGCAGGAACGGCACCCGCCAGCCCCACGACAGGAACGCCTCGTCGGTCTGCACGGCGGCCAGCACCGCGAGCACGGCGGTGGCCAGCAGGTTGCCCATCGGCACGCCCGCCTGCGGCCAGGACGCCCAGAAACCACGTCGTTCGGCGCTGCCGTGCTCGGACACGATGAGCACCGCGCCGCCCCACTCGCCGCCCAGCGCGAAGCCCTGGATCAACCGCAGCAACGTCAGCAGCAGCGGCGCGGCCACGCCGATCGCGGCGTAGGTGGGCAGCAGGCCCATGGCGAACGTCGCGCCGCCCATCAGCAGCAGGCTCAGCACGAGCAGCTTCTTGCGGCCGATCTTGTCGCCGAAGTGGCCGAACACCAGGCCGCCCAGCGGACGGGCCAGGAAGCCGATCGCGTAGGTGGTGAACGCGAGCAGGGTGCCGTTGAGCGGGTCCGCCGTGGGGAAGAACAGCTTGTTGAACACCAGTGCGGCGGCGGAGCCGTAGAGGAAGAAGTCGTACCACTCGATGGTCGTGCCGATGAGGCTGGCTATGACCACCTTGGCGAAGGACTTCTTCGGCTGCGGAGGGGCGGCGTTCGTCATGTCGGTCACCACTTCGTCGGGGATGGGCGAACGGGGGGCTACTGGGCGGTCCAACCGCCGTCGATCGTGAACGACGAGCCGGTGACGTGACCGGAGTGCGCGCCGCACAGCCACAGCGCGACGGAGGCCACCTCGGCCGGTTCGATGAGCTGCTTGATGGCGTGCCGGGTGAGCATCACGTCGGTGAGCACCTGCTCGGGCTCGATGCCGTGCGCCAGGGCCTGGTCGGCGACCTGGTTCTCCACCAGCGGCGTGCGCACGTAGCCGGGGCTGACGCAGTTGCTGGTCACGCCGTGCGGCGCGCCTTCCAGCGCGATGACCTTGCTCAGCCCTTCCAGGCCGTGCTTGGCGGTGACGTAGGCGGACTTGAAGGCGCTGGCCCGGGTGCCGTGCACGCTGGAGATGTTCACCACCCGGCCCCAGCCGCGCTGGTACATGTGCGGCAGGACGTGCCGGGCGAGCAGGAACGGCGCGGTGACCATGACCCGCTGGAGCAGCGCGAACCGGTCGGGCGGGAACTCGTGGACCGGCGCGACGTGCTGCAGGCCCGCGTTGTTCACCAGGATGTCGACCTCGGCGGGCAGGTCGCGGACGGGGTCGTCGCCGGCGAGGTCGACCACGTGCTCGGTGCCGCCGGTCTCGCGGGCGGCCTCGACGACCGAGTCGCCGTCGCGGTCGACGAGGTGCACCTTCGCCCCGGCTCGGGCGAGGGCGACCGCGCAGGCCCGCCCGATGCCGCTGCCGGCGCCGGTGACCAGGGCGGTGCGACCGGACAGGTCGTCGCTGTGACCGGGGACACTCGTCATGGCCCGAAACGCTAGGTGGCCTGCGGCGCACGGCACATGTGACCGAGCCCCACAACCTGTGGGCGAGGGGTGTGTTCAGCCGACAGTTAACGACAAAGGCATCCAGTTGTCGAATACCGGGTGAAGCGGAGGTGGGGCCGTGGGTAGGCTACTTTGGCCCGTTCGGGGGACGAACGACGTCTTGGGGGTTACCTAGTGTCACTCACACCGATCTATGACGACCTGCTGCGCGAGTTCGAGGGGATCATCCTCGTCAGCCAGGCCGCCGAGGCGGTCCAGACCTCGGTCGAGACCCCGGGCGACGCCGCTGCCGAGGCCCCGGCCCCGGCACAGAGCGCGGTCCAGGCGCCCGCGCCGGCCGCGGACCGGACCGCGGCCCCGGCCGCCACCCGGACCGCCGCGCCCGCCACCGCCCGGACCTCCCTGCCGGTCGGCGCCCGGACCACGCTGCCGACCGCCACCCGGCCACCGCGCCGGCCGCGGACCAGGCCGACCTCCCGGCCACCGCCCGGACGGGCCTGCCGACCGCCACCCGAACCGCGCCGCCGACCGCCTCCCGGGCCGCCGAGTCGCCCGCCGCCCGGACCGCCGCCCGGACCGCCCTGCGGCCGCCGCGCCGTCCACGAGCCCGGCCGCCACCGCGGCCGTCACCGTGCCGAGCGCCGCGCGGACCGCGCCGAGCGTCGCCGAGACCGCGGTCCTGGCCGCCGTGCCGGCGGCGGAGCCGGTCACGTCGCCGACGCCGGACGAGAACTGACGGGGACCTTCAGGACGTCGGAGCCCTCTTCGAGGCGATGAGGGCTTCGACCCCGTCCAGCAGCAGTCGCAGCCCGAACTCGAACTTGTCCCCCGTGTAGGGCGCGACACCCGCCCGCACGGCCGCGAGCAGCGCCGGGTACCGCTCGAAGTCGACCAGCTCGCGGAGCGCGGCGTCGCGTTCGCGCATCTCGTCGGCGCTCGGCTCGTGCGCGTCGAGGCCCAGCCTGGCCTGGCCGCGCACGTAGGCGTCCACCGACTCGACCACCGCCATCTTCTCCGCCTGGGTCAGGCCGGTGCCCTCCAGCACGCGCAGCGCCGAGTCCATCCACCGCAGCAGGTTCGGCCCGGGCGCGGCCACCGTCGCGACCAGTTGCAGCACCCACGGGTGCTTCTTGTAGCCCTCGTGGTCGTTGCGCGCCCACGCCTCCAGCTTGGCCCGCCAGTCGCCCGGCCAGTCGTCCGGCAGCGGGTCGTCGCCGCCGACCGAGTCCGCCATCAGGGCTTCCAGCTCCGCCTTGCCCGGCAGGTAGGTGTAGAGCGAGGCCGTGCCGACGCCCAGCTCGACGGCCACCCGGCGCATGGACAGCGCGGCCAGGCCCTCGGTCTCGGCGATCCGGATCCCGGCGGCCACGATCCGCTCCGCCGTCAAGCCCCGCCGCGGGCCGCGGGCGGGGCGGCGGGCGTCCTTCCACAGCAGTTCCAGCACTCGCCGCTGGGCGTCGTCCTTTGCGTTCATGATGAAACTCAGTATACCGTTCGGAGTTGTACGAACGGTGTTCGAAGTTTTGGGGGACGACGTGGAAGACGAGGCCGCGGACCGGGGGACGGCACGGGAACGGCGCACGTTGACGGCGGCGACGCTGGCCAACGGGCCGACCGAGCTGATCGACTTCGTGCTGCCGCTGTGGGCGGGCGCGACCATCGGGCTGAGCGCCACCGAGGTCGGCGCGCTGATGGCGGTCGAGATGGCGTTGTCGGTGCTCGTGCGGCCACTGGCGGGCGTGCTGGCCGACCGCTGGGACCGGCGGCGCACCGCCGCGATCGGCGCGCTGCTCTACGCGCTGTCGTGCGCCGGGTACGCCACGGCCCAGAGCGCGCCGCTCGCGTACGGCGCGGCGGCGGTCGGTGGCGCGGGTGGCGCGCTGCTGTGGGTCGCCGTCCGCGCGATCGTCAGCGAGCGGCTGGCCGAGGACACCGCGGTGTTCCCCCGCCTGCTCGCCGCGCAGGAGACCGGCTCGTGGGTGGCGTTCGTGGCCGGCATGGCGTTCGTCGGCACGGTCGGCTACGCGGGGCTGTTCTGGGCGTGCGGCGCGGCGTGCGTGGCGGCGGCGGTGTTCCTGCTCGCCGCGCCGGGGCGGCGGGCACGCGGTGGCCAGGGCGTGGCGGCGGCCGGGTTGGGCGCGGTGGGCAAGCGGTTGCGGCCGATGCTGTTCGCCGTGGTGATGACCATGGCGGCGGAAGCGGCCGTCGGGTTGTTGCTGCTCCTGCACCTGCAACGCGGGTTCGACCTGGGGTTGCGGGAGGTGGCATTCGTGTTCCTGCCGGGCGCGATCGCGATGAGCGCCGCCGCCGAGCCCCTGCACCGGTACGTGCTGCGGTTCGGCCGGCGGTCGGTGCTGGTGGGCGCGTCGCTGGCCAGTTGCGCGTTCGCGGTCGGCCTGGCGTGGGCGCCGAACCCGTACGTGATCGCGGGGCTCTGGGTGCTCAGCGGGCTGGCGTGGGCGGCGGTGATGCCGGTGCAGCAGGCCGTGATCGCCGAGGCGGCCGACGGCCAGGTGGGTCGCGCCATGGGCGTGTACGAGGCGGCGTGCCTGGTCGGTGCGCTGATCGGCAGCCTGGCGGCGGGCGCGCTGTACGACGGGGCGCACTGGTGGGTGGCGTGCGTTGTCGCCGCCGGGATGATCCTGGCGGGCGCGGTCGTGGTGCCGAGGGCCGTGCGCCTGCTCGGTGTGCCGGACGTCCCGGTCGCCGAACCCCGCTGAACGCGCGGACGACCGCGATCCGGACAACGCGCCGCAGACGCGGACGGGCCGCCGGGTGCGTGTGCCCGGCGGCCCGTCCGTGACGCGACTACTTCGGTTGCGGCAGCAGGTCGGCGGGGACCGGCTCGTCCTTCTCCAGCGCGCCGAACAGCCGCAGCGCGTTCTCCCGGTCCCACTGCACGACCGAGCCCGCGCCCGGCACGGTCGGCGTGCCGCCCACCGGCACGGTCACCGTGTCCACTCCCCCGCCCATGGCGAACGCCATGCCCGCGAGGTGGTGCAGGTGGTCGTCGGCGTTCACCGAGATCGAGTCCGTGCCCGCGAACAGCAGCGGGAACGCCCGGAACGGGTTGGCCAGCGTGCCGAAGCTCGTCGCCTTGTCGGTCAGCGCGGCGAGGAACTTGCGCTGGTTCTCCACCCGTTGCAGGTCGGCCGTGGCGAACGCCCGCGAGCGGACGAAGCCCAGCGCCTGCGTGCCGTCGAGCTCCTGGCAGCCCGGCTGGAGGTCCAAGCCCGCCAACGGGTCCTGCATCGGCTCCTCGATGCACATGTCCACGCCGCCGACCGCGTCCACGATCCCGGCGAAGCCGCCGAAGCCGATCTCCATGTAGTGGTCGACGTGGATGCCCGTGGCGCCCTCCACGGTCTGCACCAGCAACGACGGCCCGCCGAACGCGAACGCCGCGTTGATCTTGTTCTTGCCGTTGCCGGGGATGTCCACATAGGAGTCGCGAGGGACGCTCACCAAAGTGGACTTCCCGGAGCCCTCCGGGATGTGCAACAACATGATGGTGTCCGTGCGCCGACCGCCCGCGTCACCGGTGGACAGCTCGGCCTTCTGCTCCTCGGTCAGGTCGTCGCGCGCGTCCGACCCGACGAGCAGCCAGTTGGTGCCCGGTGTGTCCGCCGGCCGGTCCGCGTAGTCGGTCAGCGCGTCGATCCGGCGCAACGACCCGTCGACGTAGAACCACATGCCGATGCCGAAGGCCAGCAACAACACCAGGACCACGCCGATGATCCGCCCGATCCTCGGCTTGCGGCGGCGCGGCGCCGGGCGTCCCGCCGGCTGGTACGCGGCGCGCTGCCCGTACCCGCCCTGCTGCGGCCCGCCCTGGGGCCCGCGCTGCCGCGGCTGCCCGCCCTGCCGCGGTTGCCCGCCCTGTCGGTATCCGCCCTGCTGATACCCGCCCTGCTGGTATCCGGCGTTCATCAAGCGACCCCGTCCGTGTGTCGGTCACTGCTCGCACCTAAAGACGCGGTGCGCGGCGAGAGGTTGCCACCCTAGTGGTCGGGCGGCAGCACCAGCGCGGCCAGCAGGCGGTCCAGCTCCGCCTCCGGGTCGTCCGTCAGACCGGTGTGCGCGGGCGAGGTCTGGACGATCGTGCTGCGCGGCGCGGTCAGCCAGCGGAACCGCTGACCTGCGGAGGTGCGCGACACAGGACCCGCCGTCGGCACGCCGTCGCACGACAGGCCCAAGTGCTCCAGCGTGGCCCGCAACACCTCCACGTCCAGGAACGGGTCCAACGCCAGCACCCGGCGCTCGTCGACGTGCACGCGCGCGCCGAGGAACTCCAGGTCCTTGCAGTAGACGAGCACGCCGACGTTGACGAACTCGCCTCGCTCCTGCCTGGGCACCGCGCGCAGCAGCGCGTACTCAAACACGTGCGGCACGGGCGGCCTCCAGTGCGTCGACCCACGCCCGCGGCGCGGCCAGGCGGGCGGTGAAGAACGACTCGTACGCCTCGCGCACCGCGGCCGGTGCGCCGAACGCCTCGTCCTGCGCGAGCCACGCGTCAGGCACGAGCGCCAGCACCTCCCGCACCAGGTCGGGCGTGACGCGGGCAGTGAGCTCCGCGTCCACCCCCGCGAGGTCCCCCGCGAACGGCAGCATCAGGTGGTCCGCCGCGTCGAACCGGTAGGTCGCCGCCGGGAACCGCTCCGGCCGCCACGAGTGGTGGAAGTACAAGGACGCGCCGTGGTCGATGAGCCACAACTCGCGGTGCCAGAGCAAGGTGTTCGGGTTGCGCCAGCTGCGGTCGACGTTCGACGTGAGCGCGTCCAGCCACAACAAGCGGGCGGCGGCCTCCGCGGACGGCTCCCGCACCACCGGGTTGTAGTCGAACGACCCCGGCAGGTAGTCCAACCCCAGGTTGAGCCCGCCGCTGGCCTTCAACAGCTCCTGCACCTCCTGGTCCGGCTCGGCCCGACCCAACTCCGGGTCCAGCTCCACCAAGACGATCTCCGGCACCCGGAAACCGAGGCGGCGGGCCAGCTCACCGACCACGATCTCGGCGATGAGCGCCTTCACGCCCTGACCCGCGCCCCGGAACTTGAGCACGTACATGCCCAGGTCGTCGGCTTCGACGAGCCCCGGCAAAGAGCCGCCCTCCCGGAAGGGCGTGACGTAGCGGGTGGCCGCGACCTGGCGCAGCCCGTTCGAGTGGTTCACGGGGTTAGTTTGCCGCTGCTCCGCAGGCGGCGGCGAGGTCGCCCGGAAGTCGACCGTTCGCGCCCTGATTCCCGACGATCGAAAAGCGTGATCGTCGGGAATGAGGACGCGAACGGTCGACGCGACCTCGCGGCGAGGGTGTGACCACGCGGGTGGACGGGTGTGGTGAGCGGTGTGGGCGAGGGGGTGGCGAGGGCGAGGGCGAGGGGGTGAGTGGGCGAGGGGGTGGGGTGGGTGAGTGAGGGGTCAGGTGGTGGAGGCGCGGGTGGCGGCTTCGGTCAGGGCGGGCAGGTAGCCGGACTCCTGGCCCGCCCGGTTCGGGTGGTAGGAGCGGTCGACCGGGACCAGGACCAGGCCGTTCAGCCACGGCTCGTCGGCGCACACGCCGTGGCCGTCGAAAGCGTCCCGCACGTCCGCGTACTCGAACCCGGCCGCCTCCGCCCGGTCACCGGTCACCTCGGCCACCGCGTCCGCCGCCCGGTTCACCGCCTCCCGCTTCACCCCGCTCATCAAGCACCACGTCTCGTGCGAGAACAACCGGGGGTAGCCCAGCACCACCACCTCGGCCGACGCGGCCCGCCGGTCGGCCACCAGGCCGTACAGGGCGTCCAACCGGCCGGGCAGCTCGTCGCGGACGAACCGCTCGGCCTCGTCGACCCGCGACACGCACTCGTCGTCGTCGCCCAACGTGCACGTGGTCATCACGTCGGTGAACCCGGCGTCGTTGCCGCCCACCGTGATGGTGACGAGCGTGGCGCCCGGCGTGATCCGCTCCACCTGCCCGGTCACCTCGGCCGTCGTGGCGCCGGCGCACGCGGCGTGCACCAGGGACGCGTGGTGGCGCTGCGCCCACAGCGCCGGGTACGCGTTCGGGCTCCGCCGGCAGTCGTCGGACGACTCGGCGCCCGCGCCGAGGCCCGCCGCGTAGGAATCACCCAACGCGACGAGCTCCGGCGCGGCCGGCGCGGGTGTGAGGGCCATCAGCAGCGCGAACGCGAGCATGTTCATGCACCGGTGCTACCAGTGCGGACAGTCCCGCCGGCGGAAGTTAACCCGTCGGGAGTTACCTCTTCAGGGCGACGCACACCGGGATCGGGGCGGCGGTGGTGCTCGTCAGCCGCAGCTTCCCGGTGGTCCGGTCCACCTCGAACGTGGTGATGTTGTCCGAGTTCTGGTTGGCCGCCAGCAGGAACCGGCCGGACGCGTCGAGCGTGATGTGCCGGGGGAACTTCCCGCCCACCGGCGTGGCCTCGACCAGCCGCAGCGCCGCGCCGCCGCGTTCCACCGCGAACACGGCCACGCTGTCGTGACCCCGGTTGGACAGGTAGGCGAAGCGCCCGTCCGACGACACCACGATCTCCGCCGGGTAGTTGCGCGGCGCGGTCGGCGCGCCGGCGGGCAGCGTGCTCACCTTCTGGCCCGGCGTGAGCACGCCCCGGTCGTAACCGGCCACCACGATCGTGGAGTCGAGCTCGTTGGCGATGTAGGCGTGCTTGCCCGACGGGTGGAACGCCAGGTGCCGCGGCCCCGCGCCGGCGTGCACGCGCGCCGTGGCGGCCGGGGTCAGCTTGCCCTCGCCGCTGAGCCGGTAGCTGTGGACCGAGTCGGTGCCCAGGTCGACCGCCAGCACGAACTCGCCGGTCGGGTCGGCCAGCACCTGGTGCGCGTGCGGCCCCTCCTGCCGGTCCGGGTCCGGTCCGGCACCCTTGTGCACGACCAGGTCCGTGCGCTCACCCAACCCGCCGTCGGGCAGCACCGGGTGCACGGCCACGCTGCCCGAGCTGTAGTTGGCCGACAGCAGGAAACCGCGGTGCAGCGCCAGGTGGCACGGGTCCGCGCCGCCGGTGCTGCGGCTGCCGAGCACCTTCGGCACCCCGTCCGGGCCGACCGCCAGCGCGGTCACCTCGCCGTCGGACTTCTCGTTCGCCGCGTACACCCGGCGGCCCGCGTCGATCACGAACGACGGGTTCGGTACGTCCGGCACCACGCCGGTGACGCGCAGCCTGCCCGTCGCCGGGTCGTACGCGCCGAGCCCGAGACCCGTGCCACCGCCCGCCCAGGACGTGTAGGTGCCCAGGTAGGCGCGGATCTCCGCCCTCCCGTGGCCCCCGTCGGACTCGGCCGCTCGCGCGACACCCTCGGTCATCAGCAACCCCGCTCCCACGCCAACGGCACCCAGGAACCGCCGCCTGTCCACAACCACACCGAACCTCCGCTCGACCGCCCGCGGCGGTCCCACAGTGGCCTGGACCACTGCGCCCAAGCAAGAGGTGCAACGAAGATTGCGTCTAGCGCAACGGGTCGGCGTCCCGGAGCCGTGCCAACTCGACGGCCGGATCGTACGAGGGTTCCGGGTAGGCGGGCGCGAGGTCCCGCAGCGCCTCCAGCAGCAGCCGCGCCACCACCCAGTTGCGGTACCACTTGCGGTCCGACGGCACGGCGTGCCAGGGCGCGACCGGCGTCGAGCACTTCACGAGCGCGTCGGAGTAGGCCAGCTGGTAGCGCGAGAACTTGGACCGCACCTCCAGGTCGCCCGGGTTGTACTTCCAGCGCTTGAGCGGGTCCTCCAGCCGGGCGATGAGCCGTTCGCGCTGCCGTTCCGGCGAGATGTGCAGGAAGCACTTGACCGTGGTCACGCCCTGGTCGGCCAGCTCCGCCTCGAACGCGTTGATCTGCCGGTAGCGCCGCCGCCACTCGGTCGACGGCACGAGGTTGTCCACCCGCGCGACCAGCACGTCCTCGTAGTGCGAGCGGTCGAACACGCCGATGTGGCCCGGCGGCGGCACCTGGCGGCGGACGCGCCACAGGAAGTCGTGCCGCAGCTCGGTCCGGGTCGGCTTCTTGAACGACGCGATGCGCAGGCCCTGCGGGTTGACCAGGCCCGCGACGTGCCGGATGGTGCCGCCCTTGCCGGAGGTGTCCATGCCCTGGAGCACCAGCAGCACCCGCCGGTCGCCGCCGCCCGTGCCCTCGGCGTACAGCGCCTCCTGGAGCCGGTCCAGCTCGCGGCCGATCACCGCCATGTCCGCGGCGGCCTCGGACTTCGAGCGTGGCCCGACCGGCGTCGCGGCCGGGTCGACCCCGGCGAGGTCGAAGCTCTCCGGATCCACCCGGAAGGCGTCGGATATCGACTGGACCTGCGCGGACTTGTCGGCCATCGTCGGAGGGTATCCCGTCGATCATGGGCCTACCGGTCACGCAATGAATCGCCGCGAAAAAGTCCGATTGCGCAACGAACATGACGGATGCGCAACGCCTGACGGATGAATTCGCTGGCGCAGGCCCCTTAGTGTTGGTGACATGACCGCCATGGCCGCAGCTCTGAGCTCCCAGCGCTTCATCTCGCTCGACGAGGAATGGAGCACGCACAACTACCACCCGCTGCCGGTCGTGATCTCGCACGGCGAGGGGGCGTGGGTCACCGACGTGGACGGGCGCCGCTACCTGGACTTCCTGTCCGGCTACTCGTCGCTGAACTTCGGCCACCGCCACCCCGACCTCGTCGCCGCCGCGGTCGAGCAGCTCGGCCGGGTCACGCTGACCAGCCGCGCGTTCCACCACGACCAGTTCGGCCCGTTCTGCCGCGAGCTGGCCGAGCTGACCGGCACCGAGATGGTGCTGGCGATGAACTCCGGCGCGGAGGCCGTCGAGTCGGCGATCAAGGTCGCCCGGAAGTGGGCGTACCGGGTGAAGGGCGTGCCCGCGGGCACGGCCGAGATCGTGGTCGCCGGGTCGAACTTCCACGGTCGCACCACCACGATCGTCTCGTTCTCCACCGACGACACCGCCCGCGAGGACTTCGGTCCGTTCACGCCGGGCTTCAAGGTCGTCGAGTACGGCTCGCTGGACGCGTTGCGCGACGCGATCACCGAGCGGACCGCCGCGGTGCTGCTGGAGCCGATCCAGGGCGAGGCGGGCGTGGTCGTGCCGCCCGCGGGCTACCTGGCGGGCGTGCGGGCGCTGTGCGACGAGCACGACGTGCTGATGATCGCCGACGAGATCCAGTCCGGGCTGGGCCGCACCGGCGAGCTGCTGGCGCTGGACCACGAGGGCGTGCGCGCCGACCTCTACACGCTGGGCAAGGCGCTGGGCGGCGGCATCATGCCGGTGTCGGCGGTGGTCGGCAGCCGCGCGGTGCTCGGCGTGCTGCGGCCCGGCGAGCACGGGTCGACCTTCGGCGGCAACCCGCTGGCGTGCGCGGTCGGGCGGGCCGTGGTGCGGCTGCTCGCGACCGGCGAGTTCCAGCAGCGGTCCCGCGAGCTGGGCGCCCACCTGCACGCGCGGCTGGGCGAGCTGGTCGGGCACGGCGTGGCGGAGGTGCGCGGGCGCGGGCTGTGGGCCGGCGTCGAGATCGCGCCCGGCGGACCGCGCGGGCGGGCGGCGTCGGAGGCGCTGGCCGGGCTGGGCGTGCTGTGCAAGGAGACCCAGGACACCACGCTGCGCGTCGCTCCCCCGCTCGTCATCACGCGCGAGGAGCTGGACCGCGGGATCGACGCGGTCGGCGAGGTGTTGAGCACTCAGCGCGACCCTCGTGCCCGGTTTGCCTGATCCGCCTGATATCGCAGGTCACAGACGTGTCGAGGTCGGTGTGATCGCCGGTCTCGACCCGCATCCTTGGCCCATGGGTGAACGCAAGCGGGCTCGCGCGGCCGTCGCGCTGGGACAGTGGGTCGAGCCGGAAGAGGTCCTGGCTCGCGGACGGGGGCTGCGGGCGGCGGTGAGCCACCAGGCGCACCGGGAGCTGGCGTTCGCGCCGGACCGGCCGTCCGTGGTCGACTTCGTGGACGCGTCGAACGAGGGTCGCCTGCCGCACCTCGTGCCGCTGCGGATCGGCCGGATGCTCGTCTCGCCGTTCGCGTTCTTCCGGGGCAGCGCCGGGCTGATGGCGGGCGACCTGGCCGTGGGCCCGCGCAGCGGGCTGGACGCGCAGCTGTGCGGTGACGCGCACGCGGCCAACTTCGGCCTGTACGGCACGCCCGAGGGCCGCATCGTGATGGACATCAACGACTTCGACGAGACGCTGCCCGGCCCGTGGGAGTGGGACCTGAAGCGCCTGGCGACGTCGCTGGTGCTGGCGGGCCGGGAGGGCGGCGTGTCGGAGAAGGGCTGCCGCGACGCGGCGTCCGACGCGGTGCGCGCCTACCGGGGCGCGGCGCGGCACCTGGCCGAGATCCCGTTCATGGAGTCGTGGAACGCGCTGGGCGACGAGTCGGCGTTGTCCAAGTCGAAGGCCGACGACCTGCTGGACGACTTCACGAAGGCCGCGTCCAAGGCGCGCAAGAACACCAGCGCGCGGGTGGCGGCGAAGTGGACCCGGCGCGAGGGCGAGCACATCCGGTTCGTGGCGGACCCGCCCGTGCTGTCCCGGATCTCCGACGAGACGGCGGCGACCGTCGTGGCCGCCCTGCCGTCCTATGTGGACACGCTGCGCGAGTCGCGGTACAACCTGATCATGCGCTACAGCGTGTCGGACGTGGCGTTCCGCGTGGTCGGCACCGGCAGCGTCGGCTGGCGCAACTACCTGGTCCTGCTGCACGGCAACGGCGACGAGGCGCTGGTGCTGCAGGCGAAGGAGGCGCGCCCGTCGGCGCTGGCGCCGTTCCTCGGCGCGTCCGCCGGGAACGCCGGCCAGTCGGGCAAGCACGAGGGCAAGCGGATCGTGCACGGCGCGCGGCTCGTGCAGGCCGAGACCGACATCCTGCTCGGCTGGACCACGATCGAGGGCCGGGACTACATCGTCCGGCAGTTCCGCAACCGCAAGGGCGAGATCGACGCGACCACGCTGAAGCGGGACGACCTGGACGACTACGGCCGGCTCGCGGGCGCGCTGCTGGCCCGCGCGCACAGCCGGTCGGTCGACCCGCGCCTGCTGGCCGGGTACTGCGCGGGCGGCGAGGAGCTGGACGAGGCGATCGCCCGGTACGCGCTGGGCTACGCCGACCGGACGTGCGCCGACCACGAGGAACTGGTCGCGGCGGTCAGGTCCGGGCGGTTGCCCGCTGATCGCGAGTGACCCGACGGGCCACCAGGAACAGCACGACCGCGGGTGCCAGGCGTTCGCAGCACGCGTCCACGTCGTCCACGTCGTCCACCGGAGGTTCCCACCTCGGCTGACGCCTCCCTGGAATGCCCCCGCAGTCCCGTGCCACTAAGTTCGCTGGAGTGGAGTGGATAGGGGTCATCAGGCACGGCGAGAGCAACGGCAACGTGGCGCGCGAAGCCGCCGAGTCGGCCGGGGACGACGTCATCGACATCGCCGAGCGGGACGCGGACGTGCGGCTGTCCCCCGCCGGTGAGCAGCAGGGCCGGGCGCTGGGGAGGTGGTTCGCCTCGATGCCGCACGAGCAGTGGCCGGACCTGGTCGTGGCGTCGCCGTACCGGCGGACCCTCGACACCGCCGCGCTGGCGCTGCGGGGGCACCCCCGGATGCTGGTCGACGAACGGTTGCGCGACCGCGAACTGGGCGTGCTCGACCTGCTGACCACGCACGGCGTGGCGAACCGGTACCCGGACGAGCTGGTGCGCAAGCGCCGGCTCGGCAAGTTCTACTACCGGCCGCCGGGCGGCGAGTCGTGGGCCGACGTCCTGCTGCGGCTGCGGTCGCTGCTGCGCGACCTCGACGGGCAGCGGGTGCTGTTGTTCGCCCACGAGATCACGCCGTTCCTGCTGCGCTACCTGCTGGAGGGCCTGCCCGAGCGCGACATGCTGGCCTACGCGCACCACTCGACCGTGCCCAACGGCTCGCTGACGTCGTGGCGGCGCGAGGACGGCGCGTGGTTGTTGGAGCGGGAGTTCGAGAGCGACCACCTGATCGAGCACGGCGCCGAGCCCACGGAGACCGCAGATGCCACCACGCGTTCAGCCTGAGCCCATCACGTCGGCCCTGTTGCGGGAGTGGCCGCGAGGACGCGAGGACGGCGGCACCGTGCTGGTCGTGGGCGGCTCGCGGCGCGTGCCGGGCGCGGTGCTGCTCAGCGGGATCGCGGCGCTGCGCACCGGCGCGGTGACGCTTCAGCTGGCCGTGGCGGACCGGCACGCCTCCGGCCTCGGCTTGGCGGTGCCCGAGGCGCTGGTGGTGGGCCTGCCGGAGACGGAGTCGGGTGCGGTGTCGCGCGCGGCGGCGGACGAGCTGGGCGACCTGGTGGCGGACGCCTCGGCGGTGGTCGTCGGGCCCGGCCTGGTCGACCCGGACGAGACGGCCGCCCTGCTGGAGCGGTTGCTGCCCGCGACGCGGGGGCCGGTGGTGCTCGACGCGTTCGCACTGGGCGCGCTGGGCCTGCACCCGTCGCTGGGCGACCCGGTGCGCGGTCGGGTGGTGCTCACGCCGAACGTGGTGGAGGGCGGGTACCTGCTGGGGTCGGAGGTCGAGGACCACGTGGAGGCCGCGGTGGCGATAGCCGGGAAGTACGACGCGGTGGTGAACCTGATGGGCGTGGTGGCGGCGCCGGACGGCCGGGTCTGGCAGGACGGCACCGGGCACGTCGGGCTGTCCACCTCGGGCAGCGGCGACGTGCTGGCCGGGCTGGTCGGCGGGATGCTGGCCCGCGAGTCCGACCCGGCGCTCGCCACCTGCTGGGCCGGGCACGTGCACGCGATGGCCGGGCAGCGGCTGGTGCCGCGCACCGGGCTGACCGGGATGCTGGCCCGCGAGCTGCTGGACGAGGTGCCGCGCGTGCTGGTGGAACTGCGGTCGCGCTAGACGCGGAACGTCCGCACGACCAGGTGGGTGGTGGCCGCGACCACCAGTGCGCCGGTGACCACGTGCGCCGCAACCAGCGGCAGCGCCGGCGCCTCCTGCGCCGACCCGATCACGCCCTGGGCCGGCGACACCGCGAACACGGCCGCGGGGGTGCGCGGCACGATCGCCGCGCCGAGCTGGAGCCCGACCAGGACCACCACGGCCGGCACGTGGCACGACGTCACCTCGGCGGGGTCGAGGCCGAACCGGCGGGCGTGCCCGGCGCCAGGCCACCGCGATCACCGGAGCGACCGTGATCAGGCCCTGGAGCGCCCCTGGCCGCTCGCGGAGGGGTTCGGCTCAACCGCCGCCACCGCCGTCGGACGAGTTCGGCGCCTGACCGTCGTCGGGGCGGCCCGGGGCGTGGTGGGTCCGCACGGCCAGGACGATTCCGCTGAGGATGACGATCACGGTGGCGACGAGCGCCACCACCAGGCCGGTGTCCATGCGCCGAGTGTGCCGCACCGACCCCGGTCCGCGGTGGCCTTCACCCGCCCGGCCCAGCCGACCTGGACCCGGACGTCCGCACCGCCAGGTGCACGACGGCCAGGGCGGCGGTGACCACGCGCGACCGCCGCCGCCGATCGCCTACCGGGCGCGCTTGACCCGCGTCTCGTCCCACACCGGCTCGTCCACCTCGACCACCTCGCCGTCGGACCGGAACAGCAGGAACCGGTCGAATCCGCGGGCGAACCAGCGGTCGTGGGTGACGGCGACGACGGTGCCGGTGAAGCCCTCCAGCGCGTCCTGCAACGCCTCGGCCGAGTTGAGGTCGAGGTTGTCGGTCGGCTCGTCCAGCAGCAGCAGCGTGGCGCCGGACAGCTCCAGCAGCAGCACCTGGAACCGCGCCTGCTGCCCGCCGGACAGCGTCTCGAACCGCTGGTCGCCCTGCTTGCCGAGGCCGTAGCGGCTCAGCACGGCCATCGCCGCGCCCCGGTCAAGGCCCTTGCGGCCGCCCTCGCCGTGCCACAGGACGTCGACCAGCGTGCGGCCGACCCACTCCGGGTGCTGGTGGGTCTGCGCGAACAGGCCCGGCACCACCCGTGCCCCGAGGCGGCACACGCCCGTGTGCGCGACGTCGCCGCCGCCGAGCAGCCGCAGGAAGTGGCTCTTGCCCGAGCCGTTGGACCCGAGGACCGCGACCCGGTCCTCGAAGAAGATCTCCGCGTCGAACGGCTTCATCAGCCCGGTCAGCTCGAGGTCCTCGACGATGACGGCCCGCACGCCGGTGCGGCCACCGCGCAGGCGCGGCGTCACCTTCTCGTCGGTCGGCAGCTCCGGCGGCGGGCCCGCCTCCTCGAACTTCTCCAGCTTGGCCCGCATGACCCGGTACTTCGCCGCCATCACCTCGCTGATCCTGGCCTGGATCTGGAGCGTGCGGACGAGCTCCTTGAGGTGGTCGTGCTCCTCGTTCCAGCGGCGGTGCAGCTCGGCGAGGCGGTCGATGCGGGCCGCGCGGGCGGCGTGCCAGGTGCCGAACGAGCCGGGGTGGGTCCACGCCGAGTGGGCCTCCACCGTGACGACGTGCGTGGCGGCGACGTCGAGCAGCTCCCGGTCGTGGCTGACCAGCAGCACGGCCTTGCCGGTCTCGCGCAGCCGCTCCTCCAGCCACCGCTTGCCCGGCACGTCGAGGTAGTTGTCCGGCTCGTCGAGCAGCAGCACCTGTTCGGGGCCCCGCAGCAGCGCTTCGAGCACCAGCCGCTTCTGCTCGCCGCCGGACAGGGTGCGCACCTCGCGGAACCGGGCCCGGTCGAAGGGCACGCCGAGCGCGGCGACGGTGACCGTGTCCCACAGCACCTCGGCGTCGTAGCCGCCGACCTCGCCCCACGCGGTGATCGCGTCGGCGTAGCGCATCTGGGTGGGCTCGTCGTCGGTCTCCATGAGCTGGAGCTCGACCTCGTCCAGCGCCTCAGCGGCGGCCCGCAGCGGCGCGGGCGACGCGGCCAGGAGCAGGTCGCGGACGGTGCTCTCGTCGCGGACCGAGCCGACGAACTGCGGCATCACGCCGAGGCCGCCCTGCACGCGGACGCTGCCCGCGGTGGGTGTCAGCTCGTGGGACAGGATCCGCAGCAGCGTCGTCTTGCCGACGCCGTTCGCGCCGACCAGGGCGACCACGCTGTTCGTGCCGACCTTGAACGACACGTCGCGGAACAGCTCGCGGCCGTCGGGCAGGCGGAAGGCGAGGCCGTTGGCGTCCAGGAATCCCACCCGCGCATGGTCGGCCATGTCCGCCGCGCAAGGCCAGCGGATTAGGCCGTTTCCGCGAAGTGTGACGCGACTCCCTCGTTCAGGGGGAGTCCGGGGGGTCGAGGTGCACGGCGTGGCTGGGCGCGGTCGGGCGATGAGCTCGCTGCGGTCGGAGTGCGCCGGCCCGCTCGTGCGGAACCCCCTCGGGTCACCGCGGGCGGTGCCGGCTCACCGCCAGCTGTAGCCGCGCATCAGCATCAGGAGCGCGCCGAAACCCAGCGACGCCAGGGCGGGGCCGATCGCCCCGAGGACCAGCAGCAGCACGCCCAGGCCGCCGAACGTGGCCACGAGGGCGTAGCTGAGCATCGGGTGCCGGGGTTTCCCGGCGACGAGCGCCGAGGCCAGGCCCGGCTCCTCGTCCGCGAGTCTGGTTTCGATCTCACTGAGGGTGCGGCGTTCCGCTTCGCTCATCACCGCCGGTGGATACCCTGCGCCCAACCCGCAAAACCACCCCTGAACGGGGGTTTAGCAGGGAAGATCACCGGGAGAGGGCGACGAGTCGCGATACCGCCCGCAGGTACTTCTTGCGGTAGCCGCCACGCAGCATTTCGGCCGTGAAGAGCTCCGAAAGGGCGTCCCCGGACACCGCCACCGGGATGTCCCGGTCGTAGAGCCGGTCGCCGAGCGCCACGAGCCTCAGCGCCACCGCCTGATCGGGCGCGGGCCGAACGTGGCGCAGGTGCACCGCGGTCACCCCGTCCACCAGCCTGCCGTAGCTCGACGGGTGGATGCGGGCCAGCGCGGCGCACAGGTCGGCGAAGTCGTCCAGCGTGCCGCCGGGCGTGCTCCGGGCCTTGGCCACGAGGTCCTCGTCGGCCATCGGCGGCGGCGCGTCGGGCAGGCCGCGGTGGCGGTAGTCGGGGCCGTCGACCCGGACCACGGTGAACTTCGCCGACATCGACTGGATCTCGCGCAGGAAGTCGGCGGCGGCGAACCGGCCCTCGCCCAGCTTGTCCGGCAGCGTGTTCGACGTGGCCGCGACCGACACGCCCGCCGCCGTCAGCTCCTTGAGCAGGCGGGTGACCAGCATCGTGTCGCCCGGGTCGTCCAGCTCGAACTCGTCGATCGCGAGCAGCTTGTGCGACGACAGCCGGCGCACCGTCTCGGCGAAACCCAGCGTGCCGACGAGGTTGGTCAGCTCGACGAACGTGCCGTAGGCCTTGGGGCCGGGCACGGCGTGCCACACCGACGCCAGCAGGTGCGTCTTGCCGACGCCGAACCCGCCGTCGAGGTAGAACCCGGGCTTGGCGTCGTCGGCGGCCGACCGCTTGAACAGCCGGCCCAGCACGCCCCGGTTGCCGCCCTCGGAGACGCGTTCGGCGAACTCGCGGCCCGCCCGCACCGCCGCGGCCTGGCTCGGCTCGTCCGGGTTGGGCAGGTAGGTGTCGAACCGGACCGCGTCGAAGCGGGGCGGCGGGACCAGCGCGTCCACCAGCTCGTCCGCGGCGACGTGCGGGGTTCGGTCGGACAGGCGCGGCGGGGCGGACATGACGGGATCGTAACGGCGTGCTGGGATGTGGCGGTGCGGATGTTGTGGCCACCACGTGACGGCGAGATCACCGACGAGGACCTGGAACGGCTCTACGACTACCCCGACGGGCTCGACCGGCCGTGGGTGCAGGTGAACTTCGTGTCCAGCGTGGACGGTGCGGTGTCGGTGGCCGGGCGCTCCGCCGGGCTGGGCAACGAGGCCGACCGCGCGGTGTTCATGCTCGGCCGCGACCTGTGCGACGTGGTGCTCGTCGGCGCGGGCACGGCCCTCGTCGAGGGCTACCAGGGCATCAAGGCGGGAGAGGTGCGCGCGTCCCGGCGGGCCAGGCTCGGCCTCGCGCCGGTGCCGCCGATCGCCGTGGTGACCGGGCGGTGCTCGATCGAGCCGACGTCCGCGCTGCTGACCGCCGCCACCGTGCCGCCGATCATCCTCACCACCCGGGCCGCGCCGCGGGAGCGGCGTGACGCGCTCGCGGCGGCGGGCGCCGACGTGGTCGTCGCCGGCGAGCGGACCGTGGCCCTGGACCTGGCGCTGGCGGCGCTGCGGGAACGCGGGCTGCTCCGGGTCGACTGCGAGGGCGGGCCGAAGGTGTTCGGCGCGCTGATCGACGCCGACCTCGTCGACGTGTTGTGCGTGACGTTCTCCCCGCTGCTCGCGGGCGGCGACGCCGGCCGGATCTCGAACGGGCCGCTGCCGCCGTCACCCCGGTCGATGGAGCTGGCGTCGGTGCTGCACCACGACAGCGCCCTCCTCCTGCGGTACCGCAAGGTGACGCCCGATCCGGTGACCTGGGGCACATCTTCGCGCTGAGCCGGATACGGTCCGCATCCGAACGTGCACGCACCGATTCGGAGAGGATCCGCCGTGGCGCAGAGCACCGCCGCCAAGCCGGACGTCGGCACCCCCCGGCTGGCCGAGGACACCGAGCAGGGCAGGACCACGATCGCGTCGTCGGTCGTGCAGAAGGTCGCGGGCATCGCGGCGCGGGAGATCTCCGGCGTGCACGCGCTGGGCGGCGGCGTGTCGCGGGCGTTCGGCGCCCTGCGCGAGCGCATCCCGGGCGCGGGCACCGCGGACACCGCGGGCGTCGCGGTCGAGGTCGGCGAGCGGCAGGCCGCGGTCGACCTGGACATCGTGGTCGAGTACGGCGCGAGCATCGTCGACCTGGCGCGGGCCGTGCGGCGCAACGTGATCGGCTCGGTGGAGCGGATCACCGGCCTGGAGGTCATCGAGGTCAACATCGCGGTCAACGACATCCACCTGCCCGACGAGGACGAGGAGACCGGGCCGACGGGTTCGCGGGTCGAGTGACGGACGTGGCGGAGGACGTCGAAGCGGCGTTGCTGGCGCACCCGGAGGTGGCGCGGCTGGACGGCGCGATCGCCTCCTACCTGCCCGGGCGGCGCGTGCTCGGCGTCCGGGTCGGCACGCGGGTGGAGGTGGCGGTGGTGCTGCGGACCGGCCGGCCGATCGGCGAGGTGGTGCCGGAGCTGCGGTCGCGGGTCGCCGGGGTGGCGGGCGCCGCGCCGGTGGACGTGGTCGTGGCCGATCTGGAGTGGGAGAGCTGATGAGCGCGACGCAGACGGGCCTGCTCTCGGGCCTGGTCCTGGGCCTGGCCGCGACCAGCGGGTTCACCGCCTTCCTGGTGACCCTGGCGGTCGGCGTGATCGGCCTGGTCGTGGGCCGGGTCCTCGACGGCGAGCTCGACCTCGGCGACCTGCTCGGCCGGGGCCGCGACAAGTGACCGAGGCGCGGGGCTCGCTCGAGATTCACCCGACCGTGGTGCGGAAGGTGGCGGCGCACGCCGTCCGGCTCGTGCCCGGCGCGGAGCCGAGCGCGGCGGTCAGGGTCGCCGAGGCGGGCGACGACCTGGAGCTCGGGGTCAAGCTGGCGTTGCGCTACCCGGCTCCCGTGCGCACGGCCGCCGCCGACGTCCGGCGGCACGTCACCGAGGAAGTCGAGCGGATCACCGGCTACCGGGTCCGGTCGGTGGCCGTGACGGTGTCCGCGCTGCGCGCCGAGACCCGGCCGAGGGTGGTGTAGGTGCGAGTCCTGCTGCGGGTGCTGTCGCCGTTGCTCGGGGTGGCGTTGGCCGGTGCGGGCGCGCTGCTGGTCGTCGTGGTCGCCCGGCACTGGTCCGGGCGCGGGTGGCCGCCGTGGCCGGACTGGTCCTGGGTGGACCGGCCGGTCCTGCCGATCGGCGCCTGCCTGGCCGTCGGCGGGCTGTTCCTGCTGGTCGTGGCGTCCCGGGCGGGGGTGTCGCAGGTGCCGCTGGACGACCCGGCCGACGGCGTGCGGGTGGTGACCACGCCGACGTCGCTGGCCCGCGTGGTCGGGCACCGGGTGCGCGCGGAGGACGGCGTGGCGGACGTGTCGGTCACCGCGTCGCGGCGCAGGGTGCGGGTCCGGGCGACGAGCCGGCTGCACGGCGAGGCGTCGTTGCGGCCGCGGCTGCTGGAGGTGGCCCGGGGCGCGGTGGACGACCTGCCGATGTCCGCGCGGCCGAAGGTGTCGGTCGTCGTCATCTCGCCGAAGGACCGCTCGATCCCGCCGAAGGACCTCCGCTCCTCGCCCGAGGACCGCGACGCCTCACCGCAGGACCGTGCCGCCACGCCGGAGGACCGACCGTGAACCGCTCGAACCGCACCGAACGCGTGATGGCCGCCGTGCTCGGCGTGCTCGCCCTGCTGGTCGGCGGCGCCGCCGTCGTGCTGCACCGCTTCGCCGTCGACCGGCCGGTGCTGGACCCGGTCGTGCTCGACTGGGCCCGGCGGCACCTGCTGCCCGTCCGGCTCGGGCTGATCGCGCTCGGCCTGCTGGCCGTCGTCCTCGGGCTGCTGTGGGCGTGGCGCGCGGTCCGCCCCGAACGGCACCCGGACCTGCTGCTGGACGACGTGGTCGTCACGGCCAAGGCGCTGGCGGCGGCGGTGCGCGCGGACGCCGAGCAGGTGCACGGCGTGGCCGGCGCGAAGGTGTCCGTGGTGGGCAGGCCCGCGTTGCGGCTGCGGCTCACGCTGCGGCACGGCGCGGACGTGCACCGGGTGTGGCGGGAGCTGGACGGCCGGGTGGTGTCGCGGGCCCGCGCCGCGCTCGGCGTGGAGGTCCTGCCGACCGCGGTGCGGCTCGATCTGGCCAAGAGGGAGCGCCATCGCGTGCATCGGGCCGGTCCACCCGGCAGGATGGCCGGGTGGCTCTCCCGTTGACCCCTCCCGTGCAGCCGATGCTGGCGACCGCGGTGGACAAGATCCCGACCGGCGCGGACCTCGTGTTCGAGCCCAAGTGGGACGGCTACCGCTGCCTGGTGTTCCGCGACGGCGACGAGGTGTTCCTCCAGTCGCGCAGCGGCAAGCCGCTCAACCGGTACTTCCCGGAGGCGGAGGCCGCGCTGCGGCGCACCCTGCCGCAGCGGATCGTGGTCGACGGCGAGCTCGTCGTGGCCAAGGACGACAAGCTGGACTTCGACGCGCTGTCCGAGCGGATCCACCCGGCGGAGAGCCGCGTGCGGCTGCTGGCGGAGCAGACGCCGGCGAGCTTCGTGGCGTTCGACGTGCTGGCCCTGGGCGACGAGTTGCTGCTGGAGCGGCCCTGCACGGAGCGCCGGTCCACGCTGGAGGGTCTGATCACGCCCGGCGACGGCCTCTACCTCACCCCCGCGACCACCGACGGCGACCTGGCGGCGCAGTGGTTCGAGCTGTTCGAGGGCGCAGGGCTGGACGGCGTCATGGGCAAGCCCGCGGCCGGCGAGTACACGCCCGGCAAGCGCTCCATGATCAAGGTCAAGCACGCCCGCACCGCCGAGTGCGTGGTGGCCGGGCTGCGCTGGCACAAGGACACCGAGCCGGGCACGGCGGTCGGCTCGCTGCTGCTCGGCCTGCACGACGAGGCGGGCGTCCTGCACCACGTCGGCGTCGTGGGCTCGTTCAAGGCGGCCGAGCGGCGGGCGCTGGCCGAGGAGTTCAAGGGCCTCATCACCACCGGCGAGCACCCGTGGCTGGTGGAGCCCGACGGCCGCCGACTGCCCGGCGAGATCAACCGGTGGCGCGGCAAGCACGCCGACTGGGTGCCGTTGCGGCCGGAACGCGTGCTGGAGATCGCGTACTCGCAGACCGAGGGCGGCGCGCCCGCCCGGCTGCGGCACAACGGCCAGTTCCGGCGCTGGCGGCCCGACCGCGACCCGGCGTCGTGCGGCTACGACCAGCTCGACCAGCCCGCGCGCTACGACGTGGAATCGGTGCTGCGAGGCGAAGTTCGCCCCGCGTGACCGCTCGGGTGAGTACCGTGGCGGGTTGTGGCCGAGGTCTCTGATGTGGACGCGCTCATCCGGGAGTTGGACGATCGCATGCGGCTGGACTGCCGTCGGCTGTCGATGTGGCGGGTCGTGCACCGCACGACCGGGTTGTTCTACACCGTGGTGCTGATCTTCGTGCCCGCCGTGCTGGCGGTGGGGTTCACCTCGTCGGAAACGGCGCTGGGCAAGGTGCTGCTGCTCATGGCGGCGGTGGTGGGCGGGTTGAACGTGACGTTCCGGCCCTACCTGCACAGCCTGAGGCGGCGCAGCGCCGTGAACACCATGCGGCGGCTGCGCGACGAGTTCCGCGCCGACGTCGCCGCCACGGTGGAGGGCGAGTTGCTGGCCGTCTACCGCAGGTACGCGGCGACCTACGCGGCGATCTTCGAGGAGCGCGGCGGCGAGCTGGTCGACGGGCGGCTCAGCGTCGAGGAACCGCCGGCCGAGCCGGCGCCCAAGCTCCGGGCCTGAGCCCGCTCACCCGACCCCCGGGTCCGGTCACACGTCGGGTCCCGCGGTCCGGGTCGCGCCCACCGACGCCAGCACCACGCAGAACACCGCGACCCACTGCGCCGGGTGCAGCGCCTCGTGCAGCAGGACCAACCCGGCCAGCGCGGCGACCGCCGGCTCCAGGCTCATCAGGATGCCGAACACGCGCGGCGGGATCTTGCGCAGCGCCTCCAGCTCCAGCGAGTACGGGATCACCGACGACAGCAGCGCCACCGCGCCGCCCGCGACGAGCACCACGGGGTCGAGCAGCATCGTGCCCGCCTCGGCCACGCCGAACGGCAGCGCCACCGCCGCGCCGACCACCATCGCCAGCGCCAGGCCCTTGCCGTCGGACGTGCGGCTGCCCAGCGCCGCGGTCAGCAGGATGTAGCCGGCCCAGCACACGCCCGCGCCCGCCGCGAACAGCACGCCGGGCAGCGCCAAGCCGCCGTCGACCCTGGTCAGCAGCAGCACGCCGGCTGCCGCGAGCAGCGCCCACACGCCGTCCAGCCAGCGCCGGGAGCCGATCACGGCCACCGCCAGCGGGCCGAGGAACTCGATGGTGACCGCCGCGCCGAGCGGGATGTGCTTGATCGCCTGGTAGAAGCTGAGGTTCATCGCGCCGAGCACCAGCCCGTAGCCGAGGATCACCGCGTACGTGCGGCGGTCCAGCCGCAGCGACGGCCGCCACACCACCAGCAGGATGGCGGCGGCCAGCACCAGCCTCAGCGTGACCGTGCCCGCCGCGCCGGCCAGGGTGAACAGCTGCTTGGCCACCGCGGCGCCGATCTGCACGCTGACCACGCCCAACAGCACGAGGGCGGGTGGCGGTATCGCGCCGAACGCCTTGGCGGCGAGCGCGACCGGCCCCGACCGGTGGAGCCTGCGTTCGGGGATGCCTTCGACGTGCACGGTGACCACGCCGACATCCTCCCCCAGCCCGCTCACCGAAGTCTCACCTGGACTGTGTGAGGCTCTGCACGAACCCATCGGGAGACCAACGCCGTGGGAGAGAGCGAGGGGACCGCTGTGCCGCGTCGGCGTCACGCCGCTTCGATCTTGGTGGCTCTGAGCGCGCTGGCCGCGTGCAGCGCGGGTCCGTCGACCCGGCCGGTGATCGCCGTGCGCGGTGACGGCGAGCAGCCGTCGGCCGCCACCGTCCCGTCCGGTCCCCGCGAGGTCCCGCCGCTGGAGAGCTACGAGACGCCCGGGCTGTCCTGGTCGTCGTGCACGGACTCGGCCCGCGCCCGGATGGGCGCTTCGGCGCCGGCGGGCGCGTGGGAGTACGAGTGCTCGCAGCTCACCGTGCGGCTGGACGTGCCGAGCCGACCCGGGCGGGGCAACCTGGGCATGTCGCTGCTGCGCGTGGGCACGGGCGGCAGTCCGCTGGTGGTGGTCGGCGAGGCGGGCGGCGAGCCGGGGACGTTGAAGGCGGCGCGGCTGGCGGCGAGCCTGCCCGCGACGGTGCTGAGCACGTTCACGCTCATCGGCGTCGACCGGCGGGGCACCGGCGAGTCGGACCCCGTGCAGTGCGTGCCGGACGCGGCGCGGGTCGGGATCGTGGAAGCCGACCCGGGCGCGGAGTCGAACGAGGACTTGGTCGACGCCTACACGTTGGCGAGCCGCGAGTGCGTGCTCGACATGGAGAACCGGTTGCCCGGGGTGGACTCGTGGCGCGCGTCGGCGGACCTCGAGCAGTTGCGCGAGGCGATGGGCGTGCCGCACCTCAACGCCATCGGCTTCGGCGAGGGCTCGCGGGTGTTGACGTTGTACGCGTCGCGGTTTCCGGACCGGATCGGGCGGATGGTGTTCGACGGCGCGCCGGACCCGACGTTGGACGCGACGGCCGTGGCGCAGACGCGGGCGGTGGCGGCGGACGAGACGTTCTCGGCGTTCCAGAAGGACTGCGTGGTCCGCGGGTGCCCGTTGGGCGCGGGTGCGACCGACCGGTACAAGGCGTTGCTGGACGCGTTGCGGGACAAGCCGTTGCGCGGCGGTGACTTCGACCTCACGCCGGGCACCGCCACGGAGGCCGTGCTGGCGGGCTTGGCGGACCGGTCGCGGTGGGGCGCGCTGGCCGAGGCGATCGTGGCCGCCGAGGGGGGCGACGGCGCCAAGCTGAGCGCCTTCGTCGAGCCGCTGCTGCTGGAGCAGGACGAGGACCCGCCGCGCATCGACGCCGGGATCATCACTGCTTGTAACGACACGACGAACCGCGTGCCGCCCGAACGAGTGGCCGGGTTGACGGAGGACTGGCGCGCCAAGCATCCCCTGTTCGGCGCCTACTTCGCCCGCAAGCTGCTGGCCTGCGGCCCGTTCCCGGTGCCGCAGGCGGTGAAGGTGCCGAGACTGGTGGGCGCCCCGCCGATGCTCGTGCTGACCACGGCCACCGACCCCGTCACCCCTCGTGAGGGTGCGGAACGGGCCGCGCAGGCACTGCCGGCCGGCGTCGTCGTCGGGTGGCAGGGCGGCGGGCACGGAGCGCTCGGCCAGTCGGCGTGCGCGACGAAGGCGGCGGAGGAGTTCCTGGTGGAGGCGAAGGCGCCGTCCAGCGGCACCGTGTGCCCACCGTGACTGTGGTCTCACGTAGCTGCGGCTTCGCGTCACCCGGCACCCGTGCACCAGGCGCGCTACCCTGCCCGCCGGGTGTCCTGTCCACTCCGCGGAGCCCCACACGACAACTGAACACAATCGGGTGAACCTGGTCCGAAAATGTACGGAAACATTGTTCCCGTACCTCGGTTGAAAACCAGCGGACCCGCCGAAACCACCCCCGACCGCCACCACCCCGGGCCCCGTCGGACACGGAAGCCGGCAGCGCACCCCGGCAGCGCTACGGCGACGGCTGGAAGTTCGGCGTCAGCGGGTGCCCGACGGTAGCCGGGCGGTTCGCGGGAGCTGGGTGTTCGCGGGAGCTGGGCGGTTCGCGGGACCTGGGTGTTCGCGGGCGCTGGGCGGTTCGCGGCAGCCGGGCGGTTCGCGGGAGCTGGGCGTTCGGCGGCAGCCGGGCGGTTCGCGGGACCTGGGTCGGCGGGGACCGGGGAGTTGAGCGGCGGCCGGGATTCGGCGCGAAAGCCCGGCGGCCGGCGTCGTCGGCCCGAGCCCCGGCTCGCTGGGGCGGCCGGGGTCGGGTGATCGGTGTTGCGGTGTGGTGGTGCGGTCTAGTGGTGGTGCGGGGTCAGCAGGTGGAACAACACCCGCAGCCGGGGCCCGTGCAGCCGGTGCAGCAGCCGCAGCTGCCGAGTTGGTCCTGCTCCGCTGTCGTGATCTCAACAACCATCTTGTGCCTCCGCGGCGTCGAGGGACTTCGTGCGACCGAAGGTATTTCGACCCCACCGTCCGCCCCTACCACCGGCCAGGGGAAGTACCCTCACCCGATCGCGGAACGGCAATCATCAATACGTTGCAATACGTGTTCTCGCCTGGTCAGCACCCTGTTCCCGCGCGGTTCCCGAACCGTCAGCCGTTCAGCTCGTCCAACGCCCGCTGGGCCGCCTCCAGCTCCGCCCGCAGCTGCTCGACCCGGGCGAGGTGGCGTTCACGGGCCGCGCTCAGCACGCTCTCGACCGCCTCGTCGACCTCCGCCGGCAGCAGCTTCGACACCTGCGACACCGCCGACGCGGCCACCGGCGCGGCCTTCAAGGTGCGCTTCGCGCCCCACTGCACGTCGACCGTCCACTCGCCGTCGGCGGTCGACGTGAGGGTCACCGTCACCTCCGCCGGCTTCGCCTGCTTGCGCGCCGCCGGCCGGCGCTCCGCGGGCGCGGCCGGCGCCGGGGCGGGCCTCGGCTTCGGCGGAGCGGGCGCGGGAGCCGGCGCGGGCGTGTAGATGTGCTCGACCGGAGCCGGAGCCGGGGTCTCCACTGCGGCGGGCGCGGGGGCGCGCTTGCGCGGAGCCGGTTTCTCCACGGTCAACTCGGCCGGCGAGAACGACAGCTCGTCCTTCTCCCCCGTCGGCCGCACCTGGATGAAGTCCCCCTCGGCGGGTTCGGTGAACGCCACCACCTTCGCCGACCGCCCGGCCTCCACCCCGACCGCGGCGGAGGTGAACCAGACCGCGGGCGGCCGGCCCGCGGCCAACTCCGCGCGCAGGTGATCGATGTCCTGCGCGGACAACGAGTTCTGCTTCGCCTTCGCCATCGCCTACCTCCACGACTTGCACAAGATCTGTCGGGGTGCAGCTTGCCCTACGCCACCGACAATCCCGCGAGCTGCCGGTCGTGCGCACGTCCCAGCGCCCACTGCGCGACCACCGAACCGACGAGCGCGAGGAGCATGTCCCAGTGCGTGTCCCACACATCCCCTTGCGTGCCGAGGAAGTCCGTCGCCGACTCGCCGCCGACCACCGCGCCCGCCCACTCCACGAACTCGTAGCCCGCGCTCACCGCCAGGCACGTCGCCGACACGAGGAAGAACGTCCACCGCCCCGGCCGCAGCGGCGTCCGGCGCAGCAGGACCTCCCGGACCAGCACCGCGGGCACGAAGCCCTGCACGAAGTGGGCGAACCGGTCGTAGTGGTTGCGGTCGGTCCACGGCAGCTCGCCCAACGGCACCTCGGCGTAGGTGTAGTGGCCGCCGAGCGCGAGCACCAGCGCGTGCCCGAAGATCAGCCAGTAGGCGAGCGGGGTCAGCGGGAACCGGCGGCGGGTCCACGCCAGCAGGGGCAGCGCGATGACGATCGGCGCGACCTCCAGCAGCCAGGTGACGTAGTCCTTGGGCCGGATGGCCGACACGGCGACCGCCACCACGACGAGTACCGCGAGGGTGACCGGCAGGCGGTCCCTTGGCTGCATCCGGCGATCCTGCCACCACCGGGCCGCCTCTCGCATCAGTCCACAGTGGACGGGCGGCGGGGTGGGTCCCACCCCGCCGCCCGCGCGCCCCTAGATGGGGTTGCCGTTCGTGCCGCAGATGCGACCCGCGTTCACGCAGTTGCGCACCCGTCGTTCCAGTTCCGGCTGGTCCCACGCGTTCATGAAGTCACCGTGGAAGGTGTACCCCGGCGCGTTGGTCACGTTCACCCCGTTCACCGTCCCGCCCAGCGACAGCCCGCCGCCGTTGACCGGGTAGGTGATCAGGAACTCCAGCCTCGGCAGGACCACGTTGTGCGTGGACGGGCACGACCCGTTCCAGAACACGATGTGGTCCTTGTGGTTGGCGCTGTCGAGGTCCCGGCCGTTCCAGCAGGTCGGGAAGTCCAGGTACGTCTCCAGCTTGGTGCCGGCCGGGCAGTTCATGAAGTCCCGGCTCGACGGCGACTGCGTGGTGCACGACCACCGCGCGGACGGGTTCTGGTCGGGGCTGGTCGCCCGGGCGTTGCCGACGACGTACCTCATGTCCGGCGGGTACGCGACGGCGCGTTGCATGTCGTGGATGCCCTGGTAGTACACGGTGACGCTCTCCGGCGCGACCGGCTGCCCGTTCTTGTAGAGCGTGGGCACCCAGTAGGCGGACAGGTCGACCACCGGGTCGCACGTGGTGCCCGCCGCTTTGAGCGACGTGTACGTGGACGACGCGTTGGTGGACCGGTTGCCGAAGAACTCGTGCACGTGCGACACGCCGGTCTGGTTGGGGTAGATGATCGGGTCGTTGCCGGACCGGTGGCTCGCGCGGCAGTTGGCGCGGAACTCCGAGGCGGCCTGGATGCCGGCTTGTCCTTCGATGGCCGCGGCCTGGTGCGCGTCCGGTGCGGCCGGGTGGCTGTCGTGGTTGACGGCGTGGATCTCTTCCGGCCCCGCGCCCGCCGGCTGGTAAGCGACCACCGACCCGATCAGGGCCAGTGCCAGCGCGACGGACGCGGCGCCGATGACACCTCTCAATCTCGCGTTCATCCGATCTCCTCCGAGAGTGGAGCGGGATGCGGCGGCAGGTCTAGGAGCCGAACGTGATCCAGTTGACGTTGACGAAGTCGGCGGGCTGACCGCTGGTGAAGGTGAGGTAGACGTCGTGCTTGCCGGTCAGGCCGGTGATGTTGGCGGGCACGGTGCGCCAGCTCTGCCAGCCGCCGGTGTTGGCGATGGCGAAGCTGCCGAGCGGTGTGGCGGTCGGGCTGCCGACGCGGACCTCGACCAGGCCGCTCACGCCGCCCGCCGCGCCGCTGGCGACGCGGGCGACGAACTGCCGGCCGGTGCGGGAGCCGAAGTCGACGCCCCGGAAGAGCGCCCACTCGCCGTTCGCGAGGCCGGCGATGTTCTGGCCGCCGCCGGTGTCGGTGGTCGTCTCCTTGAACACGCCCTTGTGCTCGTCGTAGGACTCGGCCTGGATGGTGGCGAAGGCGTCCCGGCTGGTCGGCGGAGCGGTCGTGGTCGTGGTCGTCGTGGTGGTGGTCGTCGTGGTCGTGGTGGTCGTCGTCGACGTGGTGGTGGTCGTCGACGTCGGGTTCACGCCACCCGAGCCGGAGTCCACGCCGCTGCCGGCCGGCCCGCGCCACGCGGTGGACGACGCCGGCACGGACAGGGTCTGCCCGTCGGAGAACGTCACCGTGGCCGTCGTCGTGCCCGGGTTGTAGGCCACGTACGTGCGGGCGCCGTTCTTGCTCAGCACGGCGTGCGTCGGCACGTTCGCGGTGACGGACGTGTCAGGCGTGCCGTAGGTGTCGAGCGACGTGATCCAGTGGTAGGCGTGCGCCCGCGAGTCGCCGTCCTCCGGTGGCAGGCCGGAGCCGTAGTTCGCCAGCGCCTGCGCCGGGTCGGCGAGCGCCAGGAACTGGGTGATGACGTCCTTCCACTCGACCTCGGTGCCGCCGTTGTTGGCGCGCAGCTCGTTGACGTTCTGGAGGATGTCTGCCTTGTAGTCGGCGTGGTAGAGCGACCCGCCGGTGATCGGCAGCATGTTGATGCCGTGGATCTCCTCCGGGTTGGCCGTCCACCAGGTGCTGTAGCTGGCACCCGCGCCCCACACCATGCCGACCGTGCCGTGCTGGAAGGCCGCCGGGAACACCGTGTCGTCCTTGTCGAACCAGTACTGGGCGATCGTGCTCTCCTGCGTGGTGTGCAGGTAGATGCCCGCGTCGCGCATCGCCGTGTCACCGGTGGCCTGGCCGAACAGCACGGCGGCGGTGGCGAACATCATGCCCTCCGACGAGGACTCCTCGTTGTTGCCGTGGGCGAAGCCGGCGTGGCCGGAGGCCCAGCCGTGGCCCGCGTAGGCGTCGAAGTTGCGCAGGAACGGGAAGCGCGTCTCGCCGCGGTCGAAGTTGTTGGCGTCCTTGACCAGCAGCTTCACCATGCCGCCGTAGCGGGAGTCCGACGCCCAGCCCGGGTCGTGCTGCGCGAGGATCGCCGCGGCCAGCACGTAGTAGCCGTAGTGGAAGTGGTGGTCGTTCAGCTCGGCGTCGGTGCCGTAGGACGCCTTGTAGCCGATCAGCGTGCCCCACGTGGCGTCGTAGGCGAAGTGGTTGCCTGCCTCGCCGGGCGTGGCGGTGAGCCAGTCGGAGAGCCGGTCGCGGACCAGGCCGAGCAGCCGGTCGCGGCCGTCGGTGTAGCCGATCTGGTTGGCCACCCGGGCCAGTGCCGCCAGGCGCCACAACGCCTTGCCGGTCCAGTAGGTGTCGCCCGCGCCCTTCCACGGGTCGGCGGCGTTGAGCTCCTGGTCGATCTCCGAGCGCAGGCGGTTCTTGTCGGCTGCCGAGGACAGGGGTAGCGCCGGCAGGACGCCGTTGAACGTGCTGCGGGTCGTGAACGACGAGCCCTCGCGCACCCGCATCTCGCCGCGCGGCGAGGTGTAGCGGAAGGCGGTGAGGGTGTCGGAGGAGTTGAGCCACTGGTGCCGGTAGAGGGCTTGCAGGGTGCCGGTCTGGGTGCCCTGGCGTGCCGTGGTCGTGGCCGTGTAGGTGGCGGTGAGCTGGGCGTTCGCCGAGTTGTAGGTCCAGTTGACCTTGGTGTCGGTGACGAACGAGAAGGCGTAGCGCTGGAACAGGGACAGCGCGTCGCGGCTCGGCAGCACGGCCACCGAGAAGAAGGCGGCCGACGAGGTGGCCTCGGCGGTGCCGACGACGTTCCAGTTGCTCGGCGAGAACAGCGCGTAGTCGCGGCCGTTGATCGTGACGCCGAGGGTGGTGCCGGTGTTGCTCCAGATCGTGGTGGCGCCGTTGAACCCGACCCGGGCCGTGCCGCCGGTGGCCTCCGCGTACACGTACGGCGAGCCGTGGCCGATGGTCGTGCGCAGGGTGCGCGTCCCGTCGGTCCACAGTGGACTCACGGTCCAGTCGGTCCAGCCGTCGACCTGGGTGCGGGGCGAGTTGAGTCCGCTGACGCCGACGAACAGGTCGTCCTGGTGCATGAACTCGTAGAACCGGCCGTCGGGGGTGATGTTCGGGCTGGTCGGGTAACCGACGCCGAGGCCCTGCGCCGCCGCGTGGAACGTCAGCGGGTGGGCGTACATGTTCTCGGAGTAGGGGTTGCCGGGGTAGCGCTGGAAGGCCAGCGACGACCACCAGTCGTTGGTCGGCACCGGTCGGCCGGCCATCCGGGCGGTGACCTTCGGCGTCAGGGGCGAGCCGTTGGCGTCGGACGGGCCGACCGCGCCCGCCGGACGGGTGGTGGCGTAGCTGCCCGCGCCCACCGTGACGGCACTGGCCGTTCCGGGTAGGGCGAGGGGGATCGCGGCAGCCGCGGCCACGGCGACCGCGAGGGCCGCCAGGTGGGGGCGGATTGAACGCACAGGGACCTCCAGCAGGGACTCACAGCTCTGTGAGAGCGCTCTCACGCAAGTCAAACGGTAAACCGCAGGTGAGGCGCGTGTCTACGGTTGGCCGCTTCTGACTCTGTCAAGAGCCCTGGTTCGCGTGGCTAGTCCTCGACGCGGAGGCGGTACTCGCAGCCGTACTCGACGGCGTACTGGAGGTCGTAGTGGTGCACGATCTTCGGGCCGCCGTGCAGGTGGACGTGGGTGACGGTCTGCTTCGGGGACTCGGGCGGCTTGGCGTGCGAGTCGACCCGGCCGTCGAGGGGGCCGCCGACGAACCGCACCACGTACGCCTGCGTCATCGGACTGCCTCCCCTTCTTCGACGTTGCCCCCATGGTACGAGAGGACCAGTCGGATCGCGGCTGAACCGCTGTCGGAAACAGCCGGTTGGCGGAAGGTCAGGCGCCGGACCAGCGCCGGCCTCGCCCGCCGGCGACCAGGACGGTGAGGCGGCCGTCGTCGACCAGCGGGTGGGCGCTCGGCACCTCGGTGCACGCCAGCGCCGGCTCCGGGTGCCCGAGGTCGGCGAACTCCGCCCGGTCCCGCGGGCCCAACGGCGGCGGCGTGATCGCGTGGAGGGTGGCCAACGGCTCCCCCACCTGCCGTGACACGTCCCGCGACGCGTCGTCGTCGGCAAGCGCCTCGGACTGCTCTTCGGCCACCGCGGGCGGGATGCTCACGGCGGGAGGTCAGGTCGTCCCGAGGGGTGCGGGCGAGCGATCATCGGTCGCCCTCCGGCTTTTCACCCGGCTGCTCCTCGATTGTGTCCTCGGCTGTTTCCTCGTCGGTCCGCAGCGAGCCGTCCTCGTCGAGACCGGCCGTGTCCAGCACCCCCCAGATGGCGTGGGCGACGGCCGCGTAGTCGCGGGCGGGCACGTCGGCGGGCAGCAGCACTTCGAGGCGTCGGGCGTTCACGCGGCTCACCATGCCCCCGCCCCGCCGGGCCGCGCGACACCCCCGTCCGGGTCACGGGGACCGGTGGCCCGACACCGTCCCCGCGGTCCGCCGCGGTGACCTGCGCGCTTGCCCGGCCCGCGCCACCCGGCCTCTCGCCCTCCGGGACAGTCCCACGAGCGCAACACCACCCCCTCTTGGTCAGACTGGTGCGAGACACCTCGTGTGATCGAGGTTCGTGATCAAGGGCGGGATCGGAGATTCTTGTGCTCGTGTCCACCCCATCCGACAAGCAGTCCCGGCGTTCCTCCGGCGCGACACCCACCGATCCGGCCGCGCGTCCGTCCCGGCGGACGTTCACCACCGAGTACAAGCTCGCTTTGGTCGCGGAGTACGAGAATGCCCCGAACGGGGAGAAGGGCGCGATCCTGCGCCGCGAGGGCCTGTACTCCTCGCACGTCATCGAGTGGACCCGGGCTCGAGACGCGGGCCGGTTGGGCGGTGCGGCGGCGGAATCGACGGCCTCGGCGACACCGGCGCGCAGGTCGGCCGAGCAGGTCGAGCTGGAGAAGCTGCGCCGGCAGAACGAGAAGTTGGCCTCCGACCTGGTCAGGACCCGGATGGCGCTGGACATCATGGGAAAAGCTCACGCGCTCTTGCGGGAACTCTCCGTGAGCACGGACGAGGGCAGGCCGCCCAGGACGTGACGGCGGCCGCCTTCGCCGAGCTGCGCGCCGCCGACGTCCCGGTAACCACGTCGTGCGCGCTGACCGGCAGGTCCCGGGCCACGCACTACCGCCACGCCGGGATGACGGGCCCGCCGTCCGGCCCCCGGCCGCGACGTCGTCCGCCGCCGCACGCCCTGGACGCAGCCGAACGCACCGAGGTGTTGGAGGTGTTGACCAGCCCTGTCTACCGGGACCTGGCGATCCCGCAGGTGTGGGCACGCGAGTTGGACGAGGGCCGTTACCGGTGCTCGATCTCCACGATGTACCGGATCGCCCGCGCCGCCGGGCAGGTCCGCGAACGCCGCCGCACCGCCACCCACCCGCCCCGGACACGCCCGGAACTGCTCGCCCGTGGTCCGAGCCAGGTGTGGTCGTGGGACATCACCGCGTTGAAAGGGCCGGTGAAAGGCATCTGGTACCGCTGTTACGTCGTGCTGGACATCTTCTCCCGGTACGTCACCGGGTGGCTGGTCGCCGCCGCGGAGGACGCGGTCGTGGCCAGGGACTTCCTCGCCGACGCCGTCGCCCGCAACGGCACCGCGCCACACACGGTCCACGCCGACCGCGGCGGCGCCATGGTCTCCAAACCGGTCTCCGCGCTCCTGGTCGACCTCGGCGTGCTCCGCTCGCATTCCCGTCCCCGCGTCTCGAACGACAACCCCTATTCCGAAGCCCAGTTCAAGACGATGAAGTACGTGCCCGACTTCCCCGAACGGTTCGGCTCCCTGGCCGACGCCCGCGCGTTCTGCGAGGAGTTCTTCCTCGCCTACAACCACGAACACCGTCACTCCGGCATCGGCATGCACACCCCCGCGTCCGTCCACTTCGGAACCGCAGAACAGATCCGCGACCAACGCCAGGCCACTCTCGACCGCGCCCACACCCGACACCCACAACGCTTCGCACACCGACCCCGACCACCCCGACTGCCCGAGACAGCCTGGATCAACCAGCCTGTCGAGCAACCGCAACCGACCCCGTAAACACAACCTGTCTCATCTGAATTGACAACTACCGACCCGGCCGGATGAACCTCTGACACCGAACCGACCGCTGTCGGACCGTCATCGCCCGAGCTGCCGCAGAAGGCTGCACGCGAGGTGGTCCGCCAGGCGGCGCTACAGTCCAGGAGGCCAGTCACCCTGCGCGAAGACGAGGTCCGCTCGTGGCCGATCTCGCCACCGACCAGCCCGGAAGCCCCGTGCTCATCGAACTGTGCCTGCTCCTGCGCGACTTCTTCGGCGATCTCGGCCTCGGCGCCCGGCTCGGCGACCTGACCGACGACGACCTCTACCGGCACATCGCCTTCGCGGCGTCCCTCCGGCACTCCGGCCGCGACTTCACCGCGCGGCCCACGCCGGAACTCGACCACATCGCCGTCGCCGTCCTGCGACGGCTGTCGACCGGGTCCCTCGGCGACACCTCACTGCGGTCGCCCCAGGCTCGGTACGCGACGGACCCGACTCCGCGCGCGATCCAGGTCGCAGACGGGCCCGCGAGCACCACAGCCCCCGACAAGCCGGTCGGGGCGTTGTGGACCTCGTCCATCCTCCCCGAGGGCACCAGCATGTGGCACTGGGGCGAGACGGCGGAGTTCGGCCCCGACCGACCGCTGTTCACCGTCACGTTCGACCCGGCGGACCTCCGGGTGTTCCCCATCGACTCGGCCGCCGACTACGGACAACTGGTGGGCCGCTACCCGCGCTCGTCGGACGGACGCGCGCAGGTGTGCTGGACCCGTGCCGCCGAGGATCTCGACGCCGTCCACCTGACCGTGTCCGGCCTGCTCACGGCCCAGCACGTCCCGGTCGCGACACCGCACGGCACCGCCACTCTCACCGGGTGGGACGCCGAGTCCACCGCCTGGCTGCACCTGCCGAACGCCTTCGAGACGACTCCGGTGACGACGTAGGCCAACGACCCGGCGGGCGCGGTCGCCGGCCGGTGAGCGTGGAGCTGGATCACGCAGGACGTGAGGCCGACCGGTTCTAGTTGCGCTTGCGCGACGGCTGGACGCGCGGCGGTTCGCCGGGCATCTTCGGGTAGTCCGGGGGATACGGCATGTCGCCCCGGTCGTCGGCCGCGTACCACTCCAGCAGGCGCTCGATGCCGAACGCCTCGTCGTCCAGGGACGCGTGCGGGTCGCCGTGCTCCTCGAGGTACTTCGGCACGGTCAGCACGTCGAAGTCGTCGGGGTCCACAGTGGACAGGCGGTCCCACGTGACGGGGGTGGACACGGTGGCGCGGGGCGTGCCGCGGACCGACCAGGCGGAGGCGATGGTGCGGTCGCGGGCGGCTTGGTTGAAGTCGAGGAAGACCTTCTCGCCGCGTTCTTCCTTCCACCAGGACGTGGTCGCCTGATCGGGCATGCGCCGTTCCACCTCGCGCGCCAACGCGATCACGGCGTGCCGCACGTCCACGAAGTCCCACTCGGGCCGGATGCGCACGGCCACGTGGACGCCGCGGCCGCCGGACGTCTTCGGGTAGCCGGTGAGGCCGAGTTCGCCCAGCACCTCCCGCAGCACCATCGCGACCGCCACCGCGTCCCGGAAGTCGGTGCCGGGCTGGGGGTCGAGGTCGACGCGCAGCTCGTCGGGCCGATCGGTGTCCGACCGCCGCACGGGCCACGGGTGGAAGTCGAACGTGCCGAGGTTCGCCGCCCACGCCAGCACGGCCGGCTCGGTCGGGCACACCTCGTCCGCGGGCCGCCCGGAGGGGAACTTGATGCGCGCCGTCTCGACCCACTCGGGCGCGCCCTTGGGCAACCGCTTCTGGTAGAACGCCTCCCCGGTCACCCCGTCGACGTACCGCTTCAACGTCGTCGGCCGGTCGCGCAGCACCCGCAGCAACGGTTCCGCGACGGCCAGGTAGTACTCGACCACCTGGAGCTTGGTGATCCCACGCTCGGGGAAGTAGACCTTGCCCGGGTTGGACACCCGCACCACACGCTCGCCCACGTTCAGTTCCACAGCCTGGGTCGCCACGCGGGCGAGCCTAACAACGCGCCACGAACCCCGCGCGAAGATCGACCGGCACCGGCCTCACGGGGACGGGAGGCCCCACGGGTGGCGGGTGGCTCAGATGAGCCGGGCGCGGGATCAACCGGGAAGGGCGCGCAAGATCAGCCAGGTGCTCGCAGGCCCAGCCCGGCGGTCGCGGGGTCTGCCGGGCGGTCGCTCTAACCGGGCGGCGACGGACGCAACCGGGACGGCACGGATCAAACAGGCACTCGCCCAGGGAAACGGGATGGTGCGAACACAACCCCAAAGGCGCGGAAGGAGCCGGGGCGCTCGCGGGATCGACAGGGCAGGCACGCGGGCACATGCAGGCCAAGACTCGGACCCAGCCGGGCGGTCGCCGATGGAATCGGGCGGGAGCGGACACGACGGGGACGGCACAGATCGAACGGATGCTCGCCGATGGAAATGGGATGGTGCGATCACTACCGCACTGACGCGGGGCGAGCCGGGTGCTCGCGAGATCGACAGGGCAGGCACGTGGGCACAAGCGGGCCAAAGCGCGGTCCCAACCGGGCGCTCACAGATCCAACCGAGCGGGGGCGGGTGCGAACGGGATGGCACGGACCAAACGGGCACTCACCGAGGGAATCGGGATGGTGCGAATACAACCGCAATGACGCGGAGCGGGCCGGGTGCTCGCAGGGTCGGCGGGGCAGGTGCGAGGGCTCGGCCAGGCCGGCGCGCGCGATCAGCCGGGTGCTCGCGCCGCCAAGCCGGTGACGAACGCCTCCAGCGCCAGTTCGAAGCTGTCGTGGTCCAGTTCGCGGGCCACGGCGGGCAGGAGGTGGGCCTTGTCCAGGTTCGGGTACCGGTCGCGGTAGAAGGTCTGGTCGTCGGAGAAGCCGCTGGAGAACGAGCTCAGCGCCGCGCCGAACACCAGGTACATCAACGACGCGGCGATCATCGTCGCCTCGCGCCGTGACCAGCCCGCGGCGACGAGCCCGCCGTGCACCACGTCCAGCCGGCGCAGCGACGCCTCGCGGTGGGCCGGCCCGTACGCCAGGAACGGCACGATGTTGGGGTGCGCGGCCAGTGCCGCCCGGTAGGAACGGGCGCAGCTGCGCAGGCCGTGCCGCCAGCCGCCGCCCTCGAACCCGGAGACGTCGACCCCTTCGAGGATGCCGGCGGCCACCTCGTGCAGCAGGTCGTCCTTCGTGCTGACGTGCCCGTACAGCGACGCGGCCTGAACGCCCAGCTCAGCGGCTAGTTTGCGCATCGACAGGCCGTCGAGCCCGTCCCGGTCGATGATGTGCAGCGCGGCGGTCCGGATGCGCGAGGCACTCAGGATCGGGCTCCTCGGCATGTCCGCTCCCCTTGCCTGTGGTGG
This sequence comes from Saccharothrix sp. 6-C, assembly GCF_016695385.1. NCBI lineage: Bacteria > Bacillati > Actinomycetota > Actinomycetes > Pseudonocardiales > Pseudonocardiaceae > Saccharothrix > Saccharothrix sp. 6-C. The sequence goes on along the minus strand of NZ_CP064192.1, from coordinate 1,321,992 downwards.
GTTCCGCGCCTAGGTTAGATAACCTAACACCGTTCGGTTAGGAGGTCACCCCGGTGGATCTGCGCATCTCCGACGAACACCGGCAGCTCAAGGACCTGGCGCACCGGTTCACCGAGGAGCGGATCGTCCCGCACGCCACGCGCTGGGACCGGGACGAGGCCATCGACCGCGACCTGGTGCCCGCCCTGGGCGACGTCGGCTTCCTCGGTCTCGGCATCGACGAAGCGTACGGCGGCTCGGGCGGCGACCACCTGGCGTACTGCCTGGTGCTCGAGGAGGTCGCCCGCGGCGACTCGGCGGTGCGCGGCATCATCTCCGTCTCCCTCGGCCTGGTCGGCAAGACCCTCGCCAAGCACGGCACGGAGGCGCAGAAGCAGCGCTGGCTGCCGGGCCTGTGCTCGGGCCGCCGGCTGGGCTGCTTCGGCCTGACCGAGCCCGGCACCGGCTCCGACGCGGCGTCGCTGGCCACCAAGGCCGTCCGCGACGGCGACGACTGGGTGATCACCGGGCGCAAGGTGTTCATCACCAACGGGACGTGGGCCGACGTGGCCCTCATCTTCGCCCGGACGGGTGGTCCCGGGCCCAAGGGGATCACCGCGTTCCTGGTGCCGACCGACTCCCCCGGCTTCACCGCCACCGAGATCCGCGGCAAGCTCGGCATGCGCGGCCAGGCCACCGCCGAGCTGACCCTCGACCAGGTCAGGGTGGGTGACGCCGACCGGCTCGGCGACGAGGGCGGTGGCTTCAAGCTGGCCATGGCCGCCCTCGACCGGGGCCGGATGTCCGTCGCCGCCGGGTGCGTGGGCGCCGCACGGGGCGCGCTGGAGGTCAGCGTGCGGTACGCCAAGGAGCGCGAGCAGTTCGGCAAGCCCATCGCCGGTTTCCAGCTCGTGCAGGAGCTCCTGGCCGACATGGCCGTGGAGACCGAGGCCGCCCGCCTGCTCACGTGGCGGTGCGCGGACCTCGCCGACCGGGGCGAGCCGTTCGGCACGGAGGCGTCCATGGCGAAGCTGTACGCCAGCGAAGCGGCCGTGCGGGTGGCGAACAACGCCATCCAGGTCTTCGGCGGGTACGGCTACGTCGACGAGTACCCCGTCGGCAAGTACCTGCGGGACACCCGCGTCACGACCCTCTACGAGGGCACCAGCCAGATCCAGAAGTTGCTCATCGGCCGGGCGCTGACCGGCATCAACGCGTTCGCGTAGAGGGTTAGAGGGAGGACGACATGGACTTCACGCTCGACGAGGAGCAGAAGGAGATCCGCGACTGGGTGCGGACCTTCGTGCGCAAGGAGGTGGCGCCGCTGGAGCCGGAGGTGCTGCGCCGCGAACGCCTGGGCCGGCCCGGTCTGACGCGTGACGAGCTGAAGGAGCTCCAGGACAAGGCGAAGGAGGCGGGCTTCTTCGGCGTGCTCACGCCGCAGGAGTACGGCGGCATGGGCCTGGGCGCGCTCATGACGGCGCTGCTGGAGGCCGAGCTGGGCCGCACGTTCGTGCCGTTCCGGTTCGGCGGGTACGCGGACAACATCCTGTTCCACGGCAACGAGGAGCAGAAGCAGCGCTACCTGCTGCCCACGATCTCCGGGGAGCGCGTGTCGTGCTTCGCGATCACCGAGCCCGGCGCGGGTTCCGACGCCAAGGCCATCCGCACGTCCGCCCGCAAGGAGGGCGGCGAGTGGGTGATCAACGGTGAGAAGACGTTCATCACGCAGGGCAACGAAGCCGACTTCGTGATGGTGTTCGCGGTGACGGACAAGGAGAAGGGCGCGGACGGCGGCGTCACGTGCTTCCTGGTCGACCGGGACATGGGCTGGAAGTCCGAGCCGATCCCGACCATGGGCCAGTGGGGTCCGGCCGCGCTGGTGTTCGACAACGTCCGCGTGCCCGAGGAGAACGTGCTCGGCGAGGTCGGCAAGGGCTTCCACCTGGCCATGCAGTGGATCGGCCAGGGCCGCTACCTGCTGCCCGCGCGGGCGCTCGGCTCGTGCGAGCGGCTGGTGGAGATGGCCATCGAGCAGGCCAAGACCCGGGTCACGTTCGGTCAGCCGATCGCCGAGTACCAGGCCATCCAGTGGATGCTCGCGGACTCGGCGGTGGAGATCGAGGCGCTGCGCTGGCTCGTGCTGCACGCGGCGTGGCTGGTCGACCAGGGCGCGGACTCGCGGCAGGCGCAGTCGATGGCGAAGCTGTACGGCGGCATCAAGGCGAACGAGATCGTGGACCGGGTCCTGCAGATCCACGGCGGCATGGGCTACACGCGCGAGCTGCCGATCGAGCGCTGGTACCGGGAGCTGCGGCTGCTGCGCATCTACGAGGGCACCGACGAGATCCAGCGCCGCACGATCGCCCGCAACCTGCTCAAGGGCCACGCGAAGGTGACCGGCACGCTCGGCTGACCAGGGTCCCTGGCGGGGTCGCGCGACCGGCTCCGCCAGGCACCCCGTCAGAGGTAGGGCTGACCCCACCAGGGCTCCGGGAGCGCGCACCAGGGACTCAGCGCGACCACCCGACCACGATGAGTGCATGCGATCACGATCGGCGCCCTTCGAATCCGACCTGACGCGGCAGCGCGTCACGACACCCGCGGGCACGTTCGACGCCATCGCGTCCGGCCCCGCCGCCGGCCGCAAGGTGTTGCTCCTGCACGGCGGGCTGGAGTGCGGGATCGCGTGGCGGCACCAACTGCGGGCGTTGGGCGCCCACGGGTACCTGGCGGTGGCGCCGGACCTGCGCGGCTACTCGCCGGGCGTCCGGCCGCGCCACCCGGGCGCGTACGCGCTGGAGCACGCGGCGCGGGACGTGGTCGAGATCGCGGACGCGCTGGGCTGGACGAGGTTCGACCTGGTCGGGCACGACCTGGGCGGGCTCGCGGCGTGGGTCGCGGCGGCGCGGTTCCCGCTGCGGGTGCGCACGTTGACGGTCGTGTCCGCGCCGCACCCCGGCGCTCTCGCCGAGGCGTTGCGCACGGACCCGGACCAGCGTCGCCGGTGGGCGCGCCTGGACCACCTGCGCGAGCCCGGCGTCGCCGAACGCGCCCTGCTGGCGGACGACGCCGCGCGGTTGCGGGCCGGCTGGCCGCCGGTGATCCCGCCGGAGCGGGTGGCGCAGTACGTGCGGAAGCTGACCGAGCCGGGCGCGCTGACCGCGGCGCTGAACTGGCACCGCGCCAACGACCTCACCGCCGCCGACGCCGACCGCGACCGCCCGGTGTCGACGCCGACGCGGTACCTGTGGGGTGAGGACGACGCGGTGTTCTCACCCGACACGGCGCAGGACACGGCGCGCTGGGCCACCGGGCCGTACTGGTTCGAGGTGCTGCCGGGCGCGGGCCGCTTCGTGCCGGAGGAGGCGGCGGAGCAGACGACGCTGCACCTGCTCGACCACCTGGCCGGCTACTGAGCGAGGCTGGTGAGCATCTGGGCGCAGACGCGGGCCAGGTGCTTGCGCATGACGTCGGACGCGCGGGACGGGTCGGCGGCGGCGATGGCGGCCACCAGGGCGTCGTGGTCGTCCAACGACGCGTGCTGGTGCGGCGGGTCGTCGCGCAGGCCGCTGCGCAGCAGCACCACCCGCTGCTGCACCAGCCGCACCTGCTCGGCGATCCGGGGGCTGCGCGCCGCGTGCAGCAACGCCTGGTGGAACGCCAGGTCCAGCCGGTACGGGAAGCGCTCGCCCGCCGAGTACGCCCGGCGCGACTCCTCGCACACCGCGCGCAGCCGCACCACGTCCGCCTCGGTCCGCCGGGACGCCGCCAGCTCAACCGCCGCGCACTCCAGCGCCGTCCGCAGCTCGAACAGCGCCTGCACGTCCGCTTTGTCGGCGACCGGCACGGAAGCGCCCCGGTGCGGCGCCAGCACCAGCAGCCCTTCGGACGCCAGGTGCCGGATCGCCTCGCGCAGCGGCCCCCGGGAGATGCCCAGCCGCTGGGCCAGCTCGACCTCGTTCACCCGCGTGCCGGGCGGGATGTCGCCGGTCAGCACCAGCTCGCGGAGCACGTCCACGGCCTGACCGGCCAAGCTCAAGTGCAGGGGAGGTGTCACGAACGTCTCCTAGCGCGAGATGTCACCCGCGATGTTAACTGTCGACAGTTGGCAGCGTGTCGGCGCACCACACGCATCGCCGCGCACAGGGGCACGGCCGCACACGGGCGCGCACGGCCGCGAAGGGTCGGGAGGACGCATGACGCACGAACTGGTCGCCGAGGTCTGGCGTGGTGAGTTCATCGAGTCCGTGCACCACGGTTCCGTCATCGCCCTCGACCGCGCGGGTCGGGAAGCGCTGTCCCTCGGCCGCCCGCACGACACCACCTACCCGCGCTCGTCCAACAAGCCGGTCCAGGCGCTGGCCATGCTCCGCCACGGGCTCGACCTGGAGAGCGAGCTGCTGGCCCTGGCCTGCGCGAGCCACTCCGGCGAGGACTTCCACGTCGACGGCGTCCACCGCGTCCTGCGCGCGCACGGCCTGACCGAGGCCGACCTCCAGTGCACGCCGGACGTCCCGATCGGCGAGGACGCCCTCAGGTCGCACCTGGCGGCGGGCCGAGCCAAGGCGCCGCAGTACATGAACTGCTCGGGCAAGCACGCCGCCATGCTGGCCACCTGCGTGGTCAACGGGTGGTCGACCCACGACTACCTCGACCCCGGCCACCCCCTCCAGCGGGCCATCCGCGACACCCTGGAGGAACTGGCCGGCGAGCGGGTCGGCGCGGAAGGCGTCGACGGCTGCGGCGCGCCGCTGCTCGGCATCAGCCTCACCGGCCTGGCCAGGGCGTTCGGCGCGCTGGCCGGTGCGCCTGACGGTCCGGAGCAGCGGATCGCGCGGGCGATGAACGCCCACCCCGAGTGGGTCGGCGGCACGAACCGCGACGTCACGAAGCTCATGCGGGCGATCCCGGGCGCGGTGGCCAAGGACGGCGCGGAGGGCGTCTACGCGATCGGCCTGCCGACCGGCGAGGCCGTGGCGTGCAAGATCGCGGACGGGTCCAGCCGCGCCAGGGCGGTGGTCCTGGTGGCCGCGTTGCGCAAGCTGGGAGTGGACGCGCCGGACGAGCTGGCGACGTTCCCGGTGCTCGGTCACGGCCGCCCGGTCGGCGCCGTCCGACCGTCGCCCGCCCTGGCGAGCTGAGCCGCCCAGCGGCTTGAAGCGCCGGCTACGCTGGGTGCCATGGCCAGCGCCAGAGCCGCCGACGCACCCGACGAGCGCCCGCAGGGCGCGATCGACGACGAGCTGATCGGCCTCGACCCCGACGACCCCGAGACCAGGGCGTTCGCCGAGCACCTCGGTCGGATGCAGCAGCAGCCACCCAGCTTCACCATCGAGGGCACGGTCGCGGGCGTCGCGAACTTCGCGGACTCGGCGAACCGGGCGGGCGGCCTGCGCAGGCTCACCGCGGTCATCGTGGTGGGCCTCATCCTGCTGGGGGTGCTGATCAGCGTCTGGTACTACCTGGGGACCCTCGTCTGGGTGTTCTTCTACTGACCCGCGCCGGCGGCTCGGCCGTCGGGGACTCGTCTAACGTGGAGGTATGGAACCTGTCGTCGGCGCCACCCCGAAGGTGGTCCACTCCGAGCTGGAGTGGCGGGAGATCCTGACCCCCAAGGAGTACGCGGTGCTGCGCGACGCGGGCACCGAGCCCGCCTGGGTCGGCGAGTACACGGACACCAAGACCGAGGGCCTCTACGAGTGCCGCGCGTGCGGCGCCGAGCTGTTCCGCAGCGACACCAAGTTCGACTCGCACTGCGGCTGGCCGTCGTTCTTCTCGCCGCTGGCCGGTGACTCGGTGATCCTGCGCGAGGACCGCGCGCACGGCATGGTCCGCACGGAGGTGTTGTGCGCGACCTGCCACAGCCACCTCGGGCACGTGTTCGAGGGTGAGGGCTACGCCACGCCAACGGATCAGCGCTACTGCATCAACTCGGTGAGTTTGCGTCTGGTCGAAACCACCGGTGATCGAGCAGACTGAAAGCGCTACGCCGAATGATGACTGATCCACTCCAGGAGGAATCATGCGCATCTTCAAGGGCACTGACGGCGAAGGCTCCGGCGGCGTGGACGGCGCGTCGTCCTCCTGACCGACCACCGTCGGACGGCCGACCCTAAGGCTTGCTCAAGCCCCCTTGCCGAAGTGTGGCCTGGCGCACACGATTCCCCCTAGCTGGTGGGCGTGGACCCACCGAGGGCCACAGGGGGTGGACCGTGGAGCGACCGTGGGGGCTTTCAGGCCCGGAATTCCTTGAGCTGTACTGGATCGCGCTAGCCGCGTCGCTGGCCTTCGCGATCTTCGTCCGAGTGCGCCTGCGGGGGACGCGGGGAGACACCCCCGCGGGCGCGCCCGGCTTGTTGGACATCGCCTACCTGACCGGCGGACCGCGGCGGGTCGTGGAGACGTCGGTCGCCTCGCTCATCGACTCGGGCGCCCTGGTGCCCGCGCGCAGCGGGTCCGTGCGCGTCGTCGGCGAGCCCGTCGCCGACCACCCGGTCGACCGGGCCGTGCTCGCCGACGCGAAGCGCTACCGCTACCGGACGTTGACGCTGCTGATCACGTCGCTGGCGGAGAGGGACGAGCCCCGCGAGGTCGGCCGGCGGCTGGCCGAACAGGGCTACCTGGTCGCGCCGGACGTGGTGAAGCGGTGGTTGCGGGCGGGTGTCACGCCGATGGCGCTGTTGTTCGTCGTCGGTGTCGTGCGCTGGATCAACGGACAGGTGATCAACGCGCCCGTGTGGTTCCTGACGTTGCAGCTCGTGCTGACGGGCGTGCTCATCTGGGGGCTGCTGCAGGCGGCCCAGGTGACGCGCACCGCGAAGGGCCGGGCCGAGGTGGCGAACGCCCGCGAGCGCGGGATCTCCGGGGTGTGGCGCCGGACCGGCTCGGCGAACGCCGCCGAGGTGGTCGCCCTCAACGGTTTCGACGGCCACCCGAACATCACGTTGCGCGTGGCGGCACGTCCGCGTCCCCGCCCCCGGGTGGCGTCCGGCGGCGCTTACGCGGCCGGCTCGTACACCGCGTCGGGCAGCGGGTGCGGAAGCGGCGGCGGGAGCAGCTGTTCCAGCGGCAGTGGCAGCAGCTGCGGCGGCGGCGGGGGCGGCTGCGGTGGCGGCGGCGGGGGCGGGGGCTGACGGGGTGCTTACGCTTCCGTGACGACGGCCGGGTGCGGCCCGACGGCTCCTAGGGTGGCGGCCATGACGTTCCTGTGGTGGTACGGCCCGGCGCTCGTCGTCGCGGTGGTGGTGGGCCTGCGGGTGAAGCGGGTCGCCGGCGCCGTGCCCGACCGGCCGCTGTCGTTCGAGGAGATCGGTTACCTCGGTGGCGGCCCGGTGCGGGCGGTCGAGGTGGCGTTGGCCGGGTTGGTGGCCGAGAACCGGGCGCGGGTGTCCGGTCCGGTGGCCGCGGCGGTGCCCGGCGAGGAGCAGCCGGCCACCGCGTTGCAGGCGGTCGTGCTCGCCCGGCTCGCCCGGCCGTGCGACCTGGACGAGCTCGTGGTCGGCGCGGCCACCAGCGGTCCCGCCCGGCAGCTCGGGCAACGCCTGGTCGCGGCAGGCCTGCTGGTCTCGCCGCGGCGGCGGTTGGCGCGGGCGGTGCTGGCGGTCGTGCCGGTGGCGGCGCTCGTGGTGGTCGCCGTCCTCGCGGGTCCGGGCGGGTGGGTGACGGTCACCGCGCTGTCGGTCGCCGGCGTGCTCGGGGTCCTGCTGCTGCTGGGTCCGCCGCCCGTCCTCACGCGGAGGGGCGCGCGGGCGTACGAGGAGGCCACGGCGGGCCTCGCCCCGGTCGACCCGGCCGAAGTGACCGCCCGCTACGGCCTGGTCCGGTCCGCGCGCGTCGCCGAGCCGCCCGTGCCGCGCAAGGGGGCGGCGCGGGCGGACACGGCGGTGTTCGACGGTGAACGGGCGGAACCGATCGCACCTGCGGAAACGTCTCAGGCACCACTCCCCCGGCGCAGGCGCGCCGTGGTGGTCGAACCGCAACGCTGGCAGCGGCGCAACGGGTGGCTGGTGGCAGGCGGGTGGTTCGCGGGTGGGTGGTTGGCCGCGCAGTGGTTGGAGGGCGATGACGGTGGCGACTCAGTGGACGCCGACTTCGGCGGGTTCGGCGGGTTCGACGCCTGAGCCGGGGTGGGAGGAGCAGGGCTTCCTGGTCGGCGGACCGGGCCGGGCGGCCGAGGTGGCGGTGGTGTCCCTGGTCGAGGCGGGCGCCGTGCGGATCTCGCGCGCGGGCCTGGTCAGCGCGGTGGGCCGGCCCGGTCACGGCGGGAGCCCGGTGCAGGCGCGCGTGCTGCGCTCGCTGCCCGGCTCGCTGGGCGACGTGATCGCCGCGACGGCCAAGAGCGCCGAGGCGCAGTCGCTGCGGCCGCACCTGGTCGACCGGGGTCTGGTCACACCGCCCGTGCGGCGGCAGGTGGCACGGCGGACGCGCCAGCTGCTGATCGCGGCGGCGGTGGGGGCCGTGGTCGCGACGATCGTGCTGGAGCTGCCGTTCCCGGTGGCCCTCGGCGCGGTGTTCGGCGGGGTGGTGCTGACGCTCGTGCTGGGCCGGGTCGGCCGGCCGTTGACCCCCGCCGGCCGGCGCGCGGTGCAGCGGCTCAAGGCGGTCGCCGTGTCGCCGAACCGGGTCGCGCTGGTCGCGTGCTACGGGCTGTTGGGCAAGGTCGAGCGCCACCACGTGTGGGAGGTGCTCGGCATGTCGCCGGCCGCGGCGGCCACGCTCCGGCGACGGTCGCGCGGGAGCGCTTCCGACGGCGGCGGTGGGGCGTCGTGCGGCGGAGGGTGCGGCAGCTGCTCCAGCAGCAGCTGTGGTAGCGGTAGCAGCAGCGGTTCCGACAGCGGCGGCTCGTCGTGCGGCGGTGGCGGCTGCGGTGGCGGTGGCGGCGGCGACTGACGCCGGCCGGGGACGACGACGAAAGGCAGGTGGCCCGTGGAGAAGCTGGGTGTCGGCATCGGCTGGCGGCCGGAGATCGACCTCACCGTCGAACGCCTGCCCGGCGTCGACTTCGTGGAGGTCGTCGCGGAGAACCTGCACGTCGGGCACCTGCCCGAGTCCGTCCTCCTGCTGCGGGAACGGGGCGTCCCCGTGCTGCCGCACGCGGTCTCGCTCTCGCTCGGTGGCGCGGAACCCGTGGACCCGCAACGGGTCGCGCACCTGGGCGCCCTGGCCGAGGCGCTGGACGCGCCGCTGGTCAGCGACCACGTGTGCTTCGTGCGCGCGGGCGGCCTCGACTCCGGTCACCTCATGCCGCTGCCCCGCACCCGCGACGCGCTCGACGTGCTCGTCGCCAACGTCAGGGCCGCCCAGCAGGACCTGCCCGTCCCCCTCGCCCTGGAGAACGTCGCCGCGCTCCTCGACTGGCCGGACGGCGAGCTGACCGAGGGCCAGTTCCTGGCCGAGCTGGTCGACCGCACCGACTGCCACCTCCTGGTCGACGTCGCCAACCTCTACGCCAACGCCCGCAACCTGGGCACCGACGTCGCCCGCTTCCTCGACGAGATCCCGCTGGAGCGCCTCGCTTACGTGCACGTCGCGGGCGGCGAGGAGCACCAGGGCGTCTACCACGACACGCACGCCCACGCCGTGCTCCCCGAGGTGCTGGACGTCCTCGCCGAGCTGCGCGCCCGCGTCGACCCGCCGGGCGTGCTGCTCGAACGCGACGACGACTACCCCGCGGACGCCGAGCTGGCCGACGAGCTGGCCGCGATCCGGGCGGTGCTGGGGTGACCCAGCCCCAGCGCGACCGGCTGGCCGCGGCGCAGGCCGAGCTGCTGCGGGCGCTGCTGGCCGACGGCGCCGTGCCCGAGGGGTTCGACGCGGAGCGGGTGCGCATCGAGAAACGCGCGCTGCTCGGCAAACGGCGCGGGATCGTGGCGATGCTCCAGCCCGAGGTGGCGGCCGAGCTGGGCGACCGGTTCCGCCCCCTGTTCGACGCCTACGCGGGCAGCCACCCCAAAGAGGTCGGCACGCGCTTCCGCGAGGACGCCGCCCGCTTCGCCGAGTGGGCGGTCGCGCGGGGCGAGCTGGCGCCGCCGAAGAGAAGGCGGTGGTGGCGGCGCGCAACCTGATCGGCGGCCCGTTCCGTCCCAGCGGCATGTGGCGAAGGACTTGGCCCTTGGGCGTGCTGTTGCTGGCCACCGCGTGCGGTGCGATCGACGCGGGCGGGACGGCGTGCACCGCGATCGGCACGCGCACCGGCGTTTCGGTGGACGTCGAGCACCCCGGCGTGGTGTCCGGGACGATCGAGGTTTGCTGGGACGACTTCTGTGCAACCCCCGGACTGGAGCTGTACCCGTCGAGCCGGGTCGTCGGGACGACCTGCACCGGTGCTTCGCCGGATGACTCGTGCAGCGCGCGCTCCGAGCCGACGGAAGGGAAGCACGGGTTCGCCGATCTGCCGCAGCTGCCCGTCAAGCCGGTCACGGTGACCCTGAAGCTGCTGGACCAATCCGGTTCTGCCCTGGTGGACCGGAATATCGCGCTGACCCCCGAAATGGTCTACCCCAACGGTCCGGACTGCCCAGCCGGTGGGCCACAGGCAGGTATCTCAGTTGGTGCCGACGGCTCTGTCACTGAACGGTAGGTAACCGTTTGCTCGGCTGAATTGGTCAAGAACATGCCGACCAATCAGCGGCTGTCGGCCCCCTCGTGACCCTCTAGCGTCGATGACGTCAAGGGCGACGTCGCTCTCGGTACATCCGCCGCCACCGCGGGTAGCCAGCCCTTCCGGCCGCGTGCCCGCCACGCGCGGCACTCACCGGGAGGTTCGACACAGTTGAAGAGCAAACGCATGCGTGGCCTGGTGTGGGGAGCCGTGCTCGTCGCGGCCGGCCTCACGGCGAGCGGTCCGGGGGTGTCGGGCGCGGAGGAGGCCCGGCCCACGACCGGCGAGCACCACGAAGTCACCCTGATCACCGGCGACAAGGTCGTGCTCCTCGACGACCGGGTCAGCGCGCTGGTCGCCGCGCCGGGACGGGAACGCGCGGTGTTCCACAGCTACCGGCGCGACGGTCACCTGCACGTCGTGCCGCGCGACGCGGCGAAAGCCGTCTCGCAGGGCAAGCTGGACCCGCGGCTGTTCGACGTCACGGGGCTGGTCGAGGCCGGCTACGACGACCGCGGCCGTGACACGGTGCCGCTGATCGTCACCGGCGAGCAGGAGCCGGCCGCCGCCGGTCTGCGCGTCGGCCGCCCGCTGCCCGCGGTCGGCTCGTACGCCGCGCAGGTGGTCAAGTCGGAGGCCGGGGACACCTGGCGCACGCTCGTGTCGAGGGCGAGCGTGCGCAAGGTGTGGTTGGACGGGGTGCGCCGACCGAGCCTGGACCGCTCCACCGCGCAGATCGGCGCGCCGACCGCGTGGCGGGCGGGGCACACCGGCAAGGGCGTGAAGGTGGCCGTGCTGGACACCGGCGTCGACCAGGACCACCCGGACCTCGCGGGTCACGAGGTCGCGGAGCGCAACTTCACCGACGACCCGGACAACACCGACGGCGTCGGCCACGGCACGCACGTCGCCGCGACGATCGCGAGCTCGGGCGCGAAGTACAAGGGCGTCGCACCGGACGCGGACCTGCTGGACGGCAAGGTGTGCGTGCTCTCCGGCTGCCAGGAGTCGGCGATCGTGGCGGGCATGCAGTGGGCCGCCGAGCAGGGCGCGGACATCGTGAACCTCAGCATCGGCGGCGGCGACACGGCCGAGCTGGACCCGTTGGAAGAGGCCGTGAACACGCTGTCCGCGCGGACCGGCGTGCTGTTCGTGATCGCGGCGGGCAACAACTCCCGCCCCGAGACGATCAGCTCGCCCGGCAGCGCCGACGCCGCGCTGACGGTGGGCGCGGTGGACCGGCAGGACGGCATCGCGGCGTTCTCCAGCCGCGGGCCGCGCGTCGGCGACGGCGCGGTCAAGCCCGACATCACCGCGCCGGGCGTGGACATCGTGGCCGCGAAGTCGAGCAGCGGCACGGTCGGCACACCGGCCGGCGACGGGTACGTGTCCATGTCGGGCACGTCCATGGCGACGCCGCACGTGGCGGGCGCGGCGGCGGTGCTCGCGCAGCAGCACCCGGACTGGACGGGCGCGCAGATCAAGGCGGCGCTGGTGGCGTCGGCGAAGAACAACCCGGCGCTCACCGCGTTCGACCAGGGCGCGGGCCGCGTCGACCTCGCCAAGGCCATCACCACCTCGGTCACCGCCGAGCCCTCGAGCCTGGCCCTGGGCCTGCAGGAGTGGCCGCACACCGACGACACCCCGATCACCAAGACCGTGACCTACCGCAACGAAGGCGCCGCGCCGCTCACGTTGTCGCTGGCCACCCAGGTGACGGGCCCCGACGGCGGCACCGCGCCCGCGGGCCTGGTCGGCGTGTCGCCGGCGAAGGTGACCGTGCCGGCGGGCGGTGCGGCGACGGCCTCGGTCACCGCCGACACCCGGCTCGGCTCGCAGGACGGCCTGTACGTGGGTTCGGTGGTGGCGACCGGCGGTCCGACACCGCTGCGCACCGCGCTCAGCGTGAACCGCGAGGTGGAGAGCTACGACGTCCGGTTCGACTTCGTGGACGGCTCGGGCGCCGCGGCGGCCGACTACTACACGTCGGTCATCGGGCTGAGCAACGGCACGTTCGCCTTCCCCTACGACGCGGACGGCTCGTTCACGCTGCGGCTGCCGAGGGGCGAGTACTTCACCAACTCCGACGTGCAGACCGACGACACGCGGCTGGCGCTGCTGCCCCGGCCGGGGCTGAGCGTCACCGCCGACACCACGGTCACGCTCGACGCGCGCACCGCCAAACCGGTGAAGATCACCCCGCCGGACGCGGGCGCGGAGGAGGCGTTGGGCGACGTGACGATGGTGCGCGCCCACGGCGACCGGCAGGCCAGCGTGAGCACCGCGTTCCTCGGCGGTTTCGGTCCGAACGTGTCCATCGCGCACGTCGGACCGGAGCTGGCGGCGGGCGACCTGACCGCGTTGCTGGGCGCGCAGTTCCGCGGCACGCCCGACGGCGACGCGCCGGTGACCTACCGGCTCGCCTGGACGCGGCAGGGCAGCATGCCCGTCGGGTTCGTCAAGGACGTCGCCGCGAGCGAGCTGGCCGAGGTGCGGACGACGTTCGGTCCCGGGCCGGCGGGCCGCACGTTCGGCCACGGCGGCAACCCGATCACCGCGGGCGGCGTCGGCGGCTGGTCGTGGCTGCCGTCCGTGGCCTCGCCCGGCGAGGCGGTCGACCGGGTCACCGCGGACCTCGCGTGGTCGTGGGGCTTCCTCCAGTTCGGCGCGGACGGCGCGGTCGAGGCGACGCTCACCTCGCCGGAACGCACCTACCAGCGGGGTGCCGCGCACGACGAGCGGTTCAACGACCCGGTGTTCTCCCCCGCGCTGCCCGAGTCGCGGTCGCCGTACCTGGCGCGCAGCGGCGACGAGATCAGCTTCGCGGTGCCGCTGTTCACCGACCGGGCGGGCAACGGCGGCAACGCGGCGGTGTCGTCGGCCCGGACCACGCTGCTGCGCGACGGCACGAAGGTCGGCGAGACGCCGTACGCGGCCAACGGGCTGTTCGAGGTGCCGTCGGGCGCGGCGGTCTACCGGGTGGAGACCGACGCGGTGCGGACGGCCGGCACCTCGGAGTTCGCCACGAAGGTGAGCGCCGCGTGGACGTTCCGCTCGGACACGGCGGCCGACGACCGGCAGGTGCCGCTGCCGCTGTCGGTGGTGCGGTTCACGCCCGAGCTGGACGCGGGCGGCGCGACGCCGAAGGGCCGGTCCCTGCGCGTGCCGCTGACCGTGCAGCAGCAGGAGGGCGCGGCCAACGGCCGGGTCGACCGGATCGACGTCGAGGTGTCCTTCGACGACGGCACGACCTGGACCGCGGCCCCGGTGTCGGGCGGTGTCGCCACCATCGCGAACCCGGGCGCGGCCGGTTACGGCTCGATCCGGGTGAAGGCGACCGACAGCGACGGCAACGCCTTGGAGCACACCGTGATCCGGGCGTACAAGATCGTCTGATCGGGTCGGGAGGGGCGTTCGCGACCGGCGGGCGCCCTTCCCGGCGAGCAACGCCCGTTGGGCTGCCCGGCGGCCCCCGCGCACCGCGTTGGGCCGCTGAATCCGGTCCCCCGACTGGATAGCGTCGAAGAGCCGGGGGGTGGCGCCTGTTCGGGTTCACCGCTGTCGCCTCGCCTCCCGCAGGCGCGTTCTCGCGACGCGCTCAACCAGATTCGGGAGGTATCTGCGTTGAATCCAGGACCACGAAGGCGCGGTGTCGCTTGGGGGGCCGCGTTGTTGGCGGTCGGGCTGACCGCCGGCGCCGCGACGGCCATCGCCTCGCCCGAACCGTTACCGCCGTCGGCCCAACCGGGCCCCACCGGCGGCGAGCGGCACACCGTCACCCTGGTCACCGGCGACCGGGTCGTCGTCGCCGGTGACTCGCTCCTGTCGGTCACGCCGGGCCCGGACCGCGACGGCATCACGTTCCACCGGTTCCTGCGGGCCGGCCGGCTGCACGTCGTCCCGCGCGACGCCGCCCGGCCGCTGGCCGACGGCAAGCTCGACCTGCGCCTGTTCGACGTCACCGGGCTGGTCGAGGCGGGCTACGACGACGCGCGCCGCGACACCGTGCCGCTGATCATCGCCGGCGACCAGCCGCGCACCGGCGGCGTCCAGGTCACCCGCGCGCTGCCCACCATCGGTTCGGTGGCCGCGCGCACCGCCAAGGCCGACACGGCGGCGGTGTTCCAGGGCCTGGTGAACGACCCGGGCGTGCGGAAGGTCTGGCTGGACGGCATCCGCACACCCAGCCTCGACCGCTCCGTCGCGCAGATCGGCGCGCCGACCGCGTGGCAGGCCGGGTACACGGGCAAGGGCGTGAAGGTCGCCGTGCTCGACAGCGGCGTCGACCAGACGCACCCCGACCTGGCGGGCCGCGAGGTCCTCGAGCGCAACTTCACCGAGGACCCCGACAACAGCGACCTGGTCGGCCACGGCACGCACGTCGCCGCCACGGTCGCCAGCGCCGGCGCGAAGTACCGGGGCGTCGCGCCGGACGCGCAGATCCTCGACGGCAAGGTGTGCTCCCTGAACTGCGCCGAGTCCTGGATCGTCGACGGCATGCGGTGGGCCGCCGAGCAGGGCGCGGACGTGATCAACATGAGCCTGGGCGGCCGGGACACCCCGGACGTCGACCCGCTGGAGGAGGCGGTCGAGACGCTGTCGGCGCAGACCGGCACGCTGTTCGTGGTGGCCGCGGGCAACTCCGGCGCTCCCGGCACGCTCAGCTCGCCGGCCAGCGCGGACGCGGCGCTCGCCGTCGGCGCGGTCGGGCGGGACGACGACATCGCGGGCTTCTCCAGCCGCGGTCCCCGCGTCGGCGACGGGGCGCCCAGGCCGGACATCACCGCGCCCGGCGTGGACATCGTCGCGGCCAAGTCCGGCACCGGCCAGATCGGCACCCCGGTGGACGACCAGCACGTCTCCGTGTCCGGCACCTCGATGGCCACCCCGCACGTCGCGGGCGCGGCGGCGCTGGTCGCCCAACAACACCCCGACTGGACCGGCGCGCAGATCAAGGCCGCCCTCATGGCCTCGGCCGAGAACAACCCCGCGCTCACCGCGTTCGACCAGGGCACCGGCCGCGTCGACCTGACCAAGGCCATCACCACCACGGTGATGGCCGACCCGCCGTCGCTCGCGCTCGGCGTGCAGGCGTGGCCGCACGAGGACGACGTCGCGACCAGCAAGGAGTTCGCCGTCCGCAACACCGGCGCGCAGCCGGTCACGCTCGACCTCGCCATCGACGCCAAGGGCCCCGGCGGCGCGCCCGTGCCGTCCGGCGTGTTCACCGTCAGCCCCGCCACGCTCACCGTGCCGGCGGGCGGCGAGGCCAAGGCCACCGTCACCGCCGACACCAAGGCGGCGACCGCGGACGGCGCGTACAGCGGCACCGTCGTCGCCACCGCCGGCGGCGCCGTCCGACTGCGCGTGCCGATCGGCGTGCACCGCGAGGTCGAGAGCTACGACGTCACGTTCGACTTCATCGACGCGGAAGGCCGGCCCGCGGTCGACTACTTCGCGTTCGTGATCGGCCTCGACGACGACACGGCCGTGTTCCCGAGCGGCTCCGGCGGCAAGGCCTCCGCCCGGCTGCCCGTCGGCGAGTACCTGGTCGTGACCGAGGTCCTGACCAACGGCACGAAGAACGCCGTGCTGCCGCAGCCGAGCCTGCGCGTCGGCCGCGACACCACCTCGGTCACCGCGGACGCGCGCAAGGCGAAACCGGTCTCCATCACGTTCCCCGACCCGAAGGCGGAACCGTCGTTCGGCGACCTGCTGATCACCCGCAGCAGGGACGGCCGGCTGATCACGGCCATCGGCACGGGCGTCGCCGGCGGCTTCGGCGACACGTCGATCGGGCACCTCGGGCCCGAGCTGCCCGCCGCCGACCTGACCGTGATGCTGGGCACGCAGGCCGCCGGCACGCCGGTCGGCACGACGCCGGTCACCTACCGGCTCGCGTGGACCGAGCACGGCAAGGTGCCCACCGGGCTCGTCCGCGCGCCGAGCAAGCGGGACCTGGCCGAGGTGTGGACGGACTTCGGCCCCGGTCCGGCGGGCAAGGAGTACCGCCACGCCGGCTTCCCCGTGCTGCACGACGCGCTGGGCGGGATCAACCTCGACACGCCGGTGACGTCGTCGGGCAAGGCCATCGACTACGTCGGCACGCCGTCGGGCGTCGGGTGGGCGTGGTCGCTCGCGCAGTTCGGCGAGGGCGGGATCGAGGCCCAGCTCGACTCGACGCTGCGCGCCTACCGGCCGGGGCGCACGCACCGGGAGCGGTTCAACCACCCGGTGTTCGGACCGGCCGTGCCCGTCGTCCGGTTCCCGTACCTGTCCAGGACGGGTGACGTGGTCGACTTCTCGCTGCCGCTGTTCGGCGACCGGGACGGCAACCTCGGCCGGTCGCTGACGTCGTCGGCCCGCACCGCGTTGCTGCGCGACGGCGTCGTGGTCGGCGAGACGGACCAGCCGGCCACCGGCCGGTTCACCGTGCCGCCGGGCGCGGCCGGCTTCCGCCTCGAAACGCAGGCCGTGCGCGCGCCGGGAGTCTCCGAGTTCACCTCGGCGGTCAGCGGCGCGTGGACGTTCCGCTCGGACACCGCGCCGGGTGACCAGGCCAAGCCGCTGCCGTTGACCGCGGTCCGGTTCGCCCCCGCGCTCGACGCGACCGGCGCCGCGCCCGCCGGCCGGGTGCTTCGGGTGCCGTTCGTGGTCGAGCAGCAGCAGGGCGCGGCCAACGGCCGGGTCGGCCGGGTCCGGGTCGAGGTGTCCTTCGACGACGGCGGGTCGTGGTCGTCGGCGGCCGTGGTCGGGCGCACCGCCTTCGTGCGCAACCCCGCCACCGCCGGGCACGCGTCGCTGCGCATCAAGGGCTCGGACAGCTCGGGCAACACGTTCGAGCAGACCGTGATCCGCGCTTACAAGATCGGTTAGGCGGACGAGGGGGCGCCCGCGGGCGCCCCCTCTCCCCGCGACGAAGGGAACGCGTTCGAGCACACCGTGATCCGGACCTACCGGGTCACCACGTGTCCTTGCGGAAGATCGAGCCGCCCTCGTCCGGGTCGTCGTCCACCGGTGGGCGGCGCGCGGGCGGCGGCTGCTGCTGGAACGTCTGCGGCGGGGGCGGCGGCTGCGGGTAGTTCCGCACCGGCTGCTGGAACGTCTGGGGCGGCTGCTCGTGCGGCCGGGGCCCACCCGGCGCGCCCGGTCCACCCGGTCCGGGCATCCCCGGCGCGCTCGGCAGCACCGGCGGCGTCGGGCCGAGGCCGAGCTCGGACGGGTCGATCGAGCTGTCCTCCAGCAGCGGCGCGGCCAGCGCCTGCACCTGCTTCGACGCCTCCGCCGACGCCTGGAACACCAGGTTCAGCAGGTTCGCCGCCAGCTCGCGGCCGTTGCGCAGGGCCCGGTCGTCGATGCGCAGGTCGACCAGCTGGCCGTTCGCGGTCACGGTCGCGGTCAGCAGCCCGTCACCGGACTTCCTGGTCACCCGCAGCCCGGCCAGCTGCCCCTGCAGCTCGCCCGCCTGCTGCTGCTTCTGCTCGGCGAGTTCGGTGATCCGCGCCAGCTTCTGTTCCAGGTCTTCCCGCATCGCGCCCCCGATCCGCTGTACTACTGTCTGCCGCAGGCTAGTGCACCGAACGGCGGCGCAATTCGCGATCCGGTGGAACCAGGACGTGACCGCGACCGTCCGAGTGGTCGGTATCGGGGAGGTGGCGCGATGACGGCGAAGTTCGACGTCAGGCTGGACGGCATCCTGGAGTTCGCGGGCACGTCGGTCCGCCGGGGAGACCGGTTCGACCAGGTCATGGCCGCGTTGGAGGCCGCGAAGGTCGGCCGCGAGTCGTTCGGCAAGATGCCGTCCAGCGGCGACGTCTACGCCTCCTACGAGGAACGCGTGACCTCGACCATGAACGATCTCAAGGAATGCGCCGAGGCGATGCGGGACATCGCCGAATCGGTGCGCGACACCGCCGAGGACTACCAGGGCGTCGACGGCGGGATCGGCGAGATCCTCACCGACATCGTCCAAGGCCTCGAAGGGCTGACGATTCCGAAGGTGGGCGGATGAGTCCCAGCACGACCGTCGAGGTCAACAACAAGATCGAGACTTTCCTGAACGGCTGCCCCGGTCCGATCCAGGGCATCATCCGGCCGTTGCTCAACCCGTTCCTGGAGGCCATCGACTGGGTCGCGGGCGACCCGGACGACCTGATCCGCGCGGCCGACGCGTGGGAGAAGGCCGCCACCGACATCCGCTCGATCGTGTCGGACGAGGCGAGCGCGCGGCAGACCGTCAGCGGCGTGTGGCAGGGCCCGGCGGCGGACAAGTTCAACGGCAGGCTGACCGAGATCGAAGAGCAGATCGACCAGCTCGCCCAGAACGTGCAGGACACGTCCGGGATGCTGGTCGAGGCCGCCAAGGGCTGCGTCGACTCGGCGAACCTGATCATCGACCTCGTCATCGACCTGATCATGATGCTGGTGACCGACCTGCTGGTGAGCCTCGCGCTCTCGGTGGTCAGCTTCGGCGCGTCGCTGGCCGCCGGCGCCGCCGCGGCCGCCGCCAAGGCCGCGGCCACCCTCGGCAAGGTCTTCAAGATCGTGAAGAAGCTCGCCGACCTGCTGATGAAGCTGTCGAACATGCTGCGCAAGCTGGCCGAGGCCGCCAAGGCGTACAAGGCCGGGCTGAAGGCGATCAAGGCCCTGAAGAAGGCCGCGGGCACGTTCAGCAAGGAAGGCATCGCGCTCGGCGTGGCCAAGTCGATCTACACCGCGCCGGTGCGCATCCCGCTGGGCCAGGCGCTGGGCGAGTCGGTGCCGGGCGGGCCCGCGGGCGGCCTGTTCAACATGGGCAAGGACGTCTACGACTACGCCACCGACGACGACTGATGCCGCTGGTCGACGACCTGGAGGTGTGGGGGGACGACGCGCGCCGCGCGTTGGCCCCCGGTGAGGTCCTGCTCGCGATCACGTCCGTCGGCGTGGCCTACGGCGCGCGCGGCGGGGCCGAACCGGACTTCTGGACCACGCCCGCGGGCCAGCTCGCCGACCGGGTGAACCGGGCCGTGCCCGAGCCGAAGGGCTGGGTCGGCAAGGCGTTGACCGGTGTCGGCGGGGTGGCGTTCGCGTCGCCGTCGGTGGACCTGCCGAGCGACTTCCCGGAGAGCTGGATCGGCGGGCGCACCTGCTTCGGCCCGGCCGGGTCGTCGGCCAGGCAGCTCGAAGCGGTGGCCACCGGGCACAGCTTCTTCGCCGTCACGGCGCAGCGGGTCGTCGCCCTCGTCGACGTCGACGACCGGATGCGGGTGACCTGGGCGATGCCGCGTGACGCCGTGGTGGCGGCCAGGCGCCGCCCCCGGCTGCTCGCGCGGGGACGGTTCGGCCTGGTCTTCGCCGACGGCTCGTGGATCGTGCTCGGCACGTTCGGCTCCCACGTGGGCAGCGCGCACGCCAAGCGCGTCGTCGCCGCCCTTACGGCAGGTTCGTGACCAGCTCGGCGGCCGGCACGCGGGTGCCGGTGTAGAACGGGACCTCCTCGCGCACGTGGCGACGCGCCTCCGTGCCGCGCAGGTGCCGCATGAGGTCGACGATGCGGTGCAGCTCGTCGGCCTCGAACGCCAGCATCCACTCGTAGTCGCCCAGCGCGAACGACGCGACCGTGTTCGCCCGCACGTCCGGGTAGTCCCGCGCCTCCTTGCCGTGGTCGGCGAGCATGCGGCGGCGGTCCTCCTCCGGCAGCAGGTACCACTCGTAGGACCGCACGAACGGGTACACGCACACGTACTTGCGCGCTTCCTCGCCCGCCAGGAACGCCGGGATGTGGCTGCGGTTGAACTCGGCGGGCCGGTGCAGCGCGACCTGGCTCCACACCGGGGTGGACACGCGGCCCACGGCGGTGCGGCGGAACCCGGAGTAGGCCTGCTGGACCTGCTCGATCTCCTCGGCGTGCCACCAGATCAGGTAGTCGGCGTCCGCGCGCAGGCCCGCCACGTCGTACACGCCGCGCACCACGACGCCCTTGGCCTCCAGGCCGTCCAGGTACTCCTGCGCCTCGGCGGCGGCCGGGCCGCGGTCGTCGGGCAGGCGACCGGGCTCGACCCGGAAGACCGACCACATGGTGTAGCGGATGGTGTCGTTGAGTTCGTTGTAGTTCAGGCGGGCCATGGCCCAATCCTCTCACTCAGCGGACGTCGCCGAGGACGTGAGTGGCGACACGGGCGGCCGCCGCGTCACCCGTGGCGATGCACGCGGGGATGCCGACGCCGTGCAGCGTGGCGCCCGCCACGGCCAGGCCGGGCAGGGCGGCGACCGCGTCCTCGATGTCCCGGACGAGGTCCAGGTGGCCCACGCCGTACTGGGGCAGACCGCCACCCCATCGGGTGACCGCGGTGTCGATCGGCCGGGCCGTGACGCCGGTCAGCTCGCGCAGGTCGTGCCGGACGGCCGCGACCAGCTCGTCGTCGTCGCGCTGCAACAGGTGCGCCTCGCCGTGCCTGCCGACGCTGCCGCGCACCAGCACGGGCTCGCCGGCCAGGTGCCCCCACTTGCGGCTGGAGAAGGTGAACGCCTTCGCGGTGAACGGCACGCCGTCGGCGGCCCGCTCGTCCTCGGCCAGCAGCACGCCGGACCGCTCGGGCAGCTCCGTGCCGGGCGGCAGGGCCAGCGCGACCACCGCCATCGACGCCAGCTCGACCTCGCCGTAGCGGCGGGACGCGGCGGGCGCGACGTCGGCGAGCAGCTTGCGCGCGGCGGGCGCGGGCACGGCGAGGACCACGCCGTCCACGTCCAGGTGCGCCGGCGCGGCGGCGGAGCCGATCTCCAGCCGCCAGCCGTGCTCGCGGCGGACCACAGCGCGCACCGGCAGGCCGAGCCGGATCTCGGCCGCGTCCGCCAGGCGGTCGACCACCGTCGACAGGCCGTCACGCAGCGTCCCGAAGACCGGCGGTCGGGCGACCCCCGGCCGGGGTGGCGCGGGGACCGCGGTCGCGGCGGCGGCCAGCAGCGACCCGACGCCCGAGTCGAGCGCGCGGGCCAGCTGCGGCATGGTGGCGCGCAGCCCGAGCACCTCGGTCCGGCCCGCGTACACCCCGCCGAGCAGCGGTCCGACCAGGCGGTCGCCCACCTCGGGCCCGAACCGCTCGCGCAGCAGCGCGCCCACGGACACGTCCGCGCCGTCCAGCCGGATCGGCGGCAGGTCCGGTTCGGCGGCGACCCGGCGCAGACCCTCGTGCGACAACACCTCGCGCAGGGCGTCGGCCGACGCGGGGACACCCATCAGGGTGTGCCCGGGGATGGGCCGCGTGTCGCCGGCGGCGTGCACGCTCGCCCGCGCGCCCGTCGGGTGGACCAGGCCGTCGGCCAGGCCCAGCTCGGTGATCAGCCCGGTGGCCTCGGGGCGGCGGTGCAGGAACGCCTCCGCGCCCACGTCGTAGGCGCGCCCGCCGACCTCGGCGGTGCGCAGCTTGCCGCCCAGCCGCTCGGCCTGCTCGACCACGGTGATCTCGGCGCGCGGACCGAGCAGCCGGCGCAGGCGGTGCGCGGCGGCGAGGCCGGAGATCCCGCCGCCGACCACCGCCACCCGCGGCGCGCTCATGCGGACCGGTGCACCAGCTCGACGGCCCGGGTGATCACGTCCGGGTCGGTGTCCGGCAGCACGCCGTGACCCAGGTTGAAGATGTGCCCGGCGGCGGCCCGGCCCTCGCGCTTGATCCGCTCGACCTCCCGCTCCAGCGCGGGCAGGCCGGCGAACAGCAGCGCCGGGTCGAGGTTGCCCTGCACCACCGGCTTCGGCAGGTCCGGCGCGGCCCGCTGCAACCGCTCGACCGCCACGTCCAGCGGTGTGCGCCAGTCGACGCCGACCACGTCCGCGCCGGCCTCGCGCATCGCGGGCAGCAGCTCGCCCGTGCCGACGCCGAAGTGGATGCGCGGCACGCCCTCGACGCTCCGCAGCACCCTGGTGGAGTGCGGCAGCACGAACTCGCGGTAGTCCCGCTCGGACAGCGCGCCCGCCCACGAGTCGAACAGCTGGACCGCCTTCACGCCCGCGCGCACCTGCACCCGCAGGAACTCGGCGGTGATGTCCGCCAGCCGCGCCAGCAGCGCGTGCCACAGGTGCGGGTCGCCGTGCATGAGGGCCTTGGTGCGCTCGTGGTGCTTGCTCGGGCCGCCCTCGACCAGGTACGAGGCCAGGGTGAACGGCGCGCCGGCGAAACCGATCAGCGGCACGTCCCCGAGCTCGGCGTTGAGCAGCCCGATCGCGTCGGCCACCGGGCGCACCTGCTCCTCGTGCAACTCCGGGATGGCCTTGACGTCGGACTCCGTCGAGATCGGCTTGGCCACCACCGGGCCGGTGCCCGGCACGATGTCCAGGTCCACGCCGGCGGCCTTGAGCGGCACGACGATGTCGGAGAACAGGATCGCGCCGTCCACGTCGTGGCGGCGCACCGGCTGGAGGGTGATCTCGCAGACCATCCCCGGGTCCATGCAGGCGTCCAGCATCGCGGTGCCTTCGCGCAGCTTGCGGTACTCCGGCAGCGAGCGGCCCGCCTGGCGCATGAACCAGACCGGGGTGCGTGACGGCCTGCCGCCGCGCGCGGCGACGAGCAACGGGGCTTCGGTGATGTCGTTCATCTCGCCCTCCATCGTCCCACGGGCTGGGCCGGGGACGTCTTCGGGCGGCGTCTTCAGGCACGGCGTGCCGCGCTCACGTTCCGAGGTTTAGGGGCCTACAGTCCGTGGTGTGACGGAGCCCGAACTGTTCCAGCGGGCGGTGGCGACGCTGCGGTCGGTGCGAACCCGGCCCGAACTGGAGTTGACCGAGGTGCGCCCGCCGCAACGGCTGGCGCCTTGGTCCTTCGCGGTGACCGCGGAGGTGACGGGGCCGGCCGACGAGCTGTCCACGGGACGGCTGGTGCTGCTGCACGACCCGGACGGGGTCGAGGCGTGGTCGGGCGTGTTCCGGCTGGTCGCCTACGTGCGCGTGGAGCTGGACGCGGAACTGGCCGCCGACCCCCTGCTGCCCGAGGTGGGGTGGTCGTGGCTGGTGGAGGCGCTGGAGGTGGCCGGGGCGGAGTTCCTGGCGCTGGGCGGGACCGTCACGCAGACGTCGTCGGCGAGGTTCGGCGACATCGCCGGCCCGGCCCGCACGGACGACCTGGAGCTGCGCGCCTCCTGGACCGCCCGGACCGCCGACCTGGCCGCCCACGGCACCGCCTTCTTCGACGTCATGGCGACCGCCGTGGGCCTGCCCCCGGTCGGCGTCACCACGCTCCGCTGACCGGGTCCTCCTCCACCGCGCGCCCGGACGGTCGTGGGCGGGCCGCGCTGGACCACGCCCGGCTCGTGCCCGTCAGTCGTTCGCGCGGAGCACCCGCAGGGCGTTGAGGCCGGCGAGCTTCGCGCAGTCGTCCTCGCTCCACCCCCGGTCCAGCAGGGCCCCGACCAGGTCCGGGTAGCGGGAGACGTCCTCCATGCCCTCCGGCAGGGCGCGCGTCCCGTCGTAGTCGCCGCCCAGGCCGATGTGGTCGATGCCGGCCACCTCCCGGGCGTGCTCCAGGTGGGCGAGGACGTCGTCCACGCTCACGCGGGGTGTGGGGCCGGCGTCCGGCCACGAGTCCGCGAACCGGTGGCGGGCGTCGAGGTCGTTGTGGTTCTCCCCCGCCGCCTCCATCGCCTCCCGGAGCCGGGCGTCCCAGTCGACGTAGGCCTGCGACAGGAAGTGCGGCACGAACGTCACCATGCACACGCCGTCGTTGTCCCTGAGCCGCGCCAGCACGTCGTCGGGCACGTTGCGGGGGTGGTCGGCGACCGCGCGGCACGACGAGTGGCTGAAGAGCACCGGCCGCGTGGAGACCTCCAGGGCGTCCCGCATGGTGGACGGCGCGACGTGCGACAGGTCGACCAGCATCCCGATGCGGTTCATCTCGCGCACCACGTCGCGCCCGAAGTCGGTCAGCCCGCCGTGCACCGGCTCGTCGGTCGCCGAGTCCGCCCACGGCGTGTTCTCGTTGTGGGTGAGCGTCATGTAGCGCACGCCGAGCCGCCGCAGCGCGCGCAACACGCCCAACGACCCGTTGATGCTGTGTCCGCCCTCCGCGCCGATCAGGGAGGCTATCCGCCCGTCCCGGAAGGCCCGTTCAGCCTCGTCGGCGGTGGTCGCGATGCGCAGGTGGTCGGGGTAGCGCGCGGCGAGGTCGTGCACCAGGTCGACTTGCTCCAGCACGGCGGTGACGGCTGCGTCGCCCGCCAGCCGGCAGGGCACCCAGACGGACCAGAACTGCATGCCCAACCGGCCCTCGCGCGCCCGCGCCAGGTCGGTCTGGAGGGCGGGCTGCCGGACCGTCAGGTCGACGGTCGAGACGGACGAGACCGGATCACCGGCCGTTGACTTTTCACCGAATTGCCCCGAGGCGACGAGATCGCGCAGCGCCCACGGCAGGTCGTTGTGCCCGTCGACGAGGGGCACCCGGGCCAGCAGTTCCTCGGCCCGGCCTCGACCTGTGGTGCTCGCCACCCGCAACTCCTTGATGTCGTCGTGAGAACCGCTCGCGTTACGTGCCCGATCGAGTTGTCAGCCGATCGTGTGACAGCGGGGGCCATCAGTGACAACTCATTCGGGATAGATACCCGATTGATCGTCCCGTAGACCCGCTTGGGCGGCTACGCTGCCCCAGACGACACCACTTTCGGTCGATCAGTGGCGCGGCTGATTGGCCGAAAGTCCCGGTGCCGGTCGGGGGGCACGACCGACTCCAGGGAGGTAGTGACGTGGCTGCCGTCGGCTTAGGTCAGGCCGTTCGTACCACGCCAGCCGGCACGTTGCCGGCGAACATGGTCCCGCACCCGCGGGAGGAGCTTTTTTCAGTGCTGGTGGTCGACGACCACCCACTGCTGAGGGAGGCGATATCGGCTCGGCTCACCCAGATGGGAGCCGGGACAGTGCATGAGGCGGCTTCGGTCGCGGAGGCTCGGGCGCGGGCACTCGCTACCGGACCGTGCGACCTCGCGATCCTCGATCTGGGTCTGCCGGATGGCACCGGCATCGACCTGGTCACGGAACTCCGTGCCCAGGGCTGGCCCCGCATCGTGGTCCTCGCGTCCTCCGACGACCCCTACGCGGTCAGGTCGGCCTTCCAGGCAGGCGCCCAGGCGTACCTGCTGAAGTCCGCCTCGCCGATGGTGGTCACCGACGGGGTGCGCAGGGTCCTCGACGGCGGCGTCTACGCAGACCCGAGCGTCGCGCCCGTGCTCGCCGCGGGCACGAGGGTGCCGGGCACCGACAACACGCCGCGGGAGCTTTCCGCGCGTGAGGTCGAGGTCCTGCAGCTGGTCGCCGATGGCCAGAGCAACAAGGAGATCGGCGAAGCGCTCAGCCTTTCCGCGCTCACGGTGAAGTCTCACCTGTCGCGGATCGGGCGCAAGCTGGGCACCGGTGATCGGGCTCAGATGGTGGCGCTGGCCATGCGTGCCGGCGTGATCCGCTGAGCAGGTCGGCACACTGAACCGGCCGAACACACCCGCGAGTGGTGCGTTCGTCGTAGGGTCTTCCGCCGTGGACGTACCCTCCGACGAGCCAACCGAACCAACCGGTGCTGATCCGGTGCCGCTGGTGGAACCCGCTGACGGCGTTCCACCTGTCGTCGCCGACGCACCGTCGCTCCGGCGTGCCGCTGATGCGCTCGCCGGAGCGACGGGTCCGGTTGCGGTGGACACCGAGCGAGCCTCGGGATACCGCTACTCGCAACGCGCTTACCTGGTGCAACTGCGCCGGGAAGGCGCCGGGACCGTGCTGGTCGACCCGATCGCCCTCGGCGGTCGGCTCGATCCGCTGGTCGAGGCGCTGGACGGAACCGAGTGGGTGTTGCACGCGGCGTCGCAAGACCTGCCGTGCCTCGCCGAACTCGACCTTCGTCCGAGCGTGTTGTTCGACACCGAGCTGGCGGGCAGGCTGGCCGGCTTCGAACGGGTGGCGCTGGGCACGCTCGTCGAGCGGTTGTTGGGCTACCGGTTGGAGAAGGGGCACGGCGCGGCCGACTGGTCGCGCCGCCCCCTTCCCGCCGACTGGCTGAACTACGCCGCCCTCGACGTCGAACTGCTGGTCGAGCTGCGTGACGTGCTCGAACAGGAGCTCAAGCGGCAGGGGAAGCTGGAGTGGGCGCTCGAGGAGTTCGAGGCGGCCCGCACGGCGCCCCTGCCGCGTCCGCGCGCCGAACCGTGGCGCCGCACGTCGGGCATCCACCGGATCCGCAGTCCGCGGCAGCTCGCCGCGGTGCGGGCGTTGTGGGAAGCGCGTGACGCGCTGGCCCGTGAGCGCGACATCGCGCCGGGCCGGGTGCTGCCGGACGCCGCGCTGGTCGACGCCGCCGTGAAGAACCCCGCCGACGAGGCCGCGCTGCTGGCGTTGCCGGTGTTCCGGGGACGGGCGCAGCGGCGGATGGCCGGCGTGTGGCTGGGCGCGTTGCAGCGTGCCGCCGCCCTGCCGCGCAACGAGCTGCCGGAGCCGTCACAGCAGCACGACGGCCCGCCGCCGGCCAACCGGTGGGCGGACAAGGACCCGGCCGCGGCGGCCCGCCTGGCGGCCGCCAGGACGGCGCTGACGGCCGTGGCCGAGGCGAACACCCTGCCGGTGGAGAACCTGCTGCTGCCCGACCTCGTGCGGCGCACGTGCTGGCAGCCGCCGGCCGACACCTCACCGGAGGGCGTGGCCGCGACCCTGCGCGAGGGCGGCGCCCGCAACTGGCAGGTCGCCCTGACCGCCACCGCCCTCTCCACCGCCCTGACCCCACCCGCCTCCTGACCCGAGAGTCGTCCCTTCACCCCGCGCGTGTCCTACGTTCGGAACGCGCGTGTCCAACGTTCGCGCACCTCGAGTTGAACGCTCAGCACAAGATCGACTGAGCTGAGCGTTCAACTCGGGTGTTCCGAACGTTGGACACGCGCGTTCTGGAGGTAGGACACGCGCGGCGTGGAGGGACGACTCTCGGCGGTCAGGGGTCGTTCGGTTGGCGGGCGCCGGACAGTTCACGGCGGGCGAGGGCGCGCACGGCGGCCATGGCCGCGTCACCCAGCACGGTCCCCACGACGACGGCCTCCAGCGCCTCGTCCTCGGACCCCGCGCCCAGCACGTACCCCAGGTCGGCCTCGGCCAGCGGCCGGGCGGCGTCGGCGTACCCGTCGAGCAGGTCCGCGAACCGCTCGTGCCCGACCTCGCGCGCCGTGGCGAGCACACCCACCAGCGCCTTGTACGCGTACGACGTGGGACGGCACACCCACCCCTGCCGCCGCAGGAACGCCTCGACCTGCTCGTGCGCGACCTCGTCCTCGCCGCCCAGGTCCGCCGGCGCGACCGCGGCCGAGATGGTGCCCATCGCCTTGTGCAGGGACTTCTCCGGGTCGTCCAACGCGCCCAGCACCTCCCGCACGGCCGCGATCGACAGCCCGCCCAGCTCCACCATCGCCCGCACGAGCCGCAGCCGGTGCAGGTGCGCGTCGGCGTACCTGGCCTGGTTGGGGCTGGTCAGCTCACCGGCCGGGAGCAGCCCTTCGCGCAGGTAGTACTTGATCGTCGGCACGGGCACGCCGCTGCGACGGCTCAACTCGGCGATGCGCATCGGGCACGACCCCCTTCCTGAGACGGTCCCCAGTATGGATACTGTAGCTATCCGATAGTAGAAAGTGCTGCTATCCATCTTAGGAGCCGTCCATGACCCGCTTCCTCCGCCCGCACCCACCCCTGATGCTCTTCTCCCTGCTGATGACCGCCGTCACCCTGGCCTCACTCGGCGGGCTGATCTTCGACGACCGGATTCTGGTCGGGTCCCCGATCTGGTTCAAGCCGCTCAAGTTCGGCCTCTCCCTCGCCCTCTACGGCGTCACGCTCGCCTGGATGCTCACCCTGACCACCCGCCTGCGCCGGGTCGGCTGGTGGGCGGGCACGGTGATCGCGCTCGCCGGCACCGCCGAGATGGCCGTCATCATCGGCCAGGTGGTCCGCGGCAGGCGGAGCCACTTCAACGTCGCCACCCCGTTGGACGAGCGCCTGTGGGACCTCATGGCGGTCACCATCGTGACCCTGTGGGTGATGCACGCGGTGATCGCCGTCGTGCTGGCGCTGACCCGGTTCGCCGACCCCGCGGCGGGCGTCGCGATCCGGCTGGGACTGCTGCTGTCGCTCGTCGGCCTCGGCCTCGGCTTCCTGATGACGCCGCCCGCGCCCGGCCAGGACGACGACGGGGGCGTCATCGGCGCGCACAGCGTCGGCGTGCCCGACGGCGGCCCGCAGATGGCGTTGACGGGCTGGGCCACCACGGGCGGCGACCTGCGCGTCCCGCACTTCGTCGGCATCCACGCCCTGCAGGTCATCCCGCTGCTGGTGGTGGCGTTCGGCCGCCGGGCCACCCCGAAGCTCGCCGGGGGCCTGACGATCGGCTACGCGGGCCTGCTGGCGCTGCTCACCTGGCAGGCGCTGCGCGGGCAGCCGCTGACGCGCCCCGACCTGCTCACCGCGCTGGGGGCGCTGGCCGTGGCGACCTGGACCGGCGCGGTCATCGCGAAGACCCTGCGCAGCACCGAGACCACCAAGACCACCGACACGACCGACCACGCGAAGGAGGTCGTGCGCGCATGACCGGGTTCCTCTTCCAGCTCACGTTCTGGCTCACCGTCCCGTTCTGGGGTCTGATGATCTTCGCCCCGACGGCCCCGGTCACGAGCCGGATCGTCTCGTCACCGTTGATCGCGGTGCCGCCGCTGGTCGTCCACGCGGTTCTGGTCGCCGCGCACCTGCCCCAGTTGTGGGCGACCATGAGCAGTCCGGACCTGGACACGCTGCGGGAGTTCCTGGCCACGTCGTGGGGCGCCTCGGCGGTCTGGGCCCAGGTGATCGCGTGGGACCTGCTGATCGGCGCGTGGATGTACCGGGAGAGCCGCCGCCTGGGGCTGCACCCGCTGCTCATGGGCCCGCTGCTGGTGCTGACGGTCGTCCTGTCCCCGTTCGGGTTCGGGCTGTTCCTGGCCGTCCGGGCGGCCTGTGACCGACCCGACAGGGCGACCACGGTGGTTACCGGTCAGTAACAGGGGCTAGAGTTGTGTTACCGATCGGTAGGAGTCGCGCCCGACCGCTCGGGCGAATCGTCACCACAAGCGGAGGAGACGCCGTGGCCGCACCAGTAGCGCCGGCACGCGTTCGAAACGTGGTCTTCGTGGACGGCGTGCGCACGCCGTTCGGCAAGGCCGGCCCCAAGGGAATCTTCGCGGAGACCCGTGCCGACGACCTGGTCGTCAAGGTGATCCGCGAGCTGCTGCGCCGTCACCCCGAACTGCCGCCGGAGCGGGTCGACGAGGTGGCCATCGCCGCCACCACGCAGATCGGCGACCAGGGCCTCACCATCGGCCGCACCGCCGCGCTGCTCGCCGGCCTGCCCAAGTCGGTGCCCGGCTACGCCGTCGACCGCATGTGCGCGGGCGCGATGACGGCCGTGACGACCTCCGCCAGCGGCATCGCGTTCGGCGCGTACGACGTGGTGATCGCGGGCGGTGTCGAGCACATGGGCCGGCACCCGATGGGCGAGGGCGTCGACCCCAACCCGCGGTTCCTGTCGGACAAGATCGTGGACCCGTCCGCGCTCGTCATGGGCTCGACGGCGGAGAACCTGCACGACCGGTTCCCGCACCTGACCAAGGAGCGCACGGACGCGTTCGCGGCGGCGTCGCAGGCCAAGTACGCCGACGCGGTGAAGAACGGCAAGATCGGCCCGGAGTTCGTGCCCGTCGCGACCCGTTCGGCGGAGCACGGCTGGGGCCTGGCCACCGCCGACGAGCCGCCCCGTCCGGGCACGACGGTCGAGGACCTGGCCAAGCTGAAGACGCCGTTCCGCCCGCACGGCCGGGTCACCGCGGGCAACGCGGCCGGCCTGAACGACGGCGCGACCGGCTGCATCCTGGCCGAGGAGGAGACCGCGCGCGAGCTCGGCCTGCCGGTCGGCATGCGCCTGGTCGGCTACTCGTTCATGGGCGTCGAGCCCGAGGTCATGGGCGTCGGCCCGGTGCCGGCCACCGAGAAGGCCCTCAAGCGCGCGGGCCTGTCCATCGAGGACATCGGCCTGTTCGAGATCAACGAGGCGTTCGCCGTGCAGGTGCTCGCCTTCCTCGACCACTTCGGCATCGCCGACGACGACCCGCGCGTCAACCAGTGGGGCGGCGCGATCGCCACCGGCCACCCGCTCGCGTCCTCGGGCGTGCGCCTGATGACCCAGCTGTCGCGGCAGTTCGCCGAGCGCCCCGACGTGCGCTACGGCATCACGACCATGTGCATCGGCATCGGCATGGGCGGGACCGTCATCTGGGAGAACCCGCACTGGAACGGAGAGTCCAAGTGACCGCGTTGACCGCTGACGAGGCCAAGGCCCTGTTCCCCGACGAGGTCGTGACCCACGCCCGCACCCGGTTCGTGTCGGTGCCCGGCGTCGACGGCCAAGTCGCCCTCATCACCATCGACAACGGCCACGACCACACCCGGCCGTCCACGTTCGGCCCGCAGTCGCTGGTCAGCCTGGGCGCGGCGTTCGACGAAGCCGCGGCCGCCTCCCCGGCCGCCATCGCGGTCACCGGCAAGCCGTTCGTCTTCGCCGTGGGCGCCGACCTGACGGCCGTGGAGGGCGCCTCCGAGCGCTCGCAGGCCGTGACGATCGGGCAGCTCGGGCACGACGTGTTCCGCAAGTTCACCGAGTCCTCCGTGCCGACCTTCGCGTTCGTCAACGGCGCGGTGATGGGCGGCGGCCTGGAGCTGGCGCTGTCGTGCCACTACCGGACGCTGGCGTCCAACGCGGCGGCCATCGCGCTGCCCGAGGTGTTCCTCGGCCTGTTCCCCGGCTGGGGCGGCACGCAGCTGCTGCCGAACCTGATCGGCCCGCACGACGCGGTCACCGTGATCTTCGAGAACGCCTTGAACCAGAACAAGATGCTCAACCCGAAGCAGGCGCTGGACCTGGGCATCGCGGACGTGCTGTTCGACTCCGCGGACTACCTGGAGCAGTCGCTGCTGTGGCTGGCCTCCGTGGTGCGCGGCGACGTCGTGCCCGCCCGCCGCGAGATCGACCGCGGCGCGGGCTGGGACGCGGCCGTGGCGCGGGCGAAGGCCATCGTCGACGGCAAGACCAAGGGCGCGGCGCCGGGTGCGCTCAAGGCGTTGCAGCTGCTGGAGCTGGCGCGCGCCAACGACTTGAACGCCGGGTACGCGGCGGAGACCGAGGCGCTGGCGGACGTCGTGATGAGCGACGAGCTGCGGGCCGGGCTGTACTCGTTCAACCTGGTGCAGAAGCGGGCCAAGCGGCCCGCGGGCGCGCCGGACAAGTCGCTGGCGCGCAAGGTCACCAAAGTCGGCATCGTCGGCGCGGGCCTGATGGCGTCGCAGATGGCGCTGCTGTTCGCGCGGCGGCTGGAGGTGCCGGTGGTGCTCACCGACATCGACCAGGCGCGGGTGGACAAGGGCGTCGGGTACGTGCACGGCGAGATCGACAAGCTGCTGGGCAAGAAGCGGGTGTCGCCGGACCAGGCGAACCGGCTCAAGGCCCTGGTGAGCGGCTCGTTGGACAAGGCGGCGTTCGCGGACGCGGACTTCGTCATCGAGGCCGTGTTCGAGGACCTCGGCGTGAAGCAGAAGGTGTTCGCCGAGGTCGAGGAGCACGTCTCGGCCGAGGCCGTGCTGGCGACCAACACGTCGTCGCTGTCGATCACCGAGATGGCGTCGGGCCTCAAGCACCCCGAGCGGGTCGTGGGCTTCCACTTCTTCAACCCGGTCGCGATCATGCCGCTGCTGGAGATCGTGCGCGCCGGGCAGACCGACGACGCGACCCTGGCGACCGCGTTCGCGGTGGGCAAGCAGCTGAAGAAGTCGTCCGTGCTGGTGAAGGACGCCCCGGCGTTCGTGGTGAACCGGCTGCTGACCCGCTTCATGGGCGAGGTCGTGAAGTCGATCGACGAGGGCACGCCGTTCGAGGTGGCGGACAAGGCCACCGAGCCGCTGGGCCTGCCGATGTCGCCGCTGATCCTGCTGCAGCTCGTCGGCCCGGCCGTCGCGCTGCACGTGGCGGAGACGATGAACGGCGCCTTCCCCGACCGCTTCGGCGTGTCGGAGAACATGAGGGCGTTCGTCGAGGCCGGCAAGACCGCCGTGTACCAGTGGGACTCGGCGGGCAAGCAGAGCGTCGACCCCGAGGTGCAGGCGCTGTGGTCGTTCGGCGACCAGCCGCTGACCGGTGACGAGGTCTTCGCGCGGGCGCTGGAGGCGTTGGCCGAGGAGATCCGGATCATGCTCGACGAGGGCGTGGTCGCGGAGGCGCAGGACATCGACCTGTGCATGCTCCTGGGCGCCGGCTGGCCGTTCTGGCTGGGCGGCATCACCCCCTACCTGGACCGTTCGGGCATCTCGGAGAAGGTGACGGGCAAGCGCTTCCTGGCGCCCGGCGTCGCCTCCCTGCCTGCCTGACCCCCGGACCCTGCGCCCCGGCTGTCGTGCGACGGCCGGGGCGCAGTGCTTTCCTGGTATCCCGATGTCCGACACCGCACCCGACCGCGCGACCCGCCTCGCCGAAGCCGTTCTCCGCGACGGCGACGACTGCACGTGGTGCCGCCGCCGGTTCGCCCGCCACGTCACCCCGACCACGGACCACTTGGTGCCGAAGGTCAAGGGCGGCCCGTCGTGGCTGGAGAACGAGGTCGCCGCCTGCCGCCGCTGCAACCGCGAACGCGGCCACTCCTCCCCCGTCGACTGGCTGGCCGAGTGCGAACGCCGCGGCTGGCACCCCGACCGGGCACGCGTGACCAGGGCTCTGGAATCCCTGTCCCGGGCCATCGGGGCCCGGGGAGGCCGTCGCCGCGCCCGCCCCTACCTGGCCGCCCAACTCCGCCGCTTGACGGACCCGGCGGGTGGACGTGACAGCGAACCCTCCGAGTCCGGCTGAACCACCTGGGCAGGGGCGTCCACGTCTCGTTCGCGTGAGGGACGTTCAGGTCCAGGAGCCGTGTGCGACGCCACTGACGCGGGTGGCACGATTGGGCGGGTGTCGAACGATGCCCAGCCCACTCTGTCCGACCTCCGCGCGATGCTGGCTGAGCAAGGAGCCCCCGAGCAGGCGTTGGTGCTGGTCGACGCGGCCCGGGACGTGCCCGACGCGGTGGACCGCCTGACCGAGGCAGGCTTCGTCCAGCCGGTGGCCGAACTCGGGATGGCGGTTCTCGACGGCTTCTCACCGCTGCTGGAGCAGGGTTGCGGACCGCTGGACGCCGAGCTGACCGCTTCGGAGTTCCTGGGCGCGATCGGCGGCAGCGTCGATCCGCAGGACTTCCCGGACGTGGTGGCCGCCATGATCTCCGACGCCGAGGCCACGGGCAGGCCGGAAGCCCTCGCGCTGGCCAGATCGTTCGCGGTGCTCGCACCGCCGGAGGTGCGGCCGATCGCGGCCCAGGCCGCCGACCGGCTCGTCGCGAGCGGGCTGCGCGACCCGAAGTGGGCGAAGGCGGTGGGCCGGCCGACCCTCGGCGCTTGCTTCGGCTACGCGGACCCGCGCGGCGCTCAGGAGGGGTTGGCGCTGACCTTCTCGTACGGACGCAAGTCGCACGTCCTCGTCTTGTTGATCGACCACGACCTCGGCGGCCTCAAGGACTGCTTCGTCAGCGACCAGCCGGAGGAGATCCGGGCCGGGTACGTCCACGCGGCCGCGGAGCTGGGCTTCCCGTTCCGGGAGTACACGCCCGAACAGGCGCGCGGGATCGTGGCGGACGCGCTCGAACGCGAGCCGTGCCCGGTCGAGCCGGACCAGGTGGAGGACGTGACGACGACCCTGGCGCTGCTCGAACAGCGGCTGGAACTGCTCCCGGAGGCCGCGCCGACCGCCCTCGACACCAGCGTGCACCGGCTGAAGGTCACCCTGCGCGGGTCGAAGCCGCCGATCTGGCGCCGGGTGGAGGTGCTGTCGTCCACGCCGCTGGTGCGACTGCACCAGGCCGTCCAGGACTTGTTCGCCTGGGAGGACTACCACCTGTGGGTCTTCGACACGCCGCAGGGCGAGTACGGGATGCCCGACCCGGAACTCGGTCACGGCGACGCCGCCGCCGTGACCCTGGCCGACGTGACGCGCAACCCCAAGGACCGCATCAGCTACCTGTACGACTTCGGGGACGCCTGGGACCACGACATCCTGGTGGAGGACGTCGTGCAAGCCGAACCGGGGGTCGCCTACCCCCGCTGCCTCACCGGTCGCCGTGCCGCCCCGCCGGAGGACAGCGGCGGCATCTGGGGTTACGCGCACCTGTGCGACGTGCTGGCCGACCCGGGGCACCCTGAGCACGCGGACCGGCTGGAGTGGCTCGAACTGGACTCCGCCGCCGACTTCGACCCGACCGCCTTCGACGCCGACGAGGTGAACGACTACCTCGCCCGCCAGGCGAAGGTGCCGGTCAAGCCGTGACGGGCGCCCCGCCGTGCCGGTCCGGCGGCTAACACACCGGCGGCGCGCGCGATCGGACATGATGGGCCGTCTAGTCGAAGGGTGCGGGGTGGACGAGCAGTCGAGCAGGTGGCACGAGATCACGCAGTCCGCGTTCACGCACGAGCGGGCGGCACTGCGGCAGGTGCGCGAGTTGCTGCCCGACCGGCACCCGTACGAGGCGTGGTCGAACTTCACGTTCACCTCCCCGCACGGGCACATCCGTGAGGTGGACCTGCTGGTCGCCACGCCGAGCGGCCTGCACCTGGTCGAGATCAAGAGCTTGAAGGGCCGGCTGGAGAACCGGCACGGCACGTGGGTGCAGCACCGTCCGAACAGTCACCATCCGCGCACGTTCGACAACCCGCTGCCGCTGGCGGACCAGAAGGCCAAGGAACTGAAGTCGCTGCTCGTCCAAGCGGCCCGGCAGGACAAGGTCGCCATCCCGTTCGTGGCCCCGGCGATCTTCCTGTCCGAGACCGGGCTGGACATCCGGCTCGACGACTCCCAGCGCCACGGTGTCTACGGGCCCGAGACCGGCAAGGTGCTGGACAAGATCGGTTCCGACCTGCTCACCGGCCCGATCAGCCGGACGCCGCTGAGCCCGGACTTCTTCCGCGCGCTGCCGCGCCTGCTCCAGCGGGTGGGCATCCACCCGACCAAGCGCAGCATCACCGTCGGGTCGTGGCAGATCAAGCCCCGCCCGTACGACACGGGACCGACGTGGCAAGACCACCACGCCGAGCGCGAGGACATGCCCGGCGAGTACCGCAGGGTCCGGATCTACCTCTACGAACGCGAAGGCGACTCGGACAAGCAGCGATCGATCCGCGCCGCCGCCGAGCGCGAGTTCCGCGCCTGCCAGGGCATCCGCCACCCCGGTTTACTCGGCCCGGTGGACCTGGTCGACCACGAGGCGGGTCCCGCGCTGCTGATCGAGCAGCCCCGGGAGGCACTGCGGCTCGACCACTACATGGCCCAACACCACGCCGACTTGGACCTGCCCACCCGGCTGGACATGGTCCGACAGCTCGCCGAGGCGGTGCACTACGCGCACGAGCGGCGGCTGGTGCACCGGGCCCTGTCACCTCGAGCCGTGATCGTCCTGCCGACCACCGACGACTGGACGAAGCCGCAGTTGCAGGTGGGTGAGTGGCAGGCGGCGGCGCGCGGCCTGTCGGGCTCCTCCACGGTGCACCGGCTGCGCCCCAGCACGGGCGCGGTGGCCCACGTCGAGGCTGCGGCAGCCCCGTACCTGGCCCCGGACTTCACCGACGACCCGGACGGCACCGTCGCGATCGACGTGTTCGGCGTCGGCGCAATCGCCTACTTGGTGCTGACCGGCCGCCCGCCCGCCGGCACCCGCTCCGAGCTGCTCGACCAGTTGGCCCGTCAGGGCGGCCTGCACCCGCGCGCGGTGGACGACAGCATCCCCGACGACCTCGACGCGGTGATCGCGCTGGCCACCGACCCGGTGGTCCGGGACCGGTTCGCCGACGTCGAGCAGTTCCTGGAGGAGCTGTCCGCGTTCCAGCGGCTCGGCGAGCCCTCCGGTGACCGGGTAGACCCCTGGAACGCGGCGCCGGGCGAGCGGCTCGCCGACTCCGACTACGTGGTGCAGCGCGTCCTGGGCACCGGCGCCACCGCGCGGGCCTTCCTGGTCGAGCACGACAACACCGACACGGTCCTGAAGGTCTCGCGGTCGGCCGACGCCGTGGACCGGCTCGCCGACGAGGCCGCCGCCCTGGAAGACCTGCGGCACGAGCACGTCGTCGTGCGCAGGCGCAGCCTGTTTCCGCTGGGCAGCAGGCACGCGATCGAGATCGACTACGCGGGCGACCGATCGCTGGCCCACATCCTGCGCGACGAGGGCGCGCTGCTGCCCGACAAGCTCCAACTGCTGGGCGACCAGCTGCTCGACGCCCTGTCCTACCTGGAGCGCAAGGGCGTCCTCCACCGCGACATAAAGCCGGACAACCTGGGCGTGCGCAGCCACCCGAAGTACGGGCAGGGTCTGGTGCTGTTCGACTTCTCACTGGCCGGCGCACCGCTCAACGACGTTACCGCGGGCACCCGCGGGTACATCGACCCGTTCCTGGGCAGTGACCGCCGCCCGGTGTACGACCTGCACGCCGAGCGCTACGCGGCGGCCGTGACGCTGCACGAGATGGCCAGCTTGGAGCTGCCGTCGTGGGGC
Source organism: Saccharothrix sp. 6-C (assembly GCF_016695385.1). Classification (NCBI taxonomy): domain Bacteria; kingdom Bacillati; phylum Actinomycetota; class Actinomycetes; order Pseudonocardiales; family Pseudonocardiaceae; genus Saccharothrix; species Saccharothrix sp. 6-C. The sequence goes on along the minus strand of NZ_CP064192.1, from coordinate 1,284,788 downwards.
GAGGATGGCACGAACCCCCGGTTCCACACCGAGCCGGTGACGGTGGCGGCCGAGCTGTTCGAAGCCGGGCTGAGGGAGCCGCTGCGCGAGTTCTTCGGCAAGGCGCTGCACCGCGACGCCGACAAGCGGTTCGCGTCCGCCGCCCAGATGCGTGAGGCGTGGCAGCGGGTGTTCACCGCGCTGGACGAGACCGCGCCGGCCGCCGTGTCGTCCTCGGGTTCCGACGACCCGGATGAGCTACGCGAGGAAGCGGCCGAGCGGGCGACCCTGGACACCGCTCTCAACGCGGCCGGCCTGACGCTGCGGGCCGTCGCGGTGGCGAACCGGCTCGGCGCCGACACCGTCGGTGGCCTGCTCGACCTGCGGATCAACGACGTGCGCAAAGCCCGGGGGCTGAGTCGCAAGACGCGGACCGAGCTGCTCGACCGCATCGCCGCGTGGCGGACCAGGCTCGTGACCGAGCCGGGCGTGATCACGACTGGACACCTGCCGTCCGACGTCACCGGCTCACGCCTGCCGCTGGACGCGATCGTCGCGATGCTCCTGCCGAAGGTCAAACGCCGCAACGACACCCAGGCCGCGATCAGCCGCCTGCTGCTCGGCCTGCCCGACGAGAACGGCGTGCTGCCGCAGACCCGGTGGCCCACGAGCGTCGTGGTCGCCGGGGACACCAACCTCACCCAGGGGCGGATCAGTCAGGTCCTGTCCGCACGCCGCCGGGCGTGGTCGAACATCGACGTACTCGACACCGTGTTGGGCGAGGTGGTCGACACCCTGGTGTCGTTCCGCCGGGTCGCCGCCGCAGAAGAACTCGCCGAGCACCTGCTGGCCCAGCACGGCTGCTCGGACGTGGAATCGCACCCTCTGCGGATGGCTTACGCCTACGCCGTGCTGCGGGCCGCTTACGAGGTGGACTGGCAGCGCGACGAACCGAGGTTGTCGTTGCGCCGCCACCACGAACGGGTGCTGCTGGCGTTGCAGGTCGGCTCGGGTGACCCGGTGGACACGCCGTCCGACGAGTCGTTGCTGGAGCTCGCCGAGCGGTTGGCGGACAAGGCCGGTGAGCTGGCCGCCCAGGACCCGCTTCCGACGCCGACCGCCGTGGTGCGCGAACTGGCGGCCTGCGCCGAGCGGACCGGTGAGGTCTTCGACGAGAAGCGCCTGGTCAGGCTGGCGGCGGCGGGCTCGGGCACGGTGCTGGCCAACCTCCGCCTGGAGCTGTACCCGCGGAGCCTGTCCTCGGTGCGGGCGCTCCGGCTGGCGCAGGCGGGCGCGGGGATGCCCGAGGGCGGACTGACCGCCGACGGCGTGCAGCAGCGACTGGACAACCGGTTCCCCGGCCTCGACCGCCTGCCGACCGGCCGGGAACTGGCGGAGCTGCTGACCGAGGCCGGGTTCCCGGTGACCTGGGACGGCGAGCTCTACCGCCCGCGCACACCCGAGACGACCGGCTTGACGCGGGTGACATCCTCGACGGGATCGACGGGATCGCTGAGTCATCACCCGATCGTCTCCGGCACCGCCGCCAGCGACGTGGACGCCCGCCTGGTCGACGCCGCGGAGCGCGGCGGGGTGCGGATCATCACCGTGCGGCGCAAGCGCTGGGCTCAGGCGCGGGCCGCGGTGGAGGCCGCGCTGGGAGTGCCGGTGGTGGACGCGACGGCGGCGTTCGTGGCCGCTTTGCGCGAAGTTGCCAAGGAGCACCGGATTCCCGACTTCGACCGCGTGCTCCGCGCCGACGCCGCCGAACCCGGCGGCAGGGAACAGCTCAACCTGCACCGGGTGGTAGAGCAGGCGTGCAGAGCGCTGGAGCGGGAGTGGACGCGACAGCCCGTGTTGGCGCTGGACGGTCTTACCCCACTCGGGCGATACCCAGCCGGACAGGCTCTGTTGGACCGCCTCGCCAAGCGAGCCCGCTATGGTGCGGAAACGGACGGAGCAACGGGACCTGACGCATTGGTGTTGTTGTGCCCAATGGGTGACGAAACGACAGTCCCTCGCATTAATGATTACGTCATCAGAGTGAACACGCCGGAAGAATGGATCATTGCGCGGTCCCCGTGGCCGCCGTCCGGGATACTTCACTCGCTCGTGGGCTGATTCTGATCCGAGTCACCGGTTCCACCGCTCGATGACTTCGCCGTGCCGGAACCTGGACACGCACAGTGACGACTCACGTGCACACAGTGGTCAAGGTAGGAGAGGGGAGACTCATGCCGTTCATGGCGAGTGGGGGTGGCGGAGCCAGCGCTCCGGCACCCGCCGGACCGGTCACCATGCAGGTCGAACCGGGCCAGATCCTGGCCCTCAAGGCCCGCTACGAGGCGGTCCGCGACACGATTCAGGACTACCTAATCAGCCACAGGCGATCACTGCGTGTACAACCGTTCGCAAAAGACGATGTGTCCACCGAAGCCGCTCCCATATTCACCAACAACACGGAAATCGCCATCGATGTAACCGAGCAATTCCTCGACCAACTAAACATCAGCATCGACCAACTCGACCAGACCGCCAAGACGTACAACCTGACTGAAGACACCAACGAGAACCGCATGCGGCAGCAGCACAGGGAGATCTGACCGGAATGCGCTCTCTTTTCACAACTGCGGCGGCACTGATCTTGCTCACGGCATGCACGGCTCAAGGCGGCACACCAGTGCCAGCTACCACCGCTGACACGACGAGCGAGTCGACCTCGGTGTCGCCGTCGAGCGCCCGGCCCGGGGAAGTCGTGCTCGACGGCAAGGACCCGTGCCAGCTGGTAACCGACGAGCAACTCACGGTGATGCAGTTCAAAGGCCCCGGCCGGACCGGCACGGACTCCACATACAAGTCGCCATATTGTTCATGGACCGCCACCGGACAGTCCATTCAGCTGATCCCTGTCACCACCGAAGGGATAGAGGAGTGGGCGAGTGGCAAACGCCGGGGACAGCCAACCCAAGCCGATCCGGTGGAAGGCTTCCCTGCCATCACGGTGACCTTGCCGGATGACCCCAATCAATGCGACCTATTCGTAGACACCGCAGAGGGCCAGTACCTGTCGGCTACGTATTCAGTCAGCCCAAGTTTCAAGGACCGCTTCCCCAAGCCGTGCGAGGGCGCGCGCAAGCTAGCGGAAGCGGCCATGCAGAACTTGGTGAAGTGAGGGAGCACTTAAATGGGCGGGATAGGTAACTACAACTTCCACGCGCAGTCGCACAAGCAGCTCTACGAGAAGATCCACGACGGCCCTGGCCACTCGGCGGCACAGGCCGTGGACGACCTCTGGAACAGCTTCCAAGTGGTGATGGGCAACGCCAAGAGCGAGCTGGAGTCGGCGATTCGCGACTCCAAAGCAGTCTGGGTCGGCGTAGCGGGCGAGAAATTTACCGGGAGCACCGCACCATTGGTGCAGTGGGCGGAGGATGCACTCACGGCGGGAGCCGCGACGCAGAAGTCATTCGATGACTACACCAAGCAATACATCGACGCTGAGACTCGCATGCCTGAACCGGTCGAGGTCACCTCCACCGCGAACGACAAATTCTTCGGTATCCCGGCCGCCATCGTGCACAAGTTGGACGGCCAGACCGACCAGGACATTCAGGAGAAACAGGCTCAAGAGGCCAAGAACCACGCAGTCGACGTGATGAACAGCTACCGCGACAGCGCAGCGGCGACGGTGGACAGATTGGGGACATTTGTGCCGCCACCGCAGGTCACCACACAGGTCACCGAGCCGACGTTCCAGCAGTCCGAGGCGCAGAGCCAGTACTCCCGGCAGTTCTCGGACCGCCAGTGGAACGGCGACACCGGCACCAGCCGAATGCCGTCGCAGCCGCAGCAGCCAGTGCCCCAGGCCGTCGCGCCCACCGGCGGAGACACCAGCACCTCGGCAGTCGGGACGACACCGGACATCGCGCCCCGGCCCGGACCCACGCCGATCACTCCCCCGCCCTACACGCCCGGACCGCCGCAACCACCTGTCGCGGTGCCCCCGCCCGGCATGATCAGGCCGAACCCGGGCTTCTACGACCGGCGGACCCCGCCCGGCGGCAACCCTCCCGGCAAGGGCACCGGTCCGGGTGTTCCCAAGGGATTCGGCGGCAACCCGGCCGGTGGCACGCCCAGGTTCGGTGGCGGCCTGCCTGGCGTTCCGGGACAGCCCGGTCACGGCGGCCAGCCCTTCGGCCCCGGCTCCTCCACCGGCGTGGGCGGCGACGCGCACACCAACCGAACCGCCCAAGCCGGCGCGGCAGGCGCGAGGGGGGCGGCGGGCAGCCCGATGACGGGCGGCATGGCCGGTGCCCCGCAGGGCGGCAAGGGCGAGGACGACATCGAGCACAAGGCCGCGCCCTACCTGGAAGAGCTGGACGACGTGTGGGGCGAGGACTCCATGCCCCGGGTCGCGCCGCCGGTGATCGGGGACGACGGCTCGTGACGTTCACCCTGTCCCGGCTGGAGTTCGAGCTGTGCTGGGATCACCTGAACCTGGGCGAGTACCCGACGATCCTGACGATTCCCTCCCACGGCGCGACGATGGACGAGCGCCGCGCGTTGTTCAACGACGCGTGGCGCTCGTTGGAGGCACGCGGGCTGGCCGAGCGCGGTGAACTGGACGCCCGCCTGGCCGGTTCGCTGGACTTGCTGGCCCGCCCCGAGCGCGAGGTCGACGCCCGGCTGCGACTGGACTCTGGCCCACGGGTCCGCGCGGTCGCGGCGGCCCGGCGCGGGCACGCGGTGTCGGCCGTCCTGACCGCGGACGCGCTGGCGCTGACTCGCATCGACGAAACCACGCTCGCCACGTCGATGGTGTCGCTGCTGCCTCCGCACCCCACACCCCGATCACGGTCCATCAGCCTCCTCGCGGCGGACCTGGAACGTGCGGCGGCTACCGCCGGTGAATCCGCCACTCGCCTGGAGAACGCGCTGCGGGACGCGGGCCTGCCCCGGCCCGACGCGCAGAAGATCGGCTCGGTGCTCGGCAACGTGCAACGGATGGGCCAGTTCGGCGTGGCGGTCCGCCCGACCCTGCACGGCCGACCGGGGCCGCGGAAGCGCGGACCGTATGCGGTGTCTTTCTACGACACCGCGGAAGGACGTTGGCAGTTCACCCGCCGACCGTCCGGCGACGGGCGGGAGTGGTCGACACTGAGCCCGGCCGACCCCCAGCGGCTCGTTCACGCCGTGTCGGAGTTGCTGGGCTCGACCGGCTGAGCGGACTCGACGGGCTCCTGATCGACCTGGTTGGTCAGGAGTTCCGCCATCGTCATGTCCTCCATCGGCTTCTCCGGCGTCACAGTTTCTTCCGCTCGATACCGACGACATCGAGGATGTGCTCCTCGCCGACGCCGTCGAACGGCATCAGGGCCAGCCGGAGATCGCTGCGCAGCACGCACTCCGACGACTCGCACACTCCGCACCGGCCGATCTTGTCGAGCGGGTGCGTGCCCAGGCACGTGGTCACCGCACCGACCAACCGATGCGTCTCCGCCCGAGCCATCTGCAACGACTTCCGGTCGGAGTCGTACAGCACCCCGACCAGCACGGCCGCCAGGTGCCGCCGCAGCACTCGATCTTCTTCAACGGTGTTCATGGAGCCGAGGATTGCACCCACTCCCCCGCCGGCACCAGCCTTTGCAGTCCTTCGATCGAGTGACTTTTCGCAGCTAGAGGCGTGTCTCGCACTGCAATCTTTGCAACATCAGCAAAGGTGGAAAAGTGGGCAAGAACCAAACCGGTGTCAGTACCAGGGGAATCGGCTTCGAGCTGGAACGACTGCGCAAGGCCGCCAAGCTCAACCTGCAAAGCGTGGCAGAGGGTCTCGGAGTCTCCATCAGCACCATCAGCCGCTTGGAGAACGGCAAGCGCGAGCCCACCGTCGAGGAGGTGGCCTCCATCCTCACCGTCATCGGCGTCGTGGGCGCAGAACGCCACCGACTGCTCGACCAAGCACGAGGCGGCAGCGGACTCGGCCTCGTGGAGGGCAGCAACCCAACCGTGCAGAGCCGGACCTATCTCAACTTCGAGATCCGGGCCGCGACGATCACCAACTTCGAGTTGATGTTGGTGCCCGGTCTCGCACAGACGGCCGAGTACGCCTTCGCGATCATCTCCGCCCTCATGTTGGATCAGGACGAACCCGACATCGAGGCTCGTGTGGCCCGGCGGATGGCGAGGCAGACCATCCTGGCCCGGTCCAGTCCGCCACAGGTCAACTTGATCATCGCCGAGTCCGCCCTGAGACTGTCGGTCGGTGGGCCTGGCGTGATGGTGCGGCAGATCCGCCACCTGATCGACCTGAGTCGCCGCCGCAACATCTCCGTCCGCGTCATCCCTGCCGATGTCGGCCCTCACCCTGGCCTGGTCGGACAATTCGTCATCCTCGACTTCCGCGACGACCCAACTGTTGTGCACGTCGAAGACCGCGCGACCGGCTTGTTCTTGGGCGATCCAGCCCAGGTTGAGAGCTATAGGCTCACCTTGAAGAGGCTGACGGAAGTGGCGCTTGACGAGCAGGACAGTGTTTGGCTCATGTCGTCTATCGCGCGCGAGCTCGATCGAGAGTGAGGTGGAGCGCACATGGCTGCGCCCGCATGGCGGAGAAGCACGTACAGCGCTGACTCGAACTGCGTCGAGGTAGCGCGGGGGAGGGAGACGGTGGGTCTCCGAGACTCCAAGTGCCCGGAAGCGGGTGAGTTCAGCGTGAGCGCGGACTCGTTCCGAGCCTTCGTGCGCTCGTTGAAGAACAACTGAGTCGCGAGCGGGGTGGTTGTGCCGTCCGGACCACCTCGCTCCCCTACCCTGACTCCTCGTGACGTCGCCCTCCCTTGATCCCGACAAGAAGCTGCTGGCCGACCTGCAAAAGCAGGTGCTGACACTTGAGGAAGACCTGCGTGAGCAGGTCGAACGGCTCCCCGAGGTCAAAGCACGGTTGGAGGAGCTACACAAGGCCACGCTGACCTCGGCGACGTTCGGCACGTTCCTCGGCGAGCAGGTCACCCAATCGGCAGTGGCGTGGGCGCTGGGCACGGTGTTCGTGCGGTGGTCCGAGGACAACGGCCTGATCGCACCCGTGCTGTCGGGACCGGGCGACCGTCTCGCCGAGGCCGAGGACGCACAGACCGCGTTCTTTCACCGGCAGCCACACGCCACCGACGCGGACTGGATCGAGCAGGGCTTCGACTCGCTGCGGCGCAGCGACGCCGGCGCGGCCCTGTTCGATCGGGAGCACAACCCGGCGTACCGCATCCCGATGTCACACGACGGCGCCAAGACGTTGATCACCTTCTGGCGGTCCCGCCAGCCGGACGGCTCGCTGATCCACGACTTCCGCGACGACACGTGGAATACCCGCTTCCTCGGTGACCTCTACCAAGACCTGTCGGAGGCAGCGAAGGAGAAGTACGCGCTGCTCCAGACACCGGAGTTCGTAGAAGAGTTCATCCTCGGCTACACGCTGACTCCCGCGTTGGAAGAGTTCGGCCTGGAAGGCTTCCGACTGATCGATCCGACGTGCGGGTCGGGCCACTTCCTACTGGGCGCGTTCCACCGACTCGCGGACGCTTGGCGCGAGCAGAATCCGAGCCTGAGCGAGACGGAGATCGCCCGCAAGGCTCTCGACTCGGTCCACGGCGTGGACCTGAACCCTTACGCAGTCGCCATCGCACGCTTCCGGCTCACCCTCGCGGCGTGGCAGCTGGCGGGTGTGCGCTCCATCAAGCAGGCAGAGGGGCAACGCTGGGCGGTCACCGTCGCGATCGGTGATTCCCTACTGGCCAACAAGCGCGGGACGCTTGACGGGATGGACGAGTTCGCCGGGATCAAGCTCACCTCGGAGGACGTTGAAGACTTCCCTACCCTGCTCGATGAGGGCTCCTATCACGTGGTCGTCGGCAACCCGCCATACATCACGGTCAGCGACTCTGTGTTGAACCAGGAGTACCGCCGACACTACACGGCCTGCCACCGCCAATTTCAACTCACCGCGCCGTTCGCCCAACGGTTCTTCGAGTTGGCACGCCGCAGCGGCTCGGACCGACGCGGCGCTGGCTTCGTCGGTCAGATCACTTCAAACGGCTTCATGAAGCGCGAGTTCGGCACCAAGCTCATCAAGGAATTCTTCCCGACGATCGACCTGACTCACGTAATCGACACTTCGGGTGCCATCATCCCGCACCACGGAACCCCCACAGTCATCTTGGTAGGCCGTCGCCGCTCTCCCGACCCTGACCGGCCGGTACGTGCGGTGCTGGGCATCAGAGGTGAACCGTCACTACCCACAGACCCTGCCAACGGCCTTGTGTGGACAGCAATCAAGAGCCAGTTGAATGACCCCGGCAGCGATTCCGAGTGGATCAGTGTCAGCGACTTCCCACGACAACGGCTGAGCCAGCACCCATGGTCCCTCAGCGGCGGCGGTGCCGACATACTGATGGAAATAATCGACGGTCGAGAATCCAGACTCACTTCCCTAGACATCGAGATCGGACGGACGACACACACCGGCCTCGATGAGGCTTTTTACCTCCCTGCATCAGCAGCGCCACGTAACGGCCTCGAGCGAGAAGTCGAACCCGTGGTGCCCGGCGATCAGGTGCGTGACTACATAATCAGCAGCGATAACGTAGCGCTGTTCCCTTACACGAGCAATGGCTCGCCGACATCGCCATCATCGGCATTTCTTCGACAGGCATGGCCGCTGCGGCAAAATCTTCGAATGCGCATGGACTTTGGCCAGTATCCACACGAGCGCGGCTTGCGCTGGTACGACCACAGCATGTTCTTTGCAGAGCGATACAAAAAGCGCCTGTCGATTGCATTTCCCTTTGTGGCAACTCATCTGCATTTTGCACTCGATCGCGACGGCCAGATCTTCAATCGTACTGCACCCGCGATCAAGCTGCCATTGAACGCGAGCGAAGATGACTATCTCCAACTCCTTGGACTGTTGAACTCCTCTGCTGCCTGCTTCTGGATGAAGCAAGTCAGCCAAAACAAGGGGAACGGAGGAGTTGGTGGTGGGATCGGCGACGAGGGCTGGGAACCACGATACGAGTTCACCGGCACAAAGTTGGAGCAGTTCCCGCTGCCAAAGGAGCTGCCGCTTGCCCGCGCGCAGCGCTTGGATGATCTGGCACAGCAACTCTCCGCATCTTCACCCAAGCCAGTGGCCGATGCACAGGTCCCGCGTCGTGATCTCCTCGACCAGGCCCACACCAACTGGGCCGACCTGCGCGCCCGAATGATCACCGAACAGGAGGAGTTGGACTGGGACGTCTACCAGCGTTACGGCCTGCTCTCCGACGCAGAAGCCGCCGAGGTGGTCATCCCCGACCCGGCCACCGTCCCGCCCCTCAATCTTGGCGAACGGGCTTTCGAGATCATCCTTGCCCGCAAGGTGGCGGCCGGCGAGACCGAAACGCAGTGGTTCGCTCGTCACAACTCCACACCAATCACAGAGCTGCCCACCCACTGGCCGGAGGACTACCGCCGTGTGGTGGAAGCCCGCATCGCGCTCATTGAGAAGCGCCGGGACATCGCGCTCATCGAGCGCCCCGAGTGCAAGCGCCGCTGGGCCACCGAACCGTGGGCCAAGCAGCAAGAACGCGCTCTGCGCGAATGGCTTCAGGACCGACTCGAAGCCCGTCACCTCTGGTACGCCGAGGACGCCAACGGCATCGAGCAGCCGACCACGCGCTCCGTCTCCGAACTGACCGACCTCATGCGCAACGATGCCGACTTCACCGAGGTCGCCCGCTTCTGGGCCTCCGACACCCTGGGCAGCCAGGACATCGACCTCGCCGACATCGTCGCCGCGCTGGTCGACGAGGAGCACGTCCCCTTCCTCCCCGTCCTCCGCTACAAGCCCGCAGGGCTGCGCAAACGGCTGGACTGGGAGCACGTCTGGGACCTCCAGCGCCAAGAGGACGCCATCGCCGCAGAGCTGGGCAAGGAAGTCACGGACCCTGCTGTGCGCAAAGCCGTCGCCGACAAGCTCGGCACGATCCCCGTCCCCCCGAAGTACGGCTCGGGCGATTTCCTGCGCAATTCCTACTGGCGGCACCGCGGCAAGCTCGACGTCCCCAAGGAGCGCTTCATCTCCTACCCCACCGCCACCCGAGACGGTGACGGAAGCCTGCTGCTGGGCTGGGCGGGCTGGAACCACCGGGAACAGGCGCACGCGCTCGCCGTCCTCATCAGCCACCGCCAGAACGAAGAAGGCTGGGAACGCGACCGTCTCGTGCCACTCCTCGCCGGCCTGGACGAAGTGCTGCCGTGGGTGAAGCAGTGGCACGGGGACATCGACCCGGCCATCGGCGAGTCGCCTTACGTGGTCTACCAAGGATTCCTGGACAACCAGCTCAGCGAACTGCACATCGCGAAGTCCGACCTCGCGGTGTGGCGGCCGTCCGCCAGGGTCGACGTCTCGCCGCTCCCGCGCAAAGCCGGCGGTCGCGCCACGCAGTCCGCCGCACCTCGCCGCACCAAGGTGGACATCTCGTTCACCTCGGAGCAGTTCCAGGTGGTGTTGGAGTTCGCGCGCAATGGTCCGCTGACCACGGCCCAGGCTTCCGAGCTCACGGGCTTGCCGACCGCCGCGACCCGCACCTTGCTCAAGCAGTTGGTCGAACGAGGCGACCTCGTGCAGACGGGTCAGAAGCGGGGCACCCGCTTCGAAGTGCCCCCAAGCGCGTAGTTCCGGGTTCAGCTGCGGCCCGCCCCGCCATCCCGCTACAGTCCGAAGTCGGTTGACTACGGATCGCAGGGGGCGATGTGGGCGAGACATTCAATTTCGGCTTCGAAGAAGGTGACGAAGAGGACCACCGGCCACGTCGGAAGCAGGAACGTGCTGCCGACGTGGCCGACGGCCTGCGGGGGAGGGATTCCGGCGGCGTCGTGACCGTGACGGTCGACGACTCGGCCGACGTGCTGTCGGTGGCGCTGGCCGCGCAGTGGAAGCAGGCCGTCGATCCCAGGGCCCTGGGATCGGCCGTCATGTCCGCGATGAACGCGGCAACCATGCAGGCACTCGCGAAGCGAGTCGAGCGACCGGTGGCCGAAGAACCACCCACGTCGTCAGTTGCGCCGCAGGACGGCTCGCGCATCACGCTGGCAGAGGCGACACGGCTCATGGACGCCGTGACAGCCGACTTGGAGCGCTTCAAGCAGCAGGTCGCCGAGGTGGTCGACCGGTCGGTGACCGCAGAGAGCCGGGGCGGGCACGTTCGCGGCACCGCGCAGCGCGGGCAGGTGCTCGACATCGTCATCGATCCGGCCTGGGCCCACACGGCCCGCAACAGCGAGTTGGAGCAGGAACTCCTGGAGGTGCTCCGGGCGCTCCGGACCCGCAGCGCTCCCGCCGACCTGGCACGAGGACCACAGAGCCCGGCCATCGCCGAACTCACCGCACTGGTGAGGGATCCGAACACGCTGCTGCGCCGAGTGGGGTTGCTGCCATGACCGACATCTCCGTCGCGCTCGAAGCCATGCGCTCCGACGCCGCGCTGTGGACTGCTGCCGCAGACGACCTGGACCGGCCCCGCTCGGCGATCGGTGACCTCGTGATCACCGACGCGGAGATGTCCGAATGGGCAGCCGACCGGGGCTTGGACCGCGTCTACAACGACGCCCGCCTCGCGTTGGAGGACATGCTCACCCAGGCGATCGACGCGTTCCGTGGCCTCGGCGCGAGTCTGCACGCCGCCGCGAACACCTACCAGAGCGAAGAAGAAGCCAACCGGTTGGCGATGGACCGCATCCACAACGAGGGGGGCGTGCGGTGAACCCGCTCGTGCAGCAGGTGGAGGAGAAGTCGCAGGACGCCAAGCAGAACGTGAAGGAGTTCTTCGACCAGGTCGACCGTCTCATGAGCTGGGTACCGGCCCCGCTGGAGTACATGATCGCACCCATCATCCAGGGCATGCGGCTGCTGTCGGAGAAGGTGGCAGAGCTCTGGGACTACGTCGACCACGTGATCGAGCAGTTGGGCGACCCCGAACGACTCAAACAAGTGGGCGAGCAGTGGGTTGCCCAGGTCGGCAACGCGCTGGGCGACATCGCGGGCACCGTCGGGATGGACAAGCTCCGGACGACCGTCGAGTGGGAAGGGCGCGCGGCCCGCGCCTACCACTCCGCGGTGCCCGCCCAATCAGCCGGATTGAACGCGGTCAAGGACATCGCCAACCAACTGCGCAGCTCGCTCACCAACCTGGCGAACGCGATCGAAGCGTTCCAGATCACCATGTGGTTCGCCTTGGGCGCGTTCGTGATCGGAGCCGTCGGCGCGATCGCGAGCGCGTGCACCGTCGTGGCCACCCCGGTGGGCATCGCCGCTTTGAGCGCCGCCTGCGGCGCGGCCATCGCGCTCCTCAGCACGGGCATACTGGCGATGAAGTCGCAGGTCAACACGATCGAGGTGGAACAGACGGCGATCATGCAGAAGATCCACGACCTCGGTTCGGATTGGGTGATGCCCGATACCGCGGCGATGGCGGACGCCAGCACCACCGATGGCGACGGGTCGGACTGGCGGCCGGGATCGTGATTCAACCGGCACCGGGGCCCCCGCCGCTCGTGTGGATCTCAGAGCCTCGCGCCCGGCAGGTCCAGGCTGCCTGCGCTTCGACGGGCAGGTTGTTCGCCGTCGCGAGCCTCGTGCTCGCGACGGCGATCGTGCTGCTCGGCTTGCGCCTTCCGACCGCGTACCACCCGATGAACACGATGGCGTGGATCATCGGCGCGACTTCGGTGTCCACCGTGCTCTACGCCGCCTTGGGCATGACGGGCATCCGATCCCACCTCCAAGGCGGCTACCTCGACACGGCGGGCGCGCGGAGGACCAAGCGTCTGCTGGCGGCGATGTGGGCGACCGCGGTGTTCTTCTCCTCCTTGGCCTGCTTCGCCTTCCTCGGCACGATCGTGAGCCAGGTGGGCGATCCCGAGCACCCGGAGGTGCGCTTCACGGTCGCCATCTGGGCGCACCTGTGCCTGCTGGCCGCGCCGCCGGTGCTGACCGGCGTCCTGTTCTTCGTGGGACGCCGTCTCCTGGATCCCATCCCGCCTGCCGTCCGACACGATGCGCTTCCGAGTGCGGACAGGGCAGGTTTCACGACTTACCCGCTGCCACCGCCGCCCCACCGCCACGTGCGGATCGCGGAGGCGCGTGCGCACGAGGTCCGCAGGGCCTGCGGACGGCTCGGCACCGCGCTGATCACCGCCGGGGTCCTGATGGCCCCGACGATCGTGCTGCTCGGTGACCGGCTGCCGCCGCTCTACCCCGCGCTCGGTTTCCTCAGCTGGACGTTCGCGACCATCGGCGTCGTCCAGGTGTTCATCGCGGCCATCGTGCTCCGAACTGCCCGCCGGCACGTGACGGGAGACCACCTGGACGTGCCTGAGTCGCTGACGACGCTCAGGTCACTGGGTGTGATCTGGGGATTCGGCCTGTTCTGCACGGTGTTCTCCGGTGTCGGCCTGGTACTGGGACTCTCGACGGCGACCGGAGGCCCGGCCGTCCGCTATCCGGCCGTTGCGTGGGTGGTGCTGTCACTCATGGTCACGCCAGGAGTACTCACCGGCGTTGCGTTCTTCGCAGGCCGGCGGCTGTTCACGCCACCGGTCCCCGCACGATGACCAAGCGTCGGCGTTGAGCTGAACGGGTGACACCTGAAACGCCGAAGGTCGTCGGTCCTATAACGACAATCAGGGCCGCCCTCACCGCCGTGCGAGCCTGGTCCGGGTGGGCTGACCGGCACCGATCCGGCCGACTACGGTGGGACGGCTACCGTCGGTTTCGACAGAATGCGAACCAGGGGGTTCTCCAGCGTGACCACCGCCGGGCCGAGCACCGCGCCGCTGCTCCGGGAACTGATCGACATCCCGACGGGCGTCCACCGGGGCGACTTCGTCCTCAAATTGACCGAGGGTGTCGACACCAAGCGCGACCAGGCGCTGAACAGCTACGTCGTCACGCCCCAGCTGCGGGTGGCGTTCGGCGAGGCGCTCGGCCTGATCAAGTCCGCGCTGGACGAACACAGCTCCAAGGCCGCCTACCTGCACGGCTCTTTCGGTTCCGGCAAGAGCCACTTCATGGCGGTGCTGCACGCCCTGCTCGACGGGCACCCCGGCGCGCTGGACCGGGCCGACCTGGCCGAGGTCACGACGCGGCACTCCTGGCTGGGAGTCAAGCGCTTCCTGCTGGTCCCCTACCACCTGACCGGCTCGGAGAGCCTGGAAGCGGCCATCCTGGGCGGCTACGTGGAGCACATCCGCCGCCACGAGCCCGGCAAGAAGATCCCGCAGGTCTACCGCGCCCAAGGATTGCTGGAGGACGCGCGTGGGCTGCGGGAGAAGCTCGGTGACGAGCGGTTCCTCGCCGGGTTCCCCAACGAGGCCGACACCGGCTGGGGCGATCTCGGCCAGGCGATGACCCCGGAGAAGCTGGACGAGGGGTTCGCCGCACCGATCGGCAGCCCGGCGTCCGACGACCTGATCACCAAGGTCATCGAGGCGTACTTCCCGAACTACGTCGACTCGGTGCGGGGCTCGGCCAGCGCGTTCAAGCCGCTCGACCAAGGTCTGTCCGAAATCAGCCGGCACGCCAAGGAACTCGGCTACGACGGCATCGTGCTGTTCCTGGACGAGCTGGTGCTGTGGCTGGCGGGCAAGATCGGCGACCAGGCGTTCATCAGCCGGGAGACGGAGAAGGTCGCCAAGCTGGTCGAGGCAGGTGACGCGCACCGGCCCGCGCCCATCATCAGCTTCATCGCGCGGCAGCGCGACCTGCGCGAACTGGGCATCGGGGCGGAGCGCACCGGCGCCGAGCTCCAGTCGTTCCACGACCGGCTCAACCACTGGGACGGCCGCATCGAGCGCATCACGCTGGAAGACCGCAACCTGCCGCTGATCGCCCAGGAGCGCGTCCTCAAGCCCCTGCCGGGCAAGGAGGAGCAGATGCGACAGGCGTTCCAGCGGACGTTCGCACTGCCGGGCTCCGTGCGGGACGTGCTGATCGGCTCGGGTGACGGCGGTTCGTTCGAGCGGTCCTATCCGTTCAGCCCCGCGTTCATGGACACGCTGGTCCACGTGTCGTCGGCGTTGCAGCGGGAACGCACCGCGCTGCTGCTGATGCGGCAGATCCTGGTCAACCGGCGCGACGACTTCCGCCTCGGCCAGCTCGTGCCGCTGGGCGACCTGTTCGACGCGGTCGCCGACGGTGCGGACCAGCCGTTCACCGAACAGCTCAAGCACGAGTTCGAGGAGGCGCGCACCCTCTACCAGCGCACCCTGCGGCCGATGCTGCTGCGCGACCGCGACCTGCGCGAGGAGCAGGTCGCGGGACAGGCGGACGCGGACCAGGCCGTGCTGCGCGCGTTCCGCAGCGACGACCGCCTGGTGAAGACGCTGCTGCTGGCGGCGCTCGCGCCGGACGTGGAAGCGCTGCGCGACCTCACCGCCCGCAGGCTCGCCGCGCTGAACCACGGCACCATCACCGCGCTGATCCCAGGGCAGGAGGTCGGCGAGGTCGTCCGCCGCCTGCGCAGCTGGGCCAGCCGCGTCGCCGAGCTGCAACTCGGTGAGGGCAGCGACCCGAGCGTGCGGCTCAACCTGGTCGGGGTGAACGTCAACGCGATCCTCGACCGGGTCGTCTCGCTCGACCAGCAGCCCGCGCGCCGCAAGCTGGTCCGCGAACTGCTGTTCTCCGAGTTGGGTGTGACCGACACAGGCACGACCCCCGTCGAGCACCCGGTGGTGTGGCGGGGCAGCCGGCGCACGCTCGAAGTCGTGTACGGCAACGTACGGGACCGCCAGGAGCTGCGCGACGACCTGTTCGAGCCGTCCGTGGACGGCCGCTGGCGGTTGATGCTCGACTACCCGTTCGACCCCGACAACCAGTCCGCGGCCCAGGACCGCATCCGCGTGCTCGAACTGCGGGCGCTGGGGGGCAACCGCCCGGCCGTGGCGTGGCTGCCGGGGTTCTTCACGTCCGACGTGCTGGACAAGCTCGGCAGGCTGATCAAGGTCAACTACCTGCTGGGCGACCGGGCCAGGCTCGAGGAGCACACCCGCACGATCGGGCCGGAGGACCGCAGGCGGGCGCACGACCTGCTGCGCAACCTCCAAAGCTCGCTGCGCAACGAGCTGCGGGACGCGCTGAAGAACGCCTACGGGCTGATCAGCCGCCCGAAAGAGGAGATCGTCCAGGACTGGAACGACCACCTCGTCAGCCTCGACGCGACGGTCAATCCCAAGATCGACGCCGGCCGGTCGTTCGCCGAGGCCCTGCGCTCCCTGGTGGACCAGCTCTACGCGGCGACCTACCCGGACCACCCCGACTTCGACCCGCAGCGCAAGGGCGATGTCGTCCGTGACGTCGACCTCCGCACGACGCTCACTCTCGTCCGGAAGGCCGCCGACGCGCCGGAGGGCCGCATCGAGGTCGATCGCGGTGACCGGGAGGCGCTGCGTCGGATCGCGCACCCGCTCAGGCTCGGCGAGGAGCACAACGGGCCGTTCGTGCTGGGCCGGTACTGGGCCGACGAGCTGGACCGGCGGGCCGCCCAGGAGCACGGCGACGGGGAGCTGACCGTGCGGACCATGCGGGGCTGGCTGCGCCACCTCGGCATGGACCGCGTGGTCGAAAACCTGGTGATCGCCGTGTTCGCCGAGCTGACCCACCGGGCGTGGATGCGCGGCGACCAGCGGATCGACCCGCCGGAGACGCCGAAGGACCTCGCCGACGACATGGTGCTCTACCGGCAGGCCCTGCCCTCGGCGGAGCAGTGGGAGGCGGCCTGCCGGCTCGCGGAGGCTCTCACCGGCAGGTCCCTGCGGACCGCCGTGATCTCCCCGCGTGCCGTGGCGAAATTCTCGCGGGCCGTGCGGGCCAAGGTCGACCAGGTGCGCCTGCCTGCCGTGGAGCTGGTGGAAGTGCTCGACGAGCACGCGGCCCGGCTCGGCCTGGACCGCGACGCGGCCCACGGCCGCTACCGGACGGCCGTCGTCGCGCGTGACCTGGTGACCGGGCTGTACGCGGTGAACGACCCGACCAGGCTGGTCGAGGTGCTCGCGGACGCGGACCTCGGTGGTGTCGAACCGATGCTGGTCAGCAAGTCGCTGGAGTCCGCCGGCGAGGTGGCGGGCGCGTTGCGGACCGCCGACTGGGACATCCTGGACGGGCTCGTCGAGCCCGCCGCCGTCGACGTGGCGGCCGAGCTGCGGGTGGGCGCGAACGCCAACGAGCACGCCGTGCCCCTGCGCAAGGCCCTCGACCAGGCCAAGCGCCGCCTGGTCGCGCTGTTCCGCTCGACGCCACCCACCCCGCCCCCTCCCGTGCCCCCGACTCCTCCGCCGCCGAAGCCCGCGCCCGGTACGCGTCAGGCCAAGGGCAGACTCGGTGACGTCCTCGGCGAGCTGCGGAAGTTCGGCGAGGAGCACCCCGACGCGACCATCGAGGTGACGTTCCGCGTGGTGGAGGGCGGATGACCACGACCGACCTCGACTCCGCGATCGAGAACGCCGTCGTCAGCCGGGTGACCGACATCGTCGAGAAGCTCGACGCGGCGGGCGGCGAAGTCCCGGGGCGAGTCGTGATCGGTGTGCGCACGCGGCGGGAACCGGTGTGGCTCGGACCGGCCGAGGGCGAAGTGCGCGGGCACCCCGTCCGCTACGTCGCCTGCCCGTCCGTGCTGTCCGTGCTGTCCGCGCTGGCCCTACCGCCGGCGGACGGTTCCGCCTACGAGGTGCTGGTCGTGCTCACCGACCGCGACGAGGGCGAGCTGGGCGACGCCGTGATGGCGCGGCTGCACCGGGAGCACCTGCACGAGGTGAGCAAGTACACCCTGCTTCAGGACCTGCTGCGGACCAGGCAACTCGACCCGCGCCTGCGCGGCCGGGACAACGCCTGGCTGGTCGACGCCCTGGTGGAGCTGGCCAGGGCCGGAGGGCTGCCGAACACGACCGGGTTGTCGTTCGGCCGTGACGTGGCGCTGCGCCACGTCGTGCGCAACCGGTTGGCGGTGGACCCCGCGACGCTGGATCTCAGCGCGTTGATCACCGCCGTGGACGACGTGGCGACCGTCACGCGGTGGCGCGAACTCGGGGCCGACGAACGCCGGGGCATCACCGAACACCTCGTGGAACGCCTGGGCCGTGCCGCCGACGTGGTGCTGCGCCTGGCCGCCGCACGGGACGACGTGGTCCCCGAACTCCTTGTCGCCGACGTCCTGACCAGCGCCCCCGAGGACGACGTGACGGCGGCGCGGGCGTTCGGCGCGTTCGCGCACTCGCGGTTCGGGTCCGACGAGCCGTCCCGCGCCGACCTGGGTGTCGCGGCGTCGGCCGCAGTGGAACTCGTCTCCCGCTCCGACGCGCAGCGGGCCTGGCAGCAGGTCCGCCGCGCGGACGCGCTGCTGGCCCAGCTGAACGCCGTGGAGCTGGCGCACCACAGCCGGTTGCTGCCCAGCGGGCTCGCTTCGCGCATGGAGCGCGCGGCGACCACGCTGGGCGAAGCCGACCTGCTGGCCGTCGAGGAGCACCACGGTGCCGGTGACCAGCGGCCACAGGTCCGGAGGTTGCGCGCCGCAGTCCGACTGCGCCGCTGGCTCGACACCTCACCACCCGACATCGCCACGGTGCCGGACGCGCTGCGCCGCCACGCCCGCGACCTCGCGTGGGTGGACGGCGAACTCACCCAGGTTCGTCGCGGCTCGGCGAACCCGGTGGTGGCCAAGGCGCTCGGCCGGATCGCCAAGCGCGCGGGTGCCCGGCGCGGTGAACTCGACCGGCAGTTCGCGCGGGCGTTGCCCGAAGCGGCCTACACCCGCCCGGACGGCGTGATCGCCGTCGAGACCCTCCTGCCCGAAGTCGTCGCCCCACTCGCCCGCAGGCACAAGGTGCTGCTCATCGTGGTCGACGGCATGTCTGGTGCGGCGGCGGCCGAGATCGCCCGTTCGATCGAGGACAACCCGCGGCTCGGCTGGACCGAGGTGGTGCGGTCGCCCGACGGTGGGCGTGAGGCGGTGCTGGCCGCGTTCCCCACCGAGACGACCTACAGCCGGACCTCCCTGCTGACCGCGTCGTTGACCGCCGGCACCGCCGAACACGAGCGGCAGGCTTTCCCCGGACACGACTTCTGGCCACCGCGCACCCGGGCGGTGCTCGTGCACAAAGCGGGGATCGGCGGATCGTCCGGCGCCGACCTCGGCACCGACCTGGACGCCCAGTTCGCGCCGCGCACCGAGCCTCAGGTCGTGGCGGTCGTGCTGAACACGGTCGACGACGCGCTCGGCCGGGGCAGGCAGGCCGACGACCCCGCCTGGGGTTACCGCGATGTCGCGCACCTGCCGGAACTGCTCGACCGGGCCGCCGAGGGCGGCTGGGTCGTCGTGCTCACCAGCGACCACGGCCACGTGCTGGAACACGGTTCCGAACACCGGCCGGACCCCACCGGCGCCGCCCGGTGGCGACTGCCGAACGGCGAACACCAGCCCGACGAAGTGACCCTGACGGGTCCGCGGGTCCTGGTGCCCGGCGGAACGGCGGTCCTCGCCGCCACGGAGGACGTCCGCTACGGCGCGCGCAGCCACGGCTACCACGGCGGCGCCGCCCTGGCCGAGATCGCGATCCCGCTCGTCGTCCTGCTCCCGCCCGGTGTCGAGGAGCTGACCGGGTGGGCGGTGCACTCGCAGGGTCCACCCGATTGGTGGACCGGACGGCAGGCCGCCCCGCAGCCGAAGCCGGCGGCCGCGGCCAAGCGGAAGACGAAGGCGCCCGACACCCAGCCGGACCTCTTCGGTGACGAATCCGCCCCTGTGTCACGTGGCGCGCTGCTGATCAGCGACGAGACGTTCGTCAACACGCACAAGGGCCAGCCGGCCAACAGGGTGCTCAAACCGGAGGTCTTCCGAGACGTGGTGGACGCTGTGCTGGCCGCCGGAGGCAGGATGCCCGTCGCGGACGCCCTCCGCGCCGCGGGCACACCGGGGCGCAATCCTCGCGGATTGGTCGCGGCCTTGGGCCGGGTGTTGAACATCGACCAGTTCCCCGTGGTCGACCTGATCGACAACGGGCGCACGGTAGTGATCAACGAGAAGCTGCTCGACGAGCAGTTCCCCGAGGGGCGTCGATGACTCCGATCAGTCCGGCACGCAGGCGGGCGGTACTGGCGGCACTGCGTCGCGGCACCGTGCCGGAAAGCGGCCTGGACCTGTTCGCCGTCGGGCTCGACCGGCTCGCTCCGACGTTGGACGAGGAACTCGCGTCGTGCGCGTCGGGCGGGGCCGGTTTCAAAGCGGTGCGCGGCGAGTACGGCGCGGGCAAGACGTTCCTCGCCCGGTGGCTCGCCGAGCGCGCCAAAGCTGCCGGGATGGCGGTCAGCGAGGTGCAGGTCTCCGAGACCGAGACCCCGCTGCACCGCTTGGAAACCGTGTACCGGCGTCTGTGCGAGAGCCTGACCACCGCGGTCAGCCCACCCAGTGCGTTCCGCTCGGTGTTGGACGGCTGGATGTTCGCGCTGGAGGAGGACGTCCTCGCCGAAGGTGAAGTCGACGGATCGGACGCCGAGCGCCTCGGCGACGCGGTCGACGCGCTGCTGGAGCTGAGGCTCGGCCAGATCGCCCGCACCACGCCCGGCTACGCCGCGGGCCTGCGCGGCTACCGGAGGGCCGTGGCAACCGGGCAGACCGATACCGCGGACGGGCTCGCGGCCTGGCTCGCGGGCCAGCCGCACGTCGCCGCAGCCGCCAAGCGCACGGCGGGCGTCAAGGGCGATATCGACCACTTTCAGGCGCTGGGCTTCCTCCAAGGTCTGCTGACCGTGCTGCGCGACGCCGGGCACCCGGGGCTGCTGCTGGTGCTGGACGAGATCGAGACCCTGCAACGGGTGCGCGGCGACGTGCGGGAGAAGGGGCTCAACGCCCTGCGGCAACTGCTCGACGAGATCGATGCGGGCCGCTTCCCCGGCCTGTTCCTGGTGATCACCGGGACACCCGCGTTCTTCGATGGCCAGCAGGGTGTGCAGCGGCTCCCACCGCTGGCGCAGCGACTGGCCACGGACTTCACGACGGACCCGAAGTTCGACTCTCCCCGGGCCGTTCAGCTGCGGCTGCCGGGATTCGACCTTGTCCGGCTCGGCGAGCTCGGACGGGCGGTTCGTGACCTGTACGCGGGCGTCGCACACCATCCCGACCGCGTGTCGTCCGCGGTGGACGACTCCTACATCGCCCAACTCGCCGACGCGGTCACGGGAGGCCTGGGCGGTCAGGTTGGAGTGGCACCGCGGATCTTCCTGCGCAAGCTGGTGGCCGACGTGCTCGACCGCGTGGACGAGCACGACGACTTCGACCCGCGCAGGCACTACGCCCTCACCCTGACGCAGTCGGAGCTGACGGAGGTCGAGCGGAACGCTGCGGCGCGATCCGCCGACGACATCGAGCTGGACCTGCCGTGACCACCGGCCTCGACGGTCTGCACCCGGTGCTGGTGCACCACATCGTCAACACGCTCGAGTGGCGGTCGTTGCGGCCGTTGCAGGCGGGGGCGGTGGGGCCGTTGGTGTACGGCGACGACGCCCTCCTGCTGGCACCCACCGCCGGGGGCAAGACGGAGGCCGCGTGCTTCCCGCTCCTCAGCGCCATGGAGATGCACAAGTGGACCGGTCTGTCGGTCATCTACGTGTGCCCGCTCAAGGCACTGCTGAACAACCTGCACCCGAGGCTGGAGGGCTACGCGTCGTGGCTCGGGCGCCGAGTGGGCCTGTGGCACGGCGACACTACGCAGGCCACCCGCCAGAAGATCCTCCGCGATCCTCCGGACATCCTGTTGACCACACCGGAGTCGTTGGAAGCGATGCTCGTCAGCGTCAAGGTGGAACACGGCACGTTCTTCGCCGGGCTCCACGCGGTCGTGGTGGACGAGGTGCACGCGTTCGCCGGTGACGACCGCGGATGGCACCTGCTGGCCGTGCTGGAGCGGCTGACGAGAGTGGCCAGGCGGCAGGTCCAGCGGATCGGGCTCTCCGCGACCGTCGGCAACCCGCACGACCTGCTGGCTTGGTTGCAGGGTTCCGGGCGTGGCACGCGGCCGGCGAAGGTGATCGCGCCTGGCGTCACCCGTGCGCCGGTGAACCCGGCCTCGGTCGGTGGGATCGAGCTGGACTACGTGGGTTCCGTGTCCAACGCGGCCACGGTGATCTCCTCGCTGCACCGGGGCGAGAAGCGGCTGGTGTTCTGCGACTCGCGTCAGCTGGTGGAAGAGCTGGGGGCAGCACTGCGCAGTCGCGGAGTCACCACGTTCCTGTCCCACGCGTCCCTTTCCGTGGACGAACGGCGGCGAGCCGAACTCGCCTTCGCCGAAGCCCGCGACTGCGTGATCGTGTCCACCAGCACACTGGAGCTGGGCATCGACGTGGGTGATCTCGACCGGGTCATCCAGATCAACGCGCCTGGTTCCGTGGCGTCGTTCCTGCAGCGCCTCGGACGCACCGGTCGCCGGGCTGGAACGGTGCGGAACTGCCTGTTCCTCGCCATCAGGCGCGATCAGGTGCCCTGGGTGGCAGGGCTGCTCCTGCTGTGGAGCAGGGGCTTCGTCGAACCGGTCGAAGCGCCGCCACAGCCGCGGCACATCGTCGCGCAACAATTGCTGGCGCTGGCGCTCCAGGAGAACCGCATCGGCGACCGGCTGTGGGTGGAGGGATGGAACGGTCTGGCGCCGTTCGACCGTGGCTCCGAACCGATCCTGCGGCACCTGGTTGACCACGGCTTCCTCGACCGGGACGGGGACATGCTGTTCATCGGGCCGGCGGCGGAACAGCGCTTCGGACGCAGGCACTTCATGGACATGACGGCGGTGTTCACCGCGCCACCGCAGTTCACCGTTCTGCACGGTCGTCGTGAAATCGGGCGCACCGACCCGGCCCTGCTGACCGAGAAGATCGAGGGCCCCCGGCTGCTGCTGCTGAGCGGGCGGAGCTGGAAGGTCGGCTGGATCGACTGGAAGCGCCGCCGCTGCTTCGTGGAGGAGGCCACGGGTGGGGGCAAGGCCCGCTGGCACACGCCAGGCCTGGGCGGTGCCTCGATGGAGCTCAGCCGCGCCGTGCGAGACGTGCTGCTGGGCAGCGACCCGCCGGTGACGATGACGCAACGGGCCCAGCGCGCGTTGGTCGAGGAGCGAGAGGGTGCCGGCAGCACCGTCCATCCCGGCGGAACGGTCGTGGCCCGTGACGGCGCGGACGTCCGCTGGTGGACCTGGGCGGGATACCGGGCGAACGCCACGCTCGCCTCGACGCTGTCCGCGCTGACCGACGCCGGACAGCGCGTCGACGACGCGTCGATCCGGCTCCGCACGGACGTCACCGTGGACCTGTGGCGGGCGTCGCTGGTCGACGCGGCCGAGCGTTTGTGCCTGCCGGAGGTCGACGAGCGGGCGTTGCAGGGCCTCAAGTTCAACGAGGCACTACCGCACACCCTGGCGACGGCGACGCTGGCGGCGCGCCTGGCCGACCTGGACGGCGCGGCATCGGTACTGACGGAACCGAGCCGTTTCACCATCATCGGCGGTTAACGCCCCTCTTCAATCCGTGCGCAGGACTCCGGGGGAGCCGAGCGGCCACCGTCCGTGGAACGTGGAACCCGGGAAGCGGGTCCCCGACGCACCCGAATCGCACTGCTGGGCACGTGACGAGCGCGGCTTCAGGCAAGCCGGACCGGCGGTGGAGAAGCCCGCGGCGCGAACTTCTACGAGCCGATCAGGAACAGGTGCCGGGTGCTGGTCACACGCGGGATTGCGCAGGTCGAGCGGCTGTTCCAGGGGGGAACAGCACGCTGAGGGCAGGCGGCAGTGTCTCTCGGTGTCCGAGGTACTAGTGCGTGCGAGTGCTCTGGCCGCGCAGGCGGGTGAGGGGTGCTCACTACGCGGTTCGACGCACGATCTTCAGTGTCATGACGTCGCAACGACGAAGAGCGCGCGCCCGCCGGCCACGGCCCGACCCGGTGCGAGTCGAGGAGTTGGTCGCCTACCTCCGCGCGGACCGGGCGTGGCGGGACGAGGTGGCCAAGCGGCTCGTGTCGAGGTTGGACCAGCGGCTCGTGCGGGCGGCGCGGGCGTACGGGTGCCGGCCCATCGCGCACGTGGCGGAGGAGTTGGACAGCCAGGCGTGCGTCGACTACGGGCCCGGTGTGCCCTACCAGCTCGCGAAGGCGGTGTACGGGCAGGTGCGGTTGCGGGGTGCGGCGCGGTTGCGGCAGACGGCGCGCAGCCTGCGGGTGCTCGGCGTGTACCTGTGCGGCAACGACCTGGCCGGCTGCCCGTGCACGGAAGCGTTGGCGCGTGATCCGCAACAAGCGCGGGTGGATCGCGTGGTGAGCGGTGCGTTGGACGGCGCGGGCTTCTAGCGGCACACGTTTGGACGGTCACATCGATGGGCAACATCGTCACCGTGGGTGAAATCCGAATCGGCACGTCCGGCTGGCGCTATCCCGAGTGGCGCGGCGGTTTCTACCCGCGCGGATTGCAGCAACGGCTGGAATTGCAGTTCCTGTCACGGCGGCTCGACACGGTCGAGATCAACGGCTCCTTCTACGGGCTGCGCAAACCGACGGACTTCAAGTCGTGGTTCGAACGCACCCCCGAGAACTTCGTGTTCGCCGTCAAAGGACATCGGGAGATCACGCACACCAAGCGATTACGCGACGTCGCCAAGGACGTGGAGGAGTTCTTCGACTCCGGTGTCCTGGACCTCGGGCCGAAGCTCGGACCGATCCTGTGGCAGCTGCCGCCGTCGCTGCCGTGGCGGCCCGAGCGGTTCGCCGCGTTCCTGGACCTGCTGCCGGGCCCGCCGGTCCGGCACGCGATCGAGGTGCGGCACCCGAGCTGGGACACGCCCGAACTGGTGGAGGTGCTGGCGCGGCACGGCATCGCGCTCGTCGTCGCCGAATCCGCCGGCCGTTTCCCGGAGCCGCACGAGCTCACCACCGACTTCGTCTACGCCCGCCTGCACGGTGACGAGGAGCTGTACGTCAGCGCGTACTCCGACCAGGCCCTGGACCGCTGGGCGTCCCGGTTCCGCGAGTGGTCGGCCGCGCGTGACGTGTACGTCTACTTCGACAACACGATGGGCGGCGCCGCGCCGTTCGACGCCCTCGCGCTCGCCGAGCGCCTCGGCTGAGCCGGGACCGGTCCGGACCGGAGCCGGTCTCAGCCGAGCCGGGGCACGCGGTCCAGCACGACGCCGAAGTGCTCGGCGTAGGCGTCCAGCAGCGCGTCGTCGTCCAACTCCTCGACCGCCTTGTCGCCACCGGTCGTGGTGATCAGCTTGTTCCCGGCGATGGTGACCCGCCCGGTCGCCGTGGGCAGCGAGCAGGTCGCGCCACGCCGGAACGGCGACCCCGGCCACGTCTGCTGGTACCAGCACGTGGCGCGGAACTCCTCCAGCGCGCGCGGGCGCAGTTCGAGGCGGTACTGGGGCACGCCGTCGAACAGGACGTCCACGTCCCCTCAGGTGTGTCGACCAGCCGGAACACCCCGGCGGGATCACCCTGGTCGTCCCGGCTGACCAGGTCCAACGGCCGCAGGCTGAACCGGCCGAAACCGACGTCCACCAGCAGATCGCCCACGCGCAGCGCCATGTGGTCGAACGGCGGCCCGAACCCGCCGTCCACGAACACCTTCGCCGACAGCATCTGCACGTCGTGCCCCAACGCCCTCGACAGCGCCGCGAACGCGCCGTTGAGCTCGTAGCAGAACCCACCACGCCGCCGGTCGACGACCTTGCCGACCAGCAGGTCCTCGTCGAGCACGATCTCCTCGCCGAGGTGGATGCTCAGGTTCTCGAAGGGCACCGAGGCGAGGTGCAGCTCGTGCAGCTCGACCAGGGTGTTGGCGCGCGTCGCGCCGATCCTGGCCAGGTAGGCGTCAAGCGTCCGGTCGTCCATGCCCACCAACCTGCACCATCGAGCGCGGTGGAGGTCAAGCGGACCCGCCCCATCGAGCTTCGACCGAACCGTCGTCGCACACGAAGAACACCGACAGGCGCATGGTGGCCACCGTCGTCTCGATCGTGCGGATCAACGAGCGGTAGGTCGGCACGTCCGGGAACGCGAACGCCACCTCGTCGTCCGGGTGCTCCTGCCTGAGCTGGAGCACTTTCACGACCGCGCCGCCGAACCACACGCGGGCTTGGGTGGCGGGCTGCGTCGGTTTGACCTCGTGCGCGCGTCGGGGGTCGGCGTAGGAGGTCGACGGGTAGCCCTTCACCTCGATGTGCAGCCCGACACCGGCGCGTTCGGCGCGGACGTCGGTGCCGCGCTCCCGGGAGGCGGTGTCCGCGACCCGCAGCACCCGCCACCCCTCGCCGACCAACCACGCGACGACCCGGTCCTGGACTGCCCCCTCCTCACGTGCCGCCTCTGCGGCACTGGCCCGCGGCGGCGGGGTGCGCTCCGGCCGGTCGGGGGTGTGCAAGCGGTTGCGGATGGGCCGGACCAGGTCGTTCCGCCCGATGCGTCCTTCCCTGGCCAACATGCGGCAGTAGATGTTCGCCTGCGCGTGGTTGGTGTGCAGCGCGGCCGCGATCTCGGCGTCGGACAACCCCTCGGGGTGTTCGGCGAGCAGCTGCAGAACGCGGTCGGTGAAGCTCACACCGGCATGGTCCCACCGGGGCGCGGGGTACGCCGGAGATCATCCGGGTACCCGGCGCACGTGGCCGGCGAGGTACGGATCGGGACATCAGGGTGGGTCTACCCGACGTGGCGGGGTGCGTTCTACCCGAAGGGCCTGGTGCAGCGGCGGGAGTTGGAGCACATTTCCGGGCTCAT
This sequence comes from Saccharothrix sp. 6-C, assembly GCF_016695385.1. Classification (NCBI taxonomy): domain Bacteria; kingdom Bacillati; phylum Actinomycetota; class Actinomycetes; order Pseudonocardiales; family Pseudonocardiaceae; genus Saccharothrix; species Saccharothrix sp. 6-C. The sequence continues at coordinate 1,257,990 of NZ_CP064192.1, read as the reverse complement.
GTCGTCGGTCGAGTTGAACGGGTCGTTCTACTCGTTGCAGCGGCCGTCGAGCTACCAGGCGTGGGCGCGGCAGACGCCGGAGGACTTCTTGTTCGCGGTCAAAGGCGGGCGATTCATCACGCACCTCAAGCAGTTGCGGGACGTGGAGGTCCCGTTGGCGAACTTCTTCGCCTCCGGGATGCTCGCCCTCGGCCCCAAGCTCGGGCCCGTGCTGTGGCAGTTGCCCCCTTCGACGGCCTACGACCCGGACCGCCTCACCACGTTCTTCAACCTCCTGCCCCGCACGACCACCGCCGCGGCCGAGCTCGCCGAACGGCACGACGAACGCCTGTCCCCGGACCGCGCCTGGACCACCACCGACGCCGACCGGCCCCTGCGGCACGCGCTGGAGGTCCGGCACCCGACGTTCCTGGTGCCGGAGTTCCTCGACCTGCTCCGCGCGCACGGCATCGCGCTCGTCGTCTCCCACTCCGCCGGCCGGTTCCCGTACCTCGAAGACGTCACGGCGGACTTCGCCTACGTCCGGCTGCACGGCAACCAGGCCTTGTACGTCGGCAGCTACACCGACGACGAGCTGGACGAGTGGTCGGCGAAGATCCGCGGGTGGGCCGCCGAGCACGACGTCCACGTCTACTTCGACAACGACACGGACGCCGCCGCCCCGCACGACGCCCTCCGCCTCGCCGCTCACCTCGCCCGGCCCAAACCCCAGCGGGCCCACACGATGAGGTGAACGACGGCCTCCGCGCCGCCACGCCGCCGCCGGCCACAGCACTCTGGTGCGGTGGAGGTGATCCGAATGACGACCCGCACCCTCGTGACCGCGCTGGCCCTCACCGCCGGCGCCCTGACGTCGAGCGGCACCGCCGCGGCGCACCAACCGGGCCCCGCGTGCGACCGGGGCGAGTTCTGCGTGTGGTCGGCCGCCGGCTACAGCGGTGACTCCCACCGCCTCGACCTGGAGTCGGCGAACCCCCGCGAGTGCATCCCGCTGCCCGACGGTTTCGTGGCGCGGTCGTTCGTGAACAACCTGACCCGGGACACGTCCGTCTACCAGCGCGAAACGTGCTCGACCGAGGCCGAGTTCACCACCTACCCGGGCAAGGGCACGTACGTCCCGGACGCGCCGTTCGTGGTCCGGGCGATCCAGGTCTGGGAGCCGTGAGCGAGCCCGCCCCCATGATCATGCACCGCGTCCGACCGGCAACGCCCTGTCACAAGAACCTGCTGACCAGCACACACGAGGTCGTTCCGACCGGATCGGTAGAACCGTGAGCTACCCGCCGCCGCCCCTGCCACCGCGCTACCTGTGGGTCCCGGCGCCGCACGCGCACCGGATCCGCGCGACGTGCCGGTGGGTCGCCGTGCTGCTGATCACCGCCTGCCTCGCGCTGGTCCCGCTGCTGGCCGTGTTCGGCGGGCGACTGCCCCGCGTGCACCCAGCGCTCGGCGTCTTCAGCTGGGCCCTCGTCGGCAGCAGCATGCTCATGGTGGTCCTGACCGGCGTCTTCCTGTTCGCCGCCCGCCGTCACGTGTCGACCGAGCACCTCGACCTCCAGGAAGTCGGCGAGCTGCGGTCCGGGATCGTCGTGGCGTGGACGTCGTCGCTGTTCATGACCACGTTCGCGTTCGTCGGCCTCGCCCTGGGACTGTCCCGGGGCCTGTCGTCGGCGCCGCTCGACCGGGCCGGCCGCGACCTCTCCTGGCCCGCCGTGTGGGTGCTGGTGCTCCTGCTGGCCACACCCCTGGTGCTCACCACCGTCGCCCTGGTCACGGGCCGCCGGTTGTTCAGGCCGCCGACCACCAGGGCGTGACCTGGGGGCGTCAGCCCGCCGGGACGCCGATGGCCAGCACAGCCGTGTCGTCCTCGACGCCCTTGCCGAGCCGCTCCAGCAGACCCACGAGCGCGTCGACGGCGCCCGCCGCGGACACCGGGGTGAGCGTGGCCGCGAACGCCAGCAGCTGCTCCTCGCTGTACCGGGTGTCGCCGCCGGTCCTGGCTTCGATCAGCCCGTCCGTGTACAGCACGAACGTGTCACCGGCGGCCAGGCGAACGGTCGTGGTGACGATCCGCGCGTCGGGCAGGATCCCGATCAGCTGGCCACCGGGCATCGTCACCTCCGTCACCGTGCCGTCCGCCCGCAGCAGCAGGCCGGGCGGGTGGCCGCCGGCGGCCAGGGTGAGCGAGACCCCGTCCTCCTCGACGGTCAGCACGCCGAACGTCACCGTGCAGAACCGCGTCCCCGGCTCCTGGTTGAGCACGGTGTTCAGGTTGGTCAGCACCGTGGCCGGGTCCGGGTCGTACACGGCCGCCGAACGCAGCGTGTAGCGGGTCAGGGACGTCACCGCGGCCGCGTTCGCGCCCTTGCCGCACACGTCGCCGAGGAACAACGCCCACCGCCCGTCGGCCAGCGGGAACAGGTCGTAGAAGTCGCCGCCCACCTCGAACGGCGACGCGTGGTGGTAGTGCGTCGCGGTCTCCACGCCCGGCACGGCGGGCAGCACCGGCGGCAGCAGGGTGCGCTGCAACGTCGTGGCGAGCTGCCGGATCTCGTCGCGTTCCCGCTCGGCGGCCTGCGTGGCGCGCAGCAGCTCCTGTTCGTAGGCGCGGCGGTCGCTGGCGTCGAACACCGTGGTGCGGATCAGCAGCGGTTCGCCGTCACCGCCGGTCTTCACGGTGGAGTTCACCAGCACCGGCAGCCGGGTGCCGTCGGCGGCGACCATCTCCAGCGCCACCCCGCCGATCCGGCCCTGCATCCGCAGCAGCGGCGCGAAGTGCGTCTCGTGGTAGAGCCTGCCGCCGACGCTGAGCAGGTCCGCGAACCGCCGCCGACCCACCAGCTGCTCGCGCGAGTACCCCAACCAGCGCAGCAGCGTCCCGTTCACCTTCGCGATCTGCCCGTCCAGCATGGTGGACAGGTAGCCGCACGGCGCGTTCTCGTAGAGGTCTTCCTCGCTGTCCTCCAGCATCGCCGAGAACGCCTCGCGGTCGCACATCACGCGGCGGCCTCCACGAGGTCGGCCATCACGAGTTCCGCGACCGCGGGATCGGCGACCGCGAAGTCGGGCGAGAGCATCACGACGGGGCCGTCGGCGTCGCCGGTCACGACCGCGTCGCCCCTGCTGTTCACGTCCACGCCCACCATCGTGTCACTTTTACGCGCGCGCACAGGCCGGGAGGATTGTCGGTGGTCGGGGTTACCGTGCCGGCATGAGGATGTCGACCGCCACCGAGCTGACCGCCGAGCACCACGCCCAGCTGGCCGAGCTGGGCCTGCGCACCGACCACCTGGACGAGGCGATCTGGGCCGGGGTCGACGCCCGGGCCTCCGCGCCGCCGCTCGGGCCGACGAACGGCGCCGGCCTGCTCGACTGGATCCACCGGGTCGGCAGACTCCGCGAGGTCCTCGTGGCCGAGGGGTGGACGCGCGTCGACAAGTGGAACGCGGGCCTCGTCCAGCACCCCACCAAACCGGTCGTGCTCGGCACGCTCCAAGGCAACCGCCACACCGGCACACCCGGCGCTCCCCTGCGCAGCGACTACGCCAAGGGCCCGGCCATCGCCGCCATGATGCGCGGCAACGACCGGGACCAGTTCACCCTCTTCGACTCGCTGCACGCGCACGAGTGGAAGCTGTGGTTCCTGGTCACCTACCCGCAGCAGGAAGGTGAACGGCTGGTCGTGCTGCGCGAGGTGGCGCAGCCGGAACCCACGCCGCAGGGCCAGGTCGTGGACCGGTGGGCGCACCGGATCACGTTGCCGCCGCTGGTGTTCGGCCCGCTGCCCGCGCCACGCGACCCGCACGGCCCGGACGGCCCCGACGAGGTGGACGTCACCGTCACGCCGCGCCGGTAGGCGGGTGCGAGAATGGCGCGATCATGCTCACACCCTCCCGCCTCGTCCTCGCCCGGACCCGTCGCGGTCTCACCGCGGTGGAACTGGCGCGCAAGGCGGGCACGAGCCCGGCGAGCATCGGCGACTACGAGCACGGCCGCCGCCAACCACGACCGGCCACTACCGCCCGGCTCACCGAGGCCCTGGGCTTCCCGCCGGGTTTCCTCGAAGCCGACGACGTGCCCGACGTCGAGGTGGCGTTCACCAGACCGGCGGCCAAGCGGCAGCGGGACGCCGCGGTGGGCGCCGCCCGCCTGGCCATCGGCTTCGACGGCTGGCTGACCCGCGCGTTCACCCTCCCCGAGCCGGACGTGCCGACGTGGGAGCACCCCGACCCGGAGACCGCCGCCGAGGTGCTGCGCGCCCGCTGGGGCATCCCGCACCGGCCCGCGCCGAACCTGGTGCACCTGCTGGAGGCGCACGGCGTGCGGGTCTTCTCCCTGCCGCCGGACTGCGCCGCGGTCGGCCCGTTCTCCTGCCGCCACGCCGGCACCCCGTACGTCTTCCTCGACCCGACGGCTACACCGGGTCAGGCCCGCGTCGACGCGGCCCGCGAGCTCGGCCGGTTGACCCTCGGGCCGCTGACCGGGGCGGCGGAGGCGCAAACGTTCGCCACCGCGTTCCTGCTGCCCCGGGCCGGGGTGCTGGCCGCCGTGGCCCGAGGGCCGCTGACCGAGCAGGTCGTCGCGCACAGCGCCACCTGGCACGTCGACCCGGTGGACCTGGCGCACCGGCTGCGGGAACTCGGCCTGCTGACCCGGCCGCAGCACGCGACCGTGTGCGCCCAGCTGGCCCGCCGTGCGGCGGGGATGGCTCACCGCGAGACGTCCCAGCTGCTCACGAAGGTCTTCCGGGCCCTGCGCGCCCAGGGCACCACGCCGCACGGTGTCGCCCGTGAACTCCTGCTGGACGTGGAAGAGCTGAACGGGCTCGTGTTCGGCCTCGTGCTCACGGCGCTGCCCGGTGAGGGCGGTCCGGCCGGCGCCGCGAGGGCGAACCTCACCCTCGTTCGGGGATAGCCCAGGCGGCGGCCGCTTCCTTCGCGTAGTCGCCGAACAGCCGCCCGTCGTGCCCCAGCACCGAGGGCACGCCGTCGGACAGGGCCGCGTCGTGGCCGTCGAGGATCGCGATCAGGGACGTGGTCAGCACCTCGGCGTAAGCGTCCTCGATGCCGCCCTGCACCAACATGGCGGTGTAGTCGGCTGCGGGGACGTCCGTGATGCGGACCGACCGGCCCGAGACCTCGCCGACACGGGCCACGACGTCGACGAACGTCAACGCTTCCGGGCCGGACAGCTCGTAGGTGACGCCGGCGTGCCCGTCCTGGGTCAAGGCGGCGACGGCGACGTCGGCGATGTCCTGCGCGTCGATGAACGGGTGGGGGCCGTAGTTGCTGCTGGTGTTGGTGGCGTTGCTGCCGGCTGGGAGCACGATCTCGCCGGCCAGGATCTCCGGCAGGAAGTAGTCCTCGCTGAAGTTCTGCGAGAACCACGTCGGTCGCAGGACCGTCCAGTCCACACCGGACTCCCGCACCGCGCGCTCACGGCCGTCGTCCGCCGGGATGCCGCGTGCCGACAACAGGACGATCCGCCGCACCCCTGCTTCCACGGCTTGCGGCACGAACTCCGCCACCTCGGCGGCCTCCAGGTTCAACGCCGGTGGCACGAGGTACACGGCGGTGGCGCCTTCGAGCGCACGCGCCCAAGTGGATCGGTCCGACCAGTCGAAGCGGATCTCCGTGCGGCGGGACACGGCGCGGTAATCGACACCGAGAGCGTCGAGTGGGGGAACGACACGGCGGCCGGTCTTGCCGGTCGCGCCGAGAACCAGGATCGTCATGCCACCAGACAACCAAGATCGTGCTGGACGGAACATGGCTCACCGTCCCGGATGCATGTTCAATCGTCTACATGGACGACGTGGCTCAGGTGGCTGGTGTGGACGCTCTCGCCGATCTCCTGCGAGGCCTGCGCGCACGACGCGCCGAGGTGTGCCGCTCGTTCGCCTCACCGCCGTGGGCGCTGGCGTTCACCGAGACGACACCGTTCACGCTCGTCGCCGCCGTGCGTGGCGACACGTGGCTGCTGGCCGAAAACGACACCCCGGTGCTGCTGCGGCCGGGCTCGCTCGCGCTGATCCACGGACCGCAGCGGTTCGTGCTCGCCGACGACCCGTCCACACCGCCTCAGCTCGAGGTCCGCGAGGTGGACTGCGAGCAGTGGCTCGTCGGCACCCGCACCTACGGCCTCTCCGGTGACGGCGACACCCTGGTGGTCACCGCCGCCTACTCCGTCGAGGGTGACGTCGCGGCACGGCTGCTGAAAGCGCTGCCGTCGACGTTCGTCGTGCCGTGCGACGAGGAGCACTGCCCCACCGTGGAGGTGCTCGCCGCGGAGGTGGCGAAGGACCAGACCGGGCAGGACATCGTCCTCGAACGGCTGCTGGACCTCCTGCTCGTGTACGCGCTGCGCGAGTGGTTCGACCGGCCCGGCTCGAACACGCCCGCGTGGTACCGGGCATTGGGTGACGAGACCGTAGGTCCGGCCTTGCGGGCGATGCACGACGAGCCACAGCGCGCTTGGACCGTCGCCGAACTCGCGGCCCGCGCAGGAGTGTCACGGACGGCGTTGGCTCGAAGGTTCACCGCGCTGGTCGGCGTTCCGCCGCTCACCTACCTGACCCAGTGGCGCATGGACGTCGCCGCGGACCTGCTGGGCAAGCCGGACGCCACGATCGGGTCCGTGGCACGGGCGGTCGGTTATGCGGACGGGTTCGCGTTCAGCACCGCGTTCAAACGGGTACGGGGCGTGCGGCCCAGCGACCACCGTGTGGTAGCTCTGCGGGCATGACTTCTGCGGGTGAGTTGAAAGAGCTGCGAGACGCGCTGCGCCGGTTCGCCGCCGCACGCGGCTGGGACGAGTACCACACGCCGAAGAACCTGGTGATGGCGTTGTCCGGGGAAGTCGGCGAGCTGACCGACCTGTTCCAGTGGCTCACGCCCGAGCAGGCCGCGCACGCGATGGACGACCCCGAGCTGGCGTGGAACGTGCGCGACGAGCTGGCCGACGTCATGCACTACCTGGTGCGGCTGGCCGACAAGCTGGACGTCGACCTCGTCGAGGCCGCGTACGCCAAGATCGAGCGCAACGAGCACCGCTTCCCGACCGGTGACCTGAAGCCGGTGGACGTCCCGAAGTCCGCGGGCGGGCATTGATGGCGGCGGGCTAGACGTAGGTCAACAACAACAAGATCAAGGAGATGAGGACCACCAGGCCGAGGACGAGCGAAGGCCACATCGGTGTGTCCGAGGCGAGGCGGGCACGTGCGTGCCTGCCTCTGCTACGTCTGGATGTCCAGCTGGACTGTCTGCGCGCCTGCCAGGGCACCGGCGCCTCCCTCGTCCATCCACCGCCGCTCATGCCGGCTACGGTATGGATGAACAACCCAGGCCAACGGTGCGTCACCCGGTCGCGGCAGACGCGTCGCCCGGATAGCGGTCGAAGCCGCCGGAAAGTGACGGTTCGCCGTGACGTGGAAACCGGCGAGCACCGAGCGGTGCTGAACGCGAAAAAGCCTTCAGGGGCACCCTGTCCGGGTGCCCCTGAAGGCGAAGAATTGTTCGGCGGCGTCCTACTCTCCCACACCCTCACGAGTGCAGTACCATCGGCGCTGGAAGGCTTAACTACCGGGTTCGGAATGGGACCGGGTGTTCCCCAACCGCTATGACCACCGAAACACTATGAAATTACCAACCCGTAGGCACCACACCCCACCCCACACAAGGAGTGGACCGTGATGGTCCGGTTCGGTTCTTTCAGAACCGCACAGTGGATGCGTAGCGTCTTCATGACAAGTCCTCGGCCTATTAGTACCGGTCAACTCCAGCCGTTACCGACCTTCCATCTCCGGCCTATCAACCCAATGGTCTCTTGGGGGCCTTAACCCACAAAGGGGTGGGATACCTCATCTAGGAACAGGCTTCCCGCTTAGATGCTTTCAGCGGTTATCCCTTCCGAACGTAGCCAACCAGCAATGCCCTTGGCAGGACAACTGGCACACCAGAGGTCCGTCCGTCCCGGTCCTCTCGTACTAGGGACAGCCTTCCGCAAGTATCCTACGCGCGCGGCGGATAGGGACCGAACTGTCTCACGACGTTCTAAACCCAGCTCGCGTACCGCTTTAATGGGCGAACAGCCCAACCCTTGGGACCTACTCCAGCCCCAGGATGCGACGAGCCGACATCGAGGTGCCAAACCATGCCGTCGATATGGACTCTTGGGCAAGATCAGCCTGTTATCCCCGGGGTACCTTTTATCCGTTGAGCGACCACGCTTCCACAAGCCATGGCCGGATCACTAGTTCCGACTTTCGTCCCTGCTCGACCTGTCGGTCTCACAGTCAAGCTCCCTTGTGCACTTGCACTCGACACCTGATTGCCAACCAGGCTGAGGGAACCTTTGAGCGCCTCCGTTACCCTTTGGGAGGCAACCGCCCCAGTTAAACTACCCACCAGGCACTGTCCCTGATCCGGATCACGGACCGAGGTTAGACATCCAGTACGACCAGAGTGGTATTTCAACGACGACTCCACACTGACTGGCGTCAGCGCTTCACAGTCTCCCACCTATCCTACACAAGCCGAACCGAACACCAATACCAAGCTATAGTAAAGGTCCCGGGGTCTTTCCGTCCTGCCGCGCGTAACGAGCATCTTTACTCGTAGTGCAATTTCGCCGGGCCTGTGGTTGAGACAGTCGAGAAGTCGTTACGCCATTCGTGCAGGTCGGAACTTACCCGACAAGGAATTTCGCTACCTTAGGATGGTTATAGTTACCACCGCCGTTTACTGGCGCTTAAGTTCTCAGCTTCGCCCCGAAAGACTAACCGGTCCCCTTAACGTTCCAGCACCGGGCAGGCGTCAGTCCGTATACATCGTCTTGCGACTTCGCACGGACCTGTGTTTTTAGTAAACAGTCGCTTCTCGCTGGTCTCTGCGGCCGAAAAATCCTAGCCCGCAAGGGGCTTCAAATCCCTCGGCCCCCCTTCTCCCGAAGTTACGGGGGCATTTTGCCGAGTTCCTTAACCACAGTTCGCCCGATCGCCTCGGTATTCTCTACCTGACCACCTGTGTCGGTTTGGGGTACGGGCCGCATGAACACTCACTAGAGGCTTTTCTCGGCAGCATGGGATCACTCTACTTCGCCTCAATCGGCTATGCATCACGTCTCAGCCTTGACGATGTGCGGATTTGCCTACACACCGGCCTACACGCTTACACCAGTACTACCACTCACTGGCGGAGCTACCCTCCTGCGTCACCCCATCGCTTGACTACTACAAGTTCAGGTCCCGCGCTCCACATCGCCCCTCATCCGAAGAATCAGAGCGGGCTTCGGGCGGTTAGTATCACAAGGTTCGCCATGGGCGCGTTCACACGGGTACGGGAATATCAACCCGTTGTCCATCGACTACGCCTGTCGGCCTCGCCTTAGGTCCCGACTTACCCTGGGCGGATTAGCCTGGCCCAGGAACCCTTGGTCATCCGGCGGACGAGTTTCTCACTCGTCTTTCGCTACTCATGCCTGCATTCTCACTCGTCCAGCCTCCACACCTGGATCACTCCGGCGCTTCAATGGCTGAACGACGCTCCCCTACCCATCCCAGCATGACACTGAAATGACACGGCTTCGGCGGTGTGCTTGAGCCCCGCTACATTGTCGGCGCAGGACCACTTGACCAGTGAGCTATTACGCACTCTTTAAAGGGTGGCTGCTTCTAAGCCAACCTCCTGGTTGTCTGGGCGACCCCACATCCTTTCCCACTTAGCACACACTTAGGGGCCTTAGCCGGCGTTCTGGGCTGTTTCCCTCTCGACTACGAAGCTTATCCCCCGCAGTCTCACTGCCGCGCTCTCACGTACCGGCATTCGGAGTTTGGTTGATTTCGGTAAGCTTGTGGGCCCCCTAGACCATCCAGTGCTCTACCTCCGGCACGAAACACACGACGCTGCACCTAAATGCATTTCGGGGAGAACCAGCTATCACGGAGTTTGATTGGCCTTTCACCCCTAACCACAGCTCATCCCCCAGGTTTTCAACCCTGGTGGGTTCGGGCCTCCACGCGGTCTTACCCACGCTTCACCCTGGCCATGGCTAGATCACTCCGCTTCGGGTCTAGACCACGCGACTGGAACGCCCTATTCGGACTCGCTTTCGCTACGGCTACCCCACACGGGTTAACCTCGCCACGCAGCACTAACTCGCAGGCTCATTCTTCAAAAGGCACGCCGTCACCCCGAAAGGCTCCGACGGATTGTAGGCACACGGTTTCAGGTACTATTTCACTCCCCTCCCGGGGTACTTTTCACCTTTCCCTCACGGTACTAGTCCGCTATCGGTCACCAGGTAGTATTCAGGCTTAGCGGGTGGTCCCGCCAGATTCACAGCGAATTTCACGAGTACGCTGCTACTTGGGAACACTGTAAGGAGACGGTGAGTTTTCGCGTACGGGACTCTCACCCTCTACGGCCACGCTTTCCAGACGCGTTCCGCTAACGACACCGTTTTATGACTCCTTGTCAGTCCGGCAGAACTGACGAACAGGTCCCACGACCCCGTACACGCAACCCCTGCCGGGTATCACACGAATACGGTTTAGCCTCTTCCGCTTTCGCTCGCCACTACTCACGGAATCACGGTTGTTTTCTCTTCCTGCGGGTACTGAGATGTTTCACTTCCCCGCGTTCCCTCCACACGCCCTATGTGTTCAGGCGTGGGTGACCCCACATGACTGGGGCCGGGTTTCCCCATTCGGATACCCTTGGATCTCAGCTCGGTTGACAGCTCCCCAAGGCTTTTCGCAGTCTCCTACGTCCTTCATCGGCTCCTGGTGCCAAGGCATCCACCGTGTGCCCTTAATAACTTGCCACAAAGATGCTCGCATCCACTGTGCAGTTCTCAAAGAACAACCAGACACCATCCCACTACTGCCCACGCCTACCCGATCCGAAGACCAGCGGTTCGCGGACGGAGACCGTCCTGTCGTTTCTCGCTGAAAGAGACACTCACGTGTTCCCTCAGGACCCAACAGCGTACCGAACAGAAGACTCGAACCCTCGGGAGACCCTTCCACGCCCTTACGGACAGTACTAACTCCCCGGACAATCCCAGATTCTGTATATAGCCAGCATCCACATCATTGAGCAACCATCCGACGATCATTCGCCGCCGGCATGGCTCTCCACAGGCCCTCCGAAGAGAACCGGTGAGGAATGCTCCTTAGAAAGGAGGTGATCCAGCCGCACCTTCCGGTACGGCTACCTTGTTACGACTTCGTCCCAATCGCCAGTCCCACCTTCGACCGCTCCCCCCAGCAAGCTGGTTGGGCCACGGGCTTCGGGTGTTACCGACTTTCGTGACGTGACGGGCGGTGTGTACAAGGCCCGGGAACGTATTCACCGCAGCGTTGCTGATCTGCGATTACTAGCGACTCCGACTTCACGGGGTCGAGTTGCAGACCCCGATCCGAACTGAGACCGGCTTTGTGGGATTCGCTCCACCTCACGGCTTAGCAGCCCTCTGTACCGGCCATTGTAGCATGTGTGAAGCCCTGGACATAAGGGGCATGATGACTTGACGTCATCCCCACCTTCCTCCGAGTTGACCCCGGCAGTCTCCCATGAGTCCCCGCCATTACGCGCTGGCAACATGGAACGAGGGTTGCGCTCGTTGCGGGACTTAACCCAACATCTCACGACACGAGCTGACGACAGCCATGCACCACCTGTACACCAGTCCGAAGAGGCCTACATCTCTGCAGGTTTCCGGTGCATGTCAAGCCCAGGTAAGGTTCTTCGCGTTGCATCGAATTAATCCACATGCTCCGCCGCTTGTGCGGGCCCCCGTCAATTCCTTTGAGTTTTAGCCTTGCGGCCGTACTCCCCAGGCGGGGTGCTTAATGCGTTAGCTGCGGCACGGAGGACGTGGAAGTCCCCCACACCTAGCACCCACCGTTTACGGCGTGGACTACCAGGGTATCTAATCCTGTTCGCTCCCCACGCTTTCGCTCCTCAGCGTCAGTATCGGCCCAGAGACCCGCCTTCGCCACCGGTGTTCCTCCTGATATCTGCGCATTTCACCGCTACACCAGGAATTCCAGTCTCCCCTGCCGAACTCAAGTCTGCCCGTATCGACTGCAGGCTCCACGTTAAGCGTGAAGTTTTCACAGCCGACGCAACAAACCGCCTACGAGCTCTTTACGCCCAATAATTCCGGACAACGCTCGCACCCTACGTATTACCGCGGCTGCTGGCACGTAGTTAGCCGGTGCTTCTTCTGCGGGTACCGTCAGTTGCCCTTCGTCCCCGCTGAAAGAGGTTTACAACCCGAAGGCCGTCATCCCTCACGCGGCGTCGCTGCATCAGGCTTTCGCCCATTGTGCAATATTCCCCACTGCTGCCTCCCGTAGGAGTCTGGGCCGTGTCTCAGTCCCAGTGTGGCCGGTCACCCTCTCAGGCCGGCTACCCGTCGTCGCCTTGGTAGGCCATTACCCCACCAACAAGCTGATAGGCCGCGGGTCCATCCTGTACCGCCGGAACTTTCCACCCCACAAGATGCCTAATGGAGTCATATCCGGTATTAGACCTAGTTTCCCAGGCTTATCCCAGAGTACAGGGCAGGTTACCCACGTGTTACTCACCCGTTCGCCGCTCGTGTACCCCGAAGGGCCTTACCGCTCGACTTGCATGTGTTAAGCACGCCGCCAGCGTTCGTCCTGAGCCAGGATCAAACTCTCCAATAAGGAATGTTTGATCGCTCCGAACAACACTGACATGAATGTCAGTTGTCCAGTAACAATCTCAAAGGAAACCTCTTGACGAGGTTCATAAATTTACTGGCTATTCGGCACGCTGTTGAGTTCTCAAAGAACACGCGCTCACCGTCACTCATCGCTGTGTGCGATTCGATCTGGGGCTTGATGTCCGCCGCGCTCCGTTCCGGTCTCTCTCCGGCCCGTTCCGCGCTGGCAGAGAGAAAGTTACACCCCGCCCAACGTGGAGACAAATCGGGGGTCAGGAGGCACGTCTGTGCAGGTAGTACCCCCTGCGGCGACCCTCAAACCGGATCACGTGTGACCGGGACCACTCAGACGAGTTTTCCGTGGGGTGCGGACGGCAGGTGGACGGCCACCGACAGCCCGCCGCCGGGCACCGCCGTGGCGTGCGCCTGGCCCTCGTGAGCTGCGACGGCGGCCCGCACGATGGACAGCCCGAGCCCGGTGCCGGTGCGCGCGGTCCGGTCGGTGCCACCCCGGCGGAACGGCTCGAACAGCTCCTCCACCCGGTCCGGAGCGATGACGGGACCGGACGACGACACCCGCAGCGACGTCCACTCGGGCCCGCCCTCGGTGCGCACCTCGATCCACCCGCCGGGCAGGTTGTGCCGCACGGCGTTCTCCAACAGGTTCCCGGCGATCCGCTCCAGCAGCGCCGGGTCGCCCACCGCGGGCGCGGGGGCGCTCAGGAACGACACCCGCAGCTGGCGCTCCTCCGCCTCCCCCCGAACAGCCCGCCACGCGGACTCGACCACGGCGTTGAGGTCCACCGGCTCGCGCACCGCCAGCCCGAGCCCGTCCGTGCGCGCGAGCAGCAACAAGGCGCTGACCAACTGCTCGGCCCGTTCCGTCGCGGCACGCACGACGCCGGCCATCCGACGCAGTTCCGCCTCGTCGGCGTCCGGGTCGGCGAGCGTGACGTCGAGCTCGGTCCGGATCACGGCCAGCGGTGTGCGCAGCTCGTGGGAGGCGTTGGCGACGAACCGCCGTTGCGACTCGAACGCCGCCTGGAGCCGGTCGAGCATCGCGTCGAACGTGTCGGCCAGCTCGGCGACCTCGTCCCGGGGACCGTCCAGGCGCAGCCGCTCGCCGAGCGACTCGGCGGACAGCCGACGGGCCGCGTCGGTCACGTCGTGCACGGGCTGGAGCACGCGCCCGGTGATGGTCCACGCGAGCAGGGCCGCGGCGGCGACCACGCACAGGAAGGCGATCGAGCCGGATCGCAGCACGTCGTCGCGCGCCTGTTGGCCGAGCAGGTCCATCAGCGCGTCGGCCTCGACCTCACGGCCGTCCACGATGACGGTGCTGCCGTCGGCGAAGCGGGGGGAAGAGGCGATGACCCGGCCGACGAGCAGCCAGCCGAGCAGGAGCAGGAGGCTGCTGACGAACGCGACCAGTCCGGTCGCGAGCAGGGTGAGCCGCGTCCGCAGCCCGGGTCCGCGCCTGCGGGCCAGCTCAGAGTTCAGCGTGGGCCGTCCTCGGGGGAACCTGCCGTGGGCACGCGGTAGCCCGAGCCGACCACCGTGTCGATGATGCCCGGTTCGCCGAGCTTCTTGCGCAGCGTCATCACGGTGACGCGGACGGTCGTGGTGAACGGGTCGGCGTTCTCGTCCCACACGCGTTCCAGCAGCTCTTCGCTGGAGACCACGGAGCCCTTGGCGGCCAGCAGCACCTCCAGCACGCCGAACTCCTTGCGGGTCAGCTCGACGGGCTGGCCGGCGCGGCGCACCGTGCGGCGGGCGGGGTCGAGCTCGACGTCGCGGGCGGTGAGCAGCGGAGGGGTGGCCGGGGTGGCGCGGCGGGCGAGGGCCCGGACCCGGGCGACCAGCTCGGGGAACGCGAACGGTTTGGCCAGGTAGTCGTCGGCGCCGAGGGAGAGCCCCGCGACGCGGTCGTCGATGCCGGCGCTCGCGGTGAGCATCATGACCCTGGTGAGGGCGCCTGAGCTGAGGATCTCCTTGCAGAGCTCGTCGCCGGACATGCCGGGTAGATCGCGGTCGAGCACGACCACGTCGTACCGCGTCACGGTCGACTTCTCGTGGCCGGTCTCACCGTCGTAGGCGACGTCGACCGCCATGCCTTCGCGCCGCAGGCCACGCGCGATCGCGTCGGCCAGCGGCACCTCGTCCTCGACTACCAGGATCCGCACCCCACAAAGGTGCCACACATCCCTGAGAAGGTGCTTAGCGTGACGCTGTCGTCCCGCGGGCGGCGTGCTGCCGGGTCGGTTGCCGATCGGGAAGCGCCGGCGGTGCGGGTGCTGGCGGGAGCGGGCCTCGGGGTGACGCGGAATCATTCGGGTGCGGCAGTCAGGTGCCCCGAGAGATTGCGCTCGGCCAATTCCGGCCGGCGGACCTGAGCCGATTTCATCATTGCCGCGCCGACTCGCACGAGCAGGCCGCCGACGACGCCCGTGAACAGCCGCACGACGGAGGGCGGCGGCGCCTGGCGGGGTGGGCCGGCCGCGCGGAGTTCGGCGTCGAGGTGGCGCCAGCGGTGTTCCCAGTCCTCGACCCGGCCGCCGCAGGCGCGGACGTAGGCCGTGGTCACGGGCAGGCTCGGCAGGCGTCTGCCACCGGCCGCGTCGCACAGGGCCGCAGCGGAGAAGTGCGCCCGCCCGGCCAGTTCCCGGTAGGGCGGGCGGCCGGCGCCTTCGCGGAGTTCCCGGAGGTCCCGCGCGAACACCACCAGCGGGTCGTCGGAGTCGTCGAGTTCGCGTTCTTTCCTCGGCATGGTTCTTACCCCCGTGGTGATTGTTCAGGGATTGTCGTTCAAGGTCCAGGAACGCTCCGTGAACAACCCCATCGGGGTACACAGGTTTCCGTCCGGATTTCCACGCGAGGAGGGCTCGACATGAACAGGGCGGTTCGTGCCGTACTGGCGTCCGCGGCGGTCGTGGGCGTGGGGGGTGCCACGGCGGCGCCTGCGACCGCTTCGGCGGAGTCACAGGAGTGCCGGGGTGGCTACCTGTGCCTGTACAGCGGCATCGGCTACACCGGTCACCTGTGGATGAAGTCGCGGTGCGACTTCTACAACATCGGCCTGGAGGGGTGGAGCGACCGCGTGCGGTCCTACCGGAACCTGCAGTCCACCGGCACGGTGTCGATCTTCATGCAGTGGGACGGCGCGACCTGGGTCGAACTGGGCCGGTCGACGGCCTCGGAAGAGGTGTACGACGCGACCTCGATCTACGCCACCGACGGCGTGTGGGTCTGCTGAGCGGCGTCCCGCGTCACCGCGACCCCGGCCGTGCAGCGGCAGGCCGGGGTCGCGGGAGGGGTGTGCCTGCTACTTCTCGACCGCGGCGTCCATCTCCGCGGGCTCGGAGGCGACGACCCACTCGGTGATGCGGCGGGAGACGTCCTGGGCGGTCAGGCCGATGTCGGAGAGGACTTCGGACCGTTCGCCGTGCTCCTGGAAGGCCTGCGGGATGGCCAGGTCGCGGAGCGGGGTGTCGACGGCGGCGTCGCGCAGCGCGGCGGCCAGGGCCCAGCCGAAGCCGCCGTGCCGGCCGTTGTCCTCGACGGTGACGACGAGGCGGTGGTCGGCGGCCAGGGCGACCAGGTCGTCCGGGACGGGGAAGACCCAGCGGGGGTCCACCACGGTGACGCCGATGCCCTGGTCGGCGAGGCGCTGGGCGGCGGCCAGGCCGAGTTCGCCGAACGCGCCCACGGTGACCAGGAGGACGTCGGAGCCCGAGCGGTGCAGGACGTCGACGGTGCCGATGCGTTCGAGGGCCGGCAGGTCGGGGCCCACCGAGGCCTTCGGGTAGCGGACGACGGAGGGTGCGTCGGAGATGCGGACGGCTTCGCGGAGCTCTTCGCGCAGCGAGGCGGCGTCGCGGGGGGCGGCCACGTGGATGCCGGGGATCAGGCCGCAGATGGACAGGTCCCACATGCCGTGGTGGGAGGCGCCGTCGGGGCCGGTGACACCCGCCCGGTCGAGGACGACGGTGACGCCCTGCCTGTGCATGGCGACGTCCATCAGGAGCTGGTCGAACGCCCGGTTGAGGAAGGTGGCGTAGATGGCGACGACCGGGTGCATGCCGCCCATGGCGAGGCCGGCGGCGGAGGTCATGGCGTGCTGCTCGGCGATGCCGACGTCGAAGCAGCGGTCCGGGTAGAGGCCCGCGAACTTGTCCAGGCCTGTCGGGCCGCGCATGGCGGCGGTGATGGCGACCAGGTCGGGCCGTTCGCCGCCCAGGGTCGCGATCTCGTCGGCGAACACGTGGGTCCAGGTGCGCTTGGACGGGCCGATGTTCTCGCCGGTGATGGGGTCGATGACGCCGGTGGCGTGCATCTGGTCGGCCTCGTGGTTCTCGGCGGGCGCGAAGCCGTTGCCCTTGCGGGTGACGGTGTGCACGATGACCGGTCCGCCGAAGGACTTGGCGCGGCGCAGCGCCGACTCGAGCACGGCGTGGTCGTGGCCGTCGACGGGGCCGATGTACTTGAGGCCGAGGTCCTCGAACATGGCCTGCGGGCTGAGGGCGTCCTTGATGCCGCGCTTGGCGGCGTGCAGGGCGGCGTAGACGGGCTTGCCGACGAACGGGGTGCCCTGCAGGGCGGACTTGCCGCGCTCCAGGGCGCGTTCGTAGCCGGGTTGCAGGCGCAGCGACGAGAGGTGGTCCGCGAGGCCGCCGATGGTGGGCGAGTAGGAGCGGCCGTTGTCGTTGACCACGATGACGACGGGTCGGTCGGTGCCGGAGGCGATGTTGTTCAACGCCTCCCAGCACATGCCGCCGGTCAGGGCGCCGTCGCCGACGACCGCGACGACGTGCCGCCGCTGACCGCCGAGCTGGTAGGCCTTGGCCAGGCCGTCGGCGTAGGACAGGGCGGTCGAGGCGTGGCTGTTCTCCTCGACGTCGTGCTCGCTCTCGGCCCGGGAGGGGTAGCCGGACAGGCCGCCCTTCTGGCGGAGCGTGTCGAAGCCGGCGCGGCGACCGGTGAGGATCTTGTGCACGTAGCTCTGGTGGCCGGTGTCGAAGACCACCGAGTCGTGCGGCGAGTCGAAGACCCGGTGCACGGCCATGGTCAGCTCGACGACACCCAGGTTCGGACCGAGGTGCCCGCCGGTCCGGGAGACCTTGTCGACCAGGAAACGCCGGATCTCACCGGCGAGCGCGACCAGCTCGTCAGGTCCCAGCCGTTTCAGATCCGCCGGTCCGTGCACGGATTCCAGCAGCGTCACTCGCTCCACCTCGCCCTGTGGTTCGGGTCCCCGACTCGTCCGGTCAGTCTACGGACCACGGGCTGAGACGCCTGTCAGCGAGCGGGCCGCAGCAGGGCGACGCATTCGACGTGGTGCGTCATCGGGAACGCGTCGAACGCCCTGAGCTGGGCCAACTCGTAGCCGTGCTGGGCGAAGACGGCGATGTCGCGGGCCAGGGCGGCCGGGTCGCACGCGACGTAAACCACACGGGCGGGTCGGCTGCGGGCGATCGCGGTGACCACGACCTTGCCCGCGCCCTTGCGCGGCGGGTCGAGGACGACGACGTCGGGTGGCGCGTCGGTGAACCCGGGTGAGTCGAGCACCACCTCGGTGCGGCCCGGGTGCCAGCTGATCTGCGGCTGGTCGGAGAGGTTGAGCCGGCCGTCGGCGACGGCGCCGTAGGACGACTCGACCACGGCGACGGAGCCGGTGGGCCCGACCTGCTCGGCCAGGACGGAGGCGAACAGGCCGACGCCGCCGTAGAGGTCCCAGGCGCGGTCGCCGGGGCGGCAGTCGGCCCAGTCGCCGACGACCTCGGCGAAGGTGTCCGCGGCGGCCGGGTGGACCTGCCAGAAGCCGTCCGAGCGGAGGTTCCACGTGCGGCCGGCGGCCAGTTCGGTGGTGGTGCCGCTGCCCTGGCGCAGGCGGGAGGGGCCGGGGACGGGGCGGCCCCGGCGGACGACGGGCGGGCCGATCTCGGTGACGTGCGTCCGGCCGCCCGCGTCGCGGGCGACGACCAGCTCCGACTTGGGCGGCCACGTGCGGTCGACCACGTCGTCCAAGGCGTCGGGGACGGCGATCACGCAGTGGTCCACGGGGATGACCTGGTGGCTGCGGTGGGCGCGGAAACCGGGGCGGCCGTCGGGGCCGACGGCCATGCGCATCCGGGTGCGCCAGTCCTCCGGGCCGCCGGGCAGGTCCTCGACGATGACCTCCCAGTCGAGCTTGGCCAGGCGGTGCAGCTGCTCGGCGACCACGGCGGCCTTCAGCTCGCGCTGGGCCTGCCACGACGCGTGCTGCCAGTCGCAGCCGCCGCACAGGCCGGGACCGGCGAACGGGCACGGCGCGGGCACCCGGTCGGGTGAGGCCTGCAGCACCTCGACGGCGTCGCCGCGGCAGAACGAGCCGCCGGTGTCCTCGGTGATCCGCACGACCACCCGCTCGCCGGGCAGCGCGTGCCGGACGAACACGACGCGGCCCTCGTGCCGGGCCACGCAGTGCCCGCCGTGGGCGACCGCGCCGACCTCGACCTCGATCAGCCGCTGCATCCAGGTCGCCGTCACTTGCCGTCCTTCTCTCGGCCGCGCTTGTCCAGGCCGCGGCGGATCGCGCCGGGCGCGACCACGTCGTCCTTGTCGGTCACCTTCGAGGATGAAGCCAGCTGCCATGGGACGCTCGTCACCATCACGCCCGGTTGGAACAGCAGCCTGCCCTTGAGCCGCAGCGCGCTCTGGTTGTGCAGGAACTGCTCCCACCAGTGGCCCACGACGTACTCCGGGATGAACACGGTGACCACGTCGCGCGGGTTGTCGGTGCGCACCCGTTTGACGTAGTCGAGGACCGGTTTGGTGATCTCGCGGTAGGGCGACTCGATCACCTTGAGCGGCACCTTGAAGTTCTCCTTCTCCCATTCCCGCACCAGGCGGCGGGTGTCGCCGTCGTCCACGTTGACGGTGACGGCCTCCAGCATGTCCGGCCGGGTCGCCTTGGCGTACGCCAGGGCCCGCAGGGTGGGCATGTGCAGCTTGGAGACCAGCACCATGGCGTGGTTGCGGGCGGGCAGCAGCTTCTGCCGCTCCTGCTGGCGCAGCTCCTCGGCGACCCGGTCGTAGTGCCGGCGGATGGCCGTCATCAGGGCGTACAGGGCGGCCATCGCGGCGATGGCGATCCACGCGCCCTTGGTGAACTTGGTGATCAGCACGACCACCAGCACCGAGGCCGTGAGCGCCAGGCCGAACGCGTTGATCGTCTGCGACCGGCGCATCCGGCGGCGGGCCACCGGGTCCGTCTCGGTCTCCAGCAGCCGGTTCCAGTGCCGGACCATGCCGGTCTGGCTCATCGTGAACGAGACGAACACGCCGACGATGTAGAGCTGGATGAGCTTGGTCACCTCGGCGTCGAACGCGATGACCAGCACGATCGCCCCGCCCGCGAGGAAGACGATGCCGTTGCTGAACGCGAGCCGGTCGCCGCGGGTGTGCAGCTGGCGGGGCAGGTAGCGGTCCTGGGCGAGGATCGAGCCGAGCACCGGGAAGCCGTTGAACGCGGTGTTCGCCGCCAGCACGAGGATCAGGGCGGTGACCACGGTGATGAAGAAGAACCCGAACGGGAAGCCCGCGAACACCGCGTGGGCGATCTGGGCGACCATGGTCTTCTGCTCGTAGCCCGCGGGCGCGTTGACGAGCTGGTGCGCCGGGTTCTCGGCCATCTTCACGCCCGTGAGCTGGGCCAGCACGATCAGGCCCATCAGCATCGTGACCGCGATCAGGCCCATCGCCAGCAGCGTGGTCGCCGCGTTGCGCGACTTCGGCTTGCGGAACGCCGGCACGCCGTTGCTGATCGCCTCCACGCCCGTCAGCGCCGCGCTGCCGGACGAGAAGGCGCGCAGCACGAGGAACACGAACGCCAGGCCCATCAGGTGGTCGTCCTCGGCCCGCAGCTCCAGCCCGGCGCTCTCCGCGCGCATCTCCTCGCCCAGGACGAAGCCGCGGAACAGGCCGTAGCCGACCATGAACAGGATGCCGGCCATGAACGCGTAGGTCGGGATGGCGAACGCGCTGCCCGACTCGCGGATGCCGCGCAGGTTGATGGCGGTGAGCAGGACGATCGCGACGACCGCGAACTCGGCCTTGTGGGTGGCCACGAACGGGATGGCCGAGCCGATGTTCGCCGCCGCCGACGAGATCGACACGGCGACCGTGAGGATGTAGTCGACCAGCAGGGCGCTCGCCACGGTCAGACCCGCACGGCGGCCCAGGTTGACCGTGGCGACCTCGTAGTCGCCGCCGCCCGACGGGTAGGCGTGCACGTTCTGCCGGTAGCTCGCGACCACCGTGAGCATCACGACGACCACGGCCGCGCCCACCCACGGCGCCAGCGCGTAAGCCGACAGCCCCGCCACCGACAGCACGAGGAAGATCTCCTCGGGCGCGTAGGCCACGCTCGACATCGCGTCCGAGGCGAACACGGGCAGGGCGATGCGCTTGGGCAGCAGGGTGTGGGCTAGGCGGTCGCTGCGGAAGGGCCTGCCGACCAGGAGGCGCTTGGCCGCGGTTGCGAGCTTGGACACGGGTCGAAAGCGTAAGGGGTCAGGTCCCCTGGTCGGAGTAATCGTGGGTAGGTTCTCCGTAAGCGTCGTTCAGGAGGCTTTCGTGCACGTGGTGATCATGGGCTGCGGCCGGGTGGGCTCGTCCCTGGCCAAGGCGCTGGAGCGCCTCGACCACCAGGTATCGGTGATCGACAAGGACGCCCAGTCCTTCCGCAGACTCGGCCCGGACTTCCACGGCCAGCAGGTCGTCGGCAACGGATTCGACCAGAAGGTGCTGATCGAGGCCGGTATCGAGCGGGCGGGCGCGTTCGCGGCCGTGTCCAGCGGCGACAACTCGAACATCATCTCGGCGCGGGTGGCGCGGGAGACGTTCGGGGTGGAGGCGGTGGTCGCCCGGATCTACGACGAGAAGCGCGCCGCGGTGTACGAGCGGCTCGGCATCCCGACCGTGGCGACCGTGCCGTGGTCGACCGACCGGTTCCTGCGGATGCTGCTGCCCGAGGGCACCGCGACGGCGTGGCGCGACCCGTCGGGCACCGTCGCCGTGCTGCCGCTGGAGCTGCACGAGGACTGGGTCGGGCACACCGTGCGCGACCTGGAAGAGGCCACCGGCTGCCGGGTGGCGTTCGTGATGCGGTTCGGGACGGGCGTGCTGCCCGACTCGAAGACCGTGCTGCAGGAGGACGACCAGGTGTACGTGGCCGCCCTGTCCGGCACCGTGACCGACGTGGCCGCGGCTGCGGCACACGCGCCCGAGGAGAGCTGAGTGCGTATCGCGATTGCGGGTGCCGGCGCGGTGGGTCGTTCCATCGCGGCCGAACTGGTGTCCGACGGGCACCAGGTGATGCTGATCGAACGTGACCGCAGGCACTTCGAGCCGCACACCGTGGAGCAGGCCGAGTGGGTGCAGGCCGACGCGTGCGAGCTGTCGTCCCTGGAGGACGCCGGCATGCAGCTGTGCGACGTGGTGATCGCGGCGACCGGCGACGACAAGGTCAACCTGGTGGTGTCGCTGCTGGCGAAGACCGAGTTCGCGGTGCGGCGCGTGGTGGCGCGGGTGAACGACCCGGCCAACGAGTGGCTGTTCACCGAGTCGTGGGGCGTGGACGTGGCCGTGTCGACGCCGCGCATCCTGTCCGCGCTGGTGGAGGAGGCCGTGACGGTCGGGGACGTGGTGCGGCTGATGACGTTGCGCCAGGGCCAGGCCAACCTGGTGGAGATCACGCTGCCGGGTGACACACCGCTGGCGGGGTCGCCGGTGAACGGCCTGGCGCTGCCCCGGGACGCCGCCCTGGTGACGATCCTGCGCGGCGGCCGGGTCATCGTCCCGACACCGGACGACACGCTCGAAGGCGGCGACGAACTGCTGTTCGTAGCCGCCGCGGACGTCGAACAGGAGATCCGTTCGGCTCTGGGTTACTGACCGGTCGTCCGAGATCGGTCGAGGCGTCGTCGACTGGCCCGAATTCGGCACCCCAAAGCTTTTCCGGAGCCGGGTTCGGCCACTCGGCGATTCCGCGTCGAAGCGAATTCCCGCTCGAAGCGATCGAACTCCTGCGCGTGCGGTCGAGTGCCGACGACCCGGTAGCCCAGGGCTGCTGCCAGGCGTTCGGCGGACTCCTCTGCGGCATTCGATCGCCCCACGAACGACCCACAGCGTGGCCGATACCCCACTGTTAGTGTCACAACATCGAGTGAGACAGGTCGCCGCCACTCGGGGTGCTTCCGCTACCGGCCGTCCCGCCCACCTCTTGAACATCTCGCCAAAACGCGAATGCGGCGAGTGGATCGAGATCATTCGAGGGGGACGCGTGTTGAAGATTTATTTCACGTCGGCGGACCTGGCGCGCACGAACGTGGCGCCGGCCGTGGACCCGCTGTGGGAGATCGTGCTCAGCGGGTTCCAGCTCGACCGCCTGGAGACGACCCTGCTCAGACCGTGGGTCCACCGCCTGCGCTCCGACCCGGCACGGGTGACGGCGATGCGCCCCGGGGCCCGGGTGCTGGGAGTCCTCGCACCCAGGGGCGCCTACTTCCCCGACTTCCTCACCCCGGGGCGGGGAGCTCTCGGTCTGGACCTCGGACTCGAAGCCGTGCGGTCGGTCGACGTCGACAGGCTGACCCACGAGGTGCACCGGTTGGGAACCCACCACCCGCTCCCCCCTTGGACCCGGGACCTCGGCAACCCGTCCTCGGACCTGCTCCACCGACTCGTCGACACCTGGCGCTCCTACCACGAAGCCGTCATCCGGCCCGAGGAAGACACGATCCAGGCGGCGGTCGACGCCGACCTCGCCCAACGCGCGCACGCGGTCCTCACCGGCGGCCTGACCGGCCTGTTCGACAGCCTGGCCCCGCTGCTCCGCTGGCGAGCACCCGTCCTCGAAGTCGACTACCCCCTCGACCGGCACATCCACCTCGGTGGTCGCGGCCTGCGCCTGATCCCCTCCTACTTCTGCCAGGGAACACCGATCTCCCTCGCCGACCCGGACCTGCCCCCGATCCTCGTCTACCCGATCGCCGCCGAGCACCGCCTTCCCGACCAGCGGTCCGGAGACCCCCTCGCCTCCCTGCTGGGCCCGACCCGCGCCGCCGTGCTGCACGCCGTCGGGTCCGGCCGCACCACCAGCGAACTCGCCCGCCGGACCACGATCTCGATCGCCTCGGCCAGCCGCCACACCGCCGTGCTGCGCGAGGCGGGACTGATCTCCTCCTGGCGGCACGGAGCGACGATCCGCCACTCCCTCACCGACACCGGCACGAGG
Source organism: Saccharothrix sp. 6-C (assembly GCF_016695385.1). Lineage (NCBI taxonomy): Bacteria > Bacillati > Actinomycetota > Actinomycetes > Pseudonocardiales > Pseudonocardiaceae > Saccharothrix > Saccharothrix sp. 6-C. The sequence continues at coordinate 1,234,022 of NZ_CP064192.1, read as the reverse complement.
CTCCTCGGCCGCACCTGACACGACCCCGCGCCTCCTCTCGAGACGATCTTTGCGCCCCGGTGCAAAGGCATGGTCGCCGTCCGCCGACCGCGACACGCTGTCCCGGATCAGGAAACCGCCCGCGACCAGGGAACGAGGACCATGAGAAGAACAGCTACCGCCATCGCGGCCGCCGGCGCCATCGCCTGTGCGATCGCCCTACCGTCGACCGCGCAGGCCGTTCAAGGTGAGTGCGTGTTGACGTGGGGCTCCGGGGGCAACAGCGTCACTGTGCTCTGCGCCGGCTCGTATCCGGACCAGTTCCGGGCCGCACTCATCTGCTACACGAGCCCCACGTCGGGGTACACCCAGTACGGACCCTGGAAGTACGGGGGCGCAGGCAGCTCCGGCGCCGCGTGCGGCAATGGCGAGGAAGCGGGAAGTGCCGGGGTGAGATGGCGAGTCGTGTACTGACCGCACGCGACGTATCGACGCCTGGCACGCCGTGTGGGGAGCCGGAGCTTCCAATTCGGACGGCGCCGCGTACGTCGCAAGCGGTGCCGGCGCCACCATCCGCACAGGGTCGTCGACCAACGGCAGCCGATCGCACTGCGGGGTTGTGATCTGCCTGGGCGGCTTGCCGTGCGGGCGGCGGTCCATCGCGAACGGCACGGATGACTGCGCCGAGCGCTGCCCCGGCAGTCGGTGCCCATGAAGGCGGTCGTGGGTCGGCTCGGTCACTCCCCGGAGCAGCCTGACGTGCTGCGGCCGAGCAGCGCGCCGCCCGCCGCCCACCGACTCGCCGGTGGGCGGCGGGCCTGTGGGCGCGGGTCGGTCGGGCTAGCGGTCCTCGGTTCGGGCTGGTGCCGGACGAGGGGTTGGAGCGTGCCGCGCCTTGTCGGCGTCGGAGAGGACCTGGTCGGTCGCGGCGTCGAGCATCTGGTCGTAGATGTTCGGCTCGCCGTTGGCCTCGGACTGGGCGCGGAGGCGTTCCTCGGCTGCCCGGTTCTCCTCTTCCTCACGGGCGAGGGTGGCTTTCAGGCGCTTGTCCGACCGGCGCACCGCCCAGACCGTGGCGACCAGCGCCACCGCCATCAGCGGGTAGCCCATGGCCAGCCGCGCGGCTGCCAGCCAGCCCACCGACGCCTCGTCGTACAGCCACCGCTGCACCACGAACCGCGCGATGAACACCAGCGCCCACACGAGGGTGGCGATGTCGTAGTCCCGGACGCTCGCCTTGTCCTTGCGCCACGTCTGGCCCTGGCCGTTGAGGAACGACCAGATCACACCCGCGAGAGGCCACCTGACCAGGATCGACAGCACGAACCCGCCGCCGTAGACGAGGCTCTGCCAGATGCCGAACAGGAAGAAGCCCTTGGCGTCGCCGGTCCGGTAGGCGATGAACGCGGCGATGCCGACGCCGAAGACCGCCGAGACGGCGGGCTGCACGGAGCCCTTGCGCAGGGCCAGCACGATGCCGATCACGACGGAGAACGCCAACGCGCTCCAGATCGCGGGCATCAGCCCGGCGAACGCGTTGACCAGCACGAACACCACGACGGGCAACGAGGAGAACAGCAGGCCGCTCACGCCGCCCATCTGCTCGAGGAGGGTGGGCTGCTTCTCGGACTCGTTCACTTGTGTCATGAAGCGTTCTGCAGCTCGTAGTAGGGGTTGTAGAGCACCTTGCGCCCGTCGCGCACGGCGATCCGACCTCTGGCCTTGATGGTGCGACCAGGCTCGATGCCCGCGATCCGGCGCCGGCCCAGCCAGACCAGCGTCACGCCCTCGGTGCCGTCGTACAACTCCGCCTCCAGCGTGGCCGCCGCGTCACGCGGGCACAGCTCGACGCTGCGCAACCTGCCCAACACGGTCACCTCTTGTCCGGACTTGCAGTCGCACGCACGGATGGCCCCGACGGCCACGGCTTTTCGTGACAGGTCGTCGGCGTCCAACTCGCTCACGTCGGTGGTCAGCCGACGCACGAGGCGGCGCCAGTAGCCACCCCCAGTACCAGTCATCCCCGACTCCTGGAATGCGCGGGGCCTCGACGACGAAGCCCGTCCAACAGCCAGCGTAACCGGGTACACCCGACCGGGTATCCGACTGGGGGAGGATCTGCCGTCATGAGCTCGTCACGTGCCGTTCTGCTGCCGGGCACCGCGTCCGACGAGGTGTTCATCTCCGCGGTGTTCGCCCGCCCCCTGGCCGAGGCCGGGTTGGCGCTGCTCGCGCCCGCGTCCCGGGGCGTCCGGGAGCACGTGGCGGCGCTGGACGCCGCCTGGGACGGCACGCCGCTGGTCGTGGGCGGTGTGTCGCTGGGCGCGCACGTGGCGGCGGCGTGGGCGGTGCGGCACCCCGAGCGGTGCGCGGGCCTGCTGCTGGCGCTGCCCGCCTGGCACGGCTCGGCGGACGGCGCGCCGGCGTCGGCGACGGCACGGGCCAGCGCCTCGGTGGTGGGGTCGGCGGGCGTCGAGGCCGCGTTGACCGGCGTCGACGGGTGGCTCGGCGACGAGCTGCGGCGGGCCTGGCCCCGGTACGGGTCGCGGCTCGCGGACGTGCTGGAGGAGGCCGCCGGCGAGCCGGCGCCCTCGTTGGCCGAGCTGAGCGGCCTCACGGCGCCGGTGGGGGTCGCGGCCTGCACCGACGACCCCATTCACCCGTTGGAGGTCGCCCGAGCGTGGGTCGAGGCACTCCCCCGTGCCGCTCTGCGCACGACGACGTTGGCGGCGCTGGGCGCGGACCGGGAGTCCCTGGGCCGCGCCGCGCTCGACGCCTACCGCTCCGCGCAGGCGGCGGTCTAGCCCTGCTGCTGCGCCTGGATGTGCCGGGCGATGGCCTCGGGCAGCTCGATCGGCAACGGCGTGCGCACCGGCATCGCCTGCTCGCCGCGCACCACGACGGTGTCCCGCATCAACGCGTAGAGGGCGTCGGTCGCCTTGGCGCTCTGCTCCTCCGTCGGGGCCGCCGCGATGCCCCGCAGCATCCACCGCGGCCCGTCCACGCCGACCACCCGAAGGTGTACTTCATTGTTGCGGGCGGTGATCTCCTCGCCCCACTCGCCGTTCTCCCGCAGGATCCGGAAGCCGTCGCTCTTGAACTGGGCGATCATCTCGCCGCTGACGTCCGGCCACAGCCGGTCCTGCTTCGGCGCGGCGAACGCGCTCACGGTGAGCTGGCCGACGGTCGTGAGCAGGTGCACCGCCCGCACCGCGCCCGCCGGGTCCATCTCCACCTGGAGCTGCACGCCCTCGGGCACGGGCAGCCGGATCGAGCCGAGGTCCAGCCGGTTCAGGCCGTCGTCCGGGGCCTGCGTCGAGTCGAACGGCCCCTCCTCCGCCTCCTCGGCGCCGTCGAACTCGACCTCGGGTTGCGCCGTCCCCCGGTTCGCGGAGTGCCTACCGCGCTTGCGGCGCTTTCCGAACATCGCCTTCACCCCTCCGTCCGGGCGAGCACGTCGTGCCCGCCTGTAGAGCCGTAGCCGCCCTCGCCCCGCGCGGAGCCGGGCAGCTCGTCGACTTCGCGGAACACCGCGTGCTCCACCTTCTGCACCACCAGCTGGGCGATCCGGTCACCGCGCGTCAGCACTACGGGCTCGCGCAGGTCGTGGTTCACCAGGCACACCTTGATCTCGCCCCGGTAGCCCGCGTCGATCGTGCCCGGGGTGTTGACCACGCTCAGGCCGACGCGCGCGGCCAGGCCGGAACGCGGGTGCACGAACCCCGCGTACCCCTCCGGCAGCGCGATCGCGACACCGGTGCCCACCACCGCGCGCTCCCCCGGTTCGATCACCACGTCGGTGGTCGTCACCAGGTCGGCCCCGGCATCACCCGGTCGGGCGTAGGCCGGGAGCGGCACGGCGGGATCGAGCCGGGACAACAGGACCTCGACGCTGGGCACGGCGCGCGAGACTACCCTGGTGGCGTGAGCGAGACTGCTGTGACCGCCCCGATCGCGTTCCGCGAGCGGTTGTACGTGCCCTGGTGGGGTTGGCCGCTGCCGCTGGCCGCGGCCGTGCTGCTGGCCGCCGAGATCCACATGGGCTTCCCCGGCGTGCGGTCGTGGCTGCCGTACGTGATCACCGTGCCGCTGGCGGTGCTGCTGATCGTGCGGATGGGCTCGGCGAAGGTCGAGGTGTCCGGCGGCGAGCTGAGGGTCGCCTCGGCGCACGTGCCGCTGGAGCTGCTCGGCGAGGTCGAGGTGTTCGGCTCGAAGGACAAGCGGAAGGCGATGGGGCCGAACCTGGACCCGATGGCGTTCGTCACCCACCGGGGTTGGGTCGGGCCGATGGTGCGGGTCGAGCTGCGGGACCCGGCGGACCCGACGCCGTACTGGCTGTTCAGCGTGCGTTCGGCGGAGAAGCTGGCGGCCCTGCTGCGCGATCGGTGAGGTCGTTCGGCAACGGGACTGGGCGCCACCCCGGCGGTGGGGGTGAGCGCCCAGGTCTGGTCGTAGGAGCGTGTTCGGTCGTGCCTCGGTGTGGTCGTTCGGCGGTGCTGGTTCGTTCGGCGGTGCCCGGTCGTGCCGGTCGTGCGGTGGTGCCGGTCGTGCGGGTTCGTGCCCGGTGGACGTGCCTCAGGCGCAGTCGCGGCAGATGTACTGGCCGTTGACTTCCTCGGCCAGCCTGCTGCGGTGGTGCACCAGGAAGCACTTCGAGCACGTGAACTCGTCCGCCTGCTTCGGCAGGACCTTGAACGTGAGCTCCTCACCGGACAGGTCGGCGCCCGGCAGCTCGAAGTTCTCGGCGGTCGCGTCCTCGTCGATGTCGACGACCCCGGACTGCGTTTCATTGCGCCGCGCCTTCAGCTCCTCGAGGGAGTCCTCAGCGAGTTCGTCCGCCTCGCTGCGACGCGGTGCGTCGTAGTCGGTCGCCATACTTCTTTCACCCCTGCGGTCAACGGAGACTGTTCGTGTCGCTGGTTAACGCACCAGCGCCCCTATTTGTGCCCTCCGTCCCCAGTGACGGAGGTCTCGCTCGCGCGGCCGGGCGCCAACCCCCTGTTCATCGACGCTTCCAGGTGTCCGGCGGTGCGCGGAGCGCCGAGAGGGTAGCTCATCGATCGGGGGGTCGCGCAGCGGGTTCCCCCTAATTGAGCAGACGGGTGAGAGGCCCTTCACACGCTGGCCAGATAGGCTTGGACGGGCACCACCCACCCGGTCCTCCCGTGCTCCGCCGCCAGACCAGGGCGTTGACCGTCCGCGACCGGGTGATCGCACCCCGCTACCCACCTGCCCGAGGCGCGGGCCGGCGGGGGGCGGCATAGCCTGATCACTGTCAGCACTGCGCCAGGGGAGGTCGACGGACGTGGTACGACCCGGTACGGGGAGCAGCGGGTCGTCGCGATACCGGAAGCGACGGCCGTTGCCGGCGCTCATCCTGTTCCTGGTGCTCGCCGTGACCGCCGTCGTGGTGTGGAACCGCGTGCTGGCGGACGCGGGCGACGTGGACGCGGCGATCAAGTGCAATTCACCCGGTGGTGTGCCGGCGCCGTCGTCGGGCGAGCCCGCCGCGCCCGCGGCCGAGCCCGCGCCGCCGTTGGGGACGGTGCTCGCGCACGACGCCTTGGACCGCACCGACCCGGTGCCGGTGGGCAGCGTGCAGTTCCGGGTGTTCAACGCGAGCACGCAGCGCAACCAGGCGCGGTTCGTGGCGACGACGCTGGAAGAGCTGGGCATGAAGCAGGCCGCCGAGCCGGGCAACGACCCGGTGTACCCGGCGCAGGACATGGACTGCCGCGGCCAGATCCGGTTCGGCGCGCCCGGCGCGGGCGCGGCGCGGACGTTGAGCCTGGTCGAGCCGTGCCTCGAGCTGGTGCGCGACGAGCGCCAGGACGCGACGGTGGACGTGGCGATCGGCCAGAAGTTCAGCGAGGTGAAGCCGAACAGCGACGCCCGCAAGGTGCTCGACCAGCTCAACGAGTGGGCGATGCAGCAGCCCGAGCAGCAGGGCGGCCAGGCCGCCGAGGGCTCCACGCCGCTGTCCCTGAACGCCGACAACCTCAAGGGCGCCCGCGACACCGTGTGCTGACCGGGCGCGGTGAGGCCTCGCGGCGGTCGGTGGCCGGTCGGGGCGCGCGGGGCCGTGGTCGATCGAACCCGGGTGTCCCCCTGGCCGGGGGACACCCGGGTCGGCTTCGCGGTCGCGGCCGGTGGTCAGACGTCGCCGAAACCGCACTCCACGAGGGCCGCGAGCAGGGCGTCCGCGATGCCCGGGGCGGCGGCGAAGGTGGCGTCCTCCCCCAGTTCCGGCAGGTCACCCGGCAGGTGGACGACCGCGCCCGCCTCGCTCGCCAGCAGCGACCCCGCCGCCCAGTCCCACCGGCCCAGGGTGTGCTCGGCGTAGGCGTCCAGCCTGCCCGCCGCCACCGCGCACAGGTCCAGCGACGCCGCGCCGGCCCGCCGCATGTCCCGCACCCTGGTCGCCAGGCCCGCCCACGCGTCGGCCTGGCGCTGCCGCCGCTCCGCCCGGTAGGCGAAGCCGTAACCCAGAAGGGACAGATCCAATCGGGTGGCATCGGACACCGTCAGCCGCCGGCCGTCCAGCCACGCCCCGCCACCGCGCGCCGCCGTCCACACCCGCCCGCTGACGGGTTCCACCACCGCGCCCGCCAGCGACTCGCCGTCGACCTGAGCGGCCACCGACACGGCGTAGTGGGGGATGCCGTACAGGTAGTTCACGGTGCCGTCGATCGGGTCCACGACCCAGGTCAGGCCCTCGACGGCGGCGCTGCCGCCCTCCTCCTCGCCGATCACCGGCTCACCGGGCCGCAGCTCGGCGAGCCTGCCGCGGATCAGCTGTTCGGCCGCGCGGTCGGCCGCGGTGACCACGTCGGTGGCGCTGCTCTTGGTGTCGACATCGGTCACGGCGGCGTCGCGGGTGGCCACGGCCAGCTCGCCCGCTTCGCGGGCCACGAGCACGGCGACTTCGACCAATGAGCGCGGATCGAAACGCAACTGTTCCTCCTGCGTCACTCTCACGGGACTATCGGAGAACTGCAGGCTAATGTCTGCGGCCACGGTTACTGAATCGAGTAGGAAGGGCCACGGGGATGGGCATGACCCGCGGGTTCGGCGTGGACATCGGCGGTTCCGGCATCAAGGGCGGGCTCGTGGACCTCGAAGCGGGGGCGCTGGACGGTGAGCGGCTGCGCATCACCACACCCCAGCCGTCGACCCCGGACGCGGTCGCCGACGTCGTCGCCGAGATCGTCGAGAAGTTCAACTGGGACGGTCCCGTCGGCGTCACCCTGCCGTGCGTGATGAAGCACGGTGTCGCGCACTCCGCCGCGAACGTCGACAAGGCGTGGATCGGCACGGACGCCGCCGCGCTGTTCGCGGAGCGCCTCGGCCGGCCGACGGACCAGGTGGTCGTGCTCAACGACGCCGACGCCGCCGGCATCGCCGAGATGCGGTTCGGTTCCGGTGTCGACCGGGACGGCCTGGTGGTCCTGCTGACGTTCGGCACGGGCATCGGCAGCGCCCTGTTCCTGGACGGCAAGCTCGTGCCCAACACCGAGTTCGGCCACCTGGAGGTCGACGGTCACGACGCGGAGAAGCGCGCCGCGGCCTCGGTGAAGGAGGACAAGGGCCTGACGTGGGCCGAGTGGACGCCGCGGGTGTCCCGGTACATCACCGTGCTGGAGAACCTGATCTGGCCGGACCTGGTCATCGCCGGCGGCGGGGTCAGCAAGAAGGCGGAGAAGTGGCTCCCGCTGCTCGAGGTGCGCACCGAGGTGGTGGCCGCCGCGCTGAAGAACGACGCGGGCATCGTGGGGGCGGCCGTGGCCGCCGCGCAAGGTCTCCGGCACTGAATTCCGCAGCGTTCCACCTGCGAGAACGCGTGCCGGACCACCTCGGATGACGCCGGGGGGCAACGGCACGCGATTCTCGTCGTTACAATGGAACGGTGCCCCGCTGACGAACGATCCGGCGGGGGATCCCCCGTACTCAGGCGACCGAGGTTCGCGCCCTTCGGTCGGCCTTGATCGACAGTCGCGAAAGGGCGTACGTGGCAGCCGCGAAGACTACTCAGGCAGCTCAGGCTGACGCCGAGGAGACGCCCAAGGCCACCTCGGCGAGGAAGGCCCCGGCGAAGAAGCCGGCGGCGAAGACCGCCGCGGCGGGGAAGACGGCCACGCGGGCGCCGCGCAAGACGGCCGCCAAGGCCGCCGCTGCCGCGCCTGGCAAGGTGAAGAAGGACGGCGAGGAGCCCGAAGACCTGGAAGGCGCCCCGGACGCCGAAGACCTCGTCGACGACGTCGAGTTGATCGACGAGCCGGTCGAGGAGGAGCCCGCCGAGGAGGAGGCCAAGCCCGGCGAGGGCGACTTCGTCTGGGACGAGGAGGAGTCGGAGGCCCTGCGGCAGGCCCGCAAGGACGCCGAGCTCACCGCCTCGGCCGACTCGGTCCGCGCCTACCTCAAGCAGATCGGCAAGGTCGCCCTGCTCAACGCGGAGGAGGAGGTCGAACTCGCCAAGCGCATCGAGGCCGGCCTCTACGCCGCCGAGCGGGTGCGCCGCGCCGAGGACGAGCAGGAGAAGCTGACCCCGCAGATGCGCCGCGACCTGCGGTGGATCGTGCGGGACGGCGAGCGGGCCAAGAACCACCTGCTGGAGGCGAACCTCCGGCTCGTGGTGTCGCTGGCCAAGCGCTACACCGGTCGTGGCATGGCGTTCCTGGACCTGATCCAGGAGGGCAACCTCGGTCTGATCCGCGCGGTGGAGAAGTTCGACTACACCAAGGGCTACAAGTTCTCCACGTACGCGACGTGGTGGATCCGCCAGGCGATCACCCGCGCGATGGCCGACCAGGCCCGCACCATCCGCATCCCGGTGCACATGGTCGAGGTCATCAACAAGCTGGGTCGCATCCAGCGCGAACTGCTCCAGGACCTGGGCCGCGAGCCCACCCCGGAGGAGTTGGCCAAGGAAATGGACATCACCCCGGAGAAGGTGCTGGAGATCCAGCAGTACGCCCGGGAGCCCATTTCGCTCGACCAGACCATCGGCGACGAGGGCGACAGCCAGCTCGGTGACTTCATCGAGGACTCCGAGGCCGTGGTGGCGGTGGACGCGGTGTCGTTCACGCTGCTGCAGGACCAGCTGCAGTCGGTGCTGGCGACGCTGTCCGAGCGCGAGGCGGGTGTGGTGCGGCTGCGGTTCGGCCTCACCGACGGCCAGCCGCGCACGCTGGACGAGATCGGCCAGGTCTACGGGGTGACGCGCGAGCGGATCCGGCAGATCGAGTCGAAGACGATGTCGAAGCTCCGGCACCCGTCGCGGTCGCAGGTGCTGCGCGACTACCTGGACTGATCCCCAGGCTGAAGATCACGCTGAGCCAGGGCCCCTCGACCTTTCGGTCGAGGGGCCCTGGTCTTTGAGCACTTCTTCACCCGATCGGACGCTGCCACCGTTCACTCTCCGTGCTGTTCTGGAGGTGGCGCAGCCGCCGGGGGGCGGCAATGGGGTACGCGCCGGCACAGGGGGAAGTCCATGAGTGAACGTCGCACTGAAGCACGCCTTTCACGCCTGGCCGCGGCCGAGGCGCTGGACCGGCAGCCGTGGCCGGAGCACGCCGACAACGGCGAGGAGGGCGACTACCCGTACGTCGCCAACTACAGCAAGGGCCTGCCGCACGACGAAGCGGGCGAGGTGCGCCCCGAGGCGTACAACACGCTGCTCAGGGCCCTGTCCACGGGCCGGAACGAGGACTTCGAGCGCATCCCGCTCGGCCGGGGCGTCAAGCTGACCAACCCGCAGGCCGGCCTGGCGTTCGACCTGGAGGGGCCCGACCCGCAGTCGCTGCTCCTGCCGCCCGCGCCGCGCATCGACTCCGCGCGCAACTCGGCCGAAGCGGTCGAGCTGTACTGGATGGCGCTGACCAGGGACGTCCCGTTCGAGCAGTACGACCGGCACCCGCTGATCGCGCAGGCGGCGCAGGAGCTGTCCCGGCTGAGCGACTACCGGGCGCCGAAGGTCGACGGCCGCGTCACGCCCGCCACGATCTTCCGCGGCGGCACGCGCGGTGACCTGCGGGGACCGTTCCTGTCGCAGTTCCTGCTGCGCGACATCCAGTACGGCACGCTGCGCATCCCGCAGCTGCACGACACCGTGCGGCCGGACCGGGACTTCCTGACCGACTTCGACGCGTGGCGCGCGGTGCAGGAGGGTGGGAGCACGCCACCCGTGAAGCGGGACCACGTGAACCGCCGGTACCTGCACAACGGCCGTGCCATGACCAACTACGTGCACTTCGACGCGTTGTACGAGGCCTACCTCAACGCGGCGCTGATCCTGCTCGACCTGGGCGCGCCGGTCGACGCGGGCAACCCGTACCGGTACTCGGCGAACCAGGCGGGCTTCGGCACCTACGGCGCGCCGCACCTGTTGTCGCTGGTGACCGAGGTGGCGACGCGGGCGTTGAAGGCGATGTGGTTCCAGAAGTGGCACGTGCACCGCAGGCTGCGGCCGGAGGCGTTCGGCGGTCGGGTCCACGCGCACCTGTCCGGGCTGCGCGACTACGCCATGATCGACCGCGAGGTGCTGGACTCGGAGGCGGTCAAGCTCACCTACGAGAAGCACGGCTCGTACCTGCTGCCGCAGGCGTTCCCGGAGGGCTCGCCGACGCACCCGTCGTACGGCTCGGGTCACGCGACCGTGGCCGGCGCGTGCGCCACGGTGCTGAAGGCGTGGTTCGACGAGTCGTGGGTGCTGCCCAAGCCCGTCGTGGCCAACGCCGACGGCACGGCCCTCGTCCCCTACACGGGTGGCGACGCGCTGACCGTCGGCGGCGAGCTGCACAAGGTGGCGGCGAACATCGCGACCGCCCGGAACATGGGCGGCGTGCACTGGCGCTCCGACTTCACCGAGGCCGTGCTGCTGGGCGAGGCGGTCGGCATCGGGGTGCTGCGGGACCACGTCCGGGTCAACCACGAGGACGCCTCGTTCGGCCTGACGCGGTTCGACGGGCGGCGCGTGCGGATCTGAGCGGCCGGCCCGCGGCGTGCCGGACGGGCGGCCGGACGGCCCGCGGACCCGACGGAGAACCGGACGGATCATGTCCGGATCGTGGAACGCGAGGCCGTGTTCGCTCTGGGCTGACCAAAGTGTTACCCGTCACAGCGGTGACCGCGGAGGACCGCCCTTCTGGAGCATCAAGGGTGCGTCGAACGCCGTATTCGCAGGTCGGAAAACCGTTGCCACGACAGCGGAACGTGAGCACGGGCCGATCGAACCGGTGGAACCGGCAGGTTCCGGCCACCCGGCCGCTGGGTAAATGAGGAGTGACGCGGGTCGCCACGGTCAGGGGAACACTGACTTACGCCCGAACGTCTGCAAGAGTGAAGGCAGCGAACACGGCGCACCCGCCAGATGCGAAGTGGTCGCAGCTAGGTGTGAGGGCACCGATCCCCGGTGCCGGGACGGAGGGAGATTTCCATGACTACGACGCTCACCCGCCCCGCGTTGACCGCTGCCGACCGCTGCGACCGCTGCGGGGCTGCTGCCCAGGTTCGCGCCGTGCTCCCCTCCGGGGGCGAGTTGCTGTTCTGCGGGCACCACGCCCGTGAGCACAGCACCAAGCTGCGTGAGCTCGCTGCCGAGTTGCAGCAGGGCTGAACACCACGAGTCCCGGCACGGGGCTCGTAGCACCCTAGCCGTCCGGGGCGGGGATCCGAGAGGATCCCCGCCCCCCTCATTTTCGGCGGACGCGCTCGCCGTGCTGTCGCCGATACTGGGGGTGACGGACGCGGGCGGGAGTGGTGCGTGGTGATCGAGTCGGTTGACCTGGTGGTGGCGGCGCTGGCCGCCGGCGCGGCGGCGGGCGTGACGGACACCGCCTCGACCGCCGTGAAGGACGCGTACCGAGGCCTGAAGTCGCTGACACGGCGCGCGTTGCGCCGGGGTGGGGTGGCGCAGGAGCCGACGGACCCGGTCGAGCTGAAGGCCGCTCTGACGGCGGCGGACGCCGGGGCGGACGTCGAGCTGGTCGCGGCGGCGCGCCGGGTGCTGGAGCTGGCGGACCCGGCGGGCGCGGCCAAGTACCACGTCGACGCGCACGACAACCAGGGCGTGCAGATCGGCGACGGCAACACGATGACGCTGAACTTCGGCGGCGAGTAGCCCGGCCGTGGACGTCCACGACAACATCGGCGTGCAGGTCGGCGACGGCAACACCCAGCACCTCCACCTGCCGCCGGCGCCGCCGGTGGCGTGGCCCGTGCGGGTCGGCGTGCCGCCGCCGGTCGCGGACCGGTACCAGCACCGGGCAGCCGAGGCCGAGCTGGCCGGGAGGTCCGCGGTGCTGTCCGGTCTGGGCGGTGTCGGCAAGTCCCAGCTGGCGGCGCGGCACGCGCACGCGGTGTGGCGGGACGAGTCGGTCGACCTGGTGGTGTGGATCGCCGCCGTGACGCGGGTCGCCGTGATCAGCGCCTGCGCGGACGCGGCCGAACGGGTCCTGCGCGATCCCGGCGGCACGCCCGAGGAGGCCGCGGCCGCCTTCCGGTCGTGGCTCGGCTCGACCGACCGGCGGTGGCTGGTCGTGCTGGACGACGTCCAGGACCCGGCCGACCTGAAGGGCTGGTGGCCGCCGAGCACCCCGACCGGCCAGGTCGTCGTGACGACCCGACGCCGTGACGCCGCGCTGTCCCGCGACGATCGCCGGTTGGTCGAGGTGGGCGTGTTCACCGAGGCGGAATCGCTGGCCTACCTGACCGCGAAGCTCCCCCGTCACGACCGGCTCGCGGCCCTGGCGGACGACCTGGGCCACCTGCCGCTGGCGCTGGCGCAGGCGGCGGCCTTCATCGCGGACAAGCCGCTGCTCACCGCCGCCGACTACCGCAAGCGCTTGGCCGACCGCCGTGCCCTGGCGCAGGTGCTGCCGGCGGAAGGCGAACTGCCCGACGAGCACCGGGCCACGGTCGCGGCGACCTGGTCGTTGTCGATCGATCGCGCCGACGCCCTCCGCCCGCAAGGCCTCGCCCGCCCGCTGCTGGAGATCATCAGCCTGCTCGACCCCGCCGGCACCCCGGTCGCCGTGCTCACGGCCGGCAACGTCCTGGCGCACCTGGCCGTGGACGCCGACGACGTCGGCGACGCGCTCGGCTGCCTGTACCGGCTCAGCCTCGTCACGCTCGACGCCGGCACGATCCAGGCGCACGCGCTGCTCCAGCGCGCCGTCCGCGACACCATCGACCCGGCGCGCCTGACCTCCCTGGCCCACCTCGCGGCGGACGCGCTCCTGCTCGTCTGGCCGCCGCACGCGACCGACAGCGCGCTGACCACGACCCTCCGCTCCGTCACCAACGCCCTGCACGCCCACACATCACCGGCGCTCTGGCACCCCGAAGCGCACGCGGTCCTCTTCCACGCGGGGACTTCGCTGGGCGAAGCCGGGCCGGCGGCCGACGCCCTCGGCTACTTCGAGGGCCTGCGGCGGGAAGCGGAGCGCCGGCTCGGGCCCGATCACCTCCAGGTCCTCCACCTCCGCAACGAGATCGCGGCGTCGAGCGGCCGGGCGGGGCACGACGCCGACGCCATCGCCGAGTACGAGCGCCTGGTCGCCGACGTCGAGCGGATCCTGGGGCCCGATGACCGGACCGCCCTGACGGTGCGGAACAACCTCGCCGTCAAGCGGGCGGAGGCAGGTGACGCCGCGGGTGCGGTCGAGGAGTTCGAGCGGCTGCTCGCGGACCACCTCCGGGTGCTGGGCCCGGACCACCCGGACACCATCTCCACCCGTCACAACCTCGCCGGCCGGCGGGCCGAGGCGGGGGACGGCGCGAGGGCGGTCGAGGAGTTCGACCTGGTGCTCGCCGACTACGTGCGGGTCTCCGGCCCCGACGACCCGCAGGCGCTCATCGCCCGGCTCAACATCGCCTCCTGGCGCGGCGCCGGGGGCGATCCCGCCCGGGCCTGCGCGGAGCTGGAGCGGCTGGTGGTCGACTGCCGCCGCGTCCTGGGCCCGGACCACCCCGACACGCTGACGGCCCGACTGCACCTCGCCTACTGGCGTGCCCGGACCGGAGAGGTCGCGACCGCGCTGGTCGACCTGCGGGAGCTGCTCGCCGACCAGCTCAGGGTCCTCGGCCCCGATCACCCCGACGTCGCGCACACGCGCCGGAGCGTCGCGGACTTGTCAGATGTCGCCCAGGACCGGCTCGAAGGCCAGCTCGGCGGCGCCGACGAGCTTGGCGTCACGGCCGAGGGGCGAGGAGACGATCCGGGTGCCGCCGACGGCACGTGACACCAGCGACCGCTGCTGCACGGTGCGCCGCAGCTGCTCCACCAGGGACTCCGGCAGCGCCGTGAACAAGTCCCCCAGCACCACCAGCTCCGGCCCGAGCATGTTGACCACCGTGATCAACCCCATGGCCAGCCACTCGGTGAACTCGCCCAGCCGGTGCGCCACGCTGTCCGGCGAACCGGCCAGCGACCGCAGCTCGGCCACGACCGTCCCCCGCGGCGCGTCTTCGGGGAGGGACAGGGCGCGGCACAGGGCCGCCTCGCCGACCTCGGTCTCCCAGCAGCCCTGGCAGCCGCAGTAGCACCGGCGACCGCCGGGGCGCACGACCATGTGCCCCAGTTCGCCGACGTAGCCGCCGGTGCCGCGCAGCGGTTGGCCGCTGGAGATCACGCCCCCGCCGATGCCGACGTCGGCGGAGATGTAGACCACGTCCGACGAGGCGCGGGCCGCGCCGCGCGCGTGTTCGGCCAACGCGCCCAGCTCGGCGTCGTTGCCGACCTGGACGGGGACCTTGAGCACCGCCGAGAGCCGTTCGCCCAGCGCCACGTCCGTCCAGTGCAGGTTCGGCGCCTCGTGCACGAGACCGTCGGCGCGGCGCACCACGCCCGGCACGGAGACGCCGACACCGACCGCCTGCACGTCGAGCTCGTCGGCCAGGAGCTTGGCCGAGTCGGCGATGTGCGTGATCACCTCGCCGGGGTCGCGGGACCGGTGGTGCAGGTTCCACGAGTCCCGGCCGAGGATGTCGCCGCCGAGGCCGACCATGGCCATCGCCACCTGCTCGACGCGGACGTCGATGGCCATCACCACGGCCGCGTGCGGCTGCGGCAGCACGAGCAGCGACGGCCGGCCGGCGCCGGAGCGCTGCGCCGGCACGCGTTCGGCCACCACGCCGGACTCGGCCAGGCCGTCCACCAGGGCTTTGATCGTGCTGCGGTTGAGGCCCAGCTCAGCCGCCAGCGACGCCCTGGTGGAGGGCCCGTCCACGTGCAGCCGGCGCAGCAGCGCCGTCCGGTTGTGCCTGCGTACCTCGTCGGGTCGGGCTCCCGCGGTCGGTGTGCTCACGTCAGCGGACGGTGGACGCCGCCCGGCG
The DNA here is from genome assembly GCF_016695385.1 of Saccharothrix sp. 6-C. Lineage (NCBI taxonomy): Bacteria > Bacillati > Actinomycetota > Actinomycetes > Pseudonocardiales > Pseudonocardiaceae > Saccharothrix > Saccharothrix sp. 6-C. The sequence goes on along the minus strand of NZ_CP064192.1, from coordinate 1,218,710 downwards.
GCGGGACAGCGCGTCGACACTCGCGGCCAGGAGCAGCACGAGGCCGGTCACGATGAACACCACGGCGGCGGGCTGGTCGAGCAGGCCCATGCCGTTCTGGATGATCGCGAGCACCGCGCCACCGATAACCGCGTCGCGCAGCTTGCCCTTGCCGCCGAACAGCGACGTGCCGCCGATCACGGCCGCGCCGACCGCCATCAGCAGCGTGTTGCCGCCACCGGCGTTCGGGTCGACCGAGCCGACCTTCGACGAGTAGACGATCGCGCCGATGGCCGCCATCGAGGAGGCGATCACGAACACGCTCATCCGGATCTGCGCCACGTTGATGCCGGCGCGGCGGGCGGCTTCCTGGTTGCCGCCGACGGCGTAGACGTGCCGGCCGTAGCGGGTGCGTTCGAGCACGAACGTGCCGATGACCAGCAGGACGAGCACGATCGGCACCACGAACGGCACGCCGGTGATCACCACGAGGTCGCTCTTGGAGCGGTTGAGCGTCAAGGCGTAGGTGGCCACCGCGCCCAGCACGAGCACCACGCCGACCTTGACCAGCACGATCGGGGTGGGCGACGCGACCAGGCCGCGGCGCAGCCTGCTGAAGTGGCGGCCGAGCACGACCGCCCCGTAGCCGCCGGCGGCGATGACGAACAGCGCCCACGAGCCCGCGGTGCTCAGGTTGCCGTTGGCGACGTTGAAGATCACGTCGTCGCGCAGGCCGAGCGTGCCGCCCTCGCCGATGAACTGGAGGATGACACCGCCCCAGGCCAGGAACAGCGCGAGGGTCACGACGAACGAGGGGATGCCGACGCGGGCGACCAGGAAGCCGGTGATGCAGCCGATCGCGGTGCCGACGCAGACGGCCAGCAGCATCTCGACCCACGGGTTGGCGGGCACCCCGACCAGCGCGATGACCAGCGCGATCACCGACATGGCGACGCCCGCCCAGATGCGCATGAGCCCGGCCAGCACGGCGGCCAGCGCCAGCAGGCCGCAGAAGAGGTAGAAGACGGTGTCGCCCATGCCGCCGAGCAGGTTGCCGCCGTTGATCAGGTGCAGCGCCATCACCGAGGCGGTGACGCCGGAGGCGGTGCCCGCGGACAGGTCGATCTCGCCCAGGAGCAGGACGAACACCAGGCCCATGGCGATGATCACGACGCTCGCGCCCTGCGCGAGGAGGTTCGCGATGTTGCCCAGGGTCAGGAAGGTGTCCGCGAGGGAGCTGAACACGATCAGCAGCACGACCACGCCGAGCAGCGCGGGCAGGGAGCCGAGTTCGCCGCCCCGCAGCCGGGCCGTGTAGTCGCGGACCGCCTCGCCGGTGGACTGGGACGTGGTGTCGATGCCGAAGTCGGAGATCGCCGACCCCTGGGGTGCGTCCGGGGCGGTCTCGCTCGTGGTGTTGGGCATGCTGCGTTCCTCGTCGTGGGGAGCTCTACTGTGCCGGTGTCGATCCGGGGCGGGCATCAGATGGTCGCGGATTCGGGTCGGGCGATGCCCAGGTCCCCGGAGCGGCCGGCGGTGATCAGCTCGACCACCTGGCCGTGGGTGACGTCCTTGGTGTTGACCTCGGCCGCCATCCGGCCCAGGTACAGGCAGGCGATGCGGTCCGCGACCTCGAACACGTCGTTCATGTTGTGGCTGATCAGCACGACGCCCAGGCCCTGCTCGGCCAGCCGGCGCACCAGGTCGAGGACCTGGCGGGTCTGGGCGACGCCCAGCGCCGCGGTCGGCTCGTCCAGCAGCACGACCTTGCTGTTCCACAGCACGGCCTTGGCGATGGCCACGGTCTGCCGCTGACCGCCGGACAGCGACGCGACCTGCGTGCGCACCGACTTGACCGTGCGCACCGACAGCGAGGTCAGCGTCTTGCGGGCGGCCTGCTCCATGTCCGCCTCGTCGAGCATGCCCAGCTTGCCGCGCTCCCGGCCGAGGAACATGTTCTGCACGATGTCGAGGTTGTCGCACAGCGCGAGGTCCTGGTAGACGACCTCGATGCCCAGGTGCGCGGCGTCGCGCGGGCCGTGGATGTGCACTTCCTCGCCGTCGAACACGACCTGACCGGAGTCGGTCGGGTGGATGCCCGCGATGCACTTGACCAACGTCGACTTGCCCGCGCCGTTGTCGCCGACGAGCGCCGTGACCTGGCCCGGGTGGACCTCGAAGTCGATGTCGTGCAGGACGTGCACGGGCCCGAAGCTCTTGTTGATGCCGCGCAGCTCGAGGATCGGCTCGCTCACTGGAATTCCTCCGTCTAACCCGTCTGAAGGGGTCCAACCCGTTCTCGGGTGCAGCCCCACACGTGGGTGGGCGCGCCGGGGCGGGGTGCGTCTCCCACACCCCGCCCCGGCGCGAGCCTTGACTTACTTGATGCCGAGCTCGGTGCAGACGGCGGCCAGGTCGCCGCCGCAGACCTCCGTCGCCTTGACGAAGCCCGCGTCCACGACCGTCTTGACCTTGTCCTTGGTGATCAGCTGCGCGGGCAGCAGGACCGACTTGACGTCGCGGTTGCCGGTGGTGTCCTTGGTGACGCCGGTCGCCATCTTGTCGGCGGCGGCCGTGTCGCCCTTGGCCAGCGCGGCGGCCAGCTTGGCGGTGGCCTCGGCCTGCTCGTTGATCGGCTTGAACACGGTCATGAACTGGTCGCCGCGCAGGATGGCCTGCAGGCCCTCCGGGGTGGCGTCCTGGCCGGTGACCGGGACCTTGCCGTTCAGGCCGTACTTCTTGAGCACGGTGATGATCGCGCCCGCGAGGCCGTCGTTGGCGGCGACGACGCCGTCCACCTTCTGGCCGTTGCCGGTCAGGATCTGCTCGAAGGTGGTGCCGCCGACCTGGTTGTCCCACTTGTCGATCGGCTTCGACTGGACGAGCTTCAGGTCACCGGCCTCGTACTTCGGCTTGAGGACCTTCTGCTGGCCGTTGTAGAACAGCGTCGCGTTGTTGTCCGTCGGCGCGCCCTCGATCTCGATGATCTCGGCCGGCTTCTTGGCGGGCGCCAGCGCGGCGAGGCCCTCGACGAGGCCCTGGCCCTGCAGCTCGCCGACCTTCTCGTTGTCGAACGAGACGTAGTACTTCGAGCTGCCGCCCAGGTTCAGCCGGTCGTAGTCGATGACCGGGATGCCCTGCGCCTCGGCCTTCTTCGCGACCGTCGCGCCGATCTCGCTGTTCGGCGTGGCGATGATCAGGACCTTGACGCCGGCGTTGATCATGCCGTCGGCGAGCGTGGAGAACTTCTGCACGTCGCCCTGGGCGTTCTGGATGTCCGCCTGGAGGCCCTCGGCCTCCAGCGCCTTCTTCAGGAGCGGCTTGTCGAAGCCCTCCCAGCGCGCGGAGCTGGCGGTCTCGGGGAGGATGACGCCGACCTTCGCGCCGCCCGAGCCGCTGTTCGTGTTGGTGTCCGAGGCGGGTGAGTTGCCGCCGGACGTGTTGGCGCCACATGCCGTCATGGCAACGGCGAGGCCGGTGCCAACGGCGATGAGAGCGAGGCTCTTGCTGCGCATCCGCCATCCCTTTCACGCAGGAGCGTAAATGTTGTGGCGCACAACGTATGCCGGGACAGGCGGTGACCGGAAGCACACTTGACCGGTAAAGTAGGCACGATGCGCTAACGAGGAGGTAACCGAACGGACATCTGACTACGTCCAATGCAGTAGTCGGTCACCTCGGGTCACAACAAAGGTCACCAAGAGCGGAGCGTGGCGATCCGCTCCTCGAGCTGTTCGATGCTCGCCATGGCCGTCGGCGGGCCCCCGCAGTACTCGCGCAACTGGTTGTGGATCTTGCCGTGCGGCTTCTTCGTGCGGTGGTGGTGCATGGCCACGAGCGTGTTGAGCTCCTTGCGCAGCTGCGCCAGCCGTTCCTGCACGCCGGCGGGCCGCGTCGCGGCGGGCGGCGGCGCCGCCGGTGCGGCGACCTGGCGCTTGCTGGCCTCGACGAGCTGCTTCTCCTGCCGCTGCCGCAGCAGCGCCCGCACCTGGTCGGGCTCCAGCAGACCCGGCAGCCCCAGGTACTCCTGCTCCTCGTCGCTGCCCGCGAACGCGGCCGTGCCGAACGACGAGCCGTCGTAGATCACCTGGTCCAGCTCGGCGGAGGCGCCCAGCGCGGTGAACGCCTTCTCCTCCTCGCCCGGCTCGTCCTTGGCCTGGTTGGCCTGGGCCAGCAGCTCGTCGTCCCAGCCGTCCTTCTCGCGGTGCGGCTTGCCGAGCACGTGGTCGCGCTGCTGCTCCAGCTCGCTGGCCAGCCCGAGCAGGACCGGCACGCTGGGCAGGAACACGCTGGCCGTCTCGCCCCTGGCGCGCTGGCGCACGAACCGGCCGACGGCCTGGGCGAAGAACAGCGGCGTCGAGGCGCTGGTGGCGTACACGCCGACGGCCAGCCGCGGCACGTCCACACCCTCGGACACCATGCGGACCGCGATCAGCCAGCGGTCCTGCGAGGCGGCGAACTCGGCGATCCGGCCGGACGCCTTCGGGTCGTCGGAGAGCACCAGGGTCGCGTCGTGGCCGGTGTTGCGCTTGAGGATCTCGGCGTAGGCCTTGGCCACGGTCTGGTCGGTGGCGATCACCAGGCCGCCCGCGTCCGGCATGCCGCCCTGGCGCAGCTGGGTCAGGCGCATGTCGGCGGCCTTGAGCACCGACGGCATCCACTCGCCCGTCGGGTCCAGCGCCACCCGCCACGCCCGCGCGGTCTGCTCCTGGGTCAGCGGCTCGCCGAGCCGGGCGGAGAACTCCTCGCCCGCGCTGGTGCGCCAGCTCGCCTCGCCCGAGTAGGCCAGGAAGATCACCGGCCGGACCACGCCGTCGCGCAGGGCGTCGGAGTAGCCGTAGGAGTGGTCCGCGCGGCTGCGCTGCACGCCGTCCGGGCCCGGCTCGTAGCTGATGAACGGGATCGGCGAGTCGTCCGAGCGGAACGGCGTTCCGGTCAGGCACATCCGCCGCACGGCCGGCGTGAACGCCTCGCGGATCGCGTCACCCCACGACTTGGCGTCGCCGCCGTGGTGGATCTCGTCGAGCAGCACGAGCGTCTTGCGGTTCTCCGTGCGCACCCGGTGCAGCGTGGGGTGGGCGGCGACCTGGGCGTAGGTGAGCGCGACGCCGTGGTAGTCGCGGGAGGTCATCGCGTTGGTGTTGCGGAAGTTCGAGTCGATCGCGATGCCCGCCTCGGCCGCCGCCTGCGCCCACTGGTGCTTGAGGTGCTCGGTGGGCGTGACGACGGTGACGGCCTCGATCGTGCGGTCGGCCAGCAGCTCGGCGGCGACGCGCAGGCCGAAGGTCGTCTTGCCCGCGCCGGGCGTGGCGACGGCCAGGAAGTCCTTCGGTTTCGCGGCCAGGTACTTGGTGAGCGCGCGGCGCTGCCAGGCTCGCAGCGGTCGGGTCGCGGCGACTTGCGGTTGCGACAACCTCGAACCCTTCCTGCGCTGATCAGCGGTGGTGCCGCGGCGGTCGTGCGGCGGTGTTGCGGTGGTGGACACGCAAATGCCCTCGGTGCGGGTGACCGGTCGAGGGCATCGACAGCCTACCCGCTCGGCCCGCGGCCCACGGTCGCCGATGCCGCGAAATCACCCGCCATGCACCATGCTTGATGTTGCGATGGGTTCGCCGAGGGACGAGACAGCACGCAGCACGGGCCGCAAGGGGCCCCTGCGCCTGTTGGCGCGCACGCTCTCCAAGGCCTGGGAAGGCAGCATCTTCTCCGAGGCGGCCGAGGCGGCGTTCTGGCAGGTCCTGTCGTTCCCGCCGCTGCTGCTGGGCCTGCTGGGCAGCCTCGGCTACCTGGGCGACTGGTTCGGGCCGGAGGTCGTGAGCGCGGTCAAGGACCGGATCATCTCCACCTGCCGGACGATCTTCAGCCAGGACGTGGTCAACGGGGTGATCGTGCCCACCGTCGACCAGATCCTCACCACCGGCAAGGGCGAGATCGTCTCGGTCGGGTTCCTGATCTCGCTGTGGGCCGGGTCGTCGGCGATGTCGTCGTTCGTGGACGCGATCACCGCCGCGCACGACCAGTACGGCGTGCGCAACGAGGTGTGGCAGCGGATCTTCGCGCTGCTGCTGTACATGGCGAGCCTGGTGCTGCTGATCATCGGCCTGCCGGTGGTGGCGCTGGGCCCGGACCTGCTGCCGCAGGTGTTCCCGGACTCGTGGCAGCCGACCATCGAGTCGTGGCTGAGCGGGTTCTACTACCCGGGCATGGCGGTGCTGCTGGTGGTGGCGCTGGCGACGCTGTACAAGCTGTCGCTGCCGAACAAGCTGCCGTGGCACCGGCTCGTGCCGGGCGCCGTGCTGGCGATGGCGGTGTTCCTGCTGTCGTCCATCGGGCTGCGGCTCTACATCCAGTGGATCACGACCACCGGGTACACCTACGGCGCGTTGGCGACGCCGATCGCGTTCCTGCTGTTCGCCTACCTGATCGGGTTGGCGATCACGCTCGGCGCGTACTTCAACAGCGCGTTGCAGGAGATGTGGCCGGCGAGGATGACCCGGCGGCAGCGCCGGCGGTGGCAGCGGCTGGAGCTGGAGCGCGCCGCCGAGCGGATCCGGTCCGACGAGGTCAGGCAGCCGCCCCAGGCCGGTCCGCCGGCGGACACCGCGCCGGACCGCGACCACACCGCGCCGTCGCCCGCGGACACCAACCACACCGTGCCGTTGCCGGTGGAGCGGCGCGGGCCGCGCGAGACGCCGGTGAGCGGGCACGGGTCGGGCCCCGGCGGGTCGACGCCGGGGCCGTCCTAGCGGGTCCTACTCGCCGCCGCCGCCCTTGGGCAGGCCGTCGAAGATCTTCTTGCACTCGGGGCAGACGGGGGAGCCCGGCTTCGGCGACTTCGTCACCGGGAACACCTCGCCGCACAACGCCACCACGTGCGTGCCCATCACCGCGCTTTCCGCGATCTTGGCCTTGCGCACGTAGTGGAACATCTTCGGGGTGTCGTCCCCGGTGTGGTCCGTGCCTTCCGGCCGGGTCTCCACCTCGGGCAGAGTCTGCGTGCTCACGCGGACAGCGTACCTGGGATGATGGCCCCTCGTGAGCACGCCGAGCGTCACCGAAGAGGTCCGATCCGCCCTGGCCGAGAACCGGCCGGTGGTCGCGTTGGAGAGCACGATCCTGTCCCACGGGCTGCCGCCCGGCCGCAACCGCGAGGTCGCCGAACGGCTCGAAGGCGTGGTGCGCGCCGCGGGCGCGGTGCCCGCCACGATCGCCGTGCTCGGCGGCGTGCCCAAGATCGGGTTGACCCCCGCCGAACTCGACCGCGTCTGCGACCCCGCCAACGACCTGGTGAAGCTGTCGCGACGGGACCTGGGCGCCGCGTACGCGCTGAAGCGAGACGGCGCGACGACCGTCGCGAGCACGGCCGCGCTGGCCCACGCGGCGGGCATCGGGGTGTTCGCCACCGGTGGTCTGGGTGGCGTGCACCGGGGCGCGCGCGAGACCTGGGACGTGTCCGCCGACCTGGACGTGCTGGCCACGACGCCGGTGCTGGTGGTGTGCTCGGGCGTGAAGTCGATCCTGGACATGGGCGCCACGCTGGAGCTGCTGGAGACCCGCTCGGTGCCGGTGATCGGCTTCGGCACGGACCGCTTCCCCGCGTTCTACCGGCGCGAGTCGGCGTTCGGCGTGCCGTGGCGGGTCGACTCGGCGCGGGACGCCGCCGCCGTGGTCGCGGCGCACCGGACGGTGCCCGGCGCGGCGGGCGTGCTGCTGGCCAACCCGATCCCGGTCGACTTCGAGATGGACGCCGACCTGCACGACCGGCTGCTGGCGGAGGGCCTGGAGCTGCTGCGCACGCGCGACGTGCACGGCAAGGAGGTCACGCCCGTGCTGCTGGAGCACTTCCACACCGCGAGCGGCGGGGTGAGCCTGGACGCCAACGAGGCGTTGGTCGTGTCGAACGCCGCCCTGGCCGCGGCGGTGGCCGTGGAGCTGGCGGCGTGAGCGAGGTCGCGAGGTCGCCACGGGGCGCAGTGCGGCCGGTCACGACCGCGACGAGCCTCGGCGGGGAGGCGTCGTGAGCGGGATCGTCGTCGTCGGTGACGCCGGCCTGGACGTGGTGGCCCGGCACGCGGGGCCGATCGTGCACGGCGGCGACTCGCGGGCGTCGGTGACCATCGAGCCCGGCGGCGCGGGCGCCAACACGGCGGTGTGGTTGGCCGCGTGCGGCACGTCGCCGGTGCTGGTGGCGCGGGTGGGCGCGGACTCGGCGGGCCGCCAGGTGCACGCCGAGCTGACGTCGGCCGGGGTGCGGTGCGCGTTCGCCGTGGACACCGAGGCGGCGACGTGCTGCGTGGTGGTGCTGGTGGACGAGACCGGTCAGCGCAGCATGCTGCCCGACCGGGGCGCGAACGCCCGCTTCTCCCCCGGCGACCTGGACCGGGGGCTGCTGCGGGACGCCTCGCACCTGCACCTGTCCGGGTACGTGCTGCTGGACGCGTCGTCGCGGCCCGCCGGGTTGGCGGTGCTGCGCGCGGCCCGGGAGGCCGGGTTGACCACGTCGGTCGACCCGCAGTCGTCGGCGTTGATCTACGACGGGTTCCTGGAGGACGTCCGCGGCGTCGACCTGCTGCTGCCCAACACCGAGGAGCTGGTGGCGCTCACCGGGTCGGCGGAGCCGGCGTCGGCCTCGGCGCTGCTGGACGTGGTGGGCGCGGTGGCGTTGACGTCCGGCGCGGACGGCGCGAGCTGGGTGGACCGGGACGGCGTGGTGTCGGTGCCGGCCGAGGACGTCGAGTGCGTGGACTCGACGGGCGCCGGCGACGCGTTCGACGCCGGGCTGCTGGCGGCGTGGCTGGCGGGCGCGTCCCGGCTGGACGCGCTGCTCGGCGGGGTGCGCGCGGCGGCCCGGGCCGTGTCCGCGGTCGGGGCGCAGCCGTCGGCGGCGGGTCAGCCCTCGATGACGTGATGCGGGCGCGACTCGATCGCCCGGTGCTCCTTGGTGAGCCGGCTGGCCTTCTCCGCCTTGCGGGGAGGCCGGTCGTTCGCGATCAGCACGGCCATCCACGGCAGCGGCACGGACAGCACGATCAGCGCCAGGGCCAGCCACCAGGTCTGGTAGAAGACCATCGCCAGGATGAGGCACGGGATGCGGGCGCCCATCATGATCGCGTACTTGCGTTTGCGCGCGGCGTGCTGCTCCTCGTAGGAGGGCGCTGCCTCGGTGATGAGCACCGGTGTGCCGTCGCGCTCGGGACTGACCATGCCTCCATCGTCCCACCACGCGGGCGCGACGGATACCTGCGGATTGTGTTTTTGGCCGCTGCCGCGCGGACGGCGGCGGCCTGATCCGACGCCGTACGATCCCGGCTGTGGTCGCCCTTGATCGCCTGGTGGACGTGCTCGGGAGCCTCGGCACGCACCTGAGCTGCGCGCCACGCGGGCGGGACGTGGAGCTGCGCGGGGTGGCGCTGCACGACCCGGCGGAGCACACCGCGGCCGCGGCGGACGACGTGCTGCTCGGGTTGGGCGTGCCCTCGCCCGCCGCCGCGGCGCGGCTGGTCGGCGGCACGTCGGCGGCGGCGGTCGTGCTGCACGGCGCGCCGCCGCTGGACGAACGGGTGCTGGCCGCCGCGAAGCGGTCCGGGGCGGCGGTGCTGCTGGTGGACCCGTCGGTGCCGTGGGGGCAGTTGGCGAACGTCGCGCAGACCCTCGTGCTGGGCGGGCAGGGCGCCGGCGACCTGTTCGCGGTGGCGGACGTGATCGCGGCGGTGGTCGGCGGGCCCGTGACGATCGAGGACCAGCAGTCCCGGGTGCTGGCCTACTCCTACCGGCAGCAGGGCGTCGACCCGGTGCGGGTGCAGACGATCCTGGGCCGGCGGGTGCCGGAGGAGGCCTGGCAGGCGCTGGACGGGTACGGCGTGTTCACCCACCTGGCGCGGTCCGACGAGCCGCTGTTCGTGCCGAAGCTGACCGACCAGCTCGGCGGGCGGCTGGTGGCGGCGGTGCGGGCCGGGCGCGAGCTGCTGGGCTCGGTGTGGGTCGAGGTGGACGACCCGGTGGACGCGGTGCGGGCGGCGGCGCTGGTGGACGGCGCGCGGACGGCGGCGCTGCACCTGCTGCGGGCGCGGGCGTCGGCGGACCTGGAGCGGCAGGCCGAGGCGGACCTGGTGATCGAGGCGCTGGACTCGGGGCTGCCCGCGAACCTGGCCCGGCTGGGGTTGCCGTCGACCGACCTGCGGGTGATCGCCGTGCAGGCGCACGCCGGCGAGGGCGAGCACGGGGCGGCGCTGCTGGCGTTCTCCCGGGCGACGGCGGGTTTCGGCTGGTCGCGGCCGGGCCGGTCGGCGTTGTTCGGCAACGTGCTCTACACCGTGCTGCCGTGCGGGGACGACCCGGCGACGGCCGTGGACTGGGTGCGCGCGCTCGGGCGTGAGCTGCCCGCCGAAGCGGTCGTGCTGGCCGGGGTCGGCGGCCGGGCGGACGCCGCGTCGCTGCCCGCGTCGCGCGGCGAGGCCGACGAGTGCCTGGCCCTGTCCGAGGGCGAGCCCGTGGTGTACGACCGGGCGTGGGCGCGGGTGCTGCTGCGGCGGTTGGCGGCGGTGGCGGAGGCCGGGCGGTTGCCGTCGCGCGGGCCGGTGGCGGACCTGGTGCGGCACGACGCCGAGCACGGCACGCAGTACGCGATGACGTTGCGGGCCTGGCTGGCGGCCCAGGGGGACTCCCGCGAGGCCGCCCGGGTGCTGTCGGTGCACCCGAACACGTTGCGCTACCGGATGCAGCGGATGGCGGCGGTGACGTCGTTGCCGTTGGACGACCCGGAGCAGCGGCTGGCCATGGCCATCGCGCTGGCGATCACGCCCTGAGCCCGCCGAGCAGCATGTCCAGGCCGAACTCGAACCGCTCGGCGGCGGTCTCGGCGGTGAACAGGTGGCCGGCGGCGGGCACGTGCACGAACGCGTCCGGCGGCACCGAGGCCAGGTACTCCCCCATCCGCCTGCCCCGGGCCGCGATCTCGGTCTGGTCGACCGCGCCCCACATGCTGCCCTCGTAGGCGAACGCCTTGGTGTAGAGCGCGAGCGCGTCGGCGGCGTAGGCGGCGCGGGTGAGCGGCAGGCCGCCCGCGCGCAGGAGGCTGAGCAGCGCCTCGGCGTGGCGCAGGGCGTTCGGGCCGACCGGGATCATCACCTGCCAGGCGACCTTCGCGATGCCGGGGTACGACCGCATGGCCCTGACCTGGGCCCGGAGCAGTTCCCGGACCTGGTCGCGCCAGCGCTCGGGGTCGGGCGCGGGCAGCGGCACCTCTTCCAGTACCTGGTCCAGCATCAGCTCGACCAGCTCGTCCTTCGTGGCGACGTGGGCGTAGAGCGACGCCGGTCCCGTGCCGAGGGCCTGCGCGACCCGCCGCATGCTGACCGCGTCGAGGCCTTCCCGCAGCAGCACGTCCAGGCCGGTGCGCACGATCAGCTCCTGGGACAGGCGCGGCTTGGCGGCCGGTCTGACGGGCGGCGTGCGCCAGGGCGGGTCCTGCGTCATGCGAACACCGTACTTTACACGAACACCGTTCGTCCGGAACATCGTCCGTGGAACGAACAGTGTTCGAAAGGGGATTCGTGACCGAGCCGATGATCGAGCTGACCGCGACCGTGCCTGCGGACTCCGTGCTGACCTCCGTGGAGGCGGTGATCCGGGCCGCGGGCGGCGGCCGGGTCGAGGTGGACCGCGCGCGGCGGACGGTCGCCGTGCAGGGCGGGTGGTGGTACCGCGGCGAGTACCAGGTGGAGGCGACCGCCGACGGCGCGCGGCTGACCCACCGCGTCCGCAACGTCGCCCACCGGGGCCGGTGGGCCGTGCCGCCGGCCAACCGCCTGTTCATCGGCTACCGGGCGCGGACCGAGCGGAACTTCGCGGCCTTCGTGGCGAGCCTGGCGTGACCGACGGGGGCTGGTCCGGCGCGACCGGGTGGGCCGCGAGACCATGACCGCGTGCTCCCTGATCTTTCTGCCGACCTGACCACCCGGCTGCGCGAGGCGTTCCGGGCCGCCGACTACGACGCGGACGGGGTGGTCGACGTGCTCGGGCCGCAGGCCCACGCCGCCCTCGGCCGCGGCGAGCCGGAGGCCGCCCGGCGGGCCACCCGGGACGCCGGCGCCCTCGGCACCCTCGTCCGGCTGTTCCTGCTCGGCGACACCGAGTCCGAGGCCGCCGTGCGGGCCGCGCTCCCCGACGTCGACCTGGACACCGCCGTCAAGGCCGAGGTGCTGCGCGGTGACGGCGAAGGCCTGCGGGCCGGGCTCGACATCCGCCCCTACGGCGACGACGAGGGCTCCTGGTGGGTCATCGCCGACCAGGACGCCGACCAGCGCGGCGGGCCCGTGCCGGCCGACCACGTGCTCGGCGTCGGCCACGCGTCCATCAGCCTCGCCCGCGCCACCTCCCGCCGCCGGGTCGACACCCTGCTCGACCTGGGCACCGGCTGCGGCGTCCAGGCGCTGCACGCGAGCCGCCACGCCGGCCGGATCACCGCCACCGACCTGTCCGAACGCGCGCTCGCCCTGGCCGCGGGCACGTTCCGGATCAACGAGGTCGACGTCGAGCTGCGCCAGGGCGAGTGGTTCGGCCCCCTGCGCGGCCGGCGGTTCGACCAGGTCGTCTGCAACCCGCCGTTCGTCGTGGGCCCGCCCCGGGTCGACTACACCTACCGCGACTCCGGCCTCGCCGGCGACGACGCCAGCGCCCTGGTCGTGCGCCAGATGCCGTCCTTCCTCAACGAGGGCGGCGTGGGCCAGCTCCTGGCCTCCTGGCTGCACCGCAAGGGCGAGGACTGGGCCGACCGCGTCTCCGCGTGGCTGCCGCGCGGCGGGGTGGACGCCTGGTTCGTGCAGCGCGACGTCGCCGACCCCGCCCTCTACGTGGGCACCTGGCTGCGCGACGCGGGCGTCGACCCGCGCGGCGAGGAAGGCCGCGCCAAGGCCGCCGCCTGGCTCGACTGGTTCGCCGAGAACGACGTCGAGGGCGTCGGGTTCGGCTTCGTCACGCTCCGCCGCACCGACACCGAGCACCCCGAGGTCGTGTGCGAAGACCTGCGCCACGCCTTCGACGACCCGCTGGGCCCCGAGTCCGCCGCCTGGCTGGACCGGGTCGCCTGGCTGCGCGCCACCGACGACGACCGGCTGCTGGCCACCCGGTTCACCGTGCCGGAGACCGTGCTGCTGGAGGAGGTCTCCGCCCCCGCCGACGAGGGGTGGGAGGCCGTCGTGCGCCGGCTGCACCGCGTGGACGGCCCCGGTTGGCAGCACGAGCTGGACGAGACGGCGGCGAAGCTGCTCGCGGGTTTCCGGGGCGCGCTGCCGCTGGAGGACCTAGTCACCTTGTTGGCCTACGCGCACGACCTGGACGCCGACGCGCTGGCCGAGTCCGCTCTCCCGATCGTCCGCGACCTCGTCCGGCACGGCATGGTGGTGCCCGCGTGAGAGCGGTTGTGGCACGTGTCACAGAGGCGTCGGTCACGGTGGGCGACGAGGTCGTGGGCGCGATCGACGAGCCGGGCCTGCTGGTGCTGCTCGGCATCAACGTCGACGACACCGCCGACAAGGCGCACGCGATGGCCCGAAAGCTCTACGAGTTGCGCGTCCTGAGGGACGAAGAGTCGTGCGCCACGACCGGTGCGCCCCTGCTCGTGGTGAGCCAGTTCACACTTTACGGAGAGACCCGCAAGGGGCGGCGGCCGTCGTGGACCGCCGCCGCCCGGCCCGACCACGCCGAGCCGTTGGTCGCGGAAGTGGTCTCGGAACTGCGCCGGAAGGGCGCCCGAGTACAAACGGGACGGTTCGGCGCGATGATGTCGGTGCGTAGTGTGAACGACGGTCCGTTCACCGTGTTGGTCGAACTCTAGATCCTTCTCAGCCAATCCTCAGGATTCGCGGCGCAACCGCTGTGACGGCAGTGACGTCTTCTGGTCGTGGGAAGCGGGAACCATTTCGACCCGGTTCGCGTTTCCACCAGTGTCAGACACCGAAAGGTGTGCCGCGCAGCGCAGCGCGGAGTGCGACACGACCGCACTGCCAGCCCGCGACACAAGGGGGAGGGAGCTCCATGACCGTCCCGAGGCTCCTCGACCGTCAGGTCGGGAACGAGACGACCACCACGAGCGCCGAGTTGGACCTCGACGCCCAGGGACCGGCCGCAGACCTGGTTCGGGTGTACCTGAACGGGATCGGCAAGACAGCGCTGCTGACCGCGGCGGACGAAGTGGAGCTCGCCAAGCGGATCGAGGCGGGCGTCTTCGCGCAGCACAAGCTGGAGACCCATCCGGAGCTCCCGGATGATCGCCGGCGCGAACTGCGCGCGTTGATCCGCGATGGCCACGTGGCAAAGAACCACCTTCTCGAAGCGAATCTGCGGTTGGTCGTTTCGCTGGCGAAGCGATACACCGGCCGCGGAATGCCGCTGCTCGATCTGATCCAGGAAGGGAACCTGGGCCTGATCCGCGCGGTGGAGAAGTTCGACTACACCAAGGGCTTCAAGTTCTCGACCTACGCGACCTGGTGGATCCGCCAGGCGATCACGCGGGGAATGGCGGACCAGGGTCGCACGATCCGGCTGCCCGTCCACCTCGTGGAGCAGGTCAACAAGCTCGCCCGGATCAAGCGCGACCTGCACCAGCAGTTGGGCCGCGAGGCGACCAACGAGGAGCTGGCCAAGGAGTCGGGCCTGTCGCCGGAGAAGGTGGTCGACCTGCTCGACCACGCCCGCGACCCGGTGAGCCTGGACATGCCGGTCGGCACCGAGGAGGACGCCCCGCTCGGCGACTTCATCGAGGACTCCGACGCCACCGACGCGGAGAGCGCGGTCATCTCCGGCCTGTTGCAGGACGACCTGCGTCGGGTGCTGGCCACGCTGGACGCTCGCGAGCAGGCGGTGATCCGGCTGCGGTACGGGCTGGAGGACGGCCAGCCGCGCACCCTGGACCAGATCGGCAAGCAGTTCGGCCTGTCGCGGGAGCGGGTGCGGCAGATCGAGCGCGAGGTCATGTCGAAGCTGCGGCAGGGCGAGCGGGCCGCCAAGCTGCGGGCCTACGCGAGCTGAGCTGACGCGATACAGGGTCCAATTGGCGGGACGTCACCGCTGCGCGGGATTGACTTGTGACGCCAGTCACGGCACGGTCGTGCGTTACACGAGCCAAGCGACACCTCCGCCCCATCACGCGGAGGTCGTCGCACGCCGAGGAAGGTCGGGGCGGTCGGGGGCCGGCCCGGCCTTCCGCATGTGCCGCCTCACCTAGAGCCCCAGGTACTCCGCGAGCTTCTCGCGGAAGAACCGCACGTGCGCCTCCCGCTCCTCGCCGGCATAGCCGCGCGGCACGCCCTCCACGATCATCACCAGGCACAGGTACGCGCGGTAGAGCGCGATCCGGGTCTCCTCGCCCCCGGTGAACCCCGCGACGCCGTAGCCGGCCTTGAAGTCGTCGTCCAGCTCGGTGAACAGCGCCACCGTCGCGAACTCCGCCAGCGGGTCGCCGAACAGCGCCCGCTCCGGGTCGATGATCCCCTCGACGTGGCCGTCGGCGAGGAAGATGTTCGCCTCCCACAGGTCGAAGTGCACCAGCACCGGCTCGGTGACCTCGTCCAGCAGGTGCGCGCGGGCCTCGAACGCCGGCCGCACGTCCGGCAGCTCCACGCCGAACCGGTCCGCGTCGGCCAGCACCGCGTCCACCATCTTCGTGAACGCCTCGCGCCAGGTCGCCCCGTTCGGCCCCTGCACGTAGCCGTACGCGTCACCGGTGATCCCGTGCAGCTCGCGGACGATCCCGCCCAGCTCACGCCGCAGCGCACCGTGCTCGGCGTCGGTGAGCCCGGCGCGGGCGGACGACCACGGCTCCCCGGTCAACGCCGTCATCAGCAGCAGGCCGTCCTCGTGCAGCAGCACCTCCGGCACCGGCAGGCCGCGCGCCGCCATCAGCCGGAACGCCAACGCCTCCGTGCGCATCAGGTCCCGCTCGTAGGTGAGCAGCGGCACGTCCGCCGGCGGCGCGACCTTCAGCACGGTCTCGCGGCCGTCCGCGGCAGTGAGCCGGTAGGCGGTGTTGAACATGCCCTCGGTCAGCTCGACGTGCGCGGCGAGCGGAACGCCCAGCACGCGGCGGACCAGGGCGTCGAGCTCGGCTTCGGAGAGCCGGCGCTTGGTGAGGCTGTCGACCACGACGCGAATCACATCACGCCGTGCGGACTCGGCGGCGCGATCGGTATAAGTTCGGCGGAACCCGAAGCGCGCAAGGGAGCCCGCGACGTGACCCCGTCGAACCTTCTGGCACCGACGTTCCAGTACACTGACGTCCTTCCCCTGGCCAAGGACAACCACACCGAGTACCGGCTCGTGACGCCGGACGGCGTGTCGGTCGTCGAAGCTGCGGGCCGGACGTTCCTCCAGGTCGAGCCCGCGGCGCTGACGCTGCTGGCCAAGGAGGCGATCCGGGACATCCAGCACCTGCTGCGGCCCTCGCACCTGGCCCAGCTGCGCGCGATCGTGGACGACCCCGAGGCCAGCGGCAACGACCGGTTCGTCGCGATGGACCTGCTGCGCAACGCGTGCATCGCCGCCGGCGGCGTGCTGCCCATGTGCCAGGACACCGGCACCGCCATCGTCATGGGCAAGCGCACCGAGTCGGTGCTCACCGGCGGCACCGACGAAGAGGCGTTGTCACGCGGCATCTTCGAGGCCTACCAGGAGCTGAACCTCCGGTACTCGCAGATGGCCCCGGTCACCTTCTGGGACGAGAAGAACACCGGCACCAACCTGCCCGCGCAGATCGACCTGTTCACCGCGCCCGGCGTGGAGCCGAAGTACGAGTTCCTGTTCATGGCCAAGGGCGGCGGGTCGGCCAACAAGACGTTCCTGTACCAGGAGACGAAGGCGCTGCTGAACCCGTCGAGGCTGGCGAAGTTCCTGGACGAGAAGCTGCGGTCCCTCGGCACGGCCGCGTGCCCGCCCTACCACCTCGCGGTGGTCGTCGGCGGCCTGTCGGCGGAGCAGAACCTGAAGGTCGCCAAGCTCGCGTCCGCCCGCTACCTCGACGGACTGCCCACCGAGGGCTCCGCCGCCGGCCACGCGTTCCGGGACGTCGACCTGGAGCAGCAGGTGCTGGAGCTGACCCGGAACTTCGGCATCGGCGCGCAGTTCGGCGGCAAGTACTTCTGCCACGACGTGCGCGTGATCCGGCTGCCCCGGCACGGCGCGTCCTGCCCGGTCGGCATCGCGGTGTCGTGCTCGGCGGACCGGCAGGTCAAGGCGAAGATCACCCCCGAGGGACTGTTCCTGGAGCAGCTGGAGCGCGACCCGGCGCACTTCCTGCCCGACGTGACCGGCGAGACCCTGTCCGACGAGGTCGTGACCATCGACCTGACCCGGCCGATGGCCGAGATCCGCGCGACGCTGTCGGCGCTGCCGGTGAAGACGCGCGTGTCGCTGACCGGTCCGCTGGTGGTGGCGCGGGACATCGCGCACGCCAAGATCAAGGAGCGGCTGGACGCGGGCGAGCCGATGCCGCAGTACCTCAAGGACCACCCGGTGTACTACGCCGGACCGGCCAAGACGCCCGAGGGGTACGCCTCCGGGTCGTTCGGGCCGACGACGGCCGGCCGGATGGACTCCTACGTCGAGCAGTTCCAGGCGGCCGGCGGCTCCCTGGTGATGCTGGCCAAGGGCAACCGGTCGCGGCAGGTGACGGACGCCTGCCGGACCCACGGCGGTTTCTACCTGGGCTCGATCGGCGGCCCGGCCGCGCGCCTGGCCCAGGACTGCATCCGCAAGGTCGAGGTGCTGGAGTACGCCGAGCTGGGCATGGAGGCGGTCTGGAAGATCGAGGTGGAGGACTTCCCGGCGTTCGTCGTGGTGGACGACAAGGGCAACGACTTCTTCGCCGAGACCTCCGCCCCGACCCTCCAGATCTCGTTCCGGAAGTAGCTCTGCCGGGCCCTGCCGGGCTCTACAGGTCGAACACGCCGAGCTTGGCGCCGCGCGTGAAGAAGTCCCACTCGCTGTGGGTGAAGCGCTGTGGGACTTCTTCCGGCCGGTTGCTGTTGCGGACGAGCACCTCGTCGTCCGTGCGCATGACCTCGACGCAGTTCGAGCCGGTACCGCTGAACTTCGTCCACTCGTGTGGCTTCAGGGCCATCAAGTCTCCTTCACGATCCGGGTCAGGAGTTCGCGGCTTTCCTCTGTCCCCAACGCCTTCGCACGGGTGTGGTCGAACAGCTCGGCGATCCTCTCCACCTGCTTGACCCCGTCGATGAAGTTGTCCCCGAACGGGACGTCGACGCTGGCCAGCGACGGCATCCCGACGGGCAGCCGGAACAAGGTCAGCGTAGTGCCGCTCAACGCGTGGGCTCCGGCTCCCTGCGGCATCACCTGGACCACGACGTTCTCCCGCTCGGTCATGCTCAGGACGTGTTCGACCTGGTCGCGCATGACCTCCGGACCGCCGATGCCGGACCGCAACGCGGGTTCCGCGATCACCGCCCACAGCTTCAGCGGCGGCTCGCGGTCGGTCAGCAGCGCTCGCCGTTCCAGGCGCAGTTGCAGGTGCTTCTCCAGGACCTCGCCGCCCACACCGCTGGCGACCATGAGCGCGCGGGCGTAGTACTCGGTCTGGAGGACGGCCGGGAGCAGCTCGGAGGACGAGTAGAGGGCTTCCGCGGCGATGGCCTCGACGTCCAGGATGCGGCGCAGCCAGGGTGGGATCGTGCCGCCGATCTTGCTCTTGGGCCGGCGGCGGTGGGCCTCGGAGTTGAGCGCGAGCAGGTCCTCGCGGGTCGCCTCGTCGGCTTGGTAGAGGTCCAGGAGCTTCTCCAGCTCGGCCTGCTTGACGCCGCTGATCGCGTTCTCGATGTTGCTGATCTTGGTCATCGTGCAGTGCAGCACCTCGCCCACCCGTTCCCGGGGCACGCCGGCTTCTTCGCGCAGGCGGCGCAGCGTGGTGCCGATCTGGATGCGGGCGGCACTGCGGTGTGGGCTGGTCATCGCTCTCCTCGATCATCACCCGATCGGGACTTGTGCACATGCTGTACGTACGAGATAGTCGTCCCGAATTCAGAGAGTATACAACCAGGTGCGGGGAGTGAGTGCCGATGGGGTCGCGTTTCTACCAGGTGAGCTTGATCGAGACGTCCGGGACCGGGGTGTACTTCCGGACGGTCACGCGGGAGCTGGTGGACGGGAAGGAGGAGCTGCACCCGTGGATGGTGCGGATGCTGCTGGCGCACGGGTGCGACCTGGGGCTCTACGTCGGCGAGACGGGGACGATCGCGGCGGACGAGGACCAGGTCGACGCGGACCTGTGGCTCGCGTGGGACGGGGTGGCGGCCTTCGCGACCACGGAATGAGCGCGCGGGTGAAGGCTCCTGCGGCGAGTGCTCAGACGGGGGTGTAGATCACGCCGAGCTTGTCGATCTCGGACCCGGCGCGGCCCGTGAAGCCGGCGATGTGCCAGCCGACGGGCGCGGTGACGGTGACCTGGTCGGCGGTGGGCGTGCCCGCGGCGACGGTTCGGCCGAGGTCGGTGGTGATCCGGACGGAGAAGATCCGGGTGCGGCCGTCGCGCTGCCCCCGGGTGAGCGTGGCTTCCACCAGGTGCTCGCCCGGCTGGAGGGCGAGCGCGGTCGGGGTGCCGCCGGAGCCGCCGTGCGCGAGGGCGGTGCCGTCGGCGAGCGTGACCCCGACGCGGTCCAGGCGCGCACCCCCGCTGAGGGTCACCGAGCGGACGGCGGTGCCGGGGCGGACCGCCTCGACGTCGGTGAACGGCGTGCCGTGCGGGCCGCCGGACTCCTCGCTCAGCCGCAGGTGGTCGGCGAGCCGCCAGGAGAAGCCGACGGTGTGCGGGTAGTGGTCGGACAGCGGTTCGCCGTCCGGGTCGAGGAAGGAGGCGTGGTCGTTGCGGTAGGAGGTCGCGGTCAGGTCGACGTGGGCGTTGTCGCGGTAGAAGACCTTGTCCACGACCTCGCACGCCTCGGTGACGGTCGCCGGGTCGCACACCAGCGCGGGTGAGCCGAGGGCGGGTTCGACGCCGCCCCGGACGCGCTCCACCCAGGCGTCGGTGAGGCCGTTGGCGTGGACCAGGTCGCGGATGTTGTCGCCCGCGCGGGTGTAACGGGTGTTGGTGTCACCCATGATGATCACCGCGTTGCCGGCGGAGTTCAGGGCGACGTACTGCGACAGCTGCGTGATGTTCGCGCGGCGGGCGGCCAGGTCGGCGTCCGTGCTGCCGGCGTTGGCGTGCACGTTGTAGAGGTCCACGCGGACGCCCTCGGCCAGGTGGAGGCGGGCGAACGTGAAGCCCTTCGGGGTCAGGCAGTCCGTGCCGTTGCACCGGTCCCACTTCACGCGCACGAAGTCGCTGTACGGGTAGGCCGACAGGGTGTTCAGGCCGTCGCCGAACGGCACTCCCCCGCTGGTCGGCGTGCGGTGCGGGTGGTTGTCGGCGGCGTACAGGGCGGCGTGGTAGTTGAAGTCCTCCTGGACGTTGACCACCGCGTAGTCCCGGACGCGCGCGCCGATGAGCGGCGTGTTCGTCGCCGGGTTCGACCCGGAGAGCGGTTCCGGGAGCCCGGCGACGTTGTACGTCAGCGCGGAGAACTGCCCGGCGGTGTCGGCGGTCGCGGGAGTGGCGGTCGCGGGAGTGGCGGTCGCGGGAGTGGCGGAGGTGGCGGACGCGGAGGTGGTGGTCAGCGCGGTCGTGCCGGTCGTCGCGAGCAGGACGGCGAGCACCAGGCCGAGAGGTCGTCTCACGTCATCGGAGTCTGGCGGTCGGGCCGCCACGCCGGAACCCGTGACGCGAAACTCTCTCAGGTATTCACCCGGTCGGCTCCCCGCGCCCGCCGCACGCCGGCGGCGAGGAACCCTCGTTCCTCGTAGAACCGCAGCGCCCTCGTGGAGGTCCCCGATCAGGACGCCGCCGTCGACCGCAGCACCACACCGGTCGTGTACGCGGCTTCCGGCCGGGCGAGGCGGAGCGGGGCGAGGAGGTTCGTGGCGGCCAGGTCGTCACCGGATCGGACGGCGGCGTTGTCGAACCAGCACGTCGAGGCGCCCGCGCCCGTCACGACCACCGCCCTACCGGCGAAGATCGTCATGGGGGCGAACGGAGGGCTTCACGTCCGCGTGAAGGTCAAGCCGAATCGTCGCGGGCCTCCAGGACGATGCGACGTGAGCCGAGGGGCGCGTCGAGGGTGACGTTCAGCGGCACGTCGCGCAGTTCCTGCGTGCACATGACGCCGGTGGGCGGCGCGTAGTAGGTCGTGACGAGGGTGATCGACACCTGGTCGGCGGACTCCGCGGTGACCTCCGCGCTCGCCGACTTGCAGCCTCCCGCGAGGCCGACGACCTGGACCGTGCGACCGTCCGCCGACGTCCACGCCTGCCGCTTGTAGTGGTCGGGCAGCGTGCTGCCGTCGACCTGGTTGGCCGAGACCTCGGTCGGGCCGCCTTGCAGCGGTGCGGCGCTGGTCTGCGGCGGCGGAGCGGTCGGTTGGGTCTCACCAGGGGATGACAACGTTGTCGGAGCAGCCGACGAACCCGTCGTGGTGACCGTGGTGGACGACTCGCCGAGCGGGGCGTTGCCGGTGGTGGTGCTGGTGCACCCCGCGAGCGCGAGCAGGGTGAAGGCGACGGCGACCTTGACGTTCCTCATAGCTGCAGGACGGTACTCGGGGTCGTGAGGTTGCAGGGTGGGCGATGCCCGGCCGACCGGGGGCAGGCCGACCGGGCGCCGCGGGGCGTTACTTCTGGTCCTGGCGGGTGCTCAGGACGACCTTGCGGTCGCCGAGCGGCGCGTCGAGCTTCGCGGTCAGCGGCGGGTAGCGGATGTCCATCGTGCAGACCGGCTGGTCCAGCGGCGTGGTCTCGACCAGCACCACCTTCACGACCTGGGCGTTCTGCTCCGCGATCTCGACGCTCGCCTTGCCGCAGCCAGCTTCCTGGGCGATGACGCCGAGCACGCTGCCGTCGCCCTCGGTCCACGTGGTGGTGGGGGTGCCCTCGGGGATGGCGGCCGCGTCGATCCGCTCCTTGGGCACTTCCTTGCCGTTCGGCGGCACGGGGCTCTCGAACTCCGGCTCGCCCGGCGTGGTGGCCGGGGTCTCCGACGAGACCTCGGTGGTCAGCGTCGGCCCACCGGCGCCCGGACCGACGGGCGTGGACGTTGCGCAGGCGGCGAGCACGACCAGCAGCACACCCGCGCCGATAGCGGTTCCAAGGCTTCTCATGCTCCCAGGACGGACCGACCCACCCCCGCGGTTGCCCGCCCTTCTTCACAATTACCCGTTCGAGCGACCCGAGAGTCCAACCCCCAGCACTCGAGAGTCCAACCCCCAGGGCGCGAGAGTCCTACGTTCAGGAGCCCTGAATTCAACGTTCAGCACATGGGCCGGCCGTCTGAGCGTTGAACTCAGGGTGCCTGAACGTAGGACTCTCGACGGGTGAACGTAGGACTCTCGCGGTGGGTTAGGGGAGGGATTTGGGGAGGCCCGCGATGGCGTGGCGGAGGGCGTCCAGGCGGGACGCCGAGGCCAGGCCCGCGTGGTACAGGTGGAACTCCTGGACGCCGGCCTCCGCGTAGGCCAGCCACTCCTCCAGCAGCTCGTCGCCGTCCGCCGGCTTCGGCGGCAGGGCCAGCACGTACGCGGCGGTGCGCACGTCGGTTTCCGCGCGCAAGGCGCGGATCGCGGGCAAGGACGCCTGCACGCCCGGCCAGCACGTCACCGTCAGCACGTCGACGTCCGCGTCCACTCCCCCGGCCACCGTGGCGAACGGCCCGGTGCCCCACGGGTCGGCCGTCGCGTGCGCGGCGATCCGCGTGCCCGGCGACGTGGACCTGATCAACCCCACGAGGTCGCGGCGCAGCGAGCGGGAGATCTCCGTGCGCACCGCGCGCACGTCGGCAGTCCGATCCCCCAACGCCTCGTCCACGCTGGTGACAGCGTTGTCGACCCCCGCGCGCACCAGTGCGCGCAACCCTTCAGGGTCGTCATGGCGCCGCACGCAAGCCCCGCAGAAGCACAGCGACAGCAGCTTCTGCTGCACGGCCGACCAGTCCGCGCCGTCGGTCTTCTCGTGGTGCCCGCCGTGGAAGAACCCGAGCGGCCCGCACGCCTCCAGCACGATCCCGTCCGGCCGGCCCACCGCCAGCACCTCGGACACCAACGTGCGGGCGTACTCGACCACGTCGTCGTTCGACGGGCACAACGCGTACGGGTACAGGTCGCCGAAGGCGTTACGCACCGCCACGTCCGGATGAGCGTCGCCCAGCCGGCTGCTGTGCGTGAGCACGGTCCACGCGTACACCGGCAACCCGGCCGCTTTCAGCGCGTCCGAGGCCTCGCCGTAGGAGTTGTCGCTCTCCATCCAGGACGGCGAAGCGGGCGCCAGCCGCTTGCCCCGCCACGCCTCCTCCCGCACCGGCAGGTAGAGCGCCGCGTGCCGCGCGTCCACCATCCGGTGCGAGGGGTGGAACGGCGTCGCGGCCCGCACCGTGTGGTAGGACGCGGCGAGGGCCACCGCGTCCACACCCAACGACGCGACCCGTTCGACAGCCGACGGGTCGCCCACGACATCCCAGGGGTACACGTGCGCAACGGTGGTCACCACCGGGGGCGCTTCCTCTCGTAGGACGGGTCGTGCTTCTGCATGTAACCGGTGTCGTCGCGCTGCACGAGGCCGCACGTCCGGTAGTTCTCCGCGAGCCGCGCCAGCGCGTCGCGGTCGAGCTCGACGCCGAGGCCGGGCGCGGTCGGCACCGGGATGGCGCCGTCCACGAACGTGAACGGCGTGGTGATCACGTCGTCCGCGACGTTCCACGGGTAGTGCGTGTCGCACGCGTAGTTCAGGTTCGGCGTGGCCGCGGCGAGGTGGGTCATCGCGGCCAGGCTGATGCCCAGGTGCGAGTTGGAGTGCATGGACAGGCCGATGCCGAACGTCCGGCAGATCGCGGCCAGCTCCTTGGACCGCGACAGGCCGCCCCAGTAGTGGTGGTCGGACAGGATGACCTGCACCGCGTCCACCTCCACCGATCGGGCGATGTGCTCGAACGCGATCACGCACATGTTCGTCGCCAGCGGCATCGGCGCGCGGGCCGCGACCTCCGCCATGCCGTCGATGTCCGGCGCGGGGTCTTCCAGGTACTCGACGACGCCGTCGAGCTCCTCGGCGACCTTCAGCGACGTCTCCGGCGTCCACGCGGCGTTGGGGTCCAGCCGCAGCGGGTGGTCGGGGAACGCCTCGCGCAGCGCGTGGATCGCCTCGATCTCCTGGTCGGGCGGGTACACGCCGCCCTTGAGCTTGATCGAGCCGAACCCGTGCCGCTCGACGAGCATCCGGGCCTGCTCCACGATGCCCGCCGGGTCGAGCGCCTCGCCGAACTCGTCCGGCTCCGCGCCGGGGTGAGCGGCCCACTTGTAGAACAGGTACGCGCTGTACGGCACGGCGGTCCGCACGGCGCCGCCGAGCAGGTCGCTCACCGGGCGGCCGAGGGCCTTGCCCCGGATGTCCCAGCACGCCACCTCGAACGGCGAGAACACCCGGTCCACGGTGGACTCGACGGTGAGCGGCCCGGTCAGCCCGTGCCGGTCCGATCCCGCTTCGCCGCCGAGCGCCGTCGCGATCCGGGAGTGCATCTCGTTGAGGGCGTGCACGTCCAGGCCCAGCAACGCGGGCGCGGCCGTGCGCATGCGGGTGAGGTGGCCGATGTCGCCGTAGCTCTCGCCGAGCCCGGTGATGCCCTCGTCGGTGTGCACCTCCACGATGGTGCGCAGCGCCCACGGCTCGTGCACGCCCACCGAGTTCAGCAGCGGTGGGTCGCGGAAGGCGACCGGGGTGGTGGTGATGTCGGTGATCTTCATGCGGACAGGCTCCGACCGGCCGCGACGACCTTCTCCAGTTCCGCCAGGTGTTCGGGCGTCGGGTCGAGCAGCGGCGCGCGGACGCCGCCGACGTCGAGCCCGGTGGCCCGGACCGCCGCCTTCACCAGCGACACGGCGTAACCGGGGACCTTGTCGCGCAACTCGACCAGTGGCTTGTAGAACTCCAGCAGGTACCGGTTGACCAACGCGTCGTCACCGCTGTGCACGGCGTGGTAGAAGCCGAGCGAGATCTCCGGCGCGAAGCAGAACACCGCGGAGGAGTACAGGTCGACGCCGATGCCCCGGTACGCGGGCACGGTCAGCTCCGCGGTCGGCAGGCCGTTGAAGAACTGGAACGGCTTGTCGACCGCCGAGCGCACCGCGAGCACGATGCGGTGCAGCAGGTCGATGTCGCCGAGCCCGTCCTTGAACCCGACCACGGTCGGCAGCGACGCGACGTCCACGGCCGTCTCGGGCGTGAACACCGCGTTGTTGCGCTGGTAGACGATCAGCGACAGGTCCGACGCGGCCGCCACCTCCGTCACGTACCGGACCAGCCCCTTCGGCGGGTTGGACACCAGGTACGGCGGCAGCAGCAGCAGGCCGTCCGCACCGACCCGTTCGGCGGACTCGGCGATCCGCTTGGCCGTCGGCAGCGGGCCGCCGACGCCCGCGAACACCGGCACCCGCCCCGCGGTCGCCTCGACCGCGACGGCCACCGCCCGTTCGACCTCCGACGGCTCCAACGCGTGGAACTCGCCCGTGCCGCAGGCGATGAACACGCCGCCCGCGCCCGCCGCCACCCCTCGTTTGACGTGCTCGGCCAGCACGTCCTCCGCGAGCGCGCCGTCCGAGCCGAACGGCGTCACCGGGAAGAACAGCACCCCATCCAGTTGCATACCCAGACCTTCATCCCTTGATCGCTCCCGTGGTGATCCCACGCAGGAAGGACTTTTGCGTTCCTCGCGCGGCAGCGCGCAGGCGGCGAGCGCGCTGACGGCGAGGTGAAGCAGCAGGGGCACCATCGGCGCTGATGAGCGAGTCCCCGCCGACGTGACAATGGTTCGGGTGTGGTTCCGCGGGGCGACCCCGAGGTCGGGGTCGCCCCGCGGGGTGGGCCGCGACGGCACCGCCGCCACTGGCCGTCGCCCCCACGTCCAAGGCGGTGTCGACCGGTGTCACCGGGACACCTTGAGCGAACGGACGGCCCGAGTCCAGGAGTTGCGCAACCCCGGCCGTTCGCGGGAGTTCACCGGTTCGGCGGATGCCGTCGTCGGTCCGGGTGCCGTCGTCGGCCCGGCGGGCGCCGTCGTTCCGGTGGGGTCTGCCGCGGCGCGGAGCCGTGCGCCGGGAGACTTGGCGCAGAGCGTGGACGACCCCGCCACGCGGCGCGTTCGGGCCGAGGGCGGCACGTGGCGGCGCGCCGCTCCGGCGGCTGGGCGGTAGCCGCAGGTCGGGTGCGTGGTCGGACCCGCAACGGTCGCAGCCGCGACGGCCGTGGCGCACCGGCGGGAGAGTGTCATGGACGGCGACTCCTGTTCGCGGCCGTACTGTTCATATATATGAATCGGGGTCGTACTTGTGAACGTGTTGGGCGGACTGTAAGAATCGGCGCAGCGACGTGTCAAGAGCGTGTTGCCGGAACGTTTCCCGTGGAGGACTTGGTGACTGGACCCGCGTCACCCGCTCGGCCGAACGCGGTCAAGTCGGCCGATCGGACTGTGGAACTGCTCGAAGTGCTGTCGGCATCGGACCGCCCGCTGACCCTGACCGAACTGCACCGCGAGCTGAGCTACCCGAAGTCGAGCCTCTACATGCTGTTGCAGACGCTCGTCGCCCGGGGCTGGGTGGAGCTCGACCCCACCCGCGGCACGTACGGCATCGGCGTGCGCGCGCTGCTCGTCGGCACGTCGTACCTCGACCACGACCCGGTGGTGCAGGTCGCCATCCGCGTGATGGAGCAGGTGCGCCGGGAGATCAACGAGACGGTCCACCTGGCCCGCCTCGACGGCGCGGACGTGGTCTACCTGGCCAGCCGCGAGTCCGAGCACCACCTGCGCGTGGTGTCCCGCGTCGGGCGGCGGCTGCCCGCGCACTCCACGTCGCTGGGCAAGGCGCTGCTCGCCGCCCGCACGCCCGCCGAGGTCGACGCGATCCTGCCCGCGCGGCTGACGCCGCTGACCCCGAACACGATCATCGAACGCCCGGCGCTGCACGCCCAGCTCGCCGGGTTCCGCGCGGTCGGGTACGCGCACGAGCGCGAGGAGAACACGCCGGGCCTCGGCTGCTTCGCCGTCGCCCTGCCCTACCGCAACCCGGTGCTCGACGCGATGAGCTGCTCGGTGCCGCTGGGCCGGCTCGACCCCGACCACGAGCGCCAGGTCGTGGAGGCGCTGCTGCACGCGGCCCGCACGATCACCGAACTGCTGCGCCAGTTCGGCCGCTGATTCCTGTTCCGATTCCGAAAGGGCTCGACGTGACCGAGCGAATCCTCATCACCGGCGCCGCCGGCATAGTCGGCACGCTCATGCGCACCCGGCTGGCCGCGCCGGACCGGACCCTGCGCCTGCTCGACATCGCGCCGCTGCCGGCCGCCGCCGACGGTGAGCGGGTCGAGCTGGTCACGGCTTCGGTGACCGACGAGGCCGCGATGGAGGAGGCGTGCGCGGGCGTCGACGCGGTGATCCACCTCGGCGGCCACAGCCTGGAGCGGCCGTGGGCGGAGATCCTGGACGTCAACATCAACGGCACGCACGTGGTGCTGGAGGCGGCGCGGCGGGCCGGCGTGCCCCGGGTCGTGCTGGCCAGCTCCAACCACGCCGTCGGGTACTACGAGCGCTCCTCCGGTGAGGCCGGCGACTACCTGTTCCCGAAGCCGGACACGTACTACGGCGTGAGCAAGGTGGCGCTGGAGGCGTTGGGCAGCCTGTACGCGTCCCGCTACGGCATGGACGTGATCGCGGTGCGGATCGGGTCGTGCTTCGAGAAGCCGCGTGACGCGCGGATGCTGTCGACGTGGTTGTCGCCGGACGACGGCGCGCGGCTGTTCGAGGCCTGCCTGTCGGCGCCGTCGCCCGGGTTCCGGGTCGTGTGGGGCGTGTCGGACAACACGCGGCGGTGGTTCTCGCTGAGCGAGGCGGAGTCGTTGGGGTACAAGTCCGAGGACGACTCCGAGGTGTTCGCGGAGGAGGTCCTCGCCGGGGGCGCGCCCGATCCCGGGTCGCCGGCCATGACGCACTTGGGCGGCGTGTGGTGCACGCCCGAGTTCGACACCGCGGTGAAGGAGGCCGGCCGATGAGCGGCGGCGTGCAGGGGTACGACCCCCGGACCGGCGAGCCGGTCGGCGAGGCGGTGCCGGAGACGTCGGACGTCGCCGTCGACGAGCTGGCGCGCGCGGGTGCGGCGGCGTTCCCGGCGTGGTCGGCGTTGCCGGCGGCGGAGCGCGCTTCGGTGCTGGACGCGGTGGCGGACGCGCTCGACGCTTCCTCCGACGCCCTGGTCTCGCTCGCCGACGCCGAGACGGCGTTGGGCGTGCCGCGGTTGACGACGGAGCTGAAGCGGACCACGAACCAGCTGCGGCTGTTCGGCGAGGTGCTGCGCGAGGGCAGCTACGTCGAGGCGACGTTGGACTCGGCGAACCCCGACATCGTGCCGCCGCGGCCCGTGCTGCGGCGCATGCTCCGTCCACTCGGGACGGTGGGCGTCTTCGCCGCGTCGAACTTCCCGTTCGCGTTCTCCGTGGCGGGCGGCGACACGGCGTCCGCGCTGGCCTCGGGCTGCCCGGTGATCGTCAAGGCGCACCCGTCGCACCCCGGCACGTCGCGGGAGACGGCGCGGATCGTGGCTTCCGTCGTGCCGGCGGGCGTTTTCGGGATCGTGCACGGCCAGGAGGCCGGCGTGGCGCTGGTCAAGCACCCCGCGATCAAGGCGGTCGGCTTCACCGGCTCCACCGGGGGCGGCCGGGCCCTGTACGACCTGGCCAACGCGCGCCCCGACCCGATCCCGTTCTACGGCGAGCTGGGCAGCGTCAACCCGACCGTCGTCCTGCCCGACGCCGCCGCCGCGCGCCCCGAGGGCTTCGCGGCCGAGTTCGTCGGCTCGCTCACGCTCGGCGTGGGCCAGTTCTGCACCAACCCCGGCTTGCTCTTCGCGCCGGCCTCCCTCGTGCCGGCCCTGGCGGACGCCGTCGCGGCCGCCGCGGGCGGCCCGATGCTGAACGAGCGGATGCGCGACTCCTACCGCTCCGGCACCGGCGACCTGGCCGCCTCCGGCCTCGCCGACCTGGTCGCCGAGGGCACCGCGCCCACCGAGGGCTGGTCCGTCGAACCGCGCCTCTTCCACGTGCCCGTGGCCGCGTTCGCGGAGAACCTCGAGAAGCTGACCGAGGAGCACTTCGGCCCGGCGGCGGTCGTGGTGACCTACACCGATCCGGCCGAGCTGGAACCGGTCCTGTCCCGGCTGCCCGGCACGCTCACCGGCACCGTGCACGCCGCCGAGTCCGAGCACGAGCACGCGGGGCGCGTCGCCGAGGCGCTGCGGCCGGTCGTCGGCCGGCTGATCTTCAACGGCTGGCCGACCGGTGTGGCCGTGGCCTGGGGCATGCACCACGGCGGACCGTGGCCGTCCACCACCAACCCGCTCCACACGTCCGTCGGGGCCACCTCGATCCGGCGTTGGGTGGCGCCGGTGACCTACCAGTCCTGGCCGGACGCCCTGCTGCCCGCCGAGCTGCGCGAGGGCAACCCGCTGGGCATCCCGCGGCGGGTGGACGGGGTGCTCGGAGTCCACTGAACGGCCCACCGAACCGGCCGGAGACCGAGCCGGACCAGGCTCGGTCTCCGGCCCTCCCAGTCGCCGAGCGGTCCTCGGGGATGCTTCCCCGGGGACCGCGGCCGTCGGCGAACCCCTGGTGGCCGGAGGGTGGGCGGCAGGTGGTGGAACCGTGTCGTCGCGCACCACGTCGGTGTGGGTGGAATCAGCCGACAAGACGGGGCAGGCGAAGGCGATGGATACCTACCGCATCTCGATCGACGACAGATCGGGTGCGACGCTGCGTGGCCGGGTGCACATCATCAACCCCGACGCGGAGGCCGTGCCGCCCGGTCGGGACTTCGCGTTGCGGGTGATCGTGGAGGTGTGGCACCGGATCCGGCACGGGCACTTCTTCACGTCCGGTGAGGAGAACCTGCCCGACGACCGGCTGCACCTCGGGCTGGACGAGCTGCGGGGCGTGGTGGAGGAACCCGGGCTCAAGTCGGTGTTCGAGCGGCTCAGGGCGTTGGACCGGGGTCGTGACGCTCGGGCGTTCCACGAGCGGGCGTGTGAGGTCGTGGTCGACTACCGCCTCGGCGAGATCCGGAACTGGCCGCCGCCGTGGGACTTCGGCGACGAGGACGACGAGGAGTACGACGAGGACGCGTACGCGGGGAAGTTGGCCGCGATGACGCTGGAGGACTACCCGTACGCCGAGTTCACGATCACCGTGGGCGATGTGCGCCACGTCGCGCACATCGGCGGCGGCATCCACTTCGCCACGGCCATCCAGGGCGGGTTCGGCCGGGAGTGATCGGCGGTCACCACGATTCGACGATCGGCGCGTCGTGGGGCCGCTGCCGCCATTGCGCGGTCATGCGGCCGAGCCGGGACGGCGAGGCCAGGCCGCGCAGGGTCGCGATCCGGCCGTCGCGGAGCTCCAGGACACCGACGCCCACGACCCGGTCGCCCGCCACGGCGATCATCGCCGGCGCGCCGTTGACCAGGCCGGCGTGGATCGACAGGGTGCCGCCGACCAGCTTCCGCTTCGCCGGGGTCGGCTTGAAGCCGGCGCGCAGGGCGGCGGCGACGCGCTCGGCGGTCGTGTGCCGCAGCAGCTTCCCGGTCAGGCCGGCGCCGTCGGAGATCGCGGTGGCGTCGTCGGTCAGCAGGGCGACCAGGCGTTCGGTCCGGCCGGAGGACGCGGCGGCGATGAACGCCTCCACGATCCGGCGCGCGGCGGCGCGGTCGACTTCACCGAGGTTGCGCTCCGCGGCGACGTGCCGGCGGGCGCGGTGGGCGTGCTGCTGGCTCGCGGACTCGGTGATGTCGAGGATGCCGGCGATCTCGGCGTGGCCGTAGGAGAACGCCTCGCGCAGCACGTAGACGGCCCGTTCGACCGGCGGCAGGCGTTCCAGGAGGGTCAGCACCGCCAGGGTGACCGACTCGCGCTGCTCGGCGGTGTCGGCCGGGCCCAGCATCGGGTCGCCGTCGAGGAGGGGTTCGGGCAGCCAGGCGCCCACCGCGCGTTCGCGCCGCGTCGTCGCCGAGCGGAGCCGGTCCAGGGACAGGTTCGTGACCACCTTGGTCAGCCACGCCTCGGGCACCTCGATGTGGTCCCGGTCGGCCGCCTGCCAGCGCAGGAACGCGTCCTGCACGATGTCCTCCGCGTCGGCGGCCGAGCCGAGCAGGCGGTAGGCCAACGAGGCCAGCCGGTCCCGGCCGGCCTCGAAGCGCGCCAAGGCGACACCGTCCATGGCGGTCACGCTAGGCGACGGCCGCTTCGGCGGCCCTGGCCACGCGGTACCTGCGGGTCGGCATGCCGAACGTGGGGTGGCCCATGCCGAAGGCCGCGCCGCGGAGGATGACCGCTTTGAAGCGGGCGGCCGGGCGGCCCCGCAGGGCCCAGGTCTTCGACCGCGCGTCGCCGTCGACGGCCTGGAAGATCCCGTCCCGGCGGCCGAGGCTGATGTGGTTGCCGACGTAGCTCAGGGAGGTCGTCGGGACCTCGCGGCCGGTCAGGTCGCCGATGATCGCGGCCACGGCCTGCCCGCTGGTGAGGCCCGCCGAGGCGCAGGACATCGGCAGCGGGCGGCCGTTGTCGCCGATGACGTGGACGCTGTCGCCGGCGGCGTAGACGCCGGCGTGCGAGACGGAGCGCATCATGCGGTCGACCAGGATCTGGCCGTTGTCGGCGACTTCGAGACCGGCGGCGGCGGCGAGGGGGTGGGCGGTGAAACCGGCCGCCCAGACGACGGCGTCGGCGGTGAAGGTCCGGTGGGTGGCGGTGGCGCCCGAGGCTTCGACGCGGTCGACGGTGGTGTTCTCGTGGACCGTGATGCCGAACCGGTCGAACGCCCGCAGCAGGTGGCGACGGGCCTTGGGGCCGAGCCGCCCGCCCAGCTCGCCGGCGGTGACGAGGGTGACGTCGAGGTGGGGCCGGGACTCGGCGATCTCGGTGGCGGCCTCGATCGCGGTCAGGTTACCGCCGACGACCAGGACCGCGCCGTGCTCGCCCAGCTCGTCGAGGCGATGGCGCAGGCGCAGCGCCGACGGGCGGTCGGCGACGGGGTGGGCGTGCTCGGCCACGCCCGGGACGCCGTGGTCGGCGGCGGCGCTGCCCAGCGCGTAGAGGAGGGTGTCGTAGCCGAGGTGGTCGACACCCTCGCCGCCGGTCACGGTGACCGTCCGGTGCTCGACGTCGACGGCGGTGACCCTGGCCGGGCGCAGGTGGATGCCGGTGCCCGCGAACAGGTCCGCCAGGCGGTGGCGGCGGAGGTCCTGGCCCGCGGCGAGCTGGTGCAGGCGCATCCGCTCGACGAAGTCGGGTTCGGCGTTGACGACGGTGATCCCGACGTCGTCGGCGTGCAGGCGGCGGGCGAGCTGTCCGGCGGCGTAGCCCCCGGCGTAACCGGCTCCCAGGACGATGATGCGGTGCTTCATGTGCGTGCTCCTGTCGGGTTCGCTCGCCCCTCTGAACGAGACGGCGACCCGATTCCTGACAGGAGCCGGCTGTGGCCTGGGTCACTGCATCAACCACGCCGCCCACCACGCGCACCACCCGACACCTGGCCACCGTTCATCCACTGTGGACCGTCACCCGGTCCGTGGTGCGAGGGGCCGCGGGAGGAGACGAACGGCTGCGCCGCGTCGCCGAGTCGCTCGACCCGGTGACGTCGGCGGCGACCCGCCGGTCGGCTTCCAGCCCCGCCCGAGGCCCCCGGTCGCGACCTCCTCGGGACGGGTCGGTGATCGGCCGCGCCGTCGCCGCCGCCCCCGGTGCGACGTGACCGCCACACCGGGGGCGACGGCGGGTTGGCGGTTGCGGTCAGGTTTGCCGCAGGGTTGTCAGGAACGCCCGGAACGGACGTTGGGCGAAGGTCAGTCTGGGTCCTGGTCGTTTGCTGTCCCGAACACTGGTCGTGCTCCGTCCCACGGCCAGTTCGACGCAGTTGTTGCCCGCGCCGGAGTACGTGCTCTTGCGCCACGCCTTGTCGTTGTTCATGTGTCCTTCAGTGCGGTTGCCAGTTTTCTGATCAGCGAAGCCGACTCCTTGGGCGAAAGGGCGACCTCGCTCACGATTTCCTCGAAGTGCAACAGGTACTTCTGCACGTCGGCGCGATTGTCCACCCACTTGCCACCACCCGCGTACTCCAGGTACACGGCCGAAGGATCACTGTCCTCGAAGCGGAGAGCAGTCGCGCCACCGCCCGACATGGTCCCGTGGGCGCCGGCGCCGAACGGGACCACTTGGATGGTGATGTTGTCCTGCTTCCCCTTCTCGAGCAAATGCGACAACTGCTCGCGCATGACGGCGGTGCCGCCGACGATCCGGTGCAGGGCCGCCTCGTCGATCACCGCGTGCAGCCGTAACCCCGGCAGCCTCCGCTGCCGGTTCGCCAGCGCCGCCGCCACCTGTTCCACGGACACCGACGAGTCCATGAACCGCTGCCCCGCGAGCCTGATCGCCGTCGCGTAGGCGGGCGTCTGGAGCAGCCCCGGTATCACGATCATCTCGATGGTGCGCACCTCCGTGGCGTCTGCTTCCTGCCGGGCATACGTCCGTGCCTCCGGGGTGAAGGCAGCGGCGTACACCAGGCGGGTGCCGTCCTGCTTCGCGTCCTCCCACAACGCTTCCGCTTCGCGCCGCTCGGCATCGGTCGCCCCGTAGAGGCCGAGCAGCGCGCCCAGTTCGGTCCAACTCGGACTGATGTAACCGTTCTCCATCCGCGACAGCGTCGACTGCGTCTTCCTCGTCAACGCGTGGTAGTCGATCTCGGTCTTGCCCGCTCGCTTGCGCAAGGCGTTGAGGAACTGCCCCAGCTTGCGCTTGCGTCGGGTTTGGACGGCTGCCATGCGGATCGCTCCTCGCTGGAAAAGAACTGCGAACACCCTAGTGCTGTTCCGCAGCCCGCTCTCGTTCACTCGATCGAGCGTCTAACAGGTGCATATACGCCCTTCACTCATCACCCTCCGTCGGCGGCGGCCCCGACGCCCCCGGACACGCCCCAGGACATGTCCGGCGAACTGGACGGGTGATCAGCGCGGACCAAGTCTGGCCACATGTACATCTCGCAGGTCCGGCTGCGGAACGTCAAGGGTTTCCACCGCCCCCGCGAAGTGGATTTCGAGCCGGCCGCCGCACCGCGGTCTCCAGCCGTCGCTGGAGCAGGAGCCGGCGGGCAGCGGGAGCACCGCCCCGCGCGGGCCGGGCAGAACAACCCGACCGGGTGGCGCCGCCGACCCCGGCGGCCGGAACCGGGCCGGAGGCCCCCGAAGGCGGTCGACGGGGGCCTCTGCGAGCAGGTCGTCCTCGGCAGCCGTAGATGTTTGCGGGCTCAACCGACCCGGGTGCCGACGCAGGGTCGGGAACGCCGTGGGCGCTCGCCGTGCTGCGGGAGGACGAACCGCGCGTGCGACCGCTCGCGCGACGCAGGCGCAGGCCGGACCGTCCACAGAGCCCACTTCCCCGCCGGCGCCCGGGTCCGGTCCGGTAAATCCGCCTGAAATTGTCGGACCGCCGGTCCATCATGGCCGGATGGCAGACGCAATCGTGGCCGAAGGACTGGTCAAGCGCTACGGGTCGGTGATCGCCCTCGACGGCCTCGACCTCGTGGTGCCGGAAGGGACCGTCATGGGCCTGCTCGGGCCCAACGGCGCGGGCAAGACGACGACGGTGCGCGTGCTCACCACGCTGCTGGAGCACGACGAGGGCAAGGCGACCGTCACCGGCCTCGACGTCGTCGCCGACGCCAAGGAGCTGCGCCGCCGGATCGGGCTGTCCGGCCAGTACGCGGCCGTCGACGAGAACCTGACCGGTTTCGAGAACCTCGACATGGTGGGCCGGCTCTACCACCTGGGCAAGCAGCGCAGCCGGGAACGGGCGCGCGAGCTGCTGGAGCGGTTCGACCTGGTGGAGGCCGCCGACCGGCCGGTGAAGGGCTACTCGGGCGGCATGCGCCGCCGGCTCGACCTGGCGGGCGCGCTGGTGGCCGAGCCGAGGGTGCTGTTCCTCGACGAGCCGACCACGGGCCTGGACCCGCGCAGCCGGCTCGGCATGTGGGACGTCATCGGGGAACTCGTGGCGGGCGGCACCACGCTGCTGCTGACCACGCAGTACCTGGAGGAGGCCGACCGGCTCGCGGACGAGATCGCGGTCATCGACCACGGCCGGGTCATCGCGCTGGGCACGGCGGACGAGCTGAAGGCCCAGGTCGGCGGTGAACGGCTGGAGCTGACCGTCAGCTCGGCCCACGACGCGCAGACGGCGAAGGCGGCGCTCACGCCGTTGGCGATCTCGGAGATCACCGTGGACGAGCGAGGGCACCGGCTGACCGTGCCGGTGTCCGGCGGCGCCGACGTGCTGGTGGACGGCGTCCGGAGGCTGGACGCCGAGTCGGTCAAGGTGCTCGACATCGGCCTGCGCAGGCCGACGTTGGACGACGTGTTCCTGACGCTGACCGGACACGCGGCCAGTGGGACCGGCACCGAGGACAAGCAGGGGGAGCAAGGAGCATGAGCGCGTTCACGCAAGCGTTGGGCGACGGCGCGGTGGTCGCCAAGCGCAACCTGATCAAGATCAAGCGGGTCCCGGACCTGATCGTGTTCTCGACGTTGTCGCCGATCATGTTCGTGCTGTTGTTCGCGTACGTGTTCGGCGGCTCGATCGCCATCCCCGGCATGGACTACCGCGAGTTCCTGATGGCCGGGATCTTCGCGCAGACCGTGGTGTTCGGCGCGACCATCACCGGCGCCGGGCTGGCCGAGGACATCCAGAAGGGCGTGATCGACCGGTTCCGGTCGCTGCCCATGGCGCGCTCGGCGGTGCTGATCGGGCGGACCACCAGCGACCTGGCGAACAACGTGATCGTCGTGCTGGTGATGTCGGTGACCGGGCTGATCGTCGGCTGGCGGATCCACTCGTCGCCGCTGGAGGCGCTGGCCGGGTTCGCCCTGCTGCTGCTGTTCGCCTACGCGGTGTCGTGGGGCATGGCCATCGTCGGGCTGATGGTGCGCAGCCCCGAGGTGTTCAACAACGCGTCGTTCATCGCGATCTTCCCGCTGACGTTCATCGCGAACACGTTCGTGCAGGAGAGCAACCTGCCCGGACCGCTCAAGACGTTCGCCGAGTGGAACCCGGTGTCGGCGGTGACGGCCGCGGCCCGCCAGTTGTTCGGCAACACCAACCCGCTGGCGCCGGCGGCGGACGTGTGGCCGTTGCAGCACCCGGTGCTGATGACGTTGATCTGGGTGGTCGTGTTCCTGCTGATCTTCGTGCCGCTGGCGATCCGGCAGTACCGCAAGGCGGTGGCGCGCTAGCCGCGAACGCGGCACGGGTTTGTCAAGAGGCGAACAGGTTTCGGATCGGTCGCCTGACGGGTAGCCGGTGGACAACAGAGCCCTAGGAGGCGCAGATGTCCACCGGTACCACCATCGGCGTGATCGTCGTCGTGCTGGTCGTACTGGCCGCGATCGCGGTGCTGCTGAAGTTCGTCATGCAGCGCAAGAGGTTGCGCTCGAAGTTCGGCCCCGAGTACGAGCGGGCCCTCGAGCACAACGGCAGCCGCATGGCGGCGGAACGCGAACTCTCGGAGCGGGAGCGCGAGCACTCGAAGCTCGAACTCCGCACCCTCGACGCCACGACTCGCGACACCTACGCCCGCAACTGGACCCTCGTCCAGGAGCAGTTCGTCGACGAGCCGACCCAGGCCGTGAGCCAAGCGGACCACCTCGTCACCGACCTGATGGCCGAACGCGGTTACCCCACCGAGGACTACGAGCGTCGCGAGAAGCTGCTGTCCGTCGAGCACGCCCGCACGCTGGAGCACTACCGCGAGGCGCACTCCGTCGTCGAGCGCCAGGAGCGCGGCGAGGCGACGACCGAGGACCTGCGCACCGCGATGGTCCACTACCGCACCGTGTTCGAGGACCTGCTGGGCGACCACCGGGAAGGAGCACGGTCATGACCGAACAACGTCAGCACCTCACCACCGAGGACTTCGCCGAGCGCACCCCGCTCGACCGCGACTCGCTGGACGGCCGCGGGGCCGAGCGCGAGCCGATCGACCAGACCCCGGCCGACCGCGACGTCGCGGAGCCGGACCTGACCGACCAGGAACGCCTCGACCGGGAGCCGGTGGCGCACGACTCGACCGGCCACGACTCGACCGGCCACGACCTCGCCGGGCACGACCACGCCGGCCACGACTCGACTGGGCACTGGACGTCCACCCTCGAAGAGCCGGTCGCGTTCGACGAGCAGGACACCCGGGAGCAGCCCGCCGGGCACGACGAGCCGGTCGAGCCGGCCGCGGTCGACACGACCGCGGGCGACGCGCCGCTCTTCACCCCGGACGACGCGGCCGACTACCAGGCCGAGTGGCGCGCCCTGCAGGCCGACTTCGTCGACGACCCCCGCGAGGCCGTGCAGCGGGCCGACGAACTGGTCGCCCAGGTGATGCAGTCGCTGGCCACCACCTTCACCGAGCACAAGCACTCGCTCGAGGAGCAGTGGCAGCGGGGCGACGAGGCGCAGACCGAGGAACTGCGACAGGCCCTCAAGCGCTACCGCACGTTCTTCGACCGGCTGCTGTCCGTCTGACTGCCCGCTCGACGGTCCGGGTGACTGCCGGGTGACAGCGAGAGTGGAACCGAAGGAGCGATGACTCCCCGTTGTGCGTCTGGCGACCCAGGTGCACAACGGGTGTTTCACGCCCGCGGCACGACTCAGCCCGGCAGTTCCCGGATCTCCATCTCCAGCACGTCGATCTCGTCGCTGATCGCCTCGTCCAACATCCGGTCGAGCAGCTCGGAGCAGTCCGAGGACCCGATGCCGAACCGGGGCACCTGCTCCCACCACACCGCCGGGTTGTTCCAGAACGAGCCGGAGCCCTGGTCGACGCGTTCGAGGCAGCGCAGCCGCGCATCGTCGTCCGGCAGCCGGCGGACGTGGTCGATGAACCGGGCCAGCGCGTCCGGGTCGATCACCGGCACCGCGCCGTACCCGCGCAGGCAGTCCTCGAGCTCCGTCAGGAACTCCTCTTTGAACGTCACGGCGCCACCCCCGCTTCCCCCGCGGCCCTGCGGGTGAGGAGGACTCACGTACCAGGGCAACCACGGTACATCCGCCGGGGTGCGCGGAACTTGGTGCCAATGGGCGGTTTCCGGGAAAGATTCGCTAACGTTCCGCGCCCGTCCGCGTCACGACGACCGGCATGCCACTGTTATGTCCTCAATGGACTGACAAGTGTTCATCGCGCGGTTACCGGCGCGTGACCTTCACTCCGCGCGCAGCCGCGCCATGAAGCTGAACCGGTCGCCCCGGAAGAGCGAGCGGACCCGCTCGATCGGCTCGCCGGCGTCGTCATGGGACACGCGGTGCAGCAGCAGCATCGGCAGCGCCGGGTTCGTGCCGATGAGCAACGCCTCGCGCGGCGTCGCCAGGACCGTCTCCACCCGCTCCTCGGCCTCGGCGAACACCACGCCCAAGCGGTCGGCCAGGCACGCGTACAGCGACGTGGTCGGGTCCAGCTCCTCCAGCAGCGTCGGGAACCGCGCCGCGGACAGGTAGGTCGACTCCAGCCCGACCCGCTCGCCGTCGGCCAGCAGCACGCGTTCCAGGTGGACGACCTCGTCGCCCCGCCCGATCCGCAGGTCCCGCGCCAGCACCTCGTCCGCGGGCAGGTGCTCGACGGTGATCACGCTGCGCGCCGCGTCGACGCCCTGCCTGCGCATGCCCTCGGTGTAGCTGAGCAGCGACAGCGGCTGCACCAGCTTGGGCGGCGCGACGTAGGTGCCGCTGCCCTGCCGGCTCTGCAGCTTGCCCTCGAGCACCAGTTCCCCGACGGCTTGGCGCAGCGTCACCCTGGACACCGCGAACCGCTCGGCCAGCTCCCGCTCCGACGGCAGCGCCGTGCCCTCGCCGAGGGCGTCGACGAGCCACAGCAGCTCGGTCTTCACCGCGTAGTAGCGGGGGATGCGGCCGTGTTCGGGGATGCCGGCGCGGACCGGCCCGTCCGCCCGGTACTGGGGCACGTAATGCGAGGCATGCACACAGCCGAGCCTACGGGTCGGTCCGGGCCGGTCGGACCGCTGACGGGGTGGGTCGCAGATCACCCGGCGAGCGTCGGCGGGTCCGGGATGGGGTAACCCGACGCGCCCACGTTGGCCTCCAACGACTTGCGCCATTCGCCGGTGTCGATCATCTTCCGAACGGCCGCGGTCACCTTGGCCTTGCTGGTCGGGTCGCCTCGGCGCATCCCGATGCCGTACTCCTCCTTGCTGAACGGCCGGCTGACCACCCGCAGCAGCTCGGGGTTCTGCGCGGCGTACCCGGCGAGGATCACGTCGTCGGTCGTCATGGCGTCCACCTGCTCCGCCAGCAGCGCCGTGACGCAGTCGCTGAAGTTCGGGTACTCCACCAGTTGCACGGACTGCGCGAACTGGTCCTTCACGTACTGCGCCGACGTGGTGTTGGCCACCGAGCACAGCTTCAGGTTGCCGGAGTTGAGCGATTCCGGCCCGGTGATCCGCTCGTCGGTCAACCGCACCAGCAGATCCTGCCCGGCCACGAAATACGGGCCTACGAAGTCGATTACCTCCTTGCGCTTGTCGGTGATCGAGTAACTGGACACGACGAGATCCGCGGCGCCGTCGACCAGCAGCTTCTCGCGTTCCGACGGCGTCGCCTCGGTGAAGGTGATGCCGGATTCGTCGACCCCCAGTTCCCTTGCCACGTAACGGGCCACGTCGACGTCGAAGCCGCGGTAGCTGCCGTCCAATCGGCGCAGGCCGAGGCCTGGTTGGTCGTACGCCACGGCGATCGTCAGCTTGCTGGAGCTGTCCGCCTTGCCGGCGACGGTCGTGTCGTCACCGGTGGAGCACGACGAGAGGACAAGCGCGGCGGAACACGCCACAACAAGGGCGCGCAACGGTGCCAGAGCCATTCTTCCCCTTTTCGGGAGCTTCCTCGGGTTGCCGGGAAACCTAAGCGGCTCATAGGACTTGGTCCATAGCCACGGAGAAGATAAGGGAAACCGGATCGGTCAAGGGTGACGTTTGGGTATCGAGCAGGTGACCGGGCTAACGCGCGCCGCCGGGTGAGCGCAGCCGCCTGGGACCGGTGTCATGCCGGTACGGCGGCGGGCCCAACGTCACCCGGGCACTGCTGACGTACGCGCCGGCGGCGCTGGCCAGCACGGGTTCCAGCGACAGCTCCCGCACCTCGGGCAGGTCCTCGGCGAGCGCGGCGAGCCGCAGCACCAGGTCCTGCAACGCGGCCAGGTCCGCCGGCTCGTCGCCCCGGTAGCCCGCCAGCAGCGGCGCGGCCTTGGGCGCGCGCACCACCGCCGCCGCGTCCGCGTCCGTCAGCGGCACCGCCCGGTACGCCCGGTCCCCCAGCAGGTCGCTGACCAGCCCCGACAACCCGAACGACACCAGCGTGCCGAACGACGGGTCGTCCTGCAGGCCCAGCACGCACGAGATCCCCTTGGGCGCCATGCGCTGCACGTACAAGTCCGACCGGTCGGACATCCCGGCCAGCATCCCGTACGCCGTGCGCACGGCTTCCTCACCGGACAGGTCCAGCCGCACGCCGACCAGGTCGGTGCGATGGCGCAACCGGTCGTCGGTGGACTTCATCGCCACCGGGTAGCCCAGCTCCCCCGCCGCGCGCACCGCGTCGTCCGCCGACGTCACCACCCGGAACGGCACGACCTGGACCCCGTAGCACGCGAGCAGCCGCTCGGCGGTCTCGTCGTCGAGCGGCCGTTCGCCGTCGAGCCGCTGCGCCTCCACGATCGCGTGCGCGGCTTCGGCGTCGATGCCGTCGGGCCGGACGAACGTGCCCTGCGGCGCGGACCGCCACCGCGCGTACCGCGTCACCCGCGCCAACGCGAGCACGGCGCGCTCCGGGCTCGGGTAGGACGGCACGGAACCCCGGCCGGGCGCGCCACCGGGACCGGGCACCGCCAGCTCGGCCGGCACGCCCTCCACGGCCAGGAACGTCGACGCGATCGGCTTGGTCCGCCCGCCCTGCTCCACCACCTCGCGCAACGCGCGGGCGAACGACGTGCCCGGCACCGCCAGCGGCGGCACGAACACGACCACCAGCGCGTCCGCCTCCGGGTTGTCCAGGGCCTCCTTGACCGCCGCCGCGAACGCCTCGGGCCCGGCCTGCGCGCCCACGTCCACCGGCTCGCCGGCCAGCTCCAGGCCCTGGGCCAGCGCGGTGTCCGCCGCCAGCAGCCCGATCGCGGTCGAGTTGCCGACCACGGCGACGCGCGGCCCGGCGGGCAGCGGCTGGTGCGCGAGCAGCAGCGCGGTGTCGAACAGCTGCGCCAGCGACTCCACCCGGATCACGCCGGCCTGCTCGAACAGCGCCTGCACGCTCGACTCGTCCACCGGCACCGAGGTCGCCGCCAACGCGGGCGTCACCGCGTGCCGACCGGACTTCACCGCGACGATCGGCTTGGTGCGACCGAGCCGGCGGGCCAGCCGGGCGAACTTGCGCGGGTTGCCGAACGACTCCAGGTACAGCAGCACCACGTCGGTGGCCGGGTCGGTCTCCCAGTACTGGAGCAGGTCGTTGCCGGAGACGTCCGAGCGGTTGCCCGCGGAGACGAACGTGGACAGGCCGAGGCCACGGTCGGCGGCCGTGGCCAGGATCGCGGTGCCCAGCGCGCCGGACTGGCAGAAGAACCCGGTGCGGCCGCGGGCCGGGAGGTCCGGCGCGAGGGTGGCGTTGAGGCGCACGCCCGCGTCGGTGTTCAGCACGCCCAGCGCGTTCGGGCCGACCACCCGCATGCCGTGCGCACGGGCCTCGGCGGCGAGCCTGCGTTCCGCGCTCAACCCGCCCGGCCCGGTCTCGCCGAACCCGGACGTGACCACGACCAGCGCTTTCACCCCCTTGGCCAGGCAGGCGTCCATCACCTCGTCGACGCCGGCGGCGGGCACCGCGACCACGGCGAGGTCCACGTCGTCGGGGATCTCCAGCACCGACGGGTAGGCGCGCACCCCGCGCACGGAGCGGTGCTCGGCGTTCACCGGGTAGACCGGCCCGGCGAAGTCGGCGGCGAGCAGGTGCGTCAGGACCGCGTGGCCGATCTTGGTCCGGTCGGTGGACGCGCCGATCACCGCGATCGACCTCGGGTGCAGCAGGTTGTGCACGCTGCGCGCCTCGGCGGCCTGCTCGCGGGCGCGGGCCACCTCGACCGACTCCTCGGTCGGGTCGATGTCGAACTCCAGGTGCACCACGCCCTCCTCGAACGCGCGGCTCACGCCGTAGCCCGCGTCCCGGAAGATCCGCACCATCTGGCCGTTCTCCGCCAGCACCTCGGCGGTGAACCGGCTCAGCCCGCGTTCCCGCGCGGCGGCGGCGAGGTGCTCCAGCAGGATCGAGCCGAGGCCGCGGCCCTGGTGGGCGTCCTCGACCACGAACGCGACCTCGGCCGAGTTCCCCCCGGCGGAGCCGGGAGCTCCGCCGAGGCGGTCGTAGCGGCCGACGGCCACGATGTCGTCGCCGAGCAGCGCGGTGAACGCGACCCGGTCGGCGTGGTCGACCGTGCTGAA
Organism: Saccharothrix sp. 6-C; assembly: GCF_016695385.1. Classification (NCBI taxonomy): domain Bacteria; kingdom Bacillati; phylum Actinomycetota; class Actinomycetes; order Pseudonocardiales; family Pseudonocardiaceae; genus Saccharothrix; species Saccharothrix sp. 6-C. The sequence goes on along the minus strand of NZ_CP064192.1, from coordinate 1,176,084 downwards.
GCGTTCGAGGTCCCGCTTGGGCATCCGCGGGTAGGGGCCGAAGTAGCGGTAGTAGCGGGTCCGCTCGGACAGCCTGCCGTGGAACGCGAGCAGCTTCTCCGCGTCGTCGGGCGTGATCGGGCGCAGGTGGACCGTGCCGCCGTCGCTGAGCACGACGTCGGCCTCCCAGTGCCTCGGGTAGTCGAACGGGTCCACGGGCTGTCAGTCCCTCGGGTCGTCGGGGTCCAGGCCGTGCAGCGGGAACACCGCTCGCCGGGTCTCGACGAGCGCCCGGTCGACCGGGGTGTCGAGCTGGCCGCCCCACGGCTCGAACGCGGTGTCGGAGCCGTCGGTCATGGACGTGGGCAGCGGCCGGTCCGGCGCCAGGGCCGAGGCGTGGGCGACCCAGTCGGCGGGCAGCGGCGTGTTCGGGTCCACGTCCCGGTCCAGCACGGTGGCCAGCAGGTGCGTCCAGCTGCGGGGCACCACGCGCAGCAGCTCGTAGCCGCCGCCGCCCAGCGCCAGCCAGCGGCCGTCCGCGGTGTCCGCGGCCAGCTCGCGCAGGCGCCGGTAGATGGCGCGGTGGCCGTCCACGGTGAGCGCGAGGTCGGCCAGCGGGTCCTCGCGGTGCGTGTCCACGCCGCACTGGGTGACCAGCAGCTGCGGCCGGAACGCCCGCAGCAGGGACGGGACGGTGGCCTCGAACGCGCGCAGCCAGCCCCGGTCGCCGGTGCCGGGCGGCAGGGCCAGGTTCACGCTGGCGCCCTCCGCGCCCGCGCCGCCCACCTCGGCGGGCCGCCCCGTGCCCGGCCAGAGGCTCAGCGGGCTCTGGTGGATCGAGACGGTGAGCACGCGCGGGTCGTCGTGGAACGCGGCCTGCACCCCGTCGCCGTGGTGCACGTCGGTGTCGACGTAGGCGATCCGGTCGAAGCCGTTGTCCAGCAGCCACGAGATGGCCACGGCGCAGTCGTTGTAGACGCAGAACCCGGCCGCGTGGTCGCGCATGGCGTGGTGCAGCCCGCCCGCGATGCTCACCGCCCGGTCCGCCTCGCCCGAGGCGATCCGCCGGGCGGCGGCCAGCGAACCGCCGACGACCAGCGCGGACGCCTCGTGCATCCGGTCGAACACCGGGTTGTCCGGGGTGCCGAGACCGTGGCCGACGTCCCAGCCGGCCATCGGCGCGGCCCGCACGGCGTTGAGGTAGGACGGCTCGTGCGCGCGTTCGATCTCGTCGTCGGTCGCCGGGTCGGGCGCGATGAGCGCCACACCGTCCAGCACGCCGAGCGCGGTCGCCAGCCGGACGGTCAGGTCCAGTCGCACGGGGTTGAGCGGGTGGTCCCCGCCCAGGTCGTAAGCGAGGAAGGACTCGTCCCAGACGACGGCGGCTCCCGTACCCATGTCGGCAACCTAACCCACCAGGCACGCGGTGGTGTGATCACAGGTTGGTCGACCCGGGCGTGCGGAGGTCCCCGGTGGACTTAGAGTCTGCCGAGACGACGCGGGCCAGGATTGCGGCCATCGAGGATGGAACCCCGCACGTCGGAACGGGGTCAGAGAAGACATGCACCTGCGACGAGTCCCCGCCCTGACCGCTGCGCTGGCCATGGCGCTCACGCTCGGCCTGTCTGCCTGCGCCACCACGGTCTCCGGCAGCCCGGTCGCCGCGGCGGGTGGGTCGACCGGGGAGAAGACCGCCTCCGGCAAGCCGTCGTCGACCAAGACGTCCTCGCCCAAGGCCTCCAGCAAGGCGGGCGAGCCGAAGACCACCGAGGCCGAGAAGCCCTCCGGCGACGTGAAGATCACGACGAAGAAGAAGACCGAGGGCTACGAGGACTGCGACATCCTCACCCCCGAGGACGTGGCCGCCGCCGTCGGCGCGACGAAGGGCGGCGAGAAGGGCTGCGTGCAGAGCACCGAGGACCCGTTCTCGGTCGTGCTGTTCATGGTCACGTTCGCCGAGTACGAGGGTGAGGCGCGGACCATCGAGGTCGGCGGCAACACCGCGTACGAGGTGAAGGAGAAGGGCGGCGACTGCACGGTGCTGGTCATGCTGACCGACGACCCGGACGAGATCACCCCCGCGTTCCAGGCCACCGTGACGCCGATCGACGAGATCGACCCGTGCCAGATCGCGCTCAAGCTCGCCACCAAGGGCTTCGAGAAGATCCCCAACGCTTGAGTTCGACCGCCCTGCTCCGCAGGTGGCCCCGCGTGGTCGCGTCGACGTTCACGCGACCGGGCCGCCGTCTGCGGAGGAGCGGCGATCGGACACGGGTCGGGCGGGGTCCGAGGACCACTGGGACCAGGAACCCGCGTAGAGCGGCGCGGGGCGGTCGGGTGCGGTGATGCCGGCCACCTCCAGGGCCAGGACCACGGACGACGCCGTGACACCCGATCCGCAGTAGGCCGCGACCGGGCGGTCGGGCGAGACGCCGATGGCCTCGAAGCGCTCGGCCAGCGCGGCGGCGGGCAGCCAGCGGCCGCCGGAGGTGTGGCCGGAGGTCGGCGCGTTCAGCGCGCCCGGGATGTGCCCGGCGCGCGGGTCGACCGGCTCGGTCTCGCCCCGGTAGCGCTCGGGGGCCCGGGCGTCGAGCAACGTGCCCGTGCCGGTGAACGCGGCGGCCCCGTCGGCGTCCAGCACGGGCATGCCGCCGGGCGTCACGACCACGTCGCCGGGAACAGGGGACGGCGTGCCCGCGTCGACCGGCCGGCCCTCGGCGGTCCACGCCGCGAAGCCGCCGTCCAACACCGCCACCTCCGGGTGACCGGCCCACCGCAGCAGCCACCAGGCGCGTGCGGCGACGGAGCCGTCACCACCGTCGTATGCCACGACCGGGTGATCTCGCCGGACACCGGCCGCCCGCAGCACGGCCTGGAGCGCCGCCGGGTCGGGCAGCGGGTGGCGGCCACCGGCTCCGGGCGGCGAGGACAGCTCCGTGTCGAGGTCGACGTAGACGGCACCGGGAACGTGTCCGACCTCGTAGTCTTGACGTCCCGGTGGTCCTCCCAAGCGCCACCGGACGTCGAGCACGACCGGTGGTTCGGCGCCGTTCAGCGCGGAGTCCAGGGCTTCGGTGCTGATCAGTGGATGCACGGCACCATCCTGCACCCGTGACCGGCCGACTAGCATTGACGCCATACGAAGGGGAGCGGGTGTGAACGACCTCATCGACACCACCGAGATGTACCTCCGCACGATCTACGAGCTCGAAGAAGAAGGCGTGGTGCCCCTGCGCGCGCGCATCGCCGAGCGGCTGGGCCAGAGCGGTCCGACGGTGAGCCAGACGGTCGGCCGGATGGAGCGCGACGGCCTGGTCGTCGTGGCCGACGACCGGCACCTCGAGCTGACCGAGCAGGGCCGCAACCTGGCCATCGCGGTCATGCGCAAGCACCGGCTCGCCGAGCGCCTCCTGGTCGACATCATCGGCCTGGAGTGGGAGCACGTGCACAGCGAGGCGTGCCGCTGGGAGCACGTCATGAGCGAGGCCGTCGAACGCAAGCTCGTCAAGCTCCTCGGCAACCCCACCACCTCGCCCTACGGCAACCCCATCCCCGGGCTGGACAAGCTGGGCGACGGCGAGCCCGCCCCGCCCGCCGAGGCCGACCTGGTGCGGATCGACGAGGTGGCCCGCCGCGGCGGCGGCCACGTCGAGGTGCGCCGGATCGCCGAGCACGTGCAGCTCGACGAGGACCTGATGGCCGAGCTGAAGGCCGCCGGCGTGGTGCCGGGCGGCACGGTCGAGGTCGACTCGCTCGGCGGCGCGAAGGTGATCCAGGTGCGCGGCAACGGCACGGTCGCCGAGCTGGACCCCGCCGTGGCGCACGCCGTCCTGGTGCAGGCCCGGTGAGCCCGACGCGGCGCGCGGTCGCCGCGTTCACCCGGCTGCACGGCGCCGAGCCCAGCGGTGTCTGGTCGGCACCCGGCCGGGTGAACCTGATCGGGGAGCACACCGACTACAACGACGGCTTCGTCCTGCCGTTCGCGCTGCCCCACCGGACCGCGGTGGCCGCGTCGGCGCGTGACGACGGCCGGCTGCGCGTGGCCACCGTGGGTGACGACGGCGTGGTGCAGCAGGCCGCGCCGGTGCTGGTCGCCGACCTGGAGCCCGGCGCGGTCGGCGGCTGGGCGGCGTACCCGGCGGGTGTCGCCTGGTCGCTGCGCGAGCAGGGCCTGACCGGCGGGGCGGACCTGGTGATCGCGGGCGACGTGCCGGCGGGCGCGGGCCTGTCCTCGTCGCACGCGCTGGAGTGCGCGGTGGCGTTGGCGCTGCTCGGGCTGGCCGGGCGCGCGGCCGACGACCTGCCGCGGATCGCGCGCTGGGTGCAGCGCGCGGAGAACGACTTCGTCGGCGCGCCCACCGGTCTACTCGACCAGACCGCGTCGCTGTGCTGCACCGAGGCGCACGTGCTGTTCCTGGACGTGCGGTCGTTCGAGGCCGAGCAGGTGCCGTTCGACGCCGCCGAGCACGGCCTGGAAGTGCTGGTGATCGACACGCGGGCGAGCCACTCGCACACCGACGGCGGCTACGGCGCCCGGCGGGCGGGCTGCGAGGAGGCCGCGTCGCTCCTGGGCGTGCCCGCGCTGCGGGACGTGGACGTCGACGGGTTGGCCGACGCGCTGGCCCGGTTGCCCGAACAGCTGCGCCCGCTGGTGCGGCACGTGGTGACCGAGAACGACCGGGTGCTGGCGGCCGTCGAGCTGCTGCGCGCCGGCCGGTTGGCGGAGCTGGGGCCGCTGCTGGACGCCTCCCACGCGTCGCTGCGCGACGACTACCAGGTGTCCGCGCCCGAGCTGGACGTCGCGGTGGACGCGGCGAAGGCGGCGGGCGCGTTGGGCGCGCGGATGACCGGCGGCGGTTTCGGCGGGTCGGCGATCGCGCTGGTGCCCGTCGAACGGCACGACGAGGTGGTGCGGCGGGTGCTCGCCGCGTTCGCCGGGCGCGGCTGGACGACACCGAGGACTTTCACGGCCGTGCCCTCCGCGGGCGCCGGCCGGGATCACTGACGAACTGGTCGAAAGCGGGGATTCAGGGTGAAGTTGCTCGTCACGGGCGGCGCCGGGTACGTGGGCAGCGTCTGCGCGGCCAGGCTGGTCGAGTCCGGGCACGAGGTGGTCGTGCTGGACGACCTGTCCACCGGGCACGCGGACGCGGTGCCGGACGGCGTGCGGCTGGTCGAGGCGGGCATCGACGACGCGATCGGCGAGGTGCTCGCCGAGAGGTTCGACGGTGTGCTGCACTTCGCGGCCAAGTCGCTGGTCGGCGAGTCCATGCAGGACCCGGCGAAGTACTGGCAGGGCAACGTGGTGACGTCGCTGCGGCTGCTCGACGCGATGCGCGCGCACGGCACGCCCCGGCTGGTGTTCTCCTCCACCGCCGCGACCTACGGCGAGCCGGAGCAGGTGCCGATCGCGGAGACCGCGCCGACGCGCCCCACCAACCCCTACGGCGCGACCAAGCTCGCGATCGACCACGCGATCACCTCCTACGCCGCCGCGCACGGCCTGGCCGCCGTGTCGCTGCGCTACTTCAACGTGGCGGGCGCGTACGGGCGGTTCGGCGAGCGGCACGGCGTGGAGACGCACCTGATCCCGATCGTGCTCCAGGTCGCGTCCGGTCGCCGTGAGCAGGTGCAGGTGTACGGCGACGACTGGCCCACCGACGACGGCACGTGCGTGCGCGACTACATCCACGTCGTCGACCTGGCCGACGCGCACCTGCGGGCGCTGGCGCACGCGACGACGGGCGAGCACCGCATCTACAACCTGGGCAACGGCCTCGGTTTCTCGGTCAAGCAGGTCATCGACGCCTGCCGCGAGGTGACCGGCCACCCCATCCCGACCGACGTCGCGCCGCGCCGGGCGGGCGACCCGGCGGTGCTCGTGGCCTCCAGCGAGAAGGCGCGCACCGAGCTGGGCTGGAAGCCCGAGCGGGTGGACCTGGCCGGCATCGTGCGCGACGCGTGGGACTTCACCCGGTCACAGCAGGGGGCGTGATGGCAGGCAAGATCACCGAGGCCGGGTTCGGGGACCTGACCTCGTTCACGGAGATGCCGCGGATCTCGTCGCTGGCGCTGTCCCCGGACGGCACGCGGCTGGTCACGGTGGTGGCGACGCTCTCGCCGGACGGCAAGGCGTGGCAGGGCGCGCTGTGGGAGGTCGACCCGGCGGGCGAACGTCCCGCGCGGCGGTTGACGCGGGGCGCGAAGGGCGAGTCGGCGCCCGCGTTCACGCCGGACGGCGCGGTGCTGTTCCTCTCCGCGCGGCCCGACCAGGAGGCCAAGCCGGCCGACCGCGACTCGAAGGACAAGGCGGCGCTGTGGCTGCTGCCGCCCGTCGGCGAGGCCCGCGAGCTGTGCCGCCCGGCCGGCGGGGTGTCGGAGTTCGCGGTGGCGCGGGACGCGGGCACGGTGCTGCTCGCGTCGGGCGCGCACCCGGGCGCGACGTTCGGCGAGCGCGACGCGGAGCACCGCAAGGCCCGCGAGGACGCCGGGGTGACCGCGATCCTGCACGAGTCGTACCCGGTGCGGTACTGGGACGCCGACCTCGGGCCGAGCTTCCCCCGGCTGCTGGCGACCACGTCGCCGGTCGGGGTGGACCGCGATCGCGTCGACCCGTCGTCGGAGCTGGTGGACCTGACGCCCGACGCCGCGGCGCGGCTGGACGACTCGCCCGCGATCAGCCCCGACGGCCGGTGGGTCGTGCGCACCGAAGGTGTCGTGGTGAGCGCGGCGTACGGCCAACGGGTGCGGCTGCGGCTGACGTCGACCGACGGCGCCACCGACCGGGTGCTGGCGGAGCTGGACGGGCACTCGTTCCTGCAGCCGGTGTTCCTGCCGGACTCGTCGGGTGTGATCGCGGTGCGCGCGTTCGACTCCACCGAGGACCTGCCGTGGACGAACACGTTGGTGCGCGTCGACCTGGAGTCCGGGGCGGTCGAGGAGCTGGCGGCGGACTTCGCCGAGGAGCCCGACCACCCGGTGGTGAGCCCGGCCGGTGACGCGGTGTACTTCACCAGCAGCCACCGGGGTCACCAGCCGATCTGGAAGCTCGACCTGGCGTCCGGCTCGGTGGTGAAGCTGACCGCGTCCGGCGCGTACACCGATGTGCGGGTCAGCCCCGACGGCGCGTCGGTGTACGCGTTGCGCAGCGCGTGGGACCACCCGCCGCAGCCCGTGCGGCTGTCGTCGTCCGGTGTGGACCAGGTCGCCGTGCCACTGCCCGCGCCCGGCGCGGTGGAGTCGGTGCCGGGGACGTTGACCGAGGTCGAGACGGTGGTCGAGGACGGCCGGACCGTGCGGGCGTGGCTGGTGCTGCCGAACGGCGCGTCGGCCGAGCAGCCCGCGCCGATGCTGCTGTGGGTGCACGGCGGTCCGGTGATGAGCTGGAGCGGGTGGAGCTGGCGCTGGAACCCGTGGCTGATGGCGGCCCGGGGCTACGCGGTGCTGCTCCCGGACCCGGCGTTGTCGACCGGGTACGGGTACGACTTCGTGCGCGCCGGGTGGGGTTCGTGGGGCGGCAAGCCGTACACGGACCTGATGGCGATCACCGACGTGGTGGAGCGGCGGGACGACATCGACGACTCGCGCACGGCCGCCATGGGCGGGTCGTTCGGCGGGTACATGGCGAACTGGATCGCCACGCAGACCGACCGGTTCAAGGCGATCGTGACGCACGCGTCGTTGTGGCACTTGGACGCGTTCACCGGCACCACCGACGACTCGTACTACTGGATCCGCGAGATGGGCGACCCGCTGCGGCAGCAGGACAGCGTGCGGGCGAACTCGCCCCACCTGCGGGTGGCGGACGTCAAGACGCCGATGCTGGTGATCCACGGCGACAAGGACTACCGGGTCCCGATCGGCGAGGGTCAACGCCTCTACTTCGACCTCGTGCGGCACGGCGTGCCGGCGAAGTTCTTGTACTTCCCGAGCGAGAACCACTGGATCCTCACGCCGGGCAACGCCAAGGTCTGGTACGAGACGATCTTCGCCTTCTTGGCGGAGCACGTGCTCGGCGAACCCTGGCGGCGACCGGAACTGATCTAGACGGACGGGCGGGCACGGGGAAACCTCCACTCTGGCGGATGGCCGGCTGCGGATGCTCGACGCTCGGTGGGTCGGTCGGACTGGGCCGGTGGGTCGGGGTTCGGCGGCTACCACCGGTGGGTGACAGGTGGCCGGCGCGAGTGGCGCCAGCCGGAGAGTGGTTGGCGGTCGGCAGGCAGATGACCGCGGCGGTCGGCGGGGGTGCCGATCGGTGGCGGCGGTCGGCAGTCGGAGGTGGTGGCCGGCGGTGGACAGCGCGATGGCCGGCGGGTAGCGGTGTCGACGGCCGTGGTCGGTAGTCGGTCGTGGGTAGCGGTCGGCGGCGGCGGGTGGCGGACATCGGTCTGTGGTGGGTAGTGATCGGCGGCGGGCGGCAGTCTGCGGGCGTGGTCGGAGGCGGGCGCGGTCGGAGGCGGGTGGCGGGCGGTACGCACCGGGGGTGGGGGCGGCGAGTGAGAGGCCGGCGGGGTGCGGAGGCGAGCGGTTACGGGGGTGGTCAGCGGTCAGGCGGTGGTTGGTGGTTGGTGATCGGCCAGTGACCGGGTTGGGCGACAGGGTCAGTCGGAGGATGTTGATCGGCGGCGGTCGGTAGTCGGCGGTCGGGCGGCGCGGACGATGGCGGGTGCGGTCGGAGGCGGGCGGCGGGCGGTGCGCACCGGGGGTGGGGGCGGCGAGTGAGAGGCCGGCGGGGTGCGGAGGCGAGTGGTTACGGGCGTGGTCAGCGGTCAGGCGGTGGTTGGCGGTGGTTGATGGTTGGTGATCGGCCAGTGACTGGGGTGGGCGACAGGGTCGGTCGGAGGATGTTGATCGGCGGCGGGTGTGGTCGGTGGTCGGACGGTGTGGTCGGTGGGGGTGCGGTCGGAGGCGGGCGGCGGGTGGTGGCGGCCGGTTGGAGTTGAGGTGGCGGCGGTCGGGTCGGGATTGATGTCGATCGGATGGTCGGTGGCTGAGTGAGTGCGATGGCGGTGGGCTGGTGGCGGAGGCTTGAGACTGGCGGCGGCGGGTCGGCGGCGGAGGCTTGAGGCCGCCGGGTGGGGGCGGCGAGTGAGAGGCCGGTGGGGTGGGGAGGTGGGTGGTTACGGGGTGGTCAGCGGTCAGGGGGCGGTTGGCGGGGTGGTCCAGTCGGTGGCGGCGACTTGTTCGGCCAGGTGGCGGATCTGGGTTGGGGGCAGGCCTCCCGCGAGGGCGGCGCGGAGCAGTTCGGTCAGGCGGTGGTTCGGGTTCGCCTCCTCGGCGCGGTCCAGGGCGAGGAGGGCCAGGGTGCCGTTGCCCCGGACGTAGGCGGAGAAGGCGAGCAGGGTGGCCGGTTCCGCCCGTTCCGGGACGGGGCTCGCCCGGGTCAGCTCGGTCCACAGGGCCTCGGCGCCCGAGGCGTGCTCGCCGACGCAGTAGGCCAGGGCGGAGTCCCTCGTCAACGGGTTCGACAGGGCGTGCGCCAGGTCGGCCACCTCCTCGTCGGTCAGCGGGCGTTTGCGGGTGGCCGCGCGCAGCACCTCCGCGTGGATCAGGTCGCGGTCGCGTCGGGGCACGGTCTCGTCGTCCGGCGCCGGGTCGTCGGCGGCCAGGCGGTTGAGGAGGGTGGAGCGGCGGGACAGGGCGTCCGGCGGGTCCGGGACCAGCACGGCGCTCATCGCCTCACGGCTGCCGTAGGTGACGTGGCCCTCCGCCGCCGAGGCCGCGGCGAGCGCCGTGCTCGACGGGTCCGGCACGACGCCCGAGGTGCCGACGTCGTGGTAGTCGAACCAGCGCTCGCCCTTCGCCGTCGCACGCGTCCACACCGCCAGCAGCAGCGGCACGTCGGCCTCGTGGAGCGCGTCCTCCAGCTCGTCCACCAGCGCGTCGTGCGGCAGGTCCTCGGGCGGGTCGCTCGACCCGCCGCCGATGACCACCACCACCGCGTCGTCACCCCGGCACCTGGCCAGGGGCGCGGTGAGCCGGTCGGTCACGCGGTGCGGCACGCCCGCCGGCGGCAGGTCGACGCGCAGCGTCATGGCCACGTCGTCGTCGCTCACCACCAGCACCACCACCGAGTCGGACGGGTGGAAGCCGAGCAGGTGCGGCACGGCGGCGATCAGGTCGCCCGGGTCGCGCAGGCGGGTCGAGGGAAGCAGCTTCGTCATGGGTCAGACCTTGGCCCGGGACCCCCTGGGCGCGCCGGCGGCGATCCGCGAACTGTGGACAACTCCGAGAAGGCCGCTCCCGCCGAAGGCGGGAGCGGCCGGCGACCTGCGGGAACTCAGCAGCTCGGTGCTACTTGACCGTCCGAGCCTGTGTACACGTACGCGTCGGAGATGTACCCCGACCCGATCTTGTCCCACAGGCTGGTGGTGCCGTACTTGCCGGTGATCGTCTCGCCCTTCGCCTGGCAGCTGATCGTCACCGTCGCGCCGCTCGCCACCGAGCCGACGGCCGCGTACTGGGTGCCGGGGCCGGACCGGATGGTCACGGCGGCGCCGCTGTCGGTGCCGACGGTGCCGGTCACCCCGCTGGTGCCGCACGAGTTGCGGCTGGTGTAGCTGCGCGTGCCCCAGTAGTAGATCTGCGTCCCGTTGAACTTGATCTTCTGGTCGACGCCGTTGAGCCGCTGCTCGTAGTGCAGGTGCGGCCCGGTGGACCCGCCGGTGGTCCCCACGCTGCCGACCCGCTGGCCGATCCGCACGGACTGCCCGACGGACACGCTCTGCGCGGACAGGTGCGCGTACCGGGTGCGCCAGCCACCGCCGTGGTCGATCTCGACCCACCGCCCGTAGCTCGTGCTGCCCTCGTTCGCGACCCTCGTCACGCTGCCCGCCGCCGACGCGACCACCGGGTCGCCGTCGTCGTTGGCCCGGTTGAAGTCGACCGAGTTCGCGGGGCTGTGGTTGGTGCGGGTCTGGCCTTCCCACACCTGGTTGCACGGGAACGGCATCTGGAAGGTCGGCGCCGCCGCGGCCTCGCCCTGCGTGAGGACGAGGCCGATCAGCGGCGCCACCAAGGCCGTGACGAACACACGTCGGCTCATCTGCCACCTCCTTGACGACTGGGGGTGATCATCCGACCACGCCCGACCGTCTTAGTGGAAGACTTACCAGGTATTGAGTTAGTGAATTAGTTCCTAACCAACCGAACGGAGCAGCAAAGAATCGCCCACTCAGCAGTTGCGGCTGGTGTAGTTGCGCGTGCCCCAGTAGAGGATCTGCGAGCCGTTGAACACGACCTTCTGCGCGACCCCGTCGAGCCGCTGCTCGAAGTGGAGGTGCGGGCCCGTCGAGCCGCCGGTCGTGCCGACGTCGCCGATGCGCTGACCCTTCGACACGGCCTGGCCGACGCTCACCCGCTGCACGGACAGGTGCGCGTACCGGGTGCGCCACCCGCCGCCGTGACCGATCTCGATCCACCGGCCGTAGCTGGTGCTCCCCTCGTTCTCCACCCGCGTCACCGTGCCCGCCGCCGACGCCACCACCGGGTCGCCGACGTCGTCGGTCCGGTTGAAGTCGACGGCGTTGGCCGGGCTGTGCGCGGTCCGGGTCTGACCAGACCAGACCTGGTTGCACGGGAACGGCATCTGGAACCCGGGCGCCGCGGCGGCCTCGCCCTGCGTGAGGACGAGGCCGACCAGCGGCGCCACCAGTGCCGTGACCAGAGCGCGCCGGGTTCGACTCATCTGCCACCTCCTTGACGACTGTGGCGCAGATCCGACCACAACCGCACCCGCAAGTGGAAGACTTTCGAAGTAGACGCTTCGTTAAGTACTTTCTAACCAACCGATCGGCGCAACGCGGCGAGGCCCCCGACCACGGGGAGTTCCACGACCGTCGAGTTCAAGTCGACCGACAGCCCCGCGCCCGGGTCCGGCCGCAGCGTGTAGTCGTGGTCAGAAGACATCAGCACGAACTCGACGCGGTGACCAGACGGGACCACGTAGTCGTTCGGCTCCAGCTCGACCTCGACCCGGTACTGCTTGCCCGGCTCCACCGGCTTGGTCCGCGACGGCGACACCCGGTTCTGCGGGTCGGTCCACCCCCGGGTGATCACGTGCGACGTGCCGTCCGGCGCCCGGTCCACCAGCAACGCGGTCACGTTGGCCGCCGGCCGGTCGAACGAGATCGCCAGGTCCACCCGGGCCACGCCGGAGAACCGCAGCGGCGAGGCGGTCGGCTTCGTCGTGTACGACAGCCGGTTGCCGGAGCCGGGCAGGTCGATCAGGTCCTCGGCGAGCTTGGACGAGTCGTCGCGCAACGACTCGACCACGGCCCTGCCGGGCACCGGCTCGAACCGCAGCGCGCCCTTGGTCGAGCCGCCCGCCCACGGGTGCAGCCTGGCGGTCGACGTGCCGGGGGCGGGCCAGTCGGCCTCGTCCACCCACGTGGTCTTGTCCTCGCGCTGGATCGTCGCCTTCGGCTCGCGCTCGACGCCGTTGTCGACGCCGTACAGGTAGTGGCTGAACCAGCGGTTGATCGTGCGCCGCCACTCGACCGACCGCAGCGTGTCCGGGTCGGTGTGCCCGGACTGGTGCAGCCAGATCTTGTGCTCCACGTCGTGCCGCCGCAGCGCGTCGTACCACTGCGAGACGTGCTTGAGCTTCACGTTCCAGTCGCTCAACCCGTGCACGGCCAGTACCGCGGCCCGCACCTTGGACGCGTCCTTGACGTAGTTGCGCTCGTCCCAGAACTCGCTGTAGTCACCGGTCACGCGGTCCTGCCTGGCCGCCACGTCGGCGATCACCGGCTTGCAGACCTCCCGGTCCGCGCGCGTGTAGACGTACTCCGCCAGCACGTCCAGGTCCTCGCCCTGGAACGTGCCGGGCGCGACCACCGCGCCGTCGGCCCGGTAGTAGTCGTACCAGCTGGAGATGGCGGCGATGGGCACGATGGCCTCCAGGCCCTCGACCCCGGTGGCGGCGACGGCGTTGGGCAGGGTGCCGTTGTAGGACACGCCCATCATCGCGACCTTGCCGGTGCTCCAGCCCGCCGTGACCGGCGCGCCCGCCGCGTCGCGCGCGGTGGCGCGGCCGTTGAGCCAGTCGACCACGGACTTCGAGCCGACGGTCTCGTTGTGCCCGCCCGAGGTGGGGCAGCCGGTGGACTGGCCGGTGCCCAGCGACTCGGCGTAGACCATGGCGAAGCCGCGGGAGACGAAGTAGTCCTCGTAGCGCCCGGACCCGATCGGGGCCGGGTTGGGCCCGACGGCGGCGGCGATCCGCTCGTCGGCCTCCGCCTTGAGCAGCGAGCCGTCCCGCTTGTCGTACCCGCCGCGCCGGTTCGGCACGTACAGCTCCACGTCGACGTCGTGGTTGGCCACGTCGTTGCCGCCGGAGAAGTACGGGCTGTTGAAGAACACCACCGGGACCTTCAGGCCGCGGTCGGTGGCCTTCTGGCGCACCACCTCGGTGTAGACCTCGTCGTCGTGCCCGTCGCGGTCGCTGTCGACCGGCGCGCGCACCCACAGGCTCTCGCGGACCACGTCCTTCGGGTCGAAGACGGGTTGCGCCTCGCCGCCGACGAACACCGGGCCTTCCGCGACGGCGCCGGCCACCGCGGGCGTCAGCCCCAGCGGCAACGTCACCAGAGCGGCGAGCACCGCGGCTCTCCGTGCACCCTTCACGACCGAACCCCCATCATGTGTAGGACAGGTTTCGGGCTGACCATCCCTCGCGCCACAACACCTGTCAAGGGCGCCCAAAGTCCACTGTGGACAAGCCGGGAAGACCCGACGAACGGCCCCTTGACCAGCGGCGGAGACCTGTGCAGACTCGCCCGGGCCATGCGTGACTTCATCGCCGCGCTGCCCAAAGTGGAGTTGCACGTCCACCTCGTCGGGTCAGCCTCCCCCGCCACCGTCCTCACCCTCGCCCGCCGGCACCCGCAGCACGGGGTCCCGACCGACGAGGCCGACCTGCTCCGGTTCTACGAGTTCACCGACTTCGGCCACTTCATCGACGTCTACGCGGCGGTGAACGACCTGGTCACCACGGGCGACGACGTCGCCGCGCTGGTCCTGGGCCTGGCCGAGGAGCAGGCGCGGCGCAACGTCCGCTACGCCGAGGTGACCGTGAGCGCGACCAGCCACCTGCGCGCGGGCATCGCGCCGCAGGAGCTGGACGAGGCGCTCGCCACCAGCCGCGAGCAGGCGTTGGCCGAGCACGGGGTCGAGCTGGCGTGGGTGTTCGACATCCCCGGCCTCTGGGACCGCGACTTCGGCCTGACCAGCGCGCGGTACGCCGTCACCCACCGCCCGCCGGGCACCGTCGGCTTCGGGCTCGGCGGGTTCGAGGCGGACGCGCCGCGGCGGGCGTTCCGGGAGGCGTTCGCCGTCGCCCGGGACGCGGGCCTGCACTGCGTGCCCCACGCGGGCGAGACCACCGGCCCCGACCAGGTCCGCGAAGCCCTGGACGAGCTGCACGCGGAGCGGATCGGCCACGGCGTCAACGCGGCGGCCGACCCCGAGCTGCTGCGCCGGCTGGCCGCCGAGCGGATCACCCTGGAGGTCTGCCCCACGTCGAACCTGCGCACGGGCGCCGTCAAGGACATCGCGGAGCACCCGCTGCCGAAGCTGCTCGACGCGGGCGTGCCGGTCACCCTGGCCACGGACGACCCCGGCATGTTCCACACCGACCTGGACCGCGAGTACCTGCTGTGCCACGAGGCGTTCGGCCTCGGCCGGGGCGAGCTCGCGGAGCTGGCCCGCACCGGGGTGCGGGCCAGCTTCGCGTCCGAGGGCCTCAAACGGTCGCTGCTGGCCGAGATCGACGCGCTCGGTCGCTGACCCCGCTCGCCACCGCCACCCCGAGACCGGCCAACGCCAGCGCCGCGCCCACCCAGTTGGGCGCGGTGTAGCCGTACCCGGCGTCGATCGCCGCGCCGCCCAGCCACGCGCCCGCCGCGTTGCCGAGGTTGAACGCGGCGATGTTCGCCGCCGACGCCAGCGCGGGCGCGCCCGACGCCTGCTCCAACACCCTGGCCTGCAAGGGCGCCACGGTCGCGAACCCGAACACGCCGAACACCGCGATCGTGATCGCCGCCGGCACGGCCCACTGGGCGGTGAACGCGAACACCACCAGCACCACCACGAGCGCGCCCAGGAACGCGTACAGGCTGGGCATCAGGCGGCGGTCCGCCGCCCGCCCGCCGACCACGTTCCCCACGAACAGCCCGACCCCGAACAGCACCAGCAGCCACGTCACCGCGCCCGGCGAGAACCCGGCCACCTCCGTCATCATCGGCGCGACGTAGGTGAACGACGCGAACACCGCGCCGAACCCGAGCGCCGTCGTCACCAGCGCGAGCCACACCCCCGGTCGGCGGAACACCGCCAGCTCGCCGCGCAGCCCGGTCGACGCGGGCTGCGGCGGCACCAGCGCCACGATCCCCACCAGCCCGACCACGCCCAGCGCGGTCACCGCCCAGAACGTCGACCGCCAGCCGAGCTCCTGGCCCAGCGCCGTGCCCGCCGGCACGCCCAGCACGTTCGCGGCGGTCAGCCCGGTGAACATCATCGCGATCGCCCGCGCCCGCCGGTCCGGCGCGACCAACCCGGCCGCCACCACGGACCCGACACCGAAGAACGCGCCGTGGCACAGCGCGGCGACGACCCGGCCCACCATGAGCAACGCGTAGTCGTCGGCCACCGCGCACACCAGGTTGCCCAGGATGAACAGCCCCATCAGGCCGACCAGCAGCTGCTTGCGCGGCAGCCGCGACCCGCCCGCGGTGATCAGCGGCGCGCCGACCACGACGCTCAGCGCGTACCCGGAGACCAAGAGCCCGGCGGACGGGATCGACACCCCCAGATCGCCCGCCACCTGCGGCAGCAGGCCGACGATCACGAACTCCGTGGTGCCGATGCCGAACGCCCCGACGGCCAGCGCGAGCAGCGCGGGCGGCATCATCGTGCACCGAGCCAGGTGCGCAGCTCGCCCAGCAGCACGCGGTACTCGTCGAGCGCCCCGTCCATCAGCAGGAACGGGTGGATCGTGCCCTCGAACTCCCGCAGCCGCACCGGCACGCCGGCCGCCGCCAACCGGGCCGCGTACCGCTCGCCGTCGTCGCGCACGGGGTCGTGCCCGGCGATGGCCACGAACGCGGGCGGCAGCCCGCCCACCTCCGGCGCGCGCAACGGCGCGGCGAGGCCGGAAACCGGGGCCGACCCGAGGTACTGCGCCCAGAACCACCGCATCGTCCCGGTCGACAATGCGAAGCCCGTCGCGTGATCCACGTAGGACCGGGTGGTGAAGTCGACGTCCAGCGCCGGCGCCACCAGCACCTGGAACGCCAGGTCGAGCGTCCCGCGGGCCTTGAGCGCCACGGCGGCGGCGAGGTTGCCGCCCGCGCTGTCGCCCATCACCCCGATCCGCGCCGGGTCGACGTCCACCGACGCCGCGTGCTCGAACAGCCACGCCGTGGCCGCGTAGGAGTCGTCCAGCGGCACGGGGAACGGGTGCTCCGGCGCCTTCTGGTAGTTCACCGCGAACACCGCGTGCCCGGTGGCGACGGCCAGCGCGCGCAGCGCCACGTCGTAGACGTCGAGGTTGCACGTCACCCAGCCGCTGCCGTGCAGGAACGCGATCGCCGGGAACGGCCCGTCGCCCTCCGGGTAGTAGATGCGCGCGGGCAGGTCGGCCGTCGGGCCGGGCACGAAGAGGTGCGCGACGCGTGCCACCGGCTCCGGTGGGCCCTGGAACGCCAGGAACCCCCACTGCGCCTGGCGCGCCTCGAAGACGGTCAGCTCCTCCAGCGCGGGCGCGCCCGCGAGCTTCGCCAGCACCGCTCGGGCCTGTTCGGTCAATGCCATGGACCGATCATCGGATGACCAGCAGGGATAAGTCCAAGGCATGTTCTTTCTCGCAGGCATAAGCTCCGGTCATGACGCTGCGGCAGTTCGAGTACCTGATCACGGTCGTGGACGAGGGCTCCTTCACCCGCGCCGCCGAGCTGCTGCACGTCACCCAGCCCGCCCTCTCCCACCAGATCCTGGCCTTGGAACGGGCCGTGGGCGCCCGGCTGCTCGACCGACTCCCCCGCGCCGTCCGCCTCACACCCGCCGGTCGCGCCTGGCTGCCCCACGCCCGTGCCGCCCTGGGCGAGGCGGAGCGCGCGCTCACCGCCGCACGGCGCACGGCGGGCGTGGAGTGCGGCGAACTGCGCGTGGCCACGCTCTACTCGCTCACCCTGGGCGTGCTGCCGCCCGTGCTGCGGCGTTGGCGGGCCGAGCACCCCGACGTCCGCATCCGCCTGTTCGAGCACCGCCACGCCGACGAGCTGCGGGACGCGATGGCCGACGGGCAGGCCGACCTCGCCCTCGGCCCCGAGCCGGCGAACTGGGCCGGTTTCCGGCAGCGGCTCGGCGTGGAGGAGTTCGTGATCGTGCTGCCGCCCGACACGCACCACCGCGAGCCGATCGACCTGCGCGAGCTCGCCGACGTCGGGTGGGTGCACTACGCGCCGGGCAACGGCCTGGCGGACCTGGTCGACGCGGCGTGCGCGGCCCGCGGCTTCCAACCGGGGGCGGCCGTGCGCACCGAGCAGACCGCGGCGGCGCCGGTGCTGGCCGCGTCGGGGCTGGGGCCCGCGCTCGTGCCCCGCAACATCGTGCCGGAGAGGTTCGACGGCGCGGTCCTGCGCACCGACCCGCCGGTGCGGCGGACGCTGGTCGCGTACGGCCACCGGACACCCGACCCGCTCGCCTCGGCCTTCGTGACCTTGCTCGCCGGGGCAGGATGGGACGCATGAGGCTGGTCATCCTGGGCGGCGGCGGCTTCCGCGTGCCGCTCGTGCACAAGGTCCTGGACGGGCACATCACCGAACTCGTGCTGCACGACGTGGACGCGCACCGGTTGGCCGCGATCCGGCACGTGCTGCGCGACGGCCCGCCGGTCACCGCCACCACGGACCTGGACGAGGCGCTGCGCGGCGCGGACTTCGTGTTCTCCGCGATCCGGGTCGGCGGCCTGGCCGGGCGCGCGATCGACGAGGAGGTGGCGCACGCGCACGGCGTCCTCGGGCAGGAGACGGTCGGCGCGGGCGGCATCGCGTACGGCCTGCGCACCGTGCCGGTGGCCGACCGGATCGCCCGGCGCGTCGCCGAGCTCGCGCCGCGGGCGTGGGTCGTCAACTTCACCAACCCGGCCGGGCTGGTCACCGAGGCGATGGCCCGCCACCTGGGCGACCGCGTCATCGGCATCTGCGACTCGCCGCTGGGCCTGTGCCGGCGGGTGGCGAAGGCGCTCGGCGTCGAGGACCCGGCGTTCGACTACGCGGGCCTGAACCACCTCGGCTGGTTGCAGGGCGTCCACCTGGGCACGGAGAACCTGCTGCCCACCCTGCTGGCCGACGACGAGGCCCTGGCGGGTTTCGAGGAAGGCCGGATGTTCGGCGCGGAGTGGTTGCGCGCGTTGGGCGTGATCCCCAACGAGTACCTGCACTACTACTACTCGACGCGGGAGGCGATGGGCGACAGCCGCGGCGCTTTCCTGCTCGACCAGCAACGACGCTTCTACGACGGCGAGGTGGACTGGGAGACCACGCGGCTGGAACGCGAAGCGACGTACATGGCCCAGGAGCGCGAACGCGACAGCCTCGAAGGCGGCGGCTACGAGCACGTGGCCATGGCGCTCATGCGCGCCATCGCGGACAACGAGACCGCCACGCTGATCCTGAACGTGCCCAACAACTCCACGCTGTCCACACTGGACGACGAGGCGATCGTCGAGGTGCCGTGCGAGGTGGACGCCGCGGGCGCGCGTCCGCTGCCGGTGAGCCCGCTGCCCGACCACGCGGCCGGTCTCGTCACGTCGGTCAAGGCCGTCGACCGGCTGATCATGGAGGGCACGCGCCCCGCCGCGCTCAAGGCGTTCGCCCTGCACCCGCTGGTCGACTCGCTGGCCACCGCCAAGAGCCTGCTGGACACCTACGTCCGGCGGCACCCGGAGCTGGCCTACCTGAGCTGAGCCCGGCCCAACGAGTCCGAGCGGCGGGTCGTCTCCGGCAGCCGCGTCACGCACAGCCGCAGCACCTCGGCGCACGCCCGGTCGAGGTCGATGCGGTGACCGACGGACACGAACACCGGCTTCACCCCTTCCCGGGTCCGCAGGGCCCGCCCGACGACCTCACCGTCGTCCACGAGGTCGGTGTGCGCGCCGCGCGCGTCGGCCGGCATGTCGAAGCGGCCCATCGGCGTCTTGGCCACGCCCACGCTCGGCAGGCCGGTCACCACCCCGAGGTGGCAGGCCAGCCCGAACCGCCGGGGGTGCGCGAGCCCCTGCCCGTCGCACACCAGCAGGTCCGGCGGCACGGTCAGCCGCTCCAGCGCCCGCAGCAACGACGGCAGCTCCCGGAACGCGAACAGCCCCGGCACGTACGGGAAGTCCGCCTTGCCCGTCACCACGGCGGAGTCCACGGTCCGCAACGTCTCCGCGTCCAGCACCACGACCGCCGCCGCCAACCGGTCGTCGTCGGCGTAGGACACGTCGAGCCCGGCGACGTGCCGCACCACCAGCCCGGGATCGGTCACCGTCGACACCGACGGCCGCAGGCGTTCCTGCTCGGCGACCGCCTCCTCTGGGGTCACGGGTGCCGCACCGAGGCGCGGTGCGCCGCCAGCAGGTCCTCGCCGAAGTCCCCGGCCCGCCGTCGCCACACCGAGTGCGCGTGGTTGGCGTCGTTGTCCGTGTTGTCGTACTCGATCAGCAAGTCCGGCCCCTGGATCCGGTAGTAGTGCCCCTCACCGCGCTTGTCCGATCCCTCCCACGAGAAGTGGAGCCGGTCCGGCTCCAGCGCGTCGAACTCCTCGTCGGCCAGGTCGCCGGTCAGCCGGTCCAAGTAGTACCGCACCAGCCCGACGAGCAGCCCGCGCGAGGACCGGTCCAGCTGCGCGGGCGTGACGCCGACGGGGTCGAGGTCGCCGATCCGCCGCACGTTGCCGGTCTTCAGGTCCGGCGGCGGCGTGCCGGAGACGACCGCCAGGCCCCGGGCCGTGCGGCCCATCCGGTCCAGCAGCTCCCGCGCCAGCTCCTCCTCCAGCCGCAGCGGTTCGAGCACCGCGCGGCCCCGGTACGCGATGCGGGCGGGGTGCGCGCCCAGGAAGAACGGCGTCGCCGACACCCGCCCGTCGGCCACGACCACGCTCACCGACAGGTGGTGCCCCTCGATCCGCCAACCCCACGGCTCGTCACCGGGTTCGCCGAGCAGCACGGTCCAGTAGTCGCCCTGGTGCCGGTCGCGGGCGCCGCCCTCGCGGTCGTCCAGCACGTCCTCCAGCGCCATGATCGCGGCGGTCTGCGCGTAGGCGTGCGGGCTGAGCACGCACGACAGCAGCCGGTGCACGGCTTTGCGCTGGTCACGAGTCAGCTCGTGGTAGACGACGCCCGGCCGCGGACCCGGCGTGTAAGCCCACCGGGTGCGCAGGTCGTCGTCGGCCACGTCCCGCACCGCCGCCGTCCGCTGCCCGTCGTCGAGCAGGTCGAGGAAGCCCCGGGTGGCTTCGGCGATCTCGTGCAGCATCCCCCGAACTTAGCCGCCCACCCGTCGTGGAGCAGCAGGCGCGCGTCGGGCGTCAACGACCAGCAGGACGGCACGGGCAAGGGGCAGGTTGGCTGCGGCGAACGCCACCGCGATGGCGAACTCCAGGTTCAGGCTGCCGAAGTCGCGCAGCAGGTGCTCGTCGAACGGCCGGAACATCGCCACCCAGGGCGACCAGGCGAAGGAACCTCATGCCCCTCTGACGACGGAAGCGGCCGAGGTGTGACAGGACCGGTGTCCCGCTGCATGCTGGCGCGATGTGGAATAGCGACTTGCTCGACCTGGACGCGTACCTCGACCGCGTGGGCTTCACCCCCGACCCCGCGGCCGACCGGGCGACCACGCTGCGCGGCCTGCACCGCGCCCACCTGGCGGCCATCAGCTTCGAGAACGCCGACGTGCGCGACGGCGTGCCGATCGCGCTGGACGTGCCGTCGTTGCAGGACAAGCTGGTGGCACGGCGGCGCGGCGGGTACTGCTTCGAGCAGAACCTGCTGTTCGCCGCCGTGCTCGACCGGCTCGGCCACGAGGTCACCGGCCTCGCGGGCCGCGTGCTGCTCGGCCGCACCGGCGACATCCCGCGCACGCACGCCGTGCTGCGGGTGGACCGGCGCTGGCTGGTCGACGTCGGCTTCGGCGGCGGCGGGCTGCTGGAACCGCTGCCGCTGGTCGCCGACGAGCCCACCCGGCAGGGCGACTGGACGTTCCGGCTCGACCACGCCGACGGCGTGTGGACGCTGCGGTCGTTCCAGGCCGGCGCCTGGTTCCCGTTGTACGACTTCACCGAGGACCCGCGGACGCCCGCCGACTACGGGATCCTCCACTACTACACGTCCACGCACCCGGCGTCCTCGTTCGTCGGCCCGCTGCTGGCGCAGCGCACCGACGAACGCGCCCGCCACAACCTCAAGGACCTGGAGCTGACCGAGACGCGCCCGGACGGCTCCGTCGTCAAGCGCAGCCTGACACCCGAGGAGCGCGCGACCGTGCTGCGCGAGGAGTTCGGGCTGGAGCTGCCCGACCGCGCTACGGCCAGGGCTTGAGCTCGGGCGCCTCGCCGGTGATCGGACCGGCCGGCTCGCGGCCCGCCAGCCACGCGGTCAGGTCGGTGAGCGAGCCGGTCAGGGTGACGTCCTCGCCCTCGCCGATGGTCCACTGGCGTTCCGGCGCCCGGAGGGTGAGCCGGACGCCCTCGGGCACACGCGCGGACAGGAAGTCGACGGCGTGCTCGCAGAACTCGGGCGACCAGGTGACGGGGCCGAGGTCGAGGTCGCGCAGGTGGATCTCGACCTCGCGCCACACCGCGTACGCGGTGCCGGTGAGCGTGCCGTCGCGGTAGAAGACGGGGGCGTCCCAGTCGCGGACGTTCCCCCAGGCCTCGGCGAGCCGGGCGACGGCGGCGGCGATCGCGGCCCGGTGCTCCGCCGCGGACCGCCCGGCGGCGGCCTCGATCGCGGCGTCGCGCGCGGGCCTGCCGCCGGGGTAGACCTCCACCTTCGTGCCCTCGTGCTCGGCCTGACCGGCGAGCGCGGCGGTGCCGTTGGCCAGGTGGGCCAGCACGTGGCCGCGCGTCCAGCCGGGCAGCGCGGACGGCTGCGACACCTGCTCGTCGGTGAGGTCCTCGATCACCGCGGCCAGCCTGCGGTGGCCGTCCAGCGCCCGCTCCTGGATCGTCACACATCCCCCTAATGGTTGTTCGACTCAAGTGCGTTAGGGAACCTATCACTAGACTCACCGGGGTGGCACTGGCGCTGGAGTTCGCGGGCACGGTCCGGCACGACGGGCACGGCGGGCTCGCGGACGACCTGGCCACGCAGGAGGGCTTCACGGCGTGGGCCGGGGTGCGGGCGGACGAGGCGCTGCGGCAGCGGGCGGTCGAGCTGCGCTGGGCCGTGCGGTCGTTGTTCGCGCGCGCGGCACAGGCCCACGAACGCCTGGACACACCCCACTTGATGGACGTCGAGCGCGCGCTGCGCATCGTCAACGAGGCCGCCGCACGGGTGCCGCGGGCAGCGCGGTTGGAGTGGGACGAGCAGCCCAGGCTGCGCTACGTGGACGCGGCCGACGACGGCGACCGCCTGCTGGCGACGCTGGCGACGGCGGCGATCGAGTTCCTGGCCGGCGGCACGCGGGCCGACCTGCGCGCCTGCCCCGGGCCCCGGTGCGTCCGGTACTTCGTCAAGGCCCACCCCCGGCAGGAGTGGTGCAAGCCGTCGTGCGGCAACCGGGCGCGGGTCAGCCGGCACTACCACCGCGGGCGCGACAGCTGACCGCGCGGGCGCCCGGAGGCGCCCGCGCGGCCGTCCGCTAGCCCTGCGAGATGTACGCGGTCAACTGGTCGTGGTCTTCCTGCAACTGGCTGATCCGGCTCTTCACCACGTCGCCGATGCTGACGATGCCGACCAGCTCACCGCCGTCGACCACCGGCACGTGCCGGATGCGCCGCTCGGTCATCAGCACCGTGAGGCTGTCGACCGAATCGCGCGGCGTGCAGGTGAGCACCTCGCTGGTCATGATCTCCGCCACCGGCGCGGCCAACAGCTCGCCGCCCCGGTCGTGCAGCTTCCGCACGACGTCGCGCTCCGACACGATCCCGGCGATGCCCTCGGGCCCGAGCACGACCATCGCACCCACGTTGTGCTCGGCCAGCGCGGCGACGAGGTCCGCCACCGACGCTCTCGACTCGACCGTGGCCACGGCCGAGCCCTTGTTGCGCAACACGTCAGCGATCCTCATGGGCGCCTCCCGATCTCCGCCAGACCCGGTTGCTACCCAGCTCAGGCTAGTTCGCCGGGCAAGTGATCGGCAGGTCACGCGCCCGAAGAGAGCACTACCCCGTCAGCTCGTCTTCGGCCGTGCGGTGGTCGGGGGCACCCGCGGCGCCAAGGCACTCCGCCAGGTGGACCAACGGCCGCGACCGTGCGACACCGTCCACAGTGGACGACTCCGGGCGGCGCGCCGGCCTCGACAGCACGACCGCCCGACCAGCTCCGGAGACTGGTCGGGCGGTCGCGTGCCGGTCGCTCAGCCGCCGCTCGTGCG
Organism: Saccharothrix sp. 6-C; assembly: GCF_016695385.1. Lineage (NCBI taxonomy): Bacteria > Bacillati > Actinomycetota > Actinomycetes > Pseudonocardiales > Pseudonocardiaceae > Saccharothrix > Saccharothrix sp. 6-C. Next base: position 1,152,523 of record NZ_CP064192.1, on the reverse strand, counting down.
CCGGAACACGCGCCGGCCGACGAACGTGTTCTGGTGCGGCCGGCCCGGGTTCTTGTTCACGCCGTCGTTCTTCTGGGCGTGACCGCGGCGGGCCGCGCGGTTGAGCGGGACCTCGGTCTGCTCCGGCTCGTCCTGCTCGCCGTCCTCGACCTGGGGAACGTCCTGATCGGTCATGTCTGCCTCCTGGGTGTGGCGAAGTCGCTGGTCAGCGACGCCGCATGGCGTACTGGCGCGGGGTGGCGACAGCTCGGCCGCCGCCGAAGCGCGGTTGCGCCGCGCCCGACGAGCGTGCGCCGCGGCGTGCGGCGCGGTTGGTCGGCTGGTCGTCGTGTGGTGGTTCGTTGCGCATGGTGGGCATGCGTTCGCCTCCTCGATGTCCGAGGCGTGCAAGAGAGTACGACCCGTGGTTCGACAGGGTCGCGAGAAGAGCCGCTGGGGCCACCAGGAGAAGGGCGCGGCACGGCCCGAGGCCGGTGCGGCGCTGGAGGAAGAAGTCCTCAGAGGTAGATCTGGAAGAACATGGTCGTGACGTTAGCGCGCTTCACGCCCCGACGCCAATCGTTTTACCGGCGGCCGACGCCCCCGCCCGCCGCGACCACGCCACGGCGGGCGTCATCGCCAGCGCGGCGGCCAGGAACAGCACGCCCAGCACGAGCCAGCCCACCACTCCCCCGCCCAGCACCAGCGTGGTGAGCAGCAACGGGCCCACGGTGCGCGCGACCGCCGTGCCGGTGCCGTAGAACCCCTGGTACTGGCCCTGCTGGTCGGCGGGCGCGAGGCCGAAGCCGATCTCCCACGAACCCGCGCCGTGCAGCATCTCGCCCACCACCTGGACGCCCGCCGCGACCACGAGCACCACCACCGCCACCCGGTCCGGCACACCCGCGGCCAACGAGAACACGACGCACGACGCGAGCAGCAGCACCCCGCCGCGCCGCACCGACCGCGCCGCCGTGCGCAGATCGGTGACCCCGCGCGCCAGCCGCACCTGCCCGAGCACCACCGCGCCCGTGTTGAGCACGAAGAGCAGCCCGACCACCCACTTCGGCGCGGAGGTGCGTTCGACGACCCACAGCGGCACGACCAGGCTCAGCATCGGCATGTAGAGCAGGAGGACCGAGTTCAGCAACGCCACCAACGCGTACGGCCGGTCCCGGAGCACGCCGAGCCGTCCCGTCCGGGCGACCGCCGCCACCTCCGGCACCCCCCGCAGCACCACCGCCGCGACCACGAACCCGACCGCGTCCACCGCGAACACCGCCAGGTACGCCGCCGGCGTGTCGACGTGCAGCGCCACCCCGCCGAGCCCCGCGCCCACCGCCAGACCGCCGTTGACCACGGACTGCAGCACGGCCCGCACCCGCGTCCGCTGCCGCGGCTCGACGAGCCCCGCCAGCAACGCCTGCCGTGCGGCGGCCAACCCGCACTGGCCGCACGCGTAGACGCACGCGGCCACCAGGAAGGCCCAGAACGAGCGGACCACCAGGAACGACCCCAACGCCGCCGCCGTGCCGACCGCCAACCCGACCGCGACCCGACGTGGCCCGACCCGGTCGGCGAGGTGCCCGAACCCCACCCCGGCCACCGCCCCGACCGCCCAGGCCGCGGTCAACGCCACCCCGACCAGGGTCGGCGACAAGCCGACGACCCGGGTGAAGTACAGCGCGGAGCACACGTAGAACGCCCCGTCGCCGACCGAGTTGGCCGCCTGCGCGACCGCGAGCACCTTCGTCGTCCTCATGGGACGCGACGCTAGGTCCCCGATTGGCCCAGCCCAAGAGCCAACTCCGGGCCGATGCGTTGGGCCAATCAGTCGCGGCTCTCCACGATCGACACGACCTCGCCGTCGATCACCGTGCCGTCCACGACCGCCGGGGCTTCTTCGCGCTCGGTGAAGAAGCGGGCGGCGAAGGCGCCCACGGCGCGGGTCGTGACGGCGTCGAACGTGCCGCCGATGACACCGCCCACCAGCGGCACGCCCTTGGCCAGGGTCACGGTCGCCTTGCTGGTGCCGTACTTCGCCAGGAGGGTGAAGCCGACGCGCTTGTTGACCTCGCGGATCAGCTGGGCCGGGATGCGCTCGATCAGGTTCATGGTGAGCCTGGAGCCCACCTTGATGCCCGCTTTCTTCAGCAGCTCGGTCCCCGCGTTGCCCAGCAGGCACACCAGGATCGCGGTCTGCACCTCGTCGCTGTCCAGGTCGTGCCCGTGCACGGCGGCGATCGACGCGATCAGGTGCGTCTGCACGAGGTAGGACGCCGTCAGGTTCGCGGGCAGCGTGACGGGCAGCGTGATCAGGCCGCCGACGTTCGTGGCGAAACCCTGCACGCCCGCCGCCGCCACGTGCGTCCGGATCAGGTGCTTGATCGCCTCCTCCGGCGTCAGCCCCTTGTCCAGGGCCTCCACCGCCATCTGCCGCGCGCCCTTGAACGGCCCGAAGCCGTTGATCCCCACCCTGAGCAGGTGGTCCACGGCGTTCTGCTGCACCTTGGTGATCGCACCCGGTTCGTCCACCATGCCCCCGAGGTTACGCGGCGCGTGATCGGGTAGCCGAGGCCAATGGACATGTCTTCGTTGGGAGAGCTGGTCAGGCACCGCGGCCCGTTCGCGTCGGTCTACCTGGACGCCTCGCACGACACCGAGGACGCGGCCAAGGCCATGGAGCTCCGCTGGCGCGGGGTGCGCGAGGAACTGGCCGGGCAGGGCGCGGACGACGCCACGCTGGACGTGATGCAGGACGCGGTGCTGACGCCGGTGCCGGGCAAGCCCGGCCGGGCGCTCGTCGCGGCGCACGGCAGGCTGCTGCTGGACCGGGTGCTGCCGCGCCCGCCCGCCGTGGAGACCACGCGCTGGTCGGACCGGCCGCACCTGCTGCCGTTGGCGACCTGGACGGAACCCGCCGTGCCGCACGTCGTCGTCATGGTCGACCGGGCGGGCGCAGACCTGCACGGGTACGACGGGCGCGGTGAGCGGGCGGGCGAGGTACCGGGTGACGGGCACCCGCCGCGCGAGGTTCCCCGCGGCGGATGGTCGCACCGGCGGCTGCGGAAGGCCGTGGAGGACCCGGCCGGGCGCGACGCGGCGATGCTGGCCGCCGAGGTCGACCGGCTGGTGACGAACCTGGACGCCCGGCTGCTGGTGCTGGGCGGCGAGGTCGGGGCGCGGGCCGACGTGCGCGAGGAGCTGAGCCCGCGGTGCCGCGACGTGCTGATCGAGGTGGGGGGCGCGTCGCCGGCCGAGGGCGCGGACGACGCCGCGTTCGACCACGCCGTGCGGTCGCTGGTGGCCCAGTACCAGTCCGACCTGGACAACGACGTGGTGGAGGAGTTCACCGCCGAGGCGGACGATCCGCACGGTCGCGCGGTGCAGGGCCTGGCACCCGTGGTCGAGGCGTTGCGGGAGGCGAAGGTGGCCGCGCTGCTGCTGTCGGACCCGGCGCTCGGCGACCGCACCGTGTGGTCGGGCGACGACCCGGCGCAGCTCGCGCTGCGGGAGCAGGACCTGCGCGGCCTCGGTGTCGAGCACGTCGGCGAGCGGCGGGCCGACGAGGCGCTGGGCACCGCCGCCGCGGTGACCGGCGCCCAGGTGGTCTTCACCGACGCCGCCGGCCTGCGGGAGGGCGTGGGCGCGCTACTGCGCCACTAGCCCGTGCTCCAGGTAGAGGGTCACGCCGCGCTCCCGCGCGTCGAGCGCGGCGGACACCCGCCTGGCCAGCCGCGGGATCAGCGCGTCCGGCACCTCGGCGGGCGTGATGTAGCGGTGGCTGCGCAGCTCGGAGGCCTGCAACCGGATGGTGGCGTCGCCGAGCGAGCCGCCGTCGAAGATGAACAGGACCCGGTCCTGCCCGGCGGACGGCGCCCAGTCGGCGACGAGCAGCGGGCCCGGCTCCACGGCCAGGCCCAGCTCCTCCAGCACCTCCCGGGCGCACGCCTCGCGCGGCGTCTCGCCCGGCTCGACCACGCCGCCGGGGATCTCCCAGTGGTCCTTGTAGGTCGGTTCGACCACGAGGACGCGGCCGAGCGCGTCGAGGAACAACGCGCCGGACGCCGCGAGCGCGGCCACGCTCAGACCGCCGCCGCGACGACGTCCTCGGCCGGGTTCTTCTCCAGCACGACGACCTTCTTGTCACGCCGGCTGCGCTTCTCCAGGTACGTCGCCAGCCACGTCAGCAGCAGGCACATGGAGATGTAGACCGCGGCCACGACGATCGTGACGGGCACCAGCGGCCGGCCGAACTGGAACTGGCTGCCGATGTCGCGGGCGAAGTCCAGCAGCTCGTCGTAGGTGATCAGGAAGCCGAGCGCGGTGTCCTTGAGCAGCACGACCAGCTGGCTGATGATCGCCGGCAGCATCGCCCGCACGGCCTGCGGCAGCAGCACGTGCCGCATCACCTGCGTCTTGCGCATGCCCACCGCGTAGGCGGCCTCGCGCTGCCCGCGCGGCAGCGACAGCACGCCCGCGCGGAACACCTCGGCCAGCACCGAGCCGTTGTAGAGCGTCAGGCCGAGCACCACCGAGTAGAGCGGTGAACCGAGGGACACGCCGTAGTGGAAGACGAAGATCAGCACGACCAGCGGCACCGCGCGGAACAGCTCGACGACCACCATCGAGGGCACGCGGACGACCTTGTGGTCGGAGAGCTGACCGGCCGCGAAGATCGCGCCGAAGAGCAGGGCGAACACCGCGCCGAGGCCGAACGCCTTGAGCGTGTTCAGCAGCGCGTCGATCAGGGTCAGCTGGATGTTCTTGTACTCGAGCCAGGACCACTTCCGGCCTTCGAACTGGCCGCTCTCGGCGAACCGGTAGATCACGAAGCCGATGGCCGCGACCAGCACGAGGGTGCCGATCACCGCGTAGAGGCGGTGGCGCAGCCGGGCCCGGGGCCCGGGGACGTCGAACAGGACCGAGCTCATCGGGCGATGCTCCACCGCTTCTCAAGGCTGCGTTGCAGCAGGGTCATGGGGATCACGAGCACCACGAAGAACACGGCGACCCAGAGCAGGCCGATCAGCTGGTTCTCGCCGCGCTCCGCGAGGTTGGCGCTGATGGCGCCCGCCTGGAACACCGAGAAGCCCGCCGCGATGGTGGTGTTCTTCAGCAGGGCGATCATCGTGCTCATCATCGGCGGCACGACCGCGCGGGTGGCCTGCGGCAGCACCACGGAGCCGAGCATCTGGCCGAACGTGAGACCCAGCGCCCGCGAGGCCTCCGCCTGGCCGACCGGGACGGTGTTGATGCCGGCCCGCACGACCTCGCAGACGAACGCCGCCGTGTAGAGGGTCAGCGCGAAGAGGGCGGCGGTGTAGAAGAAGTCGGCCGCCGAACCGCCGAACGTGTCCGCGGTCACGATTCCGAGCGCCGGGAACGCGAGGGCGAAGAAGAAGAACACGAGGGTGAGCGGGGTGTTGCGGACGATCGTCACGTAGGCGGTGCCCATGGCTCGCATCACGGGGACCGGCGCGACCCGCAGCATTGCCAGGATCGTCCCCAACACCAGCGACCCGACCGCGGAGATCAGGAACAGCTCAACGGTGTTGAGGAACCCGGGCCCGTACAGGTCGAGGTTGTCGAGCAGGACGTCCATCGGCTTCCTCGGCTAGGTGGGTGTGGTGCGGCCGGTCGCCGGAACACCGACGACCGGCCGCGGAGAAGTGATCAGTAGCGTTCGAGCACGGGCTTGTCGGCCGAAGAGCCCGACTGGCCCAGGGTGGCGTCGTAGGCCGCCTGCCAGGCGCCGCCGTTGATGGCCTCTTCGAGGATGTCGTTGACCTTGTCGCGCAGGGCCTTGTCCTCCTTGGGGAGGCCGATGCCGTACGGCTCGTTCGAGAAGGTCTTGCCGACGACCTTCAGCGTGGTCGGCGACTGCGAGGCGTAGCCCTTCAGGATCGCGTCGTCGGTGGTGACGGCGTCCACCGCGCCCTGCTCCAGCTGCTCGACGCACAGCGAGTAGGTCTGGAGCTCGACGATGTTCTCCGGCTCGGTCAGGCCCTCGGACTTGACCTTCTGGATCGGCGTGGAGCCGGTCACCGAGCAGACCTTCTTGCCCTTGAGCGCGTCCTTGCCGGTGATCGAGGTGTCGTCCTTCTTCACCAGCAGGTCCTGCCCGGCGGTGAAGTACGGGCCGGCGAACGCGACCTGCTCCTTGCGCTTGGCGTTGATCGTGTAGGTGCCGACGTAGTAGTCCACGTCACCGTTGATCAGCGCCTGCTCGCGGCCGGCCGACGGGATCGCCTTGTAGTCGATCTTGTCGTCGCCGTAGCCGAGCTTGGCGGCGACCAGCTTCGCGATCTCGATGTCGAAGCCGGTGAACTTGCCGCTGGTCGGGTCCTTGTAGCCCAGACCGGGCTGGTCCTCCTTGACGCCGACGATGACCCGGCCCCGGGACTTGATCTTGTCGAAGGTCGGCGAGCCCTCGACCTTCACGTCGGCGGCGACCTGCTGGGAAGGGGCCGTGCCCGTGTCGCCCGCGCCGCCCTCCTTGCCGCATGCGGTCAGGGCGAGGCCGCCGGCCAGCAGCGCCACCGCAAGGGTGCGAACCCTCATCGTCCGTCTCCTGCTCTTCTTCGGTAGTGCGGCGCCAGGCTCAGCGCCGCGTTCGTGGGACTTCAGTGGGTCAGGATCTTGCCAAGGAAGTCCTTCGCGCGGTTGGACTTCGGCGCGGAGAAGAACGCCTCCGGCGTCGAGTCCTCGACGACTTCGCCGTCGGACATGAAGATGACCCGGTCCGCGGCCTTGCGGGCGAAGCCCATCTCGTGGGTGACCACGAGCATGGTCATGCCCTCCTTGGCCAGCGTCGTCATCACGTCCAGCACCTCCTGGACCATCTCGGGGTCCAGCGCGGAGGTGGGCTCGTCGAACAGCATCACCTTGGGCCGCATCGCCAGGGCGCGGGCGATCGCCGCCCGCTGCTGCTGCCCGCCCGACAGCTGGGCGGGGTACTTCTCCGCCTGGTTCGCGATGCCGACCCGCTCCAGCAGCTCCATGGCCGTCTTGCGGGCCTCGGCCGCCGGGGTCTTGCGGACCTTCACCGGCGCGAGCATCACGTTGTCGACGATGCTCTTGTGGGCGAACAGGTTGAACGACTGGAACACCATGCCGACATCGGAGCGCAACCGGGCCAGCTCCTTGCCCTCGGCGGGCAGGGCCTGGCCGTCCACCTCGATGACGCCGGACTCGATCGGCTCGAGCCGGTTGATCGTGCGGCACAGCGTGGACTTGCCCGAACCGGACGGCCCGAGCACGACGACGACCTGCCCCTTCGGCACCTCCAGCGTGACGTCCTTGAGGACGTGCAGAGGCCCGAAGAACTTGTCCACGCCCGCCATCCGGATCATCGGCGGTGCAGGAGTGGCGGCGGTCATCAGTCCTCCAGTAGGGGTTCCTGAGCGATGGCGGAAACCTAGGTGTGAATCACCACACCAGTCCAGGCGGTTGAGCAAGACTTAGGGTCTCAACTCTGTCACAGGGTGGCGACACTTATCGGGGAGGCTCCACGGTGCGGGTGCTGTTGGTCGAGGACGACGACCGGGTGGCGGAAGCGCTGGTACCGGCGCTGACCCGGCGCGGTTTCACGGTGGACCGGCAGGCCACCGGTCGGGGGACGCTCGATCGGCTGACCGGGGTCGACGTGGTGCTGCTCGACCTCGGCCTGCCCGATGTGGACGGTGTCACGCTCTGCCGGCACATCCGGGCGGCGAGCGACGTGGCGATCATCGTCGTGTCGGCCCGCGGCGAGATCGACGACCGCATCCTCGGCCTGCACGCCGGCGCGGACGACTACCTGGTCAAGCCGTACGACGTGGGCGAGCTGGTGGCCCGCGTGCACGCGGTGCGGCGGCGGCGCGGCGACCCGGTCGGCGTCGGCGGCACCGGCACCGAGGTGTTCGAGGTCGCCGACGTGCGGGTCGACCTGGGCCGGCACGAGGTCACCGTGGCGGGTGAACCCGTGGGGCTGTCGCGCAAGGAGTTCCAGGTGTTGGCGCTGGTGGTGGCGGCGGGTGGCGCGGTGTGCACCCGGGAGCGCATCCTGGCCGAGGTGTGGGGACGCACCTGGGCGGGGGCCAACCGGACCCTGGACGTGCACGTGGCGACGCTGCGGACCAAGCTCGGGCGTCCGTCGTTGTTGGAGACGGTGCGCGGTGTCGGGTACCGGTTGAGCGGGGGCTGAGTGCGGTCGCGGCTGCTGGGCATCGTGTTGACGCTGGTCGTGCTGGTGCTCCTCGGCCTGGGCCTGCCGCTGGGCCGGGGCATGGCGCAGGCCGAGCAGCAGGAGATGTTCCTGGACCGGCTCACCGACACCACGCGGTTCGCCTCCGTGGCCCAGCGGCCGTTCATCGACGACCAGCCGGAGGTCCTGGAGCCCGAGCTGCGCCGCTACTACGAGCTGTACGGCATCCGGGTGGCCCTGCTGGGCCGGGACGGGCAGGTGGTGGCCGCGTCCTCGGACGACGTGGACGTGTCGGCGCCCGAGGTGTCCGACCTGGTGCACGCCGCGCTGGCCGGCCGCCAGCCGGTCGCGCCGGAGCTGGTCATGCCGTGGGAGTCGACCGAGCTGGTGCTGGCCGAGCCGGTGCTGGAGGCGGGTGAGGTCCGGGGCGCGGTGGTGACGTTCTCGCCGACCTCGAAGACGCGGGCCGAGATCCTGCTGTGGTGGTCGGTGCTGCTCGGCGGCAGCACGCTGGTCCTCGTGCTCGGCGTGTTCGTGGCGTTGCCGCTGGTCCGGTGGACGCTGCGGCCCGTGCGGCGGTTGGACGACGCGACCGGGCGGCTGCTGGCGGCGGTGGTGTCCGGGCAGCCCGTGCAGCCGGTGGGCTCGTCGGACGGTCCGCCGGAGCTGCGGCAGCTGTCGCGCTCGTTCGACCAGATGGCGGCGAACGTGAGCGATGTTCTGGCGGCGCAGCGCGCGTTCGTCGCGGACGCCTCCCACCAGCTGCGCAACCCGTTGACCGCGCTGAAGCTGCGTCTGTCCAATCTGGAGGACCACGTGGTCGGCGAGGGCGCCGCGCACCAGGTGGCGGCGTTGGACGAGGCCAACCGGCTCAACCGGATCCTGGACGAGCTGCTGTCCATGGCGCGGGCGGGCGCGCAGTCGGTCGACCCCGTGCCGGTGGACGTGGACCGGGCGGTGGCGGGGCGGCTGTCGGCGTGGCAGCCCGCGGCGGCGGCGCGCGAGGTGCACCTGGTGCTGGACGGCGAGCCGGGCGGCCGGGCGCTGGTGCCGCCGCGCGGCGTGGAGACCGTGCTGGACGCCCTGCTGGACAACGCGCTGAAGTTCACCTCCGACGGCACGCTGGTGCGCGTCGACGTGCGCCGGCGCGACGGCGTGGTGCGGCTCTCGGTGCAGGACGAGGGGCCGGGTCTCGCGCCGGACGAGCTCGACCGCGCCACGGACCGGTTCTGGCGCAGCCCGGCGCACCAGAACGTGCAGGGCTCCGGGCTCGGCCTGGCCCTGGTGCGGCAGATCGTGGAACGGGTGGACGGCTCGGTGCGGCTGGAGTCCCCGGCAGGCGGCGGGTTGACGGTGACCGTCGAGTTCCCCGCCGCCTGACCTCCGCTCAGGAGGTGACGGCCACGCCCTCGGGCGCCGCGCCGACGGTGAACGGGGCGGCGGTCTCGCCGTTCTCGGCGTCGATCACCGACACGGTGCCCGACCCGGTGTTCGTCACGTACGCGAAGCTGTCGTCGGGCGCCGCCGCCGAGCCCTCGGGCATCCGCCCGACCTTGACCACCTCGAGGGGCTTGCCCGTGGGCCCGAGGACGCTGACCGTGTTCGACCCGGTGTTGGCGACGTGCACCCGGCCGCCCGGGGTGACCGAGACGCCGAGGGGCGCGTCGCCGACCTTGGTGCTGCCGGTGGGGCGGTTTCCGTCCGTCTCGATGACGGTGACCGTGTCGCTGCCGGTGTTGGCCACGTAGAGGCGCGCGCCGTCCCGGCTGATGGCGATGCCCGCCGGGAAGACGCCGACCGGGATCGTGCCGACGACCGCCTGCGAGGCGGTGTCGATGACCGTGACGCTGTCGCTGCCGTGGTTGGTCACGTAGACCCGGGAGCCGTCCGGGGCGGCCACCGCGCTGTGCGGGAACCGGCCCACCGGGATGGTCTTCACCGGCGCGTTCGTGGCGGTGTCGATGACCGTGACGTCGCCGCGCCCGAAGTTGGTGACGTAGGCGTGGGTGGGTGTGGCGGCGACGCCGAAGGGGTTGGGTCAGACCGGGACGGTGGCGACGACCGAGAGGGTCCGGGTGTCGATCACCGAGACGGTGTTCGAGGACTCGTTGGTGACGTAGACGCGGTGCCCGGCCGGGTGCGCGCCGACCCCGGTGGGGTAGTCGCCGACACCCACGGTGGCGGTCACCTTGCCCAATCGGGTGTCGTACACGGTGACATTGTCGGAGCCGCTGTTGGCCACGAACACCTGGATTCGGGCCGGCCACCGGGGTGAGGCGTCGAAACCGGTGCCGGCGAGCACCGCGAGCACCGCCACGGTCACTCCCAGACGGGGCAGCCGACTCGGTCGAGCAATGGTGTGAGAAGACGCAGCGTGAAAACGCGCGCGTACCGAATAAACGGACATGAGCTCCCCGTATCGGTTCTGGAAGACCCGGAACGTCGCTGGTCCCGGGCTTGCCATCACACTAACGGCCTAGTGGCGGACGGCGCCGCTCCAGCGCCCACTTGTCCCCGACTTGGGCGAGCGGCCACGCGTGGCGCTTACACCATAGGAATGACGCCGAGGCACTAAACTTTTACGTCGCGGTAATACCTCATCGCGCCGGGGTGCAATTCGATCGGCGTCGTCTCGATCGCCGAGCGGACCTCTATGGACCTCGCCACCGGACTGGCCGCGACGAGCGCCGGCTGGGCCTGGAACAAACCTCTGACCAGGGCTTCGGCCACGTCGTCGGACATCGTGTCGTTGACCAGGAGGAAGTTGCGCACCACCAGCGTGACGACCGGGCCGCCCCCTATCTGCTCGTACGCCGACGCGGGCAGGGTGGCGGAGCCGTACACGGGGTAGGTCTGGCGCAGCTTCGGCAGCACGTCGCCCAGGTCGAGCATCCGCAGCTTCACCGTCGTGGCCAGGGTGGTCACCGCGTCCGTCGGCACGCCGCCCGACCAGAAGAACGCGTCCAGCGCGCCGTCGCGCATCGCGTTCGCGCTCGTCGGCAGGTCCATGTACTGGACCTTGAGGTCCGTCTCCGGCGACATGCCCGCGGACTGGAGCAGCCGCTGCGCGATGAGCCACACGCCCGAGTCGCGGGCGCCCACGCTGACCCGGAGGTTCTTGAGGTCGGCCAGCTTGGTGGCCGGCAGGTCGTCCCGCACGATCAGCTGCAGGTAGTCGTCGTGCATCCGGGCCAGCGCGTACAGCTTGTGCCCGGCGGGGCCCTTCTGCTTCTCCTCCGCCGCGTCGGCCGCGGAGAACCCGACCTGCGCCTGGTTGGCCCGCAGCCGGTCGAGGTTGTCCACCGAGCCCGCCGTGTTCGCCACCTGGGCGCGGGGGATGCCCGGCTCCCGGGTCCACGCGTCGGCCAGCGCCATGCTCAACTTGTGGTAGACGCCACCGGGGCTGCCGGCCGCCATCGTGAGCTTGACCTGGTCCAGGTCGTCGCCGCACGCCGTCAACGACAGGGTGGCCAGGGCCAATGCGGCCCCGACCGCGTGCAACCGCAGGAGCGTTCCCGACACCCGCGCATCGTCGCACGTCCACGCTCTACGCTGGACCCGACGGAAGGACTAGGTGCAGTGACTCGCAGTTACCAGATCCGCACGTTCGGCTGCCAGATGAACGTGCACGACTCCGAGCGCCTGGCCGGCATGTTGGAGGACGCGGGCTACACGCCCGCCGAAGGCGACGTCGCGCCGGACGTCGTCGTGTTCAACACCTGCGCCGTGCGGGAGAACGCCGACAACAAGCTCTACGGCACGCTCGGCCACCTCGCGCCCGCCAAGTCCGCGAACCCCGACATGCAGATCGCCGTCGGCGGCTGCCTGGCGCAGAAGGACCAGGGCGAGATCGTCAAGCGCGCGCCGTGGGTCGACGTGGTCTTCGGCACGCACAACATCGGCTCGCTGCCCGTGCTGCTCGAACGCGCCCGGCACAACCGCGAGGCCCAGGTCGAGATCCTGGACTCGCTGGAGACCTTCCCCTCGACGCTGCCCGCCCGCCGCGACTCGGCCTACTCCGGCTGGGTGTCGGTGTCCGTGGGCTGCAACAACACGTGCACGTTCTGCATCGTCCCGTCGCTGCGCGGCAAGGAGAAGGACCGCCGGCCCGGCGAGGTGCTGGCCGAGGTGCAGGCGCTGGTCGACGAGGGCGTGCTGGAGGTGACGCTGCTCGGGCAGAACGTCAACTCCTACGGCGTCGAGTTCGGCGACCGCTACGCCTTCGGCAAGCTGCTGCGCGCCACCGGCGGCATCGAGGGCCTGGAGCGGGTCCGGTTCACCTCGCCGCACCCCAAGGACTTCACCGGCGACGTGATCGCCGCGATGGCCGAGACGCCCGCGGTGTGCCACTCGCTGCACATGCCGCTGCAGTCGGGCTCGGACCGCGTGCTCAAGGAGATGCGCCGCTCGTACCGGACCGCGAAGTACCTGTCCATCCTGGACGACGTGCGCGCGGCCATGCCGGACGCGGCCATCACCACCGACATCATCGTCGGCTTCCCCGGTGAGACCGAGGAGGACTTCCAGGCCACCCTGGACGTCGTGCGCGAGGCCCGGTTCTCGTCGGCGTTCACGTTCCAGTACTCCAAGCGGCCCGGCACGCCCGCCGCCGAGCTGCCCGGCCAGCTGCCCAAGCAGGTCGTGCAGGAGCGGTACGACCGGCTGGTCACGCTGGTCAACGACGTGGCGCACGAGCTGAACCAGGAGCAGGTCGGCCGGCGGGTCGAGCTGCTGGTCGCCTCCGGCGAGGGCCGCAAGGACGCCGAGACGCGCCGGATGACCGGCCGCGCCCGCGACGGCAGGCTGGTGCACTTCACGCCCGGCGACGCGCTGGTGCGGCCCGGTGACGTGGTGGAGACCGTGGTGACCTACGGCGCGCCGCACAACCTGATCGCGGACGGCCCGCTGCTGTCGCACCGCCGGACCAAGGCGGGTGACCGGTCCGAGGCCGGGGTGAAGCCGAAGACGCCGGGCGTGACGCTGGGGCTGCCGTCGTTCGGCAAGCCCGCTCCCCTGCCCGCCGCCGTCGGCGGGTGTTCGACCACATGAGGGAGTCCCGGTGAGGAAGTGCCCATGAGCGAGAACGACCGGGACGACCTGGCCGGGCTGCGCGAGGAGATCGACGGCGTCGGCCGGTCGGCGGCCAGGCGCTTCGACCCCGGCGCCGGCGCGTTGACGATCGCCATCGCGGCGCTGGCGATCCTGGTGTCGCTGATCCTGCCGTGGGTGGACGGCGTGCCGGGCCTGAGCGTGCTGTTCGGCAGGGCCGAAGGGCTGCCGGAGGTGTTCGCCTACCTGGCGGTGGTCGTCGGTGTGCTGCTGCCCGCGTTGACGCTGGCGTTGCGCCGGTGGGCGTTGGCGTGGGTGTGCGCGCTCGGGACGTTCGCCGCCTCGGTGGCGGGCGTGCTGTCGATCTGGACCACGCAGACGACGACCGGCCACCACCCCGGTCCCGGACCGGGCTTCGGCTTGGTCCTGGCCGTGGTGGCGGTCATCGTGCTGCTGGTGAAGTGGCTGAGGCTGGCCGCGTCCCGGCCGCCGATGCAGTGACCGCCGGGGGCGGGACGTGGAGCTGCGCACCCAGCGGCTGACGTTGCGGCCGCCGGTGGCCGACGACGTGGTCGCGGTGCACGAGATCCACCGCGACCCGGCGGCTTGCGCGCACAACCCGTCCGACGCCCTGCGCACCCCCGAAGAGGCCGCCAACCTGCTGGAACGGTGGCTGGAGCACTGGCGCGGCTTCGGCTTCGGCTACTGGGTGGTGGTCCGCCTGCCCGACGCCGGGCGACCGCTCGGCTTCTGCGGCGTGAAGCTCACCGACGTCGACGGCCGGCGCGCGCTGAACCTGTTCTACCGGTTCGACCCGGCCACTTGGGGGCGGGGTTACGCCTCGGAAGCGGCCCGCGAGGTCGTGCGCTGGGCCCGCGACACGCTGCCCGACTACCCGGTCGTGGCCAAGGTGCGGCCCGCCAACACCGCCTCGCAGCGGGTGGCGCTCAACGCCGGCCTGACCCGCGCCGAACACCTGGACCGCCCCGGCGAGGACGGACCGGACCTGCTGTTCGCCGCGGGCTGGCCGCGCTGAGGGTCACGGCACGCAGTTGAGCCAGGGCGGGTTGCCGGTGCACTGCTGCCCGGCCGCACTGGTCGTGGTCGTCGTGGCGGTCGGCTCGTCGGGCCGGCTCGTCGTCGGCGCGGTCGTGGTGGGTGCGGTGGTGGTCGGCGCCGGCGCGTTCGCGGCCGGGCGGATCGTGGTGGTGGCGACAGGCAGCACCACCCGGGCCACCGGATCCGGTGCGGCGGAGGTGGCGGTGGTCGTGGGCGGTGTCGTCGCGGACGTCGACGGGAGTGCCGCGGACGGCGGGGCGGGCACGACCGAGACCACCGTCGTCGGCGGAAGGGGTGTGATCGCGCGGTAGACCGTGTAGCCGGCCAGCAACAAGATCGAGAAGGCCGGGATCAGGATCGCCAGGACGACCAGCACGACCCTCGGCCACGGGAGGCCGTGGACCATCGAGCCGATCGTGTGGGCCATCGTCACGGGGCCGTCCACCCGACCGCTCACGACGTTGTGCACACCTGACGGCGCCGGTTCCGATTCCACCCGCCCAAGGTAACGGCCCGTGCCAGGACGATTACCGCAATTGTGGGGGCCCGGTGGCCGCACAGGGCGCGCGGTCGCGATCAGGCCCCGTGCCGTTCCCGCCCGGAAGGGGGAACGGCACGGGGCCTGGTCGTCCGCACTAGCGGCTCGCGACCGCCTGCTCGGCGGCGGCCAGCCACTCGCGCCACTGCTGGGCCTGCGCCTCGGCCTGCTCGGCGCGGCGCTTGTCGCCCGCCGTGCGCGCCTTCGCGGCCTGGGCCTCGAACTGCTCCACGCGCTCGCGGAACTGGGCGACGCGGGCCTCGGCCTCCGGGTCGGACTTGCGCCACTGGGCGTCGACCGCGCCGCGGACCCGCTCCTCGATCGCGCGGAGCTTGCCCTCCAGCTCGCGGACCCGCTCGCGGGGCACCTTGCCGATCGCGTCCCACCGCTCCTGGATCTTGTACAGCTGCTGGCGCGCTGCCTCCAGGTCGAGCGACGGGTCGATCCGCTCGGCCTCGGCGAGCAGCTCCTCCTTCAGCTTTCCGTTGGCCGCGAACTCGGCGTCACGCTCGCTGAACGCCTCCGAGCGCTTCGCGAAGAACGCGTCCTGCGCGGCCCGGAACCGCTGCCACAACGCGTCGTCGGCCTCCTTGGGCGCACGCCCGGCGGCCTTCCACTCGACCATCAGGTCCTTGTACCGGCCAGCCGTGGGACCCCAGTCGTCGGACTCGACGAGCTTCTCGGCCTCCTCGACCAACTCCTGCTTGCGGTTCTTGGCCACGCCGCGCTGCCGGTCCAGGTCGGCGAAGTGCGACCCGCGCCGGCGGTTGAACGCGTCACGCGCCTTGGAGAAGCGCCGCCACAGCTGCTCGTCGGTCTTGCGGTCGACACCCCGGATGGTCTTCCACTCGTCCAGGATCTGCCGCAGCCGGTCGCCCGCCGCCTTCCACTGCGTGGACTCGTTGGCCAGGACCTCGGCCTCCTCGACCAGCTCCTGCTTGCGCGCGCCCGCCGCGGCCCGAGCCTCGTCCTTGGCCGCCTTCGCGGCCTCCAGGCCCTTCTCGGCCAGGACCAGCACGTGCTCGACCCGTGCGGCCAGCGCGGCGAGGTCGCCGACCACCGCCGCGTCGGCCAGGCTCTCCTGGACGTGCTTCGCGCTGGTCAGCGCGTGCTTGGGGTCGCCCGCGCCGGAGGACAGCCGCGTCACCAGCAGCTCGACCTCGGTGCGGATGTCGTCGAACCGGCGCGCGAAGTGCGCCAGGCCCTCGGCGGGCTCGCCCGCCTGCCAGGAACCGACGACCCGCTCGCCGTCGGCCGTCTTGACGTAGACGGTGCCGTCCGCGTCCACGCGCCCCCAGCGGTCAGGGTGGTCCGACGCCACGGGGACCGGCGGTGCCGCCGTGACCGGCGACGCTTCCACCCTGGTCTCCTCGACCACCGCCCCCGCACCACTGTCGCCAGTGGTTCCCGGTGTCGTCTCGTGCTCCGTCATCGCCGGCTTCCTCCTCGCCTGCCCACTTCGTGGTGCCCGTGCCGACCACGGGCGCCCCGCCTACGACGGGGCCCAGCACCCGAGTACCGCGACGCCCCCTAAGAGTGCCCAGTACCTCGCGCGCATTCAAACAGGTCAAGGCTCGCATCGGTACCGGTGGTGGCCGATGAGTAGCGTGGACTGCCATGATCTCGCGCCTGGTGGTCGTGCCGCACCCGCCGCTGCTGGTGCCCGAACTGGTCTCCGGCGCCGCGCCGGACACCGGACCGGTGCGCTCGGCGTGCCTGGCCGCGGCACGGGACCTGGCCGCGGGCGCGTCGGACTGGGTGGCCGTCGGGGTCGACCCCTCCGGGCCGCGGGTCGTCGAGGGCGTCGTGGGCACGTTCCGCGGCTTCGGGGTGGACGTGCGGGTGTCGTTGTCGGCCGACGCGTCCTCTGTGGATGAGGACCTGCCGCTGCCCGCGCTGGTCGCGGCCTGGCTGCGGGAACGCGTCGGCGCGCGGTCGGTGCGCGTGCACCTCGTGCCGCCGGACCTGCCCACCGCCGAGTGCGTCGCCCTGGGCGAGCGGCTGGCCGGGTCGCCCGCGCTGCTGGTGCTCGGCGACGGGTCGCACCGGCGCGGCGAGCTGGCCGTCGGGCGGGCCGACGAGCGGGCCGAGCCGTTCGACGAGGACGTGCGCGAGGCGCTGGCCACGGCGGACACGGCCGCGTTGCGGGCCGTCGACCCGGTGACGGCGGCCGAGCTGGGCGCGCACGGCCGGGCCGCGTGGCAGGTGGCCGCGGGCGTGCCGGGCGCGTGGCGATGTGCCAGGTCGGAGTTCTTGGCGCCCTTCGGCGTCGGCTACCACGTGGCGGTCTGGGAGGCTTGAGCCCGTGAACACCCCCACCCCCGTCGCCGTCGTCGGACCCACCGCCACCGGCAAGTCGGACCTGGCCGTGCGGCTGGCCGTCGAGCTGGGCGGCGAGGTGGTCAACGCCGACGCGATGCAGCTCTACCGGGGCATGGACCTCGGCACGGCCAAGATCACCGAGACCGAGCGGCAGGGCGTGCCGCACCACCTGCTCGACGTGCTCGACGTGACCGAGACCGCGTCCGTCGCCGCCTACCAGCGCGAGGCGCGGGCCGTGGTGGAGCGCCTGCTCGCCGACGGCCGCACGCCGGTGCTGGTCGGCGGCTCGGGCCTGTACGTGCAGGCCGTGCTGGACGACCTGGTGTTCCCCGGCACCGACGAGAAGATCCGCACCCAGCTGGAGCAGGAGCTGGCCGTGTTCGGGTCCGAGACGCTGCACGGCCGGTTGGCGCAGCTGGACCCGGCGGCGGCGCTGGCGATCCTGCCGAGCAACGGCCGCCGGGTGGTGCGCGCGCTGGAGGTCATCGAGCTGACCGGGCAGCCGTTCTCGGCGACCCTGCCCAAGCCCGGACCGGCCCGGTACGGCACGGTGGTCGTCGGGCTGGACCGGGACGTGGCCGCGCTGGACGAGCGGGTCGACGCGCGGGTGGCGCGGATGTTCGAGTCGGGCCTGGTGGACGAGGTGCGCGAGCTGGAGGCCCGCGGGCTGCGCGACGGCCGCACGGCGTCCCGCGCGCTGGGCTACCAGCAGGTGCTGGCCGCGTTCGACGGCGAGTGCTCGATCGACGAGGCGGCGGCCACCACCGCGCAGGCCACCCGGCGGTTCGTGCGCAAGCAGCGCTCCTGGTTCCGCCGCGACCAGCGGGTGACGTGGTTCGACGCGGCCGAGCCGAGCCTGGCCGACGACGTGCTCAAGCTGGTCGCACCGTAGCCTGGTGGGCGTGGGAGTCGAGTTTCTCAAGGGTCACGGCACCGAGAACGATTTCGTCGTGCTGCCCGACCCGGACGGCGTGCTGGACCTGACCGAGGCGCGCGTGCGCGCCCTGTGCGACCGGCGGCGCGGTCTGGGCGCGGACGGCGTGCTGCGGGTCGTCCGGCCCGACTTCGGCCCGTGGTTCATGGACTACCGCAACGCCGACGGCTCGATCGCCGAGATGTGCGGCAACGGGGTGCGCGTGTTCTCGAAGTACCTGGTCGACGCCGGGTTGGCGGCGGCGGGCGAGTTCACCATCGGCACCCGGGCGGGTGAACGGCACGTCGTCGTGCACGACGACGGCACGGTGACCGCCGACATGGGGCGCGTGCTGGTCACGGGCACGGGCACGGCCACGGTCGGCGGCCGCGCGTTCGGCGGTGTCGCGGTGGACGTCGGCAACCCGCACCTGGCGTGCGTGACCGAGGTGCCGGTGGCCGAGCTCGACCTGAAGCTGCCGCCCGGCCACGACCCGGTGCAGTTCCCGCACGGCGTGAACGTCGAGTTCGTCAACGTCCTGGACGACGGCGCTCTCCGGATGCGCGTGCACGAGCGCGGCGTCGGCGAGACCCGGTCGTGCGGCACCGGCACGGTCGCGTCGGTGGCGTCGTGGCTGTACGGGTCCGGCAGGCGCACCGGCAAGGCCACTGTGGACGTCCCTGGTGGACAGGTGTCCGTGGTGATCGAGGAGGACGGCTCCACGCTCACCGGCCCGGCCGTGCTGCCGGCCCGGGGCGAGCTCGACCAGGCCTGGTGGGACGCCCTCGGGGACTGACGCCCTCGGGGATCAGAGCCCGACGACCTCAAGCTTGCCCAGCCGCGCCTGCGACACCACCTCGGGCTGCGAGCTGGGCGCGGTGCAGCAGACCAGCCGGTCGCCGACGATCGCCACGGCGAAGCAGAGCTGGCTGGTCTCCACCTTCCGGGTGATCTCGCCGCCTTCCTCGACGCGGAACACGAACGGCTGGAGCGCGGGCGCGACCCACACGCCGCCGTCGGCGTCCACCGCGATCCCGTCCGGCGCGATGCCGTGCTCGCGCAGCGACGCGAAGACCCGGCGGTCGGACAGCGAGCCGTCGTCGGCCACGTCGAACACCGTCAGCCCGAACGCCAGCGTCTCGGCGACCACCAGCCGGCCGTCCGGCAGCAGCCCGGTCCCGTTCGGGAACTTCAGGTCCTCGGCCGCCACCTCCACCGACCCGTCGGGCCGGACCAGCGCCAGCGGCGTGCCGGGCGCGACCCAGCCCGGTTCCAGCATCGCCGCCTCGCCGCCCGCCGCGATGGCCGCGTGCAGGTCGAAGCCGAAGTTGCCGACGTACGCCCGGCCCTCGGCGTCGACCAGCATGTCGTTGGCGTGGAAGGTGGCGATCCCGGTCAGGTCGGCGTGCTCGACCAGCCCTCCCTCCTCCAGGCGCAGCACCTTGCGGTCCCGCATCGACACCACCAGCAGCCGCCCGTCGGGCAGCCAGCCCAGCCCCGACGGCTGCCCCGGCACGTCGCAGACGACCTCCTGCTCGCCCGTGTCCAGGTCGAGCGCGCGCACCTCGTGGTCGTAGAAGTCCGAGTAGTGCAACCGCCCGTCGGGCCCCTGCCGCGGACCTTCGCCGAACCGGAGACCTTCGCGCAGCACGGTGGTGTCAGCCATGCCGGTCGAGGCTAGTGATCACCGGCAGGTCGCGCATCGACCGCAGCGGTGACAGGACCACCCACAGCACCGCCAGGGCCTGCCCCGTCATCGCCACCCACAGCGTGGCCGTGACGCCGACACCGCCACCGAGCACGCCGCCCAGCAGCCCGCCGATCGGCATCGAGCCCCACACCACGAACCGGATGCTGGCGTTCATCCGGCCGAGCAGGTGGTCCGGGCAGATGGACTGCCGGTAGCTCACCTGGGCGATGTTGTAGACCGTCGCCCCGTAGGCCACCGCGGCCTCGCCGACGAGGAGGAACCCGATCCGCCAGTCCGCCGCGCCCAGCGGGACGAGCACCCCCAACGGCCACGTGACCAGGCCGGACAGCCAGATCACCGTGGTCTGGCCGAACCGGGCGTTCCACCGCGTCACGGTCAGCGCCCCCAGCACGCCGCCGACCCCGGCCGCGCTGAGCACCAGGCCGACCACGCCCTCGGACAGGCCGAGGTCCCGCACCAGGAACAGCACCAGCACGGCCGCGGACATGCCGCCGAAGAAGTTCGCGGTGCCCGTGCAGCCGACGATCGCGCGCAGCGACCGGTTCCCGAAGACGAACCGCAGGCCCTCGGCGATCTCGTGCGCCAGACCGGGCTTGTCCGGTGTCCGGGGCGGCGGCTCCTCGACGCGGATGCGCAGCAGGAAGAACGCCGACGCCAGGTAGCCGACCGCGGTGGCGAGCACGCCGAGGGCCGCGCCGACCGCCTGGGCGACGCCACCGGCCACGGCCGGCCCCGACACCTCCGCCACGGCCCGGCTGGCCTCCAGCTTCGAGTTGCCCTCGACCAGCTGCTCCCGGCCGACCAGCGCGGGCAGGTACGACTGGTAGGCGATGTCGAACATGACGGTGGCCGCGCCGACCAGCAGCGCGACCACGACCAGGTGCGGCAGCGCGAGCACGTCCAGCCACCAGGCCAGCGGGATCGACAGCAGCAGGACGGCCCGGGTGAAGTCGGCCACCAGCATCACCGGACGGCGGCGCAGCCGGTCCACCCAGACCCCGGCGGGCAGCCCGATCAGCAGGAACGCGGCCGTGCTCGCGGCCGACAGGACACCCATCTCGAACGGCGTCGCGGCCAGCGCGCCCACCGCGAGCAGCGGCAACACCGTGCGGCCGATCGTCGAGCCGAACTGGCTGATGGTGTCGCCTGCCCACAGCAGGCGGAAGTCGCGATGAGACCAGAGGGACACGCCGGAAGTGTCGCGGGAGTGATTGGAAACTGTCAATCACTCAGTTCCGGGCGGTCTAGGCTGTGCCGGTGCAACGACGTCCGGCGACCGACGCCGAGGCCGCCGCCCTGGCCTCGGCCGTGCGGCTGCGCATCATCCGGCTCACGTACGACCGCGCGCTGACCAACAAGGAGATCGCCGAGCGGCTCGGCAAGGACCCCGCCACCACCCTCCACCACGTGCGCAAACTCGTCGCCACGGGCTTCCTGGAGGCGCAGGAGGAGCGCACCGGCAACCGGGGCGCGCGGGAGATCCCGTACCGGTCGACGGGGCTGTCCTGGCGGCTCCACAAGGGCAGCAGCCCGTACCCCGAGGAGACCAGCGAGGCCGTGTTCCAGGCGTTCCTGAGCGAGGTCGCCGAGGTCGGCCCGGCCGCCATGAACCAGTTCCGGCTGGTGGCCAGGGTCGACCGCGCGGAACTAAAACGACGCCTCCAGACGTTGTTGGATGAGCTGGCAACCGAGCCGGCCCACCCCGACGGGGAACGCGTGGCGATCTACCTGGCGCTCTACCCAGGCGATTAACCACTCGGTCCGGTCAGGGGTGCCGTGGGACGATGAAGGGCAAATGACGGAAAACACGTACAGCAGCAACGACTGGCTCGACCACGAGGACGAGCTGTCCACCGGCGACTTGGCGCTCGAAGAGCGCGCCGCGCTACGTCGCGTAGCCGGGTTGTCCACCGAGCTCGAGGACGTCACCGAGGTCGAGTACCGGCAGCTCCGGTTGGAGCGGGTCGTGCTGGTCGGCGTGTGGACCGAGGGCACGGCGGCCGATTCGGACGCCTCCCTGGCGGAACTGGCCCTGCTCGCCGAGACCGCGGGCTCCGAGGTGCTCGAAGGCCTCGTGCAGCGGCGCGACCGGCCCGACCCGGCCACCTACATCGGTTCCGGCAAGGTCCACGAGCTGCGCGACATCGTGATCGCGACCGGCGCGGACACGGTGATCTGCGACGGCGAGCTCTCCCCCGGCCAGCTGCGGCAGCTGGAGGAGAAGCTCAAGGTCAAGGTCGTCGACCGCACCGCGCTGATCCTCGACATCTTCGCCCAGCACGCGTCCACCCGCGAGGGCAAGGCGCAGGTCGAGATGGCCCAGCTCCAGTACCTGCTGCCGCGCCTGCGCGGCTGGGGCGCGTCGCTGTCCCGGCAGGCCGGTGGTCGTGCCGGCGGCGCCAACGGCGGCGTGGGTCTGCGCGGTCCCGGTGAGACGAAGCTCGAGACCGACCGCAGGCGCATCCGCGCGCGCATCTCCAAGCTGCGCCGCGAGATCGCCGCGATGGGCGTCACCCGGGAGACCAAGCGGCACCGCCGCGTGGCCAACTCGGTGCCCAACGTCGCCATCGCGGGGTACACGAACGCGGGCAAGTCCAGCCTGCTCAACGCGCTGACCGGCGCGGGGGTGCTGGTGCAGGACGCGCTGTTCGCGACCCTCGACCCGACCACGCGGCGCACCGAGACGCCCGAGGGCCTGGCCTACACGTTGACCGACACGGTCGGCTTCGTGCGGCACCTGCCGCACCAGCTGGTCGAGGCGTTCCGGTCGACGCTGGAGGAGGTCGCCGACGCGGACCTGCTGGTCCACGTGGTCGACGGCTCCGACGCGATGCCGGAGAAGCAGGTCATGGCGGTGCGCGAGGTGATCCGGGAGATCTCGTCCCGGCGCGACGACGCGATGCCGACCGAGCTGCTCGTGGTCAACAAGGTCGACGCGGTGGGCGAGCTGGGCCTCGCCCGGCTGCGGCACCTGTTCCCCACGGCGGTCTTCGTGTCCGCGCACACCGGCGAGGGCATCGCCGACCTGCGCGAGCGCATCGCGGCCATGACGCCGCGGCAGGAGGTCGTGGTCGAGGCGCTCGTGCCGTACGCGCGGGGCGAGGTGGTCGCGCGCGTGCACCGCGAGGGCGAGGTGCTCAAGGAGCGGCACACCGAGGAGGGCACCGAGCTGTCCGCCCGGGTCCGGCCGGACCTGGCCGGGGTGCTGGAGAAGTTCGCCGTGAACGGAAGCCACGCCTGAGCCGTTGCGCGCGCTGCTGGTAGTCCTGGGTCTGGTGCTGACGGCCGGTTCCGCTTCGGCGGAGCCGGCCGTCGCCGACGTGTGCGCGGTGACCGACCAGCGGCTGGAGGAGCTGTCCGGGTTCGCGTCCGACGGCGGGCAGTGGTTCGCCGTGAACGACAGCGACAACGGCCAGGTGCGGGTCCAGGTGCTCGACCGGGCGTGCGCGATCACCGGCACGATCACCGCGCCGAACAACCCGTTCGACGTCGAAGATCTCGCATTGGCCCCTGATGGAACCTTGTGGCTCGCGGACACCGGCGACAACGGCAAGACTCGGGAAACCGTGGCATTGCATGCCGTTTCCCCGGACGGCAGCGCACGTTTGTACCGACTTACGTATCCTGACGGAAAGCACGACGCCGAGGCATTGTTGCTCGACGGTTCCGGCATTCCGCACATCGTCACGAAGGAAACGATCGGATCGGCGTTGGTGTACCGGCCGGCCGCCGGGTTGAGCGAGGGCGCGCCGACGCCGCTGGAGCAGGTGGCGCGGGTGTCGATCACGACGACGGACACGCCGGGCGGACCGCTGCAGAACTCCGTGGTGACGCGCCTGGTCACGGGTGGCGCGATGTCCCGGGACGGCCGGGTGGCGGCGTTGCGGACCTACACCGACGCGTACCTGTTCCCGGTGCCGGACGGAGACCTGGCCAAGGCGCTGGAGTCGGACCCGGTGCGGGTGCCGCTGCCCGGTGAGCCGCAGGGCGAGGCCATCGCGTTCGACCCGGACGGCACGCTGCTGTCGGCCTCCGAGTTCGGCAGCGCCGGCACGTCGTCGGCCGTGCGCGCGGTGGCGGGCGCGGCGGCGTTGGCCGTGCCGCCCGCGCCGACGACCACGGCGGAAGCCGCGCCGTCGGCCGACGAGGCGACGAGCGCCACTCCCCCGGCCACCGATCCGCGGTCGCCGTGGCCGGTGGTGGGCGGCGGCGCGGTCGCGTTGGTGCTGGTCGGCGCACTGGTGCGCCGCTCACGCCGACGCAGGGCGTGAGCGGCTGCCGCCAGGGCTGTCCGCCTAGAGCCTGCGCAGGACGGCGACGACCTTGCCCAGGATCGACGCGTCGTCGCCGGGGATGGGCTGGTAGGCCGCGTTGTGCGGCATCAGCCACACGTGCCCGTCCTCCTTGCGCTTGAACGACTTCACGGTGGCCTCGCCGTCGATCATGGCGGCCACCACCTCGCCGTTGTCCGCCGTCGGCTGCTGGCGGACGACCACCCAGTCGCCGTCGGTGATGGCGGCGTCCACCATCGAGTCGCCGACGACCTTCAGCAGGAACACGTCGCCCTCGCCGACGATCTCGCGGGGCAGCGGGAACACGTCCTCGATGGCCTCTTCCGCCAGGATCGGCCCACCGGCCGCGATGCGGCCCAGCATGGGCACGTACGCGGGCGTCGGCTTGGACGCCGGGTCGAGGCCGGTCACGATCTCGGCGGGCAGCACGCCCACCGCGCGCGGCCGGTTCGGGTCGCGCCGCAGGTACCCCTTCCGCTCCAGCGCGCGCAGCTGGTGGGCGACCGAGGAGGTGGAGGTCAGGCCGACCGCCTCCCCGATCTCACGCACGCTGGGCGGGTAGCCGAACCGGTCGAGCCAGTCGCGGATCACGTCGAGCACCTTGCGCTGGCGCAGGGTGAGCCCGGCGTTGCCCGCGATGTCCGCCGGTTCGGGCGCGGAGGGCACATCGGCGGTGCGCGGGTCTTCGCTGGTCTTGCGTGCCACGGTGCTTCCTCCTCACCGGTCCCGATTGCCCAGGCCGGCTTCTCCGACGATCTTCACTTGTGGACGGTAGTCGCGTTCCTTGTCCAGATCAAACACCTGTTCGAAGTAAACACCGGCGTGTCCTAGCGATTTCGCCCGGCGAAGTGGTAGACATTCGCACGGACGTTCGATCGAACACAGGTTCGATCATGATCGGATGACCTGCGTTGGAGGACATCATGGCGGTGGTCATTGGCACCCGTAACAGCTTCGAACTGGTCGACGGCGCCGGTGCCGAGGATGTCGCCCTCGGCGCGGGATTGCGACCCGGACCACGGGTCCTCCGCCGGTTCGACGTACACGATAAGGACAACCGCCGCCCGTCGACCCGCCCCCGTCCGCTCGCCGTGCGCCCGACCGCGCCCGAGCCGATCGCCTGCGAGGTCCGGCCGCGCCGCCACCCGGCCGTCCAGTTCGCCGGCTACGCGACGGCCGCCGCCCTCTTCGCCGCGCTGCTGAGCCTGCTGTTCCTGTACTCCTCCGGCGCCACCACCGTCCCCGAACGGACCAACGTGGTGCACGTCCAGGTGGGCGAGTCGCTGTGGGACGTGGCCGAGCGCAGCGCGCCCGCCAGCGACCCGGACGCCGTCGTGGCCCGCATCCGCGAGCTGAACTCCCTCCCGGGCTCCGACGTCGTCCCCGGCCAGGCCCTGGTCGTCCCCCACGGCACCTGACCACTCGCGAGAGTCCAACCTCCACGCCGCGAGAGTCCAACGTCCACCGCGCGAGAGTCCTACGTTCGGAAGGCGTGAGTTCAACGCTCAGCGTTGAACTCAGGCGCGCTGAACGTAGGACTCTCGCGGTGTGAACGTAGGACTCTCGCGGCGTGAGCGTTGGACTCTCGCGTTTGGGTTCGCAAATCGGGAGGCGGTCCGTGACCGGTGGGACGCGGAGCGCTCCGGCATCCCATCGGGTGAACGCCGACCGGTGTGTCCGACTTGCAGACGGGCCGGGCGCGGGCATAGGTTGACCCCTACATCTAGTGGTCACACCGTTGTAGTTAGTCCACAGGTTGGGGTTTTCCCGACGAGTGAGGCTAACGCGATGGATGCTGCCCAGGGGAGGGGGAGACCAGCCGTGCGATGCCCGTTCTGCCGGAACTCGGACTCGCGTGTCGTCGATTCCCGCGAGGTCGACGAGGGCCAGGTCATCCGCCGCCGCCGGTCGTGCACGGCCTGCGGCCGCCGCTTCACCACGGTCGAGGAGGCCGTGCTGGCGGTGGTCAAGCGCTCCGGTGTGACCGAGCCGTTCAGCCGCGACAAGGTCGTCGTCGGCGTGCGCCGCGCGTGCCAGGGCCGCCCCGTCGACGAGGACGCCCTCCAGCAGCTGGCGCAGCGCGTGGAGGAGTCGATCCGCTCCGGCGGCGTCGCCGAGATCCCCAGCCACGAGGTGGGCCTGGCCATCCTCGGCCCCCTGCGCGAGCTGGACGAGGTCGCGTACCTCCGCTTCGCCAGCGTCTACCGCTCCTTCTCGTCCGTCGAGGACTTCGAGAAGGAGATCGCCGATCTTCGCACCGCCCAGGGCACGGACGACTGAGCGACGCGACGCAGGACAACCGCGCGGCCGCCTCGGACGGGGAGCCCGGACGTGGTCGCGCACCGAACTTTCCAAGACGAGCAAGACGAGAGGGACCCGGGATGACGGAGACCGTCGGTGGCTCCAGCAAGAAGACGGCCACCCGCAACGGCGCGGGGGACAAGAACGCCAAGCTCAAGGTGGAGCGCGTCTACACCACGGCGGGCACGCACCCCTATGACGAGGTCACCTGGGAGCACCGCGACGTCGTGATGACGAACTGGCGCGACGGCTCGGTGAACTTCGAGCAGCGCGGCGTCGAGTTCCCCGACTTCTGGTCGGTCAACGCCACCAACATCGTCACCAGCAAGTACTTCCGCGGCGCGGTGGGCACGCCGCAGCGCGAGCACAGCCTGCGCCAGCTCATCGACCGCGTGGTGAAGACCTACGTCGAGGCGGGCGTCAAGCACGGCTACTTCACCACCGCCGAGGACGCCGAGATCTACGAGCACGAGCTGACCTGGATGCTGCTGCACCAGGTGTTCAGCTTCAACTCGCCGGTCTGGTTCAACGTGGGCACCAGCTCGCCGCAGCAGGTCAGCGCCTGCTTCATCCTGTCGGTCGACGACACGATGGAGTCGATCCTGAACTGGTACCGCGAGGAGGGCCTGATCTTCAAGGGCGGCTCCGGCGCGGGCCTGAACCTCTCGCGCATCCGCTCGTCCAAGGAGCTGCTGTCCTCCGGCGGCACGGCGTCCGGCCCGGTGTCGTTCATGCGCGGCGCCGACGCGTCCGCGGGCACCATCAAGTCCGGTGGCGCGACCCGCCGCGCGGCGAAGATGGTCGTGCTGGACGTCGACCACCCGGACGTCGAGGAGTTCATCCAGACCAAGGCGCGGGAAGAGGACAAGGTCCGCGCGCTGCGCGACGCCGGGTTCGACATGGACCTGGGCGGCAAGGACATCGTGTCCGTGCAGTACCAGAACGCGAACAACTCGATCCGCGTGTCGGACGAGTTCATGCACGCCTACGAGAACGGCGGCCAGTTCGGCCTGCGCGCGCGCCAGACCGGCGAGGTCATCGAGCACATCGACGCGAAGGACCTGTTCCGCAAGCTGGCGCAGGCCGCGTGGGAGTGCGCCGACCCGGGCATCCAGTACGACGGCACGATCAACGACTGGCACACCACGCCGGAGTCGGGCCGGATCACCGCCTCGAACCCGTGCTCGGAGTACATGCACCTGGACAACTCCAGCTGCAACCTGGCGTCGTTGAACCTGATGAAGTTCCTGTCCGACGACGGCACGTTCAACGCGGAGCTGTTCGCCAAGTCGGTCGAGCTGATCATCACCGCGATGGACATCTCGATCTGCTTCGCGGACTTCCCGACCCCCGCGATCGGCGAGACGACCCGTGCGTTCCGCCAGCTGGGCATCGGCTACGCGAACCTGGGCGCGCTGCTCATGGCGACCGGTCACGCGTACGACTCCGAGGGTGGCCGCGCGCTGGCCGCCGCGATCACGTCCCTGATGCAGGCCGTGGCGTACAAGCGGTCCGCGGAGCTGGCGGGCATCGTCGGCCCGTACGAGGGCTACGCCCGCAACGCCGAGGGCCACCAGCGGGTCATCCGCAAGCACTCGGCCGCCAACGACATGCTGCGCACGTACCACGCGAACGACGGCGCGGTGCAGAAGGTCGCGACCAGGGCGTGGCAGGAGTGCCAGCGCATCGGCGCCCGCAACGGCTGGCGCAACGCGCAGGCCAGCGTGCTCGCGCCCACCGGCACCATCGGCTTGATGATGGACTGCGACACCACCGGCATCGAGCCGGACCTGGCGCTGGTGAAGTTCAAGAAGCTGGTCGGCGGCGGCTCGATGCAGATCGTCAACCAGACCGTGCCGCGCGCGTTGCAGGTGCTGGGCTACCA
This sequence comes from Saccharothrix sp. 6-C, assembly GCF_016695385.1. Classification (NCBI taxonomy): domain Bacteria; kingdom Bacillati; phylum Actinomycetota; class Actinomycetes; order Pseudonocardiales; family Pseudonocardiaceae; genus Saccharothrix; species Saccharothrix sp. 6-C. The sequence goes on along the minus strand of NZ_CP064192.1, from coordinate 1,124,286 downwards.
GCAGGAGCAGATCGAGGCGATCGTCGAGTTCATCGGCGAGCACGGCCACGTGGTGGACGCGCCGGGTCTCAAGCCCGAGCACTACGAGGTCTTCGACTGCGCCATGGGCGACCGCTCGATCGCGCCGATGGGCCACGTGCGGATGATGGCCGCGGTGCAGCCGTTCATCTCGGGCGCGATCTCCAAGACGGTGAACATGCCGGAGACGGCGACCGTCGAAGAGGTCGAGGAGATCTACTACCAGGGCTGGAAGCTGGGCCTGAAGGCGCTGGCGATCTACCGCGACAACTGCAAGGTCGGCCAGCCGCTGTCGGCGGGCAAGTCGGCCAAGTCCTCGGCGGTCGCCGAGGCCAAGGCCGAGACCGTCGTCGAGTACCGCCCGGTGCGCAAGCGCCTGCCGAAGAAGCGCCCGTCGCAGACGGTGTCGTTCACCGTGGGCGGCGCGGAGGGCTACCTGCACGCCGGTTCGTACCCGGACGACGGCCTCGGCGAGATCTTCGTCAAGCTGGGCAAGCAGGGTTCGACGCTGGCCGGCGTGATGGACGCGTTCTCCATGTCCATCTCGGTGGGCCTGCAGTACGGCATCCCGCTGGAGTTCTACGTCTCGAAGTTCCAGAACCTGCGCTTCGAGCCGGCGGGCATGACGGACGACCCGGACGTCCGCATCGCGACCAGCGTCCTGGACTACCTGTTCCGCCGCCTGGCGCTGGACTACCTGCCGGTCGAGAAGCGGGCGCAGCTCGGCATCTTCACCGCCGACGAGCGCACCGCGCAGGTCAACAGCGACTACGGCACCGGCTCCGACGTGGACCTGGAGGGTCTGCGCACGTCGGTCGACGCGGCCCCGGCCGCCTCGACCGCGCCGGCCCCGGCGGAGAAGAAGTCCAAGCCGCAGGACATTCGCGTGGGCAGCTCCACGGAGCTGCTCGAACTGCAACTGGGCACCACCGCCGACGCGCCGCTGTGCATGACGTGCGGCACGAAGATGCGCCCGGCCGGCTCGTGCTACCTGTGCGAGGGCTGCGGCTCCACCTCGGGCTGCAGCTGATCGTCCGGAACACCGACGCCCGGACGGGGGTTCGCTCCCCCGTCCGGGCGTTGTCGTGTCCGGGGAAGGGCTTAGGCACGGACGACACCGAGATGGCCTGCCTGCTGCCGGCCGAGTTGTGCGAGCACGGCGAGGTCGACCAGGACCGGTTGGCCGGGGAGTTCGCCGAGCGCTGCGACCCGTACCGGGGGTACGGGCCCGGCGCGGTGGTGGTGCTGCACCGCATCCGGGACGGGGTGCCGTGGCGCGAAGCGGCGGCGACGGCGTACCGGGGTGAGGGGTCGTGCGGCAACGGGGCGGCGATGCGGGTGGCGCCGTTGGGCGCGTTCTTCGCCGACGACCTCGACGCCGTGGTGACGCAGGCGGTTCGCTCGGCGGAGGTCACGCACCTGCACCCGGAGGGGATCGCGGGTGCGGTGGCGGCGGCCGTGGCGGCGGCCGTGCCCGGTCCGGGGATGGTCGACGCGGTGCTGGACCTGCTGGACGACGGGCAGGTCCGGCGTGGTGTCGAGGACGCGCGGCGACTGCTGGGGCGCACGGCCGCCGAAGCCGCCTACGAGTTGGGCAACGGGTCGCACTCGACCGCGCAGGACTCCGTGCCGTTCGTGCTGTGGGTCGCCGCGACGCACGCCGACGACTACCGGGGCGCTGTCACGGCCTGCGTCGAAGCGGGCGGCGAGATGGACACGACGGCCGCGATGGTGGGCGGGATCGTGGCCTGCCGCACGGGCGTGCCGGCTGACTGGCCGGCACGGCGCGAACCACTGCCCCCGGCATAGCCCCTTTTACCCGCGCTTCCGGGCGTGGTCGGCACCTACGATGTCGCCGTGATGCGGGCGAGCGGGTCGTTGTCGGGGTTGGCGTACGGGGATGCCCTGGGTGCGCCGACCGAGTTCATGAACGTCGCCGAGATCGAGCGGCGCTACGGCGCGGGCGGCCCGCGCGACCTCGAAGGCGATCCCGCCCTGGTCACCGATGACACCCAGATGACGTTGGCCGTCGCACGGGCGCTGGTCGGGGGGCGGGACGGGGTCGAGGACGCGCTGCGGGAGCACTTCGTGCGGTGGTGGGAGTCGCCGGACAACAACCGGGCGCCCGGCATGACGTGCTTGCAGGCGTGCGAGAAGCTCGCCGCCGGGCTGCCGTGGCGGGAGGCGACCGGGGCGTCGTCCAAGGGCTGTGGCGCGAACATGAGGGTCGTGCCGGTCGGCCTCGTGCCCGACCTGTCCGACGACGACCGCGCCGGCATCGCGCAGTTCCAGTCCGCTCTCACGCACGGCCACCCCACGGCGCTCGCGGCCAGTGAGCTGACGGCGTTCGCGGCGCGGTGGCTGGTCGACGGCACGAGTCCCGGTGACCTGACGGCCGCGTTGCGCGAGCGGTGCGCGGAGCAGCGCACCACCTACCGGGAGGAGTGGCTGGCCGACCTGTGGGTACGTCCCGGGGTGTCCACTCCGGAGGAGTTCATCGCCCGGGGTTGGGACGAGTGCGCGGAGGCGCTCGACGTGCTGGCCGCCGCCACGCCGGACCGCGACGCCGACCCGTGCCTGGCCACGGGCGCCGGGTGGATCGCGGAGGAGGCGCTGGCCACCGCGCTGCACTGCTTCCTGCTGCTCCGCGACGAACCGGTGGCGGCGCTGTCCCGGGCGGCGACGACGTCCGGCGACTCCGATTCGATCGCGTGCCTCACCGGCGCGTTCGCGGGCGCGGTCCACGGCCTCGGCGCGTGGCCCGAGGAGTGGGCCGAGCGCGTCGAGCACGGTGACGAGCTGGCCGCGCTCGGCCGGCGGTGGGACCGGTGAACCACGTCCTGGCCGGCTACCGCGTGGCGTCGCGGGGCGCGCGGCAGGACTGGCAGGACGCGGGCCTGCCGGACGGCGAGCTGGTGTCGGCGAGCGGTTGCGTCACGACGGTCGTGACGGACGGCTGGGACGACTGGTTCGGCGATCCGGCGTCCGCCGGACGTGCCCGGGAGGGTCGGGGGGACCTGCACGTGCTGGAGGTCGGGATCGCCGCCCGAGACGTCGAGCCCTTGCTGGCGGACGTGCGCGAGGGCGGTTGGGACGTGGCAGCGGGCAGCCTGCCGGCCCGCCTGGCCGGCGCCGAGCCCGTCCGCGCGACCGACGTGCTCGGGTTCGAGCTGGTCGGCTACGACAGCGGGACCTGGCACACCTGGACGTGCCTCGGCGGTCTGGTCGAGGACGTGCGGACGGCGACCGGTGTCCGTCCGGGCCGGTGGGGGCTCGTCCAGGACGAGTCGGAGGCGCGAGCGGCGGCCGACTGGCTCACCGCCTCCGGGCTGGGCGACCCGAAGGTGTTCTTCTGGGTGGCGGCCCGGCTCGCCAGTGCCGGATAGGCCAGTCCGAAAGTGGTCCGCCCGCCCGCCCGCCCGGGCGGGCGGGCGGGCGGGCGGGCGGACCTCAGCGAGCCGTCGTCAGGCCTTGTTGCGGAACAGCTTGTTGCCCAGCCACACGATCGGGTCGTAACGCCGGTCGGCCACGCGTTCCTTCATCGGGATCAACGCGTTGTCGGTGATCTTGATGTGCTCCGGGCACACCTCGGTGCAGCACTTCGTGATGTTGCACAGGCCCAGGCCGTGCGACGACTGCGCCTCCTGCACGCGGTCCGCCTCGTCGAGCGGGTGCATCTCCAGCTCGGCGACCCGCATCAGGAACCGCGGCCCGGCGAACGACTCCTTGTTCTCCTCGTGGTCGCGGATGACGTGGCACGTGTTGTTGCACAGGAAGCACTCGATGCACTTGCGGAACTCCTGCGAGCGCTCCACGTCGACCTGCTGCATCCGGTACTCCCCCGGCGCCACGCCGGCCGGCGGCTTGAACGCGGGGATCTCACGCGCCTTCTTGTAGTTGTACGAGACGTCCGTGACCAGGTCGCGGATCACCGGGAACGTGCGCATCGGCGTCACGGTCACCGTCTCGTCCTCCGCGAACACCGACATCCGGGTCATGCACAGCAGCCTCGGCTTGCCGTTGATCTCCGCCGAGCACGACCCGCACTTGCCCGCCTTGCAGTTCCACCGCACGGCCAGGTCCGGTGTCTGGGTCGCCTGCAACCGGTGGATGACGTCGAGCACGACCTCGCCCTCGTTGACCTCGACGGTGAAGTCCTCCAGGCCACCGCCCTCGTCCGAACCGCGCCACACCCGGAAGTGCCCCTGGTACCCCATGTCAGCCCTCCAGCTCGTCGGCGGTCAGGTACTTCTGCAGCTCGCTGTGCTCGAACAACGCCAGCAGGTCCGTGCGGATCGGGATCTGCGGCTCCTCCACGACCTCGACCGAGGAGTCGGACAACCTGCACACCAGCAGCTTGCGCCGCCAGTCGGCGTCCATCCCGGGGTAGTCGTCCCGGGTGTGCCCGCCCCGGCTCTCCGTGCGCAGCAGCGCGGCGCGCGCCACGCACTCGCTGACCACGAGCATGTTCCGCAGGTCGAGCGCCAGGTGCCAGCCGGGGTTGAACTGCCGGTGCCCCTCGACCACCAGGGTCGCGGCCCGCCGCTTCAGCTCCTCCAGGCGCTTGATCGCCTGGTCCATCTCCTCGGCCTTGCGGATGATGCCGACCAGGTCGTTCATCGCCTGCTGCAGCTCCATGTGCAGCGTGTACGGGTTCTCACCGCCCCCGTCGGCGCCGGAGAACGGGGCCACGGCCGTCCGTTCCGCCTCGGCGACGGCCTCGTCCGAGCACACGGGACGGGCCGGCAGCCCGGTCACGTAGTCCGACGCGCCCGCGCCCGCCCGGCGGCCGAACACCAGCAGGTCGGACAACGAGTTGCCGCCCAGCCGGTTCGAGCCGTGCATCCCGCCGGACACCTCGCCCGCCGCGAACAGCCCCGGCACCGACGACGCGCCCGTGTCCGGGTCGACCTGCACGCCGCCCATCACGTAGTGGCAGGTCGGCCCGACCTCCATCGGCTGCGCGGTGATGTCGACGTCCGCCAGCTCCTTGAACTGGTGGTGCATCGACGGCAGCCGCCGCATGATCTCCTCGGCGGGCAGGCGGGTCGACACGTCCAGGAACACGCCGCCGTGCTCGGACCCGCGACCGGCCTTGACCTCGGAGTTGATGGCCCTGGCCACCTCGTCGCGCGGCAGCAGCTCCGGTGGCCGCCGGTTGCTGCCGGGGTCGGCGTACCAGCGGTCGGCCTCGGCCTCGTTGTCGGCGTACTTGTCCTTGAACACCTCGGGGATGTAGTCGAACATGAACCGCTTGCCGTCGGAGTTGCGCAGCACGCCGCCGTCACCGCGGACCGACTCGGTGACCAGGATGCCCTTCACCGACGGCGGCCAGACCATGCCGGTCGGGTGGAACTGCACGAACTCCATGTTGATCAGGGACGCGCCCGCGCGCAGGGCCAGCGCGTGGCCGTCGCCGGTGTACTCCCACGAGTTCGACGTGACCTTGAACGACTTGCCGATGCCGCCGGTCGCGAGCACCACGGCGGGCGCCTCGAACAGCACGAACCGGCCCGACTCGCGCCAGTAGCCGAACGCGCCGGCCACCTTGCCGCCGTCGAGCACCAGGTCGGTGACGGTGAACTCCTGGAACACCTTCAGCCGCGACTCGTAGTCGCCGGTCTCGGCGTGATCGTCCTGCTGCAGCGACACCACCTTCTGCTGGAGGCTGCGGATCAGCTCCAGCCCGGTGCGGTCGCCGACGTGCGCGAGGCGCGGGTACTCGTGGCCGCCGAAGTTGCGCTGGCTGATCCGACCGTCCTTGGTGCGGTCGAACAGCGCGCCGTAGGTCTCCAGCTCCCAGACGCGGTCGGGCGCCTCCTTGGCGTGCAGCTCGGCCATCCGCCAGTTGTTCAGGAACTTGCCGCCGCGCATGGTGTCGCGGAAGTGCACCTGCCAGTTGTCGTTCGAGTTCACGTTCCCCATGGCCGCGGCGATGCCGCCCTCGGCCATCACGGTGTGCGCCTTGCCGAACAACGACTTGCACAGCACCGCCGTGCGCATCCCGTGTTCACGTGCCTCGATCGCGGCGCGCAACCCCGCACCGCCGGCACCGATCACGAGCACGTCGAACGAATGCCGTTCCAGCTCGGGCAAAACCACTCCTCAGTTGACGAATCGGAGGTCGGCGATCGTCCCGGAGGCGACCAGCGCGACGTAGAGGTCCGTGACGCAGACGAAGATGAGCGAGGCCCACGCCAACTGCATGTGCCTGGCGTTGAGCTTGGAGATCTGCGTCCACGCCCAGTACCGGACCGGGTGCTTGGAGAAGTGCTTGAGCCGCCCGCCCGCGATGTGGCGGCACGAATGGCACGACAGCGTGTACGCGCCGAGCAGGCCGACGTTGACCAGCAGCACGATGTTGCCGAGGCCGATGCCGGTGCTGAACGCGAAGGCCGCGTCGTAGATGTTGATCAGCAGCAGGAGCGACGCCGCGTAGAAGAAGTACCGGTGCAGGTTCTGCGCGATGAGCGGGAAGCGGGTCTCACCGGTGTACTTGGCGTGGGGCTCGGCCACCGCGCACGCGGGCGGGGACATCCACGCCGCCCGGTAGTAGGCCTTGCGGTAGTAGTAGCAGGTCACCCGGAAGCCGAGCAGGAACGGGATGATGATCACCGGCGGGGTGAGGAACCCCGGCAGCTCGGGCAGCAAGCGGCCGAAGTGCGCCGCGTTGGGCAGGCACTCCTCGGTCAGGCACGGCGAGTACATGGGCGTCAGGTAGCGGTACTCGTCCACCCAGTAGTAGTCGCCCATGAAGGTCCGCACGGCCGCGTAGATCGAAATCAGGAGCAGGCCCGCGAACGTCGCCAGCGGCGGTAGCCACCACCGGTCTGTGCGCAACGTGCGCTGGGCGATCTGCGCCCTCATACCTCACCTCGTTCCACGTCGTTGTGGTGCGGGACACATTGTGGTGTGGGACACATCACCGGGCCGAAAACGGGAGCGGCCCCCGCGTTCGCACGCGGGGGCCGGTCCTCTCCTCAGCTCAGGTCCGATGACTGCGGTAGCCGCCGAGACCTTCGTCGTCGGCGTCGTGCCACAGCTCCGGGTCGTACGGCGTGTCCGGGACGACGACGACCTCTCTCTCGACCCGAGGCGCCTCACGCGGTCGGGGCGTGCTGTCCAGCTCCGCCAGCTCGGTCGCGTCGATGTCCATGCGCTCGACGTCGTTGGCCAGCCGCTGCACGGCGGCCACGTCGCCGTACCGCGCGCGCAGCCCGCGGACGCTGTGGCGCAGTTGGCCAAGCGCCCGGCGCAGCTCCACGATCTCGGAGGACGTCATGGTCAGCACCTCCCTCGGGTCGATCCGTGTGCCGACTCTGCCAAGTGGAAGCCGCTGTGACAAGAACCACAAGTGTCCGAGTCGCGTCTCAGGATCTGAATCGTTTTTGTCACGATCATGTGTCGTGACATAGTGTGCTTGCTGTCACGTCCGTACGTGCGACGTCAGCGCTGCCGTCCCACCGGGCCCACCACAGCCCGTGATCACCACCGGGAGACAGCGAACCATGAGCGTGCATCCCGTCGTCGCCGAAGTGACGGCTCGAATCGCCGCCCGCAGCGCCGCCGGCCGGTCCGCCTACCTGGAACGAATCGCCCAGGCCCAGCAGGAGGGCCCCGCCCGCCGCGACATGGCGTGCAGCAACCTGGCCCACGGTTTCGCCGGGATCACGGGCGGTGACAAGGACCTCCTTCGTGCGCTGCGTCGCCCGAACGTGGCGATCGTGTCGGCGTACAACGACATGCTGTCCGCCCACCAGCCCATGCACGAGTACCCCGCGTGGATCAAGGACGCGGCCCGGGCCGTCGGCGGCGTGGCGCAGTTCGCGGGCGGCGTGCCCGCCATGTGCGACGGCATCACCCAGGGCCGCGCGGGCATGGAGCTCTCGCTGTTCAGCCGCGAGGTCATCGCGATGGCCACCGGCATCGCCCTGTCGCACGAGATGTTCGACGCGGCGCTGCTGCTCGGCGTGTGCGACAAGATCACGCCCGGCCTGCTGATCGGCGCGCTGTCGTTCGGGCACCTGCCCGCGATCCTGGTGCCCGCGGGCCCGATGAGCTCCGGCCTGCCGAACTCGGAGAAGGCCCGGGTGCGGCAGCTGTTCGCGGAGAACAAGGCGTCCCGCGAGGACCTGCTCGAAGCCGAGGCGCAGTCCTACCACAGCCCCGGGACCTGCACGTTCTACGGCACGGCGAACTCCAACCAGCTCGTGGTCGAGGTCATGGGCCTGCACCTGCCGGGCGCGAGCTTCGTGCCGCCGGGCACCAGGCTGCGCAAGGCGCTCACCGAGGAGGCCGCGCGGCGCGCGGTGGAGATCAGCCGGGGCGAGGACTACACCCCGATCGGGCACGTGGTGGACGTGAAGTCCGTGGTCAACGGCGTGATCGCGCTGCTGGCCACCGGCGGGTCGACCAACCACACCATGCACCTGGTGGCCATCGCGTCGGCCGCGGGCATCGAGCTGGGCTGGGACGACTTCTCCGAGCTGTCCTCGGTGGTGCCGCTGCTGGCCCGCGTCTACCCGAACGGCTCGGCGGACATCAACCACTTCCAGGCCGCGGGCGGCGTGCCGTTCCTCGTCTCGACGCTGCTGGACGCGGGCCTGCTGCACGCCGACGTGCGGACCGTGGCCGGCCCCGGGCTCGACCGCTACCGGCAGGAGCCGGTGCTGGTCGAGGGCGTGCTGATGTGGCGGCCGGGCCCGCCGCGCTCGCTGGACACCGACGTGCTGCGGCCCGTGTCGGAGCCGTTCGCGGCCGACGGCGGCCTGCGCATGCTGTCGGGCAACCTCGGCCGCGCGGTGATCAAGGTGTCGGCGGTCAAGCCGGAGCACCGGGTCGTGGAGGCTCCCGCCCGGGTGTTCACCTCGCAGGAGGCGTTCAGCGCCGCGTTCCAGGCCGGTGAGCTGGAGCGGGACGTGGTCGTGGTGGTGCGGCAGCAGGGCCCGCAGGCCAACGGGATGCCCGAGCTGCACAAGCTGACGCCCGCGCTGGGCGTGCTGATGGACCGGGGCTTCAAGGTCGCGCTGGTCACCGACGGCCGGATGTCCGGCGCGTCGGGCAAGATCCCGGCCGCCATCCAGGTCACCCCGGAGGCGGCCGTCGGCGGCCCGCTGGCCCGCGTGCGCGACGGCGACGTGCTGCGGCTGGACGCCGAGACCGGCACGCTGGAAGCGTTCGTCGACCCGGCGGAGCTGGCCTCGCGCGACCTGGTGGACTTCCCGCCGGACGCGCAGGCGTGGACCGGCACCGGCCGGGAGCTGTTCGCCTCGCTGCGCCGGGCGATCGGGCCCGCCGACCGGGGCGCGAGCGTGTTCGGACCCATCGCGGCCTCGCACTTCGAAGGCCAGTTCAACCAGGAGGTGTCCCGGTGACCAACGCCCCGGCCCACGCGACGGCGGCGGATCTGCTGGCGCTGTCCCCCGTCATCCCGGTCGTCGTCGTCGACGACGCCGAGCACGCCGTGCCGCTGGCGGAGGCGTTGCTGCGCGGCGGTGTGCGCGTGATCGAGCTGACGCTGCGCACGCCGGCGGCGCTGGCCGCGATCGAGCGGGTGGCGGCGGAGGTGCCGGGCATCGTGATCGGCGCCGGCACCGTGACCGCCCCGGAGCACGCGGAGCAGGCGGCGAAGGCCGGTGCGGCGTTCCTCGTCACGCCCGGGTCGACGGACCGGATGCTGGACGCGGCCGAGGACACCGGGCTGCCGTTCCTGCCGGGTGCCGCGACCGTGTCGGAGGCGATGCGGCTGGCCGAGCGCGGGCTGACGTCGCTCAAGTTCTTCCCGGCCGAGGCCGCGGGCGGGGTGGACTACCTGAAGTCCGTCGGCGGGCCGCTGCCCGGTCTGCGGTTCTGCCCGACCGGCGGCATCACGCCGGCGACCGCGCCGAACTACCTGGCGCTGCCGAACGTCGGCTGCGTCGGCGGTTCGTGGCTCGCGCCCAAGGACGCGCTGGTGTCGGGCGACTGGGCGCGGATCGAGGAGCTGGCGCGGGCCGCCTCGGCGCTCTGATCCCGCCAGGCGCCGGTCTCGTTGTTGTCGTCGGAGGGCGTCTTCCCGTGCCGGGGAGACGCCCTCCGACGTCGTGAGACCGGGTCTGCTCAGGCCAGGTAGGTGAGGGCTTCGGGGATCGAGTCGGCGACCGGCGCGCCGGTGCGTTCGAGCACCTTGCGCGAACTCGTGCCGGTGGCGACCAGCACGACCTGCGCGCCGACGTGCCGGGCGGCTTCGGCGTCGTCGGCCACGTCGCCGATCAGCACGACGTCGCGCGGGACCAGCCGCAAGGCCTCCAGGTGCTCGGCGAGGTGCTCGGCCTTCGAGCCGCCGTCACCCGCCGACTTGAGGCCGTCGACCCGGCTGAACAGCTCGCCCAGGCCGAAGCGGGTCACCAGCGGCACCAGCTCGTCGTGGAACCACATCGACAGCAGCGACTGGGTGTGGCGCAGCGCCGCCAGGTGGTCGGGCACGCCGACGGCCAGCCCGCAGCGGTCCACCAGCGCCCGGTACTCGGCGTGGTAGACGGTGTCGACGCGGGTCCAGTCCTCCGCCGTCAGCGGACGGCCGAACATCCGCTCGTAGCAGTCCTTGACCGGGCGGCTGAACACCTCGCGCCAGTGCTCCAGCGTCACGGCGCCGTGGCCGAAGTCGGCGCAGACCCGGTTGACGGCGGCGAGCACGGCGTCGTTGTCCGCGAACAGGGTGCCGTTCCAGTCCCAGACCACGTGGTCGGCCCTGATCCTCACTCGACCAGGCTACGGCGATAGGTTGGGTGCTCACTTCTGGGGAGGTAGTGGGGGATGGACGCGCGACGAACCACGGTGGTCGCCGAGCCACGCGGGCAGGTGGCGCTGGTGTCGGTCGGGTTCCCGGTGCTCGGCGCGGCCGTGGTGTGGGGCTTGAAGTCGATCGCCGGGTGGGTGGCCGACCTGTCGTGGGCCCCGATGCAGGGTCCGTTCCGGCTGGTGGCGTCCGTGCCGGAGCCGTGGGCGACGATCGGCTCGGTGGCCGTCGGCGCGGTGCTCGGGCTGGTGGTGGCCGGGATCGCCGCGCACGAGCGGCTGGTGGTCGAGGTGTTCAACGAAGGCGTCGAGCTGCTGAAGGGCGGCAGGCACCGCAGCTTCGACCGGACGCTGGTGTCCGGGGTGTTCCTGGACGGCAAGAAGCTCGTGCTGCTCGACGTGGACACCGGTGAGCTGGCCCGGGAGAACCACGACCTGAAGCCGGAGGCGTTGGCCGAGGCGTTCCAGACGCACGGGTACCAGTGGCTGGACGCCGACCCGTACCGGGAGGACTACCGGCGGTGGGTCGACGGCACGCCGGACCTGCCGCCCGGCGCGAACGCGCTGCTGAAGGTGCGGGCGGAGGCGTTGCGCAAGGGCGACACCGGGGACGCGGACGAGCTGCGGGAGGAGCTGCGCCGGCTCGGCGTCGTCGTGCGCGAGGAGAAGAAGCGCCAGTACTGGCGCCTGCCCCGCGCACTGCCCTGACTCGCGCTGCCTGAAGCGGGCGCGGAAGGTGCTTGGGGCGCTGACAGTGTGGCGGCGGGAGGCACCCGGGCCAGAAGGCCGCCCGGTCTCAGCCGGCCGGCCCGCCCGCCCGAACTCGGCCCGCGCGGATCAGCTCGGTCGCAGTGCGCCCGCTCCCGGCGCGGCTCGGCGCGTGGTGAGGCCGGGCGGCGGGGAGTGATCCGAGTCGGTCGGCGGTCAGTACTGGGTCAGGTCGTCCAAGGTCGTGGTGTCCTCGCCCGCCCGGCGCAGTTCCTCGCGAACCACGCGGTAGGCCAGGCCTTCCGCGTAGCCCTTGCGGGCCAGGGCGGCGACCAGGCGGCGGATCTTGGTGGTGTCGTCCAGGCTCGCCATGGTGCGCAGCTTCTTGCGCACCAGCTCGCGCGCCCGGTCCTCCTCGGCCTCGTCGTCCACCGCGGCCACGGCCTCGGCCGCCACCTCGTCGGCCACGCCCTTGCGACGCAGCTCCATCGCCAGGGCCCGGCGGGCCAGGCCCTGGTAGGTGTGCCGCGAGCGGACCCAGACCTCGGCGAACGCGGCGTCGTCGATCAGGCCCGCCCGGTCGAACTTGCCCAGCACCAGCTCGGCCGTCTGCTCGCTGATGTCCTTGCGCAGCAAGGCGTCCTTCAGCTCGACGCGGGTGCGGGCCCGTGCGGCGAGCAGCGCGTAGCAGATGTCCGTCGCCTTGCGCTGCTCCTTCGCCGGGTCGACCGGACGTGCCTCGGTGTCGTCGGCCGAAGGGTCGCGGGACGTCCCGCGACCACGGCCACCTCGTCCTGCCACGCCCGCTTAGAACTCGACGGGCGCCGCGGCGGGCTCCTCGGCGTCGAGGGTGGCGCCGATGCCCAGCTTGTCCTTGATCCGCTTCTCGATCTCGTTGGCCACGTCCGGGTTGTCGCGCAGGAACTTCCGCGCGTTCTCCTTGCCCTGGCCGAGCTGGTCGCCCTCGTAGGTGTACCAGGCGCCCGACTTGCGCAGGATGCCCTGGTCGACGCCCATGTCGATGAGCGAACCCTCGCGGCTGATGCCCTGGCCGTAGAGGATGTCGAACTCGGCCTGCTTGAACGGCGGGGCCACCTTGTTCTTCACGACCTTGACCCTGGTGCGGTTGCCGACCGGCTCGCCGCCGTCCTTCAGGGTCTCGATGCGCCGCACGTCCAGCCGCACCGACGCGTAGAACTTCAGCGCCTTGCCACCGGTCGTGGTCTCGGGCGAGCCGAACATCACGCCGATCTTCTCGCGCAGCTGGTTGATGAAGATCGCGGTGGTGTTGGAGTTGCTGAGCGCACCGGTGATCTTGCGCAGCGCCTGGCTCATCAACCGGGCCTGCAGACCCACGTGGTTGTCGCCCATCTCGCCCTCGATCTCGGCGCGGGGCACCAGGGCCGCCACCGAGTCGATGACCAGGATGTCGAGCGCGCCGGAGCGGACCAGCATGTCCGCGATCTCCAGCGCCTGCTCGCCCGTGTCGGGCTGGGAGACCAGCAGCGCGTCGGTGTCGACGCCCAGCTTCTTCGCGTAGTCCGGGTCGAGCGCGTGCTCGGCGTCGATGAACGCCGCGATGCCGCCGTTGCGCTGGGCGTTGGCCACCGCGTGCAGCGCCACGGTCGTCTTACCGGAGGACTCCGGGCCGTAGATCTCGATCACGCGGCCGCGGGGCAGGCCGCCGATGCCGAGCGCCACGTCGAGCGCGATCGCGCCGGTGGGGATCACCTGGATCGGGGCGCGGGCCTCCTCGCCGAGCCGCATGACCGAGCCCTTGCCGAACTGCTTGTCGATCTGGGCCAGGGCCAGCTCGAGGGCCTTGTCCCGGTCGGGTGCCTGGGGTGCCATCTTGGAGTCCACCTCGGAGTGTCTTGGGTTCGCGGTGCGATGTCGGGGCCGACGTTACGGGTGGGGTCCGACATTTTTCGGCGGGGACCAGGTCACCTGCGGGGTGTTGTCACCCGGTCGTGTCGGGGAGTGTAGCCGAACAGGTGTTCGACCACCTGGTCGGCACACCGGGTCACCGCCGCTGTTCCGGCACGTCGAAGGCGTCGCAGACGGCCTGCCAGATCTCCTTGGCCGACAGCCCCGCCTCCAACGCCTGGTCGGGAGTCCGACCGCCGAGGGCGGACAGCACGTGGTCCCGGGCCACCATCTCCGCCCTGACCTGGCCGAACTCGTCGGCCATCAGCTTGCGGAACATCGTGATGCGCATCGGGTCCAGGCTAGCGCGCCACCGTCCGCGCCGGACTGCCGACGGGGGTGGTCGTCGGTCCCGCCCCGGTCAGCGCGGGGGCGGCGACGACCAGCCCACCGTCGACGACCAGGTCCTGCCCGTTGACGTAGGACGCTTCACCGGAGGCGAGGAGCGCGCCCCCGACGCGCGGCGGGTTGAGACCGGCAAGCAGGTAGAGGTGGGCGCGTTCGAGGTCGGTCAGGCGCAGCGCCCGGCTGGCCGCGTCGAGCACCTCCGACGAGACGGTGATGTCGCGGCCCTGCTCCAGCCACGTGTACCAGGACACGCCGACCCCGGCGAGCGCGGCGAGCTCCTCGCGCCGCAGCCCCGGCGTCCGGCGCCGGCCCACCGCCACCACGCCGACGTCGGCGGGCGTGAGCCGCGCCCGCAGGTCCGCAGGAAGTCGCGGAGCTGCTCACGCCGGCGCCGTCGCACCGCGGGTGGTTCGCCGGTCATGCGCCACGGTGACAACGCGCTCGGTCGGCACGCCTGGGTCAGCACGCCCGGGTCAGCGCGCCGCCGTCCAGACCGGGCTGTCGACGTAGTGGTTGTCGAACCGGTCCTGCGAGTCGCGAATCTCCCGGGGGCTCGCCTCGCCGCGCTGCACGCGGTCGAGCAGGCGGTAGTAGTCGAACCGACCCATGCCCGGCGTGAAGACGTACAGGACGTCCGCGTCCGCTCCTTCGAGCGCGCCGAACGCGTGCGGCACACGTGGCGGCACGACGAGGAAGTCACCGCGCTCCAAGGTCACCACGTCCTGGTCCAGCAGCACCTGGAGCGTGCCGTCGAGCACGAAGAACAGCTCCGAGGCGCGGGTGTGGAAGTGGGGCGGCGCGCCGTCGGCGCCGTCGCGGAAGGTGGACCGGTTGCCGGTCAGGCCGTCGAGGTCGGCGAGGAGGGTGACCACGGCGGCGGGGTCGGCGTCGAGCTTCTCGGCCTGGGCGGCGCGGACGAGCAGTGCGTTCTCCATGACGTCGAGACTCGTCCCCGGAAGAGGCCCGAACAACGACGGCGATCGAATAGAACGATAACTTGACGGTTATGGAACGACGTGACCTGGAGATCTTCCTGGCGCTCGCGGAGGAGCTGCACTTCAGCCGCACCGCCGAGCGGCTGCACGTCTCCCAGGCACGGGTCAGCCAGTCCGTCAAGCAGCTGGAGCGCCGCGTCGGCGCGCCGCTGTTCGAGCGGACCAGCCGGCGGGTGGCGCTCACCCCCATCGGCCGTCGCCTGCGTGACGACCTCGCGCCGGCCTACCGGCAGATCGTGGACGGCGTGGCGCGCGCGGTGGAGGCCGCACGCGGCACGTCCCTGCTGCGCGTCGGGTTCGAGGCGCCGGCCCTCGCCGACCTCGTAACCGACGTCCTCGACCGGTTCCGCGCCCGCCACCCCGACAGCGAGGTGCGCGTGCGGGAAGCGCCGTTCACCGACCCGTTCTCGCTGCTCAGGGCCGGCGAGGTGGATGTGATGGTGACGTTGTTCCCGGTCGGGGAGCCGGACCTGACGGCCGGCCCGGTCGTCCACGAGGAGCCTCTGGTGCTCGCCGTCTCCGACACGCACCCGTTCACGCGGCAGGAGTCCGTGACCCTGGAGGACCTGGCGCGCGACACGGTCTTCCGCGCCGCCTATTGGCGCGACACGACGCCCAAGGGCGCGCCGGTCGAGCGCGGACGGGACGTCACGACGTTCCAGGAACTGCTCACCGCGATCGCCAACGGCGAGGGCGTCTGCCCGCTGGGCGCGCACGCGGTCGGCTACTTCGCCCGCCCGAAGATCGCGTTCCTGCCACTGGCAGGCGCACCGAGCCTGGCCTGGGGGCTGGTCTGGCGCACGGCGGGCGAAACGGCCCGCGTGCGCGAGTTCGCGGCGGCGGCGCGCTAACCTCGACCCGTGCTGCTGCTGTTGCAGGAAGACCCCACGGGCATGTCGTCGCCGATCGCCGCGGTCGCGGTGATCGCCGGTCTCGTCGCGGCCATCGTGGTCGGCCTGCGCGCGCTCTGGCACAACCGCAAGCGCTGACTCACCGCACCCGCTGCAACGACGCGAACAGGCACGCCACCAGCAGCGGCAGCGCGGTGAAGCCGACGACCAGGCCCAGCGCGGCGTAGGACCACGCGGTCACCACGATGCCCGCCGTGACGCCGCCGAGTGCGCCGCCGACGTTCATGCACAGGTCCGACAGGCCCTGCGCGGCCGGCCGGTCCACCACCTCCACGGACTCGGTGAGCAGCGCCGAGCCCGCCACCACGCCCGCCGACCAGCCGAACGCCAGCAGCGCCAGCCCGGCGGCCAGCTGCGGCGCGTCGTGCGACGGCGCCATGCCCGCGATGCCGGACGCGGCGACCACGAGCGCCGCGCCGATCGCCAGCACGGGCACCCGGCCCAGCCGGTCGGCCATCCACCCGAACAGCGGGCTGGCCGCGTACATCGCGGCGACGTGCAGGCTGATCACCACGCCCACGACGCGCAGCGACGACCCCGCGTGCTCCATGTGCACGGGTGTCATCGACATCAGGCCCACCATCGCGGTGTGGCACAGCGTCACGCCGCCCAGCGCGAGCTTCCCGGCCGCGGGCAGCGACCGCCACACCGCCATCGACCGCTTCGCGCCGACCGAGGGCGCGACGGCCGACTTCGCCAGGGTGAGCGGATCGGGCCGCAGGAACTTCAGGACGACGAGCGCCGCCAGGCCGAACAGCACCGCCGACAGCAGGTACGGCCCGGCGCCCACCGGCAGCCCCAGCCGCACGGCCGCCCGCCCCGCCGGGTCGGCCAGGTTCGGCCCGGCCACCGCGCCCAGCGTCGCCGCCCACACCACCAACGCCACCGACCGCGCCCTGCGGTGCGGGCGGGCCAGGTCGGCGCCCGCGTGCCGGGCGGCGAGGTTCGCGCTGGACGCCGCGCCGAACAGCACGAGCGCGACCAGCAGCACCTGCCACGAGCCGAGCACGACCGCGCAGGCCGCCACCGCCGCGCCGGCCGCGCCCGCGCCGTAGCCGAGGACCAACGCCGGTCGACGTCCGCTGCGGGCCGCCAACCGGGCCGCGGGCAGCGCGAACGCCGCCGCGCCGAGCACCGCGGCCGTCTGCGCCATCCCGCCGACCGCGTCGGAGTCGGCGAGCACGGCCGCGATCAGCGTGCTGACCGCCAAGCCGATGGTGACGCCCGCCGCGCCGAGGACCTGGGTCACCGCCAGCACCCGCAAAACCCTGCGCTGCACGACGTCGACCGTGGTCATGATCTTGAGGGTGCCAGGCGGGATCGGGCCCTACCAGCCACCGTCCGGGTCTCAGGTGCCCGGTTGGACCGCAGCCTCGAAGAAGTCCGCGACCTGGTCGGCGGTCAGCTCCTCGCCGCCGCTCTTGGTCACGATGCCCAGCAGCGGCAGGTCGTCGGCGGTGAACACGAGCAGCCCGAGCCCGCCGTCCGCCGCGGCCCGGTATTTGCCGGTGAGGCCGTTGCCCGCCCACTGCGCCTCGACCATGTCGGTCTTGAGGGACCGGACGACCGCCTCCGCGCCGTGCTGCGCGCCGACGACCGTCTCGGTGAGCACGTACTGGACCGAGTAGTCGTCCTTCACCGCGCAGCTGACCACGCTGCCCTTGATGCCGTCGACACCGCCCACGCCGGGCGTGCCGCCCGCCTTGCACGTGCTGGTGTCGGGGATCGTGCCCGCGAGCAGCCGCAGGCACTCGGTGAAGCCCTTGTCGTCCTGCCGGGTGTCGTTCTTGCACTCCTGCGCGCTGGGCACGCTCACCCCGTCGAACGCGAAGAACGCGCCGACCGCGGCCAGCACGAGCACGAGGGCCGCGCCCGCCGAGATCAGCACGGTCCGGTTGGGCTTCTTCCGCTCCGGCTTGGTCTGCGCGCGGGGCGTGACGGTCGGGAAGTTGAACTGCTGCGGCCCGGTCTGCGGGTAGACCTGGTACGGCCCGCTGACCGCCGGGTTGACCTGGTACGGGCCGCTCGCGTTCGGGTTCACCTGGTACGGGCCGCTGGCGCCGGGGTTGGCCTGGTGGGCGCCGGGGTTGACGGGGTGCGCGCCGCTGACCGCCGGGTTGGTCTGGAAGGCGCCGGACGGCGGGGTCACCGGCTTGGTGACGACCGTGTCGGGCTCCACCGGCCTGGCGGGCTCCTGGGACCGCGGCGTGATGCCGTTCTTGGGCACGTGGTGCGCGCCCAGGGCGACCGAGGTCTCGGGCTGGTCCAGGCTCGTCGGCACGATCCGCACCTGCTCGGCGATCATGGTCGCGACCAGCGGGATGCGGCTGGCGCCACCGACCAGGTAGATGCCCGCGAGCTGGTTGGGCGCCATGCCGGTGGAGCGGATCGTGGACTCCAGCAGCTCCACGCTGCGCATCATGCTCGGCCGGACCAGCGCCTCCAGGTCCGACCGGTTGACCAGCACGTCCTCGAACGGCTCCGGCATCGGCACCTCGGTGTGCGCGTGCCGCGACAGCGACTCCTTGGCCGCGCGCACGTCCTCCTGCAACGTGCGGCGGGCCCGGCGGTCGGCCGTCGACTCCGGGCGCAGCAGCCGCTGCCAGGCCGCCGGGTCGCGGTGCGAGACCTGCCTGCCGACGTGCTCCAGCAGCGCCTGGTCGACGTCCAGGCCGCCCAGGTCCGGCAGGCCGTCCTCGGCGAGCACGGTGAAACCGCTCTGGGTGGCGCCGACGATGGCCACGTCGAACGTGCCCGCGCCGAGGTCGTACACCGCGAGCGCCTGGCCCACCGACAGCGAGGCGTAGTGGGAGGCGGCCGCGACCGGCTCCGGGACCAGCACGATCTCGCCGGTCACGCCCGCGAGGCGGGCCGCGGACAGCAGCACGTTGCGGCGCGTCGGCCCCCACTGCGCGGGGTGCGTGAGGCGGACCTCGTCCAGCGCCTCGCCGCCCAGCTGGCGGGTGGTCTCGTCGAGCACGCGGCGCAGCACGGCGGCCAACGCGTCGGTGACCGGCACCACGTTGTCGCCCAGGAGCAGCACGCCGTCGTCCACCCGGCGCTTGGGGTTGGGCTCGAAGCGGGCCGGGTCGAGGCGGGCGCGGCGCTCGGCGTCACGGCCGACGACGAGCGTGCCGTCCTCTTCGCAGTAGACGGCCGACGGCATGGTGGCCGAGCCGTCCACCTCCACGACCCTGGGCGGCCGGCCGTGCGCGGCGAGCACCGCGACGGTGTTGGAAGTGCCCAGGTCGACGGACAGGACGCGCACGATCCACCCCTTTGATGTGAACGGGGTGATCGTGCCACAACCGGAATTTGTCGGACCCCTGGTTCAGGATGGTGGGGTGGACGTCCTGGACCGCTTCTCCCCCGCCACCCGGCAGTGGTTCGCCGGGGCCTTCGCCGCGCCCACGCCGGCGCAGGCGGGCGCCTGGGAGGCGGCGGCGGCCGGTGAGCACGCGCTGGTCATCGCGCCCACGGGGTCCGGCAAGACGCTGGCCGCGTTCCTGTGGGCGCTCGACCGGCTGGCGTCCACGCCGAAGCCCGCCGAGCCGAAGCGGCGGTGCCGGGTGCTGTACGTCTCACCGCTCAAGGCGCTGGCGGTGGACGTGGAGCGCAACCTCAGGGCGCCGCTGGCCGGCATCCGGCAGGCCTCGCACCGGCTGTCGCTGCCCGAGCCGGACGTCACGGTCGGCATGCGCACCGGCGACACGCCGGCGGACGCGCGGCGCGCCTTCGCCCGGACACCGCCGGACGTGCTGGTCACCACGCCGGAGTCGTTGTTCCTGGTGCTCACCTCCGCCGCGCGGGACTCGTTGCGCGGCGTCGAGACGGTGATCGTCGACGAGGTGCACGCGGTGGCGGGCACGAAGCGCGGCGCGCACCTCGCGCTGTCGCTCGAACGGCTGGACGCGCTGCTGGAGCGGCCCGCGCAGCGGATCGGGCTGTCGGCGACGGTCCGGCCGGTCGAGGAGGTCGGCGCGTTCCTCGCGGGCGGGCGGCCGGTGCGGGTCGTGCAGCCGAAGACGGCCAAGACGATCGAGGTCCGGGTCGAGGTGCCGGTCGAGGACATGTCGGTGCTCGGCGAGCCGACCGGCGAGGTGTCGGGCTCGGCGGCGGGCGCGGAGCAGCGGGCGTCGATCTGGCCCTCGGTGGAGCGGCGGATCCTGGAGCTGGTCCGGGAGCACCGGTCGACCATCGTGTTCGCCAACTCCCGCCGGCTGGCCGAACGGCTCACCTCGCGGCTCAACGAGCTGGCCGAGGAGGCCGCGGAGCTGGAGCGGGTGCCCCCGGAGGGCTCCACCGAGGAGCCCACGGAGGAGTTCGGGGGCGAGTTCGCCGCCCACTCGCCGTCCTCGCAGCCGCTGCCCGCCGGGCCGTCGGGCGCCGGGCGGGCCGTCGAGCGGTTCCCGGCCGAGGCGGTCGGGCAGTCCGGCGTCACCACCCAGCGCTCCCCCGTGATCGCCCGCGCCCACCACGGCTCCATGTCGCGCGAGCAGCGGGTGGTGGTCGAGGAGGAGCTGAAGTCCGGGCGGCTGCCGTGCGTGGTCGCCACGTCGTCCCTGGAGCTGGGCATCGACATGGGCGCGGTCGACCTGGTGGTGCAGGTGGAGGCGCCGCCCACGGTGGCGTCCGGGCTGCAGCGCGTCGGCCGGGCCGGGCACCAGGTGGGCGCGGTGTCGCGCGGGGTGATGTTCCCGAAGTTCCGGGGCGACCTGGTGTCGTGCGCGGTGGTGGCGGAGCGGATGCGGGACGGCGCGATCGAGGCCGTGCGGTACCCGCGCAACCCGCTGGACGTGCTGGCGCAGCACGTCGTGGCGATGGTGGCGATGGAGACGTGGACGGTCGAGGCGCTGGCCGGGCTGGTGCGGCGGGCCGCGCCGTTCGCCGCGCTGCCGGAGTCGGCCCTGCAGGCCGTGCTCGACATGCTCGCGGGCCGGTACCCGAGCGAGGAGTTCGGCGAGCTGCGGCCCCGGATCACCTGGGACCGGATCACGGGCGAGCTGCGCGGCCGGCCGGGCGCGCAGCGGCTGGCGGTGACCTCGGGCGGCACCATCCCCGACCGCGGCCTGTTCGCGGTGATGACGCCGCCGTCCGAGCGGGGCCCCGGCTCGCGGGTCGGCGAGCTGGACGAGGAGATGGTCTACGAGTCGCGGGTCGGCGACACGTTCCTGCTGGGCACGTCGTCGTGGCGGGTCGAGGACATCACCCACGACCGGGTGATCGTGGTGCCCGCGCCGGGTCAGCCCGCGCGGATGCCGTTCTGGAAGGGCGACGCGCCGGGCCGTCCGCTGGAGCTGGGGCGGGCGCTGGGGAAGTTCCTGCGCGAGGTGTCCGCCATGGACGACGGGAAGGCCGCGGTGCGGACCGCGTCGGCCGGGCTGGACGCGTGGGCGACGTCGAACCTGCTGGCCTACCTGGGCGAGCAGCGCGAGGCGACCAGGCACGTGCCCAACGACCGGGTGGTGCTGGTCGAGCGGTTCCGCGACGAGCTGGGCGACTGGCGGCTGGTGGTGCACTCGCCGTTCGGGGCGCAGGTCAACGCGCCGTGGGCGTTGGCGATCGCGGCCCGGCTGCGGGAGCGGCGCGGGATCGAGGTGCAGGCGGCGCACTCCGACGACGGGATCGTGATCCGGCTGCCCGACGCGGTCGACCTGGACGGCGCGCAGGTCGTGGCGGGCGCTGAGGACGTGCTGCTCGACCCGGAGGAGGTCGAGCAGGTCGTGGTGGCCGAGGTGGGCGGCTCGGCGCTGTTCGCGGCCCGGTTCCGGGAGTGCGCGGCGCGGTCGCTGCTGCTGCCCCGGCGCGACCCGCGCAAGCGCTCGCCGTTGTGGCAGCAGCGGCAGCGGGCGGCACAGCTGCTGTCGGTGGCGGCGAAGTACGAGAGCTTCCCGGTCGTGCTGGAGGCGATGCGCGAGGTCCTGCAGGACGTGTACGACGTGCCCGGCCTGCGTGAGCTGATGACCGACATCCGGGCCCGGCGGGTGCGCGTGGTCGAGGTGGAGACGCCGTCGCCGTCGCCGTTCGCGCGCAGCCTGCTGTTCGGGTACGTCGGGATGTTCCTGTACGAGGCGGACGCGCCGCTGGCCGAGCGGCGGGCGGCGGCGTTGTCGCTGGACTCGGCGCTGCTGGCGGAGCTGCTGGGCTCGGAGGCGATCCGGGAGCTGCTCGACCCGGAGGTCGTGGCGGAGGTCGAGCGCAACCTCCAGCGCCTGGCGCCCGACCGGCACGCGCGGGACGCGGAAGGCGCGTCCGACCTGCTGCGGTTCCTGGGCGACCTGTCCGAGGCGGAGGCGCTGGAACGGGGCGTGCGGCCGGAGTGGCTGGCCGACCTGGTGGCGCAGCGGCGGGCGATCCGGGTGCGCATCGCGGGCGAGGACCGGGTGATCGGCATCGAGGACGCGGGCCGGGTGCGCGACGCGTTGGGCGTGGCGCTGCCGGTCGGCGTGCCGGAGGTGTTCACCGAGCCGGTGGCCGACCCGCTGGGCGACCTGCTGTCGCGTTACGCGCGCACGCACGGCCCGTTCCCGGCGGTGGAGGCGGCGGAGCGGTTCGGGCTCGGCGTGGCCGTGGTGACCGGGGTGCTGGAGCGGATGGCGGCCACCGGGCGGCTGGTGCGCGGTGAGCTGAGGCCGCTGTCCGCGGGGCACCCGCGACCCGGGGCAGGCACCCACACCGAGTACTGCGACGCCGAGGTGCTGCGGCGGTTGCGGCGGGCGTCGCTGGCCCGGCTGCGGGCCGAGGTCGAGCCGGTGGAGCCCGCGGCGCTGGGCCGGTTCCTGCCGGGCTGGCACGGGGTGGGCCGGCGGCTGCGGTCCGCGCCGACCGTGGACGACGTGTACTCGGTGGTCGAGCAGCTGGCGGGCGCGCCGCTGCCCGCGAGCGCGGTGGAGTCGCTGGTGCTGCCCGCCCGGCTGCCCGGTTACCGTCCCGCGCTGCTGGACGAGCTGACCGCGTCCGGCGAGGTGACGTGGACCGGGTGCGGCTCGCTGGCCGGCGGCGACGGCTGGATCGCGCTGGCGCCCGCGGACGTGGCCGACCTGCTGCTGCCGGACCTGGTGCCGGAGGCGATGCCGGACTCGTCGCTGCACACCGCCGTGGTGGAGGCGTTGGGCGGCGGCGCGCTGTTCTTCCGGCAGGTCGTCGACCGGGTGTCGTTGCAGGGCCCGACGACGGACGGCGAGGTCGTCGGCGCGCTGTGGGACCTGGTGTGGGCGGGCGTGGTCACGAACGACACGCTGGCGCCGCTGCGGGCGCTGGTCGCGGGCGGCGGCACGGCCCACAAACCCCGGCGGGCCGCGCCGCGCGGCCGGTACGCGCGGATGCGGGCCGGGAGACCCGACCTGCCCAGCCGCACCGGGCCGCCGACGGTGGCGGGCCGGTGGTCGCTGGCCGTGGTGCCCGTGACGGACACGACCCGGCGGGCGCACGCGCGGGCCGAGGCGTTCCTGGAACGGCACGGCGTGCTGACCCGGGGCGCGCTGGACACCGAACGGGTGACCGGCGGGTTCAGCGCCGTGTACCGGGTGCTGCGCGCCATGGAGGAGTCCGGGCAGGTCGTGCGCGGGTACGTGGTCGAAGGGCTCGGCGCGGCGCAGTTCGCGGCCCGTGGCGCGGTGGACCGGCTGCGCGCGTCGTCGAGATCACCGGGCCAGGAGCACGGGGGCACGCCGGACGCCGTCGTGCTGGCGGCGGCCGACCCGGCGCAGCCCTACGGCGCCGCGCTGGCGTGGCCGGACCTGTCCGGCGAGGGCAAGCACCGACCGGGCCGCAAGTCCGGGGCCTTGGTCGTGCTGGTCGACGGGCTGGCCACGCTCTACGTGGAACGAGGCGGCCGTTCGCTGCTGTCGTTCACCGAGGACGAGGAACCTCTGCGAGCAGCGGCCCAAGCCCTGAGCCGAGCCGTGCGCGACGGCTGGCTGGGACAACTGGCCGTGCAGCGCGCCGACGGCGAAGTGGCCCTGGGTTCCCGCCTGGCGGGCATCCTCCAAGACGCGGGCTTCCGCGCCACCCCGAAAGGCCTGCGACTGCGGGCATGACGCGGAATCCACGATGCGGAGGGCGGAGAACCAGGAGATCACCCGATAGAGCAAGCCGACCTGGAAACTTTCGACACACCATTGACGTTGCCGGGATACAAGGAGGCGGCGACGCACGGCGGACCGGTCCCACCCCGACCACCTCACGCGACCTGATCTCAGCGAACGAACGCCCAGCCCCAGCGACAAGCACCCAGCGCCAGGCACCCAGCGCGCGAACGCGAACGGGCACCCCGCGCGAACCCAGCGCCCTAGCTGACGCGGCCCAACGCGCACGCGCTCAGCGGACGCCCACGCGCTCAGCGGACGTGCACGCGCTCAGCGGAACAGGGCGCTGTAGGCGTTGAGCGCGGGCTGGCCGCCCAGGTGGGCGTACAGGACGTTGGAGTCGCGCGGGATCTCGCCGGTGGAGACCAGCTCCACCAGGCCGGCCAGGGACTTGCCCTCGTACACCGGGTCGGTGATCATGCCTTCCAGCCGGGCGCCCAGCTTCATGGCGTCCAGAGTGGACTCGCCCGGCACGCCGTAGATGCCTTCGTGGAACCGGTCGTCGAGGACGACGTCCTCGTCGGTCACCTTCACGCCGAGCAGCTCCGCCGTGTTCTTGGCGATGCGCGTGATCTGCGCACGGGTGTCGCACGGCTCGGCGGAGGCGTCGACGCCGATCACCCTCCGGCCGCTGCCCGCGAACCCGGCGACCATGCCGGCCTGCGTGCTGCCGGTCACCGAGCACACGACGATCGTGTCGAACCGCACGCCCAGCTCGGCCTCCTGCTGCTCGACCTCGGCCGCCCACCCGGCGAACCCGAGCCCGCCCAGCGGGTGGTCCGACGCGCCCGCGGGGATGGCGTACGGCTTGCCGCCGGCCGCGCGCACGTCCTCGATCGCCTGCTCCCAAGCGGGTTTCACGCCGATGCCGAAGCCGGCCTCGACCAGTCGCACCTCGGCGCCCATCAGCCGGCTGAGCAGGATGTTGCCGACCCGGTCGTACACCGCGTCCGGCCAGTCGACCCAGCTCTCCTGCACCAGCACGCACTTCAGCCCGGCCCGTGCCGCCGCCGCGGCCACCTGGCGGGTGTGGTTGGACTGCACGCCGCCGATGGACACCAGCGTGTCGCAGCCCGTCGCCAACGCCTCCGCCACCAGGTATTCCAGCTTGCGGGTCTTGTTGCCGCCGTAGGCCAGCCCGGAGTTGCAGTCCTCGCGCTTGGCCCACACCTTCGCGCCGCCGAGGTGCCTGGTCAGCCGCTCCAGCGGGTGCACCGGGGACGGGCCGAAGGTCAGCGGGTAACGCTCGAAATCGCCCAGCGCCATGTCAGTTCTCCTCAACCACGAACAGGTCGGCCAACGTCGCCCAGTTCCGCTCGACCAGCCGGGCCGCGAGGTCGGCGTCGGCCGCGGCGAAAGCGGTGATGATCTCGTCGTGCATCGCCACCGAGTGGCGGCCGGTGGGCGCGGCGAACCGCTGCCGTTCCAGCCGGCGCACGAGAGGCGTGTAGCGGTCGATGGTGGCCGTGACGGCGAAGTTGCCGCCACGCCGCACGGCCACCGCGTGGAACTCGTCGTCGGCGGCAAGAGCGGCGGGCACGTCGCCGGAAGCCAACGCGCGGGCGAACGCCGTGTTCGCCGCACGCATCGCGTCCAGGTCCGCCTCCACCAGACGCGGCACGGCCAGCCGCGCCGCGAGGGCGTGCATGGCCTGGACGACGACGTGCGCATCACGCACCGCCGCCGTGTCCAACGGCGTGACCCGCGTGTAGCTGTGCGGTTTGCTCTCGACCAGGCCTTCGTCGGTCAGCCGTGCCAGCGCCTCGCGCACCGGTGTCCGCGACAGGCCGAGCCGTTCGGCCAGCTCCACGTCCTTGATCGGCACGCCGGGCGCCAGGTCGCCACCGAGGATCGCCTCGCGGATCGCGATCAGCGCCTGGTCACGAAACAACGCCCGACTAATATATTGCATACCAGCGGACTGTAGCCGGTCGTTGTCGAGACCACCAGGGGTCGGGTGTCCTGGCCCAGTTGAAGTGCGCAGGACTCAGCGAGACTGAGAAATGGCTCCCTGTGGCTTAGTTGAACTGAGTAGGGCGGGTTGGCTTGGTGGATGCGCGCGAACGCTGGGTTGGCGTCCACTGCCGGCGGGGCCGGAGTTCGACGCTGCTCGACGCCGCGTCGAGCAGCGTGTCTCGTTGGGCGGGACGGCGTTGGTGCCGTTCGAGGCGGCGCGGCCAGTGCGCCGAGGGTGGACGGCGGGTCGCCGCAGTTGTGCGGTGTCTGTAGGCAAACAGGTCAGCGATGGTGTTCACGTGGGTCGGGAATGGGCTGTGACGGAGGACGGCGGCTTCGCGGGTGATCGTGAAGCAGCCGCAGCCGGGGTGTGGCAGGGTTCGACCGTGCTCGGGCCGGGGTTGTCGGTGCAGGCCGGGCGGGACGCGACGGTCGTCCACCAGGCGGTTCCGGCACGGGTGGTGTGGCCGGTGCGGGTCGGGGTGCCGCACACGCTGGCGGGGCACTACCGGGAACGCCGGGCCCACGCGGAACTGGCGGACGCGTTGAACGCGGGATGCCCGGTCGTACTGGTCGGGGCCGGGAGGGGTGCCGGTGTGGTGGTGTCGGGGATGGGCGGGGTCGGCAAGACCCAGCTGGCCTCCGACCACGCCTGGTCGGTCTGGTCCGACGAGGAGTTGGACGTGGCGGTGTGGGTGTCGGCGCTGTCGCGCGACGCGATCGTCACCGCCTACGCCGAAGCCGCCGAGCGGGTGCTGGTCGAGCAGGACCCGCGGATCGCCGACCGGCCACCCGAGGAAGCGGCGGGCCGGTTCCGGGAGTGGCTGGCGGGCACGACGCGCCGTTGGCTGGTCGTGCTGGACGACGTGCAGGACCCCGCCGACCTTCGCGGTCTGGACCCGCCACCCGGTGTGGGTGGGCAGGTGGTGGTGACCAGCCGGAGGCGTGACGCGGCGTCCGGGCGCAGTCACCGGGTGATCGAGTTGGACGTGTTCACCCCCGACGAAGCCCTGGCCTATCTCGTCGAGGCGCTGGCCGGCACCGCCGACGGCGGCGACCGGGACCGGTTGGCGGGGTTGGCGGCGGAGTTGGGGTGGCTGCCGTTGGCGTTGAGCCAGGCCGCCGCCTACCTGGCCGACCAGCCGCTGCTCACCGTCGCCGACTACCGGGCGATGCTGGCCGACCGGCGCCGCACCCTGGCCGACCTCACCCCGCCCGAACACGCCCTGCCCGAACACCAGCTCACCATCGCCGCGACCTGGTCGGTCTCCATCGACCGCGCCGACCGCGCCGACCGCGCCGACCCGGCGCAGCCGCGCGGCGTGGGCCTGGCGCGGCCGCTGCTGGAGATCGCCGCCCTGCTCGATCCCAACGGCATCCCCCTCGCCGTGTTCACCGCACCGCCCATCCTTGACCACCTCACCGCCCGCGAGGTCCACCCTGAGGACGTCCACGACGCACTGACCCGACTTCACCGGTACAACCTGGCCACCCTCACCCCGGACCGCCCGGAACGGGCGGTGGCGGTGCACGCCCTGGTCCAACGCGCCGTCCGCGACACCCTTACCCCCGACCACCTCGACACTCTCGCCCACACGACCGCAGACGCCCTCCGCACCATCTGGTCCGAGATCGACACCGCCCACTCCGGCCTCGCCCAAGCACTCCGCGCCAACACCACCACACTCCACACCCGTACCATCCCCGCGCTGCTCACCCCAGCACTCCACGACGTACTAAAACGCGCGGCAAACTCACTGGACGAGAGCGGGCAAGTCCACGCCGCCCTCGCCTACTGGCAGACCCTCCACGACCACGCCGACTCGCAGGTCGGCCCCGACCATCCCACCACTCTGGGCATTCGCCGTCAGGTCGCCGTCGGGCTGGATGCGGCCGGTGGCCCTGCCGAGGTGGTCGCCGAACTCGAGGTGCTGCTGGCAGACGAGATGCGGGTCCACGGCCCCGACCACCCCGACACCCTGAGCACCCGCTACGACCTCGCCTTCTGGCGGGGTCTGGCCGGTGACGCGGCCGGCGCGGTCGCCGGTTTCGAGGCGCTGCTGGCGGATCGGCTGCGGGTGCTGGGCCCCGACCATCCCGGAAACGCGGCCACCCGCTACGAGTTCGCCTGGTGGCGGGGTGAGGCCGGTGGGCCGGCCGACGCGGTCGCCGAGTACGAGAAGCTGCTGGCAGACGAGATGCGGGTCCACGGCCCCGACAATCTCCACACCCTGGGCATCCGCTTCACCCTCGCCCAGTGGCGGGGTGAGGCCGGTGATCCGGCTGGCGCGGTCGCGGAGTTCGAGGCGCTGCTGGCAGACGAGCTACGGGTCCGTGGCCCCGACAATCCCCGCACCCTGAGCACTCGCCACAGCCTCGCCGTCTGGCGGGGTGAGGCCGGTGGGCCGGCCGGCGCGGTCGCGGAGTTCGAGGCGCTGCTGGCAGACGAGCTACGGGTCCGTGGCCCCGACAATCCCCACACCCGGGGCACTCGCCACAGCCTCGCCGTCTGGCGGGGTGAGGCCGGTGATCCGGCCGGCGCGGTCGCGGAGTTCGAGGCGCTGCTGGCCGACCGGCTGCGGGTCCTGGGACCCGACCACCCCGACATCCAGGCCGCCCGCGACGAGATCACCTTCTGGCGAGAAGCGGTGGAGCAGCAGGGTATGGACGCAGGTGAATGACACCTGCCAGCGCGCGCCACTGCTTGCCGACGACAGCGCGTTCCGGGCAACGGCGACCCGGACAACAGCGAGATCAACTGTCCGGGTGGGGCCCGCCCGATGTCCCGACCGCGACCCTCAGAGTTCTCACAAAAACTGAGCCGGGCCGCTGGCGGAGGACTCAGCGAAAATGAGAAACCACAGCTCTGGCCAAGATCCACTTATCGGAATGGTTGAGCCAGGACATCGGGTGTCCCGGAAGACGGTGCCGTTTCGTGTTCAGCGGACGGGGTCGGGCTCGGCCGGGAGTTGTCGGACGGAGCGCACGGCGAGCGCCGGCGGCACGCTCAGCACGGCGATCGCCGCACCGGCGAGGAGTACGGCGTCCGTGCCGATGAGTGTGGCCACCGGGCCGGCCAGGGCCATGCCCAGCGGCGCGGCGGCCAGGCCGACGACGGTGGAGAAGCCGGTGGCCCTGGCGACGAGGTCGGCGGGCACGTGGACCTGCCGCGCGGTCTCGATGAGCACGGCGTAGAGGCCGGCCTGCACCCCGGCGGGGACGGCCGCTGCGGCGAGGACCGGTACCGGCGCGCCCGCGGCGAGCAGGGCCGGCAGCGGGGCCAGGGCGACCGGGGCGGTGACGGCCACCAGCAGTGGGCGCCGTGGGCGCAGGCGCAGGGCCAGGGCGCTGCCCAGCAGCGCGCCGCCGGCGTAACCGTTGGCGATGAACCCCCAGGCCAGAGCGCCACCCAGCTCCTGATCGGCGAGGACGGGGGCGAGGACCAGGAACGGGGAGATGCAGGCCCCGTTGATGACGGCGACCTGGATCGTGGTGGCCTGCAACCAGGGGCGGGCGCGGAAGTCGCGCCACCCGTGCCGCGCGGCGTCGAGCAGCGCTGGTCGTGGCGGCACCGGCCGGTCCGGGACTTTCAGCGCGATGAGCGCGGCGGCGCTGACCGCGAACGTGGCCGCGTCCACGGCGAAGGACGCGCCCGCTCCGACCGTCTCCACCAGCACCGCGGACACCACCGGGGCGAGGAGCGTCGCGGCGTTCTGGGCGGCGTTGACCAGGGCGTTGGCCTGGCGGCGTCGTTCTCGGGGCACCACGTCGGCGACCAGGCCCGCCGCGGCGGGGGCGAAGAAGGCGTTCGCCGCGCCCGCCACCGCTTGCAACGCGGCCAGGTGCCACAGCGTCCCGACGCCGGTGATCAGCAGCGCGGCCGTCAGGCCCTGGGAGGCGCAGCGGACGATGTCGGCGGCGAGCATGACGGCCCGACGGGACACCAGGTCGCCCACCACGCCGCCGACGAGCGTGAACACCACCACCGGTAACCGGCCGACGAGCAGCACCAGTCCGACCTCGTTCAGCGACGCACCGAGCCGCAGCGAGCCGAACACCAGTGCCATGCCGATCAGGCCGTCACCGAAGTGGGAGGAGGTCCGGGCGATGAAGTACCAGCGGAACGTCGGGTCGCGCAGCAGCGCGGGCACGAGCCGGGGCATGGGGCCGCACGGTGCCGGCACCCACCGACGATCCGGGGAGCCGAGAGGCGGCCATGACGGCGTGACCCACGTCACGTGCCTGTCACAGATTCCGGAGGTGCGGTGTCTGGTGCCCGGCCCTGGGAACGAAGGAGACACCGTGGCGCGGACCGAGCACGTGGACGAGCACCTCGCCGACCTGGCGACGGGGGCTTTCGTGGCCCACCGCAACCTGCTCTTCACCGTCGCCTACGAGATGCTCGGCTCGGCCGCCGACGCCGAGGACGTCCTGCAGGAGGTCTGGTTGCGGTGGGCGCGGGTGGACTTGGCGCAGGTGCGCGACCAGCGCGCCTACCTGGTCCGGATCACCACCCGGCAGGCGCTCAACCGGCTGCGCGCGCTGCGCCGCCGCAAGGAGTCCTACGTCGGGTCGTGGCTGCCCGAGCCGATGCTCACCGCGCCGGACGTGGCCCTGGACGTCGAACTGGCCGAGAGCGTGTCGATGGCGCTGATGCTCGTCCTGGAGACGCTGTCGCCGACCGAGCGGGCCGTCTTCGTGCTGCGGGAGGCGTTCGGCGTCGGCTACGACGAGATCGCCGCGGCCGTCGACAAGACCCCGGCGGCCGTCCGCCAGATCGCGCACCGCGCCCGCCGGCACGTCGACGCCCGCCGTCCGCGCGAGGCGGTCTCGCCGGGTGAGGCGCGGGCGGCGTTGGAGTCGTTGCGGCGGGCGCTGGAGGACGGGGACGTGCCGGGTCTGCTGGCCGTGCTCGCGCCGGACGTCGTGCTGGTCAGCGACGGCGGCGGTGTCAAGCGGGCCGTGCCGCGGCCGGTCGTCGGGGCCGACAAGGTGGTCCGGATGGTCCTGGGCGGTCTGGGCCGGCTCGAGAGCGCGTTCACCGGCGAGGCCGTCGTGGTCAACGGCAACCCGGCGCTCGTCGTGCGCTTCGACGGCGAGGTCGACGGTGTCATGGCGATCCGGGTCGAGGATGCCCGCATCACCGGCCTGTACTACGTCCGCAACCCGGAGAAGCTGACCCGGGTCGGGGCCGAGACGCCGCTCGCCCGGCGTTGAGCGCTGGTCAGCGCGGTGTCAGGACGCAGAACTCGTTGCCCTCCGGGTCGGCCAGCACCGTCCAGGGCACGTCGATCTGCCCCACGTCCACCCGCACCGCGCCCCACGCCTCCAGCCGGGCCACCTCGGTCGGCAGGTCGCCGTCCGCGAACGGCGCGAGGTCGAGGTGCAGCCGGTTCTTCACCACCTTCGGCTCGGCGACTCGCACGAACTCCAGCGAAGGACCGGCTTCCTGCGCCAACGACGCGAAGCCGGCCGCCGAGCGCGTCACGGGCAGCCCGGTCGGACCGGCCCAGAACGCGGCCAGCGCCGGCGGGTCGGACGCGTCCACCACGACCGCCGCCACCGGGCCGGTGTGCGCGTACTCGTCGCGCTGCTCCAGCACGCAGAACTCGTTGCCCTCCGGGTCGGCCAGCACCACCCACGGCACGTCGCCCTGCCCGATGTCGACCGGTTTGGCGCCCAGCGCGACGGCCCGCGCCACGATCGCCGCCTGGTCCTCCGGCGATGTCGACGCCAGGTCCAGGTGCACCCGGTTCTTCACCTCCTTCACGTCCGGCGCGAGCCCGAACACCAGCTCCTGCCCGTCGCCGAGCGCCACGTCGACCTCGTCGTCGCCCTCGCCGGTGATCGGCAGGCCGAGCAGCGCCGACCAGAACCGGCCGAGCGCGGCGGGGTCGGTTGAGTCGACCACCACATCGCACCACCTCGTTGGCATGGTCCGAAGGTAACGTCTGCCCAATGGCTCAGCTGGTTCTCGGTCCGGTGCTGCGGCACGTCGACTCCACCTCGGCGACGGTGTGGGTCGAGACGGACGTGGCGTGCGAGGTCGCCGTGGCAGGGCATCACGCCGAGACGTTCCAGGTCGGCGAGCAGCACTTCGCCCTGGTGGTGGTGGAAGGGCTGGCGCCGGGCGCGACCACGCCCTACGACGTGCGGTTGGACGGCGAGGTGGTCTGGCCGCGGCCGGACTCGCCGTTCCCGGCGCCCCGCATCCGCACCACGCCGGTGCGGCGGCTGCTGTTCGGGTCGTGCCGCGCGGCGAAGGGGGAGGGCACGCCGGACAAGCTCGGGCCGGACGCCTTGGACGCGTACGCGCTGCGGATGGTGGACGAGTCGCCGGAGCAGTGGCCGGAGGCGCTGGTGCTGCTCGGCGACCAGGTCTACGCCGACGAGCCGACGCCGCGGATCAAGCAGTGGCTGGCCGAGCGCAGACCGGAGCCCGCGGGCGAGGTGGTGTCGTTCCGCGAGTACGCCGAGCTGTACCACGAGTCGTGGGCCGATCCCGAGATCCGCTGGCTGATGTCCGTGGTGCCCACGTCGATGATCTTCGACGACCACGACGTGCGCGACGACTGGAACACCTCGCGGCCGTGGCGCGAGCAGATGGCCGCCAAGCGCTGGTGGCCGGAGCGCATCCGGGCGGGCCTGGCGTCGTACTGGGTCTACCAGCACCTGGGCAACCTCAGCCCGGACGAGCTGGCGAACGACGAGCTGTACGCCAAGGTGCGGTCCACCGGCGGTGACGTGCAGGCGTTGCTGGAGGACTTCGGCGAGCAGGCGGACCGGGAGGTCGACGGCGGCAAGTCGACGCGGTGGAGCTACCGGCGCGACTTCGGCCGGGTGCGGCTGCTGGTGATCGACACGCGCAGCGGGCGCATCCTGGACGGGCCGCAGCGCCTGATGGTGGGTGACGCCGAGTTCGACTGGATCGAGGCCAACGCGGAGGGCGACTTCGACCACCTGCTCATCGGCTCGTCGCTGCCGTGGCTGATGCCGCACGGGTTGAGCCACTTCCAGTCGTTGAACGAGCGGATGGCCGGGCTGCCCGGGTGGCGCGGCCGGGTGGGCGAGAAGGTGCGGCAGGTCGCGGACCTGGAGCACTGGCCCGCGTTCCGGGCGTCGTTCGAGCGGCTGGCCCGGTTGCTGGAGCGGATCTCGCGGGGTGACGACGCGCCCGGCACGGTGTGCGTGCTGTCGGGGGACGTGCACCACAGCTACGCGGCACGGGCCGCGTTCGCCGGGTCGGTGGACGCGAAGGTGTACCAACTGGTGTGCTCGCCCGTGCACAACGACCCGCCGTGGGTGTTCCGGCCCGCGTTCCGGCTGTCGTGGTCGAAGCCGATCGCGCGGGTGCTGCGGCGGTGGGCGGACCGGCGGGGCATCTCGCCGGACCCGGTGTCGTGGCACAAGCTCAGCGGCCCGCACTTCGGCAACTCGGTCGGCGTGCTGGAGATCGACGGCCGCGCGATCCGCTTCCGGTTGGAGACGGCGACCGGCGAGGGCCTGTCGGAAGTGACCTCCCTGGCGCTGTGAAGCTCGTGCGCGGCAACGGTTTTCGGGGCGCGAGCGCCGCGGTGGGGGCGTGCCCGCCGCCGGACGGGAGGTCGGTGTCCGACGGCGGGCGCGCGTCTACTTGGTGGCCAGCCTCAGCAGGGCCCACAGCTGCGCGATCGCGTCGTGGTCGCCGGTGGTCGGCGGCAGGTCGCGGTCCGGGATGCGGCCCCACAGCCAGCGGTACACCTGCATGGGGGTGCCGGTCACCCCGCCGGCCGCCGACGAGGCCTCCCCGTCGGTGACGAGCCGGGCCACCGCCGGGTCCGGGCCGGTGGTGGCCAGCCACACCTTGTCGCCGGCGCGGATCGCCACCGTCCCCTCGCGCGTGCCGCGCACGCCGAGGATGTCCAGCCGGTGGCCCAGCCACAGCGTGAGGATCTCGTCCACGCCGTCCTCGGCCACGTCGTCGTCCACCGGGTCGATCGGCAGCCCGGCCGCGGCCTGCACGTCCATCCGGTGCACGGTCGACTCGTGCGCGAGCCGCCGCGCCCAGAAGTTGTGGTTGCGCTCGGCGGGCCACCACGTCTCGCACGGGTCGTCCGGCTCGTGCGGCCGCAGGGCCCGCACCAGCGGTCGCACGCCCGCGCGCACGTACTCCGGCAGCGGCTGCCCCGGCTCCGGGTCCTGTTGCCACACCAGGGGTTGGCTGCCTTCCCTCAGCCACGTCGACACCATCCGGTACGTGCTGCCCACGTGTCGCGCGGTCTCCCCGAGGTTGAGCCCGGGGCACGCGGGCACCTGGCGTTCCGGGCGCTGTCCCTCGGCCGACGCCGCCAGGCGCTCGGCTTCGGCCTCCACTACGTCGATCAGGCGGTCGTAGGCGACCAGTCCCCTGCTCACAGT
Organism: Saccharothrix sp. 6-C; assembly: GCF_016695385.1. NCBI lineage: Bacteria > Bacillati > Actinomycetota > Actinomycetes > Pseudonocardiales > Pseudonocardiaceae > Saccharothrix > Saccharothrix sp. 6-C. Next base: position 1,090,164 of record NZ_CP064192.1, on the reverse strand, counting down.
CCGTCCTCGTACATGATCTCGTCGACCAACTCGGTGAACTGCGCCGCTTGGCGCACCAGGTCGTCGGCTGCGCGCTGGGTGACCTGCCTGGTCATGCCCGCCAGCACGGCCGCGCGCGTCGCCGAGGACTCGGCGAAGAACGCGGCCCACTCGCGCAGCTCCGGCGCGAGGGAGGGCAGCAGGACCCACACGCTGGTCGGCTTGGCCCGGCCCCGGTGGGGTCGGCCCCTGGCCGCCAGCACGGCCGCCGCGGCCCGCATCGCGGCCAGGTAGGCCGTGGCGAAGCGGGTGGGCGGCGAAGGGTCCCGTCCGGCCTCGGCCAGGCACTCGCGGGCCTGTCCGAGCAGGGTCACCGCCGACGCCGGCGGTAGCGGGAGGGGAATGCGGCGGGGGAAGGTCTGAGTCATCTCGCGGCCTCCTCGCGGCGTCGGGACAGCGACGACCGCCGCGGGGAGACGGCGGCACTTGGTGGTGGGGCGCTTCCCCCGCCCCACCACCAAGGCATTGCTCGAACAAATGTTCGAGCCAGACCAGACTATCCTGCCGGCCCGGAACTCCTCAAGCCGACCGCCCGTGGTCTTATGAACAGGTGAGCGCACTCGACCACCCCGGCATCCGCAAGGTGGCCGCCGCACTGTCCGAGGCGGGCCACCACGAAGCGGCGAACGGGATCCGCGTGTTGGCCGACGCCGTCCGCACCGCCGCCGCCGCGGCCGAGGCGGTGGGCGTGCCGGTCGGCGCGATCGCCAACAGCCTGATCTTCGCCGCCGTCCGCGACGGCGTGGCCTCGCCGCTGCTCGTGCTCACCTCCGGCGCGCACCGCGCCGACACCGCGAAACTCGCCGTGCTGGCGGGCGCGGACGCCATCGAGCGGGCCACGCCGGCGTTCGTGCGCGAGCACACCGGCCAGGTGATCGGCGGCGTCTCCCCGGTGGGGCACCCGGCGCCGATCACGACGTTCGTGGACGTCGCGCTGGAGCAGTACGAGGTGGTGTGGGCAGCGGCCGGGCACCCGCACGCGGTGTACCCGACGACCTACGCGGGCCTGCTCGACCTGACCGGTGGCTCCTCCGCCGAGGTCGCCCGGTGACCGCCGCGCCGTCCCAGCGGGTCGTCGCGCTGTCCAGCCGCGAGCTGAACTCCCGGCTGGACGAGGCCCTCGCGCTCTACGTCAGCGCCATGGAATATCCGCCCGGCACGGCCGAGCAGCGCGCGCCCATGTGGTTGGCGCACATGCTGCGCGACGGGTGGCGGTGCGTGGTGGCGTTGGGCGAGCGGGACGAGCTGATCGGGATCGGGTACGGCTACCGGGGCTCGGTCGGCCAGTGGTGGCACGAGCAGGTGCGGCACGGGCTGACGCTGGTGTCCGGGCCGCGCGCGGTCGAGGAGTGGATGCACGACTACTTCGAGCTGACCGAGCTGCACGTGCTGCCGCGGGCGCAGGGCCGCGGCGTCGGCGAGCAGCTGCTGCGCAACCTGATGGAGGGCGTGCCCAGCTCCCGCGTGCTGCTGTCCACGCCGGAGGGGCCGAGCAAGGCGTGGCGGCTGTACCGGCGCATGGGTTTCGTGGACGTGCTGCGGCACTACCAGTTCACCGGGGACCCGCGCCCGTTCGCGGTCCTCGGGCGGGTGCTGCCGATCGACTGAGGCGGTCCGACCGACCGGAGCCCGATCGGTCGAAGTCCTATCGGGCGAGGTCGGTGGTGATCGCTAGAAGGGCGAGACGAAGCCCGACGCCTGGAGGTACTTGCCGGCGTTCAGGCCTTCGATCTTGCGCAGCTTCGAGTAGACGACCCGCTCGTCGAAGTTGCCCTCGATGGTGCGGACGTGCGTGGCCTTGCGGCCCGTCCGGTCGTACCTGACCTCCACCACGAGGCCGACGTGGGCGTGCATGTCCGGGTAGTTGCCGTAGACGACGGCGTCGCCGGGCGCCACGTCGCGCTCGGAGATGTCCTTCCACCGGCCGTTGGCCTTGCCCCACTTCTGCCAGTAGGTCGCCCAGTGGCCCTGGTCGAGGACGGACGCGCCGGGAGCGGGGCGCATCGCCGGCTTGTCCTGCACGCCGGCGGTGGTCCAGGCCCAGTTGACGAAGACGCCGCACCACTCGGCCGGCCGCAGCACGCCCTGGCCCGCCACCTGGTACTGCGGCGGGTAGTAGTTGCCGTTGCCCTCGCGCTGGCCGACCTGGTGCAGGGCGTTGTCGACGATCTGCTGCCGGATGCGCCACTCGGCCTGGTCGCCGAGCGGTTGGGCCTGGCCGACCGCGGGCGACCCGGCGACCAGCAACGCGCCGGCCAGCACCACGCCGAGTGCGGCACGCCTCGCACGTCCGGTCATCACATCCCCCTACGGTCGTTCGCCAGCACATCAAACACCGGATCCGGTGACCTCGGCGTGAAACCGAGGTCACCGGGTCGGGGTCAGAGCTCCGTGAGCCGCTCACGAAGAGTGTCCAACCCCATGGCCCCCATCTCCAAGGCCTGGCGGTGGAACGTCTTGAGGTCGAACGCGGCGCCGTGCCGGGCGCGGGCATCGTCGCGGGCCGCCAGCCACAGCCGCTCGCCCAGCTTGTACGACGGCGCCTGACCGGGCCAGCCCAGGTAGCGGTCGATCTCGTCGCGCACGTGCGCCGGGTCGGTGATGGTGCGGGTGAGCATGAACTCCAGGCCCAGGTCCGGGGTCCACCGCTCGCCCTCGTGGAAACCGGTGCCCTTGGGGATCTCCAGCTCCAGGTGCATGCCGATGTCGATGATCACGCGGGCCGCGCGGAACAGGTGCGCGTCGAGCATGCCGAGCAGGTCGCCGTCGTCCTCCAGGTAGCCGAGCTCGCGCATCAGCCGCTCCGCGTACAGCGCCCAGCCCTCGCCGTGGCCGGAGACCCAGCACAGGAGGCGCTGGAACTCGTTGAGCGTCTCCGCCTGGTAGACGGCCGTGGCGACCTGGAGGTGGTGGCCCGGCACGCCCTCGTGGTAGACGGTCGAGACCTCGCGCCAGGTGGAGAACTCCTCCTTGTCGTCCGGCACGGACCACCACATGCGGCCGGGGCGGGAGAAGTCCGGCGTGGGGCCGTTGTAGTACGCGCCGACACCACCGCCGGGCGGCGCGATGCGGCACTCCAGCTTCATCAGCTCGTCCGGCAGGTCGAAGTGCACGCCGCGCACGTCCAGCAGCGCCCGGTCCGACAGCTCCTGCATCCACGACCGCAGGCCGTCCTTGCCGCGCACCAGGTAGCGCGGGTTCGCGTCCAGCGCGGCGGCGGCCTCGGCGAGGGAAGCGCCCGGCTTGATCCGGTCCGCGACCTGCTTCATCTCGGTCTCGAGGCGGGTGAACTCGCCCCAGCCCCACTCGTAGGCCTCGGCCAGGTCGAGGCGGGAGCCGGTGAAGTAGCGGGACTGGAGCCGGTAGACGTCCTCGCCGACCGCGTCCTTCCTCGGCGCCTTGGGCGCGAGGTCGTCGCGCAGGAACGCGGCCAGGTCGCCGTAGGACTCCGCGGCGGCCTTCGCGCCCGCCTCCAGCTCGGTGCGCAACGCGCCGTCCGCGGGGGCATCGGCGATCAGGGTGGCGAAGAACGACCTGCCGCCGGTCCTACCCGCCCAGGTGTCGCACTGCTCGGCGACCTTGCTTACCTGCCGCAACGCCGAGACGTGGCCCCGGTCGGCGGCGTGGGCGAGACCCGCGCGCAGGTTCGCCACGGCGTCCGGCACGGCGGTGAGCCGCTTGGCGATCACCGCCCAGTCGTCGGCCGTGTCGGTGGGCATCTGGTCGAACACCTCGCGCAGCGACTGCACGGGGCTCGCGATGACGTTGAGCTGGCCTTCCATCTGACCGGCCTCGTGCAGCTCGACCTCGAGGCCGATGCGCTCCAGGAACACGGCCTTGGCGTCGGCCTCCGACTTGTCCGCGGGCTCGGCGGCGGTGATCGCCGCGAGCGCCTTGCGCGCCAGCTCCTCGCGGGCCGCGTGCCCCTCCGGCGAGTAGTCGGTGAGCCGGTCGTCGTGGCCGGGCTTGCCGATGAACGTCGCGGTCAACGGGTCCGCGGCCGCGTAGTCGGCCACGAACTGGTTGCTGATGCCGTGCACGCCGGCGGAGGAGGTTGACATGCGCGGCACGTTACCTGCGGGCCCTGTCCCCCCAACAGGTAATTAGCCACGCTCACGATCGTGTCATGCGGTCAACTTTTGACCGTGGCCGGCAGGATGGCCGGGTGCCCAGGGCCTCCGCGCTGCTCATGCCGGTCTTCCTCCTCGCGCTGTTCTCGCTGACGGGGTGCGTCCGGCTGCACGCCGCCATGGCGTTGTCCACCGACGACCACGTGTCCGGCGAGATCACCGCCGCCACCCCGCCGACGAAGGACAACGACCCAGGTCCACAGCTGAAAGTGCCCAACGAACTCGCCGGACGGGTCACCACCAAGCCGTACAAGGTGGACGACTACGTCGGCACGCAACTGTCGTTCAGCGGGTTGACGTTCGACGAGGTGCGAGCCCTGTCAGCGGCGACCAGCGCGTCGTCCAGCCGCTACCAGCTGACGTTCCGGCGCTCCGGCGACCTCGTGACGTTGTCCGGATCGGTCGACCTGACGCAGGTGCCGCCCGAACGCGCCGACATCCAAGTGAAAATCAGCTTTCCGGGTGAGATCGTCGACACGAACGGGCGAGAAGAAGACAACGCGACCATCGCGTGGACCCCGAAACCCGGCCAAGCCTCGATGTTGAGCGCGACAGTCCGCTACGCGGGCGCGAACTCGGTGTCCTACTTCGGCTGGACGATGCTGGTGGCCGGCTTGACCGGCGGCGCGGCGCTCATCGTGCTGGTCCTGGCCATCGTCGCCCACCGCCGCCACCAAGTGGCTTGACCCAGCCCCGCGACCGCGCCGCCGTCCGCGCAGCGGCGGCAAACCCTATACGGCGCGGGCCGGGACCAGGCCCAGGCGGCCGACGATCTCCCTCGTCGCCTTCGACCGGTTGAAGGTGTAGAAGTGCAGGCACGGCACGCCTTCGGCGAGCAGCCGCTCCCCCACCTCCGTCACCAGGTCGATGCCCGCCGCGCGGAAACCCGCCGGGTCGTCGGCGTAGGGGTCGAGGCGGCGCGCCACGGAGTCCGGCACCGACGAACCCGACAGCTCCACCGTCTTCGCCAGCGTCCGCGGCGTCGTCAGCGGCATCACGCCGGGGATCAGCACGGTGTCGCAGCCGCGTGCGGCGACCCGGTCGCGCAGGCGCAGGAAGTCCTCCGGCTCGAAGAACAGCTGCGCGATGGCGAAGTCGGCGCCGGCGCGCAGCTTGCGCACCAGGTACTCGGTGTCGGAGTCCAGGTCCGTCGACCGGGGGTGGCCGTACGGCGACGCGGCCACGCCGACGCAGAAGTCGCCCAGCTCACGGCACAGCCGGACGAGTTCCTCGGCGTAGGTCAGGCCCTCCGGGTGCGCGAGCCACTCGCCGTTCGGGTCGCCCGGCGGGTCGCCGCGCACGGCCAGGATGTTGCGCACGCCCACCGCCGCGTACCAGCCGATCACGTTGCGCAGCTCGGCCACCGAGTGGTCGACCAGGGTGAGGTGGGCCATCGGCAGCAGGGTCGTCTCCTGCGCCACCCGACCGGTGGTGCGGATGGTCCGGTCGCGCGCCGACCCGCCCGCGCCGTAGGTGATGGACACGAACGCCGGGTCGAAGGCCTCCAGCTCGCGGATCGCGCGCCAGAGGATGATCTCCTCGGCCTCGTCGCGCGGGGGGAAGAACTCGACGGAGAACACGGGGGACCCCCCGTGCAGGCGTTCGACCACCGACGTCATGCCCGACAGCCTAGAGGTTCGTCCGAGGCGTGGAAGAAGGCTGTCACTGGATGGGACCAGCCCCCCGGTTGGGCGCGCCGAAGACGCAGAGGTGACGATAGAGGCGTGCCGCCCCACCCGTTGGACCTCGAACTGCCCAAGCACGTCGACGAAGCGTTGGCCGCGTACCTCGCCGACCGCCGGGCACTGGGCGAGCGCATGGAGGAGAACTTCACCGGCGCCGTGGACGCGCTGGCCGACTTCGTGCTCGGCGGCGGCAAGCGGATCCGGCCCACGTTCGCGTGGTGGGGGTGGCGCGCCGCCGGCGGCGACCCGGAGGGCGAGCTGGCCGGGGCCGTGCTCACGGCGGTCAGCTCGCTGGAGCTGATCCAGGCGTGCGCGCTGGTGCACGACGACCTGATGGACGCCTCCGAGACCCGCCGCGGCATGCCCACCGTGCACGTCCGGTTCGCCCGCGAGCACCGCGCCAAGGGCTGGCTGGGCGAACCCGAGCGGTTCGGGCTGGCCGCGTCCGTGCTGATCGGGGACGTGGCGCTGGCCTGGGCGGACGACATGCTCTTCGCCGCGGGCCTGCCCACCGACGCGTTGCAGCGGCTGAGCCTGCCGTGGCGGGACATGCGCACCGAGATGCTCGCCGGCCAGTACCTGGACGTGCTCACGCAGGCGCGCGGCGACAGCTCGGCGGACGCGGCGCTGCGCATCGACCGGCTCAAGACCGCCGCGTACACCGTGGAACGGCCGCTGCACATGGGCGCGGCGATCGGCGGGGCGTCACCGGAGCTGGTGGACGGCCTGCGCTCGTTCGGCACGGACATCGGCGTGGCGTTCCAGCTGCGCGACGACCTGCTCGGCGTGTTCGGCGACCCGGCGGTCACCGGCAAACCCGCGGGTGACGACCTGCGCGAGGGCAAGCGGACGCTGCTGGTCGCGCTGGGCATGGAGTTCGGCGCGGACGTGCTGCACCAGGCGCTGGGCAAGCCCGACCTGGACGTGGCCACGGTCGACGAGGTGCGCGCGCGGCTGCGCGAGGTCGGCGCGGTGGACGCGGTGGAGGAGCGGATCGCCGAGCTGACCGGGTCCGCGCTGCGGGCGCTCGACCGGTCCCCGATCGCCGAACCGGCCGGTGAGCGGCTGGCGGAGCTGGCGATCAGCGCCACGAAGCGGACCTCCTGACGATGCGCGCGGTCACCGGCCGCACGGACCACGTCGTCGTGGTCGGCGCGGGGCTGGCGGGGCTGTCCGCCGCGCTGCACCTGCTCGGCGCGGGCCGCCGGGTCACCGTGGTCGAGCGGGACGCCGTGCCCGGCGGCCGGGCCGGGCGGCTGGACCTCGGCGGCTACCGCTTCGACACCGGGCCGACCGTGCTGACCATGCCGGAGCTGGTGGACGAGGCGCTGGAAGCGGTCGGCGACTCGCTGGCCGACCGGCTGGACCTGCGGCCGCTGCACCCCGCCTACCGGGCCCGCTTCGCCGACGGCAGCACGCTGGACGTGCACTCCGACGGCGAGGCGATGGAAGCCGAGGTGCGCCGGTTCGCCGGTCCGCGCGAGGCCGCCGGGTACCGGGCGCTGCGCCGCTGGCTGACCGAGCTGTACCGGGTGGAGCGCGAGCAGTTCATCGGCTCGAACTTCGACTCGCCGTTGTCGCTGCTCAGGCCCCAGCTGGCGAGGCTGGCCGCGCTGCGCGGGTTCGGCCGGCTCGGCCCGTCGGTGGGGCGGTTCGTGCGCGACGAGCGGTTGCGGCGGGTGTTCTCGTTCCAGTCGCTGTACGCGGGCGTGCCGCCGCGCAAGGCCCTCGCCGCGTACGCCGTCATCGCGTACATGGACACCATCGCGGGCGTGCACTACCCCGAGGGCGGGATGCGGGCGCTGCCGGACGCGTTGGCGGCGGCGGCCCGGGACGCGGGCGCGGACCTGCGGTTCCAGACGCCGGTGGCGTGGCTGGAGCGGATCGGCGGGCGGGTCACCGCGGTGCGCACCGCGCACGGCGAGCGCATCCCGTGCGACGCGGTGGTGCTCACCCCGGACCTGCCGATGTCGTACCGCCTGCTGGGTCACCAGCCGCGCCGGCCCGTGCCGATCACGTGGTCGCCGTCGGCGGTCGTGCTGCACGCGGGCGTGGACCGGACGTGGCCGGAGCTGGCGCACCACACGCTGTTCTTCGGCCGGGAGTGGGACCGGACGTTCGACGAGCTGACCCGCCGCGGCACGGTGATGAGCGACCCGTCGCTGCTGGTCACGGCCCCGCCCGGGCAGGGGATGTTCGTGCTGGCGCCCGCGCCGAACCTGCGCACCGGCCCGATCGACTGGGACCGCGTCGGCCCGGCCTACCGCGACGAGCTGGTGGGTGTGCTGGAGGCGCGCGGGCTCACCGGGTTCGGTGCCGCGATCGAGGTCGAGCACCTGGTCACGCCCGCGGACTGGGCCGCGATGGGCCTGGCCGCGGGCACCCCGTTCTCGGCCGCGCACACCCTCGCCCAGACCGGGCCGTTCCGGCCGCGCAACCTCGTGCTGGACAACGCGGTGCTGGCGGGCTGCGGCACCACGCCGGGCGTCGGCGTGCCGCCGGTGCTGATCTCGGGCAGGCTGGCCGCCCAGCGGATCACGGGGGCGACGGGCGCGAGGTCGCGGCGGCCGGTCGAGGCACGGCGGGCGCGCACCCGGCGCTGACCCGCCGGGGTGGCGCTGTGCGACGATGTCGCCCCGATGACCCCGAGCACCTTCACCCGATCGAGCGCCGCACCTGTCGAGCCGGTGCGGTCGCGGGCTACCCGGGGCCGGTCGTGACGGAGCTGGCCGCGGCGTACGCCCGCTGCCGTGAGCTGAACGCCCGCCACGGCCGCACGTTCTTCCTCGCCACCCGCCTGCTCACGCCCGCGCAGCGGCCCGCGGTGCACGCCCTGTACGGCTTCGCGCGCTGGGCCGACGAGATCGTGGACAGCGGCGAGTCGCCCGACCCGGCCGGTGACCTGGAGCTGCTGGCGGCGCAGCTGGGCGACGAGCTGGCGGGCCGGCCGACGGGCCACCCGGTGCTGGTCGCGCTGGTCGACACCGTGCGCCGGTACTCGATCGACCCGGAGCTGTTCACCGCCTTCCTGGCGTCGATGCGGATGGACCTGACCGTCACGTCGTACCCGGACCTCCCGGCGTTGCGGCGGTACATGCACGGCTCGGCGGCGGTGATCGGGCTTCAGCTGCTGCCGGTGTTCGGGACGGTGGCGCCCCGCGCGCAGGCGGAGCCGGGCGCCGCCGCGATGGGCCGGGCGTTCCAGCTGACGAACTTCCTGCGCGACGTCGGCGAGGACCTCGACCGGGGCCGGCTGTACCTGCCGGGGGACGTGCTGGCGGCCTACGGCGTCGACCGCGAGCTGCTGGTGTGGTGCCGGCAGACCGGGAAGCCCGACCGGCGGGTGCGGCGGGTGACGGCGCACCTGGTCGCGTGCGCGCTGGCGGAGTACCGGGAGGCCGAGGCGGGTGTGCCGCTGCTGCGGCCCGTGTCGCGGCCGTGCGTGCGGACCGCGCTCACGTTGTACCGGGGGATCCTGGACGAGATCGCGGCGGCCGACTACCAGGTGCTGGACCGGCGGGTGGTGGTGCCGAACCCGCGGCGGCTGGCGGTGGCGCTGCCCGGCTTCGCGCGGGCGCTGGCGGCGAGGGTCGTCGGGCGCTAGCCCGGAGGGCACGACGTCCGGGCGGCTGGGCAGCCGCCCGGACGTGGTCGGTCGTCTGGGGTGGTGCGGTGCTCGTCAGAAAGCCAAGGCCTGTGCCCGCCGCTTCACCTCACGGCCGCGGTCGCCGCGCAACGCCTCGACGGGCGTGCCGGGCAGGGTCTCGTCCTCGGTGAACAGCCACCGGAGGATCTCCTCGGTCGAGTAGCCGGAATCGCGCAGCACCGTGATGGTGCCGGGCAGGCCCTTCACCACGCCTCCGGCGGCGAGGAACTGCGCGGGGACGACGAGGACGCCGTCGCGTCGCTCGGCCAGCAGTTGCCCGTCGCGCAGCAACTGGTGGACTCGGGTGATAGGCAGGCCAAGACGCTCGGCGACCTCGGGGAGGGGCAGGACCTCCAGGTCGGGAGCCAGCACATCCGCAGCGGCAGGAATCGCACTCACCTGCGTCACGATGCCACAACGACGTGGACGACGCCCTGCGCCAACCGGGTGGTGGCCGTACACCCAGGGGTCGGCTTGCCGCTACCCCCTGTTTCGCGCCACTTTGACGCGGATCCCACAAGCGCGCGTGGGATGCTCCAGCGCACAGCACTCGGTCGGCACCACCCACCGTACGATCCACGGCTGTGGAAAGGTCGGCGACGAACGTGATCGGCGGGCTGCTCGAACAACGCTACCGGGTAGGCGCCCTGGTCGCGCGGGGCGGCATGTCCACCGTCTACCGAGGTGTGGACACCCGCTTGGAGCGGACCGTGGCCATCAAGGTCATGGATCCCCGGTTCTCCGCCGACCCGCAGTTCGTGGCGCGGTTCGAGCGCGAGGCGCGGGCCGCGGCCAAGCTGCACCACCCCGGCGTGGTGCAGGTCCACGACCAGGGCGTGGACGAGGACCGGGTGTACCTCGTCATGGAGCTGGTCGAGGGCGGCACGCTGCGCGACCTGCTCACCGCGCGCGGCACGCTGGACGTGCCGCTGGCGCTCACCGTCATCGAGAAGGTCCTCTCGCCGCTGGCCGCCGCCCACCGCGCCGACCTCGTGCACCGGGACGTGAAGCCGGAGAACGTGCTCATCGGCCCCGGCGGCACGGTGAAGGTCGCCGACTTCGGCCTGGTCCGCGCGGTCTCCACAGTGGGCGTGACCAGCGACACCATGATCCTGGGCACGGTCGCCTACCTGTCGCCCGAGCAGGTCACCACGGGCACCACGGACGCGCGCAGCGACGTGTACTCGGCGGGCGTGCTGCTGTACGAGATGCTGACCGGCGCGCCGCCGTACGTGGGCGACAACGCCATCTCGGTGGCCTACCGCCACGTGAACGACGACGTGCCGCCGGTGCCGGGCGTGCCCGCCGAGGTCGCGGAGCTGGTGCGCCGGGCGACCCGCAAGGAGCCGTTCCTGCGGCCCGCGGACGCCGAGTCGTTCCTGTCCGAGGTGGAGACCGCGCGGGCCGTGCTCGGCATCGCGGCGGTCGACGTGCCGGTGCCCAGCGCGGCGGCGCCCGCGGAGGAAGCCACCCGGCAGGTGCCGGCGCCGCTGAGCCCGGCCGAGCAGACGTTGCGGGTGGAGCCGGTGCGGGTGGGCGCGGGCGCGCCGTTCGCCGAGCCGACCGTGCCGGTGCACCGGCCGAACCCGCTGGTGCCGCCGGCGGGCGGCCCGCAGGGCACCAGGGCCATCTCCCGGGCCGAGCTGCTCGCGCCGCCCGAGCCCAAGCCGGTCGGACCCACTCCCCCGACGTCCCCGGCGGCCCGTCCGCGTCCCAAGAGGGCGCCGAAGAAGAAGACGCCCGAGCAGCTGTACGAGGAGATGCGGGCGCGCAGCAAGCGGCAGTTCATCACGTGGCTCAGCATCGTCGTGGTGGCCGCGATCCTCATCGGCGTGACGATCTGGTGGCTGGCCATCGGCAGCGTCTCCACCGTGCCGGACCTGGTCGGCAAGGACGAGACCGTCGCCACCGCGCTGCTGGACGAGGCGTCGTTGAAGAAGACGGTGCGCCGGGAGAACAGCGACACCGTGCCGAGCGGGCAGGTGATCAGCACCGACCCGCCCTCCGGGACCAAGGCCGACCGCGGTGACCTGGTGCGGCTCGTGGTGTCCGCGGGCAAACCGGTGGTGCCGCAGGTCAGCGGGGGCGTCGAGGTCGCCGCGGCCGAGCAGGAGATCGTGTCGGTCGGGTTGAAGGCCCAGCTCAACCCCGCCGAGGACGCGTTCAGCGACCGCGTGCCCAAGGGCAAGGTGGTGACGCTGAAGCCCGCGCCGGGCACCCCGGTGCCGATCGGCTCGACGGTGACGATCGTGCTGAGCAAGGGCTCGGAGCCCAAGCCGGTGCCCAGCGTCACGGGCAAGACGAAGGACGAGGCGTTCGCCGAGCTGAGCGCGGCCGGGTTCGAGCCGGTCGAGGGCCCGACCGAGTTCTCCGACAAGGTCGACGGCGGCAAGGTGATCCGCACCGACCCGCCCGCGGGCACGAACCTGCCGCCCAACAACCGGCGGGTGACCGTCGTGGTGTCGGCGGACTCGGTGACGGTGCCGCAGGTCGAGGGCAAGTCGGTCAAGGAAGCGAAGAAGATCCTGGAGGACGCGGGCCTCAAGGTCGACGTCCAGTTCAACAACCGCGACCGGGCCCGCGTGGTCAACCAGTCCGTGCGGGCCGGTGAGCGCGTGCCCAAGGACACCAAGATCACGATCATCGCGGTGTAGGGCGGCGGGACGGCGGTGGCCCCCGACTCGTGGGAGTCGGGGGCCACCGCCGTTCCGCGTCGGTCGGCGTCGTCCGGTCAGCTGCGCAGCATCTCCGCGACCAGGAACGCCAGCTCCAGCGACTGCTGCGTGTTCAGCCGCGGGTCGCAGGCCGTCTCGTAGCGGCCCGCGAGGTCCAGGTCGGAGATCTCCTGCGCGCCGCCGAGGCACTCGGTGACGTCCTCGCCGGTCAGCTCGATGTGGATGCCGCCGGGGTGGGTGCCCAGGCGCCGGTGCACCTCGAAGAAGCCCTGCACCTCGTCGACGATCCGGTCGAAGTGCCGGGTCTTGTAGCCGGTGGACGCCTCGTGCGTGTTGCCGTGCATCGGGTCGCACTGCCAGATGACCTGGTGGCCGGAGGCGGTGACCTTCTCCACGATCGGGCCCAGCACGTCGCGCACCTTGCCGTTGCCCATGCGGCTGATCAGGGTCAGCCGGCCCGGCTGGTTGTGCGGGTCGAGCCGCTCGACGTACTCGACGGCCATCTCCGGCGTGGTCGACGGGCCGATCTTCAACCCGATCGGGTTGGACAGCAGCTCGGCGAACGCGATGTGCGCGCCGTCCAGCTGCCTGGTCCGCTCGCCGATCCACAGGAAGTGCGACGACAGGTCGTACAGCCTCGGCTGCTCGCCGTTGGTGTCCAGGCGCAGCAGGGCCCGCTCGTAGTCCAGCAGCAGCGCCTCGTGCGAGGCGAAGATCTCGGTGGTGTGCAGCGACGTGTCGTTCACGCCGCACGCCGACATGAACCGCAGGCCGCGGTCGATCTCGCCGGCCAGCGCCTCGTACCGCTCGCCGGCGGGCGACTGGCGGACGAAGTCCTTGTTCCAGTCGTGCAGCCGGTGCAGGTCGGCCATGCCCGCGGTGGTCATGGCGCGCAGCAGGTTCATCGCCGCGCCCGCGTTGGCGTAGGCGCGGATCATCCGGGACGGGTCCGGCACGCGCGCCTCGGGCGTGGCGACCAGCGAGTTCACGATGTCGCCGCGGTAGGACGGCAGGCCGAGCGCGTCGATGCCCGACGAGCGCGGCTTGGCGTACTGGCCCGCGATGCGGCCGATCTTCACCACCGGCAGGCTCGCGCCGTAGGTGAGCACGACGGCCATCTGGAGCAGGGTCCGGACGTTCGCGCGGATGTGCGGCTCGGTGTTGTCCGCGAACGTCTCCGCGCAGTCGCCGCCCTGCAGCAGAAACGCCTCGCCGCGGGCGACCTCGGCCAGGTTGTCGCGCAGCCGGTCGATCTCGGCCGGCACGGTGATCGGCGGCACGCTCTCCAGCACGGCGCGCACCCGGCGCACCTGCTCCGCGTCCGGCCACTCCGGCTGCTGGGCGGCGGGGCGGCTCAGCGCGTCGTCGAGCCGGTCGCGCAGCTCGGGCGGGAGGGGCGGAAGCTCGGGAAGCGTGTCCACGGGCACGTCCACGGTCCAGTTCACACGTTAAAGATAGCTGTCCACATCGAGAGACGGACGCGGGTCCGACCTGTGCATTATGTGGACCATGTCGGACACCCGATTGGATGACAGCACGGCGGCCAGGCTGCTGTCGACCGCGGTGGAGAACGTCCAGCGGGACTACCCGGCGCACTGGTCGCACGTCGTCGCCGGCGACGCCGACCTGGTGCCGCAGCGCGTGCTGCACCCGATCTTCGCCGGGTCGTTCGACTGGCACTCGTGCGTGCATCAGACCTGGTTGGCGGTCCGGCTGCTGCGGGTGCGGCCCGGGGTCGAGGGCGCGGCGCAGGCCCGCCGGGTGCTGGAGTCGTTGATCACGGTCGGGAACGCGGAGGTCGAGGCGGCGTTCTTCGACGGGCCCTCCGGCGGGTTCTGGGAGCGGCCCTACGGGTGGGCGTGGCTGCTCGTGCTCGACGCCGAGCTCCGCGCCTGGGACCCGCCGCTGGCGGCGGCGCTGCGGCCGTTGAGCGCGGTGCTGCGTGACCGGTATCTCGCCAAGGTGACCGGCGCGCGGCTGCCCGTGCGGACCGGCACGCACGGCAACACGGCGTTCGCGACCGGGCTCGTGCTGGACGCGGCGCGCGCGGTGGGCGACGGGGAGCTGGCCTCGGCGTGCGCGGAGGCGGCGTTGCGGTGGCACCGGGAGGACGTCGGGTACGGCGGGTTCGAACCGGACGCGGCGGACTTCCTCTCGCCCGCGCTGACCGAGGCGGACCTGATGCGGCGGGTGCTGCCGGCCGACGGGTTCACCGCGTGGTTCGAGGCGTTCCTCCCGCACCTGGACGACTCGCGCTGGAAGGTGCTGCGCGAACCCGTGCCGGTGGACGACCCGGGCGACCCGCACGGCTCGCACCTGGTCGGGCTGGCGCTGTCGCGGGCGTGGCAGTGGCGGGCCGTCGCCGACGCGCTGCCGCCGGGGCACCGGTACGCCGACCTGGCCCGCACCGCGGCCGAGGCGCACCGGGAGACCGGTCTGCGGCTGGTGTCCGGGCACGGCTACTACGCCGAGCACTGGCTGGGCACGTTCGCCGCCTACCTGGACCTCGGCGCGTTCACCGGTCGCTGAGGGACGCGGCGGCGGCCCGGCACCGGCGCTCCTCCAGCGGTCGGCGCATCGCCGCGAACCGCTCGGCCGCCTCCAGGAACAACGCCGTCGCCCGCGTGCGCTGCCCCTGCGCGCGCCGGACCTCGGCGCGCACCTCCCACAGCGCCGCCGTCCACGGGCCGCCCTGCCAGAGGCCGCTGATCCGCTCCGCCTCCGCCAGGTGCGGCCGGGCGCGGCTCGGGCTGCCCGCGTTCGCGCACGCCGTCGCCGCCGCGATCCGGAAGCCCATCGAGCACGGGTCGCACACGTGCGGCGCCTCGGTGAGCCACCGCTCGGCCTCGCGGATCGCGCCGAGCGCGCCGCCGAGGGTGCCCGCGGCCAGGACGCGGACCCCGTGCACCCGGATGACCAGGTGCGACGGTATGCGTGAGGAGCGGGCCAGCGGCAGCGCCTCGTCCAGGTCGGCACGGGCCGCCGCCCGGTCGCCGCGCCGGGCCTCGGCCTCGGCCCGCCGTTCCAGCGCCAGGGACCGGGCGGACCCGCAGCCGGCGCGTTCGGTCTCGACCAGCGACTCGCCCAGCGTGGTCACGGCGTCGTCGAGGCGCCCGGACAGCAGCGCGAACTCGCCCAGCAGCAGGTAGGCCAACGCCCGGCCCGCCGCCGAACCCGCCCGTGACGCGATGTCGAGCAGGTCGCGGCCGAACGACTCCGCGCCGTCGTGCCCCTCCGGCCCGTACAGGTAGAACTCCTGCAAACACAGGTGCGCGTCGTAGACCACGGGCCGGGACGGGTGCCGCACCGCGTCGGCGAACTCCTCCCGGAACAGCCGGTGCCACGTGCCGCGGGCGTGCGCGACGAGGGCGAGCAGGGTCGAGGCCTCGCCCAGCTCGTGCCCGAGGTCGGCGTCCAGCGCCAGCACCCGCGCCTGCCTGGCCAGCCGTTCGGCCTCGGCGAGGTGGCGGCGCCCGAACGCGACCAGCCCGTTGGCCAGCGCGACCGCCGCGCGCTGCGCCGGTGACGGCGGCTCGGCCGCGTCGAGGCTGAGCGCCGACTCGTACAGCTCGACGGTCTCCGCGTCCGGCCCGACCCCGATCCGCTCCCGCAGCGTGCGGCGCAGCCGGTCGAACTGGCGCAACGCCTCCCCGCGGCGACCGGCGGCCAGGTGCCGGCGCATCACCGCGCGGTGCGCCTGCTCGTCGGTCTCGTCCAGGTCGAGCAGCCGTTCCCAGTCGCCGGCGGCCCTCAGCAGCGCGGCGTAGCGGCCCTCGACCTTGTCGTGCGGCTCCGCGACCCAGCACTCGTAGCGGTCGTCGACGAGCAGGCCGCCGCGGTACCCGGCGGCGGCCAGCGCGCACCGCTCGGCGTCACCCGAGGCCAGCGCGGCGTCGGCGGCCCGCTGGAACCGGTCCAGGTCCACGTCCAGGTCGCCGCCGGGCCACAACGTCAGCAGCCGGCCCTCGCACCGGACGGCGTCGGCACGTCCCAGCGCGCGCCGCGCGTAGAACACCGCCTTGCGCAGGTTCGCCCCCGCCGCGTCGGCGGGCAGGTCGGGCCACAGCCGGTCCATCACCTGCTCGCGGTGCAGCCGGTGGTCGGGCGCCACGGCCAGCAGCTTCACCACGTCGGCCGCGCGCCGGTTGCGCCACACGTCACCGGGGACCGGTCTGCCGTCGACCGCGACGGCGAACCCGCCCAGCACGCGCACCTGGCAGGTGGCCCGCATGGCGGCACCCTACGTCCGGCCCGGCGGGACCGCCGCGGGAACGGTTTGGGAACGCCGCGCCGCCTAGCGTGTCCCGATCCACTCCGAGTCGGGAGGACCCCATGTTGTTCATGGACGTGCACAACCACCTGCCCGAAGGCGCCGGTCCCGGTGACGTGGCCGAGGCGCACGCCGCCGACCTCCGCACCCAGGACCGGTACGGCGTCCAGTACCTCAACTACTGGGTGGACGAGAAGGACGGGAAGGTCTTCTGCCTGGTCGACGCGCCGGACGCGGAGACGGCGCACCGGGTCCACCGCGAGGCGCACGGCCTCGTGGCGGACGAGATCTACCCCGTGGTGCAGGGCTGAGACGACGAGGAAGGTGACGGAGATGTCTTCGGTGGCGTCGAAGAGCTTGGCCGAGCCGGAAGAGGTGCGGGACTTCCCGCACGGTCACGTCGACCTGGTCACCGTCGGCGGCACGACGGTCGGCAGAGCGGAGTTCCAGCCGGGCTGGCGGTGGTCGCAGGACGTGAAGCCGATCGCGGGCACCGACTCGTGCCAGGCCTCCCACACCGGCTACATCCTGTCCGGCCGGATGCACGTCGTCATGGACGACGGCTCCGAGGGCGAGGCGGGAGCCGGGGAGGCGATCGTGGTGGAGCCGGGGCACGACGCCTGGATCGTGGGCGACGAGCCGTGCGTGATGGTCGACTTCACCGGCCTGCACGACTACGCCGAGAAGTAGCCGCGACACCGCGAAGCGCCCCCGGACGTGAAGTCCGAGGGCGCTCGTCGTCGGATCGCCGGTGCCCGGGGCCGTCGTCGGACCACCGCTGCCCGGGGCGGCCGGCGGGCGACTCAGCCGAAGAAGACCTCGGCCTCCTGGTAGCGCTCCAGCGGAACGGTCTTCAGCTCCTCGGTGGCCTCGGACAGCTTGACCCGGACGATGTCCGTGCCGCGCAGCGCGACCATGACGCCGAAGTCGCCGTCGGCGACCGCGTCCACCGCGTGCAGGCCGAACCGGGTGGCGAGCACGCGGTCGTAGGCGGTCGGGATGCCGCCGCGCTGGACGTGGCCCAGCACGACCGCGCGGGACTCCTTGCCGGTCCGCTCCGCGATCTCCTCGGCCAGCCAGGTGCCGATGCCGCCCAGCCGCACGTGGCCGAACGCGTCCTTCTCACCGGAGTGCAGCGTCTCGGCGCCGCCCTCGGGCATCGCGCCCTCGGCGACCACGATGATCGGGGCGAACTGGCGCTCGAAGCGCCGCTCCACCCACTCGACCACCTTGTCGACGCTGAACTGGCGCTCGGGCACCAGGATCACGTTCGCGCCGCCGGCCAGGCCGGAGTGCAGCGCGATCCAGCCCGCGTGGCGGCCCATGACCTCGACCACGAGCGCCCGGTGGTGCGACTCGGCCGTCGTGCGCAGCCGGTCGATCGCCTCGGTGGCGATGTGCACGGCGGTGTCGAAACCGAACGTGTAGTCGGTCGCGCCCAGGTCGTTGTCGATGGTCTTCGGCACGCCCACGACGCCGATGCCGTCGTCGGTGAGCCGCTTGGCGACGCCGAGGGTGTCCTCGCCGCCGATGGCGATCAGCGCGTCGACCTGGTTCGCGGCGAGGGTCTCGCGGATCCGGTCCACCCCGCCGTCGATCTTGTACGGGTTGGTGCGCGACGAGCCGAGGATGGTGCCGCCCCTGGTGAGGATGTCCTCGACGTCATCGAGCCCGATCGGCTTGGTCAGGTTCTCCACCGGGCCCTGCCAACCGTTGCGGAATCCCACGATGTCCCAGCCGTGGGCCTCGATGCCCTTGCGGACCACGCCGCGGATGACCGCGTTGAGGCCGGGGCAGTCGCCACCGCCGGTGAGCACACCAATGCGCATTTGCTTAGCCAATCTCTTCTCGTGGCGTTGGTCACCCAAGCCTGACACGTGCTGGATCGGTGCAGCAAGCGAGGGTCCACCTACCGGACCGCGAAGCCCTTCCGCAGTCGTTCGGACTCGATCACCTTCCAGCGCGCGAGGTTGTGCCGGGCGTCGGCGAGGGCGTCGTGCGCGTCCGCGGGCGCGGGCGGCAGGTGGGGTTTGCCCACGTCCTCCCAGCGCTGCCGCAGGTCGCGGGTGAAGCGGGGCAGGCAGCGCGGCAGGGCCGGCATCGGACCCCAGAGCTGGGCCAGCGCCACGTGGTCGTAGGCGGCGAACCAGGCCCACAGCTCGATGTCGTCCCGGTTGGCCTTGGGCCCGCCGAGGAAGTCGAGGAGGTCCGCGCGGATCCGCTCCCGGCTGCGCCACGCCCGGTCGGCGGGCGACGGCAGCTGGTTGAGCACGTTGGCGCGCACCCACGGTCCGGCCTTGGCCGGGTCGAACTCGGTCGACACGGCGTAGAACTCGCGGCCTTCCTCGTCGACCACTCCGATGGAGACGAGGTCGATGGTGACCCCGTCCTCGATGAACTCACAGTCGTAGAAGAACCGCACCCCGCCAGCCTAGGGGTGCGGTTCAGCCCGCCTTCGCCTCGGGCAGCCGATCGACCGCTTTCGCCGGCTTCCCGTCGCCCCGCCCGTCGCCCTGGCCCTCCTTGGCCTTGGCCGCGTAGACGTCGACGTACTCCTGACCGGACAGCTCCATCAGCGCGTACATGATCTCGTCGGTGATGGACCGCAGCACGAACCGGTCGCCGGACAGTCCCTCGTAGCGGGAGAAGTCCAGCGGCTTGCCGATCTTGATCCGGATCGGGTACGGCCGCCACATCTTCGAGCCGATGGGGTTGGCCTTGTCGGTGCCGAACATCGCGACCGGGATGACCGGCGCGCCGGACTCCAGCGCGATCCACGCCACGCCGACCTTGCCCTTGTACAGCCGGCCGTCGGGCGACCGGGTGCCCTCGGGGTAGATGCCGAGCAGCTTGCCCTCGCGCACGATCCGCACACCGGTGTCGAGCGCGCCCTGGGCGGCCGACGCGCTGGACCGGTCGATCGGCACCTGGCCGACGCCGTAGAAGAACCAGCGCTGGAACCGGCCCTTGAGCCCCTTGCCGGTGAAGTACTCGATCTTGGCCGGGAAGGTGACCCGCCGTGACAGCTTCAGCGGCAGGAAGAACGAGTCGGAGACCGCGAGGTGGTTGCTCGCCAGGATGGCGCCGCCGTCCTCCGGGATGTTCTCCGCGCCCTCGATGATCCGGGGTCGGAAGAACAGCTTCAGGAGCGGCCCGAGAAAGATGTGTTTCATCAACCAGTACAGCACCGCGGCGAGCGCCTCCTCGACGTGCTTGATCCCCTCCGCCAGCCTACGGAGCCGACGGCGAAACACACAACGAACACCCACGCGGAGGCGGTACGGTCCAAGTGCCACCGGCTGCCGTAATCCACGACACAACGGGCTCGTGCGACGATGGACCCGGCAGAGGATTGGCCTTCACGACCCGGAGGGCTGGAGCACGCCGATGAACTCCCGACGCGACTCGACCGACGGCCCGGAGGACGTCGACGCGACCTTCGCCGAGATCGTGGCGGGTCTGGAACGCGAAGGCGTGGGCCGTCAGGCCCACCCCGACGAGGTCGAACCGGACGAGGGCGACGAGGCCGAGCCCGCGCGCTCGGGGCGGCCCGAGTGCCAACCCGCCGTGGCCACGGCCGACGACGACCCCGACGCATACCCCGACTCGGACGACCCGAACGACCACTACGTGCCGCCGGAGCCGCCGCCGCTGCCCGCGTTGCGGCCGGGCACGATCGCGGCGTTGCTGCTGATCGTGCTGGGTGTCGTCCTGCTGCTGTTCCCGGGTCTGTTCGGCCTGACGGGCGTGATCGGCACCCCGCTGGCGCTGATCGTGATGTGCTCGGGCGCCGGCTGGCTGATCCTGCGCATGCGCAACACCCCACCGCCCGACTCAGGCTGGGACGACGGCGCCGTCCTCTAACCCGCGTGTCCTACGTTCCGAACGCGCGTGTCCTACGTTCCGGTACCCCATGTTGAACGCCCAGAACAGTTGATCTTGTTCTGAGCGTTCAACATGGGTGTTCTGAGCGTAGGACACGCGTGACGCGAACGTAGGACACGCGCGGGGTCAGGAGCCGCAGAGGAGGCGGATGGTGTAGCCCTCGGCGTCGCGGCTCATGGTCACCTCGCGGCACGTCCGGTGGGTCAGCCACAGGCCCACGCCGGCGGTCGCGGTGCGGTCGGTCGGCACGAGGCCCGCCAGCGGCGACCGAGGCCCGTCGCCCCGATCCGTCACGGCCACCAGCACGTACGTCGGCCCCGCCCACGCCCTCAGCCGCACGGGAGGCCGCCCGTGCGACTGCGCGTTGGTCACGGCTTCGCTGGCCGCGTACACGATGTCGTCCAGCTCGTCCTGGCTCAGCCGGGTGCCGACGCAGGCCGTGGTCACCGCGCGCCTGGCCGCCGCGGGTGTCGGGTCGGTCAGCTCGACCAGCGGCCGTCCCGCCTCGAACGCCGTGGGCCCGGCCGGCGGCAACGTCCACGACGACCGGTACCGCGGGTTCGGCAGGTGCGACCCGTCCGTCCCGGCCACGCGCGGGTGGGTGCGCACCACGTCCGCGAGCACGCGCGCCGGCGTGGTCCGCAGGTCGTACGGGCACAGGCCCCACAGCGGGTACTCGGCGAACACCTCGTTCACCGCCGCCTCGTACCGCGACCACCAGTCCCACGCGACGCCGACGCCGGGGTGCGGCACGTCGCCGATCACCCGGATCTGCGCCACGCCCGCGTACCGGGCGAACAGCTTCCGGTACTCCACGATCGCCTCGGTCGGCCGGGCGTACTGGTCGCCGCCGGGCAGGAACACCACGCGGGACGGGTCGGCCACCGCGTCCCGGACCAGCCGCTCGTTGGCCGGGCGGCACGCCACGAGGACCGGTTCGCCCGCTGCCACGCCCTCGTCCACGAACGGCACGACGACCGACCGGTAGTCGTCGTCGCTGCCGTAGAACGCGGTTTCGTGGAAGTACCCGACGTGCCCGTTCGCCACGCCGGATCTCATCGGCGCACCACGGGGTGGGCGTGGGACTCGCGGACGTGGTGGTCGCGCGGTCCCCGGGTGACGGCGGTCCGCATCCCGCGATGCTACGCGGACTCGGGGGTCAACGGTGCCTGCCGTTGCGGGCGGTGCTCGCCGCCACGTCGCGCGCGAGGGTGGCCACGCCGACGATCCCGGCGTCGTCGCCGAGCTGCGCGGTCCGGATGCGGGCCAACGGCCGGTGACCGGCGCCGGTCACCACGGCCGCGTAGCGCTCGCGCGCGTCGTCGAGGAACAGCGGCGCGGACTCCGACACGCCGCCGCCGATCACCACGACTTCGGGGTCGTACACGTCGGCGACCAGCGCCAACCCGTCTCCCAGCCACCGCGCCAGGTCCGCCATCGCGCGTTGCGCCAACGGGTCGCCGTCACGCGCCGCGCCCGCCACCCGACGCCCGGTGACGGCCCGCGAGTCGTCCACCGCCTCCCGCGCGAGCACGGTCGACTGGCCGGGGTGGCGGGCCAGCAGCTCGACCGCCGTGGTGCTCAACGCCGTGCCGCTGCAGTACCGCTCCCAGCAGCCGTGCTTGCCGCACGGGCAGGGCCGGCCGTCCGGCACGAGCCGCAGGTGGCCCAGTTCGGGTGCCACGCCGTGCGCGCCGCGGAAGACCTGCCCGTCGATGAGCAGCGCCCCGCCGATCCCGGTGCCGATCGCGACCAGCGCGGCGATCTTCGCGCCGCGGGCCGCGCCGAACCGGTGCTCGGCCAGCGCGGCGGCGTTCGCGTCGTGCTCCAGCACCACCGGCATGCCCACGCGCCGCGAGATCCGGTCGGCCACCGGAGCCTGCCGCCACGCGAGGTGCGGCGCGAACCGCACGGTCCGCAGGTCCGAGGCCACGAACCCGGCCACGGCCAGGCCGACACCGGAGATGCGGTGCCGGGACGCCAGCTCGGCGACGGCCTGGCCGATCGCCTCCTCCAACGCTTCCTCGCCGCTCGGTGTGGCCGCGCGCGCCGTGTCGAGGACCGCGCCGTCGGCGTCGACGACGCCCGCGCGCACGCTCGTCCCGCCGACGTCGACGCCGACAGTCAGCACTGCGCGCTCCGGTCACGCCGCACCACGGGGATGTGCTGCACGCGCGGCTTGTCCGGCCGCGCGGGCTCGTCCTGCGGCACGGGCGGCGCGGGTTCCGCCAGTGCCGCGCGCAGCACCGCGATCAGCCCGGCCACGTGCTCGGCGGCCTTGGCGGCCAGCTCCGACCGGTCGCCGCGGGCCAGTGCCACCGCGTTGCACAGCGGGCACCAGCCGCAGGTGCCGGTGTCGTGCTCGCCCTCGGCGGCCACCCGGTGCAGCCACGGCTGCGCCCGCTCGGCGGCGGCGTCGAGCAGCAGGCGCAGCTCTTCGGCGAGCTTGGAGTCCACGTGCCTCACCGCATCCACAGATCGGGGTCGGGTGCGAACCGCACCGCCAACCCGGTGTCGTCCAGCTCCGCGCCGGTCACCAGGCAGCGCTTGAGCAGCGACGGCAGCGCGATCAGCCGCCGCCTGCCGTCCACCGTCACGGCCAGGTCGTCGCCCACCCGCGCCAGGTCGAGCGACGAGTCGCCGACCGGCAGCGCGATGCGCAACGTGTACTGCTGCTCGCCGGTCCGCTCCACGGTCAGCAGCTGCCGTTCGGCGTCGCCGCCGTCCAGCGGGTCACGTCCCCGGTAGAGGCCTTCGGCGACGTCCAGCAACGCGGCCGTGCCGACCGGTTCGGCGGCCCGGTGCGCCACCTCGCGCACCGACCCGAGGTCGGCCAGTTCGGCGAGCACCGCGTCCTGCTCGGCCCGGCGGGTGCGCAGCCAGTCGGCGGCCGGGCCGCGGTCCTCGCCGGTGTGCGGCACGACCCGGTTGGCCACCACGCCGTCGACCCGGATGCCTTGCAGCGCGAGCGCCGTCACGGTCCGCCTGGTCTCCGCCGCGACCACCCGTTCCGGGGTCAGCACCAGCCGCACGCTGGTCGTCGGGGAGGTCAGCAGGCCGCGCAGCTGCTCCAGGCTCTCGGCCAGCCTGCCGAGCGCGTCGGCGGTGGCGTCCCACTTCTCCGCGGTGCCGCTGCCGGCGACACCGGCGAGCAGCCCGCGCACCACCCGCCGGTGGGTCGGGAACAGCCGTTCCAGGTAGGAGGCGAACGCCTCGGGCAGCGCCAGCAGGCGCAGCGTCTCGGCGGTCGGGCCGCAGTCCACGACGACCACGTCCCACGGTCCGCTCTCGGCCAGCCGTCGCACCTCCGACAGGGCGAGCAGCTCCTCGACGCCGGGCAGCACGGTCAGCTCTTCGGCGTCCAGCTCGTCCACGCCCGCGCCGGCGAGCACGGTCCGCAGGTGTCCGCGCAGGTCGCGCCACGCGTCGTCGACCAGCGCGCGGGGGTCGACCTGGAGCGCGTGCAGGATTCCGGCGGAGGGGGTGTCGATCTCGCCGACGTGCCCGGACAGCGGCACGCCGAACGCGTCGCCCAGCGAGTGGGCCGGGTCGGTGGAGACGACCAGCGCCTTGCGGCCACCGGCGGCGAGCGCGGTGGCGGTGGCGGCGGCCAAGGTCGTCTTGCCGACCCCGCCCTTACCGGTGAAGAGCAGCAGGCGGGCGCTCATCCAGCGTTGTCCACCCGGTTTTCCACCCGGCGCTTGAGCTCCTTGAGCGCAGTGTCCATGATCATCTTCTCGGCCTTGCGCCGGAACAGGCCGATCATGGGCACGACCAGCTGCACCGACAGCGTGTAGGTGACCTCGGTCGAGTCGCCGCGGGGGGTCAGCCGGTAGCTGCCCTCCTGCGACTTCTGCATCTGGCCCTTGACGAGGTGCCACGAGATCAGGCCGGGCGACCACTCGTCGTAGGCGAGCACGTACTCGTCCTTGATCGGGCCCTGGTCGATGTTGAACTTGACCTGCGCCGCGCGGCCGGCCGCCCCGGTCTCCAGCACCTCGGTGCGCTTCACCCCGTTGGCCCACTCGGGGTAGGCGTCGAAGTCGGCGATGACCGCCGCGATCTCCTCGGGCGTCGCGTCGATGACGATGGACTGGGTGGACTCGTCGGCCATGCCGGGGAGGCTACCCGGTGGTTCGGCTCACCATCGCAGGACGTGGGGCGTGCCGGTGCGCTGGAAGTGGCCGACGTTGACGCACTCGGTCCAGCCGACCCGCGCCCGGCGCGCCAGGGGCTGGTGCACGTGACCGAACACCGACCACCGGGGCCGGTCGCGCTCGATCACCTTCAGCAACGACGTCGAGCCCAGCTCCGGCCGGCGGGCCACCACGTCGTAGGTCAGCTCGGCCACGGCGGGCGGCACGTGCGTGCACAGCACGTCGACCTCGCCCAGCCCGGCGAGGGCCGCGCCGAAGTCCTCCTCGGTGCGCAGGTAGGGCCGCCACGGGCCGCGCCGGTTCGGCACGAAGCCGGGGTGCAGCACCGCGCCGCCCGCGAAGCCGAACCGCAGCCCGCCGATCTCGGCCACCTGCCCGTCCAGGACGTGCACGCCGTCGCGGGCGAACATCGGCCACAGCTCGGGGCTGTCGACGTTGCCCGGCGTGGCGTAGGTGGGCACGCTCATCGCCGCGAACATCGCGGTGTACTGCTCCATGATCGCCTCTTGGACGACGTCCGCGGCGTTGTCCAGGCTCTCCCACAGCGACCGCATGTAGCGGACCGTCTCGGCGCCGAACCGGCCGCGGCGCAGCCGGGCGAACACCGCGACCTTCTCCGCGCCGAACACCCGGCCGAGGATGCCCTTGCCGTGGTCGTAGTAGTCGACGAAGTCGACCAGGTCGCCGAGCACGACCAGCGCGTCGGCCCCGTCGCCGGCGCGCGCGAGTGCCTCCGCGTTGCCGTGGACATCCGAGACGACGTGAACTCGCACAAGACCCGAATCTACGGCAGCGAGGGCGGCACACCAGGCGCCCGACCGGCCTCCAAGATCATTTTGAGGCCGAGTGACACCTCCTTGGCGGCCAACTGGCGGCGGCGCACCTCGCGACGTATCCGCTGGTCGGACGCATCGCCCGGCAAGTCGGCACGCAGGAAGTAATGCAGCAGGGTGCCGTCGAGGACCGGCTCCAACCACACCTCCATCGTTCCGACCAACGCGCCGGCGACCGTCCAGCGCAACCCCTCAGTGCCCCGATCGGCGTATACGTCGAGGGTCAGGTCCGGCCAGAACCCCGCCCACGCGGCGGGCGGCGCGAAAGCGGCGGCGACCACCGCCGGAGGCACTGCGAGGAACGTCTCGTCAACGACGTCGACACTGGGCACGGGTGAGGAGAGTGCCACGACACGGTCACGGATAGGCGGGCCGGCCTGGTGTATCGCCGGAATCACAGGCTAAGTTTCCCCACCGGTAACAAACAATCGTCCGGAGGTCGACGTGCGCGAGTTCAGCGTCCCCGCCACCGCCACTGTGGCTGCCGAGGAGAACCTCACCGACATGGTGTGGGCGAACGCGGAGCGCTTCGGCAACGCCGTCAGCTTCCGCCGCCGCGTGGACGGCACGTGGGTGGACGTCACCGCCCGCGACTTCGCCGCCCAGGTCCTCGCGGTCGCCAAGGGTCTGGTCGCGGCGGGCTTGCAGCCAGGCGAGCGGGTGGGCCTGATGTCCAAGACCCGCTACGAGTGGACCCTCCTCGACTTCGCCATCTGGCACGCGGGCGGCGTCGTGGTCCCGATCTACGAGACCTCCTCGGCCGAGCAGGTCGAGTGGATCCTGTCCGACTCCTCGGCGAAGGCCGTGTTCGTGGAGACCTCCGAGCACCGCGCCACAGTGGACTCGGTGGTGGCAGGCCTGCCCGAGGTGCGGCACGTGTGGCAGCTCGACGGCCCCTCGGGCGACGCGGCGGGCGCGATCGACGAGCTGACCGCGCTGGGCGCCTCGGTGTCCGACGACGACGCGCGGGCCCGGCGCAAGGTGGTCGGCGCGGACGACACCGCGACCATCGTCTACACCTCCGGCACCACCGGCCGGCCCAAGGGCTGCGAGCTGACCCACCGCAACCTGCTGTCCGAGGTGAAGGGCGGGATCACCGCGTTCCCGCAGCTCATGCAGGCGGGCAACTCGCTGCTGGTGTTCCTGCCGCTGGCGCACATCCTGGCCCGCGCCCTGTCGGTCTGCGGCGTCTACACGCGCGTGACCATGGGCCACACCGCCGACGTGAAGAACCTGGTGGAGGACCTCCAGTCGTTCCGGCCCACGTTCGTGGTGGCCGTGCCGCGCGTGTTCGAGAAGGTCTACAACGGCGCGAAGCAGAAGGCGCACGCGGCGGGCAAGGGCAAGATCTTCGACGCGGCCGAGGCGACCGCGGTGGCCTACAGCCAGGCCCTCGACACCGGCGACGTCAGCCTCGGGCTCAAGCTCAAGCACGCGCTGTTCGCCAAGCTCGTCTACAGCAAGCTCCAGGCTGCGCTGGGCGGCCGGTGCACCAACGCGGTGTCCGGCGGCGCGCCGCTCGGCGAGCGGCTGGCGCACTTCTTCCGCGGCATCGGCGTGCCCGTGCTGGAGGGCTACGGCCTCACCGAGACCAGCGCGGCGGCGTGCGTGAACACGGCGGCGGCGTTCCGGGTCGGCACGGTGGGCCGGCCGGTGATCGGCACCTCGGTGCGCATCGCCGAGGACGGCGAGATCCTGATCAAGGGCGACATCGTGTTCCGCGGCTACTGGAACAACGAGCAGGCCACGTCCGAGGCGCTGGACGACGGCTGGTTCCACAGCGGCGACATCGGCGAGCTCGACGAGGACGGCTTCCTGCGGATCACCGGCCGCAAGAAGGAGATCATCGTGACCGCCGGCGGCAAGAACGTCTCGCCCGCCGTGCTGGAGGACCGCCTGCGCGCCCACCCGCTGATCAGCCAGTGCATGGTGGTCGGCGACGCGCAGCCGTTCATCGGCGCGCTGATCACGATCGACCCGGAGTTCTTCCCGGCGTGGAAGGAGCAGAACGGCAAGGCGGGTTCGGCGACCGTGGCCGACCTGATCGACGACGAGACCCTGCGCGCCGAGATCCAGACCGCGGTGAACGAGGCCAACCAGGCGGTGTCCAAGGCGGAGGCGATCAAGAAGTTCCGCATCCTGCCGGTCGACTTCACCGAGGCGGGCGGCGAGATGACCCCGAGCCTCAAGCTCCGCCGCTCGGTCGTCGCCACCACCTACAAGCAGGACATCGAATCGATCTACGCGGGCTGACCCCCGCGCCGCCCTGCGCGGAGCAGCGGCGATCGGACACAGACGAGTGGCCCGCACCGAAGTGCGGGCCACCCGACCCCCAGTGATCGCGTATCCGCTGACGCGGACCCGAGAAGTTCTGTTGTCCCGGTCCCCCAACCGGGACGCTTCATAGAGTGCCGCAGCGCGCTGTCGTATCGCTGACGCGGCGATGACTCGTGCCGTCAGCGCCCGCCCTAGGCTGTGCCACGGCAGGGTGGAACGAGGGGACGCAGACGGATGGGCGCTGGGCCGTGGTTCGGCCTTCTCGGCCCGCTTGAGGTGCGCATACAGGGTCGACCGGTGCCTGTTCGGGCAGGTAAGCACCGGGCGCTGCTGGCTGCCCTGTCGCTGCGCGCCGGCCGAGTTGTCTCAATTGGCGAGCTGGTCTCGTTCCTGTGGGGTGGCGAACCGCCCGCGCGCACGCGCGGCACGTTGCAGACCTACGTCATGCGGCTGCGGCAGCTGCTCGGCGACCCGTCGCTGATCCGGACCACATCGGACGGCTACCGGCTGGTGGTGCCACCCGAGCAGGTGGACGTGCACCGGTTCACCACCACGGCGGGGCTGGCGCGGCAGGCCGCCCAGTCCGGGCACCTCGCCGACGCCGCCGAGCTGTACGCCGAGGCGCTCGGCCTGTGGCGCGGGCCGGCGCTGTCGGACGTGCCGTCGGACGCGTTGCGCGACGACGAGGTGCCGCGGCTGGCGGAGCGGCTGCTGGTGGTGCACGAGGAGCGCAACGACGTCGAGCTGGCGCTGGGCAACCACGAGCGGCTGGTGCCGGTGCTGCGGTCGTTGACCTCGGACCACCCGCTGCGCGAGCGGTTCTGGGTGCAGCTGATGGTGGCGCTGTACCGGGGCAGCAGGCAGGCCGAGGCGCTGGAGGCGTTCCGGTCGGCCGACCGGGTGCTCGGGGAGCAGCTCGGCATCGAGCCCGGCCCGGCGCTGCGCGAGCTGCACCAGGCGATCCTGGTCGGCGACCCGAGCCTGGCCGCGCCCGCCGAGCACGCCGACCCGGACGTGCCCGACCAGCTGCCGCCGGACGTGCCGGGGTTCGTCGGCCGGGCCGAGCTGGTCGACCGGATCTCCCGGCTGATCGCGCCCGACGGCCCGCGCACCGCGGTGCCGATCGTGACGCTGACCGGCGTGCCCGGGGTGGGCAAGACGGCGCTGGCGGTGCACGTGGCGCACCGGCTGCGGGACCGGTTCCCGGACGGTCGGCTGTACGTGGACCTGCGCGGGTACGCCTCCGGGCCGGCCACTCCGGTGGTGGAGGTGCTGACCCGGTTCCTGCGCGCGCTGGGCGTGCCGCCGGAGCAGATCCCGGTCGACTCCGACGAGCAGAGCACCCTGTTCCGGTCGTTGCTGACGGGCCGGCGGATGCTGCTGGTGCTGGACAACGCCGCCGCGCCGGACCAGGTGCGCCCGCTGCTGCCCGGCGCGGCGAGCTGCCCGGTGCTGGTGACCAGCCGGGACGACCTGCGCGGACTGATCGCCGTCGACGGCGCCCGGCGGGTCGGGCTGGACGTGTTCGAGCCGGACGAATCGCTGGCCGTGCTGCACCGCACCGGGCCGGCGGCGCAGGAGCTGGCGCGGCGGTGCGGGCACCTGCCGCTGACGCTGCGCATCGCGGCGGCGTCGGTGGCGGGCGGTTCGGTGACGCGGTACCTGGAGAAGCTGGGCGACCGCCGTCCGCTCGACCTGGCGCACGCCGCCCTGTCACCGGGCGCGCGACGACTGTTCGCGCTGCTCAGCGTAGTGCCGGGGCCGGACTTCACGGTCGAGGCGGCGGCGAACGCGGCCGACCTGACCGTGCCGGAGGCCGCCGCGCTGCTCGGGCAGCTGAGCAGGGCGCGGCTGGTGAGCGCCGACGGCGGGCGGCACGCATTCCACGACGAGCTGGCGCGGTTCGCGGCCGAGATGGCGGAGGCCGGGAACGAGGACGTGGCCGCGGCGCGCGTGCGGCTGCTGGAGTTCTACGTGCGGGCCGTCGACCACTGCGCCGAGCTGCTGTACCCGGACCTGATGCGGCTGCCCGCGCCGGCCGGGCGGGCGGTGCGGCTGCCGCGGATCGAGACAGCGGCGCAGGCGCGGGCGTGGCTGGACGCGGAGCGGGCGAACCTGACCGCGGCGATCCGCTCGGCGGCGGAACGGGGACCGGCCGCGATGTCGTGGCGGCTGGCCGACGGGCTGCGCGGCTACCTGTGGATCGGCAAGCACGTCACCGAGTGGCTGTCGACCGCGCAGTACGGGCTGGACGCCGCGCACGAGCAGCGCGACGTGGCCGGTGAGGCGGCGATGCACCAGAACCTGGGCACGCTGCACTGGCGGCTCGGCGACTTCGAGACGTCCATCGCGCACTACACGCGTGCCGTCGACCTGCACCGGATGTCCGGCGACCTGGCGTCGGAGGCGGAGGTGCGCGGGAACCTCGGCGTGGTGCGGCTGGAGTCGGGCGACCTGGCGTCGGCGCGCAACGACCTGGAGATGTGCCTGGCACTCAAGCGCGAGTCCGGCGGGTCGAGGTCGGGTGAGACGGGCGTGCTGACCGGGCTGGGCATGCTCGCCATCGAGACCGGTGAGCTGGCCGAGGCGGTGGACCTGCTGGGCGAGGCGCTGGCGATCAGCGTGGAGCACGGGTCGCGCGGCAGCGAGATCACCGCCTTGACGCTCCTGGGCGTGGCGTCGCAGCTCATGGGCGAGCCGCAGCGCGCGCTCACCCACCTGTCCGAGGCGTTGCGGCTGTCGACCGAGGCGGGGTTCCGCGAAGCCGCCGCGCGGGTGCTGGAGAGCACCGCGTCCGTGCGGCTGGACCTGGGCGAGCACGCCGCGGCGCTGGAGCTGGCCGACCGGGCGTTGGCCGAGCTGCGGGAGGACGGCGACCAGCGGATCACCACGAACGTGCTGGTGGTGATGGCGTCGGCGAACCGCGGCCTCGGTTCCCTGCGCACGGCCGACGAGCAGTTCCAGCAGGCCCTGACCAAGGCGCGGCGGATCGGCTACCTGCCGGGCGAGGCCCGCGCGCTGGTCGGCCTGGCGGGCGTGCGCCGGCTCCTGGGCCAGACCGCCGAGGCGCGGACCCTGGCCACCCAGGCCGTCACGTTGACGTCCGACCTGGGCCTGCGCGTCACCGAACGCCACGCCCGCGCCGAGCTGGCCACCGTCGACCACACCCCCACCGGGCCCACCTGAACGTTCAACTCGGGGTGCCGGAACGTAGGACACGCGCGTTCCGGACGTAGGACTCGCGCGAGAGTCCTACGTTCAGGCCGCGCGTGACCTACGTCCGGAACAGGTGTGTCCTACGTTCAGGACACCCGAGTTGAACGCTCAGGCGTCGATCAGGGCGGTCAGGCGGTCGGCCAGGGCGTCCCAGCGCCAGTTCGCGGTGACCCACTCGCGGCCCGCGGCGCCCATCTTGGCGGCGGTGTCGGGGTCGGCCAGCAGGGCGGCGACGGAGTCGGCCACCTCGGACACCTCGCGGCCGTCGACCACGCGCCCGGTGACGCCGTCGCGCACCGTTTCGGGCGCGCCGCCGGAACGGCCCGCCACGACCGGCAGGCCGGTCGCCGACGCCTCCAGGTACACGATGCCCAGGCCTTCGACGTCCAGCCCGCGCCCGCGCGTCCGGCACGGCATCGCGAACACGTCACCGGCGTTGTAGTGCGCGGGCAGCTCCTCCCACGGCACCGACCCGGTCAGCACCACGTGCTCCGACACGCCGACCGACGCCGCCAGCCGCTCCAACGTCCCCCGGTACGGCCCGCCGCCCACCAGCAGCAACGCCGCGCCCGGCACCTGCCGCCGGATCTCCGGCAACGCCCGCACCAGCACGTCCTGCCCCTTGCGCGGCACGAGCCGCGACACGCACACCACCACCGGCCGGTCACCCAGCCCGTAGCGGGCGCGCATCTCCGACCGCGCCGCCGCCGAAGGCGCGAACACCGACGTGTCCACCCCCGACGGCAGGTGCTCCAACGCCGCCATCGGCCCGAACGCCGCCGCGAACCGCGACCGCGTGTACCGGCTCACGAACGTGACCACGTCCGAGTCCGACCCGATCCGCCGCAACGCCTGCCGCGCGCCGGGCAGCATCGACCACCCGACTTCGTGCCCGTGCGTCGACGCCAGCACCCTCGACGCGCCGGCGGCACGCAGCCGTGACGTCATCAACGCCAACGGCGCCGCTGCGCCGAACCACACGACGTCGCAGCGCGCTCCGCGCAGGATGTCCGACGCCCGCCGCACGACGTCCGGCGTGGGCAGCATCAACGTCCCGGGGTGCCGCACCACCTCGAAGGGCTGCGCCGCGTCGAACTCCGGGTGCGAGCCGGCCGGCGACTCCCACGACGGCGCGTACACCACCAGCTCGGGCAGCCGCACGGCGAGCGCGTGCAGGTAGGCCTGGATTCCGCCGGGCCGTGGCGGGAAGTCATTGGTCACCAACAGGGTCCGACGCACGCGACCACGTTACGGGAACGACCGCCGCAGGAACTCCCGCCACCCGCGCACCAGCACCGCGCCGTCCCCGCCGGTGGTCTCCAGCAGCACGCCGTCCACTTCGGACGCCCGCACCCGCGCCAGCCGCCGGTACAGGGCCACCAGCCCCGGCTCGCCGAGCGACGACGCCAGGTACAGGTTCAGCGACCACGCCTCCTGGTAGGCCAGCTCCATCCCGGCGCCGCGGAAGTCGGCGTCCGACGGCAGGGTGTCGGGCAACGACTGCCGCACCCGCGCGGCCAGCAGCGGCGCGGCCTTGGGCGGCGGCACGTCGCTGCGCCGGTAGCCCACGTAGTCGGCGAACCCCTCCAGGACCCACATCGGCGCGCCGTCCACGGTCTCGCCGCGTGCCGCCACGTGCGTGATCTCGTGCCGCAGCAGCACCCGCAACGCCAACGGCGACAACGCGCCCGCGCTGTCCGGGTTCAGCACCACCCGTTGGCCGCGGGCGGTGTGCGTGGCCTGGTCGACCCGGTCGGCCACCGCGACGCCCGCGATGGCGCCGGTGGCGAACCCCGGGCCGACCAGCGCGACCATCTCGGCGGGGCTCGCCGGGATCAGCACGGCCACCTGGCGCGCCCACGCCTGGCCCCAGACTTCGGTCACCGCCGTGACGGCGCCGTCCAGTTCGGCCAGCACCCGGGCGGCCAGCACCTCGCCGCCGGGGTGGCTCAGCACGAACCCGCCGGCGCCGGCGAGCACGTGGCTGGGCGCGAAGTCCCACGGCCCGCGCCAGGTGCGCTTGCCCAGCGGTTCCAGCGCGGTGTCGGAGTTGAGGTACCAGCGGCCGTCGCGCCGAGTGAACAGGTAGGCCATGTCCTGGCTGCTGGGCTCGACGTCCACGCCGCGCAGCCGGTACGACAGCCGCACGTCCGGGGCCCACGCCTCGTCGGCGGCGGGCAGGTCGAGCTCGGCGAGGTCGGTCTCGGACCGGCCCGGGGCCAGGTACTCCCACTCGGCCACGGGCACCGAGGCGAGGTTGCGGAACAGGTCGCGCTGCCGTTGCCGGAACCCGGCGTCGGCGAGGGGGTCGAGGTCCGCGGTGAACGCCGGCTCGTCCCGGTCCAGCACCGCCCGAGCCCGCCGTTCCAGCAGCGCCCGCACGGCGTCCGCGCGGGAGGGCGCGGCCGACGCCGCGGGCGTGGACGGGGTCGCCGGCACCACGGCCGTGACCAGTCCGGCGAGGAACGTCACGGCCACCAACGCGGCCAGCACACCCCGGAAACGGCTCACGAGCCTCCAATGTCGACGGCAGGGCCACCCCCGTCGAGGATGGCCCTGCCGGACACGACTGTCAGCCCGCGATGCGCCGCATCGCGTAGATGCTGCCGGGGTTCTCCAGCGGCACGACCTTGACCGGGACGCCGTCGGTGGAGGCGTGCACGACCCGCCCGTTGTCCACCGCCATGCCCACGTGGTTGCCGCCGTTGTAGATGATCAGGTCGCCCGCCTGGACCTCGCCGCGGCTGACCGGCCGCCCGGCGCCGGCCTGGCCGCCGGAGGTGCGCGGGATGGACACGCCGGCGTAGGCGTACGCCTTCGACGTCAGACCGGAGCAGTCCCAGCGGTCCGGGCCGGTCGCGCCGTACAGGTACATGTCGCCCTGCTGGTCCAGCGCGAACTGCAGCGCGACACCCGCCGCGCCCGCGGGCACGTTGGTGCTGACCCGCTCGCCGACGCTGGACAGCGTGGTGCGCTCCGACGCGGACAACCGCGCCAGCTGGTCCTTGACCTCGGTGATCTGGCCCTGCAGCTCGTCGTTGCGCTTCTTGACGTCGTCGGCGATCTTGATCGCCTCGTCGGTCGCGGCCTGCGCGCGGGCCTGGGCGTCCGCCGCCTTCTGGCGCGCGTCCTCCGCGGCGTCGACCGCGCCGGAGAGCCGTTCGAGGGATTCGTTGCTGTCCGACGCGAGCACGCCGAGCGCGGACATGCGGTTCAGGAAGTCCTGCTGGGAGTCGGACACCAGCAGCGCCGACAGCTGGTTGAACCGCGCGCCCTCGAACGACGCCTCGGTCAGCTTGTCGACCTGGACCCGGAAGGTCTCCTCGTCGGTCCGCGCCTGCTCGCCCGCCTGGGTCGCCTGCGCCAGGTCGGCGTTGGCCTTGTCCAGCTCGGTCTGGTTGGCGTTGCGCTGCTCTTCGGCGCGCAGGAGCTCTTCGTTGAGCTTGGTGGCCTGCTCGGCCAGCTCGTTGTACTTCTTCAGCGCCTCGGAGGCGTTCGCGGGGGTGTTCGGCTGGGCTCCGGCGGGTACGGGCAGGACGCCCACCGCGGCAGCGGCCACCGCCGTGGCCGCCATCGCCCCGCGCAGGCCGCGCTTGAGTCGTTGCGACGCCACAGTCGCGTGTGTCTCCTTCGTCTGATCCCGCCTGCCGGTCGGGCGCGTGACGCGACCCGACACACCTCTGCTGAGGGATTTCCGGCTCGGCACCCCGACAGGCCGATTCGGCGGTGAACCCGCGTCGCGGCCCAGGATGGACCACTGCTCGCCGCGAGATCTCGGCTAGGTTACGAAAAGTGAGGTCCGGCGTCCACTAGCGGGGCAAGGAAATCACGCGCAGTTCACCTTTCTTCTCATACGGCCTAGCTGTGACCTGGTGGTGTGACCACCGGTGGTGTTAAAAACACGATCTGTGTCACACCCGGCCCAAGCGGGCCAGCAGCACCGCCGACGGCACGGGGTGCGCGCCCCGCCGTCGGACGGAATCGGCCACCGCCCGGTCGGACGTCACCACGACCACCGGACGCCCCTCGGGCTCGGCGGTCACCAACGCCCGGATCACGTCGTCGGCCAGCACACCCGGATCGCTGAACAGCACCCGCACCCCGCGCGGCGCGGACGTCGGCACGGCCACCACACCGGCGCCGTCGAACACCAACGTCACCTCCGCGCCGGTGCGCGCCGCCAGCACGGCCAACTGGTGCACCAACCGGTCCCGCTGGTCCGACAGCGACAGCTCCGGGTACCCCGTCTTGGTCACGTTGTAGCCGTCCACGATCAAGTGCACGGCGGGCAGCGCCAGCAACCGGTCCAGCGCCGCCGGGTCCTCCACCCGGCCGACCGCGCCCTGCGCCGCGCTGGCGCCGCGCACCAGGTCCGCCGGCCGCGGGCCCGCGCCGCCCAGCGCCAGCTCCCGCCGCAGGCCGTTCACCGCGCCGTCCAACGTCTCGACCAGCAGGGCCAACCGCACCTCGTCGGCCTGCCGCGCCTCCTTGGCCGACTGGCGCGCCACCTCCGCGTCCGACTCGGCCCGCTGCGCCTTGGCGCGCTCGTGCTCGGCCCGTTCGCGCTCGCGGTCCCGTTCGGCGGTCAGCCGGCGCAACGCGGCCTCGGCCTCCGCGCGCACCCGGTCCGCCTCCGCCGACGACGACTCGGCCCGGTCCTTCGCCTCGCGCAGCCGCACGCCCTGCTCGCGCAACCGTTTGCGCAACCGTTCCAGCTCGGCTTCGGACGCCTCGCGGATCTGGTCCACGGCGCCGCCTGCCTCGGCCCGTTCCGCCTTGAGCCGCTCCAGCTCCACCTCGAGCCGCTCGGCCCGCTGCACGGCCAGGTCGCGCTCGGAGCGCAGCGCCGCGTCCGCCGCCCGCCTGCCGACCAGCTCGACGAAGTGGGACGCGACCTCCTCGCCCTGCAGGATCGCCGCCGCGCCCGCCGTCACCGGGTCGGGCGACGTCACCTCCAGCGCGGCCGGCCGGTTGCGCCGCAGCCACTCCACGACCGCCGCCCGGAAGTTCGCCGACGCCTTCAGACCGCCGATGAGCACCGGCGCGCCGAGCCTGGCCCGCTTGGTGGGGGCGAACCGGGCGACGGCGCGCAACGACTGCGGGATGTCGACCTTCGCCAGGTCCGCCAACGCGTCCGCGCTCAGCTCCGCGAGCCGCGCGCGCAGGGGCTCCGGCAGGGCGGACCAGTCCACAGTGGACTCGACGGCCTGGTCTGGTTCCAGGTCGTCGGCGCCTGCCGGTGGCTCGATCGGGTCTTGCACCCGTACAGGCTAGCTGTGCCGGGTCGCACCGCTGTGCTCGATCACCGCTCGGTCGCCCGGGGCGGTCGCCGCCCGACCACCGCCCGATCACCGGTGCTCCGCGCCGGACTGTCGGTGGTGGTCGCTACGGTGCGCCGCGATGACTACTCAGCTCACGTTCGACGAACTGGGCACACCGCTGCGCGAGACCACGTTCGTCGTCTTCGACCTGGAGACCACCGGTGGCCGGGCGGACGGTGACGCGATCACCGAGATCGGCGCGGTGAAGGTGCGCGGCGGGCGGGTGATCGGCGAGTTCGGCACCCTCGTCGACCCCGAGCGGGGCATCCCGCCGCAGGTCGTGGCCCTGACCGGGATCACCCAGATGATGGTGACCGGCGCGCCGCGGCTGTCCACGGTGCTGCCCGCGTTCCTCGAGTTCGCCGCCGGCGCGGTGCTGGTCGCGCACAACTCCGGCTTCGACGTGGGGTTCGTCAAGGCCGCCTGCGCCCGGCTCGGGTACACGTGGCCCAAGCCGACCGTCGTGTGCACGGTGAAGCTGGC
Source organism: Saccharothrix sp. 6-C (assembly GCF_016695385.1). Classification (NCBI taxonomy): domain Bacteria; kingdom Bacillati; phylum Actinomycetota; class Actinomycetes; order Pseudonocardiales; family Pseudonocardiaceae; genus Saccharothrix; species Saccharothrix sp. 6-C. The sequence goes on along the minus strand of NZ_CP064192.1, from coordinate 1,053,547 downwards.
CCGCCGGGTGCTCAGCCGGGACGAGGCGCCGAGCTGCCGGCTGTCGGCGTTGGCTCACCTGTTCGGGGTGTCCGTGCAGCCGAACCACCGGGCGCTGATCGACGCCCGCGCGACCGTCGAGGTGCTGCACCACCTGCTGGAGCGGGTCGGTTCGGTCGGGGTGCACTCGCTGGAGGAACTGGTCGCCTACCTGCCCGAGGTGACGCCGGCGCAACGTCGCAAGCGGACGCTCGCCTCGCACCTGCCGTCCACCCCGGGCGTCTACCTGTTCCGCGGGCCGTCGGAGGAGGTGCTCTACGTCGGCACGGCGTCCGACCTGCGGCGGCGGGTCCGGCAGTACTTCACCGCGAGCGAGGGGCGCAAGCGGCTGCGGGAGATGGTCGCGCTGGCCGTGCGGGTCGACGCGGTGGAGTGCTCGCACTCGTTGGAGGCGGAGGTGCGGGAGCTGCGGCTGCTCACCGCGCACAAGCCCGCCTACAACCGGCGTTCCAAGAACCAGGGGCAGGCGTGGTGGCTCGTGCTGACGGACGAGGCGTTCCCCCGCCTCTCCGTGGTCCGCACGCCGCGCGAAGGGGCGCTCGGCCCGTTCCGGTCCCGGCTGCTGGCCGAGACGGCGCTGGAGGCGATGTTGGAGGCCGTGCCGCTGCGGGCGTGCTCGATCCGGATCCCCGCGCGCAACGCGTCCGCCACGCCGTGCGCCCTGTTCGAGCTGGGCCGGTGCAAGGCGCCGTGCGCGGGACGGCAGTCGGTGGACGAGTACTCCCCCGCCGCTTCGGCGTTCCGCCGGCTGGTGGCCGGGGCGGACGTCGCGCCGCTGCGGGAGCTGACCGCGCAGATCGACGCGCTCGCCCTCGCGCACCGGTTCGAGGACGCCGCCACCCGCCGCGACCGCATGTCGTCGTTGGTGCGCTCGCTGGACCGGGCACAGCGGCTCGCCGGACTGGCCGCGCTGCCCGAGCTGGTGGCCGCGCGCCCCGACGGGTCCGGCGGGTGGGAGTTCGCCGTGGTGCGGCACGGGCGGTTGGCGTCGGCCGGGGTGGCGCGTCGGGGCACGCGGCCGATGCCGGTGGTCGACGCGCTGGTGGCGTCGGCGGAGACGGTGATCCCGGGCGAGGGCCCGCTGTTCGGCGCGCCCGCCGAGGAGGTCGGCGTGGTGCTGCGGTGGATCGACCGGCCGGGGACGCGGCTCGTCCACTGCGACCGCCCGTGGACGTCGCCGGCCTCCGCCGCCGGCGCGTGGCGGGACTGGGTGGCCCGCGCCGAGGCCGGTCGCGACCAGTACCGGATGGCGGGCCACTAGCATGTGGTCGGTCGACACCCCGACGACTTGTGGAGGACCGCTGTGATCACCGCGATCGTGCTGATCCAAGCCGCCGCCGAGACCATCCCGGACGCGGCGCAGGCGATCGCCGACATCGAGGGCGTCACCGAGGTCTACTCGTGCGCCGGCGACGTCGACCTGATCGCCCTGGTCAAGGTCGCCCGGCACGAGGACCTGGCCGACCTGGTGCCCGGCCACATCTCCAAGGTGCCCGGCGTGCTGAACACGGACACCCACATCTCGTTCCGGTCGTACTCGAAGCGCGACACGGACGCGGCGTTCGCCATCGGGCTCGAAGACGCCTGACCGGACCGGCGGCGCGACAGGAAGACCCGGCGGACCCCGCCGGCCGGCGCGGGCGCGCCCTCAGGACGTCGCCCTCCGCCCCGGCGCCACCGCCCGCACGCGCCACAACCACTCCTCCAACGCGACGAAATCGGCCTCCGTCAGCCCCGTCCGGGGATCGGCCCGGTGCAGCAGGGCGTGACCTCGGTGGTTCGCCGCCACCCACGCGCGGTCGGTGTCGGTGAGTTCGTCGTCCACCCAGGCGAACGAACGCCCCGCCGCCCAGTCGACCAGGGCACTGGTCTTCCAGTGCGGCCGGGCGCGGTCGTCGCGCTCATGGGCCTCGGCCGGCTCGGGCCACACCACCACGGGCAGCTCCGGCAGACCGAGCCGTGGCGCGACGACGTCGTTCGCGTCCGCCATCCACGTCGTCGCCCACACCACGTCGCACGGCAGCGCGGCCGGCCGGCGCCCGTGCGCCGGGTTGATCCTGGCCACCAGCGGGTTGGCGGCGGACGGGCTCCCGAAGGTCGGGTAGGGGCCGGCGCCGAACGGGATCAGCGGGCCGTCCACGTCGAGGAAGAGCAGCGGTCGGGGTCCGGGCACGGCGGGACGATATCCGCCCGACCCGACCTGCCGACGAACGCGACCGTCCGGTGAGCGGCGCGCGGCCCCGCCGAGGCGTCCGCGCCCCCGGTGGACGTCGCGCGGAAGAGGATCAGGTCGTCCGTGGCGGGAGGACGTCCGCGACGGTCGTCCGGCACTACTCTCGCGCTCGTGTGCGAGTACTTCGCGATCCGGGCCCCCGAGGGGCGGGCGTTGCCGCTCGCGGAACTCGGTGAGCGGCTGTCCGCGCTCGGGCTGAGGCACGACCGCGCCGCCACGTGGCTCACCGGGGACGACACCGGCGCGATGATGGTCAACGCCGAGGTCGACGCCTCCGGCCGGTTCGCCGCGGCCCCCGACGACCTCGTGGTCAGCCTCGACGTCACGCTGTGGTGCCCGCACTCCGGCCGCACGGCGCAGTGGCCCGACGAGGCCACCACCCGGGCCGGGCGCCGCCTGCTGGGCACCGTCGCGCGCGCGGTGGGGTGGACCCTCCTCGACCAGGACGACCCGGCCCGCTGAGCGGAACGACGAGGCCCCGCACCGGGCACGGTGCGGGGGCCTCGTCGCGTGAACGGTCAGTCCTCCGGCTGGGACGGCTTCCCGGCCAGTTCGCCCGCCGCCTTGTTCTCGGCGGTCAGGGCGTCCGCCGAGACGCCGCGCTCGGCCCGCGCACGGGCCACGGCGGCGCTCTCCTCCGGCGGGTCCGGGGTGAAGAAGCTGCCCGGCACCGGGTGCCCGGCCGAACCCAGCTTGTTCATCTTCTTCGGCACCGACGCGCCCTGGTAGGCCAGCGGCAGCGGGTGGCCGTGGTCGTCCACCGGGCCCAGCGGCTGGTGGACCTCGATGAACTCGCCGTGCGGCAGGCGCTTGATGATGCCCGTCTCGACACCGTGCTCCAGCACCTCGCGGTCCGCGCGCTGCAAGCCGATGCAGATGCGGTAGGTGATGAAGTACGCCAGCGGCGGGACGAGGAGCATGCCGATGCGGCCCATCCACGTCATCGCGTTCAGCGAGATGTCGAACTTCATCGCGATGATGTCGTTGCCGCCCGAGAGCAGCAGCACCATGAAGTACGCGATCGCCATGGCGCCCAGCGACGTCCGGACCGGCACGTCGCGGGGGCGCTGGAGCAGGTTGTGGTGCGCGTAGTCCTTGGTCATCTTGCGCTCGATCCACGGGTACACCGCCGCGAGGCCGGTCAGCAGCGGCAGGCCCAGGAGGAACGGCAGGAACGGCGCGGGCACCGTGTAGTTGCCCAGGTACAGCTCCCACGCGGGCCACAGGCGGATCAGGCCGTCGGTCCAGCCCATGTACCAGTCGGGCTGCACGCCCGCCGACACCTGCGCCGCGTTGTACGGGCCGAAGTTCCAGATCGGGTTGATCTGGAAGATGCCGCCCATGATCGCCGTGACGGCCACGACCACGGCGAAGAACCCGCCGCCCTTGGCCGCGAACACCGGCATGATGCGCACGCCGACGACGTTGGTCTCCTTGCGGCCCACGCCCGGGAACTGCGTGTGCTTCTGGTACCAGACGACGCCGAGGTGCACCGCGATCAGCGCCAGGATGATGCCCGGGATGACCAGGATGTGCAGCGTGTAGAGCCGCGGGATGATCTCCGTGCCGGGGAACTCGCCGCCGAAGGCCAGCCAGTTGATCCACGTGCCGACCACCGGGAACGAGATCAGCAGCGCCGCCATCACCCGCAGGCCGGTGCCGGAGAGCAGGTCGTCGGGCAGCGAGTAGCCGAGGAAGCCCTCGATCGCGCCCAGCATGAACAGCACGATGCCGATGACCCAGTTGATCTCACGCGGGCGCCGGAACGCGCCGGTGAAGAAGATCCGGAACATGTGCACGACGATCGCGCCCATGAACAGCAGCGCGGCCCAGTGGTGGACCTGGCGCACGAACAGGCCGCCGCGCACCTCGAAGGAGATGTGCAGGGTCGACTCGAACGCCCGGGACATCTCGATGCCCTGGAGGTTCACGAAGCTGCCGTTGTAGACGACCTCCTCCATGGAGGGGTCGAAGAACAGCGCCAGGTAGGTGCCCGACAGCAGCAGGACGATGAAGCTGTACAGCGCGATCTCGCCGAGCAGGAACGACCAGTGCGTCGGGAAGACCTTGTTCAGCTGCTTCCGCATGCCGGAAGCCATGTGGAACCGGTCATCGGCCCACTTGGCGGCGCCACCCGCCACGCGGGCGCCCGCGCCCTGCCGTTTTGTCGGCGTGGTGATGCCACTCATGACTTACGCTCCCAGAACGCCGGACCCACGGCCTCGATGAAGTCGCCGCGGGCAATCAAGTATCCGTCCTCGTCAACCGTGATCGGAAGCTGCGGCAGGGCACGGGTCGCCGGGCCGAACCGGGGCTTGGCGTAGTGGAAGACGTCGAACTGCGACTGGTGGCAGGGGCACAGGAGCAGGCCGGTCTGCTGCTCGTACAGCGAAGTGGGGCACCCGAGGTGGGTGCAGATCTTCGAGTACGCGTAGAAGTCGCCGTAGTTGAAGTCCTCCTGGCCGGCCCGCTTGACCACCGGCTGGCCGGGGCGCAGGCGGATGAGCATGACCGGGCTGTCGGCCCGCTTCAGGCCGTGGACCAGGGCTTCTTCGTCGTCGCGCTCCGACTCGCGGAACGGGAACACCGTTTCGAAACCACCGGCGTCCAAGTCCTCCGGGCGGACCAGCGCGACCTCGTGGAAGTCGCCCGTGTGCCGGCGCAGGTAGACCTTCTCGCCGTTCTCGGACTTCCACGCGGTGTGCCAGAGCGAGTCCTTGGAGTCGCTGTCCGCCCACGGGTTCTTGATCAGACCGCCGAGCGGCACGGCCAGCACGCCGAGGCCGAACACGCCGGCGCCGAGGCCCGCGGTGCGCTTGATGAGCGACCGGCGGCCGATCGTGGAGCGCTCGCCGGCGTCCGCCAGCTGCGCCACGAACGTGGCCTTGTCCACCTCGGACGACCCGCCGTCGTGCCGCTGCTGGACGGACAGCTCCTCGGGGATGAACTTCTTCGTGTACAGCAGCGCGCCGACGCCGAGGCCGAGGATCGACAGGCCCAGCGTGAAGCCGATGACCGGCGTGTACAGGCTGTACAGGATGTGGTGCTCAGTGTTCGGAGCCTCGTACTTCCACGGCCACCAGATGAACGCCACGAGGAACGCGATGCCGGCGAGCGCGGCGATGGTGAACCACAGGGCCACCAGCCGCTCGGCCCGCTTCTCCGCGCGCGTGCCCTTGACCGGCCAGCGGTCCTCGTAGTGGACGATCTCGACGCCGTCCATCCCTGCGCCGAGCTTGACCAGCTCGTCCCGGCTCATCCCGGCGAGTTCCGCCTCGTCGGGCAGCTCGTTCGGCTTCACGCCGCTCATGCCTTGGCTCCGATCCAGAGGGTCACGCCGATCAGTGCGGCGATACCCACGATGAACGCGATCAGACCCTCCGATACCGGCCCCAGGCCGCCGAGGGGGGCGCCGCCGGGGTTGTTGTTCCCGTCGGTCACCGACTTGATGTAAGCGATGATGTCCCGCTTCTCCTCCGACGTGAGCTGCCGGTCGGAGAACTTGGGCATGTTCTGCGGGCCCGTGAGCATCGCGGTGTACAGCTGCTCTTCGGACACGCCGTCGAGCTCGGGCGCGAACTTGCCGGACGACAGCGCCCCGCCGCGACCGGTGAAGTTGTGGCACGCCGAGCAGTTGAGCCGGAACAGCTCGCCGCCGCGGGCCGGGTCCTCGCCGCGCAGCGCCTCGCCGCGCTCCGCGGGGGTCTGCGGGCCGCCGCCGCGGGACTGGATGAACGCGCCGATCGCGTCCACCTCCTCCGGCGTGAACTTGGACGGCTTGCGCTGCGCCTGCGCCTCCTGGCGGGCCATCGGCATGCGGCCGGTGGACACCTGGAAGAACACGGCCGCCTCGCCGACGCCGATCAGGCTGGGTCCGCGGTCCTCGACGCCGTCGAGGTTCTTGCCGTGGCAGGTGATGCAGGTGTTGTTGTAGAGCTGCTCGCCCAGTCGCACCTGCGCCGGGTCGTCCTGCGCCTGCGCGGTCTGCGGCTGCGGCGCGAGGGCGCTGAACAGGAAGCCCGCGGCCAGCAGCGCGAAGCCCAGCGCGAGCAGGCCCGAGATCCGCCGGCGCAGCTTCGTGCCGCGCTTCCGGGCCCGTGTGGTGTTGGTGGTCATGTGTGCGGCAACCCTTGCTGGTGTGAGTTCGGGGTACGAGCTGGTCAGGGCACGATGTAGATGATGGCGAACAAGCCGATCCAGACGACGTCGACGAAGTGCCAGTAGTACGACACGACGATCGCGGAGGTCGCCTGCGCGGGCGTGAACTTGCTCAGCTTCGTGCGGACCAGCAGGTAGCCGAACGCGATCAGGCCACCGATCACGTGCAGGCCGTGGAAGCCGGTCGTCAGGTAGAAGACGGTGCCGTAGGCCGAGGCCGGGATCGTCGTGCCCTCGCTGACGAGGGTGACGTACTCACCGGCCTGACCGGCGACGAAGATCGCGCCCATGATCAGCGTCACGATGTACCAGCGGCGCAGACCGAACACGTCACCCCGCTCGGCGGCGAACACGCCCCACTGGCACGTGAACGAGGACGCCACCAGGATGATCGTGAAGAACAGTGCGTAGGGCACGTTCAGGTGGGTCGGTGCTGGTGGCCAGTGCCCTTCGTTCTGGGCCTTCACCGTGAAGAACATGGCGAAGAGCCCGGCGAAGAACATGAGCTCACTGGACAGCCAGACGATCGTGCCGACGCTGACCATGTTCGGGCGGTTCAGCGAGTGCACGCGCTGGCCGATTGAGGGCGCTGCCGTTGTCACACGACGCATTATTGCTTGCAGGTTTTCGTCCCGCCCATCGGGTCCGGGGCACGTGCGCAGGTCATCTGGGTCACACACACGGTGAGGACGGTCATGGGGTTGTTGAGCCGGTTGCGTGATCGACGGGCGCGACGGGGTGTACCCGCACTGGAGATCGATTCACCCGGTCTGGAGGTGGTCGTGGAGGCGTTCGACGTGGCGGAGGCCGACTCGGCCGCGCTGGCCAGGTCGCCGCGGTGGCGGGCGGACGAGCCCGCGGTGCTGCGCCACCACCTCGAACTGCCTCCTGACCAGGTAGAACGCGCGCGCGAGCTGCTCGCCCCGGACGGGTGGGCGCTGCGCCACGAAGATCGCTGGCACGCGCTGCGGGTGCAGCGGTTGGACGCCTTGCGCTGCGCCCAGGAGCGCGCCCGGATGGCGAGCCTGGCCCAGCGGCTCGGCGGCGACTGGATCGGGTGGGACGCACTGCAAGTCACGCACCGTTAGCCGGATAGCATCGTGACCCACCTGGCACCCCGACCCGCCGGAGGATCGCGCCGATGAGCACGCAGACGACCAGGATCCTGGTGTTCAGCCACCGCCCCGAGGTGCGTGAGACGATCATCACTGCGGTGGGCCGCCGACCCGCGCCCGACCTGGGCCGCGTCGAGTACGTCGAGGCGGGCAAGATCGCCGACGTCCTGTACGAGATGGACAACGGCGGCGTCGACCTGGCGATCCTGGACGGCGAGGCGCAGCCGACGGGCGGCATGGGCCTGTCCCGGCAGCTGAAGAACGAGATCACCGACTGTCCCCCGATCGTGGTGGCGGTGCGCCGCAGGGACGACCGGTGGCTGGCGACGTGGTCGCAGGCGGACGCGGTGCTGGTGCACCCGCTCGACCCGCTGGCCGCCGCCGAGACCGTGGCCGAGGTGCTGCGCTCGACGGCGCTGCCGGTCGTCCGGGGCTGAGGTCGCCGTGGAGCGCACCTGGCCGTTACTGCTGAACCAGCTCGTCGACCGGGTCGACCTGTCCCAGGACGACACGGCGTGGGCCATGGACCAAGTGATGTCCGGCGCCGCGACGCCCGCGCAGATCGCCGCGTTCGCGGTGGCGCTGCGGGCCAAGGGCGAGACGCCGGAAGAGGTCGACGGCATCGCCACGATGATGCTCCGGCACGCCCGCCGGTTCACCGTGGACGTGCGCGCGGCCGACATCGTGGGCACGGGCGGCGACAACTCCGGGTCGGTCAACATCTCGACCATGGCGGCGATCGTCACGTCCGCCGCCGGCGTGCCGGTGGTCAAGCACGGCAACCGCGCGGCGTCGTCGAAGTGCGGCACGGCGGACGTGCTCGAGGCGCTCGGCGTGGCCATCGACCTGCCCCCGCTGGGCGTGCAGCAGACGGTGCAGGAGCTGGGCATCGGGTTCTGCTTCGCGCCGGTGTTCCACCCCGGTTTCCGGCACGCGGGCGCGCCGCGCCGCGAGATCGGCATCCCGACGTCGTTCAACCTCCTCGGCCCGCTGACGAACCCCGCGCAGCCGAGGGTCGGCCTGGTCGGGTGCGCGCGGGTGGCGTTCGCGCCGCTCATCGCGGGCGTCTTCGCCCGTCGGGGCAACACCACGCTGGTCGTGCGCGGCGACGACGGGATGGACGAGATCACCACGACCACCACGACGTCGGTGTGGGTGGCCGACGGCGGCGAGGTGCGGACCGACCGGATCGACCCGGCCGCGCTGGGCATCGCGCCGGCGCCGGCCGACGAGCTCAAGGGCGGCGACGCCTCGGTGAACGCCGAGGTCGTGCGCGACCTGCTGGCGGGCAAGCCGGGCGCGGTGCGGGACGCGGTGCTGCTCAACGCGGCGGGCGCGCTGGCCGCCCACGGCGGGCTCTCCGGCGACCTGCACGCGGACATCGCGGGCACGATGAGCCGGGCGGCGGCGGCGATCGACTCCGGCGCGGCGGCGGACCTGCTGCGGCGCTGGGCGGCGCGGTCGACGGAGCTGAAGACGGCCCTCGCGGACGGGTGACCTCAGGCGGGTGACCTCGGGCAGGTGACCTCAGGCGGGCGGCCGACGTCGACCGCCGGCCGGACGGCTGGGGCCTGCCGACGTCAGAGGTCCACCCGCGACGCCCGGGAGCCGTGGACGGACGCGGCGAGCCGGGCGAACGAGCGGATCAGCGGGCCCGGTTCGGCGCCGACCCAGGCCACCACCAGGGGGCTGGGCGGCAGGTCGACCAGCGGCACCGCCGTGAGCCCGTCGGGCAGCGCGTGGCCCAGCGGCGCCAACCCCACCGAGCCGTTCCACAGCACGGCTTGCAGGCACTCGTGCGCGGTGCGCACCACCGGTCCCTCGCGGTGCTTCCCGCCGCTCCAGTACGCCGCCCAGACCGGGTCGGTCCCCTCCGGCAGGCGGAACCACCGCCGGTCGGCCACCTCGTCCGAGTGCACGCCCTCGCGGCCCGCCAGCGGGTCGTCCACGCGCAGGACCACACCGACGGGATCGCGGCGCAGCACGTGCGTGACGATGCCCGTGTCGTCGAACGGCGCCCTGGTGAGGGCCACGTCGACCAGGCCCGCGCGCAGCCCCGTGGTCGGGTCGGCGAAGTCGGCCTCGCGGATCCGGACGTGCACGCCGGGGTGGTGCGCGCGGTAGGCGGCGGCCAGTCGGGCGCCCGCCCGCTCGGCGCTGTCGGCGAGGGTGCCGATGGTGATGGACGCCGTGCCCGCCGCGGCGGCCACCCTGGCGCGGACCTGGTCGGCCCGCGCCAGCAACGTGCGCGCCTCGTCGTAGAGCGACGCGCCGGCCGGGGTGAGCGCCACCCCGGCGGGCGAGCGGTGCAGCAGCACGTGGCCGAGGTCGGTTTCGAGCTGCTTGATCGCGCGGCTGAGCGGCGGCTGGGTCATGTGCAGCCGGGCGGCGGCCCGTCCGAAGTGGAGTTCTTCGGCGACGGCGACGAAGTAGCGCAGCTCGCGGAGGTCCATCACCGGCGACGATACCCGCGAGGTATCGGCGGCGCGGCGTCGGTCTTGGACGCCTCCGGCCGGTCCGGAGTGGACTGGTGGCATGACCGAACCCACCTCATTGCCCGATCCCGCCGTGCGGGTCGCCGACGCCCGTGAGCTCGCCCGCGACCTGGTGGTCGTGCCGGACGGCGGCGTGCCGCTCGTGCCCAACATCGGCGTCATCGGCGGCTCGCACTCCGTGCTCGTGGTGGAGACCGGGCTGGGCGTCCGCAACGCCGAGGCCGTGTTGCGGTTCGCGGTCGAGCGAGCCAGGGGCCGCAGGCTGTACCTGACCACGACCCACTTCCACCCGGAGCACGCGTTCGGCGCGCAGGTCTTCGCGGGCGAGGCGACCTTCCTGCTCAACCGCGACCAGGCCGACGACCTGGAGCGCAAGGGCCCCGGCTACCTGGAGATGTTCCGGGGTCTGGGCGAGTCGGTCGCCCGGCGGCTCGTCGGCGTCGAGCTCGTGCGCCCCGACGTCGTCTACGACCGCGAGCACACCCTGGACCTCGGCGGCCGGGTGGTGGAGCTGCGCGCCACGGGCCGCGCGCACAGCCGGGGCGACCAGGTCGTCCGGGTGCCGGACGCGGACGTGCTGTTCACCGGCGACCTGGTCGAGGCGGGCCAGTTCGCGATCTTCCCCTGGTTCCCGCCGCACGACGCCGACGTCTCGGGCACCCGCTGGCTGGCGGTGGTGCAGCGCCTCGCCGCCGCCGGCGCGCGCACCGTCGTGCCAGGTCACGGTGAGATCGGCGACGCACGACTGCTCACCGAGGTCCGCGACTACCTCGAGCTGCTGCGCGACGAGACGTGGGCGCGCCGCGACTCGGCGATGGGCGAGGAGGCGATCGCCGCGGAGGTCGAGGCGCTGATGGTGCGACGGCGCCCGGAGTGGGCCGGTCGCGAGTGGATCGGGAAGGGCGTCGGCTGCCTGTGCGCCGAGCACCGGACGGCGACCGCGGAACCGGCGGGGTGAGCCGCCCCGGAGATTGCGGCCACCTTTTCACCGCCGCGCAACCGGGGCCAGTCATGCTGTCCACATGCTCTACACGGTGATGAAACGAGTGGTGGCGCCCGCGGCGCGGCTGGTCTACCGGCCGACGGTCGAAGGGCTGGAGAACGTGCCCGCCGACGGTCCGGTGATCCTCGCGCCGAACCACCTGTCGTTCATCGACAGCATCGTCATCCCGATGGTGGTGCCGCGCCGGGTCTCGTTCCTCGCCAAGGCCGAGTACTTCGAGGGCAAGGGCGCCAAGGGCGCGCTGTCCCGCTACTTCTTCGGCTCCCTGGGCCACGTGCCCGTGCGCCGGGGCCTCGGCCGGGCCGCCAGGGCGTCGCTGGACACCGCGAAGGACATCCTGGAGCACGGCGGCGCGTTCGCCATCTACCCCGAGGGCACGCGCTCGCTGGACGGCCGCCTGCACCGGGGCCGCACCGGCGTGGCCCGGATGGCGCTGGAGTCCGGCGCGCCGGTCGTCCCGGTCGGGCTCATCGGCACCGACGAGGTGCAGCCGGTCGACCGCAGGCTGCCCCGGGTCCGGCCGATCACCGTCCGGTTCGGCGAGCCGCTGCGCTTCGACCGCTACGCGGGCATGCACGAGTCGCTGCCGGTGCTGCGCTCGGTCACCGACGAGATCGTCTACCGCATCCTGGAGCTGTCCGGGCAGGAGTACGTGGACAGCTACCAGAGCTCGAACGCCGCCGCCTGACGGCCTGGAAACGTCGAAGGGGGCCACCTCGCGAGGTGGCCCCCTTCGACGTCGTCGGACTCAGTCGTGGCTCGGACCGGTGTGGTACTCGAACACCAGACCGCCCACCGCGACCAGCAGCAGCACCACGGCGATCACCAGCAGCCAGACGTGCCAGAACGCGAGGGCCACGCCCGCCGTCGCGGCGGCCGCCGCGAGGCCGATCGGCCAGTAGCTGCCGGGGCTGAAGAAGCCCAGCTCACCGGCGCCGTCGCTGACCTCGGCATCCGCGTTGTCCTCGGGCCGCACCTCGATGCGGCGGGCGACGAACCGGAAGTACGTGCCGACGATCAGCGCCAACCCGCCGGTCAGCGCGAGCGCCACCGTGCCGGTCGGTTCGACGGCGTCGGTGTCCGCCCACGTCCAGTAGCCGTACACGACGGCCATCAGGAACGAGAACGCCATCACCAAGTCAAAAATGCGGGCTTCGACCTTCATCGCAGCGTCCTCCTACTTCCCACCGTCGGACGCCTCGCGGACAGTCCGGTCGGTGTCGAAGGGCTTGGTCGTCACGGCGTGCGGCGTGCACAGCTCACCGCAGTTCAGCTCGGTCAGCGCCTCGGCGGCGGTGTACGGCTGCCCGGTGTCCGGGTTCGTCTCCTGCCGCAGCTCGATGTACCGGTCGAAGTCGGCCGACTCCAGCGCCCTGACCTCGAAGTTCATCACGGCGTGGTAGACGCCGCACAGCTCGGCGCAGCGGCCCACGAACGACCCGGTCCGGTCGATCTGGTCGATCTGGAACGCGTTGTCCTGGTTGTTCTTCTCCGGCTCGGGGAAGACGTCCCGCTTGAAGTGGAACTCCGGCACGTAGAACGAGTGGATGACGTCGGTCGAGCGCAGGTTGAAGCGGATCGACTTGCCCTGCGGCACCACCAGCAGCGGGACCTCGCCGGACGTGCCGACGGTGCTCACCGGCAGGTCCGCGGACTCGGTCTTGTACTGGGGGTACTGGAACTCCCAGTTCCACTGGAACGCGATCACGTCGACCGTGACGTCGGGCGTCTTCGACTTGTCCGTGACGTAGTTCTGCGTCACGGCGGTGAAGTAGAACAACACCGCCACGATGATCGTCGGGACGACCAGCAGCACGAGCTCCAGCGGCAGGTTGTAGGCGACCTGGCGGGGCAGCTCCTCGCTCTTCTTGCGGTGGAACGCGACGGACCAGAGGATCAGGCCCCACACGATCACGCCGACCGCGAGAGCCGCGACGACCGACCAGGTCCACAACTCGCGCATCGCCTCGGCCTGCGGCGTCACGGCCACCGGCCAACCGAAGCGCAGCACCTCTTCCGTGGAGCAACCCGTGGCCCCGACGCCGACCAGGCCGACCAGCCCGCCGACCTTCGCCAGCCGGGCTGCCCTGGTGCCCTCCTTCAGGCCCACTGCTCGCCGCCTCCTCAGTCGCCCTCAACGTCACAAAGCTCGCAGGCAGGGGTGTGGTTGCGCCCCGTGCCGGATCATGCGGGAGCGTAGCTCAGCGCATGGCGCGTCACCCGTCGGGGGCTGCCCCCTTGGAGTGCAGTTTCGGTCACACACCGGCACCCCGGCATACTGGAGTCTTCTCCACACGACATGAAGGGTGTTTACGGCGTGTGCGGCCTGGTAGGACTGGTTTGCCCTGGCGAGAACGAGGCCCAGCGGGCGCGCTCGGCGGTGGCTGGGGCACTGCGCTGCCAGCGGCACCGCGGCCCCGACGAGAGCGGCACCTGGCAGGGCGGTGAGGTCGTCTTCGGCTTCAACCGCCTGTCCATCATCGACATCGAGCACTCGCACCAACCCCTGCACTGGGGTCCGCACGACCAGCAGGGTCGCTACGCGATCCTGTTCAACGGCGAGATCTACAACTACGTGGAGCTGCGCGCGGAGCTGACCAAGCAGTTCGGCGCCGTGTTCGCCACCGACGGCGACACCGAGACGATCGTGGCCGCCTACCACTACTGGGGCCCGGGCGCCGTGGCCAGGCTGCGCGGCATGTTCGCGTTCCTGATCTGGGACAAGGCGCGCCGGGTGGTGTTCGGCGCGCGCGACCCGTTCGGCATCAAGCCGCTGTACTACGCGGCCGGTCCGGGCGGCGTGGCGTTCTCCAGCGAGAAGAAGTCGGTGCTGGAGCTGGCGCCGACGATCGGCATCACGCCGAAGGTGGACGAGAAGGCTCTGCAGCACTACCTGATCCTGCAGTACGTGCCGGAGCCGGAGTCGCTGCAGAGCGAGGTTCACCGGATCGAGTCCGGCACCTCGTTCACCCTCAAGCCGGGTGGCAGGCCGGTGGTCGAGCGGTACTTCCCGGCCACGTTCCGGCCGCGGACCGTGCGCGGCGAGGCGGACGAGAACCGCCTGTACGACGAGATCACCGAGGCGTTGCGCGACTCGGTGGCCAAGCACATGCGGGCGGACGTGACGGTCGGCTCGTTCCTGTCCGGCGGCATCGACTCGACCGTGGTCGCGGCGCTGGCCAAGGAGCACAACCCGGACCTGATCACGTTCACCACGGGGTTCGAGCGGCAGGGCTACTCCGAGATCGACGTGGCCGCCGAGTCGGCCGCCGCGATCGGGGTGAAGCACGTGGTCCGGGCGGTGACGGCGCAGGAGATGATGGACGCCCTGCCGCTGATCACGTGGTACCTGGACGACCCGGTGGCCGACCCGGCGCTGGTCCCGCTGTGGTTCATCGCCCGCGAGGCGCGTGAGCACGTGAAGGTGGTGCTGTCGGGCGAGGGCGCGGACGAGCTGTTCGGCGGCTACACGATCTACCGCGAGCCGCTGTCGCTGGCGCCGTTCGAGAAGGTGCCGGGCGCGTTGCGCAAGGCCATGGGCAAGGTGTCCACGAAGATTCCGCAGGGCGTGCGCGGCAAGGACCTGCTGCGGCGCGGGGCGCTCACGCTGGAGGAGCGCTACTACGGCAACGCCCGGATCTTCATGGACGACCAGCTGCGCCAGGTGCTGCGCACGTACGACCCGAACGTGTCGCACAAGGACGTGACCGGGCACGTGTACCGGGAGTCCGAGGGCTGGGACCCGGTGACGCGGATGCAGCACGTGGACCTGTTCACGTGGTTGCGCGGCGACATCCTGGTCAAGGCCGACAAGATGACGATGGCGAACTCGCTCGAGCTGCGGGTGCCGTTCCTGGACCCCGAGGTGTTCCGGATCGCGTCGCAGGTGCCGTCGGAGCTGAAGCTCACCAAGGAGACGACCAAGCACGCGCTGCGCCGGGCGATCCGCGACATCGTGCCCGCGCACGTGCTCAACCGGCGCAAGCTGGGCTTCCCGGTGCCGATCCGGCACTGGCTGAAGGACGAGATGCACGACTGGGCGGTGGAGACCGTGCGCCAGTCGCAGACCGACCAGTACATCGACAAGGGCGCGGTGCTGCGGGTCATCGAGGAGCACCGGTCGGGTGTCGCGGACAACAGCAGGCGGATCTGGGCGCTGCTGGTGTTCATGATCTGGCACGGGATCTTCGTGGAGGGCCGGATCCGCCCGGTCGTCCCGGAGCCGCACTACCCCGTCAAGCTCTAGTTCCCACCGCGGAGGCCCCCGGCGCGCACGTGCCGGGGGCTTTCGCGTGCCGCCTCAGGCCACCGGTTCGGCCACGCACGTCCCGTCGGCCTTGTTCCGCATGATCCGGGTCACGTCGGCCACGAGCTCGCCCAGGTGGCGCTTGCTCTGGGTCAGCTGCTCGATGCGGGCCTCGATGGACGCCAGCTCGTCGTTCAGCATGCGCAGCAGCGGCACGCAGCCGGCCTCGTCCTCGGGCAGCTCGACGTCCTGGTCGAACGCGTGCGCGAGCACCAGCCGCGCCAGGCGCACGTTCAGGCCGGAGCCGATGAGGCAGCGGACGCTGCGGACGCGCTCCACATCGGACTCGTCGTAGACGCGGTAGCGGGACTCGGTGCGCTGGGGCGTGAGCAGGCCCTGCTGGTCGTAGTAGCGCAGCATCCGCACGGTGGCGCCGGTCTTCTCCGCGAGCTCGCCGATCAGCACTTATTCCCACCCCTGCCGGAAAGAGCGTTCGATCACGCAACCTTGACCCTGACGTCAGTGTCACACTTTAGCGTCGTCGTCGTGATCGCCTTCATCCTGATGCTCAGCGCCTTCGCGGTGGGCACATCCGAGTTCATCATCGTCGGCGTGCTGCCCGAACTGGCCGCCGACCTCGGCGTCGACGTGCCGACGGCGGGCCTGCTGGTGACCGCCTACGCCGTGTCGGTCGCCCTCGGCGGTCCGGTGCTCACCGTGCTCACCGGGCGCATCGCGCGCCGCAAGCTCCTGATCTCCGTCATGGCGCTGGCCCTGGTGGCCTCCCTCGGCAGCGCCCTGGCCGACGACTACGCCCTGCTGATGGCGGCGCGCATGGTGGCCGCGCTCGCCCAGGGCCTGTTCTTCGCGGTGGCGTCCCAGATCGCCGTCGCCGCCGTGCCGCCGGAGAAGCAGACCGCGGCCATCGCCAAGGTCGTCAACGGTGTCGCGCTGTCCACCATCCTCGGCATCCCGCTCGGCACGCTGATCGGCCAGAACTACGGCTGGCGGGCATCGTTCGTGCTGGTCAGCGCGTTGACGGCGATCGGTCTGCTCGGGGTCGTGCTCGGCACGCCGAAGGTCGCGCACGAGCCCGACCCCGGTGTGCGGGCCAGCCTGTTCGCGTTCGGCAGGCGGACCGTGCTGCTGGGTCTGGCCACGACGGTCCTGTCGTTCACCGGGCTGATCACGGCGTTCACGTACGTCGCGCCGGCGTTGCGCGAGGTGAGCGGTTTCGAGCCGGGCTGGGTGACCGGCGTGCTGCTCGTGTACGGCCTGGGGACGCTCGTCGGCAGCACCGTGGCGGGCCGCGTGGCGCCGGACCGGATCGCCCGCGTGCTGCCGGTCCCGCTGGGTGTGCTCGGTGTGATGCTGCTGGCCCAGGGGCTGATGCTGGAGAGCAAGGTGGCGGCCGTGGTGAGCGTGTTCGCGCTGGGCGCGAGCGCGTTCACGGCGGGTCCGCTGATCCACACCTACCTGATGGGGCAGGCGGGTTCGGCGGCCGGGCTGGTCGCCTCGGTGAACATCTCCGCGTTCAACGTGGCCGCGGCGCTCGGCCCGATGCTCGGCGGCGTGGTGCTGACGAGCGGGCTGGGCCTGCGGTGGGTGGGGACCGTCGGCGGTGTGTCGACCATCCTGGGCGTGGGGGTGGCCCTGGTGGTCGGCAGGCTCACGACGGGTCCGGCGAGGTCGACCGCACCCACACCGCTGGTCGCGCACGTGTGAGATGGCCCTACCGGGCGGTACTACCGCCCGGTAGGGCTTTTGTCAAGACCTTGGCACGCATACGGTCGCGGGTGTGAAGACCACCGAGGCGGACACGCTGGCCGAGCTGATCGACGACTGCACCGACCTGCCGCGGGAGCTGCGTGGCGCGGAGGGCGACGCGCACCCCGAACCGGGGGCCGCGGCGCCGTGGCAGGTGGACGACGCCCACTACGCCCAGGTCGTCGACCTGGACGTCTACGTCTGAGACTCCTCGAAGTCGATCACGACCGGGGCGCCGCGGCGCACCCGCCGGCCGGCGGCCGGGTCCTGACCGGTGACGATCCAGGTGCCCGGCCAGGTCAGCGCGCCCAGCGGCGGGCCGTCCGGGTCACGGGAGGTCACCACCACGCCCGCGGCGTGGCCAGCCTCGCGGGCTCGGGGGACGGTCAGGCCGACCAGGTGCGGCACCTCCGCGTGCGTCATGGCACCAGCGTCCCACCGGGCGCAACGGAAGAGGCCCCCGCCGCGGCGGCGGGGGCCTCTTTCGCGAACTGCGGTCCAGCGGGTCGATCAGTGGAACGAGTCGCCGCAGGCGCACGAGCCGCCGGCGTTCGGGTTGTCGATGGTGAAACCCTGCTTCTCGATGGTGTCCACGAAGTCGATCACGGCGCCCTCGACGTACGGCGCGCTCATGCGGTCGACGGCCACCTTCATGCCGTCGAAGTCGCGCACCGCGTCGCCGTCGAGCGTGCGCTCGTCGAAGAACAGCTGGTAACGCAGCCCCGCGCAACCACCGGGCTGGACGGCGATGCGCAGGTGCATGTCGTCGCGCCCCTCCTGGTCCAGCAACGCCTTGGCCTTCACGGCAGCCGCGTCGGTCAGCGTCACGCCGTGGGTGGGCGGGGCGTCAGGAGTAGTGGTGACTGCGTCCTGAGCGGTCGTCATGGCTCTCCCTCAGAGGTCCTTTGCGGGCATCTATTCCGGCAAACACGGGAAGTACCCGCTTTGTTCCTACCCCCATGGTCGCACAGACGTCACCGCCCGGAGTGTGACCAGTGCCTCGCCACGCCGGCGGCGAGGTCGGCCAGGGTGCCGTACGGGTCCGCCAGGCTGCGCTCCACCGAGCCGGCGTGCTCGGCCACCGCGTACGACTCCTGCACGCCCGCCGCCGCCGCCTCGCGCCTGCCCACCGTGACCTGGCCCGCGAGCACCAGGCACGGCACGCCGCGCTCCGCCGAGCCGCTCGCCACGGCGGTCACCAGCTTCCCGCGCAGCGACTGCCAGTCGAAGCTCCCCTCACCGGTCACGGCCAGGTCGGCGTGGTCCAGGGCTTCATCCAACCGGGTGAGCTCGCGCACCATTCCCGCGCCGGACGCCACCTCGGCCCCGAGCGCCATCAACGCGGCCCCGAGACCACCCGCCGCGCCCGCGCCGGGCCGGTCGCGGACGTCGGCCAGCTCGTCCATCGCGGCCAGCCGCGCCTCCAGCCGGGCCACCGCCTCGG
The DNA here is from genome assembly GCF_016695385.1 of Saccharothrix sp. 6-C. Taxonomy (NCBI): domain Bacteria; kingdom Bacillati; phylum Actinomycetota; class Actinomycetes; order Pseudonocardiales; family Pseudonocardiaceae; genus Saccharothrix; species Saccharothrix sp. 6-C. Next base: position 1,035,047 of record NZ_CP064192.1, on the reverse strand, counting down.
GTGACGCGCCCTTCTGCGGGCCGAACGTGCGCGCGGCGCCGTGCGGGCCCAGCAGCGGGTTCTCCACGTCCGCGGCGGCGACCAGCCGGGCGGTGACGGGGCGGACCGCCTCGCGCAGCCCCGCGCCGCCGTCCGTCGTCCCCGACCCGCCGAGGCCGACCACGATCGTGTGCACCGCGGCGTCACCGGCCGCGTTGACCAGCTCGCCGACGCCCCGGGTGGTGGCGGTCTCGGCGGCCCGCGCCCGCTCGTCGACGGGGACCAGGTGCAGGCCACAGGCCTGGGCGGACTCGATGTAGGCGGTGCCGTCGTGCTCCAGCCACACCGCCTCGACGGGCACGCCCAGGGGCCCGCTGACGGTCGTCGTGTGGAGGGCGCCGCCCAGGGCGGCGTGCAGGACGTCCACGAAACCCGGCCCGCCGTCGGCCAGCGGGCGCAGGTGGAGCTCGTCGTCGGGAGCGGTGCGGCGCCAGCCCTCGGCCACGGCCTCGGCGACTTCCCGCGCGGTCAACGTTCCGCCGAAGCAGTCCGGCGCAATAACAACTCGCACCTCGCGAACAGTACTTATCGGGGCATCTCCTACTCTGGTGCGGTGAGGTTCCTGCGCCGCAACGCCGACGAAACCGCCGAGACCACCACCGAGGACGCTCCCGCGGAGGTGAACCCGGCCGATCCGTCGCGCACGCCAGGCAAGGGGCGGCCCACGCCGAAGCGACGCGAGGCCGAGGGCAAACGACGCGGCCCCGTGCCGCCGCCGCCGCGAACGCAGCGGGAGGCGTTGAAGCGGTCGCGCGGGAACAAGGTGTCGAAGGAGGAGCGCCGCGCGGCGGCGGTCGAGCGCCGGCAGCGGATGATGGCGGGCGAGGACAAGTACCTCCTGCCCCGCGACCGCGGCCCGGTGAAGGCCTACATCCGCGACGTGGTCGACTCGCGGCGCAACCTCATGGGCCTGTTCATGCCGCTGGCCATCCTGGTGTTCGTCGCGCTGCTGGTGCCGATGCCCTCGATCCAGCAGTACGCGACGCTGCTCACCACGTTCATGCTGCTGGCGATGATCGTCGAGGGCTTCGTGCTCGGCCGGATGGTGAACCGCCGGGTGCGGCTGAAGTTCCCCAGCGACACCACCCGCGGCCTGTCCATCGGCTGGTACTCGTTCATCCGGGCCAGCCAGCTGCGCCGCCTGCGGGTGCCCAAGCCCCGGGTCAGCCCCGGCGACAAGGTCTGACTCAGCAGGCCCCTGGCCTCCGCCCACCGGGTGGTCCGCGCGACCAGGTCGTGGAGGTGGTCGCCCGTCCGGTCGGGCGGCGGCCACTCCGCGTCCACGACCGCGGGCAGGTCATCGCGGATCACCCGCGCGATCGCCCGGACGCCGTCGTCGCGGTGGAGCGGTCCCAGGTGTTCTCATCGGTCAACCCGTCCCCGGGCCGGGTGAGCCACAACGAAGCGGGCATGACCGCGCACGCTGCGGACGGCTCCGCGCGAACGGGAGTTCATTAGCATGCCGAACGAGTCCTCACTAGACTCCCGGCCATGGAGTTCCGACGCCTCGGCCGCAGTGGCCTGAACATCAGCGAGATCTCGTACGGCAACTGGCTCACCCACGGTTCCCAGGTCGAGGAGGACCAGGCGACCGCGTGCGTCCGGGCCGCGCTCGACGCGGGCATCACCACGTTCGACACCGCCGACGTCTACGCCAACACGAAGGCGGAGTCGGTGCTCGGCCGCGCGCTGACCGGCCAGCGCCGCGAGTCGCTGGAGATCTTCACCAAGGTCTTCTGGCCGACCGGCCCCGGCGGCCCGAACGACAAGGGCCTCGGCCGCAAGCACATCATGGAGTCGATCAACGGCTCGCTGGAGCGGCTCCAGACCGACTACGTCGACCTCTACCAGGCGCACCGGTACGACAAGTCCGTGCCGCTGGAGGAGACGATGCTGGCCTTCGCCGACGTCGTCCGCTCCGGCAAGGCCCTCTACATCGGCGTGTCCGAGTGGAACGCCGACCAGATCGCCCGCGGCGCGGCCCTCGCGCGTGAGCTGAACGTGCCGTTCATCTCCAACCAGCCCCAGTACTCGATGCTGTGGCGCGTCATCGAGTCGCAGGTCGTGCCGACCTCCGAGCGCGAGGGCGTCAGCCAGATCGTGTGGTCGCCCATCGCCCAGGGCGTGCTGACCGGCAAGTACCTGCCGGGTCAGCCGGTGCCCGAGGGCTCGCGGGCGACCGACGAGACCGGCTCGAAGTTCATCCAGCGCTTCCTGCGCGACGAGGTGCTGACGAAGGTCCAGCAGCTCAAGCCGCTGGCCGACGAGGCCGGCCTGTCGCTGGCCCAGCTCGCGGTCGCGTGGACCCTGCAGAACCCGAACGTGGCCAGCGCGATCATCGGCGCGTCCCGCCCGGAGCAGGTGCACGAGAACGTCAAGGCCGCCGGCGTGAAGCTGGAGGACGAGCTGCTGAAGAAGATCGACGACGTGCTCGAAGGCGTCGTGGAGACCGACCCGCGGTTCACCGTCACCCCCTGACGCGCGGCGCCTCGCGAAGCCCCGCCCGGGACGTCCCGGGCGGGGCTTCGCGGTGAAGCCGGTAGCTCACCGCCGGCTCACCGGCCGGCCCGTTCACTGGTGGCGTGCGCGCACCGGACGACCGGCGACCCGGTGACCTCCTCGTGGAGCGGCTGGTCGGACTCGAGTCGGCGGGGGAACCGGCCGGCGCCGAGGCGTACCGGGACCTCTACGAGCACGCCCACGACCGGGCGCTGCGGTCCGACCCGGCCGGGAGCCGCTGGTTGGTGGCCCTGACGGCGCACCCGAACGGCTCGGTGCGCGCCATCGCGGTCAGCGCCCTCGCCGAGGGCCGTGATCCCGCGCACCAGGCGATCATGCTGGAGGCGTTGGCCGCCCCCGACCCGCGCCTGGTCGTGCCCGCCGTGGACGGTCTGACCGCCCGGACCGTGACGGAGGTCTTCGACCGGCTGGTGGCGCTGGTGAACCGGCCCGGCGAGCCGTGGAGCTGGGCCCGCCGGTGCGCCGCGCGGCGCATCGCCGAGTCGGGGCACCCGCGGAGGCTCTCCGTCCTGGCGGGCGCGTTGGCGCACGCGGACCACGGCGGCGTGCACGACATCGTCCACGTGCTCATCCGCTCGGGCGACCCCGGCTTCGGCCCCGCGCTGGTCGAGCACCTGCGGTCCCGCACGACCGGCTTGATCGCGGTCGCGTTCGCGCTCGGTCACCTCCGCGTCGCCGACGCCACCGGTCCGCTCGTCGACGCGCTGCGCACGACCGACGTCACGCTGGCGGTGACCGTGCTGCGGGCGTTGGGCAGGATCGGGGCGGAGGAGGCGGCGCCGGCGGTCAGGTCGATGCTCGACCACCACGACGCGGAGGTGCGCGAGGCCGCGCTGCTCGCCCTGGCCCGGATCGGTGGTCCGCTGGTCGTCCCCGCCGCCCTGACCGCCTCCGACGACGGCGACCCGTCCGTCCGGGGAGGCGCCATCCGGGTGCTGGCCGCGCACGGTGATCAGCGCGCCGTCGGGCGTCTGGCGGCGGCGTGCGACGGCCGGCACGTCCGCGTCGCGCTCACCGGACTCGTGCGGCTCGCCGATCCCCGGGTCGCACCGACCCTGGTGGACGTCCTGGTGAGCACAACCGACCGGCCCGCCCGCAAGCTCGCCGGACGAGCCCTCGCACGCATCGGCGCACGGCCGCTGCTGCCCACGTGGCACCAGGATCGGCTGGTCCGTCGCGCCGCCGTCTGGGTGGTCGGGCAACGCGCCGACGCACGTGACGCCCGCGTGCTGATCAGGGCCTTGCGGGACGAGGACGAACTGGTCCGCGCCCGCGCCGCCGCCGCACTGGGACGGATGGCGGTCGCGGAAGCGCTCACGCCGCTGACGGACGCCCTGGACGACCCCCGGCCGCGGGTGCGCGCCAACGCGGCCACCGCCCTGCGCCGCATCGCCCCGCCCGACCTGCCCGACCGCCTGGCCGCGGCCCGGCGGGACCCGCACCCGGCCGTCCGGGCCGCGGCCACCGCCGGCCCCTGATCACGTCACCGGCGGTGCGTCACTCGGCCGGGGACAGGGACATCGGGCCGTAGACCTCGGACTCGCTGCGCAGCAACGTCACTTGGGCGACGCCCGACTCCCGCAGCTCGACCCAGGAGGAGGAGAACCAGTCCTCGGCGGCGGTCTGGTCGGGGAACGCGAGCCGCGGCCCGTCGACCTCGTGCCCCTGCTCGTCCTGGTACCGCCACCGGTACTCCATGACGGACCTCCTCGCGCTGTGCCGTGCGGGTAACGTTCCCGGTCAGGCTATGTCCTCCTGGAACGGTTGGAGTGCGGTGTGACGCGTCGGACACTGGTGCTGGGCGGCGCGCGTTCGGGCAAGTCCGCGCACGCCGAGGGCCTGCTCGCGGAAGACGTGGTGACCTACGTCGCGACCGCGCGCCGCTACCCCGACGACGCCGACTGGGAGCTGCGCATCGCCCGGCACGTCGCCCGCCGCCCCACCACCTGGACCACGGTCGAGGCGCCCGCGCCGAGCGACCTGATCGCGCTGCTCACCGCCACCAGCGAAGCCGACCCGCCGATCCTGGTGGACGACATCGCCACCTGGCTCAACGGCGTGCTGGACGACGCGGGCGCGTGGGAGGGCCACGGCATGGGCCAGGTCGAGCAGGAGTGCGCGGCACTGATCCGGGCGGTCGCCACCACCCGCGCCCGGCTGGTCCTCGTCTCGGCGGAGGTCGGCCTAGGCGTCGTGCCCAGCACGCACTCTGGCAGGCTCTTCCGCGATCACCTCGGCTCGCTCAACGCGCGGCTGGCCGAGGTGTGCGACGAAGTCCTGCTGGTCGTCGCCGGAATCCCACTGCGACTGCGCGAACCCGGAGGTAGTCGGTGACCATCGAGTTCCCGTCCGTCGAGCCGCCCAGCGCGGACGTGCGCGCCAAGGCGTCGGCCAGGCACGCCGTGCTCACCAAGCCCGTCGGCTCACTGGGCAGGCTGGAGGAGCTCGGCGCCTGGGTGGCCGCCTGCCAGGGCGAATGCCCGCCCAAGCCCTTCACCCGCCCCCGGGTGGTCGTCTTCGCGGGCGACCACGGGATCGCCAAGCACGGCGTCTCGGCCTACCCGCCCGAGGTGACCAGCCAGATGGTGGCGAACTTCCTGGCCGGCGGCGCGGCGGTGAACGTCCTGGCCAACGTCGCGGGCGCGACCGTCCGCGTGGTCGACCTGGCCGTCGACTCGGAGACCCCGGTGGGCGACGTGAAGGTCCGCCGCGGCTCCGGCTCCATCGACCGCGAGGACGCCCTGACCCTCGACGAGACCGAGCAGGCCGTCGAGACCGGCCGCAAGCTCGTGGACGACGAGGTCGACGGCGGCGCGGACCTGCTCATCGCCGGCGACATGGGCATCGGCAACACCACCCCCGCCGCGGTCCTCATCGCCGCGCTCACCGGCTCCGAGCCGGTGGCCGTGGTGGGTCGGGGAACCGGCATCGACGACCAGGGCTGGATGCGCAAGACCGCCGCGATCCGCGACGCCCTGCGCCGCGCCCGCCCCGTGATCAACGACCCGGTGGCCCTGCTCGCCGCCTCCTCCGGCGCGGACATCGCCGCCATGGTCGGCTTCCTCGCCCAAGCCGCCGTCCGCAAGACCCCCGTCATCCTCGACGGCGTGGTGTCCGGCGCGGCGGCCGTGGTCGCCGAAGAACTCGCGCCCGGCGCCCGTGACTGGTGGGTCGCCGGCCACCGCTCCGTCGAACCCGCGCACGCCCTGGCCCTCGGCCACCTCAGCCTCGACCCGCTGCTGGAGTTCGACATGCGCCTGGGCGAGGGCTCCGGCGCCGTGGCGGCCCTCCCCCTGGTCGTGATGGCGACCCGGATCCTGGCCGAGATGGCGACGTTCGACAGCGCGGGCGTCTCCGGACCCGCCTGATGCGCCTGGCGTTGTCCTGGCTGACCGTCCTGCCCGTCCGCGTCGGCTCCAACGAGGTCGACGCGCGGGCAGCACGGCGCGCCATCGCCTTCGCACCCCTGGTCGGCCTCCTGCTGGGCGCGGCAGCGGCAGCCCTGCTCCTCCTGCCGCTACCGGGCCTCGTCGCGGGTTTCCTGGTCGTCGGCTTCCTGGCCCTGGCCACCCGCGGCATGCACCTGGACGGCCTCGCCGACACCGCCGACGGCCTGGGCTGCTACGGCCCACCCGAACGCGCCCTGGCCGTCATGAAGGACGGCGGCGCCGGCCCGTTCGCGGTGGTGGCGCTGATCGTGGTGCTGGGAGCGGAAGCCGCCGCCTTCCCCAGCGTCGACCGGGGAGTCGTCCTCCTGGCCCTGACCACCGGCCGCGCCGCGTTCATCCTCTGCTGCCTGCGCGGCGTCCCCGCCGCCCGCCCGCAAGGCCTCGGCGCACTGGTCGCCGGCACCCAACCACCGTGGGTGGCCATCACGTGGTGGACCGCCCTGACCGTCGCGGCCTACTTCGTCCACCCCTGGCAAGGCCCGCTCTCCATCGCCCTCGCCGCCACCCTGACCCTCGTCCTGATCCACCACACCCGAAAGCGATTCGGCGGGATCACCGGCGACGTCCTGGGCGCGGCCTGCGAAACGGCCACCTTGACCGTCCTCGTCATCAACTCGCTCTGAATACCCGCGGAGGCCCGATTTGACATGGGTTCGGGTGCTTTAGGCTGGACTAAGCCGGCAGGCCCGGCGGGACGCTTTACCCCGCTGGGCCTGCCGGCTTTGGCCTGCCTGGAGTGCCCGTAAGGGCCCCATGTCAAATCGAGCCGGGCTTGAGCGAACCGATCGAACTCGATCGAGCCGGAAGTCAAGCGGGAACACTAGTTGATCTTGACCATCCACCCGTGCGGATCCGCCACCAAGCCCTGCTGGATGCCGGTCAGGTGGTTGCGCAGCTTCATCGTCACATCCCCCGTCACCCCACCGGAGACGGCGAACTCACCAGCCGCGTGCTTCACGTGACCCACCGGCGTGATCACCGCGGCCGTGCCGCAGGCGAACACCTCGGTCAGCTCGCCGGACTCGGCCTTCTTCTCCCACTCCTCGGTGGAGATCCGGCGCTCCTCCACCGCGTGACCGAAGTCAGCCGCCAACCGCAGCAACGAGTCACGCGTGATCCCCGGCAGCAGCGCGCCGGACAGCTCCGGCGTCACGACCCGCGCGTCCTCGCCGGTGCCGAGGACGAAGAACAGGTTCATCCCGCCCATCTCCTCGACCCACCGCCGCTCCACCGCGTCGAGCCACACGACCTGGTCGCACCCCTGCTCGGCGGCCTGCGCCTGCGCCACCAACGACGCCGCGTAGTTGCCCGCGAACTTGGCCGCACCGGTCCCGCCGGGCGCCGCGCGCACGTACTCCGTCGACAACCACACCGTCACGGGCTTCAACCCGCCCGCGAAGTACGACCCGGCGGGCGACGCGATGAGCACGTACACGTACTCCTTCGCCGGCCGCACGCCGAGGCCCTTCTCCGTCGAGAACATGAACGGCCGCAGGTACAGCGACTCCTCGGGGATGGCGGGCACCCACCGGTCGTCCACGGCCAGCAGTTCCCGGATCGACTCCAGGAACAGCTCGTCGGGCAGCTCGGGCATCGCCAACCGGCGCGCGGACGCGCGGAAGCGCTCGGCGTTGGCCGAGGGGCGGAAGGACGCGATCGATCCGTCGGGCTGGCGGTAGGCCTTGAGCCCTTCGAAGATCGCCTGGCCGTAGTGCAGCACCATGGCCGCCGGGTCCAGCTCCAGCGAGTGGTAGGGCTCGACGACGGCGTCGTGCCAGCCCTGCTCCTGGTTCCAGCGGATCGTCACCATGTGGTCGGTGAAGTGCTGCCCGAAGCCCGGCTCGGCGAGTACCTCCGCAACGCGCTCCGGGGTCGCCGGCTGCGGGTTGGGGGTCCGGGTGAAAGGCAACGCGGTCGTCATGACAGCACGATAGCCGCCACTTCTACGTCAGAAAATCGCTGTCCCGACGCTCGGACATCCGACCATCCAAATGCACCCGACCGGGCGCTGTCCGACCCGGCCTGCCGACCCCGGACTACCGCCTGCCCGCCTTCACCACCACCGCTTGCCGGGCACGACCCAGCGCGAGCAACCCGGTACCGAGCGCGAGCGCCACCCCGGTGATCACCAACGCGTCGGCGGGCGCGCTCATCGCCAGCAGCACCGACAGCCCCAACCCCAGGCACGCGGTGCGCATCGGCCACGTCCGGTCCTCTTGCAGCAACACCCGGGCCGAGGCGTTCGTGAAGCCGTAGTAGAACGCCGTGCCGCACGCGCCCACCGCCAGCGCCGTGGCCGGTGGCAACGCCACGACCGCGCCGATCGCCGGCGCCGCGCTCACCACGTCCAGCGGCCAGGCCGCCCGGATCGCCGGCAGATCGCCCGTCTCGGTCATCCCGACCAGCGTCCGCCGCGCCGACGCGAGCACGAAGAACAGCGACGACAAGGCCGCCACCGCCGCGCCGACCGAGAGCACGGGCAGCAGCCACCGCCCGTCGGCCACGATCAGCGCGTCCCGCAGCGGCGCCGGCGACAACGCCAGCCGCGCCGGTCCGAGCTGCCGCAGCACCGCCGCGCCGACCGCGCCGGCCACCAGCAGCGCCACCCCGATCGCCACCGGCACCGCGACGTGCAGCACCCGGGCGGAGAACTCCTGGTCACCACGTCGGGGGGCGGTCACCCGCTCGAACCCGACGAACACCGCGAACAGCAGCAGCGCCGCGCCCATCACACCGTCGAACCCGGGCGCTCCCCCGGCACCTACCGCCCCCTCGACGCCGACCGGCGGCGTCACGGGGTTCTCCGGCGGCGCGACCGAGAAGCACACCAGCACCACGAGGGTCAGCACGCCGAGCACGACCGCCACCGCCGCCACGCTCAGCCTGGTGCTCCACCGGACCCCGGCCGCACCCAACCCCGCGGTCACCGCGATCAGCCCCACGGCCGCCGTCAGCCGATGCTCGGGGACCACGTACGCCCCGAACATCCCGGCCAACGCCGCCGCCATCCCCGCTCTGCCGACGAGGTGCGCGCCGGCGCCGATGCGCGCGGGCCAAGGCCCGAGCTGGTTGCGGATGTAGGCGTACCCGCCGGGCGCGTCCGGGTAGGCCCGGTGCTGGTCGGCGGTCGAGAAGGCGCAGCACAGCGCGGCGACGGCGGCTAAAACCAGGCCGGGGAGGAACCAGGGGCCCGCGACGGCCGCGGCGGGGGCGAATCCGGTGAAGACACCGGCCCCCAGCGTCGCGCCGAGAGCGAGCGCCACGGCCCCGGCACGGGGCGTGATTGTCACCGGTACACAGTCCCAGATCAACCGAGTGACCGCTAACGCCCGCCCGGCTGACCCCCGTTCGTGTTAATTGTTACTCATTGCAATCGAAGGTGCGGCGGTCATGAGTGTGAACGAGACCTTTAGCATTCGTCACCATCCACCCCCATCCCGCCGCACGACCAGAAAGTGCCGGGAGGACCCCGTCAAGGAGCCGCAGTGACCGCGCCGAAGCTGGCCATCACCGACAGTGACCCGAGCAGCACCACCGCCGACGCCGTTGTGGTGGGCACAGTCCAGGGACCGGACGGTCTCGCCCTCGCGGCCGGGTCGGAGGCGGTGAACGCCGCGTTCGACGGCGCATTGCTGGACGTGCTCGACGCCGTCGGCGCGAGCGGCAAGGCCGAAGAGGTCGTGACCGTGCCGGCGCTCGGCAAGCTCGCCGCCCGCGTCGTGCTCGCCGTCGGCCTGGGCAAGCCCGCCGACGACGGCTCGGTCACCGAGGACCAGGTGCGCCGCGCGTCCGGCGCCGCCGCCCGCGCGCTGTCCGGCCGCAAGCGCGCCGTCACCACGCTGTCGGCCCTGCACCTCGGCCCCGCCGTCGAGGGCACCGTGCTGGGCTCGTACTCGTTCACCGCCTACAAGTCGAACAAGGGCGACGGCCCGGTCGCGCGCGTCGACCTCGTCGCGCCCGCCGAGGGCAACATCCGGGCGCACCGCGCGACGCTCAAGGCGTCCACCGCGATCGCCGAGGCCGTCACCGCGACCCGCGACCTCGTCAACACCCCGCCGAACGACCTGTTCCCGGCGTCGTTCGCCGACCGGGCCGCCGCCCTGGCCAAGGCCGAGGGCCTCGAGGTGGAGATCCTGGACGAGAAGGCGCTGCGCAAGCAGGGCTTCGGCGGCATCCTCGGCGTCGGCGGCGGCTCCAGCCGTCCGCCGCGCCTGGTCCGCATCACCTACCGCGGCCCGAAGGCGGGCAAGAAGGTCGCGCTGGTCGGCAAGGGCATCACCTTCGACACCGGCGGCATCTCGATCAAGCCCGCCGCGGGCATGGACGAGATGACCTCGGACATGGGCGGCGCGGCGGCCGTGATCGCCACCGTCGTGCTGGCCGCGAAGCTGAAGTACCCGCTGGAGGTCACCGCCTGGGCCCCGATGGCGGAGAACATGCCGTCGGGCACCGCCTACCGGCCCGGCGACGTGCTCACCATGTACGGCGGCAAGACCGTCGAGGTGCTCAACACCGACGCCGAGGGCAGGCTGATCCTGTCCGACGCGATCGTGCGCGCCTGCGAGGACGCGCCGGACTACCTGATCGAGACGTCCACGCTGACCGGCGCGCAGGTCGTGGCGCTCGGCAAGCGGACCGCCGGCGTCATGGGCACCGAGGAGTTCCGCGACCGGGTGGCGGCGATCGGGCGCGCGGTCGGCGAGCAGGCGTGGGCCATGCCGCTGCCGGACGAGCTGCGCGGCGACCTCGACTCGAAGGTGGCCGACCTCGCGAACGTGGCCGGGCACCGGTTCGGCGGGATGCTCGCCGCGGGCCTGTTCCTGCGCGAGTTCGTGGCCGAGGGCGTGACCTGGGCGCACATCGACGTGGCCGGCCCGTCGTTCCACACCGGCGGCCCGTACGGGTACACCACCAAGGGTGGCACCGGCGTCCCGGTGCGCACCATGGCGGCGGTGCTGGCGGACATCGCGGCGAACGGGTAGCGGCACCGACCTCCGGCCGGGCCGACCTTCAGTCGGCCACGCTGATCGTCCTGCCCACGGATCCCGGGTCGACCAGGCACCGCACCACCAGCGACGCCAGGTCGGCCCGGGACACCCGCATGCCCCCGCGCACGTTCGTGTCCACCGCGGTCCGGAACGCGTCCGTGCGCGGCCCGTCGGTCAGCTGCGGCGGGCGGACGATCGTCCACTCCAGACCGCTCGCGCGCACGACCTCCTCCATCCGCGCCATGTCGCCCCACGGGTGCTTGAGCACCTGGCGCAGGATCGGCTTGACCAGGTAACGGCTGAACGGGCCGTCACCGTCGGTCACCATGCCGCTGTTGCTCACCACGACCAGCCGGCGCACGTCGTGCGCCCTCATCGCCGTGATCACCGACTTGGTGCTGTCGGTCTGCACGGACGTCGGCTTGCGCGCCGCGCGCGTGCCGATCGCCGAGACGACGGCGTCCGCGCCGGCCAGGTGCGGCCCGATCGAGTCGGGGTCCATCACGTCGGCCACGGTGTCGCGGCCGTTGCGCGTGCGCACGATGGCGGTGACCTCGTGCCCCGCTTCCCTCGCCAGCTCCACGACCTTGGTGCCGGTGCCGCCACTGGCACCCAGAACGGTGATCTTCATGCTCCACCCCTATCGGTTGGTGAGTGCTCACTAACCATTAGGGTAGCCCCATGAGCACACGCGACCGCATGCTCGACGCGGCGGCCCACGTCATGCGCACCAAAGGGCTCGCGCGGACGACCACCAAGGAGATCGCCAAGGCGGCGGGCTTCTCGGAAGCGGCGCTCTACAAGCACTTCGCGGACAAGACCGAGCTGTTCCTCGCCGTGCTGAGGGAACGCGCGCCCAGCGACCTGGCCGGGCTGCTGGCAGGGCTGGAAGCCGGGCGCGGCGACGTGCGGGAGACGTTGGCCGGCATCGCGCGGGCCGCGGTCGCGTTCTACGTCGAGACGTTCCCGATCGCCGCGTCGATCTTCTCCGAACCCGCGTTGCTCGCCGCGCACCGCGAAGCCCTGAAGGCGCACGGGGCGGGCCCGGCGACGGTGTCCGAGACGCTCGCGCGGTACTTGGCGGCGGAGCGGGCGCTGGGGCGGCTGCCCGCCGGGGTCGACCCGGGCGCGGCGGCCGACCTGCTTCTGGGCGCCTGCCACTACCAGGCGTTCCTGGGGTTCTTCTCTGACCGGCCGGTGGACGCGGAGGCGCTGGTCAGGACGCTGTGGGACGGGGTGGGGAGGGCTTAGCGCCCGCGCGGCGGGGTGCGGCGCGGCGGGGTGCGGCGCGGCAGGGTGCGGCGGCCCGGACCGATCGGCAGGACCGAGATGTCGGATGTGAACAGGTGCGGTTGAGAGCGGGTGGCGGTCAGCCCTGGTTCTTGCGTCGCGAGTACTCCCGCATCCGCTTCGGGTAGCCGACGATGCCCGCGTCGTAGATCGGGATCTCCAGCTTCTTGGCCAACCGCTTGGCGCCCTCGGTGCCGTCGATCCGGCGACGCGTCCACTCTCCGTCGTGCGCGACGAGCACGATCGTGGTTTCCGTCACGGTCGTCTTGGGCTCGACGTACGCCTCCACGCCGCGGCGCGCGGCGGCCCACTGCTCCAAGTGGCCGGTGTCCGTGGACGTGGCCGATCGCAGCACGCCGGGGCGCTGCTTCCTGCGAAAACGGTCGAACAGCCCCACCGGGCCACCTCCTGCAAGGACTTCTGTCGACCATGGTGCCGGCGCGGGTGTGAAGGTGGGGGCAAATCGCCCGAAGACCGACACCGCGTCGCGGGCGTTCGCGCGGTAGTGACAAGATGGCAACTACACGCGCGCACCCGCGCGGAGTAAGGCATCAAGCTCTCCAGGGAGAACCCGTGACCGACACCTCCGCCGACCTTGTGATCCTCGGTGGCGGCTCGGGCGGCTACGCCTGCGCGTTCCGCGCGGCCGAGCTCGGCCTGTCCGTCATCCTGGTCGAGAAGGACAAGCTGGGGGGCACGTGCCTGCACCGCGGCTGCATCCCGACCAAGGCGCTGCTGCACGCGGCGGAGGTCGCGGACAACGCGCGCGAGGGTGACCAGTTCGGCGTGAAGTCCTCCCTGGAGGGCATCGACATCGCGGGCGTCAACTCCTACAAGGACGGCGTCGTCAGCCGGCTCTACAAGGGACTCCAGGGCCTGGTCAAGGCCAACAAGGTGACCCTGGTCGAGGGCGCGGGCAGGTTCGTCGGCCCGAACACCGTCGAGGTGGACGGTCAGCGCTACACCGGCAAGAACGTCGTGCTGGCGACCGGTTCGTACGCCCGCAGCCTGCCCGGTCTGGAGATCGGCGGCCGGGTCGTCACGAGCGACCAGGCGCTCAACCTGGACTTCATCCCGGAGAAGGTCGTCGTGCTCGGCGGCGGCGTGATCGGCGTCGAGTTCGCCAGCGTGTGGGCCTCCTTCGGCGCGGACGTGACCATCGTCGAGGCGCTGCCCCGCCTGGTCCCGGCCGAGGACGAGTACGCGTCCAAGCAGCTCGAGCGCGCCTTCCGCCGTCGCGGCATCAAGTTCAAGACCGGCGTGAAGTTCACCGGCGCGACGCAGAACGAGTCGGGCGTGGCGGTCACGCTCGAGTCCGGCGACGTGCTCGACGCCGACCTGCTGCTGGTGGCCGTCGGCCGCGGCCCCAACACCGCCGGCCACGGCTACGAGGAAGCCGGCGTGCGGATGGAGCGCGGTTTCGTCACCACCGACGAGCGGCTGCGCACGAGCGTCCCGGGCGTGTACGCCGTCGGCGACATCGTGCCCGGCCTGCAGCTCGCGCACCGCGGCTTCCAGCAGGGCATCTTCGTCGCCGAGGACATCGCCGGGCAGAACCCGAAGGTCATCGACGAGGCGGGCATCCCGCGCGTCACCTACTGCAAGCCCGAGGTCGCGTCGGTCGGCCTCTCCGAGGCGGCGGCCAAGGAGAAGTACGGTTCGGTCGAGACGTTCGTCTACGACCTCGCGGGCAACGGCAAGAGCCAGATCCTGAAGACCGCCGGCGGTGTCAAGCTCGTCAAGGCGCCCGACGGCCCGGTGGTCGGTGTCACCATGGTCGGCGAGCGGGTCGGCGAGCTGATCGGTGAGGCCCAGCTCATCTACAGCTGGGAGGCCTACCCCGAGGACGTGGCTCCGCTGATCCACGCCCACCCGACCCAGACAGAAGCCCTCGGCGAGGCTTTCCTCGCCTTGGCCGGCAAGCCGCTGCACGTGCACGGCTGACCGTCGCACCCCAGTCAGCCGATCCCCGACCCACGCACGAGGAGTCAGCGAACGATGGCCTTCTCCGTCCAAATGCCCGCACTCGGCGAGAGCGTCACCGAGGGCACGGTCACCCGCTGGTTGAAGCAGGAGGGTGACCGCGTCGAGGTCGACGAGCCCTTGCTGGAGGTGTCGACCGACAAGGTCGACACCGAGATCCCGTCCCCCGCGGCGGGTGTGCTCCAGAAGATCGTCGCCCAGGAGGACGAGACCGTCGAGGTCGGCGCCGAGCTCGCCGTCATCGGTGACGGTGCCGACTCCGGTGCCTCGTCCTCGTCCTCCGACTCGTCCGCTGGTGAAGCGGTCGCGCCGGCCGAGGAGGCGCAGCCCGAACCGCAGTCCGAGCCGGAGCCGCAGGCCCAGCCTGAAGCGCAGGCCGAGCCGCAGGCCGAAGCGCAGCCCGAGCCGCAGGCCTCGTCCCAGGCCGAGGGCACCCCGGTGACCATGCCCGCGTTGGGCGAGAGCGTCACCGAAGGCACCGTGACCCGCTGGCTCAAGGCCGTCGGCGACTCGGTCGAGGTCGACGAGCCGCTGCTGGAGGTGTCGACCGACAAGGTCGACACCGAGATCCCGTCGCCGGTGGCGGGCACCCTGCTGGAGATCACCGCCGGCGAGGACGAGACCGTCGAGGTCGGCGGTCAGCTCGCGGTGGTCGGCTCGGGCTCCCCCGCGCCCGCCGCGAAGGAAGCGCCCAAGCCCGCGCCCGCTCCGCAGCAGGAAGCCCCGCAGCAGGAGGCGCCGAAGCAGGAGGCGCCGGCTCCGAAGCAGGAAGCGCCCAAGCAGGAGGCGCCGGCACCCAAGCAGGAAGCGCCCAAGCAGGAAGCGCCCGCGCCGAAGCAGGAGGCTGAGGACTCCTCGGCCAACGGCGCGCCCTACGTGACGCCGCTGGTGCGCAAGCTCGCGTCGGAGAACGGCATCGACCTCGCCACGCTCAAGGGCACCGGCGTCGGCGGCCGGATCCGCAAGCAGGACGTGCTGGCGGCGGTCGAGGCCAAGAAGGCCCCGAAGGAAGAGCCGAAGCCGGCTGCGGCGTCGACCTCCGCGCCCGCCCAGCGGGTCGCGTCCGCCCCGGCGGACACCAGCGGCAAGCGCGGCACGGTGCAGAAGCTGCCCCGGCTGCGGCAGATCGTCGCCCAGCGCACGCGTGAGTCGCTGCAGGTCTCGGCGCAGCTCACCCAGGTGTTCGAGGTGGACGTCACCAAGATCGCCCGGCTGCGCAACAAGGCCAAGGCCGCGTTCGAGCAGCGCGAGGGCACGAAGCTGACGTTCCTGCCCTTCTTCGCCAAGGCGGCGGTCGAGGCGCTCAAGCAGCACCCGGTGCTGAACGCGTCGATCGACGAAGAGAAGAAGGAGATCGTCTACCACGGCGCCGAGCACCTGGGCATCGCGATCGACACCGAGCGTGGCCTGCTGAACGCGGTCATCGCGAACGCGGGCGACCTGAACCTGGCCGGCCTGTCGCACAAGATCGGCGACCTGGCGGCGCGGGCCCGGGGCAACAAGCTCACGCCCGACGAGCTGACCGGCGGCACGTTCTCGCTGACCAACCTGGGCAGCAACGGCGCGCTGTTCGACACGCCGATCATCCAGCAGCCGCAGGTCGGCATCCTGGGTGTGGGCGTGGTCAAGAAGCGCCCGGTGGTGATCACGGACGAGAACGGCGACGACACCATCGCCATCCGGTCCATGGCGTACCTGGCGCTGACCTACGACCACCGGCTGGTCGACGGCGCCGACGCCGGTCGGTTCCTCACGACCGTGAAGAACCGGCTCGAAGAGGGCTCGTTCGAGGCGGACCTCGGTCTCTGAGTTCCCCGTCGGGGTTTGTTCGAGAAGTTCGCTGAAGGCCGCTCCCGGTTCGCCGAGGGCGGCCTTCGGTGTGGAGCAGCTCGAAGAGCTGAAGTCGAAGATCAAGAACCAAAAACTGGAAGAGTCCTCGCCGGACGGGCAGATCAGCAGGATGACAGGGACTGGGTGGTGATGCGCCGGGTCCGTTGTGGGTCGGGGTTCGTGTCATCCCACCGACCTCCCTACGGGCTACCACACGTATCAAGGGGGCGGCATCGGTGAATGCCGCGGGTAGTGCTGGACAAGCCCCCTTGACACGCGCGGTAGGGCGGAGCCAGGTCGGCGGGATGACACGAAGCCCTTCCATGGGGAAGGAGGGTGTGGTGGGCCCTCGGTGCGAAGGGTGATCACCTGGGTGGTGTGGGTGACACGTTCGCCGCTGTGCAACTGGGCGCGTGCTGCGAGACGATCAAGGCATGCGTGTTGTGGTCGCGGGATCGTCGGGCTTGATCGGCACCAGTGTGGTTGCCGCGTTGCGCGGTGCCGGGCACGAGGTCCTGCGGTTGGTTCGGCGGCGGCCCTCGGCGCCCGATGAGCGTGGTTGGGACCCGCCGGCCGGGCGGATCGACGTGGGTGCGCTGGACGGTGTGGACGCGGTGGTCAACCTCTGCGGGGCGGGGGTCGCGGACAAGCGGTGGAGTGACGCGCGCAAGCAGGTGTTGCTGGACAGCCGCACGGTGCCGACCGAGGTGTTGGCGGCAGCGGTGGCGGGGCACGGGGTTCCGGTGCTGGTCAACGCCAGTGCGATCGGGTACTACGGCGACACCGGTGACGAGGTCGTGGACGAGACCAGTCCCTCGGGCACTGGGTTCCTGGCGGAGTTGTGCCGCCAGTGGGAGGCGGCGACCGAGGCCGCGGATGATCACGCGCGGGTGGTGAGGATGCGCACGGGGTTGGTCATCAGTCCCGCCGGCGGGTTGTTCGGGAAGATCAAGCCGTTGTTCACGGTCTTCCTGGGTGGGCGGCTCGGTGACGGGCGGCAGTACATGCCGTGGATCTCGTTGGACGACGCCGTCGCGGCCATCCGGTTCCTGGTGGAGAACGACGTGTCGGGGCCGGTGAACGTCACCGCGCCCAGTCCGGTGACCAATGCCGAGTTCACCCGGACGGTGGGTCATGCGCTGCACCGGCCGACACCGTGGGTGGCGCCGGCGTTCGCGTTGAAGGCGGTGCTGGGCGAGGTGGCCGAGGAAGGGCTGCTGGCCGGTCAGCGGGCCGTGCCCAGGGTGTTGGAGCAGCGCGGCTTCCAGTTCCTGCACCCCGCGCTCGGTGCGGCCGTGGCGGCGGCCGTCGAGAGGTGATCGGCACGCTGATCGGCCTCGTGCTGGCACTCGCCTCGGTGGTGCTGGGCCTCACCGTCCGGCACGCGCCGCCGGCGCTCGACGAAGGGCTGCGGCAGGACGCGGTGGAGTTGGGCGCCGGGTTCGTGCACGCGTCGACGGTGGTGAGCTTCGTGCTCAGCCCCGGGTTGGCGACGATCGCGCTGGTCTCGCTGGCGTTGCGCGCGTTCCTGGCGAAAGACCTGCTGCTGGCGCGGTGCGCCGTCCTGTTGGCGGTGTGCTGGTCGACGGTGTTCGCCCGGTACTGGTACCAGCGGGTCCGGCCGATCGAGTTCCCGAAGTGGGCCTACCCGAGCGGGCACGTCACGGCGGTCACGGCGGTCGCGTTCACGGCCGTGGTGCTGTGCGCGTGGCTGGCCCGCCGGCACCTGAGGCTGGCGGTGGTGGCGGGGTGCGCGGCGGTGCTCGTGACGGCGGCCAGCCGGGTGGTGCTGGAGATGCACTGGTTCACCGACACGGTGGGCGCGGTGCTGGCGGTGGTCGGGGTCGGGCTGGTCGTCTCCCGTGCCCTGGGGTTGGTGCCCGTGGGCGTAGTGTCGAGACGTGAGCAGTCCTGACCTTTCCTGCCGCACCTCGACGGACCCGATCGAGGTGCGCGAGCTGGGCACCATCGACTACCTGGCCGCGTGGGAGCTGCAACGGGAGCTCGCCGAGGCCCGCGCGGACGGCGCGATCGGCGACACGGTGTTGCTGCTGGAGCACCCGCCCGTCTACACGTGCGGCCGGCGCACCGAACCCGAGGAGCGACCGAAGGGCGGCGACGTCCCGGTCATCGACGTGGACCGGGGCGGCAAGATCACCTGGCACGGTCCGGGGCAGCTGGTCGGCTACCCGATCGTGGGGTTGGCCGAACCGTTGGACGTGGTGCAGTACGTGCGGCGGTTGGAACAGGCGTTGATCCACGTGTGCGATCAGCTGGGCGTGCGCACGGGCCGGGTCGAAGGCCGCAGCGGCGTGTGGATCCCGGCCGACGAGCGGGGCGGGGAGCGCAAGGTCGCGGCGATCGGCATCCGGGTGCAGCGGGGCGTCACCATGCACGGATTCGAGATCAACTGCGACGCCGACCTGGCCGCGTTCGGCGACATCATCCCGTGTGGCATCCGGGACGCGGGCGTGGCGTCGCTGTCGCGGGAGCTGGGGCGCGAGGTGACCGTGGCCGAGGTGCTGCCGCTGGCGCGCCAGGCCGTGATCGACGCGCTGAACGGCGACCTGCCGTTGACCGAGCGCACGCTGGCGCGGGAGCAGCCGGTGGCGGCCGGGGTGACGTTCGCCGTCCAGACGGGCTGACAAGGCGAGCATCCCTCCTTAGTATTCCGTAATTACGGATTATTGGAGGGAGATTCGTCGTGCCCCTGACTCGACGCACTCTGTTCCGGGCATGCGGGGTGGCCGGCGCCGCCACGGTGCTGCCCACGGCCGGCGCGGCGGCGGCGCCGGACGACTGGCTGGGCTGGTTGCGCGCCAACCGGCGGCACGTGGCGCTGGTGCTGGACGACGGGCGTGGCGGTCGGGTCTCGCACCGGCCGCACGAGCCGCAGCCGTTGGCGGCGGTGCGGATGGTCGCGCACCTCGCCGAGTACGCGAAGGGCTCCGTCGACCCGGACGAGCGGGTGCGCGTCGCGGACTGGGAGCAGTACTACGTGGGTCTCGACGGTGGCGCGCACCGGGCGGCGTTGCGGGAGTTGGGCCTCCGGTGCACGAACGGCGTCACGGCGGACGACCCGCAGCGGTTCGTGACCGTGGGCGACCTGGTGTCGGTGGTCGTCCGGCACGGCGACTACGCGGCCGGGGACTGGCTGCGCGGTCGGCTGGGCGTGGCGGTGCCGGCGTTCGCGGCCGAGGTGGTGCGGTTCGTGCTCGGGCGGCCGGTGGAGGTCGAGCGGTACCTGGGCGATCCGCGGCTGCGGCTCGAAGTGCTCGGGAAGCTGTCCGACGTGCCCCGGACGTACGAGGGGCGACGCCCGTGGGCCCGGGAGACGTGGGCGGGCACGGCCGCGGACGTGCACCGGAGCTGCCGGGAGGCGGCCCGCGGCGTGATGGTCGGGTCGCTGCCGGGGATCGTCACGGTCGGCGTCGGCGTGCGGTGGGACGACGGCCGGATGGGCAGCGCGGCGGTGCTGACCAGGGAGGTCGACGAGGCGTGGTCCGCGCGGGCCGGCGAGCTCGCGGGGCTGGTCCGGACGGCCCTGCTGGAGCCCGCTGTCCTGCGGGAATTCCACGTGAGCCTCTCGTAGGATCACCGCGATGGACCTGGTGCAGCGACTTGCCGAGCTGGAGCAGCGCGTGGCCGCGCTGGAGGGCGACGAGCGGGAGGCGCGTCCGTCGGACGGGACCGACGGCGGCGCGTTCGGCTACGGCGGGCAGGTCGCGCTGGGCGACGGCCAGGTCTCGTGGCAGATCGACGTGACGCCGGAGCGCGCGCTGTCGTTGCCCGACCGGCCGCGGATCGAAGTGCTGTCCGCGTTGGCGCACCCGGTTCGGGTGGAGATCGTGCGCACGCTGCTCGCCCGGGGCGCCCAGCCCGCGACGGCGTTGCAGGAGGCCGCCCGGCTCGGGTCGACCGGCCAGCTCTACCACCACCTGAAGGCGTTGACCGGGTCCGGCCTGGTGGAGCAGGACAAGCGCGGGACCTACCGGCTGCGGTCCGCCGCGACCGTGCCCGTGCTCGTCCTGCTCACCGCCGCCTCGGACGTGGCGGGTCAGCTGCGCAGCTGAGGCGCGACGGCCTCCGCGATCAGCTCGACGTGGTCGAGGTCGGCCAGGTCGAGGACCTGGAGGTAGGCCCGGCTGATGCCGGTGCGCCCGCGCCACGCGCCGAGCTTGTCGACCACCTCGTCCGGCGTGCCGGCCAGGCCGTTCTCGCGCAGTTCGGCCACCTCGCGGCCGATCGCGGCGGCCCGGCGGGCGACCTCGGCGTCGTCCCGGCCCACGCACACCACCAGGGCCGCGGAGCGGGTGATCTCCTTCGGGTCGCGGCCGATGTCCGCGCACGCCGCGTCCACCCGGGCCAGCACCTCGACGGCGTTGTCCACCGGCTGGAACGGCAGGTTGAACTCGTCGGCGAACCGCGCCGCGAGCGCCGGGGTGCGCTTGCGGCCCGTGCCGCCGACCAGCACCGGGATCCGGTCCACGGGCTTGGGCAGCGCCGGCGAGTCCGCCAGGGTGTAGTGCTTGCCGGCGAAGTCGTAGGTCTGGCCGACCGGTGTGCGCCAGAGGCCGGTGATGACCTCCAGCTGCTCCTCGTACCGCTCGAAGCGCTCGACCGTGGACGGGAACGGCAGGCCGTAGGCGGTGTGCTCGGCCTCGAACCACCCCGCGCCGAAGCCGAACTCGACCCGGCCGCCGGACATCTGGTCCACCTGCGCCACGGAGATGGCCAGCGGGCCGGGGTGGCGGAAGGTGGCCGCGGTCATCAGCGTGCCGAGTCGGATCGTGCTGGTGTCGCGGGCGAGGCCGGCGAGCGTGATCCAGGCGTCGGTGGGGCCGGGCAGGCCGTCGCCGTCACCCATCTTGAGGTAGTGGTCGGAGCGGAAGAACGCGCTGTAGCCGGCCGCCTCGGCGGTGCGCGCCACCGCCAGCAACTGGTCGTAGGAGGCCCCTTGCTGGGGCTCGGTGAAGATGCGGAGGTCCACCGCGACGACGCTAGTCGGCCGTGCCGGAGGGCCGCGATCCGAGCGTCTTCACCGGCGGCGTGACCGCGAGCGCTTCTCCTCGACCGGCGGGGCGTCGACGCCGGCCGGGACGGGCGTGACCCGCAGGCCTTCGACGACGCGGACGATGGTGCGCTCCACCTCGGCGCTGGCCTTGCGCGGGTCCGAGGCGCCGGCGATGGTGCTGGCGCCCGCCGAGAGCGCCCCGAACAGCAGGCGGCTCATCGTCTCCACCGGCAGCTGCACCAGCTCGCCGGACGTGACCAAGACCTCGATCGTGGAGCGCAGCAAGCCGTAGCTGAAGTGCTCCTCGGCCTCGCGCCAGCGCTCCCAGCCCATCACCACCGGCGCCTCGTGGATCACGATCCGCTGGTAGGCGGGCTCCAGGCAGACCCGCACGTACGCGCGCAGGCCCGCGATGGCGGTCTCCCACGGGTCGCCGGGCGCGCTGACGATCTCGCCGAGCTTCTCGATGAACTTGGTCTCCACCGAGTCGAAGGCGGCCTCGAACAACGCCTGCTTGCCGCTGAAGTGGTGGTAGAGCGCGCCCTTGGTGAGGCGTGCCCGTTTCGCCACCTCGTCGAGCGAAGTGCCCGCGTACCCCCGTTTGGTGAACAGCTCGACGGCACTGTCCACGAGGGCCTGCCTCGTCGACTCCGAGTAGTCCAACCGCCTAGACCGCACTGTCACCACGTTCACAACGGTACGACATACCGCCGGTACGTACTCGTGGTATGTTCGCCTCATCGGCCATACCGACGGTATGCCACAGACCTGAGGTATGACGCCGGTCACCACGAGAGGAGGGCGTGATCATGAGTTGGTCCGACTTCTACCGACGGCGCGACGCTCTGGACGCCGTGCTCCGCGCCGCGGCGGGGGACCCCGCGGCGCCCCTGGCGGTCGACCACGACCTGTTCGCCACCGAGGACGAGCTGCTCCTGGCGTTGCACTACCGCTGGATGCAGCAGCTCACCGGGCGGCTCGGCGCGGCGCTGGAGGACAGCGACGACGACCGCGTAGAAACCGTCGCCCGCACGTGGCGCGCACTGGCCGCCGAGCAGCCGGTGTTGCGCGCGGTGCTGGACGCGCACCTGACGTCCACCGAGGCGGTCGAGCGCGAGCAGCGCATGCTGGCCCTCACGGCGGGCCTGGCGGAGCTGTCCGAGCCCCGCGCGGAGATCGCCCGCGTCGGCGCGGCGTTCGCGCGCCTGCTGCGCAGCCGGCCGGCCGTCGTGGCGGGCGGGCACCGCGGGCTCGCCAAGAGCGCCTGACCCCCTGGTAGGTATTGACCCATGCCGAAGTGGAACGCCCGGAAATGGGACACCGCGGACATCCCGGACCAGAGCGGGCGCACCGCGCTGGTCACCGGGGCGAACTCGGGCCTCGGCCTGCGCACCGCCGAGGTGCTGGCGGGCAAGGGGGCGCACGTCCTGCTGGCCTGCCGGTCCCCCGAACGCGGGGAGCGGGCCCTGCGACGCGTGCTCGCCACCGGTGGCAAGGCCGAGCTGGTGCCGTTGGACCTGGCCGACCTGTCCTCGGTCCGCACGGCCGCGGCACTGGTGCGCGACCGCACCGGTGACGCGCTCGACGTGCTGGTGAACAACGCGGGCGTGATGGCCGTGCCGCTGGGGCGCACGGCCGACGGCTTCGAGCGCCAGTTCGGCACCAACCACCTCGGCCACGCCGCGCTGACGTGGCTGCTGATGCCCGCGTTGCGCACGCGGCCGGGCGCGCGCGTGGTCACCGTGTCCAGCCTGGCCCACCAGACGGGCAGGCTCGACCTGGCCGACCCGAACTACGAGGTGCGCCGATACGCGGCGTGGCGCGCCTACGGCCAGTCGAAGCTGGCGAACCTGCTGTTCATGCGGGAGCTGGACCGGCGCACCCGGGCGGCGAACCTGGACGTGACGTCCGTCGCGGCGCACCCCGGCGTCACGGCCACCGAGCTGAGCTCCACCATGGCCCGCGCCCAGGGAAACCCGCTGGTGGGCATCGGCGCCAAGATCAGCGACTTCTTCTCGCAACCGGTCGAGGTGGGGGCGTTGCCGCAGCTCTACGCGGCGACGTCGCCGAACGTCGAGCGGGGCGGCTACTACGGGCCGGACGGGTTCCGGGGCATGCGCGGCCACCCGGCGCCGGCGGGGTCGACGACGGCCGCCCGCGACGACCTCGCGGCCAGCCGGTTGTGGGACCTGACGGCCAAGCTCACGGGCGTCGCGCCCGACCCCTCGTGACGTAGGGTTGAAGCCGTGACCGTCGTACCTGAAGGTCGGAAGCTGCTGCGGCTGGAAGTCCGCAACAGCCAAACGCCCATCGAGAAGAAGCCCTCGTGGATCAAGACCAAGGCGAAGATGGGCCCCGAGTACCGGGAGCTCAAGGGCTTGGTCAAACGCGAGGGCCTGCACACGGTGTGCGAAGAGGCCGGTTGTCCCAACATCTACGAGTGCTGGGAAGACCGGGAGGCCACCTTCCTGATCGGTGGCGAGCAGTGCACCCGTCGCTGCGACTTCTGCCAGATCGACACCGGCAAGCCCGCCGACCTCGACCGCGATGAACCGCGGCGGGTGGCGGAGTCGGTGCAGGCCATGGGTCTGCGCTACTCGACCGTGACCGGCGTGGCGCGCGACGACCTGGAGGACGGCGGCGCGTGGCTGTACGCCGAGACCGTCCGCCAGATCCACGCGATGAACCCCGGCACCGGCGTGGAGCTGCTGATCCCGGACTTCAACGCGGTGCCGGAGCAGCTGGCCGAGGTGTTCTCGTCGCGGCCCGAGGTGCTGGCGCACAACCTGGAGACCGTGCCGCGCATCTTCAAGCGCATCCGGCCGGCGTTCCGCTACGAGCGGTCGCTGGAGGTCATCACCGCGGCCCGGGAAGCGGGCCTGGTGACCAAGTCCAACCTGATCCTGGGCATGGGCGAGACGCCGGACGAGGTCACCGAGGCGTTGAGCGACCTGCACGACGCGGGCTGCGAGATCATCACCATCACGCAGTACCTGCGGCCCTCGCCCCGGCACCACCCGGTGGAGCGGTGGGTGAAGCCGGAGGAGTTCGTGACGCACAAGGAGACCGCCGAGGGCATCGGGTTCTCCGGCGTCATGGCCGGTCCCCTGGTCCGCTCGTCCTACCGCGCCGGCCGGCTGTACGCGCAGGCCGTGCAGAAGCGCGGCGACGTGCTGCCGGAGAACCTGCGCCACCTGCTCGAGGCAGGCGGCGCGGCGCAGGAGATCACCTCACTGTTGTCGGCTCGCTGACCACCACGCCGTCCAGCGCTCGGACGTAGTCGGAACCGAACGCGCTGGACGGCGTGTGCGCACCGGGAGCCGTCCCGGCCAGGCGCCGGACCGCCTCGACCACCGAGTCCGCGGTGAGGTCGTAGGCGTTCGGCCCGGTGAGCGCGGCCCGCACCCGGCGCCCGTCGCCGTCCCAGACCTCGCCGAACACCTCGCAGCGGGTCCTGGCCCTCGTCGGGCCGCTCGGGCCGCCGATGCGCTTGGCCAGCGCCCGGCCGAGGCGTTGCGCCAGGTCGGTGCGCAGCAGCGGCGCGGTGAGCGGCTGGAGCTTGCCCAGCACGCCGGGGATCGTGGTGAACGTGGTGATGTTCGGGATGCCGGTGGACCGGTAGGCCGTGCTGACGTCACCCCACGGGATGGCGCCGACCTCCCTCGGCCGGTCGCGGAACTGCGCCGTGCGGCGGCGGTGGCCGAGCGGCACGCCGCGGATCTCACCGCCCACCCGCGCCCGTCCCCCACCGCCCGAGCCTTCGACGGCGGTCATCGCCGTGCCCGTGCTGGCGCCGCCCTGGACCACGAACGCGAGGTCGAGGTGCGTGGCCGTGGGCAGGGCGTCGTGCAGCATGGCGGCGATGCAGTCGGTCGGCACGACGTCGAACCCGGCGCCGGGCAGCAGCACCACACCGGCCCGCTTCGCTTCCTCGTCACGCCGGCTGACGGCCTCGAACACGTCGATCTCGCCGGTGATGTCGAGGTAGTGCGTCCTCGACTCCAGGCAGGCGTCCACCATCGGCCCCGAGGTCGCCGAGAACGGCCCGGCGCAGTGCGCCACCGCGTCCACGTCCTGCAGCGCCCCTGCCGCCTGGTCGAGCCCGAAGACCCGGTGCTCCAGGCCCAGCCGTTCGGCGAGGGGGCGGAGCTTCGCCGCGTCCCGCCCCGCCAGCACCGGCCGCAAGCCCCGTCGCACGGCCAGCTCGGCGACGAGCGTGCCGGTGAACCCGTAAGCGCCGTAAACCATCCACGTCATGCGCTAGAAGCTACTCGCAGGTAGCTAGGTGGACGACCTGCGCCGCACCACGACGCCCCCGACCACCAACAACGCGCCCAGCACCACGACCGGCGCCGCCCAGGCCAACCGCTCCATCCGCAACCGGCCGCAGATCTCGACGAACGCCGCGCCTTCCGCTTCGACCGCCACGGCGTCGAACCCCATGCCCACGCTGTTCCCGCAGGCGACCGAGACGCCTTCCGGCGTGTCGGTGGACAGCGGCAGGAGCATGATCAGCAACCCGGCCAGGAAGAACGCAACACCGACCACCGCGGTGACGACCCTGGGCGACATGTGAGGAAGTTACGTCTTCGCCACGCCGCGAGGTAGGGGGATGTCACATAGGGGGATCGGGTTAGCAGCCCCTAATGGGCCATCCAGCCTACGGGCGCGCGGTCGGCACCCGTGCGAGGAGTGCCTGCACCTCGACCGCCGGATCTGCGACCGTCAACCCGAGCGACTCCAACCGCCTCGCCACCTCGGTGACCGACAGCGAATGCTGCAACGCCTTACCGATCAACTGCCGGATCGGCACCCGCTCGCCGCAGTCCAGCCACACACCCCAGTCAGATCTTCTCAACAAGCCCAGGTCCCGTCCGACGTCGGGCACTTGGTGCCGATCCGACAGCACCGGAATGCCCAGTTCCTCCATCCTCTCCACCGCGCCTTGAAGAGGGTGAGGCGAGTCACGAATCGCCAAGAGAAGGTGCCCGATCGGCACTCCACCCTGCTGGACCAGTTGCGCAATGCGGCCCATATCATGCCTGAACAGCACGAAATCGAGTTCTGTTGCATCCTGGGGCAACCAGCTCAACTCCGGTTCGGCGAGACCCATGCGTTTGAGGCGGCCCATCGCCTCCGACAGCGGCACGGCCGCCCCCCTCGACCGGTCAACGAGTTGACGCAGGTAGAGATGAGGACTCAAGTCGTGCCAGCTGATTGCCCGTCCACTCGTCCCACCACCCAGCAGGTGCAGGTCGATTTCGTCGAATTCCTGCTCGACCGCCTGACGCGGCGGTACCTCGAAGCCCAATTCGCGGAGGCGGGCCGTCACCACAGCCGGTGTCGAGCCGACCTTCGACGCAAGGGTCACCACGGTCTCGATCGACACGGTTCGCGTGTAATAAGCGGAAACGGGTGATCCCACGACCGCAGTCACCAAGTTCGTGTCGAAGTCGTCGAGCCGGTCCGGCAGTTCCACTCCGACTTCGGGCGCCTGCCCGAGATCCACGAGCTTGTCCATGACTTGACTCGGAGCAAGTTCCCAGGACACGGCCAACAGAAGGATGACGCTTGCCGGCACACTGTCACCGATGGGGTCTGCCGCGGCAATCAGCAGCTCAGCTGCGGCTTGCGGTAGCTGAGCCGACCAGTCTACGAGGCCGTCGACAGTCGGCACGTCGAACCCCAGACGCTCCAGTCGCGATGCAACTGCGGGCAACGTCCAACCAAGTTTGTGGGCAGCCAGGTAGAGGTGTCGCTTGCGCACCGGCTGGTCAGGCTGGAGCCAAGGGCTTTGCGCGTTCAACTTGATGCTGACCAGGATGAGATCAGTTTCACTGAACCGCTGCACAGCACCGGACAGCTGGTTGGTCTCGAACGAGTACGCGGCGAGCCGCCGGAGGACTTCCGAAGTCGGTACCTTCGTGCGAAGCTGAGCCGCAATGAGGTGACCAAGTGGAACGGGATTCGAATCGCTCAACCACGGTGGCTTGCCGTTCAGACCACCGCTGAGCAGCAATGCGTCGATAGGTGACGCGGGACGGTTCGGAAACCGATCGGGATCTACCTCGTATCCGAGGACGGCCATACGTGAACTGGCCGCGCGGGGCGTCAACCCAAGACTGGAAGCCTTTGCGACAACATAACCCGGCGGCACTCGACGATTACCTCCAATACCGGTGATGCCGATGCTGCCAGCGCCAATCAGAACTGCGTCGGAAGGCATCGCCGGCAGCAGTTCCAAAGCCGACAACTCCGCAACGTCCGACACCACGTCACGACGGTGTGCGATCAGTCGCCACAGCACCAGGTGGTCGGGCATATTTCTCGGCACGAAACGATCCCAGAACCCGGATTGTCCACTTTCCCAATCACTGTCAGTCAGAGTGGAATCTGTTGGGAAGCAGCCAGTCACCGCAAGGTCAACGGACTTACCGTTGAAGTCCATTCGATGAGTGCGGTCGGCGGCTACTGCGGTGATCACGTCAGCGACACGCGTGCTGGTGCCGGCCACGCCGTACAGCCAGTCGAAGCTCAACAACGGCGCCTGGTCTTCCAGCAGGTCGGGAACCGCACCGCGCAGCAACTCCTCCACGTGACCAGATACGTCGTCCAAGACCCACTGGCGATCGACGGTCAACCGGGGTGTCCACTGCTTGGTCAGGTTGACGACCGCACCGCGGATGTCCGGCGAGTCGTCAAGAGTCGTGAGAACCCCCTGGCGATCGGCAGGCCGGACGTACAGCCCGTCGGCGAGGAGAGCGCCACCTCGCTCGCACCAGATGACCTGGCCGTTGTCCGCGGGCCGTGCCGGCACCAGCCGACCCGACACCTCGATGCCGTCCGTCTCGCCCGGTCGCCGGGACCGGGCGTGGAAGCGCTGCGGTTCCCACTCCGCGACCAGGCCATCGTGTTCCGCACGGGTGGTGAAGTCGGTGATCGCCAACAGTCGCTGGAGCACTTCGACGCACGAAGGGGCGTCTTCGCCCTCACGGAGGTAGAGCTTCACCTCGGTTCCCGGCCGATCGCCCCTGTCCGCCAAGTGCTTGATGCGGAACAGGTGGCCGGGCCCGGCGATGGCTACTTTCAGCAAGGCGCCAGGACTGTCGCCGTGCCGGCTCATGCGACATGTCGTCACTTCGATCTCGTCGGCGAGCATGAAGTAACTCATCACGCCGATGCCGAAACGACTGTTGGGGAACAGGCGCACACCGCGTTCAGCCCACTCCGCTTGCTCCTCGATGAACTCGGGACGGTCGGCGAAGCGTATTCCGGCTTGCGAGAAGACTTCCCGGAGTTCGGGCTCACCCATCCCGATGCCGTTGTCGGCACAGCGCAGGTAGTGCCGACCGTTCTCGTCGACACCTTGGTCGAACTCGATGGACCCGGACCAGTCCGACCGCCATCCGGCCTCCGCGCGGAACTCGTGGCGTGCCTGGCGGTATCGGCAGGCGTCGAGGGCGTTCTGGTACAGCTCCCGGATGGCGATCGACCGGTCGCCGTAGAGCTGTTCGCCCATCAACAGCTCGCGCACCCTCGTCTCGTCCAAGCGGAAGCGAGCCACGGGAACGGCGAAGACCGGCTTGCCGTCCGGCCGCAGAGCGGGTTCCACCCGGTCTGCGGAGGCGCGGGCGGGCAGCCGGAGCAGCGGCTGGAGAGTGACGTCGTTGTCGGCGGTGGCGTGCACCGCGCCAAGCACGACATCGGTGCGGGCGACGTGTTCGCGGAGAGCCTCCAGCACGGCCTCGTGGTGGCATTCCGCGACCAAGCCGAGGCCGATCGTCACCGGCGTCCACTCGGCCTCGTCGAGCGTCGCGCGCAACCGCTCCAGATCCACCGGCTCCGGGATGCCGAGGTGTTCGGCCAGGGTCGCCGGCAACGTCGTCGTCTCGATGGCCAGCGCGTGCGCCACCACGAGAAGCAGGCCGACCAGCCTCTCGCGCACGACCTGCTGGGCGACGCTCACCCCCAGGTGAGAGGCCGAGGCCACCAAGCCGAGACGATCGGGGTTGCGCAGGTCGTCGGGCGACAGCCGGAACAGGCGCACCAGCCGGTCGAGGGTCGTGACGAGCACCTTGGACAGCGCCCGGTCCTGGACCGGCATGTCCTGCAGCACGACCTTCGTCGACGCCCCTTCCGGACGACCGGACCTGCTGTCGATCCAGCGGTGGAACAGCCACCAGCCGATCTGCTCGGAGACACCGGTGCGGTCGAGGACGTCGCGGTGCTCCGTCCTCGCCACCAACCTCCGCTGTTGCTGGCCGGACAAGTACCTCTCGAACTGCGCACGGTCCGCATCCGGTTCCGGCTCGACGCCGAGGCTGGTCGGCGATACGTGGATCATCTCCGCCGCGGACCGCGCGGACTGGACCTCGTGCAGCATCGGGGTCAGCACGAGCAGCGCCGCTTCCACCGCGGAGAACCTCAACTCGTCGCCGGAGAGACCGACGGTGATCAGTCCGGACACGCGGGAGGTCATGCGCTCCACGAACGCGGGATCGAGCCACGGGTCACCGGCACAGACCCGGGTGGCTGCGGCGTAGTGCCCGGACAGGTGCTCGGCGACCGCCACGACCTGTGATCGAACGCGGTCCGGGTCGTTGACGCGATCCCACACCACGTGCCCCTCGGCGAGCGCCGCCCACGCATCGCGTGGCGGATTCGGCCGCGCGACGGCACGGCCGGTCACGGGCCGCTCCAGAGTGGCGTGACGTTCGCGCCAGAAGGCCTGGTCCGTCGTCAGTGACGGAAACCGCCGGTGGCGCTTCGCGTAGTCGGCGCATGCGTTCACCAAAGCGGAGACGATCGACCACGCCGGCGGTCTCTTCACCTTGCCGTTCAAGATCGCCGAGAGCTGGCTGTCGGAGACTCCGCAAGATGCCTCGAGGCTCTTGAGCGGCGGCTCGCCCGACTCGATCCACAACTGCCTCAGTCCGGCGCAGAACTCGCCGACCCCAGTGATGGGAACTGCGGCCATCCGGTGTTCTCCCCCTCCGGCACCATCCGGTGCCAGCCATCCTCACACCTGGTCCTACCAGGCCGAACCGTCCGAAGCCCGAGCCGTTCTCCGGTGTCGTCCGCAATCGGGGCCTACACCGACGTCATGCCGGAACCGTCGTCCTCACGTAACCGCGAGCAGGTGAGGAGACACCGTGAAGTTGTGGCTGGAGCTCATCACAGCAGTGCTGCAGGCCGCCGTGGCGACCTTGACCGTCACCGCCGCAATCCGTCGTGGTCGCGGACCGCGGCAAGACGATCACGACTGATCGTGACCGAAGACGGTATCCACGAGGCCAACCGGCGGTCACCGCACCATTGCGGTGACCGCCGGTTGACAGCAACTCGAGAGCGGCTCGCATTCACTCCGACGGGCTGTCCAGCCCGTCAGGACGAGCGGGTGTCCCGGTGCGCCGAACGGTCCCCGCGTGGCCGGGCCGATCAGTCGAACCATTCACCGCGCGGGATAGTTTCAGGAACTCTTCAGGCCGTGAACCGGGCAGTAAACGATAATCACTCGATCGAGTGACTTGCGCTCTGGTGACGCCACTCAATACGCCCAACTCCGCACCTCAGCGTACATCTCCGGCCACTCGGGACCTGTCGCCGCTCGGCTCAATCCGCTCACCGCTCGCCGACCGAGCCGCCCATTTCGCCCGATCAGGCGTCACGGTGAATGCACCGCATCGAACTCCGCCAGTCATTCCGCCGCCCGCTGAAGGAGCCCCGACCACCGTGCACAGCGTCGACGACCACACCCTGGTAACCGCTTTGGAACGCCGACTGGCCGCCGCGTTGGGCGGCAGCACCCGATTCGGCCGTTTGGGCCTCCACTGGCCCGCCGCCGCGGCGCGACGAGCCGCGGACACGGTCGCGTTCCGCACCAACGACGTGGGCGGCTACGGCCCGATCCCCCTCGACCGGACGCTGGACACCGCCACCGTCACCACCCGTTTCGCCAAGATCCCGGAATTCGCCAGGACCGACGAGCTCAGACAGTCCCGCTTGATCCCCTGCGCCGACCGGGAACTGGAAGAACTGCTCACCCCACCCATCCCGATGGACCACTGGGTCACCTTCGAAACCACCATCGCGGACCGCACCTACCGCCTCCACGAAGGCCGCTGGCACGACGTGGGTCAGGCGATCCCCACGAACACGGCCTTGTCGGAGCCGAAATCGGGCTGCAAGGTGATCTGGAGCTCCCCCGCCTGCGCACCGACGGCGAAAGCCATGTCGTAGGTGTGGTTCGACTCTGACGTTGATCGCAGCCACCTGACCAGGCGACGGACCTCGTCGGCTGCCGGTGGTTCGATGGGATCGTGCGATCAGCCGGCCCCGTGCCGCTTGTCGTGTTCGTCGTCGGAGCGCCCGGAGCGGGCAAGAGCACGGTGGTTCGGCGTCTCGCCGAACACCCGCGGTGCGTGGAGTTCCTGAGGGGCGACGTGCTGCGGCGCACCGCAGAGGAGGACACCGAGATCGGGCGTGCCGTCGCAGACCGGCTATCCCGTGATGAGACGATGCCGGTGGCGCTGTACTGCCGGATCGTGCGGCGCGAAGTGGGCTGGGGTGGCGCGCAGGCCCCGTCTTCGACGGGTTTCCCGAACGCTGGAGCAGTGCCTGGTCATCCCCGCCTTGCTCGACGCCGACGGGATGCCGGGCGCGGACGTCATCGGCTTGGGTCTGCACGTGCGGGTCGCGGTGTTGATCGACCGGATCCGCCGCCGCAACGAGCGCGCCGATGACACCGCGCGTGAGGCTTAGAAGCGGTTGACCACGCACGCCTGGCGTTCCGCCGACATCGCGACGGCCTTCGCCGAGCGGTGGCCCTACGTCGAGTTGGACGCGACCGCCCACGTCGACCACGTGGTCCGTGCGGCGTTGGCGGCGCTCTCAGGACACGTCGAACGCGTCGCCGATCGCGGCTGACTCACGCGCCAGCACGGCGAGGTCGGCCGGTTCGTGAGCGAAGGAGAACTCCGGGCTGTCCGGCAAGCCGTGCGCACGTGCTTCCAGCCAAAACAGCTCGCGGTACTTGTCGGGCGCCATGGACTGCGCCCCGAAATCCCAGCCGACCCCGGAGACCTGCCGGTCGCCGTAGAGTCACCGTGCCCGTTCGCGGTAGACGTCCGCGGTGACGGTCTCGAGATGGTTGAACGACAGGTCGAACCCGGTCGTGCCCAGACCGAACACGACAAGCCATACAGGACCGTGCACTCGATCCCCAGCCGGGCGCAGAACTCGGTAATCCATCGCGCTCGCGGGTTACCTGCAACATAAAGATACGTGGCTCACCTTGCGTCACTTAACATGTAGGGGTTGCAGATTGCGAGGCGAACCCTGCAGTCAACTATAACAATCATTTCTCGAAGTCGTACGGTGGAGTAGCAGCGTCGAGAGCTTTGAGCGCTGCAATTCTGGCCATCTTCTGTTCCGGTGTTAATGCCCGCTCTCTTTTGACTGCAGCTTCGACGGCTTCCGCCAGACTGTCTCGCTCTTCATCGGTGTGGATAACGTTGCGCTTAGCGAGCTCCGAGTTGGGCGTCTCGGGCCGCACGACTACTAACCGGCCGTGATTACGCTTAGGGTCCGGTTCGTCGTTTGCGCTAAAATCCTGCTTCCCACTTCTTCTACTACGTTCGATAGCAATATCTCCTCCGTGTAAATAATTAGGGTTCACCGCTTCGGATGACATGTGCATTCCTCCCCGTTTTTACACATGGTCAATTAGCTTACAAGTCTGCGAAGCGAATCTAGATAATGGCGGCGGCGCTCGCTCTTATATTTGCGTAAAATTAGGTAGTTGCCTACCGCCAAAAAGCTTATAGCCAACCAGGGCAAGCTGTAATGCTGCTTTATTCCAAAAACTGTCAGCTCAACATCCAGCGGCATCTTCCGATTGGCACCATAAAGGTAGAGCAGTACGCCCATGAGGCCTAGGAATACCGACAGCCAAAGCCCATAGAAGGCACTCACTGTCGACTTGCCGAGCGTCTCCTGATTCATACCTCGACCGAGTACAGCTGCGAGAAACGCGGGAAATGTGAGGATGAGAGCTGGAACGTCCTGGTTCGTATTGGCACCCTCCTTGTCCAGACTAGGGTCCAAGCCGACCCTGAAAAGGGTAAAATATACTAATATAATGGCCGTGACGAGTGCGATGGTCGTGGCGTTTCCAAGAGATCCAGGTGGTATCTCGCGAAGCTTCACAACAGATTTGATATCTTCGAGATCCCGCCGTACGGGTTTGCGGTCATGGCTTGAATCGTCTGAGTGGTTAGGCGGCGGATCGGGCCGTTGACGGCGAATGTAGAGGTGAGCAATGTTTTCACTGCGATTTCGGGCGATGCGCGCGTACTGTTGCACGCCTTGTCGTAACATCTGCGACTGTTCGACGATGGTGTTGGTGCGAACTTCTTCGAGATGGTGGCTGAAGATGTAGGTGCCGGCGGGTGCCGTGAATTGGAAGTGAAAACTCTCAGCTTGAAGCGGCCACGTCATGGTGATATCCATCACGTGCGCGCTAAGGCCGTGCTTCGCGCGCGTTATTTCGCTTTGTCGGAGGTTGTCCTGAACCGATGGAAGTATGTGATCGTAACCCAATGTCACGCTATCTACTGTCGGCCGCTCGATATCCACGACGATGACGTAGTTCGACACAAGAGAGTCGCAGAGCTCAGCGGCCTTGGCACGCCACTTGGGATCAAAACGATCACCAAATCGTCGCAACTCTTCGATCGATGAATGCCGCGCCTGCTTATTACTACTTCCATCAAGCTTACCAACTCGAAACACCGTTTGCCGCATAATGCGAATGAGCTTGATTTCCTCAAGTTCAGTAAGACTTGGGCCGCCCTCCTTGATCGCTCGTTCCAACATCGAACGCACAACAACGAAGATCAACCCACGGGTTTCCCGTTGCGAGAGTGGGGAGAGCGTCGCACCACTTGCATCCCACGCCGTTGACTTGTGAAACAGACGCCCTTTGCGCGCGGATATCAGCGGAATCAATACTCGCTGCCCTCGACTACCCACTACAGGTGGAGTGGCAACCGACGAGTCGACCCCTTCAGGCACGCGAGCAAAACCACTAAATACGAGCGATGTTCGAGAAAGAATTGAGCGACCGGACAATTCCATCTGTTCGTTTACTCGGGTCAAGTAGGCAGGAAGGTTCGTTAGCGCATCCGTGAGGTACTGGATAGCGTCAGCATCGTGATGGCTCATCACATATGAAGCGCTCAACTGCACCTCCTCAAGCGAAACGAGCTCGGGTATCGGAGGTCCGAGATCTGTGATATCCGAGTCGAGCCGGTGCCGCCACCAGATGTAAGCTATGAAGCAGGCAAAGCTAAGTATACCCAGCGTCCACCGCGCCCACGGCGAAACATTTAGATCATCGACCGATGCAGTGACGGCGGCAAAGATCATAACTACCGTCAGCAACCAGGTCAGTACGCGGCCGTGCTCCACCGTGTGATCCCCACTCCGTTGGACGATGCAGTTGTTACGGGGGGTCAGTCTCTTGTCACCATGCGGCCATCTCAACCGGTTGTTGCACTTAGTTCACATATGCAAATACTTGTTTTCTACCTATATGGCGTAGTGCTCGTACACCTCAAGGAGAATATTTCTCCATCAGCGATCCAGAAGCATGCTGGAATTAGTTTGATTGACCTAGCGACATCAGGTCCAATTGGTCGCTATTGCGCCACACGTGTGGACTTCTGGGCGTCAAGGGCTACTGGAAGCCGGAACTACGAATTTGGATCGCTATTCCGCAATAATGCGCACTGAGTTGCTGCGTTCACATAACGCACAGTCATGATGTGATGGGACTTGGCAGCCCGGCCCACTGGCGAAGCAACCATCCACTTGCCATTTAGGCTTGTTTTCTAGTCTCAAGTCGTCAAAGCATCTACAAGATCGACCACCGCACGTCTTCCCGGGCCTCCAGCGCAGCAATCAGTAGCCTCGCAGCCTGTGGCGCCCCAGCCCGCCGACTTCCGAGCGTTCGTCGTCACCATCCGCAACTCGCATAGGTCACGTATGACGGCGAAGCCATCCCGCTCGCGGGTATCTCGTCCATAGCGGACGCAGAATTCCTGGTACTCTTGCTCGGGGAAACCAAAAGGTCGGCAGTGCACTTCGATGGTTACCAGATCCCACTTCACCGGTCCGATCGCGGGGCTGTCCCAGTCGCACGACACCGCCTGTTTCCTTCTCTTCCCACAGCGTGTTCCGGTGTGAGGGTCGCCGTGGATCAGACGAGGTGGGCCGTCAAAGCCCAGTTTGGGCACCGTGTCGACCAGTTGTAGGACAAATCCGGTGTTCTTCGTCCAGTTCGTGCCCAGCGAGGGGCAGACTTGCTCTCGGTGCGCGAAGGGACGGGACGTTGAGCGACAGGAGAGGCTGACATGGGTGTACGGGATTGATTGGGCGCAACGGCCGTCACGGTCGTAGTCACGTCCGGATTGGCCGTCATGGCCCCGCCGGCCTCGGCGGCATCGACCTGGGCGCCTACTGTCAGAGAACAGTCAATCCGGGGCCAGCATCGCCTACTTGGTTGAAACCACGCGAGGGGGATGGCGCTACGTGGACTCGATGTGGTGGGCCCGCCCTTCAGCTGGGCGACTTACCGAGTGCGAGACATGGATCTCAACCACGCCTGCAGTTTGCAGTACGACGGAAGGGCGTATGCAGTACTGGAGCAGAAACCACGCGCAAGGCTGCGCGTGCTATCGATAGAACGCGCTTACACATCGATTGACTGAGGCTGACCGACTCGACCGCCTTCTGAAAGCTCGAGCGCGACGCCGCCCGGACCGTGGAGAGAACATGCGCCGCTGGCGAGTGCTTGCGCCGGCCCTTGATCACATAGAGCCGGATTCGGCAGTGCCGGGCACTGGCTGGGCGATGTGGCGGGCGAGTCCGGTCATGGCCTGGACAACATCCGCCCACGTTTTCGTGCAGCGGTGGCCAGGTGCCCTTCTGACTCCAACGTATTTTTCTGGCGACCCCGGTCGCCACAGCTAGTACAGCATCCCGCAACATTGTCTAGGCGATCGGGTCTGCGGATGATGGAGTCGACGGCGAAGCGCTGTTTGGGTCTGGCGTGATTTTGGCCTAGCAGATGTAGCGGGCGATAGCCTGTTCCTGGGCGGAGTGGGTGCGGTAGTCGTTGCCCTCGAAGGTTGAAGTAACGCAACGCGGTGAACTTGCACTCGATCCAGCTCAGCCTGGACGCATTGGTCGGGGTGAACACCAGCTTGACCCTATGGTCGGTGCACCAGGTGCGGACCTCGGCCTTCCGATGGGCGAATAGTAGTAGTAGTAGTAGTAGTAGTAGGGAAGCATCGCTTGCTGGTCGTGCACCTGAGCTTGCAGTTGCGGTTCGCCGTGTCGTCGGCGGCCAGTCTGCCCGTGCCGTACTAGTACCGCGCCCGGCTGATCTCCCCGAGCTTCATCAAAGCGTCGGCGCTAAGGAGCACGAGGACTGCAGTCGCCTCGGGCCGGGCCTGGACACCTGCCGGTTGCCGCTTGGCCGCCAACGTCTGCACCTCGATGAGGTTGGGCACAACACTCTGAAGCACTGCCACCGGCGCCGTAGGGTGTAGCTCGTAACGTGCTCGGTGCCCCGTTCCTCGGTGGAGGACAAGGTGTGGCGGAGGCCAGCCTGGTGGAGAGCGTTTGGTCAACCAACAGCCGCGTCTGGTCGAGCACCGACATGAGTGGGGGTTCGTTCAGAACATTCACGTCGGGACCGGCAGCTTGGTAAGCACGTCGTGAGGACCGGAGCGCGGTCGAGCAGGCTGCACGTCTGGACCTCGGGCGAGAGGCGGCCGTAGGAAGGTGCCGAGGCTCTCGATGAGACGATCACGGCCGACGAGAAGGCTCTTGGCTCGTCCGGCGAGATACTCCCTCCAGCGTTGTCGGGGCGTCGTCCGGGGACGACGCCCCGACAACAGAGAGTAATACAGTAACAACGCACCGTGATTTTCTTTCGGTGCGTGGTGTGAATGAGGCCTACGTGGTGGGCGCGGCAGGATTCGAACCTGCGACCGCTCGGGTGTAAACCGAGTGCTCTTCCGCTGAGCTACGCGCCCCCGAAGCGCCGACCGGCCCGCGGCCGGCGCCGGAAGATATCAGGACAGGGCGGCCACGGCCTTCTTCCACGCCTCCTGGTCGCGTGGTTCGCCGGGGCCGTTCACCTCGGCGTAGCGGACCACGCCGGCGAGGTCGATGAGGAACGTGCCCCGGTTCGCGAGACCCGCCTGCTCGTTGAACACGCCGTAGGCCTGCGCCACCTGCCCGTGCGGCCAGAAGTCCGACAGCAGCGGGAACTGGTAGCCCTCCTGGGCGGCCCACGCCTTCAGGCTGAACGGTGTGTCCACGGACACGCCGATGACCTGCACGTTCTCGTCCTCGTAGGCGGCCAGTTCGTCGCGCACCTGGCACAGCTCGCCGGTGCAGATGCCGCTGAACGCGAACGGGTAGAACACCAGCAGCACGTTGCGCTCCCCGCGGAACGAGGACAGCGTCACGGGCTGCTTGTTGTAGTCGTCGAGCGTGAAGTCAGGGGCCTGCGCGCCTACCTCGACCATGCGACCCTCCACAGGAAACCGTGCAACCCGAAGAACGGGCTCCACCCGATCGGGGAGCCCGCCGTCGAGCCTAGGGCATGGCGGTCGGCGTGCCTTCTCCGCGGTTAGCGCTTCGTCTTGGCCGACTTCGGCGAGACGAGCCTGGTCGCGGACCAGTCACCGCTCACCGTGATGTTGGAGGTCTGGGCGAGTCCCGCGGTGGACACGGCCTCGGCGATGTCACTCGGCTCGACGTGACCGGCCCGACCTGTCTTGGGCGTCAACACCCAGATCACGCCGTCGTCGGCCAGGGCCGTGGTGGCGTTGATCAAGGCGTCGGCGAGGTCGCCGTCCTCCTCGCGCCACCAGAGCAGGACCACGTCCATGACCTCGTCGGAGTCCTCATCGAGCAGATCACCGCCCACCCGCTCCTCGATCGCGGCACGGAGGTCGTCGTCGACGTCCTCGTCCCAGCCGATCTCCTGGACCACGCTGCCCGGTTCGATCCCGAGCCTGTCGGCGACACCGATCTTGCCGGCGTCTTCCGCGGCGACCACGGCTTCCACTCCTCCAAGTACACAAGAGCGGCAGCCGGGTACGACTGCCGCGATGTCACTACCAGTCGCGGCTAGCGAACACTGTCAGCCCCGCCACGCGCAACCGTAAGGGCCAAGACACGCCGCATCGGGTACCCCCGAGTGAGGCGCTCAGACCTCATGAGGCACGCTCTACACACCTCCTATTCGCGCGCGCGAGAGAAACGATCCAGAGTTACTCACCGGTAGAGGTGACGGGACCGTGACTGTCGGGCGACGATGGAGCTGAGAAGACCCCGGAACGAGGAGATCCCTTGGCCCCGCAGAACCCCCCCGAGCGGGTACGCGTCATCCGTGACGGTCTGGCCGCCCACCTCCCCGACATCGACCCGGAGGAGACCGCGGAGTGGCTGGAGTCGTTCGACGCCGCGCTCAAGGGCGGCGGGCAGCAGCGCGCCCGCTACCTGATGCTGCGGCTGCTCGAGCGGGCCAGGGAGAGCCACGTCGGCGTCCCTTCGCTGACCAGCACTGATTACGTCAACACCATCCCCACCGAGCGCGAGCCGTGGTTCCCCGGCGACGAGGAGGTGGAGCGCCGCTACCGGGCCTGGATCCGGTGGAACGCGGCGATGACCGTGCACCGCGCGCAGCGACCCGGCGTCGGTGTCGGCGGTCACATCTCGACCTACGCGTCGTCGGCGAGCCTCTACGAGGTCGGCTTCAACCACTTCTTCCGGGGCAAGGACCACCCCGGCGGCGGTGACCACGTCTTCATGCAGGGCCACGCCTCTCCCGGCGTGTACGCCCGCGCGTTCCTCGAGGGCAGGTTGTCCGCCGAGCAGCTCGACGGCTTCCGCCAGGAGTTCTCGCACGCGGGACCGGGCGGCGGCCTGCCGTCGTACCCGCACCCGCGGCTGATGCCGGACTTCTGGGAGTTCCCGACCGTGTCCATGGGCCTCGGCCCGATGAACGCGATCTACCAGGCGCGGTTCAACCGCTAC
Organism: Saccharothrix sp. 6-C; assembly: GCF_016695385.1. Classification (NCBI taxonomy): domain Bacteria; kingdom Bacillati; phylum Actinomycetota; class Actinomycetes; order Pseudonocardiales; family Pseudonocardiaceae; genus Saccharothrix; species Saccharothrix sp. 6-C. The sequence goes on along the minus strand of NZ_CP064192.1, from coordinate 995,817 downwards.
CTGCGCGACCGCGGTATCAAGGACACGTCGGACCAGCACGTCTGGGCGTTCCTCGGCGACGGCGAGATGGACGAGCCGGAGTCGCGCGGCCTGCTCCAGGTCGCGGCGAACGAGCAGCTGGACAACCTGACCTTCGTGGTGAACTGCAACCTGCAGCGCCTCGACGGCCCGGTCCGCGGCAACGGCAAGATCATCCAGGAGCTGGAGGCGTTCTTCCGCGGCGCGGGCTGGAACGTCATCAAGGTCATCTGGGGCCGCGAGTGGGACGCCCTGCTGCACGCCGACCGCGACGGCGCGCTGGTGAACCTGATGAACACCACGCCGGACGGCGACTACCAGACGTACAAGGCCAACGACGGCGCCTACGTCCGCGAGCACTTCTTCGGCCGTGACCCGCGGACGAAGGACCTGGTCACGCCCATGTCCGACGACGAGGTGTGGAACCTCAAGCGCGGCGGGCACGACTACCGCAAGGTGTACGCGGCGTACAAGGCGGCGGTGGAGCACCACGGCCAGCCGACGGTCATCCTCGCCAAGACCATCAAGGGCTACGGCCTGGGCCCGCACTTCGCGGCGCGCAACGCCACGCACCAGATGAAGAAGATGACCCACGAGGACCTGAAGCTCTTCCGGGACAGCCTGCGCATCCCGATCGAGGACAAGGACCTGGACCCGTACCTGCCGCCGTACTACCACCCCGGCAAGGACTCCCCGGAGATCCAGTACCTGCTGGAGCGGCGCAAGCAGCTCGGCGGGTTCGTGCCGGAGCGGCGGACCAAGTCCAAGGCGCTGGTGCTGCCCGGCGACAAGGTCTACGACGTGATCAAGCGGGGCTCGGGCAAGCAGGAGGTCGCCACCACGATGGCGTTCGTCCGGCTGGTCCGCGACCTGGCCAAGGACCCGGAGATCGGCGGCCGGATCGTGCCGATCATCCCGGACGAGGCGCGCACGTTCGGCATGGACTCGATGTTCCCGGCGCAGAAGATCTACAACCCGAACGGGCAGATGTACACCTCCGTGGACGCCCAGCTGATGCTGGCGTACAAGGAGAGCGAGCAGGGCCAGATCCTGCACGAGGGCATCAACGAGGCCGGTTCGACCTCGTCGTTCACCGCGGCGGGCACGTCGTACGCCACGCACGGCGAGCCGATGATCCCGATCTACATCTTCTACTCGATGTTCGGGTTCCAGCGCACCGGCGACGGCCTGTGGGCGGCGGCGGACCAGATGGCGCGCGGTTTCGTGCTGGGCGCGACGGCCGGCCGCACCACGCTGACCGGTGAGGGCCTGCAGCACGCCGACGGGCACTCGTTGCTGCTGGCGCACACCAACCCGGCCGTGGTGGCGTACGACCCGGCGTGGTCGTTCGAGGTGGCGCACATCGTCAAGGACGGTCTGCGGCGGATGTACGGCGAGAACGCCGAGAACGTCTTCTACTACATGACCGTCTACAACGAGCCGTACCAGCAGCCGGCCGAGCCCGAGGGCCTGGACGTGGACGGCCTGCTCAAGGGCCTGTACCGCTACCAGGCGGCGGCGGCGCAGAGCGGTCCGCGGGCGCAGCTGCTGGCCTCCGGCGTGGCCATGCCGTGGGCGGTCAAGGCGCAGCGGATGCTGGCCGAGGAGTGGGGCGTGCAGGCCGACGTGTGGTCGGCGACGTCGTACTCGGAGCTGCGGCGCGAGGCGGTCGAGGTGGACCGGCACAACCTGCTGCACCCCGACCAGGAGCCGCGTGTGCCGTACGTCACGCAGGCGTTGGCGGACGCGGCCGGCCCGGTGGTCGCGGTGTCCGACTGGATGCGCGCGGTGCCGGACCTGATCCGGCCGTACGTGCCGACGGACATGACGACCCTGGGCACCGACGGGTTCGGCTTCTCCGACACCCGGCCCGCGGCGCGGCGGCACTTCCTGGTCGACGCCGAGTCGGTCGTGGTGGCCACGCTGGCGGCGCTGGCCAAGCGCGGCGAGATCCAGCAGTCGCTGGTCGTGCAGGCGGCCCGGAAGTACAAGATCGACGACGTGAGCGCGGCGGGCCCGTCCACCTCGGACGCCGGCCTGGCGTGATCGGCTGACCGGCTCGGGGGCGGACGCGAACCTGCGTCCGCCCCCGAGCCGTTTCCGCAGTAATGCGGCCGACCAGCGCAAATCTTCGTTCTGCCGCTGCGGATTGTGATCCGCACCATAGACTTGCCCCACAACCCGGCGTTCCAACAAGGGGTCGGATGGGGACGCAACCACTGCACGCGGTGCACCGCACGGTCGTGGTCGTGGACGTGGTCGCCTTCAGCCGGCGCTCGCCCGCCCCGCAGGCGGAGATCCGACGCGGCCTCTACGCGGCGCTGGAGGCGGCGTTCGAGGGCAGCGGGCTGGACTGGTCGGCGATCGACCACGAGGACCGCGGCGACGGTGTGCTCGTGCTCGTGCCGCCCGACGTGCCCAAGAGCCGGGTGGTCGGCGGGCTGCCGCACGCGCTGCTCGGCGAGCTGCGCCGCTACAACGCGACCCGCACCGAGGACGCCCGGATCAGGCTTCGGATGGCGATCACGGCGGGCGAGGTGCGGCACGACGAGCACGGCGTGCTCGGCGGCGAGGTGACGCTGGCGTTCCGGCTGCTCGACTCCCGACCGCTGCGGGAGGCGGTGGAACGCTCGGCGGCGCTGTTCGCGCTGATCGTCTCCGACCGGTTCTACGACGACGTGGTCGGGCCGAACCCGGCGATGGACCCGGAGTCGTTCCGCCGGGTCGGCGTCGAGGTCAAGGAGGTCCGCGGCCACGCCTGGCTGCACGTGCCGCACAGCGGTCCGGTCGAGGAAGCCCCCGTGGCGGAGCCGGTCGCCGCGGAGCCGGTGGTGCCCACGCCCGGACCGCCGCCCGCCCGGCGTCGCCGGCTGCCGGCCTCGCTGGTGCCGGTGCTGCTGTTCGTCGCCGTGACGAACGCGGCCGGCGCCTCACCGCCCGCCGTGCCGCCCTGCCCGCCACCGGTCCAGCTCAACGTGCTGACGTCGACCGAGCTGGAGGGGGTCGTCCGCTCGATCGCGCTGGAGTTCGAGGAGGAGGCGCGGCGGCGCAACGACCTGGGCTGCCGGGAGGTGGACGCGCTCGTGTTCAGCGGCCCTTCCGACGAGGAGGCCGCGGCGGCGCTGGGCCGGGGTTGGTCGACGGCCGACCTCACCGCGGTGGGCCCCGAACCGCACGTGTGGCTGCCCGACAGCACCGCGGAGGTCCGGCCCACCCAGGCGACGCTGCGGACGCGCACGGACACCGTGCTGAGCCCACGCGGGAGCGTGGCGGTGTCGCCGGTGGTCGTGGGCGCGGCGGAGGAGCTGGCCGTGGCGCTGGACGGCGGGTTCCGGTGGGAGCACGCGGTGCGGACGGTCGCCGTGGACACCTCGTCGGGTGTCGGCGTGGTCGCCGCCGCCGCGCTGGCGCACGCCAAGCTGGGCGGGCTGTACCTGCGGACGCGGGAGGTGCCGCGGCAGCTCCACGAGATCACCCGCGCCGCGACCGCCGGGCCCGCGTGCGTCGGCGACGTGCTGCTGGTCGGGTCGGAGAAGGCGGTGGCCGGCACGACGGGGTGCCGGGTGGTCTACCCGCGGGACCGCGTGCCGGTGCTGGACCACCCGTTCGTGGAGGTCGAGCGACCGACCCGGCCGCCCAACGAGCGGCGGCGGCACATCGTGGACCGGTTCCACGAGCACCTGCTCGCGCCGCCCGCCCAGGACGCGTTCCGGCGGGCGGGGTTCCGGGACGTGGACTGGAACGTCGGCTCCGACCCGGGGCCGGGGGTGCGGGCCGACCGGCCGCAGTCGCTGCCGATCGAGCCGGACGCGAAGGCGATCCGCGCCGCGTGGAAGGCCGCGAGCCGGCCGCGGGTGATCGGCGTGGCCGGTGACGGCTCCCCCGACGCGACCCGGTTCCTCGACCAGGTGCGGCTGCTGGGCGGTCCGGCGGACGTGGTGATCGCCCTGCCGCTGTCGGAGCACCTGGCCGAGGAAGCCGTCAAGCGGAAGGTGGACGTCGTGGTGCTGGCGACGCGGTCCCCGGCCCCGGAGGTCGGGACGACCCTCGGTGGCGCGGTCGAGGTGGTGGCCGTCGGGTTCGAGGAGGGGGCGTGCACGCCCTCAACGGCCCTCTACGCCGCCGCTGACGATCACGGCGGGTCCTGCCACGAGATCGTCGACAAGAACGGCTCTGGGCCGTCTGAGCGCCAGGAAGGCGCCTTGGGCGACATAGCGCGCGCCGCGTGGGGAGACTGACATGATCCGCGTCCTTGTGCCACTTCTCGTGCTGTTGACGGCGTGCACGCCCCTGGTGGAGGACGACGCGGCGGACGGCACCGGACCGATCACGTTCGTGGACGGCCCCGACACCACGGCGAACGGGCAGGTGCGCGAGCTGGTGGAGCGCTGGAACGCGCAGGCCGACCGGCGCGAGAAGGTGGTGTTCGTGGAGATGCCGGACACCACCGACGGCCACCGCGCGCAGTTGACCGCCCGCGCCCAGGACCTGGAGGACGTGCGCGGCGGTCCCGACTGCTACGACGTGATGGCCGTGGACGTGGTGTGGACGGCCCCGTTCGCCGCGGCGGGCCACCTGGTGGAGCTGGACCCCGACGAGTTCGGGGCGGACCGGATGCTGCCGCAGGCGGTGGAGACGGCGAAGACCCCGGACGGGGAGCACCTGTGGGCGGTGCCGTGGCGCAGCGACGCCGGGCTGCTCTTCTACCGCGAGGACGTGCTCGACGACGCGCAGGTGGAGCCACCGACCACGTGGGCCGAGCTGAGGTGGCAGGCGAGCACCATCGCCGAGCGCTACGACCTTAAGGGCTACGTGGCCCAGCTCGGGCGCTACGAGGGCCTGACCGTCAACGCCGCCGAGGCCATCTGGGCGCACGAGGGCGACCTGCGACACCCGGACTCGCCCCAGGCGAAGGAGGGCGTGCGCGCCCTGGTTGACGGCGTCGCGCAGGGCTGGATCCCGCGTGAGGCCCTCGAGTACAACGAGAACACGTCCCTCACGGAGTTCATGGACGGCCGGGCGCTGTTCATGCGCAACTGGCCGTTCGCGGGCCCGCGGCTCGCCGACCCGGAGAGGTCGAAGGTGGCGGGCAACTGGGCCGCGGTCCCGCTGCCGGGCCCCAGCGCGCTGGGCGGCTGGAACCTGGCGGTGTCCCGGTGCTCGGCCCACCAGGCCACCGCCCGACGGTTCATCCAGTTCGCCACCGGCGTGGAGAACCAGCGGCGGCTGGCCGAGCGCGCCGGGTTCGCGCCCACCATCGAGTTCCTCTACGACGAACCGGGCCTGGTGCCGCCCGAGCTGCACGAGAGCGTGCTCGGCGCCCGGGCCCGGCGGCCGTCCCCGCACTACGACGCGCTGACCAGCGCGATGCAGGAGAGCCTGCACCACGTGCTGGAGGAACCGGACTCGGTCGACGAGTCCATGGACCAGCTCGCGGAGGACCTGACCCGGGCCGAGCAGGGCCGCTAGGGCTTGGCGGCCTCGACGCGGGCGGTGGTCTGCTTCGCGGCGCGGTTCCAGTCGATCCAGCCGCGGATCACCAGGACGGCGAAGACCGTGTAGACCGCGGCGCTGAAGTACAGCCCGGACTGGATCTGCAGCGGCACGCCGATCGCGTCCACCACCAGCCACACCAGCCAGAACTCGACCAGGCCGAAGCCCTGGAGGGTGAACGCGAGCACGGTGCCGACGAAGATCGCGGCGTCCGGCCACGGCGCCCACGAGGCGTCCAGCGCGTCCAGCAGCAGCGCGAACCCGACCGTGCCGAGCACGAACGCGACCGCCACGGCCAGGCGTTCCTTCACCGTGCCCTTGCGGACCACCACGCCGAACACCGGGTCACGCCGGCGCGTCCACGCCCACCAGCCGTAGAGGGTGATCAGCGCGATCACCACCTGGCGCGCGGCCGTGCCGCCGAGGTGCGCGGACACGTACACCACGAACAGCAGCGAGACCGAGACCAGCTGCACGGGCCACGTCCAGAGCGAGCGCTTCTGCGCGAGGTACACCACCACCAGCGCGAAGACCTGCCCGATGAACTCGGCCCAGGACACCTTCTGCCCCAACACCGTGAAGCCCTGCTCCATCAAGACGTGCACCGCGTCCTCCATCCCGACAGGCGTTCCCGGGGCATGGCAGAACCACGGCACGCGCGCCTCCCATCCGGACTTTCACCGTCGGCCCCGGAATTCCACCGGATCAACCGCCCTGGTGGGCGGGTCGCGGGCTGTCACCGCCGGTTCGGATTTCCACCGAGCCCCGGAGCGCATGTCTCTCATTGCGTCGGAACATCATCGCGCGCGGAACTGTTCCTGGGGTGATCGACGGCACAGTGCGCAAGATCCGAGAACGCGCCCACCCGAGGTCGTCACCTCGACTTCAGCCCCGGTACACCGGTGACCAGTAGCTTCCGGCGAATGCGAATCCTGCTCATGGCCGCGGTGGTGCCGCTGCTCATCGCCTCCTCACCCGGGCCGGACGTGGTCGTGCCGGTCGCCCAGACCCGCGCGTTCGTCGACGACGCGTCCGGGCGGCCCGCGAACGCCGACGCCGACGACCCCGCGATCTGGGTGCACCCGCGCGCGAAGCGGCAGAGCGTCGTGCTGGGCACCTTGAAGGAAGGCGGCCTGGCCGCGTTCGACCTGGCCGGCCGCACCCTGGGCACCTACCCCGCGCCGGCGGCGCCGACGCCGGAGGCCAAGCCGGGCCGGTTCAACAACGTCGACGTGCTCGGCGCGGTCCGGGTCGGCGGGCGGACGCGGGACCTGGCGTTCGTCAGCGACCGCGGCCGGGACCGGATCCGGGTCTACGAGATCGACGGCCGCGGCGCGGCGGCGGGGTCGGACGTCGTGCGGGACGTGACCGACCCGGGCGCCCGGCCGGTGTTCTCGTCGTCGGAGGAGGAAGTGGACGACCAGCACACCGCCTACGGCCTGGCGGCCGGGTTCGTCGGCCGCACGCCGGTGGTCGTGACGAACCGGCGCAACGAGACCAGGGTCGCGCTGCTGCGCGTGACGGCGGGCCCGGCCGGCTCGGTCGGCACGGCGGTGGTGTCCGCGCTCGACCTGCCGTCGTCGTTCCCGCTGCCCGACGGCACGACCTGGACGCCGTGCGGCGAGCCGGGTGAAGGGCCCCAGCTGGAGGGCATGGTGGTCGACTCCGAGCACGGCGTGCTGTACGCGGCGCAGGAGGACGTCGGCATCTGGCGCGTGCCGCTGCGGGCCACCGGGTTCGGCGAGCCCGCGCTGATCGACCGGGTTCGCTCGTTCGGGGTCCCGCAGAGCTACGACCCGGAGACCGAGGAGTGCTCGGTGTCGGGCGCGGACCCCGGCTTCGGCGGCAGGCGCCTCACCGCCGACGCCGAGGGGCTGACCGTCGGGGACGACTACCTGATCGCCTCCAGCCAGGGCGACTCGCGGTTCGTGGCCTACGAGCGGACCGGCCGCAACGCCTACGTCGGAGGGTTCGTGGTCGGCGCGGGCCGGGGCAACGACTCGGTCGAGCACTCCGACGGCGCGCACCTGGTGACCGCCGACCTGGGCCCGGCCTACCCGGAAGGCCTGCTCGTCCTGCACGACGGCGAGCGCACCCCGGCCGAGGGCGGCCTGCCGACGACCGGTTTCGCGTACGTGAGCTGGGCGGACGTGCTGGACGAGCTGGACTGAGGCGCCGGACCGGCCGTGAACGCCGACAGACCCCCGCCCGAGGTGCCGGGTGGGGGTCTGTCGGCGGTGCGCGAGGGCGTCGCGGCGGGTCAGCGCCCTTCGGTGTGCGGCGGCAGCTGGAAGCCCGCCGGCGGGGTCGGCGGGTCCGCCTGCGCCTGCCGGGCCGACCGGGCGGCGGCCGTCACCGGCTCCTGCGCCCGGCTCGTCATCGGGTCCTGGGACTGGCGCGGCGCGGGCGCGATGTGCGCCGACTCCTCCTGGATGCGGTTGAGCCAGCCCTCCCAGCGCTGCTGCATCGGGCGGACCAGACCGCCGCCGACGCCGATCACGATCACGCCGGCGACCGTGGCCAGCACGGTGATGAGGACCGGCAGGGTGACCGCGACGGCGATGCCGAGCTGGTTGAGCGCGGCGATGACGCCGAGCGCGACGATGAAGCCGTAGGTGATGTTGCCCAGGACCCGCGTGTACGGGCGGTTGCCCAGCGCGCCGGTCACCAGGCCCTTGAGCGCCTTGCCGATCGCGGCGGCGACGAGCACCAGCACGATGGCGACCACGATGCGCGGCAGGTACGCGATGACGTCGTTGAGCAGGGTGCTCACCGCGTTCCCGGTGCCGAACACGCCGAACGCGAGCTGCAGGGCGATCAGCAGCACGAAGTAGTACACCAGCTTGACGATCAGGTTGGAGGCGTCGATCGGGGACTTCGACATCGCGCCGCCCAGGCCGGAGCGCTCGACGAGCCGGTCGAAACCGACCCGCTTGAGCAGGAAACCGACCGCCTTGGCCAACGCCTTCGCGATCAGCCAACCGATGAGCAGCACGACGAGGAAGCCGAGGAGTTTCGGCACGAACGTGGCCACCATCGCCCACGCCTGTCCGAGTCCTTCGGTGATCTGGGTACCCACGACGACCCTCCTTCGCAGTTCGCTTGTGGTCGGGATCGTTTCTCAGCCCGCATCACCCGGCAACCTGAAGTCGTGGCACGAAAGGGTGACTGACGTGGCGGTTCTCGCGTCGGCAGTCCAGAGTGGAATCACCGGTGGGGACCGGGGAGAGGGAAACGCCCGGCGCGGAGGAATCCGCGCCGGGCGTTTTCGCGTGGTGCCCCGGAAGTCAGAACCGGGCGGACAGGCCCCGGCCCGCGAGGTAGGCCTGCACGTGCTGCGCCGAGGTCACCTGGTTCACGTCCGGCCTCGGGTCGCCGGGGCAGGTGGAGCTGCTGGGCGGCAGCACGCCGTCGACGAAGTACCGGTTGACGGCCCGGTCCACGCACGCGTTGCCGCTGCCGTAGATGCCGTGCTTGCCCTCGTCCCGCACGGTGACCAGGTTGTGCCCGAGCCGTTCCGCCATGGCCGGCCCGCTCTCGTACTGGGTCTGGGTGTCGCCCTCCGCCTGCACGACCACCCCGACGGGGTACCCCTCCCGCTTGAGCGTGACGGCGGGCTCCGGCGGCGTGAAGCTGCGGAACGCGCACGTCGTCGGCGCCGCGCGCATGACGCCGAAGCCGTACGGGTAGCGGTCGCGGAAGATCCTCATGTCCTCGTAGTACGTCTCCAGGTCGGTCGGCCAGTCGACCTCGCACGTCACCGTGTGGAACACGCCGGAGACCAGCTCTTCCCGCGCCTCGCCGGCCATCAGCGCGCCGGACTCGGACGACGAGCCCGTCTTCAGCCCGGCCACCAGCACCGCGAGCTCCGACCACAGTGGACGGTACCGGGCGCCCACGCCGACGGCCGCGTCGAAGCGGGTCCGGTCCTGCTCGCCGACCGGCGCCTGGCCGAGGGTCGTCGCGACCGTCTCGATCGTGCCGACCACCGCCTCGGCGGTCGTGCCGAGCGCGAACCGGTCGTGGTGCTCGGCGACCCAGGTGGACCACGCCTCGACGTTGCGCCGGTAGGCCACCGCCTGCGCCCGGAACTGCTCGCGCCAGATCCACTCCGGGTGCACGGCCGAGTCGAGCACGCTGCGGTCGAGGTGGGCCGGGAACAGGCTGCCGTACACCGCGCCCAGGTAGGTGCCGTAGGAGTAGCCCAGGTAGTTGATCTTCTCCTCGTGCAGCGCGGCCCGCACCACGTCGAGGTCGCGCGCGGTGTTGGCGGTGTTGACGAACGGCCGGATGCCGCCGGCGGAGCGGTGGCAGGCGTCCTCGGCGGCCTGCGCCTCCGCGGCCCACTTCGGGAACTCGGAATCAGCCGGTCGGGTGTCCAGGGTGGCCAGTTCGGGGACCGTGCGGCAGTTCAGCGCGGTCGACCCGCCGACGCCGCGCGGGTCGAACCCGATCAGGTCGTACACCTTCGCCAGCTCGCTGCCGGCCAGGAACGACGGCATGCCGAGGCCCGAGCCGCCCGGACCGCCCGGGTTGAGCACGAGGACGCCGCGCCGCCGAGCGGTGTCCGTGGCCTTCTTCCGGCTGATGACCAGGGATATCCGGTCGGCGCCGGGCCTGCGGTAGTCCAGCGGGAGCACCAGTTCGGCGCACTCCAGCAGCTGCTTGCACGGCGACCAGGTGAGCTGCTGCGTGTGGAACTCGGCCAGCGGATCGCTGCGCGCCGTTCCGAACGACGGGGCGACCGCCGTCGCCAGCACCGCGGTGACCACCAGGCCGACTGACATGAACCTGCGCACGAGACCCTCCCAGGCGAGCCGGTCAGAATGCCACCGACGGTAAGCGGATCGGCGCGGAGCGTCAGTGCGTGTCACTCGTTGGTGGCGCGCCTGAGGGCCCGTGCGATCGTGGGGGTATGACCAGCTCAACCGCGTTGTCGCGGGCCACCTTGCGAACGCTGCGTCGGGCGTCGGGCGACCTGGCCGCGGCGAGCGTGGCCGAGATGGAGGAGCGCCTGCCGTGGTTCCGGCGGATGCCCGCCGACCAGCGGGCCGGGGTGCTGCTGCTGATCCAGAACGGGGTGTCCGGGTTCGTGTCCTGGCTGCACGACCCGCAGCAGGCGATCCGGCTGACCGCCGAGGCGTTCCGCTCCGCGCCCAAGGACATCTCGCGGTGGGTGAGCCTGCGGCAGACCGTGGAGCTGGTGCGGATCGCGCTGGAGCTGTTCGAGCAGCTGCTGCCCAAGCTGGCCGAGAACGAGGCCGAGCGGGCGTTGCTGACCGAGGGCGTGCTGCGGTACGGGCGGGAGATCGCGTTCTCCGCCGCCACGTCGTACGCGGCGGCGGCCGAGGCGCGCGGCGCGTGGGACGCCCGGCTGGAGGCGCTGGTCGTGGACGGCATCGTGCGTGGTGATGCGGAGGAGTCGTTGCTGTCGCGGGCCACCGCGCTGGGCTGGGACCCCGCCGCGGAGGCGACCGTGCTGGTGGGCAACCCGCCGTCGGACGACCCGCCGGCGGTGGTCTTCGAGGTGCGCAGCCGGGCCGCCCGGGTCGGCCGGCCGGTGCTGCTGAGCGTGCAGGGCTCGCGGCTGGTGGTGGTGCTCGGCGGGGAGACCGACCGCAGCGAGTCGCTGGTCCGGCTGTCCGACGCGTTCGGGCCCGGCCCGGTGGTCGCCGGTCCGACCGTGACGAGCCTGGCCGAAGCCCACCGCAGCGCCAGCGACGCGCTGTCCGGGCTGCGGGCGGTCGTGGGGTGGCCCGCCGCGCCGCGGCCCGTGCGGTCGCTCGACCTGCTGCCGGAACGGGCGCTGGCGGGCGACCCGGAGGCCGAGTGGCAGCTGGTGGACCGGGTGGCCCGGCCACTGGAGGAGGCGAGCGGCTCGCTGCTGGAAACCGTGGACGCGTTCCTGGAAGTCGGCGGGGTGCTGGAGGCGTGCGCGCGCAAGCTGTTCGTGCACCCGAACACGGTCCGCTACCGGCTCAAGCGCGCCACGGAGTTGACCGGGCGCAACGCCAACGACCCCCGTGACGCTCTGGTACTGCGGGTGGCGCTCTCCGTGGGGAGGCTGGCCCGCGCCCGCGGTCTGTGGTGACCTGAGTGGACGACCCTCGACCGAGTGTGACGGACAACGCATGTCCGATTGGGTCGGCATCGACAACACGCGCCGTCGTTCTACGTTCATCTACGAGTCACATTTGTAGGAACCCTACAAGCCAGCGTCCCCGGTTTCGTCAGTGGCGACATCACCGCGAACGGCCGCGACCGTGTTCAGTGAGCGGGTGATCGCGCTCCTCGCCCCCGGACAGGGGTCCCAGACACCCGGCATGCTCACCCCCTGGCTCGAGGTCGAGGGGGCCGCCGAGCGCGTGGCCGCGTGGTCCGAGGCGACCGGTCTCGACCTGGCCCGGCTGGGCACCACGGCGGACGCGGACGAGATCAAGGACACCGCCGTCACCCAGCCGCTGGTGGTCGCGCTTGCCCTGCTGGCCTACGAGGAGCTGCGCCGCCGGGTGGAGCTGCCCGCGGACACGGTCGTCGGCGGCCACTCGGTCGGCGAACTGGCCGCCGCCGCGATCGCCGGTGTGCTGAGCGCGGACGACGCCGTGTCGCTCGCCGCCGTGCGCGGCGCCGAGATGGCCGCCGCGTGCGCCTTGGCGCCGACCGGCATGGCCGCGGTGCTCGGCGGCGAGGAGGACGAGGTGCTGGCCCGGCTCGACGAGCTCGGCCTGGTCGGCGCGAACCGCAACGGCGCGGGCCAGATCGTGGCCGCGGGCCCGGTGGACGCCCTGGCCGCCCTGGTCGAGCAGCCGCCCACCCGGGCGAAGATCCGCACGCTGAAGGTCGCGGGCGCGTTCCACACCCGGTTCATGGCCCCCGCCGAGGACGCGTTGCGCGCCCGTGCCGCCGGGATCGTGGTGAAGGACGCCGCGCTGCCGCTGCTGTCCAACGCCGACGGCGCGCTGGTGTCCGACGGCGACGAGGTGCTGAGCCGACTGATCTCCCAGGTGACCCGCCCGGTGCGGTGGGACGCCTGCCAGGCAACCCTGGCCGGGCACGGCGTGACCGCGGTGGTCGAACTGCCGCCGGCGGGCGCGCTGACCGGCTTGGCCAAGCGCGAACTGAAGGGCACACCCACCTTGGGCCTCAAGACCCCCGACCAGCTCGACCAGGTCGTCGAGATGATCACCGCGACACCGTCGGAGGTGGCCGAGTGACCACCTTCTCGACGCCGGCCGGCCCGGCCGGCACCCGCATCCTGGGCATGGGCAGCTACCAGCCCGAGACGATCGTCAGCAACCACGACCTGAGCCTGCGCATGGACACCTCGGACGAGTGGATCCGCGACCGGGTGGGCATCGCCAACCGCCGCGTGGCCAAGCCGGACGAGCTGCTGGTGGACATGGCGATCGAAGCGGGCCTCAAGGCCGTGGCCGACGCCGGGCTGACCCCGTCGGACATCGGCGCGGTCATCGTGGCCACCTGCACCATGCCGTCCCAGATCCCCAACGCGGCGGCGCAGGTCGCCCACCGGATCGGGATCACGGGCGCGGCCGCGTTCGACATGAACGCCGCGTGCGCCGGCTTCTGCTACGCCCTGGGCACCGCCTCGGACCTGGTCCGGGCGGGCACGGCGAAGAACGTGCTGGTCATCGGCGCGGAGAAGCTGACCGACTGGGTCGACCCCGACGACCGGTCCACCGCGATCATCTTCGCCGACGGCGCGGGCGCGGCGGTCGTGGGGCAGTCCGACGAGCCCGGCATCGGCCCGGTGTCGTGGGGCAGCGCGGGCGACCTCGTGGACATGATCCACATCAAGGACCGGGCGTCGTCCATCTTCCAGGAGGGCCAGTCGGTCTTCCGCTGGGCGACCACGCAGATCGCGCCGATCGCGCTCAAGGCGATCGAGCTGGCCGGCATCGAGGTGTCCGATGTGGACGTCTTCGTGCCGCACCAGGCGAACCTGCGCATCATCGAGGCCATCGCGAAGCGGTTGCGCGCCAAGGGTGCGCGTGAAGACCTCGTGATCGCCCGTGACATCGTGGACTCCGGCAACACCTCGTCCGCTTCGATCCCCCTCGCGCTGGACCACATGCGCGCGGCGGGAGAGGTGCGCAGCGGCGACGTGGCGCTGCTCGTCGGCTTCGGGGCGGGCCTGTCCTACGCGGGACAGGTCGTCCGGCTGCCGTGACCGCAATTCCAGACTCCGGCGGGACCACCCGGCCGGCGAAGCAAGAGGGAAGGGATTTTCAGTGAGCAACGAGGACATCCAGAAGGGGCTCGCCGAGATCGTCGAGGAGGTCGCCGGTGTCGAGGCGGCCGACGTGACGGCTGACAAGTCCTTTGTGGACGACCTGGACATCGACTCGCTGTCCATGGTGGAGATCGCCGTGCAGGCCGAGGACAAGTTCGGCGTGAAGATCCCGGACGACGAGCTGGCCAACCTCAAGACCGTGGGCGATGCGGTCAACTACATCGCCAGCAACGCATGACCAGTAACAACGACGTCGTCGTCACCGGGCTGGGTGCCACCACCCCGCTCGGTGGCGATGTCGCCTCCACCTGGGATGCGCTCCTGGCCGGCCGCAGCGGCGTGACGCCGCTGGTCGGCGGCTTCGCGGAGCGGTTCGAGCTGCCCGTGCGGATCGCCGCGCGGCTCGCGGTCGAGCCGACCGAGGTGCTGCCGCGCGTCGAGGCGCGCCGGTTGGACCGCTGCGAGCAGGTCGCGGTGGTCGCCGCCCGCCAGGCCTGGGCGGACTCGGGGCTCGGCGAGGACGACGTGGACCTGGAGCGGCTGGGTGTCGTGATCGGCACCGGCATCGGCGGCGCCATGACGCTGCTGGACCAGGACGACCTGATCGAGGCGTCCGGCCTGCGCAAGGTCTCGCCGCTGACCGTGCCGATGCTCATGCCCAACGGCCCGGCCGCGCACGTCGGCCTGGACCTGAAGGCACGCGCGGGCGTGCACGCGCCGGTGTCGGCCTGCGCGTCCGGCGCCGAGGCGCTGGCCTGGGCCTGGCGGATGATCAAGACCGGCGAGGCGGACGTGGTCGTGGCCGGTGGCGCGGAAGCGTGCATCACCACCATCACCATGGCGGGCTTCATCCAGGCCCGGACCATGAGCACCCGCAACGACGACCCGGAACGCGCGTCGCGCCCGTTCGACGTCAACCGGGACGGGTTCGTGCTCGGCGAGGGCGCCGGGATCCTGGTGCTGGAGCGCGAGGACTTCGCCCGCGCCCGCGGCGCGCGGATCTACGGCAAGCTCGCGGGCATCGGCACCACGTCCGACGGCTACCACATCACCGCGGCGGACCCGGAGGGCCTCGGCCAGTCCCGGGCCATCACCAAGGCGCTGCGCAGCGCGGACGTGGACCCGGCCGACGTCGGCCACGTCAACTGCCACGCGACGTCCACCCCGGTGGGCGACGTGATCGAGCCGCAGGCCGTGCGCCGGGCGATCGGCGACCACCCGGTGCTGACCGCGCCCAAGGGCAACCACGGCCACCTGCTCGGCGCCTCGGGCGCGGTGGAGGCGATCACCACGCTGCTGTCGGTCCGCGACGGCATCGTGCCGCCGACGCTGAACCTGGACGACCAGGACCCGAGGGTGCAGCTGGAGGTCGTGACCGGTGAGCCGCGCAAGATCGAGCTGACCGCCGCGGTGAACAACTCGTTCGGGTTCGGCGGGCACAACGTCTCGCTCGTCTTCACCGGAGCCTGATCATCCCGGACCGGACCGTCCCACGAGGAGCACCCCGATGACCGTCCTTGCGTCCCGACCGGTGAACCCGGCCGCGGACGGCGAACCCGACCCGCGCGACCCGGAGGTCCGGCTCGCGCAGCTGCTCGACCCGGGGTCCGTCGCGCCGCTGCGACCCCGCGACGGGAGCGGCATGTTCGCCGTGCGCGGCCGGATCAACGGCGCGAAGGTCGTCGCGTACTGCAGCGACGCCACGCGGATGGGCGGCGCGCTGGGCTCGGAGGGGTGCCGGCACATCGTCGAGGCGATCGACGTCGCGGTGCGCGAGCGCACACCGGTGATCGGCGTCTGGCACTCCGGCGGCGCGCGGCTGCCGGAGGGCGTGGAGTCGCTGGACGGCATGGGCCAGATGTTCGCCGCGATGATCCGGGCGTCCGGCCGGGTGCCGCAGATCTCCGTGGTGGTCGGCCCGGCGGCCGGCGGCGGCGCGTACGGCCCGGCGCTGACCGACGTGGTGATCATGGCTCCGGCCGGCAAGGTCTTCGTGACCGGGCCGGACGTGGTCCGGTCGGTGACCGGCGAGCAGATCGACATGGACGGGCTCGGCGGCGCGGAGGCGCACGGGCGCAAGTCCGGTGTCGTGCACGTGGTCGCGGACGACGAGCCGGACGCCTACGAGCGGGCGCGGCGGATCACCGGGCTGTTCGCCCAGCCCGGTGTGTTCGACCTGCACTCGGTGCCCGACGGCGACGACCTGCGGGCGTTGCTGCCGGAGCAGCCGCAGCGGGCCTACGACGTCAAGCCGCTGGTGCGGGCGATCCTGGACGACGACTCGTTCGAGGAGCTTCAGGCCAAGTGGGCGCCGAACGTCGTGGTCGGCCTCGGCCGGCTCGGCGGGCGCACGGTCGGCGTGATCGCGAACAACCCGATCCGCAAGGGCGGGTGCCTCGACTCGCTGTCGGCGGAGAAGGCGGCGCGGTTCGTGCGGATGTGCGACGCGTTCGGCGTGCCGCTGCTGGTGCTGGTGGACGTGCCGGGGTACCTGCCGGGCGTCGGCCAGGAGTGGGACGGCGTGGTGCGGCGCGGCGCGAAGCTGCTGCACGCGTTCGGCGAGGCGGTCGTGCCGCGGGTGACGTTGGTGACGCGCAAGTCGTACGGCGGCGCGTACATCGCGATGAACTCGCGGTCGTTGGGCGCGACGGCGGTGTTCGCGTGGCCGATCGCCGAGGTGGCCGTGATGGGCGCCAAGGCCGCGGTCGGCATCCTGCACCGCAAGAAGCTGGCCGCCGTGCCGGACGAGGAGCGCGAGGCGTTGCACGCCCAGCTCGTCGAGGAGCACGAGCGGATCGCGGGCGGCGTGGAGCGGGCGGTCGCGATCGGCGTGGTGGACGAGGTCATCGAGCCGACCCGGACGCGGCGGAAGCTGGCGCAGGCCCTCGCGGCGGCGCCGGCGGGCCGGGGCGCGCACGGCAACATCCCGCTGTAGGCGGGTTCCCCGGTGGGGTCGCTGGAGTCGGGGGGCGACCCCACCGCCGCGTCCGGGGCCGGGTGAAGTGGGCCGTCGGGTGCGTCAGCAGGCGGTGAACTGGGAGGTCGAGCCCTCGGTGCCCAGGTCGACGCGGAGCGTGCCGCGGTCCACCTGCAACGGATAGACCACGCGCCAGTGGATGCAGTCGGCCTGCAGCTCCGCCGGCGCCTTGACGACGTCCTGGGTGCTGGTGAACGTCATCAGCACCCGCAGCCTGCTCTCCGACACCGACTCGATCCGGTGCACCAGGATCGACCCGTCCCGCGAGCTCTCGTAGTCCGACAGCCACCGCGACCTCGGCGTCTGGCCGACCCGGTGCGCGGTCACGGTCTTGGCCCACTGCTCGTAGTCGTGGTCGTTGATCGCGTCGAAGAACTGCTGGAGCACCTCGCGCACGCGTTGGCCGTCCGGGTGCTGCGCCGCGTCGACGCTCAGCTGCACCGCGCCGCTGCCCGGCTGGGCGCTGCGCGGCACCGAACCGGACTGCCCGGAACCGGGCGCCGCGACCTGGCCGCCCGGCGGCACGACGGGTCGTTGGTAGGCCTCACGCGCCAGCACGCCGACCCCGGCCGTCGCGGCGGCGACCAGGAGCACGGCGGGCAGCAGCAGGCGTGCGGACACCCCAGGAGCGTGCCACAGCGCCCATACGGACCGATAATCACCCGGACGGCCCAGCGGTTGACCCGCACCATGCGGTTTCCGCAGGCCGATCCGACTACCCACAATGGCCATCAAGGATGGCCGGCATCCTTTTCCGCAATACCGGGCCCGAAGCGGTCCCGAAACGTCGGGACCGCCGCTCACCAGGCTTTTCGACACCGTCCGTGACCGAACCCGCAATTCAGCGGGAAACCTGCGAACCCGCAGGTGAGCACGGTCGAACGCGAAGAACGATCGCGTTTCGTTTAGGCTCCTCCGGTAGTCGCTGTCCCCTCTACGGTGCGGCCAAACATCGCGATCGGGTGACTCTGCAGGCCCCTATACGTACCAGCAGTGCAAATCCGAGGGATCCTCGCTCGCACGAATGGACGTCAACACCCCCCGAAATGGTGGATTGGCTTCTCCACCGTGGACGTGCGGGAATAACCCGGTCGAACAAATCGCAAGGAGGCGAAATCCCGTGGACCTCCGCTATGAGGCCTACTGCTTCGCGGATCGTCTGTTCTATGACGTGCAAAGCAGCACGGAAACCTCCGAAGACGATTTCTCGCAAGTTCTCCCCGCGTTGCCGGAAGGATGGGCCCAGGGTGACCGCAACATCTGGCGGCACACCTACCCGCAGGGCGTTCCCCTGCCGAAGCAGGGCTGGAAGATCCACGTGTCGGCGACCGTGCTGAACGCCGGCGAGGTACTGCTGAAGTCCTACGAGTACCTGGTCGCCCGCCGGATCCCGTTCAAGTACCTGCGCACCCGGTCCATCGTGCTGGCCCGCAACTCGAAGTACGCGCCTCGCGAGGGCAGCGGCAAGCTCATCACGATCTACCCGGCCGACGATTCCGAGCTGGAGTCGACGCTCCGCGAGTTGTCCGAAATCCTCAAGGGCCAGTCGGGCGCCTACATCCTGAGCGACCTCCGCTACGGCGCCGGCCCGTTGTTCGTCCGCTACGGCGGGTTCGTCGAGCAGTGGCTGGAGAAGGACGGCAAGCGCGTGCTGGCCATCGAGGGCCCGGACGGCGCACTCGTGCCCGACCAGCGCAAGCCGACTTTCTGGACGCCCGAGTGGGTGAAGATCCCGGCGTGCCTGGAGGAGCACCTGGCCGTGCGCCGGGCGGGCAGCGCGGACGAGTTCCCGTACCGGGTGCTCCGCTCACTGCACTTCTCCAACGGCGGCGGCGTGTACGAGGCGATCCGCAAGTCCGACGACCAGCGGGTGGTGCTCAAGGAGGCCAGACCGCACTCGGGCCTGGACCGGCTGAACGTCGACGCGGTCGCCCGGTTGCACCGCGAGCACGAGATGCTGGAGAAGGTCGCGGGCGTCCCGGGCGTGCCCGAGGTGTTCGAGCGCTTCAGCGCGTGGGAGCACGAGTTCATGGCCATGTCCGAGGTACCGGGCCGCCCGCTCGGCCAGTGGCTCGGGCAGCACTACCCGCTCACCCACCACGAGATCTCCGACGAGGCGGTCGCCGCCTACACCGAGCGCGCGCTGAAGGTCATCGCCGCGGTCGAGCGGATCATCGGCGACGTGCACGCCCGCGGCCTGGTGTTCTGCGACCTCCACCCGCTCAACATCCTGGTGGACGACGACGACTCGATCTCGCTGATCGACTTCGAGCTGGCGTTCCGGGTCGAGGAGGACAAGAAGCCCACGCTCGGCTCGCCGGGCTTCCAGGCGCCGCCGGACCGCAGCGGCTTCGAGATCGACGAGCACGCCCTCGCCGCGCTGCGCCTGTACGTCTTCCTGCCGCTCATCACCATGCTCGAACTCGCGCCGGTGAAGCTGCAGTCCCACGTCGACTTCATCCGGCGCCGGTTCGGCCTGTCCGAGGAGTACTGCGCGAAGATCCTCGCCGGCCTGGAGCGCCGCGTCGACCCGCCGACCGAGTCGCCCACGACCGCGCTGGACGCGCCGGAGCCGGAGCTGCCGGCGGTGCTCAAGATGGTCGCGGCCGCGATCCTGGCCAGCGCCACCCCGCAGCGCGACGACCGGCTGTTCCCCGGTGACGTGGAGCAGTTCGAGACCGGCGGCGCCACCTTCGGCTACGGCGCGGCGGGTGTGCTGCACGCGCTGGACGTCACGGGTCAGGGCCGGTTCCCCGACCACGAGCGGTGGCTGCTGGAGGCCGTGCGCCGCGACCCGCCGAAGGAGCCCGGCTTCTTCAGCGGCGCCCACGGCATCGCGTACGTGCTGGAGGAGTTCGGCCACCACGACCTCGCGGGCGAGCTGGTCCGCTCCTACGCCGCGATGGTGCCCGACACCGAGGACCACGGCCTCGGCTCCGGCCTCGCGGGCATCGCGCTCAACCTGCTGCACTTCGCCGGCACGCGCGACGACGAGACCTACGCCGAGCAGGCGCTGGAGCTCGCCGAGCGCCTGGACACCGCGCTGGCGAACGTCGAGCCGCCCGGCGACAAAGCCCGCGCGGGCCTGGAGCACGGCTGGTCCGGTCCCGCGCTGCTGTTCCTGCGCCTGTTCGAGCGCACCGGCGACCGGCGCTGGCTGGACGTGGGCGTCAAGGCGCTGGAGCGCGACCTGGCCGAGACGATGATCGCGCTGGACGGTTCGACGCAGGTCCGGGACGGCAGCGCCCGCACCCTGCCCTACGTCGGCACCGGCAGCGCGGGAATCGCCCTGGTGCTCAACGAGTTCCGCCTGGTGGAACCGGACCTGCCGGTGCTGGACAAGCTGCCGGAGCTGCTCAGCGCCACGACCGGCGAGTTCGTCATCCAGCCCGCGCTGATGCTGGGCCGGGCCGGTCTGCTGGCCACGCTCGTGCACACCGGTGGACCCGGGCACGCGATCGACCGGCACCTGGCCTCGCTCGCCTGGCACGCCATCCCCTACCAGGGCGGACTGGCGTTCCCCGGCATCCAGCTGCGGCGGTTGTCGATGGACCTGAACACCGGCGGGGCGGGCGTGCTCCTGGCGCTCGGCACCCTCGCGAACGGCACCCCGATGCTGCCGTTCCTCAAAGCCCCGACCCTCGCGGGTCGGTAGCAGTACCCCGAATCCAATCCCCCGAATAAGGAGTCACCACCATGGACTTCATCCTCGACCTGCAGGACATGGAGACCCCCGAGGCCGCTTCCAACGCGATGGCGTCGGGTGGCAGCAGCAGCGGCGGCGGCGGCAGCACGTCCGCCTCGGGCCTGTCCCTGCTGGGCTGCGGCGCCCACTCCACCGTGAGCCTCGTGATCTGCTAGTCCGACTCGCAGCTCAGCTGCACCCCGGGTGAGCGGCGCAGTCGAAGTGCGCCGCTCACCCGGTCATCGGGGGTCCGACGGCATGCCGTCGGACCCCCGACACATGATGCGCCCGACCGCGGCAACCGTCATAGGAGTCCCAAAGCATGGTGCTCTCTTCTGTCGTGCGGCGAGATCCCCGCTGGCTGCTGCTGGCGCTGAACGCGCTGCCGGCCACGACCGCCGGACTCCTCCTGCCCACCGCGCTGGCCTCGGCCGTGGACATGGCGCTGGCCGGGCGGCTGGACCGCGGCACGGTGTTGTGGCTGGTGGGGCTCGCGGGCGTGGAAGTCCTCGGCGACGCGATCGGCGTGGTGCTGGCCGCGGCGATCACCGCGAGCGGCGCGACGTGGCTGCGGCGCCGGTTGACCGCCCACCTGGTGGCGTTGGGCCACCCGACGCGGTTCGAGCCCGGTGACGCGGTGAGCCGGCTGACCGGTGACAGCGCGATCGCGGGCGGTGTCTCGGTGCTGGCGGTGAACCTGGGCATCTCGGTGGTCACCGCCGCCGGCGCGATCACCGCGTTGGCGCTGCTGGACTGGCGGCTCGCGGTCGTGTTCCTGCTGAGCGTCCCCCTGGCGGCCTTGCTGGTCCGCTCGCACCTGCGGCTGACGGCCGCGGACGTGGCCACTTACCAGGAGGTGTCCGGCGAGTTGTCCGCACGACTGGTGGACGCCGTCGGCGGCCTGCGCACCATCGCCGCCTCCGGACGTGCCGACCAAGAAGCCGAACGCGTCCTGCGCCCGCTCCCCCGCCTGGCCGCCGCCGGTGTCGGCATGTGGAGCACGCAGGCGCGGATGATCTGGCGGGCCGGTCTCCTGCTGCCCGCCGTGGAGCTCGCCGTCCTGACCGCCGCCGGTTTCGGCGTGGTCGCGGGCCGGTTGAGCGTCGGTGACGTGCTGGCCACCCTCGGGTACGTGGCGCTCGGGATGACCGTGGTCGGCCAGGCCACCCTGTTGACCGCCATCCAGCGCGCACGGGCGTCTGCGCAACGGCTGGACGAAGTGCTGTCGACACCCGTGCCCGCCGAAGACGCTCCGGGCGGCGCGGCGACCGGTGAACTGGTGCTGACCGGCGTGAACGTGCCCGGCGCGCTGCACGACGTCGAGCTGACCGTGGCCGCCGGGACGTTCGTGGCCGTGGTCGGCCGGTCCGGGTCGGGCAAGTCCGCGCTCGCGTCGGTGATCGGCGGGCTGACCCGGCCGTCCACCGGACGGGTGCGGCGCGGCGGGTCCGTCGGCTACGCGTTCGAGCGACCCTCCCTCGTCGGCACGACTGTCGGCGACGCGGTGCGCTACGGCACGTCCCGTGATCACGACGAGGTGGAGGCCGCCTGCCGTGCCGCGCAGGTGCACGACGTGGTGGTGCGGCTGCCCGAGGGCTACGACACCCCGATGTCGGCGGCGCCGATGTCCGGTGGTGAGGCGCAGCGGCTCGGATTGGCGCGCGCGTTCGTGCGCGACCCGGCGGTGCTGGTGCTGGACGACGCCACGGCGAGCCTCGACATGGTGACGGAGTCCACCGTCGAACGTGCGGTCGAGTCGGCGTTGCCCGGTCGGACGCGGGTCGTGGTGACGCATCGCGCGGCCACCGCGCGGAGGGCGGACGTCGTGGTGTGGTTGGACGGGGGCCGGGTGCGCGCGGTGGGGCCGCACTCCGAGCTGTGGGACGACGACGAGTACCGGGCGGTGTTCGGCTGATGACGTACCTGCGGGCGTTGCGCGAACAACGGCGCGGCATCGTCGTGCTGCTCGGCTGGTCGGTGTTGGAAGGGGTGCCCGCGCTGCTGTCCGGCCGGTTGGTCGGGTTGGCGGTGGACCGGGGTTTCGGGGCCGGCAGGCCCTGGGTCGGCGTCGGGTGGCTGCTGCTGTTCGCCGCGGTCGCGGTGCTCGGCGGGTTCGGGCTGCGGCAGGTGTTCATGCGGCTCGGTGCGGTGGTCGAGCCGTTGCGGGACGCCCTGGTGCGCCAGGTCGTGCGCGGTGTGCTGCACGGTGGTTCGCAGACCCGGCAGCCGGACGCGAGCGCGGTCGCCCGGATCACCCGGCACGTCGAGGTGGTGCGCGACGCCACCGCCGGTGTGCTGGTGCAGGCGCGGGCACTGCTCGTGACGACGGCGGCGGCGCTGGTCGGGCTGGCGGTCACGGTGTCGTCGTTGGCGTGGCTGGTGATCCTGCCGGTGGTGGCGGCACTCGTGCTGTTCGGTCTGCTGCTGCCGTCGTTGGCGCGCGGCCAGCGGCGGCTGGTGCTGGCCGACGAGGAGTCGGCGGCGGTGGCCGGCACGGTGTTGCTCGGCATGCGGGACGTGGTGGCCGTCGGCGGTTCGGAGCAGGCACTGCACGACGTGATGGAGCAGGTGAACCGGCAAGCGTCGGCGACCGTGCGGATGGCGTGCGCCACGGCGTTGCGCGGCGTGGTCATCGCGCTGGGCGGCTTCGCGCCACTCGTGCTGCTGCTGCTCGTGGCGCCGGGGATGGTTCGGGCCGGCACGTTGTCGGTCGGCGAGGTCCTGGGTGCCGTGGTCTACCTGAGCACCAGCGTGCAGCCCGCCCTGCGCCGGCTGGCGGACACGACGAGCACCATCGTGCTGCGGCTGGTCGTGGCCCTGCGCCGGCTGGCGGAGGCCGCGCCACCGGTCGACGTGCCCGGCGGCGACGCCGTGCCCGAGGGCCGCGAGATCGAGCTGAGCGGCGTGACGTTCGGCTGGAGCGCCACGGCCGAACCCGTCGTGCGCTCCTTGGACCTCGTCCTGCCCGAGGGCGCCCACCTGGCGGTGATCGGCCCGAGCGGCATCGGCAAGTCCACGTTGGCCGGTCTGATCACGGGCATGGTGGAACCGCAGGCCGGTGTCGTGCGCTTCGGCGGTGTCCCGGTGCGCTCCGTCGCGCCGGGGGTGCGCCACGAGCGGATCGCCCTGGTCCCCCAGGAGACCTACCTGTTCACCGGCACCGTCCGCGAGAACCTGGCCTTGTTCGCCCCGGCCGCCCCGGACGCCGCGCTGCTGTCCGCCGCCGAGGCCGTCGGCGCGACCGACGTGATCACCAGGCTGGGCGGCCTGGCCGGCTCCGTGGGCCACGCGGGGGGCGGTCTCTCCGCCGGCGAGGCCCAACTCCTGGCCGCCGCCCGCGTCCACGCCTCACCGGCCGACGTGGTGATCCTGGACGAGGCCGCCTCAGCCCTCGACCCCTCCGCCGAAGCCGTGGTGGAGCAGGCATTCGCCGCCAGGGGCGGCACCCTGATCGTGATCGCCCACCGGCTCTCCTCGGCGCTGCGAGCCGACCTGGTCCTCCTCATGGACGGCGGCCCGCCACTGCTCGGCAGCCACCAGGACCTCCTGGCCGACTCACCCCTCTACCGGGACCTCATGGCCGCCTGGCAACCCACCCCGATCGCGCCCTAGCAGACCCCCCGAGCCCGCCGCGCGATCTCACCCCGACCTGGCGAAGCCGAACGCCTACGCGGTGACGGATCGGAGGAATGATCCCGACCGTTGGCGGCGGTGTGGGCACCTGACACGACCCACCCACCACAGCCCCGCAACCACCCACAAAGGCCCGATTTGACATGGGTTCGGGTGCTTTAGGCTGGTCGAAGCCGGCAGGCCTGGCGGGACGCTCTTCCCCGCCGGGCCTGCCGGCTTTGGCCTGCCTGGAGTGCCCGTACGGGCCCCATGTCAAATCGAGCCGGACTTGAGCGAAGACACCGCCCCCGACCCGACCACCTAGCCGAACAACCGCACGCGCTCATCCCACCCGGTGCAACCACGTCACCGGCGCACCGTCGCCCGCCCGCCGGAACGGTTCCAGGGCGTCGTCCCAAGCCGCGCCCAGGATCTCGTCCACCCCGTGCGCGAACGACTCGCCGCCTCTGCTGCGCGCGGCCAGTGCCCGGAGTTGGTCCTCTGAAACAACTATGTCGCCGTTCGCGCTCGTGCGCGCGTGCCACAACCCCAGCACGGGCGCGAAGCAGTACCTCACGCCGTCCACTCCCGGACTCGGGTCTTCCGTCACCTCGAACCTGAGCATCGGCCACGCCCTGAGCGCGGACACGAGTCGGGCACCGGTGCCGGCGTCGCCGGTCCAGTTGCATTCGGCGCGCAACTGACCAGGCGCCGCGGGTTGCGCCGCCCACTTGAGGTCCGCTCGCTCACCGAGGGTGCCCGAGATCGCCCACTCGACGTGCGGACAGACCGCAGACGGCGACGAGTGGACGTAGACCACGCCACTGCTGCTGCCACGGGTGCTCACAGCTGACCTCCGCTACTCGACGAGGGACGTCTTCCCCTACGACCTCTCGAGGATGCGGACGATCTTGCGAATTCCCGACTTGGTCATTCTGCCCGCTACGGCAGCAGTCCGCCATAAGAACCATCGCGTTCCTCACCCGGGCGGGTCAGATACAGGACTTTCGACCCCAAATCGGCGACCTCACCCGCGGAGACCACGCCGCGAGGGGTGACTTTCCGGGATCACCCGACCACGTTCACGTGATCTTGGCGGGTCGTCACCACCTCATCGCCGCCACTTCGCCGCGACGACCGCCACCAACTTCCACCGACCTCCACGTCGGGGTTGCGCAACTACCGCGCCAAACGCGCTGTCCAGGTGATGACTGTCACGCAACGTCATCTCCAGCGATGCGCCCGACCGGCCGTCACCCTACGGCGCTACCGTGTCCGACCGTGTGGAACGCCGAACGTCAGACCGTGTGGCACGCCGACGCGTGGACCGCCGAACGGCGCGATCTCGTGGTGATCCCGTGCGGCTGATCCGACTCGGGACCGAGCCTTCCGCGGTGGGCGCCGACGTGCGCGCCGCGTTGAGCACGTGGGGCAACGGCGACGCCGTGCTCGGCGGTGTCGCGCTGCTCGGCGTGCGACCGCCGGACAGCCCGCGCGAGCTGGACGCGGTGATCGTGCTGCCGCGCGGTGTGCTCGTGGTCGTCGGCGTGGACCTGCCGGACCCGGCCATGCGGCTGGAGGCCCCGCTCAACGGCCAGTGGAAGATCGACGGTTGGCCGCTGACCCGGCCGGACGGCGCGATGAGCCCCGCCGCCGAGGCGCTGGCCGCCACCACCGCCGTCGCCCGCCGCATCCAGGACATGCGCGGGGAGCCGTTGCCGGTCACCACGGTGGTGGCCGTCGGCCCGTACGTCGGTCAGGTCGTGCAGCCGACCGTCGACCTGAACCGCGGCGTGCGCGTCCTGCACCCGAAGCCGACCACGCTGCTCGCCGCCGCGCGGGAGCTGGCCACCAGCGACCGGCCTTGCTCCGCCGAGCACGCCGCCAAGCTGGTCGCCGTCCTCGCCACGACCGGCGCGCCGCCCACCCGCCAGCACCTGATCGCCGAGGGCTTCTCCGACGCGGCGGCCGACCTGGCCTCCGCCAGCACGATGCTGCTGCCGAAGGTCACGCCCGCACCGGCCGCCCGCAAGCTCCTGCCCTACGCGGCCGGCGCGGTGGTGGCGCTCCTGCTGGTCATCGCCCTGATCATCTCGTTGTCCTCGAACGACACCGCGGACAGCGCCACGTCCACCACCACCGCCCCGCAGCCGACCACCGTGGTCGTCGACGGCCGGAACTTCTCGCCGCGCGGCGCGGACCGGACCGACGACTGCGCCTCGCACGCGTTCGGCGACGTCCGGGGTTGGCTGACCGGGCACCTGTGCATGCAGCTGCGGCGCGCCCAGTACGAGACCACAGTGGACGGCCGCAAGGTCGGTGTCGCCATCGCCGAGCTGAGCCTGCCCGACTCGACCCGGGCAAGCGAGCTGCACGCGATCGCGTCGGCGGCGGGCTCGGGCGGTGTCACCACCCTCGTCAAGGACGGCAAGGGCTGGCCGGGAGGGCCGAAGACGTTCGACCGGTCGGCGATCCGCGTGTCGGCGAAGGGCGCTCAGCTGCGCATCACGCAGGTGGTGTGGGCCGAGGGCGAGCAGGACCCGGCCGACCCGGAGCTGACCGAGATCGCCGACCAGGCCTTGCGGCTCCCCGCCGCGCAGGGGTGATCCCCCACCTCGACGCTTGACGCCTGCCTGTCCGACGCACGGTGCCGGTCAACGCCCGGTGCGCACCATCCCGACACCGATCAACCCGAACGCCACGTGCAGCACGATCACCAGCCCGGCCACCGCGCACAGCGTCTCGGTGCCCGGTTTGCCGGCGATCGCGCCGAACGAGAACAGCCACCCGCCCACCGCGATGGCGAACCCGGTGAACAGCACCGACTTCGGCACGTGCGCCAGGCACAGCAGCGCGCTGGACCGCGCGCGGAACAACGTGTGCAGCACGACCGGCACGATCAGGAACCCCGGCAGGTGGACCGCGACCGGCGGCCACGAGGGGCCGCCGGGCAGGAACGTGGAGGCGATGACGAAGGCGCACCACAGCACCGCGCCCATCGCGACGGCCACTGTTCCCCTGGTCACACTGGCAGTGTAAGGAGCTGAAGCCGCATTTTGAGGTTAAGAGTCTCTATGGCCGCACGGTCGATACGGCACTCGGCGCATGGTGTACACGATGTGCTGACACAACGTGCACTCAGCGTCAGAGACCGTAGGCCTCGAGCAGCCTCAACCACACCTCACTGATGGTGGGGTACGCCGGAACGGCGTGCCACAACCGGTCCACGGTGACCTCGCCGACGATCGCGATGGTGGCCGCGTGGACCAGCTCGGCCACGTCCGGACCGGCGAACGTGACGCCGACGAGCGTGCGCTTGCGCTCGTCCACGATCATCCGCGCCTTGCCCCGGTACCCGTCCGCGTGCAGGGACGAGCCGGCCACCGCGATGTCGAGGTCGACGACCCGGATGTCCAGTCCCGCCTCGCGGGCCTGCGCCTCGGTCCAGCCGACCGACGCCACCTCCGGGTCGGTGAACACCACCTGCGGCACGGCCGTGTGGTCGGCCGTGGCGACCGGCGCGGTCCACGGCTCCGGGTCGGTCGCACCGGTGACGATCGCCGTGCCGACCGCCCGCGCGGCGTACTTGCCCTGGTGGGTCAGCAACGCGCGACCCGTGACGTCGCCCGCCGCGTACAGCCAGTCCACTCCGGACACCCGGCCGGTGTCGTCGACCTCCAGCGCCTCGCCCGCCGTGAAGCCGAACTGCTCCACGCCGAGGTCGAACGTCGCCGGCTGACGACCGGTCGCGATCAGCAGGTGGGCACCGGTCACCACGGTGTCGTCCGACAACGTCAACGACACCTCGCCGGCGCCACCCAGACCCGAGCCACCCAGACCCGAGCCACCCAGACCCGAGCCACCCAAACCCTCACCGCCCGAACCCGCGCCGCCCGAGCCGTCCGAAGTGGACACCCCGACCGCCTTGACCCCGGTGACGAGCCGGACGCCGTCCTCCTTCAGCCCGTCCGCGACCAGCTCGCCCGCGAACGCCTCGAACTTCGGCAACGGCCGCTCACCGGACACGACGAGCGTGACGTCGGAGCCGAGCCGCGCCCAGGCCTGCGCCATCTCCACGCCGACCACGCCGCCGCCGAGCACCACCAGCGACCGGGGCACCTCCTGCGCGGAGGTCGCCTCGCGGGACGTCCAGTAGGGCACGTCCGCCAGGCCGGGCAGCGACGGGATGCGCGGCACGCTGCCCGTGCACACCACGACCGCCTTCGTCGCGGTCAGCACGCGCCCGTCCACGTCCACCCGGCGCTCGCCCGCCAGCCTGCCGCGACCGCGCACCACCGTCAGCCCGGCGCCCTCGGCCCACTCGACCTGACCCGAGTCGTCCCAGTCGGAGGTGAAGCTGTTGCGCCGCTTCAGCACCTCGGCCGGGTCGAGCCGCTCGCCGACCGGCACGCCGGGCACCCGGCGGGCGGCGGCGAGCGCGTGGCCCGGGCGCAGCAACGCCTTGCTCGGCATGCACGCCCAGTACGAGCACTCGCCGCCGACGCGCTCGGCTTCCACCAACGCCGTCCGCAGGCCACCGGCGGCGGTCCGGGCGGCGGCGTTCTCGCCCACCGGGCCGCCGCCGATCACGATCACGTCGAAGTCGTCGCTCACCGGTCCACCCCACACCACCAGGACCGGCGCGGCAAGTCACGAGGGGTCGAACACCGTCGACAGCATCTTCAAGATCACCCCGTCGGCGGTGCGGAGCACCACCGGGCGTTCGTCGGGATCGACCCGCTCGGCCAGCTTGAACATCGCGTCCGCGGTCTGGGCGGCCATCCGGAACGTCAACATGACCGGCGCGTCGCCGCGCACCGCGAAGCGGCTCACGAACAGGTCCCGCAGCCGCTCGGCCATCAGCTCGTACTGGTCGACGGAGGAGTCGAGGCGGTGGCCGTCGAGCAGGTCGCTGAACCGCACCCGCCCGAACCCGGGGATCTCGACGAGCATCCGCAGGTAGACGGCGACCACTTGGCGGACCGCTTCCCGCCAGTCCTCGGCGATCCGCCCCTCCGTGAACAGCGTTTCCACCCGTCCCAGGTACTCCTCCATGCCGCGCAGGGCCAGCGCGTGCACAACAGAACGCTTGTCCGGGAAGTATTGGTAGAACGATCCAATTGGCACGCCTGCTAGCTCGACGATCCGGGCGGTGGTGATGTCGTCGTAGTCGTAGTCGTTGAGCAGCGTCGCGCAGGCATCGACAATCGCGGACACCGTCGCGGCGCCGCGCTGCTGAACGGGCTGACGACGCATCACCTTGGCTAAGCGGTTTTCGGCGGGATTTTCTGGCACTCGCACATCTTGATGGATACGGACCGGTAAGCCCAAACAGGCGAATCCAGAATGTGATGTGAGGTTCACTCGACTTACCCGGATAGATTTGTTGGGGTGCAAAACTATTTGCATACCCTGACCGGATCGGGAAATCCGGTCCGGCTCAACGCGATCCGCGCTGCGCCGGGACGGGTTCGGGCAGTTCACCGGGTGTGCCGCCGGCCGGCGGCCGTTCGGCGGAAGCCGCGCGGACGATCGGCGTCCCCGGCCGTCGGCGCGGTGGCCGAGTCACGTAGGGGCCGACCAGCCGGGCCAGCACCAGCCCCGGCGCGACCAGCGGCACCACCGCCGACAGCGCTGCCGCCGTCGCGCCCGCGCGGGCCACGTCCCGCGGGATGACGGCCACCCGGTCCACCACGAACGCCCGCCGCCCGGTGATCGACACCAGGCCCATCACCGCGAGGAACACCACCAGCGACAGCAACGCCCACCGCACCGCGACGTAACCGACGTCCTCCGCCGACGCCATCACCGCGAGCCAGCCGACCACCGCCGACGCCTGTCGGCTCGCGCTCGTCATCGCCCAGAGCAGACCACCCACCACGGCCAGGAACCCGGTGCGGCCGTCGAACCACCCGCGCGTCGCGTCCAACCAGCCGGTCGGCAGGCCGGCCCACCGCACCGGCAGCACCTCCAGCGGGCTCGGCTCGCCGAACGCCTGGCCCACCACCCACGCCAGCGACCACGCCGACACGACCGCCGCGAACCCGAGCTGCCACCTGGGGCGGTCCACCGCGACGCGGCACAGGCCCGCCAACTCCCGGCGCTTCTCCTTCACCCGTCCCAGCGTGCCGGAGCGAGCCGGCGCCGCGACCCGGTTTCACCCGCGTGCCTTCGTAGAGCCGCTCATCGGGTGGTGGGCCCACCGGGAAGCCGTCACCCGGCGTCGCGACGACCTCGCGCACTCTCTCGGGTGATCTACCCCGGCTCACCGCCGCACCTCGGCGGCCCAGGCCACATCATGTCCAGCGGACACCACCCGATCACGAAGAGGAGGCGACCGTGCGCAGGCTGCTACCGGCGTTGCTGGCGGCGTTGACGATCACCTGGACGGCCGGTGCCGCGGTCGCCGACCCCGACCTCGCCGAACCGGACTTCGAGTACGTCGCCCTCGGCGACTCGTCCGCCGCCGGACCGCTCATCCCGCAGCAGGACCCGGAGGCCCCGGGCTGCATGCGCTCGTCGCGCAACTGGCCGTCCGTGCTGGCCGAGCGGATCGGCGCCCGGCTCACGGACGTGACGTGCTCCGGCGCCGTGACCGACGACCTGACCGGGTCGCAGACCACCATCGACGGCGAGTCGCAGGCGCCGCAGGCGGACGCGCTGAGCCCGTCGACCGACCTGGTGACGCTCACCCTCGGCGGCAACGACATCGCGCTGGTCGACCTGGCGGGGAAGTGCGTGAACCTGCTGCCCCAGCCGATCGGCAGGTCGTGCCGCGACGAGTTCACCGCCGGCGGGCGCGACGAGCTGGCCGAGCGGATCGACGCCTACGCGGCCGAGTTCGCCGCCGCGCTCGACCTGATCTCCGACCGGGCGCCCGGCGCGCGGGTCGTGGTGGTCGGCTACGGCACCCACATCCGGCCCGAGGGCTGCCACCCGGAGCAGCCGATCTGGCCCAAGGACGCCGCCTACCTCCAGGGTGGCATCCACCGGCTGAACGAGCTGTTCGCCCGCGAGGCAGCCGAGCACGGCGCGCTGTACGTCGACATCGAGTCGCCGAGCGTGGGCCACGACGCGTGCGCGCCCTCGGCGCAGAAGTGGTTCGAGGGCGTGGTCGTGACCGGGCCGGTCGCGCCGCTGCACCCGAACAAGGCGGGCATGGCCGCGGTCGGCGGGATCGTCGCCGACCGGTTGTAGCAGGAGGTCCGGGCCGCACCAAGATCACCAGGCCGCCGTCGAGCACCCGCTCGGCGGCGGCCTTCGTGCGTTCACCGAGTCCGAGCGCGGGCGGAGTTGTTCACGCACCGGCGGGAAGGGCGTGTAGTAGATTAGACGTTCTGCGCGAGACGGGCGCAGGACTGTGAGCCCGCAAGAAACCGTCAGCCGCAATGCGACACAGGCTGATAAAACACGCTATCCAGAAATGAGGCACGTTGTCAAGCCCCGCCGATGACCTCCGGCTCGCGGAAACCGAGTCGGAGCAGGAATACGTGTCGATGCTGTACGGCCGGCTGGACGACCTCCGCGAACAGAGCTCGAAGCGCCTGGCCGGGGCGCTGCGGCAAACCGGTGGGACGCACCAGATGCGCTCCGAGCGCGACACCTCGGTGGCCCTGTACTCCGACCAGCTGGCGCAGTACAGCGCGGTGGAGAACGGGTTGTGCTTCGGCCGGCTCGACTTCCACACCGACGAGCGGTTCTACATCGGCCGGATCGGCTTGTTCGACGAGGACAAGGAGTACGAGCCGCTGCTGATGGACTGGCGCGCGCCCGCCGCCCGCCCGTTCTACCTGGCCACCGCCGCCGCGCCCGAGGGCGTGCGCCGGCGCAGGCACCTGCGGACCAAGCAGCGCAAGGTGGTCGGGTTCGACGACGAGGTGCTGGACATCAACTCGGTCGACCTGGACCGCCGCTCCGAGGGCCTGACCGGCGAGGCCACCCTGCTGGCCGCGGTGAACGCGAGCCGCACCGGCCAGATGGGCGACATCGTCGCGACCATCCAGGCCGAGCAGGACAAGATCATCCGCACCGAGCTGAACGGCGTGGTCGTCGTGCAGGGCGGTCCGGGCACCGGCAAGACGGCGGTCGCGCTGCACCGCGCCGCGTACCTGCTCTACACGCACCGGCGGCAGTTGGCGAAGCGCGGCGTGCTCGTGGTCGGGCCGAACGCGACGTTCCTGCGCTACATCGGGCAGGTGCTGCCCTCGCTGGGCGAGACGGGCGTGCTGCTGTCGACCGTCGGCGAGCTGTTCCCCGGCCTCACCGCGGTCGGTCGCGAACCCGCCGAGGTGGCCGCGCTGAAGGGCCGCACCGGGATGGCGGACGTGGTCGCGCACGCCATCCGGGACCGGCAGGAGGCGCCGAGCCTGGTCGAGGTGCCGTTCGACGGCGACGTGCTGCGGCTGGACCGGCGGGCGATCAGCGACGCGCGGGGGCGGGCGCGGCGCACCAGACGACCGCACAACGAGGCGCGGCGGACGTTCCAGCGCGAGATCATCTCCACCCTGGCGTCGCAGGCCGTGTCCCGGCTGGGCAGGCACCTGCTGGACCAGGCCGACATCGATGACATCCGGCGCGAGCTGCGCGAGGACCCCGCCGTGCAGGCCGCCGTCGAGAAGCTGTGGCCGACGCTGTCGCCGCAGCGGCTGCTCGAAGACCTGTACGCGTCGCCGAAGCTGATCGCCAAGGCCACGCCGAAGCTCTCCCCCGCCGAGCGCGAGCTGCTGGCCCGCCCGCGCGGCGCCGAGTGGACGCCCGCCGACGTGCCGCTGCTGGACGAGGCGGCGGAGCTGCTCGGCGAGGACGACACCGAGGCCAAGGCGCGGGCCGAGCGGCAGCGGCGGCAGGCGATCGACTACGCGCAGGGCGTGCTGGACATCCTCGACCTGGAGGACGACGCCGACCCGGAGATCCTGATGGCCACCGACATCATGGACGCCTACCGGCTGGCCGAGCGGCACGGCGCGGAGCGCTACGAGACGGCGGCCGAGCGGGCGGCGGCGGACCGGACGTGGACGTTCGGGCACATCATCGTGGACGAGGCGCAGGAGCTGTCGCCGATGGCGTGGCGGACGTTGATGCGCCGGTGCCCGTCGAAGTCGATGACCGTGGTCGGCGACATCGCGCAGACCGGCGACATCGCGGGCGCGTCGTCGTGGCACGACGTGCTGTCGCCGTACGTGATGGACCGCTGGAAGCTCACCGAGCTGACCGTCAACTACCGGACGCCGTCGGAGATCATGGCCGTCGCGGCGGACGTGCTGGCGTCGGTCGACCCCGACCTCGTGCCGCCGACCTCGGTGCGGGACAGCGGTTTCGCGCCGTGGAGCCTGCGGGCGCCGTCCCTGGCCGAGGCGCTGCCGCCGGTGGTGGGCAAGGAGGTCGCCGCGATCGGTGACGGCAAGCTGGCGGTGATCGTGCCGGCGGCGTCGGTGGCGTCGCTGCGCGCCGCCGTGCCGGGCGCCTCGGACGACCTCGACGCGCAGGTGGTGGTGCTGGCCGTGACCGACGCGAAGGGCCTGGAGTTCGACTCGGTGCTGGTCGTCGACCCGGCGGGCATCCTGGCCGAGTCACCGCGCGGCGCGAGCGACCTGTACGTGGCGCTGACCCGGGCCACCCAACGCCTGGGCGTCGTGCACACCGGCGACCTGCCCCCCGTGCTGAGCCGGTTGACCACCGTGTGACCGCGAGGAGATCCGGCACGGCCCGCGGCGCGGGTGGGTGAGGCGGGGCTCGGACGTCATCGGGAGATGAGGCAGCCGAGGACGGCGGCGGCCAGGCCGAGGGCCAGGCTCGCGGCGATGTTGGCCAGCGCTCGGCGGTAGCGGCCGTCCTCGGTCAGCCGGACGGTCTCGTAGCTGAACGTGCTGTAGGTCGTCAGGCCGCCGCACAGGCCGGTGCCGACCAGGGCGAACAGGTCCGGTGACGTGCCGGCCACGCAGCCCAGCACGAACGAGCCCACGACGTTGACCGCGAGCGTGGCCCAGGGGAACGTCCGCTGGGCCAACCGGCCGGCGGCGTAGCGCAGCGAGGCGCCCACGGCCGCGCCGGCGAAGACCAGCAGCACCGTCATGGCCACACCTTGCGGGTCGCGGCCATGGCGGCGAAGGTCGCGCACAGCGCCAGGAACAGGGTGCCGAACAGGTACGCGACGGCGGTGAGGCCGCCCAGCCGCACGGCGTCCAGCGCGTAGCCCGAGAACGTGGTGAAGCCGCCGAGCACGCCGATGCCGAGGAACGGCCGGGCGAGCGGGTGCAGGCGCGGCACCAGGACCATCAGGACGCCGATCAGCGCGCTGCCCACGACGTTGACCACCAGCGTGCCCCACGGGCCGGGCACGACGGTGGACAGGCCGTACCGCGCGACGCCGCCGATGCCGCCGCCCAGGGCGACGGCCGCGACGATCCGGGTCTCAGCTCGCACGCAGGTGGTCCACCAGGTGGTCGAGGGCGGCCAGGGCGCGGACCACGTCGGCGCGTTCGGCCGGGTCGAGCTTGTCCAGCGCCGAGCCGATGCGCTTCTCGTGCGCGGACTGCCAGACGGCCAGCTGCTCGTGCCCCTGCGGTGTCACGGAAAGCCGGGCCACGCGGCGGTCGCTGGGGTCGCCGCCCCGCTCGACCAGACCGTTCTCGATCAGCTGGCCGACGAGCCCGCTGACCGTGTTCGGCGCCAGCCGCAACTCGGCCGCGAGGTCGCCCACGCGCATCGGGGGACGCTCGGCGAGCGTCTGGAGCAGCTCGACCTGCGCCATCGGCAGGGAGTCCCACGGCCATTCCGACCGGATGCTCGTGCGCAGTGCCCGGCGGAGCCTCGTGACCACGTCGGTGAGCGAGCGTGCCTCGTCTGACATGCGCGAATGGTACTGGCTCGCACTATGTCGGAGACCGAGATAGTCTGGTGTCGATGAATCGCTCACTGCGCTGGTTCGTCGTGGAATCACCCAGGCCGCGGCGGGTCGCGACCTGGGCCGGTGCGCCTTGGCTGGCCGTGGCGACGGTGTGCCTCGGCGCCTTCCTCGGCCAGTTCGACGCGAGCGTCGTCACACTCGCCCTGCCCGCATTGCGGGACGATTTCGGCGCGTCACCCGAGTGGGTGTCGCTGGCGTACCTGTTGACGCTGGCCGCGTTCGTCGCGCCGATCGGCAAGTGGTCGGACCGGCGGGGCCGCAAGCTCGTGTACCTGTACGGGTTCGTGGTGTTCACCGGCGCGTCGGTGGCGTGCGCGTTGGCCCGGGACCTGGACGTGCTGATCGCGTTCCGGGTGGTGCAGGCGCTGGGCGCGGCGATGTTGCAGGCCAACAGCGTGGCGCTGGTGGTGGCGGCCGTGCCGCGCGACCTGATGCGCAAGGCGCTGGGGGTGCAGGCGACCGCGCAGGCGCTGGGGCTGGCGCTCGGCCCCACGGTCGGCGGCCTGCTGGTCGAGGCGTTCGGGTGGCAGTGGGTGTTCCTGGTCAACGTGCCGGTCGGCGTCGCCGCCCTCGTGGCGGGCCACTACCTGTTGCCGCGCACGCGGGAGCGGGGCAGCACGCCGGTCGACGGGGTCGCCGTCGTCCTGCTCGCCACGGCCACCACCGCGTTGCTGCTGGTGCTGTCCGGCGCGAGCCCGTTCCTGCTGCTGCTCGCGCTGCCGGCGGGTGTCGGCTACGTGTGGCGGGAACCGCTGGTGCGGCGGGTGAAGGGCGGCCTGTTCGGCGCGACGTGCGGGTACCTGGTCCTGTTCGGACCGCTGGTCCTGGTGCCGTTCACGTCCGACCGCGGCCCGTCGGCGACCGGGTTGCTGCTCACCGCGCTGCCGGTCGGGTTCGCGCTCGGCGCGGCGCTGCCGTGGCGCGTGCCGCGGGCCGGCGCGGTGTTGTCCACAGTGGCCTGCGGGGTGCTCGCCTGGCAGGTTCACCCGGTCGCGCTGATCGCGTTGGGGCTCGGGCTCGGCCTCTTCATCCCGGCCAACAACGCGGCCGTGCTCGGCGCCCTCCCCCGCGGTGACGCCGGGTCGGGCGGCGGTCTGGTGAACCTCGCCCGTGCCCTCGGCACCGCGCTCGGCGTGGCGGTGCCGCTCTTCGTCCACGCGCACTGGGGACCGCGAGTGGCGTTCGGCGTCCTCGCCATGATCGTTCTGGTGACTGCGTGTACGCCGATCGGGGACAAGCTGCCTCGTCCCGGCCCGCGGCTCCGGCCGGATCAGTAACCTCGCCCCGGCGGGGCGAAACCTCGGGCTGGCACACACACGGGTGAGGACGAGGGTGGCGGATCGGCTGAGCTGGGTCCCCGATGACGTGAACACGGGGCTGCCCAGCGCCGCACGGCTCTACGACTACCTGCTCGGCGGCGGCCACAACTTCGCGGCCGACCGGGAGCTCGCGGAGGAGTTCCTGCGCGCCCAGCCCAACGGCCGCGCCATCGCCCGCCTCAACCGCGCGTTCCTGCGCCGGGCCGTGCTGCACCTGGTCGACGCCGGCGTGCGGCAGTTCCTCGACCTGGGCTCCGGCATCCCGACCGTCGGCAACGTGCACGAGATCGCGCAGAAGGCCGCGCCCGGGGCACGAGTGGTGTACGTGGACTTCGAGGACGTCGCCGTCGCGCACAGCCAGATGATCCTGCGGGACGACGACCGGTCCGCGGTCCTGCGGGAGGACCTGACCGAGCCGGACGCGGTGCTGGCGGGCGCCCGCGGCACCGGCCTGATCGACTTCGCCGAGCCGGTCGGCGTGCTCGCGGTCGGGGTGTTCCACTTCGTGCCGCCCGAACGCGACCCGGCCGGCGTGATCGCCGCCTACCGCGACGCCGTGGCGCCGGGCAGCCACCTCGCCCTCTCCCAGTTCAGCTCCGACCTGCAACCCGAGGAGATGGCAGGTGTCGTGGCGGTGATGCGCCAGAGCCCGGACCCGATGTTCCCGCGCACCCGCGCCGAGATCACCGCCCTGTTCGACGGCTTCGAGCTGGTCGAGCCCGGCGTGGTACCGCTGCCCCGGTGGCGGCCGGAGGAGGGCTCCGTCCAAGAGGACGCCGACCGGGCGGGGATCTTCGCCGGGGTGGGGCGCAAGAAGTGAGCCGACGTGTCGCCACGCGATAGGACCCGGCGGCAGGGCATCGCGCGGGAGTGGATGCGGGCGGTCTACCCGACCGCCTACGTGCCGATGTCGCCGGTCGAGATCGAGCTGTACCTGCTCGAACTGGTGGACGTGATCGCCGACGCGGTCCAGGCCGAGCCGTTCGCCGTCGAGCCGGTCGCCGCGGTCGGCCACCGGCTGGTCGAGGCCCACTTCACCGGCCCGGAGACGTTGCAGCGCACGGTGGACGTGCTCGGGCACGCTCTGCTGGCGGGCCCGGAGCTGCGGGACGTGCCGGGGCTGGCGGAGAAGGTCGTCGCCATCCTGGGCGCGGTGAGCGCCGGGTTCGCCGCCGCGATGCGGCTGGACGCACTGGACCAGCAGGAAGAGGTCCAGCGCGCGTTGATGGCGGCCAAGCTGCGCGCCGAACGCGTGCTGGAGGTCAGCGAGGCCCGGTTCCGCGAGGTGTTCGACTCCTCCGCGTTCGGCATCGTGATCACCGACCTGGAGGGCCGGTGCGTCGAGGTGAACGCGGCGCTGGCCGAGATGATCGGCCGCGACCGGGGCGAGCTGACCGGGCGGCGGCTGGTCGAGCTGTTCGACCCGGACGACGCCGAGGCGCTCGCGACCAGGTACGAGGAGGTCGGCGAGGGCCGGGTGCAGCGGACGCGCGAGCAGCGGCGGCTGCTGCGCGAGGACGGCGAGCCGGTGTGGGTGCACCTGGCGGTGTCCTCGCTGCGCGACGCGGACGGCGAGCCCGCGTACCACGTGACCATGGTCGAGGACGTCAGCGAGCTGCACCTGCTGCAGAAGAACCTGGACTTCCAGCTGCTGCACGACCCGCT
This sequence comes from Saccharothrix sp. 6-C, assembly GCF_016695385.1. NCBI lineage: Bacteria > Bacillati > Actinomycetota > Actinomycetes > Pseudonocardiales > Pseudonocardiaceae > Saccharothrix > Saccharothrix sp. 6-C. Next base: position 957,891 of record NZ_CP064192.1, on the reverse strand, counting down.
CACCGGCCTGTCCAACCGGCAGCGCTTCGCCACCCGGCTGGAGGCGCTGCACGGCGCGTCACGCGGCGGGATCACCCTCTACCACCTCGGCCTGGACGCGTTCTCGCTGGTGAACAACGGCCTCGGCCACGCCTTCGGCGACCGGCTACTCACCGAGGTCGGCCACCGGCTCGAAGCCCTGGTCTCCGACGACGTCGCGCTGGTCGCCCGGATCGGCGGCGACGAGTTCGGCATCGTGGTGGACAACTCGCCGACCACGCCGAGCGTGCCCGACATGGTCGAGCTGATCAACGAGACGCTGCGGCAGCCGGTCGACGACGGCGTGGCGCTGTCCGCGTCCATCGGCGTGGTCGACCGGCCGCCCGCCGGGTGGGAGGTCGCTGAGATCCTGCGCGCGGGCGACGCGACCCTGCGCCGGGCCAAGACGTGCGGCAAGCGGCAGTGGCTGCCCTACGACAAGCACCTCGACCGGCAGTGGCGGGAACGGCAGGCGCGGGCGGCGAAGATGCCCGGCGCGCTGGCCGGGCAGGAGCTGGAGGTCGAGTACCAACCGGTGGTCGACCTGGCCGGCGGGCAGGTGCTCGGCCACGTGGCCCGGCTGCGCTGGGACGAGGTCGGGCACCACGAGTGCGTCGAGCTGGCCGAGGAGACCGGGCTGTCGCTGGCGCTCGGCCAGTGGGCGCTGCACGAGGCCGCCGCCGTGGCGGCCGGGCCCGAGTCGTTCGGCACCCTGTACTTCGAGCTGTCGCCGATGCAGTCCCGCGACGAGGACCTGGTGCGCACGGTGAAGCGGACGTTGGACGCGAGCGGCCTGCCGGCGTCACGGCTGCAGATCTTCCTGGACACCCGGTCGATGCTGGAGGGCAGGGGCGACGACAACGCGCAGGTGTTGCGGGACAACGGGATCTCCACCGGGCTGACCCGGTTCAACGGCGGGCAGGCCGAGCTGTCGCTGTTCGGCGAGCTGCCGGTGGACGCGCTGGTCCTCGACCCGTCGATCGTGGGCAGGCTCGCCGAGCCGCACGAGTCGTTCCTGCACACCGCCGTGGAGCTGATGATCCCGCTGATCCGGGACTACGGGGTGGCGGTGGTGGTGCCGGACCTGTCCACAGAGGAGCGGACGGCGTGGTGGCGGCGGGTCGAGGTGGACGGCGCGTACGGCGACCACCTCGCTCCCGTCGTGCCGGGGTACGAGCTGTCCGGCTCCTAGTGCCGCGACCGCGCAGGCCGCGGCACTAGACGTGCTTCACCGCGGCCAGCAGCTTGGTCAGCGACTCCTTGGCGTCGCCGAACAGCATGGTGGTCTTCGGGTTGTAGAGCAGGCTGTTGTCCACGCCCGCGAAGCCCGGCCGCATCGAGCGCTTCATGAACACCACGGCCTTCGCCCGGTCCACGTCGAAGATCGGCATGCCGTAGATCGGGCTGCTCGGCTCGTCCCGCGCCCCCGGGTTGACCACGTCGTTCGCGCCGACCACCAGCACCACGTCGACGCTGCCGATGCCGGGGTTGACGTCGTCGAGCTCCTTGAGGTGCTCGTACGGCACGTCCGCCTCGGCGAGCAGCACGTTCATGTGGCCCGGCATGCGGCCCGCGACCGGGTGGATGCCGTAGAGCACGGTGATCCCGCGCTGTTCCAGCACCTGCGCCAGCTCCCGCGCCGCGTGCTGGCCCTGCGCCACGGCCAGGCCGTAACCGGGGACCACGAGCACGGAGTGGGCGTACCCGAGCAGGATCGCCACGTCCTCCACCGTGCCGGAGCGCACGGTGCGCTGCTCGTCGGTGGTCGCGGTCGCCGTGGTCGCCTGGAACGCGCCGAACAGGATGTTGGTCAGCGGCCGGCCCATGGCCTGGGCCATCAGCCGGGTCAGGATCGTGCCGGACGCGCCGACGAGCGTGCCCGCGACGATCAGCAGGGTGTTGGCCAGCACGTAGCCGGACGCGGCGACGGCCAGACCGGTGAACGCGTTGAGCAGCGAGATCGCGATCGGCACGTCCGCGCCGCCCACCGGCAGCACGAACAGCACGCCCAGCGCGAGACCCGCCACCGCCAGCAGCACCAGCAGCAGGCCGTTGCCGGTCAGCACGACCGACAGCGCGAGCAGCGCGCTCACCGCGGCCGCGCCGAGGCCGAGCAGCTGACCGGCGGGCAGCAGCACCGGCCGGGTGGTCATGACCTCCTGGAGCTTGAGGAAGGTGACCACGCTGCCGGAGAAGCTGACCGAGCCGATCAGCACGGTGAGCACGGTGGCGAGCTGGAACGCCACCGAGCCGTGCGGGACGGCCAGGAACTCGGTCAACGCCACCAGCGCCGCCGCCGCGCCGCCGACGCCGTTGAACAGCGCCACCATCTGCGGGATGGCGGTCATCTTCACCGAGCGCGCCGCCGGGATGCCCACCACCACGCCCGCGGCCACGGCGAGCACGATCAGCAGCCCGTTGTGCACGGCGCCGTGGACGTACGCGGTGACCACCGCCAGCGCCATGCCCGCCGCGCCGACCAGGTTGCCCGCGCGGGCGTACTTCGGGGTGCTCAGGCCCTTGAGCGCGAGCACGAAGCACAGCGCGGCGACCAGGTACGCGAGCTGGACCCAGGTGGGGCTCACTCCCCCACCTCCTGGTGCCCGTTGGCGGCGCTCTTGACGGGTCTGCCCGCCTTGTGGCCCTTGAACATCTCCAGCATCCGGTCGGTCACCACGAAGCCGCCGACCACGTTGACCGTGGCCAGGAAGACCGCGGCGAGGCCGAGGGTGACCTCCAGCGCCTGCTCGGCCCGCCCGGTGATGAGGATGGCGCCGACCAGGATCACGCCGTGGATCGCGTTCGCGCCCGACATCAGCGGCGTGTGCAGGATCGTGGACACCTTCGACACGACCTCGAAGCCGACGAACACGGCCAGCACGAAGATCGTCAACAGGTCGATCACCGCAGCTCCCTCCTCAGCTCGCCCGCGTGCGTGAGGCAGCAGCCGGACAGCACCTCGTCGGTGAGGTCGGGGACCACCCGGCCGTCCTCCGTCATCATCATCAGGAGGTTGGCCACGTTGCGCGCGTAGAGCCTGCTGGCGTGCACGGGCATGCCGCTGGGCATGTTCAGCGCGCCGTAGACCAGGACCTCGCCGACCCAGGTCTCCTCACCCGGGCTGCTCGCGGTGACGTTGCCGCCGGACTCGGCGGCCAGGTCGACCACCACCGAGCCGGGCGCCATCGCCTTGAGCATGTCGTTGGTGACCAGCACGGGCGCCTTGCGGCCCGGGATGGCGGCGGTGGAGATCACCACGTCGGAGGCGGCGACCCGCTCGGCGATCAGCTCGCGCTGGCGTTCGAGGAACGTCTCCGACTGCGCCTCGGCGTACACGCCCTGCTGCGTTTCGAGGTCCAGTTCGAGGAACCGCGCGCCGAGGCTCTTGACCTCGTCCTTGGCCGCCGCGCGCACGTCGTAGGCCTCGACCACGGCGCCGAGGCGCCGGGCGGTGGCGATGGCCTGCAACCCGGCCACGCCCGCGCCGAGGACGAGCACCTTGGCGGGCGGGATGGTGCCCGCCGCCGTGGTGAACATGGGCAGGAACCGGGGCAGCCGGTTGGCGGCCTCCAGCACCGCCCGGTACCCCGCCACCAGGGCCTGCGACGACAGGGCGTCCGCGGCCTGCGCCCTGGTCACCCGGGGTAGCAGGTCGAGGCTGAACGCGGTGACCTTCCTGGCCTTGAGCACCTCGATCAGCTCGGGCTCGGCGTTGGGTTGCAGGAAGCTGATCGTGACGTCGCCCTCGCGGAGGGCGGCGGCCTGCTCGGGGGTCGGTGGTTGGACGGAGACGATCACGTCGGACTGCCCGGCCGGGTGGTCGGCGATGACGTTCGCACCGGCTGCGCGGTAGGCGGCGTCCGAGGCGTGGGCGTGTCTGCCCGCTCCGGCTTGCACGTCCACCGTGAGTCCGGCACCGATCAACGTGGTCACCGTTTCCGGTAGACCGGCTACGCGGCGCTCGGCGGGCCGCGCCTCGACGGGTATGCCCACTCTCACGGAGAGTCACCCTAGACCGCCGAAGGTGATCTACGCCACAGATGGGCCTTAACGTTAACCGTACATACGTCTTGCTGAGACCTCCCGCGGCGCGCTCAGTGGATCACCGGGCAGACGCCCTCGGTGTCGCCGGCGAAGAAGTTGGGCACCAGCTCCCGCTTGTCGTAGTACCGGTGGAAGACGCTGGTGATCCCGCTCGACATCGGCGGGACGATCCACGTCCAGTCCGCCGGACACGAGCGACCCGCCTCTTCCTCCTTCTTGAGGTGCGTGAGGAACCGGTCCGACTCGGTGTGGTGGTCGGTGATCGTCACGCCCGCCGCGGCGAACGAGTGCAGCACCGCGCGGTTCAGCTCGACCAGCACCCGGTCCTGCCACAGCGTCCGCACCGAGGAGGTGTCCAGGCCCATCCGCCGGCCCAGGTAGGGCAGCAGGTCGTACCGGTCGCCGTCGGCGAAGTTGCGCGCGCCGATCTCGGTGCCCATGTACCAGCCGTTGAACGGCGCGGCCGGGTAGTCGATGCCGCCGATGCGCAGCCGCATGTTGCTGATCGCCGGCACGGCGTGCCAGCGCAGCCCGAGGTCGGCCAGCCACGGCAGCTCGGGGTGGCCGATCGGCACCTCCAGCACCGCGTCGGGCGGCAGCTCGACCATGGCCGGTTCGGCGTCCTCCCGTTCCACGATCAACGGCAGCACGTCGAACGGCCCGCGTCGCGCGGGCGGTCGCCAGCCCATGTCGATGGCCGTCGCGGTCAGCTCGGCGTTGCGCCGGTCGCCCAGCACGCCGCCGTCCGAGCCGACGTAGCCCGCGTACCGGATCAGCTGCTCGTTGCGGATCCTCGGCGCGGGCCGGCCCGGCTCGTCGGGCGCGAACACGGTGATCACCGGGCGGACCTTGCCGCCGTTGGCGGCGAGCTTGAGGTGCTCGACGCACTCGTCCGCGATCTCCTTGGGGTCGCGCAGCTCGCGCAGGTCTCGGACTTTGAGGCTGCGCCAGTACAGCCGCCCGATGCAGCGCGCGCTGTTGCGCCACGCCACCCGTGCGCCGAACGTCAGCTCGTCGGGGGTGTGGCGGTACGTGCCGGTGGCGGCGACCTCGGCGTGCACCTCGGCCAGGCGGTGCTCGACCGCGCCGAGGTCGGGGTCCTCGGCGTGGTGCAGTCGGATGAACTCCTCGGCCTCGGCGAGGTCGACGGTGGGGGCGGCGGCGTCGTGCAGGGGAATGGCTTCAGCCGGACACGGGGGGACGGGGGCCATGGCGCGACACCGTAGTTGCCCTTTCGTGGTTGCTGCACCGCCGTGCCGGGCACCGGGGAGGTGCGACACCACCCTATTGGTGTCGCAGAGTGAGTGCTTGATCGCGCAGAAGAGTGACCCATCCTGCGAAAACGAGTGATATTCGATCGTTATCCGCTCGAATATCCGCAGTAACTTGTGATTTACCCCACAACCGCTTTTTCACCTATCGGGTGACAACGACGGCGGCGTCCACCCGAAGAACTTCGACATCCCGCGCAACCCGACCGACGCCGGCACCGCGCGCATCGCGGCGTTCCGCGCGGCCACGGCCACCGGGTTGCGCACCTTGTGCCCGACCCGCCCGAGCGCCCGGGACGCCTTCGCCATCGACTGCGTGCGCGGCCGGCGTTGCCGGTCGTAGGCGGCGAGCGCGGTCGGCACGTCGTCGGCGCGGGCGCAGGCGGCGGCCAGCACCACGGCGTCCTCGATCGCCATGCACGCGCCTTGGCCCAGGTAGGGCGTCATCGCGTGGGCGGCGTCACCGAGCAGCGCCACCCGGCCGCGCACGTAGGTCGGCAGCGGCGCGGCGAGCTCGTGGATGTCGTGCCGCAGCACGGCAGCCGGCGGCGTGGCGTCCAGCAGGGCGGGGATGGGGTCGTGCCAGTCGGCGAAGAGCCGGCGCACCTCGCCCAGCTCGTCGACCGAGCGGCCACCGGCGGGTGCGATCGCAGCCGCGTACCAGCAGACCCGGCCGTCACCCAGTGGGAGGACGCCGAACTCGGTGCCGGGGCCGAGGCTCTGGCTGAGGCCGAGGTCGAGCGGGAACCGGGCGGTCGTCACGCTGCGCCACGCCGTGGTGCCCGCGTACACCGGCTGGGGCAATGTCGGGAACAGCGCCTCCCGGGCGCGGCTGCGGATGCCGTCCGCGGCGACCACCAGGTCCGCGTCCAGGTCGTCCAGCGAGCGCACCTCGGTGTCCGTGACCAGGCACCGCGCCGGCAGCGCCGACCGCAGCACCCGGTGCAGGTCCGCCCGGTGCACGGCGACCACGTGGTCCTGGTGCGACGCGTCGACGCGCGTCAGCGTCCGCCCCCTCCGGTCGCGGATGCCGCCCGGCACGCGGGGCGTGCCGATCCGCCGCACGTCGTCGGCCAGGCCCAGCGCCGCCAGCGCCCGCATCGCGTTCGGCATCACGCCGACGCCCGCGCCGACCTCGCCGAACTCCGCCGCGCGCTCCAGCACCGCGACCTCCCACCCGACCCGCCGCAACGCCACCGCCGCCGTGACGCCACCGAGGCCACCGCCCACCACGACCGCTTTCATGCCCGCTCCTTCTACACCTGTAGAGACCAGTACTCTACAGGTGTAGAAGGAGGACGCACTGTGACGGAGCGCATGGCCGCCCTCGCCGACGCGGCGATCCACGTGGTGGCCACCCGGGGCATGCGCGGGCTGACCCACCGCGCCGTGGACGCGCAGGCGGGCGTGCCCACCGGCTCGACGTCGGCCTACTTCCGCACCCGCAAGGCCCTCGTCGAAGGCGTCGTGCAGCGGCTCGCCGACCTGGAGGACGCCGAGGTGGCGGCGGCGCGGATCGACGTCCCGCTCGACCCCGACCTGCTCTCCGAGAGCCTCGCGACCGTGCTCGACCAGTGGATGACGACCGGCCGCGAGCGCACGCTGGCCCGGTACGCGTGCCTGCTGGAGGCCACGCACCACCCGGAGCTGCGCGGCATCCTGGCCCACGGGGAACGGCCGCGCGCGCAGGCGCGGGAGCTGCTGGCCGCGTTGGGCGCGCCGGACCCGGAGCGGAGCAGCCGGGAGCTGGTGGCGTTCGTGGACGGGCTGCTGTTCGACCGGCTGGTCGGCGCGGGCGCGCTCGGCGCACCCGACCCCGGCACCCCGCGGAGCCGGGCCGAACTGGCCTCCGCGATCCGCGCCGCGTTGCGCGCCGTGCTCGGTAAATGAGTGGCGCCCGGCGCTACCGTTGGTCGCATGTGGGCATTCCGCGTCGAGTACCTCTGAGCCCAGGGCAGCCGTCAACCCCCACGCGCCTCGCGTGCCGGGGTCATCGAGCCGACCCTGACCTCATGCGGAGATACCCGTGTCGCACATCGCTTTCTTCAACATCCCCGGCCACGGCCACGTCAACCCCACGCTGCCCGTCGTCACCGAACTGGTGAACCGGGGCCACCGGGTCACCTACGCGGTCGACCCCGGCTTCGCCGGCATCGTCGCGAAGGCGGGCGCCGAGCCCGTGCTCCACCCGACCGGCCTGCCCACCGACGACCGCGAGTGGCCGACCGAGATGGCGCCCGCCATGCGCCTGTTCCTCGAGGAGGCCAGGACCGTGCTGCCGGTGCTGGCCGCCGCCTACGCCGACGACCGGCCGGACCTGGTCGTCTACGACATCGGCGCGTGGACCGCACGCGTGCTGGCGGGCCGCTGGGGCGTGCCCGCGATCCAGTTCTCCCCCACCTTCGTCGCGTACGAGGGCTGGGAGGAGGAGATGGCCGACATGTACGACCACCCCGACGTGGAGGCGTTCTTCGGCGAGCTGGACGGGTGGCTGGCCGCCGAGGGCTGCGCGATCCCCGCCCGCACCTACGTCGGCCACCCCGACCGGGCGGTGGTGAGCATCGCGCGGTCCTTCCAGCCCAACCACGAGTCGGTGCACCCGAAGTACACGTTCGTGGGGCCGTGCCTGAGCGACCGGTCGTCGTTCCAGGGCACGTGGGAACGGCCCGCGGACGACCGACCGGTGCTGCTGGTGTCGTTCGGGTCGGCCTACACCAACGAGCCGGGGATCTACCGGCAGTGCTTCGAGGCGTTCGGCGACCTCGACTGGCACGTGGTGGTGAACATCGGCAAGCACGTCGACCCGGCCGAGCTGGGCGAGCCGCCGGCGAACGTGGAGCTGCACCGGTGGGTGCCGCAGCTGGAGATCCTGTCGCACGCCAAGGCGTTCATCACGCACTGCGGCATGGGCGGCACCATGGAAGGGCTCTACCACGGCGTGCCGATGCTCGGCCTGCCCGCGATCGGCGAGCAGGTCATGAACGCCGTGCGGCTGGTCGACCTCGGCGTCGGCAGGCACGTGCCGCGGGAGGAGGCCACCGCCGAGGTGCTGCGCTCCGCCGTGCTGGAGCTGGTGGACGACCCGGAGGTGGCCCGGCGGCTGGCCGCGCTCAAGGCCGAGATCCGGGCGGCGGGCGGCACCGCCGCGGCGGCCGACGTGGTCGAGGCGGAGCTGAGGTGAGGGCAGGGGCGGCGCCCTCCGGCGCCGCCCCTCCTCGTCTACGCGGACCGCTCCGTGCTGCCCAGCCGGGGGAACGGGTCGGTCGAGAACACGACCTCCACCGGCACCTCGAAGTACTGCGCGATGCGCAGCGCCAGGTACAGGCTGGGGCTGTACTCGCCCCGTTCCAGGTAGCCGACGGTCTGGTAGTGGATGCCCAGCGCCTCGGAGAGCTGCCGGCGTGACACTCCCCGTTCCGCGCGCAGCATCGCGATCCGGTTGTAGACGCTTTCGCTCATCGCACCCTCTGCAACGCCGCCTGTCGGCGCTGCTCCATGTCCGAGCCGGACTCCCGCCGAGCCATCCGACGCAGGATCGTAGGCGCAAGCAGGAAACCGACCACCGTCCACACCCCGAGCACGCCCGCCATCTCCAGGATCCGCCAGGAGCCGCCGATCTCCGCGGCCGCCGCCGAGTCCGGCAGCAGCGCCGCCCTGGCGCCGTGACCGGCCCAGTACACCGGGAACACCTGGGCCACGCCCTGCAACCAGCCGGGCATCGCGGTGATCGGGTAGAAGATGCCAGAGATCGCCACGACACCCATCATCGGCAGCATCGTGATGCCCATCGCGCTGCCCGGGCTCTTGGTGATCGACCCGGCGACCGCGCCCCACGGCATCATCGACACCATCCCGAACGCCAGCACGGCGAGCAGGCCGAGGATGCCGCCCACGCCCGCGTCCGCCAGCACGTTCACCAGGAACAGGCCCGGCACCAGCACGATCAGCAGACCGACCAGGGAGTCCAGCGACGTCTGCACGGTCCGGCCGACCAGGTAGCCGACCATCCCGTGCGGCACCGCCTTGGCGCGCAGCAGCGTGCCGTCCTCCCGGTTGACCGAGAGCTGGCCGGCCGGCCCGACCAGGGCGCCGAACACGATCCCCATGCCGAGCAGGCCGGGCAGGGTCAGCGCGGCGAGCGAGAGGCCGGCGCCGTCGACGGGCGAGTCGCGCTGGAACCACAGCACGGTCAGCGCGGCCAGCCCGGTGAACAGGTTGTACCCCTGGTCCGAGCTGCCCAGGGAGTGGCGGAACTCGCGCACGCCGCGGTCCACGCCGAGCCGGATGGCCTGTGCCTTGGTGTTCACCGGAGCGCCACCTCCTCCTCGGTCGCCTGGCCGCTCTCGTGCCGCTGCACGAGGGCCATGTAGGTGTCCTCCAACGTGCTGCGGCGCACCTCCAGCTCGGAGACGCCCGTCGCGTGCTGGCGGAACAGGTCGCGGACGAACGCCGTCGCGTCGTCGGTCGTGTGCACGTGCCGGAGGCCGTCGTGCGTCCAGCGGACCTCGGACTTGCCCGCGACCCGGCGGCTGAGCTGGTCCGGGCTGCCGTCGGCGATGATCCGCCCGCCCGCCAGCACCAGGATCCGGTCGGCCAGCTTCTCCGCCTCGGCCAGGTCGTGCGTGGTGAGGAGGATCGTCATGCCCTCCAGGTCCGACAGCCGGTGCACCAGGTCGTGGAAGTCCCGCCGCGCGTGCGGGTCGAACCCGGCCGTCGGCTCGTCCAGGAACAGCAGGTCCGGCTTGCCGACGATGCCGATCGCCACGTCCAGCCGCCGCCGCTGGCCGCCGGAGAGGCTGCTGATCTTCTTGTGCGCGTGCCCGGTCAGGCCGACGGTCTCGATCAGCTCGTCGGTGTCGAACGGCCGCGACTCGTGCGGTGTCGCGTAGGGCGCGTAGTAGCGACCCAGGTGGTGCAGCAGCTCGCGCACCTTCCAGCGGCCGTGGTCGCGCCAGGACTGGAGCACCACGCCCAGCCTGGCCCGCCAGGCCTCGTCGCCGACGGCCGGGTCGACGCCCAGCACCCGGACGTGGCCGTCGGAGGGCAGCCGGAAGCCCTCCAGGATCTCGATCGTCGTGGTCTTGCCCGCGCCGTTGGGCCCGAGCAGGGCCACCACCTCGCCCGGGCCCGCGGTGAAGTCGACCCCGTGCAGCACGTCCGTCGTGCCGTAGCGCATCCGCAGATCGCGCACCTCGATGACCAAGGACCCTCACCTCCCCCTTGTCTGAGTTGTCCGGCATTTTGTAGCACACCTGCTATCAGACGTACTACTGCTGTTCCCTACGGCTTATTTACTTCACGGCTTCGTGAAACTTCTGTACGTTGCGAAGTAGGTCCCTTAACGCACTGGGAGGTGTGCGAGATGACCGAAACGCTGTCCGCCGAGCTGCCGAGCCAACGCAGCACGGCGTTCGACCCGCCCGCGGAGTTGGGGTTGCTCCGCGAGCGGGCCCCGATCAGCAGGATGAAGTTCCCCGACGGGCACCTGGGGTGGCTCGTGACCAACTACGAGCTGGCCCGCGAGGTGCACGCCGACCGCCGGTTCAGCAGCCGGTCCGAGCTGCAGCACTCACCGCGCAAGGTGGCCGGCAAGCCGGTGCCGCCGCGACCGGCGGCCAAGCCGGGCATGTTCATCGCGATGGACGCGCCCGACCACACCCGCTACCGCAAGCTGCTGACCGGCCAGTTCACCGTGCGGCGGATGAACCAGCTGATGCCCCGGATCGAGCAGATCGTGGCCGAGCACCTGGCCGCGATGCGCGCCTCCGGCACGTCGGCGGACCTGGTGGCGCAGTTCGCGCTGCCGGTGCCGTCGATGGTCATCTGCGAACTGCTGGGCGTGCCCTACGAGGACCGGGCGGCGTTCCAGGAGGACACCGCCAAGGCGCTGCGGCTCGACTCCACGTTCGAGGAGATCATGGAGGCGTTCGAGCGGCTGGAGGACTTCGTGCTCCAGCTCGCGAAGCGCAAGCACGTCGAGCCGGGCGACGACATGCTGTCCGGGCTGGTCGCCACCGGCGAGCTGACCGACGAGGAAGTCGCCAACATGGGGCTGCTCCTGCTCGTCGCCGGCCACGAGACCACGGCGAACATGCTGGGCATCGGCACGATGGTGCTGTTGCGGCACCCCGAGCAGCTGGCCGCGCTGCAAGCCGACCCGTCGCTGGTGGACAACGCGGTCGAGGAGCTGATGCGGTACCTGTCGATCATCCAGTTCGGCACGCTGCGCACGGCGTTGGAGGACGTGGAGATCGGCGGCGTGGTGGTCAAGGCGGGCGAGTCGGTCTCGATCTCGGTGGCCGCCGCCAACCGGGACCCGGCGCGGTTCGACCGGCCGGACGAGTTCGACGTCCGCCGGTCCGCGGCCGGGCACCTCGCGTTCGGCCACGGCGTGCACCAGTGCCTCGGGCAGCAGCTGGCCCGGATCGAGATGAGGGTCGGGTTCGCCGCGCTGTTCCGGGAGTTCCCGGACCTGCGGCTCGGCGTGCCCGCCGAGGATGTCAAGCTGCGCACCGACATGGCCATCTACGGGGTGCACGAGCTGCCGGTGGAGTTCTCGTGAAGATCGAAGTGGATCCTGACCGGTGCGCGGGGGCGGGCATGTGCGCGCTGACCGACGCCGACGTGTTCGACCAGGACGAGGTGGACGGGACGGTCGTGCTGCTGCAGCCGTCCCCCACGGGCGAGCACGAGAAGGCGGCGCGTGAAGCGGCGCACCTCTGCCCGGCCGGGGCCATCCGCGTCGTGGAGTGACGTGAGCCGCCGGGGGCCGTCTTCGGGCGGTCCCGGGCGGTGAGCGGCGGCTCAGAGCGACAGGTGCACGCGCAGTGCCTCGTCGAGCTGCTTGAGCACCGCCGGCGGCAGGCCGCCGATCCGGGCGCGGAGCCTGGCCGCGGTGACCGTGCGCACCTGCTCGGCCTGGGCCTTCGAGTCCGCGCCGAGCCCGCAGTCCTTGGCGGGCAGCAGCACCTGGAACGGGTACACCTTCGCGGTGTTGGAGGTGATCGGCACGACCGTCACCACACCCCGGCCGCCACCCCGTCCGGCGGCCCGGTTCGCCGCGTCGTTGCTGACGACCACGGCCGGGCGGATCTTGTTGGCCTCGGCGCCCTGCGCCGGCTCCAGGTCCACCCAGTAGATGTCACCTCGCCGCATCGAGGACACCGTCTGGCGCGGTCACGTCCCACATGTCGGCGTCTCCTCCGGCTTCCCACTCTTCCCACGCGCTCGCGTAGGCGTTCTCCAGACCCGCCTCGCGCAGCAGCGTGATCGCCTGGTGGATCACCGACGACCGCGATGCGCTCCGATGTTGCCGCAGGTAGCGATCAACGAACTCTACGTCCTCCTCGGGGAGGCTCACACTGATTTTCATACCGTCGATGCTACCTCCGGTACTACCCGGCCGGAACCTCGTCCGCGGGCGTCGGCACGTCGGCCGGGGCCGGGCGCCTGCCCGGCATCGCCAGCCCGATCGCCGTGCCGGCGAACGCCAGCGCGGCGACCGCGGTCATCGACGCCGAGAAGCCGGTGCTGAACTGCGCGGCCGTCGCGTAGCCGCCGGCGGCGCCGAAGACCGCGACCGACACCGACGTGCCGAACACGCCACCGAACATGCGCAGCATCATGAAGACACCGGACGCCTGGCCGATCCGCCGCGGCGGCACCGCCCCCACGACCGCCTTCTGCGCGGCGGGCATCGCCGCCGTGATGCCGACCGAGCCGACGACCAGCGCGGGCAGGATCTCCAGGTAGGACGTGTCGGTGTCGACGACGACCGCGATCCACGCCATGCCGACCGCCTGCAGGAACAAGCCGCCGACGACGAACCTCCGCTCACCCACCCGGTCGACCAGGCGACCGGCGATCGGCGCGCACACCATGAGCGTGCCGGTCCACGGCATCAGCATCAGGCCGGCGACGAGCGGACCGTGGCCCTTGACGAGCTGGAAGTACTGGGCGAGGAAGAACATCGTGCCGTAGAGCGAGGCGAACACCAGGAAGTTCGCCGGGTTGGCCGTGGCGAACGCCCGCAGCTTGAACAAGCCCATCGGGACCATCGGCCGCGGTGTGCGCCGCTCGTGGCGCACGAACGAGACCACCAGCACGACACCGACCACGGCCGAGGCGACGACCTCGACGCTGCCCCACCCCGCCGCGTTGCCGCGCACCAGCGCCCAGATGACGCCGAACGCGCCCAGCGTCACCAGGGCGAGACCGCCCAGGTCGAGCTTGTCGTTCGGGCCGGTGCTCTCGTCCACCCGGCGCGTGGCGAGCAGGATCGCGACGACGCCGACCGGCAGGTTCAGCCAGAAGATCCACTGCCAGGCCAGGCCCTGCGCGATCGCGCCGCCGATGAACGGGCCGCTGAACGTGGCCAGACCGGTCAGGCCGAGGTAGAGGCCCATCGCCCTGCCGCGCACCTGCGGCGGGAAGACCGCGGTGACCAGCGTGAGCGACAGCGGCAGCACCATCGCCGCGCCCGCGCCCTGCGCCGCGCGGGACACGATCAGGAAGACGACGTCCGGCGCCACCGCGCACGCCAGCGACGCCGCGGTGAACAGCGCCAGGCCGGTGGCGAACACCTTGCGGCGGCCGAACCGGTCACCCAGCGCGGCGCCCGTGAGCAGCAGCGCCGCGAACGTCAGGTTGTAGGCGTTGACGACCCACTCGAGCTGCTCGACCGACGCCGCCAGGTCCGCGCGGATCGTGCTCAACGCGGTGGTCACGACCAGGCTGTCCAGGGCCATCATGAACGACGCCAGCGAGGCCAGCCCCAAGGTCCATGCCTGCTTGGACGTCATCCGTCCCGTTGCGGTGCTCACCGTGCTCCTGTCGTCCGCCGGTCGGGGTTCCGCGCTCACGCGCTGCCGATGGAGGCGCGCAGCGACCGCGGGAGCCCGAAGAGGGGCAGGAAGCCGTTGTCGTGGAACCGGGTGAGCCCGGTGATCCGGTCACCGGCCAGGGTCAGCACCAGGACGCCGTGCGCGTGCAGGATCGGGGTCCGCGGGTCGCGCAGGTAGCAGCCGAAAGCGGGCTGGCCGTTGGCGCGCGTCGGGATCAGCACGTGCCGCCGGTCGTGGTGCAGCGCCACGGTGGCCAGGAAGTGGCGGACGTCGTCCAGGCCCCGGTACTCCAGCGGCATCGGCGGCATGGTCAGCCGCGCGTCGCTCGTCAGCAGCTCCACCACCGCGTCCACGTCACCGGCCTGGAACGCGCGGGTGAAGTCGTCCACCACCCGGCGTTCGCCCGGCGAGTTCGGCAGCGGCGCGCTCTCCCGGGCCGGCAGTTCGTGCGCGAGCGTGCCCCGGGCTCGTTTCAACGCGCTGGTGACCGCGTTCTCGGACGTGTCGAGGATGCTCGCGACCTCGGCGGCCCGGAACCCCAGCACGTCCCGCAGCACCAGCACGGCCCGCTGCTTCGGCGGCAGCTCCTGCAAGGCGGTGAGGAACGCCAACGACACCGACTCCCTGACCTCGTACCGCGCCTCCGGGCCCGGCGCGCGGTCGGCGACCTCGTCGAGCAGCGAGTCCGGGTACGGCTCCAGCCAGCTCGGCTCGGACCGGCGGTGGGACGGCTCGGGCAACGCGACCTCCGTTCGGACGGCCACCGGGTCGACCAGCCGACGACCACCGGCCCGCAACGCGTTGAGGCACCGGTTGGTCGCGATGCGGTACAGCCAAGTCCTCACCGACGCCCGCTCCTCGAACCCCCCGATCCCCCGCCACGCCGCCAACAACGTCTCCTGCACCAGGTCCTCGGCGTCGTGCACGGACCCGAGGACGCGATAGCAGTGAACCTGCAACTCCCGCCGGTAGGGCTCCACGAGCCGCCGAAACGCCTCCCCGTCCCCGCCACGCGCCAACGCCAACAACTCCCCCGCCGGGCGCTGCACCACGTCACTCCCCCTGACCAGCGACATCTCTCGCATGCTGCTCCCCACTTCCGCTCCCCGCCCACCCCCACCGTCCACCGCCCGATCGGCGTGGTCGTGCGGGCGGAACACTGCTCTCGGAAGGGCAGACACCGCCGGAACCGGAAACTGGTCGGCCCGGAACCACCTCTCCGTCACCACGCGTCCCGACACCCCCGGCGCTGCCACCGCCACCTGCGATCATGCCGCCAAGACCACCTCCACCCACCTCCGCCGACGCCGAGCGGGGACTTCGCTCGAAATGACCCTTGACGTGGCATTGCCCGGTGCTCCGCAGTAGCGGCGGAGCACCGGGCATGGTCAGCGGGAACCGCGTTGCGTCAGCCGGAGGGCGTCCTCACCCTTCGGCCGCTTCTTGCAGGAGTTGAAGGTCATCGTGAACGTGACGATGCCGTCGGGACCGAAGCGACGCAATCAACACCGAATACATGTTCGCCGGGTTCGTCTTCAACTCACGGATCGACTCGGCGACATGTTCGTTGACCGGAAGAAGCATGTAGAACCCGTCTTCACGGGCTTGCGCGGCGTGCTTACGCGCGGTCTAACACTTCGCCGTCACACCGAACGCCCACTCGCGCCGTCCTCGTAGCGGGACAATCCCAGGGACGGAGGGTGGCGTTGATCCTGCAACGGCTCAACGCCACCCTCGTGACCAGCACCGACAGTGGGGCGAGTGGGGTTCGAACCCACGACCTGACGGATTATGAGTCCGCTGCTCTGACCGGCTGAGCTACCGCCCCCTGACGTGCGGTTCCGGAGGGTACAGAGGGTGGCTCCCCCGCGTCTCGACAACCCGGCCGGCGTGACCAAGCTGTGCACTCCCGGACTACGGGGCTCCGAGGTCGGTCGGCCGGTAGCCCGCGGGGTAGCCCGGGTAGCTGCGGTTCTTCGGGTCGTTGGTCAGGCGTGGTGTGGTGCGGGGTGGGAGGAGGCGGACGGTGGTGGCGCGGGCGCGCAGGGCGGTTCGGGCGGCTTTGGTGAGCCACGCCGGCTGGGCGGGGAAGCCGAAGGCGGTCAGCATCGGCTCGTCCAGCATCGCCAGCACCGCGCGGGACGTCAGCGCGCGTGGCGCCGGGTACCAGGAGCAGAACAGGTCCAGCGTGTACTGGCCGATCGCGCGGTTGGTGTCGCTGTAGGTGAAGTGCTCCGCCTCGTACTCGCGCTTGAACGCCGCGTAGGAGGAGTAGTCGGGCGGCAGGTCCTTGATGCCCATCCGGTGGCCGACGGCGCGGTAGAAGTGGAACGCGCCCAGCCGCTCGTGGTCGGTCAAGGGCCGCCAGCCGAACCGGGTGATCCACTCGATCGGGTCGAAGATGAACGTGGACAGCACGTACCGCATGTCGTCGTTCGAGATGTCGTACCGCCCGTGCAGCCGGTTCACCACGCGCAGCGCCTCACGGCCGCGCGGCGAGTCGTAGCCGTGCTCCACCAGCTCGGCCATCAGCAGCGCCGTGTCGTCGTAGCGCTGCTGCGGCCGGCGCTCGAACTCGCCGGTCTTGGCCAGCAGCGCCGAGATGGACGGCACGCAGTACGTCCGGAACAGGGCGAACTCCAGCGACCGCACGTAGTCCCACGGGAACTCGTACCCGGACGAGATGCGCATGATCTCGGCGTGGTCCCGCTCGGGGTCGAGCGAGGTGATCCGGCGGCGGTTGGCGAAGCGGTCGGCCATGCGGCCCAGCCTGCCCGAAGAAACCAGCCACGAGAGGGTGACAAACGGGTGACTCGCGGGTACCCGGACCCCATGACACGACGAAACCCCAGGCCGGTTGACCTGGGGCTGCCATCGCGCTCCCCCTACTGGATTCGAACCAGTAACCCTTCGATTAACAGTCGAATGCTCTGCCATTGAGCTAAGGGGGAATGTTCTGTTGTAGGTCGGGCCTCCCGGCCCGACAGGAGGTAACTCTAGCGCATCCGGAACAGTGCTCGCGCACACCCCCCTCCTCGTGCGGTAGGAAGGGGTGTGACCAGGCACGATCTCCAGGAGAGGACCACCTCATGAAGGGCATCCTGCTCGGCGCCGCCGTCGGCTACGTCCTAGGGGCGCGCGCCGGACGTCAGCGCTACGACCAGATCGTGCGCGCCTACCGCTCCCTGGCCGACCACCCGGCCGTCCAGGGCGCTGCGGGCATCGTGCGTGCCAAGGTCGGCGAGAAGACGGGTTTCGGCCGGCGCCAGTCGAACGCCAACGGCCACCGGCGCGACCCCGTCATCCCACGCGCCAACTAGAACGGCCGAACCACCGCGCCGGGGCCGCCCACGACCAGTGGGCGGCCCCGGCGCGGTGGCACATGGCGCCGATCCGCTACGGCACGCGGGCCACGGCGAAGATCCGGCGGAACGGGAACCAGGTCGTGCCGTCCGGCCGGCGCGGGTAGGCCTCGCGCAGCAGGGGCGCCAGCCGACCGCGGAACGCGGCCCACTCGCCGTCGTCCAACGCCGCCCGGATCGGCCGCAGCGCCGTCCCGGTGATCCACTCCAGCACGGCGTCCTCGCCTTCCAGCCGCTGGAGGTAGGTCGTCTCCCACGCGTCCACCGCGCAGCCGTCGAGCACCTCGGCGTACCCCACCGGGTCGAGCACCGGCGACGGCCGCATCAGCCCTCGCAGCGCGGGCCACGACGCGTCGACCAGCGTCCGCACCAGCTCGTGCGACGGTCCGGAGAAGTTGCCCGGCACCTGCATCGCCAGCCACGCGCCGGACGGCAGCGCCCCGACCCACCGCCGCAGCAGGTCCTCGTGCCCCGGCACCCACTGGAGCACCGCGTTGGTCACCACGACGTCGGTGTCCGGCTCGGGTTCCCACGACGCCACGTCGCCGACCCTCGCGTCGACCCCGCGCGCCCGCGCCGCCGAGACCATCTCCGGCGACGAGTCCAGCGCCTCCACCACCGCCGACGGCCACCGCTCGGCCAGCGACGCGGTCAGGTTCCCCGGACCGCAGCCCAGGTCGACCACCCGCCGCGGCGACGTGGCCCCGACCCGTGCCACGAGCTCGTGGAACGGTCGCGACCGGTGGTCGGCGAACGCGAGGTACTTGCCCGGATCCCACATGCGCGCACCCCCAGTAACAGTACGATCGTACTGCTACCGTACGCCGGGAACGCTCACCCGCGCAGCTGGGCGATCTTCGACGCCACCGAGGCCGCGACCTCGCGGACCCGCGTCACGTCCGCACCCGGGTCGGGCCGCACCTGCAGCACCACGCCGTCCCGCCCGGCGACCTTGCGCTGCACGAACCACGCGCCGACGGTCGCGTTGTGCTCCCGGGACTTGATCGACCCGGTCACCCGCGCGTGCACGACCTCGGGCACCTTGCCCGGCGACTCCAGCGGGAACCGCTGCGGCGCGAGGTCGCGCAGCAGCACGGCCCCGCCGGCCGCGCCGTCCTCGACCGCCTCGATCACCGCCAACGCGCTCCCGCTCCACGTCGCCTTGCTGATCAGGTGCCACCCGACCCGGCGCGGACCGGGCTGCCCCGCATCAGGCTGACCCGGACCGGGCAACCACAGCCCGTGCGTGGTCGCCACGAGCCACCCCGCGCCGACCGGGGCCGACGCCAGCACGTTCTCGTCGGCCTCCAGCGACCCGGTGAACCCCTCGGGCGCGCCCGAGCCGAAAACCCTCCGGAACAGCCCCATCACAGCCCGCCCGCCGCTTGTTGGCCCAACGCCTTGTGGTAGTCCTCCAGCGCGATGAGGTCGCCGAACAGGGCCCGGTACTCGTCGGGCTCCTCCACCGGCGACACGCGCCGCAGCCGGGACTTGATCTCGGTGATCTGCCCCGCCACCAGGATCTGCTGCAACCGCGCCAGCACGCCCTGCACGTACCGGTACTCGTCGTCCGCCTTGACCCGCAGCTGCTCGACGGACAGCTCGGTCAGCACCGACCGCACGGCCTGGTGCCGGCACGCCTGCGACACCGCGTCCAGGAACGCCGGACCGGACAGCCCGGACGACGCGCCGCCCGCCTCCCGGATCGCCTGGTGCAACGCCAGGTAGGCGGGGTGCGTGAACGCCTCGTCGGGCAGCGAGTCGTAGTACGGCCCGGCCATCTCGGGCAGCTGCAGCGCCGCCTTCAACGCCTCCCGCTGCGCCCACAGCGCCGGGTCGCGCGGGTCGGGGCGGGTCGGCCCGTCGACGTCCACGGCCAGCGCGCCCTGGTTCGGGTCGGCGGGCGCGGCACGCCGCGACGGCGCGGGCGCGCGGCCGGTCGCCGTCTCGCGCACCCGGCGCACCACGGCCGACTCGTCCTCCCAGCCGACCCACCAGGCCAGCCGGGTCGCGTAGCCGTCCCGCTTGGCCCGGTCCTTGATCTGCGCCACGAACGGCACCATGACCTTCAGCGCCTCGACCCGGCCGTCCACCGAGTCGAGGTCGTAGTCCTTCAGCCGGGTCTTGATGGCGAACTCGAACAGCGGCGTGCGGCGGGCCACCAGGTCGCGCACGGCCACGTCGCCCTTGTCCTGCCGCAGCTCGCACGGGTCCATGCCGTCCGGCGCGATGGCGATGTAGGTCTGCGCGGAGAACGCCTGCTCGCCCTCGAACGCCTTCAGCGCCGCCTTCTGCCCGGCCGCGTCGCCGTCGAAGGTGAAGATGACCTCGCCGTTGAGCGAGTCGTCGATCAGCAGCCGGCGCAGCACGTTCATGTGGTCCGCGCCGAACGCCGTGCCGCAGGACGCGACCGCCGTCGGCACGCCCGCCAGGTGCATGGCCATCACGTCGGTGTAGCCCTCGACGACCACGGCCTGTCTGCGCTTGGCGATCTCCCGCTTGGCCAGGTCCAGCCCGAACAGCACCTGCGACTTCTTGTAGATCGGGCTCTCGCTGGTGTTGAGGTACTTGGCCTGGATCGGGTCGTCGTCGAAGATCCGGCGGGCGCCGAAGCCGACGACCTCGCCGCCCATGTCCCGGATGGGCCACAGCAGCCGGCGGTGGAACCGGTCGATCGGGCCCTGCCTGCCCTCCTTCGTCAGCTGGGCCTTGATCAGCTCGGTCAGCTCGAACCCGCGCCCGAGGAGGTGCTTGGTGAGCTTGTCCCAGCCGGCGGGCGCGAAGCCGCAGCCGAACTGCCGGGCCGCGGCCTCGTCGAAACCGCGTTGCGCCAGGAACTCGCGCGCGGCCAGCGCGTCCGGCGTGGCCAGCTGCTCGGCGTAGAACTCGGCGGCGACCCGGTGCGCCTCGATGAGCCTGCTGCGGGTGCCCCGGTCGCGCTGGACGGTCGCGCCGCCGCCCTCGTAGGTGAGCTGGATGCCCGCCCGGTCGGCCAGCCGTTCGACGGCCTCCACGAACCCGAGGTGCTCGATCTTCATCACGAACGCGATGACGTCGCCGCCCTCGCCGCAGCCGAAGCAGTGGAACGTGCCGTGCGAGGGCCGGACGTTGAACGACGGCGACTTCTCGTCGTGGAACGGGCACAGGCCCTTCAACGCGCCGGCGCCGGCGCCGCGCAGGGAGACGTGGTCCCCCACGACGTCGTCGATCCGGCTCCGGTCACGCACCAATGCGACGTCGCTCTCCCGGATGCGTCCTGCCACGTCGAGCGAGTCTAGTGCTGGCAGACTGGTGCCCGTGACCACCGGCGAGGAGATCTCGGCGTCCGAGCGGACCCTGGCGTCGACCTTCACCGGCCACCGCTCCCACCTGGTCGGCGTGGCCTACCGGCTCACCGGCAGCGTCGCGGACGCCGAGGACGCGGTGCAGGAGGCGTGGCTGCGGCTGACCGGCCTGAGCCGGGAGGGCCGGGCCGACATCCGGGACCTGCGCGGCTGGCTGACGACCGTGGTGGGCCGGATCTGCCTGGACCGGCTGCGGTCGGCGGCGTCGCGGCGGGAGCGGTACGTCGGGCAGTGGCTGCCTGAGCCGTTGGTCACGTCGGGCGAGGACGACCCGTTGGACGCGGTGGTGCGCGACGACGGCGTGCGGATGGCGGCGCTGGTGGTGCTGGACCGCCTCACGCCCGAGCAGCGGGTGGCGTTCGTGCTGCACGACGCGTTCGGCGTGCCGTTCGCGGAGATCGCCGACGCGTTGGGCTGCACGGTCGCGACTGCCCGTCAGCACGCTTCCCGCGGCCGCAAGGCGGCGGCCGACGCCGACCCGCCGCCGCGGGTGGCGCTGGAGGAGCAGCGCGAGGTGCTGGAGCGGTTCCTCCGGGCCGTGGCGTCCGGCGACGTCAACGCGGTGATTGGCGTGCTGCACCCGGACGCGGTGCTGGTGGGCGACGGCGGCGGCCGGGCCAAGACCGCGTTCAACGTGGTCAGCGGCGCGGACAAGGTGGCCCGCCTGATCCTCGGCCTGATGAGGCGCTACGGCGACGTCGAGGGGCGGCCCGTGCTGGTCAACGGCGACCTGGGGCTGCTGTTCACCGCCCAGGGCGAGCTCACGCCCCGGGTCGAGGCGGTCGTGGTGCGGGACGGCAAGGTGGCCGGCGTGTACGACATGTCGAACCCGGACAAGCTCGGCCACGTGCCGTTCCCCGAGAGCCCCTGAGAGCCCCTGAAGCCCTGTGGGCCCGCTTACGGCATCGGCACCCGGCAGGCGTCACCCGAGGTGAAC
Source organism: Saccharothrix sp. 6-C (assembly GCF_016695385.1). Classification (NCBI taxonomy): domain Bacteria; kingdom Bacillati; phylum Actinomycetota; class Actinomycetes; order Pseudonocardiales; family Pseudonocardiaceae; genus Saccharothrix; species Saccharothrix sp. 6-C. The sequence goes on along the minus strand of NZ_CP064192.1, from coordinate 936,072 downwards.
CCCTGGTCGGTGATGCCGAACGCCGAGTTGAACCGGCCGCGCTGGTTCTCCAGCGCGATCAGGTAGGTCAGCTCGACCAGCCCCTGGTGGCCCAGCCGGCGGTCCAGCTCGGCGACCTGCTCCTCGGTGACGGCGGTCGGGGTCTCGGTCATCGCGTCGGCGTAGGCGAGGGCCAGCTTCTCCAGCTCGGTGTACTTGTCAGACGTCGGGTAGTCGTGGATCTCCTTGAGCCGGTCGACGTCCAGGCCCTCGTGCTTGATCAGCATGGTGCCGAAGTCGACGCACCACGAGCAGCCGAGCTTCACCGCCGTCGAGTAGACGACCAGCTCCCGCAACGACACGGGCAGCGTCCGGGCGGCCTTCTGCACCGCCATCTCGTGCCGCGCGCCCGCGACGAACAGTCCGCGGTGGTGCGCGGTCACCGCGAACGGCTCCGGCACCGCGCCGAACCGCTTCCTGGCGAACCGGTAGGCGAACCTCACCAGCGGGTTGGCCTGCTTGGTCGTGACGACCGGGATCCTGGGCATGTCCCCTCCTCGTTTCGGGTGTCCACCCGGTGGACGAGGAAGGGCCTCACGACGTGACAGCCCCAGGGCCACCGCTCACGGCGTGGCGACCTGGGCGAGGAAGTAGATCGCGCCCGTCTCGGCGTGCCGGACCAGCAGCAGGTAGGGCCGGTCGACGCGGACCGTGCGGGCGGGTTCGGCCGGGATGAACGACGTCATGCGCATCACCACGGCGGTGGCCGCCGCGCCCTCGAAGCCCTGCTCGTCCAACCGCAGCACGGCCTCGTGCACCACGTCGTCCACGTAGAGCCGCGGGTCGGGGCTCAGCCCGGTGAGGTCGGCTTCGCGGGCGAACATCGTGCGCACCCCGACCTGCTGCAACGACGCGGCGAGCGAGACGTTCGCGGACAGCCTGAGCTTGGGCAGGAACAGCTCGACCCGGTCGTGGTCCAGCGCCTCCAGCACCTCGGGGACGCCTTCAGTGCCGCCGAGGTCGTCGTCGGGCAGCAGCACGACCGCTTCCACGCCGCCACGCGCGGACAGCGCCACGGCCTCCCACCCGTCGCGGCGGGCGTAGCGCATGCTGCCTTCGCGGCGCATGGTGGCGACGTTCCCGGCGCCTCGGAACGGCAGGTCGGCGGTGTCGTGCTCGGGGAACTCCTCGCGCCACGCGCACTTCAGGTACAGCGCGTTGACCAGCGTCGCGACCGTGTCGGAGGTGATCGCGCCGGCGGACAGCAGCTCGGGGACCAGGCCCCGGGTCGTCTCGGCCACGTCGGCGTTGATGAGCTCGCGCGCGCCTTCCGGGTCGCCGGCGAACGGCGCGGAGCGGGCCCGCGCGCCGGGCCACCCGGCCAGGTCGGTGAGGAAGCCCTCGTCGATCGGCAGCTCGTCCCACGCCCAGAGCGTGTTGGCCACGGCGAACTCGGCGTCGTCGCCCACCACCGCGTCCTTGAGGACCTTGGCGTGGTCCGCGCCGAGCAGCGCGAGGAGTTCGGCCTCCGTGTCGCCGCGCGCCGCGTGGGCGGTCAGGCCGAGGGCGCTGGCCACCGAGTACGGCGACCAGCACGCGTTGCGGGCGCGGTCGGGCGCGATGGCGTCGTGGAGGGTGAGGGCGAACGTCAGGTGCGCTCGATCAGGCACTGGGTCTCCTTGACCGCTGTGGGCTCGTCCGGGATCGGACGTTCGCCCGCGTCGCTCGTCGGTTCGAGCGGCCGGGGGGTGACACCGAGTGTGCCACCGGTCACAGGGGTTCGGGGGTGGCGGCGCCCAGCGCCCGCCGCCACGCCACGGCTTGGGCGTCGGTGAGGGAGGCGACCTGGTCGATCACCACGCGCAGGCGTTCGGCGTCGGTGCCGGCGGCGGCCCACGCGGGGTGGAACGCGGGGTCGAGGGTGTCGGGGGCGCGCATCAGCAGGAGGTGGACCAGCTCGGCGACCAGCTCTCGCTGCCGGGCCTGCATCTCCAGCCGGGACGGGTCGCTCATCACGTACCGGACCGCGACCGCCTTGAGCAGCGCCACCTCGGCCGCGACCCGGGGCGGCACGACCAGGTCGGCCTGGTAGCGGCTCAGCGGGCCGTCGCCGTGCACCTCGCGGGTCGCGCCGACGGCGGCGGACGCGAACCGGCCGACCAGCTCGCTGGTGAGCCGCTTCAACGCCACCTGGGCGCGCAGCGAGCCGTCGTACGCGGCCAGGTCGGCGATCACCGGCAGGCCGAGCAGCTCGGTCGCGGCGTCTTCGAGCACGGACGTCGGCTCGTCGGAGAAGTGCTTGGCCGCCAGGCCCGCGATGGTGGCGCGCTCGGCCGGGTCGCCGAGGGCGGCCAGGCTGATCCGGTGCGCCAGCACGCCGTCCTCCACGTCGTGCACGGAGTAGGCGACGTCGTCGGCCCAGTCCATGACCTGCGCCTCCAGGCACCGCTTCCGCTCCGGCGCGCCCTCGCGGACCCACGCGAACACGCCGAGGTCGTCGTCGTAGGCGCCGAACTTCACCATCCCGGGACGGCGGGTCCACGGGTACTTGGTGGCCGCGTCGAGGCACGCCCGGGTCAGGTTGAGGCCCTTGGCGGTCTTGGGTTCGAGCCGGGTCAGGATGCGCAGGGTCTGGGCGTTGCCCTCGAACCCGCCGCACGGCCCGGCCAGCTCGTCGAGCGCGCGTTCGCCGTTGTGGCCGAACGGCGGGTGCCCGATGTCGTGGGCGAGGCCGGCGGTGTCGACCACGTCGGGGTCGCAGCCCAGCTCCTCGCCGATGCCCCGGCCGATCTGGGCGACCTCCAGCGAGTGGGTGAGGCGGGTGCGCGGCACGCCGGTCACCTCCGCGCCCTCGCCGGGGCCGACGACCTGGGTCTTGCCCGCGAGCCGGCGCAGCGCCGCCGAGTGCAGCACCCGCGCCCGGTCGCGGGAGAACGGCGAGCGGCGCTCGGTGCGCGCTCCGGGCAGCACCGCCCCCTTGGGCGGCTCGGGGAGCAGGCGCGCGGAGTCGTGCCCGGTGTAGCCCTGACTCATCGGCCCAGGGTAGGTGCCCCGGCGGTGCTCGCTCAGAGCAGGATGCCGTCGAACGCGCCCGCCGGCGCCTTCATCAGGTGGTAGTAGAGCAGCGCGCCGGTCTCGCGGCGGATGTAGAACAGCTGCGTCTCGCGGGTCTGCACGTTCGGCCCGCTGCGGGTCGGCGACGTCCACGCGGACAGGCCCTCGTCCTCGGCCATGGTGCGCGCCCGCAGGGAGTGCCACGGGTCGCTGACGATCACCGCCGTGGTGAGCGACTTCTCGCGGGCGGCGGCGGCGAGCGCGCGGATGCTGCCCAGCGTGTCGGTGCCCTCGCCGACCTCGAGGATCCGGTCGGTCGGCACGTCGTGCGCCTCCAGCCAGAGCCGGCCCGCCTCGCCCTCGGTGAAGTTGTCGCCGGGCTGCCTGCCGCCGGTGGTGGCGATGTAGTTGACCACGCCCTGCTCGTAGAGCCGGCGCGCGTGCTCCAGCCGTGCCTCCAGCACGTCGGACGGCACGCCGTTGAACTGGGCCGCGCCGAGCACCACGGCCATGTCGGCGTGGGTCCGGTCGTCCTCGCGGGCCACCTGCCACACGCGGAACGCCGTGCCGCCGACGACGAGGAGCCCGATCACGATGCCGCCGAGGACGACACGCGTGGCAAGCCTGCGGAGTCTCGGCAGGAACGTCACGCCGGGGATGATTCCACACCCGCTCGGGCGTGAGCGCTGCCAGGATCGCGGGCATGGCAGCAGACCAGCCGACGATCGTGGCGACCTCAGGTGGTTTCCGCGCCGGGCGCCGCACCAACCTGGAGTTCCACCGGCTCGTGCACCACGCCGTCGACCTGTCCGGCGTGCACGGCCGCAAACCCCGCCTGTGCCACATCGGCACGGCCTCCGGCGACCAGCGGTGGTTCAGCGCGGACGTGTCCGAAGCCGGGCAGCTGGCGGGGTGGGAGGTGTCGCACCTGAACCTGTTCACCATGCCGCCGACGACCGACGTGCCGGGCTTCCTCGCCTCCCACGACGTGGTGTGGGTCGGCGGCGGGTCGGTGGCGAACCTGCTGGCCGTGTGGGCGGTGCACGACCTGGGGTCGGCGCTGCGCGGCGCGTGGCAGGACGGCGTCGTGCTCGGCGGCGTGTCCGCCGGGTCGATCTGCTGGTTCGCGGGCGGCTCGACGGACTCGTTCGGGCCGGAGCTGCGGGTGGTCACCAACGGCCTCGGCTTCCTGCCGTACGGCAACGGCGTGCACTACGACAGCGAGGCGGCGCGGCGTCCGACGATCCACGCGGCGGTGGCGGCGGGCGTGCTGCCGGTGACGCACTGCACCGACGACGGCGCCGGGCTCGTGTACCACGGCACGGAGCTGGTGGAGGCGGTGTCCGAACGGCGCACGGGTGGCGCCTACGTCGTCACCCGAGAGGAGTCTTCAGCAACCGCACAGGAGGAATCGCTCGACATCAGGCGGTTGTGAACGGACTGTTGAGGCGTGGGAAGACGCTGGTGGGTGGTCGTGGTCGCGGTGGTCGCGGGCGTGGCCGTGCTGGTGGCGCCGCGAGCCGCGGACCGCACGGCGCGGGTGTCGTCGGCCGTGCCCGCGAGCGCCGCGGCGGAGAACCCGCGGCCGGCCGCGCCACGTGCCGTCGAGGCACCCGCCCCGGACCTCTCGGCGGCGGTGGCGCGGGCGGTCGAGGCCGCCGGCGACGCGGACCTCGGGCTGGCGGTCGTCGACCTGGAGACCGGTGCGGCGGCCGGCCACGACGCCGACGTGCCGTTCCGCTCGGCGTCGTTGAGCAAGCTCCTGGTGGCCGTGGACGTGCTGACCTCCGGCGAGGTGCCGGCGGACGACCTCGATCGGCTGGGCCGCGCCCTCAGCCTGAGCGACGACGACGCGATGAACGCGCTGTGGACCTCGCACGACGGGATGGGCGCGATCGACCGAGTGTCCGCGCAGGCCGGCCTGACCGCCACCCACGCCCCCGAGGACGCCTCCCAGTGGGGCGACGTGGAGATGTCGGCCGCCGACGTCGCCTCCCTCTACCGCTACGCCGTGACCGACCTGCCGGCCGCCCGGCGCGCCTTCTTCGTCACCGCCCTGTCCGCCGCCTCCCCCACCGCCGCGGACGGCTTCGACCAGGCCTACGGCCTGCTGGCGCCGGGCGCCGAGGCGCACGTCTGCGCCAAGCAGGGCTGGATGTGGTACCTGTCGGGGGACTTCTACCTGCACAGCTCGGGCATCGTCGCCGACCGCTACGCCGTGGTCGCCCTGTCGGTCCAGACGGGCGTCACCGAAGAGGCCGCCAAGGACCGGCTGACCGCCGTCACGAACACCCTGGTCGCCGGCCTCGCCGACCAGACCGGGTGAGCACCGCGATCAGGCCCTCCCGACGGCCGGTGATCGCTACGCTCGCTCGATGGCCGTGCTGGAGATCTCCGACCTGGTGGTGGCCCGGGACCCCGGCACCGGCGCACGGCTCGACGTCCACCGGGCCGAGGTGGCGACCCGGTTGCGGGACGCGGGCGACGAGCGGGCGGCCCGGATCGTGGAGCGCATCCCGGCCGTGAACGGGGTGCTGGACCCGGCGGCGGTGGACCGGCTGCTGGTCCGCGTGCACACCGAGCTGCAACGGCTCAACGAAGAGCTGCACATGGTGCGGCGGTTCGCCGAGGTGCTGCGCCCGATCCTCGCCGCGGCGCGGCAGGCCGGCGTCACACCGCTGCGCGTGGTGGACATCGGTTGCGGGCTGGGGTTCGTGGTGCGGTCGCTGGCCGCGTCCGGCGTGCTGGGCGAGGACGTCGAACTGGTGGGTGTCGACTTCAACCCGGCCCTGATCGCCGAGGCGTCGCGGCTGGCCCGCCACGAGCGGCTGCGGTGCCGGTTCTTCGTCGCCGACGCGTTCGCCCTGCCGGGGCACGCCACCGTCTACCTGTCCAACGGCGTGCTGCACCACTTCGCCGCCGACGCCCTGCCGTCGTTCTTCCGGGCCCAGGACCGGCCCGGCACGCAGGCGTTCCTGCACTACGACGTCGCCGCCACGCCGTTGGCCCCGCTGGGCGCGTGGGTGTTCCACCGCGCCCGGATGCGCGAGCCGCTCGGCAGGCACGACGGTGTGGCGTCCGCGCGGCGCGCGCACGGCGACCGGGTGCTGCTCGACGCCGCGGCGCACGCCGACGGCATGGACGTCTTCCTGTTCGAACCCGTCCGGCACGCCAACCCGTTCTGCGCGGCCATGCGCCCGGTGGTCGGTCTGCGACCCGCGTTGGTCGACGGGGTTCGGCGGGCCCTGGGCCGCCGGGCGCGCGGCCTGGTCACGGTTCCGGCGCGGGAGCAGCGGTGAGCTCGGCGGTACCGGCGGCGCTGTGCCTGCTCGCCCTCACCGACGCCTGCTTCGCCGGGTTCCGCGCGTCCACCGGCCGCAACGCGCGGATCCACAAGCGCGCCTACTACCTGCGCGCCGCGTGGCGGGGGCTGCTCGGCGGCGCGGTCGGCCTCGCCGCGGTGGCCCTGCTGCTCCTGCTGCCCCTGGTGGCCGCGCCCGACGCCGCCGCCCGGTACGCCGAGCTGGTCCGGGCGGGAACGCGGCTGCTGGAGGTGCTGGTCCCGTTCGCGGCGCTGGTGGTGGCGACCTTGGTGGCGTACTGGCTGCTGCCGATGCGGGAGAGCACCTTCGTGATCCTGGTCGGGTTGGGTCCGTTCACGCTGCTGCGGCCGGTCGTCGTGGTGGCGGGCGCGGTGTGGGCGGCCGTCGGGTCGTCCGACTGGCTCGTCTGGGCGGGTTCGGGCGCAGCGGCGGCCTGTGTGCTGGCCGTGGAACCGGCGGTGCACCGCCTCCGGTACGCGTCGCCCATCTGATGGGTTGAGGCTTTTCACTGCTTGTCCTGCGGAATCTTCGGAAAAGTCTCACAAAGGACTTCAAAGTTACGCTTGAAGGTGTGACTGCCGAGGAGATGACGGACCACATCAGCTCGACCTTCGCCGGTACCCGCGTCATGGAGGCGTACGGCGACACGTTCTTCCTCTACGACCCCGACGGCGACCTCCCGCCGGAGCGTCAGCTGCCGTTCGCGACGATCGTGACCGGCGACCACTACGAGCAGGTGTCCGAGCTGACCGAGCCGGGCGCCTACCGGCTCAACATCGGGCTCACCAAGGCGACCTACACCGCGATGTTCGGCGCCGTGCCGACCGGGCGCGACGACCGGGGCGTGTTCGACACCGGTTTCGACCACGCGGAACGGGACCGCGTGATGCCGCACCCCGTGTACGCGTCGCAGCACTGGGTGTGCGTGGTGTCGCCGGGCGAGGCGACGGCGGACGCCATCGGGCCGCTGCTCGCCGAGGCGCACGGGTTCGCCGCCCGCAAGCACGCCAACCACGCCCGGCGGGCCAGGGGGTGACCGCCCCGGCGCGGGGATCGCCCGCGCCGGGGGTCGGTTCAGTCGGACACCGGGTGGATCAGCTCCACGCTGCCGCGGCCCGCGGCCCAGTGGTCGATCGCCTGGCCGCACGCCTGGTCGAGGTGGCGGACACCGGTCAGGTCGACGCGGACGTGCCTGCTGTCCGGCACGGCCTCCAGGGACTCCAGCAGGCCCGGAAGCTTGAGGAACGTCGCGTTGCCGCGCACCGCCACGTGGTGGTGGTCCTCGCCGTGCGCGGTCACCGTGACGGTCAGGCGGGACATGTCCCAGGCCGTCTTGACCACCGCCGCCAGCAGGCCGGCGAGGGTGCCGGTGAGCAGGTCCGTGAGCACGATCAGGCCCGCGGTGAGCACCAGGATGCCCGCTTCGGCCCGGTCCACGCGGGCCAGGGCCAGGACCTGTCGGGGCGCCAGGAGCTTCCAGCCCGCCTGCACCAGCAGCGCGGCCAGCACCGCCAGCGGCACGTAGGACAGCACGCCCGGCAGCAGCACGACGAACACCAGCAGCCAGCCGCCGTGCAGCACGCGGGACAGCCGGGTGCGGGCGCCGGCGTCCACGTTGGCCGCGCTGCGCACGATCACCGCGGTCATCGGCAACGCGCCGAGCACGCCGCACACCGCGTTGCCGACGCCCTGCGCGACCAGCTCCCGGTTGTACCTCGTGCGCGGACCGCTGTGCATGCGGTCCACGGCCGCCGCGCTGAACAGGCTCTCCGCCGACGCCACGAGGGCGAACGTCAGCATCGCGCCCAGCACGCCGGCGTCCAGCAGGGAGAAGTCGACCAGGGACACCACGTCGGTCAGCGGGCCCACCGAGATGCGCGGCAGCGGGAGCAGCGCGCCCACCGCCGAGGCGACCACGACGGCCACCAGCATCCCCGGCACGGCCCGCCACGGCGTGCGCTTCCACAGCCACGCCACGAGCAGCGTCAGCACGCCGACCGCCAAGCCGCTCAACCCGACCGCCGTCGTCAGCGCGGCCCGGACGAGGTCGACCAGCCCGGCGAACTTCGCGCCGGTCGTGGCGGGCTGGTCCTGCCCGCCGAACGGGTAGAGCTGGCCCAGCACGAGCACCAGGCCGATGCCCGCGAGCATGCCCTGGACCACGGCGGGCGAGATGGCGCGGAACCAGCGGCCCAGCCGCAGCAGGCCCATCGCCACCTGGAGCAGGCCCGCGCCGAGCACGATGAGGCCCATCGCGCCGAGGCCGTGTGCCGCGACGGTGTCCGCGACCAGCACGGTCAGGCCCGCCGCCGGGCCGCTGACCTGCATGGTGCTGCCGGGCAGCAGGCCGACGACGAGGCCGCCCACCACGCCGGTGATGATGCCCAGCTCCGCCGGGACGCCCGAGGCGACGGCGATGCCCACGCACAGCGGGAGCGCCACCAGGAACACCACCAGCGACGCGCCGACGTCGGGCCAGAACGTCGGCGGGGCCGGTCGTTCGGTCCGGGTGCTCACGCCTCGGCCCTCGGGCCGTTCACCGTGCGTGAGTTCGTGCGGAGGAAGGGTTCGGGCTCGCCGGCGGGCCCTCGTCTCATTTCCTGGGAAACGCGAGGTGGGTGTGCGCGGGCAGGCCGGAACCGTAGACGGAATTCCATTCGGATTACCCCACTCGTCTGTGGTCGGACGATGCGAACTACTGGCGGTGGGGCGCCGATCAGTTCCGGAACACCTGTAAAGCCGACGGGGTCGTCCAGGAGCGGAGGTGTTCTTCGCGGCCTCGTCCTACCGGCGGGACGGGGCCGGCGGTGGCCCGGCGGGCCGTGCCGGGGGTGCCGCGATCAGAGCGCGGCACGCCCCTGGCCGGCCACGATCGGGTGGACCAAGATCGTGGTTCGGGGCCGTTGCGGCACTCGCGGCCGGGTTCTTCCTCCGACCCGGCCACGGCGTGGCCGACCGGGGCGGCGCGCACGACGCCGACGGCGCCCGGCGGCGACGGCGCGAGCACGGCGACGAGCGCCAAGGCGATTGCGACGACAACGACACGCGCCATGACACCCCCCGATGAGCCGCGCCTGGAACTCCAGTGTCACAAAGGCGGGTGACGTTGCGGTGAATCCGGAACCGCCTTCGTACACTCGGCTCGATATTCACTCGAATGTGCGTGATCCAGGTCATTCACCTGGGTGGCAAATCACTCTCAGTAATCGGAATACTCTCTGCGGGATGAAGACGGGAAAGGCCGCGGACCTCACCGCTCGCCTGGAAGCCGACCTGGCCCGGTACCCCGAGGAGCGGGCGCAGATCCTGATCGAGGCGGCCGAGGAGTGGCGCGAGGCGGGTGAGCACGACCGCGCGATCGCGCTGCTGGACCAGGTGGTCGCCGAGGGCGGCGAGGAGGGCGGCGAGGCGCGCGTGGCGCTGGCCGACCTGCTGTTCGGCCTCGACCGGGTCGAGGAGGCCCAAGCCCAGCTCGACACCCTGCGCCGCGAGCGTCCGCCGTCGGCGTCGCCGTACCACCTGGCGGCCGAGCTGCTGGAGGAACGCGGTGCGCTCGACGAGTCGCTGACGTGGTTCACCATGGCCGTGTCCCGGCTGACCGAGGAGGAGCTGGCGCAGCGGGACGGCGAGTTCGGGTTCGCCACCTACGCCAACAACGTCCTGGCCGGCCGACGACGCGTGCGCCAGGCCCTGGCGATGCCCCCGGACGAGCTGGACGAGTCGGTCGAGTCCCTGGCGGACCACGCCGAGGACTTCACCCGCGCGCTGACACCCCGAGCCGTGCCGCAGGAGGCGCGGGTGCTGTTCTGGCCGCGCGACGAGATCGCCCGCGCGCACACCACCTGGCCTCGACTGGTGCAGCACTCCGACGCCGACCGCGTGATGGCCGAGCGCGAGGCCGCCAACCGCGAGCTGTCCGAGACGGGCACCGCCCGGATCACCATGGTGCCGCTGACCACCACGAAACTCCTGGAGTTCGCGGCGCGGACCGGCGGGGACCCCGCCGACGAGGACACCCGCCTGGCGTGCCTGAACGAGATCGTCGAGGAAGGCGGCGCGGTCGCCTGGCCCCCTGCCCGCAACGAGCGCTGCTGGTGCGGCTCGACCGTCAAGTACAAGAAGTGCTGCGGCCGCCCGAACCACCCAGTGGGCTAGTCGAGGGCGGCGAGGGTGAAGGACACCGCGGCGGCCAGGCTGAGCAACGCCCGGACGTGGTTCATGGGCACCCACTCGCGGAGGTAGCGGGTCCAGTGCCCGGTCGTGCCGACCCGCTCCAGCTCGTTGTTGCGCGGGACGTGGAACGCGCCTGTGAGCACGATCCCGCCGAGGACGTAGAGCGCCGCGCCCGCCCACGCCCACGGGTCGCCCTCGAACGCCGCGACCACGCCGACGACCGCCGTGCCGAGGAAGACCCCGATGAACGCGGGGTTCACCACGGCGAGGTTGATCGCCCGCATCGCGGCCAGGCCGACCGCCGGCTCGGCCCGCCGCAGACCGGGCATGACCATCGCGGAGAACGCGAAGAAGACTCCGGCCATCATTCCGCAGCCGAGGGCCGCGATGATCGTCACCGTGGGGAACATGACCCCAGTCAAGCCGACGGGTCCCGGACCGCCCATCGCCGAACGGCTCGATCGCATGCGCGAGCGTCTTAGGCTGGCGGCCGTGGACGTTCTCGCCGGGCTGCTGGACGGGCCGCGCGCCCGTGGCGCGTTCCTCATGCGCACCGTCCTGGACCCGCCGTGGTCGCTGCGCATCGAGGACCGCGCGCCGTTGACCGTGGTGGCGATGGTGCGCGGCGAGGGGTGGCTGCTGCCGCACGACGCCGATCCCGTGCCGCTGCGCGTCGGCGACGTGGCGGTGCTGCGCGGGCCCGACCCGTACGCGTTGGCCGACGACCCGGGCACGCCCGTGCAGGCGGTGGTCCACCCCGGCGAGATCACCACCACGCCGGACGGCGCCGCGTTGTGCGAGCAGTGGGGCCTGGGCGTGCGCACGTGGGGCGCGAACCCCGACGGGTCGGTGGTGATGCTCAGCGGCACGTACCAGGTGGACGGCGAGGTGAGCCGGCGGCTGCTGTCGGCGCTGCCGCCGTTCCTCGTGGCGCCGCGCGCGGACCTGCCGCTGGTGCCGCTGCTGGCCGACGAGATCACCCGCGACGAGCCGGGTCAGGAAGCCGTCCTGGACCGCCTGCTGGACCTGCTGCTGATCTCCGTGCTGCGGTCCTGGTTCTGCCGCCCGGAGGCGGAGACGCCGACCTGGTACTCGGCGCACGCCGATCCCGTGGTGGGGCGCGCGCTGCGCCTGCTGCACGGCGACCCGGCGAGTCCGTGGACGGTCGGCGCGCTGGCCGAGGCCGTCGGCGTGTCCCGGGCGGCGCTGGCCAGGCGGTTCACCGACCTGGTCGGCGAGCCGCCGATGGCCTACCTGACCGGCTGGCGCCTCACCCTGGCCGCCGACCTGCTGCGCGAACCGTCCGCCACCGTCGCCGCGGTCGCCCGCCAGGTCGGCTACAGCACCGCGTTCGCGCTGAGCACGGCGTTCAAGCGGGAACGCGGCGTGAGCCCGTCCGAGCACCGGGCGGGCGCGGCCTCCTGAGCAACGCTGTCGAGCTGGGCCGGCTCGGCCACGACGCGAGCGGCGAGATGCGGGTCCTGCTGCCCCGGTGCGAGCCGTTGTCCTCTCCCCGAGGTGCGCGAGCAGGCGGAACGCAAGCCGCGGCTGCTCGACGTCGACGTGGACGTCGAGCGGGCCCGGCTCGTGCGCCGCCTGCCGCGACCCGCGTGACCCGTCGGGTCAGGCGCCGATCAGGCGGGCGGCGAGGTAGCCCTCCAGCTGGTCCATCGACACCCGCTCCTGCGACATGGTGTCGCGTTCCCGCACCGTGACGGCGTGGTCGGTGAGGGTGTCGAAGTCGACCGTGACGCAGAACGGCGTGCCGATCTCGTCCTGCCTGCGGTAGCGGCGGCCGATGGCGCCCGCGTCGTCGAACTCGATGTTCCAGTGCTTGCGCAGGGCGTTGGCCAGGTCCTTGGCCTTCGGCGACAGGTCGGCGTTGCGCGACAGCGGCAGCACGGCCGCCTTCACCGGGGCCAGCCTGCGGTCCAGGCGCAGCACGACCCGCTTGTCCACGCCGCCCTTGGCGTTCGGCGCCTCGTCCTCGGTGTAGGCCTCCAGCAGGAACGCCATCATCGGCCGGCCCACACCGGCGGCGGGCTCGATGACGAACGGCCGGTAGCGCGAGTTGGTGGCCTGGTCGAAGTACGACAGGTCGACGCCCGAGTGCTCCGAGTGCGTGTTCAGGTCGAAGTCGGTGCGGTTGGCGATGCCTTCCAGCTCACCCCACTCCTGGCCGCCGAACTGGAACCGGTACTCGATGTCGACGGTGCGCTTGGAGTAGTGCGACAGCTTTTCCCCGGGGTGCTCGTAGTGGCGCAGGTTCTCCTTGGAGATGCCCAGCTCGGTGTACCAGCGGGTGCGCTCGTCGATCCAGTACTGGTGCCATTCCTCGTCCGTGCCCGGCTCGACGAAGAACTCCATCTCCATCTGCTCGAACTCGCGGGTGCGGAAGATGAAGTTGCCCGGCGTGATCTCGTTGCGGAAGCTCTTGCCGATCTGGCCGATGCCGAACGGCGGCTTGCGGCGCGACGTCGTCTGCACGTTCAGGAAGTTCGTGAAGATGCCCTGCGCGGTCTCCGGGCGCAGGTAGTGCAGGCCCTCGTCGGTCTCGACCGGGCCGAGGTGGGTCTTGAGCAGGCCGTTGAACATCTTCGGCTCGGTGTACTGGCCGCGGTTGCCGCAGTTCGGGCACGGCACGTCGGAGACGTCGCCCTCCGCGACCTGCTTGCCGGTGCGCTCCGCGTACTCCTCGACCAGCGTGTCCTGCCGGAACCGCTTGTGGCACGAGTTGCACTCGATCAGCGGGTCGACGAACGCCTCGACGTGGCCGGACGCCGCCCACACCTCGCGCGGCAGGATCACCGACGAGTCCAGGCCGACGACGTCCTCGCGGCCGCGCACCATGAAGTTCCACCACTGGCGCTTGATGTTGTCCTTCAGCTCGACACCGAGCGGACCGTAGTCCCAGGCCGACCTGGTGCCGCCGTAGATCTCGCCACACGGGTAGACGAACCCGCGACGCTTGCACAGGCTGACGACGGTCTCGATGCGATCGGCTGCCACGGACACTCCATCGGGAGATGCAGAAAAGGACGGAAACGGGCTTGCCAGGGTAGTCCTTGCCGTCGGGTCGCCCTCCGGCGACCGGGCCACACCCGTGCGCGCGTTCCGGTGGTGGAGACGGCGCCGGTTCCGCTTTCACGCGCTGTCGCGTGAGCGGGCAGTCCCGACGCGGAGTGGTCGACCGGAGTCAGCGGGGAGTGGTCGGACCGGCGGCTTCGCCGAGGCGGACGGTGCCCGCGTCGTGCGCCAGCAGGCTCACCTCGCGGCGGACCGCGCCGTCGGCGGCCACCAGCAGCGGTTCGTAGGCGGCCGGCTCGTCGGTGCTCGCCTCCGACAGCAGGGGGATGACGTGCTCGCGCACCTCGAACGGCGACAGCGCCCGCCGGTAGGCCACCACGGAGTCGAACTCGACCGTGAGCACGAAGCGGTCGGCCTCGTCCGTGGACCGCGACAGCCCGCCGCGCCGGCAGCCGGGCTGGGCGGTGAGCAGGGCCAACGCCCGGTCGACGCGTCCGATGAACGCCTCGACCCCGGTTTCCGCCACGGTGAAGCGGCACACGAGCAGCACGGTGCAAGGATGCCACGGTGGCTGGTGACTCGAAGCGGACCCTGATCCCCGGTGCCGGACCGCTCTCGCGGGTACCCGCGCCGGCGGCGTTCCTGCTGGTCTTGGCGTTGTTCCTGGCCGGTGTGTGGGTGCGGGGCACGGTGGGCGCGCTGCTGCTGGGCCTGCTGGCGCTCGGGGTGGCGACGCTGCTCGCCACCACCTGGGCCCTGCTCACCCCGAGCGCGCGCGTGTTGAGACTGCTCGTTCTCGGGGTACTGGTGCTCATCACGGTGTCCGTGCTCTAGCGCCGTAGTATCGGTGGTGAAAATCCATACCACGTGGGAGGCGCCGTGACGGTCGGAGTGCGAGGCGAACACGTGCACTCCACGGAACGCCGGGTGCCACCACCCGCGCCGCGGCAGCCGACCCGGACCCTGTCCGCGGCGGGCGAGCTGCTGCGGGCGCTCGCCGCGCCGGTGCGGATCGCGATCGTGCTGCAACTGCGCGAGGCGGACCGGTGCGTGCACGAGCTGGTCGAGGCGCTGGGCGTGGCCCAGCCGTTGATCAGCCAGCACCTGCGGGTGCTCAAGGCCGCGGGCGTGGTGCACGGCGAGCGGCACGGCCGGGAGGTCGTCTACCGGCTCGTCGACGAGCACCTCGCGCACATCGTGGTCGACGCGGTGACCCATGTGGACGAGGGGCCGCCGCGTGGTATCAACCAGACCGACCGGACCCCCCGGACGGAGGAGATGTGACCACTAGCGAGCGCCCGACCACCGCGGTGCCCGGGCTGCGCTCGACCAAGCAGCGCACCGCCGTGTCCAAGCTGCTCGACTCGCTGGGCGAGTTCCGCTCGGCCCAGGAGCTGCACGAGGAGCTGCGCAAGCGCGGCGAGGGCATCGGCCTGACCACGGTCTACCGCACGTTGCAGTCCCTGGCCGACGCGGGCGAGGTCGACGTGCTGCGCACCGACTCGGGCGAGGCGATCTACCGCCGCTGCTCCCAGCACCACCATCACCACCTGGTGTGCCGCAGCTGCGGCCGCACGGTGGAGGTGGAGGGCCCGGCGGTGGAGAAGTGGGCCGACCGGATCGCGGCGGAGAACGGGTTCGTCGAGGTCAGCCACACCGTGGAGATCTTCGGCACGTGCCGCGACTGCTGCGCCGACGGCCGGGCGGCGGCGCAGCCCTCGTAGCCGTGCGGCTCAGCCCTCGTAGGTGTCCTCGGGCGTGGTGACCGGCACGATCCGCGACACCGTGAACGTGGGCACGAACGCGCTCTCCTTGGTCGCCGAGCCGGGCACGACCCGGCCGGTGGCCTCGACCCACTGGTCGGTGGGCAGCGCGGCGAAGTCCTGGCCCACCATCTTCGCCTTGACCGGCGAGGCGTCCGCGGCGCAGCACGAGATCGTCAGCCGGGCGATGAACACGTCGGCGTCCTTGCGCACGACGAACCCGGTGAGCTTGACCGTGCGGTCGTCCAGCGAACCGGAGTCGTCCCACGCGGTGCGGGTGACGAACTCGCTGATGGTGAGCGGGACGACCTCGTCGGCCGGCAGCGGCGCGAACCCGCTGGACGCGTTGGCCTCCTGGGCGGCGTTGCGGTCGGACCGGTTGACCGTGTCCGCGCCCAGCGCCGGCGGGCTGATCAGGAACACCGCGAACACCGGCAGCAGCAGCATCCACGGGCTGCGCGACGTGCCGTGCTCGTGCCCGGCGTGCTCGACCCCGCCGGGCTGCGCGTGACCGGCGTGGGTCTGGCCGGCGCGGATGTCGCGGGCGATCGACACCAGCGCCAGCACCACCATGACGCCGCCGGTCACGACCAGCCACGGCTGCAACGACTCCTTGACGTACCGCAGGTACGTGCCGGTCAGCGCGAGCTTGAGCAGCGCGCCGCCGAGCAGGACCAGCAGGATGTTCTGCGTCTCACGCCTCATGGGCCACGTCTCCTCGGTTCTCCCGCCTCACAGGAACACCGCTCCCGCCGCCAGGGCCGACGCGATCGCCACCACGAACGTGGCCGGTGCGAAGCGCGCCGCGAACGACTTGCCGAACGCGCCCGCCTGCAGCGCGATGAGCTTGACGTCGACCGCCGGGCCGACGACCAGGAACACCAGCCGGGGCAGCAGCGGCAGCGCCGACATGGAGGCCGCGACGAACGCGTCCGCCTCGCTGCACAGCGCCAGCACCACGGCCAGCAACGACAGCACCACCACGGCCAGCACGACCTGCCCGCCCAGCGTCTCCAGCCAGGCCTGCGGCACCAGGACGTTGAACGCCGCCGCGAACACGCCGCCGAGCACCAGGAACCCGCCCGCGTCGACCAGGTCGTGCCGCGCGGTCTCGGCGAACACCAGCCAGCGGGACGTGCCGTCGTGGTCGGGCAGGCGGCGCAACGCGCGTTCGGCGATCCACTCGGCCTTGCCGAACCGGGTCCACAGCCAGCCCATGACCACGGCGGTGAGCAGCGCGCCGACGAACCGCGCGGGCACCATCATCGGCGCGTTGGGGAACGCCACGGCCGTGGACACCAGCACGATCGGGTTCACCGCGGGCGCGGCGAGCAGGAACGTCAGCGCCACGGCGGGCGCCACGCCCTGCTGCATCAGCCGGCGGGAGACGGGCACGGCCGCGCACTCGCAGCCGGGCAGCGCCACCCCGGCGACACCGGCGACGGGCACGGCGAGCGCGGTTCTGCTCGGCAACGCCCGGCGCAGCACCGAGGCCGGGATGAACGCCGCGATCGCGCCGCTGATCAGCACCCCGAGGACGAGGAACGGCAGCGCCTGCACGCACACCGCGACGAACACCGTGGACGCCGTGCGCAGCACCGGCACGTCGAGCACGCCGACCAGCCAGTCCTGCAACAACAGCGCCGCCACGAGCAACGCGCAGAGCACTTCCAGCGAAGTGATCCTCCAGCGCGGCGGCGGGCGGCGCGGTCCCGCACCCCGGATTTCGCCAGTGATTGTCACTTTCGAGATGATGCCAGAACCACCGCGCCCGGCTCACCGACCTCCGGCTGGTCTTCGGTCGCCGGCCACGCGACCGTCACCGGCGGTAGGTTCGCGTCGTGGACTGGCACGAGTGGCACGCCGACTACGACCGTCCGGGTTCCGGGCTCGCCCGGCGGCTGCGGGCCGTCCAGGCGCAGGTCGAGGCCGCGTTGGACGACAGCCCGCCCGGCCCGCTGAGGGTGCTCAGCCTGTGCGCCGGTCAGGGCCGCGACCTGCTGGAAGTGCTCGCCGAGCACCCCCGGCGGCACGACGTCCGGGCGCGCCTGGTCGAACTGGACCCGCGCAACGCCGCCATCGCCGAGGCGGCGGCACGGGCGGCCGGCCTGACCGGGGTGGAGGTGCTGGCGGCCGACGCCTCGCTCACCGACCACTACCGCGACCTGGCGCCGGCGGACCTCGTGCTGGTCTGCGGCGTGTTCGGCAACATCACCGACGAGGACATCGAGCGGACCGTCGAGCACTGCGCCGCGCTGTGCCGGACGGGCGGCACCGTGATCTGGACCCGCCACCGCGGCGCCCCGGACCGCGTGCCGCTGATCTGCGAGTGGTTCGAGGACCGCGGCTTCCACCGCCACTGGCTGTCCGACCCGGACGCGGGCTTCGGCGCCGCCGCCCACCGCCTCCACGCCGACCCACGCCCGTTGACCGCGGGCGTGCGCATGTTCACCTTCGTCGGCCGCCCCGAGGACGCGTTCGAGGACTCGGCCGCAGACGCCTCCGAAGACGCCGACGAGTAGCGACCGCCACGGCGGCGCCGACGGGGCCGCACGCCGGTCAGGTCGGGAAGGCGTCGCCGTGGAACGCCTCCTGCGCGCCGCCCCTGGTCAGCGTGGCGAACACACTGGCCAGCGAGTCGCGCTGGAAGCACCCGGAGCCGGTGCCGGGCTGGAAGCACGCGCCCGCGGTGCTCGCGAACACCGACCAGTAGGCCGGTTGGTCCGCGCACGAGACGGTCGTGCCGCCCCACCCGGAGGCGTTCGCGCCGAAGAGGACCTGGAGGGCCGACACGTCGACGACACCGGTGCCGGTGGTGGTGGAGCAGGTGGCGGTCCCGGAGACCCACAGACCGCTGTCCGGGTAGTCGCCGACCGAGACACCGGTCACGGTGATGCCCGCCGCCGCCACCGCCGGGCCGGCCGGAGCCACCGACCAGACCGCCGCGACCAGCACCGCGGCCACCGACGCGGCGAACTTCGCGGCGAGCTTCTCGATGATCACGGGACACCTCCGGCGGGCGCGGTCCGACCACGGTAGCGAGGTGCGTCCCCGCGGCACTGCCGTCGAAAGGGTGACCGGAGCACCGCGCACCGGCCGGACCGGGCCCGCCGGGCGGCTACTGCGCCGTCTCGTCCTCGTCGCGCAGCTCGGCGATGGTCGCCAGCACGTCCACCGCCTCCGTGACCGGCAGCAGGGGCTCGACCACGGCGGTCACGCCGCGGCTCGCGGCCAGCACCTCCTCGGCCAGCCGCACCGCGTCGTCGCGCTCGTAGGGCCCGCACACGAACGAGGCCCACTCCTCCCCCGCCGACGCCTCGAACGTGATGGCCCACGGCAGGCCCTCCACGTCCGACTCGTCATCGGGCTCGTACACGATCACCCCGGCCATCAGGCACCGTCCCCGGTTCCGGCCAGCAGCTCGTTGCGCAGCTGCGAGGCAGTGGACACGACCAGCATCAACAACGTGCTCAACGGCTCCGGCTTCAGCCCCTCGGCCGGGAACGCGTAGCGCAGGGTGACGTCCATCCCGCGCTCGGTGTTCACCACACCCAGCGTGCCGAACAGGCCCTGACCGGCGCGTTCGGCGGCGGACACGGCCAGGCTCGGGTCGTTGGGCAGGTCCCACGCCACCACGCAGGTCAGGCTGAGCACGGTCAGGCCGTCGGCCAGCCGCATCGCCTGCACCGCGCACGGCACCTCCGCGTGCTGGAAGCTCAGCGCCCCGTCGTCGTCGACGTGCACCTCGTGGAACAGCTCCAACGCCTCACGGGCCGCGGTGAGCAGCTCCGCGGTCACCTTGGCGTCCTCGTCGGTCACTTAAGAATCCTCCACGTCGGGCTTGTCCACGGCGCCTCCGAAGCGCCGGTCGCGCATGGCGTACGCCTCGCAGGCGCGCCACAGGTCCAGCCGGTCGAAGTCCGGCCACAGGATGTCCTGGAACACCAGCTCCGCGTACGCCGACTGCCACAGCAGGAAGTTGGACGTGCGCTGCTCGCCGGAGGGCCGGATGAACAGGTCCACGTCCGGCATGTCGGGCTGGTACATGTGCTTGGCGAGGGTCCGCTCGTCGACCTTCTCCGGGTTGATCTTGCCCGCCGCCGCCAGCCGGGCGATCTCCCGCGCCGCGTCGCCGACCTCGGCCCGCCCGCCGTAGTTGATGCACATCGCCAGGTTCAGCACGTCGTTGTCCTTCGTGCGCTCCTCGGCGACCTCGAGCTCGGTGATGACGCTGCGCCACAGCCTCGGCCGGCGACCCGCCCACCGCACCCGCACACCCAGCTCGTCCAGCTCGTCGGTGCGGTGGCGGATCACGTCACGGCTGAAGCCCATGAGGAAGCGGACCTCCTCCGGGCTGCGCCGCCAGTTCTCGGTGGAGAACGCGTACAGCGACAGCCACTTCACGCCCATCTCGATCGCGCCCTTGGCCGCCTCCACCACGACGGCCTCGCCGCGCTTGTGCCCCTCGATGCGGGACAGGCCGCGCTGGTTGGCCCAGCGGCCGTTGCCGTCCATCACGATCGCGATGTGCCTGGGCACGAGGTCGGCGGGCAGCACCGGGGGCGTGGCGCCGGTGGGGTGCGGTTCCGGGGGTCGGGTGACGCGCTGGACGCGCTCAACCCGCCGTCGGCGGAGCATGGCTGTCCTCTCGGATGGTGTGCTGCGGAGGAGTTCTCCGGTGCGGCAGGCGACTCTAACCGTCGGCCGGCTGCGCCTTTCGCTCGACCAACGGCAGCGAGCGCAACTGCCGCTCCAGGTGCCACTGCAGGTGCGCGGCGACCAGGCCGCTCGCGTCGCGGCGCGCGCCGGTGGGTATGCCGTCCACCTCGTCCCACCGGCCGTGCAGCAGCGCGGCGAGCAGGCGCAACGTGTCCGTGGACGGCGTGGCGCTGCCCGGCGGCCGGCACCGCGCGCACACCATGCCGCCCGCGTGCACGTTGAACGCTTTGTGCGGGCCCGGGTCGGCGCACCGGGCGCACTCGTCGACCGCCGGCGCCCACCCCGCGAACGCCATCGCGCGCATCAGGTAGGCGTCGAGGATGAGCGAGGCGTCCCGCTCCTTCGCCGCCAACGCCCGCAACGCGCCCGTGACCAGCAGGTACAGCCGCAGGACGGGCTCGCCCTCCTCGGACGTGAGCCGGTCCGCGGTCTCCAGCACCGCGCAGGCCGCCGTGTACCGCTGGTAGTCGTCCACCAGCACCACGCCGAACGCGTCCAGCGTCTCCACCTGCGTGATCACGTCCAGCGTCCGGCCGGGGTAGAACTGCACGTCCACGTGCCCGAACGGCTCCAGCCGCGCGCCGAACCGCGACGACGTGCGGCGCACGCCCTTGGCCGCCGCGCGCACCTTGCCGTGCTTCTGCGTGAGCAGCGTGATGATCCGGTCGGCCTCGCCGAGCTTCTGCACCCGCAGGACCACACCGGTGTCGCGGTAGAGGTTCGCCACCTTCGCCAGTCCCTAGAAACCCAGTCTGCGCAGCTGCTTCGGGTCGCGCTGCCAGTCCTTGGCGATCTTGATGTGCAGGTCGAGGTACACGCGCGTGCCGAGCAGCTTCTCGATCTGCCTGCGCGAGGTGATCCCGACCTGTTTCAGGCGCTCGCCCCGGTGGCCCAGGATGATCGCCTTCTGGCTGGGCCGCTCCACGAACACGTTGGCGTGGATGTCCACCAGGTCGTCACGCCCCTCGCGGGGCAGCATCTCCTCCACCACGACCGCGATCGAGTGCGGCAGCTCGTCCCGCACGCCCTCCAGCGCGGCCTCCCGGATCAGCTCGGCGACCAGGGTCAGCTCCGGCTCGTCGGTCAGCTCGCCGTCCGGGTACAGCGCCGGACCCTCCGGCAGCTTGCCCAGCACCAGGTCCGCCAGGGCGTCGACCTGGTAGCCGTTCACCGCGGACACCGGGATCAGGTCGGCGAAGTCCATCACCTTCTGCAGCGCGAGCAGCTGCTCGGCCACCTGCTGCTGGCCGACCAGGTCGGTCTTGGTGACGATGCCGATGACCGGGGTGCGCTTGGCGATCTTCTCCAGCTCGGCGGCGATGAACTTGTCGCCGGGGCCGACCTTCTGGTCGGCGGGCACGCAGAACCCGACCACGTCCACCTCGGTCCACGTCTCCCGCACCAGGTCGTTCAGGCGCTGGCCGAGGAGCGTGCGCGGGCGGTGCAGGCCGGGGGTGTCCACGAGGACCAGCTGGCCGTCCTCGCGGTGCACGATGCCCCGGATGGTGTGCCGGGTGGTCTGCGGCTTGCTCGACGTGATCGCGACCTTGGTCCCGACCAGCGCGTTGGTCAACGTCGACTTGCCTGCGTTGGGGCGGCCGACGAAGCACGCGAACCCGGAGCGGTAACCATCCATCCGTCCATTGTCCCCGCACCCGTCGACCGCGCCGCGTCAGCCCTAGTTGTACTGCCCTGGGAGGTTGTGGGCGGTCCGACACGTAGTCGGATGATGTTGGAATGAGGGAGGGCCTCCGGGTTCGGTGTGGATTGCGACGTCTGCACCTGACCGACGGAGGCCCTCGTGACCCACGCTAACGCACCCCTGACCCCGGCGGGCCGGCTGCGCCTGGCCCGGTGTGTCGTGCAGGACGGGTGGCCGCTGCGACGCGCGGCCGAGCGGTTCCAGGTCTCGCCGACCACCGCCGCCCGTTGGGCCTCCCGCTACCGCGAACTGGGCGAGGCGGGTCTGGTCGACCGTTCCAGCCGCCCGCACCACAGCCCGCGCCGCCTGCCCACCCGCCGTGAACGCCGGATCGTGAAGGTCCGCCTGGCCCGCCGCTGGGGTCCGGCCCGCATCGCCTACCTGCTCGGCCTGAACCCCTCCACCGTGCACCGGGTGCTGCGCCGCTTCGGCCTGGCCCGCCTGGCGCATCTGGACCGGGCCACCGCCGCCCCGGTGCGCCGCTACGAACTCGCCGCACCCGGCGCCCTGGTCCACGTCGACATCAAGAAGCTGGGCAACATCCCCGACGGCGGCGGCCACAAGGTCCACGGACGTGCCGCCAGCGGCCGCAACAGCTCCGCCCACCGCGACCCGGACAGGCCCCGCAGGGTCCACGGCCGCCCCAACCTCGGCTACGCCTACCTGCACAACGCCGTGGACGACCACAGCAGGCTGGCCTACACCGAGATCCTGCCCGACGAGACCAGGGAAACCGCCGCCGCGTTCTGGACCAGGGCCAACGCGTTCTTCCGGGCCGCCGGGGTGACGGTGAAGCGGGTGCTGACCGACAACGGCTCCTGCTACCGCTCACACCTGTGGCGCGACACCCTCACCCACACCGGCATCACCCACAAACGCACCCGCCCCTACCGACCCCAGACCAACGGCAAGGTCGAACGCTTCAACCGCACCCTGCTCGACGAATGGGCCTACGCCGAGGCATACCTCAGCGAGACCGAACGACGAGCCGCGCTGCCGCGATGGCTGCACACCTACAATCACCACCGCGGCCACACCGCACTGGGCGGCCAACCACCCGCCACCCGCGTCCCCAACCTCACAGGACAGAACACCTAGTCAGTCGCCGTCGACGCCTCGCGCCGGTCCGGCACGCCGGGCCCTGCGCGACCACGAAGCCGCCCGCCCGGGGCGGGAACCGTCGCCGGGAAACGCCTCTCCCACCCGGTGCGACCGCCCGGCGACCACGTGGAGGCACCCCGTGACACGACTGCTCCGCTCCCTGCTCTTACCCGTGTTGACCGCCTCGGCGCTCGTCGGCGGCGCGGGCGCGGCGTCCGCGGCGACCGCCACGGTCGGCAACACCGACGGCGACGGGCTCACCATCCGGTCCGCGCCGACCTCGACCGCCTCCTCCCTCGGCCTCGTGTGGGACGGGCAGCGGGTCGACATCTCCTGCCAGGCGCGCGGCCAGTCGGTGACCAACACGCGCGGGTTCACCAGCGACCTGTGGGACTACGTGCCCGCGCTGCGCGGCTACCTCGCCGACGCCTACCTCGCCACCGGCTACGACTACCGCATCCCCGGCGTGCCGGACTGCGGCGCCCAGACCGGGCGGCTGGTGCCGGTGTCGCAGTTCCACGGGCAGCCCAACCAGGGCGAGGACTGCGGTCCGGCCGGCGTCGTGTCCGCGCTGCTCGCCGCGGGCGTGACCCCGAGGTCGTGGAACGCGAGCCGCCCGGTCGACGCGATCAACCGCGCGCGCTCCGACATGGGCTACGACCCGACCTGGAACGACCCCGCCAAGTTCGGCACGAACGAGTCCGACGTCCAGCGGGCGCTCGCGCGCAACGGCGTGAACGCCACCGTGGTCTTCAACGACCTGAACCGGGTCCTCACCCACGTCCGCAACGGCCGACCGGCGATCGTAGCGGGCAACATGGTCAGCCTGCCGTGGTCGGGCCGCGACGTGCCGCACTTCCTCACCGTCGCCGGGTACGACGGGGACTACCTGGTGCTCGACCCGGCCTCGCAGGCCATCGTCTACCGGGCGTCCGCGTCGACCCTCTCGGCGTACTTCAACCACGACCTGGGCCGGGCCGGCGTGCTGCTCTGACCACCCGCTACACGGTCTCCTGCACGGCGCCGGACGCGTCGGCGCGCAGCACCGGCGCGCCGGCGGTCAGGTCCCGCACGGCGGCCACGGAGTCCCCGTCCACCTCCGACGCGGCGGTCACGACGGCCGCCGCCTCCACCCCCTCGGCGCCGCTCGACACGGCCGCCGCGACCGCCGCTTGCAGGGCGGTCAGCTTCAGCGACGGCAACGCGACCGTGGTCGCCGCGTAGGTCCGACCGTCGGTGTCGCGCACCGCCGCACCCTCGGCCGCGCCCGTCCGGGCCCGCGCCGAACGCGCCAGCGTGACGATCTTCTGGTCCTCGGGGTCGAGGTCACTCACCGCTGGTCCCCTCGCTGTCGTCGCCGTTGTTCACCGGGCGCACCAGCACCGTCGTGATGCGCATCCGCCCGCGTTCGTCCTTGCCGCCCTCGGCCCGCATCCGCAGACCCGCGATCTCGGCCTCCGTGCCCGGCAGCGGCACGCGGCCCAACCGCTGCGCCAGCAGGCCGCCGACCGTCTCCACCTCGTGGTCGTCCAGCTCCGTGCCGAACAACGCGTCCAGGTCGTCCACCGGCAACCGCGCGCTGACCCGCACCGAACCGTCCGTCAGGTGCTCCACCGGCGGCCGGTCCTCGGTGTCGGACTCGTCGGTGATCTCACCGACGATCTCCTCCAGGATGTCCTCGATGGTGAGCAGGCCCGCCGTGCCGCCGTACTCGTCCACCACGACCGCCAGGTGGTTGCGCGACAGCTGCATCTCCCGCAGCAGGTCCGCGATCGGCTTCGAGTCCGGGATGAACGACGCCGGCTTCATCACGTCCGCCACCGACGTGCCGTTCGGCTCCTCGGACAACGTCAGCCGCACCAGGTCCTTGAGGTTCACCACGCCGACGATGTCGTCCACGCTCTCCCCGATCACCGGCACCCGCGTGTACCCGGTGCGCAGCGACAGGGCCAGCGCCTGGCGGATCGACTTGGCCTGCTCGATCCACACGATCTCGGTGCGCGGCACCATCACCTCGCGCGCGATCGTGTCGCCGAGCTCGAAGACCGAGTGGATCATCTCCCGCTCGCCCTCGTCCACCACGCCGCGTTCCTGCGCCATGTCCACCAGCTCGCGCAGCTCGACCTCGGACGAGAACGGGCCCTCGCGGAAACCCCGACCCGGCGTGATCGCGTTGCCGACCAGGATCAGCAGCTTGCTCAACGGGCCCAGCACGCGGCCGAGCACCCGGATCGGACCCGCCGCCAGCAGGCTCACCGCGTACGGGTGCTGCCTGCCGAGCGTGCGCGGACCCACGCCGACCAGCACGTACGACACCACGAGCATGCTCAGCCCGGCGACCAGCATCGCCACCCAGTCGGTGGCGATCAGGCCGAGGCACACCACGGTCACCAGCACCGTCGCCGCCAGCTCGCAGCCCAGGCGCAGCAACAGCAGCAGGTTCACGTGCCGCGGCCGGTCGGCCAGCAGCTGGATCAAGTGCCCCGTGCCCGCCCGGCCCTGCCGCTGCAACGCCTCGACGCGCGCCCGCGACACCGTGCCCAGCGCCGCGTCCACACCCGCGAACGCGCCTGCCGACAACACCAACACCACGGCCAGCACCAGCAGGCCGGCGGAACTGCCTATCACCTCGGCCGCCTCAGGCTGTCGGCTCGGGCCGGTCCGCGTCCTCCAGGCCGACCGCCCCGAGGAGCTTCGAGTCGGCCTCGCGCTGCGCCGACTTGCGCTCCGCCTCGGCCGCCGCCGTGCGGAAGTCGCCCAGGATGCGGTTCTGCAACGTGAACATCTCCCGCTCCTCGGCCGGCTCCGCGTGGTCGTAGCCGAGCAGGTGCAGCACGCCGTGCACGGTCAGCAGGTGCAGCTCGTCCAGCAGGCTGTGGCCCGCCTTCTTGGCCTGGTCCTTGGCGAAGTCCGGGCACAGCACGATGTCGCCGAGCAGCGCCGGGCCGAGGCCCGCCGCGTCCGGCCGGCGCGCGGAGTCCAGCTCGTCCATCGGGAACGCCATCACGTCCGTCGGGCCGGGCAGGTCCATCCAGCGCTGGTGCAGGTCCGCCATCACGTCCAGCTCGACCAGCAGGACGGACAGCTCGGCCAACGGGCTGACGCCCATCCGGTCCAGGGCGAACCGGGCGGCGGCGACGATGGACGGCTCGTCCACGTTCACGCCCGACTCGTTCGCGATCTCGATGCTCACGGCGCCTATCGTCCCCGGCGCTGCCCGCGCGACCGCGCACCGGGTCCGGCGTGGTGCTGGTGCCGGTCGGCCGCGTCGCCTTCGTCCTGCTCGACCTGCCACTTCTCGTAGGCGTCCACGATGTCCGCGACCAGCCGGTGGCGGACCACGTCGTTGCTGGTCAGGACGGAGAAGTGGACGTCTTCCACGCCTTCGAGGATGTCCTTGACGACCTTCAGACCGCTGCGCTGCCCGCCGGGCAGGTCGATCTGCGTGATGTCACCAGTCACCACGATCTTGGAGCCGAACCCCAACCGGGTGAGGAACATCTTCATCTGTTCGGGCGTCGTGTTCTGCGCCTCGTCCAAGATGATGAACGCGTCGTTCAGCGTGTTGTGGGTCAGCAGGTAGTCCTCGGTGACGTACAGCGAGTCCGCCGCGGCCACCTGGATGCACACCGCCTCGGTGCGGCCTGCGGGCTCGATGCTGTCGATGAACCGCATCGGCCGCCCGCCGCCGCCGGCCGCGAGGTACTTCTCGCGCTTGCGGGCGAGCCGGAAGGGCTCGACGCCCTCGGGCAACCGGATGTCGACGACGTGCGCGTCGTGGACGTAGCGAACCGCCCGGCCGTTCGCGAAGCCCGGCCGCCTCCCCTCCGCCACGCGGGTGCGCGTGTAGGCCACGCCGCCCAGCGACCGGACCAGGCCGATCACGTCGTCCCTGAGCCGGGCGGACGTGGTCGTGTACTGGATGCGGCAGGTGCGCCCGGACTGCGTGACCGGCCCGCCGTCGGAGTCCAGCAGGCCTTGCAGCAGCGCCAACCTGACCTCGACCGCGTTGGCGAGGTAGACCTCCGGGACGAACTTCGTGTGCGACCGGGTGCCGAGCAGGCTCAACGCCCGGAGCGCCCCGGTGACGGGGTTCTCCAGCGTCACGACATCGCCCGGCGACTTCACCCGGTTGAGGGTGTAGTTCACCCGGTCCTTCCAGTTCACCGCGATGCCCGGCAGAGCGGACTGGAGCGCGACCGCCAACTCGGGGTCGTCGGTCGCGAAGGACGGCGTGGTCGATCCGGTCAGGCAGCCGTCGCCGAGCAGCAGGCCCAAGGCGTACGGGTCCATCGGGACCTCGCGCGCCGGGTGGCAGGTCGGGGCGCTGAGCAGCGGCAACTCGTAACGACGCGCGTGGGCGGCGCGGAGGTCGCCGATCATCTCCTTGGTCTCCAGGACCCGCCACGGCTTGTTCCGCCGGCGGTCGGACCTGGTGCGCACCGTCCAGAGGTGGTCACCGCAGGCCAGCGTCGAGGCGCCGTCCTGGGCCGTGACCCGGTAGACGTCCTTCACGCCCTGCGGGAAGACGCCGAGGACCGGGGTGGGCTCGCCGTTCGAACCGATGACCAGATCGCCGACCTGGAGGCTGCCGATGGGCCGGAAGCCGTCCGGGGTGAGCACGTTGGTGAACACCGGCTGTGCCCGACCACGCATGTAGGCCAGTGGGGCGACCTCGATCGTGCCCGCCTGGGTCAGGCGCGGGATCGACTCGGGGTCGACCATGTCGTGCAGCGCGTCGTAGAGGGGCCGCAGGTACGGGTCGATCTTCTCGTACAGCGTGCCGGGCAGGTAGCCGAGCCGCTCACCGGCCTCGACCGCCGGCCGGGTCAAGATGATGCGGTTGACCTGCTTGGCCTGCAACGCCTGCACGGCCTTCGCCATCGCCAGGTAGGTCTTGCCGGTGCCCGCGGGACCGATGCCGAACACCACGGTGTTCTGGTCGATCGCGTCCACGTAGTGCTTCTGGTTCAACGTCTTGGGCCGGATGGTGCGGCCGCGCCGGGAGATGATGTCGAGGCTCAGCACCTCGGCAGGCGACTCCGAGGTGCCCGCGGACAGCATCGCGACCGTGCGGCGGACCGTGTCCTGGCCGACCTGCTGACCGCGGCTGGCGAGCGTGACCAGCTCGGCGAACACGCGCTCGGCGAACGCCACGTCGGCGGGCTGGCCGGACAGGGTGATCTCGTTGCCGCGCACGTGCACGTCCGCGACCAGCAGTTCCTCCGCGAGCCGGAGGTTCTCGTCACGCGATCCGAGCAGGGCGAGCACCGCGCCGTCTGGCACGGCGAACTTGGATTGGGCGTCGGCCGCCGCGTGGACTGGCTGCGGCGTGTTGTCGTCGGTACCGGCCACGTGGCCTCGGGCCCTCTTCCTGCGCGTTCGCGCCGTGCTCTGGTGAGTTCGACCTACCGCTCCCGATGCTAGCCGCCACCACCGACACTCCGCACCGGAGTAAGAAACGGGTTGGACACGGCGGGTGTACTCGGAGCCGTGACGGAGTTGCGCGTGCTCACCCCCGACGACCTCCCCGCCTGCGTCCGCCTCGCGGCGGACCGGGGGTGGCCGGAGGAGCCGGCCAAGTGGGCGTTCCTGCTGCGGGTCGGGACCGGGTTCGGCCTGTTCGACGGCGATGAGCTGGTCGGCACCACCATCGTCACCCGGTTCGGTGACGAGCACGCGGCGGTCAGCATGGTGCTGGTGGCGTCGAGCCACGGCGGGCGCGGGCTCGGGCGGCGGTTGGTGGAGCACGCGCTCGGGTTCGCGGGCACGCCGGTGGCGTCGTTGCACGCGACTTCGTACGGCAAGCCGCTGTACGAGAAGCTGGGGTTCCGGTCGGTGGGGCTGGTGACGGCGCACGTCGGCCCGTTCGACGACGCGGCCTCGGGCACGTCGCGGCCGGCGGTGGAGGCGGACCTGCCTGGGCTGGCGGCGGTCGATGCCGAGGTGTTCGGCGCCGACCGGTCGGCGGTGGTGGACGCGCTGTTCGGGTTCGCGTCGCAGGTCAGGGTGGCCGACGACGGGTTCGTGGCGGCCTGGCGCAACGGGCCGTTGACGATGGTGGGCCCGGTGGTGGCGCCGTCGGCGGCGCGGGCGGCGGAGTTGGTCGCGGACGTGGCGGTGGGCGCGACGGTGCGGGTGGACGTGCGTGACGCGGCGTTGGCGGCGTGGCTGGAGGCGCGCGGGGTGGTGCCGCGGTTCACCGTGGACCTGATGGTGCGCGGTGCGTTCAGCGGTGACCGCGCGCGCCTGTACGCGCCGGTGATGCAGGCCTTGGGGTAGGACGGCTCAGGCGAGCGGGCCGAGCGGCCGGCCGCCGAGGACGTGCAGGTGGGCGTGGAAGACGGTCTGGCCCGCGTCGGCGCCGGTGTTGAACAGCAGCCGGTAGCCGCTGTCGGCGACGCCCTCGGCCTTAGCCACCTCGCCGGCGGCCAGGAACAGGTCGTCCAGCACGGTGGGCGCGGCGGCGGCCAGGGCCACGGCGTCCGCGGCGTGGGCCTTCGGCACCAGCACGACGTGCGTCGGGGCTTGGGGCGCGATGTCGCGGAACGCCAGGGTGGTGTCGGTCTCGTGCACCACGGTCGCCGGGATCTCGCGGGCCACGATGCGGCAGAACAGGCAGTCGGACATGGCTCCGCAGGCTACCGACCCGGGCGGTCACGCGTGCTGGGCGTTCAACTCGGGTGTTCCGAACGTAGGACACGCGCGTTCTGGACGTAGGACACGCGCGTGTGTCCTACGTCCGGGCGAGGCGGAGGGCGGCGGTGCGGCAGGCGGTCCAGGCCGCGGTGCCCGGGGTGATCAGGGACATGTGGTCGGTGGCAGGGAGGGCGATCAGCTCGGCGCCGGAAGCGCGGGCGAACGCCTCGCTCTGCTCGAACGGCACGTCCTCGTCGTCCTCGCCGTGGACCAGCACCAGGGGCTTCGGGATGGGCAGCAGGGCCGCGGGCGACGCGTCGGCGTAGAGCGCCGGCACCTCGGCCGGGGTGCCGCCGAGCAGTTCGGCGGCGCGGCGGGTGATCCGCGGGTGCTGGAGGAAGTCGAGGACGCCGGCTTGGGCCACGGCGCCGACGACGCGGGGGTGGCGGGCGGCGGCCCACACCGCCAGGTGCCCGCCGGCGGAGTGACCCAGGGTGACCACCGGGCCCAGTGCGGGGTCGAGGGCGTCGAGGGCGGCGAGCACGTCGTCACCGGTGGCGGGCCAACCGCCACCACCGGTTACCCGCCGGTACTCGATGTTGTACGCGGCCGCGCCGTGAATGACCAGGTCAGCGGCCAACGGTCGGCCGAGTTCCAATCCGTGGCGCTGGTGCCAAAAACCACCGTGGATTACCACGATCACCGGAAACGATTCACCGGTCGGCGTGGAAAACTCACCGAACTGGCTCGGGTGCGGTCCGTAGACGATGCGCAATCGAAACCCCTTGGCGACAAAAAAGTGGCCGCATCGCGGTGGGACCTGGGGGTCGTCCCACCGCGACGCGGCGGCGCCGGACCGAGGGGGGAGGTGTCCGGCGAGTCGGTCGAGGAGCCGATCTTGGTTAGACCAATGCAACCCCTCTGCCATCAGCGTAACCCCTATGTCAGGCGTTCGCCAGAAGAGGGCAACACCAATTACCGCCAGCGATCGGTCAGCACACCCAGCGCACCCAAAGCGACCGCCGCCGCGGTCGACGCTCGCAGAACGGTAGGTCCCAGTCGCACTACGTGCGCGCCCGCACCGGTCAACGTGGACAATTCCTCGTCGGTGATCCCGCCTTCCGGTCCGACGACGAGCAGCACATCACCCGATGCGGGCAACTGAACCGATCCGAGGCCGACGGAAGCGGATTCGTGCAAAACCAAAGTGACCGCCGAGGACGACGCCAACCGCGCGAGCCCGGCCGTCGTGACGGGTTCGGCGACCGACGGCACGCGCGCCCGGCGGGCCTGCTTGGCCGCCTCGCGCGCGGTGCTGCGCCAGCGTTCGAGGGCCTTCGCGCCGCGCGGCCCGTCCTCCCACTTCGTCACGCAGCGCGAGGCACGCCACGGCACGACGCCGTCGACCCCGGCCTCGGTGGCCAGCTCGACGGCCAGTTCACCCCGGTCGCCCTTCACCAGCGCCTGCGCCACGACGACCCGCACGGCCGGTTCGGGCACGGTCCACCGCTCGACGACGCGCAGCCGCAGGGAGTCCTTGGCCGCCTCCGACACCACGCACCGCACCTGGGCGCCCGTGCCGTCGGAGAGCACCAGCTCCTCCCCCGCGCGCAACCGGCGCACGGTGGCCGCGTGCCGCCCCTCGGGGCCGTCCAGGACGGCCTCGTCACCGGGCGGCAGCGCGGCGACCAGGAAGACCGGCAGCGTCACCGGTGGTTGCGGCCGGACCGCAGCCGCGAGAAGAGCCCGCCGCCGCCCTTGCCGTTGTGCGCGAGCGTCGGCTCGTCCTCGCCGCGCGTCACGGCGAGCTCGCGCAGCAGTTCGGCCTGCCGGGCGTCCAGCTTGGTCGGCGTGACGACCTCCAGGTGCACGTGCAGGTCGCCGCGGCCGTCGATGCGGCCGCTGGAGCGCAGCCGGGGCATGCCGCGCCCGGTGAGCACCAGCTCGGTGTTCGGCTGGGTGCCGGGCTCGATCTCCAGCTCCTCCTCGCCGTCCAGGGTCGCCAACGGCAGCACGGCGCCCAGGGCGGCGGTGGTCATCGGGATGCGCACGGAGCAGTGCAGGTTGGCGCCGTCGCGCTCGAAGACCTCGTGCGGCACCTCCTCGACCTCGACGTAGAGGTCGCCGGCCGGTCCGCCGCCGGGGCCGACCTCGCCCTGGCCCGCGAGCCGCACCCGCATGCCCTCGGCCACGCCGGCCGGGATCTGCACCGAGATGGTGCGCCGCGAGCGCACCCGGCCCTCGCCCGCGCACTGCTGGCACGGGTCGGGGATGACCTCGCCGAGGCCGCGGCAGACCGGGCACGGCCGCGCCGTGACGACCTGGCCGAGGAACGAGCGCTGCACCGACTGCACCTCGCCGCGCCCGCCGCACGTGTCGCAGCGCACGGGGGACGAGCCGTCCGCGCAGCCGCTGCCGACGCACCGGTCGCACAGGATGGCCGTGTCGACGGTCAGTTCGCGCGACGCGCCCGCCGCGCACTCCTCCAGCGTCATCGACAGCCGGATCAACGCGTCCGAGCCCGGCTGCACGCGGCTGCGCGGACCGCGTCCGCCACCGCCGCCCGCGCCGAAGAAGGCGTCCATGATGTCGCCGAGACCGAATCCCGCGAACGGGTCGCCGCCGCCGCGCATCCCACCGCCGCCTGGCTCCAGCGGGTCGCCGCCCAGGTCGACGACCTGCCGCTTCTTGGGGTCCGACAGGACCTCGTAGGCGGCGGTCACCTCCTTGAAGCGTGCTTCCTCGTTGGGGTTCACGTCGGGGTGCAGCTGCCGCGCGAGCTTGCGGTAGGCGCGCTTGATCTCGTCGGGAGTCGCGTTCTTCTGGACCCCGAGCGTGCCGTAGTAGTCCCTCGCCACCGTGTTTCCTCCTGCGAACGCGCTTCGACACGCGTCCGCTCGCTTGCGAAACGTCCTGCGGGACCGCGGTGTTCCCCCGCCGTCACCGTCCGGTCAAGATCTCCCCCACGTAGTTGGCGACCGCTCGCACCGCCGCCATCGTGCCGGGGTAGTCCATGCGGGTGGGCCCCACCACTCCCATGCCGCCGAGCAGGTTGTCCCGGCTGCCGTAGCCGATGGACACGACCGAGGTGCTGCGCATCTCGGCCGCTTCGTTCTCCTCGCCGATGTGCACCAGGATGCGACCCGGGTCGCGGGCCGTGGCGAGCAGCTTGAGCACCACGACCTGCTCCTCCAGCGCCTCGAGCACCTGGCGCAGCGAACCGGGGAAGTCTGCCACGTTGCGGGTGAGGTTCGCCGTGCCACCCAGGACCAGGCGTTCCTCGGGGTGCTCCACCAGCGATTCGATGAGCACCGTGCTCACCCGCAGCACGATGTCGCGCAGCTCGCCGGGCGAGTCGTCGGGCAGCTTCGCGACCTCGGCGGAGGCGTCGGACAGGCGCTTGCCGACCATGGCGCCGTTGAGCATGGACCGGATGCGGGCCACGTTGTCCTCGGTGATCACGTCGCCGAGGTCGACCGAGCGCTGGTCGACCCGGCCGGTGTCGGTGATCAGCACCAGCATCAGGCGCGCCGGTGTGATGGCGAGCACTTCGATGTGCCGGACGGTGGAGCGGCTCAGCGTCGGGTACTGGACGACGGCGACCTGACGGGTCAGCTGGGCCAGCAGCCGGACGCTGCGCCGCAGCACGTCGTCGAGGTCGTAGGCGCCTTCGAGGAAGTTCTGGATGGCCCTGCGCTCGGGCGTGGACAGCGGCTTGACCTCGCTGAGCCGGTCCACGAACAGGCGGTAGCCCTTGTCGGTCGGCACGCGGCCGGCGCTGGTGTGCGGCTGGGTGATGTACCCGTCCTCTTCCAGCGTGGCCATGTCGTTGCGCACGGTCGCGCTCGACACACCCAGGTTGTGCCGTTCGACCAGGGCTTTCGAGCCGACCGGCTCCTGGTTGGACACGTAGTCGGCGACGATCGCGCGCAGCACTTCGAACCGGCGCTCATCGGCGTTCACGCGCGTCACCTCCAGGACGGACAGGCTGCTTCACCTTGAGTTTACGGAGGTTCGGGCCCGGATCGGAAAACCCGCTCGCCGCACTTCGGTGAGGTGGGTAGCTTCGGGCGTGCTCACCCGCATCCAGGCCGCCCTGCGCGACGCGATCAGGGCCGACGCCGAGCGCGTCGGACCGTTCCTGGTCCGCTTCGACGAGCACAGCGACGACCTGTCCGTGAACTACGCCGTGCCGGACGAGGGCGCGGCGCCGACCGCGGGTGAGGTGGCCGCGCTGGTGGCGGCGTTCCGGGAGCGGTCGC
Source organism: Saccharothrix sp. 6-C (assembly GCF_016695385.1). Taxonomy (NCBI): domain Bacteria; kingdom Bacillati; phylum Actinomycetota; class Actinomycetes; order Pseudonocardiales; family Pseudonocardiaceae; genus Saccharothrix; species Saccharothrix sp. 6-C. The sequence continues at coordinate 902,330 of NZ_CP064192.1, read as the reverse complement.
GCACGCCGAGGCTGGAGTACCTGCGACCGTCGCCGGCGGTGGACGCGGCGCTGGCGGCGGCCGGGTTCACCGTCGACCACCTGCTGCCGGTGATGGCGGTCGACGACCTGGTGGTGCCGCCGCCGCCCGCCGGGCTGACGATCGAGGCGGTGACCTCGGACGAGGACCTGCTCGCGGTGTCGGTGGTGCAGAACACGGCGTTCGACGTGGCCGGGGAGGTCGGCGCGCGGGACGTGGCGCGGCAGCGTTCGCTGTTGCGCGACGACGGGGTGATCGTGCTGGCCCGGCTGGCCGGCGAGCCGGCGGGCGCGGGGGCCTGCACCGCGCCGAGGCACGGGTTGTCGCAGGTCGCGGGCATCGCGGTGCCGGCGCGGCTGCGGGGGCGTGGCATCGCGTCGGCGGTGTGCGCCGACCTCACCGCGCGGGTGTTCGACGCGGGCTGCACCCCGTTCCTGGAGACCGAGCCGGACTGGAAGGTGACCCGCCTGTACGGGGCGCTGGGCTACCGGACGATCGGGGAGTCCGCGTCGATCAGCCTGAAGTGATCACCCGCGCCCGTCGGCTTGGCTAGGGTGGCCGGCCGGAAAGCACCATGCCGCGTCCACTGGGGGAAGGTTCCATGAGCGCCGACAAGGCCGCCAAGCTCGACGCCATCACCAAGTTCTTCGCCGCGTACGCCACCTACGACCTCGACGCCATGCGTGGCGTGATGACCGACGACATCGAGTGGACCATCCCGGGCCACCACCCGCTGTCGGGCACCAAGCGGGGTGTGGAGGAGGTCGCGGCCTTCTTCACCGAGCTGGGCAAGGCGGGTTTCCAGGCCGACCCGCTGTTCCTGGAGGCCAACGAGGAGTACGTGGTGGACGTGCACCGCGGCTGGACCACCGCGGGCGAGGGCAAGGTCGACACCCTGTGGGCCCTGCTGTGGCACTTCGACGCCGACGGCAAGATCGACCGGGTGGTCAACCTGTCCGCCGACCAGCACCAGATGGACAGCTACGTCTGGGCGAACTACACCCTCGCCGCGCTGCCGGACCGCCTCGCCTGAGGCACCCCGCGTCGGCCGCGGTCCGCACCGGGCCGCGGCCGACGCGGTCAGGTGAGCCGGCGCACCACGGCGTCGGCGAGCAGCCTGCCCCGGTCGGTGAGCACGCAGCGGCCGTCGTCGAGGGCGGCCTGGTCGAGCAGGCCGTCGGCGGCGGCGACCTTCGCCTCGGCCCGGCCCTCGTCGTCGAGGACGTCCAGCGGCAGGCCGGTGGCCAGGCGCAGCTCCAGCAGCACGCGTTCCACCCGGCGGTCGTCGTCGGCGAGGACCTCGCGGCCCGCGGCGGGTGACGAGCCGGCGGCCAGCAGCTCGGCGTACTTCGCCGGGTGCTTCACGTTCCACCAGCGCACGCCGCCGACGTGGCTGTGCGCGCCGGGGCCCGCGCCCCACCAGTCGGCCCCCTGCCAGTACAGCAGGTTGTGCCGGCAGGCGGCGTCCGCCGACGCGGCCCAGTTCGACACCTCGTACCAGGTCAGGCCCTGCGCGGTCATGGCCGCGTCGATCAGCTCGTACTTGTCGGCGAGCACGTCGTCGTCCGGCATCGGCAGCTCGCCCCGGCGCACCCGGCGGGCCAGCGCGGTGCCCTCCTCCACGATCAGCGCGTAGGCCGAGACGTGGTCCACGCCCGCGCTGTGGACGGCGTCGAGCGACGAGCGGAGGTCGGCGACGGTCTCGCCCGGCGTGCCGTAGATGAGGTCGAGGTTCACGTGCTCGAAGCCCGCCTCGCGGGCCTCCTTCGCGGCGGCGACCGGACGGCCCGGGGTGTGCACGCGGTCGAGCACGGCCAGCACGTGCCGGGCGGCCGACTGCATGCCGAGCGAGACGCGGGTGTAACCAGCGTCACGGATGGCTGAGAAGAACTCGGGCGAGGTGGACTCCGGGTTGGACTCCGTGGTGACCTCCGCGCCCGGCGCGAGGCCGAACGAGGACCGCACCGCGTCGAGCACCTGGCCCAGTCCGGCGGCGCCCAGCAGCGACGGTGTGCCACCACCCACGAACACCGTATCGACCGCCGGTGGGTCACCCAGCACGGTCGCGGCGAGGTCCAGCTCCCGGCGCAGACCCTCCATCCAGGACGCCGGTGAGGCGGAAGTGCCCAGCTCACCGGCGGTGTAAGTGTTGAAGTCGCAGTAACCGCACCGGGTCGCGCAGAACGGGACGTGCACGTAGACCCCGAACGGGCGGTCACCCAGACCGGTGAGCGCGGAGGCGGGGAGGGAGCCGTCGGAGGGCGAGGGATCACCGATCGGCAGAGCGGAGGGCATGACGCCCATTGTCCCATCTACCAGCAGCGCAACCCCGTCCCACGATGCGGATGGCGGTGGACCACGAGATGGACGCGTGGCACGCTGAGGCACATGACATCGACCGGAGTCCGCCTGGTGGTCCGCCGCCACGTCGACTTCCGTCGTGTCTCCAGCGCGATGTGCCGTCGTTCGGCATAACCCGCGCCTGCCTTTTTGTTCCCGTCGGCGCCGGGTGCGCTGACGAGACCCCCACCACGGCTGTCCTGGGACTCGCACGCGCACCAGCGCCCCGAATCCCCGGAGGACGAGGATGGTCCCCCCGACGACGACGCCTCAGCGCGGCAAGCAGCGCCGAGGTGAGGGGCAGTGGGCGCTGGGCTACCGCGAGCCGCTGAACCCGAACGAGCGGAGCAAGAAGGACGACAACCCGCTCAACGTCCGCTCGCGGATCGAGAACATCTACGCCCACGGCGGCTTCGACTCGATCGACCCGGCCGACCTGCGCGGCCGTTTCCGCTGGTACGGCCTCTACACCCAGCGCAAGCCCGGCATCGACGGCGGACGCACGGCGACGCTGGAGCCGGAAGAGCTGGACGACGAGTACTTCATGCTCCGGGTCCGCGTCGACGGCGGCAAGCTCACCACGCAGCAGCTCGCGCTGATCGGCGAGCTGTCCCAGACCTACGCCCGCGACACCGCCGACATCACCGACCGGCAGAACGTGCAGTACCACTGGATCCGCATCGAGGACGTGCCGACGATCTGGCGGAAGCTGGAGGACGCGGGCCTGACCACGATGGAGGCCTGCGGCGACAGCCCGCGCGTCATCCTCGGCTCCCCCGTGGCGGGCATCGCCGAGGACGAGCTGGTCGACGGCACCCCCGCGATCGACGAGATCCTGCGCCGCTACATCGGCGACCCGCGCTTCTCGAACCTGCCGCGCAAGTTCAAGACGGCGATCTCCGGCCTGCCCGACACCGCGCACGAGATCCACGACGTGGCGTTCGTCGGCGTGGACCACCCCGAGCACGGCCCCGGCTTCGACCTGTGGGTCGGCGGCGGCCTGTCCACCAACCCGATGATCGGCAAGCGGCTCGGCGCGTGGGTGCCGGTGGACGAGGTGCCGGACGTGTGGGAGGGCGTGATCAGCGTCTTCCGCGACTACGGCTACCGCAGGCTGCGGCACCGCGCCCGGATCAAGTTCCTGGTCGCCGACTGGGGGCCGGAGAAGTTCAGGGAAGTTCTCGAGAACGAGTACCTCAAGCGCAAGATGGTCGACGGCCCGGCGCCGGAGAACCCCGCGACGCCGCGCGACCACATCGGCGTGCACCGGCAGAAGGACGGCCTGTGCTACGTCGGCGCGGCCCCGATCGCGGGCCGGGTGTCCGGCTCCACGCTGGTCGAGGTGGCCAAGGTGGCGGAGCGGGCGGGTTCGGGCCGGGTCCGGCTGACGCCGCAGCAGAAGCTCGTGGTGCTCGACGTGCCCGAGGCCGAGGTGCAGAACCTCCAGGCGGACCTGGCGAAGCTGGGGCTGCAGACCGAGCCGTCGCCGTGGCGGCGCGGCGTGATGGCCTGCACCGGCATCGAGTTCTGCAAGCTCGCGATCGTCGAGACCAAGGCGCGCGCGGTGGACCTGGTGTCCGCGCTGGAGTCGCGGCTGGCCGACGTCGTGGCGGGCGTGACCGAGCCGATCTCCGTGCACATCAACGGCTGCCCGAACTCGTGCGCCCGGATCCAGACCGCGGACATCGGGCTCAAGGGCCAGATCGTCACCGACGCCGACGGCAGGCAGGTCGAGGGCTTCCAGGTGCACCTGGGCGGCGGGCTCGGCCTGGACGCGGGCTTCGGCCGCAAGCTGCGCGGCCACAAGGTCACCGCCGCCGAGCTGTCGGACTACGTCGAGCGCGTGGTGCGCAACTTCGTGGCCGGGCGCGAGGCCGGCGAGCGGTTCGCGCAGTGGGTCGCCCGAGCCGACGAAGGTGACCTGAAGTGAGCGAGCGGGCCACCCCCTTCTACTGCCCCTACTGCGGCGACGAGGACCTCCGTCCGCAGGAGGAGCCCGGCCACTCGTGGCTGTGCGCCTCCTGTCGCCGCGTGTTCACCGTCAAGTTCGTTGGTCTCAACCTTCCTCAGGAGGTGCAGCGATGACCGCCCCCACCCGGGTCGAGGAACTGAAGGTGATCGCGGAGGCCGCTTCGGTCGAGCTGGCGGACGCCGGCCCCGAAGAGGCGCTCGCGTGGACCGCCCGCACGTTCGGCGAGAGCTGGATCGTCGCGTCGAACATGCAGGACGCCGTCCTGGTCGACCTGGCCACCAAGGTCAAGCCGGACGTCGACGTGCTGTTCCTGGAGACCGGCTACCACTTCGCCGAGACCATCGGCACGCGGGACGCCGTCGACCTGGTCTACCCCGGCGTGCACATCGTCAACGCCGCGGCCGAGCAGTCGGTGGCCGACCAGGAGGCGCGGTTCGGCCTGCTGAACCAGACCGACCCGGGCCGGTGCTGCCAGCTCCGCAAGGTCATCCCGTTGCAGCGCACGCTGAAGAACTACGACGCGTGGGTCACCGGCGTGCGCCGCGTGGACGCGCCGACCCGGGCGAACACGCCGATCGTGATGTGGGACGAGCGCAACGGCCTGGTCAAGGTCAACCCGATCGCGCCCTGGTCCGACGACGAGTTCAACGCCTACATCGCCGAGCACGGGATCCTGGAGAACCCGCTCGTGCAGGCGGGTTACCCCTCCATCGGCTGCGCTCCGTGCACCGCGAAGCCGCTGCCGGGCGCCGACGCCCGCAGCGGCCGGTGGGCGGGCCTGTCCAAGACCGAATGCGGGTTGCACGGATGACCACCGCGACAGCTCTCGACACGTTGGGCCGCCTCGAGTCCGAGGCGATCCACATCTTCCGCGAGGTGGCGGGCGAGTTCGACCGGCCGGTGATCCTCTTCTCCGGCGGCAAGGACTCCACCCTGCTGCTGCACCTCGCGGTCAAGGCCTTCTGGCCGGCGCCGGTGCCGTTCCCGCTGCTGCACGTGGACACCGGGCATAACTTCGACGAGGTCATCGAGTTCCGCGACCAGGTCGTGGCCCGCCACGGGCTGCGGCTGGAAGTCGCCAAGGTGCAGGACTACATCGACGACGGCCGGCTGGCCGAGCGCCCCGACGGCACGCGCAACCCGCTGCAGACCGTGCCGCTGCTGGACGCGATCACCGGCCACAAGTTCGACGCCGTGTTCGGCGGCGGTCGCCGGGACGAGGAGCGGGCCCGCGCCAAGGAGCGGATCTTCAGCCTGCGCAACTCCTTCGGCCAGTGGGAGCCGCGCCGGCAGCGCCCGGAGCTGTGGAACCTCTACAACGGCCGCCACCGCCCCGGCGAGCACGTCCGGGTGTTCCCGCTGTCCAACTGGACCGAGCTGGACGTGTGGCACTACATCGCCCGCGAGGGCATCGAGCTGCCGTCGATCTACTACGCCCACCGGCGCGAGGTGTACCTGCGCGACGGGATGTGGCTGGCGGAAGGCCCCTGGGGCGGTCCTCGCGAGGGCGAGGAGAAGCTCGAGAAGACCATCCGCTACCGGACCGTCGGCGACGGGTCGTGCACCGGCGCGGTCGAGTCCGACGCCGCCGACATCGAGGCCGTCATCGCCGAGGTGGCGGCCAGCAGGCTCACCGAGCGCGGCGCGACCCGCGCGGACGACCGGCTGTCCGAGGCCGCCATGGAAGACCGCAAGCGGGAGGGCTACTTCTAGATGAGCGACCTGTTGAGGTTGGCGACGGCGGGCAGCGTGGACGACGGCAAGTCCACGCTGGTCGGCAGGTTGCTGTACGACACCAAGTCGGTGCTGGCCGACACGCTGGACGCGGTGCACCGCGCCAGCGCCGACCGCGGCCTGACCACCCCGGACCTCTCGCTGCTGGTGGACGGCCTGCGCTCGGAACGCGAGCAGGGCATCACCATCGACGTGGCCTACCGCTACTTCGCCACGCCCAAGCGCTCGTTCGTGCTGGCCGACACCCCCGGCCACGTGCAGTACACCCGCAACACGGTGACCGGCGCGTCCACCGCGCAGCTCGGCGTCCTGCTGGTCGACGCGCGCAAGGGCGTCATCGAGCAGACCCGGCGGCACGCGGCCGTGCTGGCGCTGCTCGGCGTGCCGCGCCTGGTGCTGGCGGTCAACAAGATCGACCTGGTCGACTTCGACGAGGTGACGTTCGCCCGCATCGCCAAGGAGTTCACCGCCCACGCCACCGCCCTCGGGTACGCCGAGGACGCCGTGGTGGAGATCCCCGTCTCCGCCCTGGCGGGCGACAACGTGGTGGAGCGCTCGGCGCGGACGCCCTGGTACGACGGCCCGACGCTGCTGGAGCACCTGGAGTCGGTGCCGGTCGAGCCGGACGCGCACGACGCGCCGTTCCGCTTCCCGGTGCAGTACGTGATCCGCCCGCGCACCGCCGAGCACCCGGACTACCGCGGGTACGCGGGCCAGGTCGCGGCGGGCACCGTGCGGGTCGGCGACGAGATCGCCGTGCTGCCCGCCGGGCTGCGCTCCACAGTGACCGGCATCGACACCGCCGACGGCCCGCTGCCGGAAGCCGCCGCGGGCCACTCGGTGACCCTGCTGCTGGCGCACGACCTCGACATCTCCCGCGGCGACCTGATCGCCACCGCCGGGCAGCCGCCGAGGGTGACCGACGAGTTCGACGCCACGGTGTGCTGGCTGTCGGAGAAGCCGCTGACGCCGGGGGCGCGCGTGCTGGTCAAGCACGGCACGCGGACCGTGCAGGCGATCGTCACCGAGCTGCGCACCCGGTTCGACGAGCAGAAGCTCGGCAGCACCGACGCACCGGACTCCTTGTCCCTCAACGAGATCGGCCAGGTGTCGGTGCGCACCGCCGAGCCGATCCCGGTGGACGACTACACGAAGGACCGCCGGACGGGGGCGTTCCTGGTCATCGACGCCGCCGACGGGAGCACGTTGGCCGCCGGGCTCGTGGGGGCCCCGCTGCCGGAGGTGGACGGCGTGGACAGCTGTACCGAGGGCGGCGACGCCGCCCTGCCCGACAACCACGCCCTCGTCTCCCCCGGTCCCTGACCCAGAAAGGCCACCGCCGCCGTGAGCAGCCGCATCCTGACCAAGTCCCTGGCCATAGCCACCGCCCTCGTCGCCCTCGCCGCCTGCTCGCGGGCGGACACCGGAGTCGACAACGCCGCGCCCGCGCAGGACAAGGGGGCGGCCGCGGAGATCCGCCTCGGCTACTTCCCCAACGTCACCCACGCCGCCGCGCTGATCGGTGTCGACAAGGGCCTGTTCACCAAGGAACTCGGCAGCACCAAGCTCACCACCCAGACGTTCAACGCGGGTCCGGAGGCGGTGAACGCGCTGCTCGGCGAGTCGCTGGACGCCACGTTCATCGGTTCCGGCCCGGCCATCAACGCCTACGCCAAGTCCAAGGGAGAGGCGGTCCGGCTCGTCTCCGGCGCCACCTCCGGCGGCGCGCAGCTCGTGGTCGCGCCCGACATCGCCTCGGCCGCCGACCTCAAGGGCAAGGTCATCACCACCCCGCAGCTCGGCAACACGCAGGACGTCGCGCTGAAGAAGTGGCTGTCCGACGAGAAGCTGGCCGTCGGCGCGGGCGCCGACCAGGTCAACGTCACCAACACGGAGAACTCGCAGTCGCTCGACCTGTTCAAGAAGGGCGACGTGCAGGGGGCGTGGGCGCCGGAGCCGTGGTCGTCGCGGCTGGTGCTCGACGCGGGCGCGAAGGTGCTGCTCGACGAGAAGGACCTGTGGGAGGGCGGCAAGTTCCCGACCACGGTGCTGCTGGTGCGCACCAAGTTCCTCCAGGAGCACCCGCAGACGGTCGAGGCGCTGCTGCGCGGCCACCTCGCGGCCACCGACTTCGCGCTCAACAGCAAGGTCGAGGCCAAGCAGATCGTCAACAAGGCGCTGAAGGACCTCACCGGCAAGGCGCTGGGTGAGCCGGTGCTGGACCGGGCGTTCGACAACATCGAGCTGACGGTCGATCCGCAGGCCAAGAGCTTCCCGCAGCTCGCGAAGGACGCGGTGACGGCGGGTGTGGCGAAGGAGGCCGCCGACGTGGCCGGGCTCGCCGACTTCACGCTGCTGAACAAGGTGCTCTCGGCGGCGGGCAAGCCGACCGTGGACACCGCCGGGCTGGACAAGAAGTAACTCGAGGAAGGCAGGCACACCATGACCGCCACGCTTGAGACCCCCGCGGCCGTGTCCGACGTGGACGCCGCAGTGACCTTGTCCGGGGTGCGGAAGGTCTTCGGCCACGGCCCGGCCGGCGTCGTCGCGCTCGACGGCGTCGACCTGTCGGTCGCGCCGGGCGAGTTCGTGTGCCTGCTCGGCGCGTCCGGCTGCGGCAAGTCGACCTTGCTGAACCTGGTCGCCGGGCTGGACGCGCCCACCTCGGGCACCATCGAGCTGACCACGTCACGGCCCGCCGTGATGTTCCAGGAAGCCGCGCTCATGCCGTGGCTGACCGCGGCGCGCAACGTCGAGCTGCCGCTGCGGCTGGCGGGCCTCAAGCGGGGTCCGCGCCGGGAGAAGGCCAGCGAGCTGCTGTCGCTGGTGCGGCTGGTCGGTGCGGGCCACAAGCGCCCGCACGAGCTGTCCGGCGGCATGCGGCAGCGCGTGGCGCTGGCGCGCGCCCTGGCGTCCACGCTGGGCAGCGCCGAAGCGGGCACGCCCGGCCTGCTGCTGATGGACGAGCCGTTCGCCGCGCTGGACGCCATCACCCGCGACGTGCTCCAGGCGGAGCTGGTGCGGGTGTGGCGGGAGACGTCGACGGCGATCCTGTTCGTCACCCACGACGTGCGCGAGGCCGTGCGGCTGGGCCAGCGGGTCGTGCTGCTGTCCTCCCGGCCCGGCCGCGTGGTGCGCGAGTGGTCCACCGTGGACTGCGACGAGCCCGCCGTCATCGAGGACATCACGACCCACCTGCGAGAGGTGATCAGCGGTCATGCCGCAGCTTGACACGGACCTCGCGGCGGTCGGCGCCGGGCTGGACGCGCTCGACGCGCCGTCGGAGGACCGGCGGCCGTCGTGGCGCAAGCGGTTCGTCCGCACCGCCGTGCCGCCGCTGATCGCGTTCGCCCTGCTGCTGGGCGTGTGGCAGGCGTTGTGGGCGCTGGCGTTCTGGCCCGAGTACCAGCTGCCCTCGCCCGGCTCGGTGTGGGCGGCCGTGGCCGAGGCGGTCGAGACCGGCCGGGCGTTCGAGGTGCTGTGGACCTCGGTCAGCCGCGCCGTGCTCGGCTTCCTCACCGCCGTGGTGATCGCCACGCCGCTGGGGCTGCTGATCGCCAAGGTGCGGGTCGTGCGGGCGGCCATCGGGTCGCTGTTGACGGGCCTGCAGTCGCTGCCGTCGGTGGCGTGGGTGCCGGCGGGCATCCTGTGGTTCGGCGCGACGCCCACGACCATCTACTTCGTCGTGCTGATGGGGTCGGTGCCGTCGATCGCCAACGGGCTGGTGTCCGGCGTCGACCAGATCCCGCCGCTGCTGCCGCGCGTCGGCCAGGCGTTGGGCGCGGGTCGGATGGCGGCGGCCCGGCACATCCTGCTGCCCGCCGCGCTGCCCGGCTACCTGGCCGGGTTGAAGCAGGGGTGGGCGTTCTCGTGGCGGTCGCTGATGGCGGCGGAGATCATCGCCACGTCGCCGCAGCTCGGCGAAGGGCTCGGGCAGTACCTGCACAACGGGTCGGCGTTGAACGACATCTCGATGGTGATCGCGGCGATCTTCCTGATCCTGCTGGTCGGCGTGGGGATCGAGCTGCTGGTGTTCCGGCCGTTGGAGCGGGCCGTGCTGCGGGCGCGCGGGTTGACGGGTGCGCTGTGACCGCGTTGGTGGCCGTGGCGCACGGCAGTCGTGATCCGCGTTCGGCGGCCGTGGTGCACCAGTTGTTGGACGTGGTGCGGGCGTTGTCGCCGTCGGTGGACGTGCGCGGGTCCTTCCTGGACCTCTCCGCGCCGCTGCTGGGTGACGTGCTGCGCGGGGTGTACGCGGACGGTCACCGTTCGGCCGTGGTGGTGCCGTTGTTGCTGGGCAAGGCTTTCCACGCGCGGGTGGACGTGCCGGGCGCGGTGGCGGACGTGCGGCTGCCCGGCTTGGCCGTGACGATCGCCGACGTCCTCGGGCCGGACCCGCGGCTGGAGTCGGCCGCCCTGCGCCGCCTGGCGTCGGTCGGCGTCCGTTCCCGCGACCGCACGCTCGGCGTGGTCCTGGCGGGCGCGGGCTCGTCCCACGCGCCGGCGAACGCCCTGGTGTCCTCCATCGCCGACCGCTGGGCCGCCGGCTCCGGCTGGGCGGGCGTCGAGGCGGCCTTCGCCTCCTCCGCCACCCCCGACGTGCCCACGGCGGTCGCCCGCCTGCGTGCCCGGGGCGCGCGCCGCATCGCCGTGGCGTCCTGGTTCCTGGCCCCGGGCTTCCTCCCGGACCGCGTGTCCCGCCTGGCCGGCCCCGACGCCCTCATCGCCCCGCCCCTGGGCCCGGACCCCGAAGTGGCCGAGCTGATCCTCCACCGCTACCACTCGGCCCTGCCGACCCCCCTGGCCGCCACCGCCTGACCCGCGAGAGTCCTACCTCCACGCCGCGAGAGTCCTACGTTCAGAGCACCTGAATTCAACGCTCAGCGCGGCGCCCGCCAGGCCCGAGTGTTGAATTCACCTGTCGTGAACGTAGGACTCTCGAGCGCTGGACGTTGGACTCTCGTGGTCAGGGGAGGTGGACTCCAGGGCTTGGACCAGGCGGTCCATGACGGTCAGGGTGGTGCGCAGGTCGGCGAGGTCCACCTGGGCCGAGATGCGGTTGGTGAAGGCGTGCTGGGCCCGGGCCAGGCGGGAGATGGCGTCGTGGCCCGCGGTGGTCGGGTGGAGCAGCTTGGCGCGCTTGTGGGCCGGGTTGGGCAGGTACTCGGCCAGTCCCTTCTCCACCAGCAGGTCGGCGATGCGTTGCACGCTCTGCCTGGTCAGGCTCATCTCCCGGGCGATGCCCGACACGGGCAGCGGTTCGCGCAGGACGGCGCCGAGGACCTGCCACCACGCGGCGGTCAGGCCGACCGGTTTCGTCATCACCTCCGCCGCTTCCAGGAACCCGCCGTAGAGGCGGAACGTGCGCATGACGACCTCGGTCAGCACGTCCCCCGCCTCGGTGCGGGGCTCGACCCCGCTCACGACACCGCGGCGACGAGCTTGCCGAACCACGACGGGTCGCCCGTCCGGTACAGGCCGTACCAGGCCTCCAGCACGGCCGGCTCGTACAGGTCCAGCTCCACGAAGATCTCCCGCGCGAACTCCAACGCCGACGCCGCGCCCGCCGTGATCACGCCGTCCGCCCGCACCGCCCGCTCGCCGCTGAACAGCGGCGCACCGGTGTACCCGGGCACGGCCGTCAACTGCCGCACCGTGTTGCCGCCGTGCGGGCGGTCGTTCAGCAGGCCCTCGGCGGCCAGGCCGACGGTCGCGCCGCAGATCGCCGCCACCGGCACGCCCGCGTCGAGCCACCGCCGGGCCGCCGCCCCGAACGCCGCGTTGCCACCGCTCTCCCACGTGTCCGCGCCGGGCAGGATCAGCATCGCGCTGTCCGCCGGGTCGACGTCGGCCAACGCCAGGTCCGGCGTGATCCGCAGGCCGCCGATGGAGGTCACGGGGTCGAGCGTGGCGCCGACGGTCCGCACCCGGTACCGGCCGGGCGCCTTCTGGAACTGCGGCAGGTTGATCTGCGCCGTCGCGTACCCGAACTCCCAGTCGGCGAGCGTGTCGTAGAGGGCGAGGTGGACCGTCTCCGTCTTCATGACAGCATCCTGTCATTTTGACAGGATGCTGTCAACGACACGGGATCGTAGAGTGCGGCCCATGGCAGACGAGCTGGTCCACTACGAGGTGCGGCGTGGCATCGCGACGATCACGCTGGACTCCCCCCACAACCGCAACGCCCTGTCCGCGCAGCTGCGCGCCGAGCTGACCGGGCACCTGGAGACCGCGACGGCCGACGACGCCGTGCGCGTGATCGTGCTGAGCCACACCGGACCGGTGTTCTGCTCGGGCATGGACCTCAAGGAGGCGGGCGGCGCGAGCGCCGACCAGCAGGGGGTCAACGAGTTCCCGGCGATCCTGCGGCAGCTCTGGACCAGCCCGAAGCCCGTGGTGGCACGGCTGGCGGGCCCGGCGCGCGCGGGCGGCGTCGGCCTGGTCGCGGCGTGCGACATCGCGGTCGCGGCGGACACGGCCACGTTCGCGTTCAGCGAGGTCCGCATCGGCGTGGTGCCCGCGGTCATCTCGGTGACCGTGCTGCCCCGCCTGCTGCCCCGGGCCGCGCACGAGCTGTTCCTGACCGGCGAGACGTTCGCCGCGCCGAAGGCCGTCGCCGTCGGCCTGATCAACTCCGCCGTGCCCGCCGACGGCCTCGACGCCGAGGTCACCCGCTACACCGACATGCTCGCGCTCGGCGCGCCGACCGCCCTGGCCGCCACCAAGCGGATGCTCCAGGAGCCCCGGTCCGCCGACCTCGGCGAGGTGTTCGCCGACATGCTGGCCCTGTCCGCACGGCACTTCGGCGGCCCCGAGGGCCAGGAGGGCATCGCCGCGTTCGTCGGCAAGCGCAAGCCCTCGTGGGTTCCCACCGACGAGACCGGCGCCGAGGACTGACGGGCCTCAGTCGGTGTAGACGACGGTCAGGACGCGGTCGCCCAGCTCGGCGGTTCGGGCGGCCGCGTCCGCCAGCACGGCTTCCACGGCGTCGTTGCCGCCCTCCCACTCCAGCACGTGCTCGCCCTCGGGCAGCCACGACAGGTCGGTCAGGCAGTCGTACAGCGCGTCCAGGTTGTGGCCGAACCAGCCGGGGAAGCTCAACGCCTCCGCGATGGCCCCGATGGCGGCCTGCTTCGAGTGGGCGCCCCGGCGCACCACGTGCCGGTGGCTCATCCGCTCACGTCCACGACAACGAACGACTCGTAGTGGTCGGCCGTGTAGTACACCTCGTCGGACGACCCGGTCACGAGCCGCCGCGCGCCGCGGTCGTCGCTGCCCGGCGTGGGCACGGTGTACTCCCGGTAGTAGTCGGACGGTTTGGCGGGCAGCACCTTCTCGCGGTTCTGGAACGTCACGCCGTCGTTGCGCGGGTACGGGAACGGGCCGCCCTTGCCGATCAGCTCCCACGTGGCCTTGACCTGGGCGGGCAGGCTCGACAGCGGCTCGACCGGCAGCCCCGAGCCCGCGCCCGGCACCGAAGCCGAAGCCGACGACGACGACGAGGGCGGTGCGGGGTCCGACGACGTGCCGGTGAGGTCCTTGGCGAAGTAGCCGACCACGACCAGCGCGATCAGGCCGAGCAGTGCGACGGAGAGCCGCCGGGCGGGAGTCACGGACGCAGAGCCTACGAAGGCTTGCCCGCGTCCACCTCCCGGGGCTGGTCGGCGTCACCTGCCGGACCGACCTTGGGCACCGGGTTGAACCTGGTCGAGGCGTTGTCCACGAGCCGGTCGATCAGCCGGGCCACGCCCAGGGACAGCGGCAGCAGCACGCACATGAGCAGCGCGAACTGGAACGGGAACGCCAGCTGCGCCAGCCACAGCTCGACCCCGTCCCACCACTGCGCGAACGCGTCAACCACGCCGTCGAGCCTAGTCCCGTGACGCGCTTCACCGCACACGGATCACTACCACTCGGTAAGTTGCCCGCATGTTCGCCGTCTACGCAGCCGAGCCGAGCCCCCAAGACCCGATCGCCGCCCTGCGCGTGGGCGAACGACCGGAGCCCGAAGTGCCGGAGGGTTGGGTGAAGGTGGCCGTCAAGGCGGCGAGCCTCAACATGCACGACCTGTGGACGCTGCGCGGCGTGGGGATCAAGCCCGAGCAGTTCCCGATGACGCTGGGCTGTGACGGCGCGGGCGTGCTGGAGGACGGCACGGAGGTCGTGCTGCACTCCGTGATCGGCGACCCCGACTGGTCCGGCGACGAGACGCTCGACCCGCGCCGCACCCTGCTCACCGAGAAGCACCAGGGCACGTTCGCCGACTACGTCGTCGTGCCCGGGCGCAACGCGCTGCCGAAGCCGGCGGGGCTGAGCTTCGCCGAGGCGGCGTGCATGGGCACGGCGTGGCTGACCGCCTACCGGATGCTGTTCGTGAACTCGGGGCTGCGGCCGGGGCAGACGATGCTGGTGCAGGGCGCGTCCGGCGGCGTGTCGACGGCGTTGGTGCAGCTGGGCCGCGCGGCGGGTTTCCGCGTGTGGGTGACCGGCCGCACCGAGGAGAAGCGGGCGTTGGCCGAGAGCCTCGGCGCGCACCAGGCGTTCGAGTCCGGCGCCCGGCTGCCCGAACGGGTGGACGCGGTGTTCGAGACCGTCGGCAAGGCCACCTGGTCGCACTCGATGAAGGCCCTCAAGCCGGGCGGCACGCTGGTCATCTCCGGCGCGACGAGCGGTGACGCGTCGGCGGCCGAGCTGCCGCGGCTGTTCTTCCTCCAGCTGCGGGTGGTCGGCTCGACCATGGGCACGCGCGAGGAGCTGCGCGACCTGCTCTCGTTCTGCGACCTGACCGGCCTGCGCCCGCAGATCGGGGCGGAGCTGCCGTTCGAGCGGGTCGAGGAGGGCTTGCGCGCGATGCTCGACGGCGAGACCGCGGGCAAGATCGTCTTCACGCGCGGCTGAACTTCGTCAACCCGTACACCCGCACAAAAACCACTCCCTCGAATGGTGCAACCGAACAAACCCGGTACCGGTCGACGGGCGTACGGTTCGCCGCACACCAATCCACCGAGGGAGCTGGAATGACGGTGCAGGACGGATTCGGCCGTGGCAGCGGCGTGTTCCGCCGCAAGCCGATCGAGCAGATCAGTGACGAGAAGACGGCGCTGACCCGGACCTTGGGGCTGTGGCAGCTCACCGCGATCGGCATCGGCGGCATCATCGGCGCGGGCATCTTCTCGCTGGCCGGCGCCGTGGCCAACAAGACCGCGGGCCCCGCCGTGCTCATCTCGTTCCTCGTCGCGGGCATCGCCAGCGCCGCGGCCGCGTTCTCCTACGCGGAGTTCGCGGGGCTGATCCCCAAGGCGGGCTCGGCCTACACCTACGGCTACGCCGTGCTCGGCGAGATCGTCGGCTGGTTCATCGGCTGGGACCTGCTGCTGGAGTACACCGCGATCGTGGCCGTGGTGGCGATCGGCATCAGCGGCTACTTCAACGAGCTGCTGAACCTGCTCGGCATCGACCTGCCGGTGTGGATGCTCGGCGCGCCCGGCACCGAGACCGGCGACGTCGCGGCGGGCAGCTACAAGGTCAACCTGTTCGCCGTGCTGCTGTGCCTGCTGATCGCGTTCGTGCTCAACATGGGCATGAAGAACGCGGCCCGCTTCGAGACGACCCTGGTGTACCTCAAGGTCGCCGTGGTGCTGCTGGTGATCGTGGTCGGCGCGTTCCACATCGACACCGCCAACTACAACCCGTTCTTCCCGTTCGGCATCTCCGGCGCGCTCACCGGCGCGGCCACGGTGTTCTTCGCGGTGTTCGGCTACGACGCGATGAGCACGGCGGCCGAGGAGTCGAAGGACTCCCAGAAGCACATGCCGAAGGCGATCATCTACTCGCTGGCCGTCTCGATGGTGCTCTACGTGCTGGCCTGCCTGGTGCTCACGGGCATGGTGAACTACCAGGACGTGGACGCGGAGAGCGCGTTCGCCTCGGCGTTCGCCGACATCGGCCTGCCCGCGCTGGGCATCATCATCTCCGTCGGCGCGGTGCTCGGCATCACCACGGTGCTGTTCACGTTCCTGATGGGCGCGGCCCGCGTCGGCTACTCGATGTCGCGCGACGGGCTGCTGCCGAAGTGGTTCGCCAAGACGCACCCGGTCAAGAACGTGCCGACGCGCACCACGTGGGTGCTCGGCGTCGCGTCCGCCGTCATCGCGGGCTTCCTGCCCATCGCCGAGGCCGCCGAGCTGACCAACATCGGCATCCTGCTGGCGTTCGTGGTGGTCTGCGTCGCGGTGATCGTGCTGCGGTACAAGCAGCCGAACCTGCCGCGCACGTTCAAGACGCCGGGCATGCCGGTCGTGCCGATCGTCGGCGTGGTGTTCTCGCTGTGGCTGATCACGTTCCTGGCGCCGGAGACCTGGCTGCGCTTCGCCGTCTGGTTCCTCATCGGCCTGGTCGTGTACTTCGCCTACAGCAGGCGCCGGTCAGCGCTCAACAACCCCGCGGACGTCGAGGACTGAGTCGCACCACCGCTCGACCACGTCGGCGAGCACGGCCATCGGCAGCGGTCCGCCGCGGAGCACGAGGTCGTGGAACGCCTTGATGTCGAAGCGGTCGCCCAGCCTCCGCTCCGCCTCACCGCGCAGGCGCTGGATCTCCAGCCGCCCCACCATGTAGGACAGCGCCTGCGCGGGGTTCTCGATGTACCGGTCGACCTCGGAGAAGATGTCCACGTCCGGCATGACGGCGTTGGCGCGCAGGTAGTCCACGGCCTGCTGCCGCGTCCAGCGCAACGCGTGCAGGCCGGTGTCCACCACCAGGCGCGCGGCGCGCAGCGAGTCGCCCGACAGCATCCCCAGCCGCGCCACGTCGTCGCTGTAGAGGCCCATCTCGTCGGCCAGCCGCTCGGCGTAGAGCGCCCAGCCCTCCAGGTAGGCCTCGATGGACGCGAACCGGCGCAGCAGCGGCAGGTCGTCGAGCCGCTGGGCCAGCGCGATCTGGAAGTGGTGGCCCGGCACGCCCTCGTGGAACGCGGTCGACTCGGCGCTGAACCGCTCGCGCAGCCCGGACTGGTGGGTGTTGACGAAGTAGGTGCCCGGCCGGGAGCCGTCCAGCGCCGGGTCCATGTAGTAGGCCAGCGGCGCGTTCGGGGCTTCCGCCGCCGGCACCACCTCCACCGCGCACCGCGCCTGCGGCACCGTGCCGAACCAGTCGCCCGAGATCTCCTCGGCGCGTGCGATGCACGCGGCGGCCAACGCCACCATGTCCTCGCCGCTGCTCCAGCGCAGGTCCGGGTCGGCGAGCAGGCGGGCGCGCACGCCCGCGGCCGGGATCGGCCCGAACACCCGGGCGCCGACCTCCTCGTACTCCCGGTCCAGCTCCTCGATCAGGTTCAGGCCGATCCGGTGCAGCTCCTCCGGCGTGTGGCCGGTCGTGGTGTACATCCGGACCAGGTCGGCGTAGACCAGGTCGCCGTCGGGCAGCCAGCACAGGCCGGGCCGGTCCTCGCCGCGCCCCCGGTCGACCACCTCGACGCGCAGGAAGTCGCGGTAGCGGGTGATGGCCGGGCGCACGGTCTCGTGCAGCAGCCGGGCGCACGCGTCGGCCTGCGGGCTGTCCCGCAACGGGATGGCGAGCACGTCCTCGTCGTCGGCCAGGTAGCGGTCGACGCGGTGGATCGCGGCCCGCACCAGGTGCGCGAGCGGAGGTCGGGTCGAGTCGCGCTGTCTTCGGGTGAGCGCGTCCAGGTAGGCGGGCAGCGCCGCCAGCCGGGTCAGGTACGCCTGCCGCGCGTCGTCGTCGGTCGGGCGGATCAGCGGCAACGCGCCCAGCAGCACCGCGAACGGCGCGGTGAGGCCTTCGGCGTGCGTGTGCTCGACCAGGTTCGCGTCAAGGCGGTGCACCAGGCCCCACGCCTGCTGCACGACCACCGCGCGCGTCACCGGGTCGTCGTCCTCGGCCCGCGCCCGCCGCGCCACGTCCTCGGCGCGGGCGCGCAGCACGCGTCCGCCCTCGGCGCTCGGGTCGGGCAGCCGGTGGTCCCAGCCCGGGATGCCGAGCAGCGTCGCCATGACGGGGTCGGCGTCCAGGACGAGCGTCAGCATCTCGTCGGCGAGCTCGCGCGCGGTGGTCACGTCGCCATTCTGTGGTGCTACACCGGCGAAATGCGCGTGATCGCGACGGAAAGGGCTTGGCGCGCCTCGGCGACCAGCCTGGCCACCACCTCGGCCGCCGGGGCCGGTCGGACCAACGAGTAGGTCTGCCCGGCCCACAGAGACATCAGCTCCGGGTCGCCGGTCGCGCGCACCGGCCGGGTCAGGTGGTGCACCTCCGGGTACGCGGCGGGCGCCTGATCCTGGTTGTCCACCAGGAACCGGTTCACCAGACCGCGTGCCGGACGGCCGCTGAACGCCCTGGTCAACGCGGTGCGGCGGGTGCCTTCGGCGAGGGCCTGGCGGTGCGCGGCGGACGTGCCGGCCTCCGGGGTGGCCAGGAACGCGGTTCCGAGCTGCGCCGCGACCGCGCCCGCGGTGATCACGGCGGCCACGTCCGCGCCGTGCACCAGGCCGCCGGCGGCGATCAGCGGCAGGTCCACCTTGGCGCGGACCAGCCGCAAGGCCGCCAGCACGCCGAACAGCTCGCCGCCGCCGGGGGAGACGCCGTCGTCGGCGAACGTGCCGCGGTGCCCGCCCGCCTCGCTGCCCTGCACGCACAGCGCGTCGGCGCCGACCTGCGCCGCCTGCGCGGCTTCCTGCGGTGTGGTGACCGTGACGACGACCGTCGAGCCGGCCGCGTGCAGCCGGTGCACGTCCTCGGGGTTCGGCAAGCCGAACGTGAACGACACCACCGGAACGCGCAACGCCATCACCAGTTCGAGCTTCGCGGCGTAGGAGTCGTCGTCCCACCGGGGTTCGCCCGGCTCGGTCGGCGACTGCCCCTTGACGCGGTCGCGGTAGCCGGACAGGTCGGTGCTGGACCGGGGGCCGGGCACGAACAGGTTCACCCCGTACGGCCGGTCGGTCAGCGCGGTGGTCGCGGTGACCTGCTCGGCGACCGCCTCGACGGGCAGGTAGCCGGCGGCCAGGAACCCGAGACCACCTGCCCGGCCGACCTCGGCCACGAGCGCGGGGGTGGACGCCCCGCCGGCCATCGGCGCGGCGACGACGGGCACTTCGAGTCGGTCCAACATGGCGCCGACCCTAACCCGCGCCACGACCGCGGTCACGTATCAGCAGGTCCGTCCCGTGCCGGCGCAAAATAACGTGCCCGCCGGGCGGGACAACGGGCAACCCGCGGCGCCACCACGTCGTCGTAGGAGGCATGCCCAACACCCACCCACGGCGGGACGCGTTGCGCCTCGGCGCGATCGCGGGCGTCGCGCTGCTCGCGCCCGCCCTGCCCGCGTCGTCCGCCGAGGCCTCGACCCCGCACTTCCGGCACGGCGTCGCGTCCGGCGACCCGCTGCCCGAGAGGGTCGTCCTGTGGACCCGCGTCACGCCCACCGAGGACAGCACGCCCGGTTCCGGCGCGGGCCCGACCGCGGTGGTCGGCTACGAGGTGGCCAGGGACCCGCGGTTCCGCCGGGTCGTCCGGCGCGGCGAGGTCACCACCGGTCCCGACCGCGACCACACCGTCAAGCTGGACGTCGGCGGTCTGCGCCCCTGCCACTGGTACTTCTACCGCTTCACCTTCGACGGCGGGCACTCCCCCGTCGGCCGCACCCGCACCGCGCCCGCCCACCACGCCGAGGTCGACGAGCTGCGGTTCGGCGTCGTCTCCTGCTCCAGCTGGGTCGCGGGCCGCTTCGCCGCCTACCGGCACCTCGCCGAGCGCGACGACCTCGACGCCGTCGTGCACCTGGGCGACTACCTCTACGAGGACTACATCGGCACGCGATCCCGCACCCACGAGCCCCCGGGCGAGGCGCGGTCGCTGACCGACTACCGGGTCCGGCACGCCCAGTACAAGACCGACCCGGACCTCCAGCTCCTGCACGCCGCCTACCCGTGGATCATCACCTGGGACGACCACGAGTGGGCGGAGAACGCCTGGTCCGGCGGCTCCCCCGACCACGACGAGACGACCGAGGGCACGTGGGCGGACCGCCGGGCCGCCGCCATGCGCGCCTACCACGAGTGGATGCCCGTGCGGCTCGACGGCGACCGGGTCTACCGCCGGCTGCGCTTCGGCACGCTCGCCGAGCTGACCATGCTCGACCTGCGCTCGTACCGCAGCCGGCAGGTCGACCAGGACCAGGTCGGCGACCCCGGCCGCACGCTCACCGGCCCGGACCAGATGGCGTTCCTGCGCGACGGCCTGCTGCACGCCGACGTCCAGTGGAAGCTGGTCGGCAACCCGGTGATCTTCTCGCCGCTGCTCATCCCTCCGGTGCCGCAGGCGGGGGCGGTGACGCGGCTCGTCGGGCCGACGACCAACAACGACCAGTGGGACGGCTACCCGCAGGACCGCGACGCGGTGATCGCGCTGCTGGCCGAGCACGACGTGCGCGACACCGTGTTCCTCACCGGCGACGTGCACAGCTCGTGGGCGTTCGACGTGCCGGTGGACGAGGCGCTGTACCCGCTGACGAAGACCGTCGCCACCGAGCTGGTCGTCCCGTCGGTCACCTCGGACAACATCGACGAGCTGACCGGTTCGCCGCCGCGCACCACGTCGTTGGCGCTGGAGGCCGCGCTGGTCGGGCTGAACCGGCACCTGAAGTGGGTGGAGCTGGACTCGCACGGCTACACCGTGCTGGACGTGCGGCGCGAGCACGTCCGGATGAACTGGTACTTCCTGGCCGACCGCACCCGCGCCGACTCGCCGGCCGCGTTGGCGAAGACGGTGACCGTGCCGTCCGGCACGCAGCGGATCGGCTAGCGGCCGGCGCCGTCCCTCCCGTCGCGCGACGGGAGGGACGGCGTCCACCGCGCTACGGCAGCGTGTCCAGGTGCGGGGCCACCGTGTTGGCGAACTGCCAGTTGTTGACCGCGTCCCAGTTGATCGACCAGGTCATCGCGCCGCGGATGCCCGGCCAGGTCTGCGAGGGCTTGAACGAACCGCAGTTCGTGCCCTTGGCGAGGCAGTTCAACGCCGCGTTGACGTTCGCGGGCGACTGGTAGCCGCCGCCCGCGCCCGACGGCGAGGCGGGCAGGCCCAGGCCGACCTGGTCGGGGCGCAGCCCGTTCTGGAGCTGGATGCAGGCCAGCGCCACCAGGAAGTCCACCGTGCCCTGCGAGTAGACCTTCTGGTCGCAGCCGAGCATCGAGCCGGAGTTGTAGTACTGCATGTTGACCACCGTGAGGATGTCCTTCACGGCCAGCGCCAGCTTGAAGTACTCCTGCCCGGTGGACTGCATGTCGATGGTCTGCGGCGCCATCGCGATGACCTTGCCGCCGCCCGCGTGGATCGCGCGCAACGCCTGCGCCATGTAGGTGGCGTTGACGCCGTTCTCCAGGTCGATGTCCACGCCGTCGAACCCGTAGTTCGCGATCAGGGTCTTGACGCTGTTGGCGAAGTTGGTCGCGGCGGTGGAGTTGCCGACGCTGATCGTGCCCTTCTCGCCGCCGACGGAGATGATCACCTTCTGGCCGCGGGCCTTCAGCGTGCGGATGTCGGCCTTGAACTGCGCGTCGGTGTAGCCGCCGAGCTTGCTCGACAGCGTCGGGTCGAGGGTGAACGCGACCGCGCCCGGCGTGGTGGTGGCGTCGGCGAACGCGATGGCCACGATGTCGTACGTGGTGGGCACGTCGGCGAGCTTGAGCAGGCGCGAGCCGTTGTCGAAGTTGTGCCAGTAGCCGGTGAGCGCGTGCTTGGGCAGCGACGGGTCCGGGTTGCCGGGCGTCGTGGTGGTCGTCGTGGTGGTGGTGGTCGTCGTCGACGTGGTCGTGCTGGTGGTGGTGCTCGTCGGCGGGGTGCCCGGCCCGTCGAGGCTCACGTCGTCGGCGTAGAAGGTCGGCTGGCCGTACCAGCCGTGCACGAAGATGGTGACGCTGGTGCTCGCGCCGGTGGTGAAGTCGATCGAGAGCTGGCTGAAGCCCGTCGAGCCGGGCGTCCACGTGCTCTTGTCGCCGCTGCCGGTGCCGCTCACGCCGAGGTACACGTAGCTGCCCTGGACCCACGCGGACAGCTTGTAGGCGGTGTTGGCCTGCACGGAGATCGTCTGCGAGCAGCGGGCGTTGTCCTGGCCCGCCGGGGTGCCCGCCATGGCGTGCGTGCCGCTGCGCTTGGTCGTGGTCGCCGCCGTCGCCGCGGCGCTGCACGTCCACCCGCCCGTGCCGCCCTCGAACCCGGGGTTGGCGACCAGGTTGGCGGCCGACGCGCTGCCGACCACGACCAGGGTCAGGCCCGCGATGGCCAGCAGACCCGCCAGCACCGCGCCCAGTGCGCGTCTCGTCCTCGAAACCACGTCCACCTCCACGTTCTCGTCGGCGGCCAAGGCCCAGCACAGGTGACGTGAGCCACTCGAAAAATGGACTAGACCACTGTGCCTTGTCAAGGGTGTGAACAATGATCCGATGACGTTCACCGTTGATGACGCGATCCGGATCGCGCGGGCGGCCCACGAGGGACAGGTCGACAAGTCCGGCCAGCCGTACATCGGCCACCCGCTGCGGGTGATGGGGCGGGTGTCCGGCGAGCACGCGCGCATGGCGGCCGTGCTGCACGACGTGGTCGAGGACACCGCCGTGACCGCCGACGACCTGCTGGCCGCCGGGTGCCCGCCGGAGGTGGTGGCGACCGTGCTCGCGCTGAGTCACCGTGACGACGAGACGCAGGAGGACTACCTGGCGCGCGTGCTCGCCGACCCGGTCGCGGTGGAGGTCAAGCGGGCCGACATCGCCGACAACACGTCACCGCCGCGACTGGCCCTGCTCGACACCGCCACCCAGGACCGGCTGCGGGCGAAGTACTCCCGGGCACTGGACGTCCTGGGCCGGTGACGCGGTCTTCACGCCACCGTGACACTTGCGGCGGAGATCACGCCGAAGTTGGTCGCGTAAGCCCCTGACGTGCGGCATCATAGTAGGTGAACCGATACAGATAGCCGACCGAAAGGCGACATGACCACCGTTCTGGAGACCGTTCGCACGTACTTCGCCACCCGGCGGCAGCTCCGCAAGCGGGAAGCCGAGCTGAACCGCGAGTTGGCCGCCTACGACACCCCGAGCGCTCGGATGGACATGGAAGCCATCCTCGCCCGGCACTCCAGCCACGAGGCGCGCGAGATCGAAGCGATCCTCCGCCGCCAGGCGCTCAGCACCACGCTGCGCAACCAGAGCTGAGCTGCCGCACCCCTTCGAGGGCCTTCAGGACAGGGACGTCCTGAGGGCCCTTCCGTTCATCCCGCCCCGTTCTCCCACAGCCGGCCGAGCAGTTCCGCGGGCACGATCCGCACCGGGAACGGCAGCGTCGCGTCGAACGCGTCGTCCGCCTTCACCTCGGCCACCTGCCGGTAGCAGCCCTCGGCGTCGAGTTCGAACACCGCCAGCACAGGCTCCTGCGGATCGATCACCCAGTAGCTGACCACGCCCATGCGCTCATAGGCGATCTTCTTGATCGTGAGATCGCGGATATTCGTGCTGGGAGAGAGCACTTCCACCGCCAGCAACGGCGCGACGGGCAGCAGCTTGTCGGTGAAATCGACATGGCGACCGACGAGGACGTCCGGCTGCACCTCGGTCTTCGAGGACACCCGCACGGTGAATGGGGCGGTCAGCACCGTCAGCTCGTCCGGGCAGTGCGCGTCCAGAAGCGCACCGAGCTTCAAAGCGATTTTTTGATGCCGGTACCCCGGCGCCGGGCTCACGTGGAGCTGCCCGTCGATGAGTTCGTAACGGCGTCCGTCATCAGGCATGCCCTCCAGGTCTTCGACCGTGTAGGAGCCGCCTTCGTGTTCGACCATGACGGTCATGGTCCCCTCCTTCCGGTTGTCGCGCCAACCATGACAGAGGAAATCCCGGGAACAGCGATCCGCGCCGACAAGCCACCCGAAGATGTGCCTGCCGACGCGGATTTGGCCGGTGGTCCTTACTTCTTGCCCTTGTCCTTGCCGGAGTCGTCGGTGGACAGCGCGGCGACGAAGGCTTCCTGGGGGACCTCCACGCGGCCCACCATCTTCATCCGCTTCTTGCCTTCCTTCTGCTTCTCCAGCAGCTTCCGCTTGCGCGTGATGTCACCGCCGTAGCACTTCGCGAGCACGTCCTTGCGGATGGCGCGGATCGTTTCGCGGGCGATCACCCGGGCGCCCACCGCCGCCTGGATCGGCACCTCGAACTGCTGGCGCGGGATCAGCTCGCGCAGCTTCGAGGCCATCCTGGTGCCGTAGGCGTAGGCGTAGTCCTTGTGCACGATGGCGCTGAACGCGTCCACCGGCTCGCCCTGCAGCAGGATGTCGACCTTCACCAGCTCGGCGTCCTGCTCGCCCGACTCCTCGTAGTCCAACGACGCGTAACCGCGCGTGCGCGACTTCAGGGCGTCGAAGAAGTCGAAGATGATCTCGCCGAGCGGCATGGTGTAGCGCAGCTCGACGCGGTCCTCGGACAGGTAGTCCATGCCGCCCAGCTGGCCGCGCTTGGCCTGGCACAGCTCCATGATCGCGCCGATGTACTCGCTCGGCGCGATGATCGTGCACTTGGTGATCGGCTCGTACACCTCGGCGCGCTTGCCGTCCGGCCAGTCCGACGGGTTGGTCACCACGTGCTCGGTGCCGTCGTCCATGACCACGCGGTAGACCACGTTGGGCGCGGTGGAGATCAGGTCCAGGCCGAACTCGCGCTCCAGCCGGTCGCGGGTGATCTCCAGGTGCAGCAGGCCGAGGAAGCCGCAGCGGAAGCCGAAGCCCAGGGCGGCCGACGTCTCCGGCTCGAACGTCAGCGCGGCGTCGTTGAGCTGCAACTTGTCCAGCGCCTCGCGCAGGATCGGGTAGTCCGAACCGTCCACCGGGTACAGCCCGGAGTAGACCATCGGGCGCGGCTCGCGGTAACCGGCGAGGGGCTCGGTGGCGCCGTTCTTCTCCGCCGTCACGGTGTCACCGACCTTGGACTGGCGCACGTCCTTCACGCCGGTGATCAGGTAGCCGACCTCGCCGACGCCCAGGCCGACGCTCGGCTTCGGCTCGGGCGAGATGATGCCCACTTCCAGCAGCTCGTGCGTCGCGTTGGTGGACATCATCCGGATGCGCTGGCGGGGGGTGATCTTGCCGTCGACCACGCGGATGTAGGTGACCACGCCGCGGTAGGTGTCGTACACCGAGTCGAAGATCATCGCGCGGGGCGGCGCGTCGGCGTCGCCGACCGGGGCGGGCACGCGCTTGACGACCTCGTCCAGCAGCGCTTCGACGCCGAGGCCGGTCTTGGCCGAGACGCGCAGCACCTCCTCGGGCTCGCAGCCGACGATGTGCGCGAGCTCCTTGGCGTACTTGTCCGGGTCCGCCGCGGGCAGGTCGATCTTGTTCAGCACCGGGATGATGGTGAGGTCGTTCTCCATCGCCAGGTACAGGTTGGCCAGCGTCTGGGCCTCGATGCCCTGCGCGGCGTCGACCAGCAGCACCGTGCCCTCGCACGCCTCCAGCGCCCGCGACACCTCGTACGTGAAGTCGACGTGACCCGGCGTGTCGATCATGTGCAGCACGTGGTCCTGGCCGTCGACCTGCCACGGCAGCCGCACGTTCTGCGCCTTGATGGTGATGCCGCGCTCGCGCTCGATGTCCATGCGGTCGAGGTACTGCGCGCGCATCGCCCGCGCGTCGACGACGCCGGTGAGCTGCAACATGCGGTCGGCCAGGGTCGACTTGCCGTGGTCGATGTGCGCGATGATGCAGAAGTTCCGGATCAGGTCCGGAGGCGTGAACGTCTGGTCGGCGAACGTGGTCACTCAGGTTCCTCGCACAGGAAGGACGGGATCTGCCCATTTCAACTGAGGACAGCATCTCACGTCACGCCGTCGTGGCGTTCCACGTGTGCGTGACCGAGGCCATAGGCTGCCCGGCGTGCGTGCGAACGGTGAAGACGCCCGCCCTTCGAGGGGCGCGGTGCGCGAGGTCCACACGGCCGCGGTGGCGGCGACCCTGGAGTACTCCCCCGACCTGGACGGCCTGGCCGACCCGGGCGAGGTGGTGTGGGCCTGGGTGCCCTTCGAGGAGGACCCGGACCAGGGCAAGGACCGGCCGCTGCTGGTCGTCGGCCGCCACCGCCGGGCGCTGCTCGGCCTGATGCTGACCAGCAAGACCCCCGGCCGGCACGAGCTGGACGACTGCCTCGACCTGGGCTCCGGCCGCTGGGACCGCGACGGGCGGCGCTCCTACCTGCGGTTGGACCGGGTGTTCGAGCTGGACGAGGACGACATCCGCCGGGAGGGCTCGGTGCTGGAGCCGGAGCGGTTCTCGCTGGTCGTGGACGCGCTGCGGCGGATGGGCTGGCGCTGACCCCCACCCCGGGGCGGCGCATCCCCGGCCCGTCCTCGGGGCGATCCCCGATGCGACCGGCACTCGCCGTGACGACGCTGGGGACATGGCGAACAACCTGATGAAGGCGCTGGACGCGGCGTTCGGGCACCCGCGCGGCAAGGTGGGCGAGCTGGGCGGCCGGGTCATGGCCGTGCTGAACGCGAAGGTCGAGGAGCACGTCACCGAGGTGGCCGCGCCGACGTCCGAGGAGGTCGTGCTGGTGCTCGGCCCCGGTCCGGGCGTCGGGCTCAGGCTCGCCGGCGAACGCGCGCTCAAGGCGATCGGCGTCGACCCGTCGCAGGTCATGCTCGACGAGGCGCGTGAGCGGTGCGCGGAGCTGATCGTGGCCGGCCGGGTGGAGCTGCGCGAAGGCGCGGCGACGCGCACCGGCCAGCCCGCGGGCTCGGTGGACGTGGTGGTCTCGGTGAACAACCTCCAGCTGTGGGGCAACCGGCCGGCCGCGTTCCACGAGCTGTTCCGGGTGCTGCGGCCCGGCGGCAGGCTGGTCGTGTCGGTGCACCGGCGGGCGCTGGACACCTCCGAGTACGACCTGATCCAGGAGGCGGAGGCGGCGGGGTTCACCGGGGTGCGCACGTCGTTGCACCAGCACGGCGGCGTGGTCGGGCCCGCGGTGCAGCTACTGGCGCACGTCCCGGCGTAGCGGGTGCTCGGCGGGCACCTCGACCAGCACGATCCGCCTGCCGTCCGGGTCGGCGATCCACAGCTCGTCCAGGCCCCACGGCTCGCGCCGAGCGGGCCGGACGACGTGCTCGGCGAGGTCTTCGGCGACCCGGGCCAGGTCGCGCACCTGGAGCCACAGCTGGGTGGCGTCCGTCGGGTGCTCGGCCGAGGCGCCGGAGACCTCCAGGAACCCCTGGCCGAGGAAGAACACCGTGCCGCCGGGGAACTCGCGGGACACGGCCAGGCCCAGCACGTCGCGGTAGAACGCCCGCGCGCGCTCCGGCTCGCGGGAGCGGACGAGGACGCGGCTGCTCAGGATCTCCACGCCGTCCAGGCGATCACACGCGCAGCTCCAGCGCCATTCGCAGGTGCGTCTCCTCGCGGCCGGTCTCCCGCCAGCCGCGGGCGGTGTAGAAGCGCTGCGCGCGGTGGTTCTCCGCGAACACGTCCAAGCGCGCGGTGGTGACGCCGAGGTCGCGCAGCGCGCCCACCGCCGCCTCGTGCAGCGCGTGGCCGACGCCGTTGCCCCAGCACGCCGGGTCGACCTGGAGCTGCAACAGCTCGCCGCTCGGGGTGACCAGCGCGAACCCGGAGACCACGTGGTCCAGTTCGGCGCACAGCCACACCCGGTCGGGCCGGTCGAAGGTGAGGCCGCCGGCCCGCGCGGACCGCTCCCACTCGGCGAGCTCCGCCTCGGGCAGGTGGCCTTCGTAGTAGCTGCGCCTGGCCTTGACGTAGACGTCGACGAGCGGCCACTCGTCCTCCGCCCCCGGCGGGCGCACGGTGATCGTCCCCATGTGGTCAGGGACGTCGTGCCGCCGGCGAGGTTGTCCGGACCTCGTGCCGCGGCACGTCCGCCGCGAGGAACGCCAGCAGCCGCTCGCCCTCCCGCTCCACCTCGTCCATCGCGGTCGCGCGGTGGAACGGGCGCAGCTCCAGCGTGGCGGCGTCCTTGGTCCGGTGCACCTTCCAGTCGCCCGCCGTGACGCCGTCGACCAGGAAGAACTGCGGCACGGGACCGTGCGGTTCGTACTGCTGGGCGCGCACGTCGTCGGTGACGACCCGGCGCCGGTCGGCGTGCGAGAGCAGCAGGTTGTCGAAGTCGTAGAGGAACCTCGGCGGCGCGGGCACGTCCTCGTCCGGCCGGGGCGCGTCGGGCAGGTCGAACAGCTCCTGGCCGTCCTCGTCGCGCAGCCGCAGCAGCGGCAGTCCCTCGACCACCTCGCGCAGCCGGGTGAGGCCGGACCAGGTCTGCGCGTCCTTCACCGTCGCGGGACCGAACGCGGCCAGGTAGCGCAGCACCAGGTCGTCCACCGACGGCCGGTCCGCCGGGTCCGGGGAAGCGCCCAGCCACGTCTCCGCGCTGGTGTGGGCGATCGCGCCGCTGCGACCCCACACCCCGCGCGGCGGCACCTGCACCAGCGGCACCAGGCACCGGATCGCGTAGGCCAGCGAGGCGGGCGCGCGGTCCGGCCACTGCTCGTGCAGCAGCGTGCCCAGCTCCTTGTTGGTGCGCGGCTTCTCGGCCAGCAGCGTGCGACCGGCGGCCACCACTGCGTCCACGTCCAGGCCGCGCATGTCCCGGCCGTGGGTGTGGTTGCGGAACAGGTCGCGGTCGAGCGCGGGCTGGACCAGCGGGCGCAGCGCGAGGGCGTCCGCGGCGGTGACCAGGTGGATCGTCGAGCGCATCACGGCGATGCGCACCAGCTCCCGGTCCACCAGCGGGTCCGCGGCCCGGTCGGGGGTGAAACCGGCGATGCGCGACCACAGTCCCGTGTACCAGGTGTGCGGCGTCTGGGCCTGCAAGCCGACCAGGTGCGCGACGACCTCGGGCACGGCGGCCTCGGTGCGGGCCAGCAGGAACTGGCGGGCCAGGGTGGCTCGGCCGAGGGCGCGACGGCTCAGTACCGGGGTCATGGGGACCACGGTAGGGCTGATTGCGGACAACTCCTGTCCTCGTAGACGGTCCGGCTTGCCCGGCGGGCTGGAAAAGTGATATCACTTTGCTAAGCAAGCGATATGACATCAAGGGGTGGACCATGGACGTCACGGACGTTGCGGTGCAGATGCCGGTCCCGGTGGTCCGGGAGAAGGAAGCGCGGGCGCCATCGGGGTGGGGCGTGCTCGCGGGCGTGGTGGTCGGGGCGCTGGCGAGCGCGGCGCTGATCGCGCTGGGCTCGATCCCGGGCGACGACGGGCCCTCGATCCCGGCGATCGTGGCCGGCACGCTGCTGCTCGTCGGGACCTCCGTCGTGTCCGTCGGGTTGTTCACCGTCGCGCCCGGCGAGTCGCGGGTGCTCCAGTTCGCCGGCCGCTACACCGGCACCGTCCGCCAGGACGGCCTGCGGTGGGCGAACCCGTTCACCACGAAGGCGAAGGTCTCGACCCGGATCCGCAACCACGAGACCGCGACGCTCAAGGTCAACGACGCGGACGGCAACCCGATCGAGATCGCCGCCGTCGTGGTGTGGCAGGTGGAGGACACCGCGCGGGCGATGTTCGAGGTGGACGACTTCGTGCGGTTCGTCGGCATCCAGACCGAGACCGCGGTGCGCCACATCGCGACCAGCTACCCGTACGACAACCACGACGAGGTGGGGTTGTCCCTGCGGGAGAACGCGGACGAGATCACCGAGACGCTGTCGGTGGAGATCGCGGCCCGCGTGCAGTCCGCCGGGGTGAAGGTGATCGAATCCCGGCTCACGCACCTGGCCTACGCTCCGGAGATCGCGCAGGCGATGTTGCAGCGCCAGCAGGCGGGCGCGGTGGTCGCGGCGCGGACGCGGATCGTGGAGGGAGCGGTCGGCATGGTCCAGCTCGCGCTGGCCAGGCTCGCCGAGGAGGACGTGGTGGAACTGGACGAGGAGCGCAAGGCCGCGATGGTGTCGAACCTGCTGGTCGTGCTCTGCGGCGACCGATCCACCCAGCCCGTGGTCAACGCCGGGTCGTTGTACACCTGACGTGGCCGAGCGCAAGAGCGTCCTGCTGCGCCTCGACCCGGCGGTGCACGACGCGCTGACGAGGTGGGCGAACGACGAGCTGCGCAGCACCAACGCGCAGATCGAGTTCCTGCTGCGCCGAGCGCTCGCCGAAGCCGGTCGCCTGCCCACCGGCACGGCCGACCAACCCCGGCGCGGCCGGCCCCGCAAGAGCGAGGGCAACGGCTCGACCGGATGACCGGAGCCGTCGGTGCGGACCCCCGCGCCGACGGCCTTCGCGTGCCACCGGCCGGGCGTTGATCAACTCGCGGGGCGTGGCGGCTGGTGCGACTGTTGGCCAGATGAGCGTGAGGGACACCCCGTACCCGCCAGGCACACCCGCGTGGGTGGACATGATGACCACCGACCGCGAGGCCACCATGGAGTTCTACGGCGGCCTGTTCGGCTGGGACTTCGAGATCGGCGGCCCGGAGACCGGGCACTACACGATGGCGCTGGTGCGCGGGCTGCCCGTGGCGGGCTTCGGCGAGATGCCGTCGGACGTGATGTTCCCCGTGGTGTGGACGACCTACCTGGCCACCGACGACCTGGACGAGTCGGTGCAGCGGCTCAACGCCGACGGCGGCAAGGTGCTCGTGCCGGAGTTCGACACCGGCGGGCCGGGGCGCGGGGCGATCGCGGTGGACCCGTACGGCGCGGCGTTCGGGCTGTGGGAGGCGGGCACGCACATCGGCGCGTACGTGGCGAACGAGCCCGGCTCGGTGATCTGGAACGAGCTGGCCACCCGCGACCCGCTCGGCGCGGCCGAGTTCTACCGGCAGGTGTTCGACGTGGGGCTGGACCCGCTGCCGGACTTCCCGTACACGCAGCTGCGGGTGGGGGGCCGCGCGGTGGCGGGCGTGTTCGGCATGACCAACGAGGTCCCCGCCGAGATCCCGCCGCACTGGATGACCTACTTCGCGGTCACCGACGCCGACGCGGCGGCCGGCCGGGTGGAAGAGCTGGGCGGCGTCACGGTCGGCGACGTGGTCGAGTCGCGGTTCGGCCGGTTCACCACGGTCGGCGATCCGATGGGCGCGACGTTCCGGCTCATCCAACCGCCGCCTTCCACCCCAGACTGACCACGAGCGCCACCACGACGGTGAGGAACACCCGGCGCACGAACGCCGACCCGCGCCGCACCGCCAGCCGCGCGCCGAACACCGCGCCGGTCACGTTGCACAGCGCGAGCACCAGGCCCAGGCCCCACAGCACCTTCCCGGCCGGGATGAAGTAGAGCAGCGCGCCCAGGTTGGTCGCCACGTTGACGATCTTGGCCGTGGCCGAGGCGCGCAGGAACGCGAACCCGACGAGGCCCACGAGCAGGAACACCAGGAACGCGCCCGTGCCCGGACCGGCCAGGCCGTCGTAGAAGCCGATCAGCGCGCCGCCCAGCGCCATCACCGCGATCTGCGCGAAGCGCGTGAACCTCGGCGCCTCGGCCACGCCCAGCTCCGGCTTGCGCCACGTGTAGAGGCCGACGCCGACCAGCGCGACGAGCACCACGCCGTTGAGCACACCGGGCGCCAACGCGCCGGCGAACGCCGCGCCGCCCACCGCGCCCGCGAACGCGGCCACCGCCATCGGCAACGCCGAGGACCAGTCGATCGTGGTCTGCCGGGAGTAGGTGCGCACCGCCGCCGCCGTGCCGACCACGGAAGCGATCTTGTTGGTGGCCAGCGCGTAGAGCGGCTGGCCGCCGGGCGCGATCAGCAGCAGCGCGGGTAGCTGGACCAAGCCGCCGCCGCCCACCACCGCGTCGACCGCGCCGGCGAGCGCGGCGGCCAGGCAGAGGAACAGCAGGGCGGCGAGCGAGATGTGCCCGAAGCCGGGCCAGTCGAGTGCGGCGGTCACCCGTTCAGCCTAACCGGATGGTTGTACTGCTTTTTCGGGGCAGGCCTCCGTGGCCGGTAGTGGACGTGGGAACGCTCCCAGATGGGCCGTTCGGACCTGTTGTGCGTCAGGTCGCGCGAGCAAGGGTGTTCCCGGGCGTTCTCCCGATCCACCTGGAGGTTCTCGGTGTTGAGATCCCGCAAGCGGACCACGGTGGCCGCACTGGTCGTGTTGGCCTTGATGGTCACCGGAGCACAGGCCGGCGGCATCATCGAGCCGGCCGGGCAGGGTTACCAGGACGCACGCGCGCCGATCGACCGCCGGGTCGACGACCTCCTCAAGCGCATGACGCTGGAGGAGAAGGTCGGCCAGATGACCCAGATCCGGTTGGGCAAGCTGCGCGGCAACTGCGAGTGGAACCCCGGTCCGCTGCGCGAGGACTGCATGAAGGCCGTGCTGGAGGACGCGAAGGTCGGCTCGATCCTGTCCGGCGGCGGCGACGCGCCCACCCCGAACACGCCGCGCGCGTGGGCCGAGATGACCAACGCCATCCAGAAGTACTCGCTGGACCACAGCCGGCTGCGGATCCCGCTGATCTACGGCGCGGACGGCGTGCACGGCCACTCGAACGTGCTCAGCGCCACCATGTTCCCGCACCAGATCGGCCTCGGCGCGACGTGGCACCCGGAGCTGATGGAGCAGCTCGGCGCGTCCACCGGCCGCGCCATGCGCGCGACCGGCGTGTTCTGGAACTTCGCGCCCGTCTCCGACATCGCCCGCGACACCCGCTGGGGCCGGTACTACGAGACCTACAGCGAGGACCCGGTGCTGGCCGGCGCCCTGGCGGCGGCGAACGTGCGCGGGCAGCAGGGCGACCCGACCGACGGCACCGCGCGGCTGACCGCGACCGCCAAGCACTTCGCGGGCTACTCGGAGCCGTTCAACGGCCACGACCGCGCACCCGCCCAGCTGCCCATCCGGTACCTCCAGGACACCGTGCTGCCCGCGTTCCAGCCGCAGTTCGACGCCGGCGTCGGCACCGTGATGATCAACTCCGGTGCGGTCAACGGCGTGCCCGCGCACGCGTCGAAGTACCTGCTGACCACGCAGCTGCGCGACCGGATGGGGTTCCGGGGCGTGGCGATCACCGACTGGGAGGACATCCGGTTCCTGGTGGACCGCTACCACGTGGCGGCGAACTACGAGGAGGCCGTCGCGATGGCCGTGAACGCGGGCGTCGACATGGCCATGGAGCCGTCGGACGCGGCCGGGTTCACCGCCGGGCTGCTGGCGGGCGTGCGCGGCGGCGCGATCCCCGGCAAGCGGATCGACCAGGCCGTGCGGCGCATCCTGAAGCTCAAGTTCGAGCTGGGGCTGTTCGAGAAGCCGTTCGTCGACGTGGCGAAGGCCGACGCGATCGTGAACGGCGCCGACCGGGAGCTGGCCCGTCAGGCGGCGGCGGAGAGCACGGTGCTGCTGCGCAACGACGGCGTGCTGCCCCTGTCGACCGGCGTGGGCAAGCTCGTGGTGACCGGTGACTCGGCCGACTCCGCGGCCAGGCAGCTCGGCGGCTGGACCGTCGGCTGGCAGGGCGTGCCCGCCTCCTCGCCCATGCCGCCCACGGTGACGGTGCTTCAGGGCATCAAGGCCGCCGTGCCGTCGGCGAACGTCGTCAGCGCGGCCACCCAGGCCGACGCGGTGGCGCAGGCCGGTGACGCCGACGCGGTGGTCGTCGTGCTCGGCGAGGACCCCGGCGCGGAAGGCGAGTCGGACACCGAGGAGCCCGCGCTGACCGCGGCGCAGCAGGGCCTGGTGGACGCGGTGCGGGCGACCGGCAAGCCGGTGGTGGTCGTGCTGCTGACCGGCCGGCCGCAGGTGCTCGGCACGGTGGCGGACGCGCCCGCGCTGGTCGCGGGCTGGCTGCCCGGCTCCGAGGGCGGCAGCGCCATCGCCGACGTGCTGTTCGGCGCGGTGAACCCGAGCGGCAAGCTGCCCGTGTCGTGGCCGAAGACGGTCGGCGACCAGCCGTTCTCCTACGACCAGGTGCGCGGCGCGAACACCTCGCCCAGCTCGGCGTACGACCCGGCGTTCGCGTTCGGCCACGGCCTGTCGTACACGACGTTCACCACGTCCGCACCCACGCTGAAGTCGGCGGAGGTGCGACGGGACGACCAGGTGAAGGTGTCGGTGACCGTCGCCAACACCGGCTCCCGGGACGGCACGCTCGTCGTGCCGGTGTACGTGCACCAG
Source organism: Saccharothrix sp. 6-C (assembly GCF_016695385.1). NCBI lineage: Bacteria > Bacillati > Actinomycetota > Actinomycetes > Pseudonocardiales > Pseudonocardiaceae > Saccharothrix > Saccharothrix sp. 6-C. The sequence goes on along the minus strand of NZ_CP064192.1, from coordinate 868,138 downwards.
CCCGTGAGCAAGGTGCTCACCGCCCCGCAGCGCCTGGTCGGCTTCACCCGGGTGGCGTTGAAGGCGGGCGAGCAGCGGGCGGTCGAGGTGACGTTCGACGTGCAGCGGCTCGCGGTGACGGCGGGCGACATGGACGGCTCGGGCAAGCCGGAGGTCGCCCGGGGTGGCTACGAGGTCGTGGTCGGCGACGGGAGGGCTCGATTCACGGTGCGGTGAGCTGCCCTGATAACCTTCTCGGTCGTACCCGCGCGGCATTCCGCTGTGGAGGAAAACCGTCCCCCCGTGGGGCGGAGCCGGTGACAAGCGCGGTGCGACTCCGAGACCGAGGAAAAGGTGGCTTTCGCGTGGCGAACATCAAGTCCCAGATGAAGCGGATCAAGACGAACGAGAAGGCGCGCCTGCGCAACAAGGCCGTCAAGTCGTCCCTCAAGACCGCCATCCGCAAGTTCCGTGAGGCCGCCGAGGCCGGTGACAAGGAGAAGGCTGTCGCGCTGGCGCAGGACGCGTCCCGCAAGCTCGACAAGGCCGTCTCCAAGGGAGTGATCCACTCCAACCAGGCCGCCAACAAGAAGTCGGCGCTGGCGCGGCGCGCCAACCAGATCTGATCTGGTCTTCACGCTGAAGTGCCGCCCACCCCCACGCGGGGTGGGCGGCACTTTTCGTCTCCGCCCCCGACGGGCCGGCCACCTGGCGCTCAGCGGCCCGGCAGCACCGGCCGGCGACCCAGCGCTCAGCGGCGGCCGTGGGCGGCGACGATCTTCAGCACCGCACGTTCCAGGGCGTAGCCGGAGTCGGCGGCGACGCCCTTGACGTCGGCGTTCAGGTCCGCGACCACCGTCATCGCGGCCGCGAGCCCCCGCTCCTCCCAGCCACGCGACTGGCCCTGGGCCTTCTTCACCTTCCACGGCGGCATGCCCAGCTCGCCCGCCAGCTTGAACGGGTCACCCCGGCCCACCGCGGAGACCCGCGCGATCGTGCGCACCGCGTCGGCCAGCGCGTCGGCGACCAGCACGTGCGGCACACCGAGCTGGATCGCCCACCGCAACGCCTCCAGCGCACCCGCCCGGTCGCCCATCACGGCCTTCTCCGCGACCGCGAACCCGGTCACCTCGGCCCGGCCGCGGTGGTAGCGGCGGACCGCCTCGGCGTCGACCTTGCCGGCCGTGTCGGCGACGAGCTGCGAGGCCGCCGCCGCCAGCTCGCGCAGGTCCGACCCCACCGCCTCGATCAGCACCGCCACGGCCTCCGGGTCGGCCTTCCCGCCGCCCGCCGCGCGGATCTCGTTGCGCACGAACGCTTCCCGGTCCGCCGCCTTGGTGATCTTGGGGCACTCGGTCACGCGGGCGCCGGCCTTGCGCAGCGCCGCGGGCAGCTCCTTGGCCGCCTTGCTGCGCCCGCCGCCACTGTGGACGACCACCACCGTCACCCCGTCCGCCGGGGCCTTGGCGTAGCCGAGGACCGCGTCGGCGATCTCCTTGCCGCACTCCTGCGCGGCTTCCAGCGCGACCACCCGCCCCTCGGCGAACAGCGACGGGCTCACCAGTTCCGCCAGCTCAGGCGGGGTGAGATCAGTCACGCGGACGCGGGTCAGGTCGGCCTGCGGGTCGGCTTTCCGCGCCGCCGCCAACGCACCGCGCACCGCGCGCTCGACCAGCAACTCCTCCTCGCCGAGGATCAGGTGCACGGCGTCGGGCGTGTCAGCGGGCGCACTCACGGCGCGATCCTCCCACGGCCGGCAGACGTCCGGATGGTGGACGTCTCTGGCTGAGGGTCGGGATCGTGACGTAAGTTGAGGGCCATAACTGAATACCGCTCATCCAGAGGGGCAGAGGGATCGGCCCGTAGAAGCCCCGGCAACCCGTCGCACAGCGTCCGCTGGCGATCACGGTGCCAATTCCGACCCGCGGTGCGCGGGAAAGATGAGGAGATACCTCGCGATGACTGCTGTCAGTGTGCCCTCGGCCACCACCTCCTTCGACCTCGGTCCCGCCCGCGCGCTGTCGTGTCGTGAATGCGGCCACCAGACACCGCTCGCCGCCGAGTACGCCTGTCTCGAGTGTTTCGGGCCGCTGGAAGTGGCCTACGACTTCGGTCGGATCCGCCGCGAGGACATCGAGGCGGGCCCCCGGTCGATCTGGCGCTACCGCGGCCTGCTCCCCGTGCCGACCACCGTCGAGTCGCACCCCAACACCAACCCCGGCGGCACCCGCCTGGTCGAGGCCGACCGCCTCGCCAAGGCCCTCGGCGTGCGCAAGGTGTGGGTGAAGGACGACACCGGCAACCCGACCCACTCGTTCAAGGACCGCGTCGTCGGCGTCGCCCTCGCCGCCGCCCGCGAACTCGGCTTCAAGGTCCTGGCCTGCCCCTCCACCGGCAACCTGGCCAACGCCGTCGCCGCCGCCGCCGCCCGCGCGGGCTGGCAGTCGGTGGTCCTGGTGCCGTCCACGCTGGAGCGGGCGAAGATCCTCATGACCGCCGTCTACGGCGGCAACCTGATCACCGTCGACGGCAACTACGACGACGTGAACCGGCTCGCGCAGGAACTGGCCGCCGAGCACGAGGACTGGGCGTTCGTCAACGTCAACGTCCGCCCCTACTACGCCGAGGGCTCCAAGACGCTCGGGTACGAGGTCGCCGAACAGCTCGGCTGGCGCCTGCCCGACCAGATCGTGGTGCCGATCGCGTCCGGCTCCCAGTTGACCAAGGTGGACAAGGCCTTCCGCGAGCTGGGCGACCTCGACCTGGTCGAGCAGACCCCGTACCGCGTGTTCGGCGCGCAGGCCACCGGCTGCTCCCCCGTCGCGGCCGCCTTCAAGGCGGGCCACGACGTGGTCACCCCGGTCCGCCCGGACACCATCGCCAAGTCGCTGGCGATCGGCGCCCCCGCCGACGGCCCCTACGTGCTGGACGCCGTCCGCCGCACCAACGGCGCGATCGAGGACGTCACCGACGAAGAGGTCGTCGAGGGCATCCGCCTCCTGGCCCGGACCGAGGGCATCTTCGCGGAGACCGCCGGCGGCGTCACCGTCGCGACCGCGAAGAAGCTCATCGAGACCGGTCAGCTGGACCCGGACGGCGAGACCGTGCTCCTGATCACCGGCGACGGCCTCAAGACCCTGGACGCCCTCGGTGACCGCGTCGGCCCCCGCGCCAACGTCCCGCCGTCGGCCGAAGCCGTCCTGAAGGCCCTCCAGGACTGACCCCGTTCCGCCCGTTCACGCCTGGGGCCCGACCCCGGGCGTGAACGGTGGCGGTCAGCCCGCCGACGACCGGATCGGCGGTGGTCGGCCGAGCGCGGGCCACCTTGGTCGCGGCACACCGGTCGCCCCGGCTGTCGTTCTCCCCACCGGTGCTCTCCCGTCCGCGGTGGTGGTCACAGGGCGATCCTGGACGAGCGCAGCCACCCGGTCCGGGGGAATGCGGTCAGCTCCGGCAGGACGTGCGGACCGACCGGTTCGGTGGCCACGCGCCAGGCGGTGAGCATCTGCGGCCAGGGCCGTTTCGCCTTCTCCTGGTTGTAGCGCTCGGCGTGCCACGCCTCCGGCGGGATGGCGAGGTCCGCGTCGAACAGGCCGTCGGCGATCAGGCGGTAGGCGCTGTCCGCGGAGAAGACCTGCGCCAGGCGGATCACGCCGGTGGCCGTCGCCCTGGCGACGATGCCGCGCTCGCCGCCGGGCAGCTCCTCGCAGACGTAGTAGGTGAACGCGGGCCGGAGCTCCTCGCTCGGCCAGGGTTGGGCGGTGTAGCCGGGTTGCCACAGCGCCCACGCCACGGCCCGGTTGTCCTCTTGGGGCGACCAGCCGGAGTGCAGTCGGATCCAGACGTCGTTCTTCATCGTTGTCCCCTTGTCCGTGGTGGTGTCGGCCGCCGCTCCTGCGGGCGACCCGCGGCCCGTCCGGGCCTGCCAGGACGGCGGTGTCGCCGTCCCGGTCCGTGCGCAGCACCAGCGCGCCTCGGCTCGTCAACGCGTCGACGAGCACCCCGCTGGGGTGGCCGTAGCGGTTGTCCGCGCCGACGCTCACCAGCGCGATCCGCGGCCGGACCGCCGCGAGGAACGCCGGTGACGAGTACCGCGACCCGTGGTGCGGCACCTTGAGCACGTCGGCCCGCAGGTCCACGTGCCCGCCGAGCAGGTCCGCCTGCCCGGCCAGCTCGATGTCTCCGGTCAACAGCACCCGCCCGGCCGCGGTGGAGGCCCGCAGCACCAGCGACGCGTCGTTGACCGCCGTGTTCGTGTCCGTACCGCTCACCGGGCCCGCGCGCGGCCCCAGCACGTCGAGCTCCAGGCCCGGCCAGCTCAACCGCTGCCCGGCGGTCAACTCGACCACCCGGACCCCGGCCGCCCGCGCCCGTTCCCGCACCTCCTCCCACGCCCATCCGGGCTCCCGCGACGGCCCCACCGCCACCGCGCCCACACCCCGCTCGGCCAGCACCGCCGCCAGACCACCGACGTGGTCGGCGTGCAGGTGGCTGAGCACCACCAACGGGATTCGCCGTACCCCCAACCTGCGCAGGCACGACAGCACCGGCACCGGGTCCGGCCCCGTGTCGACCAACACCGCCCGGTCACGCTCGGCGGTGGCGAGGACCACCGCGTCGCCCTGACCCACGTCACAGGCCACGACCGACCAGCCGGGCACCGGCCAACCGGGCGCGACCACGTTCAGCGGCACGACCACGACCACCGCGCCGACGACGGCCGCCAGGACCAGCGCCCGCACCCGGCGCAGCCTGGTGACCGCGTAGCCGAGCACCAGCACCCCGGCCAGCAACGCACCGCCCGCCCACCCTTCGGGCCAGGCGACCGCCGCACCGGGCACGGCCGCCGCGTGCCTGCCGACCGCGATCAGCCAGCTCACCGGCGGCCCGGCCACTTCGACGACCAGCCGGGCCGCCGGTTCGTGCGCCGCCGCCAGCACGGTGGCCAGCACACCGAGCACGGTGGCCGGGGCCACGACCGGCGCGACCAGCAGGTTCGCCACCACCGCGACCAGGCTCACCTGGCCGGAGATGCCGGCGACCAGCGGCGCGGTGGCCAGGTTCGCCGCCACCGGCACCGCCAACGCCTCGGCGAAACCCACCGGGACGCCGCGCTCCTTCATCGCGGTGGCCCACCTCGGCGCGAGCAGCACCAGCGCCGCCGTCGCCACCACGGACAGGCCGAACCCCGGCTCGGTGGCCAACTCCGGGTCGTAGAGCACCAGGACCACCACCGCCGCCGCGAGCGCCGGCAACGCCGACCGCTCCCGACCCAGCACCAGCGCGAGCAACGCCACCGCGCCCATCACCGCGGCCCGCAGCACACTCGGCTCCGGCCCGGCCAGCACCACGAACCCGACCAGTGCCGCCATCGCGCCCACCGCGCAACCACGCGGACCGACCCGCAGCAGCCTCAGCAGCAACAGGACCGCGCCGCAGAGGATCGCCAGGTTCGCGCCGCTCACCGCGAGCACGTGGGCGAGACCCGCCGTGCGGAACTCCTCCACCACCCTGGGCGGGAGGCCGGAGGTGTCGCCGACGACGAGCGCGGGCAGCAACCCGGCCGGTTCGGGGTCGAGCGCCGTGCTCGCGTCCCGCAGTCCGGCACGCAGGTCCTCGGCGACCCGCTGCCACACCGGCGCTTCGGTCACGTCCCGCGGAGGCCCGCGAACCCGCAGCACCGCGACCGTCAGTTCACCTCCGCGAGGAGGGGCGAGGGTGCCGCGCGCGGTGACCCGTTGACCGGGCAGGAGGTCCCGCCACCCCGCCGCGGGCGCCAGCACGGCGAGCCGGCCACCTCCGTCGAGCGATCCCCGCACCAACACCAGGTCGACTCCACCGGCACGCGAACCGAAACCAGTGGTGCGCAGACCGTGCGGCCGATCGTCGAGTTCGAAGTGGACGGTCGTGGGCGTGCCCCGCTCCGCCTCGACCCGCAACGGGTGGTGGGCCGCCCCGTAGGCCTGGACGCCGATCCAGCACGCCGCCACCGGACCCGCGACAGCCACCGCCACCGCTGCCGGCCGCCACCGGCGCAACGCCGAACCGCCGACCACGGCAGCGATCAACCCGACCGTGAGCGCCGCCCACCACGCCCACCACAGCCCGGCCAAAGCCGTCGCCCACACCGCCAGCGCGGCAGGGACCAGATACGCACGAGGACTCACGACCTCACCTCCCGAGGTAGAGCACGGAGAACGACTACGGTCAGTCCGATCGCCGGCGCCGCTTGTCATGCCGAATGCGCCCCGACGAGCACCTCGGCTCACACCGCGCCGACGATCTCGACGCAGTCGGTGCCGGTGACGGCAACGCCGACGCCTCGATCGTGTGCAGGCGCACTCGCTGGCCTGGCGCACGCCGCCGATCAGCGCGATTCGCCTCCTCCAGCGACCGCACCGAGAAGTGCCGCGGCATGGGTCGAGCACCCACCGGTCCGGGGCGTCCGACTTTGGCGAGGCGGGCAGGTCGCCATCTGCTCGACCTGCCCGCGGACCGACGTCGTCCTGCTGCCGCCCATGCGACCGCCACCGCCACCGCGTACGGCGACGGCGCGTCGCTGGCCGGCTGGCCACCAGCGCACCCCGGTGCCGGAACGGGCCACGCCCGAGTACCACACCTCGACCGGTGCACGGCCCACGCGCCGAGCAGGACGTGCCACCTCAACGAGCCGGTCGACACCACGACCACACCGGGCACACGCGTGGCGTGCCCGAGTCGAAGCGGAGGGTCCGCAGGGCGAGCAGCGGCGCGACGCCGATGCCCGGCCCGACAGCCAACCGGGTGTCGGCCATCACCTGCCAGCCGCTCCCAATCGCCTGACTGCGGGCGGAAACGGCAACTCCAACGCCAATCACGACCCGGCAACCAGCTTGAGTCCTGCGCGTGCCCGCCGGACTACCGCGACGCCGATGCTGGCCCGACGACCAACAGGGTGTTGGCCAGCACCTGCCAGTAGTCCCCAATCGCCTGACCGCAGGCGGCAACGTCAACTCCAACGCTGCCAACGACCCCAGCAACCGGCTCGCGTCCCGCGCGTGCCCGCCGGACCAGCGCGACGCCGATGCCGGCCCGACGACCAACAGGGTGTTGGCCATCACCTGCCAGTAGTTCCCAATCGCCTGACCGCAGGCGGCAACGTCAACTCCAACGCTGCCAACGACCCCGGCAACCGGTTCGCGTCCTGCACGTGCCTGCGGGACCAGCGCGACGCCGATGCCTGGCCCGACGACCAACAGGGTGTCGGCCATCACCTGCCAGTTGTCCCCGATCGCCTAGCTTGCGGACGGGGCCAAGAGCAATAGCGCGCTGACCGTCGGCGGAGACGTCGAATCCAACGCCGCCCACGACTCCAACAACCGGCTCGGGTTCTGCACGCCCACTACGGGCACCACCGCGTCGGTCCCCGCGAGGGAGAGCGCGATGCCGATGCTCAGCCCGACGACCAACAGGGTGTCGGACATTGCCTGGCGGTGGCTTCCGGTTGCCCAACTCGGGGAAGGGGCCAAGAGCAACAACGCACAGGCTGCGGGCGGTAAGGCTGCCGGCGATTCCGGCGACTGGCTCGTGTTCTGTGCGAGCCCGCTAACGGCACCATCACGTCCAGTCGGTTGCGCGCCTGGGCCACGCACAACGCGCTCGTGGCCGACGCGTCCGCCGTTGCCGCCGGAGCGTTCCACGCCGGATGCTCCGTGCGGGGTTGCTCCGCTTGCACCGGCGAAGTGCGCCGGCCCGTCGTTCGGTCTGGAGTGCAACAACTGCGACCACGGTGGCCGAGTCGGAGGTGATGCGGCCCAGCCTGTCCGGAGGTCGAGGGTGGGCGGCTCATGAGCCCATCCAGCGGGACCTCGACAAGGTGGTCAGGCGGGAGGTGGCGGCGCGGATGGCGCGGCGGATGCGGGCCAGGAGTGTGGAAGGTCGGTGGCATTCGGGGTGCGGGCAGGATCGGGTGGGAAGCATGGTGCGCTCCGAGAAGGCGTTAGAGGCGGACGAGGTCGCGGAGCTTCGACAGTTTCGCGTCGCCGATGCCCTCGATCTCGCCCAGTTGGTCCAGGGACGTGAAGGGGCCGCGTTTCTGCCTTCGGTCGACGATGCGCTGCGCTGTCACCGGGCCGACACCGGGCAGGGTGTCCAGTTGGTCCTTGGTCGCGGTGTTCAGGCTCAGCGGCTCGGTGGTCGTGCCGGCCTGGTGCGGGACGGCGACGCCCACGGCGATCTGCTCGCCGTCGGTGACCTTGCGGGCGAGGTTCAGCGGGGTCAGGTCGGCACCGGGGTTGGCGCCGCCCGCCGCCCGCAGCGCGTCGGCCACCCGTGCGCCGTTCGGGACGGTCACCAGGCCGGGGCTCGGCACGAGGCCCACCACGTTGACGACGAGCTGCTCCTCGGCCTGGGTGACGACGGCGGCCTCGGCCACCGGGAGGTCCGGTGGGGTCTCCGGCACGGGCCGCTCCCACCACAGGGCCAAGGCGACCACCAGCGCCACACCGGCCATCACTCCCGCGAGCAGGAACCTGCGGCGGTGCGGGACGGCCGGTTCGGGCAGCCAGCGGCGCAGCAGGCGGTGAAGGTTGTGGTGCAGCCCGTGCAGCGGGGCGGGTGGGCCGGTGCCGCCGTCCGACGAGACGAAGACCAGGGTCTCGGCGTCTGACGCGCGGTGTCTGCCCCGCTCCTGGGAGACGAGGGCCTTCAGGCGGGCGGTCGTGGTGTCCGGGTTCTTGTCGAACATGGGACCGACGTTAGGCCGGGTGGAGCAGGGGGTGGGGAGGGAGTTCGCGAGCTGTGGACAACCGGCTGAATGATGGATAAGGAGAGCTAGGACACCCCTCCGGGCAGCACCACGACCCCCAGCACACCGGGGCCCGTGTGCGCGCCGATCACCGCTCCGACCTCGGAGATCAGACAACCGGTCGAGCCGGGCAGGCGCTCGTCCAGCAACGTCGCCAGCTCCGCCGCGCGTTCCGGGGCGGCCAGGTGGTGGACGGCCAGACCGACCGGCCCGGAACCCGCCGCCGACGCGGCCAGGTCGACCAGCCTGCCGATCGCCCGCCCCATCGTGCGCACCTTCTCCAGCGGCACGATTCGACCGTCGTCCACGTGCAGCAACGGCTTCACCGCCAACGCGGTGCCCACCAACGCGGCGGCGGCGCCGATCCGCCCACCCCGCCGCAGGTGGTCGAGCGTCTCCACGCAGAAGAACATCCTGACCCTGGCCGCGGCCGCCACCGCGGCTTCCTCCGCGCGCGCGGCGTCACCACCCGCGGCGCACGCGGCCAGCGCGGCGAACCCCAACCCCATGCCCGTGGCCCGCGAGTCGACCACCCTGATCCGGCTCGGGTCGACCTCCTCCGCGGCCAACCGCGCGGCCTCCCACGTGCCCGAGAGGTCACGGGACAGGTGCACGGACACGATCCCCTCCGCGCCCTGGGCCAACGCGGACCGGTACACCTCGGCCAGCTCACCGGGCGTCGGCCGGGACGTGGTCACCCGCCGGTGCTCCCCCAGCGCGGCGGCCAGCTCCGCCGGGCCGAAGTCCACCCCGTCCAACCTGCTGCGACCGTCCACAGCCACGTGCAGCGGCACGACCCGGACGCCGTGCCGCTCGGCGAACCCCTCAGGCAGGTACGCCGTCGAGTCGGTGACGATCGTGGTGGACACGAGAGCCGAGACTACGGCTCCGCCGCACCCGAGTGGCCGACCGCCACGGACCTGATCAGTTCCGCCATGGCCCGCCCGACCAGCTCGTGCCCTTCCCAGCCCCAGTGCATGCCGTCCGGGTTGCCGAGCCGTGACCGAACGTGCTCACCCACCAGCGGCGGCACGTCCAGCAGCGGCACGCCGGCCTCACCCGCCCAGGACCGCAGCGCGCGCTCCCCCGCCGCACGCCCGCTGTGCACACCCGCGTAGGCGGGCGAGCAGTGCACCGAGGGCGTCATCCCGACCACCCTGATCCGCGGCCGCAGAGCACGCACGGCGCGCACCGAGTCGTCCAGGTACCGCACGGTCAAGCGCGGCGGCAGCGCCACCGGGTACCCGCAGAACGCCCGCGACAGCACCGGCTGCAACGTCCGGTACCCGGTCCGGGCCCGCCGCCGCAGCCCGTCCGGCCGCAGGTAGCGCAGGCCTTGCCGCAGGTAGGTCGGCAGCGGCGACGGCAGCGTGTCCATGTGCCCCACGGCCAGCACCACCACGTCCGTGCGCGGCAGCAGCGACCACACCCGGGGGTCCCCGGTCAACGACCACCAGGCGTCCCTGGCCGTCCAGCCGAACCCCGCCGCCAGCTCCGCGTGCCCGCCCAACGCCGACGCCGCGACGTTCGGCCACAACCGGGGGTCGTCGGCGGGCAGCGGCCCCCGCGGACCGTGGAACGAGAGCGAGTCGCCGAGGACGAGCAGTCTCACCTGGTGCTTCCGGCGTTGTACGACGACAGCCGCCACCGGCCGTCGCCCTGCGGCCGGCGGGCGAACACGGTCCAGTGGCAGTTGCCGATGCCGCCGAGCAGCGCCCAGCGGTCGACCGGCAGCTCCAGCAACTTCCCGGTCAACGCGCTGATCAGGCCGCCGTGCGCGCACAGCATGACCGTGCCGGAGAACTCGGCGTCCACCTCGGCGACCACGGCGAGAGCGCGCTCGGCGACCTCCACGCGCGTCTCGCCGTCCGGCGGCGCCAGGGTGCCGTCGACCCGCCACAGGTCCAGGGCACCCGGCCACTCCGCTTCGATCTCGGTCGAGGTCAGCCCCTGCCACTTGCCCAGGTGCGTCTCGCGCAGCCGTTCGTCGACGCGCAGTCCGACGCCGGTCGCGTCGGTGAACACCGTGGCGGTGTCCCTGGCGCGACGCAGGTCGGAGGCGACCACCAGCTCGGGCTCGAACCCGGCGAGCACCGGCACCGCGAACCGAGCCTGGTTCCACCCGGTCTCGGTCAGCGACGAGTCCAGGTGGCCCTGCATGCGGCCGGTCGCGTTGTAGTCGGTCTCACCGTGCCGCCACAGCACGAGCCGGTTCAGGGTCATGCCTCGGCGGCCTCGTCGGCCGGTGGCCCGGCGTCGAACTCGATGCGCGGGCAGTCCTTCCACAGCCGCTCCAGGCCGTAGAAGGTGCGCTCCTCGACGTGCTGGACGTGCACTACCACGTCCACGAAGTCCAGCAGGACCCAACGACCTTCGCGCGCACCCTCACGGCGGACCGGCTTGCGGCCGGCCTCGCGCAACTTCTCCTCGACGCCGTCCACGATCGCGCCGACCTGCCGCTCGTTCGCGGCGGAGGCGATCACGAAGCAGTCCGTGATCACCAGTTGGTCGGACACGTCGAGCACGATCACGTCGTGCGCCTTCTTGTCGGCTGCCGCGTCAGCGGCGGCCAGCGCCAACCGTCGTGCCTCGTCGGTGGCTGCCACGTCACTCCTCATCACACCGGCGGACGCCGTTACGCCCGCACGAGTCAATGAGGGTACCGGCGTCCCGGCTCAGTCCGGCATCGAGTAAAGCCGACGCTTGCTTATGTACTGCACGACACCATCCGGCACGAGGTACCAGACGGGCAGTCCGGCGGCCGTCCGGGCCCGCACGGCGGTCGACGAGATGGCCATCGCGGGCACCTCCACCAGCGACACCGCGCCCGGCGGCAGGTGGGTGTCGTCCAGCTCATAACCCGGTCGGGTGACCCCGATGAAGTGGGCCAGGCCGAACACGTCGTCCGCGCGCCGCCAGGACAGGATCTGCTCCAGCGCGTCCGCGCCGGTGATGAAGAACAGGTCCGCGTCCGGGCGCCCGACCTTGAGGTCGGTGAGGGTGTCGATGGTGTACGTCGGTCCGGGCCGGTCGATGTCGACCCGGCTGACCGAGAACCGCGGGTTGGAGGCGGTGGCGATGACCGTCATCAGGTACCGGTCCTCGGCCGCGCTGACCTCGCGCTCGCTCTTCTGCCACGGCTGGCCCGTCGGCACGAAGACGACTTCGTCGAGGTCGAAGCGGGCCTGGACCTCGCTGGCCGCGACCAGGTGGCCGTGGTGCACCGGGTCGAAGGTGCCACCCATGACGCCGATCCGCCGGTTCGACATGGGAGGTGAGCCTAGTTCGGGTGGTGCGCGGGCGGCCGGTCGCTCCCCGAATGGCCGCCCGCGCACCCGTCCCCCGATCGCGGCCCTGGGGGAGTGGGCCGCAACCGCGGATCGCGCGACCCACCCCGAATGAGCCGCACGGTGGAGGAACGCGCACGTCACGCGGTTATGACGCGATCGGCTGGAATTTTTTCTACAGCTGCGGCGCGAGCACCGTGCCGTCCGACGAACGCACCAGGATCGCCTCCATCGGGCACGACTCCGCGGCGTCGATGACGGCGTCGTCCGGGTCGACCCCCGAGTTGATCGGGGTGGCCGTGCCGCCGTCGAGGCGGAAGTGGTCCGGCGCGATCGACGTGCACATGCCGGTCCCGAGACACGCGCCCTTGTCGACTTCGATCGTCCACTCGCTCATCGGTCTACCACCTCACCAGTAGTCGTTCGGGGCCTCGCACCAGTCTGCCCTTCTTGAACACCACGTCGTCGGCCAACTCCAGGTGCGGGAACCTATTGAGCAAGGTCGAGATGGAGACCTGCAACTCCATCCTTGCCAAGGGCGCGCCGATGCAGTGGTGCACGCCGTGGCCGAACGCGAAGTGCGGGTTGTGCTCGCGGTGGAAGTCCAGCTCGTGCGGGTTGGCGAACACGGCCGGGTCGCGGTTGGCCACGAGCCCGTCCACGAACACGGCCTCGCCGGCGCGGATCGTCACGCCCGACAGCTCCACGTCGGCGGTGGCGATCCGGGGGAAGCCGGGCGAACCGGACAGCTTCGTGATCCGCAGCAGCTCCTCCACGGCGGCCGGCACCAGCGACGGGTCCGCGCGCAGCTCCGCCAGCCGGTCCGGCTGGGTCAGCAGCTGGTAGACGAAGTTGCCGATCTCGCTGCCGGTTGTCTCGTGGCCCGCGATGAGCAGCGTGACGCCGAACGACACCAGCTCCTCCTCGGTGAGCCGGTCGTCGTTGTCGTGCGCGTGCACCAGCACGGTGAGCATGTCGTCGGCCGGGTTCTCGCGCTTGTCCTCGACCAGCTCGCGGATGTAGGCGCGCAGCGAGGCCGCACCGGCTTCGATCTCGGGCACGGTGAACGCGGTGATCGCCACCGCCGCGTCCGACCACTCGCGGAACTTGGCCCGGTCCGGCATCGGGACGCCCAGCATCTCGCTGATGAGCGTGATGGCCACGGGCATGGCCAGGGTGTCGACGAGGTCGGCGGGCGGTCCCTGCGCCTCCACGTCGTCCAGCAGGCCGTCCACGATCTGCTGGGCGCGTTCGCGCAGCTGCCCGGTGCGGCGGGCGGTGAACGCCTTGGCCAGGATCCGGCGCAGCCGGGTGTGCTCCGGCGGGTCCATGCTCAGGATGGTGGTGATGTTCGGCACCGCGGGCATGGTGCGCGGCGGGTCGTAGTCGGCGTCCATCACCGGCGCGCGGCTGAACCTCGGGTCGGCCAGCACGACCTTGGCGTCGGCGTACCGGGTGACCAGCCAGGCCTCCCGGCCGTACGGCAGCCGCACGCGGGCCACCGGCTCGTCCCGCTGCAGCTCCAGGTAGGTCTCGTTGACCACGAGGTCGTCGGGTTCGGGGAACGGGTAGGACCTGGCCGCCATCGGAACTCCCACTGCCAGTGATCACTTTGTCCCCGACAGTAGGTATCCCGCCCGGCACGCGGGACGTGCCCCGCAACGCCGCTACGGCTTTCACCGGCGGCGCTGCGGAGCCCTCTGCCGCTACGGCTGGGGCGCGAGCACCTCGCCGTCCGCCGAACGCACCAGGATCGCCTCCATCGGGCACGACTCCGCGGCGTCGATCACCGCGTCGTCCGGGTCGACCTCCGGGCTGACCGGCGTGGACGTGCCGCCGTCGAGGCGGAAGTGGTCCGGCGCGATCGACGTGCACATACCCGTCCCCAGGCACGCGGCCCGGTCGACGCCCACCGTCCACCGGCTCATCGGTTCACCACCGCACCGGCAGCGCCTGCGGGCCGCGGATGAGGCGGCCCTTCTTGAACGTCACGTCGCCGTCCAGCCGCAGCAGCGGGAACCGCTCGATCAGGGTGCGGATGGCGACCTGCAGCTCCATCCGGGCCAGGGGCGCGCCGATGCAGTGGTGCGCGCCGTGGCCGAACATGATGTGCGGGTTGTGCTCGCGGTGGAAGTCCAGCTCGTGCGGGTTGGCGAACACCGACGGGTCGCGGTTCGCCGTCACGTTGTTGACGAACACCGCCTCGCCCGGCTTGATCGTCACACCGGACAGCTCGACCTCCGCGGTCGCGATCCGGGGGAAGCCCGCGGAGCCGCCCAGCGCGGTGAACCGCAGCAGCTCCTCGATCGCGGCGGGCACCAGCGACGGGTCGGCCCTCAGCTCGCCGAGCCGGTCGGGCCTGCGCAGCAGCTGGAAGACGAAGTTGCCGATCTGGTTCGCGGTGGTCTCGTGGCCCGCCACCAGCAGCGTCACCCCGAACGAGACCAGTTCCGCCTCGCTGAGCCGGTCGTCGTTGTCGCGCGCGGCGATCAGCACGGAGAGCATGTCGTCGGCGGGCTCGGCGCGCTTGCGGTCGACCAGCCCGGCGATGTAGGTCCGCAGCGCCTGGCCGGCGCCCACGATCTCCTCGGGCGTGAACGCGGTGATCGCCACGGCCGCCTCCGACCAGGCGCGGAACTGGCGGCGGTCCTCGACCGGCACGCCGAGCATCTCGCAGATGATCGTGATGGGCAGCGGCATGGCCAGCGCCTCGACCAGGTCCGCGGGCGGGCCCTGCGCCTCCATGTCGTCCAGCAGGCCGTCCACGATCCCCTGGGCCCGCTCGCGCAGCTGTTCGGTGCGCCGCGCCGTGAACGCCTTCGCGACCAGCTTGCGCAGCCGCGTGTGGTCCGGCGGGTCCATGCTCAGGATGTTCGTGTCGGTCGGCATCGTGGGCAGGGTGCGCGGCACGTCGGCGCCCGGCTCCATCACCGCCGCGCGGCTGAACCTCGGGTCCGCCAGCACCGTCTTGACGTCCTCGTACCGGGTGGCCAGCCAGCCCTCACCGCCGTACGGCAGCCGCACCCTGGCCACCGGCTCGTCCCGTTGCAGCTCGAAGTACGTCGGGTTGATCTCCAGGTGGTCGAGCTCGGTGAACGGATAGGACCTGGTCTCCATCGTCTACCCCCATGTAAGCACTCGCTTACATCCGACAGTAGGCAGGTCGTCACGGACCGTCAACCGGGTTGGCTGTGTTCCAACAGGACGGAGGCCGCCCGCGTCACCAGGGCCGCGACGGTCGCGGCGTCCGCCTCCGCCAAGGGCTCTTTGCCGAACACCGTACGCAGCACGCCGATGCCGACGACCCACGCCAGGACGAGGTCCGCGCGCAGCTCCGCGTCCTCCGCGTCCGTAAGGGACGACAGAGCGCGCGCGTACTCCTCACCCAGCTGCCGCCGCACGACCTCCGCCGCCGAGTCGTGGTGCGCGGACCGCAGCACCGCGTACAACGGGTGGTCCTCGCGCCTCGGCTTCTCCTCCATCATCCGCAGCAGCACGTTGCGCAGCAGCTGCTCGGCGGGCGAGTCCTCCAGCAGCTCACGGCTCTGCGTGGCCAGCACGGTCGCGAACAGGGCGTCCTTGCTGCCGAAATAGCGGAACAGCAGGGCCTGGTTCACGCCCGCGAGGCTCGCGATGTCACGCACCGTGGTGCGGTCGAACCCGCGTTCGCCGAACAGCTTCGTGGCGGCGTCCAGCAACGCCGCCTTGGTCGCGGCGGCGTCCCGGGGTCGGCTCACGACGTCGGCCGGACGTGCCCCTCGCCCCAGACCACCCACTTGGACGAGGTGAGCTCGGCCAACCCCATCGGGCCGCGGGCGTGCAGCTTCTGGGTGGAGATGCCGATCTCCGCGCCCATGCCGAACTCGCCGCCGTCGGTGAACGCGGTGGACGCGTTGACCATGACCGCCGCCGCGTCGACCCTGGTGGTGAACCGGCGGGCCGCGGCGAGGTCGCTGGTCACGATGGCCTCGGTGTGGCCGGAGCCGTGCGCGGCGATGTGCTCGATGGCCTCGTCGATCGAGTCGACGACGCGGGCGGCGATGTCCAGCGACAGGTACTCGGTGTCCCAGTCCTCGTCGGTGGCGGCCTGGACCCTGGGGTCGCCGGCGAACCGCTCGTCGCCGTGGATGGTGACGTTCTCGGCCCTGAGGGCCTCGATGATGCGGGGCACGAACTCGTCCGCGATCGAGGCGTGCACGAGCAGCGACTCGGCCGCGTTGCACACGCTCGTGCGGCGGGTCTTGGAGTTGAGCACGATGCGCTGCGCCATGTCGAGGTCGGCGCTCGCGTCCACGTAGACGTGCACGTTGCCCACGCCGGTCTCGATGGCCGGCACGGTGGCCTGCTGCACGACGGCGTTGATCAGGCCCGCGCCGCCGCGCGGGATCACCAGGTCGACCAGGCCGCGCGCGGTGATCAGGTGGGTGACCGAGGCGCGGTCGTGGCACGGCAGCAGCTGCACGGCGTCGGCGGGCAGGCCGGCGGACTCCAGCGCGTCGCGCAGGATCGCGACCAGGGCGGCGTTGGAGTGCTCGGCGGTGGACGAGCCGCGCAGCAGCGCCGCGTTGCCCGACTTCAGCGCCAGGCCGGCCGCGTCGACGGTGACGTTCGGGCGGGCTTCGTAGACCATGCCGACCACGCCCATCGGGACGCGGACCTGCTTCAGCTCGAGGCCGTTCGGCAGGATCGAGCCGCGCAGCACCTCGCCGATCGGGTCCGGGAGGCCGGCCACCGTCTCCAGGCCCTGGGCCACGCCCTCGATCCGGGCCTCGGTGAGGGTGAGGCGGTCGAGCAGGCCCTGGTTCAGGCCCGAGGCCTTGCCCGCCTCGAGGTCCTTGGCGTTGGCCTCCAGCACCTCGACGGCGCGGGTGCGCAGCGCGGTGGCCATCTCGTGCAGCGCGGCGTCCTTGCCCTCCCGGGTGGCGAGGACGAGCTCGTTGGCGGCGACCCGGGCGCGCCGAGCCGCGGCGTGCACCTGTTCGCGCAGGTCATCAGTCACGTCGTCAAGCCTACGGTCACCCGGTCGTGGTTGTCTTCGAGGTTCCCGAGGATCGGACGGCAGCGGGTCGTCCGTCCACGATCGGGTGAAGCTCGGCTGCGGACCCTCGCACAGGTGTCCGTCCTGTCGGGGCCGTCTGCCACTGTGTGGCACATGGACGACAGCGCACTGCGGGAACTGGCCGAGGAACGGCTGAGGGCTTTGGCGGGCCCCGGAGCCGTGCTGCGCGACGACCAGTGGACGGCCATCCGCGCGCTGGTGTCCGAACGGCGGCGGGCGCTGGTGGTGCAGCGCACGGGGTGGGGCAAGTCCGCCGTGTACTTCATCGCCACGGCGCTGCTGCGGTCCCTGGGCGAGGGGCCGACGGTGATCGTGTCGCCGTTGCTGGCGTTGATGCGCAACCAGGTCGACGCGGCCGCGCGGGCGGGCGTGCACGCGGCGACGATCAACTCGGCCAACACCGACGAGTGGCAGGACGTGCAGGACCGGGTGGCGTCCGGTGACGTGGACGTGCTGCTGGTGTCGCCGGAGCGGCTCAACAACCCGGACTTCCGGGACACGGTGCTGCCGTCGCTGACCGCGTCGGCGGGGCTGCTGGTGGTGGACGAGGCGCACTGCATCTCCGACTGGGGCCACGACTTCCGGCCGGACTACCGGAGGCTGCGGACGTTGCTGACCGAGCTGCCGGCCGGCGTGCCGGTGCTCGCCACCACGGCCACGGCCAACGACCGGGTGGTGCGGGACGTGGCCGACCAGCTCGGGTTGGGCGCGGGCACGGACACGCTGGTGCTGCGCGGGCCGCTGGACCGGGAGAGCCTGCGGCTGTCCGCGGTCCGGCTGCCGACCGCCGAGGCCAGGCTGGGGTGGCTGGCCGAGCGGCTGGAGCGGCTGCCCGGCTCGGGGATCATCTACACGCTCACCGTGGCTGCGGCGGACGACGTGGCGGCGTTCCTGCGCGAACGCGGCTACGAGGTGACGGCGTACTCGGGCCGCACCGACCCGGCCGAGCGCCAGCGGGCCGAGGAGGACCTGCTGGCGAACCGCGTCAAGGCGCTGGTGGCGACGTCGGCGCTGGGCATGGGGTTCGACAAGCCGGACCTGGGGTTCGTGGTGCACCTGGGCGCGCCGCCCTCCCCCATCGCCTACTACCAGCAGATCGGCCGCGCCGGGCGTGGCGTGGAGCGGGCCGAGGTGCTGTTGCTGCCCGGTCCGGAGGACAAGGACATCTGGGCGTACTTCGCGTCGCTGGCGTTCCCGCCGGAGCACGTGGTACGGCAGGTGCTCGACGCGCTGCCGGCGGACCGGGCGATGTCGACGGCGGCGCTGGAGCCGATGGTGGAGCTGTCGCGCACCCGGCTGGAAGTGGTGCTGAAGGTGCTCGACGTGGACGGGGCCGTGCGGCGGGTGCGCGGCGGGTGGGTCGCGACGGGGCAGCCCTGGTCCTACGACGCCGAGCGGTACGAGCGGATCGAGGCGGCGCGGCGGGTGGAGCGGCAGGCGGTGCTGGACTACCTGGCCACCGACGGCTGCCGCATGGAGTTCCTGTTGCGGCAGTTGGACGACCCGCACGCGGCGCCGTGCGGGCGGTGCGACAACTGCACCGGGCAGCGGCCGTCGGCGGAGGTGTCGGAGACGGCGGCGTCAGCGGCGCGGGAGCGGCTGCTGCGGCCCGGCGTCGAGGTGGAGCCGCGCAAGATGTGGCCGACCGGGATGGCGGCGGCCGGGGTGTCGTTGTCCGGGAAGATCCCGGCGGGCGAGATCGCGGCGACGGGGCGGGCGCTGGGGCGGTTGACCGACATCGGCTGGGGCAACCGGTTGCGGTCGTTGTTCGCCGGCGCCGACCAGGAGATCCCCGACGACGTGTTCGCCGCGTGCGTGAAGGTGCTGTCCGCGTGGAGCTGGGCGGAACGGCCGGTGGGCGTGGTGACGGTCGGGTCGCGGTCCAGGCCCGCGCTCGTGGGCAGCTTCGGGCAGCGGATCGCGGCGGTCGGGCGGCTGCCGCTGCTCGGCCAGGTGTGGCTGGGCGAGGCGACGCGCCGGGCCAACAGCGCGCAACGGCTGGTGGGGCTGGTGCGCGAGACCGACGTGCCGGACCTGTCCGGGGTGGACGGTCCGGTGCTGCTGGTGGACGACCAGGTCGACACCGGCTGGACCATGACGGTCGCCGCGCGGCTGCTGCGGCGGGCGGGCGCGTCGGCGGTGCTGCCGTTCGCGCTGGCGGTGACGGCGTGACGAGGAGGTGAGGGCGACGGGGTGAGACTGACGACGGAACGGTTGGTGTTACGGCCTTTCACGACGGCCGACGCGCCCGCGTTCGCCGCGTACCGGTCGGAGCCGGACGTGGCCAGGTACCAGGGCTGGGAGGCGCCGTTCCCCTTGGCGCAGGCCGAGGAGTTCGTGCGGGACGTCGCCGCGGCCGACCCGACCGCGCCGGGCTGGTACCAGTTCGCGGTCGAGGCGGGCGGGGTGCTCGTCGGCGACGTCGGGGTGGGTCTGCACGAGAACCGGAGGCAGGCCGACATCGGGTACACGCTGGCGACCGCGCACCAGGGACGCGGGTACGCGGCGGAGGCCGTGCGGCAGGTGGTGGCGTACCTGTTCGAGGTGCGCGGGCTGCACCGGGTGGCCGCCGAGTGCGACGCCCGCAACGTCCGGTCGGCGCGGCTGCTGACCAGGCTCGGGTTCCGGCAGGAGGGGCACCGGGTGCAGAGCACGTGGGCGAAGGGAGAGTGGACGGACGACCTGCTGTTCGGCCTGCTGGCCACCGAGTGGCGCACCGCGACCGGCTCGCGGGGCTGAGCCCGACGAGGTTCGGTGAAAGATCTACCGACTTCAGCGGCTTTGTGGTTGTGTCCAACCCCATGGCCGCCCTGGAGACCGAGCCCCAGCACCGCCTGCCCGTCCGCAAGCTCGTCGCGGCGTCGATCGGGAACGCCATCGAGTGGTACGACTGGACGATCTACGCCACCTTCTCGATCTACTTCGCCACTCAGGTCTTCCCGAAGGACAACCCGCGGCTCGCGTTGATCAACACGCTCGCGGCGTACGCGATCGCGTTCTTCTTCCGGCCGTTGGGCGGGTACCTGCTCGGCAGGTTCGCTGACCTGCGCGGGCGGCGGACGGCCATGTTGTTGACGATCGTGCTGATGGCCGGTGGTTCGGTCGCGATCGGGCTGCTGCCGACCTACGCGCAGGTGGGCTGGTTGGCGCCGATCCTGCTGCTGCTGGCGCGGGTCGCCCAGGGCTTGTCGCTGGGCGGTGAGGTCTCCAACGCCTCGGCGTACCTGGCGGAGATCGCGCCGCCGCGCCGGCGGGGGCGGTACTCGGCGTTCTTCTACATCTCCACCGGCACCGCCGTGCTGGTCGCGTCGCTGCTCGGGTACGCGCTGTCCCGCTCGCTCGACGCCGCCCAACTGGCGTCGTACGGCTGGCGCATCCCGTTCCTGATCGGCGGCGTGCTGGGACTGGTCGGCCTGTGGCTGCGGCGCAGCCTGGAGGAGACCGAGCAGTTCGAGCACAACAAGGCCAAGGCGCAGCAGCTCAAGCGCCCGCTGCTGACGACCCTGCGCGAGCACCCGAAGGCGGTGGTGCGGCTCGTCGGCTTCACCATGCTGTCGACGCTGTGCTACTACACGTTCTTCAGCGCGCTGACGCCGTTCGCGGTGACCAAGCGGGGCGCGGACGCGGGGGACGTGTTCCTCGCCTTGTCGATCGCGACGGCCCTGTTCATCGTGCTGCAGTACCCGCTGGGCGCGTTGTCGGACCGGGTCGGCCGCAAGCCCCAGCTGCTGGTCTGGTCGGCCGCGACGGCGGTGCTGGTGGTGCCGCTGTCCACGCTGATCGGGCCGGGTGTGGGCAACCTGCTCCTGGTGTTCTGCGTCGGCCTCAGCCTCTACACCGCGATGACGTCGATCGCGCCCGCCGTGATGAGCGAGCTGTTCCCCACCGAGCTGCGCGCCCTGGGCATCGGCTCCTGGTACAACCTGACCGTGGCGCTGTTCGGCGGCACCGCGCCGCTGGTGATCCAGTGGCTGCCGGGCAGCACGTTCTTCGTCTACGTCGCGGCCGGGGCCGCCATCGCGTTCGTCGTCATCCTCACGATGCCCGAGACGAAGGGCGAGACCCTGCGGTAACGCCCCTCAAGAGGTCGCGGACAGCCGGGTCAAGGGCTCGCCGGACAGCTCCCGCAGGGCCGCCGGCGCCGCGGCTCGCCTGGCCGGGGGGGCAGTTCGGCCAGGAAGCCGTCCTCCATGCGCCGGACCGCGGCACGGGCGCCGCGCCATCGCTTGCGCCCCTCCGCGGTCGGCTCGACGATCCGCGCCCGTCGGTCGTCCGGATCGGGCCGCCGGGACAGCAGCCCTTCGGCCTCCATCCCGTCGATGATCGTGACCATCCTCGTCTTGTCCACGTCGACCGCCCTGGCCGGCGCCAACTGGGTCGGCGTGGCACCCCGGGACAGCTCGGTGAGCACCACGTGGGCCCGCATGCCCCGCCCGTGCCGCTCCAGCAGCGGCAGTTCCGCGGCCACGAGCGCGACTTCTCGGACGCGTGGAGGCCGATGCGCTCAGGAGCAAGGGGATCACCGGCCCGGAGTCGGGGTTCGCGGGACCGGCGCGCGTCAGCGTCACCGAGTTCACCCTCGACGACCTCCGCCGCACGCCGGGCGCCTACCGGGCGGGCTTCACGCTCAGCCGCGCGTGGCCGGGCCTGAACGGCGCGGTGGGCCTGTGGCTGTGGGCCGAGCCGCTGCGCAAGCGCCTGGGCTCGGTGTCGGTGTGGCGCGACCACGCGGGCATGCGCGGCTTCGTCGGCCTGCCCGCGCACGTGGCGATCATGCGGAAGTACCGGGAGCTCGGCGTCACCCGCGCCACCACCTGGCACACCGAGGACGTCGACCCGCACGGGACCTGGCGGACCGCCGCCCGGTGGCTGCGCGACCGCGCTTAAGAACTCCTAACAGAATGATCTTGGGTATGCTGTGATCTTGTCGGATGTGGTGTTGGTCCGGTGGGAGGTTGGTGTGGCCCGGCGTCGGCCGTGGGAGGTCGAGGACGAGCTGTGGGAGTTGATCGAACCGCTGTTGCCGAAGGTCGAGCGGCGGTTCCGGTATCCCGGTCGTAGGCGGTTGGACGATCGCAAGGCGTTGTGCGGCATCCTGTTCGTGCTCTACACGGGCATCCAGTGGGAGTTCCTGCCCCAGGAGCTGGGCTACGGGTCGGGCATGACGTGTTGGCGGCGGTTGCGGGACTGGAACGCCGCAGGGGTGTGGTCCCGGCTGCACGAGCTGCTGTTGGCGAGGTTGCAGGCCGCGGGGGCGTTGGACTGGTCTCGGGCGGTGGTGGACTCCTCGTCGATCAGGGCGGTGAAGGGCGGCCCAAAACCGGGCCGAGCCCGGTCGACCGTGCCCGGGCGGGCTCCAAGCACCACGTGATCACCGACGGCGGCGGCGTGCCCTTGGCGGTGACGTTGACCGGCGCGAACCGTAACGACATCACCCAGTTGATGCCGCTGATCCACGCCGTCCCGCCCGTGCGTGGACGGGTGGGACGACCGCGGCGTAGGCCCGGCCGGTTGTTCGCCGACCGGGCCTACGACCACGACAAGTACCGCCGCCAACTCCGCGCCCAGGGCATCCGGCCGGTCATCGCCCGCCGCGGCGTCGAACACGGCTCGGGTCTGGGCGTCCACCGCTGGGTGGTCGAACAGACCCTCGCGCTGCTGCACTGGTTCCGCCGCCTGCGCGTCCGCTGGGAGATCCGCGACGACATCCACGAGGCCTTCCTCAGCATCGCCTGCTCGATCATCTGCTGGCGACGCCTCCAACGCCACCACTCATTGCGTTAGGAGTTCTAAGCCCGCAACGGCACCAGGTCGTCGGCGTGCACGACCTCGCGGCGCTGCTCGGCCGGCAGGTCGCCGGTCTTGCGGCCGATCAGGGCGGGCAGCTCGGCGGCGTCGAAACCGACCACGCCGCGGGCCACCACGTGCCCGGACGGGTCGACCAGCTCGACCACGTCACCGGCCTCGAACGCGCCCTCCACACCGGTGATGCCCGCCGCCAGCAGCGAACGCCTGCGGCCGACGACCGCGGCCACCGCGCCGTCGTCCAGCACCAGCCTGCCGGTCGCGTCGGCCGCGTGCCCCAACCAGAAGCGGCGCGCGGTCAACCTCGGGCCGGTCACCGCGAACGCCGTGCCGACGTCCGCCGCGCTCAACGCCCGAGACGCGTCCGCCGCACCGGCCAGCAGCACGGGGACGCCCGCCGACGCCGCCAACCTGGCCGCGGCCAGCTTCGACGCCATGCCGCCCGTGCCGAGCCCCGACGCGCCGACCGAACCCGCCCGCACACCGTCCACATCGGACGGGCCGGCCACCTCGGTGACGCGTTGCGCGCCCGGCTGCCGGGGGTCGCCGTCGTAGAGCGCGTCGACGTCGGAGAGCAGGAACAACGCGTCCGCGCCGACCAGGTGCGCCACCAGCGCGGCCAACCGGTCGTTGTCGCCGAACCGGATCTCCTCGGTGGCCACCGTGTCGTTCTCGTTCACCACCGGCACCGCGCCCAGCGCCAGCAGCCGGGAGAACGTGCGCTGCGCGTTGCGGTAGTGCGACCGCCGCACGACGTCGTCCGCGGTCAGCAGCACCTGTCCGACGGTCAACGAGAACCGCCCGAACGAGTTCGCGTACGCGTGGGCCAGCGCCAACTGGCCGACGCTCGCCGCCGCCTGCTGCGTGGCCAGGTCACGGGGCCGCCGCGTCACGCCCAGCGGCGCGAGACCGGCGGCGATCGCGCCCGACGACACCAGCACCACCTGGCTGCCCGCCGCGCACCGCGCCGCGACCGCGTCCACGAGCGCGTCCAGCCGGTCCCGGTCCAACCCGCCCGCGGCGGTGGTCAGCGACGAGGACCCGACCTTCACCACGACCCTGGACGCCGCGGACACCGCCTGCCGGGCCTGCGACGCCGCCACCGACCCGATCACTCGTCGATGTCCTCTTCGAACTCGTCGTACTCGCCGGGGATGCGCCGGGCCTTCTTCGCCGCCAACCGCTCGGACGCGCCGACGCGGTTGCTGACCTCCAGCCGCGCGTCCGTGCCGCGACCGCTCATGGTCATCGCGATGCCCGAGGGCGTGGTCGGCTCCCAGTCGAACACCAGGTCGCCGATGGTGACCTGGCAGCCCGGCTCGGCGCCCTTCTTGATCAGCGCGTCCTCGACGCCGAGGCGCGCGAGCCGGTCGGCGAGGTAGCCCACGGCCTCGTCGTTGTTGAAGTCCGTCTGCCTGATCCACCGCTCGGGCCGCTCGCCGCGCACGATGAAGCCGCCTTCGCTCAGCGGGTCCTCCACCACGGTGAAGCCCTGGTCGTCCACGGCCCTGGGCCGCAGCACGATCCGGGTCGACTCCTGCTTCGGCTTCGCCGACCGGTACTCCTCGACCACCCGCGCCAGCGCGAACGTCAGCTCGCGCAGCCCTTCGCGGCTGGCCGTGGACACCTCGAACACCGGCAGGCCGCGTGCCTCGATGTCCGGGCGCACCAGCTCGGCCAGCTCACGGGCCTCGGGCACGTCGATCTTGTTCAGGACCACGACGCGCGGCCGTTCGGCCAAGTCGTCGGCCAGGGAGGGGGTGTACTTCGCCAGCTCCTCCTCCAGCGCGTCGATGTCCGACAGCGGGTCGCGGTCCGCCTCGTACGTGGCGCAGTCCACGACGTGCACCAGCACCGCGCAACGCTCGATGTGCCGCAGGAAGTCCAGGCCGAGGCCCTTGCCCTCGGACGCGCCGGGGATCAGGCCGGGCACGTCCGCCATGGTGAAGACGGTCTCGCCGCCGGTGATCACGCCCAGGTTCGGCACCAGCGTGGTGAACGGGTAGTCGGCGATCTTCGGCTTGGCCGCGGACAGCACCGAGATCAGCGACGACTTGCCCGCCGACGGGAAGCCGAGCAGGCCGACGTCCGCGACGGACTTCAGCTCCAGCACGAGGTCGTGCTGCTCCCCCGGTTCGCCCAGCAGCGCGAAACCGGGAGCCTTGCGGGCCTTGGACGCCAGCGAGGCGTTGCCGAGGCCGCCGCGGCCGCCCTGCGCCGCGATCAGCCGGGTGCCCTCGCCGACGAGGTCCGCGACGACCTCGCCGTCCGGCGTCATGACGACCGTGCCGTCGGGCACGCGCAGTTCGAGGTCCGCGCCGTGCGCGCCGTCGCGGTTGCCGCCCTGGCCGCCCTTGCCGCTGCCGGCGGCGGCGTTGGGGCGGAAGTGGAAGTCGAGGAGGGTGTGGACCTGCGAGTCCACGACCAGCACGACGTCGCCGCCCTTGCCGCCGTTGCCGCCGTCGGGGCCACCGAGCGGCTTGAACTTCTCGCGGTGCACGGACGCGACCCCGTTGCCCCCGTCACCTGCGGCGACGTGGATGACGACCCGGTCGACGAAGCGGGACACGGGGGACTTCCTTTCCTAAAGAAGCAACGAGGGGCGGGAGCCGGAATGCACCGGTCCCGCCCCTCGTCGGAGGTCGTTCCGTCGTCGCCCGAGGCGCTTAAGCAGCAGCCTCGACCGGGACGATGTTCACGGTCTTGCGACCGCGCTTGCTACCGAACTCGACCGCACCGGGAGTCAGCGCGAACAGCGTGTCGTCCTTGCCGCGGCCGACGTTGACGCCGGGGTGGAACTTGGTGCCGCGCTGGCGGATCAGGATCTCGCCGGCCTTGACGACCTGACCGCCGAACCGCTTCACGCCGAGGTACTGGGCGTTGGAGTCACGGCCGTTGCGGGAGCTGGAGGCGCCCTTCTTGTGTGCCATGGCTAGTCAGATCCTCACTTACCGGTGATGCCGGTGACCTCGACGCGGGTCAACTTCTGGCGGTGACCCTGGCGCTTGTGGTAGCCGGTCTTGTTCTTGAACTTGTGGATGCGGATCTTGGGGCCCTTGGTCTGCTCGACGACCTTGCCGGTCACCGAGAACTTCGCCAGGGCGTCCGCCGCGGAGGTGACGTCATCGCCGTCCACAACGAGAAGCGGCGCCGCGAAGGTGATCTCGGTGTCCGGCTCGCCCTCGAGCTTCTCGACCTCGATGACGTCGCCGACAGCCACCTTGTACTGCTTGCCGCCGGTCTTGACGATCGCGTACATCGGGACGGAAGTCTCCTGCTACTCGACGGGACGGGATCGCGCGTGCCTCGGCCGCTTTGACTAGCGAGCGAGCTGGGCTTCACGCGACAGGGCCCACCGGACGGCGGGCCGCGTATCAGGTTACGTGGCGGTGGACTACGGGGTCAAACCGGGGTGGGTGTACCGGCCCCGGAACGCCGGAACCGCTGCTCAGACGGGCTGCGCAGCGGTTCCGGCGAGGCGGTGGATCAGCTCTCCTTGGCCCCGTCCAGCGGCGGGCCGGCGGGCCGGGAGGCGGCCCGGCGAGCCGCGCGGCGACGCGTGGTCACCGCGGGCGCGCTCGGCTCGACGTGGCCGTTGACCGGCTGCTCGGCGACCGGCGCCGGCGCGCTCGCCCGAGGGGCGGGCGGGACCTCCACCGGCGTCACCGCGACGGGCGGGGTGACGGGCTCGGGCACCATGGCGGGCTTGGTCACCCGCCGCCGGGTCCGCCCGGTCTTGACGGGCTCGGCAACGGGCGCCGAGGGTGCCTCGACGGCCTGCTGCGCCGTGTCCGCGGCCGCGACCGGGGCGGGAGCCGCCTGCTCGACGACCGGCCGTTCGACGACCGGCGCGGCGACGGGCTGCTCGACGACCGGCTGGACGGCGACCGGCTGGGCAGCGGACTGCCCGGACTGCTCAGGCGCCTCCGGCTCGGACTGCTCGGGCGCGGACTGCTCGGGGGCCGTCGACGACTCGGGCTCCTCGTCGCCGTGCTTGACGACCGCACCGGCCTCGCGGCGGGCCCGGCGGCGTTGGCGGCGGTCGCGCTTCGGGGTCTCCGGCGCGGCCTCCTCCTCCAGCAGGGCGGACACGGGCTCGACCGACGTCGGCTGCTCCGCGATCGCCTCGGGCTCCTCGGTCGGCTCCACGGTCTGCTCGGCCACGGGCTCCGGGACGTCCGCGTGCTTGGCGCGGCGCGACTTGCGGCCGCCACCCTGCTGCTGTTGCTGGGACTGCTGCTGGGCCTGCTGGCCACCGCCGCCGCCACCGTTGCCGTGCGAGTGCATCGGCTCGGTCGTGACGACCAGGCCACGCCCGCGGCAGTGCTCGCAGGTCGTCGAGAACGCCTCCAGCAGGCCGGTGCCGACCCGCTTGCGCGTCATCTGCACCAGACCCAGCGACGTCACCTCCGCCACCTGGTGGCGGGTGCGGTCGCGGCCGAGGCACTCGGTCAGCCGGCGCAGCACCAGGTCGCGGTTCGACTCCAGCACCATGTCGATGAAGTCGATCACGATGATGCCGCCGACGTCGCGCAACCTGAGCTGGCGGACGATCTCCTCGGCCGCCTCCAGGTTGTTCCGGGTCACCGTCTCCTCGAGGTTTCCACCCGATCCGGTGAACTTGCCGGTGTTGACGTCGATGACCGTCATCGCCTCGGTGCGGTCGATGACCAGGTAGCCGCCCGACGGCAGCCAGACCTTGCGGTCCAGCGCCTTGAGCAGCTGCTCGTCGATGCGGTACTCGGTGAACGCGTCGCTGTTGCCCACGTGCTTGCGCAGCCGTTCCTGGAGGTCGGGCGCGACGTGCCGGACGTAGCCGTCGATGGTCTCCCACGCGTCCGAGCCCTGGACGACGAGCGCGGCGAAGTCCTCGGTGAACAGGTCGCGCACGACCTTCACCAGCAGGTCCGGCTCTTCGTACAGCAGCTGCGGCGCCTGGGCCTTGGGCGTGTCGGCCTTGTCCTTGATGACCTGCCACTGCGCCTGCAGGCGGGTGACGTCGCGGGCCAGCTCCTCCTCGGCGATGCCCTCCGAGGCGGTGCGGATGATGACGCCCGCGTCCTCGGGGACGACGCGCTTGAGGATGTCCTTGAGGCGCTTGCGCTCGTTGTCGGGCAGCTTGCGGCTGATGCCGGTCGCGCCGCCGCCGGGCACGTACACCAGGAAGCGGCCGGGCAGGCTGATCTGGGTGGTCAGCCGGGCGCCCTTGTGGCCGACCGGGTCCTTGGTGACCTGCACCAGCACGCTGTCGCCGGTCGAGAGGGCCTGCTCGATCTTGCGGGCCTTGCCCTCCAGGCCGGCCGCGTCCCAGTCGACCTCGCCCGCGTACAGCACCGCGTTGCGGCCGCGGCCGATGTCGATGAACGCCGCCTCCATCGAGGGCAGCACGTTCTGCACCCGGCCGAGGTAGACGTTGCCGACCAGCGAGCCGGTGCCCGAGGAGGTCACGAAGTGCTCGACCAGGACGCCGTCCTCCAGCACGCCGATCTGCGTGCGGTCGCCGCGCTCGCGCACCACCATCGTGCGCTCCACGGCCTCGCGGCGGGCCAGGAACTCGGCCTCGGACAGCACGGGGGCGCGGCGGCGGCCCGCCTCGCGGCCGTCGCGGCGGCGCTGGCGCTTGGCCTCCAGCCGGGTCGACCCGCGGACGCTGCGCACCTCGCTCTGCGCGGCCTCGGAGTCGGCCTTGTCGTCACGGGCGTCACGAGCGGGCTCGCGGACGTGGACGACGGTGTTCGGCGGGTCGTCCTCGCTCGGCGCGGCCTCTTCCTCGGCGCCGGTCTTGCGGCGACGGCGACGACGGCGACGGCGGCTGCCCGGGCCCTCGTCGTCGGCCGACTCGTCGGCGGCCTCGGCTTCGGCCTCGACGGCCTCGGCCGGCTCCTCGCCGGTCTCGTCGTCGCCGTTCTCGTCGCCGACGCCCTTGCCGCGACCGCGCCCACGACGGCCGCGGCGACGGCGACGGCGGCCTTCGCCCTCGTCACCGGCGTCGTCGGCGGACGCGTGGTCGTCGGCGTCGTCCTCGGTGTCGTCGAGGTCTTCGTCCCGGCTCGCCGGGACCTCCTTGACCACCGGGGTCGGCGGCAGGAACACCGCGGACGGCGGCGCGAACAGCGGCACCAGCGGCGCCACGTCGCGGGTCACCCGCACCGGTTCCTCGGTCTGCTCGTCCACCTCGCCGGTGACGATGTCGTCCCAGGCCAGGAGGCTCTCGGCGACCTTGAGCGCGAGATCGCGGCTCACGCTCGACTGCGCGCCCTTGACCGTCTCGCCGAGGTCGGCGAGGGCGGCCACCACGTCCTTGCTGCTCGCGCCGAGCAGCTTGGCCAGCGCGTGCACCCGCAGCTTGGCGGGCAGATCCGCCAGATCCGGGTGTGCGGATGTGGCGTTACCCCCGCCGGCGGCGCCGGCAGGCTTTTCCGTGTTCGACAATGCAGCTCCTCCGCCCCCGGGCGCGTCCCAACCGACGCGGCCGCGCAGGGGCCTCTCTTGTCCACTCACCGCCGCGGCTGGCGGCGGGAATCCTTGCCTTGCGCTGTGGCGCCCACCCGCTGGGGGAAGGCGGCACAGCAGGTCCCATAACTCTTTCGACGACGCCGTCAGCGCCGCTCCACTCACCGCCCGGTCAGACCTCCGCCGCCCTGTCCAGGGCAAGCGGGTCGACCAGGCCGCCTTCATCGTCCAGCCGCCCCTGCGCCATCCGGGTCGCCTTCGCGGGAACCGGCGGAACCAGGTCGGCGACGACTCGGAGCGCACTCAGCACGTCGTCGGGCCTCACGGTAGGGGTTGTCTGCCGTACGACCGTCATGAGTATCCCACACGGCTGTGACAAATCTCGTGCATCGTGTCCCGCGTCGCTCGAATGCGTCCCCGTCCACGCCTCGACCTCGGCCGACACGATCGCCGGCCGCACGTCCACGATCTTCTTGCCGTCCTTGGTGAGCCGCTCGACCTCGACGGACGCCGAACCCATCAGCGCGGTCACGGCTTCGGTCAGCTCTTCGGGCGACACGCCGGGCAGCTCCACCCGCCACGCGCTGGCCTCGATCCGCTCGGGCAGCGTGCCGCCGGCGGACTGGACGACCTCCAGCACGTCCAGCCCGGGTGGCAGCACGGCGTCCAGGGCGGTCCGCAGCGCCTCCGGGTCGACCCGGTCGACCACGGACACCTCGACGTACTCGGCCTCGCTCGCCACGCCCGTGGGCGCCGCGCCGACCCATGACACCTTCGGGTGAGGGCTGAAACCCTGCGAATAAGCCATGGGGACGCCTGCCCGACGCAGCGCGCGCTCAAACGTGCGCGCGATGTCACGGTGTGACGTGAACCGCAGCCGACCGCGTTTGGCATAGCGCAGTCGGAGCTTCTGCACAGGTGCGGCCGACGGGTTGGGCTGCTGCTGGCGGCTCAGGGCTACTCCCCTTGGGTACCGGGTGGCCCGCGACGGGGTGAGCACCCCAACGGTCCACGCTCCTACTCCGGCAGGACGGTACCTTGGAGTTGATCGGCACCGTTGCGCTTGTCTGCTCCGCCCGGTCTGGCTACCGTCCGGCAGCAGCACTCCGATCGACGGTTCGCCCCGACGTCGGCCCGACGGGCTCCCCCCGTCACCGGTCCAGCCCTGGAGGTCCCCCGTGCCTCTGCACCGCCGCGCCCGAGCGGTCGCGGTCAGCGCGGCGCTGCTCGCGACCGGCTGCCTCCCGGTCACCTCGGCCGCGGCCGAGCCCGTGCCGGCGGCGACCGCCGTGGACTGCGTCCAGCCCGGTCCGACGCTGCGCTACCTGGTCGTGTTCGCCCCCGGCACCAGCGCGCCGCTGGCCGACGCCGAGATCACCGCCGCGTGCGGCACGACCGCCCACTACTACCCGCAGATCGCGGTGGCCGTGGCCGTCTCCCCGGACCCCCGGTTCGGGCAGCACATCGGCCCGGACCGGGCGTACAGCGCGCAGGCCGACGGCCTGTCCAAGCGCAACGGCGCGCCCGCGAGGCAGAAGAAGAAGGACGACGAGACGGCCGGTGCGCCCGCCGCCGGTGGCGCGGCGGACCGCACGGCCGAGCAGTGGGACATGGACCTGATCCAGGCGGCCGAGGCGCACGCGGTGAGCAAGGGCAGCCGGGACGTGGTGGTGGGCGTGCTCGACTCGGGCATCGACCCGACGCACCCCGACCTGGTCGGCGCGCTGGACCCGGCGCTGTCCGCCGGCTGCACGACCGGGGTGGCGGACCCGTCCCCCGCCGCGTGGGCGCCGACGACGTCCGGGCACGGCACGCACGTCGCGGGCACGATCGCGGCGGCCGACGACGGCCTCGGCACGACCGGGGTGGCGCCGGGCGTGCGGATCGCCTCGGTGAAGGTCGTGGACGACGCCGGGTTCATCTACCCCGAGTACGCGGTGTGCGGGTTCATGTGGGCCGCCGAACGGGGCATGACCATCACGAACAACAGCTACTTCATCGACCCGTGGGTGTTCACCTGCCAGGACGAGCAGGGCCAGTCGGTGGTCTACGAGGCGGTGCGGCGGGCGGTCGAGCACGCGTCCGGGCGCGGTGTGCTGACGGTGGCGGCGGCGGGCAACGCGGCGGCCGACCTGACCAAGCCGGGCCGGGACGCGCTGAGCCCGACGAACGCCGCCCCGGAGGACGTCAAGCCGCGGCCGGTGGACAACACGTGCCTGGTGCTGCCGGCCCAGCTGCGCAACGTGGTGGCGGTGTCGTCGGTGGGCGCGGACAAGGTGAAGGCCGGGTACAGCTCCTACGGGCTCGGTTCGGTGGACGTGACCGCGCCGGGCGGCGACCGCAGGCAGGCGCCGGACGACGGGCAGGCCGGGTGCGTGCTGTCGACCGTGCCGTCCGCCGGGTACGACTACTCGTGCGGCACGTCGATGGCCGCGCCGCACGTGTCGGGAGTGGCGGCGCTGCTGGCGTCCACGCACCCCGGGGCCAGCGCGCTGGACCTGTCGAAGATGCTCAACGCGCAGGCGGAGACGGTGCCGTGCCCGGCGGACTACGACCTCAACGGCACGGGTGTGCAGGACGCGTTCTGCGCGGGCCACTCGGAGTACAACGGCTTCTACGGCCACGGCCTGGTCGACGCGCTCGCCGCCGTTCAGGAATAGGTCGCGGGCCGCGGACTCGCGCGAGCGCGGCGACCCCGATATTCCGCTGAGACGGCTTTCCGGTGGCGCTCGCCCGATGAGCGTCGACCACCCCCTCATTCACAGTGTGATTTACATCACGCACCCTGGATGAACGTCCGGTCGAACCGCCGCTCACGGCGTTCGTAGTCCCTTTGCAGAGGGTGGTCGGCTCTTCAACAGGGGGTGCGCGCGTGGTGTCCGAACACGACGCCCGGGTGTGGGACGTCGCCACGCTGTCCGGACGGGTCGCGTACGTGGCGATGTGCCTGGCCGCGTGCTGGGGCGTGCTCACCGCCACCGGCTGGGTCCGCCGGATCACCGGCCGGGCCGCGCTGCGCGCCACGCACCAGGTGCTGGCGACGTTCGCGGTGACCACCGCCGTGGCGCACGCGGTGTCGTTCCTGTCGTTGGACTCCGCGCCCCTGGCGGCCTACCAGCTCGTGGTGCCGCTCCTCGGCGGCGGCGAGGTCCGGCACGCGCTCGGCGTGGTCGGGCTGGAGCTCTTGCTGGCCGCGTCGGTGACGGCCGGGTTGCAGCGCTCGGTGTTCTACCGCGACTGGTTGGGCCTGCACCGGCTCGCGTACGCGGGTGTGTGGCTCGGCGCGCTGCACGCGTGGCTGGGCGCCTCCGCGAGCGGGCACGTCGCCGTGGTGTGGCTGGGCGGCATCACCTTGCTGATGCCCGCGGTCACGCTGACCGTTCTGCGGTTCCTGCCGCCGCACCTGCTCGTGCGGGTCGGCGTGATCGAGGCGGAGCCGCCACCGGCGCCGTCACCGCCGCCGGTCCGGGACGAGTCGCCCGGTGTCCGGGTAGCGGTCGACCACGGGCGGTGCCGGCACTACGCGCTGTGCCAGGCGCAGGCGCCCCGGGTGTTCCGGGTGCTGGAGGACGGGCGGCTGCGCTACGCGCGCAACCCCGACGCCGACCAGGCGCCGCAGGTGCGCGCGGCGGCACGGGTGTGCCCGATGCGCGCGATCCGGGTCGACGCGGCCGAAGCCCGCCCCTGAGCCGCCGTCAGCCTGAGCCGCCGTCAGCCCCGGACCGCCGTTAGGCCCCCGGACCGCCGTCAGCCCTGGACCGCCGGGGACAACGCCGGGTTGCGCACCGGGGAGCCCTTGCCCACCGGCGAGATCGGCAGCAGCGTCCGACCGGTCGGCCCGACCTCGATGTCGGTGCCCATCGCCGGGCACACACCGCAGTCGAAGCACGGCGTCCAGCGGCAGTCGTCCTGCTCGCGCTCGTCCAGCGCGTCCTGCCAGTCCGCCCAGAGCCACTCCTTGTCCAGGCCCGAGTCCAGGTGGTCCCAGGGCAGGACTTCCAGCTCCTCGCGCTCCCGCGTGGTGAACCAGGCCAGGTCGACGCCCAGCGGCGGCAGCTCGGCTTCGGCCGCCCGCACCCAGCGGTCGTAGGAGAAGTGCTCGGACCAGCCGTCGAACCGGCCGCCCTCGCGCCACACCCGTTCGATCACCAGGCCGATGCGCCGGTCGCCGCGCGAGAGCAGCCCTTCGATCAGCGACGGCTTGCCGTCGTGGTAGCGCATGCCGATGTTGCGGCCGAGCGAGCGGTCGGAGTTCACCGCCTCGCGCAGCAGGCGCAGCCGGTTGTCCACGGTCTCCGGGTCGCACTGCGCGGCCCACTGGAACGGCGTGTGCGGCTTGGGCACGAACCCGCCGATGGAGATCGTGCAGCGCACGTCCTTACGGCCGGACGCCTCGCGGCCCGCGCGGATGACGTTCTTGGCCATCTCGGCGATCTGGACCACGTCGTCGTCGGTCTCGGTGGGCAGGCCGCACATGAAGTACAGCTTGACCTGCCGCCAGCCCGCGCCGAACGCCGCGCTGACCGTGCGGATCAGGTCTTCCTCCGACACCATCTTGTTGATCACGCGGCGGAGGCGCTCGCTGCCGCCCTCGGGCGCGAACGTCAGGCCCGAGCGGCGGCCGTTGCGCGACAGCTCGTTGGCCAGGTCGATGTTGAACGCGTCCACCCGGGTCGACGGCAGCGACAGGCTGGTGTTCGTGCCCTCGTAGCGGTCGGCGAGGCCCTTGGTGACCTCGGCGATCTCCGAGTGGTCCGCGCTGGACAGCGACAGCAGGCCGACCTCCTCGAACCCGGTCGCCTCCAGGCCGCGCTGCACCATCGCGCCGATGCCCTCGATGGACCGCTCCCGCACCGGGCGGGTGATCATGCCCGCCTGGCAGAACCGGCAGCCGCGCGTGCAGCCGCGGAAGATCTCCACGCTCATCCGCTCGTGCACGCTCTCCGCGAGCGGCACCAGCGGCTGCTTCGGGTACGGCCACGCGTCGAGGTCCATCGTGGTCCGCTTGAACACCCGGTACGGCACGCGCTCGCGGTTGGGCACCACGCGCTGGATGCGGCCGTCGGGCAGGTACTCGACGTCGTAGAACCGGGGCACGTACACACCGCCGGTCTCGGCGAGCCTGGTCAGGATCTCGTCCCGACCGCCGGGACGGCCCTCGGCCTTCCAGGCGCGGACGATGTCGGTGATCTCCAGGACGGCTTCCTCGCCGTCGCCGAGCACCGCCGCGTCGATGAACGGCGAGATCGGCTCCGGGTTGAACGCCGCGTGCCCGCCCGCCACCACGATGGGGTGCTCGTCGGTGCGCTCGGCGGCGTGGATCGGGATGCCGGCCAGGTCGAGCGCGTTGAGCAGGTTCGTGTAGCCCAGCTCGGTGGCGAAGCTGACCCCGAACAGGTCGAACGCGCCGACGGGCCGGTGACCGTCCACGGTGAACTGCGGCACGCCGTGCTCGCGCATCAGCTTCTCGAGGTCGGGCCACACCGCGTAGGTCCGCTCGGCCAGCACGTCCGGCTGCTCGTTGAGGACCTCGTAGAGGATCATGACGCCCTGGTTGGGCAGCCCTACCTCGTAGGCGTCCGGGTACATCAGCGCCCACCGCACCGCGGCGGCGTCCCAGTCCTTCAGGGTGGCGTTGAGCTCCCCGCCGACGTACTGCACCGGCTTGGAGACCTTCGGCAGCAGGGGTTCCAGGGCGGGGAAGACCGACTCGACACTCACGCCGACCAGGGTAACGGCAGCGCCGGCACGGGTCAGAACAGCGGTCCGGTGATGGTGAGGCCCAGCTCGGAGCCCGGTCCCGCGTACAGGCCGAAGAACATCAACGCGCCGCCCGCGAGGGCGGGGTCCCCGGTGAACTGGATCATCTCCACCTGTCATGAGCACGCCGCTGCCGGACGTGGCGGCTTTCGCCGACGAGTGCGGTCACGTCCACGACGACCTCCGGCGCTCGGGGTTCGCCCGGTGTTCGACCAGGTCAGGTCAGCAGCAACTTGCCGAGCCTGCGGGAGGCGACGACCACCCCGACGACCACCATCACCGCGAAGTACGCGACGTGCGTCAAGGCGCCCCAGCCGACGTAACCGGTGGTCAGCGCCCTCATCAGCTCGATCGCGTGGTAGAGCGGCGTCCACTGGACCACGGTCTGCAACCAGCCCGGGTAGACCGACAGCGGGTAGAACGTGGTGGAGAACAGGAACAGCGGCATCACGGCCAGCTGCACCAGGTCGAAGTCGTGCCACGAGCGCATGAACGTGGCCGCGGCCATGCCCACCGCCGCGAACGCCAGCGCGACCAGCAGGCACGCGGGCAGCGCCAGCAGCGCCCACGGCGAGCCGATCAGCCCGAAGCCGAGCATCACCGCGATGAAGCCCGCCGAGTACAGGCCGCCGCGGATGAGGCACCAGGTCGCCTCGCCGAGGGCGATGTCGACCGGGCCGAGCGGGGTGGCCAGTACCGCGTCGTAGGTCTTCGCGTACTTGAACTTGAAGAACAGGTTGAACGTCGCCTCGAACACCGCGCCGTTCATCGCCGAGGCGGCCAGCAGCGCGGGCGCGACGAACGCGGCGTACGGCATCGGGCCGCCGGGCCCGTCGACGGTGGTGACCAGTTGGCCCAGGCCGTAGCCGAGGGAGAACAGGAAGAACAGCGGTTCGAAGAAGCCGGAGATCACCGACATCCAGCCGCGCGTGCTGACCAGGTACGACCGTTCGACCAGGACGTGCGCTCGGCCCGCGTACAGGCCCGGCGGGACGATCCGGAGCAGCAGGGCGGCGCCGGTGCGCCGGGTGACCGGCCGGGCGGGCGCGGACAGGTCGGTGGAGGTCTCGTCGGTCATACGGCCAGCCTCCGGCGGAAGTAGTGGCGGCCCAGGGCGACGCCGAGCGCGACCAGGGCGGACAGGTAGGCGACGTGGCCCAGCGCGGGCAGCAGGCGCAGGGTGCCGAACGTCGCGCCGCGGGCCAGCTCGATGCCGTGCCAGACGGGGGTGAGCCAGGCCAGCGGGTGCACCCAGCCGGGCAGCTGGCTCAGCGGGAAGAACCCGCCGGTGAACAGGGTCATCGGCATCACCAGGAAGCGGAAGATCGCGTTGAACGAGTCCGGTTTCTCCCTGGTGGCGGCGTAGGCGACCACGGGCGCGCTGAACGCCATGCCCGCCAGCGTGGCGAACGGCACGGCCAGCACCGCCGACGGGCTGGTGATCGCGCCCAGCGCGTAGGCGATGCCGAGGAACACGGCGGTGCCCGACGCCAGGCGCAACGCGATCCACAGCAACTGGCCGTGGAGCACCTGCGCGGGCGTGATCGGGGTGGACACCACCGCCAGGTACGTGCGCTGCCACTTGAACGACGAGAACACCGCCCAGGTGGACTCGAACATGGCGTTCTGCGCGGCCGTGATGACCAGCAGCGCGGGCGCGAGGAACACCAGGTACGGGTGGCCGCCGGTCGCCTCGCCCTGGCGCACCTGCGAGCCGAAGCCGACTCCCATGGCCAGCAGGAACAGCACGGGTTGCAGGAAGTTGGAGATCACCGTGGCCCGCCAGTTGCGGCGGTACCAGGTCCAGTGGTGCTCCACCGCGATCAGCGCGGCGCGCCACGGGCCGAGGGTCTGCGCGCTCATCAGTCCACCAACGTCCGGCCGGTCAGGCGCAGGAACACGTCCTCCAACGTGCTGCGGCGCACCAGGCTGGACACCGGCCGCACGCCCCGCGCGTGGACCGCGGCCAGCGCCGCGTCGCCGTCGGCGGTGTAGAGCAGCACCCGGTCGGGCAGCACCTCGATCCGCTCGGCCAGGTCGCGCACCTCGTCGCCGCTCTGCTCGCCCGGCGGGAAGCGCAGCTCCAGCACCTCCCTGGTCGAGTAGCCGCGGATCAGCTCGGCCGGCGAGCCCTCCGCCGCGATCCGCCCGCCGTCCATCACCACCAGCCGGTCGCACAGCTGCTCGGCCTCGTCCATGTAGTGCGTCGTGATGATCAGCGTGACGCCGGACTGCTTGAGCCGGAACAGCCGGTCCCACAGCAGGTGGCGCGCCTGCGGGTCCAGGCCCGTGGTCGGCTCGTCGAGCAGCAGCAGGTCGGGGTCGTTGACCAGGGAGCGGGCGATGGTGAGCCGCCGCTTCATGCCGCCCGACAGCGGCTCCACCTCGTCGTCGGCCCGGTCGGTGAGCTGGGCGAAGTCCATCAGCTCCACGGCGCGCTCGCGCACCGCGGCCCGGGACAGGCCGAAGTAGCGGCCGTAGACCTGGAGGTTCTGCCGGACGGTCAGCTCGGTGTCGAGGTTGTCCTGCTGCGGCACCACGCCGATGCGGGCGCGGATCCGCGGGCCGTCGGTGTCCGGGTCCAGGCCCAGCACCCGCAGGTCGCCGCCGGTGCGCGGTGACACGCACGACACCATCCGCATGGTCGAGGACTTGCCCGCGCCGTTGGGGCCGAGGAAGCCGAACGCCTCGCCCCTGCTCACCTCCACGTCGATGCCCCGGACGGCTTCGAACGAGCCGAAGTGCTTGGTCAGGCCCTTGGCGTGGACGAGAGTGGGGGTCACGTTCGTCACGTTAGCGGCGTGGCCCGACATTCCCGGAATCGTTTTAGGGTGGCCGCCGTGGAGATCGACCTGAGCCGGCCGACCGCGGCCGACGAACGACTTCGGGCCGAAGTGCACGAGGTGCTGCACGACGTGGTGGCCGCCGGCGGGGCGATCGGCTGGCGCCGGCCGCCGGGGCGCGCGGAGACGGACGCGTGGCTGGACGGCGTGCTCGCCTCACCCGCGGACGGCGCGCTCGTCGTGGCACGGGTGGACGGTGTGCTGCGCGGCACGGCGACGTGGCGGCGGTCCGAGAGCGAGGTGTTCGAGCACATGGCCGAGGTGCGCCGGGTCACCGCGCACCCGGCGGCCCGAGGGCTCGGGCTGGGATCGCGGCTGGTGGGCGCCGTCATCGAGCACGCGCGCGCGGCCGGGTTGGAAGTGCTGACGCTCGGCGTGCGCGGCAACAACCACGGCGCGATCCAGCTGTACGAGAGCCTGGGCTTCCGCGAGTGGGGCCGGCTGCCGAACGTGATCGCGGTGGACGACTTCCGGTTCGACGACGTGCGCATGTACCTGCCGCTGGGCCACCGTGACGGCGTCGTGCTGCACGGCTCCGCGCCGGGCGGCCTGGGCTCCTCGCCCGTGCGGGAGACGGCCGGGCGGCGTTAGGTCAGGTTGGCCTGGGCCCAGCCCGAGGTGCCGCCGAGGGCGGCCGCCGCGGCGGCGACGTCACCGGTCGCGACGGGTTGCTCCAGGACGCCGTCGTAGCCCTCCAGACCGCTCTCCTCCTCGACCACCCGGGCGATCCGGTACGCCCTGGCCATGATCGGCGGCGCCGCGGGGCCCGGGTAGCGGTAGGCGATGTCGATCGAGGCCGACTCGCCGTCGTAGTCGAGCAGCAAGGTCCCCTCCGGGCCGGTCCAGCGCAGGTTCAGGCCGTGGGGGAACTCCTCGCAGGTCACCTGGCCGGGGTCGGCCGACACCCGCCGGGTGATCCGGTCCCAGGCCGCGCGGTGCTCGTCGGTGAGGTCCACGGGGACCGGTTCGGCGTCCGGGTCGAAGGCGGCGTTGACCTCGTCCAGGGTCTCCAGGAAGGTCCGATCGGGCAGGACCCGCTGGAAGAGGAGCGTGTACGTCACCGCCCGGACACTACGGCCCGGACCGCGCTGCGATCCGGGCCGTTCCGTGCGCGCGTCAGAGGTTCGGGAACCAGAGCTTGATCTCGCGCTCGGCCGACTCCGGCGAGTCCGAGCCGTGGACCAGGTTGAACTGGACCTCCAGGCCGAAGTCGCCGCGGATCGTGCCGGGGGTGGCCTTCTCGATCGGGTCGGTGCCGCCGGCCAGCTGGCGGAACGCCGGGATCGCCCGCGTGCCCTCGACCACCAGGGCGACCAGCGGGCCACCGGTGATGAACTCGACCAGGTCGGCGAAGAACGGCTTGCCGTCGTGCTCGGCGTAGTGCTGCTCGGCGGTCGCGCGGTCCACGGTGCGCAGTTCCAGCGCGGCCAGGTGCAGACCCTTGCGCTCGATGCGGGAGATGACCTCGCCGACCAGGCCGCGGCTGACGCCGTCGGGCTTGACCAGGACCAGGGTGCGCTCGCTCACGGCGGTCGGTACTCCTTCGTACGGGATTGTGCAACTCGGTCAAGGGTAGCCGGAGCTGCGATAGTGCCGGCCGTGACCACCGAGAAGCCTCACCTGGGGACCGCCCTCACCGGCGCCGCCGTGCTGTTCGTGCTGCTGCGACTGCTCGCGGTCTCGCACTACGACTGGCACACGGCGTTCGCGCTGCTGCACACGCTGGACCTGGAAGACGCGCCCGGGTTGTTCCTGGGGACGTTCATGGCGGACGCGTCGATCAGCAGCGTGCTGTTGGTGGTGATGGTGCCGTTGACCGTGTTCTACGCGGTGGGGCGGAGGTCGCGGGTGGCGCCGTTGGTGGTGGCCGTGCTGGTCGCGTTCCTGGTGGCGCACGTGCTCTCGTACCACCGGTGGTGGGTGCCGGTCGGCGCGGTGGTGTTGACGGTGCTGTTGGTGTTCGTGGAGCGGATGCGGCGGTTGCACGCGCAGATGGACTTCGTGCTGCGCCGGTTCGGCTACGTGGTGGGCGGGGTGGCGTTGGTGGTGGCGGCGGTGGTCGCGACGCCCTGGGTGCCGCTGGAGCGGATCGAGGTGGGCGACGGCGCGGTCGAGGCCTACGTGATGGAGACCAGTCCCGGGTTCCTCAAAGTGCTCGGCGCGCGGGAGCGGGGATTCCGCATCCTGCGCGCCGAAGACGTCCGGTCACGGGTCGAGCTGGCCGATCACTGAGCTCGCCGGGCGACAGGGCGGGCTCGGTGGCCTGATCCGCGGTCAGCCCGGTGCCTCGCGCAGGACTCCACCCTGCCGGGACGTCCCGGCGCGCAGGAGCGGGGTTCGCGCCCCGCGCGCCGAGGACGTCACGCGGCGACTAGCGGGTCAGGACCACGACCGAGCGCGGCGGCACGGTGAGGGAGTCGTGGTCGACGGTGGCCTTGTCGCTGGTCAGGGGGTGGTTCTGCCAGGCGCCCGGCACGGTGGCGGACTTGGTGGTCGGGTACGGGTTGACGATCACCAGCACGGCGTTCAGGGACGGGTCGGCGTCGGGGCCGGCGGTGTCGTCCAGGAGCGCCGCGACGATGCCCGGCTCGGTGGTCGGGAACGACAGCTTCTGCTGCACGAGCGCCGCGTCGTTCAACGTGAACAGCGGCGACGACTGGCGGATGCGCAGCAGTTCCAGCGTGTTGCCGAGAGCGGCGCGCATGTCGTCCGAAGAGGGCTTCAGCGCGGTGTTCGCCAACAAGGGGGCGGCGTAGGGCCACTTGTCCTCGTTGTCCGCCGCCGGCGGCAGGCCGCGACCGAAACCGTTGTCCCGCA
This sequence comes from Saccharothrix sp. 6-C, assembly GCF_016695385.1. Lineage (NCBI taxonomy): Bacteria > Bacillati > Actinomycetota > Actinomycetes > Pseudonocardiales > Pseudonocardiaceae > Saccharothrix > Saccharothrix sp. 6-C. Next base: position 827,350 of record NZ_CP064192.1, on the reverse strand, counting down.
ACGACGGGTCGTAGCGGTTGAACCAGTCGCCCGAGTCGTAGCTGTTGCGGTCCAACGACTTCGAGCGCAGGAACTCCGCGCCGGCGTGCAGGAACGGTTGGCCCTGGCCCAGCAGGACCGGTGCGACGGCGACCTTCTGCATCCGCACGCGGTCCGCCATGGACGTGCCGACGGGCAGCTTGAACGTCTGCGAGTCGAACAGCGTCTCGTTGTCGTGCGCGTCGACGTACGTGATCACGTCGGCCGGCGCGCCCGTGTACCCGGCGGGTGAGCCGTTGTACGACACGTCACGCCCCGAGACCTCACCACCGCCGGTGGACCGGAACCGGTAGGACGCCATGTTGCCCGCCATGCCCAGCTTCACCAGGTCGGTGTAGTTGGCCAGCCGCGCGGCGACGTCGCCGTTGGCGGGCGAGTCGTTCAGGTCGCCCGCGAGCCCGGACGCCAGCCCCTGCACGCGCGGGTCGGCGTCGAACGGCCCGCCGCCGCGCACCGCGTCCCGCAGCCGGTCGCTGAACGTGCCGATGCCCGTGCCCGCCAGGTTCGGCTGCGTGGCCTGCTCGAACCGGGCGTTGCCGGCGACCTCGCCGAAGTCCCAGCCCTCGCCGTAGATCCGGATCTTGCGGCCGTCCACGCCGTCCGCGGCGACGGTCAACGCGTCCAGCGCCGCGCGCACGGCCAGGATGTTCGCCTTCGGGTGGTGGCCCATCAGGTCGAACCGGAACCCGTCCACCTTGTACAGGCGGGCCCACCGCACCGCGGAGTCCACGACGAGCTTGCCCATCATGGCGTTCTCGGTGGCGGTGTTGGCGCAGCACGTGGAGTTCGCCACGGCGCCGTCGAGGTCGAGCCGCTGGTAGTACCCCGGCACGACCTTGTCCAGCACGGACGTCGGCGCGTCGCCGGAGGCGGCCGTGTGGTTGTAGACCACGTCCACCACCACGCGGTTGCCGTTGTCGTGCAACGACTTGACCATCTCGCGGTACTGCTTCGAGCGCGCCCACCCGGTCTGCGCGTCGTCCGTGGCGTAGGAGCCCTCGGGCACGTCGTAGTGGTAGGGGTCGTAGCCCCAGTTGAAGCCGTCCTCGGCGGCGACGGCCGAGACGCACTGCTGCTGCGCCGGCGAGTCCGCGGGCAGCGCGGCCAGGTCGCACGCCGGTTGCTTCCGGTCCGCGCGCTTCTCCGGGATCGTGGCGACGTCGAACGTCGGCAGCAGGTGCACGGTGTCGAGACCGGCGGCGGCCAGGTCGCGCAGGTGCGTCATGCCGACCGACGACGAGTGCGTGAAGGCGCGGTACGTGCCCCGGTCGCCTTCCGGCACGGACGTGTCGCCGACCGAGAAGTCCCGGACGTGCAGCTCGGTGATGCCGTGCTCGGTCGGGTCGCCGTCCAGGCCGCGGGCGACGTGCCCGGCCCAGTCGGCGGGCATGGTGCGCGCGTCGCCGAGGTCGGCGAACTGCGAGTGCGTCGAGTTCACCGCCAGCGCCACCGAGTACGGGTCGGTCGCGGTCACCGTGCGGCCGGCGACCGTCACCTCGTACAGGTAGAACTTGTCCCGCCACGCCCCGGACGCCGACCACGAGCCGGACGCGTCGTCCCGGACAAGGGGGACGGAGGTCGTCGGGCCGCCAGGCTGGTCGGACACCAGGAGCTTCACCGAGGACGCCGTGGGCGCCCACAGGCGCGCGGTGACGCGGTCGCCGTCGAACGTCGGGCCGTAGGTCAACGAGGACGCGGCGGCGGCGAACCGGTCGTCCAGCACGCCGGCGATCTGCACGCCGGTGCGGTGCCGCAGCGCGCCGTCGGAGTCGACGTGCACGGCGGACAGCTTGCCCCGCAACGCCTCGTCCAGCCGTCCGCCGTCACGCACCCGGAACACCGGCTTGCCCCGCAGGTGCGGGAACTTCGCCGGCACGGCCTCCGACGACGGCTCCAGCCGCAGCACCTTCCCGTCGTACTGGAGCCGGTAGCCGTCGGACGGCACCACCGGCACGTCCCACACGACCAGGTCCTTCGACACCCAGATCGCCTTGGCCTTGGTGAGGTCGTCGTCCACGCCCTCACCGCCCGACGGGGGCAGCACGTAGGAGATCGACCCGTCGGCCTTGGTGGAGCCGGAGACGTACCAGACCTCGTAGCCGGTGCCCGTGACGTCGAGGAACTGGTCCGGGCCGGGGTCCTTCGCGTCACCGCGGTGGATGATGTTGTTCAGCCCCGGCGCGCCCGGCTCCAGCGCGACGGACCAGTACACGCCGAACCCGTCGGTCCCGTCCGGCACGCGTGACTGGTTCCAGCCCGGGCTCGGCTCCAGCGACCCCGTCCAGTGGTAGAGGGTCCAGTCCGGGTAGTCGCCGTCGGGCCGGTTGTAGTGGATCACCGCGCGGTTCTGGGCGGCGGCCAGGCTCGCGTGCACCTCGTCGCCGTTGACCCAGGCGCGTCCCGCCGTGCGGCCGGACGCCTCGACCGCGTCGCCGCGGACCACGGAGAAGTCGATCGGCGCGGTCGCCGGGACGGTGGCCACTCCCCCGGTGAACGGGTGGTCGACGCCTCCCACCCGGACGGCGAGCCCCGTGGCGTCACCGGTGTGCGTGATCACGGCCTGGCCGGAAGCGGCGACCTCGCTGGCGTGCACGGCGGCCTGCCCCTGCTTCAGCCACACCTGCGGCGTGGCGCCGGGGTCGATGAACCGGTCGCCGTCGGTGTCCTTCTCGTCGCCTCGGTGGGCGATGACGCCGACCGAACGCGCCCCGGGCTTCAGCTTGACCCAGGCGAACCGGCCGTACGGCGTCTCACCCGCGAACGGCAGCGGCGCGTCCCACGTCGGCGCGTTCTCGACGTCGCCCCACGCGTGCAGGCCCCACCCGTCGTAGTCGCCGGCGGGGCGGTTGTAGTGCACCACGAGCCAGTCGGACGTCACGGTGGTCGGCGGCTCGACCGGCGGCGCGGCCACCAGGCCGACCTTCGCGCCGTCCGCGCCCAAGGTGCCCTTGGCGTCCTTGGCGACCACGCGGAGCTCGACGTTCTTGCCCGCGGCCGCGCCCGGCAGCGCCGCCAGGTCGGCGAACACCCGGTACGGCGCGGCGTCGTCGGTGCCGAGCACCTGCCAGGCGCGCTCGCCCTCGACCCGCGCGGCGAACGTGGCCTGCGCGTACGGCGAGGTGACGCCGTCGGCGCGCAGCTCGACCCGGTCGTCCAGGACGGTGCCGGTCGTCGGCACGGCCAGCGTGGGCGTCGGCGCGGCGGACGGGATCTTGCCGGTGGACTTGAGCACCAGGGCGGACAACGCGGGCACGGTCACGGTGACCTTGCCGTCGGCGGCGTTGACCTGGGACCCGGCGGCGGGCCAGATCGGGCGGTAGCCCTTGCCCGACACGGGGACCTCGACGGTCGCGGGCGCGGTGCCGGCGTTGGCCACGACCAGGTGCTCGACCTGCTGGGTGCGGCCCGTGCGGCTGAACGCGATCACGTCGCCCTGGGCGAGCCGCAGCGCCTGGTTGCCGTCACGCCACACCGGGTCGGCGTCCACGAACTTCGCCAGGCCCTTGAGCTGCCGGTACAGCGGGTGGTCGGTGCGGAAGTTGTCCACCGCGCCGGTCCGGTCGCTGCCGACCAGGTCCTCGGCGGCGTACTCGGGCGTCCGCGAGGCGAACATGTCCTGCCGGGCCAGCTTGTCGCCGCCGGTGCCCGCGAAGCCCTGCTCGTCGCCGTAGTAGACGACCGGGTTGCCGCGCCACAGGTACATCAGGGCGTTGCCGAGTTCGAGGCGGTCCAGCAGCTCGGCCTCGGAGATGCCCGGCCGGTCCTCGCGGACCATCCACGCGATGCGGCCCATGTCGTGGTTGCCGAGGAACGTCGGCAGCGAGGAGGCGTTGGAGTCGGCGTCGGTGTACCGGTCGTCCTCGACGAGCACCTCGCCGAGCCGGGCCGCGCCCTGCCCGGACAGGAACCGGGCCGCGCCGCTCTGGAACGGGAAGTCCAGCGTGGCCTGCATCCGGCCGGTCGTGGTGTAGCGGGAGGTGAGCGCCGGGTTCGCGTCGAACACCTCGCCGAAGACGAAGAAGTCCTTCTTGCCGCGCATCGCCGCGTACTGCTTCACGTGCGGCGCGAGGGCCTGCCAGAACTCCATGTTGACGTGCTTGACGGTGTCGACGCGGTAGCCGTCGATGCCCAGCGTGTCGATCCAGCTGGTGAAGATCCGCTTCATGCCCTTGACGACCGTCGGGTGCTCGGTCATCAGGTCGTCCAGGCCGAAGAAGTCGCCGTACTCGTTCGACTCGCCGCTGAACGTCGAGTCGCCCCGGTTGTGGTAGAGCTGCGGGTCGTTGAGCCAGGCCGGGGTCTTCTGCCCCCGCACCACCGGCGTGTACGGCGCGGTGAGCTTCGGGAAGTCCTCCTGGCCCGCGATCTCGGCGATGTCGACCGGGTTGCCCTGCTCGTCCAGGTAGGGCTGCGCGCCGGTGCTGACGTAGTCGTGCTCGCCCTCGGCGTAGTCGATCAGGTCGGCGGTGTGGTTGGCGACGATGTCGAAGAACACCTTGATGCCGCGGCGGTGCGCGTCCCGGATGAGGCGCCGCATGTCGTTGGTCGTGCCGAAGTGCGGGTCGAGCTTGGTGAAGTCGGTGGTCCAGTAGCCGTGGTAGCCGGCCGAGACGTCGGCGCCGGAGCCCTGCACCCACCGGTTCTGGAACATGGGGGTCATCCAGATCGCGGTGACGCCCAGGTCGTCCAAGTAGCCGATCTTGTCGTTGAGGCCCTTGAGGTCGCCGCCGTGGTAGAAGCCCTTGTCCGCGGGGTCGTAGCCGCTCTTGAGGCGGTCGGTCTCCGCCGTGCCGCCGCGGTCGTTGCGCGGGTCGCCGTTGGCGAAGCGGTCGGGCATCACGAAGTAGAACCGCTCACCGGTCAGGTCGGCCCGCAGCGCGTCCTTCGCCAACGCGCGGTCACCGTCCCGGACACCGGGCGCGAGGTCGGTGACGGCCCCCACGGCGAGCCGCTGGACTTCGGGCGCGGCGCCGGTGGATGGTGGCACGAACGGCACAACGGCCAGGGCGATGAGCGCGGCGACGGCCCGACGCATCGCGACCTCCTTGTCGCAAGAATTTGCAACCCCGTCCCGGCCGGACACCGGGACGGAGTGCACAGAACCACGACAAACCCGGCCGGACAAGGCCCAGACGGCTGCAAGTACTTGCAGACCCTTGCCCTAGCCGACGGGCCGCAACGTCCTGCTCCACAGCGACGCGCCCTTGATGTCGCGGAGCCACACCGTCAGCTCACCGTCCCGCGCCACCTCGATCTCGCCGAAGTGCTGGAAGCCGTCCAACGGGGAGGTGTTCGCCACCGGCGGGGCGTTCACGAACACCGCTTCCGGCCCGAACGTCGGGTCCAGCGCGTTCGGACCGAACGCGCCGGCGTTCAGCGGACCCGACACGAACTCCCAGAACGGGTCGAAGTCCTGGAACGACGCCCGTTCCGGCGAGTAGTGGTGCGCGGCCGTGTAGTGCACGTCCGCCGTCAACCACACGGTGTTGCGCACGCGCCGCCGCTTCAGCTCGCCCAGCACCCACGCCAACTCGTGCTCACGACCGCCCGGCGCGCCCGGCAGACCGTTGGCGACGCCCTCGATGTCCGCGCCGTCGGGCACGGTCAACCCGATCGGCAGGTCGGCCGCGATGATCTTCCACGTGGCGCGGCTGCGATCCAGCGAGTCCACCAGCCAGCGGGCCTGCCGCGCGCCGAGCACGACGCCCCGCCCGTCGCGCGGCGACGTGTTCGCGTCCTTGTAGGACCGCATGTCCAGCACGAACACCTCGACGTGCGGGCCGTAGCGGAACTTGCGGTACACCCGGCCGTCCACCGCCTGCCGCGGGTCGATCGGCTGCCACTCGTGGAACGCCTGGAACGCCCGGGCGGCCAGCACGTCCACCCGCTTCTCCGTGTACTGGGGCAGGGTCAGGATCTCGCCCGGGTACCAGTTGTTGGTCACCTCGTGGTCGTCCCACTGCGCGATGATCGGCACCTGCGAGGCGAACGACCGGTACTGCGGGTCGAGCAGGTTGTAGGCGAACTGGCCGCGGTACTCGTCCAGCGTCTCGGCGACCTTCAGCTTCTCCGGCGTGACGACGTTGCGCCACACCCGCCCGTCCGGCAGCGTCACCGACTCCTGGAGCGGACCGTCCGCGTACACCGTGTCGCCGCTGTTGATGAAGAAGTCGGGGCGGCGGGCGGCCATCGCGCCGAAGATCGGCATGCCGCCCAGGTCCGGGTTGCTGCCCCAGCCCTGACCCGCCACGTCGCCCGACCACACGAACCGCACGTCATCACCGCGCCCGTTGCCGTGCCCCTGGGCGAGCGGAGCGGTGCGGAAGCTACCTGTCACGGCTTCACTGCGCGTGCGGCCGTCCAGGTCCTCGGCGACGACGCGGTAGTGCACCTCGCGCCCACCCGGCAGGCCGCGCAGCCGCACCCGGCCCGTGCCACCGGTCTCCGGCGTCAGCAACGGCCCGCGCACCGCCCGCGCGTGCCGGAACGACGGGTCCGACGACACCTGCACCAGCATCCGCGACGGCCGGTCGGCCCGCGTCCACACCAGACCGCCGTCGAACGTCACGTCACCGGACTGCACGCCGTGCGTGAGCACCGGTCGGTCCCCACCGCGCGCCAACGCCACACCACCGGGCACGAACGCCGCGGCCGTGCCGATCGCACCGGCGCGCAGCAGCGTCCGCCGGTTCACCACACCATCGCTCATGCGCCGGTTTGTAACCGGTGAAGCCGAATTCCGGGTGAACGGGCCGAGAGCACCTGGTGCACGTGACCGGTCATCGGATCGGGCCACTGGTTCGACAGCACCGATCTTCACGCTGCCGTTCGACACCCGCGACCAGTGGGACTTCGAGGATTGATCGCATTTCTCGGATGAATCCGTCACGATCACCGCGCATGCCCTGCGTTAACATCGACCGAGTCGGTGCAACGTTTTCCGAGAGGGCCTCGACTGTGATCAAAGAGCTCCTGTGTTTAGCGAACTCACGCAAGCACAACGGGCGGTGCATTGCGGGAATCGAATTCGTCGGCGGGCACGCGAAGTGGGTCCGCCCGGTCAGCGATCGATCGGGCCACGAGGTCTCCGAGGCGGAGCGGCAGTTACAGGGCGGGGCGGAGCCGCAGGTCCTCGATGTCATCGCAGTGCCACTCATCAAGCCCCAACCCGCGGGGTTCCAACGCGAGAACTGGCTCCTCGAACCCACTTCCACCTGGCACAGGGTCCGCCGGGCCACCTGGCGCGAATTACAGATCCTGGAGCAGCAACCGACCAGCTTGTGGATAAACGGCCACCAGACGTCCGCCGGCGTCAATGACCGCGTGCCGATCGAACTGGAAGACGAAGTGGTAGACTCGCTCAAGCTCATCCGAGTGGAAAGTGCGACCATCGAGGTGAAAGCAGCCTTCTGGACCGCGAAGGACCAGGAGCCCACCGTGCGGGCCCGATTCCGCCACGCGGGTTCGGAGTACGCGCTGAGGGTGACCGATCCGGTGTACCAGGACAAGTTCCGGTCGGACGGGATCGGGAAGTACCGACTCGGCGAGTGCTTCCTGACGGTGAGCCTCGGCGAACCCTTCAACGGTCACTTCTACAAGCTGGTCGCCGCCATCGTCGAACGTGCTGCACACGACCCGGGACACAGGCGATGATGCTCGAGACGGTGTTCACGATCGGCCACTCCACGCACGAGCTCGACGACTGGACGAAGATGCTCCGGCAGCACGAGGTCACGGCGGTCGCGGACGTGCGATCGGTCCCCGTCAGCCGGTTCACGCCCCAGTTCAACCAAGGTTCGGTGAAGCGCGGCCTGCACGACGTCGGCATCAAGTACGCCTTCCTCGGCCGGGAGCTCGGAGCGCGCACGGACGACCTGAGCTGCTACGTCGACGGGCGGGTCCAGTATGACCGCCTCGCGAAGACCCCTGGTTTCGTCAGTGGCGTCGACCGCCTGCTGGGCGGTGCGCGGACCGAGCGGATCGCCATCATGTGCGCCGAGGGCGAGCCGTTGGATTGCCACCGCACGATCCTGGTCGCCCGAGTTCTCACCGAACGCGGTGTCAGGATCGACCACATCCACGGCGACGGGCGGGTCGAGAGCCACGCCGAGGCGATGGAACGTCTCATGGGCATGTTCGGGCTGGCGGAAGCCGACCTGTTCCGCACCAGGGCCGAGCGCCTCGACGAGGCGTTGAGCAGGCAGGAATGCCGGATCGCCTACGTGAACGAGGAGTTGCGCGACGACGACGGGATGGCCGAGGTATGAAGCTGTACACCATCGGGTTCACGAAGAAGTCCGCCGAGAAGTTCTTCACCCTGTTGCGCGCGTCGCGCGCGGAGTCGTTGGTCGACGTCCGACTCAACAACGTCTCCCAACTAGCGGGCTTCGCCAAGCGGGACGACCTGAAGTACTTCCTGCGCGAACTGTGCGGCATGGCGTACACCCACCGGCCCGACCTGGCTCCGACGCAGCCCATGCTCGACGACTACAAGAAGCAGGGCAGCGGCTGGGCGGCGTACGAGGACCGGTTCCTGGAGTTGATGCGGCATCGCGGGGTCGAGGACACCGTCTCCCGTGAACTGCTCGACAACGCGGTCCTGCTGTGCAGCGAGGACAAGCCGCACCACTGCCATCGCAGGTTGGTCGCGGAATACCTGGCGGAGCGCTGGGACGACGTCACGGTCGAGCACCTGACCTGAGCCGGCCGCTCACCGCTCGCCCGGTCCCGGGCCAGTCACTGGACACCCCGATCGCGCGAAGCCTGCGACCCGGGACAACCTGAACCGCATTACTCACGTCAGCCGGGAAAAACGGCCGGCCCGGCGGCGACCACCGCTGCCGACCCCGCTCCCGACCTTGAACGACCGTCGCTAGCCCTGCTGCTGGCTGGGCAGCCGACCTTCGGCCATGCGCTTGGCCACGTCACGACGAAGCCACAGCAGGTACACCCAGACCAGGCTGAACACCACGCCGATGCCGCCGAGGGCGGTCAGGGCGAACCACGACGCCACCATCACCACGTGGATCGCCAGGATCACGTAGACGGCCCACGGGCGCTTCAGCAGCGCGCACGTCGCGATCAGCGCGACGATCAGCCCGAGCACCAGGTACCCGGTGCCCGTGCCGACCCCGCCGCTCAGCTTCGCCACCACCGGCAGGGCCAGGGCGACGACGATCACCTCGAGGATCAGCGTGCCCGCCATGATGCCCCGGAAGGACTTCATCGGGTCCTTCTTCGGCGCGGGCACGCCCTTGGACGCGGGGGTCGGCTCAGGATCGGGGGTGGGTCCGGGGTCGGGGGTGGTCACGAGGGCTCCTTGCCGAACAGGGCACGCGCGTCGCCCGCGGTGACGACGGAGCCGGTCACCACGACGCCGCCGCCGGACACCACGTCGCCGTCGTCGCTCTCCTCGGCCAGCCGCACGGCCTCCTCGATCGCGTCGTCCAGGTGCGGCCGGACGACCATCCGGTCGTCGCCGAAGATCGGGATCGCGATGCCCGCGAGGAGGTCGGGGTCCATGGCCCTCGGCGAGGAGTTCGAGGTCACGACGACTTCCTGGACGACCGGCTCGAGCGCGGTGAGGATGCCGACCGCGTCCTTCTCCTGCATGACGCCGACCACGGCGACCAGCTTGCGGAAGCCGAACTCCTCGTCCAGGGCCTTCGCCAGCGCTTCCGCGCCCTGCGGGTTGTGGGCCGCGTCCACCAGCACGGTGGGCGCGGTGCGGACGCGTTCCAGGCGGCCCGGCGAGGTGGCGGTGGCGAACGCCTCGCGCACGGCCTCGATGTCGAGCCGCCGCTCGGGGCCGGCGCCGAAGAACGCCTCCACGGCGGCGAGGGCGAGGGCCGCGTTCGCGGCCTGGTGCGCGCCGTGCAGCGGCAGGAACACCTCGTCGTACTCGCCGGCGAGGCCTTGCAGCCGCAGCATCTGGCCGCCGACGGCGACGTCGCGCTGGATCACGCCGAACTCGGAGCCCAGCCGCGCGACCGTGGCGTCCACCTCGGCGCACCGCTTGAGCAGCACCCGTTCGACGACGGGGTCCTGCTTGGCGATCACGGCGACCGCGCCCGGCTTGATGATCCCGGACTTCTCCTCGGCGATCCCGCCCAGGTCGCCGCCCAGGTACTCGACGTGGTCGAGCCCGATGGCCGTGATCACGGCGATCCGGCCGTCGGCGATGTTCGTCGCGTCCCACGACCCGCCCAGGCCGACCTCGATCACGGCGGCGTCGACGGGCGCGTCGGCGAACGCGGCGAACGCCATGCCGGTGAGCACCTCGAACTTGCTCATCGGCACGTCGCCGCGCGAGTCCACGAGCGACACGTACGGCTCGATGTCGCGGTAGATCTCGACGTACCGCTCGGGGCTGATGGGCGCGCCGTCGACGCTGATCCGCTCGGTCGCCAGTTGCAGGTGCGGGCTGGTGTAGCGGCCGGTGCGCAGGCCGATGCGGGTGAGCAGGGCGTCGATCATCCGCGACGTGGACGTCTTGCCGTTGGTCCCGCCGACGTGCACCACGGGGTAGGCGCCCTGCGGGTCGCCGAGGACGTCGGCCAGCGCCCGGATCCGGTCGAGGCTCGGCTCGATCTTGGTCTCGGGCCAGCGGGTGTCCAGCTCCGACTCGACCTGGCGCAGCTCTTCCAGCGAGCCCGTCTCGAAGCCGGTCACGAGTTGTCCTGCGGCAGGGTCTCGAGGCGGGCGTGGATGCGGTCGATCTCGGCGTTGGCCGCGGCGAGCCTGGCCTGGATCTTGGCCACCACCTCGGCGGGCGCCTTGTCCAGGAACGCGGCGTTGTCGAGCTTGCCCTCGCACTGGGCGCGTTCCTTCTCGGCCACGCCGAGGTCCTTGGCCAGCCGCTTGCGCTCGGCCACGACGTCGACCGCGCCGGACAGGTCCAGCTCCACCTTGACGGTGCCGGCGGGCAGGCCGACGTCGAGCGAGACGCTGGCCGAGAAGTCGTCGCCGGGCTCGGTCATCCGGGTCAGCGACCGCACGGCGGGCACCTGGTCGAGCAGGTCGACGCAGCACGCGCCGCGCACCTTGCCCGCGACCTTCTGGGCGGGCTTGAGGCCCTGGTCGGAGCGGAACCGGCGGATCTCGGTGACCAGCTTCTTGAGGCCCTCGACGCGCGACGCCGCGACCTCGTCGCGCGCGACGCCGGTCGGCTCGGGCCAGTCCGCGATCACCACGGACTCGCGACCGGTCAGCGTGGTCCACAGCGTCTCGGTGATGAACGGCGTCAGCGGGTGCAGCAGCCGCAGCACGACGTCGAGCACGTGCCCGAGCACGCTCTGGGTGGCTTCGGCCCGCGCGCCGCCCTCGGCGAGCTGGACCTTGGCCAGTTCGAGGTACCAGTCGCAGAACTCGTCCCAGGTGAAGTGGTAGAGCGCTTCGCTGAGCTTGGCGAACTGGAAGGCCTCGAACTGGCCGTCGACCTCGGTCACGAGCGCGTCGAGCAGGTCGAGGATCCAGCGGTCGGCGTCGGTGAGCTCGTCGCGCGGCGGGAGCGGGCGTTCGACGGTGGCGCCGTTGTTGAGCGCGAACCGGGAGGCGTTCCACAGCTTGGTGGTGAAGTTGCGCGAGCCCGCGGCCCACTCGTCGGCCAGCGCCATGTCCGAGCCGGGGTTGGCGCTGCGCAGGAGCGTGAACCGGGTGGCGTCGGTGCCGTAGGCGTCCATCCAGTCGAGGGGGTCGATGCCGTTGCCGCGCGACTTCGACATCTTCTTGCCGTGCTGGTCGCGGATGAGGCCGTGCAGGAACACGTGGTCGAACGGCTGCTTGCCGTCCATCGCGTATAGGCCGAACATCATCATCCGGACGACCCAGAAGAACAGGATGTCGTAGCCGGTGGACAGCACGCTGGTCGGGTAGAACTTGGCCAGGTCGCTGGTGGGCGTGGGCCAGCCGAGCGTGGAGAACGGCCACAGGCCGGACGAGAACCACGTGTCGAGCACGTCCTCGTCCTGCACCCAGCCCTCGCCGGGCGCCTCGTCGTCCGGGCCGACGCACATGACCTTGTCGTTGGGGCCGTACCAGACGGGGATGCGGTGGCCCCACCACAGCTGCCGCGAGATGCACCAGTCGTTGAGGTTGTCGACCCAGTCGAAGTAGCGCTTGGCCAGCTCCGGCGGGTGGATGGTGGTGCGGCCGTCGCGCACGGCGGCGGACGCGGCCTCGGCGAGCGGTGCGACCTTGACCCACCACTGCATGGACAGGCGCGGTTCGATCACGGTGTCGCAGCGCGAGCAGTGGCCGACGGAGTGCTTGTAGGGGCGCTTCTCGGCGACGATGCGGCCCTGTTCGCGCAGGGCGGCGACCACGGCGGGGCGTGCCTCGAAGCGGTCGAGCCCTTCGAACGGCCCGTGCGCGGTGATCACGCCGCGGCCGTCCATGACGGTGAGGGCGGGCAGGTCGTGGCGCCGGCCGATCTCGAAGTCGTTGGGGTCGTGCGCGGGGGTGACCTTGACCGCGCCGGTGCCGAACGCGGGGTCGACGTGCTCGTCGGCGACGACGGGGACGTGCCGGCCGGTCAGCGGCACCTCGACGTCGGTGCCGATGAGGTGCCGGTACCGCTCGTCGTCGGGGTGCACGGCCACGGCGGTGTCGCCGAGCATCGTCTCGGCGCGCGTGGTGGCGACCACGATCGAGCGGTCGCCGGAGCCGTACCGGATGGAGACGAGCTCGCCGTCGTCCTCGGAGTGGTCGACCTCGATGTCGGAGAGCGCGGTCTGGCAGCGCGGGCACCAGTTGATGATGCGTTCGGCGCGGTAGATGAGGCCGTCGTCGTAGAGCTTCTTGAAGATGGTCTGGACGGAGCGGGACAGGCCCTCGTCCATGGTGAAGCGGACGCGGGACCAGTCGACGCCGTCGCCGAGGCGGCGCATCTGGCCGAGGATCCGGCCGCCGACCTCCTCGCGCCACTCCCAGACGCGTTCGACGAACTTCTCGCGGCCGACGTCGTGGCGGGACTTGCCCTCGCCGGCCAGGGCGCGTTCGACGGCGGTCTGGGTGGCGATGCCCGCGTGGTCGGTGCCGGGCAGCCAGAGCACCTCGTAGCCCTGCATGCGGCGGCGGCGGGTGAGCGCGTCCATGACGCTGTGGTTCAGCGCGTGGCCCATGTGCAGGCTGCCGTTGACGTTGGGCGGCGGCAGCACGATGGTGAACGGCGGCTTGTCGCTGGTCGCGTCGGCCGTGAAGTAGCCGCGCTCGACCCACCGCTCGTACAGCCCGGCCTCTACCTCGGCCGGGTTCCACGCCGGCGGGAGTTCGGAGCGCTGCGGTGCGGTGGGGGTCTCAGTCACGGTCGAAGTCTACGGAGGCGCGGGTATCGACTTCTAATCAGATACCTGGTAGCGGGGTCCGGGGCCGGTGGCGGCGGTCCCGTATCGACTTCTCGGCCGATTGCTGGTAACGCCTTGGGTACAGGCTGGCGAGCGGGGGGCGACGTGGACGAGTACCGGATCGAGGACCACCCCGACCTGCAGGACTCCGGGTGGGTGCGGGAGGCGGTGAAGCGGGCCGAGCGCGAGGACCGGGCGCGGCGGCTGAGGTCGCTGCCGCGCCGGCCGAGGCGGCGGTTCTGGGTCGGGGCGGCGATCGCGGTGGCGGCGGTGCTCCTGGCGTGGGCGGTGATCGCGTCGGAGTCGGGTCCGGCCGCGGTGCCGGGTGTGCGGCCGGTCGACCTGGACGAACCGTTCGCGGGCACGTCGGCGGCGGCGTGGGCCGACGGCGAGGCCGGGGTCGTGGCGCCGGAGGCGGCGCAGGTCGGCGCGTACTCGGCGGAGCAGGTCGCGGCGGCCTACGGGCGGGTGCGGGAGACCGTGGTCGCGGCCAGGTTGGACCGGCGGGTGGTGGTGGACCACGACCTGGAGCCGTACTTCGGGCTGTTCGCGCCCGACCTGCGGGAGTCGTTGCGGGTGCTGTTCGACGGCCGCAACGACGGCGAGGCGGCGTTGATGGTGACGCGGGTGGACAAGAGCGCGCGGTTGGCGGAGGTGGAGCCGAAGGCGCGTGGCGAGATGGTGGCCGAGGTCGGGCCCGAGGGCGAGCTGGTGGTGCGCACGGACTACACGTTCGCCTACGCGTTCGCGCCGGACCGGCCGGAGGCGGTGCGCGGCGCGTCGGACGTGGTGGCGCTGACGCGGTTCCAGGCGCGGTACTCGGTGCGCACGGGTGGCCCTGGGGTGGAAGGCCTGTGGGCGGACGCCTCACTGGGCTCGTTTCACTCGATCGGGTGTTCGAGCGCGAAGCGCGGCTACCTGGCGCCCGCGTTCACGGAGCCGTCGTTGCCCCCCGGCCTGGACTTCGACCTCACCGCGCCGTCCTCACCGGCCGACGGATGCCCGGAATGAGGTCACCCGTTCGGACGATTCGCGGCACAGTGGCGCCGATCACAATTGATGGTGATCACCGGCATACGCGCAGGTGAGGACGCCGGATTCACGGGCCGAACACAACCCCTTGGGGCCCGTGACAGCGGTCCCGCGTCGTCCTGGCGCGACCGGCGGTCGGACGGACCGCCGGCGTGCTCGCGCGGGGTGCGCCGGCGGTACACCACGAGTCCGCTCGCGCGGTGGCGCGGCGGCCGCACAATAGGGGCATGGACCGCAACCCGCCCCGGCAGGACATCGACGAGTCGCAGCTCGACGTCAGCGAGCCCAAGCGGTGGGCGGCGGGCATCCCCGGCGTCGCGGTGTCGCTGCGGCGCGGCGTCGAGCAGATGGGCGTGGCCCGCACGGCGACCACGCTGCGGCTGCTCAACCAGCGCGAGGGCTTCGACTGCCCCGGCTGCGCGTGGCCGGAGCCGCAGGGCCACCGCAAGCTGGCCGAGTTCTGCGAGAACGGCGCGAAGGCGGTCGCCGAGGAGGCGACCCGGCGGCGCGTCGGACCCGACTTCTTCGCCGCGCACCCCATCGCGGAGCTGGCCGACAAGACCGACTACTGGCTGGGGCAGCAGGGCCGGATCACCGAGCCGGTGGTGCTGCGCGAGGGCGCGACGCACTACGAGCCGATCGAGTGGCACGACGCGTTCGCGCTGGTCGCCTCCCACCTCAACGGTCTGGCGAGCCCGGACGAGGCCGTGTTCTACACCTCCGGCCGCACCAGCAACGAGGCCGCGTTCCTGTACCAGCTGCTGGTGCGCTCGTTCGGCACGAACAACCTGCCGGACTGCTCGAACATGTGCCACGAGTCGTCCGGCGCGGCGTTGTCGGAGACGACCGGCATCGGCAAGGGCTCGGTGAGCATCGACGACTTCGCCCGCGCCGACCTGATCGTGGTGGTGGGCCAGAACCCGGGCACGAACCACCCGCGGATGCTGTCGGCGCTGGAGGAGGCCAAGCGCGGCGGCGCGAAGATCGTGGCGGTGAACCCGCTGCCGGAGGCGGGGCTGCTGCGGTTCAAGAACCCGCAGAACGCGCGTGGCCTGGTGGGCGCGGGCACGAAGCTGGCCGACGAGTTCCTGCAGATCCGGCTGGGCGGCGACCAGGCGTTGTTCCAGGCGGCGGGCAACCTGCTGCTGTCGTGGGACGCGGCGGACACCGGGTTCGTGGAGGGCTTCACCGAGGGGTTCGCCGAGTACGCCGAGCACGTGCGGCGGCTGGACTGGGACTCGGTCGACGCGGCCACCGGCCTGCCGCGCGCCCAGGTGGAGCTGTTCGCCCGGATGCTGGCCGACTCGGAGCGCACGATCTTCTGCTGGGCCATGGGGCTGACGCAGCACAAGCACTCGGTGCCGACGATCCGCGAGATCGCGAACGTGGCGCTGCTGCGCGGCATGATCGGCAAGCCCGGCGCGGGGCTGTGCCCGGTGCGCGGGCACTCGAACGTGCAAGGCGACCGGACCATGGGCATCTGGGAGAAGATGCCGGAGAAGTTCCTGTCCGCGCTGGAGACCGAGTTCGGCATCGACGTGCCGCGCCGGCACGGCTTCGACACGGTGTCGTCGATCCGGGCCATGCGCGACGGCGCGGCGCGGGTGTTCTTCGCCGTGGGCGGCAACTTCGTCGCGGCCACCCCGGACACGGCGGTGACCGAGGCGGCCATGCGGAAGCTGGACCTGACCGTGCACGTGTCGACGAAGCTGAACCGGTCGCACGTGGTGCACGGCCGCACGGCGCTGATCCTGCCCACGTTGGGGCGCACGGAGAGCGACCTGCAGCACACCGGCGAGCAGTTCGTCACGGTCGAGGACTCGATGTCGGTGGTGCACCGCTCACGCGGCCGGCTGGCGCCCGCGAGCGACCGGCTGCTGTCGGAGGTGTCGATCGTGTGCCGGCTGGCGCGGGCCGTGATGGGGCCCGCGCACCCGGTGCCGTGGGAGGAGTTCGAGAAGGACTACGACCTGGTGCGGGACCGGATCGCGCGGGTCGTGCCGGGGTGCGACGACTACAACGCGCGGGTGCGCCTGCCGGACGGTTTCGTGCTGCCGCACGCGCCGCGCGACGCCCGCGAGTTCACCGGCACCCGGTCGGGCAAGGCGCACTTCACGGCCAACGACCTGACCGTGCTGCGGGTGCCCCCGGGGCGGCTGCTGCTGCAGACCATGCGCAGCCACGACCAGTACAACACCACGATCTACGGCCTGGACGACCGCTACCGGGGGGTGAAGGACGGGCGGCGGGTGGTGTTCGTCAGCCCCGAGGACCTCGACGCGCTCGACCTGCTCGACGGGCAGCACGTGGACCTGGTCAGCGAGTGGCCGGACGACCCGACGGGCGTGACCGAGCGGCGGGCCGAGCGGTTCCGGGTGGTCTCCTACCCGACGGCGAAGGGCTGCGCGGCGGCGTACTTCCCGGAGGCGAACTCGTTGGTGCCGCTGGACTCCACGGCCACCGTGTCGGGCACGCCGACGTCGAAGTCGATCGTGGTGCGGCTGGAGAAGGTCTGACCGTCGGCTCGCACCTCCCAGTCGAGCCGGCACGTCCGGACAGCGAGCGCAAACGCTTGCCGTGGACGAGTCGGCGGCATGGTGGTGGCCAGGAGAAGCGCGCCGGACGGGTGCCTTCCGGTCGAGCGGCCTCGTTCTCGGGCCGGTCGGCGCAGGGCTCGAAGTGCCCGGCCACCCGGGCGTGCGGCTCGGCCGTCTCCGCCTCGGCTCCCCCGGGTAACGCGGGCGGCCGTTCGGGCGAACCTACGCACGTGATGAGGACCGTGCTCCCCTTGGCGCTGCTCGTGCTCTGCGCGTGCACGGGCACACCCGCCGTCGAGCCGCCGCCGCCACCGCCGCCGACCGACTCGGCCGGCGTGAACTGCGAGGACGCCCCCTCGGACGTCGTCGGCGAGGCGCTGGGGATGCGGCTCGACCAGCCGCGCCAGACGATCACCGGCAACGTCGTGCGCTGCGCGTACGGCGGCGGCACGGCCGAGGTCCGCTTCGAGACCGGCGCGGACGCCGGGTCGTTCGCCGAGGGCCGCGGTGAGCACGGCCGGCTCACCGACCTGCCCGGCTTCCACGACGAGGCCTACCGCGCCACCGCCGTCACGGGAGAGGTCGTCCGCACCGTCGTCGTCGCCCGCTCGGGCACGGTCGAGATCACCGTGACCTCCGACGCCACCGCCGACCGGGCCCAACGGCTCATCGACGCCCTCTTCGCCACCCTCTGAACCGCTTCCGGCCCGCGGGCCGCTCGGCCTCGATCCGCAGGAGGGCGCCGCGGGCCGACTCGGCGATGGCGCGGTTGTCGGTCTCCTCCGCCCGCCCCACCGCCCGCCGCAGGTGGTCGACGGCCTCTTCCGCGCGGCCGAGCGCCCCGAGCGCCAACCCCAGGTTGTAGAGCGCGAACCCCTCGCCGTGCGCGTCGCCGATCTCCTGGCAGATCTCCAGGCTCCGCTGGTGGCAGCGCAGCGCCTCGTCGAAGCGGCCGGTCTCCCTCAACGTCCCGCCGAGGTTGTCCAGGACCTGCCCCTCCGAGTGCCGGTCACCCGTCGCCCGGTACACCGCGAGCGCCTCCCGGTAGTGGCCCTCCGCCTCGTCCGGCCGGCCGAGGCCGTCGCAGGCGACCCCCAGGCCGTTGAGGCAGGCGCCTTCGCCGACCCGGTCGCCGACCCGTCGACGCAGGTCGAGGGCGCCGCGGTAGTACTCGATCGACCGGGCGTGCTCCCCGGAGTCGTTGTGGACCTTGCCGAGGTTGGCCAGGCACCGCGCCTCGCCGTCCAGGTCGCCCGCGCCCCGGTAGGCGCGGGCGCTCCGCTCCACGCTGCGGATGGCCTCGTCGACGCGACCGGTCATCGCGTAGGTCGAGGCGATGTTGTTCAACGAGTGGGCCTGGTCGCGCAGCGAACCCGAGACCCGGAACAGCTCCAGCGCGGCCTGGAAGCAGGCCAACGCCTCGTCGAAGCGCCGCAGCCGGTGGTGGGCGCTGCCCAGCCCGTTGAGGATCCTGCCCTCGCCCGCCTGATCACCGAGCGCCCGCGCCGACGCCAGCGCCAGCTCGTCCACCGGCACCCACTCCGCCGACCGGCGCAGGTCGAAGTACCGGAACGACGCGTGGCCCACGTCCCGGACGTCCTCGTGCCACCTGTGGCGCGCCGCCAGTTCCAGCACGGGCAGCAGGTTGTCCAGCTCGCCGTCGAACCAGGCCAGGGCCTCCAGCCGATCGGCGAACACCACCGGCTCCGCCGCAGCGGGGTCCAAGTGGCTGTGCACACCTTTGACGTGCGACGCGTAGTGACTCACCAGAGCACGCTCCGCCGCGTGACGGGTCTGCTCGTCGTCCACCGCGGCGCACCGCTCGGCGGCGTAGATCCGCAGCAGGTCGTGGAACCGGTACTCGTCGGCCACCACCCCGCCCTGCACCAGGTGCGCGCGGCGCAGGCGGACCAGCAGCGCCCGCGCGTCGACCGGCGCGGCGCCGGTCAACGCCGCCGCCGTCGCCACGGTGACCGTGCGGCCCGGGTGCAGGGCGGCGAGGCGGAACATCCGCGCCTGATCCGCGGGCAGCCGCCCGTACGAGGCGTTGAACGCGGTCCGCACGTCGACCGAATCGTCGAAGGCCAGCTCGCCCAGCCGGTCGTGCGCCGCCGTGATCGCCTCGGCGAACCGGGTCAGGTCCTCACCGCGCCGGTCGGCCACCACCTCGGCGACGATGCGCAACGCCAACGGCAGGAACCCGCACGACTCGGCCAACGCCCCCGCCGCCCCCGGATCGGCGGTGATCCGGTCGTCACCCGGGTCGACCGCCCTGACCGCGTCCTCCAGCACGGCCACCGCCTCCGCCGCGGTCAGCACGTCCAGCTCGATCCGCCGGGCGCCCGGCACGGGCAGGTTGTCCCGGCTGGTCAGCACCAACCGGTGCGCCTGCCCGGCGGGCCGCAGCGGCAGCACCTGATCGGTCGACGAGGCGTTGTCCACGACCACCAGCACCGGCGGGCGGGCCGCCAGCTGCGACCGGTACAGCGCCTCCCGGTCCGCCTGACCGGGAGGGATCGCCTCACCCGGAACGCCCAGGGCGCGCAGCAGCGACGCCAGCGCGCCGTCCGCCGCCAACCGCTGCTCGTCGTTGTACCCCTGGGCGTCCACGAACAGCACGCCACCGGGGAACCAGCCCGCGCCGACCGCCAGGTGCGCGGCCCGGATCACCAGCGCGGTCTTGCCCACCCCGGGCAGTCCCACCACCGCCGACGCGGTCCGCTCGCCGCCGGGCGCCAGGAAGTCGCCCAGCTCGGCCAACTCCGCGGCGCGGCCGACGAAACCCGCGTCCACCGGCAGGCTGGCCGGCGTCACCGGCGCGGCGGGCCGCACCACGGTCAGCGAGTCGACCCGTCCCACCTGGAGCACCGGGCCGAAGACCGTGCCGCTGATCTCGTTGTGGACGTCGCTCACGGCATCAGCGCTCCAGCACCGCCATCGCCGCGTTGTGGCCGCCGATCCCGCTCACGCCGCCGCCGCGCCGGGCGCCCGCGCCGCACACGAACAGGTTCGCCACGTCGGTCTCGACGCCCCACCGGCCGACTTCGTCCTCGTGCTCGGCGAACGGCCAGGACAGCTCGTCGTGGAAGATGTTGCCGCGCGGCAGGCCCAGTTCCGCCTCCAGGTCCAGCGGCGTGCGGGCCTCCAGGCACGGCTCGCCGTTCGCGTCCTTCGCCAGGCACGACTCGATCGGCTCGTCGAGGTGGGCGTCCAACCCGGCCAGGTACCGGCGGACCAGCTCGTCCCGCACCTTGTCGTGGTCGTCCTCGAACAACGCCGCCGGCGTGTGCAGCCCGAACAACGTCAACGTGTGCCACCCGCGCTCGACCAGCTCCGGCGCGAGGATCGACGGGTCGGTCAGCGTGTGGCAGTACATCTCCGACGGCAGCACCGACGGCACCTGCCCGGCCGCGCTCTCCCGGTAGGCCGTCTCCAGCTGCCCGTACGACTCGTCCACGTGCAGCGTCCCGGCGAACGCCACCTTCGGGTCCACCCCGCTGCGGAACCGGGGCAGCCGTTCCAGCAGCATGTTGACCTTCACCTGGCAGCCCTCGGCGACGGGACCGGCCGGCCTGCCGCGCAGCCGGTCCAAAGTGGACGGAGCGGCGCCGGAGAGCACGAACTTCGCGCCCACCGTGCGGCCGTCGTACTCCACCTCGGCCCGCACGCCGTCCGCGTCCACGCGCGTCACCTCGGCCCGGGTCACGATCTCCGCACCCGCCTCCCGCGCCACCCGCAGGAGCTCGCCGGTCACCGCGCCCATGCCGCCGACCGGGACCTGCCACTCGCCCGTGCCGTTGCCGACCACGTGGTAGAGGAAGCACCGGTTCGCCTTCAGGTCGCGCAGCGACGTGTGCGTGCCGATCAGCCCGTCCGTGGCCACGACACCGCGCACCACGTCGTCCGCGAACAGCTCCTCCAGCGTCTCGCCGATGGGCCGCTCCACGACCTGGTCCCACAACCGCATCCGCGCCACCGAGTCGAGCCTCAGCCGCGCGTGCTCGCGGGACAGCAGCGGCTCCAGCATCGTCGGCGACAACGCCTCGGCCAGCACCTCCAGGTCGTCGTACCACCGACGCCACCGCTGCCACTCGGCGTCCGACCCGGTCAGCGCCCGGAACGACGCGGCCGTCGCCTCGCCCGGGTTCCGCTCCACCAGCAGGTCGCCCGCCGGGGTGTAGGACGACACCGAGCGCGAGCGCAACGCCACCCGCAGCCCCAGGTCCGCCACGACCTTGTCCGGCAGCAGGCTGACCAGGTACGAGTACCGCGACAACCGCGCCGGGACACCCGGGAACGCCTGCTCGCTCACCGCCGCGCCGCCGACGTGGTCGAGCTTCTCCAGCACCAGCACCGTGCGGCCCGCGCGTGCCAGGTAGGCGGCCGCCACCAGCGCGTTGTGCCCGCCGCCGACCACCACCACGTCGTAGGTATCCACCCGGCCGACTCTAACCAGTGAACAGCGCGGTCACCTTGCGGATCAGCTCGACCAACCCGTAGGCCAGCGGCAGGCCCACCCACAGCCACGCGAACACGACCAGCCACCGCCCGGTCATCGGACCGCCTCCGCTTCCGGCTCGTGGTACTTCGCCGCCACCGGCCGGACCAGCTCGTTCGCCACGAACCCGACCACCAGCAACGCGATCATGATGAACAGCGAGGCGGTGTACAGGTCGGGCCCGGACTTCCCGGCCGCCTTCTGGCCGTCCGCGATCGCGTTCACGATCAACGGCCCCAGCACGCCCGCCAACGACCACGCCGTCAGCAGCCGACCGTGGATCGCGCCCACCTGGTAGGTGCCGAACAGGTCCTTCAGGTAGGCGGGGATCGTGGCGAACCCGCCACCGTAGAACGACAGGATCAGCATCGCGCACACCACGAACAGCGGTTTCGACGCGTTGCCCGCCAGCGCCAGCACCAGGTACGTCACCGCGCCGACACCCAGGTACAGCCGGTAGACGTTCTTGCGCCCCACCAGGTCCGACGTGGAGGACCACGTGATCCGGCCGACCATGTTCGCCAGCGACAGCAACGCCACGAAGCCCGCCGCCGCGCCCGCCGCCACCGGCGTGGACGTCTCGGCGAAGAAGTCGCGGATCATCGGCGACGCCTTCTCCAGGATCCCGATGCCCGCCGTGACGTTGAGGCACAGCACCAGCCACAGGAGCCAGAACTGCGGCGTCCGCAGGGCGTTGCGCGCCGACACGTTGACCGCCGAGCGCACCACCTGGCGCTCCTCGACGGCTGCGGGAACCCGCACCAGCACCACGCCCACCGACATGAAGACCGCGTACACGAGCCCGTGCACCAGGAACGTCCGCGCGATCCCGTCGCTGTCGCGCCCGAACGACTCCAGCATCTGCGCCGACCACGGCGAGGCGATCAGCGCGCCGCCGCCGAACCCCATGATCGCGATGCCGGTCGCCATCCCCGGCCGGTCCGGGAACCACTTGATCAGCGTCGACACCGGCGAGATGTACCCGATGCCCAACCCGATGCCGCCGACGAACCCGTACCCCACCACGACCAACCAGTACTGCTGCGTCCAGGCGCCCACCGCGGAGATCAGGAACCCCGACGAGAAGCAGGTGGCGGACACGAACATGGCCCACCGCGGCCCGTTGCGCTCGACCAGCGTGCCGCCGAACGCCGCCGACAGCCCCAGCATCACGATGCCCAGCTGGAACGGCAACGCGCTCTGCGTGCCGGTCAGGTCCATCGCGCTTTCCAGCGGCGGCTTGAACACGCTCCACGCGTAGGCCTGCCCGATGGCCAGGTGCACCGACAACGCGGCGGGCGGGATCAACCAGCGGTTCCAGCCCGGCGGGGCGATCGTGCGAGAGCGGTCCAGGAAACCCACTGCCCGACACCTCCGTAACCTGGTGAGTGGCTTGCGAAAAAACTTAGCCAAGAGAAGGAGTTCGCGATGGGGCGAGTCACCGTGCGTCGCCCAGTGGTCACGTTTTCGCGGCGAACGTCCCGCAAACGGGTCGACGCGCTGGCCGCCGAGGAACCGCTGGAACTGCGGGTAGGCGGCAAGGCACTGACCGTGACCATGCGCACACCCGGGCACGACGTTGAGCTGGCGCACGGTTTCCTGCTCAGCGAAGGCGTCATCGGCGGCCTGGAGGACATCTCGGTCGCCCGCTTCTGCGAAGGCACCGGACCGGACGGCCTCAACACCTACAACGTGCTGGACCTGACCCTCGCCGACGGCGTCGCGCCACCGGACCCGAGCGTGGAGCGCAACTTCTACACGACGTCGTCCTGCGGCGTCTGCGGCAAGGCGGCCCTGGACGCGGTCAAGCTGAAGACCGCGCACTCCCCCGCCGCCGACGACTGCACCGTCGACGTGGACGTGCTCGCGGGCCTGCCGGACGAGCTGCGCAAGCGCCAGAAGGTCTTCGCCTCCACCGGCGGCCTGCACGCGGCCGGCCTGTTCACCACCACCGGCGAGGCGCTGGTCGTCCGCGAGGACGTGGGCAGGCACAACGCGGTCGACAAGGTCCTCGGCTGGGCCGTGCTCAACGACAAGGTCCCGCTGGCGGGCACCGTGCTCATGGTCTCCGGCCGGGCGTCCTTCGAACTGGTCCAGAAGGCCGCCATGGCCGGCATCCCGATCCTCTCGGCCGTCTCCGCGCCGTCCTCCCTGGCCGCCGACCTCGCCGAGGAGCAGGGCCTGACCCTGGTCGGCTTCCTGCGCGGGGACTCGATGAACGTCTACACGGGCCACGACCGGATCACCGCGTGAGACCGCTGGACGGCGTCACCGTCGTCAGCCTCGAACAAGCCGTCGCCGTGCCCTACGCCACCCGCCTGCTCGCCGACCTGGGCGCCCGGGTGATCAAGGTCGAGCGGCCGGGCGGAGGCGACTTCGCCCGCCACTACGACACCGCGTGCGGCTCGGTGTCGTCGTACTTCGCCTGGACGAACGTCGGCAAGGAGTCCGTCACCCTCGACCTGAAGCACCCGGACGCCCGCCAGGTCCTGCACGACCTCGTCTCCGGTGCCGACGTGGTCCTGTGCAACCTCTCCCCGGCCGCCGCGCGTCGACTGGACGTGGACGCTTCTTCACTCCGCCAGGTGAAACCCGACCTGGTGATCGGCGAGCTCTCCGGCTACGGCGAGTCGGGCCCGTACGCGGCCCGCAAGGCCTTCGACGCGCTGGTCCAGTCCGAGACGGGCCTCATCGACCTCACCGGCCAGGACGACGTCACCGCGCGGGCGGGCATCTCGGTGGCCGACATCGCGGCGGGCGTGCAGCTCCAGTCCGCCGTCCTGGCCGCCCTCCTCCACCGCGCCCGGACGGGTCAAGGCGCCACCCTGAGCCTGTCGCTGTTCGAAGCGATGGCCGAGTGGATGCACCAGCCCATGCTCTACGCCGCCGGCACCGGCCAGGCCGCACCGCGCACCGGCGCGCACCACCCCAGCATCGCGCCCTACGGCCCGTTCCCCTGCGCGGACGGCACCGTCCACCTGGCCGTGCAGAACGACCCCCAGTGGCGCCGCCTGTGCGGCCTCCTCGACCGCCCGGACCTGGCCGAGGACCCCCGCTTCACCACCGTCACGTCCCGCGTGGCCCACCGGCCGGCCCTGCACGCCGAGCTCGACTTCACCGCCTGGACCGCGGCGGAGCTGCTCGAGGCGCTCGACGACGCCGACGTGCCCGCCGCCCTGACCCGCGGCGTCGCCGACCTGCCGCACCACCCCCAGCTCACCGCCCGCGACCGCCGGACCACGATCCCGGTCCCCGGCGGCGAGGTCACCGCCCTGCGCCCACCGGTCGACTCCACCGCCTGGACCTGGACCCCCGCGCCCGTGCCCGCCCTCGGCGAGCACACCGACGACGTGCTGCGCGGGCTCGGCTACTCGGCGGAGCGGATCGCGGAACTCCGGAGCCGGTCGGCGATCTGACCGAAACGCGAGCCGCGTTCGTGACGATGTGGTGGAGGGATCCCGCGCGGGGGAGGCACATGGTCAGCAGGCGGACGGCGCTCGCCGCGCTGGGCGGCACCGCCCTGGCGGGCGTGGGCCTCACGGCCGCGTGGCACGGCGACGCCCCGCTGGGCGAGGCGCTCCGCCACGCGCTGGGCGTCGCGGGCCCCGTGCCGGCCGTCCAGCGCGCCGTCGTCACGGTGGAACGCGTCCACTCCCACTACCGGGGCTGCGACGTCGACCTGCTCACGATGACGCCCGCGGGCGTGCCCGCGGAGAACCTGCCCATGTCGCTCCTCCTGCACGGCCGCTACGGCACCGCCCGCAAGGCGTCACCCGGCGGCATGGCGGAAGTGCTGGTGGCGGCCGTCAGCCGCGGCCAGGTACCCCCGTTCGGCTTCGTGGCCGTGGACGGCGGCGACCACTACTGGCACGAGAACGTCCCCGGCGACGACCCCATGGCCATGCTGCTCGAAGAAGTGCCCCGCTGGCTGGCCGAACGGCGCTACGGGGCGCTGTTCGCGTGCACCGGCGTGTCCATGGGCGGCTTCGGCGCGCTCGTCTACGGCCGCAGGCGGCACGAACGCCGCGAACCCGCCAAGGCCATCGCGGTCATCGCGCCGGCCCTGCTCACCGACTGGGCGGAGATGGCCGAGCGCAACGCCTTCACCGGCCCCGACCAGTGGGCCTCGCTGGACCCGCTCAAGAACGTCGACAAGCTCGGCGCCACGCCCGTCGGCGTCTGGGCGGGCGACCGGGACAGGTTCATCACCGGCACCCGGCAGTTCATCGCCACCGCCAAGCCCGCTGTCGCCTCCGTCACCCCCGGCGACCACAACGACACCCTCTACCGCAAGGTCGTCCCCGACGTCATCCGCTTCCTGGGCAAGCGCGTCTGATCACCGGGCCTCCCCGCCCTGGTCGCCGACCCGGCCGAACCGCGCCGCCGGCCCGTTCCTGGCCGCGTTCACGCTCTTCCGGGTGACGGTCAGCGCGGCGTGAGGGGGGTGCGCCCGCTGCGCACCCACTTCAGCACCGCGCCCCACTCGCCGTAGCCCGCGTCGATGTTGAGGTGCCCGCCGCCCACGATGACGTCGAGGTCGACCCGCAGCGCCTCGGCCATCTCCTTGGCCCGCGGCACCGTGCAGTAGGCGTCGCCCTCGCCCGCGACCAGCCTGGTCGACACCGCCGCCCGCCGCACCACCGTCGGGTCCAGCACGGGGTGCAGGAACCCGGAGATCAACGGCTCACCCTCGAAGTCCGGGGCGGGCGGCGCGACCAGCAGCACGCGGTCGACCCGCAACGCCTCGTCGAACTCGCCGGCCGCGTGGTGCAGCCACAGCAGCACCGCCAACGAGTGCGCGACGACCACCCGTTCGGTGGAATCGGCCGCCGGCATCGCGGCGAGGTGCGAGCGCAGCTCGTCCAGCCACGCCGACAGCTCCGGCTCGTCGGGTGAGCTGAACCGGGGCAGGTCCACCGACCCACCGTGGTGGGCCAGCTCGCCTGCCAGCCAGTTCTGCCAGTGCGCCGGCCCGGAACCACCCAGGCCGTGCAGGATCAGCGTGTGCGGGAGGGACAACTCACGCCGACTTCTCGCGACGCTCCCGGCGGGACGGCTGCCGGGCCACGATGGTCGGGTTGACGTTCTCCTTCACGGTCTGCTCGGTGATGACGACCTTGGCGACGTCCGTGCGGCTCGGGATGTCGTACATCACCGGCAGCAGGACTTCCTCCATGATCGCCCGCAGGCCGCGCGCGCCCGTGCCGCGCAGGATCGCCTGGTCCGCGACCGCCTCCATCGCCGTCCGGGTGAACTCCAGTTCGACCCCGTCCATCTCGAACAGCTTCTGGTACTGCTTGACCAGCGCGTTCTTCGGCTCGGTGAGGATGCGGACGAGGGATTCCTTGTCCAGGTTCGTGACGCTCGCGACCATCGGCAAGCGGCCGATGAACTCGGGGATCAGGCCGAACTTGATCAGGTCCTCGGGCATCGAGTCGGCGTAGTAGTCCGCCGCGTCGACCTCGGCCTTGGTCCGCACCTCGGCGCCGAAGCCGAGACCGCGCTTGCCGACCCGGTCCTGGATGATCTTGTCGAGGCCCGCGAACGCGCCCGCCACGATGAACAGCACGTTCGTCGTGTCGATCTGGATGAACTCCTGGTGGGGGTGCTTGCGACCACCCTGCGGCGGCACCGAGGCCGTCGTCCCCTCCAGTATTTTCAGCAGCGCCTGCTGCACACCTTCACCCGACACGTCGCGCGTGATCGACGGATTTTCACTCTTTCGAGCGATCTTGTCGACCTCGTCGATGTAGATGATGCCGGTCTCGGCGCGCTTGACGTCGTAGTCCGCCGCCTGGATGAGCTTGAGGAGGATGTTCTCCACGTCCTCGCCCACGTAGCCCGCCTCGGTCAGCGCCGTGGCGTCCGCGATGGCGAACGGCACGTTCAGCATCTTCGCGAGCGTCTGGGCCAGGTAGGTCTTGCCGCACCCCGTGGGCCCGAGCATGAGGATGTTCGACTTGGCGAGTTCCACGCCGTCGTCGCGGCCCTCACGCCCGCGGTCACCGGCCTGGATGCGCTTGTAGTGGTTGTAGACCGCCACCGAGAGCGTGCGCTTGGCCTCGTTCTGGCCGATCACGTACTGGTCGAGGAACTCGTGGATCTCGGCGGGCTTGGGCAGCTCGTCGAGCTTGACGTCACCGGCCTCCGCGAGTTCTTCCTCGATGATCTCGTTGCAGAGGTCGATGCACTCATCGCAGATGTAGACACCCGGTCCGGCGATGAGTTTTTTCACCTGCTTCTGGCTCTTGCCGCAGAAAGAGCACTTCAGCAGGTCGCCGCCGTCACCGATACGTGCCATGACCGCTGACCTCTGTCCCCTCCGGCGCACGACCTGGTGAGGTGCGCCTGACTGCTGATGTGGCGAGTGCCCGCTGGATGCGGGGTCCGCCCGTTCCCCTCGACGGTACCTGTCCTACCCGCCTGTGCGGGAGGATTAGCGTGCCCCCGACACGCCTCGCTGAGCAGGACCCCTGGTCAGCTCGGCGTGTCGGACGCCACGCCGGGACTACTTCGCCGAGAGCTTCCGGTAGGGCAGGACGCTGTCGATGAGGCCGTAGTCCTTGGCCTCGTCGGCGGTGAGGATCTTGTCGCGCTCGATGTCCGTGCGCACCTGCTCCGGCGTGCGGGTGGTGTGCCGGGCGAGCGTGGTCTCCAGCAGCCTGCGGACCCGCTGGATCTCGTTGGACTGGATCTCCAGGTCGGAGACCTGCCCGTAGACGCCCTCGGTGGCCGGCTGGTGGATCAGGATCCGGGCGTTCGGCAGCGCGTGCCGCTTGCCGGGGGTGCCCGCCGCGAGCAGCACGGCCGCCGCCGAGGCCGCCTGGCCCAGGCAGTAGGTCTGGATGTCCGGGCGGACGAACTGCATGGTGTCGTAGATGGCCATCAGCGAGGTGAACGAGCCACCGGGCGAGTTGATGTACATCAGGATGTCGCGGTCGGGGTCCTCCGACTCGAGCACGAGCAGCTGGGCCATCACGTCGTTGGCCGACGCGTCGTCCACCTGCACGCCGAGGAAGATGATGCGCTCCTCGAACAGCTTGTTGTACGGGTTGGACTCCTTGATGCCGTAGCTGGTGCGCTCGACGAACGACGGGAGCACGTACCGGGACTGCGGCGCGTGGAACTGGCTCACTTCAGGTCTCCTGGTGGCTGGTGCTCTGGTCGCGGTCAGTTGGTCGACGCCTGGCTGGCGCGGGTGATCACCTTGTCCACGAAGCCGTACTCGACGGCTTCCTTGGCGGTGAACCAGCGGTCGCGGTCCGAGTCGGCGATGATGCGCTCGACCGGCTGACCGGTGTGCTCCGCGATGAGCTCCGCCATCTCGTGCTTGGTCCGGGTGAGCATGTCCGCCTGGATCGCGATGTCCGCCGCCGTGCCGCCGACGCCGGCCGAGGGCTGGTGCATGAGGATTCGGGCGTGCGGGAGGGCGTGGCGCTTGCCGGGCGTGCCCGCGGAGAGCAGGAACTGCCCCATCGACGCGGCCAGGCCCATCGCGTAGGTCGCCACGTCGGGCTCGATCAGCTGCATCGTGTCGAAGATCGCCATGCCCGCGGTCACCGACCCGCCGGGCGAGTTGATGTAGAAGGTGATGTCCTTCTCCGGGTCCTCCGCGGCGAGGAGGAGGAGCTGGGCGACGATCTGGTTGGCGATGTTCTCTTCGACCTGCGTCCCCAGGACGATGATCCGCTCGCGGAGCAGACGCTCGTAGACCGAGTCGTTGAGGTTCATCCCCGTAGCCGCTCGCATCTCGGGCGTCGGGAAGGAATGCTGCGTCACGTCTGCCTGCCTAACTGTGCCTACTAGCTGTGCCGAAAAGAGTCTCGTAGCAACGACCTTAACGAAGGCGGGCGGCGTCGACGTCCCGACACCGCCCGCGTTCGCTCAGGGCTTCACTCCGCGTTCGCGGGTTCCGGCTCCTCGGTGGCCCTGGTCTCGCCGAACAGCTCGTCCAGGTCGAGGGCGTTGCCCTCGGAGTCCGTCACGGTGGCCTGGCGCACGACCGAGGCCAGCGCCTTGCCGCGGCGCACGTCGGCGAAGATCGCGCCGAGCTGGCCCGACTGCTGGGCCCGCTTGACGTACTCGTCGGGGCTGATGCCGAAGCGCTGCGCCTGGTAGATGATCCGCTCGGTCAGCTCGGCGTCGGTGACGTTGAGCTGCTCGGCGTCGGCGATGGCGTCCAGCACGAGCTGGGTCTTGACCGCCTGCTCGGAGGCCTCGCGCACCTCGGTGTCGAACTCCTCCTTGGTCTGGCCCTGCTCGGCCAGCCACTCGGCGAAGCGCGCCTCGTCGTGGTCCAGGGCGTGGATGGCGTCGTGCGCCCGCGCCTCGACCTCGCCCGCGACGACGGCCTCGGGCAGCGGCACCTCGACGCTGGCCAGCAGCGCCTCCAGCACCTTGTCCCGGGCCTGGACGCCCTGCTGCATCTTCTTCACGCGGCCCAGGCGGGTGCGCAGGTCGGCCTTGAGCTCGTCGAGCGTGTCGAACTCGCTGGCCAGCTGGGCGAACTCGTCGTCCAGCTCGGGCAGCTGGCGCTCCTTGACCGAGTTCAGCACCACGGTGACCTCGGCGTCGCGGCCGGCGTGGTCACCGGCGACCAGCGTCGTGGTGAAGTTCTTGGACTCGCCCTCGGAGGCGCCGACCAGGGCCTCGTCGATGCCCTCGACGAGCTGGCCGGAACCGATCTCGTAGGACAGGCCGGCGGTCTTGGCCTCCTCGACCTCCTCGCCGTCCACGGTCGCCGACAGGTCGACCACGACGAAGTCGCCGGTCTCGGCCGGGCGCTGGACGCCGGTGAGGGTGGCGAAGCGGGCGCGCAGCTCGTCGAGCTGGGTGTCCACGTCCTCGTCGGTGACCTCCTGGTCGTCGACGCTGACGGTCAGCTCGCCGAAGGCGGGGACGGTGATCTCGGGGCGGACGTCGACCTCGGCGGTGAACGCCAGGGACTCGCCGTCCTCGATCTTGGTCACCTCGAAGTCGGGGCGGCCGAGGGTGCGCAGCTCACCGGAGGTCACGGCCTCCAGGTACTTCGCCGGGATGGCCTCCTGGACGACCTCGTCCAGCACGGGCGCGCGGCCGATGCGGCTCTCCAGAACGCGGGCGGGGGCCTTGCCGGGGCGGAAGCCGGGGATGCGGACCTGCTTGGCCAGCTTGCGGTACGCGCGGTCGAAGTCCGACTTGAGCTCGTCGAACGGCACCTCGACGTTGATCCGGACCCGCGTCGGGCTCAGGTGCTCGACGGTGCTCTTCAACGTGGTCTCCTCGTAACGGGCATGACGTGCGGAACACCCCGTGAACGCGTCTGGGCGCGCCGGGATTCCGCCTGAGTCTAGGCGGTCGGCCGGCGTGGTGGCGCTAGCACCCCGGGTCGAGGCGCCGCAACCGGCCGCGGTGGGGCCGTCGGGCCATTGTCGCGGCAATACCCGCTCGCCGGGAATCCCTATTGCGGGGCAACGCCGGAATTCGTGGCGTCGGGGGAATTCCGCCCGTTCGGGCGACCCGTCCGGGTCGTCCCGCGGGGCCTCCCGGACGCCCGCCCGGACCGCCCGGCGGGCGCGGTGAAAATCACAACAGTGGTTCTTAACTCGGCTCCGGCGTGCCCGGGCGCCGTCGGGCCACGTGACCCGAGCCCGGCTCGCCAACCCGGTGTGACCAGACCGTGAATCCGCATTTTCGCGGTCTCACCAGAGGCAGATCGGGCGTACCTATGCGGCTCAACGGTCGATCGACAGGGCGATCCGCTAGGCCATTCGAGTGGCACTGGGAGCCGTGACCACGGCAGAGCGCGTCAGCACCGAGCGAGGCCACCGCGGAGTCGTGTAACACGTATGCCGTAGAGCCGACTAACAGTCGGCGACCGTCAGCGAGGGGAGGTTCGCCAGAAAGAGTGAATTGAGGCCGTTTGGAGTAGTGCCCGACAGAAAACTTTCACTTGTCGAGATGACTCCAACCGCCGTAGTCCATTAGTGTGGGTTTCAGGTAGCGTGACGCCCGGATCCGCATGTTGGACCAGCAATAATTGGCGTTGCCGGACGTTCTGGGGGGTCAGCAGCGGACGCAACCGGCAACCGGGACCGACAGGAACGAGCGAGACAATGTCATCGAGCTCTTTAACCACCTACCAGACAAGGTGCCGATGACCCGATGAGATCCATTCCGCCGCTGCCGAACACTATCCCAGGACAACTGCTGGGCGCCGGCTGTGACTTCGGGGTCCGACGGGCCTCGGGCACACCTCCCGGCCACCGCGTACCACCCCTCGCGGTAGCGCGGCGATGTTGATCGACCTCAGGCCACGCGCACGAAGAAGCGCAGCCAGGTCAACTGCCGCCACGCACAAGAGATCACGATGCCGTCCCGCACAGGCCTCATCGTGGACCACTTACACGCACCGTTGGGGAGCTCCATGGAGACGCGTCAGCTTTTGGCGTTCACAACTGTGGTTCAAACGGGCAGCTTCACCAAGGCAGCCGCCACGCTGAATTGCTCGCAACCCACTATAACCACTCGGATCAAGGCACTCGAAGAGACCCTCGGCGTGCCGCTGTTCCGACGACTTCCACGCGGCATCCAGATGACCTCTGCCGGTGTCGAGCTTTTGCCTTTTGCCCGGAACATCATCACCCTGACCGACAAGGCCAGGAAAGCGATCACGATGAACGGCGAGCCGCACGGCAAGCTGGTCATCGGCAGCGCACAGAGTCTGACCGACTACCGTCTGCTACCACTGATCGAGTACATGTGCTGGCGCTACCCGAGCGTCCAGATCTCACTCCACTCGCGCAACACCCAGGCCAACCTGACCTCGGTGCGTGAGGGACGACTGGACTGCACCTTCTTCATCGGCTCCGTGGAGCCCCGCGAGGGGCTGGAGACGACGGTGCTGTGCCCGGAGCCGCTGGTCATGGTCGCCGGTCCCACCCACGCCCTGACCAGGCGTTCGGTGATCACCGAGGACGAGCTGCGCGGGAGCACGCTCATCCGGGCCGAGAACGGCGCCAGCTACTACGAGCAGTTCGAGCAGGCGTTGGGCCTGCAGGAAGCGGAGTCGAAGTCGCCCGTGCTGGCGCTCGACTCGATCGACGCCGCCAAGCGGGCGGTCGCCTCGGGTCTGGGGATCTCGCTTGTCCCCGAGGTGACGGTCGCCGCCGAGCTGGGCGACGGCAGGCTCCGCCGACTGCCCTGGGTGCCGCCGTTCCGGGTGTACACCCAGTTCGCGTGGCGCCAGGACAACTCCACCAACCCGTCGGTGACGGCGCTGGTGTCGGCGGCGGCGCAGGTGGTCAGCGAGCAGGTGGCAACTCCGGCATGACACTGGGGAGCCGTTCTTGAGCGCCCGGGCGCGGGTGTGCTCAAGAACGGCCCGCGTTTCGCGGGACCGGCGCCGGGTAGCACGGACACATGACCGTCAAGGCGAGTGACCTGCGGGAGCTGCTGCTGTCCGACCTGCCGGACCCCACCCTGGTCCTGATCGGGGGCAGGCTCGAGGTGATCAAGGTGGACGACCTGGACGCGGACGACTTCCGCGACGCCGTGCTCCTGCTCTCCAGGACCGAGCTCCTCGCCAGAGGCGTCGACGAGACCTCACCGGACGACGTCCTGGAACGCCAAGCGGCCACGATCTGCACCGCGGTCGCCGACCTGGACCCCGCCAGGAGTCAGCCGACGACGCGTTCCCCGTCGACCACGGAATCCCGAACCCCCGACCGCCCATCCCCCTCGGCCCGACCGAACTCCGGCATCACTACCGGACCTCCGTGACCACCCGACCCACCACCACTGCCGCCCACGTGCGGCGACCCACCCGTCAGAAGCCAGCGGCCCTCCCCTCCGACGTGGAGGAAAGGGCCACTGAACTGGTCGGGGCGACAGGATTTGAACCTGCGACCCCCCGCTCCCAAAGCGGGTGCGCTACCAAACTGCGCCACGCCCCGGTCCACCCCAGCCTATCGCGACCAGCTAAGCTGACCACGCGCCCACCCCGGTAGGCGCGATGCGGGTGTAGCTCAATGGTAGAGCCCCAGCCTTCCAAGCTGGTCATGCGGGTTCGATTCCCGTCACCCGCTCTCGAACTCCCCTTGCAGGTCAACAGCGGTGCCACCCAATCTTGGGCAGCACCGCTGTCGTGTCTCTTGATCACGTCGTGCCATTAGCGTGCGATTAGCGCTGCTCACCCGGTGATCGGACTGGTCCGGCTCGGTCTCGCAGAGCGTCCGCCGGTAGATCGCCGGCGGATGTCCCATGTGGACGGTTGTGGTGTGCTCGGGCGCTTGGTGGTCGCACGTCGGGGTCGGGCGGCGGTTGGGGTGGGTGGTCGGCGGCTCATGATGGGGCATGCGTTTGGACCAGATCGTGGTGGACTGCGTCGACCCCGCGGGGCTCGTGAGGTTCTGGGCGGGGTTGCTCGGTGGGCGGCCGGTGGAGCGGGAGCATGGGTGGGCGCACGTCGTTCCGCCCGGGTGGCCCCGGATCTCGTTCCAGCCCGTGCCGGAGCCGAAAGCGGTGAAGAACCGGCTCCACCTGGACATCGGCGTGGACGACATCACGGCTGCCACGGAGAGGGCCGTCGGACTCGGGGCCAGGCCGCAGGGCGCGGTGCAGACCGACGAGCAGGGCAGCTTCCAGGTGCTGCTCGACCCGGCGGGCAACGAGTTCTGCTTCGTCAAAGCCGCCTAGGACGTCACGACGCGCCACAGGGCCTCGCCGAAGCGGATCGCCAGCACGACCATGAGGACGCCGATGGCGAAGGTCACCAGGCATCTCAGGATCAGGCGCAGCGTCGTCACGCGCCCAGTCTGCCCCGACGACGCCCGCGGATCAGCCGGTGGCGGCGGCGACGGCGGCGCGCAGTGAGCGCACCACCGAGACGTCCCCCTCCACCGACACGTGCTCCTCCCCGACCCGGCCCCACAACCACAGGTCCACCGCGGACGGCGAGCCGCTCACGACGGCCGCCGGGGTGGCTTGCGGGCAGTAGTCGACGACCCCCTCGTGCAGCGCCACGGTCCACTCCCGGCCCGGCACACGGAGCGTCACGGCTTGCCCTGACGTGTGAATTCCGGGTGGCTGGTGGCAGCCCAGCCACAGGTGCAGCACCTCGTCGATGCCGTCCGCGGCCAAGCCGAGCTCCAACGGCGCCGCCGAGCCGATCGCGGCCTGCGCGTCGAACCGGTGCACGGCCGTCTCGTGCGCCATCCGACGCACCCAGAACCCCAGGGTCCGGTCCCACGGGCACCACGTCGCCGCAGGTGACGCCGCACGCTCCGGATCCAGCACGGTGATCAGGGACGCCGCGCCGGTCCGGTACCAGTCGATCGGGTCGGCTCCCGGCGAGCTCTCCCACCCCACCGGGCGCGCGCCGCGGCCGATCCACTCCGCCACCATCCGGTGGATCGACCCGAGGTGCACGAGAAGGTCACCGACCGTCATGCCTGGGCACGCCGGCACGTCACGATCGAGTGGCGCGAGCTCTGCCGCGACCGCGAACGACTCCGCTTCGACGCGGAGCGCGCCGGCCAACGAGTGGGCATCCATCACCGCAGCATCGCCGAACGCACCACCCGCGGGCGACCCCGTATTGGATCGCGCGCGGCGACCGACCGGCGTATGAACGTGCCATGGCGCTCACCCTCCGCACCCTCGCCGCGAACGACCTCGCCGAGTTCCAGCGGGTCGTCAACTCGGCTTTCCTCTTCGACAGCGTCGAGGACCAGCTCGAACGGTGGCGTGGCCTGTTCGAGCCGGAACGGCACCACGCCGTGTTCGACGGTGACGAGCTGATCGGCGGCGGCGGCATCCAGAGCCGGCAGATCACGCTGCCCGGCGCCGGCCCGCAACCGGTCGCGGCGGTCACGTCGGTCGGCGTGAAACCGGGCCATCGGCGGCGCGGCGTGCTCACCCGCGTGATGCGCGCCCAGCTGCACGGCATGCACGAGGACGGCACCGAGGCGATCGCCGCGCTGTGGGCGTCGGAGGCCGCGATCTACCCCCGGTTCGGCTACGGGCTCGCGGCCGAGTTCACCCGGCTCGAGGTGCCGAGCGGCGCGAAGTTCCGGCCCGGCGTGTCGACGGGTGGCGAGCGGCTGCGCGAGGTGTCGCGGGACGAGGCCATGCCGTTCATGAAGGCCGTGTACGAGGACCTGCGGCCGAGCCGGACGGGGTGGCTGAGCCGCAAGGACGCCTCGTGGGACCACCAGTTCGCCGACACCGAGCGCGACCGCGACGGGCTTACCGCGTACCGCTACGTCCTGCACTCGCAGGGCTACGCGGTCTACCGGGTCAAGGCGGACTGGCGGGAACGCGGTCCGCGCAACGAGCTGCACGTGCGCGAGATCGCGGCACGCACCGATGAGGCGTACGCGGCGCTCTACCGGTACCTGTTGGACGTCGACATGGTCGGCGAGCTGAAGTTCTTCACCGCCGCCGACGACCCGGGCGTCCACCTGTTGGAGGACGCACGGCTCGCACTGCGCGGCCGGGGCGACTCGCTGTGGGTGCGGCTGGTGGACGTCGACCGCGCGCTCACCCTGCGCCGCTACCTCTCGGACGTGGACGTGGTGCTGGAGCTGTCGGACGAGTTCTGCCCGTGGAACGCGGGCCGGTGGCGGTTCACCGTGAAGGACGGCGCGGCCACCGTGCGGCGGGTGGACGACGAGCCGGACGTGGCGCTCGACGTGCAGGCGTTGGGCGCGGCGTACCTCGGTGGGACGAGGCTGGCGACCCTGGCGCGGGCCCAACGGGTGAGTGAGGTCACCGGTGGTGCGCTGAACGCCCTGTCACATGCACTTTCAGGTGATCGGGAGCCTCACTGCCCGGAGGTGTTCTGACCGTTTCGGGAACCTCCGCCCGGCGTGCGGCGTTTTCCGGGCAACAAGCACCGGGAGGGTCGATGACCACCACGATCGTGTTGCTCGTGCTGCTGGTCCTGGTCGGCGCGGTCTGGTATTCCGCCCGCTCCGCCGCCGAGAAGCGCCGCCGGGAGCTGGAGGACGCGCAGGCCGAAGCACGCCGTTGGGTGGAGCGGCTGGGCGGCCAGGTGATGAACCTGGCCGGCACGGACGTGGCCTCGCAGCAGGCCATGGCCGACGCGTCCGAGCGGTTCACCGCGGCCGGTTCGCAGATGGAGCAGGCGCGCACGGTGGAGCAGTGCCGCCTCGTCACGCAGACCGCGATGGAGGGCCTGTACTACGTGCGGGCCGCGCGCGTGGCGATGGACCTCGACCCGGGCCCCGAGCTGCCGGACCTCACCGGTCAGAGCCGGGCGGGCAAGGTGTCGGAGGAGCGGGACGTCACGGTGGAGGGCCACCGGTACGTCGCCTCGCCGCGGCCGGGCGCGCACACGCCGCACTACTACCCCGGTGGTGTGGTGGCGGGACGTCCGGTGCCGCAGGGCTGGTACTCCGAGCCGTGGTGGAAGCCCGCGCTGGTGGCGGGCGCGTGGGGCTTCGCCTCGATGATGCTGTTCAGCGCGATGTTCACGGGCATGGTCGGCGTGCCGGCGGCCGTGGCGTCCGAGGACCCCGGCGGTGACGACGGTGGTGACGGCGGCGATGGTGGCGACGGCGGCGACGCGGGCGGTGACTACGGCGGCGACTACGGCGGTGGTGACTTCGGCGGCGGCGACTTCGGTGGCGGGGACTTCGGCGGGTTCTGACCGCTCAGGCGGGTTGGCAGGTCGGGCACCAGTAGAGGTTCCGGCCTGCCAGTGAGGCGGCGGCGACGGGCGTGCCGCAGACCAGGCACGGTTGACCGGTGCGGCGGTAGACGTAGACCTCGCCGCCGTGCCGGTCCTGGCGCGGCGGGCGGCCGGTGACCTCGGGCAGGTCCTCGGGCCGCACGGTGTCGATGCGCCCGACCTTCACCCCGGCCCGCATGAGCACGGTCAGGTCGAACCACAGGTCGTCCCACAACGCCCGGTCCAGCTGGTTTCCGGGCACGAGCGGGTGCACGCCGTGCCGGAACAGCACCTCGGCCCGGTAGACGTTGCCGACGCCCGCGAGCACGGTCTGGTCCATCAGCAGCACGGCGATGGACTGGCGGGACCGGGCGATGCGCGCCCACGCCAGGTCGGGTTTCGCGTCACGGCGCAGCGGGTCCGGTCCGAGGCGGGCGCGCAGCGCGGCCACCTCGACGTCGGTCAGCACCTCGCACCGGGTCGGGCCGCGCAGGTCCGTCCAGTGGGTGGGGCCGACCAGCCGCATCCGCACCTGGCCGACCGGCTGGGTGACCGGGTGCGGCGACTCGGTGAACGTGCCGTAGAGCCCCAGGTGGACGTGCACGGTCGCGTCCGGCCCGTAGACGTGGAACAGGTGCTTGCCGTGCGCCTCGGCGCGCTCGAACAGCCGACCGTCCACAGCGGACGTGGCGAACCTGCCCTGCGGGCTCGACACCCGGACGGTCGAGCCCGCGTACCGGCGTCGGTGCAGCTTCGCCAGGCGGTGCAGCGTGTGGCCTTCGGGCATCAGGGCAGGGCCGGCGCCTCGCCGGTGCGCTCGTACTCGCGGAGGATGTCGATGCGCCGCGCGTGCCGCTCCTGCCCGGAGAACGGGGTGGCGAGGAACGCCTCCACGATCGCGAACGCCTCCTCGGTGGTGTGCATCCGGCCGCCGACGCCGATGAGCTGGGCGTCGTTGTGCTCGCGGGCGAGCTTCGCCGTCTCCACGCTGTAGGCGAGCGCGGCGCGGGCGCCGGGCACCTTGTTCGCGGCGATCTGCTCGCCGTTGCCGGAGCCGCCGATGACGATGCCCAGGCTGCCCTCGTCCGCGACGACGCGGCGGGCCGCCTCGATGCAGAACGGCGGGTAGTCGTCCTCCGCGTCGTAGGCGGCCGGTCCGACGTCGACCACCTCGTGGCCCGCGTCGGTCAGGTGCTTGACGAGGTGGGTCTTCAGCTCGAAGCCCGCGTGGTCCGATCCCAGGTAAACGCGCACGTCAGCAAGTCTGCCATCCTGGACCGCGTGTTCGGTCAAGAGGGTTGCCGGCTGCGCCTGGAGTGGGGTCCGGAGGGGGTCGCCGCGCTCGGTGAGCAGTGCGCGGTGCTGGTGATCGTGGACGTGCTGTCGTTCTCCACGGCGGTGGACGTCGTCGTGGCCCGCGGCGGGGCCGTGCGGCCGGTGCGCTGGTCGCAGCGGGAGACCGCCGCGCGGCCGGCGGACCCGTCGTGGACGTTGCGGCCGTCGTCGCTGGTGTCGGTGCCGGCCGGGGCGGAGTTGGAGCTGGCTTCGGCGAACGGCGCCACGTTGTGCTCGTCGGCCGGGGCCACGGGGGCGGTCGTGCTGGCGGGGTGCCTGCGCAACGCGCGGGCGGTCGCCGCGGCGGCTCGGGAGCTGGCGGCCGGCGGGCCGGTCGGCGTCGTGCCGGCCGGTGAGCGGTGGGGCGTGAACCTGGCGGAGCAGGGGGACGTCGGGCCGCTGCGGCCGGCGGTCGAGGACCTGCTGGGCGCGGGCGCGATCATGTCGTCCCTGCTGGGGTACGGGTCGGCTTCGGTGGAAGCGGCTCTGGCGGCGGAGACCTACGCGTGGGCGTCGGTGGAGGACGTGCTGGCCGGTTGCGTGTCCGGTCGCGAGCTGATCTCGACCGGCCACGCCGGTGACGTCGCCCTCGCGTCCCAGGTGAACGTCAGCGCCGCCGTCCCGCGCCTGACCGGCGGCGTCCTGCGCGCCGCCTGACCCACCCCCTCGCGAGAGTCCTGCGTTCAGGGCTCGAGAGTCCTACCTCCAGAGCGCATGAGTTCAACCCTCGGCCATACCGCCCGGTATGCGCGAGTGTTGAATTCGGGGTGCGCGAACGTACGACTCACGCGCCGTGAACGCAGGACTCTCGGGGTCAGCGTTGGATGGACTTCAGCTCGGTGAACTCGTCCAGGCCGTGCGAGCCGAACTCGCGGCCGTTGCCCGACTGGCGGTAGCCGCCGAACGGGGCGCTGGTGTTGAAGGCCGCGCCGTTGATGTCCACCTGGCCCGTGCGCAGGCGCTTGGCCACCGAGAGAGCGCGGTCGGTGTCCGCGGAGAACACCGCGCCGCCCAAGCCGTAGATGGTGGAGTTCGCGATCCGCACGGCGTCGTCCTCGTCCGCGTAGGGCATGACGGACAGGACCGGGCCGAAGATCTCCTCCTGCGCGATCACCATGTCCGACCGGACGTCGCCGAACACGGTCGGCGCGACGAAGAAGCCGCGGTCGAGGGGGCGGGAGGCGCCGCCGAGGGCGAGCTTCGCCCCCTCCGCGACGCCGCGCTCGATGTATCCGACGACGCGGTCGCGCTGGGCGGACGAGACCGCCGGGCCCATGCGCGTCGAGGGGAGAGCGGGATCGCCGGGCTCGTACTTGGCCGCGGCGGCGACCGCGATCTCCAACGCCTCGTCGTGCCGGGACGCGGGCACCAGCAGGCGGTCCACGCGCTGCACGCCTGCCCGTTGTTCATGTACGCGTTGCCCACGCCGATCTTCACCGCACGCGTCAGGTCGGCGTCCTCCAGCACGACGTTCGCCGACTTGCCGCCCAGCTCCAACGCCACCCGCTTCACCGTCTCGGCGGCCAGCGCGGACACCCGCCGACCGGCCCGCGTCGAACCGGTGAACGACACCATGTCCACCATCGAGTGACTCGCCAACGCTTCGCCGACCACCGGTCCGGTGCCGTGGACGAGGGAGAACACACCTTCGGGCACGCCGAAGTCGTGGAGCACCGCGGCGAGCAGGTCAGCGGTGAGGGGCGCCAGCTCGCTCGGCTTGAGCACGACCACGTTGCCCGCCGCCAGCGCGGGCACGACCTTGGCCACCATCTGCTGCAACGGGAAGTTCCACGGCGTGATGGCGGCGACGACGCCGACCGGTTCCCGCAGCACGAGCGAGTTCCCGAGCTCCGCGCCGTCGAAGTAGCCGGCGGCCAGCACGTCCGCCACCCCGCGCGCGATGCCCACGGGGTTCGGCACCTGCACCCGCGACGCGAACGTGGCGGGCGTGCCCATCTCCGCCGTCATGGTCGAGGCGAACTCGGCGGCCCGTGCCTCCAGGGCGTCGGCGATCGCCCGCACGAGGGCGAGCCGGGAGTCCGGGGCAGTGGCCGACCAGGCCGGGAACGCGGCGACCGCCCTGATCACGGCGGTGTCCACGTCGCCGACGGTGCCGGCGCGGACCGTGCCGACGACCTCTTCGGTGGTCGGGTTGACGACCTCGATCACTGCGGGCTCCCCGAGAACGATGTGACACTCCAGGACGAAACTCACCCAAGAGTGTCACATCGATCGGGTCAGGAGAAGTCCAGACCCCCGGTCCGGGTGCGCTTGAGCTCGAAGAAGTGCGGGAAGCTCGCCAACGCCCGCGCGCCGTCGAACACCTTCACCGCGTCCTCGCCGCGCGGGATCTTGGTGAGCACGGGCCCGAAGAACGCCACGCCGTCGATGTGGATCGTGGGCGTGCCGACGTCCATGCCCACCGGGTCCATGCCGCGGTGGTGGCTGGCCCGGAGGTCCTCGTCGTGCGCGTCGGTGTGCGCGGCCTCGGCCAGCTCCGCGGGCAGCCCGACGTCCTCCAGCGCCAGCTTGATGGCCTGGTCGTAGTCACGCGTCTTGCCCAGGCCCTCGTTGTGGATCCGGGTGCCGAGCGCGGTGTACAGGTCGCGCAGCACGCCGTCGCCCTCGCTCTTGGCCGCCGCGATGGCGACGCGCACCGGGCCCCAGCCGCGGTCCATCATGTCGCGGTAGTCGGCGGGCAGGTCGCGGCCCTCGTTGAGCACCGAGAGGCTCATCACGCGGAAGTCCAGGTCGAGTTCGCGCTGCTGCTCCACCTCGAGGATCCACCGGGACGAGATCCACGCGAACGGGCAGATCGGGTCGAAGTAGAAGTCGACCTTCGTACGTCCCTCTGTCGACATGCGGTGTTCCCTCCGTGGCTGTTCGTGAGCGGTGCGCCAGGTTCGGCGCTCCCATCGTGCTCAACCAGTCGACCGCACGCAGTCTTCCCTCGGACGCCAGTCCACTTCCGGGCGTCCCACGTGATTGGATGCGACTGTCGTGTTCACCGACTCGACACCCATTTCCCGTTCCGACGACGCCGGCGCCGAGGTCCCGTGGCGGCGGCAGACGAGGTGACCAGTGGCGGCACCCAACCTCACCCGCGACCAGGCGCAGCAGCGGGCTGCGCTGCTGGAGGTCGATTCCTACCGGATCGAGCTGGACCTGACCGACGGTGGCGGCAAGCCCGGCTCGGACACGTTCCGCTCGACCACGACGGTCGCCTT
Source organism: Saccharothrix sp. 6-C (assembly GCF_016695385.1). NCBI lineage: Bacteria > Bacillati > Actinomycetota > Actinomycetes > Pseudonocardiales > Pseudonocardiaceae > Saccharothrix > Saccharothrix sp. 6-C. The sequence continues at coordinate 785,666 of NZ_CP064192.1, read as the reverse complement.
CCGCAGCCGGACACCCGGCGCGTCGGCGTGGATCGACATCGTGGCCGCCGATGTCCACCGCGCCGTGCTCAACGGACACGAGCTGGACGTCTCCGAGTACCGCGAGGACGACGGCGTCCACCTGCCCGACCTGGCCGAGGTCAACGAGCTGACCGTCGAGGCCGACTGCCGGTACATGAACACCGGCGAGGGCCTGCACCGGTTCGTCGACCCGGTCGACGGCGAGGTGTACCTGTACTCGCAGTTCGAGACGGCGGACGCCAAGCGCATGTTCGCCTGCTTCGACCAGCCCGACCTCAAGTCGGTCTACGACCTCGCGGTCACCGCGCCGCACCACTGGAAGGTCGTCTCCAACTCGGCGATCGAGTCCACTGTGGATGGCGCGGGCGGCGCGGACAGGCACGTCTTCGCCACCACCAAGCCCATGTCGACGTACCTGGTCGCGCTGGTCGCGGGCCCGTACGCCGAGTGGCGCGACGAGTTCAGCGACGGCGACGCCACCATCCCGCTGGGCATCTACTGCCGCGCGTCGCTCGCGCCGCACATGGACGCCGAGCGGCTGTTCACCGAGACCAAGCAGGGTTTCGGCTTCTACCACAAGGCGTTCGGGGTCACCTACCCGTTCGGCAAGTACGACCAGTGCTTCGTGCCCGAGTTCAACGCGGGCGCGATGGAGAACGCCGGCTGCGTCACGTTCCTGGAGGACTACGTCTTCCGCAGCCGCGTCACCCGCTACCTGTACGAGCGCCGCGCCGAGACCGTGCTGCACGAGATGGCGCACATGTGGTTCGGCGACCTGGTGACCATGCGCTGGTGGGACGACCTGTGGCTGAACGAGTCGTTCGCCACCTGGGCGTCGGTGCTGGCGCAGGCCGAGGCGACCGAGTACCGGCAGGCGTGGACGACGTTCGCCAAGATCGAGAAGTCGTGGGCGTACCGGCAAGACCAGCTGCCGTCCACGCACCCGGTGGCCGCCGACATCCCGGACCTCCAGGCGGTCGAGGTCAACTTCGACGGCATCACCTACGCCAAGGGCGCCTCGGTGCTCAAGCAGCTGGTGTCGTACGTGGGCCTGGACAACTTCCTGTCCGGTCTGCGGGTGTACTTCGGCAAGCACGCCTGGGGCAACGCGACGCTGGCCGACCTGCTCAACGCGCTGGAAGAGGCGTCGGGCCGCGACCTGTCGTGGTGGAGCGCGCAGTGGCTGGAGACCACCGGCCTGAACCTGCTGCGGCCCAAGTACTCGGTCGACTCCGAGGGCCGGTTCACCGAGTTCGCCGTGCTCCAGGGCGGCGCCCGGCCGGGCAAGGGCGAGCTGCGCACGCACCGGTTGGCGATCGGCGTGTACGACGCCGACGACTCCGGCAAGCTCGTGCGCACCCACCGCGTCGAGCTGGACGTGTCCGGCGAGCGCACCGAGGTGCCGGAGCTGGTCGGCGTGCACCGGGGCAAGCTGGTGCTGGTCAACGACGACGACCTCACCTACTGCACGATGCGGCTGGACCCGGACTCGCTGGCGTCGCTGATCGACCACATCGCCGACATCGCCGAGCCCCTGCCGCGCACGCTGTGCTGGTCGGCGGCCTGGGAGATGACGCGTGAGGCCGAGCTGAAGGCGCGCGACTTCGTGAACCTGGTGCTCGGCGGGCTGCACTCGGAGACCGAGGTCGGCGTGGTGCAGCGGCTGCTGCTTCAGGCGCAGACGGCGCTCTCGTCGTACGCGGACGTCTCGTGGCGCGACGAGGGCTGGCGCAGGTTCTCCTCCCGGACGTTGGAGCTGGCGCGCGCCGCCGAGGCCGGTTCGGACCACCAGCTCGCGTTCGTGAACGCGCTGGCCGGTTCCGTGCTGGACGAGGCGACGGTCGAGGTGGTGCGCGGCTGGTTGGACGGCTCGGACGTGCTCCCCGGCCTCGACGTGGACACCGACCTGCGCTGGCGGCTGCTGAACGCGCTGGTCGCGCACGGCGCCGCCGGGTTGGCCGAGATCCAGGCCGAGGAGGAGCGCGACCCCACCGCCACCGGTCGGCGCAAGGCCGAGTCGGCGCGCGCGCTGCGGCCGACGGTCGAGGCGAAGACCGAGGCGTGGGATCGCGCGGTGAACGACGACGAGCTGCCGAACGCGGTGTCCGAGGCGATCATCGCGGGCATCCAGCACCCCGGTCAGAAGGCGCTGCTCCAGCCGTTCGTGGCGCGGTACTTCGCCGACGCGGCCGACGTGTGGGACCGCCGGTCGAGCGAGCGGGCCCAGTCCATGATCGTCGGTTTGTTCCCGTCGTGGTCCATCTCGAAGGAGACGGTCACGGCGGCCGACGAGTGGCTGGCCGAGGAACGCCCGCCCGCCCTGCGGCGACTGGTCTCGGAAGGCCGAGCGGGCATCGTGCGCGCCCTGGCCGCCCAGGAGTTCGACCGGTCCTGAGGCTCGATGTACGACGTGCGGTGGCCCGATCGTGTCACCGCACGTCATACATCTCGTAGTACGCTTGCCACATGGGCACCATCACCTTTCGCCCGGACACCGAGACGGAACGGGCGCTGGAGCGCTTGACGGCTGACGGCCGCAGCGCTTCGGCCGCGATTCGCGAAGCCCTGCTCTTGGCCGCGAAGGTGCAGCAAGCCGAGGCGTTGCGCGAGGAGGCGCTGGCGTTGGCGGCCGACCCTGACGACGTGGCGGAAGCACGGGCCGTGCTCGCGGACCTGGAGCCGCTGCGTGCGCGGTGAGGTCTACCGCCTTCGGGCGCCGCGCAACCCCGCCGGGAACGAGCAGCAAGCCAGTCGCTACGCGGTCGTCGTCCAATCGAACGCGCTCCCGTTGAGCACGTGGCTGGTGGCGCCGACGTCCACCTCGGCCCGACCGGCGTCGTTCCGTCCTGAGATCGAGCTGAACGGGCAGCCGACTCGAGTGCTCGTGGAGCAGACGACAGCCGTCGACCCGCAGCGCTTGGGTGAGCTGGTGGGAAGGTTGTCCTTGCACGAGATGAACGAGGTGGATACCGCTCTTCGCACCGTGCTCGACCTGTGATCCGAAGGGGGACGGTCACGGCGGCCGACGAGTGGCCGGCCGAGGAACGCCCGCCCTGCGGCGACTGGTCCCGAAAGGCCGAGCGGGCATCGTGCGCGGAGCCGCTGCGGGCCCGGTGACGGCTGAGAGGTGAACGGGACGGCGCTTCAGGCGCTGTCCCGTTTCGCTTCCGGGGCGGAGCGGTGGTCGCGGTCGTAGGCGTCGGCCCAGCGGGCGAACACGTCACGCGAGTGGGCCGGGCTCAGGACCACGCGTTCCAGCTGCCGCATCTTGGCCTCGTAGGCGCTGATCGCGCTCGGGTCGTCGTGGAAGACCGTCGCCGTCTCGGTCTCCGCGTAGGCCAGCGGCTTGGTCGGCGACGAGAACGTCAGCAGGGTCGCGGAGTGGCGCAGGACCGTGTGCGACGGCGCGCTCATCGGGATGATCCGCGGGCTGATCCGCGACCACCCGCACATCAGCGTCAGGCGCAGCAGCTGGTCGCGCATGACCTTCGCGTCGCCGACGACGAGCCGCAACGCCGCCTCGTGGATGTAGATCACCATCTCCGGGCCGCCCGGCCTGCGCAACGCGTCCTGCCGCGTCATGCGCGCCTCCGTCAGGTCCCGGTCCCTGGTCAACGCGTACGCGTAGTCCTCGGTCTGCGCCAGGCTCGGCACCACCAGCGGCTCGTAGGTCGTCACCGTGCGGGCCGCGTGCTCGTGCACGGCCACCGCCGTCAGCGTGTCCGGCCACGGCTCGTGCCGGCGCAGGAAGTTGCCCGCGTCGACCTCGCTGGCGATGGCCAGGACCCGGTCACGGGTCGGCTTGTCCGCGCCGCACCGGCCGAGCAGCGTCCCGATTTCCCACGGGCTCGTGCCGCGACTGCCGGTTTCGAGTTTCGACAACTTGCCCAGCGACCAGCCGAGCGCGTCGGCGACGAACGCCGTCGACATCCGAGCGCGGTGCCGGACGCGCCGCAATTCCTCGCCCAATTCCCGACTGCGAGCCGTGCTCAACCTCGCGGACGGCCTTTCTTCGGACTCCATGACACCCCCTATGGCGCACATCTGCAAAGGGCGCGGCGGGCGGTGCGTGCAGCGAAGTCCCGTCGCGCACACCACCACCCGCCGCGCATGTCCGACCAGTGTGCGGGCTGGTCGGTAGCTCTGGTGCACAACACCTTGTCCGGCCCGCAACAGCTGGTCAATCCCCTTTTCGAGCGAGAGACTTGACCACTGGTCCCGCTTTAGTATGCATTTCCATGAACCGCAACACCTCGAAATCCATCGCACTGGGCGCGCGTTTGCGCAACGCACGGACGACCAACAAGCTCAGCCAACGCGCACTCGCGAAGAAAATCGGCGTCGTACATTCGTTGCTTTCGCGCAACGAAAGCGGCCAGCGCGTCCCTACCCGGGCGGAGGTCATCCGCATCCTCGACCCGCTCATCATCCCCGATCGGGATCGCGAAGAAATCCTGGAGATGACCGAAGATCCCAGCGGATCACCGCTCGCGGTGATCGAACTGCCCGAGCGCCGGGCGCAGATCGCCGCCCTGGTGGAGGTCGAGCAGATGGCCCACGAGGTGGTGAGCTGGTCGCCGCTGATCATCCCCGGCCTGCTCCAGGTCAGCTCCTACACCCGCTCGATCATGGAGGCGGCCGGCATCCCCGAGGGCGAGGTCGCGACCCGCGTCGCGGTGCGGATGGGACGGCGCGACGTCCTCACCCGTCGCAACCCGGTCCGCTTCACGGCCCTGATCGGCGAGGCGGTGCTGAAGCAGACGATCGGCGGCCGTGAGGTCATGACCGAGCAGTTCGACCACCTGCTGATGATGAGCGCGCACGAGAACGTCGACCTCCGGATCGTGCCCTCGGCCAGCGGCTGGCACCCCGGACTGAATGGCGCTTTCCACCTGCTCAAGTGCAACGGGACCTCGTTCGTGCACCTGGAGAACTCGATCAGCTCCGTGTTCGTGCAGGAGCCGGAGGTGGTAGCCGGCTTCGAAGCGTCCGTGCCAAGGTTGCTGGAGGTCGCGATGAGCCCGGAGCAGTCCTTCGAGCTGATCGCGGAGGAGGTGCGGACGACGGGAGTCTCATGACCCTGCGGTGGAGGAAGTCCGGCAAGAGCGTCGAGAGCGGCTCCTGCGTCGAGGTGGCGAACCACCTCGGTGCGGTGCGGGACAGCAAGAACCCCTCGGTCGTGCTGGGTGTCAGCCCGGCACGGCTGAAGGCGTTCGTGGACGCGCTCAAAGCCCGCTGACACAGCGAAGGCCCCGGCTGCGCGCCGGGGCCTTCACCTCGTCGTTCGAGGTCGTCAGCCGTGCTTGGGAGCCGGACCGGCCTGGTCGGTCAGCATCCGCAGGCCGCTCACCAGGCCGCCGGACAGGTCGCCCTCCTTGAAGGAGGCGACCATGCTCATCACGGCCAGCTTCGCGCCGCGGTCGGCGATGCGGCGGTGGGACTCCTCGCCCGTCACCACCTCCACCCGGCGTTCACCGGGCGACACCGCGACGAGCACGGCGTGCGTGGGGCGCGTGGTGCCGGCGTGCAGCTCCTCGGCCTTCGCCCGCGCGTCCGCGCCCAGCTCGCCGAGGTACACGCTGAAGTCCAGCCCGGTGGTGCGGCTGGCCAGCGTCAGCGCCTCGTCCAGGCTCGACAGCTGCACCGGCGTGAACGGCAGGCTCGGCGGGTGCGGCTCGTACATCTTGGCGGCGGACACCCGGCCGCTGTTGGTGACGACCTCGCCGACCTCCAGCGTCGACGGGTCGACGTCCACCCTCGTCAGCTCACCAGTTGCCACGGGCACCTCCCTTGGCGGTACGGCCCTCGGCCGGCGCCGTGACGGCCTGGTGCGCGCCGCCGGGCAAGCCCGCCGGGTTCGCCGTCCACCAGACGGGGGCGTAGTTCCACTCCTGGCCCGGGCGGTACCGCTGAATGCGGGTGGCCTTCGGCCTCAGCGTCAGTAGCGTGATCACGCCGTAGATGGCCAGCGGGATCAGCGCGAAGACGAGCACGGTCTCCACGATGGTCACGCCGGTTACGGTAACCGATCGTCCTGGTCAGGTCGGGGTGAGGGCACCGTTTCCGCACCGGGGTGGGCCGAGCGGTGCGCGCGGGGCCGTCCGGCGGTCCGGCCAACTGTGAACGCGGCCCGGTGGGCGCGGTCCGCGACTACGCGTACGGCGGTGACCACGTCGTGGGACACCGGCTCGGGCGGCGGGCACGCGACTGTCACGGACATGGCGCTGCCACGTGGCATATGACCCTTTGTGATCTACCCGACGCCCTACCTGCGACGACGTCACCCTCAGTGTCCATTGGTGCCGGATGCACCAGCACCCACGCTCGATCGTCGCAGTGCGTACACCCGGATGGCCTTCCCCCGGACGGAGGCGAATGGCGGCCGGTTTGGCGTCTTGTCCTGGGCCCACTCGGCTTCTAGCTTTTCACCTGTACGGGTCTTGCGCATCCGATTCCGGAGCCCAATTCCCGCCCGATGAGTCTCGGAGGACACGACATGTACACCATGAACCTTGTTCTGGTCGCCGCCCTCACCCTTTCGTCGTACACCCAATCGGAGCAGAGCGTTACCACTGTTCAGCCTCAAGCAGTGCTCGCCGAGTCGGTGCGCATCACCGCCGACGACTCCGTTCGGATCACCTCCCAAGGCTCCGTCCGCATCACCTCGGACTCCGTCCGGATCACCGGGGACGACCCGGGCTCCGTGCGCATCACGACAGTCGGGTCGGTGCGCATCACGTCGGGCTCCGTGCGGATCACGAACGGTTCCGTGCGCATCACGAACGACCCCCAGGACCACGTCCTGGCGGCCTGAACAAGAGCGGTCGCTAAGCCGCGGGCTCGCCGAGGTAGGGCAGCCACAGCGGGTCGGCCTCGGTGACGCCGGCCAGCAGCCGCCAGTGCGGCCCGCGGGGCGCGTTGGGCACCACCCGCAGGCGCCAGCCGAGCTCCGAGAGGAGCTTGTCGGCCTTGCGGTGGTTGCACTTCGCGCAGCAGGCGACGCAGTTGGTCCACGAGTGGGGGCCGCCGCGGCTGCGCGGCACCACGTGGTCGATCGTCTCGGCGCGTCCGCCGCAGTACGCGCAGCGGTACCGGTCCCGGTGCATCAGCCCGGCCCGCGTGAGCGGCACCCGGCCCCGGTAGGGCACCCGCACGTAGTTCGCCAGCCGGATCACCGACGGGACGACCACCGCGGACGTCGAGGAGTGGACGACGGCCCCGGCGGGGTCGCCGTGCACGACCTCGGCCTTGCCGCACACCACGAGGACCACCGCGCGCCGCAGGGGCAGCGCGGTGAGCGGTTCGAACGTGGCGTTGAGCAGCAGGACCTTGCGTCTTCCCCAAGGCAGCACCACGGGCGCCGGACCGGCCCCCTGGCCGTCGGCCACAGTGTGCACGGTGTTCAGCGCGAGCTGCTTTTGGCCGGACGGCACCGACGACGCGATCCCGGCGTTCACCAGGGCGCCGATCGGGGTGGGTTGTCGGTCTGGCACGCGACCACCTCCACCGGTTCAGGGCCTAGCAGACCACAGATCGACCCCAAAAATCACCTGTGATATGTGACGGGTCACGAAGCCGAGAGCGAAACTCGGGTGAACAGACCCCTATCGGACATGGTTTTCATCACCCGCGCTACGCTCGGCGAGGTGACCGAAGCCTCCCGCGCAGCGCTGCCTGCGACGATCACCTACCCGGCCGCGCCGCGGCTCGACCTCGTCGACGACCTGCACGGAAACGCGGTCCCCGACCCCTACCGCTGGCTCGAGGACCCTGCGGACCCCCGAACCGCCGCGTGGTCCGCCGAACAGGACGGGGTGGCCCGGTCCTGGCTGGACGCGATGCCGGGCCGGGACGCGCTCGCCGCCCGCCTGGGCGAGCTGATGCGGACCGGTTCCGTGGGCACGCCGGTGTGGCGGGCCGGACGGGCGTTCTACACCCGCCGGGGGCCGGACGAGGACCACCCGGTGCTGTACGTGCGGGTGGACGGCGTGGAGCGGGCGCTGCTGGACGTGTCGCGGCTCGACCCGTCCGGCCGGACCACGCTCGACCAGTGGTCGCCGTCCCGCGAGGGCACGCGGCTGGCCTACCAGGTGTCGATCGGCGGTGACGAGCACTCGTTGCTGCACGTCCTGGACGTCGACACCGGCGAGCTGCTGGACGGCCCGATCGACCGGTGCCGGTACTCACCGGTCGGCTGGCTGCCCGGCGGCGAGGAGTTCTTCTACGTCCGCCGGGTCGACCCCGCGCTGGTGCCCGAGGACGAGCGGCAGTTCCACCGGCGGGTGTGGCGGCACCGGGTGGGCACGCCCGCGGCCGACGACGTGAACGTGCACGGCGACGGCCTCGACCACACCTACTACTACGGGCTGTCGTTGTCGGAGGACGGCCGGTGGCTGGTGGTGAACGGCGCGCCCGGCACCGTGCGGCGGGACTCGGTGTGGATCGCCGACCTGCACGGCTCCGGCGAGCTGACGCCGGTCGTGCGCGACTCCGACGACGTGCAGTGCTCGGCGTGGGTCGCCCCGGACGGGCGGCTCTACCTGCGGACCAGCCTCGATGCGCCCCGGTTCCGGGTGTGCGTGGCCGACCCGGCGGCGCCGGGCGAGTGGACCGAGCTGGTCGGCGAGCAGCCGGACTCGGTGCTGGACGCGGTGACCTGGCTGGACGGGTCGCTGGTGCTGCTGCGGACCCGGCACGCGGTCTCGGAGCTGCACCTGCACTCCCCCGCGACCGGCGAGCACCTGGGGGAGGTCCCGCTGCCCGGGACGGGGTCGCTGCACGGGTTGTCCACAGTCGACCGGCTGACCGGTGCGGACCGGGACGTGCTGTGGTTCGGGTGGTCGGACTTCATCACACCCTTGTCGGTGTACCGCTACTCGCTGTCGAGCGGGCGGACCGAGCTGGAGGCGGCGGCGCCCGGGACGGTGTCGCTTCCGGAGTTGTCCACACAGCAGGTCTCGTACACGTCGTCCGACGGCACGGTCGTGCGAATGTTCGTGGTGTCCGGCGAGCAGCACCCGGACCTGCCCCGGCCGACGTTGCTCACCGGGTACGGCGGGTTCGCGGTGGGGCGCGGGCCGGGGTACAGCGCGACCACGTTGGCGTGGGTCGAGGCGGGCGGCGTGTGGGCGCACGCGTCGTTGCGCGGCGGCGACGAGGAGGGTGGGGAATGGCACCGGGCGGGGATGCGCGAGCGCAAGCAGAACGTGTTCGACGACTTCCACGCGGCGGCCGAGTGGTTGATCCGCGACGGGTGGACCACGCCGCAGCAGTTGTCGATCATGGGCGGGTCGAACGGCGGGCTGCTCGTCGGGGCGGCGTTGACGCAGCGGCCGGAGCTCTACGCGGCGGTGGTGTGCTCAGCGCCACTGCTGGACATGGTGCGCTACGAGAACTTCCTGCTGGGGCGGCTCTGGGCCGAGGAGTACGGCTCGGCGGCCGTGCCCGAAGAGCTGGCGTGGCTGCTGGCCTACTCCCCGTACCACCGGGTGCGGACGGGAGTTGAGTACCCTTCGGTGCTGTTCACGGTCTTCGAGTCGGACAGCCGCGTGGACCCGAACCACGCCCGGAAGATGTGCGCGGCGCTGCAGCACGCGACGTCGAGTGATCCGACCAAGCACCCGGTGCTGCTCCGCCGCGAGACCGAGGTGGGGCACGCGGGCCGCTCGGTGAGCCGATCGGTCGGCCTGGCCGTGGACCAGTTGACCTTCTTGGCCCGGGCGACCGGCCTGGAGTTGTGAGTGGAGGACTGAGCAGGTGCTGGACGTGGAGCCGACGCCGACACCGGTGTTCGACGTGGAGTCGACCCTCGCCGTCGAGTGGTGGGTGACCAACGGTCCCAAGATCGCCGAGGGCGCGTTGCGGATCGCGTTGACGCTGATCATCGCGGTGGTGGTCCGGTTCGTGCTCCGCCGGCTGATCGACCGGATGACCCGGGGCAACGGCGGGCGGAAGCCGAAGCTGCTCAAGCCGCTGCGGGAGCGCGCCCCCCAGGCGCTGGGCGCGCTGGTCTCCGAACGGCGCGAGCAGCGGGCCAAGACCATCGGCTCGGTGCTCAAGTCGTTCGTCACGATCATCGTGTTCGGGGTGGCGTTCATCCAGGTCCTCACCGAGCTGGGCATGAACCCCGCGCCCATCCTGACCTCGGCGGGCATCCTCGGCGTCGCCATCGGCTTCGGCGCGCAGAACCTGGTCAAGGACTTCCTGTCCGGCATGTTCATGATGTTGGAGGACCAGTACGGCGTCGGCGACGTGGTCGACCTCGGTCCCGCGACGGGCACGGTGGAGTCGGTGGCGCTGCGGATCACCACGATCCGCGACACCAACGGCACCGTCTGGTACGTCCGCAACGGCGAGATCCTGCGGGTCGGCAACTCCTCGCAGGGCTTCGCGGTGGCGGTGGTCGACCTGCCGCTCGGGTACGGCGCGAACCTGGCGTCGGCGACCGAGGTGCTCACCAAGGCCGTGGAGGACGCCACGGGCGAGGAGTTGCTGGCCAAGGACGTCATCGACAAGCCGCAGGTGCTCGGCGTGGAGAAGGTCACGCCCGAGGGCATCACCATGCGGGTGACGGTGAAGGTCCGGCCGGGCCGCCAGTGGGCCGTCCAGCGCGCCCTGAGGGCCAAGCTGATGCCCGCGCTGGACGACGCGGGCATCTCGCTCAAGTCGTCCTAGGCCTCCTGGGCGGCCCGGCCCGGGTCCGCCTGGGCCGGCTGACGGCGATCGGGCAGGGGCCGTCGTGCTCCTGCCCGACCACCTGGCAGCCGCTCAGGCCGCGATCACCGCGGTGAGCGCGTCGGCCAGCAGCCGCGCTTCCTTCGAGCGGACGGCGTCGGCCACGGCCCGGTCGCGGACGACCTTGATGCGGTCGAAGGTCCTGGTCGAGCTGATGCGCCCGGCCGGGCTGAGCAGGTCGGCCGCCAGGCGGTTCGCCTCCGCGTGCTCGCCCTGCAGCACGCGGACGCCGAGCAGCGAGATCACGTCGAACAGGTTCGACCGCTGGTAGGAGTCACGGCGCAGGCGCAGCGCCTCCGCGAGGTGCGGTTCGGCCTTCCGCTCCGTCCCCGGCCGGTGCTCGGCGGCGGTCCGGTACGACAGGGCCGCCATGCCCTCCAGCCCGGCCCGGTCGAAGTAGGACAGCCAGCCGGGCGTGTCGGCGGGGTCGGCCCGCGAGAACCGCTCCTGCGCCGTGCCGACGGCCCGGTCCACCGCCTCGACGTCGCCCAGGGTCGCGTGCGCCCACGCCTCGCACGTGGAGAGCATCGCGGAGGGCATCGGCCCCAGCCGGTCCCCCGCTCCCCGCCGGGCCAGGGCGACCAGCGACAACGCCTCGCGCGGCCGGCCGACGTGCACCATCTGGCGGGCCATCCGGGACAGCACCTCGACGCCCAGACCGGTGTCACGTGCCCGTTTCGCGCAGTGCAGCGCCAGCGTGAAGTAGCGCTGCGCGGTCGCCTGGAGGCCCACGTCGTGCGACATCCAGCCCGCCAGCCTGGCCAGGTCCGCGGTCGAGCGGAACAGGCGCCGGGAGATCGGGTCGGGGTAGCCGTGGTCGAGCAGGTCGGTCATCGCCTTGAGCTGCCCCACCACGGCCTCGCGGTACAGCCCGCCGCCGCGCTTGGCGTCCCAGGCCCAGAACGTCCTGGTCGCGGACTCGATCTCGACGATCTCCGCGGCGCCGATCCGGCCCGGTCCCAGCGCCGGGGTCGGCGCCGCGTCGCCCGCCTCCAGCCACCCGGCCAGCCGCCCCTCCAGGACCGCGCCGGTGGCGAGGGCGGCGGTCGCGCCGAGCACGTCCCTGCGTTTGATCATCAGATCGCTCCTCGTGAAGTCCTGCAACGTCGCGACCAGGCCCCGGTGGTCCCACGACACGTGGTCGCGGGCCGGCGACACCCCCGTCAACCCGAGGTCGGCCGGCGTGAACGGCCTGCCCAGCCGGTCGGCGAACAACGCCGCCAGCAGGTCCGGGACGGGGTGCCGCGGCTGCTCGCCCTCCAGCCACCGCCGCACCCGGGAGCTGTCCGGCGCGACGTTGTGGCCCCTCGCCCGGCCGAGCCTCCCGACGGCGCGCGCGAGTTCGAGCTGGGTCCACCCCGCCTGCCGGAACCAGTGCAACAACGCCTCGTTCGACCGGCTCATGTCGTGTCCTCCCTCGCGGCAGGAGATGCCGGGGCCAGGATGCGGGGCGGCGTGGCGCGTTCACCACGAATCGGCCCAGTGCGCCAACCGTTCGCCAAGCGCCGGCGGACCGGGGCCGCTCGGGTGACGGCCCGACGACGGCGGGGCCTCGGCGGGGTGGCCCGGAGGCGACAGGTCGAGCAGGGCGGGCGGCGGCAGCGGCGGGTCGCCTCGTCCACCGCGTAGCGGGGTCGGCGTGCGCTGCCGCACGGGTCCTGAGGCAGGATGGAGGGGTGACCACTCCTCCGGAGAACTTCTACGAAGCAGTGGGCGGGTACGAGACGTTCCACAAGATCGTCGCCGTCTTCTACCAGGAAGTGGCCGACGATCCCGTCCTGCGTCCGCTGTACCCCGAAGAGGACCTCGGTCCCGCCGAGGAGCGCTTCCGGCTGTTCCTGATGCAGTACTGGGGCGGCCCGCACACGTACTCGGACAACCGGGGTCATCCTCGGTTGCGGATGCGTCACGCTCCGTTCGTCATCGGTCCCGTGGAGCGGGACGCCTGGTTGCGCTGCATCAAGGTCGGCGTCGACGCGGTCGACCTCTCCCCCGAGCACCGCAAGCAGCTCTGGGCGTACCTGGAGATGGCCGCGAACAGCATGATGAACGCCTGGGTGTGATTCGTGATCACACGAACGGGGTCGTGGTGTCGGTCGCGAATGGCAGGATGACTCCTCGTGCGACGATCCTCCGATCTACAACCAGAGATCGCCGACGAGTCCGCCTGGTGGCGTGACGCCGTCTTCTACCAGGTCTACGTCCGATCGTTCGCCGACGCGAACGGTGACGGCGTGGGCGACCTCGACGGTATCCGCTCCCGGCTCGGCTACCTCGAACTGCTGGGCGTGGACGCCCTCTGGCTCACGCCGTTCTTCACCTCGCCCATGGCCGACCACGGCTACGACGTGGCCGACCCGCGGGACGTCGACCCGCTGTTCGGCGACCTGGCCGCGTTCGACCGGCTGGTGACCGAGGCGCACGCCCACAACCTCAAGGTCACCATCGACCTGGTCCCGAACCACACCAGCGACCGGCACGCCTGGTTCCAGGCCGCGCTGCGGGCCGGGCCGGGGTCGGTCGAGCGGGACCGGTTCGTGTTCCGCGACGGCGGCGGGTTCGACGGGTCCGTGCCGCCGAACAACTGGCCCAGCCAGTTCGGCGGGCCGGCGTGGACCCGGGTGCCCGACGGGCAGTGGTACCTGCACCTGTTCGCGCCCGAGCAGCCCGACCTGAACTGGGACAACCCCGAGGTCGCCGCCGACCTGACGCGCACGCTGCGGTTCTGGCTGGACCGCGGTGTCGACGGGTTCCGCATCGACGTGGCGCACGGCATGGCCAAGCCCTTCGGGTTGCCGAACATCGATCCGCGGGCGCAGCTGGGCGCGGGCGTCATGCACGACAACTCGCTGGACCCCCGGTTCGACAACGACGGCGTGCACGAGGTGCACCGGATGATCCGCAAGGTCATCGACGAGTACCCGGGCCGGATGGCCGTCGGCGAGATCTGGGTGAAGGACGACGAGCGGTTCGCCCGCTACATCCGGCCCGACGAGCTGCACCTCGGGTTCAACTTCCGGCTGGTCGAGGCGCCGTTCGACGCGGACGGCGTGCGGTCGGCGATCGAGCACTCGCTGGGCGCGGTCCGCGGCCTGGACACGCCTCCCACCTGGACGTTGTCCAACCACGACGTGACGCGGCACGTGACGCGGTACGGCGGCGGCGCGATCGGCGCGCAGCGGGCGAAGGCGATGACGCTGGTCGAGCTGGCGCTGCCCGGCGTGGTCTACCTCTACAACGGCGAGGAGCTCGGCCTGCCGGACGTGGAGCTGCCCGAGTGGGCGTTGCAGGACCCGATCTGGCTGCGGTCCGGGCACACCGACCGCGGTCGGGACGGGTGCCGGGTGCCGCTGCCGTGGGAGGGCGACACGCCGCCGTTCGGCTTCTCCCAGGCCGTGACCACGTGGCTGCCGCAGCCGAACGAGTGGGCGGGCCTGACCGCCGAGTCGCAGCTGGAAGACCCGGGGTCGATGCTGTCGTTCTACCGGCAGGCGCTGGAGCTGAGGAAGTCGCAGCCGGCGTTCGACGGCGACGAGCTGGAGTGGTACGGCGCGCCGCCCGGGTGCTTCGCGTTCCGGCGCAAGGGCGGCGGGCTGATCTGCGCGCTGAACACGTCCGGCGGCCCGGTGCCGCTGCCGCCCGGCGAGATCCTGCTGGCCAGCGGCCCGATGGACGGCAACCAGCTGCCGCCCGACACGGCGGTCTGGCTGGTCTAGCGCCGCTGGTCCGGTGCACGTGGGGAGGGCGCGGTCGGTCGGCCGCGCCCCCGACCCGCTCAGACCAGCAGGGGCAGCATGGAGTGGCGGCGGCGGACCACCGCGCCGAACCGGGCGTCGATGCGCAGCCACGAGTCGGTGGCGGTGATGCGCACGTCGTCGCCGCCCAGGAAACCCATGCCGGACAACGCGAACAGGCACCGCATCGGCACCTTCACGTCCAAGCCGGAACCGCTCACCGTGAGCACGGTCTGGTCCAGCAGCGAAGCGGGCGGCGTGCCGCGCGGCCCCGCGTTCTCCCGCGCCACCTCCACGCCCTTCTCCGCCAGCTCCGACACCACGCTGCCGGGCAGCCGGTCCACCGGCAGCCAGCCCGCCACCGGCGGCAGCGCCGAGCGCCACATCATGTCCCGCGCCGGACCCGGGTCGACGGTCTCGCTGCGCACCACGGCCAAGCCGGTCAGCAGGTCGGTGCCCGACACGGTGACGTCGCCCGGCGCGGCCTGCCCGGCCACGGTCCGGGTCGCGAGGGTGTCGAACGGGGTCGCCACCCACGCGTCGACCAGGCCGCCGGACGGGCGGTTGCGCAGCCGCACCACGGCTTGACCGTCCAACCGGACGGCACGGGCGACGAACGCGCCGAGGTCGTCCCGCTCGGCGGGGTCGGCGAGGACCAACTCAGGCACCATTACCTCCGGCACGCCAGCCCGCGAGGAAATCGCGCTCGGCTTCGAGAAGACGGCGCGGACGCCCGGCCGTCAGGTTGTACGGCACCATGAGGGTCTCCGCCGTCGTGACGACGGCACTGCCCTCCTGGCGACCGCCGCGGACCGTGTAGTCCAACGTGAACGACGCGGACTTCAATTCCCGCACGGACATCTCCACCACGATCTCCTCACCGGTGAACACCACCGGCGAGAGGTAGTCCACGACGAGCCGGGCGACGACCAGGCCGTGCGACATCTCCGGCACACCGTGCCTGGCGGCCTCGGTGAACAGCAGGTCGATGCGCGCCTCTTCGAGCAAGGTCACCGTGTTGGCGTGGTTGACGTGGCCGAACGCGTCCATGTCCGACCAGCGCGGCCGAACGCCCGTGACGAACACACCCAAGTTGAACGCGCCTCCCGCTGTCGCTGCGTGACCGTGACCCTATCGACGTGCTACTGCCAGGTTAAGCGCGCGTCCACGTCGAGGAATCGACCCAGGTCGGCGACCTCTTCCGCGACGTCCGGCCGTTCTGCGCGGTCGTCGAACGGCCGCACGGTGAAGAGCGCGCCGTCGCGCCGCCAGACCGCGACGACCCGGCCGTCCACGACGACGTGAGGGGTGAGGAAACCGCCGCCGGTCTGCACGAGCGGCGCGTGTTCGGGGGCGAGGGCCGCGGAGCGGTCGCGGTAGCCGAGGAGGTAGGTGTCGAAGTGGCCGAGCATCCGCACGACGCCGGTCGGGGTGGCCGGTTCGGCTGGGCGGGTCGGGGAGTCCGCCACGTCGGGCAGGTCTTTGAGCTGGCGCTTGGGCAGGCCGCTCCAAGCGGCGAAGTCGTCGGGCGTGGCGGGTCCGTAGGCACGCCGGTAGCGCCGCCACAGCTCGTCCACGCCGCGGGGTTCGCAGTCGACGCGCAGGAGGCGGTAGGTGTCGTCCAGTCCCCGGCACAGCACGCCGGAGTTCGCGGCGAACGCCAGCAGGTGCGCGGGCGCCTGCGATCCCGGGTCGAGGACGACGCCGACCTCGGCGAGCCGGCGCACGAGTTCGGCGCGGTCCACCGGCTCGGTCAGGACCTCGCGGAGCGCGGGCAGCGCGCGAGCGCACAGCTCGTCGGTGAGGCCGAGTTGTTCGCGGCGGCGTCGTCCGGCGGCGATGAAGGTCGGACCGAGCAGGTGCACCACCCACAGGTCGTCCCGGTGGAGCAGGTGGAGGGTGCCGCGCATGGCCCAGGTGCGCACCAAGGGCCCGTCGAGGGACCTCACGCCCCGGGCGCGCGCTGCGAGCCGTGCCGCCGGGACGTCCTGGGCTTGCAGGGCGAAGATCGAGGCGAGCAGGTCCGTCGCGTCGGAAGCCGGGTGCGAGAGCCGTTGGGCCCGCATCCGTGCCGCGAGCGACGTCATCTGGGCCGGGCGCCCGTAGAGCCGCGCACCACCAGCTCGGGCTGGAACACGAACTCCGCGTGCGGTGCGGGCGTGCCGCCGATCTCCTCCAGCAACGCGTGCACGGCGGCCTGCCCCATCGCCTCGACCGGCTGCCGGATCGTGGTCAGCGGCGGGTCGGCGAACACGATCAGCGGCGAGTCGTCGAAGCCGACGACGGAGACGTCACGCGGCACGTCGAGGCCCCGGTGGCGGGCCGCGCGGATCGCGCCGAACGCCATCAGGTCGCTGCCGCACACGATCGCCGTGCAGCCGCGGTCCAGCAGGGCGTTGGCCGCCGCCTGGCCGCCCTCGACGGTGAACAAGGAGTGCTCGACCAGGGCGGCGGCCCGCGGTCGGACGAGCGTGAAGCCCTCCACCATGCGTTGGGCGGGCACGAACCTCGGCGGACCCACGGCCAGGCCGATCGTCTCGTGCCCGAGTTCGACCAGGTGGGTGACCGCCAACCGGACAGCCGCCCGGTTGTCCACCGAGACGAACGGCGCGGACACCTGGTCGGTGTAGCCGTTGACCATCACGAACGGCACGCCGCGCCCGGCCAGCTTCACGTACCGGTCCTTGTCGGCGGTCGTGTCGGCGTGCAGGCCGGACACGAAGACGATCCCGGTGACGCCCCGGTCGACCAGCATCTCGGTCAGCTGGTCCTCGGTGGAGCCGCCGGGCGTCTGCGTGCACAGCACCGGCGTGTAGCCGTCGCGGGTCAGCACCTGCTCGATGACCTGCGCGAACGCCGGGAAGATCGGGTTGTTCAACTCGGGGGTGATCAACCCGATCAACCCGGCGCTGCGCTGGCGGAGCCTGGGCGGGCGCTCGTAGCCGAGCACGTCCATCGCGGCGACCACCGCCTGGCGGGTCGTGGCCGAGACGCCTGGCTTGCCGTTGACCACCCGGCTGACCGTCGCCTCGCTCACGCCTGCCTGGGTCGCGATGTCACTGAGCCGCGCTGTCACACCGGGTGACTCTACGGGCGCGAGAGCCACACGGTCGTGTCCGGCGGCACGAGGACGTCCGCGTCTTCGGTCGCGAAACCACCGGAGGCGAGCAGCACCTCGCCGTCGGCGCGCAGACGTGCCACGTCAGGGCCGAAGTTCACCACGCAGGTGAAGGCGCCGCGGCGGAACGCCAGCACGCCGGTCGCCGTGGCCGCCGGCGCGTCGAGCCCGCCTTCCAGCCCCTCTTCCAGCCACTCGACGTCCGAGCCCGCGCCGAGGTCCGGGTGCTCCCGCCGCACGCGCAGCGCGCTGCGGTACAGCTCCAGCACCGAGTTCGGGTCACCGAGCTGGCTCGCCACGCTGAGGTCGGCCCACGAGGAGGGCTGCGGCAGCCACGAGCCGCCGTCGCCGAAGCCGAACGACGGGCCGTCGGGCGTCCACGGGATCGGCACGCGGCAGCCGTCCCGGCCCCGGTCGGTGTGGCCGGACCGCGTCCACACCGGGTCCTGCAGGACGTCCTCGGGCAGGTCGAGCACCTCGGGCAGGCCCAGCTCCTCGCCCTGGTAGACGTAGGCGCTGCCGGGCAGCGCGAGCATCAGCATCGCGGCGGCACGGGCGCGCGCCACGCTGCCGTACCGGGTCACGTGCCGCTGCACGTCGTGGTTGGACAGCACCCACGTGGTCGGCGCGGTGACCGGCCTCATCGCGGCCAGCGAGTCGTCGATGACCTGCTTGACGTCGGCGGCGGTCCACTCGGCGGTCAGGTAGTGGAAGTTGAACGCCTGGTGCAGCTCGTCGGCGCGCAGGTAGCGGGCGGTGCGCTCGGGGCTCGGCGTCCACGCCTCGGCCACGCCGATCCGGTTGCCCGGGTAGGAGTCGAGCACCTTGCGCCAGTCGCGGTAGATCTCGTGCACGCCGTCCTGGTCGAAGAACGGCAGCGACTCCGTGCCCAGCAGCTTGAGGTGGCCGGGCGTGCCGACGTCGGGCAGGCCGTCGGCCTTGACCATGCCGTGCGCGACGTCGATGCGGAAGCCGTCCACGCCGAGGTCGAGCCAGAAGCGCAGCACGTCGAGGAACTCGTCGCGCACCTCCGGCTGGTCCCAGTTCAGGTCCGGCTGCTCGGGCGCGAACAGGTGCAGGTACCACTGGCCGTCGGCGGTCCTGGTCCACGCGGGGCCGCCGAAGACGGACTCCCAGTCGTTGGGCGGGAGGTCGCCGTGGCCGTCGGAGGAGGAGAGGCCGTCGCGGAAGTGGTAGCGGGCGCGTTCCGGGGAGCCGGGAGGCGAGGCGAGGGCCTGCTGGAACCACTCGTGCCGGTCGCTGGTGTGGTTCGGGACCAGGTCCACGATCACCCGGATGCCGAGCGCGTGCGCCTCGTCCAGGAGCGCCCTGGCGTCGTCGTTGGAACCGAACAGCGGGTCGACGGTCCGGTAGTCGGCGACGTCGTAGCCGCCGTCGGCCATCGGGGACCGGTAGAACGGCGTGATCCAGACGGCGTCCACGCCGAGGTCGGCCAGGTAGGGCAGCCGGGAGCGGATGCCGGGCAGGTCACCGACGCCGTCGCCGTCCGAGTCGGCGAAGCTGCGCACGTAGACCTGGTAGATGACGGCCTCGCGCCACCAGTCCTGCGTCATGGGGTGTCCTTCCGGATCGGTTCCGCCGGAGGGCAATGAAATACTTTGCAAGTGTTTTCAGCAAGTCTGCCAGCTGGTATGACCTAGAGCACATCCCTGCCAGCTAGGAGACATCGTGGTTTCCTCAAGTCGACGCGCCTTGGGCGTGATAGCCGTACTCCTGTTCAGCCTTTTGGCGGCTCCGCAAAGTTTTGCAACGCCACCGTCCGCGAAGGACGTGACCGCGACCCTGTTCCAGTGGCCGTTCGCGCGGGTCGCCGCGGAGTGCACGAACGTGCTCGGCCCGAAGGGCTACGGGTTCGTGGAGGTGTCACCGGCCACCGAGCACATCCAGGGCTCCCAGTGGTGGACCTCCTACCAGCCCGTCAGCTACCGCATCGCCGGACGCCTCGGTGACGAGACCGCGTTCCGGAACATGGTGAACACCTGCCACGCGGCGGGCGTGAAGGTCATCGCGGACGCGGTGATCAACCACATGAGCGCCGGGTCGGGCACGGGCACCGGCGGCTCGTCGTACGCGAAGTACAACTACCCCGGCGTCTACAGCGACCCGGACTTCCACTCGTGCCGCACCGCGATCAGCGACTACCGCAACCGCGACAACGTGCAGAACTGCGAGCTGGTCAACCTGTCGGACCTGAACACCGGCAGCGACTACGTGCGCGGGCGGATCGCGACCTACCTGAACCACCTGATCTCGCTCGGCGTGGACGGGTTCCGGATCGACGCGGCCAAGCACATGGCGGCGGCCGACCTGGCCGCGATCAAGTCCCGGCTGAGCAACCCGGGCATCTACTGGGTGCACGAGGTGATCTACGGGGCCGGCGAGGCCGTGCAGCCCGGCGAGTACACCGGATCGGGTGATGTCGACGAGTTCCGGTACGCCTACGACCTCAAGCGGATCTTCAACAACGAGAACCTGGCGTACCTGAGCACGTTCGGGCAGTCGTGGGGCTACCTGGCGAGCGGTCAGGCGCGGTCGTTCGTGGACAACTGGGACACCGAGCGCAACGGGTCGACGTTGACCTACCGCGACGGCTCGACGTACACGCTGGCGAACGTGTTCATGCTGGCGTGGCCCTACGGTTCCCCGAACGTGTACTCGGGCTACGAGTTCTCCAACCACGACGCCGGGCCGCCGGCCGGGTCGGAGTGCTACACGTCCGGGTGGAAGTGCCAGCACCGGTGGACGCAGATCTCGTCGATGGTCCAGTTCCGCAACGCGGTGGCCGGCACGGCGGTCGTGAACTGGTGGGACAACGGCGGCGACGCCATCGCGTTCGGGCGGGGCAACAAGGGCTTCGTCGCGATCAACCGGGAGTCGTCGGCGATGACGCGGACGTTCCAGACCTCGCTGCCCGCCGGGTCGTACTGCAACGTGCAGCAGGACGGGTGCGTCGCGGTGGCGGTCGGGTCGAACGGCCAGTTCACCGCCACGCTGGGCGCGGGCGAGGCGTTGGCGCTGCACGTCGGCGCGACGGGGATCGGCAACCCGCCGGCCGGGACGACGTCGTTCGCGGTGAACGCCACCACGTCGTCGGGGCAGAACATCTTCGTGGTCGGCGACCACCCGTCGCTCGGCGCGTGGAACACGGGCGCGGCGGTCGCGCTGTCCTCGGCGGCGTACCCGACGTGGCGGGGATCGGTGTCGCTGCCGGCGGGGACGTCGTTCCAGTACAAGTACATCCGGAAGGACGCCGGCGGGGCGGTGACGTGGGAGAGCGGGACGAACCGGTCGGCGACGTCACCGGCGGTGCTGTCGGACACCTGGCGCGGTTAGTGGTCGGCCGGCGGCCATGAGCAGGTGAGAGGGCGGGCGGGACGCGGGTGGCGTCCCGCCCGCCCCTCGGGTTCCACCTACCCGACCGCGGCGTTGTCCAGCGGTGCTCCGCGCCTCGTCGGCAGGTCGGAGGAAGCCAGCAGGGCCAGCTTGTCCGCGTCGGCCGAACCCGCGTCCGGGTGGCACACGACGAGCATCAGGCCGTCGGTCCCGGCGATGGCGAGACGTTCGCGGTTGAGGGTCAGTTCGCCCACTTGGGGGTGGTTGATCCGGATCGGCGTCCCGCGCTGCCCGCGCACCTCGTGGCGGGCCCAGAGCCGGCGGAACCTCGCGCTCGCCAGCGAGAGCTCCTCGGTCAGCTCGACGAAGCGGGGATCGTCGAAGTCGTTGCCCACGGCCTGCCGCAGGTTCGCGACGAAGCACTCCGTGACGTCCTCCCAGTCCGGGTGCAGCGCCTGCACGGCCGGGACCAGGAACATGTCCCGCAGCTGGTTGCCCCCGGCGGTGAGATGGGGTGACAGCGCCCGGGCCAGGCTGTTCGAGGCCAGGACGTCGAAGAAGCGCCCCTCGATGAAAGCCGGCTGGGCGAGGGAGTCCACCAGCTTGAGCGCACCGGGCGGCGGGACCTCCTCGCGCGGGCGGCGTTGCCGGGGAGCTTCCGACACCAACGTCATCAGGTGCGCGACGTGGTCGCCGTCGAGCTGGAGCACGCGCGCGATCGACTCGATGACCTGGACGGACGGGTTGCGGTCACGGCCGCGTTCCAGCCGCAGGTAGTAGTCGGCGCTGATGCCGGCGAGCATGGCGACTTCCTCGCGGCGCAACCCGGGCACGCGCCGCACGCCCATCTCGGGGATGCCGGCCTGCTGGGGCGTCACGAGCTCGCGTCGGGCACGCAGGTACGCGCCGAGGGCATTCGTCGTGTCGCTCATGAGGGCTCGCTCGCCAGGGCTCGCCCCGAGGTCTCGTCCAGGAGGCGGGCCGGCGGAGGGGGTCCTGTCACACCCCCGGCTCGAGAGGGCTCTGGTCGAGGTGGGTGCCGGTGCATAACGTGGCCAACGGCCGGTCAGGGCCATTTATTTCGGAGGGACGCGACGTGACTGTCACACTGATCACCGGGGCGAACAAGGGCATCGGTTTCGAGACGGCCAAACAGTTGTCGGAGTTGGGCCACGTCGTCTACCTCGGCGCGCGTGACGTCGAACGCGGCGAAAAAGCGGCGGCGGCGATCGGCGCGCGATTCGTGCGATTGGACGTGACCGACGACGCTTCGGTGAGCGGCGCAGTGGCCGCGATCGGTTCGGCGGAAGGACTGCTCGACGTCCTGGTGCACAACGCGGGCATTCTGACCGGTGACGACGTCGACGGGCCGACGGCGCTGCGGGTTTTCGACACGAACGCGGTGGGGATCGTGCGCGTCACGGAAGCGGCGCTGCCCCTGCTGCGCAAGTCCGCGAACCCGACGGTGGTCACGGTGTCGAGCAGCGCCGGGTCGTTCTGGGCGGTGAACAACCCCGACCGGCCGGAGTTCCACGTGAGGGCGGCGCTCTACTCGGCGTCCAAGGCGGCGGCCACCATGTTGACGGTCCAGTACGCGAAGTCCCAGCCGGGCATCAAGTTCAACGCGCTCGAACCGGGTTTCACGGCCACCGACATGACGGCGGGCTTCGGAGTCGGGCGGGCGCCGGAAGAGAGCGCGAAGACGGTCGTGCGGTTGGCGACCTTGCCGGTGGATGGTCCGACGGGGACGTTTCAGGATGAAAACGGGGATTTGCGGTGGTGAGGTGAAGAGGCCGAAAGAGCACTCGCCGGACGGGCGGATCAGCAGGATGACCGGGTTCGTGGTGATGCGCCGGTTCCGGTGAATGCCGCGGGTAGTGCCGGACAAGCCCCTTTCACACGCGCGGCAGGGCGGAGCCGGGTCGGCGGGATGACACGAAGCCCTTCCCACTGGGGGAAGGGCTTCGTGTCGGTGAACAGCGACGGTGGACAAGTGCCCTGGCGGGTCAGCGGATCATGCTGCGCACTTGGCGGGCGGCGACGGAGAGGGTGGCCAGGTCCAGCTTGCTGACCCGGTTGATCTCGGCGAGGGCGGCGCGGGCGCGGCTCAGGCGGGAGGAGTTGTCCTGCTCCCACTTCGCGATCTTCTCGTCCGGGGTGTCGCCCGGGTCGGCCGAGCGCAGCACGTCGATCGTGATCGAGCGCAACGACGAGTAGAAGTCGTCGCGCAACGCCAGGCGGGCCAGCGAGTGCCAGCGGTTGAGGCGTTCCAGGTTCGAGACCGAGCTGAGCATCCGGTCGACGTCCAGGTGCTCCGACAGCGCGAAGTACACCTCCGCCGTCTCCTCGTGCGTGCGCTCCTGGCCCATCGCGCCCTCGCCTTCCTCGCGCTCGGCGAGTTCGGCGACCTCCGTGACGTCCAGCAGGCCGTAGGTGAACAGCAGTCCGGCGATCCGCCGGGCCAGGTCGACCGGCACGCCGTGGCCGACCAGTCGTTCGACGTGGCCGATCACCGACTCCTTCTCGTGGCCCTGGAGCAGGTCGATCGTGCGCGGCGCCAAGGCGCTGACCACGGGGGCGAAGCGGCTGATCGTGGAGCCGACCGCCAGCGGCTGGGGGCGGTTGGTGAGCAGCCAGCGCGACGCCCGGTCCAGCAGGCGGCGCGTTTCCAGGACCATGTCGTCCTGCACGTCGGTCGGCACGACGTTGTCCAGCTCCCGGATCTGCCGCCAGATGGACGGCAGGTCGTAGATCGCGGTCACCACGGTGTAAGCGCGCACCGCGTCCGTGGCCGACGCGCTGATCTCCTCGGCCAGCCGGAACGCGTAGGACACGCCACCGCCGTCGACGACCTCGTTGACCAGGACGGTCGTGATGATCTCGCGGGACAGCGGGTGGCTGCCGATGGCGTCGGCGAACTGTTCGCGCAGCTCGCTCGGGAAGTAGTCGGGCAGGCGGCGGGCCAGCACGTCGATCGTCGGCAGGTCGCTGGCCAGCACCTCCTCCTTCAGCGCCAGCTTCACGTGGGCGAGCAGCGTGGCCAGCTCCGGCGAGGTGAGACCGTCGCCCGCCTTCTCCAGCGCCTTGAACTCCGCCGCGCTCGGCAGCGCTTCGAGCGAGCGGTCGAGGACGCCGCGTTGCTCGAGGTCGGCGACCAGGCGCGCGTGCACCGAGAGCATCGGCGCGGCGTGGGCGCGGGAGACGCCCAGCACGGAGTTCTGCGAGTAGTTGTCGGCCAGCACCAGCTCGCCGACCTCGTCGGTCATCTGGCCCAGCAGCTCGTTGCGCTGCTCCCGGTCGAGCTTGCCGTCGCGGACCAGCTCGTCCAGCAGGATCTTGATGTTGACCTCGTGGTCGGAGCAGTCGACACCGGCCGAGTTGTCCAGCGCGTCGGTGTTGACCTTGCCGCCGTTGCGGGCCAGCTCGATCCGGCCGCGCTGGGTCAGGCCCAGGTTGCCGCCCTCGCCGACGACCTTGACGCGCAGGTCGGCGCCGTTGACGCGGATGGCGTCGTTGGCCTTGTCGCCGACCTCGGCGTGCGACTCGGCGCTCGCCTTGACGTAGGTGCCGATGCCGCCGTTCCACAGCAGGTCGACCGGCGCGAGCAGGATCGCCTTCATCAGCTCCGGCGGCGACAGCTTGACCACGCCCTCCGGCAGGTCCAGCGCCACGCGGGCCTGCTCGGAGATCGGGACGGACTTGGCCGTGCGCGGCCAGACACCGCCGCCGGCGCTGATCAGGGAACGGTCGTAGTCGTCCCAGGACGAGCGCGGCAGCTCGAACAGCCGCTTGCGCTCGGCGTAGCTCGTGGAAGCGGCGGGGTCCGGGTCGATGAAGATGTGGCGGTGGTCGAAGGCGGCCACCAGCCGGATGTGCTCGGACAGCAGCATGCCGTTGCCGAACACGTCGCCGGACATGTCACCGACACCGACGACGGTGAACTCGTCGGTCTGGGTGTCCGTGCCCAGCTCGCGGAAGTGGCGCTTCACGCTCTCCCACGCGCCCTTGGCGGTGATGCCCATGGCCTTGTGGTCGTAGCCGACGGAACCGCCGGACGCGAACGCGTCGCCCAGCCAGAAGCCGTAGGACTTGGAGACCTCGTTGGCGATGTCGGAGAACGACGCCGTGCCCTTGTCCGCCGCCACCACCAGGTACGTGTCGTCGCCGTCGTGCCGGACGACCTGGGGCGCGGGCAGGACCGTGCCGGAGTTGAGGTTGTCGGTCAGGTCGAGCAGACCGGAGATGAACTGGCGGTAGCAGGCGATGCCCTCCGCCAGCAGCGCCTCGCGGTCCGCGCCCGGGTCACCGGTGGGCGCCGGCGGGCGCTTCAGCACGAAGCCGCCCTTCGCGCCGACCGGCACGATCACCGCGTTCTTCACCGCCTGCGCCTTCACCAGGCCCAGGATCTCGGTGCGGAAGTCCTCCCGCCGGTCGGACCAGCGCAGACCGCCGCGCGCCACCGGGCCGAAGCGCAGGTGCACGCCTTCCAGGCGCGGCGAGTACACGAAGATCTCGAACCTCGGCCGCGGCTGCGGCAGGTCCGGGATGGCCCGCGGGTCCAGCTTGACCGCCAGGTACGGGCGGGGGTTGCCGTCGACGTCGCGGACGAAGTAGTTCGTGCGCAACGTGGCCTGCACCAACGTGAGCAGGCTGCGCAGGATGCGGTCCGCGTCCAGGCTCGTCACGTCGTCGATCATCGCGGTGATCTCGTCGACCAGGTGCTCCGTGCGGCCGGACCGCTGCTCGTCGGACAGCGCGGGGTCGAACCGCGCCTCGAACAGCCGCACCACCGCCGTGGCGACCTCGGTGTGCCCCAGGACGGCGTCCTCGATGTAGTCCTGGCTGTACGGCGTGCCGGCCTGGCGCAGGTACTTCGCGTAGGCGCGCAGCATCGCGGCCTGCTGCCACGTGACACCGGCCTTCAGCACGAGCGTGTTGAAGCCGTCCACCTCGGCCTCACCCCGCCAGGCCGCGGCGAACGCGTCCTGGAACCGGGTGCGGATCGACTCGACGTCCTCGCCGGACAGCTTGTCCAGCGTGACCTGGTCGATGCGCAGGCCGAAGTCGTAGATCCAGCACTCGGCGCCGTCGTCGCGGGACAGCTCGTACGGGCGCTCGTCCACCACGACCACGCCCATGCGCTGCAACATCGGCAGCACGTCGGACAGCGTGAGGCGGGCGCCGACGAGGAACAGCTTGAACCGCCGTTCACCCGGCTCGGCGTCGCGCGGCGTGTAGAACACCAGGTCGAGGTCACCGCGCTTGAGGGCCTCGATGCGCCGGAAGTCCGCCAGGCCCTCGGCCGCGGTGAAGTCCTCCTTGTAGGCCTCGGGGAACGCCGCGGCGATCCGCTGGCCCTGCTCGGACGACGATTCCGCGCCCAGCCCCGTGGCGTGGTCCCCCAGCACCGCTTCGACCATGCGGTCGTCCCACAGCCGCACCGCCTCGGCCAGCAGCTGCTGGATGTGGCCGGTGTCCGGCTCGGTCTGCCGGTTCGGGTCGGTGTGCACGGTGAAGTGCACGCGCGCCAGCGCCGACTCGCCGACACGGGCGCTGTACTCCAGGTTCACGCCGCCGAGCTGGTCGATCAGCACTTCCTGCATGGCCAGCCGCGACGTCGTGGTGTAGCGGTCGCGCGGCAGGTAGACCAGGCAGGAGTAGAAGCGGCCGTACGGGTCGCGGCGCAGGAACAGCCGCAGCCGGCGGCGTTCGGCGAGCGCGATCACGCCCGCGACCGTCTGGTAGAGCGTGTCCGTGTCGACCGAGAACAGCTCGGTGCGCGGGTAGTTCTGGATCACTTCGAGCATCCGCTGGCCCGAGTACGAGTGCAGCGGGAACCCGGCGCGGTGGATGACGGCGCGGACCCGGCGTTCGATGGCCGGGATGTCCAGCACGTCCTCGTGCAGGGCCGTGGTGGAGAAGACGCCGAGGAACCGGTGCTCGCCGGACACGTTGCCGTCGGCGTCGAAGGTCTTCACGCCCACGTAGTAGGGGTACACCGACCGGTGCACGCTCGACTGCGCGCTGGCCTGCGTCAGGACCAGGAGTTCGGGTGACAGTGCCTGGGCGCCCGCGTCCGGGCCCGCCGTCAGGCTGCGCGCCGCGAGGCTGTCCTGTCTGAGCACGCCGAGACCACTCGCCAGGACCGCCCGCAGCGCGGGGGCCCCGTCGGTGGCCGGGTCGTCGCGGACCAGCTCGTACTGGCGGTAGCCGAGGAACGTGAAGTGGTCGTCGGCCAGCCAGCGCAGCAGGTTCGCGCCGTCCTGCACCTCGTGGCTGGGCAGCGGCGGCGGCTCGGACTCCAGCAGCTCGGCCAGGTGCCCCGCCATGCCGGCCATCCTGTCGGTGTCCTCGACGACCTCGCGGACGTCGTTGAGCACGGTGTGCAGCTTGGCTTCCAGCTCACGCGCCCGGTCCGGGTCGGTGAGCAGGTCGACCTCGATGTACATCCACGACTCGGCCAGCGCGTCACCCGGCGGGTCGGCCGGGTCCGCCGTCGGCAGGACCTCCTGGAGCGCGCCCGTCACCAGGTCCCGGCGCACCACGACGATCGGGTGCACCACCCGCTGCACCTGCACGCCGCCGCGGGTCAGCTCGGAGGCCACCGAGTCGACCAGGTACGGCATGTCGTCGGTGACCACCTGCACCACCGTGGCCGGACACGTCCAGCCGTCGTGCGCGCGGGTGGGGTTGAGGATCCGCACCACCGGGCGGCCCGGCACGCGGGACTCGGCGAGCTGGTAGTTCGAGCGCACCGCGCCCACCAGGTCCACCGGGTCGTCGTCGTTGACTTCCTCGGCCGGGACGTGGCGGTAGTACAGGCGGATCAGGTCGGCGAGCTCGGGGGCGTTGGCGGCGGCACGTTCGATCAATTCGTCACGGGCCTGTTCGGGACTGGCCGGGCGAGCCGCGCCGACGTCGCGGGCGGCGTGCTCGGATCGGGACGGGGCTCCAGTCGAGGTCATGTTCAGGCGACTCCACGCTATCCGGTACCTCTGTGTACCGGGTGTGCGCACCACTTAACCAGACGAGCGCGAACCCCTTCGCCGCAACCCTCGCACTGAATCGAACAACTTGCCGGAAAGTCCGGAATTCACTTGTGGCACGGCCTATTTCCCGCTTTGTTACCGGCGGGAAACCTTATTAGAACCTCAAATCATTTCACGATTCGGGAAGTGTCCACGTGTCGAAGCGGTACGACGGGTCCACGCGCTGGATCGGAGCGGTGGTCTCGTTGTCGGACTCGGGTGGCGCCGTCCCGACAGGTGAGATCAGCATGGTGCTCTCGTCGTCGCCCTCGACGCGGCCGGCGGCTTCGTCCTCGCGTCGGGCGTCCTCGTAGGCGACGAGGGCTTCGGCGAGGAGTTCGGCCAGGCTCAGGTCGCTCTTGTGGCGGCGCGAGGCACGGGTGGCGCTGGGCGAGTCGGGGGCGGGCGGGGTCGGGTCGACGACGATGGCCGGGAGGTCGATCGTCTTGCCGCCGACGACGACGGCGGTGACGAAGGGCTCCTTCGGCGCGTCCTCGGCAGGTGCGGCGTCCACGCCGGGCGCTTCGGTGGGTGCGTCGCCGGCCGTGTCGACCACCGGGTCGCCGGGTGCGGGTGTGTCGTCGTGCTCGATATCGCCTGCGCCGAGGAACCCGGTGGGGCTGAACCGCGCCGCCGGTGACGGAAGCGGGGGCGGCGGGGTGTCGGGGGGCAGGTCGGACGACACCGGGTCGGGGACCGGGACCGGCGGCGCCTGATCGGGGACCGGAA
Source organism: Saccharothrix sp. 6-C (assembly GCF_016695385.1). Lineage (NCBI taxonomy): Bacteria > Bacillati > Actinomycetota > Actinomycetes > Pseudonocardiales > Pseudonocardiaceae > Saccharothrix > Saccharothrix sp. 6-C. Next base: position 756,948 of record NZ_CP064192.1, on the reverse strand, counting down.
CCGTCGGCACCTGCTCCGCCTCGGGCCGCGGCGCGGGCTGTGGCTCCGGCTGGGGCGCGGCCGGTGGCGCGGACTGGGGCACCGGCCGCGTCGTCGGCGTCGACAGGTTCTCGGCGGACGAATCCACGTCGGTCGGGGGGAACAGCGGTGGCAGGTCCTCCGTCTCCACCGCCTGCTCCGACGTCGGCATCGGCATCGGTGAAGACATCGCGAAGTCGGGCACGGGCGGCAGCGGGTAGTCGGGCGGGTCGGGCACCCGGGCGGTCGGGATGAGCGGGCCCTTCACGAAGGCCGCGCCGAGTCCGACCGGCGGCACGTCGTCGCGCACGGCGGGCTGGACCATCGTCGGCGAGTCGAACATGTCGATGGGTGGCGCCTCACCGCGCAGTCGCGGCGGCGGTTCGACGCGCCACTGCACCTGCTCGGGTTCGGCCTGTCGCGTGGGCTCGGGCTCGGAAACGACGGCCTCCTCGTCAGCGTCGGGAGCGCGCCGCCGACCGCCGGCGCGCTGCGGGTCGAGCAGCCCGGCGGCCTTCAGCGTGTCCAGCACGCTGGGGTCGGTGTCACCGGACGACCGCTCCCCCTCGTCGTCGGCAGCCTCACGAGCAGCCCGCCGACGACCGCTGCGCACGGCGCCGGCGGCTGCGATCAACCCAGCCGCAGGCACACTCCGCTCGCCGCCCTCATGACCGGGGAGGAGCGGGGCCGGGGGCTCTGCACCGCTCTCGACCTCCTCACCACTTCCCACGACACCGCCCTCAACACCACCGCTCTCAACGGCACCGGGCTCAACAGCACCGGGCTCACCCGCCTCAGGCTCGCCGGCACCGCTGTCGTCGACCTCGGGCTGCACGATGCCGAACCCGCCCCCACCAAGCCCGGCGCCACCGATCGGACGCCGCACGGCGGGCTCGCCGACACCCTGACGAGCACCGGGCCGGGCCTCGGGCGAGGCCTCTGCCGCACCACCGACCCCGAGCCCGAATCCGCCAGGCTTCACCTCGCCCGCGGGGGCTCCGGCCGGCGCACCGCCGAGTCCCGGATTGCCGAGGCCTGCGCTGGTGGGGCCCGCGTTGCCGAGTCCTGCGCGACCGAGTCCCGGGCCGCCGAGTCCCGGGCCGCCGAAGCCCGGGCCGCCGAAGCCCGGACCGCCGACGCCCGCGCCGGAAGGCGCGCCGCCGGTCGCCGGGCCGTCAGGCTTCGCCTCAGCCTGCCCCGTGCCACCCGCGCGGCTCGGGTCCGGAAGGTTGCCGCCAGGCACGACGCCGCTGGTCCCCGGCGCGCCGGGTCCTGCGAGGGGCGCGGGCGGGGTGGTGTCGCCGGGCGCGGCACCGCCGACCACCGGCTCGCTGGGCTGTGCGGCGCTCGCGCGGCTCGGGGCCGGCGGGGTGGTCGGGGTCTGCGCGGGTGCGGTCGCGTTGGTTGCCGCGTCGTGCGCGCTGATGCCGACAGAGGTGGGGGCGGCGGAGGTCTGGGCGGCGGAGGTCTGGGCGGCGGAGGTCTGGGCGGCGGAGGTCTGGGCGGCGGAGGTCTGGGCGGCGGAGGTCTGGGCGGCGGAGGTCTGGGCGGCGGAGGTCTGGGCGGCGGTGCCGAGGCCGGCTGAGTGCGGGCCGGCCGGCCCGGCGGGGGTGGTCTGCCCCGGGTCGGCGCTGTTCGCGTGGAGGTCGGCCGGCGCGTCGCCCGGCCCGCTCGTGGGCGGGGTGACCGTCGGGTCGGCGAGGACCGCGTCGGTTGCCGGCCAGGCGCTGGTCGGGGTGCCGTGGTCCGTGCCGCCGGTGGCGGGCGCGTCGGTTCCCGCGCGGCCGGCGGCGGTCGGTGGCTTGGCGCCGAAGGCGTTGCCGATCCCCGTGCCGGTCGGGGCGACCGGCTGGGCGGGGGTCGGGATGCCTGCCGGTGGCGTGGTGGTGGGCTTGGCTTGGCCGCTTCGCGCGTGTTCCGGGCGGCCCTGGGTCGGCGACGGCGGGGTTTCCGGGTCCGGTGCTCGGCGACGGCCTCCCGGTTGGGGGTCGTCGCCTTCCGTCTCACCGAACGGTTGGACCAGGCGCCAGCGATCGGCGGCGTGCGCCCTTGCGGCTGAGAGGCCTTCCACCGTCATGTCTTCGGCCGCACGGCGGGAGCGCTTTACCCGCACTCCCTCGTTGCGGTGCATTTGGACCGGACGCCACTGGCGCAGTTGCTGCTTCGCCTCGGGGGCCAGGTCGGGGTCGACGGGTGGCGCCACGACCGGGGTCCCGGTGCGGAGCAGGGCGGCCAGTTCGTCGTGCAGGCCACCCGCCTGCCGGCGGTGGACGCCGGAGAACTCGGCGGCGAGCCTGGCCCGCACGGCGTAGACCGCTCTGGCACGCCTGCGTTCGGCGGCGTGCGCGGAGCGGAGGTTGGCCAGCGCCTCGGTCAGGTCACCGGCCACCTCGTGGACGTGCGCCAGCGCCAGCAGGCTCTCCGCCAGCAGGATGTCCAACTGGTGGCGCTCGGCGCTGTCGGCGGCGTCGCGGAGCAGGTCGCGGGCCTGGTCGACGCGCCCGGCGGGCAGGTGGACCCTGGTGGCCAGGGCCAGCCGGAGCCAACCGGCGGTGGAGGCGGACGGCGCCCGCACCGGGCGTTCCAGCAGCGGGGTGCCGACCTCCGAAGCCTCACCCGGCTTGTTCAGGTCCATCAAGGCGCAGACCAGCTCGACCGTCAGCCTGCCCCGGACCTGGCCGTTGTCGGACTCCGGCTCCTTGAGCCGGTCCAGCACGGCCAGGCCGTCGCGGGCCGCGGCGACCGCCGCCTGCAGGTCGCCCCAACGGCGGTGCTGACCGGCGGCGGAGGCCCGGAGCAGACCGCGGTGCAGCAGGGTCGTGTCGTGGTCCAGCATCGGATCCGCCTGGTAGAGGCGGTCCGCTTCGTCCAACGCCTGGGTCAGTGCCGCACCGCGCCCCACCGAGACCAGACACTCGCCGGCCTGGACGAGGGCCGTGGCCCGCAGGCCCGGCGGCACGTCGTCGGCCTCCAGCACCGGGCGGACGGCGGCGAAACCCGTGAGCGGCGCGCCGACCGACCTGGCGCTGTCGGCCAGCTCGACCCGCAGGCGCCACGCCGTCTCCCGCTCGGACGCCGCCTCGGCCGCCTTGAGGGCGTCCAACGCCCGGTCCGCGATGCGGACGCCCCGGCCCATGCGGTTGCTCGCGAAGACCACCAGGGCCTCCGCGCGCAACCGGTCGACCTCGTCACGGCGGGCGGAGGCGAGCGCGACGGCGCGTTCGCCCAGCACCAGAGCAAGCTCCGGTGCCCGCCAACGCAGCCGCCAGGCGGGCACGACCAGCGTGCTCACCTCGACGTCCGCCTGCGCCTCGCCCCTCGCCGCCACGATGTAGGTCCCCGGCTCTCAGTCCCGCGTGAGCTTGCGGTAGGTGACGCGGTGCGGCCTGGCCGCCTCCGCGCCGAGGCGCTCGATCTTGTTCTTCTCGTAGCCCTCGAAGTTGCCCTCGAACCAGTACCACTTCGACGGGTTCTCGTCCGTGCCCTCCCACGCCAGGATGTGCGTGGCGACGCGGTCGAGGAACCACCGGTCGTGCGAGATGACCACGGCGCAGCCGGGGAACTGCTCCAGCGCGTTCTCCAGCGAGCCCAGGGTCTCGACGTCCAGGTCGTTCGTCGGCTCGTCCAGCAGGATCAGGTTGCCGCCCTCCTTGAGGGTCAGCGCCAGGTTGAGCCGGTTGCGCTCACCACCAGAGAGCACGCCCGCCGGCTTCTGCTGGTCCGGGCCCTTGAAGCCGAACGCGCTGACGTACGCCCGCGACGGCATCTCGACGTTGCCGACGTGGATGTAGTCCAGGCCGTCGGAGACGACCTCCCACACGTTCTTCTTCGGGTCGATGCCGCCGCGGTTCTGGTCGACGTAGGACAGCTTGACCGTCTCGCCGATCTTGACGGTGCCCGAGTCGGGCTCCTCCAGACCCACGATGGTCTTGAACAGCGTCGTCTTGCCGACGCCGTTCGGGCCGATGACGCCGACGATGCCGTTGCGCGGCAGGCTGAACGACAGGCCGTCGATCAGCACCCGGTCGCCGAAGCCCTTCTTCAGGCTGTCCGCCTCGACCACGACGCTGCCCAGTCGCGGGCCCGGCGGGATCTGGATCTCCTCGAAGTCGAGCTTGCGGGTCTTCTCCGCTTCCGCGGCCATCTCCTCGTAGCGGCCGAGGCGGGCCTTGGACTTGGCCTGCCGGGCCTTGGCGCCCGACCGGACCCACTCCAGCTCGTCCTTCAGCCGCTTCTGCAGCTTCTGGTCCTTCTTGCCCGAGACCGCCAGCCGCTCGGCCTTCTTCTCCAGGTAGGTGGAGTAGTTGCCCTCGTACGGGTGGGCCCGGCCGCGGTCGAGCTCCAGGATCCACTCGGCGAGGTTGTCCAGGAAGTACCGGTCGTGCGTGACGGCCAGGACGGCGCCCGGGTACTGCGCCAGGTGCTGCTCCAGCCACAGCACGCTCTCGGCGTCCAGGTGGTTGGTGGGCTCGTCGAGCAGCAGCAGGTCCGGCTTGCTCAGCAGCAGCTTGCACAGGGCGACCCGGCGGCGCTCGCCACCGGAGAGGGTCTTGACGTCGGCGTCGGGCGGCGGGCAGCGGAGGGCGTCCATCGCCTGCTCCAGCTGGGAGTCGAGGTCCCACGCGTTCGCGTGGTCCAGGTCCTCCTGGAGCTGGCCCATCTCCTCCATCAGCTCGTCGGAGTAGTCGACGGCCATCTTCTCAGCGATCTCGTTGTAGCGGTCGAGCTTCACCTTGACCTCGCCGAGGCCCTCCTGGACGTTGCCCAGGACGGTCTTCTCCTCGTTGAGGGGCGGCTCCTGCTGGAGGATGCCGACCGTGTAGCCCGGCGCGAGGAAGGCCTCGCCGTTGCCCGGTGTGTCCAGGCCGGCCATGATCTTCAGCACGCTCGACTTACCGGCGCCGTTGGGACCGACGACGCCGATCTTCGCACCGGGGAGGAACATGATGGTGACGTCATCCAGGATGACTTTGTCCCCGTGCGCCTTGCGCACCTTCTTCATGGTGTAGACGTACTCGGCCATGCCCGCGATCGTAGAGCGGTGCCGTTCGGGCCCGAACCTCGGACGCCGGCAACGGACGGGTCACAACGCAGAGTTAACGCGAACGTGGGTCACCCACAGTCGTAACACGACCGCCGGTCCCGCCTGGCGCGACCCTGCGACCAGCGACTCCGACCGGATGCGCGAACTCGGTGCGCTGTCAACCCCCGATGCCTGCGTGCGGACCCGGCCCTGGCGCCGGCCCGACGACCTCCCTCCTCCACGCTCGCAACGGCGACGACTGCCCGCGCATTCTCCGCCCCGATCGGCCCGGCGGAAGACCTTGTAGCTCGTTCGGCTCAGAACGGCACTTCGGCCACCTCCTTCGGGCGCTCCGGTTCGCCCGGGAGGACCAGCGGCAACTCCTCCGGTTTGCGGGGTGCGGCGATCTCGGGCGCGGCCCTGGCCTCGACCGCGTCCGCCGCGAGCCTGGTGCGCGTCGACGTGGCCGTGCACAGGGCCAGGTTGGGCCCGATCGCGGTGGCCTCCAGCTCCACGACGGGCTGCCGCTTGCCCTCGAACTCCACCTCCCTGATCGTCAACCGGCCGGTGACCACCACCGGGTCGCCCTTGGTCAGCGACACCTGGACGTTGTCCGCGAGCATGCGCCAGCAGGACACGGTCAGGAACATCCGCGCGCCGTCGGACCAGCTGCGGTCCTCCGGGTCCCAGACCCGCTCCGCGCTGAACAGCCGGAACTTCGCCCGGCTGAACCCGGTGCCGACCTTGGAGTGCACGACCGGGCTCGCCACGTTGCCGCAGATGGTGACCCGGGTCTCGTTGAACGCCATGTCCGTCTCCTCTTGATCGCCGGTTTTGGTTGGTCGCTCGGGACCAGGTTGCCGGTGGTGGGGGGCGGGTGGCGAGGGGTGGTTCCGGGACTGTGGACAAGTGGCCGGGGCATGCATAATCGAAATGAGTGAGCGCTCACTCGTTGACATGAGTGAGGACTCACTCATAAGCTGGCCCCATGCCCGAGGACACCACCCGACGCCGTCGACGCGCACCCGCGATGAGCCCCGAGGACCGCCGCGAGGCGATCGTCGCCGCCACCGTCCCGCTGCTGTTCACGCATGGCGCCAACGTGACGACCAGCCAGATCGCCAAGGCGGCCGGCATCGCGGAGGGCACCGTCTTCCGGGCGTTCAAGGACAAGCAGGAGCTCATCCGCACGTGCGTGCGCAGCGCGCTGGGGGTCGACTCCGAACTGGAGCTGATCGAGCAGGCGAGGCAGGCCGACACCCTCGCCGAACGCCTCTCGCGGGCCATCGGCGCCGTCTCCGGCTACCTGGACCGGATGTGGAAGCTGATGAGCGTGCTCCGCGACTCGGGCTACGACCCGCACGACGAGCGGCGCGAGCACAAGGGACCGCCGGTCGAGATGCAGCGCATCGTCGAGCGCGTCGCCTCGCTGTTCGGCCCGGACGACGACCTGCGCGTCGACCCGTCCCTCGCCGCGCGGCTGCTGCTCGGGCTCGTGTTCACCAACCGCATGCAGGGCGAAGGCTTCGGCGACGCCACCGCGGGCGCGGACCAGCTCGTGGAGCTGTTCCTGCACGGCGCGCTGAAGCAGGACTGAGGGGGTACCGATGACAGACCTGATGATCGAAGCGACCGACGTCGGCAAGGCGTTCGGCGCGCAGAAGGCCCTGGACGGGGTGAGCGTCGCCGTGCCCAAGGGCACCGTGCTCGGCCTGCTCGGCCACAACGGCGCCGGCAAGACGACCCTGGTCAACGTGCTCACCACGATGCTCCCGCCGGACTCGGGCCACGCGGAGGTGGCCGGGTTCGACGTGGTCGCGCAGGCGCACCAGGTGCGCAGCCGGATCGGGCTGACGGGCCAGTTCGCCTCCGTGGACGAGCAGCTCTCCGGCCTGGACAACCTGATCCTGATCGCCCGGCTGCTCGGCGCGACCCCGCGGGAGGCCAGGGCCAGGGGCAACGAGCTGCTGGAGCTGTTCGAGCTGGCGGACGCGGCGAAGCGGCCCTCCCGCACCTACTCGGGCGGCATGCGGCGACGCCTCGACCTGGCCGCGAGCCTCGTCGGCCACCCGGAAGTGATCTTCCTGGACGAGCCGACCACGGGCCTGGACCCGGCCGGCCGGCTCGGCCTGTGGGAGATCGTGGAGGGCCTGGTCACCGACGGCACCACGGTCCTGCTCACCACCCAGTACCTGGACGAAGCCGACCGCCTGGCCGACTCGATCACGGTGCTCTCGAAGGGCAAGGTCGTCGCCACGGGCACCAGCGCCGATCTGAAGGCCCAGGTCGGCCAACGCACGGTCACCGTGACCCTGGCGGACGCCTCGGACGTCGCCAAGGCCACCGGAGCCCTGGCACGGGCCGGCATGCAGCCGGTGGCGGCGGAGAACACGCTGACCGCGCCCGTCACGTCGTCCCGCGAGATCGCCAAGGTGGTCCGCGCGCTGGACGAGGTCGGGCTGGAGGCCACCGAACTGGCCCTCGGCGAGCCGACCCTGGACGACGTCTACCTCACCCTCGCGCAGCACGCGGCCTGAACAGGAGCCATCGGATGACCACCCTCACCGCCGCGCCGCGCTGGCGCGGCACGGACTTCGGCACCCAGGTGCTGGTGCTGACCCAGCGATCCCTGCGCACGCTGGTCAGCGACCCGCGCATGATCGTGTTCAGCATCCTCCAACCGCTGATCATGCTGACCCTGTTCAGCCAGATCTTCGCCAGCATCGCCAACACGCCCGGCTTCCCGCGGGGCGTGGCCTACATCGACTTCCTGATGCCCGCGATCCTGGTCAACACCGCCATGCAGTCCGCGTTGCAGGCCGGCGTCGGGCTCGTCACGGACATGAAGAACGGCGTGCTGGCCCGGTTCCGGTCGCTGCCCATCCGGTCGGGCTCGGTGCTCGTCGCGCGCAGCCTGTCCGACCTGGTCCGCACCGCCTCGCAACTGCTGCTGATGCTGGTGTTCGCGGTCGTCGTCTTCGGCTTCTCCCCCGCCGGCGGCGTGGCGGGCATCGCGGCGGCGCTCGCGCTGGCCCTGGCCGTCGGCTGGGGTCTGGGCTGGATCTTCCTGGCCATCGCGGCGTGGCTGCGCAACGCCGAGCTGATGCAGACCGTCGGTTTCCTGGCGATGTTCCCGCTGATGTTCGCGTCGAGCGCGTACGTGCCGGTCAGCGGCCTGCCGGGGTGGCTCCAGGCGATCGCGAACGTCAACCCGTTGACGTTCGCGGTGGACGCGGCGCGGTCGTTGGCGCTGGCCCAGCCCGTGACCGGGGTGGTCGGGGCGTTGGCCACGAGCGCCGTGCTGGCCGCGGCCGGGTGGTTCGCGGCCGTCCGGGGGTTCAACCGCCCGCTCTGACCCTCGGGCGGGCCCGACCAGGTCCTGCCGCCAGGTCCCGGTACCTGGTCCCGGCGCCTAGTCCTTGCCCGACATCTTGCGCAGCATCGCGTTGTACGCGACCAGGTCCGCGTCACCGTCCGCGTCCGCCCGCCGGTCCGCCCGGCGGGCGTCACGGCTGTCCGACCTCGCCCACTGCACCAGCAGCGCCACCATCACCACGATCAGCGGCAGCTCGCCCGCCGCCCACGCGATGCCGCCGCCCAGCCGCTGGTCCTCCAGCTGCGACGTGACCCACGGCAGGCCGAGCGAGCGGTAGAAGTTGTCGCCGATCACGGTCTGCGAGCTCATCAGCACGATGCCGAAGAACGCGTGGAACGGGATCGAGGCGAACAGCAGGCCGAGCCGTCCCAGCGGCGGCAGCCGGTTCGGCGCCGGGTCGATGCCGATCACCGGCCAGTAGAAGACGTAGCCGACCAGGATGAAGTGGGCGTTCATCGCCAGGTGCGCCCAGTGGTAGTCCAGCGCGGCGTCGAACAACCCGGAGAAGTACAGGCCGTAGAACGAGCCGACGAACAGCGCCAACGCCACGAACGGGTTGGTCAGCACCTTCGCCACCGGCGAGTGCACGAACGCCAGCAGCCACTCCCGCGGCCCCGGCGGGTTGCCCTTGCCCGCCGTCGGCAGCGCCCGCATCGCCAACGTCACCGGACCGCCGAGCACCAGCAGGATCGGCGCCAGCATGGACAGCAGCATGTGCGCTTCCATGTGGATGCTGAACATCGCCGGCGCGTACCGGCCCAACCCGGACGACGTGGCGAACACCACGGTCAGGCAGCCCGCGACCCACGCGACCGTGCGGCCGACCGGCCACGCGTCACCGCGCTTGCGCAACCGCCGCACGCCGAGCAGGTACAGCACGCCGAGAGCGATGAAGATCGTGCCGAAGACCAGGTCGAAGCGCCAGTCGAACAGCAGCCGCGACCACGTCGGCGCGCCGGCCAGGTCGTAGCCGATGCGCAGCTCCACCGTGCTGGGCAGCACGCGGCCCTCCATCGGCGGGGGCGTGCGGCTCAACGCGGCGGCCAGGCCGAGCGTGAGGAACATCAACAGCACCTCGACGCCCGCGAGCTTCACCAGCGATCGCCCGGAGCCCGTGGCCACGACTTCCTTCACGCTCTTCTCGCGCTGGAAGTACCCCACGACACCCAGCACGACCAGCGCGAGCGTCTTGCCGAGCACCAGCAGCCCGTAGTCGCTGCCGAACAGCTCGCTCACCGGCAGCCGCACCCACGCGTTGACCACGCCGGACACCGCCATCACGAGCCAGCAGACCAGCGCCAGCCTGGAGAACCGCGCCGTCGCCAACCCCAGGTGGTCGCCGCCCCGCCGGCCGTGCGCCAGCAGCGCGATCAGGCCGCCGACCCACAACGCCGCCCCGATCAGGTGGTACAGCAGGCTGTTCGTGGCCACGTCGTGCGAGCCGCCGCCGGACGAGTGCCCCGTCACGGCCACCGGGATCAGGGCGAACACCGACAGGAAGAACAGCGGCACGGTCCAACCCCACGACAGCACCAGCCGGCAGCCCAGCGCCAGCAGCGCCACGATCACCGCCGTGATCAGCCACGCCTTCGCCTGCTCCACCAGGCCCGCCACCTGGAAAAGCACCGCCGGCTCCAGCAGCGCCGTCACCGGCTGACCCAGCGCGTCGGCCACCGTGAACGGCACCGACAGCACCGCGCCCAACGTCCACACCAACGCCGCCCAGCCCGCCGTGCGCACGGCCGCGTAGCCGTCCGCGGCCAGCGTGCCGCTCGCCTGCGGCGGCACCAGGAACGCCGCCAGCAGCAGCGACCCGACCGTCACCACCCCGGCCGCCTCGGTCAGCACGCGCACGACGATCAGCCCGGACGCGTCGCCGCCGGTGAGCACCAGCAGCCCGGCCGCCACCAGTGCGGCTATCGCCGTGCCGACGATCAGCAGGGGGATGAGACCGGTCCGCCGGGTGCGGGAAGGCGCGTCTGTGGGCACGAGACGAGCGTAGGCGGCCTGACCACACCGCCACCAACCGCCGGACGTGCGCAGATCACACCCACTACCGTTGCCGGACGTGACCAGTTCTCGCTCGGCGCTCGTGATGGCCCTCGCCTTGCTCCTGTCGGCGGGGTGCAGTTACTCCGTCAACGGGGACGCGTTGCCCCAGGCGGGGGTTGCGACCGGGACGTCGGCGACACCGTCGGCCGCCCCCCGGATCGCCAAGCCGCGCACGGTCGTCGGCGTCGAACCGTGCTCCCTGCTCACCGCCGACGACCTGAAGTCCATCGGGCCGTACAAGAAGGAACCCGCGCGCAAGGACGACGTGATCCAGGAGTCCTGCCAATACGTGCTGGACGACGGCTCGCAGCCCGGCCGGACCGTGGTCGTCGCGCTCTACCAGAAGTACGAGCAGGTGCAGGTGCGGCAGGCCAAGGGCCACGAGGTGGTCGTGGAGGGGCACTCCACGTGGACGTTGTGCGAGCTGAGCGGCGGCGAGATGGCGTGCACCGCGACCATGGTGGTGAACGCCAACCGCACCGTCCTGGTGGCGATGGCGCAGGCGGGCGGCGTGCCCGAGCAGATGCTGGCCGGGATGCAGCCGCTGCTCAAGGCCGCGTTGAACCGGCTCCCGCTCGCGTGAGCTCACGGGCGCGCGACCGGCGTGCCAGCAGCACGGCGGGCACCATCAACGCGATCACGCACGCCACGAAGCCCAGCGAGATCGACAGGTTGCTCGCGTGCGCGATACCGCCGACGACGGGCGGTCCGAGCAGGAAACCGGTGTAGGCGACCGTCGTGACCAGGCCGATCTCGCGTTCACCACCCGTGCCGTCGGCGCGCTTGCCCGCGTCACCGGCCAAGTCCATGATCACCGGGAAGGCGAACGCCAGGCCGAGGCCCACCAGCGCGAACCCGGCGTAGCCGACCGCGGGCGACACCACCAGCACGGCCAGCGCCAACCCCGCCGCCGCCACCACCGCGCCCACCGCCAGCAGCCGGTACGGGCCGACGCGGCGTTGCGCGGGCTCGCCGAACAGGCGGGCGGTGGCCATCGCGATGGAGAACCCGGCGTACGCGGCCGCGGCGGCGGCCTCGCCGACACCCCGTTCGTTGACGAAGAACAGCGCCGACCAGTCCGAGGCCGCGCCCTCGGCGATCGCGGAGAACAGCGTGATCGTCGCGAGCAGCCACAGCAGCGGCCGCTTGAGGACCGGGCGGTCCTCCTCGACCGCGTCGGAGGTCTCGCCGCCCGCGTCCGCGGTCGTGTCCGGCACCGACCTGATCACCCACACGATCACGACCGCCCCGATCACCGCGACGAAGATCAGGTGTCGGGTCAGGCCCCAGCCGACGGCCGCCGCGGCGGCCGCGCCCAGCGAGCCCACCAGGCCGCCGACGCTGAAGCCCGCGTGGAACTGCGGCATCAGCGGCCGGTCCAGGCTGCGGGTGACGGCCACGGCGGCGACGTTCATGCCGACGTCCAACGACGCGCCGCACGAGCCGAGCACGAACAGGACCAGGCCCAGCTGGAAGGGCGTCTCGGCGAGCGTGAGCGACGGCACGGCCACGACGGTGACCGCCGCGCCCACGAGGATCAGCTTCCGCGCACCCACCCGCGCGCAGAGCTTGGCCGCGAACGGCGCCGTCGACGCCAAGCCGACGCTCGCGCCGAACAGCGCGAGGCCGAGCGTGGCCTCGGTCGCGCCCACCTGTGCCGCCAACGCGGGCATGCGCGCGGCCCAGGACAGGAACAGCGCCCCGTTGAACAGGAACACCGCGAAGACGGCGAGGCGTGGTGCTGGCATGCGTCCGAGTGTGAACTAGAGCGCTTCAGAACGTCCAATCGATTACCTGGTTACGCTCATCACGTGGACCGCCCTCGGAAGCCGACGCTCGACACGGTGGCCGGCGTGGTCGGCGTGTCGCGCGCCACGGTGTCGAACGCCTACAACCGGCCGGACCAGCTGTCGGCCGCGCTGCGCGAGCGGATCCTGGAGACCGCGGCGTCCATCGGGTACGCCGGACCCGACCCGGTGGCGCGCAGCCTGGCCACCCGGCACAGCGCGGCCGTCGGGTTCATGCTGGGACAGGGACTGTCGGCGTCGTTCGCCGACGCGGCGCTGTCGATCGTGCTGGACGGACTGGCTTCGACCGTGGACGGACACGACCACTGCCTGGTGCTGATGCCCGGGCGCGACAAGGCCGGGCCGCGGCCGGAGACCGTGACGCGGGCCCAGGCGGACGTCGTGGTGGCCTACTCGCTGCCGGACGACGCGCCGGCGTTGGCCGCGGTGCGGGCTCGCGGGTTGCCGCTGGTCGTCATCGACCAGCCCGTGCTGCCGGACACGGCACGGGTCGAGGTGGACGACTTCGGCGGGGCGCGGCTGGCGGCGTCGTCGCTGTGGAGCCTCGGGCACCGGCGGTTCGGCGTGGTGACGTTCGCGCTGCACCCGGACGGGCAGACGGGCCTCGTGACGCCCGAACGGCTGGTTTCGACGTCGTTCCGCGTGACCCGGGACCGGGTGCACGGGTACCTCGACGTGACGGGCGCGGACACCCCGGTGTGGGAGTGCGCCCGGAGCAACCGCGAACTGGGCCGTGCGGCGGCCCGTGCCCTGCTCTCCGCCTCACCCCGACCGACGGCGTTGCTGTGCGCCTCGGACGAGCTGGCGTTCGGCGCGCTCCAGGCGGTGCGGGACCTGGGGCTGCGCGTGCCGGCCGACGTGTCGGTCGTGGGCTTCGACGACGTGCCCGCCGCCGAACACGCAGACCCACCGTTGACTACGGTGCGTCAACCCCTGGCCGAGAAGGGCCGACACGCGGGCGAACTGGCCCTGCGACTGCTCGACGGCGGCAGACCAGGCGAACCAACCAGACTGCCGGTTTCTCTCGTCCAGCGCGACTCGACGGCCTCACCGAAGTGATCCACATCACTTTTAGGCCCTCCTGATCCCCTTCCGAGCCCCGGAAGGAAACGCGACGAGTCTTCCGGACGATGTGTCCGGTGGGGCAGCTACGCTGCTACAGCGCGTGGTCGACAGCCCCTCCAGCCTCCGTAGCTCAGTGGAGAGAGCGAGGGACTTCTAATCCCGAGGTCGCAGGTTCGAATCCTGCCGGGGGCGCGTAAGCGCTGTGGGTGGTGTGGCCGGTCGGTGGTCGAGATCGGCCCACACCGCAGTGAGATCGTGGTGGCGGGACCTGGCGCCGGTGGTCGGGTCGCGCGGGCGTTGCCGGTCAGATGAGGCGGGCCGAGCGGCACGTTGGGGATTGGCAGCCCCAGGTGGTGGTGGTTCCGACGGTGACCAGGGCGGCGTGGGCGAGGAACCGGTCGCGTTTGGTGCGTTCGTCGAGGTTCGCGCAGCTGCACGGGTGGTCGGGGTCGGGTTGTTCGTCGTGGGCCAGGCCCATGTAGCCCGGTGGGATGCCCAGGCCGGTGGCGATGTCGGTCAGGGTTTCGTAGGACTCGACCTTGGCGCCGGCGATGATCCGGGCGACAGCCTGATCAGGGTGGCCGGTCAGGGTGGCGATCCGGGCACGTGGGACGCCGTGGTGGGTCAGGAGCCGGTAGACGGTGCTGATGTCGCGCGACGCCAAGGCGGCGCGCATCTCGTGCTGCTCCCACAAGTCGGGCAGGTCGGGGCGTGGGCGGACGACGGGTTGGACGGCGCGTTCCGCCGTGGCCGGACCGGGGGCGGTGGCGGCGGTCCACTCGACCCACGCCCACTCCGGTTCGACGGGTCCGGCCGAACCGGCCGGATCGGCGGGACCCGCGGGCTCGGCCGGTTTCGCCGGGGTGTCCGGGTCGGCGGTGGACAGGGCCACGCCGTGGACGGCGTTGCGGAAGCGGTAGGGGACGGCGGACGAAGCGGGGATGCCGCACGCGGAACCGGCCAGGATCGCGGCCACCGAGTCGCTCGGCGGGCCACCTCGCCAGTACAGCTCCAGGACGTCGCCGACGACGATGCCGTCCAGCCAGGCGGCGCCGCGCCACAGCGGCAGGCGGCGCAGGACGCCGCTCATCAGGTCGGCCGGCAGGTCGGGGGCGGGTGCGGCTTCGCGTGGGTCGAGCTCGTCGGTCAGGGCCAGGTCGACCGGCAGGCCCGCGGCGACGGCTTGACGCCAGCGCTCCCTCGTCACGCCGAGCAGGCGCACCTGGCCGTCCGGCGAACGCAGGTCGAGGTGGTTGCGCCGCGGGTGGACGCGCAGGCCGGGCACGCCCCGGACCCGATCACCGGCGACGACCGGCAGCGCTTCGGTCAGGAGCTGGTCCAGCGCGGCGTCGTGGACCCGCAGGCCGAGCACCTTCGCGTCCGGTCGCACGCGGCTCACCAGGGACGTCGGCCGCAAGGCGTGGCCGCGGCGGCGCATGCCCGCCATCGCGCGGTTGGCCGCCGCCAGGAGCGACGCCTCGAACCGGCGTTGACCGGGCAGGCAGGCGCTGGGCACGAGGGAATCGGGCTCGACTCCGCCGCGCTGCCTGCGCACCATGTTCGGGGTCTCGCCGGTGCACCAGTAGCGCTTGGCCAGAGAGCTAGTCGACACGAGGAACCTCCGCGGACGCCACCCGGCCGACGCCACCGGGCTCGACGGCGCGCGAGCACACGGATGTGCGGGACGCGCTGACGTCGAACCCCGGGAAGAAGCGGACACGCGGGACGCGTTCGCTCGAACGCGCTCTGGAGGCACCCACTCCATCCGGGTCAGGAGGAGCCTCGGTGGCAGCCGCACCTGCCAGGTCACAAAACTACAACAGCGGTGAGGGCCGGTGGGGCTCGATCACTCGAACGTGCGAATTCGTCGGTTTTGAGGTGAGGAGGAGGGTGGATGCCTGGTGGAGGGGGTGCAAGGTGGGCGGGAGAGGGATGAGTGCGGGGGGGTCAGAGCTTGCGGCCGGCGGCGGCGAGGCCGGCGAACCGTTCCGGGTGCTCGTCGACGTCCTCCGGGGAGGCGGGACGCCACAGCGGCAGGTGGACGACGCCCGGCTCGACCAGCTCGTAGCCGTCGAACAGCGCCTCGACCTCGGACTTGGAGCGCATCGTCATCGGGGTCGCGGTCCGCCGCCGGTAGAGGTCGGTGTGCTCGTCGGCCTGGGTGTCCTGGCCGTCGTGGGTGGCGTGCGAGACGACCAGGTAGCTGCCTGGCACCACGGCGTCGCGGTAGGCGGCGATGATCTTCGCCGGGTCGTCCTGGACGAAGTGCAGCACCGCGACCATCATCACCGCGACCGGCCGGTCGAAGTCGAGCAGGCCGGCGACCTCCGGCACGGCCAGCACCTCGTCCGGGTGACGCAGGTCTTCCTGGACGACGGCGGTCTGCCGGTCGTCACCGAGGATCGTGCGGCTGTAGGTCACCGCGATCGGGTCGTTGTCGACGTAGACGACGCGGGCGTCGGGGGCGGCTTCGCGAGCCACCTCGTGGACGTTGCCCACGGTCGGGATGCCGGAGCCGAGGTCGAGGAACTGGGTCACGCCCCGGCGCACGCAGAACTGGACGGCCCGGCGCAGGAACGCCCGGTTGGCCTGCATGATCAGCGGCAGTTCCGGCCACATCGTGATCGCCTGCTCGGCCATCTCGCGGTCGACGGCGAAGTTGTGCGCGCCGCCGAGGTAGTAGTCGTACACCCGGGCCGCGCTCGGCCTCGTCAGGTCGATGTCCGGTCTTTCACCCACGACTCGCTCCTTCCCCCGGGCCGGCAGCTTAGGCGGCGGTGTGGCGTGGGCGACGGCGTGGTGGGTGGTGCGCGGGTGGGGGTGTCGCCCCGCCGCCGAGACTAGGCCGATCGCGTGCTACCTGCGGATACCCCGTTCGCGGGGCCCGGATTGTCGGACCCCCTCGGTAGAATCGAACATGAGTTCGAGCACGCGCGAGGGGAGCTTGTCGTGGAGCCGATCAGCGTCACCGCCCTGTCCTTCACCGAGTACGCCATGAGCGGTCAGCGTGGCCGGATCAGCATCGTGTCCGAGCAGCGGCGCATCTACCTGTCGTCCGAGCAGTGGGTGGCCGGGTTCTACAACCCGATGCGGGACGCCATGCGGCGGGCGGCCAACTCGCCCGACCCGGCCGCGGAGCTGGACAAGGCGGTCGAGGCGGCCCACCGGCAGCCCCGGGCCGGACAGCCCCGGGCGTACGAGGAGCTGCGGGAAGGGTTCCTGCCGTGGTTGCGGTCGACCCGTGCGACCGGCGTGCCCACGTCGGCGGCCAAGTGGCGGACGGGCGACCTGGCGTTGCGGGTCCGACCGCACCTGGGGTTGCGGATGCCGGACGGGTCGCGGGCGGCGGTGCTCGTGTACGTCAAGGAAACCCCGATGACGCAGGAGGCGGCCAACATCGGGTTGCGGATCCTCCAGCAGACGATGCCGGACACGTTGCCGGGCGCGACCCCGGAAGTCGTGCCGCTGGTGCTGGACGCTCGGCGGGGGCGGGCGTTCCGGATGTCACGGCGGACGAACCTGGCGAAGTTGGACGCGTTGATCGCGGCGGAGGCGGCGGGGTATGTGGTGCATTGGCGGATGAGCGCGTAGTCGGCTTGGGGTGCGGGCGGGGCTGCGGCGAGGGTGCGGCGGGGGGGGTGCGAGCGGCGAGGGTGCGAGCGGTGGGGGTGCGGCGGCGCGGTGTCGGGTCCGGCTCGATTTGACATGGGGCCCTTACGGGCACTCCAGGCAGGCCAAAGCCGGCAGGCCCGGCGGGGTGAAGCGTCCCGCCGGGCCTGCCGGCTCCGTCCAGCCTAAAGCACCCGAACCCATGTCAAATCGGGCCTCGGTGGGGATGTGCGGGTCCGATGGGGGCGGGTCCGTGCGGGGGTGGTGATTGCGGGTGGGGTTAGGCGGGGAAGGTGGCGGGGTTGTAGGTGAAGTGGCCGCCGATGACGGTGGCGGCGATGGGGATGGTGCCGATCTTGGCGATGTCGGTGGTGAGGGGGTTGGTTTCGAGGATCGCGAAGTCGGCCAGCTTGCCCGGGGTGATGGTGCCGAGGGCGTTTTCCCTGCGGCACGCGTAGGCGGCGCCGGTGGTGTAGGCGGCCAGGGCTTGGTGGACGGTGATTGACTCGTCCGGGCCGATCGGGGTTCCTTCTTTCGACCTTCGCTCGACCATGAACTGGATGGCGCGCAACGGTTTTCCGTCGGCCACCGGGCGGTCCGAGCTGCCGGCCACGACGATTCCCCGGTCGAGGAAGGACTTTCCCCGGTACATCCAGGGTGAGCGCCGCGGGCCCATGATCTTGGCGTAGTCGTCGCCGTAGGCCCACAGGAAAGTCGGTTGGATCACCGGGATGACGTTCAGTTCGGCGATGCGGTCGAGTTGTTCCGGGCGGACCAGGCCGCAGTGCTCGATCCGGTGCCTGGCGTCCGGGCGGGACTGCGTGCGCTGGGCTTCGGAGAGGGCGTCCAGGGCGAAGTCGACGGCACGGTCGCCGATGGCGTGGATCGCCAGCTGCCAGCCGGCGAGGTGGCCGTCGATGATCGCGGCGCGCATGAGGTCCGGGTCGTCCTGCAACTGGCCGGCGGTGTCCATGCCCTCGTACGGCCAGGTCAGCGCGGCGGTGCGGGCCATCATGCCGCCGTCGGTCCACAGTTTCAGCGGGCCGATGGAGAGGCGGTCGTCGCCGAGGCCGGTTCGCAGGCCCAGCGGCACCGCGCGGCGGATGCCGTCGGCGGCGTGGGCGGCCACCGGTTCCAGGCGGTCGGCGGAGATCATCAGTTGGACGCGGATGGGGAGGGTGGCGCGCTGGTAGGCCTCGACCTCCAGCGGGCTGCTGCCGATCAGGCCGCCGCCGACGCCGGCTTCCGCGGCCAGGACCACGCCTTCTTCGAGGCATTGGCGGGCACCCGACTCGACGTCGGCGGCGATGTCGTCCAACGAGTACGGGAGCCGGAGGGCGCGGACCGCGGTCTGGGCCGACTCGGCGAGGAAACCGGTGGGGGCGCCGGTCGCGTCACGTTGCGCGTCACGCAGGGCGGAGGCGGGCAGGGAGGTGAGCACGTCGCCGCTGACGACGCACGCGTGGCCGGAGAGGTCCTGCACGTAGATCCGCGGCCCGACCTCGTCCAGGTCACGTGAGGTCAGCGGGCGGTCCAGGGCGCGGTGGTCGTAGCCCGACGCCTCGACCCAGCCGGAAGCCCGGGGTGCGTCGCGCAGGACGTCCAGGACTTGGGCGACGGTCCGGCAGGAGGAGACGTCCGGGGTCCTCGCCGCACGTCCGGCCCACGCGAGGTGGTTGTGGGCGTCCACGAATCCCGGCAGGACGACCGCGCCGTCGAGGTCGACGACGCGGCGCGCGGGCAGGTCGGCGACGTCGTCGTCCAAGCCGACGATCCTGCCGCCCCACACACCGATCACCGATGCCACCGGCCGGGTCGGGTCCATGGTCACGACCTGCCCGCCAACCAGCTTGAGATCAAGGATCACCCGCAAAGGCTAGCCCACGAGCACTTAGGTTAGGGTTGGATAACTTAGGCCAGGCTATCCAAGGAGGAGCTCCATGCGGGTCGTCATGTTCGGCTACCAGACCTGGGGTCATCGCACGCTCCAGGCGCTGCTGGACTCCGAGCACGAGGTGGCTCTGGTCGTCACGCACCCCAAGAGCGAGCACGCCTACGAGCGCATCTGGAGCGACTCGGTCGCGGACCTGGCCGCCGAGCACGGCGTCGAGACGATCATCCGCAACCGGCCGGACGACGAGTTGTTCCAGCGCCTCAAGGAAGTCGAGCCGGACGTCATCGTCGCCACGAACTGGCGCACGTGGATCCCGCCGCACATCTTCACCCTGCCCAAGCACGGCACGCTGAACGTGCACGACTCGCTGCTGCCCGCCTACGCGGGCTTCTCCCCGTTGATCTGGGCCCTGATCAACGACGAGAAGGAGGTCGGCGTCACCGCGCACATGATGGACGACACGCTGGACGCCGGCGACATCGTGCTCCAGCGCGCCGTCCCGGTCGGCCCGCGCGACACGACGGCGGACCTGTTCCACAAGACGCTGGAGCTGTTCGGGCCGATCACCGTGGACGGCCTGGCGGAGATCGCCAAGGGCCGCACCGACTTCACCAAGCAGGACCGGTCGAAGGCCAGCTTCTTCCACAAGCGCGCGGAGGAGGACCTGCGCATCGACTGGACGTGGGGTGCGGAGGAGCTGGACCGGCTGGTGCGGGCCCAGTGCGCGCCGTACCCGAGCGCGTTCGCGTTCCACAAGGGCAAGCGGCTGGAGATCGTGGAGGCCGAGGTGTCCCGGCAGCGCTACGGCGGCACGCCCGGTCGGATCTTCTACCGCGAGGGCGACGGTGTCGCGGTCGTCGCGGGCGCGGAAGCGCGGCGGGGCCGCAACCACGCCCTGCTGGTCAAGCGGGTGCGGACGGAGGACGGCGTCGAACTGGGCGCGACGGAGTACTTCACGCACATGGGCGGGTACCTCACCAGTCGCCCCTGAGCGAAGCCTGGCGCACGACGAACAGGAAGCCGTGGGCGGCCGGAGCGTGCTGACGCCCGGGGCCGGGATCGGTGTGACGGCCTGGAACTCGTGCTCCGGACGTCGTCGCGGATCTCCAGGTCGAGCACACCGGAGTCGTTGCGCGCCAGCACTTCCGCCCGGCGGGCGGGCCGCACGGTACCGAGCGGTTCGCGCGACGCTGCCCTGGCGAGGTCGGTCGAACTCGTCGAACGACTGTCGAGGACGGCGCGCGGTTCGGGATTATTCCGGACGATTTCGGCCCCGGTGTTCCGATCGGCGCGATCATCGCTGATCATTGGGTGCATGAGCGGCAAGCGGTCGACAGCGGTCATCAGCGGTGTCCTGGCGCTCCTCCTGGTCGCCACCGGTTGCGGCACCGACATCCTCACCCCGAACACCCCGACCACCGCGCCGGTGCCGACGGGCCCCGCCGCGCCCGGCGACGACCCGGCGGCGCAGCTCGCGGCGTTGACCGTGGCGCCCGAGGGGAAGATGACGGGCTACAGCCGCGACCGGTTCCCGCACTGGAGCAGCCAGGGCGACGGGTGCGACACGCGCGACGTGGTGCTGCAGCGCCAGGGCGCGGACGTGCAGACCGGCGCCGGCTGCAAGATCACGGGCGGGACGTGGACCAGCGTCTACGACGGCAAGGTCGTGACCGACGCGGGCGACCTCGACATCGACCACACGGTGGCGTTGGCCGAGGCGTGGCGTTCGGGCGCGGACAAGTGGACCGACGAGCAGCGGGAGAAGTTCGCCAACGACATGGGCGGGTTGCAGCTGATCGCGGTGACGGCGAGCAGCAACCGGTCCAAGGGCGACCAGGACGCGGCCAAGTGGAAGCCGCCGGTGCAGACCTACTGGTGCACCTACGCGCGGGCGGTGGTGTCGGTGAAGACGCTGTACGGGCTGACCGTGGACGAGGCGGAGCGCGACGCGTTGGGCGCGATGCTCAAGACCTGCTGACCGCGCGGTGATGCCGCACAGCGGTTCCGGTGTCGCCGGGTCCTGCCGGGGTTGACGCTTCGCAGGGGTCCCGCCCGGGGGATCCCCGGTTTTGATCCTGCCACAGGGGACCGACACAACCGCGGCGGCGAAGGCTGGTTGTGGACAACTCGCGGAGGGTTCAGGGGCGCAGGGATTCCAGCTGGTCCACGATGTCGGTGTGCGCCTCGGCCCGGCGGACCCAGGCGGCGAAGCCGGAGGTGGCGGAGGGGATCTCCCCCAGCGGTGAGATCGGGTCCACCACGCCGTACTCGAGGCGGTAGGCGACCAGGGCCACGGCGGCCTCGACCCAGCGGGACGGGTCCGGGGTGGTGATCTCGCCCAGGCCGACGCGGAACCACAGCGGCAGGCGCGTGTCGGCGGCCAGGGCGCGGGTCAGGCGGCGGCGGGCGATGTCCAGGACTTCCTGGCGGGCCTTGTCCCCCGCCACGACGGCCTCCGCGCGCCACGGCTCCTCGGCGGCGAGCCGGTCGGCGGACAGCCGGTGGGAGGCGGCCCGCGCGCCCGCTTCCTGCGCGTTGACCCGCCACTCCAGGTTCTGCACCTCGTGCTGCAGCGCGTCGCGCTCGAAGCGCGGCATGCGACCGGTCGAGAGCTTGGCCAGCCCGGCGTCCCGCTGCTGCGCCAGCGACTCGTACTCGGCGACCTCGGCGTTCAGGTCGGCGCGGACGGAGTCGGCCAGCAGCTCCTGCTCGGCGTCCCACGCGGCGCGCAGCGCGTTCACCGTGTCGGCGATGCCCTCGGTCGAGTCGAGGTCCTCGTCCGGGCCCGAACCGGCGCCGGACAGCCTGCGTTCGAGCACGTGCAGGCGTTCGCTCACCCGGTTGAGCTCGGCCGTCAGCGCCTGGGTGGTGGCGACGAGATCAGCGACGGTCGGCTCGACCTCGTCGAGCCGTTCCTTCTCAGTGGGCACGCCGACCAGCCAACCGCACGGGAACGCCGTGTCCAGGGACGAAACCGGAAAACCACGCGTACGGGCCGACACAAACCCCCGGCATGGTTAACGGTCGATCACGCACCGTGATCAGCTTGAACCGGGCTCAAACGGTGTATGCCTGATGCATGTCGACGTCGGTGCACGAGACGGAACGCAAGTACGAGGCCCCCGGCGGCACGGCGCTGCCGGACCTGTCCGGCCTGCCCGGCGTGGCGGCCGTGGCCGGGCCGGAGGAACAACGCCTGGAGGCGGTCTACTACGACACCTCCGACCTGCGGCTCGCCCGGGCCGGGCTGACGTTGCGCCGCCGCACGGGCGGTGACGACGCGGGCTGGCACCTGAAGCTGCCGGCCGGCGTGGACACGCGCGAGGAGGTGCGGTTGCCGCCCGGCCGCGCGGCCAAGCACCCGCCCAAGCAGCTCGGCTCGCTGGTCCAGGTGCACGCGCGCGGCCGCGAGCTGGCGCCGGTGGCGCGCATCCAGACCACGCGGCAGCGCCGGCAGCTCGTGGACGACAAGGGCCGCCTGCTCGTCGAGGTGGTCGAGGACCTGGTCTCCGGGCAGTCCCTGGCGGACGACTCGTCGGTCGACTCGTGGCGCGAGATCGAGGTCGAGCTGGGTGAACGCGGTGACGTCGCGCTGCTGGACCGGGTCGAGGCGCGGTTGGCGGACGCGGGCATCACCCGGTCCTGGTCGTCGGCGAAGCTGGGCCGCCTGCTGGCCGACCGGATCGCCACCACCACGCCGCCGCCGGCGACCTCCGGGGACTCCGCCGGCGACGTGGTGCTCGCGTACCTGCGGGAGCAGGCCGACGCGTTGAAGCTCCAGGACCCGCGGGTGCGCCGGGGCGAGGACGACGCCGTGCACCAGATGCGGGTGGCGACGCGTCGGATGCGCAGCGCGCTCCAGGCGTTCGGCACGATCGTGGAACGCGACGACACGCGTGAGCTGACCGACGAGCTGAAGTGGCTGGCGGGCGTGCTCGGCGAGGCCCGTGACCTCGAGGTGCTGCGGACCCGGTTCGCCGACCACGTCGCCGCGCTCGACGAGGACCTGGTGCTCGGCCCGGTGCGCGCCCAGCTCACCCGGCACTTCGCGCCGTTGGAGGCCGCCGCGCACGAGGCGGCGGTGGCGGCGCTGGACAGCGGGCGGTACTTCGCCCTGCTGGACGCGGTCGACGCGCTGGTCGCCGCGCCGCCGTTCACGCCGACGGCGCGGGCCAAGGCCACGAAGGTGCTGCCGGACCTGGTCGACAAGACCTACCGCAGGTTGGCGAAGCGGGCCGAGAGCGCGCACGACGACATCCAGCTGCACGAAGCGCGCAAGGCGGCCAAACGGCTGCGGTACGCGGTGGAGGTGTCCGAGCCGCGGTTCGGCAAGCGGGCCGCGAAGTACCGCAAGGAGGTCAAGGCGGTGCAGGAGCTGCTCGGCGAGCACCAGGACGGCGTGGTGGCCCGGCCGGTGCTGCGGGAGCTGGGCGCGAAGGCGCAGCTCGACGGGGAGAACGGCTTCACCTTCGGCCTGCTGCACGGCTTGGAGACGGCGGCGGCGCAGCGACTGGAGGACCGGTTCCCCGCCGTGTGGCGTGGTCTGGGCAAGCCGAAGCTGCGGTGATTGGTCTGGACCTTGACACTTCCTGGTGCGGCTGAAACGGTGGCCTGAGCCGCCGCTCGGTGATCCACGCCGGCCAGGAGGACGTCAGTGCTTCTCACAGAAGGCGCCGGACGGCGCGGGTTCGGTCGAGTGCTCGTCGCGCTGCTGTTCGTCGGCGCGGTCGGCGCGGCGGTTCCCGCCCACGCAGCTCCGGAGACGCCGTTGCAGCACATCGTGCCCGCTCCCGTCACTGTCACACCGCGACCGGGCGTGACGTTCACGCTCAGCGCGGACACCAGGATCTACACCCACCCCGGCTCCGACGCCGCCGAGCAGGTCGGCGAGTACCTCGCCGGCGTGCTGCGCCCGTCGACGGGCTACCGCCTGCCCGTGGTGCCCGGCGCGTCCGGCCGGCACATCTCGCTGCTGCTCGTCGGCGCGGACGCCGTCGTCGGCGCGGAGGGCTACCAGCTCGACGTGACGCGGCGTGGCGTGCTGATCCGGGCGCGCACCGCGGCCGGGCTGTTCGCGGGCGTGCAGACGTTCCGGCAGCTCCTGCCCGCGAAGGTGGAGGCCAAGACCAGGCAGCGCGGACCGTGGACGGCGCCCGGCGGCCGGGTGCTGGACTACCCGCGCTACGCCCACCGGGGCGCGATGCTCGACGTGGCCCGGCACTTCTTCTCCGTCGACGAGGTCAAGCGGTACGTCGACCAGATCGCGCTCTACAAGGTCAACCGGCTGCACCTGCACCTGACCGACGACCAGGGCTGGCGGCTGGAGATCAAGAGCTGGCCCAACCTGACCGCGCACGGCGGCAGCACGGAGGTCGGCGGCGGTCCCGGCGGCTTCTACACGCAGGAGCAGTACCGGGACCTCGTGGCCTACGCCGCCGCACGGCACATCACGGTGATCCCGGAGATCGACCTGCCGGGCCACACCAACGCCGCGCTGTCGTCGTACCCGGAGCTGAACTGCGACGGCGTCGCGCCGCCGCTCTACACCGGCATCGAGGTCGGCTTCAGCTCCCTGTGCATCGACAAGGACATCACCTACCGCTTCGTGGACGACGTGCTGCGCGAGGTGGCCGCGTTGACGCCGGGCGAGTACCTGCACATCGGCGGCGACGAGGCGCACGCCACCACCGACCCGGACTTCGACCGGTTCATGGACCAAGTGCTGCCGCTGGTCGCCAAGCACGGCAAGACCGCGACCGGGTGGCACGAGTTCGTGAAGGCCGGGCCGCCCGCGTCGGCGGTGCCGCAGTTCTGGGGCACGAAGACGGTCGCGCCGGACATGGTGGAGGCCGCCGCGCGGGGCAGCGAGATCGTGCTGTCGCCCGCGACCAAGGCGTACCTGGACATGAAGTACGACGCGAACACCAAGCTCGGGTTGAGCTGGGCCGGGTACACCGACGTGCAGGACGCGTACGACTGGAACCCCGGCGCGTACGTCGAGGGCCTGCCGGCCGACGCGGTGCGCGGCGTCGAGGCGCCGCTGTGGAGCGAGACCATCACGAACACCGCCGACCTGGAGCACCTGGCGTTCCCGCGCCTGCCCGCCATCGCGGAGCTGGGCTGGTCGCCGTGGTCGACGCACGACTGGGACCGGTTCAAGGTCCGGCTGGCGGCGCAGGCCGACCAGTGGGACGTGATGGGCGTGAACTACTACCCGTCGCCGCAGGTGCCCTGGAAGTAGCGCCCTGCCCGGGGGAGGCGGCCCGGCGCCGCCTCCCTCACCAGGGTTGCTCCGCCAGGAGGGTCTTGGTCTGCTGGTAGTGCCCGATCGCGGCGCGGTCGCCGGGGTCGGGCCGGCACGAGTTCAGCCACACGCGGCGCGCGTTGACCCGCCGGGCGACCCGGTCGGCCACGCCGGCGTCCCGGGACCAGACGCCCGCGCCGACGCCGCGCGTGCCCTCGTTCGCCGCCTTCACCGCGTCGTCGACGTCGTCGAACCTCGCCAGCGACACGACCGGGCCGCGCACGTCGCGGTCGGGGCACGTGCGGCCCTCGATGACGGTCGGCAGGACGTAGTACCCGCCGGACAGCTCGCCGCCGAGGTCCGCGCGCTCGCCGCCGAGGACGATCCGGGCGCCTTCCCGCTCGGCGGCGCGGACGTGCGCCAGGAACTCGGCCACGTGCTCGTGGCTGCTCAACGCGCCGATGGTGGTCGCGGTGTCCAGCGGGTGGCCCGGCCGGACCGCCGCGACGCGCTCGGTGACGTCGGCGAGGACCCGGTCGTGCGCCGGGCTCTGCACCAGCGCCTGCCCGAGGGCGAAGGTCGTGAAGCCCCGCAACGCCCGGTCGTAGAACGCGTCGCGCCGCGCGGCCACGTCGGCGAAGAAGACGTGCGGGTGCCGGTCGGGCTCCGACGGCCCGCTGGTGAGCCCGTTCACGACGTTGACCACGCCGGGTGGCAGCAGGTCGGCGATCAGGCCGACCAGCACGTGGATCGACGCCGGGGTCTGCTCGGCGGGCTTGAGCACCACGGCGTTGCCCGCGGCCAGCGCCGGCGCGAGCGCTCCCGCCGCGGCGAGCAGCGGCCGGCGCCACGGGACGACCTGGCCGACGACGCCGATCGGCTCCGGGAAGTGGTGCGCCACCAGGTTCCCGCCGAGGTTCGTGATGCCGCCCGCCTGGGCTCTGACCACGCCGGCGAAGTAGCGGAAGTGGTCCACCGCCGAGGGCAGGTCGACGGCCAGCGCCTTGCCGACCGGCGTGCCGCTCTCCCACGCCTCGGCCACGGCGAGGGCGTCGAGGTGGTCCTCCACCCGGTCCGCGATCTCGTTGAGCACGGTCGCGCGTTCGGCGGGTGACGTGCGGCCCCACCGGCGGGAGGCGCCGTGGGCGGCGTCCAGCGCCCGGTCCAGGTCCTCGGCGGCGCCCCGGGCGACCTCGGTGAACACCTCGCCGGTGACGGGGCTGCGGTCCGCGAAGTAGCCGCCCCCGGCCGGCGGCGCGTACTCGCCGCCGATGAAGTGGTCGTACCGGTCCCGGTACGACACCACGCTGCCCTGCGCGCCCGGCGCCGCGTACCTCGCCATGTCCCGCCTCCTCGCGTTGGTCGTGCGGCAGCAGCGTCGGGCGCGCGACGTTGCAGTCGCGTTGCACCCGAACGGAGCAGCGATCGGCTTGCCGCGACCGACGCGGGCGGGTCATCCTGGTCGGGGGAGGCGCCCATGCAACCGGACCCGCGTCGGCTCGCGCACGCGCGCGAAGCGGTGTTGAGCGGGGAGCAGGCGCGCGGCGCCCGTGAGCTGATCGTGGCGTCGTGGCGGCGGTCGCTGGCCGCGCGGGTCGACCCGGACCGGCACGAGCCGCCCGTGGTGCTCGACCCGGCCGAGGTGGTCGACCGGCGCGGCGCGCACCCGATCGCGGCGGCGTTGCCGGTGCTGCGGGAGACGCTGCTGGGCATCGCCGACGAGGCGCAGCACGTCATGATCATCACCGACGCGGACGGCACCATCCTGTGGTGCGAGGGCGCGAACTCGGTGCGCGGCCTGGCCGAACGGGTGCGGCTGAGCGAGGGCGCGAGCTGGGCCGAGGACGCGATCGGCACGAACGCGATGGGCACCGCGCTCGCGGTGGGCGCGCCGGTGACCGTGCACTCCGCCGAGCACCTGGTGCGGACCTACCACGGGTGGACGTGCGCGGCGAGCCCCGTGCGCGACCCGGACACCGGCCGCACGATCGGCGTGGTGGACGTGAGCGGGCCGTTGAGCAGCACGCACCCGGCGCTGGTGGCGCTCGTGTCCGCCGCCGCGCGGTTGGCGGAGAGCCAGTTGCAGGTGCGGCTGGCGACCCGGGACGAGCGGCTGCGGTCGGTGAACATGCGGCACCTGATCGGGCTGCGCGGCGAGCCCGGCGCGCTGCTCAGCCCGAGCGGGCGGGTGCTGGCCGCCGAGCCGCACGGCCTGCTGACGGCGCACGTGGACGTGACCGGCGAGACCGTGCGGCTGGCCGATGGGCGGGAAGCGCTCCTGGAGCCGTTGGACGAGGGGTACCTGCTCCGGGTGCCACGACCGGGCGCCCGAAGACCCGTGCTGTCGCTGCGGTTCCTGGGTGACCCGAAGGGGTCGCTGGACGGTCGGGCGTTGCCGCTGTCGCTGCGGCACGCGGAGTTGTTGACGGCGCTCGCGCTGCACCCGCGCGGGCTGACGGCCGAGCGGTTGGCGCTGCACCTGTACGGCGAGCGCGGCAACCCGACGACCGTGCGGGCCGAGCTGCACCGGCTGCGCGCCCAGCTGGGCGGGGTGCTGCTGACCAGGCCGTACCGGCTGTCGGCGGACGTGCGCGGCGACTTCCTGGCGGTGCGCGACGCGATCCGCGCCGGTGACGTCGGGACCGCCGCGGCGGCCTACCGGGGCGAGCTGCTCCCCCGGTCCGAGGCGCCGGTGGTGCGCGAGGAGCGCGAGGACCTGGCGGTGGCGGTGCGCGGCGGCGTGCTGGAGCGGGGCGACGTCGAGGCGCTGTGGGCGTTCGGCCTGGTGGCGGAGGACGCGGCCGTGCTGGACCGCCTGGTCCGCCTGCTGCCGCGCACGGACCCCCGCCGCGAGGTGGCGGCGACCAGGCTGAGACGGGCATTAGCCTGATCGACATGGGGTACTTCCAGCCGGGGGACGTGGCGTTGCGCCGCGAGGTGCTGCACGGCAAGCCGTGGGCGGTGACGCCGACCCGGGTGGTGGCGGACGGCCCCGACCTGCTCGTCGTGTTCACCGCGCCGGACACCGAGTTCGGCTTCTACCCGCACCCCCGGACCCACCACTGGCAGGAGCTCGGCCGCACGCGCTGGACCGGCATCGGCAAGCTCCAGCTGCACCGGCCCGGCGACGCCTACTCGGTCGACCTGTACTGGCAGGGCGGGCAACGCCGGTTCGCGGGCTTCTACCTCAACCTCCAGGCCCCGTTCCGCCGCACCGCGCTCGGCTTCGACACGCTCGACCACGCGCTGGACTTCTGGGCGCCGGTCGACGGCGACTGGCGGGAGCTGGACCGCGACGAGTTCGAGGAGATGGTCGCCGACGGCAAGTACGACGCCGCCGAGGCCGAGGGGATCCGGCGCACCGCCGAGGAGGTCGGGGCGATGCTGACCGCCGGCACGACCTGGTGGGACCCGGCGTGGGGGTCGTGGGAGCCGGACCCGGGCTGGCCGGTCCCGGTGCTGCCCGCCGGCTGGGAGGACCACCCGCTGCCGTGAAGGTCGTCCCGCTCTCACCGCAGACCCTCGTGGACGAGCTGGTCGGGCGGATCGACGCGGTGCCGCGCACGTCGTGGGCGCGCGTGCTGCTCGACGGCGCCCCGCCGACCAGGCCGGGCGAGCTGGCGGACGCCCTGGTGGAGCCGCTGCGCGCGCTGGGACGCCCGGTGCTGCGGGTGTCGGCGTGGGACTTCCTGCGGCCCGCGTCCGTGCGGCTGGAGTTCGGGCACGAGGACCCCGACTCGTTCCGCGACTCGTGGCTGGACGTGGGCGGCCTGGTCCGCGAGGTGCTGGAGCCGCTCGACCCCGGCGGGTCGGGGCGGGTGCTGCCGGCGTTGTGGAACGCGGCCACGGACCGGGCGCACCGGGCCGGGTACGTGACGCTCGGCGCGGGCGGCGTGCTGCTGCTGGACGGCACGATGCTGTTGGACAAGTGGCTGCCCGCCGAGCTGACCGTGCACCTGTGGCTGTCGGCGGGGGCGCTGGCCCGGCAGTCGGCCGACGAGTGGCGGTGGACGCTGCCCGCCTACGCCTCCTACGAGCCCCAGGCCGATGTGACGGTGCGCTACGACCACCCCGCGCGGCCCGCGCTCGTGGGTAAGGTGGACTGAGATCAGGGGGAGGTGACGGCATGGACAGGCTGCGACTGCTGACGGCGCTGTACCTGCCCGCTCTCTACGCCCTCACCCTGATCGGCACGCCCACCGAGGTGCTGGCCGCCGTGACGGCCGTGGCCCTGGTCGTGCTGCTGCTCACCGCCACGCCGGTGGTGCGGGCCGCGCCCGCGTGGGTGCGGTCGCTGTCGATCCGCGAGAAGTCACTGCGCGCCGCGTTCCTGCGGCTGCGCGACCCCGACGCGGCGGGCCGTCCCCGTCCTCGAGCACCGGGACTGGGCCTCAGCTCCTGAGGTCCCGCGGTTCCCCTTGCTCTGAGAACGGAGTTCTCCCTTGTTCCACGCCCTGGGCTCAGCCCTGGCCGCGTTCGCCACGCCCGCCCTGGCCATCGTCGCCTTCACCGCCGTCGTGCGGCTGCTCGTGCACCCGCTCAGCCGTGCCGCCGTGCGCGGCGAGAAAGCCCGCGCCGCGCTGGCGCCCGAAGTCCGCGAGCTGACCGCCAAGTACGGCAAGGACCGGGTGAAGCTCCAGGAGAAGACCCTGGAGCTCTACCGGTCCAACGGCACGTCGATGCTCGCCGGCTGCCTGCCCGCGCTGGTGCAGGCGCCGTTCTTCATGGTGATGTACCGGCTGGTCACCACACCGAACCCGCTGCTGGACGGCACGCTGCTCGGCGTGCCCCTGGGCACGCACTGGTTCGGCGCCTGGGCGCACACGCCGGTGTTCCTGGCGCTGTTCGCCCTGCTCGCCGGCATCGCCTTCGCGACGTCACGGTGGCAGGCGGCGGTCGCCCGGAAGACCGGCGGGCCGCAGCCGCCGTTCGCGGCACTGCTGCGGCTCCTGCCGTTCGGGACCGTGCTGATCGCCGCCGTGCTGCCCCTGGCGGCCGGCATCTACCTGGTGACGACCACTACCTGGACCCTGCTGGAGCGAGCGTTCCTGTACCGCGCAGTTCAGCTCCCGCCTCGTGCAGGTACTTCAGCACGTACCCGTACGACGTGAACAGGCCGCACTCGGCGTAGGACACCGACTGCCGGTGGCAGAAGTCGCGGACCAGCGCCTGCGCCTTGCGCAGGTGCGGTCGCGGCATGCTCGGGAACAGGTGGTGCTCGATCTGGTAGTTCAGGCCGCCCAGCAGGAAGTCGGTGAACCAGCCGCCGGTGACGTTGCGGGAGGTCAGCACCTGCTTGCGCAGGAAGTCGAGCTGGTGGCCGGCCTGGAGCACCGGCATGCCCTTGTGGTTGGGCGCGAAGGAGATGCCCATGTAGACGCCGAACAGGCCCTGGTGCACCGCGATGAACGCGATCGCCTTCCCCGGGGACATCAGCAGGAACACGCCACCCACGTAGACCACGGCGTGCACGGCCAGCATCGCCAGTTCCAGCTTCCAGCTCTTGACCTCGCGGCGGGCCGCGGCGGCGGCGCTGATGACGTGCAGGCTGAAGCCTTCGAGCAGCAGCAGCGGGAAGAACAGGTACGCCTGGCGCTTGACGACCCAGCGGAAGAAGCCCTGCTTGCGGGCCGCCTGCTCGGCGCTGAACGCGAGGACGGCGATGTCGACGTCCGGGTCCTCGTCTTCGTGGTTGGGGTTGGCGTGATGCTTGCTGTGCTTGCTCATCCACCAGCCGTAGCCGACCCCGACGAGCAGGTTGCCCAGCACGAAGCCCATCGCCTGGTTCCGCTTGTTGTCGGCGAACACCTGCCGGTGGCCGGCGTCGTGGCCGAGGAACGCGATCTGGGTGTAGACGACGGCGAGCACGGCGGCGGGCACGAGCTGCCACCACGAGTCGCCGATCAGCGCCATCGCCACCACGGTGAGGGCGAACGCGGCGATCACTCCGACCAGGAAAGCGATGTAGAAACCGGTGCGCCGGTCCAGCAGACCCTGCTGCTTGACCAGCCTGGACAATTCAGCGAAGTCGCTGCCGCGGGCTTGGGTGCTCACTCCCGGAGGGTACGGCGCTGCGGAGCCCTGGTTCAGCCCAGCCTGAGTTGCAGCTGGGCGAACAACCGGAGCAACGGGTCGTCCAGGTCGAATCCGCCGAGCTCCGCCGCACGTCGGAGGCGGTATCGGAGAGTGTTGGGGTGAACGTGCAGGTGCGCGGCTGCGCGTTTCACATCACCGAATTCGTCCAAGTAGACCAAAAGTGAACGGGCCAGTTCCCCATCGAGCGCCGCGAGTCGCGGATCGCGGATGCGCGGGTGGTCGGCCAAGAGCGCGAGCGTTTCACTGATCAACACCCGGGACCGGACGTCTTCGAGCGTCGCCACGTCGGCGTCGAGGTCGCGCGACATCGCGTCGAGCACCCGGTCGGCCTCGTCGCGGGAGAGCATCACCTCGTCCACCGTCGGCACCGTGGAGCCGACCGCCCCCTGCACCCGCAGGCCCATGTGCCTGCGCGCGGCGGCCACGATCTCCTTGGTCAACGTCAGCAGCGGCGCCTTCGGCGGCAGGTCGGTGAGCAGGGCGTACGTGCGACCGCTCTGCCAGCTGACGAGCGCGCTGCGCCGGTACGCGGCGGCGTGCACGGAGATCAGGCTGGTCATCTCGGCCCGGCGCAGCTCGTGCTGGGTGCGGTCGGCGTGCTCCTGCCCGCGCAGCGCGAAGACGACGACGGCGGCGGGCTTGTCCGGGTCCGCGCCGATCTGCTCGGCGATCGCCTCGGCGTCCATCCGGCCGTCGAGCAGCGACGCGAGCAGGTTCTCGCGGAACGCGGCGGCCGGCTCGCGCTGCTGGACCAGGTGCAGGGCGGTGACGCGGGCCGCGCCGAGCAGGGCGCGTTCGGCCTGCTCGGTCAGCGGCGCGCCGCCCTCCTGCACCCAGATCGTGCCCAGCGGCTGCGCGCCCGCGTGGATGCCGACGGCGATGCGGCGGCGGATGCCCAGCTCGGGGCGCTCGTCGATGCGGACGACCTCCTCGCCGGAGCGCAGGCGCTGGTAGACGCCCCACTCGCGGAGCATCTTCAGGTACGGCTCCGGCCCCTGGCGGCCGAGGATGGACAGCCGGCGCAGCTCGTCGACCTCGTCGGTGGAGCGGGAGTAGGCCAGCACGCGGCTGGCGGTGTCCTCGATGCTGACGATGCCGCCGGTCAGCGAGGCGATGGTCTGGGCCAGGCCGAACAGGTCGCCGAGCACTTCGCCCGCGCCCGCGTCGGCCGTCACGCGGGCGTTGCGCACGACGCCCCGGGCCAGCGCTTCGAGGTGTTCCCAGCGGACCTCGGGCCGCACGGCCAGCAGCGCCACGCCCGCGTCCGCCGCCGCCTGCCGCAGCACCGTCGACGGCGTGTCCACCTTGACCGCGACCGCCGCCGCTCCCCCGGCGCCGGCGGCCCGGACCAGCGACGACGCCGCCCGACCCCGGGCGCCGATGACCAGCGCGAGGTCCCCGGGCCGCACGTCGGGCGTGTCGTCCGGGTCGAGGATGACCACGTCGAGGACGTCGGCCTCCAGCCCGTGCGGCGCGACCTGCACCTCGACCAGCGGATCGCCGAGCGCGATCAGGACCTGCCGCAAGCTCATCTCTTTGTCCAGTTCCACAACGAGGGATGGCCAAGCCTAGACGTGCGGACAACGGGTCGCATGGTTGGAAGTCCTACCGTTGGGACAACCCAACCTCGTGGCGAAGGAGCTGCTTGTGGATGCCGTGACCTCGGTCCCCGCACCGGTGAACGAGCCCGTCCTCGGCTACGCCCCCGGCACCCCGGAGCGCGCGCAGCTGCAGGCGAAGCTGGCCGAGCTGGTCAAGGAGCCCGCCGAGCTGACCCTCACCATCGGCGGCGAGCAGCGGGTCGGCGGCGGCGAGCGCTTCGACGTCGTGCAGCCCCACAACCACCGCGCCGTCCTGGGCACCCTGCACGGCGCCACCCGGCAGGACACCCGCGACGCCATCGCCGCCGCGAAGGAAGCCGCGCCGCAGTGGCGCGCCATGTCCTACGACGACCGCGCCGCGATCCTGCTGCGTGCCGCCGACCTGCTCGCGACGAAGTGGCGGGCCACGCTCAACGCGGCCACCATGCTCGGCCAGTCGAAGACCGCGATCCAGGCCGAGATCGACGCCGCGTGCGAGCTGATCGACTTCTGGCGCTTCAACGTCTCCTTCGGCCGGCAGCTCCTCGCCGAGCAGCCGCAGTCGTCCACCGGCGTGTGGAACCGCACGGACCACCGCCCCCTGGAGGGCTTCGTCTACGCGATCACGCCGTTCAACTTCACCGCCATCGCGGGCAACCTGCCCACCGCGCCCGCCCTGATGGGCAACGTGGTGCTGTGGAAGCCGTCGCCGACGCAGAGCTTCGCCGCGCACCTCACCATGCGGCTGCTCGAAGAGGCCGGGATGCCGCCGGGCGTGATCAACCTGCTGCCCGGTGACGGCCTGGCCGTGTCCGAGGTGGCGCTGGCCGACCCGGACCTCGCGGGCATCCACTTCACCGGGTCCACCCGCACGTTCCAGCACCTGTGGGGCCAGGTGGGCGCGAACATCGCGAACTACCGCTCCTACCCGCGCGTCGTCGGCGAGACCGGCGGCAAGGACTTCGTGCTCGCGCACCCGTCCGCCGACGTCGACGTGCTGCGCACCGCGCTCGTCCGCGGCGCGTTCGAGTACCAGGGCCAGAAGTGCTCGGCCGCGTCCCGCGCCTACGTCCCGCGCTCGGTGTGGAACCGGGTGAAGGACGACTTCCTGGCCGACGTCGAGTCGTTGACCATGGGCGACGTCACGGACCTGTCGAACTTCATGGGCGCGGTCATCGACCGGCGGTCGTTCGACAAGCTGTCCGGGGTGCTGGAGGCCGCGCACGCGGACGACCAGCTGGAAGTCGTCGCGGGCGGCACGGCGGACGACTCCGAGGGCTTCTTCGTGCGACCGACCGTGCTGCTGGGCACCAACCCCGAGCACGAGGTGTTCACCACCGAGTACTTCGGGCCGGTCCTGGCGGTCCACGTGTTCGAGGACTCCGACTACGACACCGTGCTCAAGCAGATGGAGAGCGCCGCGCCGTACGCCCTGACCGGCGCGATCATCGCGCGCGACCGGGCCGCCATCGCGCACGCGCAGCGGGAGCTGCGGTTCGCCGCGGGCAACTTCTACGTCAACGACAAGCCGACCGGCGCGGTCGTCGGCCAGCAGCCGTTCGGCGGCGGCCGCGCGTCGGGCACGAACGATAAGGCGGGCTCGGTGCACAACCTGCTGCGCTGGGTGAGCCCGCGGTCCATCAAGGAGACGTTCGCGGCTCCTACCTCCTACCGCTACCCGCACCAGGGGTGATCATGCTCCGCTCCGCGCTGCTCGCCGCCTCGCGCTCCGGCGCCGTCCGCGAGCTGGTCGAACGCACGCCGCTGACCCGGCCGGTCGTCAAGCGCTTCATCTCCGGCGACGACGTGGCCGCGGCCGTCGCCACCACCGGCGAGGTGGTCGCCGACGGCCGCTACGTCACGCTGGACCACCTCGGCGAGGACACGCGTGACGCGGCGCAGGCCACGGCCACCGTCGAGGCGTACCTGGACCTGCTGCGCAAACTGGAGCTCGCCGGGCACACCGAGCGGGCCGAGGTGTCGGTGAAGCTGTCCGCGGTGGGCCAGTTCCTGCCCGTCGACGGCGAGAAGGTCGCGTTGGAGAACGCCCGGCGCATCTGCTCGGCGGCGGGCGCGGTCGGCACCACGGTGACCCTCGACATGGAGGACCACACCACGACCGACTCGACCCTCGGCATCCTGCGCGAGCTGCGGGTGGACTTCCCGTGGGTCGGCGCGGTGCTCCAGGCGTACCTGAAGCGGACCGAGCAGGACTGCCTGGACCTGGCGCACGCCGGGTCGCGCGTGCGGCTGTGCAAGGGCGCGTACCGGGAGCCCGCTTCGGTGGCGTTCCAGGACAAGACCGACGTCGACCGGTCCTACGTGCGGTGCCTGAAGGCGTTGATGGCGGGCGAGGGCTACCCGATGGTCGCCTCGCACGACCCGCGGCTGATCGCGATCGCGGGCGAGCTGGCCAAGGACCGGTCGCCGGACACCTACGAGTACCAGATGCTGTACGGCATCCGGCCCGACGAGCAGCGCCGCATCGCCGCCGCGGGCAACCGCATGCGCGTCTACGTGCCGTACGGCGACCAGTGGTACGGCTACTTCATGCGGCGGCTGGCGGAGCGCCCGGCGAACGTGGCGTTCTTCCTCCGCTCACTGGTCACCACGGGCTAGCCCGATCCGCTGGTCGGTGACCTTCGCCAGGTCCACCCGGAACAGCTTCGGGTGGGCCTCGGCCAGGTCGCGGTAGAGGTCGGCGGCCTCGTCCAAGGCGGCCAACGCCTCGGCCCGGCGGCCGAGCGCGGCGCGGCGCCTGCCCAGCTGGTCGAGCGCCCGCGCCAGCTGCGGCGCGCAGTCGCGGTCCTCGGCGGCGACGACCCGGCACAGCGCGGCGGCTTCCTCGGCCGCGGTCAGGGCGTCCTCCAACCGGCCCGCGGCGATGTGCCGCAGGCTCAGGTCGGCCAACGCGTCGGCCAGCGCGGGGCGGTGCTCGGCCGGGTCCTCGGCGGCCGCCTCGCGGTACAGGGCCACCTCCTGGCAGGCCGCTTCGACGGCCTCCTCGCGCAGCGAAGCGAGGGCCGCGCGGGCGGCCAGCAGGCCGTGCAGCTCGGCCTGCTCCAGCCTGGTCCCGGCTTCGCGCGCGAGGGTCCGGGTGAGGATCGCGGGCAGCGGGTCGCCGTGGAAGCGGGGGTCGTCGAAGACGCGGCGGGCCACGGCCCTGGCCGGCGCGGGCCACTCGGCGAGGATCCGCAGGGTGGCGCCGGTGGCCGTGTCCGCGAGCTCCGGGTGCGCGGTGAACAGCTCCTCGGCGCGGCGGCGGGCGTGCGGCAGGCGTTCGGCGGCGCGCAGCAGCAGCTCCAGGGCCTCCGG
The DNA here is from genome assembly GCF_016695385.1 of Saccharothrix sp. 6-C. Taxonomy (NCBI): domain Bacteria; kingdom Bacillati; phylum Actinomycetota; class Actinomycetes; order Pseudonocardiales; family Pseudonocardiaceae; genus Saccharothrix; species Saccharothrix sp. 6-C. Next base: position 720,868 of record NZ_CP064192.1, on the reverse strand, counting down.
TGTGCGGTCGGGCGTGATCCGCTCGTCCAGCAGCGTGACGGCCAGCGCGTCCTCCGCGAGCCGGCCGCGGGTCGGCGCCGGCTCGACGGGTGAGCCGTGCACCGCGACGAGGGCGGCCAGGTGCAGGTCGTGCAACGTCGGCGCGTCCGGCGGGGTCGTGGTCGGGATCGGCAGGCCCAGGGCGTAGGCGAAGTGGGCGCACGCGGTCGCGAAGGACGTCTCGTGCTCGTCCGGGCGGGCGGTGACCGCGAGGTCCGCGGCGCGGTAGCCGAGGTCGGCGGCCCGTTGCCGGTGGGCGGACCACCACCAGCCCGCGGTCCGGGAGATCAGCAGCACGCGGGGTTCCCGCAGGTCGAGGTGGGTGGCGAGGTCGGCGTCGTCGACCACCGAGACGCCGGAGTCCGCCGCGAAGTGCCGCGCCAACCGGGTCTTGCCGACGCCCGCCGGACCGTGCAGGAGCAGCACGGAGCGGGCCTCGTCGCCCTCCCGCCACCGCGCCAGCTCGGCCAGCTCGTCCACGCGCCCGTGGAACGGCACCACCTCGTACCGGGGGTCCAGCAGCTCGACGGGCGACAGGGTGCGGTCCACCGGCACATCCTGCTCCCCGCCTCCCGCCACGATCAGGTGACCGCCGGCAGGGGTCCGACGTCCGGGGTTGTCGGGGGCGCCTTGCAGAATCAGCGGCGTGCTCATCGCCCTGGTGTCGGACGGAGAGAACGCGGGCCGGTTCCGCGTGCTCTCCGACGCCGGGGCGCCCGAGGGGCCGGTGGTGGCGACGGCGGACCTGGCGGCGGCGGTGGCCGGGCTGGAGGAGCGGCACCGACCCCGGTGGCTGTGGGCGGAGACGGCGGAGGTCTACCCCGACCTGCTGGCCCGCGGGGTGCGCGTCGAGCGGTGCCAGGACCTGGTGCACGTCGAGTACCTGCTGCTGGCCTACCAGGGGCGGCACGGCGAGCCGCGCGGGTTGGGCGCGGCGATCGCCCGGCTGCGCGGGCTGCCCGTGCCGCACGACCAGGGGCCGCGCAAGCGCGACACCCAGCCGACCCTGTTCGAGCCCGAGCAGCAGCGGCTGCCCGGCGATGTCGACCCGCTCGACGCGGTGGTCGCGGTGCACGTCGAGCAGCAGCGGCTGGCCGCCACGCTCGCGCACGCCGACCGGTTGAGGCTGCTGTTCGCGGCCGAGTCGGCCAGCGCGCTGGCCGCCGCCGAGATGACGCACTTCGGCCTGCCGTGGCGGGTGGACGTGCACGAGAAGCTGCTGGTGGACACCCTCGGCCCGCGGCCGGCCGCCGGCGTGCGCCCGGCCAGGCTCGCCGAGCTGGCCGACCGGATCACGGCGGCGTTCGGCGGCAAGCAGGTCAACCCCGACCACCCGCCGGGCATCGTGCGCGCGTTCGCCCGGGAGGGCATCGACGTGCCGTCGGCCCGCGCGTGGGTGCTCAAGGGCGTCGACCACCCGGCCGTGGAGCCGTTGCTGGAGTACAAGGAACTGGCCCGGCTGTGGGTGGCGCACGGCTGGACGTGGCTGGACGCCTGGGTGGCGGACGGGCGGTTCCGGCCGGACTACGTGGTCGGCGGCGTGGTGTCCGGGCGGTGGGCGACGCGGGGCGGGGCGGCGTTGCAGATCCCGCGCACCCTGCGCACGGCGGTGCGCGCCGACCCGGGGTGGAAGCTGGTGGCGGCCGACGCGGCGCAGCTGGAGCCGCGCGTGCTGGCGGCGCTGTCGAACGACCACGAGTTCACCGAGGTGTCCTCGGACGACGACCTCTACACGGCGTTGGCCGCGGAGGCGTTCGACGGCGACCGGGGCAAGGCGAAGCTCGCCATGCTGTCCGCGATGTACGGCGGCACGGGCGGCAACGCGGCTCCGGCGATGGCGGTGCTGCGCCGCCGCTTCCCCGACGCGGTCGGGTACGTGGAGGCCGCCGCGCTGGCGGGCGAGCAGGGTCGGATGGTCCGGTCCCGGCTGGGCCGCACGAGCCCGCCGCCGTCGGCCGCGTGGCACGAGACGACCGGCAACGCCGACGACGGCGAGGACGCGGTGCGGCAGTCGCGGCGGGCGGCGCGCGACTGGGGCCGGTTCACCCGCAACTTCGTGGTGCAGGCCAGCGCGGCGGACTGGACGGCGGCGCTGCTCGGCGTGCTGCGGCGGCGGCTGCGGCAGTCGGCGCCGGGCGCGCACCTGGTGTTCTTCCAGCACGACGAGGTGCTGGTGCACTGCCGGGCGGAGCAGGCCGAGGTGGTGTGCGCGGAGGTGACCGCGTCGGGCGAGGAGGCGTCACGGCTGGTGTTCGGCGCGACACCCGTCCGCTTCCCGCTCAAAGCCGTGCCCGTCGACTCCTACGCCGACGCGAAGTAGCGGCATTGGGCCGATCGGACTCTTGAACGATCATCGTGAGAGCGCTCTCATGGGCGTAGACAGTGTGCTGTCTCGTGCCGAACGATCGGAACAGTGACAAGGAGGTCACCGCTCATGGAGTTCAGCCGGAGCCGACGACGACGGGTCCTCGCGACCGCCGCCGCCCTGATCACCGCCGTGCCGCTCGCGATCGTCGCGACCATGTCGGCCAACGCGTCCGTGCCGTCCACGCCCGCGGGCTGGACGCTCCAGTGGAGCGACGACTTCAACGGCAGCGCGAACACGCTGCCGTCGTCCTCGAACTGGATCTTCGACACCGGTTACGGCTACCCCGGCGGCCCCGGCAACTGGGGCACCGGCGAGATCCAGAACTACACGACCAGCACGAACAACATCAAGCTCGACGGCTCGGGCAACCTGCGCATCACCGCGCTGCGCGACGGCTCGGGCGGCTGGACGTCGTCCCGCATCGAGACCCAGCGGTCGAACTTCCGGCCGCCGTCGGGCGGCAAGCTGGCCATCGAGGGCCGCATCCAGATGCCCAACGTCACCGGCCAGGCCGCCCTCGGCTACTGGCCCGCGTTCTGGGCGCTGGGCTCGCCCTACCGCGGCAACTACTGGAACTGGCCCGCCATCGGCGAGTTCGACATCATGGAGAACGTCAACGGCATCAACTCCGTGTGGGGCGTGCTGCACTGCGGCGTGAACCCCGGCGGGCCGTGCAACGAGACCACCGGCATCGGCAACAGCCGCGCCTGCCCCGGCTCGTCGTGCCAGTCGGCGTTCCACACCTACCGGTTCGAGTGGGACGAGAGCTCCTCGCCCAAGGCGTTCCGCTGGTACGTCGACGGCCAGCAGTTCCACAGCGTCACCCAGAGCCAGCTGGACGCGACCACGTGGAACAACATGACCAGCCACGCGGGGTACTTCATCCTGCTGAACCTGGCCATCGGCGGCGCGTTCCCCAACGCCATCGCGGGCTTCGGCACACCCACCTCGGCGACCGCGTCCGGCCACTCGCTGCTGGTGGACTACGTGGCGGTGTGGACCTCCGGCAGCGGCACCACCCCGCCGACCACGACCACCACCACCAACCCGCCCGGCGGCAGCGGGTGGGACGCGTACAGCGACATCCAGGCCGAACAGGCCACGACGCGCTCCGGCGGCGCCGTCGAGTCGGCGGACGGCGGGCAGTCGGTGACGCAGCTGCGCAACGGCGACTCGCTGCGGTTCTCCGGCGTCCGGTTCGGCTCCCGGACGGCCACGCAGTTCGTCGCACGGGCCGCGTCCGGCGTGTCGGGCGGCGCCAGCGGCCTGGTCGAGGTGCGGCTGGACAGCCCGACCGCGACACCCGTCGGCAGCTTCGCCATCGCCAACACCGGCGGCTGGCAGAGCTACCGCACCATCCCGGCGAACATCGCCGGGATCACCGGGACGCACGACGTGTACATCACGTTCACCAGCGGGCAGCCCTCGCCGTACGTGAGCGTGAACTGGATCCGCTTCGGCACGTGAGCGGCCCGTGGCGGGCCGCGCGTCCCTCCTCCGGCGCGGCCCGCCACTACCATCGGCGACGTGTACGCGGAACGCCCGTTCCCCGGTCTGGCCTGCGTGTGGCGCCGGACCACCACGACGACCGCCGCCGGCCTGGTCGTCCCGGACGGGTGCACCGACATCATCTACTCGGCGGGCACGGGCGAGGTGTTCGTGGCCGGCCCCGACACGGTCGGGCACGTGACGCGGACCGGTCCGGGCACGTTGTTCGGCGTCCGGTTCGGCCCCGGCGTGGGTCCGGCGGCGTTCGGCGTGCCCGGGGTGGAGCTGCGCGACCAGCGCGTCCCGCTGTCGCAGCTGTGGGGGTCGTCGGCCCGCTTGGACGACGCCCTCGGCGAGGCCGAGGACCCGTGCGACGTGCTGGCGTCGGCCGCCCTGGCCCGGCTGCGGGAGACACCGCCGGACCCCCTGGTCGACGTCATCGCGTCGTCCTCGGGGAACGTCGGCGACCTGGCCCGGTCGCTGGGGCTCAGCGCCCGCCAGCTGCACCGGCGCAGCCTCGCCGCGTTCGGCTACGGCCCGAAGGTGCTGCACCGCGTGCTGCGCTTCGACCGCGCGGTCGGGCTGGCGTGGCAGGGCGTGCCGTTCGCCGACATCGCCCACCGCACCGGGTACGCCGACCAGGCGCACCTGTCACGCGAGGTGCGCGACCTGGCGGGCGTGCCGCTGGGTCAGCTGATCCGGTCGTAGGCGCGCAACGCCAGCAGCGCCGTGATCGTCACGACGGGTCGCCACTCGTAGGTCGTCACGGGCGTCCACGCGGCCCACGGGAACGTCCACCCGCCGTCGTCCTGCTGCCGGGCCGCGAGCGCGTCGAGGTCCGTCCCGAGCTCGTCGTCGCCGAACCACCTGCGGGCCAGGCTGCCCGGGGTCGGCGCGTAGTCGTGCGGCTTGTGCGTCTCGCCCTCCGCGTACCCCTCGTGCGCCCTGCCGTCCCCCAGGTCGACCAACCCCTGCTCGCGCACCAGGCCCCCGAGCCGCTCCGCCTCCCGTTCCGCCCACGGCCGGTCGGGCACGTGGTCGAGGAAGCGGACGCAGGCAGCCGCCTCGTACGGGTGGGTCTTCGTCAGCCCGGTGACGCGCCGCCGGCAGAACTCCGTGGCGCGGTCCAGCCACGCGTGCCCGACGCCCATCTTGTGCAGCACACCCGCCAGCAGGGCCGTGACCAGCAGGTCGCTGTCGCCGGACGGCTGCCACCACGGCGCCCTCAGGTCCGCGCGGCCGGTGTCCACGCAGTTCGGCACGCCGCCGTCCGCGTTGGTGATCGTGGTCAGGAAGTCGCACGCGGACCCGGCGTGCTCGGTCACGCCGACCTCGTCGAGCAGCGCCAACGCGGTGTAGGTCGCCAGGGGCTGGCTGTCGGGCCCACGCCCGTCGGGCTCCAGGGCGTGCCCGAAACCGCCGTCGTCGTTGCGGTAGGCCAGCACCGCCGCCGCGACCGCCTCCCCCGGCCCGTCGTCGAACAGGTGCAGGAACCGGCGCTGCTCGAGGACCCGCGCGTTGAGCCAGATGAAGGAACGTGCTGCTTCGATCATGACACCGACGGTAGGCCCGCCGAGGTCCCGCCGTCTTGAACGGATCGGACGTCCATCCCCCACCCGGAGTAACCGTCCCGATCGCTCCTTCGTGGCCGAGGCCCTGTGCCATCATCACTTCGGGCAGTTCAGCGTGAGGGGAGCACGACGATGTTGGACGCCGGAGCGGGCGGGGGCGCCAAGCAGATCGGGTTCGTGGCGGACACGGTGTCGGCCGGGCCGGCGGGCGCGGGGCTGGTGGCGAGCCAGACGAGCTTCAGCGTCGACCCGGAGCAGGCGCAGAAGCTGATCAACGGGTTGGCGGACGCGCGCGACCAGCTCCAATCGCTGTTCGACAGCACCATCAGGTCCGTGATCACCGGGCCGCCCGGCAAGGACCCCTACAGCGAGTCGGCGGCGGCGACGATCAAGCAGACCGCCGGGCCCGACCCCGGCGGCTACAGCTGGGCCAGCTCGCGGGCGATCGAGGCCCTGAACAACACCATCCAGAGCATCCAAGCCTCCCTGGACACCTACAAGAACCAGGATCAGGCAACCGCTGACGCCTTCAACGGCGGAGGGAACCAGTCGTGAGGCGAGCAACGCTGGCAGTCCTCTGCGCGACGACCTTGGTGGTCGCGTCGGGTTGCACGACCAAGGGCGACGGCACCCCGTCGCCGGGCGGCAGCACGGACGCCACCTCGGCGGCCGCCACCACCACGACGTCGGCGTCCGGGGGCGATGTCCCGGCCATCACCGGCCCGGAGCTGGACCTCGCCAAGTTCGGCAGCCCCTGCGCCATGCTGAAGGACGACCAGCTCTCCGCCCGGGGCGTGACCAAGGCCGGCGCCGAAAGCACGGACGCGACCGGCACGAACTGCCAGTGGTACCCGGACGACCGCGCGCTCGGCACGAGTTTCGTCGTCGCGTTGCTGGACAAGTCGCGGGGGCTGGACGGCGTCTACGCCAACCGGGAAGAGCTCACCGTGTTCAAGCCGACGGAGGTCGCCGGATACCCGGCGGTCGACACCGACTTGACCGATGCCGCCCACGGCTCGTGCACGACCGCGGTCGGCGTGGCCGAGGGCGAGGGCTTCGCGGTGCAGGTTCGGGTGAACGACAAGAAGCTTCCCGGGTACACCGACCCGTGCTCGGTGTCCAGCGAGATCGCGGAGACCGTGGTCGGAAACCTGAAGGGGTAGGACATGGCCGGTGATGTCGACCGCGACGGCATGGGTCTGCTCAACATGTGCGTCGCCCCCGAGCAGATCTACCGCTGGTTCCAGGAGGGCAAGGGGCCTGACCAGACCACGGACGCCAGCCGCGACGCGTGGGAGGGGATCTCCGACGGCCACGTCCGGATCAGCGAGTTGATCAACCAGGCGGTCCAGGCGTCCGGCGCGGTGTGGGAAGGAGCCGCGGGCGACTCGGCCCGCGCCAAGACCACGCCACTGGCCAGTTGGTCGGAGGTGACGAGCGGGCTCGCCATGACGGCGGGCGACAACACGGCCGAGATCAGCCGTGCGTTCCGCGCGGCCAAGGGCGACATGCAAGAGCCCGTCCAGGTGCCGGACAAGCCCTGGTACAACGACGCGCTGCCGTGGGACACCGACTACGACGACGCGGTCGAGCAGAGCCAGCAGGTCAACACGCACAACGTCCAGGTGCTGGAGCGCTACGGCAGCTCGACGACCTCGGCCAGCGACTCGATGCCGTACTTCCCGGATCCCGGCGAGATGAACGGGAACGTCGAGGAAGAGGAGACCCCGATCCCGCCGCCCAAACCGGGCAAGGTGGAGCCGAACGAGAACAACGGCGAGAACAACACCAACGTCAGCAACTCCGTCGACCGCAACGGCACGGGCACGACCAAGCCGTCGTGGACCGAGCCGACCATCCCGCCGCCCGGCACGACGGACAACACGACCCGGCCGTCGTGGGTGCAGCCCGACCCCACGGGGCCCAAGCCCGACATCGGGTACCGGCCGCCGCCGCTGCCGACCGATCCGCGCCTGCCGTCCGACCCGCGGCTGCCCTATGACCCGCGGTTGCCGTACGACCCCCGCAACCCGAACGACCCGCGCAACCCCAACAACCCGCGCAACCGGACGCCGAGCACGCCGCCCGGTGTGCCGCGCGTCCCCGGTGGCGGACCCGGCGGCCCCGGTGGGGGTTCCGGCGGAGGTGGCGGCGGTCGTGGTGGTGGCGCCGGCGGGATGGGCGCCGGTCGGATGCCCGGCATGGGCGGTCCCGGTGGCCTGGGCGGCGGGTTCGGGCCCGGCGGAGCGGCCGGTGTGATGGGTCACGGCGAGGGCCGCGGTGGCTTCGGGCCCGGTGGCGCGGGCGGGTTCGGACCCGGCGGCGCGGCCGGTGGCCGTGGCGGGGCCGGAGCCGGCGGCATGGGTGCGGGCATGGGCGCCGGTGGCGCGCGCGGCGAGGGCGACGAGGACAAGGAGCACAAGTCCGCGTCGTACCTGCAGGAGACCGAGGACATCTTCGGCGACGGCACGATGGTGGCCCCACCGGTCATCGGCGAATAGCGGGAACAGGGGGAACGGTGCTGCGCACCAGGGTGGCCATCCCGGTCGTCGCGCTCTACAACGCCTGGCAGGCCGAAGGTCTGCCGACGCTGCACAACGCGCTGCTGGCCCAGGTCGACTTCGACGACGACCAGCTCGCCGAGGGTGACGTCACGGTGCTGGCCGACCTCGCCCGTCGTGGCTGGGCCGAGCTGGAACGGCTCGGCCTGGCCCGCGGTCGGCAGGTGCACGCCGACCTCGGCCGGTCGCTGCGCCTGATCGCGGACGCGAGCGTCGAGTACTACGCGTTCTTCAACCAGGGCGACGACGAGACCCGCACCGCGCTGGTGGCGCAGTCGGGCGACGACGCGCTGCGCGTGGTGCTGCGGGCGGACAAGCACTTCGTGCTGGAGCCCGTGCGGCCCGAGGACGCGGTGCAGTCCCTGGTGTCCGCGCTGCCCGAGGCGAAGCCGGGACGCGGCGGCGTGCTGTCGCTGCCCGCCGACGCGGGGCGCACGTGGCCGAGGTGCAGCAGGTGCGCAAGCTGCTCGCCGAGCAGCGCACCGGCGGCGGCCAGCTGTACGCGGCACGGCGTGACCGGTTCGGGCGCAAGCAGCGGTGCGCGGCGCCGTTGACGTACTTCGACACGATCACCGGCCGCTACCTGTCGGCGAAGACGACCGGCGGCGACGGCACCCCGTGGGTCACCGTGCAGCCGGCCGACTTCGCCACGTTGCAGAACCGGTTGCGGCAGCTCAGCGCCGACGCAGCGCCTCGCGGTTGAGCTCGGCCGGGCTGCGGTGCCCGGACAGGCCGAGGGTCAGGTCGAAGTCGGCGAGCAGGCTGCGCAGCACGTGCCGGACGCCGACCTGGCCGCCGTGCGCCAGGCCGTAGGCGAACGGGCGGCCGACGAGCACGGCCTTCGCGCCCAGCGCCAGCGCCTTGACGATGTCCGCGCCGCTGCGGATGCCGGAGTCGAACAGCACCTCGACCTGCTCGCCGACGGCGTCCGCGATCTCCGGCAGCACCTCCAGCGACCCGACCGCGCCGTCCACCTGCCGGCCGCCGTGGTTGGACACCACGATGCCGTCCATGCCCGCGTCCACCGCCTTGCGCGCGTCGTCCACGTGCTGGATGCCCTTGAGCACGATCGGCCCGTCCCAGTGCTCGCGCAGGAACGCCAGCTGGTCCCACGACTTGTCGGTGCCGGTGAACAGCTGCACCCACCGCAGGATCGCCATCGGCAGGTCCTCTTCGGGTGACGCGGCGAGGCCCGCCCGGAACGCCGGGTCGGAGAACGGGATCGCCGTGCCGACGCCGCGCAGGAACGGCAGGTAGGACCGGTCGAGGTCGTGCGGGCGCCACGCGAGCGTCCACGTGTCGAGGGTGACGACCAGCACCCGGTACCCGGCTCGGCGCGCCCGGTCGAGGATGCTGGCCGCCACGTCCGGGTCGTTGGGCCAGTAGAGCTGGAACCAGCGCGCGGCGTCACCGGCGGCCTCGGCGACCTCTTCGATCGTGTGCGAGGCCGCCGTGGACAGCACGAACGGCACCCCCGACTCCGCCGCCGCGCGGGCGGTCGCCAGTTCGCCGTCCGGGTGCAGGATCGACTGCACGCCGACGGGCGCGAGCAGCACCGGCGCGGGCAGGTCGGTGCCGAGCAACGACGTCCCGAGGTGCCGCTCGGTGGCGTTGGTGAGCATCCGCGGCACGATCCGCCAGTCGTCGAACGCCTCCCGGTTCGCCCGCGCCGTCGCCCCGCCACCGGCCGCCCCCGCCACGTACCAGAACGGCCCGGGCCCGAGCCGTTCCCGCGCGGACGCCTCCAGCTCTTCGGGGTCCGTGGTGAACGGCGGCACGTTGCCCGCCAGTCCTTGCAGGTAGATCTCGTTCTGGTAGGCAGCGAACTGACCAGCCACTGTGCACCCCATCCCCCGCTCGGGCCGGCTACGGGCCGTCTGCGGAACCGTCGACGTCGTCGGTCTGCCGATCATGCTCGTGCTCGTCCACGCCGCCCGCAAGCACACGATCGGCAGCCTCGCGGGCGACCGCGGTCATCGCTTCTCCAGCACGATGGCCACCGGTGCGGCGGTCACCGCGGTCGAGACCGTGCCGGCGACGACGCCGATCAGCAGCGCGGTGGAGAAGTCGGCCAGCGAGCCGTCGCCCAGCACCAGCAGGGCGGCCAGGACGAACAGGACGCCGATGCCCGTGTTCACCGTCCGCGGCAGGGTCTGGAGCACCGCCGAGCTCATCACCTCGGTGAACGGCGCCCGCGTCCGCCGCAGCTCGCGCACCCGGTCGAACACCACCACCGAGTCGTTCACCGAGTACCCGATCACGGTGAGCAGCGCGGCCAGGAACACGCCGTCGGCCGTCTTGCCCAGCCACGCGAACGCCCCGACCAGCACGACCACGTCCGTGACCAGCGCGACCACGGTGGCCACGCCGAGCCGCCAGTCGAACCGGACGGCCAGGTAGACCAGCTGCGCGGCCACCGCGATGGCCAGCGCGATCAACGCGTTGCGCCGCAGCTCCGAGCCGAGGCTGGGGCCGATCAGCTCGTTGCTGACCTGCTCCGCCCCACCGGTCGCGCGGTCCACGGCCTCGCCGAGCCGCACGGCGGCGGCCGAGTCGATCGGTCCCGTGCGCACCGAGACGCCGTCCGAGCCCGAGGTGACCACGACCGCGTCGGGGAACCCGGCGGACGCCAGCTCCGCGCGCACCCGTCCGGTGTCCACCGAGCCGCTGTCCGTCGGGGAAGCGGTGAACTCCAGCATCCGACCGCCGGTGAACTCCACCCCGAGCTCCAACCCGCGCAGCACCAGCCCGCCGACCGCCGCGAGCAGGACGAGTCCGGCGGCGAGCAGCCACCGCCGCGGGCGCCGGAACAACGTGATCCCGCGCGAGGTCAGCCAGGTGCGCACCCGGCCCAGCGTGTGCAGCCCGCTCCACGTCGGCCGCCAGCGCAGCAGCGGCATGGCCAGGTGCAGCAGCACCCGGCTCAGCACCAAGGCGCTGAACAGCGAGGCCAGCACACCGATGGACAGGGTGACGCCGAACCCCTTCACCGGTCCGGTGGCCAGCCAGAACAGCAACCCGGCGGCCAGCAGCGTGGTCACGTTCGAGTCCGCCACCGCGCTGAACGCGCCGCGGAACCCCTCGTCCACCGACCGCGGCAGGCGCTTGCGCCGCGCGTACTCCTCCCGCGACCGCTCGAACACCAGCACGTTCGCGTCCACCGCCATGCCGATGGCCAGCACGAACCCGGCCAACCCCGGCAACGTGAACGTCGCGCCGATCGCCAGCATCGCCGCGTACGCCAAGCCCGCGTACCCGGCCAGCGCCAGCACGGCCAAGAGCCCGGCCAGCCGGTAGGCGAACACCAGGAACAGCCCGGTCAGCGCCACGCCGATGATGGCCGCCCGGGCGCTGGCCTCGATCGCCTCCGCGCCGAGCGTCGGCCCGACGGTCCGCTGCTCCACCACCTCGACCGGCACGGGCAGCGCGCCGGACCGGATCACCAGCGCCAGCTCCTCGGCCTCGGCCTGGTTGAACCGCCCGGTGATCGACGTGCTGCCGCCGACCATGCCGGTGCCGCACACCGTCGACACGTCCACCTGCGGCGCGGACACGACCTCGCCGTCCAGCACGAACGCCACCCGCCGCGCGGGGTCGCCCGGCGGTGAGCACGCGGCCTCGGCGGTCACCCGCTGCCACGCCTGCGGCGCGTCACCTTGGAAGTCGACGCCGACGAGGTAGCCGACGCCTTGCGGGTTGGGCGTGGCGCGGGCGTCCTCGATGCCCTCGCCGGTCATCACGGCCTCGCCGAGGCTGATCGCGTCGCCTTCGGGCGTGGGCACGTCGCCGAGCCCGGTCACCGGCTGCACGCGCAGCTGGGCGGTGCGGCCGAGCACCTCGATGGCCTCGGTCGGGTCCTGCACGCCGGGCAGCTCCACCACGATGCGGTGATCGCCGGAGCGGGCCAGCACGGGTTCGGCGACGCCCAGTTCGTCGACCCGGCGGCGCAGCACCTCCATCGCCCGGTCGGTGGCCTCGGAGCTGGCCTCGGACGGGGTTTCGAGCACGATCTGGGTGCCGCCGCGCAGGTCGAGGCCGAGGCGTGGTTGGACGGTGAGCAGGGTGAAGGCGGACGCGGCGAGCACGCCGAGGGCGATCAGCCCACGGACGAGTAGCGCTCGCCGCGCGCTGGGGCGCGGCATGGTGAAGAGACCTCCGGATGAGGTGAACGGGGTGGGGTTCAGCTACCGGGGGGTCGAGGGCGGCGCGCGTTCGCCGAGAGGGGTCTGGCCGGCGCGCTCGGGGGCGCGGTGGGTCGGGTCGACGACGTCCACGCGCACCGGCGGGGCGGGCGTGGCGTGCACGGCGGGTTGGACGCCGTCCAGCGGCTGGCCGAGGTGCACCTGCACGGGGTGCGCCGCGTTCTGGCCGCGGGTGGCCGTGCCGGGCAGGTGGGCGGCGTCCACGGTGGCCGAGACGGCGGCCACGTCGACGGTCGGGTTCGGGCCTGGTCCGGACACGACGAAACCCGCGATCAACGCCAGGATCGCGAGCACCGCGCGTCGGGTCATCGGCTTCCTCCCCGACGTCCAGGTTAGCGACCGCCGGCCAGGACCACGACCGCTCCGCCGACCAGGGAGCACAGCCAGGCGATGACGAGCGGCTGCATCGTGGTGGCGCCGAGCAGGAGCGCCACCGCCCAGCCGGCGAGGATCACCGTCGACAGCGCGAACATCGTCGTGACGACGGCCACCTTGGGCCGGTGCAGCGGCAGCCGCAGCAAGGCACGTCGCACACCGCCGCGGGCCTTCGCCGGCGGCAGCCCGCCGACCACCAGGCAGGCGACGACCAGCAGGCCGGCGAACCAGCCGAGCAGCGGCGTCGGTTTCGGCATGCCACCGAGCAGCAGGATCAGGCCGCCGGCGACGAGCAGCGCGGCGAGCCGCGACAGCACGGGCCAGGCCAGGGCGTGCGCGGCGTGCAGGGCTTCGCCGGACGGTGGCGGCACGGGCGCGCCGCCGCGCTTGCGCCGGACGGTGGCGAGGTTCGCGCGCACGTCGTCGTCGGCGGGGTCCAGGCGCAAGGCGGTGCGGTAGGCGCGTTCGGCGGTGCCCCAGTCGCGCACCCGCAGCGCGGAGTCGCCGAGCACCTGGAACGGGCGGGCTTCCGTGGGCGCGAGGTGCGCGGCCTCCCGGGCCACCTCCACGGCCTCGCGCTGCCCTCCGGGGCTGTCGGCCAGGACTTCGGCCAGCACCACCTGGCACCGCCAGTCGCCGGGTTTGCGGCGCACGCACTCCCGGGCCGCGACCACCGCCTCCGGGTGCCTGCCCAGTTCGCTCAACGCCAACGCGGTCAGCCGCTGCGCCCACGCCGGGTCGCCGTCGAGCACGAGGGCGCGCTTGGCGGCGGTGAGGGCCGGGTCGGGCTCGCCCGCGTCGAGGTGGGCGGCGGCCAGTCGGCACCACGCCTCGCCGTGCAGGGGGTTGACCACGAGGGCCGGCTGGAGCAGTTCGATCGCCTGGCGCGGCATCCCGCGGGCGGTCAGCTCGGCGGCACGCACCACGACCGCGGCGATCGACTCCGACATGGCCCACATGGTGGCAGGCCGACGACGCTTGCACTATCGGGTGACGGGCCGCCCCCTCGACCACGGCCCGTCACCCGCTCTCCCCTCAGGCGACGGCCAACTCGCGCACCACCCGGTGCGCGTCCTCCAAGGAGGCCACCGCGAGTTCGCGGAACTGGGCCATGTGCGGCACGACGCCGGCCAACGTCAGCTCGGCGTGCACGAACTCCAGGTCCCGGTCCAGGCCCACCATGCCGAACACCGCGCGCAGGTACGGCTCCTGGAAGTCGAACGGGTGCCGCGGCGTGCCGGGCGCGTAGGAACCGCCCCGTGCGGTGACGACCACGACCCGCTTGCCGGTGAGCACGCCCTCGCCGGTCTGCTGGTCGGCGAACAGCTCCGGCACCATGATCCAGTCCAGCCAGGCCTTCAGGCTCGACGGCACGCCGTAGTTGTACATCGGCACGCCGAGCAGCAGCGTGTCCGCCGCCTTCACCTCCGCGACCAGCCGCCGCTCCAGCGGCCGGTCGCCGTCGGCCTCCCGGGTGGCCAGGGCGGCCGGGTCGACGTGCGGCAGCGGGTCGGCGGCCAGGTCGCGGTAGGTGTACCCGCCGTCCGGGCGCGCGGAGCGCCACGCCTCCGCGAAAGCGCCGCTGACCTCGCGTGACACCGATCCCTCGAACCGCAGGCTGGTGTCGATGTGCAACAAGTGCGCCATTGTTCTCCCTCAGAAGTTCTCGTGTCGGAACATATTGCCAGAGTAGTTCCGAGTCAAGACGTTCTCACCCGGGAATATCTCACAGCCGGCGTATGATCGGGGCATGGATCTCGCCCCCGACCTCGGCTGCACCAGCCGTGCGGGCCTGAACTGGCTGCTGCACCGGGCGGCGCAGAAGCTGGGCGCGGTCGCGCAGGAAGCGGCGGCGCGGCACGGCATCACCACCCGGGGCCAGATCGTGCTGAGCGCGTTGGCCAGCGAGGAGTTCCAGCGCACCCAGCTCGCGCTCGGCCACGCGCTCGGCGTGGACAAGACCACGCTGACCGCGGAACTGGACCGGCTGGAACGCGCCGGGCTGATCATGCGCAAGCCGGACCCGAACGACCGGCGCGTGCGCGTGCCGGTGATCACCGAGCAGGGCCGGGTCGTCCAGCGCGAGGTCGAGAAGCTGCACGTCCAGGTGGAGCGGGAGTTCACCGCCGGGCTCGAACCGGCGGAGGCCCACGCCCTGCGCGAGCTGCTGGAGCGCCTGATCGCGGTCGACCACGGACCCGACAGCGGCTCCTGCATGTGACCGTCACCGGTCGCCGCCGCGCCACCACCGCGTCGCGGCGCCGACCAGGCCCGACCCGATTATCACGATCCGTTGCGGTTCAGCCGTTTTCTCACCCCTTCAGGTGACCGCCGTGACCGCCTCGTGCGAGGCTAGCGACGCTCGGCAGGGTCGCCCGGCGGAATGTCCCGTCATGGCGCCAACCCGCGTGCGTCTCCTCCCCACGAGCGCCCGGATTGGTCCGAGCACGCCGTGCCGACACACCTGGAGGTTGGGGGCCGTGAGTACAGGCAAGGAGTGGCAGATCTCCTGCCGCGACATCGCGTCACGCCGCCGTGACATGACCGTGTTCATCAGCCAGGGCCACGTCGTGGTGACCGTGCCGCCGGGCGAGGCGGCCGTGCTGACGCCGCTGGAGGTGGGCCGCCTGCGCGCGGCGTTGCGCGACGCGGTGGTGAACGCGTCCGGCACGCCGGAAAACTGAGCACCACCACCCCGATTTCCCGCCGCGCTCTTCCTACTCACGGGTAGGTAATGTCAGTATCGGGTCCGTGAGTACCTACTTCGTCACCGGCGCGACGGGTTTCATCGGCAGGCGCCTGGTCGCCGAGCTCCTCCGGCAGCCGGCCTGCGAGCGGGTGTTCGCGCTGGTCAGGCCCCAGTCGGTGGACCGGCTGGAGCGGCACGACAAGCTGACGCCGGTGCTGGGCGACCTCACCTCGCCCCTCGACGCCGAGCGGGTCGACCACGTCGTGCACCTGGCCGCCGTCTACGACTTCACCGCGTCCGCCGACGAGCACCACGCCGTCAACGTCGAGGGCACCCGGCGGGTCGTGGAGTACGCCGAGCGCACCGGGTGCGGGCTGCTGCACCACGTGTCGTCCACCGCGGTCGCGGGCGATCACCGGGGCGCGTTCACCGAGGACGACTTCGACCTCGGCCAGCACCTGCCCTCGCCCTACCACGCGACCAAGCACGCCGCCGAGAAGATCGTCCGCGAGCAGGGCACGCCGTGGCGCGTGTACCGGCCGGGCGTCGTGGTCGGCGACTCGCGCACCGGCGAGACCGACAAGGCCGACGGCCCGTACCACTTCTTCCCCGCGCTGGCCGCGCTCGCCCGCCTGCCGCGCCGGCTGCCCCTGCTCGCGCCGCACTTCGGCGCCGCGAACCTGGTCCCGGTCGACTACGTGGTGCGGGCCCTGGACCGGTTGATCCACGCCGACGTGCCGTCCGGCAGCACCTTCCACCTCACCGCCCGCCGCTCCCGGTCGCTCGACGAGGTGTACAACGCGCTGGCCGACGCCGCCGGCGCGCCCAAGGTCCGGTTCACCCTGCCGATGCCGCTGCCCGCCGCGCCGACGAGTGCGATCGCCACCGGCGTGCTCACCGAGCTGGGCATCCCGCCCCGGGTCCTGCCGCACCTCGCGGCGCACGCCGAGTTCGACTCGACCGCCACGCGCGCGGTCACCGGCCTGGAACCGTCCGACTTCACCACCTACGCGCCCACGCTGTGGCGGTACTGGGCGGAGCACCTCGACCCGCTGCGCGCCGCCCGGAAGCACGGCCTGGCCGGGCGGACGGTGCTGATCACCGGCGCGTCGTCGGGCATCGGCGCGGCCACCGCGCTCGCCGTGGCCCGGGAGGGAGCGGTGCCGCTGCTGGTTGCCCGCCGGGCCGGCGAGCTGGAGGTCGTCGCCGAGCGGATCCGCGCGGCAGGCGGCACCGCGCACACCTACCCGTGCGACCTGACGGACGGGGAAGCGGTCGACGCGCTGCTCAAGCAGGTCTTCGCCGCGCACGACGGCGTCGACGTGCTGGTCAACAACGCGGGCCGGTCGATCCGGCGCAGCGTGCACCTGTCCGTGGACCGGTTGCACGACTACGAGCGCACCATGGCGTTGAACTACTTCGCACCGCTGCGGCTGGTCCTCGGCCTGCTGCCGCACATGCGGGAACGGCGATCCGGGCACATCGTGAACATCTCCAGCATGGGCGTGCAGCTCAGCACGCCGCGCTTCTCCGCCTACCTGGCCTCGAAGAGCGCGCTGGACGCGTTCAGCCGGGTGGCGGCCGGCGAGACCGTCGCCGACGGTGTCACCTTCACCTCCGTGCGGATGCCACTGGTGCGAACACCCGTGATCGGGCCGACGGAGGCCTACGACGCGTTCCCGGCGGCGACGCCCGAACGCGCGGCGCAGTGGGTCGTGCGCGCGCTGCGCCGCCGGCCCGAGGAGGTCAACCGCCCGTCCGGGCTGCTGGCCGAGCTCGCGCGCAAGACCGCGCCGAAGACCGTGCGGTCGCTGCTGCACCTCGCGTACCGGGCCATGCCGGAGACGGGCACGCCGCGCACGTCGCCGCTGGCCTCCGTCGCCGCGGGCGTCACCCGCCTCGTCCTGCGGGCGGCGCGGTGAACCGGGTCGTGGGAGCGCTGCGCGCGTTGGTGACGCTGGTGCGCGCCGGTGTCGTGCGGCCGATGGGCCCCGGCAGGCTGCTCGGCGTCGTGGACGCCTTCCTCCAGTGGGACATCACGGTCGCGTTCGGCTTCGCCACCGGCGCCGCGCGCCACCCCGACCGGCCGGCGATCATCGACGACGCGGGCACGCTCACCTACGCCGAGGTCGACGAGCGCACCACCCGGCTCGCGCACGGCCTGCACGACCTGGGCGTGCGGTCGGGGACGAAGGTCGCGGTGCTGTGCCGCAACCACCGCGGTTTCGTGGAGACCGTGGCCGCGTGCGTGAAGCTCGGCGCGCACACCGTGCTGCTGAACACCGGGTTGAGCGCGGCCCAGATCGCCGTGGTGCTGCGCGAGCAGGACGTGTCGGTGGTCGTCGCCGACACCGAGTTCCGCGACCTGCTGGCCAACGCGCCGCGCAAGGTCCGCCGGGTGATGGCGTGGGTGGAGGGCGCCACCAAGAGCAAGACCGTGGAGCAGCTGATCGCGGCCTCCCCCGCCACACCGCTGCCCAGGCGCCCGCCGCGCGGCCGGATGATCGTGCTGACGTCGGGCACCACGGGCGCGCCGAAGGGCGCCAAGCGGCCGGAGCCCGCCAGCCTCGCGCCCGCCGCCGCGCTGCTGTCCCGCATCCCGCTCAAGGCGGGTGACCGGTTCTCCGTGCCGGCGCCGCTGTTCCACACCTGGGGCCTGGCCGCGTTCCAGATCGGGCTCGTGCTCGGCGCGACGTTCGTGCTGCGGCGCAGGTTCGACCCGGCGCTCGTCCTCGCCGACGCCCGCAGGCACGGCAGCGACGCGTTGTTCGCCGTGCCCGTGATGCTGCAACGCGTGCTGGAGCTGACCGGTCGCCCGCACCTGCCGGAGCTGCGGGTCATCGCGTCCAGCGGCTCGGCGTTGCCGCCACCGGTGGCGCGGCGGTGCCTGGAGGAGTTCGGCCCGGTCCTCTACAACCTCTACGGCTCCACCGAGGTCTCGTGGGTGACCATCGCCCGGCCCGACGAGCTGGCCCGCCACCCGGACACGGCGGGCCTGCCGCCGCACGGCACCCGGCTGGAGATCCTGGACGACGCGGGCGACCCGGTGCCCGTCGGCGTGACCGGCCGCATCTTCGTGGCCAACGAGATGCTGTTCGACGGCTACACCAACGGCGCGGGCAAGGAGGTCCGGAACGGGCTCATGTCGACCGGGGACGTGGGCCACCGCGACCACGACGGCCTGCTGTTCGTCGCCGGCCGCGACGACGAGATGATCGTCTCCGGCGGCGAGAACGTGTACCCGCGCGAGGTCGAGGACCTGCTCGCGGGCCTGGCCGGGGTGCGCGAGGTGGCCGTGGTCGGCGTGCCGGACGAGAAGTTCGGCCAACGGCTCGCCGCGTACGTCGTGCGCGAGGAACCGGGCGCGCTGGACGAGGACGCCGTGCTCGACCACGTGCGCGGCAACCTGGCCAGGTTCTCCGTGCCCAGGGACGTGGTCTTCCTCGACGCCCTGCCGCGCAACGAGACCGGGAAGGTGCTCAAGCGGGAGCTGGGGTGAGTACCCTCTGCGGCGGGGGCAGACGATGACGATTCCCGTCCAGCGAGCGGCCGGTCCGCGCGAGGCCGCGGTGGCCAACCTGCGCGAGGCGCGGATGGCGTTGGACGAGGGCCGCCCCGGTGACGCGCTGGAGTCCGCCGAGAAGGCGGTGGCCGCGTTCTCGTGGCTGGACGACGCCGAGGGCGTGGCGCACAGCGTGCTGGCCCAGTCCGTGGCGCTGGGCAAGCGCGGGCTGCTGCCCGGCGCGCTGGACACCATCGACCGGGTGCAGGCCATCGCGGTGGCCAACCGGCACGTCGGGCTCCAGGCGTGGTGCAGCTTCTCGCAGGCCGTGGTCGAGCTGCGGCTGGACTCGCGGGAGCGGTCGCTGCACTCCCTGGCCCGTGCCCTCGGCCTCGCCGAGCTGACCAAGGACGTCGAGCTGATCGGCTCGATCCTGTTCGAGCAGGCCAACGTCCTGCGCACGCAGTACCACGAGCACTGCATGGTGCGTTCGGCGGCGAGCCGGTGCAGCCCGGACGGCGAGCCGTGCACGCGCAAGCTGCGGCGCGCGGAGGCGTTGTGCGCGCAGGCCCGGGACCGGTGGAAGCACCTCGACCAGCCGTTGCGGATGGCCAGGCTGAACCTGCTGCTCACCCACGTGCGACTGGACCTCGGCGAGGTGGAGCGGGCGCTGCGCTCGTGCCAGCGGGCCGACCGGCTGCTCGCCGCGCACGACCGGCCCGTGCTGCGGGCCGAGCTGCTGATGGCGCGGGCCCGCATCAGCGGTGTGCGCGAGCGGCACGACGACCAGGTGCGGCTGCTCACCCGTGCGGCGGAACTGGCGATGGGCGTGCTGGCGCGGGAGGTCGCGGTGCGGGCGCACGGCGCGCTGAGCGTGGCCCACGAGCGGGCCGGGAAGCTCGACTCGGCGCTGCGACACGCCCGGTCCCAACTGGAGCAGTACCGGCTGTGGGAGCTCCAGGAAGGCCGTGACCTGCTGCGGATGCGGGAGCACGACCTGTCCGCGCGGCTGGTGGACCAGCTGGCCGAGCGCACGTTCGGGTTGCGCCGGGAGCACCGGGCGTCGCCGGACCCGCTGCGCAGCTCGGCCACCGCCGAGCAGGACAACCGGCGGATCGCGCGGGCGTTGCGGTCCGGGCTGACCAAGCGCGGCATCGAGGTGCTGCGGCGCGTCGCCGCCGGCGAGAGCACCACGGACATCGCGGCCGAGCTGTCGCTGTCGCCGAAGACCGTGCAGAACCACCTCCAGCGCATCTACCGGACGATCGGCGTGCGCGACCGGGCGGGCGCGGCGGTCTGGTGGGTGGACCTCGACGAGGACCCGCGGGCACGACCTCTGCTGGACTGAGTCACTTCCGGGTTTCCCGCTCGTTACCCGTAATGGTGGGATGTCCCCGACGATCGGGGCTACCGCTCCGGGGGTATTGCCTAGCGGGCAGGGGCAGAAGTGGGTGATGACCGTGACGACCCCTCTGTGCCATGCTCCGCTTGGACGCTTCCGGGCGTTACCCGCGGATCTGGTCCGGCTCCCCCCTGCCGACAAAGCCGCTACGATCGAACGGAGTTCGACGATGGTTGTGCACTCCCTGCACAGAATCATGGCTGCGCTCGCCATCTGCGCCGGTCTCGCGGTCGTCGTCGGTGTGCCCGCCGCTGCGGCCGTCCAGGGCGCGAGCGCCACGGCCAAGGTGTTCCAGGCGCCCTACGCACCGCAGCCGTAACCGACCGGTCCCGAGGCCGGGTTCGCGCGCACGCGGACTCGGCCTTGAGGCACAGTGGACGGCGTGAGCAACGAAGTGTTGCGCCTGCGCGCGCCGCGGCACCAGGTGAGCCGCAAGTCGATCACCCTCTGGACGCTGCACGCGCTGATCGGCTGGGCGGTGCTGCTGGCGCCGCAACTCGTGGTGCTGATCTTCACCGCCTCGCCGTGGCAGGTGACCGCCGCGATCGCGACCCTCGTGCTCGGCACGGCCCACACGCTGGTGATGCCGCGCTGGCGGTACCGGGTGCACCGCTGGGAGGCCACCCCGGACGCGGTCTACACGCTGGCCGGCTGGCTGAACCAGGAGTGGCGCATCGCGCCCGTCTCGCGCATCCAGACCGTGGACACCAAGCGAGGTCCCCTGCAACAGCTCCTCGGGCTGTCCACGGTGACCGTGACCACCGCCTCGGCCGCCGGCCCCGTGCTCATCGAGGGCCTCGACCACGACGACGCGGTGCGGTTGGCCGACGAGCTGACCACCACCACCCAGGCCACGCCGGGTGATGCCACGTGACCGCGCAACTGCCCGCCGCGCCCGAGTACGCCGAACCGGTGGTGGACTGGCACCGGCTGGACGTGCGGATGCTCGTCGTCCGACCGCTCAACGAGCTGCTCGGCCTGGTCCCGGTGTTCATCGGCCTGCTGGTGCTCGGCAAGGGCGAGACGTGGCGCATCCTGGCTAGCGTCGCCGTGATCGTGGCGATCGTTCTGTTCGGCCTGCTGCGGTGGGTCACCACCCGCTACCGGATCACCACCGAGCAGGTCGAGATGCACACCGGTCTGCTGGTGCGCAAGCGCTTGGCGGTGCCGCGCGACCGGATCCGCACGGTGGACCTGACCGCGAAGCTCGGGCACCGGCTGTTCGGGCTGTCCGCGATCCGGGTCGGCACCGGGCAGCGCGACCAGCCCGGTGAGGACGGCCTGACGTTGGACGCGGTGTCGTCGGCCGAGGCGGAACGGCTGCGCGTGCTGCTGCTCACCACCGCCAAGGCGGAAGCGCCCACCGCCGCCGCCGAAGCCGCCGTCGAGGAGGCACGGCCGAGCGTCGTGCTGTCCGAATGGGACAACGGGTGGCTGCGGTACGCGCCGTTGACGTTGTCCGGCCTGGTGGCCGCCGGCGCGCTGTTCGGGTTCGTGATGAACTTCGCGCGAGAGCTGGACATCGAGGTGCTCGAGCCGATGAGCGAGGCCGCGCACTGGGTCGCGGAGCAGCCGCTCGGGCTGACCATCGCGGTGATCGGCGCGGTCGTGCTGCTGGTGGCCACGCTCGGCTCGGCGCTGGTGTACGTGGTGCAGTTCTGGGGCTACCGGCTGACCCGCGAGCCGGACGACACGGTCCGCGTGCGCCGCGGCCTGCTCACCACGCGCTCGGTTTCCGTTGCCGAGCAACGACTCCGCGGCGTCGAGCTGGTCGAGCCGCTGCTGCTGCGCGCCGGGCGGGGCGCGCACGCCAAGACCGTGACGACCGGCCTGGGCCGCAAGGGCGAGAGCAACCTGCTGCTGCCGCCCGCGCCGGTCGCCGAGGCGCACCGCGTGTCCGCGGAGGTGCTGCGGCAGACCTCCGGCGGAGTCACGGACCAGCCGAGCACAGGCGACCGGGCAGCCGGTGACGAGCAACCGACCACAGGCGACCGGACGACCGGTGGGGACCAGGCGACCGGTGGCGACCGGGCGGCCGAGTCGCCGACGCGGACCCCGCTGCGCAGGCACCCGATGGCCGCGCTGCGCCGCCGGATGGTGCGCGCCGTCGTGCCGCTGCTCGTGGCGGCGGCGGTCCTGGCGTGGTTCGCGCCGAGCTGGACGTGGCAGGTCGTGCTGGCGCTGGTGCCGTTCTCCGCGGCCCTGGGCTACGACCGCTACCGCTCGCTCGGCCACGCGCTGACCGACCGCCACCTGCTGGCCCGCGCGGGCTCGGCGGTCCGCGAAACCGTTGCGCTGCAACGCACCGGCATCATCGGCTGGCGCGTCTCCCGCTCGTTCTTCCAGCGCCGCGCGGGCCTGGTCACGATCACCGCCACCACGGCGGCGGGCGACGGCGCGTACCACGTGGTCGACGTGGCCGAGGCCGACGGCCTGGCGCTGGCCGACGCGGCGGTGCCGGACCTGCTGCGGCCGTTCCTGGAGCTAGCCGACTGAGCGGAACGTGGTCCGGTACACGCTGGGCGCCACGCCGAGCGTCGCGCCCAGCTGCTGCCGCAGCGCCGCGCCCGTGCCGAAGCCCGCGTGCCGCGCCACCTGGTCGATGGCCAGGTCCGTGGTCTCCAGCAGGTGACGCGCCCGCTCCACGCGCTGCTGCGTGATCCACTTGCCGGGGCTCACGCCGGTCTCCTCGCGGAACCGGCGGGTGAACGTCCGCACGCTCATCCGGGCGTGCGCGGCCAGCGCACGCAGGTCCAGCTGCTCGTTCAGGTGCTCCACGGCCCACGCGCGGGCCGGCGCGGTGGACGTGTCGGCCCGGTCGGGGACCGGGCGGACGATGAACTGCGACTGCCCGCCCGGCCGCCACGACGGCACCACGCACCGGCGGGCGGCCATGTTCGCCACCTCGCTGCCGTGGTCGTGCCGCACGACGTGCAGGCACAGGTCGACGCCCGCCGCGACGCCCGCCGAGGTCAGCACGTCGCCCTCGTCCACGAACAGCACGTCCGGGTCGAGGTCGACCAGCGGGAACAGGCGGCGGAAGTTGTCCGCGTGCGCCCAGTGCGTGGTGGCCCTGCGCCCGTCCAGCAGACCCGTCGCGGCCAGCACGAACGCGCCCGTGCAGATCGACATCACCCGCGCGCCCCGGGCCGCCGCCGCGAGCAGGGCGTCGCGCACCGGCTCGTCCACGACGCCGTCCGCCAGCACCCGCGCGCCGTAGTGCACGCCGGCCACGATCACCGTGCCCGCCTCCGCCAGCAGCTCCAGGCCGTGGTCGGGGGTGATGGTGAACCCGGCCGCGCTGCGCACCGGACGCCCGCCCGGCGTGCAGACCCGCACCCGGTAGAGCCGCCGCTCGTCCTCGTCGCGGGCGGCGTTGAGGACCTGCGTCGGTGTGCCCAGGTCGAAGGTCACCACCTCGTCCAGCGCGAGCACGGCGACCAGGTGGCGGCTGTCCATGGCCGGATTCTTGCACATGATGGCCTTCCAGCCACTTTTCGCCACCGGGTCGAATCGTCGAGGCTGGTGGACGTGATTCGCAGCAAGCAGAACTGGGCATGGGTGGTCGCCGGCGTCGCCTTCGTCGCGCTCGTCGGCGCCGCGGCGTTCCGGGCCACCCCGGGCGCGTTGATCGAACCGCTGCAACGCGAGTTCGGCTGGTCCACCGCCACGATCGGCTTCGCCGTGTCGGTGAACCTCATGTTGTTCGGGCTGACCGCGCCCTTCGCCGCCGCCCTGATGGAACGCCTCGGTGTGCGCAAGGTCGTGGCCTCGGCGTTGACGCTGGTCGCGGTGGGCAGCGGGCTGACCGTGTTCATGACCACGGCCTGGCAGCTGGTGCTGTTCTGGGGCGTGCTGGTCGGCCTGGGCACCGGGTCGATGGCGCTGGCGTTCGTGGCGACCATCACCGGCCGGTGGTTCGTCAAGCACCGCGGCCTGGTCACCGGCATCCTGACCGCCGGCGGCGCGACGGGTCAGCTGGTGTTCCTGCCGGTCGTGGCGGCGCTGTCGGAGTCGTCCGGGTGGCGCAGCGCCTCGATCGTGGTGTCGGTCGCGGCCCTCGCGGTCGTGCCGCTGGTGCTGCTGTTCCTGCGCGACCACCCCGCCGACGTCGGCGTCCCGCCCTACGGCGGCGACGAGGTCGTGCCCATGACGCCGTCGTCGGGCGGCGCGGCCCGGCGTGCCATCGGAGCGCTGACGAGCGCCGCGCGCACCGGACCGTTCTGGTTCCTGGCGGCGGGCTTCGCGATCTGCGGCGCGACCACGAACGGCCTGGTCGGCACCCACTTCATCCCCGCCGCGCACGACCACGGCATGCCCACCACCACCGCCGCGGGCCTGCTCGCCCTGGTGGGGATCTTCGACATCGCGGGCACGGTCCTGTCGGGCTGGCTCACCGACCGAGTCGACTCGCGGATCCTGCTCGCCGTGTACTACGTGCTGCGCGGCGCGTCACTCCTCGTCCTGCCGCAGCTGTTCCACGACGCGGTGCACCCGTCGATGCTCGTGTTCATCATCTTCTACGGCCTGGACTGGGTCGCCACCGTCCCGCCGACCGTGGCGCTGTGCCGCCAGGTGTTCGGCCTGTCCGCCCCGGTGGTCTTCGGCTGGGTCTTCGCCTCGCACCAGATCGGCGCGGCGATCGCCGCCACCGCCGCCGGCCTGACCCGCGACCACTTCGGCGACTACGCCCCGGCCTGGTACGTCGCCGGCGTGCTCAGCATCGGCGCCGCGTTCCTGTCCATGAAGGTCAAGCGCTCACCGGCGCTTGCGGGAGGTCCCGAAGAGCCCACGGGTGATCTCGCGGCCGAGGGCGCTCGCGGCTGACCGGAAGAACGACTTCACCGCCGGGTTGCCGAGCACCTGCGCCACCACGCCCGGCTCCTCGCGCTCGGCACGACGTCCGGGCTCGGCGCGGTCCTCGGGCTCGGCGCGGTCCTCGGGCTCGGCAGGGTCCTCCGGCGGTGGAGGTGGCGTCTCCGGTGGGGGCGCCACCTTCGCCGCCAGCTTCTCGTAGGCCGACTCCCGGTCCACCGTCCCGGCGTACTTGCCGTGCAGCTCGGAAGCCTCGGCCGCCTGCCCGATCGCGTCCGACCCGATCGTGTCCATCAACGACCGCGGCGCGCGCAGCCGCGTCCACGCGACCGGGGTCGGCGCGCCCTTCTCGCTCAGCACCGTCACCACGGCCTCGCCGATCCCCAACGACCTCAACGCCTCGTCCAGCTCGTAGTGCGGCGTCGTCGGGTACGTCTTCACCGTCTTCGCCAACGCCGCCTGATCCTCCGGCGTGAACGCCCGCAGCGCGTGCTGCACCCGTGCGCCCAACTGCGACAGCACCGCGTTCGGCACGTCGGTCGGCAGCTGGGTGCAGAAGAACACGCCCACACCCTTGGACCGGATCAGCTTCACCGTCTGGGTGATCCGCTCGAGGAACGCCTTGGACGCGTCGGCGAACAGCAGGTGCGCCTCGTCGAAGAAGAACACCAGCTTCGGCTGGTCCAGGTCGCCCTCCTCGGGCAGCACCTCGAACAGCTCCGCCAGCAGCCACATCAGGAACGTCGAGAACAACGCCGGCCTGGCCTGCAGCTCCGCCGGCTCCAGCAGCGACACCACGCCGCGACCGTCGACCACCCGCATCAGGTCGCGCGGGTCCAGCTCGGGCTCGCCGAAGAACGTGTCGCCGCCCTGCGCCTCCAGGTTCACCAGCGACCGCAGGATCACCCCCGCCGTCGCCGGCGACACCCCGCCCAGGCCCTTCAGGTCCGCCTTGCCCTCGTCGGACGTGAGGTGCCCGATCACCGACCGCAGGTCCTTGACGTCCAGCAGCGGCAACCCGCGCGTGTCGGCCCAGTGGAAGATCAGCCCGAGCGTGGACTCCTGGGTGTCGTTGAGCCCGAGGACCTTCGACAGCAGGATCGGCCCGAAGCTGGTGACGGTCGCCCGCACCGGCACCGCCGCGCCGCCCGTGCCCAGCGACAGGAACTGCACCGGGCACGCCTGCGGCCGCCAGTCGTCACCCGTCTCGGCGGCCCGCGCGGTGACCCGCTCGCCGCCCTCACCCGGACGGGACAGCCCGGACAGGTCGCCCTTCACGTCCGCCATCACCACCGGCACGCCCGCCGCCGACAACTGCTCCGCGATCAGCTGCAACGTCTTCGTCTTGCCGGTGCCGGTCGCGCCCGCGACCAGCCCGTGCCGGTTCAGCGTGGCCAGCGGGAGCCGCACGCGCGCGGTCGGCTCCACCACGCCGCCGACGAGCACCGCGCCGAGCTCGACGGCCGCGCCGTCCGTGGCGTAACCGGCGGCGATGTCGCTCTGGGCCGTCATTGCCCTGAGCGTAATGAGATTGGTAGGGACCGCCACCCGAAGCGACGCGGGGCCGGCGTGACGGGGCGACTAGGCTCGCGCGGGTGATGGATCGCTTGGTGTGGATCGACTGCGAGATGACAGGCCTCGACCTGGGCAAGGACGCCTTGATCGAGATCGCGGCGCTGGTGACCGACGCGGAGCTGAACGTGCTCGGCGACGGGGTCGACGTGGTGATCCACGCCGACGACACGGCGCTCGACTCGATGCCGGACGTCGTCATGCAGATGCACGCCAAGTCGGGGCTCACCGAGGAGGTGCGGCGCTCGACCGTGTCGCTCGCCGACGCCGAGGCCCAGGTGCTGGCCTACATCAAGGAGTGGGTGCCGGACCCCCGCACCGCTCCCCTGGCGGGCAACTCGATCGCCACCGACCGCGGGTTCATCGCCCGCGACATGCCCGAGCTCGACGCCCACCTGCACTACCGGATGGTCGACGTGTCGTCGATCAAGGAGCTGTGCCGGCGCTGGTACCCGCGCATCTACTACGCGCAGCCGGGCAAGGGCCTGGCCCACCGCGCGCTCGCCGACATCAAGGAGTCGATCCGCGAGCTGGCGTACTACCGGCGCACGGCGTTCGTGCCGCAACCAGGGCCGTCGTCGGAGCAGGCGCAGGCCGTCGCCACCGAACTGCTGGCCGCCGACGGCCCGGAATAGGGTCGATTTCAGACCCGGCGGTAGGGCACTGTATGCTTCACGCGCCGGGTCAGCCGGTCTTGGTGGGTGTAGCTCAGCTGGCAGAGCACTGGGTTGTGATCCCAGGTGTCGCGGGTTCAAGTCCCGTCACTCACCCCAAGCGGAACGCCCCTCGACGCCCTGTCGGGGGGCGTCTTCTTTTGTCGTGGAGTCCTCATGAGCGCCACCCTCGTCGCGAAGGACCTGGCCGCCGGGCACGGCGACCGCGTGCTGTTCGAAGGCCTGGACCTGGTCGTCGCACCCGGTGACGTGATCGGCCTGGTCGGCGCCAACGGCGCGGGCAAGTCGACGTTGCTGCGGACCCTCGCGGGCCTGCTGCCCGCCGAGCAGGGTGTG
This sequence comes from Saccharothrix sp. 6-C, assembly GCF_016695385.1. NCBI lineage: Bacteria > Bacillati > Actinomycetota > Actinomycetes > Pseudonocardiales > Pseudonocardiaceae > Saccharothrix > Saccharothrix sp. 6-C. The sequence continues at coordinate 693,274 of NZ_CP064192.1, read as the reverse complement.
ATCCGCCTCTCACCGACCACCGCGACCGTCGGCCACCTGCCGCAGGAGCCGGACCGGCGTCCGGGCGAGACCGTGCGCGAGTTCCTGGCCCGCCGCACGGGCGTGGCGGCGGCGCAGGCCGAGCTGGACCGGGCGACCGAGGCGTTGTCGTCGGGCTCGGGTGACGACGGCTACTCCGACGCGCTGGAGCGGTGGCTCGCGCTCGGCGGCGCGGACCTGGAGGAGCGGTCGCTGGAAGTGGCGGCCGACCTGGGCCTGGACGTCTCGCTCGACCTGCCGATGACCGCCCTGTCCGGTGGCCAGGCGGCCCGCGCGAGCATGGCGTCGTTGCTGCTGAGCAGGTACGACGTGTTCCTGCTCGACGAGCCGACCAACGACCTCGACCTGGACGGCCTGGCCCGGCTGGAGCGGTTCGTGACGGGGCTGCGCGCGGGCGTCGTGGTGGTGTCGCACGACCGCGAGTTCCTGGCCCGCACGGTGACGCGGGTCGTGGAGCTGGACCTGGCGCAGCAGCAGGTGCGGACCTACGGCGGCGGCTACGAGGCGTACCTGGAGGAACGGGAGATCGCCCGCAGGCACGCGCGCGAGGAGTACGAGGAGTACGCGTCCACGCGGACCTCGCTGGAGGAGCGCGCTCGGGCGCAACGGGCGTGGATGGAGAAGGGCGTCAAGAACGCCCGCCGCAAGGCGCCCGACAACGACAAGGTGGGGCGCAAGTTCCGCACCGAGGCGACCGAGAAGCAGGCCTCGAAGGCGCGGCAGACCGAGCGCCTGATCGAACGGCTGGACGTGGTCGAGGAGCCGCGCAAGGAGTGGGAGCTGCGGATGGAGATCGCCGCCGCGCCCCGGTCCGGCTCGGTGGTGTCGGTGCTGCGGGCGGCGGTGGTGACGCGGGGGTCGTTCACCCTGGGGCCGGTGGACCTGCAGGTGGACTGGGCGGACCGGATCGCCATCACCGGGGCCAACGGCTCCGGCAAGTCGACGTTGCTGGCGGCGCTGCTCGGCCGCGTCCCGCTGACCTCGGGATCGTCGTCCCTCGGCTCGGGCGTCGTGGTGGGCGAGATCGACCAGGCACGCGGCCTGTTCCTGGGCGACGAGCCGCTGCTGGACGCCTTCGGCTCCGCCGTGCCGGACGTGGCGCCCGCCGACGTGCGCACGCTGCTGGCGAAGTTCGGGCTGAAGGCGGCGCACGTGCTGCGGACCGCGGCGTCGCTCTCACCCGGTGAACGCACCCGGGCCGCGCTGGCCCTGCTCCAGGCACGCGGGGTGAACCTGCTCGTGCTGGACGAGCCGACCAACCACCTCGACCTGCCCGCGATCGAGCAGCTGGAATCCGCCCTCGACTCCTACCAGGGCACCCTGCTGCTGGTCACCCACGACCGCCGGATGCTGGACGCGGTGCGCACGACCCGCCGCATGGTGGTGGCGGCGGGTCGCGTCACCGACCTCTGAGCCCTACCGGTTGCCCTTGAGCCACTGGTCCCACGGGACCTGCCAGTCGCCGAAACCGTCCCACGGCTGCAACTCCGGGCCGCCGGAGTTGGTGACGATCACGACGTCGCCCTGCTTCGCGTTGTCGAACACCCACTTGGCGTTCTCGGGCGAGAGGTTCAGGCAGCCGTGGCTGACGTTGCGGTTGCCCTGGTCGCCGACCGACCACGGCGCGCTGTGGAAGAAGATGCCGGAGTTGGACATCCGGGTGGCCCAGTCGACCGGCGTGACGTAGCCGCCCGCCTCCAGCGAGAGGCCGTAGGTGCGGGAGTCCATCACCATGTGCGCGTGCTTCTCCGTGAGCACGTAGACGCCCGTGGGGGTGGGGTTCTCCGCGTTGCCCATGGAGGTCGGCATGGTGCGCACCACCTGGCCGTTGACCTTCGTCACGACCTGGTGCGTCTGGCCGTCCGCCTCGTGGATGACGGAGTCGCCGATCGTGGTGGTGATCAGGCGGTCCTCTTCGCCGTACACGCCGTTGCCCACGTGCTTGCCGTAGATCTTGGCGTTGATCGTGACCTTGGTGCCGGGCGCCCAGTACGCCTGCGGCCGCCAGTGCACGGTCTTCTCGTCGAACCAGTAGAAGGCGCCCTCGACGCGCGGTTCCGTGGTGATCGAGATCATGGCCTCGGCGGCGGCCTTGTCCGCGATCGGCTCGTCGAAGTAGAACGCGAGCGGCTGGCCGACGCCGACCGTCGTGCCGTCCTGCGGGTTGACCGAGAGGTAGGTCAGCGTGCGCGGCTTGACGGTGGTGAAGGTGGAGCTCTTGGTGACCGGCTTGCCGTCCGCGCCTTCGCCCGTCACGGCCAGCGTGTAGGTCTTCTGGTAGCCCAGCGGTTCGGTGTTGGTCCACTGCAGACCGTCCGGGCTCAACTGGCCGGCGACGGCCACGCCCTCCGGGTTCGTCAGCGCGACCGAGGTGATCTTGCCGTCGGTGGCCGTGGCCACGACCGGCACGCCGGGCGCCACGTCCACCGCCGCGTCCGCGGGCCCGGTGGTCAACGACACGGGCTTGGGCGGCGGTGTCGACGACGTGGTCGTCGTCTCGTCGGCGGCGGCGCCCCCGGCTGGAGCCGAGCCCGACGAACAACTTGTGATCAACGTCGCGACCAACCCGATCGCGACGACCCCCAGCGCTCGGCGCGCCCCCCGCTTGCGGTCCATCCCCGTCCTCCGCTTCATCCCCAGAACGCCCTGACAGTCCGCAACAGGAGTCTGTCGGCGTCCCCTGACAAGGGGACGCCTGAAGGGTTGACGATGTTGCCCGAGATGCTGGATCGTTACCAAGGCGAAGTTCCCCCTGCACCAGGGCGGCACACCTGCCCTGACCAGGCGATTGGGAGCCCCGTCGGACGCTGTGCTAATGTTCTTCGCGTCGGACAGAGCAAGAAGGTCCGAGCGCCGCTAGCTCAACTGGCAGAGCAGCTGACTCTTAATCAGCGGGTTCGGGGTTCGAGTCCCTGGCGGCGCACTCCAGACAATGGGGCCACCCTTTCGGTGGCCCCATTGTTGTTTTCCCATTTGCGCCGATCCGCCACCGCGATTGCGCCGAGTGCCGGAGCCTGCGGCCCGTCCCCAGGGTCCCCCTTGCCCAACCCGGGTGGTTCCGGCCCGAGGACCCGTCCGCGCCGACAGGGCTCCCGTACGGTCGTCCTGTTGCCGTGGGGAGGTGACGCGCGTGACGGACGAGCGGAACAACGAGTTGTCCGGTTCGGTGGTCGGCGCGGTGGTCCAAGCCGGCGCGGTGCACGGCGGTGTCCACTTCCACGGCATTCCCGCACCACGCGCCGTGCCGCGCCAGTTGCTCGGCGCGCCCGCGCATTTCACGGACCGGGCCGCGGAATTGGCCGAACTCGACTCCATTGCCGCCCAGAGCGGTCGCACGCTGGCGCTGCTGCACGGGCCGGGAGGCGTCGGGAAAACGGCGCTCGCGCTGCACTGGGCGCACCGGACGCGCGACCGGTTCGGCGACGGTCAGCTCTACGTCGACCTGGCCGGGTTCAGCGGCGGCGCCCCGGTTCGGCCGGCCGACGCGCTCGGCCTGTTCCTGCGCGGCCTGGGCACGCCACCCGGCCAGGTCCCCGCCGACCTGGACGAGCAGGCCTCGCTCTACCGCTCGCTCACCGCCGACCGCAGGCTGCTGGTGCTGCTGGACAACGCCGTCGCGGTCGGCCAGGTGCTCCCGCTGCTGCCCTCGTCGTCGGCCGGTGCCGTCATCGTCACCAGCCGCAGCAGGCTCGCCGGGCTCGTCGCCGAGGGCGCCCGGCTGGTCGAGGTCGGACCGCTCGGCGAGTCGTCGGCGGTGCGGCTGCTGAGCCACGCGGTCGGCGGCACCCGGGTCACCCGCGAGCAGGCGCCAGCGCGTGAGCTGGTCGGGATGTGCGGCGGCCTGCCGATCGCGCTGCGCGTGGCGGCGGCCCGGCTCGCCGCCAGACCCAGGTGGTCGGTGCAGCGCGTGGTGGCGGAGCTGACCGACGAGCGGAACCGCCTCACGGCCCTGTCACCGACGCCGGAGCTGTCGGTGCGCACCACGTTCGACCTCTCCTACCGGGCCCTCGGACCGGCCGCCGCCGCGCTGTACCGCCGGCTCGCGCAGCACCCCGGACCGGACTTCGGGCCGGAGGTGGCGGGTTCGGTGCTGGACGAGCCGCCGGAGCGGGCCCTCGACCTGCTGGACGAACTGGTGCAGGACAGCCTGGTCGAGGAGACCGTCCAGGACCGCTACCGCTTCCACGACCTGCTCCTGCTGCACGCCCGGGACCAGGCCGGCCCGGAGGAGAAAGCGGACGCGCTGCACCGGGTGCTGGAGTGGTACCTCGCCGCCGCGCGGGTCGCGGACCTGGTGATCACCCCGCACCGCAGGCGGTTGCCGTACGAGTTCCGCGCCACGCCACCGGGCCCGCCGCAGCTCACCGACCGCGGGGCCGCGCTGTCCTGGTTGGAGGCCGAGCGGGCGAACCTGATCGCCGCCGGGCGCGCGGCGTTGGACCACGGGTGGCCCGACCTCGCCTGGCAGCTGTCGGACGTGATGTGGCCACTGCTGCTGCACCACAAGCACTACCGCGACCGGTTGGGGATCAACGAGTGCGGGATCACCGCGGCACGCCGCCTCGGCGATCTCGTGGCCGAAGCGGACATGCTCAAGCGGCAAGGGCTCGCGTTGACGACCCTCGGCCGGTTCGCCGAGGCCGAGGCGCACCTGACCGCGTCGGCGGATCGCGCCACCACCGCGGGCGACCGGCGTGGCGCGGCCGACGCGCGGGAGGTGCTGGCGCTGCTGCACCTCGACCGGGACGAACCCGCCAAGGCGTTGGCCGAGCTGCACGACCTCGTGCGCGTCAACCGCGAACTGGCGGCCGACCGCAGCCTCGGACTGGTCCTGATCCACCTCGGCGCCACGTTGGGCCGCACCGGGCAGCCGGTAGCCGGGTTGGAGGCGCTGCACGAGGCCCTGCGCCTGTTCGACGGCCTGGCGGAACCCGACCCGTACAACCGGGCACGCGTCACCCTGGCGATGGCGAAGGTCCACCACCACGACGGCAACGGAGCCGACGCCGACCGCCTCGGCGAGGCGGCGTTGGCGGCGATGCGCGAGCTGGGCTCCGACCGCGGCGCGGCCGAAGCCCACGAGCTCCTCGCCGAATCGGCCGCCGAACGGGCCGACGCGGCGCGTGCCGCCGAGCACTGGCGTCACGCGCTGCGGCTGCTGGCGAAACTCGGCTCGAACCGGGTCGCGCTGCTGTCAGCCAGGTTGGCGGACGTCGAGCCGTCCGCACGGCTCGACTGAGCGCTGGGCGCGGTGCCGCGCGCACCAGACCGGCAGCCCCTGCCGGCGCAGGATCCGCAAGTCGAGCCCGACGGCGCCCCAGGCCCGCAGCGACTCGACGGCCGAACACCACAGGTCCGTGTCCGACAAGCAAGCCTCGCGAGCCACGGGCACGAACCCGAGCACGTCGTCACCCATCAACGCGATGATCTCGCCGCCGGACGAGACGACCGCGCGCAGACCACCCGGTTCAGCGACCACCCGGACCTCCTCCCCCGGGCGCGGGAACCGGCGTCGGCGCACGGTGCCGTCCCGGCTCCGCCAAGTCCAGCAACCGGTACATGGCGCCCCGCAACTCCGCCGCCGAACCGCCCGGCCTCGACGTGACCCGCTCGCGCATCAGCTCGCCGAGCCGCGGGGCGCCGCGGGCGGCGTCGTCGAACTGCGCGAGCAGCGGCCGGTCGAAGGTGAGGCGCGGCGCGACCCGTTGGAGCAGCTCCTGCGCCGAACCGTCGCTCAGCACCGCGCTGACCGGCGGTTCGGCGAGCACCACCGGCGTGCCGATGGACGCGGCGTAGACGCCGATCGAGCCGTGGTCGGCCACCACCTGGTCGGCGGCCACCACCGCGGCCCGCCAGTCCACTTCCGGCGGCACGACGACGAGCCCGGCGTCGCGGCACTCCGTCAGCCACGCCTCGACCTGGCGGACGCCGTGCGCGAACCAGCCGGCCGGGTGCAGCATCGCCGCCACCCGGTAGCCGTGCGCGGCCAGCTCTTCGAGCAGGCGCGGCAGGAAGTCCTCGAACCGCGCGAACAGCGAGTCCAGGCCCCACGTGGACGTGACCACGAGCAGGCGTTGCCCCGGCGTGACGCCCAACGCCTCGCGGTAGGCGTCACGCCGGGGCAGGCTGGCGACCATGCGGTCGTAGCAGGGGTCGCCCGCCACCACCGCGACGTCCAGCGCCTGCGGGCACTGGCGGCGCAGCACCTCCCGCTGGTCCTCATGCGACAGCACGACGGCCGCGGGCAGCACCACGCCGTTGTGCATCAGCCGTTGCGCGTCGAGCCCGTAGACCATCGGCTCGTCGCCGACCGACACGGACTTGCCGTACCCGGCGCCGTGCGGCATGAGCAGCAACGGCGCGTGCAGCAGGTGCAGGCTGCCGTACGAAGCCGCCAACGCCAGGTCGAACCGCTCCCTGGTGGCCTGCTCCCACGGCAGCACGACACCGCGGGTCGACCTCAGGAAGTCGTCCACGCCGGCGCTGAACGTGTCCGGCGCCTGGCTGAACGTCACCTGCACCCGCGGATCGGACTCCACGAGCTCCACGGCCTCCAGCAGGCGTTGTCCGCTGGTCACCGTGTGCACCACGGCGAGCACCTGTCGGCACCTGCTCCTGGTCACCCACCTGGGCGCGTCGATCCCGACCGGCACCCGCAGCCATTCGGTGTTCGTCATCCGGTTCCCCCTCGCGCTCTCTCCCTGCACCGAGCGTGGCGGTCCGGTTTGCCGGTCGACTTGCAGTCCGCTTGCAGTGCCGTCGGCGGCGGCGGAGTTCACCGTCCTCGGAAGAACCCGATCACCGATCGACCGCCGAAAAGCCCGCCTCGAACGAACTCATCGGCCGGGCGTTGTGGCGCGACATCCCGTCCACCCGAGCACCGGCCGTGCCGGCGCCCATAAAGATCCTCCGCAAGCAGTCCAGGACTGGCAGCGCGGAGCAGAACCAGGTGGTGGTGCTCACGGGGTGCCGGGCGCGGGCGGGTCCCAACTCGCCCCGCACGACCCTTGTCGAGCAGCCGGTCCACGACGGGAACACACCTACGACCGTGGTGCTGTGGACCGAGCGTGAGCCGTTCGACTACCCGAAGGCGATCGAGATCCGCCGGGCGGCGAGCAGCCGGGTCCGCTGGACGTCCGGGTCGAGGACCGCGTCCGCGTTGCGGTCCAGGCGGTGGTAGGACTTGGCCAGCAGCCAGTGGGCGGCCTCGGCTCCTATCGGGGTCAGGGGGCCTTGGTCGGCCAGGCGGGTGCGGGCGGTGGCGACGTCCCTCGTGACGAAGGCGGTGCGCACTTCGCCGCCCGAGAGCTCGTCGATCAGGAACACCATCGCGTGCTCGGCCCAGGCGAACCTGTACGTGCAGATCAGGGCCAGGTAGCCGGCGTCGATGGAACGGTCGCAGATCCAGGCCCCGCCGACGGTCAGGGCGGGTCCGGCGGGGGTGACGGCGCTCGCCGCCCACTCGCGCGGCCGGCCGGTGAGCACGGCGGCCAGGACGCGCAGCAGGGCGTGGTTGCGCCGGCTGGACAGCGACACGGCGTGCTCGATCAGGCCGGCCCAGAACTCCTCGTCGGGCCGGAGGTCGGCGACCGCGCTGCTGACCGTCAGCTCCGCCTCCAGCGGGTCGAGGAGTTGCGGCAGGGCACGGCAGCGGTGGACGACCTGTCGTTGCGCCGTGGTCAGCGGCGTCCCCTGCGGACGGTTCACCACCACGATCGGCCGCCGCCTCGGCACCTGCGTCTTCCGGCTCACCGCGCGAGGCTGGCACGTCGGGCGTCCGCGAGGCCGCAACGCGCACCGGGTGCGGCGACACCGCACCCGAAAGGGGACAATCGGCAGTCGTGGACTCCCTGCGCGAGGTGTTGTGGCGGGCCGCGGCGAACCGCCGGGCCAAGCTGCCCCGCACCTCCTCCCTCCCACCGGCCGAAGTGGACGAAGCGGTCCAGGCGGTGCTGAGGCGTGCCTTCGAGCACCTCTGGGAGCACGGCTGGCTGCCCTACGACGTGTACGAGGTCGTCCGGCGCAACGAGGACGAGCGCGCGCTGTCGTTCCTGGTCGACTCGCTGGCCGTCGAGGCGTCCCGCTACCCGGTGTTGCACCCGCGCTGGCGGGAGCAGCTGGAGGAGATCGAGGCGACGGTGTGGTGGGACACCGCCCAGCCGCACGTCGACCAGTGGGCGTCCAGGCACATCGAGACGCGTGACGACGCCGTGGCCGCCGCGGTGGCGGTGCTGGCGGTGCTGGTGACGTTGCCGGGCCTGCCGGTGATCGTGCCGAAGCCGGGCACGCCGCTGGCCGCGGTCGACCACCACCACGTGGACCCGAAGATCCTCAACCGGGTGCGCGGGCTGCTGGCCAAGGCGGAGTCGACCGCGTTCCCGGACGAGGCGGAGGCGCTGTCGGCCAAGGCGCAGGAGCTGGTGACGCGGCACGCGTTGGAGCGGATGCCCCTCGACGCGCCGACGACCACGTCCCGCCGGTTGTGGCTGGACAAGCGGTACTTCGACGGCAAGGCGCAGGTCGTGCACGTGGTCGCGACGGCGAACCGCTGCCGTGCCGTGGTCTACGACCTGGGGTTCGTGGCGCTGGTCGGCGAGGAGCTCGACCTGGAGATCGTGGAGCTGCTGTCGGCGTCGTTGCTGGTCCAGGCGACGCGGGCGATGGTCGCGGCGGGCGACAAGGCGCGCAAGGGCGACGAGGCGCGGTCGGCGGCGTTCCGCAAGTCGTTCCTGCTGTCCTACGCGCACCGGGTCGGTGAGCGGCTGCGGGCGGCGAACGAGGTGCCGGACGACGACCGGCTGCTGCCCGTGCTGGCCGAGCGCAAGAAGGCGGTGGAGGAGTACTTCGGCGCGATGTTCACCCGGATCGTCGCCAAGTCGACGCCGGTGCGCAGCGCGGCGGGGTGGGACGCGGGCCGCACGGCGGCCGACCGGGCGCACCTGTCGATCACCTGACCTGCGGGTTCGCCGGAACTGTCGGTGCTCGTCCGTACTCTCCGCGTCATGACCACCGCCCTGGAAGTGCGCAGGCTGTTCAACGTCACGCAGGAGACCCGGTTCCACTTCAACCACTGGTTCAGCGGGCGCAAGCACGTCGTGGCGCAGGTGATGGCGCACGAGTCCGTCGCCGTGCACCGGATCACCCCGGACGAGGTGGAAGCCGCGTGCCGGAGCGCGCCGCGGCCCGGGCCGACGGACGTGCCGGATATCCGGGACTGGCGGCCCGACCACGCCTTCACGCACGTGGCGCACCACGTGGTCGAGACGCTCGGCCGATTACCCGGCTGGCCGGAGTTCCGGGAGTTCTGCGCGGCCGACGAGCGGGCGCGGGACATGCTGTGGACGCCCGCTCGCGAGGTGAGCGCCGAGGTGGGGCCGCGGGGGCGGGCCGCGCTGCGCAACCGCGTGGTGTCGGACTTCCTGGGGTTCCTGCGTGACGTGCACGTGCTCGCGGTGCTGCGCGGGCACGGGCTGGACGTGCGGGTGCACCCGCTGGCGGACACCGTGTTCAAGGTGGACGCGTGGGTGGGGCGGTTGATCCTCAACCCGCGCGGCGGCGGGCAGCGGTCGGAGGACCTGCTGGTGCACGCGATGCCGCCGTTCTTCTTCACCGACCTCGGGGTCACCGAGTTCACGCAGGTCGGCGCGGCGCTGCTGCCGTCGCGGGCGCACCTGGACCGGGCGGCGCGGAGGCTGCTGGGGGTGCTGCGCCCGGCATGAGGGAGTCCTCCGTGGCAGTGCTCGGCGATCTTGCCGTGGCGCACGTCGGCGAGGCGCGCGCATGAGCCATCATGGCGGGGTGCCGAACCTGGAGACGACGGACGACGTCCGCGCCCGGATGAGCAAGCAGCGTTCCCGGGACACGGGCATCGAGGTGGCGTTGCGGCGCGAGCTGCACCGGCTGGGGCTGCGGTACCGGGTGCACCAGCGGCCCGTGCGCGCGGTGCGGCGTGAGGCGGACGTGGTGTTCGGGCCCGCCAAGGTGGCGGTGTTCGTGGACGGGTGCTTCTGGCACGGCTGCCCGGAGCACGGCACGTGGCCCAAGCGCAACGGCGAGTTCTGGCGGACCAAGATCGAGACGAACCGGGCGCGGGACGCGAACACCGACCAGGTGCTGGCGGACGCGGGCTGGCTCGCGGTGCGGGTGTGGGAGCACGAGGACCCGTCCGTCGCGGCGAGTCGGGTGCGGGCCACGGTGCTGGGGCGGCGCGGTCGGCTAGCCTGAGTTCGTGCTGTCCATGATCGACCTGTTCGCCGGCTGTGGCGGCATGACCTCCGGGTTCGCCGCGGCGGGCGGCTACCGGCCGGTCATGGCGGTCGAGTGGGACCTGCAGGCGGCGGCGACGTACGCGGCGAACTTCGGCGAGGACCACATCCGCTGGTCGGACATCGCGGCCGTGCCGGACAGCGCGATCCCCGAGGTCGACGTGATCGTGGGCGGCCCGCCGTGCCAGGGGTTCTCGAACCTCGGCTCGAAGGACGTCAACGACCCGCGCAACTCGTTGTGGCGCGAGTACCTGCGGTTCGTGCGCAAGGCGCGGCCGTCGGTGTTCGTGATCGAGAACGTGGACCGGTTCCTGGCGTCGACGGAGTTCGCGCTGCTCCAGGCCGAGACCGAGGGCTACGAGCTGAGCTTCGGCATCCTGCTGGCGTCGGATTTCGGCGTGCCGCAACGGCGTCGGCGCACGATCGTGATCGGCTCGCGGATCGGGCGCATCCCGCTGCCGGTCGCGACGCACCCCCGGGGGCGTTGGCACACGGTGGGCGACGTGCTGCGCGGGCTGCCGGAACGGCCGGTGACGACCGCGTTGCCGAAGTCGGTGGTGGAGTTCTTCGGCCGGGAGCTGCCGGGGCCGTTCAAGAGCCCGGACCTGCACATCGGCCGCAACCCCACGCCGTTGTCGCTGGAGCGGTACCGGCACATCCCGCCGGGCGGCGGTCGGTTCGACCTGCCGACGGAGCTGTTGCCGCGGTGCTGGCGGGAGAAGAAGACCGGCACCACGGACGTGATGGGCCGGCTGCGGTGGGACGAGCCGTCGGTGACCATCCGCACGGAGTTCTACAAGCCGGAGAAGGGCCGCTACCTGCACCCGCAGTGGGAGCCGGGCGACGGCGGCCACCGGGTCGACCGCCCGATCACGCACCTGGAGGCGGCGCGGCTGCAGTCGTTCCCGGACTCGTTCGAGTGGTGCGGCACGAAGATCGAGGTGGCGAGGCAGATCGGCAACGCCGTGCCGCCGTCCTTGGCGAGGGCCATCGCCGAGCACCTCAAGCCGTACCTGACGGGCGCCGAGCCGACCGCGCCGACCTGCCCGCTCTGCCGCTAGTCCGCCGGGTCCGCCGGCTCTCCGCCCGCACCAGGATTGTCAGACCCCTCCGCTAGCGTCATCACCATGACGACAACCACGTACGAGAACGCGGTCCGCATCGGCTCCACGACCTACCAGGTGGTGGCCACCACCGACCCTGACCTGTCCGTCGACCTGGCCGGTGTCGACTCGTCGGGCGTGCTGGTGGCCGAGGGCACCCTCCGCCTGCCCGCGGACGCCGGCGCGAAGATCGGCAAGCTGCTGGCGCAGGTGCTGGAGGCCTTGGGGCGGCTGAGCGCGCCGTCCTCGCCGGCGGCCCGCGACCGGCCGGCCAACGCCAACCAACCGTGGACGCAGGACCTCGACGACGGTCTGCGCGCCGATTGGCTGGCCGCCACCGCCGAGACCCCGACCACGGAGCTGATCCGTTCGATCGCCAAGCGGCTGGAGCGCTCCCCCACCTCGATCAGGTCGCGGTTGGCCAGGGTGGGCTGCGACCCGGACGTGCCCGGCCGGGAGCTGTCCGCCGAGGGCGCGTCGGTGTTCCGGGTTCAGGGTCGGGGTCAGGGGCGGGTCAGGGGCAAACCCGATTCGGGAGGGGACGGTGTCGAGTGATGCTCGTGGTGGACGCGTAGGGCGAGGAAAGGACCTCTCGTGGAGATCACCGGGCTCATCTCGGCGCTGTTCATCGGCGTGCTCGTCGGTGGCCTTGGGCGGTTGGTCGTGCCGGGCAGGCAGAAGATCTCGATGCTGCTGACGCTCCTGGTCGGTGTCGCGGCGGCCCTGGTGGGCACGTTCGCGGCTTCGGTCCTGGGCGTCTCGGACACCCCGGGCATCGACTGGATCGAGCTGGCCCTGCAGGTCGGCCTGGCCGCCGTCGGCGTCACCACCCTGGCCCGCCGGAGGTCCCTCCGGACCCAGTGACCACCGCACCGCAGGGCGGGCCGGTCGGCCCACCTCGCTCGGCCTGCCACCGGTGCCCCGGAGCTGTCCCGCGACCCTCGTCGGCTGGTCGCCGGTGAAGGTCACAGCCGATGTTGCCGAGATCAGGTCGACGCGGGCGGGCAGGTGGCGCGGGGTCGGTGGGGTGAGTTGGGGATGCGGCCGGGTTGGGCGCATAGTGCTGTCCGTGCTGGTGTTGCATGCGTTGGGCGTGGGCAGTGGGCGGGTCGGGGTTTGGGCGGAGGATTCGCTCTCGCCGGAGCGGGTCGGCGGGAGGTTGCCCCGGCGGGCGGTCGGGCATCCGTTCGCGGTCGGCGGGGAAGGGCTTGTCCGGTTGGTCGGTGGGGTGGTCGGGGAGGTTGCCCTTCGACTCCCTTCCCACGCGGGTGGGCCGGTGGGGTCGCCGGAGTTGGTCCGGGAGACCTCCGGCGGCCGGCGGGGCGCTCTGCGGTGGCGGGAGTGGGTGGTTCCCGTCGTGTGGGTGGACGGGGTGGGCGGCGCATTGCCGCCGGACTGCCGGGCTGGGGCTTCGTGGAAGTTCCTGGACGACGTCCTCGGGTTCGGGCGGGAGCTGGTTCGGCGCGGCCGGGTGCTGCCGTCGTTGGACGGGGACGGGTTCGCGAGGTGGCGGGCCGCGTTGTCCGGGGTGGACTCGTTGCGGTTCGCCGCGCTGCGGGCGAGTGCGCCGCCGTCGTTCCGGGCCTCCGACGGGCCTGGCGAGCTGGTCCAGGAAGTGCTGGATCGCGCGGTCGACCGTGAGGTCAGGGCCGCGCTGCGGGGCGCCCGGCCGGGTGGTGACGGGGTCGTCGGGCAGTGGTTGGACGCGTTGGTGGACGAACCGCGCGTGGTCGGCGAAGTGGGCGCGCTGCGGGCCAAGGTGGCGGCTTGGCGGGCCAACGGGTTGCAGCAGAGTCCGGTTCGGACCTGCTTCCGGCTCAGCTCACCCGACCAGGGCGGCATGGCGAAGGACGGGTGGCGGGTCGAGTTCCTGCTCCAGGCCGTGGACGAACCGAGTGTCGTGGTGACCGCGGAACAGTTGTGGCACAAGCAGGACGCCGTCCTGCGGCGGTGGGTCGGCCGGCCCGAGGACGTGCTGCTCGGCGACCTCGGCCGGGCCGGGCGGCTCTACCCGGCGCTGGACCGGGCGCTCTCCGCCCGCCGGCCGGTGGAGCTGGAACTGGACGTGGAAGGCGCGTACGACTTCCTCCAGCACGCGGCGGTGCTGGCGGAGGCCGGGTTCGGCGTGATGCTGCCCTCGTGGTGGCGCCAACCCCACCGGCTCGGGCTCCGGCTCACGGCCACCAGCCGCGGCACGGCGGGTCAGGTCGCGAAGGAGAGCGAGCTGGGGCTGAAGGTCCTGGTCGACTACAAGTGGGAGCTGGCGGTCGGCGACGAGCGGCTGACCGAGGCCGAGCTCCAGTCCCTCGCCGAGGCCAAGGTGCCGCTGGTCCGGGTCCGCGGCCAGTGGGTGCACGTCGACCCGAAGCGCCTCGCCGCCGGCCTCGCCTTCCTCAAGCGGGGCGGCGGGCAGATGACCGCCGCGCAGGTCCTGCTGCACTCCGGCCTGCACCCCGAGGACGCCGACCTGCCCCTCCCGCTGAACGGGGTCAGCGCCACCGGCTGGCTCGGCGACCTGCTCTCCGGCGAGGTCGAGCACCACCTGGAGCCGGTCGCGCGGCCGAAGGGGCTGGTCGCCGAGCTGCGGCCCTACCAGGCACGGGGACTGGCCTGGCTCGCGTTCCTCGACCGGCTGGGCCTGGGCGCGTGCCTGGCCGACGACATGGGCCTCGGCAAGACCGTGCAACTCCTGGCACTCGAAGCGCACAACCGCGCGCACGGCAAGCGCCTGCCGACGTTGCTGGTCTGCCCGATGTCCGTGGTCGGCAACTGGCAACGCGAGGCCGCCCGCTTCACACCCGGGCTGGAGGTGCGCGTCTACCACGGCGCGGAGCGCGCGCTCGACACCGACTGCGACATCGTCATCACCACCTACGCGGTCGTCGCGCGCGACGCGGGGAAGCTCGCCGACGTGAGCTGGGACCGAGTCGTGCTGGACGAGGCGCAGAACATCAAGAACAGCTCCACCCGGCAGTCGAAGGTGGTGCGCGCGCTGCCCGCCCGGCACCGCGTGGCGCTGACCGGCACGCCGGTGGAGAACCGGCTGGCCGAGCTGTGGTCGATCATGGACTTCGTCAACCCCGGCGTCCTGGGCACGGTCAACACGTTCCGCGCCCGCTTCGCCGTGCCCGTCGAACGCCACCACGACGAGGACGCCGCCGTCCGCCTGCGCCGGATCACCGGCCCGTTCGTGCTGCGCCGCCTCAAGACCGACCCGCGGATCATCACCGACCTGCCGGACAAGATCGAGGTCAAGCAGCTGTGCACGCTGACCCCCGAGCAGGCCACGCTCTACCAGGCCGTGGTGGACGACATGCTGGCCAAGATCGCCGAGGCGGAGGGCGTCAAGCGCAAGGGCCTGGTCCTGGCCACGATGTCGCGCCTCAAGCAGGTCTGCAACCACCCGGCGCAGCTCCTCGGCGACGGCTCGCGCGTCGCCGGCCGCTCCGGCAAGCTCGCCCGGTTGGAGGAGGTCCTGGACGAGGCGCTGGCCGACGGCGACAAGGCGTTGTGCTTCACCCAGTTCACCGCCTTCGGCTCGCTGGTGGTGCCCCACCTGGCCGCGCGGTTCGACACCGAGGTCCTCTACCTGCACGGCGGCACGACGAAGCGGCAGCGCGACGAGATGGTGCGGCGGTTCCAGGCCGAGGACGGCCCGTCGATCTTCGTGCTGTCGCTCAAGGCGGGCGGCACGGGGCTGAACCTGACCGCCGCCAACCACGTCATCCACCTCGACCGCTGGTGGAACCCGGCCGTCGAGGACCAGGCCACCGACCGGGCGTTCCGGATCGGCCAGCGCAACCACGTGCAGGTGCGCAAGTTCGTCTGCGTCGGCACCTTGGAGGAGCGGATCGACCGCATGATCGAGGAGAAGCGCGGGTTGGCGCAGCTGGTGGTCGGCGCCGGCGAGGACTGGCTGACCGAGATGTCGACCGGTGAGCTGCGGGAGCTGTTCGCCCTGTCCGGGGAGGCCGTCGGTGACTGACTGGCACGGGTACCACCCGCCGTCGCGGCCGATCCGGGTCGAGGGCGGCCTCACGCTGCGCAGCAAGCGGGGCGACGTCGCGCAGACGTGGTGGTCGCGGCGGTTCCTCGAGGTCCTGGAGTCGTTCGGCATGGCCGGCCGCCTCGACCGCGGTCGCGCGTACGCGCGCACCGGCCAGGTGATGAGCCTGTCCCTGTCGTCGAGCCTGGTGGTGGCGCTGGTGACCGGGACGCGCCCCGAGCCGTACCGGGCGCGGATCGGGGTGCGGAAGTTCACCGACGACGACTGGCGGCGCATCGAGCACGCGCTGGCCGACCGGGCGATCTTCGCGGCCAAGCTGCTGGCGGGCGAGATGCCGCCGGAGATCGAGGACGTGTTCGCCGACCTGGGCCTCACCCTGTTCCCGAGCACGATGCGGGAGCTGCACATGGACTGCACGTGCCCGGACTGGGAAGTGCCGTGCAAGCACCTCGCCGCCACCTGCTACCTGCTCGCCGAGTCGTTCGACACCGACCCGTTCGAGATCCTGGCCTGGCGCGGGCGCTCGCGCGAGGACCTGCTGGACCGGCTGCGCGACCTGCGCGCGCCCGTCCCGCCCGAGCCGACCGAGGCGGCGCCGGAGCCGGAGGACTCCTTCGCGGACTTCTGGGCACGCCCGAAGGTCGCCGAGGTCGTGCCGGACCTCGTCGAGCCGTCCACGAGCCGCCCGGACGCGCTGCTCGACCAGCTCGGGCCGCTCGTCGTGGACGGCCGGTCGGTGACCGACGCCCTGCGTCCCCTGTACCGGCGGATCGCGAAGCCCTAGCCGCCCGCCACCGACGGCAGGATCCGCACCTCCGCGTCCGGGCCCAACGAGGTGTCGGGCCCGGACAGCCGGCGGCACTCCTCGCCGTCCACGTAGAAGTTCACGTGGCGGCGCAGCCCGGCCCGCTCGTCGCGCAACCGGCGGTCCAGCAACGGGTACCGCGCGGCCAGGTGGTCGAGCAGCGCGCCGAGCGTGGCGGGCTCGGGCAGGTCGACCTCCAGCTTCGCCTGGTCGCCCGCCGTCTGCCGCAGCGGGCCGGGGATCAGCACGAGCACCCGCACGTCACACCTCCGCCGCCCGCACGCACACCACGTCGGGCAGGTGCTCGGCGATCCGCCGCCAGCTCTCCCCCTCGTCCGCGCCGGCGTACACCTCGCCCGACCGGGACCCGAAGTAGACGCCGGCCGGGCTCGCCGCGTCGGTGCACATCGCGTCGCGCATCACGGCGGTCCAGAAGCCGTCCGGCAGCCCGGTGCGCAGCGCCTCCCACGACGACCCGGCGTCCGCGGACCGGTACACCGCGCACTCGCCGCCGGGCGGGAACCGGTCGCCGTCCGCGGTCAGCGGGAAGGTGTAGACGACGTCGGGGTCGTGCGGGTGACTGACCACGGTGAACCCGAAGTCGGCGGGCAGGCCGGCCGCGATCGACGCCCACGTCGCGCCCCCGTCGTCCGACCGGTACACGCCGTGGTGGTTCTGCAGGAACAGCCGCTCGGGCCGCGACGGGTGCCGGCTCACCTTGTGCACGCACTGGCCGAACTCGGGGTACGGGTCGGGCAGGAAGTAGGCCTTGATGCCGGTGTTGCCCGGCTCCCAGGACGACCCGCCGTCGAACGTCCGGTACACGCCGCCGGTGGACATGGCCACGACCAGCCGCAACGGGTCGACCGGGTCCGGCAGCACGGTGTGGATCGCCTGCCCGCCGAACCCCGCGCCCCACCGCTCGCGGTGCGGGTGCTTCCACAAGCCTTCCACCAGCGCATACGTCCGACCGCCGTCTTCGGAGCGGAACAACGCCGAGGGCTGCGTGCCCGCGTACACGACCTCCGGGTCGGGGGTGAGCGCCAACTGCCACACCCGTTCCAGCGCGGCCTCCTCGGGGAAGGCGATCGGCGCGTGGTCCGGTTCGTCCCAGGTCGCGCCGAGGTCGTCGCTGGTCACGACGGTCGGGCCGAAGTGCGGGCTGCTCGTGCCGACCAGGAGCCGCGGCCGGTCGCGGCGGTGCTCGATCGCGACCGCGTAGACCTCGGTCATCGGGTGGTGCGGTCCGCTGAGGCTCCACGACGCGCGGTCTTCACTGGTCGCGAGCCACAGGCCCTTGCGGGTGCCGATGGCGAGCAGGTGCATGGCGTCTCCTCGGTTTGTGACGCGCAGCACAGTAACTCCCCGGCCGCCGCTCCGCAGGCGGTGACGCGGACGGCACGAGCCGGACAAGTTACCGACTGGTAGCGTGCGGCGGCGACGAAGGGAGAACCCCGGTGCTGTTCCACCCGAACACCCACGACTTCGGACACCTGGACGCCGAGAGCCGCCGCCTGCTGCGCGCGACCGTCGACTGGTTCGAGGAGCGCGGCAAGCGCCGCCTGATCGCCGACGACCAGGCCAAGGTCTGGTACACCGAGTTCCTCGACTTCGTCGCGCGCGAGAAGCTGTTCGCGACCTTCTGCACCCCCGCGGCCGAGGCCGGCGGCGACCCCGACAAGCGCTGGGACGCCGCCCGCAACGCCGCGTTGAGCGAGGTCCTCGCCTTCTACGGCCTCCAGTACTGGTACGCCTGGCAGGTCACCGTGCTGGGCCTGGGCCCGATCTGGATGAGCGACAACGCGGTGGCCCGCAAGAAGGCCGCCGAGCTGCTCGACCGGGGCTCGGTGTTCGCGTTCGGGCTGTCCGAGAAGGAGCACGGCGCGGACGTCTACTCCACCGACATGGTTCTGACGCCCACCGCCACCGGCTTCACCGCGACCGGCGGCAAGTACTACATCGGCAACGGCAACGTGGCCGGCATGGTGTCGGTCTTCGGCCGCCGCGCGGACGTCGAAGGGCCGGACGGCTACGTGTTCTTCGCCGTCGACTCCCAGCACGAGAAGTTCACGCTGGTCAAGAACGTGGTCGACTCGCAGATGTACGTCAGCGAGTTCCACCTGGACGACTACCCGGTCACCCCGGACGACGTCCTGCACACCGGCCCGGACGCGTTCAGCGCCGCCCTCAACACGGTCAACGTGGGCAAGTTCAACCTGTGCACGGCGTCGATCGGCATCGACGAGCACGCGTTCTACGAGGCCGTCACGCACGCCCACAACCGGGTCCTGTACGGCAAGCGGGTCACCGACTTCCCGCACGTGCGGCAGAACTTCGTGGACGCCTACGCCCGGCTCACCGCCATGAAGCTGTTCGCCGACCGGGCCGCGGACTACTTCCGCAGCGCCTCCCCCGAGGACCGCCGCTACCTGCTGTTCAACCCGATCACCAAGATGAAGGTCACCAGCGAGGGCGAACGGGTCGTCGACCTGCTCTGGGACGTGATCGCGGCCAAGGGCTTCGAGAAGGACACCTACTTCGCCATGGCCGCCCGCGACATCCGCGCGCTGCCGAAGCTGGAGGGCACGGTCCACGTCAACCTGGCCCTCGTGCTCAAGTTCATGCCGAACTACCTGTTCCGGCCCACCGCGTACGACGACGTCCCGACCAGGCACGACCCGGCCGACGACGACTTCTTCTGGCACCAGGGACCGGCTCGCGGCCTGGGGCGGATCCGGTTCCACGACTGGGAGACGGCCTACCGCGAGCACGCGCACGTGCCCAACGTGGCCCGCTTCCACGAGCAGGCCGCGGCGCTGCGCACCCTGCTGACCACCGCCGCGCCCGACGAGGAGCAGCAGCAAGACCTGGACTTCCTGCTCAACCTCGGCCACCTGTTCACCCTGGTCGTCTACGGCCAGCTGGCGCTGGAGCAGGCCCGGCTCACCGACCTGGACACCGACGTGCTCGACCAGGTGTTCGACGTCCTGGTGCGCGACTTCTCGGCCTACGCGGTCGCGCTGCACGGCAAGGCGTCGTCCACCGAGGCGCAGCAGGGCTGGGCGGTCGGGCAGGTCCGCAAGCCCGTTGTCGACCAGGCCCGCTTCGAACGCGTCTGGAGCAAGGTCGCGGCGCTGTCCGGCGCATACGGAATGCGTCCCTGAGCGATCACGGCAAGGCGGCGGCGAACACCCGCCGCCTTACCGGCGAAGCCCCGGGTAAACGATTAAGCACACCCGGTCGCCGGTCGGCCCCACCGGCAATCGCACCAATCACGACCACTCCGACCGGACGGTCGCGCGCACCGCTCGACGGGTGAACGCGCGTCCGTTCGCGCCGCTCTCGACGCGGATGCCGTCTTGACTGGTGGGTGCGCTGCGTGTTTCGTCGTCAGCTACCGACGAACCGGAGGGAATCGCGCGCATGACCGCGTCCAAGGCACTGCGGGCCCTGCGGGAGGCGATCGTGCTGGAGCACCTGGAGTCGGAGAACGAGCACGAGTTCGACACCGCCGTCGGCGCCTTCGACCACCCCCGGTGCGAGATCGTGGCGACCGGTCAGGTGTTCGACGGCCGGGCCGAGGTGGCCGCCTACTACGCGCGCGTCCACGACGCGTTCCCGGACCGGCGCAGCACGCTGGTCGAGCTGCGCCACGCCGAAGACGCGGTAGTCGTGGAACTGGAGCTGCGGGGCACCCACCAGGGCGGTCTTCGCGGCGAGGAGCCCGCGGGGCGGGCCTACCGGGTGCGCGAGACGGTGTTCTTCGTGTTCGACGACGCCCGGCTGATCGGCAAGCGGGTCCACGGCGGGCAGGTCGACCTGGCGACCGGGCTGAGGGCCTGAACAACGATTCGGGCCGCCACCCCCCGCTGCTGCGAGGAGTGGCGGCCCGAAAAGATCCAGGTCCTGGTGGTGACCCGGATTAGGTCAGAGCGGTCGAACCGCCTGTGCCTGCGGGCCCTTCTGGCCCTGGCCGATCTCGAACTCCACCCGCTGGTTCTCTTCCAGGGTGCGGTAGCCGTTGCTCTGGATCTCCGAGTAGTGCACGAACACGTCGGCGCCACCGTTGTCCGGGGAGATGAAGCCGAAGCCCTTCTCCGCGTTGAACCACTTGACGGTGCCCTGAACTGCCATCTTGCTACTTCTCCTCTAACAGGTGCCGGATCGCGCTTGCGACCACCGGGTCAGCTAGGGCCCCGGCCCCTCCTGGCGAGGAAAGTTCGGCGCCCGCAACTCCGTTCCGCGAGCGTGGTGGAACACGAACACAGAAAGGTACGACCGAAGACAGTCAACCATGAGATCCCGCCGGCAGTCGAGCGGAAGAATGCGGCGAGTCGCACTGCTACCGTGGGCAAGGCCGCGATCACAGGGGGTCTCCGATGCCTGAACCGATGCTGGTCACCATCGCCGCGTCGCTCGCCTCGCGGGCCGTCGCCGGCCTGTACGAGCTGGTCCGCGCCAAGTTCGCGGACGATCCCGTGGCCGCCGCGGCGCTCACCGCCGCCGAGGGCGCGCCCGCGGACTCGCCCCAGGTCAAGGAGCTGAGCGAGACGCTGGAGCGGACCGTCGCGGCCGACCCGGGCTTCGGGGCCGAACTGCGGGCCCACCACGCCGTCACGCAGACCGGCCGGGTGACCAACCAGATCTCCGGCACGGTGCACGGCAACGTCGTGCAGGCGGGCGACATCCAGGGCGGCATCAGGTTCAAGTAGCCCCGTCGGGTGAAGATGGAGTGGTGTACGCGCTCCACCTGCCCCAGTCCCGGCTGCTGTTCTTCTTCCTCGGCCTGGTGGTCACCTTCGTCTTCATCCGGATCAGCGTCCGCCTGATCCGGGCGAAGGTGCGCTGGTGGCCGGGCAACTTCACCCCCGGCGGCACGCACATCCACCACGTCGTGTTCGGCGCGGTCTTCATGCTGCTCGGCGGCATGATCGGGTTGGCCGTGCCGGACGACCAGCACGGGGTGCGGGTTGCCGCAGCGACGCTGCTCGGCGTCGGCGCGGCCCTCGTGCTCGACGAGTTCGCGCTGCTCCTGCACCTGCGCGACGTGTACTGGACGAAGGACGGCCGGCTGTCGGTGGACGCGGTGTTCCTGGCCATCGGGATGACCGGCCTGCTGCTGCTCGGCGCCCACCCGCTGGGCTACGAGGAGTTCTACGGCGAGGGCCTGGCCGTGCGCGTGCTGATCATCCTGGTCAACCTCGCCTTCGCCATCGTGGCGCTGCTCAAGGGCAAGGTGTGGACCGGGCTGATCGGGCTGCTGGTGCCCGTCCTGCCGGAGATCGGCGCGCTGCGACTGGCCCGCCCCGGCTCGCCGTGGGCCCGCTGGCGCTACACCGAGGGCTCGCGCAAGCTGCGCCGCGCGTACCGCCGGGAGGCCCGCATCCGCCGGCCGCTGATCCAGGTGAAGATCCGGGTGCAGGAGTTCATCTCCGGGCGGCACGACGAGGAGGACTAGCCCCGGCCCTGGTCGCCGGGCCCGTCCGGCTCGCCGAAGTCGCTGGTCAGCCACCGCACGGGACGTCCGGTGAACAGCACGAACGTCTCCGACGGCGCGGCGGTCTCCGCCTCCGCGAACGCCCGCGCGGCCTCCTGCGGCAGGTACCGGCTCGTCACGGCGTGCACGTCGTCGGTCGACGGCGCCCGGTCCGCGCGGTGCACGACGCACTCGGCGGTCACGTACTTGTACGGGTAGGTCGGCTGCTGCACGCACAGGCTGAACGCGCCCGCCCGCTCCAGCAGCCGGGTCTTGCGGGCCGTGCGGCCCTGCGTGCCGGTGAAGAACGTGAGCAGGCCGTCCCGGTGGGCGTAGAACACCGGCACGGTCAGCGGCGGGCGGTCGTCGGCGGCGACGCTGAGCACGGCGACGTGCGGCAGGCCGAGGAACTCGTCGCGCTCGGCGTCGGTCATGGTCCTGGGCACGGCGCTCAGGCCTCGTACTCGTCGCGCAGGCGCAGCCACGCCATGGTGGGTGTCTGCGGCCAGCCGGCCGGCGAGTCCTCCCACTCCTCCTGACGGCCGTAGGGGGTCAGGTCGAGCAGGCTGAAGTCCAGCCGCAGCCGGTCGACACCGCGCGCGGTGGTGTAGTACGTGCGGAACACCTCGTCGCCGTCGCGCAGGAACACGCTCAGCCCGAAGCCGTCGCCGAGGCCCAGCTCGTCGTGGAACGCCTGGCCGGCCGAGTACCACGGCGCCGTCCAGCCCATCCGCTCGCGCACGGCCGCGATCTCGTCCTGCGGCGCGCGTGACAGCAGGATCAACGTGGTGTCGCGGGCGTTGAGGTGGACCTGGTCGGCCAGGTTGTCGGTGAACGAGGCGCAGCCCGAGCACAGCCAGTCCTGGCCCGGCGCGAGCATGTGGTGGTAGGTGACGAGCTGCCGGCGGCCCGCGAACAGCTCGGCGAGACCGACCACGGCGCCGTCGGGCGCGGTGAACCGGTGGTCGACGCCGAGCCGCACCATGGGCAGCCGGCGCCGTTCGGCGGCCAGGGCGTCCAGCGCGCGGGTCAGCTCCTTCTCCTTGACCAGCAGGTCGTCGCGGGCGGCCTGCCACTCCTGCGGCGAGACAACGGTCGGTCGGGCCATCACTCACACCTCCAAAGTTCCCTGAGGGAACTGACCCTAGCGAAGGAAGTTCCTTGAGGGAACCCTTTCGGTTAGACTCGGTCCCGTGCAGCGGACCCGGTTCGGCGACATGGCCTGCTCGATCGCGCGCACCATGGACGTCATCGGCGAACCGTGGTCACCGCTGATCCTGCGCGACGTCTTCGTGGGCATCGGTCGCTTCGACCAGCTCCAGGAGAACCTCGGCATCTCGCGCAAGGTGCTCGCCGAACGGCTCAGGTGGCTGCTGGAGCAGGGCGTGCTGGAACGGCGCGAGTACTCGGCCAAGCCGCCGCGCCACGAGTACGCGCTCACGCCGAAAGGGCTCGAACTGGTCGAGCTGCTGATGGTGATGGTGCGCTGGGGCGACCGCTGGACGGCGGGCGAGGCCGGCCCGCCCGTGCTCTACCGCCACCACGCGTGCGGTCGGACCGCGCACGTCGAGCCGCACTGCTCGGAGTGCGGCGAGCCGATGGGGCCGGCCGACATCGACGTGCTGCCCGGCCCCGGGGCCGCCGCCTAACCGGTCAGGATGCCCAGCTCGGCGCAGTCGTCCGCGGTGTCGCCCGCGCACAGGTCCGCGTGCTTGACCACGCTCTCGGCCACCAGCGCGCGCACGTTGTCCCGGGTGATCAGGTCCGCGCCCAGCAGCACCGACTTCACGTCCCGCTTCGCCACCAGGTCGCGGGTGTTGCCGGTGGCCAGGTCGTCCGCGCCGCTCAGGTCGCCGCGGGCCACCGCGATGGCCAGCCGCGCCGCCGCCTCGGCCTCGTCCCGGATCGGCTTGTAGACCGTCATGCACTGCTCGCCGCGCAGGATCGCCCGCAGGCCCTCCAGCGTGGCGTCCTGACCGGTCACCGGCACCTGCCCGGCCAGGCCCTTGGCCTTGAGCACCTCGATCGCCGCGCCGGCCAGCCCGTCGTTGGCCGCGACCACGCCGTCCACCGCGCCGTTGTTGGCCGACAGCATCTGCTCGAACGCGGCCTTGCCCAGCACCGGGTCCCACTTGTCGACGGCCTTGCTGTCGACCAGCTTCAGCGCGCCGGTGTCGTACTTGGGGCCGAGCTTGCGGCGCTGGCCGTCGAAGAACAGGGTGGCGTTGTTGTCCGTCGGCGCGCCCTGCAGCTCGATGATCCGCGCGCCCTGCTTGTCGCCCAGGCACTTGAGCAGGCCCTCGGCCTGCAGCTCGCCGACGTTGAGGTTGTCGAACGAGACGTAGTAGTCGGCCTGGCCGCCCAGGCTGATCCGGTCGTAGTTGATGACCGGGATGCCCGCCTGCCGCGCCTTGCGCTCGACCTCCGCGCCGCCCTCGGGGCTCAGCGGGGTCGTCATCAGCACCTTGACGCCGCGCCCGATCATCTCGTCGGCGATGCTGGCGAACTTCGCCTCGTCACCGTCCGCGTTCTCGATCAGGCCCTCGATGCCCGCGAAGTTCAGCGCCTGGAGCAGCAGCGGCCGGTCCTGGTCCTCCCAGCGGTCCGACGACGAGCGGTCGGGGAGGATCACGCCGACCACCGGCCTCGGAGCCCGACTGCCCGTGGGGGGCGCGAGTGGGTCGACCTCCGCGCCGCACCCGGCGGCGAGCAGCACGACGAGACCACAGGACACCGCTCTGACTAGCCTACGCATTCGCCAACCCCTTGCCAGGGCACATCGTCGTCGACCCGGGAAATACGGAATGTGGCGGAATTCCATCCCTCCGGGTGCGGGTTCGTCAAGACGTAGCAACCCCGCAGCTCCGAATGGGCTGCCCCATTCGGACAGTTGACCTTCCAGGAACATCGAAACCGCAGGTAAGACCGTTACAGTGCGTACTTATCACGCTCCGCACCCGATTGGTCACGGAGCCGGCAAGTACGTTAGGGGGACTCCCGTTCCGACGATTTTTGTGCGATGGTGTCGCGTGCCGAACCCTGGCCGGGTGTGTGAGGAGAACAGCGTGAGAATCGTCCCCGCAGCGCTGGTGGCCGCGATCGCCGCGGCACTGCTCGCCTTGGGCGCCGGGCCGGCCGCCGCCGAACAGGTCACGCCGGACCTCGCCGTCGCCAGTTCGCCGTCGCCGGCCCAGTTCCAGACGAGCGAAGACAACCGCGACATGTAGCGACAGACGACGATCCCCGCCCACCGGTTCGCCGGTGGGCGGGGATCGTCGTCTGCGGGCCGGTCAGCCCAGCGCGGTGCCCAGGGCCTGCCAGTCCAGCACCGGCGCGGCCAGGTCGCGGATCGCGGCCAGCAGCCCCAGCCTGGCCCGCCGCACGTCGGCGTCCTCGGCCATCACGAGCACCTCGTCGAAGAACGTGTTCACCGGCCCGGTGAGCCCCTTCGCGGCGGCGACGAACGCGGCCAGCCCGGTCACGCCCGCGGGCACCCCGGCCAGCGCCTCGTGCAACGCCACCTCGGCGGGCTCCACGAGCGACCGCGCGTCGTACCCGCCCACCGCGTCCGCCGGCACGATCCGCCGCACCCGCTGCAACGCGGCGGCCAGCGCGGCGAAGTCCGGGTCGCCGGCCAGCGCGGTCAGCTCGGCCAGCGTCGCGTCGGCCACCGCGGGCGCGTCGGCCAGCGGCAGCACGGCGTTGACGAACCGGTGGTCGTGCCCCGCGTCGAGCAACTGCTGCTCGTACCGCCGCACGGTGAACTCGCGGGCCGCGTCCAACGCCTCCGCGGACACCTCCAGCTCCTGGGCGGCCAGCGCCAAGGCCTTGGTCAGCGTGATGTCCTTCAGGTCCGGGAACGCCCGCAGCACGCTCACCGCGCCCAGCGCCGCCCGCCGCAGCCCGAACGGGTCGGAGCTGCCGGTCGGGTTCGCCCCGATGCCGAACAGCCCGGCCAGCAGGTCGAACCGGTCGGCCAGGGACAGCAGCGCGCCGGGCGTGGACGACGGCATCGCGTCACCCGCCGAGCGCGGCAGCTCCATCTCCCACAGCGCCCGCGCGACCTCCGGGGTCTCCCCCGCCCGCTCGGCGTACTCGCGGGCCATCACGCCGGCCAGGCTCGACAGCTCGATCACCATCTGCGAGCCGAGGTCGAACTTGGCCAGCTCGCCCGCGCGCGCCAGGGTCTCGTCGGCGGTGCTCCCCTCTCCGGGTCCGAGCTCCCCCGTGCCCACTTCCCCGGCGAGCCGCCGCGCGAGCGCCGCGATCCGGGCCGCCCGGTCGGCCATCGAGCCGAGCTTGTCGGCGAACGTGAGCTTGTCCAGCCCGGCCTTCATGTCCTCCAGCGGCGTGCGCAGGTCGGCGCGCCAGAAGAACGCCGCGTCCTCGTACCGGGCGCGCAGCACGGCCTCGTTGCCCGCGCGGACCACGTCGACGTCCACCTCGCCGTTCGCCACGGCCACGAAGTGCGGCAGCAGCGAGCCGTCCTGGGCGCGCACCGGCAGGTACCGCTGGTGCTTGCGCATCACCGTGGTGAGGATCTGGGCGGGCAGCTCCAGGTAGCGCTCCTCGAACGAACCGAGGATCGGCGTGGGCCGCTCGACCAGGTTCGTCACCTCGTCCAGCACGCCCTCGAAGTCCACGACCCCGCCCACGGACGCGGCCAGCTCCCGCGCGCGGGCCACGATGGCGTCCCGCCGCTGTCGCGCCGAGGCGTCGATGCCGTGCCCGGCCAGGAACTCCAGGTAACCGTCCGCCGACGGCACCTCGACCACGGGCGCGGCGGCGGTGCGGTGCACGCGGGTCTTCGGCTCGGCGGCCAGCGACGACACCGCGACCGGCACCGGCGTGGCGCCCAGCAGGGCCAGCAGCCAGCGGATCGGCCGGGTGAACGACAGCTTCGGGTCGTTCCACTTCATGTTCTTCTCGGCGCGCAGCTCGGCCACCACCTCGCCGAGCAGCCCGCTGAGCACCTCCACCGCGCCGCGACCGGGGTCCGTGCGCACGAGGGCGACGTGCTCGACGCCGTTCTCGGTGACGCGGCCGAGCGTGTCCACGGCCACGCCCTGGCCGCGGGCGAAGCCCTGCACGGCCTTGGTCGGGTTGCCGTCGGCGTCGAACGCGGCGGACACGCGGGGACCGCGCACGGTCTTCTCCGCGTCCGGCTCGCGCGGCGCCACGTCGGGCACCAGCACCACGACCCGGCGCGGCGTGCCGTGCACCTCGACCGCGCCGTGCGCCAGCCTGGTCGCGCCGAGCTTGTCCGCCACGGCCTTGCCGACCGCCTCGACGGTGCGGGTCACCTCGGCGGGCGGCAGCTCCTCCGTCCCGATCTCGAACAGCAGCGTGCCGGGGGCCGTGACCTCGGCGAACGTGTCCGGCACGGTGGCCGGCGCGGGCGCCTCGGCCAGCCCGAGCGGGTGGCCCAGCTCCTCCCGGCGGGCCGCCCACAGCCCGGCGACCTCCCGGGCCAGGCCGCGCATCCGCCCGAACGCGCGGGCCCGCTCGGTGGTGCTGATCGCGCCGCGCGCGTCGAGCACGTTGAACGCGTGCGAGCACTTGAGCACGTTGTTGTGCGCGGGCACGGGCAGCCGCGCGTCGAGCATCCGGCGCGCCTCGGCGGCGTACTCCTCGAACAGCCGCTTGTTCGCCTCCACGTCGGCGTCGTCGAGGTAGTAGCGGCTCATCTCGTACTCGGCCTGGCCGAACGCCTCGCCGTAGGAGATGCCGGGCGCGTAGGCGATGTCCTTGAAGTGGTCGACACCCTGCAAAGCCATCATGATGCGCTCGATGCCGTAGGTGATCTCCACCGACACCGGGTCGAGCGACATGCCGCCCGCCTGCTGGAAGTAGGTGAACTGGGTGATCTCCAGCCCGTCCAGCCACACCTCCCAGCCCAGACCCCAGGCGCCCAGCGCCGGCGAGGCCCAGTTGTCCTCCACGAACCGCACGTCGTGCGCCCGGACGTCGATGCCCAGCGCTTCGAGGCTGCCCAGGTACAGCTCCTGCGGGTCGCCCGGGTCGGGCTTGAGGATCACCTGGAACTGGGTGTGGGTCTGCAACCGGTTCGGGTTCTCGCCGTACCGCGCGTCGTCGGGCCGGACGCTCGGTTCGACGTAGGACACGCGCCAGGGCTCCGGACCCAGCACCCGCAGCACGGTGGCCGGGTTCAACGTGCCGGCGCCGACTTCGGTGTTGTACGGCTGCACGACGACGCAGCCCCGTTCGGTCCAGTACCTGGTCAGCGCGAGCAGCGCATCCTGCATGGTCAGCACGGTGGCAGTCTACGAACGCGGGACCGCGCACCTCACAATCGGGTAACCGACCTGGTCAGCAGGCCCGCGGACCGGTATCACCACGTCCGGCGAACCCGCTGTGCGAGGCTGGTGGCAACCCGGGCGGCCCGCCATGCGTCCATTGGCGAGTACCCGGGTACTTGGGAGGAGTGGGAGTGGACAACCGGCCGCCGAGGCCAGGCGAACCCGATGGGTTCCGCCGGCGACCTGTTCCCCCTCGGAGTCCTTCCGCAGGTCAACCGCCGCGGGCCGAGCCAGGGGGGCGGTTCGACCCGCCGCCGCGGCGCGGCCCCGAGCGGCCGACCGGTGAACGACGCGTGCCCGGCCGGCCCGAGCGCCCGGCCGGCGAACGCGGGCGCGTGCCCGGTGAGCGGCCGAAACGCCCGGTGACCGATCCCTCGGGCGAACGGCCCCGGCCGAACGTGCCCGGGGACGAGCGCGCGCGGGCCGGCAGCGAGCCCGGCCGTCCCCGGTCCGGCGCCGAGCGCCCCCGACCGCCCGCCGGCCGCCGACCCGCCGAGCACGACGCCGACGGCAGGCGCCCGGCCGAGCCCCGGCGCATCGCGCCGGCCCGACGACCCGCCGGCCAACGCCCGCGCCCGTCCACCGGCCGCACCGGTCCGCCGCGCCGCCGCCCGCCCGAGCGCCGCACGACCGGTGGCGCGATCTTCGGCCGGTCGCTGCTCGCGCTGTTCTCGGTCGCCGTGCTGCTGGGCACCGGCTACGCGTGGGCGAACCTGAACACGCTGCTCAGCGACATCTCCACGACGGACGTCATCAGCGACGAGGGCGGCGGCGAGAAGCCCGCCGACGGCTCGGTCGACATCCTCATGGTCGGCATGGACAGCCGCACCGACGCCAAGGGCAACCCGCTGCCCCAGGAGATCCTCGACGAGCTGCACGCGGGCAACGAGAACGACGGCGGCCTGAACACCGACACGCTGATCCTGATGCACGTGCCGAACGACGGCGGCAAGGCGGTCGCGGTGTCGTTCCCGCGCGACTCCTACGTGCAGATCGCGGGCGGCTACGGCCGACACAAGATCAACTCCGCGTACGGCTACGGCAAGAGCGACGCGATCGCGAAGCTGGAGCGCGAGGGCGTCTCCGACCCGGCCCAGCTGGAGGTCCGGTCGCGGCAGGCGGGCGCGAAGAACCTCATCGGGACCATCGAGAGCCTCACCGGCGTGACCATCGACCGCTATGCCGAGATCAACCTGGTCGGGTTCTACGAGATCACCAAGGCCGTCGGCGGCGTGGACGTGTGCCTGAACCAGGCCACCCGCGACGACATGTCCGGCGCGAACTTCGCCGCCGGCCCGCAGAAGATCCAGGGGCGCGAGGCGCTGGCGTTCGTCCGGCAGCGGTACGGGCTGCTGCGCGGCGACCTCGACCGGATCGTGCGCCAGCAGGTGTTCATGGCGGGCCTGGCCAAGCAGATCCTGTCCGCGGGCACGCTGTCCGACCCGGGCAAGCTCAGCTCCCTGATCGACGCGCTCACCAAGTCCATCGTGCTGGACAAGGACTGGAACGTGCTGCGGTTCGCCACCCAGATGAAGGACCTGACCGGCGGCAACCTCAAGTTCGAGACGATCCCGACGGGCTCCCCGGAGCTGCAGACGCCCGAGGACGGCCTGGCGGTCGAGATCAACGAGCGCGAGGTGAAGAAGTTCTTCAAGAACCTCAACGCCGACCCGAACGCCACCGCCGCCAACGTGCCGACCGTCGACAACGCGTCGGTCACCGTCGAGGTCCGCAACGCCTCCGGCACGCCCGGGCTGGCCGGTCGGGTGCTCCAGGAGCTCGTGGCCGAGCGGTTCACCGACGGCGGCGCCGACAACGCCACGCCCATGACCACGTCCGTGGTCCGCTACGGCGTCGGCGGCGAGGCGGGCGCGGAGGCCGTCGCCGACTCCCTCGGCGGGCTCGACATCGAGCAGGACGACGACATCCCGGCCGGTCACGTCCGCGTGTTCGTCGGCTCGGACTACTCCGGGCCGGGCACGCAGACGCTCGCCGGCGACCCGCTGGTCGGGTTGGACGGCGCGCGGCGGCAGCAGCCGGACACGAGCACGACCACCGAGGCGCCCATCACGGCGGACGGGGTGCGCTGCGTCAACTGATCGTTCACCGGGGGGTGTGGTCGTGGGGAGCTTCATCGGACGGGTGCGCTGGAAGCGGGTGCTGGTCGCGCTCGGCCTGCTGGCCGTGCTCGCGGCCACGCCGTGGGTGTGGGTGCGGACCAGCAGCGCCGCCTACCTGCACGACGCCGCCGACGTGCCGGACGCGCCCGTGGCGCTGGTCCTCGGCGCGGGCCTGACCAGGGCGGGCACGCCGACGGCGTTCCTGGCGGGCCGGCTGGACGTGGCGGCCGACCTGTACCGGCGCGGCAAGGTCGAGGTGCTGCTGGTCAGCGGCGACAACAGCCGGACGGGGTACGACGAGCCGACCGCCATGCGCACCTACCTGATCGGGCGAGGCGTGCCGGCGGACGTCGTGGTGGCCGACTACGCGGGCCTGGACACGTGGGACTCGTGCACGCGGGCGAAGCGGATCTTCGGCGTCGAGCGGCTGACCGTCGTGACCCAGGAGTTCCACCTGCCCCGCGCGGTGGCGCTGTGCCGCTCGGCGGGCCTCGAGGCGTTCGGTGTGGGCCACGACACGTCCGACCGGGTGGCGACCACCGCCTACGGGCACTTCCGGGAGGTGTTCGCGGCGGGCAAGGCGATGTGGGACGGCGTCGTGACGAAGCCGGATCCACAGTTCCTGGGGCCACGTGAGACGGGCGTCACCAGCGCGTTACAGCGTTGAAACGCTACTTTCGGTACCACTGCGTTCGCCCGATCGGGCGATAAATCGGACAACCCGCGTAAGCAATCGTCCTGTCGCGCTTTCCATCTGCGTGGGGTCTGTCGGGGCCCCGGCGGACTGGAGGATCGACGGTGCAGATCGACACAGCGGCGTACCAGCGCGTGCTCGGTGATGAGCTCCGCAGCCTTCGCAAGCAGCGCGGATGGACCCGCAAGGAGCTCAACCGCCGGCTGCAGAGCGACATCTCGCTGCAAACGCTGGCCACCTACGAACTGGGCACCCGCCAGTGCTCGGTGGTCCGGTTGGCGGAGATCTGCGCCGCGCTGGGCGTGCCCGCGCACCAGGTGCTCGCGCGGGTGCACGAACGCGTGTTCGGTGACGCGCCCGCCGGCCACCTCTCGGTCGACCTGGCCACCGTCGTCGCCGATCCGCGGCCGCAGCTGATGCCGCTGCGCCGCTGGGCGCAGGGCAGGCTCGCGCACCTGGTGCCCGGCCAGCCGCCCGAGGTGCACCTCGACCTGCCCGCGCTGGAGTACATGGCCCAGTTGTGCCAGCTCAGCACGGTGGACCTGATCCGGACCCTGCGGGAACTGGACCACCAGCGGCACCGGTAGCATCGGGGGATCTCCCTCCCCTGACAGATCCGGGAAGTCGGTTTGCCGAACACTCCAGGTGCAGACCCAGCCCGCCTGCCGCTGCGCACCGCGGCGGCCGTGCGACTGGGCAACATGAGTTCCAAGCTGTCGCAGAAGATGGGCCTGGGCGCGGGCGGCATGATCGGCGGCCGGGTCGCGCTGAAGCTCGACCCGCAGGCGCTGGCGCACTTGACCTCCGGCCGCTCGGTCGCGCTGGTGACCGGCACCAACGGCAAGACGACCAGCACGATGATGCTCAGCCGCGCCGTGTCGTTCCTGGGCGAGGTCGCCACCAACCACGGCGGCGCGAACATGCCCGACGGGCACGTGACCGCGCTGTCCAAGCAGCCCGACGCGCCGTTCGCGGTGCTGGAGGTCGACGAGGGGTACTTCCCCGAGGTCGTGCGGGCCGCGTCGCCCGAGGTGGCCGTGCTGCTCAACCTCAGCCGCGACCAGCTCGACCGGGTCGGCGAGGTGCGCACCATCGAGAAGTCGCTGCGCACGGCGCTGGCGTCGGTCACCGGGGTCGTGGTGGCCAACTGCGACGACATCATGGTGACGTCCGCGGCCCGTGACTCGGCGAACGTGGTGTGGGTCGCCACCGGGACGGGCTGGCACAACGACGCCGCCTCGTGCCCGCGCTGCGGCGACCCGATCCGCTGGGAGGGCGAGCACTGGCACTGCACCGGCTGCGACCTGGCCCGGCCGCGACCCCAGTGGGTGACCGGCGACGGGTACCTGGTCACGCCCAACGGCGTGAAGGTGGAGCTGGCGCTGCGGCTGCCCGGCAAGTTCAACCAGGCCAACGCGGTGATGGCGACGGCCGCCGCCGCCGCGCTGGGCGTGCCTGTGGAGGAGGCCGTGCAGCGGTTGCGCGCGGTGTCCAACGTGGCCGGCCGGTACCGGACCATCCAGCGCTCCGGGCACCGCGCCCGGCTGCTGCTGTCGAAGAACCCGGCCGGGTGGAGCGAGACGTTGACCGTGGTGCGCGAGGCCGACCACCCCGCCGTGCTCGTGATCAACGCCCACGAGGCCGACGGGCGCGACCTGTCGTGGCTGTGGGACGTGCCGTTCGAGCGGCTGCGCGGCCGGCAGGTGATCGCCTCCGGCGAGCGGGCCACGGACCTGGCCGTGCGGCTGACCTACGCCGAGGTCGAGCACACGATCGTGCCGGACCCGCTGCTGGCGATCGACGCCATGCCGCCCGGTCCGGTCGAGGTGATCGCCAACTACACCGCATTCCGCGACCTGAACGCGAGGGCCGCCCAGTGAGCACCAGCAAGGTCCAGATCGCACTCGTGCTGCCCGACCTGCTCGGCACGTACGGTGACTTCGGCAACGCGGTCGTGCTGGAGAAGCGGATGACGTGGCGGGGCATCTCCGCCGAGATCGTGAACATCCGGTTCGGCGAGCCCGTGCCGGAGTCGTGCGACATCTACGTGGTCGGCGGCGGTGAGGACACGGCGCAGACGCTGGCCGTGCGGCACCTGCGCGAGCACCCCGGGATGCAGCGCGCGGCGTCCCGCGGCGCGGTGGTCCTCGGCGTGTGCGCGGGCATCCAGATCTTCGGCGAGTCGTTCACCCGGGCCGACCAGGTGACGCACGGTGGCCTCGGGTTGATCGACTCGACGTCGCACGCGGGCGGCAGCCGGGCCATCGGCGAGGTGATCGCGACCCCGGCCGACGGCCTGTTCGAGGGCGTGCTGACCGGGTTCGAGAACCACCAGGGCCGCACCGTCCTCGGGCCGTCCGCCCGTCCGCTGGCGCACGTCAAGGTGGGCACCGGCAACGACGGCCGGGTGGAGGGCGCGGTCCAGGGCCGGATCCTGTGCACGTACCTGCACGGTCCGGTGCTGCCGCGCAACCCGCAGATCGCCGACCTGCTGATCGAGTGGGCCACGGGCGCCAAGCTGAGCCCGCTCGACCTGCCCGACGTGACCCGCCTGCGCGCCGAGCGCACCAAGGCCGCCGGCGTCACCGCCTGACCGCAGGGCTCTCGCGAGAGTCCTACCTCCACCTCGCGAGAGTCCTACCCCCAGCACGCGTGTGTCCTACGTTCAGAACGCGTGTCTCCTACGTTCGGAACACCCGAGTTGAACGCTCGGGTCAGGCCGGGACGCGGGTGCGGCGGGCCCGGGTCAGGGTGTAGTCCTCGGCGCGCACGGTCTTGGTGCGCATCCAGTAGCGCCACGTGAAGCCCGGCCAGACCGTCCGGTTGACGCCCTGCGCGTCGAGGTACCAGCTCTTGCAGCCGCCCTCGGTCCACACGCCCTTGGACAGCTTGCGCTGCAACTGCCGGTTGAACCGCGCCTGCACCTCCGGCCGCACGTCCAGCTCGTCGGCCTGGTGGCGGTCCAGCAGCTCGAGGCACTGCCGGACGTACCGGATCTGCGACTCGATCATGAACACGACCGAGTTGTGCCCCAGGCCGGTGTTCGGGCCGAGCAGGAAGAAGAAGTTCGGGAACCCCGACACGGTGATGCCGTAGTAGGTCTCGATGCCCTTCTCGCGCCACTGCTTGGCCAGGTCGACGCCGCCCTTGCCGATGACGTCGAGGTAGTCGAACGAGTCGACCACGTGGAACCCCGTGCCGTAGATGATCACGTCGACCTCGTGCTCGACGCCCGCGCGGTCGACCACGCTGTTCGCCCGCACCTCGGCGATGCCGTCGGTCACCAGGTCCACGTTCGGCTTGCCCAGCGCCGGGTAGTAGTCGTTGCTGATCAGCACCCGCTTGCAGCCCATCGTGTAGTCGGGCGTCAGCTTCGCCCGCAACGCCTCGTCGGGCACCTGGGAGCGCATGTGCCGCTTGGCGATGTTCTGCGCGAACTCCATGATCTTCGGGTTCACGGCGAAGCCGAGCGCGGTCGACTCCCGCGTCCAGTAGACGAAGTCGCGGTACAGGCGCTGGGTGAACGGCAGCGCGCGGAACAGCTTCTGCTCCCACGTGTTGATGTTCCGGTCGGCCTTGGGCATGACCCACGGCGGGGTGCGCTGGAACAGCGTCAGCCGGCCGACCTCGTCGGCGATCCGCGGCACGAACTGGATCGCGGA
Organism: Saccharothrix sp. 6-C; assembly: GCF_016695385.1. Taxonomy (NCBI): domain Bacteria; kingdom Bacillati; phylum Actinomycetota; class Actinomycetes; order Pseudonocardiales; family Pseudonocardiaceae; genus Saccharothrix; species Saccharothrix sp. 6-C. Next base: position 658,784 of record NZ_CP064192.1, on the reverse strand, counting down.
CGCGCCCGTGCCGACCACGGCGACCCTCTTGCCGCGCAGGTCGTAGTCGTGGTCCCACTCGGCCGAGTGAAAAGTCCTGCCCTGGAACGCCTCGATGCCCGGCAGGGTCGGGATGTTCGGGATGTGCAGCGCGCCGACGCCCGCCACCACGGACTTCGCGGTGTAGGTGTCGCCGTTCTCGGTGGTGACGTGCCAGACCTTGTCGTCGGCGTCCCACCGCGCGCCGCCGACCTTGCTGTTGAACCGGATGTGCTCGCGCAGCCGGTACTTCTCGGCCACCCGCTTGAGGTAGTCCCAGATCTCCGGCTGCCGGGCGAACATGCGCGACCAGCGCGGGTTCAGCTCGAACGAGAACGAGTACATGTGGGACGGGACGTCGCACGCGCAGCCGGGGTAGGAGTTGTCCCGCCAGGTGCCGCCGAGGTCGCCCGCCTTCTCCAGCACGACGAAGTCGCGCTCCCCGGCCCGCTTCAGCTCGATCGCCATGCCCAGGCCGGAGAAGCCCGTGCCGACGATCAGGACTTTGACCTCTCGGTGCATGCCCGTCTCCTCCAAGTCCACCTACGTACTCCCCAGTAGGTTACTCGAAGTAAGTTACCTCCGGTAGTCTCGACTTCGTGACCACCACCGAGCCGCGCCGCCGGCGGATGCCCAAGGCCGAGCGCAAGGCGCAGATGCTCGACATCGCCGAGGGCGTCTTCGCCGAGCGCGGTTACCTGGCGGCGTCGATGGACGAGATCGCCGAACGGGTCGGGGTGTCCAAGCCGATGCTCTACGAGTACTTCGGCTCCAAGGAGGGGCTGCTCATCGGCTGCATCCACCGGGCGCGCACGGAGCTGCTCGACCGCACGCAGCGGGCGATCACCGGCGCGGACGGGCCCGAGGAGGTCCTGCGGCGCGGCCTGATGGCGTTCTTCGAGTTCATCGCCGAGCACAAGCAGTCGTGGTCGCTGCTGCGGCAGGAAGCGGCGATCACCGTGCCGTCCGCGGTCGAGGAGGTCGAGGGCATCCGCCGCCAGCAGACCGACCTGATCGCCGCCGTGATCGGCAGCTTCGACTCCGACGTGGACGCGGTGGAGGCCGAGGCGTTCGCCGAGATCGTGGTCGGCTCGACCGAACGGCTCGCGCTGTGGTGCGAGCGCAGGCCCGAGGTGGGGCCCGCGCTCGCGACGGCTTACGTCATGGACGTCGTGTGGCGGGGCGTGGCGAGCCGACTGACGACGTGACCGGCGCGGTCAGGCGCGTCGACGGCGGCTGACCAGCAGCAGCACCGCGCCCCCGAGCAGCGCGGTCAGGCCGCCGACGGCCGTCCACAGCGGTGCGGCGCCCGTTTGCGCCAACGCGTGGTCGGCGACCCGGCGGGGAGGCGGCGGCGCGGCGACGTGCACGGCGACGACCGCACCGGTCGTGGTCGTCGCGCCGGTGGTGGTCTGGGCGACCGCCGTCGAGGTGGTCGACGCGGTCGTGGTGCCGGCGACGTCCGTGGTGGTCACGGAGGTCGCGGACGTGCCGGACACGTCGGTCGTCGTCGTGGTCGCCCCCGTGGACGTGCTGGTCGACGTCCCGCCGGTCGACGGCGTCGTCGTGCACGGGGTCGTCGTCGTGGTCGTGGTCGGCGTGGTCGGCGTGTGGCACGGCGGATCACCGCGGTGCCGGCAGACGTCACCCCGGACCTGGTCCGCCCACCCGTCCGGCGCCTGCCGCGGCGGGTCGGCCGAGGCCACCCCCGGCGCGATCGCCAACCCCACAGCCACGCACACCACAACCAGCACTCGACGGCTCATCATGACCTCTCAAACGCGGGACGTTGCTCCAAATGGCCTATCGACGGCCGGTCGCCGCGCGTTACCGATCAGGCACGGTGCGTGCACCGTATTCGAATACACGAACGGGTGACGAAACCGGGGTTCCGGTGCTTTCCGCCGGGCACTCACACGATCGAAGGAATGACGCCGCACCAACTCCCGAACGCCGGTCAGATATGCACAACGACCACGGAAGGCAAGGCATGACCACACTCCCCATCACCGCCAACTACCGCCGCGACGGCGACGACTGGGCGGTCACCGTGCGCGCGGCCGGCAAGGAGCTTGATGCCACCGCACCAGGCCTTATCGCCGCCAGGCTGGCCGCCGACCAACTGGTGGAGGAGATCGCGACCGGGCGCTCCCCCCGTGCCGTGGTGCACTTGCTGGAGGGCGACGCGCTCGCGTTCTCGGTGGCGTACCTGCACACCCGAGCGGGTCTGGTTCCACCACCGACGGGGTGAACCCGAAGCGGCGCGGCGGCCGAGGAGATGGCCTGGGGCTGATTCCGGGTTCACCAGGCCTAGGATGTCCGGCCAAAGGCGACAGGAGCGCGAAATGGCCACACCGGTGTACAGCGGGGCGACTCGGACCCCGCAGCGAGGCAGACCGAGAGACGCCAGCCGGGACGACGCGTTGCGCCAGGCCGCGCTGGAGGTGATGGCCGAAGTCGGGTACCGCGCGCTGACGATGGACGCCGTCGCGGCGCGCGCCCGTGCGGGCAAGGCGACCATCTACCGGCGGTGGGAGTCGAAGCTCGACCTGGTGATCGACACGTGCACGCAGTTGGCGCAGCGCAACCTGGCCGAGCCGGACAACGGCTCGCTCGCCGGCGACCTGCGCGAGTTCCTGAGCTCGTTCGCCGCGTTCCTGTCCGGCCCGAGCGGCAAGGCGGCGCAGGCCCTCGTCGGCGAGCTGCCGCACGAGCCCGAGCTCGCCACGGCGTTCCGCGAGACGTTCCTGACCGCGCAGCGGGACGTGCTGCGGCGCATCCTGGACCGCGCCGAGGAGCGCGGTGAACTCCGCCAGGACGCGCCGCGCGGCATGGCGGTCGAGATCGCGGGCGCGGCCCTGATCTACCGGTTGATGCTCACCGGAGACCCGCTGGACCTGCCCTTCGTCGACCGCGTGGTGGAACAGGTGCTGGTGCCCCTCGTCGCCAAGGGGCAGTAGCGCACCTTCAGCGGAACAGCTTGCGCAGCAAGGCGAACCCGACGAGCACGGCCACCGCGATCAGCGAGTACCGGATCTTGGGTTCGTCGAGCTTCGCGCGCACGCTCTCCTTGCCGGACTCGACGAAGCGCTGGGGATTCGCCCTCGTCCCCAGTTCGTCGAGGGTCACGGCCAGCGCGTCACGAGCCTGCTCGATCTCGCGCTGGATGGTGTCGGGATCGCGGGCCACATCTCCTCCTACCTGCTCCTTGGTCACAACCGTAGTTGAGACGCGGCGGCCACGTTGACCTGACCGCCCCGGGAGCGCTTTTATAACACTGTTTTAGACCAAGTGCGCGGTTGGCGGCGGACGTGACGTCCCTCGGGGTCGGGTGGTCGGGGCCTGCCGATAAGCTTGCCGCGACGGGCTCGTAGCCCAATTGGCAGAGGCACACGGTTTAGGTCCGTGCCAGTGAGAGTTCGAGTCTCTCCGAGCCCACTCACCCGTCCCCTCCGGGTCACGCCGTGTAGCGCAGGACCTCCAGCATCGACTGCGGGTCCACCGCGGCCGGGTCCGGTTCCTCGCAGGCGGCCAGGTCGGCGCGGATCGCGGCGACGTCCAGGCCCGTGCCGATCAGCACGAGCTCGGTGCGCCGCGGCCCCGGCCACGCCGAGCGCTCGAACCGCAGGAACGCGCCCACGGTGTGCAGGCCGAACCGCTGCCGGTGACCGGGCACGTCGAACCGCACGAAGCCCTTGATCCGGTACAGGCCCTTGGGTCGCGCGTCGAGGAAGGCCATGAGCCGCAACGGGTTCATCGCGCCGCCGGTGAACTCCACGCTGTCGTAGCGCACGTGGTCGTGCTCTTCGTCCAGCAGGTCTTCGAACGACAGCTGGCCGACCCGCTCCCGCGGGCGCGGGTCGAACAGCAGGGCCGGGTCGACGCGGCCGAACGACGACCGGACCACGGGCACGCCGGGCTTGAGCCGGTCGATCTCGGCCGCGAGCGCCGAGGGGTCCGTGACGCGGTCGACCTTGTTCAGCACCACCAGGTCGGCCACGCGCACGTGGCGTGCCAGGTCGTCGGGGAACTCCGCCGCGTCGACCAGCAGCACCAGGCCGCCGTAGGACAGGCGCGGGTTCTCGCCGGCGAGCACCATCCGTGCCATGGCCTGCGGTTCGGCCAGGCCGCTCGCCTCGATGACGATCACGTCGACCAGCGGGGCGAGCTTGGCCAGCATCCCGTCGAGCTCGCTGACGTCCACCGCGCAGCACAGGCACCCGTTGCTGAGGGAGACGGTGGAGTCGACCTGGCCGGCCACGCTCATCGCGTCGATGCCGATGGCGCCGAAGTCGTTGACCACCACCCCGACCCGCGTGCCGCGACTGCCGCCGAGCAGGTGGTTGAGCAACGTCGTCTTGCCGGAGCCGAGGAACCCCGCCACCACGATCACCGGGATCCGCTTCACGCCGACCGATCCTACGTCCCCCGAGAGTCCAACCCCCACCCGCCGAGAGTCCAACCTCCACCCCGCGCGTGTCCTACGTTCGCGTCGCGCGTGTCCTACGTTCAGAACACCCGAGTTGAACACTCAGCACTGTTGATCTTGCGCTGAGTGTTCAACTCGGGGTGCGCGAACGTAGGACACGCGCGTTCCGAACGTAGGACTCGCGCGGGGTGGGGGGACGACTCTCGGGGTCAGGTGGTGGTCAGGGCGATGAACTGGTCCATGGCGGCGTTCACGGCGGGCAGGTCGCCGGTGGCGATCAGGTCCAGGAGGAGGCCGCGGGCGACGGCGAGGCCCAGGCGGGCGCGGGCCTCGGCGACGTCGGGCGGGTGGCCGAGGGAGCGCTGGATGGCGGCCACCGGCGCCAGCCAGTCGGTGACGATGCCGTCCAGCAGCGGGGTGGTGCCGGGACGCCCCTGGGCGGCTTGGGCGTAGAGCTCGAAGAACAGCCGTTCGTGGGCGCGCAGGGACGGGTCGGTGAGCGTGCGCCAGAACGCGCGGGCGGCCTCGGCCGGGTCGTCCAGCGGCAGGGAGGCCAGCAGCGCGCGCTGACGGGCCTCCACCAGCCGCACGACCTCCACCAGCAGGCCCTCCATCGAGCCGAAGTGGTAGATCAGCATCCGGTGGCTCGTGCCGACCCCCTCGGCCAGCCGGCGCAGGCTCAGGTCGCCCAGGCCCCGCTCGGCCAGGTGGTCGACGACGGCGGTGAGCAGGCGTTCGCGGGCAGGCCCTTGTTCCGACATGTACCAGATGGTACATGTACCGCATGGTACAAAGAGTGGACGTCCGCGTGCGCAGCGAAGCCCCGCCGGACCGGGTCTACCGCCTGGCCGCGGACAGCTCGACGTGGCCCGACTGGTCGCCCGCGGTGCGCTACGAACGGGAACGCGCCGGGAACGCGAGTGGCGTGGGCGAAGTGCGGGTATTCGAGAACAAAGGCCGCAAGGCGCTCACGAGGGAGGAGGTCGTCGAACTGACGCCGAACCGGCGGGTGGGCTACGTCCTGTTGTCCGGTCTCTCCATTCGCGACTACCAGGCGTTCATCGACCTCGCGCCGGACGGCGACGGGACGGCGATCCACTGGCACTCGTCGTTCGAGCCGGGCAGGCGCGGGACGGGGTGGCTCTACCGCCTGGTGCTCCGAGCTGTGATCGCGCGGTACGCCAGAGGGCTCGCCGCGCACGCCGCAACCGGTAACTGAGGTTTTCCGCACCCCGGTGTGCGGTCGGCATCATGGCGAGGGCCGCGGCGCGTTCGTAACTTGGGATCATGGATGTCGTCTCGTGGGTCACCGACCTGATGGAAACGCTCGGCGCGCCCGGCGCCGGGATCGCGATCGCGCTGGAGAACCTCTTCCCGCCCCTGCCGAGCGAGCTGTTCCTGCCGTTGGCGGGGTTCACCGCGAGCCAGGGCAAGATGAGCTTGTTCGCCGCGATCCTGTGGACCACCACCGGGTCGGTCGCCGGCGCGCTCGCGCTGTACTACCTCGGCGCGGCGCTGGGCCGTGACCGGATCAGGGCCATCGCGCGACGGCTGCCGCTGGTCGACGTGTCCGATGTGGACCGGACCGAGGAGTGGTTCGCCCGGCACGGCAAGGCGACGGTGTTCTTCGGCCGGATGGTCCCGATCTTCCGCAGCCTCATCTCCATCCCGGCGGGCGTGGAGCGCATGCCGCTGCCCGGTTTCCTGCTGCTGACCGCGGCCGGCAGCCTGATCTGGAACTCCGCGCTCATCCTCGCCGGGTACGCGCTGGGCGCGAACTACCACCTCGTCGACCAGTACACGGGTGTCGTGTCGAAGATCGTGATCGGCGTGGTCGTGCTGGCCGTCGGCTGGTTCGTGGTGTCGCGCGTGAGCAGGAACAGGAAGAAGGATCAGGCCCGCAAGTAGCGCAGGATCGCCAGCACGCGCCTGCTGTAGCCGTCCACGTCGGACAGGCCCAGCTTGTCGAAGATCGAGTTGATGTGCTTCTCCACCGCGCTGCGCGACACGTGCAGCCGGGCCGCGATGGCGTTGTTCGTGTGCCCCTCGGCCATGTGCGCCAGCACCTGGCGCTCCCGCTCGGTCAGCACGCCCAGCGGGTGGGTCGTGCGGGCCAGCAGCCGCCGCACCACCTCCGGGTCGAACGCCACGTCGCCCGCGCCGACCCGGCGCAGCGCGTCCAGGAACTCCTCCACCTGGACCACGCGGTCCTTGAGCAGGTAGCCCACGCCGTCGGCGTGCTCGGTGAGCAGGTCGACGGCGTAACGCTGCTCGACGTACTGCGACAGCACCAGCACGCCGACGCCGGGGAACCGCCTGCGGATCTCCAACGCCGCCTTGAGGCCCTCGTCGGAGTTCGTGGGCGGCATCCGCACGTCGGTCACCACCACGTCCGGCAGGTGCGCCGCGACCGCGCCGAGCAGGGCTTCCGCGTCGCCCACGGCGGCGAGCACGTCGTGGCCCTCCTCGACCAGGAGCCGCACCAGGCCTTCGCGCAGCAACGTCGAGTCCTCGGCCAGGATCACCCGCACGGCACGTCCGCGGTGATCACCGTGGGACCGCCGGCCGGGCTCGTCACGTCGAACGCGCCGTCCAGCGCGAGCACCCGCCGGGACAGGCCGGCCAGCCCGCCGCCGGCCGGGTCCGCTCCCCCGACGCCGTCGTCCACGACCCGCACGCGCACCGCCCCCGCCTCCTCGGTGATGTCCACGACGATCATGGTCGCACCCGAGTGCTTGGCCGCGTTGGTCACCGCCTCGCAGACCACGAAGTACACCGCGGTCTCCACCCGCGGCGGCGCGGCCAGGGGCGCGCACCGGATGCGCACCGGGATCGAGGACCGGTCCGCCACCGCCTCCAGCGCCTCGACCAGGCCCGACGAGTCCAGCGCCGCCGGGTAGACCCGCCAGGCCACCTCCCGCAGGTCCTCCAGGACGTGCCGGGACTCCTCGTGCGCCTGCGCCAGCAGCTCGGCGGTGTGGTCGGGGTTGCGGCGGGCGCGGCCGAGGAGCATGCCCAGCGCGACCAGCCGCTGCTGCACGCCGTCGTGCAGGTCGCGCTCGATGCGCCTGCGCTCGGCGTCGACGGCCGCCACGATGCCCGCCCGGCTCTCGGCCAGCTCGTCGATGCGCAGGCGCAGCAGCTCGGCCTCGCTCGGGCCGAGCCAGCGGCGGGCGACCTTCCCCTCCAGCGCGATCACGCCGATGATGCCCTGGACCTCGATGTAGAGCAGGACCAGGCCGATCAGCCCCGTCCACAGGAACGCGGTCCAGTCGTCGGAGCGGTCGAGGCCGCTCTCCGGACCGCCCGCGACCAGCCGGTACAGCACGATCGCGGCCATCGCCAAGCCGTAGAACAGCCAGGCCAGCACGAACCCGCCGAACAGGCCGACCGGCGCGCGCACGGCGAGGTAGCGCGCCGCCTGCTCCCGCGTCGGCTCGGCGCTGTCGATCCCGAGGAACGACCGCAGCCGCCGCCGTTCCCACCCGGCGAGGGCGACGACCCACTTCCGGGCGAACGCCACGACGAACAGATCCACCAGCGCGGAAGCGAAGCCGAGCAACAATCCGGCAACAGCGCGCCACCCCCTGTGCACCTGGTCGAGGTTAGTCGACCCGATCGTGCTATTGGCGCTTCCCGCATCCCTGCCAAGGATCTGTAGCGTGAGCACAATCGCGGTCATCGGCGCAGGTCAAGCGGGTCTGGTGTTATCTGCGGCGCTCGCGCGCGCCGGTTGGCGGGTCACGCTCTACTCCGATCGGACGGCGGAGGACCACCTCGGTGACCGCGGCCGGCCGACCGCCTGCCTGTTCGGCGACCAGGTCGAGTACGAGGCCGAGCTGGGCCTGGACTTCTGGCCCGAGGCGTCCCGGATGCGCCGCATCCACCTGGACCTGTTCACGGACGACCGCTCGCTCGCGTTCTCGGTCGACGCGCCGCTGCGCAAGCCCGCGCTGGCGGTCGACCAGCGGTTGAAGTTCTCCACCGGCCTCAAGGAGCTGGAGTCGCGCGGCGTGGCGGTGGTGATCGGCACGGTCGGCGTCGACGACCTGGACCGGCTGGCCGCGTCGCACGACCTGGTGGTCGTCACGGCCGGGCACAAGTCGCTGACCGGCCTGTTCGAGCGCGACCCGGCCCGGTCGGTGCACTCGGAGCCGCAGCGCAGCCTGTTCATGGTCAACATCCACGGCTACGACCTGGCCGCCCGGCCCGAGCACCGGGAAGGCGTGTTCTCGTTCCTGCCGGGCACGCTGGAGATCTTCTGGATCCCGTTCTACGACAAGGACGTCGGCGAGTCGCGCAGCATCGTGGTCGAGGCGGCGCCGGGTGGCCGCGCCGACCTGTTCGGCGACGTGACCTCGGCCGACGAGGGCCTGGCCGTGCTCAAGACCGTGGTGGACGACCTGTTCCCGCACGAGTCGGCGTTCCTGCGGCCCGCGCGCGCGACCAGCCCGGTGACCTGGATCAAGGGCCAGGTCGTGCCGGTGGTGCGCAAACCGGTCGCCGTGCTGCCGTCCGGGCGGCACGTGCTCGGCCTCGGCGACGCCGTCGTGCTCAACGACCCGCTGGCCGGCCAGGGCGCGAACAACGCCACCCGGATGGCCCGGTTCTTCGCCGAGGAGCTGACCGCGCACGGCGGCCCGTTCACCGCGTCGTGGCTGACCGAGAGGTTCGACGAGTGGTGGGAGCGCGGGTGCTACGCCAGCGACTTCTCCAACGGGCTGCTCGAGCCGCTCAACGACGAGCAGAAGGCCGTGATGCTCGCCGCGTCACGCCGGGAGGACATCGGCGAGCAGCTGTGGGAGGGGTTCAACGACCCGTCGTCGCTGTTCCCGTGGTTCTTCGACGCGGCGGCCACCCGGGATTTCCTGGCGCGGCGCCACGTGGGCCGGTTGGACCTGCTGCGCTACAAGCTGGGCGTCGGGGCCAACCTGCTCGGGCAGAAGGTGTCGCGGCTGGTCAAGCGGCCTGTCGGCGGGACAGCGACGCCTTGATCTCCTTCGCCGCCGCACGGCCCGCCCTGGTGGCGCCGACCGTGCTGGCCGACGGGCCGTAGCCGACGAGGTGCACGCGCGGGTCCGCGACGACCTTCGTGCCGTCGAGCCGGATGCCGCCGCCGGGTCCGCGCAGGCGCAGCGGGGCGAGGTGGTCGAGGGCGGCGCGGAACCCGGTCGCCCACAGGATCGCGTCGACCCGCTCGTGCGTGCCGTCCGGCCAGACCACGCCGTCCTCGGTGATCCGGTCGAACACCGGCCGCCGGGCCAGCACGCCGGTCGCGAGGGCGTCGCGGACGGCCGGGGTGAGGTTCAGGCCGGTCACGCCGACCACGCTGCGGGGCGGCAGGCCCCGGCGGACGCGGTCCTCCACCTTCGCGACCACGGCGCGGCCGAGCTCCGGCGTGAACGGCTCGTCGAAGAACTCCGGCTCACGCCGCGTCGCCCAGGTGGTGCGGGCGGCGTGCCGGTCGATCTCCAGCAGCTGCTGCACGGCCGACGTGCCGCCGCCGACCACGACCACGTGCTGCCCGGCGAACTCCGCCGGACCCCGGTACTGCGAGGAGTGCAGCTGCCTGCCCGCGAACAGCTCCTGGCCGGGGTAGCGGGGCCAGAACGGGCGGGTCCACGTGCCGGTGGCGTTGACCAGCGCCTCGGCCTCCCAGACGCCGCGGTCGGTCTCGACGCGCAGCAGGCCGCCGTGGTCGCGCACGGCGTGCACGCGCACCGGCCGCCGCACCTCGATGCCGTTGCGGCGCTCGAAGTCGGCGAAGTAGGCGGGCAGCACCTCGTTGGCGGGCGCGGTGGGGTCCGGCTCGGCGAACGGCATGCCCGGCAGGTCGTGGATGCCGTGCACGGTCGCCATCCGCAGCGTCGGCCAGCGGTGCCGCCACGCGCCGCCCGGACCGGCGTCCGCGTCCAGCACGACGTGGTCGAGGTTCGCGCGCCGGAGGAAGTAGGCCGCCGACAGTCCCGCCTGGCCTGCACCGATGACCACCACGTCCATGTCTTGGTCAACGCCGGCGGCGGGCCGGCCACTTCCCGGTGTCGTTACCGTCACATGCGGAAGGCATTCGGGGGCTCTGGCGTTGGTCGATGTCATGAGCCGACTTCGTGACGTGCCCTTGTCCGCGCTCGACCTCGCCACCGTCACGACGGCGACGAACGCGCGCGTGGCACTCCAGCAGACGCGCGAGCTCGCCCAGCACGTCGAGCGGTTCGGCTTCACCCGGTTCTGGCTGGCCGAGCACCACAACATGCCCGGCATCGCCAGCTCCTCCCCCGCGATCCTGATCGGCCACGTCGCCGACGCCACCACCACGCTGCGGGTCGGCTCCGGCGGCGTGATGCTGCCCAACCACCCGCCGCTGGTCGTGGCCGAGCAGTTCGGCACGCTGTCCGCCCTGCACCCCGGCCGCATCGACCTGGGCATCGGCCGCGCGCCCGGCACCGACCAGCGCACCGCGCAGGCGTTGCGCCGCACCGCCGGCCCGCTGTCGGTGGACGACTTCCCGCAGCAGCTCAGCGAGCTGACCGGCTACTTCGACGGCACCGAAGAGCTCAACGCGATGCCCGCCGAGGGCAACAAGCCGGACGTGTTCCTGCTCGGGTCGAGCGGCTACAGCGCGCAGGTCGCGGGCCTGCTCGGGCTGCCGTTCGCGTTCGCGCACCACTTCAGCGCGGAGAACACGCTGCCCGCGCTGGCCCTCTACCGCGAGCGGTTCCGACCCTCCGAGCGGCTCGCGGAGCCGTACGCGCTGGTCTGCGCCTCGGTCGTGGTGGCGGACACCGACGAGCAGGCCCGCCGGATCGCCGGTCCCGGCGCGCTCGCGTGGGTGAAGCTGCGCAGCGGGCGGCCCGGTCCGCTGGCCACCGACCAGGAGGCCGCCGACTACCCGTACACCGACGTCGAGCGGCTGATCTACGAGGACCGGATCGCGTCGCAGATCATCGGCTCGCCGAAGACGGTCGAGGCGCAGCTCGAACGCCTGCTGGAGGACACCCGAGCGGATGAGCTGATGGTGACGACGATGGTCGCCGAGCAGTCGGCCCGCCTGAGGTCTTACGAACTACTGGCGGAACTCGCGGGACGTTCGACCGTTCAGGGTTCGTCCGAACGGGTGAAGACCGAAGTATAGGTGTAGCGGTTCGGCCACCGCGCGCGATGATCGTAGTGGAGCGCGCACGCCCCCCGACGCGCTCCCCAACTTCCGGACCCACGGGTCCGACAGCTCGGCCGCCGCCGACCCGCGTGGTCGCCGCCAGGTGTGGCGCCGCCCACGCGGGCAGCCGTGCGTCATCACGGCTTGGCCACAGGCATGCACCAGGTGCGAATCAAGGCCCCGGTTCGGTCACCGAGCACCCCCCGACACCGTCATGGTGGTGGCAGTCGCAGTCAAGCCCACCGCCGGGGCGGGAAGGGGAGGTTCGTGAAGTTCGCCAAACTGGCCGCAGGCGTGTGCCTGGGCCTGGCACTGGCGGGATGTGCGGACCCCTCCGACATTTCCACGCCCCCCGGTCCGTCCGCGGTGGCCGAGCAACGCGGTGAAGAGCTGTCCTCCGCCTCGGCCACGACGTTCGGCACGCAGCGCGTGTGGGCCAACGGCATGGCTGTCACCGTGTCCCCGCCCACGTCGCTGAGACCGAGCGACACGTCGTTCCCGCAGTCGCCGCGCACCGCCGTGTTCACGTTGACCGTGGTCAACGGCACCAAGACCGCCTACCGCACCAGCCAGCTGTCGCTGCGCGCGACGGTCGACGGCCAGCCGGTGGCCGAGGTGCGCGACTCCGTGCAGGGGCTCAACGGCGTCGGTGCGGCGGTCAACGAGGTGGCGGCCGGCGCGGAGACCGTGCTGACGGTGGCGTTCGCCGTGCCCGCGGACCCGGTGCGGCTGCGGCTCGTGGTCGAGCCGAACGGCGCCAACCAGGACCCGAGCGCGACGTTCGAGGGCGTCGCCTGACCTTGTAGCGTCTGGGGCCATGACCGAGCAGAAGCGCCTGTCCCCGGGCGACCAGGCCCCGGCGTTCACGCTGCCCGACAGCGAGGGCAAGCCCGTCTCGCTTTCCGACTACGCCGGCCGTTCCGTGGTCGTCTACTTCTACCCGGCCGCGGGCACGCCGGGGTGCACCAAGCAGGCGTGCGACTTCCGCGACAGCATCGGCGACCTCGCGTCGTCCGGGTACGAGGTCGTGGGCATCTCGCCGGACAAGCCGGAGAAGCTGGCCAAGTTCGCCGCCGCGGAGGGGCTGAACTTCCCGCTTCTGTCCGACGTCGACCGCAAGGTGCTGACCGAGTGGGCCGCGTTCGGGGAGAAGCAGAACTACGGCAAGACCGTCATGGGCGTGATCCGCTCGACGTTCCTGGTCGACCCCGAGGGGAAGATCAAGAAGGCCCTGTACAACGTCCGCGCGACCGGCCACGTGGCCAAGCTGCTGCGCGAACTGCCCGTCTGATCACCCGCACGACTGGAACGCCGGGCGACGCCACCCGTTCGAGGTGGCGGCCCGGCGTGATCGGTCCGATGTGGTCGGCCCGGGGGTCGGTTACGACCGGGCCAGCTCGCGCAGGTGCGGGAGCAGGAGGCGCAGGGCGCGACCCCGGTGGGAGATCTCGTCCTTCTGCTCCGGCGTCAACTCGGCCGAGGTGACCTCGTGGCCCTCCGGGCGGAAGATCGGGTCGTAGCCGAAGCCGTTCTCGCCGGCCGGCTCGCGGGTGATCGCGCCGCGCCACTCGCCGCGCACCACGGTCTCCGCGTCAGGGCCGGCGACGAACGCCGCCGTGCAGACGAAAGCCGCTCCCCTGCGCTCGTCCGGGACGTCGCGCAGTTGACCGAGGACCAGGTCCAGGTTCGCCTGGTCGTCGCCGTGCCGGCCGGACCACCGTGCCGACAGGACACCCGGCATCCCGTTGAGCGCGTCGATCGCGATGCCCGAGTCGTCCGCGACGGACGGCAGGCCGGTGGCGTTGAACGCGTCACGGGCCTTGGCCAGGGCGTTGCCCTCGAAGGTCGGATCGGTCTCCGGGGCCTCCGGGAACTCCGGCACGTCGTCCAGGCCGACGACCTCGATCCCCGCCAGCCCCTCGGCCAGCAGGATGCGGCGCAGCTCGCCGAGCTTCTTCTTGTTCCGCGAGGCCAGGAGCAGCTTCACTTCTTCTTCGCCTTCGGCTCGGGCAGGACGCCGGGGTACGGCAGGGCCAGCGCCTCCGCCTGGATGCGGTTGAGCTCGGCGCAGCCGGCCAGGGCCAGGTCGAGCATCTTGTCCAACGTCGACCGGGCGAACGTCGCGCCCTCGCCGGTGCCCTGGACCTCGATCAACGTGCCCGCGTCCGTGGCGACGACGTTCATGTCGACCTCGGCGCGCGAGTCCTCCTCGTACGGCAGGTCCAGGCGCACCCGTCCGTCCACCACGCCGACCGACACCGCCGACACGGCGCACGAGAGCGGCTGGGGGTCGGCCAGGCGACCGGCGGCGCCCAGGTAGGTGACGGCGTCGGCCAGGGCCACGTACGCGCCGGTGATGGCGGCGGTCCGGGTGCCGCCGTCGGCCTGGATCACGTCGCAGTCGATCACGATCGTGTTCTCGCCGAGCGCGGCCAGGTCGATGCACGCCCGCAGAGATCGCCCGATCAGGCGGCTGATCTCGTGGGTTCGGCCGCCGACCCGGCCCTTCACCGACTCGCGGTCACTGCGGGTGTGCGTGGCGGAGGGCAACATCGCGTACTCGGCGGTCACCCAGCCGAGACCCGAGCCGGACCGCCACCGCGGCACGCCCTCGGTCACGCTGGCCGCGCACAGCACCCGCGTGTTGCCGAACTCGATCAGCACCGACCCGGCGGGCCACTGCTGGAAGCCGCGGGTGATCCGGATGTCGCGCAGTACGTCGTCGTTCCTGCCATCGGTCCTCAGCACGGCACTACCCTATGTCGCTGAACCCGGGGGCGACCCACCGGCGTAGGGAGAGACATGGCACGCGCAGACGACCTGGTGACGATCTTCGATCTCCCCGCGCACCCGCTGCTGGTCCACGCGGTGGTGGTGCTGCTCCCGCTGGCCGCCGCGGGCGCCGCCGCGCTGGCCGTCGTGCCGCGGTGGCGGCAGCGGTACGCGTGGCCGCTGCTGGGCGTGACGCTGCTGGCCGTCGGCTCGGTGCCGTTGGCGCAGTGGGCCGGTGAGCAGCTGTACGCGAAGATGGCCGCGCTGGGCAACCCGCTGATCCAGCGGCACGCCGACCTGGGCAACGACCTGCTGCCGTTCGCGCTGGGCTTCGGGGTGGTGGTCGTGGCGCTGCTCGTCTCGGGCCGGCTGGCCGACCGCGAGCGCGCCGCCGCCGTCGAGGACTCGGCCGTGCCGAAGACGTGGCGCCGGATCGCCGTCGTGGTCTCCGTCCTGGTCGTCGCCGCCGGCGCCGCCGCCACGATCCAGACCGTCCGCATCGGCCACAGCGGCTCGACCGCCGTCTACGACTTCGTCCAAACCCTCTGACCCCCGCGTGTCCTACCTTCCGAACGCGCGTGTCCTACGTTCCGGTACCCCGAGTTGAACACTCAGGACAGGCCGATCGTGTTCTGAACGTTCAACTCGGGTGTCCTGAACGTAGGACACGGGTGTTCTGAACGTAGGACACGCGCGGGGGTTAGGTGGGGAGGGTGAGAGGGGTTGGTGGGGCGGACTTCAAGGTGCGGGTGACGGTGCACAGCTGGTCGATCGCGCGCAGGACGGCGGTCTCCAGGGCGGCGCGCTGGGCGTCGTCCAAGCCGGAGATGTCGTAGTCCAACGCGACCGGGACGCTGGCCAGCGAGTGGCCGTCCGGTGAGCGCACGTCGTCCGCGCGGGCCACCAGGTCGCCCTCCACGCGGCGGGTCACCAGCGTCTCCGCCGTCACCGCCGCACAGCCCGCCGCCGCCGCGAGCAGCAGCTCCACCGGCGTGAACGCCCCCTCGGCCCCCTTGCGGCCGACGCGGACCGACGCGCCACGGTCGTTCGTGGCCACGAAGTCGTGCTGACCCACCCGACGCACCTCGACGTTCGACACGCCGTCGACGCTAGTCGATCCGGTCCTCCGTGGCTGCCGCGATCTTGCGCACGTAGTCGATGTCACCGCAGTCGTCGTCCAACCGGCTCTGCCGGATCTCCACGAACAACCGGCCCAGCTCGTCGCGCCGGTCGTCGGACACCTCCTCCCGCGCGTCGTTGAGGATCGTCCGCTCCTCCTCGTCCACGTGGTGGTTGAGCGCCTGGACCAGCTCCTCCAGCTTGCTCTCCCACTCGTCGGAGCTCGTGTCCTCGACCTCCATCAACGCCAGCAACGCCTGGTGGCCCTCGGCGTGCTCCTCGGCACCGTGGTCGACCTCTTCGTTGTCGACCTCCTTGTACCGCTTGAGCGCCGGGTACACCTCGGACTCCTCGGCCTCGGCGTGCGCCACGAGCAGCGCGGCCAGCTCGCCCAGGACCGTCGAACGGTCGGTGTTCCGGTCGCGCAGCGCGCGGAACAGCTCCTCGAACTTGCGGTGGTCGGCCAGGATCAGCTCGACGACATCAGTTGCCATGGCCGCCGATTACCCGCACCTCCGACCGGTCAACCGCGTAGGTGTCGCCCTGGTTGACCACGTCGACCGGTCCGGTGAAGCGGCTGCGCGCCTCGGCCAGCACGGCGTCCCGGTCGGTCCACGGCGCGATGTGCGTGAGCAGCAGCCGCCCGGCACCGGCCCGCGCCGCCAGCTCGCCCGCCTGCACGCCCGACAGGTGCGTGCCGGGCGGCCGGTCGTCGGAGTGGGTCCACGTCGCCTCGGACAGCAGCACGTCCACGTCACGCGCCAAGTCGCTCAACGCCTCGCACGGCCCGGTGTCGCCGGTGTAGGCCAAGGTCGCCGTCTTGGTGGCGATGCGGAGGCCGTAGGTCTCGGTCGGGTGGTCCACCCGGACGGCGGTGATCTCGAACGGCCCGATGCGGGTCACCGCGCGGTCGGTGAACGTGCGGAACTCGAACACGTCGCCGAGGTCCGTGGTGAGCAGTTCGTCGGCTGTCTCCGCGTAGGCGCGGGCGAACCGGTCCGCGGTCTCGGCCGGCCCGTGCACGGGCAGCCGGTGTTCGCGCGTGTCGTGCGGCGGGTGGGTGTGGTAGCGGCGGATGACGGCCAGGGTGGTGAAGTCGGCGCAGTGGTCCGGGTGCAGGTGGGAGAAGAGCAGCGCGTCCAACGAGAACACGTCGTGACGCGACTGCAGCGACGCCAGGACTCCGCTGCCCAGTTCGATCGCGAGTCGGCAGCCATCCGCCTCGACGAGGTAGCCGGATGCGGGTCCGTGGGGGCCCGGCAGGCTGCCCGAGCAGCCGAGGATGGTCAACAGCACCCGTGGAGCGTGCCAGGTCAACGGTGGCCTTGGAAGGTCAACCGTGGGCTTGGAAGGTCGCCTTTTCCAACCCGGGCAGGAATCGGCGGGCCAGCCTGGTGAACGGCTCGACCGGGCCGGTGCAGCTGAACCGCTGGTCGGGGTCGCCGGAGCGGAACAAGTCGCGCTCGGTGAGCACCCGCACGACGTCCTTCACCGTTTCCTCGGCGCTGGAGACGAGCGTCACGCCGTCACCCATCACGATCTGCAACACACCGGTGAGCAGCGGGTAGTGGGTGCAGCCGAGGACGAGCGTGTCGACCTCCGCCCGCTGCAACGGTTCCAGGTAGGCCTGCGCCATGCCGAGCACCTGGCGGCCGGAGGTGGTGCCGCGTTCCACGAAGTCCACGAACCTGGGGCACGCGACGGCCGTGACCTCGATGTCCCGGGCCGCGGCGAACGCGTCCTGGTAGGCACCGGACGCGACCGTGCCCACCGTGCCGATGACGCCGACCCGGCCCGTGCGGGTGGTGGCGACGGCGCGGCGCACGGCGGGCAGCACGACCTCGATCACCGGGATGTCGTAACGCTCGCGCGCGTCGCGCAGGCAGGCGGCGGACGCCGTGTTGCAGGCGATGACCAGCAGCTTCGCGCCGTCGGCGACCAAGCGGTCCATCACTTCGAGGGCGTACCGGCGCGCCTGCGCGATCGGCAGCGGGCCGTACGGGCAGTTGACCGTGTCGCCCACGTAGCGGATGCGCTCGGCCGGCAGCTGGTCCATGACCGCCCGCGCGACGGTCAGCCCGCCGACGCCGGAGTCGAAGATCGCGATGGGCGAATCGGCGGTGACGCTCACGCGTCGAGCGTAGTCCGCGCGCCCTTCCTGGCATCCCGGGCGACGCCCCACGCCGCGAGGACGCCGCCGAGCGCGCCGAACAGGTGGCCTTCCCAGGAGATGCCCGGCCGGCCCGGCAGCACGCCCCACAGCGCCGCGCCGTAGATCGCGAAGACCACCACGGCCAGCGCGATCTGCAGCACGCTGCGCGCGAAGATGCCGCGCACCAGCAGGAACACCAGGAAGCCGAACACGAGGCCGGACGCGCCGATGTGGCTGCCGTAGGAGCCGAAGAGCCACACGCCGAGACCGCTGGTCAACCAGATGACCGCGGTGACCTGGAAGAACTGCTTGATCCCGGCGGAGGTCGCCAGGTAGCCGAGCACGAGCAGCGGCACCGCGTTGCCGGTCAGGTGGGTCCAGTCGCCGTGCAGCAGCGGGTACCACAGGATGTTGTCCCACTGGCTGAAGTCACGCGGGATCACGCCGTCGTCGTCGAGCCGGCCGCCGAGCACCGTGTCGATCGCCTCGACGACGTAGAGCAGGCCGACGAAGCCGAGCACCACCGCGGCCGACAGCACGGGCCTCGGCGGCACGACGCGCTTGGCCAACGGCTTGGCCTGCTTGGCGGGCTTGGGCGCGGCGACCACCGGCTCGGGCGTCGGCGGCGGGTACGGGCCGGTGGGATCCACCTCACCAGGCTACGCGCGGGGACCCCGATCCCGGGTGACTTCGGTCGGGCCGTGACTTCTCCGTCTTCACCCGTGTGGGGTCGGGGCGTGACCGTAGGCTGTCCCGGTGTCGATCGAAGTGGCGGTGCGGGCCGAAGCGGAACTGGGTGAGGGCCCCACGTGGGACCACGCCAGCGGAACGCTGCTCTGGGTGGACGTGCTCGGCAGCGAGGTGCACCGGTACAGCCCGTCGCGCGACGACGACGCCGTCCTCGAAGTGCCGCAGCACGTCGGCGCGGCGAAGCCCCGGACCCGCGGCGGCCTGGTGCTGAACCTGCGTGACGGCGTGGCGCTGATCGACCGGGACGGCGTCAAGACCTGGCTCGTCTACTGGGCGCGCGACGGCGTGCGGGGCAACGACGCCGCGGTCGACCCGGCGGGCCGGCTGTGGGCGGGCACGATGCGGTACGACGAGGACCCTGGCGGCTGGCTGGCCCGCGTGGAGCCCAGCGGCGACGCGAAGGTCGTGCTGGACAAGCTGGGCGTCAGCAACGGCATCGGCTGGAGCCCCGACGGCACGCTCATGTACTACATCGACTCGGCGGAGCGGCGGGTCGACGTCCTCGACTACGACCGCGAGACCGGCGAGGCGACGAACCGCCGACCGCTGGCCGAGGTGTCGCGCGGGCTGCCCGACGGCCTCACCGTGGACGCGTCCGGCGCGATCTGGGTCGCGCTGTGGGGCGGCGCGGCGTTGCACCGGTACACGCCGGACGGCGCGCTGGACCGGGAGGTCGAGCTGCCGGTGGGGCAGCCGACGGCGTGCGCCTTCGGCGGCGCGGACTTCACCGACCTGTACGTGACGACCGCGCGCGTCGGGTTGAGCGGGGACGCGTTGAGCGAGTTGGCCGGGTCGGTCCTGGTGCTGCCGGGCATCGGCGAGGGCCTGCCGTCGACCGCGTTCGCGGGTTAGGCGCACCCCGCAGCTAGAGCGTGTAGGTGGCGCCGGGGGTGGCCAGCGAGACCGGGCCGGGGAAGGCGTCGGCGGCGTCGTCCAGGACGCCGTCACGGTCCGACCACGGCAGGACGTGGGTCAGCACCAGGCGGCCGACGCCGGCGGCCTTGGCGACCTCGCCCGCCTCCTGCCCGCTCATGTGCAGGTAGTTCGCGCGGCCCGCCTGCTCGCGCCACGCCGAGTCGGCCAGCAGCAGGTCGGCGCCGGCGGCCAGCCGCACCAGCTCCGGGCACGGCACGGTGTCGCCGGAGAACACCAGCGACACGCCGCCGTAGGAGATGCGGAACCCGTAGGCCTCGCAGATGTGCCGCATGGCGGCCACTTCGACCTCCACGGGTCCGACCGCGTACCGGCCGGGCGCGAGCGGGACGAAGTCGAACGTGTCGGTCAGGTCCGTGGTCGCCAGCGCGGCCCGGTCGGCGGCGTGCGCGTTGGCCAGGCGGGACGGCGCGTGCGAGGGCGCGAACACCGGCAACCGGCGTTCGCGGACGTCGTAGGGCGGCGCCGGGTGGTCGCGCCGGTAGACGGTGAGCGAGCCGAAGTCGGCGCAGTGGTCGAGGTGCAGGTGCGACAGCAGCACGGCGTCGAGGTCGAACGGGTCGCAGAGCCGGGTGAGCGGGGCGAACACCCCGCTGCCCAGCTCCATCACGATCCGGACGCCGCCCGCCTCCACCAGGTACCCGGAGGTCGGCAGATCGGGCCCCGGCGCACTGCCCGAACACCCGAGCACCGTCAATTGCATGGCCGAAACGATAGCAGGACCGACGTCGGCGAAAATGCCGGAACGCGGTCCGCGACGGCTATTCAATTCGGCTCGCGCGCAGGGTTCACTCGAATGCATCAACCGAGGTCGGGAGCCTGTCCGGGACCACCTGGGGGTGCGGGTTGCCGAAGCGCATCCGGTAACACTGCAATTCATCCGGATGACGGGTGCGGACCACCGGACCTCGTTTTGCAAATTATTGCGCGCGGTCGCGCAGCGGATTACGGCCGACGGCGGCGCGACTGACCGAAAGTTTTCGGGCACAGCCGACGCCCCCAAACGGGTGCACCGGGCGTTGCCGCAGCTCACCGTGCCAT
Source organism: Saccharothrix sp. 6-C (assembly GCF_016695385.1). Lineage (NCBI taxonomy): Bacteria > Bacillati > Actinomycetota > Actinomycetes > Pseudonocardiales > Pseudonocardiaceae > Saccharothrix > Saccharothrix sp. 6-C. Next base: position 638,414 of record NZ_CP064192.1, on the reverse strand, counting down.
TTGAGACTCGCAACTTTGACGAAACTCGTTGTCCGCGACCGCTCGGCGACACATAGTGACGACAACTCACGCCGTGATCCTCAAGGAGGAGGGAATGGTCATGAGGACCCTTCTGGCCGTGGTGCTGCTGTTGGCCGCGCCACTGCTGTCCGCGACCACCGCGGGCGCCGCGCCCGCCCGGGAAACCGGACCGGTGGCGCTCGCCTGCAACGGGTACGTCGCGCTGACCTACGACGACGGGCCGAACGCGCAGTTCACCCGCCCGCTGGTGAGCGCGCTGCGCTCGGCGGGCGCCCGCGCCACGTTCTTCGACCTCGGTTCACGCGTGCAGCAGCAGCCGCAGCTGACCCGCGAGGTCGTGCAGGCCGGCATGTGGGTCGGCAACCACTCGTGGTCGCACCCGTACCTGACGAACCTGAGCGCCGCCGCCGTGGCCAAGGAGCTCGGCGACACCCAGAACGCGATCCGCAACGCCACCGGCCAGGCGCCGACGCTGTTCCGCCCGCCCTACGGCGCGACGAACGCGACCGTGCAGACCGAGGCGCGCAAGCTCGGCCTGACCCAGGTGATCTGGTCGGTCGACTCGCAGGACTGGAACGGCGCGTCCACCGACGCCATCGTGCGCGCGGCGACCGGCGCGAACGCCGGCGGCATCGTGCTCATGCACGCGAGCTACCAGAACACGGTCAACGCCGTGCCGCGCATCGTGCAGGGCCTGGCGGCCAAGAACCTCTGCCCCGGCCGCATCGACAACACCGGACGGGTGGTGGCCCCGTGAAGGTCCTCGGCGCGATCGTGACGTCCCTGGCCGCCGCCGCGGCCTTCGTGCTGGCCCTCGTCGCCGCGCCGCAGGCGTCGGCCGCCACGCTCACCGAGGTCACCGGCTTCGGCGCCAACCCCAGCAACCTGCGCATGCACCTGTACGTGCCGGACCGCACCCAGGCCAGGCCGGGCGTGCTGCTGGCCGTGCACTACTGCACGGGCACCGGCCCGGCGTTCTACTCGGGCACGGACTTCGCCCGGCTGGCCGACCAGTACGGCTTCATCGTGATCTACCCGTCGGCGACCCGCAGCGGGCAGTGCTTCGACGTGTCGAGCGCGCAGGCGCTGCGGCGTGACGGCGGCAGCGACCCGGTCGGCCTGATGTCGATGGTCCGGTACGTGCTCCAGCGCTACAACGGCGACACGAGCCGCGTGTTCGTCACCGGTGTCTCGTCCGGCGCGATGACCACGAACGTCATGCTGGCCGACTACCCGGACGTGTTCGCCGCCGGCGCGGCGTTCGCGGGCGTGCCGGCGGGCTGCTTCGCCACCACCGACGGCTCCGGCTGGAACAGCGCCTGCGCCAACGGCCAGGTGCTGCGCACGCCGCAGGAGTGGGGCAACCTCGCCCGCGGTATGCACCCCGGCTACAGCGGCGCCCGGCCGCGCGTGCAGATCTGGCACGGCACCGCGGACGACACGCTGCGGTACCCGAACTTCGGCGAGACGATCGACCAGTGGACCAACGTGCACGGCCTGTCCACCACGCCGACGTCCAGCGACAGCCCGCAGTCCGGGTGGACGCGCACCCGCTACGGCGACAAGGTCGAGGCGATCTCCATGCAGGGCACCGGCCACAACCTGATGGGCGCGGGCATGGCGTTGCGCGCCATCCAGTTCTTCGGGTTGGACAAGCCCGGCGACACCACCACGTCCACGTCCACCACCACGTCGACGAGCACGACCACCAGCACCACGACCACTACCAGCACCACCACCACGACGACCACGAGCAACCCGCCGACCGGCGGCTGCCGGGTCACCTACACCGTCAACAGCTGGAACACCGGCCTGACCGCGAGCATCACCATCGCCAACACGTCCACCAGCGCGATCAACGGCTGGCAGCTCGCGTTCACCCTGCCCGGCGGGCAGACCATCAGCAGCGGGTGGAACGCCACCTACTCGCCCACCAGCGGCGCGGTCACGGCGCGCAACGCGTCCTACAACGCCGCGCTCAACCCGTCCGCGTCGGTCGGCATCGGGTTCCAGGCCACCCACAGCGGCAACACGGACAAGCCGACCTCGTTCACGCTCAACGGCGTCGCGTGCACGATCGGCTGAGGTGAGAAGGGCCCCGCACATGCCCCGCGGGGCCCTTCTCCGGCTCTCTGGCCTCAGGCCCAGAGGTGGCCGTCCAGCCGTTCCGCGGCCTCGTCCAACGTGCCCGCGTACGCGCCGGTGGACAGATACTTCCACCCCGCGTCCGCGACCACGAACGCCACGTCCGCCGACTCGCCGCGCGCCGCCGCCTTCTCCGCCGCGGCCAGCGCCGCGTGCAGGATCGCGCCGGTCGAGATGCCCGCGAAGATGCCCTCCACCTCGAGCAGCTGCCGGGTGCGGCGCAGCGCGTCGTACGAGCCGACCGAGTAGCGGCCCGTCAGCACCTCGGCGTCGTACAGCTCGGGCACGAAGCCCTCGTCGAGGTTGCGCAGGCCGTACACCAGCTCGCCGTAGCGCGGCTCGGCGGCGATGACCTGCACGTCCGGCTTGTGCTCGCGCAGGTACCGGCCGACGCCGACCAGCGTGCCCGTGGTGCCCAGGCCCGCGACGAAGTGCGTGATCGTCGGCAGGTCCTTGAGGATCTCCGGCCCGGTGCCGTGGTAGTGCGCGCCGGGGTTCGCCGGGTTGCCGTACTGGTAGAGCATCACCCACTCGGGGTTCTGCCGCGCCAGTTCCTTGGCCGTCGCCACGGCCTGGTTCGAGCCGCCCGCCGCCGGCGAGAACACGATCCGCGCGCCGTAGGCCTGGAGCAGCTGCTTGCGCTCGGTGGAGGTGTTCTCCGGCATCACGCACACCAGGCCGTAGCCCTTGAGCTTGGCGGCCATGGCGAGGGCGATGCCGGTGTTGCCCGACGTCGGTTCGAGGATCGTGCAGCCCGGCGTGAGCACCCCGGACCGCTCGGCCTCCTCGATCATCATCAGGACCGGCCGGTCCTTGATCGAGCCGGTCGGGTTGCGGTCCTCCAGCTTCGCCCACAGCCGCACGTCGTTCGACGGCGACAGCCGGGGCAGGCCCACCAGGGGCGTGCCGCCGACCGCGTCGAGCAGTGACTCGTACCGGGCCACGATCGCTTCCTCCGGGGTGAGTCCTTCTGGTGTGGGTCAGCCGCCCGCGACGGCCGGGAGGATCGTCACGGTGTCGCCGTCCTTGACCTCGGCGCCGAGGCCGCCCGCGAACCGCACGTCCTCGTCGTTGACGTAGACGTTGACGAACCGGTGGAGCGCGCCTTCCTTGACCAGGCGCTGCTTCAGGCCACCGTGGTTGGTCTCCAGGTCGTCGATGACCTCCGCGAGCGTCGCGCCCGCGGCCTCGACGGACTTCTGCCCACCGGTGTGGGTGCGCAGGATCGTGGGGATGGAGACGGTGACGGCCATGCTGGTACCTCCGAGGAGCCGGGTTTGGTGAAGGTGGTGCCACGAGTGGTGCGCGGGCGCACCTGGAGGGCTCAGGGACAGTCGGGCGTGTCGTCGGCGCCGGTGTGGGCGAACATGTACGACTCCACGACCTCGACCGGCTCTTCGGTCACCACGCCGTCCACGATCCGGTAGGAGCGCAGCTCGTGCTGCTCCGGGTCACGGGTGGAGATGAGCACGTAGTGCGCCTGGGGCTCGCTCGCGTAGGAGATGTCCGTGCGGGACGGGTACGCCTCCGTCGCGGTGTGCGAGTGGTAGACGACGATCGTCTCCTCGTCGTTGGCGCTCATCTCGCGGTGGACGCGCAGCTGCTCCATCGAGTCGAAGCGGTAGAACGTCGGCGAGCGCTCGGCGTTGTCCATCGCGACGAACCGCTCCGGGCGGTCGGAGCCCTCCGGGCCCGCGATGATCCCGCATGCCTCGTCCGGGTGGTCGCGACGGGCATGCGCCACCATCGCGTCCACGAGGTCACGGCGAATCACCAGCACGTCACCATCCTACGTGGTGGGGGAAGGTGTCCCGCCGTGTGAGAACTCGCACTACGCCGGTTCGCGGGTGCCCTCGAAGACCGCTCGCTGGACCTTCGGGTCGGTCGGGTGCACGCCCAGCAGGCCGCCCGCGCCCAGCGCCGCCAGCCCCAGCGCCGAGGCGCCCCTGGCCAGCAGGCCGAACCCGTGACCGCGGAGCCGGAAGGACGTGAGGTAGCACACGGTCGCGGCCGCGTTGGCCGTGAGCTGCACGAACGCCGTGCGCCGCTGGTTGTCGGGCAGCGTGCCGTACTCGGCCAGCTCCGTGGCCAGCGCGGCGGGCGCGACCGCCAGCCCGGCCCCGATGAACGCCCGGGCCGCCTTGCTCGCGCCGGGCATCAGGTCGAGCGCCGCCGACGCCGCGTACAGCCCGATGGGCAGCGCCACGACCGCCGGGTGCACCGGCCGGCCCAGCGCTCGCGCGCGCAGCACCCCGGTCACCTCGCGCCGGCGCAGCGTGGCGGGCACCGCCTCCGCCAACGCCCCGGCCGCCTTGCCCACCGCCGGACTGGTCCGCACCCACTTCAACGCCCTCTGCACAGCCGCCATGCCGTCCGGGTACCCACCCACCACCGCTCACGCACACGTCCGAGCGTTGAATTCGGGGCGCCCGGAGGTCGGACTCTCGCGGCTCGGGCGTTGGACTCTCGCGAGAGTCCTGCGTTCGGGTGGCGCGTGTCGTGCGTCCCGAACAGGCGGGTCGGACGTTCAGGACGTGGCGACGGCGCGTTCGAGGGCGGTGGTGGCGGTGGTGCAGAGGTCGTTGAGCGGGGTGCCGGTCGGGGCGCCGGTGGCGACCGCGAAGACGGTGGCGGGCACGGTCACGCCGGCGCGGGCGAAGGCGTCGTGCGCGGACATCGCGACCCTTCGGCATTCCGCCGGCTCCAGGTCGGCGTCCACCACCACGAGGCCGACCGCCGTGCCGCCGACGAGGGCCAGCGCGGGCACGTCCAGGGGCACGGCCGACTCGCAGACCGCGTGACCGTCGGCCGCGGGCAGGCCCAGCGCCTCGGCGGCGGGCACGATCGGGACCACCTCGAACGGCCGCGGCCCGACCGGGAAGCCGTGACCGCGCCCGGCCAGCCACCGCACCACCCCGTCGACCGCCGCGGGCCCGCCCAGCACCACGGCGTGCACCCGCCGCACCAACGTCGACGGGTCGAGCAGGTCCAGCTCGCGCGTGCCGACCGGCGCGCCCCGGACGTCGACCCCGGCCACCGCGCCGGCGGGCGCCAGCAGCACCGCCACCCCCGGCGCGCGCCCGACCAGCATCAGGCCATGACCGCTTCGATCAGCGTCTCCTGCACCCACGTCAGCCAGTGGTACACGCCCAGGTGCGGCGACCGCGGGTCGTCCGGCGGCAGCTCGTCCGGCATGTCCTCCTGCACGTCCAGCGCCGTGCCCAGCGCCAGCCGCACGTCGTTCAACGCCGACAGCCACGCCTCGGCCTGGTCCAGCGCCAGCCGCACCTCACCGCCGTCGGGCGGGCACGTCCGCAGCACCACCGCCGCCACGCCGGTCTTCAGGTCCAGCAGCTCGGGCTCGTGCAGCGACCGCAGCGCGTTGGCCGAGTCGACCTCGGCCGGATCGGGCGCGTCCGGGTCGAGCCGGTGGAAGTCGGGCAGCAGCCGCCCCAGGATCGGGTCGTCCGGCGGGGTGGACGGGCCGGTGCGGATGCCGGTCAGCTCCGCCAGCTCGTCCTGCGGCGCCTCTTCGGCGCGTGCCATCAGCATGTCCTGGATCTGGCTCACCAGGCCGCGCACCACGGCGGCTTCCTGCCGGTCGAACCGGCCGAGCACCTCGTCGCCGGTGCGTGTCCACTTCTTCACGACGAACGCTGCATGGTCGCCCAGAGCCCGGCCGCGTGCAGCTTGGCCACGTCGGCCTCCACCTTGTCCTTGGTCCCCGACGACACGATCGCCCTGCCCTTGTGGTGCACGTCCAGCATCAGCTTGGTCGCGTGGTCACGGCTGTAGCCGAACAGCTTCTGGAACACGTACGTCACGTAGGACATCAGGTTCACCGGGTCGTTCCAGACCAGGGTCTGCCAAGGGCGGTCCTCGCTGCGGACCTCCTCGCCGGCCGGGTCAACCTGCGTCCGCTCATGCTCGACGGGCGTGGTCATACCGCCAATGGTGTCATGTTCCGCTTCGCGGTGGAGCCCTCAGGGGCACCCTGGCCGACCGCTTAGGCTTCCCCGCATGTCGACGTCGCTGTTCACCGACCACTACGAGTTGACGATGCTCGCCGCGGCGCTGCGCGACGGCACCGCCGACCGACCGTGCGTCTTCGAGGTCTTCGCCCGGCGGCTGCCGGAGGGCAGGCGGTACGGGGTGGTCGCGGGCACCGGGAGGCTGCTGGACGCGATCACCGAGTTCACGTTCACCGATCGTGACCTTGAGCTGCTGGAACGCACGGACGTGGTCGACGCGGCCACCCTGTCGTGGCTGGCGGACTACTCGTTCACCGGGGACGTGGACGGCTACCCGGAGGGCGAGCTGTACTTCCCGGGCTCGCCGATCCTGTCCGTGCGGGCGCCGTTCGGCGTCGGCGTGGTGCTGGAGACCCTGGCGCTGTCGATCCTCAACCACGACAGCGCCATCGCCTCGGCGGCGGCGCGGATGGTGGGCGCGGCCAACGGCCGGCGGATGATCGAGATGGGGTCGCGCCGCACGCACGAGGAGGCGGCCGTGGCGGCGGCCCGCGCCGCGTACCTGGCCGGGTTCACCGCGACGTCGAACCTGGAGGCGGCCCGCCGGCACGGCATCCCGACCGCCGGCACGTGCGCGCACGCGTTCACCCTGCTGCACGACAGCGAGGAGGAGGCGTTCCGGGCGCAGGTCGAGGCGTTGGGCGTGGACACGACGCTCCTGGTGGACACCTACGACATCACCAACGGCATCAAGACCGCCGTCGAGGTGGCGGGGCCGGAGCTGGGCGCGGTGCGGATCGACTCGGGCGACCTGGGCGTGCTGGCGCGGCAGGCGCGTGACCAGCTGGACTCCCTGGGCGCGCGCAACACCCGCATCGTGGTGTCGGGCGACCTGGACGAGTACGCCATCGCGATGCTGCGCGCGGAGCCGGTGGACGCCTACGGCGTGGGCACGTCCCTGGTCACGGGGTCCGGCGCGCCGACCGCGGGCATGGTCTACAAGCTGGTCGAGGTGGCCGGGCGGCCGGTGGCCAAGCGCAGCTCGCACAAGGAGTCGCGCGGCGGGCGCAAGAGCGCGCTGCGGCGGCACAAGGAGACCGGGACGGCGCTGGAGGAGGTCGTGTTCCCGCACGACGCCGAGCCGGCCGCGGAAGCGCACGACCGGCTGCTCGCCGTGCCGCTGGTCCGCGGCGGTCGCCGGGTGGACGGCCTGGACACGTTGGCGGAGAGCCGGGAACGGCTGCGCGCTGCCCTCGTGACCGTGCCGTGGGAAGGTCTGAAGCTGTCCCGCGGCGAGCCCGCGATCCCGACGACGTTCCTGTAGGGGGCGCAGATGAGCAAGGCGCTGATCGTGGTCGACGTGCAGATCGACTTCTGCGAGGGCGGCTCCCTGGCCGTGCCCGGTGGGGCGGCCGTGGCGGCGGAGGTCTCGGCGCACGTCGCCTCCTCGTCCTACGACCACGTGGTGGCGACGCGCGACTACCACGTCGATCCCGGCCCGCACTTCAGCGAGACGCCGGACTTCGTGGACTCGTGGCCGGTGCACTGCGTGGCGGGGACGGCCGGCGCGGCGTTCCACCCGGAGCTGGACGTGACGGCCGTGGAGGAGGTGTTCTCGAAGGGCGCGTACGCGGCGGCGTACTCGGGGTTCGAGGGCGAGTCCCGCACGGGTGAGCGGCTGGTGGACTGGCTGCGGGCGCGCGGCGTCGAGCAGGTGGACGTGGTCGGGGTCGCCACCGACCACTGCGTGCGCGCGACGGCGATGGACGCGGCGGACGCCGGGTTCGCGGTCACCGTGCTGCTGGACCTCACGGCGGGCGTGTCGCAGGCGACGGTGGACAGCGCGTTGACCCGGCTGGGCGAGGCCGGCGTGACGCTGACGGGCACGCCGCGCGTGAGGTGAGCCCCGGTTCGGGCGCCCCCGGTCGCGAGGGGCGCCCGAACGCTCAGGTCACGGCGTCGGGGCGCAGGCGGTCGCGCCGAGGACGACGTCGCCGGTGATGGCGGACGCCTCGGTGAACCGCAGGTGCAGCATGGCCATCGCGATGCTGCCGTCGTTCGGGCTCGGGACGGTCGTCTCGCCGAACGTCGCGGTGGCCAGCACCGTGCCGTCGCCCGCCTTCACCTCGTGCACGTGGTTCGGCGCGATCTGCTCGGGCAGCCCGGTGAAGCCCTGCAGGCCGTCCGCCGCCCACCCCGCGTTGGTGCCGGACTCGCCGCCCAGGCAGGTGATCTTCCACCTGGCCACCCGCAGCCTCGGCCCGCCCGCCGACACCAGCGCCGACAGCTCGAAGTCGGAACCGACCGCCTCGGACGTGGTCGTGGTCGTGCCGTTGTCCGGGTCCACCACCGCGGTGGTGCACGACGACGTGCCCGCGCCGAACCGGACGCCCGCGCGGCTCACCGCCTCGGACGAGTTGGACGTGGTGCCGTCGACCGCGCACGGCGCCAGCGGCGCGACGGTGATCCGCGTGCCCGCCTTGGTGAACTCGGCGGAGCCGACGGACGCCACCCCCGCCGGGTTGGCCGCCGACGCCGGCGGCGCGGCCGTGACCAGGCCGAGTACCAGCGCCGCGGTCACGGCGCCGACCCGGCGCGCTCCGATCTGCTTCATCGTGTCGCCCTTCTGCTATTCACGGACGAGAGGAATATCGAACCCTCGCGGACACGACCCGATGATCTAGCGCGCACATCACCCGTCAGAGGAAAAATCCCTACCTGATCGAGTGATGACCATCGGGGCGTGCTCAGCACGGGATGCGCACCGGCAGCGGCGCGTTGGAGAAATCACCCGGCAGACCCACGAGTCGCTCCAACGCATCAAGCACCCGGAACGCCGCGCGGCCGTCGCCGAACGGGTTGCGCCCGCGCGGCAGCCGCAGCCGCGCGCCGAGCACCCAGCCCGCCTCGGCCAGGATCCGGATCGGGTCGGTGCCGACCAGCCACGCGCCGCCCGCCTCCACCGCGGACACCCGCTCGGTCGTGTCGCGCAGCACCAGCACCGGCACGCCGAACGTGGGCGCCTCCTCCTGGATGCCGCCGGAGTCGGTGAGCACCAGCGCGGACCGGCGCAACGCGCGCACCAGGTCCGCGTAGTCCAGCGGCCCGGTCACCACGATCCGCTCGTGCCCGCCGAGCACGGCCCGTGCCGCCGCGCGCACCCGCGGGTCCGGGTGGGCGGGCAGCAGCACGCGCACGTCGGGGTGCCGGTCGGCGACGGCCCGCACGGCGTGCAGCACGCGCGTCAACGGCCGGCCCCACGACTCGCGCCGGTGCACGGTGACCAGCACCAGGCGTTCGGCGCGCTCGTCGAGCACGCGTTCCAGCGCCGCGAGGTCGGGGTCGCGGGCGGGCAGGTCCGCGGCGGCCATCCGCTGCACGGCGTCGACCGCGGTGCTGCCGGTGACCACGATCCGGCGGTCGGCCAGGCCCTCGCGGACGAGCGCGGCGGCGTCCTCGTCGGTCGGCGCGAGGTGCAGGGCGGCGATCCGGGCGATCAGCTGCCAAGCGCCCTCCTCGGGGGACGGCCCCACGAGGTCGCCGCCGCGCGGGCCGGCGTCGAGGTGGGCGACCGGGATGCCGCGCCAGAACGCGGCGAGCGCGCCGGCCAGCGCGGTCCCCGTGCCGCCCGGCACGAGGACGACGGCCGGGTCGCGCCCGCTCAGCAGCCGGTCGAACCCCGCGACCAGGCGGGCCCGCGGCCCGGTCCGGTACCCGGTGGTCCGCGGCACGTCCAGCCTGACGTCCACGTGCAGGCCGAACGCGCTGAGCGCCTGCTCGACCAGGCCGATGTGCGGTCCGCTGTGGACGATGACGGGCCGGAGCACCGGGTGGTCGCCGAGCGCCAGCGCCACCGGCGCGATCCTCACCGCCTCGGGTCGGGTGCCCGCGAGCAGCACGACTTCCTTCACCTTGCTCCCTTCACTGCGGTTCGGGTGGCGCCAGGGGTGCTCGCCCGTCGAGGTTCCCGGTGGGTGCGGCGCCCCGGCCGCGCGACTGGGGGTGGGCGCGTGGCCGGGGCGCACGCGCGCTACTCGTCGGCGGTCGCCGACGAGCCGGTTCCCGTGCCGGCCGCGTCGCCGCCGCCGGGGGTCTCGCGCACGGCTCAGCCCGCCGCGAGGTCGTGCCGGCGGCGCAGCGCCGAAGCGCCGACGGGCACGCCGAACAGGGCCAGCAGGCCGAGCCCGAGCCACCGGCCGGCGCCGGACGCCATCGGGATCGGCAGGCCGGCCGGACCGCAGGTGGCCGAGGACAGCACCAGGTCACCGGCGCCGACCGAGCCGGGCGCGTCGCCGAGCAGGGTCACGTGCACGGCGTTGACGGTGAGGCTGCCGTCGGCGTTGCGGAGCTGCTCGTTGACCACGACCCGGGCGACGTCCACACCGCGGAGGTCGACGTCGAGGGCGGTGTTCGGCGCGGGGTCGGCGCCGACGCCGACCCCGGCTTCGCCGAGCCGTCCGAGGTCGAGCCCGACGAACCCGGCCCGGCCCGTCAGTCCCTTCTGGGTGGCCGCGCACTCGGCTTCGACCAGGTCGGCGGACAGGCCGCCGGTCACGGTCGGGAGCAGGTCGAGCCGGACGTCGGCGGTGCTCGCCCGGGAGCCGACGGCGCCGGTCTTGTCGTCGCGCGACGCGGACGCGTCGACCGCGCCGGTCTTCAGGACGCCCGGCACGTCCACGCTCGCCGACGTGGTGGAGGTGGGGCCGTCCGCGGTGGCGGCGGCGAACGGGCCGGCCGACACCGCGCCGCGGCCCGACAGCGCCAGGTCGAGCCGCGCGCCGTGGGCCGAGGCGTCCCCCGGAGCCGCCGAGGCCGGTGCGGCTCCGAGGACCAGCGCCGCGACGGCGACCAGTCCGGCCGCCGCGGCCTGACGCGTCAGTGGCACACGCATGAAGCTCCCTCCTCGAAAACGTCTGGTCGAGCAAATGCCCCTATCGGCGTTCCTTCCGTCGTATTAAGAGTTGCTGACCGTAAAGAGGGACAACGGCCACTCGAATCGCCCAATTGCGACCACCGATGGTGGGTCTAACGCCCGAAATCATTTCACGTTGTCACTCGATCCGGGGGTGAGGTTCGCCGTACGCAGATCCGATGACCACCAAGCAGCCCTATCAGGTGATCCCCAATCGAGGGAAAGGACTCCGCCAGTGGCGTTTGCCTTACCCCGCACCGAACACCTCGACCGGGTGGTCGTCGGTGCGCTCATGGCGCCTGCCGGCAGCGCCGCCGCACCGGTGGCGCTCACGTGGCCGGCGACCCGGCGATGACCCCCGTCGCGGACTTCGACGTGCTGCTGGGGATCACCCGGGCGCTGACGTCGGCGATGGGCGTCGCGCTCGTGGCGTACCTGGTCCTGGTCGTCCTGCCCTACCTGCGGCACCGGCCCCGGCCGCACGGGCGGGCCGCCGATTTCGAGTGGCACTTCCTGCTGCCGTGCCGGGACGGGGAAGCCGTCGTCGGCGGCACGGTGCGGTACCTGCGCGAGGCGTTCCCCGACGCGCACGTGTGGGTCATAGACGACGACTCCGACGACGGCACGGTGGACGTCGTGCACGGCTTCCGGGACGACCCGCACGTCCACCTCGTGCGACGGCGCCGGCCGCACGCGCGCACCGGCAGGGGCGACGCGCTCAACGACGCCTACCGGACCGTGAAGCTGTGGATGGGGCGGCACGCCGACGCCGACCGCGCGGTGGCGGTGGTGGTGGACGCCGGCGGCCGGCCCGCCCGCGACTGCCTCGACGTGTGCGCGGCGGAGCACCTGTTCGGCGACCCCGGCGTCGGCGCGGTGCAGGTCGACGTGCGGGTGGTGAACGCGGGCGGGCGGCAGGCGGGCGGGCCGAGGTGGCGCGGCGTCCTCGGCGGCCTGCTGGTGCGGGTGCAGGACCTGGAGCTCCGGACCGCGGTCGCGGCGATCCGGCTGTCGCGCGGCACGACCTCCCCGGACAGCGACGGCCGGTTCACCCGGCTGTCGGCGCTGGACTCCGTCGCGGGACCGGCCGGGAGGCCGTGGCGGGGGTCGTCGCCGGAGGACCCCGAGCTGGGCGTGCGCCTCTTGACGGCGGGGTGGCGCACCGGGTTCACCACGGACACCCACGTGCACCGGGAAGGGCTCCACAGCCTGCGGCGGTTGCTCGCGCAACGCGCCCGGACGGGGCACGGGACGATGCGGAGCCTGCGGCACCTGCGGCGGATCTGGTCCTCACCGCACCTGTCCCCGACGGGCGCGGCGAAGCTGACGTGCTCCCTGGTCCGGCCGTGGTCACGGCTGCTCGCCACGCTCGTCTACCCCGTGCCGTTGCTGGTGCTGGGCCAGCGCGCGGCGCACGCGCCGGGTGAGGTGTGGGCGTGGTTGGTCGACGGCGCGTGGACCTCGTTCGCGGTGCACGGGATGCTCGGCCTGCTGCCGTTCGTGCTGTGGGGGCCGGTGTACCGGGCGCGGTGCGCGCCCACGACCGGTCTCGCGCGGGCGATCGGCTACGGGTTGCTCTATGCGATCTACGCCTGCGCGTGCTGCCTGGCGTCGTGGCCGGCGGTGGCCCGGTCGGCACGCGGGCGCGACAGGCGGGCGAAGACGTGCGGCAACACCGAGCGGATCGCCGCGGACGTGGCGCTGGAGCACTGACGCGTCGGCCCGTCACGCGTGAGATGCCCGACTTTGTAGAGCTTCGACGAAGACCGAACCAGAGATCGCCGGTTAACCTGCCCGAGAAGTCGATCCTCTGGGAGGTCCCAAGTGTCCGTCCTCGCCGTTCCCGGCCGTCGCGCGGTGCTCGCCGACCTGGTCCCGGGCGCTCTCGCGCGTGACATCGCCCTGGTCGTCGCGGGCGCCGGGCTGACCGGCCTGGCCGCCCAGGTCGCGCTGCCGGTGCCGGGCAGCCCCGTGCCGCTGACCGGCCAGACGTTCGCCGCCCTGCTCGTGGGCGCGGCGCTCGGGTGGCAGCGCGGTGGCGCGTCGATGGTGCTCTACCTGATCGCCGGCGTGGCCGGTGTGCCGTGGTTCCAGGGCGCCTCGTCGGGCACGCCCGCGTCGCTCGGGTACGTGGTCGGGTTCGTGTTCGCCGGCGCGCTGGTCGGCCACCTGGCGGCGCGCGGCGGTGACCGCACGCCGTTGCGGACCGTCGGCACGATGGCGGTGGGCAACCTGGTGATCTACGCGTGCGGCGTGCCGTGGCTGATGGCCGCGGCGGGCGTGGGCTTCGGCAAGGCGCTGCAGCTGGGCGTGACGCCGTTCCTGCTGGGCGACGCGCTGAAGATCGCCCTGGCGGCCGGTCTCCTGCCCGCGACCTGGGCCCTGCTCAACCGCAAGTGACCTCGCGCGAGTCCTACGTTCGGAACGCGTGAGTCCTACGTTCAGAACGCGTGAGTCCTACGTTCAGAACGCGTGAGTCCTACGTTCGGAACACCCGAGTTCAACGCTCAGGACGGGTTGGGGTGTCCGACCCCCGGTGACGGGGTGGGCGGGTACGGTCTTCGCCGTGCCCGCCACCACCGCCATCCCCGACACCAGGACGTTGCTCGCCGTCGCCGTGGAGGCGGTGGGCGGAGCCGAACGCCAGGGCCAGGTCGACATGGCCGAGGCCGTCGAGCGGTCGATCCGGACCGGCGAGCACCTCGCCGTCCAGGCGGGCACCGGCACGGGCAAGTCGCTCGCCTACCTGGTGCCCGCGCTGCGGCACGCCGTGGCCGAGGAGACGACCGTCGTCATCTCCACCGCCACCATCGCGCTGCAGCGCCAGCTCGTGGACCGCGACCTGCCCCGGCTGGCCAAGGCGTTGCGCAAGGAGCTGGGGCGCGAGCCGCGGTTCGCCATCCTCAAGGGCCGCCGCAACTACCTGTGCATGCACCGCCTGCACACCGGCGCGCCGGACGAGCCGGAGGACGCGGGCCTGTTCGACCCGTTCGCGGTGTCCAAGATGGGCCGCGAGATCAAGCGCCTGCACGAGTGGTCGTCCGACACCGAGACCGGTGACCGCGACGAGCTCGTGCCCGGCGTCACGGACCAGGCGTGGCGCCAGGTCTCCGTGACCGCGCGGGAGTGCCTCGGCGTGAACAAGTGCCCGATCGGCGTGGACTGCTTCGCGGAGAAGGCACGGGCCGAGGCGGGCAAGGCGGACGTCGTGGTGACCAACCACGCGATGCTCGCCGTGGACGCGCTGGAGGGCTACCAGGTCCTGCCCGACCACGACGTGGTGGTGATCGACGAGGCGCACGACCTGGTGGACCGGGTCACGTCGGTGGCGACGGAAGAGCTGAGCGCGTCCCTGGTCGCCACGGCCGCGCGGCGCTGCGGGCGGCTGATCGACCAGACCGTGGCCGACCGGATGGCCGAGGCCAGCGACGGCCTGGCGATGATCCTGGAGGAGATGCCGGCCGGTCGGTTGGACAGCCTGCCGCAGGCGTTGGCGGGCGCGCTGCGGGCGACCAAGGACGCGGCGCACGCGTGCATCACGTCGCTGGGGCCGGAGCGCAAGGAGGACGTGGACGGCGCGACGTCGCGCAAGCTGGCGATGTCGCTGCTGGACGACGTGCACGACTGCGCCACCCGGATTTTGGGGGCGTTCGACGAGGACCACGACGTGGTCTGGGTGTCGGGTGACTTCGCCGACCGCAACAAGGCGCCGTCGTTGCGGGTCGCGCCGCTCGGTGTCGGCGGGTTGCTGCGGGAGCGGCTGTTCGGGAAGCGGACCACGGTCCTGACCTCGGCGACGTTGACGTTGGGTGGCACGTTCGACACGTTGGCGCGGCAGTGGGGGCTGCCGGCGGCGTCGGGCGCCCGCAAGGCGGAGGGGACGGCGACGGACAAGGAGCCGCCGTCGGACCTGGGCGCGCCGCGGTGGAGCGGGCTGGACGTCGGTTCGCCGTTCGAGCACGGCAGCAGCGGGATCCTGTACGTGGCGCGGCACCTGCCGCCGCCGGGACGCGACGGGCTGCCACCGTCCTATGTGGACGAGATCGAGAGTCTGGTCAACGCGGCCGGCGGGCGCACGTTGGGGCTGTTCTCGTCGATGCGTGCGGCGAAGGCGGCGGCGGAAGCGTTGCGGGACAAGGTGGACTACCCCGTGCTGTGCCAGGGCGACGACGCCACCGGGCAGTTGGTGAAGCGGTTCGCCGAGGACGCGCAGACGTGCCTGTTCGGCACTTTGTCGCTGTGGCAGGGCGTGGACGTGCCGGGGCCGGCGCTGTCGCTGGTGGTGATGGACCGCATCCCGTTCCCGCGGCCGGACGACCCGTTGGCGTCGGCGCGGCAGAAGGCCGTGGAGTCGCGCGGCGGCAACGGCTTCCTCACCGTGGCGGCGACCCACGCCGCGCTGCTGCTGGCCCAGGGCGCGGGGCGGCTGCTGCGTTCAATGAACGACAAGGGCGTGGTCGCCGTGCTCGACCCGCGGTTGGCGACGGCCCGTTACGGCGGGTTCCTGCGTGCCTCGCTGCCGCCGTTCTGGACGACGTACGACCCGGAGGTCGTGCGGGCGGCGCTCAAGCGGCTCGACGCGGCCAACAACTGACGGCCGTTCCCTCGTCTGGCGGGCGCTGAGCGTTCAACTCGGGTGTTCCGAACGTAGGACACGCATGGCCTGAACGTAGGACACGCGCGTTCTGAACGTAGGACTCGCGCGGGTTGGAGGTAGGACTCTCGAGGGTCAGCCGTCGACGAGGAGGCCGCGGAGGGGGCCTTGGAGGCGGCCGGCGCGGCGGGAGACGCCCGGGAGGGCGGTCAGGCGGTGCTTGCCCTCGGCGGCCAGGGTGGGGCGCCAGAGGCGGTCCACGACCTCGTGGGCCGGACCGGCGACCTCGGCCAGCGGGCGCTGGAGGTGCTCGGACCACAGGCGCAGGCGGGCGTCCCGGGCCACCTCCGGGTCGTCGGTCACGACGTTGACCTCGGTGTCGTTGAACAGCGAGTGCTCGTTCAGGTTGGCCGAGCCGATGCTCAACCAGCGGTCGTCCACGAGGGCGAGCTTGGCGTGCACGTAGACCGACGACGACGTCGCGCCGTCGTGCGAGGACAACGTGGCGGCGACCAGCCGGTGGTTGCCGTCGTCGGCGTCCAGCAGGCGTCCCAGCTGGCCGCGGGTGGTGTCCGCGCCGTTGCTCGGCTTGCGCGGCAGCACCAGGACGGTGCGGAAGTCGGGGCTCGGCGGGTTGCGGAGCTTGTCGATCAGGACCTCGGTGACCTCAGGCGACCAGAGGAACTGGTTCTCGAGGTAGACCAGGCTCGTCGCCGAGCGCAGCGCGCGCAGGTAGGAGTCGAGCAGGCTGAACTCGCCGCGGGGCGCGAAGTCGTAGGTGCGCTCCGGGATCGTGCGCACCAGCTGCGCGGAGGACGAGCCGGCGGGCGCGGGCGGGATCGCCGGGGGCAGCTGCTCGCCGGAGATCTCCTGCCAGCGCAGGCGGAAGTGCTCGGCCGCGTCCGCGACGATCGGCCCGCGCAGGCGCGTCCCGATGTCGTGCCAGCCCAGCGGTTCGCGGGGCGGGTGCTCGGCGCTGTCGTGCCGGTCGCCCTCCACCGCGGTCAGGTCCATGCCGCCGACGAACGCCACCTCGTCGTCCACCACGACGATCTTCTCGTGGTGGCAGTGCAGCGTCCGCTCCCGCGCGTCGATCTCGCACCGCACGGCGCTGTCGCGGGTGAACTCGCGCTGCGCCGCCAGCACCCGCTTGCGGGTCGGTTCGAACATCGGCACCGGCGGCCCCGCCCACAGCAGCACGCGCACCGGCACCCGGGACGAGGCCGACGCCAGCAGCTCGCGCAACGTCGGCGAACCCGGTTCGCGGGTCAGCCGGAAGTCCGGGCTGGCGCACCACCCGGCCAGGTGGACGGACTTGCGCGCCGACGAGATCGCCGACGCGATGGCGGGCAGCACCTCGTGCCCGTCCACCAGCACGTCGACCCGGTTGCCGGTCCGCACCGGCCGCCGCGGCGTCCACCAGCCGGCCTCCGAGCCGAAGGCCGACCCCCACCCCAGCTTGCGCAACCGTCTCGCGTGGTGCGCGCACAGCAAGCTCTCCAGCCCGTCACCGAGCTTGGCGTCCAACACGTCCAACAGGCCCACGCCGGGGATGGTTACCGCAAACCGGTCAAACGAAACGTCGGTGCACGGCCACCGTGGCGGTTCCGGGCGCCACCTCGGTGTACCCGGCGTCCCGCACGAGCACGACGTCCGGCCTCACCACCAGCGCGTCCCAGTCGGCCGCCGACGGCGTCCGCACGGCGCACCGGTAGTCCAGCCCGGCCCACTCCTTCAGCTCGGCGTCGGACAGGTGCGGCGCGACCAGCATCGACGCGTGCCCCACCTGCGCCGCCGCCTTGCCCGCCGTCATCTCCACGCGCGGGTTCAGCCAGAGCTCGACCGCGCCGGGCGGCACCGGGCCCGGCTCGTCGGGCGGCAGCTCGCTGCCGGAGATCTGCAGCCGGCTCAGCTCCTTGGGCAGGTCCACCACCCGGCTCGGCACGAACGCCCGCACCGACGCGCCACCGACCGCGACCGTCACACCCGGCAACGCCTGCACGGCCTCCCAGTGCGCGCCCCGGGCCCGCCGCGACACCTTCCGGATCCGGCCGCGCACCCACGCCACCAGGTCGTCGTGCCACTCGCCGCCCGGCAGCGCGCGGTCGTCCAGGCACACCGCGATGGCGGCGGCCGCCGCGGCCTCCAGCACGTCCGTCCGGGACGGCGGCGCGGACCGCTCGATCCGCAGCACCACCGGCATCGCCCGGACCGACGCCGGGTCTTCCTCGTCGGTCGACCAGTGCCGGTCCACCAGCATCCGCAGGATCGGGTTCACAGCCGGTTCAGCTCCAGACCGTCCGCCGCGTCCGCGGCCTCCACCTCCGCACGCGTCACGCCGAGGACGAACAGCACCGCGTCCAGGAACGGGTGCGACAGCGCCGTGTCCGCCACCTCGCGCAACGCGGGCTTGGCGTTGAACGCGATGCCCAGCCCGGCCGCGCCGAGCATGTCGATGTCGTTCGCGCCGTCACCGACGGCCACGGTCTGCGCCAGCGTGATGCCCTGCTGGTCGGCGAACCGCCGCAGCGCCACCGCCTTGCCCGCCCGGTCGACCACCTCGCCGAGGACCCGGCCGGTCAGCTTGCCGTCCACGATCTCCAGCTCGTTGGCCGCGCAGAAGTCCAGGCCCAGGTCGTCGACCAGCCGCTGGATCACGCGCGTGAAACCGCCGGACACCACCCCGCAGCGGAACCCGAGTCGCTTCAACGTCCGCACCGTCGTCCGCGCGCCCGGCGTCAGCTCCAACGACCCGGCCACCTCGTCCAGCACGGACTCGTCCAGGCCCTCCAGCAGCGCCACCCGCCGCCGCAGCGACTCGGTGAAGTCCAGCTCGCCGCGCATCGCCGCGTCGGTGATCTCCTTGACCTGCGGCTCCACCCCGACGTGCGCGGCCAGCATCTCGATCACCTCGCCCTGGATGAGCGTGGAGTCGACGTCGAACACCACCAGCCGCTTGGCCCGCCGGGTCAGCCCGGCCCGCTCCACCGCGATGTCCAGCCCGCCGCGCACCGCCACCTCGGCCAACGCCGACCGCAGCTGCGCGTCGCTCTCCGGCGTGTCGTCGGCCACGGACACCCGCAGCTCGAGGCCGGTGACGGGGTAGTCGGCCACACCCCGCATCGCGTCGATGTTCACGCCGAGCGACGCCAGCCGGCGCGCCACCTCGGTGAACGCGCGGGCCGTGACCGGGCGGCCGAGCAGGATCAGCACGTGGCTGGACTCCAGCCGCGCGGTCCGCTTCGAGTCCGCGCCGATCTCCACCTCGACGAGCATGGACACCGTCGCCATGGCCTGCTCGACGGCCTCCTGCAACCCCTCCGGGTCGCGGTCGGCGGACACGAGCACGCCGAGCACCAACCGACCGCGGATGACGACCTGCTCGACGTCGAGGATTTCCACGCCGTGCCTGGTCAACACCGCGAAGAGCACGGAGGAGACCCCCGGCTTGTCCGGTCCGGTGACCGTGATCAGGACGGGCGTGGCGCTGGGCTTGGTCACTGATGGCTCCTATGCCAGACAGCGACGAGCCCCGACGTCCGCGGCCGAGGGATTCGGACGCCGATCGTCGGGGCTCGCCGTTGAACCTGTGCTCAGGTTACAAGCGTCACTTGTGGTCGCCCTCGGTGTTCTCCGAGGCTGTGCCCGATTGCACAGCGGCGGCGGCCACCTCGGACGGCGCGGGCTTCGCGTCCTCGTGCGCGATGGCCTTGCCGGTGAACGTCACGTGCGCCTCGCTGTGCAGCCGCTCGATCATGTGCGGGTAGTGCAGCTCGAACGCCGGGCGCGCCGAGCGGATGCGCGGCAGCTCGGTGAAGTTGTGCCGCGGCGGCGGGCACGAGGTCGCCCACTCCAGCGAGTTGCCGAAGCCCCACGGGTCGTCCACCTTCACGGTCTCGCCGTACCGGTAGGACTTGAAGACGTTCCAGATGAACGGCAGCGTGGACGCGCCCAGGATGTACGCGCCGATCGTGGAGATCGTGTTCAGCGTGGTGAAGCCGTCGCTGGGCAGGTAGTCCGCGTAGCGGCGCGGCATGCCCTCGTTGCCCAGCCAGTGCTGCACCAGGAACGTGGCGTGGAAGCCGAGGAACGTGGTCCAGAAGTGGAGCTTGCCCAGCGGCTCGTCCATCATCCGGCCGGTGATCTTCGGGAACCAGAAGTAGATGCCCGCGAAGGTGGCGAACACGATCGTGCCGTACAGCACGTAGTGGAAGTGCGCCACGACGAAGTACGTGTCCGACACGTGGAAGTCGATCGCCGGCGCGGCCAGCAGGATGCCGGACAGGCCGCCGAAGAGGAAGGTGACGATGAAGCCGATGCTGAACAGCATCGGGGTCTCGAACGTCAGCTGCCCCTTCCACATCGTGCCGATCCAGTTGAAGAACTTGATGCCGGTCGGCACCGCGATCAGGAACGTCATGAACGCGAAGAACGGCAGCAGCACCGCGCCGGTGGCGTACATGTGGTGCGCCCACACCGCCACGGACAGCGCCGCGATGCCCAGCGTCGCGTAGACCAGGCCGTTGTAGCCGAAGATCGGCTTGCGGCTGAACACC
Organism: Saccharothrix sp. 6-C; assembly: GCF_016695385.1. Taxonomy (NCBI): domain Bacteria; kingdom Bacillati; phylum Actinomycetota; class Actinomycetes; order Pseudonocardiales; family Pseudonocardiaceae; genus Saccharothrix; species Saccharothrix sp. 6-C. Next base: position 618,215 of record NZ_CP064192.1, on the reverse strand, counting down.
GGGAAGATCTCCGACACGATGCCGAAGAACGGCAGCGCGACGATGTACACCTCGGGGTGGCCGAAGAACCAGAACAGGTGCTGCCAGAGGATCACGCCGCCGTTGGCCGGGTCGAACACGTGCGCGCCCAGGTGGCGGTCGGCCAGCAGGCCCAGCAGCGCGGCGGTCAGGATCGGGAACGCCAGCAGCACCAGCACGGACGTCACCAGGATGTTCCAGGTGAAGATCGGCATGCGGAACATGGTCATGCCGGGCGCCCGGAGGCAGACCACCGTGGTGATCATGTTGACCGCGCCGAGGATGGTGCCGAGACCACCGACGACCAGGCCCGAGATCCACAGGTCGGCGCCGACGCCGGGCGAGTGGATCGCGTTCGACAGCGGGGTGTAGGCGAACCAGCCGAAGTCGGCCGCGCCACCCGGCGTCAGGAAGCCCGCCATCACGATCAGGCCGCCGAACAGGTACAGCCAGTACGAGAACGCGTTGAGCCGCGGGAACGCGACGTCCGGCGAACCGATCTGCAGCGGCAGGATGAAGTTGGCGAAACCGAACACGATGGGCGTCGCGTACAGCAGCAGCATCACCGTGCCGTGCATGGTGAACAGCTGGTTGAACTGCTCCTGGGACAGGAACTGCATGCCCGGTCGTGCCAGCTCGGTCCGCATCAGCATGGCCATCGCGCCGCCCACCATGAAGAAGGCGAACGACGTGACCAGGTACATGATCCCGATCTGCTTGTGGTCCGTGGTGCGGAACATCCGCAGCAGGAACGAACCCTTGACCGCGTCGCGAGTCCCGAAGGGCCGCGTCGCGATCGGCTGCGGGGCTACGGCCGTCACGGTGCCTCCTGCACTGTCTGGTACTGGCTGGGCCTGCGGGTGGCGCCGCCGGCTCATCGGATCGTAGACGGCCCTGTTCCGGGTGGCGCGGCTGGGCTGCCCGCTGGATCAAGTGAGGTAGCGCAGGTCACAGTGCTGGATGGCGCCACCTCCGGCGTCGCGGGCGACCTCGCGGAGGTGCGGGTCGGGGCTGGTGGAGGGAGAGGAGAGGAGTGGTGGGGGGTCAGCGGCGCAGGAGGTCGCGCAGCTTCGGGGAGGCGACGAAGGCGGCGCCGGCGGCGACCAGGGCGAGGCCGACGACGAGCATCCAGCCGCCGTCGAAGCCCGTGTCGGCCAGGTCGTCGTTGCCGGGGCCGTCGACGGCGACCGGGGTCGAGGTGCTGGTCGGCGTGACGGCGACCGACTCGGTGGTCGTCGTCGGGGCGACCTCGTCGGTGGTGCTCGCCGGGGTGGAGGACGTGGTGGACGGCGTAGTGGTCACCGGGGTGGACTCGGTCGTGGTGACCGTGTCGTCCTGCTCGGCGCAGACGAACCAGTGGCTGATGCCGGCGGGGCCGCCGCCGGCGTTGAGCGGCGGGTGCAGGTCTTCCCACGCCAGGTCGCCGAGCTTGGCGGCGGTGTAGACGTTGTAGGCCGGGCCGCCCTTCACCACGACGCCGGTGAGCACGTAGCCCTCGGGGTTGGCCGTGATGTCGATGTCGACGCCCTCGACGGTGAAGGTGCCCGCGGGCATCGTCATCTCCTCGCCGGGCAGGCCGACGACCTCGCAGGCGTTGCCGGGCTGGCCGATGTCGACGTTCTTCCGCTCGCCCACGACGGCGCGGGCGTCGCCGGGCAGCGGGGTCTCCGAGGTGGCCGAGGCGGTGCCGCCCAGCAGGCCGGTGGCGCTCAGGGCGAGCAGCGCGGCTGCTCCGAACAGGCGGCGGGTGGTGATGCGCATGGCTGCTGCTCCGCTGGGTCGTGGGGTAACCGAGGGATCGAACTACACCGGTTGTCCCTCTATCGAGGTAGCCCATTCAGATGAATCGGGTTGCCGCCCAGTCGTTATGAAGCGGTGATGTTAACGGCGGGTAGCGGCGTTTCACCGGTTGGAGGAGCGGCTTGCGCCGGCCGTGACCTTTACCGAACCCGAACAGCTCCGCGCCTCGTCCACCGCCCTCGCCGTGCCACGATGCGCGGCGTGCAGGGACTCGTGCTGGTCGTGGAGGACGAACGGGCCATCGCCGACCTGATCTGCCTCTACCTGCGGCGCGACGGGTTCGGGGTGCACGTCGAGGCGGACGGGCACGCGGCGCTGGCGGCGGTGCGGCGGCTGCGGCCGGTGGCGGTGCTGCTGGACGTCGGCCTGCCCGGGCTGGACGGGGTCGAGGTGTGCCGCGCGCTGCGGGCGGCGGGCGACTGGACGCCGGTGCTGTTCGTGACCGCGCGCGACGACGAGGTGGACCGGGTGCTCGGGCTGGAGCTGGGCGCGGACGACTACGTGACCAAGCCGTTCAGCCCGCGCGAGCTGGTGGCCCGGGTGCGCACCGTGCTGCGCCGGGGAGCGCCGCGGGTCAGCGCCGTGCACGTGGTCGGTGACGTGAAGCTGGACGGCGACCGGCGGCGGGTGTGGGCGGGCGGGGTGGAGGTGGCGTTGACGTCGACGGAGTTCGAGCTGCTCGCGCACCTGATGCGGCACCCCGGGCGGGTGTTCGAGCGGGAGCAGCTGCTGAGCGCGGTGTGGGGTTACGCGGCGGTGGCGGGCACGCGGACGGTGGACGTGCACGTGGCGCAGTTGCGGGCGAAGCTGGGCGACCGCAGCCCGATCAGGACCGTGCGCGGGGTCGGCTACTCGGTCGAGGCGTCGTGAGGCGCACGAGCCTGGCGTTCCGGATCACCGCGTTGTGCCTGGCCGTGGCCGCGGTGGCGGTCGTGGTGGCGGGGTTGGTGTCGGCGCGGCTGGTGCTCACCGCCGCCCGGGAGGTGAGCCGGGAGGGGCTGGCCGACCAGGCGGACGTGGTGGCCGAGCAGCTCGACGTGGGTCGGGCCGGGCGGCTGCGGGTGGTCGAGGTGCTGCGCGGCCAGGGCATCGCCGTGGTGCTGATCGGCCCGGACGGCGGGTTGACCGGTGAGCCGCGGGCCGTGCGGGCGGTGCGCGAGGCGGGGGTCGGGTCGGGCAGCGCGGGGACGCGGCTGGTCGAGGTGCGGCCCGGGGTGGCGCTGGTGCAGGAGACCGGCGTCGGCAACGGGCCGGGGCGCAAGCTGCTGCGCAACATCGCGTTCGCGCTGGGCGTCGGGTTGCTGGTGGCGGCGGTGGCCGGGTTGCTGCTGGGCAAGCTGGTCGCACGCCCGCTGCGGCGGACGGCGGCGGTCGCGCGCACCATGAGCGGCGGTCGGCGTGACCTGCGGGCGCCCGAGCGGGGGCCGGCGGAGGTCGCCGAGGTCGGCGGCGCGGTGAACGCCCTGGCCGACGCGTTGGCGCGCAGCGAGGCCAGGCAGCGGGAGTTCCTGCTGTCGGTCTCGCACGAGCTGCGCACGCCGTTGACCGCGGTGAGCGGGTTCGCCGAGTCCCTGGCCGACGGCGTGGTGTCCGGGCCGGAGGTGCCGTCGGTCGGCCGCACCATCTCGCGGGAGGCGCACCGGCTCGACCGGCTGGTCACCGACCTGCTGGACCTGGCCAGGCTGGGCGCGGACGACTTCCGCGTCGACCTCGACCGGGTCGACCTGACCGAGGTCGTCACGGCCGCCGCCGAGGTGTGGCGGGCGCGGTGCGCGGCGAAGGGCGTCGAGTTCCGGTTGGAGGCGCCGGTGGAGCCGACCGTGCGGACGACGGACGCCCGGCGGGTGCGGCAGGTGCTGGACGGGCTGCTGGAGAACGCGCTGCGCCTCACGCCCGCCGGTCGGCCGGTGGTGCTGGCGCTGGACGACGTGCTCCAGGTGCGCGACGGCGGTCCGGGCCTGTCCGAGGAGGACTACCGGGTGGCGTTCCGCAAGGGCGCGCTGCACGCGAAGTACGAGCGGTCCCGGCCGGTCGGCACCGGGGTCGGGCTCGCCCTGGTGCACGGTCTGGTGACCCGGTTGGGTGGCACGATCGAGGCCGGTCCCGCGCCCGAGGGCGGCGCGGCCTTCACGGTGAGGTTGCCCCATGCGTGAGCTGGAGGTCCGGTGGCACGAGGCGGTCCGGGTGCTGGGCGGCGCGCACGGGCCCGGTGACCTCGTCGGGCGGTACGCCGAGCCGCACCGCGGCTACCACAACGCCGACCACGTGCTGGCCGTCGTCCGTGACGCGGACGCGCTGGCCGTCGGCCGCACGGCGCGGGAGCGCGCCGTGCTCACGCTCGCCGCCCTCGCGCACGACGTGGTCTACGACGGCGTGCCGGGCGAGGACGAGCGGCGCAGCGCCGAGTGGGTCCGGGCCCGGCTCGCCGGGCTGCCGGCGGCCGACGAGGTGGCCGCGCTGGTGCTGGCCACCGCGGAGCACACCTCGGACGACCCGCTGACGTGCCTGCTCCTGGACGCCGACCTGGCCGTCCTCGGCTCCGACCCGGCCGCCTACGAGCGCTACCGCGCGGCCGTGCGCGCCGAGTACGCGCACGTGCCGGACGACGCGTGGCGGGTCGGGCGGGGCGAGGTCCTGCGCGCGTTGGCCGGGCGCGACCCGCTCTACGTCACGCCGCAGGCGCGTGACCGGTGGGAGGACCGCGCCAAGGCCAACCTCGCCGCCGAGCTCAGCTCGCTCGGTGACCCGCCATGAGCACGTCGTAGGTCGGGAACGCCTCGGCGATCTCGCTGCCGGTGAAGTTGCCGACCCAGCCGTCGTCGTCGTGGAAGAACCGGATCGACACGTAGTCCGGCCGGGTGCCCATGTCGAACCAGTGGGTGGTGTTCTCGGGCACGCTCAGCAGGTCGCCCGCCTCGCACAGCACCGCGTACACGCGCTCCTTGACGTGCAGGTAGAACACGCCGGAGCCGCGGGCGAAGAACCGGTCCTCGTCGTCGTCGTGGGTGTGCTCGGCCAGGAACTTCAGCCGCGCCTGCCCGGCCGACGCCAGCCACTCCGGGTCGTCCGACGGGGTCATCTCCATCGCGTCGACCAGGATGTAGCCCTCGGTCTCGGTGACGCGGGCTACCTGCTCGGCGTACACCTCCAGGGCGTTCTCCCTGGTCACACCCGGTACGACCGGCCACTGCTCGTAGCGGACGCCCAGCTGCTTCAGCTCCACCGCGATCTCGGCGGGGTCGGCGGTGCGCACCAGAGCGGTCTCCGGGTCGGTGTCCGACCACACGGTCAGCAACGTCATCGCGCCTACCTCCTGTGAATCTCGGCTTTGAAGCGCAACAGCCACTCCAAGCACTCCAGCCGGTGCCGCGCCTGGTAGAGGTCGTCACCCCACACGTACACCCCGTGGCGGGCGACAATCAAGGCCGGCACGTCCTCGCGGAAACCGGCCTCGAACGCGTCGCCGAGCACCCGCATGTCCTGGCTGTTCGGCACCACCGGGATGACCACGGACTCGTGCGCCTGGCGGCCGAAGCCCTTGAGCATCTCCAGGTCGCGCAGCTCGACGCCGTCCGGCCAGTGCTCGGCCGCGACGACCGGCGCCAGGGCGTGCACGTGGACCACCGCGCCCGCACCGGACACCGCCGCGATCCGCCCGTGCAGGCCCGCTTCCGCCGACGGCACGCGCGCCGGGTCGTCCGTGCGGCCCTCGGCGTCGACGAGCACCACGTCGTCCGGCGTCAGCTCGCCCTTGTCCTTGCCGCTGACGGTCACCGCGAGCCGCAGCGGACCGCGGTCCACGACCACGGAGAGGTTGCCCGAGGTGCCGCGCATCCAGCCCATCGCGGTGTACCGGGCGCACTCGGCGGCCAGCGCCTCGCCCGGCGTCACAGGGCGTCCACGGTCCGGTGTGGACCGAAGTCCGCGTCGCCGTACGGCTCGCCGGGGCGCGCCACGCCGACCGTCTGCCAACCGGCCTCGGCGGCGGCGTGCAGCTCGGCGGGAACGTCGGAGTAGAACGTGATGTCGCTCGACCCGAGCACGGAGGCGATCTTGAGGTAGGAGCCGGCCTCGCGCTTCGGGCCCGCGTTCACGGTGTCGAAGTGGAACTCGAACAACGACGTGAGGTCGCCGTCCGCGGTGTGCGCGAAGAACGCCACCTGACCGGCCACCGAGCCGGAGGAGAACACGGCCAGCTTGGCGCCCTCGGCGTGCCACTTGCGCAGCGCGGGCACGACGTCCGGGAAGAACTCGGCCACCAGGTCGCCCTCGGCGTACCCGCGCTGCCAGATCAAGCCCTGCAACGTCTTGAGCGGCGTGACCTTCCGGTCGGCGTCCATCCAGCCGTGCAGCACGCGCACCAGCTCGTCCGTGCCACCGTCCACACCGGACAGCTCGCGGACCTGTGCCACGGCCTCGGCGACGGCCGGGTCGTCGCCGTGCGCGTCGATCCACGGCCCGAGCCGCGGCCGGGCGTAGTCGTACAGCGTGACCAGGACCTGGTCGGTGGCGCTGAGCGTGCCTTCGATGTCCAGCACGACCCATTCAGTCATGAACGTCCCCAACGTAGTAATCGGCCAAACCGTCCGGAGCGTACGCACCGCGGTCGGTCACCACCTTCGTGACGAACCGCGGCGGGGTGACGTCGAAGGCGGGGTACAGGCCCCGGGCCCGGTCGGTGGCCGTGCGGCGGCCGAGCGTGTGCCGCACCTCGTCACCGGGCCGGTACTCGATCGGCACGTCGGCGGCGGAGGGCGCCAGGCGGTCCGGCGCCTGCACCATGGCCAGGAACGGCACGTCGAACGCGTGCGCGGCGACCGCCAGGCCGAGCGTGCCGACCTTGTTGACCACGTGCCCGTCCATCGTGACGCGGTCGGCGGCGGTCAGCAGCACGTCCACGTCGCCGGTCGACATCACGGCCGCGCCCATGCCGTCGGTGATCAGGGTCGTGTCGACGCCCATCTCCCCCAGCGTCTCCGCGGTCAGGCGGGCGCCCTGGAGGTACGGGCGGGTCTCCGTGCAGACGAACCGCAAACGCTTGCCCATGCTCTGGGCAGCGGCGACGGTCTCGGTCAGGTAGAGGTCGGCCCAGCAGTGCGTGAGCACCGCGCCCTCGTCCGGCAGCAGCTCGGCGGTGTGCCTGCCGAGGCTGCGGCTGCGGCTGCGGTAGCGCTCGTCCCCCGCCTTCGCGCCTGCGAGGGCGCCGGCTTCGAGGTCGTCGTTCGCGTCGACACCCGCCAGCACGGCGGCCACGGCCTTGCGCAGGTGGTTGTTGGTGCGGCGGGTGGCGACCAGGAGCTGCCCGGCCTGGTCGAGGTGGGCACGGGCCTCGTCACGGGGCAGGTCGCGGGCCTCGCGGGCGGCCAGCACCATGCCCCACAGCGCGGCGAAGTACGGGCCGGAGGACTGGGTGACCATGTCCTCGATGGCCTTCGCGACCTCGGCGACCGTGCCGCAGCGCACCCACGTCTTCTCGAACGGGAAGTTGCGCCGGTCCAGCACGTGCACCCCGTCGTCGTCGAGGCGCACGCTGCGCGCGAGCAGCGGCTCCATCAGCTGTACCCGGTGAACGGCGCGTGCTCGCCGGTGAGGTGGTACGCGCCGACCTCGCGGGCCTTGTACGACACGGGGTCGTGCAGGGTGAGGGTGCGGGCGTTGCGCCAGAACCGGTCGAAGGCGTAGCCGGCGGCGGTGGCCCGCGCGCCGCACAGCTCAAACACCCGGCTCGTGGTCTGGTTGGCGACCTTGGTGGCGACGACCTTGGCCGACGAGATGGCGGCGGCGGTCTCCGCGCGCTCGGTCCGGGTCAGGTCGGCGCCCCGCCGGGACGCCTGGTCCAGCCGGTCCGAGGCGTGGTCGGCGAGGAGGCCGGCGGCCTGCGCGTCGGCGACCAGCTCGCCGTACGTGCCCAGGATGTAGGGGTCGGCGGTGGCCGTGTCGACACCGCTGAGGAACCACGGGCGGGTGGTCGTGCGGGTGTACTGGGCGGCTTCGGCCAGCGCGCCCTCCGCCATCGCCACGTACAGCTGGGCGAGCACCAGCTGGAAGCCCAGGGCGGCCAGCGACAGGCGCGGGCTGCTGTCGTCGTGCGCGCCGAGGACCTGGTCGGCCGGCACGTGGACGTGGTCGAACACCACGCCGCCGCTGGCGGTGAGGCGTTGCCCGATGTTGTCCCAGTCGCCGGCGTAGGTGATGCCGTCGGCCTTGGCGTCGAGCGTGAAGGTGATCTTGTCGCCGGTCTCGGTGTCGGTGGCGCTGACCACCAGCCGGTCGGCCACCGACGCGCCCGTGGCGAACGTCTTGCGGCCCGTGACCTCGTACCCGCCGTCGACCGGCCGCAGTTCCAGCGCCGCGTCCAGCGGGTTGCTGACGCCTGCCCAGAAGAGACCGGCAGAGAACAGGTTGTCGCCGGTCTGGGAGTTCGGGTTGTCGAAGAGGCCGCTGCGCCACACCTGGAGGTAGTGGTAGCCGAGGAGGTGGCCGACGTTGGCGTCCGCCGCGCCGACGACCCTGGTCACGGCCTGCTGCGTGGCCCAGTCGCCGACCCCGAGCAGCCCGGACCGCCGCAACGCCCCGACCTCCGCCGACGGCTCCGCACCGAGCCGGTCGCGCTCCGCCGCGTCGACCCGCAACGCCGCGGCCAGCTCCTCGGCGACGGTCAGCCACTTCTGCCGACCATCGGTGCTCGTCATGCGCCCTCCTACCGTCTGCGTCCCAGCAGGCGAGCCTAATCGCCGGCGCGGGCCGCGGACTGAGCGTTCCGCCACATGGGAGGGCCGGCGGTCAGCGGGTGACGTACGTGGCGTGCCCGGCCAACCCCAACGCCGTGACCGCGCCCCGCAGGTCGACCGCGCCCTGCGGGAAGGTCGCGACGTGCGCCGCCCACGTGCGGCGGTCCTGGGCGAGCGCCTTCAGGTACCGCACGCACAGCGACGGCGGGATGGCCTCGCAACGCTTGCGCGCGGCGCGCAGGGCGATCTCCATGCGCAGCGCCTCGTCGTCGCGCCGTCCCCGTGACCTGATGCGGTCGAGGATGCTGTCGATCAGGGCCATCCGGCCGTGCAGGAAGTCCGACCAGTAGCCCTCGTCCGCCGCCGCCTCGACCGCCGTCGTCGTCCAGCAGCGCGAACACCCCCTCGGCGAGGCAGTCGCCGAACTCCTCCATCTGCGCCCGCGACTCGTTGGCGAACGGGTCGTACGGCTTCTGCTCCACCCGGCCGGTGATCGCCGACCGGCGCAGGCCCGCGTCGTCGAGCAGGAAGAACCAGTCCTCGTTGTAGATCGTCGGGAAGAACGAGGTCATCGACTCGCGGCCGATCACCAGCGCGCCGCCGCCGATGAACGTGCCCTGGTCGCCGCCCGTCTCGCGGTGCGCGTGGCAGACCACCGAGTTGTCCGGGAAGCCGCCGACCTCCAGCCCGACGGCGGCGTAGCCCTCCGAGACCAGGCCGGCCGCCGCGTCGAGGTCCGACGGGGTCGGCACGGTGATGTCGTCGTCGAGGAACGCCACCCGCTCCCAGCCGACCACCCGGGACACGAGCAGGCCGAGGTTGCGCTTGAAGCTGGTGTCGGTGTGCCGCAGGAACTCCGTGGAGCTGAGCACCTTCGCGGTCGCCGACAGGCGGGGCATCAGCGAGGCGGGCAGCGCGCCGACGTCGACCAGCAGCATCTCGACGCCCCTGGTGCGGGCCAGCTTCACGGTTCGGTGGGGTGATGCTTCGCCGCTGCACAACACGAGGAGCGGTCGACCGAGCACCGCCGCCGTGTCGATCGCCGCGCAGAGGTACCGCCAAGGTCTGCTGGTGGGCACGATGATCGCGTCCACCGCACCGGGCGGGGAGTCCGCGACGTCAACCGTGACGAGGAGTCTGCTGTGCGAGCCGTGCTGGCTCGAGATCGCTGTCGCCGGGTGGCTCAACCGGCCCTCCGCCCACTCGAAGGGTCGGTTCCGCGCCGAACCAGGACTTGTGCACGGGTCAACGTCGAGGTGACTCGCGGAGTTCCCCGGAACGTGGCCGCTGTTGGGCGGATTCCGGTTGTGGCACCGTCGATACGCTCCGGAGAACAGGACGGAGGTCGCGAGTGTCGGACGAGCGCCGAGGCGACAAGACCAACGACGTGTCGGGGGCGGCCGGAGCCGTCGTGCAGGCCGCGTCGATCGCGGGTGGTGTACACCTGCACACCACCCGGACCAGTCCGATACCCCCGCCCCACGAACTGCCGCCGGACGTGCACGCGTTCACCGATCGAGTGCAGCAACTCGCCGAGATGGACCTGATGCTCGCGTCCACGGAGGAGACGTCGTCCACGGCGGCAGTGGTGATCTCGGCGGTATCCGGCACGGCCGGGGTGGGAAAGACGGCCTTCGCCACGCACTGGGCACATCGGGTCAGTGACCGGTTTCCCGACGGTCAGCTCTACCTCAACCTGCGCGGTTACGGCCCGGATGAACCGGTGCCGCCCGCCGCGGCACTCGCGAGTCTCCTGCGGTCGTTGGGCGTGCCGAACACCGACATCCCTCACGACCTGGACGAGCGGGCGGCCCGGTTCCGCAGCCTCGCCGCCGGTCGTCGGATGCTGATCGTGCTCGACAACGCGCGTTCCGCCGACCAGGTCCGGCCCCTGCTGCCTGGCACATCCTCGTGCCTGGTGCTCGTGACCAGCCGTGACGCCCTGCCGGGCCTCGTCTCCCGGGACGGCGCCCGCCGGGTGAACCTCGATCTCCTGCCTCACGACCAGGCGAGGTACCTGCTGCGCATGCTGATCGGTCCTCGCGTCGACACCGAGCCGGAGGCCGTCGACTCCCTCGTCCGGCACTGCGCCCGCCTGCCGCTGGCCCTCCGGATCGCCGCCGACCTCGTCACCGACAACCCCCAGGCGACGCTCGCCGAACTCGTCCGCGAACTCGCGGACGAGCAGGGCAGGCTCGACATGCTCGACGCCGGGGACGACCCGTACACGGCGGTGCGGGCGGTGCTGTCCTGGTCCTACCGGAACCTCGACCCCGAGCAGTCCCGCGCGTTCCGCCTACTCGGCCTGCACCCCGGACGGGACTTCGACCCGGTCAGCGCCGCGGTCCTGTTCCAGACCCCGGCGGCACGGGGGCGTCGGCTCCTCGACTCGCTGGTTCGCGCACACCTGCTGGAACGCACCACGACCGGTCGGTACCAGATGCACGACCTGTTGCGCGTCTACGCGGCCGACCTCGCGTCCCAGGAGGAGCCCGAGGAGTCACGGCACGCGGCGTCGGGCCGGTTGTTCAACTTCTTCCTGCGCACCGCGTCGCAGGCGATGGACATCCTCTTCCCCCAGGAGCACGACCGCAGGCCGAAGTTCCCGACGGACAGCGAATCGCCCGCCAACCTCGTGGACGACGCCCAAGCCGTGCGTTGGCTGGAGACTGAGCGTGCCACGCTCGCCGCAGTGGCGGCCCACACCACCTGGACGACCTACGCGACATCGCTGTCCGCCACTCTCTACCGGTTCCTCGACGTCCACGGCCACTTCGACGACGCCGTCACGCTGCACTCCCTTGCCGTGACCGCGGCCCGACAGCGGGGTGACAAGGTGTCCGAGGGTCGGGCGTCGCACAACCTCGGCGTCGTGTACCAGCGCTTGGGTCGCTACCTGGAAGCTCAGGACCACTTGACGCGGGCGATCACGGTGCTGCGGCAGGCGGGTAGTCCGCTCGTGGAGGCGTTGGCGCTGGCGGACCTGGGCCACGTGCACATGCTTCTCGGGCGCCAGGACGAAGCCTTGGCCTGCGACTCGGCCGCTCTGCGCCTGTTCGAGGAAGTGGGCGACCGCACGGGTCAGGGTCAGGTGCTCAACAACATGGGGCTGGTCCTCGACCGGTTGGGGCGCCACGAGGAGTCCGTCGAACACATGCAACGCGCACTGGCGCTGTTCCGGAAGGCCAACGACCGACCGCGGATCGGTTATGTGCTCAACGACATCGGCGTGGCGTTCCAGCACCTGGAGCGCAACCTCGAGGCCAAGGGCTACCACCAGGAGGCGCTCGAACTCGCTCGCGCCACCCGCGATCGCGCGCTGGAGGCCGAGGCGCTCAACGGACTCGGCAACGCGCTGCGCCGCACGGGGATGACCGACGAGGTGCTGGCGTGCCACGAACAGGCACTCGCCATCGCCCTGGACATCGGTGATCGCCATGAGCAGGCCCAGGCGCACGAGGGCTTCGCAAACGCACACGAAGCGTCGCGTGACGTGGCCAGGGCTCGGGACCGGTGGGGTCTCGCCCTGGATATCTACCTTGAGCTCGGCGCACCCGAGGCAGTGGAGGTCCGTCGTCGACTGGATCGCCTGATCGGTTGACCAGCGGCGGCGTTGTGGTGGCTCAGGGAGCGACGACCGGGTACCGCGCCCTCGTTTCAGGTGCAGTGGTGGCGCCCGGGCGGTAGTGGTGCGGCAGACCCAGCTCGGTCAGCAGGGCCGGCACGGGACGGTCGCCGTGGCTGCGGCACGCGTCCTCGACGTGGTCGCGCCACACCTCGCGGTCGGCGCGCCACGCCGTGAGGTAGTCCACGCAGAGCTGTGGCTCGATGAGGCGGTTGCGACCACCGGCGGCCTTGAGGGCGGCGATCATCCTGTCCTTGGCCGGGCCGTCCGGCTGGGTGTCCACCACCATGCCGATGACCTCTTCGATGAACCGCCGACGTCGGCCCAGGAACCACCGCCAGTACCCGGCGTCGGCCTCGGTCAGGCCGCGTCCGGCGTCGAGCAGGCCGAACAGCCCTTCGGCGAGGCAGTCACCCAGCTCCTCGGTGCGGGCACGCATGGTGTCCCGGTACGGGTCGTACGGCTTCTGCAGCGCCTGACCCGTGACCGCGGACGGCGCGAGCCCGGTCTCGCCGAGCAGGAAGAACCAGTCCTCGTTGTAGATGTTGGGGAAGAACGAGGCGAACGACTCGCGGCCGACTGCCAGCGCGCCCGTGCCGATGAACGTGTCCTGGTCGCCGCCCGCCTCACGGTAGGCGTGGCAGACCACCGAGTTGTCGGGGTAGCCGCCGACCGAGAGGCCGACGCCGGTGAACGTGTCCAACAGGCCCACCGCGGTGCCCAGGTCGTCCGGCCGCGGGATCACCACGTCGTCGTCCACGTAGACGACCCGTTCCCAGCCTGACACGGCGGCCACCAGCAACCCCAGGTTGCGCTTGAGGCTGGTGTCGGTGCGGCGGTCGAATCGACCGCCGCGCAGCATCGCCGTGGTCTCGAACTGCGGCAGGAGCCTGCGGGGCACGTCGGCGACGTCGATGGCGACGACCTCGACACCGCCTCGTTCCGCAAGCGCCGTGGCGGCGACCGCCGACGCGTGGTGGCTGCACAGCACCACCAGCGTGCAGCGATGGTGGCCGGCGAGCGCGACGACGTGCTCCAGGTACCTGGTGGGTCGCGCGGTCGGCACGATGATCGCGTTCACCTCGGCCGGGACGGCGAACGCGTCCTTGGTCAGCAGGTGGCGGTGGGAACCGTGGTGGTTCGCCGACCGGGGACGCCCGACCGGCGCCGGGGCCACCCTGGCGGGGGCGAGCACGGGGCCTGCGACGTTCAACTCTGGCCCTCCGGCCATTCGAAGAGGCGGAACTCCGGCAGGTTCCAGTCCGGTGTGACCACCTGGCCGTTCACGACCATCACCCTGGTGAGGACGCTGTAAGAGGCCATGTCCGGGAACCGCCGGCTCAGGTACTCCGCGTTGCGGTCGCGGAACCTGCCGTCGGTGAGGGCCCGCACGACACCGAGGGTGCCCCTGCCGTACTGGCCGTTGCAGATCGTCACCGTCCGCTTGTGGTTGAACGGGTTGGTGCCGCGGTAGAAGTGGCCGACGTCCTCGATCAGGACCTCGTGGCCGCGGGAGTTGCCGAGCTTGGGCGCGAAGAGCCGCTCGTGGCCTTCGCCGTCGCGCACCACGAAACCGCCCGCTTCGGCCTCGTCGTGCCGGGCGACCTGGGTGATCGGGAGGTCGACGCGGTCGAGCAGTTCGCGGGTGACGAGGTTCCAGTCGACGCCGCCGAGCAGCACGAGGTGCGTGGTGTAGTCGTCGGGCGCCAGGTTCGAGGCGATGCGGAAGTTGACCTGGCTGCGGGGGTTGAGCGCGCGGATGTGGCCGTGCAGCTCGATGAGGGCGTCGAGGTCGGCGTAGGTGTAGAGCTCGACGTAGTCCGGCTGCGTGGGGTCGGAGTAGGGCATGGCCGCCCGCATGTCGGCCGGGAGCTGGGCGACGACGATGGTGATGTCGTGCCGGTCGTCGAAGTACCAGAAGCCCCGGTCGGCGCGGTCCTGGGCGGGGGTCGTGCCGTCTTCGCGGTCGACGGCGGCGCGCAGCGCGACCAGTTCGCGCAGCAGCTCCTCGCGGCGGCGCAGCTCCTCGGGGGTCAGCTCGTCCACCGGGATCAGCCGGTACGGGCGGGTGGCCACGGAGCGCTCGGTGGCGAAGAAGGTGGCGTAGGCGGCGAGGCGGTTCAGCGGTGGCGTCTTGGGCTTGCCGCGGCTCTCCCACGACGACAGCAGCGGCACGCTGGCCGGCTTGTCGGCGCTGAACGCCTGCGCGAGGTCGCTCTGCGTGATGACCACGTCGGGCCACTGCTCCTCGCGCAGCGCCCGAAGGCGGTGCGACAGCGAGTGGGAGTCATCCGCAACGACCACGACCGCGCGCCCTTCAGTGAACTTCAGCGTGATAGCTGAAGCGTGGAACATACACTATTGCGGAGAAAAGTGACGAGCGGATACCCCTATCAGGGGCTTGTCAGTCGAGTACACCCCACTTACTCTCATATTACTGAGGTTCAGTCAACTTCAGTGAGTAGAGGTGAAGTTCACCCAGGAAGCCATCCGGGGGTCATCATGAACATGCTCACCGCGTTAGCCCGAACTTCCGAGGCCACCGAGTGGACGCCGCTCGTGGTGGTGGTCATGATCGGCGCGTTGACGCTGGTCATGGGTCTGACCAAGCTCCTGCGCCGAGTGCTCGGCATGCTCACCCGGGTCCTGCTGTCGGCCGGCGCGGCGATGACCGGGATCGCCACGATGCTCGCCCTCTGCACCGTGCTGACCACCGTTCTGCTGGTCTACGCGCGCTGAACCACCACGTGCGGCTCATCCCCTTCGACTACGGTGTGCGGGCCCGCATCGAAGGGGGAGTCGCACGATGGACCTGTCGCGCAGATCGTTCTCCGGGGGAACCGCCGTGGCCGCGACCCCCGGGACGACCGCCGCGCCGGCCCGGGCGCCGCGTCCACACCGGCCGTCCACACCGCACCTGCTGGAAGCCGAGCAGCTGGTCGGCTACCTGTCGTTGCCGACGTGCCCGTTGGCCAACAACACCTACAAGGAGCCGGACCAGCCGAACGTGGTCCGGTGGGGTTCGCCCGGCGACGCGTCCGGATGGGTCAACCAGAGCCAGTGCGCGTCGTTCCTGACCGCCGTGCTGAAGCGGACGTACAAGTGGGCGACGCCGCGGTTCTTCAGCGCCCACTTCGGCGTGGCGAGCCCGTTCGCGCGGGACTACCGGGCGGCGTTCGCGGAGCGGGAGATCCCGCACTTCGAACGCGTCACCAGGGTGGCGGACCTTCGTCCGGGTGACGTGATCGCCATCGACTACCGCAACGACCAGGACACCAACACCGGTCACGTGGTGATGGTGCGTTCGGTGAAGGGCGTGTACACCGCGCCGACCCGCGGGCTGAACTTCCGCGGCGAGACGCAGTACGCGGTGGAGGTCGTGGACTGCACGTCCGAGCCGCACGGCGTGTACGGGGTGGGCAACTACTTCCGGTTCCCGGACAACCGGATCTTCAACGCCACCGCGGCGACGGACGGCGCCGGGTACGGGCACATGATGTTCTACGCGTCCGACGCGACCGGCGAGTTCAGCCGGTACCGGTGGAGCGTGAACACGGCGTCCGCGCGGACGTTCCCGGTGGCGCGACGACCGGTCTCGGCCGCCCGGGTCGTGTTCTGAGCGTTCAACTCGGGTGTTCCGAACGTAGGACACGGGTGTTCTGGACGTAGGACACGCGCGGGTCAGGTGAGGGCGAGTTTGCCGAGTTCCACGCGCGACGCGACGCCGAGCTTCGGGTACGCCTTGTAGAGGTGGTAACCGACCGTGCGCGGGCTCAGGAACAGCTGCGCGCCGATGTCCCGGTTGCTCAGTCCCTCGGCCGCCAGCCGCACGACCTGCAACTCCTGCGGGGTGAGGGCGCTGAGCGGGTCCGGTCCCGGCACGGCCCGGCTCTCGCCGGTGGCGCGCAGCTCGGTGCGGGCGCGGGCGGCCCACGGTGTCGCGCCCAGCCGTTCGAACACCTCCGACGCCGACCGCAGGTGGGTGCGGGCGTCGGCCTTGCGGCGGGCCCGGCGCAGCCACTCCCCGTACAGCAGCTCGGTGCGGGCGCGTTCGAACGGGCGGCTGTCGTCGACGCGGTGCAGGTCGACGGCCTTCACGTACCACCGCTCGTCGTCGGTGAGCAGGGCGCGGCACCGCGCGGAGACGGCCCGAGCCCACGGCCGGCCGGTGCCCGAGGCCCACTCGTCGAACCAGCGGGCGGCGTTCGCGTCCGGCTTGCCCAGCCGGGCGGACGCCTCGACCAGGTCGGGCAGGCTGGTGACGGAGTAGAGCCGGTGCGCGCCCGCGGCGACGTCGGCCAACCGGTCCAGCACGGCCTCGTGCCGGCCGAGTCCGAGGTCGAGCAGCGCCGACGCGCACGCGGCCCGCACGGACTGGGGCGCGCCGTCGACCAGCGTCGCCACCAGCTCCTCGCACCTGGCCGCGTCGCCTTCGACGGCGGCCAGCTCGGCGAGCACGGCGGACAGGAAGCCGACGCTGAACTCCTGGCCGATGTCCGCGGCGATGCGCAGCCCCTCCTCGGCGGTGGCCCGCGCGTCGCGGTGCCGGCCCAGGTGCAGCCGGCCGCGGGCCAGGTAGGCGAGGGCCCGGGGCAGCACGCCGAGGGCGCCTTGGGCGCGGGACTGGCGTTCCAGGTCGAACGCCCACGCGTAGGCCGCCCGGTCGTCGCCGAGGACGAGGTTCCACCAGGCGGTGACCGCGTTGCCGGGCCCGCCGACGTACGGGGAGTCGAGCAGTTCGCGCAACGCCGCCATGCCGCCGGGGACGTCGGCGCCGTCCAGGCCCAGGGCGGCGGTGGCGACCCGCCGGGTGTCGTCGGCGCCGGGCAGGTCCCCGGCGCGGGCCGCGATGTCTTTCAACAGGTCCAGGTCGCGGCCGGCCCACGCGTTGTTGGCGGCGTGGAACAGCAGCTCCCCCGCCAGTTCCCGGTCCGTGTGCTCGGCGCACCGCACGGCGCGGGCGAGCTGCACCGCGGCCTCCGCCGACCGTCCCTGCTCACTGGCCAGCCGCGCCTGGATGCGGGCGACCCGCGCGCCGTCCACCGGGTTGCCCACCAGGTGCCACGCCTGGTCGGCGAGCACGACCGCGCGGTCGAACTGGCCCGCCGCACCGGCCGCGCCCGCCGCCGACGCCAACCGGTGGCCGCGTTCGACGGGGTCCGGGGTGAGTTCGGCGGCGCGCTGGTAGGCGGCGGCGACGGCGACGTAACCGCCCCGCTCGCGGGCGTCCTCGGCGGTGCGGGCGAGGGCTCGGGCGACGTCCTCGTCGGGCGCGGTGGTGGCGGCGGCCAGGTGCCAGGCGCTGCGGTGGGCGTCGGGCAGCACGTCGGCCAGTGCCCTGTGGACGGTGAGGCGCTGCTTGAGCGGGGCGCTCTGGTAGGCGGCGGCGCGGATCAGGGGGTGGCGGAAGGTCAGCCGGCCGTCGTCGGAGCGCAGGAGTTGGCGTTGTTCGGCGGCTTCGAGGTCGTCGACGGACGCGCCGAGCAGACCGGCGGCCTCGAACACGACGGTCGGGTCGCCGGTGTCGTCGGCGGCGGCGACCAGCAGGAGGGTTCGGGTGCGCTCGGGGAGCGTGCCGATGCGGTCGGCGAAGGTCTGCTGGATGCGGCTGTGGGTGGGCAGGGCGGCGACGCGGTAGGCGTGGGCGGCGGGCAGGTGGCCTTCGCGTTGGGCGGCGGGGAGTTCCAGCAGCGCCAACGGGTTGCCGCGGGCTTCCTCGGCGATCTGGTCGCGGACGTGGCGCGGCAGGTCGGCGGCGTGCTCTTCGAGGAGGGCGGCGGCGTGCTCGGGGGTGAGGCCGGTGAGGCGCAGCTCGGGCAGGCCGGGCGCGGGGAACGGCGGCGCGTGCAGGTCACGGGCGGCGAAGACCAGCGCGATGCCCTCGGCCTGGAGGCGGCGGGCGGCGAAGACCAGCGCCTGCGCCGAGCCCTGGTCCAGCCAGTGCGCGTCGTCGACCAGGCAGAGGACGGGGTTGCGGTCGGCGAGGTCGGCCAGGAGGGTGAGCACGGCCAGGCCGACGAGGTGGTGGTCGCCGCCTTCGGGCGCGGCGAGGCCGAGGGCGGCGCGCAGTGCGGTGGCCTGGTTGGGCGGGAGGGCGTCGAGGCGGTGCACGACGGGGCCGAGGAGCAGGTTCAACCCGGCGAACGGCACCACCGACTCGGACTCCACCGCGGTGCCGCGCAGGACCAGGAACCCGGCGTCGGCCGCGCTGCGATGTCCGCCGGCCGGGGCGCGGTTGCCGTCGGCCAGGGCTTGGTTGCCGCCGGCCAGGGCTTGGTTGCCGGCGGCCGGGCGGTGGTCGGTCCCGGCCGGGGCGGGCGGTGGCTGCGCAGGGGTACCCGGCAGGGGGTCCCCTGATTTCATTGTGCCGAAGGGGTACGACAGTTCCGGGGTGGGCGAGGTGGCCCGGGTGGCGGCGTGGGCCAGGAGGGCGGACTTGCCGATGCCCGCCTCGCCGCGCAGCACGAGCACGCCGCTCTGCCCGGCGCGGGCGGCGGAGAGCAGGGTGTCCACCGCGGCCAGTTCGGCGGACCTGCCGTGCAGCATGGTCACGACCCTAGCCGGCGGCCGGGAGCAGGACGACCTTGCCGACCGTGTGCCTGCTCTCCATCGCCTCGTGCGCCCGCCCGGCGTCGGCCAGCGGGAACGGTTGGATGGACGGGGTCAGCCCGTGGTCGGCGGCGACGGCCAGGGCGCGGGTCTCCAGCGCGCGCAGCCCGCCCGACCGCTTCGCCACCTGCGGTCCGAGGGCGACGGTCGCGGTCAGGGCGCGGGCGAACAGGTCGGCCGAGGTCAGGTGGGCCGGCGCGCCCGACGACGAGCCGAACATCACCACCCGCCCGCCCGGCGCGAGCAGGTCCGCGGCGGCCCGGCCCAGCACACCCCCGACACCGTCCAGCACCGCCGTCACCTCCCGTCCACCGAGCCGTTCGCGCACCTGCCGCTGCCACTCCCGCCCCAGGTAGTCGACGGCCACCGCCGCGCCCGCCCGCAACGCGGCCCGCCGCTTCTCCTCGCACCCCGCCAAGCCCACCACCAGCGCGCCCGCCCGGACCGCGCCCTGCACCAGCAGGGTGCCGACCCCGCCGGCGGCGGCCGTCACCACCACCACGTCGTCCGGGGCGGGGGCCGCCGCGTCCAGCACGCCCAACGCCGTGCTCCCGGTGCAGATCATCGCCACGGCCGCCGGGAAGTCGAGCCCGGCCGGGACGACGTGCAGCGCGCCCACCTCCCGCACCGCCAGCTCGGCGTACCCCCCGCCGAGCAGGCCGAGCTGCGTCACCACCCGCCGCCCCAGCCACGACTCGTCCACGTCGCGACCGACCGCGTCCACCACGCCGGCCACCTCGGAACCCAGCACCGCGGGCAGGTCCGGCAGCGGCACGCACCCGTCACCGCCACGCCGGACCACCCCGTCCAGCAGGTGCACGCCCGCCGCGCGCACCGCGATCCGCACCTGGCCCGACCCCGGCGACGGGTCCTCGACCTCCTCGCACCGCAGGGCCGAGCCGAACGCGTGCAGCCGCACGGCCCGCACGTCAGGCCCCGTAAGGCCGCTTGGCGCGGGCCTCCTTGAGCGCCGTCCCCCACCAGACCACCTGGTCGAGCACGGCCGTGGCGGCCTTGGCCACCTCGTCGGCGTCGACCGGCTCGCCCGCCTCGTCGAACCGGGACCACGCGCCGTGGAAGCTGACGGTGTCCCGCACGGTGACCGCGTGCAGCTCGGCGAAGACCTGCCGAAGCTGCTCGACCGCGCGCAACCCGCCGCCGACACCGCCGTAGGAGACGAACCCGACCGGTTTGGCCTGCCACTCGGTGTAGTGCCAGTCGATGGCGCTCTTCAACGGCGCGGGGAAGCTGTGGTTGTACTCGGGTGTGACGACGACGAACGCGTCCGCGTCACGCAGGCGCGGCGAGACCAGCGCGACCTCCGGCGCCGGGTCCTCGCCGAAGGCGTGCAGCCGGTCCGGCAGGTCGAGGTCGTCCAGGTCGACCACGTCCACGCTCAGGTCGGCGCGCTGCTTGGCCCGGTCGGCGAACCAGTTCGCCACCACCGGCGCGAACCGGCCGCGCCGGGTGCTGCCGACGATGATCGCTAGCTTGATCACGGTGTGCCCTCCCTGGGTCGTGTCGGTGTCGACGCTAGGAGCGGGGGCGGGGCACGGGCATCTGTCAGGTGACTGGTCGTCCGGGTCGGCTCGCGCCGGTCACTCGCCGTGGACGTCGCGGCGGTCGGACGCCGCCTCCAGCGCGGCGCGGCCGCCGCCGGCGTCGGTCGGGAACCCCTGCTTGAGCGCGTCGAGGACGGCACGCGGGTCCTTGAGCAGGTCCGGGTTGTGCGAGAGGTGCTTCACCTGCTCTTCGGTGAGCACCTTGGAGACGATGACGCCGTCCGCCTTGACCACGATGATGGAGCTGATCTGGATGACGGCCGTCTCGGTGGCGCCGAGCGCCTCGATCAGCCGGCCGACCGCGTTCGCCTCCCGCTCGTCGTTCTGCGAGCGCACCTGCAGGACGGCGTGCAGCTCGGCCGCGCGTTCGGCCTTGGCGGCGAGGTCGGCGAGCTTCTCCCGGGCTCCCGGGCGGAACACCAGGCCCAGCCGCTGGAACCACGAGCCGATCTCCGGCTCGCCGACGCGCACCACGGTGAAGCCGAACACCAGTCCCAGCGCGACCAGCGCGTCCATGACCTCGCGGGGGTCGTCCGCGGAGAGGTAGACCGACCCGTGCCCGTCCAGCGGACCTCGCGCCGGGTTCCTGGTGACCTTGACGCCGGCGACGCGCTTGCCCGGTCCCGCCCGCCTGGCGACCGGGGGCTGCGCCTGCCGCCGCCTGCGCCGGCGGAGGCGGCTGAGCCGGGCGCGTCCCGCCGGGGGGGAGGTACACCGGCTCGTCCCGCTCGTCGTCGGCGCTCCCGACCGGGGAGTCCTCCGCCGCCTCGGAGCCGAGCTCGTCGTCGCCCACGTCGCCACCTCGTGTCCGGGGCTTCGACGATAGCGCGGCCGGTCGGTGCGCGGACCGCACGAGTGCGCGTCCGGCGACCGGTCACCTGACGGGTTCGACCGGTCGGCGGGCGGTCGTAGCGTCACCGCCGTGGCGGAGGACGCGCAGGTCACGACCCGTTGATCGCCCGTGGTGGCGTTGGCGACGGCGATGCTGGTGGTCACCACCGAGATGACGGTCGCGGCGTGGGTGCTGCCGGCCTACACGCTGCCGATGGCGGCGGTCGCGATCCCGGCCGGGCGGTGGGTGGACCGGGCGGACGGTCGCGCCGTCGTTCTGGGTCTTGGTGGTGGGTCGGGTGTCGCAGGGCGTGGCCGGGTCACTGGTGCCGGCCGGGCACATGCCGATCGTGGTCGCGGCGGTGGCGCCGGAGCAGCGCGGGCGGGCGATCGGGTACGTGGTCACGATCATGACGGTCGGCGGGCCGGCCGGCGCGCCGCTGGGCGGGCTGGTGGCGGGCGCGTTCGGCCGGCGTCCGGTGTTCCTGATGAAGCTGCCGGCGGTGGCGGTGGCGGTCGCTGCGCGGTGACGGGCGGGGGCTGCCGTGCCGGACCGGGGGCGGGTCTGAGCGCGACCGCGCGGATGGTCGGCACGACGGTCGGGCCGGCGGTGGCGGCGCTGGCGGCGGGACTGGCGGGCCGCGGCGAGGCCGGGTTCCGTGCCGGTGTCGCGGTGCCGACGGCGGTGGCCGTGGTGGCGGTCGGGGTGCTCGCGGCGGCCGAGCATCGCCAGGAGTGGAGCCGTGCCCGCACGGCGGCGACCCGGCGGCCGCCTCCGACGTGTGACGTCACCTGGCCGCGAGGAGGCGGGTCGAGGCCGTGCCGAGGCCCGTGGGGCCGCGCAGGGCCCGCGGCGTGAACCCGAGCTCCCGGTCGCCGAAGTGCTTGGCCAGGTCGGCGTCGTGGTAGCGCACGACCTCCCGGTGCCAGTGCAGGATGCCCGACAGCCAGTCCCGCAGCTCGCCGACGTAGTCGTGCAGCGCTTCGCGCGCCTCGGGTTCGAGGTGGAACTCCTCGAACAACGCGGGCAGCTCGACCCGCACCGAGTGCTGGAACTGCGCCAGCCGCGCGTTGGCCAGGTCGGTCGCGATGCCCCACGCCCGGTCCAGGTCGACGTCGAGGAAGTTGCGCACCACCAGCACCATGTTGTGCACCTCGCCCTCGAACTGGATCTCCTTCCGGTACGAGAAGAGGTCGTTGAGGATGGTGGCGTAGTCCATCGCCGAGTTCTCGATGTTGCGTATCGTGCGGGTCCGGTAGATGGCGTCGGGCACCAGCTTGCCGTGGCCGAGCCGGGACAGGCTCATCGTCAGCTCCGAGCCGAACGTGTGCCGGCGCATCTCCACGTAGTCGACGGGATCGGGCACCCGGTTCTCGTGCTGGTTCTTCAGCTCCCACAACCAGCTGTCCAGCATCAGGTCCAGCGTGTGGCGCAGCTGCCGCCGGTTGTCCGGCGGCATCGGAGCCGTGGTCCGCTGCCAGACGTCGGCGAGGCCGCGTTCCAGCGGGGTCGTCGGCGACGGCGACGCGCCCTCCAGCGGCATCATCTGCTTGAGCCGGTCGGTGGCGGCCTTCGCGACCGCCAGGTCCGGCGTGCGGCCGAACACGACCGGGTAGTAGTCGTCGCCGTAGGTGCCCCAGGTCAGCCACAACGCGGAGATCTCCAGCTGCTCCGGCGTGGCGTCCGGGTCGATGCCCGCCGAGCACAGCGCGAGGTCCATGTCGCGCAACCTGCCCTCGGTCCACACGCGGGGCACGTCGTCGAAGAGGCCCATCTCGCGCGCCCAGGCGACGCTCTTCTCCCGCGCGTCGTGCCAGTGCGGGCTCACCGCCACCTCGAACGGCATGTCCAGCGCCGGTTCGGGCCTCGGCGGCACCTCCTCGAACGGCACGTGGCTGAAGCTGCGCAGGCGTTGCGGCGCGGTCGCGATGAGCGCGCGGAGGGCGCTCGTGCCCAGCCCGGTGGGGCCGCCGAGCACCGGGCTCGCGGTGACCGCGCCCTCGTTCATGTAGCGGCTGGACCGGGCGTGCCACTCGTGGCCGCCGGACTGCCAGTCCTGCAGGCCCTTCACGTACGCCAGCACGGCGAGGCGGCCGGCGGGGTCGACGGCGTGCTCGTCGAGCAGCAGCGGCACCTCGGTGACGGCGGTGTGCTCGAACTGGTGCAGGCGGGAGGTGAGCAGGTCGTTGACCGCCTCGGCGGCCTCCTGGGTCGGGAGGTCCAGGAACTTCTCCAGCACCAGGACGCCGTTGCTCAGCTCGCCCTCGTCGAGCACCTCGCGCTCGTAGGAGAACAGGTCGTTGCGCAGGTGCACGGCGTCGGCGAACGTGTCGCGCAGGACGCCCATCGGGCGGCTGAGGGCGATCCGGGCGGGCACCTCCAGGCCGGTGACGTGCTCGACCAGGTTCGCCGACCACGGCGCGCCGCCGACCTTGCGGCGCATCTCGACGTACTCGATCGGGTTGGAGAGCCTGCCCTCGGAGATGTTGAGCAGCTCCCACATGGACTCGTCCAGCAGGTGCTTGGTGTTGTCGGCGAACCGGCGGCGCCAGTCCGCCGAGTGGCTGCCGACGGTGCGCGTCCACAGGTCGGCGAGGCCCTTCTCGACCGGGTTCGCCGGTTCCGCGGTGATCGCGCCGTCGACCGGCATGAACAGCGGCAACCGGTCGAGGTAGGCCTTGGCGCCCGTCACGTCCGGGTTGCGCTTGTAGAGCTCGACGAAGTGGTCGTCGAAGTAGAAGACCCACACGTACCAGTCGGTGACGAGGTCGAGGTCGTCGGCCGAGGCGTCGGGGTGGGTGTAGGCGCAGAGCAGGGCGTAGTCGTGGTTGTCGAGGTCCTCCTCGGTCCAGATGACCGTGCCGTGCTGGGGGACGTCGATCATGTCCATCCCGTGCGCCCACGTCTTCGTGTGGGTGCGCGCGCGCTCCAGGTTGGGGTTCAGCCGGGCCGGGTAGGGCATGTAGAAATCCGGCAGCTGGAACGGCTGCGCCATCGGCTCGCACCTCTCGTCGGGACGTACCGGGTGTACGCAACCAGTGCGCGGGCATGGCGGCCAAGACCGGCGGCGGTGATCCACACGTTCGAGCGGGGAGTCCGCCCGTCCGGCTCAACCCACTGCTGCTTTGGGTGGTCGTCGGCGGGTGGCGGTTCAGCCGGTGAGGCACCATCGCGCGGGCAAGCGGTGAAACCGGCGCACAGGCGTCACACTGGACGACGTGCCCCGCTTGGAGCCGTTCGACGTGGACTTCTTCGACTCGGCGCCGCAGCGTCACAGCTACGTGCTGGACCTGCCGGTGTCACCCGAACGTGTGTGGCGGGGTCTGACCGCATCCAACCCGCTGTGGTGGTGCCGGCTGCTGTCGTCGGTCGAGTACACCTCCCCGCGCCCGTTCGGCGTGGGCACGACGCGGACCGCGACGGTGCTGGGCGTGCTGCGGCTCAACGAGCACTTCATGCGCTGGGAGGAGGGGCGGCGGCAGTCGTTCCTGGTGGACCGGGCGAACCTGCCGGTGTACCGGCGCTTCGGCGAGGACTACCTGGTGGAGCGGTCCGGCGACGGCTGCCGGCTGACCTGGACGTTCGCCTACGAGCCCGCGGTCAAGGTCGACCGCCGGATGAACACGGTGGTGTTCAGGTCCCTGGTGGCCGACACGCGGCGCCACTTCAGCTGACGCGCAGCTCCCAGTGCTCGGCGAGGGCGCCGACCAGCCGCTCCTGCCGGGCGTCGAGCACGTCGGGCGTCCAGGTCTCCTCCCGCAGCACCTCCGTGGTCAGCCCGTAGCTCGGCGACTTGCCGCCCGCGAAGTACTTGTCCCTCTTCGCGGCGAAGTCGAGGTTGCCCGCCGCCGAGTTCTTGGTCCGGCTGAGCAGGACGAGGTTCGCCAGCCGGTGGGTCCACCGCTCCCGGTCGGACTCGGTGAAGACCTCGCGCCACTCGCAGCCCGCCGACGGGCTCTGCGGCAGCACGTGCTCGACCGTGACGATCTTGACGTCCTGCGCCACGAACGGGTCCGAGACCAGCTCGTTCAACCGCAGCAGGACGTACTTCCGCACGGCGGCGCTGCGGTAGACGTCGCCGTCCAGCTTCGCCCGGAGCTCGGCCCGCTCGTCGGCGTCGAGGTCGAGGGCGGGCGAACCCAGGCCGAGCCCATCCTGCAGCTCCTGGAGGAGCTTCGCGATCCGCTGACCGCGGGCCTGGGCGTTGCAGCGGGTCACCAGCATCCACGCGCCGAGGCGGTCGAGCCGGCGCAGGAACCCGACCAGCCAGGAACCGTCGTTGCGGTGCGTCTTCAACGCCCACAGCGCGGGCGCCTGCCAGTCGAAGTTGTCGAGCAGGTGCAACCGGCGCAGCCAGTCGTTGACCTCGGTCGCCTGGGACAGGGACTGGTGGTCGCGGGTGAGGATGTCCCGGTAGGCCGACCCGTAGGGCTCCAGCACGTCGTCGACGAACACCGCGGCCTTGCCCTCGTCGAGGAAGCCCTTGAGGACGTGGTCGCCGAACTCGGTGAGCAACTGCTGCCGGGCCCGGTACTTCAGCACCACCATGCGGATGTGCGAGAACAGGTCGGCGAACGCCTCGCGCCCGAGGTCCGCCTCCAGGTCCTCCCACTTCTCCGCGTAGCGGGCCTTGTCGTGGTCCGGCAGGGCCCCGATGACCTGCGACTTGAAGATGTCGGCCGGTGAGAGCTCCACCCCGCGCGAGTTCATCACCGAGAAGATGCGGTAGGCGCTGGTCAGGTCGGAGGTGGAGACCATGACCAGGAACGTCCGCTGGACCACGGCCTTGGCCAGCGCCAGTCGCTGGGCCGGCGTGGACGAGGCCAGGGCGTCGCGCAGGGCGCGGGCGTTCGCGGCGATGCGGGCCTGCGCGTCGTTGGGGTACTTGGCCTCCGGGTGGAGCAGGTCGACCCCGCCTCGCGCCTGCACGTGCTTGCGGAAGAACTCCTCGTCCCTCGGACGCAGGCGCAGCCGCGGGCGGGAGTCCAGGTCCAGGATGGTGTTGCCCGGCTCCCAGATGAGGATGTCGAGGTTGTCCGCGTCGCGCGGGTCCTCGGTCAGCTCCCGCAGCACGGCCAGCAGGATGGTCAACGTGGTGAGCCGCTGCTGGCCGTCGATGACCTCGGCGAGCGGCTCGTCCGGGCGCTTGACGAGCACCACGGACCCCAGGAAGTACGGGTCCTCGGGGTCCCGGTCGACCGCCTCGACCAGGTCGGCCAGCAGCTGCGTCGCCTGCGCGGGCTCCCAGGTGTAGGGGCGCTGGTAGTCCGGGACGACGAACTCGTAGTCGCTGGAGAACACCTTGGCGAGCGCCACCTCGTGCGCTTCGAGCTTCTTCACTTGACCGACCCCGTCCCGTCCGTGTGACAGCGGGGTTGTCGAGCGGGACGAAGCCACCGTTACGGGTCCATCCGCGTCCGATGCACCCATGCGCAGCGTTACCGGATAGGCCGAGGAGTGCAGTAGATCACGCCCATATGGGCGATTCGCGACCTTAGGTTAGGCTCCCCTCATGTCTAAGGGAGACGCGCTGCTCGCCGGTGAGGGACTGGTCCTGGCGCACCACGACCGCGCGGTGGTGCACGGTGTCTCGCTCGGACTCCGCGCGGGCGCCGTGACGGCGCTCGTCGGGCCCAACGGGTCCGGCAAGTCGACCGTCCTGCGGTCGCTGGCGCGGCTGCACCGGCCGCGCGAGGGGAACGTCCGCGTCGGCGAGAGGTCGGTGTGGGGCCACTCCCCCCTGTCCGGCAAGGAGTTCGCCCGCAACGTAACCCTGCTCACCCAGCAGCGGCCGACGCCGTCGGGGGTGTCGGTGCGCGACGTCGTCTCCTACGGCCGGTACCCGTACCGGACCGGGTGGCGCGGGGTCGACCTGGAGGGTGGCGCGGCCGTCGAGCGCGCGATGGAGCTGACCGGCGTGACCGCGATGGCCGACCGCGGCGTGGACGAGCTGTCCGGCGGCGAGTTGCAGCGCGTGTGGCTGGCGTCGTGCCTGGCGCAGCAGACCTCCGTGCTGCTGCTGGACGAGCCCACCAACCACCTCGACCTGCGCTACCAGGTCGAGGTGCTCGACGTGGTGCGCGACCTGGCGGACGACCACGACGTGGCGGTCGGCGTCGTGCTGCACGACCTCGACCACGCGGCGATCATCGCGGACGAGGTCGTGCTGCTGAGCGAGGGCCGGGTCGTCGCGGCGGGCGGGGTCCGCGACGTCCTCACCGGCGAGCACCTGACCCGGGCCTACGGCGTCACGGTGCACGTCGCCGACGACCCGGTGACCGGCGCGATCCACTGCCGCCCCCTCGGCAGGCACACCCCGCGACCGGCCTGACCCCTTCCCCCTTCACCCCTGAGAGGTACCAGCGATGCGCTTGCTTGCCCCTGCCCTCGTCACGGCGGCCGTGCTGCTGTCCGCGTGCGGCACGACCGAGACGCCGACGTCCGCGCCGACCGAGTCCGCCGGCGGTCCGGTCACCGTCACCGACTCCCGCGGGAAGGAGGTCAAGCTCGACTCCCCCGCCCAGAAGGTCGTCACGCTGGAGTGGGCGGAGACCGAGACCGTCGCCTCACTGGGTGTCATGCCGGTGGGTGTCGCGGACGCGACCGGTTACAAGACGTGGGACTCGGCCGTGCCGCTCGCCGCCGACGTGAAGGACGTCGGCAAGCGCAACGAGCCCAGCGTCGACTCGATCGTCGCGCTCGACCCCGACCTGGTGATCATGGCGAAGGGCCGGGACGAGACGCTGGCCTCCCAGCTGGAGAAGTACGTCCCCGTGATCGTCACCAAGGCCAGCGACGCCTCCCGCAACCTCGACCGGCTGCGCGAGGACACGAAGCTGATCGCCCGGGCGATCGGCAAGTCCGCCGAGGGCGACGCGCTGCTGGCCGAGCTGGACACCGCGCTGGCCGACGGCAAGAAGGCGGTCGAGGCCAAGGGCGCGGCCGGCACGCCGTTCGTCATGGCCGACGGCTGGTTGCAGGGCAGCACGGTCAACATCCGCCCGTTCGGCAAGGGCTCGCTGGTCTCCGACGCCGCCGAGGCGGTCGGCCTGAAGAACGCGTGGACCGGCGAGGTCGACCCGCAGTGGGGCCTGGGCGCCACCGACGTCGAGGGCCTCACCGCGCTCACCGACCCGAAGACGGTGCTGTTCTACAGCGCCTCCGAGGACGACGTGTTCACCACCGGCCTCGCGGCGAACCCGGTGTGGCAGCGGCTGCCGTTCGTGGTCTCGAAGAAGGTCGTCAAGCTGGAGCCGGGCACCTGGACGTTCGGCGGGCCGAAGTCGGTCATCGAGGTCGCCGAGCAGTTCGTGAAGGCCACCACCGCCTGATGCGCACCGCCGTCGTGACGGCGGGGGTCGTGGCGCTCATCGCCGTGCTCTCCGCCGTCCACCTCACCCAGGGCACCGCGTCGACCGGTGTGCTCGACCTGCTCGCCGCCCTCGTGGGCGACGGCGACGCGCAGACCCTCGCCGTGCTGGAGGGCTCGCGCGTGCCGCGCCTGCTCGCCGCGCTGCTGCTCGGCGTCGCGCTCGGCGTGGCCGGCGCGGGGATGCAGTCGGTGGCGCGCAACCCGCTGGCCTCCCCGGACACGCTCGCCGTGAACGCGGGCTCGCACCTGGCCGTGGTGTCGATCGCGGCGTTCGGGCTGAGCCTGCCCACGCTGCCGGCGGGCGCGGCGGCGTTCGTCGGCGGGCTCGCGGCGTCGGTGATCGTGCTCGGGTTGTCGGGCGGCGGTTCCACCAGCCCGCGCCTGGTGCTCGTCGGGTCGGCGGTCATGTTGACGCTCCAGTCGGCCACGATCCTGCTGCTGCTGATGTACGAGCAGGAGACGACCGGGCTGTTCGCGTGGGGCTCCGGCTCGCTGACCGTGAGCGACCTGGACGCGACCGCGCAGATGACGCCGGTCGTGGTGGTCGCGGTGGCGGCGCTGCTGGTGATGGGGCGGTCGCTCGACATCCTGGCGCTGGGCGACGACAACGCGACCGTGCTGGGCTTGAGGGTGCGGCGCACCCGCGTGGGCGCGGTGCTGCTGACCGTGGCGTTGACGGCGGCGGCGGTGACGATCGCCGGGCCGATCGGGTTCGTGGGGCTGAGCGCGCCGGTGATCACCCGGCTGCTGACGCCGATCGTGCCCGGCTTGGGCAAGCACCGGGCGCTGCTGCCGTTCTCCGGGCTGGTCGGCGTGGTGATCGTGCTCGGCGCGGACGTGCTGCTGCGGGCCGTCATGGGTTCGGCGGCGGCGGTGCGGGTGCCGACCGGGGTGATGACCACGGTGCTGGGCGCGGTCGTGCTGATCTGGTTGGCGCGGCGGGGGCGGTCGGGCGGGACGCCCCGGCAGGCGCCGGCCGGGCGGGTCGGGGTGGCCACGTCGTCGCGGCGGCTCGTGGTGACGTCGGTGGTGCTGGGCGTGCTGCTGGTCGCGGCGCCGACGGCGGGGCTGATGCTCGGGGACCGGCTGGTGCTGCTGGGCGACCTGGCGAACTGGTTCGCGGGGCGGACCGGCACGGCCCTGACGTTCGTGGTCGACCAGCGGCTGCCGCGCGTGCTGGCGGCGCTGGTGGCGGGCGCGGCGCTGGCGGTGGCCGGGTGCGGCATCCAGTCGGTGAGCCGCAACCCGTTGGCGGAACCCGGCCTGCTGGGCATCACGGCGGGTGCGGGGCTCGCCGCGATCACGCTGATCACGGCGGTGCCGATGGCCGGCGCGTGGCACATCGCCGGTGCGGCGGGCGTGGGCGCGATGGTGGCGTTCGCGCTGGTCTACGGGCTGGCGTGGCGGTCGGGGCTGGACTCGGACCGGCTGGTGGTCATCGGCATCGCGATGTGGTCGGCCGGGATGGCGCTGATCACGCTGCTGATCGTGACCTCGGACCCGTGGAACACGGCGAAGGCGTTGACGTGGATGTCCGGCTCGACGTACGGGCGGACGTTGGAGCAGGTCGTGCCGACCGCGCTGGCGCTGGTGCTGCTCACGCCGTTGCTGTGGGCGCGGCACCGCGAGCTGGACCTGCACAGCCTGGACGAGGACACGCCGCGCGTGCTGGGGATGCGGGTGGAGCGGTCGCGGCTGGTGATCCTGCTGGCGGCGGGCGTGCTGGCGGCGACGGCCGTGTCCGCGATCGGCGTGGTGGCGTTCGTCGGGCTGGTCGCGCCGCACCTGGCCAGGTCGCTGGTCGGCGGTCGGCACGCGCGCGTGCTGCCGGTCGCGGCGGCGGTGGGCGCGGTGCTCGTGAGCGCGGCCGACACCGTGGGCCGGACGGTCATCGCGCCCGCGCAGGTGCCGGCCGGGCTGGTGATCGCGTTGATCGGCACGCCGTACTTCGTGCTGGTGATGTGGCGGACGCGCGAGGTGCGGACCTGAGCGGGGCGCGACCGCGGCCCGTGGTCCGCGGTCGCGCGGCCCGGCTCAGGGACGCGGGCGTGACCAGGTCGCCGGGTCGGCGGTGGTCTGCGCGCCGGTGGCCAGGTCCTTCACCTCGTGCGACCGGCCGTCCTGGAACGGCGGGAACCACACGAACGGGATGCCCTTGCGGGAGGCGTACCGGAGCTGCTTGGCGACCTTGTCCTCCTGGTGGTACAGCTCGACGTTGAAGCCGTTGTCGCGCAAGGCTTTCGCCGTGGCGGTGGCGGTCCGGCGGCGGTCCGGCGGCAGGACGACGAGGACGTCGGCGGGCGTGCTCGGGCCCGTGTCGAGCAGGCCGGCGGACAGCACCTTGGCGAAGATCCGGGAGAACCCGATCGACATGCCGACGCCGGGCAGGCTGCGGCGGATGAACGAGCCGGCCAGGTTCTCGTACCGGCCGCCGGAGCAGATCGAGCCGTACTCCGGCCAGTCGACGAACTTCCCCTCGTAGACGGTGCCGGTGTAGTAGTCCAGCCCGCGGGCGATGGAGAAGTCGGCGACCACCTCGGGGAGGTCGGCCAGTTCGCAGAGGACGAAGTCCAGCTCCGCGAGGCCTTCGTCCAAGAGGGCCGATCGCACGCCGAGCGCGCGCACGTCCTCGACGCCGCCGCGCAGTCGCGCGAGCGCCAGGACGGACTCGATCCGGGCCTGGTCGAGCCGGTCCGCCAGCAGGGACGCCACGCCGTCCGCGCCGATCTTGTCGATCTTGTCGACGGCCCGGATGACGTCGAGCGGCTCGTCGATGCCCAAGCCCTCGTAGAAGCCCTGCAACACCTTGCGGTTGTTGACGTTGATGGTCCACGCGGGCAGGCAGAGCGAGGTCAGCACCTCGTGCACGATGCGCGGCAGCTCGGCGTCGAAGTGGATCGGCACCCGGTCGACGTTGATCACGTCGATGTCGCACTGGGTGAACTCGCGGAACCGCCCGTCCTGCGGCCGCTCACCACGCCACACGCTCTGCACCTGGTAGCGCTTGAAGGGGAAGACGAGCTCGTTGAAGTGCTGCGCCGCGTACCGGGCGAACGGGACGGTGAGGTCGAAGCGCAGACCGAGCTGCCCCTCGTCCGAACCCTGCGCCCGACCGAGCGTGTACACCTCCTTGGAGGTCTCGCCCTTGGCGAGGAGGACTTCGAGCCGTTCGGCGGCGGGGGTTTCGATGGAGCAGAAGCCGTAGCGCTCGAAAGCGGCGCGGATCGCGTCCAGCCAGCGCAGTTCCACCAGGCGCACGTGCGGCAGCCACTCCGGGAAGCCGCTGACGGGCGCCGGTCGCACTGCGGGCTGGTCGCTCATGGCTGGAAGTGCACCGGATGGTGCGCGGTCGCGCCAACGGGTTTTCTCGAACGGGTGTACCGGAGCGGGTCCGGTCCGGTCGCCCTGCCCGCGCACGGCCGGCCCGATGCGACAGGGGCTCCTGCGAGCACTCCGGGGTCGAACCCCTGTCGCATCGGGGGCGGCGGGTCAGCCCTGGCGCACGGTCCAGTGGGACATCGGCGTGATCGCGACCATGATGTCGTCGACGGCCGCGCCCAGCTTGGCGTACTTCTCGGTGTAGAGCACCGGGAAGACACCGGGCCGGTCGGCGGGGCGGTAGGTGTCGACGTAGTCGGTGCCCAGGTTGGAGAAGGCGACCACGATGTAGTTGCGCCGCTCCTTGCCCGGCAGGGACCGCACGATGCCCGCGTCGCTGCCGGTCGTGTCGACCCAGCCCGTCTTGTGGCTGAACGTCACCTCGGCGACCGCGTCGCACGGCCGCACGTCGCTGTCGTAGACGGCGTCGCCGACCTTCACCGTGCCGTCGGCCTGGATCCAGCGCGGCGGCGTCAGCTGCGGGATGCCCTGCACCGGGTAGGCGCGCCCGCAGTGGTTCGTGGTGGACAGCATCTCGTTGTGGCCCTGGTTGCCCAGCGACTTGATGAACTGCACGCGGGACGCCTCGGTCAGCTCGTCGCGGGTGACCTGCCTGCCCGCGTCGGTCGTCCACAGCACGCCCGAGCCGCCGTTGACCAGCAGGAGCAGCTTGGCGGTGTCGATGCTGCTCATGTTCGACCCGATCCACCGGCCGCCGTTCTCCGGGTTCGTGCCGGTGACCATCAGCGTCGGCATGCCGAGCTCGACGAACGTGGCGTTGACCTCGTCCCACGCGCCGAGGTCGTGGATCATCTTGATCAACGCGCAGGTGGACTCGTTCTGCGACTTGGTGATCATCTCGTCGAAGTGCTGCCGGATCACCTTGCTGGAGGCCGCACCGCACACCGGGTGCGGCGTGACCGGCTGGTAGTCGTAGACCGCGTCGAGGTTCACCCGACCCTGGTCGGTCAGCCGCAGCACGCCGAAGCCGACCATGAGCTTGAGCACCGACGCGGGGTACGGCGAGGAGAAGTCGAGGGGCGCGCCCTCCCGGCCGGCGAGCACGTCACGGGTGCCACGACCGCCGTTGACGTCCCACTCGGTGTCGTCCCACCAGCGGTAGCGCACCTGGTCGGTGGACAGCTTCCGCGTGTTCAGGGGCACCACGACCCCGTTCGGGTACTGCGGGCTGAGCAGCACGTCGGCCATCGCGATCGGCCGGCCGAGGCGGTCGATCTCGATCACCGCGAGGTCCATGTTCGGCGTCTGGTGCAGCGGCCGGGCCGCGGCGGCGTCGACCCGGGCCGCCGACGCCTCCTCGGCGGACAGCGGGTCGTGCTTCTCCGGCGCGCCCGCCTTCGACGCCGCCGCCACCGACTCCGGCGGGGTCAGGTCGAGCACGTCCTCGAAGTTCTGCGCGACGATCGCCTGCCGCAGCGACTCGGCCAGCAGGGCGTTCACGTCGCTGCCCGCGCTCGCGGCCGGCACCGCGGCCGTGGCGCCGACCAGCACCGTGGTGGCGGTGAGCGCGGTGGCGACGAGCAGTCTGCGTCGGAAGGACCTCATTGCACTCCCCCATGGATTGATCCGTCTGCGGCGACGACGGTAGTGCATTCGCTGCTGATGAGTGCCCCGCTCCACCGGAAGCGGTCACCGGAAGCGGTCACCGGAACGTGCTCAGGAACTGGTCGCGGAAAGTGCTCATGGGGCGCACCGGGGCTTGGGCGGCGGGCTTGAGGCCGTCGGTCCAGCCCCAGCCGTCGGTCCGGTCGAGCACGGCCCGGTCGCGGGTCACGATGGTGATCGGCACGTCCCGACCCGCGTCCGGGCCGGTGACGAACGGCGCGGGCTGGTGGTCGCCGAGGAAGACGAGCACGAGGTCGTCGTCGCCGTAGGTCTCGACGTAGGACACCAGGGTGTTGACCGAGTACTCGACCGTGCGCGCGTAGTCGGACCGCACGAGCGCCGGGTCGCGGCCGAACATGTCCTCCGCCGGGGCCTCCCCCGAGGCCATGGAGTGGAACACCGAGCCGTCGCCGACGTCCGCCCAGCCGACCGCCGTCGGCGCGGGCGACCACGGCGCGTGGCTGGACAGCAGGGGGATCGCCGCCATCACGGGCGCGTGCCCGGCGGCGCGCTCGAACTGCTGGAACCTCGCCATGGTGAACTCGTCGGGCGTGGTGGCGTAGCCGAAGCGCGGACCGCGGTAGCCGAGGTCGTCGAACGCGTAGATCCGGTCGTAGTCGAAGAACCCGCCTTCCGGCCAGGCCTTCGTGATGCCCGGCATGACGCCCACGGAGCGCCAGCCCGCGCGCCGGAACGCGCCGCCGAGCGTCAACCGGTCGCCGGCCAGCAGGGTGCGGTAGCGCTGCTGGTTGTCGATCCACAGCCCGGACAGCAGGGTGGCCTGGGCCAGCCAGCTCCCACCGCCGGCCGTCGGCGAGGTGAGGAACGCGCTGCGCGCGCCGTACCCGGCCTCCGCGAGTCGGCGGGTGCCCGCGTCGAGCGCCGCGCCGACGTGCGGCGCCATCTCCGGGTGCTCGACCGCGGCGCGCCCGTAGCTCTCGACGAACGCCACGACGACGTCCTTGCCGCGCAACGAGGTCAGCGCCTCCCCCGCCGCCGCGCCGGCGAACGGGTCGACCGCCGACTCGGTGGCGAACCGGTCGCGGTCGCGCAGCCCGGCCTGCACCCGGCGCGCCTGGTCGTAGGCGAACCCCGCCGTGCTGCGCGACGCGACCGGACCGGCGGGGGTGAGCTGGAGGCCCGGTGCGGCGAGGGTGGTCCACACGACGGCGAGCACGGCGACGGCGCGGGTGGCGGCGGTCCGGTGGCGGGCCACGACCCCGCTGAGCCGCAGGGCGGACCGCGCGGTCAGGAACACCACCGCGACCGCCGGCAGCACGGTCAGGACGACGGCCGCCACCGCCGCGAACCGCCCCGCCGTCACGTCCACGTAGTCCACGGCGGGCGCGAGCAACGGCCAGTCGAGCACCAGGTCGAACGGCCGGTGCAGCACCGCGTCGAAGCCGATGTCCAGCGCCTTCACCACGAGCAGGACGCCGAGCACGGCCCCGCCGACCGGCGCCGCGACGCGCCGCGCCCGTTCGGGCAGGACCAGGACCAGCACCACGCCGAGCAGCGCTTCGACCGGGAGGCGGAGGAAGGTGGCGGGGGTCAGCGACGCGAGGTCGCTCGGCATGAGCAGGGCGAGCAGGACCAGCGCGGCGGCCAGGGCGCTGCCGGCGATCCGGCGCCGGTCGCGACGGGCGCCGGCCGCGGAGGGTGCTTCAGCGGCACCAGCGGCTTCGGCTGCGTCGGCGGCACCAGCGGCTTCGGGGGCGTCGGCGGTTTCGGGGGCGTCGGCGGTTTCGGGGGCGTCGGCGGTTTCGGGGGCGTCGGTCATGCGGTCCTCTCTGCTCTCCTTGCCCGGTAGAACGTGCGCCGGCCCCTGCCCGGTTCACGGACGACCCACTCCGCGACCGCGATGTTGATCACCCAGCCGAGGCCGAGGAGCAGTGTCCTGGTCATACCGGTGGCCGGGCCGACGAGCAGCACCCAGGCGATGGTGACCAGCGCTTGCGTGCCCGCGCCCTGGGCGAGGGCGTAGGCCCGGACCATCCAGGCGCGGTGGCGGCGGACGTCGCGGCGGCGGATCGCGTGGAAGCCGAGGACGAGGGCCAGGACGGTGCCCGAGCCGGTCACCAGGCGGAAGGCGGCGAGGAGGTCGCCGTCACCCTCCGGGTAGGGGTAGAACAAGGTCATCCACAGGCCGGTGAGCCCCATCAGGACGCCCGCCGGGACGAGGACCCGGCCGAGGACGCGGTGGGTGGCGGGCTTGCGCCGGCGGAACCCGGCGGAGAACTGGAAAGCGCCCCCGAGGCAGTACAGGACGGCGCTGAAGATGTGCAGCACCACCGGCGCCGGCGCGGCGAAGAACCTCGCGTTCTCCGCGGTGACCTCGCCGCCCGCCAGATCGGTGAGGCGGATGGCGCCGCCGGCCGTCGGGATGAGCGCGAGCGCGACCAGCGCGGTCGGCACGAGCCAGTCGGCCCTGGTGGAGGAGGTCACGGGAGGCCCTTCGTCGGTCCGGTCTCGGTGGTCCGAGTCTGGTGACCGGCGGCGGGGCGGACATCGGGAGAAGGGCCGGAGTCGGGTGGTACTCCCGGCAGGCGCGGCTAGTACTTTCGGCCGGGGTGGTGCGGCCCGCCGCCGGGGCGGCGGGCGAGGCGGTCGGTCTCG
Source organism: Saccharothrix sp. 6-C (assembly GCF_016695385.1). Taxonomy (NCBI): domain Bacteria; kingdom Bacillati; phylum Actinomycetota; class Actinomycetes; order Pseudonocardiales; family Pseudonocardiaceae; genus Saccharothrix; species Saccharothrix sp. 6-C. Next base: position 582,046 of record NZ_CP064192.1, on the reverse strand, counting down.
TAGGCCCACAGGGCGATCTCGACGCGGTTGCGGACGCCCAGTTTGGTCATCAGGCTCGCGATGTGGGTCTTGACCGTGCTCAGGGTGATGTGGAGCTCGTCGGCGATCTCGCCGTTGGTCCGGCCCCGCGCCACGGGGACGAGGACCTGCTCCTCGCGGTCCGTGAGCGGTGCGACCGGTTGGGGCGGGGTGGCGGGCCCGGTGGCGGCGAAGGTCTTCAGCAGCCGTGCGGTGACGCTCGGCGCGATGAGCGCGTCGCCCTCGGCGGCGGCGTGGACGGCTTGGGCGAGCAGCGCGGGGCCGGCGTCCTTGAGCAGGAAGCCGACCGCGCCGGCCCGGAGCGCGGTGAAGACGTACTCGTCCAGGTCGAACGTGGTGATGACGACGACGGCGAGCGGGTCCGCCACGCCCGGTCCGGCCAGCAGCCGGGCCGCCTCGATGCCGTCCAGGCCGGGCATCCTGATGTCGAACAGGCACACGTCGGGGCGCAGCCGCCTGGCGAGTTCCACGGCACGCCGACCGTCCCCGGCCGAGCCGACGACCTCGATGCCCGGCTGGGCGTCGAGGATCATCGTGAGCCCGGTGCGGACGATCTCCTGGTCGTCGGCGACGACCACCCGGACGCTCATGCGCCCGTTCCCGTCCGGGGCAGGGTGGCGGTCACGGTCCAGCCCCGCTCGTGGTCCGGGCCGGCGGCGCAGGTGCCGCCGAGCAGGTCGACGCGCTCGAACATGCCGATGAGCCCGTACCCCGGCGCGGCGGCCGGACCGGCGGGCACGTCGCCGTCGTCGCTCACGCGCAGGTGCACGGACGTGTCGTCGGCGGCGACGCGCACCTCGATGCGGGTGGCGTGCCGGGCGTGCCGGCGGGCGTTGGTGACCGCTTCCTGGGCCAGCCGGTAGACGGCGGCGTCGACCGACGGGTGCACGTCGTCCAAGTCGCCCGCGAGGCCCACCTCGACCGACGGGCCGCCGCGGGGGCTGGTCGCGAGCTGCCCGAGGTCGGCGATGCGCGGGCTGGGCGCCAGGTCCGCGGGTTCGTCGCGCCGCAGGACGCGCACCATCGCGCGCATCTCGGCGAGGGCGCGCGAGGCCTCGGCCTCGATCAGGCGCAGCGCGTCGGTCGCGGCGTCCGGCTGCGTCACGGCGGTCGCGAGGCCTGCCTGGGCGCGGATCGCGATGGCGGACACGTGGTGGGCGACCGTGTCGTGCAGGTCGCGGGCCAGCCGTTCCCGCTCCACCAGCTTCACCTGGTCGAGCTCACGCGTCCGCAGGACGGCCCGGTACCGCGTCGCGACGCCGGAAGCGGTGGCCGTGAGCACCACGGTGAGCCCGGCGACCGCGTCGACGAGGGCCAGGTGGCGCGACGCCATGGCGAAGCACGCGCTGCCGAGCACGACGACCAGGCCGATCACCGCCTCGCGCCCGGAACCCCACCTGACCACCGAGTACACCAGGATCAGCACGAACGCCGAGGTGTAGGGCTCGGCCCGGTCCCCGCCGGTGACCAGCGGGACCAGGCCCGTGGCGGCGAAGGCGACGACGAGCACCAGCAGCGGCCGGGTCCGACGCCACAGCAGCGCGGGCGCCAGCCCGATCACGACCACGGCCCACAGTCCGCGCCACGGGAAGTCGGGCCGCAGCGCCATCTCCAGCGCCGCCGCCGGCACGAGCACGCCCACCAGCGCCCAGTCCCGCCACACCCGCGTCGGCGGGTGGCGGGGCCGGGGTTCACCCCACGTCGAGCGGAGGACGTCGTGCACGGGCTGAATGGTACGAGGGCGAAGCACGCACCGGATCAGCCTGGAGCACGAGAGGACCTCGGTACGGTGGGTCCGTGACCCGTCCGCACGTCCTGCTCAGCGTGGCCGTCAGCGTGGACGGCTACATCGACGACCGCAGCGCGCACCGGTTCCCGCTGTCCAACGCCGAGGACTTCGACCACGTGGACCAGGTGCGCGCGGAGTCCGGCGCGATCCTGGTCGGCGCCGCCACGATCCGCCGCGACAACCCGCGCCTGCTGGTCAACGGCGCGCACCGGCGCGCCGCCCGGGTGGCCGAGGGCCGTCCCGAGTACCCGGTGAAGGTGACCGTGACCGGCAGCGGCGACCTCGACCCGACGCTCAAGTTCTGGCACCACGGCGGCGACAAGATCGTCTACACGGCGGAGGCCGGTCGCGGTCGGGCCGTCGAGTCCGTCGGCGACCTCGCGGAGGTCGTGTCGCTGGGACCGGAGGTCGACTTCGGCGCGTTGTTGGACGACCTCGGCGCGCGTGGCGTGGACCGGCTCATGGTGGAGGGCGGCGGCACGATCCACACCGCGTTCCTGGCCGCCGGGTTGGCCGACGAGATCCGGATGGCGGTCGCCCCGATGCTGATCGGGCAGGCCGCCGCGCCGAGGTTCCTCAACCCGGCCGAGTTCCCCGGCGGTCCGGCGCGCCGCTTCCACCTCGAGGACGTGAGCAAGCTCGGTGACGTCGCCGTGCTGCGCTACTTCCCGAAGCTCTGAAGCACCGCGCGGACGGTGTCCCGGCGGCCCAGCGCCACCGCGGCGGCGAGCACGAGCAGCAAGGCGGGCAGCACCGCGCCCTCGGTGTCGCCCAGGACGAACAGCTCCGTGACGACCGCGCCCGCCATCACGCCGACCAGGCCGAGCGCGGCGAGCCCGCACAGCCGCGGCACGAGCAGGCCGAGCGCGCCGGCGAGCTCCAGCACCCCGGTCACGTACCGCAGCCACTGGCCGGACCCGATCCGGTCGAACTTGCCGACGAAGTCGTCGCCGAGCAGCGACACCCCGCTGTAGACGAAGTACGCGGCCAGCAGCACCTGCAACACCCACAGGGCGAGGTGGCCGACGTTGACGTTGGTCCGGGCCGCGTCAGACATGGCTGACTCCTTCCATCGATGCGGGGGCGGTGCGCCACAACCAGGCGACGTCACGGCCGAACGACCAGAGCAGCGAGGCCAGCGCGAGTCCGACGAGGACTCCGGGGTGCGGCAGCAGGCCGGACGCGGCGACCACGAGCGCGACGCCCTGCACCGCGGCCACGGCCTTGCGGGCGTAGCTCGGCGGCAGTGCGCCCCTCAACCAGGCCAGGCCCCGGGAAGCCGCGACGAACGCGTACCGCAGCGCGCCCATCACCACGACCCAGGGGCCGAGGGTGAGCGACACGTGCACGCTCAGCACCAGGATCAGGAACGCGTCGACCTCCATGTCGAACCGCGCGCCCATCGCCGACGCGGTGCCGGTGCGGCGTGCCACCTGCCCGTCCACGAAGTCCAGCGCCAGCGCGACGGAGGCGGCCACGACCAGCAGCGCCGGGTGCCCGCCGCCGTCGGCCACCAGCGCCGTGACGCCGCCGACCAGCAGCCCCCTGACCACCGTGACCCGGTCGGCCGGCCCGAGCGCCCCGCGCGACGACCGCTGCACCGCGCCGCTCAGCAACGCCTGGCTCGCCACCGCGTAGGCGATGCCCGCGAGCCAGCCGAGCACGCCCAACCCGACCGTGCCCTCCAGCACGCCGAGCAGGATCACCTGGGCGCCGGCCCACGCGGCGGGCTCGGCGTTGGGTCGCCACTGCTCCGCGAACGGCGGCCCGGTCGTCCGCGAGGTCGCGCTGTGGTGGAGTGTCGTCATCGTGCCCCTCGTGGCGGTGGCCCCGTTGTCCGGAGGTTGTACTAGATGACACGCTCGGCGAGGGCCCTGTGGTTCACCTCATCGGGAAAAAGTGAGATCCGGGACGTGGCGCTCGCCGAGCCCGGCCCCGACGACGTGGTGGTGCGCACGCTGTACTCGGGGATCAGCCGGGGCACCGAGAGCCTGGTCCTGCGCGGCGGCGTGCCGGAGAGCCAGCACGACGTGATGCGGGCGCCGTTCCAGGAGGGCGACTTCCCGTGGCCGGTGAAGTACGGCTACCTCAACGTCGGTGTGGTGGAAGGAGGACCGCTGCTCGGCCGCACGGTGTTCTGCCTCTATCCACACCAGACGCGTTACGTGGTGCCGGCCGACGCCGTGACGCCCGTGCCGGACTCGGTGCCCGCCGCGCGCGCGGTGCTCGCCGGGACGGTGGAGACGGCGGTGAACGCGCTGTGGGACGCCAAGCCGATGATCGGCGACCGGATCGCGGTCGTCGGCGGCGGGATGGTGGGGTGCAGCGTGGCCGCCGTGCTGGCCCGGTTCCCCGGCGTGCGGCTGCAACTGGTGGACGCGGACCCGGGCCGCGCGTCGGTGGCCGCCGCGCTGGGTGTCGGGTTCGCGTCGCCCGAGGAAGCCTCGGGGAACTGCGACCTGGTCGTGCACGCGAGCGCGTCCGAGGAAGGGCTGGCGCGGTCGTTGGCGCTGCTCGCGCCGGAAGGGCAGGTGGTGGAGCTGAGCTGGTACGGCGACCGGCGGGTGTCGGTGCCGCTCGGCGAGTTCTTCCACTCGGGGCGGCTGCGGTTGCGCAGCAGCCAGGTGGGGGTGGTGGCGCGGCCGGACCGCACGTACGCCGAGCGGATGGCGCTGGCGCTGGACCTGCTCGCCGACCCCGTCTTCGACGCGCTGATCACCGGGGAGAGCCGGTTCGACGACCTGCCGTCCGTGCTGGCCGGCGGCACGCTGCCGCCCCTGTGCCACCGCGTCGACTACGGCAGTTGACGGAAGGGGTTGACGGAGGGGGTTGACGGAGGGGGTTGGGCGCCGGCGTTGACTACCGTGCCGCGTATGTACCTGTCTGACACCACCGAAGACGTGCGTGCGCGTGCGGCGACCGTGGCGGTGCTGCCCGTGGGCAGCCACGAGCAGCACGGCCCGTACCTGCCGCTGGCCACGGACACGGTCGTGGCCTGCGCGGTCGCGCGGGCGATCGCCGACGCGCACCCCGTGCAGCTGCTCCCGCCGATCACGATCTCCTGCTCGCACGAGCACGCCACGTGGCCCGGCACGGTGAGCATCTCGGCGCGGACGCTGTACGCGGTGGTGCGGGACGTGGCGGACTCGTTGCGGCGGTCGGGTGTGCCGAACCTGGTGCTGGTCAGCGGGCACGGCGGGAACTACGTGCTGTCGAACGTGGTGCAGGAGTCGGAGGGGATGGCGTTGTTCCCCGGCAGCGGCGACTGGGCCGCGGCACGGGCCGCCGCCGGGCTCGAGACGTCGTCGCGCAGCGACATGCACGCGGGCGAGCTGGAGACCTCGATCCTCCTGCACGCCCACCCGGAGCTGGTGAGACCCGGGTACGAGACCAGCGACCACCTGGCCGACGACCGGCCGCACATGCTCACGCGGGGACTCGCGCCGTACACGTCGTCGGGGGTGGTCGGGCGGCCGTCGCTCGCGTCAGCCGACAAGGGCCGGGACGTGCTCGCGGGGCTGGTCGAGGCGTTCGGGCCGTACCTGGAGCTGTTCTGACCGCCGCGTCCGCCGCATCCGTCCCCGGAAGAGGGTGAAGACGCCGGGCAGGCTGCCGATCAGCGCCAGCACGCCGTAGACGACACCGGTGGCGACCCCTTGCGCGGCGCCGAACCCGGCCGCCCCGAACGCCACCGCCAGGAACACCTCCCGCGGCCCGAACCCGCCGACGTTCAGCGGGACGGCCATGACCAGCAGGGCGAGCACGGCCAGCGGGACGAGCCGGGTGGTCGGCGCCTGCGCGCCGGCGGCACTGGCGGCGACCAGGAACAGCGCCACGTGGCCGGCCAGGGTCACCGCCGACAGGAGGGCGACCTTGGGCAGGACGTCGCGGTTCACCAGGCCGGTGCGGGCGTCGGCCCAGGTGGTCCGGGCGGCTCGGCGGAACTTCGGGGAGAGGCAGGCGAGGGCCAGGGCCAAGGTCACGGTGAGGAGGGCGAAGGTCAGGGTCAGGCCGGTCGAGAGGGTGGGGTCGGGGATCGTCAGGGGGTCGGCGCACAGGACCGCGATGCCGAGGGCGACCAGCAGGACCTGCCCGGCGCCGCGCTCGAACACGACGGCTCGGACGCCGCGCCCCACGTCACCGGCCTGCCGTCCGTGGCTCACCGCCCGGTGGACGTCACCGAGCACCCCCGCGGGCAGGACGGCGTTGAGGAGCAGACCGCGGTAGTAGTCGGAGACCGCGGCGGGGAGGGTCAGCGGCAGGCCGAGGCGGCGGGCGATCAGGCACCACCGCCAGGCGCCGGCCACGGTGGTGAGCAGCCCGATGCCCACCGCGGCGGCCACCGCCCACCCGTCGACCGCGCGCAGACCGGCCACGAAGGCGTCGGCGCCCAGGCGGTGGCCCAGGGCGACCAGGAGGGCGACGGCCGCCAGGAGCCGGAGCCAGGGCCACGCGCGGGTGATGGTGGTGCGGGCACGGGCACCGGCACGGGCAGGAAGGCGGGCGGGGTGGCGGCCGGTCGCGGGCCGCTCGTCGTGGTGCGTCAAGGGATGACCGCCAAGAGGTCCGTGTGGTGCACCACCACGCGTCGGCCGTTGTCGAGCTTGCGCCGCAGGTAGCCGGGCGCCTCGGCGGCCAAGCCGGGTTCCTGCTCCACCGCCGCCCCCACCCACCCGCGCAGCCACTCCCCCGCCAGCGCCGCCTGCTCCGGCCCGAGCCGCCACGGGCTGGGACTCGTGGTCACCTCCGCGCCCCGCCGCTCGAACGCCTCCACGGCGACCGCGACCGCGTCCGGCCCCAGCAGGCGACGACCGTCGACCACCCGCCGCTGGTGCCCGTTGAACGCGGCCTCGAACTCGGCGTCCAGCGGCTCGGCCGGGTCGAACTCCACCCGACCCGCCACCGACAGCGTCAACAGCGCCGGACAGCCCGCGTCGACGCACGCCGCGGCCAGCGCGTCCACCTCCTCGGCGGTCAGCAGGTCCAGCAGCGCGGACGCGGTGACCAGCGACGTGCCCGCGATGTCCGCGCCGGTCAGCCCGGTGAGGTCGCCCTCGTGCGTCTCGATCGTCACCCCGCTCATCGTCGCCGCCGCGATGCTGAGCAGCCGGGGGTCGCGGTCGTGCAGCACCCAGTGCTGCGCGCCACCCAGTCGGCCGGCGAGCCATCGTCCCAGCGATCCCGTCCCACACCCGAGATCACGCACCACGAGGGGTGTCCGGTTCAGATCGATCTTCAAGAGCCGGTCGACCAGGTCCAGCGCGCGGGCCTCGGCGTCGGCCTTCTCGCGCAGCGACAGCCATTCCGGTGCGAAGGTGCTCATGGCCGCAGAGTAGCCAGCACCTCCGCCAGCGCAACGGCCGTTTCGTCCCATGTGGACAACTCCTGGCGGCGTGCCGCAGCACGAGCGCGCAGGTCACGCCGCCACTCGTCGTCGGTGAACCACCGACGCAGAGCTTCGGCGAACGCCGTCACGTCGCCCGCCGGCAGCAGCACCCCGCCGGCGCCGAGCGCGTCCGGCACGGCGCTGGCCACCACCGGCACGCCGCGCGCCAACGCCTCCGTCACCACCATCCCGTAGGTCTCGGCCAACGACGCCAGCACGAACAGGTCCGCCGTCGCGTACTCGTGGGCGAGCGCCGGTCCGGTGAGGGGCCCGGTCAGCTCGATCCGCGAACCCAGCCCGTGCCGGTCGACCAGGTCGCGGACCGGCGACCGCCCGGGTCCGACGAACGCGCAGGTCCACGGCAGGTCGGCCACCGAGGCCAAGGCGCGCGCCAGCACGTCGTGCCCCTTGCGGGGTGTGAGGGAGGCGACGCACAGGAGGCGGGACGCGCCGTCCGTGCCGGTGGCGGGCGGCGCGGGATCGGTGCCGGGCACGACGACGTGGACCTGCGCCAACCCGTGGTGCGAGGCGAGCCGCCGGGCCGCCGACGGGCTGGTCGCCACGACGGCGCGGGCGGCGCGCAGGACCTCCCGCTCGGCGGCGTCGAGCCGTGCCGCCAGAGCCGGTGGCAGGCCAGTCTCGTCGGCCAGCGGCAGGTGCACCAGGATCACCAGCCGCAGCCGGCCGGCGTGCGGCACGACGACCTCCGGCACCCCGCACGCCACCAGCCCGTCGAGCACGACGACCGAGCCGTCGGAGATCCCGCCCAGCGCCCGCCCCAACGCCGAGCGGGCCGCGGTCCCGGGTCGCGGCCACGCGCCGGGCACCGCGATCTCGCGTGCCGCGATCTCGCGTGCCGCCGCGAGCCCGTCGAGCACCCGCCGGTCGTAGGCGTTGCCGCCGCTGGGCGACGCCGGGTCGTCCACCCCGCCGGGCAGGACGAAGTGGACCGTCACAACGGGCGTTCGTAGCTCGCCCAGGCCACGTGCGACTCGTGCAGCGAGACCTCGATCCCGGAGAGCCCGCGCGCGCCCTCGCCGAGCGAACCCGCGTGCACGGCCTCCGCCAGCTCGTCCGCGATGTGCTTGGCCAGGAACTCGGTCGACGTGTTCACCCCGGCGAACTCCGGCACGTCGTCGAGGTTGCGGTAGTTGAGCTCGCCGAGGACGGCGCGCAGCCGCTCGGTGGCGAGTCCGATGTCGACCACGATGTTGTCGGCGTCGAGCTCGGCCCGCTTGAACTTCGCGTCCACCACGAACGTGGCCCCGTGCAGGCGTTGGGCCGGGCCGAAGACCTCGCCGCGGAAGCTGTGGGCGACCATCACGTGATCGCGAACGGTGATGCTGAACAGGGTGACCTCCGCCGGATGAGCGAGCTACGGTGCAAGTACCGGTCGAGCGTAGTGAACTCTCGCCGGTGTCGGGGTCGTGTGACGAGGGAGCCGGATGCGCGAGGAAACCTTCAACGACGAGGACGTGGCGGAGTCGGACCTGGTCACGAGACGCGGCACGTTCCGCGCGATCGCGTTCCGGGCCGACGGCCACGAGCACATGGCGCTCGTCTACGGCAAGACCGCGTTGCGCGAGAACGTGCTGGTGCGCGTGCACTCGGAGTGCATGACCGGTGACCTCTTCGGCGCGATGCGCTGCGAGTGCGGCGACCAGCTCGACGCGGCGCTGGACCGGATCGTGGCGGAGGGCAGCGGCATCCTGGTCTACCTGCGCGGCCACGAGGGGCGGGGCATCGGCCTGGTGGCGAAGGTGCGCACGCACGTGCTCCAGGACGAACAGGGACTGGACACACTCGACTCCGCGACGTCGCTCGGCCTGCCGGTCGACGTCCGGGACTACTCACCGGCCGCGCGCGTGCTCAAGCACCTGCGCGTCACGTCGGTCCGGTTGATGTCGAACAACCCGGACAAGATCGAGGCGCTGGAGGCCGACGGCATCGAGGTCGTGGCCCGCGTGCCGCACCTGATGCGGCCGAACCCGCACAACATCGGCTACCTGACCGCGAAGCGCGACCGGCTCGGCCACGACCTGCCGCAGGTCGACCAGCCGGCGGCGAGCTACGAGTACCCCACGGCGACGAGGTAGGCGGGCAAGGGAGGTAAGAGGTCGGGGAAGATCTGTCGAAAGGCGGACGTGGGGGGTGGGGGCGGCCCGGGACGCTGGGCGCATGAAGAAAGCGATCAGGGGTGTGGTGGGGGCGATCTGCCTGCTCACCGCGCTCAACGTGGCGCCGGGTGCGTCGCAGGCCGAGGGACGCCCGCTGGAGTGGGCGGACTGCGGGGACGGGTTGCAGTGCGGCGAAGTGGCGGTGCCCGCGGACTGGGGCAAGCCGCGCGGTGGACGGGTGCGGCTGGCCGTCGCGCGGCTGCCCGCGCGGGACCAGGCCGCCAAGAAGGGCGTGCTGCTGGTCAACCTGGGCGGGCCGGCGCAGCAGATCTCGGTGTTGCGCGTCGCGAAGAGCGCGTTCAGCGACCTGACCCGGTGGTTCGACGTCGTGGTCTCCGACCCGCGCGGGTTCGAGGCGAGCGCCGGGATCACGTGCCCGTACCCGGCGCCGCTGCCGGAGAACCTGGAGTGGGCGTCGCCGGGCCAGGCCGAGTACGAGCGGTACCGGACGGCGAACCACCGGTTCGGCGTCGACTGCGGACGGGTGGCCGCCGGGCCGTTGGCCGGTCACCTCGACTCGCGTCAGGTCGCCTACGACATGGACGCGATCCGGGCGGCCCTGGGACAGGACCGGCTCGACTACTACGGCAACTCCTACGGCACGGTGTTCGCCCAGGCCTACGCGCGGCACTTCCCGGGGCGGGTCGGGCGGATGTACCTGGACAGCGTGCTGGACCACACGACCCGGTCCTGGGTCGACTGGCTGCTGCCGCGCGCCCGGACGGTGGAGCGCAACCTGGAGCGGTTCGCGCAGTGGTGCGGCGAGCAGGTCGACTGCGCGCTGCACGGGCGTGACGTGGTGGAGGTGTGGGACGAGGTGCTGGAGCGGGCGGCGCGCGAGCCGATCCCGGCGGGGAGCACGACGGTGAACGCCTCCCGGATCGCGTCGCGGACCAACCCGGGGTTCGAGCAGGAGTGGCCGGACTTGGCGCGGGCCATCGCGGAGGCCCACGCGGGCGACGCCACGCGCTTCGCCGAGCAGCCGGTCGGCGGGCGTGACCCCGACCTGTCCCGGATCATGTTCTGCGCTGACTTCCCGTACCCGTCCGACTACCGGGTCGTGAAGTCGTTCGAGGCGCGGTTGCGGCAGGTCACACCGCACATCGGGTGGGTGGCGGCGTGGCCGATGGCGTACCACTGCGCGGGGTTGCCGGGGAAGGGTACGTACCCGCCGGAGAGGTTGCGGGAGTTGGGGCCGGGGGCCGGGCCCGTGTTGGTGGCCGGCGGTGAGTACGACGGCACGACGCCGCCGCAGGACGCGCGCAGGGTGACGGCGCAGTGGGGCAACGCGCGGTACCTGCCGGTGAAGGGTGGGCATGCGCTGTACCTGAGCGGTCATCCGTGCGTCCGGGAACACGTGCACAGGTACTTGTTGACCGGTGAGCTGCCGGGTGAGGGTGCGGTCTGCGGAGCCGCCTAGGACGGTGGGCGTGAGGGGGCGGCGTGAGGGGGCGGCGGGAGTGAGGTGGGTGCGGGAAGGGCTGCTCGTGCCGGCGGTGGCGGCGGTGCTGGTGCTGCTGACGTTGTGGGAGGGGAAGGGGCAGCCGCCGCCGGGGATGGCGGTGTTGGTCGGGTCCAGCCTCTGCGTGGCGATGCCGTTGTTGTTGCGGCGCGTGCTGCCGTTGACGGGAGCGGTGCTGTCGGCGGTGGTGGGGTTGGGCGGGCTCGGGTTCCTGCCGGCGTGGCCGGGGATGCTGGTCACGATGGGCACGTTCTGCGCGGCCGTCTACCACCGCGAGCGCGCGCCGGGGTTGGTGCTGGCGGTGTGCGGGTGCTGGGTGCTGGGTGCTGGTCAGCGCGGTGATCGCGGGCAGCCCGGTGCGGGTCTTCACGGTCACGGACCTGGTGGTGATGGGCGTGGCGCCGGTGGCGACCGGGTACGCGTTGCGACTGCACCGGGAACGGGCGGACCAGACGTTGCGGGTGCAGCGGGCGGAGGCGGATCGCCTGGTGGCGGAAGCCGACCGGGTGCTGGCGGAGGACCGGGCCCGGCTGGCGCGGGACGTGCACGACAGCGTGGGCCACCACCTGACGGCGATCCGGATGCAGGCGACGGCGGCGCGGCGGGTGCTGGACGGCGCGCCGCCGGTCGCCGATCGGGCGTTGGGGACGATCGCCGAACTGTCGTCGTCGGCGTTGGAGGAGGTCAGGGAGATGTTGAGCACGTTGCGGGACGTGCCGGTGGGGGTGGGGCTGGGCGAGGTGGAGCAGTTGGCGGAGAGGCTCTCCGGACCGGATCGGCGGATCACGGTGAGCTGGTCCGGGGCGGCGGCGCCGGTGCCGCCTGCCGTCGACCACACGGCGTACCGGGTGGTGCAGGAGGCGTTGACGAATGTGGTCAGGCACTCGACGGCGGGTCGGGTCGAGGTGCGGGTGCGGCGGGATCAAGGGCTGCTGGTGGTGACGGTGGCGGATGACGGGGTGGGAGGAGCCGGGCGGCCTGGTTTGGAAGGGCAGGGGATTCGGGGGATGAGGGAAAGGGTGCGGTCGGTCGGGGGGACGTTGGTGGTCGGGCCCGGTGGGGCGGGGTGGTCGGTGCGCGCGGAGTTGCCGACGGGGAGGGTGGGCTAGTGCCGATCCGGGTGCTCGTGGCGGACGACCAGCGGGCGGTGCGGGAAGCGTTGCGGATGGTGCTGGACGGCGAGCCGGACATCGAGGTGGTCGGTGAGGCGGGCAGCGGGACCGAGGCGGTCCACCTGGCGTTGACCCGGAGGCCGGACGTGGTCGTCATGGACCTGCGGATGCCGCACGCGACGGGATCGCGGCGATCGCCCGGTTGAGCGCGGCGGAGGTCCGGTCGAAGGTGCTGGCGTTGACGACGTTCGACCTGGACGAGTACCTGTTCGGCGCGCTGGCGGCGGGCGCGGGCGGGTTCCTGTTGAAGGACAGCGACCCGGCGATGCTCTTGGACGCGGTCCGCGGGCTGCACGAAGGGCGCGGGTTGATCGACCCGAAGGTGACGGGACGGCTGATCGCCCGGTTCGCCCAGCTCTCGCCGCGGGCCGCGCCGCAGGACGTCGGCCGGCTCACACCCCGCGAGCAGGAGGTGCTGGCGCAGGTGGTGCGGGGGTTGAGCAACGCGGAGATCGCGGCGGAGCTCACGATCGAGGAGGGGACGGTGAAGACGCACGTGGCCCGGATCCTTACGAAGTTGGGGCTTCGGACGCGGGTGCATGCGGTGATCTACGCGTATGAGCACGGGTTGGGGAGGTGAGGTGAGGGGTCAGGGGAGGAAAGGTGAATAGATGAAATAGATAAAAGAGTCCTCGCCGGACGGGCAGATCAGCAGGATGACCGGGTTCGTGGTGATGCGCCGGGTCCGTTGTGGGTCGGGGTTCGTGTCATCCCACCGACCTCCCTACGGGCTACCACACGTATCAAGGGGGCGGCATCGGTGAATGCCGCGGGTAGTGCTGGACAAGCCCCCTTGACACGCGCGGTAGGGCGGAGCCAGGTCGGCGGGATGACACGAAGCCCTTCCATGGGAAAGGGAGGGGTGTGGGGAAGGTGGTAGGGGTGGCCATACCCCCGTGATCCGGGGTCGCACGGTGGGTTTCCGGGGTTGTCGGCGCGATGGTTGTCGGCATGGGATTGGTGCCGGATGTCGTGTCGTTGACCGAGGTGACGAAGGTGTACGCCGGGCGGGTGCGGGCGTTGGACCGGGTGTCGGTCGGGTTCGGTCGGGGGTCGTTCACGGCGGTGATGGGGCCGTCCGGGTCCGGTAAGTCGACGTTGTTGCACTGCGCGGCCGGGTTGGACTTGCCGGACGGTGGGCGGGTCGTGCTGGCCGGGCAGGAGGTCGGCGCGTTGCGGGAGCCCAAGCTGACGGCGGTGCGCCGGCGGCACGTCGGGTTCGTGTTCCAGTCGTTCAACCTGGTGGACGCGTTGACGGTGTGGGACAACGTGTTGCTGCCGCAGAGGTTCGCGGGGACGCGGCCGGACAAGGCGTGGGCGCGCGAGGTCTTGCAGCGGGTCGGGCTCGGCGGGAGGGAGAGGGCCCGGCCCGGGGAGTTGTCCGGTGGGCAGCAGCAGCGGGTGGCGTTGGCGCGGGCGTTGGCGGGGCGACCGGAGGTGATCTTCGGTGACGAGCCGACGGGTGCGCTGGACCTGTCCACCGGGCGGGAGGTCCTGGGGTTGCTGCGGGGGTTCGTGGACTCGTCCGCGGCGACGGTGGTGATGGTGACGCACGATCCGGCGGCGGCGGCGTGGGCGGATCGGGTGGTGTTCCTGGCGGACGGCGGGCTGGCCGGCGAGCTGGTGTCGCCGACGGCGGAGCTGGTGGCGGCACGGATGACGGAGCTGACCCGATGATGGTGAAGCTGGCGGTGGCGAGTGTGCGGCGGCGGGTCGGTTCCTTCGCCGGGACCTTCCTGACGGCGTTCCTGGCGGTCGCGTTGATCTCGGGCAGCGGCTCGTTGCTGTACTCGGTGTTGACGGCGGGGCCGGGTGGGGACCGGTTCGCCGGGGCGGACGTGGTGGTGGCGGCGGAACGGGCGGTCGAGCTCACGACGTCGGTGGACAAGGGCGACAAGGTCAAGGTGAAGACCAAGACCGAGCGGTTGACGGGGGCGGGGGTGCTGCCCGGCGAGCTGGTGGGGCGGGTGGCCGCGACTCCCGGGGTCGGCGAGGTGGTGGCGGATGTGGCGTTCCCGGTGGCGCTGGACGTCGCGGGTGTCGCGGTGCGGGCGCCGGAGCGCGCGGCGGTGGTGGGGCACGGGTGGGGTTCGGCGGGGTTGACGCCGTACGCGTTGCGGGACGGGGTCGAACCCGCGGACGGCGAGGTGGCGGTCGGGTCGGAGCTGGGGTTGGCGGTCGGGCAGGTGGTGGGGCTGACGACGAAGACCGGTGCCCGTGAGGTGCGGGTGGCGGGGGTGGTCAGCGGAGGTGTGCCGGGGCAGGCGGCGGTGTTCGTGGCGGACCGGCAGGTCGTCGCGTGGTCGGGGTTGAGCGGGCCGACAGCGGTCGCGGTGCGGGTGGCGGAGGGCGCGGAGGTCACGGAGGTCGCCGCCGCGCTGGAAGGGCTCGGGGTCGGGGTGTTCACCGGGGCGGACAAGGTGAACGGTGACCTGCCGGGGGCGGTGCCCGACTACATCGGGGGTGTCTCGATCTTCGGGTTCGTGCTCGGCATCACGGGGTTCGCGGCGGTGTTCGTGCTGACCGGGACGGTGTCGCTGGCGGTGCGGCAGCGGTTGCGGGAGTTGGCGCTGTTGCGGACGGCCGGTGCGACGCCGCGCCAGCTGCGGCGGTTGCTGGGGACGGAGGTCGCGCTGGTCACGGTGGTCGCGACGGTGCCGGCGCTGCCGGTCGGCGTGGCCGTGGCGCACCTGGTGGCCGGCCGGTTCCGCGAGCTGGGGGCGGTCCCGGCGCAGTTCACCGTGTCGGTCAGCGCGTTGGTGCTGGTCGCGGCGGCGGTGGTCGGGTTGGCGGTCACGTTGGGCGCGACGTCGGTGGCGGCGAGGCGGGCCGTGCGGATCTCGCCGACGCAGGCGTTGCGCGAGACGGTGACGGCCGGTGGCGGCAGCCGGGCGCCGAGGGTGGTGGCGGCGGTCGTGCTGGCGGCGGGTGCGGTGGCGGTGTTGGTCCTGGTGCCGTTGGGTGGGGCGTTGGGCATGGGGATGGGTTTCGTGTCGTGCGCGTTGCTGCTGTGCGCGCTGGCGGCGGTGGGGCCGCTGGTCGTCGGGGCGGTGACGGCGGTGGTGTCCCGCGTGGTGGGGCCGGCGGGTGTCGCCGGTCGGGTCGCCGGTGCGATGACGCGGGTCGAGAGCCGGCGGGTGGTGGGGGTGGCGATTCCGCTGACGTTGATGTTCGCCATCAACGCGACGATGTTGGTCAACGGCGACATCCTGGGCGCGGTGACGGCGGAGCAGGAGGCGGCGCGCACGGCGCCGGCGACGGTGAAGGTCGCGAACGCGTCGGGGTTGCCGTTGGTGACCGCGGAGAAGATGGCCGCGTTGCCGTCGGTGACGGGGTCCGCGCTGACGGTCGGCACGAGGGTGGTCGTCGACGAGGGCGGCAAGCCGGAGGACTACCCGGCGCAGGGGTTGAGGCTGGCCGGTGAGTCCGCGTTGGACTTGGGCGTCGTGGACGGAGAGCTCGGGGTTCTGGAGGGATCGGTGGCGGTCAGCGAGCCGTTGGCCGAGAGGCGCGGGTGGGCGGTCGGCGACCGGCCCTCGTTCTGGCTCGCCGACGGGACGCGGGTGGCGTTGCCGGTGGTGGCGGTGTACTCGAACTGGCGCGGGTTCGGCGATCTGGTGCTGGACGCGGGGCTCGTGGCGGCGCACGACCCGCGGGGGCTGGTGGGCGCGGTCTACCTGCGTGGCGAGCCGGACCTGAGCGGGTTCCCGGCCGGGTCCGGGGGTGTCGTCGAGGTGCAGAACCAGCAGGCGGCGTGGGAGTTGATGGTGGCGGTGTCGCTGGGGTTCACCGCGATCGCGGTGGTCAACACGTTCGCGGTCGCCACCGGGGCGAGGCGGAGGGAGTTCGGGGAGCTGCGGTTGGCCGGCGCCACGTCACGGCAGCTGCACCGGCTGCTCGACTGGGAGGCGTTGATCACGGTGGTGGTCGCGTTGGTGCTCGGCTGCGCCATCAGCGGCGTGGTGGTCGGGGCGTTCAGCGTGGCGCAGGACGGGCAGTGGCGGCTGTTCGCGGACCCGGTGCGCTACTTCGGGATGGTCGCGGGCGTCGGCTTGCTCGGCCTGGTGGCCGGTGCGGCGCCCGCCCGGGTGGTGGTCCGGCTGCGCGCCCTGCCCCGGCTAGGTTGACCGGGTGTTCCCGCGAGCGGCCAGAGGACTGGCGCACCTGCTGGCCGGGCTGGTCATCGGGCCCGCCTCGTTCGTCTGGGCGGTGGTGACCACCCTGGCCACCGGGCTGCTGTCGTTCACCTACCTGGGGCCGCCGGTGTTCCTGGTGGTGACGTGGGTGAGCCGGCGGATCGCGCGGGTGGAGCGGTGGCGGGCCGGGTGGGTGTTGCGGAGGCCGATCGGCGACCCGTACGGGCCGCTGACCGGCCGGAACCCGTGGACGCGCGGCCGTGCGGTGATCCGCGAGCCCGGCACGTGGCGTGACCTGGCGTGGCTGCTGGCGGGGTTCCCGGTGGGGCTGGTGACCGGGGTCGCCGGGGTGGTCGCCGGGCTGGTCTGGCTGGGCACGGTGCTCGCGCCGCTGTGGCTGTGGGCCGTGCCGAACCCCCGCCTGTACCCGGTGGCGGACTGGCTGTTCAACACCGTCGGCGGGCGGTTCACGCTGGCCGCGGCGGGGCTGGCGGCGGCGTGGCCGGTGTGGTGGCTGGTCGCGGCGCTGTCACGGGTGCAGGCGTCCGTGGCGGCGCGGCTGCTGGAGGCCGGGCCGCGGGCTCGGTTGCGGCAGCAGGTCAGCGCACTGCGGGCGACCCGGCTGCGGGTGGTGGACGCGCAGGCCGCCGAGCTGCGGCGGATCGAACGGGACCTGCACGACGGCGCGCAGGCGCGGATCGTGGCGGCGGGCATGACGCTGGCGTTGGCGGACCGGAAGCTGCGCGCGTCGGGGTCGGCGGAGGACCCGGTGCGGGCGGACGTGGTGAGCGCCCGGCGGCAGCTGGACGAGGCGCTCGCCGAGCTGCGGCGGTTGGTGCGCGGGATCTACCCGCCGATCCTGACCGACCGGGGGCTGGTGTCGGCGTTGACCGCGCTGGCGGGTGACGCGCCGTCGTCGGTCGTGGTGGACGCGCCGGAGCTGGGCGACCTGCCGGCGGCGGTCGAGTCGGCGGCGTACTTCGTGGTCGCGGAGGCGTTGGCGAACGCGGTGAAGCACGCGGGCGCGGACGAGTGCGTGATCACGCTGCGCAGGACGGACGGGGTGCTGACGTTGGCGGTACGGGACGACGGGCGAGGCGGCGCGGACCCCTCCGGCTCCGGGTTGGACGGGCTGCGGCGCCGGGTGGAGGCGCTGGACGGCACGATGGAGGTCACCAGTCCACCCGGTGGGCCCACCACCGTCCTCGCGGAGTTCCCATGCGCATCGTGATCGCCGAAGACCTGCTGCTGCTGCGCGACGGCCTGGTGCGGATGCTGACCGACACCGGGCACACCGTGGTCGCGGCCGTGGACAACGCGCCGGACCTGGAGCGGGCCGTGCTGGAGCACCGGCCGGACCTGTCCATCGTGGACGTGCGGTTGCCGCCCGGTTTCCGGGACGAAGGGCTGCGCGCCGCGCTGTCGGTGCGCGAGCGGGACCCGAAGGCGCCGATCCTGATCCTGTCGCAGTACGTCGAGCGCACGTACGCGACGGAGCTGCTCGCCGACGGCAACGGCGCGATCGGCTACCTGCTCAAGGATCGCGTGACGGCGTTGGACGAGTTCCTCGACGCGCTGGAGCGGGTGGCCGCCGGCGGCACCGCGATGGACCCGGAGGTGATCCGCCAGCTGTTCGCCCGCAACACCCGCGACCAGCGCGTCGCCGCCCTGACCGCGCGGGAGCGGGAAGTGCTGGCGCTCGTCGCGCAGGGACTGTCCAACTCGGCCATCTGCGCCGAGCTCGTGCTCGCGCCGCCGTCGGTGGAGAAGCACATCAGCAACATCCTGACCAAGCTGGACCTGCCGCCCGCGGACAACACCCACCGGCGCGTCCGGGCCGTGCTGGCGTATCTCAACCAGTGAGCATCGGTGTCACCCAATAGGGTCAACGGGTGCCTATCGCATTCGACACGACCGGTTTCCAGCAGCACGACCAGACCACTTGGGTGAACCCCGCGAACGGCGACCAGGTCAGCCTCACGTACTTCGACCTGGTGCCGGACCTGCCCGCGTCGTTGGACGAGATGCCGAAGCTGCGGCACGACCTGGCCGTGACCACCGGTGACGTCGGCTGCCTGATCGAGGCGCATCACGTGCGACTGGGTGACGTGCCCGCGTTGCTCCAGGTGGTGAAGGTGCCGCTGCCGGACCAGCCCTCCGGCCAGGTGTTCATCGGCTCGTTCACCGTGCCCAAGGCCGAGAGCAGCGCCGTGCTCAAGATCCAGGCGGCGGAGCGGGGGACGACCGGGACGCGCGAGGCGGTGCTCGTGGCGCAGCTCGGGTTCGACGGGTGGGTGATGCCGCACCCGTACGCGCCCGAGGTGGAAGGGCGGCTGCCGTTCCACAAGGGCGACGACCCCCGCTACGACCCGCAGTTCGCCGACCACCCGTTGACGCGCGTGCGGGCGTGGGCGCACCACGTCATCCGCACCGCGCGGGTCGATCCCCGGTTCGCCGCGCTCGCGCCGTTCCAGCCCGGCGCGGTGGCCGCGGGACCCGAGGTCGGGTCGACGGTGACGACGGTCGTGCCGGGGCTGCCGATCGGCGGCTACCTGCCCCTGTGGATCGGCGACGAGTGCACGTTCTGGCGGATGACCTCACCGGACGCGGTGCTGGAGAAGCTGGCCCTCGGCGTGCTCGCGCGCACGCCGTTGACCGACCGGCGGTTCCGCGACCTGGTCGCGCTGGACGAGGCGTCGGCCACGATCACGCTGCTCGACCGGTACCGCGCCGAGGACGGCGGGATCGCCGGCGCCGCGGCCGGGCTGACCAGGGTGACCGCGCTGGAGGCGCACGAGGCGTTGACCACGGACACGCTGCTGGAGGCGTTCCGGTGGATCGGCCGGGTGAGCGCGGCGGCGGCGGAGCGGGGCGAGTACGTCACCGTGGAGCCGGGCCGGAACACGGCGGAGCTGGCCGAGCCGTACGTGCTGCTGGCCGTCCAGGAGCACGAGGGCCGGCCGGTCGCGATCGCCCAGACCGCGCCCACGCCGCCCGCCGAGACCCCGATGTGGCTCGGCCAGTCCTCGCTCAACGCGCCGGCGACGGGTGAGTCGATCGAGGCGGGCGGCCTGCTGGCCATGTACGCGATGAACACGTGGGGCGAACACCCCCTCCGCCTCTGCCTGACCTTCACCCCCCACTAACCCGAGAGTCCAACGTTCACGGCGCGAGAGTCCAACGTTCACGCACCCCGAGTTCAACGCTCACGACCGGCGGCCCGTCGGCTGAGCGTTGAATTCAGGTGCTCTGGACGTTGGACTCTCGCGCCGTGGGGGTTGGACTCTCGCGCCGTGGGGGTTGGACTCTCGCGGCGTGGGGGTTGGGCTCTCGCGCGTTTGGGTGAGGTGGGGGTCGGTGTGAGAAGCTGGGTGGACGCAGCCCGTGTCCGGGTTGCCCGCCCACGGTTCACGCATCCGGCGCCCGAGCACCGACGGGACCGGCAGTGGACGCGCCTCGCGCGCACGGCACGTCTTCACCGCTCTCGCTCCGCCTTACGGCATGACGTCCACACCACCCGTGTGGCGTGCGTGGCCGTCCCGACTCACCCCAACGGGAGCACGTCATCAGCATCTCCACACCGCTGCCGCCGGCCGTCGGCGCCCCTCGCGCGCTCACCGACGTGTACGGCCCGGGCGTCGCGGTCTGCGCACGGCCGGCTGCGACCGCCGCGAACCGGCACCGCAACACCGTCGACGCGCTCTCCGCCCGCCCGATCGCGGTCGCGGGTGACACGCCGGTGCTGTGCAGCGCGGGTGGCACGGACCCGGAGCTGCTGGCGCAGCTGCGCGACGGCGGTCTGCCCGTCGGCGACGACCTGCGCGACTTCCGCGACGAAGCCGGGTTCGCCGCCCGCGTCACCGAGGCGATGGCCGACGGCCTGCTGATCTCGATGGAGTACCCGCACCCCACCGCGCTGTGCCCCGACGACCGCGTGGTCAAGACCGCCCACCTCGTCGGTCACCTGAACAACAAGGCCACCATCGGCACGATCGTCGCACCGCGCTTCCACGCCCGCCGCAGCGTCGTCACCCGTGCGGAGCTGGCCGGGGCCGCGCCGGCGGCGGAGTCCTGGGTCCTCAAGGCCGCCACGGACGACGCGCACGGCGGCAGCCTCGACGTCTACCTGCACGAGGCGGGCGAACGGGTCGAGTTCCCGGCGTTCACCGACCTGCTGGGCGAGTTCGTGGTCGAGGAGTACCTGTACCTGGCGCGCAACTGGGGCGTGCAGCTCTACGTCGGCCCGGACGCCGTCGCCCGCCTGCTCGCCGTCACCGAACAGCGCGTCGACGACACCGGCGTCTACGTCGGCGGCCTGTTCGGGCTGGTCAGCCCGCCGCCGGCCGACCTGCTCGCGGAGTGCGTGGCGATCACCCAACGCGCCGCGGACCTCGGCTACCGCGGCCTGTGCAGCCTGGACTGCGCCGAGACGCTCGACGGGCAGCTCGTCATGCTCGACCTGAACTTCCGGATCACCAGCGGCTCGATCCCGCTGCTCGCCCTGCAGTCGGTGCGGCCCGACGCCCTCGACGGGTACGCCGAGTCGGTCAAGCTCACCGCGGCCGCGCCGCTGGCCGAGCTGCTCGCCCACGTCCGACCGTCGCTGAACGCGGGCGGCGTGCTCATCACCTCCGGCCACGACACCACCCGCACCGACAACCCGGTGGTGCTCAGCACCCTCCAGCTGCTGGTCTTCGGTGACGACCCGGCGGACGTCACCGCCCGCCGCGGCGCGCTGGAGTCGCTCCGCTAGGAGCTGCGGCGGCGCCGACCTCAGGTCGAGGCGCGCACGACCAGCTCGGTCGGCAGGATGGAGGCGGCCGGTGGTTCGCCCTGGATCTGCTCCAGCAGCAGGCGGACCATCTCGCGGGTGATGCGCTGGAACGGCTGCCGCACGGTGGTCAGCGCGGGCCGGGTGGAGGTGGCGATGCTGGAGTCGTCGAAACCGCCCACGGCAACGTCCTCCGGCACGCGCCGGCCGGAGTCGTGCAGCACGTTGAGCGCACCGGCCGCCATCAGGTCGGAGGCGACGAAGACCGCGTCCAGGTCAGGGGCCCGTGCCAGCAGCGAGGCCATCGCCGCCTCGCCGCCCGCACGGCTGTAGTCGCCGTGCGCGATGAGGTCCGGGGAGGCGTCGGGGCCGAGCACGTCCCGGTAGCCGGCGAGGCGTTCGACACCGCCGGGGGTGTCCGGCGGGCCGGTGATGGTGGCGATGCGCCGACGCCCGCGCGACCGGAGGTGCTCGACCATCTGCCGCGCGCCCGAGCGGTCGTCGGCGGCGGCGTAGGCGACCTGGCCCTCGTGGCCGATCGGCTTGCCGCACGCCACGACCGGGATGCCCGAGTCGCGCAGCTCCTCCAGCAGCGGGTTGCCGGTGTGCGAGGACACCAGCAGCACGCCGTCCACGTGACCGGCGGCGATGAACCGGCTCGTCCGCTTGCGCTCGACCTCCGTGCTGGCGGTCATGAGCAGCACCGGCACGTCGAGTTCGGCCAGCTCCTGCGTGCAGCCCTGGAGCAGGATGCTGAAGTTGGGGTCCTCGAACAGCCGCTGCTGCGGTTCGGTGAGCACGAAGGCCACCGAGTGCGCACGCTGCGTGACGAGGCTCCGGGCGGCCGGGTTGGCGACGTACCCGGTGGTCCGCACGGCCTTCAGCACGGCCTCCAACGCGGCCGGGCTGACGTTGCGGCCGCCGTTGAGCGCGCGCGACACCGTGCCGCGCGACACCCCCGCGGCGGCGGCCACGTCGTGGATGGTCGGCCGGTTCCGCGCCGCCTTGCTGCGCTCGACGCTCATGACTCCCTCATGCTTTCACCGCTCCGGAGAGCAAGTCGATGCGCCAGTATCGCTGCAACGTGAGGAACAGCGCGATCAAGGGCAGCACCGACACCAACGACCCGGTGACGACCAGGGTGTAGAGCGCGGGCGTGGTGTTGCCCTGCTTGAGCATCGTGTAGAGCCCCAGCGTGACCGGGAACTTCCCGTCGTCGCCGAGCATGATGTAGGGCAGCATGAAGTTGTTCCAGATCGACACGAACTGGAACAGGAACACCGTGACCAGGCCCGGGACCATCATCGGCAACGCGATGGAGCCCAGGATCCGGGCTTCGCCCGCCCCGTCCGTGCGGGCCGCCTCGACCACGTCCTCGGGCACGGCCGCGGCGGCGTAGACGCGGGCCAGATAGATGCCGTACGGGCTGACCACGCTCGGCAGCAGCACCGACAGGTAGGTGTCGGTCAGGCCGATCTTCGACATCAGCAGGTACTGCGGGATGGCCAGCACCACGGCCGGCACCAGCACGCCCGCGATCAACGCGTTGAAGATCAACCCCCGGCCCCGGAACGAGTACTTGGCCAGCGCGTACCCCGTGACGCCGGACAGCGCCGCCGACAGCAGCGCGCCCACGCCCGCGTACAGCGCCGAGTTCGCCATCCACTGCCAGAACACGCCGTCGCGGTAGCCGTGCAGCTCGCCGAGGTTCGCGGCCAGTGACGACCCGACCGACAGCGTGGTCGTGGCGAACAGCTCGCCCGTGCTCTTCGTCGCGGCGACCACCACCCACGCCACCGGGAACAGGCAGTACGCCGCGCCCAGCAGCAGCACGAACGTCGGCAGCCCGCCGAGGCGCGCCCTCACCGCTCACCCCCGAACGCCCGCGACCGCGTCACCCGCAGCAGCCCGAACGAGATCACGAACATCACCAGGGCGATCAGCACCGACGTCGCGGCGGCCGAGTAGAGGTCACCGCGGCCGAACGCGTCCTGGTAGACCTTCATCAACGGCGTCCAGGTGAGCGAGAGCGAGTTGGTCAGCGGCGCCAGGGTGGTCGGCTCGGCGAACACCTGGAGCGTCGCGATGACCGAGAACAACGACGTCAGCACCAGCGCGGGCGCCAGCAGCGGGATCTTGACCCGCACCGCGACCTGCCAGGGCGTGCAGCCGTCGATCCGGGCCGCCTCGTACAGGTCGCGCGGGATCGCGCGCAGCGCCGTGTAGAGGACGACCATGTTGTAGCCGACGCCGCCCCACACCGCGATGTTGGCCAGCGCGAAGTAGATCCCGGTCGGCGAGAGCAGGTCCACCCCGGGCAGCGACAGCTCGCGCAGCAGCTGGTTGACCGGGCTGGTGCCCGGCAGGTACAGGAAGCCCCACAGCAGCGACGCGATGACGCCCGGGATCGCGTACGGCAGGAAGATCGCGATCCGGCTGAACCCGCGCGCCCGCACCCGGTCCTCGTCGAGCAGCAGCGCGAACACCAGGGCCAGGCCCAGCATCGCGGGCACCAGGATCGCGCCGTAGCCGAACACCCGCAACGCACCCGCGCCGAGCTCGGAGTCGGTGAGCGCGCGCGCGTAGTTGTCCAGGCCGACGAACACCTCGGACCGGCTGCCCCTGCCCAGCCCCAGCCCCTTGACCTCGGTGCGGAACAGGCTCAGGTACACCGTGTAGGCGATCGGCAGCGCGAACACCAGCAGGAACAGCACCACCGCCGGGGCCACGAAGGCGTACGGCGCCAGCTTCGGCGCCGCACCACCCCGCCCGGGCGCACGCGTGGACGCCACGGGCTCAGCCGCCGACCGTGAAGCCGTTGGCCTTCATGTCGTCCACGGTCGCGGTCTGCATCTTCGCCAGCGCGGGCACCAGGTCCGCGCCGCCGCTGACGGCCTCGCCCATCGCGTTCTTGTACGCGGTGTAGGTGACGTTGACGTTCGGCCCCCACGTGAAGCCGGACGACGTGGCGGCGATCTTCGC
This sequence comes from Saccharothrix sp. 6-C, assembly GCF_016695385.1. Classification (NCBI taxonomy): domain Bacteria; kingdom Bacillati; phylum Actinomycetota; class Actinomycetes; order Pseudonocardiales; family Pseudonocardiaceae; genus Saccharothrix; species Saccharothrix sp. 6-C. The sequence goes on along the minus strand of NZ_CP064192.1, from coordinate 558,132 downwards.
GGCCCGTGCGTAGAAGTCCGGCTGGTTCGGGAAGAACGCGGGCGGCTTGGCCAGCGCCTCCTGCGCCGACGTCGCCGCCGGGTAGATGCCGCACACCGTCACCAGCGCCTCGACGGCGGCCGGGTCGGTGTTGAGCCAGAGCGCGAACTCCGTCGCCGCCTTCTGCTTCTTCGAGCCCGCCGTCACCGCCGTGGTGGAGCCGCCCCAGTTGCCCGTGCGCGGTTCGGCGGCGTCCCACTGCGGCATCGGGGCCATCGCCCACTTGCCCTGGGTGCTCTCCGCGTTGCCCTTGAGCACGCCCGGCGCCCACACCGCGCTCAGCCAGCCGACCTGCGTGCCGTCGTTGAGCGCCTTGTTCCACTCCGGGGTGTACATCGGGGACTTGTCGATCGCGCCCTCGGCGACGAGGCCCTGCCAGTACTGGGCGACCTTCCTGGTCGCGGCGTCGTCCACGGACACCTTCCACGCGTCGCCGTCGACCGCCCACCACGAGGCGCCCGCCTGCTGCGCGAGGCCCGCGAACCAGCCCGGGTCGTTGGCCGAGAACGTGCCGAGGAACTTGTCCGGTGCCGCGGCCCGCAGGTCACGGGCGGTCCGCGCGTACTCGTCCCAGGTGGTCGGCACCTTCAGGCCGTACTGCTCGAACAGGTCGGCGCGGTAGTAGAACATCATCGGGCCGGAGTCCTGCGGCACGGCGTAGACGCCGCTGCCGCCCAGCGTGACCTGGTCCCAGATGCCCGGCGCGAACTCGTCCCGGGCCGACGCCGCGCCTTCGGAGATGTCGGCCAGCACGTCGTTGCTGACCAGGGTCGGCAGCGCCTGGAACTCCACCTGCGCGAGGTCCGGCGGGTTGCCGCCCTTCGCGCTGGTCAGGAGCTTGGTCACCAGGTCGTCGCCCTGGGCCTGCTTGCTGAACACGACCTTGGTCTCGGGGTGGGCGGCGTTCCACTTGTCGACCACCTTGTCGATGTCGGGCGCCCACGCCCAGAAGGAGAGTTCGACCGGGCCGTCGGCAGCCTCCTCGGCGCCGCCGCCGCAGCCCGCGAGCAGGGTGAGGCCGAGTCCGAGTGCCAGGGCCTTCTTCGCGATGTCGAGTCGCATGAGGTCTCCGGGGGTTCCGCGTCGCTGACGCCGCTGCCAGCGAGAACCGCGCTGTGAACGTGCACAGTAGTTGTCCGGAGGTCAGCCGTGTCAACTACTTGACACCCTGTCTTATCTGCACCGTAATCTGCAATCAGACCGTGCACGTTCACAGCCGCTGGAGTGTTCATGACGTTCGTGGTGCCTCGTCAGGCCGACGGCCGACCCGTGCCGGACCAGCCCGCGCCGCGGCTGCCGGTGGGCGTGGACGGGCTCGTCTACGGCGGGGACTACAACCCCGAGCAGTGGCCGGAGGAGGTGTGGGCCGAGGACGTCGCGCTGATGCGGCAGGCCGGCGTCAACCTGGTCAGCGTCGCGATCCACGCGTGGGCGGCGCTGGAGCCGCGACCCGGCGAGTTCGACTTCGGCTGGCTGGACCGGCTGCTCGACCTGCTGCACGGCGCGGGCATCGCGGTCAACCTGGCCACGCCGACCGTCGTGCCGCCCGCCTGGCTCTACCGCGCGCACCCGGCGATCCGGCCGGTCACCCGGGACGGGGTCGAGCTGGAGCGCGGGTCGCGGGCGACGTTCTGCCCGAGCGCGCCCGCCTACCGCCAGGCCGCCGCGGCCATCACCCGGCAGCTCGGCGCGCGCTACGGCGACCACCCGGCCGTGGCGCTGTGGCACGTGCACAACGAGTACGGCGCGCCGGTCGGCGCGTGCTACTGCCCGGAGTCGGCCACCGCGTTCCGGCGCTGGCTGCGCGCCCGGCACGGCGACCTCGACGCGCTCAACGACGCCTGGGGCACCAGCTTCTGGGGCCAGCGCTACGGCGAGTGGGCCGAGGTCGAGCCGCCGCGGGTGTCCGGCACCACCGGCAACCCGGCGCACGAGCTGGACTTCGCCCGGTTCTGCTCCGACGAGCTGCTGGCCTGCTACACCGCCGAGCGCGACATCCTGCGCGAGCACTCGACCGTGCCCGTGACCACGAACTTCATGACCACCAACTGCAAGTCGATCGACTACTGGCGGTGGGCGCGCGAGGTCGACGTGGTGGCCAACGACCACTACCTGACCGCCGAGGCGAGGCGCAACCACATCGACCTGGCCATGTCGGCGGACCTGACCCGCGCGGTGGCGGGCGGGCAGCCGTGGATGCTCATGGAGCACTCCACCGGCGCGGTGAACTGGCAGCCGCGCAACATCGCCAAGCGGCCCGGCGAGATGCGCCGCAACAGCCTGGCGCACGTGGCGCGCGGCGCGGACGCGGTGATGTTCTTCCAGTGGCGGGCTTCCCGCTTCGGCGCGGAGAAGTTCCACTCCGCGATGCTGCCCCACGCCGGCACGCGCAGCAGGCTGTGGCAGGAGGTCGTGCGGCTGGGCCACGACCTGGGCGCGTTGCACGAGGTGCGCGGCAGCCTGGTGCGCGCCGACGTGGCCGTGCTGTGGGACTGGGAGTCGTGGTGGGCGCTGGAGCTGGACTGGCGGCCGTCGGTTGACCTGTCCTACCGGGAACGGGTCGGCGCGTTCTACGAGCAGCTGTGGGACGCCCGGCTGACGGTCGACTTCGTCGCGCCGGAGGCCGACCTGACCGGCTACCGGCTCGTGGTGGTGCCGTCGCTCTACCTCACGTCGACGGCGGCGGCCGAGGTGCTGCACGACTACGTGGCCGGTGGCGGCACGCTCGTCGTCTCCTACTTCTCCGGCATCGTCGACGCCAACGACACCGTGCACCCCGGCGCCCACCCGGGCGCGTTGCGCGACGTGCTCGGCCTGGAGGTCGAGGAGTTCCTGCCGCTGCGCGCCGGCGAGGAGGTCTCGCTGGACGGCGGGCTGCGCGGCGACGTGTGGGCCGAGCACGTCCGGCCGACCGGCGCGGAGACCGTGCACTCCTATGTGGACGGGCCGGCGGCGGGAGGCCCGGCGGTGACGCGGCACCGCCTCGGCGACGGCGTCGCCTGGTACGTCTCGACCCGGCTGCGCGGCGCGGCGCTGGACGCGGTGCTGCGCGAGGTCTTCCCCGCCGCCGGCGTCGAGGCGCGCGACGACCTGCCGCGCGACGTGGAGGTGGTGCGCCGCCGCGGCGCCGACGCCGACTACCTGTTCGTGCTCAACCACACCGACGCCGAGGTGCGGCTGGCCGCGTCCGGCACCGAACTGCTCACCGGACGGCGTTGCGAGTCGGAGCTGACCGTCCCGGCGGGCGGCACGGCCGTGCTCAGGTCCTGAGCGGGCCCACCCGCACTCGCACCGCTCGTCGGGGTCCTCCGCGGTGAAGGGCCCGGCGAGCTCGCCCACGGGCACGGGTTCGCAGCCGCACGCCGCGATCCGCCCGCCCCGGTCCTCGACGCGCTCGCAGGTGAAGTCGGCGTCCCCGCCCGTGCGGGGCACGGACGGTCTCCCGCAGCTCCGCACTACCCCCTCGTGCACGGTACTGCGCATACCGTAGTACCATTCATGGCACACCACCGGGGAGAAGCGCATGGACACCAGCCAGCTGCTCAAGGGGGTGCTGGACCTCGCCGTCCTTGCCGTGCTGCGCAAGGAGGACGGGTACGGCTACGACGTGCTCCGCCGGCTCCGCCAAGGCGGTCTGGACGGCGTCGGCGACGCGTCGGTCTACGGCACCCTGCGCCGGCTCTACAACGCCGGACTGCTCACGTCGTACGTCGTGCCCAGCGAAGAGGGCCCGCACCGCAAGTACTACAGCCTCAACGAGCCGGGCCGGGAACGGCTGCTCGAATCCGGCAAGACCTGGAAGTCGTTCGCCCGGACGTTGGACGACCTGTTGGGGGAGGGTGCATGAGCACGCAGACGAACACCGAGGTCAAGCACTACCTGGACGCCATGCGCGACGCGCTGTCCGACCTGCCCGCCGCCGAGGTCGCCGAGATCATGGACGACGCGGGCGCGCACGTGGTCGAGGTCGCCGAGGAGATGGGCGAGGAGTTCTCGTCGGCCGCCCTGGTCGACCGGCTCGGCACCCCGCGCGCGTACGCCGAGGAGCTGCGGGTCGCGGCGGGGTACCCCTCCCCCACCTCGCCCCCCGCGCCGGGCGCCGGGAACCGGCCGGTGATCATGGCCCGGTTCGCGTTGTGGGTCCTCCTGGCCGCCGCGGTCACCGCGTTCGCCTTCGCCGTCTCGCGCGGCGAGGTCGCGGAGCTGACCGTCCTCGTCGCCCTCTGCGCGGCGGCGGCCACCCTGCTGGTGTTCCGGCAGGAGGGCCTGGTGGCGGAGATCGCGAAGCTGCCGGAGGTGGCCGCCGCCAAGGACGCGCTGGCGCGGGCCGAGAAGCCCGGGAAGTCCGAGCTGCGCAAGGCTCTCGTGTCGCTGCGGGTCTTCCAGCCGGTGTGGTGGATCGTCCGCGCGGTGCTCATCGGCGCGGGCGGCGTGCTGGTGTACCGGCCGGACGGCACGTTCGTGGTCGCCCTGGCGGTGGCGGCGCTGTCGCTGGTGGCCGGCCCGAAGGCGCGGACCGACCGCCGGTGGCTGTGGATCAGCCTGCCCGCGACCGGGTTCGCCCTGGGCGTCCTGCTGCTGGTCGTCGGCACGCTGGCCACCCGGTTCGACAGCTACCCGGTCAACAGCGCGCCGGTCTCGTACCACCCGACGCCGCAGAGCCACGACAACATCTACGTCTTCGACAAGGACGGCAAGCCGCTCACCGACGTCCACCTCTACGACGAGCAGGGCCGCCCGCTCAACGCGCCGTGGTACGGCTGCCAGGGCGAGGACCGCGACGACAACCGCTACCCCCGCCCGAGGGTGGTGCACGACGAGCGGGGCTGCCGCGAGGAGTCGGGCGTCCCCTTCACCGTCGTGATGCCGACCGTGCCCACCACGACCACCTCCACCACCCCGCCGCCGTCGACCGTCACCCAGTCACCCGCGCTGACGACCGCGCCGACGACGACCGCGGTCACGACGGCCGCGCCGACCGCGGTGACGACCACGGGCTGACGTGACGACGCCCCGTCACCAGGGGGTTGGCGGGGCGGTCGAGTCGCGGACGATCAGGTCGGTGGCCAGCTCGACCCGGTCGGTCGCCGGCGCGCGGCCGGCGATCAGGTCGGCCAGCATCCGGCCCGCCTGCCCGCCCATCGCGGCCAGCGGTTGGCGGACGGTGGTCAGGGCCGGGGCGCAGCGGCGGGCGGCGGGCAGGTCGTCGAAGCCGACCACGCTCAGGTCGGCGGGCACCGACAGGCCCGCGGCGCGGGCGGCCTCGACCACGCCGAGGGCCTGCTCGTCGTTGGCCGCGAAGATCGCGGTCGGGCGGTCGGGCAGGCGGAGCAGTTCGGCGGCCTCCCGCCGGCCGCCCTCGCGGGTGAAGTCGGCGTGCCGCACCAAGGCGGTGTCGGGCGCGATGCCGGCACGGCCGAGGACGAAGCGGTAGCCGTCCACGCGGGCGCGGCTGCACAGCACGTCACGCGGACCGCCGACGACACCGATCCGCCGGTGCCCGAGCGACAGCAGGTGCTTCACCGCCGTGACGCCGCCCGCCCGGTTGGTGGCGGCGACGCTCAGCAGGTCCGGCGCGGCCGCGTCGACCGGGTCGATGTGCACCAGCGGCACCCCGGCGTGCGCCAGCACCCGTTCCTCGGCCGCGCTGATCGGGCAGGTCACCATCAGCACGCCGGCTCGGCGGGCCGCGACCAGGTCCGTCGCCCACGACGTGCCACGACCGGCCGCCGAGGACAGCACGACGTCCAACCCGGAGTCGACGACGCCCCGCATCACCTCCATGGCCCACGCGCTGTTCAGGGCGGGGAACACCAGCTCCACCAGCGGCGCGGGAGGGCGCGGCCGGTCGCTCCGCGCCCGGCGCACGAGGCACGTGCGTTCGAGGATCTTCAACGCGCTCACGGCTCCGACATTATCGGAAATCCCCCGAAACACAACGAAGCCCTGAGCTGCAACGATTCACAAAGGACCTCCGGTGATCCCCACCAGATCACGCCGGAGGGCGACACGTTTTCGCAAAAGTTTCGAAAGCGGGGCGGTGCCGGCACAATCCCCACCGTCCGAAGTCGACGGTGGTGGGAGGCAACGCGGTGAAGTACCTGATGCTGATCTACGGCAACGAGCAGGTGTGGAACAGCGTGGACGCGGAGGAGTTCGGCGAGCTGGTCGCCGAGGTGGACGCGTTCAACGCGGACCTGCGGGCGTCCGGCGAGCTGGTCGACTCCCAGGGCCTGGTGGAGCGCCCGCGGTCGGTGCGCGTGGTCGACGACGCGCCCGTCGTCACCGACGGCCCGTACCTGGAGGCCAAGGAGTACGTCGGCTCCTACTTCGTGGTCGACGTCGACAGCGAGCAGCGGGCCCTGGAGATCGCGCGGTCCTACCCGGCCCTGCGCTACAGCCGCGGCCTGGGCGGCGGGCTCGAGGTGTGGCCCCTGATGCGGCAGGGCGGCGACGACCTTTGACCGTCGAGCACGTCCTGCGCGCGTTGACGCCCCCGGTGCTCGGCGTCCTCGTGCGCCGGCACGGCGACTTCGCGCGGTGCGAGGACGCCGTGCAGGAGGCGTTGATCGACGCCGCCGACGCGTGGTCGCGCGACGGCGTCCCCGAACACCCCTTCGGCTGGCTCACCACGGTCGCCGCCCGCCGCTACGTGGACCTGGTGCGCTCCGACGCCGCGCGGGAACGCCGGGAGCAGGCGCTGTTCGACGCCGTGCCGCGCGACGCGCTGCTCGCGCCGCCGCCGGACGCCGAGCCGGCCCGCGACGACCTGCTGGAGCTGCTGTTCCTGTGCTGCCACCCCGCGCTGACCGCGCCGTCCCAGATGGCGCTGACCCTGCGGGCCGTGGCCGGGCTGAGCACCGCCGAGATCGCCGCCGCGTTCCTGGTGCCGGACAAGACGATGGGCCAGCGGATCTCCCGCGCCAAGCAGCGGCTGCTGGAGGCGGGCGCGCGGTTCGAGCCGCCCGCCGACCGCGAACGGGCCTTGGCGGTCGTGCGGCACGTGCTCTACCTGCTGTTCAACGAGGGCTACAGCGCCAGCGCCGGTCCCCGGCTGCGCCGGCCCGACCTGACCGAGCAGGCGATGCGGCTGACCCGGGAGCTGCACGAGCGGCTGCCCGACTCCGGCGAGACGGCCGGGCTGCTGGCGTTGATGCTGCTGACCGAGGCCCGCGGCGCGGCCCGCGCCGACCCGGACGGCGTGCTGGTCCCGCTGGCCGAGCAGGACCGGTCGCGGTGGGACCGCGCGGCCATCGCCGAGGGCACGGACCTGGTGACCCGCAGCCTGGCCGCCCACCCCGCCGGCCCGTACCAGGTGCAGGCGGCCATCGCCGCCGTGCACAGCGAGGCGGCCACGGCGGAGGACACCGACTGGCCGCAGGTCCTCGCCCTCTACGACGTGCTGCAACGCCTCGCACCCAGCTCGGTCACCGCGCTGAACCGGGCCGTCGCGCTGGGCGAGGTGCGCGGCCCCCGGGCCGCCCTGGACGTCGTCGCGGAGCTGGAGCGGGGGGTCCTGGCCGGCCACCACCGGCTGCTCGCCGTGCGGGCGCACCTGCTCGAACGCGCCGGTGACCCCACCGCCGCGGGCGAGGCGTTCCGGCAGGCCGCGCGGCTGGCCGGCAACGTCCCCGAGCAGCGGTTCCTGCTGCTGCGGGCGGCCCGCTGCGCAGCGGCCGACATTTCTCCCGGCCGGGTGTAGAAGACGCGTCGTCGGCTCCGATCCCCTCCCGAGCGACCCCGCCGGGCGTCGCCGGGAGGAAGGAACGCAGCCATGACCAAGGTGACCGCGCAGCTGTCGGTGTCCCTCGACGGCTTCTACGCCGGACCGCGCCACGAGGGCGGCGGCGACTGGCTGCACTCGGCGGAGGCGGCGGCGTTCTTCCGCGTCACCCGCTGGGCGATCAGCGCGATGGCGTGGCGGGAGCGGCAGGGCATCGCGGGCGGTGAGCGGGACGTCAACTCCGACGTCATCCAGGAGCACTTCGAGGCCGCCGGCGCCTACGTGATGGGCCGGCGCATGGCCGACGGCGGCGAGGCGCCGTGGGGCGAGGAGCCGCCGTTCCGCGCGCCGGTGTTCGTGGTGACCCACCGGCCGCGCCAGACCCTGCAACGCGAGGGCGGCACCAGCTTCACCTACGTCACCGACGGCGTCGAGAGCGCGGTGGCCCGGGCGAAGGCCGCGGCCGGCGGCAAGGACGTCGCGGTCGCCGGTGGTGGCTCGCTGGTCCGCCAGGTGCTGGCCGCCGGCCTGCTGGACGAGCTGGAGCTGCACATCGTGCCGGTGGTGCTCGGCGAGGGCCTGCGCCTGCTCGACGCCGACCTCGGCCTGGGGCAGAAGGAAGGCATCGAGCTGACGCCCACCCGGGTCCTGCACACCCCCGGCGTCACGCACGTCCGCTACACCGTCGAAGGCCGCGCCCCGCTCGTCCTGGACGACCGGGGGCGCGGCAACTGACGACGCCACCGGTGCGGCGGGCGCACAGCCCGCCGCACCGGGACGAGGGGCCTACCCGAAGGTGACGACCAGGCGGCCGTCCGAGGCGTAGGACCAGCGCAGGGCGCCGCTGTAGGAAGCGCAGCGGGAGCCGTTCGAGCCGGTCCAGAACTGGTTGGAGCCGTCGACGTTGCCGACGGTCTTGTCGTTGGTGCCGCTGCCGCTGCGGCACGAGGTGTTGTTGCGGAACACCGACGAGCCGCCGTCGAAGCTGAAGTTGCGCTCGGCGTTGTCGATGCTGACGTTGTCGGACACGGTCATCGTGCCGAGGTTGCGGTTGTAGGTGAAGCCGTGCTTGCCGTTGTCGTAGGCGATGTTGCGGCGGATGACGTGGTTCACGCCGATGTCCTCGCCGCCGAGCTTGTAGCCGTTGCGGTCGCCGTTGCCGGCCTGGCCGCCGTTGCTCAGCGTGCCGTTCTCGTAGGCGAGCGAGTCCTCGATGGTGACCGCGCCGATCGGGCCGGTGTCGGACTTGGTGTAGAGGTCCCAGCCGTCGTCGATGTTGTTGTGCGCCACGGCGTAGCGGAACACGTTGCCCGGCCCGGAGGTCAGCTTCGCGGCGAACCCGTCGGCGTCCTCGCCGTCGGAGTCGGCGTTGTCGTGCGACTCCGCGCTGAGGATCAGGTTGTTGGCCGGCCACTGGTCCTTGGGCGTGGTGGACAGCATCCGCGACAGCTGCAACCCGGTGTCGCGGTTGAAGCGGGTCACCGTGCGCTCGAAGATGTTGTTGCTGCCGCCGATGAAGATGCCGTTGTCACCGGCGCGCTCGACGATGATGCCCCGCACGTGCCAGTAGTCGCCGTTCACCGCCAGGCCGCGGTTGGCCGGGTCCTCGGCCTGGGCCGAGAAGTCCAGCACCGGGGTCTCGCCGGGGTAGGCGAACAGCTCGGTGCGGTCGCCGGAGGCGCCGTTCTTGCCCTGCGGGATGGTGACGGTCTGCGTGAAGCGGTAGGTGCCGCCGCGCATCAGGATCGTGCCGCCGGCGGTGATGCGGCTGATCGCCGAGGTGAGCGTGGTCGGGCTGGCCTGCGTGCCCGCGGCGCTGTCGGTGCCGTTCGGCGCCACGTACAGCGCGGAGGACGGCGGCTGCGACGTCGTGGTGGTCGTGGTCGTCGTAGTCGTCGTCGTGGTGGTGCTGGTGGTGGTCGTCGTCGTGTCACCGGTGACGGGGGTGAACGTCCACTGCTTGGAGACGACGCTGTCGCAGGAGTTCTGCTGCACCAGGGCGCCGACCGCGGTGGAGCTGTCCTTGACGTTCACGCACTTGCCGCCGTTGGCGTTGACCACGCGGTAGTTGCTGCCGCTCGCGGTCACCGACCAGACCTGGCTGGAGCCGCCCGTGCACGTCTGCTGCTGGATCGCCTTGCCCGCGCTGGTCGACGCGTCCTGCACGCCGACGCACAGGCCGGTCGCGGCCGACGTGATCCGGAACCCGCCGCTGACCGCGGTCAACGACCACCGCTGCGCCGTGACGTCGCCGCACGCCTGCTGCCGCAGCTGCGTGCCGCTGGTCGACCCCGCGGCGTCCAGGCAGTGCCCGCTGGCGGCGTTCTTCACGGTGTAGGTGCCCGCGCCGACCGCCGCCTGCGCCGGCGAGGCGAGCGGCCAGGCCGCCAGCGTCGCCGCCAACGCGGCGACGGCCGCCACCGCGACCAACCCACTGCGGACGACCCGCGGTCGTACAGCCCGCGCCACTGCGGGCTGCTCCGATGTGCTCATGCCGACTCCACTTCCACGCGACTTCCGACGGGGCTTTTCGCGCACGACCGGAACCGGCGGACTCCGCGCCGATTCACAAATGTGACCGTCGGGCAGGGAAAGCTATTTCCCTTCGGATGTTAGGAGCTGCGACACATCCGGTCAACGCTTGGAATTCGCTTCTCCGCCAGGGGATACGCACTGGTCACACTCGTGAACAAAAGCGACCGGCGCCGGTCATGAATGTGAACGAACAACGTTCGGCGAAACGCCGCTGCCCCCTGTCGACCGCGGTCGACAGGGGGCAGCGGAACAACCCACGCCGGTCAGCGGGTGGTGCAGAGCTTCCCGTTCAACGAGTACGCCACGGGCCGCACGTTCGGGCCTTGGTAGCTGCCCACGAATCCGGCCGTGGTCGAGGCGCCAGGCGCCAGCGTCGCGGTGTTGGCCACGGACACCTGGTAGCCGGTCTGCGTCCAGGTGGCGTTCCAGCCGCTGGAGACCTGCTGCCAGGTGGTCGGCCAGGTGTAGGTCAGCGTCCACCCGGCGATCGGCGTCGTGCCGGTGTTGGTCACCTCCAGGTCGGCCACGAAACCGTTGCCCCAGTTGGTGCTCTCCCGGTAGGTCACCGCGCACGTCGACGTGGCCGGCGTGCCGGTGGTGAAGGTCAGCGGCGGCGAGGACCACGAGACCTTGCCCGCGTTGTCGCGCGCGACCAGGTTGACCGTGTACTCCGTGGCGGGCTTGAGGTTGGCCGCGGTGAACGTCGTGCCGGTGGTCTCGCCCCACTGCTCGGTGTTCGCGCCGTTGACGCGGTGCACCTCGTACTTCACGGCGGCGGGCGGCGCGGGCCAGGACAGCACGGCGGTGCGGTCGGTGACCGAGTCCACCGCCGGTCGGGCGGGCGCGGCCGGGCCGGTCGCGGAGCCGTTCGGCCGGAGCACGAGGGTGGTGATCGAGTACGGCGGCAGGGTCGCCGAGGACGACGAGCCGGTCGCGGACGAGATGCCGGTGTCGCCGTTGGCGAAGGTGAGCACGGTCGCGGCGGCGGCGGGCGAGTAGCCCGCGAACCTCAGGTCGACGGTCTTCGCCGCGTCCGGGTCCTGGTTGATCAGCATCACCGCGAGGCCGCCGTCCGGCCGCCGGGCCGCGTGGCTGCGCACCAGCGGGTCGGTGGACGCGGTCGTGACGAGCTGGTCGCCGGGGCGGGCGAAGCGGCTCACCATCGAGATGGCGTGGTACGGCGCGAACGGCGTGTTCAGCGCGGGCTGGCAGGCCGAGCCGTCGGCGGTGCAGGTGCCGCTGGAGAGCAGGCCGTAGTCGTCGTAGTCCGGGTGGCCGGCGATCTCGCGGACCTGCCCGATGCCGTTGTGGACGTTCCACCAGTCCACGTTGAACACGCCCTGGCCGATCATCGTCGCGTAGGCGTCGGCGGCGAACAGCGCGCCCGGCTGGGTGTTGCGGCCGTAGGAGGTGTTCACCTCGGTCAGCGCGATGCCGAGGTCCTTGCCCGCCAGGCGGCGCGACTGCTCGCGCACCATCGCGACCTGGTCGGCCACCCGGTCGGTCTTGGCCAGCACCTGCGCCGCGGTGTCACCGCTGGGGTACCAGTGGATGATGCCGAAGTCGACCACGGGGCCGGCGATCGACAGCACGATTTCGTTCCACGACCCGCTGTCGCCCGCGGCGGCGATGGCGTCCGGCCACTCGCCCGGCGTGGTCAGCACCGCGCCGATCTTGATGGTCGGGTCGACCGCCTTCATCGCCGTGGCGTAGTCGCGCACGAGGGTGGCGTAGTAAGTCGGGCTCTTGTCCGGGTGCTCGTCCGCCTCCCAGCCCGAGCCGTAGTGGCCGTTGCCGTAGTTCTCGTTGCCGATCTCCCAGTACTTCACGCCGTAGTTCTTCTCGACGTTGGCGTAGCGGACCCAGGCCGCCGCCTCCGCCGCCGTGCCGGTGCCGTAGTTGGCCGTGACGATCGCCTGCCCGCCGGCCCGCCGCACGCCGCCCATGAACGTGTCGAAGTCGGTGTTCGGCGCCACGTACCCGCCGGGTGCCGTGTGGTCCGCCCAGTGGTAGATGTCCGAGTACGAGCCGCCGGGGTAGCGCATCGCCTTCACGCCGGCGTCCCGGAGCAGGTCGGCGACGGCGTCACTGCCCAGGTGGGTGTCCCAGATGGCGTGGTTGACGCCCGTGGCCGCCTCGTGCACCACCTCCAACCCGGCCCTGGTGTTGACCGTGACGGTGGCGGCGGTCGGGTCGGCCTGCGCCGAGGCGCCCGCGGTCAGCACGACCTGGGCGGCCACGAGCGCGACGAGTGCCGGAAGCACGGCAGAACGCGGTCTCATAAGAGGATTCCTCATCGACGGTGATGAACTGGGAGCGCTCCCAAACTGTGCGACGAGCCTGTGACCTTGTCAATCACTCCTCCCTCCGCCATCGTCGAACGTGGGCAAGTGGCCTACGGCCGTCTGCCTTTTCGCCCAACGCGGCCCGGCACCGTCCACGCCGGACGGACAAAGGGGAGGCCGCCGGCCTACGCCTCGGCGTCGAACCGCGCGCGGGCCCGTTCGACGTCGGCCATGGTGACGGTGGTCCACCGCAGGAGGGCGTCGATCAGGTCCTGGAGCGTCTTCCCGAGCGGCGTGATGCGGTACTCCACGGCGACCGGCCGCGAGCTCACCACGACGCGCTCGACCATCCCGTTGCGCTCCAGCCGCCGCAACGTCGTCGTGAGCGACTTCTGCGTCACGACCGGGATCGCCCGGCGCAGCTCGTTGAAGCGCGAGGGACGCCCGCAGAGCTGGTCGAGCACCTGCAAGGACCACTTGTCGAGCACCTGGTCGAGCAGCTCGCGGTGCGGCGCGGCGATCTGGGGTCCGTCGGAGGTCTGCTGGGCGGTTTCCACCATGACACCTAGTCTCGTTGAAGTTCCCTCCGTGTACCAGGTAGACCTTGGATACCACCGACTACCAGCGTGAAGGACGTCCCGTGACCGTGCGGTTGCTCACCCCCGAGGGCATGTTCCAGCCCGTCCCCTACCACCACGTCTCGATCGGCACGGGCACGCGTCACGTGCACGTCGCCGGCCAGATCGCCCGTGACGCCGAGGGGAACCCGGTTGCGACCGGCGACCTCGCGGGCCAGGTCGCCCAGGCCCTGCGGAACACGGCGCTCGGCCTGGCCGGCGCCGGCGCGGACTTCTCCGACGTCGTGCGCCTCCGGTTCTACGTCACGCGCTGGAGCCCGGAGAAGATCGACGACTTCATGGCCGGCGTCGCCCTGGTCGCCGAGGAGCTGGGCATCCCGCGGCCCTTCCCGCCCGCGTCGCTCATCGGCGTCGACCACCTGTTCGAGCCGGACGTGCTCGTGGAGGTGGAGGCCTCCGCGGTCCTCGACTGACTGCGGCGACCTCGGGCCCGCGCCCGGCCTCCGCGTCGGGGCCCTCCTACTCCCCCGCCGCCTCCCAGCGCACCCCGTAGGCCAGCCCCGGCATCAGGTGGCGGAACCTGACGTGGATCTCGCCCGCCCGGTCCACCGGGTGCCGGTGCCCGCGGTCGGCCCGGTCGGCCCCGTCGTGCCGGTGCGCGCCGTCCAGCACCCACACGCGCGGCGGCGTGGACGTGCCGCCGAAGCGGACCCTCAGGTCGAGCAGGTCCACCGGGTGCCACGGCACGTGCACGAAGTAGGACCGCAGCACGTGCACCGCCGGCGGGCGGAAGCGGATCGCGAAGTCGTGCGAGTCGCCGCCGTCCACCGACGACGGCAGGGCCAGGGTCGGGGTCGGGCCGGGACGGGCGACCAGCGTGCCGCCGTACAGCACCCGCACGTCGAGACCGGGCCGGTCCAGCGGCCGCGGCGGCGTCAGGGCCAGCTCGCGCAGACCGTCCCGGTCGGCCACCACCCGGTGCCGCTCGATCACCTCGGGCAGCGGCCGGTCCAGGGTCAGCACGGTGTGCAGCTCGGTGGTGCGCCAGCCGCCCGGCGGACCGCCCGGCCGGGACCGGGGCACGTCGGCGGCCAGCTCGGCGAGGTGGTTGATGGCCTCGTCGACCCGGCGGCGGACGGTGCGCGGGTCGCGCTCCATCCGCACCGCCGCCCAGTGCACCCGGTCCTGGTAGAGCGGCAGCCGGGCCTCGGCGTCGATGGCGAACGCCGCGAGCGTGGCCAGCCGCAGGTCCGCCGGCAGCCGCCCGGCCAGCTCGGAGAGCCGGGCGGACACCTTCCGGCGGATCGCGCCCGGCGCGTCGCCCTCGCTCACCCCGCAGGTCGCGCGCAGCGTCGGCCCCACCCGGTCCCCGATCCGGCCCGCCAGCACGCCACGACCCTTGCGGAGCGACTTCAGCTCCCGGACCAGGTCCGCGTACGCGTTCATCGCCTCACCCCCGTCGATCTCCACGGTGTTCCGCCGTGCAGGGTGCGGCCGGCCAGTGGACCGGAGGTGGACACATCGTGGATGGCCTAGACGCGGTCCGCGCGCCGGGCCGTCCCGGTCACCGACACCGCCAGCGCGGTGCCCAGGCGGATGCCGTCCTGCCCGAGGAAGACGCGGAACGTGCCGATGCGGTCGAGCGTGCCGCGGTCGACCGCGCCGAGGCCGTAGGCGACCACGGTCGGGCGGGCCGGCCAGGCGGGGTCGGCCAGCGCGGCGAACGCGTCCGGCCAGGTCGCCGGGTCGGTCGGCCGGCCGTCGGAGGTGAAGAACACGACCGGGCGGCACACCCGCAGGCGACGTGCCTTCAGGGCGCGGACGTCGTGCGAGATGGTCTCGCGCAACAACGCGAACGCGGGACCGAAGTTGGTCCCCGCCCGGGGTCTGGACGCGCTCAGCTCCGTCAGCTCCGCCGCCGGTCGCAGCGGTTGCAGCACGGTGGCCGCGGCGGCGAACCCGACCACGCAGACCCTGGTCAGCGCGGCCGCCGACGGGTCGGCGTGCACCGCGCCCCGCAACTCCCGCAACCCCGCGTTCACCTCGCCGAGGTGGTCGGTCATCGAGAGCGACACGTCGCACACCACGTAGCAGGGCAGCACATCGATTCCCATGCTTCTCCTCCATCCCACAACTTCTGCGGACGGGCCGGAGCGTGCCGGGTGCTTGTCTACCGGCGGTGGACCCGAGGCGGATGCCGACACACATCCGGCCGTTCGGACGACATGCGTCGTAGACATCGAGCTCGCGAACCAGGAGGCGGCGTGGAATTTCGGATGCTTGGTCCGTTGGAGGCGTGGCACGGGAGTGCTCGGCTGCCGTTGGGCGACCAGCAGCAGCGGTTCGTGCTCGTGGTGCTCCTGCTGCACGCGAACAGGCCGGTGTCCACCGAGAAGCTGACCGAGATCGTGTGGGGCGGCAACCCCGAGCGCCGCAACCTGGTGCGCGGCTACATCAACAAGCTGCGCAAGGCGTTCCAGGGCACGGACGTGGTGATCGAGACGACGCCGACCGGCTACCTGCTGCGGGTCGACGACGACCAGCTCGACACCGTCCGGTTCGACCGGCTGCGCGCGGAGGCGGAGGCGGCGCGGGCGGACGACCCGCGCCTGGCGATCGCGCTGTTACGCGCCGCCGTCGACCTGTGGCGTGGCCGGTTCCTGGAGGACATCGACCACGACCGGATCGGCGGCACGGAGGTCATGTCGCCCGACGACAGCTACTACGACGCGGTCGGCGACCTGTCCGAGCTGGAGCTGGACGCGGGCGACCACCGGTCGGTGCGCGACCGGCTGCGGCCGGTGGTGCGCACCGACCCGGCCCGGCAGAAGCACGCCGCGCTGCTGATGCGGGCGTTGATCGCCAACGGGGACCGGACCGAGGCGGGCCGGGTCTTCCACGCCACCGAGGCCGCGCTGGCCGAGCAGGGCTGGGAGCCGGGGCCGCAGCTGCGCAAGCTCGCCGCCCGCGCGGAACGCGGCGAGCCGACCAGCTCGCTGCCGTCGAGGGAGGGCGGGTTCACCGGTCGGGACGCGGAGCTGGCGGTGGTCGAGGCGGCCGCGGCGACGCCGGGTGAGCGGCGCGCGGTGTGGGTGGGCGGGGCGCCCGGCGTGGGCAAGACCGGCCTGGCCGTGGAGGCGGCGCACCGGCTGCGGCACCGGTTCCCGGACGGGCAGCTGCTGGTGCGGCTCAACGGGTACACGCCGAACGTGTCCCCGATGACGGTGTCGGACGCGCTCGACCAGCTGCTGGGCGAGCTGGGCGTGCCGCCCGAGCAGATCCCGGCGTCGGTGAACCGGAAGTTCACCCTGTACCAGACGGAGCTGTACGGCACGCGGACGTTGGTGGTGCTGGACAACGCGCACTCGCCGGAGCAGGTGCGGTCGCTGCTGCCGGAGGAGCCGGGCTGCTTCGCGATCGTGACCAGCAGGCGGGTGGGCGAGCCGGACACCGGCGCGCACCTGCGGCTGCTCGAACTGCCGCCCGAGGACGCGTTCGCGCTGTTCCGCGCGCTGGCCGGGCCGCTGCGGCTGCGCGGCCGGTCGGCGGAGGTGGCCGGGGTGGTCAAGCGGTGCGGGTACATGCCGATGCAGATCCGGGTGGCCGCGGCGCTGTTCCGCCGGCACGACCGGTGGCCGCTGGAGCACCTGCTGCGCCAGTTGGAGGAGAGCGGGCCGTGGCCGGTGGACGGCGACGGCGCGGACGGCGCCGCGGTGCGGGTGTCCTACCTCCAGCTCGACGCGGCGCAGCGGGAGCTGTTCCGGCTGTTCGGCCACCTGCCGGGGCCGGACCTTGACGTGGCGGGCGCGGCGGCGCTGGCGGCCCGTGACGTCCCCGGTGTCCGCGCGGTGCTCGACGACCTGCACGAGGTGTGCCTGCTGGAGGAGGTCGCGCCGGAGCGCTACCGGATGCTGGACCCGCTCAAGGAGTTCGCCGCCGCCGAGCCGTCGCCGACCACGCCCACCGAACGCGTGGACGCCCTGCTGCGGCTGCTCGACTTCTACCTGGTCGGCCTGGCCGCAGCGGTGGGCGCGGCCTACCCGTTCGACCGCGCCCACCTGCCCGCCGTGCACCGCACCAGCCGGGTGGTGCCCTCGTTCGACGACCAGCGGCAGGCGACGGCCTGGATCGCGGCCGAGCGGGACAACCTGGTCGCCGCCATCCGCTGGGCCGCCGAACGGGAGCTGCCCGGCCACGTGTGGCGGCTGGCGGTGCTGATCTGGCGCCACTTCCACACCACGAGCCGGTTCGAGGACTGGGTCGAGACGATGGAGCTGGCCTGGGCGACCGTGCGCGCCGTGCCGGAGGAGGAGCACGGCCGCGCCCACGTGCTGCTGCGGCTCGCCACCGCCTACGACCGGCTCGGCCGGTTGGAGGAGGCGTCGGAGCTGGCCACCCGCGCGCTGCCGGTGTGGCGAGGGCTCGGCGACGAACTCGGCGAGGCGGACGCGTTGAGCATGCTCGCGATCTCCCAGATGCAGCTCGGCCGGCACACCGAGGCGATCGGGCACTTCGAGGCCGCGTTGGAGAAGTTCGAGCGGTGCGGCGACCGGCGCGGCCAGGCGCACGCCTTGAGCATGCTCGGCGTGCTGGGCGAGGAACGCGGCGAACTGGACCTCGCGCTGCGCCGGCACCGGGCCGCCGTGCCGCTCCTGCGCGCGGTCGACCACCGCCAAGGGCTGGCGCACGCGTTGAACAACCTGGGCACGGTGCAGCAGCGGCTGGGGCTGGCGGACGAGGCCCTCGACGCCCACCTGGAGGCGCACGACCTGGCCGTCGAGCTGGGTGACGACTGCCTGGCGGCCTACGCGCTGAACTACACCGCCAACGTGCACCGGTCACAGGGCCGGGTGGCCGAAGCGGTGCACTACCACGAGCGGGCCAGGGCGGCGGCGGCCGACGTGTCCAACACCGACCTGCGCACCCGGCTCTTCCTGGACCGGGCCGCGACCGCGCAGGCGGGCGGCGACCGGTCGGGCGCGCTGCACGCCTACCGCGCGGCGCTGGACCTGGCGACGGGAGCCGGGAACCGCGGGCACGGCGCCCGCGCCCACCACGGCGTCGCCCGGGCGCTGCACGCGTTGGGGCAGCACACCAAGGCCGCCGAGCACTGGGACGCGGCGGAGGCGGAGTTCGTCGCGCTCGGCCAGCCGGAGGCGGACGAGGTGCGGGCCGAGCACGCGGGCCTGACCTGCGCGTGCCGCTGAGCCGCGCCGCGTCCGGCGGGTCGCCTGCCACCGCGACCCGCCGGACGCGGTCAGAACCGCTGCCGCAGCACGCGCCGCAGCTCGGGGTACACCTCCCGGACCGCGCCGTGGTTGTGCCACCGGCCCAACGTCCGGGACAGCTCCCGCAGGTCCGCCCGCACGGTCGCCGAGTCGACGTGCGCCACGTCGTCCAGCGTGCCGGCCAGCGTCACGCAGCTCTGGTCCACCTCACCGGCGAGCGCGAGGGCGAGCGAGCGCCGGGTGCCGAACCTGGCCCGTGACCGGCGGGACGTGGCGGGCAGCCGGAGCAGTTCCCGCTCCAGCACGGTCGCCGAGTCCGCGGTCCGGCCGAGGTCGCACAGCGACCAGCCCTTGGCGAGCTCCGCCGGGTCCGGCGCGGTCGAGCCGAGCACCGGGTACGCCCCGGTGTCCGCGGTGGACCGGTCGAGGAGGTGGGCGGCGCGGTCCATCGCGCGGTCGAAGGCGCCGAGGTCGCCGGCCAGGGCGTGACCCTGCGCCTCCCGGCGCGCGGCCAGGCCCCGGGTCCGGGCGCTCGCCCGGTCGACGACCTGCGCCCGCTGGGCGAGCCCGATGGTCTCGGCCGAGTCCTGCCGGTAGAGCGCGAGCCCGGCCTCCCGGACGAGCGCGTAGCTCACGATCTCCCGGTCGCCGCCGGCCCGCGCCAGCTCGGAGGCGTGCCGGGTCCACGCCAGCGCGCCCTGTTCGTCGCCCGCTTCCTGGTTCATCCACCCCGTGTACTCGGCGATGCGCGCGGCGAGCAGCAGCAGCCGGGACCGGACCGGCTCGGCGTTCTCGTGCGCGAGCGCGTGCACCGTCCGCAGCAGGGCGACCAGCGGTTCGAGGACCACGACGGGGCTCGTCTGCATGCCCAGGGAGCGCAGGTGCTCGAACGAGGTCCGCATCCCCGCCACCACCCGCTCGTCCGCCGCGGGCCGCGGGCCGCCCGCGAGCGCCATGCCGAGCACCGTGCCCGTGCCGGCGACCAGCACCTGGCGGCGGTCGAGCGCGAGCCCGGCGCCGGCGGCCCGCTCGACCGCCTGGTCCCGTGCCGCGCGGGCCGCCTCGATGAGGCTGCCGCCCGCGTCGAGCACGCTGTCGCACAGCCGCGCCATGGTGTCGTGCGGCGCCTTCAGGTCGTTCTCGACCTTGCTGAGGTGGCCTTTGCTGTAGTGCACGCGCTTGGCCAACTGCCCTATCGACAGACCCGCGGCCACGCGGCATTCGCGGAGTAATTCACCAAATGATCCGGTCACCTGAGCCTCCTGGTACGGCTGACGTCCGAGTACACCACCGCGCCCGGTCCGGCGCAATCGCCCGGCCGGCCACGGGAATTCCGCGGCCGGCCGGGCGCATTCCTGCGGTCAGCCGTACCACGGGTTGCCGTCGGGTCCGACGGTGACGGTGGTGGTGACCGGCGGCGGGCACTCCTCGAACGACGAGGCGGACGCGCCGCCACCCGACGCGAACACCGCGACCACGGCGCCCAGCGCGGCCAGCGACAAACCGACCTTGGTCACGGACTTGGGCGTGATCTCAGACATGAAGAATCCTCCACGGGAATCGGTGAGTAATCTCGTGAGGGCATTTATTTGAATTCTTCCGCCCTCACCGACAATGATTCACCGACGTATCGCGGGTGGCCAGGTGTTGCCCGTTTCCCGACGGCGCGGGCAACGGGCGACGGCGGGCATCCACTCCTCGTCCACTTCTCGTCGACACCCGGTGCGGATGCTGTGCCCGCAGATCAGGACAACCGGCCACCGGGCCGGTCGGACAGGGAGGTTCGGTCGTGAGCGAGTACGACGTCGCCGTGTCGTTCGCCGAGGAGCAGCGCTCCGCCGTCGAGGAGGTGGTGGAGGCGTTCCAGCAGCGCGGGCTGACCGTGCTGCACGGGCCCGAGCAGACGCACGAGTGGTGGGCGCACAAGGATGGCGGTGACCTGCCGGACGCGCGGGTGCGGTTCTTCGTCCCGTTCGTGTCGGAGGTGGACGACTTCACCACGGCCGCGCTGCGCGCGGTCAAGGCCGGTGACGAGCACGTGCTGCCGGTGCTGCTCGGCGACGTGGCCGTGCCGCCGGACCTGCTGCACCCGCACGTCGCCTACGTGCGCGGCACGGCGGCGGACCGGCTCACCGAGGCGCTGACCGCCCGGATCGAGGCGGCCGAGGCCGTCGGTCGGGAACGCGCGCCGGTCAGCGAGGTCGTCGCCAGGGTCAAGGGGGTCGCCCCGCAGGACGAGGAGGTCGTCGCGGAGCCGGTCGTGCCGGCCACCTTCAGCCGCTACACCGAGCAGGACGCGACGTTGCGCTACCTGGGCGCGCAGTTCGCCGCCGCGTTGCCGAGGCTGGAGCGGCGCGGGCTCGTCGGCACCGCGCACGTCGGCGAGACGCGGATCGCCGTGCGGGTGGAACGGGCCGGTGACACCGTGTACGCGCTCGACATCCAGCGCGGCGGGATCGGCGGCGACGAGACGGTGAACTTCGTGGTCGGCAGGCAGGACGGGGTCGCCGCGCTCACCAACGGCTGGGCGCGCCCGGTCTACGACACCGGCGTGGGCGCGGCCGTGCTCGAAGTGCACGACTTCTCGGTGCTCGGCGGCAGCGGCTCGACCCGCGCCTACCGCCGGGAGGAGCTGTTCACCGCCCTCTGGCAGCGGCTCGACGAGGTGCTCGCCTCCACCGTCGGCTGACCGTGCGACGAGACGCGCTCCCCACCCTTCGCGGGCGGGGAGCGCGTCTCGTCGTGCCGGGGGTCAGTCCCGTTCTCCGCGTGCCCGGTCGAGCACCTCTTCCAGCCGCAGCGGGCTCGGCGGGTGGTGGCTCAGGCACAGCGGTGTCCGCATCAGGCGGAACCCGAAGTCCTCCGCCGTGACGTAGAACCGCCCGCGGCCCAACCGCGAGATGTCGCCGACCGAGCTGCCCTTGGCCCTGGCCATCTCGTTCGCCGCCGCGACCTGCGTCGGGCTGTTGAGCCTGCCGAAGAACTGCGTCGTCGCGTTGCCGACGACCTGGTTGTGCACGCCCTTCGGCGCCTGGGTGGCGAGCAGCAGCCCCAACCCGTACTTGCGGGCCTGCGAGGCCAGCAGGATCGTGGTCCGCGTGCTCGCCGTCTGCCCGGTCGACGGCGCGATCGTCTGCGCCTCGTCCATCACGACCAGGCCGCCGAGGGGCCGGTCCACCGCCGGGTTGCGCTTGATCCAGGCGAACACCTCCAGCTGGAGCTGGCTGACGAACCCCTGCCGCTGCTCCTCCGACGGCAACCCGATGAAGCTGATCACCGAGATCCGCGCCCGCTTGCCCGGCGTCGGGGTGAGCAGCACGGCCGGGTCCGTAGGCTCGCCCGTGCCGCCGAGCAGCGGGTCGTTGACCATCGCGGCGCGCAACGTCTCCGCCAGGTCCGCCGCCGTCGCACGGGCCGTGCTGAGCTTGCTCACCCCTTCCGGCAGGTCGTCCAGCACGTCGATGAACGCCGACAGGTCCCGGCCGTCCGAGCGGGCGTAGTGCGTCAACGCCTCTTTCAGCACCGCCCGGCTGCGGGCGGCCGACTTCGAGTCGCCGCCCGCCTTGGCGTGCGGCACCAGCCGGGCCAGCGCCGCCTCGACCGAGGCGGCGAACTCGTCCACGTCCCCGCGCACCTCGGCGAAGTCCGGCAGCGGGTGGAAGCTGAGCGGCCGGCCACTGGTGCGACCGGGCGTCCACACCACCACCTCGGTGTTCTCGAAGTACTCGGCGGCGGCGTCCGCGTCACCCGGCAGCCAGTCGTCGGGCGGCACGGGCCACGCGTCACCGAGCCGCGCCAGGTCGTTGTTCGGGTCCAGCACGATCGCCGACACCCCCCGCAGGGCGCACTCCTCGACGATCCGCCGCAGCAGCACGGTCTTGCCGCTGCCGGAACCCGCGAAGACGATGGCGTGCTTGCGCAGCGACTCCAGCTCGATCCGGATCGAGCCGTCCATGCCGAGCACCAGCTCCGTCGGCGACAGCGGCTCACGCGGCGCCGCGACCTGCTGCGGCTCCGGTTCCCCGACCGGCGGGGGCCGGGTCTCCTGGTGACCTGCAGCGGACCGGTCGGACCCGGACCGGTCCGACCCGGGCAGCACCTCCCGCAGGAACGTCGACCGGCTGGCCGGTTTCCGCGCCACCAGCCAGGACAGCAGCTGGTGCGTCTGCGACGACAGCATCTCCCTCAACGCGCTGAACGTGCGCAGGTCGTCGTCCGAGATCTCCACCCACCGGCCACCGGCCTGCTCCAACCCGGCGACCTCGGTCCTGGTCACCTTGCCGGCCCACCCCCCGTCGCCGTTGCGGAGCAGCACCAGGTGCCGGTTCTGCACCCCCAACCGCGCCGCGTCCCGCACCTTCCGCATCCGGTTCAGCACGGAACGCCCGTGACCACTGGCGATGAGCCGGAACCCCCACCGCTCGTCGGTGTCGAGGTCCTCGTTCAGGGTGCGGCGCAACCGGGCGTGCAGGTCGCCACCGCCGTGGAGCTGCTCGGCCTGCCACTCCATGTCGTCGTTGCCGACCTCGTTGATCCACGACTTCAACCCGGCCAGCAACAACGCCGGCATGACCTCGTCCTCGTTGTGCTGCTTCAACCCGGCCGCCGTGATCTCCGCCTTCTCCCGCAACCGCTCGAACCGGGTGTCGAGCTCCTGGAAGTAGTCCGGCTCCGTCCCGTCGTCCTCGACCGGCGGGGGCGGTTCGATCGACACCTCGGTGAACGACCCCAGCTCCCGGATGTCGCCGTACAGGCAGGACTCGACGTGCGAGTGGATGCGTTTGAGCAGCACGCGAGGGGTCAGGGTGACGGCCCATCCCGCGCCGAACGCCTCCGGCGCCACCGGCCAGGTCGGGTAGGGCGGGGTGAACCCGACGCGCTCGTAGACCACTCCGAGCCACTTCTCCACCAGCGCGCGGCCCAGTGCCGGGTCCACGATCGAACCGAGGAACGGGATCTCGGTGAACCGGTCGGTGACCGTGTCGCTCGCGATGTCGTGCAGCATCTTCCACGTGTTGGGCAGGCAGGCCACGATCGACAGCGTCCGCCTGGTCTTCTCCCGGACCTTCATCAGCCCGTCGGCGATGAGCGCGAGCTCTCCCTTCAGCTCGGCGCTCGTCACCTTCGCGTCGATCGATTCCCGGTCGAGGTTGACCAGGGTGTCCAACTGGTCCACGGCGATGACGCACGGGCCGGTCAGCGCCAGCACGCGCGAGATGTCCCGCACCAGCGTCTGCGGCGGTTTCGACCTCGGCGGCAGACCCCACTCCCGAGCGACGCCGCCCGCCTCCGACAGGCCCTGCAGGTGCGTCAAGCCGATGTCGGCGTGCTCTGAGGCGTAGAGCACCAGGGCCCGGATCGTGTCGGCGCACTCGATCGCGATCCGGCCGTCCACCCCGCGCAGGTGGTTGAGGAAGACGGTCAGGTCCTGAGGGGTCACCGTCGTCTCACCCGTGATCGCCCTCGCCACCGACATGGGCACGCCCGCCGTCTCGCACAACTGGCGGAGCAGCACGGTGAGCTGCAAGTCGCCGTCATCCCGGGCCCGGCGCAGCTCGCTGCGCATGGCCTCGGCGACGTCGTTCCAGAACTCCTGGCCGGTGGTCAGCTCGACCAGGAAGAAGTAGCCGCCTTCCCGCTGCACCATGCGGCGCACCGAGCCGAGCAAGTGGGTCTTGCCCACTCCCTTGCGCCCTTGGATCGCGAGACCGATGGGGCTGGGGCCGGTGCTCCTCTTGGCTTCCGCGATACCGGCCCGGATCCGGCCCTCCGCCTTCGCGTGCAGGCCGTCCACGTGGGACAGCGGGGTCTGCCAGACGTCGTCCGGAGTCAACGCCGAGTTGAAGCGGAGTGCGGCCAGTGCCTTGCGCTGTTGCTCGCTCATGATTCCTCGATCGCCACCAGGTGGTTGTCCTCGCCGGCGATCCGGAGTGCCGCGGCGTGGTCGGCTTCGGTCAGCACCTTGCGGTTGGAGTCCGGGGCCAGGTGGACGGTGCCGGTCTTCACCATCTCCACCAGGACCGCGTCGACCTCTTCCTTGTCCGCGCCGTTGAGCTCGGGACGCAGCTTGGCCAGGCGGACCCAGTCCTGCGGCTTGACCGACAGGGCCAGGTAGGCGGCCCGGATCACCGACTCCAGGTCAGCGCCGGAGCGGATCACCTCCGCCAGGGTGCCCCGCCTCTTGTGGTACTGGATGAAGCGCTTCAACACCGTGAAGTGCGCCCGCGACAGCGGACCCGACTTGGACGGCGGATCGCCCGCGGCGAGGTCGTCCATGCACCAGGAGATCCCCTCGTCGGTGATCCGGTGCCAGATCCGGCGCTTCTCCGTCCACGACCGGAGGAGGCCGAGGTCGTTCAACCGATCGCGACCGTCCTTCCCCAGCCTCACCTTGAGCTCGCGGTCGAGCTCCACGTTGGGCACGTCCCGGTCCGCCAGCATGAGCACGATGAGCGCTGCTCGTTCGTCGTTCCCGAACTTCTCCGGCATGGTGCCGCCTTTCAGTCGGTGGACGCGTCGATCCGACGATCGATCCGGTCCAGGAGGGTGGTGATGTCGGCCAGGAGGCCTTGGGACGCGATGGCCTGACCGTCGTCCGCGTGCGGCTTGGACAGCACGCCGAGGTCGACGGAGAAGTGCCGCAGCGCCGCCAGGTCTCCGTTGTCCAGAGCGGTCGACATGTCGTGCACGGTCTGCTCGACCAGCGACAACCGGCCGACCGTCGGCAGTCGGTCCGGGATGGCGCGCAGCGCGGACGCCGCGTTCCGCAGCGCTTCCCGGTCCCGGTCGCCCTCACCGACGGGCGTGCCGGTGATCATGTCGTGGAGGTCCCGCGCCACACCGGGCTCGAACCGCAGGTACCGCAGGTTGCGCAGGAAACCGGGCAGGTTGGCGGGGTCGGTGTCGTCGGTCAGCACGCAGAACAGCCGCCGCTGACCACCGTCCGGGCCGATCGTGTGCCGCAGGAAGCGCTCGACCTCGGTGACCTGCCACCGGCTCAAGGTGCCGTCCACGACGAGGCACAGGTGTTCGGCGAGGCCGCTGGTCCGGTCGAGGATCTCCAGGTCACCGGACGACGACCGGGCTGCTTTCACCCCGAGGCCGCGCAGCTCGTCGACCAACCGGTCCGCGACGTCCAGCGTGGACCGCGGGCTGGACACCAGCAGGTCCAGGTCGAAGTCCTGGCGGCGGTCGCGCGCCGACGCCACGTAGGCGTCCCGGTTGTCGGCGAGCACGTCGGTGCGGTCGAACTGCTGCACGATCACCGCCGCCACCGTTTCCAGGGCGAACGAGACCTGGCCCGCCGACGGGACGTCCTCCTGAAGCACGGACAACTGCTCGCCGAAGCTCCAGAAGGGGATGTAGGGCAGCGTGAGGTGCCGCAACATCAGGTCTTCCGGCACGCTCTTGACCAGCCAGTTGCGGAACAACGGCCCGACGACCTCGGCGCACTTGCGTCGCCACCGCTCGGCCCGCTTGTACTCCACCGACTCGTCCAGCCGGGACAGGATCGGCAGCACGAGGTGTCTCGGTCGGTCGTAGGGCATCCGGTCACGGGCGGCGTCAGCACGTCGCACGACGTTCACGACGTCTTTGAGGTTCTGCTCGTTGGCGGTGAACAGGACGGCCAGCCGATCGGGCAGCTGCGCGGTGCAGATGCCGGCGATGTCCGAGACGCCGGTTCGGCTGTCGATCAGCACGAAGTCGTAGTCCTCGACCCACTCCGCCCGGCAGCGCTCCAGGAATTCCGCGAAACCACGCTGGTAGAGGTCTTCCCAGTCGATGCGCTGCATCCGGTCGGTGTAGGAGTCGTCATCGCGACCCGCCGCCAGCAACGCGAGGGTGTTGCCCTCGACCTCGAGCCGGACGGCGTGCGGGCGAGGGCTCTCCGCCCCCGCGAGGAAGTCGTGGGCGAGGTCGATGACGCCACCCTCGGGCTGTTCGGGCATCACCGGCTTGAAGTAGTGGTGCAGCCCAGGGGCCTCCAGGTCCCAGTCGACGGCGAGCACGCGGTAGCCCCAACGGGCCAGCAGGACAGCGACGTTGGCCAGCGTGAAGCTCCGCCCGACCCCGCCCTTGTAGGAGTAGAAGGTGATGACGGTCCCGGCAGTCATCAGAACCTCGGTATCGGAGGTGTAGGGGCCAGCACGGGGTCTGGTGGGTCGACGTCCGGCCAGTCGGGTCGCCAAGGAGGCACTTGCTGGACCAAGGCCACGAGATCGGCCGCCAGCTTGTTCACCTCGTGGTGGAATCGCACGAATTCGTGGGTCTGCTGGTACACCGGATCCGGGTAGGCGAATTCCTTGAAGCTCCACCAGGACCGGACCTTGCCCTCCAACGGAAAGTTGTCGGAGTCCGAGTACAGGATGGGATAGATGAGCCCTTGGGATGTTTCCGGGCTCGCCAGCCCCAGCATCCTTTCCCTTTCCAGCATGCTGTACCACTCGGCCATGCACCAGGGCGAGGCGAAGTACTGCGGGCTGAGCAGCTGGATCATGATCTTGCTGTGCCGCAACGCATGCCTCAGGCTGTCCGGCCAGTGCGCCGCCCTCGACATCTCCCGGTCGACGTAGATCTTCGGCGCCGGGGCGAACTGATCTGCCAGACAATCCGACAGCTTCCGGAGGAAATGGTTCAGCAACCATTGCTGGACGGTGCCACGACGGGCGTAGCTGATGAAGAAATCGAACTTGTAGTCGGACACGCGGCAGATGATATGCAGCAGTCACGCGCGAAAAACAGACAAAAAAGTGGGCAATAAGACCTGGACGGGCCAAAAAGTGGACAAACACAGCACTCCGCCCCGCTGGGTGGCGCCCAGCGGGGCGGAGGCGTGGTGGCGGCCGGTGGGAGGGCTGACGTCAGGTCAGCACTTGGACTCTTCGAGGAACTGCTCGTGCGTCATGTTCTCCAGGTGGTAGCGAACCTTGCCGTCGGCCAGGTCGGCGAGGGTGAACCCGGTGCCGAGCGTCATCCCGCCGTCCGTGCTGATCTGGGCGAAGAGTCGCTGGTCAGGGTCCGGCTTCCGCCACGCGACAACCTCATCGCCGCCCGGCTGGGGTTCACCGACGACATAGGTGCGCGCCGTCGAAGGCGACCCGAACTCCACCTTCCAGAGCCGGATGTCGCTGTCGTCGACCACGGTGTCGGGGTCCGGCGCGATCACCTCGACCCTGTTCACCGCCTGCATCTTGCACTGGGTGTCGAGGATCTCGACGGCTCCGGAGTCGTCGAGCCGGACAGCGAGCGGAGCGTGAGGGGTCTGCGGGACGCACGCCGCTGAAGCCGCGCCGATCAGGGCGAAGGACAACATGGTGGCGAGGGTTCTGGTCAGCACTCGTATCCCCCCTTTTCGGCGTCCGCGATCACTTCGAACATGTTGCAGTGGCCCGTGAGCACCGCCGTCCGTTCGGCCGCGACGTAGAGCAGCCCGAACCCGGGGATGAACGCCCACTGCGTGGCGTGGTTCGCCTCGTGCTCGGCCAGTGGCGCCGTCACCTCGGAGTGTCCGGTGAGGAAGGTGTTCCCGATCGTCATTCCCGCACGGGTGCCGTAGCCGCTCTCCATGCTCTTGCAGTGCACCATCAGGCCTTCCGCCATTCCGCAGTCGGCGCCGTTGGCCTCGGCCCACAGCGTAGCGCCTGCGGTGAGAGGCGCGTTGACCGTGAAACGGCCCACGTGGAACCCGCGGCGGGCGACGTCGGCGACGTCCTCGAGGGTCGGTCCCGCCTGTTTGCGGGTGCCCGCCGCCGCGCTCGCCACGTCGAGCAGGAGTTGCACGTGGTCACCGAGGGACATCGACTTCGACTTGCGGCACAGGGAGTCCGCACTGAACTCGTGGCAGTACGCCCGCCCGTACTGGGCGGCGAACTCCGCCTGGTTCGGCAACATCTTGAGGTCGTTCCACCGCTGCCGCAGGATTGGCTGCCGCTGCTCCGGCGCGGCGGTCCGGATCTCGTCCGGGATCTGCTCCGGGTACGACGGCGGCGCGGGCGTGGACGGGGTCGAGCCCGAGCGGTCGTGGCCCAGGCCGTTGGTGGTCTTCTTGCCGTTGCACTCGCCGTCCGGGCACATGAAGGACGCCAACCCGGTCGGGTCGCTCAGCGTGACGGGGTTGTTCTCGGCGTACGCGTAGGCGTTCCACTGCTGCGGGTTCGACAGGCCCATGACCGGGTCGACCGAGATGAACTTGCCCAGCGCCGCGTCGTAGTCACGCGCACCGACGTGGACCAGGCCCGTCGACACGTCGTTCGTGCCACCGACGAAACCGCGCTCGCCGGGCAACGCCACCAACCCGCCACGCGGACCGCCGAACGGCAACTGCCTGCGACGGCTGACGGTCATCGTGGCCTTGTCGACGGCGATCTGCGCCGTGCCCTGGTGGTCGGAGGCCAACCACGTCAGCTTGCTGCGACCCTCGCGCATGGCGACGGTCTTGCCGCCGTGCCGGTAGTAGCGGGTCACCGTGGGTGCGGTCGCGCCCTTGGCCAAGCGCAGTTCCTGGTCGCCCAGGTACAACGTCGTGGCGTCCGGCGCGCGGCGGATCAGGCGCGTCCCGTCCGCCGAGTAGAGGAACTCGGTGATCTTCGTGCCCTCGGCGACCTCGGCGACGCGTCCCTCCGCGTCCCAGAACAGCTCCTGGCCCGGACGCCCGACCGTCGAGCCGATCTCGTCGTACTCGTACTCGTCGGTCTTCCCGACCCCCGGCCCCTCCGTCGTCACGGACGACACGGCGTGCGGACGGGGTGAACCGGCCGCCGGGTAGTGGTAGGTGCGGGTGGTGTCGCCGGCGGCGGAGTGCTGAACCTCCTCGAGCCGGTTGCCCGCCTCGTTGTAGGTGTAGGCGTGCCAGTACGGCGCGGGCCCCGACAGGGACGCTGTGGCCGGTGCCGTCTCGCAGGAACCCGAAGGGGTCCACGCGTCCGTCATGCGCCGCAGGTGGTCGTAGCGGAAGCACTGCCGGTCCACCGGCTGACCGCGCGTCTCGTCGGTGACCGACGTGACGTTGCCCGCCGGGTCGTGGGCGTAGTGCAGGTCCGCCTGCATGGGTGACGCCACCTCGGCGTCGATGATCTGGCGGTTCATCCGACGGGTGTGGTCGTCGTAGTAGTACGACTGCCACATGCGCTTGCCGGACGTGCCGGTCTGGAGGCGGTAGAGCTCGCCGTACTTGGTGAACTCGGTGCTCGTCACCAGGCTGTCGGTGCCCAGGCCGCTGAGCCCGCCGTTGGACTTGGTCAACCGGCCCAGGTCGTCGTACTCGTACAGCACGGTCTCGGACGGGATGTTGGCGCTGGTCACCGCGCCGTAGGCCAGGCCCGCCGGCGAGCCGTCCGGCTTGTAGGCGTACTCGGTCCGGTAGGTGCCCTTGAGCGGTCCTTCGATCGCGGGGATGGTGACTTCGCTGCGGATCGGCTGGTAGAGCGTCGTGTACGCCTCGACGGAGCTGGTGTAGGCATTGCCGTCCACGTGCCGGGTGGAGCGGTGCACCCGTCCCAAGCCGTACAGCGCCGTGTCGTAGGTGTACTCCTGCAACAACGTGCTGCCGTTGTGCACGGTGGTGTTGCGGCCCAGCACGTCATAGCCGTACTTCAGCGTCGAGCCGCGGGCGTCGGTCACCGTGTCCGTGCGGCCCAGGGCGTCGTACGTGGTCGTCGAGGTGCCCTTGTCGACGTCCTCCGCCCGGACCTGCCTGCCCTGGAGGTCGTACGACCAGCGCCACGTGTTCCCGGCGGCGTCGGTGGTCGAGGCGATCGCACCGGTCCGCGTGTAGCCGTACCTGGTGGTGTCGTGGTCACCTGCGGCCACCGCGCCCTTGTACTGCCACAGCTCCGTGGTGCGCCCGCGGACGTCGACGAGCGTGGTGGTCGGCGTGCCACCCGGCGGCGGGGTGATGTCGAGCCGGTCGCCGCCGTAAGCGGTGGTCGAGCGCCACTTCTCCTGCCCGCCGCCCTGGAAGATCGACGCGATCTCCCGGCCCGCACCGTCGTACCGGGTGCGCTTCAGACCGGGCACGACCGTCTCGGAGAAGCCGAGCAGCTGCTCGTCGACGGGCGCGTTGTTGTAGAACGGCTGGGTGGTCCGGGTGACCTGGCCGCGGCTGCCGTAGGCGGTGTCCACGACGAGCCGGCCGCCGTCGGTCGGCGTCTGCGTCTGACGGACGCGGTAGAGGCCGTCGTACACGGTGGTGCCGGTCGTGTAGGTGCCGCGCGGTCCGACCGTGGTCGTGGTCACGGCGGTGGACGCGTCACGCCGCACCGAGTAGGCGATGGTGGTGCTCGGGCGGTCGGAGAACTCCTCGCGCGGCCGGTTGGGCCGCCACACCCGCACCGTGCGTCCCAGCGCGTCGAACGCGGCCTCGGAGGTGTTCTCGTTGGCGTCCACGACCTTGGCCGTGGCGCCCCACGCCGGGTCGACCGTCGTCGTCACCACGTGGCCCAGCGCGTTGGTGACCGTGGTTCCGGTCAGCGCGCCGCCCGTGCTCGGGGTGTACGCGGTGGTCGTGGTGGACTGCGCGGCGTCCTTGAGGGTCAGCAGGCGGCCGTAGACGTCGTAGGTCGTCGTCGACTTCGTGACGAACACCGGGCCGGACGCCGGGCGCTGGTCGAGCACCTCCAGCTTCGTCGGGCTGCCCGACGCGTCGTACTCGGTCCGCGCGCCCGCGATGGCGTCGGCGGGGAAGGTCGGCGTGGCGGCGCACCCGACGCCCACGGTCTCCGTCTGGGTCGGGTAGGACCACATCCACCGGGACGCGTCCTGCGTGTACGACGTCCGCGTGCACTGCTCGTCGCCGGTCACGGCCAGGTCGCCGTGGTCGTCGACCGAGATCGCCTGACCGTGCTCGTCGTAGGCGGTCTCGGTCTTGGTGCTCCGCACGCCGCCGCCCCGCAACGTGGTGTGGGAGGTCGTGGACCCGGAAGCGACGAAGTAGGACTTGAACTGCCCCCTGGTCGCGGTCGGACCCGACCAGGTCGGCGTGGAGATCGTCTTCGCGACGACCCCGCCGGCCTCACCGTCGTGGGTGGCGGACTCGAACCGGAAACCGCTCAGCCAGTCGGAGTCCTCCCGCGCGCCGCCCTCGGAGTCGGTGACCGCCACCGTGCGCGAGCCGCCCGGCAGGTGGTCGCCGTGCAGGCCCCGGTAGTACCGGTCCTCGGTCATCGTGACCGGACCGCTCGGGTCGTCCTCGGAGCCCGCGCGCGTGCGGACGCGGCCGTAGCCGCGGAACTCGTTCCAGGTCCGCTTGTCGTCCTTGGTGAACTCCGACCGGTTGTAGCGCCACGCCGCGCCGTCGAGGTACTCGTAGCGCACGACCTGCTCGGGGCTCGACGCCAACCGGTCCGTCGTGGTGATCGACTCCACGACGTACTTGTGGAAGTAGTCCGTCCGCTCGGCGTAGTCCTTCTTCGCCCACGTCGAGGGGAAGCAGCGCAGGGTGTTGGACTGGGCGTCGACGGGCATGGAGCCGCCCGGCACGCAGTCCGGCGGGGCGTAGCGGATCGCGGTGACGCCGCCGGCCTCCGACACCACCCCCGTCACGCGGTAGCGGTTGAGCGGGCCGATGCCCGTCGGCGTGTCGACGCGGTTGGGCATCGCGGCGCCCTCGAACGTCACCTCGGGCAGGGAGACCTCGCCGCCGACCAGGCCGGTGTGCGTGATGCCCTTGAGCCACAACGCCGCCTGGTACACGTCGTCGGCCTTGGGGAACTCGTGGTTCAGCGTCCACCGGTCCACGTTCGACCACGTCGTGCCGACCCGCACCTGCGTGGTGATCGTCGCCAGGCGCTTGGTCGACCAGAACGTCGGCGAGTGGCGGTCCTTGCACGTGGCCGTGTCGCACCGCTGGTCCAGCGGCACGTCCGGCCAGTTCTCCTTGTGGTCGAACGCGCACGTGCCACCCGGCACGCACCGGTCGGCCAGCCCGAACTCGACGCGGCCCGTCGCGGGCGCCGCGACGTCGTCGCGCAGGCCGTACTCGACGCTCTTGAGCGTGCCCGCGCGGGTGTAGGACACCCCGGCGTCCTTGAGGTTGCGGCCGTAGTTGTTGGTCTCGGTCTCGTAGCTGTAGAGGATCACGTTGCCGCGCGGGTCGACGGCCTTGTCCAGGTTCCACCGCCACGCCTGCGCGCACGACGACGCGTCGAACGTCGTGGCGTGGCAGGGTTCGCCGGCGTCGTCGCCGAACACCGGCACCGTCCACGTCGACTTCGACTCCGGCCGCGACCCGAAGAAGTACTGCGAGCCGTCGACCGTGGTGATCTTCCACGACTCGCCGTCGTCGTCGCCGTTGCCCGCGACGGTGACGCGTTCGACGCGGGACCGGTCGTCGGACTTGAGCCGCCACGCGCCGGTCGCGTCGTCGCGGATGAGCATCCCGCCGCCACCGGCGTAGGAGGTGGTGGCGTTGTCGCTCTTCCAGCACAGGTCGCCGGTCTTGGGTGGCGTGGTGCCGCCCTGGGTGTCGTCGGCGCAACCGCCGTAGGCGCGTTCCACGAACCCGGCCGACAGGTCCCAGCCGTCGCCGATCCACGACGGCTGGTTGTTCGTCGCGCTGGTCAGGCCGTCCACGGCGGACGACCGGTACGACAGCCCCAACGACGGCGCGAAACCGCCCGGTGACGGCGGCACCCGCAGCGGGTAGGACCAGGTGAAGTCACCGCTCTGCCCGGACACCTCCCACGACGCCGAGGTCGAGAGCGGTGTCGCGGTGAACGACCCGCCGCCCTCCTGCGTGCCGCCGGAAGCCGGTTGGTCGTTGCGCAACGCCCTGGTGGTGGCCTCGTCGGCCGGGCGGGACGCCATCGCCGTGCCGGTCACCGGCACCGGTTCGACCGCCGGCGCGTCGACCGACGGCCCCGTCGCCGCGATCGCCGCGGGCGTGGTCGCGGTGGTCGCGGACAGGACGAGCACGACGGTCAGGACCCTGGTCAGGGCACGTCTGGCCGCTTGCATGGTTCCTCCAGTGGAAGGCACGGGTCAGGCCGCGGGGAAGGTGGGCACGACGGCGGGCGGCGTCCGCAGCAGGTAGCCCAACCGCTGCTGGACCTGGTGCCCCTCGCAGTTGCCGATGGAGTCGAACCTGTTCGTGGTGCCGGTTTCCAGGCACCGGGACAACTCGTCGGTCGGCGCACCGGCGGGCGGCGTGGCGAAGATCCGGCCGAGGGACGCGATCCGCGTGCCCCCTTCGCAGGCCGGGTCCAGTGAGCTGAACATGTCCACGCCGGACTGGCAGGAGTACAGCGGGACGGTGCCGGGGGCCGCCGTGGTGACCCAGCCGAGGACTCCTTCGAGGCGGTAGCCGGGTGTCACGCCCTGCACCGTGCTCCAGTTGTCCCACGGGTACTGCCCCGAGGTGTAACGGGCCAGTGGCGCGTAATCCAGCGTGTAGCCGAGCAGCTGCTGCTTCGTCGCCCCTTCGCAGTCGCCGGTCAGGGAGTCGAAGCGGTCGCTGCCGGCGACGCACCGGTACACGGCGATGGTCTCGACGTTGGTCGGTTCGACGGTGTAGACGCTGCCGATGTCGGCGAGCTTCGTGCCGCCCTCGCAGTCCGCCGACGTCGAGGTGAACAGGTCGTCACCCGACTTGCAGGAACGCAGCACCCGGGTGTTCGCGTGGTTCGACGGGACCGGCGCGCCGAGGATGCCCTCGTACCGGAACCCCGGCAGCGGTGCGACAGCGGTGTTGCCGGTGTAGTGCTGCCCCCGCTCGTCCACGTACCGGCCGAGCTGCCCGGCGGGCGGCGCGGGCCGGGTGGCGCGTTCCAGCACCTTGCTGTCGGCCAGCTCGCCCTGGTCGATCCGCACGTCGTCGATCAGGCCGGCGAACTGGTCGGTGGCGCCGTCCTTGTCCTTGGCCCGACCGATGGCCAGCGCGCCGTCGGAGGGCCACAGCCGGAAGTCGGTGCTGCCCGAGAACTTCCCGTCCACGTACAGCCGCAGCTCACCGCCGGCGTGGTCGTAGATCCCCGTCAGGTGCGTCCAGCGCCACGTGACCGCCGGTTCCGCGGACAGTGCCTGGACCAGCGGCGCGCTGTCGGAGTCCTGGGCCGGGGCGGCGAACACCCAGCGGTGGGACTCCGGCCGGTACTGCAGCACGAACCCGCTGCGGCGCACGCCGTCCTGGCTCACCACCGCGTACGGCTTGTCGTCGCGTTCCAAGCGCGCCCACGCGCTCACCGTGAAGCTGTCGCGCGAGTTGATGCCGACCATGGTCGAGGTGCCGGACGAGGAGCCCTCCAGCTTGAGCGCGTCGCCGATCACGCCCGGCACGAACGACGTCGGTCCGGTGAACGTGACCGTGTTGCCGCGCGGGGTGCTGTCGACGCCCGTGCCGCCGTCGAACCGCCACACCCCGTAGGGCGCGAGCACGACGTCGCGGTTGACCGCGGCGACCTCGCCGTGGCTCAACGCCCGGTCGAAGACCCGCAGGTCGTCGACACCGCCCGGGAAGTAGCCGCCCTTGACGCCGTTCTTCTGGTGCCTGCCGACGCTGAGCGCGCCGCCGCCGTCCACCCCGGTCACCCCGACCCGCACGGCGGACAGCACTCCCCCGACGTAGAGCCGCAGGTGCTTGTCGTCGTGGTCGTAGACCACCGTCAGGTGGGTCCACCTGCCCAGCACGGCGGGCTCGGTGGACAGCAGCGTCACCGTCTCCGGGTCGTCCTCGTCCGCCTTCGGCATCGCCACGGCCCACTTGCCGCCGGCGTCGTACTGGAGGGCGAACGAGCTGACCCGGTTGCCGTCCTGCGCGACGACCGTGCGGTTCTCCGCGGTGTTCGCGTTCCGGAACGCCCAGGCCGACACGGAGAAGCTGCTGCCGGTGTCGACCACGTGCCCGGCGGTCTGCCCCGAGGCCGTGCTGCCGTCGA
The DNA here is from genome assembly GCF_016695385.1 of Saccharothrix sp. 6-C. NCBI lineage: Bacteria > Bacillati > Actinomycetota > Actinomycetes > Pseudonocardiales > Pseudonocardiaceae > Saccharothrix > Saccharothrix sp. 6-C. The sequence goes on along the minus strand of NZ_CP064192.1, from coordinate 522,876 downwards.
GCCACGCGCCGCCGCCGGTGCGGCCGCCGATCCACCCGGCGCCGCCGGTGAACGTGACGGTGTTGCCCCGTCCGCTGGAGTCGGCGGCGGTGGCGCCGGTCCTCTCCTTCATCGTCCACCGCCCGGCGTCCGCGACCGGCAGCGACGCCGCCGGCTGCGCCTCGTCGGGGTAGCTCTTGAACAGCGCGAGCACCCCGTCGTCGTCCAGTGAGCCGGTGTGCAGCCGGACGTCGTCGACCAGGCCCGGCCAGCGCTCGGCCGGCTGGCCCGCGACCCGGCCGCGGCCGATCTGCACGCCGCCGTCCGCCCGCCACGCCGACGTCACCGTGCCCTCGCCGACGCGGTGGCCGTCGACGTACAGCAGCACCTGCCTGGCCGACCGGTCGTAGACGCCGAGCAGGTGGACCCAGTTGCCGAAGTCGGACGACTCCACCGACACGGCCGCGGTGGTGACCGCGGTCGAGTCCGTGTCGGACTCCGGCATCTCGAACAGCCAGTTGCCGTAGAGGTGGTCCCGGTCCTTGACGACGCCGAGGCGGAACTTGCTGTTGCGCGAGCCGTCCTGGCTCACCGCGACGTGCTTGCACTTCGTCGTCGCGCACTGCAGCGACGGCAGGAGCACCCACGCGGAGACGGTGAAGTCCTCGTCGGTGCGCGGGACCGCGGTGGTGGACACCGAGTCGTCCACGCCGTCGAAGCTGAGCGCGCTGCCCACCCTGCCGGGCGCGGAGGTCGGACCGCCGGTCACCGTGCCGGTGCCCCCGCCGACCGAGTCGCCGACGCTGCCGCCCGCGGCCTCGTCGAGCTGCCACTTGTGCACGAGGCTGAGGTCGCGCCCGGCCTTGTCGCGGATCTCGCCCGCGAACAGGACGCGGCTGTGCACCTCCACGTCGTCGACCGCGCCCGGGAAGTGGTCGGCCCCGGCGCCGAGCCGCTGGCCGCGGCCGATGCGGAACCGGCCGGCGGCGTGGTCCCAGGCGTTCGCGTGCGCCGCGGTGGCGGCCTGCTCACCGTTGACGTAGAGGATCATCTGGTCGCGGGTGGCGTCGTAGGTGGCGGCCAGGTGCGTCCACATCCCGAGCTGCACGACCGGGCCGACGGCCCGCACGTGCGGCGTGCCGCCGCCGTTCACGTCCTCGGGGAACATCGCCAGCGCCCAGTGGCCCTCCGGGGTCGCCTGGAGCTGGAACGCGCTCGTGGTCCGGCCGTCCTGCGAGAGGACCGTCGGGTAGCCGCCGAGCTGGTCCAGCCGCGCCCAGGCGGCGACCGAGAAGCTGCGCGAGGTGTCGACCGCGTGGCCGGAGGACAGCTCCGACCCGGCCTGGCCGCGCAGGCGCGCCGCGAGGTCCTTCGGGTCGGAGTTGTCGTTCCGGCCCGACACCCAGTCCACCGCCGGGTCGTGCTCGGCGTCCACGTGCTGCCCGGAGCTGTCGGCGCCGTCGCCGTCGAGCCGCCACTGCCGGACCGGTCCCGCGTCGAGGGTCACGATCGCCTCGACCTCGTCCGCGGCCAGGGCGCGGCTGTGCACCCGCACCTCGTCCAACCGCCCGCGCAGGAAGTCCACGTGCCCGCCGGACGCCTGCGCGCGCCCCAGGGCGAACGAGCCGGGCGCGTCCCACAGCGGCTGCGCGGCGGCGGCGCTGACGGACACCTGCTGACCGTCGACGTACAGCGTGGCGGTCTTGGCGCGGGCGTCGAACACGCCGGCGAGGTGCGTCGGGGTGTCCTTCACCGCGGTCATGGCCCCGCTCCGCGCGAGGACGTTCCACGACGTGCCGCCCTGCTGCGCCACGCCGAACTCCCAGCGGCCGCCCGACTGCCGCAGCGCGAACCCGCTCGCGGTCGGACCGTCCTGCGACAGCACGGTCATCGGGCTGTTCACGTCGTCGAGCGTGACCGAGGCGGACACGGTGAAGCTCCTGTCCGTGCGCACCACCGGGCCCCCGGTGGTGGCCTGGCCCGTGCCGTCGAACCGGAGGGCGCTGTCGACGACCGCTTCGCCGTCGAACCGCTCGGCGACGAAGTCCGCCCCGCCGTCGAGGTGGGCGGTGGCGCCACCGGCCACCGAGTTGGGCGCGGTCGGGTGGCCCGGGTCCTCCTCGAAGCGCCAGTGCGCGACGTGCACGCCGTCCCGCCGGACCTCGGCGAGCACCTCGCTGTCGCTCAGCACGCGGTCGTGGACCCGCACCTCGTCCAGCGCGCCGATCCACTCCTTGCCGAGCACACCGCCGCCCTTGGACTGGCCGATGCGCAGCACGCCGGTGGCGTTCCACTCCACCGACCTCGGGGTGGTGCCCGCCCACACACCGTTGACGTACAGCTTGAGCTGCTTGTTCTGCGCGTCGTGCACGCCGGCCAGGTGGGTCCACACGCCGGGCGTGGGCTCTTCCGCCGACCGCACGAAGGAGTACCCGGCGGACGGCGTCCCGTCGCTCTGCGGCATGACGAACACCCAGCGCCGCGAGGTGCCCTCGTACTGCAGGCAGAAGCCGCAGATCGACGAGCCGTCCTGGCTCACGGCGGTGTGGATCGAGTCGCCGACCACGTCGAGCCGGACCCACGCCGACACCGAGAAGCTCTCGTCGGTGCGCACCGCGTTGGGCGCCTCGGCGTGCCCGGCGCCGCCCAGCGCGAGCGCCGAACCGACCGCGCCGGGGACGTAGGACGTGGCGCCGTGCGTGGTGGCGTCGCGGTCGCCGAGGTGGGCGGTGTCGGCGGTGTTGCCCTCCATCGACCACTGCGCGAGCGCGCCGTTGCCGGGGCGGACGTAGAAGTGGTAGACCCGCGCAGGTCCGGCGTTGCCCGCGCGGTCGACGCTGCGCACCATCAGGTCGCGCGGGCCGTCACCGGGCGGGGTCAGCGGGAGGGTCGCGGTGCCGCCCAGCTCGTCGGCGGCGATCCTCGTCCAGCCGCCGCCGCGCCAGCCGTACTCGAACCCGTCGACGTCCACGTCGAGGGGGTCGGCGGTGAAGGAGAACGTGCCCGGCACCGAAACGCCGCCGTGCCAGCGGTTGTCCTCCGGGTACACCACGCTGTCGACCCGGGGGACCTTCACCGGCGCCGTCCGGTCGACCACGAACGCCTCGGGGTGCTGGGCGTACGGGGAGCTCGCCACGCCGTCCTGTGCCCGCACGTACCAGTGGACGGTCTTGCCGTCGAAGTCGACGAGGCTGACCTCGGTGCTCGTCCACGAGCCGGACGGGACCCAGCCGCCGGCGCGCGTGTCCTTGCCGTAGGTGCCGTCCTCCTTGATGTCGTAGACGTCCCACTCGGCCCGGACCTGGTCGCCGTCCGGGTCGGACACCTGGGCCTTCAGCGTGATGCTCGAGTCACCGACGTACGGCACACCGCCGCACCAGCGGCACGCCGCCGGGTCGGGCACCGTGTGCATCCCGGTCGGCGTGCCCGGCGTGCCGTTGTACTCGACGACCATGACGGTGTCGTTGGGGTTGAACTTCCGCCACGCCCACTCGTCGCTCTCGTTGTCCGCGCCGATGAAGTAGGTGGACGCGCCGGTCGTGTTCACGTGCGGACCGACGTTGGTGAAGCTGACGCCCTTCTGCCCGGAGCAGTTGCCGTGCACCGAGCCGATCGCCTGCGTGTTGATCACACCTCGGTCGGGTGGCTGGTTGTTCCAGCTCGTGTTCGCGTCGACGCCCCAGCCCGCCAGGTGCAGCGAGTGGTTGTGCGACAGGTTGCACCCCGGCGCGTGCACGTACGCGGTGTTCACCTTCGCGGCGCTCACCACCTTGCCCGCCAGGAACGAGGTGTCGAACTGGAAGTAGGAGCGGGTCCGCAGCAGCGGCGACGTCGCGTAGGCGCGGCCGGAGCGGGCCGTCGGGTCGACCGTGACCCACCAGTTCGTCTCGCCCTGCGAGTTGTAGCCGTTCCAGTGCGTGCTGTTGGCGACGTTGCCGTCACCGTCGTTCTGGTAGACCGTCGTCCAGCCCGACTTGTGCACCGTGCGGGGCGCCGGGTCGACGTAGACCGGGAACACCGTGTTCGGGTCGGTCAGCAGGGACTGGTCGGGGACCAGCGTGAGCGAGTCCGCGGCGAGCTCGACGCCGACGGGCGCGAGGTCGGTCCGCGGCGTCTCGGTGTCGGCCCGCTCCTTCGAGTCCCACATCGTCGACGGCGGCACCGTGAACACCTCGGCGCCCGCGTCGTCGACCATGTCCAGGCCGCCGGCGCCGTCCGCCTTCACGGTGAGGCCGGAGGTCCTCATCCCGAGCCGGAGGCGGGCGAGTTCCGGGGCGCGCGCCGCTTCCGGGGTCTTGACCACCACGAACTGGTCGTAGCCGTCCCCCACCGCCGCCATGACCAGGTCCACGCCCGGCAGGACCTCGGGGTAGGTGGCGCTGCGGCCCTCGACCCGCGGTTCGGGCAGCGTGCCCGGCCAGGTCAGCGCGAAGCTCCTGCCGTCCTTGGTCAGCTCCACCAGCGGGGTGTCCGCGCCGCCGCGCGAGAACCCGAGACCGACCTCCGCGGCCTTGGGCGCCACGGTCTTCTCGCCGACGTGCAGCGACGTGTCGACCGCCGCCCACGCGTCGCCCTGCCGCACGCGTCGCGGCACCAACGACAGGTGCGCGCGCAACGTGCCGTCGGGCTGCGCGAACACGGTCCGGGTGGCGGACCGCAGGGCGACCGACTCGACCTCGGTGCCCTGGACCCGGGCGGCGGCGAGCGCGGTGCCCGTGTCCGGCGCCTCGGTGACCGGTGACGGCGGAACGGGCTCGTCCGGCCCGCTCGCCGTGACCACCGCGGTCGCGGCGACGGCGGAGAGAGCCAGCAGGGATGCGAGGAATCTCGGCGTGCGCAGGCGTGACCGCCCCGCCGCCGCGCGGCTGGTGGACAAGATGATGGAGCCCCCAAGGTGAGCGCATGTCCCCCGACGACACGCCACCGGAATTTGTCAGCTCGCAGCGTGAGCCCTCACACGCACTTCACCTAGGAATCACGTGAGTGACGTACGCCATCTTGACCAAGCGAGCACTGCTCACTTTCACCGGACGGGCCAGCTTCCCCAGCCTGCGCCACCCCGCCGACCCGCCGGTCTGAACCAGCTCTGATCAGCGCTTCCACCCCGACGACCCGACCCGTGGACCCTCGACCCGATCCGCCCCGCGTCGACCGCGACCTCCCGCCGGCGAGACGCCCGAACGCCCGCCGGCGAGCAGCGAAACACCTCGCCCATCAGCCGGCCACGACGCTCGAACCCCACCAAACGCCGGGCTGCCCACGTCCCGGCCCGACCTGCGGACCGTGACCGAGCGGCGGCAGCGTGGTCGCATCGGCCGCGGCGGACCCGCACCGCGCAACCGCTACCTTCACCTCGCACGCCGCCGGACGGCCCACCGCTCCGGCCCACCGAGCGACTGGACGGGCAGTGAGCGAGTACCAGTACTACGAGTTCCTCGCGATCGACCGGCCACTGGACGGTGACGAGCAGGCCGAGGTCCGAGCCGCCTCCACCCGCGCGACGATCACCGCCACCAGCTTCGTCAACGAGTACCACTGGGGCGACTTCAAGGGCGACGCGGACTCGTGGATGGAGCGCTACTACGACGCCCACCTGCACGTGACGAACTGGGGCACGCGTCGCGTGATGTTCCGCCTGCCGAGCGACCTGCTCGATCCCGAGGTCGTCGACGAGCACTGCGTGGACGACCAGGTGACCGCCTGGACCGCGGCCGGGTCCACCGTGCTCGACTTCGTCAACGAGGACCACTCCGGCGAGTTCGACTTCGACGAGGACGCCGAGACGTTGCTGCCGACGATCGTCGGCGTCCGCGCCGAACTGGCCACCGGCGACCTCCGGCCGCTCTACCTGGCGTGGCTCGCCGCCTACGGCACCTGGGAACGCGACGAGGACGCCTTCGGCCGCGAGGCCGACGACGACCTCGAGCCACCGGTCCCACCCGGGCTGACCACCCTCACCGCGTCCCAGCGCGCCCTCGCCGACTTCCTGCGCCTGGACGACGACCTGCTCGCGACCGCCGCCCTGACCAGCCCACCGCTCACCGAACCGGCCACCACCCCAGCCGCCCTGACCGCTTGGGTGAAGTCCTTGCCGTCCGCCGAGAAGGACCGGATCGTCGAACGAGTCGTCCAGGGCGAGACCACCCGACTGCGGCTGCACCTGCAGCGCCGCTTCCGCCAGGACACCGCGCCGGCCACCCCGAACCCCGCCCGCCGGACCGTCGGAGCCCTGCTGGACGACGCGGCCCGCCGCCGAGCCGACCGGTAAGGGCCGACTCACAGGCTGCGGGCCGTGATGTCGCCGTAGGTGGTGGTCGCCTGGATGGCGAGCCGGGCGCCGGCGCCTTCGGTGTTCTTGAGCGCGTTGTGGATGCGACCGTAGGACGTGCCGGCGTCCAGGGAGGCCGACCCCGCGGCGCCGACCGTCACGTCACCGGCCTCGGTGCGCAGGACCACCGCACCGGCCACCGCCTCGGTGATGCGGATGTCGCCCTTGCCGGTGCTGATCTCGGCAGGCCCGGCCAAGCGGGCGACGGTGACGTCGCCGGCGAGCAGGGCCAACCGGGCGCCGGCGACCTCGTCGAGCGCCACCAACCCGTGCGCGCCGACGATGTCGACGTCGCCGAGCTGCCCGGTGGCCTGAACCTCCGCACCGGCCACCTTCGCCTCCACCCGCGACCCGGCGGGCAGGTGGATCGTCACGTCGACCGCACCGGAAGGACCGAAGTACTGGTTCTCCACCGGAGCCACCACCCGCAGGACACCATCCCCGAACTCGACCGCGACCTGTTCGGCCGCCTTCACATCGCGCCTCTTCGCCCCGTCCACCGCCTGAACCTCGACCACGGTGTCGTCCCGCTCGGCCGCGACAACCCGGACCCGCCCGGCGGGGACGTCCAGAACGGCGGCGATCGGGGCGGGCGTCTCGAACTTCCGCATGGCAATCTCCTCGACTTCGTCGACCATCCCCCCGTCGGGGACGATTCCGCCAGGACCAAGCGCACTCGCCGACCTGACCACGTCCCTACGATCACCTGCCGCCCTGACACCACCCAGCCACCGTCCTGACACACCTCTGACACCCCTTGAGGTGGCAGACGCCCCACAGCGCCGCCCACCACCGACGCTCTGCCTGCCCCAAGCGCGGCACGGTGATGCCCGGCAGGACCGACCTGGTGGTGCGGCGGCGCTACTTCGGTCCGCTGCCCTTGAGGTAGCGCAGGACCGCCGTGACGCGCCGGTCGGCCCGATCGTCCGGTGCGAGGTCGAGTTTCGCGAAGATGCTGCGGATGTGCTTGTGCACCCCGCCTTCGGTGATGACGAGCCGCTCGGCGATGGCGGTGTTGCCGAGGCCTTCGGCCATGAGCGCGAGCACGTCGCGTTCCCGAGGGCTCAACCGGCCCAGCGCACTGGTGTGCGGGTTTCGGGCCAGCAGCTGGCCCACCACCTCGGGGTCCACGGCGGTGCCACCGCCCGCCACCCGGTGCAGCGCGGTCAGGAACTCCTCGACCCGCCCCACCCGCTCCTTCAGCAGGTAGCCGAGCCGGTCGGCGCCGGTGGCGAGCAGTTCGGTGGCGAACGCCTGCTCCACGTACGCCGAGAGCACGAGCACCGCCAGGCCGGGCCGACGGCGTCGCGCCTCGACGGCGGCCACGATCCCCTCGTCGGTGTGGGTGGGCGGCATCCGCACGTCGACGATGGCGACATCCGGCTCGTGCTCGGCCACCGCGGCCAGGAACGATCCCGGCGTGTCGGTGGTGGCCACCACGTCGAGCGACTCGGCCCGCAGCAGCAGCGCCAACCCCTCCCGCAGCAGCGGGTCGTCCTCCGCGATCACGATCCGCACGGCAGCTCCACCCGCATCGTCGTGGGCCCGCCGGGCGGGCTGTCCAGGGTGAAGCGCCCGTCGTACGCCTCGACCCGTCGGCGGATGCCGGACAGGCCGGACCCGCCGCGTTCGTCCGCGCCACCGCGGCCGTCGTCGCCGATCCGCAGCAGCAGCCGATCGCCTTCCCGCCCCACCGCCACCGCGGCACTGGCCGCGCCGCTGTGCTTGGCCACGTTGGAAAGCGCCTCGGCCACCACGAAGTACGCGGTGGCCTCGACCGAGGCCGCGCACCGGCCCGGCACGTCCACCACCACCTCGCACGGCACGCCGCAGCTGCCGGCGAGGCCGGCCAGGGCGTCGGCGAGCCCGCGGTCGGCCAGGACCGGGGGCAGGATGCCGCGGACCACCGCGCGCAGCTCGGCGAGCGCCTGCTCGGCGGCGTCCTGGGCCCGGTCGAGCACCGCGACGGCGGCGGCCGGGTCCCGGTCCACGGCCCGCCGCGCGGCGCCGAGCAGCACGGTCACCGCGACCAGCCGGTTCTGCGTGCCGTCGTGCAGCGACCGTTCGATGCGGCGCAGCTCGGCGGCGTGCGCGTCGAGGGCGGCGGCACGGGTGGCGGTCAGCTCGGCGACCCGCAACGAGAGGTCGGTGCCCGCGGGAGGTGCCAGCAGGTGCCGGCCCGGCCGCTCCTGCGCCCGGACCAGCGCCGGCCCGAGCACGACGATGAAGACGGCGCAGAACACGCCGGTCAGCGACACGGCCACCGCGCCGGTGAGGTCGGTGACCGCCCAGGAGATGAAGCTGGGGGTGTTGTCCTCCGGCGGCAGCAGGTGGTACCAGAACGGGTACGTCGCGTTCTGCAGCGCCGTGGCCGGCATCGCGAGACCGAGGAACCCGGCCGCCAGGCCGACCGTGGCGTGCAGCGGCAGCCAGGCCAGCTCACGCCGCACGGTCACGTCACGCAGCGCGGCGACCACCTGACGCGGCACCGGGCCGGGGGTGAGCACGTCGAGCCGGGCCCGTTCCCGGTTCGCGGCCACCCGCAGCGCGCGCAGGGCCGCGGGCAGCAGGAGAACGCCCACACCGACGCAGCTGAGCAGCGCGACCACGCCGAGCCAGAGGAAGACGGCCACCGCGAGCAACGCCGTGCCGAAGCCGCCGACCAGGCGTGCGACGACGTCGAACGACGCCCGCAGGCGCTTGCGCACCCGTGCCATGCCACCTCCCCGGCCGAACCTTATCCAACCGGGGCAACCCACAGCGGACCCGAGCCGACCTACCCGTCACGTCCGGAGCCGCCGCAACAAGAGCGGCCCCGGTCCGGGGGTGCCACCACTACTCCGGTTGTCCAGCGGGCTGGATTGTCCGCGCGGGCGGAGGTGACCAGCCTGGGTCCGACCGGTCGTCGCAGGACCGGCGTCTGCCGAACCCAGGAGTTGTCTGCCTTGTTGGTGTCTTCTTTCCAGAGAGATCGAACTTCGTCCTCCCGGTATCGCCGTGTGGCCGCCATGACGGCGGCGGTAGCGGTCGCCGCGGGCGCCTTCACGTTCGCCGGCCCGATCCCCGCCGCCCACACCGCACCCCGTGGCGCGATCCAGCAGGGCATGGACAAGCTCGTCGGTGTCGACCGGCACCCCGGAGCGCTGGCCGCCGTCCGGGACCGGCACGGCCGGACCCGCCACTACACGGCCGGGGTCGGCGACCTGCGGACCGGTGGCGAGGTGCCGACGAACGGCAGGGTCCGGATCGGCAGCGCGAGCAAGATGTTCGCCTCCGTCGTCGTGCTGCAGCTCGTCGGCGAGGGCCGGGTGGAGCTCGACGCCCCGATCGAGACGTACCTGCCGGGTCTGGTGCGGGGCAAGGGCATCGACGCCACCCGGATCACGGTCCGCCAGTTGCTCCAGCACGACAGCGGCCTGCCCGACCACACCGACTCGATGTTCAAGTCCGCGGGCGACTTCCTCCCGTACCAGCACGTCTACCTCGAACCCCGCGCCCTGCTCGACCTGGCGAACGCCAGAGATGACGCGCGTGCCGCCGGCAGCGGTTGGTCCTACAGCAACACGAACTACCTCCTGGCCGGCCTGATCGCCCAGCGGGTGACCGGCCGCCCGTTCGACGAGCTGGTCACCACCCGGGTCATCCAGCGGGCCGGTCTTCGCGACACGTACGCGCCGGGGGTCGGCGAGGAGGAGATCCGCGGTCGGCACCCCAGGGGTTACCAGCGCGACCCGGCGACCGACGAGTTGCTCGACTTCACGCGGATGGACCCGAGTTGGGGTTGGGCCGCCGGCCACCTGATCTCCACGCCGGACGACCTCAACACCTTCCTGCGCGCGCTGCTCGACGGGAAGTTGCTCAAGCCGGCCCAGCTCGCGCAGCTGCGCACCACCATCCCGACTCGCCCGGGATCGGACCTGGGCTACGGGCTCGGCGTGTTCAGCACACCGTTGAGCTGCGGAGGCGTCGCCTGGGGCCACGGCGGCGACATCCCGGGCTACTCGACCGTCGACGCGGCCACCGACGACGGTCGCGCGGCCACCATCGTGGTCACCTCGCTCAACGGATCGGTGAAGGACGAGTCCGTTGCCGCGGACCGGGCCGCGCTCCTCGACACCGCGCTGTGCGCGAACTGAAGCCCGAGCAAGAGGGCGGAGCCCGCGCCTGTCAGGCGGACGCGTGTCCCGGGTAGTGCCAGCTGTACCAGAGGTGTGCAGTGAGCGGGCTCGTAGCGCGCCGTAGCGGTCGCAACACTGTGCGAGTCAGTGCAAAACGTCCAGTGGGGAGTGTCCCTTGTCGAAGGATTTCAGCCGTCCGACCGAAAAACGCCCAGGCCGTCGGCGTCGTGCGGTCGTCGCGGCGGTGGCGGCGGTGGCGGTCGCCGGACTCGCCGTGACGAACGTGGCGTCGGCGGGCGCGTCGGACGGCAGGTCGAGGCCGGGGCACGACAAGGCGTTGCAGGCGGACCTGGAGGCGCTGGTCGCCGACGGGTCGCTGCCCGGGGCGCTGGTGTCCGTGCGGAACCGGGACGGGCGGGTGACGAACTACACCGCCGGGGTCGGTGACCTCCGGACGCGGTCGAAGGTGCCGACGGACGGCTACGTGCGGATCGCCAGCAGCACGAAGATGTTCACCGCCGTGGCGATCCTCCAGTTGGCCGACGAGGGCAAGCTCGCGCTGGACGACACGGTGGAGAAGTTCCTGCCGGGTGTGGTGCGGGGCACCGGCGCCGGTGCGGCGGTCGACGGCAGGACGATCACGGTCAGGCAGCTGCTGAACCACACCAGCGGGATGACCACCGAGATGCCCCTCATGCCCCGCGGGATCCTGCCGATCAAGGACCGGTACTTCGACGCCCGGGAGTTGCTCGACGCCGCGTTGACGCAGGCGCCGACCTACGGCCCGGGGCAGGACAGGGCGTGGGGGTACAGCAACGCCGGGTACGTGCTGCTGGGCCTGGTGGCGCAGAAGGTGGCGGGACGACCGTTCGCCGAGGTCGTCACCGAACGGATCATCAACCCGATCGGTTTGAAGGAGACCTACTACCCGGGTCCGGGCGACCGCGACATCCGTTCCCCGCACCCCCAGGGCTACCTGCCGGCCAGGGACGACACGGGCAAGCCGACCGGCGACCTGGTCGACATCACCCGGTTCGACCCGTCGATCGCCGGTGCCGCAGGGCAGATGATCGCCACTCCGAGCGACGTGAACAAGTTCCTCGTCGCCCTGCAGGGCGGTCGGCTCCTCAAGCCCAACCGGCTGGCGGAGATGCGTCAGACCGTGAGTGCGCCCGGCTTCCCCGAGGGGTGGCGGTACGGCCTGGGCACCATCGAGATGAAGCTGAGCTGCGGCATCACCGCCTACGGCCACGGCGGCGACGCCGACGGCTTCCAAACCCGCACCGCGATCACCCCCGAAGGACGGGCGGTCACCGTCGCCGTCACGAACGACGAAGTCGGCCGGGGTGAAGTCCTCACCTTCTTCGACAAGGCCCTGTGCGCCAAGGAGTAAGAGCCAACCGGCCGGTGCGCTGGCAACCCCAGCGCACCGGCCGACGCGCTGTAGCAGTCCCCATCCCCACCACTACCACCAACCAAACAGCCGCCCGTGTCCACCACACGACAGGAGAACCACCAAGAACTCCCACCGTCGCCGAACAGCAACAGCAACCACGGCGACCCAACGCGCCCTAATGCAGACCGACCGAGCCGCGTCAGCGAGAGCAGAAGCACACAGCCGACAACATTTCGTACGGAGCACACTCATACTCCGGGTTGCCCTAAATCGTCAGACTCCTCCATAGTGACCAGAAAAGATAACCGCACGCCACCTGCATTACCTCATCTCAGCAGACAATTCGCATGTCGCATTCGATTGTAGAAATGATGGACTCGGACCACAGACCCTCACACTGCCAGCATGGTCCAGCCGTTTCCCTAACCAGCGCAAACAGAAAACCCGCACGTCAGCCGGTTCCGTTCACCGCCGTTCGAAGCCGTCGCACGTCGTTCGACCCCGCGCCTGCTCCAGACCTGCTCCACCCACAGCGGTGTGAATGGCGGCAGGGCTCAACCGCCAAACACATTCCATCGTGGTCTGCATCTGCCCAGTGAACTTAGCGTCCGTGCTGCGGGAGGGCGACCACCGAAGAAGTCGACTGCTGCTGGATTAGCCCCGAAATGCGGAGACCCGCGAACCTGCGTCCGCCCGACCCGATGGTGTGGCCTACCGTTTCGCCGACAACGCCCTCGGGGATGTCTTGGAGCCGAGCCCCACGAGAACGCGAGCTAACTCGATTCCACTGTTCGAGACGGCGAGCGCGTACTTCCGTCGCGGTTCGCTCATCCAGAGTGCGGCGAACCAGATCAATCCCACGAACAGCACTACGATCAACGCGGGCAAGGCAAGCAGGATCGGGCGAATGACTGCGACAAAGCCCTCGGTTGTCACACCCCCTCCCGGTTCCCGTTGACGAAGTCGCGTTTCGCCTTGGCGGACGCCTTCTTTCGCTCAGCGTCCGAGAATGCTCCCTTGAGGGAGTAGACCCACTGTTGCGTGTAGCCGATGTCGGAGCGCAGAGCCTCGATCCAGCCTTGCCTGACGTGAAGTAGGTCCGCGTCACGCAGCTCTCGGAACCCGCGGTATGCCGTGTCTTCGGAGACGCCGTACCACGGCAGTGCCTTGTTCTGCGGCAGGGTGAAGTTGTCGTGCCGTGCAAGTGCGATCAGGAGCATGATCTTGGCTCGCAGGCTCAAGGTGAGGTAGTGCCTGCCGTACCAGTACTCGTGCGGTAGTTGAAGCCACTGCTCGTCGGTGTCGAATGGGTGCGCGTAGGCGCTGCCCGACCCGTCCTCGCAGAGCAAGGTGAGGGACGACTGCCCCTTGACACGTGTCCGGGCGACGAGGCGACGGTCGACCAACCGACGCATGATCTTGGAGACAGCCGGGCGGGCGTTGTCGAAAGCATTAGCACCGTTCGTTGCCGCGCCGACGAGGCCGAGTGCCCGTACCCAGAAGCCCGAGGGCAGATCACAGTTCCAGGGCGGCGAGCTGGCCATCGCGTGAAGCAACAGGTAGGCATCAAGTCCTCGGCTGTCGTGGCCCGCGAGGAAGTTCCTAAGCGGCCCTGGCTTCGTCTCCCTGCCCTTCCCTTGCTGGACAAAGGACTTGCGGATGGGCACGAACTGACGCCGGAAGCCCTTGAGGAGATTTTCGATCGTCTCATGCTGGGGAAGTGGGGCAGGCGGGCCGCTGCGGGTGACTGTGGGGAGGGCTACGACCGTGTCCGTCGTCATGGTGCCGAGTGTCGCACAGGAGCCTCTCGCGATAGCCGTGATACAAGCGGATGACTTGCCGCTGTAGCGGGTTCCTGTAGATAAGTAATGCAACTTCTGCTCAACGTCGAATGTCAACTCCGTGCTGAGGCCGCAGGCCGGACTGCTCTTCCCCCTTGTCCGACTCGACATCGCTCGGCATCGGCGGTTGCCGCCTGTGCAGATTGTTGACACCTCTGTCCGGTCGTACAGGCCACGCGCCAGGAGGAGAACCATTCTGGACGATCACCTACCGCTGGCCACCGTCGCCGACGTGCAGGTCCGCACCGAAGTCCAGCTCACGACCGAGCAGCAGGCGCGTGCGGCGGTGCTCATCGCCGATGCCTCAGCAGTGATGGCGGTTGACCCACCGCGACGCGCATTGACGGGAGATGCCCATCTCGGCCGCGACGTGGGCGATCGGGCGGGTCTTGCTGCGTTGGACCAGGCAGCGGCGGCCTTCATGGGACAACGGGCGTTACGGTGGAGCGCGGACGGGTCTTTCTGCTCGGCGGACGAGTTGGTCGCACTTCTCATCCTGTCGTCGGAAGACCTGTCCGTTCGTTCAGGCCTGCTCCACCATCACCAACGTCATGACACGTAACAGCGGGACTCGACGCAGCGGCCGGGCGCACAGCCAGATCGCTGCTGATCGTCTCGGCTGTCGGCATCGCCAGCCGCGTCGCGGACGCGCTGCGCCTGGGCACCAGCGGTCTCAACGACGCCCTGTCCGCCGAGACGCCCGTCGAGTACGCCAAGGCGGTACACCGCTTCCAGTGAGCTTTCGGCGTCGGTCGTCTACCGCGGCCAGACTTGAGCAGCGATGTGGGCCAAGTTGGCGCCTCGTTGCGCGGTCGCGGTCAGTCCCACGTGGGACTGACCGCGACCGCGTGGTTCAGTTGCAGTTTGGACTGGCTCGTGAATTCGGGGCGCTTGATCTCCCAGGCCGCGTTGGAGAGGGCCTGGTTGAACGCCGAGGTCACCAGCGTGAGGTTGCCGAACTGGTGGAGTACTTGGTCACGCCTCTGCGCCTCCAGCAGTCGATCAGCGTCGGCGGTGGCGGTGAACGGCCAGTGTTCGCGCCACTTCTGCGGCATGACGTGCTCGATCTGCAGTTCGTTGTAGTGGAAGTCGGCAGGTTCGGTCTTGGGGTTGGTCCGCTGGAGGCGCTCGTCGATGGCACCCAGCACGAGGCGGATGCGTTCTTGGGTCAGGTTGCCATAAACCTTGCGCGTGGTGAACGCGGTGACGAGATCGTCGTCAGTGGGCCAGGGCAGTCTGTCGGGGTTGCGCTTGAGCCCGTTCACCACAGTCTCGGCTACAGAGGTGCCCGACATCCGCGCTTGTTCGGAGGCGAGCTTCAAGACGTCGACGAAGACCTTGCCGTAGCCGCGCGTATTGGCGCCGATGAGGAGTCGCCGGACAACCCACGACTCCACCGCCCCTACCGCCTGCTCGTGTTCGGGCAGGGGCAACCGTTCTGCAGGCAAGGTGCGGAGCCAAAGCAGGAGCGGTACGGCGGTGGTGATGCCCAGTGACTCGATGCGGCGGTAGGACCGCTGAAGAGCTGGTGTCTCGGCTGGTTCGGCGCCAACCACCACACGGTAGGCGCGGCCGAAGTCGGCCAGCTCCGCGAGGACGTCCACCGTCTTGCGATCGGCGGTGTCGAGGTAACTACGGACCTCTCCGTAGAGGTGTCCGATATTGGCTTCGGAGCGGGACACAGCGGTGAGCCAGCTTGACAGCAGGACGTCGCGACGGCCCCGTTGTGCATGGCCGCGCCCAACTGTGCTCTTCCACCAGTCCGCGTCAAAGGGCGACCAGTAGGTGTCGTAGAGCTGCTCCAACTCCTTCTCATCGGACAGCTCACCGCGCAGAAACAGCAGGTTCTTGACCAGGTCGGCGGCGGACAACGGGGTCTGCCGACCGTTGAGGACCTCAAAGATGACCTGAGCGTCGTCGTTGTCCTCCAAGTCGATGACCACAAGCTTGAACAGGTCGAGCAGGGCATCGATCAGGGCGTCCGTGCGATCGCTCCCGTCCGGACCGACGATGGCTTGACGTGTGCTGTCCGCGAAGAAGCGTCGAGCGTCCAGGTAGAGGTGCTCGGTCTTCGACGGTTCCGGTTTGTCGTCCATGGCGAGCGGCCACATCTGCCGGTCCCTGCGCCGGGGCCACAACTTGTGGCGCTCGTGCGGCGCGCCGACCACATCGGAGGGGTTCTCCAGCAGTCGGCGTACCTGGCGGACGCGTGGAGAACCGCGTTCGATCAGCACGTCCAGGACACCACGCAGCAGGAGTTGGACGGTGGTGAGCCGCTGCTGACCGTCGATGACGGCCCGGAGGTCCAGCCCGCCAGCTGGTGCAGGGAGCTGGTCGCAGACGATGGCACCTAAGAAGTGCGGCACGACCTTCTTATCCGCCTTGGCCAGTGGCTCGCCGAGCGCCTCCGCCAACTGCCTGGCTTGATACAGCCGGTCCGCTGTGGTCTCCAGGTCGGAGAACAGCAACTCCCACTGCCCCTTCCTGGTCCACTCGTAGTCGCGCTGGAAGGTCGGGATCACGTAACGCCGGTCCTGGGTGAGGATCTGCTTCAACGAGTAGGTGTTCGCATCCACTGCTCGCGCTCCTGTCGACCGACTGCCATGCCATCCCTGGTCCAAGGTCACGACAGTATGCACGCCTGGCACCAATCAGTGCCGATGGGCGTACCGAAGAGCCCGCATCCGGCATTAGGACGAACTTCGATGTCCTCCAAAGCTACTCACAGTGCGTCATCCGTAATTACGCGGTCGGCGTTCGGGTGATGTAACACAAGGAGGACTGCGCGCGAAGAAAGATCTACGTGCGGACCCACAGCACCGCATGACTTTTACTCGAAGACGCGATGAGGTACCTATGCCCGAAGCATGCAGCCATGTCGGCACACATTGTCGTCTTCCTCTTGCCATGCGGCTGGCCACCGTCTTCATGCTCGAACACACAGGACGTGACCTGGCCTTACCAGGTCGACGTCAGGCCGCGATGCAACAACGAGGTGAGGTTCCCAGGCGGGGTTTCCTCGCATGGGCCAATGGTGTCGAGCGAGCGTCGATGACAAGCAACCTGTCGACGCGATAGCGGCTTACGCACTCCATCGCCCGCTGGAACGACTCACCCTTTCGCGTACGTGGGTGCTATCGACCATCCAGCTTCGACACAACGCTTGACCGACTTCCGCTTCCGGATCAGGAGCGGATCACAAGCGTGCCAGAAATATTCGACAAGAGGGTGCGGTACATGGCGGGGTTCACGATCGACGACTTCTTGGCCGACAGCGACACGCAGGAGATCGACTGGCTCTTACCGGGCGGCGCGCCAGCTTCGTTAAAGCCCGCGAGAATCAACATCGGGTGGGGAGCAGATGCGCTCGAGGTCGTGCTTGCGACCTCCGACAAGGCTCCTCGGATGGACGACGTCCGGCGGCTCTGGTCGATGCGCTGGAACCGACGAGCCGCACCCGTCCTCCTCGTTGTCGGCTACGAAACAGTCGTTGGCTGGGAAGCGACCGTTTGCGGCACAGCAGATGACCCAGCGGCAATTACCAGCCTCGACCTGCGGCAGGTCGAGCGGATCTGCGCCGCGGCCTTGGCAGAGCCCAACCCGTCGGCCGCGAAGCGGACCTTGCAACGACTGCTCGGTGGGCTGAAGGACCAGCTGATCGCTGGCCTGACCAACCAAGGGCTTTTCGCCTCGCACGAACTCCGCCACGGCGTCCCCGCTCGTTCCGACTGGGAAGGTGCCCGAACTGTCGGCCAGGCACTGCTCGGCAAGACCGGACTCGACCTCATCTCCGGACTGGGGTATCAGGTCACCGCCCATGGGTCCGTTGCGCAGGTGCTGTCTGCCGGAGGCAGCAGGCAGGCGGTGGCGGTCCTCCTTCACGAGGACGAGCTGTTCGACCGGCCAGGGCAGCGGTTCGGGACCGCGTCTCCGGTCGTGCAGGGTTTGGCCGTCGCGCAGAGCCAGGGCCTGCCTTGGCTGGTCGTGGTCCGAGGGACGCAGCTGCGCCTCTACCCCGCCAGGCCCGATGTCGGTGTGGGAAGGAAGGGCCGGTCCGAGACGTTCGTCGAGCTCGACCTGGCCCTCCTGACCGAGGAGGACGCCGGCTACCTCCCGCTGCTGTTCGCACCGTCCGCGCTTGCCGACAACGGCACCGTCACAGAGATACTCACGGCGTCCGTCGACCATGCCAGTGCACTCGGCACGCGGCTTCGCGAGCGTGTCTACGTTGATGTCGTACCCGCGCTCGCTGTCGCTGTCGCCAGGGCAATGAAGGCCGACACAGGCTCGGACCTCGACGAGGCTGAACTGGGCGAGGCGTACCACCGGACGCTCACCATCCTGTTCCGACTCCTATTCGTCGCCTACGCCGAGGACCGCGGGCTGCTGCCGTACCAGCGCAACCCCAGGTACACGAAGAAGGCGCTCAAGACCCTCGCCCGTGAGTTCACGGACAACCCCAACCTCGGGTTCGATACTGACTCCCACGACCGTTGGAGCGACCTTCTGTCGGTGTGGCACGCGGTCGACGACGGCAATCGGGACTGGGACGTTCCCGCCTACAACGGTGGTCTCTTCGCCGATGACCACGAGCTCCACCCGTCGGGGAACGCCATCAACCGCATGCGGCTCACCGACGCCGAGATCGGTCCCGCTCTCAGAGCGCTCGTGATCGACGCCGGCAGCGACGGCGAGCCAGGCCCTGTCGACTTCCGCTCCCTGTCGGTCCGTGAGTTCGGCACCATCTACGAAGGCCTGCTCGAGTCCTCGCTCTCCGTAGCGCCCAAAGACCTCGCTCTCGATGCCAAAACGAAGGCGTACTTGCCTGCCAAACCGGGCGACGACATCGTCGTCCCGGCGGGAGCGGTCTACTTCCACAACGCCTCCGGCGCCCGCAAGGCCACCGGCTCTTACTTCACCAAGGCGTTCGCCGTCGAGCACCTCCTGGATACCGCTCTCGAACCGGCTCTGCTCGACCACTTGGCCGCGATAGAGGATCTTCTCGCGGCGGGAGACGAGGCTGGAGCCGCTGAGAAGTTCTTCGACTTCCGGATCGTCGACCTTGCCATGGGGTCGGGACATTTCCTCGTGGCCGCCATCGACCGGGTCGAGAACCGCTTCGCCACTTTCCTCAGCAATCACCCCGTGCCTGCGGTGAACGACGAGCTGCTCCGCCTCTCGCGAGCAGCCGAAGAAGCGCTCGGCGATGCGGCTGGGCAGGTGGAGATCGACACCTCCATGCTCCTGCGCCGCCAGATCGCCCGACGCTGCGTCTACGGGCTCGACCTCAACCCGATGGCGGTGGAGCTGGCCAGGCTCGCCATCTGGATCCACACCTTCGTACCGGGGCTTCCGATGTCCTCGCTGGACCACGGTCTCCGGGTCGGTAACAGCCTCACCGGGATGGGTACCGTCGACGAAGCGCTGGCCGTCTTCGAACCGAAAGCGGCGGTCGGCCAGTACAGCCTGTTCGGTGAACAGATCGTAGAGGCGCTCGTTACGGCCAGGGATCGCCTCGTTCGTGTCGCGCGCACAGCCGAGGCCACCAAAGCCGAGGCACGGGAGGCGTCCCGCGCACACGCCAAGGCGATGGAGGAAGCCGCCGGCGCGAAGGCACTGCTCGATGCCGCCGTGGGTGTCCGGCTCGGGATCGTCCCGGTACCTGCCGACGTCGACGAGGCCCTGACGCTGGGAACCTCCGAGGTGACGAAGCAGGCCGTTCGACGGCTGAGAGCGGTCCACCTGCCTTTCCTGTTCCCCGAGGTCTTCATGCGCGGGACACCGGGTTTCGATGTCGTCCTCGGCAACCCACCGTGGGAGAAGGTCCGATGGGAGCCAGCCCCCTACTGGGTCGGGGTCAGCCCGGGTCTCATGGCACTTCCGGACAAGGTCCGAGAAGCCAAGATCGAGGAACTCCGTGCATCACACCCGCTGGAGGCGGCTCATGAAGCGGCGGAGCAGGAGCACCGTGCCGAACTTCAGGAGTACTTCAAGCGCGGGTTCACCCTCCGAGGCGGAACCCACCTCGAACTCGCCCAGCTGATGCTGGAACGGGCGCTGAAGGTGCTGTGCCCAGGCGGGCGTATCGGGCTGGTTCTTCCGCGGCAGAGCATGGTGTTGGCCGGCTGGAAGAACCTGCGGAAAGCCCTGACAGAGGGGTACGGCCTCCGTATCATCCAGGCACGAAATCGTGCGGAGTGGATCTTTGAAGATGTGCATGCATCATATGCGGTTGCTTTGCTGACGGCCGGCCCTAGAGTCAGCGAGCCCCTTCGGGTCTGGGTGGCGACTTCACCAGCGGAGATTCGTAGTGTCGCTAATTCGAACGCAATCTCTTTGAGTCAGGAAGACTTGAGTTCGTACTCCGAGACCAGTGTAATACCATGGTTCGTCGATGCAGCGGATAAAATAGTATTCGACAGGATGCGAGGCCGACCACGCCTGACCCAGACGGAAGGATGGATTGCTGGCCACCATGACGCCAGATGGAACTTCTGTGCCACCGGACCCGACAGACCATTTGCCTCCCATTCGCCATCGCGTGACGCCTGGAAAGTCCTCATGGCCGGACATGTGGATGCATACTCGTTCGACAACTCCACTAAATTCAAGCAGTTCCTGACACATCTTCCAGGGTTGACCCTAAAAGGCCGTGGAGTAACCGTTCACGGACACGGTTTCACTCTGAATGACTCCCATCCGGTCGTAGTCTTCCGTCGACCGAGCAGAAGCGTAGACACGCGCACCATGATTGCAACAGCCCTGCCCGAGCGGGGACTTCTGCACAATGCAGGATATGTACACGCCATTGCACACGCTCCTGACACCCCCGAGGAAAGTCGGCTTGCACTGTTAGGGCTGTTGAACACGAATACTCTCGACTGGTGGGTGCGGAGATTTGCTGATCGTCACGTGACCGCCCCTGTGGTTAACCAACTTCCCCTTCCGGACTGGTCGAGCAATGAGATCGACGCTGTGGCCGACAGAGTCGCGGTGTTGCTGTCCAGACGCGGTTACAGCCGACTGGCGGGCGGCATCGATCTCGACGATCGACTCCGTCACGTGCGGGAAGACCTGACCGGCGCTTCGGACGAGGACCTGCTCGCGATGATCGAGGTGCTCGCGCTCAGCGGCTACGGCTTGAGCGCCGAGGACTTCGTGACTATCAAGAAGGACTTCTCCGACAAAGGGCTCCCGCCTCGCCACCTGGATCTGGTGCTGACGCACTACATGACGTGGCGTGCGAAGGCGGCCTGACCATGACGACGCCACCGGAGAACGTCCGCCCTGAGTTCGCGACGAACGACGAGACGACAGGGCGACGAGTCGCTTCCGCGATCAACTCCCTGCTCTCCTACCTGCGTACCAAGTGGGTGGACCCGCCCGCCCTCGCCATCGCAACGGCCTACTTCAACCCCGGTGGGTTCAGCCTGCTCGCCAATGAATTGGAGAAGGCCGGGCCGGTACGCCTACTGCTGGGCGCCGAGCCGACGGATGTCGACCAGCGGTCACGGGTGCGGCCACTGGGACAGCGGCGCCGGCGCCGCGGGCCGTCCCCCGAAGTGATCCGTGCGCTGGAGGGACACGCGCGGTCGCTGGCGGAGGACCGCGACCTGCTCGGCTTCACCCTGGAAGCCGACATGGCCGCGCGCCGCCTGGTGAAATGGCTCGAAGATCACCCCGACGTGCAGGTACGGCGTTATGAGCAGGGATTCCTACACGGCAAGGCGTTCATCGTGGAGACGGACGGCACCGGCGTGATCGCCGGATCGAGCAACTTTACCTACGCCGGTCTGGCTCGCAACAACGAGTTGAACCTCGGGCACTACCAGCCGACCACGGTGAGGCAGGTGATCGACTGGTTCGACGAGCAGTGGGTCAAGGCGGCACCCTATGACCTCGTCGGGCTGTACAAGGCGCGGTGGGAGCCGCACCAGCCATGGGATGTCTTTCTCCGGATGCTGCACGAGAACTACGGCGCAGATCTCGAAGACGCCACAGTCGGATCGAAACTGGGGCTCACCGCGTTCCAGGCCGATGGCGTGTGGCGGGCCAAAAGGATCCTGGAGCGCCGCAACGGTGTGCTGATCGCGGATGAGGTCGGCCTCGGGAAGACCTACCTCGCCGGTGAGTTGATCTACGAGGCGACCGTAGTGCGCCGTCAGAAGGTCCTTGTCATCTGTCCAGCCACGCTGCGCGACTCCACTTGGAACGCGTTCCTGCGCCACCACAACCTCCGCGCCGACGTGCTGTCGTACGAAGAGCTCGTGTCGAACATCGACTCGGCCGGGAATCGCACGTCCACGCTCCAGGATCTCGACGAGTACGCGATGGTCGTCATCGACGAGGCACATGCGTTCCGCAACAACCTCACCAGGCGTGCGGACGCGCTGCACCGCATCGTCGATTCCAGGGTTCCCAAGGACCTGGTCCTGCTCACGGCGACCCCCGTGAACAACAGCCTCGAAGACCTCTACAGCCTGATCATGTACTTTGCCCGCAACGACTACGCGTTCGCCGACGTCGGCATTTCGTCGCTGCGGCAGTACTTCAATCGGGCGATCGCGACCGATCCCGACAACCTGACCGCGCAGCAGTTGTTCGACGTGCTCGACGCGACCGCCGTGCGGCGCACACGGCGGTTCGTGAAGAACCACTACCGAGGTGACACTATCCGCGTGAACGGCGTCGAGCAGGAGATCTCCTTCCCCACCTGTGAGGTGCGCCGCGTCGACTACGACCTAGCCGGTGTGCTGCCGGGCATGTTCGACGCGTTGGCGACGGCGTTGGGCGCCCACGTGGCGGACGAGGTCATGGCGGCGACCGTGGCTGCGGGGGTCATCCTCGCCGACATCGGCCACGTCCTCACGATGGCGCGCTACGTGCCTTCCCAGTTCCGGCGCGACGGCGACACCGAGCAGTACGAGGCGCAGAACGCCGGCCTTCTCCGATCAGCGCTGCTGAAGCGGTTCGAATCCTCGGCGCACGCCTTCCGGCGCACCGTCGAGAAGATGATCGAGTCCCACGACCGATTCCTACACGCCTTGGACACCGGTTACGTGCTCACGGGCGAGCACCTACGCGACTTCGTCGCCGTCGACGTGGACGACACAGAGGACTTCTTCACCGAACTGGAAGACGACGACGGCACGCTGGACGCCTCGAATTACGACGTCGACGCGCTCCGCAGAGCCGTCGAGGCGGATCGACACATCCTGTCCGACTTCCACGAACGGGTCCGCCACGTCGACCACACCAGCGATCCCAAGATCGAACGGCTCATCGACGAGCTCGCCACCATCGCCGCGGAAGCACACGCCGAAGGCATCGGCGACGAGGACACCCGCAACAAGCGGAAGGTGCTCGTCTTCACCTACTTCGCCGACACCGCCGACTACATCCACACCGCCGTCAAGGACGCGGTCATCTCCGATGACCGTCTCCAGGCATACCGCGATCGCCACGCCGCTGTCTCCGGCTCTGACAGGAACAGCCGCACCGAGGTGATCACCGGATTCGCACCGCGCACCGCCGGCACCGGGAACGAAGACGACTTGTACGACCTCGTGATCACCACCGACGTGCTCGCCGAGGGCGTGAACCTGCAACAAGCACGGCACATCATCAACTACGACCTGCCCTGGAACCCGATGAAGCTGGTCCAACGCCACGGGCGCATCGACCGCATCGGCTCCCTGCACAAACGCGTCTTCATGCGCTGCTTCTTCCCCGACGAAGACCTCGACCGACTCCTCCGCCTCGAAGAACGACTCCAACGGAAGCTAAAGCAAGCCGCAGCCGCCGTAGGCGTCGGCATAGTTCTCCCAGGCGTCGATCCGGTCGAACGATCGATCACCGAGACCCGCGACATGATCGACCGCATCAAGCGGGAAGAGGCCACGCTGTTCGAAGAAGGCGGTTCAGCGGCGCTGTCTGGCGAGGAGTACCGGCGCAAGCTCGCAAACGCCTTCAAGAGCAGTGTCACCAAGAACCGGGTGACCGCACTGCCGTGGGGATCGGGCAGCGCCCTGGTCCGCAGCAACGCCGACCCGGCGTTCGTCTTTTGCGCCCGGGTCGGCGACCACGACAAGCCGTTCTACCGGTACGTGCCTCTCAACGACGACTTCACGACGCGCACTGTCCACGCAGCAGACGGCGACACAACCGCTGAAATCGTCCGTGACACGCTCGCGTGCCTGGATCACGCCGATCCCGGTGACCCGACCACTCCAGCGGCTCCCATGGACGAACATATGTACCAGGCCGCATTCGACGCCTGGACCGTCGCACGAGCCGACATCCACCGGGACTGGTCCCTCCACACCGATCCAGGACGGCTCGCGCCGCCCCTGCCGAAGGTGATGAGAACCGCCTTCGAGTACGTCGAACAACACGGCGCGTTCCTGGGTGAACAGCAAGACGACCTCGCATCGCGGCTCAAGGCGCCCTACACCAACAGGGTTCAACGAGCTGTCCGAGCCGCGCTCGGTCATGCCGAGAACGGCACACCGCGAGAATCCGTCGAACGCATCGCCGCCGTCGCCGACGACTACGGACTTAGCATCCCCGAACCACCGGTCCCGCTCCCCCCTGCTGACCTCGAAGACATCCACTTGGTCTGCTGGATAGCGATCACTCCGGACCTGGAAGTCGCACGAGGCGACCAGTAGGATCCGATTAAACTTCCAGTGCGTGACTGGGCCGTGTCGAAGATGAACTGCCGCCGACGTCGGTTGACCAACTGGCCAGCTTCACATCGACATGTCATGCGGCGTCGCACCATGTTCATTGGTGGTCAATTCGAAATGCCGCCGGATGCCATCAACCAGGTGGTTTTCCCTGCTCCAGGTAAACTGGCGCTCCATGAACGTATGCACTATGAGCGTGGGTTAGCCTGCGAGTGAGCCGAGGGATAACGTAGTCGTCGATCTTGCTCGCCGGAGCCCATTCCCAGCGATCCAATTCGGAGACGTCCAGGATTATTCTCTGTTCATCGTCGCCGAGCGGTCCGCAGTCGAACAGCCAAAGCACCTTGTCGCCTTCACCATCGTTCGGTGCCCAGTCCACGACGAGTAGGCGCTGTGGCACGCGGTCCAGGCCCAACTCCTCGTGCAGTTCACGTCGACAGGCTGCCGCTGGCGACTCTCCGATGTCTACGTAACCACCAGGGATGTCCCAGCCGTTGCTGTAGGTCTTGTGCACCAGCAGGATGCGGTCCTGGTCATCGACGAACAATGCTCCGGCAGCCATGCGGGGCGTTGAGAAGCGGTCGGCGTCTGTAGCCATGCGCTGAGCCTACGGAGGTCGTCGGACGGCCGCGCTACTCCAGGTTCAAGCGTTGGGCCAGGCTAGCGAGAGTGTGGCTGGGCTTGGTGCGTTGCCGGCGCATCCACGTCAGCACCAATTGGCGGCTGAGGTAGTGGTGTTGGACCTGTTCGCGTGCGCGCTGCTCGGCGTCGAGCATGACCGTGAGCGCTTCGTCGGTCCTGTTCCATGCGCTCAGCGCGCGGGCTACCTCCAAGGAGTGTCGTACTTGGCGCTCGATGGGAAGGCCGGAGGTGTCGACCGTGGGGCCGAGGTCTACAGCGATCTGGACGTCTCCGAGTTCCATCGCTGCGGCCACTTGGTGGATCTTGACGTTGGTCGGGCCGAAGGCGGTCCACATGTAATTGGCGTCGGTGCCCAGGCGTTGTGCCGTGTCGTTCGCTTCGCGTAGGAAGTCCTGGGTGCGCGTGCGGTTGTTGGCGCGCGCTGCCGCCATCGCACCGGCGAGGAACAGGCTGCCGTAGATCGAGAGCATGGTGCGGTTGGCGTGAAGCAGCTCGGGGTGGAGGACGCTGGCCGCTGCTTCGGTGAGCTGCATGGCTGGCGCGTAGCGGCCGGTTGAGAGCAGGGCGTGTACGACTGAGCGGAACAGTGAGCCGAGGATGACGGGGTCGCCTGCCTGCTGGGCGGCGACCAGCCCGCGTTCTGCGGCGATCCAGGCGAGGTCTGCTTCTCCGAGCTTGGTGAGCAGGGACGTCGCGGCCTGGTAGCTGAGAGCCAGGAGTCGTTGAGCTTGGACGCCGTGGGTCTGCACAGCTTGGACGGCATCGGCGAGCAGGAGTGGGACTCGATTAGCGACGAAGCCATACTTGGAGGCTTGGTAGGCGTTGAAGACCGCTTCGACTTCGCGGCGCAGGTCGCCCAGGTCGACGGGGCCGGCGTCACCGTTGGGCGTTGCCAGCAGTGGACTGAGTTGGCGGTAGTCCATGAGCGTGGCTCGGAGGGCGGAGACGCTCGCCATCCCGCCTTTGGGACTTCAGTCGAGCAGTGTGGGTTCGCCGATCAGGTCGCCGACCGAGATTCCCAGGGCGTCCGCGAGGTTGCGTATGACCGAGAGGCGGTCGAGGTCGATCCGGTTGTTCTCCACCTTGCTCAGCCAGTCAATGGTGCGGCCGACCCGCCCAGCCAGCACTTCCTGCGACACGCCTCTGCGGCGGCGGTACCAGGCGACGCACTCGCCGATGGTCAGGCCGTTCGTCATTCCACGCACCGCTTCATCCTCTCGGGTGATCGTCGATTTGACCCGGAAGATTTTTCCGGGGTGCATTCCCCGATTTGGTTGACGCTACCGATATTGCCCGCATTGGCATATTGCCGGGAGGTCAGTGGTGTCGCAAGCAGACGTGGAGACCGTTGTCGAGGAGAAGCAGTCGGTCAGGAGAGTCCGCCATGAGCGTGCCCTCAACCGCGCCTCGCTATGGTCATCGGCTCCAACGATGATGCCGCGCGAAACCCACGCGCCACTGTCGAAGGAAGCCGGCGAGCGAGTCCCACTAGAACGGCTCCTCCTCGAACACCGACAGCAGTACATGCTTCACAACCTGGTCCCGCAGTGCGTGCTGCAGCCGAGTCGGACCCAGGTCCGACTCGGCTCAAGGTCGGCGGGTCTTG
Source organism: Saccharothrix sp. 6-C (assembly GCF_016695385.1). Classification (NCBI taxonomy): domain Bacteria; kingdom Bacillati; phylum Actinomycetota; class Actinomycetes; order Pseudonocardiales; family Pseudonocardiaceae; genus Saccharothrix; species Saccharothrix sp. 6-C. The sequence goes on along the minus strand of NZ_CP064192.1, from coordinate 496,278 downwards.
GGCTGCGGGCCCTGACGGTCACGAGGTCGGATCGGGTGCGCGGTCGACGAGGTAGACCTTCTCCGTGGTGGCCAGCGGCGCGTCGGCGGGGCCTTTGAGGTGTGGGTTGATCCAGACGGGTCGGCGCAGACTGCGGTTGGGACCATGGGGTTGTTGGCGCCAGTGGCCTCGGACCATCCAGCGCACGGTGTAGGCACGCGGGCCGCCCCCGTTCCCGTCTGTGTCCCGGTCGGCGGCAGGGTGAGTGCGGAGTCGCACGACGTGCACGTCGCTGGCGGGGTAGCCATCACGGGCGGCGCGGCGTTGCTGTTGCCGTGGTAGCCGTTGATGTTCGACGTCGGTGATGCCGGGCTGGGTCATCAGCAGCCAGGCCGCCCGCACGGTCTGGATCCACGGTGCGATGGATTGGGACGGGTCCACCTGGTCGGTGACGTCACGGTTGGCCGCGATCAGGCCGACCCGGTCCTCGCCGTCGAAGGGAACGAACGCCTCGTTGTCCCACAGCAGTTCGGTGTGGGTGGCGCGTACGACCCGCTCGGCGTCGGTCTGGCTGTAGCCCTCGGTGTGGACGAACAGCTCGGCAAGCCACGAGGTGTTGACCGGACACCAGAACGTCAGCCACACCCCGTCCCGGGACGTCTTCATGGTGGTGTCGCCCCACGAGCAGGCCACGATGTGGGTGCGCCGGGGCCCCATGCCTTCGTCGTCGGAGACGTAGCCGCCGATCGGGGAGGCGAACTGGACGAACCCGCCGGAGGAGGGCAGGTCGTCGCGGTGGAGCCGGTGGTCGGGCAGTCCCGCGCCGGCCACCCGAGCCAGTTCGGTCATCTCCTCAGTGACGTAGTACAGCTGCGCCGCCCGCAGCCGCCGATGTTCGTCGGCCAGCAGGGTCGCGGCGGCCTGATGAGGTGGTCCGGGTGGAATCAGCGCGCCCTTTCCCGCCGCCAGGGTCCGCGCGGTCATCTCCAGGTTGAAGGGATTGCGCATGTGTTCGGCGAGCGCGGCACGCAGCGCTGGCAGTTCGCGTGGCGCGGGCGGTTTCCAGAACCCGCGGATGTCGTCGTCGATCACCTCGGTCGGGTTCCCGGTCGTGTCGTCGGTCATGGACGCGGTCACCTGCCGTCGAATACGTGGACGGTGTCGCCTGTGCGCAGCGGCGCGTCGTCCGGGCCCTTGACGTGCGGGTTGATCCACACCGGGCGGTGTTCGGCGCGGGATGGGTACCACTGGTTGCGCCAGTGGCCGCGCACGGTCCAGCGCACCCGGTAGGTGCGTTGGTCGTGCGCCGCGGCGTGGTCGTCGCGGGCGGGGACGTCGCCGCGGTGGCGGATTCGGACGACGCGGACGCCGTGGGGTTGTAGCCGTCGCGTTCGGCGCGGCGGCGCAGGCTGCGCGGCAGATGCTGTTCGTCGATGTCGATGACACCGGCCTGGGTCATCAGGAGCCAGGTCGTACGCACGATGTGCGCCCAAGCCGCGGTGGTGTCCTTGATCGTGTCCCATCCGCCGTCGGGGGGTGTCCAGGCGGTCCTTGTGCACGACCGTGCCGTGCTCGTGGTGATCCACTACCGCCAGGGTGCTGGCGCCGTAGCGCAGGGCAACCTCGTTGTCCCAGGTCAGCTCGGCACGCACCTGACGGATCCGTGCACGGGCCTGCTGCAGCGGCATGCCTTGACGGTGCAGCCAGGCCGCGTCGGCCTCGTAGTCGGTCATCGACCAGAACGTCAGCCATACGCCCGACTGGCCACCGCGCACCACAGCGGCCAGCGGTCCCCAGGACACGGCCACGATGGTCACCGTCTGTTCCGGGTCCGGTTCAGGGTGGTAAGCGGCGATTGGCTCGGCGAAGACCAGGAATCCGGATTCGGTCGGCACGTCGTCGGGGTGGAAGGAGTGCACCGGCAACGTGGTGGCCGCCGCCAGCGCCAGCCGGGTCATGTCCTCGGTGACGTAGTACAACACTGCCTCGGCCAGCCGCGTGCGCTCCTGCTCCAGTAGCAGCCGGGCGTCCCGGGCCGGGTCGCCGGTGTTAGGCCGCAGCGTTCCCGGCGTGCTGGTCTGCAGCAACTGCGTCTGGGTCTGAAGTTGCAACGGGCTGCGCAGGTACTCCGCCAGCGCAGCCCGCAGCGCGGGCAGCTCACGTGGTGCGGGCGGCGTCCAAATCTGCGGCTGCGCGTCACCAACGATGCGGGCAGAACCGCTGCGGTCGGGCATCGAGCTTCTCCGTTCGCGACCGGGCACGCAGTGAAGCACCCTCAGTCCTACCGCACTCCACACGAGCCCAGCGGGCAGTACCGGCTGTAAACCACCCGGATGCCAATCAGTACCGCCACGACACCCCTGAGTGGGCCAGCCGGAACAAGTGAGGAGCGTTCGTGCCGCCCATCCGCATGGCCGAGTGCCCGGACGCAGCTTCGGTGTCGCCGAGGTATGCGGAGCACCGTCACGCGGTGATGACCAGTCGGACGATCCGCTTGTCGATCACCTGTCCTTCAGTGAAGGCCTCGTCGTGGGTACCGGCAAGGTAGGCGGTGGTGACAGGCTGGGCGGTGCGGTCGTGGTCCCAGGTACGGCAACGGCAGACGAAATAACCTCGCTGGCCGTGACTCGTGGTCCACGGCTGGCACCGAGGCAAGCTGCTCTGCACGGCCAGCGCCGCTCACACCTCCGTCCGCTGATCGATCGCGGCCTCGTAGAAGGCGTCTGCGAGGGCCATGATGACAGCGCTGATGCCAGGTCCGTCGCTGAAGAAGTAGTCCGCCATGGTGTTGTGGGCTTCTTGGTTGTCGACGACCGCCTCAGTGACGGCCGCCTGGAAGTCCTGCGACTCCATGAACTGCTTCTTCGAGTTGACCTTGGTCTGACTGATCAGGTCCGGGTAGGTGAGCAACCGCTGCACCAGTCCCTGCACGAACTCACGGACCTGTGACGCGGTGAACGACTCAGCGCCGAAGAGGTCGTTCATCTTGTCGATGACAACCTGGAGTGCGACGTACTTCGGCTCCTTCCGGGTGCCGGTGCCTGCGGCGCCGATCCCCTTCAGTTCACCGTCCCCGGTCAGCGAGATGTCGACCGTGGTCCCCTTGCTGTGCTTGACCCCGACCAGGACCACATCGGAAAGGTCGACCTCCGCGGCCCAGGACGAGTCTGCGATGACCTTCTCCAGGAGCCGCAGGAAGATCGACAGCATCTCCATGTACGCGTCGCCGTAGTCGACGATCTGACTCATGAAGTCGTAGAGCCGGACGAGGGTGGAGACGTCCTTGCGGAACAGGTCGAGGGTATTGAGGGTGACCTTGTCGCCAGCCTCGATCGCAGCAGCGTAGCGGCGGGCGAACTCGTTCTTGGCGGGGCTGATCGCAGCTGAGAGCGCGTTGTTGCCCTTCCGGGTGACCCATAGCCCTGCGACTTCGCGCACCTGCTCCGGCGTGTAGATCCCAGCCTGATCGAGCTTGGTGGCGAGGTGGAACACGACGTACGGGTCGGTCTCGGTCTCCAGTGTGGCGTTGGTGAAGTACGGCTCGAACGCGGTCCGGATGTCCTCGGGCTTGTTCACGAAGTCGATGACGAACGTCTTGCGCTTCTGCTCCCCGCCCGCGGTGCGGTGGGTGCGGTTGAGCCGCGAGAGCGTCTGCACCGCAGCGACTCCGGAGAGCTTCTTGTCGACGTACATCGCCGAGAGCAAGGGCTGGTCGAACCCCGTCTGGAACTTGTTGGCGACCAGCATGACCTTGTACGTCGTGCCCTTGAAGGCAGAGGCCAAGTCCGAGCCGGCACCAGGGTTCAGGTTGACCTCGGTGAACTCGTCGTCCTTGCTCGGCTGCGGCCCCCAATCCGAGACCCACTCCTCGTCCTCAGCCATTGTCACCGAGCCGGAGAAGGCGACTAAGGTGCGGTAGTTGTACGAGGCGTCCTGGGTGGCACGCTTGGCGATGTAGGCGTCGATCGCCTTCTTGTACTTCACCGCGGCCTTGCGCGAGTCGGTCACGACCATCGCCTTCGCCTTGCCCTCCAGCAGGTGAGCGACATTGGCGTGGAAATGCTCGACGATGATCTGTACCTTCTGGCTGATGTTGGTGGGGTGCAGCTTCACCCACCGCATCAGCCCTTTCCGCGCTGCGGCCTCCTCCACCACCTCGTTACCATCGCCGCTCTCGGCCTGACCAGCGATCTTCAGTGCAGTGTCGTAGGACTGGTAGCCCCTGAGCACGTCGAGGATGTAGCCCTCCTCGATCGCCTGCCGCATCGAGTAGAGGTGGAACTCGACCGGCTTCCCGTCAGGGCCCTTGCGACCGAAGAGCTCCAAGGTCTTGTTCTTCGGCGTCGCGGTGAACGCGAAGTAGGAGATGTTCTTCGACTCGGCCCGCTCGGTCATCTCCGCGGTCAGGATCGCCTCGACGTTGACGGAGCCGCCCTCTTCGATCTCCTTGACCTCCTCGGCGGTCAGCACCGCCTTGAGCTTGGAGGAGATCTGACCGGACTGCGAGGAGTGCGCCTCGTCCGCGATCACCGCGAACCGCTTGCCCTTCAGACCCTTGTCGGCCCGGATCTCGTCGAGCGCGAACGGGAAGGTCTGCACCGTCACCGCGATGATCAGCTCACCGTTCTTCAACGCGGTCGCCAGCAGCCCTGACTTCGACTTCGCCCCCGCCTTGCGGACGTCCTCCGGGCTGATCGTGGCCACGATGTTCCCCGACCCGTCGATCTGCCGGATCGCTTCCTGGAGCTGCCCGTCGAGCACCGTACGGTCCACGACCACGATCACCGAGTCGAAGACCTTCTCGTCGTTCCCGTGCAGCCGCGCCAGGCGGTGCGCGGTCCAGGCGATGGTGTTCGTCTTCCCCGATCCTGCCGAGTGCTCGATCAGGTAGCGCTGTCCCACCCCTTCCTCGCGCACCGCGGCCACGATGTTCGTCACGGCCTCCCACTGGTGGAACCGCGGGAAAAGCATGCTCGTACGCCGCGCCGAGGTGCCGGTGGCGACGTCCCACTCCTCCTTGGTCTCCACGATCATCAGTCGGCCGATGATGTTGAGCCAGGCGTGCTTCTCCCAGACCCGCTCCCACAGGTACGCCGTCGCCGACCGCCCGTCCGTGGCGGGCGGGTTCCCCGCGCCAGCGTTGTAGCCCATGTTGAACGGCAGGAAATGCGTCTTCTCCCCCTCCAACTTGGTGGTCATCGCGGCCAGGTCGTTGGAGACGGCGAAGTGCACCAGCGCTCGATGCCCGAACGACAGCAGCGGCTCCGGCCGGCCGTTGGTCAGCGGGTTCCGGTTCTTGCGGTACTGGTTGATCGCCTCGTCGAGGGACTGAGTGAAGTCGGTCTTCAACTCGACGGTGGCCACCGGTAACCCGTTGACGAAGAAGACCAGGTCGATGCTGCGCTGATCTGCGGTGGAGAAGTGCACCTGCCGCATCATCCGCACCCGCATGGCCGCGTATTGTTCGTTGGTGGTCGTGTTAAGGCTGGTCTCGGGGCGGAACTGCGCCATCTTCAACCGACCACCACCGATGTACTGCACCCCGTTGCGCAGGATGTTCAACATCCCGCCACCATGTTCGAGAGGCTTGTCAAGTGCAGCAACCAGCACGTCGAGGAACTTCGTCTCCGACCCTGCCGCCTTCAGAGCCTTGTCATACGCTGTCTTCTGAGTCTCCTCTAGCCAGGCGGATAGGTCCGCAGGGAAGAGCGCCCGCTCCCGGTCATACCCGGTGTCATTGACTGAGTAGAGCCACCCCTGGGTGGCCAGATACTCGCAGATCTCAATCTCGAAGACGCCCTCGTGGTGGTCCGCCATCAGACCATCTCCCGTACGTCGGTTTGACCCGTCACCGCCGCCGTTATCAATGCCGCACGACGCTCACGGGCAAGTTCGATAAACCGCTCAGTTTCCGCGATCAACATGTCAATCTTGGCAGTCTGCTGGTCGAGATACGCCGCGATGCGACGCTGCTCTTCCAGGCTTGGAAGCGGAATCGGCGTCTTCGCCAACGTTCCGAGGTTCAGCCGACGGAAGGTTGCCCCCATAATCTCGCGGTCCCAATAGTCCGTGGTCTGCCGCGACAGCAAGACCCACACGACGAACCTTGTATCCACGAGATCATGACGCAGTGCCACCCGTACCGTGTCCTGCGTAAGATTCCCCCCTGCTAGTTCGTCGGAGACGACTGCGACCTTTCCATACGCCGGACCAATCGAGACGATCACGTCTCCTCCAGCAAGAACCGACCGCTGGTATGCAGCTGCAATCTCTGGTGCGGTCGTCCGCAACGCAACACGCTCTGGCGAGCGTCCCTCTCCAACGATGTCCGATGGACCAACGTAGACAACGCCGCCGTCGACCGGCGGTCCGCACTGAAGAATTCCGTAGGTCATGGGACGTTCACGGTCGACCAGCCGACGGAGACGAGTCACGTCGTAGCCGTTCAACTCCTCGGCGATCGTCGCTACTCGGCGCTCACGGAGCATCTCGATCAGGCGCTGCTGCTCCTCGATAAGCGTATCGATGCGGGCGGTCTCGCGGTCGAGGTAATCGGCGATCGCACGCTGCTCGTCTGCGGGCACGAGGGGTGCGGTCATCGACTGCAGTTCACTAATGTTCAACCGGGGAGTTCTAACGTTCCCGGCCTCGGTTCCGCCGATGCCCCGAACTAGGCTTGCCATCGTCGCCACAGTGAATCCGCTGGTCAAGAAGTAGTTCAGCCAACGCTTGTCGACTGTCGCGTCGACTCGCAGCACCGCGTAGTCCGGGCTGACGACCCCATCCTCCGGCGCGATGCCGAGTGCGCCCTGGAACGCCCGCATCCGGTTGATGACAAGGTCGCCAGCGCGGCAGAGCTTGTAATTGGACAGATCCTCGGAAGCCGCCCGTGTGGTCGTGTCCGACGCCTCCCGACGTCGGACACCCCAACTGATCGAGACCGACAGCAGCGGCAGTGCTTCGGCTTCAGCCCCCGCTCGCACGTCGGATTCGGTGAGCAGCCACTTGAGACGGATCGAGTCGATCATCCTTCGACCTCCCGCAGCAGATCGAGGATCTTGGCGACCTGCTTCTCTAGGTCGGCGTCGATCTCGGAGAGGGGGCGGGGTGGGGTGTACTTATAGAAGTGGCGGGTGAAGGGGATTTCGTAGCCCGTCTTGACCTTGGTCCAGTCGATCCAGGCGTCGGGGACGTGAGGCTTCACCTCTGCCTCGAAATACGATTGAATGACCTCGACCTTGCCATCCGCACCGGCGGTCGAGCCGCCGTAGGTGAACGGGACGTTCTCGGTGTCGCGCTTCTTCGAGTCCGGCTTCGCCTGACCCTTGCGGTCGACAACCGGCTTGCCGGACTGGTCGAGGAGCGGGCGCTCAACCGTGATCGTCCAGTAGCCGAACTCGTCGGTACGCAGCACCTTGGAATAGTCCGGGTCAGCATCCCTGAAGGCGGCGTACAACTTCACCACCTCGTCGCGATCGGCGTCGCTGATCTCGCGGCCCTTAGAGCCGAGGTTCTTCCGCATCTTGGTCCAGAACGACGCGCCGTCGATGAGTTGGACCTTGCCCTTGCGCTCGGAGCGCTTGTCGTTGTCGAGGATCCAGATGTAGGTGGCGATGCCGGTGTTGAAGAACATGTTGGTCGGCAGCGCGACGATGGCATCGATTAGGTCGTTTCCCAGCAGCCACTTGCGGATGTTGGAGGGTCCGGACTCGGCAGCGCCGTTGAAGAGTGGCGAGCCGTTCATCACGATCCCGGCCCGACCGCCGCCGTCCTCCGGTGCCCGCATCTTGTGCACCAGGTGGAGCAGGAAGAGCATCTGCCCGTCCGAGGTTGCCGGCAGGCCGGGGGCAAACCGGCCGTAGGGGCCTGCTTCGTCACGTTCCTTCGTAACCGCCTTTGCGTACTGCTTCCAGTCGACGCCGTAGGGCGGGTTAGACATGCAGAAGTCAAACTGGCGACCCTTGAACGCGTCATCGGTTAGCGTGTTGCCGAAGGCGATGTTGGTCGCGTCGTGACCCTTGGCAAGCAGGTCGGACTTGCAGATCGCGTACGACTGCGGGTTGTACTCCTGGCCGTACAGACTCAACTTCGCGTCGGGGTTCTGCGCGAGCAGGTGCTCCTCAGCCAAGGCGAGCATGCCGCCGGTGCCCGCAGTGGGATCGTAGAGCGTGCGGACGATGCCAGCCTCGGTCAGGTCGGCGTCCTTCTCAGCGAAGAGCAGGTCAACCAGCAGCCGGATCGCGTCCCGCGGCGTGTAGTGGTCGCCCGATGTTTCGTTAGCGGCCTCGTTGAACTTGCGGATGATGTACTCGAACGCATCGCCCATGTCGGCGTTGGAGACGACGTCCGGATGCAGGTCGACGGCCTTGAAGGAGGTGATGACCTCGCGCAGGAGCCCTGCCTTCTCCAAGGCGAGGATCTCCTTCTTAAAGTCGAAGTACTCGAACACATCAACATCGGGCGAGAACCGGTCGATGTAGTCGGCCAGGTTGTCCGCCAGCCCATCGGCATCAGCCAGCAGGTTGGCGAAAGAGTAGTGCGAGGTGTTGTAGAACGGCCTGCTGGTCGCCTTCTTGACCTCGATCTTGAGCCGGTTCGGGTTGTCGTACTTCGCAGCCAACTTCCGGACCGTCTCCCGGTCGGGCTCAAGGATGCAGTCGAGGCGGCGCAGGATCGTGAGCGGGAGGATCACGTTGCCGTACTGGTTGGGGCGGTATGGACCCCGAAGTTGGTCGGCGATCGACCAGATGAAGCTACCGAGGGTGCTCACAAGGCTCCTCACGAGGCTCACTCGATGATGAACGCTGGACGCCCAGCGCGAGCTCGTGCGCCGTCCGAACAGGCGGCGCACAGGCCGCGGCAGCCGGTGCGTCACAGGAGCATCTTTGCGTACACAGCATTGCGCCTTCGTCACAACGGTCATCGATACAGCCACCTGCGGCGTTAGCGTCGAGATCCAGGACAGCATCGGCCTGGGAACCAGCATCGTCCCAGCGAACGGTGCAGATGGGTCCTGCAGTCTCACCGGTTACCACCTGGATGGGCGACAGGCTCCTGGAGCAGTCCGCGACCCCATTCCACGGGATCTCGGCCCCTGCTCCAGTTTTGCTCCAGTCAGGCGTGCAGCTGTCCACAGTGGACCGACATACAAAATCGCCCGCCGAACCTGTTTTACCAGGTCAAGCGGGCGATTCATGTGCTGTACTCGATTGTGGAGCTGAGGGGACTCGAACCCCTGACCCTCACACTGCCAGTGTGATGCGCTACCAGCTGCGCCACAGCCCCTTGCCTGCACGTTTCCCGGCGGTTGGGGCCGCCGTTCTCGTGTGGCAATACCGTACAACACGGCACCCGCAAGGACGAAATCGGGGGGCACCTTACGGCATCCGGCCTGCTGAGCGGGGGTGTGCGGGGCTACTTGAGGAGGTTGGTCAGCCAGTCGCGGTCGTCCCACTTGACGACTTCGCCGTCCCTCATCACGGTGGGGGTGCCCTCGAACTTGCCCGTCGCCCGCACGGCGTCCAGCTCGGCCTGGGCGTCCTGCTCGTGCGTCCCGCTCTGCACGCACTGCCGGAACGCGTCTCCGGTGATGCCGAGGTCCGTGCCGAGCTTCACCAACTCGTCCTTGGTGTGCCCCGGCCCGCCTTCCTCGGGTTGCCGCAGGAACAGCGTCTCGTGGTACTCCCAGAACTTGCCCTCGTCGGCCGCGCACAGTGCGGCGTTGGCCGCGTCGCGGGAGTACCCCTCGGGGTCCGAGAGCCGGTTGAGGTACGGCAGGGCGTGGTAGCGGACCTTGAGCGTGCCCGCTTCGATCTCCTGCTTGATCTGCTCGCCGTACGCCTTCTTGAACGCGCCGCACGCGGGGCAGAGGAAGTCTTCGTACAGGTCGAGGGTGACCTTCGCGCCGTCCTTGCCGACGATCACGACGCCGGCTTCGCGCACGATGGGCGCCGACACGCCGGCGACCGAGGGCGGGTTGGCCAGGGAGTCGTCCGTGCCCGGGTCCGAGCCGGAGGACGACCAGATCACCCCGCCGATGACGGCCACGGCGAGCACGACGACGACCACGACGCCGATGATGACCTTGTTGCGGTCGTTGGACGCGCCGCGCGCCGAGACCACCGCCTTGGTCGCTTGCTGCTGCTTCTTCTTCCGAGCGTTGCGCTCCGCGCCACCCACCGCACTGCCCTCCCGGTCAAAACCCGGCCCGCAGGCTACCGAGAGATGCTGAGCGGAACCTGAGCGCTCACGCGTCCGGTTGACGCGGACGACCGGCCACGCGCTCGCCGACGGGCACCTCGGGGCCCTCGTCGAGGCACCCCGACTCACCGGCCACTTCCGATGCGACGTGCGTCTCCTCGGTCTTCGGCAGGGTCTCGGGCGCGAACAGCCAGAAGACCATCGCCACCGCGGCCATGGCACCCGTCAGGGTGAACGCCGCCTGGTACGAGAACTGGTCGACCAGCACGCCGGCGAGCAGCGGTCCGACGATCGCGCCGCAGTCGGCGACCATCTGGAACGCCGCCAGCACCGGCCCGCCCTTGGCCTTCGTCCCGATCACGTCGGCCACGACGGCGTTCTGCGGCGGGTTGAGCAGTCCGGCGCCGATACCCGCGACGAGGGACGCCACCATGAACATCGGCACGCCGACGCTGAACCCGAGCCACACCGTGCCCACCGCGGACACCGCGAGCCCCGCGATGCCGACGGGTTTGCGGCCGATCGTGTCGGAGAGCTTCCCGGAGATCATCAGCACGGCGGCGTTGCCGGCCGCGAACACCGACAGCGAGATGCCGGCGATGGCGGGTGTGCTGTGCAGCGCTTCCACCACGAACAGCGGCACCAGCGAGATCCGCACGCCGAACACGGCCCAGCCGTTGGCGAACCCCGAGGCCAGCGCCGCCCGGTACGCCGACAGCCGCACGGCCGCCCGCACGGGCATGGACTCCTGTTCGATGGACTTGTCCAGCGCGGCGGCGAGCGTGGACCGGCGCAGGAACCACCACACGAACAGCGCGGCCACCACGAGCGCCGCCGCGTACGTGACGAACGGCACCTGGATGGAGATCTCGACGAGTGCCGCGCCGACGATCGGGCCGCCGATGTTGCCGAGCAGGAACCCGGTCGCCCACAGCCCGGACGCCCGGCCCCGCATGGGCGCGGGGGTGATGCGGATCAGCAGGCCGACGGCGGCGACGGTGAACATGGTCGACCCGATGCCCGCGAACGACCGGAACACGATGAGCTGCCAGTACGCGGTGGCGAAGCCGCACGCGCCGGTGCCGACGGCGACGATGAGGATGCCGACGATGTAGACCCACGTCTCGCCGAACCGGTTGACCAGGCGGCCGCTCATCGGCGCGAACAGCAGTCTGACCAGGGCGAACGAGCTGACGACGGCGGACACGGCGAAGGTGCCGACGTCGAAGCTCTTGGCGTACGCGGGCAGGACGGGCGCCACGATGCCGAACCCGAGGGCGATGATGAAGCTCGCCACGACGAGCACCCACACCTCGCCGGGTAGCCGGGGCTTGACCTTCACGTCGGACCCGGTCCCCAGCACTGTGCGCCCCTTCCGATCTCCGTTAGCTGTGCTAAGGATATGCGCTCCGGCAACCGATTACTCAATCGAGGAGTTCGTCCACCCTGCGCGCATAGGCCGTCACCGGGTAGCAGACCTCGAAGCCGCACGCCTCGACGAACCGCTCCCCCGCGCCGCCCTCGGCCACGTGCGAGGCCACCAGCATCGCGCCGGCCTGCCGCAGTTCGACGACCACGCCGTCGACCAGCGCCTTGCCCAGGCCGCGACGACGGCGCGCGGGCCGCACGACGGCGTGCTCGACGAGCCCGATCCGGCGCTCGCCGAACCCGGACGCGAACCCGCCGACCCGGTCGCCGTCGTCGACCACGACGAACGCGCACCGCGGGTCGTCCAGCCGTTGCCCGAGGTGCCGCAGCAGCCTCGGCCCGTCCACGCCCAGGTCGTCGGCCAGCAGCTCGGCGATGCCGGGCAGGTCCGCGTCCGACGCCGGCCGCACGAGCGGCGACCGCCGCGCGCCTCCCCGGTGCACGACGGCCAACGACTCTTCCACCGCGTGCCACCCGGTGTCGTCGGCGATGCCCTCGATCTCGGCGACCGTGGTCGGCGACGCGTACAGCACCGCCTCGGCGCGCCCCACGTCGGCGAACGTCTGCTCCAGCCGCATCAGGGTGCCCGCGACCTCGGCCGACGACCCGTACACGCCGCACGCGTGGTTGCCGCCGGGCAGCGGGTTGTCCCGGTTGACCACCACCTGGGCCACGCCGACGCGGCCGACCTTGCCGTACCGGACGGCGCCCGCGGCCAGGCGGGCGGTTTCCACCAGTCCGGCCAGGTCACGGGCCCGGTACGGGTCCAGCAGGTCGGGGTCGTCGGGATCGCGCAGCGGGTCAACCACGACGTCAGCCTCGCACGTCCCGGCCCTTCCACTTCGTGGTGCCGCGCAACGCCCGCCACGCCGCGTCCAGCGACAGGACGCCGAACGTGACGTAGGCCAGCGGCGCGAGCACGGCCGCCGGCTGGGGCTGCCGGGACCGCCGCAGGAAGATCCACTCGGCGAGGGACTGGCCGAGCCACGCCAGCATCCCGCGCTTCGACCCGCGCAACGCCGTCACCACCGGCACGACCCCGTACGCGATGTGCGCGAGACCGGTCGACCCGAGCGACAGGAACGCGCCGGCCGGCCCTTTCGCGTACAGGGAGGTGCCGGCGACCATGCTCTTGCGCATCGACGCCCACGTGCCGCCGAACGTGTCCAGGCCCGACGTGACCAGCGAGTCCCCGCCGTCCACGTACCGCGTCCGGCCGCCGGTGTCGCGGACCAGCGTGGCGAAGCCGACGTCGTCGGCCCGCGACCCGGCGATCGCGGCCCAGCCGCCCGCCCGTTCGTAGGCCGCGCGGCGGACCAGGATGCAGTGCCCGACGGCCAGCGCCATGCCGCGCCGCCCGTCCACGGTCGTCGTCTCGAACAGCAGCTGGTTCACCGGCGGCAGCAGCAGCCACCAGCCGGCGCTCGGCTGGGCCCCGCGCCCGGAGGTGGACACCAGGTCGAGGTCGTCGCGCCGGGCGCCCGCGAGGAGCCTGCCGACCAGGTCGGGCGCGGCCTCGGTGTCGGCGTCCACGAACAGCAGCCAGTCGGTGTCGGCGTCGGCGGTGCCCACGTGCAGCGCGTGCACCTTGCCCGCCCAGCCGGAGGGCGGCCCGGAGCTGCTGACCAGCCGCACGCGCGGGTCCTCCGAGGCGTGCCGCCGCACGATCTCGGCGGTCCGGTCGGTGGACGCGTCGTCGACGACCACGATCCGCAGGTCCGCGTGGTCCTGCCGGCGCAGGCCGGTGAGGCACCGGTCGATCGTGTGCTCCTCGTCGCGGGCGGGCACGACGACGGTCACCGGACCGGCGTCCACCTGCGTCGCGGGCAGCCGTTCGACCTCCTGCCACACCTTGATCGTCACGGCCGCGCGGGCCAGGGCCACCGTCGCGCCGAGGACACCCCATTTCCCCATGGGTCCACAGTGGCACAACACTGGGGCCGTGGAACTGCCGAACCTGCCGATCCGCCCGCTGCTCGGCGAGATCGCGGCCACGCTGACCGCGCACGGCTCGGCGGTGCTGGTCGCGCCGCCGGGCACGGGCAAGACGACGTTGGTGCCGTTGGCGCTGGACGGTCGCGTGGTCGTGGCCGAACCGCGCCGGCTGGCCGCCCGCGCCGCCGCCGCGCGGATGGCGAGCCTGCTCGGCGAACCGGTGGGGCAGACCGTCGGCTACTCGGTGCGCGGTGACCGCAAGACGTCCCGGCACACGCGGGTCGAGGTGGTCACCTCCGGTCTGCTGGTGCGGCGGTTGCAGCACGACCCGGAGCTGGCGGGTGTCGGCACGGTGCTGCTGGACGAGTGCCACGAGCGGCACCTGGACGCGGACCTGCTGCTGGCGTTGCTGCTCGACGCCCGCGCCGGGCTGCGGCCGGACCTCAGGCTGCTGGCCACGTCCGCGACCGTGGCGGCCGAGCGGCTGGCGCACCTGCTCGGCGACGCGCCGGTCATCCGGGTCGAGGCGCGGACGTTCCCGGTCGACGTGGTCCACACCCCGCCGGCGCGCCGGGAACGGGTCGAAGCCACCGCATCCCGCGCCATCCGCCAAGCCTTGTCCGAAGTGGACGGTGACGTGCTGGCGTTCCTGCCGGGCGTGGCGGAGATCCGGCGCTGTGCCGCGCTGCTCGGCGACGACGTGGACGTGCTGCCGCTGCACGGTCGCCTCACCACCACCGCGCAGGACGACGCGTTGCGCCCGGGCGCCCGGCGGCGGGTCGTGCTGGCCACCGCGATCGCCGAGTCGAGCCTGACCGTGCCGGGTGTGCGCGCCGTCGTGGACTCCGGGTTGTCCCGGGTGCCGCGGGTCGACCACCGGCGCGGGCTGTCGGGCCTGGCCACGGTCCGGGTCAGCGCGGCGGTGGCCGACCAGCGCGCGGGCCGGGCGGGACGTGAGGCGCCCGGCAAGGTCTACCGGTGCTGGCCCGCGCACGAGCACAGCACGCTGCCTCGCTACCCGGAGCCGGAGATCCGCACCGCCGACCTGACCCGGCTGGCCCTCGAGCTGGCTTGCTGGGGCGTGCCGGACGGGACCGGCCTCGGCTGGTGGGACGCGCCGCCGCCGGGTGCGCTGGACGCGGGCCGTTCGGTGCTGCGCGCGCTCGGCGCGTTGGACCCGGACGGTGGCGCGACCGATCGGGGCCGCCGGATGGCCGACCTCGGCCTGCACCCCCGGCTGGCTCGGGCGTTGTTGGACGGCGCGGCGGCCGTGGGGGCGCGCAAGGCCGCCGAGGTGGTGGCCCTGCTGGACGACGACCGGGCCAGTTCCGGGGTCGAGCTGTCGACCCGTGACGCCGACCCGCGGGAGGTCCGCCGCCTGGCCGCGATGGTCGAGGGCACGGGTCACGGCGACCCGGCCCTCGTGGTCGCCCTCGCCTACCCGGAGCGGTTGGCGCGCAGGCGTTCCCCCGGTTCCCCGGTGTACCTGATGGCCGGCGGCACGGCGGTGGAGCTGCCGCCGGGCAGCGGGTTGGCCGACGCCGAGTGGCTCGCCGTGGCCGTCGCCGACCGCGAGGCGGGCCGCGCGCACGGCCGCATCCGCCTGGCCGCGCGCGCCGACGAGGAGCTGGCGGTGACCGCCGCGTCGTCCCTGCTGGCCGTCGAGGACGACGTGCGGTGGGACGGTGACGTGGTGGCGAACCGGCTGCGCAAGCTGGGCGCGATCACGTTGTCCAGCAAACCGTTGCAGGACCGCGAGGCCATCCGCGCCGCGCTCCTGGACGGCTTGCGCGCGGAAGGCGTGGGTCTCCTGCGGTGGGACGCGGACGGGCTGCGCACGCGGGAGCGGATGGCGTTCCTGCACCGCGTGATCGGCGACCCGTGGCCGTCGGTGGACGACGACGCGCTGCTCGCCGTGGTCGACGTGGGTGACGCGCGCCGCAAGGCGGACCTGGCCCGCATCAGCGGCGAGCAGGTCGTGCGCCGGCTGCTGCCCTGGCCCGCCGCCGCGCGGTTCGACGAGCTCGCGCCGGACCGGCTGGAAGTGCCTTCGGGTTCACGCATCCGGGTGGACTACTCCGGGTCCGAGCCGGCGCTGCCGGTGAAGGTGCAGGAGGTGTTCGGCTGGACCGAGACCCCGCGCCTGGCCGACGGCCGCGTGCCGGTCGTGCTGCACCTGCTCTCCCCCGCGGGTCGGCCGACCGCCGTCACCGGGGACCTGGCGTCGTTCTGGCGGACGGGCTACCCGCGGGTCCGCTCGGAACTGCGGGGCCGCTACCCGAAGCACCGCTGGCCGGAGGACCCGCTGACCGCCCACCCGGCCCGCCGCTAGCTACTTGACGGGATGCGTCAAGTACTTGACGATAGCCGTCAAGGAGGTGACGCGAGTGCTCGCCGAACAGATCGCCACGATCATCCGCACGCGGCTGCTCGACCCGTTGGAGATCCTCTTCGACGACGTCGGCGACCTGCCGTCCCGGGCCGACGAGGTGGCACGACGCATGGCCGCGGCCATGCGGGGCGACGACGACGCGGCGGCCGTGCACGCCATCGCGCGGCTCGTCGGCGCGCTGTACCCCGGTGACGAGCCGTTCGACCCGCCCGCCGACTGGTGGCGCACACCGCTCGGCCAGGTCGTGGCGCGGCGGATGGGTCACCCGGCGGCGCGGGCGGTGTCGTACTCGGTCGCCGGCGCGATGCTCGGCGTCACCAAGCAGGGCGTCCACGACCTGGTGCGGCGCGGCAAGTTGGAGCGGAACGCGGACGGCGGCGGCGTGACCGTCGCCTCGGTACGAGCGAGGTTGGGCGGATGAAGGTGCTGGCACTGCACGGCGCGGGCGGTTCGCCGGCGGACTGGGACGAGGTGATCGCGGCGATGGGCGGCGTGCACGAGGTCGTCGCCTTACCGCTGACCGGCCCGTGGGACTGGGACTCGGTCCTGGACCGGATCGAACCGCACGCCACCGACAACCCCGCCGTGCTCGGCATGTCGCTGGGCGGCATGGTCGCCGCGCTGTGGGGCAGCAGGCACCCGGAGTGCCCGGCCGTGATCAACCTCGACGGCCACGGCGTGCCAACCCAAGCGCAGCGCTACCTACACCCCGACGCCGTTGCGGAAGAAATCGCAACGCTGCGCGAATTGTTCCGCGCCTACGGCCAACCCGACCTGCAACAGGCCTTGGAAGACCTCGACTGCTTCGACGTCTTCCGCGGCCTCCACTGCCCGATGCTGCTGGCCCTGGCCACCAGGCCGCTGCCCGGCCACCCCTTGTTCGAGCCGTACCGACAGGGCCTGGCCCGCGACCTCCCGACCTTGCCGCCGAACGTCGAAGTCGTCCACGTGGACACCACCCACGCCATGACCCGGGAAGACCCGGCCATGGTCGCCACCCTGGTCAACAGCTACCTGGCCGACCGCTGACACCACCCGGCCCGACCGTCCGGTGGATACCTCGCCGGCGGTCGACTTCGCCAAGCGGATCACCTCCGCCGACAAGCGGCACACCCCGAACGGCCGCACGAGTCCTACCCAGAGTAGAACGCCGCACATAACGGCAATCGAAGTCCGTCCGACAATCGCTGTCGTATCACTCTTCCGAGTGATATGACAGCGTTGTCATTCCATTCGGGCCGGACAACGGAAATCTCAGCGTGTGCCGAGGCGATATCGAGGTCGCCGACCTTCACCCATCGGTTGGACCGAACAGCGCGGGCCACTCGGCGCAGCCGCGAGTCCGCTCGCCGACGAGGACCGCCCGGCGGCAGACCACACCTCCCTGCGTCAGGCATGCTTGATAACAGCGTCACGGCGACACGCCGTGCCCGGATCATTCAGCCCGGCAGGTCCCATTCGTCGTGAAATCATCCTGTCGGGTGAACGGCTAACCTATATTGAGTACATCAGTCACCGAATAGGTAGAGTTTGCTCATGTTCTGGCAACGCCGGAGAGCTGCCCGTCGTGTTCTCGACGTGCTCGCCGCGGCCCCGAACCGGGAGATGACGGCCAGATTCCTCGCCGGCCAGGCAGGAATGGGGCCGGCTCGGACCCACGTCGCATTGGTGACGCTCAGGAAGAAAAGATGGGTCTTATCGCGCTGGAGCCGCCCCGACGAGCATGATGTGCGACTTCGCAGTCCGCTGCTGTACCGGGCCAGCGCATATGGGCTGTGGGTGGCGAGCGGCCGAGGAAAAGGACCGCGCCCGGTCGTCGAATGGCAGCCGGAGTACGAACGGCGCTTGCCTTGACGAGTGGCGCGGCAGGCGTCGGCCTGCTTGCCGGCATCGCCGGTGGATTTCCGCACGAACCGCAGTCGACCTCGCCCGTCCCGGTGCCGGCGACCCTTCTCCTGCTCGGAGTGCTGAGCGCAGTCGTCTACGCGGTGCGACTGGTGCGGGTACTGCGCCTGTACCCGGCGGCGAATCACCGCCTGACCCTGCTGCTCCTCGCCCCGCTGCTGCCCAGGCGAGAAGCAATCCTCTGGGTCCCGGAACTGGAACAACAGTTCGCGACGCTCAGCCCCGCCACCCGAAAAGAGTTGACCACGGACGTCATCCGCTCGTTGCCGAGCCTCCTCGGCACGACGTGGGCGGTCTCGGCGGTGACGAAGATCGACCCCTTGCACGGTGCCGTGGAGCGAGTGGTCCTGTCCGCGGTCAGGTGGCGACTCGGGCCGGTCGACGTCGCGTTCCAGTCACCGGCGCCGATCTGGCCGACCGACGAACGACGGTGGTACCGGCTGAAGGCGCGGTGCTCGACGTTGCGCCGCAACGCCTGGTTGCTCGACCATTTCGTCAGCGAACGCCGGCACCCGGAACTCGTCAGCCGGGCGAAATGGTTGAAGGACCGGTGCCGTGATTTCCTAGAGGAGCAGACGCAACTGCGGCCCGCCGCGCCTTACCGCCGCTGCACGGCGCACGAAGCAGCCTTGCTGCTGGAGATCGGGCACACCACGTCGACGGTGCACGAGCTGATTGTTCGGGCACTCGCCCGGGGAGGTGGCTAGGGTGCCCGCCGACCCGCGAGTCGGACTACGAAGTGCCCTCGACCGTGGCGTTCCAGATCGGAAGCGATTCAGCCAGGCTCTTCGTCGTTTTGCGAAGTGCTTCGCGAGCCGATGCCGCACCGTCCTCGGTCAGGCGGTAGTAGCGCCGACGCGGTCTTCGCTCGTCGTGCGGATCGACCTCTTCCCATCGATCCTCAATCCATCCGGCGTCGAGCAGCCTGGTGAGGATCGGATAGGTGCTTCCAGGCAACAGATTCGTGCGTTCAGCGATCTCGAGCCCGTACAACTCAGCCGTGGGATCGGCGAGGAGGGTGTGAAGGACTGCCTGCGTTTGAACAGTCATCCGCAGTGCTGGCACGGGGTGAACCCTATATGGCCTAGCCGCACCTGGACACAGTGGTGTGCGTCGAACCACCCTTCAGTGCAGCCCAACTGGGTGAACGGCCTAGCGCTGTGACCGGCATAGCACGAAGCCGACACGCGCCGCCACACGGATGGACCAGCCACCGTGTTCGCGAACGCCACCTCATGGGAACACGAGCCGCTCGCGGTTCGCGACCGGCGGTCCTGCCAATACAGCGCGCCACACTTTCGAGTGACGACCCTATGATGAGAAAGACTTAGGACATAAAGTCTGACCACGCTAGACGGTTGTCCAGCACCCGCACCGATATTTCACTTCTCCCGAGGTAAACCCCACGATGACCACCCCTCAGCGCCGCCGATCCCCCGCGGGAGCGGGGTTACCCCGGGGCGCCCGCCTGCCGGGGCAGCTGGCACTCGGCGGCCTCGCCGTGACGACGCTGTCCACCGGCCTGTCGTGGTCGCTCACCACGGCGTTGCTCGTGCTCGCGGTCGGGGGCGCCGGCGTCTTCGCCTTCGCGATCTGCGCCCGACGCGACGAACCGTGGCAGCGCCTGGCCGAACTGGTTCGCCTGCTCAGGCCCGAGCCTCGGGTGCCGAGGCCGACCGCGAAGAGCGCACAGCAGGCGCGGAACAGCCGGTGAACCAAGAGGTGCAGCGGTGCCTCCGGCTCGCGTCCCTGGCCGCCCTTCCGCTGGGGGTGGCGATCGGCACGACGCTGAGCGATTCGCCGTGGGTGCCCGTGGCCGTCGGGCTCGGGTCGTCGTTCCTCTGGTCGCTCGCCACCCTCGGCCTGGTCCTGTGGCACCGCGTCCGCGCCCTGCACCGGAGAAGTGGCCACTGGGTGCTCACGGTCGTCGCCGCCGGGTTCCCGCACGACCGCGTCGACCTGTGGCTGGAGGAGATGCGCGGCCAGTTGCTCGAACTGACCGGGAAGGCCCGGCGCGAGTACCTCGTGAACCTCGCGACGACCGCCACCCGCAACTGGTCGTGCTCCTGGCGGGCCCGGTGGCAGCACGCGAGGGCCGCCCGCTTCCGCGGCGAGGAGCACAAGCTCGCCCACGTGCTCGGCCGGATGCTCGCCCCGGACGGGCAGCGGACCACCGCCGTCGACCTGTCGCACGCGACCGGCCTGTCACGCCTGCGCTCCCGGCAGCCCTCGCGTCACGTGCCGGCGTTGATGATGGCGAGGCGCCTGCTGTCGACCCGGGCCCCGCACCTGGCGCGAGCCCGCGACCTCGCCCGCGACCTGCTGTCGACGCGGGAACGCATCTACGTGATCACCCTGCAGCTTCGTCGCGACCCCGTGGCCGGCTGGCTGCGCGACCACCAGGAGCCGTACTCCCGCCACTACGCGGAACTCGCCCGGCTCCGGACCCGAGCGCAGCAGCAGGCCGAACACCTGCGCGCCGAGCTGAACGCCGCCGCCGGGCGCTGCGACCGGCGACCCTGATGCCCCCACCCCGGCCGCCACGAACCACACCTCACACCACCTGCGAGCCGCACCGATCCGCCCTCACACCACCTGCGAGCCGCACCGATCCACCCCTCGCACCACCTCTGGGCCGCAGCGGATCCGCCCCTCGCACCCCCGGAAAAACGACGAGCGAGGTGGTCCGCGCGTTCCGCGGACGCACCTCGCCCAGAGCGAGTGGAGGTGCCGGGAATCGAACCCGGGTCCTCTGCCGCATCATCAAGGCTTCTCCGTGCGCAGTCCGCTACATCTCTACTCGGCCCCGGTGATCACGCGGACAAGTCACCGTGATGAGCCCAGCCACTGTGGGTGTCCCGACCGTCCCCCGTGGCCGGGGACGGCGGTGAGCCTCCTAGCTGATGCCGGCGACCGGAGCGGAGGCTCCTCCGGGCCGACAGCGTCGCTCCTAGCCTCAGGCGGCGAGGGCGAACGCGCGCTGGTCGTTAGACTCGGCGCTTATTGGTTTGCGATGACGCTTACGGTGGTCTCTCGCCTGCACCGGCACGCTTCCCTTGAATCAACGCACAAAGTCGAAACCGTTCACCCCCGTGTCGTGAGGTACTGCTCCCGCACAGCATAACCCCCCGCCGTCCCCGGTTCATTCCCATTACGTTGGTAGGGCTGTCCCCACCCCTCGCCGACCGGCGGACCTGATGGTCCCGACCACCCGTTCGAGCGATGCTGGTCGGGGCAACATCGGGCGTGAAGGTGGGGGACATGACGACGCGGGTCAACCCGAACATCGGCCGGGTCAGCGGGTACTTCCTGCTGAACCTGGTCACCGGGCTCTTCTGGTTCGTCCTGCTGGTGGCGTTGGGCGCGGTGAGCATCGGCACCGCGGTGATCTGGGTCGGCGTGCCCCTCGGCGTGCTGACGCTGACCGTGGCGCGCGGCGCGGCGACGGCCGAGCGGTCCTGGTTGCGGGCGACCCTCGGCGTGGACATCCCCCGGCCGTACCGGGCGCTGCCCGAGGGCGCGACCGCCCGCGCGAAGGCCATCGCGAAGGACCCGGCGACGTGGCGCGACCTGGCCTACTGGTTGATCATGCTGCCGCTGGGCGTGTTCGAGTTCGCGCTCACGGTGACGCTGTGGGCGGTCGTCGCGGCCACCGTGCTCCTGCCGTTCTACCTGCACTGGCTGCCGATGACGTGGGAGGTCACGTTCAGCGCGGGCAACGTGTGGCTGATCGACTCCTTCGCCAGCGCGATCCCGGTCAGCGTCCTGGGCCTGCTGTTCGGCGTCCTGTCGTACCGGGTGCTCAAGGCCCTCGGCCGGGGTCACGCGCTGCTCGCCCAGTCCCTGCTCGGCCCGTCGCGCTACGGCGTGCTGTCGGCCAAGGCGGAGCAGCTGTCGGCCAGCCGGGCCCGGGGCGTGGAGGCGGCCGAGGCGGAACGCCGGCGCATCGAACGCGACCTGCACGACGGCGCGCAGCAGCGCCTGGTCGCCGTGGCCATGGGCCTCGGCCGGGCGCGCAGCAAGATGGAGTCGGACCCGGACGGCGCGCGCGAGCTGATCGCCGAGGCGCACGCGGACGCCAAGCTCGCCATCTCCGAGCTGCGCGACCTGGCCCGCGGCATCTACCCGTCGGTGCTGGGCGACCGCGGGTTGGACGCGGCGCTGTCGTCGCTGGCCGCGCGGTCCCCGATCCCGGTCGAGGTGGAGGTGGACGTCGAGCCGCGCCCGCCGACAGCCGTGGAGAGCACCGCGTACTTCACCGTCGCCGAGACGCTGACCAACGTCGCGAAGCACTCCGGCGCGACCCGGGCGCACGTGAAGGTGTCCCGCACGGCGAACTCCGTGGTGGTGGAGGTCACCGACGACGGTCGCGGAGGCGCGGAGGTGCGCCCGGGTGGTGGCCTCGCGGGCCTGGCGGACCGGGCTGCGACGATTGACGGCGTGGTCGTCGTGGTGAGCCCGATCGGCGGGCCGACCGTGATCCGGACGGAGCTGCCGTGCGCGTGGTGATCGCGGAGGACTCGGTCCTCCTGCGGGTGGGTGTGCAACGCCTGCTGGCCGACGAGGGCATCGAGACGGTCGCGGCGGTGGAAGACGGTGGCGCGCTGCTCGCCGCGATCGACGAGCACCGCCCCGACCTGGCCCTGGTGGACGTGCGGATGCCACCGACGTTCACCGACGAGGGCCTGCGGGCGGCGATCGAGGCGCGCAAGCGCATCCCGAACCTGCCGGTGCTGGTCCTCTCGCAGTACGTGGAGGAGCGGTACGCGGTGGAGCTGCTGGCCGGCGGCGCGAACGGCATCGGCTACCTGCTCAAGGAACGCGTGGCGGACGTGGCGGAGTTCGTGGCCGCGGTCCGCCGGGTCGCCGACGGCGGCACGAGCATCGACCACGAGGTCATCACGCAGCTGATGGCCCGGTCCAAGCGCAACCCGGTCGACTCGCTCACCCAGCGTGAGCGCGAGGTGCTCGGGCTGATGGCGGAGGGCCTGTCGAACGCCGCCATCGCGGCTTCGCTGGTCGTGTCCGACGGCGCGGTGGAGAAGCACGTCGGCAACATCTTCGCGAAGCTCGGCCTGGAGCCCAGCACGAGCGAGCACCGCCGGGTGCGCGCCGTCCTGGCCTACCTCAACCTGGGTTGAGCCCGAGCAGCCTGGCCCCGTTGTCGTGCAGCACGGCCCGTAGGAACGGCTCGCCGAGCCGGTCGTCGGCGGCGGCCCAGCCCTCGATGGCGGCCAGCTGCGCCGAGTAGTCGTACGGGATGTTCGGGAAGTCGGAGCCGAGCACCACCCGGTCGGCCACGTCGACCAGCCGCGACGCCCAGTCACCCGGCAGCGCCGCCCGCGCCTCGGTGAACGGCACGCCCACCATCGTGGTGTCCAGGTGCACCCCGTCGTACCGGGCGACCAGGTCCAACGCGCCCAGGTAGTCGGGCATCCCGGCGTGCGCCAGCACCGCCACCAGCGACGGGTGCCGCCGCAGCACGTCCTCGAACACGTCCAGCCCGGTGTGCGCGCCCGGCACGGGCCCGTGCCCGCAGTGCACCACCACGGGCACCCGGGCCTCGGCCAGCAGGCCCCACGCGCCGTCGAGGGCACGCGGGTCGTAGCCGCCCACCTGCACGTGCGCCTTGAAGCACCGCGCGCCGGCCGACAACGCCCGCGACACGTACGCCTCGACGCCCGGCTCCGGGTACAGCGTCGCGGTCGGCACGGCGCCGTCCACCCGCGACCCGAAGTCCAGCGCCCAGTCCGTCAGCCACTCGCCCATGCCCGGCTTGTGCGGGTACACCAGGGGCGCGAACGCCACCACGCCGAACGACCGCAGCGCGGCCAGCCGTTCGGCCTCGGGCAGCCGGTAGCGGATCGACCAGTCGACGCCGTAGTGCCGCGACGCCTCGTCGAAGAACGCCCACACCTTGTCCAGCACGCGCTGCGGCATGAAGTGCACGTGCACGTCGACCAGGCCGGGCAGCCCGTTCAGTAGCGGCCCTTCAACGCGCGGCCGTGCGCCTTCTGGATCTCCCGCTCCGCGTCCCGCTTGGCGAGGTCCTGCCGCTTGTCGTAGGACTTCTTGCCGCGCGCCAGGGCCAGTTCGACCTTGACGTACCCGTCCTTGAAGTACATCGACAGCGGGATCAGCGACAGACCGCTCTCCTTGGTCTTGCCGATCAGCCGCTCGATCTCGCCCTTGTGGAGCAGGAGCTTGCGCTTGCGGCGGACCTCGTGGTTGGTCCAGGTGCCCGCCACGTACTCCGGGATGTGCAGCGCGTGCAGCCAGATCTCGCCGTCGTCCACCTGGCCGAAGGCGTCCACGAGGGACGCCCGACCCATGCGGAGGCTCTTCACCTCGGTGCCGACGAGCACGACACCGGCTTCGAAGGTGTCGAGGATGGTGTAGTCGTGCCGAGCCTTGCGGTTCGACGCGATCACCTTCTGACCGCGTTCCTTGACCATGACCGGAACCTTACGTGAGCGCGCCAGCGGTTATCGGCAGCCGGAACCTACAAGCGCACGTAGAGACGCAGCGTGACGTAGCCGGTCAGCGCCGAGATCGCGATCGCCACACCGACCAGGATGGGTGAGAGGAAGAGGATCTCCACCATGCTCACCTCCGGGATGATGTTGGCCGCGAACAGCTCGCCGAGCACCCGGTTGAGCAGGAAGAGCTTCGTCACCACGAGCAACCCGATCGAGGCGACGGCGCCGATCACGCCGGCGACCACCGCCTCGATGAGGAACGGCAGCTGGGTGTACCAGCGGGTGGCGCCGACCAGCCGCATGATGCCGACCTCAGTGCGCCGGGTGAACGCCGATACCTGGATCGTGTTGGAGATCAACATCAGCGCGGCGAACGCCTGGAGCAGCGCCAGCGCCAGGGCCGCGTCGCGCACGCCGTTGAGGAAGCCGAACAGCCGGTCCAGGTCCTCGCGCTGGTCGTCGACCTTCTTGACGCCCGCCTTGCCGGTGAACGCCTGCACGATCACGTCGGACCGCTGCGCGTCCTCCAGCTTGACCCGGAACATCGCCGGGATCGCCTCGGGGCGGGCCAGCTTCGCCAGCTCCGGCTGCGACTCGAAGACCTTCTTGAACCGCTCGAAGCCCTTGTCGCGGTTCTCGTAGACGACCGTCTCGACCCCGGACGTGGTCTCCAGCTGGCTGCGCAGGCTCGAGCAGGGCTGCTGCGTGCAGTCCTTGTCGTTCACGCTGATGTCGTTGGTGAGCATGACCGCCACCTCGAGCTGGCCGAGGTAGTCGTCCTGCATCTTGCCCACCATGTTGACGACCAGCAGGCCGACACCGAGCAGGAAGAGCGAGATCGCGGTCGTGAGGATCATCGCGATGGTCATCGTGACGTTCCGGCGCAGGCCGGTGACGACCTCGCTGAACACGAAGCTGGTACGCATCGGGGGGAACGTTCCTCAGGGTCGGGGGATGAGGGGGTCCGGCGGCCTCGGGCTCAGCGGCCCACGCCGTAAACACCCCGCGCGTCGTCGCGGATGATTCGGCCGTTGTCCAGCTCGACCACGCGGCGGCGCATGGAGTCGACGATGGAGTGGTCGTGGGTCGCCATCACCACCGTCGTGCCGGTGCGGTTGATCCGCTCCAGCAGCAACATGATGTCCTGGCTGGTGTCGGGGTCCAGGTTCCCGGTCGGCTCGTCGGCCAGCAGCACCAGCGGCCGGTTGACGAACGCGCGGGCGATCGCCACCCGCTGCTGCTCACCACCGGAGAGCTCGTGCGGCATCCGGTCGGCCTTGCCGTCGAGGCCGACCAGCTGCAGCACCTCGGGCACCACCTTCACGATGGTGTTGCGCGGCTTGCCGATCACCTCCAACGCGAACGCGACGTTCTCCGCCACGGTCTTGTTGGTCAGCAGCCGGAAGTCCTGGAACACGCAGCCGATGGACTGGCGCAGGCGGGGGACCCGGCGCCGGGACATCTTGGCCACGTCGAAGTTCGACACGTACACGCGGCCCTTGCTGGGCACTTCCTCCCGCAGCAGGAGCCGCAGGAACGTGGACTTCCCGGAACCGGAAGGCCCGATGAGGAACACGAACTCACCCTTGTCCATCTCGACCGAGACGTTGTCGAGCGCGGGACGCGCGGAGCTCTTGTAGACCTTGGACACGTGTTCGAGGCGAATCACGAGGCGCGAGTGTACTCGCGGGCGGGGTGAAGCCCTCGTCTCGCCCGCCGGATGGGGGCTTGACCGATCAGGACTGCTGCTGCTTGCGCCAGCGGATGCCGGCTTCCAGGAAGTCGTCGATCTCGCCGTCGAGCACCGCGGACGGGTTGCCGACCTCGTGCTCCGTGCGCAGGTCCTTGACCATCTGGTAGGGGTGCAGCACGTAGGAGCGCATCTGGTTGCCCCAGCTGGACCCGGTGTCCTTGAGCGCGTCCATCCTCGCCTGCTCCTCCTGCCGCTGCCGCTCGAGCAGCTTGGCCTGGAGCACGGCCATCGCGGTGGCCTTGTTCTGCAGCTGCGAGCGCTCGTTCTGGCAGGAGACCACGATGCCGGTCGGGATGTGCGTCAGGCGCACCGCCGAGTCGGTCGTGTTGACGCCCTGGCCACCGGGGCCGGAGGAGCGGTAGACGTCGACCCTGAGGTCCTTCTCGTCGATGTCGACGTGGTCGGTCTGCTCGACCACGGGCACCACCTCGACGCCCGCGAACGACGTCTGCCGGCGGCCCTGGTTGTCGAACGGCGAGATGCGCACGAGGCGGTGGGTGCCCTGCTCGACGCTGAGCGTGCCGTAGGCGTAGGGGGCCGTGACGCGGAACGTGGCGGACTTGATGCCCGCCTCCTCGGCGTAGGACGTGTCGAACACGTCGACGCCGTAGCCGTGCCGCTCGGCCCACCGCGAGTACATCCGCAGCAGCATCTCGGCGAAGTCGGCCGCGTCGATGCCGCCCGCCTCGGCACGGATGGTGACCAGCGCGTTGCGCTCGTCGTACTCGCCGGACAGCAGCGTGCGGACCTCCAGCGAGGAGATCTCGTCGCGGAGCTTCGCGCGGTCGTTGTCGGCCTCGGCGAGGCTGCCCGCGTCACCTTCGTCCTCGGCCAGCTCGTACATGATCGACAGGTCGTCGAGGCGCTCGCGCAGGGTCGTGATGCGGCGCAGCTCGCCCTGCCGGTGCGAGAGCAGGCTGGTGACCTTCTGCGCCTTCTCCTGGTCGTCCCACAGGTCCGGCCGGGCCGCGGCCTGCTCCAGCTCCGCGACCTGGGCGCGCAGCGCATCGAGGTCCATGACCGCCTCGATGCTCGTGAGCGTGGCGGAGAGGTCCTTGATGTCTGCTTCGACGTCGGGATTCACGTCCCAAGATTACGCCGGCACCGGTCGCGGAGTGCGACCGGTGGGCGCGATTCAGGCCGTCGGGATGGCGTCGAGCAGCTTGAGCACCGCCTTGGCGTGCGCCAGGCCGAACTCGGCGACCGCCTTGGCGTAGGCGTCCTCCGCGGTCTTGGCGGCGATCTTCTGGGCCTCCTGGTGGGCGCCGTAGCTCGCGCGGGCGGAGTCCACGAGCCCTTGCCGCTGTTTTGCGGTCAGGGAGCCCGCGTGCACCAGCCGCAGGATCAGCGGGCTGCGCAGGTGGTCCGGTCCAGGCTCGGAGAGCAGCCAGTTCTTGAACGCCTTCTTGCCCGCCGCGGTCAGCACGTACTGCTGACTGGAGCGCGGGCCCTGCTTGCCGAGGCGAAGCAGGCCCGCGTCCGCCAACGCGGGCAGCTCGCGGTAGACCTGGCTGCGGGTGACGCTGAAGAACGCGCCGAAGCGCTCTCCGGCCTCAGCCACGAGCTGGCCACCGGTCTTGGGTCCGTCGTGCAGCAGCCCGAGCAGGGCGGCCGCCGTCGCATTCAGGTCCGACACCCCACCAACGGTGCCACGCTCACCGGCCGCTGTCCACAATGGTCAGCCGTTCTGTCCACTGTGGCTGATCACGGGCTAGTCGAGTTGGGCCAAGCGGAGCAACGCAAACATCGCTGCGTAACCGCCCGCTGATCAACGCCACGCGTTCGGCCTCTTGACCCGGTCTGTCCACGCCGAGTGGAAATCCATTGAGGCACAAGGGAAGCCGCACTTTGCGTTCACTCGAACGGCAGCGCGGGGTCACGCGCCGCTGCCACCCGGCTCCGCCCGCACCATCGGGCGATAGCACAACCCGGTGATGTCGTGCTCTCGACGTGGCAAACACGTCGGGTGGTGGGACCATTACGTCGGGTGTTCGTACGACTGGGAGGTCAGCTGTGGGCATCAAATGGACGACGGGGACGAAGGTAGTCCGCAACGCCCGCGCCTGGGCGTCCGGCACGATCCCGGAGCAGGCGGGCAAGGACGAGTGCATGGTGTGCGGCAAGCAGATCCGCAGGCACCGCACGGTCAGCGGCGAAGGCCGGGTGTGCTCCCTCACGTGCGCCCAGTACTGGGCCGAGAACATGACCTGAGCACGCGCAAGCGAAAGGCCCCCGGAGTCGTGACTCCGGGGGCCTTTCACGTGGTAGCGGGGACAGGATTTGAACCTGCGACCTCTGGGTTATGAGCCCAGCGAGCTACCGAGCTGCTCCACCCCGCGCTGTAAGGACAACTATACACGCCCTGAAAACCACTTTTCACCGGGGTCCCCCAACCGGCAAAACCCCAGCTCACCCAGCCGAAACGCCATCGCATTCCCGCTGCCGGCGCCGGTCCCGCTCCTCCGCCGAACTCGCACCGGACGGAGTCCAAGGGCTGCGCCCCGGTTCCCCGCCGTAAATGCGAAAAAGCCGTGTTCACGATCTCCGTGAACACGGCTTTCCCACTTTGTAGCGGGGACAGGATTTGAACCTGCGACCTCTGGGTTATGAGCCCAGCGAGCTACCGAGCTGCTCCACCCCGCGCTGCATTTAGAACTCTACGCCTGGGGTTAACCGGAATGCAAATCGGGTGGCCCGGAACGTGTCCCAGGCCACCCGATGGCGATATCAGCGCAGGTCAGCCGGTCGGTGGCGGTGACGCCGAGGTGGTCGTCGGCGTCGTGGTCGGAGCGCCGGCGGCCGTGTTGAACCTCTTCGTGGCGTCGTCCAGCGCCTTGTAGGCGTTGCCGAGCTCGGCGAAGTCACCGCTGGACTGCGCCGCCTTCACCCGTGCGAGCGCCGCCTGGATGTCCCGCACGGCCTGTTGCAGCTCCGTGCCGCCCTGCCCGTCGTTGGGCGCCGTGGGCGTGGTGGACGGGGTCGAGGTCGGCGGCTGGCCGTTCGGGTCCGTCTGCGGCACCTGGGACGACGAACCGGACAGGACCTCCTCCATCGCCTCGGCCAGGGTCGGCGCGTAGCCCACCTTGTCGCCGAAGCTCACCAGGACCTTGAACAACTGCGGGAACTGGGTGTTCTGGCTGGCCCGCTCGATGTAGATGGGCTCCACGTAGAGCAGGCCGCCGCCCACCGGCAGGGTCAGCAGGTTGCCGTAGACGACCTTCGTCTGCCGCTGGGCGAGCAGGTTCAGCTCGCCGCTGACCTCGCCGTTGGTGAGGAAGGTGGTCTGGATCTGCTGCGGGCCCTTGACCTCGTTGTTCAGCGTCAGGACGCTCATCTTGCCGTAGTTGTCCGGGTCGGATCTGACCGTCACGTACGACGCCATGAACTCCCGGTTCAACCGCACCAGCGCGCTGGTCAGCTGGAAGCTCACCTTGTTCGCGTCCCCGGTCGGGTCGCCCGCCAGCACGTAGAACGGCGGCTGCCGGTCCCGCTGCTGCTGCACGCCCTGCTGCTGGGCCTCGACGGTGGTGGCGTTGTCGATGGTGGGGTCGGACGGCACGTCCCAGAACGAGACGCCGGAGTAGAAGTCACGCGGGTTGTCCACGTGGTACTCCGACAGCATCTCCCGCTGCACCTTGAACAGGTCCTCGGGGTAGCGCAGGTGCTCCTTCAGCGACTGCGACATCTCGCTGTTGGCCTTCACCGTGCCCGGGAAGACACCCATCCACGCCTTCAGCACCGGGTCCTGCGTGTCCATCTCGAACAGGGTCACCGTGCCGTCGTAGGCGTCCACAGTGGCCTTGACCGAGTTGCGGATGTAGCTGATCTCCCGGTTGGGCTGCTGCGCGACGCCCGGCAGCGAGTCGTTCGTGGCGTCGCCCAGCGCCGTGCGGCGCGCGTACGGGTAGTTGTCGAGCGTGGTGTAGCCGTCGACGATCCACGTGATGCGGCCGTCCACCACGGCCGGGTACGGGTCGCCGTCCACGGTCAGCCACGGCGCCACGGCCTCGACCCGGTCGCGCGGGTGGCGGTTGAAGATGATCCGCGAGTCGTCGCCGATGGCCGAGTTGAACAGGATGTTCCGCTCGCCGTAGGCGGCGGCGAAGACCATCTTGTTGAACAGGCCGCCGATGCGGACGCCGCCCTTGCCGCCGTAGGTGTAGGACGAGCCGTCGGTGTCGTACTCGCCGGGAGCGCCCTCGCCGCGGCCGCCGACGATGGCGTAGTCGGCCGGGCTGCCCAGCTCACCGAAGTAGGTGCGCGGCTGCTCCACGCCGAACGGGCCGGGCTGGACCTTGCCGTCCTGGCCGACCTGCGCCACCTCGAACACCGGGTAGCCGCCGTTGCCGCCCTCGTCCGCGGGCGAGTTCACCTTGCTGGCCTCGGCGAACACCATGCCGTTGCCGTGGGTGTAGATGAGGTGCTGGTTGATCCAGTCGCGCTGACCCTGCGGGATGCCGGCGGTGTGGAGCTCGCGGACCGCGACGATGTAGTCCTGGAGCTGCTTGTCCTTTGTGTACCGGTCGACGTCCAGCTTCTCCGGGAACGCGTAGAACGGCCTCAGCTGCTGGAACTGGGTGAACGTCTTGGAGATGACGGCCGGGTCGAGCAGCCGGACGTTGCCGACCGTCGCCTGGTCGTTCTTCAGCTCGTCCAGCGAGACGTTCTGCTTGCCCGCGTACGGCTTGCTCTCCACCTTGTCCGCGGTCAACCCGAAGGCCTGCCGGGTGGCCTCGATGTTGCGGCCGATGGGTTCGGCCTCCTTCTCGATGGCGTTCGGCCGCACCGAGAACTGCTCCAGCACGGCGGGCCACGCGGCGCCGACCAGGATCGAGGACAGCACCAGCAGCACGGTCGCGATCGCCGGCAGCTGCAGGTTGCGCAGCACCGCGCCGGTGAAGAAGGCGATGGCGCAGAACACCGCGATGAACAGCAGGATCAGCTTGGCGGGCAGCACCGCGTTGAGGTCGGTGTAGCTCGCGCCGTCGAACTTGTCGTTGCGGTCGGAGAACAGCAGCCTGTACCGGTCGAAGAAGTACGCGACGGCCTTGAGCAGGATGAACACGCCGGCGACGATCGCCAGGTGGGTGCGGGCGGGCCCCGAGAGCTGACCGCCGCGGCCCGCCAGCCGGATGCCGCCGAACAGGTAGTGCGCCACGACCGCGGCCACGAACGCGACCGCCGTGGCGACGAACAGCCACCCGAGCACCCACGTGTAGAACGGCAGCTGGAACGCGTAGAAGCCGATGTCGTGGCCGAACTCGGGGTCGTTCACCCCGAACGACGTGGCGTTGAAGAACAGCTGGACTTCGCGCCAGTCGCCCTGGGCCGAGGTGCCGGCGATGAGGCCGACCAGCACCGGCAGGCCGATGGCGAACAGCTTCATCCGCTTGCTGACGACCGCGCGGTAGCGGGCCACCGGGTCGTCGGGCCCGGACACCGGCACGAAGACCGGCCGGGAGCGGTAGGCGAGGATCAGGTTGATCGCGACGAGACCGCCGACCAGCAGACCCACGGCGAAGAACAACCCGAACCGGGTCGCGAGCACCGTGCCGTAGACGCTGCGGAAGCCGACCTCACCGAACCAGAGCCAGTTGACGTAGGTGCCGAGCAGCCTTGAGCCGGTGATCAGACCGACCAGGACCACCGCACCGACGATGAGCAGAATCCGGCTGCGACGGGACAGCCTGGGCAGTCCGACCGGGGGCCGTGTGGCCACGGGGCACGCTCCTGGATCGCGGTAGTGGCGTTCGTACGTTCTGTCCAACTCTACGGAGGCCGCCCGAGGTTCCCCGTTCGGTCTTGTCTTCGCATCTGATTGTCGACGCGGCCGGGGCAGGTGCGACCATGGCGGGCGTGTCAGCCAGTGAAACGCCACCCGTGGTGCTGCCCGAGGTCGCCCGCGAGGTCGAGGAGTTCGTGTCCACCGCCGGGTGGAACCAGCCGACCCAGCTGTTCGCGCTGGTGCCGACGGCCGAGCTGTTGGCGCAGCAACCCGAGCTGGCGGGCCAGCTCGACCCCGCCGCCTCGCCGTTGACGCCGATCGCGCAGGACTCGCTGCCCGACGACGAGCTGGACCGGGCGCTGGCGGGCATCGTCTGGCCCGACGTCGTGCACGGGTGCGCGTTGGCGCAGGAGATCGTCGTGCTGCCGCCGGACGCGGAGGCGGAGCTGACCGAGCAGGAGCTGGACGACGAGCAGGCGCGCAGGTTCGCCGCCGAGCACCCCCAGCGCCGGGAGGCGCGGCTCGTGGCGGCGGTGCTGAGGGACGGCTCGGCGGCGTGCGTGCTGCGGCTGCGCGGCAGCGTGGAGGTGCCCGAGGAGGTCGTGGCGCACCCCGAACTGGCCCCGAACCTCACCCGCGCCCTGCTGGAGACCCTCCGACCGTGAGGGTGTCGGACGGCGCCGCCTCCGGCGTTGGACGGCGCCGCCTCCGGCGTCGCGGCGAGGGCGCCGGGAAGTCGATCGTTCGCGTCCTCGCGAGTGGGTGCGGGGGGAGCAGTGGCTAGCAGCTCGGCGCGTCGCCGCCCTTGCTCAGCGACTCCAGGGACTGCACGGCGTCGTCCAGCTTCTCGACCTTGACCAGGCGCATGCCCTCCGGGGCGTGCTGCTTCGCCTCTTCGCAGTTGCCCGCGGGCACGAGGAACACGGTGGCGCCGCCTTCGCGGGCGGCGACCATCTTGAACCCGATGCCGCCGATGCGGCCGACCTGCCCCTTGTCGTCGATCTCGCCGGTGCCCGCGACGGACTGGCCGCCGTTCAGCTCACCGGGGGTGAGCTTGTCGACGATCGACAGCGCGAACAGCAGGCCCGCCGACGGCCCGCCGACGTCGGTCAGGCTGATCTTGATCTCGAACGGCACGTCCGCGCGGTCCAGCGGCAGCACGCCGAGGAAACCGGTCTCGCGGCCGTCGGTGCGGCCGAGGGTGACGGTGGCGGTCCTGCGCTCGGACTTGCGCTCGAAGGTCAGGGAGATCCGGTCGCCCGGCTTCGTGTTCTCCAGCGCCGCGCGCACGTCGTCGGCCGTGGTCACCTGCTTGCCGTTGACCTCCAGCAGCCGGTCGTCCGGCTCGAGCACGGTGGCGGCCGCGGTGTCGTTGGTGATCTCGGCGGCGACGACCTTCATCGGGTAGTCCAGGTAGCTCAGCGCGGCCACCTCGGCGCTGCTCTGCGAGTCCTGGAACGCCTTCACGTTCTGGTCGCGGACCTGCTGCTCGGACTCGCCGGGCCGGAAGAACTCCTCGCGCGGCGCCAGCGCGTACCGGCCGCTGATCCACAGGCCGAGCGCGCCGAACAGCGACACGTCGTCGGTGAGCGACACCGTGGTCATGGTGAGGTGGCCGCCGGTCGGGAACGTCTCCTGACCGTCCACCTTCACCACGTCACCGCCGTTGACCTGGCCCAACGTGTCGTAGGTCGGCCCGGGACCGAGGGCGACGTACGGCACGCGGGCGAACCCGCCGAGCAGGCCGAGCGCCAGCACGACCGTGAGGCTGACCACGAGGGTCCACGTCCGCCGGGTCAGGCCGCGCCGCGGCGCGTGCGGTGGGGGTGGTGCCTGGTCCACGGCGGTGTCGGTGCCTTCGGTCACGCCAGACAGGGTACGACCACGGCGTCACGCTGCCGGCGAACCGGTCCCACGCGGGGCTGCCGTGCCGCGTACCGTGGACCCATGAGTGACCTGCCCTTCGGGTTCAGCCCGCAGGACCCCGACGACCGCGACCGCAAACCCGGGGAGCAAGGGGAGAACCCCTTCGACTTCAACCAGCTCGGCGCGATGCTGAGCCAGCTCGGTGCGATGTTCAGCAACTCGGGCACGTCGGCCGGGCCGGTCAACTACGACCTCGCGAAGCAGATCGCGCTGCAGCAGCTCGCCGGCAAGGGCGGCACCGGGTTCGGCCCGGACCAGAGCGGCCCGGTGGCCGACGCCGTGCACCTGGCGGAGATGTGGCTCGACCCGGTGACGTCGCTGCCCGCGGGCGCCCGCACGTCCCAGAGCTGGAGCGCGCGCGACTGGGTGGAGCGCACGTTGCCGACGTGGCAGCGGCTGTGCGACCCGGTGGCCCGGCGCGTGTCCGGCGCCTGGGTCGACGCGATGCCCGCCGAGGCCAAGGAGGCCGCCGGACCGCTGCTGTCGATGCTCGGCCAGATGGGCGGCATGGCGTTCGGCTCGCAGCTGGGCGGCGCGTTGGCGCAGCTCGGCGCGGAGGTGCTGACGTCGACCGACGTGGGGCTGCCCCTCGGGCCCGAGGGCACGGCGGCGTTGCTGCCCGACAACATCGAGAAGTTCACCGAGGGCCTGGAGCGGCCGACCAGCGAGGTGCTGGTGTTCCTGGCCGCGCGCGAGGCGGCTCACCAGCGGCTGTTCAGCCACGTGCCGTGGCTGCGGCAGCGGCTGCTGGACACGGTGGAGGAGTTCGCCCGCGGCATCACCGTCGACACCTCGGCGCTGGAGCAGCTGGCCGGCCAGATCGACCCGGCCAACCCGGCGAGCATCGAAGAGGCGATGAAGTCGGGGATGCTCGAACCCCAGACCACACCCGAGCAGAAGGCCGCGCTGACCCGCCTGGAGACGTTGCTGGCCCTGGTCGAGGGCTGGGTCGACGTGGTGGTGAACGAGGCGGTCGGCGAGCGGCTGCCCGGCGCCGACGCGCTCCGGGAGACGCTGCGCAGGCGGCGTGCGTCCGGCGGGCCGGCGGAGCAGACGTTCGCCACGCTGGTCGGCCTGGAGCTGCGGCCCCGGCGCCACCGCTCGGCGGCGGCGCTGTGGAAGCTGCTCACCGACCAGCACGGCATCGAGCAGCGCGACAGCGTCTGGGAGCACCCCGACCTGGTGCCCACGGCGGAGGACCTGGACGACCCGATGGAGTTCGCCGAGCGGTTCGGCCAGACGCGCAAGGCGCTGGAGGACCCGATGGCGGAGCTGGAGCGCACGCTGCGTGACGCGGACGGGTCCGGTGAGGGCGGCGAGCCGAAGAAGGACGAGGAGTAACCCCCTCGGCCGCCTTCAGTCTTCCTCGGTGATCCCGAGGCCCGCCGCGGCGGAGAGGCCTTCCAGGTACCCGATGGCGCGTTCCGCCTTCGGGTACCTGTGCACGAGCAGCCAGAAGTCCTTGCCGTGGCCGGGCACCTCCAGGTGCGCCAGCTCGTGCACCAGCACGTAGTCGAGCACCCAAGCGGGCACGTCGCGCAGCCGTTCGCTGATCCTGATCGTGCCCTCGCTCGGCGTGCACGACGCCCACCTCGTGCGCATCGGCGGCACCCACCGCACGCTGCTCGGCTGCAGGCCGTCCAGGTACTTCTCCGCCAGCTCCTCGCACCGCGCCAGCAGGGCCGCGTCCGACGTGCGCGTGGGCGAGCGCCTGCGGGTCTCGCTGCGCTGCAGGCGGCTGAGCATCTCCGCCACCCAGTGCTTCTCCTCGCTCTTGCTCATGCGAGCCGGCAGCAGGACGACGACCGTGTCCCCCTCGCGGTACGCGCTCACCATGCGACGGCGCCGGGCGCTGCGCCGCACCTCCACCTGCGGTTCGGGCATGGCGTTCACGGTAAGGCCAGGGACCGACAATCCGCGGCGGCCAAGCGGCGGTCTGTGGAGGGACGTACCGACAGGTTCCACCGAAAGGCGGCTGGACACGCTCGACGCGGCGTGCAGCGGAGGCGCGTTCCCGGAGGTAGCGTTCAGCGCAACCCCCGAGTGTGGCGCAGATCGCTCCGCACTCTCGAAGCGAGGAGGAAGCCGTGGCCGAGACCTACAACGGCTACTGCGTCAAGTGCCGTGAGAAGCGCGACTTCACGGGCGAGGTGCACGAGAGCAACAACCGCAGGATGGCCAAGGGAAAGTGCCCGGTCTGCGGAACCACGGTGACCCGGATCCTCGGCAAGGCGAAGGTCTGATCGAGGACGGGCGGCCGGGCCCCTCGCGGGCGTCCGGCCGCTCGTCAAGGCCCTTCGTGGCCTCTGTGGACAACCGGCACGCCTGTGGACAGGCGTTTTGCCGGACCGGCCGTCACGGGCAGGCTGCCGTCGTGGAGCTACCCAACCGCCCCAGGGTCCTGCCCGGCCTGCCGCTGCTGCGCCGCCGGGACGACGTGGTGCAGATCGGCACCGACCCGCGGCACGCGATGCTCGTCGAGGACGTGCCGGAGCCGATGGCCTCTTTGCTGCTCGGCCTCAACGGTCGACACACCCTCACCGACCTGCGGGAACGCCTCGCCGGTCACGGTCGGCAGGCCGCCGAGCTCGCCGGCGTGCTGCACGGCCTGGCGAGAGCCGGGCTGGTCGAGGAGTCCGTGCCCGTGCCGCACCCGAGGCTGGCCGCCGAGGTCACCGGGTGGGCGTTGCGGACCCGCCGGTGCGCCGCCGCGCTACCCGCCGACCGGGCCGCCAGGTCCGTCGTGGTGCAGGGCGAGGGCCGGCTCGCGGTCACCGTCGCCGCTCTCCTGGCGGCCTCCGGGGTGGCACACGTTCGGGTGGTCGCGCGGGGTCGGGTCGGGCCGGAGGACACCGGATCGGGGTACGTCGAAGCGGACGTCGGCCGACCGCGCGCCGAGGCCGCCGAGGACGCCGTGCGGCGGGCGTGCGCGACCGTGCGGCCGGTGGGGCGGGCCGTGGACCTGGTGGTCCTGGCCGACGCCCTGGTGCCCGCCCCGGAGGTGCTGCACCGGCTAGTGGCGGACGGCACACCGCACCTGGCCGTGCGGGTCCGGGAAGGGGTGGGCGTGGTCGGGCCGCTGGTCGTGCCCGGTCGCAGCAGCTGCCTGAGGTGCGCGGACCGGCACGCGGCCGACGCGGACCCGGAGTGGCCGATGATCGCCGCGCAGCTGGTGGACCGCGCCCAGCACGCCGACCTGGCCACCGTCACGGCGACGGCCGGGGTGGCGGTCGGGCAGGCGCTGCTGGCGCTCGACCGGTCCGAGCAGGCCGCGACCAGACCGCCCACCTGGGACGCGACCCTGGAGGTGGACGCGTTCACCGGGGCGGTGGAGCACCGCATCGCGCCGGTGCACCCGCGCTGCGAGTGCCGTCACGCGACGTGATCCGCCCTCAGGTGGGGCTGTGTAGGTTTTGTGGCAGGGCGTGCACCACTGCGACCACGTGAACGTGCGGGAGGAGAATCACCGGGTGAGCGAGATCCCGCGCAAGGCCGTGCAGCGCACCGCCAAGCTGGCCAGCCTCCCGCTCGGCGTGGCGGGCCGGGTGGTGGGCGGCTGGGGCAAGCGCCTGGCAGGCCGCAGCTCCGAGGAGGTCAGCGCCGAGGTGTCGGCGAAGACCGCGGAGCAGGTGTTCGCGGTGCTCGGGCAGCTCAAGGGCGGCGCCATGAAGTTCGGCCAGGCCCTGAGCGTGTTCGAGGCGGCGGTGCCGGACGAGCTGGCCGAGCCGTACCGCGAGGCGTTGACCAAGCTGCAGACGGCCGCGCCGCCGATGCCCGCCCGCACCGTGCACCGCGTGCTGGCCGAGCAGCTCGGCTCGGGGTGGGCGAAGCGGTTCACCTCGTTCGACGACTCGCCCGCCGCGTCGGCGAGCATCGGGCAGGTGCACCGGGCGGTGTGGCACGACGGCCGCGACGTGGCGGTGAAGGTGCAGTACCCGGGCGCGGACGAGGCGTTGCAGAGCGACCTCAGCACGTTGCTGCGGTTCAGCCGGGTGTTGCAGGCCGTGATGCCGGGTGCGGAGGTCAAGCCGCTGCTGGAGGAGCTGCGGGACCGGTACCTGGAGGAGTTGGACTACCGGACCGAGGCGGCCAACCAGCGGATCTTCGCGAAGGCGTTCGACGGCGACGACCGCGTGCTCGTGCCGCGGGTGGTGGCCAGCTCGCCGAAGGTGATGGTCACCGAGTGGACCGAGGGCACACCGCTGTCGAAGATCATCCGTGCGGGTGAGCGCGAGGAGCGCGACCTGGCCGGGCAGCTGCTGTCGGAGTTCCACTTCTCCGCGCCGAGCCGGTCCGGGCTGCTGCACGCCGACCCGCACCCCGGCAACTTCATGCTGGGCGCGGACGGCCGGTTGCGCGTGCTGGACTTCGGCGCGGTCGCCCGGCTGCCCGACGGCCTGCCGCGGACGTTGGGCCTGATGACCCGGCTGGCGCTGGACGGCCGCTCGGCGGACCTGGTGGAGCTGCTGCGGTCGGAGCGGTTCATCCGTCCCGGGACCGAGCTGCACGC
Source organism: Saccharothrix sp. 6-C (assembly GCF_016695385.1). Taxonomy (NCBI): domain Bacteria; kingdom Bacillati; phylum Actinomycetota; class Actinomycetes; order Pseudonocardiales; family Pseudonocardiaceae; genus Saccharothrix; species Saccharothrix sp. 6-C. The sequence continues at coordinate 458,046 of NZ_CP064192.1, read as the reverse complement.
CGAGGACGTGCTGAACTACCTGGCGCCGTTCGTCGAGCCGCTGCGGACGGAGACGTTCCACTTCACCCGGCGGTGGTTGCAGAAGCAGGCGGAGCGCGTCGGCGACCTCCGCAGCCCCGATTCGCAGACGGGAAGGTCGTTGAACCTGCCCCCGCAGTACCTACTTGTCCACAGGGTGACGCTGGGCGCGACCGGCATCCTCTGCCAGCTCGACGCGAACGTGCAGGCCAGGGCCATCGTCGCCCAGTGGCAACCAGGCTTCGACGACTGAGTTGTCCACAGGTCACCCACTTATCCACAGATCCCGAACACCCCATGGCCCGCCCTCCGGAACCACCGGAGGATCTGACCCATGAACCAAGTGATCACCTCGGCGGACCTGAAGGCGACCGGCGTGCCGGGCTACCTCATCGACCTCAAGTGCCGTCCCGGCGGGCCGTGGCAGCGCATCCTGCCGGGCGTGGTGCTGCTCAGCGCGAGCCCTCCCACCCGTGACCAGCGCCTCCGAGCCGCGCTCGCCTACGCGGGCCCGAAGGCAGTGGTCACCGGCGTCGACGCCCTGCACGCCCACGGCCTGCGCGACCTGCCTCCCCCACCCCGCATCCACCTCCTGCAACCCGCCACCACCCGCCGTTCGTGCGCCGACCACGTGCTGCTGGAACGCACCACCCGCCCACCGGAGGTCGTGGTGGAAGCCGGCCTGCCCGTCGCCGAACCGACGAGAGCCACCCTGGACGCCGCCCGCCACGAACCGGACCCGCTGCGCCAACACCACCTCCTGGCCACCGCCGTCCGCTCCGGCATGTGCACCGTCACGGGCCTGACCAGGGAACTGGACGCGGGCAGCAAACGAGGCACCGCCACCCCTCGCGCCACCCTGAAACTCCTCACCGCCCTCCTCCACTGACCACCGACCCACCAACCACCCCTGCCCCACCACCCTCACACCACCACCGCCCCGCCACTCCTCCCAACACCACCCGCCCCTACCGACCCCTCTCACCACCACCCGCTCTCACCCACCGCTTCCTGCCTCACCCCGCACTTCAGCCCACCGCACCGCGCCCCTCCACCACAGCGGCCCCCTCACCAGCCGGCCAAGCCCACACTTCCAACCTCACCGGCCCGCACACCCAGTCCACTCCTCACCCCCATCGAGGAACCAGTCGGGCCGCATCCCCTACCCCACCCCGCACATCCCCACTGCACCACGCGCCCGTCTTTGCCAGCACCCGCACCTCACACCAGCACCCCGGCCCTGCACCAACCCCATCCGCCATCGGCCTGTAAGTAGGCGGCTCGTGCGGCGTAGCGGGTGGCCAGCCGGAACTGTTTGAGGCAGTTGAAAGCAGCGATGCTGCGTCCGTCGACGGCGAGCGCTTCGACGGCGGGCTGGTATCCCTCTATTCCGGGCACCCGCAGCGTGCTGGTGGGCCCGGACACTGCATGGAGCCGCTCGCCCCCACACCACATCCGCGGCCCGTACCTACGCCCGCACACCCACCCCACCCAGCGGCAGCGGTCAGTCCACGCCAGTCGGCTGCGCTCCGCACCTCACACCAACCTGCTCTACCCGGCGGCGGCAGCCAAGCTGCCCTACCTGGCAGTCCAGTAATCCGACGGCAGCTTGCCTTCGATGTCCCGCACGTGCGCCCGCGCACAGACGTGGCACAACCACTGGTCGGCGCCGTGCTCCCGTTCCCGCACCCAGGCCAGGAGCTGGGCCGGGTCCGTGACGGACGAACGCGTCCGCCCGCAGCGGGCGCACGTGTCGGTCACGGCTTGCGGCCCAGGTAGACGGTGTTGGCGGTCAGCAGGAACACGTCGTCGCGCAGCCCGAGGAATGCCGGGTCCTGCGGGTCGAGCAGTTGCTTCACCGTGCGGCGGTCGGCGGGGTGGAGGGCGTCCCCGGCGACGTCGGCGAACCACGCCAGCTGGTTCACCGCCCAATCCCGCACCGCCTGCTTGGGCGGGGCCGGGTGGTCGACCAGGTAGCTGAACGCGGTCACGTCCACGAGACCGGCGGCGGAGAGTGCCAGGTTCCAGCCACCGTGCAGGCGAACGGCGCCGGCCGTGTTCTCCCGCATCCGCACGAACCACTGGTCGCGGGCGGCGGTCAGGCGTTCCTGCAAGCCTGGCTCGCCGATGCCCAGGTCGAACGGGAGGAACTTGCCGCTCAGCCCACCTTCGGCGAGCGCCAGCCACCCGCCCGACGCGACCGCCTCGACCAACCCCGCCACCGCCGCACGCTGGTCAGGGAGGTGATGCACCACGTTCGAAGCCCACACCAACTGGGCGGGTCCGGCGATCTCCACCGGCCGTTCGGTGGCCAGGTCGGCGAGCACCGGCCGGACGCGCACGGTCGCCGTGGTCGTGTCGGTCTCGTAGGTGGCCGCCGACCGGGCGACGCCCGTGGCCGCGTCCAGCAGCTCGGGCACGGCGTCGACCAGCACGACGGTGCCACCGCCCCGGGCGGACAGGGCCTCGACGAGCGCCACGCTCATCCCACCCGCGCCGCATCCGACGTCCAGGACGGCCGGGTTGTCGGGCAGGAGGCGGACGAGTCTGCGCGCGACGACCCGCCGCGCCTCGGCATCCAGCTCATCGGCCTGCCGCAACGAGTCCAGCCGGGACGACCAGTCGATCCCGTCGTGGGTGTGGGCATGGGCATGGTTGTGAGAGTGAGCTGCCACACGAAGAACGGTACCCATGCCGAGCAGAACCCTCCCACTGAAAAAGCCCCGCCGAGCATCGGGCCGGTGGTCGGCGGGGAGGTGGTCGGTGACGTGCTCCTTCCTCACCGCGGAGACGGCGAAGCCCGCCCTCCCGTCGTGGGACGAGGAGGGCGGGCCGCTCCGTGCATCAGATCGCGCGGGCCTTCGTGGCAGCCCTGCGCTGGGCCCATCCGGCGAGCCGGCGCCACCTGCGGGCGACGACGAGGCGGTGGGCCAGCCGATGCTGTCGCGCGAATATCTCCGCGTCATGCATTCGGGATCTGGCGAGATTTTCTTCGAGCAGCATGGGGTTCCCCTTGGGATTGACCTCGATCAGCATGGTTTCGTCTGCGGTGGATCGGTACGTGGTCACGCGGCGGCCTCCTGGTCGTTAGCCCCCCGGACAACGGTCGCGGCGGGTGCCGCGGGTACAACAGGTGCTGCGTTCTTGCGGGGGCGCCCACGGGGACGCTTCCGCGCGATCACGGTTCCGCGCTCGAAGATCTCGCCGCCCCAGACCCCCCAGGGCTCGTGGCGAGCAAGCGCACCGGCCAGGCACTCCGCGATGACGGGGCAGGTGGCGCAGAACCTCTTCGCCTCCTCCAGCTCCGCCGGCGCGTCGGCGAACCACAGGTCGGGGTTGTTGGTACGGCAAGGAAGTTCCAAGCCGGCGTCCGGCGCGGTGTCGATCAGAGTGGCGACACCCGCCCCGGAGAGCTCCGGCTCGGTGGACAACGTCCCGTTTATGGGGACGGTCGCGGTCAACATCAGGTGGACTCCTGTCAAGGGTCTTGCATGGGGTTTTTGTTGGTCGTTCGAACCGCAAAACGGGTCGGAACAGCACGAAGGCCGCGGATCCGGTTACGGGTCCGCGGCCTTCGTGAGCTTGGTGGCCTGACTACAAGGTGGTCAGGTACTTCGCTCGTGCGCGGACGGCGCAACGTTCTGAGTCGGGACAACGGTCGACGCGTGCGGCGTCGGCACCTGGATCAGCTGAACTCGCTCAGCACCCCACTTGAGGGCGTGGCGATCGCGGGCAGACTTCTCCCCCGCGACACGAGCAGCGCCTGAAGCCAAGATCACCCCGGTCATCAGGTAACCGGGCGTCTCGAAGCACGTGGGAGTGTTCACGACCGGTCACCTCCTCGGGTGGCTCGTACTCGACTGCTAGCTCTTGAATCCCCAGCGGGCACTTCGTGCCCGGCCTGAGCAGGTTATGACCCCGTGCAGGACGGGTGCAACCGGTTTTTCCAAATACCTGTCGATTGAGTGAAAATTCAGCGTTTGCCCTGCACAGAGCGCTAGGGGTCGACCACTCGGACGGAGCACGCCGCCTGCGGGCGGGTCGGGCGCGGTCACGGACCGCGGATCAACGGGAGATCAACGCCGGATCAACGCCGCCCGGTGCGGCCTCGACGGGAGTGACCACGTGAGGCGCCACGCCGACCACGTGAGGTGCGAGCGGGCCGTGAAGCCGGCCCGGCCGAGGTGGCGGTCAGTGCCCGCCGCGCACGAGGGCCAGCACGTCGTCCCCGAAGCGGTCGAGCTTGGCCGCGCCGATGCCGGAGATCGACACCAGCCCGGCGACGTCCTCGGGCCGCTGCTCGGCGATCGCGACCAGCGTCGCGTCGGTGAACACCACGTACGCGGGCACCTTCAGCTCACGCGCCCGGTCCGCCCGCCACGCCCGCAGCTTGGCCAGCAGCTCCTCGTCCAGATCCGACGGGCAGGAGGCGCACCGGCCGAGCTTGACCGCCCGCGAGTCCACCAGCGCCGACCCGCACACCCGGCACTGCGGCTTGGGCCGCTTCTGCAGCGGCTCCCGCTTGGCCGTGCGCGACGCCGGGTGGTCCTCCGGCACCAGCCCGTAGAGGAACCGGCTGCGCCGCCGATAACGACGTCCGCCCGCGGCGCGCGCCAACGCCCACGACATCCACAGGTGCTCACGGGCCCGCGTCACGCCCACGTACAGCAGTCGGCGCTCTTCTTCGATGGCCGCGTCGTCACCCTCGGCGTGCTGGATCGGCAACGTGCCCTCGACCAGTCCGACGAGGAACACCGCGTCCCACTCCAAGCCCTTCGCCGCGTGCAGGGACGCCAGCGTCACGCCCTCCACCGTCGGCGGGTGCTGCGCCTCGGCGCGGAGCTCCAGCTCGGTGACGAACGCCCGCAGGTCCGCCGAGTCCACGGTCGTGACCAGCTCCTCGGCCAGTTCGACCAGCGCGAGCAGCGACTCCCACTTCTCGCGCGCCGTCCCGCCGGCGGGCGGCTCGTCGGTCAGGCCGATCCCGGCCAGCACCCCGCGCACGACCTTCGGCAGCTCACCGGTCGGCTCGTGCGCCGCCGCCGACCGCAGCGCCACCATCGCCTGCCGCACCTCGGCCCGCTGGAAGAACCGCTCGCCGCCGCGCACCTGGTAGGGCACGCCGACCTCGGCCAACGCCTGCTCGAAGACCTCCGACTGGGCGTTGACGCGGTAGAGGACGGCGATCTCGCTGGCCGACACGCCCTCGTCGAGCAGCGCCTTCACCCGCCGCGCGACGGCCGCGGCCTCCAGCGTCTCGTCGTCGAACTCGGTGAACGTCGGCTTCGGGCCGTCCGGGCGCTGCCCGATCAGCCGCAGCCGCGACCCGGACGGCCGGTCGCGCGCCCACTTGATCACCTCGTTGGCGAGGCCAACGACCTGGGGTGTCGAGCGGTAGTCGCGCTCCAGCCGCACCACGACCGCCTCGGGAAAGCGGCGCGGGAAGTCCAGCAGCGGACGCGGCGAGGCGCCCGCGAACGAGTAGATGGTCTGGTTCGCGTCGCCGACCACGGTCAGGTCGTCACGCGCGCCCAGCCACGCGTCCAGCACGCGTTGCTGCAACGGCGTGACGTCCTGGTACTCGTCCACCACGAAGCACCGGTACCGGTCGCGGAACTCCTCGGCGACCTCGCCGTGCTCCTCCAGCGCCGCCGCGGTGTGCAGCAGGAGGTCGTCGAAGTCGAGCAGCTGCGCCTGGTTCTTCAGCTCCTCGTAGGTCCGGTAGACCTGCGCGACCTGGTCGGCGGGCGCGGGCGTGTCACGGCTCGTGCGGCCGGCGGCGTTCGGGTAGTCGTCGGGCGCGACCAGCGACGCCTTGGCCCACTCGATCTCGCCGGCGAGGTCGCGCAGCGAGTCGGACTCGGTGGACAGGCCGGCGCGGTTGGCGGCCTGCGCGACCAGCCGCAGCTTGTTGCGGTCGATCAGCTGCCACTGCTCGCCGCCGACCACGCGCGGCCAGAAGTAGCGGAGCTGGCGCAGGGCGGCGGCGTGGAACGTGCGGGCCTGCGCGCCGTGCACGCCGAGCGCCCGCAACCGGGTCCGCATCTCGCCCGCGGCACGCGCGGTGAACGTGACGGCGAGGACTTGACCAGGCGAGACGTGGCCACGCTGGGCCAAGTAGGCGATGCGGTGCGTGATGGTGCGGGTCTTGCCGGTGCCGGCGCCCGCGAGCACGCAGACCGGGCCGCGCGGAGCTTCCACGGCGGCGCGCTGTTCCGGGTCGAGTCCCTCCAGCAGCCGGTCCATGCGCTGCATCCTCGCAGAGGTCAGCGAGTACTCCCGTCATGGGGCGCGACGGCGCGCCGTATCCTGGTGGGCATGGCTGGTAAGCAGGACAAGGCGGCTGCCAAGGCGGCCTCCAAGGAAGCGGCGAAGGCTCGGCGCGCGGCATCGAAGGCGAAGCGCAGCCAGATCTTCGAGGCGTTCAAGATGCAGCGCCGCGAGGACAAGGCGCTCGTGCCGTTGATGCTGGCGTGCCTGCTCGGCGCGACGGCCGCGGCGTTCCTGATCGGCCTCATCTGGGACATGCAGTGGGTGCTGCTGCCCATGGGCATCGCGGTGGGCGCGCTGCTCGCGGTCATCGTGTTCGGCCGCCGGGTGCAGCGCACCGTGTACGCGAAGGCCGACGGCCAGGCCGGCGCGGCGGCGTGGGCGCTGGACAACCTGCGCGGCAAGTGGCGCGTCACGAAGGCTGTGGCGGGCACGACGAGCGGTGACATGGTGCACCGGGTGCTCGGCCGGCCGGGCGTGGTGCTGGTCGCCGAGGGCGCGCCGCACCGGGTCAAGAACCTGATCGCCCAGGAGAAGAAGCGGGTGGCGCGGGTCATCGGCGAGACGCCGATCTACGACGTCATCGTGGGCACCGAGGACGGCCAGGTGCCGCTGCGCAAGCTCCAGGGCCACCTGATGAAGCTGCCGCGCAACATCTCGACCGCCCAGGTCGACACGATCGACAACCGGCTGGCCGCGCTGGCCAGCCGCGGCGCGGCGCTGCCCAAGGGCCCGATGCCCCAGGGCGCCAAGATGCGCAACGTGCAGCGCGCCATGCGTCGTCGCTGAGCGTCGTCGCTGAGCTCGCCGCGTCGTCGCCGAGCACGCCTCGGACGAGTGTTTCCGCAGTTCAGGCCCGTTCCGGCAAGTGCCCGGGGCGGGCCTGAGGCGTTCTCGGGAACGTCAGCGGACGCGGATGACGACGGTGCCCGCGGCCTTGTCGTGCAGGCCCCTGCCGTCGGCGTCCCACACCACGGCCGGGATGATGGGGAAGATCAACGCCGTCCGCAGCGCGGCCCGGGGCAGACCGACGGTCCCCGCGCCGTCCAGCCGGGCGACCCGCAGCCCGAACAGCGCGTGACCAGGGGTGAAGCCGAAGAAGCCGACCGCGATGACGGTGATGGAGAACCAGGCCAGCAGGCTCCAGTTCTGCGGCAGCTCGGGCATCGTGAACAGGCCCGCCACGCCGCCCGAGAGCGCGAAGTCGACCAGGATGGCGATCGCGCGGCGGCCCGTGGAGGCGACGGAGCCGGGACCCGAGCGGGGCAGGCCGAGGCGTTCACCCCGCCACTGCTGCCCGGTACCGTCTCCGGAGTCGGCGCCTGGTTCCAACGCCGAGCGGGGTCCTGACAGCCACGATCCGGTCCACTTGCTCACCCCACCAGAGTAAGGCCGTGCTCAGCGGGTGAGGAGCGGCGGTCGGGTTGCCCGACCTGGGAGGCCCGTTAACACTGGCGAAACACGTGGGTGACGGCTGGGCAACACCGCGGTCTTAGTTTCGCCACGATGGCAGGCCGCACCACGCAGCGGCGTACAACCACGCCCCCACCGCAGCAGAGGAGTCGACGAGGGTGTTCAAGAATCCCGACGAGGTCCTGAAGTTCATTTCCGACGAGGGCGTGAAGTTCGTCGACGTCCGCTTCAGCGACCTGCCCGGCGTGATGCAGCACTTCACGCTCCCAGCCTCCGCGTTCGACGCCGACGCCATCGCCGAGGGCCTCGCGTTCGACGGCTCGTCGGTGCGCGGCTTCCAGTCGATCCACGAGTCGGACATGCTGCTGCTGCCCGACCTGTACACCGCGCGTCTCGACCCGTTCCGGATCGAGAAGACGCTGATCGTCAACTTCTTCGTGCACGACCCGTTCACGCGTGAGGCCTACAGCCGCGACCCGCGCAACATCGCGCGCAAGGCCGAGCAGTACATCACCGAGTCGGGCATCGCGGACACCGCGTACTTCGGCGCCGAGGCGGAGTTCTACATCTTCGACTCGATCCGCTTCGACACCACCGCGAACGCGGCCTTCCACGAGATCGACTCGATCTCCGGCGCCTGGAACACGGGCCGTGAGGAAGAGGGCGGCAACCGCGGCTACAAGGTCAAGTACAAGGGCGGCTACTTCCCCGTCTCGCCGACCGACCACTACGCGGACCTGCGCGACAAGATGGTCCTGAACATGCAGGACCAGGGCTTCTCGGTCGAGCGCGCGCACCACGAGGTGGGCACCGCCGGCCAGTCGGAGATCAACTACAAGTTCAACACGCTGCTGCACGCCGCGGACGACTTGATGCTGTTCAAGTACATCATCAAGAACACCGCGTGGCAGGCCGGCAAGTCCGTCACGTTCATGCCGAAGCCGCTGTTCGGCGACAACGGCTCGGGCATGCACACCCACCAGTCGCTGTGGAAGGACGGCCAGCCGCTGTTCCACGACGAGTCCGGTTACGCGGGCCTGTCGGACACGGCGCGCCACTACATCGGCGGCATCCTGCACCACGCGCCGTCGCTGCTGGCGTTCACCAACCCGACGGTGAACTCCTACCACCGCCTGGTGCCGGGCTACGAGGCCCCGGTGTCGCTGGTCTACTCCCAGCGCAACCGGTCGGCGTGCGTGCGCATCCCGATCACCGGCAACAACCCCAAGGCCAAGCGCATCGAGTTCCGCTGCCCCGACTCGTCGGGCAACCCGTACCTGGCGTTCTCGGCCATGGTGATGGCCGGCCTGGACGGCGTGAAGAACAAGATCGAGCCGCCGGCCCCGATCGACAAGGACCTCTACGAGCTGCCGCCCGAGGAGGCCCGCGACGTCAAGCAGGTGCCGGCGTCCCTGGACGCGGTGCTGGACAGCCTCGAGGCGGACCACGAGTTCCTGCTGGAAGGCGGCGTCTTCACGCCGGACGTCATCGACACCTGGATCTCGTTCAAGCGCGAGCAGGAGATCGACCCGCTGCGCCTGCGCCCGAACCCCTACGAGTTCGCGCTGTACTACGACGTGTGATCGGCGCGGGGCGCTGCCTTCCAGCCCCACTCGATCCTCCACAGGCCGACGGCCGGGTGACTGTGACAGTCACCCGGCCGTCGGCCTTCGGGTACTTCGATCCGGCGGTCGGCGTCGGTCCACCGGAGTCCTCACCGGCCACCCGCACCTAACGACTCGATCACCCGCCGGTGGTTTTGTACTGCTGGACATCCTCACCAACGGTTCGCGGAGGTGTTGACCGGCGCGGACGTCGGGAAGCGGGTCGCGTCGGGCTCGGACGACCCGTTCGCGGTGTGCCTGGCTAGGTCCTCGTCAGCCGCCGCACGACGGCCAGGCCGTCCGGTGTGCCCGGCCAGTGCTCGGCGACCACCTCGGGGCCCGCGGCGCGGATGACGGAGCGCAGGACCCAGACCACCACGATCGCGTCGTCCGCGTACCCCAGGACGGGGATGAAGTCGGGCACCAGGTCGAACGGCAGCGCCAGGTAGGCCAGCAGCAGCCACAGGCGCACCCGCGCCGACCGGGACACCCGCGGGTCGCGGGCCAGGCGGGTCACCAGCCGCAGCACGTCCGGCAGCAGCCGGAGGACCAGCCGCAGCGCCACCCCGCGTGGCCGCCCCAGGAACAGGCACAGCACGAGCAGCAGCCACAGGCCGACCAGCCCGAGCGCGACACCGACGAGGACGTCCACCTACGCGGGGATCGGGATCCCGGTCACGGTCACCGCGCCGCCGGTCGGCGCGAGCCGGCCGATGATCCCCGCGAACGTCAGCGAGAACGCGGTGCTGTCGGCGCCGACCCGCTGGTCCAGCTCCAGGTACCCGTTGATGCTGGAGTTCTTCGCGATCGACACCGGCCACCGGCTGGCGGACGCGGAAGCGCCGTACTCGCGCTGCGCGTCGTCGACCGCGGTGACGGACGCGACGGGCAGGTCCATCTTCGCGTTGCCGGCGTTGACGGCGGTCACGAACACCTTGACCCGGCCGCCCGCGTTCTCCACCTTGGTGACCTCGACGGTGAGCAGGCCGCGCGCCTGCTTCCACGACCCGGTGAGGACCTTGGCGGACGCGTCCGCGCCGGACGGCACGTCCACTTGGGACGTGGTGCCCACCGCGCCGTCCAGGCTGCCGACGGTCTCGTCCGACGTGGACGACGAGGACGACGCGGAAGCGGAGGGCGAAGGGGGCTCACGCAGGGTGACGCTCAGCGCGCCGACGCCGACCGTGCCGGCGGTGACCGCCTGGATCACCCCGAGCAGGACCAGCACGCCGAGCACGACCAAGCTGATCTTCAGAACCGCGCTGCTCTTCTTGCGGTGGGTCTCGTCGTCCATGACGTCCTTCGTCCGGGCGCACGCGTGCGAACGTGAGTCTCCCCCAGGAGTGTCGCTAGTCTCGGCATAAGGAACACCGATAGTCAATGCGAGGCGGCCCTGGTTCGACGGTGGGTAGTCCCCGGTGAACAGGCCGTCGACACCAGGGCTGCTCCGACCCCGATCGTGGCGGGCGGTTAAGGTCGCGCCGTGTCTGATGACGTCGCAATCCCCGCCCAGGTGCTGTCCACCAACATCTTCGACTCCGCCGCCGAGGCGATCGAGGCGATCGGCGCCGCCGACGTGCTCGGCCTCGGTGTCCGGGTGTCGAACCGCCTCGTCCAGGACGAGGAGTCCGACGACACGCTCGTCGAGGAGTGGATCGTCGAACTGCTCACCACGGTCCCGACCGTCGACGAGGAGTAGGCGACCGGAGGGCCCCCGCCGTCCGCGACGGGGGCCCTTCACCACCGGTCACACGGTCAGCACGATCTTGCCGCGCACGTGCTTGCCCTCCAGCAGCCGGTGCGCCTCCGCGGCCTGCGCCAGCGGGAACGTCTGCTGGACCTCCACCTTCAACGCGCCCGACCCCGCCTGCCCGGCCAGCCAGTCCAGGTCTTCCCGCACGGGCTTGGCGTAGGAGTAGCGGCCGCCGAGCTCCAGCACGTTGGTGTCCACGATGGACACGATCCGGGCCGGGTCGCGTACCAGCGCCGGCGAGTCGTTGAGCGCCGCGCCGCCGACGCAGTCGAACACCACGTCGACCAGCCCGTCGCCGCCGAGCAGCTCGGCCACGTTGTCCACCAGCGCGTCCCCGTAGGCCACCGGCTCCACGCCGAGCGACCGCAGGAAGTCGTGGTTGCGCGGCGACGCCGTGCCGATCACCCGCGCCGCGCCGAGGATCCGCGCCACCTGCACGGCCAGGTGCCCGACACCGCCGGCGGCGGCGTGCACGAGCACCGTGTCGCCTGAGGACACCCCGACCTTGCGCAACGACTGCAGCGCGGTCAGCCCGGTCAGCGCGAGCCCGCCCGCCTCCTCGAACGACAGCGACGCCGGCTTGTGCGCCAACCCGCGCTCGGTGGCCGCGACGAGCTCCGCGTACGTCCCGTTCTGCACGTGGTCCTTGCGCTGGTAGCCGAACACCTCGTCGCCGACGGCGAACCCGTCCACCGCGGGCCCGACGGCCCGCACCACCCCGGCCACGTCCCAGCCCGGCACCAGCGGGAAGTGGCACGGCATCGAACTCGCCACGTACCCCATGCGCACCAGCCGGTCCACCGGGTTCACCCCGGCGGCACGCACCTCGACCAGCACCTGGTCCAGCGCGATCGGCGGGTCCGGCAGCTCCCGCACCACGAGGACTTCGGCATCTCCGAATTCGGTCTGCGCGATCGCTTTCACGGACCCCAGTGTTCAGGACCCGTAGAAGATGCGCTCGATCACGGCCCGCGCGCGCCGCGCCGTGCGCCGGTAGGAGTCCAGGAACTCGCCCGGGTCACCGGCGTGCCCCATCGCCGACGCCACCGCGGCCAGGTCCCGCCCGGCCGTCGGCAGCTGGTCGCCGGCCTTGCCCCGCACGAGCACGACGGCGTTGCGCGCCTCGGTCGCCATCACCCACGCGTCCATCAGGGCCGACGAGTCGTCCTCCGACATCAACCCGGCCTCCGTGGCCGCACGCAGCCCCCGCACGGTCGACGGCGTGCGCAGGCCGGGCACCTCGCCCGCGTGCTGCAGCTGCAGCAGCTGCACGGTCCACTCGACGTCGGCGAGCCCGCCCCGCCCCAGCTTGGTGTGGGTGGACGGGTCGGCGCCGCGCGGCAGTCGCTCGGCCTCGACGCGTGCCTTGATGCGCCGGATCTCCCGCACGGCGCCGGCGTCCAGGCCCTGCTTGGGGTAGCGCACCGGGTCGATCATCTCGACGAACCGCGCGCCGAGGTCCGCGTCGCCGCCGATGAACCGCGCCCGCAGCAGCGCCTGCGCCTCCCACAGCTCGGCCCACTGCGCGTAGTAGGCCCGGTAGGAGTCGAGCGTGCGCACCAGTGGCCCCTGCCTGCCTTCCGGCCGCAGGTCGGTGTCCACTTGCAGCGGCGGGTCCTGGCTGGGCGCGTTGAGCAGCCGCCGCACCTGCTCCACCACCGACGACGCGTACCGGGCGGCGTCCGCGTCGCTCACCCCGGGCGCGGGCTCGCACACGAACAGCACGTCGGCGTCCGACCCGTACCCCAGCTCACGTCCGCCGAGCCGGCCCATGCCGATGACCGCGATCGACGCCTGCCGCTCACCGGCCGAGCGCACCACCGCGTCCAACGCCGCCTGGAGCACCGCCACCCACACCTCGGACAACGACACGCACACCGTGCGCAGCGGCACCAGCCCGAGCAGGTCCGCCGACGCCACCCGCAGCAGCTCCTGGCGGCGCAGCGACCGGGCGGCGGTGACCGCGCGCTCCAGGTCGTTGTACCGGGACACGGCGCTGCGCAGCGGGTTGCCGATGGTCATGGGGTCGCGGCCGACGAGCGCGTCGGTGTCGGCCAGCAGCGGCAGCACCTCGGGCGCGCGCACCAGCAGGTCCGGCACGAGCTTCGACGTGCCCAGCAGCGCGGCCAGCCGGTCGACCACCGTGCCCTCGTCCCGCAGCAGCCGCAGGTACCAGGGCGTCTCGGCCAACGCCTCCGACACCTTCCGGTAGGCCAGCAGGCCGCGGTCGGGGTCCGGGGTGGTGGCGAACAGGTCGAGCAGCACCGGCAGCAGCGCCGTCTGGATCCGGGCCCGCCGGGAAACACCCCTGGTCAACGCTTCGATGTGCTTCAACGCTCCGTCCGGCGCCGCGTAACCCAGGGCGGCCAGGCGCGCCGCGGCCTGGGACGTGGTCAGCCGCAGCGCCTCCGTGGGCACGTTCGCGACGGCCTGCAACAACGGCCGGTAGAACAGCTTCTCGTGCAGCCGGCGCACCTGGTTGGCGCGCTTGCGGAACTCGGCGAGCAGCACCTGGCTCTCCGACAGCCCGCCCTCGGCCTGCAACCCCGACGCACGCGCCAGCCGGCGCAGCGCGGCCACGTCGTCGTCAGCCGGGAACAGGTGCGTGCGCAGCATCCGCTGCAACTGCAACCGGTGCTCCAACGTGCGCAGGAACCGGTAGGCGCGACCGAAGTCGGCGGCGTCCGTGCGACCGACGTACCCGCCGCGCCCCAGGGCCGCCAACGCCTGGGTGGTCGTGGTGATGCGCAGCTCTTCGTCACCGCGGCCGTGCACGAGCTGCAGCAGCTGCACGGCGAACTCGACGTCGCGCAGCCCGCCCCGGCCCAGCTTCAGCTCCCGGTCGGTCAGGCCCGCCGGCACGTGGTCCTCGACGCGGCGGCGCATGGCCTGCACGTCGGGCACGAAGTTCTCCCGTTCGGCGGCCGTCCACACCAGGGGCCGCACGACGTCCATGTACCGCCGGCCGAGCTCCTCGTCGCCCGCCACCGGCCTGGCCTTGAGCAGCGCCTGGAACTCCCAGGTCCGCGCCCACCGCTGGTAGTAGGTGGCGTGGCCGTCCAGGGTGCGCACCAGCGCGCCCGCCTTGCCCTCCGGCCGCAGCGCCGCGTCCACCTCGAAGCACGCCTGGCCCGCGACCTGCATCACCGCGCCGGCCAACCGGGTCGCCACGGCCAGGTCGCCCTCGCCGACGAACACCACGTCGACGTCGCTGACGTAGTTCAGCTCCCGCGCGCCGCACTTGCCCATCGCGATCACCGCGAGCCGGCACTCGTCGGACCGCGGCACCTGCCGTCCGGCGACGTCCAGCGCGGCCCGCAACGCGGCCACCGCGAGGTCCGACAGCAGGCTCGCGACGTCGTCGTAGTTGACGTACCGCTGGTCCGGCTCGACCACGTGCGCCAGGTCGACGGCGGCGATCCGGCACAGCAGCGCCCGGTACTCGACCCGCAGCGCCCGCACCGCGTCCGCGTCGGTCAGGCCGTCGACCGCGGCGACCAGGGCGGGCGCGAACGCCCCGGCGTCCACCGGCTCGTCGTCGACCAGGTCGCGCCAGCGGTCCGGGTTGGCGACCAGGAAGTCCGACAGCGCGGTGGACGAGCCGAGCACCGCGAGCAGCCGACCGCGCAACGCCTCGCCGTCCCGCAGCGCCCGGTCCAGCTCGGGCCACCGGTCGCCGAGCGCGACGCGCAGCCGGTCGATCCCCAGCAGCGCCAGGTCCGGGTCGGGGCTGCGGGACAACGCCACCAGGATCGGCTCGTTGCCCTCGGTCGGCCGTCGCCCCTCCCACCACCCGGCGGCACGCAGGTGCTCACCGCCGCGCGCCTCGGTCAGGCCGAACCGGGCGGGGGACGTGGGGAGGCGGGCTGGATCGGTCATCGACGAACACCGTAGCCCGCCGGGACGCTCCGGGAAGCGTCAGCTCGCCACGATCAAGTAGATGCCGAACAACACTACGGTCACGCACGCCAGCAGGCACGCCACCGCCGCGACCGTCGGCAGCGCCGTCGACGCCTGCCGCTCCTGCGCCACCTCCCGCGCCGACCACGCGCGCAGCCCGCCGGAGAACAGCAGGACCAGGCCCAGCACCACCGCCAGGCTCACCCCGAAGACGGAGCCCAGCGCCACCCAGTCGATCTTCACGCCGCCACCTTGTGCGTCTCGGCCTGTGCCGCGATCTCGTCCACCACGTGCTCGGGCCGCACCGGCTCACGGCGCGACAGCAGCCAGATCACCAGCGCCACCGCCATGCCCACCACCGCCACGGCCACCACGCCGAGCGTGCCCAGCGACGCGACCTTGCCCGCGAGCGCGCCGACCAGGCCCGCCGCCGGCAGCGTCAGCCCCCAGGCCGCCGCCATCCGACCCGCCACGCCCCACCGCACGCCGTCGCGCTGGCGGGCCAGGCCGGAGCCCATGATGCCGCCGGACGCGACGTGCGTGGTGGACAGCGCGAACCCCAGGTGCGAGGACGCCATGATCACGGTCGCCGCGCTGGTCTGCGCGGCGAAGCCCTGCGGCGCCTCGATCGTGGTCAGGCCCGAGCCGAGGGTCTTCGTGATCCGCCAGCCGCCCAGGTACGTGCCCAGCGCGATGGCGACCGCCGCGCTCAGGATCACCCACAGCGGCGGTTCCGAGCCCGGCGTGAGCGTCCCGGCGGTGATCAGCGTGAGCGTGATGATGCCCATCGTCTTCTGGGCGTCGTTCGTGCCGTGCGCCAGCGACATGAGCGCGGCGGACGCGATCTGGCCCGCCTTGAACCCCTTGTCGGTCACGGACTTCCGCGCCCGCTTGGTCAGCCGGTAGGTCAGGAAGGTGGCCAGCAGCGCCACGATGCCCGCCACCAGCGGCGCGGCGATCGCGGGCGCGACGACCTTGTCCACGACCTTCTCGAAGTGCACGGCGTCCGCGCCCGAGGCGACCCACGTCGCGCCGATCAGGCCGCCGAACAGGGCGTGCGACGAGCTGGACGGCAGCCCGACGTACCAGGTGACCAGGTTCCACATGATCGCGCCGATCAGCCCGCCGAACACGATCGCGGGCGTGATTCTCGCGTCGTCGACGATCCCGCCGGAGATGGTCTTGGCCACCTCGACCGACAACAACGCTCCCACCAGGTTCAACACCGCGGAGAACGCGACGGCCGTGCGTGGCCGCAGCGCGCCGGTGGCGATGGAGGTCGCCATCGAGTTCGCGGTGTCGTGGAAGCCGTTGGTGAAGTCGAAGACCAGAGCCGTGATGACCACGATGATGACGAGGAGCGAGGCATCCACGCTGATTCCTCCAACTGAATCGACACAGTCGAAGGTAAACGCTACCCGTCTGGCCGATGAACACTCACAACGACAAGGTGAACGCTACCTGTCCGATCGATGAACGCTCACACCAACGGAGGTTCATCACACCAGCGGCAGGCTCCGGTGGATCGTCAGCTCACCGGCGGCCAAGCGCACGAATCGTTCGGCAAACGGCTGCCACACCTCCCGAATGTCCTCGTGACCGGCCACGAGTCGGTCCGCGTC
Source organism: Saccharothrix sp. 6-C (assembly GCF_016695385.1). NCBI lineage: Bacteria > Bacillati > Actinomycetota > Actinomycetes > Pseudonocardiales > Pseudonocardiaceae > Saccharothrix > Saccharothrix sp. 6-C. The sequence continues at coordinate 441,466 of NZ_CP064192.1, read as the reverse complement.
GAGCACGCCCGGTCGCACGCCCGCCACCACCTCCGGGTACCCCTCGGCCCAGCCGAGAACCATCTCCGGCGTGGTCTCGATGTGGAACTGCACGCCGTAGGCGCGGTCACCGACGCGGAACGCCTGGTTCGCGCACTTCGGGGACGACGCGAGCAGCAGCGCCGTCGGCGGCAGGAAGCCGACCTCGTCCTCGTGGAACTGCAGCACGTCCGGCGTCCACGGCAGCTCGCCGAACAGCGGGTCGCCGCTCGCCGCGTCCCGCTTCGCCACCAGCTGCACGCCGATCTCGGGCCCCTGCGGGCTGCGCCGCACCTGCCCGCCGGTGGCCGCCGCCAGCAGCTGCGCGCCGAGGCAGATCGCGAGCAGCGGCACCCGCTTCGACACCGCCTGCGACAGCAGCTTGCGCACGTCCGCCAGCCACGGGTGCTCGACGTCGTCCAGCGCGCCCATCGCGCCGCCCAGGCACACCACACCCTGGTAGCCGTCGAGCGCGTCCGGCAGCGGTTCCTCGTACGGTTTCACCACGTCCAGCACCGCCCCGGCGGTGGTCAGCCACTCGCCGAGGCGGGCGGGCGGGTCGTCGTGGTCGGGTTGCAGCACGAGCAGGCGCGTCACTCGTCCGAGGGTAGATCAGCAGTCGCAGGAGATCCCGTGCAGGCTCGTGCCGCCGGGCTCGACGGCGTCGCCCTCCACCGGGTAGCCCGACGCGTGCCAGGTCGTGATGCCGCCGGCCAGCCGCTTCACCTTGAACCCGAGGCGCGACAGCTCGAGCGCGCCCTTGGTGGCGGCGTTGCACTCGAAGCTCTCGCAGTAGCAGACGTAGACGAGGTCGCGGTCCCAGCCGGCGGTCGTCGTCTCGTCCACGTCCCAGTGCGGGAGGTTGATCGCGCCGGGGATGCGGACCCGCGCGAACGCCTCGGGGCTGCGCGTCTCGACCAGCCGAAAGCCTTCGGTCGTGCCGGCCCGGAGGTCGCGGACCACGTCGTCCGGGTCGGCCTCGAAGGCCAGTTCGGCGGCGAAGAACGCCGCCGCGTCGGCGGGGTCGGCAGCGGGGAAGCGGAGCGTGTTCGTCATGGGTAGATCGTCGCTGACCAGCGTGTTCTTCCCCATGCAGAACTCCAGGCGTGACCTGGGTTCCGCCTACGATTCCACGGTGGAACTGGACGATCTGGACTGGAAGTTGTTGGACCTGCTCCAGCGGGACGGGCGGATGACGTTCACCGAGCTGGCCAAGCGGGTCTCCCTGTCCGCGCCCGCGACGACCGAGCGCGTGCGGCGGCTGGAGCAGGCCGGGATCGTCACCGGGTACGCGGCGGTGGTCGACCCGCGGCGGCTCGGACTGCCGATCGAGGCCATCGTCCGGGTGCGGGTGCGCAGCCTGGACACGCCCCGGTTCCGGGAGCGAGTGGTGACGCTGGCCCAGGTGCGCGACGCGGATCACGTGACCGGGGACGACTGCTGGCTGCTGCGCGTGGTGTGCCGGTCGACGGTCGAGCTGGAGGAGTTCGTGGAGCAGGCCCAGCGGTACGGCGACACGACCACGTCCCTGGTGTTCTCCTCCCACGCCCGCAACCGGCCCGTGACGCGCGACGTCCTCGACGGTATCGTTTCTCGATAACATCGATAAACGATATGCAGGGGGGCTGTCATGTCGAGGGGGAACCCGTTAGAGCCGTTGACCGGTGTCGTGTCGGCGGTGTTCGCGGTGAGCCTGGGGGTCTACGGCCTCGCCACCGCGATCCGCCTGACGATCGGCTTGTTCGACCCGGTGTGCTTCACCGCCGACTCCTGGCCGCACGACACCGAGGGCCGTGACCTCGCCGCGGGCGTCCGCTTGGCCGCCGTCGACCGGGTCACGCTGTGCGTCGACGACCCCGCGCCGTGGCAGCACGTGCTCGGCGTCCTGTCCGCGGCGCCGACCGCCTTCACCCAGGTCGGCGCGCTCCTGCTGCTCCTGTTGCTGCTGCGGGGAGCGTCACGGCACGGCATCTACACCCCGGGCACCGCGATCGGCGTGCGCCGCCTCGGCCACTACCTGCTGTGGGTGCTGCCGGCGGCGGCGCTGGTCGAGTCGATCGCGCGGACCTCGCTGGTGCACGCCGCCGTCACGTTCGACGCCGGGTTCCTGGCGTTCCTCGGCGGGTGGGAGGCGCCGTGGTGGGCGGTCATCACCGGCATCGCGCTGCTGTCGCTGGCGCAGGTCATGCGGACCGGCGCGGAGATGCGCGCGGACCTCGAAGGAACGGTGTGACGGTGCCCCGCAACCCGTTGCAGCCGCTGACCGTCGTCGTCCGGCTCCTGTGGTCGGTGACCACCGCGGTGTCCTTGGCCGCGATCACGCTGGTCGCGGTGGCCTCCTACGGCACTTCCGTGTGCATCACGGCGCACGTGGGCACGGAACTGATCCGCACCGTGCCGCAGGCCGACGTCGGGCACCTCAGCGCGGGGTCGTTGCGCGTCTGCCTGAGCGAGCCGACGACCTGGGAACGGGTCCTCTACCTGGTCGACGTCGCGTTGCCGATGGCCGGCTACGCCTTGCTGTTCCTGCTCCTCATGCGGCTGCTCGAACGGGGTGCCGTCGACGGCGTCCACACCGCCGCCACCGCGGACCGGCTGCGTCGCCTCGGGTGGTTCACGCTCGTCGCGGTGCCGGCCGTGACGCTGACCGAGGCCGCCGCCCGGCTCCGGCTCCTGGCGCCCGTGCTGCCCGAGGCCGGCGTGACGTCCCTGACCGCCGAGTGGGACGTGCCGTGGTGGGCGGTGGTCAGCGGGTTGGGTCTCCTGGCACTTGGCAAGATCATGCGCACGAGCGCGGAGATGCGCGCGGACCTGGAGGGAACCGTGTGAGCATCCAGGTGCACCTCGACCGGCTGCTGGCCGAGCGCGGGATGACCTTGACCGAGTTGGCGGACCGCGTCGGCGTGACCGTGGTCAACCTGTCGGTCCTCAAGAACGGCCGCGCCAGGGCGATCAGGTTCAGCACCCTGACCGCCCTGTGCGAGGCGTTGGACTGCCAGCCGGGGGACCTGCTCAGCCACCGGCCGGGGTGAACACGAACTCCGCCGAGTCGACCACCGGCCGGAAACCGATCCGCTGGTAGATCGAGTTGGACGTCGGGTTCGCCAGGTCGGTGTAGAGGACCACGTGCTCGGCCCCGTTCTCCTGCGCCCACGCCGCGCAGGCCGCGGTGACCGCCGCGCCGTACCCGTGCCTGCGGTGCTCCGGCGGCGTGTAGACGGGACCGATGCGGGACATGCCGGACGCCGGCGCGTTCGCCGCCGCCCACGCCACCGGGGTGTCGCCGACGTGCCAGATCAGGTGGCCGTGCCCGGCCTCCAGGCCGACGCGCACCATGAGCCGGACCCGGTCCTCGCTGGTGCCGTCGCGGTCCTGCCCGGTCGCTTCGACACCGAACTCGGTGCGCCAGTCGGTGAGCAGGTCCAGGTCGTCCATGGTCGCCAACCGTGCCGTGCCGGGCACGTCGGCGGGGGCGTCCAGCTCGTCCAGCGCGTACAGGCGCAACGCCATGTGCTCCCGCGCGTTGCAGCCCGTGCGGGCGGCCCAGGCGACGACGAACGCCTCCACAGACTCGCGGGGACCGTTCACGCCGGGCAGTTCCACTTCGCCGGCCAACGCGTCCGCGACGACCTCCGCCCACTCCGGCCCGACACCGCTCAACGTCAACGGCCACGGCGGTGTGCGCAGTGCCGCGGCCACCAGCACACCGTCCTCGGTGACGCTCACCAGCAGCGGTGGTTCGTCCTCCGGGTCGGCGTGGTGGAGCCTGCGGTCCACTGCCGCGATCGGGATGGTGTGGAACACGGGGTCCGCGTTGAAGAAGTCACCCGTCAACGCCCAGAACTCCGCCAGGTCGTCGTGTCTCGTCACCTCGGCCACGACCGGGACGGTAACGCAAAAAGCCTTCAGGGGCACCCGAGTTGATCGAGTGCCCCTGAAGGCGAAGAATTGTTCGGCGGCGTCCTACTCTCCCACACCCTCACGAGTGCAGTACCATCGGCGCTGGAAGGCTTAACTACCGGGTTCGGAATGGGACCGGGTGTTCCCCAACCGCTATGACCACCGAAACACTATGAAATTACCAACCCGTAGGCACCACACCCCACCCCACACAAAGCAGGGTGGACCGTGATGGTCCGGTTCGGTTCTTTCAGAACCGCACAGTGGATGCGTAGCGTCTTCATGACAAGTCCTCGGCCTATTAGTACCGGTCAACTCCAGCCGTTACCGACCTTCCATCTCCGGCCTATCAACCCAATGGTCTCTTGGGGGCCTTAACCCACAAAGGGGTGGGATACCTCATCTAGGAACAGGCTTCCCGCTTAGATGCTTTCAGCGGTTATCCCTTCCGAACGTAGCCAACCAGCAATGCCCTTGGCAGGACAACTGGCACACCAGAGGTCCGTCCGTCCCGGTCCTCTCGTACTAGGGACAGCCTTCCGCAAGTATCCTACGCGCGCGGCGGATAGGGACCGAACTGTCTCACGACGTTCTAAACCCAGCTCGCGTACCGCTTTAATGGGCGAACAGCCCAACCCTTGGGACCTACTCCAGCCCCAGGATGCGACGAGCCGACATCGAGGTGCCAAACCATGCCGTCGATATGGACTCTTGGGCAAGATCAGCCTGTTATCCCCGGGGTACCTTTTATCCGTTGAGCGACCACGCTTCCACAAGCCATGGCCGGATCACTAGTTCCGACTTTCGTCCCTGCTCGACCTGTCGGTCTCACAGTCAAGCTCCCTTGTGCACTTGCACTCGACACCTGATTGCCAACCAGGCTGAGGGAACCTTTGAGCGCCTCCGTTACCCTTTGGGAGGCAACCGCCCCAGTTAAACTACCCACCAGGCACTGTCCCTGATCCGGATCACGGACCGAGGTTAGACATCCAGTACGACCAGAGTGGTATTTCAACGACGACTCCACACTGACTGGCGTCAGCGCTTCACAGTCTCCCACCTATCCTACACAAGCCGAACCGAACACCAATACCAAGCTATAGTAAAGGTCCCGGGGTCTTTCCGTCCTGCCGCGCGTAACGAGCATCTTTACTCGTAGTGCAATTTCGCCGGGCCTGTGGTTGAGACAGTCGAGAAGTCGTTACGCCATTCGTGCAGGTCGGAACTTACCCGACAAGGAATTTCGCTACCTTAGGATGGTTATAGTTACCACCGCCGTTTACTGGCGCTTAAGTTCTCAGCTTCGCCCCGAAAGACTAACCGGTCCCCTTAACGTTCCAGCACCGGGCAGGCGTCAGTCCGTATACATCGTCTTGCGACTTCGCACGGACCTGTGTTTTTAGTAAACAGTCGCTTCTCGCTGGTCTCTGCGGCCGAAAAATCCTAGCCCGCAAGGGGCTTCAAATCCCTCGGCCCCCCTTCTCCCGAAGTTACGGGGGCATTTTGCCGAGTTCCTTAACCACAGTTCGCCCGATCGCCTCGGTATTCTCTACCTGACCACCTGTGTCGGTTTGGGGTACGGGCCGCATGAACACTCACTAGAGGCTTTTCTCGGCAGCATGGGATCACTCTACTTCGCCTCAATCGGCTATGCATCACGTCTCAGCCTTGACGATGTGCGGATTTGCCTACACACCGGCCTACACGCTTACACCAGTACTACCACTCACTGGCGGAGCTACCCTCCTGCGTCACCCCATCGCTTGACTACTACAAGTTCAGGTCCCGCGCTCCACATCGCCCCTCATCCGAAGAATCAGAGCGGGCTTCGGGCGGTTAGTATCACAAGGTTCGCCATGGGCGCGTTCACACGGGTACGGGAATATCAACCCGTTGTCCATCGACTACGCCTGTCGGCCTCGCCTTAGGTCCCGACTTACCCTGGGCGGATTAGCCTGGCCCAGGAACCCTTGGTCATCCGGCGGACGAGTTTCTCACTCGTCTTTCGCTACTCATGCCTGCATTCTCACTCGTCCAGCCTCCACACCTGGATCACTCCGGCGCTTCAATGGCTGAACGACGCTCCCCTACCCATCCCAGCATGACACTGAAATGACACGGCTTCGGCGGTGTGCTTGAGCCCCGCTACATTGTCGGCGCAGGACCACTTGACCAGTGAGCTATTACGCACTCTTTAAAGGGTGGCTGCTTCTAAGCCAACCTCCTGGTTGTCTGGGCGACCCCACATCCTTTCCCACTTAGCACACACTTAGGGGCCTTAGCCGGCGTTCTGGGCTGTTTCCCTCTCGACTACGAAGCTTATCCCCCGCAGTCTCACTGCCGCGCTCTCACGTACCGGCATTCGGAGTTTGGTTGATTTCGGTAAGCTTGTGGGCCCCCTAGACCATCCAGTGCTCTACCTCCGGCACGAAACACACGACGCTGCACCTAAATGCATTTCGGGGAGAACCAGCTATCACGGAGTTTGATTGGCCTTTCACCCCTAACCACAGCTCATCCCCCAGGTTTTCAACCCTGGTGGGTTCGGGCCTCCACGCGGTCTTACCCACGCTTCACCCTGGCCATGGCTAGATCACTCCGCTTCGGGTCTAGACCACGCGACTGGAACGCCCTATTCGGACTCGCTTTCGCTACGGCTACCCCACACGGGTTAACCTCGCCACGCAGCACTAACTCGCAGGCTCATTCTTCAAAAGGCACGCCGTCACCCCGAAAGGCTCCGACGGATTGTAGGCACACGGTTTCAGGTACTATTTCACTCCCCTCCCGGGGTACTTTTCACCTTTCCCTCACGGTACTAGTCCGCTATCGGTCACCAGGTAGTATTCAGGCTTAGCGGGTGGTCCCGCCAGATTCACAGCGAATTTCACGAGTACGCTGCTACTTGGGAACACTGTAAGGAGACGGTGAGTTTTCGCGTACGGGACTCTCACCCTCTACGGCCACGCTTTCCAGACGCGTTCCGCTAACGACACCGTTTTATGACTCCTTGTCAGTCCGGCAGAACTGACGAACAGGTCCCACGACCCCGTACACGCAACCCCTGCCGGGTATCACACGAATACGGTTTAGCCTCTTCCGCTTTCGCTCGCCACTACTCACGGAATCACGGTTGTTTTCTCTTCCTGCGGGTACTGAGATGTTTCACTTCCCCGCGTTCCCTCCACACGCCCTATGTGTTCAGGCGTGGGTGACCCCACATGACTGGGGCCGGGTTTCCCCATTCGGATACCCTTGGATCTCAGCTCGGTTGACAGCTCCCCAAGGCTTTTCGCAGTCTCCTACGTCCTTCATCGGCTCCTGGTGCCAAGGCATCCACCGTGTGCCCTTAATAACTTGCCACAAAGATGCTCGCATCCACTGTGCAGTTCTCAAAGAACAACCAGACACCATCCCACTACTGCCCACGCCTACCCGATCCGAAGACCAGCGGTTCGCGGACGGAGACCGTCCTGTCGTTTCTCGCTGAAAGAGACACTCACGTGTTCCCTCAGGACCCAACAGCGTACCGAACAGAAGACTCGAACCCTCGGGAGACCCTTCCACGCCCTTACGGACAGTACTAACTCCCCGGACAATCCCAGATTCTGTATATAGCCAGCATCCACATCATTGAGCAACCATCCGACGATCATTCGCCGCCGGCATGGCTCTCCACAGGCCCTCCGAAGAGAACCGGTGAGGAATGCTCCTTAGAAAGGAGGTGATCCAGCCGCACCTTCCGGTACGGCTACCTTGTTACGACTTCGTCCCAATCGCCAGTCCCACCTTCGACCGCTCCCCCCAGCAAGCTGGTTGGGCCACGGGCTTCGGGTGTTACCGACTTTCGTGACGTGACGGGCGGTGTGTACAAGGCCCGGGAACGTATTCACCGCAGCGTTGCTGATCTGCGATTACTAGCGACTCCGACTTCACGGGGTCGAGTTGCAGACCCCGATCCGAACTGAGACCGGCTTTGTGGGATTCGCTCCACCTCACGGCTTAGCAGCCCTCTGTACCGGCCATTGTAGCATGTGTGAAGCCCTGGACATAAGGGGCATGATGACTTGACGTCATCCCCACCTTCCTCCGAGTTGACCCCGGCAGTCTCCCATGAGTCCCCGCCATTACGCGCTGGCAACATGGAACGAGGGTTGCGCTCGTTGCGGGACTTAACCCAACATCTCACGACACGAGCTGACGACAGCCATGCACCACCTGTACACCAGTCCGAAGAGGCCTACATCTCTGCAGGTTTCCGGTGCATGTCAAGCCCAGGTAAGGTTCTTCGCGTTGCATCGAATTAATCCACATGCTCCGCCGCTTGTGCGGGCCCCCGTCAATTCCTTTGAGTTTTAGCCTTGCGGCCGTACTCCCCAGGCGGGGTGCTTAATGCGTTAGCTGCGGCACGGAGGACGTGGAAGTCCCCCACACCTAGCACCCACCGTTTACGGCGTGGACTACCAGGGTATCTAATCCTGTTCGCTCCCCACGCTTTCGCTCCTCAGCGTCAGTATCGGCCCAGAGACCCGCCTTCGCCACCGGTGTTCCTCCTGATATCTGCGCATTTCACCGCTACACCAGGAATTCCAGTCTCCCCTGCCGAACTCAAGTCTGCCCGTATCGACTGCAGGCTCCACGTTAAGCGTGAAGTTTTCACAGCCGACGCAACAAACCGCCTACGAGCTCTTTACGCCCAATAATTCCGGACAACGCTCGCACCCTACGTATTACCGCGGCTGCTGGCACGTAGTTAGCCGGTGCTTCTTCTGCGGGTACCGTCAGTTGCCCTTCGTCCCCGCTGAAAGAGGTTTACAACCCGAAGGCCGTCATCCCTCACGCGGCGTCGCTGCATCAGGCTTTCGCCCATTGTGCAATATTCCCCACTGCTGCCTCCCGTAGGAGTCTGGGCCGTGTCTCAGTCCCAGTGTGGCCGGTCACCCTCTCAGGCCGGCTACCCGTCGTCGCCTTGGTAGGCCATTACCCCACCAACAAGCTGATAGGCCGCGGGTCCATCCTGTACCGCCGGAACTTTCCACCCCACAAGATGCCTAATGGAGTCATATCCGGTATTAGACCTAGTTTCCCAGGCTTATCCCAGAGTACAGGGCAGGTTACCCACGTGTTACTCACCCGTTCGCCGCTCGTGTACCCCGAAGGGCCTTACCGCTCGACTTGCATGTGTTAAGCACGCCGCCAGCGTTCGTCCTGAGCCAGGATCAAACTCTCCAATAAGGAATGTTTGATCGCTCCGAACAACACTGACATGAATGTCAGTTGTCCAGTAACAATCTCAAAGGAAACCTCTTGACGAGGTTCATAAATTTACTGGCTATTCGGCACGCTGTTGAGTTCTCAAAGAACACGCGCTCACCATTTCGTTCCGCAGTCTTACCGCGGTTCAATCCGGGGCTTTGTGTTTCCGGTGTTTCGCTTGCTGTGGTTGAACCTTAGCTTGTTCGTTTTCGCGGTGTCAAATCGGCCGGTTTCGGCTTCTCGGCTCCGCGCTGAACTCGCTTCGCATTCAATTTGTATCTGTTTCCAGAGCGGAGGCAGCACTCTGTGCTGCTTATTCGTTTCTGGGAGCTTGACGCCGCAGTAGTCTACTCGGCCCGATTCGCGGTGTCAACCGCTCGTTCCGAGGTTCTTGCTGGCGACTCGGTAAAAGTTACTCATGACCTTCGTCGGTGTCAAATCGCCTGGTCAGCGGCTTGCCGGCGCGGTGCGTGCCGGCATCGCGACCTGCGGACCCGGTCCCTTGGGCGCCACCGGACGGGGTCGCAACCACAGCGGGATGCTCCGCATCCCCTCCATCGCGGTCACGATCTGCTCCGGCGACGCCGGTTCCCGGGTGGGCACCGGCACCAGGTCGTAGCCCCAGATCCGGAACTCCTTCAGGACCGTGACCGGATCGTCGCCGAAACCCGACGTCGCCGTCGCGGAGAAGTCCAGGAACACGTGCGGGCGATCCCGGCGCAGCAGGCGCACCAGTCCGGCCAACGCGCGGTGACCGCGGCCCGGCGCGTCCACCCGGACGACGGACAGCTTGCGGCCCTGCAACGACGGCACGGCCTCCAGCTCCTTGTCGAGCCTGGCCGCCCGCACCCGCGGCACGTCGTCGCCGGCGTCCTCCGGCAGCGGCGCGACCGACACCCCGCCCGTCAACGACGGTTGGGTCGCCAGCTCACCGGTGCTCTCCCAGGCAGCGGCGTCCACCAGCACGAGCTGTTGCGCCACCCGTTCGGGCAGGTTGACGTCGACGTTGTGCCGCAGCAGCGCCCGCGCGGACGGGCACGGCTCGACCGCGACCACCGCGCCGCCCGTCCCGAACCGGCTGAGCATGCGCACGGTCTGGTACCCGACGTACGCGCCGATGTCGAGGAAGATGCCGTCCGGCTCGACCACCGAGTCGATCAGCTCCGACAGGCCGGTCTCCCACACCCCGTTGCTGGACAGCATCGGCAGCATGAACGCGTCGTCCGACGGCAGGCGCAGCAGGCCCACGTCGGTCAGCACGAGCGAGCTGCGCGGCACGGTGTCGCTGTGCCGCTCGTGCTCCCGCACGACGACGCGGCGCAGGGCGTCGGCGGTCTGCTGCGCCTGGTTCGCGGCGCGCAGGCCGAACTCGAGCTTGGTGTCGCGGTCCCGCAGCACGTCGACGACCTTGGACTCCAGCGAGTCGATCCGGTCGAGGGTGCGTTCGAGCGCGACGGCGAGCTTGTCGATGCGCTGGGCCAGGGCGTCGCCCTGCTTGGCGCGCTTCGCGGCCTCGGCGACCACGGCGTCCTCGATCTCGCGCACCCGCCGTCCCTGGCCGGCCATGTCGGCGCGGACCCGGACGACGCCGTCGTCGATGCCGACGAGCTGGTCGGCCAGGTGGCCCTGGTGCTCGGCGTGCTGTTCCAGCTCGGCGCGCAGCACCTCCAGCTCGCCCAGGCCCACGCCGGTGGACAGGTCGTCCTGGCGGCGGACCACCTCGGAGACCGTGCGCTCGACCCCTTCGACCAGGGACGTGAGCACGTTGCGCATGTGGTTGTCGTAGTGGTCGAGGACGCGCAGGACCACCTTGCGCAGCTGCGGCGCCATGGGCGTGCGGCTGGCCGTGCCCACGTCGGGTTGGCGCAGCAGGGCGTGCTTCGCCGAGTGCAGCGCCTTGAGCGGGTCGACGGTCGGCGAGGGCTTGGCCCGGCGGGCGCGCCAGCCCCGGTAGGCGTGCTCGACGCGTTCGCGGAGGATCTCGCCGACCTTGGCCACGTCCCGGGTGGCGCGGACGTGGTCACGTCCCTTGAGGCCGATCGCGACGGCCGTCGGCAGGTCGTCGGCGAGGGCGCGCATGAGCTTCGCGGCGGCCTGGACGTCGGGTTCCACGCCTTGGCGGCACGGCACGAAGATCACCGCGGCCTTGTCGAACAGCTCGGCGACCGCGCCGTGGTCCGAGGTCATGACCGGTGTGGCGCGGGCGGCGTGCCCGGCGAGGGTGTGCGCGATCCGGTCGCACGCGCCGCCCCGGTGCAGGTGCACGAGGCAGTCGACGGGGCCGAGGGTGTCGACCAGTTCGATGCGCGGGTCGGCGGCGGTGGCCAAGCGCAGTCGTTCGGCGGCCTCGGGGTGGGCCGACGCGTTGCTGACCTCGATGCGCAGCGTCACGTCGTTGCGGTCGGGGAAGGCCGAGAGGAACGCCGAAACCGCGCCCAGCACGTTGCCCGCGCGGTCGATCGCGTGATCGGCGAGGGCTCCGAAGATCACCCCGTCGTGCGCCTCGGGGTCTTGGTCCTCGATGTCCACGACCGGCAGCGGGAGGACGCGGACGGCCGGGCCGCCTTGGCGTTCGAGGGTGGCGCGCGTCGCCTCGGACGGCACCCACAGCTCGGCGGCGTCGGTCGGCTGGTCGTCGTCGAGGAGGTAGTCGACGACGAAGCGGCTGTCCGGGACGCGTTCGGCGGTGCCGACCCGGATCACGACCGGGTAGCCGGCGGTGGTCGAGGTCGGGAGGCCGGACGCGCGGGCGGCGGCGTGGACGAGCTCGGCGACCGGGCCGGCGCCGAGGACGGACACGCCGAGCTGGTCGTGCAGCACGGGTCCTTCGGCGCGGGGCCGGGGCACGGCGGCGACCGGCAACCGGCCCGCGGCCACGCCGACGCTCGCGCACCAGTCGCGGAACGCCGGGCCGTCCTCGCCGAACGGGTCGGGGAACTGGGCGCGGAGGGCCTGGTCGGAGCGCCAGAGCGCGACGGACCAGCGCGTGCTGCCGGGCAGGCCGGGCACGGGTTCGCTCGCCCAGGCCACGAAGCCCGCTCCGCCGTCCGGCCCGAAGGCCGGGGGTGGGGTGCTTCGGGTGGTCGGGGAGGCCGGTTCGAGTGGGGTGGAGCGCTCGGCGGCGGCCGGACGGGGGTGGTCGGCGGCGGGCTCGGCATCGACATCGACATCGCCGGCGGGCTCGGCATCGGCATCGGCATCGGCGGACGATGCGGCCTGGCCGGCGGGCTCGGCGCTGTCAGCAGTCGGCGCGGCATCGGCAGCCGGCTCTTCGCGGTCGGCGGTTGCCGGGACCTCGACGGGCGGCTCGGAGCCTTCGGCGGGCTGGTCGACCCGACCGGTCGGGTCGACGCCCTCGGCGGGTTGGTCGAGGTGACCGGTCAGGGTGATGCCTTCGGCGGCCGGCTCGGCGGCGGCCGGCTCGGCGGCGGCCGGGGTTGCGGCGACGGGGTCCGGGGCAGGCTCGGCCGGCGCGGGAGGTTCGGTGGAGGCCGGGGCTGGGGGCAGGACCTCGGGCTCGGTGCTCGGGCGGGTGCCGTTGACGGCCGGCGTGGTCACCGGTTCGGCGGTCACCGGTTCGGTGGTCGGCGTGGAGGCGGGCTCGGTGGTCTGCCTGCCGCCCGGGCTGAAGGCCGAGCCCGGGTGGGTGCGGGCGGCTTCGCGGTAGTCCGCGCGCAGCTCGTCCGGGATCTGGGTGCCGTCCGCGAGCTGCCCGAAGCCGTACCGGACCCGCTGCGGCGAGTGGCCCTTGCGGACCAGTTCCGCCCGGTACGCCGTGCAGAGCTCCGCCAGCTGCGGGTGTTCCGAGAGCAGGACCCGGGGGCGGTCGGCGAAGTCCGCCGACAGCAGCCACGGGCGGTGGGGGTCGAAGCCCGCGAAGTGGACGCTGCGGACCGGTTCGCCGATCGTCGTCAACGTGCCGTCCGGGCGGCGGTGCAGGTCGCGTTGCGCCGCGTTCCACACCGACAGGCCGACCGTCGCGTCACGCAGGACGTGCAGGTTGACCAGCGCGGGAGCCATGTCGAGCACGGCCTTCGTGGCGTCGGGCGTGCGGCGCAGCTGTTCGCCGAGGGACCGCAGGAACGGTTCCGCGCCGGGCGCGACCAGCAGGAACCCGGGGTCGAAGACGCCCGTCTCGAGCAGTTCGGTCGGGGTCGGGCGCAGGCCGTCGTCGGGCAGCGGCCGCAACGCCCTCGGCACCAGGACCAGCGGGCCGCGGCGCACGGCGGCCTCGACCAGATCCGTGAGCGGGTTGAGCACCTGCACCCACGGGTCCAGGCACAGCACCGGCACACCTTGGCCGAGCAGCTGCTCCAGGAGCTTCGGCCGCAGCACGCCGCACAGCTGCGCCGCCGTGCAGCCGGTGGCCAGCTCCGCCAGCTCGTCCTGGCTCATGCCCAGGTCGGCGGGGGTGACGAGGCCCGGGCCGGAGTTCTCCGGCAGGGCGTCGACCACCAGCGCCAGGAACCTGGCCTGCGGGTGGTTGGCCAGGAACGAGCTCGACAGCACCTTCACCGCGGGCAGTTCGGCGGCGGTCGCCACCGTGCAGGCGATGAACGTGGGACGGGATTCCGAACGCCCGGGCACCTCGGTCACGGTCTGCAAACCTAGCTTCTCCGAGTGCCCGGTGTGGACCACCCGCACGGGTGTCTCCCTCACAGGACCGGCAACAGGTTGCGCAGCTCGTACGGCGTCACGCTGCGGCGGTAGCCGTCCCACTCCGCCCGCTTGTTGCGCAGGAAGAAGTCGTAGACGTGCTCGCCCAGCGCTTCGGGGAGCAGTTCGGAGTTCTCCATCTCCGTCAGCGCCTCGCCGAGGTTCTGCGGCAGGTTGTCGTACCCGGCGGCACGCCGTTCGCGGTCGGTCAGCGACCACACGTCGTCCTCGGCGGGCGGCGGCAGCTCGTAGCCCTTCTCGATGCCCTTGAGCCCGGCCGCCAGGATCACCGCGTACGCCAGGTACGGGTTGCAGGCGGAGTCGAGCGAGCGGATCTCGACGCGGCGCGACGACGACTTGCCCGGCGAGTACATCGGCACGCGCACCAGGGCGGACCGGTTCGCGTGGCCCCAGCAGACCGCCGTCGGGGCCTCGCCGCCCACGATCAGCCGCTTGTAGGAGTTCACCCACTGGTTGGTCACACCGGAGATCTCCCGGGCGTGCTTCAACAGGCCGGCGACGAACATCTTGCCGGTGTCGGACAGCTGGTACGGGTCCTCGGCGTCGTAGAACGCGTTGCGGTCGCCCTCGAACAGGCTGACGTGCGTGTGCATGCCGCTGCCGGGCTGGTCGGTGAACGGCTTCGGCATGAACGAGGCCCGCACGCCCTGCGTGATCGCGACTTCCTTGATCACGTACCGGAACGTCATCACGTTGTCGGCCATGGTCAGCGCGTCGGCGTAGCGGAGGTCGATCTCCTGCTGGCCGGGCGCGCCCTCGTGGTGGCTGAACTCGACCGAGATGCCCATCGCCTCCAGCGCCTCGATGGCGTGGCGGCGGAAGTGGGTCGCGGTCTCGTGGCTGGTCTGGTCGAAGAAACCGCCGTTGTCCGCCGGGACGGGCTCGCTCCCGTCGTCGGGCAGGCCCTTGAGCAGGAAGAACTCCATCTCCGGGTGCACGTAGCAGGTGAAGCCCGCCTCGCTGGCCTTGGCCAGGGTGCGGCGCAGCACGTGCCGCGGGTCGGCCCACGACGGCGAGCCGTCCGGCATGGCGATGTCGCAGAACATGCGCGCCGAGTAGTGGTTCTTGTCCGGCGTCTGCCAGGGCAGCACCTGGAACGTCGACGGGTCCGGCTTGGCCACCATGTCGGACTCGTACACGCGGGCGAAGCCCTCGATGGCGGAGCCGTCGAAGCCGATGCCCTCGCTGAAGGCGCCCTCGAGCTCCGCTGGAGCGATCGCCACCGACTTGAGGAAGCCCAGGACGTCGGTGAACCAGAGCCGGACGAACCGGATGTCGCGTTCCTCGAGGGTGCGGAGCACGAACTCCTGCTGGCGGTTCATGACCCGAAGCCTAGGTAAGGACGGTCAACCGTGCGTTGCCGACTCGGCGGAACGCGCTGGGCCGTTTGCCCCGCGTTGATGATTGCGCAGGTCAGGGACTTGCGGTGGTGTTTCGCGGTGTCGGAGGACGGCTGGATCTACGATTCACCCCATGCTCCCTCGTCGCGCCCTGATCGGGTCGCTCGTGCTCGCCCTCGTGGCGGGCTGCACGTCCTCCGGTGGCGCCGGGGCCCAGCCGGACGGGCCGGACCTGCTGGCGAAGGCGTCCGCCGGGATGAAGTCCGTGACCAGCACCCACTTCACCATCAAGGTGGACGGCGAGCTGCCGGGCGTGAGCGTGAAGGACGCCGAGGGCGACCTGAACGCCGAGGGCGAGTCGCAGGGCCGGGCGAAGGTCGAGCAGTTCGGCCAGCTGATCGAGGTCGAGTACGTGCTGGTCGCGACGGACCTGTACTTCAAGGGTCCGACCGGCGGGTTCACCAAGCTGCCCGCGGCGCTGGCGGGCCAGGTGTACGACCCGACCGCGATCCTGGACCCGGACAAGGGCGTGGCCCGCGTGCTGGCCGACGCGCGTGACGCCAAGACCGTGTCGAACGACGACGGGCTCGCGGTCGTCGAGGCGACCGTGCCGCGTGACGTGGTCGCCGGGCTCGTGCCGGGCATCGACGCCGACGTCGCCTCGGAGTTCTCCGTGCGGGATGAGAAGCTGCAGAAGGCGCTGTTCACGTTGCCGAGCGGTGCGAAGGTGACGATCGAGCTGTCCGACTTCAACAAGCCCGTCACCGTCTCGCCGCCCGCGTGAGCCCGGCAGTGGGCGCCGCGGTGGGTGAGGTGGGCACGGCCAGGGCTCGTCGGCTGGCGATCGGGGCCGGCGCGACGGCGGTGCTGCTGGGCGCGCTCGACGCGTACGTGGTCGTCGGCGTGCTCGTGGACATGGTGCGCGACCTGGGCATCCCGGTGAACCACCTGGAGCGCGCGACGCCCGTGGTGACCGGGTACCTGCTCGGGTACGTCGCCGGGATGCCGTTGCTGGGCCAGCTGTCGGACCGGTTCGGGCGGCGGCTGGTGCTGCACCTGTGCCTGGTCGGGTTCGCGGTCGGCTCGGCGGTGACGGCGTTGGCGGGCGACCTGCCGCTGCTGGTGGCCGGGCGGGTGGTGCAGGGGCTGGCCGGTGGGGCGTTGCTGCCGGTGACGATGGCGCTGGTCGCGGACCTCTGGGCGGCGGAACGGCGGGCGTCGGCGCTGGGCGTGGTGGGCGCGGCGCAGGAGCTGGGCAGCGTGCTCGGCACGCTGTACGGCGTCGGGTTGGCGTCGCTGTTCAACGCGTGGTCGTTCTTCGAGTCGGTGGAGCCGCAGAGCTGGCGGTGGGTGTTCTGGGTGAACCTGCCGTTGGCGGCGATCGCGATGGCGGTCGTGCAGGCGACCGTGCCGCGGTCGGTCCGGTCGTCGGTGCGGATCGACGTCGTCGGCGGCGGCCTGTTGGCGTTGGCGTTGTCGCTGCTGGTGGTGGGGCTCTACAACCCCGATCCGGCGCGGTCCGTGCTGCCGTCGTGGGGGTGGCCCGCGCTCGGGGCGGCGGCGGTGGTGTTCGTCGGGTTCGTGCTGTGGGAGCGGCGGTCGTCGGTGCGGCTGCTGGACACGGCGGGGGTGGCCATGCGGCCGTTCCTGGCGTCGCTGGGCGTGTCGTTGGCGACCGGTGCGGCGTTGATGGTGACCTTGGTGGACGTGGAGCTGTTCGCGCAGACCGTGCTGGGGCGTGACTCGGCCGCGGCGGCGGGGATGTTGGCGCGGTTCCTGATCGCGTTGCCGGTGGGTGCGCTGATCGGCGGGTGGCTGGCGGCGCGGACCCCGTCGGGTGACCGGTGGGTGTCGTTCGTCGGGTTGGCGGTGGCCGCGGGCGCGTACGCGCTGATCGCGCAGTGGCCCGCTTCGGTGTCGTCGTTCGTGGTGGGACGGGACCTGGCGGTGGCCGGGTTCGGGTTGGGGCTGGTGATCGCGCCGGTGTCGGCGGCGGTGCTGCGGGTGGTGCCGTCCTCGCAGCACGGTGTGGCGTCGGCCGCGGTGGTGGTGGCGCGGATGACCGGGATGCTGGTCGGCGTGGCCGGGCTGTCGGCGTGGGGCCTGCACCGGTTCCGCGAGCTGACCGCCGACCTGGACACGCCGCTGCCGTTCGGGATGACGCCGGAGGAGTTCGCCGAGAAGGCGGCGGCGTACCGGGAGGCGCTGACGGCGGCGTTGCTGACGGAGTACCACGAGATCTTCTGGATCACCGCGGTGATCTGCGGCGTCGGCGCGATCGTGTCGCTGCTGCTGCCCCGTTCGGCTCGGTGATCTTCTCGATCTTCGGGTGGCCGGGGGCAACGGTGCGGTTGGCTACCATCGTGGGATGGCCTGGAACACCGAGGAGACGCGGCGGCGCCTGAAGGAGGCGGCGGTCGTGGAGTTCGCCGCGCACGGGTTGGCGGGCACTCGGGTGGAGCGGATCGCGGCGCGGGCCGGGGTGAACAAGGAACGGCTGTACAACTACTTCGGCGACAAGGAACAGCTGTTCCACACGGTGCTGTCGGACGAGTTGGCGAAGATCGCGGCGGCCGTGCCGCTGGACGCCGAGGCGTTGCGGGACGTGGGCGAGTACGCGGGGCGGTGCTTCGACTACCACGTGGCGAACCCGCACCTGGTGCGGTTGTTGCAGTGGGAGGCGTTGGCCTACGGGGACGGCGCCGTGCCCGACGAGGAGGGGCGGGCGGCGCACTACCGGCGCAAGGTCGACGCTTTCCGGTCGGCCCAGGCGGCCGGGGTGATGGTCGCGTCGCCGGAAGCCGCCGACCTGGTGCTGCTGATCATGTCGCTGTCGACGTGGTGGCTGGCCGTGCCCCAGGTGGCCCGGATGGTGACCGGACCGGCCGACCCCGCACGCCGCCGTGCCGCGGTCGTGGAGGCGGCGCGGCGGATGGCATCTGCGCAGGTCACGGCTACGCGGTAAGCTGGAGTCGATCGAGGGCGGCAGCAACACGTTCGGGTGAACCTGGCCCGGAAATGTACGGAAACACTGTTACCGCACCTCGGTTGAAAACCAGCGGACCCGCCGAAACCACCCCCCGACCGTCCACACCACCACCCGCACCACCCGTCCACCCACCGCCCAGACCTCACTCCTCCCCCGGACCACGCCGCCCGCGCACCGAGCGGAAGCGGCGAGCGGAAGCGGCGAGCGCGAGTCGGGCAATGGCCGGCGTGGGTCAGACGGTGGCGGGCGCGGGAGTCGGCTGGGGGCCCAGCGCGAGGGTGGCCGCCGCGAGGATGAGCAGGCCGGCGAGGGTCAGGCAGACGGCGGCGAAGCCCGCCGGGGCCAGGGCGGTGACGAGGACCGGGCTGATGCCGCCGCCCAGGCCGACCAGGAAGCCGTAGCCAGCCAGACCCGCGCCGCGTGCTTCGCCGGACGCGCGGCCGACCAGGGTGACCAGCGCCGGGATGGTGACGGCCAGGCCCGCAACGAAGATCGCGCTGCCGACGAGGAGCACGGGGAGCGTGACGGAGCCCGCTTCCAGGGCCAGGCCGGCGGCGGCGATGAGGAACGCGGCGGGTGCGACGCGGTGGGCGCCGAAGCGGGTGATCAGCGGGCCGGCGAAGAGGCCCAGGGCGATGCCGGGCAGGCCTGGCAGGCGGAGCAGGAGCAGGTCGACGGCGCTGTGGATGCCGTAGCGCTCGCCGACGGTGGTGGTCAGGGCCGTGTACATGCCCACGAAGGTCAGCAGCAGGGTGATGCCACCCGTGTAGGCGACCAGGAGTGACGGGCGGCGCAGAAGGTGACCCAGACGGGTGAACGTGGTCGCCAGGGCGGTGGGGGTGGGGCGGGGGACGGCGGGCAGGCGGGTGAGGGTGAGGGCGACGGCCAGCAGCAGGGGGGCCAGGAGCCAGAAGACCCAGCGCCAGCCGAGGGCTTCGTCCACGCCCAGGGCGTAGGCCTGGCCGATCACGCCCGCCAGCAGGAACGAGCCGGAGACGGCGGTGACGCCCACGGCGCGGCGGGCCGGCGGGAGGGCCTCGGTGGCGTAGGCGAGTGACACGGACGGGATCGCGGCGGCCAGGAAGCCTTGCACGGAACGGGCCGCGAGCAGCGGGGCGAACGCGGTGGAGGTGCCCGCGATCGCGCTGACCACGGCGCCCAGGGCGAGGCCGACCGCCATCACGTGACGGCGGTCGTAGCGGTCGGAGATGGTGCCGAAGAGCAGGTTGCCCAGGGCGAACGCGAACCCGAAACCGCCGCCCACCCACGCCGCGGTGGAGAGGGGGATGCCGTAGCGCTCGGCCACGCCCGGCAGCAGCGGGACCGTCAGGTAGAGCTGGCCCACCGCCAGGATCACGGCCGCCACCAGGACCGCCACCACGAAGGGCGCCCGGGTCACGGACCGGCGGCGGGGACGGGGACGGTCGAGCTGGTGACCGTGGTGCATGGGGTGAGGGTGGGGGGTGGGGAGCGAAGGGGGCAACGCGAGCTCCGGGGGTCTGCGCGGAACGGGTGAAGGGAAGGGGAGGAGGAGGTCGGGAGAAGTCCAACTGTGACGTTGGAATTAGCGTAGGCCGAGGAGGGGATGAACTCCAACGGTGGGGATGGAATGTGCGGTGTGTCACCGACTGACGGTCGGGGTCACTCGATAGGTCGGAGTCCGCCGGTGGCGACTGCGGGTGGGGTGTGGGGGACGGACCATGGCCGCATGACGTATCCCGATGCGAACACCGCTGGTCAGGATCGGCGCGCTGAGACTCCGGCCGGGCACGGGCGGGCGTTGTGGATCACCTTTGGGGTGATCACCCTGTTGATCGGGCTGGCCGTCCTGCTCTGGCCGGGGCTGACGCTGCTGACCGCGGCGGTGCTGTTCGGCGCGCAGATGCTCATCACCGGCGTCTTCTGGCTCGCCGCCTCGTTCACCGCGGACGCGATGGGACGACAGCGGTGGCTGCTGGCGGTCGCCGGGTTGTTGGCGCTGGTCGCGGGCATCCTGTGCCTGCGCGCGCCGTTCCAGACCATCGCGGTGCTGGCGCTGCTGCTCGGCGCGACCTGGGTGGTCGGCGGGGTGGCCGAGGTCTTCCACGGGTTCGGCAAGAGCGGGTGGGCGGTGTTCTCCGGGGTCGTGACCGCGATCGGCGGGGTCGTGGTGCTCGTGTGGCCGGTGGCGAGCCTGCTCGCGTTGGCCTGGCTGCTCGCCGTGGTGCTGATCGTCTTCGGCGCGATGGCCATCGCGGGCGCCATCAGCGTCGACCGCAAGCCGAAGACCGCGAAGTCCGCCGCACCCACGGGGACGACCGCCACCGCCTGACCCGCGCTACTCCCAGACCGTCCAGCGCAGGTGGACCGAGTCGATGCCCGCACCGGTGCCCATGCGCACCGCGCTCACCTCCACGAACCCCAGCCGACCCTTGTCCGTGCGGACGCAGAAGAGGCGCACGGCTTCGCGGAACTCCACGAGCGGCACGGAGGTCCGCCAGTCGCCGTCCGGGCGCGCGGCGCACGCGCTGTGAACCGGGTCCGGCGCGCCGGCTTCCAGCAGGGCGAACTGCGCGCCGTTCTTCGAGTCCAACGACATCGGGCCGATCGTCAGGTCGTGCCCGGACGTCATGCCGTCCTCGAAGTCGATGGAGTCGAGCTCCCGGTCACTGCCCGAGCTGTACAGCCTGCGGTTGGTCGACGTCGCGGTGGTCGTGGTGGTCACCGATGTCGAGGTGGTGACCGCCGTGCCGGCGGCGGCAGAGGTCGTCGTCGGATCCACGGTGGTGGTGGTCGTCGTGGTGCGGCTGGTGGTCGAGGCGGCGGCGTCGGCGGGTGGCGAGGTCGCGGACGACGGCTTGACCGAGAACCCGATCACGCCCGCGCCCAGGGCGGCGACGGCCACGGCGACGGCGAGCGTCCGGTCGACCGGCTTCGCCCACCGCTTCCAGACCACGTACACCCCGGTGAACACGGCCAGGGCGCCGGCCGCCACCACGAGCGGGCTCCCGCCCGCGACCACCAGCGCCGAGACCGCGGCCACGTCGGCCGCGATCCCGACGCCCTGCGGCAACAGGCGCGCGGACGTGTCCTCGGACGACTCCGTCACCACCGAAGCTCCCCCTCCCCTGCCCGCTGTGAGGACAGGGAGGGTAGCGGCCGGTGG
This sequence comes from Saccharothrix sp. 6-C, assembly GCF_016695385.1. Lineage (NCBI taxonomy): Bacteria > Bacillati > Actinomycetota > Actinomycetes > Pseudonocardiales > Pseudonocardiaceae > Saccharothrix > Saccharothrix sp. 6-C. The sequence continues at coordinate 420,141 of NZ_CP064192.1, read as the reverse complement.
TCAGTGCCCGCGGTGGGACGGTGTTACGTGATCAGCCCTCACGCCAGCCGCTGGTGATCGGCAGCCGGCGGTCGCGGCCGAAGGCCTTGAACGTGATCTTGGTGCCCGGCGGGTACTGGCGGCGCTTGTACTCCGCCTTGTCGACCATGCGCAGCACCTTGTCGACCAGTTCGTGCGTGAACCCCATCGCGATGAGGTCGCGGTAGCCCTTGTCGCCCTCGACGTAGTCGTCCAGGACCGAGTCGAGCAGCTCGTAGTCCGGCAGCGAGTCGGTGTCGACCTGGCCGGGGCGCAGCTCCGCCGACGGCGGCTTGGTGATCGAGTTCTCCGGGATCGGCGGCAGCTCCCCCAGCTTCTCGGCCTCGGCGTTGCGCCACCGCGCCAGGTCCCACACCAGCGTCTTCAGCACGTCCTTGATCGGCGCGAACCCGCCGACCGCGTCGCCGTAGATGGTCGAGTAGCCGACGGCCAGCTCGGTCTTGTTGCCCGTGGCCAGCACCAGGTGGCCGTGCTGGTTCGACAGCCCCATCAGCGTGACGCCGCGGCACCGGGCCTGGACGTTCTCCTCCGCCAGGCCGGTCAGCCCGAGCTGGTCCACGAAGACGCGGACCATGTCCGCGATCGGCTGCTCCGAGTAGTGGCAGCCGGTGCGCTGGGCCAGGTCGTAGGCGTCGGACTTCGAGTGGTCCGACGAGTACACCGACGGCATGGACACGCCGTACACGTGGTCCGCGCCGAGGGCGTCCACCGACAACGAGGCCACCACCGCCGAGTCGATGCCGCCCGACAGCCCCAGGACGACCGAGCGGAAGCCGTTCTTGTGGACGTAGTCGCGCAGGCCGGTGACCAGCGCGTGCCACACCTCCGCCTCGTCGGACAGCGGTTCGGCGGACTGCGGCACGGGCAGCGGGTCGTAGGCGGGCAGCGGGTCGTGGGTCAGGGAGCGGCGGTTGACGGTGAACCCGCCGTACGAGCCTTCCGCGCGGGGCGCGCCGCCGGGCAGGTCGAGGTCGAGCACGACCAGGTGCTCCACGAACTGGGGTGCGCGGGTGATCAGCGAGCCGTCCGCGGCGACCACCATCGTGTCGCCGTCGAAGACCAGCTCGTCCTGCCCGCCGATCAGGTTCACGTACGCCAGCGGCGCGCCCGCCTCGACCGCGCGCCGAGCCACCAGCGGCAGCCGGGCGTCGTCCTTCTTCCGCTCGTACGGCGACGCGTTCGGCGAGACCACCAGGTCCACGCCCGCCTCGCCGAGCGCGGCGATCGGCCCGCCGTCCTGCCACAGGTCCTCGCAGATCACCATGCCGACTTCGAGGCCGTGCACGCGCACGACGTCCAGCGCGTCGCCGGGCGTGAAGTACCGGCGTTCGTCGAACACGCCGTAGTTGGGCAGGTGGTGCTTGTGCTGCCGGGCCGCCACCCCGCCCCGGTGCAGCACGGCGGCGGCGTTGCGCATGCCGTGCTCGTCGCGGTCGAGGTAGCCGACGAACACCGCCAGCTCGCCGCACCCCTCGTCGGCCAGCCTGGACGCGAGCGCGGTCAACGCCTCCTTGGACGCCTCCGCGAACGACACGCGCAGCGCGAGGTCCTCGACCGGGTACCCGGTCAGCGCCATCTCGGGGAAGACCGCGAGGTGTGCGCCCGCCTCCACGGCCTTGCGGGACCACTCGACGACGAGTTCGGTGTTGGCCGCCAGGTCGCCGACACAGGCGTTGACCTGGGCGAGGGCGAGTCGGAGCTGTGGCATGGTGGCATTCTCGCTCACGCGGAGCGGCCAAGGCGCGCGTTGTGGCCGACGCGTCACACCTACGATCGAAGATGTGCGCCGTCCGATGATGCTGTTCCTCGCCCTCCCGCTCCTGGCCTCGTGCACGAGCGTGCTGCCCGGGTCGCCCAACGCCGGGACCGCGTTGGAGCGGAGAGGGCCGGCCGGGGTGGTGCCCGCCGGGCTGGAGCGGTTCTACGGCCAGCAGCTCGGCTGGGAGGACTGCGCGCCGTACGCGACGACCGGGACGACGACGTCGCAGTTCAAGAACAAGAAGTCGATCGAGTGCGCCCGCCTGGAGGTGCCCCTCGACTACACCGCGCCCGAGGGCCGCACGATCAGGATCGGTCTGCTGCGGCAGCCCGCGACCGGCGACCGGATCGGCTCGCTCGTCATCAACCCGGGTGGTCCGGGCGCGTCCGGCATGGCCGCGGCGGCGGGCATGGGCTCGCAGGTGAAGTCCACGCCGGTCGGTGAGCGGTTCGACCTGATCGGGTTCGACCCGCGGGGCATCGGGGCGAGCGAGCCGCAGGTCAAGTGCCTGACCGACGCCGAGCGGGACGCCGACCGGCTCGACAGCGACATCGACACGTCACCGGCGGGCCTGGCGCAGACCGAGGCGGAGAACAAGGCGTACGCGGACAAGTGCGCCGCGGCGACGGGCGTCGACGTGCTGGCCAACGTCGGCACCCGGGACGTCGTGCGCGACCTGGACGTCATGCGGTCCGCGCTCGGCGACGAGAAGCTGACCTACCTGGGCTACTCGTACGGCACGCACATCGGCGCGGCTTACGCGCAGGCGTTCCCGGGCAACGTGCGGGCGCTCGTGCTCGACGGGGCGGTCGACCCGACGCAGAACCAGGTCGAGTCGCTGATCGCGCAGGGCGCCGGGTTCCAGAAGGCGTTCGACGCGTTCGCGGCGTGGTGCGCGAAGCGGCCGGACTGCGCCCTGGGGACGGACCCGGCGAAGGCGAACCAGGCGTTCCGGGAGCTGACGTTGCCGCTGGTGCAGCGGCCCGTGGCGGTGGGCGACCGGAAGCTGTCGTACAACGACGCGATCACCGGGGCGATCCAGGCGATGTACTCGGAGGAGCTGTGGGCGCCGCTGAACTCCGGGTTGACGGAGCTGGCGAACAACCGCGGTGACGTGCTGATGTTGTTGGCGGACAACTACTTCGACCGGGACCCGCAGGGCCGGTACTCGACGATCACGGACGCGTTCGTGGCGGTGAAGTGCGTGGACGAGCCGCGCGTGACGGACAAGAACGTGCTGAACGACGTGGCGCGGCGCTACAAGGAGGCCGCGCCGTTCCTGGACGACGGCCAGCCGCCGGGCGCGGCGCTGGACGCCTGCGCGTTCTGGCCCGTGCCGCCGACCGTGCAGGAGCACAAGCCGGTGTCCGGGCTGCCGCCCGTGCTGGTGATCTCGACGACGGGTGACCCGGCGACGCCGTACGAGGCGGGGGTCAGCCTGGCGAAGGAGCTGGGCGGCGGGCTGCTGACGTTCGAGGGGAACCAGCACACCGTCTACTTCCACGGCAACGAGTGCGTCGACGAGGCCGGGCACGCCTACCTGGTCGAGCTGAAGCTGCCGCCGGAGGGCACCCGCTGCTCCTGATCCGAGCTGAGCCGACCGGGTGATCCCGCGAACACGCGTGCGGGACGGCATTACGATCGCGAACATTTCCACACCGGGGAGGGTGTTCGCATGACCGTCGACGGCGTGAGCCAGGTCGGAGCCGAGGGTGTGAGGCGGTTACGCGCCTCCCTGAACGAGGTCGGCGTGGCGATCTCGGACCACCTGCCGTCACCGATGAACCAGTTCCTCGTCGCCTCGATCACCTCGAACATCGAGCACCTGACCCGTGACGCGGACTTCATCGACCGCTTCGAGAGGCTCCAGGGCCGGGAGGACGCCTACGTCCAGGCGTTGGACGCCAAGGTCGCGCAGACGCGGGCGGTGATCGTCTGGTCGGGCGGGAAGCTGTCGCAGAACTACGTGAACCGGTTGCGCGCGGCCTACGCCGCGCTCGACCCGGGGATGCGGGTGGACGCCGACCGCAACCAGGACGTGCCGCGCACGATCGCGGGTGACGCCCTGCCCGACCACCTCGCCGCGCAGGGGCTCGACCAGGAGCGCATCCACCCCGAAGCGGTGCGGGAGGTCCGGCGGTTGCTGGCGGGCTTCGTGGGCGACCGGATCACCGTGCACGTGCCGCCCGACACCGCGCTGATCCGCCCGCCCGCGGAACTCCGCTTCCCGGAGGGGGCGGTGGCCTACCGGGCGACGGCCCAGCCGAAGAGCGTGACGTTCCCCGGCGCGCACGCCGCTCCGACGTACCTGGTCCTGGTGACGATCGGGCACGGTGGGAGGGGCGGGACCACGTTCTTCCCGCCGGCGGGCGGCCTGGTGCCACAGGTGATCGCCCAGGGCCTCCCCGCCGCCCGGCAGGCCGCGCTGTGCGTTCCGCTCCAGTGCTTCCCGCAGGACGGGGTGCGGGAGTGGCAGGCGGTGCGCGGGTGGTCGCCGAACATCACCGCCGTGAGCATTCCCACCCTGGACGAGTCGCACGACGCGGAGATGAGCGCGTGGGTCGAGGAGAACCTGCACGACACGGTGCAGAACTGGTTCTACACGCTCTGACCGGAACCGCGGGCGGTTCCGGTCAAGGACGTGCCGCGGCGGTGACGACCTCCGTGTCCGGGTCGTGGTCGAGCACGGTCGTGCCGGCCACGACCGCGGTCGCTTTCCGCCACGGCTGCTCGCGGAGCAGCAGGGGCACTTCCTCGGCCAGCCAGTCGGCGAGGAACCGCCGCCGGTCGACGGAGTCGCCATCACGCGCGGTCATCCGGCGTTCCTGCTCGTCCAGGTCGCCCTGCACCCAGATCGAGGCGTCGAGCCACGGGACGAGGTCCTGGCGGAGGATGCCGGTGCCCTCGACCCACACGACACCCGCACCGGCGGCGACGCGGATCGCGCCGGGGCGGTCGCGCTCGTCCCAGGCCGGCGGTCGGAACTCCACCGCCTCGCCCCGGTGCAGGGGCCGCAGGACGTTGTCGACCACGAGGTCGACCCAGTCGAAGGAGGCGTGGTGCCAGGCGATGTCATCGGTGTGCACGACCCCGGAGCCGGGAACGACCTTCCGCAGCCGCTCGACGAGGGTGGACTTCCCGGCGCCGCCGCGGCCGTCGATCGCGACGACGACGGGGCGCCCGGTGACGTCGCCGGCCGCTTCGCGCAGTCGTCGCACGACGTCGGGCAGCGTTTCGACGCGCCACCCGGTCGCCTGGGTCTCACCGGGGTTCAGTCGCACGCGGGGCCTCCTCGGTCGATCGGATCAGCGGTGGGCGAGGCCGTCCACCCGCAGGGTCGCGGAGTCGTCCCGGTGGGCGCCGGTGCCGCCGACGTGCTTGGCGCTGATCGCGGTGCCGTTCTTGAGCACGTGGTAGAGCGCCATGCCGTGATCGCGGCCCAGGTCGTAGTCGTCCTTCAGCCACTGGAGGACGACGCCGGCCTTCGTGGTGGCGTCGTACCCGCGACCGCCCGCCTCGGCGAGGAGCTCGGCCGGGGTCTTGCCGGTCTTGCGCTCGATGGTGTCGAGGTACGCCTGGAAGGACATGGCCGGCTCCTTGGTCGTCGGTGTGCACCCAGCTTAGGACAATTTTTCCTGTCTTGACAAGATTTATTGTCCGATCGATCCGCAGCAGCTCAGAACCCTTGAACAGGGTGCAGGCAGCTCTCCGGGCCTCGCAGGCTCATGCGCAGGACGCCGTCCCAGGACACCGCACTGGTCGGCGCAGACCGAGGCATACGCGCGAGCGGTGATCGAGTACAGCGGGAACAGCGGCGGGAGCTGCGTCGAGGTGCGGGCCGGTTGGGACGCGGTGCGGGTCTCGAAGAACGTCGACGGGCCCGTGACGGAGGTCAGGCCTGCTGCTCCGAGGGCGTTCCCGAGGGCACTGCGGACCAGCTCGCCAGCAGCTTGAGGCGGTCCTCGGTCGGCGAACCCGCGCGAGCGGTGTAGAGGGCGAGGACCACGTCCGGGTCGCCGGTCGGTCGCAGGGTCTCGTAGTCGAGGTCCAGGTCCCCGACCACGGGGTGGCGCATGAGCTTCGTGCCGTGGGTCTTCTCCAGCACCTTGTGCTGCGCCCACAGCTTGCGGAACGTCTCGTCCTTGACCGACAGCTCGCCCACCAGCGCCGCCAACCTGGCGTCGTCCGGGTAGCGGCCCGCGTCCAGCCTGAGGAACGCCACCATGTCGGCGGCGACGGTGGGCCAGTCGCGGTAGAAGGTGCGGGACTCCGGGCGCAGGAACGTGTGCCGGGCGGAGTTGCGGTCCTCCGGCGGCAGGTCGCCGAAGCCGTAGAGGGCGTCCGCCAGCGGGTTCCAGGCCAGGATGTCCGCCCGGCGGCCCATCACGAACGCGGGCACGTCGTCGGCCATCTCCAGCAGCCGCCGCAGGCCCGGTCGGACGCGTTGGGGCGCGGGCCGCCTGGCCGGCGTCGGGCGGACGAGGTTGCGCAGGTGGGCGCGTTCGGTGTCGTCCAGCCGCAGCACGCGGGCGACGGCGTCCAGCACCGAGTCGGACACGGCGGGCGTGCGGCCCTGTTCGAGGCGCATGTAGTAGTCCACGCTCACGCCGGCCAGCATCGCCAACTCCTCGCGGCGCAGGCCGGGCACGCGGCGCCGGCCGCCACCGGGCAGGCCGACGTCGTCCGGGCGGACGCGAGCCCGGCGGCTGCGGAGGAACTCGCCCAGGTCGTGGTTCACCCACCCAGTATGGCCGCCCGGCCCGCGCCGAGCCTGGGTACTGCCAGTCCCAGGGAACGCCGCTCCCCAGGTCGACCAGCACCTCCGGTAACCGCCGGGACCAGGTCCAGTGTTCTTCCCATGACCTACGACCTGAACAACCGCACCGCCGTCGTCACCGGGGCCGCGAGCGGCATCGGCGCCGAGATCGCGCTCGTCCTGGCCCGGTCCGGGGCGAAGGTCGCGCTGCTGGCCCGCCGCGCGGACCGGCTCACCGACCTGGCCGACAAGATCGCCGCCGAGGGCGGGCGGGCGCTCGCCGTCGCCGCCGACGTCACCGGTGACCTCACCGAGGCCGTCGAGGCGGTCCACACCGCCTTCGGGCGGGTCGACCTGGTGGTGAACAACGCGGGCGTGATGCTCGCCAACCCCCTCTCCGAGGGCCGGGACGACGAGTGGCACCGGATGATCGACACCAACCTCAAGGGCCTGCTGAACGTGACCAAGGCGTTCACCGCGGACCTGGTGGAGGCGGGTGCGGTCGGCGCCGCGGACCTGGTGAACATCTCGTCCGTCGGCGCGCACCTCACGTTCCCCGACTACGCCGTCTACACCGCTACCAAGGCGGCCGTCACGCACCTGTCGGCGAACCTGCGCACCGAGCTGGGCCCGAAGGGCGTGCGGGTGACGAACATCGAACCCGGCCTGGTGCACAGCGAGCTGGCGGGCCACATCGACAACCCGGACGTGGCCGCGCACCTGGCGCAGTGGCGGCAGGAAGTGCCGCCGCTGGACCCGGCCGACATCGGCGACGTGGTCGGGTTCGCCACCAGCCGGTCCAGGAACGTGAACCTGCGGCAGCTCGTGGTGCTGCCGACCGTGCAGGTCTGAGGGCCGGGCCGCCCGTCGACGGGGGTCGGCGGGCGGCTCAGCTCGACCGGCGGCTGCGGTAGGCGCGCTGCTGGCAGCCCCGCGAGCAGTACGCGCGGGGCCGGCCGGACGCCGGTTGCACCACCGGCCCGCCACACACCCGACAAGTATCATCACGCTTTTCATCACGCTGGCGGATCAGCAGTTCGATGCCGTCGAGCAGCCGGGCCAGACCGAAGCCGAACGGGTCCGGCTGGTCGAAGCCGCCGGCCTCCCACAGCGACGTCAGCGTCGGGTAGCGGTCGAACCGGGCGAACAACGCGTCCCGCGCACCCCACCACTGCTCGTCGCTCACCCCGGTGCCGCGCTCCGCCCGCGCGGCCTCGACCAGGGCGGACGCCTCGGCGTCGACGAACCGGGCGACCAGACCGACCGCCGCGACCACCTCGGCCGGGGCGAGGCCGGTGCCGGCGACGATGCCCAACGCGTGCTCGTAGTGGGCCAGCGCGTTGGGCCCCGGCACGTGCCGACCGGGCACCTCAGCCAGCCAGGGGTGCCGTTTCCGCAGTTCCCAGGCGTGCCGGACGAACGCTTCCAGCGCCGTGCGCCAGCCACCGCCCGCCGACGGCAGCGGGTCGCCGAGCACGGCGTCGCACATCAGGTCGACCAAGTGGTCCCGGCCGGGCACGTGGCGGTAGAGGGCCATGGTGGTGAAGCCGAGCCGCTCGGCGACCTTGCGCATCGACAGCCCCGCCAGGCCCTCGGCGTCGGCCACCTCGACCGCGGCGCCCACGACCGCCCGGAGGCTGAGCCCCGGCCGGCCGTCCCACAGCAACTCCACCGAACGGTCGGGATCGCCCGCTGTCCCCATCACGCCTCCATGATATACCTACTGCGGTTTACGCCATAAACACGTTGGGGGCTGTTCATGACCGATTTCCACGTCTCTCCGAGCGGGGACGATGCCACGCCGGGCACCGCCGAGCGGCCGTTCGCCACGCTGGCCCGCGCCCGGCAGGCCGCCCGTGAGGCGGACGGTGACGTCACCGTGCACCTCAGGGCGGGCACGCACGTGCTCACCGAGCCGCTCGACCTGACCGAGGAGGACTCACGGGTCGTCTACCAGGCCTTCGGCTACGGCACCGCCGCGCAGGAGGAAGCCGTCGTCAGCGGCGGGCGGGAGGTCGCCGGCCGGCGGGGACCGGACGGGGTGTGGCGGGCCGAGGTCGGCGACCTGGTCACCCGGCACCTCGTGGTGGACGGGCGGCGGGTCGAGCGCGCCGGCGTGGACGGGCTGCCCGGCACGGTCCGCCGCACCGCGACCGGCTACGCCACGGACGCGCCGCTGGACTGGCGCTCCCCGGCGGGCGTCGAGTTCGTGCACCGGGGCGTCTACCCGTGGACGGAGGCGCGCACGGCGGTCGCGGCCGTCCACGACGGCGAGATCACCATGGCGCAGCCCGCGTTCGGCTGGGCCGTGGACGTCTACAACTCGGAGTGGTTCGGCCAGGTGATGTCCGGTCCCCCGGCGCCGACCCGGGTGGAGAACGACCCGGCGTTCCTGACCGAGGGCACGTTCGCGCTGGACCGCTCGCGGCCGGGCGGGCACGTCGTGCACTACCTGCCCCGCCCGGGCGAGGAGCCGCGGGTGGTCGTGCCTGCGTTGGAGGTGCTGGTGCGCGCCACCGGCGTGCGGGACGTGGCGTTCCGGGGCGTGGTGTTCGCCGACACCACGTGGCTGCGGCCGGGTGGCGACCGGGGTTTCCTGCACTACCACTCGAACGGCTACTACGACGGCGGCCGGATCGGGAGGGTGGAGCCGGCCGAGGGCGCGTGGCTGACCGTGCCCGAGGAGCAGGAGCAGATCCCCGCCGGCGTGCAGGTGGACGGCTCGACCGGGGTGCGGTTCGAGGGCTGCCGGTTCACCAGGCTGGGCGCCGCGGGGCTGGGCGCGACCGGCGGCGCGGACCTCGTGGTGCGCGGCTGCGACTTCGACACCCTCGCCGCGTCCGCCATCTCGGTCACCGGCACGGACGGGGCGGTGATCGAGGACAACCTCGTCGCGGACGTCGGCCTGGACCACTCCGGCTCGGCCGGCATCACGTTCCACGACACCGCGGACTGCACGGTGGCGCACAACCACGTGCGCGACGTGCCGCACAACGGCATCGTGGCCCACCCGTCGCGCGGCGGCACCCGCATCACGCGCAACCTCGTCACCCGGACGATGGGCGTGCTGGCCGACGGCGGCGGGATCTACCTGTCCGGCGCGCAGGGCACCTCCGAGCACGGGGCCGTGATCAGCGGCAACGTCGTCGAGGACACGCGCACGCCGTACAACTTCGGCCTCTACACCGACTACGGGGCCACGTGGGTGGCGGTCGAGGGGAACGTGGTGGCCCGCGCGGACAACACGGCCGTGCTGCACGTCCACCCTCCGTTGGAGCACGTCGTCTACCGGGGCAACTTCTGGGACGCCGACCCGGTGGGCAGCGACGCCGTGCCGGACGGCGTCACCTACGAGGGCAACACCACGATCGCCGACCCGGCCGGGCTCGACACCGCCACGGCGGACATCAGGGCGGCAGCGGGGCTGCTCACGAGACGGGCCTGACGAACGGGAACAGCACGGTCTGCCGGATCGACGTGCCGGTGAGCATCATCAGCACCCGGTCCACGCCCACCCCGAGCCCGCCGGTGGGCGGCATGCCGTGCTCCAGGGCGTCGAGGAAGTCCTCGTCCAGCTCCATGGCCTCGACGTCGCCGCTGGCCGCCTTCAGCGACTGCGCCTGCAACCGGCGGCGCTGCTCCAGCGGGTCCGTCAGCTCCGAGTAGGCCGTGCCGATCTCCGCCCCGAACGCCACCAGGTCCCAGCGCTCGGCCAGGCGGGGATCGGCGCGGTGCGGCCGGGTCAGGGGCGAGACCGACGTCGGGAAGTCGGTGTAGAAGGTGGGTTCGACGGTGGTGGGCTCCACCAGCTCGTCGTACGCCTCCTGCACCAGCGCGCCGTGGTCGGCGTCGTCGGCCGGCTCGATGCCGTGGCCCGCGAGCAGGGCGCGCAGCTCCGGCAGCGGGGTGTCCGGCGTGACGGTGACGCCCAGCGCGGCGGAGACGGCGGCGTGGACGGGGACGATCGGCCACTCCCCGGAGATGTCCACCTCCAGCCCGTCGCGCACGGCGACGGGGCGGCCGTGCGCGGCCACCGCGGCGTGCTGCACGAGCTCCCGCACGAGGTGCAGCATCGTCGTGTAGTCGGCGTAGGACTGGTAGGCCTCCAGCATGGTGAACTCGGGGTTGTGCGAGGCGTCCGCGCCCTCGTTGCGGAAGTTGCGGTTCAGCTCGAACACCCGGTCCACGCCCGCCACGCACAGCCGCTTCAGGTACAGCTCGGGTGCGATGCGCAGGTACATGCGCATGTCGTAGGCGTTGATGTGGGTGACGAACGGCCGGGCGTTCGCGCCGCCGTGCACGGCCTGCAACATCGGCGTCTCGACTTCGAGGTAGTCGCGGTCGTGCAGGAAGTCGCGGATGCCGCGCACCACGGCGCTGCGCAGCCGCAGCATCCGCGCCGAGTCGGGGTTCACCGCCAGGTCCAGGTACCGCCTGCGGACCCGCGCCTCCGGGTCGGCCAGGCCCTTGCGCCTGTCCGGCAACGGGTGCAGGCACTTCGCGGTCACGGTCCACTCGTCGGCGAGCACGGACAGCTCGCCCCGCCTGGACCGGATCACCTCGCCGCGCACGCCCACGTGGTCGCCGAGGTCGACGCCCGCCTTCCACGCCGCCAGGTCCACGCGCCCGGCGTCGAGCATGAGCTGGACCTCGCCGGTGAAGTCGCGGACGCGGGCGAAGCTCAGGCCGCCGAACTCGCGCAGCGCCACCACCCGGCCGGCCACCGAGACGGTGTCGCCGAGCAGTTCCCGGGCCTGCGCCACCGAGTGCTCGCGCGGGTAGTTCACCGGGTAGGGGTCGATGCCGTCGGCGCGCAGCCGGTCGAGCTTGGCGATGCGCACCCGGACCTGCTCCGGGCGGCGCGGCTGCCGCGGCTCGACCTTGGTCGCGTCGATCTCGGCCACGGCGGCGGCGAAGCCCGTGCCGACGGTCTCGTAGCGCAGCGCGCGCGAGGACCCGCGCTTGACCAGCGACCTCAGGCTCGGCACGAACCCCTCGGCGACGCCCGCCGCGATGCTCACCCGGGGCAGGTGGCGGGCGCGGGTGAAGCACAGGTAGCGCGGCAGCCACTCCGGGCCGTACTTGGCGTTGGACCGGTACAGCGACTCCAGCTGGAAGAACCGGGACGCGAGGCTCAGCACCGCCCGCCACGTCCGCAGCACCGGTCCCGCGCCGATCCGCCCGCCCTCCTCGAACACCGCGCGGAACATGGCGAAGTTCAACGACACCCGCTCGACGCCGAGCCGGCCGGCGGCGGCCACCAGTTCGGCGACCATGAACTCGTTGAGGCCGTTCTCGGCGGCCCGGTCGCGGCGCATCAGGTCCAGCGACAGCCCGCGCCTGCCCCACGGCACGAACGACAGCAGGCCGCGCAGCTCGCCGTGCGCGTCGTAGGCCTCGACCATCACGCACCGGCCGTCGGTCGGGTCGCCCAGCCTGCCCAGCGCCATGGAGAACCCGCGTTCGGTCTCCGCGCCGCGCCACCGCCGGGCCAGGTCGAGGATCGCGGCCAGCTCGTCGGCCGGGATGTCGGCGTGCCGCCGCACGCGGGCGGTGTGCCCGGCGCGGGCCACCCGGCTCACCGCCTGCCGCACGCCCCGCCGCTCGGGACCGGTCAGGGTGAACTCGCGCACGTCGAGCACGGCCTCGTCGCCGATCTCCAACGCCTTCAGCCCGGCCGCCGCGTAGACGTGCGCGCCGCGTTCGCTCGCGCCGAGCACGCCGGGCAGCCAGCCGTACCGCCGCGCCTCGGCCAGCCACGCCTGCACCGCCTGCGGCCACGCCTCCTCGTCACCGATCGGGTCGCCGCTGGCCAGCGTGGTGCCCGCGAGGACGCGGTAGGTGAGCGCGGCGCGGCCGTTCGGGGCGAACACCGCGCTCTTGTCGCGGCGGGTCGCGAAGTAGCCCAGCGAGTCCGGCTCGCCGTGCGCGGCCAGCAGCCGGCGCACGGCCAGCTCCTCGGTGTCGTTCAACCACCGGCTGGAGCGCTCGCCGCGGAAGAACACGTACAGCGTGGCGATGGCGACGAGCATCCCGCCGAACCCGAGCAGCACGCCCAGCCACGACGGGCCCTCGCCGCCGCGCCGCTGCGGCAGGACCTCGCCGGTGATCTGGTTCGCCGCCCACACCAGCTTGTGCCACGAGCCGTGCAGGTGGCCCGGGAACACCTCGGTCAGACCCCAGCCGAGCAGGCACAACGCCACGATCCCGGTGAGGAACACCACCAGCGCCTGCCGCCACGCGCCGGGCGCGAGCTTGGCCGGGAACGCGTCGCGGACCACCAGCAGGAGCACGATGAGCGCGAGGCCGACGACGACGCCGGCGCTCAGCTCGACCGCCAGGCCCGCCGGGTCCGGCGACTCGTCGGCGCCCAGGAACGGCGACGGGTCGATCCAGTAGAGGACGAGGAAGAGCAGCACCGAGGTCACGTTGAGCGCTTCGAACAGCAGCAACGTCCACAGCGCCGCCCGCTTGCGCCTGCGCAGGGCCGCGCCGAGCACGACCAGCACCAAGGCGATGAACAGGTTCGCCTCGACGGGTAGGCCCAGGAGGTAGGAGACCGCGAAGATGCCTTCGGCGAGGTCGGACTCCTCGTCGAGCACGAACAGCAGGACCGACGCCACGGCCGCCGCCTGGACGACGGTGGCGACCACCCCCGCCGTCCGCCACTTCCACCTGGCCACCGCCACGACACGCTCCAAGGGGTTCGGGTTGTCCACCATGATCGCGTCACTCGCCGGTCGGGTGCACGTGCGCGCGTCCGGGCGTGTCGACGGGCCCGCCGTGGTGCTCAGCTCGGCGTTGGGCGGCGCGTGGTTCGACTGGGACGCGGTGGTCGCGTTGCTGCCGGACGCGCGCGTGCTCGTGTTCGACCGGCCGGGCACCGGGTGGTCCGACCCCGCGTCGGCGCCCGCGACGCTGGCCCGCGAGGTGGCCGTGCTGGACGCGGTGCTGGCCGGTGAGCCGTCGGTGGTGCTGGTGGGGCACTCGATGGCCTCGCTGCACGTGGAGGCGTGGGCGCGGTTGCGGCCCGGTCGGGTGCGCGGGCTGGTGCTGGTGGACCCCGATCCGGAGGCGCCGGGCGCGGGACGCCCGTCCGACGTGTCGGCGGCGGTGGCGCGGTGGGTGCTGCGGACCGGGTTGGACCCGCTCGTGGCCGCCCAGGCGCCGCGGCTGCGCCGGTGGGCGATGCTCGGGTCGACCCTCGGGCGGCGCGACCCGGCGTCGCCGGCGGCGGTGCGGTCGGTGTACGGGCGGCCGTCGGTGACGCGGGCCGTGCTGGACGAGCTGGCGTCCTACCCGGCGCAGGTGGCCGCGGTGGAGCGGCTGCGGGCGTTCCGACCGCTGCCGCGGGCGCCGTTCACCGTGCTCACGGCCGGTCGACGGGAGTTCGCGGCGCACGTGGCGCTGGCCGCGATGGCCCCGACCGGGCGCACCGTGCTGGTGCCGGGCAGCCGCCACATGGTGCCGGTCGACCGGCCCGACGCGGTGGCGTTGGCGGTGCTCACGGCGTTGCGCGGCGGGTGAGCGGGGCGGGCGCACGGTACTCGTGATCGGCGTGGCGCGCGATGTGGTGGGCGGAGCGTGTGAAGCGTCTCGCACTACGCGCATTTACCCCGGTGTCGGTGTCAGGCTGGTCGGGTAACCGTGCAACAAGATCCCGGGGACCAGCGATGAAGCCGGCCCCGAGGGAGGACGGTCGACGATGACCTCGTCAGAGGTAACCGCGCCCTACGGCAACGGGGCGGGCAGCGCCCCCACCGGCAAGAAGGTGCGCATCCACCACCTGCGGGAGCTGAAGGAGCGCGGCGAGCCGTGGCCCATGCTCACCGCCTACGACATGTACACCGCGGAGCTGTTCGACGAGGCGGGCATCCCGGTGCTGCTGGTCGGCGACTCCGCGTCCAACAACGTCTACGGCTACGACACGTCGCTGCCGGTGACCGTGGACGAGCTGATCCCGCTGGTCCGGGGCGTGACCCGGTCGGTGAAGCGGTCGCTGGTCGTGGCCGACCTGCCGTTCGGCTCCTACCAGGTGTCGGTCGAGCAGGCCGTGGCGACGGCCGTGCGGTTCATGAAGGAAGGCCGCGCGCACGCGGTGAAGCTCGAAGGCGGGAAGCACTTCGCACCGCACATCGAGGCCATCGTGCGGGCGGGCATCCCGGTCATGGCGCACATCGGGTTCACCCCGCAGAGCGAGCACCAGCTCGGCGGCTACCGCGTGCAGGGCCGCAGCGACGCGTTCGACTCGGTGGTCGAGGACGCCCACGCCGTCGAGGCCGCGGGCGCGTTCGCGGTGGTGCTGGAGATGGTGACCAGCGAGGTCGCCAAGCAGATCACGCACGACCTGCTCATCCCGACCGTCGGCATCGGCGCGGGACCGGACACCGACGCGCAGGTCCTCGTCTGGCAGGACATGATGGGCCTGCGCCGCGGGCGCGCCCCCCGGTTCGTGAAGCGGTACGCCGACGTGGCGGGCGTGATGAAGTCGGCGGCGGAGCAGTTCGCGGCCGAGGTGAAGGGCCACCAGTTCCCCGGCCCGGAGCACACCTTCCACTGAGGTCCTGATCGAGGTCGTCGCACCGGCTCGGGCCGGTGCGGCGACCTCGTTCGTGCCGGGCCCGAATTCCCGGTGATTCCTTTGGGAGCGGAATAGCGCGACACCGGGCGCTATTCGCTTTCGGGTGCTTCCGCCCGGTTATCCCAAAATTGCGGGTCGACCGCGCCCCGGGTATGCCACCATCGCGACCGAAGGCGTGATTTCGGGTCGACCCGGGACGGTTGATGGTCTCCAACGGCGAGTGGTCGCGCGCCCGCGTGGCGGCTCAGAGCCCGTGCCGCCGCACCATCGGCGCGACCAGCTCGGCGCGCGTGCGCCACACCGGCCGCCGCGAGGTGAGGATCGTGGCGAACAGCAGCGCGCTGCCCAGGACCGCGGAGACGACCACCATCGCGACGTCCTCCTCGCCGCCGCCCAGCGTCGCGCCGCCGAAGGCGACGACCACCGCGGCCACGCCGAGCGCCGCCGTGCGCGCCGGGTCCGACCAGCGGAAATCCCGGCCAGTCAACACCTGTTCGCGGAGTTCGTACGACCGCCGGGCCAGGTCGGGGTCGACCGGCTCCAGCTCCGCCAGCCGCTCGGCCACCTTCGCGCACTGCACGAACTGGGCCGCGCTGGTGATCTCCAGGTCCCCGTCGCGGGTGACCGAACGGCACGTGTCCGCGACCGCGAGCAGCCGGGCCGCGAGCAGGTCGACGGCGTCCGGCTCGTGTTCGGCCTCGGCCACCTCGGTCCACCGGTGGGCGACCGCCAAGTCGATCCGGTTCTCCACGTCGACCTCCGATTCTCGGTTCGGGAGAAGGTTTCCATGAGCGATTCGCTCGGCGCGAAGATAGCCGAGAACCGCGACGCGGAACGGCCGCCGCACGAGACGTCCCCGGAACGGACGAGACGGCCGGTCGCGCCCGGGTCCCTCGGTTTCGCCGCGACGGCCGCGGGTCTTTTCCTGGTGGTGAGCCTCGGGCTCGGCCTGGGGATGATCCACGTGCCGCGGTGGTGGGAGGATCCGCCTCCCGCCGCGCCCACCGCCGAGGCGGGTCCGTACGACGTGACGGCGACCGGCACGACGTCGTCGTGGACGACCACCGGCCGGCCGACGACGACGCGGAGCACGTCGAGCGGCACGCCGGTCGGGTACTTCCGGTACACCGGCCCCGAAGGCCTCACCACCGTGCTCCCGGACTCGTACGCGGTGGTCGACGGCAGCGGCGCGGGGGTCGTCACCGCGCGCGACCAGCTCGACCCCGACGTCGAGGTGCGGTTCGGCGGGGCTCCGCCGGAGGGCTACGACGGCCTCTACGACACCATCGCCGCCGCGGCCGAGAGCAACGCCGGGCTGAAGGACTACCGGCAGCACGCGCTGGAGCGCACCGGGCACGGCGGTCTCGACGCGGTGGACTGGGAGTTCCAGTACCAGACCGAAGAGGGCCAGACCCGGCGGGTCCGCGCGCACTACTGGCGCACGGGCGGCATCGAGTACGTCCTGCTGGCCACGGCCCCGACGGGCCGCTGGTCGCAGGCGCGGCAGCTGCTCGACACGATGATCGACCACAGCGACACTCCCTGAGGAGCGACACCGAAGATGGTCCTGGCCGACACGCGGTCCGTCCGGCACGCGGCAGCCGACGGTGACAGGGGCGCCGACCGCGACGAGGGCACGCGCCACCTGTGCGCCGCCGCCCACCTCAGCCGCGACTTCGCCGACGCGGCCCTCCGGGAGCTGCTGGTCGAGCCGACCCGACCGGCCGCGCCCGCGCCCGGGGTGGACACCTCGGCCGTGCTCACCGAGGCGCTCGCGGCCCGGCTGCGCACGGACGTCGTCGACGTGCTGGTGCTCGTGCTGCTGGGCCTGACGGTGTACTTCTCGGTGTCGCTCGCGGTGGTGTGGATCACCGTCGCGGTGCTGCTGAGCCTGCCGAAGATCATCCGGGTGTGGCTCGCGGCACGGGCCAGGCGGGGCGACTCCCGCCCGGTCCGGCCGGTGCGCACGGGCATCACCGTCCTCACCCTCGTGCTGGCCATCGGACCGGTGGTCACGACGATCGGCGGCGACCCCGAAGGCACCGTGGAGGACGCGTTCGAGGACCTGGTCGGCCTCTCGCTGACGGCGGCGGCGCTGGTCGTGCTGCTGGCCAACCGGCTGGTCGTCGCGCACCACGTGACGGCGCGCTTCGGTCCGCTGCGCGGCTCCGTGCCGCCTCCGGTGGACCGCGCCCTGCTGCGCCTGGCGCCCGCGCTCGCCCGGCGCATCGCGGAACGCCACGGCACGGCCACCCGCGTCGCGCCCGGCACGTCCGAAGAGGACGGTCTCGTGCCGCTCGTGGTGCACCGCGGCTACCAGCCGTTCGTCGGGGCGGGCGACATCCACGAGCCGTGGACCGTCGCCGTGCCGCTCGAACGCCGGTCCGGTGTGCCGCGCACCGACGTCACCCTCGGCACCTCGACGCTCCTGGACGGCATCACGGCCAAGGTCACCGACCTGCGGGCCGCGTCGCTGCTCGCGCCGAGCGGCCGGCTCGGCGCGCTCAAGGTGGACGACTACGTCGTGGTCGCCGCGCAGGGCCTGGTGGACCACCTGCCCGACCGGGTCTCGGCGCACTACCTGCGCCGGCCCGGCGAGCCGCCCTACACGCACGTGTCCCGGGCGCACGCGCACGAGCTGCGCGACGACCCGTTGGAGTGGTCGCGCTTCTACCGCCGGTTCTCGGTGGAGACCTGGGACCGCGACCTCGTGCTGTCCGTGTTCGTGCACGTGGCGATGGACGAGTCCACGCTGTACCTGGAGTGGACGCCGTGCGTGCTGCGGCCCATCAGCGCCGAGCTCAAGTCCGTGGACGCCGAGCCGGCGTCGGCGTGGGTGCCGGTGGGCCGTGCCCTCAAGGACCTCGTGCTGCTGCCCGCGAGCGCGTTGTCCCGGATCGTGCGGCTCGCCGCGCACCCGCGCCCCAGCGCCCAGGCGGGCGCACGGGTGGACGCCGACAAGTACGGCTCCCTGATGACGCTGCGGGAGATGGCGGCCGACGTCGAGCTGCACAGCTACTTCCAGCAGGCCGACGTCGAGCGCTACACGCACCTGCTGCGCACGCGCGTCACGCTGGCCGTGGCGGAGATCCTGCGTGACGCGGGCTACCACACGGCGTCGTTCGACCAGCAGGCCCAGTCGATCGTCAACAACACCGTCAACACGGTCACCGTCACCGAGGGCGGCACGCTGACCGGGCACGTGCTCCAGGCCGGGTCGCTGAGCGGGGACGTCGACATCACCGGCTGACGGTGATCCACTCCGGGGCGTTCCTGGGGCACAGTGGGCGCATGTACCCCGAGATCGAACCGTACGACCAGGGCCTGCTCGACGTCGGTGACGGCAACCGCGTCTACTGGGAGGTGTGCGGGAACCCCTACGGCAAGCCCGTGGTGTTCCTGCACGGCGGGCCCGGCGGCGGGTCCGCGCCCGTGCACCGCAGGCTGTTCGACCCGGCCGCGTACCGGATCGTGCTGATCGACCAGCGCGGCTGCGGGCGGTCCCTGCCGCACGCGTCCGAGCACGGCACGGACCTGTCGGGCAACACCACCTGGCACCTGGTGTCGGACCTGGAGGAGGTGCGCGAGCACCTGGGCGTCGACCGGTGGCAGGTGTTCGGCGGGTCGTGGGGCTCGACGTTGGCGCTGGCGTACGCCCAGACGCACCCGCAGCGGGTGACCGAGCTGGTGCTGCGGGGCGTCTTCACGTTGCGGCGCAAGGAACTCGACTGGTACTACGGCGGCGGCGCGGGGTTCCTGTTCCCGGAGCTGTGGGAGCAGGTCGTGTCGCGCGTGCCCGAGGGCGCGGACGTGATCGAGACCTACGGGCGGCTGCTGGCCGACCCGGACCCGGCCGTGCGCGAACCGGCGGCGGTGGCGTGGAGCGTGTGGGAGGGGTCGACGGTCACGCTGCTGCCCCGGCCGGAGCTGGTGGAGGTGTTCGCGCAGCCCCGGTACGCGCTGGCGTTCGCGCGGATCGAGAACCACTACTTCCGGCACGGCGGGTGGTTGGCGGAGGGGCAGCTGCTGCGGGACGCGGGCAGGCTCGCGGGCATCCCGGGCGTGATCGTGCAGGGCCGCTACGACCTCGCCACCCCCGCCGTCACGGCCTGGGACCTGCACCGGGCGTGGCCGGGATCGGAGCTGGTGGTGGTGCCGGGCGCCGGGCACGCGTTCGACGAGCCGGGCATCCTGCGCGCGCTGCTGGCGGCCACCGACCGGTTCAAGGCGGCTTGATCCCGGACCGGCCGCCGGGCGACGCCGTCAGCGCCCGAGCGCGGTTTCCAGGGCTTCGCGCGCGTCCACCAGCGACGGCCCGTACCAGGTCAGGTGGCGGCCCGAGACGTGCACGGGACGCAGGCCGGGGAAGAACTGCGGGCCGTCGTCCGGGGTGAAGAGGTACGGCTCGTCGGGCAGCACGACGAGGTCGGCGTCCTGCAGCTCGGACAGCTCGGGGCGGGGGTAGCGCTCGGGGTGCTCGGCGAAGGCGTTGACCACGCCCAGGCGCAGCAGCACGTCGCCGGCGAACGTGTCGCGGCCGAGCACCACCCACGGCTTGCGCCACACCGGCACCACGGCCCGCGCCCACGGCGGCGTCACCTCGCGCCACCGCCGTTCGGCCTCGACCAGCCAGTCCGGCTCCACGTCCCACGCCGTGCCGAGCAGGCGGCGCAGCGAGCCCAGCGCGGCGGGGACGGTGGCGGGCGCGGCCGTGACCCACACCGGGATGCCGTCGGCGCGCAGCCGTTCGACGTCCTCCGGGCGGTTCTCCTCGCTGTTGGCCACCACCAGGTCCGGCCGCAACGCCAGCACCCGGTCCACCCGCGGGTACTTCGAGCCGCCCACCCGGGTGACGTCGAGGTCCGGCGGGTGGGTGCAGTAGTCCGTGGCCCCGACGAGGGCGGCCGGGTCGACGGCCCCGGTGAGCAGGGCTTCGGTGATCGACGGCACCAGGCTGACCACGCGCGTCGGCGGGCCGGGCAGCGGGACCGGCTCGCCGAGGTCGTCGACCGGCAGCATCAGATGTCGGTGATCTTCAGGCCGGCGTGCGCCTTGTAGCGCCGGTTGATCGCGATGAGGTTCGCGGTGAACGCCTCCACCTGGTGGGCGTTGCGCAGCCGGCCGCCGTAGACGCCGCGGAAGCCGGGGATCGTCTCGGCCAGCGCGCGCACGAGGTCGGTGGCCTCGCGGTCGTCACCCAGGACCAGCACGTCGTTGTCGACGGTCTCGATGCCCAGGTCGGCGAGGTTGACCGCGGAGACGTGGTGGAACGCGGCCGTGACGCGGGAGTCCGGCAGGAGCGCGGCGGCCTGCTGCGCGGCGCTGCCCTCGGGCACGGGCAGCGCGAACGGGCCCTGCTTGTCGAAGCCGAGCGGGTTCACGCAGTCGATGACGACCTTGCCGCGCAGCGGTTCGCGCAGCGACGCCACGGTGTCCGCGTGCCCGTCCCACGGCACGGCGATCAGCACCACGTCCGCCCGCGTGGCGCAGCCCTCGTTGTCCGCGCCTTCGACGTGCCCGCCGCCCGCCTGCTCGCGGATCTCCGCGGCCGCGGCCTCGGCGCGCCCGGCGTCGCGCGATCCGATGACGACCGCCAAGCCCGCCTTGGCCCACCGCAGCGCCAAGCCCTTGCCCTGCGCTCCGGTGCCGCCCAGCACCCCGACGGTGAGCTCCCGAATATCAGTCACCCGGCCATCACATCACAGGAGTTCCGGGCGGGCCGCCCGATCGCGTGCGTGATCACAGCCGGTCCAGCCGGAGGGCGAGGCCGTCCAGCAACGAGCGCAGGCCCAGCTCGAACAGGTGGTCCAGGTCCAGGTCGTAGCCGTCCCGGGACAGGGTGGTGAACATCCGGGCGAAGGTCGGGTAGCGGCCGGAGCCCATGATCGCCTCCATCGCGGGTTCCTGGCTGTCCATCCACTCGTCCTCGGACAGCCCGGACGCGCCCAGCGCCTGCTGCTCGCGTTCCAGGTGGATCGCGACGCCGTGCACGTAGCTGAAGAGCATCACGTGCAGGTCGCACAGGGTGGCGGCGTCGAGGCCGAAGCCGTCCAGCGCGGCCAGCGCCCACTCCGCGTGCACGGCCAGGTTCGGCAGCGGCAGCGGCCGGGTGATCGGGGTGAGCTGCGCCAGCCACGGGTGCCGCCGGTAGAGCGACCACAGGGTGCGCGCGCACAGCTCCAGCCGGGCCCGCCAGCCCGCCGGCGGCCGGTCCGGGTAGCCCCGCTCGCCGAACGCGGCGTCGGACATCAGCACGACCAGCTCGTCCTTGCCCGCCACGTGCCGGTACGGCGACATCGGCGCCACCCCGAGCCGGGCGGCGACGCCCCGCATGGACAGCACGCCGAGCCCTTCGGCGTCCGCGATCGCCATCGCCGCCCGCACGACCCGTTCCCGGGTCAGCTCCGGCTGCCGGGCGTGCGCCGGGCGGTGCTTGCCGGTCGAGGGCCGGCGGGTGTCGGCGACCACCGTGCCGGAACGCGGTTCGGCGCGCACCAGCCCGTCCCTGGCCAGGGTGTCGAGCGCCTTGGCGGCGGTGGCCGCGGCGACGCCCCACTCGGCGGCGATCCGGCGGGTGGAGGGCACTTTCGCGCCCGGCGGCCACTCGCCCTGCTCGATGCGGCGCCGGAGGTCGGCGACGATGCCCAGGTACCGCGGTCCGGTCGACACGTCCGCCCCTGTCTGTGCTGGTACAGATGTGCAACTGTACTAGGTCAGTTTTGGCTGTCTTCTGCTCGTTCATGCAGTGTGTTCACCGTAAACGTACAGCGTCTACTCAATCGGAGGAACACATGCGCAACGTCCTGGTCTCGGGTGCGGGCGTCGCCGGCACGGCCCTGGCCCACTGGCTGCGGCACCACGGCTTCTCGGTGACGGTGCTGGAACGCGCGCCCGGCCCCCGCCAGGGCGGCCAGGCCGTCGACGTGCGCGGTGTCGCGCTCGACGTGGTGGACCGGATGGGGCTCGGCGAGCGGGTGCGGGCCGCGCGGACCCGGATGCGCGGGATGTCCGTGTTGGACGGTGAGGGCAACGAGCTGTTCCGGTCCGAGGAGTACGCGCTCAGCAGCGGCCGGCTGGACGGCGAGGACGTCGAGCTGCTGCGGGAGGACCTGGTCGCGCTGCTGCACGAGACGACCGCGGACCAGGTCGAGCACGTCTACGGCGACTCGGTCACCACGCTGCGGGAGGAGGAGCACGGCGTGCGGGTCGAGCTGGAGCACGGCGGCTTCCGCACCTTCGACCTGGTGATCGGCGCGGACGGCGCGCACTCCGCGGTGCGGCGGCTCGCCTTCGGGCCGGAGGAGCGGTTCGGCCGGCACCTGGGCCAGTACCTGGCGATCTTCCCCACCGCCAACTTCCTCGACCTCGACCGGTGGCAGCTGTGGTTCCAGGACCAGGCGGCGGGCACGGGCGGCGCGATCTACCCCGTGCGCGACAACGGCGAGCTGCGGGTGACGCTCGGCTTCGCCTCCGAGCCGCTGGCCTACGACCACCGGGACGTGGCCTGGCAGAAGCGGGTCGTGGCCGAGCGGCTGGCCGGCCTGGGCTGGCAGACCCCGGCGCTGCTGGCCGCCATGGCGGAGGCGGAGCACTTCTACTTCGACGCGATGGCCCAGATCCGCATGGACCGCTGGAGCACCGGCCGGGTGGCGCTGGTCGGCGACGCCGGCTACTGCGCCTCGCCGCTGTCGGGGCAGGGCACCAGCCTCGCGCTGGTCGGCGCGTACGTGCTCGCCGAGGAACTGGGCCGGGCGGGCGTGGACCACCCGACCGCGTTCGCGGCCTACGAGCGGCGGATGCGCCCGTTCGTCGAGCTGAACCAGGCCCTGGCCACCGAGAACCCGGTGGGTCCGCCCGCCGAGGAGTCGGTGGACCGGGCCAAGCACGCGATCTCCCTGGACGAGCCGGCCCTCTGACGGCTCACACGGCCGACGAGCAGTCGTGGAGCCGGGAGAACAACGCCTGGGCGGCCTCGGTCTCGTCGGGCGCCTCGGTGAAGAAGGCTTCGTGCGGGTAGGCGTAGAACACGACGGACGAGCCGTCCGGCAGGTGGAAGAGGGTCAGCGGGCGCTCGACCCCGACACCGCCGTGCACGGCCCGGGTCGCCACGTCGGCCGGGATGGCGGGCGTGCCCTCCAGGACGTAGGCGGTGCAGCGCCCGGCGTCGACGCCGTCGAGGCGGGGCAGCCCGAACGGCGCGAACGAGTCGATCCGGTGCGCGGTGCGGCACAACCGGTCCAGCACGGCCGCGGCCTCGTCGCCCCACTTGCAGTGCAGGTCCGGCGGGTAGGACGGCAGCCCGGCCTCGATGCCGCGCAGCCGGTCCGGCGAGAGGCGGGCCCGGGCCGCGAGCTGTTCCACGCTCAGACCGGCGGCCTCGCGGTGGTGGCGCAGCCGCCGGCCGAGCGACTGACTGCGTGATGGGGGCGTTTCGCGCATGAACCGACGCTAACCTTGCGTACAAACTTTGAATAGTCGCCCGATCGAGGGGTAAGCCGGCCGGTCGTCGTGGTGCACACTGGTTCGGTTGATCACCGAGGAGAGCGGGGACATGATCGGAGACGCGAGTCCGGTCCTCTACAAGGCCGAACTGGGCGAGGCGCTGCGCCGGGCGCGCGAGCAGGTCGGGCTGGAGCGGGAGGACGCGGCACGCGCGCTCGGCTGCTCCGTGTCCAAGATCCGCACGATCGAACGCGGCCAGGTGTCGATCAGACCGGCCGAGCTGCGCGACCTGCTGGACTGCTTCCGGGTCGACCCGGCCGAACGCGCCGACCTCGAACACCTGGCCGAGCTGGCGAGGCAGCGCAAACCGCGCACACCCTGGGGCAGCGCGGTGCCCGACCGGCTCCGGCGGTTCTTCGCCGCCGAGGAGACGGCCGCGGTGATCCAGGTCTACCAACCCGCGCTGTTCCAAGGGCTCGTGCAGACCGAGGATTACGCCCGCGCGGTCATCGGCACCAACACCTCGCTCGTGCGCGCTGACGTGGACCGGCTCGTGCAGGCGCGCCTGGCCCGGCAGGCGGTCCTGACCGCGCCACGCCCGCCGAAGGTGACCATGGTCCTCGACGAGCACGTGCTCCACGCCTTGATCGGCGGCCGCGAGGTCATGGCGGAGCAGGTGCGACATGTCGCCGACCTGGCTCGACGCGAAGTGGTGGAGATCCGCGTCATCCCCACGGCGGCCGGCGCGCACGCCGGTTTCGGCGCGCCGGCGTTCCTGGTCCTCACGCCCCCGGGTCGACCGAGCGTGGTCTACGTGGAGACGCTCACCGACGGGTTGTTCGTGGACGACCCCGAGCGCATCCACCGGTACGAGGCGGTCATGGCCGAGATGAAAGCCACCGCCTTGACCGCTGCCGCTTCCCTGTCGTTGCTGGATACGGTTGCAGCGGAGCTGTGATCGAGAGGGAGTCGACATGCTGGGTGCGTGGCGGAAGAGC
Organism: Saccharothrix sp. 6-C; assembly: GCF_016695385.1. Classification (NCBI taxonomy): domain Bacteria; kingdom Bacillati; phylum Actinomycetota; class Actinomycetes; order Pseudonocardiales; family Pseudonocardiaceae; genus Saccharothrix; species Saccharothrix sp. 6-C. The sequence goes on along the minus strand of NZ_CP064192.1, from coordinate 395,566 downwards.
AGCCGATCCAACTCGTCGGGTGGGTCCTGCGTGGAACTGGCGTGCGGCGACGAGGTGCGCGCGGTCCGCGACTCGAAGAACCCCGGCGCCGGCGTGCTGGTGGTCGGCGGGCGGTCGGCGGCGGCGTTCCTGGCGGCGGTGAAGAGCGGGCGGCTCGACGGGTAGCGGTCAGAGGCGTTCGAAGACGACCTTGCGGCGTTCGGGGTCGGCCTCGACCAGGCGCACCGCGATCCGCTCGCCTTCCGGCAGGTCCTCGCCCGTGCAGCGGCCCATCACCGGCGGTTGGGGGACGAAGATGTCCGCGCCGTTCCCCTCCGCCCGCAGCACCACCGCCTCGAACCGCTGACCGACCCGGTCGGCGAGCACCCAGGCCTCGACCTGGTCCAGGCACGCCCGGTCGACCTTGCCCGCGACCGCGTCCGAACCGCCCATCAGGCCCGGCAGCAGCGGCAACGCCCTGCTCAGCCACTCGGGCACGTCCTGACCCGCCGTCACGGCCAGGCACACCTCGGTGGCGAAGCGGTCGACCAGCCGGCGCAGCGGCGCGGTCACGTGCGCGTACGGCGAGGCCAACCCCGCGTGCGTGGAGACGGCGGGCACCTCGCCGTCGAACGCCGTGTAGCCCGCGCCGCGCAGCAGCCGGGTCGCGTCCACGAACAGCGCCAACGCCTCCGGCCTGCTCGGGTCCAGGCCCGCGAGCAGCCGGGACGGGGTCGTGCCGGCCGGCCACGGCACGCCGAGCGCGTGCGCCGACCGCCGCAGCGCGTCCACCGCGCCGTCGTCCGCGTCGGGCAGCGTGCGCAGCACACCGACCTTCGCGTCGATCATGATCTTGGCCGCGGCCATGCCGGTGAGCAGGGAGATCTCCGCGTTCCAGGCGTCGACGTCGGCGCGCGGCCGGACCGCGAGCTTCCAGTCGCCGTCACCGTTCGGCACGATCTCCTGCTCCGGCAGCTGCAGCTCGACCGCGCCGCGCTCGACCGCGCGTTCCCGCCGCAACCGGCCGAAGTCGGGCAGCGCCTCGATCGACGGGTGGGGCGTGCCGGCGTCGAACTGCGCCTGCACGGTCTCGTAGTCGAACTGCGCGGTCGAGCGCACCATCGCCCGGCGCACCCGCACCTCGACCGGCTCGCCGTCCGGGCCGCACTCGAACGTCCACAGCACCGAGGGCCGCGTCTGGTCCGGCAGCAGGCTCGCCGCGCCCTCCGACAGCACCGGCGGGTGCAGCGGCACGTTGCCGTCGGGCAGGTACAGCGTCTGGCCGCGCTTGCGCACCTCCGCGTCCAGCGCGCCGTCGGGCACCACGAACGCGCCGAGGTCGGCGATCGCGTAGTGCACCCGGAACCCGGAGCCGACCCGCTGCACCAGCAGCGCCTGGTCCAGGTCCTTCGCGCCGGGCGGGTCGATGGTCACGAACGGCAGGTCGGTCGCGTCCTCGCGGTCGGCCGCGCCGACGTCGCGCGCCACCGCGGCCTGCGCCTCGGCCAGCGCGTCGGCCGGGAACTGCTCGGGCAGGCCGAACTCGGTCCGGATGCCGCCGAAGTCCAGGTCCGCTCGGCCGGTGCGGATCACCATGGGGTGCACCCTAGGCCGGCCTCAGCGCTTGCCCCAGTCCTTATCGGCCTTGTCCTCGGCTTTCGTGCGCTCCCGAGCCAGCTCCAGCGCGCGCTGCGCCGTCGCCTCGTCCGGGTACGGGCCCATGCGGTCACCGCCCCGGCAGCCCACACCGTGCTCGACCGTCTGGTGGGTCAGGCAGTAGTACCAAGCGTTCGGGTCAGAAGCCATGCCACCAGGTTTCCACGCGCCGGAGCGCATGTCATGTTCACCAGCGGGGCGGTTGGGGCGCCTGCACGGGCACCGGGCCCGATTGCGGGAACGTCGGCTGCGGCACGGCCGGCGGCTGGGGGAAGCCGCGCGGCGGTGTGTTCTGGTTGGCGTTGGCGTACTCGCCCGGGATCGGGTCGAGCACCGACACCAGCACCGTCTTGTGCTCCGGGTCGGGGATCAGCGCGCCGGCGCGGTCCCGGTAGACCAGCTCGCCGTCCGCGTCGATCTCCACGATCGCGCCGACCTCGGCCAGCTGCTCCTCGTCCAGGTCGACCAACCGCTCCATCCGCGACGGCACCACCCGGTACACCGGCCAGTTCAGGTGCGCGTAGGCGCGGTGGAAGTCGGCGAGCAGGTGCGCCATCTGCTGCTGCCACGGCAGCGGCATGGCCTCGACCAGCGACCGCGGCAGCACCGCGTACGACTGGTCGGTGCCCGGCGGCCGGCTGTTCAGGTAGTCCCGCGTCGGCGTGCTCGACGCGGGCGGCCCGGCGTGGCGCTGGATGGGTTCGTGGTTGAACACCGTCGTGCCTCCCTACACGCCCGGCCGGACGGCCAGCGGCATCAACTCGTGGTAGTCCCAGTTCACCTTGCTGATCTTCACCACGTCACCGGTCTGCGGCGCGTGGATGTACTCGTCGTTGCCCAGGTACATCGCCACGTGGTGGACGGTGACCGGGTTGGCCGGGTTGGTGGCCCAGAAGATCAGGTCACCGGCCTTGGCCTCGCGCACCGGCAGGTACGCGCCGCCGGACATGTACTGGTCGTTCGCCACCCGGGGGATCTTCACGCCCGCCGCGCCGAACGCCTTGACCAGGATGCCGGAGCAGTCCCAGGCGTCGGGGCCGTTGCCGCCCCACAGGTACGGCTCCCCGAGCTGCTGCTTCGTGAACTCGATCGCGGTGCCCGCCGCGTTCGACGCGAGCAGGTACTGACCGGCGCTCTCGCCGCACCCGGCCGGGTCGCTGACGTCGCCTTCCTTGCTGATCAGGAAGGCGGCCATGGCCTCCCAGTTGTGGTACCGGTCGGGGAACGCCGACCGCTCCACGTCCTGGGCCGAGTCGCCGGGCCGCTGCTCCTCCCAGTCCGGCAGCTTCAGCAGCACGTCGTAGAACTTGTTGATCGCGTACTCGGGGTCGGTGACCTGCCGGGGCGTGCCCCAGCCCATCGACGGGCGCATCTGGAAGATGCCCAGCGAGTCCCGGTCGCCGTAGTCCAGGCTGCGCAGCCCCGACTCGGTCATGCCCGCCTGGATCGCGACCTGCCAGGCCAGCGGCGGCAGCTCGCGCTTGCGGCCGATGGAGATGATGTTGGCGACGGTGGTGCGCTGCTCGTCGGTGAGCCGGTCCGCCTCCCGGCGGCCCTTCTCCTCGCCGCCGCCGCCCCAAGGGCCGATCGCGGCGTTGCAGCTCGCCATCCGGATCTTGGCGGCTTCCTCCGACGGGGTGTGCTCGTCCAGCACGGTGGACACGCCGTTGGTCACGGCGACGGCGACGACCGCCACCACCGCGACGACCACGAGCCCGATCTTGAGCATGTCACCCCACCTTCGTCCAGTCGGTCACGACCCAACCCTCGGGCAGCTTCGCCACCGTGACGATCAGCTTGCCTTCCTCGAGCTTCGCCTCGAACTCCGCCGAATCGGTGAACGACTTGATGGTCCGGACCGTCTTGTCGAGCACCACCGGCACGTTCGCCGGCTCGACCGACTGCAACCGGGGGAACACCTCGTCCGCCGTCCACCGGTCCAGGCCGTCCAGCCACTGCTCCTTGGTCGTCTTGCCGGGCTCGAAGCGGCTGAAGGCGTCCACCCACGCGGTCGCGACGGCCGCCGCGTTCGAGTTCACCGGGGCCGAGCTCGGCGCGGCGGTGGGGCTCTGCGCCTTGGTCGGCAGCGCGGTGGACGTGGCGGTGGGCAGCACACCGACCTGGTTGCCGCCGCTGCTGCCCGTCGTGACGGTGGACGTGGTGCCCGCCGCGCCGCCGCGCGGCGGCGGCTTGATCGCGTTCGGGATGACCACGCTGATCGTGGTGACCACGACGAACACGCCGACGATCGAGGTGACCAGGTGGCGCGGCGAGCGCAGGGGCCAGCCCCACAGGCGTCGGTACACGGCCGTGCGGCCGCGATTGGTTCGGATCGGCATCAGCTGTCCCTGACCTCAAGCCCGCGTGACGGCCGGTAGATCACGTGGACCTGCCGTCCCGCCACGACCTCCGTCTCGGCGCGGCGCGGCCCCGGCACGCCGGTCGGCGCGTCCGGCACCCGACCGGACCCGCTGACCCGGGACGGCACGAGCACCGCGTCGTCCACCCGGTCGTAGTTCCGGTCGGCGATGGGCACCGCGTCGACCACCCTGGACCGCCCGGACGGCAACGCCGCCGGACCGGCGTACCCGCCCGCGGACAACGCCGCCGCGCCGTTCCCGCCGGCGCCCACGCCCAGCTCGCCCACGCTGTTCCCGGCCCGGTCCAACCGCTGCGCGGTGGCCGCCACCGGGTTGGCCGCCTCGGGCCGCACCCGCCGCCGGTCCCGCTGCGGCACCTCGGGCCCGTCCGGGTCCGCGTCGCGCACGGTGTCCCAGAACTCCTCCTGCGGCGAGGGCCCTTCCTTCTTCTTCCGCAACCGCGACAACACCCCGCCGCGCATGGGCAGCGCGTTGCTGGCCGAGCCGACCGACATCTCCACCATCTGCCACATGCGGCGCAGCGGTTTGCCGACCATGAAGCAGACCAGGGTCAGCATCAGGCCCAGCAGCGCCTTGGTCAGCAGCGTCAACCCGGTGGCGTTGAAGATCGCCTGGAGCAGCAGCGCGTGCGTGCCCGCGAGGACCGCCAGCACCAGCACGTTGAACACGGTCACGGCCGCCGCGCGGGCGACCTTGCGCAGCAGGTCGTGGTGGATCAGCGCGACCAGGCCGATGAGCGGGCCGGCCAGCGTGAGCACCCGCAGCAGCAGCTGGGCCAGCAGCACCGCGGCCTTCGCGAACAGCTGGAACAACGAGAACGCGACGGCCTGCAGCAGCGACAGGAACCCGGCGCCGGTGCGGCCGCCGTCCTCGCCGCTGAAGTAGCCCTTCGTCGGGCCGAGCTGCGCGTAGATGTTCTTGTACTCGGCCTTCTTGGCGTCGAGCGCGGCCTGGTCGCCGTCCTTGTGGTCGGCGAGCTCCTGCACCGTCCACGACTGGGCGGCCAGCAGCTTCGGGCCGAACTCGGTGGCCTGCGGCGCCTCGGGCGCGCCGAACTCGCCGCGCAGCCAGCTCTGGTAGACCACGGTGGTGTGCAGGTCCGTCGGCAGCTTGTCGAGGGTGTCCTGGCCCGCGTCCACGTCGATGAACCCGGCTTGGATCTCCGAGGTCTTGGTGACCAGGGTGCTGTCGAGCAGGTTGTAGAACTGCGGCAGCGCCAGCGTCGAGGTCGCCAGCCACATCGCGGCCAGCGCCCACAGCCCCCGCTTGCTGATCGAGGCCAGGTCGCCCTGCCAGATCTGGCGGAACATCAACACCGCCAGGATCAGCGCGACCAGGCCGAACCAGCGCAGGTAGACGTTGTCGTAGACCTTCTGCACGCCCGTCTTCACCGCCTCGTCCAGCGGTTGCAGCAGGCCCTGGCCGACGACCGTGTAGTGCAGGGCGTTCGTCGCGCCGACGATGTTCTTGCCGATGTTGAACAGCTCGTTGCCCATCCAGGTGTCCAGCACCGGGGTGGCGTTGGGCACCAGGCACTTCTCCTGGTAGGTGTGCCAGACCATGCCCGCGTACCCGTGGTTCAGGTAGGGCGTGTCCGGCAGGCCGTTGCCGATCGGCGGGTCGATCGCGCCGACCATGCCCGAGCCGGGCCGCTCCGGGTTCGGCGCCTCGCCGCACGGCGCGGCACTGGCCGGCGTGGCGCCGATGACCACCTGGAGGCCGACGATCGCGACCACCACGGCCATCGCGCGCCACCGGGCGCGCGCCGGCCGGCCGTGCGCCTCGGCGTGCTCTTGGGCGTGTCTGAACCGCCGTCGCGCGTAGAGCGCGACGGCGACCAGCGCCACCAGCAGAAGGGTGCTCATGCGGGTACCCCGCGTGCCCGCGACCCGCGCGCGATCCCGCTCATGCGCCGCCTTCCCGGCCCGGTCGGCGGTTTCCTCCCTCGCCGTGCGCCGAGTCGACCAGCTCAGCCGAGTCGCCCAACCCATCGGTCAGGCCGACCTCCAGGTCGGCCGCCAGCTCGTCGTCGTACTCGTCGGTGTACTGCTCGGCGTAGGCGAACGGGTCCTGCGGCGGGGAGGAGACCTCCACCTCGGTCGAGTCCGCGCCCTCGCGCATGGCGTCCGGGGTGGTGTCGAGGGAGTTGCGCAGGTGCTCCAGGTGCGGCCCGGAGAAGTCGATGCGGATGCGCTCCACACCGCCCGCGCCGTCGCCGAAGATGAACTGGCGCGGCGCGCGGTCGCGTTCGAGGTTGGTGCGGACACCGCCCGGACGGCGACCCAGCGACGCCACCACCTGCTCGTAGCCCGCGCCGATCGGCACCTTGAGCAGGCGCAGCGCGTCGGCCTGGGCCTGGTCGTCGTCCAACCGGCCGACGAACACCGAGTCGAGCAGCGTGACGAAGCCCTGGATCTTCAGGAAGTCCGCCGGGATCTGCGACGACAGCAGCACGCGCACGTTCCACTTGCGGGAGTCGCGGGCGAACCGGTTCATCAGCACGCGACCCGTCGGCACCTCGGACAGGAAGAACGCCTCGTCGATCCAGACGCCCTTGCGCAGGTCCTTCGGCCGCTCGTAGATCGACCGCTGGGTCAGCCACGCGGCGAGGTTCAGCATCTCCACGCCGAGCGCCTCCGCGTCCGTCCAGTGCTCGCGGCCGACGCCGTCCTTCGGCAGGTTCAGGCCCGCCATGGTCAGCACGGTCAGCCGGTCGTCGCGCGCCTCGTTGTACGGGTCGAGGTCCTGCTCCGGGATGAGCAGCGACATGCGCTCCCGCATCTCGTCGAGGAAGTCGGCGACGACGACGGCGTGCTCGTGGTGCTCGCTCGCGTCGCGCCGCAACGCCTCGAACACCATGCCGGGGTGCGCGTTGGGCCGGCCGCCGACCGTGCGGACCGCGCGCAGCAGCACGATCCGGGTCTGCGGCAACCGGGACACCTCGTACGGCAGCAGACCGGACAGCACGTCCAGCACCAGCCGTCGGCGGGTGGCCGCGGCCAGCGCGCGTTCCCGCCGCCACGCCCGTTCCGGGTCTTCCTCGTCCATGAAGTGGTCGAGCTGCGGCTCGGCCACCACCCGGTACGGGTTGAGGATGCCCGCCTGCGCGTTGAGCAGGTTGATCGGCCGGGCGTACGGCTTCAGCTCGGGCAGCTCGCACAGCGCCGCCAGCGGCCCGGACGGGTCGAGCAGCGTCCAGTGCGCCCCGGCGCGCAACGTCTTGTAGACGATGCCGCCGCCGAGGAACGACTTGCCCGCGCCGAGGCCCGCGACCATCGCGGTCAGGCCGGACGAGTCGCGCAGCTCCTGCGCCATCCACGGGTCCCACGCCACCGGGCGGCGGGTCGCGGTCACCGTCTCGCCCAGCAGGATGCCGCGCCGGTCACCCACCTCGGCCGTGGCGGTGGGCACGGCCGACGCCGCCCACAGCACCGAGCCGCGCCGCAGGTACGCCGACGACGACAGCGGCTCGCCCGGGATGAACTCCCGCGCGATCGCGTACTGCGCCTCGGGGTGCTCGATGGCCACCTTCGGCTTGTAGAGGTCCAGCAGGCCCTGCGCCAGCCGCAGCGCCTCGCGCTCGGTCGGCCCGGACACCGCGAGCCGCCACCAGCTGCGCACCCGCGTGCCCAGCGCGGTGAAGCCCGACGTCATCTCGTCGTCGATCTCCAGCACCCGGGACGCCTGGCGGGCCAGCGACTGCGGCGGGTCCAGCTCGTGCTCGTCGGTGTAGTGGCGCACCTGCGAGCGCACCTTGCTCATCTGCCGCTGCAACTCGCCGGAGACTTCTTCGGGACGCCGAACGTAGATCCGCGCCGACCACTCCACGGCGGCGGGCAGCCGGTCCGAGCGCTGCACCCACGGGTCGTCCTGCTCGGGGATCTGCAAGCCGTGCATCAAGCCGACGGTGAGCACCGCGACGTGCCGCTTGATGCCCGCGTTCGACCCCGTGCGACCGCGCACGGTGACCGTCGGCGAGTAGGGCTCCTGGTGGAAGTCCGCCGCGTCGGTGAACGACGCCAGGTCCTCCGGCTCCCACGGCGCGCCGGGCACGGCGGGCAGGTTGCGGGGCGCGGGCAGGCCCAGCGAGCACGACCGGTGCATCAGCCAGGCCATCTCCTCGGCCGTGGCCGGGCGGCCCTCCAGGCCGGCGGAGCCGATCACCTGGTCGAGGTGGTCGATCTCGGACTCGATCGCGACCAGCTCGGCGTCCACCGCGTCCGGGAAGACCTTGCGCAGCACGGGCGCGGCGCGCTCGACCGCGCGGTCCATCATGTTGCGGGTCTGCACCTGGACGCCGAGGTAGACCTCCTTCTCGGCCATCGACCGGCCCATCAGCTGCTGCTGCTCGCCGACCATGTAGTCGTCGAAGCTCAGCGTGCCGGGGGTGTCCGGGAGCCGGCGCACCGCGTTGTGCACGTGCGCCTCGGCCCACATCCGGATCGGGTACGGCCGGTTCGTCACGCGCAGGTGCATCCAGCGGCCCTGCAGCTCGGCGTACTGGCCCGCGATCGCCGCGATCAGGTCCTGGCGCTGCGAGTCCGACCGGAACGACCAGCGCTGCGGCGCGAGCCGGTACCAGGCGTAGACCTCCTGGCCGGTGCGCAGCAGGTGGCCGTCGATGCTGCGGGCCGAGATCGAGGGCGTGTAGCTCGGCACGGACTGCTCGCCCGGCAGGCGGCGTCCGCGCTTGCTGTAGACCTTGCGGTCGTCGCGCGCCGCAGCCGCGTGCTGGGCCACGTGCGCAGCGGATCGTCGGTCACGGTCACGCCGGCGTCCGAACACCGCGCACCTCCTTCTGACGGCGGTCTTGCTGCGGGCGGAGCTGGGACCGGGTGGCGGCGCTCGCGCGTTTCGCACCCTTCTTGGGACGTTTGCGCGGGCGTTGCGCGTTGACCCGGATCCGCGCGGCGCTGGCGGCGCCGCCCCGGCCCGACGTGGTCTCCCGCGGCGCGGTCAGCTCGCGCACCCACATCGCCAGGACCGACGACAGCGGGCGCTCGTGGCTGATCCGCGAGCAGATGAACCTGGTCAGGGCGATCGTGACCACGAAGCCCCAGCCGGTGTTGATGAAGTCGAAACCGAAGCCGACCTGCCGCTGGACAGCCGTGACCAGCAGGAAGACCACGATGCCGACACCCCACGCGACGTACCGCGCACGCCACGGGAAGGTTGCCTTGGGCGGGCCGAGCCAGACGGCGTCGACCCGGTAGACCTCGTCGTCAGTGCGTACCCGCAAGGGTCACCCGCCGGTGAACAGGCCGGCGATCCACTGGCCGATGTTGGCGCCCGCGTTCGTGGTGACGGCCAGGCCGATGATCGCCAACGCGATGATGACGCCGCCCAGGCGGCGCATGACCCCGGCGTTGTCGCCCTTGCCGCCGCCGAGCCAGAGCAGCAGGACCGCGACGGTCAACAAGAGCAGCGGGACCAGGTTGTCGAGGATCCACTGGCGCACCCCGCCTGTGCCCAAAGCGGGCGGCTGCTGGGCGAGTGTTACCAGGGTCATGGCGGTCATCTCGTACTCCTGAGTACGCAGGACTTCGCCGGGCGGGCCGAGGGGTGCCCGTCCGGTTGGTGCGCTATCGAGTAGAACACGTCTTCGTCACCAGGTGTATCTGGCGATCAGCGGTGCGTAGATCAATAAGCGTTCCCCTGGTAGTCGATTACGTCTAATCTGACCACGGACATCATGGAGCGGGGTGAGCCGGTGGAGAACCGACGTCCCGGGATTCTCCCGATTGCTGAGCTAGTTCACCCGCCTGCGAAGCCCCTGGTCACGCACAGTGTGCACGATCTTCAGCCCACATCCCGCCGGCCACGGCGAATCCCCCGTCCGGCCGAGCGGGGGACACCCGAACGGTCCGCAGGCCGGAGTGACGACGCCGAGGAGGCTCGCCGATGACCAAGCCCCCCGAGGCCGTGCCCGAACCAGCCGGCGGAGTGAACGAAATCACCGTCTCCGTGGTCGTCTCGGACGATGATCAGGTTACCGGTGGGGACCGGCAAACCGGGCGGCGGGTGCAGCGGACGGTCAACTTCGACCAGGAGGTGCTGGAGCGGGCGCGGGCGGCGGCGACCTACCTGGCGGCGTACGAGGCGGAGGCCGGTGTGCGCAGCCTCGCCGACATCGTGAACCCGGCCGTCGAGGCGTACGTGGCCGAGCTGGAGCGCCGCTACAACGGCGGCGCGGCGTTCCGCCCGGTGTTCCGCATGCCGCCCGGTCGCCCGGCCCGCCGCGTGTGACGCGCACGCGAAAAGGGGGCCCTTCCCACCCCCAGGTGAGGAAGGGACCCCTCTGCGCGCGCGTGCCGCGTCAGCTGGAGCCGGAGATGCGCCAGTAGCCGGTGCTCGGCAGCGTGTCCGGGCCGACCGGGCCCTTGTTCCAGAAGTAGTCGTTGAAGTTGGCCAGGCCACCGCCGCCGATCGGGCCCATGGTCGCCCACCGCACCGTCGCCGGCTGGGTGTCGATCGACGCCTGCGCCCACGCGTCACGGACCTTCATCGGCCGGTTCCACCACAGGAACGGCGTGCGCACCAGGTAGTTCGCGAACTTCCCGCCGTGCACGGCCGAGTGGTAGGAGACGGTGTCGAAGCTGTTGATCTGGTGCAGGCCGCGCAACGCCCGGCCCCAGCGCGTCGCCCAGCTCTGCCCGCCCGACGTGCCCTGCAGGATCGAGCAGGTGAACAGGCTCATCCACTCGACGTCCCGGTTGCCCCAGCGCGCGTCGTTGTTGGACAGGAACGTGTCGGTGTTGCTGCTGCACCCGGCGAAGGAGAAGCCGGTCGGCGAGCCGTGGCCCTGCCAGTAGGTCATGTCGACGTCGTCGGCGTAGAGCTGGTCCTGGCCGCCCGCGAACACCGGGTCCTTGAAGTCGCGCTCCCAGGCGTTGTGGTTGACCCAGCTGAACTGCACCGGCACGCCGGCGGAGGTGAACCGGTTGTTGAACGACGCCAGGTTGGCCGCCGTCCACGGCAGGCCGGAGCACGGGCCAGTGCCCTCGCTGCCGACGTCGACCCGGTTGGTCCACTGCGGGGTGAACGAGCTCTGCTCGCGCGGCGGGTCCGCCGGGCCGGGCTCGGGCAGCCGCGCGTCGACGGCCGCGCCGACGATGACGGACTGGACGGCCGCGCCGTCGGAGTTCACGCCGTCGCAGCGCAGGCCGGGCTCGATCCGGTCGACCTTCTCGGCCAGCGGCGGCGCCTCGTACACGTACGACACCCCGGTCGGCCGCACGCTCGACCCGAGGACCTTCGCGCACCGGTCACGACCCTCGTCCAGGGTCAGCACCGGCACGCTGGGCCCGCTCAGCAGGCCGCGGACGGCGTAGGTGAGGCCCGCGACGGCGCCCTGGCCGTCGAAGGCGATCCGCACCTTCGCGCCCGGACCCTCCAGCGGCACGCCGCCGAGGGTGAAGGCGAACGACACCGCGGTGTCCAGCGGCGCGGTCACCACCGCCTGCTGGTTGGCGTCGACGACCTCGAACGTCGTCTGCCCGGCGGTCGGGGTGGCGTTGGCGGGCAGCAGGCCGACCCCGCGCAGGGTTTCGAGGGCCTTCTTGGTGGCGTCCTCGACGGGGATGGCGCGCAGGCGCTTGAGGGAGTCGACGTCGAGCGCCGTCTGCGTGGTCGCGGCGCCCGACTCGTCCGGCTGGCCCGCGCCCAGGTCCAGGCCGGGCACGCGCAGGTAGGTCGACTCGTCGGCGAAGGACACCGAGCCGTCCTCGGCGCGCTGGACGGCCTTGAGGCCGAACGCGCGCTGCAACACCGTGGCCTGGTCCTGGGTGAGGCCCACGGAGCGGACCTGGTAGACCGGCATCTCCGCGGCCGCCGCCGCGACCGCGGCCGTGGAGCCCGTGATCGCCGCCGCGCCCATCAGGCCGGTGAGGGCGAGCCAGGTGGTGGCACGCCTCCTGTTGGTGGACATGTAGTTCCCTCCTCGGGGTACCGCGGGGCAGGGCCCGTGGTCTGCGAGGAGGACGCGGGCCGGCCGGGGCTGATACCGACAACCACTCGAACGGCCTCACTTGTGTAACACCCTTGGCACGCAACGGATGTATAGGCGGGCGCATAGGCCCTCGGGCGCCGATGAGCCCGAACGGACGGGTGCGGCCGGACGGGCGGTGGGCTGAACGGCCGGGCTGAGCCGAACGGCCGGACGGGGCGGTGGGAACCGCCGCGGCGACGGACGGCGGGTGCGGACGGGGCCGGCATGCGGGGCCCGCCGGGGTACGCGGTCGACCGGGAGGCGCGGAAGACCCGGGCCGTGGGCGGCCGTCGGCCGAGCGGCCGGGAAGGGGCGGATGAGCCGGCATGTAAGCCGGATTCTGTTCCCGGGCGCCTCGCGGCGGTCCCGTTCGGCGGCCATCCATCTCGGCCTGCCGTTGCCGACAGGCTCGTGCGGCCTACCCGCAGGCATCGGGCGGGCAGCCCTCGATCGCCTGCGCAGGTGCCCTGGGGCACCCTCTTGGCCTTGCTCCGGGTGGGGTTTACCTAGCCGCTCCCGTCACCGGGAGCGCTGGTGGTCTCTTACACCACCGTTTCACCCTTACCCCGGCTCGCGCCGGGGCGGTCTGTTCTCTGTGGCACTGTCCCGAGGGTCGCCCCTGGTTGCCGTTGACAACCACCCTGCCCTGTGGAGTCCGGACTTTCCTCGGCGACGGATCCGAGAACCCGTCGACGCGACCGCCCTGCCGACTCATCCGCCGCACCAGGATACCGGCGGCTTCCCAGGCAGTGGAACCAGGGCCGGGAAACCTTGTCGTGATGTGGGCTTGCTGCTCTACTCGAAACCATGGCAGGAATCGGGGTACTCACCCGCCGCCGGCACGTCGACTTCGGCCGCACCGCCGCCGCGATCTGTTGCCACTGACACTTTTTACCTCGTACTCCGAGCCTTTTCCTGAAAGGTGTCAGTGACCCATGTCCTCCATTCTGATGATTTCCGGCGGCCCGTCGCCGACGTCCCGCACCGGCGTGCTGGTCTCGCACGTCGAAGGGCTGCTGCGCGCGGCCGGGTACGCGGTGCACACCCTGCACGTGCGGCAGCTGCCGACGTTGCCGCTGCTCACCGAGGATCTGCGGGACCCGGAGATCGGTGACGCGGTCGCCGCGGTGCTGCGCGCGGACGGCATCGTGGTGGCCAGCCCGGTCTACCGCGCGGCGTACAGCGGGCTGGTGAAAGCGCTGGTCGACCTGCTGCCGAAGAAGGCGTTGCGCGGCCGGGTGATCCTGCCGCTGGCGACCGGCGGCAGCCAGGGTTTCCTGGTCGCGATGGACTACGCGTTGAACCCGCTGCTGGCCGGCAAAGGCGCGGATTCGGTGCTGCGCGGCGAATTCGTGCTCGACCCGGACATCGAGGGCGGGACCATCGCGCCGAAAGCCGCCGAGGCGATTCGCGACGCGGTGGACCGGTTCGCGCTGGCCGTCGAGGACGCCCGGTTCCGGCGCGACGAGCGCGCCCGGCTGCGCCCCGCCGGCTAGCCGAGGTGCGACGTGTCGTTGACCAGCCGCACGGAGGCGAGGCCGTCGGGGTAGAACTCGACGACCGACAGCGACGCGAGGTCCAGGTGCAGCCGGAACAGCAGCGACGGGCCGACGTCCAGCGCCATCCGCAGCAGCAGCTTGATCGGCGTGACGTGGCTGACCACGACGACGTTCGCGCCGCCGAAGCGGGACACGACGGCGTTGCGGGCCCGCCGCACCCGGTGGTGCACCTGGTCGAAGCTCTCGCCGCCGGGCGTCGGCACGGACGGGTCGCCGAGCCAGCGCCGGTGCACGTCGGGGTCGCGTTCGGCGGCCTCGGTGAAGGTCAGGCCCTCCCACGCGCCGAAGTCGGTCTCGATCAGGTCGTCGTCCCACGACAGCTCGGCGCCGGTGGCCGACGCCACGGCCCGCGCCGTCTCCCGGGCCCGTCCCAGCGGCGACGACACGATCGCGGCCAGGCCCTCGACCTTGGCCAGCCGACGCGCCGCGGCCTCGGCCTGGCCCCGGCCGACTTCGGTCAGCGGCGGGTTGCCGCGACCGGAGTAGCGCCGCGCCACCGACAGCTCGGTCTGCCCGTGCCGCAGCAGGTACAGCCGGGTCGGCTCGCCGACCGCGCCGGTCCACGACACCGGCGACTGGGTCGTCGCCGGGTCCGGCTGCGGAGGCCGGGCCCGCGCGGGCTCGGCCTCCGCCGGCCGGGTCCGTTCCTTCTGGCCCCGTTCCCTTGGGGCGCCGCCCGCCTGCACGTCCATCGCCTGGTTGGCCAGCCGGTCGGCGCGCTGGTTGCGCTCGCGCGGGATCCACTCGTAGGCCACCCGGTCGAACGCCCGCGCCACCTCGCGCGCCTGCGCGACCAGCGGCTGCATGGACGGGTGCTTCACCTTCCACCGGCCGGACATCTGCTCGACCACGAGCTTGGAGTCCATCCGCACGGACACCTCGGACGCGCCGAGCTCGGCCGCCGCCCGCAGCCCCGCGATGAGCCCTTGGTACTCGGCGACGTTGTTGGTGACGACGCCGAGGCCCGCGGACCGCTCGGCCAGCACCGCGCCCGACTCGTCCAGCACGACGGCCCCGCACCCGGCGGGCCCGGGGTTGCCGCGCGAGCCGCCGTCGGCCTCGACGACGACCCTCACAGACCCGATTCCCCGGTCCGCACCATGATCGCGCCGCACTCCTCGCACTGGATGACCTCGTCCGCCGCGGACTCCTTGACCTTGGCGAACGCGTTGCGGTCCAGTTCGATGCGGCACGCGCCGCAGCGCCGCGACTGCAACAGGGCCGCGCCGATGTTCTTGTGCTTGCGCACCCGCTCGTAGAGCGCCAGCAGCGGCTCCGGGAACTGGCCGGTCATCCGCTCGCGGTCGGCCGTGCGCTTGGTCTCGGTCGACTCCAGGTCGGCCAGCGCGCTGTCGCGGCGGCGGGCCGCGTCGGACAGCGCCTCCTGCGCCTTGTCCAGCGCGACGCGGGCGTGCTGGATGTCGGCCTCGACGGCCTCGCGGCGTTCCATCAGCTCCAGCAGGTCGTCCTCCAGCGCGCCGCGGCGGCGGCCGAGGGTGGCCAGCTCGTGCTCCAGGTCGGTGAGCTGCTTGGCGCCGACCGCGCCGCCCTGCAGCAGCTTGCGGTCGCGCTCCTCGCGGGCGCTGACCTGGTCGATCTCGGTCTCCTGCCGCTTGACCTCGCGGTTCAGGTCGCCCAAGGTCGTCTCGATCGTGGTCAGCGCGTCCTGCTTGGCGCGGAACTGCTTCTCCGCCTCGGCGATCTCCGCGATCTCGGGCAGCGTGCGGCGCCGATGGGTGACGCGCGACAGTTCGGCGTCGACCTGTGCGAGGTCGAGCAGCCTGCGCTGCACGGCGGGATCGGCTTTCACGGTGAGCCTCTCATTCGGTGTGCTCGGAGTTCGGGCTCGTCACGCCCAGGGTCCACGGGTCGGTCCGGCGGGTCGAGACGAGAACCTCGACCGTACCGCCGAACGCGGCGCGCACCACGTGCGCCGCCTGCCCGCACCACGGCTGCTCGCTGGCCCAGTGCGCCACGTCGACCAGCGCGGGCCCGCCGGCGGCGAGGTGCTCGCCCGCCGGGTGGTGGCGCAGGTCCGCGGTGACGTAGGCGTCCACGCCGGCGCGTGCCGCCGCGGTCAGGTAGCTGTCGCCCGCGCCGCCGCACACGGCGACCCGCCGGACCGGCCGGTCCGGGTCGCCGGCCGCGCGCACGCCCCCACGCCGTGGCGGGCAGCGCCTCGGCGACGCGCCGGGCGAAGTCGCGCAGCGGTTCGGGCCGGTCGAGCTCGCCGATGCGGCCGGCGCCCGTGCCGGGCGCGCCGTCCGCGGGCACCAGCGGGCCGGTGACGCGCAGGCCGATGGCCTCGGCGAGGGCGTCCGAGACGCCGGGGTCGGCCACGTCGGCGTTGGTGTGCGCGGTGTAGAGCGCGATGCCCGAGCGGATGAGCCGGTGCACCAGCCCGCCCTTCGGGTCGTCGGCCGGCACCCCCGTGACGCCGCGCAGCATCAGCGGGTGGTGCGCGACGACGAGCTGCGCGCCCACCGCCACCGCCTCGTCCACAGTGGACTCGACCGGGTCGACGCAGAACAGCACCCGCGTCACGGGTTCGGCGCGGTCGCCGCAGACGAGGCCGACGGCGTCCCACGGCTCGGCCGTCGCGGGCGGGTAGGCGGCCTCCAGGGCGGCCAGCACGTCCCCGAGCGTCGTCACAGCTCCTCCAGCACGACTCGCAGCGCGTCCACCAGCAGGTCGAACTCCTCGGGCGCGCGGACCGCGACCCGCAGGTGGTCGGCGGTCAGCCCGGGGAACGTGTCGCCGCGCCGCACCGCGATCCCCTTGTCCCGCAACGCCTCCCGCACCCGCTGCCCCTGCGGCACGCGCAGCAGCGCGAACGGCGCGTCCGGTGGCACGACCACCAGGTCGCCGAGCCGCGCGACGGCGTGCGCGGTGTGCTCCCGGGCTTCCCGCGCCAGCGCCTCGGCCTCGGCCACCGCCGCCGGCTCGCAGCACGCGGTGACGGCCTCCAGCACCAGGCTGCCCACCGGCCACTGCGGCCGGGGCAGCGCGAGCCGGGCCAGCAGCTCCGGCGCGCCGAGCAGGTAGCCCGCGCGCAGACCCGCCAGGCCCCACGTCTTCGTCAGGCTGCGCAGCACCAGCAGACCCGGCAGGTCGGCGCGGCCGGCCAGCGACTCCGGCTCGCCGGGCACCGCGTCGGCGAACGCCTCGTCCACCACCAGCACCCGGCCGGGCCGGCTCAGCGACGCCACGACCTCCGCCGGGTGCAGCACGGACGTCGGGTTGGTCGGGTTGCCCAGCACCACCAGGTCGGCCTCGTCGGGCACCAGGTCGGCGCGCAGCCGGTAGTCGTCCTCCGGCCACAGCTGCACCCGCCGCACCGGCACGCCCGCGTCCCGCAACGCCACCTCGGGCTCGGTGAACGACGGGTGCACCACCGCCGCCAGGCGCGGGCGCAGGGTCGGCAGCAGCGCGAAGCCCTCGGCGGCGCCGTTGAGGACCAGCACCTCGTCCGGCGTGCGCCCGTGCCGCGCGGCGACGGCGGCGCGGGCGCGGTCGTCGGCGGCGGCGGCCGGGTAGGAGCCGAGGCCGTCGAGCACGGCGACCAACCGGTCGCGCAGCCACGCGGGCGGGGCGGGCGTCCGCACGTTCACCGCGAAGTCCGCGAGCCCGGGCGCGGCGTCGACGTCCCCGTGGTGGCGCAGCAGCGCCCGGCCGGAATCCTGGCTGGTCATCGCCGCGAGTCTAGGCGATCAGCGTCGTCACCCGATCTGGGAGGCGGCCCAGTCCAGGTAGGCGCCCGGCAGCTCGCGCAGGATGTCCAGCGCGTCGGACCCGGGCAGGTCCGGCAGCGCGCTCACCGCCCGCGCGGCCAGCGTCGTGCAGTGCGCGACGGTGTCGGCGACCAGGCTGGTCCGCCGCAGCTCCGCCAGCAGCCCGGACAGCTCCGCGTCGGTCAGCTCACGGCCGCGTCGCGCGAGCAGCGCGCGCTGCTCGTCGGTCAACGCCCGCAGCAGCGGGACCGTGTAGACGCCTTGGCGGATGTCGTTGCCGACCGGCTTGCCCAGCCGCTGCGAGGTGGACGCCAGGTCCAGCAGGTCGTCGAGGAGCTGGAACATCAGCCCGAACAGCGCGCCGAAGCGGGCCATGGCGTCGGTGGTCGCCTCGTCGGCGTCGGCGCAGTGCGCGGCCAGCACGCAGCCCACCTCGAACAGCGCGCCCGTCTTCAGCTCGATGGACCGCACCGCGTCGTCCGGGTCGCGGTGCGGGTCGTAGAGGTCGACGACTTCCAGCACCTGGCCCTCGACGAGGTCCGTCACGGCCTTGGCGAGCCTGCTCGCGGCGAACGGCGAGATCCGGTCCAGCGCGACCTGGCTCGCGCGGGCCAGCATGAAGTCGCCGACCAGCACGGCGGGGCCGGTGCCCCAGTCCGCGTTGACCGTGCGCACGCCGCGCCGTTCCTCGGCGTCGTCCATCAGGTCGTCGTGCACCAGCGAGCCGGCGTGCAGCAGCTCGACGCAGGCGGCGGCGGTGACCGCCTTGTCGGTGATCCGGCCGGACACGGCCAGCGAACCGGCCAGGACCAGCACGGAGCGCAGCCGCTTGCCGCCGGCCGCGGTGATGCGGCCGGCGAAGGTGTTCACGATCGGCAGCGACGACGAGGTCGCCAACGCCCGGATCTCGTCTTCGACCCTCGGCAGCGCACGGGCGAGCGCCGGCATGGTCGGCATGGTCGACTGCGCTTGGTTCGACTGCACTGTGGACACCAGGCGATCGTCGCCCGCCACGCCTGAGAGCCCGCTGAGACCGGGCCCGGACCGCCGTCAGAGCATCGAGATGGCGACCGCGAAGCACAGCAGGGCGAGGCACAGCGCCAAGTGGACCGCCGACGGCGCGCCGCCCCGGGCTTCACGGCACAGCAACGGCTCGACTACCACCGGTCGCCGGCCCGCGCCGGTCTCGACGGCCCCGTCCGGCCGGGCCGCCCGGTGCTCCAGCGCGACGCCCGTCCCGAATTGACCGGGCGGACCGGCCGCACGCCGCATGTGCGCGTCATTCACTTTCCTTCCCGACACATTCCCCACGCCTTTGACGTCGGAGTTCCGGGACCGCTCGTTACCCGTTAGCTCGCCTTCGCAGACTCTCTTCGGCCGCTGAGAGCAGTCGGTCCCGATCCCGCCGTGCCCGCTGCTTCCGTTCCCGCTCACGCACCCATGCTCGCACGTCGTCGGCCCCCAAGCCGACCGCCTCCCGGTAGAAATCCTCCTCGAACCACCACCACACCCGAATGCCGTAACGGGCAATGCGCACGGGCTGTTCCCGACGCAACACGTCGAGTGACGGGAAATCGGCGACCAGCACCGGAGGACACCCCGTGCCGACGAAGAAATGCCTTTTCCGGAACGCGAAACGGCGGTGGGTGAAGAATCCGGCGTTGGGGTCGGGAGCCGGTCCGCCGGGCGACGTCACGGGCCGCGGCCGGGCGAACGCGGGTGTCTCCGGCCACGACCGGCGGCGCACCGCCGCCACCACCGCGGCGATCACCGAGACCGCGAGCACCACGACGACACCGACCACGACCCCGGACATGCTTGGACCCCCAACGCGAGCGGTCGCGGAGCGCTCGACCTGGCAGACTCCCCTGCCGTGACGCTGACCGTCTCGTTCATCTGCACCGGCAACATCTGCCGTTCCCCCGTGGCCGCGATCATATTCCGCGAGCACCTGGGCCGGGCCGGCCTGGGTGACCTCGTGGAGGTGACCAGCGCGGGCACCGGGGGGTGGCACGTCGGCGACCCGGCCGACCCGCGCGCGGCGAAGTCGTTGGCCGACAACGGTTATCCGACCACGCACAGCGCCGCCCAGGTCGGCGACGACCACTTGGACGCGGACCTGCTGGTGGCGTTGGACACCGGGCACGCGCGGGCGCTGCGGCGGCTGGTGGACGACCCGGAGCGGGTCCGGCTGCTGCGCTCGTTCGACCCGGACGCGGACGGCGAGGACGTGCCGGACCCGTACTACGGCGACAAGGCGGGCTTCGACCGCGTGGTGGAGATGGTGGAGGCCGCCGTGCCCGGCCTGCTGGCCTGGGTGCGCGAACGGCTGTGACACCGGCGCGGGCGGCGCGGGAGCTGACCGGGGTGCCGGGCGCCGGGGTCCGGCGACTCGGCGACGCCGTGTGGGAGGTCGACCTCGCCGACGGCGACGTGGTGGTCGTGAAGCGGCACGGCTCGCCGGGCGCCGCGGCGGCCGAAGCCGCCTCCCTGCGGTGGCTGGCCGAGCCCGCGGGCCCGCCGGTGCCGCGGCTGCGCGGGAGCCGCGGGCCGTGGTTGGCGATGGAGCGGGTGGCGCCGGGCCGGCCGTCGCCCGCCGCCGCCGAGGAGTTCGGCCGCCGGCTCGCCGCGCTGCACGCGACCGGCGCACCGGCGTTCGGCGCGCCACCGCCCGGCGGGCCGAACGAGGCGTCGATCGGGCTCGCGCCGATGCCCGACGTGCCGTCCGACGACTGGGCCGAGTGGTTCGCGGAGCACCGGATCGCCTACTACGCCCGGCTCGCGGTGGACGCGGGCGCGTTGACCGCCGCCGAGGCCCGGACCGTCGAGGCCGTGCCGGTGCGGGCGCCGGACGAGCCGCCCGCCCGCCTGCACGGCGACCTGTGGAACGGCAACGTGCACTGGGCCGCCGACGGCCGCGCCTGGCTCGTCGACCCCGCCGCGCACGGCGGCCACCGGGAGAGCGACCTGGCCATGCTCGCCCTGTTCGGCTGCCCCCACCTGGACCGCGTGCTCGCCGCCTACGACGAGGCCGCGCCCCTCGCCGACGGGTGGCGCGACCGGGTGCCGCTGCACCAGCTGTTCCCGCTGCTCGTGCACGCCGCGCTGTTCGGCCGCGGTTACGCCCGGCAGGCCTTGGCCGCGGCGCGTTCACTGCGATGATGGCCCCATGGGGATCACGGTGTTCGACCGCGACGACTGGCGCTGGCTCAACGAGCCGCGCGCGTGGAGCGACCAGGGCGGGCTGACCGTCACCAGCGACCCGGGGACCGACTTCTGGCGCACCACCCACTACGGCTACGACCGCGGCAGCGGCCACGTCCTCGGCGTGCCGCTGGCCGGCGACTTCGCCATCGCCGCGTCGTTCACCGCGGACTACGCCGCCCAGTACGACCAGGCCGGTGTCGCGCTGTGGCTCGACGACCGGAACTGGATCAAGGCGGGCGTCGAGCTGGTGGACGAAGAGTTCCAGGTCAGCACCGTCGTGACCAGGGACTTCTCCGACTGGTCGGTGGTGCCGGCCGGGCACGTCGACCGGGTCACGATCGCGGCGGTGCGCGAGGGCGACGCGGTGACCGTCCGCTACGGCGTCGGCGACGCCGAGCCCACGACCCTGCTGCGGCTCGCGTACTTCCCGCCGGGCGCGGAGGCGCTGGTCGGCGTGATGGTCGCGGCGCCGACGGGGCCGGGTTTCACCACCCGCTTCGACCGGGTGCAGGTCACAACGACCTAGGGCTTACCGTGGTCACGTGCGGTTGAGGTTCCTGTTGCAGCCCGGATGGCTGGCGTTGACGCTGGCGGTCTGGGTGTTCGCGGGCGCGTGCTTCACGCTGCTCGCGCCTTGGCAGTTCGACCGCGACACCGAGCGCGACGCGCAGAACAGCGCGGTCGTGTCGTCCCTGCGCACGGACCCGGTGCCGGTCACCACGCTGCTCGACCGGCCCAACGCCGAGGTCGAGTGGCGGCGCGTGACGCTGACCGGCCGCTACCTGCCCGACGGGCAGGCGGTGGCCCGGCTGCGGACCGTGCAGGGCGAGGCGGCGTTCGAGGTGCTGACCCCGTTCCGGCTGGCCGACGGGCCGACCGTGCTGGTGGACCGGGGTTACGTGCGGCCGGTCAACGGCATCAAGGTCCCCGGCCTCAAGCCCGTGCCGACCGGTGACGTGACGCTGGTCGCGCTGGTCCGCCGGGACGAGTCGGACACCCGGGACGCGTTCCAGGAGGACGAGCACCGGCAGGTGTACTCGGTGAACTCCGCCGTGGTCGGCCGGGCCGCCGGGCTGGAGCTGCGGCCGGGCTACTTCCAGCTCACCGACGGCCAGCCGGGGGTGGAGGAGTCGCTGCCGCTGCCGAAGCTCGACGCGGGGCCGTTCTTCTCCTACGCGTTGCAGTGGATCGCGTTCGGCGCGATGGCCCTGGGCGGCTGGCTGTACTTCACCGTCCGCGAGATCCGCCCCGGCGGCGCGCTGCGCGAGGACGCGGGCCGGCCGAAGGTCAGGCGGAAGTCCGTCGCCGAACAGCTCGCCGAAGACGAGGCCGCGCCAGCGCGATGAGCGCGGTCACGGCCGCCGCCGACGCGCCGACCACCCGCGACAGCTCCACCGCCCGCGTCACGTGCCCCGCGTCGGGGTTGCGGCCGTGCCCGAGCACCGGCCGGTCCTCCGCGCCGTGCGCGTACACCGTGCGACCGCCCAGCCGGACCTCCAACGCGCCCGCGAACGCCGCCTCGACCTGGCCCGCGTTGGGGCTCGGGTGCGCCGCCGCGTCCCGCCGCCACGTCCGCCACGCCTCGCCCGCCGACCCGCCGACGACCGGCGCGCCCGCCGCCGTGAGCAGCGCGGCCAGCCGCGAGGGCAGCAGGTTCGCCACGTCGTCGAGCCGTGCCGCGGCCCAGCCGAACCGGCGGTAGCGCTCGTTGCGGTGCCCGACCATGGCGTCGAGGGTGTTCGCCGCGCGGTAGCCGAGCAGACCGGGCACGCCCGCGACCGCGCCCCAGAACAACGGCGCCACGACCGCGTCGGACGTGTTCTCCGCCACGGACTCGACGGTCGCCTTCGCCAGGCCCATCGTGTCGAGCTTCCTCGGCTCGCGCCCGCACAGGTTCGGCAAACGATTGCGCGCCGCGTCGAGGTCGCCGCCGTCCAGCTCGCGGCCCATCGCGGTGCCCTCGTCGGCGAGCGACGACCCGCCCAGCACGATCCACGTGGCGGCGGCCGTGCTCAGGACCTCGAAGACCTGGCTGCGCCTGCCCAGCCGCTCCGCCGCGACCCCGGCGAGGACCGTGCCGCCGACGAGCACCACCACGTGCGCCACGCCGCCCGCCCGGTGGTCGCGGTACAGCTTGCGCTCCAGCGCCGCCGCCGCCCGACCGAATCCCGCTACCGGGTGATACCTCTCGGGGTCGCCGAACACCGCGTCGGCGGCCACGCCCAGCACCAACCCCACCGCGCGCCCCAGACTCACACGGGGCACGGTAGCCCGCACGTGTCGGACCGCCGCATTAGGGTGGCGCACCGTGGAACCAGCCGGCCGCCTCAAGCTCTACGCGTACCTGGACGCCCGCGATCACCAACGCACGTACCTGGCGATCATGCGGTTGTTCACGTCCACGCTGCTGGCCGACCTGTCGGCGGGCGAGGTCGCGGGCGCGCTGGCGGGCGCCGAGCGGGAGGGCCGGGTCGAGGCGGGCGAGTCGCGCATCGAGAACGTGATCAACCGGCTCCGGCAGCTCGTCGAGTGGGGCAACCTGGTGCAGGGGCGGCGCGAGGTGGTGGCCTCCAGCATCGCCGAGTTCCAGCACGGCAGCGTCCGCTACCAGGTCGGCAAGCTCGCCGTCCGGGTCCAGCGCGACGTGGACGAGCTGCTGCGCGTGCCCGAGGGCGCGCGGGAGGTGTCGCGGGAGCTGCTGCCCGCCGTCGAACGCGGCCTCGACCGGCTGGGCCAGTCGCTGTCGGAGGCGTTGATCAGCGGCGCGCCCCGCTCCCGCGAGGTGCTGGCCGAGCAGGTCACCACGCTCTTCCTGCAGCACGCCGAGCTGGCCGCGACCGTGCGCGACTTCTACGCCTACCTGGGCCAGGTCGTGACGCGGCACCACCTGGCGCCGGAGGAGATCTCCGGGTTCCGCAACCTGCTCGTCGAGTACATCCAGATGGTCGTGGAGGACGTGCTGCGGCACACGCCGGCCATCGCGGACGCCCTGGCCCGCGTCACCTCCGCGCGTTCCGAGCTGCTGGGCCTGCTGGGCCGGGCCGACCTGGGCGAGAAGGTGGAACGGGCGCGCGGGCGGTCGGCGGAGGACTGGCAGGACCTGACCGACTGGTTCGTGGACCGGCCCGGCCGGCCGAGCCAGGTGACGGCGCTGCGGGAGGCGACGGCGCGCGCGATCGGGTCGCTGCTGGCGAGCGTGAAGCGGGCCACGTCCGGCGGCGGGCTGCTGCCGAGCCGCCGGGCCGAGCTGCTGAAGCTGGCCGGCTGGTTCGACGCCGGCTCGCGCGAGCAGGCCCACGAGCTGTACGCGGCGGCGTTCGGGCTGTACCCGGCGCGGCACGTGTCGCCGGCGCCCGAGCACGACCGCGACAACGAGCGCACCCCGTGGCGCGACGGACCGGTGGTGGACGTGCAGGTGAGCGTGCGCAGCCGCGGCGACCGTGGTGCGCGCGGGCGGACGTCGCGCATCCTGGACGACCCGATGACCGAGCAGTCGCTGCTGGCCGAGGCGCGGGAAGCCGACGAGCGGCGGGCCGCGTCGGTGGCCGAGCTGTCGGCGGCGGCTCCCCGGCTGGCGTCCACCACGTTGTCCGGCGAGGCGCTCGAAGTGCTGTGCGAGCTGCTGACGTTGGCGATGGCGCAGCGCGACACGGCGGCCGACTCGGGTTCGGCGACCGACCCGGTGCGCGGGCTGCGGGTGACCGTCTCGCACGCGCTCGGGAAGTCGACGCGCATCCGTTCGGCGGCGGGCACGTTGACGCTGCACGACTCGACGCTGGTGCTCGACTGATGTTCGACGACCTCTCCGAGATCGACGCGGCGACCGCGGTGCGCTGCGCCCGCACCCTGCTGCGGCGGCCGTTGCTGCGCGCCGACGGGCCGGACGGCGAGCTGCTGACCCTGGTCTACCGGCACCGGGCGGCGTTGCAGGACCTGTTCGCCCGGCTGCTGGGCTACCGGCTCGTGGTGGAACGGCGGTTCGCGCGGCTCTACAAGTCCGGGCCGGGCGCCGACGACTCGCGCGGCGTGCTCGGCATGTCGCCGCGCGGGTACGCGTACGTGGCGCTGACCATGGCGGTGCTGACCGGTGTCGGGCGGCAGGCGTTGCTGTCGCGGCTGGTGGCGGACATCCGCGCGGCGGCGGTCGAGGCCGGGCTCACCGTCGTGGACGACGTGGCGGACCGGCGGGCGCTCACGGCGGCGTTGCGGCACCTGGTGTCGCTCGGCGTGCTGCACGAGACCGAGGGCACGGTGGACGTGCAGGCCGAGGCGTTGATCACCATCGACACCGACCTGCTCGGCCAGTTGCTGACCGGGCCCGTGGCGGAGGCCGACTCGCCGGCGCGGCTGGTGGAGCTGGCCGCGCGGCCCGGTCCGCGCGGCGTCGAGCACGCGGTGCGGCGCAAGCTGGTGGAGAACCCCGTCGTGCTGTACGCGGACCTGCCGCCGGAGCAGGCGGAGTGGCTGCGGCGCAACCAGCGCAAGGAGACCGCGCTGCTGGAGACGTGCTTCGGCCTGCACACCGAGTGCCGGGTCGAGGGCGTGCTGGCGGCCGACCCCGAGGACTACCTGACCGACCTGTACTTCCCCGGCACGTCCACGGTGGCGCGGATCGCGCTGCTGGCGCTGCCGGAGCTGCTCGACACCGACCCGCGCCCCGACGGGCGGCACGTCGTGGTCCCGGCGCGGCTGCGGACGGTGTGCGCGCGGCTGGTGGAGGACTACCCGACCGCGTGGTCCAAGCAGTTCACCGAAGACCTGGACCGGCTGGTCGACGAGGTCCTGGAACTGCTGCGCCGCATGGGGTTGGCGGTCGCCTCGGCCGACGGGTGGCTGCTCAACGCCGCCGCGCACCGGTGGCTGCCCTCGCCCGACGGCGATCCCGAACGTGACGTGGAGCCGGTCGTCGTGCCGGACGTGCCCAGCTGGTCGTTGTTCGATGAGGAGACCGCGTGAACAGGTGGCGGCTGCACAGGGGCGGCATCGTCAACATCTGGCAGTACACCGAGCAGACGTTCGACTTCTCGGGTGGGCGCGCGATCTTCCAGGGCACCAACGGGTCCGGCAAGTCGCGCACGCTGGAGCTGCTGCTGCCGCTGTGCCTGGACGGCGACCTGCGGCAGGTCGGCTCCAAGGGTTTCGACACGGTGTCGCTGCGGCGGCTCATGCTGGACGACTACGACGGCGGGCCGAACCGGATCGGGTACGCGTGGGTCGAGCTGACGCGCGGCGACGACGAGTACCTGACGTGCGGGTTGGGCGTGAAGGCGTCCAAGACGTCGCAGGCGATCACCGACTCGTGGCGGTTCATCACCTCCTCGCGCGTGGGTCACGGGTTGACGCTGGTCGGCGCGGACCGCACCCCGCTGGGCCCGGCGCAGCTGCGGGACCTGATCGGCGCGGACTGCGTGCTGGAGGAGGCGGCGTTCCGGGCGCGCGTGGCCGAGACCGTGTACGGCGTGCCCGCGCCCCGGTACGGCGACCTGCTGCACCTGCAGCGGACGCTGCGCAACCCCGACGTCGGGCTGAAGGTGCTGGAAGGGCAGCTGGAGCAGATCCTGTCCGACGCGCTGCCGCCGCTGGACCAGGCGATGGTCGAGCAGCTGGCCACGTCGTTCGACGACCTGGAGTCGATCCGGGAGAACATCACGCGGCTGTCGTCGGCCGACGCGGCGCTGGGCACGTTCCTGAAGACGTACTCGGACTACGCGTTCGGCGGGCTGCGCGCGGCGGCGGAGAAGCTCGGCGGGGCCGAGGACGGGGTGCGGAAGCTGGAACGCGCGTCGGCCCGGTTGTCGGCGTCGCTGGCGGAGACGCTCGCGGCGCGCGCGGCGGCGGAGCACTCGTTGGCGGCGTTGGAGGCCGGTGAGCAGCAGGCCGAGGAGACCATCGGCGCGTTGAAGGAGCTGCCGGCGTTCCGCGACCTGCAGGACCTGCAGACGCGCGAGAAGCTCGTGGCGGAGAAGCGCTCGTCGGCGGTGGCGGCGTTGGACATGGCGAACAAGCAGCGGTTGCAGGAGGACGGCGCGGTCGACGGCGTGCTGCGGCTGCTGCGGCGGTTGGCCGAGGACCTGGGCTCGGCGCGGGAGCTGGTCGAGCCGCTGCGCCACCACCTGCGCGTGGCCGGCCTGTCGCCCGCCGCGGTGCCGGACGTCCCCGGCGTGTCCACTCTGGACGCCGAGGTGCGGACGGAGTCCGTGCGGGCCAAGCCGGACCCGGAGGCCGAGCCGCTGCCGATCGAACGCCGAGTGCCACCCGCTGTGGACGAGTTGGCGTTGGACGACCTCGCGTCGCGCACGTCGTCCATCGCGTCCTCGGCGCGGCAGCGGGGGGCCTTGGCGCTCGCGCTGGCCGCGCGGGCCGCCGAGCTGGACACGGCGCAACGCCAGGTCGACGCCCTCCGGCAGACCGCGCGGGACGCTCAGCACGCCGCGACCGAGGCGGCGGCGTTGCGCAACCAGGAGGCGCAGGAACTGGCCGAGGTCGCCCAGGGCTGGCTGGCCGACGTCGAGGCGTGGCGCACCTCCGGCCCCCTGGCCGCCACGAGCCCCGACTCCCCCCTGCCGCTGCCCGCCACCGTCGACCCGACCACCGCCCGCTCCCTCACCACCGCCGCCCGCGACTGGGTGGGCCCCCTGGTGACGGCGGCCCGGGACGCCGGGCACGCGGTGGCGCAGCGGCGGACCGACCTGGCCACGTCCATCAACACCCGTGACGCCGAACTGTCCGCCCTCCGCTCCGGCACGGCCCGGGTCCCGGACCGCAACCGCTTCGCGGCGACCGACCGCGACCCCGCCACCGGCGCCCCGTTCTACCGCCTGGTCGACTTCCACCCCACCGTCGACGACCAGGCCAAAGCCGGCCTGGAAGCCGCCCTGGAGGCCTCGGGCCTCCTGGACGCCTGGGTCACACCTTCGGGTGAATCCATCCCGGCAATGTACGGAAACACCGTTACCGCCACTCGGTTGAAAACCAGCGGACCCGCCGAAACCACCCCCGACCGCCCCGACCGCCCCCAGCCGACCCCCGATCCCGCCGCCGCCCCTGCCCCTGCCGGATCTGCGGACCCCACGGCCGGCGCACCGGGCGTGGTGGCCGCACCCGGCACCCCGGTCGCCGGCCCGTCCCTGGCGACGGTGCTGATCCCGGCCGTCGAGCCGGCCTCACCGGTCCCGGCCGCGGTCGTGGCGGACCTGCTCGCCTCGGTGTCCCTGCGACCCCCGACCCCGGCCGCCACCCCGGAGGCCGCCACCCCGGACCCGACCGCCACCCCGGCCGCCGCGTTCGCGGTGTCGCCCGACGGCCGCTGGCAGGCGGGCGTGCTCACCGGCGCGTGGCACAAGGACGCGGCGGAGTTCATCGGCGCCGGAGCCCGCGAAGCCGCCCGCCGGCGCCGGATCGCGGAGCTGGAGGACGAGCTGGCCGCCCTGCGCGCCGACCTCGGCGCGGCGGAAGCCGACCTGGCCGCCGCGCGCGGCCTGGTCGAGCAGTGGGAGGCCCACCTCGACCGCTTCCCCGCGGACCGCGAACTGGTCGCCCGCCACGGCCGCCTCCAGGCCGCGCAGGAATCCGCCGACCGCGCCGCCCGCCGCGCCGAGGAGCTGCGCGACGAGCTCGCCACCGCCCAGGCGCGAGGCGAAGCCGCCGCCGCCGAGGTCGTGCGCCAGGCCGGCGACGCGGGCCTGCCCGCCACCACCGACGGCCTGCACCAGGCCCAGCAGGCGGCGGCCGAGGCGCAGCGCACCGCCGACCGGTTGGGCGACGTGCTGCGCCGCCAGTGCGGCGGCACGGTCGCCGACCTGACCGACGCGGCGCACCGCTACCACGCGGCCGTGGCGGATCGGGGCGCGGCGGAGGCGGACGCGGAGGCGCGGTGCGTCGACTACGCGTCGCAGGCGTCGACGTTGGCCGAGCTGACCGACGCGATCGGCGGCGAGGCCAAGGAGATCGCGGACCAACTGTCCACTTTGGAGCGTTCACGGCGCGGGATGCGCGACGAGCTCAAGGGTGTGCGCGAACAGGTCACCTCGGCCCGCGAGCAGGCCGCGAAGCTGAACGCCCAGCTGGAGACGTCGGCCGAGCAGCTCACCACCGCCCGCGACGCCCTGACCCGCGCGACCGAGCACTTCAAGGCCACCGTGCAGGCGCCCGGCATCCTCGTCGCCGCCCTGCCGGACACGCCGGAAGACGTCACGTCGGTCCGCACCGCCCTGGCGGCGACCGACCGGCGCGGCGCGGGCGAGGCCACGGTGATCACCAAGCTCCAGGCGTTGCAGACGGCGCTGGCCGGCAGCCACGACATCGCCGCCGAGCAGCACGTCGGCCTGCTCACCGTCACCGTCACCGGCGAGGAGGGCGCCCGCCCGGTGGCCGTCGCCGCCCGCCAGGTGACCGCGAAGCTGGCCGAGCAGCGCGGTTTCCTCGACGAGCAGTACCAGAACATCTTCGCCGACTACCTGATCCGCGACCTGGCCGAGTGGCTGCGCGGGCAGATCGCCGTCGCCGAGGACCTGTGCAAGCGGATGAACGAGGTGCTCGGCAAGGCCCGCTCCAGCCAGGGCGTGCACGTGAAGCTGTCGTGGAAGCCGTCGTCGGCGCTGGAGGAGGACACGCGTGACGCGTTGGCGCTGGTCCGCCTCCCGTACGCGGACCGCGACCCCGAGCAGGACGCCACGCTGCGCCGCGTGTTCACCGAGCGCATCGAAGCCGAACGCGACGCGCACACCGGCAACTACGCCGAGATCCTGTCCCGCGCCCTGGACTACCGGACGTGGCACCAGTTCACCGTCACGGTCGCCGACACCGGCCCGGACGGCAACCCGCGGGAACGCCGGCTGCGGCAGCTGTCCTCCGGCGAGACGCGGCTCATCTCGTACGTGACGCTGTTCGCGGCGGCGGCGTCGTTCTACGACGCGGTGAGCGGCGAGTTCTCGCCGTTGCGGCTGGTGCTGCTGGACGAGGCGTTCGAGCGGCTGGACGACCCGACGATCGCGCGCATGCTCGGCCTGCTGGTGGACCTCGACATGGACTGGGTGATCACCTGGCCGAGCGGCTGGGGCGTGTCCGACAAGATCCCGCGCATGCACATCTACGACGTGCTGCGGCCCAAGAACGGGCGTGGTGTGGCGTGCACGCAGACCACGTGGGACGGCGCGGCGCTGGACCGGGTCGACCCCTGACCGGGGTGCCGGGGGGCGGAGCGGCCGGTCAGGCGGAGACCCGGCTCGCGTCGCGGTGGGCCCGGGCGGCGACCATCAGCAGGTCGAGCGCGTCACGGGTGCGCAGCAGCTCCTGGATGTGGTCGGAGAGCCGGTCGCGTTCCTTGGCCATGCGCTCCATCGCGGCGTCCGAGTTCTCGTCGCTCGGCGAGTCGATGCACGGCAGCAGCTCGGTGATGGTGCGGCTGGACAGCCCGGCCGCGTACAGGCGCTGGACGAAGGCGACCCGCTCGACGTCGTCCTCCGTGTAGTGCCGCTGCCCGCCGGCGCTGCGGGTGCTGCTGAGCAGCCCCTGCTCCTCGTAGTACCGCAGCGAGCGGACGCTGACACCGGCCCGCGCCGCGAGGTCGCCGATCCTCATGCGCCCTCCTCGTTGTGACGCCGGTCGCACGGCTTGCCTCTCACATTGATGTCAGGTTTTAGCGTACCGGTCGGGCCCGTCGCGGGCCTCGACCAGTACGAAGGAGTTCCGGCATGACCACGCTGTTCGACCGCTACCGCCTCGGCGGTCTGGACCTGCCCAACCGGGTCGTGATGGCGCCGATGACCCGGGCCCGCGCCGCGGCCGGCGGTCTCGCGACCCCGTCGATGGCGGCTTACTACGCCCAACGCGCCACGGCCGGGTTGATCGTCTCCGAGGGCGTGCAACCCAGCCTGGTCGGGCAGTCCAACCCGGGCACCCCGGGCCTGCACACCGACGAGCAGGTGGCGTCGTGGCGGCCCGTCACCGACGCCGTGCACGTCAACGGCGGGCGCATCTTCGCCCAGCTCATGCACGGCGGCCGGGTCTCGCACCCCGACACCACCGGTGTCCAGCCGGTCGGACCGTCCGCGGTCGCCGCCGCGGGCGAGGTGTTCACCCCGAACGGACCGCGGCCCGCGCCGGTCCCGCGAGCCCTGGCCACCGCCGAGGTGGCCGACCACGCCCGCTCGTACGCCGAGGCCGCCCGGCGCGCCGTCGACGCCGGGTTCGACGGCGTCGAGCTGCACGGCGCGAACGGCTACCTGATCTCGCAGTTCCTGTCGTCCAACGCCAACCTGCGCACCGACGCCTACGGTGGCCCGATCGCCCACCGCATCCGCTTCGCCGTCGAGGCGGTCGCCGCCACGGTGGACGCCGTCGGCGCGGACCGCACCGCGATCAGGCTCTCCCCCGGCGGCACCTTCTGGGGCGTCGAGGAGACCGAGGTGCCGCGGCTGTACGCGGCCCTGCTCGCCGAGCTCGCCCGCTTCGGCCTCGCCTACGTGCACCTGGAGGCGACCGCCGACGAGGAGGTGCTGATCGGGCTGCGCCGCGCGTGGCCGGGCGCCCTGGTGGTGAACCCGGTGGTGCCGATGGGCCCGAGGCGGACCGACCGGGCCGCCGCCGACCGCTGGCTCGGCCTGGGCGCGGAGCTGATCAGCTTCGGCCGCGCGTTCGTGGCGAACCCGGACCTGGTCGAACGGCTCCGCGCCGGCCTGCCGCTCGCGTCCGCCGACACGGCGACGTACTACCAGGGCGGTGACGCGGGCTACCTCACCTACCCGGCGTACCGGCACACCGCCTGAGCCCGGTCAGACGACGTGACTGGCCGTGCGGCGGCGCACACCTCCCGCGGCCAGGAACTGGGCCACCGGCAGGGTCGCCGCGCCGAGCGCGACCGACTCGGGGCCCAGTTCGCACAGGGTGATCGACGCCTGCTCGAACGGTCGGCGCAGGGCGTGGCGGGAGGCCTGGGCGCGCACGTCGTCGAGGATCCGCGCGCCGAGCAGGAGCCCGGCCCAGCCGCCGACGATCACCTGCGACGGGTTGAACAGGTTGATCAGGTTCGCGATGCCGAGGCCCGCGTACCGGGCGGTCTCGGCGAGGACGTCCCGGGCCGCCCGCGAGCCGTCCGCGACCAGCGCCGCCAACGCCGCCTCCTGCTCGGCGGGCACGTCCGCCTTCACCGCGCGGTACCGCTCGACCACGGCCGACGCGCCGATGTACGCCTCCAGGCACCCGTGCGCGCCGCACCGGCACGGGCGACCGTCCAGGGCGACCGTCGTGTGGCCCCACTCCCCCGCGCCGCCCGACGAGCCGCGGTACAGCACGCCGCCGGCGATGACGCTCGCGCCGACGCCGGACCCGATCAGCGCGACCACCGCGTCACCCGTGCCGCGGCCCGCGCCGAACCAGACCTCGGCCTGCCCCAACGTGTTCGCGCCGTTGTCCAGGAACAGCGGCAGGTCGGTGCCGGTCCGCAGCAGCTGTTCCAGCGCGACGCCGCGCCAGCCGACGGTCTGCGCGTACACCAGCCCGTCCTCGACCTGCCCCGGCACGCCGATGCCGACGCCGAGCACGTCGCCGACCGCGCTGGCGGCGAGGCACCGGTCGAGCCCTTCGAGGACCCGTCGCGCCACGTCGTCGACCGAGTGGACCTCGGGCTCCATCGGGAACGTCGCCTCCGCCAGCCGTCGCAGCGTGAGGTCGAACACCTCGACCAGCACGTGCGTCTCGCCGACGTCCACCCCCACCACCGCCGCGTGTGCCGGGTCGACCCGCAGCAGCACGCGGGGCCGGCCGCCGTCCGAGTCGACCTGCCCGGCCTCGACGACGATGCCGTCCGCGATGAGCTCGGCGACGACGGTGCTGACCGACGCCTGGCTGAGCCCGGTGGCGCCCGCGAGCTCCTGCCGGCTGCGCGGGTGGTCGAAGTACAGGGCGCGCAGCACCCGCGCCCGGTTGCCGGCGCGCAGGTCGCGCACGGTCAGCTTGCGGTGCACGGCGACCCCCATCGGGCGAGTAGGACCACGGTCGCCACACGGGCGCGTAGAACTCCCGACGTTAGTCGGTTGCGAACCGCTTGGCGTCCCATTTGCCGTGCGCCTCCAGCAGTTTCCGCCCGACGCGCTTCAGATCCGCGAGGTCGCGATCACTCAGCGCGGCGGCGAACTCCTCGGCGACCGATTCCCGGTAGGCGGGGGCGCTCGTGGCCGCGAGGACCTGCCGCCCGGCGTCGGTCAGCACGGCGTGGACGACCCGGCGGTTGTCGGGCGGCTGCTCGCGCGCGACCCAGCCCCGGCGCACCAACCGCTCGACCAGGCGCGTGACGCCGCTCGGGCTGACCGCGAGCAGGTCGGACAGCTCGGACATCAGCAGGCGGTCGTTCATGTGGATGCGGTACAGCGCCTCGTGTTCCAGCAGCGAGCACCCGGCCACGGCTTCGATGCGCCGTTCCACCGCGACGCGCACCGCGTCCACGCCCTGCTGGACGTACAGCCACGCCAGCAGCGCGTCACCCGGCTCTTGTCGGCTCATGACGGCACTCTACCAAACTCACTTGACGTCAGAACATTTTCAGAGTCAACCTTTGCTCATGGAACCTATTCTGGTCACCGGTGCGACCGGCGCCCAAGGCGGAGCCGTGACCCGCGCCCTCCTGGCTCGCGGCCACCGGGTCCGCGCCCTCACCCGCGACCCGCACAGCGTTGCGGCGCGGGAACTCCGACGGCTCGGCGCGGACATCGCGCACGGCGACTTCGACGACCCCGCGTCCCTGCGCGCGGCCCTGGACGGCGCCCGCGCCGTCTTCGCCGTGACCACGCCGTTCGGCAGCGACACCGACACCGAGGTCCGCCACGGCATCACGCTGGTCGACGCGGCGCGGGACGTGGAGCACGTCGTGTTCACGTCCGCGTCCAACGCCGACCGCGACACCGGCATCCCGCACTTCGACAGCAAGCAGCGCATCGAGCGGCACCTGGTCGACGCCGGGCCCCGGTGGACGATCCTCGGGCCGGCCGCGTTCATCGACGACAAGTTCGGCGAGTGGACGATGCGGGGTCTGCGCGAGGGCGCGTTCCACCTGCCCATGCCGGCGGACCGCCCGCTGCACCTGGTCGCGGTGCGGGACATCGCGGCGGTCGCCGTGCTCGCCCTGGAGCAGCCCGACCGGTTCGCGGGCAGGCGGCTGGACCTGGCCGGCGAGGCCCTGACCCCGGCGGCCATGGCCGAGGCGTTGACCGCGGCCATCGGCCGCCCGATCCGCCACCACCGCCCGCCGTTGGACGTGGTGGCGCGGTACTCGGCGGACCTGGCCGCCATGTTCGGCTACTTCACCGAGGTGGGCACCGACATCGACCTGCCCCGGCTGCACGCGGCCCTGCCCGAGATCACCTGGACGCGGTACGCCGACTTCGTCCGCCCGCTGCCCTGGCCGGACCTGCTGAAAACGCCCTGACCGGCGGTGACGCGCCGGGTCAGCCGACCGCCGCCCACGACTGGATCATCCGGTAGGCGATGGAGGCGCCCGGCGCGAGCAGCAGGTCCGGCACGCTGCCCGGCTCGGCGAGCGCCTGCCGCACGTCCGCCCGGCTCACCCACCGGGCCTGCGCGATCTCGCCGTCCGCGAGCCGCAGGGGCTCGGCCGGGTCGGCCACCGCCTCGAACCCCACCATCAACGACCGCGGGAACGGCCACGGCTGGCTGCCGAGGTAGCGGATGCCGCCGACCACGATGCCGACCTCCTCCGCGATCTCCCGCGCCACGCACGCCTCCAGCGACTCGCCCGCCTCGACGAACCCGGCCAGCACCGAGTACCGCCCCTCGGGCCACCCCTCGCCGCGGGCGAGCAGCACCTGGTCGGCGCCGTCGTGGACCAGGCAGATCACGGCCGCGTCGGTGCGCGGGTACTCCTCGTGCCCGCACCGCTCGCACACCCGGGCCCACCCGGACTTGATCGACGCGGTCGACCCGCCGCACACCGCGCAGAACTTCGCCGACCGGTGCCAGTGGAACAACGCCACCGCCGACGTGAACAGGCCCGCGCCGGTGTCGTCGAGCAACGCGCCGCACGCCCTCAGGTCGAGCCACTGCGGCTCGTCCGTCAGCTCCGGCCCGGTCCACGCCCGGCCGGCGGGCGCGCCGACGTCCGTCTCGTCCTCGGTCAGCGGAACCGCCCAGTACGCCACGCCGTCCTGCTCGCCGAGCAGCACCGCCGTGTCCGGCGGGGCGTCGCCGAACTCGGTGGCGGGGCGGTCGACCAGGCGCGATGCCCGGTCGGCCACCATCGTGCGGCCACGCGCGTCCACGGTGAGGACGCGCGCCTTCGGCCACAGCTGCCCGATCCGCTCCGCGTCGCCGCGCAACGGTTCCTGCCGGTCCACCGTGGACCGCGACAGGGCGGGCAGTTCCACCAGCTCGAAGCTCACGGCAGGGTCACGCCGCCCAGCGCCCGCAGCTGCGGGGTCAGCAGTTCCGCGTCGCCCACCAGCACGCCGGTGAACGACGTCGGCGCGAAGAACTCCAACGCCACCTCGGCGACCTGCTCGACGGTGACCGCCGCCAGCCGGGCCGGGTGCCCGGTGAACCACCCGACGTCCAGCCCGAGCCCGGCGAGGTTCACCAGGAACGACGCCAGCCCGCCCTGCGACGACGTGGCCGTCAGCAGCGACCCGATCGCGTACCGGCGCGCGGTGTCCACCTCGGACTCCGTCGGCGGCACCAGGCCCAGCCTGCCCAGCTCGTACCTGGTCTCCAGCAGCGCCGCGACGGTCACCTCGCTGGCCGTGTCGGCGTCCACCAGGAGCGTCGCGCCGCCCGGCGTGAACTCCGGGTGCGACCGCGCGCTGTAGGTGTAACCCTTGTCCTCGCGGATGTTCTCCACCAGCCGGGACGAGAAGAACCCGCCGAACACCAGGTTCGCCAGCTGCAACGCCGGGTACCGCTCGTCGGTGCGCTCCAGCCCGCGCCCGGCGAGCCGGATCTGGGACTGCACGGCGCCGGGGCGGTGCACGAACAGCACGTCGCCGCCCCGCACGGGCGACAGCGGCGACAACGCCACCGCGGTGCCCTCGCCGGTCCAGCCGCCCAACGCGGCTTCGACCGCGCGCACCGCCGCGTCCGGCGCCACGTCGCCCACCACGACGATCGCCGAGCCGCGCGGCAGCACGGCCGACGAGTGCAGCGCCAGCACGTCGTCCCGCGTCACCGCCTCGACCTCTTCGGCCTCGGGCATCTCCTTGGCGAACGGGTGGTCGCCGTACAGGTGGCGCTGCAACGCCTCCCGCGCGATCACGTTCGGCTGCGACCGCGCCAACCGGATCCGCTCCACCAGCCGCGCGCGTTCCCGCTCGACCTCGTCGGCCGGGTAGGTCGCGCCGGTCAGCACGTCCCGCAGCACGTCCAGCACGGTCTCGAAACCGGACACCAGCGCGTTGCCGGAGAACGACAGCCGCTCCGGGTCGACCACCGCGTCCAGCTCGCCGCCGACCAGGGCCAGCTCGGTGTCCACGTCCACCCGGCTGCGGGTGGCGGTGCCGGTGAGGACCGTGTTCGCCAGCACCTCGGCGCGGGCCGCGTGCGTCGAGCCGACGCTGCTCGTCGCCGGGTCGCCGAACGGGATCCGCAGCCGCACCTCCACCAGCGGCACCGAGTCCCGGCGCACGGCCAGCACCCGCAGGCCGTTGGCCAGCGTCGTGTCGATCGCGTCCAGGTCCGCCGCCGCCCGCTGCTCGCCCAGCTCCGGGAACGGGCGAGGCCCTAGCTCCGTACGGCCGATCTCGTCGGCGCTGCGGTGCTTGGTCGGGGCGCTCACTCGTTACCTCCACTGGCGGGCTTGAGGATCAGGACGGCGCGCGAGTCGGACCGCAACGCCTTGGCCGCCGCGGCGACCTCGTCGGTGGTGATGCCGGCCAGCTTGTCCGGCAGCTCGTACAGCAGCTCCGCGCGCCCGAACAGCAGCTCGGCCGACCCCAGCCCCAGGGTCCGGCTGGTGAGCCGGTCGTGCTCGCGGTGCATGGTCGACACCCAGCGGGCGGTGACCTTCGCCAGCTCCTGCTCCGTCGGCCCTTCCTCGGCCAACCGCAGCAGCTCCTCGTCCACCGCCGCGAGCACCTGCTCGGAGGTGACCTCCGCCGGGTGGATCGCGGTGATGCTGAACGTGTCCGGGTCGCGCGCCTCCAGCGGCCCGAACAGGCCGCAGCCGGCGCCGACGTCGACCACGATCGCGTCGCGGTGCACCAGCCGCTGCTGCAACCGCGACCCGTCGCCGTCGGTGAGCACACCGGCCAGGACCAGGTACGCGAGGTAGCCCTCGACCTCGTTCACCGGGTCCGGGATGCGGTAACCCACGGCGAGGGCGGGCATCGGCGCGTGCTTGTCGGTGTGCTCGGCCCGCAGCTCGCCCTTCGGCGCCGCCTCGGCGAACGACGGCCGGGTCGGCACCGGACGGGCGGGCACGTCACCGAAGTGCTGCTCGACGAGCGCCTTCGCCCCCTCGGGGTCGAAGTCACCCGCCACCGTCAGCACGGCGTTGCCCGGCGCGTAGTAGGTGTCGAAGAACGCGGCGCAGTCGTCCACGGTGGCGTTCTCCAGGTCGGTGAAGTCGCCGTAGCCGTTGTGCGCGTTGGGGAAGGTCTGGAACAGGACCGGCGGCAGGAGGATCCACGGGAACCCCCCGTACGGTCGGTTGAGCACGTTGAGCCTGATCTCCTCCTTCACGACGTCGATCTGGTTGCGCAGGTTCTCCTCGGTGATCTTCGGCGCCCGCATGCGGTCCGCCTCGAGGAACAGAGCCCGCTCCAGTGCCGCCGACGGCAGCACTTCGTAGTAGTCGGTGTAATCGGGGTGGGTGGACCCGTTGAACGTGCCGCCCGAGGACTGCACGTGCCGGAAGTGGGCCAGCTTCTCCAGGCTCTCGCTGCCCTGGAACATGAGGTGCTCGAAGAGGTGAGCGAACCCCGTCCGCCCCTCGGGCTCGGAGCGGAAGCCCACGTCGTAGTGCACGCTCACCCCGACGACCGGGGCGCTGCGGTCGGGTGCGAGCACCACCCGCAGACCGTTGGGAAGCGTGAACCTGTGCAGTTCGGGTAGCGCCATGGACGCAGCCTACGGGTTCACACCACTGCCGGGCTCGATGGTCGCCCACCCACCGAAGCGTCGCGCTACGCCCAGCGCGAACCGACCGGGTTCGGACCGGTCGACCAGCGACTCGACGGCCGATCCGGAGCCGGGCACGCGCCCGCACCGGTCCGGACCACCGCCTGTCTCAGCAGGCCGCCCCACCCGGTGGAGCCGGCGCGCGTGGGCACCGGGTCGGCAGCGGCTTCACCCCGCCGAACCCTCGCCCGCCGCCCGCGGGGTCGTGTTTCGGGGGTGACTCCAGTGTCGAACTCGTGTTCGAGATGTGCAAGATCACTTTCGGGTGAACGGCGGGTCAGCCCCGCAGCGACCGCAGGTGACCCGCCTGCGCCAGCACACCGTCCACCGCGCCCAGGAACGACGGGAACCGCTGCGCGAACCGCCGCAGGTCGCCGCCCTGCTCCGCCTCGCCGAACCAGTACAGCCCCGGCCGGGCGCCGGCGAACGCGGCCAGCCACCGCTCCGTCTCCCCCAGCACCACCGCGTACGGCAGCGACCGCGAGAACACCATCTCCAGATCGGACTCCGGGATGTCCTGCGGCGTCGCCGTGTGCAGATAACCGCGCAACCCGCGCACGTGCTCCAACAAGACGCTGCCGCGCTTGG
The DNA here is from genome assembly GCF_016695385.1 of Saccharothrix sp. 6-C. NCBI lineage: Bacteria > Bacillati > Actinomycetota > Actinomycetes > Pseudonocardiales > Pseudonocardiaceae > Saccharothrix > Saccharothrix sp. 6-C. The sequence goes on along the minus strand of NZ_CP064192.1, from coordinate 357,360 downwards.
TCCGGGCGGGCATCGTGCGCGCGCCCACCGCCAACGCCACCCCGGCCACCAGGACCACCAGCCCGAACAACGCCGCACCACCCGCCAGGGCCAGCGCCACCGTCAGCGCCGCGCCCAGCGCGGCGACCCCGACACCGGCCCACCACCACAGGTTGCGCTCGGCGTCCGGCCGGCGCGTGAACCAGTTCTTCGCCACCACGTCCGCGTACAGCGCGTCCCGCACCCGCGACAGGTCGATCCGCCTGCCCCGCAGCTCCGCCAGCGACACCGCGTCCACCCCGTCGGGCAGCAAGGTCTCGTACACCGCGCGTTCGTACCCGGACAGCGCCGGGTCGGCCGGGTTGCGCCGCACGAACCGCCAGTCGTGCCCGTCGACCTCTTCGATCCACAAGTAGTTGCGCACCGCGAGGTCCACGATCGTCGCGGTCACGTCGACCACGTCCACGTGCTCGTCCACCACCGTGCCCACCTGGCCGGGCAGCACGCCGTCCGGCGAGGCGAACGCCACCCGCCCGGCGCCGTCGGCGACCAGCACGTTCACCGGCCCGACCTCGCCGGCCAACGCCCGCGCGTCACGGCCGCGGAGGTACCACAACGACAACCCGCCGCACAGCAGCAGCACCACCAGCCCACCGAGCCCGATGCCGGTGAGGGGGGTCAACGCGAACGCCGCCGCGAGCCCCGACGACTCCTCCACCCGCGCGTTGGCGGGGGCCGCGCCCTCCTGCAAGCCGACCGTCACGTCGACCCGCTCGCCGGCCGCCAGGCCGATCTCGGTCACCCGCACGCCGCGCCCGTCGCCCAGGTCCGCGCTGGTGCACGGCTTCGACGTGCCCGGCTCGCCGGCCAGGCAGTTCACCGACCGCGGCGCGTCCGGCGTGATCACGGAGGCCTTCACCGAGTCGAGCGGGACGTCCCAGCCGCTCGCGGGCTGCCAGCGCAGCTCCAGCGTGTCACCGATCTTGGCGACGGCCCCGACCACGGAGTACTTGACCGTGGACGTGCCCGCCCGGAGTGCGATCGTCAGCTCGTCGTCCGATGCTGTAGCCGTGCCCCCGCCCTCCACCGCCACGTCGTCGACCTGGAACACCCGGTCGCGATCGGCGGAGACCGGCACGCGCAGCGGGACGACCCTCGTGGCGGTCCGGCCGTCGGGGACGGTGACCACCTCGGTCACGGTCAGCCTGCCGTCGCGCTCCAGCTTGAGCCGCACGTCCGCGCCGACCGTCCCGGGCAGCCCGGCCGTGTCGCTCGGCTGCGCCGCGGCCGAGCCGGCGCCCGTGCACAGCGCGACCGCGCAGAGGGCCGCCGCTCCCCAGTTTTTCGACACGGCCGCGGAGAATAGCGGAGTTCCCCTAAGCTCTTGTGCTGATTCGGGCATCCGCGATATGGGGGACGACCAGCGATGACGCAACCACCGCCGCCGGGTGGCTGGCCGCCGCCACGACCGGTTGGGCCGCCGCCGATGCCCGCGCCGCTGCACCACCAACAGCCCCAGCAGCCCCAGCAGTGGCCCGCCCAGCAGCCCCCGCCCGGCCCGCCGCCGTCCTGGCCCGGTCAACCGCCCGTGATGCCGCCGCCGATGGCCGCGCCTCAGCAGCACCCGATGTCCCCGCAGCAGTACCCGGCGGGCCCGCCGCAACTGCCGCCGATGGCCCCGCCCCAGCCGCCGCCCGCCGCCTGGGGTCCGCCGCCCGGACCGCCCCAGGGCTGGGGCCCGGCGCCCATGCCGTACCCGCCGCTGCCCCGGCAGAAGAGCAAGGGCCCGCTGGTGGCCGTGCTGGTCGTCGGCTTCCTCGTGCTGAGCGTGGCGGCGATCGGCATCGTGGCCGCGAACCGCGGCTCCAAGAGCACGAGCGACTCGGCCAACGCCGGGTACGACAGCTACACCTACACGCCCGAACCCACCACCACCACGACCACCACGACGACGTCCGAGACGGAGACCAGCAGCAGGCGGTCCGCGTCGACCAGCACGCCGAAGGCCGGCCCGAAGGCCGTCATCGCGCTGGGCGACAACCCGATCCACGCCGCCGGCCTCGGCGCGTTCAACATCGACGGCTGCGCCCTGCCGGCGATGGACTACTCGCCCGCGGGCCAGGACCGGTTCCTCCGGGCCTCGCTGCCGTGCATCGAGTCGATGTGGAAGCCGTCGTTCGAGCGCGCGAACCTGCCCTACCAGCCGGTGGAGCTGGTCATGGTGACGTCCCAGATCACCAACACGTGCGGCTCCATGGGCCCCGACCGCACGGCCATGTACTGCGACGGCACCATCTACTGGACGCCGAACCACTACGCGAACGAACAGGGTTCGGCGAACCCCAACCACCCCGGCAAGTACCTGGGGCAGCTCGCGCACGAGTACGGCCACCACATCCAGTGGCTGTCCGGCATCCTGCGGGCGTCCAGCCAGGCGCAGTACGAGAAGGGCGGCTGGGACACCCCCGAAGGGCTCGACCTGAACCGCCGCAAGGAGCTGCAGGCCACCTGCTTCGGCGGGATGACGCTCGCGCCCCTGTCGCACGGCGCGGTGCCCGGCGACGTCATCTCGGTGGCCCTGACGGACGCCGGGAACCGGGGCGACTACCCGATCTACCCCAACCGGGACCACGGCGCGCCCGAGAAGAACGCCGCCTGGGTCAACCACGGGTTCAAAAACAACGAGACCAGCGCGTGCAACACTTGGGTGGCGAGCGCGGCGGACGTCAGCTGACCCGACTGGAGGACCGTGCACACGCCCGAGGAGCCCAAGAACAACCCGATCGTCCTCATCGGCGTGTTCTCGTTGATCGTGTTGTGCGTGCTGGGCCTCGGCGGCATCACGCAGCTGGAGACGTCCCGCCGGATCCACGGCCGGGCGGTGGCCGCGCCGGGCGCGACGGTCGCGCAGTCCACCGAGACGGAGCCCCCGCGGCCGCGCGCCGTGCACCGGCTGGCCGACCACCCGCTGCTCACCGAGTCGGTGCGGCTGCCCGCGGTGGCGTGCGCGTTGCCGGGGTTCGGGGTGTCGGACGCGCAGCTGTCGGCGTACTACAAGGCGGGCGTGGTGTGCCTGGACCAGGCGTGGCGGCCCGTGCTGGAGCAGGCGAACCTGCCGTTCGACCCGCCCGCGCTGGACACGTCGCCGGACCTGGCCGAGGGACCGTGCGGCTCGGCGCCCGCGGAGAGTGAAGCGGTCGCGTACTACTGCGGGCGCAACAGGACCATCTACATGCCCACGCGGCGGCTGCGCGACAACGGCGGCGGAGAGCGCGCCGGGTCGCACCTGGCGACGTTGGCGCACGAGTACGGGCACCACGTGCAGGCGTTGACGGGGATGCTGCGCGCGGCGGACGGCAAGATCGTCGACGCGGGCGAGGAGACGCCGGCGGGGCTGGAGATGTCGCGGCGGATCGAGCTTCAGGCCAACTGCTTCGCCGGGATGTTCCTGGTGGCGGCGTCCGGGTCGATCGGCTCCGGGTTGGCGCAGGAGGCGGCGGACGACTTCCAGTACGCCGTGGAGGAGCCGCCGGAGAAGAACGCCCACGGCAGCCCGGACAACCAGTCGGAGTGGGCGTCGCAGGGCTTCACGACGGGCGTGACGTCGTCGTGCAACACCTATGCGGCGCCGGCGGCGGCCGTCGCCTGAGAACGCCTGGTCAGCAGGTAGGCGTAGAGGCCGCCGGCCAGGCCGCTCAGGCACAGCAGCAACGTGGTGAGGCGGGCGTCGAACGGCATGCCCTCGGGCGTGCTGGCGGCGGCTTGCACGGTGAACTCCCCGTCGGTGTCCGCGGGGACGACCACTTCCACCACCTCGTCCTGCTGATGCCCGCAGCCGTCGAGCTTGGCGGTGTGCGTCCGGTCACCGATCGTCAGTTCGACCCGGTCGTACGCCTCCGCGTCGCCGCAGGAAGCCGGTGCGACGACCGTGGCCGGGGCCTTCTGGACCTGCGCGGACGTGCGCGGCCACCACAACGCGACCGCTGCCGCGACGGCCACCAGGCCCACGACCAGCAGCACCAGCGCCCACCTGACCGGGCTTCGCGGAACCGCCACAGCGTGGATGGTCGCAGACGGAGCGGGCGGTTGTCGTGCGGGCCGGCGGCCTCGCCGGCCGCCGAAACATCACCTGATCGTGATCTTGCCCACCCTCGAACTGCTGTTCGACACTAGACCCGTGCCTCCCACCGCGAAACCCACCGAACCAGCCCGCCCCCGAGCCCGCCGCCGGATGCCGCACCGCGCCGCGCGCCGGGATCTCCACCCCTGGATCCGCCCACCGCGCCGGAGAGGTCCGGGATCCGGCCGACCCCCGCGAACACCGCCACCTCCACCACCGCCGGCCGCTCGAAGACAGCTCCCGATCCGCACCGCCGGCCACGGTCGGTGACACGAGCCCGCTCCGGGCGCACCGACAACCGCCACCGCCAGGCCCGGCCCGCCCTCACGGCCTGACCCGACAACACCTGCGACCTCACCCGAGGTCATCACCCGTCGCGACCAACCGCCCACAAGTGACGACGGGTGAGTGCGGCGATGCCCGGGCCGGCGCCGACGAGTGACCGCCACTCGTCCGGCCCCGTCCCGCCCCCACCACCCAACCTGCCGACACTCAGGACCTCGCCCGAGGGTCATCACCCGTCACGACCACACCGCCCACCGGTGACGACAGATGGGTGCGGCGATGCACGGACAGGTGCCGACGGATAGCCCTCACTTGTCCGGTCCCGGCCCGGCCTCACCACCCAACCTGCCGACACCCAGGACCTCGCCGAGGGTCATCACCCGTCGCAACCAGCCACCCGCAGGCGGCGACGGGTGGGTGCGGCGATGCCCGGGCAGGCGCCGACGAGTGACCGCCACTCGTCCGGCCCCGTTCCGCCCCACCACCCAACCTGCCCACACCCAGAACCTCGCCGAGGGTCATCACCCGCCGCAACCAGCCACCCGCAGGCGGCGACAGGTGAGTGCGGCGATGCCGGGCAGGCGCCGACGAGTGACCGCCACTCGTCCGGCCCCGTCCCGGCCTCACCACCCAACCTGCCGACACCCAGGACCTCGCCGAGGGTCATCACCCATCGCAACCAGCCACCCGCAGGCGGCGACGTGTGGGTGTGGCGATGGGCGGGCAGATGCGCTGACGAGGGACCGTCACTGTCCCTGGGCTTATCCCGCCCTCACCGCCTGACCCGACAACACCCGCGACCGCACCCGAGGTCATCGCCCCTCGCGACCAACCGCCCACAGGCGGCGACGGGTGGGTGCGGCGGTGCCCGGGCAGGCGCTGACGGGTGACCGTCACTTTCCGGCCTCGTCACGGCCTTGCGGCCGTGCTGGGCGACGCGACGCAGAATAAGGAGGTGTCGACTGCTGCCAGGGTGCTGGTGATCGAGGACGCGGAGGCGATCGGCGCCGCGGTGAGTTCCGCCCTGCGGGACGCGGGTTACCAGGTGCAGGTCCGGCCGGACGGTCGTGACCTGGAGGGCGACCTGGTCCGGTTCCGGCCGGACCTGGTGGTGCTCGACGTGATGCTGCCCGGCCGGGACGGCTTCATGCTCCTGGAAGTCATCCGGCGGACGTGCGGGGCCGGGGTGGTGATGCTGACCGCCCGGGACGGGGTGTCCGACCGGCTGCGCGGGCTCGACCAGGGCGCGGACGACTACGTGGTCAAGCCGTTCGTGCTGGCCGAGCTGGTCGCCCGGGTGAGCGCGGTGCTGCGGCGGCTGGGTCGGACGCCGTCGACCGTGCAGATCGGCGACCTGGTGGTGGACGCCGACTCGGCGGTCGTGCTGCGGGGTGACGCGCCGGTCGAGTTGACCGCCACCGAACTGCGCCTGCTGCGGTACCTGGCCGCGCAACGTGGGCGGGTGGTGGGCAAGACGCAGATCCTCACCGCGGTGTGGGGCTACGAGGACTACGACCCGAACCTGGTCGAGGTCCACGTCAGCGCCCTGCGCCGCAAACTGGAGGAGCACGGGCCGCGGTTGCTGCACACCGTGCGCGGGCTGGGCTACGTGCTCAGAGCGGACGAGACGTGAGCCTGCGGACCGTCTCGCTGCGCCGACGGGTGACGCTGTCCGCGATCGGGGTGCTCGGCGTCGTGCTGATCGGCGTCGTGCTGCTGGTGGACGCGCTGTTCGCGGCGCAGTCCAAGCGGGACGTCGACACCGCGCTGCTGGAGAAGGCGCGGGTGGCGCAGCAGCTGGTCAAACAGCGGGTGCGCGGGGCGGAACTGGCGAACCGGCTCGAAGGTCGGGGCGTGGAGGTCTGGCTGGTCATGCCGGACGGGACGGTGTTCGGGAACAAGCCGGACGAGGAGGTGGCGAACGAAGTCAGTCGGCAGTTGATCGACGGGTCGAAGATCACGGTGTACGCGGAGACCGCGGTGATCACGGCGGCGCAGACCAGGCTGCGGCGGTTGCTGCTGCTGGCCGGGATCGGCGCGCTGGCGGTGACGATCGGGGCGATGCTGCTGGTGGTCCGGCGGGCGTTGGCGCCGTTGGACGCGATGACCACGCTGGCCCGGTCGATCGCGCGCGGCAACCGCGGGTACCGGCTCAACCCGTCGCGGGCGGACAACGAGCTCGGTCGGACGGCGGCCGCGTTCGACGACATGCTGGACTCGTTGGAGGGATCGGAGGAGCGGACGAAACGGTTCGTGGCCGACGCGGCGCACGAGCTGAGGACACCCATCGCGGGCGTGCAGGCGGTCGCGGAAGCGCTGATGCAGACCGCCGGTGCCGAGGAGCGGGAGCGGTTGAACCTGCTGCTGGTGCGCGAGTCGCGGCGGGCCGGGCGGCTGGTCGACGACCTGCTGGCGCTGGCACGCATCGAAGCCGGTCTCGAACTGCACCGGGAACGGGTCGACCTGCTCGCGCTGGCCGAGGCCGAGGTGGCGCGGACGCGGTTGCTCGCGCCGGACTTCGACATCGTCGCGGAGGGCGAGCCGGCGTTCGTCTCGGGCGACCCGCAGCGGTTGGCCCAGGTGTTGGCGAACCTCGCCGACAACGCCCGCCAGGCCACCGGCCCGTCGGGCAGGGTGCGGCTGCGCGTGTCCAGGGTGGGCAGCTTCGCGCGGCTGGTCGTGTCCGACAACGGCCCGGGCGTGCCGCCGGAGGACAGGGAACGCATCTTCGACCGGCTGGTGCGCCTGGACGAGGCCAGGGACCAGCGCTCCGGCGGCTCGGGCCTGGGACTCCCGATCGCCCGCGGTATCGCGCGCGCCCACGGCGGCGAACTGTCCTGCATCGACCCCGACCAAGTCGCCACCGCCACCGCCACACCGGAGATGGACCTGGCACCGCCCGCTCCGGTCACCGGCCCGAAGGCTGAGGCTGTGGCGGAGAAGCAGGGGCAGGGCGGCGGGCTGCCCGGCGCGAGCCCAGACCTGAAGGACAGCGAGCCGCCTGGGGCGGGCGCTGGTCGGCAGGGCGGGGAGCTGGGCGAGGTGGGTGGAGGCGGTCGGAGGGGTGATTCGGTCGGGGCCGCGTTCGAGGTGCGGATCCCGTTGGCCGAATGACGCCCACCCGGCGTCGGCGGCGGGTGGGCCGGTGCCAGGTGGGCGGACGGGGCGGAGTGGTCAGGCTTCGCGGGGTGGGGTGACCTTCTTGATGTAGAGGAGGCGGTCGCCCGCTTCGACGGCGTCGGCTTCCGGGGCGTCCACCCGGTAGAGGGTGCCGTCGCGCACCACGCCCAGCACGATGTCCGGCAGGTGGCGAGGCGACCCGCCGATCTCCGACGGTTCCACGTCCCGCTCGGCGATGGCCAGGCCCGCGTCCGGGGTCAGCAGGTCCTCCACCATGTCGACCACGGACGGGGTGGCGGTGGCCATGCCCAGGAGCCTGCCCGCCGTCTCGCTGGAGACCACGACCGAGTCCGCGCCGGACTGGCGCAGCAGGTGCTCGTTCTCCCGCTCCCGCACCGAAGCGACGATCTGCGCCTTCGGCGCCAGCTCACGGGCGGTGAGGGTGACCAGGACGGCGGTGTCGTCGCGGTTCGCGGCGACGACCACGGCACGGGCGCGGGCGACGCCGGCCACGCGCAGGACGTCGTTGCTGGTGCCGGAGCCGTGGACGGTGACCAGGCCGATGGCGGACGCGGCGTCCAAGGCCTCCTGGGTGGTGTCGACCACGACGATCGAGCCCGGCTCGGCGCCGTCGCCCAGCAGGGCGCTCACGGCGGACCGGCCCTTCGTGCCGTACCCGATGACGACGACGTGGTCCCGCACCTTGATCCTCCACTTCTGGATGCGCAGCGCCTGCCGCGAACGCTCGGTGAGCACTTCGAGGGTCGTGCCGACCAGGACGATCAGGAAGAGCACCCGCAGGGGGGTGATCACCAGGACGTTGACCAGCCGCGCCGACGAACTGGCCGGGGCGATGTCCCCGTACCCGGTGGTCGACAGCGACACGGTCGCGTAGTACACCGCGTCCAAAAGGGACAGGCCGTCCCCGTTGACGTCACGGTAGCCGTCGCGGTCGATGTACACGATCAGCACGGCCGCCATGAGCGCGCCGAGAGCGCCGACCACCCGCTTCAGGATCGCGCGGACCGGGCTCTGCACCGTGTCCGGCATCCTGATCACGCCGACGAGCGAGTGGCCGGGCCGGTCGGCCAGCGGCTCGCCCGGGTCGATGCGGCGGATCATGACAGCCTCTCCGGGAGTAGCCGCCACAACCGGGCGGCGGCCTCGGCGCCGCGGAGCAGCAGCGGCACGACGACGCGCTCGTCGGGCGCGTGGATCCGATCATCCGGCAACGTCGCGCCGAGGTACACGACCGGCACACCGAGCCACCCGTGCAGCAACGCCGCCGGACCGGAGCCACCCGTCCGGCTGAACCGCACGGGCTGGTCGAACGCGGCCTGCACGGCGTCGCGCACCGCCTCCACGGCCGGGTGGGAGACGTCCACCGCGTAGGGCGGCACGCCGTCACCGCGCGCGATCACCTCGGCGTGCAGCCCGGCCGGGGTGTGCCGGGCCACGAACTCGCGCAGCGCGTCCGCCACCCGTTCCGGCCGCTGGTCGGGCACGAGCCGGAACGACAGCTTCACCGACGCCCGCGCGGGCACGATCGTCTTCAGCCCCGGCCCGGTGTAGCCGCCCTCGATGCCGTTCACCTCCGCCGTGGGCCGCACCCAGACCCGTTCGAGGGTCGACCAGCCGGGTTCGCCGGCCAGGCCTTGGGCTCCGCCGGCGTTCGCCAGCCACTCCGCCTCGTCGAACGGCAACGCCGCGTAGTCGGCGCGTTCGGCGGCGGTGGGTTCGGTCACATCGGCGTAGAAGTCGCGCAGCTGGACGCGCCCGTCCTCGTCGTGCAGCGCCGCGACGAGCCGCGCGATCGCCGTCGCCGGGTTCGGCACGCTGCCGCCGGCCCGCCCGGAGTGCACGTCGGACCTCCCGCCGGTGAACACGACCTCCGCCCCGTACACCCCGCGCTGACCGGTGCACACGGTCGGCGCGTCACGCCCGTACAGCGGGGTGTCGGTGAACACCACGAGGTCGCACGCGAGGTCGTCGCGGTGCTCGTCGAGCAGCCGGGTGAGGTACGGCGAGCCGGACTCCTCCTCGCCCTCCACGAACAGCTTCACCGTCACCGAGGGCTGCGCCGCGCCGGTCGCCGCGAGGTGCGCCCGCACGCCGAGCAGGTGCATCGCGACCTGGCCCTTGTCGTCGCTGGCGCCACGCCCGACCAGCTCCTCGCCGATCACCGTCGCCTCGAACGGGGGGTGGTGCCACTGCTCGACCGGGTCGACCGGCTGCACGTCGTGGTGGCCGTAGACGAGCACGGTCGGCGCTTCGGGATCGGCGGCGGGCCAACAGGCGTACACGGCGGGCAGTGCCGGTCCCTCGTCCCAGACCCGCACGTCGGGCCACCCGTCGCGGCGCAGCGCGTCGGCCAGCCAGTGCGCGGAAGCGGCCACGTCGCCGTGGTGGGCCGGGTCGGCGCCGATCGACGGGATGGCCAGCCACTCGCGCAGGCCGACGAGGAAGTCGTCGGCGAACGCGGCGACGGCCGCCCGCTCGGGCTGTCCGGGATTTTCGGGATCACCGCTCACGGTGGGGGAGGATAACCCCGGAGGAGCCCTGGGAGCGCCGTTCGCCGGACGACGTGACAGGGTGACCCCATGGAACCCACTCGTTCCCGTTCCCGGTCGGCGCTCGCGCTGGCCGGGCTGCTCGGCGTCGCGGGTGTCACGCACTTCGCCAAGCCGAAGCCCTACGACGCGATCGTGCCGCGCGCGCTGCCCGGCAAGCCCCGGACCTGGACGTACCTGTCCGGGGTCGCCGAGTTGGCGCTGGCGGCGACGGTGGCCGTGCCGCGCACGCGGGGTGTCGGCGGGAAGCTGGCGGCCGGGTTCTTCGCGGCGGTGTTCCCGGCGAACGTCAAGATGGCCTACGACCTGCGGGCGAAGTCACCCAGGGTGAAGGCCGTCGCGTACGGGCGGTTGCCGTTGCAGGTGCCGCTGATCCTGTGGGCCTTGCGCGTGGGACGCTCAACTCCCTGATCACTCTCGGCACTGGGTTCGACACCCAGCGCGGCCGAGGGTCTGTCATTGAAACCGCAACCAGTCCTAGGATGCCCGAGTGCAACCGCTCCTCCACCCCGCCGCGTCGGCGTTGGGTTGGCGCGGCATCGTCGTGCCCGACGTCGCCGTGCTGGGTCACCAGGTGTCGGCCGTCGTGCGGGTTCGTGCCGATGTGCACGAGTGGCGCAGCGCGAACGGCTGGCCGCCGCAGGCCGACCCCTCGTGGTTCCGCTCGTGGTTCGAGCCGTCGGCGCACGACCGGCTGCCCGTGCCGGCCGTCGAGCTGGTCGGTGTGCTGGTGGGTGAGTCCACGGTGGACCGCGCGTTGCAGTCGTGCGGGACGTTGATGACGCTCGCGCCCTGCTCGGTGGTGCTCCCGGCTCCGCTGGGCAAGCAGGCGTGGCCGCTGATCGAGCTGGACTACTACGGCATCGGCGTGGTCGCGGTGGACGCCGCGGGCGCGGCCGAGCTGCTGGTGCCGCCGGAGGACCGGTCGACGGAGTTCGGGCCGTCGCTGTTCGGGCGGTGGCTGCTGGAAGTGCTCTACGACCGGGTGTTGAAGGAAGTGCCCGCGCACGCGCGGGTGAACACCTAGGCCGGGACCGAGCGGATCAGCTCGCGCAGGCCGTCGGCGTCCAGCAGGTCGGCGGGGCGCAGCGTGTGGTCCTGGCGGACGTAGTGGAACGCCGCCCGCACCTTCTCCACGGGCGTGCCGGTCAACGCCGCCCACGCCAGCCGGTAGGCCGCGAGCTGCACCGACAGCGCCGGCAGGCGGTCGGGTTCCGGCACCGCGCCGGTCTTCCAGTCGACCACGGTCCAGCCGCCGTCGTCGTCGGCGAACACCGCGTCCATCCGGCCGCGCACGGACAGGCCGTCGATCTCCGCCTCGAACGGCACCTCGACGTCGTGCGGCACGCGGTCGGCCCACGAGCTGGCCAGGAACGCGTCCTGCAGGCGGGTGAGGTCGGTGTCCGGCGCCGCGCCGTCGTCGGCCGCGCCGGGCAGCTCGTCCAGGTCGAACAGGCGGCTCGCGCCGAACCGCTGTTCCAGCCAGGTGTGGAACGCGGTGCCGCGGCGGGCCAGCGGGTTGGGCGGGAACGGCAGGGGACGGCGCAGCCGGCGGGCGAGCAGGTCCGGGTCGGCGGCGAGCTCGACGAGCTGGCTGACCGACAGGTGGTCGGGCAGGACGACCCGTTCCCGGCGGTCGGCCGCGGCGGCGCGTTCGGCGAGGAGCACGTCGACGTCGCGGGCCCAGCCCTCCGGGTCGTCGTCGTCGTCGAAGACCTCGGGGCTTTCGGGGCTTTCGACTTCTTCGGACGTTTCGGGGGCGTCGGGTGGCGGCGGGACCGCGGAGTCCGGCCCGAGCTCCGGCCCGAACTCCGGCTCCGCACCCGGTTCGAAGTCCGCCTCGAAATCCGGCTCGAAGTCCGGCTCGTGGTCCGGGGGTTCGGGCAGGTCCAGCGGGTCGGGGGGCAGGTCGTCGGCCGGGGGCTCGGGGGGCAGGTCGAGGTCGGCCGCGGACGGTTCGGCGGGTGGGGCGGGTGGGGCGGGAGGGGCGGAGAGGTGGCGGTCCAGCGCGGTCAGGACCAGCTCGGCTCCCCCGGCCACGGCGGCACGGCGCTTGCCCAGCGGGTCGGTCGGCCACTGGGCCGTCTTCGTCTGCGACGCGAGCGGGTTGGGTTCGTCGTCGGCCGGCCGGGCCGCCCAGTGGGAGATGTCGGCGGGCGGGTGGTCGGCGGCCAGCACCGACTCCCGGATCTCGGTCAGGAACGCCGACGGCCCCTTCGGCTTGTCGCCGGTCTCGCCCCACCAGTGCCCCGACACCAGCAGGCTGTGCTCGGACCTGGTCAGCGCCACGTACAGCAGCCGCCGCTCCTCCACCAGCCGTCGGGCGTCGAAGTCGTCCTCGTGCCCGGCGAGCGCCTCCTCCACCTCCTTGCGGTTGGCGTCGGGCGCGATGCGCAGCTTCGGCAGGTCCTCGGCGTCACCGCGCAGCTCGGCGGGCAGCTCCGCCACCGAGCGCAGCCAGCTCGACGACTTCTTCCGGCCCGGGAACACGTCCTTCACCACGTGCGGCACGGCGACGATGTGCCACTCCAGGCCTTTCGCCGAGTGCATGGTCAGCACCTGCACCCGGTTCTCGGCCACCTCCACCTCGCCGGGTTCCAGCCCGTCCTCGGCCTGTTCGGCGGTGTAGAGGTAGTCCAGCAGCGCGGGCAGGGTGGCCGAGGGGCTGGCGGCGGCGAAGTCGTTGACCACGTCGGCGAACGCGTCCAGGTGCGCCCGACCGACACCGCCCGGTCGCGCCATCGCCTCGATGTCCAGCAGCAGGGTGCGCTCGACGTCCGCGACCAGCTCGGGCAGCGGCTGGACCAGGCGGCGGCGCAACGACGACAGCTCCGCGCCCAGCCGCCGGATGCGCCGGTAGCCCTCGGCGGAGTAGGCGGTCGGGTCGCCCGGGTCGTCCAGGGCGTCCGCGAGACCGGCCTGTTCGGCGTGCTCGCCGGGCAGCGCGTCGGCGATCACGGCCAGCGGGTCGGCCGCCACGGACTGCCTGCTCGGCGCGCCCGCCAGGTCACGTGCCCGCGTCCACAGCGCCGCCAGGTCGTACGCGGCGACCCGCCAGCGCGAACCGGTGAGCAGGCGGGCGGCGGCGGTGCCCGCCAGGGGGTCGACCAGCACGCGCAGGGCGCTGGTCAGGTCGCGCACCTCCGGCTCGTCCAGCAGCCCGCCCAGGCCGACGACCTCGACCGGCAGGCCGCGTTCCCGCAGCGCCGCGGCGATGTTCGCCATGTCCGAACGGCGGCGCACCAGCACGGCGGCGGTCGGCGGCTCGTCGCTGCCGTCCAGGTGCTGCTCCCACTGCGCGGCGACCGTGTCGGCCACCCAGTCCAGCTCCTGCCGCACGTCGTCGAACAGCCCGATCCGCACGTCGCCCGGCCCGGCGCCGTCACGGGCCCGCAACTCGTCCACGTCCAGGCCCGTGGCGCGCAGCGGCGCGGACACCGCGTTGGCCAGGGCCAGCACCTCCGGCGGGTTGCGGAAACTGGTGAGCAGGCCGTACTTCTTCGCGGGCGGGAAGTCGTGCACGAACCGGGGCAGGTTCGCCGCCGACGCGCCGCGCCAGCCGTAGATGGCCTGCGCCGGGTCGCCCACGGACGTCACGGGCATCGGCTCGCCCCGCCCGAACAACGACCGCAGCAGCACGCGCTGGGCGTGACCGGTGTCCTGGTACTCGTCGAGCAGCACGGCCCCGTAGCGCTCCCGTTCGCCGCGCACGACCTCCGGGTGCTCCGACGCGAGCCGGGCGGCCAGCGACATCTGGTCGGCGAAGTCCATCGCCGCCTCACGCCGCTTGCGCGCCTGGTAGGCCTCCAGCAGCGGGATCAGGTTGACCCGCAGCCGCTGGGCGTTCACCACGGCCTTCAGCGACTCCGGCAGGCCGTCGCGCTGCCGGGCGGTCTTGGGCGCGTTCTCGATCACCGCGCACAGCCGCTCGGCGTGCCGCCACAGCGTGACCGGGTCGACCAGGTGCTCGCCCAGCTCGCCGGCCAGCGCGAGCAGGTAGCCGGTGACGGTCGCGGGGACCTTGTCGGTGTCCAGGTCGTCGTTCCAGGTCGACACGACGCGGTGCGCGAGCTGCCACGCCGCCGTCTCGGTGAGCAGCCGCACGCCCGGCTCCACGGGCAGCCGCAGGCCGTGCTCGCCGACGAGCCTGCCCGCGTACGCGTGGTAGGTCAGGATGACCGGCTCGGTGGTCAGCACCGCGGCCCGGCGTTCGCCGGTGGGGTCGAGCCGGTCGAGCAGGGTGGAGCCGCCGAGCCGGCGCAGCCGCAGCCGGACCCGGTCGGACAGCTGGCGCGCGGCCTTGCGGGTGAACGTCAGGCCGAGGACCCGGTCGGGCGTGACGAAGCCGTTGGCGACGAGGTAGACCACGCGGGCGGCCATCGTCTCGGTCTTGCCCGCCCCGGCGCCGGCCACGACCAGCGCGGGCGCGGTGGGCGCGGCGACGACGGCGGCCTGCTCGGGCGTCGGCTTGGGCAGGCCGAGCGCCTCGGCGACCTCGAACGGGCCGGCGAGCGCCACCGGCTCACCCGCCACCCGTTCGACCCCGTTCGGCACGACCACGTCCCGCATTCTCCGTGGTCGGGTCCGGCCGGCTTCGGCGACCCGCAGGGCGAGGCCGAATTGGCTGGTCAGGACCGCGCTAGTGGCTGACCTGGCGGCCGGAGGAGTGCACCGGGCAGGTGGTGCGGGCCGGGCAGCGGTCACAGTCCGCGTTCTCGCTGGCCTGGTAGGACGGCCCGACGCTGGACCCGGCGGCCAGCTGCACGGCCTCCAGCCACACCCGCACGCCCTGCTCGTCCAGCGGCACCTGCTCCCGCTCCACAGCGCCGGTCTTGCGGTCCTCCTTGGCCACGTACAGCAGGCGCGCGCCGCCCGGGTCGGTACCCAGGCCGAGGTGCGTGAAGCCGCCCAGCGCCGTCGCGAGCTGGTAGACGGCGAGCTGCGGGTGCTCCTGCGCCTTGTCCTTGCTCACCGGCGACTTGCCGGTCTTCACGTCCACGACGACCGGCCGGCCGTCGCGGTCGGTCTCGAGGCGGTCGACGCGGCCCCGCACGCGCAGCTTCGGGCCGCTGTCCGGTCGGGGGATCTCGACCGAGATCTCCTCCTCGACCGCGACCTGGGTGAGCTGCGAGCGGCTCGACGCGAGCCAGCCCAGGAACGTGTCGAGCATCCGCTCCACCCGGATCCGCTCGCGCCGGGAGAACCAGGGCGCGCCCGCGTCCACCGCGGCCCACGCCTCGTCCAGCTTGACCCGCAGCTCCTTCTCGTTCGCGCCGGTCGCGGCGGCCTGCGCCAGCGCGTGCACGAGGGTGCCGGTGATCGACGCCAGCTCGGCCGGGTCCTGCCCGCCGTGCCGTTCGACGACCCAGCGCAGCGGGCACTTCGCCAGCGTCTCGACGGTGGACGGCGACACGCTGACCGTGTGCTCGTCGGTCCACAGGGGACTGTCGGTGGTGACCTCCGCCAAGCCGTACCACGAGTCCGGGTGCGCGCCCGGCACGCCCTGCGCCGCCAACCGGGCCAGCTGCGCCGCCGCGCGGTCCCGGCGCTCGGCCGGCTCGTCGTCGGAGCACACGACCCGGCGCAGCTCGCCGACCAGCTCGGCCAGCACCAGCCCGCGCTCGGGGGTGAACGTCGGCCGTTCCGGCTCGTCGGTCGACAGCTCCTCGATCTCGTCCAGGAACCGCGACGGCTGCTCGTCCTCCCCGCGCACCGCGCTGACCAGCAACGTCCGCCGGGCCCGGCTCGCCGCGACGAGCAGCAGCCGCCGTTCCTCGGCCAGGATCGGCGCGACCGCGGACACCGTTTCGGTCGACACGCCCGCGACCACGTCGACCATGCGTTCCACGCCGAGCAGCGACCCGCGCAGCCGCAGGTCGGGCCAGCTGCCCTCCTGCACGCCCGGCACCGCCACGACCGTCCACTCGCGACCCGCGGCGGCGTGCGCGGTCAGCACCGACACCGCTTCGCCGGTGGGCGCGGCGGCGGCCAGCGTGTCTCCGACGATCTCCTGCGCGGCCAGGTAGTCGGCGAAACCCTCGGCGCCCGAGCCGGGCAGCCGGTCCACGTACTTCGCGGCGGCCTCGAACAACGCCACGATCGCGTCCAGGTCCCGGTCGGCCTGCATGCCGACGGTGCCGTGCCGCGCGGACTGCGCCACCCAGCGCAGCTCCAGGCCCGTGGTCTGCCACAGCTCCCACAGCACCTGCTCGACGGTCAGGCCGTCCGCGATCCCCTTGCGCGCCTTGCGGAGCAGGCCGGCGACGCGGCGGGCCGGCTGCGCCTCGGCGTCCTCCAGCGCGGCCAGCCGGTCGTCCGACTCGATCACCTCGACCAGCAGCTCGCCGCTCGGGCGGTCCCGGCCAGCGGCCAGTTCCAGCCGCCGCAGGCCGCGGCGCAGGCGGCGCAGCGCCAGCGGGTCGGCGCCGCCGAGCGGTGACGCCAGGAGCATGGCGGCGGTGTCCTCGTCGAGGGTGCCGGGCACGGCCGCGCAGCGCAGCAGCGCCAAGAACGGCATCACGGCCGGTTGGCGCGCCAGCGGCAGCTCGTCGCGCGGCACGGCCACCGGGACGCCCGCCGCGAGGAGCGCGCGTTGCAGGACCGGCAGCGACCTGGTGGCCGAGCGCGCCACGACGGCCATGTGCGACCACGGCACCTCGTCGATCAGGTGGGCGCGGCGCAGCTGGTCGGCCACCCAGCTCGCTTCCTGCGCGGCGGAGGCGAACAGGCGGACCTGGACGTTGCCCGTGCCGTCGGCCGGGGAGACCGTTCGGGTGGGTGACGCGCCGGGCAGGCGGCCGGCGAGGCGGCCCACCGCGGCCCTGATCTCCGGCGCCATCCGGTAGCCCGCGGTGAGCACGACCGCCGGGCCGTCCGCCTCGGCCAGGAGGGTGGGGTCCGCGCCGCGGAACGAGAACACGGCCTGGTCGGGGTCGCCCGCGAGGACGAACTCGTGCGCGGCCTCGCCCAGCACGCGGATGAGCTCGTGCTGCAACGGGTCGAGGTGCTGGGCGTCGTCGACCAGGAGGTGCCGCACGCGCCGGTGCTCGGCGGCCAGGACGTCCGGCTCGGTCTGGAAGGCCAGCAGCGCGCTGCCGACCAGCTCGGCCGCGTCGAACGACGGCGCGTGCCCCTGCCCGCTGCTGGCCAGCAGGTTGACCTGCTCGTACTGGGTGGCGAACAGGCCGGCGGCGACCCACTCCTCGCGGGAGTGCTTGCGGCCCAGCTCGGTGAGGTCCTCCGGGGCGAAGCCGCGTTCGGTGGCGCGGAGCATCAGGTCGCGCAGCTCGTGCGCGAAGGCGGGCAGCGCGAGCGCGGGACGCAGGCGTTCCGGCCACTTCAGGGCGCCCATGCTCACGTCGCCGGCGAGCAGTTCGCGCACCACCGCGTCCTGCTCGGGGCCGGACAGCAGGCGGGGTGCGGGTTCGCCCCGGTGGACGGCTTGCGCGCGCAGGACCGCGAAGGCGTAGGAGTGGACGGTCCGGACCAGCGGCTCCTGCGTGGTCGGCAGGACGCCGTCGGCCCGGGCGCCGGTCAGCAGGCGGGTGATGTGGGCGCGCATCGCCTCGGCCGCCCGCCGGTTGGGCGCGAGGACCAGCACGTTCTCCGGGTGCACACCGCCGTGCAGCACCCGGTGCGCCACGACCTCGGCCAGCAACGTCGTCTTGCCCGTGCCGGGACCGCCGAGCACCCGCAACGGCCCGCCCGCGTGGTCGAACACGGCGCGTGCGGGCGCGTCCCAGTCACGCCGGGGTTCCTCCTGCCGCACCCGGCGCACCAACAACGGCGCCCTGTTCCCTGCCACGGGGAGCATGGAACCACGACCCCCCGACACGCCCCGCGCGGCACGCCTCGCGGGGTCGCGTCCCGGCGAGGCGTGCCCGCCGTCCGCCCCGCCGTCTGCCCCGCCGTCTGCCCCGCCGTCCGCCCCGCCGTCTGCGCGGCAGCGGCACCACGCCTGCGACACTGTGCGGGTGGACGAAGAGTTGCACGAGATGGTCCGCGCCGTCGTGCGCAGGATCCCGCGCGGCCGGGTCGCGACCTACGGCGACGTCGCCGACATCGCCCGCGCGCCGTCGCCCCGCCTGGTCGGGCAGGTGCTCAACCAGGACGGGCTCGACCTGCCGTGGCACCGGGTGCTCCGCGCCAACGGCACGTGCGCGCCCCACATCGCCGACGAGCAGCTGCAACGGCTGCGCGAGGAGGGTGTGGTGGTCGAGGGGAGCAAGGTCGACCTGCGCACGTACCGCTGGGAGGACGCGGTCAAGGAGAAGGCGGAGGAGCCTCCGGCCCTGTTCTGAGCCGAGCCTCGACCCGGGCCACCTCGGACCCGACCTCCGGGTCCCGGGTGATCGCGGCGGCCAGGCGCAGCTGCGGCAGCGCCTCGGCGTGCCTGCTCTGGCGGCTGAGCGTGCGGCCCAGCAGCAGCCGCGTGTAGCCGTCCGACGGGTCGAGGTCCACCAGGGTCTTCAGCACGCCCTCGGCCTTGCCCAGCGCGGCGGACTGGAAGTGCGCCAGCGCGAGCTCGGTCAGCACGGTCCGGTCCTCCGGCGCGTGCTCGGCGGCCTCGGCCAGGTAGCGGGCCGCGCCGCTCGGGTCGCCGGACGCGCGGAACAGGCGTCCCTTGCGCAGCAGTTCGCGGACATCGGTCATGACAGCTCCTCGTCCGCCGCGGTGACGTGCGGCACGTGCGTGACGCCCAGTCGCCCGGCTTGGAAGTCTTCGACGGCTTGCAGGATCTCGGCCCGCGTGTTCATCACGAACGGCCCGTAGCGGGCGACCGGCTCGCGCAGCGGCAGCCCGCCCAGGACCAGGACGTCCCAGGTGGTGTCGGCCCGCATGGTGAGCGCGGCGCCGTCGCCGAAGGTGGCCAGTCGGCCCTCTTCGAGCGGGCGGCGGTCCGTGCCGACCGTGCCGCGTCCGGACAGGACGTACACCATCGCGGTGAAGTCCTCCGGCCACGGCAGGGTCAGCCGTGCCCCGGCGGTGAGCGTGGCGTGCAGGTAGGTGATCGGCGTGTGCGTCATGCCGGGGCCTTGGTGGCCCGCCACGTCGCCGGCGATCACGCGGACCAGCGCGCCACCGTCGTCGCTGGACAGCAGCCTGGTGTTCTCGGGCTTGATGTCCTGGTAGCGCGGCGGGGTCCACTTGGCGGCCTTCGGCAGGTTGACCCACAGCTGCACGCCGTGGAACAGCCCGCCCCGGGCCACCAGCTCCTGCGAGGGCAGCTCGGAGTGGAGCACGCCGGAACCGGCGGTCATCCACTGCGTGCCACCGTTGGTGATCACCCCGCCGCCGCCGGTCGAGTCACGGTGCTCGAAGACGCCGTCGATCATGTAGGTGACGGTCTCGAAGCCGCGGTGCGGGTGCCAGGGCGCGCCCTTCGCCTCACCGGGGCCGTACTCGACGGCGCCCATGTGGTCCAGGAGCAGGAACGGGTCCGCGTCGGCGAGCTCGACGCCCGGGAACGGGCGGCGGACCTGGAAGCCCTCGCCTTCGAGGAACCGCTGCGCCCGCACGACCCGGCGCACCCCGCGCCACGCCGTGGTGGCTTCGGGCAGCTCCGGGAGACGGGGCAGGGTCAGGGTGTCGGCGGTGACGGCGGGCATGGCTGCCTCCTCGAAGGGTGACCGCCCCTGGTTCCGGCGGCCTCGCCCGAGTCAACCTGGTTGAACCCTCAACTATTCCGTGCCCGCGCGCGCCCGCCCGCGCCCGAGCGTTCAACTCGGGGTGCGCGAACGTAGGACACGCACGTTCCGGACGTAGGACACGCGCGTGCTGAACGTAGGACTCGCGGGTCAGGCGACGTCCTGGAAGCAGCGGGCCTCGTAGTAGCGCAGCAGGACGGCTTCCACGACGCGCAGGTGGGCGCCGATCGGGGCGGCGACGACGGCGGCGCCGGAGTCGGCGACGACGCGGTGGAACAGGCCGGGCGCCAGCAGCCAGGAGGCGACGGCCACGCGACCCGAGGCGGAGGCGACCACGTCGCCGATGCGCGGATCCGCGGTGGCGGCGTAGCCGATGCTCACCGGGCCCACCCGGCGGGACAGGGCGGTGGCGATGGCGCGGACGTCGGCCAGCGCGCGGGGGTCGGAGGAGCCCGCCGCGGCCAGGACCACCGAGTCGCCCGCCGTCCAGCCGGCTTCGGCCAGGCGGGACAGCAGCGCCGGGACGAGGGCCGGGCCGATCGGGTCGGTGACCACCGCGTCGGGGTGGCCCGAGGCCGCCACCTGCGCCGGGATGTCCACCCGGACGTGGTAGCCCGCGGCCAGGAAGGCGGGGACGACGACGGCCGGGCCGGCGACGGACCCCAGCACGGAGGTGACGTCCGGCTGCCGCACGTCGGCGTAGGCGACCCGCACGGGTACGCCGCCGAGGCGGGCGCGGACCAGGGAGGCGATTTCCTCCACGACGACGGCGCCGGCGGGGTCGCGGGTGCCGTGCGCGACGAGAACCAGGGTCATACGGCCACTCCGGCGGGGTCCATGGCCAGGCGGTAACCGCGCTTGACGACGGTGGCGACCATGCGCGGTTCGCCCAGCGCCGAGCGCAGCCGGCCGACGGCGGTTTCCACGGCGTGCTCCTCGCCGCCGCTGGGCAGCGCGGCCAGCAGGTCGCGGCGGGACACGACCCGGCCGCGCGCGGCGGCCAGGACGCGCAGCACGGCCATCGGCGCGGGCGGGACGGGGCGCAGCTCGCCGTCCACGACCACCGCCTGGCCGCGCAGCTCCACGTCACGGGCCGCGATGCGCAGCTTGGTGGCGCGGGCGGGCAGTTCCAGGGTCAGTTCACGGGCCAGCGCGCCGATGCGGGCGCGGGCGGGTTGGACCACCGGCACGCCGGCCGCGACGAGCGGGCTCGCGGTGATCGAGCCGACACCCACCACCAGCACCTCCCGGCGCAGCAACGAGACCAGCTCGGCCTGCCTGCCCATGGCCTCGGCGGTCCGCAGCACGGAAGCGGCGGCGGGCGCGCTGGTGAACGTCAGCGCGTCCACCTGGCCGGCCAGCACCGCCTCCAGCAGCCGTTCCAGAGGCGCGGGGTCGGACGGGCCGGTCCAGCGGTAGACGGGGACCTCGACGACCGTGGCACCGGCCGCGCGCAAGGTCGACGTGAACTCCGGCAGCGGCTCGCCGTGCAGCTGCACGGCGATGCGCAGGCCGGACACACCGGACCGCAGCAGGTGGTCGAGCAGCTCGGCGTTGCTCTCCCCCTCCGGCGACCACGCCTCCACCAACCCGGCGGCACGCACCGCGCCCCGCGCCTTCGGCCCCCTGGCCAGCACCCGCGCCCCGGACAGCCGGGACAGCAGGCGCGCGCCGAGCCCCCACCCCTCCGCGGCCTCCACCCAGCCGCGGAAGCCGATGCCGGTGGTCGCCACGGCGACGTCCACCGGTTCCTCCACCACCGCCTTGGTCGCGGCCAGCAGCTCCGCGTCGTCGGGCAGCGGCACGATCCGGATGGCGGGACCGTGCAGCACGGTCGCGCCCTTGCGCTCCAGCAGGGCGCCGAGCTCGTCGGCCCGCCGGGCGGCGGTCACACCGACCGTGTACCCGGCCAGCGGGGCGGCGTTCACGGTGACCCGACCTGGATTGACCCGATTTCGACAACACCGTCGGTCACGACCACCGGGTGCACCGGCACCCCGGTCGAGGGGTCGTCCAGGCACTTGCCGGTGGAGAGCTCGAACGCCTGCTTGTACACCGGGGACACGACCACCGGCACGCCGCCGCGGTCACCGACGATGCCGCGCGACAGCACGGCCGCGCTGCTGAACGGGTCGATGTTGCCCAGCGCGTGCACGGTCCCGGCCGAGGTGAGGAAGACCGCCACCTGGGAGCCGTCGGGCAGCAGGGCCGCCACCCCCCGGTCGGGCTGCAGGGCGTTCAACTCGCACACAGGTGTCATCGGGAAACCTCCGCCTGGCCAACAGTGGGAACACCCAGCAGAACCGGCACCTTCTGGCCGCGCTCCTCGCGGAAGCTGATGGTCGGGTCGGGCGTGCCGGGCGCGTTGACGAACGAGGTGAAGCGGGAGAGCTTCTCCGGGTCCTCCAGCACGCCGCGCCACTCGTCGGCGTAGTTGTCCACGTGCTTGGCCATCGCCGCTTCCAGGTCGGCGCAGATGCCGAGGCTGTCGTCGACGATGACGTCGCGCAGGTGGTCAAGCCCGCCTTCCAGCGACTCGATCCACGTCGAGGTGCGCTGCAACCGGTCCGCGGTGCGGATGTAGAACATCAGGAACCGGTCGATCAGCTTGATCAGGGTCTCGGTGTCCACGTCGGACGCGATCAGGTCGGCGTGGCGCGGGGTGAAGCCGCCGTTGCCGCCGACGTAGAGGTTCCAGCCGTTCTCGGTCGCGATGATGCCGAAGTCCTTGCCGCGCGCCTCGGCGCACTCGCGCGCGCAGCCGGACACGGCGGACTTGAGCTTGTGCGGCGACCGCAGGCCGCGGTAGCGCAGCTCCAGCGCGATGGCCAGCGACACGGAGTCCTGCACGCCGTAGCGGCACCACGTGGTGCCGACGCACGACTTCACCGTGCGCAGCGCCTTGCCGTAGGCGTGCCCGGACTCGAACCCGGCGTCCACCAGGCGCTTCCAGATCTCCGGGAGCTGGTCGACGGTGGCGCCGAAGAGGTCGATCCGCTGACCGCCGGTGATCTTGGTGTAGAGGCCGAAGTCGCGGGCGACCTCGCCGATGACGATCAGCTTCTCCGGCGTGATCTCGCCGCCGGGGATGCGCGGCACGACCGAGTAGGTGCCGTTGCGCTGCATGTTGGCCAGGAACCGGTCGTTGGTGTCCTGGAGGGCGGCCTGCTCGCCCTCCAGCACGTGCCCGTTGTCCAGGGACGCGAGGATCGAGGCGACGGCGGGCTTGCAGAGGTCGCAGCCGGAGCCGCGGCCGTGCCGGGAGATCAGCTCGGTGAAGGTGGTGATGCCGGTGGAGCGGATGATCTCGAACAGGTCGGCGCGCGAGTGGTCGAAGTGCTCGCACAGGGCGCGGGACTGCTCGATGCCGCACTCGGAGAGCAGCTTCTTCAGCATCGGCACGCACGAGCCGCAGCCGGTGCCCGCCTTCGTGCAGGCCTTGATGCCCGGCACGTCGACGGCCTCGCCGGAGTTCACCACGTCCACGATCTGCTGCTTGGTGACCGCGTGGCACGAGCACACCTGCGCGTCGTGCGGCAGGGTCAGCTCGACGCCGCCCTCCGGCCCGATCAGCGCGACCGGGTCGCCGGGCAGGGCCCTGCCGACCAGGGGCCGCAGCGACGTGTACTTGGACGCGTCGCCGACCAGGATGCCGCCGAGCAGGGTCTTCGCGTCGTCGGACACCACGACCTTGGCGTAGGTGCCGGCCACGGCGTCGTTGACGACGACCTCCAGCGCGCCCTCCTGCTTGGCGTGCGCGTCGCCGAACGAGGCGACGTCCACGCCGAGGAGCTTGAGCTTGGTGGACATGTCGGCGCCCGGGAACCGCGCGGCGCCGCCGAGCAGCCGGTCGGCGACCACCTCGGCCATCGAGTAGCCCGGCGCGACCAGGCCGTACACCACGCCGTCGAGGCTGGCGCACTCGCCGATGGCGTAGACGTGCTCGTCGGAGGTGCGGCACGCCTCGTCGACGACGATGCCGCCGCGCTCGCCGACCGCCAGGCCGAACGAGCGGGCCAGCTCGTCGCGCGGCCGGATGCCCGCGGAGAACACCACGACGTCCAGGTCCAGCTCGACGCCGTTGGAGAGCTTGGCGATGAGCCGTTCGCCGTCCGGTTCGATGGAGGACGCGGACGTGCCGGTGTGCACGGTCAGGTCCAGCTTCTCCACCAGGCGCTTGAGCAGGCCGCCGCCGCCCTCGTCCACCTGGAGCGGCATCAGCCGGGGGCCCAGCTCGACCACGTGCGGCGAGATGCCCATGCCGCGCAGCGCGTTCGCCGCCTCCAGGCCGAGCAGGCCGCCGCCGAGCACCATGCCCGCGTGCCGGCCGGCCGCGCGGGCCGACTCGACCGTGGCGCGGATGCCGTCCAGGTCGTCGATGGTGCGGTAGACGTGGCAGCCGGGCAGGTCGCGGCCGGGCACGGGCGGCACGAACGGCACCGAGCCGGTGGCCAGCACCAGCGCGTCGTAGGGCTGCACCCGGCCCTTCGCGGTGCGCACGACCTTGGCGTCCCGGTCGAGGTGCACGACCTTGTCGTCCAGGTGCAGCCGGACCGCGTCGTCGTCGTGCGGCGCGAGGCTCAGCGACCCCGCGTCCCAGCTGTCCACGTAAGACGACAGCGCGACCCGGTCGTAGGCGGGGCGGGTCTCCTCGGCGAACACGACGATCCGCCACTGGTCGGTGGCGTCCTTCTCGCGGAGCGCCTCCACGAGACGGTGCCCGACCATGCCGTGACCGACCACTACGAGCGTTCGCGTCATGGGACCAATCCCTTCTTCTGCCCGGGTCAATGCTCACCGGGCACCGTGTCGTGCCAAGGTCGCGAATGTTGCGCAGGCGTTAAAGCAGCCTCACGCCGCACTTCAGAGCGTTGTGTGCGTCACACCCCGGCGTAGGCGAGGCTCGGCACGCGGGCGAAGACCCGCCGCCGCAGGTAGAACCACCAGGTGGTGGCCAGGCAGAGGCCGTAGAACACGAGGAACGCGGTGAGCGCGGGCGCGAGCGTCTTGCTGCCCTCGAGGGAGAACTTGAACACCAGGTTGACCAGCACGCCGCCGAACGCGCCGATCGCGCCCGCGATGCCGACCACGGCGGCGGCCTGCCGCTTGGCGGAGCGGATGTCGTCGGTCTGCGCGGCGAAGATCGCCGGGATCATCCGGTAGGTCGAGCCGTTGCCGATGCCGGCCAGCACGAACAGCGCGATGAACGAGCCGAAGAACAGCGCGAAGCTGCGGACCTCGATGCTGACCAGCAGGCCGACCGTGCCGACGGCCAGGCCGACGAACACGGCCACGGTGATCCGCGCGCCGCCGAACCGGTCGGCGAGCCAGCCGCCGAACGGCCTGCTCACCGAGCCGATGAGGGCGCCGAGGAAGGCCAGCGCGACGAAGCCCTTGTACTCGACGAAGCTCAGCTTGATCAGCGACGGGAACGCGAACGAGAAGCCGATGAACGAGCCGAACGTGCCGATGTACAGGAACGACATCACCCACGTGTGCTTGTTCGACATGGCCTTCTTGTACGACGAGCCGTCCGGCTTGGCCTGGGTGAGGCTGTCCATCAGCGACCACGCGCACGCCGCCGCGACCACGACGAACGGCATCCAGACGAGCGCCGCGTAGGCCAGGTTGATGCCCGTGCCCAGCGAGATGACGATCGGCACGACCAGCTGCACCATCGCCACGCCGAGGTTGCCGCCCGCCGCGTTCAGGCCGAGCGCCAGGCCCTTCTTGCCCTCCGGGTAGAAGAACGAGATGTTCGCCATGGAGGAGGAGAAGTTGCCGCCGCCGAAACCCATCGCGGCCGACGTGAGCAGGAAGAACCAGTACGGCGTGCCGGGGTCCGACACCGCGATCGCCAGCATCGTGGTGGGGATCAGCAGCAGGCCGGCGCTGATGGTGGTCCACGCCCGCCCGCCGAACCTCGGCACCGCGAACGTGTAGGGGATGCGCAGCACCGCGCCGACCAGGTTCGGCACGATCAGCAGCCAGAACGTCTGGCCGACGCTGAAGCTGAAGCCGACCTGGCCGAGGCTCACCACCACGATGCTCATCAGGCTCCACACCGTGAAGCCCAGGTTCTCCGCCAGGATCGAGAAGACCAGGTTCTTGCGGGCGATCCGCTTGCCCCGCGCCTCCCAGAACGACGGGTCTTCCGGCTCCCAGTGCTCGATCCACCGACCGCCGCGCTTCGCCTGCGGCGCAACGCCCTCGGTCTCCACCACCGTGCTCATTGGACCCTCCCGGACACCGATTTCCCGTTGTGGGAACCGTAAGAACGGCCCGTTACCCCGACGTTCGGACAGGTGTCGTCGGCGGCAACTCCCCCGCACATCACGCGGACTGGGGCTGTGAGGCCGCGAGCCAGTCGACGATCCCGCAGACCGCGTCCTTGCAGCCGCCGCAGCCCGTGCCGGCCCGGGTGACCTCGGCGATCGCGGACAGCGTCGTCGCGCCGCCCCGCCAGGCGCTGACCAGCTGCCCCTTGCTGACCGTGTTGCACCGGCACACCACCGCGGCGGCGGGCAGGTCGGCGGGGCTGGCCTCGT
This sequence comes from Saccharothrix sp. 6-C, assembly GCF_016695385.1. Taxonomy (NCBI): domain Bacteria; kingdom Bacillati; phylum Actinomycetota; class Actinomycetes; order Pseudonocardiales; family Pseudonocardiaceae; genus Saccharothrix; species Saccharothrix sp. 6-C. Next base: position 331,091 of record NZ_CP064192.1, on the reverse strand, counting down.
TCTCGGCGGGCAGCGCGCGGCCCAGCAGCAGCGCGAGCCGGTCGGTCGGCGCGGGCAGGCCGCGGTCGAACAGCTGGGTGATGGCCGCCGCCGCGTCCGGTGCGCCGAGCACGATCGCGCCGGTGACCTTGTCGTCGCGCAGCACGAGCTTGGCGTACCGGCCGCGCGCCGGGTCCTGGAAGCACAGCACCTCGTCGTCGGCCGAGTCGACGCCCACGTGCACGTCGCCCAACGCGGCCAGGTCGACGTCGCGGGCCTTGAGCCTGGTCACGACGGTGGTGCCGGCGTAGCGGGCGGCCGGCGCGACGCCGGTGAGCCGGTCGGCGAGCACGGCCGCCTGCTCCCACGCGGGCTGCACCAGGCCGGACACGGTGCCGACGTGCTGGGCGCAGTCGCCGATGGCGTGCACCCTGGGGTCGCTGGTGCGCAGCGCGTCGTCCACCAGGACGCCCCGGTCGACGTCGATGCCCGCCTGCTCGGCCAGGCCGGTCTCCGCGCGCACGCCCGCCGAGACGACGACCAGGTCGGCGGGCACGTGCGTGCCGTCGTCCAGCTCCAGGCCGTCGCCGGGCGTGTACCTCGCGGCCAGCACGCCGAGCCGGAACTCGATGCCCAGGCCGTTCAACGTGGTCGCCAGGACCCGGCCCGCGCCCGCGTCGAGCTGCCGTTCCATCAGGTGCCCGACCGGGTGCACCACGGTGACCAGGCAGCCCCGGCCGGCGAGGCCGCGGGCGGCCTCCAGCCCGAGCAGCCCGCCGCCGAGCACCGCGACCGGCGTGCCGGGCGAGGCCTTCGCCACGATCTCGGCGCAGTCGTCCAGCGAGCGGAACGCCACCACGCCGGAGGCCAGGTCGCCGTTGCCGTCGAGCAGGCCGGGCGTCGGCGGCACCCACGAGCGTGAGCCCGTGGCCAGCACCAACGCGTCGTAGGGCACCTCGGTGTCGTCGACGTGCACGACCCGGCGGGTGCGGTCGATCTTGGTGACGGCGCCGCCGAGCCGCAGGTCGACGTGGTGCTTGGCGGCCCAGTCGGGGTCGTGCAGCCGCACCGCGTCGGGCGTCAGCGACCCGGCCACCACGCTGGAGAGCAGCACCCGGTTGTACGCGTGGTGCGACTCGTCGCCCAGCACGGTCACCGAGACGCGCTCCGCCTTCGGGTCGCGGTGGCGGATCTCGTCGGCCAGCCGGGCGCCGGCCATGCCGTAGCCCACGATGACAACGTTCCTCATACCGACTCCAATCGGACCGCGCACACCTTGAACTCGGGCATCCGGCTGGTCGGGTCCAGCACCGGGTTGGTCAGCAGGTTGGCCCGGCCCTCGCCCGCGTAGTGGAAGGGCAGGAACACCACGTCGATCCGCATCGAGGGCACGCAGCGCACCCGCGCCACGGTCCGGCCGCGCCGCGACACGACGGCCGCCATGCCGCCGTGGTCCAGGCCCGCCCTGGCCGCGGTGTCCGGGTGGACCTCCACGTACGCCTCGGGCTCGGCCTTGGTCAGCTCGGGCACCAGCCGGGTCTGCGCGCCGGACTGGTAGTGCTGCAGCACCCGGCCGGTGGTCGCCTGCAACGGGTAGTCGGCGTCGGGCAGCTCGGCCGGGCCGCGGTGCTCGACGGGGACGAACCTGGCGAGGCCGTCGGCGTGGGCGAAGCGGTCGAGGAAGTTGCGCGGCGTGCTGTCCCGCACGACGGGCCAGTGCAGGGCCTCACCCCGGCGCAGTCGCTCGTAGGTGACGCCGGAGTAGTCGGCGACGCCACCCTCGGACGCGAGCCGCAGCTCCTCGAACACCACCTCGGGTTCGGTCGGGAACCGCTCGGCGGGCTGGCCGAGGCGGGTGGCCAGGCCGTGCAGCACGTCCAGGTCGCTGCGCACGCCTTCCGGCGGCGCCACCGCCACCTGGCGCAGCAGGACGCGGCCCTCCAGGTTCGTCATCGTGCCGCTCTCCTCGGCCCACTGCGTGACCGGCAGCACGACGTCGGCGACCGCGGCCGTCTCCGACAGCACCAGGTCGGCGACGACCAGCAGGTCCAGCGCCCCGAGCCGGTCGGCGACGTGCTGCGAGCGCGGCGCGGAGACGATGACGTTGCTGCCGAACACCAGCAGCGCCTTGGGTCCGCCGGGCTGCCCGAGCGCGTCGAGGAGCTCGTAGGCCGAACGGCCCGGTCCGGGCAGGTCGTCGACGCCCCAGACGCCCATCACGTGCTCGCGGGCCGCCGGGTCGTCGATCTTGCGGTAGCCGGGGAGCTGGTCGGCCTTCTGGCCGTGCTCGCGCCCGCCCTGCCCGTTGCCCTGGCCGGTGAGGCAGCCGAACCCGGAGTACTCGCGGCCGGGCAGGCCCAGCGCGAGCGCCAGGTTGATCCACGCCGACACGGTGTCCGCGCCGCTGGCGTGCTGCTCGGTGCCGCGGCCGGTGAGGATGAAGGCGTTGTGCGCCTCGGCCAGGATGCGCACCGCCGCCCGCTGGTCGGCGACCGGCACGCCGGTGACCCGCTCGACCCGTTCGGGCCACCACGTCGCGGCGACGCGCCAGGCGTCGTCGAAGCCGGTGGTGCGCTCGTCGAGGTACTGCTTGTCCAGGTAGCCGTCGGCCACGGCGGTGTGCAGCAGGCCGAGCGCCAGCGCGAGGTCCGTGCCGGGCGCGGGTTGCAGGTGCAGGGTGGCCAGCTCGGCGGTGGGCGTGCGCCGGGGGTCGATGACGATCAGCTCGGCGTTCTTGAGGTGCTGCACGAACGGCGGCATGGTCTCCGCCGGGTTGCCGCCGACCAGCAGGATCGCGTCCGCGTGGTCGAGGTCGGTGACCGGGAACGGCATGCCGCGGTCCAGCCCGAACGCCTTCAGGCCCGCGGCGGCGGCGCTGGACATGCAGAACCGGCCGTTGTAGTCGATCTGGGAGGTGCCCAGCGCGACCCGGGCGAACTTGCCGAGCAGGTAGGACTTCTCGTTGGTCAGCCCGCCGCCGCCGAACACGCCGACCGAGTCCGGCCCGTGCTCCTCGCGCAGCTCCGCGAGCTTGGCCGCGATCAGGTCCAGCGCCTCGTCCCAGCCGGCCGGCCGGAGCTCGCCGTCGCGGCGGACCAGCGGCGTGGTCAGCCGCGCGGGCGAGGTCAGCAGCTCGGCCGACGTCCAGCCCTTCTGGCACAGCCCGCCGCGGTTGGTCGGGAACTCCCGCGGCGACACCTTGCCGTTCTCGATGGTCATCGCGCATTGCAGCGCGCAGTACGGGCAGTGCGTGTCGATCCTGCGGGAGTCGGTCACGTGCCCGACGGTAAGAACCGGCTGTTAACGCCAGACCGCGGATTGTTTCGTCCACGCGAACTTGCCTGCTCAGCTACGGCGCGTTGAGGGTGAGGTCACAGCAGGTCGACGACGAGTGCGGCCGTTCGCTCCAGGCCCGCCAGAGATTGTCTGCTCGAACGGGGGTGCAGGGCGTGGACCGCGAGCCGGAACAGGGTGGCTCGCAGGAGGATTTGCGGCCACTCCTCCAGGTGCGCCCACCGCTGGAGCAGACCGTGATCCGCGCCACCCCAGGCGAGCGCGTCGACCACGACGACGGCCGCGCCGTAGGGCGCGGGACGCCAGTAGGCGGCGAAGTCGATGATCGCCGGCGCGGCGTCGCCCGCGAAGAGCACGTTGCCGAACAGGTCGCCGTGGACCACCTGCGGCTTGAGCGCGACCGGCTCGCGGCGGGCGGCGGTCAGGTCGAACAGCCGCCCGCCGAGGTCGGGGTCGAGGTCGGCCTTCTCCTCGTCCCACGCGCAGCGGTCGGCGGTGGCGAACAGGTCGACGCGCGCGTCCAGGAACCGGGGCCTGGTCAGCTCGGCGGTCGCCCGGTGCAGCTTCACCGCCACGTCCACGACCTCGTCGTGACGCGGCTCGGCGCGGCCCGACAGGTACTTGGTCGCCGCCCAGCCGCCGACCACGTACCGACCGTCGGTGGAGCGCAGCGGCCTGGCCACGCGCAGGTTGTCGACGTCGAGCGCGTCGAGGGTCTTGGCCACCCAGGTGGCCTCGGCCGGTTTGCCCGCGGGCCGGATCGCCGCGTCGCCGCACCGCCACACCGGTCCGCCGTCGATCAGCTCCGGCTCGGCGTCGCGCGCGCCGAACGCGGCGCGCACGTGCGACGGCGGCGGCTCCGGAGTGGTCACGGCCGGCACGCTACCTGCACCGGGCCTCCCGTTGGTGGACCTCGGGCGTTCGAACACGTGGTGTCCACGCATTCGGCCTAACCGCATTATTGCGGTCTCGGTAGGAGGATTTGGTCTGTGACCGACGCCACGCAGGCCCGGCGCCCTGGCCGACCTGGTCACCGGGGTGCGGTTCACCGAGGTCGGCCTGCACCTGCCCGAGGTGGACCTGGCGGCGGCCTCGGACCTCGCCGAGCCGCCGGCCTTGGTGGTGCGGTTCGACCGGCCGTTCCTGCTGGTCGTGCGCCACCGGGGCACCGCCTGCCGCCGTTCCTGGCCGAGATGACCGAGCCGTGAGCGCACGACGCCGGGGCGGCCTCTGAGGGCAGCCCCGGCGTCGTGGGTCGGCTCAGTACGTCGGCAGGGAGGGGTCGACCTCGCGCGCCCAGGCGAGCACGCCGCCGCCCACGTGCACCGCGTCCTTGAACCCGGCCTGGTGCAGCACGGCCAGCGCCTCGGCCGAGCGGGCGCCCGACTTGCAGTGCAGCACGACCTGCTTGTCCTGCGGCAGCTCCGCGAACGCCTCGCCCGACAGGATGCGGTCCTTCGGGATGAGCACCGAGCCCGGGATCTTCACGATCTCGTACTCGTGCGGCTCGCGGACGTCCACCAGCAGGAAGTCCTCGCCGCTGTCCTGCTTCTGCTTCAGCTCCAGCGGCGTGATCGTGTTGCCCGCGGCGGCCTGCTGCGCGTCGTCGGACACGACACCGCAGAACGCCTCGTAGTCGATCAGCTCGGTGATCTTCGGGCTCTCCGGGTCCTTGCGGATCTTGATCGTCCGGTAGGACATCTCCAGGGCGTCGTAGACCATGAGCCGGCCGAGCAGCGGGTCGCCGATGCCGGTCAGCAGCTTGATCGCCTCGGTGACCATGACCGAGCCGATCGACGCGCACAGCACGCCCAGCACGCCACCTTCCGCGCACGACGGCACCATGCCGGGCGGCGGCGGCTCGGGGTAGAGGTCGCGGTAGTTCAGGCCCTGGCCGTTCGGCGCGTCCTCCCAGAACACGCTGACCTGGCCCTCGAACCGGTAGATCGAGCCCCACACGTACGGCTTGCCCAGCAGCACGGCCGCGTCGTTGACCAGGTACCGGGTGGCGAAGTTGTCCGTGCCGTCCAGGATCAGGTCGTAGTCGCGGAAGATGTCGAGCGCGTTCTCCGAGTTCAGGTGGGTCTGGTGCAGCACCACCTTCACGAACGGGTTGATCTCGGCCACCGAGTCCCGGGCCGACTCGGCCTTGGGCTTGCCGACGTCGGACTGACCGTGGATGACCTGCCGCTGGAGGTTCGACTCGTCGACGATGTCGAAGTCGACCACGCCCAGCGTGCCGACACCCGCCGCCGCGAGGTAGAGCAGGGCCGGGCTGCCCAGGCCACCCGCTCCGACGACCAGGACCTTCGCGTTCTTCAGCCGCTTCTGCCCGTCGACCCCGACGTCCGGGATGATCAGGTGGCGGCTGTAGCGCGCTACTTCTTCCTTGGTCAGCTCCGCTGCGGGCTCCACGAGCGGCGGAAGCGCCATCTGAGTCCTCCTCGACGAAACATGTCCTCTACCGACGGACAACACCAGCCTGCCCGTCCGTCTTCCCCGATGGGAAGTCGTCCCAAGCCTCGGGACACCCCACCTCACACCTCTGTGTGGCCTTCACCGCCACCTCACCGCGAGGTCGCGTCGGGCGTCCGAGTCTCCTTTCCCGGCGATCACGCTTTTCGATCGCCGGGAAACGAGGCTCGGACGCCCGACTTCCGGCGACCTCGCCGCGACGCCGGAGGCGGCGCCATGTCACTGCGCGTTCGGGAACGGGTTGGGGGTGCAGACCAGGCCGTTGGCCTCGACCGCGTACCGGTTGGAGGAGTCGACCGAGTTGAGCTGGGCGACGTAGTCGTTGGCCACCCCGAACGACTGCTGCATCATCACCGGGGCGGCTTTGCCGTTCTCCTTGCAGCCTTCGTGCGGGTTCTTGAGCACGTGGCCGACTTCGTGGTTGATCGCGTACGTCCGGTATGCGCTGAGGTCGCTGCCGTAGACCTTGCCGCCGCGCACCCACCGGGCCACGTTGATGACGACCCGCTCGGTGCCGGGGTGCCAGCAGGACGACTCGAACTGGATCTGGAACCCGCACAGGGCGTGGGTGGTCCCGGTGGTGGTCAAGCTCACGGTGAAGTCGACCGGTCCGCCTTCGACGCGCTGCATGGTGACCTGGCCGGTGCCGACCCAGCTGCGGGGGTCGGCGAGGATGCCGTCGACCGTGCGGGCGAATGCTTCGCGGTCGCCGTTGTAGTCCGCGGGTTCGACGCCGTCCTCGATGGCGATCGCGTACTTGTAGAGCTTGCCGCCCGTGCCTGCCGGCTGGGTGCCGCCCGGCACCACGGCGAACGTGCCCGCGCCTTGTTCGGAGAACTTCGGCCCGTCGGGCAGCTGCGCGGTGGGGAAGTTCTTGAGGTCCACGTCGACCGGCGGTTTCTCGGTCGCTTCGGGCGGCCCGGAGGTGGCCGGCGGCGTGGGCGGGCCGGTGGTCGGGTTCGTCCCGCCGTCGGCGGAGGTCGACGGCGCGGCGGTGTCGAGCACGACCAGCGCGGTGAGCACGAGCAGCACGGGGATGGCGTAGATCCGCCAGCCGTAGCCGGCGATCAGCCCTTTCAGGCCCCGGCGGCGCTTGCGGCGGCGGCGACCGGCCGGTTCCCAGGCCGCGGCGAGCGGTTCGGCGCCGGTGCGGCGCGTGCCGCGGCGGTAGCGCTCTTCGGACAGCGGCGGCGGGCCATCAGAGGACGGCGCCGTGTCACGCGCGCCCTGCGACGTCCGGTTCACGGCAACCAGGGTGCCACAACCGCGACCGGGCGGCGGACTCCAGGTGACCTGCGCGTCCCCGGTCGGCTGAACGGGTCGCGGGTCACCACGCCTGCCGTTCGACCGCTTCCCACATGCCTGTCACGGCGCGCGCCACGGACACGGGTCGTTCCATCTGCGCCACGTGCCCGGTGCGCGGCAGCACGAGCAGCCGGCCGCGCGGGAGCAGCCGGGCGACCCTGGGTGCTTTGCGCACGCTGACCAGCCGGTCTTCGGTGCCCCACACGACGAGCGTCGGCGCGGTGATCCTCGGCGGCAGCTGCCACATCGACTTCGACCTCGGCACCAGCCACGAGCGGATCAGGTCGACCGTGCTGGCGCTGAGCGCGCCGCCCGCCCAGGCCTGCGCGGACCGCTCGGTGTACTCGTGCTCGCTCTGCTCGATCCGGTCGGCCGGCACCGCGTCGGGGTCGGCGAAGCACAGCCGCAGCATCTGGTGGGTGCGTTCGCGTGGCGTCATCGCGGCCAGGCGGGCCTGCACGCGCGGGCCGACGACCGGCAGGAACGCCAGCGGCAGCCGCCGGTCCGACACCCGGCTCAGGCTCGGCCGCAGGTCGGGGACGGCGGGCGACACGAGGGTGAGGGTGCGCACCAGGTCGGGCCGGGCGGAGGCGGCGATCAACGTGATCGCGCCGCCCATGGAGTTGCCGAACAGGTGCACGGGGCCGGCGCCGAGCGACTCGATGTACTCGATGACGACCCGCGCGTGGGTGGTCATCCGGAAGTCGTAGCCGTCGATCGGCTCGGACCGGCCGAACCCGGGCAGGTCCAGGGCGTGGCCCTCGACGTGCTCGCGCAGCTGTGCCGCCAGGTCGGTCCAGTTGGTCGCCGAGCCGCCGAGCCCGTGCACGTAGACCGCCTTCGCCCCGGCCGGTCCCGCGGTGCGGCGGACGTGCACGCTGTGCCCGCCCACCTCGACGTAGTCACCAGGCCACGGCTGGATCGTTGTGTCCAGTGGAGGTAGCGGCGCGGTGGACAGGGGCACGTGGGTGATGGCGGTCCTGCGGGCCTCCAGCGTCTCGGTCACCACCCCAGGATGCCTGGCCGGGCGTCCTACGAAACGAGAAGCTTTCCCGGAACGCAGCTACCAGCGAGTAAGGTTGCCGGCGAGCCGGAAGGGCAACCCCCTTCCCGGTTGCGCGAAGTGATTGGTTGGCTGGAGGCACCATGACGGAGACGACCCAGACTGCGGTCGGGCACCACGGCGGCGCGGCGGGGCGGGGTGTACGGCTCCCGCGGACCGCTCGGCGTGCCCAGTTGCTGGCCGCGGCGCAGGACGTGTTCGTGACCAACGGCTACCACGCCGCCGCGATGGACGAGATCGCGGAACGCGCGGGGGTCAGCAAACCGGTCCTCTACCAGCACTTCCCCGGCAAGCTTGAGCTGTACATGGCGCTGCTGGAGTCCCACGTGGACGAGCTGGTGAACCGCGTGCGCGGTGCGCTGGCGTCCACGACGGACAACAAGCAGCGGGTGAAGGCCGCGGTCGCCGCGTTCTACGACTTCGTGGACGGCGAGGGCCAGGCGTTCCGGATGGTGTTCGAGTCGGACCTGCGCGGCGAGCCGGCGGTGGCGCGCGCCGTGGAGCGGGCGACGACCGACAGCGTGGAGGCCATCACCGACACGATCACCGCCGACGCGGGCCTCGACGAGCACCGCGCCCGGCTGCTCGCGGTCGGCTTGGTGGGGTTGTCGCAGGTCACGGCACGTGCGTGGCTGGCCGACGACCGGAAGCTCGCGAAGGAGGACGCGGTCGCCCTGATCTCGAACCTCGCCTGGCGGGGCATCGGCGGCGGCTTCCCGTTGCAGCACTGAGCCCCGTTGCGGCGCTGAGCCGGGGGGCGTCCGCGCGGTAAGGGCCGCCCCCGACAAGCGGCCCTCACCGGCGATCACCGCCGCGCCGAGTTGTCCACAGGTCGTCGTGGACGCGCGGTGGTTGTCGGTGGCTGCCGGCAGGATCAAGACAAGGGTTCCCCTTCGCGGGGGTACCCCTGGTGGTGGCGGCCCTCGACCGGTTGCTCACAGCAGCGCGGTGATGTGCGCTGTGACCTCTCGCGCCCTCTCCAAGGGCAGCATGTGGCCGGCGCCCAGGTGGATCACCAGCTCGGCGTGCGGCAGCTCGTCCGCCAGCACCCGCGCGTGCCGCAGCGGCGTGAGCCGGTCCTCCGCGCCCGCCAGCACGACCGCGCGGACACCCGCCAGCCCGGCCAGCGCCTCGCGCCGGTCGTGCCCGTCGAGCGAGTCGCGGAACCCGACCATGCTCACCGGGTGGCACCGGCCGACCATCGCGGCCGTCATGGCGACGTCCCGCCACGACGGGCGCTTGCCGAACAGCAGCCACCGCAGCCCCGGCCGGACCATCTCGGTGCGGGTGAGCAGCACGGGCCGGCGCGACCGGGCGATCCGCCGGTTCACCGCCTTCTCCCCCGCCACGAACGCCCGGCCCACCGCGCCCGGCAGCCCCAGCGTCGACCCGGCCAGCTCACCCGACGAGGTGGCGACCAGGACGACCCCGTCGACGCGGTCGAGCAGCGAGGGGTGCTGCTCGGCCAACGCCATGATCGTCATGCCGCCCATCGAGTGCCCGGCCAGCACGAGCCGGCCGGTCGGCACGAGGGCCGCGACCAGCTCGGCCAGGTCGTCGGCGCACCGCGCGATGGTGGCCGTGCCCGGGGCCGCGGGCGCCGAGCGGCCGTGACCCCGGTGGTCGTACCGCAGCACGCGCCCCGGCAGCCCCGACGCCACGAGGTCCCACGACGTGTGGTCCAACGTCCAGCCGTGCAGCAGCACGGTGGTCACCTCGGCGTCCCGCGGCCCGGTGTCCACGACGTGCAGCGCCGTGCCGTCGGAGGTCGTGTACCGGCCGGCCTCCCCGGCCCGATCGCCGCCCACGGCGACGGCGGCCGTCCCGGCGTTCATCCGAGCAGGAACGAGCGGCGCCACGCGCTCATGCCCGGCTTGCCGACCAGACCGACCTCGTCCAGGAACTTCATGATCCGCTCGCCCGACCAGCGGATGCTCTCCCGCCAGTGCGGGTTGGCCAGCGCCGCCTTGTGCGCCTGCTCCTTGTCCAGCCCCACGGCCGCGTACACGTCCGGGTTGATCAGCGACCGGGTGATGAACATGGACGTGGTCGCGATCAGCCACCGCTGGTAGGGCAGCTCCTTCCGGGTCAGCCCGGCCATGCCGCGCACGACCTCTTCCCGCGCGAACCGCACGTGCCGGGCCTCTTCGAGCACGTGGATCCGGTTGACCATGCGCACCAGCGGCTGCACGGTCTCGTCGGCCATCGTCTCGCGCTGGAGCCGGTCCAGGATCTCCTCGGCGACCAGGATCGACCCGTAGAGGGCGGGCCCGTAGCCGATCACCGGCAGCAGCTTGCCCAGCTGGTAGGTGTACTGGCCGGGCCCGTAGGGCGGGCAGCCGATCGTCTCGACCATCCGGGCGAACATCGTCGAGTGCCGGCACTCGTCGGCGATCTCGGTCAGCGCGTACTGCGCGTGCTTGGTCGTCGGGTCCGAGCGGTAGACCTCCTTGAGCAGCATCTGCATCAGCAGGATCTCGAACCACAGGCCGACGCTGGCCACGCTCGCGACCTCGTGCCGGGACAGGTCCACGCGCTGGTCCGGGCTCATCCGGTCCCACAGCTCGGTGCCGTACAGCGAGCACCGGTGCTCCGGCGTGAACCGCAGGCCGTCGACCAGGGGCGCGGACCAGTCGATGTCCACCTCTGGGTCGTAGAACTTGTCGGCCGAGGAGTTGAGCAGACGCTCGGCGGTCTTCTCGCGATCCGCGACCTTCAAGGCCTTCGTCATCGGTGGTCCCTCCCGGGGAGAGTTATCTGTAACTTGAGGTAACGGTTACTTCTGGTAGCGTGCGTCACATGGCTCGAACTGTCAAGGGCGGAACCGACGCCCGCCGGGAACGGTGGAAGGGTCACCGCGAAGCGCGGCGCGCCGAGTTCGTGGAGGCCACCATCCGCGCCGTCGCCAAGCACGGCCCGGACGTGGGCATGGACGAGATCGCCGCCGAGGCGGGCGTCAGCAAGCCGGTGCTCTACCGGCACTTCGCCGACAAGTCCGACCTCTACCTGGCCGTGGGCCGGCGCGGCACCGAGATGCTGATGGACAAGATGGGCCCCGCGATCGACCTCGACGGCCCGATCCGGCCCCGCATCCAGGGCATCGTCGACGCGTACCTGTCCGTGATCGAGGAGCACCCCAACCTGTACCGGTTCGTGGTGCGCAAGTCGTTCACCGACCGGCCGGTCGAGCAGGACGTCGTCAACGAGGACAAGCAGCTGATCGCGGCGGCCCTGGCCCGGCTGCTCGGCGACTACCTGCGGGCGTTCGACATGGACTCCGGCGGCGCCGAGCCGTGGGCGCACGCGCTGGTCGGCATGGTGCAGAACGCCGGCGACTGGTGGCTCGACCGGCAGTCCATGACCCGGGCGAGCCTGAGCGACTACCTGACCACGATCATCTGGCACGCCATCGACGGCCTGCTCCGCTCCGCGGGCGTGGCACTCGACCCGGACGAGCCGCTGAGCACCGGGTTCGCCGACGGCGACCGGCCCGAAGGACCCCGGCTGCGGGTCGTCGACGTCGAGGAGGCGTGATGTCCGAAGAGCACGAGCACGACGAAGAGGGCTACACCGGCGCGGCCGTGCTGGTGTTCGACGAGCGGGAGGTGCCGGTCGACGTCGAGCTGCGCGGCTACTTCCAGCCCATCGACGGCCGCTACCACTGGTACGGCCGGGTCGGCGCGAACGAGCAGGTCACCGAGCTGGTGGAGGGTGGCGCGCGGACCGCGCTGCTGCGCACCCCCGACGGTTCGGCGACCGGCGCGCTGACCGACCGCGACCCGTGGCTGCGCTACCGCGTGGCGGGCACCTCGACGCCGCCGTTCAAAGTCGGCTGATCACCGGGGCCGGAGAACGCGAAAGGGCACCCGATCGGGTGCCCTTTCGCGTGCCCGGTCGCCCGGGCCCGGAGTTCACTCGGCCCAGTGCCGCGCGCTCAGTCGCCGGAGATGAACCCGACCCGGCGCGAGTCGCTCGGCCCGATCTCCACGTACGCGATGCGCGCCGCCGGCACCAGGTAGCGGGCGCCCTTCTGATCGATCAGCACGAGCTGCCCGGTGCCCGCCTTCAGCGCGTCCTGGACCTGCGCCTCGACCTCTTCGGGGGTGAGCCCGCTGGACACCACGAGCTCCCGCGGGCTGTCCGCGATCCCGACCCTGACCTCCACGCTGACCTCCGTGCGGCGTTGATGGCTTTCGAACACCAACCCTAGCCGAGCCCGAGGGCCGACATGCGCCGCGTGTGGCTCTGCTGGAGGCGTCGGAACAGCGCCGCGATGCCCGCGAGGTCGCCCGAGCCGCGCACGATCAGCTCCGCCAGCCCGTCGCGCTCCGCCACCACGTACTGGGCCTGCGTCAATGCCTCGCCGAGCAGCCGGCGACCCCACAACGTGAGCCGGTCTCGCAGCTTCGGGTCGTCGTCGCAGGCGGACCGGACTTCGCGCTCGGCGAACGCCGAGTGACCCGTGTCGGCCAGCACCGCGAGCACCAGCTCCTTCGTCGGCTCGTCCAGCCACTCGGCGACCTCGCGGTAGAAGTCGGCCGCCAGCGCGTCCCCGACGTAGGCCTTGACCAGCGACTCCAGCCACGAGCGCGGCGCCGTGGAGGCGTGGAAGCCGTCGAAGCCCGCGGCGAACGGCCGCATGGCCTCCTCCAGCGAGTGGCCGCGCTCGGCCAGGTAGCGGTCCAGCAGCGCGTAGTGGCCGATCTCGGCCGCCGCCATCTGCGACAGGGCGGCGCGCCCGGCCAGCGTGGGCGCGGTCCTGGCGTCCTCGGCGAGCCGGTCGAACGCCGACAGCTCGCCGTACGCGAGGGCCCCGAGCAGGTCGACGACGCCCTCCGCCACCTGGTCCGCGCCGCCCACCGCAACCTGGTCCACCGCTGCACCCACTCCCCGGTCGCTCATGCCACGGAGCCTAGTCGCGTGTCGTCGGCGACACCCCAGGCACGCGAATCCGCACTCACGGCCGCGAACCAGCCCGATCGGCCTAGTCGGCGGGTAGACTCGACAGATGACGCCCGGCGCGGCGCGGCCCAGTGGGGGCTCGCAGCGGTGCCGAAGGCTGAACTGCGGCGGCACCGTGCCGCCAGGAGAGGGTGCGCGCACACACCTCGCTGGCCCTCCCGCGACCCGCCCGGCCCCCTAGCGGTGGTCGAGTGGCGGTGACGCGGTCGAGCGGCCCGTACAGGCCGTGGCGCGCTGGTACGAGAGAGGCGATCACCCTGACCGCGACGAACGAAGAGACCCATGTCGACCCGGTGGCCTTGGAGCACAGCGAGGCAGGTGTCCCCGAGGACGACACCTCGCACCCGCTCGTGGCCGACGCCCCGGTCAAGTCCGATTCGCCCACGTTCGGCGAGCTGGGGGTGCGCGAGGAGATCGTGCGCTCCCTGGCCGAGGCGGGCATCCACCGCACGTTCGCCATCCAGGAGCTGACGCTCCCGCTGGCGCTGGCCGGCGACGACGTCATCGGCCAGGCCCGCACCGGCACCGGCAAGACGCTGGGCTTCGGCATCCCGCTGCTGCAACGGATCGTCACCCCCGGTGACGGCACGCCGCAGGCGCTGGTCGTCGTGCCGACGCGCGAGCTGTGCCTCCAGGTCACCCACGACCTGACGGACGCGGCGAAGCACCTCAACGTGCGCGTGCTGGCCATCTACGGCGGGCGGCCCTACGAGCCCCAGATCGCGGCCCTGCGCAAGGGCGTCGACGTGGTCGTCGGCACCCCGGGCCGGCTGCTCGACCTGGCCGAGCAGCGCCACCTGGTGCTGGGCAAGGTGCGCGGGCTGGTGCTCGACGAGGCCGACGAGATGCTCGACCTGGGCTTCCTGCCCGACATCGAGCGGATCCTGCGCATGGTGCCCGACGAGCGGCAGACCATGCTGTTCTCGGCGACCATGCCCGGCCCGATCATCACGCTGGCGCGCACGTTCCTCAACCAGCCCACGCACGTGCGGGCCGAGGAGAACGACGCGGGCGCCATCCACGAGCGCACCGAGCAGTTCGTCTACCGGGCGCACGCGCTGGACAAGTCGGAGCTGCTGGCGCGGGCGTTGCAGGCGCGCGAGCGCGGCCTGTCGATGGTGTTCACCCGGACCAAGCGCACCGCCCAGAAGGTCGCCGACGACCTGGTCGAACGCGGTTTCGCCGCCGCGGCCGTGCACGGCGACCTGGGGCAGGGCGCGCGCGAGCAGGCGCTGCGGGCGTTCCGCTCGGGCAAGATCGACGTGCTGGTGGCCACCGACGTGGCGGCCCGCGGCATCGACGTCGAGGGCGTCACGCACGTGATCAACTATCAGTGCCCCGAGGACGAGAAGACCTACGTCCACCGCATCGGCCGCACCGGCCGGGCGGGGCGCACGGGTGTCGCGGTGACGCTGGTCGACTGGGACGAGATGCCCCGGTGGAAGATGATCAGCGACGCGCTCAACCTGGGCAAACCGGAACCGGTGGAGACGTACTCGACGTCGGACCACCTGTTCGCGGAGCTGGACATCCCGGCGGGCTCGACCGGTCGGCTGCCGCTGGGGCTGCGCACGCGCGCGGGCCTGGACGCCGAGCCGGAGGAGAACCTCAAGGGCGAGAAGAAGACGCGCAAGCGCCGCCGCACCGGCCGGTCGGGTGACGCGGCTCCGGCCGCCGAGTCCGGCGCCGGCAGCGGTGGCAGCACCACCGGTTCCGGTTCGGGCGAGGAAGGCGGCACCAGGCCGCGCAAGCGCCGCCGCAGCCGCGGTGGCGTGTCGGCCGCCGGCGAGGGCGGCGGGACCGCCGAGGCGTCCGCCGAGGTCACCGCGGGCGCCCCGGAGTCGTCGGCCACCCCGGCCGGTGACGCCGACCGCCCGCGTCGTCGCAGGCGCCGCCGCACCGGCGGCGACTCCACCGAGCCCGCGGCGGCCGAGTAGGGGATGATCGTGGTGGGCAGCGCGGGCACGAGCGCTGCCCGGCCCGATCAGCCACACGATCGGGTGATCATGGCCTGAAATTGTACGGAAACACCGTTACCGCACCTCGGTTGAAACGAGGAGCCCCGAACCAACCCCGGCCCCTGGCCAACCCGCCCACCGCCACCACGGCGACCCGGGTCCGCCAGGAGACAGCGGCACACCCCGCCGCGACCGGCCACCACCCGGAACGGAACCGGCCCGGACCGCGAGGACCGGGCCGCCGGGAACGGGCGGGTGGAAGTGCGCGACCGGGGAACGGGTGGCCGGGAAACGGGTGGCCGGGATCGGGCGGCTGGGAACGGCCGCCGGGAACTGGCCCGGGGATCGACCGCCGAGAACTGGCAGTCAGGCCGCACCCACCAGGCAGGACGGGCGGGCGCGCGCGGTTGCGGGAGGTCGCGGGCAGCGGTAGGGCCGCCGCCTCACACCGACCTCTTCCCGGTGGTGGCAGCATGTCGCCAGACGAACGCGACAGATCACCGACCATCGGGAGCCGGGCAGTGGGCCAGCCGGAGCAGGCGGAGTCGAACGGGCAGGTCGTGCTGGACGGGGAAGACGTCCTGGCGCAGCCCGTCGAACCCCAGGTCGAGCCGCACGACGACGGCCGCGAGCCGCACGACGCCGATCCGCACGGCACCGAGCCGCACGAGCCGGTGCCGTCCAGGTCGTGGCGCACCAGGGGCGACTTCATCGGCCTGACCCTGGTCGTGGTCGCGGTGCTGGTGGCGAGCCTCGTGCTGTGGCTGACCAGCGACGCCCGCAACACCGTCAGCCAAACGGGTCCGTCCGAGATCACCCCGTTGCAGCCCGTCACCGCGATGCCGCCGACGCTGTCGGAGATTTGGCGTGCGCCCAGTGGGGCGACACCTGTTCCGGTGAACCTCGACTCGGTTGTCGTCACGGGTGACGGCGGCGAGGTGGTCGGCCGCGACGCGTTCACCGGCGACGTCCGCTGGCGCTACGCCCGCGACCTCCCCTTGTGCACGGTCACCACGGCCTGGGGCCGGGTGTTCGCGGCGCACCGCAAGGACACCAACTGCTCCGAGATCACCACCCTCGAGACGGCCTCCGGCAAGCGCGGGCCGCAGCGCAACGGTGACGCCGAGTTCGGCACCCGCCTGCTCAACGAGGGCTCGCACGTGCTCACCACGGGCGGGACGTACGTCGAGGTCTACCGCCGCGACGACCTGGTCCGCTCGATGGAGTACGGCGCCCTGCGCGCGATCGTGAACCCGAACAAGCAGCCGCGCACCGGCTGCACGTACCACTCGTTCGCGGTCACCGGCGGCAAGATCGCGATGATCGAGCGCTGCCCCTCCCTCGACCCGTCCGACCGCCTCACCATCCTCAAGCCCAACCCCGAGAAGTCCGACGAGCCGCAGGTCATCACCTCCACCGTGACCGGTGAGAACGGCGCGCGGGTGGTCGCGGTGACGGCGAACCGGGTCGCGCTGGTCGTGCCGGGCCGGCTCGTGGTGTTCGACTCCGAGACGGGCTCCTCGATCGGCAGCTACCCGGTCGACGTCACCGCCGAGGAGCTCGCGGGCGACCCGCCGGGACGGGTGGCGTCGACGTTCACCAGCACCGCGAACGTCTACTGGTTCACCGGGTCGAAGACGGTGGCGCTGTCGCTGACCGAGCTGAACCCGCTGTGGACCGCGACCGGCACGCTCGGCGCGGGCACCACGCTCGCCGGCCGGCTGCTGCTGCCGGTCGACGCCGGGCTGAAGGTGCTCGACCAGATCACCGGCGAGGAGGTCGCGTCGATCCCGGTCGACCGCGGCGACCACACCGGCCCGGTCGAGATGGCCACCGAGGGCCCGGTCGTGCTGGAGCAGCGCGGCGGCACGCTCGTCGCCCTCCGCTGAACCCCCGGAACCACGCCCGGCACCACGCCGCGCGGCGTCCACTGCGGTAACGCGTCACGCGCACGAGCGGCCGGTGCGGCAGACTGCCAGACGTGCACTCGCAGTTCAGCCCGCACCGGGCGCAACGCGTGGACCTGCCCGGCAGGCACGGGCCCGTCGCGGCCCTCCACGCGCCCGCCGCCGGACCCGACCTCGGCGCGACCGCGCTGCTCCTCCCCGGCTACACGGGGTCCAAAGAGGACTTCGCGCCGCTGCTCGACCCGATCGCCGACGCCGGCATCGAGGTCGTGGCGATCGACCTGCCCGGCCAGTACGAGTCGCCCGGCCCGCCGGCCGAGTCCGACTACCGGCCCGAGGCGCTGGGCGGGGTGGTGGCCGAGCTGGCCGCGAAGCTGGCCGCCGAGGGCAGGCGGGTGCTGCTGCTGGGTCACTCGTTCGGTGGGCTCGTGGCGCGTGGCGCGGTGCTGGCGGGCGCGCCGGTGGCCGGGTTGACGCTGATGGCGTCCGGTCCGTCCGAGCTGCCGCCGGGTGAGCGCCGCACCGCCCTGGACTACGGCGAGATCGTGCTCCGCGAGCAGGGCATCGAGGCGTCGCAGCAGGTCAACGAGACCCGTTTGGCGCTCAACCCGCGCTGGCGGATGGTGCCGCAGGAGCTGAAGGACTTCTACCGCGAGCGGTTCGTCCGCTCGTCACCCGTCGGGCTGCTCGGCATGGGCGAGGCGCTGCGCGCCGAACCGGACCTGGTCGCCAAGCTGGCCCGCGTCACCCGGTCGAACGGCATCCCGTGCCTGGTGGTGTGCGGCGACCTGGACGACGCCTGGTCGTCCGCCGGGCAGCGGGACATGGCCGAACGCCTCGACGCCGACTTCGCCGTGCTGTCCGGCGTCATGCACAACCCGAACACCGAGGCGCCGGACGCCCTGCTGGCCACGCTGCTGCCGACCTGGCGCGCCTGGCTGTCCTGAGACCGGCCCGAGCCGCTAGGCCCACCAGAAGAACCACAGGGTCGACGCGGTCAGCAGCACGACCAGCAGGCCGCACCACACCACCGCCCAGCCGCGCCGGCGGTCGGCCACGACCTGCGCCACCACCGCGGCGGCGGCCGCCGCGCCGTGCCCGGCCACCACGGCGAGGCCCGGTCCGGGCAGGTCGTGGGCTCCCGCGTAGACCTGCACGCCGATCAGGGCCAGCGCGAGCAGCGCCAAGCCGACGGCGAGCGCGCCGCTGACGCCGCGCCACAGCCTGGCCAGGCGTGCTTCGGGTCCGCTGTCCACCATCGTCACGCGGCCAACTCTACGGCGCGAGCAACGACCACGGGTCGATCGTCGGCGCGGCCTGCCGGCCTTCGGGGCACGACCGGCGGAAGTCGCACCACGTGCACTGGTTGCCGGTGCGCGGCGGGAACAGGATCTCCGGGTCGCCGCCGGCTTCCAGCGTGTCGGTGGCCAGGCGCAGCTCGTCCGCCGCCTCCTCGGCCCGCGACACGTGCCGCCCCAGGCTCTCCTCGGTGTGCTCCCACACCGCCACGGTGCCCGTCGGCAGGTGGTGCAGCTCCACCCGGTGGCACGGCTTGCGCAGCGTCCGCCGGGCCGCCAGCGCGTACAGGGCCAGCGCCTGCGAGCCCCGCGCGTCGTCCACGGTCAGCGCGTGCCGCCCGGTCTTGTAGTCGACGATCACCAGCTCGCCGTCGCGCAGGTCGATCCGGTCGACCCGGCCCTCGGCGACGATCTTCGAGGTGGGCGTGGACACCCAGCGCTCGATGCCGACCGGTTCGATCGACGTGTCCAGCTCGGTGACGTAGTCGCGCACCCACCCGACCGCCCGGTCCCGGTACACGGCCGCCTGCTCGGCGTCGCGGAACCCGTCGTTCTTCCACTGCCGGTGCAGCAGCGCGACCGCCTGCTCGGGGGTGCGCCGCTGGGCGGGCAGGTCGAACAGCGCCTTCAACGCGTTGTGCACGACCGCGCCCAGGGTGTTGTGCGCCCACGCCCCGCCGCGCGGCGGCGACGGCCGGTCGAGGTAGGCCATGCGGAAGCGGCGCGGGCAGTCGGCCCACGTGGTGAGCTTCGCCGGCGTCACCCGCACGAGCTTCTTCGGCATCGCGCCGAAGTCGAACCCCAGCTGTTCCTGCACGGGCGCAACGCTACCGAGGGAGTCCGACAGTTCTCGCGGCGCTACCTCAACCGACCAGCACCTTGCACCCGGTTGCCCGGTCGGCCAGGGCGTCGAGCACGTCCGGTGACGTGGTCTCCGCGCCGAGGCGCACGGTCTTGTTGGTGCCGTGGTAGTCGCTGGACCCGGTGGTCAGCAGCCCCAGCTCCCCCGCCAGGCCGCGCAGCCGCGCGCGCGTCGGCGGGTCGTGGTCGGGGTGGTCGACCTCGACGCCGGCCAGGCCGAGGCCGGCGAGGTCGGCCACCACCTGGTCGGTCACGATCGGGCCGCGCGAGGTGGCGAACGGGTGGGCGAGGACGGTCACCCCGCCCGCCTCGGTGATCATCTCGATGGCCCGCGCCACGGGCGTGTCGGTGCGCGGCACGTAGTACCGGCCGCCGGTGAGGTACCGGGCGAACGCCTCGTCGACGGTGGACACCACGCCCGCCCGGATCAACGCCATGGCGAGGTGGGGACGTCCGGCGGGCGCGTCGGCGGGCATGGCCGCCATCAGCTCGTCGGGGTCGATGGGGAACCCGTCGTCGACCATCCGCTCGGCCATCCGGCGCAGTCGGTGTCGTCGTTCCAGGCGCAGCCGCTGCTGCTCCTCGACCAGCGCGGGCGAGGTGTGGTCGTACAGGTAGGCGAGCAGGTGGACGGTGATGACCCGGCCCCGGCCGTCGTCGGAGGCACAGGACAGCTCGGCGCCGCGCACCAGCTTCAAGCCGGGTGGCAGCGCGGTGGCCGCCTCCGCCCAGCCGGCAGCGGTGTCGTGGTCGGTGAGCGCGACCGCGGTCAAGCCGGTGGCGGCCGCGGCCGCCACCAACTCCGCGGGCGTGTCGGTGCCGTCGGACTCGGTCGAGTGGGTGTGCAGGTCGATGCGCACCCTGCCAGTCTCCACCACGGCCGGGTCTGACCTACGGCACCATCTTCTTGCCGCGCGCCGCCCGCTGCGCCTTGATCATCGAGAAGCGCTCCGCCTGGGCCTTCTTGTCGCCGAAGGTCAACTCCGAGATGGCGTCGTAGACCTCCTCGGGGTTGGGCAGGTACTCGATCCGGTTGAGGGCCTGGATCTGACCCGCCGACTCCACGACCAGGGTGCCGAAGCCGAACATGCGCCCGAGCACCGAACGCTCGTAGGTGAGGTCGGTGACCTTGCTGATCGGCATCATGGCGACCTTGGTCTCGAAGACCCCCGAGGAGATCATGAACCTCTTGTCGGTGACGACGATCCGCTCCACCCACCACTCCATGACGAAGTAGGCCAGCCTGAGCAGCACGAACAGCGAGGCGTACCAGAGGATGTTCTGGACGATGACCGCGTTGTCGGGCAGCAGGTAGGAGATCATCATGGCGCCGGCGAGCAGCGCGCCGGCCTCCAGGAGATCCCAGAGCAGGCTGCTCCAGTGCCTGCGTACCCGGATGACCCGACGCTCCGTGGGGAGCAGGTACTCGTCGGGGTCCCGTGGTGCGAACATGCCTGCGACCTCTCGCCGTGGGGGAGGAGTCGGGCGACTCAGAACAATTGTTTCACGAAGGTGATGAGCGCCTCAGCGGCTTCCCGAAGGGTGCCCAGGATGTTCTGCACCAGCTGAGCCGCTTGCTGAGGCTCTGCGATGAGGAAGAACAGGACCAAGCCGACCCCGGCGAAAGTGAGAATCTTCTTCAGATTCACGGTGATCAACCCCGTTCGCTACCGCACCCGTTTGGCGCCAGTGAAAACCGTTGTACCGCACTCCGCGACACGTCGGGAGATTTGTACCGCACTTGGGTCAGCGTCCTGCACCGCCAACCCGGTGTGACTACTCTTGGTAATCGTGACGGCCGAACGTGAGCCCCGGATCCGCTGTGTCGGTGGCATCGTCCATGACTCGAACGGGCGACTGCTACTCGTGCGGAGGGGCAATGCTCCAGGTGAGGGACTGTGGTCGATACCGGGTGGCCGAGTCGAGCCCGGCGAGTCCGACGAGACCGCAATCGTGCGGGAACTGCGCGAGGAAACGGGACTCTCCGTAACCGTCGGGGCGTTGGTGGGCAGCGTCACCCGCACGGCGCCACGCGGCGTCTACGAGATCCACGACTACGCCTGCCAGGTGCGATCCGGCGTGCTCCGACCAGGCGACGACGCGGTGGACGCGCGCTGGGTCGACGCTGCGATCTTGGCCACACTCCCACTGACCGAGATGCTGCGCGAGACCCTCGAAGCCTGGGGCCAACTACCCCGTTCGTGAACGGCCTCCCCCGTTCAGGGGAGCCATACCAACCGTTGGCCGTGCGGCGCCGTCCTCGCCAACGCCTGCGCCGACCGCACCTCGCCGCCCTCGAACCGGACGAGCCCGACCACGCCGAACGCCGGGTCGTCCGGGCCGGGGCGCAGGTCGTCCCGGCCGGGCAGCACGTGCGCCAGGCCCGCCGCGTAGCCCTCGTGGCTCAACCACCACACCGGGCGGCCGAGGTCGCGCAGCGCGGCCACGAACTCCTCCCCCGCCAGGTACGGCAGGACGTTGCTGGTCAGCACCACCAGCGGCAGGTCCTCGGGCACGCGGGCGGCGGCCGCGCCGAGGTCCGCCACCGCGTCGCCGACCACGAACTCCGGCGGCGACTTGCGCTGCACGGTCGCGGCCACGCCGAACAGCCGCAGCCGCTCCGGCTGGTCGGCCCACACGCACGCCTCGAGCCACGCGTAGGTGTCCTCGTCGGTCAGGTCGGCGGGCGCCCGGTCCAGCCCCACCTTGGCCGCGATCTTCACCGTTTTGGGGATCTTGGGCAGCTCCGCGCCCGGCGCCAGCTCCAGCGCGCAGTGCAGCCCGAGCGCGGCCTTGGCCGGCCCCGCGACGAGCTGCCCGGCCTGCTGGGTCTGGTAGCGGTAGCCGTACTGGTCGAGGCCGAGCAGCAGGCCGGCCGAGCAGCCGGCCTCCAGCAGCCCGACCGGCCCCTTGACGCGCGCCAGCGCCGGGTAGAGCAGCGTGGCCCGCCGCACCTCGTTGGTCTGCACCGAGCGGGTGGCGACCAGCTCGCGCACCTTGTCGGCGCGGTCGAGCACGAACTCCCGGAACAGCCGCCAGGTGCTCTCGTCCGCGCCGTACGTGCCGCCGAGCGAGGGGTAGTAGTCGGACAGCCGGTGGAACGGCTCGGCCTGCACCAGCCGGTGCGCCGCCGCCAGGAGCAGGGTCGCGTGCGCGAACCGCTCCGGGGCGGCGGTCAGCAGGCCGGCGACCTCCGGATCGTCGGCGGCGTGGGAGGCCAGGTGCTCGTAGAGCGGCGAGACGCCGTGCGCCTCGCTCCTGGCGAACCGGGCCAGTCGTTGCCGCACCAGATCCAGCGAGGTCACGTCACTCCCTTGTCTAATCGCCGGCTCAGCCGGCCGAGGGTTCGGGCCTGCCCGGCTGCTCGCCGCCGCGCGCCGCACCGGTCGCGTTCCCGGGCGCGTAGGAGCGCTTGGGCACCATGACCTTCCGGCGGAACACGCAGACGACCGTTCCATCCTGTTTGTACCCGCGCGTCTCGACGTGGACCACGCCGCGGTCGTCCTTGGACTTCGAGGGCGTCTTGTCCAGCACCTCGGTCTCACCGTAGATGGTGTCCCCGTGGAACGTGGGCTTGACGTGCTTGAGGGATTCCACCTCGAGGTTGGCGATGGCCTTGCCCGACACGTCGGGCACCGACATGCCCAGCAGCAGCGAGTACACGTAGTTGCCGACCACGACGTTCTTGCCGAACTCGGTGGTCTCCGCCGCGTAGTGCGCGTCCAGGTGCAGCGGGTGGTGGTTCATGGTGAGCAGGCAGAACAGGTGGTCGTCGTACTCGGTGACCGTCTTCCCGGGCCAGTGCTTGTAGACCGCGCCGACCTCGAACTCCTCGTAATAACGCCCGAACTGCACCGCACGCCTCCGTTGGCCGGCTACTGGTGGGGTCGGTGTGATCGAGGACCACGCCGACCGGGACGACAGTGTGAGCACCGGGGGAGTACCCTCGGCAACTGGTCTGTGAGCGACTACACCGCCGCGGCCAGTCGACCCGAGGAGGTGAGGACTACCGATGAGTAACGACCCCCATCCTGCGAGTACCTCGCGCGTCCTCATCGGGGAGCCGGCTTTCCACAGCTAGGCCCAGCGGTACCGGTCGGGACGTGCCGTCGTCGTTCGTCGAGTCGACGCTCCCCACCTGGAGGACCCGTGCCCAGCTTGCCCTCGCTCGGCGGCTTGAGAGGCCGCGCGCAGGAACGACCCCCGCTGCCCATCCCCGTGCCGCTCGCGCGGTACGTCGTGGACTGCGGCGTCTACGTCGACGGCAAGCGCCTGCCCGGCCGCTGGTCGCACGTCGACGCGGTCGAGGAGGTGCGCAAGCGCGGCGACGGGTTCGTCTGGATCGGGCTGCACGAGCCGGACGAGGAGCAGATCCAGGGCGTCGCGGACACGTTCGGGCTGCACGAGCTGGCCGTCGAGGACGCCGTGCACGCGCACCAGCGGCCCAAGCTCGAGCGCTACGACAACATGCTGTTCATGGTGCTCAAGACGGTCCGGTACATCCAGAACTCGTCGCCGGACACCGCCAACGAGATCGTCGAGAGCGGCGAGATCATGGTGTTCCTGGGCCGCGAGTTCGTGGTGACGGTCCGGCACGGCAACCACTCGGGGCTGGCGGCGGTGCGGCGCCAGCTGGAGGAGGAGCCGGAGCGGCTGCGCACGGGACCGGCCGCGGTGCTGTACTCGATCGCCGACCACGTGGTGGACAACTACCTCGACGTGACCGACCACATCGAGGACGACATCGACCAGATGGAGGCGCTGGTCTTCCAGCCGCGCAGCCGGGTCAGCGCCGACCAGATCTACCTGATGAAGCGCGAGGTGCTGGAGCTGCGCCGGGCGGTGATGCCGCTGGCCGTGCCGCTGCGGCGGTTGGCGGAGGGCTACACGCCGCTGATCCCCGAGCAGGTGCGCTCCTACTTCCGCGACGTGGACGACCACCTCACCGAGGTGTCCGAACGCGTGATCAACTTCGACGAGCTGCTCACCACGCTGGTCAACGCCGTGCTGGCGAAGATCACGCTCCAGCAGAACTCGGACATGCGCAAGCTCGCCGCCTGGGTGGCGATCATCTCCGTGCCGACCATGGTGGTCGGCGTGTACGGCATGAACTTCGACCACATGCCGGAGACGCACTGGAAGTACGGCTACCCCATGGTGATCGCCGTGATCCTCGTCGTCTGCCTCACCCTGTACCGAATATTCCGTCGCAACCAATGGCTCTGAGCCCCTTCACCCTCCCCAGCCAGCGACGGGACGTCCCCCCATGTCCAGAATGTTCACCAACCTGCGGTTCTGGGTGCTCACCTTTCTCATCGGGTGGCTCGCCACGGTGACCCTGCTGATCGCGACCGGGAGCTGACCGGTCAGTTCCAGGGCGCGGTGTCCCACGTGAACGGGATGCCGTGCCCGACGCCCGTGCCCAGGCGCAGCGAGACGCCCGCCGGCCACAGCTTGAGCAGCAGCCGGAACTCGTACGCGCCCGCGGTGTGCGTGCGGCGCGGTTCGTAGACCAGCAGCGCCAGCGGCGCCACCGGGGTGGCCCGGGAGGCCGCGTCGGCGAGGATCGCCCGGCCCATGGCGCGGTCGGCCGGCGACGCGTACTGCCAGACGACCGAGTGCCACACGACGGTCAGCACGTCGCGCTCCGGGCGGGCGAGCTGCTCGGCCAGCCACTCGGGGCCGGTCGCCCGCCGCACCGGGACGGGGTCGAGCCGGGCCAGCTCGACGGCGGCCTGGAGCCGTTCGAAGCGGGCCCGCTGGTCGGCCCAGACGAACGACGACAGGTGCAGCCGCCCGTCCTCTGTGGACACGTCGACCGGGTTGAGGTCGCAGCCCGCGCGGCGGACCAGGCGCAGGTTGTGGCGCAGGTCGACGGGCGGGCGGCCGGTCCAGCCCGGGTCGAGGGCGAACGGGCTGCCCGGGTCGCCGAACGTCACGCCGTCCACCCGGTAGGCGAGGCGGTGCGGGCGCAGGTTCAGGCCGCCGGACGCGCCGACCTCCAGCAGCCGGATCGGGAACGTGGCGCGCCGGCCCGCCTCGGCCGCGGCCAGGTGGGTGGCGGTCTGCAGGCCGCCGAACAGGGGCGCGCTGCGGCCGGGCTCGTTGGTCTGCACGACCGTGGACGTGACCAGGGCGCGCAGCTCGTCGGTGTGCTCGTGCAGCACGGGCAGCGCGTCGTCCCACACGGTGCGCAGGTCCGGTCGGCCGCCGGCCGTCGGGTAGTGCCTGGCCAGGGTCGGCGCGCGGCCCTCCAGGACGAGCCGGTGCAGGGCGCCCGCGAACCGCAGGCCGGGCACGGTGCCGTGCCGGTCGCACTCGGCGCCCGCCATCACCCGCGCGGTGACGCCGCCGCGGGCCAGGTCGTCCGCCGCGGCCACCAGCAGGGTGCGGGTGAGCGGGCTGTGGACGTCGCAGGCGCGGGACGCGTCGAGGAACAGCTCGGCGAGCACCCTGTGACGTTAACCCGGTTTCCCTTGTGCGGCAGGCGGACGACCGCGGTGTTCACCCT
The DNA here is from genome assembly GCF_016695385.1 of Saccharothrix sp. 6-C. Classification (NCBI taxonomy): domain Bacteria; kingdom Bacillati; phylum Actinomycetota; class Actinomycetes; order Pseudonocardiales; family Pseudonocardiaceae; genus Saccharothrix; species Saccharothrix sp. 6-C. Next base: position 305,478 of record NZ_CP064192.1, on the reverse strand, counting down.
TTCACCGACGAGGTGTCGCCGACCGCGGCAGCGCTTAGGCTCGGTGGGTGCCGAGGGTGCTCGCGGTGGCCGACGAGGTGGTCGAGGCGTTGTGGACCGACCGGGTGCGCCGCCACGACGTCGACCTCGTCGTGGCGGCCGGCGACCTGCCGTTCGACTACCTGGAGTTCCTGGCCGGGGCGTTGGACCGGCCGTGCGTGTTCGTGCCGGGCAACCACGACGTGGACCTGACCGGCTACGCCGACGTGCGCGGCCTGTGGACGAAGGCGGGCCTGCCGGCGCGCTGGCCGGGTCCCGCGGGCGCGGTGAACGCCGACGGGCGGGTGGTGGACGTCGCGGGGCTGCGGATCGCCGGGCTGGGCGGGTCCGTCCGGTACAGCGGCGGGCCGAACCAGTGGACCGAGCGGCAGCAGGCGCGGCGGCTGCGCGGGGTGCTGCGGGCGGCCCGGTGGCGGCGGTGGCGCGACGGGCGCGGGGTGGACCTGCTGCTCACCCACTCGCCGCCGCTGGGCTGCGGCGACGAGCCGGACCCGCCCCACCGGGGCTTCGCGTGCCTGCACGAGGCCGTGCGGCGGTTGCGGCCACCGCTGCTGCTGCACGGGCACATCCACCCGCACGGCCGGGCGAAGCCGGACCGGGCGCTCGGCTCGACCCGCGTGGTGAACGTCGTGGGCTACCGGGTGCTGGACGTCCCCGTGACCCGAGGAGGAGTCGACCGTGCCCCGTGACACCGGTTTCCCGCGGGCGGACGCGGAGCACGACTTCCTGCGCGCCCGCCGCCGCCAGGTGATGTCGCGGTTGGCGGCGTGGCTGCGCCGCGAGCCCGACGACGTGAACATCATGCTGCCGTTCCACGAGGTGGTGGAGGCGCTGGGGATGCTCGGCGAGCGGCGGCTGGGGCTGCGGGTGGTCCGGCTGGACTCGATCGTCGGCAGCGTGGACCGGACCCGCGACTTCGACCGCCGGTTCCGGCCGACGTCGGCCCGGGTGCGCGAGCGGTGGCAGCGGCTGGCGCTGGCGCAGCGGCGGGGCGAGGCGGTGCCGCCGATCGAGGTGTACCGGGTGGGCGACCTGCACTTCGTGCAGGACGGGCACCACCGGGTGTCGGTGGCGCACGCGCTGGGGCTGGAGGTGATCGACGCGTACGTGACGGAGGTCGTGACGCGGATCCCGGCGCACGGCATCCGGCACCGGGGCGACCTGATCGTGAAGGACTACCGGCGGCTGTTCCTGGAGCGGGCGCCGTTGGACGGGCAGGCGCGGGCGGCGGTGCTGCTGTCGGACCCGTGGGAGTACGCGGAGCTGGGCGAGCACGTGGAGGCGTGGGGGTTCCGGCTGATGCAGGACGAGGGCGTGTTCCTGGACCGGGCCGCGGTCGCCGCGCGCTGGTACGCCGAGGAGTACCAGCCGGTGGTGGAGATGCTGCGGCAGGCGGACCTGGTGGGCGACCGCACGGAGACCGAGGCGTACCTGTGGGTGGCGGCGGAGCGGTACCGGCTGATCCGCACGCACCGGTGGGACGCCGACGTCATCTCGACCCTGCGGTCGCGCCGGTGAGCCGCCGCCGGCGCCGCGGGATCGCGGCTCGCGGTGGGCAGGCTGTCGCCGTGAGCCCCGGGGTCATCGCTGGCCTTCGAGCCTGGGCAGCGGCCGGGCCTGGTCCATCACCCGGTCCGTGTAGCTGTCGAGCAGCCGGGTCGCGACCTGCTGGCCGTAGCCGAGGATGACGGCCCACAGCAGCAGGGCGGCCTGGGACGCCACGCCGATGAGACCGGTCGTCACGCCCGCGCCCAGGGCCAGGATGCCGACCACCGCGAGCGCCGCGCCCAGCAGGACCTTGATCATGGCCTGGTAGCCGACCATCACGTACGGCGAGAGGCTGGGTCGGCGGCGCAGCAGCAGGACGACGGCCGAGAGCACCGCGCCGAACGCGCCGAACAGCTGGATCAGCCACACGTCCGCGCCGGCCGCCGACTTGCCCGACGGGCACACCGTCGGCAGCTTCTCCGCGCTGACGCACATCGGCACCAGACCGGGCTCGGTCAGCCCGATCACGCCGAGCGCGGTGTTCACCAGGAAGAGCACCACGGACGTGGCGATCAGCTTGTTGCGCAGCGCCCGCGACCCGGCGTGGGCGAAGTCGGAGGCGTCGAAGGCGGCCCGCAGCGCGTCCACCACGATCTCCCGCTCCACCGCGAGGGGGAACTCGCCGGGCCGCAGCTCCTCCAGCGCGATGCGCCGCGGGTCGTGCTCGTCGAGGTTCTCCGCGACCCGGGCCTTCAGGCCGGGCAGCCGCCCGAGGAACCCGCTGTCCGCCGCCACCACCGCGATCTCGGCCTCGTGCAGCGACCGCCAGGCCCGCTCGATGTGCCACCCGGACCACCACGACGCCACCGTCCGCCACCGCGACTCGGCCCGCGTGACCATGTCCTCGACGACGGCGGCCTCCTGCTCCGCCACCCCGCGCCACTGCGCGCTCTCCTGGTCGAGCGGATCCACGGGTCCGAGCGCGGCGAGGTCGGCCCGCACGCGGTCCAACCGCGACTGCACCACCAGCCGCCAGTCCGTGACCCGGGGAGCGCGCGTGCCCATGTCCAGCATCGTCGCAGCAAGGTCCACCTGTCAGGCGATCACCCGAAGGTGTGACCAGCCGGGCGGATCCGATTCAGCGCGGCGGCAAACAGGTGAAACACGCCGGTCCCGCGCTTCGAAGCGGGGGAAGCGCCGGACGGCACTCCCCCGCTCGACCTCAGGCCGTGCGGCCGGGCTCGACCAGCTCGCGCAGCCGCGGCGGCATGCGCTTCTCCAGGCCGAACGGTTCCAGGTGGGCTTGCAGGACGCCGTCGAACGCCCGCTTCACCGACGCGGTGTCCCAGGTGTCGCTCTCCAGGATCGGCTGCTTGAAGTACGGGTGGCCGACGAGGTGCAGCTGCCTGCCGTTGCACCGGACGATCTGGCCCGTGATGCCGTCGGCCGCGTCGCTGAGCAGGAACAGCACCAGCGGCGCGACCTTGCCGGGGGTGCGGTCGGCGGGGATGGCCCGCAGCGAGCGCTCCGACTTCCACACCATCCGGGTGTGGGCGACCGGGCAGACGGCGTTGACCCGGATGTTGTCCCCTTCCAGGTCGAGCGCCCACGACGCGCTGAGCGAGGCCACCGCGCCTTTGGTGGCCGAGTAGGCGCCGAGTTTGCGCTGGCCGAGGAACGCGCCCGACGAAATGTTCACGATCGAGCCGTGGCCCTGCTCGCGCATCACGCGCATCGCGGCCATTCCCGTGTACATGACGCCCAGGAGGTTGACCTCGACGATCCGCCGGATGGATTCCGGCTCGTCCTCCCACGGCAGTGCCTCGTAGTTGAGCCCGGCGTTGTTGACCAGGCCGTCGACCCGGCCGAACTCGGTCAGGCACATTCCCACGATCTTCTCGGCCTCGCTGGGATCGGCCACCGTCGCCGTGCTCGCCACCGCGCGCCCGCCGTACGCCCGGATGTGCTCGGCCACCTGTTCGGCCTGGTCACCGTCCACGTCGTTGACCACGACCGCGGCGCCGGCCTGCGCGGCGTGCATCGCGTAGGCCTCGCCCAGACCCCGTCCCGCCCCGGTGATCACCACTGCTTTGCCGTCAAGAATCCCCATCTCGCGCTCTTCTCTGTGCTCGGCGGACTCCCCTGCCCCGGCCCTAAACGGCCGGAGTCGTTTCCGCCTCCGCCCAGCGTGGGGATCGCCGGCAGCCGCAGCGCCACACGTGCGACGAGGTGTGGGTTTGCTGCGCTGAATGGCCTACGGAGTTCGTTCCTGCCGATGGTCCGGACTGGTCGGCACCTTCCCGTGACCTCCGGAAACCTCCCGTTGGGCTTCATCGGGAACTGTGAAAGGCCACCCCCGCCGCGCGGTTCGCGCGACGGGGGACGGCGTGGCGGCTCAGCCGCGGTAGGTGAGGTTGCGGCCGGTGCCCGGGTCGAACAGCTGCACCTGGTCGGCGTCGAACCAGATGTCGGCCGGCTCGCCCTCCACCGCGGTGGACGTCGCGGCGATCCGGGCGACCAGCGACACGCCGCCGCCGGGCACGTCGGCCGAGCCCGCGTCGGCGGCGAGCTCGGCCAACTCCGCCGAGGTCGCCTGTTCACCCTGGACGCTGAAGTAGGCGAACTTGTCCGAGCCCATCGACTCCAGCACGTCCACGTGGTTGGTGAACGTGACCCCCTTCGAGCGAACGGCGTCGTCCACCAGTCGGGCGTCCTCGAAGTGCTCGGGCCGCAACCCCATGATCACTTCACGGGGCGCGTCGGCGTTCTCCAGCAGCCCGCGCACCCGGTCGGTGAGCGGCACGTCGCCCAGCGGCGACCGCAGCACGCCGTCCTCCAGCGCCGCGGGCACGAAGTTCATCGCGGGCGAGCCGATGAACCCGGCGACGAACAGGTTGGCCGGGTTGTCGTAGAGGAACTGCGGCGCGCCGACCTGCTGCACCGCGCCGCCGCGCATCACCACGACCCGGTCGCCGAGGGTCATCGCCTCGGTCTGGTCGTGCGTGACGTACACGGTGGTGGTGCCGAGCTGCTTCTGCAGCCGTGACACCGACGTGCGCATCTGCACGCGCAGCTTGGCGTCGAGGTTCGACAGCGGCTCGTCCATCAGGAACGCCTTGGGGCTGCGCACGATCGCCCGCCCCATCGCGACCCGCTGCCGCTGCCCGCCGGACAGGTTGGACGGCTTGCGGTCCAGGTGGTGGGTCAGGTCCAGGATCGCGGCCGCGTCGCGGACCTTCTTCTCCACGGTGGCGTCGTCCACCTTGGCCAGCCGCAGCGGGAAGGCCATGTTCTCCTTCACCGTCATGTGCGGGTAGAGCGCGTAGGACTGGAACACCATCGCGATGTCGCGGTCCTTGGGCGCGCGCTCGTTGACCCGTTCGCCGCCGATGCGCAGCTCGCCGGACGTGATGTCCTCCAGGCCCGCGATCATGTTCAGGGTCGTGGACTTCCCGCAGCCGGACGGGCCGACCAGGATGATGAACTCGCCGTCGGCGATCTCGAGGTCCACGTCCCGCACGGCCACCGCACCGTCGGGGTACTGCTTGGTCACGCTGTCCAGGACGATCTCGGCCATTGCTTCACCCCTTGACGGCGCCGGAGGTCAACCCGGCGACGATCCGACGCTGGAAGAACAACACGAACAGGATGATCGGGACGGTGATCACCACGGCGGCGGCGGCGATCGACCCGGTCGGGTCCTCGAACTGCGAACCGCCGGTGAAGAACGACAGCGCGACCGGCACCGTGCGCGAGCGCTCGGTGGAGGTCAGCGAGATCGCGAACAGGAAGTCGTTCCAGCAGAAGATGAACACCAGGATCGCGGTGGTGAACACGCCGGGCGCGGCCAGCGGCGCGATGACCCGGCGGAACGCCTGACCGGGCGTGGCGCCGTCCATCTTCGCCGCCTTCTCCAGCTCCCACGGGATCTCGCGGAAGAACGCCGACAGCGTGTAGATCGCCAGCGGCAGCGCGAAGGTGATGTAGGGCAGGATCAGGCCGGGCCAGGTGTCGAACAGCCCGAGCGCCCGCTCGATCTCGAACAGCGGCGAGACCAGCGAGATCTGCGGGAACATCGCGATCAGCAGCGACACCCCGACCAGCAGCCGCTTGCCGGGGAAGTCGAGCCGGGCGATGGCGTAGGCGGCCATCGTGCCGAACACGACCGCGATGGCCGTGGCGATCAGCGCGATGCCGATCGAGTTCACCAGCGCGCGGACGAACTCCGTGGTGGAGAAGATCGCCTTGTAGTTGTCGAACGTCCAGGCGCGCGGGATGAAGTTGCCGTCGCCCAGGGTCTCCTTGGTCTTGAACGACAACGACACGATCCACAGCACCGGGAACAGCGCGTACGCCACCACCAGGACGTTGAGGACGGTCCAGCGCGCCTTGCGGCTCGTGGTCACGGCCCCGCCGATGCCCGCCATCAGCGCCTCCCCCCGCCGTCGCCGCCGGGCGCGGCGGTGCCGAACAGCTTCACGAACACGAACGCGATGATCGCCACCGCGACGAAGATCAGCACCGACATGGTCGAGCCGATGCCCAGGTTCAGGCCCTTGATCAGGTTGTTGTAGGTCAGCATCGACACCGACGACGTGCCCTGCGAGCCCGCCGTGAGCACGAACAGGTTGTCGAAGATGCGGAACGCGTCGAGCGTGCGGAACAGCAGCGCCACCAGGATCGCCGGCTTCATCACCGGCACCATGACCTTGGTGAACCGCTGCCACGCGCTCGCGCCGTCCATCGCGGCGGCCTTGAGCAGGTCGTCCGGCACCAGGGCCAGGCCCGCCATCAGCAGCAGGGCCATGAACGGCGTGGTCTTCCAGATCTCGGCCAGCGTCACGACCATGATCGCCGGGATCTTCTGGGTGAGCACCGGCTCGCCGCCGGCGATCGTCTGGGCCAGGTAGCCGGTGCCGGGCGTCCAGGCGTAGCGCCAGGAGAACGCGGCCACGACCGTGACGATGCCGTACGGGATGAGCGTGGACGTGCGCACGATGCCCCGGCCGACCAGGGTCCGGTGCATGATCAGCGCCAGCGCCATGCCGAGCACCAGCTCCACCGCCACGGACACCACCGTGATGAGGATCGTCACCCACATGGCGTTCCACCAATAGGGGTTGGTGAGCACGGTGACGTAGTTGTCCAGGCCGACGAACTCGGTGCGGTCCGGGAACTTCAGGTCGTAGCGCTGCAACGACAGCCAGACGGAGTAGATGATCGGCCAGCCCGCCACGGCGGCCATGATGAGGATCGCGGGCGCGCACAGCAGCAGGCCGAGCCGCCGTTCGGCCTTCTTGCCCTCGCTGAGCGCGGCCTTGGCCCGGGACGACGGCTCCGGTTCGGCGGGGCCCGGACCGGTGGCGCCCGGTTCGGCGTCCAACGCGTGGCTCACGGCAGCACCCCCTTCGAGTCGAGCGCGTCCTGGAGCTCGGCGCGCAGCCGGTCGGCCGTGGGCCGCGGGTCGATGTCGGCGGGCGGCGAGAGGACCGTGGAGATGACCGTCGAGACGTTCTGGTAGGCGGGGGTGCGCGGGCGGACGCTCGCGTTCTTCAGCGTCTCCAGGATCGCTTCCTTCATGGGGTACGGCTTGGCCATCTCCGGGTCGTCGTAGACGGACTCGATGGTGGGCGGCACGCCGTCGTTGATGGCGGCGAACTTCTGGTGCTCCGCGCTGCGCAGGCACGTGACGGCGTCGAACGACTCGTCGGGGTGCCGGGAGAAGGCGCTGACCCCGTAGTTGATGCCGCCGACGGTCACCTTGGCCGGTCCGCCGTCGATCGACGGGAAGGGCGCCCACTTGAGGTTCGGGGCGAGGTCGGGCACGGCCTGGGCGGCGGCGTAGACGTAGGGCCAGTTCAGCTGGAACGCGGCCTTGCCGGTCTCCATGGCGAGGCGGGCGTCGTCCTCGGCGGCGTTGGAGAACGACGGGTCGACCACCTTGGAGGTGGCGAACTGCTTGAGCACCTCGAGCGCCTCGACCGCGCCGTCGTCGATGACCGCCTTGCTGCCGCCGTCGTCCAGTATCTGCCCGCCGGCGGTGTTGACCAGGGTGTTGTAGAGGACGACGAGGCCCTCGTACTGCTTGCCCTGGGCGGCGACCCGGCCGGGGGTCTTGTCGTTGCCGTCCTCTTCGAGCCGCGTGCCCATCTCGATCATCTCGGACCACGTGGTCGGCGGCGTGGGCACGAGGTCGCCCCGGTACCAGAGGAGCTGGACGTTCGTGTTGTCCGGCGCGCCGTACAGCCTGCCCTCGTAGCGGGCGGTCTCCAGCGGCGTCTCCAGCGTGCCGTCCTCGACCTGGGCCTTCGTCGAGCCGGTGAACTCCCTGATCCAGCCGGCCTCGGCCAGCTCGGCGGTCCACGTGACGTCGAGGGCCAGCACGTCCATGTCGTCGTCCCCGGCGGCCAGCCGGCGGACCATCTGCTCGCGCTGGCCGTCCGCTTCGCGCGGCAGCTTGTGGTAGACGATCTCGTACCCGTCGGCGCGCTCGTTGCAGTTGTCGACGATCTTCTGGAAGTTCTGCTGCGGGTACTTGTAGACGTTGATGGTGATCCCGCCGTCACCCGAACCACAGCCCGCCAGCACGGACGACGCGATCAGCGCGGCGCTCCCTGCGGCGGCCAACCGATGACCCTTGCCCCTCATCGGTCCTGCCTCCTCTCCCGACAGCGGAGGAGCCAGACCGCGACGCCCGGCACCCCGTCGTGCCCCACCGCCGGCTGGGCCGAACGGTGGAACGAACGTAGGCCCGGTGATCAGGTGCCGCAACCACCGGAGCCCGGAACGGCGTTACCCGATCCGGTGGTGCGGCAAACCTCAGTCCTTGCCGGCCTTGCCCGCGTCGGAGGGGCGCATGGCGAGCTTGGCGAGCAGGTCACGGCCGCGTTCGGCGGAACGGGGCTGGCAGAGCACGTCGTAGCGGCCCGCCACGAGCTGGCTGGCGCTCTGGAAGTCGCGCTTGCCGCGGGCCGACCCGTACCCGACCGCGGCGAAGATCAGGCCGAAGGCGACGCCGACCCCCAGACCGGCCACGATGGGCCCGAGGCTGGCGCCGGGGCTGGTGTTGAACAGGCTGAGCAGGACGCCGACGAACAACCCGAACCAAGCCCCCGACGCCGCGCCCGTGCCGAGCACCCGGCCCCAGGTGAGGCGACCGGTCACCCGTTCGACGAGCATGAGGTCGACACCCACGATCGTGACCTCCTGGACGGGGAAGTCGTCGTCGGCGAGGAAGTCGACGGCGCGCTGGGCCTCCTCGTAGGTGCCGTACGAGCCGATGGGCCAACCGGTGGGCGGGGTGGGCAGGCGGGGAGGCACCCCGGGTCGGTTCTGGCCGGAGAAGGAACTCGTCACGGTGACCACCTCTTCGCGGTGCTGATCTCCCCATCCTGCCAACAGTGGGCGGGCGGCGCGAAACAGGTCGCCGGGAAGGGTGTGAAACGTGACCTGGCGCGGAGGCCCCGATGGTCCCGCACGCGCCGCGGGGGTCCCCCGACCAGGGGACCCCTGTTCTTGATTCTGCCGGCCGGGACCGACGATGCGCGGCACCCCGGCCCCGGCCTGTGGACAACCCGTCCCGCAGCCGGCCACGCGACCGGGGGCGCGCGGCAGGCCCGGCTGGTGACGGTCCACCGGATCCCGCCCAGGTCCTCGCCGGTGAGCGGAACGGTGCCCGCCCGCCGATCACGGAGGACCTCGCCGGACCCCGGCCCGGCGCAGGACACGCCGGGAGGTCAGCCGCGCGACTGGTAGTCGCGCAGCAGGCCCCGGCTGATGATGGTCTTCTGGATCTCGCTCGTCCCCTCGCCGATGAGCAGGAACGGCGCCTCGCGCATCAGCCGCTCGATCTCGTACTCCTTGGAGTAGCCGTAGCCGCCGTGGATGCGGAACGCCTCCTGGGTCACCTCGGCGCAGTACTCGGACGCGATGAGCTTGGCCATGCCGGCCTCGACGTCGTTGCGCGCGCCCGAGTCCTTCAGCCGCGCCGCGTTCACCATCATCAGGTGGGCGGCTTCGACCTTGGTCGCCATCTCGGCCAGCTTGAACGCGATGGCCTGGTGCTCGGCGATCGGCTTGCCGAACGTCTTGCGCTGCTGCGCGTACTCGATGGCCAGCTCGAACGACCGCAGCGCGATGCCGCACGCCCGCGCCGCCACGTTCACCCGGCCGACCTCGACGCCGTCCATCATGTGCCGGAACCCGCGGCCGGTCCGGCCGCCGAGCACCTGCTCCGCCGGGAGCCGGAAGCCGTCGAAGACCATCTCGGTCGTGTCGACGCCCTTGTAGCCCATCTTGTCGATCTTGCCGGGGATGGTGAGGCCGGGCGCGACCTCGCCGTAGCCCTCGGGCTTCTCCACCAGGAACGTGGTCAGGTTCCGGTGCGCCTTCTCCTCGCCCTCGTCGGTCTTCACCAGCACGGCGGTCAGGTTGGACGTGCCGCCGTTGGTCAGCCACATCTTCTGGCCGTTGACCACGAAGTCGTCGCCGTCGCGCACGGCCCGCGTGCGGATCGCCGCCACGTCCGAGCCCAGCTCCGGCTCGGACATGGAGAACGAGCCGCGCACCTCGCCGGTCGCCATCCGGGGCAGGTACTTCTGCTGCTGCTCGGGCGTGCCGTGCTGCTTGAGCATGTGCGCCACGATGAAGTGCGTGTTGATCACACCGGAGACGGACATCCAGCCGCGCGCGATCTGCTCCACGACCAGGGCGTAGGTCAGCAGCGACTCGCCGAGCCCGCCGAACTCCTCCGGGATGGTGAGCCCGAACAGGCCCATCTCCTTCATGCCCTCGACGATGTCGGCCGGGTACGTGTCGCCGTGCTCCAGCGCCTGGGCGTGCGGGATGATCTCCTTGTCCACGAAGGTGCGGACCGTCGACAGGATCTCCTCCTGGACGTCGGTCAGTCCTGCGGTCCGGGCCAGGCGCGCCATCGCGGTTCCCTTCGTAGCTCACGGGTTACCGGCGAGTATGGACCGGTTAACGCCCGTTCGCGTCACGAGAGTGCTCATCGCCACGCGCTGAACCGAAACAGCGGGTTAGCCTGTGCGCCCGCACGATTCGCAGGGGGATCCGCATGTCGCAGCCGTACCGACCGCAGCCGGGCTACTACCCGCCGCCGACCGCGCAGACGAACGGGATGGCGATCGCGGCGCTGATCACGGCGTTCCTGTTCTCGCCGGCGGGCATCGTGCTGGGCATCGTGGCGCGCAAGCAGATCCGGCGGACCGGTGAGCAGGGCTGGGGCATGGCGACCGCCGGCCTGATCATCGGCGTGGTGCTCACCGTGCTGTGGGTGCTGGCCGCGGTGCTGTGGATCGTGCTGGTGGTGTGGCTGTACCGCGAGGCCGGGAACCTGCCCGCGCCGCGCTGATCAGGAGGCGCGCAGCTCCAGCTCGCCACCGCAGTGGCGGCACACGTCGGCGAACACGTGGACGTCGTGCGAGCAGGCGGGGCACGGCCGGAAGCTGCGCTCGACCAGGTCGTCGTGGCGGCGCTGGAACAGCCGCCTGCGCGGCGTGCGATGTCTGGACACGCCCACCACCATGCACACGCGGCCCACCATGATCGCCACTCGGCGCCGCTGGTTGTGGGCATGCTCACCGCCGGGGTCGACAGCCCGCCACGCCGCCGTGACTCCGGGTCACGGCGGTCACGGCGGTCACGGTCGGCGCCGGACCCGTCAGAGCCGGACCTGCCAGTGCCTCCCCCGCCGGGGACGCCAGTGCCGTCCCCGGCTGGGGCGCGCCGCGACGAGGGTCGGTTGGAGCTGGGCGAACTCGTACGCGGTGATGCTCATCCGCACCACGTGGTCGACCCACCCGCGCGGCAGCTCGGTGTCGCGCGGGCGGTCCTCCTCCCGGAAGCCGAGCGCGCCGTGCAGGGTCAGCGAGGCGGTGTTGCCGGCGTGCACGCCGACCTCGCACTCGCCGTAGCCGCGCTCGTCGAACATGAACGCGAGGAGCGTGGTGATGGCGTCGGCGGCGTAGCCGCAGCGCCGGTGCTGCGGGCCGATCCCGATGCCGTAGCTGAACCGGTCGGAGCGCGGGTCGGCCTGGCCGGTCCACAGCGAGCCGACCAGGATCCGGCTGTGCAGCGTCTCGATCGCGAACTGGACGCCACCCCCGGCGTCGACCGCCCGGTGCGCCGCCCAGTGCCGGTACCCGCCGACCCGCGGGGAGCCGCCGCGCGCGGCGGCGCGGTCGAAACCGGTCAACGTGTGGCGGTCCGCGGGGACGACGGCGCGTAATCGCACCTGCCGCCCCGTCAGGCCCGCCGGAGGCGCCGCGTCGTGACCGACCGCCGGGCGCGAGAGGAGCGGACGCGTGATCATCGGCGACGATGCTAGCGGTCCACCCCGCCGCACCGTAAGCACCGATCCCACCGGTCCGCCCCCACTCCACGACCGCGGCCGACGGCGAACGGGTGGCGGATCAGTCCTCCGGCGGCGACCACATGTTCGTGCGCGACATGCCCGCGGCGCGGCCCTTGGACGAGATGACCAGCGCCATCTTGCGCGACGCCTCGTCGATCATCTCGTCGCCGAGCATCACCGCGCCCCGCTTGCCGCCCCGCTCGGAGGTGAAGTAGTCGTACGCGTCGAGGATGTTCTCGGCGTGGTCGTAGTCCTCCTGCTTCGGGCTGTACACCTCGTTGGCCGCGTCGATCTGGCCCGGGTGCAGGACCCACTTGCCGTCGAACCCGAGCGCGGCGGAGCGGCCGGCCACCCGGCGGAAGCCGTCGACGTCCCGGATCTGCAGGTAGGGGCCGTCGATGGCCTGCTTGTCGTGCGCGCGGGCGGCCATCAGGATCTGCATCAGGATGTAGTGGTAGGCGTCGCCCACGTCGTAGCCGGGCGGCTGCTCGCCGACGACCAGCGACTTCATGTTGATCGACGCCATGAAGTCGGCCGGGCCGAAGATGATCGTCTCCACCCGCGGCGACGCGGTGGCGATGGCGTTGACGTCGATCAGGCCGCGCGCGTTCTCGATCTGCGCCTCGATGCCGATCCGCCCGACCTCGTAGCCCATCGTCTTCTCGATCTGGGTGAGCAGCAGGTCCAGGGCGTGCACCTGCTGCGCGGTCTGCACCTTGGGCAGCATGACGCAGTCGAGGTTCGCGCCCGCGCCCTCGACGACCTCGGTGACGTCGCGGTAGGTCCACTCGGTGGTCCAGTCGTTCACCCGGACCACCCGCGTGCGGGAACCCCAGTCGCCCTCGTTCAACGAGGCCACGATGGTCTTGCGCGCACCCGGCTTGGCCAGCGGCGCGCACGCGTCCTCCAGGTCGAGGAACACCTGGTCCGCGGGCAGCGTGCGAGCCTTGTCGATCATCTTCTGGCTCGAGCCGGGCACGGCCAGGCACGAGCGACGGGGGCGCTGCTGGTCGACCACTGGGGGTACCTCCTCGTACCGGCCGGTAACTACTGTGGGTCGAAGGGTGGCACGCCCGCATACCGCCCGCTATTTCGTGAGTCACGGCTCACAGGCGCGTGGCAGGCTGAACCGGTGGAGATCGAGCAGGTGCTGGACAACGCGCTGCGCAAGGCCGCCGCGGTGTGGATCCGACCGGACGGCCACGAGCCGCGACTGGTGTGGGCGCTGTGGCGCGACGGGGCCGTCCTGGTGGCCGTCGGCGGCACGGAGCAGCAGGTGCCGGGCCTGGCGGACGGCGTCGCGTGCACGGTCACCGTCCGCTCCCCCACCACCCACTCCCACCTGGTCGACGCACGGGCCACGGCCCGGCGCGCCGACCTGGACGACGACTCCGCGCAGGCGTTGAGAGCCGCCCGCCTCAACGGCCGCCCGGACTGGGACGACGTCTACCGCCTGGAGCCCGCGTGATCACCGTCCCGGACGGTTTCGGCGCGATCCTCGGCGACCAGGCGCGGGAGTGGCGGGCCGCGCTGCCCGCGCTGGCCACGAAGTGCTGCGCGCGCTGGCGCCTCACCCCGGACGGCGACCTGCTCCACGGCAACGTCGCCGTCGTCCTGCCGGTGCGCCGCGCCGACGGCCACCCGGCCGTGCTCAAGCTCACCTGGCTGGACGACGAGACCCGGCAGGAGCCGGCGGCGTTGCGGGCGTGGGACGGCCAGGGCGTGGTGGCGCTGCTCGACCACGACGACCGGGACGGCGCGCTGCTGCTGGAACGCCTCGACCACACCCGGTCGCTGCTCGACGCGCCGATCGAGGAGGCGCTGGCGGTCACCGGCGGGTTGCTGCGCCGGCTGCGCGTCCCGGCCGGTCCCGGGCTGCGCCGCCACGAGTTCCCCGACCTGGTCGCGGAGAACGCCGCGCTGGGCGGCCCGCTGCCGGCCGCGCTGGTCGAGCAGGCCCGCGAGCTGGGGCGCGACCTCGCCGGGACGGCCGGGAACACGCTGGTCAACCAGGACCTGCACTACGAGAACGTGCTGCGCGGCGACCGCGAGCCGTGGCTGATGATCGACCCGAAACCGCTGGCCGGCGACCGCGAGTTCGGCATGATCCCGTTGCTGTGGAACAGGTTCGGCGAGCTGGCCGGCGACCGCGGCCTGCGCGACCGGTTCGCCGCGCTGTGCGACATCGGCGAGCTCGACGGCGGGCGGGCCCGCGCCTGGACGTTCTGCCGCGCCGTCGACACCTGGCTGTGGTGCCTGGAGGGCGGGTGGGACGGGATGGCCGTCGCGGTCGAGGCGATCAGCCGCGCGTTCCGCCCCTAGGTCCACAGTGGAACGCAGCGGCGGAGGACCCGGCGGACTAGCCTGATCACGTGCCTGCCGTGAACCGGGTCTTCGCCGCTCAGCTCGCCGGGTTGCCCGTCTTCGGACCGGACGGCGAGTCGATCGGCAAGGTCCGCGACCTGGTCATCGGCCTGCGGGTGGACCGCCAGCCGCCCCGCGTGCTCGGCCTGGTGCTGGAGCTGGCGACGCGGCGGCGCATCTTCGTGCCGATGCTGCGGGTCAACTCGATCGAGCCGAACGCCGTGACGCTCGCCACCGGGTCGGTCAACCTGCGCCAGTTCCACCAGCGCGCCAACGAGGTGCTGGTCGTCGGCGAGCTGCTCGACGCGCGCGTCACGCTCGCCTCCGGCGCGGCGGCGGTGCTGGTCGACGCCGCGATGGAACCCAGCCGCACCCGGGACTGGCGGATGACCCGGGTCGCGGTCCGGGAGCGCACGGGCCGGCTGGCCCGGCGCGGGCCGGTGCAGGTGCTGCACTGGGAGGACCTGACCGGCCTGTCGGTGACCGAGCTGGCCGGGCAGCCGCAGGGCGCGCAGCACCTGGTGGCGATCTTCGAGACGATGCGCGCGGCGGACGTGGCGCTGGCCCTGCACAGCCTGCCGTTCAAGCGGCGCTACGAGGTGGCCGAGGCGTTGGACGACGAACGGCTCGCCGACGTGATCGAGGAGATGGCCGAGGAGGACCAGAAGGACCTGCTGGCCTACCTGGACGACGAGCGCGCCGCGGACATCCTGGAGGCCATGGACCCCGACGACGCGGCCGACCTGCTGTCGGAGCTGCCCGAGGGCGAGAAGGACCGGCTGCTGGAGCTGATGGAGCCGGAGGAGTCCGAGCCGGTGAGGCGGCTGCTGGAGTACAGCTTCGACACCGCGGGCGGCCTGATGACGCCGGAACCGGTGGTGCTCGCGCCGGACGCGACCGTGGCCGAGGCGCTGGCGCACGTGCGCAACCCGGACCTGACGCCCGCGCTGGCCAGCATGGTGTTCGTGTGCCGGGCGCCGACGGCCACGCCGACCGGCCGCTACCTGGGCTGCGTGCACATCCAGCGGTTGCTGCGCGAGCCCCCGTCCGACCTGGTCGCGGGCGTGCTGGACACGGACCTGGCGACGTTGGCGCCGACCGCGTCGCTCGGTGACGTGACCCGCTACTTCGCCGCCTACAACCTGGTGTGCGGGCCGGTGGTGGACGAGAGCGACCACCTGCTCGGCGCGATCACCGTGGACGACGTGCTCGACCACCTGCTGCCGGCCAACTGGCGCGAAACGGGGCTGTCCCATGCCTGAGCTGCTGCCGCGTCGACGGCTCGACCAGCCGCGCACGGAGGGCCGGTTCCGGCTGTCGCTGGACCCGGAGGCGTTCGGCCGGTTCTCCGAGCGGCTCGCCCGGTTCCTCGGCACCGGCAAGTTCCTGTTCGGGCAGACGCTGCTGGTGCTCGTGTGGATCCTGCTGAACCTGTTCGCGGTGGCGCTGCGCTGGGACCCGTACCCGTTCATCCTGCTCAACCTGGCGTTCTCGACGCAGGCCGCGTACGCCGCGCCGCTGATCCTGCTGGCGCAGAACCGGCAGGACGACCGGGACCGGGTGTCGCTGGAGGAGGACCGGGCCCGCGCCGCGCAGACCAAGGCCGACACCGAGTACCTGGCCCGGGAGCTGGCCGCGCTGCGCATCGCCGTCGGCGAGGTGGCGACCCGCGACTACCTGCGCAGCGAGCTGGAACGCGTGTTCCGCGAGCGCAAGCGGCCCGCCAAAGACGGCAAGGACGGCAAGGACGCGGCGAAGGAGCCGAAGGACGCGAAGGAGCCGAAGGACGGCAAGGACCTGCCGGGCCTCAGGGAGGTCAAGGACGACGTGCCGTCGTCGTGAGCGTCAGGGCTCGTCGGCGCCCAGCCGGTCGCACGTGTGGCCGAACGCCTCCAGCTCCGCGTGGCCGAACGTCTCCGCGAAGTGCCGCGCCACGCCCGCGAGGTGCGTGCCGGAGGCCACGCGCAGCCGTTCCAGGCCCTGCGAGGTGAGCACCGCCACCACGCCGCGGCCGTCGCCGTCCGCGCGTTCCCGCAGCACCAGGCCCGCGCGTTCCAGGCGGTCGACCAGCCTGGTGACGCCGGAGCGCGACAGCAGCACGGCGTCGGCCAGCTCGGTCATCCGCAGTCGGTGCTGCGGCGCCTCGGCGAGCTGGACCAGGACGTCGTAGGCCGCGAGCGACAAGCGTTGCTCGGCGATCAGTTCGGATTCCAGGATCCGGGTGAGCCTCGCGTGCGCCCGGAGGAAGGATCGCCACACCCCCAGCTCGGTACGGGTGGGCAACCGGGCAGATCCGGTTTCCGGCACGGATACCAATGTTACGGAAAGCACGCGACCGGCTGCGCGCTGCCCCCGGAACGGGGGTGACCAACCGGTAGCTTGGAGGTGCACGGCCCGCCGTAGCATGGCGGTCCCACCACCTCTCCCGAAGGCGTTCCCGTGACTCTTCCTACCGTTGACGACGTGCAGAAGGCGTTGGCCGGTGTCCAGGACCCGGAGATCCGGCGTCCGATCACCGACCTCGGCATGGTCAAGGACGTCGTGGTCGGTGACGACGGGGTCGTGGACGTGGCGGTCTTCCTGACCGTTTCCGGCTGCCCGCTGCGCGACAAGATCACCGCCGACGTGACCGCCGCCGTGTCCGCGCTCGACGGCGTGACCGGTGTCCGCGTCGAGCTGGACGTGATGAGCGACGCGCAGCGCACGGAGCTGCGCAAGACGCTGCGCGGCGGCGTCGAGGAGCCGGTGATCCCGTTCGCGCAGCCCGGTTCGCTGACCCGGGTGTACTGCGTCGCGTCGGGCAAGGGCGGGGTCGGCAAGTCGTCGGTGACGGTGAACCTGGCCGTCGCGATGGCCGCGCGCGGGCTGTCCGTCGGCGTGGTGGACGCCGACATCTACGGCCACTCCATCCCGCGGATGCTGGGCACGGACGCCCGACCCACCCAGGTCGAGAAGATGATCATGCCGCCGCAGTCGCACGGCGTGAAGCTCATCTCGATCGGCATGTTCACGTCGGGCAACACCCCGGTCGTGTGGCGGGGCCCCATGCTGCACCGGGCGTTGCAGCAGTTCCTGGCCGACGTGTTCTGGGGCGACCTGGACGTGCTGCTGCTCGACCTGCCGCCGGGCACCGGCGACATCGCCATCTCGGTGGCGCAGCTCGTGCCGAACGCCGAGATCCTGGTCGTGACCACGCCGCAGCAGGCGGCGGCCGAGGTGGCGGAGCGGGCCGGGTCGATCGCGTTGCAGACGCGGCAGCGGATCGCGGGCGTGATCGAGAACATGTCGTGGCTGGAGCTGCCGGACGGCACCCGGATGGACGTGTTCGGCACGGGCGGCGGGCAGGTCGTGGCCGACTCGCTGACCCAGGCCGTGGGCGCGGACGTGCCGCTGCTGGGCCAGGTGCCGCTCGACCCGCGGGTCCGCGAGCAGGGCGACTCGGGCACGCCGATCGTGCTGGCGCACCCCGAGTCGGCGCCCGGCCAGGTGCTGACGGCCGTGGCGAAGAAGCTGTCGACCCGCTCGCGCGGGCTGGCCGGCCGGCTGCTGAACGTCACCCCCGCCGGCCGCTGACGTCCTGATCCCGAGGCAGGGGCTCCCGATCCGGGGGCCCCTGTTTCGTGCTGCCCGCGTCCGGTCGGCCGTTGACGAACCGCCGCTCGTCTGAAACCTTTGTACGCAACCTCGCAAGAAGTTGACAATCCAAGCTCAAAATCTTCATATCGAATCGCAACTTAGCGGCAGGCGCTCCGCCGCAGTCTGCCGACAGCGCACCGTCGTCCCCAACGAAGAGGACACCGATGACACGGAAGCAGCGCAGCCGGCGACTGATCGGCGGCATCCTCGCGGTCGGCTTGACCGCGCTCGGCCTTTCCCCCGCCTCAGCGGCGCCCGACCCCGTGCGGGCCGCCGCGGTCGACCTGGCCGCGGGCAAGCCCACCTCGGCGAGCAGCTCGCAGGCCGGCTACCCGGCGGCCAACACCACCGACGGCAACCAGGCCTCCTACTGGGAGAGCGCCAACAACGCGTTCCCGCAGTGGCTCCAGGTCGACCTCGGCGCGACCTTCGGCGTGAGCCGGGTCGTGCTGAAGCTGCCGACCGGCTGGGGCGAGCGCACGCAGGCGCTCGCCGTCCAGGGCAGCACCGACGGCACGTCGTTCACCGACCTCTCGCCGTCCGCCGCGCGGCTGTTCGCCCCGGCGAGCGGCAACACCGCCACCATCGACTTCACCGCCCGCGACGCCCGGCACGTGCGGCTGCGCGTCACCGGCAACACCGGCTGGCCCGCCGCCCAGGTCTCGGCGTTCGAGGTCTACGGCGCCACCACCGGCGACGGCCGGGCGCCGACCGCGCCGGGCTCCCTCTCCTTCACCCAGCCCGCCGCCGGGCAGATCCGGCTGGCGTGGACGGCGTCCACCGACGACACGGGCGTGACCGGCTACACCGTCTACGCCAACGGCGCGGCGCGCGCCACCGTGTCGGGCACCACGCTCACCTACACCGACAGCCAACCGGCCACCGCCACCGTGACCTACACGGTGCGGGCGCGGGACGCGGCGGGCAACGTGTCCGCCGACAGCAACGCGGTGACGCGCGTCGGGCAGGGCGGCGGCGGCACGAACCTTGCGGCCGGCAAGCCGATCGAGGCGTCGTCGTCGACGTTCGGCTTCGTCGCCGCCAACGCCAACGACGGCAACCTCGCCACGTACTGGGAGGCGGGCGGGCAGTCGGCCACGCTGACCGTGAAGCTCGGCGCGAACGCCGACGTGACCTCGGTCGTGGTCAAGCTCAACCCCGACCCGGCGTGGGGGCCGCGGACGCAGAGCTTCCAGGTGCTCGGCCGGGAGCAGGGCGCGACCGGTTTCACGTCGCTGGCGGCCCGCGCCGACCACGCGTTCAGCCCGACCGGGAACCAGAACACCGTGACGGTGCCGGTCGGCGGGCGGGCGGCGGACGTGCGGCTGGAGTTCTCCGGCAACACCGGCGCGCCGGGCGGGCAGGTGGCCGAGCTCCAGGTCGTCGGCACGCCCGCGCCGAACCCGGACCTGACCGTCGCGTCGGTGACGTGGACGCCGGCCACCCCGTCGGAGGTCGACGCCGTCACGCTGTCGGCAACGGTCCGCAACACCGGCTCGGCCGCCTCGGGCGCGACCTCGGTCGACTTCAGCCTCGGCGGCACGGTCGTCGGCAGCGCGCCGGTCGCCGGGCTCGCCGCCGGCGCGTCGGCCGCGGTGTCGGTGAACGCGGGCCGGCGGGCGATGGGCAGCTACCCGGTGCGGGCCGTGGTCGACCCGACCGACACCGTCGTCGAGCAGGACAACGGCAACAACGCGCACACCGCGCCGTCCCCGCTGGTGGTGTCGCAGGCGCCCGGCCCGGACCTGACCGTCACCGGCGTCACGTCCACCCCGTCGAACCCGGCGGTCGGCACGCCCGTGTCGTTCACCGCGTCGGTGCACAACCGGGGCACCACCGCGGTCGCGGCGGGCAGCGTCACGCGCGTCACGGTCGGCGGCGCCACCCTCACCGGGCAGAGCCCGGCCGTCGCGGCGGGCGCGACGGTGAGCGTCCCGGTCGGCGGCACCTGGACGGCCACCGCCGGCGGCGCGACGATCACCGCCACGGCCGACGCGACCAACGTCGTCACCGAGACCGACGAGACGAACAACGCGTTCTCCCGGTCGATCGTGGTCGGGCGCGGCGCGGCCGTGCCGTACGTCGAGCACGAGGCGGAAGCGGCCCGCTACCAGGGCACCCTGCTGGAGGCCGACCCGCTGCGGCGGTTCGGGCACACCAACTTCGCCACCGAGTCGTCCGGCCGCAAGTCCGTGCGGCTGACCGGCACCGGCCAGTTCGTGGAGTTCACCTCGACCGCCGCGGCGAACTCGATCGTGGTGCGCAACTCGATCCCGGACGCGGCCGGCGGCGGCGGCATCGAGGCCACCATCAGCCTCTACGTCGACGACGTGTTCACGCGGAAGCTGACGTTGTCGTCGAAGCACAGCTGGCTCTACGGCACCACGGACGACCCCGAGGGGCTGACCAACACGCCGCAGGCCGACGCGCGGCGGTTGTTCGACGAGGCGAACGCCCTGCTGGCGCGGACCTACCCGGCCGGCACCCGGTTCAAGCTGCAACGCGACGCGGGTGACACGGCGGCGTTCTACGTCATCGACCTGATCGACCTGGAGCAGGTCGCGCCACCGTCGTCGCAGCCCGCCGAGTGCACCTCCATCACCGCCTACGGCGCCGTGCCCGGTGACGGCGGCGACGACACGGACGCCATCCAGCGCGCCGTGACCGACGACCAGAACGGCGTGATCGGCTGCGTGTGGATCCCGGCCGGGCAGTGGCGGCAGGAGAAGAAGGTCCTGACCGACGACCCGCTCAACCGGGGCCAGTACAACCAGGTGGGCATCCGGGACGTGACGATCCGCGGTGCGGGCATGTGGCACTCGCAGCTCTACACGCTCACCGAGCCGCACCTCGCGCAGGGGAGCATCAACCACCCGCACGAGGGCAACTTCGGGTTCGACATCGACGCGAACACGAAGATCTCGGACATCGCGATCTTCGGTTCGGGCCGGATCCGCGGCGGCGCGGGCGGCGCCGAGGGCGGGGTGGCCCTCAACGGCCGGTTCGGCGTCGGGACGAAGATCACGAACGTGTGGATCGAGCACGCCAACGTCGGCGTGTGGGTCGGCCGCGACTACGACAACATCCCCGAGCTGTGGGGGCCCGCCGACGGGGTCGAGTTCAGCGGCATGAGGATCCGCGACACCTACGCCGACGGGATCAACTTCACCAACGGCACCCGCAACTCGCGGGTCTTCGACTCGTCGTTCCGCACCACCGGTGACGACTCGCTGGCGGTGTGGGCGAACCGCTACGTCAAGGACCAGGCGGTCGACGTCGCGCACGACAACGCGTTCGTGAACAACACCATCCAGTTGCCGTGGCGGGCCAACGGCGTCGCGATCTACGGCGGCCACGGCAACAAGGTGGAGAACAACCTCGTCTACGACACCATGAACTACCCGGGCATCATGCTGGCGACCGACCACGACCCGTTGCCGTTCTCCGGTCAGACCCTGATCGCCAACAACGCCCTGTTCCGCACGGGCGGGGCGTTCTGGGGCGAGGCGCAGGAGTTCGGCGCGATCACGTTGTTCGCGCAGAGCCGCGACATCACCGGGGTGACGATCCGCGACACCGAGATCCACGACTCGACGTACGACGGCATCCAGTTCAAGTCGGGCGGCGGCACCGTGCCCGGGGTGGTCATCAGCAACGTCCGCATCGACCGCTCCACCAACGGAGCGGGCATCCTGGCCATGGGCGGCGCCCGCGGCAGCGCGACCTTGACGAACGTGACCATCACCAACTCGGCCGCCGGAGCCGTCGTCGTCGAACCGGGCTCGCAGTTCACCATCACCGGCGCCCCGACCACCACCGCGACCGGCCGGCGCGGCCAGGGCGTCTCCTGACCGGGTCGGCCCCCCTCGAACTCACGGCAGGGGTCCCCGCCAAGGGGACCCCTGCCGTGAGTCCACCGGTGGGGTACGACAATCCCGGGCCCGCGCTCGGGCCGACCGGGCCCGGGGCAGGCAGGACGTCAGGTGGCGTCCGGGTCGAACGGGGGGCGCTCGCCGCGTTCCAGGGGACGCTCGCGGCTGGTGGTGTCGCGGGCCGGGGGGACGGCGGGGTGGCCGTTCGGCTTCTCGGCCGGGTCGTCGTCCCACAGGTGCTTCGTGATCGCGCGCTTGGGGTCGAAGTTGCGCAGCTCCCGCAGGTCTTCGAGGGGCTTGCGCAGCTGCTCGAACTCGGGCCCCATCTCCTGCTTGAGCTGCTCCCGCGCGCCGGTCGCGTACTCGCGGACGCGGCGGACGGTCTTGCCGACCCACGCGGCGGCGTCGGGCAGTCGTTCCGGGCCCAGGATGAACAGGCCCGCCACGACGATGACGAGGATCTCAAGCCACCCGATGCTGTCGAACACCCTCGTGCCCCACCTTCCGCGCCCCAAGCCCTGGCTGCCAGCGTAGCCGTCAGTCGGACCGCAAAGTCACCTGCACGGTCAGCTCACGGCCCTGCCTGGCCAGCACGACCGGCACGGTCTCGCCGATTTCATGGTCCCTCACCGCGACGGTCAGCTCCGCGGCGTTGCGCACCATCCGGTCGCCGACCCGGGTGATCACGTCGCCTTCCTCGATGCCCGCCGCGTCGGCCGCGCCGCCGTCGGGCACGTTCTGCACCTGCGCGCCCTCGGCCGTCTCCGCCGAGGCCGACCGCACGTTGATGTTCATGTCGGCGTGCTTGACCTCGCCGTCGCGGATCAGCGCCTGCGACACCTTGCGCGCGTAGTTGCCGGAGATCGCGAACCCGAGGCCGACCGAGCCGCCGGTCTCGGTGCGGATCGACGAGTTGATGCCGACCAGCGCGCCGGACGAGTCGACGAGCGCGCCGCCGGAGTTGCCGGGGTTGATGGCCGCGTCGGTCTGGATCGCGTCGTAGGTGACCTGCGGCCCGCCGTTCTCGCCCGCCGCCGTCACGGGCCGGTGCAGGGCGCTGACGATGCCCTCGGTCACGGTGTTCGACAGCGACAGCGGCGAGCCGATCGCGAGCACGGTGTCGCCCACCGCCAGCTCGTCGGAGTCGCCGAACTGCAGCACGGTCGGGTTGTCCACCTCGACCTTGATCACCGCGAGGTCGGTCTTGGAGTCGCGGCCGACGACCTGCGCCACGGCCCGCTTGCCGTCGGTGAAGACCACGGTCAGCTTCGCCGACGTGTCCTGCACCGCCGGGGCGACCACGTGGTCGTTGGTCAGCACGTAGCCCTCGCCGTCGATGACCACGCCGGAGCCGACGCCGGCCACGCTGGCGCCCTTGAACTCGATGGACACGACGCTGGGCGTGACCCGCTGGGCGATGTCGGCGACCGACCCGACGGGCCGTTCCTTGCCGGGCTTGACCTCGGCGAGCGTGACGCCGCCGTCGGTGAGCGGGTTTCCGACGCGGCCCATCAGCCAGCCGACCAGGCCGCCGCCGGCGCCGACCACCAGCGCGGCCACCATCAGCAGCACCAGGCCCATCGGCTTGACCCGCCGCCCGAACAGCAGTTCGGGCACGCTGAGCTGCGGTCCGGGCCGGGGTTCCGGCTCGGGTCCGGTGTCGGGCTGCTCGGTGACGGCGGGCGGGCCGATGACGGCCGACGCGCCCGGGTCGCGCCACGCGTCGCCCGCCGGTTTGCCCTCCCAGAAGACGGGCTCCACCTCGGGCTCGCCGTTCAGGTCGACCGGCGGTCGTTGCAGGAGGGTGTCGTCGTCGCCGCGCGGCCGGCCGAACGCGGTGGACAGCGCTTCCGGTGGCGGCGGCGCGAGCTGGACGGACGAGTGGCCGTTGAGGCCGGGGCGGTCGGCGGAGAAGGCGCCCGCCACGCCCTGCGGGCGGCCGAACACGGCTTGCTGACCGGTGTCGACGGCCGGGCGGTTCAGCGGACGGGGTGCGAGCCTGCGGTGCGCCCCGTCGTCAACACCCGACCTGGGAGTCCCGTTGCCCTGCTCTGGCTCGCTCATCGCTCCCCGCACGTCGTCACACCATGGTTCTCGCGGGGCAATCGTGACCGATGACCGGTGAAGTTGCCGTCAGCGGGCTGGTCAGCGGCCCAGGACGCCGGTGTTCACGGCGGGGCGCAGCACGCCGACGGGTTCGCGGTCGTCGATCGACGCCGGCGCGACCACGGGCGAGGGCTGCGGGGAGTTGCCCTGCGCGGGCGGCGGCGCGGTGTCCTCGCTGCCCGGTGCGACCAGGGCGAGCGCGCCGAGCATGAGGCCGGACACGACGACGCCGGCGCCTTGGCGGGCGCGTCGGCCCCCGAACAGGCCGGTGCCGAAGAGACCCGTGCCGATGCGGCTACCGCCGCCGGTCCCGAAAGGGCGGCCGGACCCCAGCACGGGACCGTCGCCGAACGCGACCCGGTCGGGCCGCTGGACCGTGACGAGCTGGCCGTCCTCGGAGACCGCGAGGCCGTCCGGCGCGCTGGGCAGCTCCACTTCCTGCGGGATCGCGCCCAGCCTGGCCAGCAGGCTCGCGGGCGCGCACGGCGCGTCGGCCGCGCGCACGGCGGAGCGGGCCTGCTGCTGCGAGTACGCCTCGGCCGCGCAGAACGGGCAGCGCTGGAGGTGCGCGGACGCCCGGTTGTGCGCCGAGGCCGTCAGCTCGCCGTCGACGAAGGCGACGACCGCGTCGGGCAGCAGGTGCTGCTCGGGCAGTTGCCAACCTCGCAGGTCGGTCATGCAGAGTCCTCCAAGGCCAGACCCCGACGGCGTTCCAGTGCGACCCTCAGGGCCTGGCGGCCCCGGTGGATCCTGCTCCTCACGGTACCGAGTTTGACGCCGAGGGTGGCGCCGATCTCCTCGTAGGAGAGTCCTTCCACGTCGCACAGGACGACGGCGGCGCGGAACTCGGGCGGCAGCTCGTCCAGCGCGGCCTGCAACTCCGGGTCGAGGTGCGTGTCGTCGTAGACCTCCTCGGGCGTGGGGTCGTCACCCGGGATGCGGTCGGTCTCCTCGGGCAGGGCCTCCATGCGCACGCGGGAGCGGCGGCGGGCCATGTCGAGGAACAGGTTCGTGGTGATGCGGTGCAGCCAGCCCTCGAACGTGCCGGGCTTGTACGACGCCAGCGAGCGGAACACCCGGATGAACGTCTCCTGGGTGAGGTCCTCGGCGTCGTGCTGGTTGCCGGACAGGCGGTAGGCCAGCCGGTACACCCGGTCGGCGTGCTCACGCACCACTTGGTCCCAAGAGGGCGCGATCCAGTCCGCGTCCTCGATGGGCGCGGTCGGTGTGGCGGTCGGCTGCTTTGGCATCGGGCGGTTACGCACCTCCACTGGGCTGGCTGCCCTGCTGCACGGGTCAACGCTCGGCTCCCCCGACGTGTTCCCGTTGGTCTTGCTCGTCATGCGTTGGGGTCAGCTTGACTTGCTCCCTTATAACCATCGTGAGAGGCGGCTGAGAGCAGGCTGAGAATCCGGGTGTCCGCCGGATTCACCCGAACCGACGCCGGCGGCGTTAGCCTTCGTGCTGTGGATGCGCCGACGCGCGAGTACGTGGAGGGCTACCTGCCCGAGGACGCCGTGACCGCGGCCGCCAGGGCTCGTGGCGCCGGGTTGGGGTGCGTGCCGATCGGGTCCGGCGGCGGGGCGGCGTTGCGGTTCCTCGCGGCGGCGACGCAGGCCAAAGCCGTGGTGGAGATCGGCACGGGCGCCGGCGTCGGCGCGTTGTACCTGCTCGGCGGCATGCCCGCGGCGGGGGTGCTGACCTCGATCGACGTGGAGCCGGAGCACCAGCGGGCGGCCCGGGTGGCGTTCGCGGAGGCGGGGATCGCGGTGTCGCGGACCCGGTTGATCATGGGGCGGGCGCTGGACGTGCTGCCCAGGCTCACCGACGGAGCGTACGACCTGGTGTTCGTGGACGCGGCGAAGGCGGAGTACCCGAAGTACCTGGCGGAGGGCGTGCGGCTGCTGCGGCCGGGTGGCGTGATCGCGTTCGACAACGTCCTGTGGCACGGCCGGGTGGTCGACCCGGCGCACCGGGACCCGGACACGGCGGCGATGCGGGAGGTGGCGCGGTCGGTCCGCGACGACGACCGCCTGGTGCCGGTGATCCTGCCGCTCGGCGACGGCCTGCTGGTCGCGGCGAAGGTCGGCTGAGGGCCCGACACGCCCGGCCGCCGAGCGGCTTCGGGTCCACTCGCCGGACCACCCGACCTCGCCGGCGCGGGTTCACCCAGGTGGGTGAACCCCGGAGGTCGGCCCCGACTCGGGGCGACGTCGGGGACCTCACCCGGGTGAGGTCCCCGACGCGGCACTCCTGCCGTCAGTGAGCCGTGACGCCCTTCCCCAGCACGGTCACCCCGCCGGACGACACCGTGTAGCGCTGCCGGTCCGTCGCCGGGTCCACGCCGATCAGCGCCCCGTCGGGCACGACGACGTTCTTGTCCAGGATGGCCCGCCGCACCACCGCGCCGCGCCCGATCCGCACGCCCGGCAGCAGCACGCTGCCCTGCACCACGGACCCGGACTCGACCACCACGTCCGAGCTGATCACCGACCCGTGGACGGTGCCGGAGATGATCGAGCCCGGCCCCACCATCGAGTCCTCCGCGCTGCCTCCCGCGATGAACTTCGCGGGCGGCAGCGGCGGGGTCGCCGTCCGGATCGGCCACGCCTGGTTGTAGAGGTTGAACACCGGCCGCACCGACACCAGGTCCATGTGCGCCTCGTAGTAGGCGTCGATGGTCCCCACGTCGCGCCAGTAGCCCCGGTCGCGGTCGGTCTCCCCCGGCACCTTGTTGTCGGCGAAGTCGTAGACGTGCGCCTGCCCCTGGTCGACGAGCATCGGGATGATGTCGCCGCCCATGTCGTGGTCGGAGTCGGGGTTCGAGGCGTCCGCCCGCAACGCGTCGATCAGCGCCTCGGTGGTGAACACGTAGTTGCCCATCGACGCGAAGGTGACCTCCGGGTCGTCCGGCACGTGCGGCGGCTCCGCGGGTTTCTCCAGGAACCGGGTGATCAACCCGGTCGAGTCGGAGTCGATGCAGCCGAACGCCTTGGCCTCCGCGCGCGGCACCCGGATGCCCGCCACGGTGACGCCCGCGCCGGTCTCCACGTGCTGCTGCACCATCTGACCGGGGTCCATCCGGTAGACGTGGTCCGCGCCGAAGATGATCACGTGCTCCGGCTTCTCGTCGTTGACGAGGTTCAACGACTGGAAGATGGCGTCGGCGCTGCCGGTGTACCAGCGCGGCCCGAGCCGCTGCTGCGCCGGCACCGGCGTGACGTACTGGCCGAGCACATTGGACAGTCGCCACGTGGTGGAGATGTGCCGGTCGAGGGAATGGGATTTGTACTGGGTGAGCACGCAGAGCTTCACGAAACCCGCGTTCACCAGGTTGGACAGGACGAAGTCCACCAGCCGGTAGTTACCGCCGAAGGGCACCGCCGGCTTTGCCCGGTCGGCGGTCAACGGCCACAACCGTTTGCCTTCGCCACCGGCGAGGACAATTCCTAGAACGTGCGGTTGCCCTTTCACAGCAACGACCCTAACCGGGTGACCACCGCCCCACCAACGGCGAAGTAACGCAAACCCCTCTCGTTCACCCGGCTGCCCCGGCGGGCGGGTTACGGTGAGCGACGTGCGAATTGGACTGCTCACACGGGAGTACCCGCCGGAGGTCTACGGCGGCGCTGGGGTGCACGTCGGTTTCCTCGTGCCGAGGCTGCGCGAACTGGTGGACGTGGACGTGCACGCCTTCGGCGGGCCGCGCGCGGACGCCAGGGCCCACAACCCGGCCCACGGCCTGGAGCAGGCGAACGCCGCGCTGGCCACCTTGTCGGTGGACCTGGAGATGGCCGCCGCGCTGGGCGACGCGCAGCTCGCGCACTCCCACACCTGGTACGCCAACATGGCCGGTCACCTGGCGAAACTGCTGCACGGCATCCCGCACGTGGTGACCGCGCACTCGCTGGAGCCGCGCCGGCCGTGGAAGGCCGAGCAGCTCGGCGGCGGCTACCGGGTGTCGTCGTGGGTGGAGCGGACCGCGTACGAGGCGGCGGACGCCGTGATCGCGGTCAGCGAGGGCATGCGGGCCGACGTGCTGGACTGCTACCCGGCGCTGGACCCGGCGCGCGTGCACGTGGTCCGCAACGGCATCGACACCTCGGCCTACCACCCCGTCACCGAGACCGACGCGCTGCTCCGGCACGGCATCGACCCGACGCGGCCGATCGTGACGTTCGTCGGGCGGATCACCCGCCAGAAGGGCGTGGGGCACCTGGTCGCCGCCGCGCACCGGATCTCGCCGGACGCGCAGGTCGTGCTGTGCGCGGGCGCGCCGGACACGCCGGAGATCGCCGAGGAGACGCGGCTCGCGGTGGCCGGGCTGGCGGCGTCGCGGCCCGGGGTGTTCTGGATCCAGCAGATGCTCCAGCCGGCCGAGGTGCGGCAGATCCTGAGCCACTCGACGGTGTTCGTGTGCCCGTCGGTGTACGAGCCGCTGGGCATCGTGAACCTGGAGGCGATGGCGTGCGGCACGGCGGTGGTGGCCTCCGACGTGGGCGGCATCCCCGAGGTCGTCGACCACGGGCGGACCGGGCTGCTGGTGCACTACGACGAGAAGGACGTCGAGGCGTACCGGGTGGCGCTGGCCGACGCGGTGAACGAGGTGCTCGGCGACCCGGCGCGGGCGGCGGCGTTCGGCGAGGCGGGGCGCGCGCGGGCGATCGAGGAGTTCTCGTGGGCGACGGTGGCCGAGCAGACCGTGGCGGTGTACTCGGCCGCGCTGAACGGCGCCCAGTGACCACCTGAGCCCGCGATGTGACGTGCGCCACTCGATCCCGATGCAACGGTACGGGCCGCCGACCGCCTTTAACCAGTAGGGGCGACTACTGGGGGCGGTATGCGGTGGCTTGTGCTCCTGCTCGCGCTGGTGGCCGGTGGGTGCGCCACGCCCGCGTTCAGCGCGGAGCAGGTCAGGTTGACCATCGAGGGAGAGGCGGTGCTGGACGCGCCCGGCCTGCAGTCGCGGGCCGAGGCGGAGCTGAGCTACACGCTGTCGTTCGGGTACGTGGCCCGGACCGGGCAGGACGCGGTGAGCTGCTGGTTCGCGCGCACCGGTGAGGCGTTCGAGGTCGACACGCGGCTGTGGTGCGGTCCCGTGCAGGTGCCGGGCACGGCCGCGACCACCGACTGGGTGCCGGTGCCGTTGAAGCAGGTCGGGCGCAACGCCTTCGGCATCCGCCTGGAGGTCCAGCCGCCGCAGGTGCCCGCGCAGGGCGCCCGGAGCACGCCGGTGGGGAAGCTGGTGCGCACCGACGGGCGGGTGACCGACGCCGACCAGGGCGTCGGGCAGGCGGGGCCGGACTTCCTGGCCGTGCTGCCCGACGACGGGCAGGTGCTCGACGCGGCGTCCGCGATGGTGCGCGACGACCAGCTCGAAGTGCACGTGACCGGGTACTCGTCGCCGTCGGTGTGGCCGACCGCGGAGGGTGACCTGCGGGCCGAGCACGGGGTGGCGCTGCGGGTGCTGCGGGTGCGGGTGACGCGGCACAGCGAGGTCGACTCGGCGTTCGGCCAGACGCCGTGGCGCGGGTGGCTGCCGCAGCCGCCGGAGCTGTCGCTGGACGTGCCGGGCCGGCGGCACCGGCTGCCCGCCGACCGGCTGCCGGACCACGGGTCGGCGCTGATCGTCTACACCGTGCCTGTCGGCGGCGGGCCGGAGTCGCTGGTGCTCGACACCGTGGGGGCGAAGTCGCTGCAGCAGCGGGTCGAGGTGCCCACCGGGGTGGTCGTCGGCGAGGCGACGAAGGTGCTGCGGCGGGCGCCGGGGCCGGAGGAGATCTCGGTGTCGACGCCGATGGCGGTGGGCGGGTCGGCCGGGTCGGTGGAGGTCGTGCGGGCGCGGCTGGGGCGGCAGCGGCCGGTGTCGTCCAGCGCGCAGTACGAGCTGGCGACCGCCGGGGCCGGGTCGGCGCTGGTGGAGCTGCGGCTGGTCGGGCACGGGCTGCCGAGCGTGGTCGGCGCCGGGCAGACGGCGCCGCTGTTCACCTTGACGGTGCCGGGCGGGCAGGCGGCGCGGCAGGTCGGCGCCCGCTACGGCGGGGACACCGTGCCGGTGGCGGTCGTGTACGAGGTGCCGGAGGACGTGCGGTCGGCGACGTTCTCGGTGGCCGCCGGAACCGTGACGTTGCCGCAGCTGGGCCCGGTCGCGGTGACGGGCGGGGCGGCGGTCGAGGTGCCGTTGGACTTCTGAGCGTCGCGGGCCTCGCGGGCCGTCGTGGCCTTCTGCGCGGCGAGGACCGCGACCGCCGCCAACGCCAGCCAGACCGTGACCAGGGCGGTCAGGCCCGGCCAGCCGCGGGCCTGGTAGGCCGCGCTGCCCGCCGTGCCGCCGGTGCTGCTGCCGACGTAGAACGCGAACAGGTACACGCCCGAGGCCTGACCCCGGACGTGCTCGGGGGCGTGGGCCCCCACCCAGCCGCTCGCCACCGCGTGGGCGGCGAAGAAACCGCCGGTGAACAGCGTGAGGCCGACCGCGATCGCGGCCACGTGGTCGGGGAGGGTGATCGCGGCGCCGGCGGCGGCCAGGGCCAGGCCGGCGAGGGCGACGCGGGCGCGGCCGTGGCGGTCGGCGAGGCGGCCCGCGGCGGCGGACGTGCCGCCTCCCGCCGCGTAGGCGAGGTAGACCAGGGTGGCGACGCCGGTGGGCAGGCCCAGGTCGGTGGTGAGGCGGAAGCCGATGACGTTGAAGACGGAGATGAACGCCGCCACCGCGAGGACCGCGATCGCGTACTGGCAGAGCAGGACGCGGTCGGTGAGGGCGTCCTTGAGGGCGCTGGGGCGGCGCTCGGCGTGGCGGCCCTTGGGCAGCAGGAGGGCGGCGGTGATCGCGCAGGCCGCGCCGAACGCGCCGGCGAGGGCCAGGGCGGTGCGCCACGACGTGCCGTCGGTGGTGAAGCCGGTGATGAGGCGGCCGAGCATGCCGCCCGCGCTGTTGCCCGCGACCAGGGCGCCGATGGCCGCGCCGACGTGCGCCCTGGGCGCCTCCTGGGCGAGGAAGGCCATGGCGGTCGCGGGGACGCCGGCGGTGGCGACGCCTTGCAGGGCACGGGCGGCGAGGAAGGTCTCGTAGGTCGGGGCGAGCGGGAGGAGCAGGCCGAGGGCGGCGGCGGCGAGGACCGACCAGACGATGACGCGGCGGCGGCCGACGCGGTCGGCCAGGGCCGCCATCGGGATGATCGCGAGGGCCAGCGCGCCGGTCGCGGCGCTGATGGCGAGGGACGCTCCGGCCGGTGCGAGGCGGAACTCGCGGGCGAGGTCGGGCAGGACCGACTGCGGCGCGTAGAGCAGCGTGAACGTGGCCAGGCCGGTGGCGGCGACGGCGGTGGTGAGGCGGCTGGGCACGTCTTCGACGCTAATCCATGCGTCCAATGCGCCAGTTTGCGATAATCCATGCGGTGATGGATGAATTGGTGCAGCGGCTGACCGTCCTGCGCGCGCTGGCGGCCGACGAGCACGTGACCCACGCCGCCGAAGCCGCGGGCGTCCCCCAACCCACCGTGAGCCGCTGGCTGGCCGCCCTGGGCACGTCACTGGGCGCGCCGGTCGCCCTCCGATCGGGCCGCCGCGTCCGCCTGACCAGGGCGGGCCGCCTGCTGTGCGAAGCCGCCGACCGCGCCCTGACCGCCCTGGAAGCGGGCCAACGCGCCGCAGCGGAAGAGGTGTCACCCGAACGTGGCCAGGTGGCGCTGGGCTTCCTCCACCTGCTGGGCCGGTCCGTCGTCCCGTCCCTGGTCAGCACCTTCCGCGAAGATCACCCGGCCGTGCGGTTCCGCCTGGTCCAGAACTCGCGCCAGGACATCCTCGCCCACCTGGCCGACGGCGACGTCGACCTGGCCCTCGTCTCCCCGCCGCCGACCGACCCCGCGTTCGCGCACGCCGTCATCCGCGAGGAGGAGCTGATCCTGGTCGTCCCGCCGGGCCACCGCCTGGCCGGCCGCCCGGCGGTGCGGGTGGCCGAGCTGGCGGGCGAGGAGTTCGTCGGCCTCGAACCGGGCTACGGCCTGCGGCAGATCACCGACGACCTGTGCGCCGCGGCCGGTTTCACGCCCACCCCGGCGTTCGAGGGCCAGGAGACCGAGACCGTCCGGGGCCTGGTCGCGGCGGGTCTGGGCGTCGCCCTGCTGCCGCACGCCGACTCGCCCTCGGGCCTGCCGGAGATCCCGCTCGACCC
This sequence comes from Saccharothrix sp. 6-C, assembly GCF_016695385.1. NCBI lineage: Bacteria > Bacillati > Actinomycetota > Actinomycetes > Pseudonocardiales > Pseudonocardiaceae > Saccharothrix > Saccharothrix sp. 6-C. The sequence continues at coordinate 273,425 of NZ_CP064192.1, read as the reverse complement.
GCGGGCCGCGCGGGAGATCGCCCTGGTCTGGCCGGCCGACACCCCGCTCCCGCCGGCCGTCCAAGCCTTCCGCGACCACGCGCTGGCGCCCTGACCACGCTCCCCCGGCCGCCTGCCGCTCACCCGCCCGGCCCGCTGTCCGTGAGGGGTGCGGGTCGGGGGGTTGCGGTTCCTCGATTCAACCGAGGGACGGTAACGGTGTTTCCGTACATTTCCGGGCCATGATCACCCGATCGTGTCGGGCCGGCTGTAGGTCTCGGCCAGTTCGACCAAGGTCCGGGCGGCGAAGCCGGTGGCTCCCGGCACCACCTCGTCGTAGACCTTGTCGGCCCGCGCGGGGCCGGCGATGTCCAGGTGGGCCCACGGGACGCCGCCGGTGAACTCCTTCAGGAACAGCGCCGCCGTGATGCCACCGGGCCCCGGCGGGCACTGGCGCAGGTCGGCGATGTCGCTGCGCACGTCCTCCGCCAGGTCCGCGAGCAGCGGCATCCGCCACCACGACTCGCCGACCCGGGCGCCGGCCTCGGCCACCCGCGCGGCCAGGTCGTCGTCGGTCGCGAACAGGCCCCCGGTGCGCAGGCCCAGGCTGACCTTCATCGCGCCGGTCAGCGTCGCCACGTCCACCAGCACGTCCGGCCGCAGGGTGGCCACCGCGTAGGCCAGCGCGTCGGCCAGGACCAGCCGGCCTTCGGCGTCGGTGTTCGTCACCTCGGTCGTCGTGCCCCCGTACTGGGTGATGACGTCACCCGGCCGGTACGCCGAGCCCGACACGTGGTTCTCCGCCGCCGGCACCAAGCCCGTCACCCGGACGGGCAGGCTCTGCCGGGCGATCGCGACCAGGGCCGCGATGACGGCCGCACCGCCGGACATGTCCGTGCGCATCAGGTGCATGCCCTCGGCGGGCTTGATGGAGATGCCGCCGGTGTCGAACGTGATGCCCTTGCCGACCAGGACCAGGTGCGGCTGCCCCTCGCCGGTGCCCGGCCACGTCAGCTCGATGAGCCTCGGGGGCCGCGACGAGCCGCCGCCGACCGCCAGCACCCCGCCGAACCCGTGCTCGGCCAGCCACTCCCCGTCCCGGACCGCCACGTCGAGGCCGGGCGCCGCCCGCGCGGCCCTCACCGCCGCCGACGCCAGCCACGACGGATCCTTCACATTTGACGGCGTGTTCGCCAGGTCGCGCCCCAACGACGTCGCGGCGGCCAGCGTGGTGGCCCTGCGCACGGCGTCCGCCAGCCCGGCACCCCCGGTGACCAGGCGCAACGACTTCACCCGGGGCGGCGGCGGCTCCGAGGTCACCTTGAACCGGTACCCGCCGACGGCGGCGCCCAGCGTGAACGCCGCCACCGCCTCCGCCGTCACGTCGGCGGGCAGCCGCACGTCGAACGTCGTGCCGCCCGCCTTCTCGGCGTCCGCGTGCAGCGCCCGGACCAGCGACGCGCCCGCCTTGCGCCAGTCACCCGGCCCGCCGTCGCCGACGCCGACCACCCACGTCCGCCCCTGCCGGGAGGTCGCGCCGGCCTTGCCGCTCACGTCGCCGAGGTCGGTCACGTCCTCCGCGCCGGGCCCCAGCCGCACCGGGTCGCCGGGGAACGCGACGAGCACCGCGGGCACACCTCGCCGGAGGGTGTCGGCCACCTCCACGGTGACCAGCGGGGTGGGCAGGGGTGCTCGCACGGGGGACCTCCGGTAGGACCGACAGGGGGTTGGGGCTGGTGAAGCCGCAGATCAGAGCCCGGTAAGACGGCGCGGGCGGCGGGGTGCGTCACCGGCGCGGCACGACGTAGCGAGGCCCCGGTTCCACAGTGGAAACCGGGGCGTCGACGCTTTCTCTTCTCCGGCTGGTCAGCCGGCGGCTGCCTTGAGGGCGTCGCCCAGGGCGTTGGCCTCGTCCGCCGACATCTCGACGACGAGGCGCCCACCACCCTCGAGCGGAACGCGCATCACGATGCCGCGCCCCTCCTTGGTCACCTCGAGGGGACCGTCGCCGGTCCGGGGCTTCATGGCCGCCATCGCGTGCTCCCTCCGTCAACATCTTCCCCGTCCGACCAGGGCCGGATACTCAGGCCATTCTCCCCTATGCGGACTCGGCAGCGAAACCGAACCGATCTTTCCGGCCGGCCGGCGACCGTTCGGCGATCTTCGCCAAGCCGCAGATCAGGGCCAGGATCGCCGTGCCCCAACGACTTCCGCGCCGAGGGCCGACCGTCACCTGGTCGTGACCGCGGCCGGCTTTGTGGCGTGTCGCGGGGTCGCCCTGACAGACTCGGCTCTCGTGCGAGCCCGTTCCGCGCTCTTCGACGTCTACGGCGGCCACCTCCGCGAGCGGGGTGGCGCGGCGACGATCGCCGCCCTGGTCCGGTTGCTGGAGCCGCTGGACTTCGCCGCGCCCGCCGTGCGCACGGCGGTCTCGCGCACCGTGCGGCAGGGCTGGCTGGAGCCGGTCCGCCTGCCGGACGGCCCCGGCTACGCGATGACACCTCGCGCGGAACGGCGGCTGGACGAGGCGGCGGCCCGCATCTACCGCACCCGGCCGTCCACGTGGGACGGTCGCTGGCACGTGGTGGTGCTGGAGGAGCTGCCCGCGCGCGAGGCGCGGGACCGGCTCGCTTCCTCGCTGCAATTGCTCGGTTACGGCGCGCTCGGGCCCGTGACGTGGATCGCACCGCGCCCGTCGCCGGAGCTGGCGGACGTGCTCACCGGGGAGGACGTCCGGGGCAGCACGTTCCACGGCGAGCACGAGGGCGACCCGGCGGAGCTGGCGGCGCGCGCCTGGGACCTGGCCACGCTGGGGCGGGACTACGCGCGGTTCGTGGCCGAGTGGGAGCCGGTGATGTCCGCTGTGGACGGTAGGTCGCCGTCGGCGGCGTTCGCGGCTTCGCAGCGGTTCCTGCACGCCTGGCGCAAGTTCCTGTTCCGCGACCCTGGCCTGCCGCGCGAGCTGCTGCCCGCCGACTGGCCGGGCGCGGCGGCGGCCGCGTTCTTCGACCGGCACACCGACCGGCTCGCGCCGGCGGTGGCCGAGTTCGTCGACGACTCCCTCGCACACCACTGAACCGGAGGTCACCCCGTGTCCGAACTCCTCATCGACGACGCTGACGGCGTTCGCACCTTCACGCTCAACCGGCCCGAGTCGTTCAACTCGTTCACGGTGGCGTTGAAGGAGCGGTTCCTGGAGGCCGTGGTCGAGACCGCCGCGGACGACGCCGTGCGGGCGGTGGTCGTCACGGGGGCGGGGAAGGCGTTCTGCGCCGGTCAGGACCTCAAGGAGCACGTCGCGCTGCTGGAGGCGGGCGACCCGGCGCCGCTGCACACGGTGGAGCGGCACTACAACCCGCTGATCAAGGCGATCGTGGGGATGCCGAAGCCGGTGATCGCGGCGGTGAACGGGATGGCGGCGGGCGCGGGGGCGTCGCTGGCGTACGCGTGCGACCTGCGGGTGGCCGGCGCGGGGGCGAAGTTCCTGATGGCGTTCGCGAACGTGGGGTTGACCGCGGACTCGGGCGCGTCGTGGACGTTGCCGAGGCTGATCGGGCACGGCCGGGCGATGGAGATGATGCTGCTCGCGCAGCCGGTCGCCGCGGAGGAGGCGTTGCGGATCGGCATGGTCGGCCAGGTCGTGCCGGACGGCGAGGTGCTGTCGACGGCGCAGGCGCTGGCCCGTCAGCTGGCGGCCGGGCCGACCACGGCGTACGCCAAGATCAAGGAGGCGATGGCGTTCTCCGGTGAGCTGGCGGCGGCGCTGGACGTGGAGGCGCGCACGCAGGCGGAGGCGGGCGCGACGGCCGACCACCGCGAGGCGGTGGCCGCGTTCGTGGCGAAGCGGAAGCCGACTTTCACCGGCCGGTGACGCGCCGGCGCCCGCGGGTGGCCGGTTGGGACGTGGCGCGGAAGCAGGCCGCGATGTGGTCGTCGACCATGCCGGTGGCCTGCATCAGCGCGTAGCAGGTGGTGGGGCCGAGGAACGCGAAGCCGCGGCGCTTGAGCTCCTTGGCCATCGCCTTCGACTCGGGTGTGACGGCGGGCACGTCGGCGATCGTGGCGGGTCGTTCGTGGCGCTCGGGCGCGAAGGACCACAGCAGGTCGTCCAGCGGCACGTCGAGCCGGGCGACCGCGCGGGCGTTGGCGATCGTGGCGGTGATCTTGGCGCGGTTGCGGACGATGCCCGCGTCGGCCATCAGCCGGTCGAAGTCGGCGGCGTCGAACTCGGCGACCACCTCGGGCCGGAAGCCCGCGAAGGCGGCCCGGAAGTTCTCGCGCTTGCGCAGGATGGTGATCCAGGCCAGGCCGGACTGGAACGACTCGAGCGACATGCGCTCGAACATCGCCGCCTCGCCGCGCAGTTCCACGCCCCATTCGGTGTCGTGGTAGTCGACGTAGTCGGGCGTGCTGTCGCCCCACGGGCAGCGGACGAGGTCGGTCATGCGCGGTACTCCCGGGCGAAGGCGGCGAAGCGGCGCAGCGACCATGCCACACCCGGTGCGAAGGCCAGGTTGAGAGGCAGCGCGATGTCCTCGGACCAGACGAGCTCGCTGCGTTCCGCGCCGCGCGGGACGACGACGAACTCGCCGGTGCCGCGCACGAGCCGGCCGGTGTGCTCGACCGCGCAGCGCACCGGCGGCTCCCACGCGGTGATGCGCATGGTGTCGGTGAACCCGAGCCGGCCGAGGCCGGTGAACGCCGTCAGCCCGCTGCCCGTGCTGACGCCGTCGCCGCTGGTCACGCGGACGGTGGTGCCGAGCATCCACTCACCCTGCCGCGCCCAGTCGGTCAGCGCCGCCCAGGTGGTCCCGGCCGGCGCCTCGACGGCGACGCGCAGGTCAAGCCGGGTCATGCTCCGGCTCCCGTTCGGGCTCGGGCACCGCCTGGTGGCCGACGCCCAGGTCGGCCTCCAGTTCCGCGACGCGGTCCCGCAGCCGTTCGACCTCGCCGGCCAGGCGGTCCAGCGCCCAGTCCACCTCGGTCATCTTGTAGCCGCGCAGGACCTGCTGGAACTTCAGGTCGCGCACGTCGTCGGGGGTCACGTCGTCGGACGGCAGCCGGGTCGGGGACGCGCCCGGCGGCAGCGGCGCCAGTTCCTCGCCACGCCCGAACACCAGCGCGGCCAGCAGGAAGACCACGGCCGCGACGAGCGCCATGACGACGATGTAGATGAGCGCTGAGGTCACGTGACGATCGTGACACATGCCCCGCCGGTCAGACCGAGGAGAACACCACACAGCGCCGGGCGAGGACGGTGAGCCGCAGCGCGATGACGAACGAGAGCACGGTCGCGGCGGCCACCGGCGGCGACATGAGCAGCCTCGTGGCGTCCAGGTAGGCGGTGGCGGCCAGGATCGCCACGTTGCCGAGCAGGGACACGCCGACCGCGACGACGGCCACGGCGCCGGCGAGCCGGGCCAGGGTGAGCGTGCTGACCGCCGTGCGGGCCAGTCGCCGTCCGACGAGCAGGGCGAGCACCGCGACGCCCGCCACCAGCCACGCCGACGTGTCGTTGAACCGGGCCACGACGAGGTACCAGTCGGGCGGCGGGGCGTCGAAGTCCTGCCAGGCGCCGATCCAGAACCTGCGGTTGAGCTCCCACATGACGTACGCGAGCGGGATGACGAGCATCACCGACCGCAGCGTGCGGGCGCCGTAGGCGAGCCCGAGCAGGCCCTGGTACTCGCGGGCGATGGCGGTGACCGGGCCGAACTCGGCGACGGCGCGGCGTTGGGCGTCCTCCTCGGTGAGCCCGTCGTCGCGGTGCGCGGCGGCGGCGTCGTGGAGGCTGTCCCTGGCCTCGGCGAGCAGGTCGTCCTTGACCGGGTCCGGGCCGCGCAGCCGCCGGTCCAGGGCGGTCACGTAGTCGTCGATCACGCCTGCGCCGGCCACGGCCCGCCTCCCAGCACGCCCTCGATGGCGGTGGTGAACTCGCGCCACGCGGTGCGCTCGGCGGCCAGGGCGCGCTGACCGGCCTTGGTGAGCCGGTACGTGCGGCGTTGCCGACCGCCGACGGTGCTCCACTCGCTGGCCACCAGGCCGGCGGTCTCCAGCCGGCGCAGGGCCGGGTAGACGGTGCCGGTGGGCAGGTCGAGGGCGCCGCCGCTGCGCCGCTGCAACGCCTCGATGATGGCGTAGCCGTGCAGCTGCCCGCCGTCGAGCGTGGCCAGCAGGAGCGCGTCCAGGTGCCCGCGCAGCGCGTCGGACTTCATGGGTAGCGACTCTACTGGTCGTGGTCCGGGGCGGACATCCGGGACATCCCCGATGTTGGGTTGCTTGCCTACGTATACCGTGCCTACTCATGGATGCTCTCGGACTGGCCCGGCTCCAGTTCGCCACCACGACGTCGTTCCACTTCCTGTTCGTGCTGCTGACGCTCGGACTGGTGACGGCGGTGGCGGTGATGCAGACCCGGGCCACGCTGTCCGCCGACCCCGTGCACGCCCGGATGGCGCGCTTCTGGGGCCGGCTCTACGTGGTGAACTACGCGCTCGGCATCGCGACGGGCATCGTCATGGAGTTCCAGTTCGGGCTGAACTGGTCGGGCCTGTCGACGTTCGCGGGCGACGTGTTCGGCGCGCCGCTGGCGCTGGAGACGCTGGTGGCGTTCTTCCTGGAGTCGACGTTCCTCGGCCTGTGGATCTTCGGCTGGGACCGGATGCCCAAGTGGGCGCACCTGGCGCTGATCTGGCTGGTGGCGCTGACCGCCTTCGCCTCCGCGTTCTGGATCATGGTGGCCAACGCGTTCCTGCAGAACCCCGCCGGGCACGAGCTGCGCGACGGCGTGCTGCGGCTGGTCGACTTCTCCGCGCTGCTGACCAACCCGACGTTCGGCGCCGCGTTCCTGCACGTGTGCTTCGCGTCGCTGACCGTCGGCGGCGTGTTCCTGACCGGGGTGAGCGCCTACCACTTCATCCGCCGCACGGCGGAGGTCGACTTCTTCCGCCGGTCGCTGCGGCTGGGCGTGGTGCTGACGGCGCTGGCCACGCCGCCGCTGGTCGGGTTCGGGTTCGGGCAGTTCCCGATCGTGCGGCGCCACCAGCCGGAGAAGTTCGACGCGGTCGGCGCGGCGGACGGCGCCGGACTCGGGTTCATGATCCAGATCGGGTTCGCGCTGCTGCTGGTGAGCTGGGTGACCGTGCCGCTGCTGGCCCGCGACCTGGTGGTCCGGATGCGGTTCCCGCTGTACCTGATGGTGCTCGGCATCCCGCTGCCGTTCGTCGCCGCGATCGGCGGCTGGCTGTTCCGGGAGGTCGGGCGGCAGCCGTGGCTGGTCCAGGGGGTGCTGACCACGCGGGACGCGATGTCGCACGTGGGTGCGGACCAGGTGCTCGTGTCGTTCGTCGCGTTCACGTCCGTGTTCGCGGTGCTGGCGGTCGCCGACTGGGTGCTGATCGCCCGGCTCGCGCGGCGTGGACCGGTCGACTCGGACGGGGCGCCGGTGTCGCCGCTCGTCCCGGCGCTGTGAGAGGTGTGTCGTGCACGGTGTCTGGGTAGCCCTTCTCGCGTTCCTGACCTGCGGTTACTTCGCGCTGGCCGGGTTCGACTACGGGGTCGGGGCGTTGCTGAGGGTGGTCGGGCGGGACGAGCGGTCGCGGCGGGCGGTGCTGCGCGCGGTGACGCCGTTCTTCCTCGGCAACGAGGTGTGGCTGGTCGCCGCGGTGGGCGTGCTGTTCGGCGCGTTCCCCCGGCTGGAGGGCGAGTTGCTGTCGTCGCAGCACACGGTGTTCGCGGTGCTGCTGGCCGGGCTGGTGTGCTTCACGGTGGCGGTGCAGCTGCGGTCGCCCGGCTGGGACTTCCTGCTGGTGGGCGGCGCGCTCGTGGTGGCCGTCGGGTGGGGCGTGCTGCTGGGGCGGGTGCTCGGCGGGCCCGTGTGGTTGTGGGGTGCGGGGATGGCGGTGGTGTTCTGGTTGCACGGGGCGGTGTTCCTGGCCTGGCGGTTGTCGGGTGAGCTGCGGGCGCGGGCGACGCGGATCGCGGGTGTGCTGGTGCTGCCCGGTGCGGGTTTCGCGGTGGCGGCGGTGGTGACGGCCGGGTCGGTGCCGACGCCCGCGTTCGGGGTGACCGCGGTGCTCGCGCTGGCGTCGTTGGGCGGCGTCCGGGTGGCGCTGCGCGCGGGGCGGCACCGGGTGGCGTTCGGGTGCAGCGCCGTGCTGTGCGCGTTGCCGGTGGTGGCGGTGTTCGGGGCGCGGTCGGTGGTGACCGCGTCGGTGATGGCCGACGTGTCGTCGTTGCGGGTGCTGACGTGGGCGGCGGTCGTGGTGGTGCCGCTGGTGCTGGTGTTCCAGTGGGCGACGTGGCGGATGTCCCGTGCGGCACGTTGACCGGCGGTACGTCGCCGTCCTGGTGGTCTTGGCGGTCCTGACGGCGGCGGTGGTGCTGGCGCAGGCCGAGGTGCTGGCGGGGGTGCTGGCGGGCGGGTGGTCGGCGTGGTGGGTGGTGGCGGTGGTCACGGCCCGCGCGGGCGTGGTGTGGGGCGGGCGGGTCGTGACGCAGCGCTTCGCGGTGTCGATGAAGGCCGCGTTGCGCAAGCGGGTGCTGCGGGACGGGCGCCGCGGGACGTCCGGGGCGGTCACGACGCTCGTGGTGAAGGGGGTCGACTCGGTCGAGCCCTACTTCGCCGGCTACCTGCCGCAGGCGGTGGTGGCGGCCGTGGTGCCGGTCGCCGTGGTGGCGCGGTTGTCGTTCGCGGACCTGACGTCGGCCGTCGTGGTGCTGCTGACGTTGCCGCTGGTGCCGGTGTTCGCCGCGCTGGTCGGCTCGCACACCCGGGATCGGACGCGGGCCCAGTGGGCCGGGTTGGCGGTGGTGGGCGGGCACTTCCTGGACGTGGTGCGCGGGATGGGCACGTTGAAGGTGTTCGGGCGGGCGGCGGCGCAGGCGGGGACGGTGCGGGCGATGGCGGCGGCGCACGCGGCGGCGACGATGCGGACGCTGCGGGTCGCGTTCTTGTCGGCGCTGGTGTTGGAGCTGGTGGCGACGTTGTCGGTGGCGCTGGTGGCCGTGCCGGTGGGGTTGCGGTTGCTGCACGGCGGGGTGACGTTGCCGGTGGCGCTGCTCGTGCTGCTGCTGGCGCCGGAGGCCTACCTGCCGCTGCGGGCGGCCGGCTCGCAGTTCCACGCCGCCGCGGAGGGCCTGGCCGTGCTGGAGGCCGTGCCACAAGCCGCGCCGAAAGCCGCACCCGGAGCACGATCGCGCGCCGCGTCGCGGCCGGCGCCGCAGGTCGTCGCTGCGCAGGGGTCCTCGCCGGGGGGATCCCCGATCTTGATCCTGCCAGAGGGGGACGACGCAGAGGCGTCGTCGGGCGGGGGCTGTGGACAACTCGTCGAGGTCGGCAGGACGCGTGCGCCCGACCTGAGGACGGCCGGGATCGTGGTGGACCAGGTGGTGGTCCGGTATCCCGGCAGGGAGGCGTTGGGCGGGATGTCGTTGCGGGTCGCGGCCGGTGAGAGGGTCGGGCTGGTCGGGCCCAGCGGGGCGGGGAAGAGCACGTTGCTGGCCGTGGTGCTGGGGTTCGTGACGCCCGCGTCGGGGCGGGTGCTGGTCGGTGGGGTGGACCTGCGCGAGATCGACCGCGAGTCGTGGTTGCGGCAGGTGGCGTGGGTGCCGCAGCGGCCGACGCTGTTCCCCGGCACGGTCGGCGAGAACATCGCCCTGGGCTCTTCCGGTGACGTTCGCGGCGCGGCGGCGGAGATGGGGTTGGCGGGGTTGGTCGACGCCGAGCACCCGCTGTCCTCCGGTGAACGGCAACGGGTCGCGTTGGCGCGGGCGTTGGTGCGGGACGAGGCGCGGCTGTTGTTGCTGGACGAGCCGACGTCCCGGCTGGACGGCGGCACCGAGGACGCGGTGGTGCGGGCGACGCGGCGGCTCGTGGCCGGGCGGACGGCGATCGTCGTGGCGCACCGGCCCGCGGTGCTCGACGAGGTGGATCGGGTGGTGGCGTTCGGATGAGGCGACTGGTGCTCGCGGTGGCCGCCGGGGTGGCCGCCGAACTGGCCGGGATCGGGCTGATGACCACCGCCGTGTGGCTCGTCGTGCGCGCCGCCGGGCAGCCGCCGCTGTCGGCGTTGGCGGTGGCGGTCGTGGCGGTGCGGACGTTGGCCCTGGCGCGCGGCGGGCTGCGGTACGCCGAACGGCTGGCCGGGCACTCGGCGGTGTTGCGGCACCTGGCGGAGGTGCGCGGCCGGGTGTACGAGGCGTTGCTGCGCCGTCCGCTCGCCAAGGGCGACGCGCTCACCCGACTCGTGTCCGATGTGGACGGTGTGCAGGACGCGTTGTTGCGGTGCGCGTTGCCCGGCGCGGTGGCGGTCGTGGTCGGGGTGGTGGCGTTGGCGGCGACGGGCTTCGCGTGGCCGTTGGCGGTCGGGCTGGTGGTGACCGCCTGCCTCGTCCCGTGGGCCGCGTACGGGCTCGCGGTGCGGCACTCGCGGGCGCTGGCGCCGTTGCGGGCGGAGTTGGCGGAGCGGACCGTCGTGCTGCTGGACGGAGCGGCCGAGCTGACCGCGTTCGGCGCGCTGGACCGGGAGCTGGCCGCGACCGGCCGGGTGGTCGACGCGGTGGCCGACCGGGAACGGCGGGGCGGGTCCGGCGCGGCGGCGTTGGCGGCGGTGGCCGTGGTCGTGCAGTTCGGGGTGGCGTTGGCGTTCCTGCGGTCCGGCGCCCCGGCGCACGTCGTGCTGGGCTCGGTCGCGGTGCTGGAGGTGACGCTGCCGCTGGCGGCGGCGGCGCAGCGGTGGGCCGAGGTGCGGGGGTCGGTCACGCGGGTGCGGGAGGCGTTGCGGGTGGGGGAGGTGCTGCCGGTGCGGGACGCCCCGGCACCGGACGTGGAGCTGCCCGTGGGCCGGGTCGGGGTGGTGGGCGCCAGCGGGGCGGGGAAGAGCACGTTCCTGCGGGCGTTGGCCGCCGCGCACCCCGGCGTCGCCAAGGGCGTGCTGGACGACGCGCACGTCTTCCACGCCACCGTGGAAGCCAACGTGCGGCTGGCCCGGCCGGAGGCGTCACAGGAGGAGCTGGACGAAGTCGCCCGGGTGGTGGACCTGGACGTGCCGTGGGACACCGTGGTCGGCGAGGACGGCGGCGCGTTGTCCGGCGGTCAGCGGCAACGCCTGCTGCTGGCCCGCGCCCTGCTGGCCGACCCGGACGTGCTGCTGCTCGACGAACCCGTCGAAGGCCTGGCGGTCGATCACGGTGACGCCGTCCTGCGCCGCGTGCTCGACCACGCGCGGGGCGCCGTCGTGCTGGTCACGCACCGGCTCGCGCCGTTGGCCGGTGTCGACCGGGTCGTGGTGCTCGACGGGGGTCGCGTCGCGCAGGAGGGCACGCACGAGGAGCTGGTCGCGGCGCCCGGCTACTACCGCGACCGCTGGAGCACCGAGCGCATGGCGGGCCGGTCCTCGGCGGGCACGTCCACCGGCGACGGCAGCCACTCGCCGTCGAACGGCACGAACTGCGTCAGCGTCGACGACGCCACCGGCACGCCGCAGCGGCGCAGCGCGGTGACCGCGATCTGAGCCGCCATCGGCCCGAGCTGCCGCAGGTCCCGGTTGCGGTGCTTGCGCACGCCCAGGTTGACCTGCGCGATCCCGTCCAGGCCGTAGCGGGTGTGCGCGTCGAGCAGCAGCCCGATCTCGACGCCGTAGCCGGGCGCGAACGGCACCGACTCCAGGAACTCGCGCGTGCCCGCGTACTCGCCGCCCAGCGGCTGCACGACGCCCGCCAGCTCGGGCCGCAGGGCGTTGAGCAGCGGCCGGGCCGCCAGCTCGGTGACCCGGCCGCCGCCGGTGCTCTCCAGTCGCAGCGGCCGCCGGTAGAAGCCCTTCACCAGGTGCACGTCGGCGCGGGTGAGCAGCGGGCCGAGCAGGGCGGGCACGAACTCGGGGTCCGGGTCGACCAGGTCGGAGTCGAGGAACACGACCAGGTCGCCGGTGGTGGCGGCCAGCGAGCGCCAGAGGACCTCGCCCTTGCCGGGGCGGGGCGCCAGGTCGGGCAGCACGTCGGTCCGGTGCACGACCCGCGCTCCCGCCGCGGCCGCGCGGGCCGCGGTGTCGTCGGTGGAGCCGGAGTCGACGACCACGAGCTCGTCCACGAGGGTGCCCAGGAGCGGGCGGACCACGGCGACGACGTCGGCGACGGTCGCCTCCTCGTCGAGCGCGGGCAGGACGACGCTGACGGTGCGGTCCGCCTTGTGCGCGAGGAGCTCCTCGGGGGTCCACCGCGGCCGTTGCCACGTGTTGGCCGCGAACCAGTCGGTCATCAGGCCAACGCCCTCAGCACGCGCGCCGGGGGTCGCGTGCCGGCGATGCTCGCCACCATCTCGACCACCCGCCGGGTCTGGCGCACCTGGTGCGCCCGGAAGACCTTCGCGCCGGTCCACGCGGCCACGGAGGTGGCGGCGAGCGTGCCGTCGACCCGGTCGTCCAGCTCCACGCCCAGGGTCTCGCCGACGAAGTCCTTGTTCGACAGGGCCATCAGCACGGGCCACCCGGTGGCCACGAGCTCGTCCAACCGGCGGAGCAGTTCCAGGCCGTGCCACGTGTTCTTGCCGAAGTCGTGGGTCGGGTCGATCAGCACGCCCTCGGCGGGCACGCCCAGCGCGACCATCCGCTCGGCCCGCTCGACCAGCTCCGCCACCACGTACGCCACCACGTCGGCGTAGCGGACGCGGTGCGGGTCGGTGCGCGGTTCGAGGCCGCCGGTGTGGGAGCAGACGATGCCGACGCCGAACTCCGCCGCCACCTCGGCCAGCGCCGGGTCCGCGCCCGCCCACGTGTCGTTGATCAGGTCCGCGCCCGCCTCGCACACCGCGCGGCCCACCTCGTGCCGCCAGGTGTCGACGCTGATCACCAGGTCGGGGTGCCGGTCGCGGACCGCCGCGACGAACGGCACGACCCGGCGCGCCTCCTCGGCGGCGTCCACCACCTCGCCCTTGGAGCCCGCCTTGACCCCGCCGATGTCGACGATGTCCGCGCCCTCGGCGACCACCCGGTCCACCGCGGCCATGGCGGCGTCGTCGGAGAAGGTCGCGCCGCGGTCGTAGAACGAGTCGCGCGTCCGGTTGACGATCGCCATCACCAGCGCGCGATCCCCGGCGACCTCTCGTGAACCGAACCGCATGGGGGCATGGTGCCACGTCGGAATTGCCCGTGAGCTGCGTCACAGCCCTCTGCTACTGACGAGTACGTTGCGTGTTTACTCACCGGTAACACCCCCTGCGTGATCCCGGTCACGGTGGCTGGACCGGGTGGCCGAAGGTCAAGGAGGACCTCGTGCGCCGACCACTCCCCCTGCTGCTCGCCGCCCTGGTGGCGCTCGTGCTCGCACCACCGTCCGCCCAGGCCGCCGCGCCCGGGTTCGCGGTGGCCTACCAGACCATCCCCGGCGAGGGCGGCACGCCGTTGAAGGCCTTCGTCGTCACGCCGACCGGACGTGGCAGCGGCCCGTTCCCGCTGCTCGTGCTGCCGTCGAGCTGGGGCGTGAACAACATCGAGTACGTGGGCGCGGCGGCCAGGCTGGCCTACGAGTCCGGGTACTCGGTGATCAGCTACACCTCCCGCGGCTTCCACGACTCGGCGGGCGAGATCGACGTCGCCGGGCCGGACACCGTGGCCGACGTCAGCCGGGTGATCGACTGGGGCCTGGCGCACGCGGGCGGCGACCCGGCGCGGATCGGCGTCGGCGGGATCTCCTACGGCGCGGGGCAGTCGCTGCTGGCCGCGGCGCGCGACCCGCGGATCAAGGCGGTGACGGCGCTGAGCACGTGGACCGACCTGGGCCGCTCGCTGTACCCGAACGAGACGGTGAGCGCGCAGGCGGTGGAGTTGCTGCTGGCGGCGGGGAAGCTCACCGGCCGGCCGGGGCCCGTGCTGCGCGAGGCCGAGGCGGCCTACCGGGAAGGCCGGTTCGCCGACGTGCTGCCGATCTCGCCGCCCCGCTCGCCGGCTTCGCACGTGTCGTCGATCAAGGCGGCGGTGCTGATCGGCAACGCGTGGAACGACGGGCTGTTCGCACCCGGCCAGCTCACGGACTTCTTCGGCGCGTTGAGCGGGCCGAAGCGGTTGATGCTGTCGCCGGGCGACCACGCGACGGCCGAGCTGTTCGGGGCGGCCGGGCTGCCGAACGAGATCTGGACCTCGGTGGGGCGCTGGTTCGACCGGTACGTGAAGGGCGAGGAGAACGGGGTCGAGCGCGAGCTGCCCGTGCAGGTGAAGCCGAACAACGGCGGCGGTTGGCGGTCGTACCCGTCGTGGGCGGCGGTGACGGCCCGCACGGAGGCGGTGGCGCTGTCGGCGGACCGGATCGGGGCGGGGTGGCCCACCATCGCGGAGAGCGGCGTGGTCCTGGTGTCGGGCGCGTTGCAGGGGTTCCTGCGGCTGCCGGTCGGGGTGTCCACGCCGTTGGTCGACCGGGGTGCGGCGGCGGTGTGGCGCGGACCCGTGCAGTGGAGCGCCGGCTCGGTCAGCGGCACGCCGAAGGCGCACTTGACGGTGACGCCCGGCGCGGCCCGCACCACGTTGTACGCGTACCTGTACGAGGTCAACGCCCTGGGGTCGGGCGCGTTGATCACGCACAAGCCGGTGACGCTGACCGGGACCGCGACCCGCGCGGTCGACGTCGAGCTGGAGCCGGTGGTGTGGAACGTGGCGGCCGGGAACCGGCTGGTGCTGGTCGTGGACACCGTGGACGCCCGGTACCAGGGGTCGAGTGCGATCGGGTCGTCGGTGGCGTTCGGCGCGGGGTCGTGGCTGGAGCTGCCGAGGGGGTGAGGGGTCGGAGGGCTGCGGGGTCGTGGGGCGGAAACCGTCGCCAGACCTTCGGGACGGTGCTGACGGCGGGTGCTCCCGAACCCGGACCCCCATGACGGTCAGTGACCTCATGAGACACTGGGTGATCAGGCCGCGCACCCGCGGTGGCCGCCGACCCGGTGGGCGGAGGCCGACCCTGACAGCGGGTGGCAGGAATGCCTGACAGGATCGCCCGCATGGAAGCGAAGTCGACGTTCAAGATCACCCGATGGGACCAGACCGTCTACGACGAGGCGGAGCCGCAGCTGGGCCGGGCGCTCGTGGACAAGGCGTACAGCGGCGCGATGGTGGGCACCAGCACGGCCGAGTTGACCATGTGCCAGCCCTCGGACGGCGCCGCCGGCTACGTGGGCACCGAGAGGTTCACCGGGACGCTCGACGGGAAGGCCGGGACGTTCGTCCTGCAGCACGGCGCGGTCATGTCCGGTGACAACGCCGAGTTCTGGGGCCACATCGTGCCCGGGTCCGGCACCGGCGAGCTGGCCGGCATCTCCGGCACGGCCCGGCTGGAGCACGAGCTGATCACCCTGGACCACGACCTTGGCTGACCGGGAACGGGTGATCGCCTACCGGGTCGCCGCGCACCAGTTCGACCGGACCGTCGCCGACGCGTCCGGGCTGCGGGTGTTCGACCTCGGGTTGCAGGACTCGGAGCGGTCGGCGGTGCCCGCGCTGGCGGCGCGGTTGGAGCAGGTGCCGGAGCTGGACGCGTTCACCCTCACGTGGAGCGTGCGGGGCGCGCCCCACTGGCACCGGGCCGACGAGGTGCCGGCGTTGGCCGCCCGGCTGTGGCCGTTGAGCGACGCCGACGCGGTGGCCCGGATGAACCGGCCGCCGGTGGAGCACGGGCGCGAGGTGCTGCACGAGGTCGCCTCGGCGTTGCGCGAGGTGGTGACGGAGCCGATGACGAAGGGCGAGGCGTCGGCCCGGCTCACCGCGGTGGTGCGCCCGGACGTCGCCGCCTGGTGCCGGGGCTGCGACGCCACCCACGTGCTCGACCCGGTCTTCCGCCTCGCCGTGCTGCCCGCGGGGCTGCGGTTCGACCCGGCGGAGAAGACGGTGACGTTCGTGCCGCTGGAGGGCCGGCGGGACGTGCCCCGGGAGAGCGCGGGCTTCCCCGCGCTGATCTCGGACTACCTGCGGCTGCACGGCCCCGCCGGGCCGTCCGAGGTGGCGCACTACTTCGGCGCGCCGGTCCGCGAGGTGAAGGACGTGTGGCCGGACGACCTGGTCGCGGTGTCCAAGCGGGCGTGGTTGCCGGCCGACCGGATGGCGGCGTTCGAGAACCCGCCGGAGCCCGAGGTGGTGCGGCTGCTGCCACCGCTGGACCCCTACCTGAACGCCCGCGACCGCGACCTGCTCGTGCCGGACAAGGCGCACCAGAAGCAGGTGTGGCGAATCCTGGGCCGCCGGGGCGCGCTGCTCGTGGACGGCGAGATCCTGGGCACCTGGCAGGCCAGGGCGACGGGCTCGCGCCTGGACGTCGAGGCGTCGCCGTTCGTGCCGCTGGACGTGGAGATGTTCGCGGAGGAGGCGACCCGGCTGGCGGCGGCCCGCGGCCTGGCGGAGGCGAAGGTCCGCTAGCGGGGAGTCGGGCGCGGACCGGGGGCACGAGTCCCCGGTCGCGCGACTCCCCCGACCCGGCGGCGACCGTCGACGCCCGGCCGGACCACCGGCCCGCCCGCGGTCAGTGCGCGTCCGCCCAGGCCTTGTGCGCGTCGTTCACCACGCGCACCGCGTCGTCGATGTCGTCGGTCAGGTACAGCAGGTCCAGGTCCTTCTCGCCGACCTTGCCGCTGGCCAGCACCGACTCGCGCACCCAGTCGTAGAGGCCCTGCCAGTACGACTTGCCGAACAGGACCACCGGGAATTTGGTGACCTTCTTCGTCTGCACGAGCGTCAACGCCTCGAACAGCTCGTCGAGCGTGCCGAACCCGCCCGGCAGGCAGATGAACGCCTGCGAGTACTTGATGAACATCGTCTTGCGGACGAAGAAGTAGCGGAAGTTCACGCCGAGGTCGACCCACGGGTTCAGGCCCTGCTCGAACGGCAGCTCGATGCCGAGGCCGACGGAGAACCCGCCCGCCTCCGAGCAGCCCCGGTTGACCGCCTCCATCGCGCCCGGCCCACCACCGGTGATCACCGCGAACCCCGCCTCGGCCAGCGCGGCGCCCAGCTTGCGCCCCGTCTCGTACTCGGGGTGGTCGCGGCCGGTGCGGGCGGAGCCGAACACGGTCACCGCGCTCGGCACCTCGGCCAGCGCGCCGAAGCCCTCGACGAACTCCGCCTGGATGCGCAGCACGCGCCACGGGTCGGTGTGCACCCAGTCGCTGTGGCCGCGCGAGTCCAGCAACCGCTGGTCGGTGGTGGTCAGCTCGTCGCGGCGCTCGCGACGCAGGACGACCGGTCCGCGCTGCTTCTCCTTGGGGTGCTCGTCCACGCTGTCCGTCATTGGCCGGAGTCTAGCCGCGCGCCTGGTCGTGACCGAGGAAGCGGCGCAGCACGTCGGCGCACCGCCGGATCTGGTGCACCGGGACGTGCTCCTGCCGGGTGTGCGCCAGCGTCGGGTCCCCCGGTCCGAAGTTCACCGCCGGCATGCCCAGGGCGGCGAAGCGGGCCACGTCCGTCCAGCCGAGCTTGGCGACGGGGACGCCGCCGGCGGCGGCGACGAGCTCGCGGGTGGTCGGCGAGGCGAGACCGGGCAGCGCGCCCGGCGAGCTATCGGTGACCGTGACGTCGTAGCCCTCGAACACCTCCCGCAGGTGCTGCTCGGCCTGCTCCGGGGTGCGGTCGGGGGCGAAGCGGTGGTTGACGGTGAGCACCGCCTCGTCCGGCACCACGTTGCCCGCGACGCCGCCGCCGATCTTCACCGCCTGCAGGCCCTCGCGGTACCGGCAGCCGTCGATCTCGACCTGCCGCGGCTCGTAGGCCTCCAGGCGGCGCAGGACCTCGCCGACGGCGTGGATCGCGTTCACGCCCATCCAGCCGCGCGCGGTGTGGGCGCGGACGCCCTTCGTCCGGACCTCGACGCGGATCGTGCCCTGGCAGCCCGCCTCGATCACGCCGTTGGACGGCTCGCACACGATCGCCAGGTCCCCGCGCAGCCACTCCGGCAGCTCGCGCTCGATGCGGCCGAGGCCGTTGCGGACGGCGTCGATCTCCTCGCAGTCGTAGAAGATGAACGTCAGGTCGTGGCGCGGGTCGGCGACCGTCGCGGCGAGGTGCAGCATCACCGCGTCGCCGCCCTTCATGTCGACGGTGCCGCAGCCGTGCAGGACACCGTCCTCCAGGCGCGACGGCAGGTTGTCGTTGATCGGCACGGTGTCGAGGTGGCCGGCGAGCACGACCCGGGTCGGGCGACCGAGGTTCGTGCGGGCCAGCACGGCGTTGCCGGACCTCGTGACCTCCAGGGCCGTCTGGTCCCTGAGGGACCGTTCGACGAGGTCGGCGATGCGGGCTTCGTCTTCGGAGACGCTGGGCGTGTCGACCAGCGCGGCGGTCAGCTCGACGGGATCGGCGGCGAGGTGCAAGGTGTCGGCCACTCGGCGCACGTTACCGTTGGCACCCGTGAGCACCGCAAACCCCACCGGCGCGTACGGCGTCGGACTCGCCACCGTCACCCCTACCGGCGCTGTGCTGGACACGTGGTTCCCGTCGCCGTCGCTCGGGACCGCGGAGCCCGGTGTGGCGCTGCTGTCGTCCGCGGAGGTGTCGGTCGAGCTCGGTGAGGCCGCCGCCAAGCAGCTCGGCGCGGACGCCGAGCGCGACGTCGAGGTCATCGGCGTCCGGGTCGGCATCGGCTCGCTGGCCGACGCGCCCACCTCGACCTACGACGTGTGGCTGCGGCTGCACCTGCTGTCGTCGCGGCTCGTGCGGCCGCACGGCGCGAACCTGGACGGACTGTTCGGGCTGCTCAACAACGTGGTGTGGACGAACTACGGGCCGTGCGCGGTGGAGGGGTTCGAGCAGACCCGGCTGCGGCTGCGCGCACGTGGCCCGGTGACCGTGCACGGGGTCGACAAGTTCCCGCGGATGGTGGACTACGTCGTGCCCAGCGGGGTGCGGATCGCGGACGCGGACCGGGTGCGGATGGGCGCGCACCTGGCGTCCGGCACGACCGTGATGCACGAGGGTTTCGTGAACTTCAACGCCGGCACGCTGGGCACGTCGATGGTGGAGGGCCGCATCTCGGCCGGTGTCGTCGTCGGCGACGGCTCGGACGTGGGCGGCGGCGCGTCGATCATGGGCACGTTGTCCGGTGGCGGCAAGCAGGTCATCTCGGTCGGCGAGCGCTGCCTGATCGGCGCGAACGGCGGCGTGGGCATCTCGTTGGGCGACGACTGCGTCGTGGAGGCCGGCCTCTACATCACCGCGGGGACGAAGGTCACCGGCGAGGACGGCGCCGTCGTCAAGGCGGGCCGGCTGTCCGGCATGTCGAACCTGCTGTTCCTGCGCGACTCGACCACCGGCGTCGTCAAGGTCCGCTCCCGCGAGGGCCAGGGCATCGAGCTGAACGCCGCCCTGCACGCCAACGACTGACCCCGCGCGTGTCCTACGTTCCGAACGCGCGTGTCCTACGTTCCGAACGCGCGTGTCCTACGTTCCGAACGCGCGTGTCCTACGTTCCGGTACCCCGAGTTGAACATTCAGGACAAGATCCACTGTTCTGAGCGTTCAACTCGGGTGTTCCGAACGTAGGACACGCGCGTTCTAGACGTAGGACACGCGGGGGTCAGGGGGTGAGGCGGGTGGTGGCGGTGGCGATGGCCGAGTCGGTGGCGGTCAGGGCGATGCGGACGTGCCGGTCACCCGTCGGGCCGTAGAACGTGCCCGGAGCGGCCAGGATGCCGCGCTCGGCGAGCCAGCCGACGGTGTCCCACGCGTTCTCGCCGTCCCGGGTCGACCACAGGTACAGGCCGGCCTCCGAGTGGTCCACGGTGAA
This sequence comes from Saccharothrix sp. 6-C, assembly GCF_016695385.1. Taxonomy (NCBI): domain Bacteria; kingdom Bacillati; phylum Actinomycetota; class Actinomycetes; order Pseudonocardiales; family Pseudonocardiaceae; genus Saccharothrix; species Saccharothrix sp. 6-C. Next base: position 253,700 of record NZ_CP064192.1, on the reverse strand, counting down.
GCCCGCCGCGGTCAGCGCCGGCAGCAGCACGGCCCGCCGCGCCCGGTACCGCTCGCGCTGCTCGGCGACGTGCGCGTCGTCGTTCAACGCCGCCGTCATCGCCGCCTGCACCGGCCGGGGCATGATCATGCCCGCGTGCTTGCGCACCTCGAGCAGCGATGCCACCAGCGCCGGGTCGCCCGTCACGAACCCGGCCCGGTACCCGGCGAGGCTGGACGACTTGGACAGCGAGTGCACGGCCAGCACCCCGTCCAGCGAGCCGCCGTTGACCGACGGCAGCAGCACGGACACCGGCTGCGCGTCCCACGCCAGCGCCAGGTAGCACTCGTCGGACGCGACGACTGCCCCGACGGCTCGCGCGTCGGCCACGGCCCGCGCTAGCTGCTCGTCGGACAGCACCCGGCCGGTCGGGTTGGACGGCGAGTTCAGCCACACCAGCGACGTGCCGGGCGGGGGCGGCTCGCCGTCGGCCAGCCGCACCGGGGTGGCGCCCGCCAGCCGCGCGCCCACCTCGTAGGTCGGGTACGACAGCGCCGGGATGGCCACCACGTCGCCCGGCCCCAGGCCCAGCAACGTCGGCAGCCACGCCACCAGCTCCTTCGACCCGATGGTCGGCAGGACCGCCGCCGGGTCGAGCCCCGTCACGCCGTGCCGCCGCGCCAACGCGCCCACGACCGCCTCGCGCAACGCCGGCGTGCCGTGCGTGGTCGGGTAGCCGGGTTCGTCGGCGACGGAGCCGAGGGCGTGCCGGATCAGTTCCGGGACCGGGTCCACCGGGGTGCCGATGGACAGGTCGACCACGCCGCCGGGGTGCGTGCGCGCTTTGGCGGCGTGGTCGGCCAGCGAGTCCCAGGGGAAGTCCGGGAGCCTCCGCGAGGTGCCGGAGGTCACTCGTGCGACGCCTGCGGGGGGAGTGCCTTGATGACCGCGGGGTCGGCGCTGACCTTGCCGACCTTGGAGGCGCCACCGGGTGAGCCCAGCTCGTCGAAGAAGTCCACGTTCGCCTTCGTGTACTCCTTCCACTCGTCGGGGACGTCGTCCTCGTAGTAGATGGCCTCGACGGGGCACACCGGCTCGCAAGCACCGCAGTCGACGCACTCGTCCGGGTGGATGTAGAGCATCCGGTCGCCTTCGTAGATGCAGTCGACGGGGCACTCTTCGATGCACGCCTTGTCGAGCACGTCCACGCACGGCTGGGCGATCACATAGGTCACTGCGCTCTCCTGCTCTTGTTCTGGTCCACACCGCGCAAGCCGGAGAGTACGCGGCGGAGTCGATTGTCCAACGCCCAGGCTTGCCTTAACCGCACCGTGCTCCACCTCACAGACCCACGTCCACCGGGGCGGTGCACGATGCGGGGGTGCAGCACGTCACCGACTTGGAGCAGCGGTGCGCCGACGCGTGGCCGGCGCTGGTCGACCGGCCGCTCGGGCAGTGGCGGCTGCGGGCCGCGGGCGGGTTCACCGGACGGGCCAACAGCGCCTTGACCACGGGCGATCCCGGGATGCCGGTGGTCGACGCGCTCGCCGAGGTGATCGACTTCGCGACCGCCAACGGCATCGGGCCGACCGCCCACGTGGTGATCGGCGCGCCCGCCGAGGCCGGGGTCGCGGCCGCCGGGTGGCGGGTCGATGTGGATCACCCGGGTGGTGCGGAGTCGCTGGTGATGACCGGCAGGCCGGCTGGGTTCGCCACCCCGAAGGAAGCCGAGGTGGACATTTCGGACTTCCCGTCTCCCGGATGGTGGGAGCTCGTCGCCCGGCCCGACCCCACCCCCGCGCAGCGGCACGTGCTCGCGTCGGGCGGGCAGGTCGGTTTCGGCGCGGTCGTCCGGGACGGCCGGGTGCTGGCCGCCGTGCGCGGCGCCGTCGTCGGCGACCTGCTGCACGTGGCACGGCTCGCCGTGCGCCCCGAGGCGCGCCGGCTCGGCCTGGCGCGGCGGCTGATGGGCGGTCTGGCCGCGTGGGGCGTCGACCGGGGTGCGACGACGTGCGCGTTGCAGGTGGCCGAGCACAACAAGCCCGCGATCACGCTCTACGAGTCGTTGGGCTGCGTCGAGCACCACCGCTACCGCTACTGGGTGTCGAACCACGCGTAGGCGGCCTTGCGGACCCGTTTCAACGCCGAGCGCTCGCCGAAGTAGTCGCCCACCACGCCGACCACGGGCAGCATGCCCAGCGCCTGGTGGTGCAGCCGGCCCTGCGGGCGCTTGTCCAGCTCGTCCTCCAGCTTCCAGAGGACCTTGGCGAGCTTCCAGATGGTCGCGCCGATCGCCCGGAACGTGGACCGCTGCCGCAGCTCCTCGGTGAGCGCCGCGGTCTGCTCGTCCTCGGTGCTCGTCTCGCCGGGCTGCCGGTCGACCGGCAGCCCGTCGACCTCCCGCTGGAACAGCACGTGCGCGAGCAGCCGCACGCGGTCCTCGGTCGAGGTGAACCCGTGCTCGCCCGCGATGGCCGACAGCAGCAGCCCCTGCCCGGCCGCGCCGAGCGCCGACTGGACGGGCAGCCGGTCGGCGAGCACGCCGCCGATCCCGGGCAGCGCGGCGACCAGCGACACGAGGCGGCCGACCCGGTTGAGCCAGAACTCGTCGCGCTGGAGCACGTCCATCCGCGTCCACGCGGCCGTGCCCGGCACCTTCACGGCGGCCAGCCGGTCCCAGAGCTTGTCCACGAGCTTGCGGTCGGCGTCGCGTTCGGCCTCGCGGTCGCGCAGCCCCAGCAGGTTCGCGTCGCGCAGGGTGTCCAGCAGCGGTCCGGTCGCCCGCACGAACGGGCGCAGCGCCCGCACCACGTCCCGGTCAGTGATCGTCTCCGGCACCGGCGGTCCTCCCCATGTGCGCGCCCACCGCGATGGCGCCCGGCAGCGCGCCCCCGGCGAACAGCACCAGGGTGCGCCAGTCGTTGAGGAGTACCACGTCCCCTCCCGGTCCGAACAGGCCGAACAGCAGCAACGTGCCGGTCCACACCAGCAGCGGCGACACCACGGACAGCGTGCGGCGCCCGTGCCACGAGGCGGCGACGACCAGCATCGGCGTGGTCACGATCGCGAGCACCACCGTGATCGGGAACGGCAGGTCGTCCACGCGCGGGAGCAGGGTGCCGTCCAGCCGCACGGGCAGGAAGAACAGCTCCAGCACCGCGAGCACGAACGCCGCGACCGCGATCCCGACAAGAGCGAGGCGATCGGTCAATCGAGCCCCCCGAACAGGTCTGTCTCCGCGCCCGCCGCGGGACCCTTGGCCAGCACGTAGTACTCGGCCTGCGCGACGGGCTGCGCGATGCCGTTGGACAGCGCGTAGGCGGCCCGGCCCGAGCCGTCCTGCCACACGCTGATCTGCGTGGAGTGGGCGCGCAACGCCCGCAGCTTCGCGACCAGGTGCTCGGAGATGTCGATCGTGGTGGTGATCGCGGCGTCGTCGGTGACCACCAGCTCGTCCTCGGCGGGCAGCCGCCACGGCAGGTCGCCGACCTCGGCCAGCGCCGCCGCGCCCGCCTCGGTCGCGGCGCGGGACGTCACGGCGTGGAAGACGCGGTCCACGTCCGTCGCCGCGGCCGTGGTGATCTCGTGCGCCCGGATGTGGTCGGGGTGCCCGTAGCCGCCGAACGCGTCGTAGGTGACGACGACCTGCGGCTTCACCGACGCGATGATCTCCGACAGGGCGGCGGCCTGCTCGTCGGCCGAGCCGTTGACGAAGGCGCGCGGGTGGCTGTTCGCCTCGACGCCGGCCATCCCGGAGTCCCGCCAGCGGCCGATGCCGCCGAGGAACCGGTGGTCGGTCACGCCGAGGGCCGCGCAGGCCGACCTCAGTTCCGCGACCCGGTACCCGCCGAGCTGGTCGGCGGCGTCCGCGGTCAGCTCCTGGAGCGCCGGCGGGATGATCTCGCCCTCCTCGCCGAGGGTGCAGGTGACCACGGTGACGTGCACGCCCAGCGCGGAGTAGCGGGCGATCGTGCCGCCCGTCCACAGGCTTTCGTCGTCGGGATGTGCGTGTACCAGCAGCAACCGTGGTGGAGCGGTGAGCGTCACCGGAAGAGACTAATCGGTGTGGGGTGGCCGCTGTTCCGCAGCCGGCGGCTCGGTCCCCCGCGAGGCCGCGGGGGACCGATTCCGGAACTCACCCCACCAGCGCCGGGACCACTTCGGCGAAGTGGCACGCCGAGAGCGTGCCGCTGCCGTCGCCGCGGCGTTCCAGCTTGGGCTCCTCGACGGCGCAGATGTCCTGCGCCTTCCAGCACCGGGTGCGGAAGCGGCAGCCCGACGGCGGGTTCACCGGCGAGGGCACGTCACCGGTGAGCACGATCCGCTGACGCCGGCGCTCCACCTTCGGGTTCGGCACGGGCACCGCGGACAGCAGCGCCTGCGTGTACGGGTGCATCGGCCGGGCGTAGATGTCCTCCCGCTCGCCGATCTCGATGATCTTGCCGAGGTACATCACGGCGACCCGGTCGGAGATGTGCCGCACGACCGACAGGTCGTGCGCCACGAACAGGTACGCCAGGCCCAGGCGTTCCTGCAGCTCCTCCAGCAGGTTCACCACACCGGCCTGCACCGACACGTCCAGCGCGGACACCGGCTCGTCCAGCACCACGAGCTTCGGGTTCAGCGCGAGCGCCCGGGCGATGCCGATGCGCTGGCGCTGGCCGCCGGAGAACTCGTGCGCGTACCGGTTGCGGTGCTCCGGGTTCAGGCCCACCAGCTCCATGAGCTCGTTGACCCGGTGCTGCACGTCGCCGCCCGCGTCCGGCGGCAGGCCGTGGATCTTGAACGGCTCGGAGATCAGCTCGTTGATCTGCCAGCGCGGGTTCAGCGACGCGTACGGGTCCTGGAACACGATCTGCATGTCCCGCCGCACGCCGCGCAGGCCCTTGCCGCGCAGCTTGGTGAGCTCGCGGCCCTCGAACTTCACCGAGCCGGACGTCGGCTTGTGCAGCTGGAGGATCGCCCGACCGGTGGTGGACTTGCCGCAGCCGGACTCGCCGACCAGGCCCAGCGTCTCGCCCGGGTAGAGGTCGAAGCTCACCCCGGACACCGCCTGGACCTGCCCCACGGTGCGCGGGATGATGCCGCCGCCGCGCACCGGGAACGACTTGACCAGGTCCTTGACCTCCAGCAGCGGGGTCTCGCCCGGACGTCCGCCCGAGGCGAGGCCACCGGCCTGGGGGTTGATGTCTGTCGAGGTCATGAGGTCGGCTTCTCCTCTTCGTGCAACCGAGCTTCGACCACGTCGAGGTCCTCGCTCACCGGGATGTCCGGGTTCGCCATGGTCAGCGACGCGGGGTTCTCGACCACGCCGATCTCGTCGTGGGCGAACAGCCGCTGCGGGTTCTCGATGGTCGCCAGGTGCGCGGAGCGGTGGCACCGCGCGAAGTGGCCTGCCCGGTCGGTCTCCAGCAGCAGCGGCTCGGTCTCGCGGCACTCGTCGATCGCCAACGGGCAGCGGGGCGAGAACGAGCAGCCCTGCGGCAGGTTCATCAGCGACGGGGGCGCGCCCTTGATCGGGGTGAGCCGCTTGCCCAGCAGGTTCGGGTTCGGGATCGAGCCCAGCAGGCCGACGGTGTACGGCATCCGCTGCGCCTCGAAGACCTCGTCCACGGTGCCCTGCTCGACGACCGTGCCGCCGTACATGACCTGCACGCGGTCCACCATGCCCGCCACCACGCCCAGGTCGTGCGTGATGACCATGATGCCCGCGCTCGTCTCGTCCCGGATGCGCAGCAGCGTGTCCAGGATCTGCGCCTGCACGGTCACGTCCAGCGCCGTGGTCGGCTCGTCCGCGATGATCACGTCCGGGTCGTTGATGATCGCCATCGCGATCATCGCGCGCTGCCGCATGCCGCCGGAGAACTCGTGCGGGTACTGCGAGGCGCGGCGGTCCGGCTGCGGGATGCCGACGAGTTCCAGCGCCTCGACGGCCTTGGCCCAGGCGGCCTTCTTCGACACGTCGTGGTGCGCCCGGTGCGCCTCGGCGAGCTGCCAGCCCACCGTGTACACCGGGTTCATCGAGGTCATCGGATCCTGGAAGATCATCGAGACGCCGTTGCCGCGGACCGGCTGCATCTGCTTGTAGTTCAGGCCGACGAGCTCGCGGTCCTTGAACTTGATCGACCCGCCGATCTTCGCGGTCTTGGGCAGCAGGCCCATGATCGCCATCGACGACACGGACTTGCCGGAACCCGACTCGCCCACGATGCCCAGCACCTCGCCGGGGCCGAGGGTGAACGACACGTCCCGCACCGCGTGCACGGTGCCGTCGTCGGTCGGGAAGTCGACCGACAGGTTCTCGACCCGGAGCAGCTTCTCGCCGCCGACGGTGTTGTCGAAGATCGACTCGGTCAGGGCCGTCATCTGGTTGCCACCTCCGGCGGCGGTCACGTCCACCTCGCTCATGCCTTCACCCTCCTCTGCCGCGGGTCGAAGGCGTCCCGGAGACCGTCGCCGATGAAGTTCACCGCGAGTGAGATCAGCACGATGAACACGAACGGGGTGAGGAACAGCCACGGGTGCAGCGTCAGTTCGTTCTTGTTCAGGCTGATCATCAGGCCGAGCGACGTGTCCGGGCTCTGCACGCCGAGGCCGATGAACGACAGCGCGGCCTCCAGCAGCACGGCCTGCGCGATCGCCAGCGTGGCGTTCACGATGATCACGTCCACGGTGTTGGGCAGGATGTGCCGGAACACGATGCGGAACGTGGACGCGCCCAGCGCGCGGGCCGCCTCCACGAACTCCTTCTCGCGCAGCGACAGCACCATGCCGCGGATCACCCGGGCGATCGACAGCCAGCCGATCAGGCCCAGGTAGAGCGCGACGATCAGCCAGTTGCTGCCGCCGCTGCCGCCCGCCACCGCCACCACGAAGCTGTTGCGCACCAGCACGGCCGCGATGATCAGGCTGGGGATCACCAGCAGCAGGTCGATGAAGCGGCTGATCAGGGTGTCGACCCAGCCCTTCATGTAGCCGGCCAGCGCGCCCAGGACCACGCCGATGACGGTGGACAGCACCGCCACCACGATCGCGATCTGGAGCGAGAACTGCGTGCCGCGGATGATCAGGGCGACCATGTCGCCGCCCAGCCGGTCCGTGCCGAACGGGTGGTCGGCGCTGGGCGGCAGGTACCGCTTGAAGCCGAGGTCCGTGTACGGGTACTTCCAGAACACGCCGCCGAAGAAGGCGAACAGCACCAGGATCGCGAACAGGACCGAGCCGACCAGGGCGGCCTTGTGCCGGGTGAACCGGCGCAGGACCACCTGCCACTGCTTGCGCGCCGTGGTCGCGTCGAACGTGCTCACCTCGCCGCCCGACTGGGGCGCGGGCGCCTGCGCCACGGGGGAACCGATCTCAGTCAAGGCGAATCCTCGGGTCCAGGAAGGCGTACAGGATGTCCGCGATCAGGTTGAACACGATGATGAACACGGCCGTGAGCATCATGAAGCCGAGCACCTGGTACGGCTCGATCTTCGTGATGGCCTCGACGATGAACTTGCCCATTCCGGACCAGCTGAAGACCGTTTCGGTGATCACCGCGCCGCCGAACCCGGCGCCGATGTTGAGCGAGGAGACCGTGATGATCGGGATGAGCGCGTTGCGGAACGCGTGCCGGAAGATCGACCGCGCCTCCGAAATGCCCTTCGCCTGCGCCGTGCGGACGTAGTCGGCGTTGAGCGTCTCCAGCATCGAGGCGCGCTGGAAACGGCTGTAGAGCGCAAACTGGATGACCACCAGCGAAATGGTGGGCAGGATGTACGCGCCGCTGTACTGGAACACCTGCTGGCCGAAGCTGCCGCCGAACCCGTCGCCTGGCGGACCCGCCGTGATGATCCACCGGTCGGCCCCGATGGACTCCAGCCAGTTGTTCAGCTCGATACCACCGGCCTTGAGCACCAGGGCGACGCAGAACAAGGGCATCGAGAACATGGCGAACGATATTCCGGTCGCCGTGTAGTCGAATATCGAATACTGTCTGACCGCGCCGATGACACCGACGGCGATGCCGAGCAGCAACGCGATCAACTCCGCGCCCAGGATCAGCCGCAGCGTGACGCCGAAGGCCTTGAGCAGCTCGTCCTTGACCGGCTTGCCCGCGTTGCCGGGGACGACGGACTCGCCCCAGTCACCGGTGACGAAGTCGCCGGCCCAGTTTACGTAGCGCTCCATGAACGGCTTGTTGTAGCCCGTCCGCTCGTACGCGGCAGCGATTTCCGCCGGTGTCCGGGCCTTCTGGAGCTTCCACTCGCCCAGGGGATCACCCATGGCGTTGACCAGACCGAAGCAGAGGAATGAGGCGACGATCAACAGCGGAATCGAGATCAACAACCGCCGGATTATGTAACGGAACATGACGAGTCTCTAGTCTCCCTAGGCACCCCCGCGTGCAAGCGTGGGAGCCTACCGGACGCGGACACCCTCCGGGGGGCCGGTGCTTGTGGCACCGGCCCCCCGGCGGTTGGGTCGTGCTTTTCCAGCTGGGCTCACCGAGCCCGGCGGTTACTACTTCTTCTGCCAGGCGTACAGGTTCCAGGTCACGCCACCGCCGACACCGATGTACGAGATCGGCCCGATGTCCGCGCTCGACGCCGCGAAGTCGGTCAGCTGGAACAGCGGGACACTGTGCAGGTCGTCCCGCATGATCTTGTCCGCGTCGTTCATCATGGTGATGCGCTTCTGGTAGTCCAGCTCGCTGTTCGCGGCCGCCCACTTCTCCGTCAACGCGGCGGAGTCGTAGTTGTTGTAGTTGGCCGTGCCGCCCTTGTCCTTCTGGGCGTAGTTGCCGTACGCGCCGGCCTTCAGCGGCTGGCCGACCCACGCGAACAGCGCGGCTTCGAACTCGCTGGCCGGGAGGCGCTTGTCGTTGAAGTCGGCCGCCTGGTCGTCGACGATCTCGATGCCGGCCTGCTTGCACTTGTCCTGCAGGATGCGGACGGTGTCCGCACGGCGCTGGACGATCTTGTGGCCGAGCTTGAAGGACGCGCGGAACTCGCCCTTGGTGTAGATGCCGTCGGCGCCCTGCTTCCAGCCGCCGTCCTCGAGGGTCTTCTTGGCCGCCGCGACGTCACCCTTGCCGGTGTCGCTGTAGTGGTCCTCGTAGCCGACCTCGTTCGGCATGAACGTCAGGCTGCCCAGCGGCTTGGCGTTCGGGTCCACGTCCGCCACGAGCTTCTCGACCAGGCCGTCGCGGTCGAAGCACTGGGCGATCGCCGTGCGCAGGTCCTTGTTCTCCTTGAACAGGGGCAGCGCCATGTTGAAGTCGACGTGCTCGTACGTCTGGCCACCGGCCGCGAAGACGTTGAACGCGCTGTCACCGCGCAGCTGCTGCGCCACGGCGGCGTCCGCCTGCGGGGCGATGACCTGGACTTCCTTGTTCTGCAGCTGCTGAGCGGCAGACTGGGCGTCCGTGTTCGTCTTCAGGATGACCTTGGACGGGCCACCGGGGTTGCCCCACCACTTCGGGTTGCGCTCCAGGACCGTCTGGTCCTTGAGGTCGGCCGAGGTGATGACGTACGGACCGCCGGACAGCGCGACCGCCGGGTCGAAGCCCCGCCAGCCGGTCGTGTAGAACTCGGCGATCTTCTTGACCGTGTCGTCGTTCTGCGCGGGCGAGATCTTGGTGATGTCCGCGACGCCGGTCTTCTGCTCCAGGATGTGCGCCGGCAGCAGGCTGTCGCTACCGGGCTGCGAGAACAGGGCGCGGTAGTCCGCGAACGCCTTGTCCTTGAAGAACGTGGTGGTGATGGTCTTGCCGTCGTCGGAGCACTCGAGCTTCTCGATGTCCTTGTAGCCCGTGTCGGACGAGTCGAAGATCGAAGCTTCCGTGCCGTCTTCGCCCTTGACGGTGGCCTTGCTCGTCGCGGCCAGCCACTTGAGGTGGAAGTCGTCGCAGTCGATGGCTTCGCCGTCGGACCAGACGGCGGCCTTCTGGACCTTCCACTCGATCGCCTGCGGGTCGCTCGACGTCACCTTGATGGACTCCATCAGGTCACCGTCGATCTTGATGATGACCTTGCCGTCGACCAGCTCGGTGATGTACGGCGAGGGCTGCACGTTCGACAGCGCGATGGTGCTCGCGAAGTTGTTCGTCGCGCCGATGTTGTTGTTGTAGTTGCTGAAGCCCTCTTCGACGGCGATCGCGACCTCGCCGATGTCCTCCACCTTCGGACGCTTCAACAGCTCGTCCTGACCACCGATCGCGCCGGGGTCGAGGTCCTGCGGCCCGCCTTGATCGCCGCTGCCCGAGCCGCCGCCGCCGCACGCGCTCAGCACGAGCGCGGCTCCGGTCAACAGCGCAAGCGCCGAGACAGCCTTTGATCTCCTCATCGACACGTGCCCTCCTAGCACTGGGTTGGAGCGACCGTTTGGGCCGACTTCCACCCATAACCGTGATGTGCCAAACGCGCCCCGAACCGACACACCGTTGCAGCACGATAAGAACCAGTGCGCGGCACGGTCACTGCCCATCGGCCGATCGTGACCAAAGGGTGACACGTTGGTCGCAGCATGCGACTCCGTCGTTACCGGGCGGGAGCGTTCGTTAACCGGACGACGAGAATACTGTCAATACTGCACCGCGAACGCATCTTGAAGCCAGTGTTTCGTCCGGGTCAACGGTCAACGTTCCACGCGCCGCCAGGAGCGCGCGGTGCTCAGCGGACCGGCGAACGGAGCACCGGCGGAGACGTTCTCCGCCTCCGGTAGGACCACCAGCAGGTCCGCTACCTGGAACAACGGCAGCGAGACGGCCTGCTGCCAGAGGATCGGCTCGATGGTCCGGAGGGCGTCGGCGAGCAGCACCTGGCCGCTGAGGGCCTGGTCGATCACCGGCTGGACCGCCTGGTCGCAGAAACCGGACAGATTCGCCGGAAAGGGTGTACCGCCGTCCTCGGGTGACGGACGGCACCCGAATGTGGAAGCCAGAACGGCCGCGGAATCGCCGGTGTCGACCTGTGGCACGACGGCAATGTCGACCGGCTCATTGGAAGGGGCGGTATCCGACAGATCTTGGCCGAACAACTGATTGGGCGGCGTTGTCAGGACGCGTGCGGCGATTCCGGACAATGACAGTTGACGCTGGACGCGGTTCGCGACGGTCACGTACGGCTCGATCCCGGCGGGTGCGGCGATGGTCAACTCGAACGGCTTGCCGTCCCTCAACCACTGCCCGCCCTCCGGTCGGGTGTAACCCGCCTCAGTGAGCAGTAGCGCCGGGTCACCGGCCTTGGCGGGCATCGTCGGGAGGTGGCCGGGCTTGCTCGGCGGGATCACCTGGGCGTCCGCGCGGAGGCCCGCGCTGGGTCCGCTGCGGGTGCCGGTGGCGATCAGGTCGTCGCGGTCGAGCAGGTTCATCACGGCGGTGCGCACGCGCAGGTCCTGCATGCGCGGCGAGGCGGGCCGGAAGAGCAGCTGGACGACCTCCGCGCGGGGCACGACCACGCTGGCGAGCGACGTGGTCTTGGCCAGCTCGTCGATGTCCTTGACCGCGATCGCGTCCGCGTGGATGAGGGCGACCTGGTCGTCACCGGTGTTCAGCGCCTCGATCGTGTCGTGCTGGTTCGCGCGGCGCAGGATCACCCGGTCGAGCGCGGGCGGCGCCTCCCAGAAGCGGTCGCTGCGCTCGAGGATGATCTCGCCGCGCGGCTGGTCGAGCGTGCGGACCGCGAACGGCCCCGCGGTCGCCGGGAAGCTGTCCGCGAGGGCCGCGCCCCACCCCCCGGGGGCGTCTTTCAGCAGGTGGGCGGGCAGGAGGTTGCGGAACAGGCTGCGCCAACCGGGGTAGGGCTTGTCGAACACGACCTCGACGACCTTGCCGCCCTCCCGGCTGGCGATGTCGTCGATGAGCCGGTACCCGGCGGGGTCGACCACCCCGGGCTCCTCCCGCATCCGCTGCCACAGGTAGACGAAGTCCTCCGCCGCGATGGGCGCCGAGTCCGACCAGCTGGCATCCCGCCGCAACGTGTACGTCACCGTGTAGGGGTCCGCGCTGGTCACCTCGGCGCTCACCACGAGGTCCAGGTCGAGCTTCGGGCTGCCGTCCGCGTCGGTCCGGAAGGTCGAGGGCAGGAGCAGCGCGGACAGCGCCGTCGTGACGCTGCTCTGACCGGCCAGCGTGTGCGGGTTGTAGCCGCCCTTGACGTCGTCCACGCCGACGACGACCTCGTTCTGCTTCTCCTTCGGCACGACCGTCACCCCGGGCGTCGACGGCACGAGGGGCAACGGCGGCGCGGCCGTGCAACCCGCTCCGACCAGCGCGAGCGCAGCCACCACCGCAAGAACCCTCCGCGTCCCCATGGGTACGAGCGTGCCAGACGACGCTGACAGTTGACTCCCAACCCCACCACTGCCCACGCGACACGCCCCGGTGGCATTCGCACGCCGGGCGCGTCGGTCGACGTCGCCGGACGCGTCGCCGGCGCCGCGGCCGGGATCGGCGATCGGTCCGGCGTCAACGGCAGCCCCGGCCCGGCGATCGTGCGGGGCGGGCAGGGGCCACCGAGTGCGACAGCCGGGGCCGGCGAGCTCCGGGCGGCGGCTGGACGGGTGGGCGCGGAGCCGACGCGCAGGTGGGGAGGGCGCGCACGGCGGCTGGGCCGGCGGGCGCGGGCGCGAGGCCAGCCGCGCGGCGCGCGGGCGCGCGGGCGGGGGCGGGGGCCAGGCGTGCGGGCGCGGGGGCCGGGGCGCACGGGCGCGGGCCGGCGGCGCGGGCGCGAGTGGGGGCGCGGCGTGCGGCCAGGCGCGTGGCCGGGGCGCGGGCGTGGGGGCGGGGCGGCCCGCGTGGGGCCGGGGGCCCGGTGCGGGCAGGTGGCGGGCGGGCTGTGGAGGTGGCAGGCGGGAGGGGCGGTGGCCGGTGGGTGTGGGAGGTGGTGGGGATCGGGGGGTGGTCGGCGGCGGGGCGGTCGGTCGGTTTCCTCATGTTCCAACCGAGGGACGGTAACAGGGTTACCGTACATTTTCGGCCTATGTTCACCCGATCGTGTGCGGTGGTCACGGGCGGAGGGGGCGGTAAACCGACGGGCACCCCCGGCCGAAGCCGGGGGTGCCCGTCGGACAGACCCTATATATAAGGAGCGGAGGTCAGCCCCGCAACTTGTTGCGGCTGCGCTCACGGCCGCGCTGGTTGGCGTCCAGGATCACCTTGCGCACCCGCACGACCTCCGGCGCGACCTCGACGCACTCGTCGGCGGCGCAGAACTCGAGCGCCTCCTCCAGCGACAGCTTCCGCGGCCGGGCCAGGGTCTCCATCACGTCGGCCGTCGACGTGCGCATGTTCGTCAGCTTCTTCTCACGGCAGACGTTGACGTCCAGGTCCTCCGCGCGCGGGTTCTCGCCGACGACCATGCCCTCGTACGCCTCGGCGCCGGGCTCGACGAAGAACGTGCCCCGGTCCGCCAGCTGGATCATCGCGTACGCGGTGATCTGGCCCGACCGGTCGGCGACGAGGGAGCCGTTGTGCCTGGTCCGGATCTCGCCGGCCCACGGGGCGTAGCCCTCGGACACCGCGTTCGCGATGCCGGTGCCGCGAGTCTCGGTGAGGAACTCGGTGCGGAAGCCGATGAGGCCGCGCGACGGCACGACGTACTCCAGCTTGATCCGCCCGGAACCGTGGCCGGACATGTTCTCCATCCGGCCCTTGCGGTTGGCCAGCAGCTGGGTGATGGCGCCCAGGTGCTCCTCGGGCGCGTCGATCGTCAGCCGCTCGAACGGCTCGTGCAGCTTGCCGTCGACGGTCTTGGTGACCACCTGCGGCTTGCCGACGGTCAGCTCGAAGCCTTCGCGCTTCATCTGCTCGACGAGGATGGCCAGCGCCAGCTCACCGCGGCCCTGCACCTCCCACGTGTCCGGCCGCTCGGTGGGCAGCACGCGCACCGACACGTTGCCGACCAGCTCCGAGTCCAACCGGGCCTTGAGCACCCGCGCGGTCAGCTTGGTGCCGCCGCCGCGACCCGCCAGCGGCGAGGTGTTGACGCCGATCGTCATCGAGATCGCGGGCTCGTCCACGGTGATCCGCGGGAGCGGCTCGGGGTTGTCCACGTCGGCGAGCGTGTCGCCGATGGTGATGTCCGGGATGCCGGCGATGGCGACCAGGTCACCGGCCTTCGCCGACTCGGCGGGCACGCGGTCGAGCGCCTCGGTGATCAGCAGCTCGGTGATGCGGACCTTCTGGATCGTGCCGTCCTCACGGCACCAGGCCACCGTCTCGCCCTTGCGGATGGTGCCCGCCTCGATCCGGCACAGCGCGATGCGGCCGAGGAACGACGACGCGTCGAGGTTGGTCACCAGCGCGCGCAGCGGCGCGTCGGAGTCGCCCAGCGGGGCCGGGATGTGCTTGAACAGGACCTCGAACAGCACGTCGAGGTTCTCCTCGTCGGGCAGGCCGCCGTCCTCGGGCTGGTTGAGCGACGCCCGGCCGGCGCGCGCCGAGGCGTAGACGACCGGCAGGTCGAGCACCGAGTCGTCGGCGCCGACCTCGCTGGCCAGGTCGAGCAGCAGGTCGTGAGCTTCCTCGACGACCTCGGAGATCCGGGCGTCGGGGCGGTCGACCTTGTTCACCACCAGGATCACCGGCAGGCCGGCGGCCAGGGTCTTGCGCAGCACGAACCGGGTCTGCGGCAGCGGGCCCTCGGAGGCGTCGATGAGCAGCACGACGCCGTCGACCATGGAGAGGCCGCGTTCGACCTCGCCGCCGAAGTCGGCGTGACCCGGGGTGTCGACCACGTTGATGGTGACGGGACCGTCGGGCGTGTGGCGGCGCACGGCGGTGTTCTTGGCCAGGATCGTGATGCCCTTCTCACGCTCCAGCTCGCCCGAGTCCATGACCCGGTCGACGAGCTCGGCACGTTCGGAGAAGGCCCCGGACTGGCGGAGCATGGCGTCGACGAGGGTCGTCTTGCCGTGGTCAACGTGCGCGACGATCGCGACGTTGCGCAGGTCGTTGCGGACCAGCGTTTCCTTGATCGACGCGGTGGCCGTGGGCACGCGGAACTCCTAGAGCTGTTTGTGCGAGGGAAGCCAGGCGCCGGACGTTGGATCGCGCGCAGCCTCAGTACAGCTTACCGGGCGGAGTGCCCTTACCACACACGGACGGCAGGTGAGGTCAGCCTCACCTACTCTGAGGACACCCGGATGAGTGGAGCACGCCGCGTGGGCAAGGTCAAGGTGAAGAAGAAGTGCTGCCGTTCCACACCGAGGTGCAAGAGCTGTCCGGTCGTGGTGCTGCTCAAGGCTCGGGAGAAGGCCGCGAAGATGGCGGCCAAGCAGGAGCGCAAGGCGCGGAAGGAGCGGGAACGGGGCAAGAAGGCCGGGAAGAAGAGCGGGAAGAAGGGCGACCTGAAGCCGGCCGCGTGAGGGCCGCCGCCCGGCCGACGCCGGGTGGGACGGGGCCGCCCGCGGGCTAGCCCACCACCGCCTCGTTGATCCCGGCCAGCTCGGGCGCGGTCCGGGTGGCCTGGAACTCCACCACCTGGTACTTCGCCAGCTTGCCGACCGCGAACGGGTCGGTGGCCAGCAGCGCGTCCAGCTTCCCGCGCGCCATCGGCCGCGCGATGATCACGCCGCCCACGCGGGGCACCTGCCGGCCCGAGGCCAGGAAGTACCCGGCCTCGTACTGCTTCCTCAGCCACTCCACGTGGTCCGGGAGGGCGTAGTCGACCTCGTCCAGCGGTGCGGTGTACTCCAGCAGCACGACGTACATAGGAGAAATGTAGACCCCCGACACAGGGGGGTTACACGCTAGAATCGCGGTTGTGCGCACTCTTTACCCGTTCTGGTGGTCCGCCTTCAGGCGGCCCTGAGAACTGCGCGTCAGACGAACGCAGGCCGCCCGCTGGGGCGGCCTTCGTGCTTTCGGGGGTCGGGTCGAGCGGGCAGACCCCGAAGGGATCACCATGATCAGGCTGTCCGCGATCACCCCGTCCGGCCCCGTCCAGCTCGGCAACTACCTCGGCGCGATCCGGCGGTGGGCCGCCGAGGGCACCGAGGAGGACGTCTACTTCATCAGCGACCTGCACGCGATGACGACGTCGCACAACCCGTCACGACTGCGGTCGCTGACCCGGGAGCAGCTGGCGGTGCTCATCGCCGCCGGCGTCGACCCGCGGTCGGTGGCCGTGCAGTCCGACCTGGTCCGCGAGCTCGGCGCGCTGACGTGGGTGCTGGAGTGCACCTGCACCTACGGCGAGGCGGCCCGGATGATCCAGTTCAAGGAGAAGTCGGCGGGCCGGTCGTCGGTCCGGTTGAGCCTGCTCACGTACCCGGTGCTGATGGCGGCCGACATCCTGCTGCAGGGCGCGCACGAGGTGCCCGTCGGCGACGACCAGCGGCAGCACGTGGAGCTGGCGCGGGTGCTGGCGCGGCGGTTCAACGGCACTTACGGCGAGGTGTTCACCATGCCCCGGTCCGTGGTGCCGCCGACCGCGGCGCGGGTGCGCGACCTGGCCGATCCGTCGCGGAAGATGGCGAAGACGGCGAAGGACGCGGCGGGCACCGTGTTCGTGCTCGACCCGCCGGACCTGGTGCGGCGCAAGATCCGGCGTGCGGTGACCGACGACCGGGGTGAGGTGCGTTACGCGCCGGAGGAGCAGCCGGGCGTGGCCAACCTGCTGGAGATCCTGGCGGCGTGCACCCGGAAGGACCCGGCGGAGCTGGCGGGTTCGGTGAAGGACTACTCGGAGTTGAAGGAAGCCGCGGCGGACGCGGTGGTCGAGGAGCTGCGTCCCGTGCGCGAGGTGACGCAGGGGCTGCTCGACGACCCGGCCGAGCTGGACCGGGCGCGGGCGTACGGCGCGGAACGCTCGCGTGAGCGGTGCCGCCACCGCCTCGACGCCGCCCTGCGCATGTCCGGCCTGGGCTGACCTCCACCCCGCGCGAGAGTCCAACCTCCACGCCGCGTGAGTCCTACCTCCAGAACGCGCGTGTCCTACGTTCGGAAGGCGTGTGTCCTACGTTCAGGCACCCCGAGTTGAACGTTCAGCACTAGATCCACTGCGCTGAGCGTTCAACTCGGGTGTTCTGAACGTAGGACACGCGTGACGTGAACGTTGGACTCGCGCGGGGTGGGGGTTGGACTCTCGGGGTCAGGGGAGGAGGGGGCGGAGGGCGGGGAGGAGGACGCGGTCGGCGGGCAGCCAGTCGACGGAGTCGAGGGTGGCGGAGGTCAGCCAGCGGATCGCCTGGTGGTCGGTGGGGGCCGGGGTGCCCGAGGTCAGGGTCGCGGCGTAGGCGCGGAGCAGGAGGTCGGGGCGCAGGGGGACGTCCGGGCCGATCCGGTCACCGGGGGTGACGGTCACGCCCAGTTCCTCCGCGCACTCGCGGACCACGGCGGCGTGGTCGGTCTCGTCCGGCTCCACGCGCCCACCCGGGAGCTCCCACTTGCCGGCGGCCTCGGGCGGGTAGCTGCGCTGCTGGGCCAGGAGGCGGCCGTCGTGGACGATCGCGGCACCTACCACCACGCGCGCCCTCAACAGCTCGGTGCTGCGCGCGGCCACCGCGGCGGCACGCGCTTGCAGCACTTTCAGGGCCAGGCCGCGGCCCACGAGGACGTCCGCCAGCCGGCCGAACGGCCCGCCGGGGCTCGACCACTCGACCGAGTCGACCACCATCGTGCCGCCGCCGGTGTGCAGCAGGTCCGTGACCAGCGTGAACTTCGGCAACGGCCCGCCGACCAGCTCCGCCGACACGCCGGTGGTGTCGGCCCGCGTCACGACCAGCGTCCCGGTCACCGGACCCACGGACCCGGCCAGTGAGGCACCCACGTGCAGCACCGGCGCCCCGCCGGTGATCCGCACGCCCAATCCCCGCACGGCACGGGCCAGCAGTCGCGCGTCGAGCAGCGCGGCGGCGACGGTCCGCAACGGCGCGTCGACGAGGGTGGTGGTTCTCAGCTCGGGCACGGTCGCCCATCCTGTCAGAGGCGCGGTCACCGGTAGAGCGGCCAGCGCACCTCCAGCCGGGCGCCGCCCTCCGGCGACTCGCCCGCCCGGATCGTCCCCCGCCGCCGCCGCACGAGGTGCGCGACGAGCGCGAGGCCCAGCCCGAACCCGCCGGTGGCCCGTCCCCGGTCCGACTCGACCCGGTAGAAGCGGTCGAACACCTTCTCCCGGTGCTCTTCGGGGATGCCGTGCCCGTCGTCGTCCACGAGCAGCCGCACCTCGCGCGCGGCCGGCAGCACGGAGATCCGGATGAACGTCCGGGCGTACCGGGCGGCGTTGCGCAGCAGGTTGTCCAGCACCAGCTCGACCTCGGCGCCCGCGGCGGAGATCAGGCACGCGCTCATGGGCGCGGCCAGCTGCACCAGCAGCTCCGTCTCCCCCAGCCGGTCGACGGCGGCCTGCGCCTGCAGCACGAGGTCGACGGGTTCGGCGCGCGGCAGTTCGCCGGTGTCGGCGCGCGCCAGGATCAGCAGCGCGTCCACCAGGGCGGACAGCCGCACGGATTCCTCGACCACCGATTCGAGCACTTCGATGGAGAAGTCCGGGTCGGGGTGCGCCACCGCCACCTCGGCCTGCGCCCGCACGGACGTCACGGGCGAGCGCAGTTCGTGCGCGGCGTCGCCGGTGAACCGGCGCAGCCGTTCGGTGGCTTCGTCGCGTCGGGCCAGCAGGGCGTTCAGCGCCTCCGCCAGGGCTTGCAGCTCGTCCCGCGCGGCCGGCACGGGCAGGCGTTGCCCGCGCGGCAGTTCCGCCGCGGCCACCCGCATCCGCTCCACGGGGCGCAGCGACGACCGCACGGCCAGCCACGTGGCGATCCCGACGAGGCCCGCGACCAGCACGGCGGCCACCGCGAGCCACCGGGTGCCGAGCTGGTTCGCCTCGCGGTAGCCGACGAGCGTGTCGCCGGCGACGTGCAGCCGGGGTGTGCCGTCCGCGGCGAACTGGACCCGGCCGACCCACCGGTGCGCGCTGGGGCCGTCGATCCGCAGCACGGGTTCGCCGGACTTGAGCGCGCGGATCTCGGCCGCGGTCAGGTCGGGCTTCGGCCCGCCGTCCAGGGGGTTGCCGGCGGTGTCGAGCACGCGGGCGTCCTCCGCCTTGGACAGCTCCCGGTCCACTGCGTTGACCTGCACGAACCCGATCAGCTGGGGTGCCAGGAGGGTGAACGCGAGCAGGCACAGCAGGGCCACTCCGGTCGCCACGACGGTGATCCGGAACCGCAGGGTGCGCCGCAGCCACCAGCGGCGCGGCGGCCACCACCGGCGCGGGCTCACCTGCGCCTGGTCCCCGCCGAACCCAGCGCCGCGTCGAGGTCGGGCGTGGACGCCAGGTAGCCGTGGCCGCGCACGGTGCGCACGACCTCGCCCGCGCCCATCGCGTCGAGCTTGCGCCGCAGGTAGCCGACGTACACCTCGACCGCGTTGCGGGTGGCGGCCTGCTCGTCGCCCCACACGGTGCGCAGCAGCTCGTCCTTCGTCACGACCGAGCCGGCCCGGCTGGCCAGCACGTCGAGCACGGCGTACTCGCGCGGCGACAGCGAGACCGGCTCGCCGGCCCAGCTCACCTCGCGCAGGGCGCGGTCCACCACCAGCTCGCCGAGCTTGAGCCGGCGCCGCGCCAGGTCGGTGGAGTTGCGCCGGAGCAACGCCCGGACCTGCGCCACGAGCACCACGAACGAGAACGGCTTGACCAGGTAGCCGTCGGCGCCGAGGTCGAGCCCGTCGGCCTGGTCGACCTCGCCGTCCTTGGCGGACACCATCAGCACGGGCGTGCGCACCCCTTCGGCGCGCATCCGCTGCAACACCCGGTAGCCCGACAGGCCGGGCAGCATGATGTCCAGCAGCACCACGTCGAACGCGCCGGTCAACGCCACGCGCAGGGCGTTGGGGCCGTCGGCGGCGGTCACCACTTCCATGCCCTCCGCGGACAGCCCGCGTTCCAACGCGCGGCGCACGCCGATCTCGTCGTCCACAACCAGCACCCGTGGTCTCACGTCCCCAGCATGCCCCGTGAGGAGGACAATCGGGGCAGGAGTCTCAGTGCGCTCTCAGCGTCCGGACCGCTCTCAGCCCGGTCTCAGGGCTCGCGGAGGAGTGTCTGGGTTGTCGGGTCGCAAGGGGCTGCCCGGCAGAGGAGGGGACATGAACCGGAGAAAGGTGACCGTCGTGGCGGCGGCGGTGGGCGTGGTCGCCGGCGCGGCCGGGCTGGGGCTGCTCGCGATGCCCGCCGGCGCCGGTCCCGCGCCGGTGCTGCCGGACGTGAGCGCCGAGGCGCTGGTCGAGTCCGTGCTGCAGGCGAAGCCGGCCGCGTTCGGCGGCACCGTGGACGTGGACAACGACCTGGGCATCCCGGCCATCGCGGGCGTGCCGCAGGCCTCGGACGGCGCCAGCAACCTGCGGATCTGGACCGACGGGCAGGGCAAGCTGCGGGTGCAGCTGCCCGGCGGCGACTCCGAGCGCACGTTCGTCGACGACGGGCAGACGGCGTGGCTGTGGAACTCGGCCGAGCAGACCGTCGGCAAGATGCCGCACGGGTCGTTCGAGCGGACCAAGCCGGGGCTCGGCGTCGGGCAGGGCGAGCCGGACGGGCAGCAGGCCCTGCCGACGGACCCGGTGACGTTGTCGCGCCAGGTGGTCGCGGCGATCCAGGAGTACAGCGACGTCACCGTCGACGGCACCGCGCGGGTGGCGAACCGGCCGGTGTACGAGCTGGTGCTGACGCCGAAGCCGACCGAGAAGACGGTGCTGCGCGAGGTGCGCGTCGCGGTCGACTCGGAGCTGCGGATGCCGCTGCGCGTGGCCGTGCTGACCAACGGCACGGACGCGCCCGCCGTGCAGGTCGGGTTCTCCGAGCTGACCGTCGGCCCGCAGGACGCGTCGCTGTTCGCGTTCACCCCGCCCGCCGGGGCGAAGGTGACCGAGCCGAACGCCGACGAGCCGTCGGCCGAGGACAAGGCCGCCGCCGAGCAGGCGTTCACCGAGGCGAACCCGCAGGTCATCGGCGAGGGCTGGGACACCGTGCTGGCCGCGCGCGTGCCGGCAGGCGCCTTGGCCGGGCTGGCGGACCGGCAGGGCGAGCAGGGCCGGCAGGGTGAGCGCCCGGGGCGTTGGCAGGAGGACGGCCGGGACGCGGACGTCGACGTGCAGGGCCTGCTCAAGCAGCTGGGCAAGCAGGTCAGCGGCGACTGGGGCTCGGGCACGCTCATCACCACGCGGGTCGGTGGCGTGCTGATCGCCGACGACGGCCGGGTGGCCGCGGGCGCGGTGCCGGAGCAGGTGCTCGTGGACGCGATCGGCCAGGTCAAGTGACCACCTCGACCAGCGCGCGGGTGGAGCCGGTGAGCACCGGCTCCACCCCGGTCCTCGCGGCCCGGACGCGGGGGCTGCGCAAGGTGTACGGGCGCACGGTCGCGGTGGACAGGGTGGACCTCGACGTGCCGCAGGGGGCGGTGCTCGGGATGCTCGGCCCCAACGGGTCGGGCAAGACCACCACGATCCGCATGCTGCTCGGACTGGTGCGGCCGACCGAGGGCGAGGTCGAGCTGCTGGGCAAGGCGTTGCCCGACGGCGTCGCCCAGGCGTTGCCGCACGTGGGCGCGCTGGTCGAGGGTCCGGGGTTCCACCCGTTCCTGTCGGGTCGGGAGAACCTGCGGCGGGCGGCGGCCTTCGAGCCGCTGCTCGCCTCGGGCGACATCAGGCAGGCCGTCGAGGACGCGCTGGAGCGGGTCGGCCTCGGCGCCGCCGCGCACCGGCGCTACCGGGGGTACTCGCTGGGCATGAAGCAGCGGCTGGGGCTGGCCTCGGCGCTGCTGGTGAAGCGGAAGCTGATCGTGCTGGACGAGCCGACCAACGGCCTGGACCCGGCGGGCACCCGCGAGGTGCGCAAGGTGATCGCGGACCTGCACGAGGCGGGCAGCACGGTCGTCGTGTCGTCGCACCTGCTCAGCGAGATCGAGGCGACGTGCACGCACGTGGCCGTGCTGCACCGGGGAACCGTGGTGGCGCAAGGGGAACTGGCCGAGCTGCTGCACGCGGACAGCAGTTCGCTGCTGGTCGTCACGCCGGACGTGGACGACGCGCTGAACGCGTTGCGCGCCGGTCGGATCTCGGCGCGCCCGATCTCCGCCGGCGGAGCCGGCGATGAGGCCACCGAGGGGGTGCGGGTCGAGCTGATGGGCACGACCGCGCCCGTGGTGGTGCGGACGCTGGTGGACGCCGGGGTCGAGGTGCACGAGGC
The DNA here is from genome assembly GCF_016695385.1 of Saccharothrix sp. 6-C. Classification (NCBI taxonomy): domain Bacteria; kingdom Bacillati; phylum Actinomycetota; class Actinomycetes; order Pseudonocardiales; family Pseudonocardiaceae; genus Saccharothrix; species Saccharothrix sp. 6-C. The sequence goes on along the minus strand of NZ_CP064192.1, from coordinate 231,552 downwards.
GCGTCGCCACCGCACCGGTCTGGAGGACCTGTTCGCCCGGCTCACCGAGGCCGAGGAGTCCGAGCACAACCTGTCCGCCGTGGACACGATCGAGGAGGGGGCCCGATGAGCGCGCTGGTCGCCACGCGCGCTCCGCTGGGCAGGCAACTGCGCTCGGAGCTGCGCTGGATCGTGCGCCGGCCGCGGACGGTGATCGGGCTGGCGTCGCTGTGCCTGGTGCCGGTCCTGGCCGGGATCGGGCTGTGGTTCGCGGTGGACGGCGACGGTCCCGCCGGGCCGGGTCTGGCCGCCATCATCGCGGGCAACGGGCTGGTGCTGCCGGTGTTCACGCTGTTCTTGGCGCTGCCGCTGCTGCTGCCGCTGGTCGGCGCGATCTGGGCGGCCGACGGGTTGGCGGGCGAGGCGCAGCACGGCACGTTGCGCGGGCTGATGATCTCGCCGGTGGGCCGGCTGCGGCTGCTGGGGATCAAGGCGTTCGGCGTGGCCACGATGACGTTGGTCGCGGTGACGCTGATCGCGTTCGTCGGCGCGATCACCGGCGTGGTGCTGTTCGGCGGCGAGGGGATGCTCACGCTGTCGGGGTCCACGCTGTCGTTCGGCGCGGCGCTCGGGCGGATCGCGTTGACGATCCTGCTGGTCACCGTGCAGGTGTGGGGTGTGGCGGCGATCGCGATGGCGATCTCGGCGTGCACCGAGCACCCGTTGGTGGTGATGGCGGCGACGATGGCCGGTGTGATCGTGTTCGCGGTGCTGGGCGTCTTCAGCGCGTTGGACTGGCTGCACCCGTACCTCATCACGTCCGCGTGGGAGGGCTTGACCGACGTGATGCGCGACCCGTTGCCGACCGAGGGGTTGTGGCGGAGCACGGCGTTGGCGGGGTGCTACGTCCTGATCGGCCTGTCGCTGGCGGCGATGCGGTTGGCGACCAAGGACAATTAGCCCGGTGGAGACCGAGCGGTTGGTGTTGCGCGAGTTCGTCGAGTCCGATGTGGACGCCGTGGTGCGGTTGCTCGGCGAGCCGCGGGTGATGCGGTACGTCGAAGACGGCAAGCCGGTGCCGCGGGCCGACGTGGAGCGGGTCGTGCTGCCGAGGCTGCTCGGCGGCGGCTGGTGGGCCGCGCACCTGAAGGAGTCGGGGGACTTCATCGGGTGGTTCGAGCTGAGCCCGGTGGACAGGGGTGTGGCCGAGCTGGGGTACCGGCTGCACCCCGACCACTGGGGGCGCGGCTACGCGACCGAGGGCGCGGCGGCGCTGGTGGAGCACGGGCGTGCGGCCGGGTTGACGCGGATCGTGGCGTACGCGATGACGGTGAACACCGGGTCGCGGCGGGTGCTGGAGAAGGTCGGGCTGCGGCACGTGCGGACGTTCCACGAGGACTGGCCCGAGCACATCGAGGGCGCCGAACACGGGGACGTGGAGTACGTGCTCGACCTCAGCCGATGACGGCGACCCCGTCGAGGTCCACGGACAGGGTGACGCGGTCGCCCGGCGACGGTGGTGCGGCGACCGGGGCGACCGCCTCGAAGTCCTCGCCCTCCAGCCGCACGAGCAGGCGCACGTGGTCGCGGCGGTGGACGCGTTCCAGGACCTCTGCCCCGATCGGGCCGGCCGGGTCGACGCGCAGGGCCGTGGCCCGCAGGCCGACCCGCGCGGCCACGCCCACCAGGCGCTCGGCGTCCTCGGGCGGGAGGACCTTGCCGCAGCCCAGGAACCGCGCGGTCTCGACGTCGGCGGGGCGCCGCCACACCGAGGACGGCTCGCCGACCTGCACGATCCGGCCCGCCCGCATCACCGCCACGCGGTCGGCCAGGGTGAACGCCTCGTCGTGGTCGTGCGTCACCACCAGCGCGGTCGCGCCCGTCTCCCGCAGCAGGCGCGCCAGGTCCACCGCCAACTGCTCCCGCAACGCCCGGTCCAGCGCGGAGAGCGGCTCGTCCAGCAGCAGCAGCTTGGGTCGCGGCGCGAGGGCACGGGCCAGGGCCACCCGCTGCTGCTCGCCGCCGGACAGCTCGGTCACCCGGCGATCGGCGTAACCCGACAGGCCGACCAGGTCCAGCAGGGCGGCCACCCGCTTCTCCCGCGCCTCCCGCTCCACCCGGCGCATCCGCAGCCCGAACGCCACGTTGCCCGCCACGTCCCGGTGCGGGAACAGCTGGCCGTCCTGGAACACCAACCCGAAACCCCGCCGGTGCACGGGCGTGCCCGCCAGGTCGACGCCGTCCCACGACACGGTCCCGGCGGCCGGCGGCTCCAACCCGGCCACCGCCCGCAGCAACGTCGACTTGCCGCACCCGGACGGCCCGAGCAGCGCCACCACCTCGCCGTCCCCGATGGCCAGGTCCACCTCCGACACCGCGGTCACCGGCCCGTAGGCCACGCTCACCCCGTCGACCCGCAACGACATCAGAACTCCCCGCCGCTCGGCACCCGCAACCGCTCGATCACCAGCACGGCCGCCGTGGTCACCACCATCAGCAACGCGCACGCCGCGTAAGCCATCTGGCTGTTCAGCTCGCCCGGCCGCGACATCAGCCGCGCGATCACCACCGGCAGCGTCGGCGCGTCCGGCCGGGCCAGGAAGCTCGTCGCGCCGAACTCGCCCAACGCCACCACGAACCCGAACCCGGCCGCCGCCAGCAGCGACCGCGACGCCAGCGGGAGGTCCACCTCGCGCCACACCCGCCACGGGCTCGCGCCCAACGTCGCCGCCGCCTGCCTCAGCCGCTCGTCGACCGCGCGCAGCACCGGCAGCACGATCCGCACGATCAACGGCGTCACCACCAGCGCCTGCGCCAACGGCACCAGCAGCGGTGACGTGCGGAAGTCGCCGGGCAGCGCGTCCATGGTGACCAGGTAGCCGAAGCCGAGCGTCACGGCCGACACGCCCAGCGGCAGCATCAGCGCGGTGTCCAGGGTCTCCGCGAACCACGACCCGTGCCGCCGCAACCCCACGAGCACGACCGCGGACGTCACGCCGACCAGCAGCGCCACCAGCGTGGCGTCGGTGGCCGTGCGCACCGAGTTCAGCGCCGCGTCCAGCCCGGACACCGCCAACGTGCCGCGCTCCCCCGTGCCCGCCAGCGCCGCGTACCCGGCGAAGCTCCAGCCGTCGTCCGCGGCCAGCGACCTGGCGATCAGCCCCACCACCGGCACCAGCAGCGCCGCCACCACCAGCCACGCCGCGACGACCACGCCCCACTCGCCGCCGGTGGGCCGGCGGGGCGGCTCGACCCGCAGCGACAGGGACTTCTCGCGCTTGCGCCGGGCCAGGGCGCCGACCACCAGCACCGCGATCACGGCGACGAACTGGACCAACGACAGCGCGGCGGCGCCCGACAGGTCGAACAGCTCCACCGTGCGCAGGTAGATCTCGGTCTCCAGCGTGCGGTGACGCGCGCCGCCGAGCACCAGCACCACGCCGAAGCTGGTGGCGCAGAACAGGAACACCACCGACGCCGCCGACCCGATCGCGGGCGCCAACGACGGCAGCACGACGGAGGTGAACGCCCGTGAGCGCGACGCGCCCAGGGCCCGTGCCGCGTCCTCGGCCCGCCGGTCGACCCGCGCCCACAGGCCGCCGACCGTGCGGGCGACCACGGCGACGTTGAAGAACGCGTTGGCCAGCACGATCGGCAGCACGCCACCGTCGGGCCACAGCGCCCGGAACGCGAGCCCCACCACCACGGTCGGCAGCACGAACGGCACCATGACCGCCGCGCGGACCAGCCCGGCGCCCCGCACCCGGCACCGGGCCAGCAGGAACGCCACCGGCAGTCCCGCGACCAGCGCCAGCGCCGTCGCCGCGGCGGCCTGGCCGAGGGTGAACCCGACCAGGTCCCACGTGTCGGCGCGGGCCAGGACCGGCAGCACGCCACCCTCGCCCAGGCCGAGCCCGACGATCGCCAGCACCGGCCACGCGAAGAACACGCCCAGGAACGCCAGGGGCAGGAGCGCGGCGAGCGCCCAGGCCGACCGCGGGCTCAGGCGGGTGGTCGGGCGTGGGCTCAGCCTTGGACCAGCGTGCGCCACTGCTGCACCCACTGCTCGCGGTTCGCGTCGACCTCGGCGGCGGGCAGCGACCGTGCGGAGGCGGGCAGCGGCGCGGCCTTCGTCCACGCCTCCGGCAGGGTGACGCCCTCGCGTGACGGGTAGACGTACATCTGGCCCGGCACGTCGGCCTGCACCTGCTCGCCGAGCAGGAAGTCCACGACCTTCTCGGCGTCCTCGCGGTTCTTGGCGCCGTTCAGCACGCCCGCGTACTCGACCTGGCGGTAGCAGGTGTCCAGCAGCGCCTTGGTGCGCGGCGTGCCGTCGTCACCGATCTCCGCCGACGGCGACGACGCGTAGGACACCACGACGGGCCGCGGCCCCTTGCCGCTGGAGCCGGAGAAGTCCTGCGTGTAGGCCTCTTCCCACCCGCTGACGACCTTCACGCCGTTGGCCTTGAGCTGACCCCAGTAGTTCGTCCAGTTCCGCTCGCCGAACGTGGCGATGGTGCCGAGCAGGAACGCCAGGCCCGGAGAGGACGTCGCCGGGTCCTCGACCACCAGCATGTCCTTGTACTTCGGGTCGGCCAGGTCGGCGTACTGCTTCGGCTCGCCGATGTCCTTGAACGCCGCGACGTCGATGTTCAGGCACACGTCGCCGACGTCGACGGCGTGCAGCCGGTTCGGCGGGTCGAGCTGGTAGCGCTGCGCGCCCTGCTGCGCCTCGGGGCTCGCGTACTCGGCGAACACCCCCTCCTTCAGGGCGCGGGAGGCGAACGTGGAGTCCACGCCGAAGGCGACGTCGCCGATCGGGGCGTCCTTGGTCAGCACCAGCTTGTTCGTCACCTCACCCGCGTCACCACTGGCCAGAGGCTTGATGGTGATGCCGGTGTCGGCCTTGAACTTCTCCAGCAGCTCCGGGCTGAGGGCGAACGAGTCGTGCGTCACCAGCGTGACGACCCGCTCCCCCGGCGCCGGCGCGTCGGACGTGGTCACCGAACAGGCCGTGAGCAGCGCGAACGCGGTCACGGCGGGCAGCACTCGTCGGAACATCATCTCTCCCTACACCGGCATGACCCGGATCAGGTGTGGACGGTCGAAGGCTCGCGCGCCTTCCTCTCAGCCCGGCGCAGCACCGGACTCCCGTGGCGAACGCGCAGCTTACCCCGCGCGGTGGGACGATCAGGCCCATGGCCGAGCTGCTGACCGACGACCAGGTGACCGCCGCGCTGACTTCGTTGCCTTCGTGGCAGGCGAAGGACGCCGCGCTGGTGCGCACGGTGGAGCTGGAGAGCTTCGCCCGGGCCCTCCAGGTCGTGAACCGGGTGGCCGAGATCGCGGAGAACGACGACCACCACCCCGACATCGACATCCGCTGGCGCACGCTGACCTTCCGCTGCACGACGCACGCCGGCGGCGGGATCACCGCGCTGGACGTGTCACTCGCGGAGGAGATCGACGGGGTGCTCGACCTCTTCACGTGACCGCGCCGCGCGCCGCCGCAGCACCACCGCGACGGTGACCAGGGTGAGCACGCCCACCGCCGGGTAGACCCAGCCCAGCGCCGAGTGGTACCAGGGGCGCGGGATGATCCAGATCGACGGCTGCGCCTTGAGCAGGAACGAGATCAGGTAGCTGCCGATCGCCAGGATCCACGCGACGGCCGTGACGGTGGCCAGCCGGTGCTTCGCCGAGTAGATCAACCACATCAGCGCGGGCACCGCCCACACCCAGTGGTGGCTCCACGAGATCGGCGAGACCAGCAGGCCGAGGAACTGGACGGACACGATCATCGCCAACGCGTCCTCGGCCTTGAGCGACGCGTGCAGCGCGAACCCGGTCAGCACGACCGCGACCGCGACCGCGCCGAGGAAGATCGGTCCGGTCCCGACGTCGTACCCGACCGTGCGGGACAGCGCGCCGCGCAGCGACTGGTTGATCGCCGAGCCGACCGGGCCGACCCGGGACGCGTCGCCGAGCAGGTGGAACCAGTACTCGTCCGACAGGCGCGGCGAGATCAGGTAGCCGAGCCCGACCGTGCCGAAGAACGCCACGACCGACCACGCGGCGGCCCGGTAGCGGCGGTTGAGCAGGAAGTACAGGCCGGAGATGGCGGGGGTGAGCTTGAGCCCGGCCGCGATGCCGACGCCCGCGCCCTGCTTCCAGCTCCGGGCGCTGACCATCGTGCCGAGCAGGAGGGCCGCCAGGACCAGGTTGACCTGGCCGTAGTTCAGGGTCGTGCGGACCGGCTCGACCCACACGAACAGACCGGTCCACAGCATCGCCCGGCGCGGGTCGTTGCTGCCGACGAGCTGCAACGACTTGCGGGTGACGAACCACAGGCAGGCCAGGCAGGCGAGCTGCCAGAGCCAGCGGGCCAGGCCCCACGGCACCCACGACAGCGGCACGAAGACGAGCGCCGAGAACGGCGGGTAGGTGAACGGCAGGGCGAACTGGTCGGAGAACTCCTCGAGCCGCCAGTCGTAGAGCAGACCGGTGAACAGCTCGGGTGAGGCGTTCCGGTAGACCATCAGGTCCACCATGGTCATCTTCGCCTGGAACGCGACCATCGCCAGGTGCCCGAGCAGGGACGCGCCCAGGATCCACGGCGCGTAGGCGAGCACCCGCCCTTCAAGTGCACGCAGTCCCACTGCAACTACCTCCACGATCGTGTGAATTACACGACTGTCGGGCCACGAAACCGGGTACCCGGACGTCAAGACGAGTGGGAGATCAACGCAAGGGGAAAAATCGCATGACCACCGACATCGTCGTATTCACCGTCTCTGCCCTGGCCATGCTGGCCACCGCGGGGGGCGTCTTCGCCCTGGCCCGCCACAGCCGCAACCAGGTGCGCTGACGCACGAGCACAGTACCTCGGGGCGGTGCGCTCACCTGAGCGCACCGCCCCGAGCCCTGTGCCGACCCGGTCGCCCGGTGATCACCCGCCGCGGCGGAACTCCAGCGGGTCGCGCGGCGAGGAGTCCTCGGGTCCGGTCCGGCCGGTCAGTAGTGGTACCGAGCGGCGAGCACGATGACCTGGTCGTCGACGACCAGGTAGACGAGGCGGTGTTCGTCATCGATCCGCCTCGACCAAGCGCCGGGCAGGTGGTACTTCAGCGGCTCGGGTTTGCCGATCCCGGTGAACGGATCCCGGAGCGCGTCCTCGATGAGCTTGTTGACCCGGGCGAGCATCTTGCGGTCGTTCTTGAGCCAGGACGTGTAGTCCTCCCAGCCCTGCTCTTCGAAGACGAGCCTCACTCGGCTCCGGCTTTCGCGTCCGCGGCCTCAGAGTCGATCAACTCGCGCGCCGAGAGCCCGACGCCGCCGAGAGCGTTCTCGTAGGCCTTGAGCAGGCGACGCGCGTTGGCGGGCGAGCGCAAGAGGTAAGAGCCTTCACGGAGCGCGGCGTAGTCCTCGGCCGAGACGAGCACGGCATTGCCGTGCTTGGAGACGATCTCGATGGCCTCGTGGTCTTCGTTGACCTGCTTGATCAGCGGGAAGAGAGCCTTGCGGGCCTCACTCGCGGTAATCGACATGATGCAACGCCCCCAGTCCGGAGTGGTACCAGATATCGTACCACCCGGATGGGGTGACCAGGCTCGGGATCAGACGTTGAAGCGGAACTCCACCACGTCGCCGTCGGCCATGACGTAGTCCTTGCCCTCGATGCGGACCTTGCCGGCGGACTTGGCGGCGGCCATGGAGCCGGCTTCCACCAGGTCGGCGAAGGAGACCACCTCGGCCTTGATGAAGCCGCGCTCGAAGTCCGTGTGGATCACGCCGGCCGCCTGCGGCGCGGTCGCGCCCTGCGGGATCGTCCAGGCCCGCGACTCCTTCGGGCCGGCCGTCAGGTAGGTCTGCAGGCCGAGGGTGTGGAAACCGGCCCGGGCCAGCGAGTACAGGCCCGGCTCGTGCTGCCCGATCGACTCCAGCAGCTCGCGCGCGGACTCCTCGTCCAGCTCCAGCAGCTCCGCCTCGACCTTGGCGTCGAGGAACACCGCGTCCGCGGGCGCCACCAGCTCGCGCAGCTCCTTGAGCTTCGCCTCGTCGGTGAGCACGGCCTCGTCGGCGTTGAACACGTACAGGAATGGCTTCGCGGTCAGCAGGCTCAGCTCGCGCAGCAGCGGACCGTCCACTTCGGACTGCGCGGCGAACAGCGTGCGCCCGCCGTCGAGGACCTCGCGCGCCTTCTGCGCCGCCTCCAGCGCGGGACGCCGGTCCTTCTGCGTGCGGGCTTCCTTCTCCAACCTCGGGATCGCCTTCTCCAGCGTCTGGAGGTCGGCGAGGATCAACTCGGTGTTGATCGTCTCGATGTCGGCGGCGGCGTCGACGCGACCGTCGACGTGGATCACGTCGGAGTCGTCGAAGACCCGGATGACCTGGCAGATCGCGTTGGCCTCGCGGATGTTGGCGAGGAACTTGTTCCCCAGCCCCGCCCCTTCGGACGCACCCTTCACGATGCCCGCGATGTCGACGAACGACACCACCGCCGGCACCTCGCGCTCGGAGCCGAAGATCTCCGCCAGCTTCGCCAGGCGGGCATCCGGCAGCGGCACCACGCCGACGTTCGGCTCGATGGTCGCGAACGGGTAGTTCGCCGCCAGCACGTCGTTGCGCGTGAGGGCGTTGAACAGGGTGGACTTGCCGACGTTGGGCAGGCCGACGATACCGAGGGTCAAACTCACGGTGGGTGAGTCTACGCGCCCCCGGCGCCATGTCCGATTCCCGCGAGACCCCACGTCCCGCCGCCGGCAGAGTGGGCCCCATGCTCCTCGACGACGAACGCGCCTACCGGGCCGTCGCCGCCCGCGACGCCCGCTTCGACGGGTGCTTCATCCTCGCGGTGCGCACGACCCGGATCTACTGCCGGCCGTCCTGCCCCGCCGTGACGCCGAAGCGCCGCAACGCGGAGTTCTACCCGACCGCGGCGGCGGCGCAGTCCGCCGGCTACCGGGCGTGCCGGCGGTGCCTGCCGGACGCCGTGCCCGGCTCGCCGGAGTGGAACCTGCGGGCCGACCTGGCCGCCCGGGCCATGCGCCTGATCTCCGACGGCGTGGTGGAGCGGGAGGGCGTGCCGGGGCTCGCCGGGCAGCTGGGCTACTCGGAACGCCACCTGACCCGCGTGCTGAGGGCCGAGCTGGGCGCCGGTCCGCTGGCGCTGGCCCGCGCGCACCGCGCGCACTCGGCGAGGTTGCTGATCGAGACGACCGACCTGTCGTTCACCGACATCGCGTTCGCGGCCGGTTTCGCCAGCGTGCGGCAGTTCAACGACACGATCCGGACGGTGTTCGCGACCACGCCCTCGGCGATGCGCTCGACCCGTGCGGCGTCGGGCGCGGCGGGCCGCATCACGCTGCGCCTGCCGTACCGGCCGCCGTTCGACGCGGAGGGCCTGCTGGCGTACTTCCGGGCGCACGCGATCGCGGGCGTCGAGCACGTGACGGACCGGTGCTACGCGCGGTCGTTGCGCCTGCCGCACGGGCAGGCGACCGTGCGGCTGGAGCCGGCGGCGGGGCACGTGTCGTGCTCGCTGCGGTTGACCGACCTGCGCGACCTGGGCAGCGCGGTGAGCCGGGTGCGGCGGCTGCTGGACCTGGACGCCGACCCGGTGGCCGTGGACGACTTCCTGTCCGCCGACCCGGCGTTGCGGCCCTCGGTCGTCGCCCGGCCGGGCGTGCGGCTGCCGGGCAGCGTCGACGGCGCGGAGACCCTGCTCAGAGCGCTCGGCCACGACGCGCCGGGCGAGCCGCTGGAGCAGCCCGACGGCCCGGTGACGCACCTGTACCCGGCGCCGTCGGCGATCGACTCGCCGGTGGCGCGGGCGTTGGCGGACGGCACGCTGCGGGTCGACGTGGGCCGGGACGCGGACGAGCTGCACGCCGAGCTGTCGGCGTTCCCGGGCATCGGCCCGAAGGTCGCCTCGTACGTGGTGATGCGCGTGCTCGGTGCCCCTGACATCCCTTTGACCAGCGACAACATCGCGTGGCGCCCTTGGCGCTCGTACGCCGCGATGCACTTGAGGAGGACCGCGTGAGCACCGGCCACGTGTCGACCGTCGACACGCCGATCAGCCCTTTCACCACCGTCGTCGCCATGGACGGCGCCGTCCTGGCCAGCGGGTGGACCGCGGACGTGGACGAGCTGCTGCCCCAGGTCTCGCCGTCACTGCGCCCGACGACCCTGGCGCACCGCCGTGACCTCGGCGCGGTGACCAAGGCCGTCCGCGCCTACCACGCCGGCGACCTGGACGCGATCGTCGACGTCCCGGTCCGGCAGCGCGGGGGCGAGTTCATGCAGCAGGCGTGGGAGGCGCTGCGCACCGTCACGGCGGGCAAACCGGTCAGCTACGCCGACTACGCCCTGCTGGCGGGCCGGCCGTCCGCCGTCCGCGCCGCCGCCACCGCGTGCGCCCGCAACGCGGCGACGCTGTTCGTGCCGTGCCACCGGGTGATCCGCACGGGCGGCGCGATCGGCAACTTCCGCTGGGGTCCGGACGTGAAGCGGTGGCTGCTGGCGCACGAGTCCTGACGCGTCAGTCCTCGTCGCGCGGACGGGGGCGGCGCGGGGGGCGGCCGCCTTCGCGGGGCGGGGCGGGGCGGCGGGGGCGGGGGCGCCCGGGGGGGGGGGCCGGGGGGCGGGGGCGCTTGGGGCGGTCCTCGTCGGCCGTCGGGGACTGGCGGCGGCGGTCGGCGGGCGCGTCGGCGGAGCGGTCGGCCCGGGGGCGCTTCTTCGGGCGCTCGTCCGGGTCGGGCTGCTCGGCGCGGGCGGGACGGTCGGCGCGGTCCGCGCGGTCCTGGCGGTCGGCGCGGTCCGAGCGGCGCGGTTTGTCCGGCTTGCGCTTGGCCTCGCGGATCTCGTCCTTGGTCAGCCGGTTCGGGTCCTTCTGGGTGCTCACCCGCACGATGCCGATGATCACCGTGCACGCGGTGGTGATCGCCATCGCCGGGAACCCGTCGATCAACGGCTTGCCCAGCGCCAGGCCCATCGCCGCCAGCCCGCCGCTGGGCATGCCCTGCGTCACGACCACCAGGATGGGCACCACGATCGCCAGCACCAGCGGCGGCTGGACGATCGGGCCGAACATCGAGCGCCGCTCGACGAACACCACCGCCCCGACGCAGCCCACGAAGAACGTGACGGCGAACACCCAGCCCACGGTCTTCGCGGCCGAGTTCACGTCGACGAACGTGCCGACGATGGCCACCACGAAGGCGATGAGCACGGCCGCCCACCAGGGCAGGCCCCGGAAGCTGCCGAACATGGCGCGGTCGTTCCAGCGGACGGCGGCGAACTCGTCGTCCTCCGGCTCGCTGCGCGAGTCGTCACGCATTGCAGCGGTCACGCACACTCCTCGTTCGGCTCAGTCCCGGCACACTCTATTACGCCTCCCGGGCGTCCAAGGGTGCACCGAGGCCGGCCTCGTCCGTCCGCCTCACCAGCGGCAGGGGTGTGACGTCGGACGACGCGTTGCTCAGCGGCTCCACGGCGGCCCGGAAACCCTCCAGCGCGTCCAGCTCGCGCCGCCGCGCCGACAGGAACCGCTGCAGGTGCGTGCTCGACAGGTTCACCGCGTCGATGGCGCCGTCCGCCGCCCGGTGCGCCCGCGACGCCGCCGCCCTGACCTGCTCGACGTCGTCGGCCAGCGCGCGGTCGGTCACCGCGAACATCGCCGCCGACGCGATCACCGCGAACCCGGTCGGCCCGCACAGGAACACCCGCCGGTCGAGCAGCCAGCGCAGCAGCTCCGGGTCGGTGTCCAGGGCCGCGACCACCGCGCCGTCGTTCGGCACGAACATGATCGTCCCGTAGATGGCGTCGGCCCACCGCTGGTAGCCCTTGCCCGCCAGCTCCGCGGCCCGCGACCGGATGTTGCGCACGTGCACCCGCAGCGCGTCGACGCGCTCGGCCGCGTTGTCGGTCTCCACCGCCTCCGCCCAGGTCGCCATGCTCATCTTCGCGTCGACGGGCACCCGCCGCCCGCCGCCGACGTTGAGCACCAGGTCCGGTCGCACCGAACCGCCGCCCGCCACGTCCACCTGCAGGTCGAAGTGGATGCCCTCGCGCAGGCCGAGCACCCGCGCCGTCTCCACCAGCACCTTCTCGCCGAGCTCGCCGCGACCGCTGACCGAGGAGAACGCCACCTCGTAGCGCTGCAGCGCCGCCCACTGCGCGTCGCCGCGTTCCCGTTCGGCCTGCACCGCGGCCAGCGCGGCGTCGGTGCGCCGCACGCTGTCCTGGTAGAGCCGCCAGAGGAACACCAGCGCGCCCGCGAGCAGGAGCGCCACGACCACCGCCGCCGTGCTGAGGACCGCTGTCATGCCCTGATCATCGCGCACAGGTGTCCGACCACACGTTCGAGCGACACGCCGAGCGGGTTGGCCGATCGAACGGCCGAACGGCCCTACCGTGACCGCCGTGAAGATCCTGCACACGTCCGACTGGCACGTGGGGCGCACCTTCCACGGCCGTGACCTGCTGCAAGAGCAGGAGTCGGTGCTCGGCGGCCTCGCCGACACCGTGTCGGACGAGCGGGTGGACGCGGTCGTGGTGGCGGGAGACCTGTTCGACCGGGCGGTGCCGAACGCGGAAGCCGTCGCGGTGTGCTCCCGGGTGCTCAAGCGCATCCGCGAGGCCGGCGCGAAGATCGTGATCACGCCCGGCAACCACGACTCGGCGGCCCGGCTGGGCTTCCTGGGCGCGTTCGCCGAGGCGGGCGGCCTGCACCTGCGCACGCGCGTGGCCGAGCTGCACGACCCGGTGCTGTTCGCCGACGAGCACGGCCCGGTCGCGGTGTACGGGATCCCGTTCCTGGAGCCGGAGACGGCGCGGCACGCGCTCGGCGTGGAGGCCAAGGGCCACGGCGGCGTGCTCACCGAGGCGATGCGGCTGGTCAAGCAGGACCTGGCGGCCCGCGGGAACACGCGGTCGGTCGTGCTCGCGCACGCGTTCGTCACCGGCGGCGAGCCGTGCGAGTCGGAGCGCACCATCGCGGTGGGCGGGGTGCAGGACGTGTCGGGCGCGGTGTTCGCCGGGGTCGACTACGTGGCGCTGGGCCACCTGCACGGGCAGCAGACGCTGGCGGAGCACCTGCGGTACTCGGGCAGCCCGGTGGCGTACTCGTTCTCCGAGGCGCGGCACCGCAAGTCGGTGTGGCTGGTCGAGCTGGACGCGGGCGGGCTCGCCGGGGCGCGGCGGCACTCGCTGCCGGTGCCCCGCGCGCTGTCGACGCTGAGCGGCGCGCTCGAGGACCTGCTGCTGGACCCGGCGCACGAGCCGGTGGAGGACCACTTCCTGTCCGTCACGTTGACCGACCGGGTGCGGCCGCTGGACGCGTTGCGCCGGCTGCAGAAGCGGTTCCCGCACGCGGTGCACGTGGAGTGGCGGCCGGAGGGCGGGCGGACCGGTGAGCTGCGGTTCGCCGAACGGGTGCGCGGGCGCGACGACGAGGAGATCGCCTGCTGCTTCGTCGAGGACGTGCGCGGCGAGCAGCCGAACCCGCGGGAACTCGACCTGCTGCGCGAGGCGTTCGCCGCGGCGGCCCGGGAGGACGAGGCGTGAAGCTGCACCGGTTGGCGGTGAGCGGGTTCGGCCCGTACGCGGTGCGCGAGGAGGTCGACTTCGACCTGCTGGGCGCGGACGGCCTGTTCCTCCTGCACGGCGACACGGGCGCGGGCAAGACGACGTTGCTCGACGCGGTGGCGTTCGCGCTGTTCGGCAAGGTGCCCGGCGCGCGCGGCGACGTGAAGCGCCTGCGCTGCGACTACGCCGACCGCGACACGCCCACGTACGTGGAGCTGGAGCTGACCGTGCGCGGCCGGCGGTTCCGGATCAAGCGCAGCCCCGAGTACGAGCGGCCGAAGAAGCGCGGCGACGGCGCGACCCGCCAGCAGGCGCAGGTGTCGTTGACGTGGGTCGGCGGGTGGACCGGCGAGGGGCACAGCCGCATCGACGACGTGGCCCGCGAGGTCGAGGGCCTGCTCGGGATGACCGCCGAGCAGTTCTTCCAGGTGGTGCTGCTGCCGCAGGGCGAGTTCGCCCGGTTCCTGCGCGCGGAGACCGCCGAGCGGGAGAAGCTGCTGGAGAAGCTGTTCGGCACGGAGCGGTTCCTGGACGTGGAGAAGTGGTTCCGGGAACGCCGCGCGGAGCGCAGGCGCGAGGTCGAGCGGCTCGGCCGGGTGCGCCACGACCTGGCGCTGCGGGTCGCCGAGGTCGCGCTGGAGGAGCCGCCGGCGGGCGGCGGCGACCAGGAGTGGCTCAGCTCCCTGCTCAAGCGGCTGGACGAGGACGAGCGCGACGCCGAGCAGGTCTCGGCCGAGGCGTCCGACCGGCGCGCCCTCGCCGAGCGGGACTGGCAGGAGGCGCGGGCGCGGCAGGAACGGGTCCGGCGGGTGCGGGACGCGCGCCGCCACCTCGACCGGTACGCCGAGGTCGAGCCGAGCCTGCGGGCGTGGGTCGCCGAACGCGACGCGGCCCGGCAGGCGGCGGTCGTCGTGCCCGCCCAGGAACGCGCGGTGAAGCTGGCCCGCGAGCTCGACGCCGCCGTCGCCCAGGAGCGGGCGGCGGCCACCGCCGTGTCCGCGCTGGGCTACGAGGGCGTGGATCTCCGCGGTGACGGCGAGCGCTTCCGCGAGGAGGCGGGCGGCCTGACCGGGCTGGCCGCCGAAGCCGAACGGCAGCGCGCGGACCAGCGGCGGATCGCGCAGCTGGACCGCGACGTCGCCACCACGTCCCAGGGGCTGGCCACGCTGGTCGCGCAGCTGGACGAGGTGCCGCACCGGCTGTCCGCCGCGAGGAGCGCGGTCGAGGAGTCGGCCGAGGCCGCCGCCCGGCTGCCGCAGGTGGCGGGACTGGCCGGCGCCGCGGCGGAGCTGCCGCGCGTCGAGCGGGCGTTCCGGGAGGCGGACGAGGCCCGGCGGGACGCGGTGGACGCGCAGCAGGCGGCCCGGGAGAAGCTGCTGCGGATCCGCCGGGACCGGCTGGACGGCATGGCGGTCGAGCTGGCCGGGCAGCTGCGCGCGGGCCACGGGTGCCCGGTGTGCGGTTCGGCCGAGCACCCGTCGCCGGCGCGGCCGGTGCCGGACGCGGTGACGGCCCTGGACGAGGACCGCGCCGCCGACGAGGACCAGCGGGCCCTGGACCGGCGTCAGCGGGCCGAGCGGGAGTCGCACCGGCTGGGCGAGCGGCTGGCGCTGCTGCGCGAGCAGTTGGGCGACCGGCCGCCGGCCGAGCTGGACCGCGAGCACCGGTCCGTCGCCGCGCGGGCCGAGCAGCTGGAGAGCAGGCAGGCCGCGCTGGCGGAGCTGGAGGCCGAGGTGCGCCGCGCGCTCGACCGGCGCGGCGCGCTGGAGCGCGAGCTGGCCGAGGCGGGCGCGCAGCGGGCGCAGCTGGTCGAGGCCGTCGAGGAGCGGGGCGCGCGGCTGGAGGAGGCGCGCGGCGACTTCCCGGACGTGGTGACCCGGCGGGCGCACCTCGGCGACCTGGCGGACGCGGTGACCGGGCTGGCCGCGCGCCGCGCCGCCGTGGCCGAGCACGAGGAGCGGCTGGCCGACCAGCGGCTGGAGGTGGCGCGGCTGGCGTCGCTGGCCGGGTTCGCCGACGTGGCCGACGCCCTGGCCGCGGCCCGCCCGGCTTCCGCCGTCGCCGAGCTGGAGACCCGGATCCGCGAGGTCGAGAACACCCGGACGGCGGCCGAGAGCACGCTGGCCGAGCTGCCCGACACCGACCCGGACACCGAGGTCGACGTGGCGGGCGCGGAGGAGCGGTTCCGGGTGGCGGGCGACGGCGCGACCGAGGCCGCCACCGCGTTGACCAACGCCCGCACCAGGGCCGCCCGCGCCGCCGACCTGGCCGGGCAGCTCCGCGACGCGTGGCTGCGGCTGGAGCCGGTGGAGGCGGAGTTCGCCGAGCTGGACGCGCTGACCGACGTGATCAACGGGTCGGGGCAGAACACGAAGAGCATGACCCTGCGCACCTATGTGCTGGCCGCCCGGCTGGAGGAGGTCGCGGTGGCCGCCGGCGCCCGGCTGGAGCGGATGAGCCAGGGCCGCTACCGGTTCGTGCACTCGGTCGAGGCCGGTCCGCGGGGCACGAGGGGCGGGCTGGGCCTCGACGTCATGGACGACTACTCGGGGCAGCAGCGGCCGGCGAAGACGCTGTCCGGCGGCGAGTCGTTCCTGGCGTCGCTGTCCCTGGCCCTCGGCCTGGCCGACGTGGTCGCGGCGGGCGCCGTGCTGGACACGCTGTTCATCGACGAGGGTTTCGGCACGCTCGACGCCGAGACGCTGGAGCTGGTGATGACGACGCTGGACGAGCTGCGCGCCGGCGGCCGGGTCGTCGGCCTCGTCTCGCACGTGGAGGAGCTGCGGCAGCGCATCCCGACCCGGCTGCGCGTCCGCAAGGCCCGGGAGGGTTCCTCGCTGGAGCTGACGGCCTGACCCCGCGGAGACCCCCGGACCTCGGCGGCCGCTGACGGCGCCCGTGCGTCACCCCGGCGCTCGACTCCCACCGTCGACCGGACGCGCGCCGGGCGCCCGGCGCGTGGCGAGCAGCCGGTGCCGGCGGGCGTCCTCCGGTCTGCCCCAGGCCGCGTAGGCGCGGGCCAGACCGTCGTGGGCGCGGGCCTCCTCGTGCCGGTCGCCGGTGCGGCGGGTCAGCGCCAACGCCTCGTGGTGGTGGTCCACCGCGCGGCCCGGGTCGCCCTCGGCGGTCGCCAGTTCGCCCAGGGTGTCGAGCACCTCGGCCTCCAGGTCGCGGTTGCCGGTCGCCCGCGCGCCCGCGAGCGCCTCGTCCAGGTGCTTCCCGGCGACCTCCCAGCGGCCCAGCCGGAGGTGGACCAGCCCCAGGTTCGCCTGGAGGTGGTCCACCAGCGCGTGGTCGTTGTCGACGTCCGGCACGGCCGCCAGGGCCCGCTCCACGTGCCGCAGCGCCTCCTCGTAGCGCCCCGACGCCTCGTGCACCAGCGCCAGGCTGCACAGCACGCCCGCCTCGCCGCGCCGGTTGCCGATGGCCCTGGCGATGGCCAGCGCCTCCTGGAAGCTCCGCTGCGACTCGTCGTGGCGTCCGAGGCGGCGCAGCACGACACCCAGGTTCTTCAGCGCCCGGCCGGTGAAGCTCACGTCACCGGTCTCCCGCCCGACCGCGACGGCCCGCTCGTGGTGGCGCAACGCCTCCTCGTAGCGGCCCAGCCGCTCGCACGCCACGCCGAGGCCGGTGAGCGCGGCCCCTTCGGCGACGCGGTCCGCCCGCCGCCGGCCGGCCACCAGGGCGTGGGTGTGCAGGGCGAGGGACTCGTCGTGATGGCCGCGGACGTGGAAGTAGCGCCACAGCGTGGCGGTCAGCTCCTCCGCGTGCCCGGCGTCGCCGTGCCGGGCCGCGTGCTCGGCGACCGCGAGGAGGTTCGCCCGCTCGGCCTCCAGCCACGCCACCGCGTCGGCACGGGTGGTCGGGTCGGTCGGCGCCGGCGCGGACCGCCGCCCGGCGGGGTCGGCGGGGTCCGCGGGGTCGAACAGGCCCATCGCGACCGCCGCCACGCGCACGTAGTGGTCGGCCAGGGCGTGCAGCGCGGCGGCCCGCCCGTCGGCGGCGTCGACCTCGGCGGCGAGGCCGCGGGCGTAGGCGCGCAGCAGGTCGTGCATCTGGAACCGGCCGTCGGCGGTGGTCTCCACGAGGTGCGACCGGACCAGGACGTCGACGTGCCGCCGGGCCGCGGCCTCGTCGGAGCCGGTCAGCGCGGCGACGGCGGCGAGACCGAGTTCGTGGCACGGGTGCGCGCCCAGCAGCCGGAACACCCGGGCGACCGCCGGGGAGAGCTGCCGGTAGGACCACGAGAACGCCGACCGCAGCGCCGCGTGGGGGTCGGCGTCGTCGTCGAGCCGGTCCAGCCGGTCCTGCTCGCGGGTCAGCTCGCCGACGAGGTCGGCCAGCGACGCGGAGGGCCGGCCGGTGGCCAGCTCGGCGGCCAGGCGCAGGGCCAGCGGCAGCCGGGCGCACAGCTCCGCCAGGACGCCCGCCGCGCGCGGGTCCGCCGCCGCGCGGTCGCCGATCAGCGCGCGCAGCAGGTCGCGGGCCTCGTCGGCGGGCAGCAGGTCGAGGCGCAGCCGGGTCGCGCCGTCCTTCGCGACCAGCCCGCGCAGCGAGTCGCGGCTGGTCACCAGCACCAGGCAGCCCGGCGACCCGGGCAGCAGCGGCCGGACCTGGGCGGCCGTGCGGGCGTTGTCGAGCACCACGAGCACCCGACGGCCCGCCAGCAGGGACCGGAACGCGGCGGACCGCTCGTCCAGGTCGCGCGGGATGTCCCGGGAGTCGACGCCCAACGCGCGCAGGAAGCCCGACAGCGCGTCACCGGGGCCGACCGGCAGGTCCGGGTCGTACCCGCGCAGGTCGACGTAGAGCTGCCCGTCGGGGAACCGGTCGCGCGCGCGGTGCGCCCAGTGCACGGCCAGGGCGGTCTTGCCGACGCCGCCGGTGCCGGTGATCACCGCGACCGGCGAGGGCTGCCGGTCGTCGGTCCGCGAGAGCAGGCCGTCGAGCCGCCGCACGTGCTCGGCACGGCCGGTGAACCCGACGACGGCGGCGGGGACCTGGGCGGGGCCGGTCCACCCGGACGGGGCCGGCTCCCGGTCGACGGCCAGGTTCGGGTCCTGGTTGAGGATGTCCAGGTGCAGCCGGCGCAGCTCCTCGCCCGGCCGCAGGCCCAGCTCCCGGTCGAGCAGCACGCGGCCCTCGTCGTAGACGTCCAGCGCCTCCGCCTGGCGGCCCGCCCGGTACAGCGCGGTCATCAGCGCGCCCCGCAACCGCTCCCGGAACGGGTGCCGCGCGACCAGGCCGGCCAGCGCGACCGCCGCCTCCTCGTGCGACCCCAGGGCGGACGACGCCGCCGCGTGCCCTTCCAGCGCGGTCAGCCGGCGTTCGACCAGCCTGGCCCGCACGCTGTCGGCGTCGGGGCCCGCCAGGTCGCGGAACGGGTCGCCGCGCCACAGCCCCAGCGCCTCGGCGAACGCCGCCTCCGCCTGCCGGTGCAGGCCCGCGTCCCCGTGCCGCCGTCCCGCCCGGACCAGCGCCTCGAACCGGTGCGCGTCGAGCTCGCCCTCCGCCACCCGGACCCGGTAGCCGGCCCGACCGCCGTCGATCCGCTCGCCGCCGAGCAGCCCGCGCAGCTTCCACACGTAGGTCTTGGTGTTCTTCTCCGCCGAGGGCGGCGCGCCCTCCGGCCAGAGGGCCTCGACCAGCCGCTCGACGCTCACCCACTCGCCGGCGTGCAGCAGCAGCGTGGCCAGCAGCACCCGCGGCTTCCGGGCGTCGACGGGAACGCGCACCCCGTCGGACCGCACGACGTCAACCGCGCCCAGGACCCGGAACAGCACTCGGCACACTCCCCAGCGCCGCGGCCGTCCCCACGACCGAGGCGGCTCCGAACGTAGCGCACCGGCGGGCCCCCGGCCGTGGACCGCCGGTGTACCGCCGCTGTACCGGCGTGCGCCAGGCTCGACCACACGGGTCGCCGGCTGTGACCTTCATTGGGGGAGGGCCACAGCCACGACTCCCCCGCGCGCGCCGCCGCCGCGAGGCAGACCCCACGACCGGGCGACGGGCGCCGGGCGGCACCCTCCACCCGCCGCCCGGTCGTGGTCCACGTCTGCCGGGCTAGGACGCGAGCAGGCCGCCCCGGTACGCCGAGGCCTGGAGCTCGAACAGCTCGAAGTAGTGCCCGCGCAACGCCATCAGCTGCTCGTGCGTGCCCTGCTCGATGATCCGGCCCTGGTCGAGCACGACGATCCGGTCGGCGTTGCGGATGTTCGCCAGCCGGTGCGTCACCAGGATCGTGGTGCGCCGCGCGGTCGCCTCCCGCAGCCCCTCGAACACCCTCGCCTCCGCCTTGGCGTCCAGCGCCGCCGTCGGCTCGTCGGCCACCAGCACCGCCGCGTCCCGGTACATGCCGCGCGCGATGCCCATCCGCTGCCACTGCCCGCCGGACAGGTCCTGCCCGTCGTTGAACTGCCGCGACAGCACGGTGTCCGGCCCGGCGGGCAGGCTCGCCAGCACCTCGTCCGCGCCCGACTTCGCCACCGCCTCCTGCCACGCCTCGTCGTCCTCGCGCTCCAGCCGGCCGACCGTCACGTTGTGCCGGGCGGTCATCGGCCACTGCGCCGGGTCCTGCGCGATCACCGCGATGGACGAGTGCACCGAGTGCGGGTCGGCCTCGGCCAGGTCGACGCCGTCCCACGCCACCGTGCCCGACGACGCCGGGTACAGGCCGGTCAGCACCTTGCCGAGGGTCGTCTTGCCCGAGCCGTTCTCCCCCACCAGCGCGACGACCTCACCCTTCGCCACGGTCAGGTTCACCTCTCGCAGCGCGGGCTTCGGCGCGCCCGGGTAGGTGAACGAGACGTCGGTGAGCGTGATGCTCTCCGGGTCCTCCGGCGCCTTGACCGGCGAGCTGCCCTGGGCCCGTTCCGCGCCCTCGACCAGCAGCTTGCGGTAGAAGTCGATGTAGAAGGAGTCCTCGTACAGCGAGTTGACCGCCCGGGTGGTCGACGCCAGCGACGAGAACCCGGTGCGCATGGCCAGCACCGCCGTGCCCGCCAACGCCAGCTCCATGCCGCCGGTGTGCAGCAGGAAGCCCAGCACGACGTAGGCGATCGCGGTGCCGACGCCGGCCAGCGAGCGCCCGGTCAGCCGCACCAGGTTCGTGCGGTGCGCCATCCGGATCTCGTCGGCCATGAGGCTGTCCGCGATGCGCCGGTGCTCGCCGAGCAGCTGTTCCTGCAACGTCAGGGCGTGCCGCTCCAGCGCGAAGTCGCGCTCGGTGGCGACCTCCTCCACCACGCCCTTGCGGGTGTTGCGGGTCACCGAGTCGAGGAAGTGCTCGTAGCGCAGCTTGGACGCCCGCGCCGACGCCCAGGCGTTCGCGAACGCGGCCAGCAGCAGCGCCGGCGCCAGCCACGGGTTGAGGAACCCGACCGTCACCACCGCCGCGACGAGCGAGATGCCGCCGGACAGCAGGTCCGCCAGGTACCGCAGGCTGCTCTCCAGCGAGCGCACGCCGCGCCGCCCGCCCTGCCGGGCCAGCTCGCGGAAGTCGGCGTCCTCGAACGCGAGGAGCTGGGCGCGCACGAGGACCGCCGTCACCTCGTCGTTCGCCTCACGGGTGACGCGGGGCCGCAGCGAGCTCTCCACCGCGGCGACCGCCGTGTCGAGCAACGCGCGGACCACGAACGACCCGACCACCACCGCCAGCGCGGGCAGCGCCTCCACCACCCGCTGCGGCGTGGGCCCGTCCCGCAGCAGCGCGGAGAACACGTCGGCCGTGGCGAGCAGCCCGAACGCGGTCACGCAGCCGGACAGCACGTGCACCACGCCGGCCAGCACGGTGAGCCGGGGCGAGGTGCGCCAGGCGAGGCGGACCACCATCGCCACCGCCGACGGCAGGCTCTTGAGGGCCTTGCCCAAGCTCACCGACGTCCCGCCACGACGACGGGCCCACTTGGGGGTGGCCACGTTCTCCACCCCGATCAGCACGGTGCTCATCGTCCCAGGAAACGCGAACTTCACCCCCGCGCCAACCACGTTCACGATCAGCGCAGCTCAACGCCGCGCACGAGCCGGGCTGTCGTACCTCCGTGCGAGGATCGCCGCGGACTCCTCGTGCGCCCGCCGGAATGGAATAAAAAATCACCGCCGGTGCGCCGCTAACGCGCGGACGACTTTTCCCGACAGGCGGGTTGACCCGGGTCGAAGCACCGCCGCCCCACCACCCGGGGGACATTTTCCGGCCTTTTCGCGCGTTTTCCGACGCGCGCAGATCGCGAATGGAGAATTCCCATGCGCACGATCACCGGCGGAGCGCGCCTCGGTGTGGCCGCCCTCGCGGCGGTGCTGGCCTCGGCGGTGCTGACCACGCCCGCCTCGGCCGCCGCGCCCCCGTTCGACCCGAGCCTGGGGCGCACGCCCTACCAGCCGGACAAGATGCTGGTCGACCCTTATGCCGGTGACGCGCGCGACCAGCGGAACCAGTACGGCTTCAACCTCACCCAGTACCGGGGCCTGGCCAATCCCGCCTATTACGAGCTGATGGACCACTACACGGTCAAGCTGTACCGCAACCGTCGCGGCCTGCCCGAGAACGACCCGAGGCTGGCGCAGGAGGAGCGGTGGCTGGAGGGCTTCGACGAGGTGCTCTCCACCATGGTCCTGGAGACCAACAAGTGGGTCGGCGGGCGCCTGGAGTACCTCGACTACGACGGCGAGCCGTACCTGACCACGCCGCGGCCGGCCAACCAGATCAGCATCACCTTCGACCCGCAGCTGACCGGCGCCGTCGGGATCGCCTACCCGGGCAGCACCCTCGACCGGCGGGGCCTGGCCCTCACCGGCGGCAACATCAGCTTCGCGCACCTGCCGCAGTGGACCGACCTGGTGGAGGACAGCCTCGACGGCGACCGGGAGGCCCGCTACCAGATCGCGCTCAAGGTGATGCACGAGTTCGGCCACCACATGGGGCTCAACCACTACTTCGCCGAGTTCCACGGCCAGTACACGCTCATGGGCGGGCGGACCGCGGACGACGTGACGAGCTGGAACCAGGTGCTCTCGCGCGGCGACAAGGCCGGGCTGCTGGCGATGGCCGGCTGGCGAGACCGGGCGAAGAAGTGCGGCGAGACCGGTGTCTGCGACCCGATCTGGTACAAGGACGACGGGGTGGCGTGGCCGCCGAACGCGCCCGACCACCGCTACGACCGGGGCTGACCGACCGGGCCTGGGCGACCGGGCCTGACCGACACCGGTCCGGGCGAAGCCGGACCGGCCGGGGTGGCGGGCACCCGCCACCCCGGCGCGCGTCCTAGCGGACCATGTCCTTGCGCAGCTCGCGCGGCAGGGCGAAGGCGATCTTCTCGTTCGCCGTGGTGATCTCCTCGACGTCGCCGTAGCCGTGCGTCGCCAGGAACTCCAGCAGCTCCATCACCAGGATGTCCGGCACCGACGCGCCCGACGTCACGCCGACCGTCGTCACGCCCTCCAACCACGCGAGGTCGACCTCGTTCGCGTAGTCGATCAGGTACGACGCCCGCGCGCCCGCCTGCAGCGCCACCTCGACCAGCCGCACCGAGTTGGACGAGTTCTTCGACCCGACCACCAGCACCAGGTCGCACTCCGGCGCCATCGTCTTCACCGCGGTCTGCCGGTTGGACGTCGCGTAGCAGATGTCGTCCGACGGGGGCTCCTGCAGGTCCGGGAACCGGTCCTGCAGCTGCCGCACCCGCACCATCGTCTCGTCCACCGACAGCGTGGTCTGCGAGAGCCAGACCACCTTGGACGGATCGCGCACCACGACCTTGTCGACGTCCTCGGCGGTGTCCACGAGCTGGATGTGCGAGGGCGCCTCGCCGTAGGTGCCCTCGACCTCCTCGTGCCCTTCGTGACCGATGAGCAGGATGTCGTAGTCCTCGCGGGCGAACCGCTTGGCCTCGTTGTGGACCTTGGTCACCAGCGGGCAGGTGGCGTCGATGGTGCGCAGCTGCCGCGAGGCGGCCTCCTCGTGCACCGCGGGCGACACGCCGTGCGCCGAGAACACCACGAGCGCGCCCTCTGGCACCTCGTCCGTCTCGTCGACGAAGATCGCGCCGCGCCGGGACAGCGTCTCCACGACGTGCTTGTTGTGGACGATCTCCTTGCGCACGTAGACCGGCGCGCCGTACTGCTCGAGCGCCTTCTCGACGGTCACGACGGCACGGTCCACACCGGCGCAGTAGCCACGCGGCTTGGCCAGGAGCACTCGCTTGTCCATGACCACCAGGGTACGGCGTGCCGGATGTAGGCATCCGACGGCCGACTGCGGCAGGCTGTAGGGCATGAAGCCACTGCCCCTGACCGTCCGCCTCGCCGCGGGACTGGCGGTCACCGCCGTCGAGCAGGCCCGGAAGCTCCCGGGGCAACTCGCGGGCCTCCCGGTCACCGTGGTCAGTGAGGCCTTGCAGCTGTCCATGCGGCTCCAGCAGCGGGTGACGGAACTCGCAATCAAGGGCGACGACGCGCTGTCCGTGCTGCGGCCCGTGGAGCAGGAGCCCGAGTGGGCGACGTTCGACGAGGACGAAGGCGGCGCGGCGCCGGCCGTCGGCGCCGACCTCGACGCCGACGACCCGTGGTCGGTGGAGGAGCAGGCCCTGGCCGCCGAGCCGCCCGCCGTGCTGCCGAACTACGACGAGCTGTCGTTGGCGCAGCTCAGGGCGCGGTTGCGCACGCTGAGCGCGGAAGACCTCGAAGAGCTGCTGGCGCACGAGCGCACCCACGCCGCCCGCCCCGAGTTCACCGGCATGCTCACCCGCCGCATCGCGAACCTCGAGAACCAGTGACCGAGGAGAAGTCCAGCCCCGAGAACCCGTGGCCGGTGCGCACGGTCGCGCGCAAGATCTTCGACTGGATCAACCGGCTCGGCGACGTGTGGGTGGAGGGCCAGGTCACCCAGCTCAGCGCGCGTCCGGGCACGGCGACGGCGTTCCTGACCCTGCGCGACCCGTCCGTGGACATGTCGATGCAGCTGACCGCGCCCGTGGGCATGGTGCGCGAGCTGCAACTGTCCGAGGGCAGCCGCGTGGTGGTGCACGGCAAGCCCAACTTCTTCCCCAACCGGGGCACGCTGAGCCTGCGCGTGGACGAGATCCGGCAGGTCGGCATCGGCGAGCTGCTGGCCCGGATCGAACGCCTGCGCAAGCTGCTCGACGCCGAGGGCCTGTTCGACCCCCGGCGCA
Source organism: Saccharothrix sp. 6-C (assembly GCF_016695385.1). Classification (NCBI taxonomy): domain Bacteria; kingdom Bacillati; phylum Actinomycetota; class Actinomycetes; order Pseudonocardiales; family Pseudonocardiaceae; genus Saccharothrix; species Saccharothrix sp. 6-C. Next base: position 206,818 of record NZ_CP064192.1, on the reverse strand, counting down.
AGCGCAGGCCGCCGTTCCTGCCGAACAAGATCGGCCTCGTCACGGGACGCGCGTCGGCCGCCGAGCGGGACGTGCTGACCAACGCGCAGGCCCGCTGGCCGGGCGCCCGGTTCCGGGTGGTCAACGTCGCGGTGCAGGGCGCCCTGGCCGTGCCGCAGATCCTCACCGCACTGTCGACTCTGGACCGCGACCCCGAGGTGGACGTCATCGTGCTGGCCCGCGGCGGCGGCAGCGTCGAGGACCTGCTGCCGTTCTCGGACGAGGCGCTGTGCCGGGCGGTGGCGCAGTGCCGCACGCCGGTGCTGTCCGCGATCGGGCACGAGCCGGACACCCCGCTGGTGGACCACGTGGCCGACCTGCGGTGCTCCACGCCGACCGACGCGGGCAAGCGGGTCGTGCCGGACGTCGCGGAGGAGGGCGAGCGGATCCGCCAGCTGCGCGACCGCAGCCGGCGCGCCCTGCACGGCTGGGTCGACCGGGAGCGCAAGCTGCTCGCGGCGCTGCGCACGCGGCCCGCGCTCGCCGACCCGCACGGCCCGCTGGACCGGCGCGCGGAGGACGTGGACCGGCTGCGCGAGCGGGCCCGGCGGGCGGTGCGCAACCGCCTCGACTCGGAGACCTCCGGTCTGACCGCGACCACGGCGCGCTTGACGACCCTCGGGCCTGCCGCCACGCTGGCGCGGGGTTACGCGGTGGTCCAACTGGTCACCCCCGACGGGGTCGACGGGGTGCTCCGCTCGACCTCCCAAGCTCCCGCGGGCACCCGGTTGAGGGTGCGCGTGGCCGACGGCGCGGTGCACGCGGCCGTCACCTCCGGAGGGGACGGCGAAGCGCCCCCCGGTGGAGACGGCGATGCGACCCGAGAAGGAGGCGGTGGTGCCGAACCCCGCACGTGAACCCACGTTCCTGCCCTTGACGGTGGCCGCCGCGGGCGAGGCCGGCGACGAAGGCGCCGGCGCCGTGCGCAGCAGCGCCGAGTCGGCCGACCAGGCCGCCGCCGACTGCTGGCTCGCCCTGGTGGCCGGTTGCACGTCGGGCAGGCAGACGTTGATCAACCGGTTACACGACCTGTCCGAGGCGACCTCCGGCTACGCCGGGACGCGGTGGTGGCTGGGCCACGGCTCGGTGCACCGCAGGCGCGTCGCCGCCGCCGAGCACCGCATCGACGACGCCGTGCGCGAGGGCGACGGCGCGGAGTTCGCCGAGGCGTTCATCGGCTACGACCAGGCGGTCGCCACCGTCGTGGTGCACGTCCAGAACCGATTGGGGAAGTTGTCCACGTGAGCGAGCCGGGCTACGAGCAGGCCAGGGACGAGTTGGTGGAGGTGGTCCGCAGGCTGGAGGCGGGAGGGCTGTCGCTGGAGGACTCGCTGGCGCTGTGGGAACGCGGCGAGGCCCTGGCGAAGACGTGCGAGCGGCAGCTCGCGGGCGCCCGGGAGCGGATCGATCAAGCACTCAGTGTGACCGAGGAGGACGTGGCCGAGGTGTGATGACGTGCGAGGATTGGTCTACCGGCCGGTAATCGCAGTCGCAGGAGGAACCTCATGGTCACAGGCAGCAGCCCGTCCGAGCGCCGTCGCGAGGCACCCGACCGGAACCTCGCGCTGGAACTCGTCCGGGTGACCGAGGCGGCCGCGATGGCCGCCGGGCGCTGGGTGGGCCGCGGCGACAAGAACGGCGGCGACGGCGCGGCGGTGGACGCCATGCGCAAGCTGATCGGCACCGTGTCCATGCGCGGCGTGGTCGTGATCGGCGAGGGCGAGAAGGACGAGGCGCCCATGCTGTTCAACGGCGAGGAGGTCGGCGACGGCAACGGCCCCGAGTGCGACGTGGCGGTCGACCCGATCGACGGCACCACGTTGATGGCCAAGGGCATGCCGAACGCCCTCGCGGTGCTCGCGGTCGCCGAGCGCGGCGCGATGTTCGACCCGTCGGCGGTGTTCTACATGGAGAAGCTCGCCACCGGACCGGAGGCGGCGGACGTCATCGACATCACCGCGCCGATCGCGGAGAACATCCGCCGGGTGGCGAAGGCCAAGCACAGCGACGTCTCCGACGTGACCGTGTGCGTCCTGGACCGGCCGCGGCACGAGTCGCTGGTCGGTGAGGTGCGCGCGGCGGGCGCCCGGATCCACTTCATCTCCGACGGTGACGTGGCGGGCGCGATCTCGGCGGCCCGGCCGAACACCGGCATCGACCTGCTGGTCGGCATCGGCGGCACGCCGGAGGGGATCATCGCGGCGGCGGCGCTGAAGTGCATGGGCGGCGCGATCCAGGCCAAGCTGTGGCCCAAGGACGACGAGGAGCGGCAGAAGGCGCTGGACGCGGGCCACGACCTGGACCGCGTGCTGCTGACCGACGACCTGGTGCGCGGCGACAACGTGTTCTTCTGCGCCACCGGCGTGACGGACGGCGACCTGGTGCGCGGCGTGCACTACCGGGCGGGCGGCTGCACGACCCAGTCGATCGTGATGCGCTCGAAGTCCGGCACGGTGCGGATGATCGACGGCTTCCACCGGCTGACCAAGCTGCGCGAGTACTCGTCGGTCGACTTCGACATCCCGGTCACCGGCCAGGACGCGCTGCCGCCGCTCCCCTAGCCGGCGGGCGCGTCCCGCGGGCCGACCGGCACCGAGCGCTGTCAACTGTGAACCGAGTGTTACCGGCCGATCGGCTGTGGTGATCACGTCGCGTTCATCCCTAGTTTCCGTTCCGTCCCCGAGCACCCTGCGCCGGGGACGGAGAGGAAGCGATGAAGGTTCGTACCCTGTTCACCGCCTTCGCGGTGGCGATCGGCGCGGCTCTCGCCTCGGCGGCCGGGGCGGCGGCGGCCCCGGCGACCGACGGCGTCACCCCGTTCATCGTGGGCGGCGGCAACGCCACGCAGACCTACTCGTGGATGGTCTCCCTGCAGAGCACCACGGGCAGCCACTTCTGCGGCGGCTCGCTGATCAAGGCCAACTGGGTCGTCACGGCCAAGCACTGCGTGCAGGGCCGGTCGGCGTCCTCGATCCGGGCCCGCATCGGCACGACCAACCGCACCAGCGGCGGCACGGTCGCGACCGGCGCGCAGATCGTGACCAACGCGTCGTACGACATCGCGCTCGTGCGCCTGTCCACCTCGGTGGGCCAGACGCCGATCGCGGTGGCGGCGTCGTCGGGCGCGGTCGGCACGGCCACCCGCATCATCGGGTGGGGCCAGACGTGCGCCCCGCGCGGCGGCTGCGGCGCGCCGACGATCCTGCAGGAGCTGAACACGTCGATCGTGTCGGACGGCAGCTGCCTGGGGATCTACGGCTCGTACGAGATCTGCACCAACAACCCGAACGGCAACGCGGGCGCCTGCTACGGCGACTCGGGCGGCCCGCAGGTCAAGTCCGTGAACGGTGTGTGGCAGCTGATCGGCGCCACCAGCCGCGCGGGCAACAACAGCTCCACCTGCGCCACTGCGCCGTCGATCTACATGGACGTGCCGGCGTTCCGCTCGTGGATCAGCCAGTACGCGGGCGCGGTCTGAGCCGCTCGGTCACGCGTTCGAAGGGCCGTCCCTCCTCCGGGTGGGGCGGCCCTTCCCGATTCGTTACCGGGACCGCTGCAACCAGGGCCTCCGGGTCGGCGTCTCCAGGGTCATACGCAGCACGATCTCTGGGGGGTGCGCGAGATGCGCAGAGCAGCACTGGTGGCAATCGCTTTGCTGGCAACGGCTTGCGGGACGTCCGAGGCTTCCGGCCCGGCCACGTCCCCGACTGGTCCTTCCTCGTCCGCTTCGGCCGCCCCGTCGGCGGAGTCCTCTTCGTCCTCCGCCGCCGCCCCGTCCACTCCGGCCGCCGAGCCGACGGCGGAGACCACCGCGACCCCGGACCCGCAGCCCGCGCCGCCGCCACCGCCGGTCACCGTGACCGGCACGCCGTGCGACATCACCGAGGGCGCGTGCGTGCGGCTGTCGACCAACGAGTCGTGGCTGATCAGCGAGGGCAAGGTCAGCTACGGTCCGGTGCCGACCACGTCCGGGCGGCCCGGCTACGAGACGCCCGTCGGCTACCACTCGGTGCTGTGGAAGGTCGAACTGGACTACAGCCGCGACTTCGGCATGGCCGAGATGCCGTACTCGACGTACTTCGTCAGCAACGGCATCGCGTTCCACGAGGGCAGCCTCACGGACGAGTCCCACGGCTGCATCCACCTGGCCCGCGAAGCCGCGGCGAAGTACTTCCACACCCTCCGGGTGGGTGACCAGGTCCAGGTGGTTGCGTAACAGGGTGTGTCGGATCACTCCTTGGTGGGTAATCCTGACACCGAGGAGTGATAGCGATGAGGAAGACGCTCGGCACGACGGCGATAGCCGCGGCGGCCCTGACCTTCGGCCTCGCGACTCCCGCTTCCGCGGCGACCGGCACACCGTGCTCCGTGCAGAACGGCGCGTGCGTGCGACTGTCCACCAACCAGGCATGGCTGATCTACGACGGGAACGCCAGCTACGGCCCCGTCCCGGTGTCCCACGGGATGCCGGGCCACGAGACCCCGCCCGGCACCTATCCCGTGCTGCGCAAGGTGAAGGACGACTGGAGCGTGCCCTACAACGGGCCGATGCCGAACGCGGTGTACTTCACCACGAACGGCATCGCGTTCCACCAGGGTGACACGAACACGCAGTCGCACGGCTGCGTCCGCCTGGGCCCGCAGGAGTCGCTGGTGTTCTACGACAACCTGTTCCCCGGCGAGCAAGTGCAGGTGGTGCCCTAAGTCGCGTTGCTGGAGTGGCCCGGGAACAGGTGTGCTTCCGGGTTGAGCAGCACGGCGATGTTGTTGACCGCGGTGGCGGCCTCGCCGAACCCGGTGGCGATCAGCTTGACCTTGCCGGGGTAGTGGGCGACGTCGCCCGCCGCGTAGACGCGATCCCGGGCGGTGCGCATGGTGGTGTCCACCAGCACCGCCCGGTGGTCCAGCTCCAGGCCCCACGACTCGATCGGGCCGAGGTCGGCGGTGAACCCGAGGGCCGCGACGACGGCCTGCGCGGGCAGCACCTTGCGGTCGCCGCCCTTGAGCCCCAGCTCCACCTCGGTCAGCCCCTCGTCACCGCGCAGTTCGAGCACCTCGGCGTCGGTGATGATCTCCACGCCCAGCTCGCGGACCTGCCGCACGGTCGGCGGGTGCGCCCGGAACGTGGCCCGGCGGTGCACGAGCGTGACGCTGGCCGCGATCGGGTGCAGCGCCAGCGCCCAGTCGAACGCCGAGTCGCCGCCGCCGACGACCACCACGTCCTGCCCGGTGTGCACGTTGAGCTTGGGCACGAAGTGCACCATGCCCCGGTCCAGCCAGCCGTCGCCGGCGGGCAGCGGGCGCGGCCGGAACTCGCCGATGCCCGCCGTGATCAGCACCGCGCCGGCGCGCACCACGCCGCCGTCGGCCAGCCCGACCTCCAACCGCCCGCCACCGGCCGGACCATCCACAGTGGACAGGGTCCGGGCCTGGCGGCCGAGCAGGTACGTCGGCTGCCACTGGTCGGCCTGCTGCACGAGCGCGGTCACCAGCTCGCGCCCGCGCACCGCCGGGAACCCGGCCACGTCGAAGATCATCTTCTCCGGGTACATCGCGGTGATCTGGCCGCCCGCCTCGGGCAGCGCGTCGACCAGCGCGACCGACAGGTCCCGGAACCCCGCGTAGTACGCCGCGAACAGCCCGGTGGGGCCGGCACCGACGATCAGCAGGTCGACCTCAAGCTCCATCCCTCGACCATAGGTGTTCCAGGCCACTCTTCCCACCTTCTCGGGCCGAACACGGCAAGGCGCGACAAACTCGGGTGCATGGCTGAACAGGAGTACCGCGTCGAGCACGACACCATGGGCGAGGTCAGGGTGCCGGCGGACGCGCTGTGGCGTGCGCAGACGCAGCGCGCGGTGGAGAACTTCCCGATCTCCGGGCGCGGCTTGGAGCGCGCCCAGATCCGCGCGCTGGGCCTGCTCAAGGCCGCCGCCGCGCGGGTGAACGAGCGGTTGGGGGTGCTGGAACCCGAAGTCGCGGCGGCCATCGCCGCCGCCGCCGACGCCGTCGCGGCGGGCGAGCACGACGGGCACTTCCCGGTGGACGTGTTCCAGACCGGCTCCGGCACGTCGTCGAACATGAACGCCAACGAGGTGATCGCCACCCTCGCGACCCGCGCGCTGGGCCGTGACGTGCACCCGAACGACCACGTCAACGCCTCGCAGTCGTCCAACGACACGTTCCCGACCACGCTGCGGGTCGCGGCGACGGAGGCGGTGGCGCGGGACGTCGTGCCGGCCCTGGAGCACCTGCTCTCGGTGCTGGACGCCCGTGCCGCCGACTGGACGTCGTTGGTGAAGTCGGGCCGGACGCACCTGATGGACGCCGTGCCGATCACCCTGGGCCAGGAGGCGGGCGCCTGGGCGACCCAGGTCCGCTACGGCGTCGAGCGCCTCACCTCGTCGCTGCCCCGGTTGGCCGAGCTGCCGATCGGCGGCACGGCGGTGGGCAGCGGCCTGAACGCGCCCGCCGGGTTCGGCGCGGCCGTCGCCGCCGAGCTGGCCTCGGTCACCGGCCTGCCGCTGACCGAGGCCCGCGACCACTTCGAGGCGCAGGCCACGCAGGACGGCGTGGTGGAGATCTCCGGGCAGCTGCGGGCCACCGCCGTGGGGCTCTACAAGATCGCGAACGACCTGCGGTGGCTGGGTTCGGGACCGCGCACCGGCTTGGGCGAGCTGGCGCTGCCGGACCTCCAGCCGGGTTCGTCGATCATGCCGGGCAAGGTGAACCCGGTGATCTCCGAGGCCACGATGATGGTGGTCGCGCAGGTCATCGGCAACGACGCGGCGGTGGCGTTCGCCGGGTCGCAGGGCAACTTCCAGCTGAACGTGATGCTGCCCGTGATCGCCCGCAACGTCCTGGAGTCGTCCCGCCTGCTGGCGGCCGTGGCCCGGCTGCTCGCCGACAAGGTCCTGACCGGCGCCGAACCGCAGATCGACCGGATGCGCGAGTACGCCGAGTCGTCGCCGTCCATCGTGACCCCCCTCAACCGCTACCTGGGCTACGAGGAGGCCGCTTCCATCGCCAAGCAGTCCCTGCGCGAGCGCAAGACCATCCGCGAGGTCGTCCTGGAACGCGGTCACGTCCCGTCGAAGCTCTCCGAGTCCGACCTGGACCGCGCCCTGGACGTCCTGCGCATGGCCAACCCCCACTGACCCCGGGAGCCCGACCTCCAGCCCGCGCGTGTCCTACGTCCGGAACGCGCGTGTCCTACGTCCGGAACACGCGTGTCCTACGTCCGGAACACCCGAGTTCAACGCTCGGAACGCGCGACCTGGACCTTCGGCTCGGCCAGGGGCGGGCGGTCGACGTCGGCCGCCCGCCCCCGCAGCCCGATCACGCACCCCACCGCCACCGCGACCGCCCCGGCCGACGCCACCGCGGTCAACGCCTGCGCGCCCAGCGCCACCGACGCCACCAGCCCGGCCACCGGCATCAACCCGATCAGCACCCCGGCCCGGTCCGCGCCCAACCGCGCCACCGCGAAGTACCAGAGCCCGAACGCCACCGCCGTCAGCACGACCCCCAGCACCACCAGCGCCACGCCCTCGCGCGCCGTCGGCGCCTGCCACCCGCCGACGAACGTCCCCGCCACCCCACCGGCCGCGGCCGCGACCAGGCAGCACCACGTCGCCACCGCCAACCCGCCCAGCCGCCGCACCACCCCCACCGCGAACAGCGTGAACGACGCCTCGCCCGCCATCGTCAGCAACGCCAGCAGCAGTCCCGGCCCGTGCCACGACCCGCCGCCCGACAGCACCACCACCCCGCCGACCACGGCCACCGCGCCGGCCACCGCCGCACCGGCCGGTCTGCGCCCCGCCAGCAGCGGCGCCACCAGCGCCAGCACCAGCGGGCTCGCCCCGAGCACCGCCGCGACGAACCCCGGCTCGGCGTACCGCTGCGCGTACAGCACGCACGCGTTGAACCCGAGCATCCCGGTCGCCACCAGCCCGACCAGCGCCGGCCAGTCCCGCCGCGCCGGCAGGGGCAGCCGCCCTCCCCGCGCCCGGATCCACGCGAGCAGCACCACCCCGCCCAGCGCGTACCGCATCGCCTGCCCCGTGAGCAGCGGATACGCCTGGAGCATGCCCGTCACGGGCACGGACGCGCCCACGATCACCGACGACAACGCACCCGCCGCGATCGCGGTTCTGCCGTTTCTCATGGTCAGGACTCTCCGCCACCAGTGGTCCAGGATTAAGCTCCACTTCGATGCCTGCCAACTGGACCACTTATCGTGAACTGCTCCTCGCGCCGAAGAGCGGCAGGCGCGCGGTGGAGGCCGAGCTGCGCCGCGCGGTGCGGGACGGGCGGCTCGCGCCGGGCACCCGCCTGCCGTCGAGCCGCGACCTGGCCGCCCAGCTCGGCGTCGCCCGCGGCACGGTCACGTCCGCGTACGCGCAGCTCGTCGGCGAGGGCTACCTGACCGCGCGGCACGGCTCCGGCACCACCGTGTCGACCACCTTCACCTGGCCGGCCGCCGCCGCCGAGGCCGAGCCCGCGCCGAAGTTCCGGTACGACCTGAAGCCGGGCGTGCCCGCGTTGAGCGCGTTCCCGCGTGACGAGTGGTCGCAGGCGCAGAAGTCGGCGCTGGCCGACCTGTCCACCGACGACCTCGGCTACCCCGACCCGGCCGGGTTCGCGCCGCTGCGGCGCGAGCTGGCGGACTACCTGGGCCGGGTGCGCGCGGTGGCGGCGCGACTGTCCGAAGTGGTCGTGACGAACGGCGCGGCGGAGGGGATCTCGTTGCTGGGCCGGGTGCTGCACGCGGCCGGGCACCGCAGCGTGGCGGTCGAGGAGCCGAGCCACTTCGGCGCGTCGGAGATGCTGGCGTCGCACGGCCTCGCGATCCGGCCGGTCCCCGTCGACGCGGACGGGCTGCGCGTCGACGAGCTGGCCGCGACGGACTGCCGGGCGGTGTTCGTCACCGCGGCGCACCAGTTCCCGTTGGGCGTCGTGCTGCACCCGGAACGTCGGCGCGCGCTGTTGGAGTGGGCGCGCGCGTGCGACGGGGTGGTGGTGGAGGACGACTACGACGCCGAGCACCGCTACGACCGGCCGGCGCTGGGCGCGATGCAGGCGCTCGACCCGACGCGGGTGGTGTACCAGGGCAGTGCGAGCAAGGTGCTCGCGCCCGCGTTGCGGCTGGGGTGGCTGGTGCTGCCGCCCGCGTTGCGCGACGTCGTGGTGGACCGCAAGCGGTTGGACGACCTCGGCACGGGGACGTTGCACCAGGCGGCGTTCGCCCGGCTGCTCGGCGGCGGCGGGTACGACCGGCACCTGCGGCGCACGCGTCAGCTGTACCGGGCGCGGCGGGACGCGCTGCTCGGGGCGCTGCGGGCCGAGCTGCCGGAGTGGGAGCCGATCGGGGTGGCCGCCGGGCTGCACCTGGTCGTGCGGCTGCCCGCCGGGACGGACGACGTGGCGGTGCAGGAGCGGCTGGCGCGGCGCGGGGTGAACGCGCCGGCGCTGGCCCGGTACGCGCGCACGCCGACGTTCCCCGGGCTGGTGCTCGGGTACGCGGCGTTGACGCCGGACCGGCTGCGCGAGGCCGTCGGGGAGTTGCGCGCCGCGGGGTGACCCGGTGTCGGCTGAGCCGGTTCTTGTCGGTGGTCGGGTGCACCATGGTCGCGTGTTGTTCACCGAAGTCGTCGAGACGTCCGCCGCGGTGGCCGCGACGCGCTCCCGCCTGGCCAAGGTCGCCGCCCTGGCCGGGCTGGTGCGCCGGATGAGCACGCCCGCGGTGGTGTCGTTCCTGGTCGGCGTGCCCAGCCAGGGCCGGGTCGGCGCGGGCTGGCGCACCGTGTTCGACCTGGACGTCCCGCCCGCCGCGGAGCCCTCGCTGACGGTGTCCGACGTGGACGAGGCGCTGGGGTCGTTCGCGTCGATCGGCGGCAGGGGTTCGGCCGCCCGCCGGGCGGAGGCGCTGACCTCGCTGTTCGGCAGGGCCACCGCCGCCGAGCAGGACTTCCTGCGCCGGCTGCTGACCGGTGAGCTGCGCCAAGGCGCACTCGAAGGGGTGATGGTGGACGCGATCGCGCGGGCCGCCGACGTGCCCGGCGAGGTGGTGCGGCGGGCGTTCATGCTGTCGGGGTCGCTGCCGGGGACCGCGGTGGCGGCGATGAGCGGCGAGGGCGCGTCGGCGGCGCTGGCCGCGTTCCGGCTGGAGGTGGGGCGGCCGGTGCGGCCGATGCTGGCGTCACCGGCCGAGTCGCTGTCCTCGGCGCTGGCGGAGCTGGGGTCGTGCGTGGTGGAGCACAAGCTGGACGGCGCGCGGATCCAGGTGCACCGGTCGGGTGAGGAGGTGCGGGTCTTCACGCGGACGTTGCGCGAGATCACCGCCACCGTGCCGGAGCTGGTGGAGCTGGTGCGGGCCTTGCCGTGCACGTCGGTGGTGCTCGACGGCGAGACCTTGGCCCTGACCGACGACGGCAAACCCCGGCCGTTCCAGGAGACGATGAGCCGGTTCGGGGCGCAGGACGTCCGGGAGCTGCTGCTGAGCCCGTTCTTCTTCGACTGCCTGCACCTGGACGGCGTGGACCTGCTGGACGAGCCGCTGTCGGCGCGGCTGGACGCGCTGCGGCGGGTGGCGGGGCCGCACGTGATCCCGGGGGTGGTGTCGCCCTCCTCGGAGGAGGAGGCGACGCGGGTGCTGGACGAGGCGCTGGCCGGTGGGCACGAGGGCGTGATGGTGAAGTCGCTCGAGTCGGTCTACGCGGCGGGCCGGCGCGGGCGGGCGTGGCAGAAGGTGAAGCCCGTGCACACGCTCGACCTGGTGGTGCTCGGGGTGGAGTGGGGCAGCGGCCGGCGGCGGGGGCTGCTGTCGAACCTGCACCTGGGCGCGCGTGATCCCGACGGCGGCGCGCCGATCATGGTCGGCAAGACGTTCAAGGGGCTGACGGACGAGTTGCTGGCGTGGCAGACGCGTGAGTTGATGGCGATCGCGACGGAGAAGACCGACTGGGCGGTGGTGGTGAGGCCGGAGATGGTGATCGAGATCGAGCTGGACGGGGTCCAGGTCAGTCCCCGGTACCCGGGCGGCGTGGCCCTGCGCTTCGCCCGCGTGCTCCGCTACCGACCGGACAAGGACGCGGGCGAGGCCGACACGATCGACGCCGTCCGCTCCCTGCTGCCCCAGCGTGCAGCCACCCCACCAGACACGATCGGGTGATCATGGCCCCACAATGTACGGAAACACTGTTACCGCCCCTCGGTTGAAACGAGGAGGAAACCAACCAACCCGGCCCACGCCGCAACCACCGCCACCCATCCACTCGGCCACCCGCCGCCGCCCGGGCCACTGGCGTCGCCTTGGCGGGGATCGGCCACCGACACCAGGCGGCGTGACCGGCCGGGCCGCAGGAGTGCGGGCTTGGAGGAAGCTACAACCGCAGACCCCGTACCGGAGGCTCCGCTGGTACGGACAACCAGGGCGAAGTGGCCCCGACGCGAGTATCGTCAAGTTCTCGTGCGGTTCATCGAAGGGCATCGGCCCAGCTACGACCTGACCTACGACGACATCTTCCTCGTGCCCGGCCGATCGGCCGTGGACTCGAGGTTCGGTGTCGACCTGTCGACCTCCGACGGAACGGGGGCGACGATCCCGATCGTGGTCGCGAACATGACCGCGGTGGCGGGACGGCGGATGGCGGAAACCGTGGCGCGACGCGGCGGGCTGGTGGTCCTCCCGCAGGACGTGGCGCCGGAAGCGGTCGCGGAGATCGTCCAGTGGGTCAAGGCACGGCACACCGTGTGGGACACCCCGCTGACGTTGCACCCCGGCGACTCGGTCGCCGACGCGGTCAACCTCCTGCACAAGCGCGCGCACGGGGCGGTGGTCGTGATCGACGACGACGGCCGGCCCACGGGGGTCGTGGACGAGGCGGCGTGCGCGGGCGTCGACCGCTTCACCCGGTTGCACGACGTGGCCGACGAGCGCATCGTCACCCTTCCGTTGGACACCCCTCCGCGTGAAGTTTTCGACCGGCTGCACGGCGGCACCCAGCGGATCGCGCTCGGGGTCGACGCCGACGGCCGCCTCCGCGGCGTGATGACCAGCCTGGGCGCCCTGCGCGCCGACGTCTACCAACCCGCCCTCGACGACGCGGACAGGCTTCGCGTCGCCGCCGCCATCGGGGTGAACGGCGACGTCACCGCGAAGGCCGAGCAGCTCCTCCAAGCCGGTGTCGACACCCTCGTCGTCGACACCGCCCACGGCCACCAGGAGAAGATGCTCGCCGCCCTCAAGGCCGTCCGCGAGGCGCGCCCGGCCGTCCCGGTCGTGGCCGGCAACGTGGTCACCGCCGAAGGCGTCCGCGACCTGGTGGAAGCGGGCGCGGACATCATCAAGGTCGGTGTCGGCCCGGGCGCGATGTGCACCACCCGGATGATGACCGGCGTCGGCCGCCCGCAGTTCTCCGCCGTGGCCGAGTGCGCCGCCGAGGCCCGCAGGCTCGGCAGGCACGTCTGGGCCGACGGCGGCGTCCGCCACCCGCGCGACGTCGCCCTCGCCCTCGCCGCCGGCGCGTCCAGCGTCATGATCGGCTCCTGGTTCGCGGGCACCTACGAGTCGCCCGGCGACCTGCAGCGCGACGAGCAGGGCCGCCTCTACAAGGAGTCGTTCGGCATGGCGTCCAAGCGCGCCGTGTCCGCCCGCACCCGCACCGACAACGCGTTCGACCGCGCCAGGAAGGGCCTGTTCGAGGAGGGCATCTCCACCTCGCGCATGCGCCTGGACCCGAACAGCCCCGGCGTGGAGGACCTGCTGGACGCCATCACGGCGGGCGTGCGCAGCTCCTGCACCTACGCCGGCGCCCAGACCCTGGAGGAGTTCCACGCCAGGGCGACCCTCGGCGTGCAGAGCGCGGCCGGGTTCGCCGAAGGCCGCCCGCTCCCCTCGGGCTGGTGAGCACACCCGCCCCGCTTCACCTGATCGGGTCGACGAGCTGACCACCAGGGCCGTGCCGGACGTCGGCGAGGTCCTGGTGGGAGGCCCGGGCGGGTTCGCCCGGCGGGACCGCTCGGCCGACCCGATGATCGGACGATGAGCCCCGCACCACGCCCCAGCCGCCGGCGCACCGGGTCACGGGTGTGGCACGGCGCGCTGGCGGCGGTGATCGCCGCGTCCCTGATCACCCAACTGGTGTTGCTGTTCACCGGTGGGGCGGACGTCAACTCCGGCGACCCCGCGACCCAGGTGGCGCTCGGTGTGCGGCTCATCCGCCTGTTCAGCTACTTCACCATCCAGAGCAACCTGTTCGTGCTCGTCGTGGCGATCACCCTGGCGGTCGACCCGGCCCGGGACGGTCGCGGCTGGCGGGTGGCCCGCCTGGACGCGCTGCTGGGCATCGCGATCACCGGCGTCGTCTTCGCCCTCGTGCTCGCGCCGCTGGTGCACCCCGTCGGCGTCGCCTGGTGGGTGAACCTGGGCTTCCACCGGCTGTCGCCGGTGCTGGCGGTGCTCGGCTGGCTGCTGTTCGGCCCCCGCCCGCGCGTGGACAGGGCCACCGTCGCCAGGGCGTTGCTCGTCTGGCCCGTCCTGTGGATCGCCTACACGTTCGTCCACGGCGCCGTCACCGGCTGGTACCCCTACCCGTTCCTGGACGCCACCGAGCTCGGCTTCGGCGCCGCCCTGCGCAACGCCCTGCTGGTGCTGGTCTTCGCCGCCGTCCTGGCGTGGCTCGCGAAGGTCGTCGACCATGAGCTGGAGGCCGCCCCGGTCGCGGTGACCGGGGCGGCCTCGGCGTCGGACCGTCAGGAGGCGTAGTCCTCCAGCATCTCGGTGACCAGCGCGGCGATCGGCGAGCGCTCCGACCGGGTCAACGTGACGTGCGCGAACAGCGGGTGGCCCTTCAGCTTCTCGATGACGGCCGCCACGCCGTCGTGCCGCCCGACGCGCAGGTTGTCACGCTGCGCCACGTCGTGCGTGAGCACCACCCGGGAGTTGGCCCCCAGCCGTGACAGCACGGTCAGCAGCACGTTGCGCTCCAGCGACTGCGCCTCGTCCACGATCACGAACGAGTCGTGCAGCGACCGGCCGCGGATGTGGGTCAGCGGCATGACCTCCAGCATGCCGCGGTCCATGATCTCCTCGACGACGTCCTGGCTGACCAGGGCGCCGAGGGTGTCGAACACCGCCTGCGCCCACGGCTGCATCTTCTCGCTCTCGGAGCCGGGCAGGTACCCCAGCTCCTGCCCGCCCACCGCGTACAGCGGGCGGAACACCACGACCTTGCGGTGCTGGCGGCGTTCCATCACCGCCTCCAACCCCGCGCACAGCGCGAGCGCCGACTTCCCGGTGCCGGCCCGTCCGCCCAGCGAGACGATGCCGACCTCGGTGTCCAGCAGCAGGTCCAGCGCCACGCGCTGCTCGGCCGACCGACCGTGCAGCCCGAACGCCTCCCGGTCGCCGCGCACCAGCCGCAGCCGCTTGTCCGGCGTGACCCGGCCCAACGCGCTCGACGTGCCCGCGAGCAGCCGCAGCCCGCTGTGGCAGGGCAGCTCGGCCACGTGCGCGAGGTCGTGCAGCGCCGGGTCGATCACGCTGTCGCGGTAGAGCGCGTCCACCACGGCCTGGTCGACGTCCAGGTCGGACATCCCGGAGTAGCCGGACAGCGTGACGTCGTGCGCCCGGTACTCCTCGGCGGCCAGGCCGACCGCGCCCGCCTTGACCCGCAGCGGCATGTCCTTGGTGACCAGCGTGACGGCGTTGCCCTCGGCCGCGAGGTTGAGCGCGCAGGCCAGTATGCGGGCGTCGTTGGAGTCCGTGCGGAAACCCGCGGGCAGCACCTCCGGGTCGGAGTGGTTGAGCTCGACGCGCAGCGTGCCGCCGTCCTCGCCGATCGGGACCGGGTGGTCCAGCCGGCCGTGCCGCAGTCGCAGGTCGTCGAGCAGGCGCAGCGCCTCCCTCGCGAACCAGCCCAGTTCCGGGTGGTGCCGCTTGCCCTCCAGCTCGCTGATCACCACGAGCGGCAGCACGACCTCGTGCTCGGCGAACCGCGTGGTGGCCAGGGGATCGGAGAGCAGCACGGACGTGTCCACCACGTACGTGTTGGTCGTCGGCGCGCCACGGCGCCGGGAAGTGCTGCGCGATGAGCCTGAGGAACGGCTCGCGGGTCGTCGTGCGTTCACGGCAACTCCCTCACGAACGCGGCACCCGCGTCCGCTCCTCGCTGGGCCAGGCACCACCCCGATCGACCGGCACGCCGTCTAGCTCAGGCGCACCGACCACGAGGGCCGGGTGCCGGCCCCCTCGCGCTCATCAGCGCCGGCGGAACCGGCGACACGACGACAGCCACGATCAGGGCCTCCCTGCGCGGTCCGCAGTGGACGCGTCCCGCCAACCGGAAGTTACCTCTGCGGGTCCCTCTTATGCAGGCAGCCACACAGGTGATTCGTCAATTCGTCACCTCCCCGCAAAACTGGCGAAAGACGGCCGGTCGGGCTGCGCGCGGCCGACGCCCGACCGTCACATCGGCGCAACCCGACGTCGTCCACGCAGCTCAGAGCACGTGCGGCCGGCCGTGCCGCGGTCCGTCACCCAGGGTCGCCGGACAGCCAGGGCACGCCCGCCGCGACCTCGTCGGCCAGCGCCGCCGGCACCAGCGGTTCGTCGAGGAGTCTCAGGTAGCGCTCACCCAAGGTGTCCGCGCCGGCCCGGAGGTCGAGCCACGCCCGGACCAACCGGACCCCTTCCACGTACGTCGACGTGTACGCCCGCCACAGAGGGTCACCGAGGAACCGCAGCATGTGGCGGGCGCGGCGTTCGGGGACCAGCAGCCAGCGGCACAGGAAGTCGACCACGTCATCCGGGTGGGCGCGCCGGTCGTGGAGCATCAGGGCGGCGTCCTGACGCACGGTGAGCAACCCGGAGAGGGCGCCCTCCACCCGCTCGGCCGACTCGCCGTCCATCCGCAGGCCCAGGTCGGCCATGATCTCCTCGGTCCAGCGGCCCCAGCCGGCGCCGACCACGGCGTGCAGCCCGAGCTCGGCCATGCCCTCGGCCATCAGGCACTGCGGCGTGTTGATCAGGAACAGCGCCTGCTCGGCGTGCCCGCGCTTGCCGACCAGGCCCACCTCCTTGCGGCAGTGCTCGGTGTGGTGGCCGGGGTAGGACTCGTGCGCGACCAGGTGCGGCAGGTTCGACATCCGGTGGCCCAGGTCGGCGTTGATCGCCACGCGCGAGCGGAAACCGCCCAGGTAGTAGTTGAAGCCGCTCCACGGCTTGTCGGTGACGACCTCGTACTCCACCAGCTCCTTCGCGGGCAGCTCGAACCGTTGCCGCACGCGGTCGCGCAGCGCGCTGGACAGCGCGTGCACCGCGTCCTTCAGGCGGCGCGGCGGCACCTCGTCCAGCGCCCGGTGGCCGGCGAGCCGTTCGGCCAGCGTGCCGTGGCCGGGCAGCAGCTCGTCCAAGGCGACGTGCGCGCGCCGGTAGGTGTCGGTGTGGCCCGGGCGGATGTCGACCTGGAAGTACGCGCGCACCTCCTCGACGAAGCCGACGCGCACGCCGGCGAGCTTGCGGGCGATCGTCTCGGCGGCCACCAGCTGGGCGGCCAGGAAGCGCTTGCGGTCCGGCTCCAGGTCGACGCCGGGCAGCTCGCGGCGCAGCAGCGCGGCCCGCTCGGCCAGCGCCGCGGGGTGCGGCCTCGGCTCGACGTCCACGGCGCGGCGCAGCGCCCGGTCGCCGGTGAACGAGTCGACCAGCCCCGGCGACAGCCGGTCGAGCCGCAGCCCCAGCAGCAGGTACTCACGCACGATCCGGTCGCCGTCCACGGACTGAAGACCATACGAGATGACCGGCCGGTTTACCACAGCCGAACCGCCGTCACGAATTATGACCCGAAAAGACACCGCAATGGGGGACGCCCACGTTCGGCGGATCACACAATGGTGTCATGGAGATCCATCCGGGGCTTCCGGTTCGGTAGTTTGCCGGGCAGACAAGACGAACCCCCACAACCGGGCTTCCGAGCAGCGCTGGATCGACCGGGTTACCACAAAGAGGAGTGTTGATAGTGCTGAAGCAGGCAAGCACCGTCGCCGCGATCGTGGCCGGACTGATGATGGTCGGCGCGCCGGCATTCGCCGTGGCGGGCGACCCCCACGAGCACGGTCACGACCACGGCCACACCAACTGGCACGTGACGGAAGGTGGCGAGGAGGGGAACTACGTCGACCAGTTCGGCCTCCTCAACTTCGCGCAGGACTCGGATGTCGCGAGCGGCATCAACCTGTGCGAGGTCGAGGTGAACATCCTCACCATCCCGGTCCTCTCGAACAACGACGAGAGCACCTGCCTCAACACCGACAACGACGACAACGACGGCAACGGCAGCCACGGTCACGACCACGACGACTGATCGGCCGTGCTCCCGGCGGGGCCGAGCGGCCCCGCCGGGGTGACCGAAGCGTCGCAGCAATACCGCAAAAGGGCGGCACAGCAGGTGGCGCAATCTCCGGATACACGCCCGAGAACAAAACCGGAAAACGACGCGTTCACACGATGGTGTCGGCCTGGTGCAATTCATAGCACAAGCCAGTAAGTTACCGGAGCGAGGGCAAACCGCCTGAGCCGCCAGACTCCCCGAATGCTCGGAATGATCGAGCGAGGTTCTGGGCGTCACATCAATTCCCCACTAGAGGAGTGTGTTCCACATGTTCAAGAAGGCAGGCGCCGTCGCCATCGCCGCGGCTGGACTCATGATGCTGGGCTCTCCCGCGTTCGCCACCCCGCACCACGACGACCACGACGGTTACTACACCGCCGTTGGCGAGCTGAACTCCTACGTCGACGTCGAAGAGGGCGAGGAGGGCGACTACGCGGACCAGTTCGGTCTGATCAACTTCGCCCAGGACTCCGACCTGCTGAGCAACCTCAACGTCTGCGAGGTCGAGCTCAACGTCCTGGCGATCCCGATCCTCTCGAACAACGACGAGAGCACCTGCATCAACACGGACAACGACGACAACGACGACAACGGCTGAGTCCCCCGGGGCTCACTGAAGACTCGTTGACATCCGCCAAGGGCGGCGCACCCGGTTCGGGCGCGCCGCCCTTGGGCGTGTCGCAGGTCGTGCGGCGGGGCCGTGCCGCCCGGGCCGGGGTGGCCGCGGACCCGGTGTCAGGAGCCGAAGCGGCGGTGGCGGATGGCGTAGTCGCGCAGGGCCCGCAGGAAGTCGGTGCGGCGGAACTCGGGCCAGTAGGCCTCGGTGAACCAGAACTCGGAGTGCGCGGACTGCCACAGCATGAACCCGGACAGCCGCTGCTCCCCCGAGGTGCGGATCAGCAGGTCGGGGTCGGGCTGACCGGAGGTGTAGAGGTGTTCGGCGATGTGGTCGACGTCGAGGACCTCGGCGAGCTCCTCGATCGTGCCGCCGGACTCGGCGTGCTTCTGCAGCAGCTTGCGGACCGCGTCGGCGATCTCCTGCCGGCCGCCGTAACCGACCGCGACGTTGACCTCCAGGCCGGTGCGGCCCTTGGTGCGCAGTGCCGCCGCGGACAGCCGGGCGGCGGTCTCGGTCGGCAGCATGTCGAGCGCGCCGACGTGCCGGATGCGCCACGGGTTACCGGGCTCGGCGAGCTCGTCGACGATGTCGGCGATGATGCCGAGCAACGGGTCCAGTTCCTCGGCGGGGCGGTTCAGGTTGTCCGTGGACAGCATCCACAGCGTGACGACCTCGACCTCGGCTTCGCGGCACCAGCTCAGCAGTTCCAGGATCTTGCGCGCGCCGGCCCGGTGTCCGTGCGCGACGTCGGTGAAGCCCGCCTCCTTGGCCCACCGACGGTTCCCGTCGAGCACGACGCCGACGTGACGTGGTCGTTGCTTGCCGTCGAGCCATCGGTTGAGGCGGAACTCGTAACCCTTGAGCAGGACGCTCTTGACCTGTTCGCGAAGACCCACGCTGGAAGAGCGTACGCCGGGTGGGCGCGGTCACGCTGTCGTGTGCTGACCCGGTCACCTACGCTCCCGTAACCTCGGGGCGTGACCACGTCGACTCAGACCCCACAGCCCGCGCTGCGGCCGCGCCTGCGGGGGTGGCTGCACCTCTGGTCGTTCGTGGTGTCCGTGGGCACGGGCGCGACGCTGATCGCCCTGGCCGCGGCCACCGTGTCGGCGAAGGCCGCGCTGGCCACATCCGTGTACGGGGTGACCGTGCTCGGCCTGTTCGGCGTGAGCGCCCTGTACCACCGGGTGAACTGGGTCAGCGTGCGGGCGCGGACGTGGATGAAGCGCCTCGACCATTCGATGATCTTCGTCTTCATCGCCGGCACCTACACGCCGTTCGCGCTGCTGGCCATGCCCCCGAGCACGGGCAACGTCGTGCTGCTCGTCGTCTGGGGCGGCGCCCTGGGCGGCGTGACGCTGAAACTGGCCTGGCCGCACGCCCCGCGGTGGCTCGGGGTGCCGATCTACATCGCGCTGGGCTGGGTGGCGGTCTTCGTCCTGCCCGACCTGCTGCACCACGTTGGCGTGGCGGCCCTGGTCCTGCTGCTGGTGGGCGGCCTGCTCTACACCGCCGGCGCGATCTTCTACGCCTCCCGCTGGCCCAACCCCTGGCCGGAAACCTTCGGCTACCACGAGTTCTTCCACGCGGCCACCGTCCTGGCAGCCCTGTGCCACTACATCGCCATCTGGTTCGCGATCTACTCCTGACCAGCGGTTTTAGTCCCGGGTGCCCTGTTTTCCAGGATCAGGCCGTCTCCAGGCCGTAGGACCCGATCGTCGTCATGATCCACCCCGTCCTCGACGCCGGTCGAGGACGGGGTGGTGTCACGTCAGGTCCGGGCCTTGCGCCCGCAGGTCGTCCACCCGGGTCATCGCGTCGCGCAACTCGGTCAGCCACGCGTCCGCGTGCTCGCCGACCAGCCGCACGGCCCACGCCAGCGCCTCCGACCGCGACCGCGCCACGCCGGCCGCGACGAGCGTGTCGAGCACCATCCGCTCCGGCTGCCGCAGCCGCGTCATCACCGGCGCCGACAGCGTGGTGAACAGCTCTTCCGTGCCACCGAGGCGGGCGCCCCACGCGACCTTGCGCCGGTAGCGGTGCTCGGCCTGCCGCGCGATCTCGATCCGCTCGTCCCTGGTCTGCTCCCGGAACCGGCTGATCCGGCCCGACTCGGCCGCCGCGCGTTCGGCGTCGTCCGCGAACGGGCCCTCCAACGCGGGCAGCGTGCCGACGACCACGATCTCCTCCCGGTCCACCGTCACGGCCGGCGCGCCGGTGAACCAGCCGTCGGGCAGCCTGCCGCCGAACCAGCCGGCCGCGTCGTCCGCCGGCGGCTGCTCGGCCTGCGGCCCGCCGCCTTTGCCTCCCCATCCACGTCGCATCACACACCACCTTGATTACATGATTACGGTGATGCAGACGCTACGCCGGTAACGCCGGACGTCGTAGTCGGTTCGCTACCGGTGGACAGCCAGGGCCTCGGCCAGCTCGGCCACCGAGGTCACGGGCCGGTCGCACACGTACCCGCGGCACACGTAGGCCGCCGGGCCGCCGTCCACCAGCGGCCGGTCGGCCAGCAACGGCGCGGAGTCCGGCGCGCCCGCCACCACCACGCCGCCGCCGTGCACGCCGCGCCACGCGGCGCCGACCAGCTCGGGCCCGTCACCGACGACGGCGACCTGCACGGGCCCGAGCGCCAGCGCCTCGGCCACGCTCAGCCAGTGCCCGGCGAACCGGGGCTCCCGGGCGGCCAGCAGGCCGGCGCGACCGAGGGCGGCCTCGGCGGCGTCGCGGTAGGTCGACGGGCCGCCCAGCACGGACGCCGTCACGAGCGCCGAGGCGAGCGCCGACGCCCCGGACGGGGTCGCGTTGTCCGACGGGTCCGAGGGCCGCTGCACCAACGCCTCGGCGTCGTCCGCCGTGTCGTAGTAGACGCCGGGCTCCTCCCCCGCGAACCGGGCCACCGCGGTGTCCAGCAGTCCGCAGGCCGCGGTGAACCACTCGACGTCGCCGGTCGCCTGGTGCAGGGCGAGCAGGCCGTCGGCGAAGCAGCCGTAGTCCTCCAGCACGCCCGCCGCCGTGCCCGCCGCGCCGTTGCGGGACGTGCGCAGGAGCCGGCCGTCGACCAGGTGGACGTCCAGCACCAGCGTCGCCGCCCGCACGGCCGCCTCCACCCAGCGCGGCTCGCCGAACACCGCGCCCGCCTCGGCCAGCGCCGCGACGGCCAGGCCGTTCCACGCCGTCACGACCTTGTCGTCACGTCCCGGCTGAGGCCTGCGGTCACGTGCCGCCAGCAGCTTCGCCGCGATCTCGGCGTCCGGTGTGCCGAGCATCCGCAACGTCGACGTGCCGTGCTCGAACGTGCCCTCGTCCGTCACGCCGTACAGCGCCGCGGCGCGCGCTCCGGTCGCCAACCCCAGCACCTGCACGAGCTGCGCGGGCGTCCACACGTACGTCAGGCCTTCGACGCCCTCGGTGTCCGCGTCCAGCGACGCCGCGAACCCGCCCTCCGCCGTGCCGAGGTCGCGGATCAGGAACTCGGCCGTCTCGCGGACCACCTGGCGGTACCGCGGGTTGTCGTCGCGCCGGCCCAGGTGCGTGTACGCGCGCAGCAGCAGGGCGTTGTCGTACAACATCTTCTCGAAGTGCGGCACGACCCACGCCGCGTCCACGCTGTAGCGCGCGAACCCGCCCGCCAGCTGGTCGTACAGCCCGCCGTCCGCCATCGCGTCGCACGTCGTCCGCGCCATCGACAGCGCCTCCACCGACCCGGTCCGCTCGTGGTGGCGCAGCAGGAACTCCAGCACCATCGACGGCGGGAACTTGGGCGCGCCGCCGAAACCGGCGTTGGCCCGGTCGAAGTGCCCGAGCAGCGACACCACCGCGCCCGCCAGCACCTCGTCGTCCACTGTGGACCGGGGCAGCGGCTTGAACGCCAGCTGCGCCACGATCCCCGCCGCCGACTCGCGCACCTCGTCGCCCTGCTCGCGCCACGCGTGGTCGATGGCCTCCAGCACCTGCCGGAACGACGGCAGGCCCGGCCTGGGCGACGGCGGGTAGTACGTGCCCGCGTAGAACGGCTCGCCGTCGGGCGTGAGGAAGCACGTCATGGGCCAGCCGCCGTGCCCGCTGAGCGCCTGCGTGACGGCCATGTAGACCGCGTCCACGTCCGGCCGCTCCTCGCGGTCCACCTTCACGTTCACGAAGTGCTCGTTCATGTACGCCGCGGTGGCCTCGTCCTCGAACGACTCGTGCGCCATCACGTGGCACCAGTGGCACGCCGCGTAGCCGACCGAGAGCAGCACCGGCACGTCCCGCTCGCGCGCCTCCTCGAACGCCTCCGGCGACCACGGGCGCCAGTGCACCGGGTTCCCGGCGTGCTGCAGGAGGTACGGGCTGGTCGAGGACGCGAGCCGGTTCGTCATGGCTCCACAGTAATTCCCGGACAACCGCCGGACTCGTCGATCAGACTGGGGTCATGGAGCCCTCCGGTGAGCCGTTACCGCACGACCTGCGCCACGAGACCGGGCCGTTCGACGTGGTCGGCGACGTGCACGGGTGCCATGTGGAACTGCGCCACCTGCTGCGCGAACTGGGCTATTCCGCCGAGGGCGCGCACCCGGAGGGACGCAAGGTGGCGTTCCTGGGCGACCTCGTGGACCGCGGCCCGGACACGCCGGGCGTGCTGCGGCTCGTGATGCCGATGGTCGCGGCGGGCAACGCCGTCTCCGTGCGCGGCAACCACGAGGAGAAGCTGGTGCGCGCGCTGAAGGGGCACAAAGTCCAGGTCAACCACGGCCTGGAGCAGTCGCTGGACCAGCTGGCCCGGGAGACGGCGGAGTTCCGCGCCGAGGTGCTGGCGTTCTGCGACTCCCTGGTGCCGCACTACGTGCTGGACGGCGGCAAGCTCGTGATCGCCCACGCCGGGCTGCCCGAGCGCTTCCACGGCACCGAGTCGCCGCGGATGCGGTCGCTGGCGCTGTGGGGCGTCGGCACGGGCGAGTACGACTCGCGCGGCTTCCCCGTCCGCTACCCGTGGGCCCGCGACTACCGGGGCGCCGCCGTGGTCCTCTATGGACACACGCCGGTGGAGGAACCGGAGTGGGTGAACGGAACCCTGTGCCTGGACACGGGCTGCGTGTTCGGCGGCAGGCTCACCGCGCTGCGCTACCCGGAACGGGAGCTGGTCTCCGTCCCGGCCCGGCGGACCTGGTACGAGCAGTAGGCCGGGCCGGTGGCGGGCTAGCCGTCCTTCTTCGCGCCGCCGCTGCCGTTGCCGGCCTTGGCCTCCGGCTTCGAGCCGGGCTTCGGGCCTGGCCCGGCTCCCGGCTCGACCTCGGTGGCCCCGGCCCCGGCCGCCGCGGTCTCGGCCCCGGTTCCCGCCTCGGGCTCGTCGAACGACGCGGGCAGCTTCTTCAGGTGCTTGCTCATCGACTTGACCAGGAAGACCACGGCGATGAAGAACAGCACCAGCACCAGCAGGCCCAGCGGGGAGGACTTGCCGAAGTCCTCCTGCTGGCCGCCCGGGTCCTTGTCCGTGGACGGCTGCTGGGCCAGGACGATCGCCGTGGTCTGCTCCCACGGGACCGGGTCGAACGAACTCACGCGGTCACCCTCTCCCGGACGCCCGCGAACAGGTCGTCCTCGGGCACGGTGCTGTCGACCAGCGACCGCGCCAACTCGTACTCCTCGGTCGGCCACACCGAGCGCTGCATCTCCAGCGGCACGGCGAACCAGCGGCTCTCCGGGTCGATCTGCGTGGCGTGGGCCTTGAGGGCCTCGTCGCGCACCGGGAAGAAGTCGGCGCACTCGACGCGGGTGGTGACCCGCTCGATGACGTCCGGCTTGTCGGTGTCCCAACCCGCCAGCCACTCGGCGTACGGGGACTCCTGGCCCTCGGCGATCAGGGCCTCGTGGAACGCGGTCAGCTTCGCGCGGGAGAAGCCGTGCGAGTAGTACATCTTCAGCGGCTGCCACGGCTCGCCCAGCTCGGGGTAGCGCTCCGGGTCGCCGGCCGCGTCGAACGCGGCGACCGACACCTCGTGGCAGCGGATGTGGTCGGGGTGCGGGTAGCCGCCGTTCTCGTCGTAGGTGACGATCACGTGCGGGCGGAACTCGCGGATCACCTGGACCAGCGGCGGCGTCGACTCCTCCAGCGGGGTCAGCGCGAAGCAGCCCTCGGGCAGCGGCGGCAGCGGGTCGCCCTCGGGCAGGCCCGAGTCGACGAAACCCAGCCAGCGGTGCCGCACGCCGAGGATCTCGGCGGCGCGGGCCATCTCGGCACGACGGACCTCGGCGATGTTCTCCAGCACGTCCGGGCGGTCCATGGCGGGGTTGAGGATGCTGCCCGCCTCACCTCCCGTGCAGGTCACGACCATGACCTCGTGGCCCTCGGCCACGTAGCGGGCCATCGTGGCGGCGCCCTTGCTGGACTCGTCGTCGGGGTGCGCGTGCACCGCCATCAGGCGCAGCTTCTCAACCATGACGGTGGTGCTCCTCCTCGCCCCTGCCGAACCTGTCTGGTCCAGCCCCTGCGACACTCAACGCGGTGGTCGAGGGACATTGTTCCCCACGGGCGGGAAGGCTTTGGACAGTGGCACTGCCGGAGGGTCGGTACGGCACACCGCGCAGGTCCCTGCCCAGGTGGGCGCGGTGGTCACTCCCCGTGATCGCGGTGCTGGTGGGCGGGGTCGTCGCGTGGGTCGGCTACCGCAACCTCGGCACGATGCCCGTCGAGGCCAAGCAGACGGCGTTCACCGTGGTGGACGACAGCACGGTCGAGATCACGTTCGAGGTGGTCAGGCAGACCCCGGAGCAGTCCGTGGTGTGCATCGTGCGCGCGCGTTCCGGGGACGGCGACGAGGCCGGCCGGCGGGAGGTCCTGGTCGAGCCGGGAGCCGGCACGGTGCGCGCCACGACGGTGCTGCGGACGTCCAAACCACCCGTCACCGGTGAGGTGTTCGGCTGCTCCTACCAGGTTCCGGCGTACCTGTCCACGAGGTAGCGGCCAAGCGGGTGATCTGCGGGTTTAGTGGCGGATCCGGGAACAAAACGCCGTCGCCGAACGTTCTGTGTCTGTTACTCTGGCCTTTCAGCACGGCCCCGACGCGGGCCGTGTTTTTCCGTTCCGGGCTGGTGCGCCCGGGAACTGCCAGCCCACGCCGTGGGCCGGAGCAAGACGAGGAGTTGGTGACCGTGAGCGACACTGAGGTGACCTGGCTGACCCAGGAGGCCTACGACCGGCTCAAGGGGGAGCTGGACGAGATGATCGAGAATCGCCCGGTCATTGCTGCGGAGATCAACGCGCGTCGCGAGGAGGGTGACCTCCGCGAGAACGGCGGGTACCACGCGGCCCGTGAGGAGCAGGGCAAGCAGGAGGCCCGCATCCGCCAGCTCCAGGAGCTGCTGAGGGTCGCCAAGGTCGGCGAGGCGCCCACGGTGACGGGCGTCGCGGCGCCCGGCATGGTGCTCACAGTGCGTTACGACGGGGACGACGAGACGGAGGAGTTCCTGCTCGCCACCCGTGAGGAGGGCGCGCACGGCGCCCTCGAGGTCTACTCCCCGTCGTCGCCGCTGGGCAAGGCGTTGCTCGGCGCGAAGGAGGGCGAGACCCGCCAGTACGAGCTGCCCAACGGCAGCACGATGAAAGTCACGCTGATCAAGGCCGTGCCGTACGCCGGCTGACCCCCAGACACCGGGAGGGCGGCCACCGCGCGGGGTGGCCGCCCTTCTGCTGTCGGGTCACGTGACCCGTTCCAGCAGGGGCCGCACGCGGGGCGGCACCGGCGTGGACAACGCGATCGACGTGGACAGGCGCTGCACGCCCGGCACGTCCACGATCGAGTCGATCACCCGTTGCAGGTCGGCGTTGGACCGGGCCACGACCCGCGCGAACAGGTCACCCGGCCCCGTCGTCGCGTGCACCTCGCACACCTCGTTGATCGCGGCCAGCCCCTGCGACACCTCGTGCCGCCGGCCCTGGGCGATCTCCAGCACGGCGAACGCCGTCAGCCCGTAGCCCATCGCGGCCAGGTCGAGCGCGGGCGGGAAGCCCGTCAGCACGCCGCGCGCCACCAGCCGGTCCAGCCGGGCCTGCACCGTGCCGCGGGCCACGCCGAGGCGCCGTGAGCACTCCAGCACGCCCAGCCTCGGCTCGTCGGTGAGCAGCAGCAACAGCCGTGCGTCCAGAGCGTCCACGGCCTGGTCAGAGTGTTCAGCTTGCGCGTCCGAAGGCATATTTCACTGTACAGAACGACCAGTGAAATCGATGACTGTTGCTCACCCTGACCAGGCACGCACATCCTGTGAGGCATGACGCAGCAGCTTGACGACGTGAGCTACGACCAGCTCCGCCAACTCGTGGGCCTGGTCGACTACGACGGGACGCGCGACCCGTTCCCCGTCCGCTCGATGGACGCCGTGGTCTTCGTGGTCGGCAACGCGACCCAGACCGCTTGGTTCTACCAGGTCGCCTTCGGGATGCAGCTCGTCGCCTACGCCGGACCGGAGACCGGGCAGCGGGACCACAAGTCCTTCGTGCTCAAGTCCGGCTCGGCGCGGTTCGTGATCAACGGTGGTGTGCGGCCGGACAGCCCGCTGCTCGACCACCACCGCAAGCACGGTGACGGCGTGGTGGACCTCGCGCTGGAGGTCGCCGACGTCGACCGGTGCGTCGAGCACGCGCGGGCGCAGGGCGCGACCGTCCTCGTGGAGCCGCACGACCTCACCGACGAGCACGGCACCGTCCGGACCGCGGCCATCGCGACCTACGGCGAGACCCGCCACACGCTGGTCGACCGGTCGAAGTACCGCGGTCCGTACCTGCCCGGGTACGAGGCGCGGGAGAGCACGGTCGTGCGGCCGGCGGGCGCGCCGAAGCGGTTGTTCCAGGCGGTCGACCACTGCGTGGGCAACGTCGAGCTCGGCCGGATGGACCACTGGGTCGAGTTCTACAACCGGGTGATGGGCTTCGTGAACATGGCGGAGTTCATCGGCGACGACATCGCCACCGACTACTCGGCGCTGATGAGCAAGGTCGTCTCCAACGGCAACCACCGGGTGAAGTTCCCGCTCAACGAGCCCGCCGTGGCCAAGCGCAAGTCGCAGATCGACGAGTACCTGGAGTT
Source organism: Saccharothrix sp. 6-C (assembly GCF_016695385.1). Taxonomy (NCBI): domain Bacteria; kingdom Bacillati; phylum Actinomycetota; class Actinomycetes; order Pseudonocardiales; family Pseudonocardiaceae; genus Saccharothrix; species Saccharothrix sp. 6-C. The sequence continues at coordinate 179,699 of NZ_CP064192.1, read as the reverse complement.
CTACGAGGGCGCCGGCGTGCAGCACATCGCGCTCGCGACCAACGACATCGTGGCCACGTTGACCGCGATGCGCGCGGCGGGCGTGGAGTTCCTGGAGACGCCCGACTCCTACTACGACGACCCGGAGCTGCGGGCGCGCATCGGCGAGGTGCGGGTGCCGATCGAGGTGCTCAAGGAGCACCGCATCCTGGTCGACCGCGACGAGGACGGCTACCTGCTGCAGATCTTCACCAAGCCGATCGGCGACCGGCCGACCGTGTTCTACGAGCTGATCGAGCGGCACGGGTCGCTGGGCTTCGGCAAGGGCAACTTCAAGGCCCTGTTCGAGGCGATCGAGCGCGAGCAGGAGCGTCGCGGCAACCTCTAGCCACCTCGTCCTCCCCGGCGGGAACCGTCGGGTGGAGCTCCGCGTTGTGCCGGCGACGGGCCGGTCCGGGCACCCCCGGGCCGGCCCGTCCGCTTCGGGTTCCTGTCGGAACCGTGAGGAAGGCCGTACCGCACGCGCCGGGACCGGTACTCTCGGTGCGGGGATATCTCACACAGCATTCACCTGGAGGGTGGCATGGCGCTGGCGGCACGGGTCACCGCGGTGCTCCCGCTCGTCGGCGCGCTGGCCACGGCCGTGGCGCTGACCGGCGCGGCCTTCTTCACCGTGGCCCACGCGGGGTGCGCGGACTCGGGCCGGTTCGTCGAGCGCGACGGGGTGGTGGAGTTCGTCGGCGGGTGCGTCGACGGGCACGAGCTGCCCGCCGTGCCGCGGGTGGAGAACGCCCGGTACGACGTCAAGCCCTGACGTCCGCGCGCGTTTGGGCGATAGTGGACCCATGTGTCGCAACATCAGGGTGCTCCACAACTTCGAACCGCCCGCCACCGAGGACGAGGTCCACGCGGCGGCCGTCCAGTACGTGCGGAAGGTGAGCGGGGCCACGCGCCCGTCGGCGGCGAACCAGGAGGCGTTCGACGCGGCCGTCGAGGCGGTGGCCGAGGCCACCCGCGTGCTGCTGGAGTCGCTGGTCACGCACGCCCCGCCCCGTGACCGCGAGATCGAGGCCGCCAAGGCCAAGGAACGCTCCGCCGCCCGCTTCGGCCCCCGCTGACCGCGAGAGTCGTACCTCCACACCGCGCGTGTCCTACCTCCAGAACGCGCGTGTCCTACGTTCAGAACGCGTGAGTCCTACGTTCAGACACCCCGAGTTGAACGTTCAGCGCAGCACGAACCCCGCGCCCGAGGCGGCTGGACGCGGGGTTCGGCCGTGCTGAGTGTTCAACTCGGGTGTTCCGAACGTAGGACACGCGTGACGTGAACGTAGGACTCGCGCGTTCTGGACGTTGGACTCTCGGGTCAGTCCAGGGCAGCCAGGAGGTCGGCGATCAGGTCGTCGGCCGATTCGATGCCCACGGACAGGCGGATCAGGTCGGCGGGCACCTCCAGCAGCGAGCCCGCGGTGCTGGCGTGGGTCATCCGGCCCGGGTGCTCGATCAGGGACTCGACGCCGCCCAGCGACTCGGCCAGGGTGAACAGCTTGGTGCGGGCGCACACGCGCAGCGCCGCCTCCTCGCCGCCCGCCACGCTGAACGAGATCATCCCGCCGAACCGGCGCATCTGTTTCGCCGCGATCTCGTGGCCGGGGTGCTCGGGCAGGCCCGGGTAGTAGACGTGCGTCACCTTCGGGTGCCTGACCAGGGCTTCGACGATCTTCTCGGCGTTGTCCGAGTGCTTCTCCATGCGCACTTCGAGCGTCTTGATGCCCCGCAGGGTCAACCACGCGTCGAACGGTCCCGGCACGGCGCCCGCGCCGTTCTGCAGGAACCCGAACTGCGCGTCGAGCTCGTCGTCCGACGTGATCAACGCCCCGCCGATGACGTCGGAGTGCCCGCCGACGTACTTGGTCGTCGAGTGCAGCACGACGTCCGCGCCCAGCTCCAGCGGGGTCTGCAGGTACGGCGAGGCGAACGTGTTGTCGACCACGAGCAGCGCGCCCGCCGAGTGCGCCACCTGCGCGAGCAGCGCGATGTCGGCGATGTTGAGCAGCGGGTTGGTCGGCGTCTCGATCCACACGACCTTGGTGTTCGGCCGGATCGCCGCGCGCACCGCGTCGACGTCGGACAGCGGCGCGGGCGTGTGCTCGACGCCCCAGTGCGACAGCACCTTGTCGATCAGCCGGAACGTGCCGCCGTACGCGTCGTTCGGGATGACGACGTGGTCGCCGGGACGACACATCGCGCGCAGGGCCGTGTCGGTCGCGCCCATGCCGGAGGCGAACGCGCGGGCGTGCCGTCCGCCTTCGAGCGCCGCCAGGCACTCCTCCAGCGCGGCACGGGTCGGGTTGCCGGTGCGGGAGTACTCGAACCCGCCGCGCAGACCGCCGACGCCGTCCTGCGCGTAGGTCGAGGTGGCGTGGATCGGCACGATGACCGAGCCGGTGGTCGGGTCGGGGTCCTGCCCGGCGTGGATAGCCCTGGTCGCGAAACCGTAGGGGCCGGTGTCCGTCATGCACCTAGGGTACGGCGGGGTAAAAAGCAACCGCCCGTCGACCGGAAGGCCGACGGGCGGTCGGGTGAATCGGGTGAACCGGTGTCCGACCTAGGTCACCACTGCTGCGGCGGCTGCTGGCCGTACGGGTTCTGCTGCTGCGGCTGGCCGTACGGGTTCGACGCGGGCGCCTGGCCGTACGGGTTGGCCTGCGGCTGGCCGTAGCCGCCGCCGGGGTAGCCGCCGGGAGCCGCGCCCTCGGGGGCGTTGACCACGATGGTGCCCATGATCTTGTCGGCCCACGTCTGCTTCTTCGCTTCCCACAGCGGCGCGAACCAGCCCGCGTAGCAGGGCAGCGAGTCGACGAAGTGGCACAGGTGGCGCACGAAGGCGTTGCCGAAACCGATCGGCTGCCCCGTCTCCTCCTTGATGAGCTTGATCTTCGCGATCTTCTTGCCCATCGACTGGCCGGTGGTGCCGGCCAGGTACCAGGAGTTGTAGATGATGAAACCGAGCAGGCCCAGGTAGCCGATGCCGCTGAGGATCAGGTAGATCGTCGGGTCGCCGGTGGCCGCGCCGATGCCGGCCAGGACGCCGACGATCAGGCCGGGCGCGAAGTAGTCGATGAGGAAGCCGACCGCGCGGCTGCCCCACTCCGCGTAACCGCCGGCGGGCGCGCCGTAAGCGGGCTGCGCGGCGTACGCGGCCTGCGCGGCCCACGCCTGCTGCTGTTGCTGCTGCGGCTGGCCGTACGGGTTCGACGCGGGCGCCTGGCCGTACGGGTTCTGCTGCGGCTGACCGTACGGGTTGGACGGCGGCTGCTGGCCGTACGGGTTCTGCTGCGGCTGACCGTACGGGTTCGACGGCGGCTGCTGGCCGTACTGCTGCGGCGGCTGCTGGCCGTACTGGGGCGGCTGCTGCGCCGGGAACCCGCCGGAACCGGGCTGGGCCGGGAACGCGCCGGAACCGGGCTGCTGCGCCGGCTGACCGTACGGGTTGGACCCGGGCTGCTGCGTCGCGCCCGGCGGCACGACCTGGGTCGCCTCCGGGTTCGGCTGGACCTGCTGCGGTCCGGAGGGCACGACCTGGGTCGCCTCCGGCGGCGGGAAAGCAGGGGGCTGGCCGCCGCCGGGCACGACCTGGGTCGCGTCGGCGTTCGAGGGCTGGGCACCCTGCCCCTGCTCCTGCTGGTTGTGACCGCCGAACTGCTGGTTTCCTGGCGGCTGCGGAGCGTTCATCGGAGTTTCCAACCCCCTTGGCACGGGCCGTAGGTGTATGAGTCGGTGGCCAACGCTAGCGGATGCGATCCCCCCGGCCACGCACAACCGGTCAACCTGTCCCGATCCGCGATGAGGATCGGGACACGTCGACAGCGGTCCGACGGGGAATCGGCGTCCGGCGGGCGTCCGGTCAGCGACCGGCGAGGAAACCCAGGATGTCCTGCCGGGTGACGACTCCGGCCGGCTTGCCGTCCTCGAGCACCAGCGCACCGTCCGCTGAGGACAGTGCCGCCATGGCCGAGCTGATCGACTCGCCCGCGCCGATCGTGGGCAGCTTCAACGACATGTGCCGATCGAGCCGGTCGGTCAGCTGCGCCTTGCCGGTGAACAGCGCGTCGAGCAGGTCCCGCTCGTTGACCGCGCCCGCCACCTCGGCGGCCATCACCGGCGGCTCGGCGTTGACGACCGGCATCTGGGAGACGCCGTACTCGCGCATGATCGCGACCGCCTCGGCGACCGTCTCGTTCGGATGGCCGTGCACGAGGTCGGGCACCGTGCCGTCCTTGCGGCGCAGCACGTCGCCGACCGTCGCGCCGGAGGTGTCGGGCGACAGGAAGCCGTACTGCGCCATCCACTTGTCGTTGAACACGCTCGACAGGTAGCCGCGCCCGCCGTCGGGCAGCAGCACCACGATCACGTCGTCCGGGCCCGCGGTCTCGGCGACCCGCAGCGCCGCCGCGACCGCCATGCCGCACGAGCCGCCGACGAGCAGCCCTTCCTCGCGGGCCAGCCGCCGGGTGATCTCGAACGAGTCGCTGTCGCTCACCGCGACGATCTCGTCGCACACGGTCCGGTCGTAGGCGTCCGGCCAGAAGTCCTCGCCGACGCCCTCCACCAGGTACGGCCGGCCGGTGCCGCCGGAGTAGACCGAGCCCTCGGGGTCCGCGCCGATGACCTTCACCCGGCCCTCGGAGACCTCCTTGAGGTACCTGCCCGTGCCCGAGATGGTGCCGCCGGTGCCGACGCCCGCGACGAAGTGCGTGATCCGGCCGTCGGTCTGCCGCCACACCTCCGGGCCGGTGCCGTGGTAGTGGCTGGCCGGGTTCTCCGGGTTGGCGTACTGGTTGGGCTTCCACGCGCCGGGGATCTCGGCGACCAGGCGGTCGGAGACGTTGTAGTAGGAGTCGGGGTGCTCCGGCGCGACCGCCGTCGGGCACACCACGACCTCGGCGCCGTAGGCCTTGAGCACGTTGCGCTTGTCCACGCTGACCTTGTCCGGGCAGACGAAGACGCACTTGTAGCCCTTCCGCTGGGCCACGAGCGCCAGGCCGACGCCGGTGTTGCCCGAGGTGGGCTCGACGATCGTGCCGCCGGGCTTGAGCTCGCCGCTGCGCTCGGCCGCCTCGACCATGCGCAGCGCGATGCGGTCCTTCACGCTGCCGCCGGGGTTGAGGTACTCGACCTTGGCGAGGATGAGCGGCCGGCGGCCCTCGGCCACCGCGTTCAGCTTCACCAGCGGCGTGTTGCCGACCAGGTCTACGACGCTCTCGACGTACTCCACGACGGACCTTCCACTTCTTGAGATGACTCGCTGAGCGTATATGGGTGGCGGTGGGTTCGGCCCGGTGGACGATGGGCATCGGGAGAGTGGAGGGTCCGATGCGGGGGTTTCGGCTCCTCGCGCTGGTCGCGGGGGTGTTGGGCGGGTTGACCGGGGTGGCGTACGGGCTGGTCAGCGAGCAGTCGCGGCGGGCGCGGGTGGTGATCGGCGCGCCCGAGGCGCCGCCGTTGCGCGCCGACGGCGTCTACGGGGACGGCGCCGGGACGCCCGTGCGGTTCGCCGTGCTGGGCGACTCGATGGCGGCCGGGCTCGGGGTGGACGACCCGGCCGAGCTGCCGGGCGTGGTGCTCGCGACGGGGTTGGCCGACGAGGTGGGCGCGCCCGTGCGGCTGGAGACGCACGCGATCTCCGGGTCCACGTCGCGCGACCTGGCGGCGCAGGTGGACCGGGTGGTGGCCGACCCGCCGGACGTGGCGCTGGTGATCATCGGCGGGAACGACGTGACCACGCGGCTGTCCATCCCGGGGTCGGCGGCGTTGCTGGGCGCGCAGGTGCGGCGGCTGCGCGCGGCGGGGGTGGGTGTGGTCGTCGGCACGTGCCCCGACCTGGGCACGGTGCGGCCGATCCCGGAGCCAGCGCGGTCGGTGGCGCGGGAGTGGTCGCGGCGGCTGGCGCGGGCGCAGCGGGTCGAGGTGGAACGGGCGGGCGGCGTGGCGGTGGCGCTGGGCGACCTGCTCGCGGCGGAGTTCCGGGCGCGGCACGCCGACTACTTCAGCCGGGACCGGTTCCACCCGAGCGCGGCCGGGTACGAGGCGGCGACGTCGGTCCTGCTGGCGCCGTTGTGCGGCGTCCTTCGTCACGAGTGGTGGCCGCGCTGAACGGGCGTTAACTAGGCTGCACGTCACACGTTGCGGCGAAACAAAGGAGTTCCGTAATGCCTGAGGCCGTGATCGTCTCCGCCGCCCGGTCGCCCATCGGGCGCGCGGGCAAGGGCTCGCTCAAGGACGTGCGTGGCGACGACCTGACCGTGCAGGTCCTCAAGGCCGCGCTGGCGAAGGTCCCGCAGCTCGACCCCCACGACATCGACGACCTCATGCTCGGCTGCGGCCTGCCCGGCGGCGAGCAGGGCTTCAACATGGGCCGCGTGGTGTCGGTGCTGGCCGGGTACGACAACGTGCCGGGCACCACCGTGACCCGGTACTGCGCGTCGAGCGTGCAGACGACCCGGATGGCGCTGCACGCGATCAAGGCCGGCGAGGGCGACGTCTTCATCAGCGCCGGCGTGGAGACCGTGTCGAGCTTCGCGCGCGGGTCGTCCGACTCGTGGCCCGGCACGCACAACCCGGTGTTCGCCGAGGCCGGGGCCCGCACGGCGGCCGTGGCGGAGTCCGGGGCGTCGGAGTGGGTCGACCCGCGGGTGAACGGGCAGGTGCCCGACATCTACATCGCCATGGGCCAGACCGCGGAGAACCTCGCGCTGGCCAAGGGCGTGACGCGGCAGGAGATGGACGAGTTCGGCGTGCGGTCGCAGAACCTCGCCGAGAAGGCCATCGCCAACGGCTTCTGGGCGCGCGAGATCACGCCGGTGACGCTGCCGGACGGCACGGTCGTGTCCACCGACGACGGCCCGCGACCCGGCGTGACGATCGAGGGCGTGTCGGGGCTCAAGCCGGTGTTCCGGCCGGACGGGCGCGTGACGGCGGGCAACTGCTGCCCGTTGAACGACGGCGCGGCGGCGCTCGTGATCATGAGCGACGTGAAGGCGAAGGAGCTGGGCATCACGCCGCTGGCGCGGATCGTGTCGACCGGCGTGTCCGGGCTGTCGCCGGAGATCATGGGGCTCGGGCCGGTGGAGGCGTCGAAGCGGGCGCTGGCGCTGGCCGGGATGTCGATCTCGGACATCGACCTGGTGGAGATCAACGAGGCGTTCGCGGCGCAGGTCATCCCGTCCTACCGCGACCTGGGCATCGACCTGGACCGGCTCAACGTCAACGGCGGCGCGATCGCCGTGGGTCACCCGTTCGGGATGACCGGCGCGCGGATCACCACGACGCTGATCAACTCGCTGCAGTTCCACGACAAGCAGTTCGGCCTGGAGACCATGTGCGTCGGCGGCGGCCAGGGCATGGCGATGGTCCTCGAACGGTTGAGCTGAACCGCGTCACGATTACTGTTACCCCTCGTCCTACCTTTGAGCAGGGGAGGTCGGGGTGACGATGCCGTACGAGTGGTGGCACAGCGGGTACGACCGGCTGTGCCACGCCTTCACCGTGCACCAGGCCTCGGAGGCGTACTTCGAGGCGGCGTGCGCCCACTCCGTGCCGCCGGAGCACGTGCTGCGGTCGCGGAGCGGGGCGTTGTGCGTGCCGTGCCTGGTCGAGGTCGGTTCGGCGATGGAGGACGACCACACCTGGCGCGGCTGAACGCCCGACCGGGCGCGTCCGAGTGTTCAACTCGGGTGTTCCGAACGTAGGACACACGTGTTCCGAACGTAGGACTCGCGCGTGCTGGAGGTAGGACTCACGCGGTGGGGTGGAGAGCGCGAAGGGCGCCGCCCGGCGGTGGCCGGGGGCGCCCTTCGGGTGCGGGTGCGACTAGTCGTTCTGGAAGTACGACAGCAGGCGCAGGATCTCCAGGTACAGCCAGACCAGCGTGGTCATCAGGCCGAACGCGGCGAGCCAGGCGTACTTGGCGGGCAGCGCGCCGCGGATCATCTCGTTGGCCGCCTCGAAGTCCAGCAGGAAGCTGAACGCCGCGATGCCGATGACCACCAGGCTGAAGACGATCGCCAGGGTGCCGCCGTCACGCAGGCCCATGTTCACGCCGAACATGCCCATGACCAGGTTGCCGAGCATGAGCACGGCCGCGCCGACGGTCGCGCCGATGATCCACTTGGTCAGGCGCGGGGTGACGCGGATCGCGCCCGTCTTGTAGACCACGAGCATCGCGCCGAACACGCCGAACGTGCCCAGGATCGCCTGCCAGGCGATGCCCGGGAAGATCGACTCGAACACGCCGGTGATGGCGCCGAGGAACACGCCCTCCGCTGCCGAGTAGGCCAGCACCATCGGGCCGCTCGGCGTGCGCTTGAAGATGATGATCAGGGCCAGGACCAGCCCGATGAGCATGCCGGGCACCGCGAGCGCGAACGGCGCGACCTGGCCGGAGAGCACCAGCCACGCCGAGACGAACCCGGTGAGGATGGCCACACCGAGCGTCGTCGCGGTCTTGGTGACCACGTCGTCGATCGTGATGGGCCGCTCGCCGGTGGTGGGCGGCGCGCCCTGGTAGCCGCCGTACTGCTGCGCCTCGTAGGGCTGGCCGAAGCCTGCGTAGTTACCGCTACCGCCGCTGGTCGGCAGGTTGCGGAACGCGGGGTTGCTGGTGGTACGCACCTCGTCCTCCTGTGGCGTGCTGACGCCGTCACGGGGTTCAACGACCACACGAGTCGATCGGTTCCCGTCGGGTAAAAGCGACTTTACTCGGACTGTCGATCTCGAATCCACACCCCGCGCTGCGGAGCGTAGTCGGCGTTCCACCCCGCTGGTGGCTTGTCGACGTGATCTCGGACCCGTAAGGCTCAGTGCCGGCAGCTCTCACCGACCGGCGACGCCCACCGGCGCGCCCGAGGGGTTCAGGACATCATGGCTTGGAGACGACTCGCCGGCGCGGTGCTCGCGGCCGGTCTGACGCTGCTGGCGGCGCCCGTGACAGCCGGGGCGCAGGCGCAGGAGGGCATCGGCTACGAGACCGACCCGCAGGGTTACCGCGGCAAGCCCGCGGGCGGGGACTGGCTCGGCTCGTACCTCTGGCGCGGCCGGCAGGTGTGGTGCGTGCAGTACTCGCTGCTCGCCCCGGACAGCTCCGTCGAGTACCGGGAAGGCGACGAGCTGCTCACCAAGGGCGGCGCGCGGCTGCCCGACGACGTGGCGGGCAGCATCTCGTACCTCCTGTTGAGGTACTCGAACACCCAGTCGGCTGACGAGTCGGCGGCGCTGGCGCACCTGCTGCACACGTGGACGGCGCGCGAGGACCCGGCCCGGGGCATCTCCCTCGACCCGAACAGCGACTTCCGGCACATCGCCTACAACGCCGACTTCCACTTCCAGCAGCTCGGGCGCTTCGGCCAGGCCCAGCAGGCGGTGGGCCGGCTGGAGGCGGAGGCGGCGGCCAACCGCGGCCCGTGGGCGGCGAAGGTGAGCGCTCCGGAGAAGGAGCAGGTCATCGGCACCCCCGACACGTGGGTGGTGGACATCACCAAGACCGACGGCGGCCAGGTGGCCGGCGCGCCGCTGAACGTGGAGCTGACCGACGCGACGCTGGAGTCCGGCGCCGCGACCGGTGAGCTGACCACGTCCACGGACGGCGAGTCGCTGGCGGTGAAGGTGGTGCCGACCGGGCCCAACCCGTCGTTCACGGTGAAGCTGGACAGCCCCGCCGACCGGCCCAAGGTGCAGATCCCGGCCGACGACAACATGCAGCGGATCGTCACCACGGGCGGCGAGAAGAAGCTGACCGCGAACGCGTCGACGACCGCGAAGACCCCGCCGGGCGTGGTGAAGGTCGCCAAGACCGACGCCGAGACCGGCAAGGCGATCGCGGGCGTGGCGCTGAAGGTGACCTCGGCCGACGGCTCGACGCCCGCGAAGCGGCAGGACGACACCGGGCTGACCGGGCCCGAGGGCACGCCGCTGGTGCTCCAGACCGCCGCCGACGGCACCGCGACCGTGCCCGACCTGCGCACGCCGCAGGAGGTCTGCCTGATCGAGGTCGCGCCGGCCAAGGGCTACGAGGAGTTCTTCGACCCCAACGCGCCGCCCAAGGTGTGCGGGACCGTCGAAGCGGGCCAGACGCTGGCGCTGGCGCTGACCAACAAGCCGGACAAGCCGGTCGTCCCGATCACGATCCCCGCCGGGTCCCAGGGCGCCGGCGTGGTCGCGAAGGCCGCGTACACCAGCGAGGTGTCGGCCGGGGCGCTGGTCGGGTTCGGCGGCGTGGTGCTGCTCGGCGCGGCGCTGGTCGGTCTCCTGGTCCGGCGACGGGCGACCTCGCGGTCGTGAAGGCACTGCTGACCGGCGCGGCGGTGGCGGCTCTGCTCGCCTCCGCCGCGCTCGTCTCCACCCAGGCGCCGGACGTGGTGCTCGCGGGCCGGCCCGTCCCCGGTGACGCCGTCGTGCCGCACCCGTTGGGCGACAGCGCGCGCTCGGGACGCGGTGTGGACCTGGCTGGCATGCCGGCCGGCGCGAACCGGCCCGCGGCGCCACCGCCCGCGACGAGCGCCGCGACGACCACCGCGGCTCCCCCGCCCGCCGACCCGCCCCGGCAGCAGCCGGGGACGGTGCGGCTGCCCGAGGGCGGGCTGGCCACGCTGGTGCGCGAGGAGGTCACCGCGGCCGGCGCGCTGCCGATCCCGGAGGGCATCGGCGAGGCGACGTGGTGGGGCGTCGACCTCGGCGCGGCCGAGGGCGCGACCGTGCTGGCCGGGCACGTGGACTGGAAGGGCGTGACCGGGCCGTTCGACGAGCTGTGGCGGATGGCGGTCGGGCAGGAGGTGACCGTGGTCGACACGGCCGGCCGGACCTTCCGGTTCCGGGTGAGCCGGGTCGAGGCGGTCCGCAAGGAGGCCCTGCCGTCCCGGGCGGTGGAGCTGTTCGGCCCGCGCGGCGGGCACCGGCTGGTGCTGGTGACGTGCGGCGGGCGGTGGGTCGGCGGCGACACCGGCTACGAGGAGAACCAGGTCGTGACCGCCGCTCCGGTGGCGTGACCCGGTCACGGGTGGTAGTCGCGTCACCGCGAGGCAACCTCCGGCTACTTCCCGTCGTCTTGGGGGTGTGAAGCGATGGGGCTGGCTGAGCACGGGCGTCGCGCTGGCACTCACCCTGGTGGTGCTGGCCGTCCTGGGAGCCCGTGAGCCCAGACCGGGGCACGACGTGGGCGACCTGGCCGCACCGCTGCCGATGGCGCCGCGCACGACCAGCAGCAGCAGCGCCGCCACCGCGCCCGCCGTGCCCGCCTCGGCCTCGCCGCCCGCGTGGATGCGGCGCATGCAGCCCGGCGAGAAACCGCCGCAGTTCGTGCTGTTCTCGTTCGACGGCGCCGCGTCCAAGCCGCACTGGGACCGGGTCATGCCGATCGCCAAGCAGGTGAACGCGCACGTCACCGGCCTGCTGTCGGGTGTCTACCTGCTGCCGGACGCCGACGCCGACAACTACACCGGCCCGGGGCACCAGGCGGGCTACTCGTCCATCGGGTTCGGCGGCACCCGCGCGGACGTCGAGCTGCGGATCGGCTACCTCAACGCGGCCATCGACGCGGGGCACGAGATCGGCACGCACTACAACGGCCACTACTGCGTCGGCGACGAGCCGAACGTCGGCAACTGGAACACCGAGCAGTGGAACCGGGAGCTCGACCAGTTCTTCGCGATCCTGGAGAAGGCGCGGCAGCAGGGGTTCAAGCTGGACCCGGCGGCCGTGCGCGGCGGGCGCACGCCGTGCCTGGAGGGGCAGTGGGGCCAGGCGTTCCCGGCCATGCGAGGCCACGGCCTGGCCTACGACACCAGCCACGTGAGCCTCGGCGTGGTGTGGCCGTTCGTGCACGAGGGCCTGTGGGAGTTCCCCATGCCGGAGGTCCGCGTGCCCGCGCTGGGCAAGCAGGTCGTGATGATGGACTTCAACCTCTGGTTCGCGCTCAACGGCGCCAAGGACGAGCCGGACCGGGCCGGCGACTACACCCGGATCGTGCTGGACACGTACCGCTCGGTGCACCAGGCCGCGCTCAACGGCAACCGCGCGCCGATCGTGATCGGCAACCACTTCAACGAGTGGGCGGGCGGCGCGTTCAGCAACGCGGTGGAGGGGTTCCTCGGCGAGGTGTGTGTCAAGCCCGAAACGGTGTGCGCCACCTATACAGAGGTGATCCAGTGGATGCAGTTGCAGGATCCGGTGGTGCTGGAACAGTTGAGGCGCATGCCCGCCGCACGGAACTGGAACTAGCGCGGTAGCCGCCGCAAGCTCTACGGTGGGTTACCGCCGCCCCACGGAGAAGCACCACGCATCCGAGGAGTAGAGCGCATGAGCACCGAGCCCGAGAAGCGCACCTGGGTCAAGCCCGATTTCCGGGACGTCGACACCCCCATGGAAGTCACCGCTTACGCCGCTCGCAGCTGAGCCCGCCACGTCGCGTCCCGCCCGCCGCCGGGTCCGCCGGCCGCGCGTCGGCGGGGCGCGGCGCCCGCGTACCCGAGAGGTGCCCCACCGCTGTGCCCACCCCCGAGACGTCCGGCGCCACGACGTTGACGCCGGCCGAGTTCACCGCGCGCCTGCGCGCCCTGTCACCCCGCTACTGGGACCGCCACCCCTTCCACCTCCGGCTGCACGAGGGCCGGCTGGGCAAGCACGAGCTGCAGCTGTGGGCGGCCAACCGCTGGTACTACCAGCAGGCGATACCGCGCAAGGACGCGGCGATCCTGGCCAACTGCCCGGACGTCGAGGTCCGGCGGGTGTGGCGGGAGCGGATCGTCTGGCACGACGGCGGCGGGCCCGGCGGGGACCGACCCGGAGAAGGCGGGGTGGAGAACTGGCTGCGCCTGGCCGAGGCCGTCGGGCTGACCCGCGAGGAGGTGCTCGACGAGCGGCACGTGCTGCCGGGCGTGCGGTTCGCGGTGGACGCCTACGTGACGTTCGCCCGCACCAGGCCGTGGGTGGAGGCGGTGGCGTCCGGGCTGACCGAGATGTTCTCCCGCGGCCTGATGGCGCGCCGGCTGGTGGACATGCGCGAGCACTACCCGTGGATCGCCGAGGAGGGCTTCGCCTACTTCACCGCCCGGCTCGAGGTGATCGCCGACGACGGGAAGTCCACTGTGGACATCGTGGTGCGCAACTGCCGCACGCGCGAGCAGCAGGAGGCGGCGGTCGCCGCGCTGGCGTTCAAGTGCGACGTGCTGCGAGCGGTGCTGGACGCCGTGGACTACTACTCATGACGGAGCCTGCCATGACGGGTTTGGACGCGGTGCCGCGCCTGCGCCGGGGCGTGAAGACGGCCTACGACGACACCCGGGACAGCCACGTGGTGCTGTTCCCGGAAGGCGTGCTGGTGCTCAACGAGACCGCGGCGGCGGTGGTCGGGCTGTGCGACGGGCGCACGTCCGTCGAGGGCATCGCGCGCCGGCTGGCCGAGGAGTTCGACGGGGTGGAGGCGGACGACGTGGCCGAGCTCGTCGCACGGCTGGTGGCGCGCCGGGTGGTGGACGTCGATGGGTGAGGCGGACGCGCCGTTCGGCCTGCTCGCCGAGCTGACCCACCGGTGCCCGCTGCGCTGCGGGTACTGCTCCAACCCGGTCGACCTGGCCCGCCGCGACGACGAGCTGGACACCGCGCGGTGGCGCGACGTCTTCGACCAGGCGCGCGCGCTGGGCGTGCTCCAGATCCACCTGTCCGGCGGCGAACCGCTGGCGCGCAAGGACTTGCCGGAGCTGGTCGACCACGCGGCCGGGCTCGGCTGCTACGTGAACCTGGTGACGAGCGGCCTCGGCCTGACCCCCGAGCGGCTGGCCGGGCTGCGCGGCGTGGACCACGTGCAGCTGTCCGTGCAGGACGCGGACGAGGCCGGCTCGAACCGGATCGCCGGGGTGAGGGCGTTCGAGGCCAAGCTCCGCGCCGCCGAGGCGGTCCGGGGCGCCGGGCTGCCGCTGACCGTGAACGTGGTGCTGCACCGGCTCAACCTCGACCACGTCGGCGAGATCGTCGCGCTGGCCGAGCGCCTGGGCGCGGACCGGTTGGAGCTGGCCAACACCCAGTACTACGGCTGGGCGCTGCGCAACCGGGCCGCGCTGCTGCCCACGGAGGAGCAGCTGGCGCGGGCCGGCGAGGTGGTGTCCGCCGCGCAGGCCCGGTCGGCGATGGAGATCGTGTACGTGATCGCCGACTACCACGAGGCGCACCCGAAGCCGTGCATGCACGGGTGGGGCGCGCGGCAGCTGACCGTGGCGCCCAACGGCGACGTGCTGCCGTGCCCGGCGGCGGGCGTGATCGACGGGCTCGGCGTGGAGAACGTGAAGGACCGGGCGCTGGCCGACATCTGGCACACCTCGCCCGCGTTCACCGCCTTCCGCGGCTTCGACTGGATGCGCGACCCGTGCCGGTCGTGCGCCCGCCGCGAGCTGGACTTCGGCGGGTGCCGCTGCCAGGCGTTCCAGCTGACCGGCGACGCGTCGGCGACCGACCCGGTGTGCACGCTGTCGCCGCACCGGGGCGTGGTCGACCTGATCCTCGCGGGCGCGCCGGCCGAGGTGGTCGAGCACCGGGGGGTCGTGCGGTGAGGGCCGTGGTGCTCGGCACGGCCGCCGGTGGCGGTGTGCCGCAGTGGAACTGCGCGTGCGGGCCGTGCACGGCGGTGCGGGCCGGCGAGCTGCCCGCGCGCACGCAGGACGCCCTGGCGGTGAGCGGGAACGGCGTGGACTGGTGGCTGGTCAACGCCTCACCGGACATCGGCGCGCAGCTCGCCGCCACCCCCGCGCTCGCGCCCGGTCCCGGCCCGCGGGACACACCCGTGCGCGGCGTGCTGTTCACCGACGCCGAGCTCGACCACACGCTGGGCCTGGCGGTGCTGCGCGGCGCGCCGGGGCTGCGGGTGCACGGGCCCGCGGCCGTGCTGCGCGCGCTCGAACCCACGCGTGCCGTGCTGGCCACCTACGGCGAGTGGTCGTGGCGGCCCGTGGCGGCCGGGCGGGTGTTCGCGCTGACCGGCGGGCTGGAGGTCACCGCGTTCCCGGTGAGCGGCAAGCGACCGCGCTACGCCGCCGGGCCGCCGGCGGCGGAGCACTGGGTGGTGGCCTACCGGTTCCGCGACCCGGCCACCGGCGGGGTGCTGCTGTACGCGCCGTGCCTGGCGTCGTGGCCGGCCGGGTTCGACGAGCTGGTGGCGGAGGCGGACGTGGTGCTGCTCGACGGCACCTTCTACGCGCCGTCGGAGATGGGCGCGGCCACCGGCAGGCCGAGCGGGCAGGCCGCGATGGGCCACCTGCCGATCGCGCACAGCCTGCCGGAGCTGCGCGGGCACCCGGCGACCCGGCGGATCTACACCCACCTCAACAACACCAACCCGGTGCTGGACCCGGCGTCGCCGGAGCACGCGAAGATCACCGAGGCGGGCGTGGAGGTCGTCGCGGACGGCGCCGTGATCGAGCTCTGAGCGCTTTGGGGGGTTAAACCCACCGATTTGCCCGGGGCGAGCCGGAAGAATCCCCGCCATGACGGACCACGACCTGGTGCGCGCCGCCCGTACCCGGCTGACGCAGGCAGGACTGGGGTTGGCCCGGACACCGCTGTGCGTGGCCGGCCTGGCGCTGATCCCGCTGCAGCTCTACACCTACCCGCTGATCCTGGTGACCATCGGCGTGCCCCTGCTGCTGGTGTTCACCGCGCTGAGCCGTCACTACACCGGCTTCTACCGCCGCTGGGCCTCGCGGGTGCTGGAGGTGGAGATCCCGGCGCCGTACCGGACGCCGGCGAACCGGGGCCCGATGACCAGGGTCCGCACCATCGCCACCGACCCGGCGACGTGGCGCGACCTCGCGTTCCTGCCCGTCAACGCGATCGTCGGCGTCCTCTGCGGCGTGCTGCCGGTCGCGTTCTGGATCAACGGCGTGCTCGGGTTCGTGATGCCGGCGATCTGGCTGGACCGGGGCGACGTCGAGTACGTGCTGGTCGACCGCGACACCCCGGGCAACTTCGTGTTCGCGCCGCTGCTCGGCATCGCCTTCCTGGTGCTGGCGTGGTGGGCCACGCCCCGCGCCGCCCGGCTGCACGCGACCGTCGCCCGGTCGATGCTCGCGCCCGGCGCCACCGCCGCCCTCACCGACCGGGTGCGCGTGCTGGCCGACTCGCGGGCCGACACCGTCGACGCGCAGGCCGCCGAGCTGCGCCGGATCGAACGGGACCTGCACGACGGCGCGCAGGCCAGGCTGGTCGCGCTCGGGCTGAGCCTCGGCATGGCCGAGGAGCTGCTGGCCCGCGACCCGCGGGCGGCGCAGGAGCTGCTGGCCGAGGCGCGCCAGTCCTCCACCCAGGCGCTGGCGGAGCTGCGGGACCTGGTGCGCGGCATCCACCCGCCGGTGCTGGCCGACCGGGGGCTGGACGGGGCGCTGCGCGCGTTGGCGCTGGCCCACCCGCTGCCGGTGGAGGTGGACCTGGACCTGGCGGGCCGGCCGGAGGCGCCGGTCGAGTCGGCCGCGTACTTCGCGGTGGCCGAGACGTTGACGAACGTGGCCAAGCACAGCGGCGCGACCGACGCGTGGGTGCGGGTGCGGCACGACGACGGCCGGTTGTCGCTGATGATCGGGGACAACGGGCGGGGCGGCGCGGAGCCGTCGGAGAACGGCGGCCTGCGCGGGATCGAGCGCCGGCTGGCCGCGTTCGACGGCACACTCGGCATCGCGAGCCCGGTGGGCGGGCCGACCATCGTGACCATGGAGCTGCCGTGCGAGTTGTCCTCGGTGAAGACCTCGTCCTCCTCCGGGACGGGCTGATCCGGCTCCTGAAGGCCTACGACTTCGACGTGGTGGAGGCGGTCGACTCCGGTCCCGCCCTGCTCAAGGCCCTGGTCGACCACCGCCCGGACGTGGCGGTGGTCGACGTCCGCCTGCCGCCCACGTTCACCGACGAGGGCCTGCGCGCCGCGATCGAGGCCCGCAAGCGGGTGCCGGGCCTGCCGGTCCTGGTGCTCTCGCAGTACGTGGAGCAGCTCTACGCGCGCGAACTGCTGTCCGACCGGGGCGGGGCGGTGGGTTACCTGCTCAAGGACCGCGTGTCGGACGTGAAGCAGTTCGTGAGCGCCATTCGCCGGGTCGCCGGCGGCGGCACCGCGATGGATCCCGAGGTCATCGACCAACTGCTCGCGCGCGGCGCGCGGGACCAGCCGCTGACCACGTTGACCCCGCGTGAGCGGGAAGTGCTGTCGCTGATGGCGGAGGGCCGTTCCAACGGCGCGATCGCCGGCCGGCTGTTCGTCACCGAGAAAGCCGTCGGCAAACACATCGCGAACATCTTCGGCAAGTTGGACCTGCCGATGTCCGAGGACGACAACCGGCGCGTGCTCGCCGTGCTGGCGTATTTGGACCGGGTGTAAATCGTTTCTTAGGCTAAGTACCATCTTGGTTTCACGACGACCAGGGGGTGCGCATGGGCACGACGGCGGAGTTGGCCGACGAACTGCTCGACCTGATGTTCTCGCGGGGGCCGTTGGGCGCGACCGTCTACGGCGTGCCGGGATACGACCACCTGCTCGCCGACCACCGGGCGGAGACCGAGGAATCCACCCGGGCTCGGGCTCTCGACATCGCCGACCGGGCGCGCGCTCTGCCCGCGGACGACGACCCGGTGACGCGCGCGGTGGTCATCCAGCAGGCCGAGGCGGTCGTGGACGAGATCGACGCGCTGGGCGTCGAGTACACGATCACCGACTCGTTCTTCGCGCCGGCGGGCGAGGTGCTCGCGGTCATGCCGACGACCGTGCTGTCCGGCCCCGAGTCCGAGCGGGCCTACCTGGACCGGCTCGCCGCGGTGCCCGACTTCCTGCGCCGGATCGCCGAGCGGCAGCTCGCGGGCGCGGCGGCCGGCCGCACGCCCGTCCAGCACCTCGTGGACGCCGCCGTGGCGCACCTGGACCGCTACCTCGCGGCCGACGAGGACCCGCTGGCCCGACCGGCGGGCAGCGAGGCGTTCGACGCCGAGCGGGCACGCCTGCTGGCCGACGTGGTGCGGCCCGCGTTCGCCGCCTACCGGGACGTGGTGGCGGGCATCCAGGGCCGCCCGGACGACCGGGTGGGCCTGGGGTGGCTGCCCGGCGGCGAGACGGCGTACGCGGCGCTCACGCGGGTCCAGACGACGACCGACCGCACGCCCGAGGAGCTGCACCAGACCGGCCTGGACGTGATGGCCGGCCTGGCCGCCGAGTACGCCGAGCTGGGCCGCCGCGTGTTCGGCACGTCCGACGTGGCCGAGGTGCTGGAGCGGATGCGCACCGACCCGGCCCTGCGCTGGAGCACCGAGGACGAGCTGATCACCGCCGCCCGCGAGGCCGTGACCAGGGCGGAGCAGGCCGCGCCGCGCTGGTTCGGCCGGGTGCCCGAGCAGCGCTGCCGGGTCGAGCCGGTGCCCGCCGCCGACGCGCCGGGCGCGCCGATCGCCTACTACTCGCCGCCGACCCCGGACGGGCTGCGGCCGGGCACGTACTACGCGAACACCCACCGGGTCGAGGAGCGGTTCCGCTACCAGGCCGAGGCGATCGCGTTCCACGAGGCCGTGCCGGGGCACCACTTCCAGATCACGCTGGCGCAGCAGCTCACCGAGCTGCCGGTGCTGCGCCGCGTCGCGCACGTCACCGCGTACCTGGAGGGCTGGGGCCTCTACACCGAGCGGCTGGCCGACGAGATGGGCCTGTACTCCGGCGACGTGGCGCGGCTCGGGATGCTGGCGATGGACTCGATGCGCGCCGGGCGGCTCGTGGTGGACACCGGCCTGCACGCGCACGGGTGGAGCCGCGCGCGGGCCGTCGAGTACCTGCGCGAGAACACGCCGCTGGCGCTGGTGGAGATCGAGAACGAGGTCGACCGCTACATCGCCGCGCCCGGCCAGGCGCTGGCCTACATGGTCGGCCGGCTGGAGATCCTGCGGCTGCGGGCGGCGGCCGAGGAGGCGCTGGGCGAGCGCTTCGACATCCGCGCGTTCCACGACCTGCTGCTCGGCGGCGGACCGCTGCCGCTGGCGGTGTTGGGCGAAGTGGTCGCGGAATGGATCCGCGACCGCTGAACTCGCGCGAGTCATCCGATCGGACCTCGCGACTCGTCCGATGCGGTATGCCGTTCACGGCAACCGCATCGCGTTCGCGGGGCCCGATCGGGTGACTCCAGGCTGACCGGCACGACGCACCGTTTTGGGTTCACCCGGCAGATGGGTGAGGTCTCTGTGGCGCCGAACGTGCCCCCGACGGGATTCGAACCCGTACTGTGACTCTTTTAAGGAGCCTGCCTCTACCGGTTGGGCTACGGGGGCAGCGGGGAGCCTAAGCGGTTACCGAGCGTTCGTGGGGCTACTTCAGAAGAAGTCGCCCGCACGGCTCAATGCGATCCGCTATTGCGCTCATTCGGGTAATGGCCCCAAGGCGCTCAGACCGAGTACGACTTCGTGATAAGCGTCACAGCCGAGTGCTTGTTCGACGAGCTCATCCCGCAATGCTGCGGTGAAGCCGATACCAAAACCCATTGCCGTAGCAACCAGATAAGCCGTCTGGGACAGGTGCCCTACGTCTATTTGCACAACGCGGTAAGCACGTGACGTGTCGTAACGCCATCTAGTCCGTTCGAGTACTCCCGTGTACGCGAGGACCAGCGGCGCCTGCCCGACCCAGTCCTGGTCCCCCGCCGCCGCGGTCATCTCGGCCGGCCCCCACGTCACCCCGATGGGCTCCAGCGCGTGCGCGAGCCCGTCGTAGTGGTACCAGCCCGGCTCCAGCGCCTCGACGCCGCGCACGTGCGCGTACAGCTCCACCGGGTGCCGCCCGCCGCCGGACGGGCTGGTCTTGAACACCGTGCCGGACCGCCCGATCCGCGGCCGCGCCGGCGACGGGCCGGCCAGCACCGCCAGCAGCTCGGCGACCCGCGTCAACGACAGCGGCCCCGACCCGAACTCGCGGGACGTGCGCCGGGTCAGCAGCACGTCGAGCAGCCCCGCCGACGCCCACTTCGACGTGCCGTCCAGGCGCGGCAGCAGCACGGCGGTGCGCCCGAGGCTGCGGAACGGCGCGGGCGGCGGCTGGGCGTCGAGCTTGGCGTCCAGCACCGCGTCGTGCTCCTCCGAGCGCTGGTACGGCGCGTCGGCGAGCGTGCGGCTGGCGAAGTGGAAGTGCCGGGCCGACGCGCCCCAGTCGCCCCACGCGGCGAGCAGCCGCCGTTCCCGCTCGTGCTCGGGCGAGCCCTCGACGATCAGCACGCCGGCCTCGACCAGCTCGTCCAGCACCTTGCGCAGCGCCGCCCGGTCGCCCTCGGCCAACGGCGCGAGCAGCGCGTCGACGTCGGTGAACTCGGTGAACTTGCGGCACAGCAGCTCGGCGGTCTCGCTGATGGCGAACTGGCGGTGGTGCAGGTAGTCGTCCCACACCACGGCGCCGCCGGAGTAGAACAGCGTCGCGTGCTCAGCGACCTTTGCCCGCACCCAGCAGCTCCTTGAAGCGCGCCGCCACCCACTCGTGCACGGCGTCGGACACCCGCGAGTCCCGCGCCCGGTGCTCGAACCACCGCCAGTCGCAGTTGACGTTGACCTCCAGGAACACGTGGTCCCCGCCGGAGACGAGCAAGTCGAACGCGGCCACCTGGAGCCGCCAGTGCCTGGCCAGCGCGAGCAGCCGGTCGGTCAGCCCGCTCGGCACGTCGACGGGCGTGACGCGGACCGCCTCGGGGTCGACCCACAGCTGCGCCGGGTCGAGCTTGTCGACCTGGAACGCCAGGCACTGCTCGCCGACCACGAACACGCGCAGCTCGGTGTCCGACGGCACGTACTCCTGCACGATCACCGGCGCGGACTCGGGCACGTCACCGGCGCGGCTGGTCTCCAGCGGGCGCGGGAACAGGCCGTGCTGCATGCCGGGGCGCGGTTCCAGCAGGTGCCTGCCGGAGGTCTTGACGATGCACCGCCCGCCGCCGGGCCGGGTGCGGCCCGGTCGGGTGGTGACCGTGGTGCGCGGCACCGCCAGGCCGAAGGCGGAGGCGTCCGCGAGCTGGGTGAGCCGGTTGAGGTGCGAGGTGTTGCGGTTGGGGTTGACGTGCGCCCAGTCGCCGCGGCTGGACAGCCAGTCGGCGACCGCGCCCCACTGGTCGACGGCGTACGCGCCGGCCAGCGTGCCGGGTTCCAGCGGCAGCGCGGTCAGCTCGAAGTGCCTGCGCCACACCAGCAGCGGGCGCAGCAGCCAGCGGTCGAGCTCCAGCAGCGGCTGGTCGGTGTAGACGGTCAGCGGCAGGTCGACGGAGCGGTCGGCGTCGATGCGGGCCATCCGGATGCCGCGTTCGGCGAGCGCGATGGAGAGCTCGTTCATCTCCATGTCGGCGGCCCGGGCGAGGACCAGCACGCAGGGCACGGGGCTGCCGTCGCCCTCGTCCACCATGCCGAGGCGGTGCACCTGCTCCTGGAAGTCCAGGCACTTGGGTTGCGACCGGAAGAGGTAGTCCTGGCCTTGGAGCAACAGCGGGGTGGGTTTCGCCGGTCTGGCGGCCTCGGGTGGGGGGACGGTCTCGTTCCCCCACCCGGAGACGGTCATGACTCAGTCGTCTTTCTTGCTGCAAAAACGCTTTTCGGCGGTGGCGTACTCCGCGGAGTACTCCGCCAGCGCACGATCCTCGATCTCACCGCGGCGAAGCTGTGCGGCCAGCTCCTCGAGAGACATCGCGGTCACCTCTCTCCCACTGATGCATCACACATTCAGGCGATACACCAGCTGTATTCTCGGGTTCACGTTACGCAATGTCAAGGCGACGCGCGGCCCGTTAGCCCGTCTGGGGGCTCAAGTGAGAACACTGCTCCGGACGGAGCCGCGCCCGCCGCGACCGAACGGCGCAGCGGGCACGGATCCGTTCGCGCTCAGCTCTTGGTGGCCCGGTCGAACTCGGCCTTCGGCTCGTGGATCTGGCCGAGGGCGACGACCTCGCGACCCGAGAACAGCGCCTGCGTCCAGTCCACGAACACCCGGAACTTGCGGTTGACCGTGGGCATGAACATCACGTGGTAGCTGCGGTGCATGAACCAGGCGACGACACCCTTGAAGCGCAGGCCGAACACGTCGGCCACACCCTTGTAGAGGCCGAGGCCGGCGACCGAGCCCAGGTACTTGTGCTCGTAGTCCGTCGGCTGCTTGCCGCGCAGGCTGGCGACGATGTTCTTGGCCAGCAGCTTCGACTGCCGGATGGCGTGCTGCGCGTTGGGCACGCAGGTCGCCGTCGGGTCCTCCTCGGTGCGCGAGAGGTCCGGCACGGCCGAGCAGTCGCCCGCGGCCCAGACGCCTGGCAGGCCGACGACCTGCATCGCCGCCGTGCACCGGACCCGGCCGCGCTCGTCGAGCGGCAGGTCGGTGTCGCGCAGCATCGGGTTGGCCTTCATGCCCGCGGTCCAGATGATGGTGTCCGAGTCGAACTCGGTGCCGTCGTCCAGGACGACGTGGCCGCCCTCCATGCTCTTGACGCGCGTGTCGAGGTAGCACTTGATGCCGCGCTTCTCGAGCTGCTCGACGGTGTAGACGCCGAGCCGCGCGCTCACCTCCGGCATGATCCGGCCGGTGGCCTCGACCAGCACCCAGTGCATGTCGGACTGCTTGAGGCCCTCGTAGTACCGCAGCGCGTAGCGGGCCATGTCCTCCAGCTCCGCCAGCGTCTCGATGCCCGCGAAGCCGCCGCCGATGACGACGAAGCTCAGCAGCCGCTTGCGCAGCTCCGGGTCGTTCGTGCTGGCGGCCTGGTCGAGCCGCGACAGCACGTGGTTGCGCAGGTAGATGGCCTCGCCGATGGTCTTCATGCCGATGCCGACCTCGGGCAGGCCCGGGATGGGCAGCGTGCGCGAGATCGCGCCCAGCGCCGAGACGAGCACGTCGTACTCGTACTCCTCGACGTGGCCGTCGGCGAGCTCGACCGTGACGGCCTTGCGCGCGTGCTCGATGCGGGTGGCGCGGCCGGTGACGACGTGGCACCGCTTGAGGACCTTGCGCAGCGGCACGACGACGTGGCGCGGCTCGATGGAACCGGCCGCCGCCTCGGGGAGGAACGGCTGGTAGGTCATGTGCGGCTGGGGGTCGATCACCGTGACGGACGCCTCGCCGGAACGCAGCTTCTTCTGCAAGCCCAGCGCGGTGTACATGCCGACGTACCCACCGCCGACGATCACGATCCGTGTGGGTTGCGACTTCACAGCAGCCATACACACATGGTCGCACCGGGTGGGGCTTTCCGGCGCATCGAGCGGGCCCGTTGTGACCACAGTCGCCGCGTGATTGGCGACACGCAGCCGCTGACCTGCACGGCAGGGTGAACGTGCTGAGAGGAACGATCCAGACGGTCAGCTCGCGCTGAGCCCGGAGGGTGCGTTTCTCAGCCTTTCCGGCGCATCAGGAGGACCGTTCCGACCACCAGCCCGACCGCGCAGACGAGGCCGACGACCTCGACCGCCGCGTCCGTTCGGCCGCCCGGCAACAGGAGTACCACGACCCCGAAGGCGAGCACGGAGAGTTGCACGGCGACGAACCTCTTCGCCGGCGCCTTCAGGGCAACCGGGTGAATGCGTGACCCGATCGGGAGGACGGCGGCGTAGGCGGACAGGACGTGCAGCAGGTGCAGGAGCACGACCAGCACGAACACGCCGGGCCACGACGGCTCGTCGGTCGCGAACACCATCGCCGCCGCCGGGTAACCGATGATCAGCGCGACCGCGGCCGACGCCGGTATCGCCGCCGCCGCGAGGACCAGCGCCCCGTAGAGGGCGAGCGCGGGCCAGTCGACCCCGTTCAGCGCGAGGACCCACGCCGCACCGGCCGCGACGACCACGATCGACGCCCGCAGCACCCACCCCGGCAGGCCCACGCCCAGCTCAGCGCGCACCGCTCCCCCGTCCTGAGCGTTCAACTCGGGTGTTCCGAACGTAGGACACGCCTGTTCCGGGCGTAGGACACGCGCGGCGTGAAGGTACGACTCCCGCGCGAGTCCTACGTTCGGAACGCGAGAGTCCAACGTTCAGGCACCCCGAGTTGAACGCTCGCGTCATCGGGACACCCGCCTGGCGTTCCGGGCGGCACGCAGCACGCCCGCGATCGGCGCGCCCCACGGCAGCACGGCCACACCGTGCTGCCGCATCGCCTCCAGCCGCACGTCGTGCTCCAACCGGATCACCTTGAGCGCGCTCTCACCCCACGGCGTCCCGGGGTCGGCGCGCAACCGCGACGGCAGCACGTCCACCGCGAGCACCAGGTTGCCCCGCCGCGCGGCGTGCACGGCCAGCTCCACCACCTCGGCGTCCAGGAACGGCGACAGCACCACCACCAGCGCGCCGTGCGGCACCTGCTCGGGCCGCAGCACGGGCCGCTGCGCCCACCCGGCGGACCGCGCGCACACCACGAGCTGGTTGCGCAGCCGCAGCAGCTGCCGCCGCCCCGCGCCCGGCCGGGCCCCGAGCTGCGGCCGGCCGAGGTCGACCAGCCCGACCCGGTCGCCCTGCCGCAGGTAGCCCGCCGCCAACGACGCCGCCGCCCGCACGGCCAGGTCGAGGCTGCCGCCGGGCCGGACCGTCGTGCCGCGCGACGTCAACGACCACTCGCCGAGCGTCCGGCCGGACACCAGGCCCGGCGCCGCCCGCGCCGGCGCCGACCAGTCGCCCAGCTCCACGCCCACGTCGTGCCGCGTGTCCAGCGCCAGCACGACGTCCGCGTCCGCCTCCGCGTGGTGCTCGCGGACGTGCAGGTTCGTGCCCTCCGCCGAGCCGGCCATGCCGGAGGCCCGCAACGACACCCGCCAGTCGATCCGCCGCAGCCGGTCGCCCGGCTGGAACGCCCGGATGTCGCGCAGCTCCACCGAGTCGCCCGGCCGCCGCGCCCGGTGCGCGCCGACCAGGCCGACGGCCCGCGCGGGCAGCAACCCGGCGGGCAGCGCCTCGACCGGCGGCAGGATCACCCGGCCGCGCTCGGGCGCCGTCACCGGGCCGAGCACGAACAACGCGTCCGGCCCCGCCACCAGGTGGTCCGGCCGCAGGTCGACGCCCTCGCCCCACGCGTCGCGCCGCAGCACGACCTCGATCTCCCGCGCCGACGCGGGCAGCAGGTGCACCGGGCCGATGCCCTCGCCGACCCCGGGCAGCCGGATCGCCATCACCTCGGCGCCCAGCCCCGGGTCGACCTCCACCACCGACTTGGCCGCGCCGATCTCACCGGTGCGCGGCAGCCCCCGCACCCGCACCTCCGGCGTGCCGACGACCGGCGTGACCAGGGCCAGCAGCGTCGAGAGGAGCAGCGGCGCGCCGAGCAGGACCAGCTCCACCTCGTGCAGCAGGCCGCCGAGCACCACCATCCCGATGCCCAGCGCGAGGCCGCGCACCAACGCGTCGGTGGGGTGCCAGCGCGCGCCGCGCCCGCTGGTGAACGCCTCGCGCAGCCGTTCCGCCCGGTTCACGAGCGGCTGCTCGCGGGACCTGCCACCCGGCCCAGCAGCTCGGTCACGACCTCGACGCCGGTGACGCCGGACGTCCACGTCTCCGGGCGCAGCGTGAGCCGGTGCGCGAGGGCGGGCACGGCGCACTCCTTGACGTCCTCGGGCAGCACGAAGTCCCTCCCGTCCAGCACCGCCAGCGCCCGCCCGACCAGCACCAGCGCCTGCGCGCCGCGGGGTGACGCGCCGACCTCGACGGCCGGGTGCGCGCGGGTCGCGGACGCCAGGTCCACGCAGTACCGCAGCACGTCGTCGTCCACCGACACCTGCTCGACGCCGTGCTGCAACCGGCGCAGCCGGGCCGCGTCCAGCACGGGCTCGACCTCGGTCTCCTCGCGCTGCCGGGTGAGCCTGCGGCGCAGCACCTCGACCTCCTCGGCGGGCGGCGGGTAGCCGATGTCCAGCCGCAGCAGGAACCGGTCCAGCTGCGCCTCCGGCAGCGGGTAGGTGCCCTCGTACTCCACCGGGTTCGCGGTCGCCAGCACGTGGAACGGGCGGGGCAGCGCGAACGTGCGGCCCTCGACCGTGACCTGGCGCTCCTGCATGGCCTCCAGCAGCGCGGACTGCGTCTTCGGCGGGGTGCGGTTGATCTCGTCGGCCAGCAGCAGACCGGTGAACAGCGGTCCTTCGCGGAAGGTGAACTCGCGGTCGCCCGGGTTGTAGAGGAACGAGCCGGTGACGTCGGCGGGCAGCAGGTCGGGCGTGCACTGCAGGCGCTTGAAGTCCAGCTTCAACGCCTGCGCCAGCGACCGCGCCATCAGCGTCTTGCCCAGGCCCGGCACGTCCTCCAGCAGCACGTGCCCGCCGGCGAGGATCGCCGCCAGCGCCAGCCGCAACGACCGCTGCCGACCGACGACGACCGTGCCCACCGCGGCCAGCACCGCCTTCGCCTCGGCGGCGATCGCCTCGACGCCCGCCCCGCCGGAGGCGGCTGCCTCGTCCGAGGCGGCTGCTTCGTCCGAGGCGGCCGGGGCGCTTGGTTCGTCCGGGGTCACAGGTTCTCCAGGAGGTCGGCGAGCTTCGACGGCTCGGGCAGCGGCGCTGTCGGGTCGGTGAGCAGGCGGTGCAGGTCGGCGCCGAGCACGTCGCGGGCTTTCGGGTGGCGCAGGTCGGGGATGCCGTGCACCTGCCGCAACCGTGCCTCGGCGAGCCGGCGCAGCCGGGGCTGGACCCGGGTGACGAACCGGTCCTGGTCGACGGCGGCCTCGGCGAGCCGGCTGGCGAGCGTGCTGGCCTGCACGGACGTGGCGGTGGAGAGGGTGGCGGGCTGCTGCGCCCACACGACGTCCGTCGCGCGCGGCAGGCGTGCGACGAGCAGCGTCAACCCGCCGACGGGCAGGGCGAGCGCCACCGCCCACAGCCACGGCGCGCCCACGCGGGTCAGGACGAACGCGGTGCCGGCCGCGACCGCCGCCGCCAGCGCGACCGCGCGTCCCAAGCCGCCGACGAGCGGGTTCACCGCAGGTCCCGCACGATGTGCTCCAACGCCTCGGTGGCCGTGCGGGCGTCGGCCGCGGTGACCTCCGCCGTGCCGAACCGGGCCCGCTGGTAGACGCGGCGCAACGTGCCCGCCGCGTGCTCGTCCACGCGGTAGCGGCGCAGCAGGTCGCCGGTGAACTCGGTGGCCGTCTGGTGGCCCTGGCGCGGCACGCCGCTGTCCTGCGCGGCCCGTTCGAGGGAGAGCCAGGCGGCGATCACCGCGTCGCCCGGCGGGCCGTTGGCGTGGTCGCGCAGCTCTTCGAGGGCCTCGGCGGCCCGGCGGACGAGGATCGGCGGCGGGGTCGCGTGCTCCTCGGGCAGGTCGGGCGCGTCGACCGCGACCCCCCGCCCCCGCCGCCGTCGACGCCGGAAGACGCCGAGCGAGACGAGCAACCAGACCACGCCGATGACCGCGACCGCGATCAGGACGATCAGGACGACGAGCAGCGAACCGGCTGTCGCGGAGCCGTCGACCTCGTTGTCCAGCGGCGGGCGCGACTCGGGTGTCAGCGCCACGGCCTCGTCGTCGCCGGTCGGGCGGTCCTGGTAGCGCACGGGCGACGTCCCGCGTGCCGCGAGCGCGATGAGGACGAGCGCGGACCCGATCGCGAGGACGAGCGCGAGCCGGGGCTTCATGGACCAAGGATGCCTGGCGCCTCCCCGCGGCGCGGCCGGTTTGGCCGGAAACACGGCCATCCGGACCGCCCGCACGACCGCCTCGACCACGCACTGCACGCCGTCGTTCCCGGCGATCACGCAGTGGGCCCGGCTCCCCCTGGTCGGAGCACCCCCGCCGCGGTGCCGGCGGCGCGCAGCACGTCCTGGAGCATCGGTTGGGTCAGCCTGCCCGTGAACGTGTTGTGCGGGCTCACGTGGTAGCAGCCGAGCAGGTGCAGCGGCTCGCCTTCGTCGCGCGCGGGCAGGGTGAGGTGGACGCCGTGGCCGAAGGCCGGGCGCGGGCGGGGCACCTGCCACCACGCGGCCAGCGCCGGCAGCGCGGCCTGCCAGCCGAACGCGCCCAGCACGAGCACCGCGCGCAACGTCGGCCGCAGCAGTTCCAGCTCGCGGACCAGCCACGGGCGGCAGTTGTCGCGTTCCGCCGGGGTCGGCTTGTTCTCCGGCGGCGCGCACTTCACCGGGGCCGTGATGCGGGTGCCGACCAGCTCCAAGCCGTCGCCGACGTGCGTGGCCGTCGGCTGGGTCGCCAGGCCCGCCGCGTGCATCGCCGCGTACAGGAAGTCACCCGAGCGGTCGCCGGTGAACATGCGGCCGGTGCGGTTGGCGCCGTGCGCGGCCGGGGCCAGGCCGATGACCGCCAGCGACGCGTCCGCCGGCCCGAACCCGGGCACCGGGCGCCCCCAGTACTCCTGGTCGCGGAACGCCGCCCGCTTGACCCGCGCCACCTCCTCGCGCCACGCCACCAGCCGCGGGCACGCCCGGCAACTGGTAACCCGTTCGTCAAGAGCGGAAAGCGGGAGCACTGGCGGCGACTCCGATCGTAGAGTTCGACCATGACCGACAAGGACACCGGCGACGAGCGGGCCGCCCAGGACGACGGCGGCGGGACGGACCTCCCCGCCGACGACCTCGTCACCACCCAGCACAGCATCACCGTCAAGCGGCGCAAGCTGAACTACACCACGACCACCGGTCGGGTGGTGCTGCGCCAGGAGGTGCTGACCGAGGGCAAGTTCGACGGGCACCTGCCGAAGGCCGAGGTCTTCGTCACCGCGTACACGCTGGACGGCGCGGACCCGGCGAAGCGGCCGGTGACGTTCGCGTTCAACGGCGGTCCCGGCTCGTCCAGCGTGTGGCTGCACCTGGGCCTGCTCGGACCGCGCCGGGTCGTGTCCGGCGACGTCGGCGACCTCACGCCGCCGCCCTACGACCTGGTCGACAACACCGAGACGCTGCTCGCGCACAGCGACCTGGTGTTCATCGACCCGGTGTCGACCGGCTACTCGCGGGCGGTGAAGGGCGAGAAGCCCGGCCAGTACCACGGCTTCCAGGGCGACCTGGAGTCGGTCGGCGAGGTGATCCGCCTGTGGACCTCGCGCAACGGGCGGTGGATGTCGCCGAAGTTCCTGGCCGGCGAGTCGTACGGGACGACCCGCGCGGCGGGCCTGGCCGACTACCTCCAGTCGCGGTACGGCATGTACCTCAACGGGCTGATGCTGATCTCGTCGGTGCTGGACTTCACCACGCTGGACTTCAGCGAGGGCAACGACCTGCCGCACACGCTGTTCCTGCCCACGTACGCGGCGATCGCGCACTACCACGGGCTGCACGGCGACCGTCCGCTGGAGGACGTGCTGTCCGACGCGGAGGACTTCGCGTCCCGCGACTACCCGTGGGCGCTGGCGCGCGGCAACCGGCTGTCCGCCGAGGAGCGCGCGGCGACGGTGACGCGGCTGGCCGGGCTGACCGGGCTCAGCGAGGACTACGTGGACCGGGTGGACCTGCGGGTCGAGCACGTGCGGTTCTTCACCGAGCTGCTGCGGTCCGAGCGCAAGGTCGTCGGCCGGCTGGACTCGCGGTTCACCGGCGCGGACGCCGACTACGGCCGCGAGCACTTCAGCGAGGACCCGTCGTACTCGGCGATCCTGGGCCCGTACACGGCGGCGCTGAACCACTACGTGCGGGCGGAGCTGGAGTACGAGAACGACCTGCCGTACGAGATCCTGACGATGAACGTGCGGCCGTGGTCGTACAAGGAGTTCGAGGGCACGCACGTGACGGTGGCGGACAAGCTGTCGTCGGCGATGCGCGCCAACCCGCACCTGAAGGTGCACGTCGCGTACGGCTACCTGGACGGCGCGACGCCGTACTACGCGGCCGAGCACGTGGTGGCGCACCTGCGGATCCCCCAGGAGCTGCACGCCAACATCGAAGCCGCGTACTACCCCGCCGGCCACATGATGTACGTCAACGAGGAAAGCCGGTTGCAGCAGTCGAAGGACCTGGCCGACTTCGTCCAGTCGGCCTCGAACCGCTAGCCCGACCCCCGCCGCGGGCCGGGTTCGAGCGGTCCGCGGCGGGTCGGGTCAGGTCGGGGTCGGGGCAGGTCGGGGCGGGGTCGGGGCAGGTCAGGGCACCACGTGCCGTTCCTCGGCGAAGTGGCAGGCGCTCGGGTGGGCGCCGACGCGCGTGACGAGCGCCGGTTCCTCGGTCGCGCACACGTCCCGCGCCTTCCAGCACCTCGTGCGGAACCGGCAGCCGGAGGGCGGGTTCAGCGGTGACGGCACGTCGCCGGTCAGGCGGATCACGTCGCGGCGACCGCGCAGGGCCGGGTCCGCCACCGGCACGGCCGACAGCAGCGCCTGCGTGTACGGGTGCGTCGGGTGCTGGTAGATCTGCTCCTCCGTGCCGATCTCGACGATCTTGCCGAGGTACATCACGGCCACCCGGTCGGACAGGTGCCGCACCACCGACAGGTCGTGCGCGATGAACACGTAGGCCAGCCCGAACTCGCCCTGCAACCGTGCCAGCAGGTTCATCACCTGCGCCTGGATCGACACGTCCAGGGCCGACACCGGCTCGTCGCACACGATGACCTTCGGCCGCAGCGCCAGCGCCCGGGCGATGCCGATCCGCTGCCGCTGCCCGCCGGAGAACTGGTGCGGGTACCGGTTGAGGTGCTCCGGGTTCAGCCCGACGACGTCCAGCAGCTCCCGCACCCGCCCGGCCCGCGAGCCGCGCGGCGCGACCTCCGGGTGGATCTCGAACGGCTCGCCGACGATGTCGCCCACGGTCATCCGCGGGTTCAGCGAGGTGTACGGGTCCTGCAGCACGATCTGCATGTCCCGCCGCCACCGCCGCAGCGCCGCGCCGCGCAGGGAGAACACCGGTTCGCCCTCGAACAGCACCGTGCCCGACGTCGGCGGCTCCAGCCTCATCAGCACCTGCGCCAACGTGGACTTGCCGCACCCGGACTCGCCGACCACGCCCAGCGTCTCCCCCGCGCGCAGCGAGAACGACACGCCGTCCACCGCGCGCACCTGTCCCACGGTCCGCCGGAACACCACCCCGCGCGTCACGGCGAAGTGCTTCACCAGGTCGCGCACCTCCAACAGCTCAGCCACCGACGACCTCCTCCGCGAAGTGGCACGCGCTGGTCCGCCCGAGCCCGAGCCGCACGTCCTCCGGCACGACGGCCGCGCACACGGCCTCCGCGCGGGGGCACCGGGGGTGGAACGGGCAGCCCGACGGGATGCGCAGCAGGCTCGGCGGCAGCCCGCGGATCGTCTCCAGCGCGGCGCCCTTCGAGTCGAGCCGGGGCAGCGACCGCATCAACGCCGCCGTGTACGGGTGGCCGGGCGAGCGGAACAGCGACACCGCGTCCGCCTGCTCCACGATCCGCCCCGCGTACATCACCACGATCCGGTCGGCCACCTCGGCGACCACGCCCAGGTCGTGCGTGATCAGCACCAGCCCCATCCGCCGCTCGCGCTGGATCTCCGCCAGCAGGTCCATGATCTGCGCCTGCACGGTCACGTCCAGCGCCGTGGTCGGCTCGTCCGCGATCAGCACCTCGGGGTCGAGGGCCAGCGCCATCGCGATCATCGCCCGCTGCCGCATGCCGCCGGAGAACTGGTGCGGGTACTCGCGGACCCGCTGCCGGGCCGCCGGTATGCGCACCAGGTCGAGCAGCTCGATCGCCCGCGCCCGCGCCTGCGACCGGCTCATCCCGCGCCGCAGCCGCAGTTGCTCCTCGATCTGGAAACCGACCGTGAACACCGGGTTCAGCGCCGACAACGCGTCCTGGAAGATCATCGCCACGCCCTCGGCGCGGACCGCGCGCCGCCGCTCGGCCGACGCGGACAGCAGCTCCTCGCCGTGGAACCGCACCGAGCCGCCCGTGACGAACGCGGGCGGGGTGTCCAGGATGCCCATGATCGTCTGGGCGGTGACGCTCTTGCCCGACCCGGACTCGCCGAGCACGGCCAGCGTCTCGCCCGCCGACACGTGGTAGCTCACGCCGTTGAGCACGCGCGCCACCCCGTCCCGCGTGCGGAACTCCACGTGCAGGTCCTCGACCTCCAGCAGCATGATCCCCTCCTACCGCAGCTTCGGGTCGAGGGCTTCGCGCACCGCGTCGCCCAGCATCACGAACGCCAGCACGGTCGCGGTCAGGAACCCCGCCGGGAACAGCAGCGCGTGCGGCGCGACGCGCAGGTAGTCCTTGGCGCTGTTGATCATCACGCCCCACGACACGACCGGCTGCCGCAGCCCGATCCCGAGGTAGGACAGGGTCGCCTCGGCCCCGATGAACGCGCCGAGCGCGATCGTCGAGTAGACGAGCACGGGCGCGACGGTGTTGGGCAGCAGGTGCTTGCCGATGATCCGCCGCGGCGACGCGCCGAGCGCCCGGGCCGCTTTCACGTAGTCCTGCTGCTTGGCCGCGATCGCGGTGGACCGCATGATCCGCATCGCCACCGGCCACGACAGCACCGAGATCGACAGCACCACCTGCGCCACGATCCGCACCGGCCCCGCGTCCCCGCCCGCGTTCAGCGTGGTCAGGATGACGATCGCGCCCAGCACGAACGGCACGCCGACGAACACGTCCGCGATCCGCGACACCACGGCGTCCAGCCAGCCGCCGTAGAACCCGGCGACCATGCCGATGGTGGCGCCGACCAGGATGACGCCGATCGTCGACAGGATGCCGACCACGATCGACGCCCGCGCGCCGTGGACGATCCGCGTGTAGATGTCGTAGCCCTGGTTGTCGTAGCCGAACCAGGCCGCCGCCGAGGGCGCGCCGCGCGACCGGGACAGGTCGGCGACGTTCGGGTCGCCGGAGGCGAACAGGCCGGGGAACGCCGCCATCAGCAGCACGAGCACGATCAGCGACACGGACACCCAGAACAGCGGTCGCCGCCGCAACGCGTGCCAGGCGTCCCCGAACAGCCCGCGCGGCCGTTCGGGGACGAGCGAAGCCAGTTGGTCAGTCATAGCGGATCCTCGGGTCCAAGACCGCGTACAGCAGGTCCACCAGCAACGTCATCAGCAGGTACACCAGCACCAGCACGGTCACCACGCCGGTCACCATCGCGCCGTCCTTGGTCAGGATCGACCGGAACACCAGGCCGCCCACACCGGGCACGTTGAAGATCCCCTCGGTGACGATCGCGCCGCCCAGGAACGCGCCGAGGTCCGTGCCGAGGAACGTGAGCACCGGGATCAGCGAGTTCCGCAGCAGGTGCACGCCGACGACCCGGCGCGTCGGCAGCCCCTTGGCCAGCGCCGTGCGCACGTAGTCCGCGCGCCGGTTCTCGGCGATGCTCGCGCGCGACAGGCGGGCGACGTAGGCCATGGACAGGCTGGCCAGGACGAACCCGGGGACGATCAGGTTCCCGAACGTGGGCGTGGTGACCGTGGGCGCGATCCAGCCGAGCTGCAGCCCGAACACCAGCTGCACGACGTACCCGGTGACGAACACCGGGATCGAGATCAGGAACAGCGTCGAGACCAGCACCAGGCTGTCCAGGAACCCGCGGCCGCGCAGTCCCGACACCACGCCGGCGGTGACGCCGATGACGGCCTCGATCAGCAGCGCGACCAGGGCCAGGCGCAGCGTCACCGGGAACGTCGCCGCGATCCGGTCGAACACCTGGACGCCGGACGACGTGACGCCGAAGTCGCCCTGCACCAGGTTGAGCAGGTACTTCCAGTACTGAAGCGGCAGCGGGTCGTCCAGGTTGAACCGCTCCCGCATCATCGACACGTAGGAGGCCGGGCAGTCCCGCTCGCCGCACTTGCCCTCGAACGGGTCACCCGGGACCGCCCACACCAACGCGTAGATCAGGAACGTGGTGCCGACGAACACCGGCACCATCTGGAGCAACCTGCGCAGCACGTAGCGCCCCAACTCCGCACTCCCCTCGACCGGCCGGCGGGTGTGTTCAGGCCACTTCCACCGAGAAGAGGTCGAGCGTGCGGAACGGGTCGAGGTTGGCCACCTTGAGCCGCTCGGACCGGCCCGCGATGGTGTTCTGCGTCCACAGCGGGATCGACGGCAGGTCGGGGGCCATCATCCGCTCGGCTTCGAGGTACAGCTCGATCGCCGCGTCCTCGCTGGGCGCCTTGTCGGCTTCGGCGAGCTTCGCGTCGAACGCCGGGTTGGAGTACAGCCCGTCGTTGGACGACGCGCCCGTCCGGAACAGCGGCGTCAGCCAGTTCTCGATCGACGGGTAGTCGGCGATCCAGCCCGACCGGTAGATGCCGGTCATCTTGCGCGCGTTCACGTTCTGCCGGAACTCGCCGAAGCTGGTCGACGGCACGAACCGCGCGTCGATGCCGAGGGTGTTCTTGACGCTGTTGACGACCGCCTCGGCCCATTCCTGGTGTCCGCCGTCGGTGTTGGACAGCAGCACGATCTCCCCGGTGTAGCCGGACTTGGCGAGCGCTTCCTTGGCCTTGGCCGGGTTGAACGCGCAGTACTCGCCGCACTGGCCGGGCCGGTAGCCCTTCATCAGCGGGTGCACCCAGCCGTCCGCGGGCTTTCGGGTGCCCTCGAAGATCCGCTTGGTGATCTCCTCGCGGTCGATCGCCATGGAGATCGCGCGCCGCAGGTCCGCGTTGTCGTAGGGCTTGGTGTAGAACGGGAACGCGATGGTCTGGTTGTTCAGCGTCTCCCGCTGCACGACCCGGTCGCCGAGGTCGGTCTCGTACTGCTTGCCCGCCAGCGCGTTGGGCGGCAGCTCCTCCATGAAGTCCAGGTTGTTCGACACCAGGTCGGCGTAGGCCGACTCGCGGCTCTGGTACACCTTCAGCGTCAGGTCCTTGAACTTCGGCTTGTCGGCGCCCTTGTAGTCGTCGTAGCGGGTCAGCTTGATGTCGGTGCCGACCGTGCGGGAGACGTACTTGAACGGGCCGTTGCCGATCGGGTTCGCCTCGAACGCGGCGCGGTCCTTGAAGAAGGACTCGGGCAGCGGGGCGAACACCTCGTAGCCGACGGTCACCGGGAACACCGCGAACGGCTCGGACAGCGTGATGGTGAACGTGTGGTCGTCGACGACATCGAGGCCCGATAACTCCTTGGCGGTCGGGGCCGGCGGTTTCTGCTCGCCGTCCGGGCCGTCGGGGTCGGCCGGGTTGACGGCGGCGTAGCCCTCGATCTGGGAGAAGAAGCTGGCGCCCTGGGTGGCGTTGGGCCCGTAGGCGGTCCAGTTCCAGGCGTCCACGAAGCTGTTCGCGGTGACCGGGGTGCCGTCGTGGAACAACCAGCCCTGCTTGAGCTTGACGGTGAACACCTTCGAGTCGGTGGTCTCGATCGACTCGGCCATCGCGTTGACCGGCTGCGCGTCCTGCGCGCGGTACTCGACCAGGCCGGTGAACATCGGGTCGAGGACGCGGCTGCCGCCGGTCTCGGTGGTGTTGCCCGGGATGAGCGGGTTCTCCGGCTCGGTGTTGAAGATCGTGATGCCGGCGTCGGTGTTCGAGCCGGTCGGCGTCTCCGCCGAACCGCAGGCCGTGGCCGCCAGGACGAGCGCCACGGCTGCGGCAGCGGTCGCGGTTGAGGGGGTTGATCGTGCACCGGACATAGGTCCTCCCACCTGATCGGGGTAACCGAGCAGAGTCGACCGCTTTCGCAGCGTGAGAGAGAACCTAGGGGTCGGGTGACCCGGGCCACACGGATGGGCGCATCACGACCTGGTCACGATCAATCCCAGTTGACGGACAGGTACGTTGACGTGCTCGTTCGCGCCGGTGGGCGTGGTCAGGCGAGGGCGAACGCGATGCCGTCGAGGATGTCGTGCTCGCTGGCGACGAGCTCCGTGACGCCCTGCGCCTCCAGGTGGTCGGCGAGCGTGCGCACGACCAGCGCGCCGCCGCAGATCACGTCGACCCGGCCGGGGTGCATCGGGCCGAGCGCGGCGCGCTCGTCGTGACCCATGGTGAGCAGCTTCGCGGTGATCTCGCGGATCCGGTCGAGGCCGAGCCGGGCGAGGTGGATCTCCTCCGGTTCGTACCTCGGCAGTTCCTTCGCCAGCGCGACAAGGGTCGTGACCGTGCCGGCCACCCCGATCCAGGTCTTGGCCTTGCCGGTCGGCACGGCGGCGAACGCCTCGGCCAGCACCTCGCGGGTGACGTCGACGGCCCGCTCGACCTGCGCTTCGGTCGGCGGGTCGTCGTGCAGGCAGCGCTCGGTGAGCCGCACGCAGCCGATGTCG
Source organism: Saccharothrix sp. 6-C (assembly GCF_016695385.1). Taxonomy (NCBI): domain Bacteria; kingdom Bacillati; phylum Actinomycetota; class Actinomycetes; order Pseudonocardiales; family Pseudonocardiaceae; genus Saccharothrix; species Saccharothrix sp. 6-C. The sequence continues at coordinate 143,560 of NZ_CP064192.1, read as the reverse complement.
ACCGACCGGGCGGCCTCGACCTCGCCGCGCACGCCGTCCCACGTGCCCAGCACCAACTCGGTCGACCCGCCGCCGATGTCGGAGACGAGGAAGGGACCTTCGTCCGCGTCCAGGTCGGACACCGCTCCCGTGAAGGACAGCCGGGCTTCTTCGTCACCCGTGATGACCTCGGCCTCCACGCCGAGCACCTCCCGGGTCATGTCGAAGAAGGCGGCCTTGTTCGTGGCGTCGCGCGTCGCCGACGTCGCCACCATCCGCACGCGCTCGGTTCCCTTGCGGCGCAAGACGTTCGTGTAGTCGACCAGCGCGGCCCGGGTGCGGTCGATCGCGTCGGGGTGCAGCTCGCCGGTCGCGTCGACCCCTTGGCCGAGCCGGACGACCCTCATCTCCCGGTGCACGTCCCTCAACCACCGTTCACCAGTGTCCGATGTGGTCACATCGGCGACCAGGAGGCGGATCGAGTTGGTCCCGCAGTCGATCGCGGCTACGCGTGCCATGCCCGAGGTCCCCTTCGTGCTGGTCAGTGGTGAACGCATCTCCAGGAGCAGGGTAATCGAGCGGGGAAAAAAGCATGTCCTCGCCGGACGGGCAGATCAGCAGGATGACCGGGGGGGTTGGGTGGTTCTGCTGCGGGTCCGTCGTTGGTCCGGGGTACGTGCCATCCCGCCGACCTCCACAAGGGCTACCACACGTATCAAGGGGGGCCGCCCCCAGTGAGAGCCGTGGCCATCGGTGAACCCGGCCCCCCTTGACACGCGTGGCAGGGCTGCGCCAGGTCGGCGGGATGACACGAACCCCTCCTTTAGAGAGAAGGGCCGGTCAGTGGACCGACAACGACCGGTCCGCGGCGACGGACCCGGATCATCCCCCGTCGGCCGGTGTCCGACCCGCTGTCAGTGCGAGAGGGGTTTGCTTAATCGAGGGGTTCGTGTCATCCCGCCGACCTGGCTTTGCCCTACCGCGCGTGTCAAGGGGGCGTTGTCCAGCACTGGCTACGGCTTCGACTGGGGGCGCCCCCTTGATACGTGTGGTAGCCCGGAGGGAGGTCGGTGGGATGACACGCACCCCGGACCACAACGGACCCGCAACACAACCACCCAAACCCCCCGTCATCCTGCTGATCTGCCCGTCCGGCGAGGACATGCTTTTCAAGCTCTTCAGCCCTCCCCAACCCTCGCCCCCTCGCCCCCTCGCCCCGTCGCACCCCGAGCCCTGCACAAGCGAACGGGCGCCCGCGAGTCATCCCCGCGAGCGCCCGCCACCTACCCGTGCCGTGCTACCCGTACGGCGCTACCCGTGCCGTCGACCGGTCAGTTGGGGGCGTGGATCTGGTCGGCGGAGTTCGCCGCGTAGTCCCTGGTCGCCCCGCGCACGAACATGTTCTGCTCGGCGTGGTTGCCGGAGAAGTGCTGCTTGATGGACCCGTTGAACGGCGAGGTGGACGCGTTGCGGCCGTACACGTCCGTGTAGACGGTGGTCGGGCCGGAGTTGCGCAGCTTGAAGCCGCCCGCCCGGAACTCGCGCAGCGTGCCCTTGAAAGGCGAGCGCGGGTCGTCCCACGCCACGCGCTGCCCGGTCTGCTCGGTGATGCGGCGAACGGTGTTGCAGTAGTCGCCGCGGATGCCCTCGTAGCAGAGGTCGACCTGGCGGGCCAGCTTGTTCGGCTTCGAGGCGTCGTAGTACCGGCCCGGGTTGAGCACGTAGAACAACGGCTGGATGGTGAACGACAGCTGCGAAGTGCCGACCGTGACGTCGGAGAACCAGAACTCGTGCAGGTCGTTCGTGTCGAACGGGATCTCGGTGCCGGTGATGACCTCGAAGTGGGTCTTGCCCTCGCGGATCGCCTGGACGCACGACGCGTCGGTGATGAGCCGGCCGAGCGAGCGCGTGTCGGAGGGCGAGTCGGCCGGGATGGCCGGGCCCACGGTGGTGAACTTGTTGTTGAACGGCCCGGGGCAGTCGGTCGCGCCGAAACCGCCCGGTCGGCCGTTCGGGATCAACGCGGTGAACCTGGCCTCGGTGACCTGGTTGTTGTCCCGGTGCGTGCACTTGTTGTTGTAGATCAGCTCGTGCACGTTGTTGGTGAACGCGTCCGGCGAGTGCGTGCCCTGGTGGAACTTCAGCAGGACGTCGCAGGTGGCGATGGTGGTGCCCTGCGGCGGGAAGAAGCTCGTGCCGTTGTCGCCCTGGATGACGTTCGAGTTGTTGACCGCGAGGACCTTGTGGCCCACGTGGTCCTCGTGCCGGTGCGCGCCGCCGGGGTTGGCGCCCATCATCACTTCGCTGGTGTAGCCGAAGTACGGCCACTTCGCCTCGGCGAACAGGTCCGAGGTGCGCGGGTCGTCGCCGTGCTCGTGGCCGAACGCGCAGCCGCTCGCGTCGCGCGGCGGGTGCCACGTCGGGTAGACCTTGCCGTCCGGGCCGTACGCCCAGTACCTGGCGTGGACCTCGCGGGAGCACTCGCCGGCCTTCGGCGCGTAGCCGGAACCGCTCTCCGACGCGACGATGTCGTACGCCATGCTGGTCTGCGCGTCGGCCGGCGGCAGCGACTTGCCCCACGCGGGGTTGTCGGTGGGCGGCACGGAAGTGGTCGACGTCGGGGACGTCGGGGATGTCGGTGACGTCGTGGACGACGACGTGGTGGATGTCGGCCCGCCGGTCGGTGAGGACGTCGTGGTGGTCACCGGCGCGCCGGTGCACGCGACGCCGTTGAGCGCGAACGAGGTGGGCGCCGGGTTGCTGCCGGTCCACGAGCCGTTGAAGCCGAACGTCGCGGTGGCCCCGGTGGCGAGGGTGGCGTTGTGGCTGACGCTGCGCGCGGTCACCTGGCCGCCGCTCTGGGTCGCGGTGGCGTTCCACGCCTGGGTGACCTGCTGGCCGGAGGCGAAGCTCCAGGTCAGGGTCCAGGAGTTGAGCGGGTCGCCCAGGTTCGTCACGTTCACGTTCGCGGTGAAGCCGTTGTTCCACTGCGACGGGACGGCGTAGGTGACGCCGCAGCCGGTGGCGGCGGCCTGCGCCACGAACACCGTGCTCCCCACGCCGACCGCGGCGACCGCCACGGCTGACAAGAATCGGAATCTGCGTCCACGCATGGTTGTCTCAGCCCTCCATCAGGTGTTGCCGGTGTGTGCGGCGGCGGTGATCCAGGGCATCGCGGGTCGAGTGGGGTTCGGGTTGCCTTCAACGCCGGGAGGCGCGGGTGGCGCGGCGGCGCCCCTCGCGGCTGGGCGGACGACCGGCGGCGTGGTCCACGGGCGTGCTTCCTCCTCGTTGAGGGCAGCGGGACAGCACTCGGCGAGCCTTGTCCTGACCGGTGGCGGGATGGCGGCCACGCACACCGCGGACGTGCGCCGCGGGCGGGTTCGGTCGGTCGTCGTGCGGTCGGACGACCGGATCACCGAAGCGCGACGGGATGTCCGGACCGGCGGGTGGGACTGCCGGTGCGGGTAGTGTTCGACCGACTCGACGGCGTTGTCAACGACTGTCGCAACGTTGCGAAAACGCCCGTCTTAACCCGTTAAGCGATCCTCACCGCCGAGCACCGCTGACGACCACCGCCGTCGACCACCGCCGGCGCCGCGGCCCGCCGCGCCGACCGCCACCAACCGCCGCCGAGCGGGTCGGGCGAGGCTCAGGTGGCCTTCATGGACGACGTCGACGACGACGGGTAGGACGAACCCGAACCGGTTGAGGACGTGCCCTCCGACGTGCCGGCGGGCGACGTGCCCGCGGAGGTCGTCGCGACGGGCGTGGTCGCGGGCGCCTCGGTCGTGGTGGTCGTCGTCGTGGTGGTCGGCGTGGGGCAGCCGGGCGGGATCGACGGCGTCGTGGTGGGTGTCGTCGTCGGCGTGCTGGTCGTCGTCCCGGTCGGCTCCGCCGGCTCCGTGGGGCACGTCGGCGTCGTGGTCGTCGTCGACGGCCTCGTCGGCACGCTCGGGGTGAACGTGATCGTCACGCCGGGCCGCCACGTCGTCGTCGGCGTGGTGGTCGTCGTCGGGTTCACCGTGCTGGAGGACGGCGGGGTCGTGTTCCCGGGAGGGGAGGCGTTGTTGTTGTCCGACGGGGTGTCGTCGCCGGGGCTCGGGCGGAAGTCGTCGTCCGAGCCGATGATGTCCGGCAGCACCGGCACGCCGTTGGCGTACACGTCCGCCCAGTACAGCACCGTGGCCACGTACTCGTTGGACTGGTTGTAGCGGAACACCGAGCGCGCGCGCTGCACCGGGTCGCTGACGTCCACGTTGTTCGCGCACAGGTAGTTGCCCGCGCCGATGGTGGCGTCGTAGATGTTGTTCGGGTTCCGCTCGCCGTCCTCGTTGCCGTCGGCCGCGTAACCGGCCCACGTGGAGGGGATGAACTGCATCGGGCCGACGGCCCGGTCCCAGGTGCGGTCGCCGTCGAACTTGCCGCCGTCGGTGTCGCGGATCGCGGCCACGCCGGGCGCGCCGTTGAGCACCGGGCCCACGATCCGCTCGACCGTGGTGCCGCTCTCGGTGACCCGGCCGCCGTGCGCGTGCCCGGACTCGATGCGGCCGATGCTGGCCAGCAGCGGCCAGTCCAGCCGGCAGCCGGGAGTGGTCTGCCCCAGCCGGTCCGCCGCGCGCATGTACGCGTCGAGCATGACGCCGGGGATGCCGTGCTGGCCCTCGCGCAGGAAACCGCCCTCCAGCGGGGGCAGGTCGTCCTCGAACTCCGACGGGTCGTCGGCGTCGGCGAGCAGCGCCGCGCTCAGCTCGTCGGTCTCGGGCAGTTGGCCGGTGGCGCCCAGCTTGCCGTTGGCGTCCAGCGCGAGCGTGCCCAGCACGTCGCCCGGACCGGGCGGCACGGCTTCCACGCCGTCGGGGTCGGCGAGGCTGAACCAGTCGATCGGGGTGGCCGTGTGCAGCAGCGCCGGCACGAGCATCGCGGCGGTCGCGGTGGCCGCGAAGCCCCATTGCCGAGGCGTCATCGTGCCCGGATGGACCTTGGTCCGCTTCCGCCCCCGACGCTTCGACTTCGGCACAGCCACGAACTCCCCATCGACTCGTCACCCGGCCTGTGAACCAGCCTGCCTGATCCGAACGGCGGTGTCACGGGCACATCAGAGGTTTGTGCCCGAAGAACTGCCCGGACGGTCAGTTTTTCACCTTTGACGCGCAGTCACCGGTCGGCCACCACTGCGCGAGCCGGTCGAGCGCCTCGTCGCCGAACGGGTTCACGCCCGGGCCGGCCGCCAGCGAGTGCGCCACGTGCACGTGCAGGCACTTGACGCGGGTCGGCATGCCACCGGCGGTCACGGTCGTGCCGAGCGGCTCGATCGCGTCCCGCTCCGCCAGGTACGCCTCGTGCGCCCGGAGGTAGCTCGCGGCGAGCTGCTCGTCCTCGGCCAGCCGGTCGGTCATCTCCTTCATCAGCCCGGCGCCCTCGAGCCTGCTGACGTAGGAGTTCAACCGCGAGCAGGTCAGGTAGTACAGGGTCGGGAACGGCGTGCCGTCCTCCAACCGGGGGTTGGTCCGCACGACCGCCGGGTGCCCGCTCGGGCACCGCGCGGCGACCGCCCTGATGCCCCTCGGCGCTCGGCCCAACTGCGCCGCGACCGCCGCCAGGTCCTCTTCGCTCACCGTCATCGCGCCGCCGCCGAATCCCACAACTGCTCGTACCACGCCTTGTCCTCGGCCGGTTTGGTCGCCGGTCGCTGTTGGTCCAGTTCACGTTCCGCGTCGCCGGGGAGCTGCACGATGTAGGGCGTCTCGCCGGGCCGCACGTAGTGCAGCCTGCGCCGCGCCTCGGCCTCGACGTGCGCCGGGTCGGCCAGTTCCCGCTTGCGCCGCTCCAGCTGCCCGACCTCGGCGCGCAGCGTCTCCTGCGAGGCGGTGACGCCGCGCAGCTCCTCGCGCTGCGCCAGGTACGTGCGCAGCGGCACGGCGATGCTCAGCGCCAGCGCGCACACCACCATCGCCAGCAGCGCGGCCCGCCGCGTGCCGGTCATGCCGAACGCGCCGCCCGTGCCCGCGCCCGCCCTGGTCCGGGCCCTCGACTGCGGTTTGCGGGCCGCCGCCTTGCCCTTGCGGGGTTCCGGCTTGCGGGGGGCGCCCTGGCGCGGCTCGCCCCCGCGGGCCTGCCCGGTCCGGGACTGCGCCCGGGCAGGGCGGGACCTCGGCGTGGCCTCGCGACCACGCCGGGGTTCCCGTTCCCGTCGTGCCATCAGCTCTCCGGCGTGTACCGCGGGAAGGCCAGGTCGCCCGCGTAGCGCGCGGCGTCGCCCAGGGCCTCCTCGATGCGCAGGAGCTGGTTGTACTTCGCGGTGCGCTCGCCGCGGGCGGGCGCGCCGGTCTTGATCTGGCCCGCGCCGACGGCGACGGCCAGGTCGGCGATCGTGGTGTCCTCGGTCTCGCCGGACCGGTGGGACATCATCGACTTGTAGCCGTAGGAGGTGGCCAGCGCGACCGCGTCCAGCGTCTCGGACAGCGTGCCGATCTGGTTGACCTTCACCAGCAGCGCGTTGGCCGCGCGGCGGGAGATGCCCTCCTCCAGCCGCTCCGGGTTGGTCACGAACAGGTCGTCGCCGACGATCTGCACGCGCTCGCCCAGCTCGGCCGTCATCTGCACCCAGCCGTCCCAGTCGTCCTCGGACAGCGGGTCCTCGATCGACACCATCGGGTAGGCGTCGACCAGCTCGGTGTAGTAGCCGGTCATCTGCTCGGCGCTGCGCTTGGTCTTCTCGAACGTGTAGGCGCCGTCGGCGTAGAACTCCGTGGCGGCCACGTCCAGCGCCAGCGCGATGTCGCGGCCCGGCGTGAAGCCCGCCTTCTCGATCGCGACCAGGATCAGGTCGAGCGCGTCCCGGTTGCTCGACAGGGACGGCGCGAAGCCGCCCTCGTCGCCGAGGCCCGTGCCCAGGCCCTTCGACTTCAGCACCGACTTGAGCGCGTGGTAGGTCTCCGCGCCCCAGCGCAGCGCCTCGCGGAAGGTCTCCGCGCCGATCGGCGCGATCATGAACTCCTGGATGTCCACGTCGGTGTCGGCGTGCGCGCCACCGTTGAGGATGTTCAGCATCGGCACCGGCAGCACGTGCGCGTTCGGGCCGCCGATGTAGCGGAACAGCTCGAGGCCGCTGGACGCCGCCGCCGCCTTCGCCACCGCGAGCGACACGCCGAGGATGGCGTTCGCGCCCAGGCGGGACTTGTCCGGCGTGCCGTCCAGGTCGACCAGCTTCTGGTCGACCACCCGCTGCTCGACGGCCTCGATGCCGACCAGCTCGGGGCCGATCTCGTCGAGCACCGCCGTGACCGCGCGCTCGACGCCCTTGCCCAGGTAGCGCTTGGCGTCGCCGTCCCTCAGCTCGACCGCCTCGTGCTCGCCGGTCGACGCCCCGGACGGGACCGCGGCGCGCTCCAGCGTGCCGTCGTCCAGCGCCACCTCTACCTCGACGGTCGGGTTGCCTCGCGAGTCCAGGATCTCGCGGGCGCCGACCTGCTCGATGACCGCCACGTGCGCTCCCTCGTCAGACCATCTGTGTATCGGTGCCGAGCCTAGTTGGTGCAAGGTGTGGGACTGCCCCGGCTCGCCTGTTGGGGGCACTGGCCGGAAGGGGTTCACCGGTGGTTCACGTGGCGCGGGGTGGGGACGGACCGCTGCTGGTGCTGCTGCACGGGCTCGGCGCGACCGGGTCGGTGTGGCGCGGAGCTGCGGAAACGTGGCCCGGGGCGTGGCTGGCGGTCGACCTGCCCGGTCACGGCCGGTCGGCGCCGGCGGCGCGGTACTCGTTCGGCTCACTGGCGGCTTCGGTGGCCGCCGCGGTCGGTTCGGGGCCGGTGGCGGTGCTCGGGCACTCGTTGGGCGGCGTGGTGGCGTTGACGCTGGCCAGCGGCTGGTTCGGGCTGGACGTGCGGGCGGTCGGCGGGCTCGGGGTCAAGCTGCGGTGGACGTCCGAGGAGCTGGCGCGGGCGGCGGCGCTGGCCGCGAAGCCCGCGCGGGTGTTCCCGACCCGCGAGGAGGCCTCGGCGTGGGCGTCGAAGCTGGCGGGCGTGCCGGTGGCGGACGGCGTGACCGAGACCGACGGCGGGTGGCGCGCGGCGCTGGACCCGGCGGCGTTCGGGGTGGGCGAGCCGGACGTGGCGGGGCTGCTGGCGGTGGCGAAGGCGCCGGTCGTGCTGGCGGCGGGCGAGACCGACCCCATGTGCCCGCCGGAGCACCTGCTGGCGGCGCGGGCGGACGGCCTGGTGCTGCCCGGCGTGGGCCACAACGCCCACGTGGAGCGGCCGGCGTCGATCGAGCCGGTGCTCGACCGGCTGCACGGCGCTCTCGTGTCGTGACACGCCCGTCCCGTCATCCGGTCGGCTGTCGTGTGGCGGCCGGATGGCCGGGTAGCGTTGATCGAACCATGACGGACGGCACCTTCGAGGCGTTCCGCCGAGCCGAGGCGCTGCTCGCTCAACGCCGACCGCTGGAGGCGCTGCGCGAGCTGCGAGTCGTGCTCGACGCGGCGCCGGACCAAGTGGGCGTGCAGCTGCTCGCGGGTCGGGCCTACCTGGGTTCGGCCCAGCTCACGCGCGCCGAGGCGGCGTTCCGGAAGGTGCTCGACCTGGACCCCAGCGATCACTACGCGAGGTTCGCGCTCGGCCGGACGTTGCAGCGGCAGAGCCGGTTGACCGAGGCGTTGACGCAGTTGCGGATGGCGGCGGCGATGAACCCGTCGCCGGAGTACCAGGAAGCGTTGGGCGAGGTCAGCGCCCGACTCGCGGTGGAACGGGACCGATGACGGCGTACGAGTTGGGGCCCGTGGTGGCCGAACGGCGGGTGGAGTGCGTGGCCGGTGACGGCACCCGCACGGAGGTCGTGATCAGGTTCGGGACGCCCCACCCGGACCCGCTGAGCCCGCACGACGACTGGTGCTGCCCGCACCAGGTCCTCGGCCTGGGCGACGAGGCCGTCGGCGCGTCGTTCGGCGTCGACTCCTTGCAGGCCCTGCTGCTCAGCGTGCACCGCGTGCGGCTGGAGCTGGCCGAACGCGCGGCCCGGGCGGCGGTGGACCTCGACTGGCTCGGCCTGGCGGACCTGGGCCTGACCGTCGAACCGCCCACGCGCCCCTGAGGGCAGTCGGGCGCGGTCGGCCCTCGTCGCCCGGTCAGCCCTCGTTGCCGGCGCGGGCGTAGGCGTCGGCCCCGCTGTAGACGTTCTGGCCGTACTCGGTCGAGTTGTTGTAGGCCAGCACGGCCGCCCACCAGCCCGCGCCGGTGCCCAGGTCGCGTCCGCCCGAGCAGAGGTAGCGGGCGGCGGCCAGGGCGGCGTCGTCGATGTTCTGCGGGTCGGGGTCCTGCCCGTCGCCGTTCGCGCGCACCGCGTAGCGGGCCCACGTGGTCGGGATGAACTGCATCGGGCCGACCGCGCGGTCCCAGCGGGTGTCGCCGTCGAGCGTGCCGCCGTCGCTGTCGGCGATCGCCTTCACGCCCGGCGAGCCGTCCAGCGGGATGCCGATGATCGGGCGTGACGGCCGGCCGTCCTCGCCGAGGCGCAGGCCGCCGATCGTGCCGTGGTGCGACTCGATGCGGCCGATGCCGGCCAGCGTCGCCCAGGACACCCGGCACGCCGGGGCCTGCGTCCGCATGGCCAGGTCCGCGATGGCGTACGCGCGCAGGGCGCGGACCGGGATGTCGGTCTTGTCCGACAACGCCGCCGCCCACGCGCCGAGCGGGTCGGTCGTCGACTGCGGCTGCCCGGCCGGTGGCGCCTCGCCGCCCGGACCGGGCGCGGCGGCGCCGGGCTCGACCGCCAGGAACGGCACCGGGAACGGCGGGTCGGCGGCCTGCCCGGGTCCCGAGCGGTTGAAGGTGGCCAGCGCCCACGCCCCGCCCGCCACCACGGCGAGCAGGATCAGCACCAGGACCAGGCGACCGAAGAGGTCGCCGGCCCGACCGCGGCCGGGGCGCGGTTCGGGCTTCGACGTCTTGGGCGGCGGCGGGACGACCACGACCCCAGGCTACGTGCTCCCGGCGCCCGCACGGCGAGGATCACACACCGGTTCGTCCTTTCTGCGTCCTATACCGCGTTCGTCCCGGTCTGTGCCCTAGACGTGCCAGCACAGCCTTGCCTAAGTTCGATGAGCCTTGGTTAACTCCGCGTGAGGACAACGCCGTGCTCGTCAGCAACGGGCTCATCGGGCTGCGCGAAGGGCTGGAAGCAGCCCTGGTCGTCAGCATCCTGGTGGCCTTCCTGGTCAAGACCGACCGCCGGTCGCGCCTGCCCCACGTCTGGTGGGGCGTCGGCGCCGCCGTCGCGCTGTCGGTCCTGGTCGGCGCGGTCATCACCTTCACCACCGCCTCGATGACGTTCCAGCAGCAGGAGGCGTTCGGCGGCGGGATGTCGCTGCTGGCCGTCGCCTTCGTCACCGGGATGATCTTCTGGATGCGGTCGACGGCCCGCACGATCGCCGCCGAGCTGCGCGGCAAGCTGGACCGGGCGCTGGACGTGGGCCCGGCGGCCGTGGTGACCCTGGCGTTCCTCGCCGTCGGCCGCGAGGGCCTGGAGACGGCGGTGTTCTTCTACTCCAGCGTGCAGAGCGCGGGCGACACCGTGCAGCCGATGATCGGCTTCCTGGTCGGCATCGGCGTCGCCGTCGCCCTCGCCCACCTGCTCTACCGGGGCGCGATCCGGTTCGACCTGGGCAAGTTCTTCACCTGGACGGGCGCGCTGCTGGTGTTCGTGGCGGCGGGCGTGCTCGCCTACGGCCTGCACGACCTCCAGGAGGCCGCCATCCTGCCCGGCCTGGACACCCTGGCGTTCGACCTGAGCGAGACCGTGCCGGAGGACTCCTGGTTCGGCGCGCTGCTCAAGGGGATCTTCAACTACTCGCAGCGCACCACCGTGCTGCAAGCCGTCGCGTGGACCGCGTACGTCGCGATCGTCCTGCCGCTGTTCCTGATCCGCCCGCGCGTCGCGGCGAAGAGCTGAAACCGGAGAACCACCAGTGCCCGTCCACCCCGCCGCCCGCACCGGAGCCGTCCGCACCGGAACCGTCCGCACCGCCGCCCTCGGCGCCCTGCTGCTGCTCGCCACCGCCTGCGGCGACGAGGCCGCGCCCGCCGGCGCCGGCGGACCGATCGCCGTCGAGGCCTCCGACGACGCCTGCAAGGTCGCCCGCACCTCCGCGGACACCGGCAACGTGACCTTCGAGGTCACCAACAAGGGCAGCAAGGTCACCGAGTTCTACCTGTTCGCCGAGGGCGACCGGATCCTCGGCGAGGTGGAGAACATCGGCCCCGGCCTCACCCGGCGGCTGATCGTGGAGGTCACCGAGGCCGGCAAGCTCCAGACCGCGTGCAAGCCCGGCATGAAGGGCGACGGCATCCGCGGCGAGTTCACCGTGTCGGGCGAGGGCCGCAAGTCCACCGACGCGGACGCGAAGCTCGCCGAGGCGACCAAGGGCTACCAGCGGTACGTCACCTCCCAGGCCGACAGCCTGCTCGCCAAGACCACCGAGTTCGTCGACGCGGTCAAGGCGGGCGACGTCGACGAGGCCAAGGCGCTGTTCCCGGTGGCCCGCACCTACTGGGAGCGCATCGAGCCCGTCGCGGAGAGCTTCGGCGACCTCGACCCCAAGATCGACGGCCGGGAGGACGTCCTCGAGGAGGGCGCCGAGTTCACCGGCTTCCACCGGCTGGAGAAGGACCTGTGGCAGGACGGCCTGAAGGCCGACTCCCCCGCCGTCGCCGACCGGCTGCTCACCGACGTCAAGGACGTCGTGACCCGGGCGAAGGCGGTCGAGCTGACCCCGTTGCAGCTGGCCAACGGCGCGAAGGAGCTGCTGGACGAGGTCGCCACCGGCAAGATCACCGGTGAGGAGGACCGCTACTCGCACACCGACCTGTGGGACTTCCGGGCCAACGTGGACGGCTCGCAGGCGGCCGTCGCGGCGCTGCGGCCGGTGATCGAGGAGCGGGACGCGGCACTGGTCGCGTCCGTGGACGAGAAGTTCGAGGCGCTCGACGGGCTGCTGGAGCAACACCGCGCGGGTGACGGCTTCAAGCTGTACACCGAGCTGTCCGAGGACGAGGTCAAGGCGCTGGCCGCGGCGGTCGACGCGCTCGGCGAGCCGATCAGCAAGGTCGCGGAGGTGGTGTCGCGGTGACGGGTCTGCCGCGTCGCAGGCTGCTCGGGTTCGCCGGGGCGGGCGTCGCGCTGGCCGGCGCGGGCGCGGCGGTCGGCGCGCTGTCCTCGTCCCCGCCGTCGTCCGACCAGGTGCGGCTGACGGGCGCGGAGGCCGTGCCGTTCCACGGTGAGCACCAGGCCGGCATCACCACGCCCGCGCAGGACCGGATGCACTTCGTCGCGCTGGACGTGACCACGACCAAGCGCGCCGAGCTGGTCTCGCTGCTCCGGGAGTGGACCGAGGCGGCACGCCGGATGACCGCCGGCCAGGAGGCGGCCGAGGGCGGCGCGGTGGGCGGCAACGCGCAGGCGCCGCCGAAGGACACCGGCGAGGCGCTGGACCTGCCGCCGTCCGCGCTGACCCTGACCATCGGCTTCGGCCCGTCGCTGTTCGACGAGCGGTTCGGGCTGGCCGGGAGCAAGCCGGCGAAGCTGATCGACCTGCCCCGGTTCCCCGGCGACGACCTGGACGAGCGGCGCACCGGCGGCGACCTGTGCGTCCAGGCGTGCGCCAACGACCCGCAGGTGGCCGTGCACGCGATCCGCAACCTCGTGCGGATCGGGTTCGGCCGGGTCTCCGTGCGGTGGTCGCAGCTGGGCTTCGGCCGCACGTCGTCCACCTCCACGGCCCAGGCGACGCCGCGCAACCTGTTCGGCTTCAAGGACGGCACCAACAACGTCAAGGCCGAGGACGGCGACGCGCTGCGCGAGCACGTGTGGGTCGCGCCGGGCGACGGGCCGGACTGGCTGGTCGGCGGCACGTACCTGGTGGCGCGCCGCATCCGGATGCACGTCGAGATCTGGGACCGCACCTCGCTGGCCGAGCAGGAGCAGATCGTCGGCCGCACCAAGGGCGTCGGCGCGCCGCTCGGGCAGGTCGCCGAGTTCGACCCGGTCGACCTGCACGTCAAGGGCAAGGGCGGGCTGCCGGTGATCGGCGCGACGGCGCACGTGCGGCTGGCGTCGGCCGAGCACCTGGGCGGCGTGCGCGTCCTGCGCCGCGGCTACAACTTCACCGACGGGTCGGACGGGCTCGGGCACCTCGACGCCGGGCTGTTCTTCCTGTGCTTCAACCGCGACACGGGCAAGCAGTTCGTGCCGATGCAGGCGGCGCTGGCGGCCGGCGACAAGATGATGGAGTACCTGGAGCACAACGGCTCCGGTCACTTCGCCGTGCCGCCCGGTGTCCGCGAGGGCGGTTTCTGGGGCGACACCCTGTTCACCTGACCTGCCTGGTCACGGCGGCGGGGGCGCGCTCGTCGGCTCGGCCGTCGTCGGGTCGGCGGCCGGCCCGGTCGACGGGGCGGTCGTGGTGACCGGTGGCGCGGTCGTGGTGACCGGCGGCGCGGTGGTCGGGGTGGGCTCGGCCGTGGTGGTCGTGGGCGCGGGGAACGACCGGGTCGGCGGCAGCTCGCCCCGGGCCCGGGGGCCGGCGTCACGCGCCGACGTGGTCGGCGCGACCTGCGGCTCGTGGTCGGCGCGGCGGTCCGCGGACGGGGTCGGGGTCGGGGTGGGCGCCGGCTCCGGCGATCGGCTCGCCCCCGGCGGGCTCGACGACGTCGGGTGGACCACGACCAGCGGCGACAGCGCGGCGGGCGGCACGGCGGTCCGGACGCTCACCAGCGTCTGGTGGGCGGTGACCGGCGACTGGGCCGACGGCGGTGGCGCCGGCTGACCGAACGTCAGCACCAGCACCGCCGCGCCGCCCACCGCCGCCAGCGGCAGCACCACGACCGCCGCCAGGCACCCGCGCCCGCTGCGCGGCACCTCACGATGACTCACCCGACACCCCGCCCCCGGACCCGATCTTGCGTGGTACCCATTGGTCGGTTTCGGACCACCGGCCGCAAGCACCACGCCGTCACACGTCCGGGTGGACTTGGTCAGGCGAGGGGCGGGAGCTGCGGCGGAACGGCCGCCGGCCGCGCCTCCAACGCCTCCAGCGCCAGCCGCACCGCCGTGTCCAGCTGCGGGTCGCGCCCGGCCACCCGGTCCTGCGGCGTCACCACCACCTCGACGTCCGGGTCGACGCCGTGGTTCTCCACGCCCCAGCCGGGACCGGCGAACCACGTCGCGTACCGGGGCTGCGTCACCAGCGTCCCGTCGACCAGGTGGTACTGCATGTCGATGCCGATCACCCCGCCCCACGTGCGGGTGCCGACGACCGGACCGATGCCCATCTCCTTGATCGCCACGTTCACGATGTCGCCGTCGGACCCGGCGAACTCGTCCGCGATGGCGATCACCGGCCCGCGCGGCGCGTCGCCGGGGTAGCTGTCGGCCGTGGTGTACCCGCGCGCCACCGACCAGCCGATGATCCGCCGGCCCAGCTTCTCCACCACCAGCTCGGACGTGTGCCCGCCGCCGTTCTCCCGCACGTCCAGCACCACGGCCTCGCGCGCCAGCTCCACCCGCAGGTCGCGGTGCAGCTGCGCCCAGCCCGCGCCCATCATGTCCGGCACGTGCAGGTACCCGACCCGCCCGTCGGTCAGCGAGTGCACGCGCGCCCGCCGGTCGGCCACCCACGCGTGGTAGCGCAGCGGCTCGTCGTCCTCCAGCGGCACGACCACGACCCGGCGCGGCTCGCCGCCGCCGCCGGGCCGCACGGTCAGCTCCACCGGCTTGCCCGCCGTGCCGACGAGCAGCGGCGCGGGCCCGGTCAGCGGGTCCACCTGCCGCCCGTCGACCGCCACGATCGCGTCGCCGACCCGCACGGCGACACCGGGCGCCGCCAACGGCGAGCGGGCCGCCGGGTCCGACGTCTCGCCCGGGATCACCCGGGTGATCCGCCACGCGCCCGCCTCGTCCCGCTCCAGGTCGGCCCCGAGCAGCCCCACGGCGCGGCCGGGCGTCCCGTGCGCCGGGATGACGTAGGCGTGCGACGTGCCCAGCTCGCCCTGGACCTCCCACAGCAGGTCGATCAGGTCGTTGTAGCTGCCGAGCCGGTCCACCAGCGGCCGGTAGCGCTCCAGCACGCCCGCCCAGTCCACGCCGCCCATGTCGGTGCGCCAGAAGTGGTCCCGCATCAGCCGCCCGGCCTCCGCGTACGCCTGCCGCCACTCGGCCGCCCGGTCCACCACCACCCGCACCCGCGACAGGTCCACGTCCACCGAGTCGTGGTCCTCGGAGTCGACCTTCCGGTCGGCGGGCACGACCCGGAGGTCGCCGCCGTCGCGCACGACCATCCGCTGCCCGTCGCCGGTCACCTCGAACGCGTCCACGCCGTCCATCAGCGCCTCGGTGCGCGACTTGGCCAGGTCGAACCGCTCCAGCACGGCGCGCGGCGGCCGGCTCGACGGGCTCGCCAGGTTGTCGCCGAGCACCCCGCGCAACGGCGAGCGCAGCCACAGCAGCCCGCCCTTGGCGGCGGTCAGGCCCGAGTAGCGGGCGGCGGCGACCGGCACCGTCACCACCCGGTCGGCCAGCCCGTCCAGGTCGACGACCGTGATCGGGTTCTCGTCGTCCTTGTCCTTGTCCTTCTCCGACGAGTCGTCGCCCACCGGCCGGCCCAGGCGCAGCGGGTCGAACGGCGACGGCGTGGTCGCGGCCAGCGGCAGCAGGTAGGGCCGGCAGCCGGTCGGGAACGACAGGTCGAACACGTGCGCGTCGTACACCGGGTCGAAGCTGCGCACCGACAGGAACGCCAGGTAGCGGCCGTCCTCGGTGAACGTGGGCGAGAAGTCGGAGAACCGCAGCGGCGTCACGTCCACCACGGACAGGTCGGTGGTGTTGGTCATCCGGATGTGCTGCAACGGGCGCGGCCCGGGGTGCGACCAGGCCAGCCAGTTCGAGTCCGGGGCGAACGCCAGGTCGCTGACGTGCGGGTTCGCGTCCTTCAGCACCTCGCGGACCTCGCCGGACTCGACGTCGACCAGCAGCAGCCGCCCGTCGTGGGTGGCCACGGCGAGCCTGCGCCCGTCCGGGGAGACGGCCAGCTCCAGCACCCGCCCGAGCTTGCCGACCGCGACCCGGCGCGGCTCGTTGCCCGGCTCGACGCCGCCGACCGGAGCGAACTCCAGGCCTTCCTCGCCGTCCGCGTCGGTCACCCACACCACGCTGTCGCCGACCACGCGCGGCAGCCGGGCCCGGACGCCGGGCTGCTCGGCCAACGCGCGCACCGGGCCGTCCCGGTGGGTCACCCAGTGCACGGTGCCGCGCACCTCGACCACGCTCCCGCGCCCGGTCTTGTCGGGGTGGAAGTCGTCGGGCCGCGACGACACCGGCCGCGGCCGGCGCGCCGTGCGGGGTCCGCCGAGGGCGATCTCCAGCCGGCGCGGCTCGGCCGCCAAGCCGTCCAGGAGCCACAGCTCGCCCGCGTGCTGCCAGACGACCCGCTCGCCGTCGCCGGCCGCGACCCGGGCGTAGAACTCCTGCTCGGTGTGCCGCCGCAGGTCCGACCCGTCCGGGGCCACCGAGTACAGGCTGCCCACGCCGTCGTGGTCGGACAGGAACGCGATCCGGTCACCGAGCCACATCGGCGAGGTCAGCGACGACGTCAGCTCCGGCAGGATGCGCGTGAACTCGCCGTCGCCGGCCACGTCGACCCACAGCTTGGCCGCCGCGCCGCCCCGGTAGCGCTTCCACCAGGCCGGGTCGCGGCCGTACACGGAGGTGACGACCACCTGCCCGGCCGGCCCGAACGCCACGTCGTCCACCCAGCCGAACGGCAGCCGCCGCGGCGGGCCGCCGTCGGTGGGCACGGCGTGCGCCCACTGCCGGTTGGTGGTCGCCTGGCCGGTGGAGGTGACGGCGACGACCTCGCCGTCGGACGTCCAGCCGCGCACACCGGTGGTGTAGTCGCCCCAGTAGGTGAGCCGGGTGGCCGCGCCGCCGTCCACCGGGGCGAGGTGGACCTCGGGCGCGCCGTCGCGGCGACTGGTCCAGGCCAACCGGGTTCCGGTCGGGTCGAAGCGGGGGAAGGAGACGGGCACCTGGTCGGCGGTCACCCGCCAGGCCCGGCCGCCGTCGAGGGGGGCCAGCCACACGTCGTCCTCGGCCACGAAGGTCACGAGGTTGCCGTGCAGGTGCGGGAAGCGGAGGTAGGCCTCGGTCACCTCTTCGACGTTAGCGCCCCGATCACCCGAACCGGGCCGAACCCGGCGAACGCGCTCCGCCCCACCGAACCCCCGACCGGGGACGCGGCGCCCCCGGGCGGCCGGTCGTCGGCGGGCGGCATCGGCGGGGCGGTCCTAGCATCCGCTGTGACCACCGCGAGGAGACGCCGCCATGACTCTGCACACCGACATCCCCACCCGTGACCAGGTCACCCGCCTGCTGACGACCCGGTCGCCCGCCGGCGTGTCGCTGTACCTGCCGACGCGCCCCGAGTCACCCGGCGACGAGGAGCGGACCGAGCTGAAGAACCTCGGCGGCGCGGCCGTCGAGCAGCTCCGGGAGGGCGGGGTCGACCGGCGGGCGGTGGAGGCGGTCGAGGAGCAGCTCGCCGACCTCGTCGAGGACGACGAGTTCTGGCGGTTCCAGGCGCGCAGCCTGGCGGTGTTCGCCACGCCCGAGTCGCTGACCACGTTCCGGCTGCCCAACCACCTCACGGCCGCCGTCGAGGTGTCCGACCGGTTCCACGTCAAGCCGCTGCTGCGGTCGATCACGTTCCCGCAGGCGGCGTTCCTGCTCGTGCTGACGCAGGGCTCCGTGCGGCTGCTGGAGGTGCTGCCCGACCTGCCCGCGGCCGAGGTGCGGGTGCCCGACATGCCGTCGGACGTGGCCAGTGCCGTCGGCAAGTCGTCCATCGCGGACCGCGCGCCCGTCCGCCGCATCCAGGGCAGCGAGGGCCAGAAGGTGCGGATGCGGCAGTTCGCGCGGAAGGTCGACCAGGCGCTGCGCCCGGTCCTCGCGGGCCAGGACACCCCGCTCGTGCTGGCCGCCGTCGAACCGCTGGACGGCATCTTCCGGTCCGTGTGCAGCTACCCGCACCTGGCGCCGAGGAGCGTCTCGCCCGGCGGTGGCGACGCGGGCGCCGCGGCCGACGGCGCGCTGGTCGGCGCCGCCCGCGAGGTGCTGGACGAGGTGCACGCCGGGCAGCTGCGCGACTGGCACGAGCTGTTCGACCGCCGCACGTCCCAGGGCCGCACGGTCACCGACGTGGCCGACGTCGCCCGGTTCGCCACGATCGGCGCGGTCGACACGGTGTTCGTCGACATCGACGCGGGCGTGCCCGGGTTCGTGGACGAGCAGACCGGCGCGGTCGAGTTCCGGGAGACGCCGGACGCGGTGGACTACGGCGTGCTGGACGAGATCAGCCGGCGCGTCTGGCTCACCGACGGCCGGGTGCTCGCGGTCCGCCGAGACGACGTCCCGGGACGCGGCGAGGTGGCCGCCGTGCTGCGGTTCACGCCCTGACGGCAGGCCTGGCCGGCCAGTGGGCGCGCCAGTCGGCCGCGGTCAGGGCGGTGACGCCGGCCGCGCGCGCCGACCGCTCGGCCGCCCGCACGTCCGCCTCGAACCGCCGGGCCACGGCCCGCAGCTCCGTCTCCGGGTCCTCGCCGGCGAGCTTCGCCAGCGCCGCCACCGCGAACAGCGTCGTGCCGGTGTCGTCGCCCTCCGGCAGCAGGTCCACCGGGAACCCGGCCCGCGCCACCCGCTGCGCCAGCTTGCCGGCCAGCGCCACCGCGGGCTGCCCGCCCGCCACGCCGTCCACACTGGACTCGCGCTGCTTCTCGACCTGCTTGAGCTCTTCCCACCGGTGCTGCTGGGTCGTCGCGTCCCGCACCGCCGGGTCGTGGCCGGCGAACACGTGCGGGTGCCGCCCGACCAGCTTGGCCACCAGGTCGCCCGCCACCTCGTCGATCCCGAACGGCTCCTCGGCGTCCTCCGCCGCGATCCGCGCGTGGAACAGCACCTGGAGCAGCACGTCGCCGAGCTCCTCGCGCATCGCCGCCCGGTCACCGTCCTCGATGGCCTCCAGCAGCTCGTAGGTCTCCTCGACGAGGTACTGGCGCAACGACCCGTGGTCCTGCTCGGCGTCCCACGGGCAGCCGCCGGGCGAGCGCAGGCGGTCCATCACGGCCGCCGCGTCCAGCAGCGCCAGGCCCGGCGCGCGGATCACGTCGGAGCCGGCCGAGATCAGCTCCCGCGCGGCGGGCTCGTCCGGGTCCGTGGTGATCAGCACCACCGAGGGGCCCGCGACCAGCGCCGACACCGGCTCGGCCGACCACAGCCGGGCGTCCACGCCCGCACCCGCGTACACCGCCGCCGCGCCCCGCAGAGCGGGAAGCGCGGCGGCGGGCAGGACGGGGGTGGCGCCTACGACGACGACGGTCACGGCGAGGTCTGCCGCACCGTCGCCTGGTAGCCGCTCAGCTCGCCCTCGCTCGGGGCCAGCGAGATGGCGGTGCCGTCCCACAGGCCGTAGCGGGGGTTGACCTGGATCTCCGGGTCGCCGGCCAGCGTCTGCACGAGCCGCAGGCCGATCTGCTCCAGCAGCTGCGGCGTCAGCTGCTCGGTGGCCGACTCGCCGGACGCGCGCGCGTCGGTCTTGCGGTCGGTCACGTAGGCCACGATCCACTGCGCGCTGCTCGGGTCGGGCGCGAACGCCACCACGGTGCCCGCCGGCACGCCGAACAGCGGCGACTGGGCCGCCTGCGGCGACTCGGCCGACCGCACCCGCTGGCTCTCCTTGGACAGGGCCTGCCCCTGGGTGCCCGCCGGCGCGTCGGCCACGAACTCGGCCATCTTCGCCGGGTCGGCCGCCACCTGCTTGGCCTTATCGATCGCGGACGCGCTGTCCTTGGTGAAGAAGTAGTCGAACGTGACTTCCATCCGGTCCACGTACTTGCGCGCCAGCTCGACCAGCAGCAGCTGGTCCTTGGCCCGCTCGCGGAACGTCGCCGCGTCGTACACGGTGTTCTGCGAGGCCAGCTCCGCGCCGCCGGCCTGCTCGACCGACTCGGTCACGGCCTCCTCGGACACGGACACGCCCTCGCGCCGGGCCGCCAGCTCGATCAGCTCGTGCTGCACGCCCAGGGTCACCAGCTGCCGGGCGACCTGGTCCAGCTTGCGCTGGTCGTGCAGCTTCTGGGCCTCGGGCTCCTTCTTGAGCACGACGTCCAGCCGCTGCTGCACCTGCTCCAGTGGCAGCACGGTGTCGCCGACGATGGCGGCCGAGCCGACGTGGCTCGGCCCCGTGCCGCAGCCCGCGACCAGGAGTGCCACCGCCGCGCCGATCAGGGTGAAGCGCCTCTGCACAGTCCTCACGACCAGTACCTTCTCACGTCCTCGTGACGCCGCTCACGGGAGTCCCCGCCAAAGACTGCAGGAACTGCGCGCACCAATCCAGCAATTCCTGATCACGCAACTGGGGTGCGCCCATCCGGCCGCCGGCCGCGCCCTCCGTCGGACGAGGCACGCTGACGGTGCGGGCGGTCTGCTTGTAGACCGCCTTCGGGAACAGCCGGCGCAGCCGCACGAGCTGGCTGTCCTTGAGCTCCAGCGGCGCGAAGCGGATCGTCTGGCCCTGGGTGGCGACCTCCGTGACGCCGTGCCCGCGGCACGCCTGCCGGAACCGGGCCACCGCGAGCAGCCGCTCGACGGGCAGCGGCGGCGTGCCGTAGCGGTCCTTCAGCTCGTCCCACACCGACTGCAGCGCCTCGGCGTCGCTCGCGGCGGCGATCTTGCGGTAGGCCTCCAGCCGGAGCCGCTCGCCGGGCACGTAGTCGTGCGGGATGTGGGCGTCCACGGGCAGGTCGACGCGGACCTCGGCCAGGTCCTCCTCGACCTCGCCGTCCGCGCCCGCGTGCTTGCGGAACGCCTCGACGGCCTCGCCGACCAGCCGCACGTACAGGTCGAAGCCGACGCCCGCGATGTGCCCGGACTGCTCGGCGCCGAGGATGTTGCCCGCGCCGCGGATCTCCAGGTCCTTCATGGCCACCGCCATGCCCGCGCCCAGCTCGGTGTTCTGCGCGATCGTGGCCAGCCGGTCGTGCGCGGTCTCGGTCAGCGGCGCCTCGGGCGGGTACAGGAAGTAGGCGTAGCCGCGTTCCCGGCCGCGGCCCACGCGCCCGCGCAGCTGGTGCAGCTGGGCCAGGCCGAGCAGGTCGCCGCGCTCGACGATGAGCGTGTTCGCGTTGGAGATGTCCAGGCCGGTCTCGACGATCGTGGTGCAGACGAGCACGTCGTACTCGTTCTCCCAGAAACCCTGGATGATCTTCTCCAGCTTGTCCTCGTTCATCTGGCCGTGCGCGGTGATCACGCGGGCCTCGGGGACCAGCTCGCGGATGTGCCGGGCGGCGCGCTCGATCGAGGACACGCGGTTGTGCACGAAGAAGACCTGGCCGTCGCGCAGCAGCTCCCGGCGGATGGCGGCGGCGACCTGCTTGTCGTCGTACCCGCCGACGTAGGTCAGGATCGGGTGCCGCTCCTCGGGCGGGGTGAGGATGGTCGACATCTCGCGGATGCCGGCCAGCGACATCTCCAGGGTGCGCGGGATCGGCGTGGCGGACATCGTGAGCACGTCGACGTGCGTGCGCAGCGCCTTGATGTGCTCCTTGTGCTCGACGCCGAACCGCTGCTCCTCGTCCACGATGACCAGGCCGAGGTCCTTGTAGCGCAGGCTCTTCTGCAGCAGCCGGTGCGTGCCGATGACGATGTCCACGTCGCCCTCGGCCAGGCCGGTGATCGTCCGCTCGGCCTCCTGCGGGTCGGTGAACCGGGACAGGCCCTTGATGGTCACCGGGAACGCGCGCATCCGCTCGGTGAACGTGTTCAGGTGCTGCTGGGCCAGCAGCGTGGTCGGCACCAGCACCACGACCTGCTTGCCGTCCTGCACCGCCTTGAACGCCGCCCGCACCGCGATCTCGGTCTTGCCGTAGCCCACGTCGCCGCAGATCACCCGGTCCATCGGGACCGTGCGCTGCATGTCGGCCTTGACCTCGTCGATCGCCGCCATCTGGTCGAGGGTCTCGGTGAACGGGAAGGCGTCCTCCAGCTCGCGCTGCCACGGCGTGTCCGGCGCGAACGCGTGCCCGGGCGCGGCCTGCCGCGCGGCGTAGAGCTGGACCAGCTCCGCGGCGATCTGCTTGACCGCCTTCTTCGCCTTCGCCTTGGTGTTCTTCCAGTCGCTGCCGCCGAGCTTGTTCAGCGTGGGCAGCTCGCCGCCGACGTAGCGGGAGATCTCGTCGAGCTGGTCGGTCGGCACGAACAGCCGGTCGCCGGGCTGGCCGCGCTTGCTGGAGCCGTACTCCAGGACCAGGTACTCGCGGGTCGCGCTGACGCCGGCGGTGTCCTTGGTCGTGCGCTGCACCATCTCGACGTACTTGCCGATGCCGTGCTGCTCGTGCACCACGTAGTCGCCGGGCCGCAGGGCCAGCGGGTCCACCGCGTTGCGGCGGCGGCTGGGCATGCGGCGCATGTCCTTGGTGGAGGTGCCGTGCCGCCCGCCGGTGAGGTCGGTCTCGGTGAGCACCACCAGGGCCAGCTCGGGCAGCGAGAAGCCGTCCTCCAGCGCGCCGCGCACGACGGTGACCGCGCCCTTCTTCGGCGCGGTGTCCAGGGCGTCCCGGAGCACGACGTTGACGTCGGCCTCGCGCAGCTGCTCGGTGGCGCGCTGCGCCGTGCCCGCGCCGGGGACGACGAGGACCGCCGTGCCGCCGGAGACGGTGTGGGCGCGCAGGTCGGCGAACGCCCGGTCGATGTCGCCCTGGTAGGCCTCGACCTGCTTGAGCTCCAGCCGGACGACGTCCTCGCCCTCGGTGGTGAGCCGGCTGAGCGTCCACCACGGCCGGCCCTTCGCCCGCGCGGACTGCGCCACGTCGGCGAGGCTGTGGTAGGCGCTGGAGTCCAGGTCGATGGGGCTCTGCCCGCCGCCCGCCGCGGCCATCCAGGAGGCCTCCAGGAACTCCTGGCCGGTGCGCACGAGGTCCGCGGCGCGGGCCCGGATCTTCTCCGGGTCGTTGAGCACCACGTGCGTGCCCGCCGGGACGACGTCGGTGAGCAGCTGCAGCTCGCCCTCGCACAGGGCCGGGATGAGGGCCTCCATGCCTTCCGACGGGATGCCCTCGGCGATCTTGGTCAGCAGCTCGTGCAGGTGCGCGTCGGCCGTGTGCTCCTCGGCCAGCGCGGCGGCCTTGGCCCTGACCGGCGCGGTCAGCAGCAGCTCGCGGCAGGGCGGCGCGACGAACCCGTCGACCTCCTCCGGCAGCGACCGCTGGTCGGCGACCGAGAAGGGCCGGATCTCGCTGACCTCGTCGCCCCAGAACTCGACCCGCAGCGGGTGCACGGCGGTCGGCGGGAAGATGTCCAGGATGCCGCCGCGGACCGCGAACTCGCCGCGCTTCTCCACCATGTCGACGCGGGTGTAGGCGATCTCGGTCAGGGTGAGGGCCAGCGCGTCGAAGTCGTGCTCGGAACCGACGGCCAGGCGCACCGGCACGAGGTCGCCGAGACCCGGCGCCATCGGCTGGATCAGGCTCCGGACCGTGGTGATGACCACCTTGAGCGGGTGCTCGCCGGGGTGGGCCAGGCGGCGCAGCACCTCCAGGCGGGCGCCGACCGTGTCCGCGCGGGGCGACAGCCGCTCGTGCGGCAGCGTCTCCCAGGACGGGAAGATCGCCACCTGCTCGGGGCCGATGAGGTCGCACAGCACGGCCTTGAGGTCGTCCGCCTCGCGGCCGGTCGCGGTGACCGCGAGCACGGGCGCGCCGGCGGCCAGGGCCGCCGCCACCAGCGGGCGGGCCGCGGGCGGTCCTTCCAGTTCCAGGTCGGGCACGCCGATCGAGTCGGCGAGGGCGCGCAGCGCCTTGTCGGGCAGGACAGCGGTCAGCAGGCCGGACAGCGGGCCGGGCTGGGGCATTGCGATGGCTCCCCGGGGGATCAAACGCGGACAGACCCCTGCCCGGGACTGAGCGTCCACACGTCCACCGGAGGGGTTCTCGGCTCCCAGCCTACGGCCCTTCCGGGCGAGGTGCCCCGTCATTTCGGTTGACCGCGGGGTGACGCTGGGTACGTGGAGCAGAGACAGATCAGGGCCGACTACGACGATCGGCACATCACCGTGTACCAGGCGTACCCGCCCGCCATCGCCGTCCCCGCACTGGCCGCGGGCCGGTTCGTGCCGCCGTTCAAGCCGGGGCGGATGACGTGGGTCAAGCCGTCGTTCCTCTGGATGATGTACCGGTCCGGCTGGGGCGAGAAGCCGGACCAGGAGCGCGTGCTCGCCGTGCGAATCACCCGATCGGGGTTCGACTGGGCGGTGCGGGCGGCCGTGCCCAGCGACGAGGGCGTCGGGCGCAAACCGGACGTGCGGGTGCAGTGGGACCCGGAGCGGGACCTGCGCCTGAACGCGCTGCCGCACCGGTCGTTGCAGCTGGGGCTGGCCGGCGAGGCGTCGCGGCGGTACGTGCGGGAGTGGGTCGTGGGGCTGACCGACGTGACGCCGCTCGCCCGGGAGGCGCACGCGCTGGTGCGTGCCGGTGACCTGGCCGGCGCGCGGGCGTTGCTGCCGGTGGAACGCCCGTACCCGATGCCGGGCGCTTGACGGGCCGCGTGAACGGAGAGCACACACGGGGGTTGTCATGCTGGGCGCCATGCGTCGGTTTGTCGGGTTCGCCGCGGTCCTGGCCGCGTGCGCGGCGTGTTCGACGGAGGGCTCCGGCGGGAGCGCGCCCTCGACGACCACGCCCGAAGGGCTGAAGGTCGAGGTGGTCGCCTCCGGGCTGAGCCACCCGTGGGACGTGGGGTTCCTGCCCGACGGGCGGATGCTCGTGCCGCAGCGGCCGGGGCGGATCGCGCTGGTGTCCGCCGACGGGTCCGTCACCGACGTCGAAGCCGACCTCGGCGACGTCGAGGCGCGGGGCGAGGGCGGGCTGATGAGCCTGGTCGTGCACCCCGACTTCGCCACCAGCCGTCGGTTCACCACGTGCTTCAACACGTCCTCCGACGTGCGGCTGGTGACGTGGGAGCTGGCCGGCGCGAAGGCGACGAGGGTGAAGGACCCGCTGCTCTCGGGGCTGCCCACGGCGTCGAGCGGACGTCACTCCGGCTGCCGGATGGCCCTGGACCGGGACGGGAACCTGCTCATCGGCACCGGCGACACCGCGCGGGGCGACGTGGCGCAGGACAGGTCGAGCCTCGGCGGCAAGGTGCTGCGGGTCGACCTCGCCACCGGCGAAGGCGTGGCGGGCAACCCGTTCGGGGACCGGATCTACACCTACGGGCACCGCAACGTGCAGGGCGTCGCCGTGCGGCAGGACGGGATGGTGTTCACCGCCGAGCACGGGCCGTCGGTGGACGACGAGGTGAACGCGCTCAAGGCCGGCGGGAACTACGGCTGGGACCCGTCGCAGGGCGGCGCCGTCGGCGGGTACGACGAGGACGTGCCGATGACGGACCTCACGCGCTTCCCCGACGCCGTGCCCGCCGTGTGGTCGTCCGGCCGGCCCACGGAGGCGATCTGCGACGCCGCGTTCCTGGTCGGGGAGCAGTGGGGCTCTCTGAACGGCGTGCTTGCCGTCACCGCCCTGAAGGGCGCGAAGGTGCTGTTCTTCACCATCACCCAGGAGGGTGGCGTCCACTCGGTGGCCATCCCCCCGGAACTGGACGGCGCCCACGGCCGCCTCCGCGGCGCCGAACTGGGCCCCGACGGCTCCCTCTACGTCACCACCTCGAACGGCACCGACGACAAGGTCCTCCGCATCACCAACCCCTGACCCCCGCGCGTGTCCTACGTTCCGAACGCGCGTGTCCTACGTTCAGAACACCCGAGTTGAACGCTCAGAACAGTCGATCTTGTTCTGAACGTTCAACTCGGGGTGCCGGAACGTAGGACACGCGCGACGCGGACGTAGGACACGCGCGTTCTGGGTGTAGGACACGCGGGGTCAGCGGGTGCGGAGGCGGGGTTTGTGGTCCATGTGGGACAGGCCCTTCCAGGCCAGGTTGACCAGGTGGGCGGCCACCTCGTCCTTCTTCGGCTTGCGGACCTCCAGCCACCACTGGCCGGTGAGGGCGACCATGCCGACGAGGGCCTGCGAGTAGAGGGCCGCGAGCTTGCGGTCGTAGCCCTGGCGCGAGAAGTGCAGGCCCAGGATCGACTCCACCTGGGACGCGATGTCGTTCAGCAACGACGAGAACGTGCCGGTGGACGACGCCACGGGCGAGTCGCGCACGAGGATCCGGAAGCCGTCCGTCGAGCCCTCGATGTAGTCCAGCAACGCGCACGCCGCCTGCTCCAGCAGCTCACGCGGGTGCCCGCCGGACAGCGCGTTGACGATGTGGTCCATCAGGTACTGCATCTCCCGGTCCACCACGACCGCGTAGATGCCTTCCTTGCCGCCGAAGTGCTCGTACACGACGGGCTTCGACACGCCCGCCCGGTGCGCGATCTCCTCGATGGACGTGACCTCGAAGCCCTTCTCGGCGAACAACGCGCGGGCCACGTCGAGCAGCTGCTCGCGGCGCTCCTTGCCCGTCATCCGCACGCGCGGCACCGGTGTCCCGTCGCCGCGCCGTCTTCCCACCACCCAGACCACCCTAAACACCTGCCCCCCGCGTGAGTCGCGAGGGGCAGGTGGTCGCTTGTCCGACTACGTCCCGGCCGCGCTCACTTCTTGGCGCTGATCCGGGCCAGTCGCTGCTGGTTCGGCCACCGCACGTTGGTCGCCCAGCCGAACTTCTCGAACAGCCAGATCATCCGCGCGGAGGTGTCGATCTGACCGCGCTTGACGCCGTGCCGGGCGCACGTCGGGTCGGCGTGGTGCAGGTTGTGCCACGACTCGCCGAAGCTCAGGATCGCCAGCGCCCACACGTTCGCGGAACGGTCGCGCGCGGCGAACGGGCGGTCGCCCACCATGTGGCAGATCGAGTTGACCGACCACGTCACGTGGTGCAGGAACGCCACCCGGACCAGACCGGCCCAGAAGAACGCCGAGAGCGCGCCGGCCCACGACATGGTGATCAGGCCGCCGAGCACGGCGGGCGCGAGCAGGCTGATCGCGGTCCACAGCGGGAACAGCTTGTCGATCCGGACGAGGTCCTTGTCGGCCAGCAGGTCCGGCGCGAAGCGCTCGGCGTTGGTCTTGTCGCGGTCGAACAGCCAGCCCATGTGGGCGTGCCAGAAGCCCTTGGCCAGCGCGACCGGGCCGCGGCCGAACAGCCACGGCGAGTGCGGGTCGCCCTCGCGGTCGGAGAACGCGTGGTGGCGGCGGTGGTCGGCGACCCAGACGATCACCGGTCCCTGCAGCGCCATCATGCCCGCGATCGCCAGGCCGATCTTGAGCGCGCGGTTGGCCTTGAACGAGCCGTGCGTGAAGTACCGGTGGAAACCGATCGTCACGCCGAGGCCGGCCAGGTAGTAGAACGCGACGAAGAGCGCGACGTCGACCCAGCCCAGCCCCCAGCCCCAGGCGAGCGGAACGGCCGCGAGCAGAGCCAGGAACGGCACGATGACGAACACGTACACGCCGAACTGCTCGACGTGCCCGCGCCGTCCTTCGATCATCGGCTTGGGTCCGCGATCCTCGGGACCTCGCGGCGTGGACCTGCTCTCAAGGGTGCTGGTCATACATGTACCTCGTTGTGTGTTCGGGGCTACCTACGGGGCCGTAACTTACGCAAGCGTAAGTTAGGTCAGCCTTGTGCCGCCATAGCCGGGGGCAAAGTCACGGCGTGTTCTCAGGAAGTCGGGCGTGTCGATCAACGCCGGGGCATCATTCGGTGATGGGGTCACCGAACGTCCGCGGACGCCGCCGCCCGCGCATCGCACTCGTCACCTTCGCGGTGGTGTTCCTGCTGCTCATCGGGTCCCTGCTGGGGTTCGGCTGGTACTACAGCGGACAGCTGCTGGACCCCGCGAACGCCCGTCCCGGCTACCGCGACGTGGTCACGTCGTCGGCTTCGGGGACCGTCTCGCTCGCGGAGTCCCGGGTCACCGCGCTCCCCGGCACGTGGGGCCTCGTCTGGCCGGGCGGCGGCGCGAAGATCGGCCAGGTGACGCAGCGGTCCGAGGGCACGGTGGTGCGGGAGCTGCAGGGCGTCGCCCCGGCCGACGGCACGCAGGTGCGGCTGGAGACCTCGGTCTGGAGCACCGACCCGGCCACCGCGCTCGACCTGGAGTACACGGAAGTGCGAATTCCGACCGAACTGGGTGAAGCACCGGCATGGCTGGTCCCCGCGACGTCGGCCACGTGGGTCGTCGCGGTGCACGGTCGGGGTGGCACGAGGGCCGAGGCGCTGCGGGTCATGCCTGCGTTGCACGAACTGGGACTACCCGTTCTGGCCGTGACCTACCGCAATGACGAGGGCGCGCCCCGTTCGCCGGACGGCCTGTACCACCTGGGCGACACGGAGTGGCGCGACGTGGAGGCGGCCGTGCGGTACGCCCGCGAGCACGGCGCGCGTGACGTGGTGCTGTACGGCTGGTCGATGGGCGGCGCGATCGTCGGCCAGTTCCTCGGCCGCTCGGCGCAGGCGGGCGACGTGGCCGCCGTCGTGCTCGACGCACCCGTCGTGAGCTGGTCGAAGACGCTGGAGCTGCAGTCGCGCAACCGGGGCGTGCCGGTGCAGCTGGTGCCGATCGCGGAGCTGGTCTCGGACTGGCGGGTCGACCTCGAGTTCGCCCGGTTCGACCTGCTCGACCACCCGCCCGCGCACCGGCCGCCGACGCTGCTGTTCCACGGCGCGGCGGACGGCACCGTGCCGGTGCAGGCGTCGCGCGACCTGGCCGCGGCGGCGGACCGGCTCGACTGGCCGCTGCGGTACGTCGAGGTGCCCGCGGCCGAGCACACGGCGGCGTGGAACGTCGACCCGGAGTCCTACGACCGCACCCTGACGGAGTTCCTCGACTCGGTGGACGGCATCCGGTAGCGGTATCCGCCGGAGAGCGTCCGACAGCAGGCGTCCGACGGCAGGCGTCCGGTGGGGCATTCGGCCGCACGACCGTGCAGCCGGCCGTGCCCGGTTGACTACAGCAGGTAGTTAAGCGGGTGATTGTTTCGGACGAAATCGTGGCGAATGGAGGCACTGGAACCCCCGTCGGCGGCCGGCCGGCACCGGCCCGCCACGGCGCCAGGTTCACCCAGCCGTGATCTGGGCCACGTCTTGCACGCCCTCTACCTGCATAAACACGCAGTGTCATGATCGAGTTACGGTGGGGTTGCCGCCACTTGAGTGGTGGTGCTGACCTTCGAGGGGGACTCGTGACAACATGTGTTCGCGCGGTCGGGGCGAACCCCGGCCGTTCCGCCATGGTGTAAAGGCAGCACCTCGGATTTTGGTTCCGATGGTCCAGGTTCGAATCCTGGTGGCGGAGCGAGGGGCCGGGCCACGAAGGCCCCGGCCGCCCTGCGTCTGCATGGGGGTGTGAGTCGCTGCACGAGGAAGCGGTCGACGAGCAGGGCAACGTGGCGACTCCGGCTCTCCACGAGATGTCCGACGCGTGGCTGGTCGGCCGCGCGAGTGAGCTCGTGGCCGTGGCCCAGAGCAGCCACCTGTCCGAACAGCTCGACGCGGCGCACGAGGTCGACGAGATCCTCGCCGAGGCGCAGGGCCGCGGCGAGCCGCGGATCGTCGGCCAGCTGCTGCGCGCGGCCGCGGTCGTCCGGATCGTCACCCCCGGCCTGGTCGACCTCTCCGACTCCGTCCTGGACGAGATGCTGGCGCACTGCCGCCGGCACGGCCTGCTGGTGCTGGAGGCCGAGGCGCACGCCCTGCGCGGGCGGCGCTACCTGCTCGGCGGGTTCGAGGACAAGGCGTTGACCGAGGTCGCCGCCGGCCTGGCGATGCTGGAGGAGGACCTCACCCCCGACCCGATGATCGACAAGCGCACCTGGGACCGGCTGCTCGCCTCCGCGCTCCAGTCGACCGGGCTCGTGCTCACGCAGCTCGGCGTCTACGAGATGGCGGACGAGGTGCTGGCGCGGGCGCACAACGCGATCCGGGACAGCGCCAACCCGCACCAGATCTACGTCCACCTGGTCAACCGGGCCCGGCTGCTGATCGGCTGGGGCCTGCGGCTGGAGCGGGTGGACAACTTCGAGGAGGCCGCGGAGCGGTTCGCCACCGCGTCGGCCATCGCCACCGCCGTCGAGGGGCCGTTCCGCGAGTCGCTGCACCCCGGCAGGCGCGACCGCACCGCCGCCGAGCAGGTGCCGGTGATCGGCGCGGCGCACGCGCTGGCCAAACCGGGCGCGGAGCACATCGCGCGGCTGTGGGCGCTGCGCGAGCTGTCCATGTACGCCCGCGAGCTGATCATCGTGTCGATCGCGCTGGCCCGCTGCCTGGAGATGGAGGAGCTGCCGCAGCAGGCGTTGCAGGTGCTGCACGACGCGCAGGACCGGCTGGAGCACGACACCTCCGAGCCCACCCTGATGCTGTGCCTGACCCGGGAGTACGCCCGGATGTCCGGCCCGCACGGCGAGCGCACCATCTCGGCGTTGCAGACCTACGCCAACGCGCTGGAGGTCGAGCTGTGGCTGATGCAGGAGGCGCGCACCGCGACCCTGCTCACCCGGCGCGACCACGAACGGCTCACCCGCGCGCACGGCGCCATCGCGCAGCAGGCGTTGCAGGACCCGCTGACCGGGCTGCCGAACCGCCGCGCCCTCGACGACCGGCTGGCCGCGCTGATCAACGCGCAGACCCACCCGATGGCCATCGCGCTGGTCGACCTGGACGGGTTCAAGGTCGTCAACGACAAGCACTCGCACGCCGAGGGTGACGACGTCCTCCGCGTGATTGCGAGCACACTGCGCCAGGCGTTGCGGGGCGACGACCTGGTGGCCCGCTACGGCGGCGACGAGTTCGTCGTGCTGCTGCCCGGCGCGCCCCTGCACGCCGCCGAAGCGGCCCTCAGCCGGGCCGTGGAAGCCGTCGCCACGCTGCGATCCGAGCTGTCCAGGGGGGTCACGCTGTCCGTCGGCGTGATCTCCGTGCGCCCGCGCGAGGCCGCCCACGCGGCGCTGGCCCGAGCCGACTCTGCGATGTACGCGGCGAAGCGGCGAGGTGGCTGCCAGGTTGCGGCCGTGGAAGGCGAGCCCTCCTCGGAGGCTTAGTATCGGCACCTGGCGGGAAGCCAGGCCCCTCCCGCTGAAGGCACGCATCTCAGCTAGGGAGAGCGCTGATGCTCGAGGGTGTCCCCACCCCAGTCAGCACGATCGTCCTCGCAGCGGGTGAAGGCACCCGCATGCGCTCAGCCACCCCGAAGGTGTTGCACCGCGTCGCGGGCCGTTCCCTGGTGGAGCACGCCGTGCGCGCCGCCGCCGGGACCGGACCGGACCACCTCGCCGTCGTGGTCGGCCACGGCCGCGCCGCGGTCGCCGACCACCTCGACAGCCTGTCCGCCGCGCTGGACCGCGAGGTCACCGTCGCCGTGCAGGAGGAGCAGAAGGGCACCGGGCACGCGGTCGGCTGCGGCCTGGCAGCGTTGGCCGAGGTCCCGGGCACACCCGCCGACCTCGGCGGCACGGTCGTCGTGACCTACGGCGACGTGCCGCTGCTGGACGCGGAGACGTTGCGCGGCCTGCTGGTCGAGCACGGCACGCGCGGCAACGCCGTCACCGTGCTGACCGCCGTGGTGGCCGACCCCACCGGGTACGGGCGGATCGTGCGGTCCGCGGACGGCTCGGTCGAGGGCATCGTGGAGCAGAAGGACGCCACGCCCGAGCAGCAGGCGATCACCGAGATCAACTCCGGGGTGTACGCCTTCGACGCGGCCGTGCTGCGCGACGGGCTGTCCCGGCTGTCCACCGACAACGCGCAGGGCGAGCTGTACCTGACCGACGTGCTGACCATCGCGCGCGGCGACGGTCGGCCCGTGGGCGCGCTCGTGACGTCGGACGCCTGGCTGGTCGAGGGCGTGAACGACCGCGTGCAGCTGGCCAGGCTGGGCGCCGAGCTGAACCGCCGGCTGGTGGAGGCCGCGATGCGCTCGGGCGTGACCGTGGTCGACCCGGCCACCACGTGGCTGGACGCCGACGTGCGGCTGGAGCGGGACGTGCTGCTCGAGCCGAACGTGCAGCTGCGGGCCGGCACCACCGTCGGCGAGGGCGCGGTCGTCGGT
Organism: Saccharothrix sp. 6-C; assembly: GCF_016695385.1. NCBI lineage: Bacteria > Bacillati > Actinomycetota > Actinomycetes > Pseudonocardiales > Pseudonocardiaceae > Saccharothrix > Saccharothrix sp. 6-C. The sequence continues at coordinate 111,432 of NZ_CP064192.1, read as the reverse complement.
CCGGACACCACGCTCTCGGCGTGCGTGATCGGCGCGGGCGCGACCGTGGTGCGCACGCACGGCTCCGGCGCGGAGATCGGCGCGGGCGCGTCCGTCGGCCCGTTCGCCTACCTGCGGCCGGGCACCCGGCTCGGTGAGCGCGGCAAGATCGGCACCTTCGTGGAGACGAAGAACTCCGACATCGGCGCCGGCAGCAAGGTGCCGCACCTGAGCTACATCGGCGACGCCACCATCGGCGAGCACTCCAACATCGGCGCGGCCAGCGTCACCGTCAACTACGACGGGGTGAACAAGCACCGGACCACGATCGGGTCCTACTGCCGCACCGGTTCCGACAACATGTTCGTCGCGCCGGTCACCGTCGGCGACGGCGCCTACACCGGCGCGGGCACCGTGGTGCGGCGCGACGTGCCGCCCGGCGCGCTGGCCGTGTCCGGCGGACCCCAGCGGAACCTGGACGGATGGGTGGTGTCCCGCCGCGCGGGCACACCTTCGGCCGAAGCGGCGCAGCGCGCTCTGACGCCCGAGAATGCAGCCACAACCGATGAAGGGCGCTGACGTGAACCCCACGATGGCCGGGACACCCAAGAAGAACCTGATGCTCTTCGGCGGGCGGGCCTACCCCGAGCTGACCGAGCAGGTGGCCAAGCACCTGAACGTGTCGGTGACCCCCCAGTCGGCGTACGACTTCGCCAACGGCGAGATCTTCGTGCGGTTCGAGGAGAGCGTGCGCGGCTGCGACGCGTTCGTCATCCAGTCGCACTGCGCGCCCATCAACCAGTGGCTGATGGAGCAGCTGATCATGGTGGACGCGCTCAAGCGCGCCTCCGCGAAGCGCATCACCGTGATCATGCCGTTCTACCCCTACGCGCGGCAGGACAAGAAGCACCGCGGCCGTGAGCCGATCTCGGCGCGCCTCGTGGCGGACATGTTCAAGACCGCGGGCGCGGACCGGCTGGTGTCGGTGGACCTGCACACCTCGCAGATCCAGGGCTTCTTCGACGGCCCGGTGGACCACCTGTGGGCCATGCCGCTGCTGGCCGAGCACATCCGGGGCAAGTACGCGGGCCGCGAGATCACCGTCGTGTCCCCCGACGCCGGCCGCACCAAGCTGGCCGAGAAGTGGGCGGACACGCTGGGCGGCACGCCGATCGCGTTCATCCACAAGACCCGCGACCCGCTGCGGCCGAACGAGGTCGTGGCCAACCGGGTCGTCGGCCAGGTCGAGGGCCGGCTGTGCGTCGTCATCGACGACATGATCGACACCGGCGGCACCATCACCAAGGCCGTGGACCAGCTCCTCTCCGAGGGCGCGTCGGACGTCGTCATCGCCGCCACCCACCCGGTCCTCTCCGGTCCGGCCGTGGAGCGGCTGCGCGACTGCGGCGCCCGCGAGGTCGTCTTCACCGACACCCTGCCCATCCCGGCGGAGAAGCGCTTCGAGGCCATGACCGTGCTGCCGATCGCCCCCCTGCTGGCCCGCGTGATCCAGGAGGTCTTCGAGGACGGCTCGGTGACCTCCCTGTTCGACGGCAACGCCTGACACCTCGCCCGACCCGACTCGCCCGTTCCGGACCCAGGACTCCCGCGCGTGTCCTGCGTCCGGAACGGGCGAGTCGTACTTTCAGCCCCCGTGAGTCCAACGCTCAGCGCCCATGAGTCCAACGTTCAGACGTCGTGAGTCCAACGCTCAGGACCCCCGAATTCACCGTTCGCGACGATCCGGGCGAGGCGTTCAGGCCCCCGATTAGGCCCCGTCCGCCGGTCGGGCCTACACTGGCCAGGTTGCCTCGGCGAGGGCGAGCATCACGCTCGGCGTGATCGACGCGGCGGTTGTGATGCCGCGCGTGTTCACCCTCCGCGCCGCCCGCCGCCGCAGGCCAACCCCCGCTTCGCCCCGCCCGACGTACCCGCCGACGTTTACCAGGCCAGACCGTTAGGAGAGCCCCACCGTGTCCGAGGTCCGTCTCGCCGCAGAGCAGCGCACCGAGTTCGGCAAGGGCGCCGCCCGCCGCACCCGCCGCGCCGGCAAGATCCCCGCGGTGCTCTACGGCCACGGTTCCGACCCGAAGCACCTGGCCCTGCCGGCGCTCGAGTTCGCCCGTGTTGTCCGCGAGCACGGTCAGAACGCAGTTCTCACGCTGGACATCGAGTCCTCCACCGAGCTGGCGCTGACCAAGACCGTCACCACACACCCCATCAAGAACTACATCGAGCACGTCGACCTGCTGCTGGTGCGGCGGGGCGAGAAGGTCACCATCGAGGTGCCGATCGTCCTCACCGGCGAAGCCGCCGCGGCGACCCTGCTCACCCAGGACCTCACCACCGTCCAGGTGGAGGCCGACGCCCTCAACATCCCCGAGCAGGTCGAGTACTCGATCGCGGGTCTCGGCGCGGGCACCCAGGTGCACGCCTCCGACCTGGAGCTGCCCGCCGGCACCACCCTGGTGACCGACGGTGAGGCGATGGTCCTCGCGATCAACGCCGCGCCGACCGCCGCCGAGGTGGCCGGTGACTCCGGCGAGGCCGCCGAGGCCGAGGCCACCGAAGAAGGCTGAGCCCATCACGTCGGGCAACTCGAACGGCACGCCTCCCCCGCCATCCGGCTGGGGCGGCGTGCCGTTCCCGTTTCTCAGCCCGGCGCAGGTGCGCGCCACCCGTTTCCCCCGCAAGAGGGGCAAGGGCTACGACCCGGCGCAGGTGGACGCGTTCGTGCTGCGCATCGCCGACGCGCTCGCCGGACGCGTGCCGCTGCCCCCCGATCGGGTGCGCACGATCGTGTTCACGGAGATCGCCGGCGGTTACGACCAGCGCGCCGTGGACGACTTCCTGGCGGCGTGCGAGCACCAGCTGCGGTCCGGGCACGTGCCGCCGACCACGTTGCAGACCGGCGAGGCCGTGCTGGCGGTGAAGCTGCCGCGCTCCCCGAACGGCTACGATCGCGGCGAAGTCGACGCGTTCCTCGGCCGGGCCGCCGCGGCGCTGGACGGCCGGGGGCGGATGACCTCCAGCGAGGTGCGCCACACCAGGTTCACCACCACGTCCGGGTTGCGGCGGGGCTACCAGGTGCGCGCGGTGGACGCCCTGTTGGACGAGCTTGAGCAGGAGTTGCGGTTCCGTGGTCGATGACGTCGCCCTGGTCGTCGGGCTGGGCAACTCCGGCCCCAAGTACGAGGGCAACCGGCACAACGTCGGTTTCCTCGTGCTGGACGAGCTGGCCGCCCGGGTGGGCGGGAAGTTCAAGGCGCACAAGGGCGGCGCCGAGGTGATCGAGGGCCGGTTGGCCGGACGCCGGGTCGTGCTGGCGAAGCCGCGCGGCTACATGAACACCTCCGGCGGCCCGGTGGCGGGCACGGCGAACTTCTACAAGGCGCCGCCGTCGTCGATCATCGTCGTGCACGACGAGCTGGACCTGCCGTTCGGCGTGGTGCGGCTCAAGCTCGGCGGCGGCGAGAACGGGCACAACGGGCTCCGGTCGATCACGAAGTCGTTGGGCACCAAGGACTACCACCGGGTGCGGTTCGGGGTGGACCGGCCGCCGGGCCGGATGGACCCCGCCGACTACGTGCTGCGCGACTTCTCGCTGGTCGAGCGCAAGCAGCTGGCGCTGGAGCTGGACCGCACGGCGGACGCCGTGGAGGCGTTGCTCGAACTCGGCCTGGAAGGCGCCCAGAACAAGTTCCACTGACGCGCCGGGGCGCGGTCGAGGCGGGAGCCGGTCGACCGCGCCGCCGACGGCGTCACGCGCTGGGCACCAGGCCCGCGGCGGCGGACCGGCGGAGCTTGCCGGACGGCGTCTTGGGCAGGCTGCCCGGCTTGAGCACCACCACGGAGAACGGCCTCAGCCCGACCGCGTCCACGACCCGCGCGCTGATCTCCTTGCTCAACGCCCGCACCGCGTCCTCCTCGCCGGCCAGCTTCGACTCGACCACCACGGCGAACCGCTCGCGTCGCGTGCCCGCGTCCAGCCGCACGGCCACCGCGTTGCCCGCGCGCACGCCCTCCACGGCGGTCGCGGCGCGCTCGATGTCCGTGGGGTAGATGTTGCGCCCACCCATGATGATCACGTCCTTGCGCCGTCCGCAGACGACGACCTGGCCGTCCACCACGTAGCCCTCGTCACCGGTGTCCAGCCAGCCCTCGGCGTCCTGGGTGTCCTTCGGCCCGTCCACGGTGAGGTAGCCGGGCGTCACGGCCTCGCCGCGCACCCGCAGCTGACCGACCTCGCGCTCGCCGAGCACCTTGCCCTCGGTGTCGACCACCTGCACCTCCAGCCCCGGCAACGGCGGCCCGAGCAGCGGGAACGCCCGCGCGTTCGGGCTCTCCGGCGACACCGGCACGGCGCGGTGGCCCGCCTCCAGCTCCTCCGGGTCCACGACGTCGACCGCCAGCCCGGTGAACACCGGCGCGAACGCCACGCCCAGCGTCGTCTCCGCCATGCCGTACGCGCACAGCACGCACTCGGCGCGCAGCCCGAAGCGCTCGCCCGCGTCGGTGAACGTCTTCACCGCGGCCGGGTCGATGGGCTCGGCCCCGTTGAGCGCGATCCGCAGCTTCGACAGGTCGAACGCGCCGTCGTCCACGCCCCGCATGCGGCGGGCGGCGATGGCGTAGGCGAAGTTCGGCGCGGCCGTGATGGTGCCCTGGTAGCGGCTGATCAGGTCCGGCCACAGGGTGGGCCGGGCGAGGAAGTCGACCGGGGTGACCTTCACCAGGTCGATGCCGAACAGCATCGGCACGGTCAGGAAGCCGACCATCCCCATGTCGTGGAACAGCGGCAGCCAGGAGACCATCCGGTCGGTCTCCGGATCGAGCTCGGCGGCGATCTCCATGGCCTTGGCGTTGGACCACAGGTTGCCGTGCGTGATGCGGACGGCCTTCGGGTCGGCCGTGGAACCGCTGGTGAGCTGCAGCAGGGCGGGCAGGTCCTCGTCCACGTCGACGGGCGCGCCCAGCGGCTCGCCGTCCAACTCGGCCAGCCTGAGGTAGGAGACGCCGTTCTCGTCCAGCACGCCCGACAGCGCGTCGAACGGCGCGCCGAGCAGCACCAGCTTCGCGCCGATCATGGTGAGCACCCGCAGCGTGTCACCGGCCCACTCGCCGAGGTCGGTGCGGGCCGTCGGCTGGTGCAGCATGGTCGTGCTGCCGCCGGCCAGCCACACCGCCTGCACGGCCGGGGCGATCTCCGCCGGGTCGCCCGCGAGCACCGCGATCGACTCGCCGCGCGCCACCCCGCCCGCCACCAGCGCGCCCGCCATGCGCGCGGCCCGCTCGTGCACCTCCGCCCACGACCTGCGGATCGGGGCGTTCGGCTCCCCCGTGGTCATGCCACGCGCCCGTCCCCCGGCGCCCGTAGCGGTTGCCACCATCGTGTCCACGAACCGGCTCATGTCCGTCAGGGTAGAGCGATCTTCCGGCGCATTGAGCCGATAGGGCGAAACATCGGGCGCATCATCCGGCGATACTCCCCGGTACACCACACGAAGGAGGTAATTGGGTGGCCGGGTTCGACGCTCGCCAGCACCTGCCGGCACATCCGGCGCCGCTGTTGGGCGCGCAGGATCTGCGGCAGGTCGCCTTCCACCGCCCCCCGCCCGGCCAGCCCGGGTACGACGAGGGGCAGGTGGACACCTTCCTGGACCGCATCGAGGCGACGCTCCTCGGCCGTGACGACGTCACCGAGCAGGACGTGCGAGAGGTGCGGTTCAGACCCTCGCGGCCCGGCTACTACGCGGCCGAGGTCGACGCGTTCATGGACCTGGTGGCCGAGACGCTCGGCTCGACGCCCCAGCGGCGCCAGGCCACCGCCCCCGCGCAGGGCGCGCACGCCACGTCGACCGGGATGCGCCCGGCGGCCCGGCTGACGCCGCAGGACGTGCGCGGCGTGCGGTTCCACAAGCCCAGACCGGGGAACCGGGGCTACCACGAGGGCGAGATCGACGCGTTCCTCGACCGGATCGAGAACACCCTGGCGGGTCGTGACGACCTGACCGCCCGGGAAGTGCAGGACTTCGAGTTCAGCTTCGCCCCGCCGGGACGGGTGGGGTACGACGAGGACGACGTGGACACGTTCCTCGACCTCGTCGTGGTGACGTTGGAGCGGATGCCGCCCCGGGCCGTGCCGCCGGTCTCATCGGTCGCACCCGCTCCCCTCGCCTCCTCTTCGGCTCCCGCCGCGTTCGCTCCTCCCGCTTCCCCCGCCCGCCCTGCCTCCCCTGCCTCTCCCTCTTCTCCCGCATCCCCTGCGCCTCTGGTGCGGCCTCGTCCCGGTCCCGGCACGCGCCCGTTGACCGCTCGTGACGTCCGCACCGCCGCCTTCGGCAAGCCGCCGCGCGGCCGGCGCGGCTACCAGGAGTCGCAGGTCGACAAGTTCCTGGACCGGATCGAGAACACGCTGCTCGGGCAGGACGACCTGACCGCCCGCGAGGTCCGCGAGGTCCGGTTCAGCCGGCCCATGTTCGGCCGGCGCGGGTACGACGAGACCGAGGTGGACGCGTTCCTGGCGCGGGTGGAGAAGCAGTTGGGCGACGGACCGCCGCGGCCCGAGGAGATCCCGCCGATCACGTCGTGGAAGCAGCTGCGGTCGATCAAGATCCCGGTGGCCGGGCCGGCGCAGCGCGGGTACCGGACTTCGCAGGTGGACCGGGTGCTGGAGGAGGTCGGCATCGCGCTCGACGGCATGCTCGGCGCGTCGTCGGAGGAGGTGGCGACGGCGAAGTTCGCCACGTCGTTGATGGCGGGCCAGGGCTACGACTGCGCGTTCGTCGACGAGCTGATGCCCCTGCTCGCCGCCGAACTCCGCCGCCGCAACCGCTGACCCCCGCGAGAGTCGTACCTCCAGCCCGCGTGAGTCCAACGTTCGGACGGCGAGAGTCCAACGTTCACGGACCCTGAGTTCAACGCTCGGACCGACCGCCCGGTCTGCCGAGTGTTGAACTCAGGTGCTCTGAATGTTGGACTCTCGAACCGTCGACGTTGGACTCTCGAACCGTCGACGTTGGACTCACGCGGCGTGGAGGTACGACTCTCGCGCGGTGAAGGTAGGACTCTCGCGGAGGGTCAGGATTCGGCGGATTCGGCGGCGGCCAGCCACTGGGTCTCGACGTCCTCGGCCTCCGCCATCACGGCCTTCAGCTCGGCGTCCAGGGCCAGCAGGCGTTCCGGGTCGGTGGCCGCCTCGGCCAGCGCCGCGTGCAGCTTGACTTCCTTCTTCTGCAACGTCTCCAGTCGCCGTTCCAGGCGGGACAGCTCCTTGCGCGCCGCGCGCTGGTCCGCCGCCGACGACGGGGTGGACGTCGCGGGCTTCGCGCTCGGCACGGCGGCGATTTCCTTCTGCTTGTCCCGCCGCCGCAGGTACTCCTCGATCCCGCCCGGCAGGTCGGTCAGCCCACCGTCGCCGAACAGCGCCACCACCTGGTCGCACACCCGTTCCACCAGGTAGCGGTCGTGCGAGATCACCACCAGCGTGCCCGGCCACGAGTCGAGCAGGTCCTCGAGCTGCTGCAACGTGTCGATGTCCAGGTCGTTGGTCGGCTCGTCGAGCAGCAGCACGTTCGGCTCGGCCATCAGCAACCGGCACAGCTGCAACCGCCGCCGCTCGCCGCCGGACAGGTCGCCCACCGGCGTCCACTGCTTCTGCGACGAGAACCCGAACCGCTCGGCCAGCTGCGACGCCGACATCTCCTGCTTGCCCAGCACCACCCGTCGCGCGATCTCCTCCACGGCTTCCAGCACCCGCATCGACCCGTCCAGGTCGTGCAGCTCCTGGCTCAGGTGCGCGAGCTTCACCGTCTGCCCCTGCACGCGCTTGCCGGTTTCCAGCTCGCGCTCACCGGCGAGCGCCCGCAGCAACGTCGTCTTGCCCGACCCGTTCACGCCGACGATCCCGACCCGGTCACCGGGCCCGATCCGCCACGTCAGGTCGCGCACCAGCACCCGGTCGGGCACGGTCAGCGTCGCGTCCTCCAGCTCCAGCACCGTGCGCCCGAGCCGGCGCTTCGCGAACGCCACCAGCTCCACCGTGTCGCGCGGCGGCGGCACGTCGGAGATCAACGCCTCGGCGGCGTCGATGCGGTAGCGGGGCTTGGACGTGCGGGCCGGCGCGCCTCGCCGCAGCCACGCCAGCTCCTTGCGGGCCAGGTTGCGGCGCTTCTCCTCCAGCGTGTCGGCGAGCCGGCCGCGTTCGGCGCGGGCGAAGATCCAGTCCGCGTAGCCGCCCTCGTACTGCTCGACGCGACCGCCGACGACCTCCCACGTGCGGCTGCACACCGTGTCCAGGAACCACCGGTCGTGTGTCACCACGACGAGTGCCGTGCGCCGGGCCAGCAGGTGCTCCGCCAGCCACCGCACACCCTCGACGTCCAGGTGGTTGGTCGGCTCGTCCAGCACGACCAGGTCCAGGTCCTGCACGAGCGCCGCCGCCAGCGCCACCCGCCGCCGCTCGCCGCCGGACATCGTGCCGACCGGCGAGTCCAGCCCGAAACCGGTGATGCCGAGCCCGTCGAGGATCGACCGCACCCGCGCGTCGGAGGCCCACTCGTGCTCGGAGTCGAAGCCGAGCGGGTCGATCACGGCGTTGCGCACCGTCGACCCCTCGGCCAGCTCGGTGCGCTGCGTGACCACGGCCATGCGCAGGCCGCGGTTCTGGCTGACGCGGCCCTCGTCCGGTTCGGCGAGCCCCGCCAGCACCTCCAGCAGCGTCGTCTTGCCGCCGCCGTTGAGACCGACGACCCCGATCCGGTCGCCTTCGCCGACGCCGAGGGACACGCCGTCGAGCAGCGGACGCACGCCGAACGACTTGGAGACGTTCTCCAAGTTGACCAAGTTGGCCATGTACCAGCACCTTCATCGAGAACGGGGTGACAACGCAGTACGCCAGCCTAGCTATCGCGCCGGTGACGACCTTCCGGCCGGGCTCGGCGCACCGGCCACCACCGAGCCGGGGAGGCCGACGTCACAGCTCAGGGCGTCGCCGCCGGTCAGGTGGCCGGCTGCGACCTGTCGGCGGAGCAGACCGGCGGGCAGGTCACGCGTGCACTTCGGGCGGGATCGGCCGGGGTGCTTCTTCGGTGCCGATGACGCGTGCGCCGTGCACCGGGCCTTGCGCCACGCGCACCGTCCGGCAGACGCCCGCGCCCGCCAGCTCGGCCGCCACGCGCACCGCCGAGTCGCCGTCCGTGCAGAGGAACGCGCAGGTCGGGCCCGACCCGGAGACCATTCCGGCCAACGCGCCCGCGTTGACGCCCGCGCGCAGCGTGCGACGCAGGTTGGGGCGCAGGGACACGGCGGCGGCTTGCAGGTCGTTGCCGAGGAGGAGCGCGAGCTGGCGCGGGTCGCCGGAGGACAGGCCTTCGAGGACGGCTTCCGCCTCGCCGACGCGGGGCGGGTCGCCGTCCGCGCGCAGCCGGTCCAGCTCGTCGAACACCTCGGGCGTGGACAGGCCGCGCCGGTCGAACGCCAGCACCCAGTGGAACGTGTGGCGGGACAGCACGGGCACGATCCGGTCGCCGCGGTCGGTGCCGAGGGCCGTGCCGCCGTAGATGGCGAACGGGACGTCCGCGCCGATCTTGCCCGCGACGCCGGCCAGCTCGTCCCGGCTGATCTCCAGCCGCCACAGCGAGGCCAGGCCGACGAGCGTCGCCGCCGCGTCCGCGCTGCCGCCCGCCATGCCGCCGGCGACCGGGATGGACTTGCGGATGACGATGCGGACCTTCGGGTCGTCCGGGTCGCGGCCGACGTGCTGGGCCAGCTCCCGCACCGCCCGCCACGCCAGGTTGGACGCGCCGGTGGGCACCGAGTCGGCGCCCTCGCCGTGCACCTCGACACCGGGGTCGTCGGCGATGGCGACGGTCACCTCGTCGGTCAGCGACAAGGCCTGGAAGATCGTCACCAGGTCGTGGTACCCGTCCGCGCGGGAGTCGCCTACGGCCAGGTGCAGGTTGACCTTGGCCGGGACGCGGACGGTGACCGGGGGCGGGACGACAGCGAGCACGCCATGAAGCGTACGGGCGTTTCCGGGTCGCCCGCTCCCACCGATCGCCGACCTGCGACGAAAGACACCTCCGACCAGGCCTTTCCCAGTTATCCACAGGCGGGCCCCGAGTCATTTCCCACGTCGTGCCCGTCGGGCAGAATAAAAGCAGGGGTCCCCTTGGCGAGGACCCCTGCGAAGCGTTCGGAGTTCGGGCGGCACGCCGGCGGCACGGTCGGTGCCGACCGGTGGGCGGATGGCAGCGGCGGTACGCCCAGGTGCGAGGTCCGGTTGCGCCGGACGGGTGTGAGATCCGGCTTCGCGAACAGTCGCGTCAGCAGTCCGGGGCGGTCTGCGGGCAGCCGGACAAGAGCAGGGGCCCCCTGGGCGAGGACCCCTGCGCAAGCGTTCGCCCTTCAAGGCCCGACCGGCCGTCTCCGGACGCCTGAGTGTTCAACTCGGGTGTTCCGAACGTAGGACTCTCGCGTTCTGGGGGTAGGACTCGCGGGTCAGACGGGGAGGACGGAGCCGGAGAAGGTGGTCTTGATGTAGTCCTTGACCTCCTGCGACTGCAGCAGGGCCAGCAGGTCCTTGATCCGCGGGTCGTCCTTCAGCTCCGACCGGGTGACCAGGCCGTTCGCGTTCGGGTTGCCCTCGGCCTCCTCCAGCGCCAACGCGTCGGACGCGGGCTTCAGGCCGGCGTCGATGGCGTAGTTGCCGTTGATCACCGACGCGTCCGTGTCGTCCAGCGACCGGGGCAGCTGCGCGGCCTCCAGCTCGACGAACTCCAGCCCGCGCGGGTTCTCCGCGACGTCCCGGACAGTCGCCGTCTTCTCCTTGCCCGGCGCCAGCTTGATCAGGCCGTTGGCCTGCAACAACTGGAGGCCGCGTGCCTCGTTCGTCGCGTCGTTGGCCACCGCCACGCGCGCGCCGGAGGGCAGGTCGGCCAGCGACTTGTGCTTCTTCGAGTACACGCCGAGCGGTTCGAGGTGCACCGGCCCGATCCACTCCAGCGTCGCGCCGCTCTCCGCCTTGAACGTGTCCAGGTACGGCACGGTCTGGAAGTAGTTCGCGTCCAGCGACCCGTCGACGAGCGCCGTGTTCGGCTGCACGTAGTCGGTGAACTCGACGACCTCGATCTCGAGCCCCTTGGCCGCGGCGAGGTTGTCCGCGACGTACTGGAGCACCTGCGCGTGCGGCACGGGGCTCACGCCCACCTTGAGCGGCGCGTCGGGGTCGGACGCGGCGCCGGTGTCGCCACTACCGCAGCCCACCGCGGTCAGCAGCACGGCCAGCAGGGCAGCACGAATACGCATGTCGTTCCTTAGGTGAGGAGGAAGGCGATCAGACGGACGCGGTGCGGCGGCGGTCGACGCCGCGGGCCACGCGGTTGGTGGTGAACTGGATCGCGGTGGCGATGACGGCCAGCACGACGACCGTGCTCCACAGGTAGCGGTCGTTGAACCGCTGGTAGCCCATGCGCACGGCGAGGTCGCCGAGCCCGCCGCCGCCGACCACGCCGGCCATCGCCGAGTAGCCCAGCAGGGCGATCGCGGTCACGCCGATGGCGTTGACCAGGGCGGGCAACGACTCGCGGAGCAGCACGCTGCGCACGATCCGCAGCGTGGACGACCCGGTGGTGACGGCGGCCTCGACCACCGACACGTGCACCTCGGCCAGCACGTTCTGGACCAGCCTGCCGACGAACGGGATCGCGCCCACGGCGAGCGGCACGATGGCCGCGGTCGGCCCGATGGTGCTGCCTAGCAGCAGCCTCGTCAGCGACGTCAGCACCACCAGCAGGACCAGGAACGGCATGGAGCGGCCCAGGTCCACGACGAACCCGAGCACCTTGTGCAGCACCGGCCGGGGCTTCAGCCCACCGGGTGCGGTGAGCTGAAGCCAGACGCCGACGGGCGCTCCGAGCGCAACGGCGATCAGGGTGGAGACGACCACCATGTACAACGTCTCGCCGGTGGCGACCAGCACGTCGTCGAACACGATGGACCAGGGTGTTGCGGACCTCACGCAGCTACTCCCTGGGGACCCGAGAGGGTCCGGCGCACCGAGCCGCCCGCTTCGGAGATCCACTCCAGCGCCGAGTCGGCGCGCTCGCCCTTCAGGCCGACGCGGAACCGCGCCACCGGGGTCTCGCCGAGCCTGGTGAGGCCGCCGCCGAGCAGGTTCAGCTCCACGCCGAACCGGCTGGTGGCCTCGGGCAGCAGCGCGCCCACGGCGGCGAAGCCGATCAGCACGACGTCCGCGACCCGGTCGAACGAGCCTTCCAGGGCCGGGTTCTGGTCCACGGCGGGCAGCAGCGACGCGGCCGTGCGGCTCGCGGCGTCCGACACCAGGTCGAGCACCTTGCCGTGCTCCACCACGCGGCCGTCCTCCAGCACCGCGACGTCGTCGCAGATCTTCCGGACCACGCCCATGTCGTGCGTGACCACGAGGACCGTCACGCCGAGCTCGGCGCGCGCCCGGTCGAGCACGGCGAGCACGGAGCCGGTGGTGTCGGGGTCGAGCGCGGACGTCGGCTCGTCGGCCAGCAGCACGGACGGCGACGCGGCGAGCGCCCGGGCGACCGCGATGCGCTGGCGCTGCCCGCCGGAGAGCTGGTCGGGGTACGAGCCGGCCTTGTCGGTGAGGCCGACGAGGTCGAGGAGCTCGGCGACGCGGGTGCGGCGCTGGGGCCCGGCGACGCCCGCGGCTTCCAGCGGCAGCGCGACGTTGCCCGCGGCGGTGCGCTGGCGCAACAGGGAGTCGCCCTGCGGCACCACGCCGATCTGCCGGCGGGCGGCGCGCAGCGCGGTGCCGTCGAGCGAGACGAGGTCGGTGCCGTCGACGCGGATCGCGCCGCTGTCGGGGCGCTCCAGGAGCGCGACGCACCGGGCCAGGGTGGACTTGCCCGCCCCGCTGGGGCCGACGACGCCGAGGACGGTGCCCGCGGCGACGTCCAGGTTCACGCCGTCCAGCGCGCGAACCTGCCCGGTACTCCCGGGGAAGGTCTTGGTGAGGTTCTCGACAGTGATCACGTTTCGCTCCACGACGGCATGCGGCGGCGCGCGCCCTTGGCGCGCGCGACCGACGGCTCAGCTCGGAAAGGTGTCCTGGATGGAGGACGCGGGAATTCGAGGCGCTTTCGGCTGTTCAGCGGCTGCGACAGGCCGAGGAGGTCCGGCGGCCGTGGTCGACGACCCGCCGGCGGGTGAGCATTCGCATCCTGGGCACGTGATCCTCCATCGTTCCTGGCGGAAGCACCTGCCCCCGTGGAGGGGTGGTTGCTGCGGCGTCGTGGAGCCAGGTCTCTCGGCCGCTCGGGATGGCACCACGAGTAGACCCGACCGGGACCGGCTGACGCAAGCCTGAAACAGGATCGTCCGGCAAATCACACTTTCGGCCGAAAGATCAACGACTACCGAGTGGACGCGACCTCGGCTATCCGGATGAAGTCGCCGACGGCCAGTTGTTCGCCGCGCACCGCCGGGTCGACGCCCGCCTCGACGAGCATCCGCTGGGCCTCGGCGGCGGAGCCGGCCCAACCGGACAGCGCGCCGCGCAGCATCTTGCGGCGTTGCGCGAAGGCCGCGTCCACCAACGAGAACAGCCGCTTCGGGTCCACAGTGGACAGCGGCTCGTGCCGGTCGAACGCGACCAGCGCCGAGTCGACGTTGGGCACGGGCCAGAACACCGAGCGCGGCACGGGACCGGCCCGGCGGGCGTCGGCGTACCAGGCGAGCTTCACGCTGGGCACGCCGTAGACCTTGCTGCCGGGACCGGCGGCCATCCGGTCGGCCACCTCGGACTGCACCATCACCAGGCCCGTGCGCAACGACGGCAGCACGGCCAGCAGGTGCAGCACCACGGGCACGGCCACGTTGTACGGCAGGTTCGCCACCAGGGCGGTCGGCGCGACCGGGAGCTGCTCCGGGGTCACGCGCATCGCGTCGGCGTGCACGACGGACAGCCGCTCGGCCAGCCCGGGCGCCCGCTCCGCCACGGTGACCGGCAGGCGGTCGGCCAGCACGCCGTCGATCTCCACGGCCACCAGCGCGCGACAGGAGGGCAGCAACGCCAGCGTCAGCGAGCCCAGGCCGGGGCCCACCTCGAGCACCACGTCGTCCGGGCGCAGGTCGGCCGCCGACACGATGCGCCGCACCGTGTTCGGGTCGTGCACGAAGTTCTGCCCCAGCTTCTTCGTGGGGCGGATGTCCAGCTCGGCGGCCAGCCGGCGGACGTCGGCCGGGCCCAGGAGGTGACTCCCGTGCCCTGCCGACGTCGAATCCTCAGTCACCCGACCCATTCTCCACCACCGCTCATCGCCCACGACGCGCGGTCGCGGGCGGCGCCGGGTTACGGCAGGCCGAGCTTCGACTGGCAGTGGGGCCACGCCGAGTAGCCGCCGCGCGCGTCGCGGAGCTTGGTGGCGACGGCGATCTGCTGCTCGCGGGTCGCCTGGTGCGGGTAGGCGGCGTACTGGGCGCCGCCGTAGGCGTCCCAGGTGCCCTTGTTGAACTGCAGGCCGCCGTAGTAGCCGTTGCCGGTGTTGATGGCCCAGTTGCCGGTGGCCTCGCACTGCGCCAACTGGTCCCAGACCGCGCCGTCGGGCGGGAGCTTGGTGCCGACCTTGACCTTCTTCGGCTTCGGCTCCTTGGTGACCTTCGCGCCCAGCTTCTCGCGGCCCACCTCGGCGCCGTTCTTCACCGTGACGCGGTAGGTGACGATCTGCTCGCCGGCCTCGCCCGGGTCCAGGACCTCTTTCTGGCCCTTCATCATGGCGTCGTCCTTGACCTCCTCGACGGGCGGCTGGACGGCCTCCGTCGCGTTGATCACCGACACGCCGGTGCGCGTGATGTGGACCTCGGCGCCGTTGGTGACGCGCAGGTCGAACGCGGTCTCGAGCTTGTCGTCGGGGCCGAGCGACAGGTTCTCGCCCTTCAGCAGCTCCTCGACGGTCACGGCGGTCGTGCGGATCTGCCGGGGCTCGTTGCCGCCGTCGTAGAGGGTGACCGTCTTGAGGCTCTTGACCTCGAGCGAGAGGCCGTCGAGGGGGACGGCCATGCCGCGGTCGTGGGAGAGCCACGCGCCCTCGTCGGCGACCTGCAGCTGGTCCAGCGCCTCGTCCACGGTGACCGAGCGGACCCAGCCCTCGCGCTGCTCGCCGTCGACCGTCATCTTCACCAGCCGGCCGCGGTCCAGCGAGATCTTCCCGCCGTCGCTGACCTTCGCCTGGGGTGACGGGCTCAGCGCGTCGTGCTCGCCGATCACGATGCCCTCGTCGGCGAGGATCTCGCCGACGGTCGACTCGTACGTGCGGACGGTGGTGGCCTCGCCGTCGACGTCGACCGTGACGGACTTGTCCATCGCGATCGCGGTGGCGCCGCCGCCGGAGATGGTGACCAGCACGGTGAGGACGGCGGCCTTCAGGAAGCGGCGCTTCCACTTCCCCGCGGCTTCGACCAGCGCGGCGGGCGGGGCGCTCGGCCGCTCGGCGGCCAGGCTGCCCGCGACCCGGTCCTGGGAGACCTCGTCGGGGATGATGATCGGCGGCAGGAGCGTGGTCTCGGCGTTGATGAGCCGGATCAGCTCGTCGACGTCGACGTTCGCCCCTGCGAGCAGCTCGTCGGCGTCCGGTCCCAGCACTTCCAGCACGTCGTCCGGGGTGATGGTGAACACCGCGGTGTCCCACTCGGACGGCGGCCCGGGTCTGTCCAGGACGTCGACACCGGTCGCGGGTGTCGGCTGCACGGGCGTAAACCAGTCGGTGTCCTCGTTGAACGAGTTCACGGGGTGCCATACCTCCTGAAGGCGCGAAGTCCGGCTACGCGCACGGTTCGGTGTCGGTGGTCAGCTGGTGATCTCCGGCAACTCCCGCGCGTGTTCGGCTTCTCGCTTCTGGTGTCAACGTGACCCGCCCCGACTGCGGGTGCGCCCCGAATCACGACTCGGGGCACGGTCACGGGACCGTAACGGGTCCGCGGGGGTTGTGCCAACACCCCGACAACCCTTGTGAGTTCAGTCACTCCGTCAGGGGAGCAAGTCTGTCCGCCATTCGTCGTAAGGAGGATTACGACTTCACCGCGTCACGAAGACCGAAGACGCGTTCGGCGTTTCGAGTGATCTTCGTGGCCAACTCACCCAGGTCGGCCTCACGCAGCGTCGCCAGATCCCGGAGCGTGTAGTTCGCGCAATACGGCTCGTTCGGGCGACCTCGGTACGGGTGGGGCGTGAGGAACGGCGCGTCCGTCTCGACGAGCACGTGGTCCTCCGGCACCCACCGCGCGGCTTCCCGCAGCGCGTGGGCGTTGCGGAACGTCGTCGTGCCCGCGAACGAGAGCACGAACCCGCGCTCCACGCACGCGCGCGCGAACGCGAGGTCGCCGGAGAAGCAGTGGAAGACCACGGTGGCCGGCGCGCCCTCGGCGTCGAGCACCGCGAGGATGTCGTCGTGCGCGTCCCGGTCGTGGATCATCAACGGCTTGCCGACCCGCTTGGCCAGGTCGATGTGCCACCGGAAGGCCTCGTGCTGGGCGGCCTTCGGCGCGTAGTCCCAGTAGTAGTCCAGGCCGGTCTCGCCGATCGCGACGACCCGGGGCCCCTCGGCGAGCCGGGCCAGCTCGGCCTGCTCGGCCTCGCCGAAGGTCGACGTGCGCGTGGGGTGCAGGGCGACGGCGGCGAACACCCGGTCGTCCCAGGTGGCGGCCTCGGCGGCCCAGCGCGCGGCGTCGAGGTCGTCGGCGACGGTGACCACGCGGTCCACGCCCGCCAGGGCGGCCCGGTCGAGGACCTCGCGGACCTGGTCGGGCGTCCGCGCGCCGCACGCGTCGAGGTGGGTGTGGGCGTCGACCACCGGCGCCGGCAGCGCCTCCGGGACCGGTGGTCGTTCGCCCCGTCGCTTCGTCACTTCGCGATCGGGGCCCACTCGGGGCCGGTCTCGCCCAGCTCCGGGTCGAGCTTCGCGAACAGCGGCGCGGGCTTGGCCAGCGGCCTGCCCACCTCGATCGGGGTGGACGACCAGGTCGCCTGCTCGGCCGCGTAGTCGCCGGTCAAAACCGGGTACTCGCGGTCGGGCACGTCCAGGTCCGCCACGTCGGTCAGCTCCGGCTGGGCCGCCCACACGCCCGTGCCGCCCAGCGCCTCGTGCACCTTCTGCGCCGAGTGCGGCAGGAACGGCGTCAGCAGGGCGTTGGCGTCCTGCACGACCTGCAACGCGGTGTGCAGCACGGTGTCGCGGCGCTCCGGGTCGTCCTTGAGCTTCCACGGCTCCTGGTCGGACAGGTAGCGGTTGGCCGCGCCGACCACCTTCATCGCCTCGGCGGAGGCCTGCTTGAACCGGGAGCGGCGCAGGTTCCCGCCCACCACGTCGAACGCCTTGCGGGACAGCTCCAGCAGCTCGTGGTCGGCCTGGGTGGGGCTGGTCGGCCGCGGGATCGCGCCCACGTTCTTGTGCGCCATCGAGATGGACCGGTTGACCAGGTTGCCCCACTCGTTGGCCAGCTCGAAGTTCGTCCGGCGGACGAACTCCTCCCAGGTGAAGTCGGTGTCCTGGTTCTCGGGGCCGGCGACGGAGATGAAGTAGCGCAGCGCGTCCGGCCCGAACTCCTTCAGGAAGTCGGTGACGTAGATCACCGTGCCGCGGGAGGTGGAGAACTTCGAGCCGCTCATGGTCAGGAACTCGGAGCTGACCACCTCGGTGGGCAGGTTCAGCGCGCCGAACGAGCCGGGCTCGCCGCCCTTCGCGCCCTGGCCGTTCTGCCCGAGCAGCAGGGAGGGCCAGATCAGCGAGTGGAAGACGATGTTGTCCTTGCCCATGAAGTAGTAGCTCTGGGCGTCGCCGGTCCAGAACTCCTTCCAGGCGTCGTCGTCACCGCTGCGGCGGGCCCACTCGACGGACGCGCTGAGGTAGCCGATCACCGCGTCGAACCACACGTAGAAGCGCTTCATCGGCTGCTCGCGCCAGCCGTCGAGCGGGATGGGGATGCCCCAGTCCAGGTCGCGGGTGATGGCGCGCGGGCGCAGGTCGCTGATGAGGTTCTGGCTGAACTTGAGCACGTTCGGGCGCCACTCGGTGCGGGTCTGGAGCCAGCCGCCGAGCGCGTCGATGAACTGCGGGAGGTCGAGGAACAGGTGCTCGGTCTCGACGAACTTCGGCGTCTCGCCGTTGATGCGCGAGCGCGGGTTCTTCAGGTCGACGGGGTCGAGCTGGTTGCCGCAGTTGTCGCACTGGTCGCCGCGGGCGCCGTCGTAGCCGCAGATCGGGCAGGTGCCCTCGATGTAGCGGTCGGGCAGGGTGCGGCCGGTGGAGGGGCTGATCGCGCCCATCTCCGTCTTCGGGATGACGTAGCCGTTGCGCCAGAGGGCCAGGAACAGCTCCTGGACCACCTTGCGGTGGTTGCCGGTGGTGGTCCGGGTGAACAGGTCGTAGGACAGGCCGAGGCCCTGCAGGTCGTTCGCGATCACCCGGTGGTACTTGTCCACGAGCTCGTGGGTGGACAGGCCCTCCTTCTCGGCCTGCACCGAGATGGGTGTGCCGTGCTCGTCCGAGCCGGAGACCATCAGCACCCGGTTGCCCGACATGCGCATGTAGCGGGAGAACACGTCGGAGGGGACACCGAAACCGGAGACGTGACCGATGTGGCGGGGGCCGTTGGCGTAGGGCCACGCCACCGCGGTCAGCACGGAGGCACTCATGGGCCAAGCCTACGGAGCCGCTTCCAGCGGGTTTTGCCGGGAGGGGCAGTCCACGAGGGGCCGGGTGGGGAAGGTCGCCCGGTCGGCTGACGGCGGCCCGCCCGTCTCACCCCTGGCTGATCGCGGCGTCGTACAGGGCCTTCTTGCTCACCCCCGCCGCCTCCGCGACCTCCGCCGCCGCCGTCTTCATCCGCTCGCCGTCGGCCACGCGCTGCCGCACCTCGGCCACCAGCGCCTCCATCGGCGGGGCCTCGCGGGCCTCGGCGGGCGCCAGCACGACGGTGATCTCCCCGCGCACGCCCTCGGCCGCCCACTCGGCCAGCTCGCCGAGCCCACCCCGCTTGACCTCCTCGTACGTCTTCGTCAGCTCCCGGCACACGGCGGCGCGGCGGTCCGCGCCGAGCACGTGCGCGGCGTCGGCCAGGGTGTCCGCCAGCCGGTGCGGCGACTCGAAGAAGACGCAGGTCCGCGACTCGTCGAGCAGCCCGCCGAACCACCGCCGGCGTTCGCCCTGCTTGCGCGGGGGGAAGCCGTCGAAGCAGAAGCGGTCCGACGGCAGGCCCGACACGGCCAGCGCGGTCGTCACGGCGGACGGGCCGGGCAGGCACGTGACCCGGATGTCCTCCTCCACGCACGCCGCCACCAGCCGGTAGCCGGGGTCGGACACGCTCGGCATGCCGGCGTCGGTCACCAGCAGCACCGTCCGCCCGTCCCGCAGCGCCTCCAGCAGGCCGGGCAGCCGGGCCGTCTCGACCTGGTCGTAGAAGCTGACCACCCGCCCCGCGGGCGTGACGTCCAGGGCCGAAGCGAGCGACCGCAGCCGTCTGGTGTCCTCCGCCGCGATCACCTCGGCCGTGCCCAGCGCCTCGACCAGGCGCGGTGACGCGTCCCGGACGTCGCCGAGCGGAGTAGCCGCCAGCACCAAACGGCCTGATCCAGATACAGGTCTCACGTCTCTCACCCTACGATCGTGCGCGTGAGCCTGATCGCACCGCAGTCCGCAGACGACGTGGTCGACGCCGGCGAGGTACCGCCGACGAGCCCGCCACCGGGCAACGACCGCGAACAGCGGGCCCGCCAGCTCGAACCCGGAGCGATGAGCGACGCCCTCAGGGGCTGGCTCATCACGCTGGCCGTGGCGTTGATCGGCGGTGTGGTGCGGTTCTGGAACCTCGGGTTCCCGACCGACAAGGGCACCCCGGTCTTCGACGAGAAGCACTACGTGCCGCAGGGCGCGCAGGTGCTGCGCAACGGCGGGTACGAGGACAACCCCGGCTACGAGCTGATCGTCCACCCGCCGCTGGGCAAGCAGCTCATCGCGATCGGCGAGTGGCTGTTCGGCTACGACGGCGTCGGCTGGCGGTTCGCCTCGGCCGTCGCGGGCACCTTGACGATCCTGCTGGTCGTGCGGATCGCCCGGCGGATGACGCGGTCGGACCTGATCGCCGCCATCGCGGGCGTGCTGCTGATCGCCGACGGCATGAGCCACGTGCAGTCGCGGATGGGGATGCTGGACGCGTTCCTGACGTTCTTCGTGGTGGTGGCGTTCGCGTGCCTGGTGGTGGACCGCGACCAGGTGCGGGCCCGGCTGGCCGTCGCGGTGCGCGAGGGCTGGGTGACGAACTCGCCGTACGGCCCGTGGCTGGGTTTCCGCTGGTGGCGGTTCGCGGGCGGGATCGCGCTGGGCCTCGCGTGCGGCGTGAAGTGGTCCGGGGTGTGGTACATCGCGTTCTTCGGCGTGCTGTCGGTGCTGTGGAGCGCGCTGGCGCGCCGTTCGGCGGGCGTGCAGCGGCCGTGGCTCGGCGCGTTCGCGAAGGACCTGCTGCCGTCGCTGTTCGCGCTGCTGGTGATCCCGATGCTGGCGTACCTGGCGACGTGGTGGGCGTGGTTCGCGTCGGAGACCGCCATCGACCGGCACATCGCGGGCACCAAGATCCCCGAGGACGGCTGGATCCCGGCGCCGCTGCGGGCCCTCTGGTACTACAGCGGCAACGTGCTGGAGTTCCACACCAAGCTGGTGACCTCGGAGACCAACCGCCACCCGTGGGAGTCGAAGCCGTGGACGTGGCCGATGGGCCTGCGGCCGATGCTCTACTACTTCGAGGGCTCGGTGCAGGGCTGCGGCGGGCCGAGCTGCGTCGGCGCGATCATGCTGATCGGCACGCCCGCCCTGTGGTGGCTGTCGTTCCCGATGCTGGCGTGGGCGATGTGGCAGTCGATCGCCAAGCTGGACTGGCGCTACGCGGCCGTGCTGGTCGGGTACGGCGCGGGCTTCCTGCCGTGGTTCATCAACGTGGACCGGCAGATGTACTACTTCTACGCGATGCCGATGGCGCCGTTCCTGGCGCTGGGCATAGCGCTGGCGCTGGGCGAGGTCCTGGGCAAGCGGACCGACGGCCGGGAACGCCGCGGCACCGGTCTGCTCGCGGTGGCGCTGTACGTGGGCCTGGTCGTGGCCAACTTCGTGTGGCTGTGGCCGATCCTCAACGGCATCCCGATCACCCCGGAGGTCTGGGACGCCCAGAAGTGGCTCCCGTCCTGGAACTGACCGGCGGTAACGAACCGCGTCTTGGCGGTGATGACAGGTCGACACCGACGGAGCCCCGCCGGAGGACGGACCGAGATCGTCGCGGAGATCCGATGGCACTGTTCAGCAGGACGCCCGAAGAAGTGGCCGCGAAAGCGGCAGCCGCCGCCGAGGCGAAGGCCCGGCAGGACGCTGCCCGGTTCGCGGCCTCTCCCGCGGGGCAGGCACGGACGGCGAGGGAAGAAGGAGCTCAGCTCTTCCAGATCTCGATCGACCTGGAAAGCACATCTGCTCGGTCGAGCCTCGGCACCGCCGCGGTCCAGCGGCGCAGCAACGACCACACGCAGATCCTGAACGAGGTCGTGGCCGAAGGCTGGAAGTTCGAGGCGATCTCGACGACGTTCATCCCGACCACCACGACCACCACCGAACGCTGGTACACCAACGGCACCCGGGAAGCCACAGCCGGCGTCGTCCTCGCCACCTACGTGTTCAGCGCGGCAGCTCGGTGAGCACGGGGTTGCGGATGCTCTCGTAGATCACCGAGCTGCGGAAGCTGATCACCTCGCGGCGTTCGCTCAGGCGGTCGATGAGGAACGCGTGCAGGTGCTCCAGGTCCGGCACGGCGAGGTGGATGAGGAAGTCGTCGTCGCCCGCCACCACGTACATCGCGGTCACCTCCGGCAGCGCGCCGATCGCCGCCTTGAAGTTGGCGATCACGGCGCGGCTCATCGGGCGCAGCCGGGCCGCGACGAACGCCTGCACGGGCCGGTTGAGCGCGCTCAGGTCCACGTCCGCGTGATAGCCCCTGATGACGCCGCGCTCGCGCAGGGCCCGCAGGCGCTCCAGGCAGGTCGAGGGCGCGACGCCGAGACGCCGCGCCAGCTCGCGGTTGGTCAGCCGCGCATCCAGCTGCAGATGCCTGGTGATCGCCGAATCAAGTTCGTCCACGTGCAGATCATGGCAAACCCCGGCGAACGAAGTTCGGTGGCGCTGGAACAGGGCGTTCAGATGAGCGAGTCTGGGGCAAACCACCGAACGAACGGACCGGACGTGCTGCCGACCAGACTCGCGTTGATCCTGCGTGACGACCTGCCGCCCAACCTCGCCGCGAACGCCGCCGTCGTCCTCGGCCTCACCCTCGGCGCGCGGCTGCCCGACCTGCTCGGCGAGGACGTCGAGGACGCCGACGGCACCCTCCACCTCGGCCTCAACACGCACCCGGTGCCGGTGCTGACCACGTCCGCCGAGCACCTCAAGGAGCTGCACCGCGCCGAGGGCGTGCTGAAGATCGGCTTCACCGAGGTCGCCCGCCGCTCGCGCGCCTACCCCGAGTACGTGGCGGCGCTCGCCCTCGCCGAGGACCCCGGGTTCGTCGCCGTCGCCCTCTACGGCCCGAGGACCGAGGTCACCCGCCTGACCCGCAAGCTGCCGTTGATGGCATGAAGCTCACCGCGTCGTACGGGGACGCGGAGCCGGACACCTCGACGCGCGTCGCGTCGACCACGCTCGCGGCGGTGACGGCGGCGGGACCGGCCGCCGCCGTCGAGCTCCTCCGCTGCCGCACCGCGCCGGCGCCCGCGTTCTCCCGGTCACCGACGGCCGGGCCGCCGGTGACCGGGGTCGCGGCCCTGGTCAGCGCCCGGTTCGGGGCACGGGTCAGCGCACGGGTCGGGTGGGCGGTTCCGGCCGGTCGATCATCCGCGTGACCGGGCCTTCCTTGCTCAACCCGGCCTGTGAGAGCCACGTGCTCAGCTCGGTGCGGATCGCGCCCAGCGCCGGCCGCTTGGCCGGGTCGGCGTCCAGCGCGCTGGTCAGCAGCCGGGCGTGGGCGCTGTGCTGGGGCAGCTTCACGCACGGCTCGCCCTGCGCGGCGGCCATCAGCGACGAGATCGGGTTCTCCCGCGACCCGCGCGGCGGGTGGCCGGTGAGCGCGTAGCTGACCGTCGCGGCGAGCTGCCAGGCGTCCGACGCGGGGCTGGCCGCCTCGCCGCGGGCGGTCTCGGGCGCGAGGAAGTCCGGCGTGCCGACCATCATCCCGGTGGCGGTGAGCGTGCTGTCGCCCTTCGACCGGGCGATGCCGAAGTCGATCAGGTGCGCGGTGCCCTGGGTGTCCACGATGACGTTGGACGGCTTCACGTCCCGGTGCAGCACGCCCTGCTCGTGCGCGGCGGCCAGCGCGTCCGCCATGTTCACCCAGAGCCGGGCGGCGAGGGTGTCGGCGAGCAGGCCGCTGGTGAGCACGACGTTCGACAGCGGTTCGCCGTCGATGTACTCCATGACGATCGCGAGCCCGTCCGGGTCCTGCACGATGTCGAACACGCGCACGCAGTTCGGGTGCCGCACGGCGGCCAGAGCGCGCGCTTCACGCAACATGCGCTGCTCGGTGTCGTTGTCGGGGGCGTGCGCGAGCTTCACCGCGACCGTGCGGGCCAACTGCTCGTCCACGGCCAGCCACACCGTGCCGAACCCGCCGCGGCCGAGCTGGCGGATCCGCCGGAACCGCCCGCCCGCCGGGTTCCACACCTTGCCGGAGTCGGGCGTCGGGGTCGGTGTCGGGCCGCTGTTGCCGCCACCCGGGCCGAACGGCAGCGGGCCGGGCGTGTCGGCCAGCGGCGCCGGGTGCTCCGGCCTGGTCGGCCTCGGCGCCTCGACGGGCACGGGCACGTCGGCGACCCGCGTCGGCGGGTAGTGCCGGACCGGCGGCGTCGGCCGGTAGGGCGGGATCGGCTGGTAGGGCGGGATCTGCGCGGGCTGGTAGGGCGGCGGCTTCTCCACCTTGTAGGGCGGCGGCTGGTGCGGTTGACGAGGCTGCTGCGGTTGCTGCGAGGCCGACACCTGCCGGCGCGGCTGCGACGACTGGTGCGGCGACGACTGGTGCGGCTGCTGCTGGGAGGACTGGTGCGGCTGCTGGGAGGACGACGGCGGTGGCGTTCTCGACACCGCGGGTTGCGGGCTCGGGTTCCCGCGATCGCGACCGGGGCGGTTCAGCATGGCGGTAGTCAACCCGAAAACCCGCACGACCAGGGAGCCCGCCACCGCGATCGGGAAGAACCCGAGCAGCAGGTGGCCCACCAAGGACACCGGCAGCGCGGACGTCGACAGCAGCAGGACCAGGAACGGCGGCCAGAACACGCGGCGCGGCCAGTTCGGGCCGAGCCGGAACGCCGAGCCCGCCTGGAGCATCACGAACAGCAGGCACAGCAGCGCGAGCAGCGCCGTCACCCCGGCGATCACCACGTCCGGCACCCCGGACCGGCCGGTGATCGCGGTGATGAACGGGTCGCTGCCGATCAGGTAGTCGTACTGGCTCAGCGCCAGGCACGGCGACTCGTCCAGCGACTCCATGCCCGGCAGCGCGCGGGTGCGCAGCAGCTTGTAGGTGGCCGAGAACGCCATCCAGGGCAGCACCAGCGTGCTGACCACGCCGAGCACGGCGAAGATCGCGCCGGTGAACGGGCCGTAGGAGTTGCCGACCACGCGGCGGACGGTGATCGACAGCAGCGCGGCGACCGTCGGCAGCACGCCGATCACGGCGCCGAACGCGGTGGCGGTCCAGGCCCAGTCGCCGGGGCAGAGGGGCACACCGGCCCAGTCGTGCAGCCACGCCAGCAGCGACTCCGCCAGCTCCACGACCCGCACCACCCCTTCTCGTCGTCTCTCAGGGTACGGGTGCGGGCCACACCGACAGTGCCGTCCGGGCAACATCGTGCAGTTCAGCCCGCGTGGCGCCGTCCCTGGCCAGCGACGACATCCCCCGGACGGTCGCGGCGACGAACACGGCGAGCCGCCGCGCGTCCGTGCCGGCGGGCAGCGCGCCGGTCGCGACGTCGTGCCGGATCTTGGCCTCGACCGCCCGTCCGGCCTGGTCACGAAGGTCGTCCAGCTCGGGCGCGCTGAGGATCAGGCAGCCCCTGGGCCGGTCGGGGGTCGTGTACTCGACCGCGGCTTCGGTCAGGATCCGTTCGACGGCCCGGCGCGCGGTGGGCTCTTCTTCGAGGGCCCGCGCGGTGAACGCGCCGTAGGTCTGCCGGTAGCGGGCGACGGCCTCGGCGAAGAGGGCGCGCTTGTCGCCGAACGCGGCGTAGAGGCTCGGCGGGTTGACGCCGGTGGCCGCGGTGAGGTCGGCGACGGAGGTCGCCCGGTAGCCGTCGCGCCAGAAGGCGCGCGTGACCTGGTCCAGCACGTCGTCCCGGTCGAATCCCCGCTTGCGCCCCACCACGGCACTCATTCTATAACGTCCGCTACAGTTCGCCATTGTATAGCGACCGTTACAGATTGGGGTGCTGGTGAAGACGGCATTGGTGACCGGGGCGAGTCGCGGGATCGGGCGGGCGATCGCGGCGCGGCTGGCGGCGGACGGGATGCGGGTGGTCGTGCACTACGCGCGGGACGCCGACGCGGCCCGAGCCGTGGTGGAGGAAGCCGGGGGCGGGGCGTTCGCGGTGCGGGCGTCGCTGCCCTCGCAGCTCGACGCCTTGGTGGCGGCCCTGCCGCCGCTGGACGTGCTGGTGAACAACGCCGGGATCGGACTGCCCGCGCCGATCGAGGACGTGACACCCGAGGCGTTCGAGGAGGTGTTCGCGGTCAACGTGCGGGCGCCGTTCTTCCTGGTGCAGCGCACGCTGCCGCTGCTGCGGGACGGTGGGCGGATCGTGAACATCTCGTCCGGGGCCACGCGCATCGCCATGCCGGTCGGCATCGCGTACTCGATGACGAAAGGCGCGCTGGACACGTTCACGCGCACCCTGGCCCAACACCTGGGGCCGCGCGGGATCACCGTGAACACGGTCGCGCCGGGAGTGGTCGACACCGACGTGAACGCGTCGTGGCTGCGGGGGAACCCGGCGGCGGAGGCGGCGATGGCGGCGCGGTCCGCGCTGGGGCGGATCGGCCGGGCCGACGACATCGCCGACGTGGTCTCGTTCGTGGCGTCGGACCGGGCGCGGTGGCTGACGGGCGCGTGGCTGGACGCGACCGGAGGAGCCCACCTGTGAGCGGATGGGGCCCGGCTCGCCGCGTGTGCGAGCCGGACCCCGCGCGTGTGCTCGCCGCTAGCTCACACGCGCTCCCACAAGGCGGGCACCGCCGGCGGATCCCAGCCTGGTTGGGACGTGTGCCCCTGCAAGCACCTGTACCCGACGCCGTCGTACGTCACGAGGGAGCCGGTCGTGTACGCGACGCCTGGCTGCCAGGTGGTCTGGCCGGGGTCCGTGGTGGTCGTCGTGGTCGGCGAGGTGGTGCTGGTTGGCGTGCCGCCACTGACGATCAACTGGAGGCCGTAGACCTGGAGGATCTCGTTGACCGGCTGGAAGTAGATCGTCCCGCCGGACGTGCAGTTCCCGGAGCCACCGGAGGTGACGCCCTGCGCCTGGTCACCCGTCAGCCACGAGCCGCCGGAGTCGCCCGGTTCGGCGCAGGCGTTCGTGCGGGTGAGGCCGGTGATCGTGCCTTCGGGGTAGGTCACGGAGGTGTTCTTCTGCTGGATGGTGCCGCAGCGCCAGCCCGTGGTGGAGCCGGAGCGGCAGACCGACGCGCCCACCGGGGCCTCGGTGGAACCGGCCACCGGGACCGTGCCGGGGTAGCGGTTGACCAGGCCCCGGCCGGTGTTGCCGGCGGCCGTGCGGACCCAGGCGTAGTCGTTGCCGGGGAAGCTGGAGCCGGCGAACGTGCCGCTGGGCTGGGTCGTGCTCGCACCCGTGCTGCCGCAGTGCCCGGCGGTGACGAACCCGCCCTGGACCGCGAAGCCGACCGAGCAGCGCGAACCGCTGCCGATGTAGTAGGCGTTGCCGCCGATCACGTCGGCCAGCGGGCGCGGGTCCTCAGTGGACCGCTCGATCCGGACATCGGCCTCACCCAGACCGCTGGTGCGCGCGAACGCCTTCGCGGCGGTCACGTCGCGAGCGAGGACGACCACGGTGTTCGTGGGCGCGTCGACGTACCAGCCGGGGACGCCGCGGGGCGCGCTGCGCGCGTTCCGGTCGAGCTTGGCCTTGAGGGCGTCGAGCTGGGCGAGCGAGCGCGCCACCAACGCCGGCCGCGCGCCCTCCGCTTCGACGGCCTGGATCTGCGACGCCGCCGTGACGCCGACGACGAGCTCGGTGGCGTCGGCGTTGAGCCAGGCCCCCGCGAAACCGGGCCCGAGCCTCGCCTTGAGCGTGCTCTCGGTCCGGGTGGCGACCGCTTCGCGCTGGATGCGCGCCCGTGCCTGGTCGGGGGTCAGGTGGAGGTCGCGCGCCAGGGCCGCGACCATGCCGCCGTCGACGTCCGTGCGCGGCGGTGGTGGGCCCGCAGTCGCGGTGGTGGCCAGTGCGGCTGCCAGTCCGGCAGCGCTCAGAACCGCCACGGCGACCGCGGCGACAGTGCGTCGAGTCATCCGCTTGTCTCCTTGCAGGGGTGGTGACACGGGATGCGGGGCCGTTGCCCCCGACGCTAGCCGGCGAGAACCCGGGGCGGATATGCCAGTCCAGTCATAACGCCACGTTATGGTCTAGTCCATTCCCGGGAGCGGTGACCGCTCGGAGGGGTGGCGCGGGCTAGCAGACGCAGAACTCGTTGCCCTCCGGGTCGGCCATGACCACGTGGTGTTCCGGGTACTCCCCGACCACCCTCCCGCCGGCCGCCCGCAGTTGCGAGACCTTGCGCCACACCGTCGCCCAGCGATCTTCCGGCGGTGCCTCCAGGCTGACCCGGATGTCGAAGTGGAGGCGGATCTTCTCCGTCTTCGGTTCCCTCACCTGCTGCAGGAACAGCCTCGGACCCGCGCCCGTCGGGTCGTGCAGCCAGGCGCCGTCGTCCTGGTCGTCGTCCGGGTCGTCGTAGTGCGCCACCCACTCCGCCCTCGTCTTGAACGGCGGGGGCGGGGGTTCGTCCTCGTAGCCCAGGGCCAGTTTCCAGAACTCGGCCAGCTCGGTCGGGTGGTGGCAGTCGAGGGCCAAGCCGATGGTGTGCGCCATCCCACGACGCTAGCCAAGGGGTCCGACAGTTCCCGCCGGCGACTCCGCCCCCTCAGCCGCGCCGGTCGCCTCGGCCGCAGGTCCTCCGGTGTCAGAGCAGGCTGAGCTGGGTGCCCTTCCGCTTCCGCTTCGGCTGCGCGTCGCCCAGCTGCTCATAAGCCTTCAGCGCCGCCAGGAACGGGGACTTCGGCCGCCCCGACGTGTGGCTCAGGAACAGGTGCCGCTGCGCCCTGGTCATCCCGACGAAGAACAGCCGACGCTCCTCGTCCACCGCCTCCACGTCGTCCGACCCCGGCCACCGCAACGGCAGCAGGCCGTCCTCACAGCCGACGATGAACACCACCGGGAACTCCAAGCCCTTCGACGCGTGCAGCGTGAGCAGCGAGATCCGGTCCGCCCTCGGGTCCCACGTGTCCACCTCCACCCCCAGCGCGAGAGCCGTGTGGAAGCGCTCGAAGTCGGCCCCGCACTCAACCGCCAACGGCTTCAGCAGCTCATAGGCGGTGTGGTCGTCACCGGCCACGGCACGCACGCGGTCCAGCACGGTGGAGCCGCCCGCGAACGCCAGGTCGTGGGCGATCCGCGCCACCCCGGGCCGGTCGGCCAACCGGTCGTGCGAGCGCTTCTGGAACGGCAGGCCGGACTGCGTCAACGCCTCGACCAGCGCCCGCGACTGCCGGTCCGTCCGGTACAGCACGGCGAAGTCCGAGAAGCCGAGCCCCTGCGTCCCGTCACCCACCACCCGCCCGCTGTCGAACGCGTGGAACGACGCGCCGCCCAGCACCTGCTCGATCGTGCGCGCCACGAACCCCGCCTCGGCCGCCTCCGACGACGCGTGGTGCACGCCGATCGGCGCGGCGCCGTGGTCCACCATCGGCCGCAGCTCCCGCCCCGGCACCAGCGACGACGGCGCGATCACCTGCATCGCGCCCGTCACCACCGCCGTCGACGACCGGTAGTTCCTGGTCAGCTGTACGGTCCGCGCACCGGGGAAGTCCTCCCGGAACCGCAGGAAGAACCCGACGTCGGCGCCGCGGAACCGGTAGATCGCCTGGTCCGGGTCGCCGATCGCGGTCAGGTTGCCGTCCGGCGGCGCCAGCAGCCGCAGCAGCCGGTACTGCTGCTCGTCCACGTCCTGGTACTCGTCCACCGACACCCACCGCCACCGCGCCCGGTAACCGGAGACCAGCGGAGGCGACTCCTCCAACAACGACAGCGGCAACGAGATCAGGTCTTCGAAGTCCACCAGGTCCTGCGCCCGCAACGCCTTCTTGTACCGCGCGTCCCCCGCGTCGACCAGCTCCCGCGCCTCCTTCCCGTCCGCGACGACGGTCAGCGCCACCTCCAGCTGCCGCTCCGGGTCCGCCACCCCGAACGACGCCGACAACCCGAAGGACGCGCCGTGCTCGCGCAGGATCAGCACGCCCAGCGAGTGGAACGTCGCGATCGTCACCTCGTCGACGGCGTCCGGCGCGAGCAGCGCCAGCCGTTCCGCCATCTCCTCCGCCGCGCGGCGGGTGAACGTGATCGCCAGGCACTCCGACGCCGGCACGCCCCGGGACGTCACCAGGTCCGCGATCCGGTGCGTCAACGTCCGAGTCTTGCCCGTCCCCGGCCCGGCGATGATCAGCAACGGCCCGCCGGCCACCTCGGCCGCCGCCCGCTGCTCCGGGTCGAGACCGTCCAACAACGACGAGCCGGAGGACTCCGCGACCGGTGCCGCGACGGCGACCGGGGCGGGCGCGGGCGCCGGCCGTGCACGCTCCACAGTGGACGGCGCCGGGGCGTCGTAGTCGAACAACGCGAACGCCGACCGCCGCCGGTCCAGCTCCCCCGGCTCGAACACCGTGATCACGCCGTACTCGCCGTCGTAGCCCGAGTCGCGCACCACCTCGCCACGCCGCAGCCGGGTCACCGCCTCGGCCAGCAGCGGCGAGTGCACGGCGATGTCGTCGGCCGGCACGTCCCGCAGGATCACCAGCTCCGGCCCGAGCGCCGCGGTCAGCTTGTCGATCTCCGCGACCACCTTCTTGCTCTTCGGCCCGGTGCCGACGATCTCGCTCACGATCTCCGGTAACGGCACCAGGCTGGTGAACCCGGCCGCGCCGGCGGGACGCGAGCCGTGCGGCCGGTCGGCCAGCTCCGCCACCCGGCTGAGCACGCCGACCGTCAACGGCTTGCCGCACTCCGGGCAGATCCCGCGGTGCGCCGACGTCTCCTCGGGTTCCATCCGCACGCCGCACTTGCGGTGCCCGTCGACGTGGTACTTGCCCTCCTCCGGGAAGAACTCGAGCGACCCGGCGAACCCCTCGCCGGTCTCCAGCGCCGACCGCACCGAGTAGTAGTCCAGGTCGGTGTCGAACACCGTCGCCTCACGACCCAGCGCCGGCGGCGAGTGCGCGTCCGAGTTGCTGACCAGCCGGTACCGGTCGAGGCTCGACACCCGCCAGTTCATCTCCGGGTCCGACGACAGCCCGGTCTCCACCGCGAAGATGTGCGGCGCCAGGTCGACGTAGCAGTCCTCGATCGCGTCGAACCCGGACTTCGAGCCGAGCACCGCGAACCACGGCGTCCAGATGTGCGCGGGCACCAGGTAGCCGCCGCACTCGAGCGTGATCTCCAGCAGGTCGCGCGAGTCGAGCCCGAGGATGGGCCGCCCGTCCGACCCGAGGTTGCCGATCTTGGCCAACCGGGCGTTGAACCGCGCCGCCGACGACAGGTCGGGCATGTAGACGAGGTGGTGCACCTTGCGGGTGCGGTCGCCGCGCTTGTAGATCGTCGAGATCTCCACCGACAGCATGAACCTCACCGGCGCCGCGGCCAGCGACGGCGGCAGCCTGCGGTCGATGTCGCGGTCGAGCTCGTCCCGCAGCCGGAACAGGCCGGGCGTCGCCTCGACCAGGTTCTCGCTGAGGTGGTCGTACCAGGCGGGGTGGGTGAAGTCGCCGGTGCCGACCAGCGAGATCCCCTTGCGGCGGGCCCACCAGGTCAGGTGTTCGAGGTCGCAGTCACGGCTGCAGGCCCGGGAGTACTTGGAGTGGATGTGGAGATCCGCCACAAAGCGCACCGGCCAGAGCGTAGTGACCGATCCACTCCGCCGTCGCGCCAGGTGTCCGCGTGGGCCGAGCACTGTGGACGGCCCGCGTCGCGCCATCGCGCGACCGTGGCAGAAGATCGACCCGTGACCTCTGGGATGAACCCGTCGGACGACGACGAGCAGTGGCGGGCTGAGATGCTCGCCGCCGTCAGCACGGGCGATCCGCAGGTGGCGAACCCGGCGCTGCTCGAGCTGACCTACGACGACCTCGACGGCGAGTGGGTGGAACCGATCCTGCTGCACCTGGCCCCGCGGCACGACGTCCAGTTGCGCCGCCTGGCCGCGACCTGCCTCGGGCACCTGGCACGCGTCCACGGCAAGATCACCAGGGGGACCGTGGTGCCCGCCTTGCAGGCCCTGCTGTCCGACCGCGTGCTGGGCGGCACAGCGCAGGACGCCTTGGACGACATCGAGCAGTTCGCCCCGGCGGAACCGGGGACCCACCCGTGACGCACCGCCGTCAGGGGCCACCAACACCGAAGAGCGGGAACCGGAGGACCGGTTCCCGCTCTTCGCGTGCTGTGTCACTTGTGGAGCTGAGGGGAATCGAACCCCTGACCTACTCGATGCGAACGAGTCGCGCTACCAACTGCGCTACAGCCCCGTGTTCTGTTGTCGTGCGGGAGGAAGCATATCAGTAGTCGGGGGGTGGTTTTGCCACCCCCCTCTACTCGCCCGACGCCCGGCGGTACGGGAGGGCGTCGGGGCCGTCCAGCTCGACGAACAACGGGTCCTCGTCGTCCAGGTCCACCACGACGGTGCCGGGGCGGGCCTGGTGCTGGAACCTCGGCTGCGGGGGCAGGCCCGACTGGTCGCGGGACGGCTCGGACTCCGCGGACGGCGCGGCGGCGGTGTGCGGCTGCGCGTCCGCGGCCGACCGGGCGGCGGGACGACGGCGGGACTGGGAGTGCCTGGCCACGCGGCGCGCGCGGATCTCCTCCTCGATCCGCACCTGCCGGCGCAGGTACCCGAGGTAGGAGACGAGCGTCACGTCGACGGCGGCGTGGCCCCACCAGGCGAGCGGGTAGAACACGCCGGCGACGACGCCGGTGACCAGGGCGAGCAGCAGGAGCGTGCCGACGACGCGGCGGCGGAAGGCGTACTTCGCCTGGGCCACGATCGCCGCGGTCTCCGGGTCGTAGCCGCCGCGTCCCGGGCGGAACGGCCGGTGCTCGACGAAGTCGAGGTCCGGCTCGTCGTAGTCGTCGTACTCCTCGAAGTCCGGGTCTGCCTCGGGCATGGCGTCGTACCCCTCCTCCATGCTGCCGCGCGACGCGTCGGCGCGCTTGCGCGCGACCATCGGCACGAGGACGACCAACCAGGCCACGACCAGTCCCACGACGATCAGCGAGCTCGGCATCCCCGTCACCTCCCCCTACCCCGCGGCGCGCTCGGTGGTGCGCATGCCACGCTAGTCACAACAGTCACACCTGTGTCGGAGGCACGCCGACTGGCGTACGTACCAAAGTGTGGTGTATCACCCACTTTCGGGTGATCCGAATAAGCCGGTCGGCCCGCAGATCAGGCGGTTCGGGCGTATCCCTGTGCGACCAATCGGCGTACGAGACCTTCGGGCGAGGCTTCTTCGGCGGTCATCGCGAAGCACAGGTGGTCGCGCCAGTCGCCCGCCACGTCGAGGTAGCGCAGGAACAGGCCCTCCTCCCGGAAGCCCGCCTTGGCGAGCACCCGCAGGCTGGCCCGGTTCTCCGGCCGGACGGTCGCCTCCAGCCGGTGCAGGCCGCCCGCGCCGAAGCAGTGGTCGACCACGAGCGCCAACGCCGCGGTGGCCACGCCGCCGCGCGCCCGGTCGGCCGCCACCCAGTAGCCGACCCACGCCGAGCGCAGCGAGCCGCGCACGATGTTGCCCACGGTGATCTGCCCGGCCAGCTCGCCGTCCACGGTGATCACGAACGGCAGGGCCTGGCCGCGCCGGGCCAGCGACTTGAGCGAGGACCACTGCGGCGGCCACGCCAGCGGCGCGTTGCGCTCGTGCCACCCCTCGGCCGCGGTGGGTTCCCAGTCCTCCAGGTACGCCCGGTCGCGCAGCCGGGCCCGCGACCACGTCGAGGCGTCGAACAGCTTCGGCGGCCGCAGCTCCACCAGGCCCGCCGCGACCCTCAGCGGTCCGAGCCGCGCGGGCCAGCCGGGGTGCCTGCCGCCGTCACCCGCGAAACTCATCCATCCCCACTGTGTCTCGTTCCCGTCAGGGGTCTCATCCCCGTTGGGCGAGGAAGCTGACCATGACCTCTTCGCCGACCGCCACGTCCGTCACGTCCTCGTCGACCATGACCAGGCAGTTCGCCTCGGCCAACGACGCCAGCAGGTGCGACCCGGAGGTACCCAGCGGCTGCACCAGGTACTCGCCGTTGTCCGCGTCGCGCAGCAGCTGGCCGCGCAGGTAGCCGCGCCGGCCCTTCGTGGACGTCAGCGGCGACAGCAGCCGCGCGCTGACCGCCCGCCGGTACGGGTTGCGCTTGCCGAGCGCGGCCCGGATCAGCGGACGCACCAGCACTTCGAAAACGACCAAGGCGCTCATCGGGTTCGCGGGCAGCAGGAACGTCGGCACCGCGTCCGGTCCGAGCCTGCCGAAGCCCTGCACCGAACCGGGGTGCATGGCCACCCGGGTCACGTCGACGTCGCCGAGGTCGGCCAGCGCGGCGCGCACCTCGTCGCCGATGACGCCCCCGACGCCACCCGCGACCACGACGATCTCCGACAGCAGCAACCTGCCCTCGACGACCTCCCGCATCCGGCGCGGGTCGGACGACTGGATGCCGACCCGGCTGACCTCGGCGCCCGCGTCCCGCGCGGCGGCGGCCAGCGCGTAGGAGTTGACGTCGTAGACCTGGCCCTGGCCCGGGGTGCGGTCGACGTCGACCAGCTCCTCGCCGAGGGAGATCACCGACACCCGCGGCCGGGGGTGGACCAGCACCTTGTTGCGGCCGACCGCGGCGAGCAGGCCGACCTGGGCGGCGCCGATGGACGCGCCGCGGCGCACCGCGACGTCACCGGTCTGCACGTCCTCGCCGGTGCGCCGCACGAACGCCGCGGACGGCACGGAGCGGTGCACGGTGACCTTCGCCGCGTGCCCGTCGGTGTAGTCGACGGGCACCACGGCGTCGGCCAGCGTCGGCAGCGGCGCGCCGGTCGCGACCCGCACCGCCTGGCCGGGTTGCAGTCGTCTGGGCTGGCGGGACCCGGCGGGGATCTCGCCGACCACCGGGAGCGTGACCGCTTCCTCGTTGGCGGCCTGCACGTCGACGCTGCGCACGGCGTAGCCGTCGACCGCCGCCTGGTCGAAACCGGGCAACGCGCGCTCGGCGACGACCTCCTCGGCGCAGAGCAGGCCCTGCGACTCGGAGATCGCGACCCGCACGGGGGCGGGCCGCACGGCGGCGGCGACCACCCTGGCGAGCTGCTCGTCCACTGACCTCATGAGTTGACCTTCGTTTTAGGAGTTGGCGAGGCGTGCCCGCAACCACTCCCCCAGCTCGGGCCCGTAGTCGGGGTGCTCCAGTGCGAAGTCAACCGCAGCTTTGAGGAATCCCCCCGGATTGCCCAGGTCGTGTCGCCCACCGCGGTGGACCACGACGTGCACGGGGTGGCCCTCGTTGATCAGCAGCGCGATGGCGTCGGTGAGCTGCAGCTCGCCGCCCGCGCCGGGCGTGATGCGCTTGAGGGCGTCGAAGATCGCCCGGTCGAGGAGGTAGCGGCCGGCCGCGGCGAACGTGGACGGCGCGTCCTCGGCCTTGGGCTTCTCGACCATGCCGACGACCTGCTTGACGTCGTCGTCACCGGTGTCCTTGACGTCGAAGACGCCGTAGGCGGAGATCTGCTCCTTGGGGATGTCGAACGCGCACAGCACGCTGCCGCCGAGCTTCTCGCGGACCGCGGCCATCTTCGACAGCACGCCCGTGGGCAGCACCAGGTCGTCCGGCAGCAGGACGGCGACGGCCTCGTCCGCCCCGGTCAGGTTGCCCTCGGCGCAGGCGACCGCGTGCCCGAGGCCCAGCGCCTTGTCCTGGATGGCGGTCTCGACGGTGAGCAGGTTCGGCGCGCGGCGGACCTTGGCGAGCAGGTCGGCCTTGCCGCGCTCCTCGAGCGTCGCCTCCAGTTCCGGCTGCGGGCGGAAGTACTCCGCGACGGCGTCCTTGCCGGGGGAGGTCACGATGACCAGCTTCGTCGCGCCGGCCTCGGCGGCCTCGGTGGCGACGAGCTCGATGCCGGGGGTGTCGACGACCGGCAGCAACTCCTTGGGCACCGCTTTGGTGGTGGGGAGGAAGCGCGTGCCCAGGCCTGCCGCCGGCACGATCGCTGTCTGGAAGGCGCTCATGGCCTGCGAGCGTAACGGCGCGCTTAGGGTGACCTGCCATGACGTCCGGTGAACGTGATCGGAAGGCGACTCTGCGCACACGGCTGCGGGCCGGGCGGCGGGGCGCGGTGCTGCCCCGGATGGTGGACGAGGTGCTGTCCGCCGTCGCCGAGTTCGGCGTTTCGCCTGGTGAGACCGTGTGCGCTTATGTCGCTTCGGCGGCGGAGCCCGGCTCGTTGGCGATGGTGGAGGCGCTGCGGGCGCACGGGTTGCGGGTGTTGCTGCCGGTGGTGGTCGGGGACGGGCTCGACTGGGCCGCCTACGACGGGCGGTTGCGGGTGGGCGCGTTCGGGCTGCGGGAGCCGGAGGGGGCGCTGCTGGGCGCGGAGGCCGTCGGGTCGGCGGCGTTGGTGCTGGTGCCGGCGTTGGCGGTGGACCGCTCCGGGGTGCGGTTGGGCAAGGGCGGCGGTTACTACGACCGGGTGTTGCGGCTGGCCGCGGGTCCGGTGGTGGCGGTGGTGCGGGACGAGGAGTTCGTGCCGTCGTTGCCGGCGGAACCGCACGACGTGCGGGTGGACGCGGTGCTGACGCCCGCGCGGGGTGTGGTCCGGCTGCCGTCGCTGTGACTTTGACCTGTGATGTTTGCGCCACATATGCCGGGTGGCGCATCATCGGTGTTGGCACTCGTGACGCAGGAGTGCCAACCAGGACTCGTGGAGGGCTCACCGTGCCGACCTACCAGTACGCCTGCACCGAGTGCGACCACCGGTTCGACGCGGTGCAGTCCTTCTCGGACTCCGCGTTGACCGAGTGCCCCCAGTGCTCCGGCAGGCTGCGCAAGCTCTACGGCGCGGTCGGCGTCGTGTTCAAGGGCAGCGGCTTCTACCGGACCGACAGCCGTTCGTCGTCCTCGGCTTCGCCCGCGGCCACGCCGGCTCCGGCGGCCGCGAAGTCCGAGTCGTCTTCGTCGTCGTCTTCCACGTCGTCTTCGTCTTCGTCTTCGTCTTCGTCGTCCTCGACGTCGAGCGCGCCGGCTGCCGCCGCGTCCTGATCGGAAGTTGTCCACAGGCCCCCGAGTTGTCCACAGCTCGGGGGTTCGCGCTGTCCGAACCCCCGTCCCGTCCCTACCGTCACAACCATGCTCCTGCACCTCAGAAGGATCCTGGCGGGCCTGTTGGCCCTGGTAGCCGTGGGTGTGGCCGTGCTGCCGGACGGTTCGACGGTCGACGTCCTGGTGGCGGCGCGCGATCTTGCCCCCGGCGTGCCGCTCGGTGCGGACGACGTGCGCGTGGTCGCCGTGCCACCGTCCTTGTCGCCGGCGGGCGCGGTCGCGTCGGCTGACGCGTCGGGCCGCAGCCTGGTGAGCGCGGCCCGTTCCGGCGAACCGCTGACCGATGCCCGCTTGTCCCCGGTCGACCCGGGCGTGTCGTCGGTGGCCGTGCACCTGGCCGACGCCGGGGTGGTGGGCCTGCTGCGGCCGGGGAGCCGGGTGGACGTCGTCGGCGCGGGGTCGGAGGTGCTGGCAGCGGACGCCTCGGTGGTCGCCGTGCGCGACGGCGAGGTCGTCGTGATCTCCGCGGAGCGCGCCGCAGCCCACCGCCTGGCCGCCGAAACCCTGGCCGGCCCAGTCGCCCTGATCCTGCGCTGACCACCGGCCACCCGCCACGCGCCGGCACCTCAGACACAGACGCGCCACCACACCGCCTGAACACCGGCGCTACGCCTTCCACACCCCTGCCTGCCCATCTGCCCTGTCCTCCCGGGCAATCCCGCCCACCGACCCGCCACCCGCCAGCAACCAGCCGCCCCGCCGAGCCCCCGCCCGCCCCTGCCGCACGGTCGCGTCTGGCGATCGCCCGGCTGTCGCATCCTCAGTCCGCTTTGTCCGTGCCATCGCCCGACCCCGAACCTTCGCCGGTGCCGTCCACGCCGTCCTGGTTCGTGACCTCGCTTGCGCGCCTCCGGTCGCGTCGGTTGCGGTGGGAGACGGGGCGAGGTGGGGTGGAATCAGGGTGGTGAGCTGGGAAGATGAAGTTCTCATCGGGTGACCGATGAGTTTCGGCGCGCCTGTCGTTCCACCGGGTACAAGGCATTCAGGGTGGGGCTCCGGCCCCTTACCGAGGAGAGAACCGTGGACTGGAAGCTGCAAGTGGTCGTCGTCCCCGTGTCCGACGTCGAGCGCGCCAAGACGTTCTACGCCGACACGTTGGGCTTCACGCTCGACACCGACCACCGCTCGGGCGACGCCTTCCGGGTCATCCAGGTCACCCCGCCCGGCTCGGCGTGCTCCATCGTCTTCGGCAAGGGCCTCGGCGACAGCGGCGCGCCCGGCTCCCTCAAGGGCTGTCAGCTCGTCGTCTCCGACATCGAGGAGGCACACGCGCACCTCGAGTCGAAGGGCGTGGCGAACTCCGGCCCGCAGCACTTCGAGAACGGCGTGATGACGCCCGGAGCGGACCCGGCCGGCGGGGACTACAACTCCTTCATCTTCTTCGACGACCCGGACGGCAACACGTGGGCCGTCCAGCAGGTCGCGAAGCCCCTGCGCTGATGTTCGAGCAGGCCACCCGGCAGCACCGCCGCGAGCTGCACGTCCACTGCTACCGGATGCTCGCCTCCTACGAAGAAGCCGAGGACGCCGTGCAGGAGGTGTTCCTGCGCGCCTGGCGGGCGTGGGACACCTTCGACGGCGGCAACGTCCGCGCCTGGCTCTACAAGATCGCCACCAACACGTGCGTCGACCTGGTCCGGGCCAAGGCGCGCACGCCCCGGACGCAGCCGGAGATCAGCTGGCTCACCCCGTACCCGGACCGCCTGCTGGACCAGGTGGCGCCGGCCGACGACGAGCCGGACGTGGTGGCGGTCGCGCGGGAGACGGTGGAGCTCGCCTTCCTGGCCGCCCTCCAGCTCCTCCCCGCGCGGCAGCGGGCCGCGTTGCTCGCGCGGGAGGTGCTGGGCATGACGGCGCAGGAAACGGCCGGCCTGCTCGACATCAGCGTGGCCGCCGCCAACAGCGCGCTCCAACGGGCCCGCGCCACGATGCGGCAGCACCTGCCCTCCCACCGCAACGACTGGACCGCGCGGGAGCCGAACCCGCGGGAACGCGAACTGCTCAGCCGGTTCATCGACGCCCACCAGCGGTGTGACGCGGTGGCGGCCGTGGCGATCGCGGCCGAGGACCTGCGGGTCACCATGCCGCCCGCGCCGCTGTGCTTCGAAGGCCTCGACCAGGTCGCGACGCTGCTGGAACGCGCCCTCGGCCCCGACCGGGAGGGCGACTGGCTGCTCGTGCCGACCCGGGCCAACCGGATGCCGGCCGCCGCCGGCTACCTGCGCCGCCACGGCGACACGGTGTTCCGGGCGCTCAAGTTGGACGTCCTGCGCATCGAGGGCGACCGGATCGCCGAGATCACCACGTTCGGCCCCTCGCGGTTCGAACTGCTCGGTCTCCCCGCGACACAGGTACCCGGAGCGTCACCGGCGAGCCCTTGAGCCGTTACTCTCCGCTGGCCCCCACCCATACCCCCGAACGGAGGAGCCAACCGTGATCAAGGGCTTCAAGGACTTCCTCATGCGCGGCAACGTGATCGACCTCGCCGTGGCGGTGGTCATCGGCGCCGCGTTCACCGCGATCGTCACCGCGTTCACCACGAACCTGATCAACCCGATCATCGCGTTGTTCGGCGGCAACAACGTCGCCGGCCTGGCGGTCCAGCTGGGCTCGACCGAGAAGACCATCATCGACTTCGGCGCGATCATCACGGCGGTGATCAACTTCCTGATCGTGGCCGCGATCGTCTACTTCATCTTCGTGCTGCCGATGAACAAGCTGAAGGAGCGGCGCAAGCGCGGTCAGGAGCCCGGCCCCGTGGAGCCGACCGACGTCGAGCTGCTCAAGGAGATCCGCGACCTCCTCGCCGCCCAGCAGCGCCAGCGCCAGGACTGAGTGCCAAGGCCCGAGGTCTCACCAGGCCACGCCGCGAACGACGTAGTCCGCGCCCGGCCACGGGCGCGGGCGCTGGACACGCTCGGAGACGACCGGCCGGTGACGAGGACTGGTCGGTGGCCGGTCAGGGATCGGCGCGTGGCGGGGAGAGGTGGCGGTCGACGTGGACGTGGCGGGGTCCGGCACCCGGTTGGTCGAGGGCCGGCCGTCACGGTGGCGGCCGGTCCTCGCCTCGGGCTAGCCGCCGTGGTGCGGCGGCCGGTTCTCCTCGTACCACCGGTCGTCGCGCCCGGTCGGGTGCGGTTCGTCCGCCGAGCCCTCCGGCAGCACGTCGCCGAACACCTCGGCCAGCCGACGACGCCGCGCCGCCTCCTCCGCGACCGAAGCAGCCGCGGCGGCCGGAGCAGCCGGGGCGGCCGGGGCGGCGTCAGCGGTGGCGTCGGCGTCGTCGGCCGGCCCGGTCATGCCTCGTCCAGTCCCGAGAGCTGCTCGATCACGTACGGCACGAGGGCCGACAACGTCGCCATGCCGTCACGCACCGCCGACCGCGACCCGGCCAGGTTCACCACGAGGGTGCTGCCGGACACGCCGACCAGTCCCCGCGAGATGCCCGCGTCGACGGCTCCCGCCGCCAGCCCCGAGGCCCGGAGCGCCTCGGCGATGCCGCTGATCGGCCGGTCGAGCACGCCCTGTGTGGCGTCCGGTGTCACGTCGCGCGGCGACACGCCCGTGCCGCCGACGGTGACGACCAGGTCGACACCGCCGATCACCGCGGTGTTCAGCGCGGCGCGGATGCCCACGACCTCGCCCTCCACCGCGACCGTCCCGTCGACGATGAACCCTGCTTCCTCCAGCAACTCGGTGACCAGCGGTCCTGTGCTGTCGTCGTGCTCACCGTGCGCCACCCGGTCGTCCACGATCACGACAAGGGCGCGTCCCAGTCGCTGCGCGCTGCGTTCCATGAGCGTCACCGTAGCCAATCGGAGGATCTGACGGTTCCGTGACGTCACGCTGCCGCGCCCCCCGATCCGGCCGAACCGCCCCTAACGTCGGTGACGTGCGCGTTCTCCTCACCGGCGGCGCCGGGTTCATCGGCTCACACATCGCCGACCAACTGACCGCCCAGGGCCACGACGTCGTCGTGCTCGACGCCTACCTGCCCCAGGCCCACCGCGTCCGCCCACCGACGGCCAAAGACGTCACCGATCTCGACACGGTGAAAAACCTCCTCGACGGGGTGAACGCGGTCTGTCACCAGGCCGCGGTCGTCGGCCACGGCCTCGACCCGTCCGACGCGCCGCTCTACGCCCGCAACAACGACCTCGGCACCGCCGTGCTGCTCGCCGCGATGCACGAGCGGGGCGTGCGGCACCTGGTCCTGGCGTCGTCGATGGTCGTGTACGGCGAGGGCCGGTACGAGTGCGACCGGCACGGCGTCGTCCAGGCCGCCCCACGTCGCCGAGCCGACCTCGACGAGGGCCGCTACGAACCGCCGTGCCCGCACTGCGCGCGCCCCCTGGAGCCGCGCCTGGTGCCCGAGGACGCCCCGCTGGACCCCCGCAGCACCTACGCCGCCGGCAAGCTCGCCCAGGAGCACTACGCGGCGGCGTGGGCCCGGCAGACGGGCGGCACGGTGTGGGCGCTGCGCTACCACAACGTGTACGGCCCGAGGATGCCCAAGGACACCCCGTACGCGGGCGTGGCGAGCTTGTTCCGCAGCGCGCTCGAACGCGGCGAGGCGCCCACCGTCCTCGAAGACGGCCGGCAGCGCCGCGACTTCGTCCACGTCACGGACGTCG
Organism: Saccharothrix sp. 6-C; assembly: GCF_016695385.1. Classification (NCBI taxonomy): domain Bacteria; kingdom Bacillati; phylum Actinomycetota; class Actinomycetes; order Pseudonocardiales; family Pseudonocardiaceae; genus Saccharothrix; species Saccharothrix sp. 6-C. Next base: position 70,134 of record NZ_CP064192.1, on the reverse strand, counting down.
CGCGGGCCAACGTCCTGGCCCTGCACCGCCCGCTGCCGCCCGGCACGTCCACCGCGCTCAACATCTGCTCCGGTGAGCCGCACACCGTCGGCGACCTCGCCACCCACCTGGCCGAGGCGTTCGGCGGGCCTCGGCCGCGGGTCGTCGGCGGCGCGCGGCCGGCGGACGTCCGGCACGTCGTCGCCGACCCCGCCCGGGCCCGCGAGCTGCTCGGGTTCCGGGCCGCGACGACCTTCGCCGCCGGGGTCAAGCAGTTCGCAACGGACCCGCTGCGCTGAGCGGCAACCGCACCTCGAACCGGCAGCCGGGGCCGTGGTTGCGGGCGTCGATCGTGCCCTGGTGGGCCTCCACCAGGCCGCGCGCGATCGCCAGCCCCAACCCGCCGCCGACCGGCTGCCGGTGCGGCGTGCCGCGGAACGCCACGTCGAACACCCTGGGCAGGTCGGCTTCCGGGATGCCGCCGCAGCCGTCGTCGACGCGCAGCAGCGCCGACGGGCCGTCCACGTCCACCTGCACGGCCACGGTGCCGTCCGGCGGGGTGTGGCGGATCGCGTTGGACAGCAGGTTGCGCACCACCCGGGCCAGCTCGGGGTCGCTGCCGAGCACCACCGGCCACGTGGCCGCGTCCGCGCGCAGCCGCACGCCCTTGCGCGAGGCCACCGGGCTCTCCGCCGCCACCACCTCGCTGACCACGTCCGCCAGCGGCACCTCGGACAGCGTCAGCCGCAGCGCGCCCGCGGTGATGCGGGACAGCTCGAACAGGTCGTCCACCATCCCGGACAGCGCTTCCGCCTCGGTCGAGATCCGCCCGGCGTAGTCGGCGACCTCGTCGCGCCGCGACACCACGCCGTCGGCCAGCGCCTCGGCCATCGCCCGGATGCCCGCCAACGGCGTGCGCAGGTCGTGGCTGATCCACGCGACCAGCTCGCGCCGGGACGCCTCGGCCGCGCGTTCCCGCGCCCGCGCCTCGCTCTCCCACACGCTGCGCCGCGCCAGCGCCCGACCCAGCAGCACCGCCGTCGGCACCGTCACCAAGGCCACCAGCAGGCACACCAGCACGGTCGTGGTGAGGATCGGGGTGAACATGAACCCGCTCACCGCCAGCACGCCGCCGATGGTCGCCACCACCGGCACGATCGCCAGCACGGTCAGCGCCGTGGCCAGCGACCCGTTGCGCAACCGCCGCAGCAGCACCGCGCCGAGCAGCGCCAGCGGCAGCGAGAACAGCACCGCGTACGGCAGGATGTGGTAGATCTCGACCAGCATCACGCACCGCCGTCGTACCGGTAGCCCACGCCCCACACGGTGGCGATCCGCACCGGCCGGGCCGAGTCGACCTCCACCTTCTCCCGCAACCGTCGCACGTGGACGGTCACGGTGGACTGGTCGCCGAACTCCCAGCCCCACACCCGCGACAGCAGCTCGCCGCGGCTGAACGCGGTGCCCCGGTGGGTGAGGAAGAACGCCAGCAGGTCGAACTCGCGCGTGGTCAGCGACATCTCCCGCCCGTCGAGCCACGCCGACCGCGCGCCCACGTCCACCCGCAGCCCGCCGTCGGTGAGCACCGAGGCCGACCGCGACGCCGCCACCCGGGAGCGGCGCAGCACCGACGTCACCCTCAGCGCCAGCTCGCGCGGGCTGAACGGCTTGGTCACGTAGTCGTCCGCGCCGAGCTGGAGCCCGGCGATCCGGTCCTCCTCCTCGCCCAGCGCGGTCAGCATCACCACCGGCACGGCGCTGCGCACCCGCAGCCGCCGGCACACCTCCAGCCCGTCCACGCCCGGCAGCATCAGGTCGAGCACCACCAGGTCCGGCTCGCGCTCCGCGAAGCGGCGCAGCGCGCTCTCGCCGTCGCCGACCAGCTCGACCTCGTGGCCGGCCAGCTCCAGGTACCGGCGCACCACGTCGCGCACCGTCACGTCGTCGTCCACGACGAGCACCCGCCCGGTCGTCTCACCCATGTCCGCGCCTCACCAGTTGGTCAACAGGAGGTGGTTGACCGCGAGCGCGGTCACCGCTTGCGCCGCCAGCCACAGCCGCCGCCGGTCCGGCACGAGCACGACCAGCCACACGGTGAACGGCAGCCAGATCCGCTCCACCTCGGCCTTGCTCAAACCGGACACCGCGGCGACCAGGATGGCCGCCGCCGCCGCCGCGGCCAGTGTGACCGCCGGCCCGCGCCACCGTGCGGCGAAGGGCGCGAACCCGCAGGCGAACACGGCCGCGGCCAGGTCCGCCCACACCCAGTACACGTAGGCGCGGGGTGTGGCGATGCCCTGGTAGTACCGCTCGACGACCAGGTGGTAGCCGTCCACCCACCAGAACCCCAGCGCCGCGAACACCGCCACCACCGCCGACGCGCCCAGCACGGCCACGCCGATCCCCCGCCAGTTCCGACCTCGCGGGTGGCACAACAGCACGACCAGGGCGAGCACGCCCATCAGCACCAGCCCGTAGGACAGGAACACGCCGAAGCCCAGCACCACACCGCCCGCCAACGCCCGCCGGGTGGCCAGCAACGCGATGCCGCACGCCGTGACGCCCGCGAACAGCCCGTCCGCCGACACGCCCATCCACACCGCGCCGGGGAACAGCGCCACGAACGGCAGCACGGCCCGCGCGTGCTCCTCGGAGACCAGCGCGCGCACCGTCACCGGCACCGCGACCGCCGTCAGCGCGCCGACCAGCACCACGAACGCCGCGGCCCACGCCCCGCCGGGCAGCCCGACCCGGTCGAGCCCGATGAACACCAGGAACGCGCCCGGCGGGTGCCCGGAGACGTGCGTGGCCCACGAGTCGGGCTGGTAGTCCAGGATGCGGGAGGAGAACTCGCGCAGCATCGCGCCGACGTCCGTCACGCCCGGCACTTCGTGCAGGTACTCGTGCTCCGTGGTCAGCCGGCCGGTGACACCGCGGGCCCAACCGTCCACCAGGGCCAGTGCGAACGTCCACGCCAGCGCGGTCGCGTAACCCGCGCCCAGCGCGAGGCGCCACGGGAGCCGCCCGGCCAGCGGCGGACCCCACACCACGACCGCCAGCGCCACCAGTACGGCCAACGGCGTGCCGATGCCGACGTGCGGCAGCCAGTGCGCGAACAGCGGCGGGGCGGGGGCGTGGACGCGGTCATCGGGCAGGAGCGCGCCGACCACGACGGCCGAGACGACCAGGGCCACGGCGGCCAGGACACGGAGCACAGGCCCACCGTAAGGCCGGTGCGGGCGGTGCCACGTGGTCGCGGGGACATCCGTCAGCGGTCCGTAAGAACTGGCGCACACGTCATGATTCGGTAAGCGGCACAACGGTTTTCGGCCGTCCACGACCGCCCATGCTGTGGGACGTGGACGAAATCGACGTGGTGCTCCCCTGCCTGGACGAGGCGGCGGCGTTGCCGGGCGTGCTGCGGGCCATGCCCGCGGGCTACCGGCCCCTGGTGGTGGACAACGGATCGCGTGACGGCTCGCCGGAGATCGCCCGGTCGTTGGGCGCGGAGGTCGTGCACGAGCCGCGGCCCGGGTATGGCGCGGCCGTGCACACGGGCATCGAGCACGCGCGCTCCGAGGTGGTGTGCGTGCTCGACGCGGACGGTTCGCTCGACCCGCGCGAGCTGCCGGAGCTGGTGGCGCTGCTCGCGCGGGCGGAGCTGGCCGTGGGGCGGCGGGTGCCGGAGGCGGGCAGTTGGCCGTGGCACGCGCGGGCGGGCAACGCGGTGCTGGCCGGGTTGCTGCGCCGCAAGGGGCTGCCGGTGCGGGACATCGCGCCGGTGCGGGCGTTCCGCCGGCGCGACCTGCTGGACCTGGGGGTCGAGGACCGGGCGTTCGGCTACCCGTTGGAGCTGCTGCTGCGCGCGGCGGCGGCCGGGTGGCGGGTGGTCGAGCGGGACGTGCGGTACGGGCCGCGCGCGGCGGGCACGAAGTCGAAGGTGTCGGGCTCGGTGCGCGGGACCGCGCGGGCGGTGCGGGACATGACGGCGGTCGTCCAGCGGGGCGTCGACCGGGGGAGCGTGCGCCGATGACCCCCTCGGTGAGCCTGCTGGTGGTGGCCAAGGCCCCGGTGCCGGGCCTGGCGAAGACCCGCCTCTGCCCGCCCGCGACGCCGGCGGAGGCGGCCGACATCGCCGCCGCCGCGCTGCTGGACACCCTCGACGCCGTGCTCGGCACGCCGCGCGTCCGGCCGGTGGTGGCGTTGACCGGGTCGCTCGGCGACGCGCGCCGGTCGGCCGAGATCCGCGCGGTGCTGCGGCGCTGCACGGTGGTGGCGCAGCGGGGCCGGTCGTTCGCCGACCGGCTGGCCAACGCGCACGCCGACGCGCACCGGGCGCACGGCCTGCCGGTGTTCCAGATCGGCATGGACACGCCTCAGCTCACGCCGGCGCTGCTGGCCGAGTCGGTCGACCGGCTGGCCGCGCACGACGCCGTGCTGGGCCCGGCGGCCGACGGCGGTTGGTGGGCGCTGGGGCTCCACGACCCGGCGGTGGCCGCGGCCCTCCGGACCGTGCCGATGTCCCGGTCGGACACGGGCGCGTCGACGCTGCGGGCCCTGGGCGACCGGGACACCGGCCTGCTGCCCGTGCTGTCCGATGTGGACGACATGGCCACGGCCCGCGAGGTCGCCGCCGCCGTGCCGCACACGCGGTTCGCCGCCGCGCTCGCGCGCCTGGGCGTCCTGCGATGACCGCGTTCGACCTCGGTCTCAGCGGCGCGGAGTGCCGGCTCGACCTGGCCGGCGGCGGTCACCTGACCCTGCCGGTCGACCGGTGGCACGAGGACGCCGACGACGCCGACCACGTCCTGCTCGACGCCTGCCACGGCCCGACCGTCGACCTCGGCTGCGGCCCGGGGCGGATGGTCGCGGCGCTCGTCGGGCGCGGGGTGGTGGCGCTGGGCGTGGACCACTCGCCGCTCGCCGTCGCCCTCACCCGGTCGAGGGGCGGCCCGGCCCTGCGCCGGGACCTGTTCGGCCGGCTGCCCGGCGACGGCCGCTGGGCGCACGCGCTGCTCGCCGACGGCAACATCGGCATCGGCGGCGACCCCGTGGCGCTGCTCCGCCGGGCCCGTCAGCTGCTGCGCCGGCACGGCAGCGTGCTGGTCGAGGTCGAGCCGCCCGGCTGCGGGCTGCGCCGGGAACGCGCCCGGGTCGCCGGCGGCGCGTGGTTCGACTGGGCGCGGGTCGACGCGCCGTCCTTGGCGCCGGTCGCCGCGCGGGCCGGTCTGACGTCGCGGTGGGTCGTCGAGCGCGACGGGCGCTGGTTCGCCGAGCTGGTGCGGCCGTGAAGCGCGCGTCCAGCCCGCACACCGCCACCCGCCTCGGCCTGTGGCTGGGCATCGCGTTCGGGCTGTGCTTCGTCACCGGCCTGCTCAGCCACTACCTGCAGCACCCGCCCGCCTGGTTCGCCTGGCCCACCCGCCCGGTCTGGCTCTACCGGTTCACGCAGGGCGTCCACGTCACCTCGGGCGTGGCGGCGATCCCGCTGCTGTCGGCGAAGCTGTGGACGGTGTACCCGAAGCTCTTCGAACGGCCGCTGGTGAAGTCGCTGCCGCACGCGCTGGAGCGGGCCTCGATCTTCGTGCTGCTCGGCGCGTCGTTCTTCGAGCTGGTCACCGGCCTGTTCAACGCCGCGCAGAACTACCCGTGGCAGTTCTTCTTCCCGACCGCGCACCACGCCGTGGCCTGGGTCGCGGTGGGCGCGCTGCTCGTGCACGTCGCGGTCAAGCTGCCGCTCACGCGCACGCCCGCCGAGGAGGTCCGCCAGGGCACGCTCAGCCGGCGCGGGTTCCTGCTCACCACGGGCGGCGCGGCGGCGGTCGCGGTGCTGGCCACGGCGGGCGGCACGGTGCCGTGGCTGCGGACCGCCTCCGTCCTGGGCATCCGGTCGGCGGCGCTGCCCGTCAACCGCACGGCCGCCGCCGCCCGGGTGGCCGCCGTGGACGACGGCTGGCGGTTGACCGTCGGCGGGCGCCGGTTCACCCGCCGGGAACTCGAAGCGCTGCCCCAGACGACGGCCGAGCTGCCGATCGCGTGCGTCGAGGGGTGGAGCGCGTCGGCGCGGTGGACCGGGGTGCCCGTGCGCGACCTGCTGGCGCTGGCGGGCCTGGCGCCCGGCGACGTCCGGGTGGAGTCGCTGGAGCGCGACGGCCTCTACCGCGCGAGCACCCTGCCCGCCGCCCACGCCCGCGACCCGTTGACGCTGCTCGCGCTGCGGCTGGACGGCGAGACCCTGCCGCTGGACCACGGCTACCCGTGCCGGTTGATCGCACCGAGCCGACCGGGCGTGACGCAGACCAAGTGGGTCACTCGACTGGAGGTCCTCTGATGAGGTGGGTGATCGGCGCGCTGGGTGTTGCCACGGGGTTGTGGGGCGCGGTCCTGGTGCTGCCGCTGGTGTCGGTGAACCTGGTGCTGTGGTTCGTGGCGGGCCCGATCGCGCACGACGTGCTGCTCGCGCCCCTCTACGCCGGTTTCGGCCTGCTCGTGGCCCGCCGGGTGCCGGAGCCGTGGCGCGCGGCGGTGCTGGTCGGCGGCACGCTCACCGGCGTGCTGGGGCTGCTCGCCGTCCCGCTGCTCTGGCGACCGTTCGCGGGCGGCCCCAACCCCGGCCTGGCCGACCGGGACTACCCGCTCGGGCTCCTGGTGGCGGTCGGCGTGACCTGGTCGGTGGTCCTGGCGGTGGCCCTCGCCAGGCGAGGCCGGAGCCCCGGCGGGCGCGACAAGAGGCCGCACGCCGGCAGGTGAGGGGCGGTCACCAGCCGGGATGCGGCCTCCACGACCGGCCCGGGGCACGTGAGCCGGTGGTCTTCCGGTGCTAGCGGACCTCGACGGGCTGGCTGCCGAGCGTCACCTCGACCGTGCGGTTCCCGCCGATGGTGAGCTGCACCTTCTCGCCCGGCGCGCGGGACCGGACGGCCGCGACCAGCGAGTCGGAGGTGTCGATGGGCCGGTCGCCGAACTTGGTGATCACGTCGCCGGACTTGACGCCCGCCGCGGCCGCCGCGCCGCCGGCGGTCACGTCGCGGACCACCGCCCCGCCCTCCGGCGCGTCGCCCACCTGGACGCCGAGCACGGTCTGGTTGGCCTTGCCGGTCTCCGACAGCTCCTTGGCCGTGCGCCGGGCCTGGTCGATCGGGATGGCGAAGCCGATGCCGACCGAGCCGCCCTGCGAGGACTGGCTGGAGTTCGGGCTGTAGATGGCCGAGTTGATGCCGACGACCTGGCCGCGCATGTTCACCAGCGGGCCGCCCGAGTTGCCGGGGTTGATCGCGGCGTCGGTCTGGATGGCGTTGAGCACGGTGTCCACGCCGCCCTGCTGGCCGCCGGCGCGCACCGGGCGGTTCAGCGAGCTGACGATGCCGGACGTGACCGTGCCGTTGAGGTCGAACGGCGAGCCGACGGCCACGACCTGCTGGCCGATCCGCAGGTCGCCGGAGTTGCCCAGCTCGGCCGTGGGCAGACCGGAGACGTCCTCCACCTTCACCACGGCCAGGTCGGACGTCGGGTCGCGGCCGACGATCTTCGCGTCGAACGAGCGGCCGTCCTGGAGCTGGACCTTGATCGGCCCGCCGCCGGCGGCGCTCTCGACCACGTGGTTGTTGGTCAGCACCAGGCCGTCGGAGCTGAGCGTGAAACCGGACCCGGCGCCGCCGTTGACCTGCACCTGCACCACGGTCGGCAGCACCTTCTGGGCCACCTGCTCGGTCGAGCCCGCCGGTGCGTCGGAGCTCTGCTGGGCGGGCGGGGTCTGGTTGAGCGCGTTGGTCACGGGCCGGGAGTCCTCGGCGGCCTGGAAGCCGACGTACCCGCCGACACCTCCGGCGACGCCGCCGACCGCGAGCACGAGGGCGGCGACCCCCGCCACGACCTTGCCGCGGCCCCGCGGGGGGCGGGGCGCCGCGGAGACCGAGCCGGGCGGCGCGTAGTACGGGCCCGACACACCGGGCTGCGCCGGCCCCGAAGGGGAGTGGGCCGGCGAGCCCGGGTGATCCTGGGCGCCGGCCTGCGGCGCGCCGTGCGGACCGGTGTGCTCCGGGCGGTGGAAGCCTCCCTGCCAGGCCCCCGGCCCGGATCCCGGCAGCCCGGCGCCGCCCTGCACGGCGCCGGGACCACCGGTTCCGGGATGACCGGCGCTGCCCTGCACAGCACCGGCCACACCTGTTCCGGTCGGGCCGGCGCCGCCCTGCACGGCACCCGCCCGACCGGTTCCCGACAGGCCGGCGGCACCCTGCGAGGCGACCGGCGAGCCGAAGTCATCCGGGCGACCGGGACGCGACCAGGCGTCCGGCGACCCGGGCACGGGCTCGGCGCCGCTCGCGTGCGGAGCGGTCGGCGAGCCGAAGTTCGAGGTGGCAGCGGTCGAGGTCACGCTGTCCGGGTACAGGTCCGCCGGGCGCGAGTCGGCTCGGTACGAGTCGGTTGGGTGGCCGGTGTTCCCCCGCGGAACACCCGCCGACCCCGCCGCCGACCGGTCGGCCCCTACCGCCGACCCGTCGGTCCCTTCCGCCGGCCGCGCGGAGGCTCCCTGCCAGGCACCTCCCGCGCCGGTGGGCTCCGACGCACCGGCGCCGCCCTGCACGGCGCCGGTGTCGTCGCTGCCCGGCTGGTCGGCACCCTGCTGCCGACCGCCGGCGTCCGCATGACCGAGTCCGGCGCCCCCACGCGCCCACGGGCTCTCCGGCTGCGCCGGCTGAGACTGCGGTGGCTGCTTCGGCTGCTCGTCTTCGGTCATGTCCACCACTTTGCGGTGCCCGCCTGAGAGCAGCCTTAAACGAAACTGGGCATCACTTGTGAGTCCGGACGGGTTCTCGGCCGATTACCCCACCCGTGGTTCAGCCGCGCAGCCTCTCGGCGATCTGCTCCGGCGTCGCGTCGTTCACCCAGACGCCCATGCCCGACTCGGAGCCGGCCAGGTACTTGAGCTTGTCCGCGGCGCGCAGCACCGAGAACACCTCCAGGTGCAGCCACGCCAGGTCACGGCCGGTGCGCACGGGCGCCTGGTGCCACGCCGCGATGTAGGGCAGCGGGCGGTCGTAGAGCGCGTCCAGGCGGTGCAGCACGGTCAGGTAGAGGCCCGCGAAGTCGTCCCGCTCCGCGTCGGTGAGCGCGGGCAGGTCGGGCACCTGGCGGTGCGGGACCAGGTGGACCTCGACCGGCCACCGCGCCGCGGCGGGCACGAACGCCGTCCAGGACTCACTCTCGGCGATGACGCGGGTTCCGACCGCGCGTTCAGCGGCCAAAATGTCACCCATAAGTGGACGGCCGTGTGACGCCCGGTAGTCCGCCGCGGCGGCGAGCATCCGTTCCGTCTTCGGGGTCACGAAGGGGTAGCCGTAGATCTGGCCGTGCGGGTGCGACAGCGTCACGCCGATCTCTTCGCCCCGGTTCTCGAACGGGAAGACCTGCTCGACGCCCGGCGTCGCGTTCAGCGCCGCCGTCCGGTCCGCCCACGCGTCCACGACCGTGCGCACCCGGGAGGCGGGCAGCGACCCGAACGAGGTGTCGTGGTCGGAGGTGAAGCACATCACCTCGCACCGGCCGCGCCCGGCCGCCCGCGCCACCATCGGCATCCCCTCCACAGTGGACGGCAGCTCCGGCACGCCCTGCGCGAACGACGGGAACCGGTTCTCGAACACGACCACGTCGTAGCTCGACTCGGGCACCTCGGTCGGCTTGCCGGGCGTGGACGGGCACAGCGGGCACAGGTCGGCGGGCGGCTTGTACGTGCGGGTCTGCCGGTGCGCGGCCATCGCCACCCACTCGCCGGTCAGCGGGTCGCGCCGCACCTCCGACAGCGGCTGCGTGCGCGGCAGGTCGCGGGTGTCGACCGCCTCGCGCGGCGGCGCGCCCGGGGTGTCGTCGAAGTAGATGATCTCGCGACCATCGGCCAGCTGCCGCGCCGTGCGCCTCACGCCAGTTCCTCTCCGCGGCCCGGCACGTGCGCCAGGACCAGTTCGCCGACCTGCTCGCCGAGCACCGCCCGCGCGGGCTCGGCCAATCCCTCGTCGGTCACCAGCACGTCCGCCTCGTCCAGCGCGGCGATGGTGGAGATGCCCACGGTGCCCCACTTGGTGTGGTCGGCGACCACGACGACCCGCCCGGCCGCGTCGACCAGCGCGCGGTCGGTCTCGCTCTCGTTCAGGTTGGGCGTGGTGAAGCCGGAGCGCTCGGCCATGCCGTGCACGCCGAGGAACACCACGTCCAGGTGCAGCGACCGCAGCGCCTGCACGGCCACCGGCCCGACCAGCGCGTCCGACGGCGTGCGCACCCCGCCGGTGAGCACCACCGTGCGGTCCGTGCGCCCGCTCTGCTGCAGCACGTCGGCGATCCGGATCGAGTTGGTCACCACGGTCAGGTCGGGGATGTCGTCCAGGAACCGGGCCAGCGTCCACGTGGTGGTGCCCGCCGACAGGCCGATCGCGGTGCCGGGGCGCACCAGGCCGGCCGCGAACGCCGCGATGGCCTCCTTCTCCGGCAGCTGGCGCACCGACTTGGCCTCGAAGCCCGGCTCGTCCGTGCTGCGGCCGACCACGGACGTGGCGCCGCCGTACACCTTCTCCACCAGGCCGCGCGCGGCCAGCACGTCCAGGTCGCGGCGCACGGTCATGTCCGAGACGCCCAGCCGGACGACCAGGTCGCTCACCCGCACCGCGCCGGTGCGGCGGACCTCTTCCAGGATCACCGCTTGTCGCTGGCGTGCCAGCACTTCACACCTCTTCTTCCCGGATCACGACCACGCCGCCGGCGGGCACGACCACACCGCCGGACGCACGCGCGCCGGACAGCAGCTCGACACCCACCGCGGGCAGCTCGGCGTCGCTGGTCCCGTGGTTGACCGCGACCAGCCACGATACGGCGGAGCCCGCCACCTCACCGCGCCGACGCACCACCTCGACGTCACCGCCCGGACCGACCGGCACGCCCGCCCGGTCGAGCGCGGTCCGCACCAGCCGCTCCAGGCCGTCGCCGGCCAGGCCGCACGCCACGTACCAGGCGACGCCCGCGCCGCGCTCGTTGCGGGTCACGGCGGGCACACCGGGCAGCGGGCCGTCGGCGTAGGACGCGACCACCTCCGCGCCGTCGACGTGCAGGTGCTCGGTCCACACCGCGACCGACGAGCCGTCGTCCAACGCCACCGCCTCGCCCGCGCGCAGCGGGTGGAACTCCTCGGTCCGCACGCCGAGCAGCTCGCGGAACGCGCCGGGGTAGCCGCCGAGGTGCACGTGGCCGCGCGTGTCCGTGACACCGGACAGGTAGGTGACCAGCACGTGGCCGCCCGCCGCGACGTGCTCCTCGTACGGCGACGCGTCGTCCACCCCGTACAGCGCGGGCACGACGACCAGCCGGTAGGGGGACAGGTCGGCGCCGGGCGGCACGAAGTCGACGGTCACCCCGGCCCGCCACAACGCCCGGTAGTACCCGAACACGTGCTCGGGGTAGGCGAAGTCGCTGGTCGGGTGCCCGGACCGGCCGAGCGCCCACCACGACTCCCAGTCGAACACGACGGCGACCGGGGCGTCCACGGTCGACCCGACGAGCTCGGCGAGCCGCCGGTACTCCGCGCCGACCTGCTCGACCTCGCGGTACACCTTCGTGTCCGGACCGGCGTGCGGCACCATCGCCGAGTGGTAGCGCTCCGCGCCCGCCCGCGACTGCCGCCACTGGAAGAACAGCGTGCCGTCCGCGCCGCGGGCCATGTGCGCGTAGGAGTTGCGGCGCAGCTCGCCGGGCAGCTTGGCGATGTTGCGCGGCTGCCAGTTCACCGCCGACGTGGAGTGCTCCATCAGCAGCCACGGCCGCCCGCCCGCGAGGCCGCGCACCAGGTCGGCGGAGTACGCCAGGTCGACGTGCCGCTCGGCGTCCTCGGCGCGGGTGTAGTGGTCGTTGGAGACGAAGTCGACCTCGGCGGCCCACGTCCAGTAGTCGAGCCCGGCGAACGCGGCGGCCATGAAGTTCGTGGTCACCGGCACGTCCGGGGTGACCTCGCGCAGCACGTCCCGCTCGGCCTTGTACAGCTCGAGCAGGGCGTCGGAGGAGAACCGGTCGAAGTCGAGCAGCTGGCCCGGGTTGTGCGAGGTCGGCGTGGCCCGGGGCGGCAGCACCTGCTCCCACGAGGTGTAGCGCTGGCTCCAGAAGGCCGTCCCCCACGCCTCGTTCAGCACGTCCAGCGTCCCGTGGCGGGCCCGCAGCCAGGCCCGGAACGCCACCGCGCACCGGTCGCAGTAGCAGCGGGAGACGTGGCAGCCGTACTCGTTGTTGACGTGCCACGCGGCCAGCGCCGGGTGGTCGCGGTACCGCTCGGCCAGCGCGCGGGCCAGCGCGACGGCCTTGGACCGGTAGACCGGCGAGCTGGGGCAGTAGGACTGGCGCGAGCCGTGCACGAGCCGGACGCCGTCGGCGGTCTCCGGCAGCATCTCGGGGTGCGCCGTGGTCAGCCACGGCGGCGGCGCGGCGGTCGCGGTGGCCAGGTCGACCCGGATGCCTCCCGCGTGCAAACGGTCGAGCACGCGGTCCAACCAGCCGAACTCGTAGCGCCCCTCTTCCACTTCCAGCAACGCCCAGGAGAAGATCGCCACGCTCACGAGGTTCACCCCGGCCCGGCGCATCAGCTCGACGTCGTCGTCCCAGACGTCCTCCGGCCACTGCTCGGGGTTGTAGTCGGCGCCCCAGGCCAGGCCGGGCACACGCGTGGGCCACATCGTCATGGCACAAGAGTGGTCGATTTGCCGCGAAAACGTCAACACAGTCCAACAACAACCGTCGGATAGCTTGACATTTCGCTGTGGCACACACCACATTGTGAGTCCTCTTGTTGACTCTTTGTTCACTTGGCATGCCTGGTGTCACCCGTAGGAGCGACGATGACGAGGTTCTCCGCCAGCCCCACCCCCCTGCTCGGCCGCCGCGCGCTGTTACGGGCGATCGTCGCGGGCGCGGGCATCGCCGCCGTGCCCGGACTGGCCGCGTGCGGCTCCGACGGCGGGGGCGCCGTCACCGACACGGTGTCGTTCGGCAACAACCTGTCCGACCAGGTGCCGAAGGACGCGATCACGGCCGTGCTGAAGGCGTTCGAGGGCGAGTCGGGCCTCAAGGTCGCGATCAACACCAAGCAGCACGAGCAGTACCAGGAGCAGATCAACAACTACCTGCAGGGCAAGCCGGACGACGTGCTGGCCTGGTTCGCGGGCTACCGGATGCGGTACTTCGCCGAGAAGGGCCTGGCCGGCGACCTGAGCGAGGTGTGGTCCAAGGTCTCCGACGGCTACGCGCCCGCCCTGAAGGAAGCCTCCACCGCCTCGGACGGCAAGCAGTACCTGATCCCGTTCACCCAGTACCCGTGGGGCGTGTTCTACCGCAAGAGCGTGTGGCAGCAACGCGGGTACGAGCAGCCGAAGACGCTCGACGAGCTCGTCGCCCTGTCCACGAAGATGCAGGCGGACGGGCTCGTGCCCATCGCGTTCGCGCAGAAGCAGGGCTGGCCGGGCATGGGCACGTTCGACCAGCTCAACTTCCGGGTCAACGGCTACCAGTTCCACGTCGACCTCATGGCGGGCAAGGAGGACTGGCAGGGGCCGAAGGTGCGGGAGGTGTTCGACACCTGGAAGCGGCTGCTGCCGTTCCACCAGGAGAACGCGCTCGGCCGCGAGTGGCAGGAGGCCGCGCAGTCGTTGCAGCAGGGCAAGGCCGGCATGTACCTGCTCGGCTCGTTCGTGGCGCAGCAGTTCAAGGGCGCCGAGGTGGACGACCTCGACTTCTTCCCCTACCCGGAGATCAACCCCGAGCACGGCCAGGACACCGTCGAAGCGCCCATCGACGGCTACCTGATGTCCCGCAAACCCGCCAACCCCGAAGGCGCGCGCAGGCTGCTGGAGCACCTGTCCACGCCCGCCGCGCAGCTGGCCTACCTCAAGACCGACCCGACCTCGATCGCCACCTCCGGCAAGGCCGAGACCACCGGCTACAACGCGCTGCAGAAGAAGGCGGCGCAGGTGATCAAGGAAGCCACGCACATCACGCAGTTCCTCGACCGCGACACCGACCCCCGCTTCGCCAGCGACGCGGCGACCAACGGGCTCAACGCGTTCATCCAGAACCCCGACGACCTCGACTCGATCCTCAAGGGCATGGCCGACCAGGCCAAGACGATCTTCACGGAGTGACGTCGTGACCGCGTCGCAGTCCCCACCGGAGCCCACCGGGACGTCGGCCCCCTCCCCGACGTCCCGGCGCGGCAGGCGTCGCCGTGCCACCGCGCTGGCGCCGCGCGACAAGCTCGTGCTCGGGCTGATGCTCGGCATCCCGTCGTTGGTGCACATCGCGCTGGTCTGGGTGCCGGCGCTCGGGTCGATCGGGTTGTCGTTCAGCTCGTGGGACGGGATCGGCGGGTTCGCCGACATCGAGTGGGTCGGGTTCGGCAACTACGTCGACATCTTCACCCGCTACCCCCGGTTCTGGCCCGCGGTGCAGCACAACCTCACCTGGCTGCTGTTCCTGCTCGTGGCGCCGACCGCCGCCGGGCTGCTGCTGGCCGTCCTGCTGGACCGCCAATTGCGGTTCGGGCGGATCTACCAGAGCGCGCTGTACCTGCCGATGGTGCTGTCGCTGGCGTTGGTCGGGTTCATCTGGCAGCTGATCTACCAGCCCGAGCAGGGGCTGCTGAACAACGTGCTCGGCACCGCGTCGACCGACCCGGTGAACTGGCTGGGCGACCCCGACATCAACCTGTACGCGGTGCTGGTCGCGGCCGGGTGGCGGCACACCGGGTACGTCATGCTGCTGTACCTGGCCGGGCTGAAGTCGGTCGACCCGGCGTTGAAGGAAGCCGCCGCGCTCGACGGCGCAAACGCTTGGCAGACGTTCTTCCGGGTCACGTTCCCGGTGCTCAAACCGGTGAACGTGGTCGTGCTCGTGGTCACCGTGATCGAGGGCCTGCGGGCGTTCGACATCGTGTACGTGATCAACAAGGGCCGCAACGGGCTGGAGCTGCTGTCCGTGCTGGTGACCGACAACATCATCGGCGAGTCGAGCCGGATCGGGTGGGGCTCGGCGCTGGCCGTCGTCCTGCTGCTGATCTCGCTCGGGTTCATCGTCACCTACCTGATCCAGGTGTTCCGCGAGGAGGGCCGGGCGTGACGTTCCGACCGCGTTCGATCCCAGTGGGGCGCATCGCCCTGCACGTGTTCCTGGTCCTGACGTGCCTGGCCACGCTCGCGCCGCTGCTGTGGGCGCTGTACGCGTCGCTGCGGACGTACGACGACACGGCCCGCAACGGGTACTTCTCGGTCGCGGAGAGCCTGACGTTCGACAACTTCACGTCCGCGTGGACGCAGGCCGACCTGCCGCACTACTACCTGAACACGTTGATCGTGACGTTGCCGGCGTTGCTGCTCGTGCTGCTGCTCAGCTCGATGGTGGCGTTCGGGGTGTCGCGGTTCAGCTTCCGGTTCAACCTGGTGCTGCTGATGCTGTTCACCGCGGGCAACCTGCTGCCGCAGCAGGTGATCGTGACGCCGCTGTACCGGCTGTACCTGCTGACGCCGCTGCCCCGTTGGCTCAGCGACAGCGAGGTGCTGCTGGACTCGCAGCTCGGGCTGGTGCTGATCCACGTGGCGTTCCAGTCGGGGTTCTGCGTGTTCGTGCTGAGCAACTACATGAAGACGATCCCGAACGAGATCGGCGAGGCGGCGCGGGTGGACGGCGCGGGCGTGTTCCGGCAGTACTGGCAGGTGATCCTGCCGCTGTGCCGTCCCGCCCTGGCGGCGTTGGCGACCCTCGAGTTCACCTGGATCTACAACGACTTCCTGTGGGCCCTGGTGCTGATCCAGACCGGCGACAAGATGCCGATCACGTCGGCCCTGCAGAACCTGAAGGGCACGTTCTTCGTGGACAACAACCTGGTCGCCGCCGGCTCCCTCCTGGTCGCCCTGCCCACCCTGGTCGTCTTCTTCACCCTGCAACGCCAGTTCATCGGCGGCCTGACCCTGGGCTCCACCAAGGGCTAACCCGAGAGTCCTACATCCACGCCGCGTGAGTCGTACGTTCACGGGACCTGAGTTCAACATTCGACCGACCGGGCGGTCTGTCCGAGCGTTGAATTCAGGTCCCGTGAACGTTGGACTCTCGCGCTGCGAACGTTGGACTCACGCGGCGTGGGCGTTGGACTCACGCGGCGTGGGCGTTGGACTCTCGCGTGGTCAGTGGTGGGGGACGGGGGCGGGGCGGCCGGGGAGGCGGATGGTGAACATGGCGCCGCCCTCCGGGGCGCGGCCCACGTAGGCCAGGCCGCCGTGGCGTTCGGCCACCTGCTTGACGATGGCCAGGCCCAGGCCCGAGCCGGGCAGGGTGCGGGCCTCGGACGAGCGGTAGAAGCGCTCGAAGACGTGCGGCAGGTCGCCGTCGGCGATGCCGGGGCCCGAGTCGGCCACCTCCACCACGGCGCTGCCGTCACCCAGCTGCTTGAGCGACAGCCGGACCACGCCGCGCGCCGGGCTGAACTTCACCGCGTTGTCCAGCAGGTTCAGCACGGCGCGTTCCAGCGCGCTCGAATCGCCCAGCAACGACCACGGCTGCACTTCCACCACGAAGTCCACGTCGGTCGCACGGCGCTTGGCGCGGTCCAACGCGCGCTCCACCACCTCGACCAGGTCCACCGGCTCGTGCACGACCTGCGGCGCGTCCTCACGGGCCAGCTCCACCAGGTCGCCGATCAACGTCGTCAGCTCGTCGAGCTGCGCCCGCACGTCGGCGTTGATCTCCGCCTTGTCCTCGTCGGACAACGTGGGCGCGTCCGGCCGCTCCGAGGCCAGCAGCAGCTCCAGGTTGGTGCGCATGGACGTCAACGGCGTCCGCAGCTCGTGCCCCGCGTCCGCGACCAGCCGCCGCTGCCGCTCCTGCGAGTCGGCCACCGCGCCCAGCATCGCGTTGAACCGCTGCGACAGCAGCGCCAGCTCGTCGTCACCCGACACGGGGATCGGCCGCAGGTCGCCGGTCAACGCGACCCGCTCGGTGGCTTCGGTCAACCGCTGCACGGGCCGCAGGCCGGTCCGCGCCACCGCCGTCCCGGCCACCGCCGCGACCAGCACGCCCAGCCCGCTGATCACGAACAGGACCACGGACAGCTTGCCCAGCGTGACGTTCAACGGCTTGGTGGACTGCGCGATCAGCATGGCCTGGCCGTCGCCGTACGGCACCGCGATCACCCGGAAGTCGGTGCGCAGGTCGGTCCAGATGTTCTCCAGCCGCGACCCGCGCGCCACGTCCAGGTCCGCGGGCTGGGTCGGCGGCGCGACCGTGCCCTTCGGGTAGAGGATCTGCCCGGTCACGTCGAGCACGCCGATCCGGATGTCGCCCGCGGCGAGGAACGCGCCGGGGATCTCGGTGACGTCGTTGTTGACCTTCGGCGCGTTCACCGCGGCCTGGGCGCGCTGCCGCAGGTTCTCGTCCATCTGGTCGTGCAGGTTCTGGCTCACCGTCATGTACGCGCCGAGCGACACGACGGCGACGGCTCCGGCCACGCAGAACGCGGCCAGCAGGGTCACCCGGGCCCGCAGCGACACCCGCTGGAGCCGCCCGTTGGCGGCACCGATCACGGAGGGGTCTCCCGCAGCACGTAGCCGACGCCGCGCACGGTGTGCAGCAGCCTGGTCTCGCCTTCGGCCTCGGTCTTGCGGCGCAGGTAGCCGACGTAGACCTCCAGCGCGTTGCCCGAGGTGGGGAAGTCGTAGCCCCAGACGTCCTCCAGGATCCGGCCGCGGGTGAGCACCTGCTTCGGGTGCGCCAGGAACAGCTCCAGCAGGGCGAACTCGGTCCGGGTGAGGCTGATCGGCCGTTCGCCGCGCCGCACGTCCCGGGTGCCCGGGTCGAGTTCCAGGTCCGCGAACCGCAGCACCGCGCCCGCCGGCTCCTCGGCGTCGGACGCCGCTCGGCGCAGCAGCGCGCGCAGCCGGGCCAGCAGCTCCTCCAGCGCGAACGGCTTGGGCAGGTAGTCGTCGGCGCCCGCGTCGAGCCCGGAGACCCGGTCGGACACCGCGTCACGGGCGGTGAGCACGAGGATGGGCAGGTCGTCGCCGGTGCTGCGCAGCCGGCGGCACACCTCCAACCCGTCGAGCCGGGGCATCATCACGTCCAGCACCATGGCGTCGGGGCGCTGGGAGACGACGGACTCGAGGGCCTGCTGGCCGTCGCCGGCAAGGTCCACCTGGTAGCCGTTGAACTGCAGTGAGCGACGGAGCGACTCACGCACGGCCCGGTCGTCGTCGACAACGAGGATGCGCATGTGGTCAGTCTTGCCGCTGGTCCTGAGAGCCGCCTGAGAAGCCGGTGTGAGCCTGCCGTCAAGTTTCCGGACCGCTGCGGGCCACCGGGGCGTTCCAGTGCCGCCACAGCGCCAGCAGCCGCAAGCCGACGATGACCACCGACCCGACCAGCGTCACCGGCACGGCGGGCAGCTCGAGGTAGTCGCCGAACGCCACCACCACCGCCCCGCACAACGCCGCGACCGCGTAGATCTCCCGGCGCAGGACCAGCGGGATCTCCCGCAGCAGCACGTCGCGCAGCGCGCCGCCGCCGATGCCGGTGGTCATCCCGACCAGGCACGCCGCGTAGGGCGGCGCGCCGAGCGCGAGCGCCGTCGTGGTGCCCGCGGTGACGAACAGGCCGAGCCCGACCGCGTCGAGCAGCAGGACCGCCCGCCACAGCTTCGCCACGGTCGGGTGAAACCAGAAGACCACCAGTCCGGTGACGCCGGCGACCGCCAGGTACGGCCAGCTCACCAACGCCGCCGGGGGGTGCACGCCGAGCAGCACGTCCCGGATGATCCCGCCGCCCAGCGCCGTGGTCAGCCCCAGCACGATGACCCCGAACACGTCCAGCCGCGCGCCCACCGCCGCGACCGCCCCGGAGGCGGCGAACGCAGCGATCCCGACCAGTTCCAACGCGGCGAGCAGCACGGCTGGCCAGGTTAGGAGCAGTCAGAAGTAATCCGCCAGTCGCGGCACGCCGGGCGCGCCGACCAGCCGGTCGAGCAGCGCGCCGTCACCGTCGAGCAGCCCGGCCCGGCGCAACGCGTGGCTGTTCTGCATCCCGCTGAACCACGGCCCGAGCGCACGCGCGTGCAGCCGCACGGCCCCGTCGCCGCCCGCCTCGACGCGCACCGACCCGTCCTCCACCACCAGGCGGCGACGTCCCGCGTGCCACGGCGCGTGCTCGTCGACCACGTCGAGGTCCACGGCGGCGGGTTTGAGCCACGCCGCCGCCGGCCAGCCGCGCGCCGCCACCGCCGACGGCAGGTCGACCACCCGCAGCAGCCACGCGGACGTGGTCACGGTGTGCTCGACCGCCTGGTTGGTCAGCAGGCCGGTCACGGCCGGGTCGGTGACCAGCAGCCGCGCCCGGTCGAGCACGCCGGCCCAGCCGCCCAGCTCCCGCAGCAGCCCGAGCTGCGTCGTCACGTCCCGGCCGATGAGGTCGTGGACCCGCAGCCCGCCGGCGTCGCGCTCGGCCGCCAGGTACCCGCGCACCTCGCCGTCGTGGCCGGGCACCACCGACACCACGGCCTCGTCCAGCAGGTCGTCGGCGGCGATGGTCGGCGGGCTGCGGTCCACGAGCCCGTCCACGGTGGACGCGACGTCCAGGTAGCACGCCCGCACCGCGGGGACGTCGCCCGCCACCAGGGGCCGGGTGGCCACGCGCGCGCCGGCGGGCATCCGGTCCAGCGGGAACTCCAGCCACTCGAACACGCCGGACCGCTCCCACCCGCGCGACCGGTGCACCGCGGGCACGGTCGCGTACAGCGCGGACACCACCTGGCCGCGTTCCCGCATGTCCCGCAACGCCGCGTCGAGCAGCGCGCCGGCCACCCCGCGCCCCCGCGCCCAGGGGTCGACGGCCAGGCCGCCGACGCCGCCCATCGGCACGGTCGAGCCGCCCCAGAACTGGTGGAAGTCCTTGATCGTGAGCAGGCCCGCCACGTGGCCGTCCACCTCGGCCAGCAGGCCTCGCCGACCGGGACGCAACGACGGCTCGCCGATGCCGCCGAACGCGACCCGGCGCAGCCGGTCGGCCTCGCCGACGTCGTCCGGGGTCAGCTCACGGATCCGCACGCGTCCTCCTTACCAGGTGAAGAACCCCTGACCGGTCTTGCGGCCGAGCTGACCCGCCGCGACCTTCTCCCGCAGCAGCGACGGCGGCTCGAAGCGCGGGCCCAGCTCGGCCGCGAGGTGCTCGGCGATCGCCAGCCGCACGTCCAGCCCGACCAGGTCGGTCAGCCGCAGCGGACCCATGGGCCACCCGTACCCGAGCCGCATCCCGGTGTCGACGTCCTCGGCGGAGGCGACGCCCTCTTCGAGCATCCGGATCGCTTCCATGCCGACCGCCACCCCGAGCCGCGACGTGGCGAACCCCGGCGCGTCCCGCACCTCGATCACGGTCTTGCCCAGCTCCTCGGCCCAGCCGCGGACCCGCGCCACCACGTCGGCGGCGACCCCGGGGTGGTGCACCAGCTCGACGAGCTGCTGCACGGGCACGGGGTTGAAGAAGTGCATCCCCAGCACCCGCTCGCCCGGCAGCCCCTCGGCCAGCGCCGAGATCGACAAGGACGACGTGTTCGACGCCAGCACCGCGTCCGGGCAGGCGCGGGCCGCGTCGCCGAGCACCTGCCGCTTCAGCCCGAGGTCCTCCGGCACGGCCTCGACCACGAGCGCCGCGCCGCGTCCGACCCCGGTGTCGAGCCGTTCGGCCACGGTCAGGCGCGCCAGCAGCTCGGCGGGCGGCACGGCCAGCTTGCCGCGGTCGGCGGCCTTGGCCAGCGACGCCTCCACCGCGCGCCGCGCCGCCGCCGCCCGGTCCGCGCCCGCCTCCACCAGCACCACGTCGTGCCCGCCGGCCAGGAGCAGGTGGGCGACTCCGGCGCCCATCGTGCCGCCGCCGATCACCACCGCGATCACCGGTCCACGACCTCCGCGGCGAACATCGCCACCAGCTCGACGCCGCCGATCTCGGACAGGTTCGCGCCCGCGGCGTGCCACTCCGGCGACCCGAAGGCCGCTTTCATGGCCTCGGCGGACTCGAAGTGCATCTCGGCCACGATGTGCAGCTCGTGCTCGCCGAGGAAACCGGGCACGAAGACGCGGGTCACCTTCGCCACCTCGGCCCGCAGCAGACCCGGTGTCTTCTCCACCAACGGCAGGTGGGACGTGAAGTAGGCCTCGTCGAACGCCTCGACGTCGGCCGGTTTCCGGTACAGGGCGACGTACTTGACCATGTGACACCTTCCGTCCGGTTTCGCCTGCGAATGTAACACCGGCACCATGGGGTGGTGCGGATCATCCTGCTGCGCCACGGGCAGAGCCTGGGCAACGTCGACGAGCTGGCCTACTGCCGCGTCCCCGACCACGCCCTGCCGCTGACCGGGCTGGGCGAACAACAGGCCCGCGACGCCGGGCCGCGGATCAAGGACCTCCTCGACGGCGACCCGGCGGCGGTCTACGTCAGCCCGTACGTGCGGACCAGGGCCACCTTGCGCAACCTCGAACTCGGCCACCAGGTGGAGCGCACGGTGGCCGAGCCGAGGTTGCGCGAGCAGGACTGGGGCAACCTCCAGGACCCGGTGCGGCAGGAGGTGCTCAAGCACCAGCGGCACGCGTTCGGCCACTTCTTCTTCCGGCTGCCCAACGGCGAGTCCGGCGCGGACGTGGACGACCGCCTGGCCGCGTTCCTGACCGACCTGGAGACCCGGATGCGGGACCCGGCCCACCCGGCCACGGCGCTGGTCGTCTCGCACGGCCTCACCATCCGGCTGCTGTGCCGCCGGCTGTTCGGGTGGAGCATCGAGCTGTTCGAGTCCCTGTCGAACCTGGAGACCTGCGAGCACCGGGTCCTGACCCACGACGGTGCGGAGTGGCGCCTGGACCGGCCGTTCGACCAGTGGCGGGCGTCCCCGGACGGCGAGACCCAGGGACCGATCGGCTAGCCCGGCACCACGTCCGCGACCACGCACACCACGTTGTCCGGCCCGCCGCCGGCGTTGGCCAGCCCGACCAACCGCCGCGTGGCCTCCTCCGGCTCGTCCTCCGACACCAGCACCCGCCGCAGCTCCTCCTCCGGCACCACGGTGTGCAGGCCGTCGGAGCACAGCAGGTACCGGTCACCGGGCAGGGCGTCGTGCAGCGCCAGGTCCGGCTCCACCGCCTCGCCGTGCAGGGCGCGCACCAGCAGCGACCGCTGCGGGTGGCTGACCGCCTCCTCCTCGGTCAGCCGGCCCTCCGCGATCAACGACTGCACGGCCGTGTGGTCGTGCGTGATGCGGAACAGCCGGCCGCCGCGCAGCAGGTAGACCCGCGCGTCGCCGACGTGCACCAGGCCCAGCCGCGACCCGGACAGCACCAACGCGGTCAACGTCGTGCCGCTGCACTCGTCGGCGGGGTTGGCCGACAGGTACTCCCGCACCGCCGTGCCCGCCTGCCGCACGGCGTCCGCCAACGCGTTGAGCAGCTCGCCGGCCGGGATGGCGGTGTCCAGCGCGGCGAGCGTGTCGATGGCCATCGAGCTGAGCGGTTCCCCCCGCGCGCCGAACCCGTCGGCCACGGCCAGCAGCCGCTTCCCCGCGTAGCCGACGTCCTGGTTCGACTCGCGGACGAGCCCCTGGTCGGTCCTCAGCGCGTAGCGAAGCGCGAGCGTCATGGTGGTGGTGTCCTTCCCGGTGAGTCGCTCCACGAGGGAGGAGGCGAGGCCCCGGCGGGCCGCGATGTCGGCCTCGACCTGCGCCCAGTAGGCGCGCACCTCGGCCGCGGCGTCCGCCGGCGCCAGCTCGCACACCCCTCGGATGCGGGCCAGCGGCATCCCGAGCCGGCGCAACCACGCCACCAGCCGAGCCCGCTCGACCTGGTCCGGCGAGTACAGCCGGTACCCCGACAGCGGGTCCACCCGGGCGGGCGTCAGCAGCCCCAGCTCGTCGTAGAGCCGCAACGCCTTCGGCGACAGCCGGACCGCCCGTGCGAACGCGCCGATCGTCAGCAGCTCCACGACCCCTCCCCCGGCCGGGCCGCCCGGCCCGACCAGGACCACCGTGCGGCTTCACCCAGGGTGAAGGTCAACCGG
Organism: Saccharothrix sp. 6-C; assembly: GCF_016695385.1. NCBI lineage: Bacteria > Bacillati > Actinomycetota > Actinomycetes > Pseudonocardiales > Pseudonocardiaceae > Saccharothrix > Saccharothrix sp. 6-C. The sequence goes on along the minus strand of NZ_CP064192.1, from coordinate 47,055 downwards.
TCGTGGGATCCACCAGGGACGCGGACCGGTCCCGCACCAGCCCGCTGAGCGACACCGTGCCCGCCACCGCCAGCACCGCCAACGCCGGCCAGTCCGCCACCAGGTGGCCCTCGTCACCGACCACGAAGCTCCCGTACAGGCCCCAGCACTGCACCGCGGTCAACGCCGCGCCGAACACCGTCGTCCACCACGAGACCACGACCACCACCACGACCAGCAGGAGCAGGGCGAACACCGGCCAGCTCCCCGCCAGCGCGGTCACCACCACTCCACCCGCGAAACCCAGCGCGGACCCGTGCACCGTTCCGACCATGACCGGCCATTCAACGCCCGGCTGAGACGCACGCCACCCCCTTCCGGTCAGGTTCACCGGAAGGCGTGAGGCACGATCGTCCGAATGAGCTTCTACGACGTCCTGCACCGCCGGAGGGACACCAGGGGCGAGTTCACCGGCGCCCCGATCCCGCCGGACGTGCTGCGCCGGGTGCTCAGCGCAGCGCACGCCGCGCCCAGCGTGGGCCTGTCCCAGCCGTGGGACTTCATCCTCGTGCGCGACGAGCACACCCGCCGCGCGTTCCGCGACCACGTCCACGCCGAGCGCAGCGTCTTCGCCTCCGAGCTGGACCCCCGGCAGGCCGAGCTGTTCGCCCGGATCAAGGTCGAGGGGATCATGGAGTCCACGGTCGGCGTGGTCGTCACCTACGACCCCGACCGCGGCTCGCCCGCCGTGCTCGGCCGGCACGCCATCGCCGACGCCGGCCTCTACTCGGTGTGCCTGGCGATCCAGAACCTGTGGCTGGCCGCCACCGCCGAGGGCCTCGGCGTCGGCTGGGTCAGCTTCTACCGGGAGGACGTGCTCCGCCGGATGCTCGACATCCCCCAGCCCCTGCGCCCGGTGGCGTGGCTGTGCGTCGGGCCGGTCGAGGGCCTGCCGGACACCCCGGACCTGGAACGGCACGGCTGGCGCAACCGCCTGCCCTTGGAGGCAGTGCTGCACGAGGAGCGGTACACCCGCCGTTCCGGCCGGTAGCCTGTGGTAGCCGTGCCGGCGGCGAGCGGTCCCGCGTACCGCAGCGCCGAGTCGGAATGGAGTGTCAGCACGAGTGGAGCAGCGAGATCGGCCGGTAGCCGGGCAGGCCCCGCAACTCGACCTCGAGGTCAAGGCGTTGCTGAACGCCGGCCGCCTGGCCGAGGCCAACACCCTGTTCGACCAGGTGGTGAGCCGGGTGCCACCTGGCGTCGACCGCTGGCAGCGCTCCGCCGTCCTGGTCGACCGCGCCAAGCTCGCCTGGCGCCTCGGCCGCATCCCGCTGGCCCTCGAACTGGCCGCCGAGGGCTGGACCGACCTCGACGGCGAGCACGACGACAACCCGGCCGCCGCCCAGGCGATGCACGCCCTCGCCTACCTGCTGGAGGGCATCGGCAACCGCCGTGCCGCCGTGGACATGCTGCGCCTGTCCGTCCAGGTGGCCCGCCGCGCCGCCGAGCGCTCACCGGGGGCCGTCGAGATCCTGGGCCACTGCCTGCAAGGCTTGGGCGGCACCTTGAACTTCCGCGCGATCTCCTCACCGCCCGACCGCGCCCCGGCGATCTTCGAAGAAGCCCGGGGCTACCTCAGAGAAGGCCTCGACCTGGCCGAAGAGAAGCACATGCGCCGCGCCCTCCTGGCCGCGTACAGCCGTTCGCTGGCCGGCGTCGGCGAGCTGGACCAAGCCGAGGAGCACGCCCAGGAGGCGCTGCGCCAAGCCGAGGGGGCCGGCGACAAGTGGGCGTCCGCCGTCGCCTGCTGGGTCCTCGCGGTGGTCCGGCGGGAGCAAGGCGACCTGGTCCGGGCCCGCACCCTGGCGAGCCGCGCGGTCGCCGCCTCGGAGTCCATCAACGACCCGTCCCTGCTGCTGCGGTTCTCCCTGGACCTGGCCGACATCTGCGCCGAGATGGGCGACCACGTCGGCGAGGCCACCGCGCTGCGCTGCTCGGTGGCCGCGAGCCGCACCGCCACCGAGACCCTCCAGGAAGGACTCGGCCAGGCGCTCGAACAACGCCGCGTCGCCGTGCAGGCGCAACGCCTGGCCGTCGCCGCCCAGGAAGCCGCCGCCCGCGACCCCCTCACCGGCCTGGCCAACCGCCTCGGCCTGGAACGGGCCGCCGCCGGCCTGCTGGAGAGCACCGCCGCCCGGGGCCGCATGCCCTGGCTCGTCCTCGTCGACGTCGACCGCTTCAAGGGCGTCAACGACGACGCCGGCCACGCCGCGGGCGACGCCACCCTGCGCGAGATCGCCCAACTCCTCCGCCGCGAGTGCCGTGCCGCCGACCTGGTCGCCCGCTGGGCGGGCGACGAGTTCGTGGTCCTGCTCGGCGCCGCCGACGGCAACACCCTAGAAGTGGGCCCGACCGTCGCCGAACGCATCCGTGCCGCCGTGGACAACCACGACTGGACCGTCGTCCTGGGCACCGCCTGCCACCCCACCGTGAGCATCGGCGTGGCCGCCGGCCCAGCCACCCTGGACCACCTCTTCGCCGCCGCCGACATGGCCCTCTACCGCGCCAAACGCCACGGCCGCAACCGCGTCGAAGTCGAACCCCACCTCACCACCCCGGAAGCCATCTCCGGCAACTAGGCCTGAACGCGGTTGGTCACCACGTCGACGAGTGCCTCCACCTGCGGTCGTAGCAGATCCCTGATGAGGACACGATCACCTGTTGCCGTTTGCAGGCAAAGGTCTGCAGTCGGGAAGACGCCGGCGCGGCGGCGCCGACGGACCTCGATGTCGACAACCTCCTGGACGCCGAACGTGAGCACCTGCTGAATCTTGAGCTCACCATCCAGGTCGGCGATGCAGATCCGACGGCTCGTGACCAGGACGACGGCAGAACCTGACGTTCGCCTGGAGAACCGGCACGGCGCAACGAACCGGAGTCCTTCGTCGGGGCGCAACAGGGACCACGCGATGTCGACAAGGCGACCACGATTGCCAAAGTGCTGCTGCAGCAGAGGCAGGGTGCTGCGAGCCAGGCGGTCGATCTCGGTCCGGCTCGTGCGTCTCACGCGTCCGGACAATCTGGGATCAATATCGGTGATCTCCGCCACGATGTGCGCGATGTCCCTGTGCGCTTCCCGCAGGCGTATCCGCTGCCTCTGGACCCTGGCCAACCGGCGGATGTCCGGTGGCAGGTCGTCGTGCACGAAGTCGGGTACATCACCGACCAGGACGGGCAGTACACGCACGCCGGCGGCGAACGCGGCGGCGATCTCACGGCGTACCCAGTCGCGCTCGTTGTCGATCAACCGGCCGTCGGGCGTGGGTGAATGCCAGTCAGACCCGATGACAGCCACCAGGACCAGGCTGGACCGCACCCTGTCCAGCAGAACCTGGGGGTAGTCCTCACCGGACGGGATCGACCTGTTGTCCAAGAAGACCTGATCCGATCCGAGCCGCTCAGCCAACTCACTGCACAACCAGTTGGCCACCCACGGCTCATCGGAGCCGCGGTAGTTGATGAATACCAGCGACATTTCCCACCGCCCTTACCTGGACGGGTCCACAAGCATGACCATCCGTTCGTTGTTGCCAACCACCATCTCCCGGGACTCCCACCGGTAGTCCTTGGCCAAGGCGGGGAACTGGTGGAACGTTCCCGTGCTGACCGCGACAGTGTTCGGTGGCGCCGCGCCGCTCAGTTTCGACGCGAAGCTGATGCACGCACCGACCAGTTGCACGCTTTCGTGCTTGCCGACGTGGACACGAGCCGATGTCACCGCTCCGTTGTCCACCCCGGCCCCGACCCGGAACGCAGACGGGGTGGGGCACTCGCGCACCCCGCAGTTGCCCAGGCACGTCAGGTGGTGTCGGTTGGCTTTCAGGAAATCGGTGCTCAGGTACTCGATGGCCCTGAGGGCTGCGTCTATGGCATCAGAAGCGCAGGTCTCGCCGACAAACAATGCGAGCACAGCGTCACCACTAGGGCCACTCTCGTACACCGCAGGGCCGTCGATCGTCGACATCACCCCCACGAGGAAGTTCATGAACAACGAGGTGGCGGCCCCAGGACCGTGGTGACGCTCCACGAAGTCGACGATCTGAGAGGACTTGCGGACGTCGATGAACAGCGCCGCACCGTGAACGGTTTGACCGATGGAGTAGTTCGCCAGTCCGCCTGGCGTTCCGTGTGAACTCACGGTGACCTCGTCGATTGTCATACCGACCGAGTGCCTTCGAACCCAGCGGCACGCTGCCGTCGCGTCCTTAAAGCTCCGAGCAACCCGGCGACTCCGCCCAGCGTGATGGCGGTGCTGGCGCTCATCAGAGCTCTCGACCTGGGGATACCGAGCACCCCAGGAGTCGCGCGGAGCGCGAGCCCCAGGACGATGATTGTTCCGGCGAATCGCATGACAGGTTCCTCACTTCGCGCCTTCCAGCGCCGTCGCGCCACCCTCAGCGATCTCTTTGATGCGACCGAGGTCATGGATGACGAACAACTGGCGGCTGGTGCTCAGCAATCCTTGATCGCGAAATACGCGGATAACCGGCGATACGGAGTCACGCTTCTTCGCCCCGATAAGACCCGCTAGTTCGTGCTGCGAAACACCTCGGATAACAATGCCGTCCGCACTGGCAATACCCAGTTTTGCAGTCAGTTCGACCAGCCCTTTCGCGAGTCGCTGCTCGATGCCGAACCAGCTTGCCTGGGACTGCTTGGTGGTGGCTTCACGCAGGCGAGCGCTCAACATTTGGACCAGTGCGTGGAACACACGAGGCCGGCTATACAGGAAGTCGATCCACTCGCGTTGCAGGATCACCTTGACCTGGATGTCCTCCATGGCCCACACGTCGGTCGAGCGCGGCTGGCCATCGAGTGCGGACATCTCGCCGACGACCTCACCAGGGCCGCGGATGGCCATCACGCGGTCCGGACCCCCAGAAGTCACCTTCACGTGGCCCTTGATGATCAGGTACGTCTCGGTGGTCCGCTCGTTCTCACGGAAGAGCAGGAAGCCGGCAGGACGGTTGATCACGATGCCCTTGAGGGCAAGCTTGTCTTCCTCCTCAAGGAGAGGCATCTTCGTGATGTCTGCGTCAGGCTCCATGCAGCTGAGTGTACTGGAACACATAGGCGCGTGTGAAGGCACCAATCCGTCTGGGTTACTAGACACCTCGTCCGCAAGTCAAGACCCCCCTGACCATGACCGCGCTGCCGAGATGCGGTCACTACGGCCGGTCTCGTGCCACGGTCAACGTCCGAATCCTTCGCGTGCTGGACACCGGACCGCGACTCGGCCGCTCGGCACCGAACAAGGACTACAACGACACCTCCGGCCCGGCGGGAGCAGGATGCCGAGCGGACAGCGGCTCTCTCGAGACTCGCCGGCAGAGGAGGTACTACCGGAGGGCGACGATACGGACGAGGGCGGAGAGCTCGACGAGGCGGGCGCGGTAGCCAGCGGCGAGGACCTTCCAACGCGATGCGGCAGAGTACATGTTCGCCGACCCGGGCGGATGCGACTGAAGCTGACGTTCGAGTCTTGTCCCCGGATGAGGGCGCTTGTGTCCTGGACGTTGTGGGCGGATGGCGAGCGTGCCCGGGTAGCTGAAGGTCGGCGACGACCTGGTTGCCGGCCGGGAGCCGGTCCAGGTCGTGAGGGCGTAGACCTTTGCCGTCCGGACGAGACCTTCGACCGGATCCGATACCGATGCGCGAGAGATCGACACGGGGACTTCACCCCGGATGTTGGACACGGGTTATGCGGCTGGGGTCAGCGTAGCCGGAGCCAGGGTGAGGCTGTTCTCGTTGTAGCGGTGCGCCCAACCGAACACCGCCAGCCGCGCTTCCCTTTCACTGCAGCAACTCTGGGCACCTTGGAGGGCCTCGCGTTTGAAGGAGGCGTTGACACTTTCGGCGGCGGCGCTGGCCGCGGAGCTGCCGACCGCGCCCCCATGGACCGGGTCACCCCGACGGCGCGGCAGGCGTCGGCGAAGCCCGAGCACCGTATTGCGCTCCGTGGTCGCTGTCGAAGGTCGCCCCGGCCAGGCTGCTCCGTGTCCGCTCGGCCGCGTGCAGGGCGTCGAGGACCAGTTCGGCGCATATATGGTCGGCGACGGGCCAGCCCGACCAGGCGACGCGAGCACAGGTCCATCACCGTCGCGAGGTAGGGGAACGTGCCGTCGGCGATCGGCAGATGCGTTATGTCGCCGACGTAGCGGGTGTCAGCGGTGAAGTCACGTCCGAGCAGGCCCGGGGCCTTGGCCGCTGTGGGGTCGGCGAGGGTGGTGCGCTGCCGGCGGCGTCCGCGGCCCCGCCAGACCGATCTCGCGCATCACCCAGGCGACCCGCTTGTGATTGACCGGGTGTCCGGCGTCGCGCAGTTCGGCGGTGATCCGCGAGACGCCGTAGGTGCTGGCCGACTCGTGGTGGACCACCCGGATACGGACGGCCAGGTCCGCGTCGTCGGTGGCGCGGGCAGCCCGGTCGGGGGTGATGGCCTTCCAATAGTAGTAGCTGGACCGGGCGAGCCCGATGACCTGACACAACCGCTTCACATCATGGTGGCGTCGGTTTTCGGAGACCAACCCGAAGCGGTTCACCAGCGCGTCTCCCCTGCGAGATATTTGGCCGCCTTGCGCAGGATGTCGCGTTCCTCTCCCGACTCGCGGCTCCGTTTGCGCAGCGCGGCATTCTCGTCCTCCGGCGAGTGCTGCGGCCACGGCCGCCGACGTCGTTCCGGTCGCGGCCGGTGGGCCGGTACGCTGTGCGTCGTCGAGCCGGATCCAGTTGCGCAGTGTCTCGTAGTTGACCTCGAGGTCCTGGGCCACCGACTTGATCGTCACACCGGGGCGGGAGCGGTAGAGTGCGACCGCCTCGCCCGGAACCCCGCAGGGTAGTGCTTCATCACCATCTGAACGGGACTCCTGTCCACCCGGACCATGCCGGTCCAAGTGTGTCTAGTGCCCAACACCCAGGGTCAAGCCCCCGTACCCAGCGCGATTCACAGCCGTGCGATGTCGATCCCACCTCACAAGCGCGGCTTACCTGCTGCCATGACCGCCCACCAGGGACACCGTGCGATTGACCGTACCGGCCACTGCACACAACGCCGCGTCGCCGAGTTCGAACAACACGCTCACCCGGCGGGTGAGATACTCGCAAAACTGCTCCAAGACCCGGACAACTCTCCGTACGCACGCCTGTCACCGACGCGAGGCATACGGATCACCGCAGTCCTTCTGGGCGATCTCCCAGCTGTCGCAGGAAGGATGATCGACCACGGCTGCAGCCATGATGAACAGGGCTGGCGGCCACCGCTCGAAGGTTGAGTTCAAAGCTAGGACTCACGCGATCAGGCCGCCCCGGAACGCCACCAACGCCGCCTGAACCCGGTTCACCGCACCGATCTTGCCCAACACCGACGACACGTACCCCTTGACCGTCGCCTCGGACAGGTGCAGCGTCCCACCGATCTCCGCGTTCGACATGCCCTGTCCGATGAGGACCAACACCTCGCGCTCCCGTTCGGACAGCGAGGCGAGCAGCCGCCGGGCGGGCTCGGCCGCACGTTCGCCGTCGGCGACCGCCGCCAGCACCCGTGCCGCCACACCGGGGTCGAGCACCGCGCCACCCACGGCGAGGTCGCGCACGGCCCGCACCAGCTGTTCCGGTTCGGTGTCCTTGAGCAGGAATCCCGAAGCGCCCAACCGCAGCGCCTCGGAGACGTACTCGTCCACGTCGAACGTGGTCAGCATGGCGATCTTCGGCGGGTCGGGAATGGCGCGCAGCCTGCGCAGCGCCATCAACCCGTCGGACGACCGCATCCGGATGTCCAGCAGCACGACGTGCGGGCGGTGCCGGCGTGCCAGGTCGGCCACCAGGTGCCCGTCGTCACACTCGGCCACGACCTCCATGTCGCCTGCGCTGCTGAGGATCATGCGAAGGCCGGACCGGACGAGGTCTTCGTCATCGGCCAGCATCACCTTGATCACGACGCCTCCCCGCGTTGGCGTTTCGTGCTCGTACCCGCCCAGCCTCGTGCACGAACACGCAAGCTGACGTTAATTCCCCGTTATCTCACCACGGGAGGACGCGGGTTCAGCCTGTTCACAGTTGCCAGGGGATGGGCGGGGTCAGCCCAGGACCTGCGCGACTTCCTGGCGCAGCCGTGGCAGCAGGGCGTAGAGCTTGTCGCCCGGGCAGAGGGTGTCGCGGTAGTCCCGGTGGCCCTGGATCGCCGACGGCGGGATGCCGTACTGCTCGCACGTGTACACGCAGAACGACACCAGCGAGTCCCACTGCAACTTGGGCGGCTCCACGTCCATGTAGAGGCCTTCGTTCTCGATTCCGATGGCCGCGGTGTTCTGGCCGGGACAGTGCGCGCCGACCACGACCCGGTCACCGGCGCGCAGCGCCGCCAGGCTGCCGTGCCTGCCTTCCATGAGGAACCCGCCGCGGCTGTTGGTGAAGTGCTGGCCGGAGTCGATCCAGCCGTTCGTGTCCATGTGGAGGTTCTGGATCCACCGGGCGTTGGCGTAGGCCGCGGCCTGCGAGTAGTCGGTGACGTTCGCCGACGCGGTGTGGTGGATGAGGATGCGCACCGGCCGTTCGTTCACAACGCTCGTCGGCTGCGACGGCGGCCTCGCGCCCCAGTCGGCGCAGCTGCGGATGGGCAGGACGGGTGAGCCGAGCGCGGGCGAGGAGCCCAGACCAACGAGCACCCCCGCGCCGGCGAGACCGGTGAGCAGCGATCGACGTCGCATCATGTGAACTGTTTTCCCAATACCTCATCACCACGTCAAGACCCCACACCCGTCCGGCGCAGCCCAAACGCGAAGGTCTTTCGCGAATCGATGACCAGCCAGTAACGTGCGTCACACGATCCCTGCCTGGAAGGAGCTTCGCGTCATGCGGAGAGCCGCCCGATCGCTAGCCGTGGTCGCACTCCTCGCCGCCGCGGCCACCACCGTCCCCGACACCACCGGCGCCACCACCGCCACCGCCGCGCCCGCCGCGTCCGCCGAGACCAGAACCGCCGCCGAGGTCGGCGCCTCCGCGTTCACCCCCGACGACCACTGCCTCGGCCAGTGCCACGACGTGCTTCCGCCCGGCCAGAACGGCAACGCCACCCTCACCGAGATCCTGGCCCACCGCGCGCTCGGCACCCGTCCCGCGCACTCCGCCGACCAGCTCGGCCGCTACGACTCGCTCGTCTCCGGCTACGGCGGCCTGACCAACGAGCAGCTGGGCACGTTCTTCAACGACGCCTCCTTCGGCGTCCCGGCCGACCAGGTCGAGAGCACGATCAAGCCGCGCGCCGACGTCACGATCGTCCGCGACAAGGCCATCGGCATGCCGCACATCTACGGGACCACCCGGTCCGGCACCGAGTTCGGCGCCGGTTACGCCGCCGCGCAGGACCGGCTCTGGCTGATGGACCTGTTCCGCCACCTCGGCCGCGGCCGGCTGTCCGGGTTCGCGGGCGGCGCCGAGGGCAACCGGGCGCTGGAGCAGAGCTTCTACAACCAGATCCCCTACACCGAGGCCGACCTCCAGGCGCAGATCGACCAGGTCGCGGCGCAGGGGCCGCGCGGCGCGCAGGCGTTCCAGGACGTCAAGGACTACATCGCGGGCATCAACGCCTACATCACCGCCTCCGTGAACAGCCGGACGTTCCCCGGCGAGTACGTGCTGACCGGGCACGCCGACGCGATCACCAACTGGAACGACATCACGCCGTTCCAGCCGACCGACCTGGTCGCGATCGCCGCCGTCGTGGGCGGGCTGTTCGGCGCGGGCGGCGGTGGCGAGGTGCAGAACGCGCTGGTCAAGCTGGCCGCCCAGAACAAGTACGGCGCTGCCGCCGGCGACCAGGTGTGGCGCTCGTTCCGCGAGCAGAACGACCCCGAAGCGGTGCTCACCCTGCACGACGGGCAGCGCTTCCCGTACGGGACGACGCCGACCTCGCCCCAGGGCGTGGCGCTGCCGGACGGCGGCGTCGTGACACCCGAACCGATGGTGTTCGACCAGACCTCGACCGGCGCCTCCACAGTGGACACGCCGGCGGACCTCAAGCCGCTCGAAGGCCTCTTCGCCGACGGCGTGCTGCCGCGCGACCTGCTGACCAAGAAGCACGGCATGTCCAACGCGCTGGTCGTGTCCGGCGCGCACACCGACACCGGCAACCCGGTCGCCGTCTGGGGTCCGCAGACCGGCTACTTCGCCCCGCAGCTGCTCATGCTCCAGGAGCTGAACGGTCCGGGCCTGCGGTCGCGCGGCGTGTCCTTCGCCGGCGTGTCGATGTACGTGCAGCTCGGTCGCGGCGTGGACTACTCGTGGAGCGCGACGTCCGCCGGGCAGGACATCACCGACACCTACGCCGTCGAGCTGTGCGAGCCCTCCGGCGCACCGGCCACCGCCACCTCCGCGCACTACCGCTACCACGGCCAGTGCCTGCCGATGGAACGCCTGGAGCGCAGGAACTCCTGGAAGCCCAGCGTCGCGGACCCGACCCCCGCCGGCTCGTACGCGCTCGTCATGCACCGCACCAAGTACGGGCTCGTGCAGAGCCGCGCCAAGGTCGACGGCAAGTTCGTCGCCTACACCTCGCTCCGCTCCACCTACCTGCACGAGGTCGACTCGATCATCGGCTTCCAGGAGTTCAACGACCCCGACGCGATCAAGTCGGCCGCCGACTTCCAGCGCGCCGCCGAGCACGTCGGGTACGCGTTCAACTGGTTCTACGTGGACTCTCGCGACACCGCGTACTTCAACTCCGGCGCGAACCCCGTGCGCAAGGCGACCGTCGACCCGCACCTGCCGGTGAAGGCCGAAGCCGCGTACGAGTGGGAGGGCTGGAACGCCGACCGCAACACGGCCGCCTACACGCCGTTCGCGCAGCACCCGAACTCCGTCAACCAGGACTACTACATCAGCTGGAACAACAAGCAGTCGCTCGACTACTCCGCGTCCGGCTACGGCATGGGCTCGGTGCACCGCGGCGACCTGCTGGACGACCGGGTGCGCGCGCTCATCGCCCGCGGCAAGGTCACCCGGACCTCCCTCACCCAGGCCATGGCCGAAGCGGGCGTCGCCGACCTCCGCGCCGAGCAGGTCCTGCCCGACCTCCTCCGCGTGATCGACACCGCGCCGGTCGCCGATCCCGCCCTCGCCGCCACCGTGACGAGGCTCCGCGAGTGGAACCGGGCCGGCTCGCTGCGCAAGGAGACCTCGCGCGGCAGCAAGACCTACGCGCACGCCGACGCCATCCGGTTGCTCGACGCGTGGTGGCCGCGCCTGGTCGAGGCGCAGTTCAAGCCCGGTCTCGGCGACGCCCTCTACGGGCAGCTCACCCGGGCCGTCCAGATCGACGAGCCGCCGTCGGACACCCACGGCGCGGCTCCGCACAAGGGTTCGTCGTTCCAGAACGGCTGGTGGAGCTACGTCGACAAGGACCTGCGCGCCGTGCTCGGCGACCGCGTGGACGGCGCCCTGGGCGCCCGCTACTGCGGCAACGGGAACGTGGCGGCCTGCCGGCAGGTGCTGCTCGACGCGCTGACCGCGGCGGCGGCGACCCCGGCGACCACCGTCTACCCCGGCGACGACTCGTGCGCGGCAGGCGACCAGTGGTGCGCCGACACCATCATCCACCGCGCCATGGGCGGCATCACGCACGACAAGGTGCACTGGCAGAACCGGCCCACCTACCAGCAGGTCGTGCAGTTCCCGTCCCGTCGCGGCACGAGCCTGGCGAACCTCGCCACCGGCGCCACGGCGACCGCCAGCAGCCACGAGCGCGGCTGGTACAGCTCGCCGCCCTCGAACGCGGTGGACGGCAAGGCGGACACCCGCTGGGCCAGCGACTGGTCGGACCAGCAGTGGGTGCAGGTCGACCTCGGCGCGACGCGCACCGTCGGCCGGGTCGTGCTGTCGTGGGAAGCGGCCTATGCCAAGGCGTATCGCATAGAGCTGTCCGTCGACGGCAGCACGTGGCGGACCGCCTACACGACTGCCGCGGGAGATGGTGGCCGGGATCTTGCGTCGTTCCCACCCGATGCGGCACGATTCGTACGAATGACGGGTATCCAACGAGCCACTGGTTACGGATACTCGATTTACGAACTTGAGGTCTACGTCCAGTAGACCGGCCCACAGGAAGACCCCGGTCCACCCCCAGGGACCGGGGTCTTCCGCTGTTCCGGGCCCGACCAGCCGCTCTTCGCTCACCGGCGATCCCTCACCGGCGGATCACCCGCCGGCGAATCCCCACCGGCGAATCCCCCCGCCGGGTGCCCGGCCGACGTCCCGCCGGCCAGACGGCTACCGGGTCACGAACAGGTAGTTGCGCACGCGATCGTCGATCCGGTCGACCGGCCGCCAGGTGTTGCGGTGCCAGGCGTGCATCCGGTACCCGCGTTCGGCCAGCCAGTCCTGCACGTCGCGCGCCCGGTACCCGAACCGCAGCACGTGCCGTTCCTCGATCTCCAGGAGAAGTTTCGGTCGAAACCTCTCGATCGTCTCCGCACCTCCTTGCAGCACGCGCAGTTCCGCGCCTTCCACATCGGCCTTGACGAAGTCCAGCCGGTCGATGGCGTTGGCCGCGCAGAACCGGTCCAGCGTGTCGGAGCGCACCAGGACTTCGAGGTGCTCGGCGAACTCGGCGTTGGAGCCGAGGCCGTCCGCGCCCGAGGTGAGGAACGAGCGGCCGGTGACCGGTGTGCCGTGCCGGACCGGGACGCTCATGACCTCGCGGCCCTCGCTCACTCCCAACGCGACGGAGTGCCGGACCACGTTGCGGGCCTCGCGCGGGCGCAGCAGGTAGGACAGCGCGGGGTGCGCGAACACCAGCGGCTCGATGCTGTGCACTGTCCCTTGTGGACCGACGAGGCGGGACAGGGAGACGGTGTAGAGGCCGAGCGCGGCGCCGATGTCGACGCACACGTCACCGGGCCGCACCACCTCGCGCAGGCCGATCAACTCGGGTTCGACGAACGGCGTGAGCCGGGCGAGGACGCGCAACGCGCCAGCCACGGCCGCGCCGCGCGCCTCGGTCAGGTTGTGGGTCACGGTCACCAGGTTAGGGAATCACGTCAGGGGTTTGGCGCCGTTCTGGTTCTGTTGCAGCTGTGCGGGCAGCCCGACCTGCTCGGCGAACTCCGCGGCGACCGTCGAGCCGCCGTAGATGCCGAGCGCCTTGGCCAGGTGGAGGCGGACGTCGGCGCGGTGCCCGTCGTCCAGGCGGGGCAGGGCGCTCTCGAAGGACGTGACCAGCGTGTCGGCCCAGTGCTGGTCGCGGCGCTGCGAGGCGATGCCGACGAGCTCGGCCAGGTGCCTGCTCAGCTTCACCGCCTGCTCCACCTCGTAGCCGTTGCGGATGAGCCACCAGATCGTGGCGCTGGACAGGTCGGTCAGCACCTCGTCGCGCAGGTACTTGATCTCGGCGCGTTCGGCGTCCCGCTCGGCCTGGCGCATCGTGGTGGTCTGGAGCAGTTCGATGTGCTTGCGCGCCATCGCCAGGTCGTGCTCGTCCACGGTCAGCTCGACCCCGTCCGCCCGCGCCCAGACGTGCGTGCCCTCGACCTGCCGCTCCGCCGCCAGCTCCGCGCCGAGCTGGTGCTGCAGCGGGGCGTGGTGGACGAGCATCGCGCGCTCGGTGAGCGCCTTGGCCCGGTGGATGATGTCGTTGACCGCCGCGCTGCGCGGCGCGTTGTGCCGTGCGCCCGTCGTCAGGTCCACGCGCCAGTGGATCGTCATCTTGGCGTGGAAGTCGAGCCCGTAGACGGCGCTGGGCAGCGGCGACTCGAACGGGTGTTGGTGGGAGGTCGAGGCCGGGACGAACGTGTACTGCTCGGCGTTGGGGCGGGCACGGAGCCGCCGCCACCACGCGCCGACGGAGCCCAGGGGGCCGGGACGGAAGTCAGGCCAGGGTCGGCTGCTCATGGGATGGCTTTCGTCGGAGGGGGATATGGCCCCCTCTGTACCTCACTGGACCGGTGCGGAACAGATGAGGTCGCCCACTTCCCCCGGACAGCCGACCGGCCGGACCCCACCCCCTAACCCAAGGTGCACGTCCCTAGGCCCACCGAGTGACAACCCCGCCACCGGAAGACCGACCCCCGACCCGGTACGCTCACCACCGCGCCCTCGTAGCTCAGGGGATAGAGCATCGGTTTCCTAAACCGTGTGTCGCAGGTTCGAATCCTGCCGGGGGCACTCACCTTTCGCCGGGTGAATCAGGCCCTGAGCAGCGGAAACGCGCTCGGGGCCTGATCTTTTAGGCCAGTCGTCGTCGGCCGGGATCCGTTGTGGTCGGTCGGGGTCCGCGCAACGGCGGCGGTGTCAGGTGGTCAGTGGGACGGGGTGGGAGTCGGGGCTCGGCGGGCCGATCTCCAGGCCGTTCTCGTCGAGCGCGTTGACCACGCGCAGGTGGTCGCCGCCGAGCGTGAAGCCGACCGCGATCGAGCCGCCGGCCAGGTCGCCTCCTGCCCGGACGAGGAGCTCCACCGACTCGACGGTGCGACCGCGCAGCGCGGACAGGTCGGGACGGGCGGTGTTCTGCCAGTTCAGGCGGAGGTCGTCCGAGGTGCCCCAGGTGACCGGCTTGGTGGGGTCGACCGAGTTCCAGGTGACCGACAGGTCGTCGAACTCGTCGTGGTTGATCTCGACCTGCTCGCCTTCGAAGTCGAGCAGGCGTCGTCGAGGCCGTTGCCCAGTCCGGCCGGTAGCCCTCGATCCCGGAGTCGGACACGCCCCACCCTGCCCGCGGCGGCCGGGATGGGTCGGTTCGGCCGCCGCGGTCCGTTGCCGCCCGAAGGTCGACTGGACGGGTCAGGGGCGGTTCTTGAGGCGGCGGCCCAGTTCGGCCAGCAGTTGCTGGTCCGTCAGGGCGCCCGGGTCGGGGCTGGAGACCCCTCGCAGGTCCGCTTCCTCCGGGAGGAGCAGCTTCGCCGCCACCATGACCTCCAGCGGGCTCATGCCGAACGCCTTGGCGACGACGCGGGCGGTGTCGAGGTTCGGCCGTTCGCCCTTCCTCCAGGCGGTCAGGCGGCTCCGGTCGAAGCCGGTCTTCTCGGTCAGTTCTCCGGTGCTCATCCCGCGGTCGTCCATCTGCTTCTGGACGAAGTCCGACCAGGACGAGTCCGCACTCTCGGCTTTGGTCACGCCGACATGGTACGTGCGCACACGCAACGTTCGTTGGGCACTCCCCCCAGCTAGCCCCTGACCTGCACGTTGTTTACACACAACATTAGTTGCGCATACAAAACAAACTGCCTAGCGTGGTGGGCCCACAACATGCGTTGGGCGTGCACAACACGAGGCAGGCCATGCCGTACACGATCAAGCTCCGCACCGATGTCTTCACGAAGGCCGCGCGGCTCGCCGGGTTCCGCTCGGACTACGCCCTGGCCAAGGCGATGGGCGTCAACCGCTCCACCGTCGCGCGCGTCCTCGGCGGCGAGCTCCAGCCCGGCCCGGCGTTCATCGGCGGCGCGTTGACGGCGCTCGCGCCGATGCAGTTCGAGGACCTCTTCGAGATCCCCCCTGTCCAGCGGTGATGACGGTCCGTGGCGTCCCCGTCCCGCGCACGTGTGAACCGGCCGGCGGACAGTCGGCCACTTCCAGCGGTGTGCGGACTCACCCGTTTGGTTGACACTCGTGATCAAGTGACGCAGCAGGGCGCCGAGACCGGGCGACTCCGGGGACGCGGAAGGGTGGCACGAGGTGAGCGACGAGCCACGGCACGAGGTCGCGCGGTTGCGCCGGGAACTGCGGACCGCCGGGCACGACTGGTTCGACGCGCACCGGGACGAGCTGCCCGCCGCCCTGCGCGCCGCGCTGGCCGAACCGGAGGCCGCGGTCGCGCTGTTCGCCGACGTGTGGCCCGCCCTGCCCGCCGACGTGGACGAGACGTGGTCGCGGGCCCTGCTCGACCTCGGCGCCGAGCTCGCCGCCGCCCTGCCCACGTCCCTCCTGCTGGCCACCGGCTTCCGCCGGGCCGCGGTGCACTTACGCGGCCGGGGGGCGCACCGCCTCGCCGCCGTCGCGGGGATGCGCGAGCTGGCCGTCCACCGCCTGCGCGACGACGACCCGGACGCCGCGGCGGACGCCTTGCACGACCTGGCCGCCACCTACCGCGCCCAGGGCCGGCTGCACAAGGTCGTCGGGTGCGCCGACGAGGTGCTGGAGCTGTACCTCCTGCACGACGACCGGCCCGGCGCCGCGCGGGCGCTGGCCCACCTCGGCGAGCTGATGATCGAGGTCGGCCGGCACGACTCCGCCATCAAGTACCTGTCCCGGGCGGACAAGCTCTTCGAGGACTCCGCGGACCGGGCGCGCACCCTGGCCTCGCTCGGCCGGGCGTTGTGGTTGTCCGGTGACCGGGCCGTCGCCCACCGGCGGTTCAACCGCGCGCTCGCGCTGCTCATCGGGACCGACGACGACGAGGCGCAACGCGTGCGCGACCTGGTGGCCGGGCTGGAGTCAGTCGCGGAACCAGTGCAGCAGGGCCACGCCGACCTGGATCAGCAGGCCGACGACGAGGCGGACCCGCGGCACGCCCGGTGAACGGTGGCGTCGGCGGCGGCAGTGCCGCCGGTGGCAGTCGGCGCGGTGGCACCGGGGGGACGGTCGGTCGGGTGATGCGCTCATCGGGGTCGTCGCGCTTCTTTCCGGGTCGTCGAACGGGACGGGTCGGGGACGGACGCGGGGTGATCAGGCCGTGGTGTCGGGGTGGTCGGCCAGCAGGCGCAGCACGTCCCGGCACAGGAACACCCGGCGGTAGGGCTGGAACTCCCACGGCACGAGCACGCCCAGCTCGACCAGGCGGGCGGTGAGGTCGGTGGCGGCTTTCGCGGTGACGCCGTAGCGGGTGCGCAGCGACCGGTTGTCCACCACGGGCAGGCCGATCAGCTCCGCGGCCACCAGCGGCAGCTTCCCCTTGCGCGGCAACCGGGCGGCGTAGTCGGCGGCCAGCGCCTCCAGGTGGCCGATCAGCCGCAGCTGCGCCAACGCCTGGTCGCGCACGGCGGTGGCGAAGAACTCGACCCAGCGGTCCACCCGGCCGGTGTCGACCACGGCGCGGATCTGCCGCTGGTACTCGTCCAGCGCCGTGTCCAGCCACACCGACAGCGGCAGCACCTGGTCGCGCACCAGCCCGCACCGCACCATCTCCAGCGTCGAGAACGCGCGCGCGACGTGCCCGTTGGCCGTGGGGAACGGTTGCAGCACCTCCAGCTGGTAGTGCGCGAGCGCGACCTTGGCGATCCGCGGCTGCTCGTCCTCCTCGCGCACCCACGTCGACCACTGCTCCAGCAGCGCCACGAGGTGCGCGCCGGTCGCCGTCAGCAGGTAGGCCCGCGCGTCGCTGACGCCCAACCGGCCGGGCGCGTCGCGCAGCACGTCGGTCAGGCGGCGACCGGGCGTGCCGCCGGTCATGATCGCGGCGACCTCGCCGACCAGCTCCGCGTCGACCGCGGCGCCCTCGCGGACCCTGCCCAGACCGTGGTCGCACGCCCGCAGGAACGGCGCCACCAGCTGGGTCGGCGCGGCGCTGTCCGTCGGCGGCGGACCGTCCTGCGAGGCCAGCAGGTCCGCCGCGAACGTCTCGCGCAGTCCGACGAAGACACCGGACAGGCCGGCGGAGCTGTTGGCGTCGCGGACCTGCGTCGACCGGACGAGCGCGGGCCGCAGGCCCAGGCGCTCGGCCGCCTCGTCGAGCCGGCCCAGCGCGTGCTCGGCTTCGGCGCACCGGCGGTAGGTCGACACCGGCAGCGTCAGGTCGGAGGGCAGCGGCGGTGGCAGGTAGGCGCCTTCGCGCCGGAGTGCTTCGGGGATGCCGGGCAGCTCGGGCACCGGCGACCACTGCCCGTCAGGCAGAGGGCGAAAATCCATGGGCGGAAGACTTGCACGACCGCCGAGACCTTGGCAAGGCATTCTCGAATCGAAGTGAAGCCAGGCCGCTGTTCACTACACATCCTTCTCGATACTCTCATTAGGCCGTTCGAGTCACTACTTTGGTCGAGGTCCGCAAAATTACGGATCGACACCCGAGATAGGCCCATCTGCCCAGCTCAGGCCCGGTGGAAGCACTATTCGATCACGGTCGTCGAAGATTCCTCCACGCTCGGCCGCGAGCTGCGATATTCCACCTCGAGCGAACACGCGCAGAAATGATCACGGTGCCGCGTCACGTTCCGAGATGGGCCACTGGTCTTGTTGAACCGCGATTTCACCTGATCGGGTAGCCGCCTGCCGGGATCACCACCGAACGCCGTGGCACCACCAAGGCTTGCCATGGCACCACAATGGTGCCATAGTGGTGCCATGGACTTGACGCCGTACGTCGACAACCTCCGCCGGGAGCTCGCCACCGCCGCCGAGGCGGGTGGCGCGGAGGCACGGGCACTGGCCGAGCGACTCGTCGCCCCGCTGGAGTCGGCAGTGCGGTTGACGCTGCTGGAAGCCCTGTCCGTGGCCATGGACGAGATCACGCGCGACCTTGCGCCCGGCTCGGTCGACGTGCGGCTGCGGGGCCGTGACCCGGAGTTCGTGGTCTCGGCGCCGACTGATGCCACGGTGAGCCAGGATGGTGCCACGGAGCTGCCGCCGGTGGTGGCCGAGGACGGCCCGGTGGCGCGGATCAACCTGCGGTTGCCCGAGCACCTGAAGTCGAGGGTCGAGGAGGCCGCCGCCCGCGAGGGCGTCTCGGTCAACGCCTGGCTGGTGCGGGCCGCCGCGGCCGGGCTCGGGCACGGCGGCAGGCCGACCGGCCGCTCGTCGTCCCGGCAGAGCTTCACCGGCTGGGTCCGCTGACCCGGCACACCACCACCAGCGCGAACACCGAACCGACCCAGTCCGAGGGGACAGCCATGCCTTCTTTCGCCACGCCCGGGACCATCACGCTCGACCTCGACGTCGTCGCCGGCCACGTCCTCATCACCGCCTCCGACCGGGAGGACACCGAGGTCGAGGTCGACCCCGCCGACCCGGACGACACCAAGGACGTCACCGCCGCCCAGGGCACCTCGGTCGACTTCGCCGACGGCCGGCTCACCGTCCGGACACCCCGCTCGCGCAGCATCTTCGGCAAGGCGGGCATGGTCGACGTGGTGGTGCGGCTGCCCGCCGGCTCGAACGTCGTCGCGCACGGCTCGCTCGCCGACTTCCGCGGCGAGGGCGTGCTGGGCGAGTGCCGCTTCAAGACCTCCGCCGGGCACATCAGGCTCCAGGACACGGCCGCGCTCAAGGCCTCCACCTCCCACGGCGACGTGTCGGTGGAGCAGGTCACCGGCCGCGCCGAGCTGTCGACCGGCTCCGGCGAGCTGCGCGTCGACCGGCTCGACGGCGTCGGCACGGTGAAGAACTCCAACGGCGCGACCACGATCGGCGAGGTCACCGGCGACGTGCGGGTCGGCGCCGCCAACGGCGACATCTTCGTCGGCCACGCCGGCGGGGACGTGCGCGCCAAGACCGTCAACGGCCGCATCCGCCTCGACGAGGTCGTGCGCGGCTCCGTGGTCGTGGAGACGTCGGCCGGCGGGCTGGAGGTCGGCATCCGCGAGGGCACGGCCGCGTGGCTGGACGTGCGCTCGGCCGCCGGCCGCGTGCGCAACGAGCTGAGCAGCGCCGACGCGCCGGGCGACACCGAGGAGCGGGTCGAGGTCCGCGCCCGGACCTCCTTGGGGGACATCGTCATCCACCGCGCGTGACCACAACGACCATTGGGGGACAAGACCATGTGGGACACCAACCCGCAGCAGTTCTGGCTGCGCGGAGAACGACCCGGCAACGCCGTCGAGTACGACGAGCAGCTCGGCTTCTGGAACGTCTACGGCCATCCCGAGTCCGTCGAGGTCCTCGGCGACTGGGCCCGGTTCTCGTCCGACACCACTCGGCTGCTCCCGGCCGCCGACGAGTCGCTGACCGAGGGCAACATCATCCAGCTCGACCCGCCGGCGCACCAGAAGCTGCGCCGCCTGGTCAGCCACGCGTTCACGCCCAAGGTCGTGGCCGACCTCGGCACGCGCATCACCGAGCTCACCGGCGAACTGCTCGACGACGTCGCCGGTGACGACTTCGAGCTGGTCCGCGACCTGGCCTACCCGCTGCCGGTGATCGTGATCGCCGAGCTGCTGGGCGTGCCGAGCAGCGACCGCGACCTGTTCAAGGTGTGGGTCGACAAGATGTTCGAGAGCACCAACCAGTTCTCGCTCAAGGACGACGTGGCCAAGCAGGAGCAGGGGCTGCGCGACAGCGTCGACGCCATCCGGCCGCTGATGGACTACCTGGGCGAGCACGCCGCCCAGTGCCGCCGCACACCGCGGGCCGGTCTGCTCAACGACCTCGTCCAGGCCGAAGTGGACGGTGAGCGCCTGACCGACGCGCAGGTGGTGAACTTCGCGGCCGTGCTGCTGGTCGCCGGCCACCTCACCACCACCATGCTGCTCGGCAACACCGTGCTGGCCCTGGACGCGCACCCGGACCAGTTCGCGGCGGTCCGCCGCGACCGCGCGCTGATCCCCGCCGCCATCGAGGAGTCGCTGAGGTTCCTCACCCCGTTCGCCGCGGTCGCACGGGTCACCACCGGGCCTCAGGTGCTCGGCGGCGTCGAGATCCCCGCCGACCAGATGCTGTTGCTGTGGGTCGGCGCGGCCAACCGGGACCCGCGCCGGTTCGCGAACCCGGACGCCTTCGACGTCACCCGCGACCCCAACCCGCACCTGGGCTTCGGCCGCGGCGCGCACTTCTGCCTCGGCGCGCCGCTGGCCCGGCTGGAGGGGCGCCTCGCGCTGGACGTCCTGCTCGACCGCTTCCCGCGGCTGCGCACGGACCCCGACCGGCGGCCGGTGTTCATGCCGTCGCCGAACCTGACCGGCGTGCGGTCCCTGCCGCTGCTCACCGACTGACCGAGGAGCCACCCATGGCGATCACCGCCACCGGTCTGCGCAAGTCCTACGGCGACCACGCCGTGCTCGACGGCCTCGACCTCCAGGTCGAGCCCGGCACGGTGTTCGCCCTGCTCGGGCCCAACGGCGCGGGCAAGACGACCACCGTGCAGGTCCTGTCCACGCTCATCACCCCCGACGCCGGCGCCGCGACCGTCGCGGGCCACGACCTGGTCCGCGATCCGGCGGGCGTCCGCGAGGCCATCGGCGTCACCGGCCAGTTCTCCGCCGTGGACAACCTGCTCACCGGCGAGGAGAACCTGGCGTTGATGGCGGACCTCGCCCACCTCGACCGCCGGGAGGGCCGCCGCACCTGCGCCCGCCTGCTGGAGCAGTTCGACCTCGTGGACGCGGCGCGCCGGCCCGCGTCCACCTACTCCGGCGGCATGCGCCGACGCCTCGACCTGGCGATGACGCTGGTCGGCGGCCCGGAGGTGATCTTCCTGGACGAGCCGACCACCGGCCTCGACCCGCGCAGCAGGCACGCGATGTGGCAGGTCATCCGCGGCCTGGTCGCGGACGGCGTGACGATCTTCCTCACCACCCAGTACCTGGAGGAGGCCGACGAGCTGGCGGACCGGATCGCCGTGCTCGACGGCGGCCGGCTGGTCGCCGAGGGCACCGCGGCCGAGCTGAAGCGGCTGATCCCGGGCGGGCACGTGCGGCTGCGCTTCGCCGACGCGCGCACGCTCGACCTGGCCGCCGAGGCGCTCGGCGGCTCGTCCCGCGACGACGAGGGCCTGACCCTCGACGTGCCCGGCGACGGTGGCGTGCGGCAGTTGCGGGCCCTGCTCGACCGGCTGGACGAGGCCGCGGTCCACGTGCAGGACCTGTCCGTGCACACACCGGACCTCGACGACGTCTTCTTCGCCCTGACCACCGAGAGGAGCGTGCGGCGATGAGCACCACGGCCATCCGCGACACGACGACCATGCTGCGCCGCAACCTGCGGCACATGCAGCGCTTCCCGATGATGTCCATCGGCACGATCGGCATGCCGGTGCTGATGATGCTGCTGTTCGTGCACGTGTTCGGCGGCTCGCTCGACACCACGATCCCCGGCGGCGCGTCCTACGTGGACTACCTGGTGCCCGGCATCCTGGTGATGGCCGTCGGCGCCGGGGCCGCGTGGACCTCGGTGAACATCAACACGGACATGGGCGAGGGCATCATCGCCCGGTTCCGCACCATGGCGATCTCCCGCTACTCGGTGCTGACCGGGCAGGCGCTGAGCAGCCTGCTCAACACCGCGCTCACCCTGGCGCTGGTGATCGGCGTGGCCCTGCTCAACGGGTTCCGCCCGTCGGCCGGCCCCGCCGACTGGCTCGCCGCGGCCGGGCTGCTGCTGCTCATCGCGTTCGCGTTCACGTGGCTGGGCATCGCCTTCGGCATGGGCGCGAAGACGGTCGCCGGCGCCAACAGCTCCGCGCTGCCGCTGCAGTTCCTGCCGTTCGTCAGCAGCGCGTTCGTGCCGACCGACTCGATGTCGAGCGGGCTCGCGTGGTTCGCCGGGCACCAGCCGTTCACGCCGATCACCGACACCCTGCGCGGGCTGCTCGTCGGCACGCCGGTCGGCGACAGCGGGTACTGGGCGGTCGGCTGGTGCCTCGTGCTCAGCGCCGTCGGCTACGCCAGGTCGCGGGTCCTGTTCGACCGAGACCCCTCCCGCTGAGCTGCGCGGACGCTAAGATCACCCGGTGCGACCACTGGCTCCGGGAGTCCACCAGCTGCTCGGCCGTCCCCCACACATGGTCAACGCCTACCTGGTGGAGGACGTGCTGGTGGACGCGGGCACGCCGTCGGCCCGCAAGCGGATCACCCGCCAGCTCGACGGCCGCGCCATCGCCGCGCACGTGGTGACGCACGCGCACCCGGACCACTTCGGCTCCAGCCACGCGGTGTGCGAGCGGTACGACGTGCCGCTGTGGGCCGGCGCGAAAGACGTGGAGGCGATCACCACCGCCACCCCGGTGCCCTCGCCCGGTCTCGCCGGCTCCCTGCTGTCGCGGATGAAGATGCCCTCGCCACACCCGGTCGCCCGGGGGTTGGGCGAGGGCGACGAGGTCGCCGGGTTCACCGTGCTGGACGTGCCCGGCCACTCGCCCGGCCACATCGCCCTGTGGCGCGACCACGACGGCGTGCTGATCTGCGGCGACGTGTTCTTCAACCTGCTGCGCCCCAGCGCGCCGCCCAAGATCCTCACCTTCGACGACGAGCGCAACCGGGCCTCCATGCGCCGGCTCGCGGAGCTGCGGCCGAAGCTCGTGCTGTTCGGCCACGGCCGCCCGCTGCGCGACCCGGACCGCCTGCTGCGCCTCGTCGGATGAGCACGCTGGAGCGGGAGCGCGAGCTGGCGCGCATCACGGCGGCGCTGGACTCCGCGGTGGCGGGCGAGGGCCGGGTGGTGGTCGTCGAGGGCCGCGCGGGCATCGGCAAGACCCGGCTGGTGCAGGACACCAGGGCGTTGGCCAAGCAGCGCGGTTTCGGCCGGTTGCAGGCGGTCGGCGACGTGCTGGAGAGCGCGATGGCCTGGGGTGTCGTGCGGCAGCTCGTGGAGCGGTCGGTGTCGCGGTACCGGGGCGAGGTGCGGGAGAAGATCCTGGCCGGGCCGTCCGGCGCCGCGCTACAGGCGCTCGACGGCGCGGCGGCCGACCCCAGCGAGGCGGAGCTGGCCCGCACGCTGCACGCGCTGTGGTGGGTGGCGGTGGACCTGTCCGCCACCCGGCCGCTGCTGATCACGGTCGACGACGCGCAGTGGGCGGACCTGTCCTCGGCGCGGTTCCTGGCCTACCTGTCGCGGCGGATCGCGGACCTGCCGATCGCGCTGGTCGTCGCGACCCGGCCGGTGGCCGACAGCACGGGTCCGCTGGCGCAGCTGAGCGTGTCGCGGCAGGCCGAGCGGCTGGTGCCGCGCCCGCTCACGCCCGCGGCGCTGGCCGAGCTGGTCACGGCGCGCGGGGTGCGCCCGCACCCCGCGGTGGTGGCCGCGCTGCACGCGGCGGGCGCGGGGAACCCGCTGCTGACCGGGGTCCTGGTGGACGAGCTGGACGCGCTGGCGCTGCCGCTGGACGACCCGGACACGGCGGACCGGGTCGCCCGGCTCGGCCCCAGCCCCGTGTTCCGCGCCGCGCTCGGCCGGTTGCCCGCCGACGCGGTCCGGTTGGCGGGCGCCGCCGCCGTGCTCGGCACCGCCGGCGACCCGTGGCTGGCCGGTCAGGTCGCCGACCTGGACGACGACCGGCTGCGACCCGCCGTCGACGCGCTGGTCTCGGCGCACGTGCTGACCGGTGAGCAGCTCCAGTTCGCGCACCCGGTGGTGCGCGAGGCCGTGCTGGCGGACCTGGGCCCGGTGGCCCGCGCCGCGCTGCACGCCCGCGCGGCCGGCCGGCTGTGGGAGGCCAAGGCGCCGGCGGACCGGATCGCCGCGCACCTCGCGCACGCGCCGAGGGGCAGCCTGCCGCAGGCCGTGGACGTGCTGCGGGCGGCGGCCGGCGCGCTGCTCTCGGCGGGTGATCCGCGCACCGCGGCGGCGCACCTCAGGCGCGCGGTGGACGAACGGCCGGACGACCCGGCCCTGCGCGCCGAGCTGGGCCGGGCGCTGCTGCGCGGAGGCGAGGCCGCCGAGGCGCGCCACGAGCTGCGGATCGCCGCCGCCGAGGTGCCGGACGCGGAACTGCTGGCCGCCGCCGCGTCCGCGACCGCCGCCGTGGAAGGGCCGGATGCGGCGATCGCCGAGCTGACCGACGCCATCGCGGCCCGCGCCCCCGACGCGGGACGGCTGCACCTGGAGGCCAGGTTGGCGGTCGCGCGGTCGTTCT
The DNA here is from genome assembly GCF_016695385.1 of Saccharothrix sp. 6-C. Taxonomy (NCBI): domain Bacteria; kingdom Bacillati; phylum Actinomycetota; class Actinomycetes; order Pseudonocardiales; family Pseudonocardiaceae; genus Saccharothrix; species Saccharothrix sp. 6-C. The sequence continues at coordinate 22,313 of NZ_CP064192.1, read as the reverse complement.
CGCCCCGGCACCGCCAGGCGGCGTCCGACCACCTGAGGGGGCACGCCTCGCTGGCCGGCCGCACCCCGGACGAGCGCACGCTGCTCGGCCTGCTCGCGCAGACCGGCCGCTACGAGGTGTGGCCCTCGACCGAGGTCGCCGCCATCGCGTTGCGCGCGTTGTCGCACGGCGCGTACTTCGACGACGCCACCGGCAGCACCGACGCCATGGTGGCGTGGCTGGTGGCGCTGATCGCGTTGATGGCCGCGGACGGCGTGGAGGAGGGCAGGCGGGAGATCGACCGAGCCCGGCTGCGGGTGCGGGCGCACGGGTCGCCGGTCGAGTTCGCCATGGTCGGCAACGCCGCCGGGTTCCTGAACTGGCGGACGGGCTCGATGGGCGAGGTGGCCGCCGAGTCCGAGGGCGTGCTGGCCGCCGTGGCGGAGGAGGACCCGGCGCCGCAGGTGGTGGCGGCGCGGGCGACGGCCACGCACTTCCTGGCCTACGCCGCCCTGGAGCGCGGCGACCTGGCCGGGGCGGCGGCCACGCTGGCGCGGTTCGACGCCGAGCACACCGAGTCGCCGCAGATCATGCCGACCATCTGGCTGCACGAGCCGCGGGCGCTGCTGGCCCTGGCGCAGGGCGATCCCCGGCGGGCGCGGGTCGAGGCGCACCGGCAGCGCGACGCCATGCTGGCCGCGGAGCTCGACCCGCCGACCATCCCGTGGCGCAACCCGGCGGCGCGGGCGGCGATGCTGCTCGGCGACGAGGCCGAGGCGCTGGCGCTGGCCGAGGAGCAGGTGGCGCTCGCCGGGAAGTGGGCCGCCCCGACGGAGGTCGGCGCGGCGCTGCGGCTGCTGGCCCACGTCGACCAGGCGCGGCGGGTGGAGCTGCTGACCGAGTCGGTGCGGGCGCTCGAACACTCGCCGGCGAGGCTGTACCTGGCCCGGTCGCTGGTGGACCTGGGCGAGGCGCTGCGGGTGGCGCTGCGGCGCGTGGACGCGCGGGAACCGCTGCACCGGGCGGTGGACCTGGCCGCGGAGTGCGGCTCACCCGTGATCCGGGCGCGGGCCTCGGAGGCGCTGGAAGCGCTGGGCGACCGACCTCGGCGCTCCCCGCTCGCGGGCGCGGAGGCGTTGACCGCCAGCGAACGCCGGGTCGCGGACCTCGCCGCCACCGGCCGGGGCAACCGGGAGATCGCCCAAGAGCTGTTCGTGACGCCCAAGACGGTCGAGAACCACCTCGGCCGGATCTACACCAAGCTCGGCATCAGCGGGCGGCGTGACCTGGCCCGCGTGCTCGCCTGAGGAAGCCGATTAGGAAGAGGAGTCGGGTGGGGGTGTGCCGGATACACCCAACTTCCCCGGCCGGCGAGATGAGGGATCGACCCTCATGCCTTCGACGTTCCCGCAGGTCAAGCTTGTCCTACCGAAGGGGCCGCAGGGAGGCGGCCCCCTCCACAGGAGGTAGGAACCCATGTTGCGCAACGCTCTTCTCGCCGCTCTCGCCACCACCGCCGTCAGCGCCCTCGCCCTGCCCGGTCTCGCCGCGGCGGACCCGGTGCTCGGCACGCCGCCGCCGTGCGTCAAGGTCAGCGACCTGGCCGGCGCCGACTTCGACGTCAAGCAGTGCGGGGTCAGCGACGTCGACCAGTTCCGCGCCGGCCTCGAGGGCAACGGCAACGCCCACTGCGGCCCGGCGTCGCTGTACAACGTCCTGCACTTCTGGGGCCACGAGAAGAAGGCCCCGGTCGGCTGGCTGAGCACCAAGGTCGGCGCCCTCGACCCGAAGGACCCGGCCGACTACACCGTCGTCGGCAACTCGATCTGGCGGATCGGGGTGGACGCGAAGTACGACGGCGGCACCAACATGACCAACCTGCGGACCGCGTGGAACATCGCCACGCAGCCCGCCCGCAACGCCGGCTGGGCCACCGCGACGGACTGGGCGAGCACGCACACCACCGACGACTGGTCGGGCACGCTGGCCAAGCGGCTCAACCAGGGCCCGGTGCAGCTGGTCTACGGCCGCTACGCCCCCGGCCCCCGCGCCGGGAGCCTGGAGCGCACCGGCGGGCACATCGTCACCGTCGTGTCGGCGAAGGGCTCGTTCGACGGGAACACCGTGCAGCTCAAGCTGGCCGACCCGGGCCGCGCCCTGGACCACGGCCAGGACGACTACCTCTACACCCAGTCCGCCTACGAGTCGCTCGACGTGACGCTGGAGCGCAAGACGATCGTGGAGCACATCGCGGCCAAGGACGACGCGAACACGCCGGCCGACGAGAGCCTGCTGCCCGGCACCTACCGGAACGTGGTGCGGTGGGAGCTGACCGGCCCGCGCTACGTCAGCACCAAGACCCGTCAGATGGTGGAGGGCTTCAACTGGTTCGTGATGTCCCCGCCGGTCGGCTGACCGACCTGCGCACCGCAAGACCCCGCCTCGCCAGGGGCGGGGTCTTGCCGCGCACTCCGTGCACTGCACGTTGTCGAACGCCTGTTCGAGCCGTCCACAGCTGGGGACAACCCTGTGGACAACTCAGTCCTTGCTGGCCAGAACCTGTGCATGGGCGAGCAGTTCGTCCACCGACCACTGGTCGTAGGCGTGTTGTCCACGCTTCTCCGCGACCACCGTGCCGTCCGGCGCGATGAGGAAGTCGGCGGGCAGGCCGAGCCGCCCGCCTTCCGGCTTGGGCAGCGGGCGCCGGACGCGCAGCACCGGGCCGAGGTCGCGCACCACGCCGCGCACCATCGCGCCCCACGCGCGCGGGTCGAGCACCGAGCGCGGCGCGGACTCGACGCCGAACTCCACGTACAGCCGCTTCTCCGGGTCGCCGACCACCGCGAACGGCAGGTCGACGGCGTGCGGGCGCAACTCGGCCGCCGAGGAGTGGAAGACCACGACCTCGGTGACGCCGCGCGCGGTGATCTCGTCGTGCCGCCGCACCACGGACCGCAGGTGCAGGTTGCACACCGGGCAGCCGGCGAAGCGGCGGAACTGCAGGTGGACCAGGGTGTGCGGGTCGGGCACCCGCACCGTGCCACCGAGCACGGCTTCCCACTCACGTGCGCTGACCTTCACGGCATCCCCCTCAACGTAAGCGTGCGCTGTACGCTTACCCAAGTTATGCGCGTAACTTGTACGCTGTCAAGGCCATGCCACGTCCGAAGTCGCTGACCAGCTCCGCGCTCGCCGCCGCCACGCTCGCCGTCCTCGACCGGGACGGGCTGGCGGCGCTGTCGATGCGCGCCGTGGCCGCCGAGCTGGGCATGGGCACGATGTCGCTGTACCGGTACGTCACCGACCGGGACGAGCTGGAAGCCCTCGCGGTCGAGCAGGTCGTGTCCGGAGTGGACACCGTGCCGCCGAAGGCGCTGTGGGACAAGCAGATCGCCGTCCTGGTCGAACGGGTCCGGGTCGCGATCGCCGCGCACCCCAACGCGGTGCCGCTCACCATGGCGCACCGGCACCGCTGCCCGAGCCTGTTGCGCTGGGCGGAAGCCGTGCTGGAGGTGCTGACCCGGGCCGGGTTCACCGGGGAGCAGCGGGTCTTCGCCTTGCGCGCGCTGCTGAGCTACCTCATCGGCGCGACCGAGACCGAACACCGCAGCCCGCTGTCGGGCATGGGCACCGAGGCGTTGGCCGCGATGGGCGAGCACTTCCCGCTGCTGGCCGACACCGCCGCCACCGCGCGGACGATCCCGCCGGAGATCGAGTTCCGGCGCGGCCTGGACGTGGTGCTGAGCGGTCTGCGCCGCCCCTGACCTGCCGCCACCCCCGACCTGCCGCCGCACCGGGTGCGGTGGCCAGTGCGGAGGCCGAAGCCGACCTCGGCCTCCGCACCGAACGCGACGAACACGGAGTTGCGCTCCGAGCGTGGTGTCGACGCCTCTTTCCGGCGCGGAGTCGACTCCCGCTGCGTCTCCAGGTCAGGTTCGCCGGTGAGAGGGCTCTCCCCTCTCGTCCCGTCCACCACCGCGGATGTGGACGGGAAGTCTTCACGCGGTCAGCTCGTCCTCGTCGGGCAGGTCGAGCAGTTCTTCGAGCACGTGCGTGGCGGGGCCGCGACGGCGCCACGAGAAGCGGCTGGGCGACAGGACGTTCACCTCGTCGGCGGGCATCCGCATCGCCACCGCGTCGTCCTCGTTGTGCAGGCGCACCACGTCGATCACCGCGTCGTGCGCGCGCACGCCCACCACCGCCGCCAGCTCTCCCCGGGCGTCGCGCGGGTGGAGGAACTGGAACCCGCGGGCGATCAACTCGCGGAGCTGGAACGTCGTCCGCGAGGGGAGGTCAGTCGACGAGGTCATCGAACTCCCCGTCCCGGGCCCCGGCCAGGAAGGCGGCCATCTCCGCTCGCGTGTAGACGAGGGCGGGGCCTTCGGGGAACCGGGAGTTGCGCATCGCGATCTCGCCGCCGTCGGTCACCGCGAACTCCACGCAGTTGCCGATCGCGTCGCTGTAGGAGCTCTTGGTCCACGTGACCCCGGTCAGGTCGGCCGCGGACATGCCGTTGTGAACCATGGTGGCCATCGACTCACCTTCCAAGCCAGAGATGCATCTGCACGTGCATCCGGTTGTGCACGGACGGTAGCACCGGCCGGTGCACGGGTAAATGCACGTGCAGATGCGGAGCGTGAATCCCACCCGGTCGGACGACAGCTACAGCTCAGCCCGCCGTTTTGCGAGCATCTGCCGGCTCCGGTCCGGTGTCTCGGCGTCCACCGTGAGCCGGTCGAAGACCCGGCTGTAGATCTCCAGCTCTTCGAGTTTGTCCAGGTAGAGGGCACCGGCGAGGTGTTCGAGGTACACGATGTCCGGCAGGTCGGGCTCGCCGAACCGGAGCATCGCGAAGGGGCCCTTCGCCGCGTAACCGGCCCACGGGAACGGCACGATCTGCAGGGTGACCGGCCCGTCCTTGGTCACGCTGAGCAAGTGGTCGAGCTGGTTGATCAGGACCTCGCGCCCGCCGATCGCCCGGTAGAGCACCGACTCGTCGACCACGGCCCACACCCTCGGGGCGCCCGGCCGGGCCAGGATGCGCTGCCGCTGCATCCGCAGCGACACCCGCCGCCGCACCTCCGGCGTCACCAGCTCCGGTCTGCCGTGGCTCGCGATGGCCGTCGCGTAAGCCTCGGTCTGCAGCAGGCCGGGCACGAACTGGGTCTCGTAGATCAGGATGCGCGCCGCCGCCTCCTCCAGGCCCACGTAGTCGTGGAACCAGTCGGGCATCAGGTCGGTGAAGCGGTGCCACCAGCCCGGGGAGTTGGACCGGCGGACCATGTCGAGGAACTTCGTTCGCTCGTCCGGGTCGTTCACCCCGTACATGGTCAGCAGGTCGTTCACGTCGCGTTCCTTCAGGCCGACGCGCCCGAGCTCCATCCGGCTGATCTTCGACTCGGAGCCGCGGATGGCGTAGCCCGCGTCCGCCCGGCTGATCTCCGCGGCTTCGCGCAGCCGGCGCAGCTGGGCGCCGAGCACGATGCGCAGCGCGGTCGGCCCGCTCTCCCGCTCCGGCGTGGACTCGCCAGTCGCCATCGCCGTTCCTCCCGCCCGTCGTGACCGTCCCACCCGAACAGCGGTTGCGCCCGAGGAGGGCCGACTCGCATCGTCACTGAACGTACACCCATGATCTTGCCCGGTCAGATGCACGAGGCTCACTCACGCGTTGGGCCCATACCCTTACGCTGACCGGACTGTGACGCGGTGCACACAACATCACTCCCATCCCCGTAATGCGAGGTCACACAAATGCCGGGATCGTCCTCGGACGCCGCCGCCCCCGTCTACATCGACACCACCAAGGCCAGCATCGCCAGGGTCTACGACGCGTTCCTCAACGGCAAGGACAACTACGAGATCGACCGCGAGGTGCTGCGTCGCGTGCAGCAGATCGCGCCCGAGGCGGCCACCCTCGCGGTGGACAACCGCGGCTTCCTGATCCGCGCCACCCGGTTCGTCGCGAGCCAGACGGGCATCACCCAGTTCCTCGACTGCGGGTCCGGGTTGCCCACCGCGGAGAACACCCACCAAGTGGCCCAGCGGATCAACCCGGATGCCCGAGTCGTCTACGTCGACAACGACCCGGTGGTGCTGGCCCACGGCCGCGCGCTGCTGGAGGAGAACGACCAGACGCACTTCTCCGCCGCCGACATCTTCAAGCCGCGCGACATCCTCAACGACGAGGTCGTGCGCAAGCACATCGACTTCACCGAGCCGGTGGCGCTGTTCCAGATGGGCACGCTGCACCACTACAACGGCGACTCGCCCTCGTCGGCCGAGATCATGGCCGAGTACATCGAGGCCCTGCCGTCCGGCTCGTACGTGGCGATCTCGCACTTCCTCGACCCGGAGACCGAGGAGCACTCCGCCATCGCGCGGCGCATGGAGGAGACGTTCCTGCACTCGCCGATGGGCAGCGGCCGGTTCATCACCAGGCGCGAGATGCACGAGCTGTTCCACGGTCTGGAGCTGGTCGAGCCGGGGCTGGTCATCTGCGCGGACTGGTGGCCGGACGGCCCGCGGCTCAAGGAGCTCGACTCGGTGAGCTACTGCATCGCGGGCGCGGTGGCGCGCAAGCCCTGAAGCCGTCGCGCGCGACGGTGGTGGACGGGGGAAACCCCCGCCCACCACCAGGTTTCGCGCGTCCTCAGCGGGTGAAGAAGTCCACCAGGACCGGGACCGTCGCCTTGGGCTTGACCATGTGGGTCTGCCCGGGCAGGACGGTCAGCTCGCCGTGCGGCAGGGCCGACGCCAGGTGCCGCTGCGCGTTGCGCAGGTACTCCGGGCTCTTCCCGCCGGCGATCACCAGGGCGGGCGCCTTCGCGCCGGACCACCGGTCGGCGGGCGGCGGCGTGCCCCGCTGGAACTCGCCGACCAGCGCGAAGTCGTTCGGCAACGTGTGCGCGACGCTCTTGAGCTTCCGCCACGGCGGCAGGACCTGGAGCACGGCGACGAAGAAGCCCGGGGTGCCGACGTACCGCATGAACAGCTTGACCGCGTCACCGCGGCGCCCCTCCGCGAGCGCCCGTGCCACGCGGGCCGGCAGGTCCCCGTCCATCGGCGCGCGCGTGCCGTCCACGATCATCGGCGACTCGTAGATCGCGATCCGCTCGGCGGCGACGCCCCGGTGCGCGGCCTCGGCGACCAGCGTGCCGCCCGAGGACATGCCGAACAGGCGCGCCGACCCGCCCGCCTCCTCGATCAGCGCGGCGATGTCCTCGACCTCGCGCTCGACGTCGGGCGGCGCGGCGCCGCCGCCGCTCCCGCCCCGGCCGCGCCGGTCGTAGGTGTAGACGGTGAAGTGCCCGGCCAGCGCCTCGGCCAGCGCCGTCGCGGGACCGAAGGCCCGGTGGCACAGCGCGCCGTCCACGATGATCAACGCCGGTCCGGACCCGATGCGCGTGTAGGCGATCGCGGTGCCGTCCTCGGAAACGACCTGTCCCATGATGTGCCCGTTCTCTCGGATCTCGGAGCGCGGCTTCGCCGCGACGGCGGACGCCCACCCGGCGACAGCGCCGCCCAGCGGGACCGTGCCCGACGCGCTCGTCGGCGGCCCGGTGGTGTCGGCGCGGGCGACCCCGTGCCGCGGGGTCGTCACGCCAGGTCCCCCATCCAGACCGACCAGGTCCGCTCGTCGCGGTGGTCGTCGGCGAACACGTGGTGCATGGCGATCAGCGCGCCGGGAAGTCCTTGGAAGAAGCGGTACATCGCGTGCTCCGTGCGGATGCCGACGGTCTGGGCGTTGGCGAAGTAGACGACGCCGCCGTCCAGGTCGACGCGGTCACCGGTCCTCGGCGCGCCGTCGAGGCCGAGCTCGCGCCCCAGGGCCACCCACACGGCGGGCCAGTCGGCGATGGGCGGCCCGACGACCGTGAGGGGCCGGGCGGCGCGGCCGGCGAAGTGGCGCAGGTAGGTGACGAGGGTCTGCCAGAACATCTCGCCGCCCGCCGTCATGGCCTCGAACTCGTCCTCCCAGTCGTCGCCGGGCAGGAAACCGGAGGCGACCATGCGCAGGACCGTGCTGCCCTGGTCGCGGGCCTCGACCAGGAACTCGTAGGCCACGAACCGGCCGTCGGGCGCCTTGTCGCCGCCGTAGGCCAGGTGCCTGCCCGGTTCCCAGGCGGTGATCCGGTGGGTCGGCTCGTAGCCGCCGAAGCAGACCTGCCGGACCGCGGCGCCGGGGTCGACCTCGTTGGCGCCCATGAACCAGGAGTCCAGGCCGGGGCCGGTGGCGATGGCCTCCCAGACCTGCTCCGGCGTCACCCCGGCCAGCTCGACCTCGTTGACGCCTTCGAACGCGTGACCCATCGTCATTCCTTCGGGATGCTGGGGTGGACGGCGACGACGACGCGGTGCGCGCGTCCGCCGGGCGCCGCTTCGTCGTGGTACTGGGCGACCAGGGCCGTGACGGCGGAGGCCAGCTCCTCGGCGAACGCCGCGCGGTCGGCGGCGGTGGCGAAGCGGATCTCGCCGTCCAGCGCGAAGGTCGCGACCTTCTTGTCCGCCTTGGCCGCGCCGGTGAGCAGGTTGCCGACGTCGCGGACCAGCCGTGCGGCGACGGCCAGGAGCCAGCGGGCCGACAGGCGGTCGGGCGCGCGTTCCGGGTCGGGTTGGACGGCGGCGAGCGCCGTGGGCGAGATGACGTAGGACGCGGCGGTGGCGCGCATGACCCGTTCGGTCATGTTGCCCTTGCGGCGTTCCTCGGCCAGCTCCACCAGCCCGTGCTGCTCCAGGGTGCGCAGGTGGTAGTTGACCTTCTGCCGGGGCAGGCCGACCTTGGCCGCCAGCGTGGTCGCCGAGTTCGGCTCGGCCAGCTCGGCCAACAACCTCGCCCGCACCGGGTCCAACGAGACCTCGGCCGTCGCCGGGTCCTCGATCACTGCCACGTCAAGCATGGGAGAACCCTCCCACCGACAACTTCCCCTGTCAAGACAAAAAACCTTGTCGGCTCGACAATCCAACCACTCGCGCGTGTCCTACGTTCGCGTCACGCGTGTCCTACGTTCAGAACACCCGAGTTGAACGCTCAGAACAGGAACAGGTTGTGCTGAGCGTTCAACTCGGGGTCCCGGAACGTAGGACACGCGCGTTCGGAACGTAGGACACGCGGGTTGGCGAGTTCGTGGGTGAGGAGGTGGCGCTTGCGCGGCAGGCCGCCGCCGTAGCCGGTCAGGTCGCCGTTCGCGCCCACGACGCGGTGGCACGGCACGACGATGCCGATCGGGTTGCGGCCGTTGGCCAGGCCGACCGCCCGCGCGGCCGACGGCCGGCCCAGCCGCTGCGCCAGCTCCCCGTACGTCACGGTCTCGCCGTACGGGATCTCGACCAGCGCCCGCCACACGGTCCGCTGGAACGGCGTCCCGATCAGGTCCAGCGGCAGGTCGAACGCGGTGCGCGCGCCGTCGAAGTACTCGGCCAGCTGCACGATCACGTCGCCGAACGGGGAAGCGTCCTCGGGACCGAACGCGTCGTCCGCCGGCCGGTGCCGCTGGTCGGTCATGTACAGCCCGGACAGCACGCCGTCGTGCGCGACCAGCGTGAGCGGTCCGACGGGGCTGTCGACGGTGGTGTGGCTCATCGGGCGGGGTCCTTTCAGGCGGGCAGCCGGTTGACCGCGTGGTCACCGGTGGCCCAGAGGTGCTGGACGGCGTAGGCGCGCCAGGGGCGCCACGCCCGGGCTCGCCGCACGAGGGCGGCGGGTGTGCCGGGCAGGCCGAGGGCCCGGGCGGCGGCGCGGACGCCCAGGTCCGTCGGGATGAACGCGTCCGGGTCGCCGAGGGCCCGCATGGCGATCACCTCGACCGTCCACGGCCCGAACCCGGGCAGCGCCAGCAGGTCGGCCCGCGCCTTGTCCCAGTCCGCGCCGACGCCGAGGTCGAGCGAGCCGTCGGCCAACGCCTCCACCAACGCGCGGAACGCGGTCTTGCGGGCCTGCGGCATGGCCAGCGCGGCGGGGTCCAGCGCCGCCAGCGCCGACGGCGTCGGGAACAGGTGGGTCAGCCCGCCGTCCGCGATCGGCTCGCCCGCCGCGCGCACCAGCCGACCGGCGTGCGTGCGTGCGGCGGCCGTGGACACCTGCTGCCCGAGCACGGCCCGCACCGCGAACTCGGCGGCGTCCACGGTGCCCGGCACGCGTCGTCCCGGGGCCGCGTCGACCAGGGGCGCGAGCAGCGGGTCGGCGCGCAGCTGCTCGTCCACCGCGACCGGGTCGGCGTCGAGGTCGAGCAGCCGGCGGCAGCGGGCGATGGCGATCGACAGGTCGCGCAGGTCGCTCAACGCCAGCCCGCACGCCACGTGGTCGTCCTGCGGCGTCAACGACACCACGCCGTGCCCGCGGGGCAGCCGCAGCGTCCGCCGGTAGGCGCCGTCACGCCATTCCTCCACCCCCGGCACGCCGGTCGCGGCGAGGTGGCCGAACAGGTTGTCCGGTCGCAGCGGCGCGCGGAACGGCAGCCGCAGCGACAGCACGCCCGGTGTGTTCGGCGCGGGACGGCGGCGCAGGCGCAGGTCGGTCGGCGACAGCGCGAACACCTCGCGCACCGTCTCGTTGAACGCCCGGACGCTGGCGAACCCGGCCGCGAGCGCGACCTCCGCCATGGGCAGCGCGGTCGTCTCGATGAGCAGCCGGGCGGTCTGCGCGCGTTGCGCCCTGGCCAACGCCAGCGGTCCCGCGCCCAGTTCGGCCAGCAGCAGCCGTTCGACCTGCCGCACGCTGTAGCCGAGGCGGACGGCGAGGCCGGGCACGCCGTCCCGGTCCACCACGCCGTCGGCGATCAGCCGCATCGCCTTCGCCACCGAGTCGGCGCGGTGGTTCCACAGCGGCGATCCGGGCGACGCGTCGGGCCGGCACCTCTTGCACGCCCGGAATCCCGCTTGTTGCGCCGCCGCCGCACTCGGGTAGAACCGCATGTTCCCGACCTTGGGCGGCGCCACCGGACAACTCGGTCGACAATAGATCCGGGTGGTCAGGACCGCGGTGAAGAACCACCCGTCGAACCGGGCGTCTTTCGACCGCACGGCTCGGGCACACCGTTCCGCGTCTTCGTGCACGACACCAGCATCGGTCAACGCGGGGGCCCGTGGCCGGCGGAAATGCGACATGGCGGAAAACGTCGTCGGACCGGTCGCGCCGCACCGCGCTGTGCGGCGCTCCCGGAGGGCGACGGCGCCCTGCGGCCGGACACCGACTAGTTGTGCGCCGGGGCGGCGAGCCGGGCCAGGAGGTCCAGTCCCACCTCGGCCCGGTCGCGACCGTGCGCGTCGAGCACCGTCCTCAGGATCGGGCAGACCCGTGCTTCACCGGGGATGCCCCGGTCCTCACGGGCCGTGACCGGTGGACGGGTGGTCCGCACCGGGTCAACTCCGGTCTGCATGGCAGGTCGCCGCACCGTTCCACCGACCTGGTCGGTTCGGTGCCCATCGCTGAGAAGACCCCCAGGACCCCTCAGCGAAGAACGAGCTGCCACTCGCGGTAGTTGCCTGCGAAACCACTTTGACCGGTCCCTTCGCACAACTTGTCGACGTCACCGGAACGTCCCGGTCAGCTTGTCAGCGCAAGTCGTTAGGGTGGACGGAGAAGGTCACCACCGGTCGACAAACGACCAGTTCACGCGCTCACACCCGGTTTTCCGGTCCGGACGCCGGACCTCTAGGAGGCACGCCGCGGATGGCTGGTTCCGGTCAGGGGTCAGGTCCCCGTGCCGTGTTCGCGGAGCGCTTCGCCCTGCTCTACGCGGAGGCGGGCGATCCGCCTCTGAAGAAGGTGACCGAGTCGGTCGGCCGCGCGAGGCGCCTCGACGAGCGCGGGCGACCGGTCCGGGCGACCGCGCAACGGGTCAGCGACTGGCGTCGGGGCCGCAACGTGCCCGCCCGGTTCTCGGCACTCTCGGTAGTACTTGAAATTTTGATCGGTGAGGCCAGGAAGTCGCGGCCGCAGCCGCCGGTGGCCGGGCTGTACGACCTGGACGCGTGGCGTGCGCTGTGGGAGGAGGCGCTGGCCAGCCCGGTCTCGGCGGCCGACGACGAGGACCCGCCGAGCTCCGGCGAAATCGGCGTGTGCCCTTATCGGGGATTGGCCGCGTTCCAACCCGAGGATTCCGGTTGGTTCTTCGGCCGGGAACGCAGCACGGCCGCTCTGGTGGCCCGGCTCGGCACCGCTGCGGATACCGGCGGAATCGTGATGCTGGTCGGCGCCTCGGGTGCCGGTAAATCATCTCTGGTGCGGGCCGGGGTCATTCCTTCCATTCGTGACGGGGCATTGGGGATCACCGGTTCGACGGAGTGGCCGGCGGTTGTCGTCACGCCCGGTGCGGACCCGGTGAAGGAATTGGTCCGGCAAGTCCCGGAATTGGCCGACATCATGGACATGGCGCTTTCCCTGGACGGGATGGACCAGGACCCGGTGGCCTCCGGGCACGGCCCGGACACGTTCCTCGGGCAGGCGCTGATGGGTGTGCCGCGGTTCGCCGGGCAGATCCGGGCGGCGTTCGCGGCGTACGCGGCGCGGCACGGCGGCGACCGGGTGGTGGTCGTGGTCGACCAGTTCGAGGAGGCGTTCACGCTGTCCTCGGACGAGAACCGGGTGCAGGTGTTCGTGCAGGCGCTGAACGTGGCCTGCACGCCCGCGGTGCCCGGCGGCACGCCGCCCGCGCTGGTGCTGGTCGGCGTGCGGGCCGACTTCTACGGCCGCTGCCTGGCGTTCCCGGAGCTGGCCGACGCGTTGCAGGACCGGCAGATGGTGCTCGGCCCGATGACGTCGGCGGAGCTGCGGGAGGCGGTGTCGCGGCCCGCGAAGGCGGCGGGCCTGCAGCTGGAGCCGGGGCTGATCGAGCTGATGCTGCGCGACCTGGGCGTGCGCAGCGGGCGGGTGCAGGCGCGGGCGGGTCAGGGCGCGTACGACGCGGGCGCGTTGCCGCTGCTGTCGCACGCCCTGCTGGCCACCTGGCAGCGCCGGGCCGCGGGCAAGCTGACCATCGCGGGCTACCGCTCGGCGGGCGGCATCCAGGGCGCGGTCGCGGCGACCGCGGAACGGGCGTGGGCCGACCTCGCGCCGGAGGCGCAGCAGGCCGCGCGGCCGTTGCTGCTGCGGTTGGTGCGCGTCGGCGAGGACACCCAGGACACCCGCCGCCGCTCCACCCGGCACGAGCTGGTCGACCAGGCCTCGAACCGGGCCGCGGGCGAGGAGGCGCTGGAGGTGCTGGCGCGGGCCCGGCTGGTCACCCTCGACGCGGGCTCGGTGGAGATCACGCACGAGGCGCTGCTGCAGGCGTGGCCGCGGCTGCGCAGCTGGATCGACCAGGACCGGGAGGGCCAGCTGCTGCGGCAGCGGCTGGAGGAGGACGCGGCGACGTGGGCGGGCCAGGACCGCGACTCGTCGCTGCTCTACCGGGGCGCGCGGTTGGAGACCGCGCGGCACTGGGCGGACGCGGCGGGCCCGGAAGGGCTGACCGGCACCGCCCAGGACTTCCTCGCGGTGTCCACGCAGTACCGCAGGCGCGCGGCGTGGGGCAGGCGGGCGGCGGTGGCGTGCGTGGTCGTGCTGGCGCTCATCGCCGCGACCGCCGCCGTGCTGGCCGTGCGGCAGCGCGACGACGCGGTGTTCCGGCAGGTGGTGGCCGAGGCGGACCGGTTGCAGGAGTCCGACCCGTCGATGTCGGCGCAGCTGGCCCTGGTCGCGCACCGGATGCGGCCCGACGACCGGGAGGTGCGGACCCGGCTGCTGGCCACGCAGGCCACGCCGCTGGCGGTGCCGCTGGTCGGGCACACCGGTCCCGTCTACCTCACGTCGTACTCCCCCGACAGCAGGTTCCTGGCCAGCGCGAGCTTCGACCAGACCGTGCGGCTGTGGGACCTGCGCGACCGGGACCACCCCAAGCAGCTCGGCTCGCCGCTGCCCGGGCACCGCAGCTGGGTCACCTCGGCGGTGTTCAGCCCCGACGGCCGGACGCTGGCCACCGCGGGCGACGACGCCACCGTGCGGCTGTGGGACGTCACCGACCCGGAACGCCCGCGCTCGCTCGGCGAGCCGTTGCGCGGCGAGAACGGCACCGTCTACCTGCTGGCGTTCACGCCGGACTCCCGGACGCTGGTCACCGCCAACGGCGACCACACGGCGCGGCTGTGGGACGTGACGGACCCGGCCGGGCCCCGGCGGCTGGGCGAGCCGCTCGGCGGGCACACCGGGCAGGTGCGCTCGATCGCGGTCAGCTCGGACGGCGCGCTGCTGGCCACCGGGGGCGACGACCGGACCGTGGTGGTGTTCGACGTGCGCGACCCCGCCGGGCCGAAGCAGGTGGGCGAGCCGATCACCGGGTTCGAGAACACCGTGCACTCGCTGGCGTTCAGCCCGGGCAGCCGCCTGCTGGCGGGCGGCAGCGAGGACCACAGCGTCCGGCTGTTCGACCTGGCGGACCCGGCGGCGCCGCGACCGGTCGGCCGGCCGCTGACCGATCACGCCGAGGGCGTGTGGTCGGTGGCGTTCAGCCCGAGCGGCCGGGTCCTCGCGGCGGCCGGCGCCGACGGCACCACCCGGCTGTGGAACATCACCGACCCGGCGCACCCCATCGCCCTCGGCCGGCCGCTGACGGGCCGCAACGGCATCGTGTACGCGGTGTCGTTCAGCCCGGACGGCCGCACCCTGGCCACCGGCAGCCAGGACTCCGCGGTGCGGCTGTGGGACCTGCCGCCCGGCGTGCTCGTCGGGCACTCGGCGCGCACCATCGGCCCCCGCTTCACCCCGGACGACCACCACCTGGTGTCGGCGGCCGAGGACGAGACGATCCGGGTGTGGGACATCGGCGGCCCGGACGCGCCGAAGTCGACCGCCGTGCTCTCGCACGGCTCGGGGGTGTGGTCGCTGGCGTTGAGCGGCGACGGCCGCACGCTGGCCAGCGTGAGCGACAAGACGGTGCGGCTGTGGGACCTCGCCGACCCGCACGAACCCCGGCCGCTCGGCGAGCCGATCGAGGTGGGCACCCGCTACAGCTCGCCGGTGGCGTTCCGGGCCGACGGCGAGGTCCTGGTCACCGGTTTCGACGACAACTCCGTGCAGCTGTGGGACATCCGCGACCGCGAGCGGCCGAAGCCGCTGGGCCTGCCGCTCGTCGGCCACACCGCGTACGTGCACTACGTCGGGTTCACCCCGGACGGGAGGACGCTGGTCACGGCCAGCGCGGACAAGACCGTGCGGCTGTGGAACGTGACCGACCCGGCCGCCGCCCAGCCGATCGGCCTGCCGCTGACCGGGCACGACAGCGCGGTGCGCGCGGGTGACATCAGCCCCGACGGCCGGACCCTGGCCACCGCGGGCGACGACCGGACGATCCGGCTGTGGGACCTGACCGTGCCGAACCGGGCCAAGCCGATCGGCGTGCCGCTGACCGGTCACGTGGAGGCGGCGGTGACGGTGGCGTTCAGCCCGGACGGGCGGACGCTGGCCAGCGGCAGCGAGGACCGCACGATCCGGCTGTGGGACGTGCACGACCTCCAGCGCCCCACCCCCGCCTCGCAGGTGCTGACCGGGCACGACGGCGGGTTGCGCGAGGTCGCGTTCAGCCCGGACGGCCGCCGGCTGGCGTCCACCAGCTCCGACAGCACGGTCCGGGTGTGGGACCTCGACCTGCAGCACGTGATCGGGCGGATCTGCCTCAGGACCAAGGGCGTGCTGCCCATGGAGCGGTGGGACGAGCACCTGCAGCAGCTGGACTACGAGCCGCCCTGCCCCTGACCCCCGCCCGGCCCTCGACCCCCGCCCGACCACCCCCGAACCTCCGAGTGGTCCAGACCGCATCCGGGTGCGACCGGCCGGGTGGCGCGCCACCCCGTGCCCGACCACCCCCGCCGACCTGCGGTTCGAGGTGACGTCGGAGCCGGTCCGGGCCGGGCGCGGGCCGGTGGAGGTGAAAACCGCTCATGGACTTCCGGTCGATCGTGACTACGTTCTACAGATCATGCGTTTACTTGCCAGGGTGGGGAGCCTGAAGGCGGCGGTCACGGCGCTGACCGGCATCACCGCGCTCTACATGGCTCTCGTCGCGTTCGGGAACATCACCGACTACGAGACCAACCACGCGTTCGTCCAGCACGTGTTCGCGATGGACACCACGTTCGGCTCGCCCAACACGTCGTGGCGCGCGATCACGAGTCCGGCCGTGGTGACCGCGGCCTACGTGCTGATCATCATCTGGGAGGCGGTCACCGCGCTGGTGCTGCTGGCCGGCCTGGTCGCCTGGCTGCGCCGCCGCGAGGAGGTGGCGCGCCGGCTGTCGTCCGCGGGCTGGGTGATGCAGGCGCTGCTGTTCGGCGGCGGTTTCATCGCGATCGGCGGCGAGTGGTTCCTCATGTGGCAGTCGAAGGACTGGAACGGGTTGTCGGCCGCGTTCCAGAACTTCGTGGTCGCCGCGCTCGGCCTCATCCTGCTGCACGCGGGCAGGCGTGACTGACCGGCTCCGGCCACCCCGGACCGGGGGCCGCCGCCCCTCCTGACGGCCCCCGGTCCGGTGTCCCCCTACTCGTTCCCCCAGAAGTCCAGCCGGTGCTCCGCCCGGTAGTCCACGCCCCTGATCGCGCCCGGCGCGAGCGACTGCACGTGCCGCCCCGAGGTGAACGCGGGCCAGTGCGGCAGGCCGTTCGCGCCGTCGCCGTTCGGGTCGCCGGTGCGGGCGAAGTCGGTCCAGTAGCGGATCATCGCGTCCGACAGCTCGCGCTGCCCGCCGGTCGGCTCCCCGTCCGGGAACAGGTAGCCGATGTCGGTGCTGTGGCTCGCGCCGTGCTCGGAGGCCGCCGGGTCGGCGAACTCGAACGCGAACGTCGGCGTGTGCGCGGACAGCAGCTCGTGCTGCCGCAACGTCGGCCGGGCCCACACCCGGTCGGTCAGCACCGCCGCCCACGCCCGGCTCGGGCTCTCGAACGCGCTCAGCGGGTACTCCCGCCCGACCTCGGCCGCGCGGTCGCCGAACGCCGCCGCGAGCAGGCGCGGGTAGTCCTCGGCGGTGACGGGACCGCGGAAGACGTCCACGATCCCCCGGTGCTCGTGCCGCGTGTTGCCGGCCAGCACGGGCACCTCCGCGACCCGGCCGGCCGGGAACGCCTCGGCCGGCAGCTCCGGCAGGTCCGCGTTGCCGAAGCCGAAGGGCTGGAAGATGTTCATCACCCGGGGGTGCTCCAGCAGCTCCTGCGCGGGCAGGCCGCGCAGGCACCCGACGTCCGCGCAGCCGAGCTCGGCGGCGACCTCCTGGCCGACGCCCTCGATCTCGGCCGTGTCCCGCCAGGCGAGCCACGGCAGCGCGCCCAGGCCCGGGTACCACGCCTCGGCCGGCAGGTCGACCAGCGCGAAGCCGCTGTGCATGATCGCCTTGTGGAACAGGCCGCGTGACCGCGGCGAGATCAGGTGCGCCGCGGTGGCCGACGCGCCGTAGGAGACGCCGAACAGCGTGACGTTGCCCGGGTCGCCGCCGAAGCTCGCGACGTTGCGCCGCACCCACTCCAGCACGGCGCGCTGGTCCTGCAGGCCGAACGTGCCCGAGCCGGCCAGCCCCGGCAGGCCGAAGCCGCCGAACACGCCGAGGCGGTAGTTGAACGTCACGACGACCACGTCGCCCTTGGTGGCCAACGCGCCGGCGTCGAAGTGGTGGCCCGCGCCGATCGCGCCGTCGCCGTGCACCCAGACCATCACCGGCCGGCGGCCCGTGGTGGCCGGCGTGGTGACGTTGAGGAACAGGCAGTCCTCGTCGGTCGCCTGGGTGTCCGAGTAGGACGAGCCGACCTGCGGGCACGGGTTGCCCGGCCTGGTCGCGTCCCTGGTCCCGGTCCAGTCCGCCGCCGGGTGCGGCGACTGCCAACGCAGCGCGTCCTTCGGCGGCGCCGCGTACGGGATGCCTTGGAAGACGGTGTGGTCGGCGTGCGCGACGCCGCGCACCTCGCCGTTCTCCACCCGCACGGTGTCGCGTCGTGCCATGTCGTTCCCCCCGCATGCCGTCACGATCAGGGCGGTTGCCGCCGTGACCAGTGCCCACGTCCCCCGACGCATGGGTTCACCCCCTCGTGGTGACGAGCTCCACCGCGGTGACGAGCTCGCGTTCGCAGAGGTCGAGGTCGACCTCCGGGTGGTCGGCCGCCCTGGCCAGCACCCCGTTGCGCAGGGCCAGGACGAAGATCGCCACGGTGTCCGCGTCGAACCCGCGGAACTCGCCGCGCCGCTGCCCCTCGCGGAGCAGGTCGGCCATCTTGCGGTGGTCGTCGTCCCCGGTGTCGGCTGTGGACACGTGCGGGCGGACCTGCGTCAACGCCACCATGTGCGCCCGGTGGGCGCGCATGAACCGCAGGTTGGCGCCCAGGAACGCCCGCAGCTCGCCGGCGGCGGTGGCGCTGTGGTCCATCCGCTCCAGCACGAACGCGGTGAACCTCCGCCTGACCTCGGCGTAGACCTCGTCCACCAGCTCCTGCTTGCCCTTGAAGTGGTACGAGATCAGGCCGGTGCTGCTCAGCCCGGCGCGGGTGGCGATCTGCCGGAACGAGGTCGCCCCGTACCCGAGCTCGGCCAGCACCTCGATCGCCGCGGCGACGATCTGCGCCCGCCGTGCCTGCTCGGTCACGGACTTTGCTCGCATGAGCAAAATTTAGCACAACTGAGCAAGACCGTGCGCCGGCGAGGGAAACCACAGGTAGGACGGGTTGTCAGCCGACGATCTGGCGCAGCTGGTCCAGCAGCTCGGCCCGGCTCGTGCAGCCCAGCCGCTGCCGGATGCGGGCCACGTGGTGCTCGACCGTCTTCGCCGAGATGAACAGCCGGTCGCCGACCTGCTTGTAGGTCAGCCCGTTGACCACCAGCTCGGCCACCTCGCGCTCGCGGTCGCTGAGCTTGCCCGCGTCGACCGCCTCCGCCGCCGGCTCGGGCTGCTTGCGCGTGGTCGCGGCCGTGCGGCCCTGGAGCAGGCGCGCGCAGTCCAGCAGCCGCACCATCGCCTGGCGGTCCGACGTCCGGATCGCGGCCTGGCCGGCGAGCCTGGCCGCGTCCCACCACTGGCCGACCGCCTGCAGGCCGCGCGCGGACTCCTCGACCTGGTCGGCGTCCACCTTGCCCGCCACCACGTCGAGCCAGCTCTCCGCCGCCGCCGACACGATCCCGGCGTAGCGGCTGCGGTCCCGGCACGCGGCCAGCGACGCGGCGTGCTCCTCGGCGACGGACGTCTCCTCGGCGATGATCGCCGCGTGCAGCGCGCTCCAGTGCAGCGGCACGGCCCACAGGCCCGGATCGCCCAAATCCCGCAACAGGTTCCGCGCGGCGGCGAGGTGCGGCGCCAGCCGGTGCTGGTCGCGCAGCCGCGCGGCGGCGGTGGCGAACTCGCCGAGCGGCAGGAACGTGAACAGGTCCACCGGGTGCCTCAGCACCGCCTCGCACGCCTGCTCCCACGTCCGCTTCAACGTCGCCAGGTCGCTGTTGCGCCGCGCGACGCCGATCTCCAGCGCCACCGCGAACAGCCAGTCGCGGGGTTCCAGCGGCCGGCCCGCCTTCCGCAGCGCCACCAGCACTTCCCTGGCCTGCGCGAGGTTGCCGCGCTGCATCGCGATCCACGCCCGCAGCAGCCGGTGCCGCACGACCATCAGCGCGCCGCCCGAGGACGTCGCCATCGCCCGGTCCAGCACCGATTCCGCGATGCCCGGCTCGCCGCTGTGCAACGCCACCAGGGCGGCCAGCGCGGCGGGCGTGTCCGGCAGCAGCACGGCGCGGCCGGCCGGTTCGAGCAGTCCCGCCGCACGCACCAAAGTGGACAGCGAGGTGGTCGCGGACGACGTCACCGACTCCACCACGCCTTGCGCCATCAGGGAAGCGCCGCCGTCGAGCATGGTCGGCGGCGCGACGGGCAGCGGCGCGGTCGGCAGCCGGCCCGTGCCCACCTGGCCGATCACCGCGAACGCCGACGACGTCGAGCTCGGCGACCAGCGGTGCAGCTCCGTGCTGCGGGCCAGCTGTCCCCGGTGCGCCAGCGCGATCGCGGCCACCTCCGCCGCCGCGCCCCGGTGCTCGGTGTCCCCGCCGGAGATCACCTGGTCCGCGAGCCGCAGCGCCGCGTCGAGGTCACCCGCCATGGCCGAGGCCACCGCCCGCCGCACGGCCACGTCGGCGCCCGCGGTGCCGATGGCGGCCAGCAGCCGGGCCGCCAGCGCCGGTTCCGCGGCCAGCGCCTCGTCGGCCGCCGCCCGGAACGCCCGCGCCATCCCCGGCCCGGCGATCCCGGTCCGGTTGTCCTCGCCGCCGACGCCGACCAGCGGCCGCACCAGGTCGAGCACCGGACCGCCGGACTCGAGCTGCAGCTCGGCCAGTCGCTGCCGGACGGCGATCCGCCGGTCGGTCCGGCTCAGCGTCGCCACCGCCAGCCGGGCGACGGGCAGCAGCGTCCCGTCGGCCGCGACGAGGCCGGTGGCCCGGCCCGCCTCGATCACGTCGCCGACCGCGTCGGCGTCGACCCCGAGCAGCCCGCCGAGCAGGTCCAGCCGCAGCGCCGCGCCCGCCTCGGCGGCCAGCAGGTACTTGCGCACGTCGGCGTCCAGCCAGTCCAGGTCGGCCCGGAAGGACGCCACCACCTCGGGCGTCACCTCCGCCGTGCCCAGCCCGGCCAGCCGCCGCACGAACCGCGGCACCCCGCCGGTCTGCTGGTGCACGAAGTCCACCAGGCCCCGCGCGGACGCGGGCAGCACCGCGCGCACCTGCTCGCGGGTGAACGGCTCCAGCATCAACGACGGCCGCGCCCGCCCCAGGGACTCGGCCAGCGCCGCCAGCGCGCGCGACCGCGGCCACGGGCGGTAGGCCACCACGACGTTCTCGTTCCCCCGTTCGACGAGCGCGCGCAGCGCCAGCAGCTCGGCGTCGGGCAGCAGGTGCGCGTCGTCCACGACCGAGGCCGACGCGCCGGCCTCCGCGAAGGCCCGGCTGATCTCCCGCAGCACGGTGGTCTTGCCGTACCCGCCGGGCGCGACGACGCCCAGCCGGAGCACCGGCCCGGAGCCGACGGCGGCCAGGACCCGCTCGACCTGCGGGGGCAACACGGGACGGGCGGTCGTGCTGGGGCTCAACGGCCATCCTCGCTGTCACGGGCGCGGCGCCCACCGGTCGGCACGAGGCCGCGGACGACGCGCTTCACGGTGCGCCGTTCCGGCAGGTCGAGCGGGGTGATGTCGACGGGCGGGCGGGGCGGCGGCGCGGTGAACTCCCCGTCCGGTGCCTCCAGGCCACCCACGGGGAACCTGAGCAGGGGGTCGTCGTCGCGCACCATGACCGAGGTGTCGGTCGGCTCGGGCTCGGCGTCGGGCCCGATCACGAGCCGGCGCGCGGCCAGCGCCGCGCCCTTCACCACCGACGTCTCGGGCGCGGCCTCCAGCACCACCCGGCCGGGCACGGACGCCGCGATCAGCGGGATGCGGGCGCTGCCGCCCACCAGCACGGTCATCTCCACGCCGGTGGCGACCCTGGCGAAGGCGGACACGGCCTGCTCCACGTCCGGCCGGATCAGGTCCTCGAACTGCGCGCGGGTGATCGGCACGTCCACCGGCCCGGACGGCAGGTGCACCGGGATCGACGTCTCCACCGTGCCCGACAGCACCCGCTTGGCCGCCTCGCAGTCGCGGCGCAGCCTGGCGAACAGGCCGCGGGTGCGGGGGTCGTCGGCGTCCAGCTCGGCCAGCGCCCGGCCGAGCGAGGTCCGCACGTGCCCGAACACCGCGTCGTCGAAGTCGACGCCGGCGGCCTGGTCGACCCCTTCGACGGCGCCGAGCAGCTCGAACCCGCGGCCGACCGCGGCCGCGGCGAACCCGTGGCTGCCGAGGCTGAACACGCCGAGCGCCCCGACCGGCGACCGGGAGTAGGCGTGGTTCTCGGCGGCCGCGACGGGCTCGGGCACCAGCGACGCCGTCACGCCGAGCGCCCGCAGCGCCCGGTGCGCGAGGCCCTTGGCGTGGGCGCCCCAGCCGGCCGGGTGCGCGAGCACGACGTGCGCGGGCCGTTCGCCTTCGCGGGCGGCCACCTGGTCGGCCACCCACATGACCATGAGCGCGGTCAGCTCCTCCGCCGGGAACCGCTCGGCCACGCCGTCCGCGCCGAGCACGACCGGGGTCGAGTCGCCGACCCGGCGGCCGAAACCGGTGGCGGTCCAGCGCGGGTCGCCCGGCTCGCCGACCGCGAACGCGCCGTCCGGCATGAGCTGCAGCGTCGACGCCACCCCGCCACCCGGACCGCCGAGGCCGACCACCTCGGGCTCGCCGCGACCGGCCCCGCCCAGCCGGCACACGGCGGCGGCGGTGCGGGTGGTGCCCACGTCGACCCCGAGGACGTATGGCAA